>NZ_CP102233.1:3692500-4325000 GCF_028553905.1 Sorangium sp. So ce836 | reverse complement strand
CATCACCTCGATCGGCTGCCAGCCGCCGGCCCCGCGGAGGCGGGCTGGGCGGCCCCGATCCGAAGCCTCGGTCTCGACGTCGACGCAGTACCACCGCGTGGTGCGGGAAGTGGCCCAGCCTGCCTCGGCGCAGAGCCGCGCGTCGGCCTCCTGCAGCGCGCGGTGGGACGCCGCGAAGGCAGCCCGCGGATGCAGCACGAGGACCAAAGCGTAACCCGGTTGCAGCTGTCGAACGATATAGCTCCGGCGATGCGCGCGCACCGTGATCTGGCGCGGCGCGCCGAGGGGCCAGCCGGCGACCTCGGCCAACACGATCTGCCAGTGGGCCGCCGTGACCTTCACGTCGAAGGGATCGAGCCGGCCCGCATAGTCGATGGTCTCCCCCTCGAAATCCACGAGCGCGGCGGCATGCGCGCCCGGAATCGCGCACAGAAGATCCTCGAGGATCGAGGTGAACGAGGAGGGCGCCTGGTCGCGCGGCAGCCCGCGCTGGCTCCGCTTACGAGTTCCGTTGCGCGAGGTCGTCATGGCTCGATCCGAACGAGCTCGAGCAGCGCGTCGACGCCACCGACGATCTTCGGCTCGCGCCGCAGCACCTCGAGGAGCCTGGCCTGCGCGGCGCGCGCGCGCTCGGTCACGACCTCGTCGCGCACCAGACCGCGTCGCTCCTCGACAGGTATCACCTGCGCCGGGATGCGCTCGAGGAGCATGATGACGTGCACGCCGAACGACGACGCGACCGGCGCGCCGAGGTCTCCGCGCGCGTTCAGCGACGCCGCAGCGCGCGAGAACTCGACGTCGAAATGCTGCGGCTCCGGGCTGAGCACGCGGCCCGCGGCCGTCACCGGCGGGAGCGCCTCCGCGACGACCTCGAGGCCCTCCGCAGGCACGCCCTTCGCGGCGCGGATGAACGCGTCGGCGGCCGGATCGCTGGGAGCTTGCCGCGCCCCCGCGGCGGGCGGCGGCTCGGAGCTCCGGGCGACCTCGCGCGAGGACAGCACCGCCGTCCGGATCGCGTCGGCGAGCGCCCGCGCCTTATCACGGGTGGCCTCGCCGGCGTCCGCCGAGAGCCGCACGACGGCGTGAACGGTGCGGTATCCCTCGGGTCGATCGAGGTCGAGCCAGTGCCGTTCGGTCGCCGCGCGCAGCTCGTCGTCCGTCACGGGGCCGGCGTTCTCCGCCTCCTCTTTCAGTCGGTGGAGCAGGCGGCGCGCGAGCACCGCGCTGATGTCGCGCTGCACGTCGGCGTCGCGATCGAGGCCGCGGTCTCGCGCCGCGGCGGCGAGGAGCGCGTCGCGGATCGCGGCGTCCCGGGCCTGCGCGGGCGAGATGTGCTGCGCCGCCGCGATGCGAGCCACCGATTCTACGGAGATGTCGAGCGCGCCCACGCGGGCCGCCACGTCGGCCGGGAGCGGCGGCGCCCCCCGCGCGGACGTCGACGACGCGGCCCAGGCCGCGCACGCGCACAGGCACGCGACGGCCGCGATCCCTCGGCGCCCAGGGCTCACGCGCTGCCCCCGCGGGGGCGAAGGATCTCCGTGGACGCCTTGAGCGAGAGCCCGCCGATCACCAGGAGGTAGATGGCCTTGAAATCCTGGCGATCGCCGAGCGCGTGGACACCGAAGGCGAAGGAGAACGCGGCGGCGACGAGGAGCAGAATCGCGAAGACATCGACTGCGCGGGACACGCGCGTGAGTGTAACGCGATTTGACGTGGAACCGGCGGGGATGCGGGGCCGCTGCAGGGCAGCGGCTCTCGGCGAGCGGCGGCCGGGCCGCTGCTCAGCGCAGCATCATCACGACCGCCCCCAGGACGGCGAAGACGATCAAGACCAGCAGCTGCCGGACGGCGCGGTGGGTGAGCCGCCGCGCGCCCGCCGTGTGTCGGCGGCCGCGGGCGACCGCGACGCCGGAGGCCGCGGTGATCAGGGCGACGGCGCAGGCCACGGCGACGGCCTGGGCCAGGAGGGCGCGGTCCGGGTCCCGGACCCGCCACGCGAGCACGAGGATGGCGAGGCTCACCAGCGCGCCGAACGCGACGATCACGGCGGCGAGCGGGGGCAGGTGGGCCCGAGGCTGCAGGAGGGGGACGTCCGGGTCCGGCTCCGGCGGGCGCCGCACCTCCCAGCGGTCGCGCCAGGAAAGCGCGAAGAGGCCCCAGGCGATCCCACCGATGGCCGCCCGGACCGGGTCGAGGCGGGACGGCTGAAGGGAGGGCGCGGCGAGCAGCCACGTCAGCGTGACGAGCGCCAGAAAGACAGAGATGCCGAGGTGCCGCGCCGCCCGGCGGTGGGAGGCGGCGAGCAGCGGCGCGGCGATGCCGCACAGGAAGGCGAGCGAGGCGGCGACGCTGGCGGACACGGGCGCGCCGCGGCCGAACCCGGCAGGAGCGACCGTGATCATCCAGGCGACGACCGCCGCCAGCAACGCCTGCGGGGCGCGCCCCTCCCCGAGGCCCCGGCGCCCCGCTCCGGGCTGCGCCGGCTCGGGGCCATCCGCCGCGGACGGTCCATCGCCCCTGCGCGCCAGCGTTCCGCCGCGCTCGCCGGACGCGGTCGCCTCCGCCTCGCGCGGAGCGCCGATCGAGATCGCGCCGGGAGCCTCCGTGCTCATGCGCGAGCCGCTAGGCCAGGTTTCTGAGCAGGTGGCCCACGGGCAGCACATCCGGCGCCGGCGCGCCGGCGCCTGCCTCGCTGCTCGCGCCCCCCTCCTCCCGGGCGACCTCGAGCCCGAGCCGCTTCCAGAGGCCCGTGTCGAAGAGGTGGCTCGGGCGCACGTTGCCGAGGGCGGCGAGCATGTTCTGCCGGGCCCCGGGGTGGCGCTCGTCGAGCTCCGCGAGCAGCCGGCTCACGGCCTTGCGCTGGAGGTTCTCCTGTGACCCGCACAGATCGCAGGGAATGATGGGGAAGCGCTCCTCCGCGGCGAACGCGGCGAGCTCGGCCTCGGCGCAGTAGATGAGCGGGCGGATCACGACGTTGTCGCCGTCGTCGGAGATGAGCTTCGGCGGCATGGACTTCAGCTGGCCGGCGAAGATCAGGTTCAACAGCAGCGTCGTCACGGCGTCGTCGCGGTGGTGGCCAAGGGCGATCTTGGAGCACCCGAGCTCGCGCGCGACGCGGTAGAGGATGCCTCGCCGCAGGCGGGAGCACAGCGAGCAGTACGTCTTGTTCTCGGGGATCTTCTCGGTGACGATCGAGTAGGTGTCCTCGGAGATCATCCGGAACTCGTGGCCGCCCGCGGCCATGTAGTCGGACAGGAGGTGCCCGGGATAGCCAGGGTGTCCCTGGTCGATGTTGACCGCGATCACGCTGAACCGGACCGGCGCGCGGCGCGCGAGGTCGACGAGGAGCGCGTGCAGCGCGTAGCTGTCCTTGCCCCCCGAGACGGCGCAGAGGATCCGATCGCCGTCGGCGATCATGTCGAAGTCGGTGATGGCGCGGCCCATGGCGCGCGCGAGCTTACGGCGGAGTTGCACGGTTCAGCCGGTGAAGCCTTCGACGAGGCGGAGGAAGGTAAGCACGCCGTGACCCGTCCCGCCCTTGGAGAAGATGCCGTAGGGCTTGCTCGCCATCGACGGGCCGGCGATGTCCACGTGGGCCCAGGGGACGTCCCCCACGAACTCGCGCAGGAACAGGGCCGCGGTGATCGCCCCGCCCCAGCGGTCGGCCGTGTGCTTGATGTCGGCCCAGTCGCTCTTCAGGCCGTCGCGGAGCTCGTCGACCAGCGGCAGCTGCCACATCGACTCGCCCGCCGCCTTCGCGGCGCCCCGCAGGCGATCCGCGAGATCCTCGCGGTTCGAGAAGAAGCCCGACACCGTGGGGCCGAGGGCCACGACGCAGGCGCCCGTGAGGGTCGCGTTGTCGACGATGAGATCCGGCTTGAGCGCGCGCGCATAGGCGAGGCAGTCGGCGAGGACGAGGCGCCCCTCGGCGTCGGTGTTGATGATCTCCACCGTCCTGCCGTCGAGGGAGCCGAAGATGTCGCCCGGCCGGTAGGCCGCGCCGTCGGGCATGTTCTCGGCCGTGCCGATGATGCCGTGGACCTCGACGCTCGGCTTGGCGGCCGCGACGGCGGCCATCAGCGCGATCACGTTCGCGGCGCCGCCCATGTCGCCCTTCATCTCTTCCATGCCCTGAGCGGGCTTGATGCAGAGGCCGCCGCTGTCGAACGTCAGCCCCTTGCCCACGAAGACCAGCTTCCCCTTCGGCTTGCCGGGAGGCGCGTAGATCATGTGGACCAGCCGGGGCTCCCGCGCGCTCCCCTGCCCCACCGCCATGATGAGCTTCATGCCCCGCTTGATCAGCGCGGCCTTGTCGAACACCGTCACCTTGAGGCCGTGCTGCTTGCCGACCTCGGCGGCGACGCGCGCGAGCGCCTCCGGATACATCTCGTTCGGCGGCTCATTGACGAGGTCGCGCGCGACGCAGATCGCCTCGCCGACCTGCTGGCCGAGCGCGACGGCGTCGCGCGCCGCCTTGCCCGGCTTGCCCTCGACGACCACGGTGCCGCGCGCGAGCCCGAACTTGGGCACGCGATCGCCCGTGAAGTAGCGGGTGAACCGGTAGGACCCGAGCACGAGGCCCTCGGCGGCAGACCGCTCCGCGCGCTCGACGCCGGGCGGCACCACGACCGCGACGCTCTCGGCGCGCACGCCGCTCGCGAAGCGCGCCCCCTTCGCCGCGAGCAGCCGGACATCGACGTCGGTGAGCTTGCCGGACCCGAGCCCGAGCAGCAGCACGCGGCCAGGCTTCAGCGCGCCGCGCGTCGTGAAATCGACGCTCTGATCCCTCTTCCCCGTGAAGTCGTCACGCTTGACCTGGTGGGCCACGGACTCGCCAAGCGCCTCCACGAGCCTCGCGAGCACGCCCTCACCCGTCGAAGCGCCTTCAGGCACGCCGATGACGAGGACGTCGACGGCGAGGCTCAGCGGGTCTGACGAGGCGAGGTTCACTTTGATCGGCATGCGGTCTCCTGAGCCCGGACGGGGGGGGTGTATCCAGCGCGGCATCTAATCACGAAGGGCTAACCCCGTCGACGTGGACGATGCCGCAGGCGATCGGCCCGAGGCGCGGGGGAGCGCGCTCCCGGGCGCGGGGGGTGCGGCGCCGCTCGGGCTTGGCGATCGGCGACCGGCAGCGACGGGCGCCGCGGCGCCTCTGCGGCGGGTCGCGCGGCGCCTCCGCCGGCGGTGCCCCGCGCGGCGACGCTCACGGGGACGGCGGCCCGAGCGTCCCGCCCCGAGCGGCTGATCGATGGGCGTCAGCGCCCCGACCTGTAGATGTGGATGACGTCGGCGAGGAGCTTCAGCGCCTCGGCGCGCGGGCGCTGGAACGCGTTGCGCCCCATGATCGAGCCAAAGGACCCGCCCGCGGCCATCTCGCGCACCTCCTCCAGCACGGCGTCCGTCGCCTTGGACTCGCCGCCCGAGAAGATCACCACCCGCTTCCCGTTGAAGGTCGCCTGCACGACGTGGCGGACCCGCTCGGCGAGCGTCTGGATGGGGATTCCGTATTTTTCGTACATCTTTCTCGCCTCCTCCTGCTCGACATGAGCCGTCGGCGGCTTGACCTTGATGATGTGCGCGCCGAGCTGAGCCGCGATGGTCGCCGCGTAGGCGCAGACGTCGACGGCCGTCTCGCCCTGCTTCGACAGCCCGGCGCCGCGCGGGTAGCTCCAGACGATGACGACCAGGCCCTTGCGCCTGGCCTCGAGGGCGATCTCGCGGAGGTCCTCGTACATCCGGTTTCTCGCGCCGGACCCGGGGTAGATGGTGTAGCCGACGCCGACGCAGCCGAGTCGGAGCGCGTCGTCGACCGATCCGGTCACCGCGGACAGGGGTTGCTCCACTTTCGCCAGCGTGTCGCTGTTGTTGAGCTTCAAGATCAGCGGCACCTGCCCCGCGAACCTGGCCGCGCCCGCCTGCAACGACCCGAGCGGCGCCGCATACGCGTTGCACCCAGCGTCGATCGCGAGCTGAAAGAGGTAGTCGGGATCGTAGGCTTCGGGGTTCGGAGCGAACGATCGCACGGGGCCGTGCTCGAAGCCTTGGTCCACGGGCAGGATCACCATCTTGCCGGTGCCCGCGAGCGCGCCGTGGTTGAGCAGCCGGACGAGGTTCGTCAGCGTGCCGGGGTTCTCCGAGGCGTACCAAGAGAGGATCTGCTCTACGCGGGAGGTGAGCGCCATGAATCACTCCGTGGAGGGGTTGCTGCCGGAACGCGCGGCCGACCTGGGCGTGAGCCCGAGCCGCCCTGCCCGTGGCCCCGGGCCGAGGCCAGCGAGCGAGGGAGCCCTGGCATCGTCCGAGGACCCGAGACGAACGTATCGAGCCGAACACCCCGGTAGATCAGCGCTTGGAGGATGTTGTACGGAGCCGTCGGATACGCAATTCTCGTGGCCGCGCCGTTCGGCTCTGCGGGAGCAATCAGCAGCAGAGGCCGCGAGCGCGAGCACGTGGCGGGGCGGCGACGTCCTTGCCATCACGCGGAGGGATCATGTCGCTCTCATCGGACCAACGGAATCTGAGCTGGAAGCCGCCCGACGCGCAGTCGCGCGTCGGGATCACGCTCGAGACGTACATCCTCGAGGGAATGCTCGGGTTCCCCGCGGCGACGGGGGCGTTCACCTCCCTGCTGAACCAGTTTGGCCTGGCGGCGAAGCTCGTGACGTCGAAGGTCCGGCGCGCCGGCCTCGCCAACGTCCTCGGGTACACCGGGCAGACGAACGTGCAGGGCGAGATCGTGCAGAAGCTCGACGAGGTCGCCAACGAGACGCTGCTCAGCGTGCTCGGACGGCGCGGGCACTGCGCCGCCGTGGTGAGCGAGGAGCTCGGCGAAATGAGGCTCCTCTCCACGGATCCGCGCGCCAAGTACATCGTCGTCGTGGACCCGCTCGACGGATCGTCGAACATCGACGTGAACATCTCGATCGGCACGATCTTCGGCGTGCTCCGCAAGAGCGACGCCAAGATGGGCGCCGATCCCTCGGATTTCCTGCGCCCCGGCCGCGATCTGGTCGCGGCCGGCTACGTGCTCTACGGGTCGTCGACGCTGCTCGTCATCACCACCGGCCTCGGCGGCGTGCACGGGTTCACGTACGATCCGACCGTCGGCGAATTTTTCCTCTCTCACGAGAACATCCGGATCCCGGAGCGCGGCTCGACCTACTCGATCAACGAGGGCCACAGCGCGCGGTGGCCCGAGGACGTGCGCCGCTGGAACACGTGGATCAAGGAGGAGAACAAGCACGAGGGGAGGCCCTACGGCGCCCGGTACGTGGGATCGCTGGTGGCGGATGCGCACCGGACGCTGCTCAAGGGCGGCATCTTCGCCTACCCCGCCGATCGAAGCGGCCAGGGCAAGCTGCGGCTGCTCTACGAGGCGAACCCGTTCGCCTTCATCTTCGAGGCCGCCGGCGGCAAGGCGAGCACGGGCTCCGATCGCATCCTCGATCGGGTGCCGAAGTCGCTCCACGAGCGCGTGCCGCTCGTCCTCGGCTCGCCCCGCGACGTCGACGACTTCGAGCAGTTCCTGCGCGGCGAGCGCTGACGCCGCGAGGGAACGCCGCCGCCCCTCCCCTCACGAGCCGAGCGTGGAGGGGGGCGGCCCCGCGGGTCAGACCCCCTGCGCGTCGGCGCCCCAGATCACCTTGTGGAGCTGGACCTGCACACGGACGCGAAGGCCGTCGTCGAGCACCCACTGGACGAGATCTCTCGGCGCGAGCTTGCCCCAGACGCACGAGGCGAGCAGCGTCACGCCGCGCGCGTCGAGGCGGCGCTCGCGGATGGTGTCCCGCATCCATTCGTAGTCCGCCCGATCGGCGAGCACGAACTTGATCTCGTCGCGCGGCGTGAGATGGTCCAGGTTCGACCAGCGGTTCCGGTGGGATTCCCCGGATCCGGGCGCCTTCAGATCCATGATCTTGTGCACGCGCGGGTCGACCCGCGACACGTCCGCCTCGCCGCTGGTCTCGACGAGGACCGTGCGGCCGGCGTCGCAGAGCTCCTTGAGGAGCGGGAGCGACCCGGGCTGGAGGAGGGGCTCCCCGCCCGTGAGCTCCACGAGCGACGTGCCGAGGGCGAGCGCGCGCTCGAGGACGTCGCTGCGGCGGAGGCGCTTGCCGCCGTAGAACGCCTGCGAGGTGTCGCACCAGGCGCAGCGCAGGTTGCACCCGGTGAGCCGGACGAAGGTGCACGGCAGCCCAGCGAACGTCGATTCGCCCTGCACGCTGGCGTAGATTTCGTGGACGACGAGGGTGTCTTCTTTCAAGGAAGCGACGCCTCCGAGGAGCCCGGGCCGGCCTCGGCGGCTCCGCGCCGCCGGCGACCCGCGATGGGGGCGCAAGCTTTGGCCGCGCCGACCGCGCAACGCAAGCGGCGCGAGGCGCTCAGCCGGTGATGACGCTGACCTCGCCCGCCGCCACCGCGCGGAGGACGCCGTCCCCTCCGCGGATCAGCAGGTGCCCCTCCGGGTCGATCCCCGCCGCGACGCCGGCCACGCCGGCGACCTCGACGCGGCGGCCGCGCAGCCAATCCATCCGGGCGAGATCCTCCGCGAAGGGCGCGAGCCTCCCCGCCTCGAACCTCGCCGCGGCGTCGCCGATCGCCTGGAGCAGCTCCGCCGCGAGGAGCTCGCGCGGGACGTCGTCGATCCCGAGCATCGCGAGCGACGTGGCCCGGCCCGAGAGCTCCGGCGGGAAGCTCGACGCGTGGACGTTCAGCCCGACGCCGACGATCACGCTGCTCACCGATTCGCCGCGCAGCTGGGCCTCGACCAGGATCCCCGCCAGCTTGCGGCCCCCGGCGAGCACGTCGTTCGGCCACTTGAGCCGCACCTCGGCGGCGGCGCCGTCGCCGCGGCGCGAACCGGGCGCGAGCCGCGCGAGCCGTTGCTCGACGACCGACGCCACGGCGAGCCCCATGACGAGGGCGATGGGGGCCACGCTGCTCGCCGGCAGGCCGGGGCGCAGCACGACCGACAGGTACAGGTTCTCCCCGGGCGGAGAGTGCCATGCGCGCCCGCCGCGCCCGCGGCCCTGGGTCTGCGCGTCGGCGAGGAACGCCGCCCCGTGCGGCGCCCCGGCGGCCGCCGCGCTCCGGGCGTCGTCGTTCGTCGACGCCGTCTCCGGCGCGACGGCGAGCGGCCTCCCGCTCGGCGCGCCGAGGCGCGCGAGCTCGCGCTCGATGGCCCCGGCGTCGAGCCGCCTCACAGCGAGAGATCCAGCGCGATGTCGGCCGAGCGCGCCGAGTGCGTCAGCGCCCCGACGCTGATGATGTCGATGCCCGCCGCGGCGAGCTCGGGGATGCGCTCCAGCGTGATCCCGCCGGAGACCTCGAGGAGAGGCCGGCCGTGCTGCGCCGACCGGACGCGCGCGGACGCCGTCTTGACGTTGGCCAGCGTGAAGTTGTCGAGCATGATGATGTCCGCGCCGGCAGAGAGCGCCTCGTCGAGCTCGCGGAGCGAGGCGACCTCGACCTCGATCTTCGTCGTGTGCGGGGCGCGCGCCCGCGCGCGGGCGATGGCGGTGGCGATGCCGCCCGCCGCGACGATGTGGTTGTCCTTGATGAGCACGGCGCTCCCGAGGCTGTCGCGGTGGTTGTGCGCGCCTCCGACGCGCACCGCGTAGCGCTCCAGCGCGCGCAGGCCGGGCGTCGTCTTGCGGGTGTCGGTGATGCGCACGCCGGACCCCTGCGGGATCGCCGCGGCGTAGCGGCGCGCCTCGGAGGCGACGCCGCTCATGCGCTGCGCGAAGTTGAGCGCGGTGCGCTCCGCGCTGAGGAGCGTGCGCGCGAGGCCGCGCACCGTCCAGAGCACGGCGCCGGTGTCGACCGCGGTGCCGTCCGCGATCAGCACCTCGCCCTCGACCTGCGGATCCAGTCGCTGAAAGACGCGGAGAAACACGTCCCCGCCGCAAACGACGAGCGGCTTGCGCGCCACCGCCTTCGCGGTCGCGCGCGCTGAAGCCTCGACACAGGCCTCGGTGGTGAGATCGCCTCCCGCGAGGTCTTCTTCCAGAGCGCGATCGATCAGGGCATCGAGCAACGGCGCAGCCAGCACAGGCATCTCCTCGAGCGCCGCAACCCCGGCGGCGCCCCCAGGTATACTCGTTCCCGCACGCGCGCATCAGCGCCGTCGCACCTACCCGAGGCGGGCGACGCAACGCGTTATCAAGGGTCGTGCCAGGGCGTGCGAGCTCGGCGGCGAGGCTGCCCGGGACGGGAGCCCGGCGGCGCGGAGGGGGCCCGCGGGGCCGAAAAGCGGTGCGGATCGCGACCTTCGCGACGCTGTGTCGCACAAATGGGGCTGACGTTCGTCTACCAGCCTGTGAGACTCTCCGAGCAACTCCAGCGCCCTCAACGGAGATCGATGCGTCCGCAGGCAGGCCAGGTCATCCACAACAAGTACCGACTCGTGCGCCTCATCGGCGACGGCGGCATGGGGAGCGTCTACGAAGCCCGCCACGAGGTGCTGGGGACGACGGTCGCCCTCAAGTTTCTCCACCCCGAGCTGTCTCGCCGCTCCGGCCTGGTGCAGCGCTTCCTGCAAGAGGCGCGCGTCTCCGCGCAGATCCAGAGCGCGCACGTGGTCCGCGTCGTCGACGTCGACCAGACCGCCGGCGGCCTGGCGTTCATCGTGATGGAGTACCTGGAGGGGAAGACGCTCCAGACGCTGTACGAGGAGCTCTACCGGGCCGGCATCCGGCTCGCCTACGCCGACGCCCTCGAGTACGCGATGCAGATGCTCGAGGGCGTCGAGGCCGCCCATCGCGCGGGCGTGGTCCACCGGGACCTCAAGCCGGACAACGTCATCATCACGAGGACGGCCAAGGGAGAGCCGCTCATCAAGCTGCTCGACTTCGGCATCGCCAAGCTGAAGGTCACGGGGGAGCTCGATCGCGGGCTCACGCGACCGGGCGTGATCATGGGCACCCCCGAGTACATGGCGCCCGAGCAGGCCTACTCGGCGGACTCCGTCGACGCGCGCGCGGACATCTTCTCGCTGGGCGTCATCATCTTCGAGATGCTGGCCGGCCGCCGGCCGGTCGGCGGCGACGAGCCCCAGCAGATCGCGGGCGCCTACCTGTCGGGCCAGATCTCGCGGCTCTCAGACCTGGCGCCGGAGCTCGCGCCGGGCCTCTGCGCCGCCGTCCACCGCGCGATGGCGGCCTCGCCGGCCGACCGGTTCGCGACCACCGCCGAGCTCCGCGGCGCCCTCGAGCCGTTCGCCCGCGCCGCCCGCGCCCCCTCGGCGCTCACCCCCTCGCCCTCCGAGGTCAGCGTGGCGCGGTCGTCCGGGCCCGCCCTGCCGGCAGCCCTCGCCGCACCCGCGATGCACGCGGCCTCCGCGGCGGCCGCAGCCAACGCGATGGGCGACGGTCGCACGAGCTCCGTCCCCAAGACGATCCCGCCCGAGAACGGCGGCGCGCAGCACGCGGCGAGCGGCCCCCCGGGCGCGCTCGGGCCCGCGACGCCCCTGGGCGGCTTCGCCTCGGACGCGCGGGGTCCCTCGGCGTCGACGCCGGGGGCGCCAGGGTTCACGCCCAGGCCAGAGCCCTCCTCGGGCCCGTACTTCGCTCAGGGCGGCTACCCCCCGGTCGGCCAGCCGGCGACCGTGAGCGCCGCGCCCTACATGCCCCCGCAAGGGGTGCCCGGGGTGCCGGCGACGAGCTACGAGCCCGGACCGTTCGATGTGGCGCCTCGCCCAGGAGGCACCGCGGTCGGCAACGTGCCCTTCATGGACCGGAGCTCGGCCGGCGCGTTCAACGGAGCTCCGGCGCCCGGCTACGGCGGCGCCTACGGGGGCGGCGTGCAGGGGTACGTCCCTGGGACGGCGCCGATGGATCCGCTGCCCAGGGCCTCGCACGCCGCCTCGGCGCACGGGGCGAAGCAGCCCGCGCGGCGCGGGACCTCGCTGTTCACCATCCTGCTGCTCGCCACGGGGATCACCGGGGCCGTCGTGGGCGGCGTCTACATCGCCAGCGAGCTCGGTCGGAGCGAGCAGGCCGACGTAGCGCCGGCCATGCCGACGTTCCAGCCGACCGCGACGGTGCCGTCGGAGCCGACCACCCCCGCGACGACGGCGCCCCCCGCCGTGACGCCGCCCCCGGTCGAGCCGCCGCCGGTGGTCGCCAAGCCCCAGCCCCGGCCGACGTCGACCTCGACCTCGAAGCCGCCGGCGACGCCGAGCGCGACGGGGACACAGCCGGCGCCGACGACGCGCCCGAGCGGGACGTCGATCCTCCCCAACCTGCCGCCGATCGTCATCCCGTCGACGTTCCCGTTCCCGTTCCCCGCGCCGACCGGCGCGCAGCCGCCGGCCAACCCCCAGCCCACCCCGAACACGACGACCCCGGCGCCGACGACGCCGGCCACCACGCCGTCCAGCAAGCCGCCACGGCGCGTGATCATCGTACCGAACAACTGACTCGCCCGGCGCAGGCGGTAGGATGCGATCTCGATGAGCAATCAGAATAGCGGTCCGCCGCCCGGATGGCCTGCGCCCCCGAGCGGCATGTACGGCCCTGGCAAGACCGTGCCCGGCGAGCCTCCGCTCGCAGGGCTCGACTCGTCTCAGGGCGCCTTCCCCGTGCCGCCAGGCACCGCGCCGCACGATCCAGGCGCCGCGGGCGGAGCCGTCCCGCGGACGATCGTCGAGGGCGGAGGCAACAGCGCGCCCCCGCCCGGCGCGCCGGCCCCTTACGGCTCGCCGGCAGGCGCGTACGGCGCGCCGCCGGCCGGCGCGCCCGGCCCGTACGGCCCCGGCGCAACCGCGACGTACGGCGGCCCTCCCGGACCAGGGGGCGCCTACGGGCAGCCGCCCCCGCCTCCCGCGAGCCCGTATGGCGGCTCGCCGTTCGGGGCTCCGAGCGGAGCCGCCGGCGCGCCGGGGTTTCACGGCGGCGCTCCGGCGCTGCCGGGCAGCGGCGGGCCGTACGCGGCGCCGATCCCCGCGCGGCCTCGCCCGAAGAGCTCCGGCCCGACGCTCGCGCTGATCGGGCTCGCCGCCTTCGTGGTCATCGGGGGCATCACGACCACCCTCTTCGTGATGCGCAGCGGAAGCTCGTCCGACGACGCGACGGTGCTGCCGCCGATCGACGCGCCCCCGGCGCCGGCGTCGGTCGCCGGCGATCCAACGCCGCCGCCCCCGGCCGCGACCACGACGCCCGAGCCGCCCCCGCCGGAGCCGGTCCCCGTCCCCGCGGCGGCCCCGAAACCGCCGCCGAAAGCGCAGCCCAAGCCGGCGAACCCGACCACCACGCCGACGATCCCGTCGACGACCGCTCAGCCGACGATCCCGACGACGCCCAGCGCGACGACCCCGACGACCACCCCGTCCGCATCCTCGACGGGCCGGAAGAAGATCATCCTGCCCGGCAGGAATTGAGCGGATCTCCGCGGCCCACCGCGCCGCCGTGGGCACAATCCGAAGCTCTCGCCCGAGTCCGCTTGACAAGGCGGTCAGGGTGATCAGCTTCCGACCTCATGAGCAAATCCGGGATCGCCGCAGTTCTGTCCTTCCTCATTCCGGGCGTTGGGCAGCTCTACAACGGCGCTTTTCTGCGCTGCATCTTCTGGCTGATCGTCACCCCCGGCCTGTGGATCGGCACGGGCGGATGGCTCGGCTGGGTCTGCCACCTGATCTCGGCCTACACCGCGTACCAGTACGCGAAGCGCTCGGGCGGCTGAGCCGCGACCCGCGAGGCGGCGCGCCGGGGCGAGCCGGCGCGCCCGCTCACGTCGCCTTCGCGAAGATCCTCTTCAGCACCTCGCCCGTCGCCGTCGGCTGACGCGAAAGCTCGCGCGGGGTGCCCTCGGCCACGATGCGCCCCCCGCCGG
The DNA here is from genome assembly GCF_028553905.1 of Sorangium sp. So ce836. Classification (NCBI taxonomy): domain Bacteria; kingdom Pseudomonadati; phylum Myxococcota; order Polyangiales; family Polyangiaceae; genus Sorangium; species Sorangium sp. So ce836. The sequence goes on along the minus strand of NZ_CP102233.1, from coordinate 4,311,167 downwards.
CGCCGCCCTCCGGGCCCAGCTCGACCACGTGATCCGCGCAGGCGATGACCGCCGGGTGGTGCTCGATGATCACCAGCGTGTCGCCGCGCTCGACCAGGCGGTCGAGCACGCGGACGAGGCGCGTCACGTCCGCGAGGTGCAGGCCGGTCGTGGGCTCATCGAGGACGTAGAGCGTCGGCTTGGGCCGCGCGCCGGCCGTCAGCTCCGCCGCGAGCTTGAGCCGCTGGGCCTCGCCGCCCGAGAGCGTGTGCGAGCCCTGGCCGATGTGGAGGTAGCCCACGCCGAGATCGCACATGGTCGAGAGCGGCGCGCGGATCCGCGGGTGCGCCGCGAAGACCTCGACCGCCTCCTCGGCGGTGAGATCGAGGACATCGCCGACGGACAGGCCGAGGTAGCGCACGTCGAGCGTCGCCGGCTCGAAGCGCGCGCCGCCGCACGCCTCGCACGGCGTGGTCACGTCGGGCAGGAACGACATCTCGTGCGCGATGACGCCCTGCCCCTCGCACACGGGGCACCGCCCACCCGAGGCCGTGTTGAACGAGAACCGCGCGGGGCCGTAGCCGCGCACCTGCGCGTCGGGACAGGCGGCGTAGAGCTTGCGGACCTCGTCCCAGACGCCCAGGAACGTCGCCGGGATCGAGCGCGGCGTCCGGCCGATGGGCGACTGGTCGACGGCCACCGCCCGCAGGATGCTCTTCGGCAGCCGCAGCGCCTTGTGCGGGCCCGGCTCGGGCGCCTCGAGCTTCAGCGCGCGGCGCGCGGCGGGGTAGAGCACCTTCTGGATCAGCGTGCTCTTCCCGGAGCCGGACACGCCGGCGACCACCGTCATCCGGCCCGCGGGGATCCGGAGCGCGTCGCCCTGGAGGTTGTGCGCGCGGGCGCCGAGGAGCTCGATGTGCTCGCGCGCCGGCGGGCGCGCCGGGCGCGCGCTGAGCAGGGCGTCCTCGCCGGCGAGCGCGCGCGCGGTCGGCGAGTCGGGGTTCGCGAGCACCTCGCGCGACGGCCCCGCCGCGACGATCCTGCCGCCCTTGCGGCCGCCCGACGGGCCGAGGTCGATCAGGTGGTCCGCGGCGCGGATCGTGTCGGCGTCGTGCTCCACCATGAGCACGGTGCTCCCCATGGCGGCGAGCCGACGCAGGTTGGAGAGCAGCCGATCGGTGTCGCGCGGGTGGAGGCCGATCGTCGGCTCGTCGAGCACGTACAGCGCCCCGGTGAGGCCGCTGCCGAGCTGCGCCGCGAGCCGCAGGCGCTGCATCTCGCCGCCCGAGAGGGTCGACGCGCGCCGATCGAGCGTGAGGTAGCCGAGGCCCACCTCGCAGACGAAGTCGAGCCGGCGGCAGAGCTCCTTGTGCGGCGCCTCGGCGATCAGCGCGCGATCGCCCGTGAAGCGCAGGCCCCTCGCCCAGGCGGCGGCGGCCGCCACCGACCGGCCCGACGCCTGGTGGTAACGCTCGCCGGCGAGCCGGACGGCCCGGGGGATCGGCGCGAGGCGCGAGCCGCCGCACGCCTCGCACGGATCGGGCGTCGCGAGCGCGTCGTCGTCGAAGTCCGAGGCGCCGGTCCCCTCGCACGCCTCGCAGCGGCCCTGCTTCGTGTTGAACGAGAACCAGCGGGGATCGAGCTCCGGGACGCCGACGCCGCAGCGCGGGCAGGTGCGCGTGGTGGAGAGCAGCTGCTCGCCGCCACGGCCGCCGGCGAGCTTCACCGCGCCCCGCCCGAACGCGAGGGCGCGATCGAAGAGCGCGCGATCGAGGGCGTCCATGCGCCCCTCGTAGATCACGAGGTCGATCGAGTGCTCCCGGCGCTTGTCGAGGCGGGGAGGGCTGTCGGTCGCGCACGGCTCGCCGTCGGCGAGCGCGCGGGTGATGCCGGCGCGGGCGGCCGCGGTGAAGACGTCGAGGTACGTCCCCTTGCGCGCCACGACCGCGGGGGCGAGCAGCGTCCGCGCGCCGCGCGTCGCGAGCAGCGAACGATAGACCTCGTCCGGCGAGCGCGCCTCGATCGGCACGTCGCAGTCCGGGCAGCGCGCCTCGCCGACCTTGGCGTAGAGCAGCCGCAGGTAGTGCGCGATCTCGGTCACGGTCGCGACGGTGGAGTTGGCGCCGGAGCGCGTGGTGCGCTGCTCGAGCGCGATCGACGGGGGTACGCCGGTGACGCGATCGACGTCCGGCCGCGGCAGCGTGGGGAGGAACTGGCGCGCGTAGGGGGTCAAGGTCTCGAGGAAGCGCCGCTGGCCCTCGGCGAAGACCACGTCGAACGCCAGCGTGCTCTTGCCGGAGCCGCTCGGGCCGGTCACGACGACGAGCTCGCCGTGCGGGATCACCGTCGAGACCTCGGCGAGGTTGTGCTCGCGGGCGCCCTCCACCTCGATGCGCCGCCGGTCGAGCGAGGCGCGCGCCGCGCCGTTGCCGCTGCGCTTGCCGGATTTCGCGGCGGCGGCGGGCGCCGCGGCCTTGGCGCCGCGCCGCGGCCTCGGCGACGCGCCGTCGCCGCGCAGCGCGAACCACTCGGCCAGCGCGCCGCCGGTCCGCGTCGCCGTCCTGGCCACCGCCTCGGGCGTCCCCTCGGCGACCACGCTCCCGCCCTCGCTGCCCGCGCCCGGCCCGAGATCGATGACCCAGTCGGCCGCCGCGACGACGTCGAGGTCGTGGTCGACCACGATCACGGAGGCGCCCTCGGCCACGAGCACCGAGAGCGAAGCGTTGAGGTGCTTCACCTCCTCCGGGTGCAGGCCGGCGCTCGGCTCGTCGAGGAGGAAGAGCGCGCCCGCGCACGGCTCGCCGAGCGCGCGCGCGATCTTGAGCCGCTGCGCCTCGCCGCCGGAGAGCGTCGAGAGCGGCTGGCCGAGCGTGAGGTAGCCGAGGCCGAGCTGCTTGAGCGGCGCGAGCGCCCGCCGGATCGCGGGCTCCCGCTCGAAGGCCGCGAAAGCCTCGTCGATCGAGAGATCGAGCACGTCGGCGACCGAGCGGCCGTCGAGCTTCACCTCGAGCACCTCGTCGCGGAAGCGCTTGCCCTTGCAGGTCGGGCAGGTCAGCGACACGTCGGCCAAGAACTGCATCTCGATCGTCTCGCTCCCCTCGCCGGCGCACGCCTCGCAGCGCCCGAGCGCGACGTTGAACGAGAAGTGGCCGGGCCCGAGATCCCGCGCCGCCGCCTCGGGCTGCTCGGCGAAGAGCGCGCGGACGCGGTTCCACGCGCCGGTGTAGGTCGCGGGGTTGCCCCGCGAGGTGCGCCCGAGCGGCGCCTGATCGACGAGCGTGACGGTGCGGATGTCGGCCGTGCCCTCGATGCGCCGGTACAGGCCCGGCGCATCGATGTCCTTGTAACCGCGGGCCCTCGCGATGTGCCGGTAGAGCACGTCGTTCACCAGCGTGCTCTTGCCCGACCCGCTCGGCCCCGTGATCGCCACCACGACGCCGAGCGGGACGTCGACGGAGACGTCGCGCAGGTTGTTCTCGCGCGCGCCGTGGATCGTGATCTTGCCGCTCGGCGACCTTCGCTCCGCGGGCGCCGCGGGCAGCGGCCTCTGCGCGGCGAGCCCCTCGGGGGGTCCGTCGAAGGTGACGCGCCCGCCCTGCTTGCCCGCGCCGGGGCCGAGCTCGACGACGCGATCGCTCGCCCGGATGACGAGCGGCTCGTGCTCGATGACGAGCACGGCGTTGCCGCGGTCGGCGAGCTCGCGCATGGCCGCGATGAGCGGCGGGATGTCCGTCGGATGCAGCCCGACGGTCGGCTCGTCGAGCACGAAGAGCGCGCCCGTCAGCGACGTGCCGAGCGCCGCGGTGAGCGCGACGCGCTGCGCCTCGCCGCCCGAGAGCGTGCGCGCCTGGCGGGAGAGCGAGAGGTAGCCGAGCCCGACGCGCTCGAGGTAGCCGAGCCGCGCGATGAGCTCGCGGCGCGCCATCTCCCCCTGGCCCGTCTGGGGGCGCTCGGCCTCGATCCGCGCGCGCGCCTCGCGGAGCTCGAGCTCGTGCCACGCGGCGAGATCGAGGCCGCCGACGCGGTAGAGGAGCGACTCGGGCGAGAGCCGCTTGCCGTGGCACGCGCCGCACACGTCGTAGGTGCGGTAGCGCGCGAGCAGCACGCGGACGTGCATCTTGTAGGTGCGCGTCTCGAGCCAGCGGAACCAGGCCTTCACGCCGGGGTACTTGCCCTGGCTCCACGTGCCCTCGCCCTCGAGCACGAGCGCGCGCTGCGCCTCGGAGAGGTCGCGCCACGGCCGGTCGGTGCGGATCCCGTTCCGCTCGCAGAAGGCGCGGAGCACCTTCCGCTCCCACGTGGTGGAGCGGCCGTTCCAGGGGCGGATCGCGCCGCCCGCGATCGATTTCGACGGGTCCGGGATCACCTTGTCGTAGTCGATGCCGAGGGTGCGGCCGAAGCCGCGGCACGAGGGGCACGCGCCGGTCGGCGACTGGTACGAGAAGAGCCCCGGGCGCGGCGGATCGAAGGCGCGCGCGCACGAGGGGCAGGCGAGCCCGCGCACGAGCCGGAGCCGCGTCGACCCCGCCCCGTTGCCGCCCGGCTCCTCGGCCTTGCGCTGCAGGTGGAGCGACGCGTCGCCTCCGCCGCCCTTCCACGCCTCCTCGATGGCGGCGCCGAGGCGCCGGCGCTCCCGCGGGGCGACTCGGACGCGATCGACGATGACCTCGACCTTGTCGGTGCCGCTCATCGCCTCGGAGGGCGCCACGCCGTCGAGGTCGCGCGCCTCGCCGCGGACGAGCAGGCGCCGGTAGCCGGCGGCGAGCAGCGACTCGCGCACGTCGAGGAACCGCTCGGTCCCCGCGACGGCGATCGGGTACGTGACGAGCGCGGTCGCGCCCTCGTGCTCGCTCGCGGCGAGCTCGGCCGCCCGCACCGGGTCGGTCCGCGCGGCCGGCGCCTCGCAGGACGGGCAGACGGGCACCGCCTCGCGCGCGAAGAGCGCGCAGAAGTACGGCTCGAGATCGGCCATCGTGGCGACGGTCGACCGCGAGCTCTTGACCGGCGCGCGGCGGTCGACGGCGACGCCGGCCGCCACGGGCTCGAGCGCATCGATCGGCGGCCGCTCGAGCCGCTCGAGGAACTGGCGAGCGTACGGGCTGAAGCTCTCGACGAACCGGCGCTGCCCCTCGGAGTAGAGCGTGTCGAGCGCGAGCGAGGACTTGCCGGCGCCGGACACGCCGGCGATGGCCACGAGCTCGCCGGGCCGGAAGTCGAGGTCGATGCCCTGGAGGTTGTGCGTGCGGGCGCCGCGGAGACAGATGGATTGCATAGGAGGCGCGGATGGGTGGGCCCCGCGGGGGTGGCGTCCCGGGTGGACAGGCCCGCGTGAAACCGCGAGTGTTTAGCCCCCTTTCCGCCCATCGTCGCGGACGATCGTACGTGACGGCGCGCAGAGCGCGCGCCTCGCGGCATTGCGCCCTTCGGCGCGGGATTCTCGCGTTCGTGTCGAGGCGTGCGCGGAGGGAGCGCGCGTGCTCCGAGCTGCCCCCGTCTGCCCGTGCGTCCGTCGCGACCGACGGACTCAGCGGCTGGCCGCGCTGGACTCAGCACCTAGCCGCGGGCGGACCCAGCGGCTAACCGCCGTTGACGAGGATGAGCGAGAGGTAGCCGTAGTCGTTGCTGGTCCAGTTCGGGCTCAACGTCTGGCCGCACATCCCGATGTTGTACGTGCCCGGGCTGAGGCCGGTGATGACGGCGTTGACCCCGAAGGGCACGCGCGTGCCTGCGGGGACCCGGCCTCCGGTCATCCCGAGACCGACCGCCTTCGGCGCCTCGAACACCGGGCCGGACGGCTCGGAGCGAACCCGCTGGTAGCACATGAACAGGCTGAGGCTGTTCGCTGGCTGGGTGCCCGATCCCAGGTACCGATGCGCCGTCGCGTAGATCGACTGGCTCGCCGACGAGACCTCCACCGAGCCCGTCGGGCCGAAGAAGTCGACGCCCGCTCCCACCGGGAGCGTGACGTGGTCGCCCGCGCCGCTGACCATCAGCGAGAGCACGACCCCCTGGGGCCCGGTCGGCCCGACGGGGCCCGTGAAGCCGCGGGGCCCCTCAGGCCCGATGGGGCCCTCGGGACCGGCCGGGCCCATCGGCCCTTGGGGGCCCGTCGGACCGATCGGCCCCTCCGGGCCGATCGGACCTATCGGACCTATCGGACCTATCGGACCTTGGGGGCCCACCGGACCGATCGGGCCCATCGGCCCCTGCGGGCCCATGGGGCCGACCGGGCCCTCCGGCCCGATCGGGCCCACCGCTCCCGCAGGCCCGACCGGGCCTTCGGGGCCTCTGGGGCCGGCCGGCCCTTGCGGCCCCGTGGGGCCTTCCGGCCCCGTTGCGCCCGTCGGCCCCGCCGGCCCCGTCGGCCCTTCCGGGCCCGTCGCGCCGGTCGGCCCGGTGGGGCCCGGCGGCCCTTCCGGGCCTTCGAGCCCTGCCGGCGAGCCGACCCACTCGCCGTCCTCGTTGATCACCTGGCCGCCGTTCACGGAGACCCCGCTCGCGTCGATCACCACCGTGCTGCCGTTCGCGGTGTTCACCGTGACCGACGTCGGCGTGATGTCGCCGTTCACGTTCCCGGCGAGGAGCGCGTAGGGCACGCTCGCGACCGTCGCGCGCGGCTTCAGCTCGACGTCGTCGCCGACCGTGATGCCGAGGTACCGCTCGGCGCCGTCGAAGATCGCGCCCTGGAACGGCGTGATCGAGCCGAGGCGCACCGAGAAGAAGCCGTCCTCGAACGTGATCGCGTGGACCTCGCTCCAGATGGGCGTCGACGCGTCGCGCGCGTCGTACAGGGCGAAGACGACATCGATCGTCTCGTTGATCGGCGCGTCGCGATCGTCGAAGAGCCGGCCCTGATGGGTGATGGTCGCCGGCACCGCCGCGGCCGCGGTCCCTGCGCCCGCGAGAGCGCCCGCCGCCAGGGCGGCGGCCGTCATGCGCCGCGCGATCCTCGATGTCCTCATCGCCACATCCTCGTCATGGCAAGCTCCCGTTGGCTCCGAGGAGCCCACCCTGCATCCGCACCTTGGGCGAGGCCGACGTCCCCTGGTTCTGCGCCGGCTGGCCGAGCGTGAACACCATCCGGTAGCGGGAGCTCCTCGCGACCTCGCCGGCGGTCACCGTCTCGGTCGCCTCCACGCCCGTCTCGGCGGGCGCGCTCCCGCCCTGCCCCTCGCCGCCGTGGCCGCCGCCGCCGACGCCGCCCTCCCCGCCGCTGCCCGCGCTCGCGCCCTGACCGCCGTCGCCCCCGACCCCGGCGCCGCTCGCGGCGTACGGCGCGTCGACCATCGAATCGGCGGCGCAGCTGCAGCTGCACGCGGGGGCCACCGCAGAGAGCGCCACCAGCGCTCCGAGCCAGGCGGAAAAGCCCCGTCCGCGATTCACTCCGTCCTCCGGTCCGACAGCACGTCGCGCTCGATGCATCCCATTGGACGAGCAGCGGCGCTCGGCGTCAAGCGACCGCACCGCGGCCGCGCGGCACAGGAGCGACGGCACGGCGCGGCGCCGCGGGGCGCGCACGGCCCCCCACAGGGCCGCGCCGCCCCGGCGCGCCGGCGCGAGCCGCCGCCCCGGCGCGCCGGCGCGAGCCGCCAAGAGACCGCCGTCGACGGCGCCGTGCGCGGAGAGGCGGTGGACAGACGGCGGCGCGCGCGCTATGCGGCCGCGTGAGCCGCGCTGGCAAAGAGAAGGAACGAGAGGGGGAGAAGCTCATCGTGCGCAACAAGCGCGCGACGTTCGACTACACCCTCGACGATCGGTTCGAGGCGGGGTTGGTGCTGCTCGGCAGCGAGGTGAAGATGCTCCGCGAGGGCGCCGCCGAGCTGACGGACAGCTGGTGCGCCATCGAGCACGGCGAGGTGTTCCTGAAGGGCGTCAACATCCCCGTGATGCCCGGGGCCGCCTTCGGGCACGAGGCGAAGCGCCCGCGCAAGCTGCTGCTCCACGAGAGCGAGATCGAGGCGATCCGCAAGGGCGTGGAGCGCGAGGGCATGACCGTGATCGCGACCCGCCTCTACTTCAAGAACGGCCGCGTGAAGGCCGAGATCGCCCTCGCGAAGGGGAAGAAGACCGTCGACAAGCGCGAGAGCCTGAAGGAGAAGGACGCCGCCCGCGAGGCCCGCGCGGCGATCGAGCGGGCCCGCGGCGGCGACCGCGGGCGCAGCCACGCGCCCCGCGCGGCGCGCGGCGAGGCTCGCCCGAACCCCCGGAGGCCGGAATGACCTGGCACCTCACCTGGTCGAGGGGCGGCGAGGCGGAGCTCGTCGAGATCGACGGCGACCGCGTGCGGCTCCGCTCGACCGCGTCGTCGGCCCCCGGCGCGCGCGTCGAGGGCGCGCTCCGGTCGACGGGGACGGCGATCCGGCTGAAGGTGGCCCGGTGCCGCCTGCGCGCCCCCCACGAGCCCGGCGAGCCGGCGCCGGCCGACCGCATCTACGAGCTCGAAGGCCGGCTCATCGACGCGACGCGTGAGGTCCGCGCCGAGCTCGCGCGGCTGGTCGCCGACGAGCCGCGCGAGCGTCCGGGCTGATCCGCGCCGCGCGGCGGAGCTGGCCGCGCTGCACCACGGCGAGCGTCCGGGCCGATCGGGACCCGCTGCGGCCCGTCCGGCAGCAGGTGTTGCGGTGACTCACGGCGACACTTACGCTGGTGATCCATGAAAATCGCGTCGCGCCCTCGTGTCATTTTGCGGCGTTGCTCGACGTATGATGTGGAGAAGATCCGCAGCATCGTGCGCAGCGGTCTCGAGGAGCTCTCGCTGCGCCCGCGCGGCCGGACGCTCATCAAGCCGAACGTCGTCGCCTCCGGCGCGCACTTCCCGCACGCCTATACGCGGCCCGAGTTCATCGAGGGGGTGATCGGCGCGCTCAGGGATCGCGACGACGGGCGCGTGACCGAGCTCGCCGTCGGCGAGCGGTGCGGCATCACGCTCCCGACCCGCATGACGTACGAGGGCGCCGGCTATTACCCGATGTTCCGGCGGACCGGGGTCAAGCATTACCACTTCGAGGAAGAGCAGCAGGTCGAGATCCGGCTCACGCACGAGGGCCGGCTGCGTGACTACCTGTTCACGCCGGAGCCCGTCGCGAAGGCCGACTTCTTCGTGAACTGCCCCAAGTTCAAGTCGCACCCCTGGACCACCGTCACCTTCTCGATGAAGAACTACATCGGGATCCAGGACGACCGGCACCGGCTCATCGATCACGACCACCGGCTGAACGAGAAGGTCGCCGACCTCCAGTACATCGTGCAGCCGCAGTTCATCGCGATCGACGCCATCACCGCCGGCGAGGGCCGGATGCTCACGCCGACGCCGTTCGACCTCGGCCTCATCCTCATGGGGAACAACCAGGTCGCCTTCGATTCGGTGTGCTGCCAGATCATCGGCGTCGATCCGAGGAGCGTCGACCACATCCGCCTGGCCTCGGAGCGCGGCTTCGGCCCGATGGACCTCGGCGAGATCGAGATCACCGGCGACGTGACGCTCGAGGAGGCGAGGCAGAAGGCCAAGGGGTTCAAGGTGGGCCTCGTCCGCGTCGAGAAGTACTTCGAGGGCACCAACATCACCGCCTACGCGGGCGCGCCGCCCGAGCCCGAGCACACCGACTACTGCTGGGGCGGCTGTCCAGGCGCCATCGAGGAGGCGATCGAGATCCTGCGCGAGTACGACAAGGAGTGCGACGCGAAGATGCCGCGGATGCACGTGGTGTTCGGCGCCTACGAGGGCCCCATCGACGCCAAGCCCGGCGAGAAGGTGGTCTTCATCGGCGACTGCGCGACGTACAAGGGCAAGATCGGCGATCAGCTGATCAGCATCGACAGCCTGTACCGCGAGCGGAGCGCGCGCGACCCCTACACCGCGAAGCACGACGACGTGCTGGCGAAGATGGTGAAGGTGACGACGAAGCTCGCGAAGGCCCGGAACGAGAGCGTCATCCGGCTCGAGGGCTGCCCGGTGAGCGTGGCGGAGCAGGTGCTCACGCTCGTCACGCTGGGCAAGACGAAGAACCCCTACTTCGCCGCCGATCAGGTGCTCGAGTTCAACAAGGCCTACGTCGCCTGGCGCGGGGCCTCGCTCGTGAAGCGCCTCGCCGGCAAGCCCTACCAGGTCCACGGGGCGTGCTCGCGCGGCGAGGCCGCCCCGGAGCTCCCGGCCGAGCCGCCTAGCCCGCCGGCCGCAGAGTGAGGTCGAAGAGGACCTCGAGCTCGTCCCGCACCTTGAAGGCGCCGAGCGGCCCCTTGACCTCGCGCACGCCGAGCGCGGCCAGCGAGACCTGACAGCCCCCCGTCACCCCGATGCGCCCCTCGCCGAGATCGCGCGAGGACAGGCGCGCCGCCAGCGCGGCGCTCCCCGAGGCGACCTGCACGCGCACGTCGGCGCGATCGCGCGCGGCCCCCGAGGCGCGGACCTCCACGACCTCGGTGCCCCCGAGCACCTCGCCCTGGATGCGGCGCTCGATGTCGCGGCGATCCCCGGCCGAGAGCGCATCCGGGTCGAGCCGGTCGCCGCGCAGGACCCCCGCGACGCGGAGATCGGCGACGCGGATCTCGAGCTCGGCCGTCCACGCGTCGCCGTCGAGCCGCGCCCGGCCGCGCAGCGCCGGCGCGGCGATCTCGAGGTCGTGCGCGAGCCGCGCGAGCATCCCGGCGGCGCGGGTGCGGATCGTCAGACGGGACGCGGCAGGCTCGAGGTGCAGCTCGTTCACGGGACGGGGATCCTTGTCACGCTTTCAGGAAGGAGGACGCCGCGCTCAGCGGCGCTTGGAGCGGCGCGGTCCGTCGGGGACCAGCACGTACCGGCTCGAGGACGGCTCGGGCTGGCGGAGGAGCTCGGCGCGGAGCAGCGCCTCCGAGAGCCGCGCCTCGATGACCTCGTCCGTGACGCCGGGCTCCAGGGTCACCACCGCGGCCTGGATGTCGCGCGCCAGCGCGTCGAACTCCGCGCTGTCGAAGGCGTAGATGTCGTCGGGGAACAGCAGCGCGAGCGGCTTCCGCTCCACGGCCGTGTTCGTCAGCGTCGCGAGGTCGCTCTCGACGATGAGCATGACGCGGGCCCGCAGGCACATCCCCCTGCAGCGCGCCGCGAGCGCCTCCGCCGAGCCGACGAGCAGGACCGAGCGAGGCGTGTTGACCGCCTTGGTGGCCTCGTCGTCGTCGTGAGTCATTCCTCGAAGAGTACGTGAGAACGGGCGGATGAAGCCATCCCCCTCGCGTGGCCGGCGGCTCCGCGCCTCGGAACGGAGGTCGAGCGGCCGGCCGCGGCAGCTGGACCGGCGGCGGAAGCCGTAACGCGCGCCCCCGCCGCCGCGGCGCGCGACGCTACTCCCTGCAGCGCGCCGCCGCGGCGAGCGCGAGGAGAACGGCGCTCAGCGCGAGCCAGCCGGCGCTCGCCGCCTGGCCGAGCCCGAGCGGCGCGGGACCGCCGAGGAGGTTCACGGCGTTGCCCCGCGGCATCAGCGCGCCGACCACCCCGGCCGAGCCTCCGAAGAGGAAATCGGCCGCGAGCGGCGCGAAGCGGCCGAGGCCGCGCCGGTGGAAGGTCGCGCCGAGCGAGAACCAGCCGGCGTAGGCGGCGCCGGTGAGCGCGCCGATCCACCCACTGATGAGCATGTCATGGACGAACGGCGCAGCGCCGGGCCCCCGGGCGGTCGCGACGACGACGACGGCGAGCAACGCGCCCACCACGGCGGCGGCGAGGGCCGTGGTCAGTGCGATGCCGAGCGCGACATGGTGGGAGGAGGCGCCGAAGCGGGCCGCCGGCCAGGCCGCGTCGCGCAGCGCGGTCCGATCGGCGGCGTCGGCGGCGAGGGCGAAGATCGTGAGCGGTGTGACCAGGCGGAACGTGGCGAGCAGCGCCCGGTCGACGGCGCCGGACGACCCGAACGCGACCTCGATGACCGCCGCCGCCACCGCGAGCGCCACGCCGAGGCCGAGCGCCAGCAGCGGGCGCCGCGCGCGGAGGCGGCTCAGGGCCATCTCCATGCCGAGCCGGACGCCCACCCGCGCGGGCGTCCCCCGCTCGGAGCCCCCCTCCGCGGGGGGAGCCGGCTGCGCTGCGTCCATCGGGGCGCTCTCACCCACCATGCTGGCGTCCTGTCTCCGCGGCGCGCGGCGAGCCGTCGGCGGCCGGCGCGTCGAACGCCGCCACGGCGACGGGGCCCTCGGGCGGCGCGCCGGGCAGCGGCGCAGCGCCGTCCCCCGCAGGCGCGCCGAACGGCCGGCGCGGGCGAACGGCGGCGAGGTGCAGCGCGGTCGCGGCCCGCACGTCGTGCAGCGACGGCGCCGGGGAGGAGATCGCGATCAGCGCGACGTCCTCCCGCGCGGCCGCATCCACGAGCGCGAGCGCCGCCGCCTCCCGGTCCGCGGCCCGGATCCGCAGCGTCGACGACGCCTCGGCCGGCCCCGGCTCCCACGCGCCCGCGCGCACCGCGGGGGAGCGCGCGAGCGCGGCGGCGAGCACGCGAGCGCCGGGCGCGCCGGGCGCGCGCTCGTGGACGAGCACGTGGAGCTCGAGCTCGGGCCCCGCGGCGCCGGGCGCGGCCGGGCTCGGGGCGACCGCGAGGCGCTCGCCGTCGCCGGGCTCGGTCCGGGCGATGACGCCGCGATCGAGCACGTGGATGCGATCGGCGAGGGCGCGCGCGTCCACCGCCGAGGACGTGATGAGCACGACGCAGGCGCCGCCCGCCGCGAGCGCGCGCAGGCGCTCCCGGACCGGCGCGGGCGACGGCACGGCGACGTCGGCGAACGGCTCGACGAGGCAGAGCAGGAGCGGCTGCGGCCCCCCCAGGGCGAGCGCCAGCTCGATCGCCCGCGCCTCGGCGAAGCCGAGCGAGGCCCGGCGGCGGGCGAGGAGCGGCGCGACGCCGAGCGCGTCGAGCAGCGCGGCGGCGCCGCTCGCGGGCGCGCCGCGGGCGCGGAGCGCCACCGACATGGACGACGCCACCGACGCGCCGTCGGGCAGCTCCGGGGCGATGGAGAGGACGCCGATCCGCGCCCGCGTCGCCGCGCTCCGGTGCGGATCGCGCCCCCCCACGAGGACGCGGCCGGCGAGGGGCGCGGCGCGCCCCGCGAGCACCTCGGCGAGCGCCAGCGTCCCGTCCTCCGGCGCGCCGAGGACGGCGTGCACGCCCGGGCCGAGCGCCGCCGCCGCGCCGAAGAGGCTCCCGCGGGGGCGCCCCGCCTCGCCGGCGCTGTCGCGCGCGCGCACGCCCTCGAGCGCCGCGATGGGCGCGCCCGGGGTCATCCGGCGGGGCCCCCGGCCGAGCGGGCCGCGAAGGAGAGGAACGCGCCGAGCGCGCCCGGGATCGACCAGCGCGCGTCGCCGGCGAGGTCGGCGAGGGCCCAGGGGACGAGGGTCAGCGAGAGGAACAGGGCGCGCCCGCGCGCGCCGGCGACGCGGCCGCTCGCCGCGGCGAGCCCGCCGAGCGTCACGCCGGAGACGGCGCCGAACAGGGCGAGCGCGGCGCCGAAGGCGAGGTGCTGGAGCGCGAGCAGCACCGAGCCGGAGAGGAGCGCCGCGAGCGCCGAGAGCGCGGCCAGCGGGAGCGCGACGACGCGCGCGATCTCCAGCATCGCGGCGAGGCTGCGCGCGCCGTGCAGCGAGGCCCGCGAGATCCCCCGCGCCGCGGCGAGCGCCTCGACGCCGTCGCGGCGGTCGGACGCGGGCCGGTCGTGCGCCGCGGCGAGGGCGATGGGGCCGGCGGCGCCCCACGCGAGCCAGCGCGCCGCGGACCCGAGCAGCCCCTCGAGCGACGCCGTCCCGTCGTCCAGCCGGAGCACGAGCGCGGTGGCGCCGTACCCGAGCGAGATCAGCGCCGCCATGGCGAGGCCGACCTGCCCGCCGCGCGCGCCGCGCAGCCGCGCGCACGCCAGCGCGACCGCGGCGCGCAGCGCCTTCCGCGCGGCCGCGCGCCGCCGCCCGGGATCGTCCGGACGCCTGCTCGGCGCGTCGCGCGGTTCGGGGTCGTGCGGGCGGGTCATCGAAGGGGCGTGCCGAGAGAGCGTGCAGGCGGGCGCGCGGGCGGAGCGGCGCGCTGCTAGCGCTGCCCTTCCAGGCGCGCGGGCGCAAGGCCAATGTGCCACGGGCCGGCGCGCCGCTGGAATGTGATCGCCGCCGCGCGAAAGCGCCACCCCCGCTGGGACGAAGCGCCCGCGCGCCGCGTGGACACGCGCACCCTGCCCAGGCCGTCGCCTAGTCGAACGAGAGCCCGCGACGGCCCTTGTGCCTGCGCTTGCGCTCCTTGTCGGCGACGCCGATCTTCCCCCACTCGTAGGTGATCCGGCGGCGGAAGACGCCCAGCGCGTCGCCGCCGTAGAGCAGGAGCTCGCGCGGGGAGTCGGTCTCCCCGAGCGTGGGCTCCCAGAGGTCCGTCGAGACGAACGCGAGCAGCGCGGGCGTGCTCAGGCGCATCCGCGCGACGAGGAGCCCGCACGTCGCCTTGTCGCCCGGCCGCGCCCGCTTCGCGCGCTTGCCGCGGCCGCGCGCCTCCTCCTTCGCGCCGCCCGGGCGCGCGCAGCCGCCGCCGAGCACGAGCTCCTCGTTGCCCCGGGGGTGCCAGGTCCACATGCGCTCGACCTTGAACGTGGCCTCGGGCGATCCGGCCTGGGCCGCGGCGCGCGCCTCCTCCGGCGCGAGCTCGGCGAGCTGCGCCGCCGCGCGCGGGTCGACGAGCGGCTCCAGCCGGAGCGGGCGATCGCGCTTCACATCGAGCACCACCTCGAAGCTGTTCACCTCCCCGGCGCAGCAGCGCACGCCGACCTCGGGGCGGCGCGTGTCCGGCTTGACGCCGCGCCCGTGGGCGCAGCGCCCCACGAGATCGCCCGAGGGCCCGTTGCCCCCGCGCAGCGTCACGAGCCCCGGCTTGCTGGGGTCGCGCTGCCACTGGCTCGAGGTCCAGGTCCACACACCGCCGTGGAGATCGTGCACCCCGAACGCGCTCGTGCACCCGGCGTTCACGCCGTTCGGCGTCAGCACCCGGCTCTGCCCGGTCGCGCACACCGCGGCCTTGTACGTGTCGCCGTACTCGTACGTGGTGTTCGCCGGCCCCTTGCAGGCCCGCTCGATCTCGAGCTCCGTGCAGAGGCGCTTGCCCTGCGCCTCGCAGAGCGCGCGCGCCTCGTCCTGCGTGACGTTCGTGGTCGGGATCGCGCCGACCTCGTTGGGGTACGAGAAGACGTCGATGTAGAAGCCGTGCATCACGACCTGCGCGCCCGCCATCTCCTCGTCGGCGATGCGCGGCAGGCGATCCGGCGGCGTGCCCGCGATGAGCACGCCCTTCGGGATCCACGCCATGCCGGGGCGCGGCTCCGGCTCGGCCTGGGCCACGTCCCAGGGCGGCGCGGCGTCGAGGTCGCCGTCCGTGCCCGGCGCGGCGCCGCCGCGCTCGCAGCCGGCGGTGGCCGAGAGGAGGGCGGCGAGCGACGCGGCGGCCGCGAGGGCCTTCCCCCTCAGCGCGCGGACGGAGCGCTGCTCGCCGGGGCCCACGGGCTCACTCGGGGTCGCGCTCGCGGAGGTTCAGCTCCTTCATCTTGAGCTGGAGCCCCTTGCGAGAGATCTTGAGGAGCCGCGCGGCGTGGGTGACGTTGCCGTGCGTCTGCTTGAGGGCGCGCTCGATGAGGTCGCGCTCCAGCTTGCTCATCGCCGCCTTGACCTGCTCCTTCAGGCCGTCGGGCGTCGACGGCGCGAGGGCGGTGTCCGCGGCCGCGGGCGGCATCGACGCGCCGGGCGCCGACGCGGCGCCGCTGCGGATCTCCTCCGGCAGATCGTCGAGGCGGATGCGCGCGCCGTCGGCGAAGAGCAGCGCGCGCTCGACGACGTTCTCGAGCTCGCGGATGTTCCCCGGCCACGCGTGCGACGACAGGCGCTCGAGCGCCTCGGGCTCGGTGCCCTCGATGCTCTTCTTGAGGCGCGCGTTGAACTTCGCGACGAAGTGGGCGCAGAGGTGGGGGATGTCGCTCCTCCGATCGCGCAGCGCGGGGAGCGCGATCGGGACCACGTTGAGCCGGTAGAAGAGGTCTTCCCGGAACGTGCCCGCCGCGATCTCCCGCTTGAGATCGCGGTTCGTGGCGGCGACGAGCCGGACGTCGACGTGGATGGTCTTGATGCCCCCGACCCGCTCGAACTCGCTCTCCTGCAGGACGCGCAGGAGCTTCACCTGCATCTCGGTCGGGATCTCGCCGATCTCGTCGAGGAAGAGCGTCCCGCCGGAGGCGAGCTCGAAGCGCCCCGGCTTGGAGGCGACCGCGCCCGTGAAGGCGCCGCGCTCGTAGCCGAAGAGCTCCGACTCCATGAGATCCTTCGGGATGGCGGCGCAGTTGACCTTGATGAACGGCCGGTCGCGCCGGCTGGAGTTCTCGTGCAGCGCGCGCGCGACGAGCTCCTTCCCGGTGCCGCTCTCGCCGCTGATGAGCACCGTGGTCGGCGTGTCGGCGACCCGCTCGAGGATCGCGTAGAGCTCCTGGATGGGCGGGCTCTCGCCGATGATGCCGAAGCGGTCCGAGCCGCCCCGGGGCGGCGCCGCGGAGACGTCGCGCGTGGCGTCCGCGCTCGCGAGATCGCGGGTGCGGAGGGCCTTCTTCACGACGACGCGCACCTCGTTCTGATCGAACGGCTTCGTGATGTAGTCGAACGCGCCCGTCTTGAGCGCCTCGACGGCGTTGTCGACGGTCCCGTGCGCCGTGAGGAGCACGACGGGGCGCGAGGGGTCGTCGCGGAGCGCGGCCCGGAGCAGGTCCATGCCGTCGACCTTGGGCATCCGGAGATCGGTGATGACCAGGTCGATGTGGTGCTCCTTGAGGAACGCGAGCCCCTCCTCGCCGTCTTCGGCGGTGTGGACCTCGTAGCCATCCCGGCCGAGCTGGGCGCTGAGGACCCGCCGGAGGTTCGCCTCGTCATCGACGACGAGGATCTGCTTCTTTTCGGGGAGCATCACCGGGCGAGACTAGCAGAACCGGCAACCGGGCAAGCGCCGTGACCGATCCCTGGCGCTCCGGGGTCGTCGACCTCGACCAGGCCCGCGCACGGCGTGGTCGCGCCGGCGGGCGCTCGGCTCCTGCCCGCCGGCTCGCTCGGCCGGCCGTCCCGCGGTCGACGGGCCGAGCGCATTGCCCCGAGGTCCGCCGTGATGCCTTTTTCTCGCTGCCGGCGAAACGGATCAGTATGCTGCGCCCACTTCTCGTGGAGGGCGGCTCGGATGCGTGTGCTTCGGACTTGGCTGGTCGGTCTCGGCGCGGGGATGTTCCTCGCCGCGGGGTTGGCCGTAGCAGGAGATCCGGCCATCGAGTACCCCGAGTGCAACCGCACCGCGACACCCGCTGATCTGGAAGGCGCCAAGGGCGCGCACAAGGCCGCCACGCAGTTCTACGAGCGGGCCGACTACGACCGCGCCATCCAGTACTGGAAGGACGCTTACCGGCTCGACTGCGCGGCGCACGCCGTGCTCATCAACATCGCCAACGCGTACGAGAAGAAGGGCGACCGCGCCGAGGCGGTCACCGCGCTGGAGACGTACCTGGCCCGCATGCCGGACGCGACCGACGCGCAGACGATCCAGGACAAGATCCAGAACCTCAAGAACTCCATCCGGCCGGCGCCGACCCCGACCGCCAGCGAGTCGGCGTCCGCGCCCGTGCCGCCTCCGACGCTCCCCACCGCGTCGGCGGCCCCGAGCCTCTCCGCGGAGCCGCCCCCGCCGCCGCAGCCCCCTTACGGGTATGCGCCCTGGGTCGCGACCGGCGCCGGCGTGGTCACGCTGCTGGTCGGCGGCATCTTGACCTCGAGCGGCTTCGCGGACATCGGCGCCGCCGAGGACAGCTGTCCGATGCGCGTCGACTGCGAGCCGGACGTGGCGGATCAGGGCAACCAGGGCCGCACGCAGGCGACCGTCGGCGGCGTGCTCCTCGGGCTGGGCGCCGCCGGCGTCGCGGGAGGCCTCATCTGGGAGCTCGGGTTCAACCAGCCCCGGCCGGTCTCCAGCGCGCCTGCGCCCTCCGCCGGGATCCGGCTGACCCCGGTCGCCGGCCCAGGCGCAGCCGGGGTCGGCGTGTCGGGCCGCTTCTGAGCAAGCTCCCCGGCGCGCCGCCGGTCTCCGAGCGGGCGCCGGCGTGACGCGCGCGGCGCGACCCGCTGCCCTGGCCCGCGGGGGTGCACCCCCGCGGGGAGCGCCGTACCGCCCGCGAGCGAGCGCTCGCGGGCACATCGTCTACTCTTCCATCGTGCGTCTCAGCTCCTACGCCCGCTTGCTCCTCACACGGACCTCTCTGAACAGAATCGCGCTTCCGGGCGCGCTGCTCGCCGCGCTGTCGGTCGCGGGCGCCGCGGTGCTCGCCCGCGGCGACACCCCCGCGCCCGCGCTCGCGCGGATCGGCCACCTCCTCGTGCCCGCGGCCGCCGCGGCGCCCGCTGCGGCGGCCGCGGCCGCCCGGGTCGCGATCCTCGCGACCTCGCCCGGGGCGACCCGGACCACGCTCCACATCGCCGCCGTCGGGGGCGCCCAGGCCGGCCCCGCGCTCGCCACCCTCCAGCACCTCGGCGACGCGGTCGTCCGTGCCCGCGTCGTGCCGCGGACGCCGATCGTCGTCGCGACCGCCGACACGCGCCCGTCGCGCGATCGCTCGTTCAACGCGACCCTCTTCCGCGTCGAGCCGCACGCCGAGCCGGTCGCGCTCTGCGACGGCGTGGTGCACGCGAGCCGCCCGCTCGTGACCGCCGACGGGCGCGTCTTCGTCTCGCGCGGCGTCGCCGGCCCGGAGCCGCCGATGGACGGCGACCTCGCGCGGCTCCGGGTCGACGCGCTCACGATCGACGAGGTCGATCTCGCCACCGGCGCGACGCGCACCGCGCACCGGCACACGGGCTACCTCGCCTTCCTCGCCGGCGAGTGGAACGGCGAGCTCGTCGTCTACCGCGTCTCCCCGGGGTCGGCCGACCTCGTCCTCGTGAACCCCGACTCCGGCGCGACGCGGGTGCTCGCCCCGTCGATCCCGCCGTTCGCGCGCGATTTCTCGATCGACGCGACCACGGGCGCGCTCGTGTTCCAGGAGCGGCACGAGGCCGATCCCGGCCTCTGGGTCATCGATCGCCTCGATATCGCCCGCGGCAAGCGCGCCCGGCTCGAGGTGAGCGCGAACGGCGGCCTCGCCCCGCACGCCTGGCCGGGCGGCGGGCTCGCGTACACGCCCGATCGCGCCGCCGGGCTCCGCGTGGTCGGCGCCCGCGCGCAGGTCCGCGGCCCGCTCGGCGCCGGCGTCGACGCCATCCAGGCCGTCTCGCCGGACGGGGCGTGGGTCGCCGCGCTGCACACGAACCCCTCCGCGTTCGCCGTCCCCTTCGCGATCCACGCGGAGAGCGGCGAGGCGTTCGCGATCCCCGCGCCGTCCGGCGCGCGCATCGCCGTCGCCGGCTTCGCCACCGCCAAGGAGGAGCCGTGAGGCGCCGCCTTCCCCTGGTCGCGGCGGCCATCTCCGCGGCCGCGCTGGCGGCGCCGGCCGCCCGCGCGGCGTACTGCCCCTGCTTCACCGCGTCGAGCGCCTACAACGATCGCGGCTGCGCGGTCGAGGCCGTGCCCGGGATCAACCCGTCGGTCGCGGAGTGGAACGCCATCTTCGATCTCGTCTCGCGGGGCCCGGCGGCCTGGGGGGACGCCGGCCCGGAGACCATCGGTCTCGGTCAGGGCTGCGAGAAGCCCGAGGCGCAGCGGCAGGTCGACGCGACGTTCCCGTGCGAGCTGCTGAAGGCGATCGCCATGCAGGAGTCGGGGTGGCAGCAGTTCTGCGCGCCGGACCGGCCGATGGACCAGGCGGGGGCGAGCTCGCGGACGATCATCTCGTTCGACTGCGGCTACGGCGCCTCGCAGATCACGAGCGGCATGCGCGGCGGCGACAGCCCGGCTTTCGATCCGCGCCGCGTTGCCGCGGACCCGACGTACAACGCGGCCACGGGCACGCACATCCTCGCGATGAAGTGGAAGGCCACGCGCTGCGTCGGCGATCGGCAGCCGGCGATCGTCGAGCACTGGTACAGCGCCGTGTGGGCGTACAACGGGCTGTCGTACGTCAACAACCCGAACAACCCCAACTACGACGCGGGGCGCGGCGTCTACGATCCGGCGATCGGCGGCGCCGCCCCGTACCAGGAGCGGGTGTTCGGCCGGATGGAGCACACCGGCGGGCGCTGGGAGAAGATCGAGGTCGCCTACCCGGCCCTCGGCGAGATCGGCGCCGGCGGCGCGCCGGCCGCGCTCTCCGATCCGCGCTGCGCTTCGCCGACGGACTGCACGCGCACGCGCCCCCTCCACGTCACGCGCTGCGCCGACGACGGCGGCCCGACGGGCGACGGCGGCGCGGGCGGCGCGGGCGGCGGCAGTACGGGTGGCGGCGACAGCGGCAGCACAGGTGGCGGCGACAGCAGCAGCAGCGGCAGCGCAGGCAGCGGCGGCAGCACAGGCAGCGGCGGCAGCGGCGGCAGCGCAGGCAGCGGCGGCAGCGCAGGCAGCGGCCGACCGGGCGGCAACGCTGGAGGCGCGCCCGTGACCGCAGGCCAGGGAGGCTCCGGGCGCCCCGTGGACGACGAGGGCAGCGACGACGGAACGACCACGACCACGGTGGGCCTCTACGGCCGGTGCTCCTGCGACCTGCCCGGGAGCGGCGGCGCCGCGGGCGCGGCGTCCTGGATGGCGCTGGGCGCCGGCGCGCTCGCCGCGGCGTGGCGGCGGAGGCTTCCGAGCCGCCGTCGCGGGGATTAACCTCGCAGGCCATGCCGCCTTCGCTCGGCTCCGAGCTCATCGCAGCGTGGGCTGCCCGGCGGGGCCTCGCCTTCACCGCGCGCCCCGACGAGGCCTGGTTCCGTCGCTGGGAGCCGTACGACACGATCGCGCCCCCCTCCGCCTATCTCTCCTCGTGCACGTGGACGGCGAACCCCGGGCACGCGGTCATCGCCGAGCCGTGGTACGCGGACGGCGACGCCGAGCCGCTCGAGCGATCGCTGCTCGGCTTCGCGGCGCACCCGGCGCTCCAGCGCCGCGCGTCCATGCGCGTCGGCGAGCATTTCCTGACCCGCGTCGCCTTCATCGAGAGCGCCCCGCCGCCCCGGGTCGTCCTCGGCGACGCGCTCTGGGACACCCACGTGACGACCTTCGCCGCCTCGCCGCCCGAGGCCGCCGCCGCGTTCCACCCGCGCTTGCGCAAGCTCCTCGCCCGCCGCGGCTTCCAGGGTCACCTCGAGCTCCGCCCCGGCGGGCTCGTGGTGCACTGCGCCGGCCTGCGGCCGATCCCGGAGCACTACGACCGGCTGCTCGGCATCGTGCGCGAGATCGTGAACGCGGCCGTCGGCTCGTGAACCTGGGAGGAGGATCCGTACCGGCCGACGCAGCGCTTGCCCTGGCCGACGACGATCTTCTGCGCACGGGTCGGCCGGGGCGCGCGCGCCTAGACCATCGATCACGTTGCTCGAGCGAGAAATGAACCGCCAAGCCGCCAAGGACGCCAAGAAGACGACAATGTCTTGGCGTCCTTGGCGGTTCGAAAGTGGGCGGTCCGACCGCCTGTTGCACCTCGCAGGGACACGTCGGTGGGCGGTCCGACCGCCCGTGATCATGCGGATCCACACCTCGCTGGGCGGTCCGACCGCCCGTTGCACCTCGCAGGGACGCCTCCGAGGGCGGTCCGACCGCCCGTTGCACCTCGCAGGGACGCCTCCGAGGGCGGTCCGACCGCTCAATGCACCTCGCAGGGACGCCTCCGAGGGCGGTCCGACCGCTCGATGCACCTCGCAGGGACGCCTCCGAGGGCGGTCCGACCGCTCGATGCACCTTGCAGAGACACCTCGGAGGGCGGTCGGACCGCCCGTTGCGACGCGCAAGGACACCTCGGTGGCCGATCGGACCGCCCGTCGCCAGGCTGCACGAGCGCAGCCATGGAAACACGGAGCACCGCCCGAGCGCGCGCCGCCCTGATCCAGCCAGCCCTGTCGACGCGTCCGACACGCCGGTCTAGGCTCCCCGACCATGGCCAAGGTCCTGGTCGTCGAGGATGAGCCGGCCATCGCCGAGTCGATCGCCTACTTCCTGCGCCGCGACGGGTTCGCGGCCACGGTCGTCACCACGCTCGCGGCCGCCGAGCGGGAGATCGACAAGGCGGACCTCATCATCCTCGACCTGATGCTCCCCGACGGCAGCGGCTTCGATCTCATCGGCCAGGTGCGGCGGAGCGGGGCGCGCGCCGCGATCATCGTCCTGTCGAGCCGCGACAGCGAGGCCGACCGCGTCGCCGCGCTCGAGACCGGCGCCGACGACTACGTGACCAAGCCGTTCTCGCCGCGCGAGATCGTGGCCCGGGTGCGGGCCGTCCTGCGCCGCGCCGCGCGGCCGCAGGCGCCCGACGCCGCCCCGGCGCCGCTGCCGCTCATGGTCGACGAGGCCACGCGGAGGGCGCACGTCAACGGCCAGAAGGTCGACCTCACCCGCGTCGAGTTCGACCTGCTCGCCTGCATGCTCGCCGCGCCGGGCAGGGTGTTCACGCGCGCGCAGCTCATCGACCGCGTCTGGGGCGACGGGTTCGCCATCACCGACCGGACCATCGACTCGCACGTGAAGGGGCTCCGGAAGAAGGTCGTCGAGGCCGGGGGCGACGCCGACCTCATCGAGACGGTGCGCGGCGTCGGCTACCGCGTCACCGACAAGCCGAGCCCCCCGGAAGGCGGCTAGCCCATGGTGCGCCTCGTCGTCACCGCGGCGGCGGCGGTCTCGATCATCCTGCTCGTCGCGCTGTTCGCCTCCCGCCTCGTCCGCGCCCGGACGGCCGGGATGAGCATCCGGATGCAGATCTTCATCGCGCTCGGCGGCATCGTCGGCGCGTTCGCGTTCGGGCTCGGGCTGCTCGTCATCGATCGCATCGAGGCGCGCGCGACGCTGCTCGCCGAGGGCAGCGCGCGCGACGAGGCGGCCGCGTTCGCCGCCGTCGCCGCGATGGAGATGGAGGTCCGCGACGTCGACCTCGCGGCCGTACGCGCGCTCGACGGCGAGGGCCCGACGGCCCAGAACATCGCGCTGCTCGACCCGGAGGGGCGCGTGCTCCGGGCCCGCGGCGCCTCGCCGGGCGAGCCCGGGACGGTCTTCGTGACCGCGCCCATCGAGGTCCGCGGCCGGCGCGTCGGGAGCGTGCAGGTCGTGAAGCCGACCATCGTCGTGCAGCGGATGGTCGCCGACTTCGCCCCGCCGATCCTCGTGATCAGCACCGTGCTCGGCGCCGCGGCGGCGCTCTCGTCCTTCCTGATCGGCCGCGCCATCGCGACGCCGATCGAGGCGCTCACCGAGTTCGCCGTGCGCGTGAGCGAGGGGGAGGTGCGCGCGGCGCCGCCGCCGGCCCAGGGCCGCGAGGTCCAGCGGCTGACGCGCGCCATCGACTCGATGCGGCGCCAGCTCGAGGGCCGCCCCTTCGTCGAGACGTTCGCCGCGGATCTGTCGCACGAGCTCAAGAACCCGGTCGCCGCGATCCGCGCCAGCGCCGAGGTGCTCTCCGAGGGCGCGCTCGACGACCCCGAGGAGGCCGCGCGCTTCGTCGCCCGCATCCGCGAGGCGATCACCCGGATCGAGGCGCTCCTCGGGGAGCTCCTGTCGCTCGCCCGCCTCGAGGCGCGCGGCGTGGAGCACGCCGCGGTCGTCGACCTCGTCGCGATCGCGCAGGCCGCCGCGGCGCGGGCGCGGGAGCGCGGCAGCCGGGTCGAGCTCGACGCGCCGAGCTCGGCGGCCGTGCGCGGCGACGAGCTCTGGCTGTCGCGCGCGCTCGACAACCTGCTCGACAACGCGCGCACGCACGGCGACGCCGCGGCGCCCATCCACATCGCCGTGTCCCGCCTGGGCGGACAGGTCGCGATCGCGATCCGCAACCGCGGCGAGATCGGGCGGCACGTCGCCGGCCGCCTGTTCCGCAGGTTCGTGACGACCCGCGCCGACCGGGGCGGCACCGGCCTCGGCCTCGCGATCGTCAAGGCGATCGCCGAGGCCCACAGCGGCTCGGCCGAGTGCACCCACCGCGGGCCGCCCGAGGTCGAGTTCAAGATCTCGCTGCCGGGTGCCTGAGCCCGCTCGGAAACCGCGAGCTCCCCCGCTCCATCGTCACCCCCGGGGAGCATCTTGGTTTCCGGGAGGTTTCTCCGGTTTGACAGCGCGCCCGATCGGTGGTGCGAAGACGCGGCCGGCCGCCCGGCGGAGCGCTCCGCCGGGCGCGCGCTAAGGTCCACGGGCGGCGGCCCTTGAGCTCATCCGCGGCATCCTCCACAGAACCTCCACAATCGCATCACCGTCTGCCCCCCTACCGCGCCGAAGCTCGGCGCAAAGTGGGTCGTCGTCCCCACCAGGAAAACCATGACGTCCAGCACTCTCCCCAAGCACGTCGCGATCATCCTCGATGGCAATGGCCGCTGGGCAGCGGCGCGGGGTCTCCCCCGGATGCAGGGGCACCGGCACGGCGCGCAGGCCGTGCGCCTCTCGGTGCGCGCCTGCCGCGATCGCGGCATCCCGTACCTCACGCTCTACGCGTTCAGCGTCGCGAACTGGTCGCGGCCCAAGGACGAGATCGACGCGCTGATGCGCATCTGCCAGGAGTTCGCCGAGGGGGAGCACGACGAGCTGATCCGGCGCGGCATCGCGGTGCAGATCGTCGGCGACCTCGAGGACATCCCGACCCCGACGCGGCGCGCGATGGAGAAGCTCGTGGAGGACACCTCGGGCGGCACCGAGATGACCCTGGCGCTCGCGCTGAGCTACGGCGGCCGCCGGGACATGGCGAACGCGATGCGCGCGCTCGCGGTCCGCGCGCGCGCCGGGCTCGTCATCCCGGAGGAGATCAACGAGAAGTCGCTCCGGAACTTCCTGACGACCAGCGCGATGCCGGATCCGGATCTCATCATCCGCACGGGCGGCGAGAAGCGCCTCAGCGACTTCCTGCTCTTCGAGGCCGCGTACGCGGAGCTGTTCTTCACCGACACGCTCTGGCCCGATTTCACCGAGGCGACCTTCGACGAGGCGCTCGCGATCTACGCCCGGCGCCAGCGGCGCTACGGCCGGACCGGCGAGCAGGTCCGGCGGATGGCCGCGTCGGGCTGAACCGGCGCCGCGCGGCCTCCACGCCGCGCGCGCAGCGGCGCTCGCGGCGCTCGTGGCGCTCGTGGCGCTCGTGGCGCTCGATTCCGGGGCCGCGATGCAGTACGAAAGACGCGCTTGTCGTCCACGCGCCCGTAGCTCAGCTGGATAGAGCAGCGGCCTTCTAAGCCGCGGGTCGCAGGTTCGAATCCTGCCGGGCGTGCCGAACGTCCTCGGTGCGTCGCTTGACGGTCCTGCCCGCAGCGGACCACCATGTTCCTGGCATCATGGAGAAGCGGGTCGTGCTCGTGCTGGGCGGTCTGGTGCTGGGCGCGGCCTGCGCGCTCGCGGCGGGGCGGGTGCGCGCCCAGGGGGTCGCGCCGAGCGCCCCCGCGCCGCGGTGGGAGCAGGACTGCGAGCAGGCGCACGGCGTCGAGGAAGCGCGCGCCGTCGCGAAAGCGCGCGGGGAGAGCGGCTGGGAGCTCGTGGCGCTCGACGCCGGCGTGATGTGCTTCAAGCGGCCGGCCCCGGCGCCTCCGAAGCCGGCCGATCCCTGGCCGGGCTACTGACCCGCCGCCGCGGCGCGCGCCGCGCCCGCCGTTCGAGGCGGAGCGGCCCCGGCGGCGCCGCGGCCGCCGCCCTTCTCGGCCCGCGCGCTGCGTGTCAGCGTTCGGCATGATCGATCTCTGCGATCGGCGCTACGCGCTGCCCGCGCGCAAGACCGTGGTGTTCTGCGTCGACGGCTGCGCGCCCGAGTACCTCGACCAGGCGCTCGCGGACGGGCAGATGCCTCGGCTCGCGGCCACGCTCGCCGGAGGCGGCCTGTACGTGCGCGGCCGCGGCCAGATCCCGAGCTTCACGAACCCGAACAACGTGTCCATCGTGACCGGCCAGCCGGCGCGCGTGCACGGCATCTCGGGCAACTACTACTTCGACGCCGCCTCGGGGGAGGAGGTGCCGATGAACGACCCGCGGTTTCTGCGCGCGCCGACGCTCTTCGAGAAGATGGAGCAGGCGGGCGTCCGGACCCTCTGCATCACGGCCAAGGACAAGCTCCGCGCGCTGCTCGGCGCCTGCCGCGACGGGGGGCCGCGCCCGATCTCGCTGTCGGCCGAGAAGGCGCACGAGCAGGCGCTCCCGGAGCACGGCATCGCCTCGATCACCGCCGCGGTCGGCCGCGAGAACCCGTCGATCTACGACTGGGACATCTCGCACTACGCGATGGAGATGGGCCTCGCGCTGCACGAGCGGGTCTCGGCCACGCTGCTCTACGTGTCGCTGACCGACTACGTGCAGCACAAGGAGCCGCCGCGCGGGCCGATGTCGGATCGGTTCTACGCCCGCTTCGACGCGCTCTTCGGCGCGTACCTCGACGCCGGGTTCGTCTGCGGCATCACCGCGGATCACGGCATGAACGACAAGACCGCGCCGGACGGCTCGCCGAACGTGCGCTACCTCGAGGACGCGCTCCGCGAGGCCGGCCTCTCGGGCTTCCGGGTGCTCCTGCCGATCACCGACCCGTACGTGGTGCACCACGGCGCGCTCGGATCGTACGCGACCGTGTATGTCAGCGCCTCGGCGCAGCCGCGCGCCGCGGAGGTCCTCGCGCGGCTCCCGGGCGTGGAGCTCGTCCTGCCCCGCGACGAGGCCGCGCGGCGCTTCGAGCTGCCGCCGGACCGGATCGGCGACCTCGTGATCCTCGGCGATCGGAGCACGGTGCTCGGCAAGAGCGCGGCCTACCACGACCTCTCCGCCGTGCGGCGCGGGCTCAGGTCCCACGGGGGCCTGCACGAGGCCGACGTGCCGATCCTCGCGAGCCACCCGCTCCGGCCCGAGGAGCGCGCGAGGCTCCTCGGCGCGGACGCGGACGTGGCGAGCGGGCGGCCGTGCGCGCTGTCGAACGCGGACGTCTTCGATCTCTTGCTGAACCGACTCTCGATCGCCACGGCCTAGCGCCATCGATCGAGCACCTGAAGGGGGACAGGATGGGCTCGACGCTCTCCATCGAACGACCTGGGTTCCATTTTCCGTGCCTGATCGGGGGCAGGCCGGTGAGCCGGGACGAGCGCATCCTCGTGCGCTACCCGTTCACGGGCGAGGTGATCGGCAGCGTGCCGAGGCTCGACGAGCGGGAGGTGACGCGGGCGATCGAGACCGCGTCGTCCGGCCCGCCGCGGCTCTCGCGCCACGAGCGCAGCCAGATCCTCCTTCGAGCCGCGGCGCTCATCGAGGCGCAGGCGGACGCGGTCGCGCGGCTCATCACGTGGGAGAGCGGGCTCTGCCTCAAGGACACGGCGTACGAGGTGCGGCGCGCGCTCGACGTGCTCCGGTTCGCCGCGTACGAGGCGCTCCGCGACGACGGCCAGTGCCTCGCGTTCGACATCTCGGCGAACGGCAAGCCCCGCCGCGGCTACACGCTGCGCGAGCCGCTGCGCCTCGTGACGGCGATCACGCCGTTCAACCACCCGCTGAACCAGGTCGCCCACAAGGTCGCGCCGAGCATCGCGAGCGGCAGCGCGATGGTGCTCAAGCCGTCGGAGAAGACGCCGCTCTCCGCCGTCTACCTCGCGGCCGTGCTGCACGAGTCGGGGCTGCCGCCCGGCATGCTCAGCGTCGTGACCGGCGACCCGGCCGAGATCGGGCGGGCGCTCGTGACCCACCCCGCGGTGGAGCTCGTGAGCTTCACGGGCGGGGTCGAGATCGGCAAGCGCATCGCGGGCATGCTCGGCTACCGGCGCGCGGTGCTCGAGCTCGGCGGCAACGATCCGCTCATCGTGCTCGACGACGCGGATCTGGACGAGGCGGCGCGGCTCGCCGTCTACGGCTGCTACAAGAACTCGGGGCAGCGCTGCACGGCGGTGAAGCGGCTCATCGTGAGCGAGCGCGTCGCGGACGAGTTCGCCGCGCGCCTCGCCGCCGCGTCGGCAGAGCTCAAGGTCGGCGACCCGCGCGACCCCGCGACGGACATGGGGACGGTGATCTCCGAGGCCGCGGCGCGGCAGCTCCAGGCGGCCGCGGCGGACACGCTCGCGCGGGGCGCCAGGCTGCTGTTCGGGAACGCGCGCCGCGGGGCGCTGTACGGCCCCACCGTGATGGATCGCGTGCCGCGCGACGCACCGTCCGTGCAGCAGGAGACCTTCGGCCCGCACGCGCCGATCCTCCGGGTGAGGGACGTCGACGAGGCGATCGCGGTGGCGAACGGGACGAGCTACGGCCTCTCCGCCGGCGTCTGCACGAACGACATGAGGCACGTCCACCGGCTCGTCCGGGAGCTGCGCTGCGGCACGGTGAACGTGCGCGAGGTGCCGGGGTACCGCTCCGAGCTGTCGCCGTTCGGGGGCATCAAGGACAGCGGCACCGGGGTCAAGGAGGGCGTCGTCGAGGCGATGAAGGCGATGAGCAACGTGAAGCTCTACACGGTGCCCTGGGAGTGAGCGGCCCCCGGCGCTTCCCCATACCGCCGCGGCGCGCGACGTTGTAAGCCGATCGGCATGAGCGGAGAGCCCCTGTCGGAGCGAGAGTTCGACGCCGTGGCCGATCGGTCGCTGCGCGCGCTGGATCGGGCGATCAACGAGATCCCCGACGGCGTGGAGGCCGACCTGCAGAGCGGCATCCTCACCCTGGAGTTCGAGGACGGCATCAAGTACGTCGTCAACAGCCACCGCGCGGCGCGGCAGATCTGGATGGCCGCCGAGCGGGCGGCGTGGCACTTCGACTACCTGCCGTCCGAAGGCCGCTGGGTGGCGCAGCGGACCGGAGAGGAGCTCTGGAGCACGCTCGAGGCCGTCGTCTCCCGGAAGCTCCGCCGCGACGTGAAGCTCGAGCGCTGAGCCCCGCCGCTCACAGCGCGAAGCGGACGCCGAGCGCGCCGAGCGGACCCGTCACGGAGGCGCCGACCCGCAGATCGAAGGCGACGCGGTCCCATGGGCGGAACGAGAGGCCGAGCTCGGGGAAGACGACCCACGGATAGACGACCGGCTTCAGGCCCTGGGGCTTTCCCTTGGGGCGGGTGAACCAGCTCGGCTCGGCGTAGCCGGGGTAGTGATCCGCGTCGTAGTCGAGCTGGTTGCAGTACCGGAAGCTCCCCTCCGGGTTGTTCGGTCCGCGGCACTTCTTGTAGCGGTACGGGTCCCCCGGCACGAAGGTGCTCTGGTCGCCGGCGACGGCGTCCCCGGGGTAGGCCTGGGTCCGGTAGAGCTCACCCATGAACATCCAGCCCACGCCGAGGCCCGCCCCGACGCGGAAGGCGAACCGCTCGTCGCGATCGAGCGGAATGTTCCAGACCAGACGGGCGTCCGCCTGGAGCGCCTGGAGGTCGCTCTCGATGATCTCGTAGTCGGTGTCGGGGTGCCCGTTCGGCAAGAACGGCGTCTCCTGCAACCGGAAGCGCGCGTAGGCGACCGAGAAGACGAGATCGAACCGCCCGAGCCGCGTGGACAGCGAGACGTCTCCGCCGGGGAAGAAGGCGTGCCGCCCGCCCTCTCCGAAGAGCTCGAACATGACCTGGGGGACGAAGAAGCCCCGGAAGCCGGCGCCGAGCCACACGTTCCGCTGCTTGCGCGCGGCCGGCGACGTGGGCTCGGGCAGCTCGTCCGGCGGCGTGGGCTCGGGCATCGCGACCGGCGGCTTCGCCTTCGCGTCGGGCCCGGCCGCGACGCGCGGCTCGTCTTCCGCCGGCTCCTTCGCCACGGGCTTCGTCGGCTTCTTCTCCGGCGGCTTCGTCGCCACCGGCTTCTGCGGCTTCTTCGCCGGCGGCCTCTTCGCCACGGGCTTCTGCGGCTTCTTCGCCGGCGGCTTCGTCGCCAGCGGCTTCTTCTCCGGCGGCTTCGCCGCCGCAGGCTTCTCCGGCGGCTTCTTCTCCGGGGGCTTCTTCTCCGGCGGCTTCGCCGCCACGGGCTTCTCCGCCGGCTTCGCCACGCCGGGCTTCGGCTTGAGGCGCAGCTTGAGCTCGCGCCGTTGCTTCTCCTTCAGCGTGATCTTCTGCGAGAGCTCCTCGTACCCCTCGGCCCTGGCGACGACCGAGATCGGCTTGCCCGGATCGAAGCGCCGCGGCGTCGATGGGTCGCTGATCGCCTCGCCGTCGATCTCGACGACGAGCCCCGCGTAGGGCTCCGCCGGCGCGACGACCAGCGTCGGGATGCGCGCGTCGAGCTGCGCCGCCTTCTTCTTGGCCAATGTGATGGCCACGACATCCCGGCCGGTGTACCCGGGCGCCTTCTTCTCGCTCGCGACCGTGTGATAGATCTCGCTCGCCTTCAGCAGCTCGCCCTGCTTCGCGTAGCAGTCGGCGAGCGGGACCGCAGAGCTCGGGCGGTGCCGCTGGCCCTCGGCGGACTCGAGGAGCGGGATCGCCCTCTTGCAGAACCCGCCCCGGGCCGCGTTGATGCCCTGGTTCGCCTCCTTGTCGCCCGGCGCGGCGAGCGCCGCATGGGCGAACAGCACAGCCAGGACGCCGACGAGAGAAGCGATCGGAAGACGCAAGAGGCGCTCAGTCTACCACCTCATCCACGGCGCGCGCGGGACGGACGCGTCGATCGCGCCCACGGATGTCGCGAACGGCACGGCGGCCCGAGGTAAGGAGCCGCGCGGGCGCCAATGTGGCGGCGCCTCGCGCCGCTCCTTACCTCGGCTCGACCTCGGCTCGGGCCGCCTCGACGGAGCGAACGCGGCCTGGACGGCCCGCCGTCCGGGCGGCCGCGCAGGCCGCCGGGGAAACACGGGGCTTTTCCGGGATCCCGAGCGCCCCCGGACGCGTGCCCGGAACGCCGAAGCGCTGCAGACGAAAAGCTCGACGGACTCCTCTTTACACCTTCGACGCTGACCGAGAGCCCCTGTAAGCTCCCCCGGAATGGCTTCCGGCGCAGGTATCGAAGAACCGCACGGGCTGGGCGAGAGCACCGGCGCAGAGGGATCGGGCGGCGGCGTTTTGTCCGGACCCGTGCGGCGCACATTGAAGGCAGGCGAGATCCCGAACACGTTGATCGAGTGCGTGCACTCGGTCGAGTGCGCGGGCTGTCCGCTCATCGCGGGCGATTACGCAGAGCAGCTCAGCACGAAGCGCGCGCGGGTCGTGTCCGCGGCCGCGCACTATCCGTCGCTCGAGCTGCTCCAGACGAGCCCGGTCATCCCGGCTGATCCGATCACCGGCTATCGCGGCCGAGCGAAGCTCATCGTCGCCCCCTCCGGCGCGATCGGGCTGTACGGCCGCACAGGGCATCACGAGGTCGTCGACATCCCGGGCTGCCGGGTCCTCGCCCCGGCCCTCGCGGCGGTGACCTCGCGGCTCCGCGAGCTGATCGCGTCCCCGCCGCCGGAGGTCCGGCCGCTGCTCTTGCCGTACGATCCGGCGAGGGGCGGCGTGCTCCGCGCCCTCGACCTGCGCGAGGTCCACCTCGCGCCCGGCACGCCGCTCTACGCGGAGATGGGCGCGACCGAGGACAACCCGGCGTTCGTGCTGATCACGTTCGTCCTCCAGCGCGAGCGCGCGTGCACGCGCGACGAGCTGCGCGAGGCAGGCCGCGCCATCCGCCCGATGCTCCCCCGCGTCATCGGCGTCGCGGCGAACTTCCACGACGCGGAGGCGCCGCAGATCCTCGGCCCCGAGACGACCGTGCTCGACGGCGTCTCGCACGCGGAGGACCGGATCGGGCAGACCTACCACATCGCCGCGTTCGGCTCGTTCGTGCAGGCGCACCGCACGCAGGCCGCGCGCGTGCACGCCCTCCTGCTCCGCGAGATCGCGTCGCTCGAGAACGACGGGCCCGTGATCGAGGGCGAGGCCCCGATGGGCCCGGCCTCCCGGCGCAAGGAGCCGCCGCGCATCCTCGATCTGTACGGCGGCTCGGGCGCGATCTCGCTCGCCCTCGCGCAGGGCGGCAACCGCGTCCTGATGGTCGAGTCGTTCGCGCCCGCGGCGGCGAACGCCCGCGCGGCGGCCGAGGCCCAGGGGCTGAGCCAGCGCGTGGAGGTGCGCACCGGCGACGTCGCGGAGATCGTGAGCTCCCTCGTCAACGGCTCGGAGAAGTTCGACGGCATCGTGGTGAACCCGCCGCGCCGCGGCGTCTCCCCGACCGCGCGCGAGGCGATCGCGCGCCTCGGCGCGCCGCTGCTCGTCTACGTCTCGTGCGATCCCGACACGCTCGCGCGCGACCTCGATCACCTCTGCCGCCTCGGGTACTCGTCGACGGAGCTCACGCCGCTCGACATGATCCCGCTCACGGAGGAGATCGAGACGATCGCCGCCCTCCGGAGGACGCCGCCGCCGGCGCCGAAGGTCATCTACGACGACGACGGCGTGCTGGTCGTCGAGAAGGGCCCGCACGAGCCGGTGGCCCCGCAGCCGGAGTACCTCGGCTCGCTGCTCGCCCGCTGCGCCCGCATCCCGGGCAGCACCACGACGCCCGTGGTCGTGCACGCGCTGGATCCGGGCACGAGCGGCCTGGTCATGCTCGCGCGAAACGAGGAGGCGGCCGCGCGCTGGGGCGAGGCGCTCACGAAGACGGGGCGCCTCATCTACCTGGCCGCGGCCAAGGGCGTGACCCCGGGCAAGGGCGCGATCACCCGCGACCTCCGCGAGGGGACGCGCACGTACACCGCGCGCACGCGGTACCGCCGCCTCGCCGTCGCCTCGGGCCACTCGATCCTCCGCGTCATCCCGGACGGCGGGCGCACGCACCAGATCCGGCGGCACCTCGCCGCGATCGGCCACCCGATCCTCGGCGACGAGCGCTACGGCCACGTGCCCACGAACCGCTACTTCGAGGAGAAGCACGGGCTCGATCGCTCGTTCGTGCACCTCGTGCGCATCGAGATCGAGCACCCGCGCACCGGCGTGAAGATGATCATCGAGTCGACGCTGCCCGGCGACCTGCGCTCGGCGCTCGAGCGCTCGACCGGCCCGTCGGTCCTGCGCTTCCTCGAGCAGAAGCACGCCCTCGGCGAGCAGCGGGCCGTCGCCGTGCTGACGACGGCCACGGACGAGCCCGCCCCGAGCAGCAGGATGATCCCGCTGCGCACCGAGGACTCCGAGTCCGCGCCGCCGCCCTCCATCCGCAGCCCCGGGCCCATCTCGATCCGCGTCCCGGATCTGGACGAGTCGCCCCGGACCATCCGGCACCCCATCATCTCGACCGGCGACGAGGACTGAGCGGCCCGCGCCGCCGTTCCCGCGCGCGCAGCCGGCCGGCCGCCGCGGTCGGCGGCCGCGTCGCCCTCGGCCGCGACCACCTCGCTCGCGGCGGTCGCTCCCCTACCCGCGACGCCGTCCGCCTTACCCGAGCGCCTCAGGGTGGGCCGGTCCTCGCGGGGCGCGGGTCCGTCCGTGTGCCCGACCCGCCCACCTTGGAGCGATGGGCTGCGAGCGGATCTGGTAGGCTTGACGGCCGCATGTCCACGTTTCCAGAAGACCGCCCTCGCATCCTCGTCGTGGACGACGAGAAGGTGATCCGCGACATGCTGGCCGACTTCCTCGGCATGGAGGGCTACTACGTCCGCACTGCGGAGGACGGGACCAGCGCGCTGAGCGAGCTCACGAAGGGCCATTACGACCTCGTGATCAGCGACCTCAAGATGCCGCGGATGGGCGGCATCGCGCTGCTGGACGAGATCGGCAAGACGGCGCCGAACGCGCTCACGGTCATCATGACGGGCTTCGGCACCGTCGAGACCGCGATCGACGCGATGAAGCGCGGCGCCTACG
The DNA here is from genome assembly GCF_028553905.1 of Sorangium sp. So ce836. Classification (NCBI taxonomy): domain Bacteria; kingdom Pseudomonadati; phylum Myxococcota; order Polyangiales; family Polyangiaceae; genus Sorangium; species Sorangium sp. So ce836. The sequence continues at coordinate 4,277,417 of NZ_CP102233.1, read as the reverse complement.
ACTACGTGCTCAAGCCGTTCAAGCTGGACGAGGTGGTGCACGTCGTCCAGCGCGGCATCGAGAAGCAGCGGATGGCCGCCGAGAACATCCGGCTGCGCGAGGCGGTGTCGCTCTACAAGGTGAGCGAGGCGATCGCGGCGAGCCTGTCGCTCGACCAGGTGCTCGAGACCGTCGCGGACAGCTGCCTGCACGAGGTGCGCGGCGATCTCATCTCGACCTGGCTCGACGACGGCGAGGGGAGCTTCTTCGAGCGGCAGCACCTCCGCGGCTCGTCGCTCCCGCCGGAGGCCGATCTCGGGCGGCTCGATCCGGCGGTCGTGCTCGATCATTTCCGCCCCGAGGCGCTGCTCCTCGAGCAGGGCATGAAGGGGCTCAGGTTCTTCGCGGCGGAGCCGTCGCTGCCGCTCCAGTCGCTGGTCGCGGTGCCGCTCCGCATCCAGAAGCGGCTCATGGGCTTCGTCGCCGTCGCGTCGTTCACCCGGACGAAGCGCTTCGACGAGGGGCAGCGCAAGCTGCTCAGCATCATCGGCTCGCGCGCCGCGGCGGCGATCGAGAACGCGCGCCTCTACCAGGACCTCCAGGCGACGTTCCAGCAGACGATCGAGGGGCTCGCCAAGGCCATCGACAAGATGGACCGCTACACCGCGGGCCACTCGGATCGGGTCGCCGTGTACGCGGTGATGCTGGCGCAGCGGCTCGGCCTCGGCCCGCACGAGATCGAGATCGTCCGGCAGAGCGCGCTCATGCACGACATCGGCAAGATCGGGTGCGTGCTCAACCTGAACAAGCCGGGCAAGCTCACGAACGACGAGTACGAGGTGTTCAAGCGGCACCCCGTCTACGGGCGCGACATCCTCGATCCGATCAAGTTCCTGCACCCGCTCATCCCCGGCGTGCACCTGCACCACGAGCGCTGGGACGGGCGCGGCTACCCGCTCCGGATGCGGGGCAACGAGATCCCGATCATCGCGCGCATCATCTCGGTGGCCGACACGTACGACGCGATGACGAGCGACCGCTCGTACCGCCGGGCGCTCCCGCACGAGGTCGCGGTGGCCGAGATCGAGCGGTGCTCGGGCTCGCAGTTCGACCCCGAGGTCGCGGCGAGCTTCACGACGCACATCGAGGCCTACCGCGACGAGCGGCGCGCGCACGGCCAGAAGATCCCGGAGTAGACCATGCCGAACACCTCGCTCCGCGATCTCCTGGAGCCGCCGCGGGACCAGGATGCCCAGCTCGGGCCGCCGAAGCCGCGGCGCGCGCGCGCCGTGTGGATCGGCCGGCGCCGCTACGCCCCCATCCACGATCTGCAGAAGCAGCTCGTCGAGGCGCGCGCCGAGGGGCGCGTCGGCGACACGATCCTGCTCCTGGAGCACGACCCCGTCATCACGCTCGGTCCGCGGGCGAACCCGGAGAACGTGCTGCTCGACTCCGGCGCGCTGAACGAGCGCGACATCGACCTCGTCGCGACGGGCCGCGGGGGCGACGTCACCTACCACGGCCCCGGCCAGCTCGTGTGCTACCCGCTGCTCGATCTCCGGCCGGACCGGTGCGACGTGCGCAGGTACGTGCGGTCGCTCGCGGAGGTGATGATCCTGCTCGCGCGCGAGCACCACGTCGAGGGCGGCGTGGTCGACGGGATGATCGGCGTCTGGGTCGATCGCGCGGCCCCGGAGCAGTGGGGCGGCTCCGCGTGGGCGGGCGAGCTCGCCAAGCTCGGCGCGATCGGCGTGCGCCTGTCGCGCTGGCTCACCATGCACGGCTTCGCGTTCAACATCGCGGTGGACCTCAAGGCGTTCGAGCTGATCGTGCCCTGCGGCATCCGTGACCACGGCGTGACGTCGCTCCACCAGCTCACCGGGAGGACGCTCACCGTCGCCGAGGTCGCCCTCGCCAGCGCGCCGCAGCTCGCCCGCGGGCTCGAGATCGAGGTCGACCGCGTCGAGGATCTCTCGGCGGTCGCCGACCTCGCCGGGGCGCTGCTCGCCCCGGACGCCGCGGCCGGCGAGAGCCGCAGCGCTCCGTAGCGCGGCGCGACGCGGCGAGCGAAGGCGGCGAGCGGCCGGCGACGCCGCGCGGCCGAGGCGGCGGGCCGCGCCGCCGAGGCAGTGTCGCTCGGCCGTGCCGTGGGCTAATAGCGGTCCCGTGCGCGCGCAGCCCACGACACGGCCCCGTGAAGGCGACGGCTCCCTCCTGCGCCGCGGCCCCGCGGCCCCGCGGCCGCGCTGGCGGCGCGCCCTCGCCCTGGTGCTCGCCACGGCGACCGTGGCGCTCGTCGTGTTCGCGCTCCTCGCGCCCGTCGCGGTGGTCTTCGCCGGCAGGCGCAGCGCCGCGGCGTGCCTCGCGTCGATCGAGGCGCCGCGCGGCCCCGCGCTCCCCGACTGCCGGCCCGAGATCCGCTGGTTCGCGCTGCCGTCGCGGCTGCCGTGGACCTACGGCGCGGCGAGCGCGCTGGCCGAGGAGCTCGGCGCGCGCGCCGCGGTCGCCGAGTACGTCGACGCCGCCGTCGGCCGGCCCGATGGCGCGGCGCTCGCCCGGGCGGCCGATGCGGTGGCGGCGGCCGAGGCCACGGTCGCCGCCGGCTCCAGGCGCATCACGTTCGACGAGCTGGGGCCCTCGTGCGGCGCGCCGAGCCTCGCGCGCGAGGCGGCGCGGCTCGGCGACCGCCGCGCGCTCCTCGGTCAGCCGGATCGCTGGCCCGACTGGCACGTGCGCGTGCACACCCTCCGCGCGGCGCTCGCCGAGGGCGACCTGCCGCGCGCGCTCGCGATCGCGAACGGCTACGCGGGGATGGACCCCCGCGACGAGGATCTGCGCACGACGGTCGCCGCGATCCTCTGCCTCGGCACGAGCGCGGACGCGAAGCGCGGCGCCGAGCTCCTGACGCTGATCCAGGACGACCGGGCCTCGAAGCGCCACGCGGGCATGGTGCGCAACTGGGGCGAGGTCCGCGCCGTCCTCGTCGCCTGCGCCGCCCGGGCCGGCGTGGAGCCCCCGCCGATGCCGGAAGCCCCCGAGGCCGGCGCGGCCGACGTCGTGGAGGTGCGGCTCGCGCAGCGCGCCCGCCTCGCCGCCGCCCGCGGGGACGCCGCCGAGGCGAAGGGGCGCGCCGTGCGCGCGATCCGGGACCTGCTCGCCTCCGCCGACGCGCTCGATCCGGACGCCCGCGGCGATCTGCTCGCCGTGGCGCTGGCGGAGGACGGCGCGCTCGACGCCGTCGAGGCCGCCGCGCTCGCGTGGCCGGAGGGCGACGCGACCGAGGCGGCCGGCGCGGACGCCCTCGCGGTCGTGGGCGCCGGAGCCGGCGCTGCCCCGGCGCGCCCGGCGGCCGGCGCGGCGCTCTCGCGGAGCGCGGGCTCGCTGCGCGCGCTCGACTGGCTGCCGGAGCGCGGGCTCGCGAGGCCCGTGGTCGCCGGCTCGCTGCGCGCGCGCGCCGCGGCGCGCGCCGCCGAGCTGGCCGCCGCCCCCGAGCTCTCGCCGCCCGACGGCGACGCCCTGCGGGCCGCCGCGGGCGCCCTCGCGTTGGCGGCCGCGCGCGAGCTCGCCCTCGAGGGCGACGCGCCCCGCGCGATCGACGCCCTGGACCGCGTCGGCGCGCTCGCGCCGGAGGCGGCCCGCGCGCTCGCGCGATCGAGCGCGTGGACCCTCGCCGGCGATCGCGCGCGCGCGCTCGACCTCCTCGAGCGCGCCGATCTCGCCGCGGCGTCGCCGGCCCTCCGCGCAGCCGTGCACCTGCAGCGCGCCGAGCTCCTCGCCTCGCTGGGGCGCCGGCTCGACGCCGCGCGCGCGGCGGTGCTCGCCGACGAGGAGGCCGCGGCCGCGCGCGCCGCGAACGCCGACGACGCGCCGCCGGGGCTCGCCGGGCTCGCGCTGCTCGAGGCGCGCGCGCGGTGGACCCGGCTCGCCCTCGCCGCCCCCCATGGCGGCTCGCCGCTCCGGCAGGGCGGCCCGCCCGCGCTGCTGCCGGCGGACCTCTCGGCCGCGTGGCCCTGGGTCGGCTTCGCGCGCCTCGACGCGCCCTGGGCGCGCGGCGACCAGCCGGCGTTCGCGCGCGCGCTCGCCGCCTGGAGCGCCGCGCGCGGCGCGCCGCCGGCCACGCGCCGCGCGCTCCGCTACGCCGCCCTCCGCCGCCGGGGCGACGCGCCGCCCGCGCTCGTCCCGTACGCCGCGCTCGCGGCGCAGCTGCTCGTCGAGGGCGAGGGGGACGCCGAGGTGTGGCTCGACGCCTTCCTCGCGCTCGACGCCCCCCGCTTCTCGCTCCGACACGTCGCCTTCGCCCGGGCCGAGGCGGCGCGGTGGCGCGGAGACGACGGCAGCGCGGCCGCGTGGCAACGCCGGTACGAGGCCCTGCGCGCCGTGGCCTCCGACCCGGCCCGCGCCGAGATCGCGCGCTACCTCGGCCTCTGAGGCCCGCGCGCGCCTCTGAGGCCCGCGCGCCCGCGCGCGCCGTGCACATCGCACCGGGACGGACCCCATCGCGCCGGCGTTCCGCGGCGTGCCCCCGAAAAACCTGGAGAGCACATCATCGTACATCTGGCGGTGGGGGTGCTCGGTTCCTACGCTACAGCCTGGCTCGCGAAGAGAGCTGCTCGCGGAGAGAGTCGTCATGTGTCCTCATTGCGGAAAGAACGCGCCGGTCATCCACCGCGGGCTCGCGGCGTACTGCACCGCGTGCGGCCGGGAGCGCCTGCCCTTCGCGGGCAAGTCGGTCAGCCTGGCGGGGAAGCCGTCCAGGGTCGGCGGGGCCGTCGCGGGCGCGCTCGGCTGGCTGGTCCTCATCGGGGGCACCGCGCTGGCGCTGCTGCTCGGGCTGGGCGCTGCCGCGCTGTTCCCGGGCTCGATCGCCGGCCTCGCGATCGGCCTGCCGATCGGGTTCGTCGCCCTGACGCTCGGCCTGCTCCTCCTCATCAGCGGGCGGAAGCTCTCCCGATCCGGGGTGAAGGCCTCCCGCGACGCGCAGGTCCAGGCGATCTTCTCCCTCGCGTCGCACCGCCGCCGCCCGCTCACCGCGCAGGAGGTCGGCGTCGCGCTCGACCTGCCGGCCCCGGAGGCCGACGCCCTGCTCACCGAGCTCGCCAAGGAGCGCCCCGACGACGTAGGCGTCGAGATCGGCGAGCGCGGCGAGATCCTCTACACCTTCCCCGGCGTCGCCGGGGCGACCGGCGTCCGCTTCCCCCAGCCCTCGCTCCGCATCGATCCGGGCCACGGCGCGGCCGACCCTGCGGCGCGGATCTACGCCGACGAGCTCGAGGAGGAGGACGTGGGCGCGTCCCGCGCCTCCCCACGCCGCGAGCAGCTCCGCTGAGCATGTCCCGCGGCGCGCGTGCTAGCCTCGCGCCGCGCGCGCCCCTCGAGCGCCCGGCGCGCGCCGTCGTCGCCCTCGCTCCCTGGTTCGGCGCGGGGGCGCCCTGGGCTGCTCGCCGCCACCGACCATGAGACGCTCCCCTGCCGCCCCGCTGACCGCCGCCGCCGCGCTCGCGCTCGCCGCGCTCCTCACCCCCTCGCGGGCCGACGCCTTCGAACGGCAATGGCACGCCGGCGCCAGCATCGGGTACGCGCTCCTCGCCGACGGCGGGACGTACCCGGGGCTCGGCGGCGGCCTGCACGTCGCCTACGGGCTCACGGACGCGTTCAACGCGATCGTCGAGCTCGACACCGCGTCGCACCCGGGGGGCGATCTCATGTTCCTCGGCGCCTCGGCCGGCGCCACCTACGTCATCGATATCCTGCAGTGGGTGCCGTACATCGGCGTCATGACCGGCGCGTACGACAGCGTGCGCCTCGCGCCGTGCGGCTCGTATGGCCAGCCGAGCTGCCACCGTGGGCAGTTCGGGGTCTCGGTCCCGTTCGGCATCGACTACGCCTTCAACCGCCAGTTCGCCGCGGGCTTCGCCGGCAAGTACACGCTGCTCCTCCCCGGCGCGGGCGACGGTCCGGGGAGCTACTTCACGGCGTTCGCCCGCGCGGAGTTCCTCTGGGGCTACTAGGTCGCCGCGCGCACGGGGGAGAGTTGACCGCGAGCCCTACGGAAGGAGCGGACCGTGGAACAGCTTTGGCAGCGCGTCTCTGAGGGCAGGCACACGGCCTTGCTCGACATCGTCCCCGGCGAGCCTCCGCCCCACCTCGGGCTGCGCGTCCTGCGCGTGCGCTGCGACGTGCCGGAGGTGACGCTGGGGCCGCTGCACGAGGTGCGGACCAAGGTCGAGCGGCTCGTCGGCGGGGCGCCCCCGCTGCTCGATCAGGCGCGGAGCCGCGTCGTCTCGGGGCTCCGGCGCCGGCTCCTCGGCGACGTGCACGAGCGGATGGTCGACGTCGAGTTCATCGAGACCGCGAACCGCCTCGCGCAGCAGACCGATCGCCGGTGGGCCATCGTCTTCGACGCGGTGGAGCTCGCCGATCACGCCTCGCTCGACGTGCTGCGGCGGGTGGTGGCCCGCCCCGAGGCGCTCCGGGTCGCGCTCGTCCTGTCCTTCCGCCTGCACGCGCCCGCCGGCCCCGCCGGCGAGCTGCTCAACGCGGTGCGCGCCGCCCTCGGCGCCGACGCGATCCTCCGGCCGCCGGAGGCGACGACCACGCTGACGAGCGTGAGCGCGCCCCCGCCGCCCGCGCAGATCGCGCTGCGCGAGCTGCCCGGCGAGGTGCTCCGGGTGCTCCGGGCCGGCGCGATCGTCGGCTCGGGGTTCGAGAGCGAGCTCGTCGCCGCGCTCCTCCGCGTGGACGCGGTCGACGTGCTCGAGGCGCTGCAGCGCGCCGCCGACGCGGGCGTTCCGGTCGAGGACCGCGGCGAGGGGCGGTTCCATCTCCCGCCGGCGACCGTCGAGGCGCTCCGCGGGTCGATCCTCCCGTCGCTCGCGCGGCTGTGGCACCGGCGGCTCGCGACGCTCCTCAGCGAGGAGCCGGTCGCGCCGGACGCCCCCGCCGCGCACGAGCCGCGCGCCGCGGCGAGCGCCTCCGCGCCCGACCCCGCGAAGAGCCTCACCGCGGCGCCTCCCGCGCCGCCCGCGCCCAGCGCCGCGCCGCCGGCGCACGCCGCGGCGCCGCCGACCCAGCACGCGGCCGCCCTGGCGCCGGCCGTCGAGCGGCACCTCGCCAGCGGCACTGGCCTGAGCGCGCCGCGCGGCGACGAGGCGGCCGCGCGGGCCGCCGGGCTGGCGAGGCCCGGCGCGGCGGGGCCGATCGCGGCCACCCCGTCGTCCACGTCGATCCCCGCCGTCGCGACGCCGCGCACGAGCGCCGCGATGCCCCCGCCGACGGCCGCCTCGCCGGGGGCGCCCGCCGCCGCCGCGCTGCACGGCCACGAGGGCAGCGGCGCGGCGGCCGCCGACGAGCGGGACAAGGGCGCCGACGCCGCGCTCCTGGCGGCGCGCGGCGGAGTACCTCGCGCGGCGGAGACGCTGCGGCCGCCGCCGGCCGCGGCTTATGCCGGCGGCCCGCCCATGAACAGCGCGCGCCGCGCGCCGCCGCGCGTCGGCCAGGACCGGTCCACGCCGATCGCGCCCGCCGGGCCGGGCAACCCGCCGTGGCCCTACGCCGAGCTGTTCCACCGCAACCCGGAGAGCCGCCGCCTCTCCGAGCCGCCCGAGTCCGTCCGGTTCGACGCCCCGCCCGACTCGCTGGACGCGCCCATCCCGGGCCCGGTGCGGGTGCCCCGCGATCTCGCGCCCGGCGGCGCCGGCGCCCCGGCGGACGAGCCGAGCCGCTCGCTCCGCGGGGCCGCGCTGCGCGTCCCCGCCGCGCTGTCCGAGCGGTCGTCTCCCGGCGGATCCCGCCCGTCCTTCCGGCCTCCGGCGGCCGACGCCGCCGGCGGAGCGCGCGTCGACCCGGCGCGCGCGGCGGCCGAATCGCTGCGCGGCGCGGCGCCGCTCGGCGTGTCCATGCACCCGGCCCCGCCGGAGCCCGACCCCGCCGAGGCGCCGAGCGCCGCGCCCGGCGCCGGACGCCGGCCCCACGACGCGCGCGCGGCAGCCCACCTGACCGAGGCCGGCGAGCTCGAGGAGGCGGCGCGGCGTTACCGCGCGGCCGCGGCGGAGGCGGCCGCCATGGGCGCGTACCCCCAGGCGCTGAGCTACGGGCAGAAGGCGCTCGCGCTGCTCGACGGCCTGCCGTCCACCCCCGCGCGCCGGCGGCTCCGCATCGGCGCGCTCGCGGGCATCGCCCGGGTGCAATGGCAGGCGGCCGTCCCGGATCCGGCGTTCACGCTCGCGGGCGCGCTCGAGGTGCTCGACGCCGCGCGGGCGCTCCTCACGCAGGGCGACCCGCCGGAGCTGCACGCCGAGGTCGCCGCGCTCATCGCGAGCGTCTGCTACGACGTCGGCGACCTGCGCTCGCTGGAGCGCGCGCTGGAGGAGCTCACGACGGCGAGCCGCCTGCTGCTCGACGCCGGGGACGCGCTCGGCTCGGCCCGGCTGCTCAACGATCAGGCGGCGGTCTACGTGCGCATGGGCGATCCCGTCCGGGCGACGCACCTCCTCACCGAGTCGCGCCGGGTCTTCGAGGAGCGGGCCCGGGTCGATCCGCTGGCGCGCGTCGAGCTGGCCGAGACGGATCACCTCTTCGCGCGGATCCCGCTCCACGTCCCCGCCCGGCCCGGGCGCGAGTCCGACGCCCTGTCGATGGGCATCGATCACGCGCTCGCCGCCGAGCGCACCTACAAGCAGCTCGGCGACACCCGGGAGCTCGCCCGGGTGTGGGAGACGATCGGCCGGCTGGAGCTCCGCAAGGGCCGCCTCGATCGCGCGACGCAGCGCCTCACCGCGGCGATCGAGGCCGAGGAGGCGCTCGGCGATCTCATCGGGCTGGCCCGCTCGACGGCCGCGCTCGCGGAGGTGCTCTCGGCGAAGGGGCTGCACCGCGAGGCGCTCTCGCTCCTGGCCGAGTCCATGGCGATGAACCTGGAGAAGGGCTCGCCGCTCGGGCTCGCGTACAACCGCCGGGCCTTGAACGCGCTCGTCCCGAACATCTCGCTCCAGGGGGAGGAGGCCGAGCTGCTGCGGAATATCGCGGCGGAGCTCGCGGCGGCGGAAGCGGCCCTCGGCCGCCTGAAGCTCCCCGGCGAGCCCGACTGAGCCGCCCCGCGAGCCCGACGGAGCAGCCCCGGTCGCCGCCGCGGCCTCGGGCGTCGCCGGGGCGCCGCCGCGCCGGCGATCCGGGCCGGTCGCGCCGCGGCCTTTGACCTTGCCGGGGCGCGGCCGCTCCGGCGAAATGCGCCGCATGTCGTCCCGCTCGACGCGGCGCCCGCGCCACGACGGCGCGCTGCGCCCCTTGCTCGGCTTGTTGGCCCTCTCCGCCGCGTGCGCGCCCGCCCCGACGGCCCCTGCGCCGGCCGCGCCCCGGCCCGCAGCGCCCGCGCCTTCGCCGTCGGCCCCCGCCGAGGCGGCGCGGCCTGCGCCCGCGCCGGAGCGGCCGGGGTACGAGGGGCACGGCGCGGCGAGCGTCGCTCCCGAGATCCTGGCGCGTTACGCCCCGCCTCCGCTCCCGGACGACGTGTCGCGCCGGATCCAGGCGCTGCTCGACGTGCGCGCGCCCGGGGGCGGCGTCCTCGGGCCGGACGGCAAGGCGCTCTACTTCACCTGGACGATCACGGGGACGAGGCAGGCCTTCCGGCTCGACGGGCCGCAGCGCTTCCCGCTGCAGCTGACGGGCGGCGAGGATCCGACGGTGGTGGTGGACGTCACGCCGGGCGGCGCGCACCTCGTCCTCTCGCGCGATCGCAAGGGCGAGGAGAACCCCGGGCTCTATCTCCAGGACGCGAAGGGCGGGCCGCTCCTCGCCATCCAGCACGAGCCCGGCGTGCAGACGCAGCTGCAGCTCGTCTCCGACGACGGGCGAACCATCTATTACCGGGCCAACGACATCAAGAAGGACGCGTATGCCATCTACCGGTATGACATCGCGTCGAAGCAGCGCGAGCTCGTGTTCGATCGCGAGGGCATCTGGCGCGCCGTGGACGCCGCGGCCGGCGGCCGCCTGCTGCTCGCCAAGGACGTCGGCTCCAACATGAGCGAGCTCTACGAGTGGGCGCCGGGCGCGCCGGGCGCCGCGAAGGCCGATCCCGCGGCCGGGACGCTGACTCCCCTCTTCGGGCAGGGCGAGCGCGAGGACTACAGGGCCCTGTACGGCGCGGCGCCCGGCGAGGTCCTCGTCCTCACGCCGCGCCTCGGGGAGCACCGCCGGCTCTACAGCTGGAAGGCGGGGAAGCTCACGCCGATCACGCCGGAGATCCCGTTCGACGTCAGCGCCTTCTCCATCGATCGGGCGCGGAGGCGGGTGCTCTACACGGTGAACGAGCGGGGCTACACGCGGCTCCGCGCGCTCGACGCGAGGTCGTACCGCGAGGTCAAGCTGCCCGCGCTGCCGGCGGCGGATCACGTGGTGCCGGTCGCGACGACGCCGGACGGCCGGTTCACGACGCTGCTCCTGGAGACCTCGAGGGCGCCGGCGGCGAGCTATGTCCTCGACTGGACGACGGGCAAGCTGACGCAGTGGCACACCCCGAGCACGCCCGAGATGCCGCCGGACGCGTTCGCGGCGGTCACGCTGGAGTCCTATCCGGCGCGCGACGGCGCGCAGATCCCGATGTTCGTGCGGCGCCCTGCCCAGTGCGAGCGGCCGTGTCCGGTGATCGTCCATTTCCATGGCGGTCCGGAGAGCCAGACCAGGGCGGGGTTCAACGCGCGGGCGCAGATCTTCGTGGACGCGGGGTTCGTGTTCGTCGAGCCGAACGTCCGGGGGAGCGACGGATACGGCAAGACGTGGCTGCACGCGGACGACGGCGCGAAGCGGCTCGACGTGGTCACGGACATCGAGGACGCCGCGAAGTTCGTCAGGGCGAGCTTCGGTCACGAGGGCCGGCCGCCGAGGGTCGGCGTCTTCGGCGGCAGCTACGGCGGCTACGCCGCGCTGATCGGCATGACGATGTTCGCCGGCGCCTACGACGCGGGCGCGGCCGTCGTCGGCATGAGCAACCTGGTGACGTTCCTCCAGAACACCGCGCCTTACCGGCGCATCCTCCGGATCTCCGAGTACGGTGATCCCGAGAAGGACCGGGAGGCGCTGCTCAAGCTGTCGCCGATCACGTACCTCGATCGGGTGAAGGCGCCTCTGCTGATCATGCAGGGGGTGACCGATCCGCGCGTGCCCGCGGGCGAGTCGGTGCAGATCCAGCAGGCGCTGGAGGCGAAGGAGATCCCGTCGGAGCTCATCCTGTTCGCCGACGAGGGGCACGGGGTGCAGAAGCGCGACAACCAGGTGCTCCAGTACGGGCACCTGGTGCGGTTCTTCCGGGCGCACCTCGGGGCGCGGTAGGCCCGTATTCCCGACGGCTCGACATCGGTGCTCCCCGCGCCGCGCGGCGAGCGCGCTCGCCTCGGCCCCACGGCGTGAGGCCTGCGCGTCGGACGCGGTCAGGCGCCGGAGAGGACAGGAGGCTTCACGCGGCGCGGGTGGCCGGACGCTGCGCCGGGCTCACCGGCTCGCCGGGGGCGCGGCCCGCGCCGGCGAGATCGTCGAAGATCTGCGGCATCAGGGCCACCTTGCCGTGGAGCCGGAGCACGCACTCCACGAGGAGCTTCGCCGCACCGTAGACGGTGAGCCACTCGGCGCGCGCGGCCTTCACCTCGGGGGTCATCGTGCGGCGGGCGAGCCGGGTCTTGCGCACGCTCCGGAGGAACGGATCGAGGGCACCCCGGGCGCGCTCCAGCTCGGCCCCCCACGCCTCGCCCTCGGGCAGCGGACGCTTGCGCTGCTCGAGCACCTCCGCCGCGTGCGCCAGCGCCTCGGCGAGCTTCGCGGGGCGGGCGCGGAGCACCGTGGCGAGGCTCTGGCCCTGAAGGAGGTCGCGGGCGAGCGCGACCCCGCCGGGCCGAGACGCGGCGCGCTCGACGAGGCGGCGCAGCAGGTCGCGGCCCCGCGCGACCGCGTCGGCCTGGCGTCTCCTCGCGGCGCTGGACGCCGGGGCCGCCGCCGCAGCCGCGATCGCCTCCAGCATCGCCTTGCGCGAGGCCGCGGTCGCGGCGTCGAGCCGCGCCGCGACGGCGCGCAGCGCCTGCTGGAAGCCCGCGTCGACCGGCACGACGAGCTTCCGGATCTGCGACGCGGTGAAGCGGCCGTATTCCTCGATATCGCGCTGATAGATGTAGGAATCGGACATGGGGGCAGCTCCACGGCGCAACGGGCGGGCCCAGCCAGAGCTCTCTACCCGAGCCGCGCGAGCGGCGGGAGGGGATTTCGTGGTCCGCGACGACGCCGGCACCGTGGTACCTGTCGTGGACCTCCACGACGGCAAGCCGGCCTGGGGAGCATCGGAGCGGCGGGACAGCGATGATCACGAAACAACTCAAGAGCCTGCTGATGATCCCATCGCCCAACGCGTCTCGCCCCCGATCTAGCGCGCTGCCCCCGGAGCCGGCGGGCGCACGCGTGGAGGGAGCCGCCGCGGCTCGCCCGGAGACGGCTCCGCCGGCCGGGCCGAGCGAGCCCCCCGCGCCCAGACCGACCGGCGACGCTGCCCAGCGCCGCGCGCCGGCGGTGCCCAGCTTCCTGCGCGCAGCGCCGACCGCCGCCGAGCCGACCCGCGCGCCGCCGGCGCCGGCCGACCCGGCGTCGCTGGTCCCGCCGGGCATGCGCAAGTTCACCGATCTCCGGGCGACGCAGCCCACCTCCGACGCCGCGTCCTCCGCGCCCGTGCTGCCGTTCGGCCTCCCTGCGCCGCCGGAGCCCGCGCGCCTCGGCGCAGCCGCGGCCGAGGTGCCCAGGGGCATGCGCCACTTCACCAGCTTGACCGGAACGCAGCCGACGTCCGGAGCGCCCGCGGGCGCGGCGTTGCCGTTCTCGTCCAGCGCGCGCGCCGCGCCGGCTGCGCCCGCGGGCGCAGCCGGCGCGGCGCGCGCGCTGTCCCTCGAGCAGTACGCCGCCCTCTGCGCCGACCTCGCCGTCGCCCCCGCCAGCGCGGAGGCCCTCTTCGCGCAGTACGGGCTCCGGGAGCCCGAGGCGCGCCTCGCGGTGGACGGCTTCTGGCGCGATCGCCTGGCGCGCGACCAGGCGGCCTACCAGCGCTGGCAAGAGCTTTACTGGCAGCACCGGTCCCGCTCTTCTCCCGCCGGGAAGAGCCCGAACGAGCCGAAATGACCGCCGCGCCCGGCGGCGCGCCCCCGAGGAGACCCGATCATGGCCATCGACGTGCGCCTGACGTTCCCCCGCTCCGGAGTCACCGGCTTCGAGGTCCACCAGCTCGACTACAGGGACGCGCTCAACGAGCTCTTCGAGCTGACCCTCGACGTGGTGAGCACCGATCCGGAGGTCGATCTCTCCAGCGTGGTGGGCGAGGAGATCGCCGTCGAGCTCGACGGCGAGCCCCTCCTCAAGGAGGTTCACGGCATCGTGCGGCGGGTGCGGCAGCTCTCGGCGGAGCCCACCGGCGTGTCGCGCTACGAGCTCGCCGTCGTGCCGCCGCTGTGGCTCGCCACGCGGGGCGCGGACCACCGCATCTTCCAGGACCTCACGGCGGACGACGTCTGCAAGGCCGTGGCGGGGGCATACGGCGGCCGGATCCCGGCACCGCGATCGCTCATCGCCTCGCCGGACCGGCCGGCGCGCGAGTACCGCGTCCAGTACGGGGAGACCGACTTCGACTTCATGTTCCGCGCCCTCGCGGAAGAGGGCCTCATCTCGTATTTCGATCACGGGTCCGGGAGCAGCGACTGGGTGCTCACCGAGGACACGGCCTTCACCGACGGCGGCGCGCCCCGCGTGCCGTTCGTGCCGCCGGCGGGCGCCGGCATGAGCGCGGCGGGCCCGACGGTCTCGTTCATCGCGATCACCTCGTCGATCGAGACGTCGATGGTCACGGTGCGCGATTACGACTTCAAGAAGCCGGAGTACGTCCTCGAGCAGCGGGCCGAGGCGTCGCAGAGGGCCTTCGTCCGCGAGGCGACGCTCGAGCGGTACGAGTTCGCGACGAACAGGTTCACCGCTGCCACCGAGAAGCACGGCGAGGCGCTCGCCCGGCGGGCTCTGGAAGAGGCCCGGTCGGAGCGGCGCGTCCTAGAGTGCCACACGAGCTTCGCGCTCGGCGCCGGCGGCCGCTTCACGGTCGAGGAGCACCCGCGCGCCGACGTCAACGGCCAGCTGCTCGTGATCCGGTCGCGCTGCACGGTGACGGAGGGGGCCGACGGGCACCCGGTGCGGCGGCACGCGCTCGTCTGCGTGCCCGCGGGCGACCCGTGGCGCCCTGCGCGCCGGCCCAAGCCGCGCATCTTCGGCACGCAGACCGCGTTCGTGGTCGGAAGCAAGGCCGGCGTGGACGAGATCGACGTCGACGAGCACGGCCGCGTCAAGGTCGAGTTCCGGTGGGATCGCCGCGATCTGCACGAGGGCAACCCGACCCGCTTCGTCCGCGTCTCGCAGGGCTGGGCGGGGCTCGACTACGGCATGGTGATGCTGCCGCGCGTGAACGAGGAGGTCATCATCGCGTACCTCGACGGCGACCCGGACGAGCCCGTCGTCGTCGGCCGCCTGCACAACGCGTGGAGCGCCTCGCCGCTGAAGCTGCCGGCGGAGAAGACGCGCTCGATCTGGAAGAGCAAGACGTCGCCCGGGGGCGAGGGGTTCAACCAGATCATGATGGAGGACAAGAAGGGCGAGGAGCTGCTCGAGCTCCACGCCCACCGCGACAACGTCGTCACGGTCGGCGCGCAGCAGGCGGTGGACGTGGGCGGCGACCAGAAGGTCCACGTCGGGGGCAAGCGGGGCGACCACGTCGAGGGCGCGGTCGAGGAGGACTACGACACCTCCCTGAAGACGACCATCGGCGGGAAGCAGGAGACGACCGCGAAGGCCGTGGTCGAGCGCTACGCCAGCCAGGACACCGAGATGGCGGGCAGGAAGCACACGAAGGCCGGCGCCGTGGACGAGGATTTCGAGAGCCTCGAGACGACGGTCGAGGGGCTGCACAAGGACAAGTTCGGGACGATGAAGCTGGAGGGCGGGGGCGTGGAGTGGCGGGTCGGCGCGCTCGACTGGGAGGCGAAGGGGCTCAAGTGGACGCTCGGCGGGGGCGGCACCATCAAGGCGCCGAGCTTCGTGATCGACGCGCCGGAGTTCAAGGTGACCAACGCGGGGAGCCACAAGGAGGTCACGGGCGCGTGGGAGACGTTGCGCGCGTCGTGGAAGGACACCACCGCGCACAAGGCAGCATTCCTCACATCCGACACGAAGGGCGTTACCGTAGAGCACAAGTTCTTCGGCACCAGCCACAACTTCGGCGTGCAAAAGCTCGACGTTACCGTCATGAAAGTCGACCTTGCCGGCTTCAAGCTCCAGAACAATGCTTACAACCTCAAGAAACTCGGAGAGGTTTCGGACATCGCCGGAGTGAAGACAATGATTGCCGGCATCTTTTCCATCGCGTGAGCATCGCCACGCCCTCTCTGGAAGCATATCATTCGAGCAAGGAGGGAATGGGGTCGACGTAAGTTAGCCCAGGCTTTCCAGGAACCATCCAGGCACGCACCCTGCCCCCCTCGCCGCCAAGCTCATCAAACCGCCTCCTGTCGAGAGCCCAAAGATCTGCGCGCGCGAGCACGTCGGCGGGCCGATTGGGCGACGTAATCAGCACTTCCGTGCGGAACCCCGAACTCCAGTGCGCAGACAAGCGACCGACGACTTCGTTCTCAGGACGGCATATGCGCCAGTAGCGCATTCTCGTCCATAGCCACAAACATAAGAACACAGCAGCAGGAACGCCAAAACCTACAAACATCGCCGTGTCGCCGTGCTCGAACCAGACTGGGGCGAAGAGGATAAAAAAAACCACCCAGGATTCCTAGGATGCCACCTATGGTGACGGCAGGCATCTGGAATCGTAGGATATTGGCCGGCCCCCGCCGCGGGTCGTCCGCCGCGTGCACGACGAGCCACCATCGCCTCTTGACGCGCGGCGGGTGCAGCGCAGCCCAGACCGCGTCGGGCAGCGCCACCCGCGCCGAGCAGTAGCCGCACGGCACGATCCGGCTCGACCCGTCCGCGACGAGCGGCCCGCCGCACTGGGTGCACGCGACCTGCACAGGCTCCCGCGGCCGCTCCTCGGCAACGGCGGGCTCGTCGCTCACGAACCCGAGCACCGGGCTGCCCGGCGGCAGCCACGGCGGCTTCGGCAGGATCGCGCGCCCCGCGCCGCACGCGGCGCAGACGCAGCCCCCCTGCGGCACGAGGCGCATCGGCCGCTGGCAGCGCGGGCACGGCGGCGCGTCGTGGCCGCGCTGCCACGCCACGTGCGGCCCCGGCGGCGGCCCCCCCTCGCCCCACTCCGGACCGTGCCGCAGGTACCCGGGCGCGAACTGCACCACGTCCTTCTCAACGCCGCGCAGCGCCTCGTCCCAGGCCGACGGCGGCAGCGCCGACTCCATGAGGCAGCTCGAGCAGCGGCACCGGTCGGTCAGCGTGTTGACCGCCATCGGCGCGCTGCAGTGGGGGCACGGGCTGAGGAGCTCGATGCCGGCAAACTCGACGGTCGCGGTGCTCATCCTGTCCTGGGTCGACGGCGCGCTCGGGCGCGTTGCGTGAACTGTACACGAAGCGGCAGCGCGCAACGCGGCTCGGCGGCGCCCCTCCGCAGGCTCGACCACGACGACCCCGACCTCACCCCCTCGTCTCGGAGCCCCTGCGGAGGCCGCAACCAATCCACCCCCTCGTTTCGCAGGCCCCGCCCACATCGCGACCTGTCCGTTCCGTTGAAATCATGCTGCGCGATAGGTCGCGACCTGTCCTTTCCTTCAAAATTACGCTGAGCGATAGGTCGCGACCTATCCGTTCCGTCGAAATCATGCGGTGCGATTGGTCGCGACCTCCGCGCGCGCTCGTCACGAGCGCCCGCCACGGTCGCCATCCCCCGGCCCCCTTCCGGCCATCCGGCCGGTGCCGCGCCGGCCCCATCCCCGGCCGTGCGCCCCGGCGCGCCCGCCCCACAGCCCCCATCGCTCACCGCCGGCCGGGCGGCGGGAGCTCCGCCGGCCGCGGCGCGCCCCCGCGCCCGCCGCGGCGGGCTCCCCCATCTATCCCAAGGTCTACGGTTTTATCCTCCAGGATAGGCCACCACCGAGCCCCGCGCTCGCTCCACGCGGCTCCCCCCCGGAAAACCCCGCCCGAGGCCGCCTGGCATCCTCCCTGCAATAACCCTTCAGCGTCCACGCCAGAGTAGCTCAGCGGTAGAGCGCGATAACAACTCCGGACGGTGTTCTCCGGCGCGATGAGCGCCGGCAGTGAGCTCCGGGGTTACTTCCCTCCTAAGGACGAGGTCGCGGGTTCGAATCCCGCCTCTGGCACAAGGGCGCAGCGCGGCAGTGAGCGTCACGGCTCCTTCGTTTCGACACGACAACCCCCGTGACCACCGTCCTCCGCGCTGCGCCCGCTCTCTCGACCCCTCGTCGCGCGTGCGCCGAGGGAGGAGGTGTCATCATGGCGTTCTTTCAGCATCTCAAGCGTAAGGCTCAGCGCGACGGCGCCTCGCACCTGAACTGGATGGGCGGGCGCTCCTACGACATCGCCGATCCGCTGAAGCGCCTCCGCCTCGCGGCCTCCTCGTGCTTCTTCGGCGAGCCCATGTACTACCACCGCGATCCGGCGGACCCGCGCCCGGCGAAGGCCAAGAAGAAGGCCGCCGACCGCGCGCGCCTCTCCGACGCGGACGTGAAGCGCCTGCGCGAGACGCTCGGCGCCGTGGATCCGGCCGAGTGGCGCGCGCTCTCGCCGGCGGCGCTGATCGAGAAGGCCATCGACGAGGCGCTCGCGTCCGACCCGGAGGCGACGCTCGCCGAGGCGGCGCGGCTGCGCGAGGAGGAGCACCTCCGCACGACGCCGCAGGTCATCCTGGTGCGGGCGGCGAACGCCGCCGCGGCGCGCGGGACCGGCCTCGTGCGCCGCTTCGCGCCGCGCATCCTGAAGCGCGCGGACGAGCCGGCGGTCGCCCTCGCGTACCAGCTCTACCGCTTCGGCAAGCCGGTGCCGAACGCGCTGAAGCGCGCGCTGCGCGACGCCATCGAGCGCTTCGACGATCACGCCCTCGCGAAGTACCGGCTCGAGGGCAAGGGGAGCAAGACCGTGGACGTCGTGAACCTCGTGCACCCGAAGAGCCCGAGCGTCGACCGCCTCGCGAAGGGCGCGCTCCGCGCGACCGGCCGCACCTGGGAGGCGATCGTCTCGGCCCGCGGCTCGAACCGGTGCGCGTGGCGCAAGGCGCTGCCGGCCATGGGCCACATGGCCCTCTTGCGCAACCTGCGCAACCTCATCGAGGCGGGCGTGCCGGCCGAGGCGTTCCTGCCGAAGCTCGTGGCGACGGCCGCGGAGGGCAAGCAGCTGCCCTTCCGGTACTACAGCGCCTACCGAGCGGTGAAGGGCTGCGCGCCGGGCGCCGTGCTGGACGCGGTGGAGCAGTGCCTGCACCGCGCGCTCGGCGAGGTGCCGCGCTTCCCCGGCCGGGTGATGGTGCTCTGCGACAACAGCGGATCCGCGCAGGGCACGACCACGAGCAGCCTCGGCACCATGCGCGTCTCCACGATCGCGAACCTCACGGGGGTCGTGGCCGGGATGCGCGCGGACGACGGGCACCTCGGCGTGTTCGGCGACCGGCTCGAGACCTTCGCGGTGCGCAAGCAGGAGAGCGTGTTCTCGCAGCTCGACCGCGCGGAGCAGATCGCCCGCACGATCGGCATGGCGACCGAGAACGGCGTGTGGCTGTTCTGGGATCGCGCGATCCGCGAGCGGCAGCGCTGGGACGCGGTGTTCGTGCTGAGCGACATGCAGGCCGGCCACGGCGGCCTCTACGGGTCGCGCCCGAAGGACTACGCGGACTTCGCCTGGAACGGGCACTACATCGACGTGGCGAAGCTCGTCGCGGCGTACCGCGCGGCCGTGCACCGCGACGTGCGCGTGTTCCTGGTGCAGGTCGCCGGCTACCAGGACACGCTGGTGCCCGAGTTCTACGATCGCACGTACATCCTCGGCGGCTGGGGCGAGGGGCTCCTGCGCTTCGCCGCGGCGATGGCGCAGGCGTAGCGGCGCGCGCCGGACATGCGTGGCGGGATTCCGGCCGCTGCATTGACGGACGCGAGCGGCTCGGAGACAGTGCCGCCGCGGCGCAGGCCGCGGCGACCCGGCTCCACGGCCTCGCACCCCTCGGCGCGGGGCCGTGGGCCCGCCCTCCCGCGGCGCGCCACTCTCCCCATGAAGACGATCAAGCCCCAGAAGCTCGGCCTCCTCCACAGGGTCTTCGAGGATGGAAGCGACTGCTACCTGTCGGTCACCATCCTGGCCTTCTTCTCGTTCGGCCCCGAATCGGCCCTTTTGTCCGAGATCGATCTCTGGAAGTTCGCCGCGGCCGAGCTCGGCAAGGACGCCGTGCTCGACATGGGCATGCCCAAGCCGAGAGGAGAGCTCTTGATCTCCGGGCGGGCTTACCCGCGAGAGCGCCCAGCGCAGGCCTGCGCGGTGAGGGCGCGGCTCGGCGCGGTGGACAAGACGCTCTACATCATCGGCGACCGGACCTTTCGGCGCGGCGTGCCCACCGAGCCGGAGCCGTTCACCGAGATGCCGATCGTCTGGGAGCGCGCCTTCGGCGGCCCGGGGTTCGCGCCCAACCCCGTCGGCAAGGGTCTCCAGCGGATCGAGACCGAGGCGGGAGAGATCCACCCGCTCCCGAACATCGAGCTGCCGAGGCATCTGATCACCTCGCCGAGCGATCGCCCCGCGCCCGCGGGCCTCGGCCCGATCGATCTCACGTGGCCGCAGCGCTTCGCCAAGATCGGCACGTACGACCAGAAGTGGCTCAAGGAGCGGTTCCCCGGCTTCGCCGAGGACACCGATCTCGGCGTGTTCAACGCCGCGCCGGAGGACCAGCAGATCCAGGGGTTCTTCCGGGGGGACGAGCCGATGGTGCTGGAGAACATGCACCCGGAGAGGCCGGTGCTCGAGGCGGCGCTGCCGGGGATCGCGGCGCGGGCGTTCATCAACCGCAAGAGCGGAGAGGCGGAGACGTTCAGCGAGATCGCGACGCACCTCGAGACCGTGCACCTCTTCCCGCACGCCGAGCGCGGGGTGCTCCTGTTCCGCGGGCTCGCGCTCATCGACGAGGACGACGCGGCCGACGTGCTGCAGATCGTGATCGGCGCGGAGGCGCTCGGCGAGCCCAGGACGGTGGAGCACTACCGCGAGGTGCTGCGGCAGCGGCTCGACCCCAAGGCGGGGCACCTCGCCGCGCTGCGCGACGGCGATCTCCTGCCGCCGCTGCGCTCGGGCGCGCGGCCGCCGCGCGACAGGTCCGACGTCGAGCGGCTGCTGGAGAGCGACGATCTCCTCCGGAAGAACCTCCGGGACGGCGCGCGGCGCCGGGCGGAGGCGAACCGCCGAGCGGCGCGCGCCACCGTCGTGGAGCTCGGGCTCGACCCGGCGCAGTTCGGCCTGGACGAGCCCGAGGAGCCGCCCGTCGAGGAGGCCATCCCCGACATCGAGGACCTGGGGCCGTTCGTCGAGGAGCTCGAGGCGCGCGCAGAGCGGGAGCGGGCCGAGGCGGAGAGCCGCCGGGCGAGCGCTGAAGCCGAGGCGCGCGCGGCCTACGCCGCGGCCGGGATGGACTACGACGCGCTGCAGGCAGACGCGATGAAGCAGGCCGCCGGCCCGCCGAGGTTCTCGGCGAAGGCCGAGCGCGAGCGGCTGGAGGATCTCGCCACGCTGCTCGCGAACGCCGGCTCCCCGAACGCCGCGCTCGAGGAGACGCTCGCCGACCCCGACCTCGATCGGAAGCTCGCCGAGATGGAAGCGCAGGTGCTGGAGGGGTACCGGCAGACCGCGCACCTCGGCCCCGCGGCCGGCCGGCTCGCGGGCGAGGCCGCGCAGCGCGTCCGCGACGAGGTGGTCGAGGCGCACCGCGCGGGGCGCTCGCTCGCCGGGCGCGATCTGACCGGCGCCGACCTCTCCGGCCTCGATCTCCGCGGCGCGATCCTCACCGGCGCGCTGCTCGAGGGCGCGAGCCTCGCGGGCGCCGACCTGGAGGGCGCCGATCTGGAACGGGCGGTCCTCGCGCACGCCGACCTCCGCCGGGCCGCGCTGCGGGGCGCGAGGCTCGAGGACGCGAACCTGGGGCTGGCGACGCTCCGGGGCGCGGACCTCTCCGGCGCGGACCTCTCCGGCGCCGTGCTCTACCGGGCGGACCTGACGGGTGCCTCGTTTCGCGGCGCGGAGCTCACCCTCGCCGACCTCTCCGAGGCCATGTTGCGCGACAACGATTTCTCCGACGCGCTGGCGCAGCTGCTCACGCTGCTCCGGGTAGACTTCGCGGGGTCGAAGCTCGCGGGCGCGGATCTCTCGCGGTCCACGTTCATCGAGTGCAAGCTCGGCGGCGTCGATCTCTCGGGCGCCCGGCTGATCTCGACGGCATTCTTCTCGTCGGAGGGCCGAGGCGCCGTGTTCCGGGGCGCCGTCGCGGAGAACCTGCGCATGGTCAAGGAGTGCGCCTTCGACGGCGCCGATTTCCACGGCGCCACGCTGACCGGCGCGAACCTCCGGGGGACGAGCCTCCCCGGCGCCGATTTCACCGAAGCGCGGATGAACGGCAGCGATCTCAGCGACTGCGACCTGCGCGGCGCGAGGATGGCGTGGATCGCGGCGTGCGAGGCGCGGTTCATCCGCGCCGAGCTGTCGGACGCCGATCTGACGAACGCCGATCTGATGCTGGGCGTCCTCCAGAAGGCGAGGCTCACGGGAGCCGATTTCACCGGGGCCAACCTCTTCCGGGCCGATCTCGCGAAGGCGCTCGGCGACGAGCGGACGCGCTTCGAGGAGGCAAACGTCCGGGAGGTGCGGTTCGTGCCGCGGAGGCAGCGTGGACAGGGCTGAGCTCATCGCGGCGATCCAGGGCGGCGAGGCGATCGCGGGCGCCTGCCTCGACGGCGAGGACCTGAGCGGCGCCGACCTCTCGGGCGGGCTCTTCGAGCAGGTGAGCTTCAAGGGAGCGCGCCTCGCCGGGGCCTCGTTCAAGGAGTCGATCCTCACCGCGTGCGACCTCAGCGGGGCGGAGCTGACCGGCGCCAACCTGCACCATGTGGCGATGCACCGGTGCGACCTCGCGCGGGCCACGCTGGTCCGTACCCGCTGGGCGGCGGCGCAGGTCGCGGCGTCCGATCTGTCGTCGGCCGACCTCTCCGAGGCGGATCTGGTCATCGCGGCGTTCGCGCAGTCGAGCTTCCAGGGCGCGAGGCTCGCGCGCGCGAGCCTGGATCGCACGGTGCTCGTCGACGCGAACGTGGCGCACCTGGATCTATCGGGCGCTCGGCTGGAGTTCACGCACCTCGTCAGGGCGGACATGACGACGGTCGCGCTGGCCGGGGCGCGCTGCCGGAGCGCCGTGTTCATCGGCAGCCGGTTCGCGGGCATGGACCTGACGGGGCTCGACCTCACCCTCAGCCAGTTCACCGAGGCGGATCTCACCGGGGCGAACCTGACCGGCGCGATCCTCGCGCAGTGCGGCTTCAAGGGCGCGAAGCTCACCGGCGCGCGGCTGGACGACGCCAGGGCGGAGAGCGCGATCTTCGTCGAGGCCGATCTGAGCGGCGCGAGCCTCCGCGGCGCGTCGCTCAAGCAGGCGATCTTCGTCGACGCCGAGCTCGGAGGCGCCGACCTCTCGAGGTCCGGGCTAGAGCAGAGCATCTGGCACCGCGCGCGCTGCGAGCGCGCCCGGTTCCCGGGCGCGGAGCTCACGTACGCCGACTTCTCCCATGCCGACGTGCGGGGGGCGGATTTCACGGGGGCCACGCTCTTCCGGGCGCGCTTTCACCGGACGCGGGACGAGGGGGCCGTGTTCACCGGCCGCGCGCTCGCGCTGGGCGACGACGAGCCGCTCGCCGAGGCGGAGATCTGGCAGGACGAGCGTCGAGGCAAGGCCGGCTGAGCCGGCGCGGGAGGCGTGATGCGAAGCAACGTTGCGAGGAAGCTCGAGAGGATCGAGACGGTCGAGCCGGAGGCCGCCTACCAGGCGGTGGGGCGCGTGGTGCGCGCCGCGGGCACGGCGTTCGTGGTGGCCGCTGGCGCCGCCGAGATCGAGGCGTGCCGCGCGGTGAGCTGCATGGTGGAGCCCGTGGCCGGCGACGAGGTGCTCGTCTCGGTGCTGCCGGAGCGCCGCGCCTATATCCTGGCCGTGCTGGAGCGGGAGGGCCGCGACGTCAGCGTGGTGCTCGAGGGGGACCTGCACGTGAAGCTGCCCCGAGGGCGCTTCGTGGTCGGCGCCGCCGAAGGCGTGACGCTCGCGTCCGGCAAGGAGGTGGGGGTGGTGGCCGGCGAGCTGAAGGTCAACGCGCGCCTCGGCAGCGTCCTCGTCGAGAGCCTGTCGTACCTCGGGACGGCGGTGCAGGCCGAGATCGAGAAGGCGAAGGTGAAGGCGGCGGCGCTCGACGCGTCGGTGGAGCGGGTGACCCAGCGGCTGAAGCGGGTGTATCGCTTCGTCGAGGAGTTCGAGCAGCTCCGGGCGGAGCGCGTCGACTACGTGGCGAAGAAGAACATGAGCCTGCGCGGCGAGAACACGCTCGTCACGGCCGAGGAGCTGGTCAAGCTCGACGGCGCGCAGATCCACCTCGGCTGAGCAGAACGGGGATTGAGAAGCGATGTTTGCGAATTCACAGATGATGGGCGTCGACCTGGGGCTGCCGGACGTGTGCTTGACGCCCTCGCCCGCGCCGGTGCCCGTGCCTTACCCGAACATCGCCGCGGGCCCGATGGGGGTGCCGGCGGTCTACAACGTGCTGTTCATGGCCGCGCCGGCGCACAACCTGGCGACGACGATCCCGCTGACGAACGGGGACAACGCCGGGGTCGCGATGGGGGTGGCGTCGGGCACGGTGATGGGGCCGAGCCGGCACCTGACCGGGGCGTTCACGGTGCTGATCCGCGGGATGCCGGCGACCAGGCTGACGAGCATGTCGCTCCAGAACAGCACGAACTGCCCCGGGATGCGCGTCGTTCCGAGCCAGGTGAAGGTGCTGCTGCTGGCGCCGTGAGGGGTGCCGGTATGGCGCTGAAGGGATCACGGCGTGCCATGGCCCAGATCCACGTCGTTTTACGGGGGTGTTGGTTATGCGAAATCGATGGCTTCGGCGCTGTTCCCGGCTTCTCCTCGTTGCGTCTGCAGGGACCGGAGCGGGTTGCGGGCGGCTCCTGGGATTGGACGAATTCAAGGACGCGCCGTCCTCGGAGTCCGGGGGAGCCGGCACCGGCGCTGGCACCGGAGGCGAAGGAGGAGGCGCAGCGTGCGAGCCTGGCGAAGCCGTGAGCTGTTACGAGGGCCCTGACGACACTGCGAACATCGGCATCTGCAAGGCTGGCCAAAAGAGATGCAACGACGAAGGCACCGCCTATGGCAGCTGCAACGGCCAGAAAACGCCGGGAGCCGAGACATGCACAGACCCAGCAGACGAAAACTGTGACACTTACGACTGCGCGATCTGGTCAAAAATCCTCGGAGATGCCAGCAACCAAGCCATAGGCGACATCGCGCTCGACAGCGATGACAACATTTTCATCGCCGGCACGTTCAGTGGAACATTGGCCATTCCCGATTCAGCCCCCCTAACAACAGAATCTCGCGCGCTCTACCTGGCAAAATTCGCAGCAGATGGCACCCCCATATGGAGCAGAAAGTTCGGTGGAGAGTATGCGAGCGCGACCAGCCTAACCGTCGACTCAGAGGACAACGTGATTCTAGCCGGGACCTTCCAGTCCCAGCTGCAAATCGAAGACACGACGCTCGAAGTCAGCGACCGCGGCATCTCCTCTGCATATGTAGCCAAATGGAACCCGTCCGGCAGGCTATCATGGGCCGTCAATGAAGCTGTATCTAGAGAAGCTCTGGAGATAGCCGGAGTTGCGACCGACACACCGGGCAACGTGTTTGTCTATGGGCGCGAAACCTGTAGATCCGTCTGCAATATCGCCGGGGAAGGGCTCTGGCTATGCAAATACAACACCGGCGGACAGCGCACTTGGTGCAAATACTTTGTCGGCTCGGACTCTGAGGGAAAACGCCTCGCCGGAGGCATCGCCATAGACCAGACGAACGACGTCTACATCACAGGGTCTCTGGCCAGCAACGAGGAGGCTCGTCCAGTAGAATTTGGTGGTCCCATCTTGGAGCTCAGGGACGATCTCGACGGGTTCATCGTCAAGCTCGACAACGAAGGGAAATTCAAGACACAGCAGACCCTTCGTGGCCCTGGGATCCAGGTAAGCGTCGACATAGCAACAGACAAAGACAACAACGTCATCGTATTGGCAAATCACGACGGCATGACAGCAGTAGGCAGGTATGGCGCCTCGTCGGCTGGCATGAGGGACATACTCGTCGCAAAGCTCAACAGTCAGTTATCTTGCCTATGGACCAGATCTCTCGGAGGTTCCGGCGACGAGACCGCCATCGAGCTCGCGGTCGCAGCCGATGGCACCATCGCTGTCACCGGGAGGGCTCAAGGAGATGTTGACTACGGTGGAGGTCCTCTGGTGGGAGCCGGCGGCTTGGACTTGCCGCTGATCAAGCTAGCCCCAGACGGAGCGCACGTCTGGAGCAGGCTCTTCGGTGACGAAAGGAATCAGATTTCGAAGGCGGTCGCGATGCTGCCCGCTGGAGAGCCGATCTTGGGGAGCGATATCGAGGGTAGCGTCAATGTCGGCGCAGGCACACTGCACTCCAGCGGCGGCAGTGACATCCTGCTAGCCAGGTTCGGACGTTGAACGGTCGTCGATTACACGTACCTCGACCGATCCCGACCTCGTCGCAGAGTCTCGCCGCTGTCGGTGACGACTGAGGGCTCTACTCGCAGACCACCCCGTCTGTGCAGTCCTCCCCCGCTGGGTCGAAATCCGCACATTTGTTCGAGGGCTGCAGGCTCCAGGTACAGTAGTCAAGCGTGCTGAAGCCATCGATTCGAGCCCACTCGACGTCAGTACTGCTGTAGTCAGGCGCTCGATGACAGACATCCATGGATCCCTGCAGGTAGTAAACCTTATCCCCCACCCGAAGCCCGCTCCCAGCAAGCACGATGTTCCCATACGCGCCTACGACGGTTTGCATCTCACCCTGGAGTGTCGGCCTGAGGGGACCGGCGACACGAACTTTCACGCCGCCCCATGCATCGTGGACGTTCTCCCCATCTGGATTTGATGGGGCGGCAAGCTTAGCGATGTCCTCGCCGGCAAACACGTGGGGTTCCGGGATCGGCGCCGAACCGACGCGCTTCACCTTGGTCACGTTGGCCAGCTGACGCTGCTTGACTCGAGTTGGGTTGGCTTCCGGCGGCTGCTCGCCGCAATCGGCCGGACTATAGTAGGACGTTCTTCCGGTCACATCGAGAACATCGCCAGGCTTGACGTCGTCCGGGAATGCATCGCCTGCAGACTCTTTCTCGATATTAGGGCAAATGAGGTTGTCTTGCTCATCGGTCACCCCTGGAGTGCCGTAACTTAGAGCAAGAATGCCTGAATTGGGCTCCGTCACGGAGATCCCGGGAGCGGACAGAAACACGCCCCACAGGCATGAACCGCTTCTTTTGCTCTTCGATACGAGCCATTTCCGGCCCATCGCCACGACGCCCTGTACCTCGACGTCGATCCCCTCCCCTACGGCCCCTGTGGTGATGTCCTCGATCGTCACCACCCGCGCCGACGGATCCTCCGTCCCTCCCCCGCCCCAACCGGCGCTCCCCGTCGTGGCCGCCCCCGCCTCGCCCCCGCTGCCGCCCTCTCCCGCGTTCGTCCCTGCCCCGCTGCCGCTCGCGCCGGTCGTCCCTCCCGGCCCCCCAGGACCCGTCGGCAGGCTGCTGTTCCCCTCCGGCTGACACCCGCCGGCGCCCACGAGGAGCGCCACGGCGCAGAGCGCCCCCAGCCCCAGCAGCCCAACATCCCTGCTACGCATGCGAACCTCCACGACGACAAAGAGAACGCCGTGCGCCCCTCGCGGAGCGATCGCGACGCCATAACGCAACGCGCTGCGAGCAGCCGCACCGACCATGTCGGTGAGCCGCTCACAGCGAGCGCATTACGACCGTAGCACAGGTTTCGTTACGCTTTTGCGCCGAGCCCGAAGCCGTCGTGCAGCGCGCGGACGGCGAGCTCAGCGTACTTCGTCGAGACCAGGCACGAGATCTTGATCTCGCTCGTGGAGATCGCCTGGATGTTGATCCCCTCGGCCGCGAGCAGCTGGAACATCCGCGCCGCCACGCCCGAGTGCGTGCGCATCCCGAGGCCGACGATCGACACCTTCACGATGTCCTCCTCGTAGCGGATGCCCACCGCGCGCACGCCGCCGGCGATCTTCTCCATCACCAGCTTGGCCCGCGGAAGATCGGCCTTGCCGACCGTGAAGGTCACGTCGGCCTTCACCTCGCCGGACGCGCCGCGCGCCTCCATGCCGTAGCTCGGCGCGTTCTGGATGATCATGTCGACGCTGATGTTCTCCTCGGCCAGCGCGCCGAAGATCTGCGCCACGACGCCCGGCTTGTCGTCGACGCCGACCAGCATCACCCGCGCCTCGTTGCGGTCGAGGGCCACGCCCGTCACCGTCACGCTCTCGAGCGACTGCTCCTCGCCGACGACCCACGTGCCCGGCACGTCCGAGAACGACGACCGCACGTGCACCGGGACACCATACTTCATCGCAACCTCCACGCTCCGTATCTGAAGGACCTTCGCGCCCAGCGAGGCGAGCTCCAGCATCTCTTCGTAGCTGATCCGCTCGATCTTCCGCGCCGTCTTGCAGATGTTCGGGTCCGTCGTGTAAACGCCGTCGACGTCCGTGTAGATCTCGCACTCGGCGCCCACCGCCGCCGCGATCGCCACCGCGCTCGTGTCGCTGCCGCCGCGCCCGAGCGTCGTGATGTTGCCCGCGTCGTCCACGCCCTGGAAGCCGGCGACCACCGCGATCTTCCCCCCCGCCAGCGCCTCGTGCAGCCGCTGGGCGTCGATCGCCTTGATCCGCGCCTTCGTGTACGCGCTGTCCGTCAGGATCTTCAGCTGGTGGCCGAGGAAGCTCCGCGCCTTGCCGCCCTGCGCCTGGATCGCGATCGCCATCAGCGCCGCCGAGACCTGCTCGCCGGTCGCCGCGAGCGCGTCCATCTCCCGCGCGTCGGGGACCGGCGCGATGTCCGACGCCAGCTTGAGCAGCCGGTTCGTCTCGCCGGCCATCGCGCTCACGATGACCACGACGTCATGGCCGGCCTGCTGTGTGGCGAGCGCCCGGGCGGCCGCCCGCTGGATGCGCTCGATGGACCCGACGGACGTGCCGCCGAACTTCTGGACGATGAGGCTCACGCGAGGTGTGGCCAACTAGTCCAACATGGACGCCCGGGTCAAGAGGAAATTTGACAGCGGCGTGAAGCAGACGAACACGGCACGACCGGGACACGCCGACCGGGACACGCCGGGGGGGAGCGCCGCCGTCCCACCCACCCACGCAAACCGTGGATACCCCGGACAACCGCGCCCCGCGCGGGCCCGGCAGCCGGGAATAAACCCCCGGCTCAGCCGCTTCGGGTCGGCGCTGTTGACACAGATCCCCCCGCCGCTACGATGGCGCCCCCTTCGCCTGGGTAATGGGCGATCCAGGGGCCCCGACGGCGAGGTCGCCGGTGAGGGGCGGGGGATCGCCAGGGGCGAACCGCGGAGCAGGGCGCTCCGCTTCTCAAGGAACCATCGTAAGGAGGTCATTTTGGCTAGCGATGTGATGATCGAGGCGAGCTCGCTGACCAAGCGCTATGGGTCGCTGCGCGCGCTCGACAAGGTGAGCTTCGAGGTCCATCGCGGCGAGGTCGTCGGCTTCCTCGGACCAAACGGGGCCGGCAAGTCGACGACGATGCGCATCCTCACCTGCTTCATCTCGGCCTCGGCCGGGACGGCGCGGGTCCACGGATACGACGTCTTCGACGAGCCGCTCGATGTCCGGCGCAAGCTCGGGTACCTGCCCCAGCGCGCCCCGCTCTACGGCGAGATGAACGTCTGGGAGTACCTGTCGTTCGTCGCGGACATGCGCGGGCTCGACCAGTCGGTCTTCAAGAAGCGGATGAAGGGGATCGTCGAGGTGTGCGGCCTCGCCCAGGTGCTCGGTAAGGACATCGGCACCCTCTCCCACGGCTATCGCCAGCGCGTCGGCCTCGGCCAGGCGCTCGTCCACGACCCGCCGATCCTCATCCTCGACGAGCCGACGAGCGACCTCGACCCGAACGAAAAGGCGGAGGTCATCCGTTACATCAAGGAGATCGGCAAAGAGCGGACGATCCTCCTGTCCACCCACAACCTCTCCGAGGTCGAGGCCGCCTGTGCCCGCGCCATCATCGTCTCCAAGGGGCGCGTCGTCGCCGACGGCCCCCTCGACGACATCCGCGCGAAGAGCGGCAAGGTCCGCTACGTCGTCACCGTCCACGAGAAGAAGGTCTTCGAGGGCGGCGACGGCTACCGGTCGAGCGCGCGCAAGCCCCCGACGGCCCAGGAGGTCCAGGAGGCGCTCGCCGGGCTGCCCGGCGTCACCAGCGTCACCGAGCTGCCGACCGACGACAGCGCCCACAGCTTCCAGCTCCTCGGCGCGCTCGGCGGCGACATCCGGCCCGAGCTCTTCCAGCTCATCGTGCAGAAGGGCTGGCTCCTCCTCGAGATGCGCCGCGACTCGCAGAGCCTCGAGGACGTGTTCAAGGCGCTCACGCGCGGCGACGAGCGCAAGGACCGCGGCCGCCGGCTGATCACCGACGACCTCGACGACGAGGACGAGGCGAGCGCCGCGGCCGACGACGAGGACGAGGACGACGAGGACGAAGACGAGGACAGCGCCGGCGACGAGGCGAAGAGCGCCGGCGACGAGGACGAAGGCGCCGACGACGAAGCGCCGGCCAAGAAGAAGGGCTGAACGGTATGAGCACCACCCTGACCATCGCGAAGCGGGAGTTCCGCTCCAACTTCGATTCCCCCCTGGCCTATGTCGTGATCTGCTTCGGGCTGATCGCGCTCGGCGTCACCTTCTTCTTCATGAACGGCGGCTTCTGGCAGGCGGACCGCGCCTCGCTCGTGCAGCTGTTCTCGTGGGCGCCGATCGGGCTCTCCTTCCTCATCATCCCCGTCATCACGATGCGGCTCCTCGCCGAGGAGAAGCGGAGCGGCACGCTCGAGATGCTGATCACCCTGCCCGTGCAGGACCACGAGGTCGTCCTCGGCAAGTTCCTCGGGGCGTGGGGGCTCGTCCTCGTGCTCGTCTTCTCGACCATCCTCTACCCGATCCTGATGTTCTCGTGGCCGTGGCACCTCGGCGCGCTCGACAGCGGGCCGGTGATCTCGGGCTACATCGGCCTCGTGCTCTACAGCGCGGCGGCGGTCTCGATCGGCCTCCTCATCTCGTCGCTGACGGACAGCCAGGTGATCGCCTTCTTCATCACCTTCCTGCTGCTCGGGTTCCTGCACGGCGTGGACAACCTCGCCGACTACGCCCCGTCGGCCATCCGCGACATCCTCGCCTTCATCAGCTTCGACACCCGCCTCACGCCGTTCGCGCGCGGCATGGTGTCCACCCGAGACATCGTCTTCTTCCTCTCGATCACCGCGGGCTGCCTCATGGCCGCGTTCAGGGCGCTTGAGCGCAGGAAGTGGGCGTAAGGATTACCATGGAACGCAAAGCCAAAGCCGCGACGCAGACAGGCGTCTATCTGGCCATCGTGGCCGCCATCCTCGTGGTGGCCAACGTCATCTCGCACGGCGTTTACAAGCGCTTCGACATGACGAAGACCGAGAGGTTCACCCTCTCGAAGGGCTCGGCCCACCTCGTCCGCGAGGGGCTCAAGCAGGATCTCCAGATCGACGTCTACGTCACCCGGGGGCTCCCGAAGCACGAGGCGTTCATCCAGGACCTCACCGACCTGATGAACGAGTACGAGCAGGCCTCGAACGGCAAGCTCCACTACTCGATCATCGAGGCGAAGACGGACGAGCAGCGCGCCGCCGCCAAGGAGGCGGGCCTGCAGGAGGCCGCGTTCGGCGAGGGGAGCGAGACCGGCCAGGACCAGGCGACGATCACCCGCGGGTTCATGGGCATCGCCTTCAAGTACGGCAGCGAGAAGGAGGCGATCCCGATGCTCTCGCCCGATCAGGGGCAGGGCCTCGAGTTCTGGATCACGAACACCATCCGGGAGATCCGCGACAAGGCGGACGGCATCGACACGAAGATCGGCGTCGTGACCGGCAAGGACGAGATCAAGCTCACCGACCCGAACCTCGTCGCCTCGCAGGGCGGCCGGGGCGGCCCGTCGATGCGGGCGCTGCTCGAGCACCACTTCCCGTTCTACAAGTTCGAGGACGTCGACCTGAAGGGCGGCGACGCCGAGATCAACAAGGAGCTCTCCGGCCTCGTCATCACGCAGCCGGGCAAGGAGTTCACCGAGAAGGAGCTGCGCCGCATCGACCAGTTCCTGATGCTCGGCGACAAGTCGCTCGCCGTGTTCGCCGGCGCGGTGAACCTCAAGGCGTCCGACCCGTCGATGAAGGCGACGCTCAACACCTGGGGCCTCGAGAAGCTGCTCGACGGCTACGGCGTCGAGATGAAGAAGGAGGCGATCCTCGACTGGAGCCGCTCGATGGCCATCCCGGTCCAGTCGCAGTCGGGCCAGCTCATGTGGTTCCGCGCGCCGGGCATCCTCCAGCTCCAGGAGGACAGCCGCTTCGACGAGAACGAGCAGATCCTCGACTCGTCGTTCCCCGGCTTCTTCCGCCTCCCCGAGCTCGCCTTCCCCTTCCCGTCGACCCTCGTGCCGCACCCGGAGAAGCAGCCCGAGGCGGCGATGAAGGTCGTCGCGCGCTCCACCCCGAAGACCACGGCCGACACGTCCGAGACCATCGACATGAAGTTCTCGGCCGACTGGAAGCCGAAGGGCGAGTACGCGCAGCGCGCGATCGGCGTGACGATCGAGGGCAAGCTCAAGAGCGCCTTCGGCGGCCAGGAGGGGCTCGGGATCACCGCGCCCGCGGAGAGCGCGAGCCCGAGCCGGATCCTCGTGCTCTCGGCGTCGCAGTTCCTCGCGAACCCGTTCGCCCGCGCGGGCAACCCGCCCCCCATGCCGCCGCAGATGGCGATGATGGGCGGGATGGGCGGCGACGAGGACCTCCTGATGCTCTCGCAGCCCTACGCGCAGAAGTACCTGACCGCCACCATCCTGGCGTTCAAGAACACCCTCGACTGGATGGCGGGCGACAGCACGCTGCTCGCGGCGACCGCGAAGATGTTCGGCGAGACCAACCTGACCTACGCGGACATCGAGAAGCCGAAGCAGGAGGCTTCGGACGACGAGGCCACGCTGGCCAAGAAGGCCGAGGAGTACCGGGCGGAGCGCAAGACCGTGCAGCAGCGCGTGCAGTGGACGCTCACGCTCCTGCCGGCGATCCTCTTCGCGGCGTTCGGCATCGTCCGGTGGCGGCGGCGCGAGAGCGCGCGCGAGAACATCACGCTCGACTGACGCACTGCGATGGTGGGTGAAAGAGCCATGAAGACCGAGCATAAAATCTACATCGCCCTCGTCGTCCTCGCGCTCCTCGGCGTCGGCGTGTTCCTCACGCAGAAGCGGCAAAAGGACCAGCTCGCCGCCCACTCGGCGACCGCCGCGACGGCGGACTTGCCGAGCGTCGGGGTCTCGAAGGACGACGTCGAGAAGATCACGAAGATCTCGATCAAGAACGCCGACAAGTCCGACGTGACGCTCGAAAAGAAGGGCGACACGTGGGAGGTCACGAAGCCCGTGAACGCCAAGGCGAACGCGGCGAACGTGCGGAGCCTGCTCGACAACCTGAAGGAGCTCAAGCTGAAGGAGGTGATCGACAGGACGAGCGGCACCTACGGCCAGTACGAGCTCACGGACGAGAAGGCCGTCCACGTGGTCGCGTACAAGGGCGACGAGAAGGCGCTCGACATGTACTTCGGCAAGAGCGGGTCGCGCGGGCAGATGTCGCGCGTCGACGGCAAGGACGGCGTCTACATCGCGGGCGGCTACTCGAGCTACCTCTACACGCGGGAGCCGAAGAACTGGCGCGAGAACTCGATCCTCAAGTTCGAGGACGAGAACGTGATCCAGGCCTCGGTCGAGAACAAGAACGGCCTGTTCAGCTTCTCGAAGAACGGCGACAAGTGGGCCGGCACGTTCGCGCCCCGCGACAAGGGCGGCAAGCTCGGCGCGGCCTCCGCCAAGTGGGAGAAGTTCGACGAGGCGAAGGTGAAGGACCTGCTCCGCGCCTTCAAGACCCTCGGCGCGGAGGACTTCGGCGACGGCAAGTCGGACGCCGACACCGGGCTCGACGCGCCGACCACGAACGGCGGCATCGTCACGATCAAGCTCAAGGACAACGCGGGCGACCACACCATCAAGGTGGGCAAGACCGCGAAGGGCCAGAGCCGCTACGCCGTCAAGGAAGGCGGCGACGGCACGATCTACGTGCTGTCGTCGTGGTCGGCCGACTGGGCCCTCGCGGACCAGAAGAGGTTCGAGAAGAGCGAGAAGAAGGACGACAAGAAGGACGCGAACCCCCACGACGACGAGGCCGCGGGCCACATGGGCATGCCGGGCATGGGCATGCCGGGCATGGACGACGGCGAGTAGCCGGCGACGTCGCGCATGAGATCGGGAGGCGCCGGGCGACCGGCGCCTCTTCGTTTTTTGTGCGTCGAGGCGGGCGGCCGCCCGCGCTGCGCGAAGCCCGGTTCGCACACCTGGGCCGATGTGACGAATATTCGACGCACTCTGCGCACGGATTTTCGTCACCCGGGACGCCAGGATCAGGCGGATTCATGAGCCTGCATCGCGGAATCAGGCCCAAACCCGAATTCCATTGTTTTCTGTTTGCCCTGGCCCGGATTTCGCTTATGGCTGCGCTCACTCAAGCCCCGGGCGTCCTTGTCGGACGGATACCTACGTCCGGCCGGTCTGAGCCAGCAGAGATCCATGCGAACGTTCGTCGAAGTTCTCCAGCAAAATTCGGTGCACGCCGACCGAGCGATCACGTTCATGCGCAGCTCGGGAGACGAGCGGTCGGTCAGCTACGCCGAGCTCTGGCTCGAGGCGCGGCGCAGGGCCCACGCGCTGCGCAAGCTCGGGCTCAAGAAGGGCGACCGCGTCGCCCTGATCCTGGCCGAGGCCGACGAGTTCGTCCTGACCTTCGTGGGCGCGCTCACGGCCGGCATCGTCGCGGTCCCGATGTATCCGCCGCAGTCGCTGGCCAAGCTCGAGGCGTACAGCGAGACGGTGCAGCACATCCTCGCCGCCTCCGGCGCGCGCGTGCTCGTCACGAACGAGCCGCTCAAGGAGATGATCGACGCCCACCTCGCCGCGAGCGGCGATGGCCCGGCGGCCCTGCGCGTCGTCCTGGAGCGCGATCTGCGCGAGCCCGAGGGGTTCGACGCGTCGGACGCGGCGGAGCCGTGGCGGGTGTCCCTCGACGACCTCGCGTTCCTGCAGTTCACGTCGGGGAGCACCTCGCGGCCCAAGGGCGTGATGGTGACCCACCGCAACCTGACGGTGAACAGCCACGCGATCATGTTCGACGGGCTGCGCTCCACCCCGGAAGACCGCGGGGTCAGCTGGCTGCCGCTCTACCACGACATGGGGCTCATCGGCTTCGTCATCGCGCCGCTCTACGCGCTCGTGCCGGTGATGTTCCTGCCGACGACGGCGTTCATCCGCCGCCCCTCGCTCTGGCTCGACGCGATCCACAGGTTCCGTGGCACGATCACGTTCGCCCCGAACTTCGCCTTCGCCCTGGCGACGCGCGCCGTCACCGAGGCGCAGGCGGGCCAGTGGGACCTCTCCTGCCTGCGCGCGCTCGGGTGCGGGGCCGAGCCGATCCAGGCCGACGTGCTCCGCGCGTTCCTCGATCGCTTCGGCAAGCAGGGGCTCCGCCCGGAGAGCATCCTGCCGTCGTACGGCATGGCCGAGGCCACGCTGGCGATCACGTTCAGCGACCTCGCGGCCCCGCTCACCACCGACCGCGTGGACGCGAAGGCGATGCAGTCCGGCAAGGCGCGGCCCGCGAACGGCGGCGCGTCGCTGGAGCTCGTCTCCTGCGGCCGTCCCCTCCCCTGTCACGAGCTCATCATCGCGGGACCCGACGGCGCGCCGCTCGGCGAGCGCGAGGTGGGCGAGATCTGGGTGCGCGGCCCGAGCGTCGCCGCCGGGTACTTCAACGAGCCGGAGGCGACCAAGGCCGCGTTCGGAGGGGGCTGGCTGCGGACGGGCGATCTCGGCTATACCGTGGCCGGCGAGGTGTACCTCTGCGGCCGCTCGAAGGATCTCATCATCCTCGGCGGCAAGAACTATTTCCCCCAGGACATCGAGCGCGTCGCCTCCTCCGTGGAGGGGGTGCGCGAGGGCCACTGCGTCGCGTTCTCGTGCCTCACCGCGTCGGGGTCCGAGCGGGCGGTCGTCGTCGCCGAGGTCAAGCGCGGCGTGGCCGGCGTGGCCCAGGCGATCCTCCAGGCGGTGCGCGCCCAGCTCGGCGTCCAGCTGTCCGAGGTCGCGCTCATCAAGCGGGGGACGCTGGCCAAGACGTCGAGCGGCAAGGTGCGGCGCCGCGAGATGAAGCGGCGATTCGAGGCCGGCGAGCTCGAGGTCGCCTCGGACGTTGACGAGGGCGTCACGCCCTCTCCCCAAGCCGACGCGGTCCGCGCGAGCGGAGCGGCGGCGCGAACCGAAGGGGGCCGCGCGGGCGGCGCCCCGGCACGTGTCGAAGGAGTCATCGATGGGATCCAGTAAGTCCGAGGTCGAGGTCAGCTACGACGTCTCGAACGAGTTCTTCAGGCTGTGGCTCGACGAGCGCATGAACTACACCTGCGCCGTCTACGAGTCCCCCGAGCAGTCGCTCGAGGCCGCGCAGCTGAACAAGCTCCGGATCCTGTCGGACTTCGCCAAGGTGGGGCCCGAGAAGAAGGTCCTCGACATCGGCTGCGGGTGGGGCGCGGCCCTCGAGTACGTGGCCTCGGCGCGCGGCGTGAAGCGCGCGGTCGGCGTCACCCTGTCCACCGCGCAGGCCGCGGAGGTGAACGCCCGCAAGATCCCCGGCGTCGAGGTGATCGGCGGCGACTTCCGGACCTTCACGACGCCCGAGCGGTTCGACAGCCTGATCTCGATCTGCATGATCGACCACCTCTGCTCGCCGGAGGAGGCGCGCCAGGGCAAGGCGATCGACATCTACCGGGCGTACTTCAAGAAGGCCTGGGAGCTCACGAACAAGGGCGCCTGGTTCGGCCTCCAGACGATCCTCCGCAACCGGACGCCGCGGATGACGCCCTGGGGCGGGCTCCCGGCCGGCACGAGGAAGGAGCTGGAGGACATCTACTTCGTCACCAAGGAGATCTTCCCCGGGGGCTTGAACCCGCGGCTCGAGGACATCATCCAGGCGGCGAACCCCTACTGGGAGGTGATGCAGGTGAACACGCGGCGCGAGCACTACCAGCGCACCACCGCGGAGTGGCTCCGCCGGCTCAGGCTGAACGAGAAGACCATCCGGTCGACGTGGGGGGACAAGGTCTTCGACGACTACGATCGTTACCTGTCGACGTGCGTGAACGCGTTCGACAAGCACTACAGCTCCCTCGCTCAATACGAGCTTCGCAGGATCGACTGAACCATGACGGACAAGACCAATCTGCTCGAGATGTTCAAGACGGTTGCCGCTCGCGTGGACAAGCGCGAGTTCCCCAACGTCACCGCGGCGTCGGTGATCACGGAGCTCGGCATCGACTCGCTCTCGATGATGCAGATCGTCGGAGAGATGGAGACCGAGCTCGGGATCATGATTCCGGACGAGGATCTGGTCGAGCTCATCACCGTGGGCGACCTCTGCAAGAAGGTCGGGGAGCGGCTGGAGGCGAGCGCATGAGCCGGCTCGAGGAGAAGATCTTCCGGGAGTACATGACGTTCTTCGAGAAGGCGGAGCGCGAGCGCCGCTGGAACATCTTCGAGGACATCCCCTGGGACCGCGTGAACAAGGAGGCGAGCGAGGAGCTCGCGCTCTGCGCGGAGACGTTCTGCTCGGTCGAGATGTACCTGCCCGACTACGTGTCGAACGGCATCAACCTCGTGCGCAGCTACTTCGGCCAGGCGTGGTTCCAGGCGAACTGGGCCTACGAGGAGTCGAAGCACTCGCTCACGCTGATGCAGTACCTCCTGCGATCCGGCAAGCGCACCGAGGAGCAGCTCACCGATCTGCAGCACCAGATCTTCGCGAAGAAGTGGGACCTCCCGTTCCACACGCCGCGGCAGATGACGTTCTACGGCTGCGTGCAGGAGATGGCGACGTTCGTCATCTACGTGAAGCACCGGGAGCGCGCGGCGGGGGAGGGCGACGAGTGCCTGCGGGCGATCTACGACTACATCGCCCGCGACGAGATCGCCCACTGCCGCTTCTACCAGAGCGTCATCAAGGTGCTGCTCGAGGAGGACCGGCAGGGCACGCTCGCCGACATGGCGCACGTGTTCGCGAACTTCGAGATGCCGGGCGTCGGGATCGTCCCCGACTACGACTCGCGCATCCTGAAGATGCGCGAGGCGGGCGTCGATCGGAACGTGTTCATCCAGAAGGTCTACATGCCGATCCTCAAGTACCTCGGGGTGAGCCGTCACGAGATGCTCGCGGCCCAGCGCGCCGCGCTCGATCTGCGCCGCGGCGGAGAGCGCCGCCGCGACACGTCGATCGAGGGCCTCGCGATCGCCCCCAACCTGAACGACGCCGCCCCGCAGGCGCTGTCCGCCTGAGCGCGTCCGCCCCTCCCTGAACCCCTTCCCTAAAGCGAGCACGAGCAGTCCGATGCGAAGGCGCGTCGTCGTGACCGGGATCGGCGCCGTCTGCCCGCTGGGCAACGACGTCGCGACCACCTGGCAGAACCTCCTCGCCGGCCGATCCGGCGTGGACTACATCCGCGATTTCCCCGTCGACAAGCTCCGCAGCGACATCGCCGCCAGCGTGAAGGGGTTCGACGTCGGCAAGTACCTGTCGCCCAAGGAGGCGGACATCTACGGCCGGGTGACCCACCTGAGCCTCGCGGCCGCGGTGGAGGCGCTGCGCGAGGCGGGCATCACGCCGCTCCAGCGCGCCCCCGCCGACGACGACGAGGCGGCGGAGGGCGGGGCGCCGGGCGCGGCGCCGCCGGGCGGCGGCGGCCTCGACCGGACCCGCATCGGGTGCCTGATGTCGACCGGGATGGGCTCCGTCGAGATCTTCGAGGAGCAGATCGCGAGGAGCGCGGCGCGCGGCCCGAGGGCCGTGTCGCCTTACTTCATCCCGGGCGTCATGCCGAACGGCGCGGCGGCGCTCATCGCCATGCGCTACGGGCTCATGGGGCCGTCGTACAACCTCGCGAGCGCGTGCGCGACGGGCACGCACTCGATCGCGACCTCGGCCCTGCTGATCGAGGCGGGGGAGGCCGACGTGATGGTCGCGGGGGGCGCCGAGGCCGCGACGCGGCTCAACACCGTCGCGGGGTTCGGCAACGCGAAGGCGCTCGCCAAGGCGGTCGACGGCGACCCGACGCGCGCGAGCCGCCCGTTCGACCGGCGGCGCCAGGGCTTCGTGATGGGCGAGGGCGCGGGCGCGCTCGTGCTCGAGGAGGAGCAGCACGCGCGGGCGCGCGGCGCGACGCCGCTCGCCGTCGTGGCCGGCTTCGGGATGACCACGGACGCCGAGCACCTCACGCGGCCGCACTCGGAGGGGCTCGGGCTCGCGCTCTCGCTGGAGCGCGCCCTCGCCAGGGCGGACGTCGCGCCGGCGGCGATCGGCTACATCAACCCGCACGCGACCTCGACGCCGCAGGGCGACGCCGCCGAGGTGCTCGCCCTCCGGCGCGTCTTCGGCGAGCGCCTCCCGCGCATCCCGATCTCGGCGACGAAGTCGATGATCGGGCACCTGCTCGGCGGCGCCGGCGCCGTGGAGACGATCGCGGTCGTGTGCTCGCTGCGCGACCAGCTGCTGCACCCGTCGATCAACGTGGATGAGCTCGATCCGGAGTGCGCCCTGGACATCGTCCGCGAGCGCCGTTCGGTCGATCTGCGTCACGCGGTGAAGTGCTCGGCGGGCTTCGGCGGGCACAACTGCGCGCTCGTGCTGGAGCGGGCGTAGCCCGGCGCGGCCAGGCCCGCCGCCGCCCGCCGCCCGGCTGGCGGCCCCCCTCGCCCGGCGCTAGGTGGGCCCCATGGCATCCCCCACGAACCGGCTCGCGAGCGAGTCCTCGCCGTACCTCCTGCAGCACGCGCACAACCCGGTCGCGTGGTACCCGTGGGGCGCCGAGGCGCTCGAGCTCGCGCGGCGCGAGGACAAGCCGATCCTCCTGTCCATCGGCTACGCCGCCTGCCACTGGTGCCACGTGATGGAGCGCGAGTCGTTCGAGGACGAGGCGATCGCCCGGCGCATGAACGAGCTCTTCGTGAACATCAAGGTCGACCGGGAAGAGCGGCCCGACCTCGATCACATCTACCAGCTCGTCGTGCAGCTCATGGGCCGGAGCGGCGGCTGGCCGCTGACCGTGTTCCTCACCCCCGACCAGCGGCCCTTCTTCGCGGGCACGTACTTCCCGCCGAGGGACAAGCACGGCATGCCCGGCTTCCCGAAGGTCCTCGACGCGGTCGCCGACGCCTACAGGAACCGGCGCGGCGACGTCGAGCTCCAGGCGAAGGAGATCACCCAGGCGATCGAGCGCGTGCAGCGCGCGCCGGCGAGCGCCGCGGGGCCGGCGAGCGCCGCGGGGCCGGCGAGCGCCGCGGGGGCGGCAAGCGCCGTCGAGCCCGCCTCGTCGGACCTGCTCCGGCGCGCGTCGCGGCAGCTGCTCGCGCGCTTCGACAACCGCCACGGCGGCATCGGGACGCGGCCGAAGTTCCCGAACACGATGTCGCTCGACGTGCTGCTCCGCCGCGGCGTGCTGGAGGGCGATCGCGTCGCGGCCGAGAGCGTCGAGCTCACGCTCGATCGGATGCGCGACGGCGGCATCTGGGACCACCTGCGCGGCGGCTTCCACCGCTACTCCACGGACGAGCGCTGGCTCGTGCCCCACTTCGAGAAGATGCTCTACGACAACGCGCTCCTCCTGCGCCTGTACGCCGACGGCTTCCGCGCGTTCAAGAAGCCGATCTACGCCGAGACGGCGCGCGAGATCGTCGGCTACCTGCTCGCCGAGATGCGCGCCCCGGAAGGCGGGTTCTACGCGTCGCAGGACGCCGACTCCGAGGGGAGCGAGGGCAAGTTCTTCGTGTGGACGCTCGACCAGCTGCGCGCGGCCGTCGGCGAAGATCCGCTCGCCTACGACGTGGCCCGCCTCGTCTTCGGCGTCACCGAGGAGGGCAACTTCGAGCACACCGGCGCGACGGTGCTCTCGCAGCACCGCACGCTCGAGCAGGCCGCGGCGATCCTCGACGCGGGCCCCGGCGGCGGCTCCGCGGCGCACCTCGAGGAGCGGTGCCGCGAGGCGCTCGCGCGCGCCAGGGTCAAGATGCTCGCCGCGCGCGAGGCGAGGCCCCGGCCGGCGCGCGACGACAAGGTGCTCGCGAGCTGGAACGGGCTGCTCATCGGGGCGCTCGCCGACGCGGGCCGCGCCATGGATGAGCCCGCCTGGGTCGACGCGGCGGCGCGCGCCTTCGCGGCGCTCGAGCAGAAGCTCGTGCGCGGCGGCCGCGTCGGCCGGTACCTCAAGGACGGCGCGCCCGCGGGCGCGAAGGCCGCGGGCGGCGACGGCGCGGCCGACGTGCGGCCGGGCTTCCTGGACGACCAGGCGTACCTCGGGAACACGGCCCTCGATCTCTACGAGGCCACCTCCGACCCGCGCTACGTCGGCGTCGCGCGCGCGATCGCCGACGCGATGATCGCGCACCACTGGGACGACGCCGCGCGCGGGTTCTTCTTCACGCCGGACGACGGCGACGCGCTCATCGCGCGCACGCAGGACATCTACGACCAGGCCGCGCCGTCGGCCACCTCGATGGCGGCGCTCCTCTGCCTGCGCCTCGCCGAGATCGCCGACGAGCGCTACCTCCCGCCGGCGGAGCGGCAGCTCGAGGCCCTCGCCCCGGCCGCCATCGAGAACCCCTTCGGCCTCAGCCAGACCGTGTGCGTGCTCGACCGCCTCGCGCGCGGCAGCGTGACGGTCGTCGTGGTCGGCGAGGCGGGCTCGTCCGCGTCGGGCGAGCTCGCGCGCGAGGCGTTCAAGGCTTACCTGCCGAACCGGGCGGTCGTGCTCGTGGATCCGGCGCGCCCGGAGACCGTCGCGGCGGCGCAGGTCGTCGCCGAGGGCAAGCCGGCGCGCCCGGGCTCGGCCGTCGCCTACGTGTGCCGCGGGCGGACGTGCTCGGCGCCGGTGACGACCCCGGCCGAGCTCAAGGCGCTGCTGGGGTGACGCGGCAGGCGCTGAGCTCGCACGGCCCGCGCGCCGGGACGCTCGAGCACGAGCATCCGGACACCGGGCCGGGCGCGTGGGTCTGCGCGCACCCGCGCCCGACGCCCTCGGCGCGGGCCTCGGCCTTCGAGCAGACCTCGACGTCCAGCTTCGCGTCGGCGTCGAAGTCGGTGACGAAGGTGCAGCTGCAGCGATAGGGCGTGCCCTGCTCCGGGCCGCACGCGGACGCGAGCGCTGCGCTCAGCAGGACGCCCGCGCGCGCCGCCCGGATCTCGGGTCTAGGGCGTGACCGTGCCGCCACTGTTGCCGCCGGTGTTGCCGGAAGCCTTGTTGCCGCCCGTGTTGCTCTCCCGGATGTGGAACTCGACGCGCCGGTTCTTCTGGCGCCCGGCCTCGGTGTCGTTGGTCTCGATCGGCCGCCGCGGCCCGAAGCCCGCCGCCGTGAGCCGCGCCGGATCGATGCCGCCGCGCTCGATGAGGTAGGTCCTCACCGAGTGCGCGCGGTCGTTCGAGAGCCGCTCGTTGAGCTGATCGGACCCGCGGTTGTCCGTGTGGCCCTCGATCGCGACGAGCGTGATCTCGGGGTTCACCTTGAGCAGCCGGACGACCTCGTCGAGGATGCCGTAGCTGTTCGGCAGGATCCGCGCGCTGCCGGTGGCGAACTGCACCTGCTTCAGGATCTGGATCTCGCTCGAGCCCGTGATGCGGCGGATGAACTGCGGGCAGCCGTTCTTCGCCGGATCCGCGCTCGGCTCGCCCGGCTCCTTGGGGCAGGCGTCCTTCGCGTCCGGGATCTTGTCCTCGTCGGCGTCGTCCTCCGGGCAGCCGTCGGCGTCGTTGATCTTGTCGAAATCCTCGGGCTCGTCCGGGCACTTGTCGCTGACGTCGGGGATGCCGTCGCCGTCGCGATCGGGCAGCGCCGGGCAGCCGTCGCTGGGGTTCGGCGGCTTGTTGTCCTCGGGATCGGTCGGGCAGAGGTCGATGTCGTCCGGGTAGCCGTCCTTGTCCGTGTCCGCGGCGCGCGGCGGGGGCGCCTGGAAGCGCCTGCCGGGCGACATGGGCTCGACGTCCGAGATGCCGAACGCGTAGCCGATGACCCCGGTCAGCCGGAAATCCGGCGCATAGCCGCCGGTGAGCCGCGTGCCGCCGCCGACCCCGAGCCACGCCTTCTTCCGCTGGTCGAGGGCGAGCCGCCCCTCGGCCATCCACTCGAGCGGGGTGTTGTCCCCGTCGAACGTCGTGCCCCGGCCGAGCCCGGTCGATCCGAACAGCTGCGCGCCGAGCCGCAAGGTCCCGTTCCGCAGCGGGACGAAGCCGCCGATGCCCCACCGCCACTCGTGCGACACGTCGAAGTCGTTGAGCGAGGCGTAGGGCCGGAAGTGCACCCCGGTGTTCAGCACGAAGAACATGCTCTTGAGGTCGATCTCGCCCGAGAGCCCGATCAGCGCGCTCGCGCTCTTGTCGCCGGCGAACGAGAACCTGTGGCCCGTCGGCACCCACGCCGCCGCGTTGACGCCGAGCTTGAAGAAGCGATCGTCGGACCGGTACAGGATCGCCCGCGCGTCGAGCCGCAGGTCCATGAGCGCGGCGGCCGACGGGCTCGCCGCGTCCTGCGCGCCGGCGATGGTCGAGTCGTTCGTCTGGTTGCTCGTCTGGAAGGCGATGAACGGCAGCCCCACCTGGACGCTGAAGCGGTCGAGGAACTCGACGCCCCCGTTGAGGTACCCGATGAGCTGCGAGGACACCGGCGCGCCGTAGTCCCGGCTGAACCGCTCCGCGGAGCGCTCGTCGTCCAGCATGTTCTCGACCCGGAAGGGATTGAGGCCGAAGCCGAGCCCGAACTGACCGAAGAAGCGCGTGTCCGGCGCCACCTGCGGCCGCCAGAGCGCGATCGAGTCCTCGGGAGCGCCGGCCATGATGAGCCGGTCCAGGTAGAACGTCCTGGTCTGCGCGCTCGCAGGGAGCGCGCTCAGGAACAGGGCTCCCGCCGCAGCAGCGCCCAGCGCGCGTCGCCCGACGCCCCGCGCAGTCACGTGCTGCTTCTCCCCCACATGTCCACCGGTGCGCGTCAAATTCCCTCCTGTGACCCCTTGAGAACGGCCGTCGCGGTCGATCGGAGGCTACACGCTAACCCAGGTGCCTAGAAAGGTGAGAGAGAACGGCGAACCGAGGCGGCGCCGCGTCGTCTGGTGTTGACCTGGACCAAACGTCGTGCTTTCTTGCGCGCCCGCTTGACGTGCGGCCAGGTCGCCGCCGTTCGCGGTCCAAACGCCAAGGGACGACCAGCCATGAAGCGCACTTACCAGCCCCACAACACCCGCCGCGCCCGGACCCACGGCTTCCGTGCGCGTATGGCGACCGCCGGCGGTCGCAAGGTCATCAACAACCGCCGCCGCAAGGGCCGCGCCCGGCTCGCGCCCACCATCTACAAGAAGTAACACGAGCGTGATGGCGCCAGCGCGCCCGCGCTCGTCGGCGTCCTCCTCCTCGTCGTTCCCGCGCGGGCGCCGCATCCGCAAGCGGGCCGATTTCGTCCGCATCCAGAACGGGGGTCAGCGTGTCACCAC
Organism: Sorangium sp. So ce836; assembly: GCF_028553905.1. Classification (NCBI taxonomy): domain Bacteria; kingdom Pseudomonadati; phylum Myxococcota; order Polyangiales; family Polyangiaceae; genus Sorangium; species Sorangium sp. So ce836. The sequence continues at coordinate 4,233,434 of NZ_CP102233.1, read as the reverse complement.
CCGGCACCTGCTGATCCTCGTCGCGGCCCCGAACGACGCGGCCACGCGCGGCGCGGGCTCCCGCCGCGCGGAGCGCAGCGCGTCGCTCGCCCCCGAGCCCGTACCAGGGGCGCCTCGGCTGGGCCTCGTCGCCTCGCGCAAGGTCGGCGGCGCCGTGGCCCGCAACCGGGCGAAGCGCCTGCTCAGGGAGGCATTCCGGAGATTCCCGGAGCTCTTCCCGGAGCGCGTCGACATCGTGGTGATCTTGCGCACCGGCGCCGGCGCGCTCGGCCTCGACGACGTGCTCGCGGAGCTGCGCAGCGTGGTCCCGGTGCTCCGGCGCCGGGCGCGGGAGGCGCTCGCCGGCGGGCCTCCCGCCGCGGCGCGCGGCGCGCCCAAGGCCGCGGACGAGCGCGGCGCAGAGGATCCGTCGGTCCGATGACGTAGCTTACCTTGCGCCGTGGTGCGCCGGGCCCCAAGCTCCCCGCTCATCCACGGGTCACCGCATGCTGGCGAAGCTCCTCCTCGCGCTGATCCGCGCCTACCAGATGACGCTCTCCAAGGTCATCGTGGCGTTGATGGGCCCGGTCTGCCGGTTCGAGCCCTCGTGCTCGCGCTACGCCGCCGCCTGCATCGTGGGTCACGGAGCGCTTCGGGGGAGCTTGCTTTCGCTCAAGCGACTGTGTAGGTGTCACCCGTTTCATCCGGGCGGGTTCGACCCTCCGCCACCACCTCGTCTTCGCCGTGGCGCGGCGGCTCGGGCGCCGACGCCACGGGACGCTGACCCGCGGGATACGGCACGCTGTTCGTCTACTGGCACGGAGCACGCCTCGCACGCCTCGCCCCCTCGGCGAGCGGGCTCCAGCGGCCGGGTCACCCTCATGGACTAATCCCGCTCGACCATCGACACGGCCCCGGCGGCACGACGCCCGACGCCCCGCGGGGCAAAGCCCGTCCGAAGCGACCCTGGGCAGCCTCGTGAGGCGTCACGAGACGCCAGCAGCGAAGGGCGCGGCTCGAGATCCTGGGATCGACGAAGGACTTCATGGAACGCAGCAATATCGCCAAGTGGCTGTTCCTCGGCCTCGCCATCATCCTGTTCATCCAGTTCGGCAAGCCGCTCCTCTTCGGTGAGAGCGCGGAACAGCTCCAGCCGCTCGACGTCAACGACAGCACGGCCCCCGCGGAGCGCGCCCCCGCGGAGGCGTGCGTCATCGACGGAGATCGGTTCAAGGCCGAGCTCTCCACGCGGGGCGGGTCGGTCCGGCACGTATGGATGACCGACCCGAAGTACACGACGGGCAACGGCGAGCGCAGGCCGATGGACCTGGTCACGACCTCGCTCGAGTCGCGGATGCCCCTCCGGACGGATCTGCGCCTGCCGAGCGGCAACGCGCAGCAGGTGCCGTTCGACGACCTCGACTGGAAGCTCTCGGCGCAGGACGGCAAGAGCTGCACGTTCACCTACAGCGACGACGCGACGAGGCTCACCAAGGTCGTCGCCGCCACCGGGCGCCCGTACGAGCTGTCGCTGCAGGTGACGGTCGAGAACCTCGCCCAGGAACCGCGCAAGCACCGCTTCGCCCTCGAGCAGACCGCGTGGCGAACCCAGAAGGAGACCGAGGGCCACCTCGGCCTGATCTCGGAGTGGATCACCGAGACGGTCGCCGCGACCGACCAGACGACCGAGCGCCAGCACCCCGACGCCTTCGAGCCCGGCGACTTCAAGGACAAGGAGTTCACGGCAGAGCGCTGGCGCCGCACGCCCGGCAACGCGCGCTTCGTCGCGGTCTCGAGCAGCTACTTCAGCAAGATCGCGATCCCGCTCGAGGGGCCCGGGAAGCCGGTGGCCGAGACCCAGATCGAGGAGATCTGGGACACGTCGAAGTTCCAGCAGAAGGCCAAGGACCCGAGCCACGGGTACGTCTACCGCGCGCGGCTCGCCTACCCCGAGCAGGAGCTCGCGCCCGGCGGCGCGGTCACCTACAAGGCCCTCTCCTTCACCGGCCCGAAGGAGCGCGACGTGCTCGGCGCCGTGGGCCACGGGACGAGCGAGGTCATCAACCTCGGCTGGTTCTCGCCGATCGCGAAGCTCCTCGTCTCGTACCTCTACGTCCTCTACCGCGCCGTGGGCAGCTGGGGCTGGGCGATCGTCCTGCTCACCATCACCGTCCGGCTCCTGCTCTTCCCGCTGAGCATCCAGCAGATCAAGAGCGCCGCGGCGATGCGCAAGCTCAAGCCGGAGATGGATGAGCTCAACGCGAAGTACAAGGACGACGCCACCCAGCGCGGCCTCGCGATGCAGGAGCTCTGGCGCAAGAACAAGGTCGCCAACCCCGTCATCGGCTGCTTCCCGATGCTGCTCCAGATGCCGGTGTGGTTCGCCCTCTACACCGCGCTCCAGACCGCGGTAGAGCTCTACCACACGCCGTTCGGCCCCGTGATCCCGGACCTGTCGGCCCCGGGGAAGTACTTCATCATCCCCATCGTCCTCGGCGCCTCGAGCTTCATCCAGCAGAAGCTCATGCCGCCGCAGGGCGACCCTGCGCAGCAGAAGATGATGATGTACCTCATGCCCGGCATCTTCACCGCGATGATGCTCTTCCTCCCGGCCGGCCTCGGCGTTTACATGTTGACCAACACCTGGCTCGGCATCGGCCAGCAGGTGCTCGTCGAGCGGTACCTGAAGGCGAAGAACGAACGGGCCGGCGGCATCGAGGTGCGAGAGATCGCGAACGCGGAGCCCCAATCCGCGATGAAGAAGACTCAGGGCGACGACAAGTCGGCGCCTGCTCTCGGAAAGGGAAAAGCACGTGTCCGTGGATAGTGAAGCTGCCGAAAGGGGAATCGACGCGGCGGACGTCGATGTCGACGCAGAGGCGCAGGGCGCTGGAGACGCGGCCGAGTTCGAGGAGGACGGTCGCGCCGACATCGCGCTCGACTTCGTCATCGACGTGCTCGCGGCGATGGGCATGGACTGTACCGTCGACCTGCTCGAGAACGAGGAGGAGGATCCTCCCGAGGAGATCCGCCTCGAGATCGAGGGGAAGGACGCCGGTCGCGTGATCGGCAAGAAGGGGCAGACGCTCGCGGCGCTGCAGTTCCTCGCCAACCGCGTGATCAACCGGCCGGGCAAGAAGCGGCGCCACGTGATCATCGACGCCGAGGGCTACCGGCAGCGCCGCGAGGACACGCTCTCCTCCATGGCCCGCCGGCTCGGCAAGCAGGCGGTCGAGGAGGGCAAGATCATCACCTTCGAGCCGATGAACCCGCAGGACCGCCGCGTCGTCCACCTGGCCCTGGCGAAATTCCCCGGCGTCGTCACGAAGAGCGACGGCGAGGGCGAGGCCCGCCGCGTCCAGATCATCCCCGTCCGTCGTTGAACCATCGATGAGCCATCGATGAGCCATCAATGAGACCGCGCGCTCGCGAGAGCGCGCACGTGCGCCGCGACCGGCGTTGACACGGGATCGCCCGCATGCATAATGCCGCACCTCTCCGGTACCCTCCGGGGAGGCGCGCGGGCCGCGCTCGCGCCGCATGCTCCCGGAACCGCAACCGGGCAAGCATCTGCGTCATGGCGTGAAGCACCGGGCCGCGCGCGGCCCCCGCTCCGCCGGACGCAGTCCACGAACTGCGGCGGCCCTGCCCCCTTGAGCACGGGACCGCGAAGACGGATCCCCGACCCCTTGAAGGATTGACCGACCATGCAGACCTCGAACATCCTCGCGAAGATCGAAGCTCCCCTGTTCCGCGAGGGGATCCCGGATTTCCGCGTCGGCGATACGGTGCGCGTCCACTACCGGATCGTCGAGGGCGAGAAGGAGCGTATCCAGGTGTTCCAGGGCGTGGTGCTGAAGCGCCACCGCGCCGGGGTCCGGAGCACCTTCACCGTGCGCAAGGTGAGCTTCACGGTCGGTGTCGAGCGCATCTTCCTCCTCCACAGCCCCCGCATCGACAAGGTCGAGATCGTCTCGCGCGGCGTGGTCCGCCGCTCGCGGCTCTTCTACCTGCGCAACCTCGCCGGCAAGGCCGCCCGCGTCCGCGACGCGAAGGATTGATCCGCGCCGGCCGGCGTCCCGGCCGCACAGAGCACTTTCCCCCAGATCAGGAGGCCAGGGGGCAACCCGCCCCTGGGTTCGAGCGCGCGCTGGCGCTCATGGCGCAGCGCCGCGGCGCCGCAGCAGACGCGCGCCGGACGGCGCTGCGAGCAGGCGCGCGCGAGCCGCATTGCCGGTCTCTGGCAAGGATTCCCGCATACTTCTTCTTGATCCTCGGCCGAGCGCCCACGGTATGCTCGCGGCCGCGGCGCCGCGGCGCCGCGAAACCCGAGAAGGATCACCATGCTCTGTCCGCGTTGCGGTGCGCCCGCGACCCCCGCCGATAAATTCTGCGCCGTGTGCGCCTCGCCGCTCGCCCCGTCCGGGCCCGGAGCGTTCGGGGCGCCGCCTCCGCCGCCGCCGCCTCCTCCTCCTCCGCCGTTTCCTGCCCCGGGCTTCGGCTCGCCCCCTGAGCCTCCTCCCAACTTCGGCTCGCCGAGCGGCGGCTTTGGTCCACCGCCGCCGGCGCCCTTCGGGGCACCGCCGGGCTCGCCGCCCGGCTTCCCGCCGCCGCCCGAGGGCGGCGCGTCGGGCTTCGGTCCCCCGCCGCCCTTCGGGTCGCCGCCCGGCGGCTACGGCGCTCCCCAGCCGCCTCCTCCGCTGCCGCTGAAGCCGCCGCCGTTCCCGCCGGAGCCGCCGATCTTCGGCGCCCCGGGCGGCAGCGGCGGCTTCGGCCCGGCCCCGAGCTTCCCGGAGCAGCCGCAGGGCGGCTATCCCGTCCCGCCGGTCCCGCGGCCCGGCTTCGGCCCTCCGCCGCAGCCTCAGGGCGCGCGCTGCGTGCAGGGGCACGCGATCCCGGCAGGCGGCTCGTTCTGCATGGAGGGCGGCCACCCGATCGCCCTCGACGGGATCCAGATGAGCGGCGACGCCTTCAACCAGACGGCGTACGCGCCCAACCAGCCGGGGCCGTCCGCGCCGCCGCCCATGCAGCAGGGGGGCGGCATCGGCGGCTACGGCGAGCCGCCGCCCCAGCAGAACATGCCGCTGCCGGCGCCGCCGCCTCCGTACATGTCCGCCCCGCCGGCCGTGCGCCCGCCGACGCCGGCGCCGCCGAGGGGCCAGGAGCGGCGCACCCTCGCGGGCTTCCTCGTGAGCTTCCAGGACGAACCGCTCGGCAGGTTCTGGCCGCTCTGGCAAGGCAAGAACTCCGTCGGCCGCGCCGAGACCGGGCAGAAGGTCGACATCGAGATCGCCCACGGCACGACCTCGACCCACCACGCGACGATCGAGGTCGACGGCGGCCGGCTCGTCCTCGCCGACCTCGGCTCCACCAACGGGACGTTCCACAACGAGGAGGCGATCGGCTTCCAGGGCCGGCGCGAGCTGCGCGATGGCGACAAGATCCGCTTCGGCGGGTTCAGCGTCATCCTGTTCAGCGTGGCCGCGCGGGCCTGACCGGCCCATCGCACGAGGAGAGGCGTTGCCGAGCCTGGCCCCCTTCCCCCGCGACGTTCGACCGGCACCTGGCGCCCCGGCCAGGCTGCGTGAAAACCAACCGGATTGCCGCCGCCATCGCGCGGCGGCCGCCCCGCTCGCGCGGGGAGCGCTCCTCTGCTCCCTCGCGCTCGCTGGAGATCCCCACGCATGACTCCCTCTCATGACGCGACTCGCCCGATCCACTCCATGAGCGCCTCCGCACGTCGCGAACGGCGCCGGGGCAAGGCCCTCCGCTGCGCTCCGCTGCTCGCGCTCGCCGCCGCCGTCCTCGCGCTCCTCGGCGGACAGCCCCGCGCCGAGGCCGCGCCCGAGGCGCACCTGCTCCGCGTCGACCCGCGCGCGAGCACCGTGGACGGCTCGCCCGTGCTCACGACCGTGCTCGAGGTCGTGCAGAACAAGCGCCTCAGCGACATCACCCGCAACTGCGCCGCGCTCACGGGCGACGCGAACCTCGACTGCGTCGCCGACGCGATCGAGCAGCCGTCGGCGCTCTACTCGTCGTTCGACTTCCCGGAGAAGAACGCGATCTTCTCCGTCACGGTCGACGGCACGGACCTGCCGGCGAAGTTCGAGTCGAAGGCGCGGTGGGGAGACAGCGCCGGGCAGCCGGGCGTCGGGACGGCGTGGCTCATCCTGATCGACGCCGCGTCGAGCATGGGCACCCGCTTCGACGAGGCGAAGGCGGTCGCGAGCGCGTTCGTCAACGCGATGCAGCCGAACGACATCGTCGACGTGATCTTCTTCAACGATCGCGGCGTCGTCGAGGACTCGAAGTGGGTCGGCAACAAGCAGGCGGCGGCGCAGGCCATCGCCGGCGTCACGCGCACCTACCCGACGCAGGGCCGCACGCGCCCGCTCTTCACGATCATCAAGAACGCCGCGACCGACGCGTTCAAGGAGCTCGGCAACGCCGGCCAGGGGGTCTCGGTGCCGATGCACCAGGCGATGGTCGTGCTCTCGAACGGCTCGGCCGGCGCGGACCCGAGCTCGACCGCGGCGGCGTCGAACCTGCTCCGGGACTACCTCACGAAGGGGCGGTTCCCCGAGAACAACGACGTCCTGCCGAAGACGCCGGTGCCCGTCATCTCGATCTGGTTCCCGAGCCGGCTCGTCGAGGAGTTCACGGCGAACTCCCGCGAGTTCATGGAGGGGATGGCGAACACCGAGATCGGCGGCTTCTTCAGCGTGGTGCGCGACGGCCAGCAGCGGCGCGCGGCCAACCTCGTCAACGCGATCCGCACCCGCTTCAACAAGATGCACATCGTGAAGTGGCGGGTGTCGTGCGTCGCGCCGAGCATCACGCAGACGTTCAAGCTCGCCTTCATCAACACGGATCCGCCGATCGCGGGTGACGCCACGTTCCAGAACGTCCCCGTCGGCATCGATCCCACCGCGTGGCCGCTCGACATCGACCGCGACGCGACCGACCGCGCGGCGAAGAAGACGCCGCTCTACCCCGGCGGCACGGTCAAGATCTTCGGCAACTTCTGCTGGGGCGGCAACGCGCAGCGGGCCGAGATCTACATGGTCCCGAAGAACCAGGCCGCGCCGCAGTCGCTGCAGGGCGGGAACCTCGAGGACGCGAAGAAGGCCCAGCGGACGCTGATCGAGGGCGGGATGCGCGGCAAGGCGATCTCGGCCGGCGACAGCGTCGTGGAGTTCGAGCTGCCGGACACCGACAAGTTCCTCGTCGGCAAGGGCGACCAGATGACGGCGCGGCTCATCGTCTACGACAACCAGGCGCGGCGGACGAGCGCGGTGACGGCCGACAAGATCCTCACGCTGAAGGCGAAGGAGGCGCCGCTGCCGTACCTCTTGATCGCGGGCGTGACCTTCGGCGGCGTCGTCATCGTGCTGCTGCTCGTCTCGATCTTCCGCGGCGGCGGCGGCCGCCGCCGCGGCGGGACGGCGGCGGCGGCGCCCCCGAGGCCCATCGTGGCGGGCGGCGGGTCGCCTCCGCCGTACGCGCCCGCGCCGCCTCCGCCGGGCGACTTCGGCTACGGCGGCGGGCCGATGATGGCGCCTCCCCCGGGCGGCGCCAGCCGCGCGACGCTCTCGGGGCCGGCGGGCATCTTCACCGTGCACCCCGGCGTCGAGGTGCGCGCGGGGCGCGACGGCGCCTCGTGCATGATCGCGCTGTCGGAGCCGCGCGTGTCCGGCACCCACGCGAGCGTGAAGCTCGAGGCCGGTCAGCTGTTCGTGCGGGACGAGGGCTCCAACAACGGGACGTACGTCAACGGCCAGCGCGTCGCCGCGGGCGTGTGGACGCCCGTGCCCCCCGGCGCGTCGTTGCGGTTCGGCCCCGTCGAGTTCAGCGTCCGTTTGGAGTAGCGTGTCCGGGGCCCGGCCTCACGCCCCAAGCGACGCCCCCCCATGATGCCCCCGACCGAGTCCTCCCCGCACCTCAAGATCGAGTTCGCCCAGGCCAGCGATGCGGGCAGGGATCCGAACAAGCAGGTCAACGAGGACGCGTGCGGCTATGCCGAGACCAAGTTCGGTTACCTCTGCGTCCTGTGCGACGGCATGGGCGGGCACTACGGGGGCAGCGAGGCGAGCCGCACCGCCATCAAGACCATCTTCGAGGTGATCGAGCAGACGCCGGCCGCGGTGGATCCGAGGGCGGCGCTCAAGGCCGCGATCGAGGAGGCGGGGCGCCGCGTGTATCAGCTGGGCGGGCCGGCGGAGAACCGCGTCCGCCCGGGGTCGACCGTCGTCGCGATGGTCCTCCACGACGGCGGCGTCGACGTCGCGCACGTCGGCGACAGCCGCGCGTACGTGATCCGGAGCCAGCAGATCTACCCCCTCACGCGCGATCACTCGATGGTGCAGGGAATGATCGACGCGGGCATGATCACGGAGGCCCAGGCGATCGGCCATCCCGACGCGAACAAGATCACGCGCGCCCTCGGGATGAAGCCGGAGGTGGAGGTCGAGGTTCGACCCGAGCCGATGGAGCTGTATCCGGGGGACGTGCTGATCCAGGCGAGCGACGGCCTCACCGATCTCGTGCTCAGCGCGGACATCCTCGGGTGCACGCGGCAGGCGCTCGCGTCGGGCTCGGTCGATCACGCCTGCAAGATGCTCGTGCAGCTCGCGAACCATCGCGGCGGTCACGACAACATCACCGTCCAGATGGTCCGGGTGCTCGAGACGGGCAGCCGCTCGCTGACGATCGCGCACGGGCCGCCGGGGGCAGACGGCGCCGGCGACGGCGTCGCCCTCACGCGCGCGTCGGGCCCGCAGGAGACCGTCGCGATGACCCGGCCCGGCGGCGCGGCGAGCGCAGAGAAGGGCGCTGCGGATGCGCCGCTCGCCCACGGGCACGGCGCCGCGGCGGCCGGAAACGCGCCGGCTGGAGGCGCTGTGTCGCCCAGCAACGCGACGACCGTGGTCCCGACGGGCAACACCGGCACGCCCGCCCCGGCGCCGAGGACCACGGGCGACGGGCTCGCCTTGGCCCCCACGGCCACCGACAACGTCCCTCCTGCCCTGGTCCCGACGGCGACCGACGACGTGCACGCGCTGGCCCCCACGGCCACCGACAACGTCCCTGCCCTGGTCTCGACGGTGGCCGACAACGCCGCTGCTGCGGCGCCAGCAGCCGCGAGCAGCGCGCCCGCCGTGGCGCCGACGCTCACCACCGGGGCCCCGGCGGTGCGCCCGACGACGGCGGACGACGTCCCCACCATGGCGCAGACGATCACCACCGGCGCTCCGGCGGTGAGCCCGACGGCCACGGACAACGTCCCCGCCGTGGCGCCAGCAGCCGCGAGCAGCGCGCAGGCGCTGCGCCCGACCATCGACAGCACGCCGACGGTGAGCCCGACGGCGATGGACGCCGGCCTGGCGCGGCCTGCGACGGTGCCAGGGAGCCCTGCGCCCGTGCCTCACGCGATCGCGCCGGATGCGCCCGCCGTGCTGTCTCCCCTCCCCTTGAGCGCTCCCGCGGCCCCCGCGCCGCCCCCGATGGCCCATGGCGCGCCACCTCACCCGGGTTCCTTCGGCGCTTCACCTCAGCCTCACCCCGGCGCCGCCTTCGGCCCGCCGCCGCACCCGGGTTCCTTCGGCGCTTCACCTCAGCCTCACCCCGGCGCCGCCTTCGGCCCGCCTGGCGCCCATGGCGCGCCACCGCACCCGGGTTCCTTCGGCGCTTTACCTCAACCTCACCCCGGCGTCGCCTTCGGCCCGCCTGGCGCCCACGGCCCGCCGCCGCACCCGGGTTCCTTCGGCGCTTCACCTCAACCTCACCCCGGCGTCGCCTTCGGCCCGCCTGGCGCCCACGGCCCGCCGCCGCACCCGGGTTCCTTCGGCGCTTCACCTCAACCTCACCCCGGCGCCGCCTTCGGCCCGCAGCCTCACCCGGGCGCCACGCCTCACCCGGGCGCTCCGCCTCACCCGGGCGCCGCCTTCGGCCCGCAGCCTCATCCGATCGACCCGGACGCTCCTCCTCCTTCGGTGGCCTTCGCGGGGCACCATGCCGCCGCGCCTGGAGGTCCCCCTGCCGCCGCCGCGCCGCACCTCGCCCCCGGCTCGCCGCACGCGCCTGGCTACGCCGCGACCGCGCCGCGCGCCGTGCCGGCGCCGGGCCTCTCCGGGCCCGTGTCCTCGTCCACGGCCTCGGGTATCCCGAGCACCGTGCGCGTCTCGCGCGGCGTCTACATCGCCGTTATCGCCTCGATCTCGGTCATGGTCGTCGCGCTGGTCGCCCTCCTGCTCTGGAAGCTCACCGCGGATTGAGCCGAGCGGCGCGACGACGCCACCGCGTGCCCCGACGCAACCGACGCAACCGACACAGCCGCCGCAGCGTGAACGGACGCGCGGACGAACGCCGGAGCGATGGGGACGCAGAACGCAAATGCAATTGAAGAAGGACGGGATTCCGGATTAGCCTAGCTCTCCGGAGGTTCCTCCATGCTTGGAGATCAAGAGCTCGAGGTCGGACACGACATGGAGGGCGCGCCCGCAGACATGGAAGACGAGCCCCCGTCGACCCGTACGCCCTCCCTCGAAGAAGCCCGCGCCGGCTTCATGCTCCTCGACCTCTGATGCGCTGAGCCGCCCGGCTCCCGGCCGCCACCACGCGCCGCGCTGAGGCCCTGTTCGCCCAGCGACGAAGGCCTCCCGCCGCTCCACACGCCCCACACCGCGCGACGCCAGCCCACGCGCTCATCCTCACGCACCCAGCCGCCAGCAGCGCCGCGGCGAGCGATGGCGCGCACCACGCGCCTCTTTCCTTGCCCTCCCCAACGGCCTGTGGTGAAACGCGGCCCGCATGATCCCGGGGCTAGGTAAACAAAGCATCACGATCGGCAGCGCCCCCACCTGCGATGTGGTGCTCGTCGCTCCCGGCGTCCTGCCCGAGCACGCGCGCATCGTCCACCAGGGCGGCGGCAAGCTGCTCTTCCTCTGCGGTCAAGGGCCCGCGTCGGCCAACGGGCGGCCCCTCGCGCCGGGCGAGCAGGTCCCGTTCGACTTCCGCACCCAGTTCGTCGTCGCGCAGGCGCCGGTCCCGCTCAACCACCCGGCCATCACGCTGATGATGGCGTCGCCCGGTCAGCTCGCGCCCGCGCCCGGACAGGTCGTGATCGGGCGAGACCCCGCGCGCGCCTCCCTGGTGCTCCAGCACCCGAGCGTCTCGAGCCAGCACGCCACCGTCACGCTCGATCGCATGATGGTCATCGACCACAACTCGACGAGCGGCACCTACGTGGGCGCGCAGCGCATCGCCCCCGGCGCGCCGACGCCCATCGATCCGCAGGGCGCCGTCGCCTTCGGGCCCGTCCCGGTCCAGATCAGCCTGCTCATGCAGTTCGCCCAGGCGGCCCGGCAGTCGTCGCTGCCCGCCGCGCCCGGCGCGAGCGCCCTGCCGCCGCAGCCCGCCGTCGTCAGCTACACGCCGCCGCAGGCCGGCTACGCGCCGCCGCCGCAGCCCGCCGCCGGCGGCTACGCGCCGCCGCCCGCGCCCGCGGCGTCGTCCGGCCCCGCCGCGGGCGCGCCCGGCAGGAAGAACAAGACGGTCCTCGGCCAGCTCGACTTCTCCGGCGGCGGGCCGAACGTCAAGAAGATCGGCCGCACCCCCGACAACGACATCGTGCTCGCCCACCCCCAGGTGTCGAGCCACCACGCCCTCCTCCACTCGATCAACGGGCAGCTCTACGTCGAGGATCGCGGCAGCGCCAACGGCACCTACGTCCGCGGCAACCGCATCGCGCCCGGCCAGAAGATCGCCGTCCAGAGCGGCGAGAAGATCTACATCGGGCCGATGCCCCTCCAGATCGAGATGGGGGGCGCAGGCGCGGTCGAGGTCGTCCAGGAAGAGTACGCCGCCGACCGCTGGGCAGGGCGCCCGCTCTACGAGATCGAGGCGTGGAGCCTCGTCCTCCAGGTCCCCGACCGGGACAACCCCCAGGAGCAGAAGACGCTCCTCGACAACGTGTCGTTCAAGGCGCTGCCGGGCGACATGATCGCGCTCATGGGGCCGTCGGGCGCCGGCAAGACGACGCTCCTGCTCACCCTGAACGGCTACCTGCCGCCGACGAGCGGCGTCGTCCGCATCAACGGCGAGGACCTCTACAACATCTACGACACGCTCCGCGGCTCCATCGGTTACGTGCCGCAGGACGACCTCGTCCACCCGGAGCTCACCGTCTTCGAGGCCGTCCGCTACAGCGCGAAGTTCCGCCTCCCGCCCGACTACACCGAGGACGAGATCGACGCGCGCGTCGAGCAGACCATCAAGGACCTCGGCCTCGAGGGCGTCAAGAACCTCCAGATCGGCAAGCCCGAGAACAAGATCCTCTCGGGCGGGCAGCGCAAGCGCGTCAACATCGCGCTCGAGCTCGTCACCGACCCCGTCATCCTCTTCCTCGACGAGCCGACCTCGGGCCTCGCCGCCGACGACACGACCGCGCTGATCAGCCTGCTGCACGACCTCACCAAGGCCACCGGCAAGACGATCATCATGACGATCCACCAGCCGGCGAAGGACGAGTTCGAGAAGTTCAGCCACGCGCTCATCCTCGGCTACGGCGGCATCCCGATGTTCTTCGGGCCGACCCGGCCCGACGCGTACCGCTTCTTCGGCAGCTGGAAGGAGCGGCACGGCCAGCCCAACGACGTCGACAACCCGCGCGACATGTTCGAGATGCTCGCGCTCCGCGAGCGCCCCATCTTCGATCAGCTCCGCGCGCGGGACCCGAACGCGTCGCGCGGCGAGGCGAGGCGGCTCGCGGCCCTCGAGTGGCGCAAGGAGTTCTTCAGCGACGCAAACCCGACGTACCGGCGGATGTACTCCGGCCGGCGGGAGATCGGCACCGGGCAGGGGCAGCGCGGCATCCCGGCCGGCCGCGCCACGACCAAGGGGCAGCTCGGGCTGCTCCTGTCGCGCTACTTCAAGGTGAAGAAGCGCGACGTCGGCGGGACCCTGATCATGCTCCTCCAGGCCCCGATCATCGGCATCCTGCTCGCGATCGTCTTCGGCGGGCAGGAGAAGGCGATCCCGGCGTGGTGCCTCGGCGCCCTCCAGGAGCTCGGCCGACGCGCCGGCGGCGCGGATCAGAGCACCGACATCCTCAAGGGGATGGAGGCCACCACCGATCACACCGCGGCGATCTTCTTCCTCGTCGTCGCCGCGGTCTGGTTCGGGACGTCGAACGCGGCGCGCGAGATCGTCAGCGAGCGGGCCATCTACCTCCGCGAGCGCATGGTCAACCTGGGGCTCGTCAACTACGTGCTCTCCAAGTACCTGCTGCTCGCCGGGTTCTGCCTCGTCCAGTGCACGATCCTGCTCGCGATCGTGTTCTTCGCCCTCGGCTTCCACGGCGGCATGCAGGCGTTCGCCATGCAGCTCGCCGCGCTGACCGCCACCTCGCTCAGCGCCGTCGCGATGGGGCTCCTCCTCTCGACGGTGGTCGCCTCGTCCGAGGCGGCCATGGCGCTCACGCCGATCGCGCTCATCCCGCAGGTCGTCCTCGGCGGGCTCATGGTCCCGATGACGACCGTGCCGCACCTCCGGCCGCTCATGTACATCATCCCGGCGCGCTGGGGCTTCGAGGGCGCGATCGCGCCGGAGCGGCTCGCCGTCGCGGAGGACCCGGCCTGGGTCATCGATCTGCACCGCACCGACACGAGCGCCGCGGACTTCATCGAGGGCGGCAAGTTCAAGTGCTCCATCGCGCAGATGGCCGCCGACAACTACGCGGGCGCGTGGGGCTTCACCACGTACGATCAGACCTGGATCCCCTTCGCGGTCCTCGCCGGGATGACCGTCATCATCCTCGTCACGCTCTGCGCGGTGCTCAAGCGGCGCGACCCGGTGTGACCTCGTGACGAAGCAGGAGCCGGCCCACGCCCGCACCGATGTCGATGGCCCGCTCCCGGGCGCGCGCCCTCGAGGGCCCCGCGCCGCGGCGCTGCTCTCGCTCGCGCTCGCCGCGCTCTCGCCGGCCGCGGCGCGCGCGCAGCAGCAGGAGCAAGGCCAGCAGGGCCAAGGCGAGCCGCAGGCGCCCGAGGGCCCGACGAGCGTGCCCCGGGGCGAAGGCGGCGCGATCGTCACGCCGCCCGCTCCCACGGCCGCGCCGGCGGGGCGGGCGACGCCGCCGCGGGCGCTCAACTACACGCCCCCGGCGTACCCGCCCGAGGCCGAGAAGCAGGGGCTCGAAGGGTCGGTGACCCTGCAGCTCGACATCGATCGCAACGGGCGCGTGAAGCAGGCGATCGTCGTCGAGAGCGCGGGGCACGGGTTCGACGAGGCGGCGGTCGCCGCGGCCCAGAAGCTCGAGTTCGAGCCCGCCCGCCGCGCCGACGGCACGCCCGCCGCGGCGCGCATCCTGTACCGCTACTCGTTCACCCTGAAGGCGGCCGCGCCGCCGCCCGCCGCCGGCGAGCAGGACAGGCCCGCCGAGAACCTCCGCGGCACCGTGCTCGCCAGCGGCGGCGACGTCCCGCTCGCCGGCGCCACCGTGTCGGTCGCGCGCGTCGCCGGCGCGGGCGCCGCGCCGGGCGCCGCGCCGCCGGAGCGCACGACCGACGAGGGCGGCGGCTTCGTCTTCGCCGAGCTGCCGCCCGGGCGCTACCAGGTCACCGTCGCCGCGCCCGGCTTCGAGCCGCTCTCGGTCGAGGAGGACATCGCCGCGGGCGAGCAGCTCGAGGTGAAGTACCGCCTCCTGCCCCGCGGCGAGGGCCTCGAGGTCACCGTCCGCGGCGACAGGCCGCCGCGCGAGGTCACGAAGCGCACGCTCGAGCAGCGCGAGATCAACCGCATCCCCGGCACGAACGGCGACGCGCTGCGCTCGCTCCAGAACCTGCCGGGCGTGGCGCGCCCGCCCACCCTCGCCGGCCTGCTGATCGTGCGCGGCTCGGGCCCGCAGGACACGCAGACCTTCGTCGACGGCACGCAGGTGCCGCTCATCTACCACTTCGGCGGCCTCTCCTCGGTCGTGCCGACCGAGATGCTGGAGAAGATCGACTTCTACCCCGGCAACTTCAGCGCCAAGTACGGCCGCGTGCAGGGCGGCATCGTCGACGTCGCCCTGCGCTCGCCGAAGGAGGACGGCGCGCTCCACGGCCTCGCGCAGATGGACCTCATCGACGCGCGCGTCCTGCTCGAGGGGCCGGTGCCGTTCCTCAAGAACACGCGCTTCATGGTGGCGGGCCGGCGGAGCTACATCGGCGAGTCGTTCGGCCCGGTGCTCGAGGCCGCGGGCGCGGGGGTGACGCAGGCGCCCGTCTACTACGACTACCAGGCCCTCCTCGAGACCGAGCCGACGCCCTCGTCGCGCCTCCGCCTCACCTTCTTCGGCTCGGACGACGCGCTCGAGCTGCTCCTCAGCGACCCGGCGCCCAACGAGCCGGCCCTCTCGGGCAACGTCGGGCTGCACACCGCGTTTCAGCGCCTGCAGCTCCGCTACGATCACGAGCTCACCGATCGCGACCGGCTCGACGGCGTGCTCGCGATCGCGCGCGACGACGCCGATTTCGGGGTCGGGCCGCTCTACTTCCAGCTCGATCTCAAGACGCTCTCCGGCCGCCTCGAGTACGCGCGGCGGCTGTCCAAGGGCGCGGTCCTCAACGCGGGGCTCGACGTCTTCGCCGGCCTCTACGCGGTGAACCTGCGCGCCCCCGCGCCGAACCGCCCCGGCGAGCCGCCGAACCAGCCGTTCTCGACGCGCACCCTCCAGGAGGTCTCGCGCGACGGCAGCTTCTTCTACCCCGCGGGCTACGTCGAGCTCGAGTTCGCCCCGAGCCCCCGGGCGAAGATCGTCCCGGGCCTGCGCCTCGACTACCAGGACCTGAACGAGCAGCTCACCGTGAGCCCGCGCGTGAACGGGCGCGTCGACGTGGTCCAGGGGTTCCCGCGGACGACGGTGAAGGGCGGCGTCGGCGTGTTCCACCAGCCGCCGCAGTTCCAGGAGGTGATCCCGCCGCTCGGCAACCCGGGCCTGAAGTCGACCCGGGCGCTGCACTACGCGGCCGGCGTCGAGCAGGAGATCACCCGGCACATCGAGGCGTCGGCCGAGGGGTTCTACAAGCAGCTCGACGCGCTCGTCGTCGGCGTGAACCGCCCCGGATCGATCCAGCTCGATTACCAGAACGCCGGCTCCGGCAGGGTCATCGGGGGCGAGTTCCTGCTCAAGTACAAGCCCGACGATCGCTTCTTCGGCTGGGCCGCGTACACGCTGTCGCGCAGCACGCGGGTGCCCGGGCTCGGCGAGCCGGAGCGGCTCGTCTCGTTCGATCAGACGCACATCCTGACGGTGCTCGGCAGCTACCGCCTCGGCGACGGCTGGGAGTTCGGCGCGCGGTTCCGGCTGGTCTCCGGCAACCTGGTCACGCCCAACGTGTGCAACGTCAACGAGCAGAGCTGCGACGCATACCGCACCAACGCGCTCTTCTACGCGCCCACCGGGACCTATACGCCGATCCCGTTCTCCGGCCCGAGCAGCGAGCGGCTCCCGGCGTTCCACCAGCTGGACCTGCGCCTCGACAAGTCGTGGAAGTTCAAGCGCTGGCAGCTCTCGGCCTACCTCGACGTGCAGAACGTCTACAACAACGCGAACAGCGAGGCGATCCAGTACAACTACAACTACACCGCCCGCCAGTACGTCACGGGGTTGCCCATCTTGCCGAGCTTCGGGCTGCGAGGAGAGTTCTGAGATGCGATCGAGGCGGGCGATGAGCGGCGCGGGCGGCGCGGGCGGCACGGCGAAACACGCCGGCGCGGGCCGAGGGCGCGGGTGGCGGCGCGCGGTGCTCGGGACGCTCGCGCTGGGCGCGCTCGCCGCGCCGGCGATCTCCTCCGGGTGCGTCGCGGGCTTCGACCCGCCGAGCCTCGTGAACGGGCTCCGCGTCTTCGCCGTGGTCGCCGACGTCGCCCCGACCGAAGACCACCCGGAGGCGAGCTCTTCGTACGCAACCCCCGGCGCTCAGGTCACCTTCAGGATCCACTACCAGGACGGCCTCGGCGGCCCCGAGGAGGGGTCGCGGCCGGTCTCGGTCTACTGGTTCGGCGGGTGCGAGAACCCGGTCGGGGACGACTACTACGGCTGCTATCCGCAGCTCGCAGCGCTCGCCCCGGAGATCGCTGCCTGGTTGAAGCGCCTCGAGACCGACCCGAAGGCTCCGCTGCCCGAGCTCAACGGCGTGCCCATCGGCATCTTCAGCGACACGTACACGATCACCATCAGCGACACGATCCTCGACGGCCGCGAGGCGCCCGCCACGGGGGGCCCGCGGTTCGGGAGCGCGTACGTCTTCTTCGTCGCCTGCACCGGGCAGCTCCGCGCGGTGCAGGACCAGGGCACCGGGCGCGCCGGGACCTTCCCCGTCGGGTGCTTCGACGCCGACGGGCGGAGGCTCGGCCCGGACAGCTTCGTGCCCGGCTACACGCAGGTCTACGTCTTCGAGGACGGCCGCACGAACGAGAACCCGGAGATGCAGGGGCTCACCTTCGACGGCGACGAGATGTCGGAGGACCTGGCCGCGATCCCGACGGTGGAGCGCTGCCCCATCGACCGCGATGAGCGGCGCGACACGGGGTGCAGCGCGGAGGATCCGTTCACCGCCTGCACCACCCACGCGATCGACGCGATCATCCCGCCCGACGTGGCGGAGGACGACCTCGACGCGAAGCAGAAGGCGCTGAAGGAGATCGTCTGGGTCAACTACTTCGCCGACATGGGCGACCTCGACGGGGGCATCAAGCTCGTGAGCGACGCGGCCGAGGGGTACCTCGGCGACCACGCCGTGACGTGGATCCCGCCGTCCGAGCCGGGCGTCGCCACGATCACCGCGGTCCTGCGCGACGCGCGCGGCGGCTCGTCGGTCGTGCAGCGCCTCGTGCGCGTGAGGTGACGGCGGGCCTGGCGGCGCGCTCGCGGTCGCGCGCGCGGCGGGCGACGCGAAGCGCGCGGCGCGCGGGCCCGTCGGCGTCGCGGCGGAGGGCGTCGTCATTCGGAGAGGGAGCCGTCGTCATCCGAGGTGGCGCCCGTCGTCATCCGGCCTGGAGCCGTCGGCATCCGGCCCGGAGCCGTCGGCATCTGGGCTGACCCGTGTCGGCATCCGGCCGGAGGACGTCGGCATCCGGCCGGGGCACGTCGTCATCCGGTCCGGAGCCGTCGTCGTCCGGCCGGGAGCCGTCGTCGTCCGGCCGGGAGCCGTCGTCATCGGGGCCGGGACACGTCGTCATCCAGCGGGGAGCTCGTCGTCATCCGGCGAGGAACCCGTCGTCATCTGGCCAGGAGCCGTCGTCGCGCGAAATCAGGGCGTCGTCGTCCAGAGCCGGCGACGTCGTCATCCAGAGCCGGCGACGTCGTCATCCGGAGCCGGCGACGTCGTCATCCGGAGCCGGCGACATCGTCATCCGGCGATGAGGTCGGGCGCGGCGCGTGTGGACCGCCGGATCGAGGCGCCGATATGCTCGCCGCACCGTGAGCAAGGTCACCGCGCTCGGGATGGACACGATCACCGAGAAGTCCGGCCACCAGATGACGGGCATGGCGGTGAGCGTGTGCACGACGCCCGCGGCGCCGAGCGCGGTGCCCATTCCTTATCCGACCGCGGGCACGGTGGCCGAGGGCGTCATCGACGCGCCGATGCGCACGAAGATCGACGGCGCGAAGATCCTGACGGTCGGCGGGTGCATGAAGGCGTGCCACGGCAACGAGCCGGGCACGCTGAAAGAGGTGGTCAGCCTCAACACCGGCGGGCCGTGCTTCCCGTGGCTCGGGGCGCCCAACGTGCTCATCGAGCTCGGCATGGCCGGCATCACCGGCAGCATGGGGCAGATGAACAAGTCGGTCACGGTGGGGGCCGGCACGAGCGCGAGCGGCGCCGGCGGGGCGGGCGCAGGGGGCAGGCACGCGGCAGGCGGGGCGGGCGGACCTGGCGCGCGGGGGCCGCAGGGGGCGAGCAACAAGGGCGGCGGCGGGGGCGGGGGCCATCAAGGCGCGGGGCCGCCGGACCCGCCGGCGCCGCCGGGCGCGGAGGGGCAGGCCAAGGCGGGGCATCCGGTCGACGTGATCACCGGGGCGATGTACACGACACCCGCGGTCGACGTCGATCTGCGCGGCCCGCTGCCGCTGCAATGGGCGCGGCAGTACCGGAGCTCCGCGGTCCGCCGGCAATGCGGCATCGGGTGGGGGTGGACGCACGCGTTCGCGTGGTCGGCCGAGATCGGTCCGGCGAGCACCACCGTCGTCGACAGCGAGGGCAGCCCCCTCGTGTTCCCGCGCCTCGAGCAAGGCGAGTACGCGCTGGCGCCGTTCGGGCGGCGCCTGGAGCGGCGAGGTGACGACCTGGTGCTGGTCACGCGCGATCGCGTCGAGCGCGTGTTGCGGCGCGCCGGCGAGGGGCGCTTTCGGTTGGAGGAAGTGCGCGACCTGGCCGGCAACACGACGGCGCTCACCTGGGACGGCGAGGAGCTCGTCGCGCTCACCGACTGCGTCGGGCGCCGCGTCGCGCTGGAGCGCGACGGCAGGGTCGTCTCGCTCTGGATCGTGGTCACCGATGCCGACGGCAACGAGCACCGGCGGCTCGGGGTTGCCTACGAGCTCGACGCGCGCGGCGATCTCGCGCGCGTCGTGGACAGCGGCGGCGCCGAGACGGCGTACCGCTACGACGAGGAGCATTTCCTCGTCGAGGAGCGCCTTGCCGACGGGCTCGTCTATCACTTCCGCTACGAGGACGGCCCCGACGGCAAGCGCCGCTGCGTCGAGACGTGGGGCGAGCTGCCGGGCCGCGACGTGCTCGCCGAGCTCTCCGGCGCCGCGGAGAGCGGCGCGGGGGCGGGCGCCGGCGATGCGGGCGCGGGGACGCACGGGCATCGAGGCGCGAAGGGGATCTTCCACATGCGCCTCGCGTACGGGCCGGAGCCGTTCTCGTCGCGGGTGACCGACGGCACGGGCGGCGTGCACCGCTACGAGGGCAACGCGCTCGGGCTCGTCACCAGATACACCGATCCGCTCGGCCGCGTGACGCGGCTGTCGTCCGACGCGCAGGGGCACGTGACGGCAGTGTGGGACGCGATGGGCTACGTCGAGCAGGCGCGCGTCGACCCGATGGGGCGGCTCCTGTCGGCGACGGACGCGCTGGGGCGGTCGACCCGGCTGCGCCGCGACGAGCAGGGGAACGCCGTCGAGCTCGCCGACCCGGCCGGCGCGCGCTGGGCGATGCAGCACGACCGCGCCGGCAGGATCGTGCGACGGACCGATCCCTCGGGCGGCGTGACGACCTGCGCGTACGACGAGCGCGGGCTGGCCGTGAAGACGGCGGGCCCGGGCGGCGAGGAAGAGGCGCGGTACGACGCGCACGGCAACCCGATCGAGCGCGCCGACGTGCGCGGGGCGCGGTGGCGGTACCTGTGGGACCTGCTCGGCCTGCCGGTGCGGATCGAGGCGCCGGGCGGGGCGGTGCACGAGATCGCCTACGACGCGCGCGGCGACATGGTGACGGTCGCCGGCCCGCTCGGCCGGCACATGGAGCGGGCCTTCGACGCCCGCCGCAGGATCGTGACCGAGCGGCACCCGGGCGGCGGGATCAGCGCGCACCGCTACGCGGGCGAGGCGCTCGTCGAGACGGTCCTGCCGGATGGATCGCGCCTCCGGTACGGCTACGACGCCATGCTGCGGCTCACCTGGATCGAGAACGCCGCGGGCGAGCGGCACCTCTTCGAGCGCGACGCGGCGGGGCAGCTCGTGGCGGAGAGGAGCTTCGCCGGGATCGAGGTCCGCTACGAGCTGGACGCGCTAGGCCGGTGCGTGGCGCGGATCGACGCGGAGGGCCAGGCGCTGCGGCTGACGCTCGACGCCGCGGGGCAGGTCGTGCGCAGGGAGCACGACGGCGGGACCGTGGCCGAGATCGAGCACGACGAGCGCGGCTTCGTCACGCGCGCGCGGAGCGAGGTCGCGACCGTCGAGATCGAGCGCCACCCGCGCACGGGCGCGGTGGTGCGCGAGACGCAGCGCGTGGGAGGCTTCGCGTTCACCGTCGAGCGCGAGATCGACGCGCTCGGCTACGAGGTCGGGACGCGCTACTCGACCGGATGGCGCGTCGCGCGGCGGAGGGGGCCGGGCGGCGCGATGGATCAGATCGAGGTCCGCGGGCGCGACGGCGAGGTGGAGGAGGCGATCGAGATCGTCGCCGCGGAGGACGGTGAGCACGTCACGCGCTTCCGCGAGTGCGACACGGGCATCGGCGTGACCCGCGATGTGCTCGGGCGGCCGGCGCGCATCCGCGTGCTCGGGCCGCGCGGCGCGGTGCTGCGCGAGCGGACGTACGCGTGGGCGGCGCAGACGGGGGTCACCGAGATCGCCGACAGCGCGCGGGGCACGCGGGTGTACGAGCTCGACGTGCTCGGCCGGCCCGTGCGCGCGAGCGGGCTCGGCGTCGAGGAGCGGTATACGTACGCGCCGCAGGGCACGCCGATGGCGCGGCGCGAGGCGCCCTGCGCGCTCGGGCGCGGCGGCAGGAAGATCTCCACCTGCAAGGCCCGCTTCGCCTGGGATGCGCTCGGGAGGCTCGCGCGACGGATCGACGCCGAGGACGACCCGCGGCGGTGCTGGGAGTACCTCTATGACGGCGAGAACCGGCTGGTTGAGGCGCGCCGGGGGGACGGGTTCTCCGTGCGGTACGTCTACGACCCGTTCGGGCGGCGGCTGGCGACGCTGCGCAGCGACGGGACGAGCACCTTCTTCGGATGGGACGGCGATGCGGTCGTCGAGGAGGTCCACAGCGACGGCTCCTCGGTGCGGTATGTGTTCGCGGACGATGGGTACACGCCGCTGCTCGTGAGCGCGGGCGAGCGCGACGACGGCTGGCGGATCGTCGCGACCGACGCGGTGGCCACGCCCTGGCTCTACCTGAACGCCGACGGGGAGATCGACGCGATCGACCTGGACCCGTGGGGCAACGACGCGCGCGTCGAGGGGAAAGTGCCGCCGCTGCGCTTCGCGGGGCAGCGGGCCGACAAGGAGACCGGGCTGCGCTACCACCGGCACAGGGTCTATTCGCCGGAGCTCGGGCTGTTCTTGACCCCGGACCCGCTCGGGATCGAGGGGTCGCTGCATGACGTGGGGTTCGTGCCGAACGCCACCGAGTGGCTCGACCCGCGGGGGCTCGTCATCATCCTTGGCTCAGATGATCATGAATCTAGGGCAGCGGCTTACTCGCGCTCCGCGGCGACAGGCCAAGAGGTCTTGCACGCCAACGAGCTTTACGGGCCTCATAACCCCAAGGGAGTGCCTATTGTAGGCGAGCAGCACGTCGAGATCGTGGGACACGGCATAGCCGGCAAAGTCCAGTTCAAGAATGGCACATTCAACCCCGATGGGAACCCCAAAAACTGGTTCACTGGTAAAGAGCTCGGCACGGCGCTTAAAAGCGCAGGACTTGAACCAGGCGCCGAGATCATCGTTGTTGCTTGCGACGCTGCGATGACGCCGGTTAAGAGCCCAAAGCAGAGCGTTATCGCAGGAGTCAACCAAGCGACAGGCAACCCCACCGCGGGTCCCTCGGGGGTCGCATACGTCCGCCCGTATCCTCAGCAGTTCTGCAAGAGATGTCCTCCGACGCCAGGCAGGACGGGTTCTGTTGATCTCAACGATGGGCATTGGGAGCGAGCCACCGGACCATCCGACGGCACGCCCTGCGTGCGTCAAGTGGAGCTACCGAGTACACAGCATGAGAAAACGTGGCACGATCCTGACGCGCCAGTCGGTCGAGGTCGCCACGAGCATTAGGACCGTCGAGATCGTCTTACCTGCCTCCAAATTGCTGGCTCCGATCCCGCGACAAACGCCTCCGAGTTAGAGAACCAGCACGAAAGCAAAGGGATGCGCGTCCTGCGCCCAATCACCAGCACAAGGTTGAACGACGGATTGAAGTACCATCGACGTGGTGACATCAGCGCACCACCGAAGGGGTTCCGCATAGTGGACGGATTGCTCGATCCTCCCTCATCGAGGCGAAAGTGAACTCGCTGCCACACCTCGCCGAGGCGCTCTTCATCGACCGCGGCGTTTACAATGGGAAGGCCCTGAAGATTGCCGAATTTTGCCTCGCAGTGGAGATCAATGGCCGGCAAGCAGATCCCCTCCTCGTGTGTGAAGCGCGCGTTCGGCGCGCCGTCGTCATCCTGCAGGCGTGACAGCGCGTTCTCGACAGTATCCCGCAGAGTTGCCCGTCGCCCGGTGGCGGCCACCACTACACTGAACAAGGCATCGACCGGAAGGAGCTCGATCACGAGCTGGTTCCACGCGGCATCATCCTCCTCATCAGACAAGGTTGCCAGCTCTTCGTCGTTGTAACGAGGGAAGTGAACGACGACCTGGGCTGCGCGCTGTTCCCAGATCTCGCGAGGCTCATCTTCGTCGAACCAGATGCCAAAGCTCTGTGCGTACTTATCGCGGCAGGAGATTGACTCCCGCTCTCGCGCGAACGGCACCGCGAAACGAGGGTGCAGATTCATGCCGCCCACGACGGCGATGCGCCCGTCTTCGGGCACGTCCATCCTCCGCGCCTCCTCCGGCCCGAACACGCGCTCGATCTCCCTGCGCAGCTCCCCCGCCCCGCGCTCGTCCGTCCGCCCAGCCCACGCCACGGTCGCGTCAGGCGGCAGCATCCCCTCGTCGATGGGGCTCTCGTTCAAGGTTCTCACGAGCCGCGCCGCCGGGTCGTCCGGCGCCACGCCGGCGAGCGCGATCGGGCCGCCGGCCTGCCTCATCAGCCGCTTCCACGCGAGCTCCAGCGACGCCGACCAGACGAGGTTCATGCCGGGCTGGTGCGGGACGTCGAGGTGCGGGCACACGATCGTGTCAGGCGTGGAGACAGGCGCGGGTGAGCTCGCGGACATGGTGTCGCTCCTTCGGGATATCGACCGGCAGCGGGCGTTCAGTATACGTCTCACATACGTCTCACCGCCGCTGCGCGGTGGGGTGCCTCTGGGATCTGCTCGGCATGCCCGCGCGGATCGAGGCGCCGGGCGACCCGATCGATGCTGCGCGGGCGCTTGCTGCGCGGGAGATGGACCGCCAGGACCACCGTCACCCGCAGCCGGCCTCGATCTGCGAGAGCTGCTCGATGAGCTGCTCGGGGTCGCGCGCGGCGCACAGCGCGTCGGCGGCGTTGTGGCTGGCGAGCCGGGCGACCTGGGCGAGCAGCTCGAGGTGCGCGCGGCCGCCCTCGCCGCAGACGAGGACGACGAACAGCCGGAGCGGGGCGCCGCCCGGCGTCGGCACCGCGAGCGGCTCGGCCAGCGTCGCGAGCACGGCCGCGGGGCAGGCGCCGGGGACGATCGCGTGCGGGACCGCGACGCCGTTGCCGAGCGCGGTGGAGGACTCGCGCTCGCGCCGCAGGATTTCCTGGGCGAGCGCGCTCGCGGCCAGCGCGCCGCCGGGGGGCGCGAGCCGGGACGCCGCGACGTCGATGACGTCCTCGATGTGCGCGCACGAGAGGTGCAGCACGATGCGCTCGGGCGTGAGCAGCCCGCTGAGCCGCCGCGCGGACGAGACGCCGAACGGCGCGCTCACCGGGAACTCGGCGTCGATGAACGCCTTGATCCGCGCGAGCTGCGGGCCGCTCAGGTTGCGGCGCGCGAGCTCGACGAAGAGCGCGTTCGCCGCCGGGACGCGCTCGAGGTAGCGCGAGACGAGCGGCTCGACCTGGTGGCCGAGCTCGAGGAGCACCGCCGGCGGCAGATCGAGCGCGCTCGCGATCGCGGTGAGCCGGTCGGGCGTGGGGATGGCGTCGTGCCCGTGCTCGACGCGGCTCAGGTAGGCGCTGGAGACGCCGATCCGGTGCGCGAGGGCGCGCAGGCTGAGCCCCGCCTCGACGCGGAGGAGCCGCAGCGCGGCCCCGAACTCGGCGAGCGCCCGCGCCCGCGAGGCGCTCTCGGCGTCGGAGGTGGCGGGCATGGGGCTCAGGAGCGATCGGGCTCGGCCGCGAGGGCGGTCGAGAGGATCGGCGCGGACGGCGCCGGGGCCGGGGCGCGGGCGGCGGCGGGCTCGTAGCTGCGCACGACGAGCAGCGAGGTCGGGCACCCCTGGATGACGTCCTCGGCGCGGATGCCGAAGCGGCGCTGCGCGAGGCCCCACTCGGGCCCGACGCCGACGAGGACGAGATCGTAGCCGCGCTTCGACTCCTCGAGGGCCGCGTCCGCGGGGGAGTCGTGCTCGACCACCTTGAGCACCACCTTGGCCATGCGCAGCGCGCCGCCCTCCTCGCCCTCGAACACCTCGTCGACCGCCTCCTGCGCGCCGAGCGCGTCGCCGGACCCGCGCTTCGGCTTGACCACGTGGAGGATGGTGACGTCAGCGCCGACCTGCTGCGCGAGCCTGCGGGCGAGCGCGAGCGCCGCCTTGTCGTGCGCCGTGCCGTGGAACGGCACGAGCAGCTTGCGGACCGCGGTGAGCCCGCGATCGATGAGCACGCCGACGTCGGTGCGGGCGCCGCGCATGACCTCGTAGACGGTGCCGCCGAGCACGGTCTGGCTGAGCAGCGGCTTGTGCCAGCCGACCAGCACGAGGTCGGCCTGCTTCACGTCGGCGACGTTGCAGATGTCGTGGCTCGGCTTGGGCGACACGAAGGAGAGCGGCCGGACCTCGGCGCCGAGCTCCTTGGCCCGCGCGAGGAGCGGCGCGAGCGCGGCCGCGCCCTGCCGCTCGGGCTCCTGGTCGAGGTAGAACGAGCCGCGATCGGTCGGCGGGATGAGGCGCAGGGCGTAGAGGCGCCTCGCCTCGGGGCCGTGGCCGGCGAGCGCGCTCGCGAGCGTCACCATGCCGGGGCCGGAGCGCTCGTAGGAGACGCACATGAGCACGGTGAACACGTCCGCCGCGACGGGCAGGGGCGTGCGCTCGGGGACGTCGGCGAGCTCCTTCGCGAGCTCCTCCGGCGGGTAGATCCAGCGCAGGAGCGGCGTGGTCATGAAGGTGGTGACCAGCGCCATGAGCACCATCATCGTGAACAGCGTGGGCGAGATGATCCCCAGATCGAGCCCGAGGTTCAGGACGATGAGCTCCATCAGGCCGCGGGTGTTCATGAGGATGCCGAGCGCGCTGGCCTCCCGCCAGCGCTGGCCGGTGAGGCGGGCGGCCACGGCGCTGCCGCCGAACTTGCCGGCGCAGGCGACCACGATGATGAGGCCGCACATGATCCAGGCGTCGGCCGAGTTGAGCAGGCCGATCTGCGTGCGCAGGCCGCTGTAGGCGAAGAAGAGCGGGAGCAGGAAGACGACGGCGAAGTCCTCGAGCTTCTCGGCCAGGCTGTGCGCGAAGCCGGTGCCCTTCGGCATGATCGCGCCGAGCATGAAGGCCCCGAACAGCGGATGGATGCCGATCATCTCGGTCGTCCAGCTCGAGACGATGAGCAGGAGGAGCGTGACGGCGACGAGGTCCTGCGAGAGCCCTTCCTTGCTGGAGCCGCGCTCGCCGAGCCGGGCCAGGAAGGGGCGGACCACGAACATCATGCCGGCGATGTAGGCGACGGCGAAGACGGTGGTCCAGACGGCGCCCACGAGCCCGGTGGCGCGCGCGGTCGAGACGACGAACGCGAGGATGCACCAGGCGGTGACGTCGTCGACGGCGGCGCACGTGATCGTGAGGGCGCCGACCTTCGTGCCCAGCAGGCGCCGCTCGGTGAGGATGCGCGCGAGCACCGGGAAGGCCGTGATGCTCATGGCCACGCCCATGAACAGCGTGAACGACATGAACGGCACGGAGCTCTGGGAGAGCCGGGGGTACAGGTACAGCGCGAGGAGGCCGCCCAGCGCGAACGGCGCGACGATGCTCGTGTGGCTGATGATGACCGAGGCGTGGCCGCGCCCGCGCAGGAGCTTCGGATCGAGCTCCAGCCCGATGAGGAACATGAAGACGATGAGGCCGACCTCGCTCACCAGCTTCAGGAGCGGCAGCGACTCCTGGGCGAACAGCACCGCCGACGCGTCGGGGAAGAGCCAGCCGAACAGCGACGGGCCGAGCAGGATGCCCGCCGTGACCTCGGCGATGACCATCGGCTGCTCCAGCCTGCGGGCGACCATGCCCACGAGCCGCGCGCAGGCGATGATCAGGAACGCCTGGATGAGGAAGCGGCTCAGCGGGTTGTGGATCAGGATCTCCATGGGAGCGCTCCCTCCTGGTAAGTGTTAAGTTATCGCTTATCAGCGAGCCGCCTCGACTGTCAATAAAAGGATGCGTCGCGTCAAAGCAGAGCTCGCTACGGCGTATCGGCGGCGGCGCGATCGGTGGAGGCGCGTGACACCGTGAGAGCGCGGGACTGTCCCGTCGCCGGGGAACGCTCCGCCCCGTCGGCAGCCGCTGCTGAGCTCGCTGGATTCCGGGCGCCCCCGCGCGCGGCGGCGCCTACCAGTCGGTCGGCATGTAGTCTTTGAGGAACTGGCCGTAGACGTGCTGGCCGCTCAGGAGCCCGGAGAAGATGGGGTCGCAGATGCGGGCGGCGCCGTCGACGATGTCGAGCGGCGGGTGGAAGCCGTGCTCCTCCAGCTTGCGGGCCGCGAGCGCCGCGGGGTCCTCGTCCGTCACCCACCCGGTATCGACGCTGTTCATGAAGATGCCGTCCTTCGCGTAGTCGGGCGCGGAGGTGCGCGTCATCATGTTGAGCGCGGCCTTGGCCATGTTCGTGTGAGGGTGCCTGTCCGTCTTGTAGCGGCGGTAGAACTGCCCCTCCATCGCCGAGACGTTGACGATGTGCCTGTCGAACGTCGGCTGTCGCAGCATGAGCGGCTTCAGCCGGGAGTTCAGCACGAACGGGGCGACCGCGTTCACGAGCTGGACCTCGAGCAGCTCGACGGTCGGGACCTCGGCGAGGGTCAGCCGCCAGCTGTTCATCGTCCGGAGGTCGACCTGCTGGAGGTCCGCGTCGTAACGCCCTCTGGGGAAGAGCACGTCGTCGAGGGGCTCGTCGCCCGGGGCGGGGACCTGGGAGAGCAGCGCCGGCTCGCGGAGGCCGGCGGCGGGGTCGCCGCCGGCGACGAGGGGGAGCTCGCCGCGCGCGCGGAGGCCGTCGTAGGCCTGGAGCAGCGGCCGGGCGGCCTCCGGGAGGGCGTGGACCGGCGCGGTCTCGCCTTCGATGAGGTGCGCGTAGAAGCCCGGCGGGCGCCGCACGGTCTGGCAGGCGTTGTTGATGATGAAGTCGAGCCGGTCGCGCGTGAGGAGGAGGTGCCGCGTGAAGCGCTCGACGCTCGGCGTGTGGCGGAGATCGAGGCCGTAGATCTCGAGCCGAGAGGCCCAGACGTCGAAGTCGCGCTCGGACGAGAAGCGGCGGGCGGCGTCGTGCGGGAAGCGGGTCGTGACGATCACCCGCGCGCCGGCGCGGAGCAGCATGATCGCCGCCTGATAGCCGATCTTCACGCGGGCGCCGGTGACCAGCGCGACGCGGCCGTCGAGCGGCGCGGTCTGGCTGCGCTTGCGGTAGTTGAAGTCGCCGCAGGGGCCGCACATCGAATCGTAGAAGAAGTGCACCTTGCGGAACTCGGCCTTGCAGACGTAGCACTTGCGCGGCTTCGCGAGCTCCGGCCCGCCGGGCTCGCCCGGCGGCGCGGGATCGTCCGCGGGGGGCGGCGCGGGATCCTCCGCGGGCGGCGGCGCCGACGGCGCGAGCAGGGGGGCGGAGACGGCGGACGCGGCCAGCGCGGGGGCGTCCGGCGTACGGAACACGGGCTCGCGGCGGGCGGCGCGGATGCCGACCGCGTCGAGGAGCGCGGTGTCGGCGGACCTCCGAGCGCGCCGATCGCCCTTGCGGAACGCCCTGGCGAGCTCTCGCTGCTCGGCGCGCTCCGGGCGCGAGACGCGGCCGGCGGCGAGGAGGAGCCGGCGGCGATCCTCGACGCCGATCGAGGCGAGCTGCGCGCGGTCGTCGACCAGGGACTCGAGCACCCGCAGGCAGGCGTCGAGATCGGCGGCGGTGAACGGCCGGCCTGCGCCGGCGGCGTCGCTCTCGGAGCTCATCGAAGCGGCGGTGCATAGCACGCGGGCGCGCGGGCGCGAACCGGCGGCGGCCGAGCGGCCGCGGCGGATCGCGCCGGCGGGAGCGCGGCGGATCAGCGCTGGTACGGGCAGGGCTTGCCGCCGTCGCCGGTCTCGACGGGAGCGCCGGTCGCGGCGTCGAGGGCGAGCGCGGTCGGGAACGGCTGGCCGCCCGGCCCCTTCGACGCCTCGGCGACCGAGAGGGAGAGGCTGTTGCCCGCGCGCTTGAACGCCCCCTGGCGCTGGATGATGCCCGACCAGATGCACGCCGCCTTCGGCGGACAGGGCGAGACGCGATCCTCCGCGGTGAAGCTGCCGCCCTTCGCGAAGGAGAGCACGCGCTCGTATTTGCGGGAGCCGCACGCCGCGGACCTCCACGTGCCGAGCAGCGGGTCGTCGCCGGGCCCAGGGCCCGCGGTCGGCGCCGCCGTGGGCTGCGCCTGCGCCGTGGGCTCCTGCGCCGTCGGCGCCGCGGTCGCCGGCGCCTGCGCGGTCGGCTCCTGCGCCGTCGGCGCCGCGGTGGTCGGCCGCTCCGAGGGCGCCGCAGGCGACGAGGCCGGCGACGGCGGCTCGGGCGACGGCTCTCGCGGGCTGTTGCCGGTGCACGCAGCGAGCGACGTGAGCAGCACGGCGAGGGGGAGGATGGCTCTTCGCGGCATGCCCGCTCATCCCATGGCGATCCAACACCCGCAAGCCGGCGCGGCGCCGGCTCGGCGTCGACGCGCGCACGCAAGCCGGCCGCGCCGAGTGCCGGGCGCGTGACGGGCCGCGGCGAGGCGCGCCCGTCCCGCTCTCGCCTCGCGCTACCCCAGCAGCGCGAGCAGGTCCTCCCGGGTCAGCGCGACCGCCCGGTCCGCCTCGCCCAGCGCGGCGCCCGCGATCGCGCGCTTCCGCTCCTGCAGGGCGAGGATCCCCTCCTCCACCGTGTCCTTCGCGACGAGCCGGTGGACCAGCACCGGGCGGTGCTGCCCGATGCGGTGGGCCCGGTCCGCCGCCTGGTCCTCGACCGCCGGGTTCCACCAGGGATCGAGCAGGAAGACGTGATCCGCCGCGGTCAGGTTCAGGCCGGTGCCGCCCGCCTTGAGCGAGATGAGCATCACCGGCGGGCCGCCCGGCGACTGGAACGCGTTGACCACGCCGGCGCGGTCGCGCGTCGCCCCGTCGAGGCGGCTCCACGGGATCCCCGCCTCGGTGAGGTGCGGCTCGACGAGGTCGAGCAGCGAGGTCCACTGCGAGAAGACGAGCGCCTTGTGGCCGTCCGCCACGCACTCCTCCAGCGCCGCGAGCAGCCGCATCACCTTGGACGAAGGCGCGCTCCGCGCCGCGGGCGCCGCGCCCGCCTCCGCGGGGCCGGCGCCCGACCCCGGGATCAGCGCCGGGTGGCAGGCGGCCTGGCGCAGGCGGAGCAGCGCCTCCAGCGCCGCCATGACGCTCGCCCCCTGCGCGAGCCGCTCCACGACGTCCTTGCGCGTCGTCGCGCGCACCGCCTCGTAGAGCTCGCGCTCGGCCTCCTCGAGCTCGCAGTAGAGCACCATCTCCGAGCGCGGCGGCAGCTCGGGCGCCACCTCGCGCTTCAGCCGCCGCAGCACGAAGGGGCGGATCTTCTGCCGCAGCTCCGCCGCCGCCCCGGCCGCGCCCTCGGCGATCGGCCGCCCGTAGCGCTCCTGGAAGGCGCTGCGCCCGCCGAGCAGGCCGCGGTTCGTGAAGTGGAGCAGGCTCCAGAGCTCGTCGAGCCGGTTCTCGACCGGCGTGCCGCTCAGCGCCACGCGCAGCTCGGCGCGCAGCGCGAACGCCGCGCGCGCCGCCTGGCTGTCGGGGTTCTTGATCGCCTGCGCCTCGTCCAGCACCACGATGGCCCACGCCTGCGCCGCGAGCAGCTCGACGTCGTTGCGGAGCACGGCGTAGGTCGTCAGCGTGACGTCGGCCGCGGGATCGAGCGCGCGCCGCGCGCCGTGGTAGATCGCGAACCTGAGGCCGGGGCGGAACCGCCGGATCTCGTCGGCCCAGTTGTGGACGACGCTGCGCGGGCACACGACGAGCGTCCGGCCGCGCACCGCGCAGAGCGTCTGCAGCGTCTTGCCGAGCCCCATGTCGTCGGCGAGCACCGCCCCGAGCCCGGCGTCGCGCAGGAACGACAGCCAGTCGACGCCGCGCCGCTGGTACGGGCGCAGCGTCGCGGTCAGGTCGGCCGGCAGCGGCGCCTCCGGGAGCGACGCGAAGCCGTCGAGCAGCGGCATGAGCTTGTCGAAGCCGGACGGGCGCGGGTACTCGATCTCGTCGCACAGGGCGGCCAGCGCCGGGAGCGCCGCGGGCGGCACCTCCTTGTCGTCGCGCCGCGCCGCGAGCAGGTCGGCGACGCG
The DNA here is from genome assembly GCF_028553905.1 of Sorangium sp. So ce836. Lineage (NCBI taxonomy): Bacteria > Pseudomonadati > Myxococcota > Polyangiales > Polyangiaceae > Sorangium > Sorangium sp. So ce836. The sequence goes on along the minus strand of NZ_CP102233.1, from coordinate 4,202,087 downwards.
CGCGCCGTACTTCTCGAGCCACGCCCCGGGCAGCGGCGCCCACCCGCCGCCGAGGAGCGGCACGAGCGGCAGGCCGTCCTGCCACGCCCGGATCACGGCCGCGGCGTCCGCGCGCCTCGGCGGCGCGCCGGCGCCCTCGCCCGCCTCGCCCTCCCCGTCCTCGCGGCCGGTCGAGAGCTCGAACTCGACGTCGAAGGCGCGGTCGTCGATGACGAAGCGCGGCACCAGCTCGGCCTTGCCGAAGAGCTCGCCGCGCGCGTCGGCGAAGGCGCGGGCGTCCCACGCCTCGAGGCGCGAGGCGAAGCGGATCGCCTCGGCGCCGTCGAAGTCGACCCGGCGGCCCGGGATGAGGTGCAGCTCGTCGCGCAGCCGGATGAGCAGCTCGCGCTCCGCGGCCTCGTCGCGGACGGGCACGGGGCCGGACAGGTGCACGAGCCGGCCGCCCTCGATCCGCGCTTCCGGCGGATCGCCGTACACGAGGCTGGGCACGACCGAGAGCGTGTGATCCTTCTGGCTGAGATCGAGGAGGATCCGCGGCTTGGACGCGCCGCCCGCGCGGGGCAGGCGCTGGCTCTGGACGGTGACCGGGACGCGCTTGGTCAGCTCGGGCAGGACCTGGGTCACGAGCTTGCCGAGGTCGCCCCGCGAGAAGACCCGCCGGAGCGGCAGCCGCTCGAGCTTCGGGCCCGTGAGGTCCGTCTCCCGGAGCAGGTGCAGCGTGCCGCCGCACCGGACCACGCCCGACGCGATCACCTCGTCGACGCGCGGGTCGCGCTCCACGACGAGCGCCACGCCGTCGTCGTGATCGCGCACCGCCGCGCGGGGGCCGATCGCCTCGCTGGAGACGCGGATGGGCGCGCCGTCGAGCTCCACGTCGGCGACGCCGGCGAGCGCGGCGAAGAGCTCGGGCTGGCGATCCGAGGGGAAGTAGCCGTGCTGCTTGGTGCCCACGAGCCGATCGATCGCGAGGTCCTCGTGCGTCGGGTAGAGCTCGGGCAGCCTCGGTCCGGGCCGCTCGGCCCCCGCCGGGGCCCTGACGCCGCGCCCGGCGAGGCTGGCGAGCGAGCTCCGGAGCGGCTCCTCGGCGCCGCTCGCGTGGACGATCATCCGCTCGAGCGCGAGCACGAGGCCCTTGCGCCGGAGCCGGTAGCGCAGCCGCGCCGCCGGGGCCGCCACGGTGGCGGCGCCGCCCTGCGCGGCCGGCTGCCCCTGCGCCGGCTGCCCCTGCGCGGCCGGCTGCCCCTGCGCCGGCTGCCCCTGCGCCGCCGGTTGCGAGAGCGCGATGGCTGCCGCGACGGCATGGGCGCAGGGATCGACCCTGCCGCCGCAGTCGCACGTCCACTCGGCGTCCGCGGGGTAGAGGGTGACGGTGGGCGCGACCGGCTGGCCGGCGGCCTTGACGCGGACCACGACGGCGTCGCCGCGGTCCTCCCGGCCGAAGGCGGCGCCCTCGCGGGCGAGCTTCACGCCCTGGGACCAGAGGCCCGGAAGACAGGCTTTTCGGATGGCTTCGAGAAGACCCTGCACAGCGACTCCAGGCGCCGACCACCTGCCCTGGCGAGGCGCGCGCTCGCGCGCTCTCCGGGGGCCGACGCCACTTCTTGAGAATGTTCACAGGAAGACGGAGAGGACGGGAAGAGGCTCGGGCGCCTTTTTCCGCCGCCCCGCCTTCCAGAGTCCAGGAGCTTGCCCGGCGAGCGCGGGGCGCTCCTGTAGCAGGAATTCGCGCGGCGCGCGGCTTGACCCGGCGAGCTCTACCTGCGTGTCAGGTGCTCGCGGTAGCGCGTCGTGAGCTCCATCCAGCGCAGCGTGAGGATCGGCTCGCGCTCGAGCCGGTCCTGCCAGCTGCGATCGATCGCCTTCCACAGGTCCCGGTCCGCGATGCCGTGGCGCAGGAGCGCCCGATCGAAGGACGAGGCCGCCCCGACCGACGACTCGGCGCAGAGGGCCGCGTACTGCTGCAGGCTGAGCGAGGGCAGCGCGCCTCGCTTGCCGGGAGGGTCCTGCCCGGCGGCCGGGTCGGGGGCCGCGGCGCCCGCCGGCGCCGTCGCGGCGCTGCCCGCGCCGGCCTCGCCGGGCGGGCGCCGGAGGGTCACCCCCGATCGCGCGTTGCCGCCGTCGAGCTCCATCAGCTCGGTCTCGGGCGGGGGCTTGATCGAGGGCAGCGGCATGGCCCGCGGCACCTCGACGGGCTCCTCGGCCTCGCCCTCCGCGGGCTGGCCCTTCCCGCTCGACAGGGGGACGATCGCGGACAGCGGCGGCGAGGCCGCGCGCCGCGGGGGCACGGACGACTCTCCCCTCCGGGGGCCCCGCCGCGCGCCGGGGCGCTCGCCGTCGGGCGCCGCGAACGACAGCACCGGACCGGCGTCCGTGATCTCCATCTGCAGGACGATCTCGCCGTCCTTCCCGCGGACGATCAGCCGATCGCCCGCCACGGCCGCCTCGATCTCGTAGCGTCGCCCGGACGAGAGCTCGACGGTCGCGGACGGGACCGGCGCGCCGCACGCCGCCCCCCGGCCGCCGATGTCTTCCTGAGGATGGGTCGCCGTCGGATGCAGCGAAGGCTCGGTATCGGGTGGATCCCCACTCATCAGGACGCAGAGCCTAACGCAGCAAGCGCGCGCTCCGCGAGGGCTTTCGGCGGCCGCGCTCGGGCGCAAGACGACCAGAGGGTGTGCGGCTCTCCGCCTGGGAACCGGAAGGTAAGGCGGCCCGCGTCCCGACGGCGAACGACGTGGATGAGCGCGGTTGTGCGAGGTTGCGCGCCGCCGCGGAGAGCTTACGGGAGGAGAGGAGTCTTCATTTCGCAAAGTGCGTCGCTGCGCCGGCGCCGGCGCTGGCGCTGGCCACCCCGCGCGCAAAAACTGCCCACCTTCACAAACGGTTAGAATTCGCCCGCTCGATCCGCAATGGGTCCAGCAGCGCCATTCCTCGCATTGCGCGGCTCGTTTTCGACGGGGTCCTCCGGATTTGTAGTAAGCCGGGGGCTGCGAGCTCTACCCGAAAGGAGGTCTCATGAAGAGGACCGGTCTCGCGCTTGCGCTGCTGTTCGCCGCATGCCTCGGAGGCTGCGAGATGCTCGGCGGTGGGACGTACCAGACGTGCGCGGAACACTGCAAAACGGAGCTCGACCCCGACGCGTGCATCGAGGCATGCGGCACGTGCGCGGGCCAGTGTGTCAACCCGGTTCCAGAGGGCTTCGACGGCCCTGCGTTGCTCTGGGTGGGCAGGACGACGGATGAGCCGCAGTGCCCTGCCAGCGCCCCGAGCACGGTGTACGTGGGGTACGAGACCCCTGACTTCCCCTTCGCGTGCGACCCGTGCCGGTGCAGCGAGCCGGCGTGCGCCCTGCCCGACGGCCTCAGGACGGCCGCCTCGCTGAGGTGCGATGGCGTCGAGCTCTCGCGGCACGACGCCCGGAACATCCAGGGCGGCACCTGTGTGGTGCCCAGCCAGGCGCTGGCGAGCGATCGCAAGGCGCTGCTGCTCGGCGCGCCCGAGATGACGCCGTGCGAGCCCAGCGTCGAGCCCCCCCCGGTGCCGCTCATCGTCTCGCGGTGGTATCGCTCCGGGAAAGCCTGCTCTGGCGTCGTCCCGGAAGATACCTGCATGGCTCCGAAGAGGTGCGTTCCGGTCGATGACCGGCCGCAGGAGCACGTGTTCGCGCAGTGCATCATGCACCTCGGGCGCGGCGAGGTGACCTGCCCGCCGGACTACCCGGAGGATGTCGTCCTCTACGACGGCATGGTGGACGATCGCCACTGCACGCCTTGCGAGTGCGGCCCTCCCACGGGCGGCGAGTGCTCTCTGATGCTCCTCTCCTTCCAGGACGAGGCGTGCAGCGAGCTGCTCGCCACCGGCACGACGTCGGGCATGGACCCGGCATGCCTCGACCCGGTGCCCGGGATGAAGCCCAAGAGCATGAAGGCGGTCTGGCATGTCAACGATCCCGGCCGCTGCGAGCCGAGCGGCGGAGAGCTGCGAGGCGGGATCACCCTCACCGGTGCGACCACGTTTTGCTGCCAGACACGCCCGGACGAGCGTCCGGGCGAGCGTCCGGGCGAGAACGAGTGACGGCGGCGCGCCCTCGCCGACGCGGCGGCGCCGGCACCGCCCGGGGCGCGATCCAGGCTCTCCCTGAACCGGGGTCGGGCACAACCAGAGCCGATGTCGCGGAGAGGAGATCCTCAGTGCAGGGCTCGACCGGCCCGACAAAAATCCCTCGATAGGGAGAAATTCAAAAACAAAAATACAATGCGTTGCAGGCGATCGGGCGCGCGCACAAAAGCCTTTACGTGCGCTCCAAAGTCGGTATCTACAGGATCACGACGTGGGAGTGGTGACGTCGAGCCCGCCTCCGCCACGCGGCAGAGGTGCACTGTCCTACGGGCGCCGGAGACGTTTGAGGAGGGGGGGCACATGTCGGGGTGTAGCGGCCGGATGAGAGGCAGCGGGGTGCTTCGGGTCGGGGTGTTCCCTCCGCGCGGTGCGGTACAGATCCCGCCCTAGCCGGGACGCCGATGTCACGCGCCGGTTGCGCCGTCATGGTCGCTGTCGTCACGGCAACGACCCCGGTGCACGCGGATACGCCTCGGTCTGAATCGCGACAGGAGACGGATGAGCCGCGACGGGGGACGGATGAGCCGCGACGGGAGATGCAGGAGGGAGACGACATGTTGCGCGGCGAGCTCTCCGCGTCGCCGCTGCTGGCGACGGGCTTCCTGCCCGCGCTCGCCGGGGGCGCCTCGTTCGCCACGACGTTCCGCTGGCCCAGCCTGTCGATCGCCGTCGAGGCGCGCATGCTCACCTCGCTGGCGGACACCTTCGAGGACGGCGTCCTGGTCCACGCGAGCCTGGCGATGCCGACGCTCGACATCTGCGGCCATCGCGGGGTCCTGTCGCTGTGCGCCGTCTTCGACGCCGGCGAGCTGCAGATCACGAGCGATCCCGGCGTGGCCATCCAGGCGCGCAAGGCCTGGATCAGCTCGATCGGCCTGCGGGCGGCCGGAGACTGGCGGTTCTCCGATCAGCTGTCGTTGCGCGGGTTCGTCGAGCTGCACACGAACCACAGCCGCCCATCGCTCTGGGTGAACGGCAAAGAGGTATGGCGGGTCCCGCCGCTCTCCGGGGTGATCGGCCTGGGGCTCGCGCTCCCGGTGGACGCCTTCTAGCGGAGGCCCTCGGCCGCTCCTCGACGGAGCGCATTCGTCGTCGACACCTGGCCTGAACGAGCGGTCACCACGCCGCGATGAGCACCATGTCAGCAATCTCAGCAAGAAACACCGGGACCAGCGCGGCGACGCCGGGGCGACCGTGGGGCCGGACGCCGGCGTGGCTCGCCGCGGCGGCCGCGGCCCTGCTCACGCCCTGGCGCGCCGCCGCCGCGCCGCCTCGCGCCGCGGTGCAGCTCGAGTACCGGCGCGCGCCTGGGACCGAGCGCTGTCCGGACGAGGGGCTCTTGCGCGAGGAGATGGCCAGGCAGCTCGGCTACGACCCGGTGGCGCCCGAGGCGGCTTTGCAGGCCAATGCGCTCGTGTTCCGCGGGCCGGGCCGGGAGGTGCACGCCGCGATGGAGCTCCACGACGCCGAGGGCTCCATCGCGTGGTCGCGGCACCTGGTCGCCTACAACGACGACTGCACGGAGCTCGTCATGAACATGGCGCTCTCGCTCCGGGTGGCGCTCGATCCGAGCCTCCACGTGCAGCCCGCGCCCGCCCCGCTCCCCGCGCCCGCGCCCCCGGCCGAGGCTGCGGCCGAGGCGCCGGCGCGGCCTTCGGGGCCCGGGATCAGCGTCGGCCTCGCCGGCGCCGCGGTGTTCGGGATACTGCCGGACACGACCGCCGGGACGGCGCTCCACGTCGCGCTCCGCTATCCGTCCTTCTCGCTCGGCCTGGAGGGCCACTTTCAATGGCCGGCCGCGGTCCAGATCGACAGAGGCGGCATCATCACGACCTGGCTGGCGGCGGCGAACGCGATCCCGTGCTCCCAGATCCGTCGCCTCTTCGCCTGTGCCTTCGTGTCGATCGGGGTCGTCGAGCAATCCGGCTCCAACGTCGAGCTCGTCGATACGCCGTCGCTCTGGCTCGCCACGGGGCCGCGCGCCGGCGTCGAGATGCCGTTCTCGGATCGGATCAGCGTGCAGCTCTATGGCGATCTCGTGCTCCGTCTCACCGAGTTCCGCATCGAGGGGCCGTCGGGTGTCCTCTGGGCTCCGCCCGCGTCCGGTGGGCTCGTCGGTCTCCGGGTGGACGTCCACCTGCATCCGCGGCGCGAGGCGCCCGCGCGGCGCGCTCCCGTGGCTCGGGGGGCGTGGGCGCCGCATTGACCAGCTTCGCGGCGGCGACGTCGCCGCGCTCCAGGGGGAAAAGACATGGGGTCACCGTCACGCAAGCGCACGTCCGTGGAGCCTTCCCACGCCTTCATGGCGGCCATCGCCGGCGAGCACTTCTCGTTCATCGCCCGCTACCTCGCCCGCCTCGGGGTGCGCGCGCAGGACATCGAGGACGTCGCCCAGGAGGTGCTCGCCGGCGCCTACCGCGCGCTGCCGCGGTTCGACGCGACCCGGGGCAGCGTGCGGTCGTGGCTCATGGGGATCGCGACCCACCAGGCGTCGAATCATTTCCGGCGGGCCCACCGCCGTCGCGAGCGGCTCAAGTCGCTCGACGATCTCGCGGAGCTGCCCGACGCCACCCCCGACTCCGAGCAGCGCGTCATCGCGCGGGACCGGCGGGGCGTGCTCGATCAGCTGCTCGAGGAGCTGCCGATGGAGCGCCGCTGCGTGTTCGTCGCCCACGAGCTCGAGGAGATCGACATGGCCGAGATCGCGCAGCAGCTCTCGATCCCCCTCGGCACCGCGTGGAGCCGGCACCGGCTCGCGTGGGTCGACATCGAGGCGGCGATGCGCCGCTGGCAGGCGCGGCAGCGCGGCCGCGGGCTCGCGTTCATCCCCTTCAGCGCCGGCGCTCTCGTCCAGGAGGCGCGCGCCGATCGCGAGATCGGGCGCTCGCTGCTCGCGCGGATCGGCCGCGCGTTCTCGCCGCGGCGGCTCGCCGGCCGCTCGGCCGCGCGCGCCGGCGCGCTCCACGCCGCCGCCAGCGCCGCGGCCCCGCTGGCCGCCGGCGTCGCCGCGGCGGTCGCGATCACGATCGCGATCGGCGCGCTGCGCGCCGCCTCGCCCCTGGCCGCCGTCGATCCGCGCGCCTCGACCGCGCCGGCCCTGGCCGCCGTCGCGGTGCCGCAGGCCCAGGCCCCCACGCCGCAGGCCGCGTCGCCGACCCTGGCCGCCGTCGCGGCGCCGCAGGCGCAGGCGGCAGCGCCGCCGTCGCCCGCGGGCGCCGCGCCGCCGCCCCACGCAGCTGCCGCGGCGGACGCTTCGCGGGATCGCGGAAGCGCGGTCGCCCCAGGCGCCGCCGCCGCGATCTCGCCAGCGGCCAGCGCGGCGCTCTCCGGCCGGAAGGCCGCGCTCCGTCCGGCTGGCGGCGCCGCCGCGACCGCCGGCCGGCGGGCCGCCGCGTCGAACGACGAGGAGATCGCCGCGGAGCGCGCCCTCATCGACGGCGCGATCACGGCGCTCTCGAAGGGCCGCTACGCGGAGGCGAACAGCCGTCTCGCCGAGCACCGGCAGCGTTTCCCGTCGGGCCGCCTCACCGCCGAGAGGAACGCGGCGCTTCGCGCCCTCCGCGCCCGCGCGGCAGCCGCTCCCCTCCCCTCTTCGCTCCACGACGTCGGTCAGGCGAGCATGAATTGACCCGCCAAGCCGCCAAGCCCGCCAGGGAGCGAATTCTCCGAATCTCCCCCACCGCCTCTACGATTCCCATCCTCCGCATCACGCCCCCCCCTCTCTGGCCCCCGCGCCGCCGAGCGGTGCTCTCCCGCACAGGAGACGGGCCCAGATCGGCGTTTTCGGCGCACAGGCATGCTCCCGCACGCCGAGCACCGAAAACGCCGAGGTGGGCCCGTCTCCGCCGCGGGAGAGCACCGCTCCCGTCCGTGGCGCTTTGGGTTGGGGCGTCGGGGGATCGCGCTCGCACAGAAGATCATTTTCGAGAGGGCCATGGCTTTTTTGTGAGATGGGGGATCGGGTCCTCCTAATTAAGGGAGCATGGGACAACCGCACCGCACGCTCGCTCCATCGATGCCGCTGGATAGACAGCGCGCCTTTGTCCGGCTCTTTCGGGGGAAGACCTACGACTCCGTGTGGAACTGGCTGAAGCGGCTCGGGGTCCCACGCCGCGACCGGAGCGACATCCTTCAGGATGTCTTCCTCGCCGGATACCAGAGCTTCCCCACCTACGATCCGCTCCGCGCGCGGCCCGAGCGGTGGCTCAACCGGATCACGGTCCACGTGGCCGCGCACTACCGCGATCGGGCGCACCACCGTCGCGAGGAGCTCTCGTCCGGCCAGGCCCCGCGGCGCGTCGCAGACGAGCGCCCGAACGCCGAGGAGCAGATCGACGCGGAGCAGACGCGCTCGCTCATCCTGTCGCGGCTCGGGTCGCTGCAGACCGAGGAGCAGCGGATCCTCATCGAGCACGACATCGAGGGGCTGCCGATGGCGACGATCGCCGAGCAGCACGGGATCCCGCTGTCGACCGCGTACAAGTGGCGCACCCGCGCGATCGCCTCGCTGCGCGCGCTGATCGAGGAGCCCTGCGCCGAGCGCAAACGAACGCGGCCGCCGCGAACCGCGGAGAGCCACGGCGGGCAGCCCGCGCCGCGGCCCGCGGAGGCCGCGGGCGAACGAGGGCCCGCGCCGCGGCCCGCGGAGGCCGCGGGCGAACGAGGGCCCGCGCCGCGGCCGGCGAACGCCTCACGACGGGCGGCGCCCGCGGCGCGGGCCGCCCGCGCGAGCGCGAAGCGGACGGCGGCGCCCTGCCGCACGCCCCCGAGCAGCGCCCCGCTCGCCCGCAGATCCGGCGCCGAGCAGGCTCACGCGCCCGCGGGCGCGTGAGCCGTGGAGACCGCCGGCGCGCCCAGGGATGCACCCGCGCGAGCACCCACGCCGTCCCGCGACCGACGTTCGGGACGCCTACGCCTCGACGGCGCGCAAGCACCAGCGAGACAAATCTTCAGGCCGACCGGAATCGTTCATCCCTGGCCATCCCTGGCCATCCCCGGGCAGCCCTGGCCATCCCCGGGCAGCCCTGGCCGGCGCCGCCCCGAACCGATCGGAACGGACCGGAAGGCGATCCGGAAGAAAAAATGCCTTCGTTTCACGCCCGGGCAGCCGGGGCATATCGCAGCGCGCTGCGACGCGCTATGCTGGCATCCTCACGATGTACTACTCGACCGACGACCTTCGTATTGCCGGGCTCAGGCCCTTGATCCCCCCCGCGATCCTTATCGAAGAGATCCCCGTCAGCTCCGCCGCCTCAGAGACGGTGGCGTTCACGCGCCGGGCCGCCGAGCGCGTGATCTCGGGCGAAGACGACCGGATCATCGTGGTCGTGGGCCCCTGCTCCATCCACGACCCCAAGGCCGCGCTGGAGTACGCGGCGCGGCTCCGGGAGGCGCGCGACCGGCTGAGCGACGACCTGCTCGTGATCATGCGCGTGTACTTCGAGAAGCCGCGCACCACGGTCGGCTGGAAGGGGCTGATCAACGACCCCGACCTCGACGGGAGCTTCTCGATCAACAAGGGGCTCCGCGTCGCCCGCGGGCTGCTCCGCGACATCGCCGAGCTCGGCCTCGCGAGCGCGAGCGAGTTCCTGGACACGATCTCGCCGCAGTTCATCGCGGATTTCATCTCCTGGGGCGCGATCGGCGCGCGCACGACCGAGAGCCAGATCCACCGCGAGCTCGCCTCGGGGCTCTCCTGCCCCGTCGGCTTCAAGAACAGCACCGAGGGCGACGTGCAGATCGCCGTCGACGCCGTGCGGGCCGCCCGCGAGGCGCACCATTTCCTGTCCGTCACCAAGCAGGGCATCTCGGCGATCGTGGCGACGCGCGGCAACTCGGCCTGCCACGTGATCCTGCGCGGCTCGCAGCGCGGGCCCAATTACGCGGCCGAGCACGTCCGCGAGGCGGCCGACCGCCTGACCAAGGCGGGCCTGCCGCGCCGCCTGATGGTCGACTGCAGCCACGGCAACAGCCAGAAGGACCCGGCGCGCCAGCGGATCGTGGCCGAGAGCCTGGCCGACCAGCTGCGCTCCGGCTCGCGCGACATCCTCGGCGTCATGATCGAGAGCCACCTCGTGGGCGGCCGGCAGGACCTCACGCCGGGCAAGCTCCCCATCTACGGCCAGAGCATCACCGACGCCTGCCTCGGCTGGAACGACACGGTGCCGGTCCTCGAGCTCCTCGCCCAGGCGGTGCGCGACCGGCGGGCCAGCAAGGCGGCCTGACCTCGCCGCCCGGCGCGGTGTGACCCGCCGCCCAGCGCGCCTGCCCCGGCACGCCAGCCCTTCCAGAAAATTCCACCGTAGACGCAACCACCGATCGCGGCGCGCCGCGGTCGGCGCGGCGCGACGATCGCTCGCCGGCCTTGTCCGTGCATGCTCCGCGTCGCTGCCGCGCCAGGGGGCGACGCGCTATGCCCCCGGAGCGCCTCGGAGGAGACCATCATTTTATCGGAGATTCTCATCATCCTGGCGCTCGTGCTCGTGAACGGCGTCTTCGCGGGCGCCGAGATCGCGGTCGTGACGGTCCGCAAGACGCGGCTCGATCAGCTCGTGCAGTCGGGGAGCCGCCGGGCGCGCGCGGTGAAGCGCCTGCGGGGCAACCCGGAGCGCTTCCTCGCCACCGTCCAGATCGGCATCACCATCGTCGGCGCCACCGCGAGCGCCTTCGGCGGGTCGACGCTGGCGCAGGACCTCGCGCCCTTGCTACGCGCCGCGCCGTGGATCGGGGACGCCGCGGACGAGCTCGCGCTCGCCGCGGTGGTCGCGCTCGTCTCCTTCCTCTCGCTCGTCCTCGGCGAGCTCGTCCCGAAGTCGCTCGCGCTCCGCTCCTCCGAGCGGTACGCGCTGCTCGTCGGCCCGCCGCTCCGCGGCCTGTCCTCGCTCGCCCGCCCGCTCGTCTGGCTGCTCACGGCGAGCTCGAACCTGGTGCTGAGGCTCTTCGGCGACCGCACGAACTTCGTCGAGGCGCGCATCTCGCCCGAGGAGATCCAGCAGATCGTCGACGACGCCGCCGAGGCGGGCTCGGTCGACCGGCGCGCCGGCGAGATCGCCTCCCGCGCCCTGGACTTCGCCGGGCTCACCGCGCTCCAGGTGATGCTCCCGCGCGTCCGCGTCGTGGCGCTCCCGCGCGAGGCGACCGCCGCGGAGGTCCAGCGCGCCGTGCTGGAGCACGGCCACACGCGGATGCCGGTCTACGAGGGGTCGAACGACAACGTGATCGGCTACGTCACGACGCCGGAGGTGCTCGCGCTCCTCTGGGGCGACGGGCCGTTCTCGCTGGAGAGCGTCCTGCGCCCGGCCTACTTCGTGGTCGCGTCGATGCCGGCCGTCGACCTCCTCGCCGAGATGAAGCGGCGGCGGCTCCAGCTCGCCATCGTCGTGGACGAGCAGGGCGGCATGATCGGCATCGTCACGATGGAGGACCTCGTCGAGGAGCTCGTCGGCGAGATCTTCGCCGAGAACGAGGCGCACGCGCACTCCGCCGAGGCGATCCGGCGCGAGCCGGACGGGTCGGCGCTCGTGCCCGGCGACATGCCGGTCCACGAGCTCAGCCGGCAGCTCGAGATCGAGCTGCCGGACGACGCGCGCTGGTCCACGGTCGGGGGCCTCTGCATGGGGCTCGCCCGGCGCATCCCCGCGCCGGGCGACGTCCTCCGGACGCCGGCCGGGGCGGAGCTCCAGATCGTCGACGCGAGCCCCCGGCAGATCCGCACAGTGCGGGTGCGCGTCCCGCCGGAGCCGGCCGAGCGCGAGGACGAGGAGCAGCGCGACGCGGGGTGAGGGCGCGCGGCGCGGGTTGAGCGCGCGGCGCCGGCCGAGCGCGTCACGCCGCCGGGACGGGCGGCGCGCCGGCGGGCCTCGGCTGGAAGTGGTCGATCACCACGTACCGCCGCGCGAGGAGGCCGAAGACGAGGGCGGCGAGCAGGATGAGCGCCGCGAAGAAGAGGTACTGCATCGCGCCCGTGAACACGTTGAGCGCCGCGACGCCGGCGGTGATCAGGTTGCCGACCGTCACGGTGAGGTTCCAGAAGCTCATGATGGTGCTCTTCATCTCGCGCGGCGCCTGGGAGTAGGCGAACTCGAGGCCGGTGGTCGACACCAGCACCTCGGCGAGCGTGATGAGCAGGTAGGGCCCGGCCTGCCAGAGCACGCTGAGGCGGTCGCCCGAGCCCATCGCGAGCTCGATCGCGGCGACCGCGACGAACGAGAGCCCGGCGATCGTCATGCCCGCCGTCATGCGGCCGAGCGCCGTCAGGCGGACCCCGCGCCGCTCCAGGGCGGGATAGAGGATCATCGTGTTGAAGGGGATGATCAGCATCACCATGAGCGGGTTCAGCGCCATGAGCTGCGATGGGGCGAGCTTGTGGCCGAGCACATCGAGATCCATGCGGGTCGCCTGGACGATCCAGGTCGACCCCTTCTGGTCGAACAGCGCCCAGAACACCGGGATCGGGGCGAAGATCGCCATCACCCGCAGGACGGCCTTGGCGCCCTCGACGGCGCCCTCCGGGTGCCTCCCGCGCGCCGCGTCGAGGAAGTGCCCGCCCTCCGCGGCGCCGCGCCCGCCCCGGACGGCATCCCAGAGGACGCGAAGGAACGAGTGCGGGTTCTTGCCGGTCGGCGGCACGTGCACGTACTGGTCGCGCCCCATCCAGAACACGACCGTCGCGATCAGCATGAGCGCGCCGGGGATCCCGAACGCCACCCTCGGCCCGAACCACTCGAGCGTCTTCGGGATCAGGGCCGATGCGAAGAACGATCCGAAGTTGATGATCCAGTAGAAGAGCGCGAACACGTGCTTGACGAGGTGCTTGTTCTCCTCGGAAAACTGGTCGCCGACGTGGGCCGAGACACACGGCTTGATCCCGCCCGAGCCGAGGGCGATGAGCGCGAGCCCGGCGTAGAAGCCGCTCGGGCTGCGCTCGAAGATCGCGAGGCAGGCGTGCCCCGCGCAGTAGACGAGCGAGAGCCAGAGGATCGTCCGGTACTTCCCGAGGAAGCGATCGGACAGGAAGCCGCCGAGGAGCGGGAAGAAATAGCAGGCGCTCACGAACAGGTGGTAATTGGCCTTGGCCACGTGCTCGTGGATCAGCATGTAGTTGATGAGGAAGAACGTCAGGATGTTCTTCATGCCGTAGAAGCTGAAGCGCTCGCCCCCCTCGTTTCCGATGATGTATTTGATCTGCGGAGGGAATCGATTCGTGCTCGAAGCGGTTTGCGTCATGGCAGGGCCCTCGCTCGCGCCTTCGCCGTCCTAGACCGCCTCCCACGCCCGGGCAATCCGCCCCTCGCCCCTCACCTCACCTCCCCTCGCCTCCCCTCCTTCCCGCTCCGAGCGCGCCGCGGCGCCCGCGGCCGGCGCCGCCGCTCCTCACCCGCCTCGACCGGGCGCGCGCTCCCTTCCTTGTTCCCGCGCAAACACTCTGCCGCGAATGCCCGGTGCGAAATGCCCCGCTGCGGCGAGGCGCCGCGGGAACGCGCCGCTCGCCCGGCCTGCCGCCGCCGTGAAATCCGGTACGCGCGTTGCTTTGCAAGCCCCGAGGATCGTCGAGCAGGCATCGAGAGATCTCATGACCCAGCGACCCGGCCGCACCGCCAGGCGCGCGCGGTCGTCGGCTTCTCCCGCGCCGTGACGCGCCGCTCGCGCGCATCCAGCAGGAGCCAGACACCATGAGATGGTCATTCAGGGTCGCCAGGATCGCCGGTATCGACGTCAACGTGCACGCGACCTTCGGGCTCATCGTCGCCCTCGGAGCGCTCCAGTGGAGCGGCCACCACGGCGCCCGGGGGGCGCTGTTCGGCGCCGCGCTGATGCTGGCGCTCTTCGCCTGCGTGGCCCTGCATGAGCTCGGTCACAGCCTGGTGGCCAGGCGCTTCGGGCTCACCGTGCGCGAGATCCTGCTCCTGCCCATCGGCGGCGTCGCGATGTTCGCGGGCCGCCCGCAGAAGCCGCTCCACGAGCTGCTCATCGCGCTCGCCGGCCCCGCCGTGAACGTGGTCCTCGCCGCCGTCCTCCTGGTCGTGACCGGCGCGCTCGGCCTGCTCTCGGAGCTCCCCTCGCTCGGGACGGGGGCGAGCCCCTCGCTGCCGACGGCGCTGCTCTGGCTCCTCGGCGCCAACGTGGCGCTCGCCGTCTTCAACATGATCCCGGCGCTGCCCCTCGACGGCGGGCGCGTGCTCCGGGCCGGCCTCTCGATGGCGATCGGCCCCGCGCGCGCGACCTCCGCGGCGGCCGCGATCGGGCAGGTCATCGCGGTGGCCCTGTTCGCCCTCGCCGTGCTCTCGGGCCACCTCGTGCTCGCCTTCATCTCGGTGCTCGTGTTCCTCGGCGCGACGCAGGAGCGGACCACGGAGCGCGCGCGGTCGATCCTCGGCGTCGTCCCCGTCGGCCGCGCCTACAACCGCCGCGCCATCGCGCTGTCGCCCTGCGACCGCGTGAGCGACGCCGCCGAGCACATCCTCACGACCTACCAGACCGACTTCGCGGTCCTGCTCGACGGGCAGCCGATCGGCGCCTTGACGCGGGGCGACGTGGTCCGCGCGCTCGCCGAGGGCGCGAGCGGCGCGTACGTCGCCGGGATCATGCGGCGCGACGTCCCCCGCGTGAGCGCGGAGCGCTCGCTCGACGACGTGATGCGTCTCATGTCCGAGAAGAGCGCCCCTGTGGCCGCGGTGTACGACGGTGAAAGGTACCTGGGCCTCATCAGCCAAGAGGACATCGCCGAGGCGCTCGCGCTCCTGCAGTTCCTCCCGGCCTCGCGGCCCGGCGGCGCCGCGTCGCCGGCGGCGCCGCGCACGCAATGGACGTGACGCCGTGACGCCGTGACGCCCTGACGCCGTGACGCCCTGACCAGGCCTCCCGGCCGCCGCCGCGCCGACGCGGCGCGATCCGCGCGCGGGATCGGGCTGCAAGCATTGACAGCCCGGAAGGCCATCGGCGTATCCTCCCCGGTAGCTCTTCGTTACGACCCCCGTCGCCGGCATCTCTGCCGAGGGAAGGCTCATGGAAATGGTCAAATCGCGCTTCAGGCTCGCGCCGACGTACACCCTGCTCTGGCTCGCCGCGGCGGTGCTCGCCTCCGTGGCGTCGTGCTCGGATGGCGGTCCTTCCACGAACGTGTGCGTCGCTCCGGCGACGCAATGCGACGGCATCTGCGTCGACACGAGCTCGAACACCAGCCACTGCGGCGCGTGCGGCACGGCGTGCTCGAGCGGGCAGGTCTGCAGCGCGGGCGCGTGCGTCGCGGTGTGCGAGTCCGGGCAGACGCTGTGCGGCGGCAACTGCGTCGACGTCGACACCGACGAGGCGCACTGCGGCAGCTGTAACACCGCCTGCGAGGAGGGGCAGACGTGCCGGGGCGGCGACTGTCAGGGCGGCGGCTGCGCCGAGGGGCGCACCGAGTGCGGCGGCGAGTGCGTCGACACCGCGTCCGACCCGGAGAACTGCGGCGACTGCGGCGCCGCGTGCGAGGCGGGGCAGTCCTGCGAGGACGGCGCCTGTCAGGACGAGTGCTCCGCGGGCCTCACCGACTGCGGCGGCGCCTGCGTCAACCTCCGCAACGACGAGTCGCACTGCGGCAGCTGCGGGACCGCGTGCGGCGACGAGCAGACGTGCGTGGCGGGCGCGTGCAGGGACGGCTGCGGCTCGGGGCTCACGGCGTGCGGCGAGACCTGCGTCGACGTCCAGACCGACGCCGCGAACTGCGGCGGCTGCGGGACCGCGTGCAACGACGCGCAGGTCTGCCAGGCCGGCATGTGCGCGTGCACGGTGAGCCCGGGCCAGGACCTCGGCTCCGCCGTGCCGCAGGTCGCGAACAACACGACGGTCGGGCTGCCGAACTCGTACGCCCCCACGTGCGTGTCCGCGAGCTCGAGCGAGCGCATCTACGCGTTCACCGCGGCGACCGCGGGCGTCTACTCGTTCGATGCCAGCAACTCCGGGTACAACGTCGTCCTCGCCCTCCTCGACGCCACGGGCTGCTCCGAGATCGCCTGCAGCGCCGACCCGAGCGCGCCCATCACGGCCGACCTGGCCACGGGCCAGACCGTCTACGTCGTGGTCGACGGCGCGGACGGCGAGGCGGGCACGTTCGAGCTGGAGATCACGCGGGCGAGCGCGCCGAGCTGCCCGGCGGGCTCGTTCACCGGCGCCGTGCCGCAGACGATCACCGGCAGCACGGTCGGCCGGCCCAACAGCGTGCGCCCGACCTGCCGCAACGCGGCCAGCCCCGACGCGGGGTACTCGTTCACGGCGCCGGTCGCCGGCGACTACGTCTTCGATACGTACGGGTCCGCGTTCGACACGGTGCTCCACGTGCACGAAGCCACGTGCCGGGGGGCGGAGCTCGCGTGCAACGACGACACGCTGGTCGAGCAGTCGGAGGTCACCGTGACGCTCGCCGCGGGCCAGACGGTCGTGGTCGTGGTGGACGGCACCCGCGACACCAGCGATGGCGCGTTCAGGCTCACCGTCCGGCGGGCGGTCCCGCCGCCGGTCTGCGACGACGCGGGCGTGTGCGGGGACGGCAGCTCGGGGTGCATCCGGTGCGCGTTCGACGGCAACTGCCGCGACGAGCTCGAGGCCTGCACCGGCAGAGATGCGTGCATCAACTTCATCGACTGCTACCGCACGTGCAACAGAAACGCCGACTGCGAGGACGCCTGCATCGCCGCCGATCCGGACAGCTCCGCGCTCTACACTGCGGCCCTCCGGTGCGCCTTCTGCGACGAGTGCGCGGACTCCTGCAGCGGCGACCCCGAGTTCACGTGCCGGTGAGCCGCGGCGCCAAATAGAACGAGCGCGCTGGCCGTGGTAGGAGCGCGTCGATGCGGCGCATCCTCCTCCACGGCCACTTCTGGACGATCGCCCCCTGGCTGAAGCACCAGCTCCGGGCGCCGCCGCTCCCCCCTTCCTCCCCCTTCTCGGTGCACGTCGACGAATCGCCGGCCGGGCCCGTCCGGCTGCTCGGCCGCGTGCGCCACCGCGAGGGCGCGACGTCGATCCTCGTCGTGGTCCACGGCCTCGGCGGCACGCTGGAGAGCCATTACGTGGTCGAGGCCGCCGCGCAGGCCGAGCGCGCCGGGCTCTCGTGCCTGCGCGTCAACCTGCGCGGCGCCGGGGGCGACGGCGCCGATCTCTACCACGCCGGCCTGTTCTCCGATCTGCACGCCGCCATCGCGTCCCCCGAGCTCGACCGGTACGAGCGCGTGCTCATCGTCGGCTATTCGCTCGGCGGGCACATCGCGCTCCGCTATGCCGCGTCGGGCGCGCTCGACCCGCGGGTCCGCGCCGTGGCCGCGGTCTGCCCGCCGCTCGATCTCGAGCGGTCCGTCGCGGCGATCGATCGGCCGGAGCGCTGGATGTACCGCCGGCACGTGCTGTCGGCGCTGAAGGAGATGTACAGCGCCGTGGCCTCCCGCCGCCCCATGCCCCTGCCCGTCCGGGAGGCGCTCGCGATCCGCACGATCCGCGAATGGGACCGGCGCATCATGACGCCGCGGTTCGGGTATCCGAGCCCGGAGGCGTATTACTCGAGCGAGAGCGCCGCCCCGCGGCTCCGCGACCTCGCCGTTCCGTCGCTGATCGTCGCGACGGAGGCCGACCCCATGGTGCCGCTCGACACGGTGCGGAGGGCGCTCGAGGCCTACCCGCGCTCGCCGCTGCTCGACGTCCAGTGGCTCCGGCTCGGCGGGCACGTGGGCTTCCCGCAGACGCTGAGCCTCGGGTTCGGGGGCGCGCCGGGCCTCGAGTCCCAGGTCATCCACTGGCTGCAGAGGCGCTGACGCGCGGGCGCGCGCGCCGGAGGCCGCGCTGCCGCGCGCGGCGACCGCCTTACGCCCGCGGCGCGGCGGGCTTCAGCGCGTAGACGTCGACGTCCACGCCCGGGCTGAAGAGCACGTGCGGCGCCCCCTGGGGCGCGGGCAAGCCGGCCGCGGCCACGACGCTCTCCTCGACGTGGCCCACCTCGGCGCGGTGGAGCGGATAGGGCGCGTGGTGCACCTGCCCGACCTTGAGCGCGCCCCGGCTCGACGCGAACAGCAGGTATCGCTCGGCCAGGAAGTGCTCGAACGTCCCCGGCGCCGCGACGCCCCCGTCGATCGCCGCGCCGACGCGGTAGCGCGCCTCGAAGCGCGCGGGCACCGGGCCGGGCCAGCGCCGCTCGCTGCGGTAGTGGACCTCGCCGTCCCGCGGCTCGAGCGCCATCGAGGCGAAGTGATACGGCAGGTGCCAGCCCGCCCGGGCCACGAGGACCGCGAGGGCCTTGGCCGCGTCCAGGCTGAAGAACCACACGCCCGGATCGCGCCCGTCCCGGTGCACGTAGGTGCGGACGTTGAGCTCGTGGAAGTTCGAGATCCCCGGCACGCTCGGCGACCACCACGGCGTGACGTCGCGCATGGTGAAGGCGACGACGCCGACGTAGGCCCTGCCCTCGAACGTGTCGAGCTCGATCGCCGGCGGCACGACGGCGCGGAGCGCAGAGGCCGGCGTCTCCCAGTGCAGGAAGAGCAGATCTCTCCAGCGTTGGAAGCCCGCCGGGCGGCCCGGCGGGCGGAGCGTGGGGGCGAGTCGGTCCATGGCGCCTGAAGCGTAGGGCAGCGCGGCGGAAAGATCTCCTCTCGCGGCGGGCGACGCCATGGGGATATCCTGCGCCCAGAGAGCGGACGTAATCGGACGTGAGCGGACGATACGCGGACGACACGCGGACGACGACGGAGCGGAGGCAGGATGAAGAAGCTCATCAATGCGCCGGACGATCTGGTCGGCGAGGCGCTCGAGGGCATGGCGCTGGCCCACGGCGAGCTCCTCCGGGTGAACGCCGCGCCGCGCTTCGTCACGCGGGCGGAGGCGAAGGCCAGGGGCAAGGTCGCGCTCCTCTCGGGCGGCGGCAGCGGGCACGAGCCGCTGCACGCGGGGTTCGTCGGGCGCGGCATGCTCGACGCCGCCTGCCCCGGCGCCGTGTTCACGAGCCCGACACCCGACCAGATCTTCGAAGCGACGCGGGCCGTCGACGGCGGGGCCGGCGTGCTCCACATCATCAAGAACTACACCGGCGACGTCATGAACTTCGAGATGGCCGCCGAGCTCGCCGGCGAGGCGGGGATCGCGGTCGAGGGCGTGATCGTGAACGACGACGTGGCGGTCGAGGACAGCCTCTACACGGCGGGGAGGCGCGGCGTCGGGACGACCGTCCTCGCCGAGAAGATCTGCGGCGGCGCCGCCGAGGCGGGCCTGCCGCTCGGCGAGGTGGCGGCGCTGTGCCGGCGGGTCAACGCGCACGGCCGCAGCATGGGCATCGCGCTCTCCGCCTGCACCGTGCCGCACGCCGGCAAGCCGTCGTTCGAGCTCGGCCCGGGCGAGATGGAGGTCGGCATCGGCATCCACGGCGAGCCCGGCCGGCGTCGAGCCCAGCTGGAGCCGGCGGATCGCGTGACCGAGCTCCTGATGGAGCCGATCCTCGACGACCTGCCGTTCAAGCCGGGCGACGGCGTGCTCCTGTTCGTCAACGGCATGGGCGGGACGCCGCTCATCGAGCTCTACGTCGTCTACCGCAAGGCCCACGCGATCGCGCGCGAGCGCGGCCTGAAGGTCGTCCGCAGCCTCGTCGGGTCGTACATCACGTCGCTCGAGATGGGCGGCGTGTCGGCGACCGTCCTCCGGCTCGACGACGAGATGATCCGCTTCTGGGACGCCCCGGTGCACACGCCGGCGCTCCGCTGGGGGGCCTGAGCCATGCAGACCCTGAGCGGCGAGCACATCGCGGCGTGGCTCGAGCGCGCGGCCGAGGTCCTGGAGCGCGAGAAGGCGTTCCTGACCGAGCTCGACGCGCCGATCGGCGACAGCGATCACGGGGTCAACATGGCGCGCGGCTTCGCGGCGGTGCGCGATCGGCTCGGCCGCCTCGATCGCGGGGACATCGGCGCGCTCCTCAAGGACGTGGGGATGACGCTGCTGTCGACCGTCGGCGGGGCGAGCGGGCCGCTGTACGGCACGCTCTTCCGCGACGCGGGCCAGCGCGCGGCCGGCGCCGCGGCGCTCGACCTGGCGGCCCTGGCGGGCTGCCTCGAGGCGGGCCTCGAGGGCGTGAGGCGCCGGGGGAAGGCGTCCCCCGGCGACAAGACGATGGTCGACGCGCTCGTCCCCGCGGTCGACGCGCTCAAGGCCGCGCTGAGCGCGCCCCAGGCCGCGGACGGCGCCGCGCTTCGAGACGCGCTCGGCCGCGCCGCCGACGCGGCGCGGGCCGGGGTCGAGGCGACCGTGCCGCTCGTCGCCCGCAAGGGCCGTGCGAGCTACCTCGGCGAGCGCAGCGCTGGGCACCAGGACCCCGGCGCCACGTCGTGCTGGCTCTTGCTGCGGAGCCTGGCCGCGACGGCAGGCGCATGAGCGGGGCGGCGGGCCGCGTCGGGCTCGTCCTGGTCTCGCACAGCCGCGCGCTCGCCGAGGCCACCGAGACGCTGGCCCGCCAGATGACCGGCGAGTCGGTCGCCATCGCGTGCGCGGCGGGCGCGGGCGACGGCGGCGCCGAGCTCGGCACCGACGCGACCGCCATCGCCGCGGCGATCGAGCGCGTCTGCGGGCCGGCCGGCGCCGTCGTGCTGATGGACCTCGGCAGCGCGATCCTGAGCGCCGAGACGGCGCTCGAGCTCGTCGATCCGGAGCTCGCTGCGCGCACGCGCCTCACCGGCGGGCCGATCGTGGAAGGCGCGGTCGCCGCCGCCGTGCGGGCGGCGGCGGGCGGCACGCTCGATCAGGTGGCCGCGGAGGCGCGGCAGGCGCTCGAGCCGAAGGCCGCGCAGCTCGGCGAGAGCGAGCGTCCCGCGGCGGCGCCTGCGGCGGACGCGGCGGGCGCGGGCGCTCCGGCCGTGACGGCCGACGTCGCGATCGCCGATCCGAGCGGCCTGCACGCCCGCCCGGCCGCGCAGCTCATCGCGCGCGCGGCGGCGTTCGACGCGGCGATCACCCTGGAGAACGTGACGGCCGGCCGCGGGCCGGTGGCGACCTCGAGCCTGATCGCGCTCGCCTCGCTCGGGGCGCGCCGCGGCGACGTGCTGCGCCTGCGCGCGACCGGCCGGCAGGCGGCCGAGGCGGTCGCGGCGCTCGCCGGGCTCGTGCGGCGCGAGGCGCCGGCGGGCGCGGCGGCGGCGCCCGCCACGTCGGGCCTCGCCACCCCCGTCGCGCCGGGCGTCGCGCTCGGGCCGCTCGCGCGGCTCGTGCGCGTGCTCCCGGACGTCCCCGAGACCACGGTCGACGACCCCGCGGCCGAGGCCGCGCGGCTGCGGCGGGCGCTCGAGATCGCGGCGCAGGACCTCGGAAACGCGCTCCGCGGCAGCGACATCCTCGAGGCGCACCAGGCGCTGCTCTGCGACCCGGCCCTCGTCGACGAGGCCCTGTCGCGCATCGATCGGGAGCGCTGCAACGCCGCCTGGGCCTTTCGCCTCGCCATCGAGGCCGCGGCGGCGATCTACCGACAGCTCGACGACCCGTACCTGCGGGCGCGCGAGGCGGACATCCACGACGTGGGCGCCGCGGTGGTGCGCGCCCTGCTCGGCGGCGCCGGGGCCACGCTGCCCGAGGGGCCGCCGGCCGTCGTCGTGGTCGACGACCTCACGCCGTCGGAGGCCGCGCGGCTCGACGCGGCGCGCGTGCTCGGGGTCATCGACCGGCGCGGCGGCCCGACGTCGCACGCCGCCATCCTGCTGCGCGCCGCCGGCATCCCCGCGGTGGCGGGGGCCGCGGCGCTGGTGCCCGACGCCGGCGGCGCGCGCGCCGGCCTGGACGGCGCGACCGGCGAGGTGTGGCTCGATCCCGATCCCGAGACCGCGACCGAGATCGAGCGGCGGCGGGCGTCCCTCCGCGCGTCGCGGCGCCCGCCGGGCGCCCGCGACGGCCGCCTGCGCCTCGCTTGCGGGCGCGAGGTCGAGCTGTGGGCGAACGTGGCCGGGCCCGCGGACGCGCGCGCCGCGCGCGAGGCCGGCGCCCTCGGGATCGGGCTGCTGCGCACCGAGATGCTGTTCCTGGGCCGCGTGGACGAGCCCGGCGAGGCCGAGCAGGCGGAGCTGCTCGCCGAGATCTTCGCGGTGTTCGCGGGCGCGCCGATCGTGGTCCGCACGCTCGACGCGGGCGGCGACAAGGCGCTGCCCTACCTCGAGCTCGACGCCGAGACGAACCCCAGCCTGGGCGTCCGCGGCGTCCGCCTCTCCCTGGCGCGGCCGGCGATGCTCGAGGCGCAGCTCCGCGCGATCCTCGTCGCCGGGCGCGGCCACGACGTCCGCGTGCTGATCCCGATGGTCTCGACCGCCGCGGAGGTGGTCGCGGTGCGCGCCGCGCTCGAGCGCGCGCACGAGGCGCTCGCGGCCGCGGGCCTGCCGCACCTCTGGCCGGTGGCCACGGGGATCATGGTCGAGGTGCCGTCGGCGGCGCTGATGGCCGAGCGCCTCGCGCGGCAGGCCGATTTCTTCAGCATCGGCACCAACGATCTGACGCAGCACACGCTGGCGGCCGAGCGCGGCCACCCGCGGCTGCACGCGCTCTCGGATCCGGCGCACCCGGCGGTGCTGCGGCTCGTGCGCGCGGTGGTGGAGGCGGGGCACGCCGCGGGGCGGCCCGTCTCGGTGTGCGGCGAGGCCGCCGGCGATCCCGGCGTCGCGCCGCTCCTGGTCGGCCTCGGGATCACGCGGCTCAGCATGTGCGCCTCCGCGTTCGACGCGGTGGAGGACGCGCTCGCCGGGGCCTCGTTCGCGGAGCTCGCCGCCGTGGCTGAGGAGGCGCTCGCGGTCGACGACGCGGCGGCGGCGCGCGCCGCCCGCGCGGCGGCGCGGCGTCCGGGCTGACGGCCGGCGGCGCGGAGAGGTCCAGCGCGCAGCGCGCCGGCAGGGATCGCGCTCGGCGACCGCGACGCCGCGCCGACACAGCCGGAGGTCGCGAGCCGCTTCTGCATCTGCTCCGCGCGGGAGTCTGCCCCGCGATCTACTCCTACGTTGGCAGCCTCCCGCTACCCCTGCGTATCAGGTGCAGGTTCGTCGCGGCGACGATCGAAGATCATCACAATAGACTCGGCCATCGCCCGCAGCTCCTGGGGCGGCTGGCGCGCAGTCGTCCACTCCTGCACCAAGGCGCCCAACCTACGGACGAGGTCACAGTCAGCCTGCTGCACGATCAGCGTCGTCGTTACCTCTCTTGACCGGATCGCATCGAAGGCATCTCCCATCGCGCGCAGAGCCCCTGACCACTCGTCCCTCGGGAGCTCGGACGACGGTGCGCCGACATCGAGCGCTTCCACGATCGCATGGAGGCAGTTGAGTCCCTCGGAGAGCGCCTGCGCTACTTGCCGTTCACGCGTCATTCGTCCGCCCCCTATTTCTCGAACGAGTATCGACAAAGCCAGGTTCCGATCGGATTGATGATAGTACAGTTATCTCCATTTGAATACTGATAAGAACATGTCCACGTGGGCCTGCCTCCTTTACACCAGTACAGATCGCCGATTCCGCTGCTATGGCTATACGGATGCGATGCTCGATGAGGGCAGTAGGCGCCGATGGCCTCGCACTGCTCTACGCACCTATTGCTCCCGGGAGACACGCAAGAAACCTGAGCTGCCGCCTCAACGGCTTCGCTGCATTCGGAACGCTCCATCGCGTCTCGCGGCTCCGGCGGCGCATCTCCAAAGCCTCCGGCCCCACCCGAGGTGATGGTACCGGCGCCGACGCCTTCACCACGACCATCCCGCAGGTAGCACTCCCCCATGTCGTAGTTGCAACCGGCAAAGACGCCACAGAGCAGAATCAAACCGCCCTTCATCCCGCCTCCAGTCGCAGCACTGCATGAAGCGCGCGACGACAACAATATAGGGGGCCTCTGCGTGACGCAATGCGCACCTTAGAATCCGCCGGGGGCGGTCGAAGCTGGTTGACTCCGCGCCGAGGAGGCCCCCTGACGAGTGACGCTGGTGCCTCGGTCCGTGGTCCTTCCCTGCTTCTGCGGACAGTGTCACGATGCCGCGAACGCGGCCACGTAGTTCTTCAGTTCGAGCACGACCGGGCTCATGTGGGCGAGCCGTGAATGCCGCCGTTTCAGATTATGGAAGCTGTCGATGTAGTCTCCGGCCGAGGCGATGGCTTCCGCGCGCGTCGACTAGGATCCGACCCCTGTTTCCAGTTCTCCTGGAGCATGGCTGTAGCTCAAAGAAGTGTCACCGCGGTCGCCGGTCCGAAGCGTTATCAGGGCTCCGCTCATACCCACCTGGCCAGGCATCGCCGGGTACCTGGCCAGGCATCGCCCGGTACCTGGCCCGGCATCGCCCGGCACCTGACCAAGCATCGCCGGGTACCTGGCCAGGCGTCCGGCACCGCCGCGGCGGCGCAACGCCACGGGCGCGCCGGCCACTCCGCGCCCTTTGCTACAGCGGCCCTGCCGGCAGCGCGTCCTCGTGCGTGGAGCGCGCGGTGGCGTCCTCGGCCGGCTGCGGCCCGCGGACGGGGTGGCCGAGCAGGCACGTGCCCTCGCCGGGCAGCTCCGTCGCCGGATCGCACTCGGCGAGCTCCCAGCCGCGCGCCTGCTCGGCGTCCGTCCCGGAGAGGTCGGCGCCCCGGAGGTTCGCGGCGCTCAGATCGGCGCCCTCGAAGATCGACTCCATCAGGGCGGCGCCCGAGAGGTCCGCCCCCACGAGGCGCGCATTCCGGAAGCTCACCTGCGTGAGATCGGCGCGGGAGAGGTCGAGCCCCGACAGATCCAGCCCGTCGAAGCTGCGGTGGCCGCTCCGCGCGAGGAGGCGCACGGCCGCGGCCCTGTGCGCGGGGTCGCCCGAGGAGAGCGTGGCGCGCAACCGGAAGACGGTGAGGCGCGACGGATCCAGGCCGTGGACGAGCGTCGCGGCGAGCGCGGCCAGCACGAGGCGGGCGCCGAGGGCGCGCGCGGCGCCGCGCTCGGCGCCGAAGGGCGGCAGCGCGAAGGTCAGCAGCGCCGCGCCCAGCGCGCCGCCGGCCTGCGCCGCCCAGAGGAGCCCGGGCGGCGGGACCTTCGCCAGCGCGACCGCGGCCGCCAGGGCGAGGAGCAGCGCGCCGCCGGCGAGCGCGAGGCGGACCTCGAGCGACCGCGCGAGCAGGGGCGCATCCGGCGCTGGGCGTGAGCCGGCGGCCGCGGCGGCGCGCCGGGAGGCCCCGGCGGCCGCGCCGGGCCGGCGCGCATCAGGCGAACCGGTCAACCGCTGCGATTCGGGCGGCGCCGACATCCGTTGCGACGACGGCGCCGCCCCCAGCCGCTGCGAGTCCGGCGCTGCCCCCAGCCGCTGCGATTCGGGCGCCGCCGACATCCGTTGCGAGGACGGCGCCGCCCCCAGCCGCTGCGAGTCCGGCGCCGCCCCCAGCCGCTGCGAGTCCGGCGCTGCCTCCAGCCGCCGCGAGTCCGGTGCCGCCCCCAGCCGCCGCGAGTCCGGCGGCGCGGAGCGGCGGCTCCGCTCGGCGCTCGCCGGGCCCGCGTCCGCGCTCACGAGCGCCTCGCGCAGCGGCGACGCGAACGAGGCGATGTCGTCGAACGACGCGCCCGCGCTCGCGAGCGCCAGGATGGCCTCCTCGTCGAGGCCGGAGCGCGCGCACGCCGCCGAATCGACGCGCGCGCCCGCGAGCGAGCTCGCCGACGAGAACGAGCGCGGGAGCTTCGCCCCGCGCAGATCCGCGGCCGTGAGCAGCGCCCCGCCGAGCAGCGCGCCCGAGAGATCGGCCCAGCGCAGGTCCGCGCCGGTGAGATCGGCGTTCACGAGCGACGCCGTGTCCAGCCGCGCCCCCGCGAGGTTCGCGCCGGGGAGCTTGGCCCCGTCGAGGCGCGAGCCGGCGAGGTTCGCACCCTGGAGATCGGCGCAGGGCAGGTGCGCTGCCGCGAGATCCGCGCCGGGGAGCTCGATCGCGGTGCTCTCACCGCCGCGGCGCGCCGAGAGGGCGCCGAACAGCCTGTGCAACGCTGCGGTATCCACGGGCGCGCCGCCTACTCGTCCGGGTCGATGGAGCCGATCGCGCTCGCGAACACCACCTGCCCGTCCTTCATGTAGCCGTCCAGCGCGAACCACGCGTGCGTGCCGTCCGCGTCGAGATCGCCTCGCGCATAAGCGGCCCACCTCCGGTCCAGCGGCACGTCCTCCGGAAAGTGATTGACCGACACGGGCATGGGAGAGCCGCCGAGTCGATATCGATACTGGTACGACTGAGGGTGGTTGACCTCGAATCCAAGGCACATCCAGCCCGCCGTCGGGCTCCCGGTGTTGTAGTCCACGCCCGGGCGCGGGTCGGGCCGGTATTTGACGCCCTGCACGCGATAAAACGCGTTGGGCACCGTGACCGCATCGCTGCACAGCGGCTGGGACGCGGCGCCGTCCGACCTCGCCTGGAGCCGGTCGGCCGACGCGACGACCGCCCTGGCGATGCCGCCGATCGTCTGCTTGGCCTCGGCCGACGTGGCGAACACCAGATATTTCGACACCCCCTGGGTGGCGAGCGCGGCCAGGAGCGCCACGAGCCCGCCCACGAGCATCACCTCGACGAGGGTGAAACCACGTCGTCCCCGCCCCCGAGATGCCATATCGACTCCAGGTCGGAAATTCCTTGCCACGATACACCTATAACCGGAGCCTTGCTCGCTGAACAGGCAGATCCCTGGGAGATGGGCCACAGCAAACGCTGTTTGGTCGGGTGTTGTGGGGAGCGCGGCCTGTCAGGCGGCGCCTTTCCCACGTCAGCCACAGCGAACGACGTTGGGTCGGGTGTCGTGGGGAGCGCGGCCTCAGAGGCGGCGCGATCCCAGGGGGTCTATATGTGGAGAGGCGCGGCGGGCGAGCCGCTCGGAACGGCCGCGAGCGCTGCGGCGGGGCGTCGGCTCAGGCGCGCGGGCCGGCGGTCTTCGGCGGCGGGTCGCCGGCGAGGAAGGCCTCGAGCGCGTCGGCGATGCGCTCGCCCGTCTTGCCGTCCCACCCCTCGGGCACCGTGCCTCGCTTGCCGCGGCCGTCGAGGATGGCGTCGACCTCGCGCGCGATGAGCGCGGCGTCGAGCCCGACGACGGTGTTGGTGCCCTGCGTCACGGTGATCGGCCGCTCGGTGCCCTGGCGCATCGTGAGGCACGGGATCCCGAGCGCGGTCGTCTCCTCCTGGATTCCGCCGGAGTCGGTGGCGACGAGCAGCGCATTGCCCATCACGGTCACGAAATCGTCGTACCCGAGCGGCTCCATGATCCGGAGCCCCTTCGTCTCCCGGAGGCGCGACGACAGCCCGAACGACTCGGCGCGCGCGACCGTGCGCGGGTGGACGGGGAACACGGTCGGCAGGCGCTCGGCGATCGCGGCGAGCGCGTCGAGCGTCTCCGCGAGCCGCTCGGCGCTGTCGACGTTGGCGGGGCGGTGGAGCGTCGCGATCGCGTACTTCTTCGGCTGGAGGCCGAAGCGCGAGAGCGCGTCGGTCTGCCGCTTCAGCGCGTAGTGGACCGAGTCGATCATCACGTTGCCGACGAACCGGATCCGCTCCGGGGCGATGCCCTCGGCGAGCAGGTTGGGGTGAGCGTCGTGAGAGGGCGTGAGCAGGAGATCGGAGAGCTGATCGGTGAGGACGCGGTTGATCTCCTCCGGCATGGTCCAGTCGCGCGAGCGGAGGCCGGACTCCACGTGGACGACGGGGATGCCGAGCTTCGACGCCGCGAGCGCGGCGGCGAGGGTGCTCGTGACGTCGCCGACCACGACGACCACCTTGGGCCGGTGCTCGATCAGGTCGGCCTCGGCGCCGACGAGGACCGCGGCCGTCTGCTGGGCGTGCGAGCCGCCGCCCGCCTTGAGCGTGTGATCCGGCGTCGGCAGGCCGAGGTCCCGGAAGAACACGTCGCTCATCGTCGTGTCGAAGTGCTGGCCTGTGTGGAGCAGCCGCATCGGGAGGCCGCGCGCCTTGAGGGCGCGGCAGATGGGGGCGAGCTTCATGAAATTCGGGCGCGTCGCGGCGACGAGGTAGATCATGTCGACCGAGGAGCATGCCGCGGTATGCGGCGCGGCACCAGCGTTTTGAGGGCGCCGGGAGGGCGCCGACGCGCGCCGAGATCCGTCGCTAGGCGCCGCGGTTCGCGACCGCGCCGTGGTTCGCCACCGCGCTCGCCACGCCGCCCACCTCGGACGCGGGCGTCTTCCGCTCGCGCTCCGCCGCCGACAGCCGCGCCCTTCGGGTGCGCCACCACCGCTCGGCGGTCATCACGGGCAGGATCGACATCGCCACCAGCGTCGCCTTGACCCACGCGTCGAGCGAGAGCGACGCCGAGCCGAACAGCGTGTGCATGAACGGCGCGTAGACGAAGCAGAGCTGCAGCGCGAGGAGCGCGCCGATCCCCACGTAGACCCACGGGTTCGTGAAGAGCCCGATCTTCAGCATCGAGTCGCGCAGCGACCGGCAGTTGAGCACGTAGAAGATCTGGAACAGCACCACCGTCGTGACCGCCGCCGTCTGCGCCTCGCGGTAGGCGAGGTCCGAGACGACGCCGCCGCGCACCTCGGTGGAGTACTCGTAGAAGAAGAGCCCGATCGCGCCCGCCGTCATGAGCACCGCGACGATCGCCGTGCGCACGAGGACGAACCGGCTCAGGATCGGCTCGCTCGGATCGCGGGGCGGGCGGCTCATGACGTCCTTCTCCATCGCCTCGAACGCGAGCGGCAGGGACAGCGCCACCGTGGCCACCAGGTTGACCCAGAGGATCTGGACGGCCGTGATCGGCATGAGCGGCGCGCCCCCGACGATCGGGAACGTCATCACCGCCACGAGCAGGATCAGCGCCTCGCCCAGGTTCGTCGGCAGCACGAACGCGAGCGCCTTGACCAGGTTGTCGTAGACGCGGCGCCCCTCCTCGACCGCCGCCCGGATGCTCGCGAAGTTGTCGTCCGTCAGCACGACGTCGGCGGACTCCTTCGACACCGCCGTCCCCGTGATCCCCATCGCCACGCCGATGTTCGCCTGCTTCAGCGCCGGCGCGTCGTTCACGCCGTCGCCCGTCATGGCGACGACCCTCCCCTGGGCCTGCAGCGCCCTCACCAGGCGGAGCTTGTGCTCCGGCGCCACGCGCGCGAACACGTTCGTCGACGCCGCCGCCGCGCGCAGCTCGTCGTCCGACAGCCGCGCGAGCTCCGTGCCGTTCATCGCCCGCCCGCCCTCGCCCACGAGCCCGAGCTGCTGGCCGATCGCCCGCGCGGTCGCCAGGTGATCGCCCGTGATCATCTTCACCGTGATCCCGGCGTCATGGCACGCCTTGATCGCGTCGATCGCCTCCGGGCGCGGCGGGTCGATCATCCCCTCGAGGCCGAGGAGCGCGAACCCCTCCGGGAGGTGCGCCTCGTCGAGCGACGCCGCGCCGCGCTCCGCGGGCCGCGACGCGACCGCGAGCACCCGCATGCCCTGCGCCGCCATCCGCTCGACCTGCGCCATCACCCGGGCCCGCTCCGCGTCGCCGATGGCCGCGCGGCCGAGCACCGCCTCCGGCGCCCCCTTCATGAAGATCACCCGCTCTCCGCCGGGCACCTCGTGGAGCGTCGCCATGAGCTGCCGCTCGGACGAGAACGGCACGGCGTCGATGCGCGGGTACTCCCGCCGCGTCCCGTCGACGTCCACGCCGAGCTTCTGCGCCGCGACCACGAGCGCGCCCTCGGTCGGATCGCCCTCGATGCCGCACGCCTCGCCGTCGCGCTTCATCCGCGCGTCGTTGCAGAGCAGCCCCGCGCGGAGCAGCGCGCGCACCGCCTCCGGCGCCTGGCCGTCCGGCGCGCCGCTGCGGCGGAGCTCGCCGACCGGGGCGTAGCCGACGCCGGTCACCTCGAGCACCTCCTCGGCCTCCTCGCCGGACGCTCCGGCGGAGGGCGTCCACAGGGCGCGGACCGTCATCTCGTTGCGGGTCAGCGTCCCGGTCTTGTCGGAGCAGATGACGCCCGTGCTGCCCAGCGTCTCGACCGCGGGCAGCTTCCGGATCACCGCCCGGCGCCGCGCCATCCGCTGCACGCCGATGGCGAGCGAGATCGTGATGATCGCGGGCAGCCCCTCCGGGATCGCGGCGACCGCCAGCGAGATGCCGGCGAGCATCGCGTCGACCGGCGGGTAGCCCCGGAGCAGCGCGACCCCGACGATGAGCAGCGCGACCGCCACGATCGCGATCGTCAGCACGCGGCCCACCTTGGCCATCGAGCGCGTGAGCGGCGTCTCGATCTCGGTCGCCTCGTGGAGCATCGACGAGATGCGCCCGAGCTCGGTCGCGGCGCCGGTGGAGACGACGACCGCGGTGCCCGTGCCGCTCGTCACGAGCGTCCCGCCGAAGGCGAGGTTCTTGCGGTCGCCGACGCCGGCGTCCTCGGGGACGACCGCGACGTGCTTGTCGGCAGGGACCGACTCGCCGGTGAGCGCCGACTCGTCCACGTGGAGGTTCTTCACCGAGAGCAGCCGCGCGTCGGCGGGGACCTTGTCGCCGGCCTCGAGCACCACCACGTCGCCGGGGACCACGTTCGCCGCGGGGATCACGCTCCGCTGGCCGCCGCGCACGACCGTGGCCGTCTGCGGCACCATGTCGACGAGCGCCTCGATCGCCTTGCCCGCGCGGAGCTCCTGCACGAAGCCGATCGCCGTGTTGAGCACCACGACGGCCAGCACGACCGCGCCGTCGATCGCCTCGCCCATCGCCATCGCGAGGGCCGCCGACGCGAGCAGCACGTAGATGAGCGGATCGTTGATCTGACGGAAGAGCAGCTTGAGCGCGCCGTCGCCCTTGGCGCGCTGGATCACGTTGGGCCCGACCTCCGTGAGCCGCCGTGCGGCCTCGTCGTCTGCGAGGCCCGCCTCGGCGCTCTCGATCTTGGAGAGCGCATCGCCGACAGACAGGTTGTGCCAGGCGATCGCGGCCGATGGGGGGAGGACGCGTTGGGACATGGAGTCATCTCCTGCGGTGTGCAGCCGCGCTGTGCGCGCTGCGCTCACCGGCTATGGCAGCCTCAGGTCACGTGGTTCGCACGCGACTGCGGCGTTGTCGGCACGCGCCATGCCAGCGCCTCGCCGGGCTGTTCAGCATCCCGACCAGCTTCCCCCTTGGCGTCGCGCAGGGCCTTTTCACCCCGGTGGGGAATTTTGCCCCGCTCCGTGCACCCGCGCGTTTCCGTCACCGGGCGGTGACCGCGCGCGATCCGGCGGAGCTAGCCGCGCGCGTAGGCGAAGGTTCCGTCGATGTTGAGCAGCCGCGTGGCCTGGACGAGCTCGGCCACGGTCACCCCGAAGCGCTGGACGAGCCGGTCGGCGACCTCGCGGCGGAGGATGTCCCTGCGGAAGACGCGCAGCGGGCGCGGGGCGAAGTACCCCTCGAGCTCCGCGAACGTCAGGCGCTGGTACGCGGCGGAGCCGGGGACGGGGCGCCGCGAGACGACGTCGTAGAAGAAGAAGATGCCGCCCGGCCGGAGCAGGCGGAGCGCCTTGTCCATGAGCCCGCGCTTGAGCTCCGCGTTCGTGACCGACGACAGGACGGCGAACATCATCACCACGTCGAACGGGCCGCCGACGTCGGCCTGCAGGAAGTCGCCCGCGACGAAGCGGATGCCGGCGAAGCGCGAGCGCGCGAGCTCGGTGCGCTGCGCGACGAGGTCGATGCCGGTGAGGCGCGACGGATCCGCGCCGAGCTCGACCAGCCACGCCAGGTTGGAGCCCGACCCGCAGCCCACGTCGAGCACCGACATCTCGCGCAGCGCCTCGGGCGTGCGCACGCCGCACTCGACCAGCGCCTCGCGCACGCGGCGCTGCCGCTGCCGCGCGACGAGGTACGGGTGGGCGTTGAGCAGGCTCGCCCACGGGTTCGCGGGCAGGAAGCGCTCGGTGTAGTGCCGGTTGATCGCCTCGAGATCCCGCTCGAAGCCGCTGTCCTCGGCCATCGGCCCGCCTCCCTCTCCTGCCCGCGCGGCGCCGCCCTGCGCCGTCATGGCTGCCCCACCGCCCACCCCGGCAGGCGCAGGACCCCCCAGCGCACCGCCTTGAGCAGCCCGAGCGCCACCGTCTGCTCCACCGTGAGCGGGCGCTGCGGCTTCCGCCGCGCGAGGTAGTCGTCGAGGTAGCGCAGGAACTCGGGATCCGGCTCCATGCCGCCGACCTCGCGCCGGATGCGCCGGTACTTGCGCGTCTTCCAGATGAAGTTCTCCCAGCTGTCGAAGTAGTCGTGCCGCATCAGGAGATCCGGCACGTAGACGACCCGCATGTCGGGGAACGCCTTGGCGATCCGGTAGACCAGGTAGACCCCCTCGGCGCCGTAGAACTGGTCCGGGAAGCCCCCGGTCT
Organism: Sorangium sp. So ce836; assembly: GCF_028553905.1. NCBI lineage: Bacteria > Pseudomonadati > Myxococcota > Polyangiales > Polyangiaceae > Sorangium > Sorangium sp. So ce836. The sequence continues at coordinate 4,169,664 of NZ_CP102233.1, read as the reverse complement.
CGAGGTAGATGCCGCGCCGGATCGCCATGTGCCCCTCGGTCGCGAGGACGTCGTCGATCACGTCGTCGCCGCGATCGTAGTGCCCCGCGAGCGTGCAGAAGTAGGGGTGCTCCTTGGGGATGATCCGGCCGCGCATCGCGGCGATGCGCGGGTCCCGGAAGACGCGGCAGACGACCTCGACGAACGTCGGCGCGATCAGGCCGTCGTCGTCGATGAAGGCGACGTGCTCGCCCCGCGCCCAGGCGATGGCCGCGTTGCGCGCGGCGTTCAGCGGGATGCCGTCGGTCAGGCGGAGCTCGACGTCGACGAGCGGCGCGGAGCGCGGCCTGAGGTGCTCGATGCCGCCGCTGTCGGCGAGCAGGATCTCGTACGGCACGTCGAGCGCCGCCGTCTGGCCGCGCGCGTGCTGGAGGCACTCGATGAGGTAGTCCTTCGCCTTGTACGAGATGATGATCAGCGTGAGCTTCGGCGACGGGACCTCGCGCCGCACGATGAGCTCCTTCACCTCGGGCGCGTACTTCGCGCGCCACGCCTCCTGGAGGGCGCGCTCGCCCTCGGGGAGCCCCGCTCGATCCTTGGGAAGATGGTCAGGCATCGCGGCTCGCATGCCACGGCGGCCGCCGCGCAGGCAAGGACGTCGAGCGGGCGCCGCGCGAGAAAGGACGGCGCGCGCGCCGCGCGCGGCCGCTGCGAGGAAACAGGGCGGCGCGCGGCGTCAGCCCGCGCCGCGCGCCGCGACCTCCTCGAAGAGGCGCGCGAGCGCGCCCGCCGCTGCGCGCGCGCTCAGCCCGGCGAGCGCCGCGCCGTCGGGCTCGACGAGCGGCCGCCCGGCCGCGCGCGCGTCGACGGCGTCCTCGATGCGGCGCTCGATCCCCGCGGCGTCGCCGGCCGCGTGCGTCCAGCCGAGGCGCGTCGCATCGAGGATGCGCGCGACCTCGGGGGACGGCGAGACCGCGAGCACCGGCGCGCGCGCGAGGAGGTAATCGTAGAGCTTGCCGGGCAGGAGGTACGGCTCGTCGCCGAAGCCGGTGAGCAGCGCGAGGTCGGCGCCCGCGACGAGGCCGAGCCCCTCGGCGTACGGCAGGACCGCGCGGTGCTCGAAGAGCCGCGACACGCCGAGCTCCTCGGCGAGGCGGAGATCGCTCCCGGCGACGCGCCCCAGGTTGAGCAGCCGGATCGCGCCCGGGCCGAGCGACCGCCGGCGCGCGACGGCCGCGAGCGCGCGGACGAACGGCGCGAGCGTGCGCTCGCTGTAGCAGTTGCCGAAGTGCACGAGCGTCACCGCCCCGTCGCGCCGCGGCGCGACCGCCGCGTCCGGATCGAAGCCGGTCCGGATCGAGACGACGCGGCGCGCGATGCCCCGCGCGGCGTACGCGTCGCGGGTCATCTCGGACGTCACCGTGAGCGCCGCGGCCGCGCCCACCGCGGCCCGCTCGACGAGCGCCACCGCGGCGCGGACCCACGCGGGCCGCGTCGCCATCACCGGACCGAACGACCACGGATCGCGGAAATCGACGACGACCGGCCGGCCGACGGCCCTGCCGGCGAGCAGGCCCGCGAGCACCGTCTCCCAGGGCGCCCCGCTCGCGAAGATGACCTCGGCAGAGGCCTCGCGGGCGAGGCGCGCGATGCGGGCCGCGAGGGCCGGGATGCGGCCCGCGTCCGGGCCGATCACCCGGACGTAGCGGAGCTCGGCGGCGACGCGCGCGAGCCCCCTCCGGCGCGCGACCGGCATCGGCGCCTCGGTCGGCGCCTCCACGGTGCCGTCGGAGCCGAGCGCGCGGCGCGGCATGCGCGCGAGCTCGGCGTCGGTGAGGTAGTCGCGGCGCACGTCGCACGCGGGCAGGTCGGCCTCCGCGAACGACGGATCCAGCCGCTCGCCGGGAGGCGGCCTCGCCGTGAGCACCGTCGCCGCCCAGCCGTGCTCCGGCAGAAATTTCGCGAAGCGGTACGCGCGCTTACCGCCGACGCTGAACCGCGGGGGAAAGTAGTAGCTCACGAGGAGCGCGCGCCTCATCGCCGCGCCTATATCACGGCCGAGCGGGGCCCCGCGCGGCCCCCGCGGGAGGCCGCCCCGCCCGCGCATGTGCTACCGAGCCGCCATGCGGGACGAGCAGCCCACCCCGGTCGAGCCGAGCGCGCCCCCGCGGGCGCCCGAGGCCGCGGGGGCCGCGCGGACCGCGCCGGTCGTCGAAGACGCGCCGCGCCCCGACGAGGCGGAGGGCGCGTCGCTCGCCGACCGGATCGGGATGATCGTCGGCGGGCAGTTCGTGAACACGCTCATCGTCCTCGTGCAGGGCGTCGTCGTGGTGCGGCTGCTCGGCAAGTCCGAGTACGGCGCGCTCGCGTTCGCGACCATGCTGTTCATGACGGGGCGCGATCTCGCGCAGCTCTACCTGCCGGAGTCGTTCCTCTATTTCGCGCCCAAGGTGACCCGCCCCGAGCTCAGGGGGCTCGTGCGGCAGAGCCTGCTGCTCCTGCTCGGCCTCGGGGCCCTCTCCGCGCTCGCCTTCGCGGCCTTCGCCCTCGTCCCCGGCGTCTTCCTCGACGTCCGCGAGGGCGCGACGCCGCTCCTCCTGCTCATCGGCCTGATGAGCGTGATCGCCTACCCCGCGAGCGTCTTCGGCCCGCTCTTCATCGCCACGAACAACCACCGCAAGTCGGCGGGCGTCGCGCTGGTCGTCACCCTCTCGAGCGCGGCGGGCGCGATCGTCCCCGCCGCGCTCGGCTGCTCGGTGGCCTGGATCCTGGCCGCCCAGTGCGCGGCCCAGGCGCTCCGGCTCGGGCTCTCGTACCGGCTCTACGCGCGGCTGTTCCGGGACGTCGCGACGGCCCCTTTCCCCGGCGGCGTCCGGGCGCAGCTCGCCTACGCGCTCCCGCTCTCGGTGACCCGCTTCGCCGGCCTCTTCAACCAGAAGCTCGACAAGTTCGTCATCGGCCTCTTCTTCAGCGCGGGGCTCTACGCCGAGTTCGCCGTCGGCTCGCAGGAGCTGCCGCTCGTCGGCGTCCTCGCCTACTCCGTCGCCTCCACGATGCTCCCGGACCTCGTCGCCCGCGCCGAGGGCGGGCCGACGCCCGCGCAGGGCGCGCGGGCCGCGATCGCGCTGTGGCACTCGGGGATCCGCAAGACGACGCTGATCATGCTCCCGGTCGCGGCGTTCCTCCTCCTCTTCGCCGAGCCGCTCATGCGCACCGTCTACGGCGACGCCTACGCCGGCGCCGCGGTCCCGTTCCGCATCTACTCCGCGCTCCTGCCGCTGCGCGTGACGGCGTACGCCATCATCCTGATGGCGTTCGGGAGGACGTCGATGATCCTGCGGATCCAGGTGCTGTCCATGGCGTTCAACGCCGCGGCGAACCTGGTCCTCCTCCCCACGCTCGGCATGGTCGGCGCGCCGATCTCGGCCGTCCTGACCCAGGCGCTCGGGATCGTCGTCATGGTCGCGACCATCGCGCGCATCTCCGGGGTCGGCCTGCGCGGCGTCTTCCCGTGGCGCCACTACGGGCGCGTCGCGGCCACCGCGCTCGTCGCCGCGGCGCCGCTCACCGCGTTCCTGGTCACGGGCGCGGTCGACGAGCGCCCCGCGCTCTGCCTCGCGCTCGGCGCCCCGCTCTACGCGGGGCTCTACCTCGTGGCCGCGTGGGTCACCGGCGTGCTCGCCCCCGAGGACCGCGCGTTCGTCGCGCGCTGGCTCCGCCTCGAGCCGCTGCGCAGCCGCCATGGCTGACGCGCCCGCGAGCCCCGCGCCCGGGCGATCGACCTGGCCGCTCGAACCACGGTTCCCCACGTTCGCTGTCTCGGGCGGCAAACCGCGGATCCGGCCGTGGGATCCGCGCAGGCAGCCTGGAAGCGCGGGCAGCCTGGAAAGGCTGGCAGTGGTCCGATGGCCCCTCTCGTGGTTCCCGGCTTCGTGTGGATTTCCCGCCGATCGGTGTTCTAGGCTTACTCGCCGGCCTCATCGGCGCCTTGTGCGATGGAGACGACCATGAGCGAAGACCAGGCAGCCGGATTCGTCCTCCGGGTCATCTCGGGCCCCCTGGCCGGACAGACCGCGCACATCCCTGGCGACCGTCCGCTGCTCGTCGGCCGCGCGCCCGAATCGGATCTCTCGATCTCGAGCGACGGCGAGCTCTCCGCCCTGCATTTCTCGGTGGAGCAGATCGACGGCAGCTACCTGCTCCGCGACCTGGGGAGCCGCAACGGCACGCAGGTCAACCGCGAGCGCGCGCGCGAGGTGTCGCTCCGCGACGGCGACGAGATCCGCGCGGGGGCGACCCTGTTCGCGGTGGTGCGCCACGAGCCGAGCCGCCGCTATGCGCCGACCGAGCCGGCCCCGCCCTCGCGGCGGGCGCGGACCGAGCCCGTCCCGTCCTCGCGCCGGGCGCGGACCGAGCCCGTCCCGTCCTCGCGCCGGGCGCGGACCGAGCCGGCCCCGCCCTCGCGGCGGCCGCGGAGGACCGGGATCCCCGCGACGGGCTCGCCGTTCACCGCGTCGGCGCGGGCGCGGCTGCGGCAGGAGCGCTCGCCGCTCTTCGCGGTGGTCGACGCCGCCCGCGATCCGCGCATCCGGCTGCTCCTCGGCGAGGCGGGCGAGCAGACCGCCTCGCTCTACACCGGCTTCCAGGGCGAGATCCTCGCGGACGTCGGCCCCACGCTCGTGCACCTCCCGCCGGGGTCGACCCTGCTCGACGCGCTGGTCGACTGCGGCTGGGGCGACAGCTGGGGCGTCTTCCTGACGAGCAACCGCCCGTTCGGCGACGTGCGGAAGCACCTCCGCCGGTTCCTCCTGGTCGAGAGCGGCACGGGCAAGCAGCAGTACTTCCGGTTCTACGACCCGCGCGTGCTCCGCGGCTTCTTGCCCACGTGCGGTCCGCGCAAGGTCGAGGCGCTGTTCGAGGAGATCGAGGCCTTCGCGATGGAGGCCGAGGATCCGGGCAAGCTGCTGCGCTTCACCGCGCAGGGCGGCAAGGCGATCCGCGAGGAGTCGGCGCTCGAGCGAGGGAGCTGAGGGCGGCGGACGCGCCGGGCGTTCAGCGCGGCGCGCCCCCGTCCTGAACGGGCAGGTCCCAGGCGATCACGCGCAGGAGCTCCGCCACGCTGAACGCTTGAGCGAAGCAGCCGCCGGGGTGGTGCGGCGCCTCCCCGGACGCGACCTCGGGCACCTGCCCGAGCGCGATCTCGTTCGCGGCGGCGGACGCCACGAGCCTGTGGAGCAGCGGGAGGACGTGCTCCCCGAGCGCGGAGGAGTGCCGGGCGGCGCGCGCGTAGAACCCGAGCAAGAACGGCCAGACCGTGCCCTGGTGATAGGCGCCGTCCCTCGCCTCGGGGCCGCCCTGGTACCGGGGCGCGTAGGCCGGATCGGCGGGCGAGAGCGTCCGCACGCCGGCGGGGGTCACGAGCTCCAGGCGGGCCCGCTCGAGCAGCGCCGCGGCCTGCTCCGGCGTGAAGCAGGCGGGATCCACGGCCACGGCGATCACCGCGTTGGCGCGGATCGACGCGTCGCGGAACGCGCCCTCCCCGTCCGCGTTCTCCGAGACGACGTCGTACGGGTAGCTGGTCTCCTTGCACCAGAAGCGGGCGGCGAAGCCCCGGCGCGCCGCGCTCGCGGCCGCCTCCGCGCGCTCCGCGAGGCGATCGTCGCCGGCGGCCCGCGCGAGGCGCGCGAGCGTCTCCGAGCCCTTCGCCCACAGCGCCGTGAGCTCGACCGGGCAGCCCGCGCGCGGGGTGACCGCGCGGCCCGCGATGCGCGCGTCCATCCACGTGAGCCCGTCGATCGCGCCCTCGCCGCGGCGGCCCGCGGCGAAGAGGCCGTCGGCCGTGATGTGGATGCCGTTGCGGGTCCCGCGCAGGGCGGCCTCGAAGGCGTCGCGGAGCGCGCCGAGCAGCTCGCCCGTGACGAACGGGTGCGCGTCGCCGATCGCGTCGGCGAGCAGGCGGGCGACCTCGAAAAGCCAGAGGGTGGCGTCCGCCGCGTGGAAATCCGGGGGCTCGCCCGCGTCGGGGAGCCGGTTCGGCACGAGGCCGTCCTGCATGGAGTCGATGATGGCGCGGAGGACGCGGATCGCCCCCTCGGTCTTGCGCGGCACGAGGTAGAGGCCGGGCAGCGAGATGAGCGCGTCGCGGCCCCACACCTCGAACCACGGGTAGCCCGCGATGACGCTGGGCCTCGCGGCCGCGTCGGCGCGGAACGCCTCGGCCGCGATGCAGAGCCGCCGCTCCAGGAGCGGCCGCCGGGGCCCCGGGTCCTCGGCGCGGATCGCCGCGCTCGCCGCGGCGAGCAGGTTCTCCGGCTCGTCCTCGGGGAGCGCGCCCACCGCCACGAGCAGGTGGACGGGCTCGGGGCCGATCACCGTCTCGAAGTGGCCCGGCGTCCAGAGATCCTCGAGGAAGTCGAGGCCGCGATCCTGCTCGCCGAGGTACTCGAAGCGGCGCCACCAGTCCTGCGAGCCGACGAACGTGCCCTGGTAGCGGAAGCAGATCCGCGGCAGCGCGCGGTTCGGCTGCACCCGGACCTCGCCGATCGAGGGGCTCGGTCGCCCCGAGCCGGCGTCGGCGCGCGCGGCGCCGGCGCGCAGCTCGACCTTCTGGGAGATGCCGCCGTTCTCGCGGAGCAGCTGGTGCATGTGGCGCGCGGCGAGGAGCGGGCGCAGCGTCAGCATCACCGGATCCGCCCCGCTCCAGGCGTAGCGCAGGACGGCGGCGTTCTCGCCGCGCACGAGGCCGAGCGTCACCTCGAGCTCGCCGCCCGGGAGGGCGTACGCCCAGCGCGGGAGCGGATCCTGATCGAAGCGCTCGAGGTAGAACGAGCCGTTCTCCGGGTCGATGCCCGGGAACTGGTGCTTGGAGAGGTCCCACCGCGGCCACGCCGCCCGGCGCTCGGTCGGCGCGCCCTGCTGCCGGATCGGGCGGACGCTGGCGTCGACGTGCGAGAGCATCACGTGCCGGCGCCGCGGCGGGTCGAGCGCCGCGACGAGCAGCCCGTGGTAGCGGCGCGTGTGCATGCCGGCGATCGTCGAGCTCGCGTAGGCGCCCGCGCCGTTCGTGTGCAGCCACTCCTTGCGCGCGATCGAGAGCTGGCCGCGCACCTCGACGTGGGGCCAGGGCGACGCGTGCTCCAGCGCGGCGCCCTGGGCGCGCGACGCCGCGGGCGCGGGCGAGAAGGCTTCGTGAGGCGGAGCGTACCTCCGGGATCCGTCAGAGCTCATCGACCGCCGGTGGCCTTCCTGAGCGAGTCCTCGGCGGCGGCGCGCATCACCTCGACCGGCGCCGGGAGGCCGGTCCAGAGCGTGAAGGACTGCGCCGCCTGGCCGACCAGCATGCCGAGCCCGTCGGACGCGCGGAGCCCTCGCTCGCGCGCCATGCGGAGGAACGGCGTCACCGGCGGGTTGTAGACCACGTCGTAGAGGCAGGCGCTCGGCGAGAGCGAGTCCCACGGGATGATGCGGGTGACCTCCTCGCCCGACGGCCCCCCGAGCATGCCGGCGCTCGTGGCCTGGATGATCAGGTCGGCGGCGACGGCGAACTCGCTCCAGTTGAGCCGCAGCGCCACCGAGGACTTGCTGCTGATCGACCGCTCGGTCGGGATCGGCCAGGGCGCCGTGAGCGCGCCGAGCTCGGACGCGCGCTGCCCCGCGGGCGACTCCAGCATCGCCTCGGTGCTCGTCCATGACCGGGTGGTCACGCTGATGAGGTGGTAGCCGAGCATCTTGCAGGCGGCGATCGCCGCGAACGCCGCGCCGCCCGCCCCGATGATCAGCGCGCGCTGGCGCGGGCTCGAGGGCGCGCCGCCCCGCCCCGCCGGATCGTCGCCCTGGGGCGGGGCGGATCGCAGGAGCAGGTCGAGCTCGTCGCGGAGCGCGATCACGTCGGTGTTGTGCGCGGTCACGCGCCGCGGCTCGGCCGCGCAGAGGACGTTCGCGACGCCGACGTCGACCGCGCTCGAGTCCACGTCGTCGACCATCGACATGATCGCGCGCTTGTGCGGGATGGTGACGTTCGCGCCCGCGATGAGGCCGCTCCGGATGTCGCTGACGAAGCGCGCGAGCTCCGCGCCGGTGGGCACGTCGAACGCGCTGTAGATGTGGGGCAGCTGGTGGGCCCGAAACGCGGCCGAGTGCATGGCCGGCGAGACCGAGTGGCCCACCGGGTGCCCGACCAGACCGAACATTCGCCGCTCAGGGTTCGACATGACGCCTCTCCTCCGGGCCGGCCTCCGCTCCGCCCTGCCCCGCCGAGACCTGGCCCGAGGCGCCCGCGCGACCGAAGGCCGGGGCGCGCTCGTCGGCCGCGAAGCCGAGCCCGAGCTGCTCGCACGCGGGCGCGCCGGGCTGCGCCCTGCGCCTCGTCGCGCGGCCGGCCGCCGGGGCGCGCGGCCCGCCGCTCTGGCGCGCGGGCGGGGCGGGCGCCGCCGCCTCGGCCGGCGCGGGCGCCGCGGGCGCCGCGGGCGCGCCGCGCTCGACGAGCGGCTCGTCCGGCCCCGCGGTGGCCACGACCCGCGCGAGCAGCGCGCCGTGGTGGACGCGCACCGTGATGGGGTCGCCCGGCGCGACCTCGCGGTGATCGCGGACCGCGCGGCCCGACGGGTCGGTCGCGATGGCGTAGCCGCGCGCGAGCACGCGGAGCGGCGACATCGCCTCGAGCCGGGCGACGTCGCTCGCGAAGCCCTCCCGGAGCAGGGCGACGTGGCGGCGCGCGGCGGCGGCGAGGCGCACCGACAGCGGCCTGAGCGCGCCGCGCGCGCCGGCGAGCACCGCGCGCGGGTGGCGCGCGGCGAGCCTGCGCTCGAGGCGCTGGAGCCCGGCGCGGTCCTCCACGACGATCCGCTCCATCCGGCGCCGGAGCCTCGCGACGGCGTCGTCGATCCGCTGCTGCGGCTCGGCCAGGATCTGCGCGGGCGAGCCGAGCCGGGCGCGCTGCCGGTCGACGTCGGCCCGCGCGGCCCTGAGCCGGTGGGCGATCGCGCGGCGCATGCGGGCCTCGAGGTGCTCCAGCGCCGCGCGGCGCGCGGCCGCGTCCGCGACGAGCATCTCCGCCGCCTGCGACGGGGTCGCGGCGCGCGCGTCGGCCGCGAGGTCGGTCAGCGCGACGTCGATCTCGTGCCCGACCGCGCTCACGATCGGCACGCGCGCGGCCGCCACCTTCCGGACGACGATCTCCTCGTTGAACGCGCTGAGGTCGTCGGCGGAGCCGCCCCCGCGCCCCACGATGATCACCTCGATGCCGGGGAACTCCTCGAGCAGCGCGATCGCGCGGACGATCCGCTGCCCCGCGCCGGCGCCCTGCACCGGCGTGCGCGCGAGGATCAGCCGGGCGGCGCCGCGGCGGAACGCGACGGTCACGATGTCGTGGATCGCCGCCCCGTCGCCGCTCGTGACGACCCCGATGATCTGCGGATCGACCGGCAGCTTGCGCTTGCGCTCCGGCGCGAAGAGCCCCTCGGCGGCGAGCTTCTCCTTGAGGCGGAAGAGCGCCTCGAGGAGCGCGCCGCGGCCGGCGAGGCGCGCGTCGTCTGCGCAGAACTGGAGCCGGCCGCGCGGCACGTAGACCGTGGCGCGGCCGGTGAGCACGACGCGGGCGCCGTCGGCGAGCAGCTTGCGCGCGCGCGGCGCGGCGGTCCGGTACATCACGCAGTCGATCGCCGCCTCCTCGCTCTCGTCCTTGAGCGTGAAGTAGGCGTGGCCGCTGCCCACGACGCGCAGGCCCGAGATCTCGCCCTCGACGCGCACGTCGGCCGTCGAGCCCTCGAGGATCCGCTTCAGCCGGCGATCCAGCTCCGCGACCGAGACCACCTCCGGCTCGGCGCCCCTCTGCCGGCGCGAGGGCGGCGGGCTCGTGAGCTCGCGAGGCTCGGCGGCGGGAGGGGCCGCAAACGAGAGCTCGGGCGGGATATCGCGGCGCTGCACAGGGCAGACCTACCCTTTTGCTCGGCCTGGGGAAAGACTCTCGCGGGCCTGATCCCGTGTCGGGCCGCGACGAAGAACGCGCGGCTCCAGGTGGAGCACCCCATCGCCGAGTGGACGACCGGCGCCTGGATCGCGCGGCGTCATCGCGCGCCCACGGCCGGCTGCTGCCGAGCACGCCGTCGCGGGCATCCGGGCGAGCCTCTCCTTTGACGGGATCTCCTCTCGCACCCCGAGTTCCAGGCCGGTCGCCGACGACACGGGCTCCGCCGGCGAGCCCCCGCGGAGCGCTGCGGCGACCGCGGCGAAGCGCCGCGGCGAAGCGCCGCGGCGACCACCGCGGTACCGTGAGGACGAGGCCTCGCACGTCGCCGCGCTCGCCGTCGGGGCTGCAGGCCGAGCCGCCGCCTGCTCGTCAAGCGGCCGTCGATCCGGCTTCACCGCGACGCTCGCGGCGGGTCGTCCATCACGTTCAGGCGAAGCCTGCGCGGGAGCCCTGCGATGCCTCCGGGCCGTCAGGCGGCGCCGGGGCCCTGCGACCGGAGCGCAGCCTGCAGCGCTTTCCCGCGCCGCCCCGAGGTGGTGGCTCCGGCCAACGCGCCGCCTACGCGGCGCGTCGCCCCAAAGTCTCTCTCGCTCCGGCCCCGCTCGATGCTATCCTACGCCGAACTTTCGGCTGGGGTGGAGGTGCGATGGGACGCGAGGCGAAGGGCCAGAAGGACCCTCTTGGGTCCGTCGCCACGCTCCCACCGATCGAGGCCCGCGCGCAAGAGCCTCCGCCTGCGACAGGCTGGCCGGCCGCTCCGCTCGCCGGCCAGCCGGCGAGCGACGAGGCCGTGACGCCTCCCCCCGAGACGCGGTGGTTCGACGCCACCGCTCCCGACCTCTCGCCGGCGCGGGGAGCAGGCGCTCGACGGCTCTGGTCGATCCCGCTCCTCGTGGCCGCGCTCGTGCTGGTCGCGACCGCGCGCAGCGTGACGGTCCGTGTGCTCTTGCCGGTCGCGCTCGTCGCGGCGGCGGGGGCGCTGCTCGCGCGGGGGCGGCGGCACCTCCTGCCGGCGGCGCAGGCGAGCCGTCGCGGGCTGAGCCTCGACGGCGATCGGCTGCTCCTCCGGGGCAAGGGCAGCGCCGGGGAGCACGTGCTGCTCACGACCCGCGAGCGGTTCGGCGTGACGCTCCTCGCGACGCCGCGCCGCGATCGCATCGTCGCCCTGCTCACCTCCAGCGCCGGGATGTCCTCCGTCGGGGCCAGCTTCGACGGCCCCGCGCGCCGCGCCTTCGCCGCGCTGCTCGACCGCGCGTCCGTCGTGGGCTCCGACGAGGTCGGGCTCGAGGCGATCGGCCCGGACGGCGAGCCGATCTCGCTCGGCCCCGCGGTGCTCGCCGCGCTGCTCGAGGAGCTCACGCAGCGCTCGCCCGGGTGCCTCGATCGCTTCCTCCTGACCGACGCGCGGGGCGCGGCGCTCAGCCTCGACAGCCGGGAGCTCCGCGCCGGCGGCCGCGTCTTCGATCTGACCGCGCCGCTCGAGTGGCGCGCGTTCGTCTTCCAGGAGGCGCTCGGCCAGGCGGTCGCGGTGTACCAGGGGACGTGGGTGCGCCAGGGCACGAGCGAGCTCTTCCTCGTCTGCCTGCTCCCTGCGATGACGCCGGCGCTCGACGGTCTGGGCGCGTCGGTCGGCCCGCTCGATCGCGGCGCGCTCCGCGATCTCCGGCTGATGCAGGGCACCCCGGAGAGCCCGCCGCCCGCCGAGCAGCGCGTCGCCATCGATCGCCTGCTGATGGTCCCGATCCGCTCCGCGCTGGACAAAGCGCCCCGGCCCGCCGCGCAGACGTACCGCGCGCGCGCATGAGAGCGGCGCCAGGCGCGCCCTGACGGCGCGTACGGCGCGATGGGCACGGCGTGCGTGCCGTGTCCCAACGTCCCGATGCGAGCGCGCCAGAGCGTCGGCCTTCGCTTGACGCGCGCGTGCGAGCACGGGTAAACCGCGCACGGTACCCAGGCGTTCAAGTCACCACGTCCCCTACGAGATCCGGAGGCGATCCATGGCCGTCGATATCCAGAGACTGTTCAACGAAGAGCTCCCTGCTGCCCTGTCGAAGCATTCCGACACGGCCAAGCAGATCGGCGGGAAGTACCAGATCAACGTGACGGGCGAGGGCGGCGGCGAGTGGCTGATCGACCTGTCCGACACCGGGCCGAAGCTCGCCTCGGGCAACCCGGGCGGCGCGGACGTCACGATCTCGCTCACCAGCGAGGACTTCCAGAAGCTGTACGAGAACCCGCAGGCCAACTCGATGCAGCTCTACTTCGCGGGCAAGCTGAAGGTCGCGGGCAACCAGATGCTCGCGATGAAGCTCCCGAAGCTCTTCCAGCTCAGCGCCGGCTGATCCCGGCGCCTCCGGCGCCCCGACTCCCCGGCGCCGGCGACGAGCCTCTCTTGGATCGCAGCCCCCTGCGATCACCTCCCCGATCTCTCGGAGCCCGCTTCAACGCCGCGCGCGGGTGCGACGGCGTCCCTTCTCTTCCTCCTCGATCCTCGACCCCTCTCGCGCCACGACAGGGAGGCCTCCATGCGCCCGCTCACCGATACGCGCATCCTCGATCTCTCGAGGCTCCTGCCGGGCCCCTTCGCGACCCTGGTGCTGGCGGATCTCGGCGCGACGGTGGACAAGATCGAGGACGTCGCCGGCGGCGACCTCCTGCGGCAGCTCCCCCCGCAGATCGCCGGTGAATCCGCGGCGTTCCAGCTCTTGAACCGCGGCAAGCGCAGCGCCCTGCTCGATCTGAAGAGGCCCGAGGGGCGCGACGCCTTCCGCCGGCTCGCCGCGACGTACGACGTGCTCTTCGATCAGTTCCGCCCGGGCGTGCTCGATCGGCTCGGGCTCGGCCACGCGGCGCTCCGCGCGGACAACCCGCGGCTCATCGTCTGCGCGCTGACCGGCTACGGCCAGACCGGCAGCCTGTCGGCGCGCGCGGGGCACGATCTGAACTACGTCGCGCGGGCGGGCGTCCTCGGCGCCCAGGGGCCCGCCGACGGCCCGCCGCAGGTGCCGGGCTTCCAGGTCGCCGACGTGAGCGGCGGGATGTGGTGCGCGATCGCCATCCTCGCGGCGCTGCGCGAGCGCGACCGGACCGGGCGGGGCGCGGTGCTGGACATCGCCATGACCGACGGCGCGCTCGGCTTCGCCCTCCCCACGCTCGCCGCGGCGCTCGCGGGCGGCGACCCGGCGCTCCGCGGGCAGGACGCCGCGGAGAGCGCGCGCGCAGCGGGCGACGAGCCGCTCACCGGGGGGCTCGCGCCGTACAACACCTACCTCTCCAAGGACGGTCACGCGATGGCGCTCGCCGCGCTGGAGCCGAAGTTCTGGCGCGCGTTCTGCGAGGGCGCAGGGATCGAGCCCGATCCGAGCGCGCTCGTCCCCGGACCGCACCAGGATGGGCTCAAGCGCGAGCTCGCCGCGGTCTTCCGGCAGCGGACGCGCGCGGAGTGGGAGGCGCTCGCCGCCGAGCGCGACTGCTGCCTCGAGCCGGTGCTCGATCCGCGGCGCGCCCCGTCCGATCCCCACCTCGCGTCGCGCGATCTCCTGTTCGAGATCGCCTCGCCGCGCGGCCCTGTCCCCCAGCTCAGGACGCCCGTCACGCCGGCGGGCGCCGCGTTCGCGCCGGCGCCTCGCGCCGGGGAGCACACGCGCGCCGTGCTGCGCGACGCGGGCTTCTCGGACGGGGAGATCGACGCGCTGATCCGCGCCGGCGCAGCGCGCGAGGCGGGCTGAGGATCGCGCCGCTCGGGGCGCGGTGAAGATCGCGGCGCGCGGCTCGGTGAAGGCACGGCGCGCGGCGAAGATCGCGCGGCGCGCGCCGAAAGCGGAAGCGCGCGCCGCGCGCCCGCAGCCGAGGCCCGGCGCGCCTCCCTCGCGTCAGATCTTCTTCAGCTCGTCCACGAACTCCCAGTCGGCGATGAGGTGCTTCTTCAGCAGCAGCGACAGGAGCGCGGCGAACATCGCCTCCCAGCGCACGTTGTTGCCGAGGATCTCGCTCGCGTCGGCGCCGTGCGAGACGGCGCGGAGCGCGGAGACGAGATCGCGCGCGGTGAGGCCCGGATCGTCCGCGGCGGGCGCGGGCGGCGGCTCGGACTGGGCCGCCGCCCGCGCCGGGGCTGGCTGCCGCTGCTGGGCCTTGGTCCCACGCGCGGGGAGCGTGATCGTCGTCCCGTCGAGGAGCGTGAGCGACACCATCCGCCGGCGACCGCGGCCCTGCGGCGCGGGGATGTTGCGCACCTCGCGCTCGCTCGGGGGCTCGTCGCCGTGGTCCGGGGCGCTCTCCGCGGCGGTGCGCGCGGCGCTCTCCGCGGCGGTGCGCGCGGCGCTCTCCGCGGCGGTGCGCGCGGCGCTCTCCGCGGCGGTGCGCGCGGCGCTCTCCGCGGCGGTGCGCGCGGCGCTCTCCGCGGCGGCGCGCGCGGCGCTCTCCGCGGCGGCGCGCGCGGCGCTCTCCGGGGCGCTGCGCGCGGCGGCGGTCTCCGCGGCGGTGCGCGCGGCGCTGGCGCGCCCGAGCACGGCGCCGAGGAGCGCGGCGGCCGGCGTGCTCGACGTGGGCGGCGCCTCCGTGCTCGGCGCGGCCTCGCTGGCGGGTGGCGTCAGCGGCCCCGGCGCCGAGCTCGGGCGCAGCGTCTTCCGGCGCTCCGACGGCGCGGCCTGCGCCGGCTGCGCGGATTGCGCGGATTGCGCGGCCTGCGCCGCCGCGAGCAGCTCGGGCGACGGCGCGACCTTCAGCGTCGGCCGCGAGCGCTGCTCGTCAGGACGGCCGCGGATCTGCCGCTCCTCCGGCCGCCCGCGGGCCTCCCGCTCCGCCGGCCGCGCCGCGGGGCGAGGCGGCTCCCAGGCGAGCTCGTCGTCGATGGCGCCCATGTCGCTGGCGTCGACCTCGGAGGTCTCGATCGCCGGCACCGCGTCGTCGACCAGCCGCGCCCCGGAGCGGAGCGCGGGCCTCGTCAGCAGCAAGGGCTCCGGCGTCGACGAGACCTCCTCCGAGTGCCTGGCGGTCTCCGGCGCGCCGAGCTCGGAGGACGGCGGCGGATCGACCGGGCGCGCCCGCGACGGCGGCTCGTTCGCCTGGGCCCGCTGCGCGGGCGCCGGCGGCGGCGCGGAGCGAGCGCGCGCCCCGTAATAGACCCGGATCGCGTTCCGGATGTCGCTCGGCGGAGCGATCATCGCGCGCACGGGCAGGCCCGAGAACGCCATGCACTCCTTCATGCCGTCCTCGTTCGTCGGATCGTCCATCGCGACGTAGAGCGTCTCGCCCTGGTTGCGGACGTGGCGCACGTAGATCGGGACGAGGCAGTAACGCTCGGCCACGTCGTGCGGGACGAGGTTGAGCAGCTGCCGCGAGAACTCGATGTGCAGCAGCGACACCCAGGGAACAGCGAGCTGGTGCGATAGGATCTGCGTCAGCTGGGTTTCGTTGATGAGACCTTGCTCGACGAGGAGCGTCCCCAACCGCCGGCCGTCCGTGCGCTGCAGCTCCAGGGTCCTCTCGAGGGCGTCCTGGGTGATCATCCGCGCGTCGACCAGGAGCTGACCGAGACGTAGGCGAGGCGTAACCATCGCGCCCGAGGTTACCCCAAGTGGGATCCAGGACCTAACAGACGGCAGGACGAGCCCCCCCGCCCCCCTCCGGGCGAGGCCCCGGGGGCCCAGGGAGACCTCGACTCCAATCGCTATCCCGAACGTGGTAAGGTCCCGCGCGTGTCCACAGTGGTCTGCCCGCAATGCGCGAATCCGTGCGAGCAGGCGCACAAATTCTGCCCGGTGTGCGGTTTCCCCATCTCGGAGTTCAACCGGACCTCCGACGACCCGCTGATCGGCACGACGCTCCCGGGCAACTACGTGATCCTGGAGCTCGTCGGCGTGGGCGGCATGGGCCGCGTGTACAGGGCCGAGCAGAAGGCCCTGGGGCGCACCGTCGCCGTCAAGATTATCCACCCCCACCTCCTCGGGGACGAGAGCGCGTCGGTCCGGTTCATCACCGAGGCGCGCGCCGCGAGCCGCCTCAACCACCCGAACTCGGTCGGGGTCATCGACTTCGGTAAGAACGGCGGGCAGCTCTACCTCGTGATGGAGTTCCTGCGCGGGCGCGACCTCGCCCGCGTCGTCTACGAGGACGGCCCGCTCCCCTTCCGCCGCATCGTCGACATCCTCTGCCAGGTGCTCGCGGCGCTCGCCGAGGCGCACCACCTCGGCATCATCCACCGCGATCTCAAGCCCGAGAACATCGTGCTCGAGCCGATGCGCTCGGGCGGCGACTTCGTGAAGGTCGTCGACTTCGGCCTCGCGAAGATGAAGGCGGAGGTCGCGACGACGAACATCACGAGCCCCGGCATCGTCTGCGGGACCCCGGACTACATGGCCCCCGAGCAGGGGCGCGGCGATCCGATCGACGCCCGGAGCGACCTCTACGCGTGCGGCGTCATCCTGTTCCAGCTGCTCACCGGCCGGCTCCCCTTCGAGGCCGAGTCGCCGACGCAGGTCGTGCTGATGCACCTCTCCTTGCCGCCGCCCGACCCCGCCCTGGTCGCGCCGGAGCGCGAGATCCCCGAGCCGCTCGTCGAGGTCACCCTGCGCGCGCTCGAGAAGGAGGCCGCGCGGCGCTACCAGACCGCCGACGAGTTCTCGGCGGCGCTGCGCGCGGCGGTCGGGACGTTCGACACGCCCTCCGGCCGCTTCTCGTTCGCCGAGGCGACGGTCATCTGCGCCTCGTGCCGCGCCATCGTGCCGCGGGGCCAGAAGTTCTGCGGCGAGTGCGGCGCCAGGATCGCGCAGGCGCAGGCGCACGCGCCCGCTCCGGCGCCGCGCGCCGCGCCCCAGGCCGCGCGGCGCGATCGCTCGTCGGCGGCGCCCCCGCTCCCGCTGCCGTTCGCGGCGCGCGAGGAGGATCTCGCGTGGCTCGACGTCTGCCTCGCCGACGTCGAGGGCTCGGTCGTCGCCGCGCGCATCGTCGGCGAGCACGGCGTCGGCAAGACCCGGCTCCTCCGCGAGTTCCTCGACGTCGCCGCGAGCCGGGGCGACATCGTGATCCAGACCGGCCCGGACCCGTGGGGCGCCGAGGTCGGCTACTACGCGCTCCGCTGGGCGATCGCCGGGCTCGCCGAGCTCCCGCACGACGGCGGCAACGCGTCGAACTGGAGCGGCGCGACGCCGGAGGCGCGGCGCGGGCTGCTCGAGATCTTCGGCAAGGGCGACCGCGCGGCCGACGTGCGCAGGCACGCCTGGAACAAGCCGGCCGCGGGCGGCCTGTCGCCCGACGATCGGCGCTTCATCGCCGCGGAGGCGCTGCGCTGGGCGCTCTCGCGCGCGCAGCAGTCCGCCTTCCCGCACCGCGTCCTGCTCGCGATCGACGACCTGCACGCCGTCGACGGCGCGAGCCGGAACGCGTTCGCCGACGTGATCGCGGAGCCGCCGCTCGCGGCGCTGCTCATCGTCGCGAGCCACACGCCCGGCTTCGAGCCGGGGTGGGGCGGGGCCGTGCGCGCGCTCGGCGGCCTGCCGAAGGACATCGCGCTCTCGCTCCTCCGGAGCAGCGTGAGCCTCGATCACCGCGCCGCCCGCAAGACGCCGCAGAGCACGGGCGGAGCGCGGCCGTCGCCGCGGCGCGATCCTTCGGACGGCGCCACCGCCGATCACGTCGCGCTGGGCCTGCCGCCGAGCGCGGCGACCCCGGCCGGCCTCGGCGGCGACGCCGCGACGGTGCCGCCGCTCTACATCGACCAGCTGGTCCGCTACACCCTCGAGGGCGGCAGCGATCCGCCCGCGCGCATGGCCGACCTCGTCGCCGCGCGCATCGAGCGGCTGCCGCAGGACGCGCGCCGCACGCTGCAGGCGCTCGCCGTCATCGGGGACGCGGCGGACCGGGCCACGCTGCAGCGCCTCTTGCCGGACATCCGCGCCTTCGACGAGCTGCTCAACAAGCTCGCGGCGGCGGGCATGATCGAGGAGCACTCGAGCGGCATCCGCACCGCGCACCCGCTGCTCCGCGACGTGACGCTCGCGACGATCCCGGCCGGCGTCCGGCGCGATCTGCACGCCAAGGCGACGTTCGACAGCGCGGGCGATCCGCTCGCGCTGCCGCTCGAGGTGCAGGCGATCCACGCCTACCACGCGCAGAACGCGTTCGTCGCGCTGATGCTGCTCGAGCAGGCGGCGGATCGGTCGGCCGCGCGCGGGGACACGGCCGGCAGCGTGCTCGCGCTGCGCCGCGGCCTCGACCTGGCGCGGCGCGAGATCTTCCGGGGCGAGCTCGACGATCCGGTGCGCGCCGTCCTCATCTTCAGCCGCAAGCTGGGCGAGGCGCTCGCCCGCGCCGGCGATCTCACCGACGCCGACGGCGTGCTGCGCGAGGCGCTCGACCTCGCCGGCCCCGGCGGCCCCGACCGCGCGCTCGTCCTGGGCGCGCTCGCGCACGTGGCGCACCAGCGCGAGCGCACCAGCGAGGCGTCGATGTACCTCCGCGAGGCGATGGACCTCGCCCGGCAGGGCGCCGACAGCGACGTGGTGCAGTCGCTCGACAAGATGCGGCGCGAGTGGATGGCGCGCTGAGCGAGAGACGGTGAGCGGCGAGGAGCGAACGCAAGGGCCCCGAACTCCGGCGAACGCAGCGGCGCCTGCGGGGCGCGCGCCGTTCATCGCGCGGTGGGACCTCGACAAGACCTACCTCCGGACGGACTTCGACACGCTGCGCGATCTCGTGCGGACCGCGATCGAGCGGCCCGATCAGAAGCGCACCGTGCCGGGCGCCGGGTCGCTCCTGCGCGAGCTCGGCCGCGCGGGCGTCGAGACGCACATCCTCTCGGGCAGCCCGGAGCAGCTCCGCTCCCGCATCGAGCAGAAGCTGCGGCTCGACGGCGCGCGCTGGGCGTCGCTCACGCTGAAGCCCAACCTGCAGAACATCCTGCGGCTGCGCTTCCGCGCCCTGCGCGGCCAGCTCGGCTACAAGCTGCCCGCGCTGCTCCAGCGGCGCTGCGAGCTCCCGAGCCAGCGCGACCCGAGCGGCGCGCTGATCCGCGAGGTGCTCCTCGGCGACGACGCCGAGGCCGACGCGTTCGTCTACTCGCTGTACGCCGACGTCTGCGAGGGGCGGGTCACCCCGCTGGAGCTCGGCGAGGTGATGCGGCTCGGCCACGCCTACGACGACACCATCCTCGACGCGATCCGGTTCGCGAGCTACGTCGAGAAGGGCCCCGTCGTCGAGCGCATCCTGATCCACCTCGATCGGCAGTCATCTCCCTCGGATTTCCGGATCTTCGGCGACCGGGTCGTCCCCTTCTACAACTACCTGCAGGCGGCCTTCGTGCTCCACGAGGACGGCCGGATCGCCGCGCACGCCGTGCTCCGCGTCGCGCAGGACCTGGTCGTCGCGCACAACTTCGACAGCGTCGCGCTCGCGCGGAGCTACGTCGACCTGTCCCGCCGCGGGCACGTCTCGGGCAAGGGCATCGCGTCGCTCGAGGCCGCCTACGGCGAGCTCGCGCAGCGCAGGGCCGCGGGCGCGAGCGACCTCGGCGCGATGATCGCGGAGCTCACGCGGCTCTGCAGCGATCTGCGCCCCGCCGTGAGCCGGCCGCACGCGGCCATCGACTACCGCGCGCTCGCGGCCGGCCACAACCGCCGCTCGAAGCGCGGCCGCTGACCGCTCGCTTCACACCCAGGCGTTGTTGAGGATCTCACCGACGCCGCCGGCGCCCGGGACGATGTACTGGATGGCGTTCAGGCCGCGCTCCTCGTCCCAGTGCGTGCCCGGCTCGGTCTTGAGGACGCGCGCCGGCGAGAGGCCGCGATCGAGCCGGAGCGCGTAGATGATGGCGTCCGGGTGGGCCTCGGTGACGCGGCGGATGTACTCGGGCGTCACGATGAGGTGCATGGCGATGCACTTGGCCGGCCGCCCCTCGAGCGCGGTCTTGTAGTACGTCATGGCGCTGACCATCGACGAGCCGGTGGCGCCCATCGGATCGGGGAAGAGCACGTGGCGCCCCTCGACGTCGCGCCCGATCTTGGCGTCGTGCCAGGTGGCGCCGACCACCTCGCCGAGCTCGTTCGTCTGCCGGCTCATGAACAGGTGGTCCTGCCGCACCAGCGCCGGGTCGAGGACCTCGTTCATGAGCTCGTAGACGACCTGGGAGGGCATCGTCCCGGCGCGCGCGATGCCCACGGTGACGACCTTTGTCGCGCGGGACAGCGCGGTGCCGCGATAGACGGCCTCCGGGTGGGACGAGATCATCCGGGTCGGGACGTCGACGCGGGTGCGCTCCAGCTCGGCGGCGAGGACGGCGCGCGCCAGGGTCTGGTAGAGGAACCCGACGAGGCGCCCCACGTCGGGCTGAACGGTCTCCGGGGAGCAGGCGCGGGCCAGCAGAGTCCACGCGAGCGGGTCGTCGAGGAGGTGCACGCCCGGACCGTATCGGTGCGCAATTTCCGGGGGCCGGAATCGGCTCTCAGCGTACGCAACGTCGACCATCGTTTTTCTGTTACACTACCTGGCCCGGCGCGGGGTATTCCTCCGGGTGCGCGCCGGTGCTCTCCCCGGGAGCGAAGCGGTTTTCGAAGCGATGAGGGCGCCCGCCCAGCGGGCTGTCCGGTGGACTTGCAAAGGAAGGGATGTTCGGTGGATAGCGACCTTGCCGAGTCGGTTACGGCGCTCAAGGATGCCTTTGCCCGAAGAGGCATCCCTGCGAGGTTCGGAAAGGCGGCTCCAGCGGTGGTGGAAGAGCTGCGCAGGACGCTGCGGGTGCCCGCCAGGTACCGCGCTTTCCTGCAGGAGGCCGACCCGCTCGACGTCGAGACGGTGACGCCGGTCGAGCGCGTACGCCTCAT
This sequence comes from Sorangium sp. So ce836, assembly GCF_028553905.1. Taxonomy (NCBI): domain Bacteria; kingdom Pseudomonadati; phylum Myxococcota; order Polyangiales; family Polyangiaceae; genus Sorangium; species Sorangium sp. So ce836. Next base: position 4,148,904 of record NZ_CP102233.1, on the reverse strand, counting down.
CCCCTCGGAGAAGCTCGCGGCCGAGCAGCAGGCGAACGGCGGCGACAGCTCCCTCCCAGGCTGGCGCAAGAGCTGGATCCTCATCGCGCGCAGCGCGCTCCTGGGAGACCCTTACTTCCTCGACATCTCGAAGCTCGACGCCGAGGGAGACTGTCCCGTGTTCACCTGCATGACGGGGACCGACTCGCTCAAGCCGGAGCTCTGCGCGTCGAGCTTCCAGCAGTTCCTTCGCATCCTCGCGACCTCGATGGAGGTCGCGTCCGGCTTCGGCGAGAGCGGCCTCGACGACGACGACGAGGCCATCTTCCGCGAGGCGCTGGCGCCGAAGATCAAGACGATCGACTCCGCGGCCCTCCGCGCGGGTCACTGGACGTGACGCAGCGCCCGCGGCGCGCCGCGCGCGGCCGCCGCGGGTCGAGCTGACCGCGCCATGGCCAGGTGCCCGGTTTGCAACGCAGAGGCCCCGGGCTCTGCGCGGTTCTGTGTGGCGTGCGGCGCGCCGATCGCCGCGAGGGACGCCGTCGCTGCCCCTTCGGCCCCTCCTCCGCCCGGCCCGCGGGCGACCGTCCCCGGGAAGCCGCTGCTGGAGGCGCTGCTGCCCGAGGATCCGTCGCGCCGGGTCAGCGCGCCGGCCTTCGGGGCCGGCGGCGCGAACGGGCCCGCGGCGGCGCCGCACGTCATCCCCGCGCCGCTGGCGGGCTCGCTCCCGCGGCGCTCGCCGGGGGGCCACCTGCCGGCGGGGACGCTCGTCGATCAGAAGTACGTGGTCGAGCGGGTGCTCGGCGAGGGCGGCATGGGCGTCGTCTACCTCGCCCGGGACGTCCACACCGGCCTGCACGTCGTCCTGAAGGCGGTGCGGCAGGAGCTCGGGCATCGGCCCGACGTGCGCGCGCGGACGCTCGCCGAGGGCCGCGCGCTCGCGCAGATCGATCATCCGAACGTCGTCCACCTGAAGGCGGTGGTCGCGGAGCGGGACGAGCTCTGGCTCGTCATGCAGTACATCGACGGCGAGAGCCTCGAGCAGGCGCTCGCCAGGTACGCCGACGAGCGCCGGCCGATGCCGCTGCCCGAGGCGCTCTCGATCTTCCGGCAGATCGCCTCCGGCATCGCCGCCGCGCACCGCGAGGGGGTGATCCACCGCGATCTCAAGCCGGCCAACGTGCTCCTCCGCGGCAAGGACGGCGTCGCGAAGGTCACCGACTTCGGCATCGCGAAGGCCGAGGCGGACGCGCTCGCGGGGCGCGGGATGACCAAGGGGATCATCGGCTCGCTCTATTACATGTCGCCGGAGCAGGTCCTCGGGCGCCGCGATCTCGACAAGCGGGTGGACATCTACGCGCTCGGCGTCGTGCTCTACGAGATGCTGGTCGGGCGGGTGCCGTTCGACGCCGAGAGCGACGTCGAGATCATGCGGCAGCACGCGGAGGCGCCGCTCCCCAGGGTCAGCGCCGTGCGCCGCGACGTCCCTCCGGAGCTCGACGCGTTCCTCCAGAAGGCGTGCGCCAAGGACAGGGCGGATCGCTTCGCCAGCTGCGAGGAGATGCTCGCGGCGCTCGACGTGATCGCCCGCCCTCCGACGCCCGCGACCTCGGCGCCGCTCGGCGCGTCGAGCCGCCCGCCGCCGCCCGCGGCCACGACGGTCGACGAGGTCCGCGACGCGGCGCGCTCGCCGGGCGGCGCGGCGCTGGCGAGCCGGCCGGCCCCGCCGCAGCGCGCGCGCGGCTCGTGGCTCGCGATCGGCGCCGGGGCGCTCGTGATGTTCGGCGGGGCTGCGGCGCTGCTCGCGCTGGGCGTGCTCGACAGGCCGCGCGACGTCCGCCGGAGGGGCGCCTCGGCGCAACCGCGCCCGGCGGCCAGCGCGAGCAGCGCCGCCCCGGACGCGGGCGTGGAGCCGACGCACACGTCGCCGCTCGCCGGCCTGACGGGCCTGTGGGTCGGCAACGGGCGCGAGCTCGAGGCCGTGCTGGCCGGCGAGGCGCTCGAGTTCCGGGTCCGCCGCCCGGAGCAGTTCGCCCCGCAGGACTATGAGGAGGGCGAGGCCCGCTTCTCGCTGCGCGAGATCCCCGGCGAGAGCGGCGTGTTCGCCGTGGAGGACCGGCTCCGCTTCATCGCGCCCGAGTCGCGCCAGTTCGACCCGGCCCGCTCGCGCGGCACCTGCCAGGACGTCCGCAGCGACGTGGAGGGCCGCCCCCTGCGCGCGAGCTTCGACGGCGCGCGCCTGAGCGTCGAGTTCGCGAAGATCGAGCCGACCACGAGCAACTTCGTGATCGAACGCAACAAGGTCGTGAGCTGCGTCGGCCTCAGCGCCCTCCCCGCCACGCGCGTCGTGAGCACGCTGTCGAGGATGTGAGCCCGCTCAGAGCCCGCCGACGGCCGGTACTGGCTGCGGCTTTCCGGCGTGGATGACCGCGCAGCGGACGGTGGTGGACGACGTCGGCGCGCTCGCCCGCCCGCCCCCGAGGACGAGCGTGCCGAAGACGTCACGCGCCGCCGCGTCGACCTCCGCGGCGCCGCGCGGCGGAACCGGGTTCCCGCTCGCGTCGAACACCGTTACGGCCTGCACGACGCCGCGGGCGATCTCGCTGTCCGGGAAGGACATCATCACCGTGATGCGGACGTAGGCCGACGCCCCCTCGACGATCCCGAAGCTGTGCGGTTTCTTCGCGAACGATCCGCAGAAGCCGCTCGTGCCCATGCCGCCGTTCGGGCCGTAGTTCGCCGACGCCCACTGCCCGACGTTGACCGTGAGCCCGCTGTCGCCCGAGCCCTGCGCGTACTGGACGCACTGGGCGAGCGCGGGATCCCACATCGCGCCCGTCGGGCACTGCCCCACCTTGGCGCAGGCCTGGCCGGTCCAGACCTCGTCGCGCGCGCAGGTCTGCGAGAGCGGGACGCACGCGGCGGTCGGGCCGTCGACGATGAGCTGCTGGCCGGGCGGGCATCCGAGCTTCTGCCCGGCGCCGATGGCGACCCCGGCGTTCGTCGCCACCTGCTCGCGCGACACGCAGAGGCCCGTGCTCTGGTCGATCTCGTCGCCCGGCCGGCAGCGGTCGGGGGCGCACCCGCCGGCCTCGTAGTGGCGCCCCACGCCGCAGTAGGCGTTCGCCGCTTGAGGCGTGAGGCACTGGCCCGCGATCGAGAGGTAGCCCTTGAGGCAGCGGCAGCGGTTCTGCTTTGTGTCGAAGCCAGCCCCGTCGCTGCACGACGAGATCGAGCAGCGGCAGCTGCTGCCCTGGCAGATCTTGAGGAAGCAGGAGTTCTCCGGGCACCCGACGAGGACCAGAGGCGCGAGCGCGAGCAGCGCGATCGAGAGCGCGGCGGGGGCGAGGCCGAACGAGCCGGACCGCATGGGGCGACCCTACTCGATCCGCTCGGGCCGGCAAACTCGCGGAGCGACGCGCGCCCCGCGCGCAGCGCCGGGCGCACCGCGCCGCAGACGCAGCGCGCGGCCCGCCGTGCGCGGCCGACGTACCGGCGGCCGGGGTGCTGTGGTACGGGGTGTCGCCGTCCGCGCGGAGATCCCGCCGCGCCGGTCCACCATCAAGCCATGCTGCCCATCTACATCGAAGGTTCGCCTGAGTTCGAGTCCACCCTGTCTGCCCTGCGCACCCGCGGCACGGGCGATCTCGCGAACGTCACGCCGGCGGTGACCGAGATCATCGACAACGTGCGCCGCGGGGGTACGTCCGCCGTCCTCGGCTACATCGAGAAGTTCGAGCGGAGGACGTCGAAGGCGCTCGTCCGCCACGCGGGCCCCGAAGCGGAGGGCGGCTTCGGCGGGGCCGAGGCGCTCGCGCGGCTCCCGCAGGAGGTCCGCGCCTCGCTCGAGACCGCGGCCGCGAGGATCGCGCGCTACCACGAGCGGCAGCGCGACGCGGGCGACCTCGGGCCCGCCGAGGCGGCGGCGAGCGGCCCCGCGCTGCAAGCCGGCTTCAGCTACGAGGACGAGGGCGTCCTCCTCGGCATGCGCGTGCGCCCCCTGCGCCGGGTCGGCGTCTACGCGCCGGGCGGCAAGGCCCGCTATCCGTCGAGCGTGCTGATGTCCGCCATCCCCGCCCGCATCGCCGGCGTGTCCGAGATCGTCCTCGCGAGCCCGTCGGCCGACGACGTCACGCTCGCGGCGGCGCACCTCTCCGGCGTGACGACCCTCCTCGACTCGGGTGGAGCGCAGGCGATCGCGGCCTTGGCCTACGGGCTCCCGGAGCTCGCGCCGGTCGACAAGATCGTGGGGCCCGGCAACGCCTACGTCGCCTGCGCGAAGAAGCTCGTCTTCGGCGACGTGTCGATCGACGGCATCACGGGGCCGAGCGAGATCCTGGTGCTCGCCGACGACGCCGCGGATCCGCGGCTCGTCGCGGCCGATCTGCTCTCGCAGGCCGAGCACGACGAGGCGTCTTACGCGCTCCTCGCGACGACCTCGGCCAAGCTGGCGGAGGCGGTCGCGCGCGAGCTCGACGCCGCGCTCCCCGAGCTCACGCGGCGCGCCATCGTGCAGGCGTCGCTCTCGACGCACGCCGCCGCGCTCGTCGTCGGCTCGCGCGCTCGCCTCGCCGAGGTCGCCGATCAGCTCGCGGTCGAGCACGTCGCGTTCCATGTCGCCGACGCCGAAGGGCTGTTCTCGGAGATCGGCACGCTCGGCGCCGCGCTCCTCGGCAGCCTCACCCCGGTGGCCGCGGGCGACTACCTCGCGGGGCCGTCGCACGTGCTCCCGACCGGGGGCTCGGCCCGCTTCGGGGCGCCGCTCGGCGTCTACGACTTCGTGACGCGCGCGAGCCTCATCCGGTACTCCGGCGCGGCGCTGCGGGCGCAGGGCCCGATCATCGAGAAGCTGGCGCTGGCGGAGGGCCTGCAGGCGCACGCCCGCGCCGTGTCGCTCCGCCTCTCGAGCACCGCGGCCGATCCGGCAGCGAAGCGCGGCGCGCCGCAGTCCTGACGTCCCGCGCCGCCGCCCCGCGCGCCGCGCCCTCGAGGGCGCGGCGCCGGGACGCGGCCCTGCGCGCTTCGAGCGCGGGCCCCGTCCTGCGCCTGTCCGCCCGCTCCCCTCGACCGCAGACGCGCGCTCGCGCTCGCCCGCGTAGGGCGGCCCGCGGTCAGCCCGCGTAGGGCGGGCGCACGCCAAGTGCTCGAGCCGCGTCACGCGGCCTCGCGGCGGCTCGCGCGTGGGCCCGGCTCACTCGACGCGGAGGTAGCCCGCGTTGATCATCTTCAGCACGGATTGCGCGGTCTCCAGATCCGTCGCGGGGCTCTTGTTGAGGACCATCGCGAGGTGCCCGTGGTTGTAGACGACCTGGAGGACGTCCAGATCGACGGGCGAGAGATCGCGGAGCAGCGGCTTGAGCGGCTGGGGGATGACCAGGCGCGCCGACAGGTCCGGGAGCTGGTGGCGGATGTTGTTCAGCTCGTCGATCTGCCGGAGCCCCTCCATGAGGAGCTCCTGCACCGTCGCGCTGATCTCGCCGGTCATGACCCGCTCCTCGGCCGGCTCCAGGTCGAACGTCCCGCCGGCCCACGTGAGGATCCGGTAGACGCTCTTGAGCGGCGGGACGTCGGTCAGATCGTTGATCGTCGCAAAGGTCACGATGCCCTTGCGCAGGTAGATCTTGCCGACGTCGTCGTCGGAACGGACGACGAGGACTCCGCTCTTCTTCGATGTGCCGAAGAGCTGAAGCAGATCGGGGAGCGGGATCTCGTCGATCGACCCGGACATCGACCGGGTCTGACCGCTCCTGAGCGAGGGCTCGTCCATCCGGCGGCGCGCCGGGGGCGCGCTCGGATCGGTGGAGACGACCTTGAGGATGCTGGTGCCGATGAGCACCCGGTCACCCTCCTTCAGGGTCGTCTTCTTGATCTTCTCGCCGTTGACGAACGTACCGTTCGTCGAGCCGAGATCCTCGATCACGATCTGCTGTTCGGTACAGGCAATCCGGGCGTGGCGCCGGGAGACCATGTCCTCGACGAGGACCATGTCGAGGTCGCTGGAGCGACCCACGACGATCTCCTGCTGCTCCCCGAGGGGAAATTCGCCGCCTTGGTACTTCCCGGAGATGAAGCGCAACGCCAGTTGCCGCGTTGCCGACACCTTGGGAGCGTGGTTATCCATCGCAGGGAGTAAAAACCTTCGAGCGCTACGCGAGCGCCAGCAGGGGGCAAAGTCTAGTTTCACCGAGCAAAGGTGGTCAAGAGATCCGGGCGGTTCTTTCAAATGAGTTTGCTCGTTCGTCCTGACGCAGCGCGCCGCGCCTCGCCCTCGCCCCTCGTCTCCCGTCCCCGGCCGCCTCCCCAGCCTCTTCCTGACGCCGCCCTCCGCGCGGCGCAAGTGCGTCCAATCCGCGGGGAAAAGGCCGATCGGCGCCGACCGGGCGGCCGGCTCCGGGCCCTCCGGGCGGGGGGAACCGGGCCGCCTCATCGATGTGGACCGCCGCCGCTCGGCTCATTGCCCTTGCTTTCGGGCTCGGCATGTTGAACGGCCTCGGCGTGAGCTCCGAAGCGACGCAACGCACCCTCGCCGCAGGCGATCCGCTGGGCACGCACCGCGTGCTCGATCCACCGGGGGCCCTGCCGCAACCCGCAGAGCGGCTGGACGCTGACGCCTCGCGCAGCTTCGAGACCGAGATCGTCGTCGAGGTGCAGACGCTGAACATCGACGCCGCGAGCTTCCGCCAGATGGAAGAGGCCGCCGGCGGCAGCCCGGAGGGCGTGGCGCGGCTCGTCGTCGAGACCGTCGCGCGCCGGGGCAAGCAGCACAACCCGGTCACCGGCTCGGGCGGCATGCTGCTCGGCGTCGTGCGCCGGGTCGGCTCGCTGGTGGAGCACCGCGGCGTCGCCGTCGGCGATCGCATCGCGACGCTCGCCTCGCTGTCGCTGACGCCGCTCTCGCTCCGCCGGATCGTCGCCGTGCGCCCCGCGTCCGCGCAGCTCGACGTCGAGGGCACCGCGATCGTCTTCGCGTCGGCGCCGCTCGCGCGGATGCCGACCGACATGCCCGAGCGGCTCGCCCTCGCGCTGCTCGACGTCGCGGGCGCGGCGCCCCAGGTGGCGCGCCTCGCCGGCCCGGGCGACAGCGTCGCGGTGCTCGGCGCGGGCGGGAAGTCGGGCCTCCTCTGCGCGGCCGAGGCGCGGCGGCGCGTCGGCCCCGGCGGGCGCGTGATCGGGGTCGAGACATCGGCCGAGTTCGCCGCCGACCTGCGCGCGCTCGGGCTCTGCGACCACGTCGCGGTCGCCGACGCGCGCGATCCCATCGCGGTGCGCGACGCCGTGCTGCCGCTCACGGGCGGCGCGGGCGCCGACCTCACGCTCTCGTGCGTGAACGTCCCCGGGGTGGAGCTCAGCGCGATCGTCGCCACGCGCGACCGCGGCAAGGCGTACTTCTTCGCGATGAGCACGAGCTTCACCGCCGCCGCCCTCGGGGCCGAGGGGATCGGCAAGGACGTGGACCTCTACATCGGCAACGGCTACGCGCACGGCCACGCCGACCACACGCTCGCGCTCGTGCGCGAGCGCCCCGCGCTCGCGGCGCTCATGGCGTCGCGCTACGGCTGAGCGCGCGCTCGGCGGGAGCGCCGCGCCCTGCCGGGGGTCGCGGAGGCTTCAGCCGGGCCGCTCCTGAGGCGCCGGCTCGGCCGCGGGGAGCGCCGCCGGCGACGGCACGGGCGGCGACGCGCCCAGCTTGTCGACGGCGGCCGGGAGGATCACGGCGAAGGTGCTCCCCTTCCCCTCGTACGAGCGCACCTCGATGCGGCCGCCGGCGCTCTGCGCGATGCGCTGGCTGATCGACAGCCCGAGCCCCGTCCCCTTGTCCTTCGTGGTGAAGAACGGCAGGAAGATGTTCGCGAGCACCTTCTGCGAGATCCCCGGGCCGTTGTCGGTGACGTTGAGCTCGACGAACGGCTCGTCCGAGCCGGAGCCGGGCCGCGTGCCGCGGCCGAAGCGGACGCGCGTGGAGATCACCACCTTGCCCCGGCCTTTCATGGCCTGGACCGCGTTGCGGAACAGGTTCATCAGCACCTGCCGCAGCTGCTCGGGATCGATGGCGACCCGGGGGAGATCGGGGTCCAGCGTGACCTCGACCTCGAGCTGGTCGTTCCTGCGCTCGATCGAGAGCACCTGGAGCGTGCGGCGCACGATCGCGTTCACGTCGGTCGGGACGACCGAGCCCTGCGCCGGCCGCGCGAGATCGAGCACCGAGCCCACGACGCGGTCGAGCCGATCGACCTCCTCGAGGATGATCCCGATGAACTCGCGCGACGCCGGATCGATCTCCGCCTCCGGCACGGGATCGGCGAGCAGCTGCGCCGCCCCCTTGATCGCGCCGAGCGGGTTCCTGATCTCGTGGGCGAGCCCGGCCGCCATCTGGCCGAGGAGCGCGAGCCGGTCTCGCTCCTTCATCTGCGCGTAGAGGCGCGAGTTCTCCAGGACGACGCCGATCTGCGCGGCGAGCGTCTCGAGCAGGGTGAGCTCCTCGGGCGAGAACGCGTCGCGCACGCGCGTGTCCGCCACGACGAGCAGCCCGATCGGCTCGCCCTGCTCGTCCCGCGCGCACAGCACCACGCCCGAGCAGAGGCTGCCGAGCACCTCGGCCGCCGCGAGCACCGCGTCCTCGGGGACCTGCGGCCGCACCTCGGTCCGCCGCGCGAAGTTGCCGTCATCGTCCGCGGCGCTGCGGCTCCGGCGCGCCCGCCGCTCGCGCGCCTCGCGCTCGAGCTCCTCCATCGCGAGCGGCCCGCGATCGAGGCGATCGAGCAGCGCCCGCGCCGTCGCCACCTCGATCCGCTCGGGGACGCGCGGCCCGAGCGACGCGAGCCGATCGAAGCCGGTCCCGTCCTGATCGCGCAGGTAGAGCGCCGCCGCCGTGACCCGGCGCGACTGCTCGAGCGCGCTCATCACGATCGCGCCCATCTCGTCCACCTCGAGCGTGTGCACGAGGCGCCGCCGGGCGTCCGCGAGCGAGCGATCGAGATCGAACCGCTCCCGCAAGAAGAGGCGCTGGAGCTGCTCCTCGACGCGCTCCCGCAGCGGATCGAAGAGCACCAGGATCACGATCGCGGCGAGCACCGCGTTCAGGTACATCGTGTTGAAGCCGCCGATGAACGTGAGCAGGAGATAGAAGATCAGCGCGATCAGGAACGCGACCGCCGTGGCGACCAGCAGGCGCGCGAGCATCTCGTAGGCGTCGAGGAGGCGCTCGTGCCGCAGGGCCTGGGCGAGCACGAACAGGAACACGATCGAGAGCGCGGCGCCGACGGGCGGCGGCTCCGCGCCGAGGAACCAGGCGAAGTCGGCGACGCTGGCGAGCGCGGCGAGCGCGCCGATCACCACGAGGAACCGCACGCGCCGCTGCGTCGCGCGCGAGGAGCTCTGCTTGCCGCGCTGGCCGAGCGTGTACAGCCCGGCGGTGAGCAGCGCGAAGACGTAGAGGAAGATGCAGCCGCGCGTGAGCCAGTCGAGCCACGAGCCCTGCTCCCGGCTCACCAGCACGAGTACGAACAGCGGGATGGCGAGCACCCCGGCGAACCGGAGCAGGCGCGAGCGGCGATCCCCGTCGTGGGGGATCATCGCCTCGAAGAGGTGCAGCGCGAACTGCGGGAGCAGCACGGCGAGGATCGCCGTGAAGCGCTCCCAGATGGAGGCCTGGAAGAAGCCGAAGAGCGACTGGGAGAGGTACCAGAGCCCGACGTCGGCGGCGAAGGCGGCGAAGAAGAGGTGCACGCGCCGGACGCGCCCCCGCAGCAGCGTCGAGGCCGCGATGGCGAGGGCCAGGGCCCCGCAGACCAGGGTCGTCCGTGTGCGGAGATCGATCCCGAGCGGCGCCACGCGCGAAGGCTACCGCAGCGAGCCGCGCGGCAACCTCAAAACGAGCCGGGGCGCTAGTGGACCAGCGCGTTAGGGCGCCGCGCGCGGCCGCACAGGCCCGGCGGCGGTCTGCGGCTCAGCGCGTCCCGTCGCCGTCGCTGCTGCCCTGAGGGTGCCAGGGGAGCGGCTCCGGCATCTGCTTGTCCTGCGATCGCACGTACGTCCGCGTCCTCGATCCCTCATCGCCGCCGGCCGGAGGCGAGGCCTCGCGCAGCCGGAGCCGCGGCAGCGCCGCGCGATCGGCGGCGGGAGCGGCGACGTCGCGCTTGATGTCGTCGCCGCCTGTGTCCGAGACGAGCGCCTCGTCGGAGCTCGTCGGCTCGAGCTCGCTCCACGCGTCGTCTGCCTGCTCGTCGCGCTCCCCGGGCGCGAACGCGCACCCCGCGAGCAGCGCAGGGGCCGACAGCGCAAGCGCGAGGCCCCCGGACAGCCAACCCCTCCTGCAACGTCGCATCACTTCAATCCTCCGACGTCCCGCCAAAGCCATACTGTTTCACAAGCTGCGAAAGACGTGGTCTCTTCATACCCAAGAGCACCGCGGCGCGCGTGATATTCCCGCGACTTTCGTCGAGCGCCCGGGCGATGCACTCGCGCTCGATCTCGCGCTTCATGTCGCTCAGGCTGACCCCTCCTCGGACATGCGCGTACGCGAGCTCCAGCGGCGTGCGATCCACGGGCGCCGACGGGGCCACGGGCGCCGACGGGGGGTGAGACTCGGGCTCCATCCGCTCGGGCGCGGAGGAGCGAGGGCCGCTCGACGGCTCGGCGGCAGGGAAAGCAGGCTGCATGCCAGCCCTCGGTGTCATCGGAGCGCTCGCCGGTTCCAGGGCCTCGAGGTCCCGCAGCCCCTCGACGTTCGCCGTGAAGTCCTCGAGCTCGATCACCTCGCCGTCCGCGAAGATCGCCGCGGCGCGCAACGCGTTCTCGAGCTCGCGCACGTTGCCCGGCCAGGCGTGCCGCGAGAGGGCCGAGATGGCCCTGCTGGAGAGGCGCTTCGGCGCCGTGCCGCGCTCGGCGGCGATCCTCTCCAGGATCGCGGCGGCGATCACCGGCACGTCGCGCGGCCGCTGCCGGAGCGCCGGTACCTCCAGGACGACCTGCCGGAGGCGGTAGTAGAGATCTTCCCGGAACTCGCCGCGCGCGACCATCGCGCGCAGATCGCGGTGGGTGGCGCAGAGGATCCGGACGTTGGCGCGCAGCGGGGTGACACCCCCGACCCGCTCGAAGGTCCTGTCCTGCAGGACGCGGAGCAGCGCGACCTGCGTGCGCGGCGAGATGTCGCCGATCTCGTCGAGGAAGAGCGTCCCTCCCTCGGCGAGCTCGAACCGCCCGCGACGGCGCGCCGCCGCCCCGGTGAACGCCCCCTTCTCGTGCCCGAACAGCTCCGAGAGCAGCAGCGTCTCGACCAGGGCGGCGCAGTTCACCTTGATCAGCGGCCCGACCCGCCCGCTCGCCTCGTGGATCGCCTCGGCGACGATCTCCTTCCCCGTGCCGCTCTCGCCGTGGATCAGCACGGTCGCGTCGCTCGCGCCGACCTTCTCGACCTGGTGGAGGAGGCTCAGCAGCGCCGGCGCCGTCCCCACCAGCCGCTTGATCGCGGGCACCACGGCGGACGACCGGTGCGCGCGCGCGGCGATCCGCGCGCAGCCGGCGCACGCGCTCGATCCGCACAGCTCGCAGCCCCTCGGCTCCGCCTCGGCGGCGATGCGCGCCGACGCCTCGAGCCGGCCGAGCTCCGCGAAGAGCCGGCGCGCGAGGAACCTGCGCGCGATGTCGGGGGGCAGCGACGCGGCGATGCGATCGCGGAGGTGGATCGCCGCCTCGAGGTGCGACCGCGTGGCCGCGGCGTCGTCGTCGGGCGCGCGCGGCGGCCGATCCCCGGACGCCGAGGCGTGGTGGAGCAGCACGTGCGCCTCCAGGGCGCGCTCGCGGCCGTGGTCCTTCCGCGAGAGCGCGAGCGCCTCGGCGGCGAGCTGCCCGAACGGCTCGCCGGCGGCGCGCGCGCGGAGCGCCTCGAGGAGCGCGACCTCGGCGATGTGCCGATCGGACCTCGCCTCGGCGCGCGCCGCCTTGATCATCTGCGCGGCGAGCAGGAGGTCGCCATCGTCGAGCGCGATGCGCGCGGCTACGGCGTAGCACTCGCCGAGCTTCGGGCCGGCGCCGTACGCGAAGGCGGCGCGGAGCTCGTCCCCGGCCTCCTGGGTGCGGCCGCGCTCGAGGTGGATCTGCGCCGAGACGTAGGCCACGTGCGTGATCCACACGCCGGGGATGCCCGGGCCGGAGACCTTGCGCGCGAACGCGAGCGCCTGCTCGGCCTCCTCGAGGAGCCCGAGCTGGAGCCGGAGCTCCGCGAGGTTCGCGATGAGGTTCACGAGCGCGACCTTGTCGCCGATCTTGCGGAAGATGCCGATCGCGCGCTCGAAGAGGCGCAAGGCCTCCGGGTACTCGTGCTTCAGGTGGGCGATGACCGCGAGGTTCGTGAGCGCGTAGCCGGTCGCGACGCGCTCGCCGCGCCGCTCGCCGTCGTCGAGCACCGCCGAGAGCATCGCGCGCGCCTCGTCGAGCCGGCCGCTGGAGAGCAGCGCGATGGCGCGGTTCAGCCGGGCGCGCAGCTCGCTCACGTGCTCGCCGGCGCGCGCCGCCTCCCACGCGTCGGCCGCGAAGTGCCGCTCCGCCTCGGACCAGGCCTGCTGCGTGAGGAGCAGCTTGCCGAGGATGTTGCGCGCCTGGAGGCGCGTCGCGATCTCGCCCGCGCCGGCGAGCCCCTCCTCCGCGTGCGCCTTGGCCGCCGCGAGGTCGCCCGTCTTGCAGCAGAGCTCCGACGCCTCCACGGCGCCGCGCGCCCGCTCCGCGGGCGTGGCCGCGGCGGCCGCCGCGCGCGAGAGCACCATCGCGGCGGTCGTCAGGTCGCCGCGCGCGCTCGTCGCCCGGCCGTGCACGAGCAGCGCGGCGAACGACTCCCCCTCCCGCAGGGCCGCCGAGGAGAAGTCGAGCGCGAACTCGACGTCGCCGAGCCGGAGCGCGAGCTCCGCGGCCCGGAGCAGCCGCTCGCCGGGCGGCGAGCCGGGGAGCGCGCGCATCGATCGGGCCCAGCGCTGCCAGAAATCGGCGCGCGCCGACGGCTCGCCGACCGAGGAGATGGCGAGCGTCGCCGCGGCCTCGGCGCGGTCGGCCCGGCCCAGCGAGGCGAAGAGCTCGCTCGCGCGCGAGAGGCTCCACGGGTCGGACGGCTGCTCCTCGAGCGCCTCCGCGACCGCGAGCACGTCCTCCGGGCCTTCGCCGGCCGGATCGGCGGCCGCGCGCCGCGCCGTCACCCACCCGCGATCGTCGGCCTCGATCAGCCCGAGGCCCGCGAGCTCTTCGCCGGCGAGGGGGCACGCGGCGGCCCCGGGCCCCTGCTCCGCGCGCCGCGGCGCGAGCCGGCCGAGCTGCGCGGACGGCCAGGGCCGCTGGCTCAGCGCGAGCCGATCGAGCAGCCGCCTGGCCTCGAGGCTCGGCTGCTGCGGCAGGGGGCGCGGCTCGGCCGGCGCGGCCAGCACGGCGGAGCACCAGCCCTCGAGCGCGTCCAGCCGGTCGAGCTTCGCGACGACCCGGCGCTCCGCCTCCGCCGCGAACGCCTCCCAGAACCGGTGCAGGTCGTCGGGCGACGCGACGCCGTCGATCGCGATGGCGCTCGTCCACGGCCGCCGCGCCGCGTCGCTGCACACGATGACCAGCGCGGAGCTCGACCCTTCCGCGATGAGGCGGGAGACCTCCTCGAGCACGAGGCTCCCCCAGCTCGTGGGCTCCCCCTCGGCGACGAGGAGGATCGCGCCCTCCGCGGCGGCGCTGATGCCCTGCGCGACCGCGACCGGATCCGCGGAGGCGACGCCGCAGCGCAGCGCGAGATCGCGCCAGGGGTCCCGACCCGCGGCGTGCGCGGCCGAGATCAGCGAGCGCCCCACGCCTCGAGCGCGACGCGCGAGGTGGGAGCAAACCGCATCCAGGATCGGCCGCTGTCCATGGACGTGGAGCACCCCACGCGACGCGGCGTCACGGACGCGCTCATCGAGCGCCCGGAAACCCCCGGCATCGCTCGTGGTGGCAGAAGGAACGCAGGCTGCGGCGACAGATCCCAAGGCAATGGAAGCGTACCTCTCGGCTGGAGCACGCATCAACGGATCCTGCCGTCGAGCATCAATAAGTATCTGCCGCACCAATAGAAAATTTCAGTGCGACTACCTGGTTCCGTCCAGGACCTGCTGGATTGCGTCGAACGCGTCCGGAGGTGCTTCGCCCAGGGCGCGGGCCAGCGGGAGCTGCGTGGCCGCGGCGGCGACGTAGAACGGGACGAGGTGCGGCGCGAGCCGGCGGAGCGTCTCGAGGTGTCGCGCGACGCCGGGCGCGTCGCCGCGCCGGACCGGCCCCGTGAGCGCCTCGGGTACGCCGAGCACCTCGACGTTGTCCGCGACCGTGCGGAGCAGCGGGCCGAGCATCTCGGCGGCGGTCTTTCGCTCGACGCCGGCGCGCTCGAGCAGGTCGACCCCGGCGGCGGCGAGCGCCGCGGCGCCGTTGGCCACGAGGCCTGCGGCGGCGTGGTAGGCGACGCGGTCGAGGCCGGAGAACGTGCGCGGCGTCATCCCGAGCCGCACGCCGAGCGCGCGCGCGGCACGCACGGCGGCGGGATCGCCGTCGATGTGGAGGTGGCCGCGCTCGAGGAAGGGCACGAACGCGGGCGAGGCGAACGAGATCATCGGGTGCATCTGCGCGACCGAGACGCGGCGGCCCCGCACCGCCGCGAGCGCCTCCGGGCCGAGCGCGCCGGCGCAGTGCACCACCGCGACGTCCCGGTGGCCGACGAGCTTCCGGTCGCGCATCGCCTCGGCGGCGGGCGCGATGTCCCGATCGCGCACGGCGAGGATCACGAGGTCCGCCTCGATGCGCTCCGCCGGCAGCCCGTCCCGCGCGGGCCGCAGCGTGACCGACAGCCCCGCGTCGCGGCTCGCGCGCGCGAGCCCGCGGCCCACCTTGCCGGCGCCGTAGATGAACACCTCCGGGAGGGCGCTCTCGTCCCGGTGCATCGGCGACGGGCGCGTGCTGTCCATCTCGTTCATGCGCCGCTCCCGTATAGGCCGTGCGCGAGCGCGTAGTCGAGCACGTCGCGCGGCACGCGCTGGCGGACGGCCTCCAGATCGCCCGCGGCGAACGCCAGGCGGATCTCGCTGCTCGAGATCTGCGGGAGGAGCACGTCCGCGGGGCGCAGGAGCGGGCGCGGGTCCGCCGCCGCGTCGAGGCGCTCCGCGGCGGTCGCGGCGAAGCCGGAGCGGCCGAGGACGATCGGCGGCGCGATCTGCTCGATGCGATCGAAGCGGTGCCAGCGCGGGAGATCCGGGAGCACGTCGGCGCCGACGAGCAGGCGCATCGCCCAGCCGGGGTGCGCCGCGGCGAGGTGCTCCAGCGTGCGCAGCGTGAGGCTCTCGCCGCCGAGCTCGCGCTCGACCGCCGAGACCGACACCCCCGGAAGCCAGCCGAGCGCGAGCTGGCACATGGCCAGGCGATGCTCGAACGGCGCGAGCTCCTTGGAGAAGGGGTGGCGGTAGACGGGGACGACGAGCACCTCGTCGATCGGCGCGACGGAGATCGCGTAGGTGGCCGCGAGCACGTGCGCCACGTGGGGAGGGTTGAAGCTGCCGCCGAAGATGGCGACGCGGCGCGGCTCTGACGCTGACCCGCGCGCGCGCACGCCCTTCGCGCCCGCGGCTCCCTCAGCCGTGCGAGCCACCCTGAACCCTCAGCTTGGGGCCGGCCGCGGGCGGGCCCACGATCTCGCGCGCGGTCACCGCGCCGCTCGCGTTGATCACCTCGATCCGCACCCCGCCGTGCCCGTCGTCGAGGAGCGCCCGGCCGCCCTCGGAGCCGATCGGCCCGGGAGAGAAGAACGTCCGCGGGCCGACCTTCTTGATGAGCGGCTCGGAGCTCTTGCCGAAGACGAGGAGCGACGCCGCGACGATGTCCTCCTCGTCGAGCGCCGCCTTGTCGAACACGAACAGCGCGACGCGCCCGTCCAGGATCTCGATCGTGCGCTGGCCCGGCGGGAGGCTCATCAGCACCTTGAGGCGCAGCCGGGCCCGCTCGGACGCCACGAACGCGTCGATCTGCTCCGGCGTCGCGGCGGCGCAGCGCGCGGCCCGATCGAACAGGGCGCCCTCGGCGGGGTTCGCGCCGACCAGGCTCTGCGCCCAGCCCTCGACGACCCGGTCGAGCGCGTCGTCCTCGGCGACGTAGATGACCCGCTCGGCGTGGCCTTCGTCGAGCAGGTGCTGCGCGCCACGAGCGAGCGCGGGCAGATCACCCTGTGCAGGGCCGAGGACGCCGAGGCGCATCGGCCACAGCATAGATCAGCGCGCGAAGCGGAGGGCACCTTCTCCGCGCCGCGCGCTCGCGCCGGCGACGCCGCGCGTTTTCCCTGCCGCTCCCTGCTGCTCACCTGCTGCTCACCTGCCGCTCCCTGGCCGCTCCCTGGCCGCTCCCTGGCCGCTCCCTGGCCGCTCCCTGGCCGCTCCCTGGCCGCTCATTTGCGGCTTCCCTGCCGCTTCGTTCCCGCGTTTTCCCAGGCCCGCGGCGCGCGCGCCCGGCGCGCGTCTGCTAGCGTCCGCCCATGTTTCGGCGAGGTCGCGCGCTCCGGGATCCGGTCACCATCACCCTCGACGGAGCGGACGTCCCGGCGGAGCGGGGAGAGCCGCTGGCCGTGGCGCTGCTCGCCTCCGGGCGCGTGACGCTCGCGCGGAGCCCGAAGCTGCACCGCCCGCGCGCGCCGACCTGCCTGCGCGGCGGCTGCGACGGCTGCCTGGCGCGGGTCGACGGGGTGCCCAACGTGATGACCTGCCTGCGGCCGGCCGCCGGCGGCGAGCGCATCGAGGCGCAGAACGTGGTCGGCTCGCGGGAGGCGGATCTGCTGCGGGTGACCGACTGGTTCTTCCCGCAGGGGATCGACCACCACCACCTGATGGCCGGCGTCCCCGGGCTGTCCCGGGTCATGCAGTCGATCGCGCGCAAGCTGGCGGGGCTCGGCCGGCTGCCGAGCGCGCCGCTCCCGCCGGCGCCCGCCGCGCGGCTCGAGCTGGACGCGGCGGTGATCGGCGCCGGGCCCGCCGGCGTCGCGGCGGCCTCGGCGCTCTCGGCGCGCGGCCTGCGCGTCGCGCTGATCGACGACGGCGTCGCCCCCGCCGGGTCGCTCGCCGGGGCGCCGCGCCGGGCGGCGGAGCTCCTCGCGCGGCACCCGCTCGACGGGGTGCGCGTGCTCTGCCGGCACATGGCCGCCGGCGTCTACCTCGGCGAGCTCCTGGTCGTTGGCGACGCGGGCGCCACCGTGATCGAGGCGCCCGCGCTGGTCTTCGCCACCGGGGCGCACGACGGCGTCGCGGCGTTCCCGAACAACGATCTGCCCGGGGTCTTCTCGGCGCGCGCGCTCTGCCGGCTGCTCGCCTGCGGCGTCGAGCCGACCGGCCCCGTCGCGATCGCGGGCGAGGGCTTCTGGGCCGACGAGCTCGCGGGCGCCCTCGGCGACCGGATCGCGGCGCGGATCCCGCTCGCCGCGCTCGCCGCGGTGAACGGGATCTCGCAGGTGAAGAGCGTGACCGTGCGCGGCGCGCCCTTCGCCCCGGGCAGCCCGACGAGCGATCTCAAGGTGGTGGCGCTCGCCGTGGAGGCGCCGGCCGCGCCCTCGTTCGAGGTCGCCGCGCAGGCGGGCGCCCGCGTCGAGGTCGACCCGCGCGCGGGGTACGCCGTGCGGGTCGACGCGCGCGGCCGGGCCGGCGACGGCGTGTGGGCGATCGGCGAGTGCACCGGCGCCGCGGTCGATCTCGACGGCGTCGAGCGGGCGGCGTCGCTCCTCGCCGACGACGTGCTCGCGGCGCGCGGCGCGGCCGCGTGAGCCTGCGATCGCCGGCGCGCGGCGCGCCGCGATCGCCGCGGCCCAGCTGCGCGGCGCGCCGGGATCGTCGCGGCGCGGCCGCGCGGCGGGTCAGCCCTCGATGATCAGATCGAAGAGGCCGATCCCGCCCGCGATGAACACGACGTCGAACACGCCCATGAGCGCCACGTAATCGGTGAGCTCGCCGAGCGTCGCGCCGCCGAAGAGCTCCCGCGTCCCTGCGACCGCGGCGAGCAGGGTCGGCGCGAGCAGCGGGAAGAGGACGCTCGCGAGCACGAGATCGCGGGCGCGCGTGCGCACGGTCATGGCCCCGAACAGGGTGCCGCTCGCGGCGATGCCCGGCGTCGCCGCGAGGCAGAAGAGCGCGAGCCCCGCGCCCGTCTTCGCGAGATCCACCGCGAAGAGGAGCGCCGCGGCCGGGATGATGATCGCCTCGACCGCGATCACGAAGACGCACAGCCCGAGCGCCTTGCCGGCGAACAGGGCGCTCCTCGCGATCGGCAGGACGAGCAGGCCCGAGAGCGCGCCGTCCTCGCGCTCCCGCTGCCACGTGCGGCTCAGCGCGAGCACCGACGCGAACGCCACGCTCACCCAGATCACGCCGGGCGCGACCCGCTCGGCCGCGTCCTGCCCGGCGTAGAACGCGAGCGACGCGATCACGGCGACGAGCACCGCGAAGAACCCGCTCGTCGTGACGATCTCGCCGGTGGCGAGCTCGATCGCGAGATCCTTCCGCGCGACGAGCATCGACTGGCGCACCCACCCGGGCCGGCGCCTCGAGAGGGACGCCGGGCCCGCGGGCGCCGTGGTCTCGGAGAGCACGGCGCGGCTCAGAGGCTCAGGTACGTCTGATCCTTGAGCCCCCGCTCGTAGTCGGCGAGCAGCCGCATGCCCTCGGTCGGCTTGAGGAGGTCCTGCTTGATCGCGCCGTCCACCTGGGCCTTCACCTTCCCGACGAGATCGCGGTTGTCGTACTGGGTCAGCGCCAGGACCTCGTGGATCTTGTTCCCGGCGATCGTCTCCTCGATGTAGTACCCGCTCTCCTCGTCCTCATCGAGGAAGACGTGCACCTCGTTGACGCGGCCGAAGAGGTTGTGGATGTCGCCCATGATGTCCTGGTACGCGCCGGTCAGGAAGATGCCGACGTAGTACGGCTGCTCGCCCACGATCGGGTGCAGCGGGATCGTGTCCTTCACGTCGTTGAGATCGATGAACTTGCTCACCTTGCCGTCGGAGTCGCAGGTGATGTCGACGAGCGTGCTGTCCGCCGCGGGGCGCTCGTTCAGCCGGTGGATCGGCACGATCGGGAAGAGCGCGCCGAGCGCCCAGTGATCGAGCAGCGACTGGAACACGGAGAAGTTGCAGATGTACTGGTCGGCGAGCTGCTTGCGGAGCTCGCCGAGATCGTCCGGCACCTCCTCGGGATCGAGCTCCGACGCGATCTTCTGCATGGCCTCGGCGATCTCCCAGAAGAGGATCTCGACCCGGGCCTTCACGTCGAGGTTGAGCAGGCCGAGCTCGAACATCTTCTGCGCCTCCTCCTTGATCTGGAGCAGGTCGTGCCACGACTCGCCGAGGTTCGGCCCGGAGAGGTTGTCCTTGATGTAGAGGAGGTTCTGGATGAGCTTGTGCTCCTCGGTCTGGATGTCGATCGGCGACATCGGCGTCTTCTCGATCGAGCCGAACGCCTGGACGACCAGCACCGAGTGGTGCGCGACGATCGCGCGGCCGGACTCCGAGACGATGTTCGGGTGAGGCACCCGCTCCTCGTCACAGATGTCCGCGATGTTGTGCACGATGTCGCGCGCGTACTCCTCGACCGAGTAGTTCATCGAGGAGTGGAAGGTCGAGCGCGAGCCGTCGTAGTCGATGGCGAGGCCGCCGCCGACGTCGATGTACTCGATGCGCTGCCCCATCTTGCGGAGCTTCGCGTAGTAGCGCGTCGCCTCGCGCACGGCGCGCTTGATGATCAGGATGTCCGGCACCTGCGAGCCGATGTGGAAATGGAGGAGCTTGAACGAGGCGCTCATCCCGGCCTCGTCCATGATCCGGATCGCCGCGAGGATCTCGGCGGTGGAGAGCCCGAACTTCGCGTTCTCGCCGCCGGACGTCTTCCACTTGCCCGCGCCCTCGGTGAGCAGCCGCACCCGGAGGCCGATCATCGGCTCGACGTTCATGTCCTTGGCGACGCGGGTGATCATCCGCACCTCGGAGAGCTTCTCCGCGATGAGGATCACCTTCTTGCCGAGCTTGCGCCCGATCAGCGCCGTCCGGATGAAGTTCTCGTCCTTGTAGCCGTTACAGACGATCAGCGACTCGGGGTCGTGATGGACCGACAGGCCGGCGAAGACCTCGGGCTTGGAGCCGACCTCGACGCCGTAATGGTAGGTCTTTCCCGCGTCGAGGATCTCCTCCACGACCTCCCGGAGCTGGTTCACCTTGATCGGGAACACGCCGCGGTACGTCCCGCGGAACTTGCTCTCGGCGATCGCCTTGTTGAAGGCCTCGTTGAGCGACCGCACCCGGTGGTGGAGCAGGTCCTGAAAGCGGATCAGGAGCGGCGTGCGGAGCCCCTGCTCGAGCGCCGCGTCCACGACGTCGCGGATCGCGATCTTGCTGCCGCGCTCCTGGAGCGGGGCGACGGTGAGGTTGCCGTCCGGGCTCACGTCGAAATAGCCGCGACCCCAGCGGTCGATCATGTAGAGCGACTTGGCGTCTTCCGTGGTCCAGACGCCGGTCTCGATCTCGTGCGCGCTGCTCACAGTCGTTCTCCTTGGCGGGGCTCGCGGCGGGCGACACCCACCTTTCTGGGAGGGCCCACGGGGGGCTTCAGGCTCATCAGGGGGACGTCAGATCGTCGGTCCGACGCTGGACGGCTGGACGCCGCGCGCTGGCGACGCGGCTCAATTACGATAGGAACGCCGGACCTTCAAGGGCGGGCAGCCCGGTCCGGTCCGGCATGGACGGCGCGCTCGACGAGCGAGCGGCTCAGGCCTGAGCCTTCGGGGTCGCCGAGGCGGCCTTCGCCCGCTTCGACGCCGACTGGTAGAGGTCGTAGAGGCGCGGCACCGGGTACGCCTCGAGGCGCTTCCTGTAGCCCTGGTCCTTCGACCGGTTCAGGGCCGCCAGCGTCTCGTCGATGAGCTTCGCGCGCGTCCCGAACTTCTCCTTCACCGTGCTGAACGTCGCGTGCAGGCGGAGGAGCTTGGCGTTCGACACGTGCTCCAGGCCCTTGGAACCGCCCCGATCCGAGCTGACGCGCCCGAGCCAGAGGTCCTCGGCCGCGAGCCCTTTCACGGCCTCGACGAGCTTCGCCTTGTCGCCGAAGCGCTCCTTCACGATCGCAAGCGGATTTTTGCTGGCCATTGCTGAGACTCCCACGGGCAGGCGGGGCCTGCGCCGGAAATGCGCGAGATGACTCGCGCGGCATTGAAGAGGGAGCGCGATCTAGCAGAGCGGCCCGGGTCACCGCAAGGGCGCGCCGCGGGGGGACCGCGCCGGCGCCGGAGGGCGCCAAGGCGGCGGAGGGACCGGCGCCGACGGCGGAGGGCGCGAAGGCGGCGGAGCCCGCGCGTCGGCGCTGTGCTGGGCCGCGGATCATGGTACAGGGCGCGCCGATGCTCAACCTGGGGAGCTGGCTCGTGGCGCACGTCGACCGGCTCCGGCCGCTCCGGCCGCTCTCGGACGCGAGCGCCCGCCTCGCCGAGCCCTCGTCGGCCCTGGCGAGCACCCTGCTGAAGGCGCTGTTCCCGGTCGCCGCGTTCATCGCGCTCGCGCCCGTCCTCTGGCTCTTCTTCCGGCGCACCTGGCGGGAGCTCGACGTCGAGGCCCACGAGCACCAGCGGCGCACCCTCGCCGCCGGGGGCTACGACCGCCGCCCCGCGGTCCTGTTCACGATCACCGCGGTCGTGCTCATGCTGCAGCAGTACTACGGCGGCCGGGCGGTCTACGACGAGCACATCCGGCCGTGGCTGCGCGAGCTCGAGCTCGCCCAGGCGCTCTCGCCGGGCGGGGTGATCGTGCCGATCTCGCTCCGCCGCTACGACGAGCTCTACAGCTACGTGTGGTGGTCGTTCACCCGCGTCTTCGGCTACGTGGCCATCCCCATGGTCGCGTGGAAGGTCTGCTTCCCCAGGGACAGCCTGCTCGACATGGGGCTGCGCGTCCGGGGGCTCGCGCAGCACGCGTGGATCTACGTGCTCTGCCTCGCCGTCGTGGTCCCGGCGGTGTTCATCGTCGCGAGCGCGCCCGACTTCGGGAGCTACTACCCCTTTTACAAGCAGTCCTCCCGCTCCTGGTTCGACCTCATCGCCTGGGAGGCGATGTACTTCGCCCAGTTCTTCGCGCTGGAGATCTTCTTCCGCGGCTTCTGGCTCGCCGGCCTCCGCCACACCCTGGGCTCCGGCGCGATCTTCGCGATGGTCGTCCCCTACTGCATGATCCACTTCGGCAAGCCGTACCTGGAGGCGGCCGGCGCCGTGGTCGCCGGGATCGCGCTCGGCTCGCTCGCGATGCGCACGAAGAGCATCTACTCGGGCTTCCTGGTCCACGTCACGATCGCGCTGCTCATGGACCTCGTCGCGCTGTCGAACCGCGGCGCGCTGCCGCGATCGTTCTGGGGGACGTGACGCCGGCGCCGCCGGCCCTCGCGCGGCGGCTCAGCCGAGCGTCCGGGTCAGCTTGCGCATGATCTCGGCGCGGCTCCGGTCCCGGATCTCGCGCCGGTACAGCGCCTCCAGCCCGACGGCGGCCGCGCGCGCCGCGTCGCGGTGCTCGCCGTCCCAGGGGAGCACCGCGAGCCGCCGCCACAGGATCTTCTCCAGGAGCCGGGGCCTGCGCCTGGCGAGCGCGCCGCTCGCGAGCTCGATGACGCGGGCGGAGGCGGGGTCGGCCCGCATCGCGCGCACGAAGAAGCCCACGGCGGCGGTGACGCGGCGGCCGCCGCGCATCGCCTGCACGCCCGCGTCGCACAGCGCCTCGGCCCGCTCGCGCGGGGTCGCGGCGCGCCGCGCGCGCTCCCGTGCGGCCTGGACCTCGGCGCTCAGCGCGTCCCGGCGCCGCCGGGCAGGGCGCATCTTGATGACGAGGAACAGGATGAAGAGGGCCGCAACCCCCGCGAGCACGTGTCGCCAGCCGATCTCCATGGCGCCCGACTTAGTACAGCGCCCGGGACGTGCTCACCAGAGCGAGCTTCCGCGCGGACGCCCCGCGCGGTGGACGGCCTCGCGCGGCCGTCCTCGGAATGGCGCCGCCCGCCGCGGCGTTCGCCACGACGTTCCTTCGACGTTCCTTTCCGCCGCCACGGTGCGGTTTGCACGAGCAGGCGATCCCAACCTATGCTGAGCCGAGAAATGCCCGTCCAGTCGACCTCCGGCTCCTCCGTTCGCGCGCCCCTGCGGGCCCTCGTCGCCGCGCTCGGCCTCGCCGCCCTCGCGCTGCACCCGGGCAGCGCGCGCGCCGACATCTTCACGTACACCGACGCGGATGGAACGGTGCACTTCTCGAACCGCGCCGCCGGCGACGGGCGGTTCAAGCTGTACATCAAGGGCGACGGGCGTCGCCCCGGGGCGCGCCCCGGCGTTGCGCCGGTGGCCCCGAGCGACAAATCCCTCGAGCGGTTCAGCCGCTACGACACGTGGATCCGTCAGGCCGCGACGCTCTACCAGATCCCCGAGGAGCTCGTCCGCGCCGTCATCAAGTGCGAGAGCGACTACGATCCGCGCGCGGTCTCGCCCGTCGGCGCGCAGGGGCTGATGCAGCTGATGCCCGAGACCGCCCTCCGCATGCAGGTGCGCGACCCGTTCGACGCGCGTGAGAACATCTTCGGAGGAACGCGGTACCTGCGCATCCTGGCCAACCTCTTCAACGGAGATCTCGATCTCACCATCGCCGGGTACAACGCCGGCGAAGGGGCGGTGATGCGGTACGGCGGCATCCCGCCTTACGAGGAGACCCAGGCTTACGTGACGCGCGTGCGGACCTATTACGCGCGCTACCGCACCACCCGGGACACCACGGTGGCCTCCATCGAGCCCTGATCGGCTCGCCCGCCGCACAGCCCCTCCGCGCGCCAGCCGGAGGCGCCGCTCGACCGCGCGGCGTAGCGCACACCGCCCCCGACAGGGGTACCGCGATGCTACGATCCCAGGAACGGCTGCCGCAGCCGCCGCCGGGCAGGCCCCGGGAAGCGCAGGTGCGGGCAGGCGGCCACCCCTCACGCTCTCTTTGCTCCGCACGGGCAAGGGTCCACGATATGACGACCACCTCGAGCCTCATCGAACTCACCAAGCGAAGCCCCGACATCGCGCCCCTCAAGCCGCCGGTAGATCCGGCGTCGCTCCAGCACACCCAGCTGCTCGAGGTGCCCGACTTCCGGAGGATCCCGGCGTACGCCGAGG
The DNA here is from genome assembly GCF_028553905.1 of Sorangium sp. So ce836. Classification (NCBI taxonomy): domain Bacteria; kingdom Pseudomonadati; phylum Myxococcota; order Polyangiales; family Polyangiaceae; genus Sorangium; species Sorangium sp. So ce836. The sequence goes on along the minus strand of NZ_CP102233.1, from coordinate 4,124,745 downwards.
TGACCGACGAGCAGTTCATGGATCACCGGTGGCAGGCGAAGAAGTCGATCACCCGCCCGGACAAGCTGCTCGACACGCTGCGCGGGATGGTGTCGGACGACTTCATCCGGGACGCGACCGAGGGCTTCGCGCACGCGCCCATGAGCGTCCGCGTCTCGCCGTACATGCTCTCGCTGATCGACTGGAACGATCCGTACGGCGATCCGCTCCGGACGCAGTTCATCCCGCTGGCCTCGCGCTTCCTGCCGGATCACCCGAAGCTCGGGCTCGACTCGCTGCACGAGCGCGCCGACGCGCCCGTCCCCGGGCTGACGCACCGGTACGCCGACAAGGCGCTGTTCCTCCCGCTCGACACCTGCCCCGTGTACTGCCGCTTCTGCACGCGCAGCTACGCGGTGGGCATCGACACGGGGGAGGTCGAGAAGACCCACTTCAAGGTCGACGAGGAGCGGTGGAAGCGCGCGTACGCGTACATCGCGTCGCGCCCGGAGCTGGAGGACATCGTCGTCTCCGGCGGCGACGCGTACAACCTGCGGCCAGAGCAGATCAGCGCGATCGGCGAGGCGCTCCTCGGGATGCCGAACATCCAGCGCATCCGCCTCGCCACCAAGGGCCCGGCCGTGATGCCGCAGAAGATCCTCACCGACGACGAGTGGATCGACGCGGTGACGCGCACGGTGGAGCTCGGACGGAAGCTGCACAAGGAGGTCGTGATCCACACGCACTTCAACCACCCGAACGAGATCACCGGCGTCACCCGCGATGCGATGAACAAGCTGTTCGAGCGCGGGATCACGGTGAGGAACCAGTCGGTGCTGCAGCGCGGGGTGAACGACACGCCCGAGACGATGAAGCTGCTCGTGAAGCGCCTGGGGCACCTGCACGTGCACCCCTACTACGTCTACATCCACGATCTCGTCCGCGGCGTGGAGGACCTCCGGACCACGCTCGCGACCGGGCTCATGATCGAGAAGCACGTGCGCGGCTCGACCGCCGGGTTCAACACGCCGACGTTCGTCGTCGACGCGCCCGGCGGCGGCGGCAAGCGCGACGCGCACTCGTTCGAGCACTACGACCGCACGACCGGGATCTCGGTGTTCGAGGCGCCGAGCGTCAAGCCGGGCCAGCGGTACACGTACTTCGATCCGATCGATCAGCTCCCGCCCGAGGGGCGCGCCCGCTGGGCGGACCCGGCGGAGCACCAGAAGATGATCGACGAGGCGCTCCGCGCGTCGCGCTGAGGCGGCACGCGCGCGCGCGGTGGAGGGGCCGCGCGCGCGGGCGCGGTGGAGGGGCGCGTGCGGCGAGCGCTCGCGCGGGACCTGGCGGCGGCGCGCGCTCGCGCGGGAGCTCGCGGCGGCAGGCGCGCCCGCGAGGCCCTACTGGCCCTCGGCCTGCCCCGAGCCTTCGGCCGGCGGCGGCTCCGCGTAGCGGGCGAGCGCGCCGGCGAGCTCGCGCTTCACGCGGTCCACGAGGTCGGGCGGCTCGACCACGCGGGCGGTCTCGCCGAAGCCGAGCACCCACGTCGCGAGCTCGGTCATGTCGCCGATGTGCATCGTGAGCCGCACGCCGCCGCCGGGCAGCTGCGTGATCTCCTGGGAGGGGTGCACCTTGCGCGTCCGCACGAACTCGGTCACGCGCTCGTCGAAGTCGATCACGACGCGCCGGGGCTCGCCGCCGCGCCAGATGCCGAACTGGCCCTGGAAGTAGTCGTCGATGGAGAAATCAGGGGGAAGCTCGAAGCGCTCGGTGACCGCGCACTCCGTGTCGCGCATGCGATCGAGCAGGAACGTGCGCACCTCGCCGCGGCTGACGTGGAGGCCCACGCAGTAAATCGCGTCCTTGTAGAGGACGAGCGCGTACGGATGGATGAGCACCCGCTCCTCGCGCCCGTCCCGCGAGCGGCGGTAACGACACCGGAGCGGGCGCAGATCGGCGACGGACTGGAACAGGTCGTCGAGCTCCTCGGTCCGCGCGGCATAGTCCTTCGGGGCGAACGGGAGGTAGAGGAAGCGCTCCTCCAGCCGCGCGTCGGCGACGCCAGCGTTCGGGCCGCGCCCTGGCCTGCGCGCGACGCCGAGCAGCCGCTGCGCGGCGAGGTCGATCTCCTCGAAGAGCGTCGAGCCGCGCATCGGCTCGAAGAGGCGGCGGGCGGCGAGCAGGGCGTACGCCTGCGTCCGCCGCACCTCGACGCGCCGGGGCGCCTCGCTCGGCGAGAGGCGCCAGAGGCGAGGGCCGCCGGGGCGCGTGGCGACCGACACGAGATCGAGCTCGCGCTTGACCTCGACGAGGTAGCGCCGGAGCGAGCGCGGCGTGACGTTGAGCTCGCGCGCGAGGTCGTAGATCGTCAGGCCGGCAGGGTGCTTCTGCAGCAGGCTGCGCAGCGAGTCGAGCCGCCGGTGCTGCGTGAACGGGCCGCGCGGCCGGCCGCGCCGCGGGCCGCCCTTGGCGTCGTCCTCGTCGTCCTCGTCCTCGTCGTCCTCCGGCGCAGGAGGCTTCTTCGAGGCGGCCGCTGGAGGGGGCGCGTCCGTCCGGGCCGCGGCCGCTGGAGGGCGCACGCTCGGCGGAGGGCGCACGCTCGGCGGAGGGCGCACGCTCGGCGGAGGGCGCACGCTCGGCGGAGGCGGTGCCGCCGTGCTCGGCCTGACGTCGGCCGCCGCGTCCCCCGTGAGCCGCGGCGTCGCGCCCGCGCGCGGCTTCGAAGGCGGCAGCGCGCTGCTGGAGAACGGGTCGGCGGCCTGGCCGACGCGCCCGCGGGACGAGCTCGCGGCCCCGCTCGAGCCGGCGGCACCCCGCGCGCGAGCGGGCGAGGTGGCCGGCGCAGGGGCACCCCCAGGGCCTGTGCGAGCAGCGCGCGCCATCAGCTCAGGGCTCTATCGCATCACCCCTTCCCATCCAAGATGTTTGTCCCGCGCTCCGCCGGCCGGACGGCGACCGCGGCGCGGGTGCACGAGGACTCGCGCATCGCGCGCCGCACGCCGGGCTCTGGCCGCGGGCCGCGCGGGTGCACGAGGACTCGCGCATCGCGCGCCGCATGCGGGCTCCGGCCACGGCGCGGGGGGCTCGCGCGGGCGCTGCGCACCGACAAATTTGTTAGTTACCCTAACTTATCTACACGTGAGCCGCAGCGACGCAGCGGCGCGCTGGGCGCGGGGGCGCCCGGTCGGCGCGGCGGGCGGCTCACCAGGGACGATCGCGCATCGTCTTCTTGTACTGCTCCTTGTAGAGGTCGTGGCACTGCTTGCAGCTCGCCTTCGCGCCGTCGATGTCGCCGGCCTTCGCCTTGGAGGCGCCAGCCTTGGAGATCGTCGCCCAGCTGCCCATGCCCGGCGGCGGCTTGCCGGCCACGTACTGGAGCGCCGCCGCGATCTTCTCGCCGTCGCCGCTCGAGGTCGCCGAGGCCATCGTGCTCTTCATCCAGGCCTGCATCGGACAGAGCTTCTGGCCCTTCGCGCCGCACTCGAACTTCTTCTCGCCCGCCTGGGCCGCGCCGGTCGCCGCCGGCGCAGCGGCCGACGCCGCCGCGGTCGCCTTCGGGGCCGCCTCCGCCTTCGCGTCCGCCGCGGCCGCCTCCGCCTTCGCGTCCGCCGCGGCCGTCTCCGCCGGCGCGGCCGCCGCGGCCGCCGAAGGTTCGGCGGTGGCGGCGGCCGGCGTCGTGGCCGGCGCGGCCGTCGTCGCCGCCGCGGCCGCGCTCTCGGTCGGCTTGCCCTCGGCCACCGCGCCAGGGGTCGTCGCGTCGTTCCCCTTGCTGTCGCAGCCGAGCGTGGCGAAGGACAGGCTCGCGAGCAACAGCGCGAGCGGGGTGATCGTTCTCCTCATGCAGTCTCCTTGGTGATGAACAGAAGCGCTCCTTCGAGCGCGACCGAGGGATGCGTGCCGCGGTCCCCGGCTCGACGCGCAGTGTAAACGGGTCGCCGTCCGTCCGCTGCGTTCGCGCGCCCCCCGGACGCCGCCCGCGCCCCCTCGATGCCGCCACCCGAGGGCCCGCCGCGAAGGTGCCGTCGTCAGAGGCGACGTCCGACGACATGAACCTCTCCGCCGGTCAGACCGCGCTCGACCCCCTCAGTCGCGCCCGGCGTCGCGGCAAAGGCCGACCACCGGAAGTTGTCGAGGAGGGCGACGGAGTCGTTCCAGGGATCATTTGTATCCCATATTACAAATCGTAGCTCCATGATCTCTCCGGGGACGACGTTGCCGTTCATGACCAGCCAGCCGGTCCCGCCGCCGGCGCGCTCGCTCGTGCCGCACCAGCCGGGCTCGCCCTCGATCTGCGCAGGTGGCCTCGTGATGTCGAACCCCGTCCCGAGGAGCTGACCGACGCCCGTGCAGGTGGTCGTCGAGCCGGCCTTGGCGCCGCCGCCGCACCCGGTCGGCCCGTTGACGCACTGGGTGAAGAGCCCGGTATCGCCGAATGCGAGGTTCACGCCCAGCGGGTAGACCGAGCCGCCGGCGGGCGGGGGATCGTAGAACGCGAGGTTCTTGTCCTCGGGGTTCGCCCTCTCGCCCGGAAAGGGCTCGAACGTGGAGTCGAGGAGCGCGAGGAAGAAGTCGTTGAACCGGCTGCACACCCACTCCGGGTATTCGGACGAGAGGAAGAACGTCGAGACGCTGAACGAGCTCGCGTTCGTCGGCACGCGCACGCGCAGCCGCAACATCACGGGATCGTGGGCCGTCGTGCCGCCCAACGGCTCCGGACAGCCGGGCGTGTTCGGGAGGCGCTCGCCGTTCGCCTCGAGCCAGTCCGCGGGCATGCCGCTCGACGTCCCCATGTTCTGGCCGCCCTGGAACGGGGCGAAGCTCGGCCGCGTGTTGTTCGGCGACGCCTGGGCCGCAGCCACGCCCGTCGAGAGCACCGCGAGCCGCGCGCCCCGGAGCGGCAGGATGCCGGAGCCGAAGCCCCGCCGGATCGACCGCTGGGCCGCCACGGGCGCGCCGGTGCCGTCGGCGAGGCGGAAGCTCGCCGAGATGACGCCCCACGTGCGCCGCGACGCCGTCGTGGTGGCGCAGAGATCCATCGCCTTCGCGTAGTCGAGCGCGGTCGCCGAGTCGCTCGCGAGCCCCTCGTCGCAGGGCGAGGCGTTGTCGACCGCGCCATCGCAGTCGTCGTCGATCCCGTTGTCCGCCACGTCGAAGGCGCCAGGGTTCATGAGGGACGGGGGGCCGCACGCGTCCAGCGAGGAGTCGCAGCAATCGCCCTCGCAGATCGTCCACCCGTCGCCGTCCTCATCGGGCGGGTTGTCGACCGTGCCGTCGCAGTCGTTGTCGATGCCATCGTCGCACGCGTCGAGCTGCGGCAGCACCTGGCCGAGGCACGGCCCCCAACCGAGGCCGCTCGGCCTGCACGTGGAGACCCCGGCGGCGCAGGGACCGACCCCCTCGGAGCCGGGCCTCCCCTGGTAACACGCCCTCGTCTCGCCCGGCGTGCACGAGCACGGCCCGCGCGCCCCCTCGTCGTGCTCGCACCCATCCGCCGGGTCCTCGTTGCAATCGAGGAAGCCGCTGTCGCAGGCGCTGAGCACGCAGCCGCCCGCGACACAGGCGCTCTCGCCGTGCGCCAGATCCGGACACGCCCGACCGCACAGGCCGCAGCTCAGCGCGTCGGTCTGGAGATCCCGGCAGAGCCCGTCGCAGCACGAGGCGCCGCCGTCGCACGGACGCGTCGGCGAGCAGCCCTGAGCGCACTCGCCCTCTCCGGTGCACAGCGTGCCAGGAGGGCAGTCGCCGTCCGTGACGCAGGCAACACAGGTGTGCTTGGCGGGATCGCAGTGGAGCGGAGCAGGGCAGTCGGACTGGGATTCACATCCGGCCACGCAGCGCTTCTCCTCGGGATCGCACACCTGGCCGGCCGGGCACGCGTCCGGGCCGGGGAGACATGCGACGCAGCTGCCCGTCGCCCGGTCGCAGAGCGGAGCGGCCGGATCCGCGGAGCAGTCGGTCGGGCACTCGGCCCCGCCCTCCCCTCCGCCGCCCAGGGGAACGCCGGGGGATCCGGCGCCGGCGGCGCAGGACGGCGCCGCCGCGGACGCGAGCGCGAGCCCTGCCAGGGCGACGAGCCCTCCGGTCCAGGCCAGGGGGCGGCGACGGACAGCGCGGGTTCTGGTCGACATCGGCGAGCTGCTCCCCTCCGCGGAGACGGCGCACCCGAGGGGTGCCCGACCGCGAGGATCGTAGAATACCCCGCCGGCGCCGCGGACGATGACGGATCCGCGGAGATCGGCTGCGCCGCTCGACGGGCGATGGCGCGCGCGGCGCGCTCGGTCGAGCTGGACGGAGGTGCGACCGAGACGGCGATCAGCGCGTGCGCTCGTACAGCGTGAAGGCGCCCTCGCGATCGATCCGGCGAAACGAGGTGTGCGCCGCGGTGAATAGCGGCCTCTCCGGCCGCTCGTTGCGGAGGATCACGTAGTCGTATGCGACGCCGTGGACATCCGGCTTGAACCGCTCACCGCGGTTCGCCGGCGGCGCGGGGAGCCGGCGCTTCAGCTTGAAGGGGAAGCCCACGTTGTGCCAGCCATCCGCGCTGAAGCCCCCGCGCATGACCTGCACCCACGAGGAGAAGTGGTTCGTGCCCTCGATGATCAAGGCCTCGTCGGTCCGCGGGGGCAGCGACACGAAGAGGACCTCGGCGCCCGGCGGGATCCGCGCCACCATGCGGGCAAACGGCTCGATCCGCTCGTCGAAGCTCGCGTATTTCTCCGAGAGGTGGAGCGGCAGCACGAGCGCGGCCGCCGCGGCAGGCGCCATCAGCAGGCGAGAGCGGCCCCGGAGCGGCGCCGGGATGGCCAGGAATCCGAAGAAGCAGATGAGCGGCGAGAAGCGCCCGCTCACGAACCACCAATCGAACGGGCGAGCGAGGTGCAGCGGCACGAGAAAATAGCAGGCCACCATCGCGGCGCAGAGGGCGAGGGAGCGGTGGTGGTGCAGCCGGCCGAGCGGCGAGCTGGCAGGCGGGGCCGCGTCCCGCCCGGGGAGGAGCAGGCCAAAGCGCCGAGCCAAGCTCCAGAGCGAGAGCAGCGACGCCACCGCGAGCAGCACCCAGAAGAGCTGGGTGTCGAGATCGCCCGACACCGAGTCGAGCGTGTATTCGGGGAACGAGCGGAGCATCTCGTGCCAGGGCACCCAGGCGCCCTGGAACCGCGGGCCGCTCCGCAGGTCGACCATGGGGCTCTTGAACGCGACGAGCTGCCAGGCGAGGAGCGCGACGGCGGGCGCGAAGAGCGGCAGCGCGCGGGCGATGCGAGACCACCGAGGCAGATAGCAGAGCATCAGCGCGGCGACGCAGACGTAATAGCCAAAGAGGATGAGCGGATGGCTGAGGCCGCAGCCGACGCTGAGCAGCGCCACGGCGGCGGCGCGCCCGGGGCTCGGCCGCTCGAGAGTTGCGTCGAGCGCGACGACGCCGGCGAGCAGCAACGCGATGCCGACGAGGAACGGCAGGAAGCCGCACGCCCACGAGAGGCTGAACGCCAGCGGGAAGGTGAGCAGCGAGAGCCAGGGGCTGCGCTGCGTCCGGTGCGCCCAGCCGAGCGCGGCCGCGGGGATCCCGAGCACATATCCGGAGAGCACGATCCGGTTCGCGTCCTCGAGATCGACGGCGTAGGCGAGGAGGTGCGTCAGGATGTGATAGGCGCCGTACGGGGCCGGACGGAGGCTGAGCTCGTAGAAGTCCCGGTAGCGAGTCCACGGCTCATCGAAGTGGTGCCAGATATGAACGGCCGCGAGGTGGTTCGGCAGATCGAGCAGGGGCAGGAACCGCACGCGCCATATCGGCACGACGGCCGCGACGGCGAGGAGCGCGAAGAACGCGACGAAGACGCGATCGCTCGCCCAGCCGGGCCACCGCCGCGACGCGGGGGGCTCCGCCGCGACGTCGCGCCGGGGCGGCGCCGCGGCGGGCGTGAGGGCGCTGTCGGGCGGGCTCGAACCGGGCATTTCCATGAGAACGGTGGCCCTCCCCCTCCCTCCGCGCGCGGCGCGAGCTGCGGGGAGGCCCGCGACGGGCTGCGAGCCATAGCACAGGACGCGGCGTCCGATTGCAGCGCCGCGTGTCTTCCTCTAGTTTCCCGGCCACCTCGCAGGCAAACACGGCACGCGATGACACCCACCGGCCATCCGGAGCGGCACGGGGCGCTCCACGCAGCCCTCCAGGAGACCTGAAGCCATGAGGCACCTTGCTTGCGTCGCAGGCGGCGCCGCCGTCCTGCTCGCCCTCTCCTCGCCGCGCGCGCAGGAGCCCGCGGCCGAGGCGCCCGCCGCCCCAGCGCCGGCCGAGGCGCAGGCGCCGAGCGGAGAGCCGGCCGATGAGCCGGAGCGCGCCGAGCCGCCCGCCGCCCGCCCGAGCGCGCCGGTGAGCCAGCGGCCGCGGCGGGACGCGCCGGCGCAGGCGTCGCCGGCGCCCGCGCGCGGCGACCTCCTCGCGCCGGGCTTCCGGGAGCGGATGCGCGTCGCGCTCGGGCCGCTGGAGGTCGCGCCGATCGCGCTGCTCGCGCTGCAGGCCGCGCCCTACGTGGGCGACGACGCGCTGAACCAGGCGGGGGACAGCGCCGAGCAGCCCGGCTTCCGGCTGCGCCGCGCCCGCGTCGGGCTGCGCGGCGACGTCGCGGGGCTCGTCCGGTTCGCCGTCTCGACGGAGCTCGCCGGGGGCGACGAGGGGACGGCGCGCATCCACGAGGCGTGGGCCGGCGTCACGGCGGAGCGCGCGCTCGAGGTCTACGCGGGCGCGCGGACCGTGCCCTTCTCGCGCTCGGCGATGCTCGGCGCCGGCGACGGGGCGCTCACCGAACGGCCGCTCGCCGTCCGCGCGATGGCGCCGTTCACGCAGGTCGGGATCCAGGCCGAGGGGCACTTCCAGGACCGCGCCTTCAGCTACCACGCGGGCGTCTACAACGCCTTCCAGCGCGCCGATCAGTTCTACGCGGGTCACTCGGAGAGCCTCGCCCCCCTCGGCAACCGCTTCGAGGGGATCGCCTTCGCCGGCAGGCTCGCCACCGAGCCGCGAGGCCCGCTCGGCCGCACCCTCCAGGACGTCGCCCACTCGCCCTTCCGCCTCGGGGTCGGCGCCGACGGCTTCTTCAGCAACGGCGGCGCGCGCACGCTCTACGGCGCGAGCGCCGATGTCCTGCTGCACGCCGCGGGGCTGCACGCGCTCGGCGAGGTGCTCTGGACCGGGGCGAGCCCCAAATCGGTGCCCACCCAGCCGATCTCGCAGGTCACGTCGGTGTCGTCGCTCGCGCTCGTCTTCGAGGCAGGCTACATGATCGTCGCCCGGAAGCTCGGCGTCTCGGGTCGGGTCGAGTGGATCGATCCCAACGTCGATGTCGACGACGAGGGGGACAACGTCGCGCTCACGGGCGGCGTGAGCTACCATGCGTACGACGATCTGCTGAAAGCGCAGCTCGATTACACGCATCGCGAAGAGCTCGGCGGGCTCTCGCTGGCGAACGACGCCGTCATCCTGCAACTCCAGCTCTCGCTGTAGGAGAGATCGCTGTGCGGCGAACACACCGCTGGTTCACGAGGGTCGCGCTCCTCCCGCTCGCCGCCGCCGCGCTCGCCGCCCCCGCGCTGCCGAGCTGCGGGGGCGACCGGCTGCTCCGCGCAAAGCAGATCGAGCACCGGGCCGAGCTCGTCGGCGGCCCGGTGGCGATGGCGGACGTCGGCGACTTCCTGCTCGAGAACGACCAGATCCGCGTGGCCATCCTGGGCGGGCGGGACTCGCCCGGGCCGGGGATCTTCGGCGGCGCCATCGTCGACGTCGATCGGCGCCGCGGCCGGATCGGCGAGGAGGGCGGACAGGGGCGAGATCGGTTCGCGGAGATGTTCTCGCTCGCCAACCTGATCGTGCCCGACCCGACGGCGACCGACGTCTCGGTGCTCGCCGACGGCTCGGACGGCGCCGAGGCGGGGATCCGCGTCGAGGGAGACGGGGAGTTCCTGTTCGAGGCGATAGGCCTGCTCCGGGCGCAGGAGGACCTGCTCGGCCTCTTCTTCCCCAACGTCCGCTCCAGGATCCGCTTCCGGACAGACTACCTCCTTCACCCGGGCGATCGGTTCGTGACCGTGCGCACGGTGCTCCTGCTCGACGACAAGCCGCCGCCCGGCTGCGAGGCCCCGAGGAGCTGCGAGACGTGCCCGGACGGGTACCAGCAGGACCCGGGCGGCTGCCTGACCTGCGCGTGCAGCGATGTCCTGCCGCTCGACAACGCCACGGCCCCCGTCTCGGTGCTCGGCGGCGTCCTCGGGGATCCGGCGGACCAGGCGCAGGAGGAGGCGGCGCGCCGCGCCGGCATCGTCGCCGGAGACTTCGTGTTCTTCGGCAACCAGAACGACGTCTTCGCGCCCGGCGCCGGCTTCGACGAGGACACGGCGGTCCAGGACGCCTGGAACGCCGGGCGGAACTCGTTCTCGGAGCCGCTCACGTTCGATTTCGTGGCCGCGGCGGGCGGGGACGTCAGCTACGGCTACTTCACCAAGGCGCAGGAGGGCGCGGCGCCGTCCGTGGTCAACGTGCCCCTCTTCGCGAGCGCGGCGACGGCGTTCGTGTCCGCCAGCCGATCGTGCCTGTTCAGCGAGGAGGACGACGCGGCGTGCGACGCGCACCGCGCGTTCAGCTACGAGCGCTACCTGGCCGTGGGCGACGGCGACATCGCGAGCGTGACCGACGTGATGCACCGGCTCCGCGGGACCGAGACGGGCACGGTCCACGGCCACGTGCTGTGGGAGAGCACGCTGGAGGCCGCGCCGAACGCGCGGGTGTTCGTCTTCTCCGATCCGGATCCGTCGCGGCCCTTCGGCTCGCTCGACGAGCTCGTGGCGGCCAACCGGGAGGCGCGCGGCGACGTGGGCCTCATCAACGAGGTCGACGCCGACGTCGGCCTCGATCCATCCGAGGACGGCGATTTCCGCGCCGCCCTGCCGCCCGGCAGCTACGTGCTCGTCGCGCGGAACGCGGCGGGGACGGCGATGTCGGCGCCCGTCCGGGTGCGCCTCGGGGCCGGAGAGCAGGTCGCGGTGTCGCCGCGCCTGCCCACGCCGGCGACGGTGCGCTACCGCGTCGCGGACGAGGCTGGCCAGCGGATCCCGGCCAAGCTCGCCTTCATCTCGCTCGACGACGCGGGGCGGAGGCTCCCGGGCGACGGCCGGCGCAGGGTCTACCTCGGCGACGGCCGGCTCGGGAACGGCAACCGCGCGATCGAGGTCACCGCCACGGGCGAAGGAGAGGTCGAGATCGAGCCGGGGCGATACCAGATCACGGTGTCGCGAGGCATCGAGTACGGGATCTACGTGGAGCGCGACGTGACGCTCGCGCCGGGGCGCGCGTTCCAGCTCGACGCCACCCTCGTGCGCGAGGTCGACACGACCGGGTGGATGTCGGCCGACATGCACCTCCACTCCAGGCCGAGCTTCGACAGCGGCATGCCGCTGCCGCGGCGGGTCGCCACGGTCGCGGCCGAGGGCGTCGAGCTCGCGGTGTCGACCGACCACGACGTCGAGACGGATTACCAGCCGACCGCGCGCGCGCTCGGGCTCGCGCCCCACCTCGCCACCGCGATCGGGGCGGAGATCACGACGCTGGAGCAGGGGCATTTCATCGGCTTCCCGCTCAAGTACGACGAGCTCGACGTCCCGACCCACGGCGCGCACGACTGGACGTGCGAGCCGGGCGGGACGATCCTCGACGCCATCCGCGCCTCGGGCGACGGCACCGTGGAGCCGCTGACGATCGTCGCCCACCCGCGCGACGGCTTCTTCGGCTACGTCGAGCAGCTCGGCGTCGACACCTACACGATGGATCGGACGCCGACGTTCCTCGAGGAGAACAACCCGGTGTTCCGGACGGCGAGCTGCGCGTTCGACGCGATGGAGGTCATCAACGGCAAGCGGTTCGATCTGGTGCGCACGCCGAGCGTGGCCGAGGTCGTCGACTGGAATCGCTGCCTCGCGCGGCTGAACGCCGCCCAGGGCGAAGGCGAGATCGAGGCGGCGTGCCCCGAGGTGGCGGGCTGGCTGCGCGCGCCTTGCGCGGCCCCCGGCGGGTCGGCGCCGGCGGCGGGCGGCGCCTCCGGCTCGCCCTCGGGCGCCGCGGTCGCGGTGGCCATCGCCGACTGCAAGCGCCGCGCGCGCACCGAGCTCGCGTGGGCGCTCACGAAGCGGATCCTCGCGCGAACGCCCGACGAGCAGGAGAAGAACTGGGGCTTCCCCGGCACGAGCCCCGACAGCCAGGAGCTCTGCGGGCCCGCTGCGCTCGGCGACGGGCCGATCGCCGCGGAGGCGCGCGACGAGCCCTGCACGTTCCGGGCGGGCCAGGTGGACGACTACTTCCGTTACCTCGAGCGGGGGTTCTTGCCGGCGCAGATCGCCAGCAGCGACGGCCACGACGGCTCGAAGGAGCCGGGCTTCCCGCGGACCTATTTCCGCAGCGCGACCGACTCCCCGGCGGCGCTCGAGACGCCGGCCGCGGTCGAGAGCCTGCGGGGCGCGCACGCCTTCGCGACGTACGGCCCCTTCATCCGGGCGACGATCGGCGGCAAGACCTACGGCGAGGTGGCGGGGGCGAGCGCCGGCAAGCCGCTCGAGCTCCTCTTCGATGTGCAGACGGCGAGCTGGTTCGGCGTCGATCGGGTGGAGATCTACCTGAACGGCAGGATGATCCGCCTGCTGGAGCCGGACATGCCGCCGAGCGCGCTCGTGGACGTGCGCGGCAAGGTCACCTTCACGGTGCCGGAGCGCGACTCCTGGGTGGTGATCATCGCCATGGGCCTCGAGGACAGGAACCTCATGAGCCCTGTCTCCCTCGACGTCCCGTTCGGGGAGATCCAGCTCTCGCGGCTGGCGAGCGACGGGTTCGGCAGGATCCCCGCGATCAGCGCCCTGTTCGCGCCCACGCCGACGGTGCCCGACTGGTCGCCGGTCCCGCCTTATGCGGTGACCAACCCGATCTACATCGATGTCGACGGCAACGGCCGCTACGACGCTCCGCTGCCGAGGCCCGACTTCTGCTCTCGCCCGTGCGATCCGACGGTCCTCGATCCGGAGCAGTGCCCGGCGGAGCAGGATTGCCTGCTCGAAGAGCAGGTCTGCGGCTTCCCGATCCCCGGCAAGTGCGACCATCGCCGCCCGGCGCTCGGGCATCACGACGACTGAACGCCGCGGCGGGCTGCGCTCGCCGCGCGCGAGCGCCGCCGTCCCGCGAGCGCAGCGCCCGGCGCGCGCTCGCGCGGCCGGCGAGGCCCGTGGGATCGCGGAGAGGGCGCCGGCGCGCACGTGGCGAGGCACGCGCGCGCCGGCGTCGGCGGATCGCCGATCCGGCCGGCCGCTCCGGGCGGAGCTTACCGGCCCTCGATCGACTGCGACTTGATGTGGAACTCGACGCGCCGGTTGCGCTGCCGGCCTTCCGGCGTGTCGTTGGCCACGAGCGGCCGGCGGGAGCCGTAGCCCACGGAGGTGAGCCGCTCCGACTGGATGCCCTTGTTGATCAGGTAGACCCTGACCGCGATGGCTCGGTTGTGCGCGAGCCGGTCGTTGTAGTCGATGGTGCCCTGGTTGTCGGTATGCCCTTCGATGCTGAGCAGCTTGATCTCCGGGTTCGCCTTGAGCAGCCGCACGACCTCGTCGAGGATCGGATAGCTCTGCGGGAGGATCCTGGAGCTGTCGAACTCGAACTCGACCTGCTTCATGATCTCGATCTCGGCGGAGCCGGAGATCCTGCGGATGTAGTACGGGCAGCCGTTCTTTTCGGGCTCGTCGACGACGACCTGCCCCGGCTCCTTCGGGCACTTGTCCTCCGCGTCGGGGATGCCGTCCTGGTCCGCGTCGTCCTCGGGGCAGCCGTCGCGGTCGTCGATGCCGTCCTTGTCCTCGGGCTCGTCGGGGCACTTGTCGACGACGTCCGGGATGCCGTCGCCGTCGCGATCGGGCATGTCCGGGCAGCCGTCGGCCGGCTTCGGCTGCTTGCCGTCCTCGGGGTCCTCCGGGCAGAGGTCGATGACGTCGGGGTAGCCGTCGCCGTCGGTGTCCTTCTCCTCCTCGATGACGTAGTTGAAGCCGGGGGACCGGGTGGCGGAGTCGGCGATGCTGAACGAGTAGCCAACGACGGCGACCCCCCGGAAATCGGGCGCGTAGCCGCCGCTCATCCGGGTGCCGACGCCGGCGCCCGCGTAGAGCGCCTTGTCCTTGGTGAGGGCCATCCGGCCGTTCAGCTGCCACTCGATGGGGGAGGCGTCGAGCTCGCCGAGCGTCTCCTCGCGGAGGCCGAACGAGCCGAAGACCTCGGCCCCGACGCGGATCGTGTCGTCGCGCAGCGGGACGTAGCCGCCGACGCCGTACGTGAGCTCGCTGCCGACGCGGAGCTCGTGGAGCCGCACGGGCGGCCGGATCGCGACGCCGGTGTTGAGGGTGACGAAGAAGTCCTTGAAGTCGTATTCGGCGCCGAGGCCGAACGCGCTGCTCACGGTCCGGTCGCCGCCGAAGGAGTAGACGTTGCCGACGGGCACGAAGACCGCGGCCGTGAGCCCCAGCCGGAAGCGCCGCTCGTCGAGCTCGAGCGCGACGAGGCGCGCGTCGAGCCGGAGGTCCATCGGGGTGGCGGTCTTCAGGTTGACGCACTGGTCCAGGCCGAGGGTCCGGTCGGGGTGGCAGGTCTGGTTGCCGTCCTGGAACGCGACGATCGGGAACGAGGCCTGGAGGGCGCCGCGGCCGAGGATCTCGACGCCGGCGTTCAGGTAGGTGATGAGCTGCGAGGTGACGGGCCCGTCGCCTTCGAGCTGCTCCTCGACGGCGAGGTCGTCAACGTAGTTGTCGTTGCGGAGCGGGTGGACCGAGACGCCGACCCCGAGCTGCCCGAAGAGGCGCGTCTTTTCACCCATGTGGGGGCGCCAGACCCCGATCCCGTCGTCGGGGGCGCCGGCCATCCTGAGGCGATCGAGGTAGAAGGTCCGTTCCTGCGCGCGCGCGGCGGAGGGCGCAAGCGCGACGAGGGCCGGTGCGGCCAGGGCTGCTGCGGTCAGCGCGCAGCGAAGGCGCGACGGGGGTCGCGGCTTACCGCCCGGCAGGGTTCTTCGATCCATCACGGTGAGCTGTCCTCCAAGCAACGCTCGAAAAACGAGGTTGACGCGGGCGTTCCGCCGCATGCGGGCCGGCGTCCGGGCGGGAGATTACTCGGGCCGGGGGAGGATGTCTCCTGGGTCGAACCAGGAGGTGCGAGGCGCCCGCCGGGGCGGGGCCGGCTGTGTCCGGGGCGCGCGGGGGCGGGTGGGGCGGGCCGGGGCTCCGACGCCGGCGGAGTGCGTCGAGGCGCTCCTGGCTGCATGGAGAAGCCAGCGGTAGGCCGAGGAAACGTCTCGACGAGCGAGACGACGACACCGGCAGCGCTTCGCTTTCGGCGAGGCGCGCGCGTTGACGTCGGCAAGGTCGCCGCACCGAGGAGCGATTACTTCGGCACCTTCATCACCGTACCGGCGTCCCGGTCCACCCAGTAGACGTAGGTATCGTCTACCACGATCGTCGTTGGATACTGCTGCTCTCCGGCGAGGAGGGTCGGGACGCCACCGTCAACCTCAACCTTCATCACCTTACCGCCATCACGACTCGTCCAGTACACATAAGAGCCGTCGACAGCAATATTGCGCACATTTTCAACATCTTGCCCACTCACGAGAGCGACCGGAGCGCCACCATCTATCGGCGCCCTCATCAGCGCCCCCTTACCGCCGACGACGTTCGTCCAGTAAACATTCACACCATCAACAGCGATCGCCGACGGAGAGTCTTGACCTTCGGCAACAACAGTCAACATACCACCTTCAACTGACACCTTCATCACCGCACCGCCGTCACTGTTCGTCCAGTAGACATGGAGATCGTCGACAGCGATACCGTATGGACGAGGCTGCGCCTCCGCGAGAGCGACCGGGTCTCCGCCATCAATCCGCACCTTCATCACTGAACCCTGAGGGTATGGATTCGTCCAGTAAACATGACTGCCGACGACAGCGACACCAGTTGGGATCCCCGTATCAACGAGACTGGTCACGGCGCCGCCACCGAGACGCACCTTCATCACCTTTCCCTGGTCGGAGCTCGTCCAGTAGACATTCATGGAGTCGACCACGACATTCAACGGATAGCGCTGCCCTTCGACAAGAACGCTGGGAGCGCCTCCACGAATTGGCACCTTCATCAGCGCCCCGGCGCTCGTATTGAACTCACCCTGGTTCGCCCAGTAAACGCTGTTGGCATCGACCGCCATGCCGATAGGGCTCGCTTGGCCCGTCGCCAGAGAGATGGGCAGGCAGAGCGACTTCACGCACGGCTGACCTAAGCAGTCATGCCCACAGGAGCCGCAGTTCTGTGGGTCGTAACTTGTGTTCGTGCATGCCCCGGAGCAGCTCGTTTGTCCGTTCGGACATTCAGGAGCCTCTACCCCGCCCGCGCTCGCGGTCCCTCCGCCCGCGCTCGCGG
Organism: Sorangium sp. So ce836; assembly: GCF_028553905.1. NCBI lineage: Bacteria > Pseudomonadati > Myxococcota > Polyangiales > Polyangiaceae > Sorangium > Sorangium sp. So ce836. The sequence goes on along the minus strand of NZ_CP102233.1, from coordinate 4,108,287 downwards.
TCCCTCCGCCCGCGCTCGCGGTCCCTCCGCTGCCACTCCCGCCAGCGCTCGTGGTGCCTCCGCCCGCGCTCGCCGTTTCGTCCGTGAACTCGTCGAGACCGAGCACAAGGGCGCACCCGCCAGCGATGAGGCCGACGCCGGCAAGGCAAAGCAACGTGCGTAGTTGCGTGTAACCCGTCGCCATCATCCCTCCCGAATCAGAAGCCCAATGCTACCAGCGCGCGGCTCTAACCAAACAGCACCGCACAGATGTCAAATCCTCGCTTATCGTGGTCTCGCTTATCGTGGCGGCTGTGGGGCTGAGGTCATCCGCAGAGCTACCCGGCCTTTCAACGTATGTCCGGGGAGAGCCACCCTACCGGACGGTACGTTCGCCCTGCTCTGGAAGCGCCCCCGCGCGCCGACCGCGACTGAGCAGCATTGGCGGCGGATGTTGCAGTCGCGGTACAGGATGAGCCGTCACCCCGCCGAAGCTCGCTCCGCCGCCGGCCGGCAGAGCTGCCACGCCGAGCTTCTACGTAGAGCCGTACCTCACGACCCTCGTCCGGTCAGGGTGCAGCACATCGGCGGGCGGGATCCACGGCTGCGCCGACTAGTTGGCTGTGGGAGGTATCTCGACATCATTGATCGGCAAGAATCCAGCACCGGCAGGGTACGCGTAGGATACACGGTAGTTCTGCTGGATCGCTCCCCAACCCCAGACCGTGACGCCGAACGGGAGATCGCTCCTCATTTCGTGTCTTCCGTTCGCGCAGTCGCCCACCGACTCGAAATTCCCCGTAGTCAGGTTGACGATCGTATACTCGTAATTACCATCGCCGATGGGCTTCCACCCACCGAGCTTGCCTGCACAATCCAGCTCCACGTCGGCAAACTCGTTGTTCAGCTTCGAGCGGGTGCGAACGACGGCAAGGCTCGTCTCGGGGTATGTCGGATCCGTAAAGAACACATAATAATCGAGATACTGAGACGGAGGGATCACATTGACCCAATCCGGATCTCCGATGGTGCTATACTGATTTCCGCCCGTCATGTACTGGCCGACATAGAACGGATGATTACCATCTTGACTCTTGACGACAAAAGGCCCCTCGGCCTCGAATTCGTACACCTTGCCCTGCTCGATGCTCTCCGGAGCGCCATCGGGCTTGGACGGCTCCCAGGTGAGCGACGTGCCGTCGACCATCCCCACGATGCGCCAGGGCGGTGATTCGTTGCTTCCCTCGATGCGGTCACGGTAGCGGACCGCCGCGTACTCGCTGCCGGTAGCCCTCACAGGCGCGATCTGCTGCTGACCCGAGTCGCAATCACCAACACCGCTCGGCACGAGCATGCAGGCGTGGGCGCCAAAAACACCGACAGGCTTGGTCGACTGTATCGGGCTTCCAGTCAGCTCCGCCGGCTGCGTGATCTGAAGGAACTCGCCCGCATTCAGCGTGTACGTCTTCGCCATGCCGCGCGTCGCAGGCTCCACACCGGTCCCGCCGACGATGTCGACCCCCGGCCGGATCGTGACGTCGGTCTCATTCTGATGAGCAACGACGGCCAGCGACGGATACGACCCAGGGTAATCGTCTGGCGACGCCGACTCCGACTCCGAGTAGCCGTTGATAGCGATGTAGTTGGTGTCCCATGCGCTGGTCGGCAAGAGCAAGGTCGCTGACGTGAAGGCGGCCTTCCCACCACCATAGGGAAGCATCTGGTAGGCCACGACAGGATAATCGGTCGTGATGTGGAAAGCGGTTCCGCGACCGGTGCCCGAGACGCCGGTCTCTAGATCGAGCGCGCCGACCGCGGGGCAGTCCTCGACGCTCGCCCCAGCAGATTTCCTTGAAAGGAACAGGATCGCGACCTGTCCAACAGGGAGCCCAGCGTTTGCATCATACTCCGCGTAATCCACTCTGCTCGTGGTCGGATTCCACGTCGGAATATAGGCGAAGTTCTCGACCGGGAGCTGCTCCCCACCGCGCGCGACGCTGATCTTGACAGGCAAGTCCCACGTGTTCGCGACCATCGCAGCGAAGCACGCGCCCTTGGTGGTCGGCATCAGCGCCGTCTTCAGCGCCCAGTAGTCGCACCCGTACGAGCTCTTCGACTTCTCCGCCGCCTCGCACGGGTTCGGCTCGCACTTCGCGTTGACGCACCCGAACTCGGGCCCGCACTCCTCGATCGTCACGCCATTGCAGCTGATGACCTTCTTCAGATCATTGGAACACGTGTACTCGCACTGCCCCCCCTGACCGAAGGTCCCCGTGCTCCCCCCCTCGCCGCCCTGGCCGCCGGTGCCGCCCCCGCCCGTCCCGCCGGGCCCCGAGCCGCTGCCGGTGAGCTCTCCACGGTACGAGTCCGAGCACCCGGCGAACGAGCCCGTCACACCGGCTGTCGCTGCAAAAATACCCACAATCGCGTGTCGACGGTATCTAGCTATGTTCGCCATCTCCACAGGGCTCCTTCCCCCACAAGCATCCTGAAAAACTTCGCGAATGCGAGCCTAACACGGTTCGCCCGCCCTGGGGAGGCCCGCGAAAGCGCACGCGATTTTTCAGCGGCCTCATGAGAGAGGGCTCTAGCTTTCAGGAATGCAATGCGCGCCTGACCTCGCACCATCGCCCTCTAGCGCCAGGACGGACAGAGAGGCCCTGTTCAGCGAACCGACCTCCCACCGCTCCCCTCTCCATGGGTGGGACGAGGTGGTCCGGCCAATTCGACTCCCGCGACTTCCGCGTACCTCGCCCCTACTCCCGCTCAATGAGCGTCTTCGCTGTCCGTCGCAGCCCCCGCCCGGCCGCTGCCGAAGACGCGGAAGAGCACGTACAGCGAAGGGAACAGCAGCACGAATCCGACGCCCAGGACCCAGACAAGCAATCGCAACGTCCTCGGGTTCGCCGCCGCCCCCGCGAGCGTCACGTCCGGCACCACCAGGTACGGGTACTGCGAGGCAGCCCAGCCCAGCAGGATCAGCGTGACCTGCGCCGCCGCCGCGAAGCGCGCCAGACGGAAGCGGCGCGTCCACAGCCCGAAGAACGCCGCCGTGGCCGCAATGCCCGTGGTGACGTGGAGCGGCCACGTGATCGGATGATCCGTCAGCCCCTCTCGGATGAGCGGGGCGCCCTCGAACGAGGCCGCGAAGGACGCGAGCGCGAGCGCCGCGACCACGCAGCCCGAGACGAGCGCGCGGAGACGGAAATCGTCGACGAGCGCGGGCTCCGTCGCCTCGTTGGTCAGGTAGACCGCCGCGAGGAACGCAAAGAGCGAGAGCGCGAACAGCCCGACCATGAACGGAAACAGCGAGAGCCACGGCGCGAAGAAGCCGCTCGTCACCACCCCCGACGCCACCCGGATCCGCCCCGAGGCCACCGCGCCGACGATCATGCCGAGCAGCACCGGCGCGATCACGCTCGCCAGAGAGAAGAGCAGCCCCCAGCGCTTCTGCCGCCGATCGCGCCGCGAGTCGTAGCTGCGGAAGCTGAACGCCGAGCCGCGGAACACGACGCCGAGGAGGAACAGCGTGAGGGGGACGTGCAGCGCGACCGAGATCGCCGCGAACGCCGGAGGAAACGCGGTGAAGAGCAGCACCACGACAAGGATGAGCCACACGTGGTTGGCCTCCCAGATCGGGCCCATGACCCGCTCGATGAGCGCGCGCTGCTCCTGCTTGCGCGGGCCGGAGGCGAGCAGATCCCAGACGCCGCCGCCGAAATCCGCCCCGCCGAGCAGCGCGTACAGCACGAGCGCCGCCACCATCACCCCGCCGAGGAACCACTCAACGACCATCGGCCGCGCCTCCCCCGAGCGCGCGCAGCCCGCCGCCGCCCGCCGGCCCGGCCCCGCGCGGCTCGCCGCCGCCCGCCGCCCCGTCCCCCGGCGGCGCGGCGTCTCCCGTCACCGCCAGCGGCGCCGCGCGGAGCTGGCGCACGAGCAGGTAGACCACCACGACGCCGAGGAAGACATAGAGCGCCGTGAACGTCCAGAAGGGCGCCTCGAGGTGCGGGAACGGGGTCACCGCGTCGCGCGTGCGCATCGCCCCCCGCACGATCCACGGCTGGCGGCCGAACTCCGTCACCAGCCAGCCGGCCTCCATCGCCACGATGCCGAGCGGGCTCGAAACGACCACCGCCCAGAGGAACGGGCGCTGATCCGGGATCCCCCGGCGGCGCCACGCGAGCGCCGCCGCGACAAGCGCGAGCAGCGCCATCGCGGAGCCCGCGCCCACCATCACCTGGAACGAGAGGTGCGTCGCCGTCACCGGCGGCCACTCGTCGCGCGGGATCGCGTCGAGCCCCGGCACCACCGCGTCGGGATCGGCGTGCAGGAGCATCGACAGGCCGCCCGGGATCTCGAGCGCGTAGTCGACCTCGCCCCGCTCCACGTCGGGCAGGCCGCCGACGAGCAGCGGCGCGCGGGCCGAGGTCTCGAAGTGCGCCTCCATCGCCGCGAGCTTGGCGGGCTGCCCCTCGCCGACCTCGACCGCCGCGAAATGGCCGACGAACGGCTGCGCCAGCGCCGTCACCCCGGCGATCGCGAGCGTCACCGCGAACGCCTTGCGGAACAGCGGGCTCTTCGGGTGCCGCAGGAGCACGAGCGCGTGGATCCCCGTCATCACGAACGCCGTCGCCTGATAGCACGCGAGGATGCCGTGCAGCGTCTCGTGCTTCCACGGCGGGCTGAACATCGCCGCCACCGGGTCGATGTCGGCCGGGCGGCCCCCCACCATCGTGAACCCGGCAGGATCGTTCATGCACGCGTTCACCAGGATCACGAAGAACGCCGAGAGCGCGCCGCTCAGCGCCACCAGCGCGCCCGAGAGCAGGTGCAGCTTCGGCGGGAGCTTGCCCCGCCCGTAGAGGTAGATGCCGAGGAAGATCGCCTCCGTGAAGAAGGCGAACCCCTCCAGCGAGAACGGGAGCCCGATCACCTCGCCGAACGTCCCCATGAAGCTCGGCCACAGGAGCCCGAGCTCGAACGAGAGCACCGTCCCCGAGACGGCGCCCACCGCGAACAGGATCGCCGTCCCCTTCGCCATGCGCTTCGAGAACTCGAGGTAGTCTCGATCGCCCGTCCGGTGCCAGAGCGCGTCCGCGATGACCATGATCAGGGGCAGCGCCACCCCGGCGGCCGCGAAGATCATGTGAAATGCCAGCGAGAGGCCCATCTGGGCCCTGGCATAGAGGAGGCTGTTCATGAGGCCCCGTACGGCTCCCTTCTCCGGCGCGACCGCGACCGGCGCCGCGTCCGCTCTCCCGCGGCGGCGGCCCGCGCGCTCCCGGCGACCATAGGGATGCGCGCGTCGGGGACAAATAGGGTCGAACACGGCTAAGCTCCAGGGCGATGCAGACCCTTGTCGAGCTCGTCGCGCGGAAGCGCGACGGCGGGCGGCTGTCCGAGGACGAGATCGCGCGGCTCGTCCGCGCCCACGGCGACGGCGAGCTCGCCGACTACCAGATGAGCGCGCTGCTCATGGCCGTCTTCTTCCGCGGCATGGACGACGCGGAGACCGTCGCGCTCACCCGCGCGATGCTCACCTCGGGCGACGTCCTCGACCTGTCCGACGTGCCCGGACGCAAGGTCGACAAGCACTCCACCGGCGGCGTCGGCGACAAGGTCTCGATCTGCCTCGCCCCCCTCGTCGCCGCCTGCGGCGTCCCCGTGCCGATGGTGTCCGGCCGCGGCCTCGGCCACACGGGCGGCACCCTCGACAAGCTCGAGGCCATCCCGGGGTTCGACGTGGCGCTCGACGCCGCGACGTTCGCGCGCGTCGTCCGCGACGTCGGGACGTGCATGATCGGGCAGACCGCGCGGATCGCGCCTGCGGACAAGCGCATCTACGCGCTGCGCGACGTGACGGCCACGGTCGAGTCGATCCCGCTCATCGTCGCGAGCATCCTCTCGAAGAAGCTCGCCGAGGGCATCGACGCGCTCGTGCTCGACGTCAAGGTCGGGCGGGGCGCGTTCATGAAGACCCTCGACGACGCCCGCGCGCTCGGGACCGCGCTCGTGCGCGTCGGGACCGCGGCCGGAAAGCGCGTCTCCGCGCTGCTCACCGACATGAGCGCCCCGCTCGGGCGCGCCGTCGGCAACGCCATCGAGACCCGCGAGGCGATCGAGGTGCTGCACGGCCGCGGGCCGGGCGACCTCGTCGCGTGCACGCTCGCCCTCGGGGAGGAGATGCTGATCGCCGGCGGCGCCGCGGCGAGCGCGGCCGAGGCGCGGCCGAAGCTCGAGGCCGCCATCTCGAGCGGCGCCGCGGCCGAGGTCCTCGCGCGGATGATCGCGGCGCAGAAGGGCGATCCGGCCGTGGTGAACGACCCCGGCCGGCTGCCCGGCGCCCCGGTCGTGATCGACGTCGCGGCCGAGGGCGAGGGGTACGTCGTCGCCGTCGATCCGCTGGAGATCGGGCTCTCCGCGGTCGCGCTCGGCGCCGGGCGGACGCGCGCCGACCAGCGCGTGGACCCCGCCGTGGGCGTCGAGCTCGCCGCCGTGCGCGGCGATCGCGTGGAGCGCGGGGCGCCCCTCGCCCGCATCCACGCCCGCCGGGCCGACGACGCCCGCGCCGCGGCCGATCGCGTCCGCGCCGCCTTCCAGCTCGGCCCGGCGCTCGCCCCGGCGCCCGCGCTCGTGCTCGAGCGCATCGAAGCGTAGTCCGCTCGCGGCCGCCGCGCCGGCCCACTAAGCTCCCGGCATGCGGACCCCGCGGCGCGACCTCACCACGCTCGGCTACCGGCGGATCATCCAGCTCCTCGTCTACCTGGTCATCATCCCCGGCGTGCTCCTGTCGGGCGTCGGCTTCCTCCTCCTCGTGCTCGGCGAGGCCCAGTACAACCTCATCGTGGGGATCCTGGTCCTCACGTTCTGCGGGACGCTCGCGACCGGGGTCATCCTCGTCTGGGTCTTCCTCCGGCGCGAGCGCAACCTGTCCGAGCTCCAGGCCGATTTCGTGTCCAAGGTCTCGCACGAGCTGCGCACGCCGCTCACGTCGATCCGGATGTTCACCGAGACGCTCAAGCTCCGGCGCGGCGACGCGCACAGCGAGGATCGCTGCATCGACGCCCTCACCAAGGAGAGCGCCCGGCTCCAGCAGCTCATCGACCGGCTGCTCGACTGGGGGCGGATGGAGAGCGGCCGGCGCGTCTACGAGCTCTCGGAGCAGGACCTCGGGGTGGTCGTCCACGAGGCGATCCACGCCTTCGAGCCGACCCGCGAGAAGCGCAGCGTCGAGCTCGACGTCTCCGTCGACGCGAACCTCCCGCCCGTGATCTGCGATCGCAGCGCGCTCGTCGACGCGATCGTGAACCTGCTCTCGAACGCCTACAAGTACGGCGGTCAGCCGAGGAAGATCAGCGTCTCCGCCCATGTCAGCAAACGGTCGGCGCTGATCACCGTCCGCGACAACGGCAAGGGCATCGCCCGCAAGGAGCACAAGCGGATCTTCGAGAAGTTCTACCGGGTCGACGACCTCCTGGCCCGGCAGCAGGAAGGCTCGGGGCTCGGGCTGTCCATCGTCAAGCACGTCATCCGGGCACACGGGGGTCGGATCCTCGTCGAAAGCGAGCCCGGGAAGGGCAGCACCTTCACGCTCGTGCTCCCGCTCCGGGGCTCGGCGAGGGCGACCGCCGCCGCGAGGCCGCCGGCCGTCGCCGAGGCGCCCCCCGAGGCGGCGGATCACGGCGTCAGGGCGGACGCATCGCCGTAGGCGCGGCCGCCTCCGGTCCGGACATGGACATGCTAGAGGACGTGCTCAGCATGACCCGGAACCCTCAGGCACCGGCCCGGACCGTCCTGCTCGTCGAGGACGATCCCAGCATCGCTATGGGTCTCGAGATGAACCTGACCGCCGAGGGCTACCGCGTCGAGGTGGCCGAGGACGGCGAGCGCGGGCTCGCGCTCGCCCGCGCCGGCGGGATCGACCTCATCATCATCGACGTGATGCTGCCGCGCCTGAACGGCTTCGAGCTCCTGCGCATCCTCCGGAACGAGCGGCGCACCCTGCCCGTGATCATGCTGTCCGCGCGCGGCGCCGAGATGGACAAGGTGATGGGCCTCGAGCTCGGCGCCGAGGACTACATCACGAAGCCGTTCAGCCTGGCCGAGCTGCTCGCCCGCGTGAAGGCGGTGCTCCGGCGCGACGCGATCGCGCGCGCGGACGGGGCGCAGCTGCGCGCCGGCGACATCGTGATCAACGCGGCGACGCGCGAGGTCCGCCGCGGCGAGGCGCTGATCGAGCTCACGGCGACCGAGTTCGACGTCCTGCTCTGCCTCGCCGAGGCCGGCGGCCGGGTGCTGTCCAGGGAGCAGATCCAGGCCAAGGTGTGGGGCCCGACGCACCACGGCACCCCGCGCACCATCGACAACTTCATCCTCCAGCTCCGCAACAAGCTGGAGGACAACGCGACCGCGCCGCGCCACATCCTGACCGTGCGCGGCGTCGGCTACCGCTTCGTCCCCTGATCGCGGGCCTCGCCGGCCGCGTCGGCGAGGGCGCGCTCGGCCGGCGCGCGCCCTCGTCGACGCGCGCGCCCTTCCGGGCAGAGCGCCCGTCAGGGCGCCTGACAGAACTTGTTGATGTTGTCGACCAGCGGGTCTTCCTGCTTGATCGCCTTCTCGATCGCGGCCTGGGCGGTGTTGCTCTTCTCGGCGTCGTTCGCGTCCGCGGCGGTCGCGAGATCGCGCGCCGCCTTGGCGACGTCCTTCGCCATGGCCTGGTACTCGCCCGAGAACTTCTGCAGCTCCGGGGTGGTCAGCTTCACCTGCGCCGCGTCGGCCGCCACCTTGTCCATCGCGTCGGCCATCGCCTTCAGCTCGCTCGACCCGCCCTGATCGGCGCCGGTCTTGGTGCCCTTCTCGATGCTCTGGACGCCCTTGTTGATGACCTCGATGAGCGCGTTGCACTCCGAGACCTTGTTCTGGCCGCAGCCGCCAGCGCCGGCGACGAGCCCGAGCGCGGCGACGAGCGCCGCGAGGGTGACCTGGGTGCGCATTCTGCTGTGTCTCCTCATGTGGTGAGCGAGGCCGGTCCGCCCATCCCTAAACGCCACGGCATGAACCCACATTTTGCGGGTATGTTTCAACATGGAATCGGCGTCCCGCGTCCGCGGGCGCCGCGCGGGTCATGCTCGAACCCGCCAGTTGCCCTGGAAAGTTCGGCCGATGTCGTCGGCTGTGGGATCCGTGATGATGAGCTCCGGCCGGCCGCCTTGCGCGAACACGATCGTGTTCTGCCGGAAGACGCGGCCGAAGGCGATCGCCTCGTCCCGGTCCATGCCGTGGACGAGCCAGGCCGGCTCGCGCCAGATGCCCTCCGGCTCCGCCTCGGAGCCGACGCACGGCTCGACCCGGTAGCACCCGAGGATCAAGAGATCGCGGAGGACGTGGTGGCGCTGATCGTTGACCCGGCGGGGGATCAACATCGAGCGCGGGTTGTAGGCGGTGAGCACGGCGAACTTGCGGGTCAGGAGGTCGGGGAGCCCGGCCTGATCCTGGACGATCTCGCCGTCCAGCGAGACGCGCAGCGTCCCCGCCGCCGTGGGGAACTCGTAGATGGTCGAGAAATACGACCGGAGGAGCGTCTGATCCATCGTGAAGCGGTGGGTGTGAGGGGGCCGCGGCGCTCGGCGCACCGGGTGCGTCGCCTTGCAGAGGGGCCCATGGCGTGAGCGCCCGGGCCGCCGGGCGCGACGGCGGAGGGTTACCAGAGACGCGCCGCTCTGGCTACTCGCCGGCGTCCCGCGCCGCCGGCGGCGCGCCGGAGCCGGCGCGCGCTTCCCCTGCCCCGCCCGGTGCGCTAAGCGTTCCGCGCGATCGCCCGGCCTGCCCGCGCGGGCCGCGCCGGCCGCCCTGACCCCCTGCGCTCCGATGTCCCGATGATCGAGGTCGAGCACCTCTCCAAGTCCTACGGCGCCCACCTCGCGGTGAGCGACCTCTCCTTCCGGGTGAGCCAGGGCGAGATCGTCGGGTTCCTCGGGCCGAACGGGGCGGGCAAGAGCACGACCCTCCGCATCCTCGCGGGGTTCCTGGGCGCGACCTCCGGCCGGGTGCGGGTCGCCGGCCACGACATCGCCGAGGAGCCGATGCGCGCGCGGGCGTCGCTCGGGTACATGCCCGAGACGTCGCCGCTCTACCCGGAGATGCGCGTCGCGGAGTACCTCGCGTTCCGCGCCGAGCTGAAGCTCGTGCCGCGGCGCGCGCGCCGCGAGGCGGTCGCGCGCGCCCTGCGCGACGCGCGCGTCGAGGACGTCGCGAGCGTCATGATCGGCCACCTCTCGAAGGGCTACCGCCAGCGCGTCGGCCTCGCGGACGCGCTCGTCAGCGATCCGCCGCTGCTCATCCTGGACGAGCCGACGGCGGGCCTCGATCCCAACCAGATCCGCGAGGTGCGCGCGCTCGTCCGGAGGCTCGGCCGCGACCGCACGGTGCTCCTCTCGACGCACATCCTCTCCGAGGTCGAGGCGACGTGCACGCGCGCGGTCGTGATCGCCCGCGGCAGGCTGGTCGCGGAGGGCTCGATCGACGAGATCCGCGCGATGCGCCGCGCGTCCGGCGTGCGCGTCGCGGTGCGCGGCGCGGCGGACGCGGCGCTCGCGGCGGCGCGCGGCGCGGCGGGGGTGCGCTCGGCCGAGGCGGAGGCGGCCGGCGACGCGGCGCGGCTCACGGTCGAGTTCGACGCCGGCGCCGACCCGGGCGAGGCGACCGAGCGCCTCGTGAGCGCGCTCGTCGGCGCGGGCCTCGGCGTGCGCGAGCTCGTCCCCCGCGCTCCATCCCTGGAGCAGGTCTTCTCCGAGCTGACCGCCCAAGGCGACGCGCAGGGCGGCGCCGGCGAGCCGGGCGCGGCCGCGGCGGGCGACGCCGACGCGCGCGCCGGACGAGCGGCCCGGAAAAAGGCGAGCGCCGCTCGGCGCGGCGCGGGCGGCGCGGCGAAGGAGCGGCGGTGAGGGGCTTCTGGCCGATCTTCAAGCGGGAGCTCTTCTCGCTCTTCGTGACGCCGCTCGCGTGGGTGCTGATCACCACGTTCCTGCTCGTGCAGGGCGTGCACTTCTTCCTGATCGCGACCCAGTTCGCTGGCGAGGCAGAGCTCTCCGCCGACACGGGGCCCGTGCAGGTCTTCTTCGGCCAGACGATCCTGATCTACCTGCCGCTGCTCTTCGTGTGCCCGCTGCTCACGATGCGCCTCTTCGCGGAGGAGCGCCGGAGCGGCACGATCGAGGCGCTCCTCACGGCGCCGGTGGGCTCCGCGGGCGTCGTGCTGGCGAAGTACGCCGCGGCGCTCGTGACGTACGTCGCGATGTGGGCGCCGACGCTGCTCTACGTGGTGCTCATCGCCAGGACGGGCGAGCTCGACTGGCGGGTGGTGGGGTCGAGCTACCTCGCCGTCGTCGCGGTCGGCGCCGGCTACCTCGCGATCGGGACGATGACGAGCGCGCTCACGAAGAGCCAGCTCATGGCCGCGGTGCTCAGCACGATGGCGGTGATGGGCCTGTTCATCCTCGGCATCGGGGAGTTCATCTTCCCGGACGGCCCGGCGCACGACCTCTGCTCCTACGTCTCGGTCTGGACGCAGATGAACGATTTCTCCCGCGGGATCGTCGACCTGCGCCGGCTCGTGTTCGACGCGACGGTGGTCGCGCTGCCGCTGTTCGTGACCGTGCGCGCGGTGGACGCGTGGAGGTGGGGCTGATGGGCGACGAGCGGCCCGATCCTCCGTCTGCGCACGATGAGAGCCCGCCTCCGCGGGTCCCTCCGGGCACCTCGCTCGGCGAGAAGCTCTCGACGAGCGTCGGGATCATCGCGGCGATGGTGCTCGCGGTGCTCGTCAACCTGCTCGTCGCCCGCCACTACAAGCGCTGGGACTGGACGCAGGGCGGCCTGTACACGCTGAGCGACGCGACCGTCTCGACGCTGCGCGCGCTCGAGGAGCCGATCCGCGTCTACGTCCTGCTCTCCGAGGCCGACCCCCTGACGCTCTCGGTGCGGCACCTGCTCGACGCGTACCGGGCCGAGACGACGCGGCTCGAGGTCGCGGTGACCGACCCCGACCGGCGCCCGGCGGAGTTCCTCGCCGTGCAGCAGCGCTACGGGGTGGTCGCGGGCAAGACCGAGGACGGGCGGATCGTCACGGACGCGGCGATCATCGTCGCGCGCGGGGACCGGCCCCATTTCCTCAGCGCGAGCGACCTCGTCGAGGTCGAGGACGAGGACGACCTGCGGGCCCGCCCGCGGCTCGAGCAGGCGCTGACCGGCGCGATCCGGAGCGTCCTCCGCAGCGACCGGCCGAGGGTCTGCTTCGCGAGCGGCCACGGCGAGAAGTCGATCGACGTCGGCGGCGCCGACGGGCTCGCGGCGCTCAAGGACCGGCTCAACAAGAACAACTACGAGGTCGTGGAGCTCGGCGGCGGCCGCGGCGGCCACGACCACGGCGACCACGACCACGGCGACGAGCCCGGCGCCGCGCCGGAGGAGCCGGCGCCCGAGGCCGATCTCGGCCGCTGCCGCGTGCTCGTCCTCGCCGGGCCGAGCCAGCCGGTGCCCCCCGGCGACGTGGCCCGCTACCGCGCGTTCATCGAGAAGGGCGGCAGCGCGCTGCTCGCGATCGGCCCGGTGCCGGACGAGAGCGAGCAGCGGTACGTGGACCTCCGGCTCGCGGGCCTGCTCGCCGTGGCGGGCGTCGAGCTCCGGTCCGACTTCGTGTTCGAGCTCGACCCGAAGCTCCGCTCGACGCAGGGCTTCGGCGAGACCTTCTCGCCCGTCGTGAGGCCGCACCCGATCACCGAGGGGCTCGTCAAGGCAGCCGACCAGGGGCTCGGCCCGGTGCTCACGGTGGCCAGCTCGCTCGGGCCCGCGGCGAGCGGGCCCGTGGCGCCGGCGCCGCTGCTCGTCACGAGCGACAAGGCCTTCGGCATGGTCGACTTCTTCGGCTGGGCCCGCGACCCGTCCGAGCCGAAGCCGCGCGACGGCGATCACCCGGGGCCGCTCACGGTCGCCTACGCCGCGGAGCTGCCGAAGCCCGCGGGGTCCAGCGCCGCGCACGGGCCGCGCGTCGTGGTGGTCAGCTCGCCCAGCGCGCTCTACAGCGCGAACTGGCAGAGCCCCGAGCTCCGCGGGACGGCCGTGTTCGTCGAGAGCGCGCTCTCCTGGCTCGCCGCGAGCCCGCCCATGCTCGACATCCCCGACAAGCCCGCGGTCACCGCGGGCCTCCGGCTCAGCGAGGACGCGCTCGCCGGCGTCTTCCGCTACGTCGTCGTCTACATGCCGCTCGCCGCGGCCCTCCTGGGCCTCGCCGTGCACCTCTCGCGGCGCGGCTCCGAGCGCCGCCCCGGCGGCCCCGACGACAAGCGCGGCCCCGGCTCGCCGGCCGGGCGCGGCGCGCCGGGCGGGGCCGAGCGCGAAGGGGCGCCGTGATGCGGCGCCTCCGCCGGCACGCGACGACGCTGATCCTCGTCGCGCTCGCCGCCGCGGCGGCCGTCGCGCTCTTCGTGCTCGACCGGGGCGCGGTGTCGACCGACGAGGCCGAGCGCCGCAAGAAGCACCTGTTCGAGGCGTGGCGCCCCGACGAGATCACCGAGCTCACCGTGACGGTGGCGCCGCCCGGCGCGCCGCCCGCCGCGCAGCAGACCGCGCGGCTCACCCGCGGCGACGTTGACGACGCCGGCCAGCGCCCGTGGCGCGTCGAGATCGACGGCCAGCGCTACCCCGCCGACGAGCCCACGGTCGATCGGCTCCTCGGCACGCTCGAGTTCGCGACGGCGGAGCGCCGCGTCTCCGCGGAGGCGAGCGACCGCGCCGCCCTCGGCCTCACCGCGCCCCGGCTCACGATCGCGCTCGCGATGGGCCCGCGCCGCGAGCGGCTCCTGCTCGGCGGCGGCGCCCCGACGCCGCCCGGCGCGGTCTACGCCGAGGTCGCCGGCCGCGGCGTCTTCGTCATCACGAAGCAGCTCGCCGCCGCCCTCGACGTGCCGCCGGATCGCTTTCGCACCCGGAGCTTCGTCCCCTACCTCCCGTCGGAGCTCTCGGGGCTCACGCTCGAGGGCGCGGGCGGCTCGCGGCGGTTCTCGCGCGCCCCGTGGGGCGGCGGCCGCGGCGCCGGCTTCCGCTTCGCCGAGGGCTCGCCCGAGGGCAGCGGCGTCCGGGTCAGCGCGCCGGCGCTCGAGCTCGTGCTCTCGGCGCTCGGCCGCATGCAGGCCGAGGCGTTCCTCTCCGACGAGGAGGCCGAGCAGGCCGCGGCCTCCGGCGGCCCCCGGGTCACGCTGACGCTCCTGCCGAGCGATCCCTCGGCGAAGCCCGGCGTGATCGACGTCGGCGGCGCCTGCCCCGACAGGCCCGACCACGTCGTCGCGGTGCGGCGCGAGCCCACGCGCGCGGCCGCGTGCGTGCCCGCGAGCGCGCTCGATCCGCTCACCGAGGAGGCGTCGCGCTTCGTCGACCTCGCCCTCGTCGCCGCGCCGCTCGACGAGGTCGCCGAGGTGAAGCTCTCGGCCGGCGAGCCCGGCGCGCCCTCGCTGGAGCTCGCGCGCGCCGGCAGCGAGTGGCACCTGCGCGCCCCCGAGGACCGCCCCGTCCCGACCGAGACGGGCCGCGCCGTCGTGCAGGCGATCCTCGACGTGCGCGCGGCGCGCCTCCTCCCCGCGGCGGGCGACCCGAAGGCGCTCGGCCTTGAGCCGCCGCGGGCCACCCTCCGCGTCGTGTCGACGCCCGCGGCGGCCGGCGAGGGCGAGCCGCAGGAGCGGATCGAGACGCTCGAGATCGGCGCCGAGCAGGCCGGCGTGGTGCGCGTCCGGCGGCTCGAGGACGGCGCGATCGCCGAGCTCCCGGCCGCGGCCGCCGGCGCGCTCCTCCCCTCCGCGGTCTCGCTGCGCTCGATGGAGGTGTTCGATTTCGCGCCGGATCAGGTCAGCGCGTTGCGGATCGAGCGCGCCGGCCTGGTCCAGCGGCTCCGCCGGACGGGCGAGGGCGAGTGGCAGCTCGTCGACCCGACCGGCGCGGGCCTGGCCGCCGACGGCGGGCTCGCGGACGAGCTCGCCGCGCAGCTCGCCGGCCTCAAGGCCGAGCGCTGGGTCGCCTCGGACGCCGCCCAGGGCTACGGGCTCGCCGCGCCCCGGCTCGTGATCGAGGCCGAGCTCACCGCGGCGCCGGAGGACGGCGGCGCGGCGTCGCGCGCCGCGCGGGTGGAGCTCGGCGCGCACGCCGGGGCGGGCTCGTTCGCGCGCGCCGGCGGCGGCGCCGCCGTGTTCGTCGCGCCGCCGTCGCTCGAGGCCGCGGCCGGGCGCCTGCTGCTCCGCCGCGACGTCTTCCTCGTCGCGCCCGAGGATGTCGCGCGGGTGACGCTGACCCCGCGGGACGGCAAGCCGGTCGTGCTCGAGGGCTCTCCGCACGGCTTCACCGTCGCGGGGGCGGCCGATCCGGCGAGCGCCACCGCGACCGCCGCGCGCGTCCGGGACGCGCTCGCCGATCTGCGCGCCGAGGGCGCCGTGGCCCTGGGCTCGCCGGAGCGGCACCACGGCCTCGACCCGCCGCGGCTCCGGGTCGCCATCGAGCTGGCCCGGCCGCAGCCCGCGCCGGCGGGCGCAGGCGGCGCGGGCGCGCCGCGCTCGTCCGAGGGGTCGTTCACGATCGCGATCGGCGCGGGCGACGCTTTCCGCGGCACGAACGTCTTCTATGCCCGCCGCGACGGCGTGAGCGCGGTCTACGCCATCGCGCGGTCCCGGGTGAGGCCGCTGCTCGAGGCGGCGGGCGTCGCGGGCGCGGACTGAGCGGCCCTGCTCGGCGGAGCGGACTGTTTCGTACTATTTCGTTCTGGCGACCCAGCTGTGCTAGGCGACGTGGTGGACATGGCGAAGGCGGACATGGCGAAGCGGCAGCGCCCGCTGACGGTCGACATCCCCCGTCCCGGCGACGAGCAGCCGGTCTGGTCGCGGGTCGGGGTGATCGCGCTCGTGGGGTTCGTCGTGGGCGTCGCCTGGCCCAAGCTCGCCGGGGTCCGCATCGGCCCGAGCGTCCCCGGCGACCTCAAGCCGACCGCCGAGACGGCGGCCGCGGCGGCCGCGCCCCCTCCCGCGGCGGCCGCGCCCGGGACCGCGGAGCCCGAGGCCAAGCCGCCGGAGCCCGCGCAGAACCAGCAGCAGGTCGTGGTCGGCCCCGGCAGGATCACGCGCTGCTCCGACAAGAAGAACAAGAAGATCGAGGACTGCGGAGAGCTCCAGTTCGACCCGATCGCGCTGCCCCGGCTGAAGGAGCTGGCCCAGTGTCCGGCGGCGCTCGGCGCCGACGGCAAGCTCCCGATCGGCTTCGAGCTGAACTTCGAGAAAAAAGAGGTCCAGGTCGTCAAGGGGAAGAAGACGAGCCTGTCCGCCTCGACGGTCAGCGGCATTCTCCAGTGCGCCGCGCGCGAGTTCTCGAACGTCTCGCTCGAGGAGGTCCCGCACAAGTACCGCCGCTACTCCCTCGTGTACACCGCCACGTTCCACCCCCCCGGCGCGGCCGCGGAGGCCGCGAAGACGGAAGCCGGCGGCGAGGAGCAGGAGCGGGCCGCCGGCACGACCACGAGCGAGACCGCCGTGAGCGGCCTGGCCACGGTGAGCTGGGATACCGCGCTCGTCCGCGGGGCGCCCAAGGAGGGCGATGTGGTCATGCGCCTCGTGCGCGGCACGCGCGTCAAGCTCATTGGCCGGCAGAACGACTGGTACAAGGTCGAGCACCGGGGCAAGACTGGCTGGATGTACCGCGGCGCCATCGGCCTTTAGCCGTCCGGCGCGGGCGCTGCCCCGTGCGGGCGGCGTCGTCAGGCGCGGATTCCAGACCCACGACCGGGCGAGCGCGCGTCGGTTCGCGTAGAATGGCGGCGTCCGATGACGCGCAAGCTGTCGCTCCCGGTGATTTCCCTGGGCCGCCCCGATCGCGCCGCGTCCGCCGCCGCGAAGCCCACGGTCGACGCGGTGCGCGAGCGCCTCGGCGGGCGCGCGTCGAGCGAGCCCGGCGTGGGCGAGCTGGTCCTGCTGACCACCGCCGCGGGCAAGGCGCTGCCCGGGGTGGTCCTCTTCCGGCGCGGCGCCGTGGTCGATGTGTGGATCGACGCTGCCGAGGCAATAGTTTCCGTCCAGGACACAAGAAAGCGCACCGTTCCTGGGCGTTCCGCGGCCCACCGGGGGCTGGTTCGCCGGGCCCGTCCTTCGGACCTCGCGCCGTTGCGCGTCCCTTCCCCGGAGTCGCTCGTCGCCGTCGCCGCGGACGCGCGCGTCTTTGCAGCCCTGAGCGAGGGTCAACACATCCGGTTTCAGGACGGCGGCGATCTGGCCGAAGGCATACTTGTCGAGAAATGCCGCTTCGGCGGGCTGGTGCAGCGCGACGACGGGGTCATCGTCGGCGTCGGTTTCCGCCGTCTCTGGCCGGCGCAGGCCGAAGGTGCCCCGCGGAACTGACATGCTCATGCGGGCGCGCCGGCCCCTGGCGCGCCCGCGCGCAACCCACGTCCGGCTTGTACCTCCTCCGCGAACGCGATAAGAGGGGCGGCGTCATCGTAGCTCGCGCGCCGCGCGGCCAGGTTGGAGGAAACCGCCCTTGAAGCTCGCCCTCTCGTTCACGGTCGCCCTCGCGCTCGCCATGCTCGCGGGCTGTGGGGCCTCTCCCTCGGGTCTGTGCGAAGACAAGTGCGATTGCACCGGATCGTGCAGCGAGAGAGACGAGGTGGAGTGTATCGACGCCCTCGAGGACGCCGAGCGGACTTCCGAGTACGAAGGCTGCGAGGACCAGTTCGACGAGGCGATCTCCTGCATCGACGACGAGTTCGTGTGCGACGGACGTGACGTCGATATCTCCGGATGCAACCGGCCGCTGGAGAACCTCGGTCGGTGCGCCGGACCGCTCGTATCCCTCGCGGTTTACGCTCAGTTCGAGTGATCGAGCACGGGCTACGCGTGCCATGCGCGGCCCGCGTAGCCCCTTCAGCCCACCACGACGCGCCCCCCTCGCCGGCGGTGGACCGTCCTGCCGGGCGCGCCCCTGCCGGCTGAGCCGTGCGCGTCGCTCGGCATCCGTCGATGCGCCCTCGCGTCGACTGCGACGCTGCCTGTAGAGCCCCAGCGGGCAAGAGGTGTGCTGTGGAGGTCCTCTCGGAGAGAGGGAACGCCGGAGCGCCCGGCCGCGCGCCGGGGACGCGAGAGGGGCTATTCGCCGAGGTGGGTGCGGACCTTCATGAGCAGCGTATCGCTGTCAAAAGGCTTGATGAGGTAGTCGGTGCATCCGTTGGCGAAGCCGATCTTGATGCTCGTCTGATCGCTCCTCGTCGTCATCATGATGATCGGCACGGTCTTGGTCGCGTCGAACGCGCGAAGCCACCTGCAGGCCTGAAAGCCGTCCATCGCAGGCATGACGACGTCCATCAGGATGAGGTCGGGGCGCTCCGACACGGCCTTCGCGATGGCCTCCTTGCCGTTGCGCGCAATGACGATGTCGTAGTCGTCCTCACCGAGCGTCAGCTGCTGTGACAGCAGCGAGGTCAGCGAGTCGTCGACGACGAGGATCTTCTTCTTTCGAGCGGTCGCGCTGGGTTCGCTACTTGGCGCGGACGGCCGGCTCCGCGGCGCCGAGTCGGAAGCGGAGGCCGTTTCCGGAGAGCTCTTTCGCGAGGAGTCGACACGACGATCGGCCATGAGGGAGCCTCCATGAGGAGGCGCCGTTCCCTAGGGCGCCTCCGGAGTGTTCAGGTTGCAACGAGTGGTCCCCCCGTCACCTTACCAGGATCGCTACCGCACAGGAACCAAGTTCCACTGTCACCTGATGTGGCCAAACCCGCGAAAGCACTCCTGAACCGTCCGCCGGGCCTCGCGCGGCGGATGCGCGGCGCGCCAACCGTTGAGACCGCCTGGCTCCCTGAACCAAAGGCCGAGTCGTCCAGGTGTCCACGGCAACATCAACGCCGGACGGCGCAGAGGCGCACACAGGGGTGCGACGAAGGGGCAGCGAGCGCCTGCTCGCCGAGACAAGAAAGAAAGGGTAGTGCCCAGGGACGGAATCGAACCGCCCACACGAGGATTTTCAATCCTCTGCTCTACCAACTGAGCTACCTGGGCTTGCTGCGGGCCCCGCGCTTGCGCCGGGGCGTCGGTCACGGGCGGGCTACGTTACGCGGATGTGGGCGTATGTCAAGGAATTCTTTGGCCCGTCCTGCTCGTGCCCTTCGTCGGAGGCCGAGGGAGCGCCGGCAAGCTGCCGGTGCGGCGCGCGGCGCGCGGCGCGCGGCGCGCTCACCCCTCGGGGTCTTCCGCTTCCGCCGCCGAGCTCGGCGCGAGCTCCTGCGCGGGCGCGGAGCGATCGACCAGGCGGAGGGCGGCCGCGAGCCAGGAGGCGCGCAGATACGCGGCGGCCGCGAGCGCCGCGAGCTGCGCGGCGAACGCGGCGGCGACGCGCGGGCCGGTGCCGGCGCCGGCGAGGTGCACGCCCCACGCCCCGCCGGCGAGCGCCACGACGGCGAGCGCGCCCCGGGACGCGCAGGCCCAGGCGGCCGCGAGCGGCGCGGCGCGCAGCGCGTCGAGGCCCCGGGCGACGGCGGTGTAGAACCCCCGCTGCTCGGCGACGAGGGCGGCCCGCGCGAGGTCGTGGAGCAGGCCGATCGCCGCGACGTGCGCCAGCGCGACCGCGGCGACGGCCCCCGCCGCGAGGTCGCGGCTGCGCGGCACGGAGAAGAGCGCGGCGCAGAGCTTCGTCCCGGGGAGCAGGACGAGCGCGGCGGCCGTGACCTGCGCCGCGAGCGCGACGCCCCAGAGCAGCGCGAGCGGCCCGAGGGCGCGCGCGGCGCGGCCGCCCACGGCCTGCGCGGAGAGCGGCCCCGGCTGGCTGAGCGCGGCCAGGAGCAGCGCGAGCGGGACCAGCCCGAGCGCGGCGGCGAGCAGGGCGCCCCCGCCGAGCTGCGCGGCGAAGGCCCCGGCGGCGCGCGCCCCGAGGCGCGCGAGCTCGCTGAGCATGAGCCCGCCGGGATCGAACAGGATCGCGTCGCCGCGCGGGTGGTCGCCGACCACCTGGGCCGCGAAGACGGACAGCGGCGCGGCGACGACCAGCGAGGCCAGCGCCCGGTAGCCGAAGTAGAGCCCGACCGCGCCGAGCCGCTCGTGCGCGGCGGGGCGCCGCGCGGCGGGCCGGGCGGGCGGCGGATCGGCGCCTGCGGCCGCCGCCCCGCCCGGAACCGTCGCTCCCTCCTCCGCCGGCTCGCTCATGGCCCGAGGAGCGTGAGCGCGATCCCCACGGCGAAGCTCGCGCGCGCGAGCACGCTGGGCGCGAGGAGGTCCGGGTCCACCCGGAGCGCGTTGTTCGCGAGGTCCTCGTCGAGCAGCACCCGACGATCGGGGTCGATCACCACGGCGACGAGCGGCGAGGCGCCGGCGTAGGGGATCCTGGCGGCGCTCTCGTGCGCCGGCCAGGGGACCCGCTGCACGACGCCGTCCGCGCCGTGAAGGGCGACGTCGACGGGGAGCGCGAGCGGGCCGCGGCGCCGCACCACGGCGTGGCCGCGGTAGGCCGCTCTCTCGTGGCCGCCCTCGCCCGGAGCGGGCTCCGCGGCGTCGGCGGGCCACGAGTGGAACGTCGCGACCGCGTAGTCGACCCACGCGCGGTCGAAGAGCCCGGCGCGGAGCGCCTCGGCCGCCGGGTCGCCCACCTCCCGCCGCACGGCGTCGAGCAGCGCCTCGGGGCCGGGGTGACCGAACCGGTTCTCGCGCGCGTAGCGGCCCACGGCCCGTCGAACGAGGTCCTCGCCGTACACGCCGGCGAGGGTCGCGAGGAGGATCGCGGGCCTCCCGTACACGAGCCCGGCGTAGTCCGCCCCGTCGACGAAGCTCGTCGCCGGCTGCGCGACGGCGCCGCTCTGGCCCGACGCGAGCGCGTCGGCGCGGTACTGCGTCCGGAGGTCGATCTCGAGCCCCGGCAGCCGCGCCGCCGACCCGTCGCCGTAGCGCGCGCGGAGCGCGTCGATCTCGGCGTAGGTGGTGAGGCCTTCGTCGAGGAACGGGGAGCGGTGCTCGTCCGTGGCGACGAGGCCGTAGAACCACTGGTGCGCGAGCTCGTGGATCGTGACCGCCTCGACGAAGCGCACGCCCGCCGCGGGCCAGAGCCAGCTGCCGCCGGTCGTGATGAGCGTCGGGTACTCCATCCCGCCGGCCTCTTCGGCGCCCTCCGGCGGGTGCACGATCGTGAGCGTGCCGTACGGGTAGCGGCCGAACGCCGCGCCGAGGTGCGCGAGGCCGAACCGGGCCAGGTCGATCTCGAGCGCCGCCTCGCGCTCGCTCCCCTCGGGGAAGAGGCACCGGATGGCGACGCCCTCGTCGGTCGTCGCGCGCACCTCGCGGAAGCGGTCCCACGCGGCGAAGGCGAAGTCGTGTACGTCCTCCTGCACGAACCTCCGGATCGCGCGGCCGTCCCGCCGCTGCTCCTCGACGAGCCGGCCGGTGGCGCCGACCGTGAACCCCTCCGGGACGTCGACGGTCACATCGTAGGCCCCGAAGTCGGCGTAGAACTCCGAGAGCCGGTGGAAGGCGAAGTGCGCCCAGGTCCCGTCGGGCTCGAGGCGCGCGATCTTCGGGAACCACTGCCCCACCATGTGAAAGCTCCCGTAGTGGCCCGTCCTGAGCGCGAGCGACGGCAGGCGCGCGTCCCAGGCGAGATCGATCGTGATCGCATCGCCCGGAGCGACGGGCCGCGGCAGCTCGACGCGGATGTCGGTCTCGTCGTCGGGATCGCCGGGCGTCGTGGGTTTCCCCTGGGGCCAGACGTCCGCGCCGTCCATCTCGCGGACCGCGAACCGTGTCACCTGGATATGCCCGTAATCGCTGAGGATCTCGTTGCCTCGAAAGCCCCCGATGGCCGACCTCAGGAACACGGTGCGCTGGTCCTTGAAGCCGTTCAGGTAGAGGTGGACGAACAGCTCGCGCTGCGGCTCGCGCGACGCGTTCCGCCAGACCAGCGTGCCCTCGCCGCGCATCGTGTGCTGCGCCGGATCGAGGGTCGCGCGCAGCGTGTAGCTCGCGATCGGATCGGCGCGCGGCGCGAGCTCGGCGTCGGCGGGAGGCGCCGGCACCGGCGGCGGCGTCGCGCGGGCGGCGTCCGCGGCGCCGGCGTGGCCGGCGACGAGGGCGCCCGCGGCGCCGGCGGTGCCTGCGCCGGCGGCGGTCGGCGGCTGCGCCGGAGCGTCGAGCGCGATCGCGGCGAGGAGGGGCGCGCCCGCGCGGCCCGCGAGCAGCGCGAGGAGGAGACCGACAGCGGCCTGGAGAGCCGTGCGCACCGGTGCACCCTAGCGAGCCAGCGTCATCGCGGAAAGGCGCGTCGGCGGACGCGGCGGCCCGCTCGGCGCGGTTCGAGGCGAGACAGGGACCTCAGGCGACGCCGGCGCCTACACGCCGCAGACGATCCCCTCCTGCACGAGCTCGTACAGGAGCCGCAAGGCCTCGAGCGTCTGCATGCCCGACACGTCGAGGATCTCGTCGATCGAGCTGTACCCGTCGATGCACGACAGCAAGAAGCCCGCGCGGTGATCGAGGTTCAGCGAGCGGAGCTGGTCCGGCGGCACCGCGAGGCGGAGCACGCGCGAGCCGTCGCCGAGGCGCGACTGGTACATCTGGCGCAGCATCTCGACGCAGCTGTCGGCGTACTGCCGCGCCATCCAGTCCTTCGGGTTCTCCTCTAGCAGCCCCTCCGCGAGGACGAGCGCGCCGCCGAAGTCGCCCTGATCGAAGCGGTGCTGCATCTGCTCCCGCGGCCCCGGCGCGCTCATCTGGGGCTCGGTCGTCCGGGAATGAACCCCCTTGTCCACCCGCGCGATCACCGCCGGCGCGCGATCCGTCTCGGTCCGGCGCGGCGGGCGCGCCCCGCCCTGCGCGTCGCCGGAGACCCGGTACGAGGTGGAGCCGGCGAGCGCGCCCGTCCCGCCGCGGAAGGCGGGCTCGTCGTCCTCCACGATCAGGCCGTAGCGGAGCGTGCCGGGCGGCGGCGTGACCGGCTGCTCGTCCGCGGCGGGGATCGGCTCCTCGAAGCCGAGATCGAGCCGGAAATCGATGCCCAGCGGGCCGCCCTCGTCCGAGCCGTACCCGCGGCCCCGCGCGCTCGATGGGAGGTGGACGTCGCGCGCGTCGACCGGAGGGCCGCCGAAGACGTCGATCTCGCCGAAGCTGTGCGGGTACGGCTGGCTCGGCTCGCGCAGGAGATCGTCGTCGAGGTCCCGCCCGAACTCGTGGTCGCCCTCGAGCGACCCGAAGCCCATCCGGCCGCCGGGCCGCGACGGGACCCCGGGCTCGTCGCACTCCAGCCCGAGCCGCCCGGCCTCCAGGCCGGGCGCGCCGTGCCTGCTCGAGAAGCTGCTGCCGGGCGGCGGCTCCCAGGGGATCGTCCTGCGCGGCGGCACCGGCGGGTACTCCTCCGGCGGGGGCTCGGGCGGGCGCGGCCGCTGCGCGGTGATCTCGGAGCTCGAATGAGAGCGGCGGGTCATCATCTTTGCCACGTACTCGCTGACCGGGATCGGCGGCGGAAGGGTGATCTTGCCCTCGGAGTCCGGCGGCAGGGGCGAGCCGGAGGGCGGGGTCGCCCCCAGCCGGGACGAGCCCGGCTCCCCGCGCGCGAGCGCGGTGAGCGCGAGGATCTCCTCCGAGGCGACCGGCTGGGTGTCCTCGAGCTCGTCCACCTCATCGTGCCCCCAGGAGGAGTCCAGGGTCTTGGAGTCAGGCGGCACCGACCGCATCGTCTTCCCTCATCGCGGCCACCGTTCACCCCTGTGGCCTGGCTACGACACCCTTGAACATCCGGTGGGTGCGCGAGAGCGCCTCCATCTGCTCCTTGACCGCGGCCGCGTCGCGCCGGCCGATGGCCTGGCGCGAGCGGTCGACGATCCCGCGCGCCTTGCCGATGGCGTCGCGGCCGAAATCGCTGGACGCCACGATCTGCTCGACCTGCGGGAACATCCGCTCGATCTCGGCGATGAGCTTCTCGGCCTCCTGCCGGACGCCCTCGAACTGGTCGCTCGCGCGGCGATCGACGAGGTACTCCTTCGCGGCCTCCATCATCTCGCCGACCTCCTCCTTCGTGAGGCCGCTCGACGCGGTGACCTGGATCGACTGCTGCTGGCCGGTCTCGAGATCCTTCGCGCTCACGGAGACGATGCCGTCGCTGTTGATCTCGAACGTCACCTCGATCTCGACCTGGCCCTTCGGGGCGCGGCGCAGGCCCGTGAGGATGAACTCGCCGAGCAGCTCGTTGTCCGTCGCCTTCTGGTGCTCGCCCTGCATGACCAGGATCTTCACCGCGGTCTGGTTGTCGCGGCTCGTCGTGAAGATCTTCGACCGGCTCGTGGGGACGGTCGTGTTCTGGGGGATGAGCTCCTCGAAGTTCGACCCGAAGGTCATGATGCCGAGCGCGTGCGGCGTGACGTCGAGCAGGATCATCTGCTTCGTCTCGTCCACGAGGGCGGCGCCCTGCACCGCCGCGCCGAGCGCGACCACCTCGTCGGGGTGCACCCCCTTGCACGGCTCGCGCTCGAAGAAGTCGCGCACGGCCTCCTGCACCCGCGGCATGCGCGTCATGCCGCCGACGAGCACGACGTCCTCGATCTCGTCGCGATCGAGCCGCGCGTCCTCGAGCGTCTGGCTGCAGATCTCGATGCACCGCTCGACGAGGTCCTCGCACAGGTCCTGGAGCATGGCCCGCGAGAGCGTGCGCTGGAGGTGGAGCGCCTCGTTCCGCGCGCTCGAGATGATGAACGGCAGGTTGATCTCGGTCTCGAGCACGCTGGACAGCTCGCACTTCGCCTTCTCGGCCGCGTCCTTGAGCCGCTGGAGCGCCATCCTGTCCTGCCGCAGGTCGACGTCGTGCTGCTCCTTGAAGCCCTGCACGAGCCAGTCGATGACCCGCGCGTCGAAATCCTCGCCGCCGAGGAACGTGTCGCCCGCGGTGGCGATGACCTTGAAGACGCCGCCCGCGCCGATCTCGAGCACGGAGATGTCGAACGTGCCGCCGCCGAGGTCGAAGACGGCGATCGTCTTCTCGACGTTCTTGCCGAACCCGTACGCGAGCGCCGCCGCCGTCGGCTCGTTGACGATGCGGATGACGTCGAGCCCCGCGATCTGACCCGCGTCCTTCGTCGCCTGCCGCTGGTTGTCGTTGAAGTAGGCGGGGACGGTGATCACCGCCTTCGAGACCGGCTCGTTGAGGTAGTCCTCGGCGAACAGCTTCATCTCCTGGAGGACCATCGCGCTGATCTCGGGGACCGAGTACGTCTTGTCGCGCAGCTGGATGCGGACGTCGCCGTGCGGGCCCTCGACGATCTTGTACGAGGCTGTCAGGATCGCGTTCTTCACCTGCGGGGACGACCACTTCCGACCGATCAGCCGCTTCGCGGCGTAGACCGTGTTCTCGGCGTTGGTGATCGCCTGCCGCTTCGCGATGTGCCCGCAGAGCCGCTTGCCGGCCTCGGTGATCGCGACCATGGACGGCGTCGTCTTGTACCCACCGCGATTCGGGATGACGGTCGGGACGCCCTCCTCGACGATGGCAACGCACGAGTTCGTGGTGCCAAGGTCAATGCCGATGACACGCTCCATCGATGCCGCTGCTCCTCTTGTGATCTTCGGCTTGTGATCTTCGGCCCGAACGGCCGCCGAGGTCACGATGCTAGACCGTTTCGCGGTGCCGAGCGGGCCAATCGTGCGCGGCCCGCTCCGGAAGGCGCCGCCGCCGGCCCGACCCGGCTGCGCCCCGCGGCGCTAGACTTGCTTCCCGTGCCTCTTGGCCTGGTCGCGCGTCTGGGCGATGAGGCCGCGCAGCCTGGCGTCGCTCCCCGCGAGCTCGGCAGCTCGGTCGAACTCGCCGTTCGCGCTCTTCGTGAGCCCCGCGGCCGCGTACGAGAGCGCGAGCGTCAGCCGGTATTCCACCGAGGAGGGCACGAGCTCCACCGCCCGACGCGCGAACTCCACCGCCCGACGCGTGTTCTCCCCGGCCTGGAGCGTCGCATAGGCGACCCGCTCGTGCGCGCTGGCGTCGTCGGGGCGACCGTTGCACACCTTCGCATAGCTCAGCGCCGCCTCGACCCAGCGCCCGTTCTGTGCCTCGTACTGGGCCTGCTTGAGGTAACCGTCCGCCAGCGCCACCGCCGCGAGGCGCTGCACGTCGGCCGACGCCTTCTGGAGCGCGGCGTCCTCTGGCGCGAGCGACGCGGCGATCCGGTACGCGTTGGCCGCGCTCGCGTAGTCGTTCCGCTCGAGCGCGCCCCGGGCCGCCTCGGAGTACCGCGCGATCTGGTTGCGGACGGCCTCGTTCCGGGCGGAATCGTAGCGCGCCTTGAGCACCTCGACCGCCCGCATCGACTCGGGCGAGCGTACGCCGCCCGCGGGCCTCGACACCGCCGCCCCCGCGACAGGCGCCGTCGCCACCGACGCGGCCGGCGCCGTCGCCACCGACGCGGCCGGCGCCGTCGCCACCGACGCGGCCGGCGCCGTCGCCGCCGCCGCAGACGCCGCAGCGGGCGCGCCCGCCGGACCGCGCCGCAGGCCTCCAGTGAGCTTGCGCGCGAACATCTCGCGCCGATCCTTCGCGCTGGGGGCGGACGCGACGGGCATGGTCGCCGCCGCGCTCCGCGCCGGCGCGCCCCCCGGGTCCGGCGCGATCGCCGCCGCGCTCCGCGCCGGCTTACCCGCGCCGTCCGGCGAGCTCGCCTCAGGGGACGGCTGCGCCGGCGCCGCTGCCCGGGCGAACGCCGCGGCGGGGGCCTGCTCCGCGGGGGTCCGCTCGGAGGAGTAACGCCCGGGCGACCCGACCACGTCGCGCGGATCGGCGAACGCGGCGCGCACCGAGGCGTCGACGGCGGTGGTGATCGTGGCGATGTCGCGGGGCGTCTGCTCGATCAGCGCCGCCATCGCCCGGTTCTTGTGGGTCTGCTCGAGGTACGCGTCGTACTCGGCGCGCCGCTGCTTCGACGTCAGCGTGTCGTGCGCCAGCGTGATGCGCGTGAAGATGGCCTCGATCTTCTGCTTGTACGAGCCTAGCTGCTTGCGGAAGTAGGTGTCCGGATGGAACTCCGGCGCGAGCTGGTAATAGGCGCTCTTGATCTGCTTCTTGTCCGCCTGATCCGCGACGCCGAGCAGCGCGTAATAGCTGAGATCCTCGAGCCGGTAGTAGAGGTCGAGGATCCGCCGCTTCCGGTCCGGGGCGAGCTCGACCGGCTCGTCGAGCTCGGCAGGATCGTAGAGCGGCGGGGACTCCGCCTGCTGGAGCGCGTCGCGGCCGAGCGGGAAGGGCTCGCCGCCGGACGCCATCGGCCGCTCCGTGTCCACCCCGCGCCGCGCAGCGTCGGCCACGCCCCGCTGCGGAGGCGGGCCCGAGGGCTCGCCGTCCAGGAGGATCGCGCCGAACTCGCGCAGGCGGCGCAGCGCCTCGACGGTGTCGCCGTGCGACATGCCCGTGATCAAGGACAGATCCCGATCGGTCAGGACGCCGTCGATCCGGGACAGGAGGAACGCGTCCGCGGGTTTCAGCGGGAGCGATTTGACATCGTACCCGGGTTTCGGCCTTGGCACACGGAGCGTCATCGCGTCGGGCAGCGGCCCCCTCCGGCCGAGTCTAGCGAGGAACGCTCGCCCGTCGCAATTGGAGACCACGGCGGTCGCGCGCTTCAGCGCGGGTTTTCCTGGGCGCCCTTCAGAGCCTCGGTAATAACGTGATCCTGGATCGAGATCGCCCGCTCCAGCAGGCCGACCGCGCGCGCGCGGGCCTGCGCCG
Source organism: Sorangium sp. So ce836 (assembly GCF_028553905.1). Lineage (NCBI taxonomy): Bacteria > Pseudomonadati > Myxococcota > Polyangiales > Polyangiaceae > Sorangium > Sorangium sp. So ce836. The sequence goes on along the minus strand of NZ_CP102233.1, from coordinate 4,080,558 downwards.
CCGCCTCGCGATCCCCCTTCTCGTCGAGCGCCTTCGCGCGGCGCTCCTCGACCACGCCCGCGACCTCGTAGAGGTGGCCCTCGTAATGAGAGGGCGCCGGCGCCAGCTTGAGGCCCGCGTCGACGTCGCGCGCCGCGGCGTCGAAGTCGCCGGCCTCGCTCCGGAGCTCCGCCAGCCGGGCGTAGGTGTCCGCGGTCACCTCGGCGGCCTCCGGCGGCGCGCCGGGCGGCCTCGGCGCGGCGATGAGCCCCTCGAGGGCGCGGATCGCAGCGACGGGATCGCCCGCGCCGAGCGACACGTCGGCGGCGTGGTGCGCCGCGCGCGCCCTGGACAGGAAGGCGAGGAGCGTGGGATCGACGATCTGCGCCGGGGCGCACGCGCACGCCGGATCGCCCGGGGCCGCGCCGGCGCGCGCCGGCTCGTCGTCTCGGGCGCACCCGAGGTGCGCCGCCGTGAGGAGCCCCAGGAAGGCGGCGAGGAGGCGCGCGCTCCACATCAGCGCACTCCCCACGCCGCATAGCGGTTCTGGCGCAGATCCGACGCGCGCGCGGCGGCGATGCGATCGATCCGCTCGGTCTGGCCGCCCTCCCTCGGAAACGGCGCGGCCGGATCGAAGAGCGCGGTGGTCGATCGCGCCTCGATGAGCGGGAGCCGAGGCGCGGCCGCCCCGACCGGCGCGGCCGCCGCCCCGGGCGCGCGCGCGACCGAGGCGCGCTCTTCCCGGAGCTGGCCGAAGATCAGCGCGGCGGCGGCCGCCGCCGCGGCGAGGGTCGAGAGCGCCGCCATCGTGACCGGCGCGATGCGCCGGGCGCGCGGCGCGGGCGCGGTGCGGAGGGCCCCCTCGACGAGCGCGCGGTTCCGGAGCTCCGCGAGGGGCGCCGGGCGCCACGCGGCCCGGAGCGCGGCGGCGAGCTCCGCGAGCTCGTCGCGCGCGCCGGGCGAGGCGAGCTCGCCGGAGCTGCCGCCCCGCCCGGACCCGGCCCCGCCGGCGGCGCCGGGATCGAGCGCCTCGCGCAGGCGCTCGGCGGCGCGCAGCTCGGCCTTGGTCGGCGGCGCGCCCTCGTCGCCGAGCGCGCGCGCGAGCAGCGCTTCGTGGTCCGCCCGGTCGAGCCCTCCGGGCCGGGCCGCGGCCCGGAGGGCCGCCGCGAGCGGGACCTCGCCGCGATCGAGCGCCTCCGCGAGCTCCCGCGCGGCGCGGCGCTCGCCCTCGGACGCGGGCGCGAGCGGCTCCGCCTCGGGCGCGCGCGGCGCCGCCCCGGGCGCGACGAGCGCGAGCCGACGGCCGCGATCCGGGCCGCCGCGGCGCTCCACGGGCCCGTCTCCGGTCGGCGGGGGGCGCGGATCCGAGGGCCGCCGCGGCTTCATCGCGCCCCTTCCTTAAGCTCCGCGCGCGGCGCGGCAACCCCCGCGGCGAGCACCTTCTTCAGCGCGGTCATGGCGCGGTGCAGGACGACGTCGAACGTGGCCACGCTGACGCCGAGCGCGAGGGCCACCTCGTCGCGGGGCCGCTCCTCGAGCACCCGGAGCCGGATCGCCTCGGCGTAGCGCGGGTTGAGGCGCGCGAGCGCGTCCTCGACCCGCGCCCGCGCGTCGGCGAGGTCGCGCTTCTCGCAGAGCTCGACCTCGCCGCGGGCGGTGAGATCGGTCTCGGCGGCGTCGATCTCGCGCTGCAGATCCTCCGGCTCGAAGAGCGCCTCGCGGCGGCGCGCGCGGAGCATGTCGAGCGCGATGCGCAGCGCGATCACGCGGAGCCAAGGGTAGATGCCGCAGCTCTGCCATTGGAACTGGGAGAACCGCTCGACCACGCGCGCGTACGTCTCGGCCAGCGCGTCTTGCGCGGCCGCGTCGGAGCCGAGGCGGGGCAGGAGCACCGCGCGGTAGAGCGAGGGACCGTACTTGCGGAGCAGCTGGCCGAGCGCGGCGCGATCGCCCTGCGCCGCGCGCTCGCACTGCAGGCGCTCCGCCTCGAGATCGGGCCTCGCTGCTGCCGCCGCGGTCACGACGGCGACGATACCCGGACGTGGCGCGGTCCGCACCGGTGTCCACCTTGCGCCCGCGGCGGGGCGGCGCGCCCCCCGGCCGTGGAGGAACGCGGGCGCGCCGCCCGGCCGGCGCCCCGCGCCGCCGCGCGGGCGCCACGCGGCGGCGGGGGCCGAGCGCGGGAGGGGTGCCGCATTCACACCTCGACAACGGCCCAAAGCCGTGGACCTTACGGCCCGAAGACTCCACATTGTGCCGGCCTCGGCGCGGAGCGCTCGATCGTGCCGGCCTTGGCGCGGAGCGTCCGCCGTGAAAGGAGCCCTCGTGACCCTCGATACAACGTTCAGGTCTCGCGCACGCCTCCGGGTCGGGCGGCGGGTCGGGACCGGCCTGTGACGGCGGGGCCGTCCGGCGAGCGGCGGCGCTCGCTGAACTGCGCGCGCTGCGGCGCCCTCAACGGGAGCGACTTCAGCCGCTGCATCCGCTGCGGCGCGCCGCTGCTCGCGCCCGCCGTCCACGCCCCGCCGGCGCGGGGGCTCCTCGACGGGCGGAGCCTGCTGGCGACAAAGATCCTCGGCGCGCTCACGTCGTTCGTCTTCGTCGGGCAGCTCGTCGCCGCGCATTCCCGGGATCTCGGCCTGCTCTCGGCGTGGGACGCGTCGAACTATCTCCGCTTCGGCGCGCTCCTCATCGTGCCCGGCGCCCCGTTCGAGCCGTTCCGCCTGCTCTCCGCGGTGTTCGTCCACATGGGCGTCCTCCACTTCGGCATGAACATGATGACGCTCGTCATGCTCGCCCGCGCCGCGGAGCCCGCCGTCGGCTCGGCGCGGTTCGCGATCGCCTACGTGCTCACGGGCCTGGTCGGCTTCGCCGCGAGCGCAGCCTGGAACGTCTTCGTGCAGCCCGAGGTCGTGTGCACGGCGGGCGCGAGCGGCGCGGTGTTCGGCGTGATGGGCCTCTTGCTCGGCTGGCTGCTCCGCCGCCGCGACCCGCGCTGGAAGGACCTCGCGCTCCAGGCCGTGTTCTACATCGTCCTCTTCGGCTTCGTCGTGAACGCGTCGAACACGGGCATCCGCATCAACAACGCGGCGCACATCGGGGGCCTGGTCAGCGGCGCGCTGCTCGGGCTGAGCTACGCGGGCCCGGCGCGGCGGAGGCTCGAGGGCGTGATGAACGTCGGCGCGCTCGCCGGCGTGCTCGCCTGCGTCGCCGCGCTCGGGCTCGCCCAGCGCTCGCCGCTCTGGCGTGCCGCGGCGTCGATCGACGGGCTCTCGCGGCTCGAGGCGCTAGGGCGCGAGGGGCGCGACGCGCCCGGGGGCGCCGCCGCGGGGAGCGCTCCGGGCCCCGCGGCCGGCGGGGCCGCCCGCGCCGGGCGCCCCTGACGAGGCGTGACGCTGATTGCCGCGCCCTGCCCGACCGTCTAAGCGCCATCGTCGCATTCACGTGGGGGCGGGCGGGACCGTCCGTTCCCTCTCAGGAGACGTCATGGTCCGAACCTCATCGCGCATCGCCTCGTGCGTGCTCGCCGCGTCCCTCCTCTGCGGCTGCCATGTCACCATCCAGAGCGGCAGCAAGCCGGCAGAGACGTCGCCGCCGCCCCCCCCTCCCCCCGCCAAGACGGCCTCCCGGTCGCGCAAGCCGGCCAAGCCCGATCCGGAGCCGGCGCGCCGCAAGACCGCGAAGTGGCGCCTGCCCACGCAAGGCGCCCCGCGCATCACCGCCCCGATCGCGTTCGGCAACGGGGAGGGCGGCGCCTTCCGGGGGCTCGCGTACGTGATCCCCGAGAACAGCCAGAAGCTCCCGAGCTTCGACGGGCTCGTGCCGTTCGCGGTGCTGTACACCGACAAGTTCGAGGTGAAGTCGCAGGACTTCTCCGGCGGCTTCCCGGGCGCGCTCGCGCAGAACGAGTGGTTCGCGATCCGCTTCGAGGGCGAGTTCAAGGCGCCCGAGGAGGGCGTGTACCAGCTCCGGCTCACCTCGGACGACGGCGCGATCCTCTACATCGACGACAAGCGCGTGCTCGCGAACGACGGGGTCCACAGCGCGAAGACCACGGACGGCGAGGCGCGGCTCACCGAGGGGACGCACCGGCTGCGGCTCGACTACTTCCAGGCGCAGCGGGGCCAGGTCGCGCTCATGCTGCAGGTGGGCCAGAAGGACAAGCTCGAGCCGCTCGTCGGGGTCCGATGACGCTGGGCCGCGCCGGGCCGGCCTGCCGGAGCCCGGCTGGGCCGCCCTGACGCGTGCCCGCGCACGCCCCGGCGCCCTCGATCCCCTTTTCGTGTATCGTCGCCGCCGCCCATGGCGTCGGTGAACCCACTGTCGCGCGAGCTCGTCTTCAAGATCGTCTATTACGGGCCCGGCCTGGGCGGCAAGACGACCACCCTGGAGTACCTGCACGCCACGGCGAAGCCCGAGTACCGCGGCAAGCTCGTCTCGCTCGCGACCCCGGTCGACCGGACGCTCTACTTCGACTTCCTGCCGGTCCGGCTCCCCCAGCTGCGCGGGATGAACGTGCGGCTCCAGCTCTTCACGGTGCCCGGGCAGGTCTACTTCAACGCGACCCGCAAGCTGGTGCTCACGGGCGCCGACGGCATCGTGTTCGTCAGCGACTCGCAGGCCGTCCGCGCCGACGCGAACGTGGAGAGTCTGGAGAACCTGCGCGAGAACCTGGCCGAGCAGGGGCGGGAGCTGCAGCATGTCCCGCTCGTCTTCCAGCACAACAAGCGCGATCTGCCGGACCTCCTCCCCCTGGAGGAGCTCGACGCGATGTTGAACCCGTTCCGCGCCGTCTCGCTGGCCACCTCGGCGAAGACGGGGCTCGGGCTCTACGAGGGGCTCGAGGAGATCAGCGCCACGGTGCTGCGCGCCTTCGAGAGCCGCCTGCCCGACGCGATGGGGAGCGGGCTCGGCGGGTTCGACGCGATCGAGGGCGGGCTCGTCACCGCCCTGCGCGACGCGTCGCCGCCGCCGTCGGCGCCGCTCGACGCGGTGATCTCGCGGCTCGCTCCGCCCAGCAGGCCGTGGTCGACGATGCCCCCGAACTCGACGATCGGCGACCCGAGCGAGGGCGAGGCCGCGCCCGGCGCGGCCGCCCCGCCGAGCGCCGGCGCCGCGCCGCGCAGCGCGGGCGTCAGGGATCCGGTGAGCCGCGGGATACCGTCGTCGCTGCGGCTCGCCGCCCGGCGGCTCGCCGCGTCGGCGGAGGCGCCGGCGACGGCCCGCGCGGACGGCCCGTCCGCGGCGACGAGGCACCTCGCCCAGCCGGGCCTCTCGTTCGTCGCGCTGTGGCCGACCGCCGAGCGCGAGGCGGTCGCGGAGATCGAGGCGGCCATCGCCGCCGAGCGGTACGCGGTGGCGCTCGAGCGCTGCGGCGCGCTCGTCTCGGGGATCCTCGCCAAGGCGGCGGAGCTCGCGGGCGCGACCGACGCGCCGCGCGACCCGGCGACGGTGCCGGCGCTGCTCGGCCTGGACGGGCGCCGCTACCTCGGCTTCCGCGCCGCGGTGCGGAGGGCGCACGCCGGCGGCGAGGTCACCGAGCGCGACGCGCTCAAGGCGTTCGCGTTCGTGATCGAGGCGCGGCTCGCAGAGAGCGCGATCTGACGCGGCAGCGGCGCGCGGGCGGCCCCGCCGCCGTCACAGCCGATCGAGCGAGGCGACGCCGGAGTAGCGGCGCATCGACACGCTCATGAGCAGCGCGATCGCGACCATCACCGTGGTCACGCTCGAGCCGCCGTACGAAAACAGGGGCAGCCCGACGCCGACGACCGGCACCACGCCCGAGGTCATGCCGATGTTGATGATCGCGTGCCAGAAGATGATCGCCGCGCAGCCGACGCCGAGCACCGCGCCGAAGCGGTCCTTCGCCATCGACGCGATGCGGATCCCCCACACGACCAGGAACGCGTAGAGGCACACGAGCACCACGCCCCCGACGAACCCCCACTCCTCTGCGAAGACCGGGAACGGGAAGTCGGAGAACTGATCCGGCAGGAAGAGGAACTGGTTCTGGGTGCCCCGGAGGTACCCGTTGCCGAACAGCCCGCCGTTGCCGATCGCGACCCGCGAGTGGTGGGCGTGCCAGCCGCGGTGCAGGAGGTCCTCCTCGGGGTGGAGGAACACGAGGACGCGGGCACGCTGGTAGTCGAGCAGCACGTACTCCCAGACGATCGGGAGCGCCACGAGGATGGACACGACGAACAGCGCGGCGCTCCGCCACCGCACGCGCGTGAGCGCCGCGATCGTCAGGAAGACGAACACGAGGATGAGCGCCGTCCCGAGATCGGGCTGCTTCAGCACGAGCAGCGCCGGGACCGCGGTCAGCGCCGCCGGGATCGCCAGATCGCGCAGGGTGCGTCCCTCGTTGCGCGGGTCGTCGTGCAGGAACTTCGCCAGCGCGATGACCAGGAACACCTTCATGAACTCGCTGGGCTGGAAGCGGAACGCGCCGAACTCGATCCACCGCGCGGAGCCGCGCACGTCGCGCGCGAGCACGAACACGAGCGCCAGCGAGAAGACGCCGAACGTGTAGAGCACGTAGCCGAGGCGCTCCAGGTGCCGGTAGTCGATCGCGATCAGGACGCCGCCGATGATGCCGCCCATGAACAGCCAGTAGACCTGGCTGATGTAGAGCTCCGCGCGCGCCCCGGAGTAGACGCTCGTGGCGCTGTAGAGGTTGACGACGCCGAGCACCGCGATGGAGACCGCGGCGATGAAGAGCGGCCAGTCGAAGTGGTCGCGATCGCGAGAGGAGAGAGAGTCGCCCCGGATCATGGCGTGCGCCCCGACGCGGCGGGCGCGCGGCCCGCGCTGCTCTTGCCCGCGCGCGGCCCCTCGTTCGGGCCGCCGCGCCGCTCCTTCGCAAGCTCCTGGTACGCGCGGACGACCTCGAAGGCGACCGGCGCCGCGTGCTTGCCGCCCGTGCCGCCGTGCTCGACCAGAACGACCACGGCCACCTCGGGCGCGCGCGCCGGCGCGTAGCCGGCGAACCAGGCGTGCTCGCGGTTGAAATACCAGACCCGCTCGGCCTCGACGCCGCGCGTGAGCCGGTGCGAGACCTGCGCGGTCCCGGTCTTGCCTGCCATCTCGACGCCGGCGACGCGCGCCTTGAAGGCCGTGCCGCCCTCCTCGTTCACGCCGGCGACCATCGCCCGGTGCACGAGGGTGAGGTTCTCCGGCCGGATGTCGATCTGGCGGCGCACGCGCGGCGTGAACTCCTGCACGACCGTGCCGGCGCTCGTCTCGACGGCGCGCACGATCTGCGGCTGGTAGAGCGTGCCGCCGTTCGCGAGCGCCGCGTACGCGAGCGCGAGCTGGAGCACGGTGACCGTCGTCGCGCCCTGGCCGATCGCCGCGTTCAGGCCGAACCCGAGGCGGAACTGGCCCTTGTTCCGGAGCGTCATCCACGCCCGGGTCGGCATCCTGCCGCCCGCCTCGGCGTTGATGCCGAGCCCCGTCCGCGCGCCGAGCCCGTAGCGCTGGCCCATCTCGGCGATGACGTCCATGCCGACGCCGTACTCCGCGGCGAGCTTGTAGAAGTAGACGTTGCACGACTCGGCGATCGCCTTCTGCATCGCGACCGGCCCGTGCACGTGCGTGCACCGGAAGGTGCGCTTGCCGAACGTCAGCGCGCCCCGGCACCGCGTCGACTGCCGGGGATCGATGAGCCCCTTCTCGAGCGCCGCCAGCGCGGTGAACGGCTTGAAGGTAGAGCCGGGCGGGTACGCGCCGGAGAGCGTCTTGTCGAGGGCGGGCTTCAGCGGATCGGAGTAGAGCCGCCGGAAGGCGTCGCGGATGACCTGCTTGCCCGAGCCGCCCGAGAGCGCGTTCGGGTTGTAGCCGGGCTTCGAGTAGAGCCCGAGGATCCTCCCGGTGCGCACGTCGACGACCGCGACGCCGCCGGCGAGCTCCCCGCGCATCGCCTTGTCGATCGCCTTCTGGATGTCTGCGTCGAGCGTCAGCCGGAGGTCGCGCCCGGGGATGGGATCGACCCGCCGCGGCTCCTCGATGATGCCGTCGCCGCCCGTCCGGCGCCGCCCCTTGGCGTCGACGAGCACCTTCTCCCAGCCGCGCGTGCCGCGGAGGTAGCTCTCCCAGGCGCGCTCGATCCCGGTGACGCCGATGCGGTCGCCCTCGATGTAGCCGACGCTCCGGAGCGACGCGAGCCGCTCGGCGTCCACCTCGGCCATGTAGCCGAGCACGTGCGAGCCGACCTCCTCGTAGGGGTAGTAGCGCACCGGGACCGGCACCACGTCGACCCCCGGCAGCTCGGCGTCGTGCGTGGCCAGGGTCGCCACGGCGTCGCGCGAGATGTCCTCCTTCAGCAGGATCTGCTGGTTCTTGCGCGGGCCGTCGTCGGCGCGGATCGAGGTGATGAGCGCCTCGAGCCGCGCCCGCTCCTCGATGCCGACGCCGAGGTACTCGACGACCTTCGGCCAGGTCGTCTCCATGTCGAGGCGCCGCGGAACGACGTACACGTTGTACGCGGGCCGGCTCGCAGCGAGCACCTTGCCGTTCTTGTCCCGGATGATGCCGCGCGTGGTCGCGAGCGTCACCCGCCGCACGATGTTCTCGCGGGCGATCGCCTTGTTCTCGTCGACCTCGAGGATCTGGAGGTAGAAGAGGCGCCCGACGAGCACCATGAAGCCGACGACCATGCCGAGCGCGATCCACCGGAAGCGCCGGCGGAACTCGCTCACGTCGGAGCGCTGGACGAGGAGGCTCACCGCGGGCTCTCCCCCGGCCGCGGGACGTTGATCGTCGCCTGGTGCACGCGCTCGGCCAGCCGGAAGACGAACGGCGCGAAGAGCGCGGTCGAGACCGCGTGCGGCGCGACGAGCAAGGCGAGCGCGCGGGGGCGCGCCGCGTCGCCCCCGAAGATGGCGGTGAGGATCACGATGAGCACCCCCTCGACGAGGCCGAAGACGAAGGCCAGGGCGATCTTCGTGAGCAGCGTCTGCGCGGCGAGCCGCACGCCGGCCGCCCGCGACACGACGAAGGTCGCCACGGTGATGAAGGTGAACAGACCGACGGGCGCGCCGGTGAAGAGATCGAGCAGGTAGCCGAGCAGGAACGCGAGCGCCGCGCCGCGCGCGATCGAGTACTCGTGCACCCCCATGAACACGACGAGCGGCAGAAGCAGGCTCGGCGTCGAGCCCGGGATGTTCAGCTTGCCGATGAGCCGGAAGAGGTTCGACTGAACGATCAGCAGGGCGGCCCCCATCGCCAGGAACGCGGAGTTTCTCATCGCGTCACCTCCGCTGCGCCTGCGGCGGGGCCTCCTCCGGAGGCGTCGTCGTCACGATGAGCACCTCCTCCAGCCGGGAGAAATCGACGGCCGGGGCGACGTAGACCTGCTGGTAGATGCCGAAATCGCGGCGGATCACCTGCGTGACGGTCCCGACCGGGATCCCCTTCGGGAAGCGCCGGCCGACGCCGCTCGTCACGAGGAGATCGCCGACCTCGATCTCGTCGGTGCGCTGCACGTACTCCACGCTGCAGGAGTACTTGCTCTCGTCGCCGGTGCCGCGGACGAAGCCGCGCGCGCCGGTGCGCTCGACGACCACGTCGACGCCGCTGCCCCCGTCGACGACGAGCCGCACGTCGACGGTGTCGCCGGCGCTCTTCAGCGTCGTGCCGACCACGCCGTCCGCGGACAGGACCGGCAGGTTGGAGCCGATGTCCCGCGCCTCGCGATCGAGCGTGACCCGCACCACGCGGAAGAAATCGTTGGTGCTCTTGCCGACGACCTGGGCGCTCACCACGTCGGTGCGGAGGCTCTGGCGCAGATCGAGCAGCCGGCGCAGGCGCCGGTTCTCCTCCTCGAGCGCCTCAAGCTTCCGCACCCGCTCGCGGAGGCGGGCGATCTGCGAGGCCTGCCTGGCGTTGTCCTCCTTGACGTCGACCAGGTAGATGTAGTCGCCCCAGAGGTTCGAGATGCCGCGCGCCAGGGTCGCGGCCGCGTACTGGATCGGCGCCGCGATGCTGATGATGATCCGGTCGGCCCCCGTGTTCTGCTTGGGGTCGCGCATGCTCGCGCGCAGGAACCAGAACGGCACCGCGAGCGCCAGCAGCACGATCACGAAGTCGCGGTAGCGTTTCAGGTTCACCGTGGCTCCCGGACCCAGGTAGTACGGGGCGCCCCGCGAGGCCACCCCTGTCGTCGCCGCGCGCGGCGCGCGCCGCCTCGGGGCGCGCGCCGCAAGAGAGCCCCGCCGGCAAGCTCACGGGCAGGGCGTGAAACCAACCTTCAGCTGATCGTGACCTCTTTCAACAGCTCGAGGTGATCCAGCGCTTTGCCGCTGCCGAGCACCACGGCGCTGATGGGGTCGTCGCACACCATCACGGGCAGCCCCGTCTCCTCGCGGAGGAGCACGTCGAGGTTCTTGAGGAGCGAGCCGCCGCCGGTGAGCACGATGCCCTTGTCGACGATGTCGGCCGCGAGCTCCGGCGGCGTGCGCTCCAGCGCGATGAGCACGGCGTCCACGATGGCGTTCGTCGGCTCGCTCAGCGAGTCGCGGATCTCGTCGGAGTTGACGACGACCGTCTTGGGGATGCCCGCGACCATGTCGCGCCCCTTGACCTCCATCGTGAGCTGCTGCTCGAGCGGGTACGCGTTGCCGATCGTGATCTTGATGCGCTCCGCGGTCTGCTCGCCGATGGCCATGTTGTACTTGCGCTTCATGTAGGCCATGATCGACTCGTCCATCTTGTCGCCGCCGACGCGCACGCTCTGCGAGTAGACGATGCCGGCGAGGGAGATGACGGCGACCTCGGTCGTGCCGCCGCCGATGTCGACGACCATGTTGCCGCTCGGCTCGGTGATCGGCAGCCCGGCGCCGATCGCCGCCGCCATCGGCTCCTCGATCAGGAAGACCTCGCGCGCGCCCGCGCCCTCGGCGCTCTCCTTCACCGCGCGCTTCTCGACCTCGGTGATGCCGAACGGGACGCAGATGATGATGCGCGGCTTGACCAGCGTGCGGCGGTTGTGCGCGCGCGCGATGAAATACCGGAGCATCGCCTCGGTGATCTCGAAGTCGGCGATGACGCCGTCGCGCAGCGGCCGCACCGCCTGGATGTTGCCGGGGGTGCGACCGAGCATCTCCTTCGCCTCGCGGCCGACGGCGAGCACCTTCTTGCCGCCGCGAGCATCGCGCTGGACGGCGACCACCGAGGGCTCGCAGGACACGATCCCCTTGCCCTTCACGTAGATGAGGGTGGTGGCGGTGCCGAGGTCGATCGCGAGATCGTTCGAGAACAGGCCGTAGAGCCAGTCGAAGATCATCGCTTCGCCCTAACAATGGACAAGGTTAAGCCGAGCACCGCGAGGGCGCAGAGCCTGACCCGAGGCCCGCATGCGCGGGCCCCGGGCGGCAACGGCCAGCTGCGCAGCGTGCAGCCTGGCCTAGCCCTTCGAGATCTTGCCTTCTTTGTGCTCGGTGTGCTTGCGCTCGGTCGGGCAGAACTTCTTGATGACGAACTTGTCCGTCATCGTCCGCTTGTTCTTCGTCGTGTGGTAGTTCGCGCGGCCGCAGTTGCCGCACGTCAGCTTGATGATGTCGCGCATCGGAGGTCTCCGAAGACAGGGCCGACCTGTTTCACAGGCGGCCCTGGTTGAACCTAGGCACGGGCAGCACGGGAGCGCTGACACCGCAACCGGCAGGGCACCAGGGGTGCGTGAGCGGGGTCAGCGACGCCCGACCGCCCGTCTGGAGGGCGCCTACCCTACGGGAAACGGTGCAGTTGTCAACCGGGAGAGCTCATTCGTCGTCCCAGTCGTCCCCACTGCGGCCGCGATCCCAGTTCTTGTTGTTGGCGCGACGGCCGCCACCGCCGCCGCCGCCGCCACCGCCGCCTCCGGGAGGACCGTCGCCGTCGTGACCGCCGCGCCGCCGGCGATCGTCGAACGTCTTGCGCGCGGGCGGCGGAGGCCCGCCGCCGAAGCCGCCACCACCGCCACCGCCGCCGCCGCCGCCGCCGAAGCCGCCGCCGCCGAAGCCGCCACCACCGCCGCCGAAGCCGCCGCCGCCGCCGCCGAAGCCGCCGGGGCGCTCCTCGCGCGCGGGCCGCTCGCCCTTCGGGTGAGCGAGGTTGACGACGAGCCGCCGGCCGCGGACGTCCACGCCGCGCAGCGCATCGATCGCAGCGCGCGCCGCCTCGGCGCTGGCCATCGTCACGAAGCCGAACCCGCGCTTGCGACCGTCGGGATCCATGGGCAGGTGGACCCGCACCACCGGCCCCGCGCCCGTCGAGCCGATCAGCCCCTCGACCTCCTCGACGCTCGCGTCATAGGGGAGATTGCCGACGTAGAGGGTCCGATCGGGCGCCGCGGCCGGGCCGCCGCCCATACCGCCGCCACCACCGCCTGGGCCAGCACCGGGGCCGCCGCCGGGGCCGCCCATCGGGCGCCCCTCGCGGCGCGGCGGCTCGGCCTGGAAGGGGCGGACCGAGATGGACTTGCCGCCCTGAAAGGACCCGTCGAGCGACTCGCGCGCGGCGTTGGCTTCGCCGGTCGTCGAGAGCGTGACGAAGCCGAACCCGCGCGGACGACCTGTCGCGCGATCTTTCGGAAGACTGACCTCGACGACGTTGCCGCCGGTGGCCTCGAAGAGCTGCCGCAAAACGTCTTCGGTGATGGAGTCGGGCAAGCCCGCCACGAACAACTTACGCGAATCTTCAGCCATTGTAGAAAAACCTGGGGTTGGCCCCTGCGTTCCCTCTTATTTGGTCCACTCGCTCCGTGATCGATGTCGATGATGCGGAGCCTTTCGCGAGCGCGCCTCGATCGACCCCCCCTTTCGGCGGAAGGGGCAACCGAGCTCAATCGAGCGAAGGTCGGCGGGCCGACCCTCTGGTGCAAACTCCACCCCACGATATCTAGCGCCCCAGGCGCGTCAAGGGACCCGCCACGGGCGAGCGAGCCAAAAGAGGCCCGTACGAGCCGTCCTGACCCCCCGACGCGAAACGCGCAGCTCCGGCGGACCTGGAAGGCCGCTTCGCCCGCGCTCCGTCAGAGGCAGGCGGCGCCGGCGCAGGCAGGCGGCGCCGGACCGGCGTCAGGAAGCGCAGCGCCCGGGAGGCCGCCGCGTCCGGCGCCGGCCGGATCACGAGGGCATCGCGCGGCGCGGATCTGTCCGATACGACGCGGAGACGGTGCGCAAGCCCCCGGAAATACCGAGGATCCACGCGGGCGCCGCGCCGGCCCGCCCGGACGATTACCGGCCCGCCCGAGCGCGGGAGGAACGGGGCTCCTCGGTTTCATCGCCCTCGTCGTCTTCGTCGTCGTCGGACGCGTCGTCGTCCGCGACGCGCGGAGCGCCGTCGAGCGGGCCCACCCCGGCGCTCGACGGCTCGCCGCGCGCCGCCATGCGCAGGAAGTAAAGGCCCAGCGCGAACAGACCGAAGCACGCCCACTGCGCGGGGGTGAGGCCGCCGTAGCGCGGATCGCCGCCGACGAGCGTCCCCTCCCGCTCGCGCAGGAAGTCGAGGCCGAACCGCACCGGCGCATACGCGGTGCACATGACCCCGGTGTAGAACCCGAGCGGGCGATGAGGGTTCCGGCGCCAGAGCACCGCGAACGCGATCGCGAGCGGGATCGTGAGCACGCACTCGTAGAGGCCGAGATCGAACCGGCCGACGATACCGTTCCCGAGCGGGTACTTGACCGCGTACCACGCGTCGGAGAGGCGGCCCGGATGATCGTGGACCGACGCGCAGCCGGCGCGCCCGAAGACCCACGCGAGCGGAAACGCGCTGTTGACCACCTCGCAGTAGGGCAGGATCCTCTCGCGGCGGTAAAAGCGCCACGAGGCGGCGCCGAGCAGCGCGCCGGTGAAGCCGCCGAAGCTCGACAGGCCGTCCCAGAGCGCGAAGAGGTAGAGAGGATCGCGGGCGACGCGCTGCGGGTGGTAGAAGATCGCGTCGAAGACGTGGCCACCGATGAAGCCGGCCGCCACGACCCAGAAGATGAACTCGCTCATCTTCTTCTCGTCCAGCTTCCGCTCGCGCGCGTGCCGCGTGGCGACCACGGCGCCGATGTAGACGCCGAGCGCCACCAGCGTGCCGAACGGCTTGATCGAGGGCGGCTTCGCCGGATCGATCAGCTGGCCCACGAGCGGGATGTGCTCGAGGAACGAGAGCGGGATCTCGGGGAGCTCGATGTAAGGGATCAGAGGGCCGGACACGCCGCTCCCCTAGCGCAGCGGCGATGCGAAAGCCATCCAACGTCAACGACATCACCGTGACGCCGGGCGACGGAGCGCTCGCCCCTGATGCTCGCCCCTGATGGCCGAGGGCCGATGGACGGCGGCCGGCGGCGCGCACTCCGCGGCGCGGGCGGACAGGAAGCGCGGCGCGGGCGGACAGGGGGCCCGAGGGCCGCCCGCGCCCGGACGGCCGCGGCCTTCGCGGGGAGGCCCCGCGACGTCGCGCCGGCGTCACCAAGAGGTCGCCATTCGCCGGCGAGAGGCGTAGATCTGCCGCATGAGCCGCTCCCCCGTGCGCGTCGCCACGCTGACGCTCAGTGACACCCGCACCCTCGACGACGACGAGGGCGGACATCTCCTCGGCGAGCTCCTCAAGAACGCCGGCTTCACCGTGACGTCACACGCCGTCGTGCGCGAGGAGCCCGAGCTCCTGCGCGCGGCGATCGAGCAGATCGCGGGCGCGGGCTCCGCCGACGCGATCGTCACGACGGGCGGGACCGGGATCGCGCCGCGCGACAGGACCGTCGAGGCGCTCGCGCCGCTCTTCGAGAAGACGCTCGACGGCTTCGGCGAGGCGTTCCGGCGGCTGAGCTGGGACGCCATCGGGCCGAACGCGATCCTCTCGCGCGCCGCCGCGGGCGTCGTGCGCGGGCTCGTGGTGATCGCGCTGCCCGGCAGCCCGAAGGCGGTGGAGCTCGCCGTCACGCAGCTCATCGGCCCCGTCCTCGCGCACGCGGTCGCGCTCGCGTCCGGCAAGGGAGGCCACCACCACCGGCACGCGCAGCCGGCGAAGGACGGCGCGCGCGACGAGGGGCAGCGCGGATGATCCCCTTCGAAGAAGCGCTCGCGCGGCTGCTCTCGGCCGCGGTCCCGGTCGGCCCGGAGCGGGTGTCGCTCGACGACGCGGCCGGGCGCGTGCTCGCCGAGGACGTCGCCGCGGCCGACGCGATGCCCGCGTTCGATTACAGCTCGATGGACGGCTACGCGGTCGCCTCGGGCGAGCTCGCGGGCAGCGGGCCCTGGACGCTCCCCGTGCGCGGCGAGAGCGCGGCGGGCCGCCCGCTGCCGACGCTCACGCCGGGCGCCGCGTGCCGGATCTTCACCGGCGCGCGGCTGCCGCCCGGCTCCGACGCGATCGTGCCGCAGGAGGACGCGGCGCGGAGCGGCGACGAGATCACCCTGAACGAGGCGCCGCGCGCCGGCGCCTGGGTGCGGCGCCGGGGCGCGGATCTCGCGGAGGGCGCCGTCGCCCTGCGGAGGGGCGCGCGCCTCACGCCGGGGAAGGTGGCGCTCGCGGCGGCGCTCGACCGCCCGAGCGTCCTCGTCGCGCGCCGCCCGGTGGTCACGGTGCTGTGCTCCGGCGACGAGCTGCGCGGGCCCGGCTCGCCCGGCCCCGCCGGCACCGTCGCGGAGTCGAACAGCTACTTCATCGCCGCGACCGCGCGCGCCGCGGGCGCCGCGGTCCGCGTCGCGCCGTTCGTCCCCGACGACGCGGCCCGCGCCGCCGAGGCCGTCTCCACGGCGCTGCGCGGCTCGGATCTGGTGGTGACCGTCGGGGGCGTGAGCGTCGGCGACCACGACGTGGTCCGCCCCGCCCTCGAGGCCGCGGGCGTGACGCTCGACTTCTGGCGCGTCGCCATCAAGCCGGGCAAGCCGCTCGCCGTGGGGCGCGCCGAGCTCTCGCGCGGCGGCGCCGTGCACGTGATCGGGCTGCCGGGCAACCCGGCCTCCGCCTCGCTCACGTTCGTCCTCTTCGGCGTGCCGCTCATGCGCGCGCTGCAGGGCGACGCCGCGCCGCTGCCGCCGCGCGTGCTCGTCCGCGCGGCCGGCGCGCTGCGGCGCCAGACCGGGCGCGCCGAGTTCCTCCGCGCGCGCCTCGAGATCTCGAGCGGCGAGCTCGTCGCGCGCATCGCCGCGAACCAGGCCTCGGGCGCGGTCACGAGCTTCGCCGAGGCCGAGGCGCTCGTCTTCGTCCCGGCCGATCGGGAGCGCATCGACGACGGCGATCGCTTCGAGGCCATCCGCCTCGCCGAGATCTGACCGCGCGCCGGGCGCGCCTTGACCCTCGCGCGCCCGCGCGCCGGGCGCGCCTTGACCCTCGCGCGGGGGCGCCCGAAGATGGCCGAAACATGCTCATCCTCGGGATCAACGCCTATCACGGCGACGCGTCGGCCGCGCTGCTCGTCGACGGACAGCTCGTCGCCGCGGCGGAGGAGGAGCGGTTCAGCAGGATCAAGCACTGCGCCGGCTTCCCGCGGCTCGCGGTCGAGTACTGCCTCGGCGCCGCCGGCGCGCGGGTCGAGGACATCGATCACATCGCGATCGGGCGCGACACGCGCGCGCACCTCGGCGACAAGCTCCTCTACGCGCTGACGCGGCGCTCGCCGGCGGGGCTCCTCAAGGGCGCGCTCGGCGCGAGCGCCCCGAAGGTGCACCTCGGCGCCGCGCTCGGCGTCGACCCGAAGCGCATCCGCGCCGAGTCGCACAACGTCGAGCACCACCGCGCGCACCTCGCCTCCGCGTTCTTCCCCTCGGGCTACGACGAGGCGGCGGTCGTCTCGATCGACGGCTTCGGCGACTTCGTGAGCACGATGTGGGCGCGCGGCCGCGGGAGCAAGCTGGAGATCCTCCGGCGCGTCGCCTTCCCCCACTCGCTCGGGCTGTTCTACTCGGCCATGACGCAGTACCTCGGCTTCCCCAAGTTCGGCGACGAGTACAAGGTCATGGGGCTGGCGGCCTACGGCCAGCCCGAGCTGCTCGACAAGCTCCGGCAGGTGGTGCGCGTCAAGGACGGGGCCTTCGAGCTCGGGCTCGAGTACTTCCAGCACCACACGAAGGGCATCTCCATGACCTGGGAGGGCGAGCCCCGCTACGGCACCATCCACTCCGAGCGCCTCGTCGAGCTGCTCGGCCCCGCGCGCAGCCCGAAGAGCCGGATGGAGGACCGCTTCAAGGCGGTCGCCGCCTCGGCGCAGGCGGCGTTCGAGGAGGTCTACTTCGAGCTGCTCGCGACCGCGAAGCACCTCACCGGCTCGCCGCGCCTCGCCCTCGCGGGCGGCTGCGCGTACAACAGCGTGGCCGCCGGGAAGATCCGGCCGAAGGGGCTGTTCGAGGACGTCTTCGTCCAGCCCGCGGCCGGCGACGCGGGCACGGCGCTCGGGGCGGCGCTCTACGTCCACCACCACAAGCTCGGCAACCCGCGCGCCTTCCACCAGACCCACAGCTACTTCGGCCCGGCGTTCTCGCAGGACGCCATCGACGAGCTGCTCCGGAAGGAGCAGGTCGCGTTCGAGACGCTCCCCGACGAGGACCTCATCCCGCGCGTCGCCAGGGCGATCAGCGAGGGCAAGGTGGTCGGCTGGTTCCAGGGCCGGATGGAGTACGGCCCCCGCGCGCTCGGCAACCGCAGCATCCTCTGCGACCCGCGGCGGCCGGACATGAAGGACGCCATGAACGAGCGGATCAAGCGCCGCGAGATCTTCCGCCCGTTCGCGCCGGCGCTCCCGCTCGAGCGCGTGGGCGACTACTTCGAGCAGACCTCGCCGGACCCGTTCATGGTCATGGTCTACAAGGTCAAGCCGGAGCGCCGCGACGAGATCCCCGCCGTGACCCACGTCGACGGCACGGGCCGCCCCCAGACGGTCACCGCCAAGGACAACCCGCGCTACCACGCGCTCCTCCTCGAGTTCGGCCGGCTGACCGGCACGCCGGTCCTCCTGAACACCTCGTTCAACGCGAGCGAGCCGGTCGTTTGCACCCCCAAGGAGGCGCTCGACTGCTTCCTCCGGACGAAGATGGACGTGCTCGTCCTCGAGCACGCCTACGTCGAGCGCGCGCAGACCCCCTAGCCGCGCTGCACAGCCCGGCGGCCCGCCAAAAGCGCGCAGGAAGCGGCCTGGAAATCTCAGGCGAAAGTTCCTGGTTGACGTGGAGCGTGGGGACGGCAAATGGGCGTCTCCGGCATGTGGAAGAACGGGACGGCGGGCGCGATGCCCACCTCGACGGAATGCCGGAGCAGGCGGCTCCAGCGACCGGAGGTGCTTGGACGCCCAGCCTCGATCATGATGCCGGCCCGCCGCGCAGCGCGCGCGCGGACCGGGTACCCCACGGGCCCACGGCGCAGCACGCGCTCGCGGCCCCTCCTGCGTAAGGGTCCGCGCCGCGGCGGCCCAGGCGGTCAAAGAGGATGGATGCGAATCGGATGAAGCTCGTACTCGAAGACGGCACGACCATGACGGGCCGGTGCTTCGGCGCCCCGCGCGCGGTGAGCGGCGAGGTCGTGTTCAACACCGGCATGACGGGGTACGTCGAGACGCTCACGGATCCCTCGTACAGAGGCCAGATCCTGACGATGACGTACCCGCTCGTGGGCAGCTACGGCGTGCCCGCGCCGCGGCAGGCAGGCAGCGTCGACGGGCCCTACGAGGCCGACCGCATCCAGGTGCAGGGGCTCGTCGTCCAGAACTACATCGAGCGCTACAGCCACCACGCCGCGGTCCGCTCGCTCGGCGCCTGGCTCGCGAGCGAGGGCATCCCGGCGATCACCGGGATCGACACGCGCACGCTGACGCGGCGGCTCCGGGAGGTCGGCACCATGAAGGGCTGGCTGTTCCCGGCCGAGATGGACCTGGATCGGGTGAAGCGCTCGGCCGAGGCCGTGGACATGCGCGAGGAGGTGTTCCGCCTCGTGTCGCCCCGCGAGCCGATCACGTACGAGGGCGGCCCCCTGAAGGTGCTCCTCATCGACGCGGGCGCGAAGGACAACATCGTCCGCTCGCTCCTCCGGCGCGGGGTCACCGTCGTCCGAGCGCCCTACCACGCGCCCATCGCCGAGCTCGCCGAGGCCGCGGACGGCGTCCTCATCGGCAACGGCCCCGGCGACCCGAAGGACCTCGGCCAGCTGGTCGCCGCGGTGCGCGGCCTGCTCGGCACGTACACGAAGCCGATCTTCGGGATCTGTCTCGGCAACCAGATCCTCGCGCTCGCCGCCGGCGGCGACACCTTCAAGCTGCCGTACGGCCACCGCGGCGTGAACCAGCCGGTGCAGGACCTCCTGAGCCGCCGCTGCTACGTCACGAGCCAGAACCACGGCTACGCGGTGAAGCACGAGTCGCTCCCCGCCGAGTGGGAGCCCTGGTTCGTCAACATCAACGACGGCACGAACGAGGGCATCCGCTCGCGGCTGCGCCCGTTCTTCAGCGTCCAGTTCCACCCCGAAGCGACGCCCGGGCCCGAGGACGCCGGCTACCTGTTCGACGACTTCCTCCGCCTCTGCGGCGCGATGAAGGGGTCGGCCGATTCGCGACTCAAATCCGCAGGGACCGCCGGCGCGGATCCCCGCCCCACCTCCACCGCAGGAAGGAGCTGAGCCATGTACGGCGCCTATCTCCCCAAGAAACCCCGGCGCGTGCTCGTGCTCGGCTCCGGCGCGCTCCAGATCGGTCAGGCCGGCGAGTTCGACTACTCGGGATCGCAGGCGATCAAGGCCCTCAAGGAAGAGGGGATCGCCACCGTCCTCGTGAACCCCAACATCGCCACCATCCAGACGAGCGAGGGGCTCGCCGACCGCATCCACCTCTGCGCGGTCACCCCGGAGTTCGTCGAGCGGATCATCGTCAAGGAGGAGGTCGACGCGATCGCCCTCTCCTTCGGCGGGCAGACCGCGCTCAACTGTGGGCTCGAGCTCCACGACGCCGGGATCCTCGACAAGTACGGCGTGCGGGTGCTCGGCACGCCGATCAAGGCCATCCGCGACACCGAGGATCGGCGGCTCTTCATCGATCGCCTCGACGAGATCGGCGTGAAGACGGCCCGGAGCCGCGCCTGCCGCACGCCGGCCGAGGCCATGGCCGCGGCGCGCGAGATCGGGTTCCCCGTGATGCTCCGCGGCGGCTACGCGCTCGGCGGCAAGGGCAGCGGCATCGTCGAGAGCGAGCGCGACCTCGACGACGCCGTGCGGCGCGGCTTCGCCGGCGGCGTGCCCCAGGTGCTCGTCGAGGAGTGCCTCCGCGGCTGGAAGGAGATCGAGTACGAGGTCGTCCGGGACGGTCGCGACAACTGCATCACCGTCTGCAACATGGAGAACCTCGATCCGATGGGGATCCATACCGGGGAGTCGATCGTCGTCGCCCCGTCGCAGACGCTGAACGACGAGGAGTACCAGCTCCTCCGCTCGGTCGCGCTGAAGACGATCCGCCACCTCGGCATCGTGGGCGAGTGCAACATCCAGTACGCGCTCGACCCGAACAGGGTCGATTACCGGGTCATCGAGGTGAACGCGCGCCTCTCCCGGTCGAGCGCGCTCGCCAGCAAGGCGACGGGCTACCCGCTCGCGTACGTAGCGGCGAAGATCGCCGTCGGCTACACGATGCCGGAGATCGCCAACGCGATCACCCGCAGGACGACCGCGTTCTTCGAGCCGGCGCTCGACTACCTCGTCTGCAAGGTCCCGCGCTGGGACCTCGGCAAGTTCCGCGGCGCCTCGATGCGGATCGGCAGCGAGATGAAGAGCGTCGGCGAGGTCATGGCCATCGGCAGGACGTTCCCCGAGGTCATCCAGAAGGCGCTCCGGATGCTCGACATCGGGGTGAAGGGGCTCGACCCGGACGCGTTCACCTTCAAGGACCTGCCCGACGAGCTGAAGAACGCCACGCCGCTCCGGATCTTCGCCGTCGCCCGCGCGCTGCAGGAGGGGATGTCGGTCGACGAGATCCACGATCTCACCAAGATCGACCGGTGGTTTTTGCACCAGATCGAGCCGATCGTGCGGATGCACCGGGACCTCAAGACGCTCCGGGTGGCCGCCCCGGCGCAGGCCGACAAGCCCGCGGCGGCGCAGGAGCCCGCGCTCGACGAGGCGACGCTCCGGGAGGCCAAGCTGCTCGGCTTCAGCGATCGGATGATCGGCACGCTGACGGGCGCGCCGCGGGGCTCGCTCCGGGAGCTCAGGAAGCGGCACGGGATCGTGCCGCACCTCGCGCAGATCGACACGCTCGCGGCCGAGTTCCCCGCGGAGACGAACTACCTCTATTCGAGCTACCACGCGTCGGCCACGGACGTCGCGCCGTCCTGGCGGAAGAAGATCATGGTGCTCGGGTCCGGCGCCTACCGCATCGGCTCGAGCGTCGAGTTCGACTGGTGCTGCGTCAACGCGATCCGCGCGGCCTCGGAGCTCGGCTACGAGACCATGATGCTGAACTACAACCCGGAGACGGTCAGCACCGATTACGACACGTGCGACAAGCTGGTCTTCGACGAGATCAGCCTCGAGACGGTGCTTGACATCTACGAGCGGGAGCAGCCGTACGGCATCGTGGTCAGCATGGGCGGGCAGGTCCCGAACAACCTGGCGCTCCGGCTGCACCAGGCCGGGGCGCGCATCCTCGGCACGAGCGCGGGGAGCATCGACGCGGCCGAGGACCGGAAGAAGTTCAGCGATCTGCTCGACCGGCTGGAGATCGATCAGCCGCGCTGGGCGCACGTCGTCGACGCGGCCGAGGCGGGCGAGATCGTGAACAAGCTCGGCGGCTTCCCCGTCCTCGTGCGCCCGAGCTACGTGCTGAGCGGCGCGGCCATGAGCGTGGCGCACGAGCCCAACGAGCTCGATCGCATCCTCGCCAGGGCCAAGGCGGTGTCCCCGGCCTACCCCGTGGTCGTCTCGAAGTTCGAGACCCACGCCCGCGAGGTCGAGATCGACGCGGTCGCCGACCGTGGGGAGATCGTCCTCTGGGCGATCAGCGAGCACGTCGAGAACGCTGGCGTCCACAGCGGCGACGCGACGCTCGTCCTGCCCCCGCAGTCGCTCTACATCGCGACGATCCGCAGGATCAAGCAGATCGCCCAGCAGCTGGCGCGGTCGCTCTCGATCACCGGGCCGTTCAACATGCAGTTCTTGGCCAAGCACAACACGGTGAAGGTCATCGAGTGCAACCTGCGCGCGTCGCGGAGCTTCCCGTTCGTGTCCAAGGTGACGGGGAACAACTTCGTCCGGGAGGCGATGCGCCGGATGCTCGGCGTGTCGCAGCCGGTCGAGAACCGCGGGCTCGATCTCGATTACGTCGGCGTGAAGGCGCCGATGTTCTCGTTCTCGCGCCTCGTGGGGGCCGACCCGATGCTCGGCGTGGAGATGGCGAGCACCGGCGAGGTCGGCTGCTTCGGGGACGACGTGCACGAGGCGCTGCTGCACGCGCTGCTCGCGACCGGGTTCCGGTTCCCGAAGAAGGGCGTCCTCCTGTCGCTCGGGCCGCTCGAGGACAAGTACTGGTTCGCGGACGAGGCGCGCATCATCGCCGAGCACCTGAAGCTGCCCATCTACGCGACGCCGGGCACGGCCGAGGCGCTCCGGGCGCTCGGGCTCGAGTGCACGAGCCTCGCGAAGCAGCTGGAGGAGGGGGAGACGGCGATGAGCGCGATCGAGCAGGGGAAGGTGGATCTCGTGATCAACATCCCCCGCGAGTACGACCAGCTCGGGCGTCCGGACGGGTACCTGATCCGGCGGCGGGCGGTCGACGCGAACATCCCGCTCATCACCGATCTCCAGCTCGCGCGGGCGGTCATCGAGGCGATGCGCGCGAAGCGGATCGAGGATCTGCGGACGCTCGCCTACGACGAGTACATCGCGCGGAGCCCGGTGGCGCTGCGCTGACGGGCAGGCCCGCGCGCCCTCGGAGGGGGCGCGCGGGCACGTCCCCTTTCCGAAGCACCACGAGACGGCTGCCGCGGCTCATCGAGCTCACCACTTCGGGAGCTACGCGAGCCAGCTGCGTTGAGCGAGCTTATCGCCCTCGCGGACTCGAATGCGAGGGGCTCACCCTCAGTCGTTCGTGACGATGAACCAGCCGTTCACCATGCTGCCGGCGGTCGTCGAGCTCGCTCCCTGGATCGCGCTGCCCCCCTCATTGCGGAGGCACATGCCGACATTCCAGTTGCCCTCTGTCAACGAGGTCGTGCCAGAGACAGAGTAGGTGGTGCGCGTCGGCGTGAAATAGTGGTTCGCAAAGGCGCCTCCGAAGAAGTTGACGAGATCGCCCCCGACGCCCGCCTCGTCGACCGGCTGGTAACAGAGGCCGACCACGGCGAGGAGCGGTGCGCTGGACGGCGCCAGACCGAGGACCGCAGAGGCCGATCCGGTCACGCGCTTTCTTCCGGTGATGCCCACCGACCCCGGAGGACCGACGAAGACGTATTCGGGGCTGTTGCCAGAAAAAGAGGTGGCAATATTGCCCGCAATCGCGATCGTCGCGAGCACCCCCGACGGGCCGACCGGCCCCTGAGGGCCCTCGGGACCTGGCGGCCCAGGAGGACCCGGGGGACCCTCAGGGCCCACCTCGCCAGGCAGCCCCTGAGGCCCCTGAGGCCCCTGAGGCCCCTCGGGCCCAGGAGGACCCGGAGGACCCTCAGGACCCACCTCGCCAGGCAGCCCCTGAGGCCCCTCCGGCCCAGGAGGACCCTGCGGCCCCGCGACCCCGGTCGGGTTCCCGACCCAGTTGCCGTTCTCGTCGATGACGACCTTGTCGCCGATCTTCACCAGCTTCGGCGTGATCTCACCAACGGCGTTGTTCGCGACCATCGCGTACGGAACGCTCCCGATCGCCGCGCGAGGCTCCATCTCCGGATCGTTCGCGACCTTGATTCCAAGGTAACGGACCGAGCCGTTGAAGACCTTCGCGGCCTGCTCCTCCGTGAAGTCGAGCACCGTTGAGAAATATCCGTCGTCGAACGAGATCGAGATCGTCTCGCTCCAGAGCGGCGCCTCGCCATCCTCGGGCGCCTCGGCGGCGTACACCGAGAACGTCACCTGGAGCGCGTCGTTGACCGGCTCTCCGTTCGCCGTGAAGAGCCGACCCTGGTGCGTGATCTGCGTCGGCACCGCGGCAGACGCGCCGCGCACGAGACCGACCGAGGCGGCGAGGAGGACACAGATCGCGAGGACACGCCGTCCCATCCCGTTCATGGCAAGCTCCCATTCGCCCCGACCAGCCCGCCCTGCATGCGGTAGCTCGGCGAGGTCGTCTTTCCCTGATTCTGCGTCGGCTGACCGAGGGTGAAGACCATGCGGTAGCTCGGGCTGCTCACGACCTCGCCCGCGCTGACCACATCGCTCGCGGCGACACCCCGGTCCGCAACCTCAGCCTTACCCCCCTCCCCGCCCCCGCCATTCGACGCCACCGAAGGGCCAGCCCCCGCACCGCCAGCACCACCGACCCCGCCACCGCCCGACCCGGCCCCGGTCACCGTCACCTCGTCACCGGCGCAGCTGCAGCCAGGAGACACGACGAGCGATGCAATAAACAGGCCAAACCAGGTAAAAAATTGCGGTCGCGCCATCAACGTGTTCCCCTCTGCTTCTGGGGCTTACGATCGGGAACAACAAGGTACGCGCGCCGCCACCAAGGTTCAATCGAATCCCGAACCCGCGTGAAGCATCGCCGCTTTACGTCGCGGTCGACGGGAGGCGCAACGAGCACGACAGCACGCCGGAACGCTCACGCCTCAAGAAGATGTCCAAGCGAGGTGCGTTACGAGAAACATCCGCTCTCCGGTGGAATGCTCTCGCTGCCTCTCTCCACCTCTGCGCCTGCGCGCGGCGTGGAGCCGGTCCAGCCATGAGCGCCAGAGCCGCCCATCGGTGTTCATCGACGCGTCCGCCGCCCTAATTGCTGAGCACGCTGATCGCCGTCGCGCTCGCCGAGGCGGTCGACTCGCGCATCGACCCGCGCTGGACTCGAGGGCTCGCCGGCGCCCTGCTCATCGTCATGGGCGCCATCGACCTGCGCGGCGCGATCCGCCCGGCCGCGGGAGAGCCCGCGCCGACGCGGCGATGCCGCGCCGCTACAGCGCGCGACCGGGCGGGCCCACGCCGCCGATCCCGTCGACCGCGTCCGCCGGCGGGCCCGGCGCCCCGCCGGCGGCGGCGCGCAGCTCCTCCGAGACCGCCGCGGGGTTGAACGTCACGAACCACCGGAGCGACCACCAGAGCAGGTTGAACCAGGCCGGCGCAGGCAGCCGGCGCGTCACGCCGACCTCGGCGATCCCGGCCGCCGCGAAGAAGACCGGCAAGAGGGTGCCGAGATCCGCGCGGTAGTCCATCGCCTCGCGCACGTCCGCGTTGATCCCGGCGACGGCGTGCGCGACGGCGCGCGCGACGCGCGTCGGGCCAGGGTGGCCCTCGGGCCGCGGGGCGGCGAGCGGGCGGCCGTCGTCGTCGCGCGCCGCGCCGACCAGCTCGGCGAGCCGGGCGCGCAGCCGCTCCGCGTCGAGGCCGCCGTCGAGGCGCTCGACGATCACCGAGCCCGTGATCGGTCGGACCTTCACGACCTCGCAGCCGGGATCGGCCGCGAGCTGCTCCGCGACGCGCTCGCACGCGCGACGATGGCCGGCCAGCGCCGGGGCGCGCAGGCGGACGCGCCGCTCCAGGGCGTGGACCAGGAGCACCGGCGGCAGCCTCATGACGACGGCTCCCCGTGGAGCTCGGAGGCGCCGTTGCTCCGGCGCGCGGCGCGCGCGCCCCGCTCCGCGCCGCCGGCCTTGTGCCGCACGCGCTCCGCGATCTCGGCCCAGAGATCCTCGGCGTGCTCCCGCTGGCGCTCGACCAAGGCGAGGCCGAGCCGGCCCAGGTGGAGCCCGAGCGCCGCGATCTCGACGACCACCGGCCGGAGGTGCTGCTTCTTGCCCATCAGGAGGACGGCGCTGCCGACCCCGAGGGCGAACGACGGTGGATGAAACCTCATGATGCCGTATCCCCCTTCCGCGAACAGGCGGCGCGCGCGGCGCGCGCACCGTCGTCCGAGGGCTCGACGTTGACGAGGCCGACGGTGTCGACCGGGTGGACGATGACGATCTCGCGGCCGGCGCCGGCGGCGCGCCCCAGGGAGCCGCGCGAGAGCGAGGGCAGCGCGCCCGCGAGCACCGCGAGCGCGAGCTCGCCGGCGCGGAGGCGCCGCGCCCCGAGAAGGCGGCCGAGGGAGCGGGAGCCGAGCGCGAGCGCCTGGAGCGCCGAGGTCGCGGCGAGCGCGCGCGCGACGTGCGGGTTGTCCCGGCGCGCGAGGGGCCCCGGAGCGCCCTCCGCGGCGCCGGCGCGGCAGGCGAGGATGTGGAGCAGCTGCGCGGTCACGAGCGCGGTGAACGCCCTCGACCCCGCGGTCGCGCGGCCGCCGAGCGCGTACGCCGCGAGCGAGGCCCCGGACATCATGGCCGCGTCGACCCCCAGCGCGCGGAGGTCGCGGCGGCCGAGCAGCGGCGCGGCCGGGTCGCGCGGGGGGCGCCGCATGACGCCGGGCTCGGCCGGCTCCAGCGCGAGGGCGAGCGCGGGCGCGATGTCGGTGAGCAGGTTGATCCAGAGGAGCTGAAGCGGCGTGAGCGGCGAGGCGCCGGCCAGGGCGCCGGCCAGCATCGCGAGCACCTCGCTCGCGTTCGTGGCGACGAAGTACGCGATCGCGCGGCGGACGTTGTCGTGCAGCCGCCGGCCCTCGCAGACCGCCTCGGCGAGGCTCGGCAGGTCGTCCTCGGCGAGGACCACGTCGGCCACCGCCCGCGCGATGTCCGTGCCGCGCTTGCCCATGGCCACGCCGACGTCCGCGGCCTTGAGCGCGGGGCCGTCGTTCACGCCGTCGCCCGTCATGGCGACGATCGCGCCGCGCTGCTGGAGCGCCCGCACGATGTCGAGCTTCGCCTCGGGCGTGACCCGGCTGTGCACGGCGTCGGCGGGGATGCCGAGCGCGGCGCCGATCGCGCGCGCGGTCCGCTCCTGATCGCCCGTGAGCATCAGGGTGCGGATGCCCGCGCCGGAGAGGGTCGCGAGCGCCTCCCGCGCGCCTTCGCGCGCCGGGTCGCGGAGCCCGACGAGGCCGGCGAGCTCGAGCGGGGCGTCGTCGTCCGGCCGGCCGTCCCGCCGCCACGCGAGGGCGAGCACGCGCAGGCCGCGCGAGGCCATCGCGTCGTTCTGCCGGAGCACCTCGTCGCGGCTTGCGCCGCGCGGGGCGTCGCAGCGCGCGACCACCTGCTCGGGCGCGCCCTTCACGAGCTCGATCTGCCCGAGCTCCGGGTGATCGTGGACCGTCACCATGAACGCGCGCTCGGCGGAGCGGCGCTCCTCGCTCACGCGCCGCGCCGCGAGGCGCCGCGCCGACACGGGATAGCCGGCCGCGAGCGCGAACTCGACGAGCGCGCGCTCCGTGCCGCTGCCCTGGACGACCTTGCCCACGTCGCTCAGCTCGACGTCGGCGTTGAGCGCGGCGATGCGCGCGAGCGCGTGCACGCGCGGGGCGCTCACGGCGACCTCGCGCCCGTCCTCGCCGACGAGCGCGATCTCGCGCGGCGGCCCCGCGCCGCCGCGATCGCCGCCGCCGCGCTCGTCGCGCGCGGCGCGGGCGACCCGCAGGACGCCCTCGCCGGGGAGGAAGATCTCCGCGACCCGCATGCGGTTCTCGGTGAGCGTGCCGGTCTTGTCGGCGCAGACGACGCTCACCGCGCCGAGCGTCTCGGCCGCGGCGAGGCGGCGGATGACGATGCCGCGGCCGCGCAGGCGGCGGCTCGCCAGCGCGAGCGCGGTGGTGCCCACGGCAGGGAACCCCTCGGGGATGGCGGCGACGCCGAGGGCGACGGCGCTCCGCGCGAGCGCGCGGAGCGGCCGCCGCCGCGCGAGGCCGACGACCACCACCGCCGACGAGCTCGCGAGCGCGAAGGCCGCGAGGCGCCGGCCGATCCAGGCGAGCTCCCGCTCGATCGGCGGGGCGCGCTCGCCCTCGCGGGAGAGCGCGCGCTGGATGTCCCCGAGCGCGGTCCGCCCGCCCGTCGCGACGACCACCGCCGCGCCCTCGCCCGAGGCGACCGTGGTGCCCGCGTACACCATGCCGCGGCGCTCGGCGAGCGGCGCGCCGGCGTCGACCTTCGCGGCGCCCTTCTCGACGGGCTCGCTCTCGCCGGTCAGCGTGCTCTCGTCGACGGCGAGGTCGCCCGCGGCGACGACGACGCGCGCGTCCGCCGCGACCGGCTCGCCCGCGCGGAGCGCGAGCACGTCGCCGGGCACGATCTCCGACGCGGCGAGCCGCAGCTCGCGCCCGTCGCGCACGGCGCGCGCCCACCCGACCCGGAGCGCGCCCCAGGCGTGCAGGAGCTCCTCGGCGCGCGACTCGGTGTACGTGCCGATCGCCGCGTTCGCGCCGACGACGACGAGGACGGCGCCCGCGTCGACCAGATCGCCGAGCGCGAGCGAGAGGCCCGCCGCGCCGAGGAGCAGCGCGGTGGGCACGGTGAAGAGCTGCGCGGCGAGGATCTCGAGCGACGAGCGGCTCGCGACGCCGGCGAGCTCGTTGGGGCCGACCTCGCGGAGGCGGCGCAGCGCCTCGGCGGCGGTGAGGCCCGCGGCCGGGTCGACGCCGAGCGCGCGGGCGACCTCGCTCGCGTCCTCCGCGTGGGCCCGGTCGACGGCGGCGGCGCGCCCGTACAGATCACGCTCGACGGCCGGCGCGCGCTCGCCCCGCGCGGCCCCCGGCGCCCCGCCGCCGCGCTCGCGCTCGGCCGCGCCCTCGCGGCGCAGGCGGCGGCACGCGCCGCGGACGAGCGCGCCCACGCCCTCGGCCAGGGCCAGCGCGGCGCGCCGCGCGGACGGCGGCGGCGGGGCGCCGGGCACGGCGTGGGCGGCGAGCACGACGGCGGCCAGATGGGCCGCGTCCTCCCGCACGCGCACGAGCACCCGCCCGGTCCGCGCGCTCGCCCGCGCGGACGCGACGCCGGGGACCGCGGCGAGGTCGCGCTCGATGCGCGCGGCGCGCGCACCATCGCCGAAGAGGCCGGCCACCTCCGCGCGCAGCCGCGCGATCCCGGCGCGCCCGTGCAGATCGCGCCCAGGCGAGCGGCGGAGCCGCCGCGCGCTGGCGCCGCCGCGGCTCCTCCCCGCGCCGGCGAGACCGATCCAGCCCGTCCCCGAACGCCCCATGATCCTCCGCGCTGGGCTCTGGGCCTTTTCAAAGGTCGAGCCAGCGCCGGTGTGCGGGCGGGCCACATCGCTCGGCCGGGCCGGCGCGGCGGCCCCGAGCCCGGCGAGGCGCCGCCGAGGTGGTCGGCTTGTTGCGGTCAGGGCGCGGGGTTAGCGGGCCTGGCCGGGGTCGGGTCGCTCCCGGCCTACGTGGCCTCCAAGCACGGCCTGGTCGGGCTCAGCCGCGTTCCTCCTCTCCGACCGCGCGACGTACATCAACGGGCGCGCGATGGCCGTGGACGGCGGGTGGACCGCCTGGAGATCGATCGTCGAGGCGGCCCGCTCCCGCCTCCGCTCACCCCCGCGCCGCGATCGAGGCGAGGACGGTCTGCAGCGCGCTCGGCTCGATCGGCTTGACGAGGTGCATGGCGAAGCCGGCCTCCTGGGCCCGGCGTCGATCTTCCTCCCGGCCATAGCCGGTCAGCGCGATCATGAGCGAGGGGGAGGTGCCCGGGCTCCCCATCAGGGCGCGCGCCACGCCGTACCCATCCATCCCGCCGGGGAGGCCGATGTCGCACAGGACGACCTCCGGCAGGAACGCGCGGGCCGCATCGACGCCGGCGGGCCCGGACAGGGCCACCTCGACCCGGTGGCCCTCCATGGCGAGCAGCGCTTGCAAGGTCTCCGCGGCGTCGACGTTGTCCTCGATGATCAGGATGCGCAGCGATCGCGCCGCGAGGTCCGAGGCCGGCGCGGCGCCCCCGGAGGGCAGCGCGACCTCGCGCGAGAGCGGCAGGCGGAGGACCACCTCCGTCCCGCGGCCGATCCCCGCGCTCTCGGCCGAGACCGCGCCGCCGTGCAGCTCGACGAGCCCCTTGACCAGCGCGAGGCCCAGCCCGAGCCCGCCCCGGCTGCGGTCCAGGCTGCAGTCGGCCTGGCTGAACGGCTCGAAGGCGCGCGCCAGCATCGCCACATCCATGCCGATGCCGGTGTCGCGGACGCGGATCGCGGCCGAGCTCTCCGGCGCCGCCGACAGGGCGACCGTCACCCGTCCGCCGGCCTCGGTGAACTTGCTCGCGTTGTGCAGCACGTTGCCGATGGCCTGCGACAGGCGGGTCGGGTCGCCGTGGATCCACAGCGGCTCGGCCGGGATCTCCAGCGCGAGCTCGAGGCCGCTCGCCTCCAGCGTGCTGCGGCAGTCCTCGGCGGTCTGCCGGAGCAGGTGCGCGAGGTCGCAGCGCTGCTTGCGCAGCTCGATCCGGCCGCGGGCCACGCGCGAGACGTCGAGGAGATCGTCGACCAGCCGGGCCATGTGCGAGACCTGCCGCTCGAGCACGCCGCACGCCCACGCGGTCGACGGCTGCTGGGGCCCGGACCGCCGCAGGAGCTCGGCGGCGTTGCGCAGGGGCCCGAGCGGGTTGCGCAGCTCGTGGGCGAGCATCGCCAGGAACTGGTTCTTGCGCTGGTCCGCTTCCCTCAGCGTGGCCTCGGCGCACTTCCGATCGTGGATGTCCGTGCAGGTGCCATACCACTTCACGATCTCGCCCGACGGCCCATGCACGGGCACCGCGCGGCCCAGGTACCAGCGGTGCTCGCGGGCAGCGAGGACCCAGAAGCGGTATTCGAGCTCGTACGGCTCGCCGGACAGGACCGAACGGCGCCAGCTGTCCGTGCACCTCGGGCGATCGTCCGGGTGCACGAAGGAGATCCAGCTGTCGCCGGTCACCTCGCCCTCGCTCAGGCCGCAGATCTCGTACCACCTGCGGTTGTAGTAATCGACGCTGCCGTCCGGGCGCGCCGTCCAGGCGATCTGCGGCATGGCGTCGGCGAGCGTCCGGAACTTCGCCTCGCTCTTCCGGAGCATGTCGTCGACCAGCTTCCTCTCGGTGATGTCGTGGGCGATGCTGATGACGAGCCGCCTGCCTGCCGCGTCCTTGCCCAGCGGCGCCCCGCGGAAGAGCCACGTGCGCTGCTCGCCGTGCGCCGTGGTGATCGCGGCCTCGAGCTCGCCGGTGGAGCCGGCATCCAGCGCGTACAGGGCCTTGACCCTGGAGCGGACGGCGTCCTTCTGCGCCGGATGCGCCCTGTCGATCCACGCCTCGATGGTGGGGATCTCCTGGCTGGCGTAGCCGGCGATGTCGGTCCAGGCGGGGTTGACGCTGACGACCTGGCCGTCGTCGGCGTGAATCATGATGGGAAACGGGATCGCCATCACGGCGCGACGGAATCGCTCCTCGCTCTCCTGGAGCAGGAGCTCGGCCTGCTTGCGCTCGGTGATGTCGATGACCGAGCCGACGTAGCCGAGGAACTCGCCGTCCGGGCCGAGCCGCGGCGAGCCCGACGCGATGCACCAGCGGTACTCGCCGTCGCGCCGGCGCAGGCGGTAATCCAGCCGGAAGGGCTCGCGCCGCGCCTCGGCCCGCCGGAAGACCTCCATCGTGGCCTGGCGATCCTCGGGGTGGATCGCGTCGAGCCAGCCGAAGCCGAGGTAGGTCGCTGCGCCCTGATCCGTGAACTCGGACCACCACCGGTTGCCGTAAGTGGCGCGGCCGTCGGAGTCCGTGATCCAGATCATCACGGGCGATCGATCGGCCATGTTGCGGAAGCGCTCCTCGCTCTCCCGGAGGGCCAGCTCCGAGAGCTTCCGGGGAGTGATGTCCCCGACCACGCCCACCATCCGCAGCGGGCGACCGCCGTGATCCCGCTGCACCAGCGCGCGGCTGTAAACCCAGCGCACGCGCCCGTCGGCATGGAGGAAGCGGAACTCGACGGAGTAGTCCGTCTCGCCGCGAAACGCGCTCTCGACGCGCCCCCAGACCGCGTTCCGGTCGTCGGGGTGGAGGCGCCGCGCGAAATCGTCCACGGTGCCGCCGAACTCTGCCTCGTCGGCGCCCGCGCACTCGAGCGCCTCCTCCGACCAGAAGAGGCGCCCGCTCGGCACATCCCACTCCCAGATGCCGAGATGGCCGCCCGCGAGGGCCAGCCGCAGGCGCTCATCGCTCTCGCGCAGGCGCTCCTCGCCGGCCTGAGCCAGGAGGGCCGCCCTGGGATGCAGCTCGGCCTCGCTCGGGCCGCGCGGCGCGCCCTCTCCTCGCGCCCGCTCGTCGATGTCGGTCGCCGTGCCGAGCCAGCGGCCCGCCCGGCCGCCCGCATCCTCGATGATGGGCTCGGCTCGACCGCGGAACCAGCGGTAGGCGCCGTCATGCCGCCGCAGGCGGACCTCCAGCTCGAGGGCCGCGCCCCGCTCGACGGCCGTCCGCCACGCCGCGATGCAGCGCACCGCATCCTCCGGATGGATGACGGCGGCCAGACCGAGGCGCATCACCTGGTCCGCGGCCGGGCCGGTGTACTCGCGAAAGCGGCCGTTGACGTAATCGCACGAGCCATCGCTGCCGGCGACCCAGACCAGCTGCGGGATGCTGTCGGCGAGCAGACGGAACTGCGGATCCACCCGGCGCGGCTCGGCCCCCCGCGGCTCGGCCCCCCTCGGCTCGGCCCTGCGACCCTGCTTCGTGGAGATCACACTCATTCGATTCGCGTCGCGCGAGTCCGCCCGGCGTGACGGGCGAGACGCCGTGGACGCTTTGTCTGCGCTCAGCTCCTTCCGCAAGGGCCGGAGGCGCACCGCTGATGCGGAGTTGCCGGCATGCCATCCGGAGAGAGCTCAACGCAAAGGCGCAAAAGAACAGATATTATATATTTTTCGTCTTTGCGCCTTTGCGCCTTTGCGCCTTTGCGCCTTTGCATCGAACTTTCTCTTCGCTCGCGAGGCAGATCCGTGGCGGGATTTCTGACGCACGGAACTAGCCGCGTCCGAACCGCTCCACGAACTGCCGGTGCGCCTCGAGCTCGGGCGCGTCTCCGCTCCAGAGCTCCTTTTCGCGGTAGCCGGTCGCCACGGACAGCACCTCGATCCGCCGCCCCTCGGCCCTGAACCGCACCCGCCACGAGGTCACGGCGAGCCGCATCGCGTCCCCGTCGGCGCGGATCCTCCGGTAAGGGTGCGGCTGCGGGCCGAGCGCGAGCGCGCGGTCCACCCGCTCGCGCAGCGCGACCCCGTGCGTCGCGTCGAGCCAGGCGGCCTGCTCGGCCGCGCGCTCGCCCCAGACCACCTCGAAGCCCGGCTCCGGATCCGCCGGCGCCTCGCCCGGCGCGAGCGGCGCGACCCAGCCGGTGCGCGCGTGCGGGTAGGCGTCGGCGTAGGGCACGTACGGCTTCAGATCGAGCACCGGGGTGCCGTCGATCATGTCCACGCCGCTCACGCGCAAGGTGAGGCCGTCCACCCCGAGGAGCTTGACCACGCTGAGGCCGATCGGGTTCGGGCGGTGCGGCGAGCGCGTCGACAGCACGCCGCGCCGCTTGCCGGCGCTCCGCGGCGGCAGGACCTTCGGGCGCCAGCCCTCGTTGAGGTGGAACCAGAAGACCACCCAGAGGTAGTCCCACCCCTCGATGTCGCAGAGCGCGTGCTCCAGGCCGCGGCCGGGCACGAGCTCGATCGTGCCCTCCGCCCCGGCCGCGGCGTGCGGCTGCCGCGGCGCGCTCACGCGGTCGGGGAACGGGGTGCGCACCACGCCGATGGGCGTGAACGTGACGGGCTTCAGCATCGCGCCGGAGCCTAGGGGATCGACGGGGTGGATGCGATCGGCGCCGTCGGTGGGCTCGACGTGATCGGGGCGCTCGGCGCGACCGGCGTGCTCGACGCGCTCGGCGCCGGCGGCCCGATCGCCGCCGCCGGCGTCACCGGAGCGGCACCTCGACGATCAGGGCCGCCGGGCCCTCGAACGCCGCCCGGCCGCGCTCGATCGGCGACCGCTGCGCCGCGCCGCCGAACCGCGGCTCCTCGCTGAACGCGAGCACCCGCGCCTCCGGGCGGCCGAGGTCCAGGGCGAGCGCGCCGCGGAGCGCGACGAGCGCGACCACCGCGGTCTCGCCGCCGCGGCGCTCGATCCGGACCGCGTCCGGGGAGAGCGCCTCGGCCGAGAACGCGTCGCGCGCGCGGCTCCGCAGCGCGGGGTGCGACGCGCGCAGGCCGAGGAGCTCGCGGTACCAGGCGAGCACGCCGGCGTGCTCCGGCCGCTGCCGCTCGCTCCAGTCGAGCTTCGAGCGCTGGAACGTCCGCGGATCCTGCGGATCCGGCACCTCCGCGCCGCCGAACGACGTGAAGTACTGGAACTCGCGCCGGCGGCCCTCGGTGACGAGCCGGCCGAGCTCGTCGTGGTGATCGGTGAAGTACTGGAACGGCGTCCGCGCGTTCCACTCCTGGCCCATGAACAGGAGCGGCGTGTACGGCGTGAGCAGGAGCAGCGCCGACATCGTCCGGAAGGCCGCCGGGCTCACCTTGTCCCCGAGCCGGTCGCCGAGCGCGCGGTTGCCGATCTGATCGTGGTTCTGGATGCAGTGCACGAACCGCGGCGGCGGCACCGGCTCGGCGGGCGTCCCGCGCGGCTTGCCCGAGTGCTTCGAGACCTGCCCCTCGTAGAGCCACCCCTTGCGGATCGTCGCGGCGATGTCCTCGGCCGTGCCCCGGTGATCCTCGAAGTAACCGTCGCGATCCCCGGCGAAGAGCACGCGGAGCTCGTGGTGGAAGTCGTCGGCCCACACGCCGTCGAGGCCGTAACCGCCCTGCTCGACGGGCGTCACGAGGCGCGCGTCGTTCATGCTGTCCTCGGCGATCACCACGACGCGCCGCCCCTCGCCGGCCGCCCGCGCGCGCTCGGCGATCTCCCGGAGGATGTGGGGCTCGGTGTCGTCGAGGATCGCGTGCGTCGCGTCGAGGCGGAGGCCGTCGATGTGGAAGTCGCGGATCCACATCTCGGCGTTCGCGATGGCGAGCGCGCGCACCTGCTCGGCGCCCTCGCCGTCGTAGTTCACCGCGTCGCCCCAGGGCGTCATGTGGCGATGGGTGAAGTAGCGCTTCGCGTAGGCGCGGAGGTAGTTCCCGTCGGGGCCGAAGTGGTTGTAGACGCAGTCGAGGATCACCCCGAGCCCGGCCGCGTGGGCCGCGTCGACCAGGCGGCGGAGGCCCTCCGGGCCGCCGTAGGCCGCGGCCGGGGCGAAGAGATCGACCCCGTCGTACCCCCACCCGCGCTCGCCCGGGAAGCTCGCGACAGGCATGAGCTCGATGGCGGTGATCCCGAGCTCCCGCAGGTCGGCGAGCCGCCCGATGAGCGCGTCGAACGTGCCCTCCGGCGTCGCCGTGCCGACGTGCACCTCGTAGAGGACGAGCTCCTCGAGCGCGACGCCCTTCCACCCCGCGTCGGTCCACGCGAACGAGGGGTCGTCGACCGCCGACGGGCCGTGCACGCCGAACGGCTGCGCGCGCGAGTAGGGGTCCGGGAACGGCCCCTCCCCGTCGATCCGCACCTTGTAGAGCGCGCCCGCCCCGAGGCCCGGCGCCGTCGCCTCGAAGTAGCCGCCGCCGGCGGGGGTCGCGGGCAGCGCGCCCGTGATCTCCTCGCCGTCCTCGGCGTAGGTGACGATCTCGATCCGATCGTGGTCGGGCGCCCAGACCCGGAAGCGGACCGCGCCGCCCTCGAGCCATGCGCCCATCGTGCGAATCGCCTTCATGTCACTGACCTCGCTGGGTCGCCCGCACGAGCAGGGCGACGGGAAAATCGGAGAGCACGCGGTCGAGCGGGAGCACCGCGCCGTCCTTGGGCTCGGACGTCGCGACGGCATCGCGCGGCAAGGAAGCGGAAGGCGACGCCTCGATCTCGGCGCCGGTGAAGAGATCCGTGTAGAGGCCGGGCTCCACGTCGACGAAGGTCCCCGCCCACGCCTTCCCCGTCGGCGGGGCGCAGGCGCCGCCGAGCAGCCGCGCGCTGAACCGGGGCGCGATCACGACGGCCGAGCGCCCGTCCTTCGGGTCGCGACGCGCGAAGGCGACGACGTGCGTCTCGCGCTCGCCGATCACGGCGCGCGGGGCGTAGGCCCCGTCGGCGCCGAAGAGCGCCGGGTGCCGCCGGCGCAGCTCGAGCGCCACGTGCGTGACGAAGAGCTTGATGCGGCCGTCGCGCGCCGCGGCGCAGAGCTCGCGCGCGAGCGCGAGGTCGCCGCCGTTCCACCGCGCGCGGATCTCCGCGAGCGCCTCCTCGCGCGACGCGTAGTCGACCGCGCGGCGGTTGTCGGGGTCGACCAGGCTGAAGTCCCACACCTCGTTGCCCTGGTAGATGTCCGGCACGCCCGGCGCCGTGAGCTTCAGGAGCGTCTGCGAGAGCGAGCCCCACATGCCGTGGTAGGCGACCACGCGCGCGAGCGGCAGGAGCGCGCCCAGGACGTCCGCGGACGCGATCGCCTTGCGCACGAACGCCTCGACGGCGGCGTCGTACTCGGGCTGCGCGTCGATCCAGGACGTGTTGACCTTCGCCTCCTTCGTGGCCTTGCGCATGTAGTCCACGAGGCGATCCGTGTAGGCCGAGAGCGCGTCGCCCTCGGGCGCCCGCGGGCCGCTGGAGGCGCCGAGCAGCGGCTCGATCGGCAGGCTCCCGAGGAGCGTCTGGTAGAAGAGGTACTCCTCGTTGCTGTCCGGCGCGAGGCGGCCCTCGATCTCGGCCTTGAGCGGCGCCGCGGCGGCGGCCGCGCGGTGGAGCGTCTCCTCCCACGCCGACGGGATCTCCGAGAGCACGCTGATCCGCGCGCGCACGTCCTCGCTCCGCTTCGTGTCGTGCGTCGACGTCGCGAGCATCGAATAGGGCCACGTCTTCTGCCGCTGCACGTTGGCGCGGTGGAACGCGAGCACGCTCGCGCCGTAGCGCTCGGGCTCGCCGCCGACCTCGTTGAGCGACACGAGCCGGTTGTAGATGTAGAACGACGTGTCCTCGAGCCCCTTGGCCATCACCGGGCCGGTGAGCTGCTGGAACTTCATCACGAACTCGCAGAAGGGGCGCCGGTCCCCGTCGCGGGACAGATCCGGGTCGAGCATCAGGACCGAGCGGAGGAACGTGAAGATCGTCGCCTCCATCGTCGGGTTGCGCCGGCGCGCGAGGGCGACCGCGCGGCCGATCGCGACCCGGTCGTGATCGGAGATCGTCGGCGTCCGCTCGTTCACGTACGTGCGGTAGACCGGGAAGCACGCGATCACCTCGCGAAGGGCGTCGTTGAGCGAGCCCAGGGTGAAGTCGCGGAAGCGGCGGTCGCGCTCGGTGAGCCGGTTCAGCGCGTGCGTGAGCACGTTGAGCTCGCTCGCCAGCGCCGTCCGCAGGATCACCTTCTTCTTCTCGTAGACGAGCGTGTCGAACTCCAGCTGATCGCCGATGAACCGCTCGTAGATCGCGGTCATCGACGCCTCGCTCGAGGAGTCGACGAAGAGCTCGCCCACCGCCGCCGTGAAGTCGTAGCCGCTCGTCCCGTGGATGGGCCACGCCTCGGGCAGCGTCTCGCCGCGGGCGAGGATCTTCTCGACGACGACGTACATCGGCCGCTCGATCGACGGGCCGCGCGCGCCGTGCGCCGCCGCGACGCCCACGCGCTCCTCGATGGCCGCGCGGATCGCCGGCTCCAGCTTGGCGAAGCGGGCGGCGGCCGGCGGCCTCCGGCGCCCTTCGTCGAGGCTGCGCGGCTCCGGCTCGCCCGCGGCCTCGGCGAGGAAGCGGCGGCGGCAGCGCTCGACCAGGTAGCCCCGCTGCAGGTCCTCGAAGTAGCCGATGGGGTCCCAGAGGCCGTCGGGGTGATCGATGCGCAGGCCCGTGACCTGGCCGCGCTCGCAGAGCTCGAAGACGAGCCGGTGCGCCTCGGTGAAGACCGGCCGGTGCTCCATCCTGATCGCCGCGAGCTCGTTGATGTCGAAGAACCGGCGGTAATTGATCTCCTCGGCGGCGGTGCGCCAGAAGCTCAGCCGGTAGGCCTGCTCCTCGAGCAGCGCCTCGAGCGCGTCGAAGCTCCGCGGATCGCCCGCCTTGCCGTTGATGCGCTCGACGCCCTCCGCCACCGCCGCCGCGACCTCGGGCGAGTCCGCGACGAGCGTCGCGAGCCGCCGCTTGAGGACCTGCTTCTCGCGCCGCCGCTCGATCACCTTGGCCCGCTGCGTCTCCGTCCGCGGCGGCAGGTTGCGGAGCCCGGTCAGGATGCTCTGCAGCTCGAGGAGCGCGTCGTGCTCCTCGCCGAGCGCGGCGGCCAGGTTGGGCACGAGCGGCCCGATGACCATCCCGTACGTCCGCGGGTTCACCGGGAAGACGTGATCGAAGTACCGGAGGACGCACGCGCCGTTCTCGAACTCGATCTTGAGCTCGCCGCGCTCGAGCAAGGGCCCGTAGTGGTCGCCCAGCACGGGGAGCAGCACCTTCTGCTTGAGCTCCGTCTTGAGCGGCGCCCAGTCGATGTCGAAGAACGGCGCGTAGAGCGAGCTCGGGCCGTTCTCGAGGACGTCGTTCCACCAGGCGTTGTCGGACGTGCCGACGCCCATGTGGTTGGGCACGAAGTCGAGCACGAGGCCCATGCCGTGCGCCGCGAGCTCGCCCGTGAGCCGGTCGAGGTCGTCGCGGCCGCCGATCGCGGGGTTCAGCGCGTTGTGATCGACGAGGTCGTAGCCGTGCAGGCTCTCCGGGCGCGCCTTGAAGAAGGGCGACGAGTAGAGATCGCTGACGCCGAGCGCGTCGAGGTAGGCGACCACGCGCCGCGCCTGCTCGAAGGTGAAGTCCTTGTTGAGCTGCACGCGGTACGTGGCGCGCGGCAGCCGCGGCGCCACGCCGTCGCACGCCGCCTCGACGAGCCGCGCCGCCTCTCGTGCGGCGCCGTCTGCTTGGCTGCTCATCTTCTGTTCGTCCGACGCTTCCGTCATTCGTCGTGTGCCTCCGGCGCAGAATCTACTTCGAACAAGGCTTCGTGCAGGCAGCGATCTGCCACGGTCGCCGCGCGATCCCGCGGCGCCGGATCGGCCGATGAAGGAATAACCTGAGGCTCATAGGGAATCGCAGCAGAGGCGCGCCCGTAGCCGCCCGGACCTGCGCTGAGCCCAAAGCACCATTCCCTGGCGCGCCGTCGCGGCACCCGGGCGGCGGCGCCCGCGCCGGGCCGTCCTCGATCTCGATTCGCGTCCGCTCCTCTGCGTCATGACAGGTCTTCACTCCGGTGTGCCGGCGCGGAGCGCTCCGGCCGATGTGTGGCTTTTCGTCTCAGTGACGTTTTGCCTCAATGGACGCCCTCACCGGCCACCGCAGCGCCGCGCCGAGCGGCAATCGAGGGCGCGCGAGCATGGCGCGCCCTGCGCGAGCGCGCCATGCTCGCGCGAATGGGACAACAGCGTGGCGCGCCGAGCTGGCAGGAGATCCGGCACATGGCGCGCGAGCGGTTCGGCGTGAAGACCTTCCGGCCGGGCCAGCGTGAGCTCATCGAGGCGGTGCTCGCCGGGCGAGACGCCCTGGGGCTGCTGCCGACGGGGGCGGGCAAATCGCTCTGCTATCAGCTGCCGGCGCTCCTCCTGCCGCGCCCGGCCGTGGTCGTCTCGCCGCTCATCTCGCTGATGCAGGATCAGCAGGAGAAGCTGGCGCAGGTGGATATCCCTGCTGCAAAGCTCAACTCCACGCTGACCACGGCCGAGGAGCGGGAGGCCGCCCAGGGGATCCAGAGCGGCGACCTCCCGCTCGTCTACGTGACGCCGGAGCGGCTCGAGAACCCGGAGTACATCGACCTGCTCCGGCGCTCGGGCGTGTCGCTCTTCGTGGTCGACGAGGCGCACTGCGTCTCGCAGTGGGGCCACGACTTCCGGCCTGCGTACCTCGGGCTCCGCGACGCGATCGCCGCGCTCGGGCGGCCGCCGGTGCTGGCCCTCACGGCGACGGCGACGCCCGAGGTGGCGAGCGACATCGTGGAGCAGCTCGACATGCGCGCCGCGGCGGTCGTGAACACCGGCATCGACCGCCCGCAGCTGTCGCTCGAGGTGATCCGCACGCCGAACGAGGAGAAGAAGCGCGAGCGGCTCCTGCGCGTCCTCGAGGAGGAGCGCGGCGTCGGGATCGCGTACACGGCGACGGTCCGGACCGCGAACGATCTCCACCGGTGGCTCGCGGATCAAGGGATCTCGGTGGGCCGCTATCACGGGCAGATGCGCCCGAGGGAGCGGGAGGAGGCCCAGCAGCGGTTCATGAGCGACGAGTACCGCCTCATCGTCGCCACGAAGGCGTTCGGCCTCGGCATCGACAAGCCCGATATCCGCTACGTCGTCCACTACCACTTCCCCGACTCGCTGGAGAGCTATTATCAGGAGGCCGGGCGCGCCGGGCGCGACGGCCGCCCGGCCCGCGGCGTCCTGCTGTACCGCGTGGAGGACCGGCGAATCCAGGCGTTCTTCCTCGGGGGCAAGTACCCGCGCTCCGACGAGAGCTACCGAGTCTACGAGACCCTCGGTCGCCTCGAGGCGCAGCGGGCCGAGGGCAAGAGGCGGGCGGGGGTGCCGGTGAAGGCGCTGGCGGAGGTCGCCGACCTGCCGGAGCGCAAGGTGAAGGTCGTGGTGGCGCTGCTCGAGGCCGCCGGCATCGTCGACCGGAGCCGCGGCGTGCGCCGGCTGCGCGACTTCGCCGACGAGGCGGAGCTCGACGCGTTCCTCAAGGCCTATGAGGAGCGGCGCGCGGGCGACCGCGAGCGGCTCGAGGCGGTGATGCGCTACGCCGAGAGCCCGGCGTGCCGGATGGCGGCCCTGAAGACGTATTTCGAGGAGCCCGGCGAGGCCGCGGCCGGAGAGGGCGCGCCCGACTGCGGCCGCTGCGACAACTGCCGGCACACGGCCGACTCGAACCGCGCCGTGGTCGACCGCCTGACGGCCTCCGCGACGCCCTGAGCCCTCCGCCGCCGCGGCGCTCCTCGCGGCGCCGCGCGCGGGCCCTCGCCTCCGCTCTCCCCTCCTCGCAGATGCGGTGACGGGCCGCTCGGCGCCCCGGCGCCGGCGCCCGCGACTTCCGTGTCGAGAAGTTTCCTGGTTCGGTGCCCGGCCGCGCCCCCTCGCCCGGTGAGAGGCCGAAGGCGCTAGGCGAGCTGCGATATGTTCGCATATGGCGCCGCCCGTGCGGGCGGCGCCATACAGACAGCGCTCGTACTACAGAATCAGGAGATGCATTGATGACCAGCTCTTGGCGATTCGTCGCGCACTCAGACGCACGGCGCAGGGCCCTTCAGTACGCGAAACAGGCCGCGTCCGCGGACTGCTCGGTCCTCATCGTCGGGCCGACCGGAGCGGGGAAGGACATCCTCGCGCGCGACATCCACCATCACAGCAGGCGCTCGAAGCACCGGCTCATCACGGTCAACTGCGCAGCGCTGACGCAGACGCTCTTCGAGAGCGAGCTGTTCGGCCACGTGCGCGGCGCCTACACGGGGGCGACGGCCTCCAAGCGCGGCGTCGTGGAGCTCGCCTCCGGGGGCAGCCTGTTCCTCGACGAGATCGGCGAGCTGCCGACGGAGGCGCAGGCGAAGCTCCTCCGCTTCCTCGCGGACGGCTCGTTCTGGCCCGTGGGCGGCTGCGAGGAGAAGAGCGTGGACGTCCGCATCCTCGCCGCCACGAACCGCGATCTCGCCGCCGGGCTCGACACGACGTTCCGGTCCGACCTGTTCTTCCGGCTCAGCGTGTTCACGATCGTCGTGCCGCCGCCGAGCAGGGACGACTTGCGCGGCCTCACGCGGGTGCTCGCCGTGGAGCTGAGCGAGCGCTACCGCACGACCGCCTCCGCGCGCGAGGTGAGCGCCCTGGGCGAGCTCGCGAGCAGCGGTGTTTACAGGGGCAATGTCCGCGAGCTCCGCAACGCCGTCGAGCGGTACTTCCTCGTGCGAGACCCGGAGCGGAGCGTCGAGGAGAACTGGCGGGCCGCGTGCGCGCTCGACCTCCTGGCCCAGCAGAGCGAGCTCG
This sequence comes from Sorangium sp. So ce836, assembly GCF_028553905.1. Lineage (NCBI taxonomy): Bacteria > Pseudomonadati > Myxococcota > Polyangiales > Polyangiaceae > Sorangium > Sorangium sp. So ce836. Next base: position 4,038,629 of record NZ_CP102233.1, on the reverse strand, counting down.
CAGACGATGCCGCCGCGGCCCCGCAGATTCAACCGCAAGAGATCGAGAAGCTCGACGATCTCCTGTTCTTGAAGTGCGCGCGGGAGACGGGGAGCGCGCGCGAGCTGTCGCGCAGGATGAACCGCTCGTTACCGTACGTTTACAGCCGCCTGGCAAAGCTCGGCATCAAGCCGAAGGACCTCCAGAGCGCCGAGAGCCTCGAGCGCACCTCGGCGAAGATCCGCGCTTCGCTCGCCCCCTATCGCTCCACGTTTCTGCGTCTTCTTAAAGAGTTCTAACAAAACGATCGCGCTCGCTCGATGCCACCCGCCGGAATGCCCGCACGGCTCGCTGGTACAGCCTTTGCCGTAGGGACGAAAACGACGAACAGGACGGCGAACGTCCCAACCGAAGGATGGAGGAGCGCATGCTGACTCTGGGCCTCGCCGGAGGCTTGGATCCCGTCTACGACTGCCGTTACGACGCGCCGCAATACTTCACGTACGACGCGGCGGCCGTGCTGGTCGAGGACGGGCAGGTGGTGGCCGCGATCGAGGAAGAGCGGCTGAACCGCGTCCGCCGGACGAACAAGTTCCCGTTCGACGCGCTGCGGGCCTGCCTGCGGCAGCGGGGCGTCTCCCTCCAGGACGTGGACCGGATCGCGTATTACTCGAGCGAGGAGACGGCCAATTTCCTCGTCGGGCGCCTGCGCGCGGCGTTCCCCGAGCTCGCCGGCGTCCCCGACGCGCGCGGCCTGCTCCAGGCGGCCATCCAGCGAGAGATGAAGTGCGCGATCGATCCGGAGCGGATCGTCTTCGTGCCGCACAGGCTGACGCACGCGGTGAGCGCGGCGGCGATGTCGGGCTTCGAGCGGTCGCTCGTCTACGTCATCGACAACGAGGGCGGGGTCTTCACCGGGACATCGACCCGCGGCGCCCGATCGTGCCTCACGGAGCTCGCGGCCTTCCCGCCGCAGAAGTCGCTCGGCGAGCTGTGCCACCGCACGATCCGAGCGCTCGGGTACAGCCCCTTCGAGGAGGCCGAGGCGATGGAGCTCGCCCCGCACGGCGACCCGGCCGTGCACCGCGCCGCGATGCGCGAGGTGTACAGGCTCCTGCCGGACGGCGACTACGACCTCGCGTTCCAGCACCTCGCGGCCGTGGTCTCGAAGGCGCCGGGCAGGCTGCGCGGCGAGCCGGTCGAGCAGGCGCACAAGGACGTGATCGCCGCGCTCGAAGAGGCGATCTCCGAGATCGTGCTCCACGTGCTGCGCCACCACCGCACCGCGAGCGGCGTCCGGCGGCTGTGCCTGGCCGGAGGGGGCGCGCAGATCTGCGCCGTCAACTCCCGGGTCCTCGCGAGCGGCCTGTTCGACGAGGTGTTCGTCCAGCCCGCCGCGCACGACGCCGGCTGCGCCCTCGGGGCCGCGCTCTACGCGGCCGACGCGGCGCCGCGCGGCGCCGCGCTCGATCACGTGGCCTGGGGGACGGACCTCGGCACCGCCGACGCGGTGCTCCCCGCGCTGCGCCGCTGGGGCGCCTTCGTGACGGCGGAGCGCAGCGCCGCGCCGGCCCGCGAGGCCGCCGCGCTCATCGAGGGCGGCGCCGCCGTCGGGTGGGCGAACGGCCGCTCGGAGATGGGGCTCATGGCGCTCGGGCGCCGCGTGATCGCCGCGGATCCGCGGGACGAGCGGCGGCGGGCCGCGCTGAACGAGATGAAGCGGCGCGCGCCGCACCGGCCGATCTCGGTCGCGATGCTCGCCGAGGACGCGGCCGAGTGCCTGATGCTGCCGTGCCCGGCCGAGCAGCTGCGCTGGAAGAGCTTCGCCCTCCGCGTCCGGCGCGAGCGCAAGGCGGCGCTCGCCGCGGCGCTGCACGCGGACGGCACGGTCCGCGCGCAGGTGGTGCCCGAGGAGGCGGATCCCCGGCTGTTCGCGCTGCTCGGCGCGTTCAAGGAGCGCTCCGGGGTCGGCGCGCTGCTCGTGACGTCGCTCGACGATGGGGCGGAGCCGCCGGCCGAGACGGTCGACGACGTTGTCGCGCTGCTCCTCACGAGCGGCCTGGAGGCCGCCTTCGTGGACGACGTGCTCGTCCGCAAGAAGAGCGCGTCGGTCGAGGACAGGCTCCGCATGGCCGTGGCGCTCCCGCGCTCGACCCAGGTGGTCCGCACGCACGGGTGGCACGACGGCGCGCGCCCGGGGGACGCGTGGGAGCTGCGGACGAGCTACGATCGCGGGCTCCGCCGCAAGATCTCCGGAGCTGCGTACGACGTGCTGGCGAAGGCCGACGGGAGCCGGCCCGTCGCGGCGCTGCACGGCGGCGCGGGGGCCGAGGTCATGCGCGAGCTCTGGGCCCTCTGGACAGAGCGGCTCATCCAGCTCGCGCCGGCCGAGCGCGCGTGAGGCGCACATGAAGCGCACGCGTGAGGCGCGCGCGCCGGGCCGGGATCGCGGAGTTGAAACACGACGGATGCAAGGAGAAGAGCGGTGAGCTCGGATGACATGACCATGGGCGCCGGGCGCAGGGCGCGCCCGCGGATCGACCTCGAGCGGCAAACGGAGCTCGCGGAGGAGGCGCTGAAGAAGGCGCTCGCCGAGCGGGATCTGCCGGCCTTCTACCGGGTGTTCCGGTCGACGGATCTGCCGTTCTTGGGGCTCGTCTACGAGGGGGACGCCCCGGGCCTGTTCCGCGCGTGCGCGCACGTGCTGCACCGGCTCGGGGGCGTCTCCCCGGCGGTCGCGCTCGCGGTGGAGAACCACTTTTACGTGAGCTCCGCGATAGCCACCTTCCCCATCGGCGACGACGAGCGGCTCGACGCGCGGCGGCGCGCGCTGCTCGCCGAGATCGTCGAGAAGCGCCGGCTCGTCGCCAACACGAACTCGCGGGTGCACGGAGACCGCGTGGGCGCGGTGGGGACGCGGGCCCGGAAGGTCGCCGGCGGATACGTGGTGAGCGGCGCCGCGTCGTACACGTCGCTCGCGACCGAGGGGGATCTTCTCATCTTCACGACCGCGCTCGAGGAGGGCTTCCCCGCGGTCCTGATGACGCGGCCGCGCGGCAACGCGGCGGTGGAGATCGGCCCTTACCTGTTCCCGGACGCGATGATCGACTCCGATACGCGCCGGATCGTCTTCCACGACCTCTTCGTGCCAGAGGAGGACTTCCTGCTCGGCGGCCAGGCGCCGGAGGTGATTCAGCTCCTCCTGTTCGAGATGGTCTGGCACCAGGCGCTGATTCCATCGCTGTACCTCGGCGCCGCGGCCCGGGCGATCGAGGAGTCGCGCCGGTTCCTCCGGACAGTCCGCGCCCGGGAGGGCGGGCCGCTCGCCGAGCTGGACGGCATGGTCGTCGACGTCGGGCGCCTCGTGATCCGCTACCGCGCCGCGTGCGCGGCGGTCCGCGAGGCGGGCGAGGCGATGGGCGCGATCCGCGGCGCGCGGGACCGCGCCGAGCGGCTCCCGCGGCTCTACGAGCTCGCCGGGGCGGCGAAGTACGTCGGGACGAGGTGCGCCGAGGAGATCGTCGCGGCGGCGCGCGGCATCGTCGGCGCGCGCGCGTACGCCGGCGACAGCGTCCTCGAGCGGCTGAGCAAGGAGGTCGTCTTCGGCCCGCTCGGACCGGAGGTGAACGCCGTCACCGAGCGCGCCCACGGGCGGCGCGCGCTCGGAGAGGGCGAGTTCGACGGCGCGGCGTCGTCGCCGTGGCTCGATGGCGCGATGAGCGCGAGCGGCAAGGAGGAAACATGCTGACGCTGGGGCTCTCTGGCGGGCTGAGCTTCGCCCACGAGGAGATGTACGACATCCCGCAGAGCTTCACGCACGACGGCGCGGCCGTGCTCGTGGAGGGCGGAGAGATCGTCGCGGGGATCGAGGAGGAGCGGCTCAACCGCATCAAGCACTCCAACAAGTTCCCGATCGAGGCGATCCGCTTCTGCCTCGCCCGGCGCGGCGTCGACATCGACCGGGTGGACCGGATCGCGTTCTACGCGAGCGAGGAGTACTGCAACGCGCTCCTCGGGCGGGTGCGCCTCCTGACCGGCGGCGCGCTGCCGCGCATCGACGCGCGCACGCTGCTCGCGGCGAAGCTGGGCCAGGGGTTCGGGCGCCCGATCGACCGGGACAAGATCGTCTTCGTCCCGCACCACCAGGCGCACGCGGCGAGCACCTACCTCCTGTCGGGCTTCGACGACAGCCTGATCGTGGCGATCGACGGATCGGGAGACTTCCTGTCCGGGCTCGTGGCCGTGGGCTCGGGCGACCGGATCGACGTGCTGTCGACGATGCCGGAGTCGAAGTCGCTCGGGAACTTCTACGTCGCGGTCATCAACCTCCTCGGTTACGGCGTGTTCGACGAGTACAAGGTGATGGGCCTCGCGCCGTACGGCGATCCCGCGCGGTACCGCGCGCAGATGAGCGCGCTCTACACGCTCTTGCCGGGCGGCGATTACGAGGTGTACCGCGACCGCGTGGGCGCGCTCGCGCAGGTGATCGAGGTGCGCCGCAAGGGCGGCCCGTTCACGCAGCAGCACCGCGACGTCGCGGCGTCGCTCCAGGAGGCGCTGGAGGCGATCGCGCTGCACGTGCTCCGCCACCAGCGCGAGGCGACGGGCAAGACGCGTCTCTGCCTGGCCGGCGGCGTCGCGCACAACTGCACGATGAACGGGAAGATCCTGTATTCGGGCCTGTTCGAGCGCGTCTTCGTGCAGCCGGCGGCGCACGACGCGGGCTGCGCGCTCGGGGCCGCGCTGTACACGAACCTCGCCGCGGGCGCCCTCACGTCGCGGCGGCGGCTCGAGCACGTGTTCTGGGGCAGCGACGTCGGCGGAGAGGCGGAGATCGGGCGCGAGCTCGCCGGGTGGTCCCGCTTCGTCCGGAGCGAGCGCGTCGCGGACCTGCCGGGGCGCGTCGCCGACGTCATCGCGGCCGGGGCCGCCGTGGGCTGGGCGCAGGGCGGGTCCGAGTTCGGGCCCCGGGCGCTCGGACACCGCAGCATCCTGGCCGACCCGAGGCCGGCCGCGAACAAGGACCTCGTGAACGCGATGGTCAAGAAGCGCGAGGCCTACCGCCCGTTCGCGCCCGCCGTGCTCGCGGAGGACGCGCGCGAGTTCTTCGAGCTCCCGCCCGGAGATGGCGAGTTCCCCTTCATGATCTTCGTGCTCAAGGTCCGGGAGGACAAGCGGAGCGTCCTCGGGGCGACGACGCACGTGGACGGCACGGCCCGCGTCCAGACGGTGTCGCAGCGGTCGAACCCGCGGTTTTACGCCCTCCTCAAGGCGTTCAAGGACCGGACCGGCGTGCCGGTGCTGCTCAACACCTCGTTCAACAACAACGTGGAGCCGATCGTCGACTCCGCGCACGACGTGGTGACGAGCTTCTTGACGACCGGGCTCCATTACCTCGCGATCGGCGACTACTTCGTCGAGAAGCGGCCGTGGACGTGGGAGGACCTCGCGACGCTCGCGCTCGAGATCCCGAGGCACGTCCGCGTGGACCAGATCCGCAGGTTCGTCGCGATGGATCGCGCGGCCTCGGTCTTCGAGCTGCGCAACACGTACGACGCCGGCGCGCGGGTGAGCGTGTCGCCCGACGTGGGCGAGGCGCTGATGCGCGCGGACGGCGCGCGCTCGATCGGCGAGCTGCTCGCGGAGGCCGGCGCCGGCGAGCCCGCGCGCATGCAGAAGGCGGTCCTGGAGCTCGAGGGGCTCTGGTCGCAGCGGCTCGTGTCGCTCCGCCCGCGAGAGGCCTAGTTCGTGAGTGCCTGTCCAGCGCCCCGAGGGTGGTAAAGCCTGCATGCTTCATCAAGAACAACTCCTGACGCGGGCCGCCACGCTCGTCAGCATGCTCCGCGAGACGCCGGTCGTGCGGCTCGACCACGAGCGCCTCGAGCTCTTCGTCAAGCTCGAGTACTGCAACGCGGTCGGGAGCATCAAGGATCGCCCCGCGCTCTGGATCCTGAAGTCGGCGATCGATCGCGGCGAGATCGACCCGCGGACGACGGTGGTGGAGTCGTCGTCCGGCAACTTCGCCATCGCGCTCGCCGCGTACGCGCAGCTCCTCGGGCTCGACTACATCCCCGTGATCGATCCCCACATCTCCGCGGTGAACGAGCACGTGCTCCGCTCGCTCTGCGCGCGGGTCGAGAAGGTCGAGGAGCGGGACGACACGGGGGGGTTCCTCAAGACGAGGCTCGCCCGCGTGCAGTCGCTCTGCGCCTCGCTCCCGCGGGCGTACTGGCCCAACCAGTACAAGAACCCCGACGGGATGATGGCCCATTTCCACACGACGGGCCGGGAGATCTGCGAGGCGTTCACGGAGCTCGATTTCGTGTTCGTCGCCGTGAGCTCGGCGGGGACGATCGCCGGGCTGTCGCGGCGGCTGAAGGAGCACTTCCGCGGGGTGAAGATCGTCGCGGTGGACGCGGAAGGGTCGGTGATCTTCGGCGGCCCGCCGCGGCCGCGCCGTATCCCGGGGATCGGCGCGGGGGTCGTGCCCGACCTCCTGCGAGAGGCGCTGATCGACGACGTCGTGATCGTCCCAGAGGTGGAGTCGATCGACGCGTGCCGGACGATCCTCGACCGCCACCGGCTGCTCGTCGGCGGCTCGACGGGGACGGTCTACGCGGCGATCCAGCGCTATTTCGGCCGGGCGACCGGCCTCACGAGGCCGAGGGTCCTGTTCCTCTGCGCGGACCGCGGCGTGCCTTATCTCGACACCGTCTACAACCCTGCGTGGGCGTCGCGATACGCCGAGGGATGATCGATGCGCTTTGGTGTGGTCTCTGGCAATGTCATCCGTCGCCTCATCGAGGAGAGCCCCGAGGAGTGCGTCGAGGCGGTCGAGGGCGCGTACCTCGCCGGCCACCGCGGTGAGGTGGTCTGTCCGAACAGCTATTTCCTTCGCTTCCCCGACCGGCCGGACGCGCGGATCATCGCGCTCCCGGCCCACCTCGGCGGCGGAGAGCCCGTGTCGGGGATCAAGTGGATCGCCAGCTATCCGGCGAACATCCGGCAGGGCATCCCCCGGGCGTCGGCGGTGATCGTCCTGAACCGCGCGGACAACGGGTATCCGTTCGCGTGCCTCGAGGGCTCGATCATCTCGGCGGCGCGCACCGCGGCGTCCGCGGTCTCCGCGGCGGCGGCGCTGTCCGGGGGGCGGCGCGCGCGCGCGCTCGGCATCGTCGGGACGGGGCTCATCGCCCGGTACGTGGTCTCGTTCCTGTCGCGCCTCGGCTGGGAGATCCCCGAGGTGCTCCTGTTCGACACGAACCCCGCCGAGCCCGAGCGGTTCCGCGCGACCGCCTTCGACCCGGAAGATCGCCGCGAGATCCGCGTCGCGAAGGACCTGGAGACCGTGGTGCGGCGGAGCGATCTCCTCGTCTTCACGACCTCGGCGGCGACGCCGCACGTCCACGACGGGGGCTGGTTCTCCCACAACCCGGTCGTGCTGCACCTGTCGCTGCGCGACCTGTCGCCGAGCATCGTCCTCTCCTCGTTCAACGTGGTCGACAGCGTCGAGCACGTGCTGAGCGCCGGCACCTCGCTCCACCTCGCAGAGCAGGAGTCCGGCCGGCGCGACTTCGTCACGGGGACGATCGCCGAGGTGCTCCTCGGGCGGTGCGCGGCGCCGCGGACGAGGCCGATCGTGTTCTCGCCGTTCGGGATGGGGATCCTCGATCTCGCGGTGGCGCGGTGGGCCTACGCGCGCGCCGAGGCCGCGGGCGACGTGACGTGGATCGACGACTTCTTCGACATGACGCGCTGACGCCGGGCGGGCTTCGCAGAGGGCGAGAGAGCGCGGGAGCTTTTCGATGAGCGGTGTTTTGCTGGGTGATCTGGATCGCTGCGCGACCCTGGTTGATCTCCTTCGGCTGCGCGCCGAGGCCCAGGGCGATGCCCTGGTCTTCCGGTTCCTGACGACCGGAGACGTGGACGGCGGCTCCGAGGAGTGGACGTACCGCGATCTCCACGTCCGCGCGATGGGCATCGCGGCGTCGCTCCAGGCCGCCGGGGGCGCCGGAGAGCGCGCGCTGCTCCTCTATGCGCCGGGGCTCGATTTCATCGCGGCGTTCATGGGCTGCGTCTACGCCGGCGTCATCGCCGTCCCCACGTACCCGCCGAACCCCGCGCAGATGGATCGCACCCTGCCGCGGCTCCGCGCCATCGCCCGCGACGCGGGCGCGAGGTTCGTCCTCTCGACCGCGATGATCGCCTCCATGGCGGAGGCCCTCGGGCAGCAGGCGCCGGAGCTCGGACAGCTCCGCTGGATCGCCACCGACGCGCTCGAGCCCGGCGCGGCCTCGGCGTGGCGGCCGCCGGCGATCTCCGGGGAGACGCTCGCATTTCTCCAGTACACGTCCGGCTCCACCGGGCACCCCAAGGGCGTGATGGTGAGCCACGCGAACGTGATGGCCAACGAGCGCGCCATCCTCGCCGGCTTCGAGCACGACGCGGGCTCGTCGGGCGTCGGGTGGCTGCCGCTCTTCCACGACATGGGGCTGATCGGCAAGGTGCTGCAGCCGATCTTCGTCGGCTTCCCGTGCACGCTGATGTCGCCGCTCGCGTTCCTGGAGCGGCCGATGCGGTGGCTCAAGGCGATCTCGCGCTTCCGCGCCACGACGAGCGGCGGGCCGAACTTCGCCTACGACCTCTGCGCGCGTAAGGCGACGCCCGAGGATCTGGCGGCGCTCGACCTCCGCTCCTGGACGGTGGCGTTCAACGGCGCGGAGCCGGTCCGCGCCGAGACCCTGGACCGGTTCGCGGCCACGTTCGCCCCCTGCGGCTTCCGCCGGGAGGCGTTCTACCCGTGCTACGGGCTCGCCGAGGCGACGCTGTTCGTCTCGGGGGGCCTCCGCGCCGCGCCGCCCGCGTGCGTGAGCGTCGACGCCGGCGCGCTCGCGCGCGGGGTCTCGCTCGAGGTGGACCCGGCGTCGGCGGGCGCGGGCGCGCGGCGGCTCGTGTCGTCGGGGGCGCCCCGGGCGCGCGTGGCCGTCGTGTCGCCGGAGGGCGGCGAGCGCCTCGCGGACGGGCAGATCGGCGAGATCTGGGTCGCCGGCCCGAGCGTCGCCGGCGGGTACTGGGGCCGCGCCGAGGAGACGGCGCGCACGTTCGGCGCGCGCCTCGCGGGCGACGGCGCGACGCCGTACCTGCGCACCGGGGATCTCGGCTTCCTCTCGGGCGGAGAGCTGTTCGTCACCGGGCGCATCAAGGACCTCATCGTCATCCGCGGGCGGAACCTGTACCCCGACGACATCGAGCGCACGGTGGAGGCCGCGCACCCGCGCGTTCGACCCGGCTGCTGCGCGGCGTTCTCGATCGAGGTCGGCGGCGAGGAGCGGCTCGGGATCGCGGCCGAGATCGACGCGCGGGGCGGGGGCGAGCCGCCGCCCGACGCGGTGGAGGCGGTGCGGTCCGCGGTCGCCAGGGAGCACGACGTGCAGCCGCACGCGGTGCTGCTGCTCCGGCCGCGCACGATCCCGAAGACGTCGAGCGGCAAGATCCAGCGGCACGCGTGCGCCCAGGGGTTCCGCGACGGGACGCTCGAGGCGCTCGTCGCGTCGCTGTCCCCGGCGGCGCCGGCCGGCGCGGCGGCGGAGCCGGCGCGGCCGGCGGCCGATCCGGCGCGGATGCTGCGGCTCGCGCTGCGCGCAGTGCCCGCCGCGGGGAGGGCGGCCCTGCTCGTCGAGGCGGCGCGCGAGGAGCTCGCCCGGCTCGCGCGGGTGGACGCCGGGAGCATCGCCCCGACCTCGAAGCTCATGGCGCTCGGGCTCGACTCGCTGGCGAGCATCGAGCTGCAGGCGCGCTTCGAGGAGCTGCTCGGCGTCCCGGTGCCGGCGCAGCTGCTCTGGCAGGCGGCCACGGTCGAGGATCTCGCGGGGGCGCTCGCGGGGGCGCTCGAGGCGCCGGCGCGGGCGGAGGCGCCCGCCGCGCCGCCCACGGCGGCGGGGGAGCCGGTCGAGCTCTCGTCCCACCAGCTCCGCCTCTGGTTCTTCTGCAAATTCGCGCCGGAGAGCCCGATCTATCACGTGGTGTTCGGCGCGCGGATCGTCGGCGCGCTCGACGAGGCGAAGCTCGAGGAGAGCCTCGCGGCCGTGGTCCGCCGGCACCCGGCGCTGCGCACGGTGTTCCGCGAGATCGCCGGGGAGCCGCGGCAGATCGTGCTCCCGGAGGCGGCGGTCCCCCTCGCCCGCGCGCGCGTCGAGGCGGCGGAGGCCGAGGAGCGCGAGGAGCGCCTGCGCGCGCTGGCCGCCGAATGGGGGCAGCGGCCGTTCGCGCTCGACGAGGGGCCGCTGCTCCGCGTGTGCCTGGTCTCGCTCGGCGAGCGCCACCACGTCCTCCTCTTCGCGCAGCACCACCTCGTGACCGACGGCCGATCGATCGAGGTGCTCGTGCGCGACCTCGCGGCGGCCTACGCGGCGCGCGCGGCCGGCCGCGCCGGAGCGGCGCTGGGGCCGGCCCCCGGGTACGACGGCTATGCGCGCGCGCAGCGGGCCGCGCTCGCGCGCATGGACGCGGAGCGGGCGTACTGGAAGGCGCAACTCGAGGGGCTGCCGCGGCTCGACCTCGGCGCCGAGCGGCGGCGCCCGGCGGCGTCGCCCTTCGCCGGCGGGACGGTGCGGTTCTCGCTGCCCGCGCCGCACGTCGAGGCGGCGCTCGCCGCCGCGCGGGCGGAGAACGCGACGCTCTTCGTCGCCCTCGCCGCCGTGTACGCGGCGCTGCTCCACCGCACGACCGGGCAGGAGGACCTCGGGATCGGCGTCGTCGTCGCCAACCGGAGCCGCCCGGAGCACCAGGAGATCGTCGGCTTCTTCGCGAACACGGTCGTCCTGCGCGTCGATCTCTCCGGCAGGCCGACGTACCGCGAGCTCGTCCGCCGCGTGCGCCGGACCATGGCCGAGGCGATGGAGCACGCCGAGCTGCCGTTCGACGAGGTCGCGCGCGCCGCCGGCGCCGGGCGCCCGGGCGAGCGGGACGCGCTGGTCCAGGCGAGCTTCGTGCTGGAGAGCGTCTCGGAGCCGCCCGCGGGCGCCGAGGGGGCGCTGTGGCGGCCCGTGCTCTGGTCCCCGGACGGGGCCGTGGAGGGCACCGCGAAGTTCGACCTGGGGCTCAGCGTGGCCCGCCAGGGCGGCGAGCTCGCGGCCGCGCTCGAGTACCGCGAGGACCGCTTCGCGCGCGACGAGGTCGAGCGAATGGCCGGCCACCTGGCGGTGCTCCTCCGCTCCGCCGCCGAGGATCCGGACCGGCCGGTCGACGAGCTCGCGCTGCTCCCGCCGGACGAGGAGCGCGCCCTGATCGCGGGCTGCAACGACACCGCGGCGCCCGTCCCGGAAGGCGTCTGCTTCCACGACCTCTTCCGGCAGCAGGCCGCGCGGACGCCCGACCGGATCGCCGCCGCCTGCGGCGACCTCCGGCTCTCCTACGCGGAGCTCGACCGCCTCTCCGATCAGGTCGCGCGCGCGCTCACGGCGCGCGGCGTCGGCCCGGATCGCCTGGTCGCCCTGCTGACGCGGCGCGACCTCGATTTCATGGTGCTCGCGCTCGGGGCCTTCAAGGCGGCGGGCGCGTACGTGCCGCTCGACCCGGCGCACCCGGTGCGGCGCAACGCCGACATCCTCACGCGCGCGGGCGGCCCTCCCCTCCTCGTGGGCGACGCGATCCCGCTCGCGCTGCGCGACGAGATCGTCGCCGCGTGCGCCGCCGCGCCGGAGGCGCTCTCGGCGGGCGAGCTGCTCGCCGAAGGCGCGGCCGCGCCCGGCGCCGCGCCTGCCCGCGCGCGGCCGGAGCACCTCGCCTACGTCATCTTCACGTCGGGATCGACCGGCGCGCCCAAGGGGGCGATGGTCGAGCACCGGGGGATGCTGAACCACCTCTTCGCGAAGGTGCGCTCCCTCGGGCTCGGGCCGTCGGACGTCGTCGCGCAGACCGCGCCGGTCAGCTTCGACATCTCGGTGTGGCAGCTGCTCTGCGCCCTGCTCGCGGGCGGGACGTGCCAGCTGGTGCCGGACGAGATCGCGACCGACCCGGCGCGGCTCCTCGAGGCGGTGGGCGACCTCGGCATCACCGTCCTGGAGATCGTGCCGTCGCTCCTGCGCGGGGCGCTCGACGAGCTGGAGTCGCGCCCGAGCTTCCGGCCGCGCCTCGACGGCCTGCGGTGGCTCGTCCTCACCGGCGAGGCGCTCCCGCCCGATCTCGCGCGGCGGTGGCTCGCGCTCTACCCGCGGATCCCGCTGATGAACGCCTACGGCCCGACCGAGTGCTCGGACGACGTCGCCCAGCACGTCCTCGTCGAGCCCCCGCCCGAGGACGCGGCGTACGTGCCGATCGGCCGCCCGATCCAGAACACGCAGCTCTACGTGCTCGATCGGCGGCGGCGGCCCGTGCCGCTCGGCGTCGCCGGCGAGCTGTACGTCGGCGGCGACGGCGTCGGCCGGGGCTACCTCCACGACCCCGAGCGCACCGCGGCGGCGTTCCTGCCGGATCCGTTCGCGCCCGGCGCGGGCGCGCGCCTGTACCGGACCGGCGACCTGGTGCGGCGCCTGCCGGGCGGCGAGCTCGTGTTCCTCGGGCGGATCGACCACCAGATCAAGCTCCGCGGCTTCCGCATCGAGCTCGGCGAGATCGAGGCGGCGATCGCGCGGTGCGCGGGGGTCCGCGATGTCGTCGTTGTCGCCCGCGAGGACGCGCCGGGCGATCCGCGGCTCGTCGCGTACGTGGTCCCGGAGGCCCCGTCCTTCGAGCCCGGCGCCCTCAAGGAGCAGCTCTCGTCGCGCCTGCCGGCGTACATGATCCCGGCGGCGATCGTCCCGCTCGACGCGCTCCCGCTGAGCGCGAACGGCAAGGTCGACCGCAAGGCGCTGCCCGCACCCGCGTGGGGCGCCGCGGGGGAGCTCGCGGCGCGGACGGCGCCGCGCACCGGCCTCGAGCAGGCGATCGCCGAGGTGTGGCGCGCCGTCCTCGGGGTCGAGCGCGTCGGCGCGCACGACGACTTCTTCGCGATCGGCGGGCACTCGCTCTCGGCCACCCGCGCGGCGGCCCGCCTGCGCGACGTGCTCGGCGTCGACGTCGCCGTCCGGTGGATCTTCGAGGCGCCGACCGTCGCCCGGCTCGCCGCGCTCGTCGAGCGGCAGGCCCGGGGGGGCGCGCGCCCTGCGCCCCGGCCGCTCTCGCCGGCGCCGCGCGAGGGCGAGGCGCCGCTCTCGTTCGCGCAGCAGCGGCTCTGGTTCCTCGATCAGCTCGAGCCGGCGAGCGCCACGTACAACATGCCCGCGGCGCTCCGCCTGCGCGGCGCGCTCGACCCCCAGGCGCTCGGCCGCGCGATCGCGGAGGTGGTCCGGCGGCACGAGGTCCTGCGCGCCGCGCTGCACGCCGTCGACGGCCGCCCGGTCCAGCGCTTCCACGGCGCGCCGGAGGCGTGGCCCCTCCCCCTCGTCGACCTCTCGGGGCTCCCCGCGCCCGAGCGGGAGGCGTCCGCGCGGCGCCGCGCGTCGGAGGAGGCCGCGCGGCCGTTCGATCTCTCGCAGGGGCCGCTCCTGCGCGCGTCGCTCTTCCGGCTCGCGCCCGACGACCACGTGCTGCTCGTCACGCTCCACCACATCGCCTCGGACGGGTGGTCGCTCGGCGTGCTCGCGGACGAGCTCACCGCGGCCTACGAGGCGTTCGCGCGCAAGGAGGAGCCGCGGCTCCGCCCGCTGCCGATCCAGTACGCCGACTACGCCGCCTGGCAGCGGCAGGAGCTCACCCAGGACGTGCTGGAGGCCGAGCGGGAGGTCTGGCGCCGCCGGCTCGACGGCGCGCCGCCGCTGGAGTTGCCCACCGACCGCCCCCGCCCCGCCGCGCGCTCGTCCCGCGGACGCACGCACAGGTTCGAGCTGCCGCGCGACCTCACCGCCGCGCTCCGGCGCCGGAGCCAGGAGCTCGGGGCCACGCTGTTCATGACGCTCCTCGCCGCCTTCGAGGCGCTGCTCCACCGCTACAGCGGCCAGGAGGACTTCTGCGTCGGCACGCCGGTGGCGGGCCGCGGGCGGACCGAGCTCGAGCCGCTCATCGGGCTGTTCGTCAACACGCTCGTCCTGCGCGCGCGGCTCGACGGCGACCCGAGCTTCGAGGAGCTCGTCCGCCGCGTGAAGGCGGACGCGCTCGAGGCGTACGCCCACCAGGATCTCCCCTTCGAGATCGTCGTCGACGCGCTCGCCGTCGAGCGGGATCTCAGCCGGAACCCGCTGTTCCAGGTGATGTTCGCGCTGCAGAACGTCCCCCCGCCCGCGCTCGCGCTGCCGGGCGTCGAGGTGTCGCCGGTCGAGCTCGACGTCGAGCAGGCGCGGTTCGACCTGACGCTCTTCCTCACCGAGTCCGGCGACGTCATCGAGGGCGCCCTCGAGTTCGATCTCGACCTGTTCGACCCCGCGACCGTCGCGCGGCTCGCGGGGCACTACGAGACGATCCTGCGCGCCACCGCCGAGGCGCCGTCGGCGCGCGTTGGCGAGCTCCCGCTCCTCACGCCGGCCGAGCGGAACGAGGTGCTCGTCTCGTGGAACGCCACGAGCGCGCCGCCGCCGCCCGCCGCGTGCCTGCACGAGCTCTTCGACGCGCAGGCCGAGCGGTCGCCCGACGCCGTGGCCGTGGTCTCCGACGACGGCGAGCTCACGTACGGCGAGCTCCGCCGCCGCGCCGACGCGCTCGCGCGCCGCCTGCGCGCGCTCGGCGTGCGGCCCGAGGTCCGCGTGGGCCTGTGCGTGCGGCGGACGCTCGACATGGTCGTGGCCCTCTGGGCCATCTTCAAGGCCGGCGGCGTCCACGTGCCGCTCGACCCGGGTTACCCGCGCCAGCGGCTCGCGGTCATCCTGGAGGACGCGGCGGCGCACCTGCTCGTGACCGAGCGCGCGCTCTCGGGGCTCGTGCCGGCGGGGTCGTCCGAGGTCCTGCTGCTCGACAAGATCGCCGCCGGCGCAGGGGACGAGGCCGGCGCCCTGATCGACGCCGGGCGGCCGGAGCAGGCGGCGTACCTCATCTACACCTCCGGCTCGACCGGCCGGCCCAAGGCCGTCGTGATCGAGCACCGCCAAGCCGTCGCGCTCGCGTGGTGGGCGCGGCGGGCGTTCTCGGACGAGGAGCTCGCCGGCGTGCTCGCGTCCACGTCCACGTGCTTCGACCTCTCGGTCTTCGAGCTCATCGTGCCGCTCTGCTGGGGCGGCAAGGTCGTCCTCGCCGACAGCGCGCTCGAGCTGCCCGCGCTCCAGCACGGCCGCGAGGTCACGCTCCTCAACACGGTGCCGTCCGCGGCGGCGGCGCTCCTCGCGGCCTCCGGCATCCCCGCGTCCGTGCGGACCGTGTGCCTCGCCGGCGAGCCGCTCCGCGCCTCGCTCGCGCGCGACGTGCTCGCGCTGCCGCACGTCGAGCGGCTCCTCAACCTCTACGGACCCAGCGAGACCACCACGTACTCGACCGGCGCGACCGTGACCGCCGAGGCGCGCCCGACGATCGGCCGGCCGATCGACCACACCCAGGTCTACGTGCTCGACGC
The DNA here is from genome assembly GCF_028553905.1 of Sorangium sp. So ce836. Lineage (NCBI taxonomy): Bacteria > Pseudomonadati > Myxococcota > Polyangiales > Polyangiaceae > Sorangium > Sorangium sp. So ce836. The sequence goes on along the minus strand of NZ_CP102233.1, from coordinate 4,023,136 downwards.
TCGGAGGCAGCCGGTGCCCGTCGGCGTCGCCGGGGAGATCTACATCGCCGGCGCCGGCGTCGCGCGCGGCTACCTCGGGCGCGACGAGCTCACGGCCGAGCGGTTCGTCCCCTGCCCGCTCGACGAGGCCCGCGGCGCGCGCATGTACCGCACCGGCGACCGCGCGCGCTGGCTCGCGAGCGGCGAGCTCGAGTACCTCGGCCGTCTGGATCACCAGGTGAAGATCCGCGGCTTCCGCATCGAGCCGGCGGAGACCGAGGCTGCGCTCGCCGCGCACCCGGACGTCCGCGAGGCGCTCGTGCTCGCGCGGGACGACGGCCCCTCCGGCCGCTGGCTCGTCGCCTACGTCCTCGCCCGGCGGCCGATCGACGCGGAGGCGCTGCGGGCGTTCGTCGCCGAGCGGCTCCCGGAGCCGTTCGTCCCGTCCGCCTTCGTCGAGCTCGACGCCTGGCCGCTCAACGCCAACGGCAAGGTCGACCGCAAGGCGCTCCCGGCGCCCAGCCGGCCCGGCCCCGCGGCCCCGGCGCAGCGCGCGCCGGCGACGCCGACCGAGCAGGCCCTCGCCGGCGTGTGGAGCGAGGTCCTCGGCAGAGACGGCATCGGGACGACCGACGATTTCTTCGCGCTCGGCGGCCACTCGCTCCTCGCCGTCCAGGTCGTCGCGCGCGCGCGGCGCCTGTTCGGCGTCGACCTCCCGCTGCGCGCCGCCTTCGACGCGCCGACGATCGCCGCCCTCGCCGAGCGCGTCGATCGGGCGAAGCAGGACGGGCGCCGCGCCGCGCCCCGGCCGCTCTGCCCGGCGCACCGGGGCGCGGACGCGCCGCTCTCCCACGCCCAGCAGCGCCTCTGGTTCGTCGAGGAGCTCCAGCCGGGCACGGCGGTCTACAACATGCCGATCGGGGTCCTACTCCGCGGCCCGCTCGATCGCGCCGCGCTCGAGCGGAGCCTCGAGCAGCTCGTCGCGCGGCACGAGGTGCTGCGCACCCGGTTCGAGGTGCGCGGCGGCCAGCCGCTCCAGGTCGTGCTCCCCGAGGCGCGGATCGAGCTGCAGCACGTCGACCTGTCCCGCGTCCCCCGGCAGGATCGCGATCGGGCCGCGCGGCGCGCGGCGGAGGAGGAGGCGCGCCGGCCGTTCGATCTCGCCTCGGGCCCGCCGATCCGCGCGGCGCTGATCCGCCTCGCCGACGAGGAGCACGTCCTCCTCGTCACCGCGCACCACATCGCCTGCGACGGCGGCTCGATCCCCGTCCTGTTCCGCGACCTGTCCGCCTTCTACGAGGCGGCGCGCGCGGGCCGCGCGCCGGATCTGCCGCCGCTCCCCATGCAGTACGCCGACGTCGCGATCTGGCAGCGCGCCCAGGCCGACGCGTGGCGCGGCCAGCTCGAGTACTGGAAGCGCGCGCTGGCCGACCTCGAGCCGCTGGAGCTGCCCACCGACCGGCCGCGCGGCGGCGCCCTCTCCCACCGCGGCGACACCGTCCCCGTGCGCCTGCCCGCGCCGCTCGTCGAGGCGCTCCGCGCGCTCGGCCGGCGCGAGGGGGCGACCATGTTCATGGTGCTCCTCGCCGGCTACGTCGCCCTCCTGCACCGGTACACGGGCCGCGCCGGCGTGGCCGTCGGCTCGCCGACCGGCGGCCGCACGCAGGTCGAGATGGAGCCGCTCATCGGCTTCTTCGTGAACATGCTCGTCCTGCGCGTGCGCGTCGACGACGACCCCACCTTCGCCGAGCTCGTGCGGCGGGTCCGGCAGGTGACGCTCGAGGCCCAGGAGCACCAGGACGTCCCGTTCGAGCAGGTGGTGGACGCGCTCCAGGTGAAGCGCGACCTCGGCCGCACGCCGCTCTTCCAGGCCGCCTTCGCGTTCCAGGGCGCGCCGGAGCGGCCGCGGGCGCTCGGAGGGCTCGAGGCCTCGCCGTTCGAGGTCGACACCGCGACCGCGAAGTTCGACCTCCTGCTCGCGCTGGAGGAGGGCGAAAAGGACATCTCCGGCGGGATCGAGTTCAGCGCCGAGCTGTTCGACCGGTCCACGATCGAGCGCTGGCGAGGCCACCTCGAGACCCTGCTCGCGGCGAGCGCCGCGCACCCCGAGCTGCGCGTCAGCGACCTGCCGCTGCTCGGGCGCGAGGAGCGCGATCTCGTCGTGCGAACGTTCAGCGACGGCGGCTCGGCGCAGCCCGCCCCTCAGGCCGCGTGCGCGCACCGCCTGTTCGAGGCGCAGGCCAGCGCGGCCCCCGAGCGGACGGCGCTCCTCTTCGAGGGCGCGCCGGTGAGCTACGGCGAGCTGAACCGCCGGGCCAACCAGCTCGCGCACCACCTCCGCGCCCGCGGCGTCCGGCGCGGCGCGCTGGTCGGCGTGTGCATGCCGCGCTCGCCCAACATGATCGTGGCGCTCCTCGCGGTGCTGAAGGCCGGCGGCGCGTACGTGCCGCTCGACCCGACCTACCCGCGCGACCGGCTCGCCCTCATGATCGAGGACGCGCGCCCCGCGCTGCTCATCGCCCAGCCGGAGCTCCTCGAGGCGCTGCCCGCGGCGCTCCCGCCGGTCGTGCGGCTCGGCGAGAGCGAGCCCGCCTTCCCGCACGAGCGGGCCGACGATCCCGACGCCGGCGCGCTCCCCGAGGACCTCGCCTACGTCATCTACACCTCCGGCTCGACGGGGCGCCCCAAGGGCGTCCTCATCGAGCACCGCTCGCTCTCCGCCTTCGCCGAGGCGCAGCGCAAGCAGCTCGGCGTCGAGCCGGGGACGCGCGTCCTCCAGTTCACCCGGCTCAGCTTCGACGTCTCCGTGATGGAGATCTTCGTCCCGCTCTCCGCCGGCGGCGTCGTCTGCCTCGCGCGCGCCGAGGCGCTCATGCCCGGGCCCGGGCTCATCGATCTCCTGCGGCAGGAGCGCATCCAGATCGCGATGCTGACGCCCTCGGCGCTCATGGCGGTCGGCTTCGACACGCTCCCCGACCTGCGCGTCCTGTGCGTGGCGGGCGAGGTGTGCCCGGTGGAGCTGCCGCGGCGGTGGGCGCGGGGCCGGCGGTTCCTCAACGGCTACGGCCCCACCGAGGCCACGGTGCTCGCGACGTCGGCCGAGTACACCGCCGACGTCGCGCGGCCCACGATCGGCCGCCCGCTGCCGAACACGCAGGTCTACGTGCTCGACGGCCGCGGCCAGCCGGCGCCCGTCGGCATCCCCGGCGAGCTCCACATCGGCGGCGTCGGCCTCGCGCGCGGCTACCTGAACCGCGACGACCTGACCGCCGCCCGCTTCGTGCGCGCGGCGTTCCCCGAGGCCGGGGGCGCGCGGCTCTACCGCACGGGCGACCTCGTGCGGTGGCTGCCGAACGGCGAGATCGACTTCCTCGGCCGGCTCGACGAGCAGGTCAAGATCCGCGGCTTCCGGATCGAGCTCGGCGAGATCGAGGCCGTGCTCGCGTCCCACCCGGACGTGGCCGAGGCGGCGGTGGTCACCCGGGAGCACGCGCCCGGCGACGTGCGGCTCGCGGGCTTCTTCATCCCGCGCGGCGGGCGCGCCGACGCCGACGCGCTGCGCCGGTACCTCGCCGCTCGGCTGCCCGACTACATGGTCCCGCCGGCGCTCGTGCCGGTAGAGCGGTGGCCGCAGACGCCGAGCGGCAAGATCGATCGCCGCGCGCTCGCCGCGTCCGCGCCCGCGGCGCTCGCGGCGCTCGCGGAGGGCGCGCGCGTCCCGCCGCGGACCCGGCTCGAGCTCGAGCTCTGCGCGCTGTTCGAGGAGCTCCTCGGCGCGCCCGGCGTCGGCGTGACCGACGACTTCTTCTCGCTCGGCGGGCACTCGCTGCTCGCCGTGCGGCTCATGACCGAGATCCGCGGCCGCTTCGGCCGCGATCTGCCGCTCACCAGCCTGTTCCGCGCGCCGACGGTCGAGGGCCTCGCGGCGCTCCTGCGCGACGGGGGCGGCGCCCCGCGGGGCCGCGCCTCGGTCGTGGTCCCGCTCCACACGCGGGGCGCGCGCCCGCCGCTCTTCTTCGTGCACCCCGTGGGCGGCAACGTCCTCTGCTACGCCGACCTCGCGGCCGCGCTCGGGGACGATCGCCCCTTCTACGGCATCCAGTCGTACGGGCTGGAGACCCCCCCGCGGCCGCTCGGCAGCGTCGGCGAGATGGCCGAGGCGTACTGCGAGGAGCTCCGCCGCGTCCAGCCCGAGGGGCCGTACCTCCTCGGCGGCTGGTCGATGGGCGGCGTCGTGGCCTTCGAGATGGCCCGCGTCCTCGAGCGCGGCGGGCGCCGCGTGGCCGCCGTCGTCCTCCTCGACGCGTACCTGCCGCCGTTCGACGAGCCCGGCGACGAGCTCCCGCCGATCGCTCAATTCGCCGCGGATCTCGCGGGGATCTCGGGCGCGTCGGCCGCCGCGGCGCTCGCCGAGCTGGGCGGCGGCGCGCCCCACGCCGCGTGGCTGCTCGAGCGCGCGCAGGAGCTCGGCGCCCTGCCCCGCGGCACCACGCTCGCCGAGCTCGAGGCGCTGCTCGACGTCTTCCAGCGGAACGCGGCGCTGCTCGCGCGCTACGCCCCCGGCGGGGTGTCGGCCCGGGTGGAGCTCTTCCGCGCCGAGGCCTCGCCGCGCCGCGACCCGCGGCCCGCCTGGTCCAGGTGGGCCCCCGGCCTGAGGGGCCACGTCGCGGCCGGCGACCACTACACGCTGCTCCGCAAGCCGCACGTCGGCGCGCTCGCCGAGCGCCTCCGGGCGGCGCTGCTCGAGGCCGACGCCGGCGCGACCAGCGAGGGCGCCGCCCGGCCGCCCGGGTGATCGGCGCTCGCGCCGCCGCGCTTCACCGCCCTGCCGCGCCCGTCGCCGGCAAGGGCCTTTGACCGACTCGTCTCGAATCCATCAACCGAATCGAAGAGGACCATCATGCCCAACATCGCCGTGCTCACCAACGACCTTCAGTACGAGTTCATCGACAAGATGCCTGGAGGTCGCGAGCTCCTCTCCCGGGTGGCGCCGCAATTCAACATGTTCCTCGGCGCCATCCGCGCCCTGGGGCACGTCGTCGTCCACCTCCAGCTCATCAACGATCCGAACGATCCGCAGATCCAGCGGCGCTTCCGCGGCAAGGAGATCCCCGCGATCAAGGGGACGCCGAACGCCGAGCTGATCAAGGACTTCGTCCATCCGTCCGACCTCGTGATGGTCAAGGGCCGCGACAGCGGCTTCTACGAGACGCCCCTCGACGACAAGCTGAAGGAGCTCGGCGTCAAGACGGTGCTCGTCACGGGCATCCAGACCCAGATCTGCGTGCAGACCACGGCGGCGGACGCGTTCTTCCGCGGGTACAAGGTGTGGGTCCCGGAGGACTGCGTGTTCTCGCTCAAGGAGGAGGACAAGAAGCGCTCCCTCGAGTGGATGGCGTCGTACTGCGCCGCGATCGCGCCCGGCGCGGAGATCATCAAGCGCCTGCGCCAGAGCGACGACCTGCCGAGCCGGGAAGAGCTGCTCGGCTGACGGCGCGCGACGGGGCCGAGGGGCGGGCGGCCTCGTCTCTTTTACGCACGTTTACGCACCCCCACCGCACACCTGCGGAATCAACGCTGGAGCCTCACATGACGAAAGAACACGCGAGAGAGAACGAAGAGGTCGTCCTCGACCACGGGACCGGCGCACGCCTGAGCCGGGAGCTCGTCGAGCGGATCGCCGCGACGCTCGGCGACACGTACATCGGCGCGATGGAGGACAGCGCGATCCTCGACGTGCCCGCGGGCCGGATCGCCATGACCACGGACTCGTTCGTGGTCACGCCGCTGTTCTTCGGCAACGGCGATATCGGCAAGGTCGCCGTCTGCGGCACGGTCAACGATCTCGCGGTCAGCGGCGCGAGGCCGCTCTACCTGACCCTGGGCCTCATCATCGAGACCGGCTTCCCGATCGCCTCGCTGATCCGCGCCCTCGCGTCGGCGCGCGACGCGGCGAGGGAGGCCGGCGTGAAGATCGTCGCCGGCGACACGAAGGTCGTCGGCAAGGGCGAGGCCGACCGGCTCTTCATGAACACGACCGGCGTCGGCGTCTTCGAGCGCCCGCCGCTCGTGAGCCGCGCCGTGCGGCCCGGCAACAAGATCATCGTGAGCGGGCAGCTCGGCAACCACTCGATCCACCTGCTCTCGGTGCGCGAGGGGCTCGGCTTCGAGAAGCGGGTGCAGAGCGACTGCGCGCCGCTGAACGGGCTCATCGACGCCGTCCTCCGGGGCGTGCCCCAGGGCGCCGTCACGGCGATCCGCGACGTGACCCGCGGCGGCCTGTGCGCCGTCCTGCACGAGTTCGCCCGCGCCTCGGGCGCGGAGCTCTCGTTCGCGCGCGCGGCGCTGCCCGTGCTGCCGGAGGCCGTCATGGCCGCGGACATGCTCGGCATCAACCTCATCCACCTCGCCAACGAGGGGTGCCTCTGCCTCTTCGTGGAGGCGGACAAGGCGGGTGACGTGCTCGGGATCCTCCGCGCGCACCCGTACGGCCGCAACGCGGCGGTCATCGGAGAGGTCAAGAGCGCCCCGGCGCCGGCCGTCTCCATGATCGAGCCCGATGGGACCCAAACCCTGCTCGAGGAGCTCTATGGAGCCGAACTCCCGCGACTCTGCTGAGCCGCAGCCGGCGCTCGTGACCCGCCGCTTCCGGGTCTCGGGCATCGTCCAGGGCGTCGGCTTCCGGCCGTTCGTGCACCGGCTCGCGCGCGCCGTCGGCGCGCGCGGCTGGGTCCTCAACGACTCTCAGGGCGTGCAGCTCGAGCTGCAGGCCCAAGACGCGGAGATCCAGGCGTTCCTGCGCGCCCTCGTCGAGTCGCCGCCGCCGCTCGCGCGGATCACGGCCGTCCGCGAGGAGGCGCTGGCCGAGCCCGCCCCGCGGTACGACGACTTCCAGATCCGCGGCAGCGTCGATCTGCGCTACACGGACACGCTCATCCCGCCCGACTCGGACGTCTGCGCCGACTGCCTGCGGGAGCTGCGCGACCCCGCGGACCGCCGGTATCGCTACCCGTTCATCAACTGCACCCACTGCGGGCCGCGCTACTCGATCATCTGCGACATGCCGTACGACCGGTCGCAGACCACGATGCGCAGCTTCCCGATGTGCCCCGCCTGCGCCCGGGAGTACGAGGACATCGAGGATCGGCGCTACCACGCCCAGCCGAACGCGTGCCCCGCGTGCGGCCCCCGGCTCACGCTCACCGATCGGCTCGGCGCCCCGATCGCCGCCGAGGATCCGGTCCGCTTCACGATCGCCCGGCTGCGCGAGGGCGCGCTCTTCGCGGTCAAGAGCCTCGGCGGGTTCCACCTCGTCGCGGACGCGCGCAACGAGGCGGCCGTGCGGGAGCTGCGCCGGCGCAAGCGCCGCGACGCCAAGCCGTTCGCGATCATGGTGGCCGACGCCGAGGCGGCGAGCCGCTATGTCGTGCTCAGCCCGCCCGAGCGGGCGCTGCTCGAGAGCCGGCAGCGCCCGATCGTGCTCCTGCGCCGGCGGCCCGGCTCCCTCCCCGACGCGGTCGCCCCCAGGAACCCGAGCTTCGGCGTCATGCTCCCCTCGACGCCGCTGCACTACCTCCTGCTCGAGGACCCGGCGCTCGACGTCCTCGTCATGACGAGCGGCAACCTGTCCGGGCACCCGATCGCGTTCGACAACGACACGGCGCTCGCGCAGCTGCGCGACATCGCGGACTACTTCGTCCTGCACGACCGCGACATCCGCACCCGCGTCGACGACTCGGTCGTCCGGCTCACCGAGGCGGAGGGCCTCGACGGCCCGCTGCTCTCCTTCATCCGGCGCTCGCGCGGCTACGCCCCGTACCCGATCCACCTGTCCCAGGGCGTCGGCGCCGTCGTCGCCCTCGGCGGCGAGCTCAAGACCACGGTCGCCGTCGGCAAGGACAACCAGGTCTTCATCAGTCAGCATATCGGCGATCTGAAGAACGACTCGACGTTCGGCGCCCACGTCGACTGCTCGTCGCACGTCCAGCGGCTCCTGTCCGTGCAGGCGGACACGGTCGCCTGCGACATGCACCCGGCGTTCCGCTCCACCCGGGCGGCGAAGGACCGGAGCGGCATGCAGGTCGCGTCGGTGCAGCACCACCACGCCCACATGGCGGCGTGCATGGCGGAGAACGGGCTGAACGAGCGGGTGATCGGCGTCATCTTCGACGGGTCGGGCTACGGCCTCGACAACACGATCTGGGGCGGCGAGTTCCTGGTCGGCGACTACCGCGATTTCGTGCGCGCCGGGCACCTCCGGCCGATGTATCTCCTCGGCGGCGACAAGGCGGTCAAGGAGCCCATCCGCGTCGCCATCTCGCTGCTCGTGGAGACGTTCGGGGACGAGCTCGGCGGGCTCCGCGTCCCCGCGCTCGCGGACATCGCCGAGGAGCGCCGCGACGTCTTCGTGAAGATGGCGCAGCGGCGGCTGAACGCGACCGCAACGACGAGCATGGGCCGGCTGTTCGACGGCGTCTCGTCGCTGCTCCGCGTCTGCCACGAGGTCGAGTACGAGGCGCAGGCCGCCATCGAGCTGGAGGCGCTGCTCGAGCGGGACTTCGGGACCGCGCCCCCGCTCGAGTACGGGATCGAGGAGCGGGACGGCCGGCTCGTGGTCGACTACCGGCCGCTCGTACGGGATCTTTTGCGCGCGATCGAGGAGCCGGGCGCCACGCCTGCGCACCTCAGCCGCCGGTTCCACTCGACGGTTGTGGATGTGATCGCTAACGTGTGCCTGCGCTTGGCCGCACGGTACGACGTGCGCCGCGTGGTCATGAGCGGCGGGGTCTTCATGAACGAGTTCGTCGTGATCAACGCGCTCCGCCGCCTTTCGCGGGAGGGGCTCGCGCCGCACTGCCACCGGCTGGTCCCGCCGAACGACGGCGGCATCTCGCTCGGGCAGATCCTCGTCGCGGCCGCCCGCGCGCGCGACGCCGCGCCGGCGCGGGGAGAGCGCCCCGCCACCCCCGATCGTCCATGAAGCTCGTCGCCTTCATCGCCGGCTACTCCCGGCGGATCCTCGTCCTCGCGGTCATCGCGGGGGTGCTCTGCGGCGCCTGCAACACGGCGCTGCTCGTGCTGATCAACCGGGCGCTCCAGGGCGAGCGCGGCGCGGTGATGTGGGGCTTCGCCGCCGTGTGCCTCTTGCTCCCGTTCGCCCGGTACCACTCGGAGATCCTGCTCACGCGCCTCAGCCAGGGGGCGCTCTTCGACCTCCGGGTGAAGATCTGCCGCAAGATCCTCGGCGCCCCGCTCCGCCAGCTCGAGGAGATCGGCCCGCCGCGGGTGCTCACGGTGCTCACGGACGACGTCCCGGTGATCACCGCGGCGCTGCAGCACATCCCGATCATCTGCATCAACCTGGTCGTCGTCGTCGGCGGCCTCCTCTACATGGGGTGGCTGTCGCCGATGATGCTGGCCTCGGTGATCGCGCTCATCGTCCTCGGCGTCGTCGGGTACCAGCTCCCGATGAGCCGGGCGACGCGCCACTTCCGCCGCGCGCGCGAGGCGACCGACGAGCTGATGAAGACGTTCCGCGCGCTCACGCGCGGCGTGAAGGAGCTGAAGCTCCACGCGCGGCGCCGCGAGGCGTTCCTCGCGACGTCGCTCGACGAGGAGGCGGGGGCGGTCCATGCGAGCAACCTGCGCGGCATGGTCGCGCTCACCGCCGCGAACGGGTGGGGCCAGGGGATGGTGTTCGCCATCGTCGGCGTGACGCTCTTCGTCCTGCCGCTCTTCCAGGTGGCGAGCGCGGAGACGCTCGTCGGATATGCGATCATCCTCCTCTACCTGATGACGCCGATGCAGGTCCTCATCGGCTCGCTCCCGGCGCTGAGCCGCGCGGGCATCGCCGTGCAGAAGGTCGAGGATCTCGGCGCGGGCCTCGCGGTCGACGCGGGCGAGGCCGAGGCGCCGGCCCCGCTCCCCGAGAAGTGGAAGCGGCTGGAGCTCGCCGGGGTCACCCACGCCTACCGGTCCGAGGGCAAGGACGACACCTTCACGCTCGGCCCCATCCACCTCACCGTGCGGCGCGGCGAGCTGATCTTCCTCGTCGGCGGCAATGGCAGCGGCAAGACGACCCTGGCGAAGCTGATCACCGGCCTGTACACGCCCGAGGCGGGCGAGATCCGGCTCGACGGCGAGGCGATCACGGACGAGAACCGGCAGGCCTACCGGCAGCTCTTCTCGGTGGTGTTCTTCGATTTCTACCTGTTCGAGCGCCTGATCGGGCTCGACTCTCCGGAGCTCACCCGGCGCGCGCGGGGGTATCTCTCTCGCCTGCAGCTCGATCACAAGGTGTCTGTCGAGGGGGGCGCGCTCTCGACGACATCGCTGTCGCAGGGGCAGAGAAAGCGCCTCGCGCTGCTCACGGCGTACCTCGAGGACCGGCCGGTCTACCTGTTCGACGAGTGGGCGGCGGACCAGGATCCGGTGTTCAAGGACGTCTTTTACCGCCAGATCCTCGCGGAGCTCCGGTCGAGCGGCAAGACGATCATCGTCATCAGCCACGATGAGAAGTATTTCGGGCTGGCGGATCGCGTGATCAAGATGGACTTCGGCCAGCTCGTGGGCGAGGCGCCGGCGGCGCGTTCGGACGAGACGCGCGCCAGCGCATGAGATAAAACCCGCCGTGTTCGTCGCGGGGCGGCGAGCCGACGGGAGGTGTCATGGAACCGCTGGTCCTGTATCTTGGTACGAAGACGTACTCGACATGGTCGCTCCGCGCCTGGCTCGCGCTGAAGCACACGGGCGCACCGTTCTCGGAGGAGGTCATCGCGCTTTACCAGCCGGGCTCGCGCGAGGCGCTCCTCCGGCGCTCGCCGTCGGGGCGCGTCCCGGCGCTGCGGCACGGCGATCTCGTCCTCTGGGACTCCCTCGCGATCTGCGAGTACGTCGCCGAGCTCTTCCCCGAGGCGCGGCTCTGGCCGGCCGATCGCGCGGCGCGCGCGCTGGCCCGGTCGGTGTCGAGCGAGATGCACTCCGGGTTCGTGGCGCTGCGCAGCGCCATGTCCATGGACCTGCGCCGGGAGATCGCCCCGATCGCGCACGACGCGGCGGCGGACGCCGACATCAGCCGCGTGACGTCGATCTGGAACGAGTGCCGGGGGGCGCACCGCGACAAGGGTGAATATCTGTTCGGGCATTTCACGATCGCCGACGCCATGTTCGCGCCGGTGGTCACGCGGTTCCGCACGTACGCGGTCCCGCTCACGGGCGCCGCGGCGGAGTACGCCGAGACGATGTGGCGGCACCCGGGGCTCGCGGAGTGGGTGGCCGCCGCGCAGGCGGAGTCGCTGACGGGGTAGCGTCTCGCCGGCCGACGAGTGGACAGCGCTACTTGCGGAGCTCTTCGATGGCCGCGGCGAGCTCCGCGGGGGGCAGATCGTCGGCGGCGCGCCAGGGCGGCATGCGCAGCGGCGAGGTCGCGGGCTCCTGCAAACGAAGGATGGCCGCGTCCTTCGTCTCCCGCGACATGCCGTCCAGGTTCTTCACGTTGAAGTTGGCGCGGCTCAGCGCCGGGTTCACGCGACCATCGTGGCAGCGCGAGCAGAGCTGCGTGAGCACGGCGCGCCCGCTCGCCCCCGGCGGCGGCACCAGGCCCAGCTTCACCTTCGCGTCTGCGGAGAAGAGGTCGCGCGCGTCGAGCAGGGATTGTCGCGGGGCCGCGCCCGTCACAACGTCGAGGTAAGACCGGGTCCGCTCCGCGCGGAGCGCGGGATCCGTCACGTCCACGAGCGGGTAAGGCACCGAGATCGAATCGCCCGCCAGCGACACGGCGAACTGCTTCTCCCAGGTCGGGCTCGACGAGCCGGCCTTGATCTCGGCCTCGATGCGCGGGTCGAACGCGTTCGGCTGCGCCGACTGCCCCTCGGCGACGAGCAACGCCTCGAGGTGCGCGCCGCTGCCCTCGTCGATGGCATTCTGGATGGTCGCGATGGGGATGCCACCGTACTGCGCGTCGTGCGCGTGGGCTTCCACGAACTGCGCCGTGAGCACCCGATCGGACTCCGTGCGCTGCACGAAGCGCTGCGGGAACCAGTGCATCCAGGGGAACTCCAGCTCCTGCATGCGCAAGATCTTCTTCGTGCCGTGGCCGTCGGGCTGGTGGCACGAGCGACAGTCGAACGACGTATTCTCGACGTCCTCCTCGCTGTAAACGCTGAACGCGGTCCAGCCGTGCTCTACCTCTTCGGTGAGCAGGCTCGCGAGATCGCAGCCGCCGTCGTAGTCACACTGCCGCTCGAACGTGAACAGGTAGAAGTTGTAGTCGCCGGTCGAAACATCGCGGCTCGCGATCTCGACGAAGGGCTCGCCGCGGACGAAGCCGATCGCGGTCATTTCAGCCGGCTTCTCGCGCATCTCGGACACGCGCGGAAAGATGATGATGCGCGGATTGACGGCCGAGACGGCCCTCTTCACGAGCGAGGTGGAGTTGCCGGTGAGCGCGAAGGCGCGATTTTCGTCGAGCTTCGCGACCCTGAGCAAGCTGGCGAAGTCGGTGATGTTCGGCCGCGGCGTGGCGCACACCGCCCGGAAGAAGCTGTCGCCGCGCGGCGTGGCGCAGAACGCGCGGTACTGCGCCTCGCGCGTGGGCAGCATCCACAGCTCCGGGTCGGGGGCGCTCACGGGCGGCAGCGTGTCCCAGTCGATCGTCGCCTGGTCCGTGGCGAGCTCCTCGCCGATGTCGCCGACGACACACGCGGTCAGCAGCAGCGAAGCCAGGCACAGGCTCGGAAGGTGCTTCATGACGGCCTCCTGCGGCGGGCGCCGAACGTCATCAAACCGGCCGCGAGCGCGAAGGCCAGGAGCGGCGCGCGGCCATCGGAAGGCCCGCCCGTCGCGCTGCAGCCCAGGCCCAAGAAGCCGCCGGCCTCGCTCGGCGCCGGCGGGTCCTCGCTCGGCCCCGCGTCGACGGTGCCGTCCAGCTGCAGCACGTAGGCGATGAGCTGCCCGAGCTCGGCTTCGCTGAGCCCGCTGATGAAGGCGTGGCGATCCTCGGGGTTGGCCGTGACGAGGACGTCGCGCAGCGTCGGCGCGGAGCCGTCGTGCAAGTACGGCGCCGACTCCCACACGCCGTTCAGCGTCGGCGTGTCGATGCCGAGCAGCGGCTCACCCGCGCGCATCCCGGAAGACGGCTTCACGGTGCCCACGTCGTGCAGCTTGCCGCGCGCGCTGTCGGTCCCGTCGGGACCCGTGTGGCAGAAGTCGCAGCCCAGGCGCTTGAAGATGGCGCGCCCCGCGACGCCGTCCTCGGTGAGCGAGCCGTCGGGGTTGCGAAAGGGGCTCGGGCGGTACGTGTCGAGCGAGCCGAGGAACGCCGCCAGCGCGTCGAGCTCGGGGCTCAGGCCGGCCTTCTTGTCCCCGCGCGGCGTACCGACGGTCCCCACGGCGAGCTGCTCGGCGGTCAGGAAGCCCTTTCCGCCGAACAGGTGGCGGATGTTGTCGTCCGAGTCCTGGATCTCGTCGAAGCTGCCGCTCCAGTTCACGTTGCCGTGGCCCGAGCCGCGCCGCCCCAGCAGCGAGACGGTGTTGCGAAGCCCCTCCCCCGCGCTGCCGAAGTCCCAGACTCGCCCGTCCTCCGCGCCGTCGAAGTGACACGACGCGCAGCTGATGTAGCCCTGATCGCTCATGCGAATGTCGGCCGAGTTGAAGAACAGCTGCTTGCCGCGCAAGACCTGCGGGTCGAGCTTCTCCGCGGCGACGGTCGGGATCTCGGCCAGCTTCTTGGTGATGAGGTCGTGCGAGCTGACGATATCGGCGACGTCGTAGACCGTCACCGTGCGGCTGAGCGACGCGTGCACGAACAGCTTGTCGGTCTCGGTCAGCGCCAGGCCCCGCGGAGCGAAGCCCGTCTCTTTCAGCGCGGTCACGAACTCGCCCGTGTAGGCGTCGCGGACCTCCACCAGGGCCGAGCCGGCCACGCTGACGAACGCATAGTCGCCGAGCGGCGTGAACACGACCTGGTTGGGCAGGTTGCGATCGTCCAGATCGATGCGCCGCGCCACGTCCTCGACGCCCTCCGCGAGGTTCAGCAGCGCCACGAGCGGCCGCACCGTGTTGTCGTCGGTGAGATCGAGCTGATCGCGAAAAGGACCACGAAAGATGTTGTCCTTCTTGCCCGGCACCCACGCGAACGCGCCGTCGGGCGAGAGCCCCACCGAGAACAGGTAGTTCGGCAGGCCGCGCCCTTGTTGATCCGTGTCCTCCGTCGTGGTGTCCGCCGCGAGCGCGAAGCGCGTGCTCACCTGGAAGGTCGCCGCGTCGATGCGCGCCACCTCGCCGTGGCTGTCCTCGGAGATGAAGCGCGTGACGTAGATCTGCGAGCCGTCGTGCGACACCGAGACGCCCCGCGGCGTGCCGCCGAGCGCGAGCTCGGCCACGACGGCGCCGCTCGCCACGTCCAGCTTCAGCACCTTGCCGACCGCCATCAGCGTCACGTACGCGGCGTCCCCGATCGGGCTCATCGCGAGGCCCATCGGCTGCGACGCGTACGGCAGCGTGATCTCGCGCTCCACCGAGAGCGACGCGGTGTCGATGATGGAGACCGCGTGCGCGTCCCGGTGCAGCACCCACAGCTTGCCTTGCGCGGTGAGCGCGAGCCCGACCGGGCCGCGCGCCACCGGCACCTCCGCGAGCTTGGTCAGCGCGCTCGCGTCGAGCACGCTCACGCTGTCGTTCTCGTAATTGGCCGTGTAGACCTTCCCGCTCGGCGGGTCGTAGACGAGATCGGTCGAGCCTGCCGCGCTGCCCGGGACGAGCGGCCGGTGCGCCGTGTGCACGAACGAGACGCTGGTGAACCCGACATCGTCTTTGACCGTCGCCAGCACCGGATAATGGCCGGGAGCGGCGTAGGTGTGCACCTGCTGCACGTCGTCGACCGTGAACTCGGTGCGCGTCTCGTCTCCCATGTCCCAGCGCACCTGCACTGGGCCGACCGCGTCGGCGATCGTCAGATCGAAGGTGACGGCCTCGCCGGCGAGCGAGGGCGCGCGCTCGGCGACGCTGGCCGTGATGGCCAGCGCCTCGGCCGGCCAGGCCGCGACCGAGCAGATGCCTCCGAGCAGGCCGAGGAGCTTCGGGAGCGAGCGCATGACTCAGGGACCGGTCGTGAACGTCGACTTGAACTCGGCCGCGATCCCGTTCCCGACGAGATCTCTCATGCCGCCCTTCGGCAGGACGATCTCGTAAGTCGTGTTCGGCATCAGGTCCTCGTCGGGGTCGAAGTTGACGATGCCCATGTACAGGCCGAACTTGCCCTTCACCTGCTGCCCGCCGACCGGCCGGACGATGAAGCTGCCGTGGTGAACCGTGGCGATCTCGACGTTGTCGGTGAGGCTGAGGCCGATGCGCGACTTCCTGGACAGGCCCGTCGCGCCGTTCTTCGGCAGCACCGTGTCGACCGTCGGGGGCGTGGTGTCCGGCTCGGTGGAGTGCGCGGCGATGACCATACCGCGGTAGGGCAGCTCGTCGTCGGCCAGCACCAGCAGGCTGCCGACCGGGATCGAGAACTGATCGTCCCCGTTCGTGAACTCGAGCCGGCCCCAGACGCGGCTCTCGATCGACATCTGCTTGACGTTGCGCACGTCGATCTTGGAGACGCCGGCATCCGGCCGCAGGTGACCCAGGAACATATAGCCGTCGGAGAAGCTCATGTACTCGGACCCGGCGGGGTAGCCCTTGGCCCTGAACGCCGAGTCGGGCAGCGTGGCGAGGGGTGCATTGGCCGCGCCGATGTCGGTGGGATCGGTCAGCACGTCCCACACGCGCAGCGGCGACTGCACGTAGATGTGCTTGCCGTACAGGCCGCAGATGTAGCTCTTGCTCGGGGCGATGAAGTCGAGCGCGACCGGGTTCATCGGATCGCTGATGTCCATCGTCGCGATGCCGCCGTTGTCCTTCGGCGTCGTGATGACGAGCGTATTGCCCACGGCCCACAGCGGACCGGCGCTCACGCCGCCGAACTGTGAGATCGGGATCTTCCTAACGAACTTCACGTCCTCGGGATCCGCGGCGTCCAGGATGTGCAGACCCGTGTTGGTGCCGCCGACGTAGATGACGCTGCCCTGCCAGTACATGCCCCAGACGGCGTCGGTGAAGTCTCCGTAGTTGATGCCCTCGAGCTTGACGAGCTTCACGTGACGAGGCGCGCGGGCGTCGGTGACGTCCCAGATATCGACGCCCGTGCCCGAGGTGGTGACCTGGTAGAATTTGTCACCATAGCGGCCGAGCGACGTCTGGTGCGACTCCGCCTCGCCGACGCCCTTGGGCCCTCCCCTGGGATCGAAGCCAGGGCTCAGCATGCGCGAGAGCAACTTCGGATTGGCCGGATCGGCGATGTCGTAGAAGACGATCTCGGCGTTGCCGGCGCCTTGAACGTAGCCGTTGATGACGATCGGCTGGTTCTGGTGGTGGCCCGCCTCGACCGTCGGCGAGATCAGGCCGTCTCGCCATTTGTCGCGCGGCAGATTGACCTTGTTCGCCGGCATCGGGACGTTCGGTAGCTTGCCTTCCGGGGCGGTGATCATGTCCGGCTCGATGCCGTCCGGGCCGCCGCCGGTACCAGCCGCCGTGGTGCCTCCACCCGAGCCGCTCGTGGAGCTGCTGCTCGTGGAGCTGCCGCTCGTGGAGCTGCTGCTCGTGGCTCCCACCGTGGACATCGGCGCCCCGCCGCCAGCGCCCGTCACCACGGAGGTGGTGTCGCCGGTGCCGCCGCCGTCTCCTTCCGGCGTCGGGCCGAGGTCGGCGCCGCCGGAGCACGCCGCGAGCAGGGCGGCGAACGAAGGAAAGCCGAGCCAACGCATTCGTATCGTCTTCGAACGCATCCCTATCCTCTTCTGTAGGCGTAAGTAATGATGGATGGCCAGCCTGCGAAAGCTTGGCGCCGGCGGTATCCACCGCTGTCGCAGCGGACACGCCGGGCCCGCGGACACGCGAGGCGACCCGTTGAGAGCCAATGTTAACGTTAACATGGCCGATGTCAACCGCGAACGCTTGTTCTACGTTTCAAGGAGAAAATTATTGTTAACGTTAACATTCACGCACAGCAGCGCGCCCTCGCGCCGCGAGGGATGCCATGCACCTCATCGCGTTCGCCATGCCTTCCTTCGGGCTGGCGCGCGTCGCCAGACGCAGACGACGGAGTCCAACGTTGGCAGGCGTGCTCGCGGGTTGGCGTGGGCGGGGCGTGGCGCGGGGGGGCGCGGCGCGCCCGGCACCCGGTCGTCGAAGGTCGCCCCGGCGGCCGCATGACAGGGCCGCGCGGGGCGCGGGGGCGTGCTGGCCAGTCGGCTACGTCCGCGCCTTCACGCGCTTGACCTTCTTCTTCTCCTTGCGCTCCAGGAGCCGCAGCACCGCCACGGACCTGTCGACGAGCAGGTAGCGCTCGCCCCCTGCCCTCGCCGGCACCGTGCGCGCCGGCTCCTCGGCGGTGCGGGTGTCGACGAGCACCTCCCACCGCTCGCCGAACTCGATCGCGGGCAGCACGAACTCCAGCGGCGAGTGGTTCGCGTTGATGAGCACGAGCAGCGTGTCGCCCGTGATCGGCTCGCCGCGCGGGCCGCACGACCAGAGGGCGTCGCCGCCGAGCAGGTAGCCGATCGCGCGCGCGTTCGGGTGGGTCCAGTCCTCCGGCGTCATCTCGGCGCCGTCGGGGCGGAACCACACGATGTCCTTGAGCCCGCTCCCGTGCACGTAGCCGCCCGAGAAGAACGTCCGCCGGCGCAGCACCGGCTGGCTGCGCCGGAGGGCGATCAGCCGGCAGGTGAACTCGAAGAGCTGCCGCCGCCGCTCGTCGAGATCCCAGTCGTGCCACGAGAGCTCGTTGTCCTGGCAGTAGGCGTTGTTGTTGCCGAGCTGCGTCCTGCCGATCTCGTCGCCGGCGTTGATCATCGGCACCCCCTGCGACAGGAGCAGCGTCGCGAGGAGGTTGCGCTTCTGGCGCTCGCGCAGCTCGACGACCGCCGGGTCGCTCGAGGGGCCCTCGACCCCGTGGTTGTAGCTGTGGTTGTTGTTCGTGCCGTCCCGGTTGCCCTCGCCGTTCGCCTCGTTGTGCTTCTCGTTGTACGAGACGAGATCGTTCAGCGTGAAGCCGTCGTGCGCCGTCACGAAGTTGACGCTCGCGTACGGCCGGCGCCCGCTCGACGCGTACAGGTCGCTCGACCCGGTGAGCCGGTAGCCGAGGTCGGCCGCGAGCAGATCCCCCTTCCAGAAGCGGCGGACCGAGTCGCGGTAGCGATCGTTCCACTCCGTCCAGAGGACGGGGAAATTGGCGACCTGATACCCGCCCTCGCCCACGTCCCACGGCTCGGCGATGAGCTTGACCCGCGAGAGGACCGGGTCCTGGTGGATGATGTCGAAGAACGAGCTCAGGCGGTCGAAGTCGTGGTGGCCGCGGGCCAGGGCCGACGCGAGGTCGAAGCGGAAGCCGTCGACGTGCATCTCGGTCACCCAGTACCGCAGGCTGTCCATCACCAGCTTCAGCGTCTGGTAGTGGCGCGTGTTCACCGTGTTCCCGCAGCCCGTGAAGTCCATGTAGTAGCGCGGGTTGTGCGGCACGAGCCGGTAGTAGGCCCAGTTGTCGATCCCCTTCAGGGAGAGCGTCGGGCCGAGGTGGTTGCCCTCGGCGGTGTGGTTGTAGACGACGTCGAGGATCACCTCGATGCCGGCGGCGTGGAGCGCCTTCACCATCGCCTTGAACTCGGCCACCTGCTGGCCGAGCCGCCCGCTCGACGAGTAGCGGCCCGCGGGCGCGAAGTACGAGAGCGTGTTGTAGCCCCAGTAGTTGATGTGCCCGCGCTCCCAGATCTCGCGCTCGCTCGCCATCTCGTGCACGGGGAGCAGCTCGAGCGCGGTGACGCCGAGCTTCTTGAAGTGGGCGATCGACGCCTCGGAGGCGAGCCCCGCGTAGGTGCCGCGCAGGTGCGCGGGGACGCCGGGGTGCCGCTGGGTGAACCCCTTGACGTGCACCTCGTAGATGATCGTGTCCTGCCAGCGGGTCGCCGGCGGCCGGTCGCCGTCCCACGCGAAGCGGTGGTCGACGACCACGGACTTCGGCGCGCCCCAGGCGCTGTCGCGGTGGCAGATCTCGTGGTCGTCGAGCGCGGTCGGCGGCGGCGGCGGCGTCGACGCGCCCTGCTTCACGCGCGGCTCGGCGGCGCGGCGATCGCTCGCCTTGCCCGCGCGACCGCCCTCGCCCTTGTCGGCCGCCGCGCCGTCGCGCCCCGCCTCCTTGGGCCGGCCGGCGCCGCCGCCGTCGCCGCGCTCGGGGGGCCCGCCGCGGTCGTAGGCGTAGAGCGGCGCCTTCCAGTTCGGCTCGCCGGAGAGCGCGTACGCGTACGGATCGACGAGGAGCTTCGCCGGGTTGAAGCGTTGCCCGGAGCGCGGATCGTACGGCCCGTGCACCCGGTAGCCGTAGAGCTGGCCGGGCTTGAGCCCCGGCACGTACCCGTGGAAGACGTGGGCCGTTCGCTCGGGGAGCTCGATGCGCTCGCGCTCCACGACGTCGTCGACGGCCTCGAAGAGGCAGAGCTCGACCTTCGTGGCGGACTGAGAGAACAGCGTGAAGTTGACCCCCTCGCCGTCATAGACGGCGCCGAGGGGGGTCGGCGTGCCGGGCCATATGCGTCTGGTCATCGGAAAAACCTGTGGAGCCGCCCTATTCGCGAAATCGGCGCCGCTGTCGAGACACAAGCGCGGCCGGCTCGATTTTTCGCCCCCGGAGCCCGGATCGCCCGCCGGGATCAGGCGCCGCCCGCCGCCGGGATCGGGCGCCGCCTGCGCGCCTGCCCGGTCCCGCGCCGACGCGCGCAGGCAGGGCGATGACGCGGCGGCGCCGGGGCGGCCCGACGAGCAGATGGAGCATCGCCAAGCGCGCGAGCCGGGATAGACTCCGCCCCGAACGCCTGGAGCCAAGCGAAAAACGCCCATGTCTTCCCCCTCTGCCGAAAATCAGTCCCAGGGCTCGTCCCAGAGCTCGCCTCCTCCGTCCGGCGCGCGCCGTCGCATCTCCGGCGTGACGGTGCCGCTGTTCTCGCTCCGCAGCGATCGCTCGTGGGGCATCGGCGAGATCGGAGATCTCCCCGAGTTCGCCGCGTGGATGCGCGGCGCGGGGCTCCGCCTCGTGCAGCTCCTGCCGCTCGGCGAGGTGTCGGGCGGCGAGACGTCGCCGTACATGGCGCTCTCCGCGTTCGGCATCGACCCGATGTACATCTCGCTCTCGGCCGTGCCCGAGCTCCCGGCGGAGCTCTACGGCGAGGCGCTCGGCGACGACATGGCGGCGCTCGATCGCGCGAAGCAGAGCGCGCGCGTCGACTACGATCTCGTGCGCCGCGTGAAGGGGCGGGCGCTGCGCTTCGCCTTCGACAGGTTCGAGCGGGAGCACCACGCGAAGCAGACGCCGCGCGCGGCCGAGCTGGCCGAGTTCGTGAAGCGGCAGTCGGACTGGCTGCCCGACTACGCGCAGTTCCGCGCGTTCAAGGACGGCTTCGGCGGCGTCGCGTGGTGGGACTGGCCCGAGGAGATCCGCGAGCGGAGGCCGGAGGCGCTCGAGAGGCTGCGGCAGGAGCGCGCGCGGGACATCCTCTACTACGAGTACGTCCAGTGGCTCGCGCACGCGCAGTGGGAGGCGGCGCGCGCGGATCTCCGGGAGAAGGGGGTCGAGATCATGGGCGACCTCCCGTTCATGGTGTCGCGCGACAGCGCCGACGTGTGGGCGCACCAGGGCGAGTTCCGGCACGACATGTCGGTCGGCGCCCCGCCCGATCAGTTCGACACGGAGGGGCAGAACTGGGGGCTCCCGCCGTACTACTGGGCCCGGATGCGCGAGAACGGCTTCGCGTGGCTCAGGCGGCGCTGCCGCTACACCGGGCTGCTCTGCGACCGGTTCCGGATCGATCACCTGGTCGGCTTCTACCGGACGTACATCTTCCCGGAGCGCAAGAGCCAGGGGCAGGGCGGCGAGCGGCCCAGGGCGACGTTCGATCCGGCGGAGGAGCCGGAGCAGCGCGAGCACGGCGAGCGCGTGGTGCGGGCGATGATCGAGGGGGCGGCGGAGACCGGGGCGCAGCTCGTGGCGGAGGATCTCGGCGCGGTGCCGCCGTGGGTGCGGGCGTCGCTGACGGCGCTCGGGGTGCCCGGGTACAAGGTGCTGATCTGGGAGAAGGACGACGTGGTGTTCCGCAATCCGGCGGAATACCCGCCGCTGTCGGTCGCGTGCTTCGGGACGCACGACACCGACTCGGTGGTGGCGTGGTGGGAGTCGCGGGACGACCGGGAGCGCGCGGGGGTGCTCGATCTGCCGCAGCTCGCGCCGCGGCGGCACGAGTTCGGGCGGGAGTTCACGAAGGAGACGCACCGGGCGCTGCTCGACCTGATCCACGGGTCGAAGAGCGAGCTCGTGCTGCTGCTCGTGCAGGACGTGCTCGCGACGCGGGACCGGATCAACACGCCGGGGACCGTGGGGCCGGAGAACTGGTCGCTGCGGCTTCCGGCGCCGCCGGCGGAGATGGACCGGGATCCCGAGGTGCGGGGGGCGCTCGAGCGGGTGCGGGAGAGCGTCCAGGCGAGCGGGCGCGGCTAGGTAGCGCCGGGGCCGGGTGAGCTGAAACGCCCGGCCCGAGGGGGGTGAGCTCGTGGGGGCGCGGTGCGGGGGCCCCGCCGAACTCGCCTGAGATGTGAGCCATCCGGCAAGCCGGATGGCTCACATCTCAGGCTCAAACATCGGCCCATCCCCCGCACCGCGCCCCCACGAGCTCACCCCCCTCGGGCCTACCGATGTGCAGAGGGGTGGCGGACATCGGGCCCCTCGAGAGCACAGCCCCTCGGCCGTCGCGCGGAGCGATCGCGGACTTGCTTGACAGGCAACCGGTTGGTTGCATATTGACAGGCAACCGATTGGTTGCATGATGGGGCCGGTGAGCGGCTCGATGGACAAGGTCTTCAAGGCGCTCGCGGATCGGAGCCGCAGGAAGCTGCTCGATCGGCTGCACGCCGAGAACGGGCAGACGCTGGGGCAGCTCTGCGAAGGGCTGGACATGACACGGCAGGCGGTCAGCAAACACCTGGCCGTGCTCGAGGACGCGAACCTCGTCGTCGTCGTCTGGCAGGGGCGGGAGAAGCTCCACTACCTGAACCCGGCGCCGATCGGCGAGATCTACGAGCGATGGATAGGCAAATACGAGCGCCAGCGCGTGCGGGCGCTCGACGCGCTCAAGCGCGCGCTGGAGGGAGAGAGCAACGATGAGTAAGCCCGAGTTCGTCTACGTCACGTACATCGCCTCGACCCTGGACAAGGTGTGGGAGGCGCTGACCACCGGAGAGTTCACCCGGCAATACTGGGGCGGCAGGACCATCCAGTCCGAGTGGAAGCCCGGGTCCGCCGTGAAGCACGTCAAGGAAGACGGCTCCTCCGACTGGGAAGGCGAGGTCCTCAAGGCCGAGCCGCCGAAGGTCCTCTCCTACACATGGAGCAACGCGCACGGGGAACGCTCGTCGCGCGTCACCTTCGAGCTCGCCCAGTTCGGCGCGCACGTGAAGCTCACCCTCACCCACGACCAGTTCGAGGAGAACAGCAAGGTGCTCCCCGCCATCAGCAACGGCTGGCCCGCGATCCTCTCGAGCATGAAGAGCCTCCTCGAGACCGGGAAGGCCCTCTACCCAGAGTGGCGGTGACCCCACCGGCATGTGGCCGCACTGCAAATCCATCGACCCGCTGGAAACGCCGGTCCGCCCCGCGCGCCGGCGGTTGGGGAGCCCACGCGGCCTGACTCGCTGCGTCGTGGTGGCATGATTCACGAGGTCGTGAAGTACATACCGGCGAAACATTCCGGAAAACTGCCTCCTCTTACCTTCGCCGTCGAGGAGGCCACCAGTGAACGAAATCAACGCCTCGGACACCACCTGGCTCCTGGTCTCGTCGGCAATGGTCCTGCTGATGACGCCAGCGCTGGCCCTGTTTTACGGGGGCATGGTCCGAACCAAGAACACGCTCAGCACCTTCATGCATAGTTTCTTCGCCATGGGCATCGTGACCGTGGCGTGGGTGACCATCGGGTATTCGATGGCGTTCGCCGAATCCAAGGGCGGGCTGATTGGCGGCCTCGATCACGCGTTCCTGAACGGCGTCGGCACCGAGCCGCGCGCCGGGATGACCGTGCCTCACCTCCTGTTCATGGCGTTCCAGATGATGTTCGCCATCATCACGCCGGCGCTGATCTCGGGCGCCTATGCCGAGCGCATCAAGTTCTCGTCGTATGTGGTGTTCACGCTGCTCTGGTCGCTCGCGGTCTACAGCCCCATCTGCCACTGGGTCTGGAACCCGGGCGGCTGGCTCCTCGCGCGCGGCGCGCTCGACTTCGCCGGCGGCACCGTGGTGCACCTCGCCTCGGGCGCGAGCGCGCTCGTGATGGCGATCGTGATCGGCAAGCGCAAGGGGTACCCGACGCGCAAGATCGTGCCGCACAACCTCACGATGACGCTGCTCGGCGCCGGCCTGCTGTGGTTCGGCTGGTTCGGCTTCAACGGCGGCTCCTCGCTGGCCGCGAACGGGCTCGCCTCCGTCGCGTTCGTGAACACGCACATCGCGGCCGCCATCGGCGCGCTCGCCTGGGCGCTCATCGAGGCCGTGCGCTTCGGCAAGCCGTCGCTCCTCGGCGTGGCGTCGGGCCTCGTGGCGGGCCTCGTCGCCATCACGCCGGCCGCGGGCTTCGTCGGGCCGATGGCGTCCGTCGCGATCGGGCTCGCGGCGGGCGCGGTGTGCTACGGCGCGGTGATGCTGAAGGGCAAGCTGGGCTATGACGACAGCCTGGACGCGTTCGGCATCCACGGCGTGGGCGGCCTGCTCGGCGCCCTGCTCACCGGCGTGTTCGCCTCGAAGGTGTGGAACTCGGCCGGCCAGGACGGCCTCATCAAGGGCAACTCGGCGCTGCTCACCGAGCAGGCGATCGCCGCCGTGGTCGCGGCCGCCTACGCGGCGCTGGTCACCTTCGTGCTCGTGAAGGGCATCAACGCGGTGATGGGCTTCCGGGTCGATACCGAGACGGAAGACGAGGGCCTCGACGGCGTCCTCCATGGCGAGGAGGCCTACGCGCTCGGCGAGGGCAGCGCTCACGCCGTCGAGTCGATCCCCCCGACCTCCTCCGCGCCCGCCCCGTCGCCGGTCCTGGCGCGCGAAGGCGCCTGATCCAGCGCAGCGGACGCGCCCGCGAGGGCCGCCTGGCACCTGCCGGGCGGCCTTCGCCGCTTTG
Organism: Sorangium sp. So ce836; assembly: GCF_028553905.1. Taxonomy (NCBI): domain Bacteria; kingdom Pseudomonadati; phylum Myxococcota; order Polyangiales; family Polyangiaceae; genus Sorangium; species Sorangium sp. So ce836. The sequence goes on along the minus strand of NZ_CP102233.1, from coordinate 3,998,915 downwards.
TCCCCCCGCCCCTCGCCAACGGCGGCGCTAGTCGCCGGAAGCGCGAGCCGCCCGGCGCGCCGCCTCAGCTCGCGGCGCGCAGCCACTGCCGCGAGAGCTCGAGCACGCGCGCGTTCTCGGGGATCTCCCCGAGGAAGCTCCGGCGGTGCGCGGCGGGCAGCCGCTCTGCCCGCGCGCGCAGCCGCTCGCCCACGCCGGCGACCACCGCGCACGCGGCCTCCCGCTCGCCCGCCGCGTGGAGCGCCTCCGCGTGGACGAGGTGCGCGAACGTGCCCTTGTAGCCGGGCGCGCCCCAGCGATCGTGCGCCGACACCACCTCCGTCGCCGTGGCGAGCGCGTCCTCGACGCGGCCCGCGGCGAGCTGGATCGAGGAGAGCAGCGCCCGCGCGCCCGCCTGCTCCAGCGGCAGGAACGCGAGCAGATCGATCGCCGTCAGCGCCTCGCGCTCCGCCGCCTCGAGATCGCCCTCGCGGCGGAGCAGGCTCGCGAGCGCCCAGCGCGCGAACCCCTGCTGCAGCGGGTTGCGCCGCTCCAGCCCCATCCCCAGCATCGCCCCCGTCTCGGCCCGCGCCCCGTCGAGCGCGCCGCGATCGATCAGCATCTCGATGCGCAGGAACGTCCGCAGCCACGACACCGGGCCGAGCTCCTCGCCCGCGGACATCGTCTCGAACAGCTCGCGCTCCGCCCGGTGGAGATCGCCGAGCAGCCGGGCGTTCATCCCGATCGCCACCTGCGACACGATCGACCCGCGCCAGTAGCCCGCCTGCACGAAGCTCGCGCGCGCCGCCTCGGCCTGGCACAGCCCCGCCCACAGATCCCCGTCCCGCCACGCCTCGTGGAACGCCTGCGCGATCTGCAGCCACCCGCGCGCCACGGGCTCGCGATCGGCGACCGGCTCCGCCACCGCGCGCACCCGCCGCGTCAGCGCCTCGGCGAGCCGGAACTCGCCCAGCTGGGCCGCGTAGTAGCTCCCCACCCCGAGCGCGAACGCCGCCACCCCCGTCGCCTCCGGCGCGAGCTCCACCGCCTGCAGCGCGCGCACCGTCGCCGTGAACTCGTCCATCCGACCGAGGTGGATGTCCGCGGTGATCTTCGCCGGCACCGTCCGCACCCACGGCATGCTCCCGGGCGTCAGGAAGCGCTGCGCCTGCTCGAGGTAGAGCAGCGCGTAGTCCCACTCGCTGCGCCACGCGTGCACCTCCGAGAGCACGCCGAGCAGGCTCAGCTGCACCGCGTCCGGCACGCCGCACTCGAGCCCGCGCCGGGCGCGCGCGATCGCCGCGTCCGCGTCGCTCCCCCGCAGCGCCTGCTCGGCCGCGCGCAGGTAGAAGCTCCCCGCGCGCAAGAGGTCGAGCCCCCGCTCGTAGTGCTCGGCGAGCGTCGTCGGCTCGCCCGCGCCGTTCTGCTCCAGGAACGCCGCGGCGAGCCGGTGCCCGAGGACGCGATCGGTGTCCGTGAGCATCTCGTAGGCCCCCTCCCGCAGGAGCGCGTGCCGGAACATGAACTCCTCGTCCCCGGGAAACCGGCTCTCCGCGCGGCGGACGAGCACCTCCCCGTCGCAGAGCTCCGAGAGCACGTCGTGCGGAGCGGCCCACGGCTCCGCGCTCCCGAGCAGCGCCTCGACGCCGCCCCGCCAGAAGACGTCGCCGAAGACGCTCGCCGCGCGCAGCACCTTGCGCGCCTCGCCGTCGAGCGCGGCGAGCCGCGCCTGGACCATCGCCAGCACCGTCTCCGGCAGCGCGTCGCCCTTGCCCTCGGCCACGGCCCGGATCAGCTCCTCCAGGTAGAACGCGTGGCCGTCCGCGTGCGCCACGAGGCGCGCCACCGTCGCCGCGTCCAGGTCCTCGCCGAGCGCGTGGCGCACCAGGCGCTCGCACGCCTTCTTCGGCAGCTTCGCGAGGTGGATCACGCTGAGCGCGCGCCCGCTCCAGAGCGACGGGAACAGCTCGTGGACCTCGGGGCGCGCCAGCCCGAGCACCATGAACGGCTGCTCGCCGAGCGCGCCGAGCACCGCGTCGACGAAGCGCACGGTCGGCAGATCGCCCCAGTGCAGGTCCTCGAGCACGAGCAGGACGGGGTGCGCCGACGTCTCGGCGGTGAGGAAGTCCTCCCACGCGCGGCGCATCTGCTTGCTCATGGTCTCCGCGTCGTCGCGGGCCGCCCGCAGGAGCGCGCCCTCGGCGCCCGGGAACGGGACGCCGGCGATCTCCCCGAGGAACACGGCCACGCGCTCGCGGTCGGGGCCGGGGACGTGCCGCGCGACCCGCGCGAGGATCTTCTGCTGGCGGGCAGCGGCCGCCTCGCCGCCATGGATGCCGCACGCGCCGCGGATCGCCTGCCCGAGCAGGCCGAACGCCGAGCCCACGCGCAGCGCGTCGCCGCAGCCGGTCCAGATCTCGACCGGGCCGCCCTCGGCGCGGAGCGCGCGCGTGAACTCGTGGGCGATCCGGGACTTGCCGATGCCGGGGGGCGCCGTCACGAGCACGGCGCGGGCGACCGGCATCTCGACGCACTCGGCGAAGATCGTCTGCAGCGTGAGCAGCTCGCGATCCCGGCCGACGCACGCGCTCGCCCTGCCGAGCAGCGTCTGCCCGCCGCCGCCCGCGCGGTCGCGCTCGCCGTGGAGCTCCCGCCGCTCGCCCTCGCCCGACACCTCGAACCGCGCGCCGAGGAGCCGGGCCGTCACGTCGTCGATCGCGATCGGCGGCGCGCGCGTGTCGGGGTGCCGCTGGGCCGCCCGCCGCGCCGCGCAGGCGCCGAGCAGCCGCGCGGCCCGGTCGATCGCCTCCCCCATCGGCAGCTGCCGCGCCATGTGCGCCCGGCCCGTGGAGAGCGCCATCGGCCGGGTCGGGGCGAGCTTCCGCAGCGCCAGCGCGCAGCGCGCCGCGTGCGCCGCCTGATCGGTCGCGTCCCGGCTCGCGACGATGGCGATCACCGCGGAGCCGTCGGCGAGCGCCTCCATGTGCCCGCCGTGCGCCACCACGACCTGCCGCAGCTGCGCGTCCACGGTCACCTGCAGCGTCTGATCGGGCGGCGTTGTGTCGGCCTCGGGCAGCGCGGGCTCCTTCCCCACGAGCAGCACGGAGAGCAGCCGCAGCTCGCTCGAGGTGAGCGCCTCGGGGCGCTCCGACGCGGCCCCGCGCGGAGGCCCGCAGCCGGCGGACCGCAGGGTGCTCAGGATCACGGCGACGGTCGCCCCGTCGCTGAGGCGCTCTTCCGGCTCCTTCGCGAGCATCAGGTGGATCACCGCGTCGAGCTGCGGGGGGACCTCGGGGCGGAGCGAGCGGACCGAGGGGACCTCGCCGAACAGGATCTTCGCGAGGATCGCGGGGATGTTCTCGCCGACGAACACGGGGCTGCCCGTGAGGCACTCGAAGAGCACGCAGCCGAGGGCGAACACGTCGGCGCGCGGCGTGAGCGCGTTGTACCCGACGCGCGCCTGCTCCGGGGCCATGTAGGCCGGCGTCCCGAGGGCGACCCCCGTCAGGGTCATCGGCGTCGCGTCGAGCCGGCGCGCGATCCCGAAGTCGAGGATCTTCACCTGGTCTATCTGCCCGTCGACGAGGAACAGGTTGCTCGGCTTGAGATCGCGGTGGACGACGTCGTGGGCGTGCGCGGCCGCGAGCGCCTCGCCGGCCTTTACCCCGAGCGTCAGCGTCTCTTCGACGCTGAGCCGGCCGCGCAGGAGGCGCCGCGCGAGATCCTCGCCTTCGAGCCACTCCATGGCGAGATAGGACCTGCCCGACGAGGCCCTCCCGTGGGCCACGTGCCGCACGATGCCCGGGTGGGAGAGCTCCGACAGGAGCCTTGCCTCCCGCTCGAACCGCGCCTCGTGCGCGCCCTCGCCGAGCACCACCTTGAGGGCGACCGTCTCGCCGGTCGCCCGATCGCGGGCCCGGAACACCTCCCCCATGCCGCCGGAGCCAGCGAGCGTGAGGAGCTCGAACCGCTGCCCGACGACGTCGCCGACACGCATGAAAGAAGTATTGCCCGGTCGCCGATGCGCTGTCCAGCGCGCGAGAAGGAGAGTCGGCTCCTCGCGTGGTTCGCGTGGTTCGCGTGGTTCGCGCGGCTCGCGTGGCTATGCTTGCGATCCTCGTATGATTTCTCGCTCTACGTCTCTCGTGCTCGACAATCACGCTGGCAGCCGACATGCACGTTCATGACGTGCTTATGTCCAGGCGTGTCCACGCCGAGCCGCGCGCGAGCGTGGGAGTCCACAGCGCTGCGCGCGCGCTCAGCGCGGGCCGCGGAGGGTCACTCCGATCCTCGGCGACGGCCCGGATCCGGCCGCGCGCCGCGCGGCGGCGCCTCGTCATTACGTCTCGTGCGGAGCGCGCGGAGCTCCTCGGACGCGAGGCCCTCGAGCGCGGACGACAGCGACTGATGCGTGGACAGATCGCCGAGATCGATATCGAGGGCGACCAGGCTCATCGCGATCTCCGGGCGCACGCCGACCAGGATCACACGGGCGCCGAGCAGGGCAGCCGCGCGGTGGATCTGCTCCAGCGCGTGGGCGGCCGGGGCGTCGAGGCGCGGGACGCCGGTGATGTCGAGCAGCACGCAGCGCGCCCGGTGCCGGTTCACGCCCTCGACCACGCGCTCGAGCACCTCCCGGGCGCGGCCGGTGTCGAGCTCGCCGATGAGCGGGACGAGCAGCACGCCGCGCAGGAGCGGGATGAGCGGGCAGCCGAGCTCGCGCACGGCCGCCGAGAGCGCGCGCTCGCGCAGATAGGCCTCCTCCAGGCTCGCGTGCTGATCCGAGAGCGACTGCATCAGCGCGTCGCGCTCGAGGGCGGCGCTGAGGAGCGCGCCCCAGATCGCGACGGTGCCCTCGTCGCCGGCGCTCTCGATCGAGCCCGGGCCGACGATCGCGAGGACCCCCCAGTCGCGGTGGAGCGTGCGAATCGGCAGGAGGGTCACCATGAATGGCCCGCCGGCGGTCGAGGGCGGCAGCAGCTCGGCGGGCGGGAAGGCCTCTCGCGCGTAGACGTCGCCGAGGGCGGGAGTCGGGGTGCCATCGCGGCTGTAGGCGCCGGTGACGACGAGGCGCTCGCGGGTCATCGGGTCTTCCCAGAGCCCGAGGCACCCCCAGACCGCGGTGGTCGAGTCGAGCCACGAGAGCGAGCGGGACTCTTCCTGGGTGCCGCCGAGCAGCGCGAGGCTCACCTCGTGATCGGACCGCACGACCACGCCGAGCTCCTCGACGAACTGCCGCTCGGCGTCGATCCGGGCCAGGGTGAGCGAGAGGCGCAGTCGCTCCAGGAACTCCTCGACGCGGGCCTCGGCCGACTCCGCAGCTTCGGTGGTCCGCCCCGCGCGCGGGCGGCGGTGCCGGCCGAGGAGGCGGGCGATCCCCATCAGGCTCTCCACGTCGGGCGTGAGGCGGACGGCCTGCTGGCAGGCCTCGTCGATCGCGTCCGACGGAGGGGGGCTCGTGCCCTCGAGCGCCGCGAGGTGCCCCTCGATCACCGCGGCGACGCCGGGCCACACGGCGGCGGGCGGCGTATCGGACGGGAGCGGATGGCCGATGAGCAGCTCGACCATCTGCCGGGCGAGGACGCCGCCGGCGACCTCGTCGGGCGCGCCGCCCCGCCGGTGCAGGAAGCCCTGGAGCATGTTGCACCCGCAGGTCCGCCGCGGGACGAACGAGGTCGGCGCGAGCACGCGCCCGGGCGGGACGGCCTCGCCGGCGAGCTGCGCCAGCACGAGATCGCACGCGATCTTCCCGAGGCCGTCGAACCGCTGGCGCACGGTGGTCAGGGGCGGGGTGGACCACTGGGCCTCGGTGATGTCGTCGAAGCCGACGATCGCGAGATCGTCGGGGATGCGGCACCCCGCGGCCTGGAGGACGGACATCATGCCGAGCGCGTTCTTGTCCGTGGCGACGACCGCGGCGGTGAATTCGCCCCGGCGCGCGAGGATGGCCTCTGCGGCCCTGGCGCCGCCGGATTGCCAGTTGTTCTCGGCCTCGAAGACGAGCCCGGGGTCGAAGGGGATCCCGCTCTCGGCGAGCGTCTCCTTGTAGCTCTCGAAGCGCTCGCGGATGTCGTCCTGGTCCATGAAGCCGACGTAGGCGATGCGCCGGTGCCCGTGCTCGACGAGGTGGCGCACCGCGGCGTGCATGCCCTTGCGGTTGTCCGGCATCACGGTCGGGCAGCCCGCCTCCGGGGCGCAGGTGCTGATCGTGGCGAGCGGGACGCGCGTCGCCGCGAGCCGCTCGATGCCGTCGGTGGCGAGCACGACGATCCACCCATCCACCTGGTCCCGGGCGAGCGAGGGAGCCTGGATGAAGTCGGGGGTGCCGCATATCACCACGACGCGGTGGCCGCGCTGCTGCGCTGCTTGGTGGACGCCTTTGAGGATGGCGCTGAAGTAGAAGCCGTCGAGGAATGGCGTGAGGACGCCGATGGTGGTCGGGCGGGAGGGCATGGGGGGTGCGGACGCGCCTGGCGTCCGCATCGTCGCGGTCCGGGCGTGGGCCTCGTCGGTGCTCATCCTACCGGACATCGCACCACCGGAGGAACGCCCGCGGCGGCGAGATCGCCTCGCGCGCCGAGCGCAAATCGTGCTCCCCGCCCGCGGCGCGAAGCGCGCAGCGCCGCGCGGAACCGCCGGGGCACTCGCCGCCTCGCCGGCGTCGGCGCGCGGCCCGCGAGCCTTCCCCATCCGAGTCTCCTCGTGTACACGCGATGGAAGCGAACCAGCATCGGCGCCCGTAAATCCTGTGTGACTTGTGATCCACCCGCGTGTACACAGGCCCCCTACAATTTGGCGACTGAGCTAACATTTCTCTCCGTGATGACGCGCCGCACCCCACGAAATCGCCCCCTCCCCCGCCGCGAGCCCGGTCCGCCGGCGCGAAGGGGGCGGCGGTGAGCGATCCGGCCGTACGTACGCTGATGTCGGTCCTCGGCGCCTGCGTCGCGCTCGCCCCGGCCGGGGCGCGGGCCGAGGAGTGCGACCGCGGGGCCGCCGACGTGTCGTGGGTGCGCCTCGCGGGCGCGGAGGCGCAGTGCCCCACCGCGGCCCAGTTCCGCGCCGAGATCTCGCGGCGGCTCGGGCGCGATCTCGTCACCACGGGCAAGGTCGCCTCGATCGAGGCCGTGGTGCAGGGGCAGCCCGGCGCCTGGTCGGCCACGATCCGGACCCAGCTGTGCGACGGCGCCCCGCCGACCGTCCGCGAGTTCTCCGACCACGGCCAGAGCTGCGGCGGGATCGTGGCCGCGGCGGCGGTGCACATCATGCTCACCACCGATCCCGAGGCCGCCCTCTCCCCCCCGGCCGAGGCCCCCCGCCGCCGGCCGCCGCGCCAGCGCCGCCGCCGGCCGCCGCGCCAGCGCCGCCGCCTCCGCCGGCCGCCGTGCGGCCGCCGAGCGCGCCGGCCGCCACGCGGTCGCCGGAGCCGCCGTTCCCCTGGCCGGCCGAGACCCGGGCCGCGCCGCCGCCGGCCGAAGATCCGCCGTCCGCCGGGCTCTCGGTCGCCTGGCGCGGGTTCGCCTCGGTGGGCCTGGTCCCCTCGCCCGGCGCCGGCGTCGCCCTCTCGGGCGAGTGGGCGGTCCTGCCGCGGTGGAGCCTCGAGACCGGGGCCCTCTGGCTCCCGGAGCAGCACGCGACCCAGCGGACGTTCGCCTTCGGCCTCACGGCGGGCTGGCTCGGCGGCTGCCTGGAGGCGGTCCGGAGCCGATCGCTCGCCCTCGGGCTCTGCGGCCGCGTGGTGGCGGGCGCCATCTACGCGGTCGTCTACGGGGACGAGCAGATCACCCCGACGATCCTGCCGACCGACGTCGGCTCGCGGGCCTGGGTCAGCCTCGGGGCCGGCACCCGGCTCGGCGTCCGCATCGTCGGGCCGCTCCGGCTCGAGACCGGGATCGATCTCTTCGTTCCAATGACGCGGTACAGCTTCCAGCTGCAGGACGGGCAGCCGGCGGGCTTCGAGCAGCCCGCCGTCGGGGGCGCGGCGTTCGCGGGGATCGGGGTCACGTTTTGATGAAGGATCCCACGGCTGGCGGCATTCACCGGACCGTGGAGCAAGCCTTACGAGCAGAGGTCCTGGGCGGCGCCAAGCCGTCGCCGCGGAGCCTCGTCGCCCTACACGCCGAGCACGGCGGATTCGTCTGGGCCACCCTGCAGCGGTTCGGCATCCAGCATCCGGATCTGGAAGATGCCTTCCAGGACGTCTTCATCGTCGTCCAGCGGCGGCTCCCGTCCTTCGACTGGGCCTGCCCCATCACGACCTGGCTCTTCGCCATCTGCCGCCGCGTCGCCGCGTCGCACCGCCGCCGCGCGCACACGCGGCGGGAGCGCCTCGGCGAGGTGGTGGACGACGTGCCGGACTCCGCGCGCGGCCCCGAAGAGATCACCTCCCAACATCAGGCGAGATTGCAGCTCGATGGCATCCTCGAGGCCATGGATCTCGACCGAAGAGCCGTGTTCGTCATGTTCGAGATCGAAGAGATGCCCTGCAACGAGATCGCGAGCCTGGTCGGCGTTCCGGTCGGCACCGTATACTCGCGCCTCCACGCGGCACGAAAAGAGTTCGCGACGCTGTTGAAGAAGAGCGAGGCCGAGCGCGCCCGCAGGGGGGTCCAATGAGCGATCCGAAGCGATGGAAGCAGGAAGGTGGCGGCGCCCCGCTGGGAGCCCGTGAGCTCCTCCTCGCCGCCTCGCGCCCGCGCCCGATGACCTCCGCCGAGCTCGCGCGCACCGCGGCCCGCGTGGCGCCGCTCGCGACGAGCGCGGGCGCCGGGGCGACGGTGCCGATGTGGATCAAGGGGATCTTCCTCGCGGTGGGCCTCGGCGCCGGCGGTGCCGGGCTCTACGCCTCCCTCGACGACGGCCGGAGCGCCGCCGCGCCGGTCGCGCCGCTGACCGACCTGCCGCTGGAGCAGCTGTTCTCGAGCGCGCGGGGCGGCCTGCCCACCGCCGCGCCGCCGCCCGCGCCCGAGCCGGCGCCCGCCCCCGCGCCGGCGGCGGAGCCGGCGCCCGTCGCCCGCCGGGAGGCGCCGCGGAACACCCGGCCGGCCGCGCCGGCGCCCGACGCGATCGCCGCGGCGGACAACGACGACCTGGTCCGGGAGTCGAACCTCGTCGACCAGTCGCGGGCCGCGCTCGCGCAGGACCCGGCGGCCGCCCTCGCCGCGCTGGCCCGGCACGAGGCCGATTTCCCCAGGGGGCGGCTCGCGGAGGAGCGGGAGTTCATCGCGATCCGCGCCCTGATGCGCCTCGGGCGCGCCGACGAGGCGCGGGCGCGCGCGGCGGCGTTCATGGCGCGCTACCCGTCCAGCTCCTTCGCCGAGCCGGTGCGCCGGATCGTCAGCGCGGCGCCGTGACGGGCCGAGGGCCGCGAGGCCGCGGCGCCATGGCGGGCTGAGAAGAGCGAAGCGCCCCTCACGATTTCGTGAAGGGCCACCGAGCTCGGCAGCATTCACGGGGCATGCGGCGATCGTCGACGAGGTTGGGCCGGCGCGCCGGGCCTGGCGGCCAGGTTGGCCCACCCGGGGCGGCCGTCGTCCGCCCGGCGGCCTCCGCGCCCCCGCCCGCCGCGTGCACGGCCGACGCCGCCGTCGTCGACCGTGAAGCTGAACCCCGCCGACGACGGCCATGGCGGCGAGATCCGTACACCGCCCCATGAACGTGGGCGATCGCGGGACAGGCATCTTCCTGGACGCGGAGCTCTTCCCTATCGACGACCGCGGCTCGGGCAGCGAGGGTCGCGCGCTACTACGGCTTCACGTACGAGCTCCCTACGACGTTCGAGCACATGAGCGGCGATCCACTCGTCTACGCGAGCGATGATGGTCTGTTCATCGACGGCCGACAGGGGCCGCGCGCGCCGCGCCTGGCATGTCACGAACACGACATCGGATAAGGCTTGATCGGGACGTAAATACCACTAATATTCAGCCCGCGTTCACGGGCAGCCGCTCCGGGAGATGACGGCGTCTTTTCGCCTCATCGCAGAGCCGTAGGCTCGACGCTATCCATGCACGTCGTGCCCCGCTCGGGCGCGCGCTCGATTCGTGTCTTCGCAGGCCGACGCGCGCGCTCGCCCGCGGTCGTCGGGCTCCGTCCGCACGTTCATCCATCACCCGGGAGCGCGCGCGCTGCAGCGCGGGCTCCATCGTTTGTCGTCGTCGTTCTCAGGAGGTTTCATGTTCTCTAAGCCGTCGAGTTCGAGCAGTCCGGTGCGCTCTCACGTTGGCTCTGCCCCCGCCGGAGCGCTCCGGCGGGCGCGGCGCGCCGCGCTGGTCTCGCTCGCGATGCTGCCGGTCTCCTGCGCGGATCTCTCGCCGACGGGCGGCGTTCCGGCCGATCTCGCGGAGGGCGACACTGCGTCCGCCGCACAGGAGCTCTCCCTGGCGTTCCCGATCGAGGGGCGCAAGTCGCTCGTCGTCACGAACGCCGATATCCTCAGCGCGTTCACGCTGAAGGACGTGCTCCAGCAGCTCATCGATCAGGCGGGCGTCAGCCTGACGCCCCTCCAGCTGTTCCAGCAGCTCATGGACACGAACCGGAAGGCCGCGGACGGGCTCGGGCTCGGCCCGAACTGCGATGACGTGGTGATCTCCGGCTCGGACGGGTCCATCAACGGCTGGCCGATCGACTGCCCCCGCGCCGTGGGCTTCGAGGCCGACCGGGATCCCTTCGCCGACGAGACCGCCGACAACGCGTACGTCGCCACGACCCTGTCGAACCGCTTCGACCTCGCCCCGCCGGACGGCGCCAACTGCGGTGAGTACCGCGTGATCTTCGCGAGGCGCTCGGGCATGACCCCGGGGGCGTTCCAGCTGCGCAACTTCATCATCTTCGAGGCCCGGCTGCCCAACCCGACGCCGAGCCTGGGCCGGGAGGGCTGCCGCCCGATCGTCGATTTCTGGTACGGCCTGTCCGACCCGTCGAAGAGCCTCGCGACCCGGAAGGACGCGCTGCACGACTTCTACTTCGACGGGCTGCCCGGGTTCGAGCCCGTCATCCACATCGATCACTACGGTCAGAACACAGGGCCGTTCGGCGGCCAGATCCGGACCAACGAGTTCCTCTTCGCCCCCGAGGTCGTCGGGGATCCGCCCGTGCCCTTCACGACGTGGAACCTGCGGGAGTTCAGGCTCCTGCACAGCGGCTCCGGGACGAGCGCCACGCTGGTCGCGACCCCGTCGTTCGTGAAGGACACCCCGGCCGCGCCGCTCTTCGATCCCGCGTCGACCGACGCGCGCGCCGTCACCTTCCAGAGCACGTCGTTCCCGAGCCTGGTGGAGCGGCTCGCCGCGGCGGACGACATCAACCGCTTCGCGTTCGAGCCGGGCTACCCGACGACCATGAACGCCGGGGAGAGCCAGATGATCGGGCTCCAGAACAACTACTTCGCCACGTTCGGCAGCGGGACCTCGGCGCTCAGGACCAGCATCCAGAACAAGCTCACCGCGATGGGCAGCACGCTCACGCCGGACCAGATCGTCGGGCGCGCGTTCTCGCTGTCGTGCAGCGGGTGCCATGAGCCCATCGGCGACGCCACGGGCTCGCCCACCGTCGATCTGGATCTCGGCACGACGGCGACGCTGGCCAAGGCGAGCCCGTTCGTCCAGACGACCGAGCAGCTGGAGAGCGACCCCATCGAGGGCGGGCAGCGCTTCCACATCGCGGAGGCGCTCACCGACGTGTTCATCCCGTTCCGGAAGAACGTGATGGCGGACTTCCTCCTCAACAACCCGATCCTCGGGTTCGAGAAGCCGGGCGCGTGGACGTCGACGCAGGCCCTGCTGTCGGTCCACACGGGCCGCGCGGTGGAGGGCATCTCCTCGCTCCAGGTCCTGACGCCGGGCAGCTTCCACGCGATCGTCAGCCCGAACTTCAGCACGGCGGGGCTCACGATCGGCAACAAGATCACGGTCGACCTCTTCGTGTCCCCCGCGCAGCCGAACCCGAGCTGGGTCGGGAACCTCGAGGTGCTGATCTCGATCCCGTCGGCCGGCATCAACAACCAGTGGGCGGGCAACGTCGCGCTCACGCCGCTCACGCGGGGGTCGTTCCAGACGATCCAGTTCGCCTCGCTGTCGACGGCGACAAAGAACGCGCTGAGCGCAACGCCGGCGCCCACCGACGTGAAGCTGCAGTTCAACTTCAACGTGACCAGCGACTCGGGGCCGTACTACCTGGATAACGTCAGGTTCGAGAACTAACGGGAGCGCGCGCTCGCGAGAGCGAGCGCACGTTCAGGAAGAGGCGCCGGCGCTCTCCCCCCCGGTCGGCGTCCTCTTCTTTTTTTGTTTCGCGCCTCGGACATCGACCCTCCCCACGCGCGCCCGCGCCCGGCCATGCCGCGAGGCGCTCGCTCACCAAGGAAGCTTCGCGCAGGATTTCGCTTCCCGGTGAACAGGGCCGGCCAGATCCGTGCTCTCTGCCGATCGGATGAAGGATAGCCGCGGTCGCCACATCCAGGGATCAGGTGGCATGATCGACGACCGGGACGGCGCGGCAGGCCAAAGCAGAAGCGGTGCCAAGGCCCGATGGGGCGCCGTGCAGGTGCATGTAGGCGCCAGGGAACGCCATGACAGCCACCGTTTCCGCAGGCTCACGCGCAGGAGGGCCGCAGCAGCGATCCGTCGGGCACAATCCGTCAAGACGGACAAATCATCCGTTATAGTAGACAAGCGCCGTGGGCTTTGTTATGACGCGCTCATGTCAGGCATTGCCATCATCACTGGAAGTGTTTCCGCCCGTTCGAAGACCGCCGCGCTGGCCGCCCGGATCGCGGCGCGGCTCGGGCGCGAGGGGTTCCGCGTCACCACCGTCAACGTCCGCGATCTCCCCGCCGAGGACGTCCTCTTCGGCCGCGTCGATTCGCCCGCCGTCGCGGACGCGGCGAGGATCGTCGCCGAGGCGTCCGGGGTCGTCATCGCGACGCCCATTTACAAGGCCTCGTACACGGGCGCGCTCAAGGCGTTCCTCGACCTCCTGCCGCAGTTCGGGCTCGCGGGGAAGGCCGTGCTGCCGCTCGCCACGGGGGGGACGCTCGCGCACGTGCTCGCCATCGATTACGGGCTGCGCCCGGTCCTCCAGTCGCTCGGCGCTCGGCACGTGCTCCCCGGGCTCTTCCTCCTCGACAAGGCGCTCCGGCTCGGCGAGGACGGGGCGCTCGAGATCGATGACGAGCTCGGAAGCAAGCTGGAAGAGGTCGTGAGGCCCTTCATCGACAGCGTGCTCCGCGAAGGCCTCCCGCTCCCGGCGCGCGACGTGGCCGCCTGAGGTCCGGCCGGGGAGGAGGGCGGCGCGCGGCGCCCTCCGGTTCGATCGCACGGAATCGCAAGACACCTGCCAACAATTCCCGGTGCTTCGAGGTAAACCATGCGCTTGCTCACCCTCCCCACCCCGGAATCGACCACGGCCCCGACCGAGCGCGCCACGGCGCTCGCCTTCGAGGATCGCCGATCGCACCAGCTGCTCCAGCGCGTGAAGCAGGCGGCCGCGGGCGACGCGGCCGTGCTCCTCGCCGGCGAGACCGGGACGGGAAAGGAGATCCTCGCGCGCTACGTGCACGAGCTCGGCGCGCGCCGCAGCCGGCCGTTCATCGCCGTGAGCTGCGCGGCGCTGTCGCCCGCGCTCGCGGAGAGCGCGATCTTCGGCGTCGAGCAAGGGAGCGGCGCGAGAGGCCCCGCCCCGAAGCGCAGCCTCGTCGAGGCCGCCGAGGGCGGCACGCTCTACCTCGACGAGATCGGGTATCTGCCGCTCGGCGCGCAGGCCGGGCTGCTGCGCTTGGTGCAGGATCGCGAGGTCGTCCGGCTCGGCGCGCGGCAGCCGGCGCCCGCCGACGTGCGCGTCATCGCCGCAACGAGCGTCCCGCTCGAGGACATGGTCGCCGTCGGCAGGTTCCGTGAGGACCTGCTCTCCCGGTGGAGCGGCGCGGCGATCGCGGTCCCGGCCCTGCGCGAGCGGCCGGGCGACATCCTCCCGCTCGCCCGGCATTTCGTCGCCGTGTACGGGCGCCGCCTCGGCCCCGCGCCGTGCGTGCTCGCGTCGTCGGCGATGGAGCGCCTGCTCGCGCACCCGTGGCCGGGCAACATCCGCGAGCTGGAGCACGTCATTCAAAAGGCGCTCCTCGTCTGCCGCGCCGGCCGCGTGACAGGCAACGATCTGCGGCTCGCGAGCCTCCCCCCGAAGGCACCTCCGCCCGCGCTCCCCGGCGTATCGAGCGGAGTCGACGCCTGGATGGCCACGCTCGAGAGCGCCATCACCGCCCTGTTCGAGGGCGACCTTCCCAACGTGCACGAGCGCGTCGAGGAGATCGTGATCCGCGCCGCCTACCGCCGCTGCGAGCGCAACCTGGGGCACACGGCGAACCGGCTCGGCGTCAGCCGCGACCTCGTGCGCGCGCGCCTGCTGCAATCCGGCGAGCTCGCGGCGCCCCCCGCGTCGGAGTCCCCGGCCACGCCGTCGAGGGCCGGGGAGGCGCGCGCGGCGGTGCGAGAGCTCCTGGCCCCCGAGCCCTGACCGCGCGCCGCGCGCGCGCACGGTCGGCGCCGCCCGGAGCAGCCCGGCGGCGCGCGCGACGCGGCGCTCTGGCCGGCTCAGCTCTGCGACCGCTGGGGGAGGATGTCGTTGGCGATCACCTCGCCGAACGGCCCCGTGAGGTTGGTGCGGACGTCAGGCCCCTTCCGCGCGATGGAGAGCCGCGGGAAGAGCAGCTCGGCGACGCGATAGGCCTCCTCGAGGTGCGGATAGCCCGACAGGATGAAGGTGTCGATCCCGAGCTCGGCGTACTCCCGCATGCGGAGCGCGACCGTCTCCGGGTCGCCCACGAGCGCGGTGCCGGCGCCGCCGCGCACGAGCCCGACCCCGGCCCAGAGGTTCGGGCTGATCTCGAGCGCCTCGCGCCGCCCGTCGTGCAGCGCCGCCATGCGCCGCTGGCCCTCGGAGTCGAAGCGCGCGAACGCCTGCTGCGCCGCGGCGATGGCGCGGTCGTCGAGGTGCCGGATGAGATCGTTCGCCGCGGCCCACGCGGCCTCGGCCGTCTCGCGCACGATGACGTGCAGGCGGATCCCGAAGCGCACCTCGCGCCCCTCCGCGGCCGCGCGGCGGCGCACGTCCGCGATCTTCTCGGCCACGGCGGCCGGGGGCTCGCCCCAGGTCAGGTAGACGTCGTGGTGGCGCGCGGCCAGCGCGTGCCCCGCGGGCGACGATCCGCCGATGTAAAGCGGCGGGTGCGGCGCCTGGATCGGAGGATACAGCAGCTTCGCCCCCTTGACGCGCAGGTGCTTGCCCTCGAAGTCGACCGTCTCGCCGGCCATGACGCGGCGCCAGATGGTGAGGAACTCGTCGGTCACGGCATACCGCTCGTCGTGTCCGAGGAAGACGCCGTCGCCCTCGGCCTCCGCGGGATCGCCGCCGGTCACCACGTTGAGGATCAGGCGGCCGTCGGAGAGCCGGTCGACCGTGGACGCCATGCGGGCAGCCCACGTGGGCGAGACGATGCCCGGCCGCAGCGCGACGAGGAACCGCAGCCGCTGCGTGAGCGGGATCATCGCCGACGCGACCGCCCACGCATCCTCGCAAGACCTCCCGGTGGGGAGCAGCACGCCGTAATAGCCGAGGTCGTCGGCGGCCTGCGCGATCTGGCGAAGATAGGAGAGCGAGACGGGGCGCGCCCCCTCGGCGGTGCCGAGATAGCGGCCATCGCCGTGCGTCGGGAGAAACCAGAAGATGTTCATGAAATCGTGGGCTCCTCGCCCGTGGATCACCGGGCCGGCGGCCCGCGGGCACGTTTCGCGCCGCAGCCGCGATGTCATGGGATTCCGGCCGAGCGCCGGCCGCCGTCCGGGGGCGCCTGCGCGCACCGCGCCCCTGCCGCTGCTGCTGGAGCAGCAGTTGCTGCTGGAGCAGCAGCGCGCGCGCAGCGCCTGCTGCTGGAGCAGCAACGCCGGACAGGCTTCATGGCGCAACGACCGAGTCCGGGCGGGCTTCACGGTGGCACGGCTCGTGCCTAGTTGTAAGGCCATTTCCGACTTTAGCCAGTGATGTGCCCATGGCGCGCGACGTCGCGACATCGCATGTCCACTGAGGCCGAGGCATGCAGGGCGAAGTGGCTCACGCAAGCAATGGACAGGCGCCTCCGGCGCCGGGCGGCGCGCTCGAGGTCGCCGACGATCTCGCGCGCGCCTTCGCCGAGACGGCCGTCGAGCGGGACAAGCGCGGCGGGACGCCCAAGGAGGAGCGCGATCGGCTGCGGCGGAGCGGGCTCTTGTCGCTCTCGGTGCTGGCGTCCCTGGGCGGCTGGGGAGCGCCCTGGACCGTCGTGCTCGAGGCGGTCCGGCGCATCGCCCGCGCCGACAGCGCGGTCGCTCATGTGTTCGGCTTTCATCACCTGATGCTCGCGACGCTGCGGCTGTTCGGGAGCGCGGACCAGGCGAGCCGGCTCCAGGCCGCGACCGTCGCGGAGCGCTGGTTCTGGGGAAACGCGCTGAACCCGCTCGACACGCGCGCGCGCCTCGTGCGCCGCGGCGACGGCCTCGCCGTGCGCGGCGCGAAGAGCTTCTGCTCCGGGGCGAGCGACTCGGACATGCTCATCGTGTCGGCGCTCGACGACGCGACATCCAAGCTCGTCGTCGCCGCCATCCCCACCCGTCGGCCGGGGATCCGGGTGCTCGACGACTGGGACAACATGGGACAGCGGCAGACCGACAGCGGCACCGTCGAGCTCGACGACGTCGAGGTGCGGGCGGACGAGCTGCTCACGACGCCGGGGCCGCTCGGCTCGCCGTTCGCCTCGCTGCGCCCCTGCCTCGCCCAGCTCGTGCTCGTGAACGTGTACCTCGGCCTCGCCGAAGGGGCCTTCGAGGAGGCGCGGCGGTACACGAGCACGCGGCGGCGCCCGTGGATCGCCGCCAAGGGGACGCCCGCGACCGAGGACCCGTACGTCCTCCTCCGGTACGGCGACCTGTGGCTCGCCCTCGAGGGGGCGCGGCTGCTCGCCGATCGCGCCGCGGCGGCGTTCCAGGCGGCGTGGGAGCAAGGGGATCGGTTGAGCCCCGAGCAGCGCGGCGGGTGCGCGATCGCCGTCGCCGCGGCGAAGGTGGCGACCTCGCGCGCGGGGCTCGAGATCACGAACGGCATGTTCGAGGTGATGGGGGCGAGCGCGACGGCCGCCAGCGCCGGGATGGACCGGTTCTGGCGGAACCTGCGCACCCACACGCTGCACGACCCGGTCGATTACAAGTCGCGCGAGCTCGGCGCCTATGCGCTGAACGGCGCGATCCCGGAGCCGAGCTTCTACTCGTAAGGGAGCGCGACACGACCGGTCCGGGCAGCGAGCCCTCCCGGGATGGCGACGTCGGTGCGCGGCGCGCGCGCCGCGGGGCGCGGCCGGGGCCGGCGCTCGCCGGACCGGATCTTGGCAAGAGCGATCGGCGCGCGTGCGCCGCCATGAGGAGAGAGAGAGATGGCGAGACGAGATGATGCAGCGATCCGCGAGCGCGTGGGGGCGATCGTCGCCGCCGTGATCGCGCCGAACGCGGAGCGGATCGATCGCGAGGGGATCTTCCCGCGCGAGAACCTCGACGCGCTCGCGCGCGAGGGGTGGAATGGGGTGCTCCTGCCCGAGGAGCTCGGCGGCCTCGGGCTGGGCCATACGGCGTTCGCCATCGCGGCCGAGGAGATCGGGCGCGCCTGCGCGTCGACCGCCCTCGTCTACGTCATGCACATCGGCGCGGCGCAGACGATCGCGCTCTACGGCAACGACGACCAGAAGGAGCGGTGGCTCAAGCCCGCCCGGCAAGGGCTCGTCGGCACCTACTCGACGAGCGAGAAGGCGTCGGGCGGCCACTGGTGGTTCAACTTCAGCGAGGCGGCGCGCGACGGGACCGATTACCTGATCTCCGCCGAGAAGTCGTTCACGACCAGCGCCGGGAAGGCCGACTATTACGTCCTCCAGACGCGCACGCCGGGCGCGAAGGGGCCGACCGACATCACCTTCTTCATCGTCGACGGGAAGCGGCCCGGCATCGAGGCGGGCCGCTGGGACGCCCTCGGGGTGCACGGCAACCACAGCGGGCCGCTCCGCTACACGAACGTGCCCGTGCCGCGCCGGGATCGGCTCGGCGCGGAGGGCCAGGGCAAGGACATCATCTATCACGGCGTCTCGCCGGTGTACCTCATCGGGCTCGGCGCCGCGTGGCACGGCGTCGCCCGCGGCGCGCTCGCGACCGTGACCCAGTACGCGCTCGGCACGGTGCACCGCGACTTCAATCGCCGGCTCGCCGATTACCAGGTCCTCCGCCAGCAGCTCGGAGAGGCCAAGGTCCTCGTCGAGAGCCTCCGCCCCTGGCAGGCGGCGCTCGCCGAGCAGCTCGACGAGCTCCAGGCGGCGGGCAAGCCGCAGGGCGAGCTGCTCATGCCGCTCACGGAGTTCAAGGTCCACGCCGCCGAGGTGGCCAACAAGGTGGCGCGCCTCGCGCTCGACGTGAGCGGCGGCTACGGCTACCGCCGCGGGCCGCTCGAGCGCGCCTTCCGCGACGCGCGCGCCGCGATCGGCATGGGGCCGTCCAACAACATCGCGCGCGAGTGGATCGGCAAATCCCTCGTCGGCTTGCCGCTCGAGCTCTTCGAGGCCGGCGGAGAGTGAGCCCCCGCGGGCACGCCTGGAGGAATGAAATCATGAGTGATCACGGAAATATCCCGCTGACCGCGCTGGCCTCGACGGCGCCTTCGCGCGGCCCTGTGAAGTTCGCGTACTGGGTGCCGAACGTCAGCGGCGGCCTCGTTGTGAGCAAGATCGAGCAGCGGACGCACTGGGGCATCGACTACAACCGCAAGCTCGCCCGGCTCGCCGAGAACAGCGGCTTCGAGTACGCGCTCAGCCAGGTCCGGTACATGGCGAGCTACGGCGCCGAGTATCAGCACGAGTCGACGTCGTTCAGCCTGGCGCTCTTGCTCGCGACCGAGCGGCTCAAGGTGATCGCGGCGGTCCACCCGGGGCTGTGGCACCCCGGGGTGCTCGCGAAGCTCGGCGCGACCGCCGACGACCTGTCGGGCGGGCGGTTCGCCGTCAACGTCGTGAGCGGCTGGTTCAAGGGGGAGTTCACCGCCCTCGGCGAGCCCTGGCTCGAGCACGACGAGCGATACCGGCGCTCGGAGGAGTTCATCCGGGCGCTCCGGGGCATCTGGACCGAGGACAACTTCTCGCTGCGGGGCGACTTCTACCGGATCAACGACTTCACGCTGAAGCCGAAGCCGGTGCAGAAGCCGCACCCCGAGATCTTCCAGGGCGGGAACTCGAAGGCAGCGCGGCAGATGGCCGCCCGCGTGTCCGACTGGTACTTCATGAATGGCAACTCCATCGAGGGCGTCCGCGCGCAGGTGACCGAGATCCAGGAGCACGCGGCGCGGGCGGGGCGCCGCGTGAAGTTCGGCCTGAACGCCTTCATCATCGCCCGCGACACGGAGGAGGAGGCGCGGCAGGTCCTGCGCGACATCATCGCGCACGCGGACGTCGAGGCGGTGAACGGCTTCGGCGACGCCGTGCGGCAAGCCGGCCGCGCGTCGCCCGAGCGCGAGGGCATGTGGGCCAACTCCAATTTCGAGGATCTCGTGCAGTACAACGACGGCTTCCGCACGGGCCTCATCGGCACCCCCGAGCAGATCGCGCGGCGGATCGTGGCGTATCAGGCGGCCGGGGTCGATCTGGTGCTGGGCGGGTTCCTGCATTACCTCGAGGACGTGGAGCAGTTCGGGAAGAAGGTCCTGCCGATCGTCCGCGAGCTCGAGGCCGACGAGGCGCGCAAGGCGGCCTGACGGCGGCCGGCGCCCGCGCGGGCGCCGGCGCCTTCTGACGAGCTCGGTCCGGGCGGCGCGGGCGCCCCGCGGGCGGTCGGCCCGCGATCAGCCCTCCTCGTCGCCCGGACGGCGCACCATGCACCCGTACATGAACGGCGGATAGTCGGCGTCCTCACCGTGGTTGCGCCAGGCGGCGACGGGGGTGATTCCATCGCTCGTCAGCCGCCACGGGCCGAGCAGGCGGCGGATGGCCTCCGGGGCGCGCATGTGAAACCGGAGCCCCGGCGCCTCGAGCAGCTCGACGATCCGCGGGTACCGGAGGCACATCTCGCTGTCGAAATCGAGCGCCATCAAGCTGCCGGCCGGCGCCAGGTCGTAGAGCGACGCGAACGTCGCCGCCAGCTCCTCGTCGGCGATGAAGGCGGCGACCCCGACGAACACGATCCCGAGCCGCCGGATCGGCCCGAGCGCGCGCTCGATCGACGCCCGATCGAGCGTGGTCAGGTCCGAAGCATCGCAGTAGGCATACGCGGCGTTCGGCAGGCCGGCGAGGATCCGCTGCCCCATCGCGATGTTGATGCGATCCACGTCGGTGTAGAGCACCCGCGCGTCCGGCACGGCCTCGTGGACGTTCCCGGAGGTCGGCAGCCCGGCGCCGAAGACGAGGAATTGATCGACCCCCTCCGCGCGGATCGCCCTCGCGGCGCGCCCGATGTACGCGCGCAGGACGCGGAAGATGCCGCGGAAATCGCCGTACGCGGCCTCGTATTCCTTCGCCGCCTCGACGTCGACCGGCAGGTAGTGAATGCCGCCGAGCCAGTAATCGATCATGCGCGCCGCGTTCGCGTGAGCGAACCGGCGCATGGCTGCTGAACCGCTCATCATCTGTCATCTCCGCGTCGCGCGCCGGCCGGCCCCGGTAAGGCGCCTCATCGGCGCGCGACCAAAAGGACGCCATCGTCGCCGATCGTGCTCGGCTTCCTCGCGAAATGGGCCCGCAGCTCGCCTGCGAGCCGCCTCTTCATGAGCTCCGCCGCCGGGTGCCGGTCGTACCAGAACCGCTGGAGGACCTCCGCGGCGCTCGCTATCCTCTCCTCGAGATCGGCCTCCTCGCAGCGGAGCTCGACGTTCACCCTCGTCATCTCGATGCTCCTGAAGCCGCGGTCGAAGAGCACCTCCGCGGCCGTCGCGAGCAGGTATCCCTGATGATCGGCCGCGTCGCCCGCCACGGCGCAGCAGTTCCTGTTCAGCAGGCCGATCATCTCGTTGTCAGGGGCCCCCTGCACGATCAAGATCCTCGACCCGCGCTCGTCGCACACCCGGATCATCTCCTCCACGGCCCTCACGACGTCATCGACGTAGTGGAGCACCCAGGTCGATACGACCGCATCGAACGTGTCGTCCTCGATCGGCAGGCGCTCGGCCTTGCCGCGCAGCACGCGGATCCTGTCGCCCGCTCGCCCCTCCCCGATCGCGGAGGCGCTCGCCGCGTCGGGCTCGACGGTCGTGCACCCGCCGAGCGCCTCCGCGATGCGCCGCACGACCACCCCGGTCCCCCCGCCGATATCCAGGATCCTCGTGCACCCCTCCAGCCGGTCGAGGATGGGCGGGATGTCGTTGCGGACGAACCGGTGCGACGCGAGGGCCCAGGCCTGGTGGGTCAGCCGATGCGGCCGGCGGAGGCGCGCTGGCATCGCCTCCGGCGCACCGCAGAGAGGATAACGGCTGACGTCGAACCCGATCATGGCCTCTCTTGTCGGCGTCACGACGCGCCGCCCCGCGCTCGGATCTCGTGGATGACGTGCGCGTGAGGCCCGTCGTCGTCGCGGCGCACGATCCGGGACGTGTACCCGAGCCGCGCCGCGATCGCGCCCGGATCGTTCTCTGCTCCCGCCATCTGCGAGAAGGGCATGAGAATGACGGAATCGCGCCCCACGAAGCCCCTCGCCTGGATCAGGAACCGCTCGATGATGGCGCGGCCGCCGTCGCGCTTCATGCCGAAGACGCCTCCCGGGGCCGTGCTGGGATAGAAGGGCTGATTGAACACGATGAGATCGAACGTCGTGGAGGGCGCGATCGACGCGAACAGATCGCTCTCCACCGCGCGAACCCGGAGCGGCGGGTTCCTCGCCACGTTCGCCATCGTGCACGCGATCGCCGGAGGATGGTTGTCCACCGCCCAGACCTCTCTGGCTCCGTTCTTGCTCAGCACCAGGGCGAGGTACCCCGAGCCGCAGCCCATATCGAGGGCGCGATGAGGCGTGTACCGCCCGAGGACGGCCGCGAGCCGACGTGGCGAGTAGCCCAGATCGGGAGGAAAGACGTCTTGTGCGACCCAGATCCGAAGTCCGTCGACGTCGATCGCGTACGGCTGCCGGCGGCGGAGCGCGCGGAGCTCGGCGTCGCGTCGAGTGTGTTCGCTCGACAACATGCCTCATCCATATAAGTACGAGATGCGCCGCAACAAGAGAGGATGCGCGACTTCGTGCGTGCGCGAGGGCGATTGTAGGTGGCGGGGTGCGGCGTCGTGTCCTGGTCGGTCGCTCAGGACAGACGGCGAGCCCTCCTGCTCTGCTCCAGCGCGTAAGCGATCCCGCTCTGCAGGGTCCCCTTCGTCACGATCGCCCCGAAATCGATGTCCAGCGCGACCAGCGTCTGCGCGACGTCGCCGCGGACGCCCGTGATCACCGCCTGCGCGCCGAGCAGCCGGAGGGCGTTCGCCGTGCGGATGAGCGAGGCGGCGACGCTCGTGTCGATCGATTTCACGCCGGTGATGTCGAGGATCACGACCTGCGTGCTGTTCGCGTCGACCCCTTGCAGCGCCGTGTGCAGCACCTGCTGGGCGCGCGCCGCGTCCATCGTCCCGATGAGCGGCATCACCATGATGCGATCGGTGATGGGGATGAGCGGCGTCGACAGCTCGGCCAGCCTGTCGTTCTGGACCCGGATGATCTCCTCCTGGAGCGACGCCCGGGTCTGCTCGGAGCGCGCACGCTCGGCGAGCTCGAGCTCCAGCCGCTCGCCGGCCACGCGCAGCTCCTCGGTGCGGTGCTGCAAGTGCGCGTAGAGCAACGCGTTCTCCACGGCGATGGCCGCCTGCGACAGGAGCAGCCCGAGGAGCTCTATCCGCGCCGCCGTGAAGGCGTTGCTGACGGCGTTGTTCTCCAGGTAAAGCACGCCCGTGAGCCGGCCCCGGTGGACCATCGACATGCAGAGGACCGACCGCGGGCGGCTCGCGACGATGTACGGATCGGCCGCGAAGCGCGCGTCCTCGGTCGCGTCGCCCAGGACGACCGGCTCCCGGGTCCGGGCGACGTACTGCACGACCGAGACGGCGATGTCGGCGCTGTCCTCGACGGGCGTCGTCATGCCCGTGCGGACCGCGTCGGGATCGACGGTCGCGAGCGCCTCGACCACGAGCCGCTCGCCGCGATCGAGGACGAGCGCGCCCCGCTGCGCCCCCGCGTTCTCCACGGCGATCCGCATCAGCTGCTCGAGCACGTTGTCGAGCTCGACCTCGCCGGCGATCACCTGCGCCGCGCGGATCATCGCGGTCACGTCGAGCACCCCTTTGCGCCCGGTGCTCGCGGTCGAGGAGCTCGACACGGTGAAGGACACCGGCGAGCCCGCGCGGTCCGAGCCGGCCGCGGGCTGGAGGGCGAGCGCTGGATACCTGTCCACGAGGGCCTGCGCCTTGGCCGTGGCCCCCCAGCGGATATACCCGTAGCACGCGCTCGCCAGGTAGAACCGCGCCGTCTTGCGCCTGCCCTTCGCGAGGTGGAGCTTCGCGCAAAGCTCGCTCGCGAGCGCCTCGTCCCTGACGACCCCGCTCTCTTGCGCGGCCTCGATCGCCTCTTCATAGCGCGCCATCGACCCGAGCTCGTCGCCGGACGCGCGGGAGCGCTCGGCGACGACCAGGAGGTGCTTGTGCCGGTAGTTCTCCGGGCAGCTCTCCGCCCAGCGCGCGAGCCTCGCGTGATGCTCCTCGAGCATCGCCGCGCTCCGCGCCGGCCCCTCCGGCGCGGCCTCGCCCAGGGCGAGCAGCGTCAAGCAGATGTAGAACGACAGCTCGGTCGTGGAGAAATACCCCATGCTGCTCGCGAGGGCCCGCTCGGCCGCGAGCGCCTCCGAGAGCGCGGCGGCGTACTCCTCGTCCAGGAACAGGAGCTGTAGCTTGACCACGTGATACCAGAAGGCCGTGAACATGGCGCTCGGCGCGCCGAGCGTCGCCGCGAGCGCGGCCTCGTCGAACTCGTCGTCGCCGAGCGAGGCGCCGCCGTCGGTGCGCCCCTCGAGGCAGGCGACCATCTGCCGCGCGACGCAGAGGAAGGCCGTCGACAGGGCGTTCTTGGTCCGCGCCATGAGGCCCAGGAAGCGGTCGATCTCCTTCCTGACCGACGCGAGCTCGTCGCCGAGCCCGAGGCGGGCCATGACGATCGCGTTGCACGTGTACGAGAGGTAGGCGAAGTCCGCGGACACCATCCCTGCCTCGAGCGCGCTCCGGAGGTGCTCGACCGTCTCGCGCAGCGGGGAGAAGAAATGCGCGTAGACGCCGAACGTGAAGTGGATCTTGCAGGCCAGCTCGACGTTGTCGAACCTCCGGTTGAGCTCGATGCCGAGCCGCCCGAACCGCCGCGCCTCGTCGTACCGGTCGCGCAGCACCGCCATGTAGAGGCCGTACAGCACGAAGCCGAACGCGGACACCTCCGAGTGCCCGCGCCGGAGCGAGAGGTTGACCTGCTTCGCCGTGACGAGCGCCGCGAGCCTCGCGTCGGTGAGGTACGCCGGCGAGGAGAGGTTCGTCAGGAGCTTCAGGACGATCAGCGTCTCTCGGTCCCGGAGCGCCGGGGCGGAGGCCAGGTCCTCGATCCGCCGGCCCCCGAGGTTGACGGGCACCTCCGCGAGCTCCGCGTCGAGCGCCGCCTGGACCTGGTCCTCGGAGCGAGGCAGCTCGATCCCGAACAGCGCGAGGCCCGCGCGCCCGACGCTGATGCAGTCCGCGACCTTGAACAGGGTGAGGTAGAGGACGATCCGCAGGTTGTGGACCTGCGCTCGCTCCAGGGTGGAGCTCGCGCGGGACAGCAGGAGATCGAAGAGCGACTCGGCGCGATCGAAGTGACCGCACATGTACTCGCACTCGGCGCGCGTCACGGTGAGCGCGAACATCAGCTCGCCGTCGCGGGCCCACGCATCCTCGCCGAGCAGCGAGGCCCCGACCGCGAGGTAGCCGGCGGCCGCCTGGTGGGCGTTCGCCGCCTTCGCCCTCCTCCCCGCGGCGAGGTTCAGCCTGGCGAGCTCCGCGCGCTCGCCCGGATCGGAGATCAGGTCGGCGGCGAGGTTCATCTGGTGGACGACGGCGAACAGGGCGTCGTCGCGCGGGCTCGCGCCGGCCTGCGAGAGGAGCAGCCTGCCGATCCGGAGGTGCGCCGCCCTCCGGCGCTCGTCGTCGAGCAGCGAGTACGCGGCCCGCTGGACGCGATCGTGCAAGAACCGGTAGGACACGTTGAACCTGGTCGAGGGCACGTCGTCCGCCGCGTCGCCGCGCGAAGAGTCGTGGACGAAGCGGTACTCGGTGCCCGTGGGCTGGATGAGCCCGTCCCGTAAGGCCTCCCAGAGATCGCCGGCCGTGTCCCGGCGCGATCGATCGCAGATCGCCGAGAGCACCTCCAGCTCGAACTCGTGGCCCAGGCACGCCGCGAGCATCAGGGCGCGCTGGGTGTCCGGCGCGAGCTTCTGGAGCTTGCCCGCCATCAGCGCCACCACGTTGTCCGTCATCTGCATCGCCTGGATCGGGGCGAGATCCCATGTCCAGGCGCGGGAGCGCGCGTCGAAGCGCAGGAGATCGTCCTGGCGGAGCGACCGCAGGAACTGGCTCACGAAGAACGGGTTGCCGCGGGTCTTGTCGAAGACGACCTCCGAGAGCGGCGCCGCCTGCTCCGCCGCGCAGTCCAGCGCCTCGGCGACGAGCTGAGCGACGGCGGACCGCGGGAGCGGCTCGACGGCGATCGCGTGGACGGCGACGCTCGCGCTCCGCAGCGCGTCGACCAGCAGGCGCAGCGGGTGGGCCGCGGCGATCTCGCCCTCCCGGGTCGTGCCGATGACCAGGAGATGCGCGGTGCCCGGCCCGGTCATGAGCGTGTGGATCAGCGTGAGCGAGGCCGCGTCCGCCCACTGGAGGTCCTCGAGCGCGAGCACGACCGGGTGCTCCCGCGTCGCGAAGACGCGGAGGAAGTTCTGGAACACGAGGTTGAACCGGTTCTGGGACTCGGTAGGTCCGAGCTCGGCCACGGCCGGCTGGGGGCCGATGACGAGCGCGAGCTCGGGGACGAGGTCGAGGAGCACCTGGCCGTTCGGGCCGAGCGCCTCGAGCAGCCTCGCCTTCCAGAGCTCGAGGGCGCTCGTGCGCTCGGCCAGGAGGCTCCGGACGAGGCTCCGGAGCGCGCTCGCCACGGAGGCGTACGGCGTGCTGCGGCCGATCTGCTCGAACGCGCCTTCGATGAAGTACGCGCGGCGGTGCGCGATCGCCTTGTGGACCTCCTGCACCAGCGCGGATTTGCCGACGCCCGCCTCGCCCGAGACCAGGAGGAGCTCGACCGCGCCCCGGCTCGCGCGGTCGAACGCCGCGAGGAGCGTCGCCGTCTGCTCTTCGCGACCGTAGAGCTTCTGGACGATCCGGAGCTCGCCGACGCGGTCGTAGCGCCCGAGCGCGAACGGCTCTATCTCGCCGGTCGCCTCCAGCTGGCGCAGGCACTCTTCGAGATCGGCCTTGAGCCCGGCGCCGCTCTGGTAACGCGCCTCGGCGGTCTTGGCGAGGAGCTTCATCACGATTTCGGAGACGATCTGGGGCAGCTGCGGGCTCACCTCCGCCGGCGGCGCCGGCCTCCTCGCGATATGGTGGTGCACGAGCTCCAGCGCGTCGTTCGCCTGGAACGGGAGCACGCCGGTGAGCATCTCGTACAGGGTGACGCCGAGCGAGTAGAGATCGCTGCGGTGATCGACCACGCGGTTCATCCGCCCGGTCTGCTCGGGCGACATGTACGCGAGCGTCCCCTCCAGCGCCTCCGGCGCCAGCGCGGCCTGGCTCTCGCGCGACAGCCGCGTGGCGATGCCGAAGTCGATCAGCTTGACCTGCATCGTCTCGGGGTCGACGAGGATGTTGTGCGGCTTGATGTCCTTGTGGATGACGTGGCGCTGGTGGACCGAGTCGATGATGTCGGCGACCGACGCCGCGATCCGCAGCGCCGACGCGAGGCTGAGCCGCTGCGCCCGCATCATGTCGCTCAGCGACCGCCCGCCGCTGTCCTCCATGATCAGCGCGAGGCCGTTCCCGTGCTTCCCCACGTCGAGCACCACGGGGATGCCCGGGACGCGGAGGTCCCGCATGAGCGCGTGCTCGTGCCGTATCTTGGCGAGCTCTCGCGGATCCGGGTACTCGCTCTTGAGGAGCTTCACCGCGACAGGCAGCCGATCCGCGTTGCGGTGACCACGATAAAGAACGGACGTGATGCCCTCGTAGATCTTTTCCGTGGCAGTGTAGTCCTGAAGAATCAGCATGTAATGAGCCCCTCTGGGTCATCGTACAGCAGTCGAACGCTTGAGTTCCACCTGCCCTGTTGAACAGCGCTGTGTGAAGAGGCGACGGAATGAAGTGTGGAGTCGGGCCGCGTCGCTCCCCGCGCGCGCTCGATCGCGTTTGACTGCGACGGTCTCGCGCCGTCCGCCACGAAATTGGCGACGCGCCACGTGAATCGCCTTACCATGCGCGGCATGTCCAACCAGCAACCCGAGCTCGCCCCGGTCCCGCCCGAAATCAGGGCGGGACGGGCGAGCCGCGCCCTCGACGCGCTCGAGCGGGCGGGCAACAAGCTCCCCGACCCGGCTCTGCTCTTCGTCGTGCTCGCCGCCGTGGTCGTGATCCTGTCGGCGGCGCTCGCGCCGCTCCAGTTCAGCGAGATCGACCCGAGGACGAAGCAGCCGCTCGTGATCCAGAGCCAGCTCTCGGGCAAGGCCGTCACCGAGTTCCTCGCGAGCATGGTCCCGACCTTCACGGGCTTCCATCCGCTCGGCGTGGTGCTCGTGGCCTTGCTCGGCGTCGGGATCGCCGAGCACTCGGGGTTCATCAACGCCGGCCTCAAGAAGCTCCTCGCGGTGACGCCGAGGGCGCTGCTCACGCCGATGCTGATCCTCGTGGCCATCGTCAGCCACACGGCGGCCGACGCGGGCTACGTGCTCGTCATCCCGCTCGGCGCGGTCATCTTCCACACCGCGGGCCGGCACCCGCTCGCCGGCATCTCCGCCGCGTTCGCGGGCGTCTCCGGGGGCTTCAGCGCCAACTTCATCCCTTCCAGCCTCGACCCGCTGCTGCAAGGCCTGACCCAGGCCGGCGCCGGGATCCTCGATCCGAAGCGCGCCGTCAACCCGCTCTGCAACTGGTTCTTCTGCAGCGCCTCATGCCTCTTGATCGTCGGGCTCGGCTGGTTCATCACCGACCGCGTGATCGAGCCGCGCATCGCCCGCACGCCCGTCGACGCCGCGCCGGAGCAGGAGCCTCGCGCGGCGGACCTCACGCCGCGCGAGGCGCGCGCGCTCTGGGCGGGGCTCGCGGCGATGGCGATCTGCATCGGCCTGCTCGTCGCGGCGAGCGCGCCCGCGTCGTCGCCCCTGCGCGCGCCGGGCGGTCAACTGACGATCAGCACGGCGCCGCTCATGAACGCGATCGTGCCGCTCATCTTCCTGTTCTTCTTGATCCCCGGGATCGTCTACGGCTACACGGCCGGCACGTTCACGAGCCACCGCGACGTGATCGGCGGGATGAGCAAGACGATGGGCACGATGGCCTATTACCTGGTCATGGCCTTCTTCGCCGCGCAGTTCATCTACCTGTTCAACAAGTCGAACCTCGGCGCGCTCGTGGCGCTCAAGGGCGCCGCGGCGCTGCAGGCCATGGCGCTCCCGAGCACCGTGACCATCGTGGGCATCATCGCCCTCACGGCGACGGTGAACCTCTTCATCGGCTCCGCGTCGGCGAAATGGGCGCTGCTCGCGCCGATCTTCGTGCCCATGCTCATGTCGCTCGGCATCTCGCCGGAGCTCACCCAGGCGGCTTACCGCGTCGGCGACTCGACCACGAACATCATCACGCCGCTCATGGTGTATTTCCCCTTGGTGGTGGTCTACTGCCAGAAGTACGTGAAAGGCACCGGGATTGGCACGCTCATGGCGCTGATGCTGCCGTACTCCGTGACGTTTCTCGTCGCATGGAGCCTGTTCCTCCTCGCCTACTGGCAGCTCGGGCTCCCCCTCGGGCTCGACGCCCCCTACGTCTACCCCTGAGCGCCTGCGCCCCCGGGCCGCGCCGCCCTCTCCGCCGCGCGTGCGCGGCGGAGAGGGCGCAGCCACGCGCACCCACCTCTGCGCCTTCGGTGCGCCTCGGCGCGGCCGAGATTTCGACGAACGCGCATCGATTGCGTGCCCCGCGCGACAGATGCGCACGCGATGCGGCCTCAGCCGTCAGAACCACGTGAGCTCGCGTATTTAGCCGACGGCGCGCGGCGTGCAAGCACGGACGGTATGCAGGGCCGGACGGCAAAGCGAGGAGGGTGTTTGTATGAGCTCAATGCATCGCGGTGCGGCAACGAACGCTGTCGTGGTGTCCTCGACGCCCCTCCTGACCGGCGGCGGGTCGGTCGTTCCTAACGCAACGGGGTGTGCGCCCGCTGACAAGGATGCGGAGCCGCCAGCCTCGGTCGCGCGCGCGCTGGCCGCCGCAGCGCAGGCCCAGGGCGCTGAGCGCTCCGAATCCTGGGAGCTGTGCGGCGTGCTGCTCGCCGTCGCCACCGGGTGGCTCGCCTGGTCGCTGCCCGCGCCGAACGCGCGCGACGTCCTGCTCGTCGCGCTCTGCTTGACGCTCGTCACGCTCGAGTACCGCCGCGCCGGGGCGCGGTTCCGCAAGGCGATCGCCGCGGCCGCGGGGGCCCGCGGGTTGACCGCCGGCGAGGCGGCGCGCGAGGCGCGGCGGCTCGACGCGGCCTTCCGCACGGCCCGCGCGGCGGGGCAGGCCGCGCCGGACGCTGACGCAGAGCGCCGCTGAGCGGCCTCACCCGCCAGCTATCCGCACCGCGGGCGCCAGCCGCCCCCCAGGTCGCGCTCGCGGAACTCGGCGCGCAGCTCGCTGCGCGCGTCGGCCGCGAGCAGCTCGCACGGGTCGAAGTAATGCGGCGTCCGGGCCTGCGCGGCGATGGGCGGCAGCGCGCCGGAGAACTCCGGCACCCCGGGGCAGCGATGGTGCCAGAGGGCATAGCGGTCCGGCACCTCGCCGAAGCAGAGCACCTCCTTGACCCCGCCGTTGCAGTTGGTGCTCACGACGAGCACCGGACCGGGCAGCGGCGCGAAGCGATGAATCCGAATGACCACGTCGTGGTGGAACTCGCCCTGCGTCCAGTGCGCCAGGAGGTCGAACTCTCCATGTCGATCCCGGACCTCCTGCAGCAGCGAGCCGAGATCCAACGCATCGGCGAGGGCTTGAACACACGCATTCCCCATGGCGCACGCTCCTTACACGGCAGGCCTTGCTCACGTTGTAGCACAGCGCCCGCCCGGCCACCGGACCTGAGCCGCACGACCCCCTCGCGAGGCGCGCGCGACGACGGCGCGACGCGATTCAACTGAAATCAGGAGCGCTGATGGCCGCCGGTCGGGCCTCGCCGCGGCCCCGGCGAGGATCGACCTCACGGCCGCCGGCGCCGAACGCCGCTGGCGGACGCGCCCGCTTTTCATGAGATACTCGATCGCGCATGACACCGGGGGAGCGCTTGGGGGCGCGCTACACGATCGAGCGGCAGGCCGGCAAGGGCGGCCTCGGGACCGTCTACCGCGCGCGCGACGTCGAGAGCGGCGCGCCGGTGGCGATCAAGGTGCTCCGGGAGCCGACCGAGGAGAAGCGCAGCCGGTTCGCCCGTGAGGCGCGCGCGCTCGCCGCCCTGTCGCACCCGAGCATCGTCCGGTACGTCGCCCACGGGACGACGCCGGACGGCGAGCTCTACCTGGTGATGGAGTGGCTCGAGGGGGAAGATCTCGGGGCGAGGCTCGCCCGGGGCCGGCTGGAGGCGACCGCCGCGCTCAGGCTCCTGGTCCGGGTGGCCGACGGGCTCGCGTTCGCGCACGCGCAGGGCATCGTCCACCGCGACATCAAGCCCCAGAACATCTTCCTCCCGGGCGGAGAGATCGAGCGGGCGACGATCGTCGACTTCGGCCTCGCGCGCCTCGAGGACGCGACGTCGTCGCTGACGCGCACCGGGGCGACGGTGGGCACGCCGTCGTTCATGGCGCCCGAGCAGATCATCGGCGATTGCGAGGTCGACGCCCGCGCGGACATCTACTCGCTCGGGTGCGTCCTGTTCGCCTGCCTGACCGGCCGGCCGCCCTTCGCCGCGCCGCACCCGCTCGCCCTGCTGGCCAGGGTGGTCTTCGAGGAGGCCCCGCGCCCGAGCGCGCTCGTGGCCGGGCTGCCGCGGGAGCTCGACGCCTTCGCGACGCGGCTGCTCGCCAAGCGGCCGGGCGATCGCCCCGCCGCGCGGGCCGCCGTCGACGAGCTGCGCGCGCTCGCCGAGCGCGTCGCCGAGTCGTCCTCGACCGCGCCCGCCTCGGTCGCCGGCCTGACGCGCCGCGAGCGGCGCCTCGTCAGCGTCATCCTCGCGTCCGAGGCGCCCGGCGGCGGCCAGGCCCCCGCGCGCGCCGACTCCCTCGAGCTCACCGCCTCGCTCAGCGACTCCCCGCTGCTCAGCACGCTCTTCAACACGTCGCAGGCGCTCCGGCAGGTCGCCGCCCGGCACGGCGCGCAGCTCGAGCTGCTCCGGGACGGCTCCCTCGCGACCGTCCTCGCCGGCTCGGGCTCGCCGACGGATCTCGCCGTGAGCGCCGCGCGCTGCGCCCTCGCCCTCCGCGATCTCCTGCCGCACGCGCGCGTGGCGCTCACGACCGGCTGGGACGAGCTCGAGAAGACGCAGCCGATGGGGCAGGTCATCGACCGCGCGAGCGCGCTGCTCGCGGCGAGCTCGGCCGGCGTGGCCCCCGTCCTCCTCGACCGGATGACCGCGGATCTCCTCGGCGACCGCTTCGACGTGTCCGTCGAGGGCACGGGGCTCGCGCTCGTCGGCGAGCTCGAGCCCGCGGACGAGGCGCGCAAGCTGCTCGGCAAGCCGACGCGGTGCGCCGGGCGGGAGCGCGAGCTGCTCCTCCTCCAGGCGACGTTCGACGAGTGCGTGGCCGAGTCCGAGGCCCGCGCGGTGCTGGTCACGGCCGAGGCCGGGGTGGGCAAGTCGCGCCTGCGCCACGAGCTGGTGCGGCGCCTCGCCGGCCGCGGGGAGCCGTTCGAGCCGTGGATCGCGCGCGGCGACCCGATGCGCGAGGGCGCGCCGTTCGGCATGCTCGGCCAGGTCGTGCGGCGCGCCGCGCGGCTGCTCGACGGCGAGCCGCTCGACGCGCGGCGGCAGAAGCTCGCCGCGCGCGTCGCGGCGACCGTCGCCGAGCCGCTGCGGCGGCAGGTCGCCGAGTTCCTCGGAGAGATGGCGGGCACGCCCTTTCCGGCGGACGACAGCGTGCTGCTCCGGGCGGCGCGGCAGGACGCCAAGCTCATGGGCGACCAGATGCAGGCGGCGTGGGTGGAGCTCGTGCGCGCCGAGTGCCGCGCGCGGCCGCTCCTGCTCGTGCTGGAGGACCTGCACTGGGGCGACCGGCCCACGGTCGAGTACGTCGACGCGGCGCTCCGCCTCCTCGAGGGCGAGCGGCTGATGGTCCTGGCGCTCGCGCGCCCCGAGGTGCGCGAGGCCTTCCCGGCCCTGTGGAGCAAGCGGGCGCTGACGGATCTGCGGCTCACGGCGTTGCCGCGGAGGACGTGCGAGAAGCTCGTGACCGAGGCGCTCGGGGGGCTCGACGCCGAGGCCGTCGCGCGGATCGTCGATCGCTCCGGGGGCAACGCGTTCTTCCTGGAGGAGCTCGTGCGCGCCGCGGCGGAGGGCCACGGCGGCGGCGTCCCGGAGACGGTGCTCGCGATGATGCAGTCGCGCCTGGAGGGGCTCGCGCCGGACGCGCGGCGGGTGCTGCGCGCCGGCAGCGTGTTCGGGGGCGCGTTCTGGCGCGGCGCGGCGCGCGCGCTGCTCGGCCCCGAGGCGGACGAGGCGCTCGTCGACGACTGCCTGGCGGAGCTCGCGCGCAGCGAGCTCATCTCCCGGCTGCACGAGTCGACGCTCCAGGGCGAGGTGGAGTACGCCTTCCGGCACGCGCTCGTGCGCGAGGCGGCCTACGAGATGCTGACCGAGGAGGACCGGCGGCTCGGCCACCGCCTGGCGGGCGCGTGGCTCGAGCAGGCCGGCGAGACCGACGCGATGGTCCTGGCCACGCATTTCGAGCGCGGCGGCGAGCTGGAGCGCGCGATCGGGTGCTACCGGCGGGCGGCCGAGCAGGCGCTCGGGGGGAACGACTACGCGGCGGCGATCGAGCGCGCCGAGCGCGCGGTCGCGTGCGGCGCTGCCGGCGAGGCGCGCGGCGAGATCGAGACGATCCGGGCGGAGGCGTGCCGCTTCCGGGGCGACAGCGCGGCGGCCGAGCAGCACGCGACGGCCGCGATGCGGGCGCTGCCCGAGGGGGGCGCGTGGTGGAGCCGCGCGGTGGGGGTGGCGCTCTGGACCTTCCAGCTGGCGGGGCGGGGGGCGGCCGTCATCGCGCTCGCCAGGCAGCTGTGCGCGCGGTGGTCGGACGAGGCGGTGACCGGGCCCCAGCTCGTCTCCATGGCGCAGGCGGCGCTGGCCCTGCACTACATGATCGGCCAGAGCGAGGAGACGGAGGCGCTGTGCCGCCGGCTCGACGCGACCTTCGACCGCTTCCGGCACGACCCGACCGTGAGCGCGACGGTCCTGCGGCTGCAGACGCACCGCGCGATCCTGTCCGGGGATCTCGGCTCCGCCCGCGAGCTCGGGGAAGCGTCGGTGCGCTGCTACGAGGCGGCGGGCGATGTGCGCAACAGTTGCGTCGCGCGCGGCAACGCCGGCCATTTCTGCAACGAGATCGGCGCGTACGCCGAAGCCGTGCGCCTGCTCCGCGCCTCGCTGGCCGACACGGAGCGGCTCGGCATGCCGTACATGGCGGCGTTCGTGAAGGAGAACCTCGGCCGCACGCTGCTCCACCTCGGCGATCTCGACGAGGCGCGTGGTCTGCTGGACGACTCGCTGCGGTCGTTCGTGGCGTCAGGCGACCGGCGCATGGAGGGCGGCACCTACGTTTACCTTGCGGAGGCATCCCGCCTGGCGGGAGATCTCGCCCGCGCCGAGGCGGAGGCGCGCCGCGGCTGCGAGCTCCTCGCCGAGTGTCCGCCGCTCATGCCGTGCGCCCTGGGCACGCTCGCGGGGGTGCTGCTCGCCGCGGGGCGCGCCGCCGAGGCGCTCGAGGCGGCGGACCGGGCCGCGGAGCTCGCCGCCCCGATCATCGCCTCGCAGGGCCACCTCGAGGAGGGCGAGTCGCAGATCTACCTGGTGCGCGCGGAGGCGCTCGCCGCGTGCGGCGCGCACGGGGAGGCCCGCCGCGCGATCGCGATCGCCCGCGACCGGCTGCTGGAGCGCGCGTCGAAGATCGCGAACGCCGCGTGGCGGGCGAGCTTCCTGGAGAACGTCCCCGAGAACGCCCGCACGCTCGCGCTCGCCCGCGCGTGGCTGGACGAGCAAGACGGCGCGCCGCTCGGGTAGGCGCCGCGGCCGGCGGGCCGCCGTCCTGCCGGCGGCGGCGGCGGCGGGGGCTCGCCTCGCTCCTGGCGAGGGCTCGACGTGGGTGGCAGGAGCGTCGCGCGGGCTCGTTCGTGGTTGGAGGAGAGAGGGAACCACAGAGAGGCACAGAGAACACAGCGGGGAGAGAGCCGTCTTCTCACGCCTTTTATCTTTCCTTGTTGCGCCCTTGCGCCTTCGCGTACTTGCGTTGAACTCTCTCCACGAGATCGAAGTTTTCAGCCCAGCAAAACACATCAAGCGATCCAGCAAACCATGGATGCCAGCCGCGCGAGCCGCAGCGCACCGACGAGCCCGCAGGGCCTTGCCTACCATGCACCACAAATTCAGCCGCTCCGCCGATCTTCACAGCGACATGGTCCCGTGAGCGCGAGCGCTCGACACGCGCTTTCCTCACCGCGGACTCCCGCGCTTGCGTCCGAGAGACGCGCCGCGTATCGTCGGCAGTTCGAGAGCCCTCCGCGGCGGTGAAAGCGCGCGGGCCAGCCGAGATCACGCTGTGCAACCGCCCTGGCCCCTCCCAAGTGTCGCCCTGACGCCGGCCTCCTGCGGGGCCGTGCTGTGGCGCATGCAGGGCGCAGAGCGGCTCACCGTCATCGTCAAGGCCACGTTCGCCCTCGTCCCCGACCGGCTCGCGGAGCTCGCCGCCCCGGCGCCGCTGCTCCGCTCGGACCAGCTGCGCGAAGGGCGCGGCAGCCTGGAGGAGGTGTGTGAGACAGCGCCCTACCTGCCGGGCGCCGGGGTCCTCGTGCGCGGACACGCGGCCGCGCCCGCGGGGACGACTGCGACCGCGCTCTCGGTGCGGATCGCGCTCTTCCGCGAGGATCGCTGGGTGCTCGACAAGGAGCTCCACGTCTACGGCGAATCCACGCGAGAGGCGCTCGAACGCCTCCACGGCGACGAGTGGATCTTCCTCCAGGGGCTGCACCCGCACACGCCGTGGATCCGGTCCAGGCTGCCGTCGGCGCGCGCGCTCGCGCGGCTGCATCGGACCGGGCCGGGAGGCGACGACCCGGGGCAGCCGATCGAGCTCGTCGCCGACACGCTGACCATCGACGCGGATCGCCTGCTCTGCTCGCTGATCTGGCGGGGGAACGCCGCCCTCCTGCCGGGCGATCAGCCGGCCCGGATGCGGGTGGTCGCAGGCGTCGAGATGCCCGGGAGGCCGCTCGCCTGGCCCTCGGCGGCGGGTGTCGAGCCGCCGCTCGCGCCCGTCGCGATCATGGATCCGGGGGGTGCGCTCGCGCCCCGGGGGGCGGCGCTCCCGGCGGGGCACTGGAGCGCCGTCACGCAGCAGGTGACGAAGCTACCTGGGCTGCCCCCGTTGCCGTTCTCGCAGCGGCAGGAGCCGCACTGGAGCGCCGTCACGCAGCAGGTGGCGCCGCTGCAGCCGCCGCCTCCCCTGCCCTTCGTGCAGCGACAGGAGCCGCACTGGAGCGCCGTCACGCAGCAGGTGGCGCCGCTGCAGCCGCCGCCTCCCCTGCCGTTCGCGCCCGCGCCCGAGCCGCCGCCGCGCTCGGAGCCTGCCCCGGGCTCCGTGCCGTTCGCGATGCCCTTCGCCGCTTCGGGGACCCATGCCGCGCCGACCGCGCCGCCGCCCCGGGTGCAGCCGCCGCTCGCCAGGCTCGACCAGACGCACCCCGTCATCGACCCGCCGCCTGGCGAGGCGGGCGCCGTCACTGGACCGCCGCCCTCGCAAGCGCAGCCGTTGCCCGCTCCGGTCCACGAACCCGTCCCCGCAGCGGACGAGACGCGCTCTCCGGACGCCGCGCCGCCCGCGGACGAGATGCCCGCGCCCGCCAGCGCCGCCGCGCCCGTCGAAGCGGCTCCCGCCGACGTCGCGCCCCCTGACGCCCCCGCCGCGGACGCCTCTCCCGCCGACGCCTCTCCCGCCGACGCCTCTCCCGCCGACGCCTCTCCCGCCGAGCCGCCCTCGCCCGAGCCGGAGGCGCGCGGCCTGCGCGCGGTGGTGCTCGCCCGCCTCAAGAGCGGTCAGCCGCTCTACGACCTCGAGCTCGCGGGCGCCGAGCTCGAGGGCATCGACTGGAGCGGCGCCTCCCTCGAGCGCGTCAACCTCGCCGGCGCGACGCTCGCCCGGTGCAACTTCACCTCCGCATGCCTCGCCAGGGCGAACCTGAGCGGCGCCGACCTCACCGACGCGCGCCTCACCGACGCCGACCTGACCCGCGCCGATCTCTCCCGCGCCACGCTCGACCGCGCGCAGCTCTCCTCGGCGATCCTCAGGAGCGCAGACCTCACCTCGGCCAGGGGCGCGCGCGCGCGCTTCGACGGCGCGTCGCTGGACGGCGCCGACCTGCGGCAGGCGCGCCTCACCGACGCCGTCTTCGACGGGGCCAGCCTCGCCGACGTCAACGCGACAAAGGCGGAGCTCTCCCGATCGAGCTTCGCGAACGCGAGCCTCGCCGGCGCCATCCTCCGCGCGGCGAAGCTCAAGGAGGCGAGCCTCCCCCGCGCCAACGTCGATGGCGCCGATCTGCGCGAAGCGGACCTCGCGGGCGCCAACCTCTATGGGGTCAAGCTCGCAAACGCGAAGTCGAGCGGCGCCATCCTGCGGTCCATCGTAGAAATACCGCCGGAGGGAGAGGACATTAACGTTTCTTCACAAGGTTGACTCGCGGACTCCTTTACGTCTAGCTCCATAGAACGCGCTCCCTCGGGAACGAAGGCGGAGCATTCACCCCCTCGCACCCTGGAAGAGACACGACCATGAGCGACCTCATCACGTTCTCCTCGAGCATCCTGCAAGGCCCGACGCGCGTCGTCGGCTTTCGCGGCGTGGAGGCGATCTCGCGCCCGTATCGGTTCGAGATCTTCCTGTCGGTCCCGAGCGAGGGCGAGGACGACACGGACTTCGCCGAGATGGTCGGGGCCAAGGCGCGGCTCTCGATCGACCGCCAGGACGATACGAATCCGCCCTACGTGTTCACCGGCGTGCTCGCCGGCGTCGACCTCGTGCACGAGTTCGGCGGCCGCGCGCTCCTGCGAGCGGTGCTCGTGCCGCGGCTCTGGGGGCTCACCCTGTCGAAGCACAGCCGCATCTTCACGAAGAAGACCGTGCCCGAGGTGATCAAGCTCGTGCTCGAGGAGAACGGCATCACGGGGAGCGACGTCGAGCTCAACCTCGGCAGCTACGAGACCGAGGAGCACATCTGCCAGTACCGCGAGAGCGACTTCGACTTCGTCTCGCGCTGGATGGAGCGGGAAGGCATCTTTTACTATTTCGAGCACACCGAGGACGGCGAGAAGCTCGTCCTCTGTGACGACAAGAGCTACCCCGCGGGGCCGCTCGCCGCGCCGGTCCGCTACCACCCGCAGACCGGCGAGGACCGCAGCGCCTCGGCCTCGTTCCGCACCTTCTCCTGCCAGCACGGGGCGCTGCCGTCGCGGGTGAAGCTCAAGGACTACGACTACGTCCGGCCGCACTTCCCCCTCGCGGGCTCGGCCCCGGTGTCCCAGTACGGCACCGGCGAGATCAGCCTCCATGGCGAGCGCTTCTTCAGCGCCGACGCCGGCAAGCGGCTGGCCCAGCTGCGCGCGGAGGAATACCTCGCCCGCGAGGCGGTCTATCAGGCCACCGGCGCGCGGCTCCACCTGCGCTCCGGGTACACGTTCGAGCTCGAGGACCACCCGCGCGCGCGGTTCAACACGAAGTACCTCGCGGTCGAGCTGCGCCACCACGGCAACCAGTCCGCGGGGCACGGCGACTTCGAGGAGCTCGCCGGCCTCACGCACGAGGAGGTCTATTTCGTCGAGGTCGCGGCCATCCCGGCGTCGACGCAGTTCCGGGCGGAGTCGCGGACGCCGTGGCCGCGCATCTACGGTTACGAGAACGGCACGGTCGACGGCTCCGCGGCGAGCGAGTACGCGCAGATCGACGAGCACGGGCGCTACCTCGTCAAATTCAAGTTCGACGAGGCGAGCCCGCGCGACGGCAGCGGCTCCACGTACGTGCGCATGATGCAGCCGCACGGCGGCGGCGTCGAAGGGTTCCACTTCCCGCTGCGCCGGGGGACCGAGGTCTTGCTGAGCTTCCTCGGCGGCGACCCGGATCGGCCGGTGATCTCCGGCGTGGTGCCCAACGTGCTCACGCCGAGCCCGGTCACGAGCGGCAACCACACGAAGAACGTCATCCAGACCGGCGGCAGGAACCGCCTCGAGCTGGAGGACCAGGCCGGGGCTCAACGCATCACGCTCTCGACGCCGTACTCGAACACGTACATGCGCATGGGGTCGCCCAACCACGGGCACGAGTTCATCGGCAAGACCGACGGCAGGATCCTGCTCGACGCCGGGCAGAACATGGACTTCTTGGTCGGCGCGAGCTGGACGAGCAACGTCGAGAACGACATCACGACGACCGCGAAATCGGGCAACATCACGACGACCGCCACCGCGGGCAACATCACGACGACCGCCACCGCGGGCACCCTCACCGAGACGGCCAAGGGCGATGTGACGATCACCTCCACCACGGGCAAGGTCGTCGTCAAGGCGCTCGGAAACGACGTCGAGATCTCCGCGAAGGGCAAGCTGTTCCTCGAGGCCGAGGGCGACAAGAAGGAGATCCTCAAGTCCAATCACCACATCCAGAGGACCGGCGACTTCAGCGTCACCACGCTGGGGAGCGCGCGTGCCCATGTGTTCGGGGCCAGCTCGTCGACCGTGGTGGGCACCTCGCTCGACGCCAAGCTGGGCGCCTTCCGCTCGATCGTGGTCGGCGCCACGAACGATTTCAAGCTCACGAACGCCACGTCGCTCACCCTCGGCAAATCCTTCGACCTGAAGGGCGGCAACTTCACGTCC
The DNA here is from genome assembly GCF_028553905.1 of Sorangium sp. So ce836. Classification (NCBI taxonomy): domain Bacteria; kingdom Pseudomonadati; phylum Myxococcota; order Polyangiales; family Polyangiaceae; genus Sorangium; species Sorangium sp. So ce836. The sequence continues at coordinate 3,959,556 of NZ_CP102233.1, read as the reverse complement.
GTCAACGTCTCCAAATCGCTCGACATCAAGCTGGCGAGCACGACGGAGCTCAAGGCGACGAGCGCGCAGGAGTTCACGATCGGGAGCAAGCAGTCGTTCTCGCTGAGCAGGAACATGGAGATCACCGCCGGCCAGAAGATGTCGTTCAACCTCACCAACACCGTGGATTTCAAGCTCGGCGCCACGGTCACCGCGAAGAACGGCCCGGAGCTGACCATCCAGGGCCCGAAGTTCACGACGAAGACCGTCGAGCTCAAGAACGGGAGCTTCACCCTGGAGAGCGTCGCGGCCGAGATCAGGAAGCACGGCATCTTCGTGGTCAGCTAGCGACGGGGCGCGCCGCCCGCGCCGTCGCCGCTCCAGCGAGACATCGGCCTCTACCGCGAACGGCGGACGCGAGGCGCCCCCCCGCGACAACCGATCCTTCGAGCCCCATGCGTGTCATCAAGCCCCTCCGCCTCTCCGTCCTCCAGCGCGTGCTCACGGTCCGGCGCAACCATCACCTGAGCATCGGGCTCCTCGTGTTCTTCCCGCTCGACGCCCCGGAGGTCCCGCTGCCCGAGGTCTCGATGTGGCAGCGGGTGATGCCCGCCCTCGGCAAGGACGGCCTCCTCGACGAGGGCATGCCCAAGCCGCGCGGCGAGGTCCTCGTCTTCGGCAAGGCGTTCTCGCCCGGCGGGGAGCCCCGGCCGGCGTTCGCCGCGAGCCTGCAGGTCGGGCCGGTCGACGGGCCCCTCGTCGACAAGTCCGTCGCCGTCGTGGGCAAGCGGCGGTGGCACCAGGGCGCGCCGACCGAGCCCGAGCCGATCACCGAGATGCCGCTCGCCTGGGAGTACGCCTTCGGCGGCCCGGACTACCCGCTGAACCCGAAGGGGATGGGGCTCGATCCGGTCGACGAGCAGGGGACCAAGGTGCATTACCTGCCCCACCTCGAGGACCCGCGGCGACTCCTCATGTCGCCGGGCGACAGGCCGCCGCCGGCGTCCTTCGGCGCGCTCGACCCCACGCTCGCCGCGCGGACGGCCAAGCTCGGCACCTACGGCGGCGAGTGGCTCCAGCACGACTTCCCCGGCTTCGCCCGCGATCTCGACCCCGAGTACTTCCAGGTCGCCCCGGAGGACCAGCGGCTGCCCGGATACTTCGAGGGCGGGGAGGCCATCCGCCTGAAGAACCTGCACCCGGCGCGGCCGCTGCTCGAGACGCGCGCACCGAGGCTCCGCGCCCGGTGCTTCGTGCGGCAGCGGGGCGAGGCGGGCGAGGCGTCGAACGCCGGCGAGGAGCCCCTGCGCGAGGTCGCGACGCGCCTGGAGACGGTGCTCCTCTTCCCCGACATCGAGCGCGGCGTCGCGATCTTCCGCGGCGTCGTGCCCGTGGCCGAGGACGACGCCGACGACGTGCGCGTCCTGATCGCCGGCCTCGAGCGGGCCGACGCGCCGCGGCCCGCCGAGCATTACCGCGCGGCGCTGGAGAGGCGGCTCGACAAGGACAAGGGGCACCTCCACGCGCTGCGCGAGAAGGAGCTCCTCCCGGAGCCCGAGCCCGACGCCCCGTCGTTCCCGGACGAGGTGATCAGCGACATGGACGAGCTCGTCCGGCGCGAGCGGGCGATGGAGGAGCGGTCGATCTCGCGGGCGCAGCGCGAGCTCGAGCAGGCGCGGCTGACGATGCTCGTGCTCGGGATGAACCCGGACGAGAAGCTCCCGCGGGAGATCAAGCGCCCGGAGGAGCCGAAGCCGGACGAGCTCGCGGACTACGTCGAGCGGATGGACCTGGAGGCCGCGGAGCTCCAGAAGGACGCCGAGGAGCAGCGCAGGGCCACCGAGGACGAGGTGCGGAAGCTCTGCGCCGAGCAGGGGCTCGACTTCGACGCGCTCGCCGCGAAGAGCAAGGGCGACGGGGGCGGCCCGCCGAAGTTCAGCGCCGACGAGGAGCTGGCCCGCATGCGCGAGCTCGCGGAGGTGGGGCGCACGGCGGGCGCCCCGATGGAGGACCTCGAGGCGAAGCTCGCGGACCCGGCGTTCGCCGCGAGCCTCCGGAAGGCCGAGGAGAACGTCCTGCTCGCGTACCGCGCCTTCGCCCATTTCTACCCGCCGGCCGAGCCGGCGCCCGAGGGGAAGCGGTCGGACCTGCGCGCCGAGGTGGAGCGGGCGCTCGCCGCCGGCGAGTCGCTCGCGCGGCGCGATCTGACGGGCGCCGACCTCCGCGAGCTCAGCCTCGCCGGCGCGGATCTGCGCGAGGCGCTCCTCGAGGGCGCGGATCTGTCGGGGTGCGATCTCGAGGGGGCCGACCTGACGGGCGCGGTGCTCACGCGCGCGAGGCTCGAGGGCGCGCGGCTCGGGAAGGCGACGCTGCGCGGCGCGAACCTCGGCGAGGCGCGCGCGGCGCGCGCGAGCTTCGACGGGGTCGACCTCCGCAAGGCGGTCCTGCACAAGGCGTGGCTCGAGGAGGCGCGGCTCTCGGGGGCCGACCTCGCCGGGGCCGATTTCCTGGAGGCCCGCGTGCGAGGCGCGGACTTCAGCGGCGCCGCGGCGGACGACGTCCTCTTCTTCCAGCTCGACCTCACGGGCGCACGCTTCGCCGGCGCGAGCCTGCGCAAGGCGACGTTCTTCCAGTGCGCGGCGGCGGGCGCGGACTTCGGCGAGGCCGAGCTCGGGGACGCGGCCCTCGTCGAGTTCAAGGGCGAGAAGGCCTCGTTCCGGAGGGCGAAGGCCGCGGCGCTGCGCGTGGTCTCCGCCTCCGCGCTGCCGGGCGCGGACTTCTCCGGGGCCGACCTCGCGCGGGCGAACCTCCGCGGGGTCGATCTGGAGGGCGCGATCTTCGAGGGCGCCTCGGCGGACGGCGCGGATTTCAGCGAGGCAAACCTCCGCAGGGCGCGCCTCGCGCAGATCTCGGGCAAGGGCGCGCGGTTCATGCGGTCGGACCTCGCCGAGGCGGATCTGACGGGCGCGAACCTCATGGACGCCATGCTGCAGAAGGCGAAGGTGCCCGGCGCCCGCGTCGAGAACACCAACCTGTTCCGCGCCAACCTGCTCGACGCGAAGGGCGATCCGCGGACCTCCTTCTCCGACGCGCACATCAAGCACGTCGTGTTCACGGGGCAGGGCAAATGACCCGCGACGAGCTGCTCGCGAAGGTGGACGAGGGCGAGGTCATCGCCGGGGAGGACCTGTCGGGGCTCGACCTGTCCGGGCTCGACCTGTCGGGCGTCGTGTTCGAGAAGACGACGTTCCGCGGCGCCCGGCTGAAGGGCGCGAAGATCAGCGAGTCCATGTTCAACGGGTGCGATCTCTCGGGCGCCGACCTGTCCGGCGCGCGGGCCCGCCACGCGGTGTGGAGCCAGTGCGCGCTCCTCCACGCGCGCCTCGACGAGAGCGACCTCGTCTCGGCGAGCTTCGCCGAGTGCGACGCGTCGCGGGCGAGCTTCGACCGCGCGAACCTCACGATCGGGGGCATGGTCAAGGGGCGCGCCGACGAGGCGAGCTTCCGCGAGGCCAACCTGGACCGGTTCTCGCTCGTGGAGACCGAGGCCGCGCGCCTCGCGCTCGACGGCGCGAAGCTCAAGCAGGCCTGCCTGCTCAAGGTGGACCTGTCGACCGCGAGCCTGCGCGGCGCGACGATGCACCTCGCGGTGCTGGTCGGCGCCCGCCTCCGCGGGCAGGATCTGTCGGGCATGGACCTGACCCTGGCGCAGCTCACCGACGCCGACCTCGCCGGGTGCGACCTGCGCGGCGCCCGGCTCGTCCAGGCGAGCCTCAAGGGCGCGGACCTCACCGCGGCGAAGCTCGACGGCGCGGACGCCGAGCGCGGCCTCTTCTTCGGCGCGCGGCTCGCCGGGGTCTCGGCCGTCGGCCTCAAGGCGCGGCAGGCGATCTTCTCGGAGGCCGACCTCGAGGCCGCGAGCCTCGCCGGCGCCGACCTCTACCAGGCCATCTTCCACCGGGCGGCCTGCGCGCTGGCGAGCTTCCGCGACGCGGACCTGACCTACGCCGACTTCTCGCACGCGAGCATCGAGAGGGCGGATCTCTCGCACGCGAAGCTCTTCCGCGCGCGCTTCCACCAGGCGCGCGACGCGGGCGCGACCTTCACGAGCCGGTCCGCCGCGCTCGGAGACGACCCGGATCTGCTCGAAGCCGAGCGCTGGACGCCCTGAGGGGATGCCCCTCCCGACAGCAGGAGAACGAGACCATGCGAGACAATCTGGCGAGACAAAGGGTGGAGACCTTCGCGATCCAGGAGGTCGGTACGGTCATCGGCGCGGTGGACCGGTCGTTCCAGGTGCGCGTCGGGTCGGGCGACTACGCGGCCAAGCGGGCGGTGAGCTGCCTGGTCGAGCCCGCGCTCGGCGACCGGGTGCTCGTCGCGCTGCACGACGCCGGGTGCCACGTGCTCGCGGTGCTCGACCGCGAGGGCGACGCGCCGACGCGGCTCGTGGCCGAGGGGGATCTGGAGGTGAGCGCCCCGGGCGGGCGCGTCACGGTCGCCGCGGGCGAGGGCGTGCGCCTGGTCACGCCGGCCGAGGCGTCGGTGGCCGCGGCCAAGGTGCGCGTCGCCGCGGGCGAGGGTTCGCTCGCCGTCGGGGCGATGACGTACGTGGGCGAGCGGCTTGTCGCGCAGGTGGATCGCGTGAAGACGGTCGCGCGGTCGGTCGAGTCGATCGCGGAGCGCTGGGTGCAGCGGCTCGATCGGGCGTACCGGTTCATCGCCGAGTCGGAGCAGGTGCGGGCGCAGTACTACGAGGTCACGGCGAAGGCCGCGGTCAACATCAAGGCGCAGGCGACGCTCGTCTCGAGCGGCGAGCTGACCAAGATCGACGGTGGGCAGATCCACCTCGGCTGACAGGAGGCACCGATGTTCGCGAACACGCAGATGGGAGGCATGGCCCTGGGCGGGCCGGACGTGTGCCTGACGCCGCCGGCGCACCTGCCGGTGCCCTACCCCAACCTGTCGGCGCAGCCGATGGGGGTGCCGGCGGCCTACAACGTCCTGTTCATGTGCACGCCGGCGCACAACTTGATGACGCAGGTGCCGCTGACGAACGGCGACAACGCCGGCCTGGAGATGGGCCTCGTCTCGCACACGGTGATGGGCCCCTCGCGGCACGTCACCGCGGCGTTCACCGTGCTCGTGGGCGGCGCGCCCGCCACGCGGATGACGAGCATCACGATGCAGAACTCCGTCAACGCGGTCGGGGTCAGCCTCGTCCCGAGCCAGGTCAAGGTGCTGCTTCTCGCGCCATAGCCCGCCCATGAAAGAGCACAACCGGCTCCGCATCGAGCGCCTCACGGCCCGCTACGCGCGGCGCATCGAGGGGGCGCGCGCCCCCGCGGAGGCCGATTTCATCAGCGAATTCGCATACTTGCGCGAGCGCGTGCTCCGCCCCCCGATGGAGGAGTTCGCCGCCGAGCTGAGGAAGGCGGGCCACGCGCCGCGCATCGTGATCGATGAGGGGCACGACACGCCGAGCATCGAGCTCGCCCTCGGCCTGCGCGAGGCCAAGGCGAGCCGCAACGTGGTCGGCTTCTGCGTCATCCGCTGGACCGGCTATCCGCTCCAGATCCTCGCCTACCTCGAGGTCAACCCCACACCGTTCGATCTGGAGCGGTTCGCCCGCGCCGCGGACATCGGGCCCGACCGCGTCGAGCAGCTCCTCGTCGAGGCGATCGAGCAGATCATGGTCTGCAATGCGCCCTGAGCGGGGCGGAGCAGCGGAGTCAGCAGGAACGGAGTCAGCGCGAGGCGGCAGCGGGCAGAGCTCGGCGCGGAACGCGGAACGCGGAAGCGGAGGCGCGGAGCCAGGGGCCGGCCGTTCAGCGACAGGGGTGGGTTTCGGGGCTATGCTCCGCGGATGAGTACCCAAGAGCTCAGCGCGGCGAACTTCGAGCAGACGGTCGAGTCGAACGACATCGTCCTCATCGACTGGTGGGCGCCCTGGTGCGGCCCTTGCCGGGTCTTCGGGCCCGTCTTCGAGAAGGCCTCCGAGAAGCACGCGGACATCGTGTTCGGGAAGATCAACACCGACGAGCAGCAGGAGCTGGCCCAGGCCTTCGGCATCCGCTCGATCCCGACGCTGTTCATCTTCCGCGAGAAGGTCCTCCTGTTCGCGGAGGCGGGCTCCCTGCCCGCGTCGGCGCTCGATCAGGTGATCGAGAAGGTGCGCTCGCTCGACATGGACGAGGTGCGCGCGAAGATCGCCGAGGAGGAGGCGAAGGGCGCCGCCGACGGAGGCCAGGCCGCCGAAGGGTCTTGAGGGCCAGGCGGCCGCGAGGGGGCGCCGGGCGCCGGCGGGAGCGCCGGAGTCCTCCTACCGGGATTGGCGCGCTGACGCCGCGAGGAACGCGGCCAGCCGCGACGCGGCGTTCTCCCGGAGGTTCATGAAGAAGAGCTGGAACTCGATCGCGTGGTAGTTCTCCTCGCCGAGCACGCGATCGAGGATGCGGCTCGGCAGGTCCCGGGGCGTTTCGCCGACGTCGTGCACGATGAGCGTGCCGTCCACGCACTGGACGTCGCCCGCGAGCCTCGCGCGCGGCGCCCTGTCGTCGCTCTCGAGGAACACCGCGCCGAGGTTCAGGTCCGCGGGCGCGCGGGCTCCGTCCGTTCGCCATGACAGCGGGTTGGTGCAGAGCCGCTCCCGCGGGTCCGGCCGGTGCATCTCGAAGTCGCTCGGCACGTACGCCGCCCCGCGCGCGTTCCACGCGACGGCGCAGCGGACGTCGTCGGCCGCCCGGCACGGTGGAACGTCGGGCGCGCGCTCGCGCAGCCCGTCGACGGTGACGGCGCCGCCGATGAGGTAGGCCGCCACGAGCTGGTCCCGGAGCGCGGAGCCCGAGATGGCCTCGCGCAGCAGCCGCTCGGCCATGACGGTCCCCTGGCTGTGGGCGGCGAGGAGGAACGGACGGCCGGCGCCGCGCCTCGCGTTGAAGGCGTCGAACGCCCGCCGGACATCGCCGTAGGCCACGTCGATCGCGCGGTCCCCGTCGGCGGAGGATCGCGTGAACGCCATGCCGTTCGCCTGCCGGTACCGGGGCGCGTACACCGCGCAGCAGCCGTTGAACGCCGTCGCCTGGATCCCTGTCGCGCCCCGATCGGTGGCGTCGTTGACGGCTGTGTCGTTCGTGTCGGCGTTCCAGGAGCGGCCCACGTAAGAGGTCGAGTGGACGTAGAAGACGTCGGCGGCGGCGCGGCGCTGGTCGACCGCCGGCGCCGAGGGCGGCGCCGCGTCGCCGGCGTCGTCGCGCTCCGGGAGCGCGCTCCAGCTCCGCGGATCCGCGTAGTCCGGCGCGGGCGGGAGCGCCGCCGCGTCGAAGGGAGCCCCCGGCGTCAACGCGCTTCGAGTCAGCGCGCCGACGTTCAGCGCCGCGATCGCCCCGCAGGCGACGACGCCCAGCGCGACCCGGAGCGCGATCCTCACCGATCTCTTCATGGGGATACCTCGCCTTGGGGCATCTAGGCTACGTGGTGGTCTTGGCGCCGCGGTAGTCGGTGGCCCCGGGGATGGCGGGCAGCCAGGGCACGCGGTGCACGGTCCAGAGCTGGAACGACGGCGGCGGCAGATCGCCCGGCCGGTCCATCGTGCCGAGGAAGATGTCGAGCTCCCTGGCCCCGTCACGGCGCCAGAAGAGCGACGAGCCGCAGGTCGCGCAGAACTGGCGGACCGCGAGGCTGGACGACCGATAGGTCGTGGGGGCGCCGGAGAGCAGCTCGAACAGCTCGTCGGGATAGGTGGCGAACGACGGCATCGGCGCGCCGGTCTGGCGTCGGCACTGGCTGCAGTAACAAACGTTGACGCTCACCGGCGCGCCGCGGGCGCGGTAGCGGATCGCGCCGCACAGGCAGCCGCCGGTGTGGTGAGCCTCGGTCATGGACGTCGCCTCCTTGCTCCTGGAACTCGCGTTCGCCAGCCTGGCCCCTGCCGGCGCACCGCGCAACCGGCGCGCGGCGCGGCGGCGGGGCGGCGCGGCGGCGCGTCACGCAGCGACCCGGAGCGGCCGGCAGAGCGCGAGACCGAGGGCGCAGCCGACGGCGTACAGCGCGAAGTCGGCGGGATCGAACCCGCCGTTCGCGCCGAGCAGGAGCCGCCCCGGGGTGGTGCTGCGCGCGGCCCACAGCCAGGGCAGCTCGCTCAGCTGGAGCAGCTCGATCGCGCACGTCGCGGCGAAGACCGCGAGCGAGAGCCGGTGGGTGCGGGCGGAGATCCACACGAGCTGCGCCGCGGCGATCCACACGACCTCATAGAGCACGGCGCCGGCGCTGTTGCGCAGCCAGACCGGACCGCCGTGGAACCGGGCGATGAGGCCCACGGGAACGACGGCGACGATGAGGAGGGCCAGCGCGAGGCGCTTGCGGGCGGCTTCCGGCATGCGCCGAGCCTAACCGCAGCCTCTCCGCCAGTGCAGCTCCCGGCAGCCGGCCGTTTGGAATTGACAAGCAAAATGTGAACGCTCACAATGCGGTCCTCAAGGGCATCTTTGCTTCGCATCGATCGTGGCAGAATGATGCCTGACCGACGCGGAGGCTCGCGTGATGTCCCGCGAGACGCGAGCCATGGGCCGAGTTCCTTACCTCACTGGCCGGTTCGACCGGCTCGGATCTGCACCGTTTGCAGCAGGAGCGACGATGAAGCTTGCGAGGTTTGCCGCCGCCGCGGTGGCCATGGCCCTGGTCGCGGGCATGAGCGCCTGCGACTCCAGCGAGAAGACGGCCGACAAGGGTGCGTCCGGCGCCAAGACGAGCGCCCTCGTCGGCGTCAGCATGCCGACCAAATCGTCGGAGCGCTGGATCTCCGACGGCAACAACGTCAAGGCGACGCTGGAGAAGCTGGGCTACCAGGTCCACCTGCAGTACGCGGAGAACGACATCCCGACTCAGGTGAACCAGATCGAGACCCAGATCACCAAGGATGCCAAGCTGCTCATCATCGCCTCCATCGACGGCACGGCGATCACCACGCAGCTGCAGCAGGCGGCGGACAAGAAGATCCCGGTCATCGCGTACGACCGGCTCATCCGTAACTCGCCGAACGTCGACTACTATGCCACCTTCGACAACTACAAGGTGGGAGTGCAGCAGGCCACTTCGCTCCTCGTGGGCCTCGGGTTGAAGAAGGAGGACGGCTCCGACGGCGCCGCCCAGGGTCCGTTCAACATCGAGCTGTTCGCCGGCTCGCCCGACGACAACAACGCGACCTTCTTCTTCAACGGGGCCATGGACACGCTCAAGCCCTACATCGACAAGGGCACGCTCGTCGTCAAGAGTGGTCAGAAGGACTTCAAGACCGTGGCCATCCTCCGGTGGGACCCGGCGACCGCGCAGAAGCGCATGGAGGATCTGCTCACCACGACGTACACCGGCGGCGCGAAGGTCGACGGCGTGCTGTCGCCCTACGACGGGCTGTCCATCGGCATCCTGTCGGCGCTGAAGAGCAACGGCTACGGCGCCGGCGGCCAGAAGTACCCGATCGTCACCGGGCAGGACGCCGAGAAGGCGTCGGTCAAGTCGATCATCGCCGGCGAGCAGTTCGCCACCATCTTCAAGGACACTCGCCAGCTGGCAGAGGTCACCGTGAAGATGGCCGACGCGGTGCTCAAGGCCGGCAGGCCCGAGGTGAACAACACCAAGGACTACGACAACGGCAAGAAGGTCGTGCCGTCGTACCTGCTCGAGCCGATCATCGTGTACAAGAGCAACTACAAGAAGGTGCTGATCGACAGCGGTTACTACAAGGAGGACGAGCTCAAGTAGCCGCGTCGCGGCACCGGCCGCGCAGGGACGGCCGGCGTCGAGCGGCGCGATCGCCGCAGGCCGGCGCGCCGCCTGGGACCGCAGCCGGGCCAGCGCCGCCCGGCTCGCGCGCGCGACCCCCCCTCAAGGAGGCAGACCGGGATGGCCGACGACGCGATCCTCGAGATGCACGGAATCACCAAGACGTTCCCGGGTGTCAAGGCGTTGCAAGACGTCAGCCTGTCGGTGCGCCGCGGCGAGATCCACGCGATCTGCGGCGAAAACGGCGCCGGCAAGTCCACCCTGATGAAGGTGCTCTCGGGCGTCTACCCGCACGGCTCGTACGCGGGTGAGATCTACTTCGACGGCGAGCTCTGCAAGTTTGGCAGCGTGCGGGACAGCGAGAAGCGCGGCATCGTGATCATTCACCAGGAGTTCGCGCTGAGCCCCCACCTGTCCATCGCCGAGAACATCTTCCTCGGCAACGAGCGGGTCCACCGCGGGCTGATCGACTGGAACCGCACCAACGCGGAGGCCGAAGTCCTCCTCGCCCGGGTCGGGCTGCCGGAGAACCCGGTGACTCCGGTGATGGACATCGGCGTGGGCAAGCAGCAGCTGGTCGAGATCGCCAAGGCGCTGTCGAAGCGAGTCCGGCTGCTCATCCTCGACGAGCCGACCGCCGCCCTCAACGACGACGACTCCGCGCATCTGCTCGACCTGATCCGGGGGCTGCGCGATGACGGTATCTCCTGTGTGATCATCTCCCACAAGCTGAACGAGATCGAGGCCATCGCCGATTCGACGACGATCCTGCGCGACGGGCGGACGATCGAGACGCTGGACATGAAGAGCGGTCAGGTGACCGAGGACCGGATCATCGCCGGCATGGTCGGCCGGGATCTGGAGCACCGCTTCCCGCCGCGCGAGCCCAAGATCGGCCCCGAGGTGCTGCGGATCGAGGACTGGACCGTGCACGACCCGACCCGGCACGGGCGGGTGGCGGTGTCGGGCGCGAGCCTCACGCTGCGCGCCGGTGAGATCGTCGGACTGGCCGGCCTGATGGGAGCGGGCCGCACCGAGCTGGCGATGAGCGTGTTCGGGGGCAGCTACGGCATCCGCGCCGGCGGGCGGATGTTCAAGAACGGCGGCGAGATCCGCCTGCGGACGGTGAGCGACGCGATCGATCAAGGCATCGCGTACGCGACCGAAGACCGGAAGGCCTATGGCCTGAACCTGATCGAGGACATCAAGCGCAACGTCTCGGCGGCCGCCCTGCGGAAGCTCGCCGACCTGGGCTGGGTCGACGACAACGAGGAGTACCGCGTCGCCGACGAGTACCGCAAGCGCCTGAACATCAAGGCCCCCAGCGTCCTCACGGTCACCGGCACGCTGAGCGGCGGCAACCAGCAGAAGGTCGTCCTGGCCAAGTGGATGTTCGCGGACCCCGACGTGCTGATCCTGGACGAGCCCACCCGCGGCATCGACGTCGGCGCCAAGTACGAGATCTACACGTTCATCAACGCGCTCGCCGACCAGGGCAAGGCGATCCTGGTCATCTCGTCGGAGCTGCCCGAGCTGCTCGGCATCTGCGACCGGATCTACGCCATGTCGGCCGGGCGGATCACCGGTCAGCTCGCCCGCGCCGACGCCACCCCGGAACGGCTGATGCAATACATGACCAAGGCAAAGGAGTAGCGGCGAGATGGCCAGCCTCGCGCCCACCGGCAGCACGGCTCCCACCAGCAAGGCCCTGCCCGCCGACATGCAGTCACCTCCCGAGCGGCCGCTCAACCACCGGTTCTCGATCAACCTGCGGCAGAGCGGCATCTACGTCGCTTTCGCGCTGATCGTCGTGCTGTTCACGGGCCTGACCGGCGGTCAGCTGCTGGCGCCCCAGAACATCTCGAACATCATGGTCCAGAACTCGTACATCCTGATTCTGGCCATCGGGATGATCCTGATCATCATCGCCGGCCACGTCGACCTGTCGGCCGGCTCGGTCGTGGCGGCGACCGGCGCGGTCGCGGCCGTGCTGATGGTCGAAAACCACGTGCCCTGGCCCCTGGCGGCCGGCATCACCGTCGTCGTGGGCGCCCTGATCGGCGCCTGGCAGGGCTTCTGGGTCGCCTACTTCCGCATCCCGGCGTTCATCGTGACGCTCGCCGGCATGCTCCTGTTCCGCGCCGTGACCCTCACGATCCTGGGCAACCAGGGCATCGGCCCGTTCCCGGACGAGGTGCGCACGCTGGCCAACGGCTTCACCGAGGGATACCTGGGCAACATTCGCCTCGGGGCGCTCGGCGGGGCCGACGTGGTCACGCTGCTCGTCGGGGCGGCCGGCGTGGTCGGCATCGTGGCCACCCAGTGGCGCGCCCGGGCCGCCCGGCTCGGCTACAGGCAGCAGGTGGACGCGCTGCCGGTGTTCGTCGCGAAGCTCGCGGCCGCGTCGGCCGTGGTGATGTTCGTCCTCGTGCAGCTGGCCCGGTTCAAGAACCTGCCGTGGGTGCTGATCCTGCTGACCGCCCTGGCGCTGGGCTACACGCTGCTGACCAACCGGACGATCTTCGGCCGCCACATCTACGCGGTGGGCGGCAACGTGCACGCCGCGATGCTGTCCGGGATCAAGGTCAGTTGGGTCACCTTCTGGATCTTCGTGAACATGGGCGTGCTCGCCGCGGTCGCGGGGATCATCTTTGCCGGGCGGCTGAACCAGGCGGGCCCGACCGCTGGGATCAACTTCGAGCTGGACGCGATCGCCGCGGCCTTCATCGGCGGCGCCGCCGTGCAGGGCGGCGTCGGCAAGGTGGCCGGCGCGATCACCGGCGGTCTGATCATGGGTGTGATCAACAACGGCATGTCGCTGATCGGCTCCCCGTCCGAGCGGGTGATGCTCGTCAAAGGCCTGGTGCTGCTCGCCGCGGTGGCCTTCGACGTGTGGTCGAAGCGACGCGCCGGGGCGACCCGCTGACCGCCCGCGCCCCGCTTCACTCCATCACGCGCCGCCGCGCGCGGGGCGGAGCGCGAGCGGCGCGGTGCCGGTGAGCAGCCCCGCCGCGAGGGCGACCACGCCGCCGAAGCCGACGCAGGCGCAGCCGAGGGCGCCCGTCAGCGCGGCGACGCCGCACGCCGAGGCCCAGGAGGCCCCGAGCCGGTCCGACCGGCGCAGCGCGCGCGAGAGCAGCACGCCGGCGGCGACCCCGCCCGCCATGCAGGCCGGAACGCAGATGGAGACGCACCCCTCCGGCGTGCAGAGGTGGCCGTAGACGCGCGCGGCGTGCGCCGCCGCGAAGGGCACGAGCCCCGCCGCGACGCCCGGGAGCACGCCCCGGCCGAGCTCCCGCCCCCGCCACGAGAGCAGCGCCGCGGCGACGTAGAGCGCCGCGCCGATGATCGCGGTGGTGAGCGGACGGTCGCTCATCAGCGCGGCGACGAGCGCCACGGCGAGCGTCGGAGTCGCCGCCCAGGCCGCCTGTCGCGCCCTCCCCCGCTCGTAGGCACGATAGGCCCTCTCCTTCAGGTCGGCGAGCGCCTCAGGTTCCATAAATCCTCCTCCACGCCTCCCGGAGGCGGGCAAATGCGCGCTCGCGGCGCTTGCGGAACGCCGCGCCCGAGACCGAGGGATCGCGATCGCCCTCCAGCAGCGTCGCCCTCAGCGTCTCGCGATCCGCCTCGCCCAGCGCGCCGAGCACCTCGCGCGCCGCGTCGTCCAGATCCCGCGCGATCGCCGCGTCCTCCGGCGTGGGCACGTCGGCCGCGAGCGACGGGAGGTGCTCGTCCGGCGCCTCCCGCGAGCGGGTCCGCCGCCGCCGCGCCGTGCGGCACTCCCACGCCGCGATGGCGAGCGCCCAGGTGAGCGCGTCCGCCTCGGGATCGAACGAGCTGGCGCGGTCGAACACCTTGAGGAGCGCCTGCTGCGCCGCGTCCTCCGCGTCCGCGTCGCCCCCGAGCATGCGGCGGCAGAACGCGCTGATCGCCGGCCAGAGGGCGGCATAGACAGGGTCGAACGCCGCGCGATCGCCGTCGGCGAGGCGCCTCATCGAGGCGTTGAGCAGCGATCGCGCGCGCGGTTCCAAGGGGCTGGGGCCTCAGCCGCAGGGGCAGTCCGGGCACGGGCAATCCGCGCACGGACAGCCGCCGGCGAGCTGCGTTCCAGCATAGGCCATCGCCGGGATGCCGAGGACGGCCGCGAACAGGGTCACCTTGAGCCAACGACGCATGGGAGGTCTCCTTGTCTTCTCCGGCCGGCTGTCCTCACCGGCCTTCCTCGGCTCTAGGCGCGAGCGGGGTCGAGCGTGACACCCGCGGGATCGAAATCGTGGCGACCGGACGCGACCTCGCCGACGCGCGCTCCGCCGGCCCCCGCCGCAGCCTTGGCAGATCATTCCGCCGGGCAGGCTCGGCGTGCTAGGGTGGCGCGCCTATGTCCGGCCGCTCGTGGTTCGCTGCCCTCGGCGCGCTCTGCCTCGCATGCACGCCGTCGCGGCACGACGCCGGCTCGGGCGCCGACCCGGCCGGGCGCGCGGGTGTCGCGGTCGCAGAGCCCTCCAGCGAGCGCCCGGCGGCCGACCCCGGCGCCGCCGGGCCGATCGTCACCCCCGAGCCGCCGAAGGCTCCGGCCGCCGCGGCCCCGCTCGCCGCGGTCGAGGCGGCGCCGGCGGTTCCCTCCCGCGTGTACGCGAAGAGCCGCGAGGTGTGGATCCGGTCCGCGCCGAGGCCGAAGGCCCAGTGGATCGGTTATCTCTCGATCGGCGGGTCGGTCCGCCTGAAGAGCCCCGAGCCCGTCCGGGCCTCCGGCGATTGCCCGGCGTTCTACGCCGTCGAGCCCCGCGGCTACGTCTGCGTCGACGGCGAGCGCGCCACCCTCGACGCGGCCGATCCGATGCTGAAGACGCTGAGCGAGCATGCCCCGCTCGTCGATCAGCCCCTGCCTTACCGCTACGGCGAGTCGCTCGGCCTCAAGCGCCTCTTGAACGTCGAAGGCATCGACGCGCCGGCGTGGCCCGCGGGGATGCACGATCTGCGGCACATGCAGGTCCGCCCGCGCTCGTCGGTCGCATGGACGAAGGAGGTCGAGGCCGGCGGGGCGACGTGGCTCTGGGCCTCCGATCTGACGTTCGTGCCGAAGGACAAGGTGAAGCCGTATGAGCCCGCCACCTTCGAGGGGGTCCACCTCGGCGCCGACGAGCGGCTCCCGCTCGTGTTCTTTCGGCGCAAGCCGCGCCCCAAGTACCGCCTCACCGAGGAGAACCAGCTCGCGAAGACGGACGCCGTGTGGGAGCGCCTCGACCGGGTCGGGCTGACGGGCAAGTCGCGGCAGGTCGGCAAGCTGACGTATCTCGAGACCCGCGACGACGGGCACTGGGTGCTCGAGCGAGATGCGGTGGTGATCAAGCCACGGAAGTCGAAGAACCCGTGGGGGCGCCGCATCCAGCTCGGCGGCGCGGCGCCCGCGGCGCCGGCCGAGGGGCCGAGGAACACGTGGATCGAGATCGCCGCGCTCGAAGGCTGGCTCATCGCCTATGAGGACGACCGGCCCGTCTTCGCCACGCTCATCTCGGCCGGGCGCAACGGGGCCGACGACCCGGAGAGCGTCGAGCCGTTCGTGCCGCCCTCCACGACCCCGCTCGGCCAGTACCGCATCAACCGCAAGTGGGTGACGAAGACGCTCATCACCCCTCACGTCGACGAGGACGACTGGATCGAGGCCGAGGTGCCGTGGAGCCAGCACTTCTTCAGCAAGTACCTCCTCCACGCGGCGTACTGGCACAACAACTGGGGCGACGGGCAGAGCGGCGGCTGCGTGAACCTCTCGCCGGTCGACGCCAAGTGGCTGTTCCACTGGACCGAGCCCCCCGTGCCGGAGGGGTGGTACGCGGTCCAGGTCACGCGCAAAGACCCGTCGACGCGCGTCGTGATCCACCGCTGATCGCCGCGGCCGAGCGCGCGGCGCGCCGCGCGGGCGCCCGCGCCGACGGCTACTTCACCGGGACGCAGCCCGCGTCGCCCGCCTCGCCCGCCGCGGCCATGCGCCGCATGCAGAGCTTGAGGCCGGCGCGGAGGTTGCCGACGGTCGTGACACCGGACAGGTCGAGCCCGAGCGCGATCATCGTCTGGGCCACGTTCGACCGGATCCCGGTGACGATCCCCTCCGCGCCCAAGAGCCGGATCGCCTGGATCATCTCGATGATGTACCCGGCCGTGCGCGTGTCGACCGCGTCGACGCCCGTGAGGTCGAGGATCGCGTAGCGGGCGTCCTTGTCCACGATCGCCGTGAGCAGGTTGTCCATCACCTCGGCGATCCGCAGGCTGTCCACCACGCCCACCATGGGCAGGGTCAGCACCTTGTCCCAGACCTCGATGATCGGCGTCGAGAGATCGCTGATGACCCTCTGCTGCTTCTCGATCAGCTCGAGCTTGTTCCGGAGGTCCTGCTCTCGCTGCCTCGCCGCGGTGGCGTCCATGGTGATGCTGACCGCGCCGGGCTCTCCGCCGAGGCGCACGGGGACGAACCATGTCTCCCAGGTGAGGCCGTGCGCCTCGGTCACGGCGTGCGACCCCTTCCCCTCGATCGCCTGCCGTATGGCCTCCGCCGCCCCCGGCGACCCCGCATAGAGCTCGTAGACGCTCTTGCCGAGGAGCTCTCCCGGCCGCACGCCGCCGGAGACCTCCAGCCCCTTGCCGTCGTGGAACCTGAAGATCCCCTCGCGATCGTACCTGCACACGGAGACCGGGAGATTGTCGAGCACGGCCCGGAGGAGCAGCTCTGCCTCTCCGAGCTCCGCCTCGGGCTCATTCTGGATCTCCGCACCCGCCGCGGCCGACGCCTCGTCCCCCTTCATGAGAGCTTTTTACCCCGCCCGCGCGCTGGCCGTCGAGCGTTTGTCGACAGCGGACGGCAAGTTTCGTGAACCCACCGGGGGAAACATCGCACCGTTTGCTGAGCCCGCTTGGCCCTCGAAGACGCGATTCCCGGTGAAGCTGTCGAGGCGTGCGGTCGCCGTGGCGCCGCGCCGCGGGGCCGGGCCCGGCGCGGGTTGACATGGTGTCCGAAACACACTAAGCTTCGTGTCCAGCTCACACGGAGGTCCGAATGTCCGTCGCGTACGAGCACCCACGGCCGGCATTGACGGTGGATTGCGTCGTGTTCGGCCTCGATGAGGAGGATCTGAAGGTGCTCCTCATCCGGCGGGAGCTCGAGCCGTTCCGCGGCCGGTGGGCGCTCCCGGGCGGCTTCGTGCGCGTCGACGAGTCGCTGGACGACGCCGCGCGGCGGGAGCTCGCCGAGGAGACGGGGCTCTCGGGGGTGTACCTGGAGCAGCTCTACACCTTCGGCGCGCTCGGGCGCGACCCGCGCGAGCGCGTCGTGTCGGTGGCGTACTACGCGCTGGTCAAGCTCGGGGATCACCGGGTGAAGGCGGCGACCGACGCCCGCGAGGCCGCGTGGTTCTCGGTGGACGACACGCCGGCGCTCGCCTTCGATCACGAGGAGATCTTCTCGACCGCGCTGGAGCGGCTGAAGGGCAAGGTGCGGTATCGGCCGATCGGGTTCGAGCTGCTGCCGCCGAAGTTCACGCTGTCGCAGCTCCAGCGGCTCTACGAGAAGATCCTCGAGCGCCCGCTCGACAAGCGCAACTTCCGCAAGAAGGCCCTCGGCACGGGGCTGCTCGTGGAGCTCGACGAGGTCGAGCAGGACGTCGCCCACCGGGCGGCGCGGCTCTACCGGTTCGACCGGCGGAAGTACGAGCGGCTGGAGAGGGACGGGTTCAGCTTCGAGATCTGAGGCGGGGCGGGCGGCGCCCGGCGAGCTCCCCCGGCCGACGCCGGGCGCGCTGATCTTCAATACGGCAACCGCGCGCCGTCCGGGACGAGGATACCGGCGTTGACCTTCTGTGCGACTTCGGCATGCAAGCGCTGCCGCTCGCTCTCGGGTGCCTCGACGAGCAGCCTATGAAAACGGTGCCGCATGGCCTCGGTCCATCGACCGGTCGAGATCGCCTGTGCGACGAGCCCTTCGGCCTGGCCCACGACCTCCCAGTCGCCCTCTTCGGCCGGCGCCGCCGGGGCCTCTCGAGGATCCGGCTGCTCGGCAGGCTCGGAGCCCGCCCCGGCGGCCTGCACCCCGGTCGACGCTTGGGCGAGCCGGGACGAGATACCTCGCGCCAGCGCGTCCATGTCGATCTTGCCAGGCGAGCTCTCGGCGCACCGAGCATTCAGCCTCTCGAGTTGCTGGTGGACGATACCCAGGCTACCCCGGACCGACCTCAGATCGGCGCGAACAGGCGCCCAGCAGAGCGTCGCCGCGAGCGTCCCAGCGGCGCCCCCTGCTCCGATCAGAACAACATCGCGCAACCAGGGATGCATGGCTCAGGGCAGGAAGCGCGAGCCGGTGTGCACGCTGACCGACGTGCAGGTCCCCTGCGCGTTCCAGCTGAACGAGATGGCGGAGTAGTCGGAGATTGCCTGAACCGCGTTCACGATCCCCGCGGACGACGAAGAGCACTCCTTGAATACACCAGCCGCGTTAGCGGCGAAGCAGCGCACGCTGGCGGAGCCGCTCGAATAGCCGTACACCGCGCAGTGGATCATCTCTTCCGAGTTCGACGAGGTCCGGGCGCCATACGCGGTCCCGCTCGCCTCTGACGCCACCGTGTCGATGAAGACCTCGGCGTGGTACGTGTCCCCGGCGACGGCGCTGCCCGCCACCGCGACGCTCGCGAGGGCGACGACGGCTGCTACGATCTTGATCTTATCGAATTTCATGAAGCATCATCTTGGCACAAAAGAAACACACACAACTATTCCAACGACGCCACCATGGCGTTCGAAGACACGGCAGGGAATTCGAATCGCCCTGAGCGGCTCACGCGGCCGCGCCAGCGCTCCGTCCCTGCCATGACGGAGCGCTGGCGAGAGCGCATCGGGCGCTCCGAGCCTACTGGACGAGCCCGCCGCGACCTGCCCGGCGGAGCCGGTCCGCGATGTAGCCCATGAGCTCCTGACGAGAGCGGAAGGGCCACAGCGCGACGACGACGCACCTGGACGCGGATCTCAGCTCGATTTTCCTGTCATTGCCGCGAATGGAGACGATCTCGGTCCATGGGATCGGCCGTGACAGCGGGTAGGCGACGCCCTCGTCGGTGATCTTCACGAGCGCCTGCCACAGTATCATCGCAGACACGGCCAGCGCCGAGCCAAGAAACATGACCACCACCTCGAGCGGTTGCGGGCTGTGCCATCGGGGCATGCACCACGCGAGCACCAGCAATGCAAGCCCCGGAGGAACCAGGATCACCACGGCAACAACCGCCCACCGCCGCCCGATCAGATCGTTCACTTCGATGGCCCATTCGAGTAGATGCCGGCCCCCACGTTCGCGCCGATGCTCCGCAAGGAGGTCGCCGCAAACACCTGAGGAGCGTCGTTCAGAGCCCTGGCAAGCCCTGAGTTGACAGCACCGCTGATGGCGGAGGACTCGACGAACTGCATGGTCGCGACGGGTGAGGGAGACGCCCAGGCGGCGAACCCTCCGCCGACGGCGCCGAGGAGCGCGGCACCGGCGATCCCCTCCCCCGTCGTATCCTGCCCATAGTAGGCGGCGGTGGTAAGGTACTGGCCTTCGCTGGCAAAACCACCGATCAGGGCGCTGCCCCACACGCCCGTTCCGAGCCAGCCAACGCCGAGTCCGGCGAGCCCTCCAGCCGTCGCCGCGATGGCTGCCTCTCCGTAGTCCACGCAGCCGAAGCCCTTCGTCAGCCCCTGCATGATGATCGAGCCCACGCCGCCCGCCACGAACCCGATACCCGCCGTCGCCAGAATCCCAAGTCTCCCGTCTGGATCGACGTAGTTGACTGGATCATTGTGCCCGTAAGCGTAGAAATTCGGGCCACCGGTGAAGCCGCTCGCATCCTTCGACGTCCAGCGCCCCACGCTCGGGTCGTAGTCTCGCGCCCCGAACCGCACGAGCTTCGTCTCCCGGTCGTACAGCCCGCCCGCGAATCCGAACGGCTGGAATCCTGGGTTCGTGTCGAGCGTGACATTGCCCCACTCGTCGTAATCGAGCCGCTGGGCGACCTCGCCGCTCGCCGCGTCCACGACGAGCCTCGGGCTCCCGAGGTGGTCCGTGAGGATACGGTAGGCGGCACCGCCCTTGAGCACCAGATCCGGCACATTCCGCCCCTGCGCGTAGACGAAGCGCGCCACCACGGTCCCCGCGCCGTCGAGCTCCGCCACTGGCTGAAGCGCGCTCCGGTAGAGGAAGCCCTGGACGTTGACCCCGTTCCGCTGCTTCCAGACGCGATGTCCCTCGCCGTCGATCAGGTAATCGAGCTCCGCGCCGTCCGGCAAGTCGACGTGCCGCAGGTTGCCACCGGGATCGTACGTGAAGGTCGTCGTCGCGCCGGTCGCCGTGTCGGTCACGCTCGTCCTGTCGCCTGCCGGGCTCGTCACGTACGTCCTGGTCCCATACGTGAGCAGACGGTCCTGGTCGTCGTAGGTGCCGCCCTCCGCGCCCGCCGGCGACGTGCGCGCCAGGCGGTTGCCGTTTGCATCGTAGTCGTAGTGCGCCGTGAGCACGCCGTCCCGGACCACGTCGGTCAGCCGCCCGGCGAGGTCGTAGGCGTAGTCGTACGCGTGAGTCTCTCCCATGATCGTCTCTGTCCGCTGGTCGATGCGCCCCAGCGCGTCCGGAGTATAACTCACCTCGTACACCGCCGACCCTGCCACCTGCGCGACGTACGTGTCCACCGCACCGTAGTCGTCGGGGCTGACCGTGTCGCTGACGACGCCGACGCTGCTCCCTGTGTACAGCCCGTTCTGCGGGTGGCGGTGCAGCGTGAGGCCGCCAGCCTGGTTGAGGAACCCATCCGCGTCGTAACCGAAGCTCAGGGCCGTGCCGCTGTTCACCCGCTCGCTGGCGATCCGGAAGTTGTTGTCATACGTCCAGTGCACCGCTCCCAGGCTGCTCCCCGTCCCGGTGGTCGTCCAGGTCCGGCTGGTCAGGAGCGCGCCGTCGTATCCGTACGCGACCGAGAGCCCGGAGGGACCGGCAATGCTCGCCAGGTGGCCCGTCGTGGGGTGATAGCCGTACTGGATCGTACCCAATCCGGCTGGCAACGTCACGAGCATGGGTCGGCCTGTAGTCGGATCCGGCGTGTGCACCGTGGCAGGCTCGCCGGGCCGGGTCGAGCTCGTGAGGAGGCGATCCAGGTCGTAGGACCAGGAGGTCTCCCTAGCGATGCCTCCGACCTCGGGCGCCAGGTACTGCTCGAGCAAAGCGGTCGGGGTATGCCCGAACGTGTGCGCGGGCCGGTCTGGCGGCGTCACGCTCTGGACGAGCCCGCCGGCGTCGTAGCTCGCGCCGAAGATCTCGTTGTCCGGCCGCGTCACCTGCGTGACCCGGCCGACCGGATCGTGCCCGACGATGGTGGTGTGATTCAGCGGCTGGGTCACCGTGGTGAGCCACCCGTTGTCCTCGTAGGTGTACGTCCACGTCCTGGACCCCTGAACGAGCGTATGGAGTCGACCGTTCGGATGATACGTCGCCTGGAGCGGAAGGACGCCCGGCACCGCGATCTCGGCTACCCGCCCCTGCGCGTTCAGGGTCGTCGTCACGTGCCGTCCAGACGGCAGGGTGTGGACGACCGTGCCCGACGCTTTGTCGAACACGTCGGTGAACACCTGGCCATTGACGGTCGTGGTCTCGGTGAGCGCGGTGATGTCGAGGTCGTTGGGCGGGAGCACCGATCGCGCTCGGGTGATCTGCATCTGCCTCCCGAGCGGCGTGGTGTAGGTCTCCTTGCCGATGATGGGCGCCTGCACGCCGAAGCGCGGATCGCCCGTCAACTCCGTGGAGACCGCGGTGCCATCCGGCTTCGTGATCGTGATCGATCCGTTCGGATCCATGCTCACGACGGTCGAGAGACCGTTCCATCCGGTATGCGTGCGCTGCTCGCCGCCGGCGGCGAGCTTCTCAATCGCGTGCGTGCGCGTCCGGCCCTCCGCCGTGGTGAGCGTGACGGAGTAGCCCGAGCTGGTGTCCGTCCGGCTGAGCGTCTGGAAGCCGTCCGCCGGATCATCGTCCCTGATGAGGCGCCCCTCGTCGTACTCGAACTCGTGCAGCCGTCCGAGCGGCTCCAGCATCGACATGAGGAGGCCCGTGCCCGGGTAGTACTCCAGCGTCGTCGTCTCGTTCGCGGGGTTCGTCAACGTCCAGAGGTAGCCCTCGGCATCCATCGCGAGCGATGTGGTCTGCAAGGTGGGCGCGACGATAGCCGTCGCGACGCCGCTCGAGTCGCGCTGGATCGTCGTCACCTGGCCGTCCACGTCGGTGACCGTCGTCAATCGGCCTTCGGGGTCGTAGCCGAACTGGTAGCGCGTGACCCCGAGCAGCGCGTCCTTCGTGGCGAGGTGGCGTCCCCGCTCGTCGAACACGTAGTATTCCGTGCCGTCCTCGCTCGGCACCGTGATGTTGCCGGGCGCCACGCCCGGGAAGGGCGCCTTCAAGCGGACGATGAGCGAATTGGTCGCCTGGACCCCGTCGGCGATGAAGATCTCCCCGTTCGGCGTGACGGCGAGGCCCCGCGGCCGGATGAACCAGGCCTTGGTCGCCGGCCCGTCGAGCCCGCAATGCTCGGAGCTGCACAGCGTCGGAAGGGTACCGCGGTTGCCCGCGATCGTGGTGATGATGCCGTCCGGCGAGATGCGGCGCAAGGTGGGGTAGTCGTGATCCGCGATCCTCTGGGTCGTGAAGTAGATGCTGCCGTCGGGTCCGAGCGCGAGCGCTTGCGGCGATCCGAGGAACGCTGACGTCGCCGGGCCCCCGTTGCCCGTCTGCCCCGTGCTTTCGCCCGCGAGGCCCCCGACCGTGGTGAGGACTCCGTTGAGGTCGACGCGCCGTATGAAGTTGCCAGCAGAACCGATCGCACCGCCCGATTCGGCGAGGTAGAAGCCGCCGTCCGGCGCGGCGGCGACGGCGGTGATCCACGCGAACTGAGCCTCGGTGGCCCGGACGCCATCGACGGAGTGGCCTATGTCTCCCGTGCCCGCCACGGTGCTGATGATCCCGTCGGGGGTCACCATTCGGACACGCGTGCGCATGGCGATGTACAGGGCGCCGTCCGGCGCGACCGAGATGCCGTAAACGCTGTCTCCGAGGGGGACAGAGGTCGCGGCCACGTTGCTGGGCGCGTTAGCGAGGCTGCAGCTGCCGTTCCCGGCGACGTTCCAGATGATGCCGTCCGGGGCGACGCGCCGGATGCGGCAGCCGTCCTTGAAGTAGATGCTTCCCTCAGGCCCGATCGTCATGAAATCCAGGCTTCCCAGGAGCGCAGTCGTGGCAGGTCGATTGTCTCCGTTGTATCCGAATTGATTGTAGACGCCGGCGACGGTGCTGATGATCCCGTCGGGGCCGATCTTCCGGACGCGATACGTCCCCGTGTCGGGGAAATAGACGCTGCCATCGGGCCCGACCGCGACGCCGCGCGGAATGCCGATGTACGCGACCGCGGCGTTGATGCCGTCGGCGGCGGCGACGCTGCTCGAGGGGATCTCGCCCGCCACCCGGCGGAGGCTGTTCGGCAAGTCGCGACCCGTGCGCCGCTCGCCGTCGCCTCGATAGAGGATCGAGGTGACGGGATCGTACGCATGGTGCTCGCTGAGGCTCAGCCCGCCGAGCGCGTCGGCGTCGTTGTGCCAGGCGCCCAGGGTGCTCTCCCAACGCCGGTGCAGCGTGATGTCCTGCCGCGTCCTGTTCCCCGAGATCCGGTCGCCGCCCAGGCGGCCGAACGAGCCCCCGCCCCCGCTCACCGTTCCCCCGCCGGCGGTGCCGCTCAGGTTGGGCTTCTTGTATTCCCCCTCGTAGGTGTAGCCGATATCCACCACGACCGGCTGCTTCCCCGCGACGTCGCGGCCGAGAGCGTCCTTGCCGTCCCACTCGAAGACATACTCCTGGTTGGGCGCGCAGGGGCACGACTGGGCGTACCCGAAGCTGCGCCCGGCGATGGTCACGCCGACGCCGATCCGCAGGAGCTTCGAGTGGACCGTCGCCTTGGTCAGCGGGATCGGGAGGCGGTACAGGTCCCTTCGCCCTAGCGTCCGGTCGCTCTGGTAATGCAGGCTGAAGGGCGTGCCGCTCACGGGCAGCCGCTCGCCGAGGACCTGGCTCTCGCACTCGATGATCGAGCCGGTCGCCTTGCAGGTGTTGCACGGAAGGTCGGTCGCCGCGCCGGAGCCGTCGGGCGGCGGGACCGCGTCGTCCGGCGGCCCGAACGGCCAGTTCGTGTCCCACGGCGTGAAGTGCGTCACCTGGACGCGCCAGAGGCTCGTCCCCGCCGTGTACAGCGCGCCAAGCTGCTCGAGCTCCTCGGCGGTGATGCCCAGCTCGTCGAGCGCGCTCGCGTCGTCCGCCACGTCGTCGCCGTCGACGTCCAGCGACGCCACGCCGCCGCTCACGTCGAGGATCTCGATGACGCGCCCGTCCTCCGACGGAATCCATATCCCCTGCTGCGCATCGTAGTACCCGAGCGGGACAGGCGTCCCGACGGGAAAGCTCAGGAAGTTCTCGACGTAGAACGGGACGGGCTGCGTGAACTCGACGTTCGTCGCCCCGGCGGCGACCGCCTCGTCGAGCCCGAGCTCCACCGCATAGGTGTACGCGCTGGCCGCTGGCAGCGTACCCGGCATGGCCTCGGGGCCGTTCGGGCCGACCGTGTACTCGGTGGCGCGCACGTGTACCTCGGCCGGCAAAGCCACGGTCGTCATGGCCCCCGGCGGGCCGTTCGGGTCGGGCACGGTCATCGTCCCCGAGGTGCCCGGGGGGAAGAGCAACGTCGCCTGTCGCGTCCCGCTCTCGTCGGTCTGCACGCTCCCCCGCGCCACCTGGATCTCCGTCGCGCTGCCCAGCTCGACGGGCGTCACCACCGGATCGCGCTCGATCAGCACCACGTCGGGCGCGTCGGACCAGCGTTGCCAGGAGGTGGCCACTTGCCGCTGGGATGGCAGGTATCCGGCCTTCTCATAGCTGATCGTGAGCGGCTGGCCGCCGCGCACGACCAGCTCGAACGCCCCGTCGGCGCGCGTGAGCACCCGACCGAAGCTCTCGGCGTCCTCCACGTCGTGGCCCAGCACGCTCACCTGGACGCCCGATATCGGGACACCCGCCCTCGTCGCGACCTTGCCCTTGACGACCGCGACCGTGCCCGCGGCGAACGTCGCGGTCACGCCCGTCTGCGGCGCGCTCGGCCCCTGGTAGATGCACCCCACCGCGTCGATGAGCCGGGTAGCCACGGTCGGATCCAGCGCCGGACAGGCCACGTGCGTCACCGCGCCGGTGGCCGGGTCACACGTGTCGATCGTGCTCGGATCGCTGTCGTCGGTCGAGATGGGGGTGTGCACGATGCCCAGCACCGGGTCGCAGGTATCGGTCGTGCACGCATCGCCGTCGTCGAGCGTGCCGGCGCAGGTCGACTCGGTCGTGTAACAGACCTCCAGGCTCGGCCGCCTGCTGACCGTCGGCTCCTCGCTGCTCGGGAAGCTGGTGGTGAGGACCGGCGCCTCCTCCAGGAGGACGCCGTGGTTCGGGACGGTGCCCGCAAGCCACGCCGCGGCGAGCGAGGTCAGGTCGGCCGACCGGATCCCGGCACCGGGCAACGATTGGAACGACGCCGCGATCGCCGAGTCGAAGTCGCTCCCGTTCCCCAGGCTCTGCCAGGTCACCGTCGACTCGGTCCACGGCGAGAGGATGCGGTGGATGTTGATGGTGCTCGAGCTCGTGGTATCCCGGAAGATCTGCTCGAGCCGCAGCGTCGCGGAGACGACGTTCGCCCCGGCGGGCACCGGCGAGAGATCGAAGCGCAGGACGGCGTGCCGCACGCCGAACTCGGCCAGGGTGCCCGTGCGGAGGAGCACGGTCGAGTCGCTCCAGGTCGGGAAGGTCTCCCAGATGGTCGCGTCCTCCACCGCGCCGGCCGTCCCACGCTGGATCGTGACACAGGTCGGGTCCTCCAGCGCGAGCTTCGCGGTGCCGTGGAGCTCCTCGTTCGGCGAGCCCGAGCCGCAGCCGGCGCCGAACGCGATGGCGCTCAAGAGGACGCCGTTCGCGAGGAGGGGGTACCTCCGCCGGTACCTGTTCCGCGGCTCGAAGATCTCGAGCGCTTGAAGGGAGGCTCGTCGATGTCGTCTCGCGAGCAATCTAGCTGCTATTTTAGTCGCCATTGCACCTCCGCAGCGCGGAGCGCGTGCGTCACAGCAATGCGACATGCGCGCGCCGGCCTCGCTCGCGCCCGCGGTCACCTCGGTCGGTCACGCCCAGTGGCATTGACGCGCGAGGGGCACACGAGCGCCCTGAGAACATCCAGCGCGCGACCGAGCAAGCCATGTACCAGCCGGCGCTCCTTCCCCCGCTCGGCATCGGCGACGCTCGATCGTCCTTCGTCCCGAGCACACGCTCAGCAGATGACCGTTACCACAGCAAACGTTCACGGGCACGCGTGCCAGGGTGCCAGGGTGCCAGCGTGCCAGCGTGCCACCGCGGGACGGGGCGACGGTCGCGCGCCCTTCGATGCCCTGGACCCCACAGGACCGCGAGGGCGACCCGGCTGGCGCGCCCGGGGTTGACATAGTGTCCAAACAACACTATGCTTCGTGTACCAGTAACACGAAGACCCACTACTTCGGGCCGGCGCCCGCGGAGACGCGGGCGACACGTCGACGCTCGCCTTCGATCGCCAGGGGACCTCCTCGTCGGCGCGCTCGGAAGCGCTGCTCGCTCTCGGGCTCTCAGCGCGCCCTCGCCGGGCGCAGAAGGGATGTTTATGTCTCGCGAGGCCGCTTTCTTTGCTGACCTGGGGGCGGGACCACGCATCGAGATCGCCGGCGGCACCGTGACCGGGACGGACCACCTCGCGTTGGGCCGGCCCAACCAGGATGCCTTTGCCTTCCGGGCCGAGGGCGGCTGTCTTGCCGCGGTGGTCTGCGACGGCTGCGGCAGCGGCGCGCGCAGCGAGGTCGGCGCCGCGCTCGGGGCAAGGCTCGTGACCGAGCAGGTGCTCGGCGCGCTCCGGCGGGGCGGTGCTCTCGAGTCGCCGGAGACCTGGGAAGAGGTGCGGCGCGGGGCGCTCGCGCCGCTCAGAACGATGGCGGTCGGCATGGGCGGGAGCCTCGCCGAGGTCGTGTCGACCTACTTCCTCTTCACCGTGGTCGGCCTCGCCATCTCCGGGGACAGGGCGTGCGCGTTCTCCCTCGGCGACGGCCTGATCGCCCTCGGCGACGAGCTCCTGCGGCTCGGCCCTTTCCCGCGGAACGAGCCCCCGTACCTCGCGTACGGCCTGCTCGATCGCCCGCCGGGCGGCGAGGCGCCGCGCTTCACCGTGCACCGCGCCTTCCCGTCGAGCGCCCTCAGGACTGCCCTGCTCGGCACGGACGGCGCGATCGATCTCCTCGAGTCGTCGTCCCGGCAGATCCCGGGCGGCGGCGGCGCGGTCGGCCCGCTCTCCAGGCTCTGGGAGGACGATCGCATGTTCGCCAACCCGGACGCGGTGAGACGGCGGCTCGCGCTCATCAACCGCACGGTGACGCGGCCTGTATGGAAGGAAGAGCGGATGGAGCGCGAGGGCGGGCTGCTGCGCGACGACACGACGCTCGTCGTCGTGCGGAGGGCGCAGAGCGCGCGCCATTGACCCGCGGCCCTGCGCGGCTTCGCGAGGGGACAACACGGCTTTTCGTACGCCCGGAGGAGGCGAAGGTGGACGTTTATCTCGGTGCAAAGCGGGTTCGGCTCGACCCTCGGACCTCGATCGGCAAGGGCGGAGAGGCGGACGTGTTCGACCTCCGCGACGGCCGGGCGCTCAAGGTCTGGAAGACGCCCGATCACCCGGATTACGCGGGACAGGACGCCGAGCAGCGCGCCGCGCAGGACCGCATCGAGCGCCACCAGGACAAGCTGCGCGCCTTTCCCGGCGCGCTGCCCGCCCAGGTGATCGCGCCCGTCGAGCTCGCGACCGACAGATCGAAGAAGCGCATCGTGGGCTACGCCATGCGCCTCGTGCGCGGCGCCGAGCCGCTCCTGCGGTACGGCGAGCCGTCGATGCGCCACGGCGGGCTCTCGTCGGCCGCGGTCTCCGAGGTGCTCTCCGGGCTCCACCGGACCGTGGAGGCGATCCACGGCCGGGGCGTGGTGATCGGCGACTTCAACGATCTCAACGTCCTCGTCGCCGGCGGCGAGGCGTTCGTCATCGACGCCGACAGCTTCCAGTTCGGCCCGTTCCCGTGCCAGGTGTTCACCGAGCGCTTCGTCGATCCGCTGCTCTGCGACCCTTCCCTGCCCCGGCCGGTCCTGGGGAGGCCCTATTCGCCCGACTCCGACTGGTACGCGTTCACCGTGATGGTCATGCAGAGCCTGCTCTGCGTGGGGCCGTATGGCGGCGTCTTCCGGCCGCGGTCCGCGGCGGCGCGCGTGCCCGAGTGCGCGAGGCCGCTCCGCCGCATCACCGTGTTCGACCGCGAGGTGCGGTATCCGAAGCCGGCGATCCCCTACCGCGTGCTGCCCGACGATCTGCTCGACGCGCTGTACCGCGTCTTCGTCGAGGATCAGCGCGGCGCCTTCCCGCGCCGGCTGCTCGAGGGGCTCGCGTGGACGCGGTGTGCGTCGTGCGGCGTCGAGCACGCGCGCCCCGCCTGCCCGACCTGCGCGGCCGCGGCGTCGGCGGCCGTCAAGGCGTCGACGGTGGTCCACGGCGAGGTGCTCGCGACGCGGCTCCTGAGCACGCGCGGGGTGATCCTCGCTGCGTCCGCCGGACCGGGCGGGCTCGCTTATCTCGTGCACGAGGCCGGGCGATTCCTGCGGGAGGACGGGTCGGTCGTCCTGTCCGGCGCGCCCCACCCCGCGATGCGGTTCGCGGTGCAAGGGAGGGCGACGCTGATCGGCCGCGGCGGCGAGCTCGTGGTGCTCTCGCCGGGGGCGCCGCCCGAGCGGATCCCGGTGGATTGCCTGGGGACGAGCCCCGCCTTCGGCGTCAACGAGCGCGCCCGCTACTGGACCCACGGCGGGAAGCTCCTGCGCAGCGGCAGGCCGGGCGCCGCCGCGCTGTCGGGCGACGCGGGCGCCGTCGCGATGGGCGATGTCCTCGCCGGGCAAACGGTGTTCTGGGTCGGTCCCCGCTTCGGGCTCGGCTTCTACCGCGCCGGGAACGTCTCGATCGCGTTCGTCTTCGACGCCGAGCGGCCGGGCCTCAAGGACACGGTCAAGCTGCCTTTCCCCGGCGGCAAGCTCACCTCGGCCACGTGCGTGTTCGACACGTGCGTGTTCGACGGGGCGGCGCCGCGCGCCGGCCGCGGGCGCGCGTGGCTCTTCCTCGCGGCCGAGCTGGCCGGCCGGACCGCGCACCGGTGCATCGTCGTGGGCGAGGACGGCGCCGTCGAGGCGGTCGCCGACGGCGAGGGGGGCGACGGCTCGTGGCTCGGGGCGCTCACGGGCAAGTGCGCGGCGTCCGGGTTCCTGCTCTCGGCGACCGACGGCGGCGTCGTCCGCGTCGAGGTCCGAGGGGGAGCGCTCGTGCAGACGCGGCAGTTCCCCGGCACCGAGCCGTTCGTCACCCAGGCTTCCCGGCTGGTCGTCGGGCCAGAGGGCCTGTTCGTCGTCGACGCCCAGGCGATCACCTTGCTTCGCATCGCGTGAATTCGATTCTGAGCCGATCGGCCCGCTCCCGCGGGCCGCACGAGAGGAGAGAGAGACCATGAAAACGACAGAGCTCCCGCTGCCCGCCTTCTACGATCCGAGGAACGCCGAGCGGTGGGGTTACCACCCCGACGAGACGGCGCTCCACGGCGCCGCCGCCGCGTGGCGGAAGGCGCACGGCGTCAAGCCGTCGGCCGCGGACGCGCGGAACGTGCACCTCCTGCTCATCGACGTGCAGAAGGACTTCTGCTTCCCGCAGGGCTCGCTCTACGTCGCCGGCAGGAGCGGCACGGGCGCGGTCGACGACAGCCGCCGCATCGCCGAGTTCGTCTACAAGAACCTCGCGTCCATCACGAACATCACGGTCACGATGGACACCCATTTTGCGTACCAGATCTTCTTCCCGTCCTTCTGGGTGGATCGCGAGGACCGGCCGCTCTCGGCGCACCGGGAGATCACGACGGCGCAGATCGACGCGGGGGAGGTGCGGCCGAACCCGGCCGTGGCGCGGTGGCTCTGCGGCGGGAGCTATCCGTGGCTGATGAAGCAGGTCCGGTACTACTGCGAGGAGCTCGAGAAGGCGGGCAAATACAAGCTGTACCTGTGGCCGCCGCACTGCATCCTCGGCAGCGACGGCCACGCGCTCGCGGGCGTCGTGCACGAGGCGCGGATGTTCCACGCGTTCGCGCGCGGGGTGCAGTCGTGGGTGGAGGTCAAGGGCGGCAATCCGCTCACCGAGAACTACTCGGTGATGCAGCCCGAGGTCCTGACGCGCCACGACGGCCAGCCGCTGGCGCAGCGGAGCACGCTCTTCCTGAAGACGCTGCTCCACGCGGACGCGGTGCTCATCGCCGGCCAGGCGGCGAGCCACTGCGTGCGCAGCTCGATCGAGGACATCCTGACCGAGATCGCGCTCACCGATCGCGCGCTCGCGAAGAAGATCTACGTGATGACGGACTGCATGTCGCCGGTCACGGTGCCCGACGGCAAGGGGGGGTTCGTCGCGGACTTCACGGCCGAGGCGGACAAGGCGCTGAGCCGGTTCGCCGCCGCCGGGATGAACCTCGTGAAGAGCACCGACCCGATCGAGCGATGGCTCGTCTGAAGCAAAGAAGAGAAGAGAGGCGATGAACATGAGCAAAGACGACGGTAAGACGATGAATAGCGGTGGCTCGCTCGACATCGAGCAGCTGTTCGAGGCCGCGCGGGACGAGGGCGCGCTCTCGCCCGAGGCGATGCAGGCGCTGCACATCACGGATCTGGGCGCCCAGATCCAGGCCGGCTTCGGCGTGCAGGTGGACGACGTCGCGTCGTCGGAGGTGGTGCTCGTCACCGTGATGCCCGACGACTCGGGATCCATCAAGTTCGCCGGCAACGCCCGGGCGGTCCGGGACGGGCACAACCTGGTGGTGAGCGCCCTCGCCGACTCCAAGCAGCGCGACTCCATCCTCGCGCACAACCGCTACCTGAACGGGACCGTGCTGTATCCGTATTGCCCGATCGGCCAGGCGGTGAAGATGGACACGAAGAACTACGACCCCGAGCTCGGCACGCCGCTCTACGACCAGGCGGTGGTGCTGCTGGGAACGGTGATCGCGAAGGCGCAGGAGTTCGCGCTGAGCGGCGTCCCGGCGCGCACGGTCACGCTGATCATCTCGGACGGCGCCGACGCGGGATCGACGTGGGCCAAGGCCAAGGACGTGTGCGCGCTCGTCCGCGACATGCGCCGCGCCGAGGCCCACATCGTGGCGGCGATCGGCATCGACGACAAGAACACCGACTTCCGCGCCGTCTTCCGCGACATGGGGATCGAGGACCGCTGGATCCTGACGCCGAAGAGCGACGCCGCCGACATCCGCAAGGCGTTCGCGCTGTTCTCGCAGTCGGCGGTGCGCGCCAGCCAGGGCGGCGCGTCGTTCTCGAAGACGGCCGCCGGCGGCTTCGGCGCGTGAGCCGCGTCAGGCCGCGGCCGCCCAGGGAAGGACGCCATAACGGCGGCGCAGCTCCTCGACGTCCACGTCCATGACCGACCAGAAATCCCAGTCGTCCATCAGGTCGATGTTCATCTTCGTGCCTCGAACGAACGAGCGCGCGAGATCGTCGGCGAGCCCCGGCGTCGCCAGCATCCCCTGCTGCGACGGCGCGAGCACCGTGAGCTTTATCCCTTGCTGGAGCTGGACCAGCAGGAACACGAGGATGCCGAACGGGTTCTCGCGGCGATACCCCGCCTGGAAGGCGATCGTCAGCGCCTCGCTGCGGAGGTCGGTGCCGTAGCCGGCGAGGATGTGGCTGAGATCGTGGGTGAGCACGCCCTCGGGCACGCCGCGCTTCTCGCCGGGAAAGGAGAAGCCGTTCTCTCGATAGAAGGTGAAGAGCGCCTTGCCGAGGGTGCCCTCCGGGTACCCCTCGAGGGAGCGGTAGCGCGCGGCAACGGGCTCGTTCTCCAGGAGGCCGGCGAAGCTCGCGAGGTTCTTGGCGAGCCCGGAAACGCCGCCTTCGTCGAGCATGCGCCGCACGCTCTTGCCGAGCAGCGCGTTGCGGCTGATGTCGACGCGCAGGAGGAGCAGCCGCCGCTCGTAGAGGCGCTGGAGCTGGCGGACCGCGGGCGGGCGCGCCCCGAGCGCCGCGGCGAAGCGCTCGACCTCGAGCAGCTCGCGCTCGTCGATGCGCTCGCCGCACAAGGTCATCGCGCAGAGCCCGCTCACGAGCTGCTCGCGGAGCGCGGGCTCGCGGACGGCGGCCGCGAGCTCCTCGGGCGCGATCGGGGCGAGCGCGTCGATGTCGTGCGCCGTGTGGAGGAGGTGCCGCTGCACCGCGGCGATCGCGTCCCGCCGCGGCCCGTCGAGGGGACCGGCCGAGGTGAGGACGCCCTTGATGGCACGCAGACCCGCGTGGGCCTGCTCTTGGCTCGGAATGAGGTAGGTCATGCCGGAGAGGATGAGGACGAGGGCGCGTCCCGTCCTTGACCGGCGGCGCCAATGTGTTGACCGGGCGCGCCGCCGGAGCGGCTCGCAGGCAGGGGCGCCGGGAGGGTCTCTCTGCACGTCGCTGTCCCATTGTTCTGTCCAGGGAGCATGCACCCGCCGTGGCAGCTTTGCGCCGTGGGCTCACCGTAGCCAGATCGCGACACACCGCGCGCGGGGCGGCCGTGGTACGGTGGGCGTCGCTTCTCCGCCGCTGCTGGGCACGCGCTCGTGCCCCGCAGATCGCGGAGCGCGGATCGACAGAGGGCCTCGATCGCGCAAGCGGGTGGCGACGCGCGCCTTCGCCGCGACAGCCTGCGATCGACAGGAGAGATGAGGGGGGTGGCCATGAGGTTTCAGGTTGCTTGTACGAACCGTGACAATCTTGAGCTCGATCGCGAGCTTGGACGCGCAGAGGCGGTGAGCGCCGACCGCGCGGACAGCGGCGATGTGCCGTTCGCGGTCCCTCGACAATCCCGGGTCATCAAGGCGAGCCGGGGCAGCGCCGGAGAACAGACGATGCTCGACGGTCGGGAGGCCCCGAGCGCCCGCGGGATCGTCGAGCACCTGCTCAAGAGCAGGCCGGGGGAGTACGACAGCCGGGCGGCGCAACTCCTCGCCACCGCGTCGGCGTGGGCGTACTCGGATATCGACACCTTCACCAGGATCATGGGCCGCCGGGGCCTCCAGGGGGCGACGTGCGTCGAGGTCTCGCTCACCAACGAGGAGCTCTTCGTCGACACAAGCGCATACCTGGTCCAGAGCCCGTGCAAACAGCTGGCGATCCTCTGCTTCCGAGGGACGAGGCTGAGGAACGTGATCACCTGGCTGACGGACGCTGCCGTGAAGCCGGAGCCGTTCCACGCGGCGGGGACGGTGCATGGCGGCTTCTACCGGGCCGCCCGGGCCGTGTGGTCGCCCCTCCTGGTGATGCTGAGGGGCGCGCTCCACGGGCGCCGCGTCGACGACGAGCTCTCGCGGGAGATCGAGAGGACCGCCGTCCGCTCGGTGACGCTCGACGGGCTCGTGCGCAGCGTCGACGAGGCGCGGCTCGACAAGGTTCTCGAGGAGGTGCGCGCGGTCAAGAAGCTCATCGTGCAGGACGCCAAGGAACGGCTGCTGGACAAGGTCGCTCCGGGGAGCGCCGGCAGAGGACGGCCGGAGGACGCTTCCATGACGCCCGGGTGTGACGAGAGCACCTCGTCCGCGCCGTCGGCGGCCCTGGCGCCCCACGCGGCCGCTGGACACCTGCGCGCGCGTGAATCCGGACCGAAGCGCGCAGAGGAGCCCACGCTGAAGGCGCTCTACATCACCGGCCACAGCCTGGGAGGCGCGCTGGCGGTCCTCGCCGCGTCGCAGCTCTTCATGGCCAACGAGGCTCCAGAAGACGCGGTGGAGGACCTCCAGGCGCTGCAGGGGTGCCTGCGCGGCGTCTACACCTTCGGGCAGCCGATGGTCGGCAACAAGGTGTTCGCCGACAAGCTCGGCCGGTGCTTCGGGGACCGGCTGTTCCGCCATATCTACGGGGTGGACGTGGTGCCGTCGCTCCCGCCGATCTCGACGGGGCCGTTCTCGCATTTCGGCCAGGAGCTGCGCGCCAACGGCGCCGGCTGGGGCGAGCACGCCGGGAAGGTGAACCAGACCTGGTCCGCCACCTTGGGCCTCGCGCTCGGGGTTGCGGCCTTCGTCATCGAGCAGCTGCCTTTCCTCCACTGGATCAAGCTGCGCTTCTCGCTGGCCGACCACTCGCCGCTCACCTACCTCCGCGTGTCCCAGCGGAGGGACTCGGTGACCGAGTTCGACTGATGGGGCCCGCCTCCGCGCCGTCAGGCGGAGCGGCGGTACGCGGCGGGGCTGTGCCCGGTCCAGCGGCGGAACGCGCGCGAGAAGGCGCTCACCTCGGAGAAGCCCAGCAGGAACGCGACCTCGGAGATGGTGCGGCCCCGCTCGCGCATGTGGGCGATCGCGAGCTTGCGGCGCGCCTCGTCGAGGACGCCCTTGTAGCTCTCGCCCTCGTCGCCGAGCCTCCGCTGCAGCGTCCGCGCGCTCATGCCGAGGGCGCGCGCGGCGTCGGCGACGTCGGGGACGCCGCGCCCGAGCGCCTCGAGGAGGTGGCGCTCGAGGGCGCCGCGCACGCTCGGCTCGGCCGGCAGGCGGGCGAGCAGCTCGTCGGCGTGCCGGCGGAGGACCGCGCCGAGCGCCGGGTCCGACCGCAGCGTGGGGGCGTCGAGGAACGCGGCGTCGAAGAGGATCGCGTTCTCGTCCGCGCCGAAGGCGAGCGGCGCGGCGAGGAGGCGGTCGTACTCGCCGCGCTCCGCCGGGGCGGGATGGGCGAGCGTGATCCGGTGCGGTGTGAAGGACAGGCCGGTGAGGGCGCGGGCGCGCAGGACCCACAGGCCCACGATGAAGCTCGAGAGCTGCGGCGGCGCGACGGCGGACGAGAAGCGCTGCGTGACGCGGGCGCGCGCGCCGTCCACGGAGAGCCGCACGTCCGAGGCATCGTGGATCAGGCGCTGATAGCGCAGCACGCAGCCGATCGCCTCGCGCACGGTGGCGCACTGCGCGGTGACGAAATCGACGACGTCGAACAGCTGGCCGACGAGCAGCTCGGCCGCGTGCAGGCCGAACGCCGGGTCGCGCGCGAGCTCGGGGACGCGGGTCCACGCGCGGACGACCGTGTCGTGGGGGACACGGGCGGTGGGATCCTCGAGCTGGGCGGGGTCGACGCCGGCGACCGCGAGGGCCTCGCGCGGGTCGACGCCGGCGCGCGACGCGGTGAGGACGCAGAGTCGGATGGCCTTGATGCAGCCGGTGGGGCCCATGGCGCTCGCTCCCTGTCGTATCCGATCTTGCGCCCGCCATCACGACGGCGCGCCGTCGCGCGGGGGACGAGGCCGGCGCGCGGAAGCTCTCCCCCCCTCTGGCCTTTTCCGGGTCTCCCCCTCCCCTTGCGGTCCGCGGTGGCGCCTGGTAGCCGTGCCCGTCCTGCGGCCCTCCGCGCGCCTCATCGCCTCGCGGCGGCGCCGGTGCGCGCGGGGCTCCGAGGTGATTTCCGATGGCGGTCGTGCGGTGGAGAGCGTTGGAGCGGCGCGTGATTCAGCACTCGCCGTGGCGGAGGATCGAGGATGTCACCTTCGAGCTCCCGGACGGGCAGATCCGCACGTTCTCGCTCAAGAAGGAGGGGCGGGCCGTCTGCGTCCTCGCCATCTCCCGCGAGAGGCGGGTGATCCTGGCGCGCCAGTACAGGCCTGGCCCCGATCGGATCCTCGACGAGCTCCCCGGCGGCGGCGTCGAGCCGGGCGAGACCCCGGAGGACGCGGCCGCGCGCGAGCTGCTCGAGGAGACCGGGTATGTCGCCGGACGGCTCCTGCCGCTCGGACGCCCGCTGGAGTGCGCCTACTCGACCATCGAGCGCCACGCGTTCCTGGCCGTGGACTGCGCGCGCGGGGGGGCGCAGGCGCTCGACGAGACCGAGTTCATCGACGTGATCGAGAAGCCGATCGAGGATTTCGTCGCGCAGCTCAGGGAGGGCGCCTGCACGGATCCGGAGGTCGGGTGGATGGGGCTTTACGAGCTGGGCTGTCTGAGGGCGAACGCCTGATCCGCGCCCGCCTCCCGCGTCGGGGGCGTTGCGAGCCCTGCCTGGCGCCGGCTGGGCTATGCTGGAGCGCATGCGCAGGCACGACCACGTCCTCCTCGCTCCCGGCGCAGACGCGCCCGGTCGCACGCTGAAGGCGCCCTCGTCCAGCCCGGCGCGCCCGCGCGTCGACGATCGGCTGGCCCCGCCCGAGACGCGCGTGGAGTACCTCGACGGCGCCGAGATCTTCGCCGCCCCGGCCGACACGCCGCATGCGACGCAGCATTTCGATCTGACCTACGTCCTCGGCGCCCACGTCGCCCCGGGCTACCGGGGCGCCGTCGACATGCTCACCCGGGTCGACGAGGGCAGCGATTACGCGCCCGACGCCAGCGTCTTCGCGCAGAAGCCCGACCGGGGGGGCCACCGGCGGCTGGAGGAGCTGGCCTTCGAGGTCAGCGACAAGCAGGCCCTCGCCGTTCCGACCAGCAAGGCGCGCCGGCTGATCGATCGAGGCGTGCGGCGGGTGTTCTGCATCCTGGTGAAGCAGCATCGGGTGCTCGAATGGTCGCGCGAGACCGATGGCTGGCGGACGCTCCCGAAGGATGCGGTCATCGAGGACCCGTGCCTCGTGCGCCCGCTGCCGCTCCAGGCCTTGCTCGACGCCGCGTCCTCGGACGACGCCGTGGCCCGCGCGCTGCTCCAGAAGCGCGTGCCCGCGCTCGAGGCGGCGCTCGCAGAGGGCGAGGCGCGCGGGGAGGCGCGCGGCGTGGCGCTCGGCGAAGCGCGCGGCATGACGCTCGGCGAGGCGCGCGGCATGACGCTCGGCGAGGCGCGCGGCGAGGCGCGCGGCGAGGCGCGCGGAGAAGCGCGCGGCGAGGCGCGCGGCGCGCTGCTCGGCGAGATCCGGATGGCGCAGGAGGCCATCACCACGGTGCTCCAGGCGCGCGGGGTCGCCGTGCCGGCCAAGGTGGCGCGCACGATCGCCGGCTGCGACGACCCGAGCAAGCTGCGTCGATGGCTCAAGCGCGCGGCCACCGCGGCGACGGCGGCCGAGGTCGTCGCAGGCTCCCGGCGCAAGCGCTGACGGTCGGTCGTCAATCGGCGCCCCCGCCGCGGCGCACGAGCTTCTTCTCGCTCGTGCGCCGCTTCTCGTCGAGCCGCCTCGCCTTCGACGCCCGCGTCGGCCGCGTCGGCCTCCGCAGCGCCGGCACCTCGAGCGCGCGCAGGATCAGCGCGCGCAGCTTCTCGCGCGCGTCGTCCAGGTTGCGCTGCTGATCGCGCGTCAACTGGCTCACGATGAGCAGCCGCCCTTCGGCGTCGAGGCGGCCGCGCGCCAGCGCGCGCAGCCGCGCCTTGGCGCCCTCGTCGAGCTCCGGCCATGCGGCGAAGTCGAAGCGCAGCTCGACCTTGGAGGCGACCTTGTTGACGTTCTGGCCGCCGGGCCCCGACGCGCGCACGGCGCTCCAGCTGAGGAGCGCGGCCGGGGCGGTCAGCGCATCGTTGACGACGAGGGGGTGGGACACGGCGGCTCGCTCCGCCCTGCGGCAGGCGCGAGCGCCGCGCGGGGCACCTGACGCGTAGCACGCGCGGGCCCGCTGGCGAGAGCGTCGGCTGCCCGCCTCGAGAGCGTCGGCTCCCCGCGAGAGCGTCGGCTCCCCGCCGGGCGCCGGCTCCCGGCGGAGCGTCAGCTCCCCGCGGCCTCGCCGCCGGGGTCCCCCGGCCGAGGCGGGACCTCGACCAGGCGCGCCTCGTCGCGCTTGCTCAGCTTCGCGCCTTGCCGCGAAGCGCCGTAGACGTTCGCCCCGTCGAGCTCCGCGTCGCGCAGGTCCGCCCCCTCGAGCCGGGCGAAGGAGAGGTCGGCCCCGCGCAGCCGGCTGGCGCGCAGGTTCGCGCCCGAGAGATCGGCGCGCACGAGACGGCAGCCGCCGAGATCGGCGCGGTGGGCGATCACCCGACCGAGCGACGCGCCGTCGAAGCGCGCCTCCGCGAGCCGCGCCTGCCGCAGATCCGCGCCGGTCAGGCGGGCGCCCTCGAGATCGGCGCCGTTCCCCTGCGCGCGCTGCAGGTTGGCGCCCGTCAGGTCGGCGCCCGCGAAGACCGACGAGGCGCAGCTCGTGCGCGACAGGTCGGCGCCGGTCAGGTCGGCGCCCGCGAAGCGCGAACCGTCGAGCTTTGCGCCCTGCCAGACCGATCCGGGCGCGGCCGCATCCTGGAACGAGCACCCCGTGAGCTCCGCGCTCGGCGCCCGCGCGTTCCCCAGCCTGGCCCGGTCGAACGCGGCGCCGGCGCCGCGCGCGTCGTCGAGGCGGGCTTCCAGGAGCGACGCGCCCGTGAACCGCGCTGCCGCGAGCGAGGCGCCGGAGAGGTTGGGGGCGAGCAGGTCCGCGCCCTCGAACGAGGCGCTGTCCCAGAGCCCCCGCGCGAAGCTCGCCCGCGCGCCGGTCACGGCCGCCAGGCTCGCCCCTGCGCCGCGGGCCGAGGCGAGGATCGCCTCGTGCAGCGTGGCGCCGTCGAGCCGCGCGCCCTCCAGCACGGCGCGCGACAGGTCGGCGCGGGTCAGATCCGCGCCCGAGAGGTCTGCCCCGCCGAGATCCGCGCCCGCGAGCTTCGCGTCGGCGAGGCGCGCCCCGGCGAGCTTGCTCCCGCGCAGGCTCGCGCCCTGGAGGTCGAGCGCGGACAGCGAGGCGCCGCTCAGGTCGAGCCCGCTCAGGTCCGCGTGCGCGAGCTCGAGCCCTCCGAGCAGCTCGCCGGCCCGCAGCCGCGCGATCACCTCGGCCCGCAGGCGTTCATCCGCGGGGTCCACGGCGGCGGCGCCCGCGGCCGGTGCCGCGCCGGCGGCCGGTGCCGCAGCGGCGGCGCCTGCGAGGCCCGGGGGCGCCACGACGCCAGCCGCCGGCGGATCGGCGGCCCGGGGCACGGCCGCCCGCGGCGCCACCACCGCCGGCGGAGCGCCCACGCCGGCCGGCGTGCTCCCGGCCGACCCAGCTGCCGATGGCCCCAGCGGCGCAGGCGCGTCCTCGGTCTCCGGCACGAGCTCCTGCTCGTCCGGCGGCTCGACGTCGATGAGCACGGTCGCGCTCTCGTCGATCGGCCGGAGCAGCGCGGCGGGCCTGGGCTGCAGCGCGGGCTCCGGGGGAGCCCACGGCGCTCCCGGGATGGGCGCGGCCGGCTGCGCGGGCGGCCCGGGCGGCGCCAGCGCGAACGGCGCGAGCGGCGCCTGCAGCTGCGTCGCCAGCTCCTCCGGGTCCTGCATCCGCGTCTCCTCGTCCACG
Organism: Sorangium sp. So ce836; assembly: GCF_028553905.1. Classification (NCBI taxonomy): domain Bacteria; kingdom Pseudomonadati; phylum Myxococcota; order Polyangiales; family Polyangiaceae; genus Sorangium; species Sorangium sp. So ce836. The sequence goes on along the minus strand of NZ_CP102233.1, from coordinate 3,920,355 downwards.
AGGGTGGCGCCCGACCACCGCGACGGCCGCGACCCCCGCGCGGCGCTCGCGCCGGGCGAGGCCTGCGCCTGGGCTGCCGCGCTCACCGGCGAGAACGGCAGCACCGGCGCGCTCGACCTCGACGCGCCGCCGACGGGCAGCGTCGTGCCGAGATCGTCCGGCGCGCTCGACCTCGACGCGCCGCCGACGGGCAGCGTCGTGCCGAGGTCGTCCGGCGCGCTCGGTCGGCCGTGCAGCGAAGGCGCGGCCTTCTCCAGGCTGGGCCACGAGAGCGGACGGCCCGGCATCTCCAGGCCGGCGCACACCCGGATCGACGCCCGCTCCTCGGCGCGCTCGAGCGCGAAGCTGCCGCGCCACACGATGGAGCAGATCTGGCGATCCACATCGATGACGAGCATGTCGGCGGCCAGATCGACGGGCCGCCCCTGCCCGCCCCCGCCCGCCGGATAGCGGCGCGCCAGCGCCCGCGCCGAGGGGAGCTGCGTCTGCACCCGCGGCAGCTCGGGGTGCAGCCCGTCGAGCACGAGCCACTCGTCCCCGTGCAGGAACGGCAGCTGCTGATCGGGCGGCGCCGCGTGAAAGTAACGCCAGTCGAAGCCCGCCGTCGGCCCGGCCTGCTGCGGCTCGCCCCCCCGCGGCTCCGCGCCGCCGAGCAGCCGATGCCGCGCAGGCCACCGCGGCGAGATCGGCCCCATCCCGGCCGGCCGCGTGGGCTGAACGGGGTCGAGCAGGTTCGGCAGCGCCGGCGCGGCGCTGGACGCGGCGCCGACCCCCACGGGGTTGTCGGGCACCCCGGGCCCGCCGAAGGCGCGCTCGTAGACGAGCGGCATCCGCTGGAACGGCTGCGATCTCCACGGCGGGACGGGGGCGCGATCCCCGACGATCTTGATCCGCTTGTCGAGCAGGCGCGCCTCCCCGCGGTAGATCGCCAGCCGGGCGATCATCGTCGCGACCGGCTGCCCGCCCGGCGCGCACGCGTGGCCGGTCAGCACCACCCCCACGCTCGGCAGGTACGGCGCGACCTCGCTCGCCGCCTCGAGCGAGCCCGAGGGGCCGTGACGGTCATCGCGCACGATCGGAAGCGGCGCGATGGGCCAGGCGAGGCGATCGTGCGCGAGGGCCAGCGTGGCCTTGACGATGACCGTGACCCGCTGCGCGCTCCCGGCCTGCCACAGCACCGAGCCGCACGAGACGGCGTTCAGCGCGACGACTTGGAGAGGCCACGGCGAAGTCACGTGCGGCGGATCGGGCCCGGCGAGGCAGACGCGAGGGCGAGCGTCCACTTTAAGCCCGCCGCCCCGCGGACGACAAGCGCGAGGCGTGACGGGCTGCCTCGGTCCGCGCCCGATCGAGGCACGAAGCGACACGCCGCGCGGCGCCGCCTTCCTGCGGAGCGCTGCGGGGCGGGCCAGCCCACACCCAGGCCCTGAAGTCCCCGGCCGCGCCGCTCGCCGCGGCCGTTCCGCCCTCCGCGCTCAGCCCGCGGCCATCGCGGGCGCGGCGGCGCCGTCGCGCCGGATGCGGCGGTGGATGAGCTCCTCGAGCCAGCGCTCGAACGCCTTGCCCTCGCGCTCGTCGGGGTCGTCGCGGATCACCTCCACGCCCTTCTCGGCGCGGCCGCCGCTGCGCTCGACGACGGTCTCGACGAGCGAGGTCCACGTGTACGTCTGGATCGCCCCGCCCAGCGTCTCCATGATCAGGAGGTCGGCGAGCGTCGAGGCGCGGTTCCACGTCTGCACCTCGAAGCGGACCGCCCCGTCGTCGCCGGGCGCGGGCTCGGCCAGGAAGCGCACGGCGCCGGCCAGCGGGTGGCCCTCGAGGGTGGCGAGGGTGATCGCGCGGGGCGAGACCTCCTCGACGCGCACCTGGACGTGCCCGCGCAGCGGCAGTGCCATCGTGAGCGTCGCGCCCGGCGCGATGCGCGTCGGGCTCTCGGGCTCCGCGCCGACGATGACCGTCTTGCGCGGGGTCAGCTCCGGGAGCTCGTCGCGCGCGAGGGCGATGAGCCCCTCGGCGTCGAGGCGCGCGCCGCGGATCACGGCGCGGTAGATCTTGCGGTGCATCGGGCCGAGCCCCTCGGACGGGAGCCGCTCCGGGAGAGAATCGCCGAGCTTGGCCAGGCTCTCGTCGAGGGGCGTCCCCTTCACGCCGAGCACGTCGAGGGCGTTCTCGCGGCCCTCGGGGATGACGTTGCCCTCGGTCACCATCGTGATCTGGTCGGCGTTGACCGGCGTCTCGATGCCGAACTTCGCCGCGAGCTTCGCCCCGGTCGACTCGATCCACGCCGGCAGCGGGATCCGGGTCGGGTGCCGGTCGGTCATGGCCTCGAAGCGGTCGAGCACCTTGTTCATCGAGGTCAGCTCCTGGCCCGCCAGGTCGAGCTCGCGCCCCGCCAGGTCGGCGCGCTCGGCCGCGATGGCGAGCGCCTCGCCGCAGTCCTCGCACCAGATCGGCTGGAACCGCTCGTCGCCCTTGCCGACGAGCGGCACGACCGGCAGCGTGCGCACCATCTTGAGCAGGAGCGAGATCTGCTCGTCGCCCGGCCCGAAGACGTTGCCGGGTCTGATGATGATCCACTCGCGCGAGAAGGTGCGGGCGATCTCCTCGCCCGCCTTCTTCGAGCGATGGTAATCCGACTCGCCGCGATCGGCGCCCAGCGACGAGACGTACACGAAGCGCTGGACGCGCGCTCGCTCGGCCTCGGCGACGATGTTGCGTGTGCCCTCGACGTTCACGCGCTCGAACGTGACCTCCGGCGGCCGCTCGGCGACGGTCGCCGCCAGGTGAATCACCGCGTCGCACCCGTCGGCGGCGCCGCGGATCGACGCGGCGTCGCCGATGTCGCCGTCGAACGCCTCGACGTCGCCCTCGAACGGCTTGCGATCGTCGCTCGCGTGGCGCGACAGGAGCCGGACGCCGTGCCCTCTCCGCAGGAGCCGCCGCACCACCTCCGGGCCCACCACCCCCGTGCCGCCGGTCACCAGAACCTTCATCGTCCGTTCTCCTTTGCACCCATCGGACGGGCCAGGGCAGGCGAAGGCCGTGCCAGCCCCAGCTCGCAGCGCGCCCGGGGCTTGCTTGCAGGCGGGGCATGAACCCCCGCACGACCGGCGCGCAGCGCCCCGCCGCCGCCTCGCCGCGCGCCCGAGGCGCCTCGCGGGGGCCGCTCGTCACGCCCGACGGCCGCTACCTGATCGTGCGCGGACGCCTGTGGCGTCGGGCCAACCCCGCGCTGCCGGAGGAGGCGCGGAGGCGCCTCGTCTCCGAGCTCATGGCGGCGCGGCGCGAGGTCGGCCGCGCGCTGCGCGCGGCCGACGCGGGGGCGCTGCGCGCGGCCCGCCGTCGCGTGAACGAGGCGAAGATCGCGCTGGGCGAGCGGGGGCCGCCGTGGTGGAGCGACGGCGCGCCCGACGAGAACCGCCGCCTCGTCGCGTCCACGAGCTATGCGCGCTGGTACGACGCGCTCTGCGAGGAGGAAGGGCTTGCGCGGTTAGAGCGCCGCCCGTGCAGGGCGAGCCTGCCGCTTCCCCTATCCGGCGAGGATCTCATCGAGCGAGCTGGCGCTCATCGCCCGCAGCAGCCAGCGCTGCAGCGTCGCGGGGTCCTGACAGGCCCAAAGGCGCGCGCGCGCCTCGTCCGGGCACGGGATGCCGCGCATGGCGAGCGCGGCCAGGAGGGCCTCTCGCAGGCCCGCCATGGCCGCCTCGGCCTGCGCCTGCGCCTGCTCGGCCTGCGCCTGCGCCTGCTCGGCCCTCGACTCCAGGCTCTCCATCATGCCTTTCAAGCGGCCGATCAGATCCGCGGAGCCGAACAGCTCGGCCATGCCGTAGAAGAACTGCAGCCGGTCGCCGACGACCGCCAGATCGAGGCCCAGCACCGCCGAAGCGTAACGCCCCATCTGCGGCACGATGCGCTGGTAGCGCGCGGCATCCGGCGCGGGCAGCCGATAGCCGTGGACCTGCTGCCGGAGCCGGTCGTAGACGAAGTACTCCGGGATCCCCAGGCGCGCGTAGCGCTCGACGTTGGCGACGAGATCCTTCTTCCGGTCCCCCTGGTGCAGCACCTCCAGCACCAGGCTCAGCCCCCTGCCCTCGTCGGCCACCACCCACGCCATCCGCGGGTCATCCTCGGGCTGCGGAACATCCAGCACCGCGAGGATGTCCGGCGCGAACACCTCTTCGCCCGGGACCAGGACCGCCAACTCCTCGGCGAGATAGATGGCGCGCCCCGTCGTCCCGAAGTGCAGGGTGAGCATGTCGATCGCCCGCCCCTTGGCCTTGTGGTGGGGCCGCCCCTCGGCCATCGCGCTCTTCGGGTCCGACAGCGCGTCGAGGATCTTCACCAAAAGGGCCTCGCGCTCCGCCGGCGTCATCGCGCGCCATGCAGCCTCCGTCGGAGCGATCGGCGGGGGGACGGGCGGCCGCGGCGTTCCAGGGGAGGGCAGGACCATGCCGAGGACCTTAGCACCCACCTCGCCGCGCCGGTCATCGGCGTGACCGGGCTCGCTCGCCCGCCCTTGCGCGCGCGCCGCTCAGGACGCCTTGCGGCGCGCCGACTCCCACCCGCGCCGCACGGCGCTCTTGGCCTCGTCCCACGTGCGCCCGCTCTTGAGGTCGTTCCACTCCTCCCGGAGCTTGCCCTCGACGCGGTCGTCCCAGTCGCGGTGCTCGCTGTACTGGCTCGCCGCGCCCCAGCCGTAGCGCAGCCCCGGCTCGACGTCGTCCCAGTCGCTGTTCGGCACGTGCCGCGGCGGGATCGGCTGCTTGCCGAGCGCCTGCTTCACCGTGTCGTCGATGTCCTGGTTGAGCTCCTGCCCCTTGTTGTTCGTGAAGTCCGCCTTGGTCTGCTCCCAGTCGCGGCGCAGCGCTTCCTTCACGCGCTCCCAGCCGGACGTCTTGTGCTCATCCCACCACCTCGGATTGATCGACTGCGTCATGGGGTCCTCCATCGGTTGCGCTGAAAGGGGCCAGCACGGAGGCCGAGCCCGGCGCGTGGAGGGGGGCCGATACACGAACGGTGCCGCAGCGAGCGCACGCAGAAATGACAAGGAAATACAGATGCTTACAGCAGCGCCCTGGCCGCCGCCGCGCCGTCGCTCCGCGGCTGGAAGAGGCGCCCCCCGCGGCAGGCAGCCACGCATGAGACAAGCTGCCTCAGCGCATCCCCCGGGGGGCTCCGCGCAGCCCCAGCGCTGGGCGCGACGCGCCGGATCACCCGGCGGGGCGCGCGCCCTCGTCCCACGCCGGCAGCGCGCAGCGGAGCGTCGCCCCCTCGCCGGGGCCGCGCTCGGCCCACAGCCGGCCGCCGTGCGCCTCGACGATCGAGCGGCTGATCGCCAGGCCCACGCCGAGCCCCCGGGCCTTCGTCGTGAAGAAAGGCTCGAAGATCCGCTCGAGATCCCCGGCCGGGACGCCCTCGCCGGAGTCCGTCACCGAGAGCTCGACGCGGCCTCCGCCGCCCGCGCGCGTCCGGACCACCACGCGGCGCGCCTCGGGCGGGCGCGAGGAGACCGCATCGAACGCGTTGACCAGCAGGTTGCCGAGCACCTGCTGCAGCCCGGCGCCGTCGCCCCGGACGCGCGGCAGGCCCGGCGCGAGCTCGCTCCGCACGGTCGCGCCCGCGCGGAGCGCGGCGCCGGCCAGGAGCCGGCGCACCTCGCGGACGAGCTCGTTCAGGTCCAGCGCGTCCGCGCCGAGCTCGCCCTCGCCGAGCCTCGCGCGCATCCGCTGGATCACCTCCGCGGCGCGGCGGTCGTCCGCCGCGATGTCCTCGAGCGCGGCGCGCACCTCGACGAGGTCCGGCGGGGTCCGCGCGAGCAGCCGCTGCGCCGCCTGCGCGTTGCTCAGGATCGCGGCGAGCGGCTGGTTCAGCTCGTGCGCGATCGACGCCGCGAGCGCGCGCATCGCCGACACCCGGCTCAGGCCCGCGAGCTCCTCCCGCGCCGCCTGCGCCTCGCCCTCGGCGGCCCGGCTCAGCGCGATCGTGCGCTCGAGGCGATGGATCTCCGCGCGGAGCGCCTCCGTCCGCCGCGCCACCTCGAGCTCCAGCAAGGCCCGGGCGCGCGCGACCTCCTCGTGCATCTCCGACATCGCCCTCGCCGCCGCGCGCGCGGCGAGCTGCGCCCGCACCCGCGCCACGAGCTCCTCGCGGACGAACGGCCTGGCCACGCCATCGACGGCGCCGAGCTCGATCCCCCGCGCCCGGCCCGCCGCGTCGGCGAGCGCGGTCATGAAGAGGATCGGGATCTCGTGCGTCGCCGGGTCCTCCTTGAGGCGCCGGCAGATCTCGAACCCGGAGAGGCCCGGCACCGCAGCGTCGAGCAGGACCAGATCGGGCTCCTCGCAGCGGATCTGCTGGAGCGCCGCCTCCCCATCGCCGACCTCCGCGACGTCGAACGGCTGGCCCGCCAGGGCCGCCGAGAGCAGCCCGCGGCTCTCGGGATCGCCGTCCACGAGCAGGACGAGCGGCGGTCGGGCTCGCGCCAGCCGGGAGCCCGATGCCAGCGGGTCGGCGCGCGCGTCGAGCGCCTCGCCGCCCTGGACCCCCTCGGCGACCTGGGCGCGGGATCGAGGTGCTGCCATGACAGACAGTCTGTGCCACGCCTCCCCCGCGGTCGACCATGGGACCTTGGTCTCAGGGCGCGCCCTCGCGCCACACCGGCAGCGCGCAGCGGAACGTCGCCCCCTGGCCGGGGCCGCGCTCGGCCCACAGCCGGCCGCCGTGGGCCTCGACGATCGAGCGGCTGATGGCGAGGCCGACGCCGAGCCCCTGGGCCTTCGACGTGAAGAACGGCTCGAAGATCCGCTCGAGGTCCGCCGGGGGGATCCCCTCGCCGGAATCTGCCACGGAGAGCTCGACGCCGCCGCCGTCGGCCGGGCGGGCCCGCACCACGACGAGGCGCGCCTCGGGCGGACGGCGGGAGACCGCGTCGAGCGCGTTGACGAGGAGGTTGAGGAGCACCTGCTGGAGCTGGATACCGTCGCCCCGGACGCGCGGCAGGCCCGGCGCGAGCTCGATCCGCACGGTCGCGCCCGCGAGGAGCGCCGCGCTGGCCAGGAGCCGGGCCACCTCGCGGACGAGCTCGCCGAGGTCCAGCGCGACCGCGCTGAGCTCGCCCTTGCGGAGCATCGCGCGCATCCGGTCGATGACCTTCCCGGCGCGGCGGCCGTCCGCCGCGATGTCGTCGAGCGCGGCGCGCGCCTCGGCGACGTCCGGCGGGGCCTGCCCCAGGAGCCGCCGCGCCGCCTGCGCGTTGCTCAGGATGGCGGCGAGCGGCTGGTTCAGCTCGTGCGCGATCGAGGCCGCGAGCTCGCTCATCGCCGACACCCGGTTGAGGTGGGCGAGCTCCTCCTGGGCCTTCCGCACCTTCAGCTCGGCGGCCCGGTTGAGCTCGAGCTCGCGCTCCAGGCGCTGGTTGGCCGCGCGCAGCTCCTCCGTCCGCCGCGCCACCTCGAGCTCCAGCGACGCCCGGGCCGCCGCGAGCTCCTCGTTCTTCTCCGACAGCGCCCGCGCGGCGGCGTGGATCGCGAGCTGCGTCCGCACGCGGGCCACGAGCTCCTCGCGGACGAACGGCTTGCTCACGTAATCGACCGCGCCGAGCTCGAGCCCGCGCACCCGGCTCGCCGTGTCGGAGAGCACGGTCATGAACAGGACGGGGACGCCGCGCGTCGCCGGATCTTCCTTGAGCCGGCGGCAGACCTCGAAGCCGGAGAGGCCTGGCATCACGGCGTCGAGCAGGACGAGATCCGGCACCTCGCGCCGGATCTGCCGCAGCGCCATCTCCCCGTCGATGGCCACCGCGAGGGTGAGGGGCTGGCCCGCGAGGGCCTCGGAGAGCAGCTTGAGGCTGCTGGGGTCGTCATCCACCAGCAAGACGAGCGCGTGGCGGTCCGACGCCATGGGGAGAGCAGATGCCAGCGCGCCGTCGGGTGCGTCAAGCGCTTCGCTCCCGCCCCGCCCGCCCGCGGTTGACGCCCTCGGTGGGTTCGGCGTGAAATGCGTCGCTGCCATGCACGTGACAGGGCCCACGGTGTTCGTTGTGGACGACGACCCCTCGGTGCTGCGGGCCCTCGAGCGGCTGCTGCGCTCGGCGGGCTACGCGGTGGAGGGGTACGCGTCGCCCGAGGCGTTCCTGGAGCGCGCCCCCGCGGAGCGGCCGGGCTGCGTGGTCGTCGATCTGCGCATGCCCGGCCTGGGCGGGCTCGAGCTGCAGGACGAGCTCTCGCGCCGGGGGTGCCCCCTGCCGGTCGTGTTCCTGACCGGCCACGGCGACGTGTCGAGCTCGGTGCGGGCGATGAAGGCGGGCGCGATCGACTTCCTCACGAAGCCCTGCGACGACACCGACCTGCTCGCGGCGGTGGAGCGCGCCATCGCGCGCGACGCCGAGGCGCGCGCCGCGCGGGGCGAGCAGCAGGCGCTGCGGACGCGCTTCGAGGCGCTGACCCCGCGCGAGCGCGAGGTGTGCCTGCGGGTCGCGCAGGGGCTCCTGAACAAGCAGATCGCCGACGAGCTCGGCGCGGCGGAGAAGACGATCAAGGTGCACCGCGGCCGGGTGATGGAGAAGCTCGGCGTGGAGTCGGTGGCGGAGCTCGTGCGGCTCGTGGACCGGCTCGAGCCGGGGCCGTGATCCCCGACCCGTGATGCGCGGGTGACGCGGGCCGGCCGCCTGGCTGATAGCTGCGGTGACGTCACACGGGCCGCCGAGGGGCGCGCATCCGGCTACTCGACCTTGCTGTCGAACACGACCTCGCCGCCCACGTTCACGGCGTTCGCGTAGCGGTAATCCGACTGGTTGCGCGTGTAGCCCCAGAACCACGCGTACCGCCCGGAGTTCACCGGGATCTTGAACGTGAATTCGCGCGAGGCGCTGCCGCTGCTGGCCGTGCCCCCCACCTCGCCGTTCCAGACCGGCGTGCCCGCGGCGCGCATCGCGGTCGGCTGCTCGCCGTCGCGGAAGACCTTGCCCTGAATCCAGAAGTCGTGGCTCGCGGCGGACCACCACAAGAACGTCCTGTGGAAGGCGTCGCCCTGGATGCGCGCCGTGACGTGCCAGTTCCCCGGATCCGCCGAGGTGCGGCGCATGGTCAGGGCGGTGAAGGCATTGACCTTGTTGCTCTCGCTCTCCGAATACTCGGTGCGGCAGCCCGATCTCGGGTCGCGGATCGCCTTCTGCTCGGGCGAGTTGACCGGGGGCAGCTCGGGGCATTGCGTGAGGAGCCCGGAGCGGGTGATCCGGAAGCGCGAGATGTCCCGCGTGGTGCTGCCCTTGGCGGCGAGCTCCACGAGGATCTTGCCGAACACCGAGGTGAAGCCGTGCCACGAGCCCGCGATGGCGACGACCAGGTTCTTGTGGCCCGGGAACACCTCGGGGAGGAAATCGATCACGGGCAGGTTGTCGGAGGCGCTCGTCTCCAGATAGACGTCGCCGCCATGAGGGCTGGTATCGACGCCGGTGCAGCGCTGCTCGACGAAGCGCTGGAGGGGCGAAGGCGCGCCGTCCTCCTCGCCGTACCACGCCGCGTACGCATCCGTATCGGCGAAGAACGACGTGGGGTTGTACGCATGGACGCACATGGCGCCGTTCTCCGGGTAGAACGCGCCGAAGAAGTGGTCGCCCTGGGTGGGGCCCTCGATCTGGAAAAAGGCGCCGCCCGACCGGGACTTCCCTGCCTCGGTCAGCCTGTACCAGGCGCTCTCGACCGCCGCGATGCGCAGGTCGAGCTGCACGCCGATCGTCCCGAGGAGCCGGTTGGTCTCGGTCTCCGCGGCGAGGATGCACTTCGAGCCCGTGTACGTCCTGGTGTCGCCCCACTCGTCGACGACGGTGATCTCGACGCCGCCGCTCAGCGCCTTGATGCTCTTTACCTCCTTGATGGCCTGGTGAGCCCCCCTCTGCCGGAGGTTGACCGTCATCAGGCCCGCCGCGACGCCGACGTCGACGACGCCCTCGACGTCGTTGCGCGCGCCCCCGAAGCTCGCCGGAAGGTTCTTGAAGTTGTGCTTCGCCTGGATGGCCGCGGCGTCGAGCTCCTGGAAAGCGATGCCGAGCCGCTTCATCTGCGCGACGGCGCTCGCGTAGGAGCCCCCCGGGCCCTCTACATAACTCCGGTCGCCGAAGGTCAAGAGCCCCGGTTTGAACATCTCCTGCGGCAGACCGCGCCACAGGTCGAGCGCTTCCTTCACCAGGTCGCCGAGCTCCTGGCCACCGTGCAGCATGCGGCACACGCGCGCCGATCTCCCGTAACCTCCCCCCATGGGACCCAGGGCGGGGGACCAGGTCAAGAGCGTCACGTGCCCCGGATACTCGAGGCTGGCGAAATAAGCGGCCCACAGGCCCACGAGGCCGTCGCAGATCACGATCAGGTGGTCGTTCATGGTCGAGTCTCCTTGGACCGCCTTGTATCCGGCGGCAGGGACGCAGAACATGGGACCTTGGTCCCATACGGAAGCGCTGGCGAGACTGGCACCATCCGGGATGGCACCTTGGTCCTATGGCCTCAGCTGCTGGCCACGAACCGCACCCGCTCCACCCCCTCGATCATCTGCAGCGCGAACTGCGCCCCCGTGGAGGGCAGCTCCGACCGCCCCAGCGCCAGCAACGCCTTCATCCGCGTCGCCAGCTCCGCGATGTCGACCACCCGCCTGTCCGCGTGGCGCCACGGGACCGTGACGGTCTCCGGCCGGCTGGTCCCCGACGCGTCCCGCGGGTTCTTCGTGTACGCCTCGCCCTCGGCCTCGTTCGCGTCGAGCCCGTAGTGCAGCGCCTCCGGCGCCTGGAACACGTCCAGCGTCTTCACCTCCCCCGCGAAGAGCGCGAGCAGCGTGTCCTCGGCGAGCCGATCGAACCGCAGCGGCGTCAGCGCCTGGGACGTCGGGGGGATGCTCATGTCCGGCAGCCGCTCCGCGTAGCCCTCCACGAGCAGGCTCGGCCAGCCCGAGACCACGCTCGAGCGCATCAAGAGCCCGGTCACCCGCGGCCCCTCCGACCTGCTCGCGCGCAGCGTGCGCGCGTGCTCCACGTCCGCGTTCGTCACCCGGCCCACGCTGCGCGCCCCGTCGAGCAGGCACTCCACCCAGGCCGGGTCCACGCTGAAGAAGCGCAGCCCCTCGACGGGCAGCAAGCGCTCGTCCGGCACCAGGTAGCTGAAGGGGAGCCCGACCAGGAGCTCCAGGTCCGCGAGCCACTCGACCACGACCTCCGGCATCTCCACCGCCTCCGACCGCGCTCGCCGCAGCGGCAGGCGCCGCGCCGCCCGCTGCCGCATCGCATGCCGCTGCTGCGCGCTCTCCCGCGTCCAGCGCAGCAGCTCCAGCGCCACGCGCGTGTTCGCCAGCGTCCGCAGCCGCCCTAGCTCCCACGCGGCCGCGTAGGACACGTCGAACATGCCCGTCTCCGGGTCGTAGCGCACGAGCTCGTCCGCGCACTCCGCTGGCAGCGTGACCTCCTCCGCGCTCACCCCGGGCACGAAGGGGCCGCGGTAGAACGACACGGTCTTGCTCGCCCGGCGCATCCGGTGCGGCAGCGGCACATAGCCCTGCTCGAGGTACGCCGCCGCCGGGCTCGCGGGAGGGAGCGCCTCCGGCACCGGCGCCCGCAGCTCGGCCGGCTGCCGGTCGAGCTCCTTGAGCAGCGCGCTGAAGCTCTGCTCCGGGTCCACGCTGTCGAACTTCCAGCTCGCGAGGCTCACCAGCCGGATCCAGTCGTTCGGCTCGGCGCCCTGGGCGTCGAAGGCCCCGCTCGGGTAGCGCTTCTCCAGCGAGACCAGGTGCACGGTGCTCGTGCCGTTCGGCTCGGGCAGCCGATTGCAGATCACCGTCGCGTCCAGGTCCCCCTCGGGCGTCTCGTCGGCCGCGACGCGCTGGTGCGCGTGCGCGAGCAGCGCGAGCTCCTCCGCCGTCGGCAGGAGCGGCTCGAGCGTCTTCCACTGCACGTCGATCACCGTCACCTCGTCCGACGCCTGCTGCCCCTCCTCCAGCCGTATGCGCTCGGTGGGGAAGCGCGCCGTCGCCGCCGGCGTCTGGAGGAGCTCGCCCAGCGTGATGGTCTGCACCCGCGGCTTCTCCACGCCCTCGTCGGCGAAGTCCGACGCGCGCAGCAGGAGCAGCGCCATCCACGAGCGGTCCTCGTCGACGAGGCCCGGCAGGCGCTCCCAGGGGAGCGTGCTGCGGCCCAGCGTGACGTGGGGGAGCACGTTCGCGTGCTCCCCCACGCTGCCGGGCGGAGGGAACATCGCGACGATGTCCTCCGGCCCGAGCGGGCCGAAGCGCTCCCCCAGGACCGCGAAGCTGAGGTGCTTCGGGTAGGTCTGCTGCGGGATCTTCGGGCTCTGCACGATCTGCTGGATCTCGATCTTGTACGTCCCGCTCTCCAGCGCCGGCTGATGGAACTGCCGGAACTCGATCCTCCCGTCCTCGCTCGGCGTCCGGAGCGACCCGCGGACGCGCAGCCCCGACCCTCGCAACGCGCGCAAATTGACAGACGGCATGGCTCTCCCTCGTCGACCTGTGGTGGGCGCCGCCTACGCGGCGGCGCTCGTGTCCTTCACCTGCGGGGCGCGCACGAACGTGCCCGCGACGCCCGCGTCCAGCACGACGTCCGCGGCCGGGTCGAAGCCCAGCGCCGCGAGCAGCGCGTCCCTCTCCGCGTGGCCGGCGATCGAGCGCTGGATCGCCTCGCGCCGCTCGTCGGGCTCCCCCGCGGCCGCGCGGAACGCGGGCAGCGCCGCGAAGGCGTGGTCGCCGCCAGCGCTCTCCGGCTCGAAGAGCAGGGGCTTCACGGGCACGGCGTCGGTGACGTCGCCCCTCGGCGGCTGCGCGGGCTCGATGCGCAGGCCGCTCAGCGCGCCTTCGACGAACTTGGTCCCGTTGACGTCGGGGAAACGCAGCCGGTCGCCGCTCATCTGCGGCTCCCCCCACATCGCGGCGGGCGCCCTCCGCTTCAGGGCGGAGAACTTGAACTTGTCGGGCTTCACGTCCGCGTCGTCGTACCAGATGGACACGCGGAGCTCGCTCCGGAGGTCGTCCGCCGTCACGCCCATGGGCGCCACGCCGAACGCGCCGTTCCCCGTCGCCGGCTCGTCCTCCGCCGGGTGGAAGGCCTCCTTGATCGGGATCACCGAGTCGGTCGTGAGCGCGACGTCCTTCGGGTTGACCACCCACAGCGCCTCGCCCGTGACCGTCTTGACCTGCCGCGTCAGGCCCTCGGCCACCGCGATGCTGCAGACCTCCTCGCGCGCGGGCAGCAGCGAGGCGCGGAACTCGTCCCAGCCGATGGGCGTCGGCGCGAACGCGTCCCGGTTGCCGAACCTGACCGTCACCGAGAACAGGAAGACCTTGAGCTTGGCGTAGCCGCCGAGGTCCGGACCCCAGACGCGCAGCTCGGCGCCCAGGCTCGCCGAGAGGGGGCCCAGCCCGAACTTGAAGTGCTGGCGCAGGTGCACGTCGTAGCAGTACGGCTTCCAGCAGATGAGGAAGTCGGCGCCCATGCGGAAGGACGCCCAGGCGGGGCCGGCCTCGAAGTCGGCCGCGAAGCTGCCGCCCGCCATCACCGCGTGGGCGCACAGCGTCATGTAGGCCTCGCCCCGGAGCGACAGCGTGCTCCCGAGCCGCAGGTCGAAGCCGACGCGCGGCACCGTGGGGTAGTGCTTCGGGACCTTGAACGACGGGTGGTAGCCGCCGATCGACAGCACGAAGTCGCCGGCCTTCTCGCCCGCGAACCAGGTGGCGAAGGCGAACCCGCCCGTCAGCCGGCACGACGGCGACAGCAGGTACGACGCGTCCGTGAGCTGCCCCTGCACGAGGAGGGTCCCCTCGGACGGAGCGAAGCGCGCTTGCAACGCCGTCTCCATCACCACGAGCGGCTCCGGGACCCCGAACGGCACCTCCAGCCGCGTCAGGCCGAGGAGGCCCAGCTCGAAGCGGTCGCCGAGCTCCACCGTCAGCAGCGCGAACCCCTCGAGCATCTTGAACGAGGTGAACTTGACCCCGATCGCCAGGAAGCCCGCGTCCGGCGCGATCGTGATGTACCGGGAGAGCTCGCGGAGCTGGCCCGCGGCGACCACGCCGGGGTCCTCGGTGTCGTCGTCGCCGGAGCCGTCCATCGCCTGGGCCACCAGCGGGAAGCGCGCGACGTCCTCCAGCCGCGGCTCCTCGAGCGAGCGCCCGTAGCCGAAGCCGGCCGAAAGGCCGGTCACGAAGAAGAACGGCGGGCCGCCGAGCGGGTACTTGAGCGTCGCGTACAGGAACAGCGAGGGCCGGTCCTCGACGTAGGCGTAGGCGCCGATCGCCGCGAGGCCGAGCGACGCGGGCGGCTTGCCGCCGCTCGCCTTGAGGCGGAGCTCCAGCGCGGCCATGCCGGCGTACTCCTCGAAGCCGTCGCGCTCGCTGCGCAGGAACGCGCCGCCGACGCGCAGCGCGTCGTTCTCGTAGGCGAGGCCGAAGCCGTCGAGGCGGAGCTCCGGGTCGCCCCCGGGCAGCGGGAGGCGCACCGAGACCCCGTTCAGCAGCAGGCGGAGGGGGCCCACCGAGATGACGATCTCCGGGACGAGCTCCGCGGCTCCGTCGCCGTACGTCAGGCCGAGCCGCGCGAAGTGCACCGGGCCCACGGCGCGCTGCACGTCGATCCAGGCGCCGTTCTGGCCCACGGTGACGAGGGCGTCGTCCGGCGCGCTCCGCGGCGCCCGCCCGGCCGACCGCCCCGCCGCCGCGAGGAACGGGTTCGATGATCCGGAGCGCGGCCGGAGCGGCGTGTACCACGTCCGCCGGACGTCCCCGAACGCGGCGTACCCGACGAGGTGCGCCCCGCGCGTGAGGTCCTGCGCGCCGGAGCTCGACGGCCGGATCAGGAACGGCGAGCTCAGCTCCTCCAGCACCCCGTTCAGCGCCTTGAGCTCCTTGTGCGTGAAGTCGTGCGTCGTCGCGAGCAGCTCCAGCGTGAAGTCGGCCTGCGCCTCCCCGTCCTCGAAGTACAGGCCCACGAGCGGGAGCTGCCCGAGGTTCACGCCGGCGTGGAAGCCCACGCCCACGAGGATCCTGCCGCTGCCGGCGCGCCCCGAGAGGACCGCGACGACGTTGCCCCCGAGGGGGATCGCGAGCTCCTCCGGGATCAGCGCGGCGAGGCCCGGCGCGACGCCGCCGAACAGCGCGTGCAGGGGGATGGACGGCTCGCCGGTGACGTTGAGCTGGGCGACGTACATGTCGCCCATCTTGCTGGTGAACTGCCCCTCGAACGCGAGCCGGACGTCGTCCGAGACCGGGACATCGATCTTGCCCCCGTACTCGGCGGGGCGCTTCCCCCCGGTGATCTTGTCCGGCTTGATCGCGATGTTCATCCCGAGGATCAGGTGCTGGGCCTCGCCCTCGTTGTCCTCGGAGACCTTGATGCCGATCGCGAAGGCGATCTCGTACTGGTTCTTCTGGTGGTTGGCGTAGAACGTCGCGCTCTGGAGCGGGAGCTGCTCGTCGAGGGTGCCCAGGAAGCCGGGGAAGAAGTCCACCTGGAACTGGGCGTGCAGCGCCTCGCGCAGCGTCCGGATGCTGGCGAGATCGTCCTCGCCGATCACGATGTCAAGGGCCATGGCATGCCTCCTGGGTCCGCTGGCTGAGGTCAGTATTTGATGATGTAGTTGACGACCGTGTACGGCTGCATGTTGTTGTGGGGTTGCCCTCCGCCGGTGTTGCCGATCGTGATGCCCGTCTTCGCGATTTCGGTATCCTGGTAGTCGGCCTGATCGACGATGGAGTTATAGATGGTACGCTCCACGTCGTCTTTGGTGAGGCATCTGCGTATTCGATGCGAGTGCCCCGGATCGTTCACCTCGTGGTCATGCGTCGGCATCTCGCCGGTGGTCAGGGTATGCGTGGCCGATCCGCCGGTCGCCCCACGCGAGTATCCTGTGCCGACGCCGACCGGGACTCGTGTCCTCAGGTCGGGGACACGAAATTTGCCCGCAGCGGCGGCTCCATAGGTCTCGCCGATGACGGCGAATAGATCCGCATAGGTCTGGCGCGACTCCTCTTGACCATGGCACATCAGCCATCCCTCGGGGGCCGAGTCACCGCCGTAGGCGACGAGGGTGCCCACCGGGACCACGAAGCCGGTCTTGTCCTTGACCCGGCCGCTCGCGGTCAACGTCATCAGGGGAGTCGTCTCGTTCTTCTTGAAGAAGCGCGCCGCGATCTCGTCCTCGGCCCCGTTCGTGGTCACGTCGGTACGGAACACGAACGGGCGCGCGCTCTGGAGCTCCGCCCCCTCCCCGTTCAAGCGCAGGCGCCCCTCGGAGGACAGCGCCATCAGGGGAGTCGCCTCGCCTTGCCTGAAGAAGCGCGCGGAATCGGCGTCCCCGGTGTTGCCGACGTCCGACCGGAGCACGAGCGGACCCGTGTTCTGGAGCTCGCCGCTGTCCAGCCGCAGGTCTCCGTTGCGCACGTAGAGCCTGGCGTCCGGCGCGCTCCCCCCGATCCCGATGCTGTCGCTCTTTTCACCCCGGCCGAAGATCAGCGGCGCCTTCTCGATCGGGCAGAGGATCTCCCCGTCCCAGTAGCCGGGCACGGCGCTGTAGCGGAGCTCGAGGTCCGCCGTCCCGCTCGGGTGCAGCGTCGCGAGGTTGCTCAGCGTCAGCGTGAGCGACTCCTGCGGCGCGAGCTCCACGGCGCTCCCGGGGGTGAGCACCCACTCCAGCAGGTCGCCGTCGGCGTTCTCCGTGGGACCCGAGGCCGTCCAGCCGGCGAGCGCGACCGACACACCGTTCACCTGGTCCTTGGTGCCGAGCGCCCACGGCTGCGCCGCCGGGGTCCCCACGGGCAGCGCCACCACCAGGCGGGATGTCCGCTCCGGCTGGTTGGCGTCGTAGACGAAGCGGAGCTTCTGCTGGCTCCTCGGCGAGGCGCTGTTCACGAGGCGCAGGGTCAACGTGTTCGTCTGGTTGTCCACGTTGAGCACCCGGCTCGGCCCGTCGAAGCGTACCCGCAGCGGGATATCCGGCCTCCCCCGCCGGTCGCGCACCCCGAGGCGGAGCGTCTCTTCCCGGAGGTAGTCCCCGCCCTGCCCGGGACCGCGCAGGTTGAGGGGGAACACATTGGCAGCGGCGAAGCTCTCCACCACGTCGACCTTCGGCCAGGAGAGGCCCAGGACCACCTCGGCGCCGGCGTCGGGCGTCGCGGACACGCCCTGGAGCAGCACCATCAGCCCGTCTCCCGGCGCGATCTGGACGTCCGGGCTGCGCCAGGCCAGGTACAGGTCCGTCGTGCCGTCCTGGCGGTCGACGCGCTTGACGTCCCAGTCCGCCCCCTCCACGCGCGTCTCCCGCGAGGCCAGCGCGCCCGCCGGGAATTGAAGCCGGAAGTGGTGCGCGCCCGCCCCCTCGCCCGCGGAGGGCCGCTGGCGCAGGAGGATCGTCACGTCGGTCAGGATGTTGAGAATGTCGATCTGGAGCGCGTGGCCGGAGCCGAGCTTCTCGATGAGCAGCACGTTCTCCAGGCGCTCGCCGCGGGCGTTGAACAGCTCGTAGCTGACCTTGAACCCGAACGGCATCTTCTTTTCGGTCGCGAGTGTCATCGTCGTTCCCTCGTCTTTGGGTTGCCGGCTCGGGTCAGGCCTTGATGATGTGGTGGAGAGGCTGGTTCGGCTGCGCCGGAGCGCTGGTGCTCAGGTCGGGGACACGGAACTTGCCCTCCCCGGCGTCGCCATAGGTGGTACCGAGGAGATCGGACAGCTCCTTGTGGTCCTCGCTGCTATGCTCGCCCCCGTCGCACATCAGCCAGCCCTCGGGGGCGGGAGGCGCGCTGCCGGCGTAGGCGACGACGGTGCCCACCGGGACCACGAGGCCGGTACCGTCCTTGAACCTGCCGCGCAGGAGGCGCAACGTCCCGTCGCCGAGCAGCTCCATCAGGGGAACCGCGTCGTTCTGCTTGAGGAAGCGGGCCACGGGATCGCCCTCCGCCGCGTCGGAACGGAGCGTGAGCGAGTGCGCGCTCTGGAGCTCCGCATAGGGCTGGTGCAAGCGCAACTTTCCGAGGAAAGACAGCGACATCAGGAGCGCATCGTCTTTGTTGGTGAACTGCGCGACGGCGTTGTCCTCGAGGGTCTTCGCAAAAGACCGGAACTTGAACGCCTGGGCATGCTGGATCTCACCGGTATCGATCATCATGTCACCCCTGTGCAGGTGGAGCGCAGCGGATGGCTCGGCATGTCCGATTCCGACGTTCGTGAAGGTGTCGACCCGACCGAAGCGGAGCGGCGACTTCTCGATCGGGCAGAGGAGCTCCCCGTCCCAGTAGCCGGGAACGGCGCTGTAGCGGAGCTCGAGGAACGTCGTCCCGCTCGGGTGAGTCGTCGCCATGTCGCTCAGCGTCAGCGTGATGGACTCCCGCGGCGCGATCGTCACGTCCTTCGTGGGGGTGAGCTCCCACTCGAGCAGGTCGCCGTCAGCGTTCAGCGTGGGCCCGGAGACCGTCCAGTCGGCGAGCGTGATCTTTGTACGTTCTAGAAAAGACTCGTAACCAAGCGCCCATGGCTGCGCCTCGGCGGTCCCCACGGGCAGCGCCACGACCAGGCGGGAGCTCTTCGCGGGATCGCTCGGGTCGCGGTGAAAGCGGAGGATCTCCTGGCTTTGCGGCGAAGCGCCGTTGACCAGACGAAGGGTCAGCGTGGTGTTCGGGGTCGTGGCGACGTTGATCACCTGATTGGACCCCTCGAAGCGCGCCCGAAGCGGGATGTCCGGCCTCCCCCGCCGGTCGCGCACGCCGAGGGCGAGCTGCTCGGCCAGGGAGCAGTCCGAGCCCGCGCTGCCCTCGGGCGGGACGAGGTGGAAGACGTTGGGATCGTCCTGGCCCTCCGGCACGACGAGCGCCGGCCAGGAGAGGTCCACGGTCACCCCCGTACCGGCGTCGGGGGTCGCGTACAGTCCCTGGACCAGCAGCATCAGCCGGTCTCCCGGCCCGATCCGGACGTCCGGGCTGCGCCAGGCCAGGTACACGTCCGTCGAGCCGTCCTCGCGGTCGACGCGAAGGATGTCCCAGTCCGCCCCCACCACGCGCGTCTCCCGCGCGGCCAGCGCGCCCGCCGCGAAGCGCAGCCGGAAGTGGTGCGCGCCCAGCACCTCGCCCGCGGACGGCCGCTGGCGCAGGACGATCGCCTCGTCGGTCAGGAGGTTGGCGATGTCGAGCCGGAGCGTGTGGCCGGCGCCCGGGTTCTCGAGGAGCAGCGTGTTCCGTAGCCGCTCGCCGCGCGCGTTGAACAGCTCGTAGCTGACCTCGAACCCGAATGGCATCTTCTTGTCGGTCTCTTCCGTCATGATGTCTTCCCTCTCCTCCAAAGGTCGCGCGCCCCTCACTCGCTCGCCGTGGGCCGCAGCATCAGCCACCCCTCGCGGAGCTCCTGCGGCGCGGCGAACGCGGCGCGGGCGTTCGGCGGCGCGAGCTCGCTCGTCTCGGCCCAGTCGCCGCCGGCCTCCTGCGTCACCCACGACCACGCGTGCCCCGGCTGCCGCGGCACCTCCAGCCGGAGCGCCCCCTGGTCCGTGAGCAGCGGCGCCGTCAGGAAGCTGACCTCCATCGCGTCGAGCGCCTCGCGGTAGTGCGCCGGCGACAGGCGGAGCTGCGAGCTCGGCAGCACGCCCGTGGTCGCGTGCACCTGGCCCCCCGGGTCGAGCAACATCGTCACGCGCTGCTCCGGCCCGCTGGGCGTCCGCTCGACGTGCAGCGATCCGTCGGCGTAGGTGCGGATCTTGTCGTGCCCGACCGCGCGGAGCTGCGGCGAGTAGAACACCCCCTCCGCGTACGACCCGTCGTCCTGCTCGAGGAAGTAGCCCACGAGGCCGTCGTCGAGCTGCGCGAACTCGCCGAGGCGCACGGGGATCTTCACCTGCTCCAGCCCGCGGGTCGTGGTCGTGCCCTCGCCCGCCACGTCGGCCACCGCGCTCGGATCGAAGGCCGGCGGGCCCTGGAGCTCCAGGGCGAACGCGGCCCGCACCACCGCCACGGGCCGCGCCACGAGCAGCGCCCGGCTCGGGTTCGCGGCGGACGCCTCGGGATCGATGGTGTCGAGCGCCGTCCGCTGCGCCGAGAGGAAGAGGCGTAAGAACTCCGGGCCCTGAGCGCGCACGTGCTTGACCACCCGATCGAGGTGAGCGTTCGGGAGCTGGAAGTCGCCGCGCGCGTCCATCCGCACCCGGCCGCCGCTCTCCGGCGCGGTGCGCCACGTGCCGCCGCGGTCGACGGCGCCGAGCGCGCGGCCCTCCTTGTCGTAGACCGCGAGCGCGCCGTCGAGCGTGTTGACCAGCAGGAAGCCGCAGACCGGGTTGGTCTCCGGGTGCTCGCTCGTGCGCTGGCGCGCGCCCTCCAGCGGCTCCGCCGGCAGCCACTCGAAGCGCAGGCGCGCCGGCTGCGCCAGCCGGGGCGTGAGCAGGACGTGGTAGAGGAGCCCGTCGAGCGGCGTCTGGTCGGTCGTGGTGATGACCTTCGCGTCGCCGGACGACTCGAGGTCGACCACGTCCTTCGCCTGCCCAAAGGTGTCCACCAGCGTCAGGCCGGTGATCGTCATGGCCCCGGCGCGCAGCGGGTTGAAGCGGTCGAACGCGAGCGGCCGGCGCTGGATGCTGCGGCCCATCACGTCGCGCGCCGTATCCGTGTAGAAGAGATCCTCCGAGTCGTCGCGGGCCGTGGGCAGCGCGATCGCGAGCTGCATCGTCGGCTCGCGCAGGAGCAGCACCTTGTTGAAGTTGCCGAGCGACTGGGCCAGGCACGGCGCCCGCTCCAGCTCCTCGTAGGCCCACAGCGCGGTGAACACGGGGTCCTCGATCCCCGGCGCCGGCGTCGCCTGCCCGAGATACCACGCCTTGATCTCGGCGAAGTGCTGCTCGAGGTAGCCCTTGCCTCGCTCGTCATCGGGGACGCCGTGCGCCTCGTAGTAGTCCTGGACCACGCCGTGATCGAGGTAGTGGACGAGGCGCTCGCGCACCTCCAGGCCCGCCGACGGCGTCAGCAGGCTGACGCCCGTGTAGCTGCTGACCATCGACGAGAAGCTGTCCTCCTGCCCCGGCAGGAGGGCGTGGTCGACCGCCTGCGTGTCGAGCTTGTAATGCGCGCGCACGAGCTCGGGGTCGTAGTCCCCGTTGGCGTCGCGGCCGCAGGAGGCGACGTGGAAGGACCAGTGCATCAGGAACGGGTTCCACGGCGGCTCCGCCCAGACGCCCCCCTCGTCCGCGCCGAGCCCCGCGAGGTAGGCCTGCAGGGCCGCGACGGTGGCGTCCGGCAGCGCCGCGAGGTCGAGCGCCGCGTCCACGCGGTCGCACGGGAGCAGGTCGGCGGCGGCGGCGCTGCCCTTCCAGATCGCGCCCGCCGCCGCCTCGCCCGTGACGAGCAGGACCGGGTCCGCCGGCTCGAAGTAGGGCGCCGCCGGCAGCGCGCGCACGACGAACGGCGCGGCCGCCCCCGCCTCGGTCGCGTTGTGCGCCAGCACGGCCGATTGAAGCGCCTCGAGCGCCGCCGCGAGCCGCCCCGCGATCGACGACGCCGACGGCGGGATCTCCAGCAGGAGCCCCTCGGCGTCCGCGCGTACAGGGTAGACGACCCCGCGGTCGTGGATCTCCCACGCCTCGTCCCGCTGCAGCACCCTGACCGTGTGATCGGCGGACAGCCTGAACGCCTCGTCGATGCAGTTGGGGAGCTCGACGGGCCAGACCCAGTAATCGTCGCCCGACTCGTCCAGATCGAAGGGGGCACCCGCGTTGAGGCTCTCTACGTAGTCGGCGTAATAGCTGCTCAGGCGGGAGACGATCCTGTGAGCCACGGGCTCGACGTGGGCGCGGAAGCCGCCGGTCGCCTCGTCCTGCTCGAGCGCCAGCTGCCCCAGGGAGGTGCGCCGGCGCCGCACGGGCACGACGTAGCCCTCGAAGAAGTTGACGCCCACGACCTCCTTCGCGTTCACGAGGGCGTGCCAGCGGACGTACATCCGCTGGCGCAGGTGCTCGAGCTCCTCGAGCGCGCGCTGGTGCTCGTCCTGGAGCGTGTTCAGCGCCTCGAGCAGGCCCGCCCACGCGGCCGGCTGCGTCCGCGCCGCGCGCGCCGGCGCCCGGCGCAGCCGCGCGAACAGGTCCCCCGCGCCCTCGGTCTCCGGCTGGACCGCCCACCGGACGCCGGCCGCGTGCGAGGCGAACCCCCGCTCGTGGCGCGCCTCGTAGAGGATCGCGTCGAGGTCGAGCCGGTGCCCCTCCAGCCGGTCCGCGAGCTGCAGCGCCTCGAGCTGGTCCTCGATGAGGCGGCGCTTCGCGAGCGCTTCCTCGTTGGTCTCGCCCGCATGCAGGTAGGCGAGGTAGGCGGCCAGCGCCTCCGTCTCGGTCTGCCCCACGGCGAGCGCGGGCGGGGGCAGGTCGCGGACGACATCCCGCGCGGCCCGCGCGCCCGGCGCGAACGTGAGCCGCGCGTGGAAGAGCGTCGCCTGCGGCAGCGCCCCGCCGGGCGGGTCCGCCGCGAGCGTCCACTCGAGCTTCTCCTCGAGCAGCGCCTTCAGCTTCGCCGGCGTGTCGGCCGCGGCGAGCAGCGGGGCCAGGCAGTCGCGCGGCGGGTCGCCGTACCAGCCGATGACGTCGTAACGCAGCCCCGCTGGCGGCGTGCGCGTCGGGAAGTCCTCGTCCCGGAACCCGAACACGGTGCGGCAGTTCGGGTAGAACGACGCGAACGTCGCCCGCACCGGATCGAGGACCGCGACCTCCGTCTCGGGCCCGACGGCCGTGAGCGCCGCGAGGTGCTCGTGCTCCGGATCCGCGCGCGTCGTGCGCCACTCGGCGAGCGGCAGGGCGCGCCCGAGGAAGCGATAGCGATACCCCTCTCCCGGCGCCGGATCGGGCACGGCCATCACGTTGACCGGCGCCTCCCCCTCGCTCTCGATCTCGTCGCCCCAGCCTTCCGGGTAGAGGTAATCGCTCTCCACCACCCACTGCCGCTCCGGCTCCCCCCCTCCGCTGCGCAGGACGAGCCAGCGGTTCGGCACCTCGGGGAACCGCGTCCCCTGCGCCTCGTGCTCCCCCCGGGCCAGGGCGTCCGGCAGGAGCCAGTGCAGGTGGATGCCGGGCAGGAGCGGCAGATCCCGCGAGAACGGCGGCGCGAGGATGTGCTCGCTCAGGTTGGGGTTGTCGTCGTAGTCGACCCCTCCGGCCCTGAACGGCAGCCGGCGGTAGTCCGCCATGGCCCGGACCACACGCCTCCTGTCCCTGGCGGCGTCGTCGTCGCCGTCGTCCAGGCACATGGCCTGTAGCCGGAGAGGAACCCGGAGAAAGCGCTGCGCGTTGCTCGTTGCCGTCATGTCTGCCCCGCTCCGCGATCCGTCGATCGGGGTTGTTGGTGAAGCGTCGTCTGGTGGGCCCCGCCCTCGCCCCGAACGCAGGGCGGCGACCGGCGAGGTGCGCTGTCGGCGCATCGCCGATGGACGCGTTGTACGTAGCCGCGGGCGCCGGGCCGCTTCTATGGGACCTTGGTCCCATGGCGGTAAGCGCCGCACCACCGCCGCGCTGCCCTCGACCCACTGGAAACGGTCCGGGAAAGGCTCCCGCGCTGCCCTCGACCCACCGGAAACGGTCCGGGAATGGCTCCCGCGCTGCCCTCGACCCACCGGAAACGGTGGAGGGAATGCTGCCGCGCTGCCCTCGACTCACCGGAAACGGTCCGGGAAAGGCTCCCGCGCTGCCCTCGACCCACCGGAAACGGTCCGCGCAGGGCCGCCGCGCTGCCTTCCTGCCACCGGACACGGTCCGCGCAGGGCTGCCGCGCTGCCTTCCTGCCACCGGACACGGTCCGCGCAGGGCTGCCGCGCTGCCCTCGACCCGCCGGAAACGGTCTGAACAGCTTCGCTGAGCTTGTCCTCCGAGACCGGAACCGCTCCTGGCAGGGCTGCCGCGCTGCCCACGCGCAAGCTCACGAGCTCGGGCGGCCTGTCGTCAGGATCTTGCCAGGCGCGTTGACGCATGGAGACGCGTCGTTATGCCTGCCCGGAACGTCCGGCGCGCGCCGGGCGCTCACGACAACATCCATCGCGGGGGGTAGAGGGCGTGTCCTTTCCTGTCCTCCACGGCTCGGCGATGGAGACAAGCGAGAGGTAATCCCCTCATGGCGAAATCTTCTTCGGTCAAGAAAAAGCCCGCTCCCAAGAAGCCCTCGGCCCCGCCCCAGGCGGCGGCGGCCTTCGACAAGGCGCTTCCCGAGATCGAGGCCCTGAGCCCGGATCGGCTCATCCCCCTGAACCTCGACGTTCCCCGCGTGGTCTCCCAGGTGCTCGGCGTGCTGCCTGGCCTCCGCGCGCTGCGCCCCGCCATCGCGGAGCACCTGCCGACATTCGAGCTCGCACGGCTCGATCGGCTCGAGACCTACGCGCTCGCCGCCTGGTATGCGCACCTCCTGTGCCTGTCCAGCGGAGATGCCGAGAGCGCGGTGAAGCCGCTCCTCGCCGAGGCGGCTCGGCTGCGCGAGAACCTGCTCGGCGACGCCGAGGCGCTCGCTCGCCGCGGCCTGCTCGACGCAGAGGCGGTCGCGGACATCCGCGCGGGGCAAGGGCACATCGACACGGCGAACGACCTCGTGGCGCTCTCGGCGCTCTTCAGCGCGAGCTGGTCCGAGATCGCCGGCAGGACGGCGGCGACCGAGGAGGAGGTGAAGCGCGCCGGGGAGGTCGGGCCGCAGCTCCTCGCCGCCCTCGGAATCAGGGAGCACGGCAATGGACCCGGGCCGACCGAGGCCGCGGACAAGCGGGCCCGCGCCTTCTCGCTGCTCGTCCATGCCTACGACCAGATCCGCCGCGCCGTCGCCTACCTGCGCTGGGACGAGGAGGACGCGGACGCGATCGCCCCGTCGCTCTACAAGGGGCGTACGGGCCGCGCGACGTCGTCCACCGACACCACGACGGCGCCGCCGGACGAGGCGCCGGCTGGGCCGGCGGCGGTCGCAGGAGGAAGCTCATCGAGCGCTGCATCATGGTCCTAGTGATGGCATGGTCGCCCCCGCTGAGCGCCGCCAGGGCCACACCCAGGGCGATGGGCGGGCGATGATATTGATGCAGCGTCCGATCGATCGGGCCTTGCTGCGCCTCCAGCGCGGACGGCCGAAAGCGTTTTCGGCACAGCGCAATGCCTGTTGCGCATGGACGTCAACCGAGCACAGACACCCTGATGAATGCCTAGAGCTCAGCATAGGGAAGGGGTACCGGCTCAAGTCATCGCTTGACTCGGGTCGCGGCGCCATGGCCTCCTCGGTGCGACGGAGGCTGC
This sequence comes from Sorangium sp. So ce836, assembly GCF_028553905.1. NCBI lineage: Bacteria > Pseudomonadati > Myxococcota > Polyangiales > Polyangiaceae > Sorangium > Sorangium sp. So ce836. The sequence continues at coordinate 3,895,102 of NZ_CP102233.1, read as the reverse complement.
AATGGCGCTCGTTCTGCGGTATGTGCTGCGGGCCCTCACCCCGCTCTTGATGTTTCTCGCCTGCGTGCTCGCGCAGAGCGGGTGCCAGTGCATCTCCGGCGACCCGCCCCTGGAGCCGCCTGGCCTCGTCGCCTGTCGGACCCAGAGCGCACGCAGCCCTGCCGCGGCTCGCCCCGCGCCGGAAGTCGAGACCGTCGCCGCCGGCACCATCCCGGGGACGTTCTCCATCACGAGCACCGGGGAGGCCGTGTACACCATGGATCTGGCCTCCCCTCCGCCGCGCGCGGGCATGGGTCCTCGGATCGAGCTCGTCTATCGCAGCGACGGCGGCGACGGTGTGCTCGGCGCCGGCTTCTCGATCGCCGGGCTGTCCGCGATCACGCGATGTCCGAAGAGCCTCGCGCAAGACCGGGAAATCCGCGGCGTGCGGTACGACGGCGACGACGCGCTCTGCCTCGACGGCCAGCGCCTCGTCCCCGTGGGAGAGGGGCCGGGAACCATCGAGTACCGGACGTTCCCGGAGTCCTTCGTCAAGGTGGTTGGGCACTACCCTCCGGAAGGTGGTGCGCCTGCCGAGGCGCTCTTCTTCGAGGCAACCCTGCCCACCGGCCGCGTCGTCGAGTACGGGCGCACCGAGGGCAGCAAGCCGCTCGCGCGGGGCGGCGTCCCGCGCGCCTGGCTCGCGAACAAGGCCCGCGACGGCCGCGGCAACGCCATGACGTATGCGTACTGCCTCGCTGAGGCGGAGGACGGCCATGCTGCCGAGTACGCGGTCGACGAGATCCGCTACACGGCTTTCGAGGGAACACCGTCGCTCGAGCCTTCGCGTGCGGTGCGTTTCGTGTACGCGACGAAGGATCCGGCCGCCATTCGCACCGGGTACTCGGGCGGCATGGCGCTCCAGCGCTCGCTTCGCCTCGAAGAGATCCAGATGCTCGGTCCCGGCGACGCGCTGGTCCGGAGCTACGGATTCCGCTATGAGCTCAGCCCGACGACGAGCCGTACCCTCCTGACCGAGGTCGAAGAGTGCGCGAGCGACAGGGTCTGCAAGCCTCCCACACGTTTTCAGTACAGCCACGCGAAGCCCGGATTCAAGCGGGTGACGACGGAGATCGACGAGCCGGTCTCCGAGAGGGCGAGCCCGATGGTGTTCGACATCGACGCCGACGGGCGCGACGACCTCGTGATCCCGGACATGGTCGCGGGGCTCAGCACACCGAGGAATCCGATCACCGCGTGGCGGGTGGCGCGAAACGTCGGGACGCGCGCCTCGCCGTCCTTTCTCGCACCGGCGGAACTCGCCTTCCTCGAAGAGTGGCCCACGGTCGCCGATCCGGTGGGACCCTCCGATCCGGCCCTTCTTCAGCCCGAGCTCGGGACGGTCCTGGACTACGACGACGATGGGCGGATGGACATCCTGCTCCACGACGTCTATGGCACCGAGGTCACGTGGCATGTGCTCCTGTCCCGACCGGATTGGACCTTCGCGCTCCATGACACGGGCATCCGCAGGCCCTTCCCGCTCGGGGGCACGCCCGCGCCGCCGAGCTTGAGCAGCCCCGGCGCGTCGATGCACCTCGCCGATCTGGACGGCGATGGCGTGCCGGATCTGATCCAGTGCGAGGACCACGCCCGCGAGGGACAGGCACCGCTCCCGCTCGCTGCCGTGTGGGCCGTCCACCCCTGGCGCCCTGCGCGCGGCGCGACGCCCGCGGGCTTCGACCCCGCGGGCGAATCGATCGAGCTGCTCACCGGCTATCCCTGCGATACGGAACTCCATGCGCTCGACATCGACGCCGACGGCAAGATCGATCTCGTCGTGCCGGCCCTGCGGCGGTTCGGCGACGGGACGGTCGTCGTCGGATCGAGCTACGACGCGATCATGCGCCGGGGCGAGAGGCGCTGGGAGGTGAGCGACACCGAGCTGCCCGTCGTGTGGCCCGGGGGCCGCGTCGTCTTTCTCGACGTGAACGGCGATGGGCTGCCCGATGCCGTCGAATCCGGCCCGGGTGATCACCAGCTCTATACCTACTTCAACACGGGGCCGACCTTCGTGGCCTCGCCGTTCCGGACCGTGGACGCGTTCAGCTTCGGCGATCTGTTCGGTCTTCCCGATCAGGACGCGTTCTTCCGGTTCGCCGCGCCGCTCGACTTCAATGGTGACGGGCTGCAGGATCTCCTCATGCCGGTTCCACCAGGCATGCTGCTGGGCGGCTCCGACGCGCTCCCGTCCTGGGCCGTCCTGCTGGCGACCGGCGACCGCGCTGGGCCGCCCTTCAGGCTGGTCGACCCGGGGCTGCCGTTCGAGGCCAGCCTCGGCGACGCGGTCACCCTGGCCGATCCGCGCGGGGCGCGCACCGGCGACGTCGACGGGGATGGGGCCCAGGACGTGATCCTGTCGCTCGGCGGCGTGTTCAACGTCTTCCAGAACCTCTCGGCCGATCAGGACCTCCTGGTCGCGGTCTCCGACGGGATGAACGCGCACGACCCGGCCGAGCCGGACTTCGTGCCCAATGTGAGCATCTCGTACGGGCATCTGACCGACGCGTCGGTGGCAACGGGCGACGGAGCGGCGGATCCGGCGCGGGAAGGCCCGCTGTACGTCGCGCGTTCCGGCGCGGCGGACGACTGCGGCTATCCGCGGCGCTGCGTGGTTGGGCCTCGGCGGGTGGTCAGCGCGTACGCCGTCAACAACGGGACGGACCGACCGCGGCGCTTCGAGGTCAGCTACCGCAACGGGCGCTACCACCGGCTGGGCCGTGGATTTCTCGGCTTCGGCGAGCGGATCGTCACCGACCTGGATACGGGCGCCGCGACGCTCGACGTGTACGATCACGCCACCTTTGACGACGATCTCCAGGTCTTTCCCTTCGCGGGCAGCGTCCAGCGGACATGGCGCTGGGCTCCTGGGCTGGCGAGCCAGCCCAGGCCGGAGCAGATCGAGCTCTCGTTCGTCGACGTGACGCGGACGCTCGTTCCGACGAACGACGGCGCGACGTACTTCACGCTACCCACCGAGCGCCGCGTGAGGCGAGCGCAAGGGATCTATCCACCCCCGAACGGCGCGACGCCGACCATCGAGGCGTACGTGCGGGAAGTCGAGGCCGGAGGCGACGGCGCGACGCTGCTGCAGGACTCGGTGTCGACGGTGACGGACTTCGACACGTTCGGCAATGTGCGCGCCGAGGAGGTCTCGACGAGCGGCGTCGACCTGACGTTCAAGGTCACGCGGACGTTCAAGAACGACACCGAGCGCTGGGTCCTCGGCCAGCTCGAGACGCAGAAGGAGTGCAGCGCGGCGGCGGGAATGTCGCAGTGCCGGACCCTCACGCGAACGACCACGATCTACGGCGAGGTGGAGACCGAGTCCACCGAGAGCGACGACGGCCTGCCGGACACGAAGCTGACGATCGCCTATGCGCGGGACGGCTTCGGGAACATCACCGGCGTCACGGCGGAGGACGCCTTCGGGCACCAGCGGACCTCCAGCACGGACTTCGACGAGGAGGGCATGTTCCCCGAGAAATACGTGAACGCGGCCGAGCATACGACCCTCGTGGAGTTCGACGGCGCGCTCGGCGTGCTCCTCAAGAGGGTCGATCCGAATCAGCTCGTGACGACGTGGGCGTACGACGGCTTCGGGCGCCTCGGCGTCGAGACCCGCCCGGATGGCACGACGACGGTCACGCTCTCCCGCACCAAGGACGGCGGCCCGGCGCAGGACGCGTGGCGGGTGAGGCAGCGGCGCACGACGACCGGCGGGGCCGACGATACGATCGAGCTCGATGGCCTCAGCCGCCCGATCCGGTGGTGGTGGTACGGGCCCGAGCCGGAGCCGGCGCAGGGGGCGAGCGGTGCGAAGCGCATCATGCACGAGATTGGCTACGACGCGCTGGGAGAGCACATCGCGCGGCGCTCGGTGCCGGTCCGCGAAGATACCCCCGAGCGCGAGAGGCTGTACGATCGCTTCGAGTACGACGCGGTAGGCCGCGAGGTGCGGCATACAACGCCGTGGAATGCGGTCACGACGACCGAGTACGATGGCTGGCGCGTGCGCGTCACCGACCCGCTCGATCACGTGACCGTGACCGAGCAGGATCCGCTGGGGCGAACCGAGTCGATCACCGACGCAGCCGACGGGATCACCCGCTACAGTTACGGCCCGTTCGGCATGCTGCTCACGGTCACCGATCCAGGCGATGCGGTGACGCGCACGACGCGCGACGCGTTCGGCCGCGTCCGGCAGCTCGACGACCCCGATCGGGGCACCACGGTCTCGATCCATGACGGCTTCGGCGAGCTGATCTCATCGGCCGATGCGCTCGGGCGAGAAACCGCGTGGGCGTACGACGCGCTCGGGCGACCGCGCACGCGCGTGGACCAAGAGGGCGCCGAGGAGGGCGCCGAGCGCGTGACGACCACGTGGACCTGGGACACCGCGGCGCACGGGATCGGAAAGCTCCACGCGCTCGCGAGCCCTGACGCGGAGAAGACGTACGGGTACACCGATCGCGGCCAGCTCGACACGATCTCACTCCGCATCGACGGCGAGCGCGCTCCCCTGGAGGCCAGGCTGGGCTACGACGAGCTCGGCCGCGTCGAGGCGGTCACGTATCCGGCGCCGGCCGGCGCGGCGCCGTTCGTCGTGGTCTACGACCACGACGCGCATGGCCACGTGATCGCCGTGCGCGACCGCGGAACGGGCTCCGCCTACTGGCGACTGACGGAGGTGGACGACGCGGGGCGCGTCCGGGAGGAGGTGTTCGGCAACGGCGTCGTCACGGAGCGGAGCTACTTCGTCGACAAGCAGCGCTTGAGGCACGTGGCGACGCAGAGCGGCGCGGCCAACGTGCAAGACCTGGACTACGGATATGACGATCTCCTTAATTTCACGCGCCGCACAGACGCGCTCCAGCCCGAGAAAAGAACGGAGCGCTTCCGTTACGACCCGCTCCAGCGGCTGACCTGCGCGTACTTCGGCGACGTCGAGAGCGCGTCGGCGCCCTGCGCGCTCCGGTACGGCCACGACACGAACGGCAATCTCACCTTCAAGTCGGACGTCGGAACGCTCTCGTACGATGACCCGCTGCACCCGCACGCGGTCACCGGCGCGGGCACGGACAGCTTCTCTTACGACGCCGTCGGCAATCAGATCGCGCGGCCCGGCGGCACGACCGTGCGTTATACGCCGTTCGACTTGCCGGAGCGCATCACGCAGGGCGCGAGCACCGTCACGTTCGGCTACGACGGCGACCAGCAGCGGATCCGCAAGACCACCCCGGAGCAGGAGACGCTCTACTTCGACGATCTGTACGAGCGGATCACCAAGGCGGCATCGGGCACCGTGGAGCACCGGTACCACGTCCGCTCGCCGGAGCGCGTGGTGGTGATTGTGACGCGAGGAGGCTCGGACGCCGGCACGCGGTACGTGCATGTCGATCACCTCGGCTCGGTCGACGCGCTCACGGACGAGGACGGCGACGTGATCGAGCGGCGGAGCTACGACCCGTTCGGCCAGCGCAGGAACCCCGTGTGGGGAGAGCCCGCGCCGGCGTCGTTCTCCAGCGAGACGACGCAGGGGTTCACCGGGCACGAGAGCGACGACGAGCTCGGGCTCGTGAACATGAAGGGCAGGCTCTACGATCCCAAGATCGGGCGGTTCTTGACCACGGACCCGATCGTTTCGATGCCGTCCTTCGGGCAGAGCTGGAATCCATACAGCTACGTGCTGAACAACCCGCTCGCATACGTCGATCCGGGCGGCTTTCAGGAAGCGCTCCCGGAGGCCGGGGCTCGCTCACCGCTGCCGGCCGGCGCGGAGTTCACTTGGCAAGTGCTCGACCTGGCGCCGATCGGACTCAAGCTGAGTGTCGTCCCGTCCTCAGAGCACGAAGCGCGCGCCGACGCCGATAGTAATATCGTGGCTGCCGAGACGGGCGGCGCCATGCCGCCCATCGACGTCAGCACGACCGGTAGCGCGTCCGGGTATGTGCCGCAGCCGGTGACCACGGCGCCGATCGACTGGTCGCAGAATCCCTATGTCCAGATCGAGGGAGGGTTCGTCGCCGGGTTGCTGCTGGGGGCGGTTCCTTTCGCCGGCGTGGGTCATGAGCTGCTGGACGCCGCAGGCGTGCTGGCCCCTGGGACGCCGCAAGCCAGGATGGGCCTGGCTGTTGGGCAGATCGTGGGTGGGCTCGCCCTCACGATCGGAGGCTTGACGGGGGAGGTCTTCGGGGGCATCACGAGCGCCACCGGAATCGGCGCGGCGATCGGTGTGCCTGCGATCGCGGTGTCGACCGGGCTCGTCGTCGGTGGAGTCGGGAACATCGCAGCGGGGATCCAGGGGTTATCGCAGGCGCTGATGTCGCAAGGGTCGGGGAGCAAGGGTCCGCAGGGGACGGCGCCCACTGCAACGGAGCGAGGACCGCGGAGGTTCTCACCCGAACAGCGCGAACGAGGTCTTGAACGTGCCCGAGACGCGGATGGTGTGCCACGGTGCGAACACTGCGGCACTGAGCTAACGACAAAACCTGGGGAACCCAATACCTACGAGGCAGATCATCGCATTCCGTATTCGCGTGGAGGTCCAACGATGGACAAGAATTTGGATCCCACATGCCGCACGTGCAACCGATCGAAGGGAGCACAGACGCCCGAGGAGTGGAGACGCCGATGAGCGATCGCGAATTTGCAGCATACGTTTGTGACCACGTATTCGAGGGGAGCCGCCCTGTGCTGCTGGTGGCACACGAAGACGGCGCGTGGCAGTTCTTGTGTGGCGATTCTCATGGCTCGGATGCGATTCCACGGGTGGTCGGGATGAATCACATTCTTGACGCTGACCCTTCATTGCGCGACGTGCTCAATCTGCCAAACAACTGGGAGGCGGAGCGCAGCTCAGTAGGGCTCGCATGGACCAGAACAAGATTAGATCCGACGGCGCAGTGACGATGCGCAGGCGGAGAAACATGACGACTGATCGCAGAACTCCTATGTTCAGTTTGAGGGAGGGTTCGTCGCCAGGTTGTTGCTTGGGTTGATCCCTTTCGGCGTGGGGCACGGGCTACTGGGCGCCGCGGGCGCGCTGGCCGTCACGGCGGCCACGCTGGCTTGCTACCCCATCGAATACGGCTACCCGGGCTGCCCCTACCCCGAGGCGGGCCCGGAGATGCCGGGGATGCAGGCGACGCCGGGGGTGGCGGTGCCGGCGGCGGAGGCGGTGCCGGCGGCGGCGAGGAGCAGGCCTGCGCCGGCGATTGCATCCCGCCGGCGCCGCTCGGCTGGTTCGGCCCGCCGGACCAGGCGCCGGGCATGCCCTCGCCGGAGCAGCCCGGCGTTCCGCCGCCCGGCGGCTTCCTGACCTGCGTCTTCCACGAGGGCGACGTGACGTGCGAGGAGCCCTACCTGGACCGGCACGTCTTCTACGGCGGCGCCGACGACACCCGCGGCTGCTCCGAGTGCGGCTGCGGGGAGCTCGAGGGCGCGTCGTGCACGATCATGGCCTCGGTCTACAGCGGCGGCGCGTGCGCGGACCAGGTCGCGTCCAGCCTCGTCAGCTCGATGGCGTCGTTCTGCGTCGTCACGCCGCCCGGCGTCGCCCTCGGCAGCAAGTCGGCCGAGCTCGTGGCCGTCGATCCCGGCGGCTGCGCCCCGAGCGGCGGCGAGCCGGTCGGCGAGCTGCTGCCGGCCGATCCGTCGACGTTCTGCTGCCAGGCATAGGGCTGCACGGCCGCCGCCGCGGTGATGCCCGGGCGGCGCACTTTGCAGGTCGAGAACCGGCGAATCGCAGCGTGCCCCGGCGCCCTGCGCGGCGCGGCTCGACGAGGCGGCGAGGGTGTGGGTCGGACGGCCCGCGCGGTCAGCCGCCGCGCCGGCGCAGCTCGGCCTCGAGCTCGGCGATGCGCCGCTCCGCGGACGCGCGGGCGGCCTGCTCGGCCTCCGCGCGCCGGCGCTCGGCCTCTGCGCGCCGGCGCTCGGCCTCTGCGCGCCGGCGCTCGGCCTCTGCGCGCCCGCGCGCGGCCTCCTCGGGGGTGAGGACGAGCTCCGCACCGTCGGGGGTGCGGGCGAGCCGAAGCGCGGCCGGCTGCCCTGCGGCCGGAACGACGACCCAGTGCAGATCGAGCACCGTGCACGGGCTGCGCTCCCCCTCGACGACCCGCTCGACCAGATCGCCATCGATGCGATCCCAGACCCGCAGCCGCTCCCCGGGCGCGGCCTCGGGATCGAACGCGACGAGCTCCAGCACGCCGAGCTCGTGGTACTTGCCGAGCTTCTCCGCCCAGGTCTGCGGATCCGCGTCGTGCTCGCTCACGATCTCGACGGCGAGCTCGGGCGCACCGCGCTCCCACGTCTTCCAGGAGCCGAACGGCGTGTCCGGGGTGCCGAGCCGGACGAACGCGTCCGGCGCGAGACACCGGCTCGGATCCGACGCGGACCAGTAGACGAACTGGTCGGAGCCGATCGCCGCTCGATCGGCGAAGGTCTTGAGCACGAGGTAGAGCAGGGTCCTCAGATCGAGGTGGCGCTTGGTCTCCGGCACGAGGGCCTCTTCCGGGAAGTGGAGCGGCGAGGGCGCGCGAACGTGACGGAGACGACGCGCGTGCACGGCGGGTTGCATGGGGGGAGTATAGCGTCCCCGGTCATACCGTGCGGAGCAGCATCGCCGGGGCGGCTCGAACGGTCGCCCGGATGCGCCCGCCTCGGAAGGGCGCCGCTCTGCTGCCGGCTTGAGGGCGTCGTATCAGGCGGTGGCCTCGGCGAGATCGCGCTCGAACGTCGGCGCGGCTTCGGCCTTCGCCTGCGCCTCCAGCCAGGCGGCTTCGTCGAAGGTCTTGCTCGCCATTGCGCGCTCGATGGCCTGCGTCTCTCGAAACTCCCGCGCCTCGGCCGCCAGCGTCCACGTCACCTCCAACGACATCCGCTCGATCTCCTGGCGGATGTCGTGGAGCGGCACACGGAAGAACTCCTTGCGGGGGTTCACCTTGTTCACCTGGTTCCGGACGAACCGCTGGTGAAGCACGCGCTCGAGGGACGGAGCATCCTGGCTCGAGATCATCGCGTGCACGTCGAACTCGAACGGCACGCTCGCGTCGCCCAGCTCACGGACCCGGTCCAGGGGCTCGAGCCGCCGCGTCATGCCGATCTTGTAGACGTGCTCTCCGAACGAACCGACATTCGAGATGATGTAGACGTGCCCGGCCTTCGTCTGCTGCGCCATCGAGATGGCGCGCTGGTTCTTCTCCTCCGCCGCGCGGAGCCGTTCGGAGAGCTCGAGGAGCTTCTGCTCGTACCTGGCGCGCTCATCGTCGTTCGCCTTCTCCACGTCCCGACGCGCCTTTTCCATCGCCTTCCGGATCGTCTCCTCCTCCTTCTCGGCCTCCTTCTTCGCCTTCTCGAACTCGCGCTGCGCCCTCTCCTCCTCGCGGATACGCTCCTTGATCTGCCGCTGCTCCTCGCGCTCCTTTACCTTCAGCTCCTGCGCGACCACGGCCCATCGGAGCTCCTCGAGCCGAGCGTCGAGGTACTCGGGCAGGATCCGCGCCTCGCGGAAGGCGCGCCCGCCCTGGTTCACCAGCATGAACGCGTCCCGGATCTTCTGCTGCAAGGTCCCGAAGTTGTCGTGCCGAACGTCGGCGAGGATCGTGTCCACCTTGCCGTTGAATGCGTCGAGCACGAAGGCGATGGCGGTCGTGCGCCGGTTCGCCTCCGCGTACTCGCACGTCGCCGCCAGGCCGTCGCTGATCATGTCGCGGCACTTGCCGCGGGCCGCCTTGAGGCGCTGTCCTGCCTCGGCGAAACCGAACTCCTCGGCGAGCTCGTCCAGGAGACCCGCCGTCGGCATGACGTAGCGATCGCCGTAGCCCTCGATCACGTTCTTCATCGCCTGCGCGGTCTGCTCGAGGCGCTTCGCTTCCCGTTGCGCGGTGAGCGCAGCGCCGGCGATCTCCTCGGCGCGCCGGTTCGCGCTGTCCACGACGCGCGCCGCGTCGGCAGAAGCCTGGGCCAGCGTCGCTTGAACGGAGGCGCGCGCCGCCGCCTGGGCGGCCTGCGCCTCCGCCGAGACCTGCGCCTTCAAGGCGTCGGCCGCGGTTTGTGCTTGCGCGTGCGTAGCGCGCGCGTCGGCGAGGAGGCGATCGGCCTCCCGTCGGGCGCCGGCGGCGAGCTCCGTCGCGGCGGCCTGCGCGTGCGCTCTGAGCTGCGCTGCCCACGTCTCGGTCTGCGCTCGTATCCCCGCGGCGGCGGCTTCGGCGTCGACAACGGAGGCGCGCGCCGCCGCCTGGGCGGCCTGCGCCTCCGCCGAGACCTGCGCCTTCAAGGCGTCGGCCGCGGTGTGTGCCTGCGCGTGCGTAGCGCGCGCGTCGGCGAGGAGGCGATCGGCCTCCCGTCGGGCGCCGGCGGCGACCTCCGTCGCGGCGGCCTGCGCATGCGCTCTGAGCTGCGCTGCCCACGTCTCCGTCTGCGCTCGTATCCCCGCGGCGGCGGCTTCGGCGTCGACGATCGTCTGGTAGCGGCTCAGACGCTGGAGTTGCTCCTGCAGGCTCGCGACGTGCTGGCAAAGACCTCCGTTCGTGTCGAGCGCCCGCTTCAGCTCGCCGTTCACCTGCTGGAGGGAGCTCTCCATTTGACGGAGCGAGCCCGCCGCTTGCCTGAGCGAGCCGCTCGTCTTGTGCTCCTTGGACGCGAAGAACGCCGCGGTCGCGAGCGCGACCACGAACAGAACGATGAGAACGAGCTCCACGATGCCCCCTCTGCGGACGGCAGTACGCCGCGCTTCCAGAGTACGCGACCGTCGTATGACGCGTCCCGGCTCGAATCTGATGACGGCATATCTTTGTCAATCGCGGGGGGCATCCCTCAACACTCTTCACGACATCAGGGGCGTCCCACATCGCACCAACACACCCGCCATCGCCGGCAACCCGAACATCGACCCGGAGGAGCTCCTCACCGTAAAAGCCTACAGCGTGTGGCCCCACATCCACGAGCGGGCGCGCGTCGAGCTGGCCAAGGAGGACTCGTGGGGCGGGCTCAAGGGGAACGAGCAGCTGCGCCCGGAGCCGAACCCCAGCAAGAAGGCGTTCTTCGACCAGCTCGAGCTCATGAATCCCGCCCTCCGGATCCTCGCCCCGATCCGGATCTCCCAGGCCGCGAAGGATCAACGCATCCGGGCGGACTTCACGAGGACGCTCCACCACCAGCTCGCCGCGCTGAACGGCCCCGTCAACGTGACCTACAAGGAGTACGAAGAGGTCTCCGCGACGCACGATCCGGTCGAGCTCGGCTTCCACTTCGGCCTGATGGACACGGACCTCCCGAGCCTGACGAGGTGGCTGGAGGAGCGGTTCGCCGACGTCGAGCCGGAGGCGCCGACGGCCAGCCCCCGGTGAGCGCCCGGGGCGGCCCGCGGGAGGCCGCGCCGGGCGCAGGCCGGGCTCGGCGTCGAGGCCGCCTCGAGGCCGCTCGGGCCGAGCGGCAGAACGCCGCGGCCGAGGCGCCGCGGACGGAGCCGGCAGAGCAGCTCATACCGACCTCGGCGAACCCCCGGGGCAGGGCGCGCCGCGCTTCCCGCGCTTGCGGCCCCCCCACGCCTTCACCTACCCTCTCGCCCATGGCCAATCCGACCGCACTCCTCGAGACCTCCCTGGGCAACATCAAGATCGAGCTCTACCTCGACAAGATGCCCGTCACCGCCGGAAACTTCCTCAAGCTCGCGAAGAGCGGGTTTTACGACGGGCTGCACTTCCACCGCGTCATCGACGGCTTCATGCTCCAGTTCGGCTGCCCGCACAGCCGCGATCCGAAGAGCCGGCTGGCGGGCACGGGCGACGGGCCCGACGGCTGCGTCAAGGACGAGCACCCGGCGGGCGCCAAGCTCTCGAACGAGCCCGGCACGCTCTCCATGGCCAACACGGGCGCCCCCAACAGCGGCTCGTGCCAGTTCTTCATCAACACGGTCCACAACGCCTACCTCGACTGGTTCACGCCCGGCCCCTCGAAGCACCCCGTGTTCGGCCGCGTGATCGAGGGCATGGACGTCGTGCACAAGATCGAGAAGTCGCCCACCGACGGGAGCGATCGGCCCGTGACCCCGATCCGCATGAACCGCGTCGTCGTGCAGGACTCCTGATCCGCGCGGCCGCAGTCGCGGCGCGCGTTTCCTGCCCCATTCCCCAGCCAGGACGCTCAGCGCCGGCTTCGCGCTCTCGTAGCTCCTCGTGAGCCAGCCCTTCACGACACCTCACATCGTCTGCCTGCGACGCGCCCATGGGACCAAGGTCCCATGGCGCGATCCCAGCTCCCGGGACTAGATCCCACCGGGCCGCGCGACGGTGCGCGGAGGCATCGCTTCCCATGCAGCGATCGCGCCCTTGAGCGCGCTGCCGCCCGGGACGTGCGCTCCGCCGGGCCGCGGCGCGCGGTCCATTTCCCCAGCGTTCACGGGAGCGCGCCTCGGCGCGCCAGACGAGCAACCATCGAATTCAAGGAGACGAGTCCATGACGAGCAACAGCACGCCGATCATCAACACGGTAGAGGGCCCGGTCCAGGGCGTCGTCGAGAGCGAGATCCTCGTGTTCAAGGGCATCCCGTACGCCAGGCCGCCCGTGGGCGACCTGCGCTGGAAGGAGCCCCAGCCGGTCGAGCCCTGGAAGGAGACCCGCAAGGCCGACACGTTCGGCAAGGCCTGCCTCCAGCCCACCTATCCCTCGATGGATGGCGCGGGCAGCGTGGGTCCGCAGAGCGAGGATTGCCTTTACCTGAACGTATGGACGAGCGGCGTGGACCCCGGCGCGCTCAAGCCCGTCATGGTGTGGATCCACGGCGGCGCCTTCAAGATCGGCGTCGGCAGCGACAAGATCTACGGCGGGGGTCCGCTGGCCAGGAAGGGCGCGGTGGTGGTGACCATCAACTACCGCGTGGGCCTCCTCGGGTTCTTCGCCCATCCGGGCCTGGACAGGGAGCTCGGGCCGGTCAACTTCGGCCTGCTCGATCAGATCGCCGCGCTGGAGTGGGTGCAGCGCAACATCGCGGCGTTCGGCGGCGACCCTGGCAACGTGACGATCTTCGGCCAGTCGGCGGGGGCCGAGAGCGTCCTCGCCCTGTTCGCCTCCCCGCTCTCGCGGGACAGGAGCCCGGCCCTGTTCCACAAGGGCATCGCGCAGAGCCCTTACGCGATCCCGGAGCAGACCCGAGTGAAGGCGTCCGAGCTCGGCGTGAAGGTCGCATCGGGGCTGTTCGGGCTGAGCGGCGCCAACGCCACGGCCGAGGAGCTGCGGGCGGTGCCGGCCGAGAAGTTCACCGAGAAGCTCATGCCGACCCCGGAGAACCCGCTCGGCCAGGTGCCGTTCCTGGGGCCGAGCCCGGTGCGCGGAGACACGGTGCTGCCGACGGGGCTCAGGGCCACCTTCGAGGCCGGGGAGCAGGCGAAAAAGCCGCTCATCATCGGCACCAACAGCGACGAGGCGAGCGTCCTCGAGGCGTTCGACATGGATCCGGCGGAAATCATGCAGAAGATCATCGACGCGGGAGGGGAGGACGCCGAGAACGCGCTGGAACAGCTCAAGGGTCTTTACCGCAGCGACCCTGAGGTGACCGAGGAGGACCTCAAGGACCCGAGCCGCTTCGCCGGCCTGGTGCTGCGCGACATGCTGTTCACCGCGCAGGCCAGGTGGCTCGCGGACAAGCACTCGAAGGCGGCCGACACGCGCTGGTACTACTTCAGCTACGTGCCCGAGGGGGACCGCCAAGACCAGCCCCACGGCGTCCCGCACGGCGGCGAGATGATGTTCCCGTTCGGGGGCATCAAGCCCAGGTTCACCGCGGCCGATCGGGCGATGTCCGAGAAGGTGAGCAAGTACTGGTTCTCCTTCGCGAACACCGCTACGCCGGAGGGCGACGTGGCGTGGCCCAAGCACGAGACGGGGGGGTTGCTCCTGCGGGACAAGACCCTGAAGCTCGGCGAGACGATCGAGGTCGCGTACGACTTCAGGAAGGTGCGATTGGACGTGCTCATCGCGCAGTACCCGAAGCTCGAGGCGGCGCTCGCGGCGGGCGCTGGCTCGAGGGGCGGGTCGCGGTAGGGGGCTCGCCGGCCCTCGCCGACGCGCTCCCGAGCTGCGCTCGGTGCTGGTCCAGCGCGACGTTCACGAGATCGGGGTGAAGGACGTCGCGGACCTCGAACCGCCAAGGACGCCAAGGAGAAAATCCTATCTTGGCGTCCTTGGCGCCTTGGCGGTTGATGTCTCGCTCGCCCTTCAGCCGCCCGCCGAGCCGAGGCTCTTGGGATCGAGGCCGCCCTTCTTGACGATGAAGGCGGCGATCTCCTCGACCCCCTTGTTCTCCTTCAGGTTGGTGAAGAGGAACGGCCTGTCTCCCCGCATCTTCCGGGCGTCCCGGTCCATCACCTCGAGGCTCGCGCCGACCATGGGCGCGAGATCGATCTTGTTGATGATGAGCAGGTCCGACCGGGTGATCCCGGGGCCGCCCTTGCGCGGGATCTTGTCGCCGGCCGACACGTCGATGACATAGAGGGTCAGATCGGCGAGCTCCGGCGAGAAGGTCGCGGCCAGGTTGTCCCCGCCCGACTCGACGAACACGAGATCGAGCGGGGCGAGGCGCTGCGCGATCTCCCGCACGGCCGCCAGGTTGATCGAGGCGTCCTCGCGGATCGCCGTGTGGGGGCAGCCGCCGGTCTCGACGCCGACGATGCGCTCGGGGCTGAGCGCGCCCGAGCGGGTCAGGAACTCGGCGTCTTCCTTCGTGTAGATGTCGTTGGTGACCACGGCGACGCGCCACTCGTCGCGCATGCGCTTGCAGAGGCGATCGACGAGCGCCGTCTTGCCGGAGCCGACCGGCCCTCCGATACCGACGCGGAGGGGACCGTGGGTGCTTGCTGTCATGATCGAAACAACCTCGTGTGTTGGGTTTCGTGGTGCATCGACGAGAGATCGACCCCCGGCGTCGCGGCGCCGATGCGATCGAGCGGCGTGTCGCGGGCGCGCCGGGCGGCGGCGACGATGACCGGCTGGAGCGCCGCCACGACGCGCTGGCCGTCCGTCTGGCCGAGCGGGACCAGGCGGATGCCCGCCGAGACAAGGCTGGAGCCGAAGGCGTGCAGGTACGCCGTCAGCGTCGGATCGAGCGGGACGCCGTGCGCGGCCGCGGCGAGCCCGACCGCGACCGGGAACGGGGCCTCGCCGGCGTGGCGCTCCGCGAACGCGTCGAGGCGCGGGTGCGGCCAGGCGGCGCGCGTGATGGTGAGGAACGCGGCCCCCTGCTGCGCGCTCTCCAGCGCGAGCTCGCGGGTGCCCCGGAGCGCCGCCCCGAGCTCGGCCACCTCGTCGAGCTCCCGGTCGTGCTCCGCGCGGTAAGCGGCCGCGAGGAGGGCCGCGTCGACCCGGCCCGAGCCGTCGCCGAGGATCGCCGCGACCCAGACCCGGAGCTGCTCCGCCGTGCCCACCAGGCCTGCCTCCACCGCCCACTCCAGGCCGTGGCTGTAGCTGAAGCCGCCGACCGGATAGGCCGGCGACATCCAGCTCATCAGGCGATAGAGCGCGTCATCGCCCACGGAGGTCACCCGTGTCGGTCCTCGTGACCGTGCCCATGGCCGTGGGGATGACCGTGGCCGTGAGTGTGGGAGTGCTCGTGGGAGTGCCCATGATCGTGGGAGTGTCCATGATCGTGGGAATGCCCATGATCGTGGGAATGCCCATGATCGTGAGCATGCGAGTGTCCATGCCCGTGGGGCGCCTTCTGGTCGTACGCGCCGCGCTCCGGCGTGAACGGCGCGCGGAGCGGCGTCGCCTCGGCGCCGAGCCCCCGGACCATGTCGACGATCACGTGATCGTACCGGATGAGGATCCGCGCGCCGTCGAAGGCGGCCGGGATATGACGGTTGCCGATGTGCCAGGCGATGCGCGGCAGATCCGCCGCCTCGCGGCACGTGACCGCGACGAGCTCCTCGTCCGCCGCGCGGACCAGGAGCCAGCCGCCGTCCTCGAGGCGAAGGCCGTCCCCGTCGCCGAGCACGGTCGCCTCCGGCAGGTCGAGCAGGAATTCCCACCCCTCGTCGGTCGCGAGCCGGATCCGCCGGCGGTGCCGGTCGTCGTAGGCGAGCGTCACGCGCGCCTCGGCGGAGATCTCGGGCGTGCTGCCGCGGGGGATGACCTGGATGGCGCGTCGCATGTCAGAACAGGAAGTAACGCTGGGCCATGGGGACCACCTCCGCCGGCTCGCAGGTGAGCAGCTCGCCGTCGGCCTTCACCGTGTAGTGCTCCGGGTCGACCTCGATGCGCGGCGTGGCGCTGTTGTGGATCATGCTCGCCTTCGAGATCCCCGACCGGGTGTTCTCCACCGCGACGAGCGGGCGCGACAGCCCCGCGGCCGCCCCGACCCCGCGCGCGAGCGACGCCTGGCTGACGAACAGGACCGAGCTCTCGATCGCGCTCCGGCCATAGGCCGCGTACATCGGCCGGTAGTGCACGGGCTGCGGCGTCGGGATCGCGGCGTTTGGATCGCCCATCGGCGCCATGACGATCGAGCCGCCCTTGAGCACCATGTCCGGCTTGACCCCGAAGAAGGCCGGCGACCAGATCACGAGATCGGCGAGCTTGCCGACCTCGACCGAGCCGATGTGCCGGCTGACGCCCTGGGCGATGGCCGGGTTGATGGTGTACTTCGCGACATACCGCTTGGCGCGGAAATTGTCGTTGTTCTGCCTCTCCTCCGGCAGCTTGCCGCGCTGGCGCTTCATCTTGTCGGCGGTCTGCCAGGTCCGCAGGACGACCTCGCCGATGCGACCCATCGCCTGGCTGTCGCTCGACATGATCGAGATGGCGCCGAGGTCGTGCAGGATGTCCTCGGCGGCGATCGTCTCCTTCCGGATGCGGCTCTCGGCGAACTTCACGTCCTCCGGGATGTCCTTCTTGAGGTGGTGACAGACCATGAGCATGTCGAGGTGCTCGGCCACCGTGTTCCTGGTGAACGGCCGGGTCGGGTTCGTGGACGCCGGCAGCACGTTGGGCACCCCGACCAGCGCGATGACGTCGGGCGCGTGGCCGCCCCCGGCCCCCTCGGTGTGGAACGAGTGGATCGTCCGGCCCTTGAAGGCCCGGATCGTATCCTGGACGAAGCCGCCCTCGTTCAGCGTGTCGGAGTGGATCGCCACCTGGACGTCGTACGCGTCGGCCACGGAGAGGCAGTTGTCGATGGCCGCGGGCGTGCTGCCCCAGTCTTCATGGAGCTTCAGCCCGCAGGCGCCAGCCTCGATCTGCTCGATGAGGCCCGCGGGCCGGCTCGTGTTCCCCTTGCCGAACAGGCCGATGTTGATCGGCAGCGCCTCGGCGGCCTGGAGCATGCGCCGGAGGTGGAAGGGGCCGGGCGTGCACGTCGTCGCGGTCGTGCCCGCCGCCGGCCCGGTGCCGCCGCCGATCATCGTGGTCAGGCCCGAGCAGAGCGCCTCCTCGACGAGCTGCGGGCAGATGAAATGGATGTGCGTGTCGATGCCGCCGGCGGTGACGATCTTCCCGGCGCCCGCGATCACCTCGGTGCCGGGGCCGATGACGATGGTCACGCCGTCCTGCACGTCGGGGTTGCCGGCCTTGCCGATGGCGGCGATCCGGCCGTCCTTGAGGCCGATGTCCGCCTTGACGATGCCCCAGTGGTCGAGGATGACCGCGTTCACGATCACCGTGTCGACGGCGCCCTCGGCCCGCGTCCTCTGCGACTGGCCCATGCCGTCGCGGATGACCTTGCCGCCGCCGAACGAGACCTCCTCTCCATAGCCGTGGAGGGCGGTGAGGTCGTGCTCGACCTCGATGAAGAGGTCGGTGTCGGCGAGCCTCACCTTGTCGCCGACCGTCGGGCCGTACAGGCTCGCGTAGTTGAAGGGAGTGATCGTGGAAGCCATCGCCCGGGTCTCCTAGAGTGAACCGTTGATCTTCCCCTGAAATCCCACGACGACACGGGCGCCGCCGTAGGCCACCAGGGGCACGTCCTCGTACGTCTGGCCCGGCTCGAACCGCCTCGCCGTGCCGGCCGGGATGTCGAGCCGCATGCCGCGCGCCCTCTCGCGGTCGAACTCGAGCGCCCCGTTGACCTCGTAGAAGTGGTAATGGCTGCCCACCTGGATCGGCCGATCGCCGGTGTTCTTGACGGTGACCGTCACGCTCGGCTTCCCTTCGTTGAGCACGATCAGGTCTTTTCTTCTGCTGATGATCTCTCCGGGGATCATGGAACCTCCTCCTCGCCTCTACGGCTTGTCGTGCTCGTTCTGGGGCGCCGACGTGACCCCGAGCCGCGGGCCGATCGGGTTGTGGACCGTGACGAGCTTCGTGCCGTCGGGGAACGTCGCCTCGACCTGGACGTCGTGGATCATCTCGGCGACGCCCTCCATCACGTCTTCCAGGAAGACCACCCGCGCGCCCCTGCGCATCAGATCCTCCACGGAATGGCCGTCGCGGGCGCCCTCCATCACGAAGTCGGAGATGAGCGCGATCGCCTCCGGATAATTGAGCTTGACGCCGCGCTCGAGCCGCCGGCGCGCGACCATCGCGGCCATGGAGATCAGCAGTTTGTCCTTCTCTCGCGGGGTGAGATTCATCGACTCCTCCTCAGATCGACCAGAAACGCGGCATGCGCGCCGGATGGCCCGAGCGCGCCGCCCTGAGCCACGAGACCAGCTCGGCGAGATCGCGCCGCACGTGCGCCGGCTCCGCGCCGAGCGCCCGGGCCACGAGCGCCCCGCCGACGAGCGTGACGCCCGCGCGGGACGACCCCCGCGAGAGCCGCGCGCGCGCCTCGTCGACCCACGCCGCCGCGTCGTCGGCGACGAGCAGCAAGAGCCCCGCCGCCGTGGCGCCCCCGAAGCCCGCGGGACTCGCGATCTGCGCGGCGACGTCGCCCGAGAGGCCGAGCGCGTCCGCCCACGTGAGCCGCCCTCCGCGCCGGAGGCGCCACACGTCGTGCAGCGCGCCGGCCGTGAAGCGCTCGCCCCGCGCCAGCCGGCCGAAGACGACGAGATCCAGCGCCAGGAGGCTCCCGCCCGGCGCGACGTCGAGCTCGACGCGCCGCTCGAGACGGGCGCTGTCGAACAGGATCGTCTCCTGGGGCAGCCACTCGAGCTCGGCGCCCTCCTCCACGCGGAGCTTCAGCGAGAGGCAGCTCGGGGCGCCGAGCGACGGATAGATCTTCTCGGCGGCCTGGCTCGTCACGGTCGCCGTGGCGCCGCGGGACGCCTCGATGGAGACGCGGAGGACATCGCCTCCGGCCGTCCCGCCGGAGGTCGTGATGAACACCCCGAGCAGCGGCTCGTCCGGCTCCTGCCGCGGGAAGAGCATGCGGCACGGGGCGCGGTGCGCGACGTGCACCGGCCTCGTGCGATCGTGCCGCTCGAAGCGGACCTCGAGAAACCCGTCGTCCCGCTGCAGCCCCAGGCGGCGCTCGGGGTAGTCCGTCGGATCAGCCAATGAGAGCCCCTGTCGATCGTGCAAAGTGCCCCGCCTCGCCGCTCGCCGATCCGGCCTCGGGCTTGTACTCCAGCCCATGCAGCCCTGTCCATAGGACTTTGGTCCCATGCCGGTCGCCCCTCTCGGCGAGCGGGCCAGCCGTGCGCACGCGACGCTCGCGCTCGCCGCGACGTGCGATGCGCAGCCGGTGCTCTGGTGTCGGGAGGCCGAGGCAGGAGGCCGAGGATCGAGCCGTATGTCCATCGTGTAGCCGCCCGGTCACGGTCCTGTCATCCTCGACAGGATCATCTCCAGCACGGCGTTTCCCAGGCTCGCCTCCGGCCCCGCGATGGAGAAGAATTCGAGCCACAGAGGCGCAGAGGGCACAGAGGAGAGAGATATATAGCCTTCTCTCTCTTCCTCTGTGCCCTCTGCGCCTCTGTGGCTCAGTCTCTCATTTTCCCATGAAACCAGGGATGAGCTCGGGCGACGCGTCGAGGGGCCAGATCCGTCGCCGCGAACTCGTCTAGAGTGCGGCCGGCATGCTCGGCCAATCCCCCCTCCCCTGCGGGCGCCTGCGCGTCGCCCTCGCGCTCGGGCTCGGGCTCGGCGTGGCCCTCGCGCCCGCGCCCGCCGCGGGCGACCTCCTGGCGCGCGGCGCGCCGGCGATGCGCGTCTTCGACGTGGAGGACGGCATCCCCCAGATCACCATCAACGCGATCGCCTTCGAGCCCGGCGGCCGCCTGTGGATCGGGACCCAGAACGGCGCGGCCTCCTATGATGGGCGCCGCTTCACGCCCCTCCCCCTGCCGACCGGCGGCGGATCGAGCTGGGTGCAGGCGGTCGCCGTGGGATGGGACGGCGCGGTCTGGTTCGGGATGATGACCGGCCAGGTCATCCGCTACGCCGAGGGGCGCTTCACGCGCTTCGGGGCCGCCGAGGGGCTCGCGGGCGAGAGGCCGATCCGGGCGCTCCTCGAGGCGCCCGCGGGCCCAGGGCGCGCGCTCTGGGTGGGCACGATCGACGGCCTCTACCGGCTCGACGGCGAGCGGTGGGCGCGGGTCGACCTGGGGCCCGGGTTCGAGCACCCGGATGTCCGCTCGCTGCACGCGGCCACGCTCCCGGGCCGGGCGCAGGGGCTCTGGGCCGGCACCGGCGACGGCCTCTTCCGCTGCGACGCCCGGGGCTGCGCCCGCTTCGCGAGCACCGCCGACGGGCTGCCCAGCAACGTGGTCATGAGCCTGCTCGAGACCTCCGGGGAGGCGGGGAGCCGCGTACTCTGGGCAGGCACGAGGGGCGGCGTCGCCCGGCTCGCGGACGGGCGCTGGGAGAGCTTCACCCCGGCGACCGTGCCGGAGCTCTCGCAGCCCGTGCGGGCGTTCGCCGAGACGGTGAGCGGCACGGGCGCGCGGACGCTCTGGGCCGGCACCTACGGCGGCGGCCTCGCGCGGCTCCAGGGCGGCACGTGGACGGCGCTGACGAAGGCGAGCTCGACGCTGCCGGACGACCACGTGATGGCGCTCGCGGCGGCCGGCGCGGCGCACGGCGGCCGCACGCTCTGGGTCGGCACGAACGCCGGCGGCCTGGCGCGCCTCCGGCACGACGGGTGGGTGGGGTTCACGCAGCGGAACGCGGGCCTGTCCGGCAGCATCACCTCCATCGCCGAGGTGCGCGCGCCAGGAGCCGAGGGCGGCCCGCCCGCGATCTGGGTGGCCGTGAACGACACCGTGGTGCGATCGTCGGAGCAGCGCTTCGCGCCGCTCGACGCGCCCGAGCTCGCCGGCAAGCTCGGCACCCTGGTGACCTTCCTCCTGCCGTCTTCGCGCGAGCCCGGGGTGGTCTGGATCGGCAGCGACGTCGCCGGGGTCCATCGCTGGGCCGATGGGCAGCTCACCACGTACACGAAGCAGAGCTCGCCTCTCCCCGGCGTCGGCGTGCAGGCGCTGTCGGAGTCCCTAGACGGGCGCGCGCTCTGGATCGCGACGGACACCGGGGCCGCACGCCTGGACGCGGGCGGCGCGTGGCAGGTCTTCACGAAGGCGCAGGTGCCCCTCGCGGACGATCACGTGACCGGCGTCCTCGAGACCGCGGCCCCGGGCGGGAAGATCTCCACCTGGTTCGGCACCATGAGGGGGCTCTCGCGGCTCACGGACGGGCAGTGGCGGAGCTACACGGCCGCGGACGCGCCGCTCGCCTCGAACGCGGTCGCCGCGCTCACCGAGATCCGGGACGCGCGCGGCCGGCGCGTGCTCTGGATCGGCACCCAGGGCGGGATCTCGCGCTACGACCTCGACGCGGAGGCGTGGCTCGAGCCGCTGAACGAGCGGACCCGGCCGGCGCTGCCGGACAGCATCGTCTACGGCGTGCGCGCGGACGCGCAGGGGCGGATCTACGCGTTCACCGACCGCGGCGTCACCCGCTTCACCCCGCGCGCGCCCACGCACGACGACCCCGCCGAGCTCGCCGCGTACACCTTCACCACCGACGACGGGCTGCCGAGCAACGAGTGCAACCAGAACGGGTCGTTCATCGACGGCCGGGGCCGCGTCTGGGCGGGCACGACCGGCGGGGTGGCGGTGCTCGATCCGGCCGAGGAGGTCCCGGACGTCGCGCCGAAGCCGCTCGCGCTCGACGCGCGCGCTCAACGTCCGCGCGGCGCGCTCGCCCTCTCGCCGGGCGCGTCGCTCGCCTGGGACGAGAACACCGTCGCGTTCGAGTACGCGCTCCTGAGCCTCTTCCACGAGCGCAGCACCCGCTACCGCACCCAGCTCGTCGGCTTCGACGCGGCGCCGAGCGCGTGGGGCGCGGACGCGAGCGCGCGCTACACGAACCTCGCGCCCGGCCCGTACACCTTCCAGGTCTGGGGCCGCGATCACGCCGGCAACGTGGCCGGGCCCGCGGCCGTCGCCTTCCACGTCCGGCCCGCGCCGTGGCGCACCGCCTGGGCGTACCTCGGCTACGCGGCGGCGCTGTCCGGGCTCGCCTACGCCGGCGTGCGCCTGCGGCTCCGGGCGCTCCGGAGGCGCACGCGCGAGCTGGAGCTCCTCGTGGAGCAGCGCACCGCCGAGCTCAAGGCCGCCAAGGACGCCGCCGACGCCGCGAACCGGGCGAAGACCACCTTCCTCGCGAGCATCAGCCACGAGCTGCGCACCCCGCTCAACGGCATCCTCGGGTACGCGCAGCTCCTCCAGCGCTCCGGGCGGATCGCCGCCGAGGATCGGGCGAGCGTCGACGTGGTGCGCCGGTCGGGCGAGCACCTGCTCACGCTGATCGACGACGTGCTCGACCTCGCCCGCATCGAGGCCGGCCGGATGGATCTCGCGCCGGCGGACGTCCACCTGCCGTCGCTCGCGCGGACGGTCGCGGAGCTGTGCAAGGTGCGGGCGGCGCAGAAGGGGCTCGCGTTCGAGCTCGAGGTCGCGGAGGGCACGCCGGCGTGGGTCCGGGTCGACGAGAAGCGGCTCACGCAGGTGCTCCTCAACCTGCTCGGCAACGCCATCAAGTTCACGCGCGCGGGGCGGGTGACCTTCCGGGTCGCGCCGCGCGACGGGCGCGCGCGCGGCGTCGTGCTCCGCGTCGAGGACACCGGCCCGGGCATCGCGCCGGCGGATCTCGCGCGCGTCTTCGAGCCGTTCGAGCAGGCCGGCGAGCGGCGCGCGCAGGGCGAGGGCGCGGGCCTGGGGCTCGCGATCACGCGCCGCATCGTCGACCAGATGGGCGGCCGCGTCGACGTGGAGAGCGCGCCCGGCGAGGGCAGCGCCTTCACGGTGGCGCTCGATCTCCCCGTCATCTCGGGCGAATCGCCGGCGGGCGAGCGGCGCGGGGCCGAGGCGATCGCGGGCTACGAGGGAGCGCGCCGGTCGATCCTCGTCGTCGACGACCACGAGGACAACCGCGCCTTCCTGCGGGACGCGCTCGCCCCGCTCGGCTTCGAGGTCCTGGAGGCCGCGGGCGGAGCGGCGGCGGTCGCGCTGGCGGCCGGGCGCAGGCCGGACCTCGTGTTGATGGATCTGCGCATGCCCGACCTCGGCGGCGACGAGGCCGCGCGCCGCATCCGCCGGCTCCCTGGGCTGGCGGAGGTGCCGATCCTGGCCACGTCGGCCAGCGTCGAGGCGCCCGAGCGCGCGCGCAGCGCGGCCGCCGGCTGCGACGGCTTCCTCCCGAAGCCGATCGAGCTCGGCGCCCTGCTCGAGCTCCTGGAGCGCCGCCTCGCGCTCACCTGGATCCGCGCGTCGACCGGCGGCGCGCGCGGCGTGGATGGCGGCGGCGCGCCGTCGCGTGCGCCGGTGGTGCCGCCGCCCCCGGAGGAGCTCGCGCGGCTCGCCGAGCTCGTCGACCGGGGTCGCATCCCGGATCTCGTGCAGCGCCTCGCCGCGCTCGAAGCGGAGGACCCGCGGCTCGCGTCCTGGCTCCGGGAGGTGCGCGGGCTGGCCGAGGAGTTCCGGATCCACGAGCTCGGCGCGCGGCTGGCTGCGCCCGGCGAGCCGCCGGCGCGCGCCGAGGCGGCGCCGCGGAGCGCGTGAGGTCCCGGGGGCGTCTGGCGAGCCGCAGGGCTTCGCGCTTCGGCGAGGGCCTCACCTTCGCTATCCGGGCTACCTGGGTACCGGCTCCGCCGTGGTGACGCGCGGGGCCGCCGTGCTGCCGCCGATGACGCTCTCCAGCATCGTGAGGCAGGCGCCCAGGCCGTCGTGCGCGACGAAGAACTGGCCGCCCGTCTGGGCGGCCACGCGCGCGTACTCCGCCTCGATGCCCTCGCGCCGCCGCTCCTGGAGCTCCGCGTCGCCGCGGGACCGGTCGAGCCTCGGACACAGATGCACGCGCGCTCCCATCCGCCTGGCGACCTCGATGACGCGGCTCGCGGCCCCGCGATCCTCGCCCTGCCCCGCCGGCGTGAGCGACTCGACGCCATCGAGCGGCCCATCGCCCAGGAAGAGGACGTTGCGCGTGGCGCCGGACCGCCAGTCGAAGTGGGTGATGATGTCCATGATGGCGTGGCCCGCGCTCCCAGGGGCACCGGCAGATTGCCCCTCGTGCTCGGCGCTCCGCGACCCGCGGGGGCGGCTCATGAGCAACGCTCCGTCGATCCGGCACGCCACGGTGAGATAGCCGCGCGCCGAGATCATGAAGACGGTATGAGGAATCGCGGCTTCGGTGCCCAGGTACGTGACGCGGAGGTTCGCCGGATGCCTCAGCCTGGCGGCGCCTATGGCCGCGCCGACCACCTTGCTGAGCGTGTCTGCCAGATCCCTCATCGCGTCGCCGGAATCGATGAGCACGACCAGGTCGACGGCCGCGATTCCGACTCCGGGCCTCGCCGAGGGCGGGCGCTCCCTGCCCGCCGACGGCGCGACCGTCCCCACGTCCAAGATTTGACGCTCGCAGCGCATGTCGCGGCCATGGTGGGGTCATGGCGGCCCCGCGCGCCATGGGACCTTGGTCCTACGCCGCGGCGCCGCCGCGCTGGCGCGAACGACGCCGGGCGTCCCCCGGGGAGCTTCCGCCGATTTCGCCTCGGCGGCCTCTCACTGACCAGGAGAAAAGCGCTCGGCCATCCACGCCTGCCACGAGGGCTCGGCGCGGGCGGCCCCGGCTTTGGCCTGGTCGCCGTACAGGAAGAGGCGGATCGGCAGGAAGATCTGCCCGGCCATGGGGAGCGCGAAGATGTGGGCGATGCCGGGCGCCGGCTCGTCGAGCCGCAGGAGCAGCTCCGGATGCTCGCTCGGCCCGACGCTCTCGACCACGCCGGCGAGGGGCGGCGCGCCGGCGGAGGTGCTCACCCGCTGGCCCTGGGCGGCGCCCGCGAGCCCGAGCGGACCGACAAGCGCGTCCCACGTCGCGGTGAGCGGCGCGGGGCCGGCGCCCATCACCTGGAAAGCCACGCAGGGCTCTCCGCGGAAATGGGCGAGATAGAGCCGCAGGATGCGGAAGAAGGCGACCCAGCCATGCTCCTGACCCTCGAACTGGTTGTCCCAGTCGTCGGTGCTCGCGAACCAGCTGTGCACCACGCGCACGACGCAGCTCCCGCCGGACCGCGCCTCGACGACCCACTCCGTGGCGACGGCCGGGCTGCCCGGCCCCATGGCCTCCGGGCTCTCGGCGGTGAACCGGCGCGGCGGATCCCAGGCCGTGATCTTCGACACCGAGTCCATGCTGTTGCCCGGGCCGAAGTGAGACACGGCGGCGCCGCCCTCGCGCTCCTCCACCTCGCTCGGCACGAACCACGACGAGATCCCGGGACCGGTCGCGATGGCGCGCCACACCTCCTGGGGGCTGCCGGGGACCTCGACCTCCGCTTGGACGCTCCGGCGGCCGGACGCGTCTTTTTTCACTGGCATGTTGGCTCCTTTCAAGATGTCGCGATCCGGGAGCCGAGCTCCGCGAGCAGCCGGCTCTCGACGAGCTCGATCGCCGCCGTGGCCGCGGCCGGATCTCGACGACGTCAACGTCAGCCACTCGGTCAGGCTTAGCGTTGACAACTTTTCTTGTCAATGACCTCCGGGCGTTCCTCGGCCCGGCGGTCCCCGCCCCCGCGAGGGCGTGGCCGCGCGCGCGATGCGCGTCACGCGCCGCCGGCGCCGGGGAACAGCCCGGGCTCGATCTCCCGGTAGATGGCGGCGAGGCGCTGCGCCCAGGCCTCCACGCCCTCGTCGCTCAGCAGCCCGTCCTGGCGGATCTCGAGGAGCACGCACGGCAGGCCGCGGGCCTCGCCGTGCACGGGGATCCCGTAATCGCCCCCGTCGGTCACGCGGTACGGCTCGTTGTCGCCGACGCAGAGCCCGGGCTCGCGGCGCATCGCCTCGAGGAACGGCGCGGCGAGCCGCCGGTCGCGGCCGTAGAGGACGGCGGCGTGCCAGGGCCGGTCCTGGCCGGGCATCGACGGCGTGAAGCTGTGGACGCTGAGGATCGCCGTGCTCTCCCGGCGATCCCGCCGCGCGTCGAGGAGCGCGTCGATGGCGCGGTGGTAGGGCCAGAAGCATGCGTCGGCGCGCGCCGTGGCCTCCGCGGCGTCGATGGCATTGCCGGGGATGGGGACGCCGCAGCTGATCTCGGGGATGGAGGTCGGCGAGCCCAGCGGCCGGTTGCAGTCGATGACCAGGCGCGAGTAGCCGGAGAGCACGAGCGCCGCGTCGAGGAGGGCGGACAGGCGCCGCGCGAGGCGCGCCGCGCCGATGTCCCAGCCGGTGTGCTGGCTGAGCGCTTCCTCCTGCGCGCCCAGCGCGGCGAGGCGCCGCGGGACCGCGTTGGAGGCGTGATCGCAGAGCAGGACCGCGCTGGATCGACCCTGGGGATTCACCACCTCGAACGCAGGCGGCTCGTCGGGCGCGAGGATGCGCAAGTCAGGCGGAGGGGAGCTCATGGCGTCTCGCCCGACACATAGCAGACCCGAGCGCCGCCGCGCCCCGCGCGCGATCGGGAGCGAGCGCGCGCGCCGGGAGCGCGCCGGCCGCGATCAGGGCGGCGCCGTCATGCAGGCGCGCAGCGCGGCCTTGGCGCGGTGCAGGAGGACCGCGACGTGGCCGGCCGAGATGCCGAGCGCCCGCGCCACGTCCTCCCCCGGCTGCTCCTCGAGCATGCGCAGGGTCACGACCGCCTTCTGGATCTCGCAGAGCTCCTCGACGCACGCGCGCAAGCGCACGTGCTCCTCCGCGCGCGCGATCGCCTCGTCGGTCGCCGGGACGACCCCCGCGGCCTCCGGGTGCGCGTCGAGGTCCTCGTGCGGCCGGGCGCGGAAGTGCCGGCGGCGCCGGTTGCGCGCGGCGTTCCGCACCATGCCGGCGAGCACGCCTCCCCACGCGCCGGCGTCCTCCGGGAGCTCGCCCCGCTGCGCGAGGGTGAGCAGCGTGCAGAGGCCCTCCTGCACGCAGTCGACCGCATCCTCGGGCGTCACCCCCTCGGCGCGCGCCAGCGCGGCGAGCGCCGCGCGCTCGACGCGCACGAGGTGCGACACGCGACCCAGGATGTCGTCCGCGTCCTTGATGGCTTCCATGGTCTACGGAGGTCAGGTCTCGAGCCGCGCCCACATTACACCGGCGAGGGCTGTAATGGATGCCGGTCTCGAGACCTGCCAGGGCATGGAGGCTCGCGCAATGTCCATGAATCCCGTCCACGAGATCAACGAGCTCGACTTCAACGCCGAGGTGCTGGAGGCCAGGGTGCCCGTCCTCGTCGAGTTCACCGCGGAGTGGTGCCCGCCGTGCCGCGCGCTCGCGCCGATCCTGCACAAGGTGGCGGAGGAGGGCGCAGGGCGCCTGAAGGTGGTGGCGGTGAACGGCGACCGGAGCCCGGCGCTCGCCCGCCGCTTCGGCATCCGCGGGCTCCCCACGGTCGTCGCGTTCGCCGGGGGCAAGGAGGTGGCGCGCCACGTGGGGCTGACCACGAAAGAGAAGCTCCTGAAGCTCGTCGAGGGGCGAGAGCTCTCCGCGGGGGCGCGGGGCGACCGGGCGCCCTCGCCGCTCTGAGGGCGTCCCGCCGGCGCTGCCCTGGCCCGGTGATGCCGCGGCGGCTCGGCCCGATCCTGCCGCGGCGGCTCGGCCCGATCCTGCCGCGGCGGCGGGTCCGCGCTCGAGCTCGCTCCGGGGGGTCGCGCCGGCGGCGCGCCCCGCCCGCGCTCTAACGTCGTTGCCGGTCGTGCGGTCGATGCGTGCCGCGCTGCCCCTCGTTGCCCCGCTGCCCCTCGTTGCCCCGCTGCCCCTCGGCGGCGGGGAAGCTGACCCGGCGCGTCGCCTGCTCGGTCGCGGAGACCTCGAACGGTCCGACCGGCAGCGGCTCGCTGACCGGCTTGCCGTTCTCGTCGACGAGCGTGATCGTCCCGACGTAGTCGTCGGCGGCGACCTGGACGCTGGTGTCGAACCGCTCGCACGGGACCACCTGCCTGGTGACCTGGTTGTTCTTCGTGTCGATGAGTATCAGCTCGACCGCGCTCGCGCCGTACGCCTTGCACTGAGAGGCGTTGGTCTGGTCCTCGATCGCCCAGTGGACGGTGACGAATCCCATCTTTTCAGGCTCGGTCTCTCCCGGCCGTGTCTCTCCAGGCTCCGTCTCGTCGCTCGTGTTGTGCATGCACGCGCCCATCATCGCTGCGCATGCGCATAGCCCTGCCACAGAGTAGATACTTCGCATTCCTAACCTCGCTGTGCTCGGCGCAGATCCCGGCGCCGCGCTCCGCGCCAGCAACGCGGGTGCCACGCGGATCTCGCGGCGCGGCGGCGGGCGCTCGTCCGCCGGGCGCGCGCCGCGGGTTTGCCTGGCTCGCTGGACGCCGGCGCGCGCGCCGGGCCACGCCATCGGGCCGGCGGGCGCGGGGTTCGGCGGCGCGCACGCGCTGCGCGGTGGCGGGCGCGAGCACGGCAGTCGTCCGGCGAGCGCGCGGGCGGGCGCGCAGGACTACGCTTCTGGGCCGGCGCCCACCGCGCCGCGCCGATCAGCGGAAGTCGTCGATGTTCATGTTGAATCGCCGGATCCACCGGTGCACCTGCGCGCGATCTCTCCCGAGCTCGCGCGCCACCGCGGCGACGTTGCCCCGCTGCTGCACCAGGAGCTCCCGCAGCACCTTCTCGTCCGGGGAGATCCTCGGCGGCAGCGTCGCCCGCGGCGCGTACGCCCCCTCGCCGGCCGACATCGCCGCCTCGTCCTCCGGGGCCAGCGTCGCGCGGGCCTCGTCCGCGGGCGGCGGCTGCGAAGCCGAGCTCCGGGCGCCGTAGCCCCGCATCGTGCGCCGGATCTCGTCGCTGAGGTCCTCGACGTCGAGCTCGGCGCCGCGATCCCTCGCGGCCCAGCGCTTGATGTGTGCCTCTAGCTCCCGCACGTTGTAGGGAAAATCGTGGTGGAGCAGGCCCGCCATGAACGCCATGCTGGGCCGCATCACGGGCCGACCGTGGCGCCTCGCGAGCGCGACGCACAGCGAGAAGATGTCTTCCTTGCGCTCGCGCAAGGGCGGCAGGGTGATGCGAAACTCGTTCAGGCGAGCGAACAGGTCGGCGCGGAAGGCGCCCGTCTGCTGGAGCGCGTCGAGGTCGCGGTGGGTGGCGGCGACGATCCGCACGTCGACCTGCTCGGGCTGCGACGCGCCGAGCGGCGTGATCTCCTTCGACTGGATCACCCGGAGGAGCTTCGCCTGGGCTTCCAGCGGCATATCCCCGATCTCGTCGAGCAGGAGCGTGCCCTGGTGGGCCGCGCGGAGGATGCCCACCCGGTCGCGGTCGGCGCCCGAGAAGGCGCCGCGCTGGTGTCCGAAGAGCTCCCCCTCGATGAGCGCGGCGGGGATCGCCGCGCAGTTGACGGCCTGGAGCGGCCCGCGCCTGCCGCTCCAGTCGTGGAGCTGCTCGGCGAAGATCTCCTTTCCGGTCCCGCTCTCGCCGAGGATCAGCACCGACAGCTCGCTGCGCGCGATCTCGCGCAGGCTCCCGGCGAGGCGCTGGCTCTGGTAGCCGCCGACGATCCGGCTCGTCGAGGTGCGCGGCCGGGCCCCCGCCGGCGCGTCCGGATCGTCGAAGTAGGCGCCGTCGATGCGGTAGTGCGCGTAGCTCTCGGCGTCGCTCTCGACGAACTTGAAGATGGCGTCGCCGATCCGGAGCTCGTCGAGGTGCGCGAGGACGGCCTCCGTGACGAACTCGCCGTTGTGCAGCGTGCCGTTGCGGCCGCCGAGATCGAAGAGCCGCCACACGCCCCCGCGCCGCTCGATGCGGGCGTGGTGGCGCGACGCGGTTCGCGTCGGTATGTAGATGTCCGCGCTCGGGTCGCGGCCGAGGACCGAGCCCGACTCGGGCAGGGCGTACGCGGGGCGAAACTGCTCGTAATTGGGCGCATAGAGCAGCACGATGCCCGCCCCCGAGCTCACGCGCCCGGCGGTCGGCGCGCCAAGTCGCATCGACGCCGTTGTGCTCAAGGTCGTCGTCGATGCGCTTCTGTCGCCGGACATTGTGTGGGCGATGCTACCAAACCTCCTCCGCGCGGCGCGTGATTTGTTCTGGGCACACCCGCTCTCGTCGCGTCGGATCCGTGCGTTCCGCGCGACACCGCTCGTGCGGGACACTTTTTACCACATCGACGCACAGAGCCAGGGCCGCCAGGTCTTCCGGGCGGCCCCGCTGGCGGGGGCGGCCGACGTCGTTCTCGGCATTCACTTTCCTTGATAAAGGCTCGCCCCCCGGGCCATCCAGGAGGGCCGTGGGCGTCCATGCCTCGGCCCCTCCGGATGACCCTCCAGCAGATTTTCGAAGAGAACGCGGCCTACGTCTGGCGCGTGCTGCGAAGGCTCGGCGTTCGCGACGCCGACGTCGAGGACGTCTGCCAAGAGGTGTTCCTCGTGGTCCACCGGAAGCTCGCCACCTTCGATGGCAGCTCGACGCTGCGCACATGGCTCTACGGCATCTGCCTGCGGCTCGCGTCGGAGTACCGGCGGCGGCCGCACCGGAGGCGCGAGGAGGTGGCGGGCACCGTCCCCGAGCAGATCATGGCGGCGCCGCAGGACGAGACGCTCGACCGCCGCCGCGCGCTCGATCGGCTCGACGCGGCGCTCGATCAGCTCGACGACGACAAGCGCGCGGTGTTCGTCCTGTACGAGATCGAGCAGCTGCCGATGGCGGAGATCGCGCAGGCGGCGGGGTGTCCGCTGCAGACGGCGTACTCGCGGCTGCGCGCGGCGCGGGCGCAGATCGAGGCGGCGATGCGCCGGCAGGAGCTCGTCGCGGCGCCGGCCGGGGCCGCGCGGATGACCGCGAGGAGCAGCGCATGAGCGACGAGCTTCCCAGGTTGATCGACGCGGACGACAGCCCGGACGCGCTCCGGATCGGCCTCGAGGCCGCGCGGCGCGACGGGCCGGACGACGCCCGGCTGGCGCGGCTCGCGGCGCGGCTCCCGCTCGGGGGCCAGGCCCGTCGGGCGGCTCGGCCGCGCCCGCCGGCGGCTCGGCCGCGCCGCCGGCGGCTCGGCCGCGCCCGCGGGCGGCTCGGCCGCGCCCGCGGGCGCGCCGTCGGGCGGCTCGGCCGCGCCCGCGGGCCTCGCTCCAACCGTGGCCGCCGCGCCGCCGACGGCCCTCTCCGGCCTGGCGATCGGCGCGGCCGTCGGCGCCGTGCTCGTCGGGGCCGTGTGGCTCATGCCGTCGCGCTCGCAGCCGCCGCCCGGGCCGCCCCGCGCCGCGGCGGTCGCGACCGCGCCGAAAGCGGCGCCCACCGCCGCCCCCGTCGCGGAAGCGCCGGCGGTCCCCGCGGGCGCCCCCCCTGCGGCGGCGCCGGCGCGCGAGCCGGATCCGGCCCCGCCGCGCCCTCCGGCGAACGCGCCGGCGCCCACGCGCGCGCCCGCCCCGGCGACCGACGCGAAGGTGGCGGTGGATCCGGCGCAGGCGGCGCTCCCCGACGCCGAGACGGAGACCGGCCTGTTGCAGCGCGCGCAGGACGCGCTCGGCGCGCGCCCCGCCGAGGCGCTCGCGCTCACCGACGTCCACCGCGCGCGCTTCCCGCGCGGCGCGCTCTCCCAGGAGCGCGAGGTGATCGCGATCGGCGCCCTGAAGGCGCTCGGCCGCGGCGGCGAGGCGCGCGCCCGCGCGGATCGCTTCGTCGCGGAGCACCCGAGCTCGGCCTACCGCCGCCGGATCGAGGTCCTCGTGCCGGAGCTGAGGAGCGACCCGCGATGACGGGAAGGCATGGGAGCGAGACAGACGGCGTGATTCACCCCCCATCGACCTCCGAAGATCGGTTGATCCGTCCCCCTCCCTCGCTCCATGCAAGCCGCCTTCCGCGCATGCGCTGGCTGGCGTTCATCGCACCGGCGGCCCCCCCCGCTCGTCGCTGAACGGCGCTCTGACTACCTCCATCGCACTGTAAAGACGCAGCGCCAGCAAACTCCCTCGCTATTGCGCTCTCCCGGAATTCTTTCGCCCGTCAAATCAATTCCGCCGCGGGTGGGAATGGTCATCGGCGCGAGTCGACGCGCTGCCCGGGTCATCTGCGCCGAGCCGACAGAGCCTTACGTCGAATTTATTTCACGCAACATAAAGGTGAGAACGCACATGACACTCCAGCGAGTCCTCTTGACTTCAACCCTCGTGCCAGCATGCGTCGCGCTCGCGGCGTGCAGCGTCGACCTCTCAGACGGCCCCGGCGTAGATAACGGCGGATCGACGAGCACGAGCGGAGCGGCCACCAGCGGAAGCGCCAGCGGAGGAACCAGCACCGTCAGCTCGACCACAGGAACCGGCGTTGGCGTCACGAGCGGCACGGGCGGCGGGGGCGCGGGCGCCGGCGGCGATGGAGTCGGGGGCACGGGCGCCGGCAACGGCGGGGGGGCCACGACGGGCACCGGCGGCGAGGGCGGCTCCGGCACGGGCGCCGGCGGCGAGGGCGGCTCCGGCGGCGAGGGCGGCTCCGGCACGGTCTTCGCGGAGGATGAAGGGACCGACTGCGTGGTTCCCAGCCTGCCGGACTCAGGCGCTCTCCCCACCGTCGCCAAGCTGCCAGACCCCTTCATGAAGCTCGACGGATCGCGCATGTCGACCAAGGCCGAATGGCGCTGCCGGAGGCAAGAGATCAAGAAGCAGGCCGAGAAGTACATTTACGGCACGAAGCCGCCGAAGCCTGACAGCGTCTCCGGGACCGTCACCAACACTCGCATCACGGTCAACGTATCTCACGGCGGCAAGAGCACCAGCTTCAATGTCAGCGTCGAGCTGCCCACCGGCGGCACAGGGCCTTACCCGGCGATCATCGGCCTCGGGGGAGGCTTCCTTGGATTCCCGTTGAACGCCAGCCTCGTCAAGGGCGAGGGCGTCGCCGTCATCACCTACGATCCCTACGCGGTCGGGGCCGAGTCCGGGGCGTCGCGCACCAACAAGCGAGGGGCGTTCTACGACATCTACGGCTCGAACAGCACCACGGGCCTCCTGGCCGCGTGGTCCTGGGGCGTCAGCCGGATCATCGACGTCATCGAGGCGTCGGGCGGCGAGATCCTCGCGGCGGACGCCATCGGGGTCTCGGGGTGCTCTCGCTTCGGCAAGGGCGCGTTCACGATCGGCGCCTTCGATCAGCGCGTCGCGCTGACCCTGCCGATCGAGTCTGGCAGCGGCGGCGTCCCGATCTGGCGCGGGATCCCCGGAGAAGGTGCCCAGAGCCCGAGCAGCGCCTATGGCGAGACCTACTGGCTCGGCGACGCGTTCAGCGCGTTCACCAGCAGGGTGACGTCGCTGCCCGTGGACACGCACGAAGTGGTGGCCATGGTCGCGCCGCGCGGGCTCTTCATCATGGACAACCCGCACATCGCGAACCTCGGCCCCAAGTCCGCGCACGTGGCCGTCTTGGCCGGCGCAGAGGTGTACAGCGCGCTCGGCGCGGGGAGCAACATCTCCTACGTCTCCGCCGTGGCGGACGGCAACCACTGCGCGCAGCGCTCCGAGTGGAACGAGCCCTTGCGGAAGAGCATTCGCAAGTTCCTGACGAAGACCGAGGACAGCCCCCGCGTCATCTCGGCGGCGAGCCAGGCGACCGGCAACCTGTCGGAGTGGAGGGATTGGGCCACTCCGACCCTGGATTGAGCTCCATCGGGCGAAAGCGACCAGCGCGAGCACCAAACGCTCCCAGACGCTCTCTCTATCAGAACACGCTTCCGGTTGTGCGCCTTCGCGCGACGGCACGCATTGGCCACCTTCGCGTCGCTCTCACATGACGCTTGAAATTCAGGAGCCGCGCCGGCATGTTGCCACGCCGGTCGAGCGCGGGCCGTCGTCTTGCGTCGGTTCACGTCGAACCGCGACCCCCCCCGCGATCCCTGGCCGCCGATGCCCACGCCCGACAACCCCCGCGACAGCCGCCGAGAGGCCGCCCTCGGCGTCGTCTACGGCGTCGCGGCGTACAGCGCCTGGGGCGTCGTCCCCGTCTTCTGGAAGCAGCTCCGCCACGTCGGCGCGGTCGAGATCCTGGCCCACCGCACCGTCTGGAGCCTGCTCGCGTTCGCGGCGCTCACGCTGGTCACGGGGCAGCTCCGCGCGCTCGGCGCGGCGCTCCGCGACCGGCGCGTCGTCGGGGCCATGGCGGCCACCGGCGCGCTCGTCTCCGCGAACTGGGTCCTCTTCATCTACGCCGTCTCGGTGGGGCGCGTGCTCGACGCGAGCCTCGGCTACTTCATCAACCCGCTGCTCAGCGTGCTGCTCGGCATGGTGTTCCTGCGCGAGCGGCTGCGCCCGGCGCAGTGGATCGCGCTCGGCCTCGCCGCCGCGGGCGTCGTGCACCTCGCCGTGCGCGCGGGCGCGGTCCCCTGGATCGCGCTGGCCCTGGCCGGGACGTTCGGCGTCTATGGTCTCCTGCGGAAGGTCGTCGCCGTCAACTCGCTCCCTGGCTCCACCCTCGAGACGCTGTTCATCGCCCCGCTCGGCGCGGCCTACCTGGCCAGCCTCCACGCCCGGGGCGCCGGCGCCATGGGCCGCGTCGACCTCCGCACCGATCTCCTCCTCGCCGCGACAGGCATCGTCACCGCGCTGCCGCTCGTCTGGTTCACGAACGCGGCGCGACGGCTGTCGCTGACCACCCTCGGCTTTCTCCAGTACCTCGCGCCGAGCGGCCAGTTCCTGCTGGCCGTCCTCGTCTACGGCGAGCCGTTCACGGCCACGCAGGCCGTGAGCTTCGCCTGCATCTGGACCGGGCTCGCCGTGTTCAGCGCCGACGCCGCGCTGCGCGCGCGGGCCTCCTCCGTCGCGCGCACCTCGCTCGGCATGTAGAGACCCATGAGCTTCGAACCGACCGCACCGCTCGCCGACCTCTCGCAGATCCCGGCGCACATCGCCGGCCCCGCGGCCTGGCACGGCCCCGAGATGGCGCGGGACGACGGCTGGATCGAGCACCTCACGCCCGCGGAGATCGAGGAGGTCGAGGCCGCCGTCCGCCGCTTCGGCGAGACGGGCGCCGATCCGGCGCGGATCCGCGGCGAGGACTTCCCGCTGCCGACGCTCGCCGCGCGCCTCCGCCGCGTGCTCGCCGAGGTGCTCGACGGCCGCGGCTTCGCCCTGCTCCGCGGGCTGCGCGGCGGCTGGCTCGACCGCGGCGGCCGCGGCGACCTCCGCGCGGCCGCGATCGCGTTCCTCGGGATCGGCAGCCACCTCGGGAGCGCGCGCTCGCAGAACGCGCGCGGGCACGTCCTCGGTCACGTGAAGGACCTCGGCCTGTCGAGCCAGGACCCGAGCGTGCGCGTCTACCAGACGCGCGAGCGGCAGACGTTCCACACCGACTCGTGCGACGTCGTGGCGCTGCTCTGCCTCCGGACCGCGCGGGCGGGCGGGCTCTCGGCGCTGGTCAGCTCGGTCACGCTGTACAACGAGATGCGGCGCGCGCGCCTGGACCTCGCGGAGGCGCTGTTCGCGCCGATCGAGACCGACCGCCGCGGCGAGGTGCCGGCGGGCGAGAGGCCGTATTTCCGCATCCCCGTGCTCAACTGGCACGCTGGGCTCCTGTCCGCGATCTACCAGCGCCAGTACATCGAGTCGGCGCGCCGCTTTCCCGACGTCCCGCCGCTCACGGCGCGTCAGGTCGAGGCGCTCGACCTGTTCGACGCGCTCGCCAACGACCCTGCGCTCCACATGACCATGGAGCTCCGCCCGGGCGACATCCAGCTCGTGCACAACCACACGCTGCTGCACGATCGCACGGCGTTCGAGGACTGGCCGGAGCCGGATCGCAAGCGGCACCTGCTCCGCCTCTGGCTCGCTCCGCCCGGGGCGCGGCCGCTGCCGCCCGTGTTCCGCGAGCGCTTCGGCTCGCTCACCCCCGGCGACCGCGGGGGCATCGTCGTGCCGGGCGCGCGCCTCCACGCCCCGCTCGATCCGGCGTGAGCGCCGGGGTGACGGGCGCGGGCGCCAGCGAGCCCTCACGGCGGCCTGTCCGGATCGGGAGCTGCTGACGCGCCTCGCCTCTCGGCTCGCCGGCGCTCGGCGGGGCGTCCCGCCGCCGCGAGCGCGCGCTGCTCGCTCAGGGCGCCTGCGCCCCGCAAGACAGCTCACGCCGCGTGCGCGCGTTGCCTGCTCAGGGCGCCTGCGCTCCGCAAGGCAGCTCACCGCCGCGTGCGCACGCCGCGCCCACATGGCGCCGGCATGCGCCTCGCAGCCCCCCCTTCCCCATGGCTCCCTTGCCTCCGGCCCGAGCGGCAGAGGAATGCTCCGGCGGCGATCCCGGGCCCGCGCCGGTCGGCGGGGCGCTCGTCCCGGCCGCTCCGCCCGCCGCCCTGAACGCGCCCGCCGCCCGCCGCGCGCGGTGGAGGGCCCTGCTCCACGCGGGGCTCGCGGCGTTCGGCCTGGCCGCCCTGGCCGCGCTCATCCGCCACGTCGGCGCGGCGGAGATGCTCGCTGCGGTGGTCCGCGCCGCGCCGTTTTTGCCGTTCCTGGTCGCCTTGGAAGCGGCGCGCGTCGGCTGCGAGACGCTCGCGACCGGCCTGCTCTGCGCCCCGCGGCGTGTCCGGGTCGCCGAGCTCGTTCGCATCCACGCGGTCACCTACCCGGTCATGGCGCTGATGCCGGCCGGCCGCGCCGCGGGCGAGGCGGTCAAGGCCGCGCTGCTGTCCCCGTACGTCGGCGCCCCGCACGCGGCGGCGATCGCCACCGCGAACCAGTCGCTCGCGCTCCTCTGCGCGGCCCCGCTGTCGCTCCTCGCGGCCGCGGCGCTCTTCCGGATCGGCGGCGGCGCTTCCCCGTTCGCCCTCGGCGTGCTCGCGCACGCCGCCCTCCTGGTCGCGAGCGGCCTCGGCGTCGCCTTCGCGGCGCGGCAGCGCGCCGCCTCGGCGTGGATCACCCGGCGGTTCGCCCGCGCCGGCCAGCTCACCGCCGCCTTCCAGGAGGCGGTCCGCGAGCGCCCGCCCGTCCCGGGGTGGCCGTTCGCCGCCGGCGTCGCGGGCCGCGCGCTCCAGGCGGCGCAGTACGCCGTGCTCCTCGCCGCCGTCGGCGCCGAGAGCGGCCCCCTCCGCGCGCTCGCCGCGTACGGCGTGGGCGCGGCGGGCACGGCGGCCGGCGACCTCATCCCGGGTCAGATCGGCGCCACCGACGGCGCCTTCACGCTCGCCGCCCCGCTGCTCGGGCTCACCGCGAGCTCCGCCATCGCGGTGTCGTTGCTCGTGCACCTGCTCCAGGCGGCCTTCGCGCTCGCCGGGATCGCCGCCGCGCTGGCGTGGCGGCGCAGCCCTCCGGCGCGGTGAGCCGGGCTCGGGTGGCGGTACCCCAACCTGGGTCGGTAACCCAGCGCTCCTCCGCTCCGCCCGGGAGGGATCCCGCCAACCTGGGTCGGTACCCCAGCGCTCCTCCGCTCCGCCCGGGAGGGATCCCGCCCCCCAGCCCGCGCTCTGCACTGCGTCCCGGGGGGCGTCCGGCACCCCCGCCAGCGCTCTGCATTGCGGTCCGGAGGGGTCCGGACCCCCCTTCTGGCACAAAGAGAAGGGGGTACGCGGGGTCGTTGGCACAGAATTTCATCGAAGAACGCGTTTTCTGGCACAATCTTGCCCTGAAAATCGCTCCGCCGAGCGTTCTCGAGGGGTCCGGACCCCGGTGTGTCGCAATGCATTGCGTTTGTGCCGGTGCCGGACCCCCCTCCCTGGCACAGAACAACGCCGCTCTGGCACAGAACCAGGGCGCGCTGCTCCCTCGGAGGCCGCCCGCGGCGTCGGTACCCCAACCCGGGTCGGTTCCCCAACCTGGGTCGGTTCCGGTACCCCAACCTGGGTCGGTTACCCCAACCTGGGTCGGCTCCCTCGTCCCCCAACCTGGGTCGGTTACCCCAACCTGGGTCGGCTCCCTCGTCCCCCACCTCGGTACCCCAACCTGGGTCGGTACCCCAACCTGGGTCGGCCCCCCAACCCGGGTCGGCTCCCCAACCCGGGTCGGCTCCCCAACCCGGGACGGTCCCCCCAACCCGGGTCGGCTCCCTCGCCCCGCCGTCCGCTCCCCCATCCCTCCACCGGCCGCCCGGCAGCCGCTTCCCTCCTGCGCCTCGCGGCGGGGCGGCGCTCGCGACCGCGCCAGATCGCTGGCCACCCTCCGGGGGTTCGTCCTAGGGTGTGCACGTCATGACGGAAAAGACCGGCGGCCCTGGACGGGACGTGCTCACCCAGAAGGAGGCCGAGGAGCGCGCCGCGCGCATCGGCAGCGCGCGCTACGAGCTCTCGCTCGACCTGTCGCGCGGCGACGACGGCTACCGCGGCGAGGCGATCGCCTACTTCGACGTCCGCGGCCGCGGCGACACCTTCATCGACTTCCGCGGCCGGCGCATCGAGCGGCTCGAGATCAACGGCGTCCCCGTCGAGCCCGAGTGGTCCGACTGCCGCATCCGCCTCCCGGGGCGGCTGCTCGACCCGGAGACGCGCGTGCGCGTCGTCTACGAGAACGACTACGACCACACCGGCGACGGCTTCCACCACTTCCGCGACCCGGAGGACGGCGAGGACTACCTCTACTCGGACCTCGAGCCGTTCAGCGCCCACCGCCTGTTCCCCTGCTTCGACCAGCCGGACATCAAGGCGAGCTACCGCCTCTCCGTCACCGCGCCCGAGGACTGGGAGGTCATCGGCAACGCCCGCATCCGCCGCACCTTCGACGCCGGCCCGGGGCGCTCGACGCGCGTGTTCGAGGAGACGACCCGGTTCAGCACCTACATCTTCGCGCTGATCGCCGGCCCCTACAGCGGCGTCCGCGACGAGCACCGCGGCATCCCGCTCGGGCTCTACTGCCGCAGATCGCTCGCGAAGCACCTCGACCCGGACGAGCTCTTCACGATCACCAAGCAGGGCTTCGACTTCTACCCCGAGTTCTTCGACTACCCGTACCCCTTCACCAAGTACGATCAGGTCTTCGTCCCGGAGTTCAACGCCGGCGCCATGGAGAACGCCGGCGCCGTGACCCACAGCGAGCGGATGATCTTCCGGGACCCGCCGACCGACCACCAGCGCCTCACGCGCGCGGAGGTGTTCCTCCACGAGATGGCTCACATGTGGTTCGGCAACCTCGTGACCATGCGGTGGTGGAACGATCTCTGGCTCAACGAGAGCTTCGCCACGTACATGGCCTTCCTCGCCATGGAGCAGGCGACCCGGTTCCAGCCGACCGTGTGGAAGGCGTTCAACGTCATGAAGAGCTGGGCCTACCGGCAAGACCAGCTCGTGACGACGCACCCCATCGCCGGGGAGCTCGCGGACACCGAGCACACGTTCCTCAACTTCGACGGCATCACCTACGGCAAGGGCGCGGCCGCGATGAAGCAGCTCGTCGCCGCGATCGGCCTGCCCTCGTTCCGCGACGGGATGCGCCGGTACTTCAAGCGCTACCAGTACGGCAACGCGACCCTGCGCGAGTTCCTGTCCGCGCTCGAGGAGGGCTCCGGCCGCGACCTCGGCGCCTGGTCGCGCGTCTGGCTGGAGCAGGCGTCGCTCAACACGCTGACCGCCGAGTGGGAGCCCGACGGCGACCGCATCGGCCGGCTCCGCGTGCTGCAGACGGCCCCCGAGGACTACCCGACCCTCCGGCCGCACCGCATCGACGTGGCGCTCGCGCGCGAGGAGGGCGGCGCGCTCGTGGTCGACGCGGTGCCCGCCGAGATCGACGGCGCGGCCACCGACGTCGCCGCGGCGCGGGGGCAGCGCGCGCCGCTCTTCGTGTTCCCGAACCACAACGACCTCACGTTCGCGAAGATCGCGCTCGACGCGGGCTCGCTCGCGTTCGTGCGCGAGCACATGGGCCGCGTCGAGGATCCGCTCCTACGCCAGCTGCTCTGGTCGTCGCTCTGGAGCATGGTGCGCGACCAGAAGCTCGCCTCCCCCGCGTACCTCGCGCTGGTCAGGGACAAGCTGCCCGCCGAGCCGGACCTCTCGCTCGTCGAGCCCGTGCTCTCGAACGCGGTGATGGCCCTCGCGCGCTACGTGCCCGACCCGACGCGCGAGGCCGAGGCGAGCGCGTTCACCGGCCTCGCCCTCGCGGCGCTCCGGGCGGCCCCGCGCGGCGACGCGCAGATCGTGTGGGCGCGGGCGCTCCTCAACGCGGCCTACGCCGCGCCGGATCTCGCCCTGGCCGCGCGCCTCGTGGACGGCGAGATCGAGGTGGAGGGGCTCGAGATCGACCAGGAGATGCGCTGGACGGTCGCCGTGAAGTGGATCGCGCGCGGCATGGCCGGCGCGGACGCGCGGCTCGCGGCCGAGCGCGAGCGCGACCCGTCCGATCGCGGCCAGCGCGCGGCGCTGCGCGCCGAGACGGCGCGCCCGGATCCGGCGGCGAAGGCCGCGGCGTGGGAGCGATTCCACGAGGGCGGCTACGGCTCGCTGCACCTGACGAGCGCGGCCATGTCGGGCTTCAACTGGTCGTTCCAGCGCGCGTTGCTCGAGCCGTACGTGCAGGGGTTCTTCGAGCGGGTGCAGCAGGTCTTCGAGACGCGGACGCACGAGCTCGCGTCCGCGTATTTCACCCACCTGTTCCCGTCGTACCGCGTCGATCGGGAGCTCCTCGCCGCCGCCGAGGCGCGGCTCGCCGCGCTCCAGCAGGCCCCGGACGGCGCGGCGCCGCGGCTGCCGATGCTGGTGCGGATGCTGCGCGAGGCGATCGACGACCTCACGCGGGCGATCGGCTGCCGGGAGCTCGCGGCGGCGAGCGCCCCCCAGGGCGCCCTCGCGGGGAGCGGCGGCGCCCCGCGCTGAGCGGGCGGCCGGGAGGGCGGCCTCGAGGCGACGATGATCGTGCAGCTCGGCAAGGCGTCCGTCACGTGGACGTGCGCGGACCTCGAGGCGAAGCTCGCCGGCCACGCGCGCGTGCTCATCGACGTCGGCACGGGGGACGGGCGGTTCGTGTACCGGTCGGCCGGCGCCCACCCGGACACGTACTGCATCGGCGTGGACCCCGCGGGCGAGCGGATGCGCGAGGTGTCGTGGCGCGCCAGCCGCAAGCCCGCCCGCGGCGGCCGGCCGAACGCGCTCTTCGTGGTCGCGTCGGTGCAGGCGCTGCCCGAGGAGCTCGCCGGGCTCGCCCACACCCTGACCCTGAACTTCCCCTGGGCGTCGCTGCTCTCGGCCCTGGTGCTCCCGGAGGCGCCCGTGCTCGAGGCGCTGCGCCGGCTCGTCCGGCCGGGCGGGGAGCTCATCGCGCTGCTCAACCAGAGCGTCTTCGACGACCGGCCCTACGCGGCGCGGCTCGGCCTCCCCGAGCTCTCGGACGCGTGGATCGACGACGCGCTGCGCCCCGCCTACCGCGCCGCGGGGTTCGAGATCCGGGCGAGCGAGATCGTGGACGGGGAGGTCCCGCACCAGACGAGCTGGGGGCAGCACCTCACGCTCGCGTCGGGCCGGCGGACGCGGCTGCTCACGGCCGAGGCGATCGGCGGATCGGCCAGCGCTGCACCAGGCTAGGGCCGCGCGTCGGAGATCCCGCCAGAGAAACCAGTTGATGACGAGCGCCTCTCTGCGCGGCTGGCCGGCTTCGGCTCGGCAACGGCGGCGCCCGACGTCGTCAGTGCAGGTGATAGGCATCCGTTCGCCGCACTGTGCCACGACATTGCACGTTCACTCCTGGAACGACCATTGTACCCCGGACGGGGGCAACGGGAATCGAGGTACGACCAGCTCTGCGCATCGCCGGAATTGACACATAACAAGGATAGATGATCCATGAAAGCGGTAATAGCATCCACGTGAGGGCCTTCCGGGGAATCAGGATCCTCAACCCGCTCCTCGTCGACGACACCACGTTTCGTTGATGATGCGGCACTGGTCGATCAGCGGCCGGCGCTCGATATGGAGACGTATGTCGGTGAGCCTCGCGTTCCGCGTCCGATCGGTGAAGACCGCGGCCGCGTGACCGCCGGCGTCCACCGTTCACCGCCGGCACCTACACCGATCTGGGCCGCTCTCGCCTTCGCGGCGTAGACATCACAACCCCGGAGCCGCCACGGCGTCGGCCCCGGGGAGCGGAGAGCCGAGCGCGGCTTCGCGAGCCGGACGAGCGGCCGTCGTCGCGCTTGACGTTCCCAGCATCGCAGTCCATCCAGACTCCCGCACGCGAGGGGGCGCGGCGCCGAGCGCTACGCGCGCGGGCGAGATCTCTTTCCA
Organism: Sorangium sp. So ce836; assembly: GCF_028553905.1. Classification (NCBI taxonomy): domain Bacteria; kingdom Pseudomonadati; phylum Myxococcota; order Polyangiales; family Polyangiaceae; genus Sorangium; species Sorangium sp. So ce836. Next base: position 3,852,616 of record NZ_CP102233.1, on the reverse strand, counting down.
TGCTCACGTTCGAGAGCGGGCAGATCATCCGGGGGAAATACCGGCTCGAGCGTGTCCTCGGCACAGGCGGCATGGGCGTCGTCATCGCCGCCCGGCACCTTCGCCTCGAAGAGCCCGTCGCGATCAAGCTCCTTCACTCGTGGCTGGCCCAGCGCCCCGACGCGATCGAGCGTTTTCTTCGCGAGGCGCGCGCCGCCTCGAGGCTCACGAGCGATCACGTCGTCCGCGTCTTCGACGTGGATCTCCTCGAGTCCGGCGCTCCGTTCATCGTGATGGAGTACCTGGAAGGCATGGATCTGCGCGCGCTCCTGGGCGAACGTGGTCCGCTCCCGATCGGCGAGGCGGTCAGCTACGTACTCGATACGTGCGAGGCGATCAGCGAGGCGCACGCGCTCGGGATCGTCCACCGCGATCTCAAGCCCCAGAACCTCTTCGTGGCGCGCCGGCGCGACGGCTCCGTGCGCCTCAAGGTGCTTGATTTCGGCATCTCCAAGATCGTCCCTACGCCGGGGGCGACCGGCGACGGCTTCATCACCAGCACGGATGTCATGCTCGGCTCGCCGCTGTACATGGCGCCGGAGCAGCTCGGCTCGCCTCGGGCGGTCGACGCGCGCGTCGACATCTGGGCGCTCGGCGTCGTGCTGTATCAGCTGCTCACCGCGAGGATGCCTTTCGAGGGAGGGAGCTTCTTCGAGACCGCCTCGGCGATCGTGCACGGGGAGCCGGTCCCGCCGAGAGCGCTCCGCGACGACATCCCGGAAGATCTCGAGGCGACGATCCTCCGCTGCCTCGAGAAGGAACCGGAGCGGCGGCTCGGCACGGTCGCCGCGCTGGCCGGGGCGATCGCGCCCCATGCGGTCCGGTGGAGCGCCGGCTCCTCGCCCGGGGTCCCGCCGCGCACACCGACGGCGCCGGAGCCGAGCGGGACGACGGTGCCGCTCGGCGGGCCGGAGGCGGCCCCGACGCTGTCGGAGACCGGTTCGACCCGCCCACCGAGCCCCGCGCCGCTCGACGTCACCCGCATCTGCCCGAAGGAGCTTCCTCCTCGCGAGCCGCAGGAGGTTCGTCCTCTGGGCCCTGGCGCTGTCGAGGCGGTGCGCTCCCGGGGCCGGCGGTCGCAGGCGCGCGTGCTCCTCGCCGTGCTGGCCGTGGCCGGCGTCCTGCTCACCGCGGCCCTGGTCCGGCGCCGCTCCGCGCGCCCGCCGGCCCTGGAGCCACCGTCCTCGGAGCCTCCAGCGCACGCCGTTCCCGTCCCTGAGGCGCCCCCGCCCCCCTCGCCGCCGCCCGTGCCCGCGGAGCCGGCCGCGACCGCCGCGCCGGAGGTCGAGCAGGCGAGCCCCGCCGAGCGCGCGCGCCAGCGCCCCGCCGAGCGCGCGCGCCAGCGCCCCGCCGAGCGCGCGCGCCAGCGCCCGCCGAGCGCGCGCGCCAGCGCCCCGCCGAGCGCGCGCGCCAGCGCCCCGCCGAGCGCGCCGTCCGAAAGCCCCCGCCCGTTGCCCCCGCGCAGGCCGCGCCGGACGGCGTGGGGGCGGCGCCGCCGGACGCGGATCGCCGCCCCGAGGACGGCGGAGCGAGCTCGCCAGCGCGCGATCCCTTCGGCGGCAGGCGTCATTGATGCATCCCGCCGGGCCGGGGGGGGCGGGTGGTACGGCAAGGACCAGCGATGTTCGCCGCGGGTGTGCTGCTCGCCTTCGCGCAGCCGGCCCAGGCCGGGCCGACCAGCGAGCTGGACGAGGCGGCGGCGCAGGCGCTCTTCGATGAGGCGATGTCGCTCATGGAGGCGGGCCGCTTCTCCGCGGCCTGCCCGAAGCTCAAGGACAGCCTGGCCCTCGACCCGGCGATCGGCACCCGATTCTACTTCGCGACGTGCCTGGAGCGGACCGGGCGCCTCGCGAGCGCGTGGACGAACTACGTGGCGGCCGCGGACGAAGCGAGCACGCTGAATCGCCGGGACCAGGAGCGCGAGGCGCGATGGCGCGCCGAGGCGCTCCGCCCGAGGCTCCCCTGGCTCACGGTCGTCGTCCCGGAAGCGGTCCGTGGCGCCGCGGGGCTCCAGATCCGGCGCGACGGGCACGCCATGCGCGAGGCGCAGTGGGGCGCGGCCATCCCCGTGGATCCGGGGGTGGTCTCGATCGAGGCGAGCGCTCCGGGCCGGATGCCCTGGCGGATGCGCTGGGTGGCCCGCGAGGGCGAGCGAGCGACCATCGCGGTCCCGCCGCTCGCCGCGAAGCCACGGTCTGCGTCGGCTCCGCCGCCCGCTCGCCCCGGGGTGTCTCCGGCGCGGTGGGCGGGCTACGCGACGGGCGCCGCCGGCGTCGCGGCGCTGGGCGTCGGGGCCGCGTTCGGCGTCCACGCCGCCGTGATGAAGGGCCGGGCGTCCTGCGACGCGCAGGGCCGCTGCGCGACGTCCTCGGACGCGGCGCGCCTCGATCAGGCCATCTCATCCGCGAGGATCTCGACCGCCACCAGCGTGATCGGGGGCGCCCTGGTTGCCGGGGGCGTCGTCCTGGCGCTCACCGCGCCGAGCACGGACGCGGGGCGGCCCGTGGGCGTCTCCTCGCAGCTGACGGTCGGGCTCTCTGGGATCGCCGTGCGCTGGGTGGTGCGATGAGGCCGCGCGGGGGGCTCCTCGTGCTCGCGGCGCTCGCGAGCGCCGGCGCGCTCGCCTGCGATCAGGTCCTCGACCTCCCGGAACGGAGCCAGGGGCCGGACGGCGGGGCCGCCAGGGGCGGGCGCGAGCCGGCGAGGGACGGCGGCGGCAGGCCGGTCGACGAGGCGCGCTACAGCTTCGAGGTGGACGAACAAGGGTGGGAGTTCTGCGGGGAGATGGCCGCCGGCATCGCCCCGTCGAGCGTGAATGCCTACGCGGGGGAGCGCGCCCTCGCCGTGACCTTGCAGGCCGGCGCCGGCGGGTTGCGGTGCCAGGGCGCGCAGGATCCGGCAAGGATGCAGCTCGTCTTCGTCCGCTCGCCGGACGTCTCCCCGGGGAAGAACGTCACGTTTCACGTCTGGCTCCCTGCCTCGAGCCGCATCGTCTCCGTGCAGCCGTATCTCTTGATGAAGGACGGGCTCTGGGAAGGCGACTATCGGTTCATGAGCAACCTCGACGGCGACGCGTGGAACGAGTTCACCGTCCGCTACCGCTCGGGCTCGCCTCCCATCGAGCAGCTGGGGGTCGAGTTCGTGATCGACCCGAGCGCCGCCTGGTCGGGCGTCTGTTACATCGACTCGGTGGGCTGGTGAGCTGAAGCGCTGCAAGAGCTGCGTGCCCGCCAGCGCCGCAGCGGGCGACGCGGCGCTCGGGGCGGGCGCGGAGCTGCCGGAGTGCGCGGAGCGCCGTGAGCAAGAGATCCTCCGCGAGGCGCTCCGGATTGCCGTCGAGCAGTCCGTTGCTCGACCACGCAAGGGTTGGCTCGAACGCTCGGCCGCCGGGGAAATACGAGGCGAGATATCCGCGGACGGCTCGAGGAGACGATTGGCACGACGAGTGCTCATTGCGCGGGCACGCCATCGCGGCGCAAACCATCTTCTCGAAAAGGAATCCAGTTTTCATGCCTACCATCTCGAGACTTCGTCTCGGCCTTCTTCTCGCTGGACTCCCAGCCTCGAGCCTCCTGCCTGCTTGCAGCGCAGCGCCGGTGGAGGGCGGCGACGAGAGCACCGACGTCGATTCCGAGGCGATCATCGGCGGCGTCGACGCCAAGAGCGACGCCCTCAGCGCCATCGGCAGCCTCGGCGTCGCCGTCGAGGCGGGGAACGAGGAGACCGGCGCCCTCGACGTGCAATACCGCCCCTTTTGCTCCGGCACCCTGATCGGCAAGTCGACCGTCCTCACCGCGAAACATTGCGTCGATGCCGTGCGCAAGATGGCCGCGGGAGGCCGCGTGTATTTCGGCGTGGGCTTCGACGGAACCCACCCCGACCGTACGGTCGATATCGTAGAGCTCGGCCGGGCGCCCGGGCATGAAGGGGGCTTCGTGGGCTTCGGTCGGGACGTGGGCGTCGTCCACCTCGACGAGGAGATCACCGACATCGCGCCGGCCGCGATGGCTGCTCTCTCGGACGCCGACATCGACACGCGCTTCGCGGCCATCGGTTATGGCGTGCAGGACAACGAAAACACATTGGGCACGCGCAAGGCGGGCAGCGTGACCCTGCGCGCGCGGGAAGGCAAGGTCCTCGAGCTGATGTTCGGCAGCTTCGAGGCATTCGTGCAATGGGCCACGACGGGCGACCGCAGCGGGCACCTCGCGCGTTCTTTGGCCGAAACCGAGGAGGAGGGCAACGAAGGCGAGGCGGCGTGCGATATCGATTGCTTGCTCCGCAAGCACTACGACGAGGCGGTCCTGCTCGCCGGGTACGAGGCTCTCGTGGGCGCCGGCGAAGGCGACGCGCAGCCTTGTTATGGCGACTCGGGCAGCCCGCTCGTGCGTACCGAGGGCGGTAGGCTGCGCGTCTACGGCGTGGCCTCCGGCGTGATTCGGACGAACCAGCTCGCCTGCGATTACGGGACCGTTTACGCGACGCTCGGCCCCGACGTGCTCGCGTTCGCGAAGAAGGCGAGCACCTGGTCCGATCCCTGCGGCGATACCGGGATCGGCGGCGTTTGCGAGGGTTTTACCGCCAAGCGCTGCACGGCGCTCGACGAGGGGCCGCGCCGGGTGACGAAGACCGACTGCGGTCTGCTCGGCCAAACCTGCGGGCAAGACGGGACCGGCGCAGTCGCTTGCGTGGATCCGGGCAACTGAGCGGGCTCCGGCGGCGGGGAGTGGCAAGAACGTCGTCTGTTCCAGCTCGATGCAGCAACGCCCTCCCCCCACCGGCCCGCTGGGTACCCGCTCGGTGAAACCCGCCTGGGGACGGCCGCTCGGGTCTGCTCGGCGATGCGTCCCGCCAGGGATCGCTGACGCGCGGAGCTAGGCCGGCGCCGCCCCGGCCGGCTCGACGCGGACCGGGACGCCGTTCAGCGCGGCGGTGCCCGAGAGCGCGTCGATCGCGAGGTCGTCCGTCAGATCGTTGACGCTCTCGCCGGCGTGCCGCCGCGCCGTCTCGAGCCGGACGCCGTCGCGGCCGTGGCCCCAGCCGTGCGGGGCGCTGACGACGCCGGGCATCACCTCGTCGGTCAGCTCGACCTCGAGGTCGATGCTCCCGACCCGCGAGCACACCCGGATCCGCTGCCCGGCGGCGATGCCGCGATGGGCGGCGTCCTCCGGGTGCATGAGCAGCGTGCACCGGTTCCTGCCCTTCACCAGGCGACGGCTGTTGTGCAGCCACGAGTTGTTGCTCCGGAGCTGGCGCCTGCCGATGAGCTGGAGGTCGTACCCCGCCTCGCCCCGCTGCCCCGGCTCGCCCGCCTCCCCCGCCCCGCCCGCGGCCCGGCCGAGCGCCCCGCGCTCCTCCTGGCCGAGCGCCCCGCGCTCCTCGCGGCCGAGCGCCCCGCGCGCCCGCTCGAGATCGGCGACGAGGGCCTCCGGCGCGAGCTCGATGCGCCCGGACCGCGTGAACAGCCGCTGCGGCAGGCACGGCACGAGCGGCCCGAGATCCACGCCGTGCGGCTCGCGCTCGAGCCTGCGCAGCGAGAGGCCGCCCGACAGCGGGCTCACGCCGGCGCCGTAGGGCCCGAAGCGGAGCGCGGCGTCGAGCAGCCGCGTGGGCGGGAGCGCCCGCGACAGGAGGCGCGCCGCGCGGCCGGCGAGCGGCGCCGCGGGCCCGGGCGCCGCGAGGCGCGCCCCGAGCTCGACGAGGATCTGCCAGTCGTGGCGCGCGCCGTCCGCCGGGGCGAACAGCGCGGGCGCGTACTTGGCGGTGTTCCGCACCGCGAACGCGTGGAACGCGAGGTCGTAGTGATCGCGCTCCAGGGGGCCGGTCGGCGGCAGGATCACGTGGGCGTGCCGGGTCGTCTCGTTGATGTAGAAGTCGATGCTGGCCATGAAATCGAGGCCGGCCAGCGCGCGATCCAGCGCCCGGCCGTTCGGCGTCGACAGCACCGGGTTGCCCGCCATCGTGAGGAGCGCGCGGATCTGCCCCAGGCCCTCCGTGAGGATCTCCTCGGCGAGCGCGGCGGCGGGGTACTCCCCGGCGAACGCGGGCAGCTGGCGCACGCGGCTGCGGCTCCGGCCGAAATCGCCGCGCTGGCCGAGCAGGTCCTGGATCGCGACGACGTCGACGGCCGGCCGGGCGAACATCGCCCCGCCGGGGCGATCTAGGTTGCCGGTGACCAGGCTGAGCACCGCGATGAGCCACGTGGTGAGCGCGCCGAACTCCTGGAGGCAGGCGCCGATCCGGCCGTAGCAGACGGCCGGGCGCGCCGCGGCGAAGGCGCGCGCGAGCTCGCGGATCTGCGCCGCCGGGATGCCGACCCTCGCGGCGACGCGCTCGGGGGTGAAGTCGCGGACGAGCCGCTCGATGTCGGCGAGCCCGTTCATGAAATCGCCGAGCCGGCCCGGCGCGACGAGCCGCTCGGCGAAGAGGGTCGAGAGCAGGCCGAGCATCAGGAAGACGTCGGTCCCGGGGCGGATGAAGTGGTGGCGATCGGCGATCTCCGCGGTCTCGGTGCGCCGCGGGTCGACGACCACGATCGTGCCGCCGCGCGCGCGGATCGCCTTGAGCCGCCGCGGCATGCCGGGCGCCGACATGAGGCTGCCGTTCGAGACGACCGGGTTGGCCCCGACGATGAGCAGGAACGAGGTGCGGTCGATGTCGGGCACCGGGACGAGCAGCTGGTGCCCGAAGAGGAGGGTCGAGACGAGGTGGTGCGGCAGCTGATCGACCGAGTTCGAGGAGAAGCAGCTCCGCGTCCGCAACGCCTCCAGGAACGGGTTGAGGTAGAGGAGCGACGCGTAGTTGTGCGCCCTGGGATTGCCCATGTAGACGGCGACGGCGTCCCTGCCGTGGCGCCGCTGGGTGTCGCGGAGCCGCCCGGCGACCTCGTCGAGGGCGTCGTCCCACGAGATGCGCTGGAACCCGGAGGCGGTGCGCCGGACCGGGGTCCGGAGGCGATCCTCGTCCTCGTGGAGGTCCTGGAGCGCGAGCGCCTTCGGGCAGATGTACCCTCGGCTGAACGGGTCGCGCTCGTCGCCGCGGATCGAGGTGATCCGGTCGCCGTCGACCTCGATGTCGATCCCGCACATCGCCTCGCAGATATTGCAGGTGCGGTGGTGCGTGCGCGTGGTCCCGTGGCTCGGCATGGCGCGCGAGGCTAGCAGCGCCCGGCGCGGCCCGCGAGCGCCAGCGCTCGACCGCGAGCGCCAGCGCTCGACCTGCGCGGGCGCTGCGGCGCGAGGCGGGACGATGCTCACGTCGGCGCGCGCTCGCGCGACGGCACCTGCTCGCGGCGTCAACCTCGGGTTGACGCTGTGTACAGGCGGGCGCGACGGCGGCGCGCGGGACGGAGAAGGGCGCGCCGACGGACGAGGGGGATCGCCGTGCGCGCTTGGCGAGAGGCTCGGCGCTGTCGTAGATCTGCGGCGCGCGCTGGCGAGGTTGCGTGTGGCCCGCGCGTTGCTCGCGTCGCTGAGGCGTGGAGACGACCATGACCGACCGCTATGCCATCATCGGTAACCCCATCGCCCAGGCCAAGTCGCCGGCGCTGCAGACGGCCTTCGCCGAGCAGTGCGGGCAGGACATGGAGTACGGCGCGATCCTCGGCGAGCTGGACGGCTTCGCCGCCGCCGTGCGCGAGTTCCAGAGGAGCGGCGGCAAGGGCATGAACATCACCATGCCGTTCAAGCTCGAGGCCTTTGCGCTGGCCGACGAGCTGACGCCGCGCGGCCGCGCGGCGGGGGCGATCAACATGTTCACCTTCCGCGCCGACGGCACCATCCTCGGCGACAACACCGACGGCGTCGGCATCCTGCGCGACATCACCTGCAACCTCGGCCGCGAGCTCATGGGCGCGCGCGTGCTGCTCCTCGGCGCGGGCGGCGCGGTGCGCGGCGTGTTGCTGCCGCTCTTCGAGGAGCGGCCGGCCGAGGTCTTCATCGCCAACCGCACCGCCAGCAAGGCCGTGGACCTTAGCGCCGAGTTTGGCGCGCAGGCGGGCGCCGCCCGGCTCGCCGCCGGCGGCTTCGCCGATATCGTCGGGCGGTTCGACGTGGTCATCAACGGCTCCGCCTCGTCGATGACCAACGAGGTGCCGCCCCTGCCCGACGGCGTGTGGGACGAGAGCTCGCTGGCCTATGACATGGCCTACAAGAAGGAGCCGACCGCCTTCGTGCGGGCCGCGCGCGCGGCCGGAGTGAGGCAGACCGCCGACGGCCTCGGCATGGTGGTCGAGCAGGGCGCCGAGTGCTTCACCCTGTGGCGCGGCGTGCGGCCCGACACCGCGCCGGTGATCGCCGCGCTGCGGGGGACCTGAGAGGAGCCGTCTTCCGGGGGGGAGCTCCGCCGTGCGCGACCTGGGTCGGGTTGCCCGACCTCAACCTGGGTCGGGTTGCCCAACCTCAACCTGGGTCGGGTTGCCCGACCTCAACCTGGGTCGGGTTGCCCGACCTCAACCTGGGTCGGGTTGCCCGACCTCAACCTGGGTCGGGTTGCCCAACCTCAACCTGGGTCGGGTTGCCCAACCTCAACCTGGGTCGGGTTGCCCAACCTCAACCTGGGTCGGGTTGCCCAACCTCAACCTGGGTCGGGTTGCCCAACCTCAACCTGGGTCGGGTTGCCCAACCTCAACCTGGGTCGGGTTGCCCAACCTCAACCTGGGTCGGGTTGCCCAACCTCAACCTGGGTCGGGTTGCCCACGGGTCGGGGTTGCCGCTGGCGCGTCCTGGCACAGAACGCTCACCGGACAGCCGTGTAAGTGCCTGAAATCGCACGATTCTAGCTCGGTACGCTGCATGCATCGTGGCGCGCCCGGCCGCGTCCGACATGGGCACGTGAGGTCCCGGCGGCCAAGGAGACTCCATGCGCAACCGTTTCCGCTTCGCTTTCATGGTGGGAAGCCTTCTGGCTCTGGCGGCGTGCTCGGGCGGCGTGAGCTCGGACGACGGCAACGACGGCGAGATCCCGGGCAGCGGCGCCGGCGCTGACGTCGGCGGCGCCTCCGGCTCGGCCGCTGCGGGCGGTGTGTCGGATGGGGGCGACTTCTCCAGCGGCGAAGGCGTCGGCGTCGGCGCCGGCGGCGGCACCGGCGTCGGCACCGGCACCGGCGGTGGTGCCGGCGGCGGTGGTGCTGGCGGCGGCAACGTCGAGCCTGGCACGCTCACCGCGGGCGTCTGGGACGACAACCGCAACTTCGACTTCTTCCTCTCGTACCGGAGCACGCTCTACGCGCAGCAGCTCCCGGGCTTCTTGCCCTTCACCGAGGCCGACCACCAGGCCGCCCACAGCCTCTTCGCGGCGCCTCCGGGACCGAAGGAGACGCTCGACGTCTCGCTCATCATCGACACGACCGGCAGCATGGGCGACGAGATAACGTATCTCCAGACGGAGTTCATCGCCCTCTCGGAATCCATCTTCGCCAAGTACCCGAACGCCGCGCAGCGCTGGTCGCTCGTCGTTTACAAAGACACCGAGGACGACTACATCGTCCGGTGGTTCGACTTCCGCGCCGATCCCGACGAGTTCCAGCAGAAGCTCGCCGAGCAGGCGGCCGGCGGCGGCGGCGATTTCCCCGAGGCGCCCGACGTGGCGCTCTCCAAGGCGGCCGACCTCGCCTGGCGCACCGGCAACGACACCGCGCGCCTCGCCTTCTGGGTCGCGGACGCGCCCCACCACGACAGCAACGCGGGCGCCATGGCAGAGGGGATACGAGCCCTCAAGGACCTCGGCGTGCATGTCTATCCCGTCGCGTCGAGCGGCGTGGATGAGCTCACCGAGATCACCATGCGCTCAGCCGCGCAATTGACGGGCGGCCGATACCTCTTCCTGACCGACGACTCCGGGGTCGGCGGTGCCCACAAGGAGCCGACGATCCCCTGCTACTACGTGACCAAGCTCGATCGCGCGATCCTGCGCATGGTCGACATCGAGCTCTCCGGCGTCTACCGCGAGCCGGAGCCGTCCGAGATCCTCCGCACGGGCGGCGATCCCGAGGACGGCGCGTGCGAGCTCTCGTCCGGCAGCGAGGTGCTCGCGTACTGAGCCCGAGGCCGCTCGCCGCTCGCACGCATCATCACGCCGCCGCCGCGCCGCCGGCCGCGGCGCGGCGGCGCCCTACGGCGACGATGCGCCGGCGAGCGGCAGCTCCATGACCACCTCCGGCCCGTCCATGCGGCCGTTGGGTCGGAAGCCCAGGCTGCGGTAGAACCCCTCGGGGCTGCCGGGGCCCGGCACGTAGGACAGCAGCAGCGACGAGAAGCGCCCCAGGCGCCGCACGTGCTCGATCACCTGCAGCATCGCCGCCCGGCCAATGCCGCGCCGCTGGAAGCGCTGGTCGATCATGAAGCGCCACACGCCTACCTCGGGCCGCTCCGGCGGCGGGGAGACCATCGACTGGTCCTCCAGCATGACGAAGCCCGCGGGCTCGTCGCCATAGTAGATGGCGCGGTACCAGGCCTCCGGCGCGAAATGCGCCTGGGCGAGCGAGACCGCGTTGGTCGCGACGAAGCCCTTCTGGCTCTCGGCCACGGAGAGCTCGAGGATGGCGCCGAGGTTATCGCGGGTGATCTCGCGCAAAGTAACGGGCGGCGTGGCGTCAGGCATGGCGTCTTCCGGCAGAAGCAAGGCGCTGGCTCGGCGCAGCGCTCGTCGCGCGGCAGGGTACCACGGAGCTCACGACGGGCGGATCGGCTCCGCGAGCCAGCGAACCAGCGCCTCGGCCTCGAGATCGAGCAAGGCGTCCTCGACCTCTCCCGGACCGATCGCGCGGGCTCGCTCGACGATCGAGCGCTCTTCCTCGGCCGTCGGTCGTCGCCCGATCCGCCGCGCGAAGAGGCGGCCGAGCAGCGCGGCGATCGCCTTCTCCTCGCCACGCTCCTCCCCGCGCTCCTCTCCTCGCCGCTGCCCGCGCTCCTCTCCTCGTCGCTCCCCGCGCTCCTCTCCTCGTCGCTCGGCCTCGATGATCATCTCCCCGATGATCGGCGTGCGACGGAGCAGCCCCTCTTCCTCGTCCTCGACCATCATGATGAGCTCCTTCAGCAGATTATGCCGCCAGGGATCGATCGTCGCCATCACCAGGAGCGCCGTGTACAGCTCGGCCCGCTCCTCCGCGGTCCTCGCGCCCGCGTGGATCTCCGCGACGACCTCCCGCAGCGCCGCCGCGGTCGCATCACGTGCAAGCGGGGCGAACACCAGCCAGAGCACGCTGCCGCGCGCCCGCAGCTCGGAGACCGTGCGCTGGTAGACGGCGTCGATCCGGAAGCGCGCGCCGCTGAACGGCCGCCCCGGCCAGGCGATGCGGCGCTCCCCGGCCTTCGGCAGGCGCCGCCTGCGCCCCGAGAGCACCACGGCGACGCTCTCGATCGGCGGCACCGGCTCACCGGGGGCTTCGAGGCGGAGCGCGGCGAAGAGGAAGCCGAGGTACTCGAAGATGCGGTCCGGAACGTCGCCCCGGAGCGCGAAGCAGAACTCGACATGCAACACCCGCGGCTCGCCGCCGACCCGAAGGCGAAGGGCCTTGTCGAGGCGGCGCTCGAGGTTCGTGACCTGGCTGTCGAGCCACCCGAGGACCTCGATGGGGCCCTCGGGGACCAGGGCGCGCACCAGGTCCTCGGGGCGCCGTCGGGCGAGGTGGCGCAAGGCGATGTCGGCGTCTCCCATGCGCGGCGCCCATGGCAGAGGCCGTACCAGGGGCTCAGACGGCTGAAACCAGGGGCTTCCGGGGTCAGGCGCGATGCCGGCGGGGTGGCGGCGCCATGGCGGGTGGCGGCCTGTCCAATGGCGCCGCGAGGAGCGCCCCAGACCCGGCAACTCCTGGAATACCGCCACCGCGCGGTGTCGTTGTTGCGGGCGCCCGATGAACCCGCGAACACCGACTCTCGTTCTGGCCGCCGCCCTCCTCGCCGCGGCCTGCTCACCCCCCTCCAGGCAACCCGCGCCGGACGAGCGGAATGCCGGAGCCGAGGAGACCGCGACGCCGCCGCCGTCTCCACCCCAAGCGCCGTCCACGACGCCGCCGTCCCCGAAGCTCCGCGCGGCCCTGCGCGCCGGCGGCGCCCTCGTGCGCGCGCCGCGGGGCGACGCGCTCTACCTGGCCGACGAGGACCACCGCGTCGTCCGCCGCATCCCGCTGCCCGTCGACGTGAGCACACCGCCCGTCGCGATCTCCATGCCAGGGCGCCCCGCGCAGGTCCTCGCGCTCGACGACCGCGTGCTCGTCACGATCCGAGACCCCGGGCTGCTGCTCGTCATGCGGCCGGATCCGACCGCAGGCCTCCTGGAAATCGCGCGCGTGTCGCTGCCGGCCGACACCTGGGGGCTGGCCATCACGCCGGACGAGCGCACCGCCATCGTCACCAGCGCCTGGACCGCCAAGGTCTCCGCCGTGGATCTCGCGTCCGCCACGAGGTCGTGGTCGATCGACGTCCCCCGCGAGCCCCGCGGCGTCGTGGTCCGCGAGGACGGCGCGGCCGCGTACGTCACGCACCTCACGTCCGCGGCCCTCACCCGGATCGAGCTGCGCTCTCCTCCCAAGGCGCGGTCGATCGCGCTGCCGCCGTCGCCGTACCGCGCCCCGCCGGACGAGCCGCGCGCCGCTTCCCTCGGATACGCGGCCGCGCTCTCCCCGGACGGCCGCCGCCTGTTCGTCGCGCGCCACGCGCTCGGCGCGATCGGCGAGCTCTCGTGGTTCGGCGCCGCCACCGTCGACGCCCTGCAGACAGGCAACGACGAGCCCCTCGCGCCCCGCCGCCGCGAGGGCGCCCCAAGCCGGGTCGCGCGGGACTTCGAGCTCGACATCGCCGGCGACCCGGAGCTCGAGGCGCCGAAGACCGACCTCGCCCCGTTCGTCCAGCCGCGCGCCCTCGTGGTCCGCGAGAGCACCCGCACGCTGCTCGTCGCCAGCGAGGGCACCGACGCCCTGGTGGAGCTCGACGCGCTCTCGATCGATCCGGCGCTCCGGCCCCTCGCCACCTACCGGCTCAGCAGCTCGCCGGCGACCGTCGCCGCGGCGCCAGGGTCCCTCGACGCCCTCTCGCGCGACGTCGGCGTCGCGACCCTGTGCGGCGCGCCGAGCGGCGTGGCCCTCTCCGGGGACGAATCCATGGCGTGGGTCTACTGCCGCTCGACCGACACGCTCGCCATCGTCCGCCTCGACGAGCACAGGGCGGGCGCTCCCTACGAGCCGGGGCCCGTGCCGTTCATCCGGCTGGCCGAGCCTCCGCTCCTCGAGCAGGCCGCCGTCGGCCGGAGGCTCTTCTACAACGCGACCGACTGGCACACGAGCGGCGGGCTCGGGTGCGCCGGGTGCCACCCCGACGGGCGCGACGACGGTCACGTGTGGCACGAGGTCAGCGGCGGCGACTTCGCCAATTTCTTCGGATCCGCCGACAACCGGCCGATGGAAGGGCTCGCCGGCGGCGTGGCGCGACAGACACCCATGCTCGCAGGGCGCGTCTCGGCCGTGGGCCCTTATGGCTGGAACGCCCAGAGCGAGAGCCTGGCCGCGCGCATCCTGGAGGGCTTCGGCCTGCATCGATGGGGGATGGGCGGCGCCAAGGACGGCGCGCTCGGGCTGCGCGCGACCTACCTCGCCAGCTTCCTGCGCGAGGGCCTCGCGCCCCCGCCGCGGGAGGATCGGCCGCTCACGCCGCAGGAGAAGCACGGATTCGCGCTCTTCACGAGCGAGGCGGCGCAGTGCTCCCGCTGCCATGTGCCCGAGACCGAATACACCGACCGGATGGGCTACCCGATGCCGCGCTTCGTCGCCCAGCCAGGGTTTTACAGGGAGAAGAAGGACCAGGCGTTCAAGACGCCATCGCTGCGCTTCGTCGCCGGGACGGCGCCCTATTACCACGACGGCTCCGCGAGGACGCTCGAAGAGCTCGTCGAGAACAACGAGGATCGCATGGGCCGCACCAGCCACATGTCGAAGAAGGACAAGGCGGCGCTCGTCGCCTTCTTGAGGACGTTATGAAGAAGCTCCTTTGGATCGGGACAGCCCTGCTCGGCGCGCTCGCGCCGGCGCTAGCCGCGGAGCCGCAGATCGCCCCGCCCGCCGCGCCGGACGGCGCCGCGGCAGGACCTCGGGCGGAGACGGGGGCAGCCCTCCCGGACGGGGGAGACGGCGCGGCGGGCGGTGGAGAGGGCGCGGCGGCGCCCGCGGTGCGCGCGCTGGAAGCGGCGCCGCCCGCGCCCGAGCGGACGCCGCGGCCCGCGATGGCGGAGTGGGACGACGCCGAGCCGGTGCGGCTCGCGAGGGACAAGAGCGGCGCCGCGTGCAAGGCGCGGATGCGGCGCGAGTGGCTCCGCATCGACTGCACCGCGCAGTCGCTGGCCGCCGTGAGGACGCTCGGAGCCAGCGCCGGCGAGGAGTGGTTCCGGCTGGACCAGAAGAACGGCGAGGAGCTCGCGAGCGGCGTCTCCGTGGTCTTCCCGGTCCGCCGCGGCGACCGGAGGGTGATCGAGATCCTCACGGGCATGTGGGCGTATCGCGGCGAGCTCGGGATCTCGACCAGCTTCGTGATCTCCGAGCAATGGCTCGACGGCGACGCCGGGCCGCTCGTCAGCGTGCTGTGAGCCCGACGCGGGCCGCGGAGGGCGCGCGCGCTCGGACAGGCTTGCCCGGGCGCGCGCGGCGTGCCTTGATCGGGCGCGTGACGACGGGGTTCTTCGAGGCGCGTGGGTTGCGTTTCCGGCTCGATCGCCAGGGGGCCGAGGTGAGCGGGGGGCCGGCGCGCCCGGTCCAGGCCAGGATCGAGCCCGACGAGGCAGGCCTCGACGGCGACGCGCCGCTGGCCGAGCTCCTCGGCCGCCGGCTGTCGGCGCTGCTTGGCGCGCCGGTGAGCGACGAGGAGGGGATCTTCGACCTGGCGGTCGAGCGCGATGGCGCCGTGGTCGCGGCCGTGCAGCTCTCGTGCGGCGACGACGACGAGGACGACGAGGACGTGCTCGAGCTGCTCGGCGAGCGGGCGCCCTCGCTGCCGGTGCGCGCGCTCGTCGAGGCCCTGGTCGAAGCGCTGCGCGGCCCGGGGTGACGCGCGCGGCGTCCTGCTCACCGGGCGCCGGCGGAGGCTTTCATCGCCGGGCGGCACGGGGGCTCGGGTTCAGCGCATGCCCCTCATCGAGCTCGCGGACCACGACCGCGGCGCCGCGGCTACGCCCCCGCGCCGTGCGCCGCCTCCCGCTCGGTCACCCGGCGGACGGTCTGCGCCGTGTTCTTGTCGTCCTCGCGCTGCGCGATGTCCGACAGGCTGATGATGCCGACCAGCCGGCCGTCCGCGTCGGTGCACAGGACGCGCGACTTGTGGTGCTGCCCCATCAGCTGCTCCGCGCGCTGCACCTCGTCGTCGGGCCGGCACGCGACCACCGCGCGGGTCATGACGTCGCCCGCCTTCGTGCTCAGCGGGCGGCTGTCGGCCAGCACCCGGATGGCGAGATCGCGGTCCGTGAGCGTGCCGAGCACCTTCCCCTCGTCGTCGCAGACAGGCAGGAAGCCGACGTTCGCGTCGCGCATCTTGCGCGCGGCCGTCTGGATCGTGTCCCCGGTCATGACGCACTGGATCTCCCTCTTCATGATCTCCTTGCACAGCATGGTTTCCTCCTTCGGCTCCGTTTGCAGCGCTCGGTTGCGTCACCGCGCACACCCGGACCTTAGGAGACCGGCGCCGGCAAGGGATGGAGCAGCGGGATGAATGCGGCGTCGGGCGCCGCTTGACGGAGCGCCCGGCCCGGCGAGCGCTCCGAGCCACACGGCGGCAGCGCCGCGCGCCGCGGCGAGAGGCATACTGGGACGCGAGGCACCATGTCGGAGCGGATCACGAGGGCGGTCATCCGCCGGGCGCAGCCCGCAGACGCAGCGACCATCGCGCGCGTCGAGGTCGACTCCTGGAGGGCGGCTTACCTCGGCCTCGTTCCGGCGGCCGACCTCAACGCCCTCTCCGTGCGGGCGCGGGAGGCGAGCTGGCAGCGGATCCTGCTCCACGGCGCCGCGACCGGCACGCGGGCCTGGGTGCTCTGCGCCGACGACGCCGCGCTCGGCTTCGCGAGCGCCGGACCGACGCGCGACGACGACGACGATCCCCGCGCGGTGGGCGAGCTCTACACGATCTACCTCCTCCCCACCGCGTGGGGCCGCGGCCTCGGCGCCTCGCTGCTCGACACCGCGCAGGCCGACCTCGCGCGGCGCCGCCACAGGACCATGACGATCTGGGTCCTCGAGGGGAACACCCGCGCGCGCCGCTTCTACGAGCTCTCCGGCTTCACCCGCGACGGCGCGCGACGGAGCGCGCGCGTCGGCGCGGGCAGCCTGCCGGAGGTCCGCTACCGGCGCGCGCTGTGACGCCGCCTACCCGCGAACGCCGCGGCGCCCGCGCCCGCCGGAGCGCCCCGGCCCCGTCCGGCGCGCAGCCCGGTCCCGAGCGCTAGGCGAAGCGCACGACGATGCTGCTGTAGCCGCCCCGCGGGTCGTGCTCGGAGGTGATCTTGCCCCACGGATACTCGTACGGCGGCGCGCCGAGGATCGATTCGAGCCACGCGTCGTGGCTCGCCTTGCGCTCGGCCTCCTCCTTCTCGGACCAGTCGTTCCAGAAGGCCTTCGACTCCGCGCCCACCTCGAAGAGCTCGACCGACGCGAGCTTGCCGCTGCAGAAGTGCAGCGTGATCCGGAAGGTGCGGAAGCCGATGCGCTGGCGCGCCGTCCGGTAACCGCTCCACGGCTGCGCCTGGCTCAGGGCGTTGGCCGTCCGCGCGAGCGGCGACGACAAAAACTGCGCTTCCGAGTACGAGGGGCCGATGCGGAGCCCGGACGCGAGCTCGATCTCGCCTGTCTGCCGATGGATCATCCAACCCTCCGACCGCTCGGGGCAGCATACACCACAGCTCCCGGCCCCGTGTGGCCCGGCCACGCCACCCCGGCGACCGGACTCGGCCGTTCCTCGAGCGCGAGCGACTCCGCCTCTCCTCAGGTGGGTGCTCGCCGGAGACTCGCCCCCTGCCGGATCCACCGCCGCTTTGCGGGAGATCGCGAGGACCGCCGCGCATTTCGCGCACTGCGACCGTCGCCGCACCTGTCCCCCTGTGTCGACACGACGCCCACGCTGTCGCTGCGACCCGCGACGTGCGCTTTTACCAGGGGCGTAAAGCTGCGCAGGCAACGCGGCTTTTCCCACTTGTGATGAGCGGAGACCCGGTAATATCGGCCACGGTTCGCGCCGCCCCATCCGAGGTCATTCGAGGTCTTCTTGCCGCGCTGCCCATCCTGCCATCGCCGACTTGCAGCCCTCGCCCCCTGCCCAGCGGACGGCGCCCTGGCGCCGCTCCGCGCCCCGCCCGTCGAGCTCGGCGCCGAGACGCCGCCGTCGCTCGCGGGCTTCGTCATCGGCCAGCCGCTCGCCGCGGGCGCGTTCTCGATCGTCTGGGACGCGACCCGGCTGGAGGACGGCGCGCCCGCCGTGCTCAAGGTCAGCAGGGCCCACTCGCTCCTCGCGCGCGAGCGCTTCCGCAGCGAGGCGTGGGCGCTCGAGCAGCTCGGCCCCCCGGCCTCGCCGCGCCTGCTCCAGAACGGCGTGCTCGAGGACGGCCGCGCGTACATCGCCATGGAGCGGCTCGAGGGCGAGACGCTGGCCGCCCGCCTCGAGGGCCTGCCCGCCGCGCTCGACCTGCGCTCCGCCCTCGACGTCGCGCTCGCCGTGCTGAGCTGCCTCCAGGTCGTGCACGAGCGCGGCCTGGTCCACCTGGACCTCGCGCCCGAGAACGTCTTCCTCGAGCCCGGCGGCGGCGTGCGGCTCCTCGACTTCGGCCTCGCGCAGCGCGATCGCGGCGTCGTCTGCCACCCGGCGGACAGCGCGCTCACCACGCTGGGCGCCATGCTCGGGACGCCCGAGTACGCGTCGCCCGAGCGGCTCAGGGCCGAGCCGATCGACGGGCGCGCGGACCTCTACGCGTTCGGCGCGCTCCTCTTCGAGCTGCTCACGCTCCGCCCGCCGTTCGCCGGCGATCGCGAGGACGTCGCGCAGGGGCACCTCGGCCGGCGGCCCCCGCGGCCGAGCGAGCTCACCACGGCCGCCGCCCCTGTCCCCCCGGCCATCGAGGCGCTCGTCCTCGCCTGCCTCGCCAAGGAGCGGGCGCTCCGCACCCGCGACGCCGCCGGCCTGCGGGCCGCGCTCGCGTCGGCGGGCGCCGCCGGCGCCGCGGAGGTCGCGGGGGACGACGCCGCGATCTCCGCGGACCGGCACGACACCGTGGTGCTCGCCCTGGAGGCCCGCGGCGCCGAGGCCGAGGTCCGCGCCGCCGTGGCCCGGCACGAGGGGCACCTCGCGCGGCAGCGCGGCTACCGCTTCGTCGCGATCTTCCCGGGGCCGAAGGAGGCCGCGGCCGAGCGCGCGCTGCTCGCGGGGCGGGAGATCGTCGCGTCGGTCGGCGCGCCGCTCGCGATCCACGTCGCGCCGCTGAAGCTCCGGCGCGAGGCCGACGGGGGCATGGCCGCCACCGGGCTCGCCGTGGAGCGGCCCGAGGCGTGGCTCCCCGCGGATCCGTGGCGCGGGATCGCGCTCAGCGCCGAGCTCGTCACCGCGCACCCCGGCTTCGACGTCGCCGCGGCGAGCGAGGACGGCCGCTACTTCTTCGCGCAGGAGTCGCCCCTGTCCCCGGGCGATCGCGACGCCGCGCGCGCCGCGCCGCCGCTCGTCGGCCGCGGCGACCCCCTGAGCGCGCTCGAGGGGAGCCGCGAGCGCGCGCTCGCGGGCCTCGGGCCCGGCCTCTGCGCCCTCGTCGGCGAGCGCGGCCTCGGCAAGTCGCGGCTCGCCGAGGAGATCGCCGCGAGCAGCCGGCGCGCGCACCCCGGCGCGCTCGTGATCGCGCTGCGCGCCGAGCCGGAGCACCCCGGGCGCGCCGCCGGGGGCCGGCCCGGCCAGGCCGCGGCCGCCCTGCTCGCCGCGGTGCTCGGCGCCGAGGGCGGCGCGATCGCCGCGCCCCGCGACCCGCGCGCGCTCTGCGTCGAGCGGCTCGGCGAGCCGCTCGGCGGCGACGTGTGGCCCGCCGTGGCCGCCTCCCTGGGCTGGCTCGACGGCGCGCCCGACCTGCCGCCGCCGGCGCGCCGCGGCAGCGTGCTCCGCGCGATCGCCGAGGGGCTGCGCCGCCGGGCGGCGGAGCGCCCCGTCGTCGTGATCGTCGACGACGCGCACCTCGCCGACGGCGCCGCGCTCGACGCGCTCGACCTCGCGACGCGGCGCGAGGCGGATCTCCCGCTGTGGGTGCTCCTCGCCGGCGCGCCGGAGCTCGCGGCGCGGCGCCACGCGCTGAGCGCCCGCGACCACGCGCGCGACCGGGTCGCGCTCTCGCCGCTCGACGACGCCGCGGGGCTCCTCCTCTGCGCCGAGCTGCTCCGGCCCGCGGAGCACCCGCCCAGCGCCGCCCTCCGCCGCATCTGCGCGTGGGCCGGCTACAACCCCCGCTGCCTCGTGGAGCTCACCCGGGCGATCAAGCGCGCGGGCCTCGTGCGGCTGCGGGCGCGGTCGAGCAGCTACCAGCTCGCGACCGCGGAGCTCGACAAGCTCCCGCCGTCGCCCGCGTGGCAGTGGTTCGCGGCGCGGCAGCTCGAGGCGCTCCCGCCGGAGCTCGGCGCGTGCGCGAGGCTCTGCGCCGTGCTCGGCTTCGAGCTCTCGGAGGACGTGGCCGCGGGCGTGCAGCGCGCGCGCGAGCTCGATGGCGAGGGCGCGGCAGCCGCTCGCGGCGACGGCGTCGACGTCCCGAGCGGCCTGCGCGCGCTCGCCGCGCGGGGGATCCTCGTCCCCCGCGGCGCGCACGACGCCGCGCGCGAGGGCACCCCGTGCGGGGGCGCCCGCTACGCCTTCCGGAGCGCGCTCTTGCAGGAGGCCATCTACGCGCTGCTCACCGAGGAGCAGCGCGCGGGGATGCACCGGCACGCGCTCGCCGTCTGGGAGCGCCTGGCCGAGGCCCAGCCGAGGGCGCCGGACCTGCTCGAGCCGATCGCGCGGCACGCCGCGGCCGCCGGGGCGCGCGCCCGCGCGGCGCACGCGTACCTGCTCCTCGGCGACATGCACCGCGACCGGCACAACAACGCCGTGGCGGAGGGCCACTACTCGTCCGCGCTCCTCTGGGCCGACGGCGACGATCAGCGCCAGCGGTACCTCGCGCTCCTCGGCCGCGCGCGCGTGCGCTACCGCGTCCTGCGCACCGGCGAGGCGCTCGACGATCTGCGCTCGGCGGGCGCGCTCGCCCGCACCATGAAGGACCCGCGGATGATCGCGGAGGCGCTGCTCGAGGAGGCGACGGCGCTCGACTGGGCCGGCGCCTGGGAGGAGTCGGCGGCGCGGGTCGAGGAGGTGATCCCGCTGCTCGACGTCCGCGAGGATCACGCCGACGCCAGGCTCGCCGCGCGCTTCGAGGTCGCGGCCGGCCGCTCGTCGTTCCGCAAGGGCAACCTGGAGGACGCCCTGGAGCGGCTGACGCCCGGCGTGGAGCGGGTGCGCGAGGCCGATCACGACACGCACGTCATCGGGCTGACGCTCCTCGCGTGCGTGCTCGTGCGGTGCGGCCACCTCGACGAGGCGGAGCAGCGCTTCGACGAGGCCGTGCGCGCCTGCGAGGAGCGGGGCGACCGGGTCCACCTCGGCGCGGCGCTCGTCCGGCGCGCGGAGCTCTGGCCGGCGCTCGACGCGCCGGATCGCGGGATCGCCGACCTCAAGCGCGCGGTCCAGCTCGCCCGTGAGGAGGCCAACGCCTGGGCGGAGCGCGAGGCGACGATCAAGCTCGCGGAGCAGCTCTACCTCTGGGGGCGCGAGGACGAGGCGCTGCCCCTCGTGCGGCAGGTGCGCTCGCTGGACGAGCAGTTCAAGGACCGGCCGGTCTACAGCAGCGCGCTCCTGCTCGCGCGGATCCACGCGATGCGCGACGAGCACGCGGACGCGAGCCGGCAGCTCCGGTGGCTCCGGGCGCAGGGCGCGGTCGCGGACCTGCCGCCCTACGCCCAGGCGCTGCTCGGCGTGATGCAGCTCGCCGTGAAGGACCCGAGGAACAGCATGGAGAGCGCGCGCACGCGGGCGGCGTTCCGCGAGGAGGGCGAGCCCTCGGGCGAGCTCGGCGGCGGTCTGAGCGCCGACCAGCGGGTCGAGCTGCTCTACTGGCGCGCGCGGGCCCTGCTCGACGCCGGCCGGCCCGAGGACGTGGCGCTGCTGCTCGCGCGCATCGCGCCGCTGCTCGCCGAGAGCCGGGCCTGGCGCCCGCGCTTCGCGAAGCTCCGCGCGGGGTACGGGCAGCTCGCGGGGTAGCTCGCGGGCTCACCTCGGATCGATGCGGAACACCTCCCCGGTGATCATCACCACGTACAGCTCGCCGGCGGCGTCCTCGCCGAACGAGGCCGCCGGCAGGCTCGACGCGAGGTCGCCCGTGATCTCCACGTGATCCCGCACGGCGCTGCCGTCCCACCGCAGCGTCCAGAAGCGGTGAGTCCCATAGTCGCCGTAAACGTACCTCCCCTGGAGGCACGGGATCGCCGAGCCGCGGTAGACGTAGCCGCCCGTGATCGAGCCGCCCTCCCCGCTCGAGTGGCTGTGCTCCACGGCGGGCGCCACGCCGACGCGGGAGCACCCGGAAGAGACGCAGTGATCGCCCTCCATCGTCGGCCAGCCGTAGTTGCGCCGCCCGGTGCGGGCGGGCTCGATGTTGAGCTCCTCCCAGGCGTTCTGCCCCACGTCGGCGATGTAGAGGTCTCCCGTGCGCCGGTCGAAGCTGAAGCGCCACGGATTGCGCAGGCCGTAATCCCACACGAGCGGGTTCACGCCTGCGCCGGTGAGATTGCCGGACGGCCCGAGCCCGGTATTCACGTCGATCCGCAGGATCTTGCCGAGGGGCGACGAGAGGTCCTTGGCCGGAGAGGTCGAGTACGGCGTCACGGCCGAATCGCCGACCGACGCGTAGAGATGGCCGTCGGGCCCGAACGCGAGCGTGCCGCCCGCGTGGTTCCAGCCGCCGTGCTTCGTGTCGAGGAGCGTCCGGACAGGCACGCTCCCGGCCGAGGTGTCGGCGACATCGGGGTTCGCGGCGGAGCGGCGGAACTCGGCGATCGTGACGTTGCCCCTGGGAGCCGCGGTGTAGAAGAGCCAGAACCTGCCGTTCGTCGCGTAGCTCGGGTGGAACGCCATCCCGAGCAGCCCGCCTTCGGCGGTCGGGCTGGGCGTGCACACGAGCGGATGTGCGCTCGCCGGGCGCGACGGCGGGCACGAGGTCCCGCCCCGGATGTCGAGGAACGGCGCGGCCAGGAGGACACCGTTCTTGATGAGGCGCACGACACCATCCTTTTCGAGGACGAACATCCTCGAGGTGTCGCCCGGCGGGCTCGTGAGGAAGAGCGGCGCTTCCAGGCCCGACGCGACCTGCGTGAGCTTCAGCCGCGGCACCCCTGCGCACGCGGCGCCGGAGCCGCCGCTGCCGCTGCTCGCGCCGGTGCTCCCGCCCGCGCCGGTGCCGGCGCTCCCGCCGCCCGCGCCGGAGGTCGCGCCGCCGGCGCTCGCGCTGCCGTTGGCCGCGCTGCTGGCGCTCGCGCTGCTGGCGCTCGCGCTGCTGCCGCTCGCGCTGCTGCCGCTCGCGCTGCTGGCGCTCGCGCTGCTGCCGCTCGCGCTGCTGGCGCTCGCGCTGCTGCCGCTCGCGCTGCTGGCGCTCGCGCTGCTGCCGCTCGCGCTGCTGGCGCTCGCGCTGCTGCCGCTCGCGCTGCTGCCGCCGCTCGCCGTCGCGGCCGGCGGCCGCACGTCCTCGATCCAGGCGCGGACCGCCGCGAGGCCCGCCGCGTCGGCGACCTCCGAGCCGATCGGCGGCATCTGCGCCCTGGAGCCGCGGTGCGCCATCCGGCGCACCACCGCGCTCGACTCGGGGTCTCCCGCCGTGATCCGGTGGACCACGCCGGTCTCCCAGAAGCTGGGCCTCACGCCCACGCCCGTCGTGTACGTGTCGGTGCGCTCCACCGTGGTGTCCGCCGCGAGCAGGCGAGTCCGCAGGGTCGCGACGCCGGTGTCGTTGTGGCAATTGCCGCAGTTCGCGTGGAGATAGCCGAGCGCCGCGGCCGCCGTGGCGTCGCCCGGCGGGCGGAACCCGCCCGGCATCGGGACGGTGAGCCACCCGGCGTTGCTCAGCGACCGGATCGTCTCGCCCGGCCCCGCATGGCTCAGCTGCAGCGCGCTGAAGCCGAGGACGCGCTCCGGGAGCTTGCCGTGGCACTCCCAGCAGTCCGCGGTCCGCGGGATATCGTGCTTGGTCCCGCGCGCGTCCTCGACGCCGTCCTCGACCAGGAACGCGTCGCTCCCCGACGGATCCCACGCATAGGCGGCGAACACCCAGTCGTCGATCCCCGGCCCGAACCGGTGGATGAGCCGCGTCTCCACGGCCACGCCCTCGGCGCGGAACTCCTTCCAGAACCGCGTCCCCACCGGCAGCGACCAGTGATCCATGTCGCTCGTGTCGATCGTCGAGCAGCGCGGCAGGTACACGAAGCGCCGCTTGGCCGCCCCGTCCGACCAGAGCTCGTACGCAGGGCGGAACTCGAGCGTGTTCGCGGCGCGCGACCGGGTCGCGATGTCGGCGTAGAGCCCCGTCTCGGAGAGCCGATCGGGCGGCACCGGATCCGGCGGGAGCGCGGCCGGGTCCGCGCAGGGATCGCCCGCCGAGCTCGACGCGCCGGTCGAGCTCGACGTCGCGGCGCTCGACGCGGCGGTGCTCGCGGCGCCCGTCGTCGCGCCCGTGCAGGGCGCGCAGTGCGGCCCGCCGCAGTCGATGCCCGCCTCGAGGCCGTTCATCACGCCGTCCGCGCAGGTCACGTAACAGACGTCGAGCCGGGGGCGCTCCTCCGCGCGGTCGATCTCGCTGCTCCTCAGGTTGGTGGAGCGCCCCGGCGCCTCGTCGAGGAGCACGCCGTGGTTCGGCGCGGTCCCGAGCACCCACGCCTGGACGAGCGACGACACGTCCGCCGCGCGGGCGCCCACGCCCGCCTCGGCCGCGATCGTCGCCGCGCTCTCCCGCTCGAAGCCGCCGTCGCCGAGGCTCCGCCACGCGACGGTGCGCTCCTCCCACGGGATCATGACGCGATGTACGCCGATCGCGCTGCTATCGACCTTGTACGTCTGATGAACGATCATCGAGGCAGAGACGACCGTCGCGCCCGTGGGCACGGGAGAGAGGTCGAACTGCACGACGGACCGGCGGCGGCCGGCGCTCCCGGCGGATCCTGTCGAGAGGTTCGGAGAGGCCGAGTCGCTCCACGCCGGAGCGTTTTGCCACAGTGTCGCATCTCTCACCGTGCCTGGCCTTCCACGCTGGTCCGGCCTTCCACGCTGGATCGACACGCACACCCTGGCTTCGCTCGAGAGCGCCGCGCGCGCCGCCCCGAGCGCGGGCGGATCGCCGAGATCGCCCTCCCCCACGTCGTCGACGCCGCCGGTTCCATGCGCGATGTCGCGCTCCGCGCCGGGCCCGGTGCTACAATTGACGGTCGCGGCGGCGGCGCCGGCGAGGGCGCCGCGCATCACGAGAGAGCAGACGCGCGATCTCGCCGCCCCGCGGCGAGATCGGCAGTCGGATCGCCCGGGCAGCCCGGGCGCGAGGGGTCGTTTCATACAGCAAGAACCTCCTTGTGGGGTTGCCCGACGGGATCTCTCCCGCAGGTGACGGCGGTTGTGCGCGAGGCTCGGTGGCCCGACCGGATCCACGGACACACCTCACCATCGGTGGGCGCCGAGATCGAATCAACGAGCGTGCCACTCGGCTCGGCTCGGCTCGGCTCGGCTCGTCTTGGCCAGGCGCCGCGCAGCGCCGCGCCGCGCAGCGCACCGCATCGCACCCCGTGGGGCGCGGTGCTCGCCGGCCTGCGAGGCACATCACACCCCGCGGACGCGGTTGGATTCCGCGCGAGGGCCGCGTAGAATTACAGATTGTGTCATCCTCCGAACCAACGCAGAGCGCTTCGCTATTCCTCTGCATCACCTTCTTTCCGAGCGAGCGCCTGGCGACGGCGGTGCTGCGGCTGGTGTCCAGCTTCTGCGGCGCGGTGCTGGACGACGCGAACGTGAGCTCGCGGTTCTACATGGCCGCGCACGAGCTCGCCGAGAACATCACCAAATATTCCACCGGCCCTCGCGTCAGCCTCGAGCTCGCGCTGGAGGAGGACGAACGATCGCACATCATGAAGATCCGCGCGCGCAACGAGGCTTCCCCGGAGCGCCTGCGGGAGGTCGAGAAGCGCCTGCTCGACCTGAAGACCGCCAGCGACCCGCTGAAGCACTACGACGAGCTCATCACGGAGACAGCGATGGTCGAGGGCGTCTCCGGCCTGGGCCTCGCGCGCGTCCGCGCCGAGGGGGGGCTCGACGTCGACTACAAGATCGAGGGCAACGAGCTCACGATCATCGCGCACGCGCCGCTCGAGCGGTGGAGGCCCCATGAGCAGCTTAAGGGTTGAGCCCGTCGTCACCGAGAGCTTCGGCATCGAGCCGACGCTCGCCGGCGATCGGCTCAGCATCAAGCTCATGGGGACGGGCGACATGGCGGCGGCCGGGCCGCTCGCCAGCTATTGCAGCGAGGTCCACCACGAGGTGAAGCGCCTCTCGCTGACCACCGTCGAGTTCGACATACGCGCCTTGTACTTCCTGAACTCGAGCTGCCTGAAGGCGTTCATCGCGTTCATCTGCGGCATCTCCGCCCAGGGGCTCGGGTGCGAGATCAAGTTCCTCACGGACGCGAGGCTCGGGTGGCAGCGGCGCAGCCTGGCGGCCCTCCAGCGCATGTCCCCGAGCCTCGTGTCCATCGACGAGAAGTGAGCCGGGAGCGACACCGGATGCCGGCGAAGCGGCCCACGATCGCCCTCCTGACCGACTATCTCTGCGGCGAGTACCAGTCGGAGGCGCGCTTCGGGGTCGAGCGCGCCGCCGAGGCGCACGACGTCAACCTCGTCATCGCCTTCGAGGAGACGCGCGCCCGCCGGGGCTACTCCCTCCTGGACGCCCGGGGCAGCATCTACTCGTTCGTCGGCGCGGCGACCGTCGACGGGGCGGTGATCATGTCGTCGGCGCTCACGAACCCCCTCGGCGCCGACGGTATGCACGAGTTCTGCCGATCGTACGCGCCCCTGCCCGTCTGCAGTGTCGGGGTCGCGCTGGAGGGCATCCCGAGCGTCGTCGTCGACAACGCGCTCGGGGGAGAGGTGGCGGTCGCGCACGTGGTCGACGACCACGCGCGCCAGCGCGTCGCGTACATCAGCGGGCCGCCCGGCAACGCGGAGGCGATGCTGCGCGCCCGGGCGTACCGGAGGGCCCTCGAGGCGCGCGCGCTCCCCTACGACGAGCGCCTCCTCGTGGTCGGCGATTTCCTGATCGACGGCGGTCGCCGCGCGATGCGCGAGCTCCTCGCGCGCGGGGTCCGCTTCGACGCGGTCATCGCCGGCAACGACAACATGGCCCTCGGCGCGATGGACACGCTGAAGGCGCACGGCATCGGCGTCCCCGGCGACGTCCTCGTGTGCGGGTTCGACGACGTCGCCGTGTCGCGCGTCGCGCGGCCGTCCCTGACGACCATCCGCCAGCCGATCAAGGAGCTCGGGGCGCTCGCGGTCGAGACGGTCCTGCGCCAGCTCGCCGGCGAGCGGGTGCCGGAGTGCAGCCTCCTCCCGGTCGAGCTCACGCGGCGCGAGTCGTGCGGCTGCGGCTACTACGCCGCCCTCCCGCGCGCGTCCGCCGAGGCGCCCTCGCGCCGCGCGCCGCGCTCCATCGCCGAGCAGCGGGAGGACCTCACGCGCGCGCTCGAGCGGGCGGTGACCGCCTCGGCCCCGTCGCTCAGGGACTGGCCCCGCGAGCTGCTCTCGGCGCTCGAGGAGGAGCTCGCCGGGCAGGAGGGCCGCTTCCTGCGGGCGCTCCAGGACCTCCTCGACGCAGCGGGGCGCGAGGGCGTCGCGCTCGATCAGCTCCAGGGCGCGATCACGCTGCTCCGCGCGCGGGTCCGCCGGGCGCCCGCCGGCGTCGCCGAGGAGGACCTCGAGCGGCTCTGGCACACCGCGCGCGTCCTGATCGGCCACGCCTCCGTGCGCGCCGAGGGCGAAAAGCGGCTGCGCCTGGAGCGAGCCTCGATCGACCTGAGCTGGACCGGCATGAGCTTCTCGACCAGCCTGAGCATGCCCACGCTCCGCCGCACGCTCGCCGCGGAGCTGCCCAGGCTCGACCTCAGGCACGTCGCCGTCTCGCTCTACGACGACCCGCAGCGCGCCACCTTGCGGTCGCTCTTCCTGATGGAGAACAGCCGCGAGGTGGAGCCGCCGCCCGCGAGCTTCGCGTCCTCGAGCCTCGCGCCGCCCGGGTTCCTGAGCTCCGCCGAGCGATGGAGCGTCATCGCGATGCCGATCACGTTCGGCGAGGCGGAGCACTTCGGCATCGCGCTCGTCAACAGCGGCGCGAACGAGATCGTCTACGACGCCGTGCGCCTCCAGATCGGCTCGGCGATGAAGGCGGTCATGATGCACCGCGAGATCGTCCGGCAGGTGGAGATCCGCGAGCGGCTGGAGCAGGAGCGGGTCCGCCAGGAGGGCGTCGTCGCGGAGCACATCCAGACCACGCTCGTCCCACCGCGGCTGCACGTCGAGGGGCTCGAGCTCTGCGCGGCGATGAGGCCGGCCGCCGAGGTCGGCGGCGACTACTACGACGTGATCGCGACGCCGGAGGGCGGGTGGCTCGGCATCGGCGACGTCGCGGGGCACGGGCTCGCGGCGGGCCTCATCATGCTGATGATCCAGAGCATGGTCGCGTGCATGGCGCGCAAGGACCCGACCGCCAGCCCGGGCGAGCTCATCTCCGCGCTCAACCGGGCGATCCACGAGAACATCCGGGATCGCTTGAAGCGCGACGAGCACGCGACCCTGCTCCTGCTCCGCTACGAGCGCGGCGGGCGGGTGACGTTCGCCGGCGCGCACGACGACATCGTCGTGTGCCGCGCGGGCACGCGGCGCTGCGAGTGCGTCGCGAGCTCCGGCGTGTGGATCGGCGTCCTGCCGTCGATCGACGCGATGACCCGGGACGCCGAGCTCCTCCTCGAGGACGGCGACCTCCTCGTGCTCTACAGCGACGGGGTGACGGAGGCGCGGAACGCGCAGCAGGAGCAGTTCGGCCTGGAGCGGCTCTGCGCCGCCGTCGAGGCCTCCCAGGACGCGCCCGTCGACGTCATCCGCGACCGCCTCCTGAGGGACGTCGAGAGCTGGTGCGCGAGCCCGGACGACGACATCACGCTCCTCGTGGCGCGGCACCGCGCGCCCCCGGGCGCCGCCTAGGGCACCGAACAGGCAGAAAGCCAGCTAAATTCAACAGGTTCCGGCACCCGCCGGCTCCGCCGAGGAGCACGCTGGAAGAGCACGGCACGCGCGAGCGGAGAGACCGCAAGGGCGCAAGGGACGCAATGAGATAGAATTGTATTCTTCTCTTCCCCTTGCATCCCTTGCGTCCCTTGCGGTCCTCTTCGAGTCGACGGCCGCCGCCGGATGTGGTGGAATTCGCCGTATTCCCTTGAGCAGCCCGCGCCGGTGCCGGGCGCCGGGCCGCCGCGGTGGACCGCGCTCGGCGCGGCGAGACGGCGACGGGGCGGCCCAACCACCGAAAGAGGTACCCTCATGAGCCGCGCTTCCTTCGCGAAGCCCCGGATGCCGATGACCGGGGAGGAGTTCCTGGCGAGCCTGCGCGACGAGCGCGAGGTCTGGGTCTACGGTGAGCGCGTCCGCGACGTCACCGCGCACCCGGCGTTTCGCAACGTCGCGCGCATGCTGGCCCGGCTCTATGACGCCTTGCACGACCCGGACACACAACCGGTCCTGACGGCGCCGACGGACACCGGTTCAGGCGGGTGTACGCACAAGTTCTTCCGCTCGCCGAGGAGCGTGGAAGATCTGCGGGGAGCGCGGGACGCCATCGCCACGTGGGCACGCATGTCCTATGGATGGCTCGGACGTAGCCCAGACTACAAATCGAGCTTCCTCGCCACGCTCGACTCCAACGCCGAGTTCTATGCTCCCTACGAGGCGAACGCGCGGCGCTGGTACCGGGAAGCCCAGGAGCAGGTCCTCTTCTTCAACCATGCCATCGTGAACCCGCCCATCAACCGCGGGCTGCCCCCCCACGAGTCGCGCGACGTCTTCGTCCACGTCCAGAAGGAGACCGATCGCGGGATCGTCGTGAGCGGCGCCAAGGTGGTGGCGACGGGCTCCGCCCTCACCAACTACACGTTCATCAGCCAGTACGCGACGCTGCCCATCCAGGACGAGGCGCTCGCCCTGGCCTTCATCGTGCCGACGGGCGCCCGCGGGGTGAAGCTGCTCTGTCGGCCCTCGTACGCGATGACGGCCGGCGTCATGGGGAGCCCGTTCGATTACCCGCTCTCCAGCCGCTTCGACGAGAACGACGCGATCCTGGTGCTCGAGGACGTCCTCGTGCCCTGGGAGGACGTCCTCATCTACCGCGACATCGAGCGGGCGCAGCAGTTCCTGCCGCGCTCGGGCTTCGCCCCGCGCGCCTTCTTCCATGGGTGCGTCCGCCTCTCGGTGAAGCTGGAGTTCATCGCCGGGCTCCTGCTCCGGGGCGTCGAGGTCATGGGCAACAAGGACTTTCGCGGCGTCCAGGCGGAGGTGGGCGAGGTCATGGCCTGGCGCAACGTTTTCTCGGGCCTGGCCGACGCCATGGTCCACGCCCCGACGCCGTGGAAGGACGGCACGGTGCTGCCCAACGCGGAGTACGCGATGACCTACCGGGCCCTCGCTCCCTCGATCTACCCGCGGATCAAGGGGATCCTCGAGAAGGTCCTGGCCAGCTCCCTCGTGTACGTGCCGTCGCACGCGATCGACTTCGAGGTCCCCGAGCTCCGCCGGCACCTCGACCGGATCGCCCGCGGCTCGGACGGCAGCTCCGCGCTGGAGCGCGCCAAGCTGATGAAGCTGACGTGGGACGCCGTGGGCACCGAGTTCGGCGGGCGGCACGAGCTCTACGAGCGGAGCTACGGCGGCAACGAGGAGAACTGCCTGGTGGAGCTGCTGCACACCGCCGCCGCCGCCGGCGCCGCGGAGCGGTGCAAGGAGCTCGTGGCCCGGTGCATGGCCGACTACGACGAGAAGGGGTGGACCGCGCCGGACCTGATCGACGCGAAGGACATCAGCCTCTTCGGCGGCCGCGCCGGAGCGCCGCGGTGATCACCGGGGCGCGGGGCCCGGCCGCGCGGCCGCCCGCGCCTCCGAGAGGGCGCGGTGCACCGCGGCGACGAACGCCGGCGGGAAGAGCTCGGGGTCGGTGAACCACGACGCCACGCTGGCGACCGCGCTCCGGGCGCCGGAGCGCTCGTCCGCGACCGCCCCGGCGAGCAGCCACCCGGTGCCGAGCGCGAGCCGCGTCGGCGGCAGCCCCGCCTCGCGCGCGAACGACCGGGAGACGGCGCGGCAGACCTCGTCGGGCAGGTGCGCGCGCCGGACCTCGCGCAGCAGCTCGGCCGCCTCCAGGAGGCGCTCGTAGGACGCGGCGCGCCGGGGGATCGCGCGGCAGAGCGTGCGGTGGAGGACCCGGAGGTGCCGCTCCAGGAGCACGCTCGGCATGCCGCGGTTGGAGAGCAGGCCCGCGAGCCAGCGGATCTGGCGCTCCACGACCGGGCGCGTGTGGGTCGCGAGCGTGACGAGGAACGCGCTGTCGCTCCCGGTGAAGCGCCGCCCCCGCTCGCCGTAGCGAAACCCGTAGTACGGCGAATCGCCGAGGGAGAGCTCGCCCGCGCGCAGCGCCGCGGCGACCTCGCGCGGGTCGTCGGGGACCGGGGTCGAGCCTGCCTCGGGGTTGAGCGGGTGGCCTGGCATCGGAGCGGAGCGCGGCGCGCGGGCGGGTCGTCAGCCGGTGACGCGCCCCTCGATGATACCGCCGTCCGCCGTGATGGCGACGACCACCTCCGAGTCGACGAACAGCGACACCACCGGGCCGACCCAGGCGTCGTTCTCCCAGACGCACTCCCACGTCCCCGCCATCGGCGGGATGCCGCCGCGCCGCACCCAGATGCGGCCCGCGCTGCCCGCCCAGGCGCGGCCCTCCGCGTCGATCGTCGCGGCCGACAGGGCGCGGCGCGGCTCGATGTGCTCCGTGAAGACGCTCTGCCCGTACCGCCAGACGACGCTCCCGTCCGCGCCGACCGCGATGCCCACGCCGAGATCGGGCCGCCCGGCGCAGGCGACGAACGCCCGCGCCGGCGGCGCGGGGATGCGCTCCATGTGCCAGTCGAGCGGCGCGTAGAGCGCGACCAGCCCCTCGCCCGCGGTCGACCGGCCGACGAGCAGCCACCGCTCGTCCTCGACGCGCGCGACCGCGGCGAGGAGCGCGACCCCCTCGGCCGGCATCGGCCGCAGCCAGCGCTTGGCGATGAAGGCGTGCAGGAGCGGCCGCGGATCGTTCGGCGTCGTCGAGACGAGGATGCCCATGTCCTCGAGGTCGCCGCTCAGCGCGACGTGGCTCTGCGGCTCGCCCGGCAGCTGGAAGACGCCCGTGACGCCGCCCGTCGTGTACACCGCCAGCGTCGAGCCGTCGCCACCGAGCAGCCAGCGGCCGGGGCCGATCCGGTGCACGAAGCGCACGCCCTGCGGGCTCGGGAGCCCGCCGGACGACGCCTCGCTCCAGCTCGTGCCGTTCCAGAAGAGCAGCCCGCCCGTCGCCGCCGCGAGGCACCGGCCGTAGCCGTCCCAGGCCACGCTCCGGATGACCGACTCGAGGCTCGGGTGGTGGAGCACGCTCCACGTCCAGCGCTCGATGATGATCGACGGCCGAGGCGGCGGCGCCTCCCGGCTGAGGCGCGGCGGCGCGCTGATGAGCTCGGCCTCGATCGCGCGATCCGGGCTCGGGCGATCGACGGCGCGATCGGCGGCGGGCGCGGCGGCGGCCTTCGGCTGGCGCGGCGAGAGCAGCGTCTGGCCGAGCTCCCCCTTGAGCTGCACCGGCGCCTTCACGTGCGTCGACGGGATGGTCATGGGCGCCATCTCGTCGTGGGCGCGCGTGCGCTGCTCGCCCGCGCTCGCCACGATGCGCTGCTCGAGCGCGGAGACCGGCGAGGCGGGGCGGAGGTACGGCGAGAGCATCGCGGCCACGGCCACGGCCTCCTGGAGGCGCTCCTGCGCCTCGCCGGCGGAGGCCCAGCGGAGCGCGAAGTCGATCGACTTGCACGCCTGGTCGTTGCCGCGCAGCGCGGGGTGGAGCCACCGCGTCTCGAGGATGCTCCGGCGCGTGCGCGCCATGGCGGCCATGAGCGCCTGCGCCTGCGACTCCGCGACGATGTACTGCTCGCCCGTGAGCAGGAAGAAGATGACGGACGCGAGGTTGAAGATGTCGGTCCACGGGCCGATCGTGCTCGGATCGGCGGACAGCATCTCCGGCGGCGCGACCCCGGTGTTGCTGACGACGCCGGCCATGATCGTCTCGCGGATGCCGCGCGGCCGCGCCATGCCGAAGTCGCTGATCTTGAACAGCTCCTCGTCGCCGGAGCCGCAGCACAGGATGCTCTCCGGCGTGAGCTGCCGGTGGACGACGCCCACGTCGTGCACCGCCGACAGCCCGCTCGCGATGCACTCGATCGCGCGCGTCGCGCGCGCCGGATCGAACGCGTGGCCCGTGGCCTGGATGGTCCCCTGCACCCGCTGGCGGAGCGTCACGCCCTGAATGCCGCCGTGCACGTACTCGATCGTGATCCAGGGCAGGTCGAGCGTCTTCGTGCCGCGGCGGACCGCGAAGGTGCCGGTGTCGATGAGCCGGACCACGAAGGGGGTCGGGGGGACCTGCTCGTTGAGGCGGCCGAGGGACACCGCCTCCTTCTTCACGATGACGGCGGCCGACGGCCCCATCTGCCTGAACAGCGACGGCCTCAGGATCTTGACGACGACGGGGGTCTCGCCCTCGGGCGCGATGCGGACCGCGTAGTACGAGACGAACATCGTCCCGGCCCCGGCGCGCGACACGATCCGGTAGCCGATGCTTGGCGAGAGGTCGCTGGGGATCGTGGCCCCCTGCAGTCCTCCGAGGGCCTCTTCATCGCTGGGTATTGTGAGCACGTGAACGACCATAGCGCACCCGGCGCGCCGTGGAGCAACTTGACGAAGGGGGGCAATGCGGCCCGCTCCGACGTCGCCCGCGCGTCGCCCGCGCGGCCTGCCGCCGCCCCCTGTAAGGCCGCGTGGGGCTCGCGCGTTGCACGGCCATGAAGAACCAGAGCTCTCTGTCGCGCCGGCTGTGCCTCGCCGGGTTCCTGCTGTCGACCGCGCCCCTGCTCGCCGCTTGCGCGGCGCAGGCGACGCCGCCTCAGGCCGTCCATCCGGAGTCCCACACCATCACGGTCGTCGGCCAGGGCGACGTCCACGCGAAGCCCGACGTCGCCCGCGCCCAGCTGGGCATCGAGGTCCTGGCGCCCACGGTGCACGAGGCGACGAAGATGGCCGCCGCGCGCATGACCGAGATCCTCGCGGCGCTCAGGAAGCTCGGCCTCGCGGACAAGGACATCCAGACCAGTAACTACTCCATCCAGCTCATGCGGCAGGCCGACGTGCCGCCCTGGATGCTCCCCCCGCAGCCCCTCGCGGCGCCTGCAGCGGCCGCGGCGCCCGCGCCCGCCGCGGCCCCAGCGGCGCCCGCGGGGCGCGGGCCGAAGCCGACGCCGCCTCCCGCCCCGAAGCCGCCCGCGCCGCCCGATCTGGCGCCGGCCCAGCCGGCGCCTCCGGCGTACTACTATCAGGTGAGCAACACGGTGATGGTCGTCATCCGCAACCTCGATCAGGTCGGGGCGGTGCTCGACGCCGCCGTGGCCACAGGCGCGAACAACGTGTGGGGCGTCACGTTCGGCATCGACAAGACCGAGCCGCTCGAGGCGCAGGCGAGGGAGAAGGCGATCGCGGACGCGCGGGCTCGCGCCGAGGCGCTCGCCCGGCTCCAGGGCGTCTCGCTCGGCCCCGTCGTCGCGATCAGCGAGATCCTCGATTCCGGCCCGCGCGGCCCGATGCCGATGTACGCCCCCCGCGCCGCCTCCGGCGGGTTCGCGGCGGACATCGGCACCCCCGTCGCGCCCGGCGAGGTTCAGCTCGGCACGCAGGTGAAGGTCATCTACGCCCTGGAGAACGCGCCGGCGAGCCCGCGCAAGTGATCGCCCGACCCGGGCCTCCGCTCCTCGCCGGCCATCGCGCGCGCTCACCCGGCGGGCCGAGCCGCGGCGTCCGCCGCTGAGCGGCCTGCGCTTCGCCCGCCGGCAGGCCGGCGCGGCCGCGGCTCGCCGCAGCGGTCGGATTACAGCGATACCCAACCCGCGCGTCGCCGCAGCGGATAGAGTTCCAGCGTCCAGCTTCGGACCCTACACCGCTCCACCCTCACCAGCGCCACCATGACCGCTCCGCCCTGCCCTTCCATGCTCCGCGCTGCCGTCCGTGCGGCGCGCCCACGCTTCGCTCGCTTTGCTACCGCGCTCGCGCGCTCGCTCGGGGCCGCGGCGCTCGCCGCGTCGGCGACAGGCTGCCTCGTGATCTCGCCGCCGGAGTACGATCACGCCGAGAGGACGCCGCCGGTGCTCACGGCGGTCTTCCCTCCCCCGCACAGGCCCGTGCACATCGACCAGATGGACAAAATCCAGGATTTCAGCGCGACGGTGCTGTCCGAGGACAACGGCGACCCCGTGGAGGTGTACATGTACATCGATTATGGGAAGCTCACCTCGGACAAATACCCGTACCGGAGGCGCGTCCAGCAGGATTCGGTCTCGGCGGGGACCATCGCCGGCGGACAGCGCCCCCTCAGGGCCAGGTTGGACCTCAACATCGATTCTCTCCCGGACGACGCAACGACGCCGGAGCGGGAGTGTCATACGATCACCGTGATGGCGTCGCACGCCTTCAACACGAAGAAGTGCAGTTGCCCGGACGACCCGGACGATATGAGCTGGATCACCTGGCAGATCATCAACTGCGACCCGAACGAGCCGACCTGCCCCACGTCGTGTCCTGCGCTGAATTGCGAGGCCACTCAGTGCCTCTTCTGCGATGACCCCTCGATCGAGACCAAGTGCGCGAACCCCTGACCCCCCGCGGGAGGACGGCGCCAGCCCCCGACGCCGCCCGGCGTGGTACATGGGGCCGATGAACGCTCCCCCTGACGTCCTGCCCTCCCTCGCGCCGACCGGCGGGGTCGTGCGGCCCGCGCGCCGGCCGCCCGGGTGGGTCGCCCCTGGGCCGCGTCCGGTGACGCCGGAGCGGCCGGAGGTCTGGCCCGGCCCCGGCGAGGACCTCTGCTACCTCTCCGGCGATTTCCGCATCCTCCAGCGGCTCGACGGCCACCGCTGGTCGGCCGACGATTTCATGACCGCCTGTTTCGCGGCCGAGCAGGTGGCGCACGCGCCCCCGCGCCGCGCCGTGGATCTCGGGTGCGGCATCGGCACGGTGCTCCTGTTCACCGCGTGGCGCTTCCCGGACGCGCGCTGCGCGGGCGTGGAGGCGCAGGAGGTGAGCATGGCGATGGCGCGGCGATCGGTGGCGTGGAACGGCATCGACGACCGCTGCGAGGTCCGTTGGGGGGACCTGCGCGATCCCGCGGCGCTCGACGGCCTCGGGCCCGCGGACCTCGTGACGGGGACGCCGCCCTACTTGCCGGTCGGCACAGGCATCGAGTCCGATCGGGTCCAGTGCGGGCCGTGCCGCTTCGAGCACCGGGGCGGCGTGGAGGACTATTGCCTCGCGGCGGCGCGGCTGCTCGCGCCCGGCGCGCCGTTCGTGGCCTGCGCGGCGGCGCGGCAGCGGGGCCGCGTCGAGGCGGCGGCATCGGCCGCCGGGCTCGCGCTCGAGGCGTGGCGCGACGTCGTCCCGAAGGAGGGCAAGGCCGCCCTCTTCTCGATCTACGCCCTGCGCCGCGCCGGGACCGCGGCGCCGTGCCGCGACGAGCCGCCGCTCCTGCTGCGCGGCCGGAACGGGCGCTTCACGGAGGAGTTCGACGCGCTCCGCCGGACGATGGGAATCCCGGTGGTGAGACGTGACGACGTGACGACGTGACCACGTGACGGCGGGTCCGCGCACTACGGATCTCGAAGTTCTCCAGCATACGAGTCCGGGATCGGCCGCTTCGGCGTGGACTGCTCTCGCGGTTCTTCGCCCCTGCCGCGGGCGTCAACGAGGATCCGGTCACCGGCTCCGCGCACTGCTGCCTGACGCCGTTCTGGGCGGCGCGCATCGGCAAGGCGGAGATGCTGGCCTATCAGGCCTCGGCGCGCGGCGGCGTGGTGCGCGTGCGCCTGCGCGGCGATCGCGTCGAGCTCGGCGGCCAGGCCGTCACCGTCCTGGAGGGCGAGCTGCGCGCCGAGCCGAACATCCGGGGCGAGGGCTCTCCCTCGGACACCCCTCCTCCGCGCTGATCCTCTCGCGCGATCGTCAGCTCGGCTGCGACACGAGCGGCAGGGGCACGGTCTGCGCCCGGAACAGCGGCCGTCCGTCGCGGCCGAGGAGCGCGTCCTTGGCCGGCTGGCCCTGCGCCGGCCGCTGCTTCGCCGGGCGCGCCGGCTTGTCTCCGGGCCCCGCCGCCGGGGCGGCGGGCGCCATCTCGACCGGGGCTTCCCATGCGTTCCGGGTCCCGCCCGCCTCGTTGGCCTGGAAGAACACGGCGCGGAGCGCCCTCCCCTCGACGTCCGTCTCGACGGCCATCATCCAGAACCACGGGCCGTCCGGCTCGGTCTCTTGCCCCATGAACGAGAAGGCCATCTGTCGCGGCTCGCCCCGCCGGCCGTGCTCGCTGCGCGCCGCCTCGAGGTGCCTCTGCGAGGGCTTGTCGGCCGGACCGCGGTACACGCGCACCGCGATCCCCTCGATATGGGGCATCAGGTACAGGCCGTCCCGGTGGACGGTCAGCCACGGGTGCTTCCCGCTGTCTGCCAGCTTGCAGAGGGCGTGACCGAACCGCTCGTGCGCCTTGCAGCCGATGCCCCAGCTCGTATCGCCCTCTTCGCGGTTCGCCTCGCTGAACGCCTTGTTTCGGACATCGACCGCCGTCTGCGCCAGGAGGACGAGCCGGCTCTCGTGCAGGGCGGGGTTCAGCTCCCAGGGAAGGGCGACATCCATCGGAGCTGGCACGGTACGCGCGTTCACTGAAAAGTCAACCGGTCCCGGCGGTCGTACCGTACGCCCGCGAGGTGGCTCCGCGCGCCGCGGGCGGCGCGGCGGTCGGTCTGCCGGGCGGCGCGCGTTCTAGCACGGCGCACGGCGCACGGCGCATGGCGCCGCTGCGCCGCTGCGCCGCTGCGCCGTGGCGCCGTGCTAGAGCGCGCTCCGCGCGCGCCTGCGTCGCGTGCGAGGAGGTGTCCTTGGGAGAGGCGATCGTCGGAGGGAGCGCCGCGGAGCGGCCGCTGGTGGGCGTGGGCGTCATGCTGGTGCGCGACGGGCGCGTGCTGCTCGCGCGGCGGCGCGGCAGCCACGGCGACGGCAGCTACTCGTGGTGCGGCGGCCACCTCGAGCTCGGCGAGTCGTTCGAGTCCTGCGCCATCCGCGAGGTGCGCGAGGAGAGCGGCCTCGTGGTCAAGAAGCTCTCGTTCCTGTGCCTGAGCAACATCCTCGCCTACGGGAAGCATTACGTGGACATCCAGCTCCTTGCGGAGGAGTTCGAGGGCGAGCCCGAGGACCGCGAGCCCCACAAGATCGCCGGCTGGGGCTGGTACTCGCTCGACGCGCTGCCCGAGCCGTTGTTCCGCCCGGTGGAGCTCGCCATCGCGAGCTACCGCAGCGGCCGCCGCTACAACCCCTGATCCCGCCTGTCGCGCCCGCGCCTGTCCCAATCTTGGAGAGGCGAGTATCCCGAGAATCCGTCTCGCAAGGATCCGGCGGCTCCTCCCCGCCGGGGCCGTGCGGGCGTACTTCCTCGCCGCCGCACGACCGGACCGAGAGAATGCAGCAGAAAAGAACGATGCCCACCCCCCGTCGGTGCTCGGCGCTTCGCGCCTGCGCGCCGCCGGCCCCTCCCATAGCCCGCGCTCCGCGCGGGCTGGGAGGGGTGCGTCCGTCACCAGCCTCTCGCGTCGTGCTCATGCGGGTTGACCGCTTGGCCGTGGTCCTCATCTCGATCTCTCCTTCCTACTCACCGTTCATCGAAGCGGCGAAGCCACGCCTGGCTGCGCTCCAGATCGAACCGGAGCCCCGGACCGGCGTATTGAAAGGGCCGGTGCTTCGTGATGCGGATCGGCTTCAGGTACTTCGACAGCTTGACGTACAGCTCCGGCCAGACGTTGCGTTCCGCGTCGCCGAGCTGCGGACGCGAGCCCGCCTGGATCAGGATCCCGCGGCAAAAACGGCGAACAACGAACCTGCTATTCAACGCACCCACCTCGCCGCCGCGCATGTCGCCGCCGCGCACGTCACCCGCCTCCCAGCCGCGCCAGCACGCATGTCACGTTGTCCGGCCCGCCGTGCTCGTTCGCGAGGT
Organism: Sorangium sp. So ce836; assembly: GCF_028553905.1. Lineage (NCBI taxonomy): Bacteria > Pseudomonadati > Myxococcota > Polyangiales > Polyangiaceae > Sorangium > Sorangium sp. So ce836. The sequence goes on along the minus strand of NZ_CP102233.1, from coordinate 3,814,109 downwards.
CGACCAGCAAGCTCGCCGCAAGGCTCAGCTCCCCGTGCGCCCGGAGCACGCCCGCGATCCGCTCTTCCGGCACTGGCCCCCACAGCCCGTCCGAGCACACGAGGAACACATCCCCCGGCGCCGTCGCCTCCACCCGCGACTCGATCGCCACGCTCTCATCGCATCCCAGCGCCCGCGTCACCGCGTTCGCCCGGTCGCTCAGCGCCTCGAGCGCCTCCAGCGCGCCGTCGCCGTCCCGCAAGAGCTCCTCCAGCAGCGTGTGGTCGCGCGTCAGCCGCTCCAGCTTCCCCTCGCGCATCCGGTAGACCCGCGAGTCGCCCACGTGCGCGATGTACGCCATGCCCGGTCCCAGCAGCACGCCCGCGAAGGTCGTCGCCATCCCGCGCATCTCGTCCTGCTGCTGGCTCGCCTCGTAGATCGCCCGGTTGGCCCGCCGCACGCTCAGCACGAGCCGCACCTCGTCCTGATGGCGCGGCCTCGCCGCGCCGTAGGGCCACGTGTCCTCGAGATCCTCCCCCTCCTCGAAGCAGCTCTTGACCACCTCGATCGCCATCCGCGACGCCACCTCGCCCGCCGCGTTGCCCCCGAGCCCATCGGCCACCATGAACAGCCCCAGGTACGGCAGCGCCGCGAAGCTGTCCTCGTTGCGGCTCCGGCGCCGCCCCACGTCCGACTGCGCCGCCGCCTCGATGGCGAGCTGTGGATACACGATCGTCCTCCTCGCGTGCTCGTCGATGAGACGAGCCGAGCCAAAGGCGCGCCGCGCGGCGCTGCGCGGCGCGCGTTTCCCTGATTGGTGAGGCCGCGCCGCGCGCGGCCCTCTCGTTACGTCACGTCACTGCGTCGCTGCTTCGCCACGTCACCGCAGGCGCAGGGCCACCAGCGCCACGCCGCACAGGATGATCAGCACCAAGACCGCCGTGCCGAGCGACGCCACGAGCGACCTGTGCTTGTCGGCCACACACGCCGCCGGCACCGCCCTCACCCACGCCTCATCGTCCTCCGCCTCGGCCTCTGGCTCGGCGGCGGCCAGCTGCTCCGCCCAGCCTCTCATCTGGACGAGCGCTCTCTGGACGTCGGCGTCGTCCGCCAACATCGACAGCAGGACCTCGTGCGGCGTCATCGTCTTGGAAGCCCTCATCGCTTCAGCCTCCACACGGCGACCGCTTCGCGAAATCCCAGCAGCTCCTTTCGCTCCCCGGCGCTCCGGCGTTTTCCATCGCGCCTCCAGGGCCGGCGTTGCCACCGAGGCCGGGTGTACCCGCGGCGAATTGCACCGCAGGCGCTTCGCTGGGCGTCACCGCATACGCAAGGCCTACGGCATAGCCGCCCCGGCCGCCACCACCCGCGCCACCTGGGCCGCCTGCGCCACCCTTTCCGCCATCGCACCCGGCTTTGCTGGGTGCCGTCCCTGAAGCCGTCCCGCCCGCGGCCCCATTGCCGCCAGCGGCGCCGCTTTGCCCCGCCGCCCCGGCGCCTCCGTTGCCGCCCTTGCCCACCGCGACCGTCACCCCGGTCAGCTTCAGCCGGTTGCCCAGGCTCACGATCCCCACGCTCGAGCCGCCCGCCTGCCCGCCGCCGCCTCCCTTCCCGCCGCAGCCCCCGGCTCCGCCGCCTCCGCCGCTGGCTCCCACGCCGTCGATGGTGTCCGGTCCGAGCTTGCAGAACAGCCCCGCCTTCGCCCCGCCGCCCCCGCCTCCGCCTTGGCCCCGGCCGCCGGTTTTGCCCGGGTCGCCGTCGCCACCGCTCAGGCCCGTCAGCGCCAGCGTCGCGCCCGTCCCGCCGACGCCGGCAGGGCCAGCGGTGCCGTCTCGCCCGTTATTTCCTTGTCTGCATCGCCCGTTGGGATCCGACAGATCGGTCTGTCCTACGCCGCCGAGCCCATCGCCCAACGGATTCTCCTCCGGCACCGGCCCGCCGTCCTCCCCCGCCTGCCCGTTGCCCTCGTCCGTCTCTCCGCTCCCCCCCAGCCCTCCGCGCCCGCCGGCCGTCTCGCCGTCCTCGCAGCTCGTCACGCCCGCGGCCCCGCCCAGCACCGCGTTCTCCGCCACGCACGCGTTCGACGCGCCACCGGCCTCCGCGCTCGCCCCGGCCACCGGCGCCTCTTCCGGCGTCGTCCCTCTCGCCCCGTCCTTGCCGTTGCCCGCGGTCACATCCACCTCCGCGAGCTCCGCCTCCACGTCGGCCACCACCACCCCGATCGACGACCCGCCGTCCTGCTTCGCGTCCGCCGCCCGGATCGCGAACCCTTCCACCCGCGCCCCCTCCGCCCCTTCCCCGAGCGTCAGCGCCACCTTGTCCGCCGGCCCCGCGAGCGCGCTCTTCCTCCCCGCCTCCAGCGTCCACCCCGCGCAATCGAAGCTCCCGATCACCTCGAGCCCCGCCTCGACCTTCACGCTCTCCTCGAACGCTGCCTCCCCCTCCGTGCACGCGTACACCCGCTTGCCCTCTGCCGCCGCCTTCTCGATCGCCTCCTGCAGCGACCCATACGGCCTCTGCCGCGTCCCCGCTCCTCCTTCCTCAGCCCCCGCCCGCGCGAACACCCCGCACGCCTCGCTCACCACGCTCGGGTCCTCCCGCGGATCCGCCTCGCAAGGATCCGGCGGCTCCTCCCCGCCGCTGCCGCCCGTACCGCCGCCGCACACCCCGCCCGGGTACTCCGCGCAGTCGTTGTAATCCACGCCGAACACGCACCCCGTGCCGGGCACCATCGCCGCCCCGAAGGCCACCGCCGTGATGCCCATCAGCCCGCGCCAGTGACGCATGCGTCGCTCCTCCTCACGCCCCGCTTCGCCCCTCACCACGTCCCCCGGATCAAGAGCGCGCCGCCGCCGGCGGTCACGACCGGCGCCGCCGTCACGGCGCGCGCCGTCGCCACGCCCTGGCGCGGCGCCCCGCCGCCCCAGAGCGCGTACGCCCCGGTCGCGAGCCCGACGGCCCCGGCGCCCACGAAGGTCCACAGGGCGGCATTCTTCAGGTCCGCCGCGCCCTCCAGCGCGTCGCGCAGCGCCGCGCACTTCGGCGAGTCCACCGCGCACGCCGCCGGGCCGCCCTCGCGCACCAGCGCGTCCCGCTGTTCGTCCGCGTCGCCGTCCCGCCCGACCGCGAGCGCCGTCAGGATCACCCCCGCGATCACGCCCGCGCCGGCGACCGCCCCGCCCGCGATCAGCACCTCCGGCCGCGGCCCGACCGTGTCCGCCCCCGCGCGCGGCGCGGGCACCGGGGCCTCGGCGCCCGGCGGCGGCGGCGCCGGCGGCGCGGGCCGCTCCGCCGCCCGCGGCGGCAACAGGATGAGATCCGCCGTGTTCACCTCGCCGGCGGGGATCTCCAGCGTGACGCGCGCCGGCTCGTGCCCCGCGAGCCGCGCCTCCACCGCGACCGTCCCCGGCTTCACGAACACCTCGTGCCGGAACGGCGTGCGCCCCACCGCGGTCCCGTTGAACGACACCTCGGCGCCGTCCAGGTTCGCCTTGACGACGATCGACCCCACCTCCTTTCGCACGGCGCGGAACTGCGCACGGACCTGCTCGTGCTGCGCCGCATTGCCCGTCGCCGGGAAGCTCCGCAGGCAGAACGCGAGGTGCTCCGCCGCCTCCACCTTCATCCCGCGCTGGAGCTCCGCGTTGGCGAGGTTCGCCGCGATGTCGTAGCTCTGCTTCAGCGACCACGCCGTCCGGTACTGCTCGTACGCCGCGTCGAGCTTCCCGAGCCGGTACAGCTCCTTGCCCCGCGCGAACGCCGCGTCCGCGTCGCGCGACGCCTGCGCCGCCTCGGCGCTCGCGGGCCCTGCCTGCGCGCCCGCCGGCGCTGCCTGCGCGCTCGCCGGCGCTGCCTGCGCGCTCCCCGCCGCCCCCTGCGCGCGCGCCGCCGGCGGCGCCGCGGCCACCGCGCCTGCCACCAGCACCAGCCAGCCCGCCGCACGGGCCCTCCTCGCTCTCGCCTTCATCTCAGAACACCTCCGGTGGCAGGGAACCCGGACCCGCGCTGCTGTCCGCCGGCGGCGCCCCTGCGGGCGCGGAGCTTACTCCGGCGGGCGTGGCATTGGGCAGGGCGACGTGGCCCGGCGGACGAGGCGCAGGCGCGTCCGCCGTTCGCCTCGGAGGCACCGGCGCGCTCGCCGCCGGCGCGCTCGCCGCCGGCGCGCTCGCCGCCGCCGGCGCGCCGCTGCTCGCGACGCGCCCTCCGCCTTCGCTGCCCGCCGCCAGCGCGCTCGATCGGCCAGACCCCCCGTCGCTCGCGCCTCGCTCGGCGCCCTCGCGCCCCGCTGCCGCGGGCGCAGCCCCCGCCCCCGCGCCCATCGGCTCGAGCACGGACGCGACGGCGCTCGGCGCGCCGCCCGCCGCCGCCTGCCGCGGCACCGGCCGCGCGCCGGCCGCCGCGCCCGCGGACGGATCGCGCCCCGCCGCCGCCGCGGGCGCCGGCTCGCCGCCGCGCGGCGCGCGCGCCGCCGGCCACAGCGCGACCGCGCCGCCGATCGCCGCGAGGACCGCGAGCACGACCGCCACGACGCGCAGCCGCCCGCGCGGCCGGCCCGCGGGCGCGCGCCCCGCCGCCGCGGCGGCGCCGGGCCCTTTCTCGCCGCCCGCCGCGCCGGCCGCGGGCTTGGCCGCCTTGCGCGCGGCCCTGCCAAACCAGCGCCGCGCGACCGGATAGAACGGATCGCCGCCCTGCCCATCGTGCCGCAGGTCCTCGATCAGCCTGTCGAGCCTGGGATCGTCGCCGGGCTTCACCACCGGCCGCTTCGGGTCGTCCGTACGCATCGCTTCCCTCGTTCCTCGCTCACTCGCGCGGCGGCATCTCCGTCACGCCGCCCTCGAGGAGCGCCGCGGCCAGGTGATCGAGCAGCGCGTCGTGGCGGCGCCGCGCCGTGGACAGCGACACGCCGAGCCCCGCCGCCACCGCATGCATCGCCAGCCCCTCCACGTACCGCAGCGCGTACAGCCGGCGATCCTCCTCGCCCAGCGCGTCGTACACCCCGCGGACGATCTCGATCGCCCGGCGCCGGTCCTCCGCGTCCACCGCCGCGTCGTCGAGGGTGTCCCCGGCCTCGACCACCCCGAGGACCATCGACGCGACGACGTGCCTCGCGTACTTCGCGAGCCGGTCGCTGTTCGTCGCGTCGTCGTCCCAGACCACGTCGAACCGATCGGAGGTCTCCGCGACGAACGAGCGCGCCGCCCAGCTCGCCGCGCGGTACAGCCGGCGCTGCTGCCGCTCGCGGTGGAGGCAGTCGCGGATCTCGCCGTCGATGAACCCGTAAGCGTAGCTCGTGAAGCGGATCCCGAACGCCGGTTCGAAGCGCGACGCCGCCACCACCGCCCCGTAGTGCCCCCACGCGAGGAGCTCTTCCTTCTGCTCGGGCCGCGCGTGGGGCGCGAGGAACGCCACCCTGGCCCGGACGATGCCGATCGCCTCCTTCACCAGGGCCTGCTGCTCGGGGCTGAGCGGCTCCGGAGGCATCGCGCGGAGCCGGCTCATCCCTGGCTCCCGCCACGGCGCCGCCCCTTGCCCCGGGCGTCACCGCGCTCGGCTCCCTCGGCGTGCGCGGCGACGCCCCGCGCGAGCTCGTGGCTCTCGTCGGGCGGCGGCCGGCGCTGGAGCGACTGGAGCAGCGCGACCGGATAGGGGTGCGCCGACATGAGCGCCAGCGCCTCCTCGCGCATGTGCTCGATGAGCTCCGGCGACAGCTTGCCCCGGTACGGCGCGAGCGCGCGCTCCACCGCCTCCACCAGCACGGGATCGAATTCGCGCGTCGTCTTCATCGTGGGCCTCTCTCGGGACCGTCCAGGGTGTCGGCCGTCTCTGCGCCGAACGCGCCATCCCGGACCTCTCCTGCAGTTATCCGGCGATCCTCTCGGGATCGCTCATGAAGGCCGGACCGGCGCGCCTCGTTCCCGGCGTTTCCCGGCCGGCCTTGGCGCTCGGCCGGGTCGCTACTCCAGGAATTCGTCATAGAAATGGGGGTCTCGAACGATCCGCCGCCTCGGCTTCGGCTTGGCCCCCGCCGGCGTCGCGGTCGGCTCGACGGCCGGCGCAGCCGTCGAGGTGGCGGATGCCGGGGTCGCGGCGGCTGGCTCCGGTGTCGTGGCCATCCCGCCTTCGCCCCGCCGAGTTCCGGCGGCACCTGCCGCCGCCGGCTCCTCGGCGCCCGCGCTCGCGCTCAAGGACGGGTCCGCAGCGGGATGGGCGGCCCCCGCCGTCTCCACGGATCCGATGGGCGCGGACGGCTCCGGCGCCGCGGCGCCGTTGGACGGCCGTTCCGGCGGACTCGCCAAGGTGGGCGCGTCGACCGCCCTCGCCTGCGTTGGCTCCGCCGGCGGGGCGCCCTGCAGCCGGAGGATGACGTCGAGGAGGAGCAGGCTCACCGCCGTCCCTAGCGCGAGCCCGATCGTTACCGTGCGCGCCGTGACCCGCGCCCGCGGCGGCGCTCCGGCCGCGCCGCGCGCGCTCGCCGCCTCAGCTCGCGCCGCGACCGGACCCGCCGCGGCGGTCCGCCCCGCGCCCGCGCGCGAGCCGCCGGCAGGCGGCGCTGCGCCCAGGCGAAAGGTCCCGGCGCCCGCCGCCGCGCGCGGCAGCGGAACGGTGTTCTCCACCGGGACCCACGCCGCCCGGGCCTGCTCCGGCGGCGGGTCCGGCGCGCGCTGCGCGAGCGCGGCGACGCAGCTGGGGTCGCGCAAGCGCTCCGGCAAGCGCTCGGTCATGACCCACCCGGCGCCCGCCTGGCCCGGATCGGCATCGCCGCCGACAGGATGGCGGCCGGCCCGAGCGTCGCCCGGCGCCGCATGCGCCCCCGCTCCGCCCGGCCGCATCGCCGGCGCGGCCGCCGGAACGGCGCCCGCCTCGACACGCCCCCGAGGCGGCCGCTCCGGCGCTGCGGGCCCCGTGGTCGTGGCCGCCTTCTCGTTGCCCCACCGCAGGACCTCGGACATCTCCGGCTCGCCGGGGTTGGTGTCGCGCGATCCCAGCGCGTCGCGCGTGAGGAGAAAGGCGTCCCAGAGCGCCTCGGCGAACGCCAGCCCGTCCCGGTGCCGCTCGCGCGGGACCTTGGCGACGGCCCGCGCGATCACGTCCGAGATCGGCTCCGGCACGCCGATCCGCGACAGCGGCGGCGGCACGTCGTTGAGGTGCCTGGCGAACAGGGCGTCCATCCGGCCGGCGGCGCCGGCATCGCCGAACGGGTGGAACCCGGCGATGGCTTCGTAGGCGATGAGGCCGAGCGCGTACACGTCGGTCGCCGGCGTCGGCACGTCGTCCCGGATCTGCTCGGGCGCCATGAAGAGCGGAGAGCCGTGGGTCTGCGCGTCGAGCGTGTCCGGGGTGCCGCTGAGCCGCGCGAGCCCGAAGTCGAGGAGCTTCACGTCGCGCGGCTCGCGCAGGATGAAGAGGTTCTCCGGCTTGATGTCGCGGTGGACGCCGCCGAACGAGTGCAGGTGCCCGGCGCCGAGCGCCGCGGCGCGCAGGGTGGCGCACGCGAGCGGCAGCGAGAGCGCCCTCCGCCGGCGGAGCTCCTCGCGGAGCGTCACGCCGTCGAGCAGCTCCATCCGGTACCAGGCGGTGAGGTCGTCGGCGAGGCCGACCTCGTGGACCTGGACCACGTTCGGGTGCCGCATCCGCGCGAGCACCTCCCCCTCCCGCAGCAGCCGGCGGCGCTGGCCCGGGTCGTCGAGGAACTCGGATCGCACGATCTTGAGCGCCCACAGCTGCCCCTTGTCCGTGACGGCGTACACCGCCCCCATGCCGCCCTGGCCGAGGAGTCGCTCGACGCGGAAGCGCCGCTGGAACCAGGTGCCCGGCTGGAGGAGCGGGGGACGGCTCCGCCCTGCCGCCGCCGGGGGCGCCTCGCCGCCGTGCGCCTCGGCGACCTCGTCGTCGTCGTCCCGTGACCTCCGCTTCACCGTGTACCTCCGCGCCCTGCGCCGGACGCCGCCAGGACTGCCCGGCGCCGCGAGCCATGCCCTCCCACGGTCCCGCGTCGCTTCCATGCTGGTTATCCGGAAACGGTCCGCGAGGTGCTCACGTCGCGGAAGCCCGCGCGAGGCTCCAGGGCGGCGCTCCAGCACATCCAGGCCTCGGGTCGCGCCGGCGCGGCGTGGGACGCCATGGGTTCCGGGAAGCAGCCGGCTGCCTCCGGCACGTCGTTCCCGAGCCCGGCAGGGCAGCCGGCTGCCTCCGGCACATCGTTCCCGAGCCCGGCAGGGCAGCCGGCTGCCTCCGGCACATCGTTCCCGAGCCCGGCAGGGCAGCTGGCTGCCTCCGGCACATCGTTCCCGAGCCCGGCAGGGCAGCTGGCTGCCTCCGGCACATCGTTCCCGAGCCCGGCAGGGCAGCTGGCTGCCTCCGGCACATCGTTCCCGAGCCCGGCAGGGCAGCTGGCTGCCTCCGGCACATCGTTCCCGAGCCCGGGGAGGCGGCTGGCTGCCTCCGGCACATCGCTCCCGAGCCCGGGAAGGCAGCCGGCGCGGCCAGAATACCGCGCTACCCGATGCAGAAGAGCAAATCAGCGACGTTGACGGCCTGACCGAGGTGATTATCCCAGGCGGACCGCCCGGCGCGCGCCGGACGGTCGTAGCGAATCCAGCGCGGGGGACAAAGAGCACGACAGGGCTCTTCGCCTCTCCGCGCCCGACATCAACGAGAGGTGCTCCCCTCATGACCAAGCCTTCTGCTCCGCTCAAGAAAAAGCCAGCTCCCAGGAAGCCCGCGGCGCCGCCCCAGGCGGCGGCGGCGTTCGACAAGGCCGCGCCCGAGATCGACGCGCTGGAGCGGGACGCGCTCATCCCCATCAACATCGATATCCCGCGCGCGGTCTCTCAGGTGCTCGGGGTGCTCCCGGGCCTGCTGGCGCTGCGGCCCCTCATCGCCGAGCGATTGCCGACGCACGATGTCGGGCTGGTCGACCGGCTGGAGACCTACGCGCTCGCCGCTTGGTATGCGCACCTCGCGTGGCTGTCCAGCGGAGGACCGCAGAACGGGCTGAAGCCGCTCCTCGAGGAGGCGGTGCCGCTGCGCGCGAATCTCCTCGGCGACGCAGAGGCCCTGGCCCGCCGCGGCCTGGTCGACGCGGAGACGGTCGCGGACATCCGGGCGGGGAACGGTCACATGGACACGGCGAGCGACCTCGTCGCGCTCTCGGCGCTGTTCAGCGGCAGCTGGTCCGAGATCGCGGGGAAGACCGCCGCGACCGAGGACGAGGTGAGGCGCGCCGGCGAGCTCGGGCCGGAGCTCCTCGCCGCCCTCGGCGTGAGGGAGCACGGCGCCGCCCCGGGCCCGAGCGACGCCGCGGACAAGAGGGCGCGCGCGTTCACGCTGTTCGTGAATGCGTACGACCAGACCCGCCGCGCCGTCGCCTACCTCCGCTGGAACGAAGGAGACGTCGAGGCGATCGCGCCGTCCCTCTACAAGGGCCGCGGCGGTCGCGGGGCGTCGTCGCGCGACACGGGCGACGCGCCGCAAGAAAACCCACCGGCGCAGCCGGACGCCGCGCCGGCGTCGCCCGACACGGCGGCGCCTGCAGCGGCCGGCGCGCCGGCCGCTGTGCCGCCCGGCTGAACCGCCGCCGCTGCGCGCCCCCGTCGCCCCCGCACCCCCGGCAGACGGGCCTCGGCCAGCGCTCCATGGCGCGGACCATCCCTCCGGGTTTCGCCGGCGCTCGGATGTGACCGGTGATTGAAGCGCCGTGGAGGGACAGGTACTGCTCCTCCCATGGCCCGGACTGCGCCCGTGCCGAACATCCCCGCGATCCCGGGGATGAACCCCGGCGCCTTCATCCTGGGAGGGGGCGGCGGAGGCGGCGGCGGCACCGGACCGGGCGGCGGTGGGGGCGGCGGGGGCCACGGGGCAGGTGGCGGCAGCGGCGGCAGCAGCGCGGGCGGTGGGGGCAAGAGCGCACCGGATCCGAACCGGTATCCGGAGTGCGGGACGGTCTCGCACCCCATCGATGTCGTCACGGGCCGCGTCTTCACGCACGCGGTCCCGATCTGCGATCTGCCGGGGCCGCTGCCGCTCGCGTGGGAGCGCTCGTACAGCGCCGCAATGGCCGATCGCGACGCCGGGCTCGGTCACGGTTGGGGGCACAGCCTCGGCTGGGAGATCGAGGTGCGGAGCCGTCGAGTCGTGGTGTGGACCGGGCTGGGCACGGCGGTGGATCTCCCGAAGCCCGCCGAGGGCGAGGCGGTGCTCGGCAAGTGGGGCTACGGGTTGCGGCGCGAGGCGGACGGATGGCTCCTGGACGCAGGCGACGGCGTGAAGCGGCGTTTCGCCTGCGTGCAGGACGGCGGCCGGCGCGTGCGGCTCACGGCCGTGGAGGACCGCAACGGCAACCGCATCGCGCTGGTCTACGACGAGAAGGATGGCCGGCTGGTCGAGGTGACCGACAGCGCGGGCCGGCGGGTACGGCTCCGCGACAGGACGTCGGGCGAGCAGCGGGTGACCACGATCGAGGTGCAGCTCGACCCGGAGCGCGGCGACTGGCTCGCGTTCGGCACGCTGACGCGCGACGGCCGCGGCGATCTGGTGGCCGCGAGCGACGCGGACGGCCACGGCTGGCGCTATGCTTATGACGAGCGGCACCAGCTCGTCGAGGACGCCGACCGCAATGGGCTGACGTGGCACTTCGTTTATGACGGCCAGCGCCGCGGCATCGAGGCGTGGGGCGACTACCCTGGCAAGGTCGACCCGAGCCTGGCCGGCGAGCCGCCGGAGGTCCTTCACGACGGGGAGACGCGGTGGAAGCGGATCCACCACTGCAAGGTCGACTATTGGGACATCGGCTTCACCGAGGTCGTCGACTTCAGCCAGACGCGGCGCTTCCACGGCAACGAGCACGGCACGCTCGACAAGCAGGTGATCGGCGGCGCGGTCGTGACGGCGACCTACCGCGACGACGGCTGGATGACGTCGCGCACGAGCGAGCGCAACGGGGTCGAGCTCTTCGAGCGCAACGCGCGCGGGAGCGTCATCCGGTATACCGATCCGCTCGGACACGCGACGACGATCGAGCGCGACGCGAACGACCTGCCCGTCGAGATCGTCGACGCGAAGGGCGGCGTGCACCGGTTCGAGCGCGACGCGCGGGGGAACGTGACGCGCTATGTCGACCCCACGGGCGCGGCGACGTTCCGCCGGTACGACGCGCGCGGGCTCGTGGTCGAGGAAATCTCGCCGAGCGGCGAGCGCACGGCGTTGTCGTACGACGCGCACGGCAACTGCGCCGAGGTGACGCTCGCCGGCGGCGCCACGTGGCGCTTCCGGCACGACGCGCTCGGGCGGCGCGTCGCCGTCATCGACCCGTTCGGCGCCGAGACGCGGTACCGGTGGTCGGCGCGCGGCGACCTGACGGCGGTCACCGACCCGACCGGCGCGACCACGCGCTACGCCTACGACGGCGAGCAGCACCTGACCGAGATCGCCGACGCGAACGGCGGGGTCACGTCGTTCGTGTGGGGCGGCTACCACAAGCTGTGCGTGCGCCGCGACCCGAACGGCCACGAGGTGCGGCTCGGGTACAACCCCGAGGGCGAGCTCGTCGAGGTGCGCAACGAGCAGGGCGAGGTGCACGCGCTCCGGCGCGACGGCAGCGGCAAGGTGCTCGAAGAGGTCACGTTCGACGGGCGGGTGCTCCGCTACGGCTACGACGCGGCGGGCGACCTGATCCGGCGGTCGCACGGCGAGCGGGACCTGGTGCGGCTCGCGTACGACCCGGCCGGCCGGCTGATCCGCCGCGAGCACTGGGACGACTCGGCCGAGGAGCTGGAGTACGAGCTCTGGGCGACCTTGTGGGCGTGACGTGGCCGGGCGGAGAGATCCGGCTCGACCGCGACGCCGCTGGACGCGTGGTGCGGGAGCGCCAGATCGTCGCTGGCGTGGAGCACCGGGTCGAGAGCATCTATGACCGGGAAGGCGAGCGCGTTCTGCGCAAGACCTCGCTCGGGCACACCGAGGCGATCGAGCGGGGGCCATCCGGCGAGCGGCGCCGGACGGTGCTGGACGGGCGCGTCGTCGTCGACCACGCGAGCGATCTCCTCGGGCGGGAGGTGGCGCGTGCGCTGCCGGGCGGGGGGCGGATCGAGAGCGCGTACGACGTCTTCGGTCGCGTCGAGCGGCGGCGCACGGTGGGCCCGGCCCGCGAGGTGCGCGTGGGGCCGGGCGAGCCGGCGTGGGTCGGGCCGCGGCCGGCGAACGTCACCCTGGACATGGCGTATCGGTACGATCCTGTGGGCGAGCTGAGCGCCGCGTGGGATCAGGGGCGGGGGTGGACTTCGTATCGATATGATCCCGTGGGACAGCTCCTCGCGCGCGCGCCGGAGCAGGCCCGGGCCGAGGTGTTCCGCTACGACCCGGCGGGGAACAGCTACGAGGCCGGCCCGGGTGCGGTGCCGAGGGAGCACGGGCGCGGCAACCGACTCGTCCGCAAGGGGAACACCCGGTACCTGTGGGATGCCGAGGGGCGGCTCGCCGAGAAATGGGAGGAGGATCCGGCGACCGGCGCGCGGCGGGCCTGGAAGTACACGTGGGACCTCGCCGGGCTCCTGGAGAGCGTGACCACGCCGGAGGGCGAGCGGATCGAGTTCCGATACGACCCCTTCGCCCGGCGGGTGGAGAAGCGCGTGGGCGAGGCGCCGGCGAGCTCTCTGAATGCCTTCAGGCCGCGCTCGGTGACGCGGTTCGTGTGGGACGGCGACGTGCTCGTGCACGAGATCTCCCAGATGGCGCAGCCGGACGGGAAGCTCTCGGCGGTCGAGGTCAAGACCTACTGCTTCGAGGACGGCGGGTTCGCGCCGGTCGCGCACAGCGATGGCGGCGGGTGGTTCCATTACGTGAACGACCCGATCGGGACGCCGGAGCGGCTCGTCGACGACCGCGGCGAGGTCGCCTGCGAGCTGCGGCGCGAGGCGTGGGGTCGCACGGAGACGGCGCCGGGGGCGAGGACCTCGACGGCGATCAGGTTCCCGGGGCAGTACGAGGATCCGGAGACGGGGCTCTGTTACAACAGGTTCCGCTACTACGTTCCGGACGCGAGGCGGTTCATCAGCAGCGATCCGATTGGGTTGCTCGGCGGTATCAATACCTATGCCTACGTTCGGAACCCGCTGCGCTGGCTCGATCCCCTCGGCCTCGCCGACCCCGGCCTTCCCGAGCTGGTAGCGGCGTTCGAAAAGACGTATCCAGGTAGACCATACAGCTCCGGGCATTTGCGAAAGCATTCTGACGGACGAGACCTGGAGATCGATTTCGAGACCGACAATGCGATCATTGAGGTAAAGGGCGGCGCAGGCAAAGGGCTGGGGCGTCAGGTCAAGGATCGGCGCGACTGCAAGATAAACCCGCAAGGCAAGCCAGTCATCGGATACTCTGCATCCAGCCTCGGCAAGCACTCTCGCTCGGAGATCGAAAAGCAAGGCGGCATCGCGGCGGACAGAAGAGATCTCGACGTGCTCATGGCAGCGATCGCGCCGGATCCCAAATGAACAAAGGAGAGCAACATGAGATCTTTCTATGTATTCACCCAGGCACCAGACGAGGCACTCTCCACATGGCTTGACTCGACAGCGCAACGCACGGCTGGCACCTGGCAATGGATCTATCCGAACGCAGCCAGGAAAGTCCTCTACATCGAGCTCGCGGAAGATCTCTATGACGAGCTGGAGCCCGAGACCGCGCAAGCACTGCTCGATCGTTTCGGGGGAGAGCGCCCCCGAAGCATCTGCGTCGACGTATCACGTAATCACTCAGCAGAGCACGACGTCAAGGCGTTCGCGACAGCCATGCTCCGTCAGTTTGGCGGGGTCGCCATGGATGACGAGAGCGATCACTGTTGGACGGCCGAGGCCATCGAAGCCGGCGACACTCACCATGGCCATCGCTTCTTCGGCATGCCCGGAGCGGCGTGAGCCACGCCATGTTCACAACGGTGCGCTGCATGGCCGAATCGTCGGTGTAGGCCGCTCCCGGCTCGGCGTTCCGTCATGGCATGCCCTGTCACCCCCGGTCCGAACAGCGGCCGGCAAGAAGCCCCGCGTCCTCGCTCAGGGCGCAGGTTTCCTCGCAACCCGGATCCCCTCCGATCCGCCCGGCGGTGCTGGAGAGCGCCCCGCGCCCCCGGTGGCGCTCACCATCGCGCGCGACCGCACCGGCCGCCAGACCCCCGCTCGGCGCCTGCCGCCCGGCGCCCCACCGCGCGGCGCCGAGCCTCGCCCGCGGCACTATTGACTACAGTTCAATAGCTGCTATGAACACGGACCGGCACCCGTGCCCTGAGCGCGCTGCTCCGCGCCCGGCGCGGGCTCCACCGGCGCCGCGACCGGCGCTGCTGGGAGCAATGGCGAGGAAGGAGAGCTCGATGATCACCGCAGAGGCGCCCCTCAAGCCGCGTAAGCCGCCCGTGTCGTTCGAGCAGGGCCTCACCCGCCACTGGCTCGGCGGCCACGTGGTGCCGACCCACGTGGCCAACGCCGTCAACCTGCTGTTCCCCGCGGGCGAGCGCTTCTTCATCCGCAGCGTCGCGCGCTACGCCGACCGCGTCGAGGACCCGGCGCTGCGCGCCCAGGTGAAGGCGTTCTTCGGGCAGGAGGGGCACCACGCCAAGGCGCACGAGCGGTTCTTCGACCTGCTCCGCGGGCAGGGCTACGAGATCGACCGCTTCCTCCGCGCCTACGAGCGGGTCGCCTACGACGGCATCGAGCGCGCCTGCTCGCCCGAGCTGCGGCTCTCGGTCACCGCGGCCCTCGAGCACTACACCGCGATCATGGCGGAGGACGCGCTCCAGGCCGGGACGCTCGACCTCGCCCACCCGACCGCGAGGGAGCTCCTGCTCTGGCACGCCGCCGAGGAGATCGAGCACAAGACCGTCGCGTTCGACGTGCTGAAGCTCGTCAACCCGAGCTACGCCCTCCGCCTCCTCGGCTTCGCGCTCGCCACGGTCACGCTGTCGATGTTCTGGCTCTCCGCCCTGCTCGTGCTGCTCGCCCAGGAGCTCCCCCGCCGCGACGAGCGCGACGCGCGCGCGGCGTCGACGACAGCGCGCCTCCCGCCCCTCCGGCACAGGTCCGTCCTGAGGGGCGTGTTCCTCCGCGGTATCCGCGAGTACGTGCGCCGCGACTTCCACCCTTCCCACAACGACAACATCCACCTCGCGAGGGCTTACCTCGCCGGGATCGGGGCCGCCTGAGCGCCGCGCGGACGTCATGAGCGGTCGCGACCAGCGCGCCTGTGCCGATCGCTCCGGGCTCCGCGAGCACATCGCGTCCCGCCTCCGCGCCCCGTTCTCCAGGACCCTTTCCAGGTGCTCCGCTCAGTCCGCGTCAGCGAGCGCCGCTGCCGAGGCTGCCCCGCCTGGCGCCGCTCCTCCCGCGGGGCGCCCAGCCACGCTGGCGCGCGCCGCTCGGCGCGAGGGGCCAGCCGCGCTGAGCAGCGTGGCATTCCGACACACTCTCGACATCGCGCTTGACGCCGCGCGGGCGCATGCACAGCCATGGCGGCGGACGTGACGCGCCTGCGACGCGTCCACAGTCAGCCGCGTGCACGCCGCTTCGCAGCTGCAGCACGTGTCGCTCTTCGTTGATAGGCATGAGAAGGGCACGTATCATGCGCTCCATGGCAGATGCGGCGGGCGGCCCGCCTGGCTTCAGTTCCGGAAGCGAGAACGGCGGCGATCCCCCGGCGCCCCTCGTGCCCGACGTCGCGGATACGCTGCCGGGCGTCGACACCGTCGTGCGCGACCGGTCCCCCGTGCGGGTCGAGCCGCCGGTCGAGCGCCACGGCGACAGCTCGACGCTGAGCGACGAGGACCTCGCGCTGGCCGCCACCCGCTCGAGCATGCACGAGGGCGGAGGCCACGTTCAGGTGCCTCCCGATGGCACTTTACTGGGAGGCGTCTATCGCATCCTCGGTCGGCTCGGCGAAGGGGCGATGGGCGTCATCCTCCTGGCGCGCGACGAGCAGCTCCAGCGCGACGTCGCCATCAAGCTGCTCCGGCCGGAGCAGCTCGACAACGCGCAGATGCAGGCCCGGCTCCTCGCGGAGGCGCGGGCGATGGCGCGCGTCCACCACCCCAACGTCGTCGAGATCTACGCCTTCGGGGAGTACGTCAACGCACCGTACTTCGTGATGCAGTACGTGCCCGGGGTCACGCTCGACACCTACGTCCACAGCAAGGGCGGCCGGCTCGGGCTCGACGAGGCGCTGAGCATCCTCGACCAGGCCTGCCTCGGCGTGTCGGCGATCCACGCCTCGGGCATCGCCCACCGCGACGTCAAGCCGAGCAACATCCTCGTCGGCCAGGCCCTCCGTGTCGTGGTCGCCGATCTCGGCCTCGCGAAGCGCATCCCCCGCGGCGACCGGGTCGAGCTCGCCTTCTCGGGCACCCCGGCGTACCTGGCGCCCGAGGTGGCGCTGGGCCGGCAGCTCGACCCTGCGCTGCTGCCGCGGATCGACGTTTACGCGCTCGGGGTGGTCGCCTACTACCTGCTCGCCGGCCGCCTGCCGTTCCAGAGCACGAGCACCGTCGATCTGGTGATGCAGCACGCTTATCAGCCGCCGATCCCGCCGAGCGAGCTCTGCCTGGACCTGCCCGCGTCGTTCGACGCGCCGGTGCTCGCGGCGCTGGCCAAGGAGCCCGACCAGCGCATGGCGAGCGCGGACGCCCTGCGCGAGGCGCTCCTCGACGCCCGCAGCGCCATGCCGACGTACGCCCGGACGACGCGCGTCATGGTGGCCGACGACAGCCCGTCGTTCCGCACCTTCCTCGTCAGCGTCCTCGCGCAGGCGCTGCCCGGCGCCGTCATCGAGACCGCGCCCGACGGCACGGCGGCGCTCGCCGCCATCGAGGCGAACCCCCCGTCGCTCGGCGTGTTCGATCTGGACATGCCCGGCCTGGACGGCATCGCCCTCACCGCGGCGGTGCGGAAGCTGCCGCGGGGGGACTTCCCGATCATCGTGGCGACCGGGACCGGGGGCGCGGCGGACTGGCAGTGCCTGTCGCGCCTCGGCGCCTCGGCGTTCCTCGTCAAGCCGTTCGACGCGGGGCAGCTCATCACCCTGGCGCGCGCGCTCGTCGGCGTCGCGGACGAGCAGAAGCGCAAGCAATGAATTTCAGAACGGGGACCATGCCCACGGCGCCGGGGCTTTCGGCGCGGGCGGCATGGCGCGTCGCGTGCCGGCGCCAGCTCGCCGGTGTACCGGCGGGTCGGCGACGTCGAGGCTCCTGATGAACGACAGCGAGATCAAGGTCCTGGTGGTCGATGACGACGAGGTCGATCACCTCGTCACGCGCAGGCTCCTCCGCGAGGTGTCCCGGACCCGCTACGACGTCACCTGGCTGAGCACCTCGGACGAGGCGATCGAGGCGCTGCTCGCCGGCGGTTACGACGTCTGCCTCCTCGATTACCGGCTCGACGCCCGCACCGGCCTCGACGTCGTGCACGAGGCGAACCATTTCGGCTGCGCGATCCCCATCATCATGCTGACCGGGGTCGGCGACGAGGAGATCGACATGGCCGCGATGAGCGCGGGCGCGGCGGATTACCTCGTGAAGGGGCGGTTCGACGCGCAGATCCTCGAGCGCACGATCCGTTATGCCATCGAGCACAAGCGGAGCCAGCTCAAGCTCAAGCAGTACGCCGACACGCTGGAGGAGAGCAACCGGCAGCTCCTCCAGATGCACGAGGAGCTCGCGGCAAAGAACGCCGAGCTCGTCCGGCTGAACGAGGAGAAGAACCGCTTCGTCGGCATGGCGGCCCACGACCTCCGGAACCCGCTCGGCGTCATCCTGGGCTACAGCGACTTCATGCTGATGACCCACCGCCGCGGGGAGCAAGCGTCGCTGCTGCGGGAGGACGGGGTCGAGATCATCCAGATGATCCGGAGCTCGAGCAAGTTCATGCTCTCGCTCATCAACGACCTGCTCGACGTGTCGATGATCGAGCTCGGCAAGCTGAACCTCGACCGGAAGAGCACGGATATCGTCCAGCTCGTCGAGTCGAACGTGGCGCTCAACATGGTGCTGGCCGGGCAGAAGAGCATGAAGCTCGTCGTCGAGAGCGACGAGGGCGTCCCGCGGGTCGACGTGGACGTCCACAAGCTGGAGCAGGTGCTCAACAACCTGATCAGCAACGCGATCCACTACTCCCCGCCGGGCACGACCATCCTCGTCCGGGTCGAGAGCGCCCCCCCCGCCGCCGAGGGCGCGGCCGAGGTGCTCCTGTCGGTCCAGGACGAGGGGCCCGGGATCGCGCCGGAGGACATCGGCAAGCTGTTCCGCCCGTTCGGCCGGGCGAGGACGGTCAGCACCGGGGGAGAGCGCTCGACGGGCCTCGGGCTCGCCATCGCGCAGCGCATCGTCGAGGGGCACGGGGGGCGCATCTGGGTCGAGAGCGTGGTCTCGAAGGGGGCGACGTTCTTCGTGGCCCTGCCGGTGACGTCGGCGCCCGACGCCGAGGCGGCCGCCTAGAGCGGCGGTCACCCGCTTCGGATACGGGCCCATCTCGACGTTTTCGGTGCTCAGCGCACCGGAGTGCGCTTCCGCGCCGAAAACGCCGAGCTGGACCCGTCTCCTGTGCGGGTGAACGCCGCTCTGTAACGCAGGGCGAAGAACGCTCTGGAGGGGATCAGGGCTCCTGCGGGAGCTCCGCGTAGTCGAGGTAGTCGAAATCGGCGGGGAGGCCGCTGCCGGTGAGGTCGTGGGCGCACAGCGCCGCGAAGGCGCCGGTGAAGCCCAGGCCGCGCGAGGTGCGCTCGTCGGACAGGAGCGACGCGTCCAGCGCCGGCCCGAGCGGGTCGAAGCGCTCTCCGTCGCTCGACGACGAGAACTGGAGCGCCTTGCCGGAGAGCTCGAAGCGGAGGTGGACGCGCGGGGCGGAGCAGGCGACGGGGCGCGCGAGCCAGGTCAGCCGCCCGTGCTCGCTGCCGAGGAGCGCGATCGAGCGCCCGGCGCGCTCGTCGTGGCTGAGCAGCGCGTAGAAGAAGTTCTCGTCGTCGTACAGGCACATGAGCCCCGCCATCTGCTGGAACGAGGCGGGCTCGAGCTCGAGGCAGGTCTCGACGCGGCAGCGGAGCGACTGGATGCGGCGGCCGACGACGCTCTGCCGGTGCAGCGACTGCGGCGACTCGCGGCCGCGGACGCGCAGGTAGCCGGGGCGCTCGCGCAGCGACACCCAGCTCTCGTCGGGCACGTCGCGCAGCGCCTGGTACGCGACGCCCAGCGCCGCCCGGTCGAAGTGGTCGCGCGCCGGGGGCTCCTCGAAGGGGTGGTCCGGCAGGCGGGGCGCCGGTACGCGGACGGCGGGCGCGGGCGGGCGCGGCGCCTCGAGCGCGAGCCAGCCGTCGTCGGTCCAGCGCACCCGCTGGATCGCCGTCTCGCGGCCGAGGATGCAGCGGCGCTCGCCCGGGAGCGGCCGCCCGACCAGGTGGGCGAGGTACCACTCGCCCGTGGTGGTCTCGACCAGGCAGCCGTGCCCGGCCTTCTGCAGCTCGACGGCCGGGTCGTGGACGGAGGTCAGGAGCGGGGCGCTCGGGTCGACCTCGTACGGGCCCTCGATGCGGCGGGAGCGCGCCACGACGGCGGCGTGCTCGTAGCTGGTGCCGCCCTCGGCGACGAGGAGGTAGTAGTGGTCCCCGCGCCGGTAGAGGTGCGGCCCCTCGGTGCAGCCGCGGCCGCTGCCGGTGAAGATGAAGCGGCGCTCGCCGACGAGGCGGCGCTGCTCGAGGTCGAGCTCTTGCAGCACGATGCCGGGGAACGGGTTGTTGCCGGGGCGGTGGTCCCACACCATGTTGACGAGCCACGCCCGGCCGTCCTCGTCGTGGAACAGCGACGGGTCGAAGCCGCCGCGGTTCAGCGCGACGGGCTCGGACCACGGCCCCTCGATGCGGCTCGCGGTGACGTAGTAGTTGTGCGCGTCGACGAAGCCGCGGCCCCAGGACTTCACGTCGGTGTAGACGAGGTAGAACACGCCGCCGGCGTGGGTGAGGCAAGGCGCCCAGACGCCGCCCGAGCGGGGGTTGCCGAGCAGGTCGAGCTGCGAGCGGCGGTCCAGGGCATAGCCGATGGGGTTCCAGTGGCGGAGATCGCGGCTGTGGTGGAGCCGCACGCCGGGGAACCACTCGAAGGTCGAGGTGGCCAGGTAGTAGTCCTCGCCCACCCGGACGATGGAGGGATCGGGGTGAAAGCCCCGGAGCACGGGGTTCTCGATGAAGGTCGGTTCGCTGGTCATCGCGGGGCTAGGGTCCGAAGGAGGGAAGTCGGGCGCGGTTCGACGACCGCGCTCGGGGCGCGCGGGGTCGTGCGCGGGCATCTTGCAGCGGGGCGGCTGGGCGGCGCAATGGGAACACGGCGGGGCGACTCTACCCGCGTTGGCAGGGTGCCCGGGCGCCGGGAGAGGCTGCGCGGGCTCCGTCGGGCACCGCCCTTGACGCCCCCTGCGCGCCCGCGGCGGCTGCGTCGCGCGGCGCTGAACGGACGGCGGCCGCCGTGCGCGTTTGACCGCCGTGCCACTGCGGACGCTCATCCAAGCTGAGCGAAAGTTGCCTCTAGGCCGCGTCCATCCTGGTCGGCGACAGCCTGTCAGCCTTCGTCCACCGCTGCCCAGCGGCGTGTCTCGGACGAGAACGCGACGGGCTCGCGCGCCCGAGACGAAGGACCTCGACCAGGGCTCCCCGTCGACTCGACCCCACGGCAACGACGCGAGCAGCCTTCCATACACTTCTGCACACTTGGCGCTTGGCGCAGCCCTCGCAGACAGCCCAGCGGAATCGACGTAACGGCGCAGGGGACACTGGCCCGAGCCCATCCTTCGTCAGGGCTTCACGCCTCAGCTCCACCAGGCATCCGGCGATCGCGCCCCGAGGAGCGCGCTCGAATCACACCGAGGCAGCTCGAGCCCGTCTCGACCCATCACCAAAGAACGTCGACATCGCACGAGCCAATCACACCGGAGAACCGCCATGAAGCAGAGCAGCCGCAGATCACTGATATCGCAGTTGATATTCATGACGCTAGCGTCCTCTGGAGAGGCCTTGGCGGACGACGCGCGGGGATACGTCGACCCACACGAGGTGTCAGACATGCGGGTAGCGCGCGCGACCTATCTTCGTTACGCGCAGCGATACGCTACAGCCGCCGAAGACTACGGCAGCATGGCGATAGGCTACGGCGGCCAGGCGTTCGGACCGGGCTGGCCGTTCTCAGCGTCACCGCTGGCGCCGCAGCCGTCGACGCAAGATCTGCTGATGTACATGCCCTACATAGGGGCAGAGCGCGACCAGGGCAGCTGCGGGAACTGTTACGTATGGGCGATGACGGGAGCCATGGAGATAGCCAGAGCGATCCATGACAACGCCAGCCCGAACAGCCGCCTATCCATCCAGTACTACAACTCATGCCATGTACCAACGGATCCGCTCGATCCGGTCCTCCCCTGCTGCGGCGGGAACCCCGACGAGTTCGCAGACTGGTACAACGACCTCTCGGGAAGCCAAAAAGTCGCGATCCCATGGGATAACGCCAGGTGGGCCGACAAAGATCTGATCTGCGAGAGCCTCCGTCGCACCAACATAGAATGCGACACCCTGGACACCATGTCGGTTCGATATCCCATCAGCACCATCAGCGTTCGGCGAATCGAGACCGGGCTCCTGGATCCGGCGGTGGACCGAGGTGTGGCGATCGCAAGAATAAAGAACGCCATCGACAACAACCAACCGGTAATAACCACGATCCAGTTCAGCACCCGCGATCGGTATCGCAAATTCGTGTACTGGTGGAACTACAAGAGCGAGTCGGACGTCTTGGACCTGGACGTAGAGGACCCCTGCGAAGTGGCGGAGACCGAGGTCCCCTTCGGGCACACGATGCTGATCGTCGGGTACGGCCACGATTCTCGCGGCGGCTACTGGAACGTGCTGAACAGCTTCGGCACGACGCCCGATCGGCCGAACGGCACGCTGCGGCTGAGGATGAACATGGATTATCAATGCAAGATGCTCAACAGGGGCGGCCGGGAGTTCATGACGTTGGACGTCCAGTTCGGCGACCGTCCTCCCAGCAAGAATTTCCTGATGTCGCTGCCGACAGACATCGGCGCGAGCCGGCGGCTCGAGCCTGAGCACGTCAACCGTGAGCCCGGCCGTCTAGCCCTGTTGCATTGAGGCTCGCTCGTCATGCAGGTTCGGCGCTCTCGTCGTCGACGCCCGGCGGGCTCCGACCCGCCGGGCCTGCGGCTCGCGGCGCGCTGGAGATGACGTGGCCGATGGGCTCACGCGCGGGCTGGCTGTGGGGGGACGTGTTCGCTCCAGATGGACGCGAGCACGTCCCGATGGGGCGCTCGCATCAGGGCGCGCCGCGCAGACGCCGGCCGCAGCGCGTCTGCGCGGCGCTCGGCGGCTCCTGCACGGCCGTCACGAGGCGGCTGTCCGCCGCGGCTCGAGTCGCTGTCCACCGCCCCCTACGGCAGAGGCGACGTCCATGGCTCATCAGTGCTGGATGGTACAGGCGGACTCGAGAAAGCGCTTGTAGTGCTCCCCATACTTCTCACGCAGATCGGGGCACTTTTCGATGACATACTGTTCGAACCGATCTCGACATGCCTGCGCCGCGATGACGTCGCACATCGTAGGAAAAGCCGGCCGCTCCCCGAACCCGGCACCACAAAACATCTTCGCAGCGACGGCACCCGCGTCCTGGCCGCTCCGCGTGCACTCGCCCACCGCCGCGAATTCGGCGTCCTCGGCTCCGCCGCCGACACACTGGTTCCGGACCTTGTCGAGCGTCTCGAAGATCGCGTCGCGCGTGCCCCTGGCCTCGCAGGGATCCTGGATGCTCAGGTGCGCCGCCATGTCGTGCATGCTCTCAGAAAAATCCTCGTATCCGCGACAACCGTACGCCGTCTTGAAGAGATCCTCCAAGTACCGCAGCTGCTTATTCTTCGCAGCTTCGTAGTTCCGCCTTCCAGCACCGACGTCGCAGCTCGTCGGCTGCGCGAGCGCCGCGCCCGTCGCGAGCGCCAGCGCTGCGCCGAGGCCTGCCATAGCGATCTTGGCACCTTTCATGATTCCCCCTCCATGCTGAAGAAGAGGCCAGCGCCCTGCCGCCCCTCCTGCAACACGCGGATCGCATAGGACGCATCCGAGCGGGGTGCCAGCCTGCGGATGCGCGTCGGACGGATCTTCGGTGATCGATGCGGCGCACCGCAGCGCTTCCAGCGAAGCGCCGCGCCACGCGAGCCTCGACCGTCCCGCCTGAGCCCGCCCCCATGTGAGCGCGGGGTCCCTCATGTGAGACGCCCGGCGCTCCGCTCCGCCCAGATCCACACGAACGTACGTCCCGACGCCGTCCTGCGTCACGGGGAGATCCGCTTTCGCCTCCGTCGTGTCACCGCATTCCGCGTTGAGGATGTCATCCAGAACGTGGATAATCCGCGCAATGCAACTTCACGGCTCATGGTAGCGCGCGGCCGCGGACGCCAGGGGGATCGCAGGCCGCGCCGTGCCGGACGCGCCTCGATCGCTCGCCTGGAAACCGAGGGTCCGTCGACCTCGGACCGGGACGTTCAGACCTCGGCTCAGCCGTGGAGGACACATCGATGTGCGCAGGCTCCGTACCTCGCGCGAGGTACTAGGGAGGAGTAGGCAGTGGCGAAGAGAGCTCGATTCAGAGGCATGCTGTCGGCGCAGGCCAGGGTGATGGCCGCGCTCCTCTTGCTGTACGGACAGGGATGCGGGGGCGACGAGAACAAGCCCGATCCGCAGGAGCAGATTCCGCCGGACGGAGAAGAGAACGAGAACCCGCCGCCCGAGGAGGAGGAACCCGAGGAGGAGCAGCCCGAAGAGGAGGAGCCCGAAGAGGAAGAGCCCGAGGAGGAGGAGCCCGAGACCCCACAGGGGCCCACCGAGTTCGTCTCGGCCGACGATCCCTTCACCGAAGGCTTCCTCGGCGAGGAAGAGGAAGAAGAGGAGGAGGAAGAGGAAGAAGAGGAGGAGGAGGAAGAGACCCGCGAGATCGAGGAGGGCGACATCTACCGCGTCCTCGGCGGCGGGCAGCTCCTCAACCTCAACCCCTACCGCGGCCTGCAGGTCATCAACATCCAGGACCCGTCGAACCCGAAGTTCCTCGGCCAGCTCCAGGTCGCCGGCACCCCGGTCGAGATGTACGTCGTCGGCGATCGCGCGGCCGTGCTCCTCAACGACTGGGCCGGCTATCAGCTCAAGGCCGATGGCCTGACCGTGGAGCGGCGGACCGGCGGGACGGTCCTGTTCATCGACATCGCCGACCGCACCGCGCCCAAGATCCTGTCGCAGTACCCGGTCGCGGGCCGCATCATGACGAGCCGCCTCGCGCGCGGCACGAGCAAGACCTCGCTCTACATCGCCTCGAACGGCTCGGAGCTCGAGGAGGTCGCCCCAGGCCAGTTCCGGTGGGTCAACAAGACCCTGGTCAGGAGCTTCGATGTCGGCACCGACGCGCTCACCGAGCGCCCCGGGCTCGAGCTCGGCGACGCCGTGACCGCCATCCACGCCGAGGCGGACGTGCTCCTCGTCGCGCGCAACAGCTTCAGCTGGTCGGACGAGCCCAGCACGATCTCGGTCATCGACATCTCGAACACCGACGGCTCCATGGAGCTGCGCGGCAGCGTCACCGCGGCGAGCTACGTGCGCTCGCAGTTCCACATGGACTTCCGCGACGACATGCTGCGCGTCTTCTCCGGCCCGCGGTGGGCGAGCGGGGCGCCCAGCTACCTCGAGACGTGGAACGCGGCCGACCGCGACGACATCACGCCGATCGACAGCGAGGACTTCGGCGCCGAGCAGTCGCTCTACGGCGCCGTCTTCATGGACGACAGGGCGTTCGCGGTCACCTACCAGCGCCAGGATCCGTTCCACGCCTTCTCCATCGATCCGGCCGGGAACGTCACCGAGGAGAGCGAGTTCATCGTGTCCGGGTGGAACAACTTCTTCCGCCCCGTCCTCGGCGGGACGCGCCTGATCGGCATCGGCGTGAACGACACGAACGGCCGCCGCCTCGCCGCCAGCCTCTACGACATCACCGACCTGACCAGCGCGGACCCCCTCGTGGCGCGCGCCGAGGTCGACAGCGCTCCCGACGGCTGGAGCTGGTCGGAGGCCGACTGGGATCACCGCGCGTTCACCGTGCTCGACAACGCCGTCGAGGCCGTGGCGCCGACCGGGGAGCCCGAGACGGGCCTCGTGCTGCTCCCGTTCTCCGCGAGCAGGGTCGTGGACAACTACCGGCGCCCGTTCTCGGGGGTGCAGATCTTCACCTTCTCGGACACGACGCTGACCCGCCGCGGCCTGATGGAGCACGGCACCCCCGTGCGCCGCACGTTCCGCGCCCAGGACATCGCCACGGCGAACGTGTCCGACGAGCACCTCTCCCTCTACGCGCAGGGCGATCTCGACGTCCCGACCAGGCTCGGGCAGCTCGAGCTCGCGCCGGACTACCAGAAGGTCTTCGCGTTCGGCAGCCACCGCGTGCGCGTGAAGCTGCCGTACGACACCTACTGGATGCCGTACGAGAACCGGAAGCTGAAGGCGGAGGTCGTCCCGATCGACGGGGTGACGCAGCTCGAGCAGCCGGTGGCCACCTTCGATCTGCCGCTCGACGCGCAGCTCCACCAGGTGGGCAATCTGCTCGTGTCGCTGACCACCACGTTCGAGAACTGGGTGGGCAAGGTCGTCCATCTCCAGGTGATCGACCTGTCCGATCCGACCGCGCCGCGTCTGGCGGGCACGCTCGACACGAGCGACCTCCCCGCGATCGGCGGCTACTACGGCGGGGGGAGCTCGTTCCCGACCGTGCACGCGGGCCGCGACGCCCTCGCCTTCCTGCGCGTCATCGGCCACATCGAGGATCTCGGGGTCGGCTGGACGTGCCGGACGAACGCCATCCAGACCCCGAACTGCTTCGGGCAGGAGGGCTGCACGTACATGGCCGGCGATCGGCAGTGCCGCAGGATCGGCAACGACGAGTACTGCAACGGCGGGTTCGCCGAGTGCACGGACCACGTCGGCGCCGACACGACCTGCACGCCCGTCGAGGTCGACCGGAACGACATTCCGGGGGTCACCTCGACCTACTGCTACGAATACGTGCCGCGCCGCAGCTGGGCTCAGATCGAGATCAGCGTGGTCGACCTGTCCGATCCGGACAGCCCGACCGTGAGGCCCGCCGTCACGCTGCCGGACGACAGCGAGACCGTGAACGTCCTCAACGACGACGGGGAGCTCTACTTCAACATCAAGCGCTCGATCGGCGCGCCGGACGATCCGCGCCCGCACACGCAGTACTTCCTCACGCACCTCGACCTGTCCAACCCGGCGCAGCCCGCGCTCGATCCGGGGATCAACGTGCCCGGCGAGATCATCTCGATCCAGGGCACGTCGATCTACGCGCGGGACAGGGTGTGGGGCCAGCAGTTCATCGAGACGGCGCTCGCGCGGCTCAGGCTGCACGAGGGGCTCGCGTATCTCCAGGAGTACCAGCAGTTCCCGAACCGCCGGGTCAACGCGATCTCCATCGACGGCCGCGGGCTGCCGGTGCTGAGCCACAGCCTGATCTGGCAGCCGGTCTACGGGATTTACTACGGCTGGGATCCCAACCAGAAGCTGACCACGCTGTCGCCCCTCGCCCCGGGGGAGGAGCCGCCTCCGCCGCCGGAGGACGAGAACGAGAACCCGACGGTCCCCGAGTTCGACCAGCTCTCCACGGTCCGCCTCGCGTCGTGGGCGTCGCTGCGCCACACCACCGACATGCGCGCGCTGTTCGAGGTGCCCGGCGGCGTGCTGGTCATCTCCCTCGAGCAGCCCGAGGCGCCGAAGGCGCAGGCGTTCTTCCAGACCTGGGGCTGGCCCGAGAGGTTCGTGGCGAGCGGTGAGGAGGTCCTCTTCGCCGCCGGCCGGTTCGGGATTCACCAGCTCGACCGCGAGACCGTCAACCTCGTCCCCTACCTCGGCGAGTAGCCGAGCGCAGACCAAGCCGGCCCGTGCGATCCCGCCGGGCCGGCTTCAGAACCCGACCATCAAGAGGTGCGCGCGCACCTCGGCGCCGAGGCGGAGATCGGCGATCTCGGCGGCGAGCGGATCGCCGCCGTCGCCCGCGCCGAGCCGGGCGAGCACGCGCGCCTCGGCGCCCATCCCGTACCAGCCGTCGAAGAGGTGCACCCCCGCGCCGACGTGGGCCCCGAGCAGGGCATCGGGCGTCCTCGCGAGCTTCGTGATCGGCGCCCAGACATCGAGCCCCGCGCGCGCGAAGCCGTGAGAGCCCGTGAGGCTGCCCTTGCCCGATACGAACGAGTAGGTCGCCGCGGGGTGAACGCCGAGGGTCGCGAAGTCGAGGGCGCCGTGGGCCATCCGCAGGATCGAGGGATCGAGCGCGAGCCCCCACTGCCGGCCGAGCCGCACGCGCACGTTCGGACAGTAACCGAGGTGCGCCGGCCTCCCCCGGCCGGTCCACACGCCGACGCATGCGCCGAGAACGCCGAGCTCGACGCGGGGGAACGTGACCGGCCTTGGCGCGACCCACCGGGTCACGGGAGAGGGGGTCGGAAGATAGGGATCGGGCTTTGCGCGCTCCTCGGCGAGGAAGCTCGCCTCGAGCTGCGCGCGCGCCCGGGCCTCGGCTTCGAGGCGAAGGCGCGCCTCCCAGCGGTAATACGCCTCCCACTCGAGGCGCGCCTGCGCCTCGAGGCGGGCGCGGGCCTCGGCCTCGGCGCGGGCCTGGGCCTCCAGATCCACGGCGGGCGGCTGCACCCGCACGGGGGGCGGCTCGATCCGCACGGTGCCGCCGATGCACCAGGGCGGGACGCAGGGATTCGACTGGGCCGCGGCCGCCTGCGTCCAGGCGAGGGCGCAGAGGGCGAGCGCGAGCGCGACGAAGCGGCCCATCGCGCGGCGGAGGTGGAGGCGGAGGAGAGGGCTGCGCCGGCGCATCAGAACCCCACGCTCGGGCCGAACAGGAGCTCCACGCCGGCGTGCGGCCCTCTCATGGCGGCGATCGCGCCGCCGAGGCCGCCGCGGACGAGCCCGCGCCCTTCCAGGAACCACCCCACGAACCCGCCGCGCCCGATGCGCGCGGCGCGGAACTGAAACCCGAGGCCGACGTGCCCGCCGAGGATCACCTCCGGCGGCCGCGCGCCGTCATCGAACGGGAGCGTCACCTCGAGCCCGGAGCGCAGGTAGAGGTCGATGCGGTCGCGCCGACCCCAGAGGAAGACCGCCGAGGGCTCGAGCGTCACGGCGCCGACGCGGGCGACCCCGGCGGGATCGACGGAGGCGTACGCGGCCGCGATCTCGACCGCGAGCGGCTCGCCCGGGCGCAGGCGCGCGCCCAGGCCGACCCCCTCCTGCGCATACGCGTCCTCGCCGAACGTGGCGAGCATCCGCCCGGCGGCGGACACCTCGATCAGGGGCAGCCGGATCCGGACGGGGTTGGGCTCTCGCTCCACACCGCGCTCGATCCAGGCGCGACGGCGCTCGTCGTCGACCTGCTGCGCCGCGGTCGCGCGCGCCTGCGGCTCGAGCCGCGCGCGCGCTTCGGCTTCGAGCCGAGCGCGCGTCGCGAGCTCGACCTCCGGCGTGAGCGGCGGGGGTCGCGGGGGCGCAGCCGGCGCGGGCGGCGGGCACGTTCCTGGAAAGCAGGGGAGCTGCGCGAGCAGGGCGCGCGGCGCGAGCAGGACCGACGCGAGCGCGAGCGAGGCAAGTGGACGGGGGACCATGGGCACGCGAGATCGACGCCTCGACCGGGCAGACGTCGAAGGTGGCTCACGCCGGTCCGTGGGCACGGGGAGGAGCACGCATGTTGGACGATCGACGCGCGGGGATTCAAGCGCGCGCGGAGGGGCGAGCATCAACGCGACGATCGCCGGGCGCGCGGAGGGGCGGGGCGAGGGCGCCCTGCCGCGCGAGGGAGGCGGTGGGATCCGGTTTCGCGGAGCGCCGGACAACGCTATGGAGGAGCCCCATGGTCGAGCAAAACACAGCGGAAAGCGGGGACGGGCAGCCGGAACGCGCGGAGCCCGTCGCGGAGCGCGCCCCGGACCAGGAGGCCCGCGAGGCCGCCGGAAGGGCGGCGGAGGGCGGCGGGGAGGCCTCTCCCGACGGCGCAGCGGCATCCGCGACGACGGTCGCAGCCGCAGCAGCGGTGGCCGCGGAGACGGCGCCCGCCGCTGCGGAGGGCGCTGCTGCAGAGTCCGCCGCCGCAGAGTCCGCCGGCATGGCGCCCGCCGCCGCAGAGTCCGCCGGCATGGCGCCCGCCGCCGCAGCGCCCGCTCGCACGCGTCCGCCGCGGGTCATCGACATGCGCCGGCCGCGCACACCGGCGCCCGCGCAGGAGCCGCCGCCGCGGCGCCCGGCACGCGCGGGGGAACGCGGACCGGACGAGCATGGGGCCCGCGAGCGCCGGCCGGGTGAGCGCGGCGCGCGCGACGGCGGCGCGGCAGAGCGCGGCTCGCCGGACAGGACCAAGGCGCCGCGCGAGGGGGCGCCCCACCGCGGACGGCCAGGCGCCGACCGCGCCGGCGGCGCTGCCCAGACGCGCGCGCCAGCGCCCGGCGCCGCGCCGGGCGCGGCCAGGCGAGAGCGCCGCGCGGCCGCCGCAGCGGAGCCTGCGCCGAGCGGCGCTGGCAAGGCGGAGCCCGCCGCGGCGAAGCGCGCGGCTGCCGGCGAGGGGCCCGACGCTCCCCGCAAGGCGGCCCGGCAGCCTCAGCAACGCGCCGAGACTCACAAGGCGGCCGCGGCTCCGCCGCCGGCACCGGAAACGGCGGCGCCCTCCGAGCCGCGCCGGGAGCCCGCGTGGGTGCCTCCTCCTCCCAGCCCCGCGTTCCCGCGGAAGAAGAAGCCGGCGATCACCGCGAAGGAGGCGATGAAGGCCAAGGTGCAGGCGCGGGCCGGCAAGAAGGCGGCGAAACCCACGCCGAACCAGGCGGCGGAGCGCGCGACGGACCAGGCCGCGGAGGCCGCCCGCGAGGAGCCGAGGGCATCCGCCGCGGCGAAGCCCCGCGACAACGGCGCCGCGAAGACCCGCGACAACGGCGCAGCAAAGCCCCGCGACAACGGCGCCGCGAAGACCCGCGACAACGGCGCAGCAAAGCCCCGCGACAGCGCGGACGCGAAGCCCCGCGACGCGGCGCCCAAGTCGGTACGCCGCGACCAGGCGGCGACGCCGGAAGCGCCGGCCAAGAAGCCCGGGCTGCTCCGGCGGCTGCTCAACCTGTTCCGGAGATCCGGCTAGCTCTGGCCGTCAGAAATCCCGCCAGAGAAACCGGTCGATAGCGACTGGTCGCTGGAAACAGCAGCGATTTTCGTAGTTTCCGCCTGCTTCACCGCCGAGGGCGGCTCCGGTGTGGCCCAACGCGGCGCCCTCTTCCGCCGCATCGCCCGCGGTGAAGGGCCCGCGGCATCACCGATCGGGGTCGGCGACTGGCCTGGCGACGCAGCGCCGAGGGATTCTCCTTCGCTCGCCGCCCTGCTGCCCGGCCCTTCGATGCGCTGCCGCGTGCTTCGGGATCGTGCCTGCGTCCCCGCACTCCGCGCCGAGCTCTTGCGCCGCACATGTGCGATCGATGTCCTCGAGTGCCCAGCTTGCAAGGGGCGGATAAAGCTCGTCGCCCTGGTGACCGAGCCAAGGAACATCGCCCGCTTTCTCTCCGCGCACGGCGAGCCGACCGATGTTCCAGCACGCTCTCCCAGCGCCGACGCGGCGGCCGCCGTACTGGGGGCTCGGGGCGCACGGCTACGCGCCGATTCCCTACACGCTCGACTGGGGCAACGAGGTCAAGCTGCTGGGCGATTGCCCCGCACTTCTCTCTTACATGGAGCGAATGTACGCTCGCCCCAACGCGCCGCCGCGCATCGCCCAGGCCCTGGCGAGCATCGCGGCCAAGTAGGTCGCCCTCATCGCCCAGGGTCAATCCACGTAGACGCCGTCGCATAGCGCACATCGACGGCCGAGAGCGTCGCCCGCGCGGTCTCGTTCAGCGCGCCGTCGGGCTGCCTCCGGGTCGCGAGGAGCTGCCAGAGGCTAGCTGTGTTAGCCTGACGGCGATGGCCGACGTCAAGGACAAGTTGCTCGCCGTAGCGTACCGGGTGCTCGAGAGCGAAGGCCCAGCGGCGCTCACGACGCGGCGGGTGTGCGAGGAGGCCGGCGTGACGATGCCGACCCTCTACCACCACTTCGGCAACCGGGACGGGCTCGTGGCTGCGGTCCACGCCGTCGCGCTCGAGAAGTTCATGGCGAAGAAACGGGCGCTCACGCCGACAGACGACCCCGTCGCGGATCTCCGCAAGGGCTGCGAGCACGTGCTCGAATTCGTGCAGGCCCACCCCTCCGTCACGGCCGCGTTGATGGCGCGCGGCATCGAGCAGCCGTCGATATTCGAGCCGAGCTACGCCCTGATGCGGCACCGCCTCGAGCGTTGCGCCAGGGCGGGCGCCCTGCGCGTGCCGATCGAGCGCGCTGCCGAGCACGTCTGGGCCGTCGTCCAGGGCCTCGCGCTCAGCATCGTCGCGAGCCCTTCCGGCGCACCACCGAGCCGCGCCACCTCGGCGGGGGCGCTCGACGCGGTGTTCCAAGCGATCGCGGACCAATTGTAGCGCCGCTATAGACAAATCGTATAGCGACGCTATAGATGGTCCTGGAGGGCGCGCCGGAGCTGGCCCGAACAGGAGAGATTCGTCATGGCAGAGACCGTGTTCGTCACCGGAGGCAGCGGCTTCGTGGGCCGCGCCATCGTCTGTGCGCTCATCGCGCGTGAGTACCGCGTCCGTGCCCTCGCGCGAAGCGCCGCCAGCGCAGCCAAGCTCGCCGCTCTCGGCGCCGAGCCCGTCCGCGGCGACCTCCACGACGCCGCCGCGCTCACCGAGGGCTGCACGGGCGCCGCGGTCGTGGTGCACGCGGCCGCGTCCCTCACCTCGGCCCTGCGCTGGGGCGAGCACGCCCGCACCAACGTCGAGGGCACCGGCGGCTTGCTCGCAGCGGCGCGCGCGGCCGGCGTCCGCCGCTTCATCTATCTCGGGGCTGCGTCGGTTGTCATCGAGGGCTCTCGGCCGAGCGAAGGGGACGAGGACGCCCTGCCGCCCAGGGTCGACCGCTCCTTGCCGTACAGCGCGACGAAAGCTCTCGCCGAGGCGATGGTGCTCGAGGCAGACAGCCCCGCGATGCGCACCGTGAGCCTCCGCCCACCGATGATCTGGGGCCCGGACGCGCAGACCCTTGACATCATCGCGGAGGCCTTCCGCGCCGGGCGCTTCGCCTACGTCGGCGGGGGCAAACACCTCTACAGCGTCGCCCACGTCGACAATGTCGCCGAAGCGGTGAGCTGCGCAGTGCGCAGTGACGTCGGCGGGCGCGCGTATTTCGTGACCGACGACGAGGTCACGCCGATGCGCACCTTCTTGACGGAGCTCATGGCGACGCGCGGCGTAAACGCGAAGGCCTGGTCCGTACCCCTCCCCTTGGCGGTGCTGTTCGGGTGGCTCCTCACCAACCTCTTCGGGTGGTTCGCGCCGCGACGGCGCCCACCGCTCACCCTCGAGGACGTGCGGCTCCTCGGGCAAACGCTTCACCTCTCGTCTGCTCGGGCGAAGAAGGAGATTGGCTACCGCGCCGTGCGGAGCCGCGCGGAAGGCCTCGCCGCGCTCCGGGCCCATGGCAGCGCCGTTCGGCGGAGCGGCGAGAGCCCCGCGCTCGCGCATTGAGGCGCGGTCGATGGCTGTACTGGTTCTCCGTGAGGGTGACAGCGGCTGGCAGAGAACAAGAGAGAAGATGGAGAAGGCAAGAGGGCGCACGGTGGCGAGAGCGAGCTGCCATCGCGCCGAGGAGAATGCCACCGCGCTCGCTTCGGGCAACGTCGCGCCCTCGCCATCCTCGCGGTGCTCGGCAAGCGCCTGCGCGCGGCTGCGGGCGGCTGCGGGCGCTCGGTTGCCCTGCATTGCGCGCGGCGGCCCCGCGACAGCGCTCCGGCGCTCGCTCGCCGGCGCCGCGCTGGCAGGCGCGCTCGCCTGGGGCTCCCCCGCCCGCGCCGCGGAGACGCAGAGCCTCGCCGAGGCGGGGATAAGCCCCGACCTCGCCTGGGCCGCGTCGCAGCTCATTCCGAGCCCCACCTGGCACCTCTACGCCGACGACACGCGCTTCGGCCTGCGCTGGCAGCTCACCCCCCTGCTCTACTCCTTCGGCAGAAATCGAAGGCTGTCCCCCTGGCGCAGCCTCCTCGCCGAGCCGCTCGCGCGGCATGCCGGAGCGCTCGAGATCCATGTCACGCCCGAATACCTCTTCTCCGGCGCCGGCATCGAAGATCACGTGCAGCTGACTGGCGGTGTGCGCGCCTACTTCCCCCTGCTCCACCGCGGAGAGTACCTCTCCTGTTCGCTCGGCGGCTCCGCCTTCACGCTCGGCGGCGAGGTCGCGGCGGCGTACGAGGCCGGCCTCTACACCCTCTTCGGTGTCATCGGCGTGCAGGTCGCCTACTCTCCGACGCGCGCGCTGCGCGGGACCACGTTGACGCTCAACCTCAGGTACTTCTGACCCCATGCTCCGCGCGGCAAGCTCCACCGCTCTCATGGCGCTCCTCGCCGCCTCGGCGCTGTCCTGCAACAGCATGCCGGGGCGCGTCCTGTCAGGCAACACGGGCGCGCTGTTCGGCGGCCCGGCGCCCGTCGCCAACAAGGTGCGAGAGCCCTACCGCAAAGACGCGCGCCTGGCCGTCCTCTGGGTCGGCCACGCGACGGCGCTCGTCCAGATCGACGACAAGCAGATCCTCACGGATCCGGTCTTCACCTCGACCGTGGGCCTCCTCGCCGCGCGGCTCGTCGAGCCGGGCCTGGACCCGGAGCACGTGCCGCCCCTCTCGGCGGTGCTGGTCTCGCACACGCACTTCGATCACCTGTCGCTCGGCTCGCTCGAGATGATCGAGGAGAAGACACCGGTGCTCTTTGTCCCCCGCGGCGCCCTCCCCTACGTGCCCGATTTCGCGTTCGACACGATCGAGCTCTCCACGTGGCAGCGCTGGGAGCACGACGGGCTGCGGATCACCGCCGTCCCGGTGAAGCACGGGGGAGGCCGCTACGGAGTCGACATCGCCCTCGGCTGGGGTGGATTCACGGGGTACGTCGTGGAATATCATGGGATCACCGTCTACTTCGGCGGGGACACCGCTTACGATCGCAAGGTGTTCACGGAGACGCGGGCGCGGTTCCCCGCGATCGATCTCGCGCTGATGCCGATCGCGCCGATCGGGCCGCGCGATTTCATGCACTCGCGCCACGTGGACCCGGCAGAGGCGCTAGAGGCCTGCGAAGATATGGGCGCGAAATGGGTGGTGCCGATCCATTTCGACACGTTCATCAACTCCTCGGACGAGCCCGGCCAGGCGGTCTCCGAGCTCAAGCGCGTGATGGCGGCCCGGCGGATCCCGCCTGGGAAGGTCCACATCCTCGCGCCGGGAGAGCAACGGATCCTGCTCGGCCGCTAGGATCGAGCGCCGGAGGGAGGTCGCTCCTACGCGCTCGCGAACGGGCGGCGCCGCGCGCGCTACGGGGCGCACCGGCGTGCCGTGGGCACACGTGTCCGTCCGGGCGTTGGTCTGGCCCGGGAAGCGCGTCGCGAGACGCTATATGGTGCGCACCGGCGCGCGTCGCTGCGTGCAAGGTGAAGCCATCGAGCGCAGCGCACAGCGGCTTGTCGTAGGCGAGCGCGCTCGGAGAAGACGGCGAGAGCCCGCGGAGCCATTGCGGGGCGACGACGTGTGGCGCGGCTCTCGTCCCGAGACGGCGGAGGCACAGAGCACGGCCTCGGGCTCGTCGTCCTCCTCGACGTCGTGCTCGATCTCGAGATGCCCTTGCCGCCTGAGGGTTCGGAGCATCCGCCCGACGGCGTGCTCTAGGACCTGACCGACCTCGCCCGTTCGCAGGTCACCGAGTTCGTTCCACACGAGCTCGGTGCCGTCTTCGTGATAAGCCCCGTCGAGGAAGACCACGTGCAGATGCGGATTGAGCCGCATGTCGCCGGACGTGCGTTGCACGACGGTCACCGCGCCGCTCTCCACCGCGCCGCACGCGCCTCGGCGCGCGGCGCGCGTTTCGTAGAACCGCTCCACGCTCTCGACGAAGATGCGGGTCAGCACGCCGAACGACGCCCCATCCTGGGCGAGCCTGCGCCGCCACGAAAACGGAAACGTCAACACCCAATGTCAGAACGCCACCTCGTGCAGGACGTCCGCGATCAGGTTCGCCGCCGTGGCAACATGCGTCGGCCCAGACACGACGGGCAGAAACCGCCGCTGCCGCTGTTCCTGCGGCTCGGCGCGGCGGTGCAGGCGCGCGTGCACGCGTACCGGATCGACTGGGAGGCGCGGGCGGCGTAGCGCCGGGGGGGCGTCAGTCCTTGTCGTCCGGCTGCGCCACATTGTCCGGCACGCCCAGGGCGACCGGGCCCATCCCCTTGCTCTTGAACTGGTTGTGCCAGAGGCTCTTGCCGGTGAGCGAGAAACACTCCACCTCGCCCTGCTTGGCGACGAAGAGCCGGTCTCCCTCCAGGAGGAGCGTGGCGCGGCCCTGCGTGGCGGCCTTCACCTCCCAGAGCAGCTCGCCCGTAGGGTAATGCAGACAGGCGACGCGGCTGAAGCTCGCCGCGTAGATCGCCGCAGGCGTGATCAGGAGCGCTGTGGAAGAGAAACCGCCCCCGGCCTGCTTGTACTCCCAGAGCACGCGCCCGGTGCCCGGATCGACGCCGAAGATCTGATCCCGGAACGCCGCCACCAGCACCGGCGCCGCCGCGATTGTTCGGTATTCGCTCATACGTCCCCTCGCTTCCTGATTGCGTCCAGCGAGCTATCAGCCGGGGGGGCGGCGCGGCAAGCTGCGAGCACGTGCGGGGTCGCGAGCCGCGCGCACGGCGAAGGTGCGAGCTCGCATGGGCTCCTGGCGGAAAGGTGATGCGGGGAGCGAGCTCATCTCAAGCGGCTCCTCGCTGCGCTCCTCCGGCGCAATGGTAGTCTATCGGAACACCTCGGAGAGCGCGGGGGTGGCTCCGCTCGCGGAGGGCTCGGGGCCGCTCGCGGAAGATCGACAGGTCGCCCGCGTTCGCTCTACTCTCCTCCGCCTCCCGGGCTTCGATGAAAGACACTGCACCGACGCAAGATCAGGTCATGTGCTTCTATCGAGCCGCGCTCCCGGCGGCGCAGCTGATCGACCGGGCCGCCGAGCCCTGCGCTCCGGCAGGGCAGCGTGTTCCCTGGCGGCTCGATAAAAGCCATGCCGGTCATCTGGTTGCTCGCGATATGACGCATCCTTGGCTCAGGACATGGTCGGTCTCGGACTTCGGCCAGCGAATCTACCTCGTACGCGCGAACCACGCGCCCGATGATCCCTCCAGGGCACACCTGGAGCGCGTCCCGCCCCTGTTTGCATCGTCCGCGATCGATGCCCGGCGGAGCGAGGATCTCCACGTCCTTCAGGAGATCTACTGCGAGCTCACCCTCACGGTGCTTTCTCTCCGCCATCACCGGATCGCCGGTCACCACCGCCTTGAACGCTCCACCCTCGAGGCGCTCTCCGCTGGGCGTCTTCGACACGAATTTAGCCAGTTTCCCTTCTGGCGCAGACAGCGCAAATCGCTCCGTCCACCGTTGCGGCGGAAGGCTCGCGAGTGCTTCCGGCGGAAACATCGCCCTCACGAGGTTGATCCCCGCGCTCTTGCCGTTCCCGCCCTCGCCAAATAGAATCGAGCAGTGCTGACATCTGACGGCGTCGCCAGCGTAATGTAGACAATATTACACATCCAAGTAAACTCGTTGGATCTGTTGGTATTTATGCGCGGATCAGTGGATCGTATTTCTTGTACGTTATGCCAACTGCCGGTCGTTGGCGGAAAATTCTTGACAGGACGGAATGGTTTCGCGCGGGCTATCCTCGGTGGCACGCCAGCGCGAACGCTTGGACGGCCTCGACCTCGTCAAGGCGAGCCCGCGGCGCCGCGAACGTCGCGACGAGCACCGGCGGTCCCTCGGGCCGCTCCTTTTCGCCGTCGTCCCGTCAGCTGGAGACAGCCAGTCTTTCGATCCATTCCAATACTTATTACACGGAGTTGATATTGCCATGCTCAGCAATAAAGTCGTTTTGATCACCGGGGCCACATCGGGAATCGGGGCCGCGACAGCGATCGCGGCGGCGCGGGCCGGCGCCAAGGTGGTGCTGGCCGCGCGACGCCAGGAGATGGGCGACGCGCTCGTGGCCCGCATCAAGGTGGAGGGTGGAAACGCGCTGTTCGTCCGCACCGACGTCACCGTGGAGGCGGACATCCAGGCTCTGATCGAGCGCACCGTGGAGGCCCATGGGCGGCTGGACAGCGTCTTCAACAACGCCGGTATCGCCACCGCGCTCGGGCCGCTCGCGGACGTGCCGGTCGCCGATTACCTCGCTCTCATGCAGGTCAACCTGCACAGCATCTATCTGTGCATGAGGTATCAAGTGCCTGTCATGAAGAAGGGCGGCGGCGGCTCGATCGTCAACTGCGGCTCGATCGCCTCCACGGTCTCTGCGCCCGGGTTCGGCGTCTATGCCGCGACCAAGCACGCGATCGTCGGCCTCACCAAGTCTGCGGCCATCGACTACGCGGCGGACAAGATTCGCGTCAACGCCATCCTGCCCGGCCCGGTGGAGACCGAGATCTGGGATCATATGCAAAGCGGCGAGCAGGTGCTCGACGCCTTCGGCGCGGCCACGCTGATGAAGCGGTACGCGCACGCTGACGAGATCGCTCGGCCGGCGGTCTTCCTGCTGTCCGACTGGTCGTCGTACATGACCGGCACGCAGCTGACCGTGGACGGCGGCTACACCGCAGTGTGACCCGGGGCAGCGCGCCTCGGAAGATCCAGGCGCGCTGCCGGCACCTCGCCGCGACGTCGTTCCCGAGGAGCGCATGCTCGCGCAGATCGTGAGCTGGCCCCTGAGACGGTTCGTTCGATGCTGCCGAACATCAGCCGGTAGAAGCGCTCGTTGGCGGCGCGCCCGGAGACCCAGGTTGGCGCCGGCGGCATGGTGGTGCGCATGTCTTCGTGGAACAACGCGACCAGGGCATCCAGGTTCGCCTCCTCGAAGGCGCGCACGTACTGTTCGAGCAGACGCGGATCCACTTGCGTGGTCCTCGCGATGTCGACCGGCTCCGCCCCGCCGATCTTGCTGCCGGTCGCGGAGCGGGCGCGGAACAACGCGCTGTTCGCGGCCTCCACGCTCGTAGCGAGCGCTTGCGCCGCGGACTCACCCCTCTGGTGCGACCGGCAACCCGAGCAGCCGACCGAGCGCCTCGTGAACGACCCGGGCCGCCACGTCGTCCCCGAGGGCGACGGCGCGGCTCAGGATGCTGGCGAGCGAGGCCAGCAGGACCGCTCGAGGCGGCGGATCGGTCGCGACGCGCTCCCGAGGCCCCGGGCTTGACGCTTGGGCCCGGGTTGGGCCCACGCCTTCCGACGATGAGGCAGCCCTGAGGTCAAGGGCTTGAGCGCTCTCTTTGCGCGGCTGGCCGGCTTCGGCTCGGCAGCGGCGGCGCTCGGCGTCGTCAGTGCAGGTCGTTTCGGCATGGACATCTCCCTTCGCCCTGGTCGGGCGTCGTTCCGCTTGTGCTTGAGCGCCTCGTCGCGTCCGCAGGAGCGAGCTGTGGCTCGATCGACGATCCGCATTCACAGGCCGGCGGTCGCCCTGGTGGCCTGGATGCACACTGGGGTCCGAAACGGGACCGTGGAGGCGCATTCTAGGGGACGGCATGTTCGACCCACAGGCCGGTCACCCGGAAGGCTTCCGCGCTCATCCACGTGGCCCTCTTTCACGCTCCCAGCGTGACGCGCTCGTGGCGCACGTTCCCGTAGGGGGAAAGTCAGTGCATCGAGGCCCTCCTTGAGGTCGAGACCGGCCTCGACCGAGCCGTTGCCCGAGCGACGCCGAGTCCCTTGTCGATCGAGCGCTGCCGGCGGCGCGCCTTGGCCGCGGCCTCCTTCATGCTTTGCGCCTGCTGCTCGATCGACTGTGCTTGCAGCCGCAGGCCCTTGGCCGAAGCGACCGCTGCGCTCTGCGCATCGTAGACCATGCCGTCGCGCCACATGGCCCACAGCACCCCCGACAACCGCCGCGCCAGCGCCACGACCGCGACGTGGCGACCCCGGCGCTCATCGATGGCCTTTGCCCATCGGCGCAGCGGGTCGTCGCCGCTCTTGTGCCGCAGGATCGTGTGCGCGGCCTGCGTCAGCAGCGCGCGCAGATAGCCGTTGCCTTGCTTGGTGATCGAGCCCAGCCGCTGCTTGCCGCGCCCCCCGGAGGTGTCCTCCAGGGGGACCAGGCCGAGATAGGAGGCGAGCTGGTGGGCGTGGTGAAAGCGCTTGGCTTCGTCCACCACCGAGACGAACGCGGCAGCGACGACCAGCCCCACGCCGGGAGCCGTGGTCAGCCGCACGATCACCGGCTCGTGGGTGCACAGCTGCTCGAGCGCGGCATCGGCCAGCGCGATCTGAGGGGTGAGCATCTCCAGCGCTGTCACCAGAGGTCCAACGAGCTGGCGAGTCTCGGCCGGCAAGGCTGCCGCGCTCAGCACCGTGAGGAATCCCTCGGTGGTGCACCTCGCGAGCTTGTGTCCGCAAGCGCGCAGGATGCCGCGCACGGTAGTGACGTACTGGGCCCGCGTCTCAACCAACGCGCGCCGGACGGCCAGCTGGTGGCGAATGGCCCGCCGGTGAGGCGACAGCACGTGTGCGAGTGGAATGCCCCCGCGCTCGACGGCGCGCGCTAACGCCTCGGCATCAAGGCGGTCATTCTTGCGGCCGTGCTGGCCGATGCCGAGCTGACGAGCTCGCGTGGTGTCGACGACCAGCACGTCGTGACCCCAGTCGCGCAGCTTGTCGTGCACCGCCCAGGCCTCGCGGCAGGCCTCGATCGCCACCCGGGCCGGCGAGGACGACGGGCCGAGGAGATCCTGCAGCGAATCCAGCGAGCGAACCGTGCGCCGTAGCACCACGGCCCCGCCCGCCACCTCGCAGAATGAGATCTCATGGACCCCCAGATCCAGCGCTACACTTCGCATGGCTGACCTCTCCTGGGCCCCCGTCTTCTGCGTCCTCGAACGCGTGGGGGTGCCCGCAGGCAACCCTGCAGGCGAGAGGTCAGCCACATTGCTCGCTGCTCCGAGCGGCTCTTTCTTGCTCGCTCCTCTCCGGAGCCTGGAGCCCCCGCCGGAGGCCTCCGTCCGCCCATCGCCCGCAGCTTTGTCCGGCTGGAGCGCGCAGGGGGAGTCAAGGGCGGCGGAGCCGGCGAGCTCCGCTCGCGAACCCTTGACGCCTCCGAGCACTCCAGCACCCTCGGCTGCCGATGGGCCGACCTCCACGGTGCGGCGGGCTGTCTTCGCAGGCCCCGCCGCGCGAACGCGTCGAGCAGAGGCTTGGGTCGGTACGGTCGGCATCATGGGTCCAGGCGCGCCGTGGGCTGCCTCATTCCATCTAGGGGCTGCGATCCGTCGTCACGCCCTCCCAAAATCCCGGGGCATCCGACGTATCGCGACGGTTCGTCCCCGCGGAATCACCCCGCCAGGATTTCTGAGACGTCGGGGCGGAGGATGGGATCACTTCCACCTAAACGGCCGCCCCTGCCGTTCAGCTCGGGGTTCGCCTCGTCCAGAGGAGCGAAGTCCCCCAAGCCGAGCTCAGCAACCTTGCGCGCCGCGCGCTTGTAGTGGTGGATCTGACGGCTCGACTTATGCCCGGTCCGATCGGAGTGGTCCTCCCCCGGTTCCGCGGACAGTCTCACTATGCCGCGCGCGCGGTCACGTAGGTCTTCAATTCGAACTCGATCGGGCTCATGTAGGCGAGCCGTGAGTGCCGTCGTTTCAGGTTGTAGAAGTTCTCGATGTAGTCTCCGATCGATGCGATGGCGGCCGCTCGCGTCGGGTAGCGCTCGTGCTCGACCAGCTCCGCCTTCAGCGTCGCGAAGAAGCTCTCGGCCACGGCGTTGTCCCAGCAGTCGCCGGCGCGGCTCATGCTCGGGATGAGCCCGTGGGTCCCGAGCACGAGCCGGTAGTCGTCGCTGGCGTAGGGGCTGCCACGATCCGAGTGGTGCACCAGCCCAGGCGCCGGCCGCCGCGTTCCCAAGGCGAACGCGAGCGCGGTGAGCGCCAGGGCGCGATCGTTGAACGCGCTCGCGGCCCAGCCGACCACGCGGCGCGAGAACAGGTCCAGGATCACG
Organism: Sorangium sp. So ce836; assembly: GCF_028553905.1. Taxonomy (NCBI): domain Bacteria; kingdom Pseudomonadati; phylum Myxococcota; order Polyangiales; family Polyangiaceae; genus Sorangium; species Sorangium sp. So ce836. Next base: position 3,772,892 of record NZ_CP102233.1, on the reverse strand, counting down.
GCCAAGTACAGCCAGCCCTCGCCGGTGGGAATGTACGTCACGTCCGTCACCCAGACCTGGTTGGGCGCTCGAGCATCGAATTGCCGCTCGATCACATTCGGGGCGATCGGGCCGTTGTGCCGCGAGTTGGTGGTGCGGCGGAAGCGCCGCTTCCTCCGAGCCGCGAGTCGTTGAGCTCGCATCAGCCGCTCGACCCGTTTCTTGCCGACACGCATGCCGCGAGCACGAAGTTCCGCGTGGATGCGCGGACTGCCGTAGCGGCCACGGCTCTTGTGGTGCACGGCCCTGATCTGTGCGCTCAGTTGAGCGTCGGACTTGGCCCGCGCGGACTCCGAGCGCTTGGCCCACCCGTAGTAGCCGCTGCGCGAGACGAGCAGCACCGCGCACAGTACCAGCACCGGGTAGTGCGCCTTCTCCGCGTCGATGAACTCGAACCTCACTCGTTTTCCTTCGCGAAGAAGGCCGCCGCTTTTTTTAAGATCTCGCGCTCCATCTCCAGCCGCTTCACGTCGCGGCGCAGCCGCTGCAGTTCCTCACGCTCCGGCGTCGTCAGCGCCCCCGGCGGGCCGTGGCCCGCGTCGGTGTCCGCGCGCTTGATCCAGTCGCGCAGCGCCGTCTCGGTCAGGTCGAGGTCCTTCGCCACCTGGCCGATGCTCCGGTCGCTCGCCTTCGCCAGCCGTACCGCCTCCGCCTTGAACTCGGGCGTGAACGCCCTCCTCTTTCTCCGTCCCATCCCTGCCTCCTGGTGCCGTCGGGGGTGTCGACGGAAGCGGGGGAGGACCAGAGATCCACGTTTCCGTGCGGCTGTTCGCGAGCTTGATCGTGATGAAGGTCGCGCGGGTGGCGTGCCTCTGTCGCCGTCGACACTGGGAGACTGGCCCGCCTTCGCGCTCGATGTGCTCGCTCCGGTGGCCGAGAGGCTTGAGGAGCGGGTGCTGGGCTCGTCCTACCTGCGCGCCGATGACACGGGGATGCGGGGGCTGGATCGAGATCATCCGGCGGGCGTGAAGCGAGGCCACATCTGGGCCTTCGTCGGGGCGGATCTCGTGGCGTTCCTGTACGCACCGGACTGGACGGCGAAGCATCCAGCCGCGCTGCTGCAGGGCTTCACCGGCTACTTGCAGGGCCATGGGTACGCGGGCTATGGCGCGATGCTCCGCGGAGGCGAAGGCGGCGAGATGATCGTGCCCGAGGAGCGTCGACTTGGCTGCGGGATGCACATCCGCGCCAGGTTCGAGAAGGCGGCCAAGGGCGGCGACACGCGGGCCGCGGTGGCGCTCTCGTACTTCAAGGCCATCTACCGAATTGAGGCAGCCTGCAAGGAGGAGGCGCTGTCCACGGACGAGCGCCTGGCGCGCCGGCAGGAGCGGTCGCTTCCCGCTGTGGACGAGCTGTATCAGTGGATTCACGAGTTGCACCTTCGGCTCGTACCAGGCACGCCGCTCTGCCTCGCTACCCAGTACGCCATCAATCAGGAGGCTGCGTGGCGGCGCAGCCTCACGGATGGACGCTTCGAGATAGATAACGGCGAGGTCGAGCGGCAGTTAAGACGTGTAGCGATGGGGGGGTCATTGTGCGTCACTCCTTCAAGTGGTCGTAATCGTTCGCCTTTTGCCACCGCGCACTTCTCGACACGGGCGCCGGTAGAGCACGCGACGGCGGCTTAACGCTTCCAGAACTGCGGGCGAGCGTAGGTCGTCGAACATGATCTGCCAGGGCGCATCTTTGACAACTTGGTGTGCCGGGAGAGTTCCCTGTCGGATCAGCTTGCGGATGACATGGTCGGTCACCTTGAGCACGCGGGCCGCCTCATGCATCGTAAGGCATCGACCGTCCTTGTGCGCCGATTGGTAGGCGGCGATGCCCGCCGTCCTTCGGTAGGATTGGACGTTACGGGCATTCCAGAAATTGTTCTGGCCCGTCCGCAGGCCCATCCGGTTGAGGGTTGCGGCGATGTGCTCGTCGGACCAGCGGGTGGCCATGGAGCGGATCACTTGATCGGCTTGCTCGGGAGCACGTCGGTTGTGCTCTCCTGACGCTGGCTTGCGGACGCGCAGTTCCGAGTGCTGCCCACCGCGCCAGTGAATGAGCAGCACGACCTCGCGCGTAGCTTCATCGACATCGGCGACGATCTCCTCGATCAGCGCGTGCACGAGTCGCTGCTTCATGGCCATCGTCGTCGTTGGCGCGTTCCACGCCGCCGTCAGGTCGCCAGCGAGTCGAAGCAGCGTCGCACGATCAGGCACCGCGCCTGGCTCGGTCACGTCCGCGGCCAAGCGGGCATCACAGTCGTGCAGGTGCGCAAGAGCAGTATTCCACCGCGCCTCAAGCTCCGCGGCAACAAGCCGATTGTCCGGATCGACCGCCTCGTAGCGGCGAGCGGCCAAGCGCACCTCATACGCGGCTTGTTGTCGTTCCAGCTCCAACGCACGCCTCCGCTCGCTCATGCCCTGCCTCGCTCGCTGCTCTGCCTGGATGGCAGCATCGATCGCCAGGGGTTCTACCGCGGCCAAGAGCTCGCGACCAACGGCAAGATCAGGCCTCGGAGCACCAAAGGTGATGCATGGTTGGAGGCCATGCATCGTATGACCGACGCGACAGGCGTACCGCGCCACGCCGGGGCTGCGGCCTACATAGGTTACTCCCAGCATGCGGCCGCACCGGCGGCACCGTAAGAGCCTCGAGAGCAAGGCGCGGCCACCGCGGCCTGATTTGGCGCCCCCAGCGGCCTTGCGAAAGGCGTTTCTGGCGAGGCACTGCTGATTTTGCTCGAATCTGGCCCACGTGATGTAGCCGCGATGGTGTTCCCGCAGCAGCACGGTCCATTTGTCCATGGGGCGCTCGTGGCCGTAGGTCGTATGCAGTCTTCCATCGACCAGGCGGGTTCGATGCTCGGACTTGCCATAGACGTAAGCACCGGCGTAGAACGGGCTTTGTAATATGGCGATGATGTTGCGGTATGCCGGCGCCCTCCACTCCACGCGGCCCGGTCGCTTGGGGTCCTCGGGGCGCGGAAAGAGTATATGATCACGGCACATCGCGAGTAGCACCTGCCTCGCACTGCCCAACCGAGAAAAGAAGCGGAATACCGTCCGGACAGCCTCCTGGACGCGGCGGTCCGGATCCAGGTCCAGTCCCGTCTCCTTCGACCAGACGTACCCGACCGGCACCGCGACGCGGAGCTCGCCTCGACGTGCCTTCGAAACAGCTCCTTCGACCAAGCGCTGGCGCATCACCGTGAGCTCGAACTCGCTCATGGTGCCCTTGAGCCCAAGCAGCAGTCGATCGTCGGGATGGCTCGGATCGTACACGCCCTCGGCGTCGATCACCCGGGACCCCACAAGGCCGCAAAGCTCGAGAAGATGGTGCCAGTCGCGCCCATTGCGAGCCAGGCGGGACGCTTCCAGGCAGAAGATAGCTCCAACGCCTCCTTCGCATACCTGGGCCACCAGTGCCTGAAATCCAGGCCGTTCGGTCGTACCGCTGGCGGAGCGACCGAGGTCCGTATCAATAGTGACTACATCGCGAAACCCGTACGAACGGGCCAGCTCAGCGAGATCGTACTGCCGACGCAGGCTCTCTTGGTTGTCGTGCACCTGCACGCCGGTCGACTGCCGCACGTAGACGACGGCTCGGCGCTCTACCACGCTCTGCGGAAGGTCACTTGGCTTCATCGCTTACCTCCTGCGCCTTGCGGCGCATGCTGCCGGCCGCGCTGAGGAGGATTTCTGCGAGAATTTCGACGCTCTCGGCGGAAGCCTCGGGCGGCAGGCATGGTCGCTGGCTCGGCGGCGGCGTCGTTGTCGATGGCGGCAGCGGCGCTTGGATCGGCTTCATGGTTCCCCTCCTGGTCATCGGTCGAACCATGGTCGGGTGCTGGGGGAGCGCAGCGGAAACGGAGGTCGTCGAGCAGGCCGCGGAGGTCTATCAACGCTTGGACATTGGGCCGAGCGGCGCCGATGCTCATCCGCGCGCATGCGACGCGGTCGAGCATCCAAGCAGGCAGGACTTCCCGCGTACCGTCACCCATCTCGCAGACGGCGACGAGCTCGCCTTGGCGGTGCTCACGGTAGGACACCTGAACCCGCTCGCCATACGCCGGGTGCCAACGGTAGTGCACCACGCAGCGCAGGTCGACATGGGCAGAATGATCGGGTCTTCGCACTCGGAAGAAAGAACTACTTGTTCGCAGGCTCCGACAAGGGCGCTCAGCGCCTGGCCATCGGCTACACGATCTTCGGCTCGTGCCGGATGCACGGAGTCAACCCGCTCGCCTGGGCGACGGACGTCATCGGCAAGTTGCAGGCGGGCTGGCCGCGCGGACGGCTAGACGAACTGCTGCCCGACGCCTGGGCGAACTCGTTGCTCTCTGCTCCGAGCGCCGGCGACGCCGACGCGACCTGAACCACGCGCGCTTTGGTCGGCGACACAGGTGGAGGCCACCTCACCGGGCCCTCTTTCAGGACCGCCTGTGCCCGCGCCGAGTCGTGGGCCGACGCCGCCCCGCGCCCAACATCGTGGACCCCGGCGAGAGCCGCAAGGGGCCGTGCCCATGGCGATGGTCGGGTGGTTACGGTGTAACCGCCGTTCGCGCTCGGGCGCCGCGTGGCCGCGAAGAGCGCCGCCGTCCAGACGCACTTCCCCTCGCGATGAAATCGTTCAACGATGACGGAAACTTCGACAAGCTGCGCCTCACAATCGCGGTGGAGCACGCGATCGTGCTATGCGTAGCACATGCTCGTACACCGACTAAAATTCTCTTCTTCCGCCGTCCTCGCGTGTGTGGTGCTGCTCGTCGCAGCGTGCAGTGACGACGCCGACTCGCCGGGCACGACGACGGGCGGAACCGCGAGCACGACCAGCTCCGGGACCACGAGCGGCAGCGGGACAGCGGCGGGTGGCGGCGACTCGCCCGGCAGCTCCGCGTCGAGCGCGACCAGCGGGGGCGCCGGCGGAGCGGGCTCGGGTGGCATGGGCGGCGGATCCGACGGTGTCGGAGGTACCGCGGGCGACGGAGGTGCCGCGGGCGACGGAGGTGCCGCAGGGGGCAGCGCTGGCGAGGGCGGCGGCCCGGCATTCCAGCCCTGCCCGGCGAGCGGCCCCTGTAAGATCATGCCCTTCGGCGATTCAATCACGCAGGGTTTCAACGTCGCCGGCGGCTACCGCGCCCCGCTGTTCCACCTCGCGCTCGAAGCGGACCGCGACATCACCTTCGTCGGTTCCGCCAATGATTACAGCGTGCCCATGGTGGACGGCGTGACGTTCCCGAGGAACCACGAGGGTCACGGCGGCTGGACGATCGAAGGCAACAACGGCATCGCGAAGCTCGTGGGCACCAGCATTCCAAATTACGCGCCCAACATCATTACGTTGATGATCGGAACGAACGACATCAACGGTAACATCAACATTGCGGACGCACCGAATCGCCTGGGCAAGCTGCTCGACTCGATTTTCATGCGTGATCCGAACATCCTCGTGGTGCTCGCGCAGATCGTGCCGTCGAGAACGGACGGCACGAACAACGCCATCAAGGCCTACAACGCGGCCATGCCCGACCTGGTTTCGACGCGCGTCAGCAAGGGGCAGCACATCGTGCTGGTGGACATGTACACAGCGTTCACCGACGACACGAACTACAAGCAGTCCCTCCTCGCCGACAATCTCCACCCGAACCAGGCAGGGTATAACCGCATGGCCGATGTTTGGTTCCAGGCGTTGAGCCCGTACCTCCGCTGAAATCGAAAGGCGAACGCCACCAACGCTCGATCAGATTCGCGGCGCACGCCGTTCGAGCCGAAATTGAGGAGCTCGCGGCGTAACCCCGGCGATTGGTTCGCCCCGGCGCAATCACCTCGCCTGGTATCGAAAACGAATGGCACCACGACGCGGCGTAAGCGCCCGGCCATCGCCATGGGCACGGCCCCTTGCGGCGCTCGCCGGGGTCGACGATGCTGGGCGCGGGGCGGCGTCGGCCCACGACCCGGCGCGGGCGCGCGTGGACTTGCAAGGGAGCCCGGCGAGGCGGCATCCGCCCGCGTCGCCGGCCGAAGCTCGCGTTGTTCAGGTCGCGTCGGCGTCGCCGGCGCTCGGAGCAGGACGCGACGATCTCGCCCATGCGTCGGGCAGCAACTCGTCCAGCCGGTCGCGCGGCCAGCCCGCCTGCAGCGTGCCGATGACGTCTGTCGCCCACGCGAGCGGGTTGACTCCGTGCATCCGACACGAGCCGAAGATCGTATAGCCCACGGCCAGGCGCTGAGCACCCTTATCAGAGCCCGCGAATAAATGATTTTTTTCTGCCGAGGGCTACACGTCTTAGCTGCCGCACGACCTCGCCGTTATCTAGCGCGCCGGCAGCGAACAGCGGGTGCACGGTCAGCGTCGACGAGTTGCCCTCCCAGAGGCGCCTCACCATCGACCTGAATGGCCCCGGATACTTTGGGCCGTGCTGCTTCTGGGTCGATGGGCGCGAGCTCCACGCCACGAAAGACATCCGGGGTGAGCGCGACGACGAGAAGTTCAAGGAAGAAGTCCGAGCGGACGTGGCCAAGCTCGGCGGATTTGTGAAGATCGTCGATCGGACCTGGAGGATCAAATCGCGCGACGCCGGAGGCATCATGTACTGATGTCAACGCCGTCCCAGTACGGTGGCCCCCGGTTGGGAGAGCGGCACGACCGACGAGAACAGCTCGGGGGAGTGGCTCAGAAGCGCGGCGCGGCCGCGGGCGTGCAGCGTGGGGACGCGACCGGCGGCAGCGGCTTCGTGACCGTCAGCGCCAGCGGCGGCTTCATCGCCGAGGACGTCGAGATCAGGCACAAGAAGATGAAGCTCCGCTTCAAGTGCCCGGGCGCGGCCCGCCGCCCGAACGCGGCCCAGCTCGCGCTCGCCGAGGCGAGCCTCGAGGCGCAGTTCCCCGGCGACGAAGGCATCTTCCTCGGCCAGCTCCTCGGGCAGGCGGTGTCCGTGGTGCTCCGGGTGACGTGGGCGATGAAAACCTCGGTGGAACCTCGGTAGAGGACCAGCGTCATTGGATGCAGCCTGAGCCGACAACGCCGGGGTCCGCCACGGCGCCGGTGACCGCGTCTACATGTATTTGGACGTAGCGTTGATCTTCGCATTCGTCACCCCAGCCGACGCCGACTACGTATGCTAGCGTCTCGTTGGCAATACCGAACATCGGCTGGCTCCGGGACGTCGCGTCGTCCGGCGCGCCGTGCAGGCACCGCGCCGCGAGCAGCCCGACGCGCTTCGCGTCCTCACTGGACATCGTCGTCGTCACCTTGGAGAGGTCGAAGAACGGCCCGACCGAGATCTGCGCGCGCAGGCCCTCGGGCTCGTTGCCACGCTCCATCTCGTACGCTTGCAATGCGCCGTCGAGGTCGCTCTTGTAGTAGACGAGCTGTGTCCCGCGGTAGGATCGGGAGACGTGGATGGTCAGGCGGTCCGGCTGCTGCCGCAGAACGGGCGGCGCGTCAGGCGTCAGCCCGAGCGCGGTGAGCACGCTGGCGATGTCGCTCTCGGCGCGCGAGCCGTCGAGGGGCGTGAAGTGACGCTTGCTCCACCAGCGCAAGAGCAGGAAGCTCCCGTTTTCGTCGTTGTAGCGCTCGACGCGCCCCTCGCCCGTGTCCCAGCGCGTGACCGGACGCCCCGTGAAGTCGGCCGCCGCGCGCGGCCCCTGGGTCACGGGGTCACCCGCGGCCTTCGCGAGGGCCCGCGCGAGCGCGTCGGGCGAGCCCGCGAGCATGCCGACCAGGGGCGCGTTGCGCGAGAGGCGCGCGGCGGCGAGCGCCTGGCAAGTTGTGAGCGCGGACGCCGCCGGCGGAGCGCAGCCGGCGAGGAGCAGGGCAAGCAGAAGTGTGGCACCAATGGGATGAGAACGACTGGTGGCGACAGCCAACATGATGTCGAAATCTACCTGTCCCGGGTAGGAAGCGAAAGTCTGACCGGCTGAGCTCCGCGCCCCCGTGGCGCTCGCGCGCGAGGCCAGCCTGCGCCCGGCCGCCGCCGATCCCCCACCTCACCAGCAGATCCAACGAGTTCACTCGGCTGTACAATATTGTCTACACCACGCTGGTAAGGTAGTGCTCTTCACGAAGAGAGTCGTCCATTCGACGCCGCCCGACGAGCACCTGGACGTCTGAGCGATGATTCATCAAGACCTCGCGACGGCGCGGCGGTCGCAGCGTGAACGTCGGCGGTGTCATCGCGCATGCTCGTCGCATGCCCACCGTGATGCACGGCATCTGCTCGGTGAACCCGGAGCTCCGCGGCAGGAGCTGGTTGTCGATGGCGAACGTCAGCCGCGCCGAAGGCCCGTGCCACGCGAACGAGAGCGGGCGCGCGCTCCCCGCGGGGCCTAACGTCACCGAGGGGCCGACATCGTACCCGCCGGACGCGTCGAGGACCATGACCGACGGCGCCACGGAAGCGTCAACACCCACGGACGGTGCGCCACCTCGGGCAGGACGTCCTCGATCAGGTTCGCCGCGGTGGCACACATGCGTCGGCCCAGACACGACGGGCAGAAACCGCGTCCTTTACAGCTGAAGGCCACCAGCCGACTCTCTTCGCAGCGCTCGCACCGGAGCCGCGCGAACCCGCGGCAGAGCGGGCTCGACGTGCGGCCCAAGCTTGCTCACCCCTCCGGTGCCACCGGCAGCCCGAGCAGCCGACCGATGGCCTCGTGAACGATCCGGGCCGCCACCTCATCCTCGAGGGCGACGGCGCGGCATAGGGTGCTGGCGAGCGAGGCGACGACCGCAGCCCGACGCGACGGATCGGTTACGGCGAGCTCCCCAAGCCCGGGGCTTGGCCGCTGGGCCCGGGTTGGGTCCACGCCCACCGAACGGGTGCGATCAGTCGCCACGCTCTCCCGAGATCCCCGCGGAAGCGACGGATCGCGACGGTTCGCCCCCGCGAAAGAGTCCCGCCAGAGAAACGGTCGATGACGACTTGTCGGCCGTTTTGTGCCTGAAGGCGCCTTGGTGAAGCCGCTGACGGATGCGCCGAGCGGTGAGTTCGACGGCCTCGCCCCTCAGAGCGGGTGCTCGGCGTGCGCCATTCGCGCGGACCGCAGCTACCAGTGTTGGGGTGACAACAGCTCGGGCCAGTTCGCGGCGCGGTAAGTTCGTTGCGGTTGCGGCCGGCGGGACTCACACCTGCGGGCTGCGCCCGAACGGCGACATCGATTGCTTCGGCTCGGACTACTGGCAAACGGCCGCACACAGCCCCGCCACGTTCAAGGCTGTGGCGGCCGGCGTCCACCACAGCTGCGGGCTGCTCTTGAACGGCGAGCTGCGTTGCTGGGGCTTCTACCTGGACGAAGAAGCACCGCCGCTCACCGGTTCTTACGACGCGCTCTACATGGGCGAAGCGGCGCTGTGCGCGCGGCGCAGCGCCGATCACGGCATCGAGTGCGCCGCCACGAGATCAACCACGAAGATCGTCCCGCGCGCACGGTCGGCGTCACTCGCCGAAAATTTCCCGCAGGTGCGAGTTGAGCAGCTTCCCCTGCGGCGCGTAGGTAAAAGAAGCCGGATTGCAGCGCGAGGAAGCGTAGCGCAGCAAACCGAAATGGTGGGACCGCGAGCGTCGTGATGGGTCGGTCCTGGGACGCCCGCCGGAACATCGAACGTGTACTCGGCAGGCTCGCTCGAGCCCACGACCTTCGCATGGCGTGGACGGGCCCGTCGCTCGTGGACGACGGCTGGTCGTGCACGAGCGTGAAGCCCGACGGGGGGAGTCACGTCCGGAGGATCGGCGACGACCTCGAGCGCGGCGAGGAGCAGATCCTCCTCGAGCTGCGCGCCGCTACTGCTCTGCGCCGACCTCGTAGAGGAACTCGTTGTAAGCGTCGACCTTCTCCCACGGGACCACGTCGACGCCGAGGTCGAACTGGCTGCCTTCGACGAGCTGCGGCGCGAGGATCTCCTTGATCGCGTCGAGGCCGATGCTCTTGATGCCGTAGACGATGTAGGGCCCGAGGTACCCTCGTAGTACTGCCGCTGGACGTGCGTGGCCTTGATGCGACCCTGGCGCATATAACCGGCGGTCTCCGGCGCGAAGTCGAAGGTGACGATGGGGAGGTCCGGCGCGTCCGCGGCGTCCGCGGCCAGCACGCATCGATACGAGTCGATGAACATTCCGATCAGGCCCACGACGGGCGGGTCGGCGTCCTCGATCTCGCCTCTCATCAACTCGACGTCCCTGGCTTGGTCATGATAGATGGACTGATGTACCAGAACGTGGTAACCGGCTGCCTCGAACACGTCCCTGGCGCCCTGAGTTCGATTGACACCGTCGACCCAGATCGGGTCGGCCCAGCCGTGGATGAGCACCGTGCCCGGCCCCTCGGGCAGCATCTTGAGCAGGGTGTTCCCTGCCAGGGCCCCGGCATACTCGTTGAGTATCCCGACGTAGATCTGGCGCTTCGAGCTCACCAGGTCGGCGTCGAGCGTCACCACGGGGATCCCCTTCGCGATGGCCTCGTCGAGCGCGGCCGCGTTGCCTTCGCCGACGGGCGTGATGACTATCCCCTCGGCGCCGTCCGCCACCGACTGCTCGATGTGTTGAGTCTGGAATTTCGTCAATTCCTCCAGCTCTGTCTCAGTACTGTAAGGCGCGAGCACGTTCCCCGTGGCCCTCCCAGAGGCCCCGAGCTCACCCATGGCTCGGCTCGCGCCCGTGGCGATCGGCGCAAAGAAGCCGTCGAGGGACTTCAGCAACACCGCGATCTGCATCGGTTCGATCGAGCTCTTGTTGATCTCGGCGACGAGCTCGTCGATGGTCGCCTCGATCTCGAGCGGGATGAACTCGCTCCGAGGAAGCGGCGTTCGCTGGATGGGCGCGGCTGTCTGCGCCGCGTCCGGATCGCTCGAGCCGCATGCCGCCGTCGTCAGCATGAGCCCGATGGCCACTGCCCAGTTTCGCCCAATCATCGTCATGAGGCCCCCCTGCTACGTTGTCGCTCGTTCGTACGTGTTCGTGCGGTCGCGCGCGGCACCGTTGCGCGCAGATCAGACCTGATGCGCGCCCGGCGTCCGGAGGCGGCCCACTCGATCACGACGATCGAGTCGGCAGCGGGACAAGCGGCCAGCGCATCACGTGCCTGTTCCCCCCGAAGCGATGCGACGCGACAGGTCACATCGAGTCCTTGCGCGACCTGATGGACATCGCATCACAGCGAGGAGCCGCATGTCAAGTGGCGTCCAGGGCGAAAGTTTCCAATCTAGATGGCGGGATCACGCCAAGCTGCTGTGGAAACCTCTGGGACCAGGATCCATCCTCGGAGATCGCGTTCCTTGTACGTGGTTGGCGGCTCCTCAGCCGCGAGGTGAGCACGAGGACGCCGAGGCGGATCCGCGCCGACCTCGTTCATGGGCGCGAGATGTGGTGTTCGTCGAGCTGCAGTCCTCCTCGACCCGGAGGATCTCGGCAGCATCCACCGCGCGGTGGTGGGCGCGCCTTCAGGCGACCCGCTGGCCTACACGGCGACGTGCGCGACCACGTCGAAGCGGTTCTCCCGCGAGCGCTTCCACGAGTCTCCCGCGAGCGCTTCCACGAGCGCCATGATCGGGAGTCGGTGCTGGCCCGGCCAGAGCGACCCGTGGTACAGCGAGCTCGTCCTGCCCAGCGGCGCGCCGCACGGGGCCGCCGCGCGATCGACCGCCCCGAGCGCGTCGACCGCGCCCTCTCCGCAAAGCGGGCCCATGCGGCGGCCGCTGCGCTAAGCTCCGCGCCCTGTGCCCGTCCTCACCGCTCACGATCTCCACAAATCCAGTACGGTGGCCGCCGCGTGGACGCTGGGAGAGCGTGCTGGAACATCGGTCGGCTCGCCGAGCGCGGAGAGAAGCGGACGATGTTCCGGGGCTCGGTGACCATGGCGACGAGCTTCATCCGCCCCTTGCAAGCTGGGCACTCGAGGACATCGATCGCAAATGTGCGGCGCAAGAGCTCGGCGCGGTCTGTCGACCGCTCGATAGCCGCCACGCATGCGTTCGGAGCGGCGTCAGGGTTCGGAGCATCCGCCCGACGGCGTGCTCTATGACCTGACCGACCTCGCGCGTTCGCAGGTGAGCGTCTCCCCCGCCGGACGCGCGACCATGACGGCCGCGCTCGCGGCGCCCGCGGACGATTCGGTGTAGCTCTCCGGCCTCGCGCTGCTGCTCGCACCACGGCGCGGCCGTGTGTACGGCGAGGTGGTGCGCGCCGGCGACGTCGCCTCCGGCGCGGCGCTGGTCGACATGGCGGGCGCCGATGACCTCGCCGTGATCGTGGTGAACGGCCTGCAAGAAGGCGACTCGCGCAAGCCGACGCTGTGCATCGGCACGCCGGACGAGATCGCCGCGTGCCGGGCCGCCGCGGAGGGCGCCAGCGGAGGCCGAGGCGCCGGAGGCAAGGCGCCCGCCGAGGGCACAGGGGGCGGCGTCGACGACGGCGGGTGCGGCTGCCGCGTCGCGGCGCCGGCGGCCGCGGCCGCGAGCTCCGCCGCGTCCTTCGGCTGCGCGCTGGGCGCCTCGCTGGCCGCGCGCCGGCGCCGGCGCTGAGCGGGGGCTCACGCGCCGGGCGACGCGCTCGGCGGCAGCGCGCGGAGCGGCGCTCGGTGAGGCGCGTCACCCGGCGAGCGCTCTCCCGCGCCGGCCCCACGAGCGCTCGTCGTGCCGTGAGCCCGATGCGCTAGCCTGCTGGAGATGAGCGAGCCCCATTCCGAGGACGCATGCCCTTTCCTCCGCGAGGACGCCGACGGCATTCTTTGTTTCGCCATCGAGGGGGATATCTCGGACGAGATCGCACGCTCTCTCTGCGCCGTGTTCCGGCGCGTGTGGGAGAGCGGTCGCGAGGTCTTCGTGCTCGCCGACGCCCGCCGCGTCGGGACCCTGACGGCGGCGGCGCGCAGCGCGCTGGCGGAAGAGCTGCGCGGCGTGCGCTTCGGCGGGGTCGCGAGCTTCGGGGCGAGCTTCTCCGTGCGCGTCGTGACGACGCTCGCCTCGAGGAGCGTGCAATTCTTCACGGGCGAGGTCTATCCGCTGGCGTTCTTCGACACGGAGGACGAGGCGCGCGCGTGGCTGCTCGCCCAGCGAGACGCGCTCCGGGCCACGCGGCGGCAGGGCGCATGACGCCCGCCGCCCGCCGAGGCGCGCGCCATCGGCGCAGCGCCGGCGCGCAGGACGCGCGTCGCGGGGATGGGCTACCATGCCTGGCATGAGCGCTCCCCGTCCGGCGGGCGCGAGCTTCGAGCTCCGCGAGGAGCCCGACGGCCTCCTGGTCATCGCGACCGACGGCGATGTCCTGGAGGACAACGCGCGCGCGCTCGTGGACGCCTTCCAGCGCCTGACGGACAGCGGCCGCGAGGTGCTGGTGCTCGCCGACGCGCGTCGCTGCGGGGCGGTCACGCCGGCGGCGCGCAAGGTGTACCTGGACGGGCTGCGCACGGCGCGCCTCGACAGGATCGCGGTCTTCGGAGCGGGCTTCCATATCCGCGTCATGGCGACGCTCATCGTGAAGAGCATCAACCTCCTCACGAAGCGGTTCCCCTTGCTCGTGTTCTTCGAGACGGAAGCCGAAGCGCGCGCGTGGCTCCTCAAGCAGCGGGGAGCGCTCCGGGCCGGGCAGCGGATCCAGGCGTGACGTCACCCTCCGCGGCGCGCCTGCGGGGGCGGATGTGCGCCTTCTTCGCGTCTTCCATGCTCGAAGTTCCATGCGCCGCCGCGGCGCTCCAGCGCCCCCGCTGACGGGCGCGCGCGCCGTGACGGACGCGCTCACGCGGCGCGCCGACGACCCGGCGCATGCGCAGCCCCGAGCCGCGACCCACGCGCTCGATCGGCCGCTTCGCCGGTCGATGGCGCCGTCGTCGATGGCCCCGTACAGCGTCTCCACGTTGTCGCGCACGATCTCGTAGAGCGTCGTCTTCTCGGGGCGACGGCGCTCGTAGACGACGCCCGTGGTGCGAGCCGCGCTGGCCACACGGCGCCGACACCGCACGCCGCACGCCACGCGGTGAGGGCGCGTTGTCGCCGCGAATTTCGACAACCCGCCGGGCTATCGCCCATGGCGGCGCCATCGCGGAGCGGAGGGCCGGGGGGCGGCGGGCCGCGACGCGCGCTGCCGCGGCGGCGGAGGCGCTCGCCGAGCCCCCGGCTCGCGCTCGATATGTCGCCGCGCGAGAACGCAGAGCGCGAGCGCGCAGCGTTGCAGGCGGAGATCATCCGGGTGCAGCAGAGCCGGCTAGCGGAGCTGTCCACGCCGATGCTCCCGATCACCGAGCAGGTGATGATCATGCCTCTCATTGGGACCATGGATGAGCAGCGTGCCAGGCACGTGCTTGCATCTGCGCTCTCTGGCGCCGAGGCGCATGGTGCGCGTGCCGCCTCAGTGCCAGCATGCAGGAGCCGCTTCGCCACTCGTTTCCCCACCGCTCCCCGTGGCGTCCGCAGTTCCGCCATGGCGTCGCCATGCAGCATCGCGGCGAGAGGGTCGTCGCCTGCGCACGCCGCCACGCTTGCCTCCCGGCACAGGCCTGGTGCTTGCCGGCATCACTTTCCGGATGCCTCCGGGGCGCTTCGGCACGCAACCGCCGCGCGCGGGCGATCCCAGTAGAGCCTGCGGGCACTGGCGAGCGGCAAGGCTCCGGCAGCGAGTCGACGCGAGCGGCGGGCTCGACGTTCGGCCCAAGCTTGCTCACCCCTCCGGTGCCACCGGCAGCCCGAGCAGCCGACCGATCGCCTCGTGAACGACCCGGGCCCCCACCTCGTCCCCGAGGGCGACGGCGCGGCTCAGGGAGCTGGCGAGCGAGGCGACAACGGCCGCCCGAGGCGACGGATCGACCATCGCGAACTCCCCGGGCCCGAGGTCCGGCGGTCGGGCCCGGGTTGGGCCCACGCCTCCCGAGGGGGTGCGATCCGCCGTCACACTCTCCCCAAATCCCGGAGGATCCAACGGATCGCGACGGTTCGCCCCCGCGGAAGAGTCCCGCCAGAAAAAACGGCCGATGACGAGCGGTCGCTGGAAACAATAGCAATTTTGATAGCTTCCGCCCGTCTCGCCGCCGAGGGCGGCCCCGGTGTGGCCCAACGGAGCGCCCTCCGCCGCCGCGTCGCCCGCGGTGAAGGGCCGGCGGCATCACCGATCGGGGTCGGCGCCTGGCCCGGCGGCAGAGCGGCGAGCGAATCTCCTTCGCTCGCCGCCCGTTGCCGGGCCGTTCGATGCGCTGCCGCCTGTGTCGGGATCGCGCCTGCGTCCCGCGCTCTGCCGGCCAAACAACTCGGCTCAGCTGCCCGGCCCGGCTTTGCGGGCCGGGTCAGCTGCAGCCGAGGGTTCGGCTGCCTGCTCGTCCTTCCCTCGAGCCAAGATGAGAGCGGCACAAAGCGTACAGCGTAGGTGCGGCGAGCTTCGGCCAATACGACAACGGTCCCCGACTGAGTCCGAAGTCCACCACGAAGCCGCCTTGGGAGATGCTCACATCGGCCTGCTGTGGTGCCAAGATGATCGTGGCCATCTTCCGCACCTCGGGAACGTCCACTGCATGGACGGCACCGCGTAGCACTGCGCGCGATCGTTCAGACGAGCGCGCCCGAGTCCCCCACGCTGGCCCCCCAGAACTCGCCTTGGCTCACCTGGACGATGACGAGGGTCGTCTCGCCGCATCTCGGCTCCGCTTCCAGCTCACCGTCAAGGCGGGAGGTCTCTGTTTCGCCGATATCCTACGCGCGGCACGGCGCGCGATGGAAGGGCTTCGATGTTCTGGATGCGCCCAATCACCCATAGGTAACCCGAAGGCACCGCAGATGAAGTACCACTGGAATCCACCGCGCACGTTTCACGGGCGTGTCATGCGAACGTCATCGTCGACTGGCAGGATGCGCTCATTCCGTATGAGCAAGATGACGCTGTATACGAGCGACGACGAAACGCACCAGCCCGAGGGCGAGCTCTGCTGGACGGCGCTCGTCGAATACGATCCTCGAGATCGGGACAGCGTGCGCAGGGCGCGAGAAGCGGTGAGGGACCATTTTTCGCTCACATACCTGCCGGTCCTGTGCAGCGAGCCAGAGCCGAGCTGGCTGGAGAGCCTGCTCGGAGCCATCCAATCAAGATTCCCCGCGCGGCGACGAAGGCGCGTACCGTCGCGTGCTTGGTGACGCCCAGATCCTTCGTTTCGATGGAGAGCTCGCCGCGCCCCTCTTCAACAGATAAAACCTCCACCCCACGCGGGGGTCTCGGCGACAGCGAGGGTTTCGTCCGTGGTCGCCGCCGCCGTGTCCCTCGGGCATCCGGATCGGGATCGTCGAGGTGACCACGATGCACGTCGTCGGGGCTGCGATATAGCGCACTCTCCAGGTCCGCGGCCGAGGCGCGCGCGGTCGCGGCCTTCAATGAAGTGATGGGCCAGGAACCCGGCATCGCCCCGCTGCCCGACCATGCAATTTTCCCCGGTCGTGTCGGTCAGCGGGTTGTCGGGGGTCGGTATCGACGTCGCCCATTGCCACCACTGGGCGCTCAGGTCGCGGCAGGGTCTGGGGCCGGCGGGCCCCGTTCCGGTCGGAGCCATGACCCCGAAGCCGAGCACGATCATCGCCACGAGGTTCCTCGCGCTGTTCTTCATGGCGCTCTCCTTCTCAACGAGGGACGGAGCCATGCTCTGTCCTAAACGTGGACACGCTTGAAGACGTCAAACGAAGGAATGTCTCCCAGCGGCAACGATACCCACAGCGTAGCCATGTGCAATCGGGTAAACCTGTCACCCGAACACGATGACAGAGAGACAGAAGGAACCCCGATGTCTCTCCTCTGTCCCCGTCATCGAGCGAAGCCTCTCCGGACGGAGGACACCATCGCTCTCCTGATGCCGTCGTCCTTCAGGAAGCCACGGCAGGTCACGGCGGTGACTTCGCTCACAGCAAGGTCAGCCAACATCTTGAGTTCTTTCGATCATCGAGCAGTCCGGCGCGGGCCTCACGCGCGCCGGCACCTCCGTCTCCTTCGCCCGCGACCAAGACGTCGACGATGACGTGCTGGTCCTCGGGCGAGGCGAGGCCGCGGGCGGTGCTCCGGACACCGAAGAATGCGCTTGCCAAGCCGCTCTACGAGGGCATCATGGCCCCGGCCCCCCCACAAGGGCCGCAAGCATGCCCTCGCAGACCCTCGCGACCAAGCTCGCCCCGCCGGACGCTGAGCAGCAGAAGGCGCAAGCCATGGAGCACTGGCTCTTCCCGGTGTTCTTCCTCTCGGGCTCGGCAGCGCTGGTGTATCAGGTCGTCTGGCAGCGCGCGCTCTACGCGATCTACGGTGTCGACTTCCTGTCGGTCACGATCGTCGTCACCGCGTTCATGCTGGGTCTCGGCCTCGGGAGCCTCGCGGGTGGGGTGCTCTCGCGCCGGCACCCGCGAGCCGCGGTGACGCTGTTCGCGGTCGCCGAGCTCGGGATCGGCCTCTACGGCGCGTTCAGCCTCCCCCTCTTCGCCCTGATTGCGGGCGTCACGCGCGGCGTTGGCCATGTCGCCACCGGTGGGGTGGCCTTCCTGCTCGTGGTGCCCCCGGTCATGCTGATGGGGGCCACACTTCCCCTCCTGGTCGGGCACGCCACGTCGCGGTCGCAGAACGTCGGTCGCTCGCTAGGCAGCCTCTACTTCACCAACACGCTGGGTGCGGCGTTCGGCGCCTTCCTGGCGGCGCGCTACCTGCTAGGCGGGCTGGGCCTCCGGGCCACCACGGAGGTCGCCGCGACGCTCAACGTCCTCCTCGGTGTGCTCGTGATGGTTCTGCGCCGGCGGCGTCGCGGCGAGCCATGAGGCTCCTCGTCGCCGTCATCGTCGCCACGCTCGGCGGCTATCTGGCGCTCTCGCACGAGGTCCTCTGGGTCCGGGTCTACAGCTTTGCGACCGAAGGCGAGCCGGAGGCCTTCGGCCTTCTGCTCGCGGCCTACCTCGCCGGTCTGGCCGGCGGCTCGCTCCTCGCCGGTCGCTACTGCCGGAGCGCCGCGGCGGAGCGCTCCGGGCAGCTCTACCGCGTGGGCGGGGTGCTCGTCGCCGGGGCGCTCGCGGCCTTCCTCGTGGCCCCCGCCGTCGCGCACCTCGTCGGCCGCGGCGTGGATCCGGCCTCGACGCTGCCTGTCTTCGCGCTCGCCAGCGCCTGCCTCGGCGCGGGGTTTCCGCTCCTGTGCCACTTCGGGATCCCCGCGGACGAGCTGGCCGGCGCGCGGCTGTCCTACGTCTACGTCGGCAACATCGCGGGCTCGACGCTGGGCAGCCTGGTCACCGGCCTCGTGCTGCTGGATGTCTCGCCCCTGCGCGAGCTCAACGTGGCGCTCGCGATCGCGGGCGCCGCGCTCGGCGCGATGCTCATGCTCTCCGCCTCGAGGACGGCGCGCTCGCGCGTGTTCTGCGGCGCGCTCCTGGCCGCCGCCATCGCGTTCTTCGTGGGGTCGGCGCCGACGCTCTACGGCGACCTCTACGAGAAGCTCCTTTACGGGCCGGAATACCGCGAGCACGGTCGCTTCGCCGACGTCATCGAGCGTCGCGAAGGCGTCGTCACGGTCTCCCGGTCGGGCACCGTGTACGGCGGCGGATCCTACGAGGGCATCGCCAACGTCAGCCCGCTGCCGGACAAGGACGAGAACCGGGTGCTGCGGGCCTACCTGGTGTCCGCGTTCCACCCCCAGCCGCGCGACATCCTCATGATCGGCCTCGGATCCGGCTCCTGGCTCCAGGTGCTGGCGAACGACCCCGACGTCGAGCACCTCACCGTCATCGAGATCAACCCCGGCTTCGTCGAGGCGGCGCGGCGTGCGCCCGTCGTCGCGAGCGCGCTGGACAACCCCAAGGTGGAGCTCCTCATCGACGATGGCCGGCGCTACCTGGGGCGGACCTCGCGGCGCTTCGACGTCATCGTCGAGAACACCATCGTGCACTGGCGCTCGTATGCCTCGATGTTGCTCTCCCGAGAGATGATGGAGCTGTCCCGCCGGCACCTGAAGCTTGGCGGCGCGCTCTACTACAACACCACCATGTCCACCGCGGCTCAGAAGACCGGGGCGACCGTGTTCCTCTACGCCGTCCGCTACCAGAACATGCTGATCGCGAGCGACGGTCCGATCGCCATCGACCGCGCGCGCTTCGAGAGAAAGCTCGACGCCTGGCATATCGACGGCCGTCCCGTGCTGCCCACCGGCAGCCGCGCCGCGCAGCTCGACCTGCTGAAAGAACAGGACTGGCGCGGCGGGCCCACGTGGGAAAGCCGGGAGTCGATCCTGCAGCGGACGCAGGGCGACCCGATCATCACCGACGACAACATGGCGACCGAATGGTGGGCGTTCGACACGTACCCCTAGAGCACCGATCAGGTTGATTTTGTGACAATCCCCGGCGCTTCGATGGAAGGCTCGACCGTCTCGCCGGGCCATGATCTCGTCCGCGGCCGGAGGTTCACGGATGGAACGATGGTCGCCGCCGGTGGAGCTGTCGCGGCAGGAGCAGTCGCTGATGAAGCGGCTGACACGCGTGAGAGCCCTGTTCGGCTTTCTCAGGCTGCACCGGCACGAGCTGTTTGATGAGACGTTCCAGGAGCAGCTGGAGGGCATGTACCGGATGACGGGGGCAGGCGAGCCGCCGCATCCGCCGGCGCTGATGTGCATGGTCACGCTGCTCCAGGGCTACGTCGGCGCATCCGATGCCGAGGCGGTGGAGCTGTCCGTCGTCGACCTGCGCTGGCAGATGGTGCTCGGCTGTCTGGGTGCGGCCACGCCTCCGTTCTCGCAGGGCGCGCTGCAGGCGTTCCGGGAGCGGATGGTAGCGCACGAGATGGACCGAGTGCTGCTGGAGCGGACCGTGGCGCTCGTTCGGTCCGGCGCGATGACGGAGGGCGAGAGGCGTGCGGTGTCCAAAGCGCTGCGCGTGGCCATCGACAGCCGCCCTTTAGCGGGGGCCGGGCGGGTTGAGGACACGATCAACCTGCTCGGCCATGCTGCGCGCAGCATCGTCGGCGTCGTGTCGAAGATCACCGGGCGTCCTGCCGAGGAGATCTGCCGCAAGGCGGGCATCCCGCTGCTTCTGGCGCCCAGCATCAAGGCCGGGCTCGACCTCGACTGGAGCGACCCGAAGCAGAAAGCGGCGGCGGTCCAGATCCTGGAGCGGCAGGTCTCGTCGCTGCAGCAGTGGGTGGACCGGCATCTGGACGACGTCGTCGAGCAGCCACTTCGCACCTATCTTGATGCGCTCACACAGGTTCGAAACCAGGACCTGGAAACAGCCGAGGATGGCACGATTCGCATCCGGCAAGGCGTTGCGCCCGACCGCCGTGTCTCCATTGAGGATGTCGAGATGCGCCACGGCCGCAAAAGCCGCTCGAAGCGGTTCGACGGCTACAAGGAACACATCGCACGCGACCTTGACCTTCCCGTCATCGTCGCCTGCGCCGTCACACCAGCGAATCGGCCTGAAGAAGAGGGCGCCGCGCCGCTCGCCGAGGACGTCCAGCATCAGGGGCTACGTCTGGTCGAGCTTCACATCGATCGCGCCTACGTGAACAGCCCGGTCGTTGACGACGTGCTCCGCGCGGGCGGCCAGGTGTTCTCGAAACCTTGGGGCCAGCGGGCTCGCAGCCCCGGTTTGTTCAGCAAGCGCGACTTCAAGATCGACCTGCGCGCCAAGACGATCACGTGTCCGGCAGGACAGGTCGAGGTATTCGAACCGGGCGACACGGTCGAGTTTGATCCTGAGGAGTGCGGCGCGTGCCCTCTGCGAGCTAAGTGCACCCAGGCCGCTTCCGGACGAGGTCGGACGGTATCGATCGCCAAGGACGAAGCCCTGCAGCGCAAGTTCCGGAAGCTGCAGCAGACCGGGCCGGGGCGCGAGGTGCTCCGGCAGCGGACAGCTGTGGAGCATGCGCTCGCCCACATCGCAGCGCGGAAAGGACACAGCGCGCGCTACATCGGCGCCAGGAGAAACCTGTTCGACCTCCGCCGCGCAGCGGCGATCCAAAACCTCGAAGCGGCCCAGCGGCTGATGCAGGAGGCGGCGTAAACCATTGGAATTAGATGGTTTTCAACATGTTCGGCGCTCTAGCCGGCCTGAGCTGGCCGATGCTCGAGCGGCAGCTCGGGCCGGACGGCCGGCGCGACATCGAGCTCGCGACGGCGCGGGCGGTCCCCGTCGACCTCGCCAACGACGTGCGCCTGACGGCGGTCCGTCACCCGCGCCGCTGAGCGCGATCGCTGGCGCCAGGGAGAGCGGAAAAGAGCTCGGATTCCCCTCGACGACCGTCTTGAATGCGCCACGTTCGCTCCGCCGACCCCCGTAGGAGGGGGCCGGACGCGACGGGGGGACTCCATGCAGCCGCAGATGACGCGCGTCTCGACGGAGGCGCTGAAGGACCTGCCCACGCCCGCGCGCCGCCGCGTGGATGCGGCGGATGTCTGGGCCCCGGAGGGCTATGAGGTGGAGCCCGTCGTGGCGGGTCTCTCCTTCCCCTGCGCCCTCTGCTTCGACGCCGACGGCACGCTCTTCTTCGCCGAAGGCGGCAGCACCTGGCCAACCCGGCCTTACATGACACCGCGCATCTGGCGCATGGCCCCGGGACGCGCCCCGGAGGTCTTCGCGGTGGAGGACCTGGGCGGCCCCCGCGGCATGGCGGCCCGCGACGGCTATCTCTACGTCTCGCTCAAGGGCGGCTACAACATGCGGGTCACGCGCCACGACCTGCGGACCAGGGAGCGTGTCGTCCTCGTGGACGGGATCCCCTCGGGCGGCTGGCACGAGCCCGGGGGGCCGGTCTTCGGGCCGCACGACGGGAGGATGTATTTTGGCCAGGGCTCCGTGGGCCTGCAGGGCGTCGTCGTGCCCGAGGGCTTCACCGTGGACCTCGCCAAACACCCCCACGCGCACGACGTGCCGGGCCAGGACGTCACGCTCACCGGCAATACCGTATGGGCGCGCGACCCACGCCTGCCCTTCCCCTACTATGCCGAGACCGGCCCCTTCCAACCCTTCGGCACGCCCGTGACGAGGGGCCAGGTCGTCAAGGGCCAGCTCAAGTGCAATTCGGCCGTCTGGCGCTCCAGGCCCGACGGGAGCGAGCTCGAGCTCCTCGCCTGGGGTATCCGCAACCCCTTTGGGCTCGCCTTCGGGGAAGACGGCCACCTCTACGCCACCGACAACGACTTCGAGGAGAAGGGCGAGCGCGCCATCGGCGAGGACCCGGACCGCATCTGGCGGATCAGGAACGCTCGGGTCCCGCCCGGAGAGGTCAAAGAGCCCGAGTGGTTCGGCTATCCGGACCTCTGCGGCGACGGCCTCCCCGCCTGGCACGAGCTCCATCGGCCGAACCGGGGGAAAGCGGCCGAGCCCTTCCTCGAGGACGCGCCGCCTTGGGCCGGCCCCGCCGTCTTCCTCTTCCCGCCGCACACGGCGCTCGGGAAGCTCGCCTTCAGCCGCTCGGATGCGTTCGGCTTCCGCGGCCATGCCTTCGTCTGCCAGTTCGGCACCTATGCGCCGCTCAACACGAACCGCGAGGCCGCGCTGGGCCGGGGCTTCCAGGTCGTCCGCTGCGACATCGCGGCCGGCACCGGCGAGCCCTTCCTGCGAAACCGGGCTCCCGGTCCCGCGTCCGGCACCCCAGGCAGCGGTGGAATCGAGCGGCCCGTGGATTGCGCGTTCAGCCCGGACGGCAAGAGCCTCTATGTGCTCGACTTTGGCAACAACACGGCAACGCGCAGCTACGTGGTCGCCTACGCCCATACGGGCGTGATCTGGCGCGTGACGAAGCGGTGAGGGAGGGAAACATGGTGGATGCAATCGAAGCGGCCGATCCCGAGGGCGCCGAGCCCGCGGCGATCGAAGGCCCCTACCTCCTGAATCTCGACCATGAGACCTGGGACGCGCACCTCGATCGTGCGGCCAGCTGGCTCGCCCATGTCATCACGGCGCAGGCGGCCTTCCGCAATGCCCTGGAGATCGCCGTCCCCAAGGTCGAGGAGCCCAACATCCGCCAGTTCCTCTCGGAGATCCTCGACCGCGCGCGGCGGCACGAGGAGGTGGCCCACCGCCTTCCCCGCACCATCGGCCGCGAGGTGGCGGACGGGACGCGCGGCCTCGCGGGCGTCGCGATGGACGTGGCACGCAAGGCGCTCGACGCCATCGAGGGCGTCGCGGGGGGCGCCAAGGGCAACTGGAAGGACCTCCACCACCTCCTCATGCTCAACCTCGACGCCATGGGCGCCTTCGCCATCGCCGAGCAGCTGGGCCTCGCCCTCGCCCATCACGAGCTGCGCGACCTCGCCTTCGAGGTGGAGGCCGAGAAGTCCACCGACCAGCTCATCCTCAAGGAGCTGATGCTGGAGATGGCGGCGGTCTCGATCCTCTACGGCGAGCGGGTCTGAGGCGGGGCCGCGCCTCGCTGGGGGGCTCCTCGGCCGGCGCGGACGGCCGCGCGCCGCGGCGCTGGTCGACCCGTGGCAGGCGCGGTGAGGGCGTCGCTTCTCGCCGCGGAGGAGGCGCCGCGGCACCGGCGCTCCACGGCGCCTTCGCGTGAAGGCCGGCCCGGCGCAGGGCGCGCGGCGCAGGAGCTCAGCGCCCGCCGAGCAGCCGCCCGCGCACATCGAGGATGCCCGTGGGCCCGCGTCGCGTGTAGGTCACGAACGCGTTCCCCGGACCGCAGGTGCTGATGCGTGGCCACCCTTCCGTGTCCGGATCCGCGGAGACGGTGAACAACGCCGGCGCCTCCTCGCTGCCCAGGATCTCGGCGCCGAGCACATCGAGCCCGTCCGCGCCGGCGTTCGCCCACACCGCCACGGAGCGCGCGCCGTCCGAGGCGATGGCCGGGTTTGTCTCGCTCCAGGTCCTGGGCGTCCGGTTGATCAGGGCGAGCAAGGCGCCGCCGGGCTGAAGCACGGTCCCGTCGGAGCTGATCTCGGTCGCGTAGAGGCCGATCTTATCGGTGTTCTCTTCCTCCCAGACGAGCAGGCTGCCGGTGCCGTGCCGCGTGATGGCCGGAACGGCCGGCGCCGTCGACATAGCGTCCTGATGCGAGATGCGGAAGCCCGTGGGATCCAGCCATTCCCCTGACGGGCGCACCCGAGCTCCGTAGAGCGTACCGACAGGCCCGTGCTCGTTCCAGCTGTCGTACGCGGTCCACGTGAGCAGGTAATTCACGCCGTCGAAGCCGAGGGAAATGGAGCGTCCGCCGATCTCCGGAGGGCTTGCCGGCAGCAGCTCGGGCACGCCTGCCTGATCCAGACGGACGAGCTCGACCTCGCCTAGCTCGTTCATCGTCGCGATCATGACGCCGTGCCCGTCCGAGGCGACGCTCATGTTGTCGTGCACGGGCCTGCCTTCCGATTCCGACTCTGGCAGCGGGATCGGGGCGTTATCCAGGACCACGCCCCCGGGGCTCAGCCTGACCGCATAGGCCTGGCTGGAACCGCAGCAGTCCCATATCGTCCAGATGATCACGGTGTTTCGACCATCGAAGACCGGGCGCGGCACAGCGTCGGTCCAGCCCACCGCGTTGGCCACGAAGATGCCCGCAGGATCGAGCAGATCCCCCGACGGGCTGACGCGGGCCGCGTAGATGCTGCGATCCTTGTTGCGCTGGTCCGACCAGACGACGACGTAGTTCTGCCCGTCGAAGGTCACGGCCGGCGTGAACTGGTTCGCCGGGGAGATGGCGACGGGCACCGGGCCGGACGCGTCGTGCGGAGCCCCGTGCAGCGCCACGCCGAAGATGTCCCAGGTCGACGACCCGTCGAGCCACCAGGACGCCTGCGTCCAGGCCACGAAGGCGCCGTCGGGACCTGCCGCGATGGCTGGGTCGGTGTACATGGGCGAGTCGGAAGCCAGGACCACGCCCCCGGGATCGAGCACCGCGCCGGTGGTGCGGCTCACCCGGGCTGCGCGGAGGTCGACCGTGCTGGAGGCATCATCCTCGCTGGGCGTCGCCCAGACGACGACGAGATCATCGCCGTTGGCGGCGGCCGCAACGTTGGTGTCGCTCCCGCTCTCGCCCGCGTGGACCAAGAGCCCCCCGGGATCGAGCACTTCGCCGCCGATCGTCACGCGCGTCGCGCGCACGCCCTCGCCTTTCCACACGATCCAGTACTGCTCGCCGTCGAAGGTCGCGACCGGCTGCCATTCGCCGCCGATCGCGACCGGGGCGCCGCCGGGATCGAGCACCGCGCCCTCGGCGCTGATGCGCGTGGCGAGGAGCACGCCGTCATTCTCCCAGGCGAGGAGCGCGCTCGTGCCATCGGTCGCGAGAGCCACGCGGCCATCCGAGGGCCAAGGGAGCGAGCCGAGCGAGGTCGAGCCGACCGAGACGCCGCCTGGATCGAGGACGTCGCCGGAAGGCGAGATGCGGGCGAACCGGACGTCATCGCCATCCGCAGTCCAGGCCACCACGGTCGTTGCTCCGAGCGAGACTGCAGTGGGCCAGGAGTCGGGCTGGTCGGCGCTGCTGATGACGAAGCCGCCGGGATCGAGCACCACGCCGTCGGGGCTGATCCGGGCGGCGCGGATGTCGCTCGCCGGGGACGGCGCTCCCCAACCTCGGGTGTCATCGGCCCAGGCGACGACGTAATGGGTCCCATTGAACGTGACGGTCGGTACGCCCTCGTCGCTGGGCCCGGCGGCGATGACCAACGGCTCGGGGTCCAGGACCGTGCCATCAGGCGCGATGCGCGCGGCGAGAAGGTCGGTTCCGTATCTGTCCCAAGGCTCGTCGGCCCAGACGAGCAGGAAGTTGATCCCGTCCGAGGCCAGCGCCGGGGTGAGCTCCATCCCGGCGCGCGGCGTAGTGGCAGGAAGGTTGATGTCCAGCTCGGGGAGAACCGCGCCCGCGCTCAGCTCAGGGCAGGGATCGTGCGGCGCCCCGCCGCCGCCGGAAGCATCGCCGCCGCCGCTGGAGCTGGAGGTGCCGCCGCCGCCACCGGAGGTGCCGCCGCCGCCGGAAGCGTCGCCGCCGTCACCGGAGGTGCCGCCGCCGCCGGAAGCGTCGCCGCCGCCACCGGAGGTGCCGCCGCCGCCGGAAGCGTCGCCGCCGTCACCGGAGGTGCCGCCGCCGCCGGAAGCGTCGCCGCCGCCACCGGAGGTGCCGCCGCCGCCGGAAGCGTCGCCGCCGCCGCCCGAGGTGCCGCCGCCGCCGGAAGCGTCGCCGCCGCCGCCCGAGGTGCCGCCGCCGCCACCGGAGGTGCCGCCGCCACCGGAAGCGTCGCCGCCGCCAGAGGTTCCGCCGGAGATCTGGCCACCGCCACCCGAGGTTCCGCCGCCGCCAGCGGCAGCATCGGACGCGTCGGTCGGCTCGCCCGCGGAACAGGCGATGAGCAGCGCTGTCGCGGCGCAGAGCCGGGCGAGGGGTGAGGAATCATCAGAAAAGGTGCGCCAAGAGAGGACCGACCGAGAGCGCGCAGGACATGGCACAGTGGCCGCGTTGCAGCGTGGATGAAGCGAAAGCTTGTTCATGAAACCTCTTGAAGAGCCGCTTTGGTAGACTCACCGCAGAGCGCGAAGAGCCATCCAGGTTCCAAGATTTCAGCAACTGCGTCATGTCGATATAGCGTCGTTTCTCCAAGCTGACCAGATCGCCTAGAGAATCTTCTGTCAGCTGAGAGGTCAGGAAGGCGGCGCCTGCCGCAAGCGACGGCCTGCGACAAGATCTTCGCCGCGGTCGCCGGCGTCGGCGCCGGCTGCAGCGCGCTCAGAGCAGGCGCACCCGGATCGCGTGCGGGTCGGCCCGCTGCACGCCGCCAGCGTCGATGTTGGTGATCGGCGTGATGCGCTTGAGCTTGCCGCGCTTCCCGCCGCGGGTGACCTGGACGACGCCGACCCCGGGCGTGCTGCCCACCGACGCGTGCGGATCGCCGCTCAGCGGCGTCGGGCCGCGCAGGGTCACGAAGATGCGGTTGCCCGAGGGCGAGAGGTCCATGAGGTCCGGCGCAGGATCGCTCGACAGCGGGCCCTTCAGGTCGACCGTGGCCACGTGCGCGTTGGTGTTGACGTTGAAGACCTCGGCCACGCCCTGGATCCGGTCCAGCACCCAAATGGTGCGGCCGCGCTTCGTCAGCAGCATGCCATGGGCGTCGCGGTCCGGGGAGCCGTCGGTGAACACCACCTGGGGCGGCGGGGTGTTGACCGGGTTCGTCGGCGCATAACCGGAGAGCGGGAATCGGTACACGTCGAACTGATCGAGGTTCGCCGCCGTCCCCCCGCCGGAGTTGATGAACATCGCGCCGCCGGCCTCGACGCCGCCGCACCCGTTCCCGTGCACGGCGCCGACGTCGTACTCGCCCACGATCTGGATCGGCGTCGCCGCGGGGTCGACGACGAACAGGCCCCCTCCGCGCAGCGTGATGAAGCCGTGGGCGCCCGCTCCGTCGATGATGGGGCAAATGGGCGCGTTGTCGGGCCGGATGCCCGGGAACTGGCAGGGATCGCCGCTCGGCGCGACGCACGTGGCCAGGTTGAGCTTCGCGGCGGGGTCCCACGCGAAGGTGCCCGCGGCGTAATCGGTCGAGATGCGCTCGAGCAGCTTGCCGTTCTGGTTGGCCACCAGGATGTACGAGTCGTCCGGCGCCGGCACCGCGGCGTGCGCCTGCCGCGCCCCGTCCGCGCCCGCCGACGCGCGGAGGCACGCGACCGGCGCGCGGGTCGCGGCGTCGAAGATCACGACGTGGCCGCTCGCCACGAAGGACAGCACCGCGTGGGTGCGCGCGGCGTTGAAGAAGATCATGTGCGGCCGGACCGGATTGGCGCCGGTCTGGTCGAAGCACAGCGACGCGGTGTCGCCCCCGAGGTCGATGACCTCCGCGACGGCCGGCGTGACCCCGCGACCGGTCGAGAGCGCCTGGCCATCGTAAATGTAGAGCGTGCCGCCGTACGTCAGCCCGTTCGTGTCGGACTGGTCGATGGCCCAGACCTCGAAGGGCTGCTCGTCGATCGCCGCCTCGAGGGCCGCCTCGGTGTCGGTCTCGGCGGCGGCCTCGGTGGACTCGAGCTCGGTCGGGCCGACCTGCTCGGCGCAGGCGGATAACAGACAAAGGGAAACCGTCGCCCCCAGAAAGGGGCCGAGTGAAAGCTTCATGGCTCGCTCTCCCAGCGTTGGCAAAGGCCGATGGCGCTCGTCCACCAGCCCGCGGCGGACCGCGGCCAGCATCGACGAGCATTGGGAGAGGAGCATTACATCGCGGGAGCGTTCGCCGCAAGACACATTGCCTGGAGCGGGGTCACGGGTCGCGCGTCGTCCGGCCCGTCGTCCCCGCCGTCCCCGCGTCCGCCGGCGCGCTCCTCGGTGCGGCGGCGACATGCGCGATCGCCATCCCGGCCGCCATGGCCAGGACGAACGCGAGGACGGCGCCGGAGCCGCTCGCGAGCGAGACGAGCGCCGGCCCGGGGCAATAGCCGGCGAGCCCCCAGCCGACGCCGAAGAGCGCGGCGCCGCCGAGCAGGCGCGCGTCGACCCCGGTGCGGGTCGGCAGGGACAGGCGATCGGCGAAGAGGGGAAAGCGCGGGGCGCCCTCCGAGGCGGCGCGCTGCTGCCGGCGAAGGGCGCGATAGGCGAGGAGGTGCACCGAGATCGCGCCCGCCATCACGAACGCGAGGCTCGGGTCCCAGCCGCCGGCGACGTCGAGGAAGCCGACGACCCTGGACGGCTGCGTCATGCCGGAGACGCCGAGCCCCACGGCGAACAGCGCGCCAGCGAGCAGCGCGAGCGCGTTCTGCTTCACCGCGCCGCTCCGAGCCCATGAAGGCTGACGTAAACGGTGACGGCCGCGGTCGCCATGAACGTCATGGTGGCGACGAGCGAGCGGAGCGACAGGCGGCTGAGGCCGCAGACGCCATGGCCGCTCGTGCACCCGTTGCCGAGCCGCGCGCCGAGGCCGACGAGCAGCCCCGCGGCGACCAGGAGGCCGAGCGAGCGGCCGTCGCCCGCCGGCGGAAAGGCGGCGGGATGCGCGGCGGCGAGCGCGAGGCCGCCGAGGAGCAGGCCCACGACGAACGCCGCGCGCCAGGCGGTGTCGCCCCGCTCGCGGAAGAGGAGCCCTCCGAAGATGCCGCTGATGCCGGCGACCCTCCCGTTGAACAAGAGGAGAAGCGACGCGCTGAGGCCGATGAGGGCCCCGCCGACGAGCGGGCCAGTCACGGTGAATTCATACACGATGAGACCTCGTGGGGTGACTCGTGGGGTGAGCGGCCGACAGCATAGCAACGCGCGGCGCCCGTCCTCCAGGCGAAGCCAGGCCCGGCGCTCCCGGCCGCGCGGACATGCCGAGATCCGGATCGTCGCCGGCCCCCCCGAGCGCGTCGGACACCGCAGGTGGGGCTGGGAGCGGGCGTATCGCACACGGCGCCGGCGCGGCCGGCGCGGGTGGCGTCGAGGGCGAGGATTCTGCCGGGGCCCGGGGGTGCTGGTGTATACTCATCGGCCGATGGCCCAAGCAGGCTGGGAAGCGGTGGAACCGGCTCCGTCGCGCAGGATTCCCCGGGTCGGGGACATCATCGGCGGCAAGTACCGCGTGGAGCGGGTGCTCGGCCGCGGCGGCATGGGGCTCGTCGTCTCGGCGCACCACGTCTCGCTCCGCCACCGCGTCGCGCTGAAGTTCCTGCTCCCCGAGGGGCGCACCACGCCGGGCGCGCTCGAGCGCTTCTTCCGCGAGGCGCAGGCCGCGGCGGCCATCGCCAGCGAGCACATCGCGCGCGTCATCGACGTGGGGCAGACCGACGAGGAGCTGCCCTACTTCGTGATGGAGCACCTGAGTGGCATCGATCTGGAGGCGCTCGTGGAGACGCGGGGCCCGCTGCCGGTCGAGCAGGCGGTGAGCTACGTGATCGAGGCGTGCGACGCCCTCGCCGAGGCGCACGCGCTCGGGATCGTCCACCGCGACCTCAAGCCGGGCAACCTGTTCCTGGCGAGCCGCGCGGACGGCTCGACCCTGATCAAGGTGCTCGATTTCGGCATCTCGAAGGCGTCGGAGGCGGGCGCGCTCGGCCTGAACGCCAAGCTGACCACCTCGTCCGTGGTGCTCGGCTCTCCCCGCTACATGTCGCCGGAGCACATCCGCAACACCCGGACCGTGGACGCCCGCAGCGACATCTGGGCGCTCGGCATGACGCTCTACCAGCTCCTGACCGGGCGGCTGCCGTTCGAGAACGATGCCGTCTCGGCGCTGTTCGTGAGCATCGTCACGGACCCGCCCGTGCCGCCGCGCGCGCATCGGCCCGAGATCCCGGTCGAGCTCGAGTACATCCTCCTGATGTGCCTCGAGAAGAACCCGGCGCACCGCCCGCAGACGGTCGCCGAGCTGGTGTCGCTGCTCGAGCCGCTGGCGTCGGAGCGCGCGCGCCTGACGGCGGCGCGCATCCTGCGCAGGGCCATGGGGAACGAGACCGTGGATGCGCCGCCGGCGCCGGACCGCCCGAGGGTGGTCGACGAGGACGCCCCGACCCTGACCGGGTCGCGCAGCGTTGCGCCGGGGACGTGGTGCGTCGCGGCCGAGCGGGCGCAGGGGTCGGCGCCGCCCACGCAGCCGTCCGCGGCCGACCCGCCGCCCGCGGCGATCGCGGCGTCCGTGCCGCCCATGGCGGGCCCGTCGCCCGCGGAGACGATCGCGGCGTCCGTGCCGCCCGCGGCGGGCCCGTCGCCCGCGGCGTCCGTGCCGCCCCCCGGCGCCGCGTCGACCGCGATGGCGCCGCACCTCGGCGAGCCCCTGGCTCCGGCGGCGGCGCCGTCCGAGCGGCACGAGCGCGATCCCGCGGGGGACGCCCGCGGGCGCCGCGGCCGGCGCAGCGCGGCCTTGCCCGCGGCGGCGCTCGCCGTGCTGCTCGGGGGCGCGGCGGCGCTCGCGTGGCTGGGGCGCGGGGCAACGCAGGTCGCGGGCGCGCCGCCCGCCGGCGAGGCGGCCTCGCGGGACGCGCCGGGGCGGGACGCGCCGGCGGCGATGCCCGCGGCGGACGAGGCGCCCGAGGCCTCGCCCCTCCCGCCGTCCGCGATCCTCGCGCCCCCTGCGGCGGCCGTGGCCGCCGCGGCGAGCGGGTTCGCTGCGGCCGGCGCCGCGCTCGCGCCGTCGAGCTCGGCGCGGCCCGCGCGCCCGCGCGCCGTGCTCGCGCCGCCAGCGGCGCCCACGGCCGGCGGCGAGCCCGCGGCCGGCGGCGAGGCGCCGGCGACGAGGGCGGTGCGCCTGCGCGAGCACCGCTAGCGTCATGCCGAGCGCGCCCTCGAGCACGCGCGCGCGCTCTCGGCGGCGCGCTCGCTGGTCTTGCCTCGCGGCGCTGCCCCTCCTCGCGGGCGCGCTGCTCCACGCCCCCGCCGCCCGCGCCGACGGCGAGGGCCAGGCCGACGAGGCCGACCTCCACTTCGAGCTCGGCCGCGACAGCTACAAGAAGGGGCAGTTCCGCGCGGCCCTCGAGCATTTCCTCGCGTCCAACCGGCTCGTGCCGAACCGCAACGTCGTCTTCAACATCGCGCTCACCTACGAGGAGCTGGGCCGCTTCGCCGACGCGCACCGGTACTACGACGACGCGCTCGAGGGCGAGACCGACCCGGAGATCGTCGCCGAGGCGCGGGCCGCGCTCGAGCGGATCGCGCCGCGCGTCGCCGCGCTGCAGATCGTCACGTCGCCGCCGGGGGCCACGATCTACGTCGATCGGAGGGACCTCGGCGCCCGCGGCACGGCGCCGCGCCGGCTCGCCCTGGCCGAGGGCCGCTACCGGATCCTCGTCGAGCTCGCGGGCTACGAGCCCGTGGCGGTCGAGGACACCGCGGTGAAGCTCGGCCAGACCAAGGAGGTGCTCATCGTGCTCCGCCGCATCGTGGGCACGGTCCGGGTGGACGTGCGCGGCGCGAGCGAGGCCACGGTCCACGTCGACAACGAGGGCGCGCCGCCCGCCTGCGCCGCGCCCTGCGATCTCGACCTGCCGCCGGGCCGCCACGTGCTCTATTTCTCGCGCGCCGGCTACCAGGCGGCGCCGCAGCCGCTGACCGTCGCCGCGCACGAGACCGTGCCGATCACGGCGACGCTCAGCCCGCTCACGGGCTCGATCCTCGTGCGCGCCAGCGAGCCCGACGCCCTGGTCGAGATCGACGGCCGGCCGATGGGCTTCACGCCGTCCGTGATCCAGGGCGTCCCCGTGGGCCGGCGCCGGGTGCGCGTCAGCCTGCGCGGCTTCGCGCCGGTCGAGCGGACGATCGAGGTCGCGGCCGGCCAGCAGGCGGCGCTGCGCGATCTCGCGCTGGAGCCGATCCGCGAGGTGTCGTCGGCCTCGCGCGTCCTCGAGCGGGTGGAGGACGCGCCCGCCTCCATCAGCGTCATCGAGCAGCAGGAGCTGCGCGCCTTCGGGTACCCGACCATCGCCGAGGCGCTGCGCGGCACGCGCGGCGTCTACCTCTCGAACGACCACGTGGTCTACTCGGCCGGGATCCGCGGGCTCGGCGAGCCGCTCGACTACGGCAACCGGCTCCTCGTCCTCTCGGACGGGCACTCGACGAACGACAACGTCCTCAACGCCTCGTTCGTGGGCTCGGACGCGCGCGACGACCTCCACGACGTGGACCACATCGAGGTCGTCCGCGGCCCGGGCTCGCTGCTCTACGGCACGGGCGCCCTCTCCGGCATCGTCAACCTCGTGCTGCGCGGCCGCGACGAGCCCACGGGCGCGCACGCGGCGGCCGGCACCTACTACGACGGCGTGGGCCACGCGCGCGCCGGGTTCCACTACAATGCTGGGCCGGACGCGGGCGTGCGGGCCAGCGTCACCGGCGCCCGCTCCGACGGGCTCGACGTGCCGGTCGCCCTGCGGGACCCCCGGGGCGGCCCGCCCGTGCCGATCGCCGAGCGCGCCGAGAGCTTCCGGGCCGGCGGCGCTTCCGGGCGCGCCTGGTACGGGCCGTTCACGGCGCAGTGGATGTACCACACGCGCGAGCAGCGCATTCCGACCGGCTACGTGGGCACGCGGCTCAACGACCTGGGGACGAGCTACGACGACACGCACATGATGGCCGAGGTGCGCTACGAGCCGCGGCCCGCGCCCGACCTGCAGTTCATGGCGCGCGGCCACGTGAACCGCTTCGTCTGGCGCGGGGTCTACCGGTTCGACGAGGCGACGATCTTCGAGCAGCAGCACGGCACCTGGCTGGGCGCCGAGCTCCGGGCGGCGTGGACGCCGCTCGCCGGGCTCCGGGTCACCGGGGGCGGCGAGGTGCAGGGGCACCCCGAGGCGACGCTGCGCGGCGTCTTCGCGGACGGGCGCGTCCGCACGAAGCGCGAGCCGTTCGGCTTCGGCGCCGGCTACCTCATCGTCGACGGCTCGCCCGCACCCTGGGTGCGCTTCTCGGCGGGCGCGCGCCTGGACGTCTACAGCACGTTCGGGCCCATCTTCGTGCCGCGCGCCGCGGTCATCTTCCGGCCCGCGCCCGGAGGCGTGCTGAAGATCATGGGCGGGAGCGCCTTCCGCGCGCCGAGCGTCTCCGAGCAGTACTACGAGGACGGCGAGACGCAGGTGCCCGCCGTCGACCCCACGGCAGGCCTCACGCTCGAGCCGGAGTCCCTCCATTCCGCCGAGGTCGAGTACGCGCAGCGCATCGGCGACGCCTGGATCGCGCTCGGCGCCGTCCACGCGAGCCTGCTGTCGGACCGGATCTCCCTCGAGGACCACGGCGGGCTGCTGCGCTACGCGAACAGCGAGCGCGACGCGTTCGTCGTGGGGGGCGACGTCGAGCTCCGCCGCGAGTGGCGGCAGGGCTGGATGCTCTCGGCGATGTACGGCTACCAGCGCGCCCAGCAAGGGGGCGGAGGGCGGCTCATCAACGCCCCGGAGCACCTCGCGTCGTTCCGCGGCGTCGTCCCGGTGGTGGAGCGGCTCGCCGCCGCCGCGCTGCGGATCAACCTGGACGCGCCCCGGCGGATCTCCCGCAGCGCGGGCGGCGAGACCCGGGGCGCCGTCGTCGCGGATCTCACGTTGTCCGGCGAGCTCCAGCGCTTTCACACGCGCTACGTGCTCGGCCTCTACAACGCGATGGACACGCGGTACGACTACCCGGCCGCGGAGACCTACCTCTCGTCCACGAGCCGGCAGAACGGCAGGACGTTCCTCGCCGAGATCACGGTCAGCTATCCGTAGCTCAGCCCGTCGGGAAGCCCGCCAGAGAGACCGGCCGGATGCGAGTTCGCGCGGAACCCCATTGGACCTCTTGTTCTCCTAGCAGGCAGCAGCGTTGCCGTTACCGGCGGACTGGAGGCCGCAGTCCATCCATGAGGAGGTCCAACAGGCGACTGGCAAGAGCTTCTCGCTGGGGCTTGGGGGCCACCGTGAAGATGCCGACGAGGCTCGCGGCGATGTCTTCGGCGGTGACGTCTCGGCGGAGGTCATCCACCGCGCGGCCGGCGTCGAGGATCGTGGTGATGGCCGCGAGCAGCTCGATCCGGGTCTGGTCGTGGGCGATCTCGCCGGTCTCGATCATCGCCAGCAGCGTGTCGAGCATGCCGTTCTTTGTCGCGATCCAGTCGCCGAACAGGTCCATCCAGCGCCGCATCGCCACGGCCGGCGGCAGTTGGTCGAGCAGCTCGCGGGCGCCGGTCGTCAGCCGCACGACCTGGCTCCGGTAGACCGCATCGACCAGCGACTCTCTGGTGGGGAAGTGCCGGTAGAGCGTGGCGATGCCGACCCCGGCCTCGCGGGCGATCGCACGCATCGACGGCTCGGTGTCACCCGACGCGAACACGCGGGTCGCCACCGCGAGCAACTGATCGCGGTTACGGGTTGCGTCCGCCCGTGGTGCGCGGCTCTCCGCCTCCGTCAAAACGGAGCGCGCTCCGTTTTTTGTGTTGCGGTCATCCATGGAAACGGAGCATAGTCCGTTTCAGTGCGTTCCGTCGTTCCAGGGGGACAGGAGAGCATGCAAAAACTGAGCGATCAGCCATCGACGAGCAGGAGCCGGGCGGTCCGGCTCGATTCCTTCGGCGGCCCCGAAGTCCTGGAGATCCGTGAGGTTTCAGCTCCGCAGACCGGACCGGGACAGGTCCGTGTTCGGGTCACCGCGGCCGGGCTGAACCCGATGGACTGGTTCATGACCGCTGATGCGGACACCGCCGTCCGGTTCGGCTTGAGCCTGCCGGCCGGGTTCGGGACCGACTACGCGGGAGTCGTCGACCAGGTCGGTGACGGGGTGATCGGCTTCGCACCTGGCGACCGGGTGTTCGGCGGCGCCCTGTCCCGCGCGATCGCCGACTTCGTGGTGGTCGACGCGACCGGGGGCATCGCGGCGAACGAGGCCCATCACACCCCCGACGGCGTCGACGACCGCACCGCCGCCACCCTCACGATCGCCGGACGCACGGCATCCGCCGCCCTGGCCGTGGTCGAGCTTGGGCCGGACGACACCGTGCTGATCGGCGGCGCGGCGGGCGGAGTCGGGGTATTCGTCGTCCAGATGGCCCGGATCGCAGGGGCGCGCGTGATCGGGACGGGATCGGCGACATCGGCCGATTTCCTGCGCGCTCTCGGAGCCGAGCCGGTCGCCTACGGCGACGGCCTGGCGGACCGGGTCCGTGCCCTCGCTTCCCGCGGTATCACCGCTGCGATCGACCTTTATGGAACGGAGACAGCGCACGCCGCGAGGGCGCTCGGCGTCCCTGACACGCGCATCACGACCATCGCCGCCCAGGTCGACGGGATCACACCAGCCAACGGCGCCAGCGCCGCCCCCGGCGCCCTGGAAAAGCTCGCTCGCCTGATGGCGACCGGCCGACTCCGGGTCCCCATCGCCGCGAGCTTCCCGGTCGAGCAGATCCGCGCCGCGGTCGAGCTCCAGGCCGGCCGGCACGTGAAGGGCAAGGTCGTCATCGACCTCTAGGAAAACGGCCTGCTCCTCTCCCCCGTCGCCTCAGCCGCGGTACGTCGCCATTCGCGAAGCCGAGGACGAGGGGCCGACGAAATGCTTCCTGCGTTGCCGAGGATGAGGGGGGCCAGGACCCGCTTCGCAGTAGCAACGCAGCAGCGCCTCCCTCGCCGCGACTCGGTGCGCACCGGCGCGCGTCGCGGCGTGCAAGGTGAAGCCATCGAGCGGCTGAAGTCCTCGCAGTCCGCATCGGTGTAGAGGTCGATCCCCTTGTCGGTGGCGTTGAAATCGGTGCGAGGCGGGCCGGGCGAGAGCTCCATGGGCGGGCTCGGGGGGCGCACACGCATCAGGGCGCGATCGCCCGGTCAGGGCGCGAACTCGGCCACGAAGATGTCCGATCGGTTGCGGTCCCCGACCAGGGTGCTGCCCGAGATGTCGAGGGTTCCAGAGTAATTTCCGGCGACGATCAGCTCGCCGAGCCGGGACGCGCCGATCCTCAGCTCGCGTCCTACATCTCCTCGCCCGTCGCTCACACGTGAAGAGGAGCGCAACGAGCCCGCTTCGTCGTACTGCACGATCGCATAGGTGTAGCCGCTCGTGGGGCCAAGGATCGGTCCATCCCCGAAGTCGATGTGCTCGCCGTACCGGATCGCAACGGACACGTTTCCGGCAACGTCCACGGCCAGCGTGGGCGGCGGATCGGCGGCCAGCCCCGAGACGGGCAGGTTGCTCCAGCGGAGCGCCCCGGCTTGGTCGAACTTGGCGACGAATGGCGCCACGCCGGCCGTCGCGGCGCCGTACAGGGTCGTCCCGAAGAACACCCCCGTGACGATGACGTTGCCGCGATCGTCAATGCCGATATCGCTACCGACCTCGCCCTGCGTGAGCTCCGTCATCACGTTCCACCGGCAGCCGCCGTTTTCGTCGAGGCTCGCGACGAACGAGCCTGCGTCGGAGCTGGCCGTCGTGCCTGCGAGCGGCCCGCAGCCGAAATCGTACGAGCCGGAGAACCAACCGGCGACCGCGATGTCCCCGCGGGGAGAGGCGGCGACGCTGAACACCTCGCCGAAGATGCCCGCCGTGAGCGTATGGGCCCAGATCGTCTTGCCGGTCGGGTCGAGCTTCAACACGTACGGGCTCGGAAAATTCCCGGGCGGAGCGACCGGGCCGGTGCCCAGATCGACGGTGCCAGAGAGGGTGCCGCCCAGGATGACGTTGCCCGCGTCATCCACCGCGAGGTGAGCCGCCCCGTCGAACCCGAGGCCGAAAGCCCTGCTCCAGACCGGGTGCCCGCGCTGGTCGAGCTTGATGACCGCCCAGTCGTGGGACCGGTCGCTCGCGGTGTGCAGCCCGACACCGAAGTCGACGCTGCCGGTGAAGGTCGCCACGACGAAGACATCGCCCGCGGCGTTGGTCGCCACCTCCCTGATCGACGTGGCTCCGATGAGGCTGCCGAACCCCCGGCTCCAGAGGCCGTTGCCGTCGTGGTCGAGCGTCGCGACGAAGCCGGAGTACACGCTTGGAACGTTGGTGATCGGACCCGCCCCGAGGTCGAAGGTCCCGGCGAAATTCCCTCCCAGCACGATGTTGCCCGCTCGGTTCACCGCGAGATCGGTCAGATCCTCGGTGCCAGCAATCTCGTCTTCGTCGTCCGACGACGGTGAGCCGAAGGATTTGGCCCAATGCTGCAGAGGATCCGAGGGGCGGCCCGTTCCAGGGCCGGTCTCCGGGAAGCCGCCCGCCGCGCCGGCCGCGTCATCGCCAGGCATGGACACCTTGCCACCGCAGCCGGTCAGCGACGAGAGCGCCGACAACCCCGACGCGAGCGCGAGGCACAGGGCAAGCGGGCCACGAGGAATACCTCTATGCATGACATGGACCCTTTCCAATTGTCTTCTGGAGGAACGTCCGGATCTCCAGACGACGGTCAATCTACACCGTGCGGGGCTGGCACGATAGACAGGCGCCCGCCGCGCCCATTGGAGCACCTCGGCGCACCTCGTCCGGGCGGCTCACCGTGCGCGACCGGACGCAGCCCATGCCCGCCGACACCCCGAGGCGCTGAGCCTGCCAGCGCGCGGCCTGCCGAGCGGCTACGCCGCCGCGGCATCGCTCGCCGGCTCCCCCCACCCACGACGCGAGCCGCGCCGTCCGCGCTCCCTGGCCCACCGCGCGTCGGCCGAGACGGACTCGATCTGCACGAACAGCGCTCGATCGCAGCGCATAGATGGTGATTCGGGACCTGCTCGTGAGCGCGCAGGAACCCTAAATCCGGAGCTTCCTGGATGGCTCGGATCGGCGCGGCCGTCATGATGGTCGCACGCTCGCGTCGCCGATTGCGGCGCAAGGAGATCCGATGTCTTCACTGAATCGACGACTGCTCTTGAAGTACGGTCTGACCGCCACGGGCGGGCTCCTTCTGTTCCGCCGCGAGGGCGTCGCGCTCGCGAGCGTCGGCGAATGCGCCTTCGTCCCGGAGTCGGCACCGACGCTGCGCGGCCGCGATATCCCCAAGTACAGGCTGCCGCTGCTCATTCCGCCCGTCATGCCCGAGGCGCAGGGGCGCATCGGCCACGACGCTCCCGTCGACCATTACGAGATCGCCGTCCGGCAGATCAGGCAGCGCGTCTTGCCGCCGGATTTCCCCCTCACGACGGTGTGGGCGTACGGCTCCGCCCGGCATCCGGAGACGTTCTCGTATCCAGGGTGGACCATCGAGGCCAGGTGGCGGAAGCCGGTGCGCGTGACGTGGATCAACGACCTCACCCACCCGCGGACTGGCCGCTTCCTCCCGCACCTGTTCACCGTCGACCCGACCCTCCACTGGGCCAACCCGCCCGGCGGGGTGGACGGCCGCGACATGGCCCCCAGGTTCAGCGGCCCTTGCCCGCCGGATCCTTACCGGGGCCCGGTGCCGATCGTCACCCACCTCCACGGGACGACCCCGGTCGAGCAGGAGAGCGACGGCTACCCGGAAGCGTGGTTTCTGCCGAAGGCGGAGAACATCCCGCGCGGCTTCGCGAGGACCGGGACCTTCTACGACATCTTCCGGAGGACATCACGGCTCGGGCGCCTGTGGGAGCCAGGGACGGCCGTCTTCGAGTACTTGAACCGCCAGCGGCCGACGACGCTCTGGTACCACGATCACACGCTCGGCATCACCCGGCTCAACGTGTACGCCGGGCTCGCCGGCTTCTACCTGCTCCGCGGCGGTCCCGACGATCTGCCGAAGGGGGTGCTGCCCGGACCCGCGCCGAGGCCGGGCGATCGTCCGGGCGCCGAGGTGTTCGAGATCCCGCTCGTGATCCAG
The DNA here is from genome assembly GCF_028553905.1 of Sorangium sp. So ce836. Lineage (NCBI taxonomy): Bacteria > Pseudomonadati > Myxococcota > Polyangiales > Polyangiaceae > Sorangium > Sorangium sp. So ce836. Next base: position 3,733,770 of record NZ_CP102233.1, on the reverse strand, counting down.
GACCGCTCGTTCAACGCCGACGGCTCGCTCTTCTACCCGAAGAGTCGCGGGCTTCCGCCTGAGCTCGCCGAGGACCTGTACAAACCGAACGGCCCCGTGCCGCCGTACTGGGTCCCCGAGTTCCTCGGGAACGCGATGGTGGTCAACGGCCGGACGTGGCCTTTCCTCGAGGTCGAGCGGCGCCGCTACCGGTTCCGCGTCCTGAACGGCAGCAACACGAGGCTCTTGATCCTGAGGATGAGCAACGAGCTCCCGTTCTGGGTGATCGGCTCCGACGAAGGCTTCCTCCCCAGGCCCGTGCAGACCAACGAGCTCCTCATTGGACCGGCCGAGCGCTGGGACTTCATCGTCGATTTCAGCCGCGTCCCGGTCGGCACCGAGATCCTCCTCCTCAACGTCGGACCGGAGACGCACGGCGGCATGCCGGGCATGTCCGCCGTGGCCGACCCGAACACCACGGGCCAGGTCATGCAGTTCCGGGTGAAGGAGGCGACGAGCAGGGACACGAGCACGCCTCCCGAGCGGCTCGCGCTGCCGGCCTTCGATCCGCTCGGAGACGAGGAGGCGATACGCCGCGTGTCCATGAACCAGGAGGTGCTGGAGGGCGTGGGCACGATCCGGAACCTCCTCGGCATCGTCGACGCCGCGGGCAGGCCGGTGCCGCTCCACTGGGATGACCCCATCACGGAGAAGCCCGATGTGGACGAGATCGAGCTCTGGGAGCTCTACAACTTCACCGGGGAAGACCACCCGATCCACCTCCACAACGCGCGGTTCCAGGTCGTCAACCGCCAGGTGCTCGACCAGTCCGCGCCGCCCGAGCCCCCGTTTCCCGGGGAGGAGGGCTTCAAGGACACGGTCGGCGCGCTGGCCGGTCAGATCACGCGCATCAAGGTGAAGTTCGGCAGCCCCGGGCGGTTCGTGTGGCATTGCCACATCCTCGAGCACGAGGACCACGAGATGATGCGGCCTCTCCTCATCAAGCGTTGATGACGAGATCCCGCTCGTGATCCGGGATCGCACGTTCAAGGACGACGGCTCGCTCTACTACCCCGAGAAATACGGGCTCGACGCCCCGGCCTTCGCGACGGCCCCCGCGCACGACGAGCCGCCGCCGATCTGGGTGCCGGCCTTCGTGGGCAACGCCGTGGTCGTCAGCGGCCGGACGTGGCCGTACCTGGAGTGGTCCTCCCCCGCTTCCGCCTCGGCATTGATCGGATCTCGATCTTCTGCGGGAATTCGAGCCACGGGCGGGTCGTTCCGGGCCGCCATGGGCGACACTTCCCGGACCTGCCGGCCGACTTCGATCTGTACCGCGCCGACAACGAGGTCGAGGGGGGCGCCTACTTCGCGCCGTTCGACGCCTGGCTCGTGCCACGTCGATGCGGTGAGGAGCGCTGACAGCCGCACGTGGGTCGAGCGCCGGATGGTCTTTTGACCATCGGCGCGCCGATCCCGAACGACGGCCTGGTGCGCGCCGTCTCGTACGGCTACGCTGTACCCGACAGAACATTTTTGACGGGAAATACCGCGCGCAGGGCTGAGCGCGGCCGCGAGACGAACCGCTCGTCAGTCGTCTTTCGCGGGCGAGAGAGGCATGACGCGCTCGGACTCCTCGAATTCTCGCTTGGGTGGGTTTTTGACGGAAAGCGTGCTGTCGATGAGGACGGCTCGACGCGGGCGCGGCGCGCTGACCTGCGCTTTGCAAAGCTCCTCCACGACGCGGCCGCGCAGCGCATCGTTCACTTCCTTGTTCTTGCCGGGCGGCACGCGCGCGCTGATACGCAGGACGATCGATCCCTCGTTGAGCTCCTCCACGCCGACGTCCACCTGCCCCGGAGCGCCCGTCTGCAGCTCGACCTCCTTTTCGGCGACCCTCGCGAGGAGCTCACGCACCCGCTGCACGTCCTCCTCGTAGGGTACGTGCACGTCGACCACCGCGTTCACATAGGATCGCGAATGGTTCGCGACCTTGCGCACCTCGCCATTCGGGATCGAATGGAGCACGCCGAGCTCGTCGCGGATCTTCGTGATACGAACGCCGATCTCCTCCACGCGCCCCTGGATGCCGCCGATCTCCACGAGATCCCCGACGAGGAGCAGGTTCTCGAAGAGGATGAAGAAGCCGGCCACGATATCCCCCACGAACGTCTGCGCGCCGAAGCCGATGGCCACGCCGATGACGCCGGCGCCGGCGAGCAGCGGCGTGGGATCGATGGAAGCCTCACGCAGCCCCAGCACGAGAGCCGAGAAGTAAATCGCGTACCGCACGAAGCCCATGGCTACGGGGACCAGGGTCTTTCGTTGCTGGAGCGTCTGGGGGTTGTCCTCCGCCACCTTCCCGAGGAAGAGGTCGTTGATGAGGAGCACGCAGATGTCGACCAGGACCCGGCTCGCATAAACGATCGCGATGATCCGGAGCCCGACCCGCCCCGCCTGCGAGAGCCACGTGTCGGGCGTGAGCGCGTCCGCGACCCACGTCGCCGCCGTGATGTACACGCAATAGTCGACGACGCGCTTCGTGATCCCGAGCAGGTGCGACAGGTTCCCGAGGTACCTGAGCGGGCTTTCGAGGCGGGCGAGCCTCGTGGCGTTGTCGAAGATGACGTCGAGGAGGAGGTATCCCATCCCCGTCGCGAGGCGGCTCACGTAAAACGCGCCCAGCGTGTAGCTGGCGAGCAATACGGTGCGCTGGGTTCCCGGCGCGAGCGCGAGCTTCTCGGTGAGGAGGACCGCGGCGGCGCTGAGGACGACCACGCGCAGCGCCTTGCGCAGGCGTACCGTGACCTCGGCGACCGACTCGCGCCGCTTCTCCAGCCAGCCCGAGCGCGCGACCGCCTGCCCCAGCGCGTCGGCGAGCCCCCGGGCGAGGGCGTCGACGAAGAGCGCGCCGACGGCGATGCCGAGCGCGGTGAGCAGCCGCATCTTGGCGAGCGCGGGATCGTCTCCGGCGAGCCCGACGAGCGCGCTCTTCACCACGTCGAGGGCGCGAATTCCGCGAACTATGGCGAACGCCGCGCCGCCCATGAGCACGGCCCCGACGAGCGCGACCCAGACGAGCGCGCGGCGACGGACGCGACGCCGGAACGCCTTGCGCTCGTCGGCCGTGACGTGCTCCAGCGTCGGCGAGCGCAAGGCGAAAGCGTAGCCCCGATGGATCAGCCTAACCACGAGCTCCGAGAGAAGCAGGAGCACCACGATCGCGATGCACAGCGCGACGAGGTTGTGGAGGAGCAGGTCGAGATGCAGAGTCATAGGGGCCGTCGAGACTACCGCCCGATCTGGACGTTCTCAAGGACGCCGAGAGCGTCGGGCACCAGCACCGCGGCGGAGTAATAGGTGCTCACGAGGTACGAGGTAATGGCCTTCGGGTCGGTATCCATCTTGCGGGCCGAGACACCGGGCTCGATCTCATCGGGGAGGCCCGTGCGGTGGAGGCCGATGACGCCCTGATGCTCCTGCCCCGTGCGCATGACGAGGATGGAGCTCGTGTCGTCCTGGTTGATCGGGATCTTGTCGCAAGGCAGGATCGGGACGCCGCGCCACGCCGTGACTTTCGTGCCGGAGAGCACGACGCCGGTCGGGTAGATGCCGCGGCGACTGCACTCCCGGTGGAAGGCGGCGATCGTGCGCGGGTGCGCCAGGAAAAACTGCGACTTGCGGCGCCGGCAGAGGATCTCGTCCATGTCGTCGGGCGTCGGGCGGCCGCTCCGGGGATGGAGGCGCTGCTTCAGGTCGGCGTTGTGCAGGAGGCCGAAGTCGCGGTTGTTGATGAGCTCGTACTCCTGCCGCTCGCGCAGGGCCTCGACGGTCAGGCGGAGCTGCTCCTGGAGCTGATCCATCGGATCGTTGAAGAGATCCGAGACGCGCGTGTGGAGCCGGAGGACCGTCTGCGCGACGCTGAGCTCGTATTCACGCGGCGCGGCTTCATAATCGACGAACGTCCCCGGGAGCGCGTGCTCGCCCTTGTGACCGGCGGTGATCGCGATCGCCGCCTGTCCGAGCTTGTCCTGCGGCTTCTTCAGCCGCTCCTTGAGCGACTCGACGTGCGCGCGGAGCGCCGGGGATCGCGAGATCAGCTCCTCGAAGGCGCGCTGCGGGAGCTCGAGCACGATGCACGGCGTGACGGCCTTGACCGAATACGTCCAGACGTCGCTCGATTCGATGACGGACTGATCCCCGAAATGGTCCCCATCCGCGAGGACGTCGAGGATCGTGTCGGCGCCGTACTTGCCGACGCCGAGCTTCTGGGCCTTTCCGTGCGCGAGCAGGAAGATCGTCTCCGCGGGTTTTCCGCGTTCGGCGATCAGCGCGCCGGGCTTGTACTCCCGCTGGATGAACCGGCTCGCCAGAGCGTCGAGCACGGCGTCGTCCGAGAAGCCTTGCAAGAGCGGCAATTCGCAGAGCTCCTGCGGGATCACCTGCACCTTCGCCCCGACGTTGCCGAAGCTCAACCGCCCGTCGCCGACGGCATAACTCAGGCGGCGGTTCACGCGATACGTGCCGCCCGTGACCTCGATCCAGGGCAAGACCCGCAAGAGCCACCGGGGGGTGATCCCCTGCATCTGCGGATGCGACTTGGTCGTCGTCGCGAGCTTTCGCGCCCCCAGCGTCCCGAGGCTCGAACGCTCTACCTCGTTCCCGATCCCAGGTATTTCGGCGTTTGCCATGATGTACCTTTCCTTCTGCGCGCTTCGGAGAGCAGAGCGCTCCGCGTATCCCCCGCGTTTGCACGGGGCACACGCGGAGCGCCTACCGCTCGCGGCTCATTCGTGGGCGCGTCCGATCTCGACGCTCTCCAGGACGCCGAGCGCGTCGGGGACCAGCACGGCCGCCGAGTAATAGAGGCTGACGAGGTACGACATGATGGCCTTCTCGTTGATCCCCATGAAGCGCACGTTGAGGCTCGGCTCCACCTCGTCCGGAATGCCGGCGTGGTGCAGGCCGATGACGCCCTGGTTCTTCTCGCCCGCGCGCACGAGCAAGATCGAGGTCGTCCGCGCCTCCGAGATCGGGATCTTGTTGCACGGGAAGATCGGCACGCCGCGCCACGCCGGGACGTGGTTGCCGTTCACCTCGACGCTCTGCGGATAGATGCCGAGGCGGCTGCACTCATGGCCGAACGCCGCAATGGCGCGCGGGGGCGCGAGGAAGAACGACGGCTCCCTCCAGACCGTGGCGAGGAGCTCGTCCATGTCGTTCGGCGTCGGGGGGCCGCTGTGGGTGTGGATGCGCTGCTTCAGGTCGGCGTTGTGCAGGAGGCCGAACTCGCGGTTGTTGATGAGCTCGTGCTCCTGGGTTTCCTTCAGGGCCTCGATGGTCAGGCGGAGCTGCTGCTCCGTCTGGTTCATCGGCTCATTGAACAGATCCGCGACGCGCGTGTGGATCTGGAGCACGGTCTGCGCCACGCTGAGCTCGTACTCGCGGGGCGAGGTCTCGTAATCGACGAACGTGCCGGGGAGGACGTGCTCGCCGGAGTGGCCCGCCGCGATTTCGATCGCCGCCTCGCCCGTGTTGTCCTGCTTCTTCGTGGCGAGCGCCTTGAAGTTCTCGAGGTGCTCCTTCAGCGACGGGTACTGGGCGACGAGCTCCTCGAAGACGTTCTGCTGGAGCGTCAGCACCGTGACCGCCGTGACGGCCTTGGCCGTGAACGTCCAGTGATCCTGCGTCTCCAGGAGCGCCTGGTAGCTGTAATGGTCGCCGTCCGCGAGGACCGCGAGCACCGTCTCATCGCCGTACTTGCCCGCGCCGATCTTATTGATCTTGCCGTGCGCGATGAGGCAGATGTGATCGGCCTCCTTGCCGCGCTCGGTGATGACGTCTCCGGGCTTGTATTCACGCTGCACGAAGCGGTTCGCCAGCGCGGTGAGGACCTCGACGTCCTCGTAACCGCGGAGGAGCGGCAGCTCGCAGAGCTCCTGCGGGATGACGTGGATCTTCGCGCCGGTGCTCGTGAACGTCACGCGCCCGTCGCCCACCGCATAGCTCAGGCGGCGGTTCACGCGGTACACGCCGTTGACGTGCACCCATGGCAGGAGCTTGAGCAGCCACCGCGACGAGATGCCCTGCATCTGCGGCGCCGACTTGGTGGTCGTGGCGAGCTGCCTAGCGGCCGCCGTCGCGAGGCTGGTCTGCTGCTGGTCGATCGAACCCGAATTCCCTGAGATAGACATGAGTCCCTCTTTCCCGGACGGTTAGGACCGCCCGTGCTTCACCGGCACGGACCGGGCCGTACCCATCGAAAGATCCACCTTCGCAGCAGGATCCGCGGCACCGGCTTTTCCGGCGCCGAAGAGACTGCTGATGCGCGCCGCAGAGGCGCCAAACCCACGCGCGCCATCGATCGCCCGTTCGATCGGGTGGCGCTCGAGCTCCGCATCCACGTACCGGCTCGTCGCGACGTGCCAGTGGAGGACGCCAGCCATGTACGATCGCTGCTTCTCGACGTATCCGAGCACGGCCTCGCGGGCCGCCTTGTCGAGGTCGAATTCGTCGAGGATGCGGGGCAGCTCGGTCGCGACGATGTGCTCGAACTCCAGCACGCGCGCCGTGATCAGGTCATTGACGACCTCCTTGGCCCGCTGCGCGTCGCATTCGAGGAACCGCTCGACGACCAGCACGAGGTTGCTGAGCTCGCCCTCGAACTCGATCTCCTTGCGGTACGAATAGAGATCGTTGATCCAGCCGCCCACGTCGGCCGTGGTGTTGTCGAGCCCTCGCATCGTCCGCGTGCGGAAGACCTCGGCCGGGACCACATCGCCGAGCGTGAGCTTGGACAGGCCCATCGTGAGATCGGCGCCGAACGTCTTGCGGCGCATCTCGACGTAATCGACCGGATCCGGGATCCGGTTCTGGGCCTGGTTCAGGAGCTCCCAGAGCCAGCTCCCGGTCATGGTCTCGATGCTGCGGCGGAGCGTCTGCCGCGAGCTCATCGACATGGGGGAAGCTGTACGGATCCAGAGATCCAGCAGGCCGCTCTCCACCGGGTTCTCGGGCACCGGGGCGCCCGCGCAGTCGAGGGGCATGAACATCGAGAGCCGGGCATTGAACCGCTTCGCGCCCGCCATGTCCCGCGTCGCGCCGAACACGAGCGGGAAGTAATCGTCGCCGTACGTCCCCCACGTCAGCCAGCCCGAGCTCAGATCGAGCTCGTGCGGGGACGCATCCGGGTGAATGCCCGCGGCGCAGATGGGAAAATCGAAGCCGATGAACCTGCGCTCGTCCCAGATCCCGGAGCCGAAGACGCCCGGCACCACGTCGAGCATCGCGAACTTGCGGGCCCACTCGAGGGTGTTCCGGCGCGCCGCGGGCAGGTGTGGGCTCAAGCGGAGCTTGAACGGCATGTGAATCTTCGGGAGCGGCATCCTGCCCACGGGCCGGAACGGGGCGTGGGTGAGGGTCTTGATCCGCTGCAAACCCAGGGCGCCGGGCGTGAGCCTGATCCGGAACGCCGAGGTGCCGAGCCCCGTCGGCGCCCCGAGGAAATCGGGGACGCTCGCGGATTTGTCCGCGTTTTCGTTCATATAGCGGCTCGACCGCATGTGCCATTCGTGGCCGCCGGACTGCCAATCCTGCAGCCCCTTCACGTACTTGGCGACGTCGAGGGCTTGCGCCGGCGTCAGCCCGTACTCCACGCAGAGCGCCGGCACCTCGACGAGCGCCGTGTTCTCGAATTGCTGGAGCCGCGACGTCAGGATCTCGTTCGTCAAATCGGCCGCTCTTTGCGTGGGGACGCCGAGGAAACGCTCGAGGACGAGCACGCAGTTGGCGTTTTCCCCTTCTTCCTCGACCTCCCGCTGGTACGAGAACAGGTCATTTCGCAGGTGGACGCCGTCCGAGAACGTGTCGCGCAGGACCTCGAGGGGGCGCGTCGCGGCGACGGCGGCCGGGACCTCCGCGCCCACGGCGATCTCGACGAGGCCCGCGGACCAGGGCGCGCCGCCGACCTTGCGGCGCATCTCGATGTATTCAACCGGGTTCGCGACGCGGTTCTCCTGGATATTGGCGAGCTCCCACATGCATTCGAGCAGCAGGTTCCTCGTCGCCGCGAGGAAACGCTCGCGCCAGTGGATCGAGGTGAGCGGGACGGTGCGCGCCCAGAGGTCCGCGAGCGCGCGCTCGACCACGTTCGTCGGCTCCGGCGGCGTCCCCGTGGGCACGACGGGCATGAAGAGCGGCAGGCGGTCGAGGTACGCCTTCGCGCCGCGCATGTCCTTGGTGCGCTTGTAGATTTCGAGGAAATGGTCGTCGAAGAAGAACACCCAGACATACCAATCCGTGATCAGATTGAGCTCGGGCGCGGGCGCGTCGGGGTGGGTGTACGCGCAGAGCAGCGCGTAGTCGTGCGCGTCGAGGTCGCTCTCGGTCCAGATGGGTTTTCCCTGCGGGTTCTCCTCCAGGATACCCATCTCGTAGGACCAGGCCTTGGCATGCGCGCGCGCACCCTCGAGGTGCGGATTGATGCGCGCCGGATACGGCATGTAGAAGGCGGGCAGCGTGAAAGGTTGCATGTTCGCTGACTTCTCTCGCGCATCGACGATATGGACGACGCGGGCGACCTGAACGTCTTTGGCGGTGTGCATCCCGGACGCAGCTCGGCCGCTCGCACGCAGGCGTGCGACGATCCGTTTTGGGGGCTCGTCCATGCAGACCGACCGGGGTCTTTCGGGCAGGGCGGATCTAGCTCGGCTCAGCGGCTTCGCCAAATAAACTGGTGACCAGCCCGAAACCCCTGCGGCGCAAAAACTGCCGCTTGGTGCGGAGCCGTTCGGGCGGCAACGCCGCGGCGACCACCCGCGCCGCGCGGATCGGCCTCAGCCCCGGCACGGTCATCGACCGGGCCACCTCAGATTGTGAGCCGCCGACAGCAACCACGCCTCCGCCCGCTCGCGTGCTATCGCCGCCGCGTCCAACTGCTCGGAGCGCTGCTCGCCCGGCACCCAGTGCGCCACTGGAAGGCGCTCCAGCGAGCTTGCTCGCGTCACCGCCTCGACCATCGCTTCTCCGGGCCCGCGGATCCCGCGGGAGCGGTACAGGGCCTTGAGGCGGGCCTTCGCACACACCAGGCCTTGCACCGCGATCTGGTATCCGCGCACCCCCTCCCGCAGCGCAAGCAAGGAGGAATACGACCCGACGAAGCGTCTCAAGCCAAGCTGACCGCCTGCCTCATGTGCCGACAGGCCCTGGGAGGCCGACGCTGGCAAGGTAGGCTTCCAGAGCCGGTGCAGGATCGGACGACACGATGGCGCCGATATATCCGTCCGGCCGGACGAGCACCCAGTCGCCGAGCGACACGCCATAAGCAACGCAGAGATGACCGCCATCATCGACAACGTCGCCGCGCGGCCGGGTCGACGTCCCCGCGGTCAGGCTCACGGGGAGCGGTGCCGCGGCGGTGCGCCGGTGCCTCGGCGAGGCCGCGTGGTCGCTCGCGCTCCCGGGGGAGTTCAGGGAGCAGCTCGCCAGCGATGACATCGAGGTCTCTCGCTGAAGCGCCCGTCCGGCGTCCGTCCTACCCCGGGCGCCGATGAGGAGGGACGCCCGACGGCGGCAGGTACCCGCGCCGTCGCGAGGATGCCGCCCGCGAGGTCGCGACCCACCGCGACGCTCGCGCGGAGCCCGCGAGAGGGTCGCGACCGCTCGATTTGTATGAAAAAATTCAAATATTTCGATCGGGACCTCGTCGCGGGCTCGAATTCATCCTCCGCGGTGGGTCGCGACCTCCCCTCGGCCTCGTCACGAGCGCCGGCGTTGGTCGCGACCTCCGCGCCGCCTCGTTTTCAGCCGGACGGGTTGGTCTCGCGCGCCGCGCCCCGCCGCAAGCCGATGACAGGTGACGCGCGCTCGGATGCGCCGTTCGGGGTACTAGTCGTCAAGGGAGACCTCACGAAGCGGCTCGCCTCCATCGATGTAAAGGCGGCCCCCCTCGCGCAAGGCGCTGCGAATCCGCTGCCTGGCGATACGCCCAACCTCCGGGTGACGGCCGTCGAGCGCGCCAACCCGGACCGCGAACGCGATGTCATAAGGCCTTTCCCCCTCCTCCAGCTCGAGCTCCTCGATCGCCACATGGCGAAAGCTCAAACGGCCAGACGCCAGCTCAGCCTCTGATCCCGCCATGGCCTGCGCTATCGCCTTGGCCGAGCGGTCGATCGCCAGAACATGCCCCCCGCCGATCCGCCTGGCAACAGCGCGCGCCGCGACGCCAGGGCCGCAACCGATCTCCAGGACGCGAAGCCCCGGCCTCAACGGTAGGGCTTCCACGATCGCTGCAAGTCTGGACGACAGCTCACGGGGCATTCGGGTCAACCTTGCGACGCGCGGCGTCCCATGGCCGCGAGCGCCGCGGCCGCCGCGAGCTTGTGTTTCGCTTGCCAAGGCGGTCCGATCGATCGGCCCATCGCGTGCAGGAAGGCGTCGACGTCCTCGAGGCCGAGCGTCGCCGCCGCCTCGCGAAACACGCGCTCGCGGTCGTACCAATGCACGGACCAGCCGCGCGCCTCGGCTGCGGCCGCGAGGGCCTCGCGATACAGGACCGAGTCGGCGACGGTCTGCGCGCGGTTGTCGGCGATCCGCTCCTCGGTCGTCGGCGGAAGCGTGGGGCACACGCGGATCGCGATGCCCGCGATCGGCGCGGGCACCGCTGCGGCCAGCGCCTCGAGGCCCTCGCGCGCGCCGCGCGCGGCCGACGCGCGCACGCGCTCGACGAGCGCCACGGCGTCGGCGAGCGAGATCGGCCGCGCCCACGGGCTGTCGAGGTAACGGCCGACCGCCCACGACCCTTCGTGGTGATGCGGGTGCGTCGGCAGGCCCTGATCGGTGAGGTCGACGCGCCGGCGATCGAGGAGCTCGCCGCCGGGCGCGACGGTGACGAGCACCGCCGAGTTGCCGTGCTCGGCGACGCCGACGGTCGCGGCTCGCTGCGTGCGCTCTCTCGCCATGGGGTTCTGAAGATCTGACCAACGATCCGTCGACGGGTCAACCGAAGCCGCCGGACCAGGTCTGTCTAGATCGTCACCTTTTGTGACGTCCTCACGGCGAACCGCCCTTCAGTCGATCGCGAAGGTCGACAGGCGGGCGGCTCCACGGAACACGAGGTAGACGTCGCGTCGCCCGTAAGCGCCGTCGAGCTCGGCGTTCGCGGTGGCGTAGGCGTACACGTCCCCCGTGCTCGGCACGACGGCGGTCCCCACCAGCTTGCCGCGGACCGGATCGTCGAGCCGGATCTCGACGAGCGCGTCGCCCGCCTCGGCGCGGGCGAACCCGCCGCTGAAGTGGCTGGCGCCGCTGCCCAGCTCCACATCGGAGAAGCGGAGCCAGTCGCCCGCGGTGGCGCCCACGGCGTCGCCCCACTCCTTGCTCTCGTCGACCAGCTCGACGCCGGCGTAGTCGTCGAAGTCGATGGCCCGCGTCTCGCGGGCGAGGTCGCGCGCCGGGATGCGCTCGCCGCGCACGCGCACGGTCGTGCGGCGGCGGATGTCCGCCGAGGAGGAGCCGACCATCAGCTCGACGCCGGCCGCCTCGAGGACCCAGCGGCCCCGCGTCACGTCCCAGTGGGCGAGGTCGGAGGCGGCGAAATCGAGCTCGACCGTCCGCGTCTCGCCCGGCGCGAGGTAGATCCGCCGAAACGCCCGCAGCTGCTTGGAGGGCTGCGGATCGCGCGACGACGGCTGGCGGCTGTAGAGCTGAACGACCTCGTCGCCGGCCCGCAGGCTCCTGTTCGTGACGTCGACGCGCACCGAGATCGTGTCGCCGGCCTCGACGGACCGGGCGCTCAGCTGGAGGTTGTCGTACCCGAAGGTCGAGTACGACAGCCCGTACCCGAACGGATAGAGCGGATCACCGTCGAAGTACAGATAGGTCCGCCGGGCCTTGATGATGTCGTATTCGAGGATGTCCGGCAGGTCGTCCCCGGAGCGATACCAGGTCTGGGTCAGCCGCCCGGCAGGGTTGTGGTCGCCGAAGAGGACGTCGGAGATGGCATGGCCGGTCTCCTGGCCCGCGTGGGTGGTCCACAGGATGGCGGGGACGTGCGACTTCTCCCACGGGATGGTCATCGGATAGCTGGTCTCGAGCACGACGATGGTGCGCGGATTGGCGGCGACCACCGCCCGCACCAGGGCGGACTGCCCCTCGGCCAGCGCCATCGTCGTGCGGTCGTGATCCTCCCGCCCGTTGATGAACGGCATGCTGCCGACGACGACCACGGCGGCATCGGCGCCCGTCGCCGCGCGCACGGCCTCGTCGACGCCGCTCCGGACCACGTCGACCTCGAAGCGAGCCGCGTCGGCCGCCTCGGTCGCGGTCAGGGCGAGCGCGCCATCCTCGGCGATGGTCAGGTAGACCTCGGGGCCGGCCCAGTCGAACGCCTTCTCGTATCCGGCGTAGCGGATGACGTGCGTGCCGTCGCCCTGCGGCTCGAGGACGAACTGCTGCTGGACGAACCAGTCGTACGGCTGGGCGGCCCGGTTCGCGAAGTTGGCGCCGAAGTTGAAGCGGTCGACCACCTTGCCGTTGGCCGCGCTCCGCAACGTGACGATGCCCTGCCCCCAGTCGAACACGTCGAACTCCTCGGTGGGACCCGCGCTGGCCGCGCTGACGCGGAGGATGTCCCCGTCGTCGTCCGCGCCGGCGGTCACGTAACGGCCGCTCGCGACGTCGCGCAGCACGATCCGGTCCACGCCCTCGCTGGAGACGACAGCGGCGCCGCCGAGCCGCTCGCGGATGCCGTCCACGGGCGTGACCCGGTACGGGAGCGCCCCGGAGTACCAGTCCGTGTAAAGCGTGTCCGCGAGGGGCCCGACGACCGCGATCCGCCGCGTGGTCGACGGGTCCAGCGGCAGGAGGCGACGCTTGTTCTCGAGCAGCACCATGGCCTCGTCGGCGGCCCGGCGGGCCAGCTGGCGGTGCGCCGGGCTGTCGATGACGTCGGGCCCGATACCGGCGAAGGGGCCGCCCTCCGGATCGAAATCGCCGAGCCGGAGGCGGACGGAGAGGACGTGCTCGACGGAGGCGTCGATGTCCTCCTCGGCGAGGAGCCCTTGCGCGAGCGCCGAGCGGAGGATCGCGAGGGTGGGCGCGCTGTCGTTGTTGTCGACGGTGAAGCTGTCCACGCCGGCCAGGAGCGTGGCCGCGAAGGCCTCCTCGCTCGTGGCGAAGTACCGCTGCGAGCTGGTCAAGTTGGAGGGAGCCCAGGCGTCGGACACGTTGTAGAGCGTCTTCTGCGTCCAGCTCCGCACGACGTCGCCGACATCCGGGTTGACGGTGGCCGGCCTGCCGTTCACCAGGTTGTAGGACGTCATGACGCCGGTCACGGCGTCGGCGGCGATGGGCATCTTGAAGGCCAGCTCGTCATACTCGTGCTTCACGCGGGGGCGCAGGCTCGACGACGTGGTGTCACGACGGATCTCGTTGTTGTTGGCGAGGAAGTGCTTGAGGACCGGCGCGGTCTTCAGGTAGAGCGGGTCGTCTCCCTCGAGGCCGCGCCCGTAGGCGGTGGCGATCGCACCGGAGAGGAGCGGGTCCTCGGAATAGCCCTCCTCGTTGCGCCCCCAGCGCGGGTCGCGCAGGAGGTTGACCACGGGCGCCCATACCTGCAGACCCCAGACGCGAGGGGCGAGCGCGTGATAGCCGCGGACCTCGTCTCCGACAGCCTCGCCGACCTGCCGGATGAGCTCCGGGTTCCACGTCGTCGCCAGGCCGATCGCCTGCGGGAACACCGTGCCGGTCGCCGTCACGACGGCGCCGCCGTTGTCGCGATCGGTCGACCAGCCCACTCCATGCAGCGCCTCGGTGCCGGCCTTGAAGTCCGGGACGCCGAGCCGCGGAATGGCAGGCTGGAACTGGTGCAAGAGCGAGAGCTTCTCGTCGAGCGTGAGCCGGTCGAGGAGGTCGTGGACGCGGACCTCGATCGGCAGACCGGGATCCTGGAACGGCAGCATGTCACCCGCGCTCGAGGCCGAGGGGTGAAACGCCAGCGCGATGGCGAACGAAACGGAAGCAGCGATTGAGCGAGATCTCTTCATCGGTCGTTTCCTCTGGGGCCGGGCGCCGTGGCTCAGCCCTTCTCTTCCAGCGTGATGACCAGCTCGCGGCCGGCCGCCCTGACCAGCGCTCCCCGCGGGTGCTCCGCGCGCTCCCCGCCTTCGACGGCCACGACGCGGCGGTTGACGAGGAGGACGTTCCAGGCACCCGGGGCGCCCGCGGCCTCCACCCGCACCACCGGGCCGCGCCGGGACGTGGTGAACGTCGTGACCGCGTCCCCGTCCGCGCCCGGGATCACCGTGGTGACGCGGGCGCCGTCCGCGGGCTCGTACACGCGCAGCGTCACGCCGTTCGCATGGTCGTAGTCGGGACGGTCCTCCACCGCGCCCTCGGGGATCACCGCCCCCGGCCGGACGAGCAGCGGCGCGCTGTCGAACCCGTGGCGCTCGCGCACCCAGCGGCCGCCCTCGACGCGCTCCCCCGTGAGGTAGTGCGTCCACGCGCCGCGCGGCACGTAATAGGAGACCTCCCCGTCGGCGGAGAAGACAGGCGCCACGAGCAGGTCGTCGCCCAGCATGTACTGCCGCTCCAGGTGCGTGCAGGCCGGGTCGTCCGGGAACTCGACGACCATCGCGCGCATCATCGGCAAGCCCTCGCCGTACGCCTGCCGCGCGGCCCCGGCCAGGTAGGGCATCAGCCGCATCTTCAGCCGGCTGAAGCGCCGCAGCACCTCGACCGACTCCTCGTCGAACAGCCATGGCACCCGGTAGGAGCGGCTCCCGTGCAGCCGGCTGTGCGACGACAGCAGCCCGAACGCGATCCACCGTTTGAACAGCGCCGGGTCGGGGGTGCCCTCGAACCCGCCGATGTCGTGGCTCCAGAAGCCGAAGCCCGACATGCCGAGCGACAGGCCGCCCCGCAGGCTCTCTCCCATCGCCTCGAACGTCGATTCGCAGTCGCCGCCCCAGTGCACCGGGAACTGCTGCCCGCCCGCCGTGGCCGAGCGGGCGAACACGACCGCCTCGCCCTCGCCGCGCCGCTCGCGCAAGAGCTCGAACACCGTCTGGTTGTAGAGGTAGGCGTAGTAGTTGTGCGCGCGCTCCGGGTCGGACCCGTCGTGGTAGACGACGTCGGTGGGGATGCGCTCGCCGAAGTCGGTCTTGAAGCAGTCGACGCCCATGTCGAGCAGCGCGTCGAGCTTGGCGGCGTACCACGCGCGGGCCTCGGGGTTGGTGAAGTCGACCACGGCCAGGCCCGGCTGCCACAGGTCCCACTGCCACACGTCGCCGTTCGGGCGCCGCAGCAGGTAGCCGCGCGCCCTGCCCTCCTCGAACAGCGGTGAGCGCTGCCCGATGTAGGGGTTGATCCAGACGCAGATGCGCAGGCCGCGCGCCTTGAGCCGGCGCAGCATCCCGGGCGAGTCGGGGAAGACGCGCGGGTCCCACTCGAAATCGCACCACCGGAACTCGCGCATCCAGAAGCAGTCGAAATGGAACACGCTGAGCGGGAGGTCTCGCTCGGCCATCCCGTCGATGAACGAGGTGACGGTCGCCTCGTCGTAATCGGTGGTGAACGAGGTGGACAGCCACAGCCCGTACGACCAGGCCGGCACCCGCGCGGGCCGCCCGGTGAGCGCGGTGTACTTGCGCAGGATCTCCCTCGGCGTCGGCCCGTAGATGAGGAAGTAGCGCATCGATTGGCCCTCGACGCTGAACTGCGTCCGCGCCATCGCCTCGGAGGCCACCTCGAACGACACGCGCCCGGGGTGATCGACGAACACGCCGTAGCCCGCGTTGGTGAGGAAGAACGGCACGTTCTTATACGCCTGCTCGCTGGACGTGCCGCCGTCGGCGTTCCAGATGTCCACGGCCTGGCCGTTCTTGACCAGCGGCCCGAACCGCTCGCCGAGGCCGTACACGAAGTGGTCCACGCCGAGGTCGAGCTGCTCGCGCACGTAATGGCGGCCGTCGTCGGTGTCGATGATCGCCATCGCCTTGTGCGCGCTGCCGGTGAGGCGGCGGCCCCCGGCCAGGAAGTCCAGCCTCCACCCTTCGCGGCGCCCGACCCGCACCGACAGCGCGCCGGAGGTCAGCGTCGCCGCGTCGTCGTCCACCGTCACCTCCCCGGTCGGGCCGGTGGCCAGCTCGAACGCCGGGCCGCGCGGCCGCTCGCCCGCGAAGTGCGCGATGGTGACGCCGATGACGCCCGGCATCGGGGATGCGCAGGAGACGGTCACCACCGGGCCCTTGAGCAGGTCGCCGCGGTGCCGGATCCGCTGGACGGGCGCGTGCACGACGAACGACGCCGGCCCGGCGTCGATGTCGAGGACCTCCGCCGGGTGCGCCGCGTGCACGCCCTTGCGCATCAACCAGTAACCGTCGCTGAATTTCATTCCTTGATCGCTCCTGCGGTGAGCCCGCGCGTCAGCGTGCGCTGGAAGATGAGGAAGAAGACGACGGTCGGCAGCAGCCCGAGCAGCGCGGCGGCGCTGGACATGGTGGCGTCCATCAGCCGCTGCCCCTGCAGCACGCCGAGCGCGACCGAGACCGTCTGTTTGTCGTTGGAGATGAGAAAGATGAGGGGGATCAGGAACTCGTTCCAGGTCCAGATGAAGAAGAAGACGAGCATCACGGTCAGCGTGGGCCGCACGACCGGCACGACCACCCGCCACAGGATCTGCCACCGGCTCGCGCCGTCGATCCGCGCCGCATCCAGGAGCGGCCGGGGGAACGCCGACATCACCGACGACAGCAGGTAAGTGCCGAACGCGCTCTGGATGACGGTGAACACGATGATGACGCTGATCCGGGTGTCGTAGAGCCCGAGCTTGTTGGCCAGGGTGTACAGCGGGTAGACCAGCGACTCCTGCGGCAACGTGTTGGCCATCAGCAAGAGGACCAGCACCGACATCCGGAGCTTGATCCGGCCGATGCCCAGCGCGTAGGCGTTCAGCACCGACAAGAGGACCGCGAGCACGGCCACCGCGCCGCTGATGAGCAGGCTGTTGAGCAGGACATGGCCGAAGCCGACGCGCTCCCAGAAGTCCCGGATCCCCTCGAGATGGAACCCCTCCGGCGGGGCGAGCGGGCCGCTCGCGGTGTACTCCGCCGGCGTCTTCAGCGCGTTGAAGACGACCACGGCGAAGGGGATCAGCATGATCCCGGCCAGCGCGCTCAGCGCCACGAGCACCGCGTAGGCCGATGGGCCGCGGCGGCGCCGCCGCGGCCGGCTCCGCGCGGGCGCGCTCACCCGGCTTTGGGCCAGCGTCGCGGTCACGGCTCTTCCCCCAGCTCACGGCCCTGCAGCCGCAGGAAGGTGATGGTGAGCGCGAGGATGATCAGCGTCAGCACGGTGGCGATCGCCGAGCCGTAGCCGACGTCGGTCTTCTCGAAGAAATGGACGTAGGAGTAGTAGGACGGCACGTTCGTCGCGCCTCCTGGGCCGCCCCTGGTGAGCACGAAGATGTGCGGGAACGCCTTGAGCGCCGCGATCGTCGTCCACAGCAGCACCACGAAGATCTCGGGCTTGATCTGCGGGATCGTGACGTGCCAGAAGCGCTGCGCCCACGAGGCCCCGTCGATCTCGGCCGCCTCGTACAGCGAGGGGTCCACGCGCTGGAGCCCGGACATGAAGATCACGAGGGGGAATCCGATCTGGATCCAGACCATGACCCCCATGACGCTCCACAGCGCGGTGGCGGGATCGCCGAGCCAGTCGTGCGCGAGCGCGCCGAGCCCGATCGCGTCCAAGAGGCTGTTCACCGCGCCGTTCTCGGGGGCGAGCAGCCAGCTCCAGACGATGCCCGCGATGACGATCGGCAGGACCTGCGGCAGGTAGATGCAGGCGCGCAGGACGCTGGCGGCGCGCGGGCCGAAGTGCCGGTCGATCAGGTCGGTCAGGGCGGAGGCCAGCACGAGCCCGATCATCGTCGGGAGGATCGCCATCCCGACGATGACCAGGACATTGTGACGGAACGACGCCCAGAACTCGCCGTCCGTCGCCAGCTCCCGGTAGTTGTCCAGCCCCACCCACCTCGGGGTGCCGACGCCGGCCCACTCGGTGAAGCTGGTCCCGAGATTCATCAGGAACGGCGCCCCGATGACCGCGGCGAACAGCAGCAGTCCGGGGATCAGGTAGGGCACGTAGGCGAGCCCGTCACGCCCTGTCGCGCTGCGTGACGTCACCTGGGCAGCCCGCTGTCGTAGCTCTTCTGGATGCCGCCGAGCACCGACTGCGGCGAATCGCCGTTCATGAGCTTCTGGGTGTGCGAGACCCACTGGTCGTAGAAGCCCGGGACCGGCCAGTCCGGGTAGTACGCGAGGCCGCTCGACTGGGCGAGGGAGTTGAAGCCGTCGATGAGCTTCTTGGCCCTGGGCTCGGTGATGGCCGCGCTGTCGGCCGCCACCGGGACGCCGCCGGCGTTGCCGAGGATGTCCTGGATCTTCTTCTTCAGCGTGATGTCGATGAAGTCGTAGGCCAGCTGCTTGTTCTTCGCCCCCGCGGGGACGACCCACAGGTTGCCGCCCGAGCCGAGGGTCATCTTGGCGCCGGGCCACACGAAGGTATCCCAGTCGAATTTGGCCTCCTTGGCCACGCGCCCGAACCACCAGGTCCCGGAGAACATCATCGGGAACTTGCCGCTCATGAAGCCCACCCCGGCGTCCTCGGCCTTGGTGCTGACCGAGCTCTTGGCGATGTAGCCCTTGGTCACCCAGTCGGCGAACGTGGTCGCACCGTGCGTCCAGGCCGGGTCGGTGAAGTCGGTCTTGCCGGTGTAGCGCTGGAACGCGCTCACCCACGGCGGGTCGGCCTTGTCCAGCGCGAGCTGGTAGACGTACTGCTGCGCCATGTACTCGGCGCCGGCGTTGGCCAGCGGGGTGACGCCCTTGGCGACGAACGCGTCCATCGCCTTGGTGAGCTCGTCGAACGTGGTCGGGACCGCGACGTCGTGTTTCTTGAACAGGTCCTTGTTGTAGTAGACCAGCGTGTACTCGGCGTAGTTGGGCACGCCGTACCACTTGTCGCCGCCCATGATGCCCCTGTCGTCGTACTTGGCGACGACCTGCGCGCCCGGGCCGATCCGCTTGTCCCAGCCGCGCTTCGTGGCCTCGGGGGTGAGGTCCTGGAGCAAGCCCTGCTTGGACAGCAGCCCGGCGGTCGCGTTGCCCTTGTTGTACTCCATGACGTCGGGGGCGCTGCTGGAGTTCAGGATCATGGGCGCGGTCTTCTGGATCTGCTCGAAGCCCTTCTCCTCGAGCTTGACCTTCACGCCCGGATGGGTGGCCTCGAACTCCTTGATGGCCTCTTTCCAGGCCACGCCCATGGCGCTGTCGGGAGCCTCGTAGTGCCAGACCCGCAGCTCCTTGCCGCCGGGCTCGCCGCCGCCGCCGCGATCGCACGCGGCCAGCGTCAGCGCCGCTGCGGCGAGCGCGGCGAGCAGCGCTGCGCCCTTGACTCTTCCGATCATAAATTTCCTCCGGGACAAGAAACGGACATCGGCCCTCCTTGTCGAAGCGCTTCGGGTTGCCAGGATGTTTACCCGCATGTTAACGTTAACACAACCGGTTAAGTCAATGAAAATTCGCTGACCACGCGTTCATCGAGGCGGAGCGGTTGCGCCGAAGATGTCATCACGCTGCGCCGTGGAGTCAGGCTTACCCGCGTTATGACGGCTCTCTCTTGCGTTGGAGCAGATGGATGAACGTACGACTCGTTGCAGGTATTTTCGTGCTGGCGCTGTCGGCAGCCGCAGGATGCGGAGACGATGACGGCCAGGGCGGCGCCGGCGGCAATGGCGGCTCCGGCGGCGCTGGCGGTGCCGGCGGCGTCGACGCCACGAGCACCGGAACTGGCACCGGCGGTGGCGGCGGCGCAGAGCCCACCGGCACCGGCGGTGGCGGCGGCGCAGAGCCCACCGGCACCGGCGGCGCCGGCGGCGCAGAGCCCACCGGCACCGGCGGCGCCGGCGGCGCAGAGCCCACCGGCACCGGCGGCGCCGGCGGCGCAGAGCCCACCGGCACCGGCGGCGCCGGCGGCGCAGAGCCCACCGGCACCGGCGGCGCCGGCGGCGCAGAGCCCACCGGCACCGGCGGCGCCGGCGGCGAGCCCACCGGCACCGGCGGCGCCGGCGGCGAGCCCACCGGCACCGGCGGCGCCGGCGGCGAGCCCACCGGCACCGGCGGCGCCGGCGGCGAGCCCACCGGCACCGGCGGCGCCGGCGGCGCAGAGCCCACCGGCACCGGCGGCGCCGGCGGCGCCGGCGGCGCCGGCGGCGCAGAGCCCACCGGCACCGGCGGCGCCGGCGGCGAGCCCACCGGCACCGGCGGCGGGCCGGCGGGCACGCTGTACGAGGCCTGCGCGATGGACGCTGAGTGCACCGAGGGCATCTGCCTCTCCGAGGAGGAATTCGGATATCCGTCTGGGCTCTGCTCGACCCTGTGTGATCCCGCGGCCGAGCCAACGCCGGGCGGAGAGTGCGACGGCGGGGTCTGTCTCGATCTCTTCGAAGGCGAGGGCGCGTGTGTGGCGCTCTGCAGCGCGTCGTCAGAGTGCCGCGACGGGTATGCCTGCGAGGACGTCGGCGGCGGCATCCGGGCCTGCGTCCCGAGGTGCACCTCGAACGCGCAGTGCCCCTCGCGCGGCGTGTGCGACCCCCTGAGCGGCGTCTGCACGCTCGGCGAGACGGATTGCACGAACTACGAGGACGACGACGGGGACGGGTCCTACGACTGCGCGGACACCGACTGCGCCGCGACCTGCACCCCGATCGCCGAGGCCGCCTGCGCGAGCGCGACACCCATCGTCGCGACGACGATCCACGGCGACACGTCGGGGAGCACGAGCGGGCTGGAAGGGACCTGCTTCCTCGGCAACACCGGGCACGGACCGGAAGAGATCCACCTGTTCACGCCGCCCACCGGGCAGTCGGGCATGCTCGTGGTCGAGCTCGAGTCTCCGACCGATCACAGCGTCTACGCCCGCAGCGCGTGCGCGGACATGCGCTCCGAGATCGGCTGCTCCGACGAGAGCTCCCCCTACCACGGTCTGCCCGACGAAGAGCGGATCGAGATCTACGTGCGCGACGGCCAGACCGTGCCGATCGTCGTCGACGCCTACGAGCCGGGGGAGGCCGGTCCCTACACGCTGAACGTCAGCTTCACGCCGATCGTCTGCGGCGACGGGACCGTCGACTCGACCGAGGCGTGCGACGACGGCAACACGACGAGCGGCGATGGATGCTCCGCCACGTGCGCCTACGAGCCCGACGCGCTGTGCGAGGACGCGGCCGAGCTCGTCATCGGCGAGAACGCGGGCAGCACGGCGGCCGGCACGGCGGCGTTCGAAGGCAGCTGCCTCGGATGGGACCTGCCGGAGGCGATCCACAGGTTCACGCCGCCGAGCGACGGCACGCTCACGCTGACGCTGTCCGCCGAGGCCGACCTGGGCTTCTACGTGCGCGAGAGCTGCGCGGACTTCGGCTCCGAGCTCGAGTGCGCCGACGACGGAGGCCGCGGCGACGACGAGACGCTCGCGATCGATGTCACCGGCGGCGAGCCCGTGTTCGTCATCGTCGACACCTACATGCCGATCGGCGGAGGCCCCTACACGCTCACCGTCGCCTTCACCCCCGCTCCCTGAGCGCCCGCGCGCCGTACGACGCGCCCAGCGTGCCCTCTCAGGGCTGCAGGACGGGGACGCCGGAGAGCCCGTCGGCCGCGCGCCCGCGCCGCGGGAGCGGCGCGCCGGGGGCATCGACCGAGACCGGCGGATCGCCGGTCTCGAGGTCGATCTCGCGCTTCGGCGCGGCGGGCCGGGGCGCCCTCGAGTCGAGCAGCGCCACGCGGCGGTATCCGAGCTCCACGAGCTCGCGGGCGGCGACGGCGAGGTCGAGCCCCGCGGTGGGCTCGGCGCCGGGGTCGGCCGAGGGCGGGATGTAGACCACCGCGCCCGCGCCCGCGGCCTCGATGTCCCGCAGGGCGCCGAACAGGTCCGCGTCGCCGAGGAGGTCCGAGACGAGCGCCGCGCGGTGGGTGTACACGACGGCGCGGCCGTCCGCGGGCGGCGGCGCGCCGTGCGTCAGGAGGAGCAGCTGCCGGCCCTGGCGCAGCTGGAACGTGTGCGCCCGCCACTCGCCGCTCAGGCCCGCGGGGTGGAACGGGGCGGTCCGGACGCGCGCGGCGACGTCCTCGCGCTGCACCCGGTGGCGGATGACGTCCCCGATGGTGACGATCGGCAGCCCGTGCCGCGCCCCGAAGCGCGCGAGGTCCCGCCGGCGCGCCATCGTCCCGTCGTCGTTCATGATCTCGCAGATGACGGCCGCCGGGTTCGCCCCGGCGAGCCGCGCGAGGTCGACCGCGCCCTCGGTGTGGCCTTCGCGCTCGAGCACCCCGCCGCGGCGCGCGCGGAGCGGGAAGACGTGCCCCGGCGACACGAGGTCGCGCGGCGACGCGTCCCGGGCGATGGCGGCCGCGACGGTGCGCGCCCGGTCGCGGGCGCTGATGCCGGTCGAGACGCCCTCGCGCGCCTCGATGCTCACCGTGAACGCCGTCGAGCGGCGGGCGCCGGCCCGGGTCGCCATGAGCGGCAGCCCGAGGCGGTCCACCTGCTCCTCCGTGAGCGCCAGGCAGATGAGCCCCCGGCCGTGGGTCGCCATGAAGTTGATGGCCGCCGGCGTCGCGTGCTCCGCCAGGACGACGAGATCGCCCTCGTCCTCGCGCTCCTCGTCGTCCACGAGGATCACCATGCCGCCGGACCGGAGCTGCTCGACGGAAGCCTGCACACGCACCGCTGATGACGAAACTGCCATGGGGCGGCCCGACACGCACGAGGCGTGCCACGGGCCGGCCGCGCTCCTCACCTGCGTCGCCGGCGGTGGTCGGACCGGCAGCCGAAGGCGGGAGGCAGGGCGAATAGTTCCATGATCTCCGCGCTTTCTCGTGTTCAGCGACGCGTCCTTGCAGGGCGAGGTGCTGCTGGAGCAGCAGCGGATGCGCATCGGGTGCTGCTCCAGCAGCGGCTCGCCCCGGGGGGCCTGCGAGGCGCCGGCGCGGCGGGCGGCGCGGTCACGCGCCCGGAGCGGCGGCCGGCGGCGGCGCCAGCCGATCGATCTCGTGCAGGTCGGCGTCGGTCAGCCGGAAGCCCGCGGCGGCGGCGTTCGCGCGCACCTGCTCCGGCGTCGTCGCGCCGGCGATCACGGAGGCCACCGCCGGGCGGCTGGCGAGCCACGAGAAGGCCAGCTCCAGCAGGGTGCGGCCCCGGGACGCCGCGTGGGCGCCGAGCGCGGCGGCGATCTGCCGGTTCCGGTCGGTCAGGAAGCGCGCGGTCAGCGGCGCGTCCGGCGCCGAGAGCCGGGCGCCGGCGGGCGCCGCGCCATCGGCCTGGTACTTCCCGGAGAGAAGCCCGCTCGCCAGCGGGAAATACGGCAAGAACGCGATGCCGCAGCGCTTGCTCTCCGCCAGCACGTCCCGCTCGGGCTCGCGCTGGAGCAGGCTGTACTCGTTCTGGACGCTCACGAAGCGCGCTCCGCCCGGGCGGACCGCCTCCTCGGCGCCGCGGATCTGCGCGGCCGAGAAGTTCGAGCTGCCGATCTCGCGCACCTTGCCGGCGCGCACCAGGGCGTCGAGCGCCTCCAGCGTGTCCTCGATCGGCGTCTCGGGGTCGGGGCGGTGCAGCTGGTAGAGGTCGATCCAGTCGGTGCCCAGCCGGCGCAGGCTGTCCTCCACCGCGCGGCGGACGTAGGCCGGCCGCGCGCCGCCCTTGCGCTCGTCGTCGAGCCGGACGCCGAACTTCGTCGCGATGATCACCGAGCTCCGCCGGCTGCCGAGCGCCCGGCCGAGCAGCTCCTCGCTGCGCGTGCCGCCGTAGACGTCCGCCGTGTCGAAGAAGTTGATGCCGGCGTCGAGCGCCGCGTCGACGACCGCCGCCGTCCTCTGCTCGTCGATGCGGCCGCCGAAGTTGTTGCACCCGAGGCCCACGACCGACACCTCGAGCGATCCGATCCGTCGCTTCTCCATCGGGTCGCGCGATAGCACGGCCTGTGCCGCCGACGGGCGCGCCGGGCGGGGCGGCGGCCCTGGGGCCCGTCGATCGCCGGAGGCTGCTCTGGCCGCGGCGCAACAGCAGGCCAGCAGCCGTGCTCGCCGGGCAGCAGCAGCGGTGGCCGGGAGGCGGCGAACCGGAGGTGAGGTGGTGGGGATGCGCGGACCGCGCGTGGTCGGTAGCCCGGCACGGCTTCTGCCTGGGAGCCCGCATGACCACCAGCATCCGTCTCACGCTCGACACCCCGGAGCTCGCTCAGGCCTACGAGACCGGCAGCCACCGACAGTTCAACCACGGCAAGCTCCTCGTCGCGGCGCTCGGCGTGCGGCGGGGCCAGCGCGTGCTCGACGTGGGCGCGGGGACGGGCCGCCTGGCCGCGTACGTCGCGGAGATCGTCGGCTCCGAAGGCAGCGTGGTGGCGATCGATCCCCTGCCCCTGCGCGTGGACATCGCCCGGCAGAAGACGCGCGACAACCTCGCGACCGCGGTCGGGCGCGCCGAGGACCTCTCCGCCTTCGCCGCGCACAGCTTCGACGTGGTGTACCTGAACAGCGTCCTTCACTGGCTGGACCAGGGCCAGAAGGAGCGCGCGCTGCGCGAGGCGGCGCGCGTGCTCAAGCCGGGCGGCAAGATCGGGTTCAGCACCGGATCGCGGGAGAAGCCGCATCAGCTCGACCCGATCCAGCGCAAGGTGCTGGCGGACCTCGGGAAAGAGGCGCAGGGCACGATCCCGCACAAGCTGACGGTCGACGAGGTCCGGGAGCTGCTCCAGCGCACGGGGTTCATCGTGGACACGGTGGAGATCCGCACCTTCGTCGACCACGCCGCCGACGTCGACGAGATCTTGCGGCAGAGCGGGTCGGGCTCGTTCGGCAACCACCTCTCCCACCTCACCTCCGAGGAGAAGCGCGAGGTGCGCGACCGGCTCGCCAGGGAGCTCGAGGCGTGGCGCACGCCGCAGGGGATTCGCCTCGAGCGGAACCTCATCTTTGCGATCGCCCACACGGCGGGCAACTAGCTCCTACGCGCGGCTCACGGCGCCGCGCACTCGAACGACGCGGCGTCGTTCGGATCTCCCGTCCCGCGATATCTCGCGAAGGTCGGATACCTGCAGAGCGGTCGAGTGCGCCCCGGCACGCCGGCGAGGTCCGTGACGACCTCGTCGTCGCCAGGGTCCTTGCCGGTCTCGACCCACCTCTCGAGCGCGCCGAGGCCGTCCCACGACACGTGGAAGACGGTGCTGGCGGCGTGCTGGAACCCCGGCACCTCGTAGTAGCGCAGCATCGCGTCGGTGGCCCCCGCGCCGAGCGACGCTTGCAACGCCTCCACGTAGCGCTCCGTCGTCCGCGGGCTCGTCAGCATGTCGCCCGTGCCATGAAGCAGCAGGAGCTTCCCGCCCCGCGCGGCGAAGCCGCCCAACTCGGCGTCGCCCACGTCGAGCGCGGACAGCTGCTGCACGCGCGCGGCATAGGGGCCGAACGTCCGCGCGTCGAAGGTCCGGTAGTCGAACGACTGGTCGCCGACGACGACGTGGCGCATGAAGCTGTCGACGAGGGCCGCCGCGAACGAATTGGTGAGCGGATCGACGGGGAAGCTCGGTGCGCGCGAGCCAAGGTCGACGGCCTGCACGTGCGGCTCGAGCGGCGAATCGGTCCCGACGCCCTGTGCAGCCGAGTACACGTTGTAACCAGCGAGCTCGGTGTCGCCGCTCGCGAGCGGCGACGCCAGGCGTACCGGCGCGTCGATGGCCTCGAAGGCCTGAATCTGCGCGTCGGACAGGCACGCGTCGCCGGCGTCCGCACCGCCTTCACACCGCAGCGCCGTCACGTCGAACTGCTCATTGCAGCGCACGACGTCGCCGACCACACCGTCGGCCAGACCATCGAGGGCATCGCATTCGGCCAGCACCGCCTCCCATACGAGCTTGCGCTTCGCCGCGTCCGGGAACGCCCCTGGCGCCGACAACGCCTCCAGCATCGCGGTGAGGCCGAGCATCACATTCGTCACGTTGCGCGCCGGGTACAGCACGAGCGCCCCGTCCCAGTCGGCCGGAGAGCGCGCCGCCGCGAAGAGCGCCTCGCGTCCGCCCGTCGAGCTCCCCACCGCGTAGAAGCGCGCCGCGTCGATCCCGTAATACGCCCGGATGATTTGGCCCGCCACGTCACGCACCTTCTTGGGGGCGTCGGAGAGCCAGTTGCGATAAGCCTCCTCGTTGACGAGCGCGGAGGCGTCCGCGCCGGGCGAGGCGGCCGTCGATTGGTGTCCACCATCGCTCGCGAACACGGCGTACCCGCGCGCGAGCGGCGCCGGTGCGAGCGCGTTGAGCGAGTTGCCCGTGACGTCGGGGATGACGCCGTCGAAGCCGCCGCCACCGAGCCACAGCGCCTTCTCGTTCCACGGAGTCGGCAGGGCTACCGCCAGGAGGATGGGCGGTGCCTTCGGATCGACGGGGAACACCTCTGCGGAGACGAAGCAATGCGCCGGCTCCGTGACCTGCCCGTCGGTGCGCGCTGGGACCTCCACCGCCGACACGACGTTCGCGCCGCTCGTGGGCAAGCCAATCTGAGCCGCCGTCAAGCGCATCCCCGCGAGCCCGGCGCAGCTCCTGGACGGGTCGTTCTCTCCAGGCTGGTCGTCTCCGCATCCCAAGAGCGCGCCCGTTGCCATCCATGCAGCGCACAGCGCATGAATCCCGCGTCCGATCTTCATGCCGTCACTATCGGCCTGGGTCCGATGACCGTCAATGCGCATGCATGGCAATCCGGTTTCCATCCATGAAAACCGAACAGGCGGAGCCGCGTGGCTCGATCGAGCAGTTTTACGAGCACACGCTCGCTGCGCGCGATCGGACCCCGGTGGCGAGCCACATGGGCCTGCGGGTCCTCGTGACCCACAGGTTCGGAAGGTTCGCTGCCCGCACCGGCGCAGGCGCTCCGCGGGCGCCCCCGTCGCCGCTGCGGGCTTCCCGCGCGCCCGGAGATGTAGTACTCAGAAATCACGGACATGGCGCATCTCGCATCCGTCCTCTTGCCGGTCTGCACGACCTTCCGGTACGCGATCGCGCTCGCTCCTGGGGCGCCGGCGGACTACGAGGTCGCCGCCGAGCTCTGCGTGCCGCAGGACAGCCCGCGGGACACGGTGCTGCTCACCGTGCACGGCACCACGTACTCGAGCGTGTACTGGGATTTCCCGTACCAGCCGGAGCGCTACTCGTTCGTGCGCTACGCCAACGCGGCGGGCTACGCCACGCTGAACTTCGACCGCATCGGCACCGGAGACAGCGACCGCCCGCCCTCCCTTCAGGTCACAGCGACCGCGCAGGCTTACGTCCATCATCAGCTCGCGGAGGCGCTCCGGAGCGGCGAGCTCGGGCACGCATGGAGCCGGGTGGTGCTCGTCGGCCACTCGCTGGGATCCATCATTTCGGTCCAGCAGGCCGCGACGTACCACGACGTGGACGGCGTCGTGGTCACGGGGTTCTTGCACACCTACGGCCCGGGCTTGCCGCAGCTGCTCCTGAACGCCCATCCGGCCGCGCTCGACCCGAGCTTCGCGGGCTCCGGCCTCGACCTCGGCTATCTGACGACGCGGCCGGGCACCCGCGGTTCGACGTTCTATTACCTCCCGAACGCGGATCCGGCGGTGATCGCCCTGGACGAAGCGACCAAGGGGCTCGGCACGTCCGGCGAGCTCGCCGAGTTCGCGCTGGTCGGCACCGCGCTCACGAGCCTGCAGGTCGACGCGCCGGTGCTCACCGTCGTGGGACGGCACGACACGATATTCTGCGGGATCGCGCCGTGCGGCACCCTGTTCAGCGGGACCACGCTGGAGCCGGCCGCCTACGCGCCGGCCGCGGAGCTGGAGATCGTCGTCGTGCCCAACGCGGGGCACGATCTGAACCTGCAGATCAACGCGCCAACCGCGTACGCGGCGATCCGCGGCTGGCTCGACGAGCGCTTCCCGCCGCTCGGGAACTAGGGTTCTCGCCCCGCCAGGGGGGAGCGCTCGATCGCCTCTCGGCTCCGGCGGCGCGACGCTCCCGCCCGGGAGCTGCGCCTGCGCGGGCGCGGACCGCAGCGCGCGGCCCGCGCGCGGTCACCCCTTCGCCTTGCCGTTCGCGTCCCACTCCGCCCAGAAGCGCTCCAGGCCGAGGTCCTTCAGCGCCCGGTTCAGGAACCGCCGATCGGTCCAGGGCTCGACGTCGAAGGTGTTCCGGATCAGGCCGAACTTCTTCGAGTCGGCGACCGCCGACTTGTACCGGGCGATGACGTACTCGTCGAGCAGCGGGCTTGCGTTCTGCTTCATGTCCTCGCCCTGCTGCGCTTCCTTGTAGTTCGCGTAGGGCGTGCCCGACTTCGACCACAGCTGGAAGACCTGATTGCGGTTCTTCTCGTCCGCGACCCACGCCGACGACTTCACCGCCAGCGTGATGATGCGCTGCACGATCTCGGGGTGCTCGTTGATGAAGTCCTCCCGCGCGATGATGCCCGAGTTGCTCGGGTAGGTCGGCGAGTCGCCCTTCGTCGTGTACACGATCTTCGCGATGCCCTGATCGCGCAGCGAAAGAAAGTCCGTGCCGCCGAACGCCGCGTCGATGTCCTTCGTGGCCAGCGCCGCCTTCGACGTGGACGTGTCCATGTTGATGGAGCGAATGTCCTTCTCGGTCAGCCCGTGACCCTCGAGGATCCGGTTCGCGGACAGCTGCGTCGCCGTGCCCTTGGCGTAGGCCACCTTCTTGCCGCGCAGATCCTTGACCCCGTTGATCGGCGAGTCGGAGGGCACCACCAGATAGGCGTGGCCGCGCCGGCTGGCGCTGCCCAGGAGCCGCGTCCGGAGGCCGCTCGCCCGGCCCACCACCGAGGGGAGGTGGCCGTGCGTCCAGATGTCGAGCAGGTTGTTCGCCACCGCCTCGTTCACGGCCGGACCGGCGCCGCGGAAGAAGTTCCACTTCACCTCGATGCCGTCCTTCTTGAACTCCTCGGCGAGGCTGCCCTGAAGGTGCAAGAGGGAGAAGAAGCTGCCCCCCGTGACGGGGCGATTGCCCACGCCCACGCCCGGCACGCCGACGCGGATCACACTGGGCCCAGCAGCACGGGCCCTGCCTGCGAGGAGCGCTCCGGACACCGCCGCCGCTGCGCCCCCCAAGAACTGACGTCTATCCATGGCACGCCGATGTGCACCGGACATGCCATTCGCCGGTTATCCCTGAAATCAGCGCTCCTGCGCGCCACGCTGCTTCCAGGGGAGCACCCGATCCGCAACGATGCTGGCGGGCGGTCCATCGCGCGGGCCGGCCAGGGAGCCGCGCCCGGCCGCGGGCGCCCCGCTCGCCGCTCGCCGCCGGCCAGGCGCCGCGGCCTCAGCCGCCGAGCCCTCCCGGCCGCGCGCTCGCGAAGACGGCGACGTTCCGCGGCGTCACCTCGGGGTCGAAGACGATCGCCGCCTCGACCTCGTGCCCCTGCTCGCCGAGGGCCATCGCGCGGTCGAGCGAGACCGCGACCTCGGTGAGGCGGGCCAGGAGAGAGCGCGGCAGCGTGAGCCGGCGCATCCGGCCGAACGCCGCGCGCGCCGCGCGCTCGCGCTCGCGGAGCTCGGCGTCGGTCGCCGGCGGGAGGCCCCGCAGCGCGAGCGCCCGCGCCGCGAGCTCGCGCAGCCCGCCGTGCGCGCGCCGCCGGTTGATCCCGCGCATCTCCTCGCCGAGGGCGACGTCGAGCCCGCGGCCGCGGAGCAGCGAGAGCAGCGCGTGCCGCCGCTCGCGCGCCGCGAGCTCCTCGTCCAGGCTGGCCTCGACCCCCGCGCGCCGCGCCGTGAGGTTGGTGAGGCCCAGCGCCTCGCGCCGGAGGACCAGCCCCGCCGCCCTCGCCGCCGCCGACAGCGGGGCGCGCGCCGGCGCGCCGATCTTCTGCAAGCAGCACGAGACGAGCGCGAGGTCGCAGCGCGCCGCCGCCGCCGCGATCACCATGCGATCCCCGAGCTCCCCGCACGCGTGCAGGCCGACCGGCAGGTCGTCCGGCGCGAACGCGAGCGCCTCCTGGAAGGCGTCGAACGCGACGAAGCGGGCCCGGCCGCCGGCGGCCAGCGCCGAGGCCGTCGCGACGCGGTCGGGCTCGCGCTCGAGGCCGAGCGCGTCGCGGTCGAAGCGCGCGGCGGCGAGGCGGGTGAAGTGCCCGTGCCCCGCGCCCACGTCGACGAGGCGGCGGGCGCGGGCGGCCATGGGCGCCACCGCGCCGAGCAGCGCCTCGAGCTGGAGCCGCTTGCGCGCCGGCACCGCCCGGAGCTCGTCCAGCGACGCCGGCGGGAGCGGCTGGACCGGCCGCCGCGGCAGCCTCGCGGCCTCGTCCGCGGCGCGCGCCAGGGCCGCGAGGCTCGCCGGCGCGCCGCCGAGCCCGGCGATGCACGCGGCGAGCCCGTCGCCCTCGCAGCGGGCGAGATCGGCGTCCGTGAGCGAGAGGAGGAAGCCCGTCCAGCCCCGCGCCTCGCACCAGGCCGGCGGCGCGCCCTCGTCGACGCGCGCCCCGACGATGTCGAGCGCCGGCACGAGCACCTCGAGGGCGCGCGCGAGGCGCTGGGCGACGGTGGGCGGCCTGGGCGACGGGAGCATGCGCGAACCGGAGCGGGGCGAGCAGTACCGGATCCGCGCGGCGAGGGCGAGGGCAGGCCGAACCCCTACGAGGACATCGGCGTGAAGAAGGGGCGGGACTGATCCCGCCCGGCCGAGCGCGCGGCCGGAGCCATCCGGCGGGCGCGGGCTCTCCTGCCCGGCGGCGCATGGTAGCGTGGGAGCGCCATGCGCCTGCTCGCCCTCGCGTCTCTCTGCCTCTGGACGTGCGGTTGCGCTCCAGCCCTCTCGACGTTCCAGCCGGCCCACGTGGCCGACAAGGGCCATGTCCAGGCCGAGCTCGGGCTCGACGTCTCGATTCCGACCGGCACCATCGCCTCGCTCATCGACGCCGGCGTCGTGCTGGCGGACGTCGCGGAGTCCCGGGAGCTGTCCGAGCGCGAGCGGCAGACGCTCTTCGAGGCGGGCGGCGCGCTCACGCTGAACCCGCCCTCGGTGACGCCGCACCTCGGGATCGGCTACACCGCGCTCGACCGCTGGGAGCTGAACCTCCGCTATACCGGCAGCGCGCTTCGCCTGGGCACCCGCTACCAGCCCCTGAAGCGCGACAAGGACGGCGTCGACCTGACGGTCGGCGCCGGCGTCGGGCGTTACGTCTTCGGGCTTCCTGTCGCGAGCGTCCTCGGCATCGTGGAGCTCGAGGACTTCACGCGGTGGCAGATCGATCTGCCGATCCAGGTCGGGACGGCGGGCACGTGGTACCGGGTCTGGGGCGGCCCTCGCCTCATGCTCACGACGTTCGACGCCGCCCTCACCGCGGACCTGCCCGCCTTCACCGGATACCCGGGCGAGCGCGAGATCGCCGCGCTCTCCGGCGTCGGGCTGTACCTGGGCGGTCAGGCCGGCGTCGCGTTCGGCTACAAGCACGTGTTCCTGGGCATCGAGCTCACGCTCGCGGAGATCTTCACGGGCGGCGAGCTCTCCGTGCTCGGGGAGCGGGTGGTCGCGGTGGATCTCGACAGCTTCATCATTTACCCGGCGGTGGGGCTGATGGTTGAGTTCTAGTCGGCGCTCCAATGTCGCAATCACCCCTCCTGACGCCGCGGACAGGGGGGCGCGCGCGTTCGTCAGGGTGGCTAGCCTCGTCCTGCGCGATCGCATCGACGCGCATTTCCGGGCGCGGCGTCGACGCGACGCTGAAGCACCTCGATCCGAGCTATCAACTCCGCGGCGTCCCCGCGTCCCCCTCGGACAGCGTGTTTTGCTGGAACGGCGCGCGACGCGCTCGTGGCATGATGGCCCGCATGAACATCTCGTCGCTCTCGCGCCCGCTCGTGCTCGTCGTCGGTCTCGCCGGTCTCGCCGGCTGTCACAAGGAGGCCCCGGCGCAGGCCCCGCCGCCGGTCGACGCCGCGCCTCGGATGCAGGACCCCGCCGCCGGGACCGGCGCCCCGGCGGGCGACGGCAGCAGCGCCGCGCCGGGCGACGGCAGCAGCGCGGCGACGACCGAGCCCCGGTGCGAGGCGGACGCCGACTGTGTGGTCTCCTGCGCGCGGGTCGGACAGTGCTGCGACCAGCTGTGCCCGCCGTGCGACCAAGCGTACCACCGCGATGCGCTCGCCGCGCTCCAGCAGTGGCGCGCCGAGCGCTGCGCGGCCGAGAGCTGCCCGGTCGCCAAGTGCATGGCGCCGAAGGAGGACTCGGTCGCCCGCTGCAAGGCGGGGCAATGCGTGGTCGAGCGCGTGCCGCACGTCGACCGGTGATCCGCCGCCCGCGCGATCGCCGCTGAACGGCGCGGCCGAGCAGCGCCTCGCGGTGCGTTTCGCCACAGACCGCACCTGCGCCACACCGATCGAGCTCGACGCCATCGGACAGCCCATCTCCGGCGTCCTTCACGCCGAGATCGCCAGCGCCTGGCCCTGCGCTTGCATTGCGTGGGGTCCGGGAACATCGCGATCCCGGCGGCGGACGTCTCTCCAGCCCACGGCTGGAACGTGGAGAATCGTGGATCGGCTCTCGCCGAGGTCGCAGCGGGAGGTCCCTTGGGCATCGAGATCCAGCAAGACCATTTCAAGACCGTCGATTACGGGCTCTTCAAGGCGCGCCTCCAGCAGAACCTCACCGCGCTCGAGATGGTGCTCAGCCGGCCGGGGTTCGGCCTCGGCGACGCGACGATCGGCGCGGAGCTCGAGCTGTTCCTCGTCGACCGGGAGGCGCGCCCCGTGCCGCTCGGGCCCGAGATCGCGCGCGCGGCGGCGAGCCCGATGATCACGCCGGAGATGGGCGCCTTCGACATCGAGCTCAGCACGCAGGCGGTGCCGCTCGCCGGCCGGCCGCTGTCGGCCCTGCGCGAGCAGATGCGCGCGACCGTCGAGGCGATCCGCGCGCGCGCCGCGGCGCGGGGGGCGCGCGTGGTCCCGGTCAGCATCCTGCCGACCTTCCGGCGGCAGGACTTCAGCCCCGCGACGATCACGAACCTGCCCCGGTACCGCGCGCTCGCCGCGGGGCTCTGCCGGCTGCGCAAGGCGCCGTTCCACATCCGGATCGACGGCGCCGAGCCGCTCGAGCTGATGTCGGACGATCCCGCGATGGAGGCGGCGAACACGGCCTTTCAGGTCCACCTCCGGGCCTCGCCCGACGCGTTCGCGCGGCTGTTCAACGCGGCCATGATGATGACCGCGCCCGTCCTCGCGGCCGCGGGCAACTCTCCCACCTTCCTCGGACACCGGCTGTGGCACGAGACGCGGGTGGCGGTGTTCAAGCAGGCCGGCGACGACCGCCCGCCGGAGACCGAGACGGACTGGAAGAAGCCCGCCCGCATCGGCTTCGGGACCGGCTGGGTGCGCGACGGCGCGGCGGAGCTCTTCATGGAGAGCGTCGCGCTGCACGAGCCCATCCTCCCCGTGTGCAGCGACGAGGACGTCATCGCGTGCGCGCGGGCCGGCGGCGTGCCCCAGCTGCACGAGCTCCGCCTGCACCACGGCACCGTCTGGAAGTGGAATCGACCGGTGTACGACCCGGCCGGCGGCGGTCACCTGCGCATCGAGCTGCGCGCCATGCCGTCCGGGCCCACGCTCGACGACATGCTCGCGAACGGGTGCTTCCTGCTCGGGGGCATCCTCGCCCTCGCGCCGACCGTCGGAGAGCTCCTGCCGTCGTTCCCCTTCGGGCTCGCCGCGCGGAACTTCTACCACGCCGCGCAGCACGGCCTCGACGCCGAGCTGGTCTGGCCGGAGGGGCCGGGCGCCGCGCCGAAGGGCGTCCGCGCGCGCGATCTCCTCCTCTCGCTCCTGCCGCGGGTCGAGGAGGGCCTCGTGACCGCGGGGGTCGACGGCGCGGAGGCCCGCCGCTACCTGCAGATCTTCGAGGCGCGGGTCGCCAGGGGCGTCACCGGGGCCGTGTGGCAGCTCCGCGCGCTTTCGGCCCTGGAGCCGCGCGCGCCGTCGCGCGAGGAGGCGCTCCGGCGGATGCTCGAGCGGTACATGGCCGAGGTCGACTCCGGCAACCCCGTGCACGCCTGGGCGCTCCCGGGCGCCGGCTCGACGTGAGGTCGCCATGAGCCGGGACGCCACGAGCTCGCTCGCAGCGCAGATCGACGCGCGGCTCTCCGCGCCGGGGGCGATGGACGCGGCGCGGTTCGCGTCGTTCCTCGAGGGCCAGCGGAGGCTCGGGCTCACGCACGGCGACCGCGCGCTGTGCCGCCACCTCAGGCCCTACCTCATCGCGGAGCAGGACTACGCCGCGGTCGCGCGCGCCGCCGAGCGGATCGCCGCCGCGCTCGAGCGCGTCGCGCGGCGGGCGCTCGTCGACGCCGCCCTCGCCGAGGAGCTGGGGCTCTCCGCGGACGAGCGCGCCCTCGCGGCCCTCGATCCGGGCGAGGGGCCGTTCCTCACGGTCGGCCGGCTCGACATGCTCGTCGCCGAGGGCGGCTTCTCGTTCATCGAATACAACGCCGACTCCCCCGCTGGCATCACCGACCAGCTCCTCATCGAGCGGACGTTGATGGATCTCCCCCACCTCTCGCCGCTCCGGGGCCTGCAAGGCGTGCGCACGCCCGCGCCGCACCGGGCGCTCCTGCGCGCCCTGCGCGAGGGGTACGCCGCGTGGGGCGGGCGCGAGCCGAGGCCCACGATCGCCATCGTCGACTGGAAGGCCGCCGACACCTTGGCCGAGTTCAAGGCGCTCTCCGACCTGTTCTCGGCCGAGGGGCACCGGACGCGGATCCTCGACCCGGACGAGCTAGAGCGCGACGGAGACCGCCTCTCGGCCGGCGGGGAGCCGATCGATCTCGTCTACCGGCGCGTCATCACGCAGGAGCTCGTCGCGCGGCGCGGCGTGGATCACCCGCTCATCCGCGCCTACCGCGACCGCGCGGCGTACGTGGCGAACTCGTTCCGGACCAAGCCGCTCAACAAGAAGGCGGCGTTCGCGGTGCTGAGCGCCCCCGAGTTCGCCGATCTGTTCTCGCCCGAGCAGCGCGCGGCCATCGCGGAGCACATCCCCTGGACGCGCCGGGTGCGGGCGGGCCGGACCTCGTGGCGCGGGCGCGACGTGGACCTCCTCGAGCTCATCGCCGCCGAGCAGGAGAGCTTCGTGCTGAAGCCGAACGACGATTACGGGGGCAAAGGCGTGCTGCTCGGGTGGCAGACGCCTGCGGACGCGTGGAGAGCGGCTGTCCGCGACGCCGAGGCGCAGCGCGCGATCGTGCAGGAGCGCGGCCGCGCGCGCACGGCGCGCATGCCGACGTTCCGCGACGGCGGCGTGGTCGAGGAGGACGTCTACTTCGACCTTGGCCCCTTCGTGTTCGCCGGCCGCATGGAGGGCGCCATGGTGCGGCTCTCGGCCTCCGCGCTGAGCAACGTGTCCGCGGGCGGCGGGGTCACCGGGCTCATGATCGTTGACGATGCGCGTTTGAAACGAGAGGATATTCGCCATGTGTGAGCTCCTTGGCACGGTCTCGAACGTGCCGACGGACATCGTGTTCTCGTTCACGGGGCTCGCGCTCCGCGGCGGGCAGACGGGGCCGCACGCGGACGGCTGGGGCGTATCGCTCTATGATGGGCTCTTCGCGCGGACGTTCCTCGAGCCTCACCCGGCGTTCTCGAGCCCGCTCGCGCGGTTCATCCGCGAGAACCCGATCCACACGGCCCTCGCCATCGCGCACGTGCGCAAGATGACGCGCGGCGGGGCGGCCTTGAAGAACACGCACCCTTTCATGCGGGTGCTCCACCGGCGGCACATCGTGTTCGCCCACAACGGCACCTTGCCCAACGTCCGGGATCGGCAGCTCCGCCTCGAGACGCCCATCGGGGACACCGACAGCGAGCATGCCTTCTGCGTCATCCTCGAGGAGCTCCGGGCCGCCTACGGCGCGCAGTACCCGAGCGACGGGCGGGAGCTGGGGAAGATGCTCTACGAGCTGGGAAACGAGCTCGGCAGCGACGGCGTGTTCAACTTCCTGCTCGCGGACGGCGAGCACCTGTTCGCCCGCTGCGGCGACCACCTGTCCTGCATCCTCCGCCGCGCCCCGTTCGGCGAGGCCACGCTCGTGGACGCCGACCTCAAGGTGAATTTCAACGATGTCCACGGCCTCGGGCCCGACGCGCGCATGGCCGTGGTGGCCACCGAGCCGCTCACGCGCGACGAGCTCTGGAGCAAGGCGACGCCCGGCACGCTCTGGGTCTTCCGCGCCGGCGAGCTCGTGGCGACCTACCCCGAGGCCGCGGCGCGGGGCTCGAGCGCGGAGATCGCCGAGCCCGGCCCGCCGGGCTGAGGCGCCGTGTCCGCGGCGCGACGTCAGCCGCGCGGCCGCGCGCCGTCAGCTGCGCGGCCGCGCGAACAGGCCGCGGAAGAAGTCGCCCACCGTGTGCTCCTTGTAGTCGCGGAACTCGCCGGCATCGAAGTAGACGCCGCCGCACACGCTACAGCTCTCGTACCAGATGTGCGGCTGCTGCGGGTCGACCATGCGCACCATCGGCGTCGTGCAGCGGGGGCACGGCACGCGCCGGATCTGGTTGTTCTTCCGCCCGACCGCGGGGTCGCCGGTGTCGATCTGCTGCGAGCCGTCCATCGCCTTGAGCGACTCCTTCTCACGGCTGTCGAACCAGATTCCGCCGCACGCGGTGCATCGGTCGACATCGATCCCGCCGAAGGTGACGACATCCATCGAGGCGGTGCATTTCGGGCAGTTCACGTCGCGCTCCAGTGCGGCCGGCGCCGCGGTCGGACGCGATGCTATCAGACGAGCCGGATCGCGGGAAGCGCCGGCGTCACGTGTAGCACGCCGGCGCGAGCCGCAGCGCCTGGACGAGCGCCGGATCGTGGCCGAGGAGGAGCGCGCCGCGGCGCTCTCGCGCGATCTGCTTGAGGCGGCGGATGCTGGCGAGCGCGGCCTCGTCGTCCACGCTGTCGCCGGGGAGGATCTCCTCGGTGAAGTTCTCGGCGAGGTCGCCCGCGTCGCCGACGAGGACGACGGTGCCGGTGTCCCTCAGCTCGACCACCACGGACTGATGGCCGGGCGTGTGCCCGCGCGTCAGCACGACCTCCACGCCCGGCATCGCCTCCCAGTCTCCCTCGACGAGGTCCCAGCGCAGGCCGGGCAGGTCGTAGTCGCGCTCGAACCAGGCGGGCCCGTGGTCCGGGCCGAAGGCATAGGCGTGCTCTCGCCGCTGCACGGAGACGCGCGCGTCCTGGAACATCGCGAGGTTCCCGGCGTGGTCCAGGTGCATGTGCGTGAGGATGACGTGGTTCACGTCGGCGGGGCGCACCCCGATCCGGTCGAGCTGACAGGCGAGCTCGTGCTCCGGGAGGATGACCGGCGGGCGAATCCCCTGCTTCGTATAGTGCTCTTCGCGGAGCGCCGGGTCGTGGACGATCGCGCTGTTCAGCCCCGTATCGACGAGCACGAGCCCCCGCGCGGTCTCGAGCAGATAGGCCGACACCGGCTCGGCGAGGATGAAGCGCCCCCCGCGATCGCGCGTCGAGACCGTCTTCTCGAGGATCTCGTACCCACAGAGCAGGACGTAGAGCCTGGAGACCTCGGTGGTCATGGCGCGATCTCCCTCGCGGCGCCGGCTCGTGAGCGGGCCTGTTCAGCCCGGCCGAGCCGCGCGCCCGCGTCATGCGGCGGGGTGTGCCAGCTTCGAGTACTTCGTGCAAAAGAACATGTACACGCCGTAGGCGCACAGGCCGGCGGCGACGAGCACGAGCAGCATGGGCCCGAAGGGCGACGCGGCCACGGTCGAGAGCGCCTCGCCGACGCCCTTCGATTGCCCCGGATCATGGGCGATCGCGGCCTTGATCAGCGCCGCGCCGATGATCCCGAAGACCACCCCGCGGGAGACGAGCCCGACCCGGGCCATGCGGAAGACCCACGTGCGCTCGGGGGGACTCATGCCTTGCGTGCTGAGGTCCCGCGCGAAGCGGGATTTCATCGCCTTGCGGAGCTGCTGGACGGCGACGGCGATCACCACGAGCCCCGCGATGCCGACCAGCACGCCCCCGAACGGCTGCTCCATCACCTTGCCGACCCAGGTCCGAGACCCGTCGCCGCCGCCGCCGCGGCCGAGCGCGAGCTGGAAGGCCGTGATCGCGAGGCCCGCCGAGATCGCGCCGCTCACGGCCCAGCCCACGCGCTCGGCCTTCCCCTTCGCGTCGCGGCCCACGTGGCCCGGGTCCTTGAGCGCGAGGACCTCGCGCCACAGCGCATATCCGACGAGCCCGATCCCCACGACGATCAGCAGCGCTTGCCCGAACGGCTGTTCGCCGAGGACCCCGACCGCCTCGTGCCCGCCGGCGGTGCGCCCGCCGGCGCCGAAGGCTGCCTGGAGCGAGAGGGCGCCGATCAGCACATAGACGAGCCCCTTGGCCGCAAATCCCAACCTGGCCAGGGTGCGCACCCAGCCGTTATTTTCAGGCTCGGCGAACATGTCTTTCCTCACCGGAATTTCCATGGCTTCAGCTCTCCTGGGCGAACCTGGTGCAGCGGGCATGCCACCGGGCGAGCAGGGCCCTTCGAGCGCTGGTGCGGGGTGCGTCGTGCGGTGTGGGGCGGGCCGCCACGCCTTGGCTCCAGAGTGCCTCACACCCTCGCCGAGCGTCGGTAACGTGCTTCGCCGCGCGCCGAGGCATCGCGCAGCGGGCGCGGCGGTCCTGGGCGGGCCCTGGGAGACGAGGGCGGGTGAGCGCACACGCGCTCTCTGGATCGCGGGGATTTTCGGCGGGAAACCGGAGCGCTGGATGGAGGGGAGTCCTCTGGCAGCCTGCAAACGAGCCTGCGTCCACCCTCGTCCGCGCTGGATCTGCGGCGGCCCACGCCGCGTGGTAGAGCATTGACACCCCGTTGCCGTTTGGGGTCTTCTCGCGCGCGATCTCTTGCCGCGCGGGCCGCCCTGGCCCTCCGAGCGGGCCGCGCCGGCCCTCTGTCGCCCCTGCTTCAGCCGTTCGGCCCCTCGATGACCCAGACCTCCCCTGACGTAGCGCCCGAGCCCGCGCCTGACGAGCCGCAGCGCGCTGGCACGCCCACGGCGCTGGCCGCCCCAACGCCTTGGGGCGCGCGCGCCGAAAGCCTCCGTGCGCGCGTCCTGCCGTGGCTCGAGCGCCTCCCGCGCTTCGCCGTCGTGTTCCTGCGCGTGGTCGTCGCGCTGGCTGCGGCGGGTGCGATCGGCACCTACCTCGTGCTCGGGATCATCCACCTTCGCTTTCCGTTCGAGATCGAGTGGATGGAGGGCGGCCTCGTGGACGAGGTCCGCCGCGCGCTCGCCGGGCAGAAGCTCTACGTCAAGCCCACGGTCGAGTACGTCCCTTTCCTGTACGCGCCGCTCTATTTCTATGTTGCGGCCGCGTTCTCGAAGGTGCTCGGCGTCGGCTTCTTCTCGGCGCGGCTTGTCTCGTACCTCGCCTCGATCGCGGGGATCGCGCTCATCGCGCGCATCGTCCACCGCGAGACCGGCGGCAAGCACGTCGCCCTGCTCGCGGCCGGCGTCTACGCTGCCGCGTACCCGCTCTCCGCCGGCTTCTTCGACATCGCGCGGGTCGATTCGCTGTTCGTGCTGCTGCTGCTCGCGGCGCTCTACGTCGCGCGGTTCGGCCGCTCCACGAGCTCTGCCGTGGCCGCCGCGGCGCTCTTCACGCTGGCCCTGCTCACCAAGCAGTCGGCGTCGGTCATCTTCGTCCCGGTCGCGGCGTACCTCGTCCTCACCGAGTGGAGGCGCGGCCTCGTCTTCGCTGCGTCTGGCGCTGCGATGATGGTCGGCAGCGTCGTCGTGCTCGACCGCATCCACGACGGCTGGTTCTGGTGGTTCGTCTTCTGGCTCCCGCGGCAGCACCCCTGGGTGGAGCGGATGTGGGTCGATTTCTGGCTCGAGGATCTGATGCGGCCGCTCTCGGTGAGCTGCCTCCTCGCGCTCTTTTATGTGATGGTCGATCGCCGGGTCTTCACCTCGGGCGACGCGCGCGCGGCGGCACCTGGCGACGCTCGTCGCGATGCGGAGCCGGCGGCCCACGGCTCGGCCTTCGCCCTCTCCTTCCGCAGCGGCCGGTACTTCTATCTCTTTGCGGCCGCGGGGATGCTCGGCGCTTCCTGGGCGGGGCGGCTCCATGCGGGCGGCTGGCCCAACGTCATCATGCCGGGCTTCGCGATCCTCGCGATCCTCTTCGGCCTGGGGGTCCACGCTGCGATCGTCGCCGCAGCCGAGCTCTCGGAGCCCCGGCGGCACCGCGTCGAGGCGTTCCTCCTCGTGCTCGCGGCCGTCCAGTTCGCCTGTCTTGCTTACGACCCTTCTCGTTATGCTCCGAAGTCCCTGGATGCAAAGGCGGGAGAGCACCTGCTCGACAAGATCCGCCAGGTCGAGGGCGAGGTCTTCATCCCTGCGCATGGCCACCTCGCGACGCTCGCGGGCAAGCGCTCTTACGCCCACGAGATGGCGATCGCGGACATCCTCGGGATCAAAGGCGGCCCCGCGGGCGCCGATCTTCGCGCCGACATCGAGAAGGCGATCTTGCAGAAGCGGTTCGGCGCGATCTTCTCGGATACCGACTTCTTCAAGAAGGAGATCCAGCAGGCCTATCGCCAGGAGGGCAAGGTCTTCGAGGACAAGAAGGTGTTCTGGCCCGTGACCGGCTTCCGCGTCCGCCCCGAGCGCATCTACGTGCCCAAGAGCAGCGGTTCCGCAGGCCCGAGCCTCCCAAGGCGGTAGGTCCGCCCCTCCCAGGGCGGCACACCCGACCCTCCCAAGGCGGCACACCCGACCCTCTCAAGGCGGTAGGCCCGAGGCGAGGGTGTTCGTCGCGCGGCGCGGGGAGGGCCGATGTCTGAGCCTGAGACTTTTGTCCTCCGGCTCCGCCGGAGGACAAAAGTCTCAGGCGAGTTCGGCGGGGCCCCCGCGCCGCGCGACGAACACCCTCGCCTCGGGCCGGGGGGACTCGGAACCATCTCCAGAAAAGTCTCAGGCGAGTTCGGCGGGGTCCCCGTCGCCGCGCGACGAACACCCTCGCCTCGGGCCGGGGGGTTCGGAACCATCTCCAGCCCGGCCCGCTCGCCGCAGGCCGAGCAGCTCAGAACCACCTCCAGTCCGCGGACCCGGGATGGAACAAAGCAGAAAAGCCCGCATGACGTTCGCCATGCGGGCTCTAGAATCTCGAAGCGTCTCGTCTCGCTGCGTTGCGCTGCTCACACCCGAGCTCCGGGCGCGAT
>NZ_CP102233.1:0-3687500 GCF_028553905.1 Sorangium sp. So ce836 | reverse complement strand
CAAGGTTCGCTCGCCGGGCGAGCTGCTTGCCTTTCCACACGAACACCGATCTTCGACCAGGAGCCCGATCGCTCCGGCGACCTCCCTTGCGGGACGCGCCGCAGCAATGTTCACCTCGACGAGGATCCGTTCATCGAACGGCCAAGAGAGGCACGAGCTTTCGCTCGCCGACTCTCCGCGTCCGCCGATGCGCGGGGGGCCCTTTCTAGGGCCCCTTCGCGGGGTTGTCAACCCCCTCTTTCGATTTCTCTTTCGAGAGAGGCTGACTTCGAGAGACCTACCGCTCAGGTCGAGCAGTTTGGAAGGCTGCCAGCGGTCGCGGCTCCAGGATCTCCAGAGACCACCAGACGCGGCGTTCCTGCCTTCCGGCTCTGCCGAACCGCGAGAGCTCAATCTAGAGTCTCGTCGCGAGGCCGTCAACCTTCTTCGTGAAGATTGGCGGGACGGCCAGGCCTGTTACCACCCACGAGCTGTGCTCCAGCTCGGGAGAGCTGGACTGGGCTCGTCGGCTCGCCTCGCCGATTCGCGAGGGCGCACCCTATACCCGGGCCGCTCCCCTGTCAACGCTGTCGCGTCTGGTCCCCGTTTGCCCCCGTTTCGGAGCGGGAAGGCGCGCGAAAGAGCAACCGAGCGACCTGAAGAGCAGCCGGCTTGTTCTGTTCACCGGCCTCTTCAGGCTCTCAGCACCGCCGCGCGGCAGCGCCGCAGCGCGCCTCTCTCGGCGGCTCCGACCTTGTAACGCTTGACACGAGCGTGTCAACGACGGTGGTACGCCCGGCCGCTGGAGGCGCGGCGGAGCGACCGGCCTGGTCCGGTGCTGGCCCTCGGACGGCCTCGGCGTGGCGACGCGGCGCGGCGCGGCGGCGGGGCCGGGGCGCTCGCCTCCGGCCCGCGGGCCGCGCGCTCCCCCGCCCCGGCTACTTCCCGGCCTTCTCGTCGAGGAACGCGGTCACCCAGGCGAACGGCGCGTTCCAGTTGATCGTGATCTCGTTGACGCTCCAGGCCTCGATGTGGTCGACGAAGCACCGCTGCGCGACGCACCCCTTGAGGCCGGCGCTCTGGACGTGGGGGTCCTGGAGCGAGGAGTTCGGGCCGCCGGACACGGCGCCGGGCGGCGCCTTCGGGTACTTGCTGTTCGCCTGGTGGGCCCAGAACCGGTGGTGCGGGTTCTCGAGCGGCTTGTCGCCGTAGCCGGTCACGTACGACTGCCCGAGCGGGTTGCGCCCGAGCAGGTAGTCCATGCCGAGCGCCACCCCGTCGAGGTACTTGGGCTGCTTGGTGAAGTCGTGGGCGAGCGCGACCACGAGCATGTTGTTGAGCACGAAGGAGTTCGAGCCCCACTCGTACTTGCCGGCGGGCGTCCGCTGGACGAGCGTCCGGTAGCCCTCCTTCTCGGCGACCGCGAGGTACTGGTCGGCGGCCTTCGCGATGCGGCCGCGGATCTGCTGCTGCCACGCCGCGTCGACGTTGCCGGGCACGATCGCCATCGAGATCTGGCCGAGCGCGTCCGTCACCTTCCAGTTCATCGACGAGGCCACCCCGTCGACCTCCGTCGGGAACCGCGCGTTGAGCGGCGAGGCCTGGAGGTGCTGCTTGTACTCCGGCTTCCCGGTGGTGACGAAGAGCTCGGCCGCGGCCCAGTAGAAGTCGTCCTTGACGTCGGTGTCGTCGTACGGCCCGCCGCCCTTGTCGCCGCCGGGCGGCGCGTAGACGGCCGGGTTCTGCTTCGCCGCCGCCCACGCGCGCTCGGCGGCCTTGAGGCACCTCGCCGAGAACGCCGCGTCCACCGTCTTCCAGACGCGCGCGCACTGCGCCCCGACGGCAGCGACGTTGAGCGTCGCCGCCGTGCTCGGCTTGTGGAGCGAGCGCGTCATCTTGTCCTCGTGCGGCGCGAGGCCGAGGCCCGTCCACGCGTCG
This sequence comes from Sorangium sp. So ce836, assembly GCF_028553905.1. NCBI lineage: Bacteria > Pseudomonadati > Myxococcota > Polyangiales > Polyangiaceae > Sorangium > Sorangium sp. So ce836. Next base: position 3,685,583 of record NZ_CP102233.1, on the reverse strand, counting down.
TCGTGCATCTTGTGGTGCACCATGCCGGCGAGCGGCTTGCCTTCGGGCACCTGCATCCCCAGCAGGAACTCGAGCTCCCAGCGCGCCTCGTCGAGGATGTCGGGCACGCCGTTCTTGCCCTCGGGGATGCTCAGCTTGCCGTCGCCGAAATCGGCGCTCGAGCTGCCGAGGTGCTTCGTCCGCTCGTACCAGTTGAGCAGCGTCCACACCGAGATGCCGCCGTTGACGACGTACTTGCCGTGATCGCCGGCGTCGTACCAGCCGCGGGACGCGTCGAGCGCATAGTCGCAGCCGCTGCCCTTGAGGCAGCGCGTGCTCTTGTCCTGGAGGTGCCCGGCCGGGCGCGCCAGCTCGGGCTTGCCGGCATAAGGCATCTTGATCTCGATGCCGCTCCGGTTGTGGTAGAAATACGCGAGCGCGTCGTACTTGAGCTTCTGGTAGATGTCGGCGCCGATGTCGAACGGGTAGCTCTTCTCCTCGCCGACCTTGAGCACGTAGCCCTGGCCCGGCGCCTTGTGCGCGGTGAAATCGACGAGGTGGACGTGATCGCCGGAGGCGGCGTCCTTCCCGAAGACCTTGGTCTGGCCGTGCGCGACCGGCTTGCCCGAGCCGTCGAGCAGCTCCCACGCGAGCGGCGCGGTCGCCGCGTTGCTCACGCTCGCGATCTTGATCGCGCCCGGCAGATACCCGACCTGGTTCACGGCGACCTTCGGCGCCGCCGCCGCCGCGTCGCCCGCGGGCGCAGCGGCCCTGAACTCCGGGTCGTCGAGGCGGATGTCGTCGATGCAGACCTCGAACGGCTCCTTGGCCGAGGCCATCGCGCCGCCGATGTGGAAGGCGAGCTCCGCCGTGGCGTCGTCGGCCTTCGCCATCGAGAACTTGCCGGAGAAGGTCTTGGGCTCGGTCCCGAGCTCGACGGTGTCGTACCAGTACTCGTCGTAAGGCGGCCCCGACATGCCGACCTTCGGGCGCGCCTTCGTGGGCGCGGACGCCCAGGCCTTGTACTGGATCGTGTAGCTGTGCCCCTTCTGGATCACCATCTCCCGGTGGCGAAACTGGGCGTCCCAGTTGTTCGACCCCTTGTTCGTCACCGTCACGCAATAAGCGCCGTTCTTCACCTCGGCGCTGCCCGCGCCCGGCGCGGTGAACGAGGTGGTCCAGGGCAGGCTCTTGTTGTCGTCGAAGTCGGAGGCCTTGAGCAGGTTTGTCTGCGCGGGCCCGGCGCTCGCCGCGGCGCCCGTGTCAGCGCCGGGGGCGGCGCCGGCGGAAGGGGCCTCCGCGGAAGGGCCCTGCGCGGTCGCGCATCCAGCGCTCGCCGCGAGCGCGCCGAGCACGAGCGCGGACGCCCGCCCCGCTCGGCGGAGGATCCACGGCTTGAGATGGGAGTCGTTCATAAGTCCTCGGTTCACGGATAGGGGCAATCAGCGGTTAAAAAGCGGCAATTACGTCCATCTTGTCAAGCGCAATCCTCGCCCGCGCGTCGAAATGGCGGGCCGCGCCGCCCTGCGGATCCCCGGCCGGCTCCCCCGCGGCTCGACCACGACGGAGCTGCGCTGGAGGCACACGGGAGCCGCGCCGGAGGTCGCGAGCGCTCCGGAGGCCGGGCCGGCGCGCGCTCCATCCTCGTGCTCCGGCGCCGGTCGATCGCGCTGGTACCCCCGGCGCGGCCGCACTAGAGCGCCGAACATGTTGAAAACCATCTAATTCCAATGGTTTACGCCGCCTCCTGCATCAGCCGCTGGGCCGCTTCGAGGTTTTGGATCGCCGCTGCGCGGCGGAGGTCGAACAGGTTTCTCCTGGCGCCGATGTAGCGCGCGCTGTGTCCTTTCCGCGCTGCGATGTGGGCGAGCGCATGCTCCACAGCTGTCCGCTGCCGGAGCACCTCGCGCCCCGGCCCGGTCTGCTGCAGCTTCCGGAACTTGCGCTGCAGGGCTTCGTCCTTGGCGATCGATACCGTCCGACCTCGTCCGGAAGCGGCCTGGGTGCACTTAGCTCGCAGAGGGCACGCGCCGCACTCCTCAGGATCAAACTCGACCGTGTCGCCCGGTTCGAATACCTCGACCTGTCCTGCCGGACACGTGATCGTCTTGGCGCGCAGGTCGATCTTGAAGTCGCGCTTGCTGAACAAACCGGGGCTGCGAGCCCGCTGGCCCCAAGGTTTCGAGAACACCTGGCCGCCCGCGCGGAGCACGTCGTCAACGACCGGGCTGTTCACGTAGGCGCGATCGATGTGAAGCTCGACCAGACGTAGCCCCTGATGCTGGACGTCCTCGGCGAGCGGCGCGGCGCCCTCTTCTTCAGGCCGATTCGCTGGTGTGACGGCGCAGGCGACGATGACGGGAAGGTCAAGGTCGCGTGCGATGTGTTCCTTGTAGCCGTCGAACCGCTTCGAGCGGCTTTTGCGGCCGTGGCGCATCTCGACATCCTCAATGGAGACACGGCGGTCGGGCGCAACGCCTTGCCGGATGCGAATCGTGCCATCCTCGGCTGTTTCCAGGTCCTGGTTTCGAACCTGTGTGAGCGCATCAAGATAGGTGCGAAGTGGCTGCTCGACGACGTCGTCCAGATGCCGGTCCACCCACTGCTGCAGCGACGAGACCTGCCGCTCCAGGATCTGGACCGCCGCCGCTTTCTGCTTCGGGTCGCTCCAGTCGAGGTCGAGCCCGGCCTTGATGCTGGGCGCCAGAAGCAGCGGGATGCCCGCCTTGCGGCAGATCTCCTCGGCAGGACGCCCGGTGATCTTCGACACGACGCCGACGATGCTGCGCGCAGCATGGCCGAGCAGGTTGATCGTGTCCTCAACCCGCCCGGCCCCCGCTAAAGGGCGGCTGTCGATGGCCACGCGCAGCGCTTTGGACACCGCACGCCTCTCGCCCTCCGTCATCGCGCCGGACCGAACGAGCGCCACGGTCCGCTCCAGCAGCACTCGGTCCATCTCGTGCGCTACCATCCGCTCCCGGAACGCCTGCAGCGCGCCCTGCGAGAACGGAGGCGTGGCCGCACCCAGACAGCCGAGCACCATCTGCCAGCGCAGGTCGACGACGGACAGCTCCACCGCCTCGGCATCGGATGCGCCGACGTAGCCCTGGAGCAGCGTGACCATGCACATCAGCGCCGGCGGATGCGGCGGCTCGCCTGCCCCCGTCATCCGGTACATGCCCTCCAGCTGCTCCTGGAACGTCTCATCAAACAGCTCGTGCCGGTGCAGCCTGAGAAAGCCGAACAGGGCTCTCACGCGTGTCAGCCGCTTCATCAGCGACTGCTCCTGCCGCGACAGCTCCACCGGCGGCGACCATCGTTCCATCCGTGAACCTCCGGCCGCGGACGAGATCATGGCCCGGCGAGACGGTCGAGCCTTCCATCGAAGCGCCGGGGATTGTCACAAAATCAACCTGATCGGTGCTCTAGGCTCTGCGGCGCCTCGTCGCGTCCGGATCGCGACCGAGCACCCTAAACGAGGAGACGACATGGCAAAGCACAGCTTCTCAGTCCCCTTCCCCGGTTCCGCTCAAGAGATCGTCGCGAAGGCCAAGACAGCGATCGAGAAGGCCGGTGGCCAGTTCAACGGCAACGAGGGCAACGGCACGTTCTCGGTGCCCACGCCGGCGGGGACGGTGAAGGGATCCTATGCCATCGCCGCCCAGAGCTTCTCGGTCGACATCACGGACAAGCCGTTCATCGTCCCCGGCAGCGCCATCGAGTCCCAGGTGCGCAAGTTCCTCGAAAAGGCCTGATCGGCCGCCCGCGCGCTCCGCGGTCGCCGCGCGAGGCGCGGAGTCGATCGCCGCGCCGCCTCGGCGCATCGGGCCTCCTCCGCGAAGCATCCAATCTGGAACGCGCCCCCTCGGGGCGCGGGGGAGCCGGCGCCGGCCCCGCGGGCGGGAGCGCGCCTGTCACGCGCCGTCGCCGGCGAGGTGCACCTTGAGCACGCTCTCCTCGGCGGGGACGCCGAGCCGGAGGGGGAAGCCGTAGTGCCCTGTCCCGCGGTGCACGTAGAGCCGGTCCGGGCCGCGGGCCCAGAGGCCGTGATCGGGCATGTTCACGAAGAGCCGTAGGGCCGTCCAGGAGCCGCCGAGGCTGACCAGGCCGAGCTGCCCGCCGTGGGTGTGGCCGGAGAGCACGAGATCGCCCTCGCCCTCGCCGAGGAGGCGGAACGCGCCCGGGTCGTGGAGCAGGACGAGCCGGAGCGCCCCGGGCGCGCGCGGGTGCCGGGCGCAGACCTCGGCCATGCGCTCCGCGCGATCGCGGTAGTGGAAGTCCATCCCGAGCACCTGGACCGGCCCCGCGGCCGTCTCGACGAGCGCCGCCTCGTCGACGAGCAGGCGCACCCCGGCCCGGGCGAGCGCGGTCGCGACGAGGCGGGGCGACTCGTGATCGTGGTTGCCGTGGCACGCGAACACGCGGCCCTCCAGGGCGCGGAGCGGGGACAGCGCCTCGGCGAGGTGCTCCGCGGTGTCCTGCGACTCCATGGTTAGGAAGTCGCCGGTGAGCACGACGAGATCCGGATCGCGGGCGACCGCGCGCTCGCAGATGCCGCGGAGCCGCGCGACGGACATGAACGGACCGAGGTGAGGGTCGGTGATCTGGACGATGCGGAGCGGGCGGCGCGCGGAGGGCGCGCCCTCGCGCGAGAGCGGGTGGCGCTTCAGCCCCTCGACGCGCGCGCGGTCGACCACGAGCTCGACCTCCTCGCGGCGGGCGGTGAGCGACTGGAGGATGCCGACGCCGGCGAGGGCGAAGGGCGCCCAGAGGCCGTACGGCGTCGCCCCGAGGCCGCTCGCGATGGCCCACGGGAACGACAGGAAGATCGCCGCCACGAAGTAGGACGCCGGGATGCTCACGAGCGCCCGGTAGGCGAGCGGGCGCATCCGCGGGCGCGAGAGCAGGAGGAAATGCAGGTAAACCGCGCCCTGGAGGTACGCGAACGCCGGCGCGAGCGGGCCGACGTGGCGGAAGAGCGCGCACGAGATCAGCGTGTGGATGCCGAGCAGCACGCCGACGAACCGGGCGTAGAGCCGGCCGCGACGGCGCCGCGCCGCCACGGCGACGAGGAGCCAGGCCAGGAGGGAGGCCACCCAGAACAGGACGACGGGGGTGAGGAACTTCAATCGACGGCTCCAGGCGACTCGGGCGCGCAGAGCCACCGCGGTCTGCCCTGCCCGGTCGGACGGGCGAGTTTCCCGCGTCCGGCGCGCCCGCGCCAGGCGTCCGGGTCCGGTCGTGCGACGGGCGAGCTTACCCCCTCGGGGCCGGCGGCGTTGCGGCACAGGCCCCCGGCTGGTACGGAGGCGCGATGCGCCGCAGGGAGCGCCGCCACGACCCGGCTGCGATCGAGTGACGGACCCCCCGAGATAACTGGCATTCCCCAGGCAATCGTGCGCGCGCCCTGACGGGAAAAGGCATCATCGCACCCGCGCCGGAGGGCTCCTTGTTGTTCCATTCATCACGGACCGTGCTGCTGTCGCTGGCGCTCTTCGCCCTGAGCCCGCTCGCGTGCAGCCCGCCCCCGTCGCCGGCGACGCCAGGGCGCACCGGAGCCGAAAGCTGCGCCGCCGCGGCGGCGCAGCTCGCGGCGCTCGCCGGCGAGCACTGGGACGGCCGGCTCGCGGCCGAGCCCGTCGAGGCGACGTTCCTCGGCTTCCACAGCCACGACGATCGCCTCCCCGACGTCACCGAGGCCGGCCGCGCGCGCGAGATCGCGCGCCTCGAGGCGCTGCTCGGGCGGGTGTGCGCGATCGACCCGGCGTCCCTCGCGCTCCCCGATCGCGTCACGCACGGGATGCTGGTGCATGAGATCGAGAGCGACCTCGCACGGCGCGAGTGTGACCTCTCGGCGTGGGCGGTCGACCAGCTCGGGGGACCTCAGGTCGAGCTCTTCCAGCTCGCGCGGGTCCAGACGGTGCGCACGGTGGAGGAGGGCCGCGCCCTCGTCGCGCGCTGGAGCGAGATCGGCGCGCACATGGACGCGCGCACCGACCGGCTCCGGCGAGCGCTCCAGCAGGGCAAGGTGGCCCCGCGCGCCACGGTGGAGCGCGTGATCGCCCAGCTCGACGAGCTGCTCGCGAAGCCCTCCGGCGCGTGGGCGCTCATGAGCCCCCGCGACGCCGCGCACCCCGACTGGCCGGACGCGGAGCAGAGATCGTTCGCGGCGGCGGTGGAGCAGGCGGTCGAGGGCGGCGCCCGCCCGGCCTTCTCGCGCTACCGGGAGGCGCTCGCCCGCGAGATCCTGCCGCGCGCCAGGGACGACGCGCGCGCGGGCCTGTCCCACGTGCCCGGCGGCGAGGCGTGCTACGCGCGCCTCATCAAGGCGAGCACATCGCTCGCGCTCTCGGCGGACGAGGTCCACGCGATCGGCCTCGAGCAGGTCGCGCGCATCCGGGACGAGATGAAGGCGCTCGGCGCGAAGGCGCTCGGCACCTCCGATTTCGCGGAGATCCAGCGCCGCCTCCGCGAGGACAAGGCGCTCACCTTCTCCACGCGCGACGAGGTCGAGGCGGCGGCGTCGGCGGCGGTCGCGCGGGCCAGGGCCGCGATCCCTGCCTGGATCGGCGCGCTGCCCCGGACCCCGCTCGACGTGAGGCGCATGGAGGCGTTCGAGGAGAAGCACTCCCCGCCCGCCCTCTACCGCGATCCCGCGCAGGACGGGAGCCGCCCCGGGACGTACTACGTCAACACGTATGCCCCCGAGACGCGCCGTCGCTTCGAGTCCGAGGTCGTCGCGTTCCACGAGGCGATCCCTGGCCACCACATCCAGGTCGCGCTGGCGCAAGAGCTCGGCGAGGTGCCCACGTTTCGCAAGCACGCGAACGTCATGGCGTTCACGGAGGGCTGGGGGCTCTACAGCGAGCGGCTGGCGGACGAGATGGGGCTCTACTCCAGCGATCTCGATCGGCTCGGGATGCTGAGCGCCGACGCCTGGCGCGCGTGCCGGCTCGTGGTCGACACGGGCATCCACGCGAAGGGCTGGAGCCGCGCGCAGGCCGTGACCTACATGATGGCGAACACGATCGTCGACGAGGGCGTCGTCGTGAACGAGGTCGATCGCTACATCGGCTGGCCCGCGCAGGCGCTCGCGTACAAGGTCGGCCAGCTCGAGATCCAGCGGCTGCGCGAGGACGCCGAGCGCAAGCTCGGGCCCCGGTTCGACATCAAGGGGTTCCACGACGCGCTGCTCGGGGCGGGCGCGGTCACCCTGCCGATCCTCGGCGACCAGATCGCGCGCTGGGTCGCGTCGCGCGCACGCCTCCCCTGAGCACTCGCCACCTCGACCGGCGTCCGGCGCTCACGCGGTTCTCACGACCACCGGGTAGGGGCCGGGCGCAACGTCGTCTTCGTCCACGTACATGCGATTGAACGCGCCGCTATATTCGTCGAGCTCAGCCTCGGACCACGCCTCGTCGAACGCATCCTGGTCTGCGTACTGCTTGTCGATCAGCTCCTTTGCTGTGCGAGCCAACGTGGGAGGCACACCCCACGCAACGAGCATTCCCTGGGTGATTTGCGTCGCGGGAAGATAATCACCGCCGGCAGCCTGGTTCGGGTCGGCCTGCTGCAGGGTGACGGTGCCGCCAAGCGAGGTCCAGGTGTTATTGGACCATTCCCCCCGCTCGGCCTTGATGGTCTTGGGGATACCGTCAGGGTACGTGGTGTCGTAGGTGAGGTGCACGTCGACATAGGTCCAGATGCCGTTCGAGGCGCTGTGCTTTGCGGCGTCCTCCAAGCCGCGCCATCCTGCGTTCAGGTTCAAGGTCTGGGTGGTCGGTACCAGGTTCAAGCGATCGTTGCCGGGACCCCCGAGCTTGGCGTTGATGATGTGGAAGCGAACCCATTGACCTTTCAGCTTGCCGAACTTTCTCTTCAGCCAATTCCAGCCGGGTGGATCGACGCTCGGTGTCCCGCCGTCGCTCGGATTCCGCATCACCGCGATGACCCGCTCGGGGACGGTCGCAGCGTTATGTGCGGTAGTCTTTTTGGTGTCCCAGTGGGTGCCGTCGGCGGTCGGGGTCGCGCTGGCATAAGTGCCTTGCGGCTTTCGCTGGATGGGGCCCGCGATGCTCCCGCCGGCGTGACCCCACGCAGCCGCCTCCCACGGACTGGCGGCCTCTCCCCGCGCTGCCAGCGCCCCCAGCCTATCTGCCTCGGCCTCCAGGGCCGGCTGGTCATTGACCCCGCGCCCCATGAGCTGCGTCGTCGCCCGCACGCGCCCCTGCTTCTGCTGCACCACGTGCCACGCCTCGTGCGGCACGTGCCGCTCCTGCCCGGGGGCCACGTGGATCTCCGGCCCCAGGGTGTACGCGAGCGCATCCAGCTCCGCGGGGCTCGTGGAGTTGTAGTGGACCCGGACGTCATCCATCGGCAGACCGGAGAGGTGCTCGATACCGGCCTTGAGCGGGTCGGGCAGCCCGGTGCGGTTCGGCGCCGGAGCCGCCTCGACACGCCTCGGCGCCGCGCCGCCGGCGGCGAGTTGCGCCACCTCTCGCGCCGTTCGCCGCTGCAGCGCGATGCCTGCGGCCTCCTTGGCGGTCATCCGCCCCGAGACAGAGGAGTCCCTCTCCTCGCCCGATGCCAGGCGGGGCCTGCGCCCGAAGAGCTGGTGCGCGCCCCCCTCGCCGCGCCTCGGCGTCGGCGCGGTCGACTGGGCCTTCTCTTCTTTCCCACGAAACCCTGAGGCCATGCGCATCCCCCCCGCGCTCGACCACGCAACGACCGCGCCGCCGCGGATCCTCGGCAGCGGCAGGGCTCGGGCTCGACGCCGTGTCGCAGCGTGCGACATGATACGTTGCGCTCTGCAACATCCGTCGCGCGCAGCGTCGGAGGATCTCCGCGTTTTCTATCCTGCTCGGCACCACGAGGCAGCCATTGGGATGTCACGTGCCGCGAGATGACCTGCACACGGTCGCCATGGTGCCCAATCCGTGATCGAGGCGCAGCGCCGTTACGCCCCAAGGGCGCTCGAGACGCCGGCGGTGCCCGCGACGAGCACGGGCTGCCCCACCTCGATGGCCCTCTCCCGAGAGCGACCCCTCAGGTGGCCTCGCCCGGCCAGGGCGACGCCCGTGCGCGCGAGGCGCGCCGACGGGAGCCGCGCCGGGGTATAGTCGCCGCCTATGCTCGATCGTCAGCAGGTGCTGCGCCAGACGCGGGCCCGGCTGCACCCGGAGCGCATCGCCCGGCGGGAGGACGCGCTCGCGCGAGCGCGCACGCTGATCGAGGGCTCCCTCGGGCAGTTCGACGAGGCCGGCCTCCGGCGGCTGCTCCAGCTCTTCAACGCCGACCACGTCGACGGCCGCGACGTGAACAATCGCTTCGCCACCGGCCTGATCGGCAACAACGCGAACCTGCTGGTCGCCGCGCTCGACGGCGTCAACGCGGCGGTGCCATCGTTATGAGCGCCCCAGGGACCTCGATCCGTACGTGCTCGCCCTCTCGCAGTGGCACGCCAACGCGCGCCTGCGCGACCACGTGTTCGACGCGCAGGACTCCCTCGGCTACCGCGAGCGCCTCGCGCAGATCTTCAGGCCCTACACCACGTGGGTCGATTCCTGCCGGTGGCACGTTCGCGACCGCCGGAGGCTCGGCCTCCTGCCGGGCGACAGCGCGTACTCGCTGTCGCTCCACGGCCTCGAGCTCGGCGTCACCGGCCTCAACTCGGCCTTCCTGCAGCTCACCGGCGGCGACTACCAGGAGCGCTTCGCCGTGGACCCGCGCCAGCTCCACGCCGTCTGCGACGAGTACGCCCCCGAGTGGTTGCAGCGCCACCACATCAACCTGCTGCTCACCCACCACCCGCCCGAGTGGCTCCACCCGCAGGCACGCCAGGAGTTCCGCCAGGAGGTCGATCCGGCCGGTCGCTTCGCCGCCCACTTCTTCGGCCACATGCACGAGGGCACCGCCACCTCGACCGCCCACGGCGGCGGCCACGCGCGTCACGCCCTGCAGGGCGCTTCCCTCTTCGGTCTCGAGGAGCACGACGGCCCCGGCGGCCGCGGCGTGACCCGCCTCCATGGCTTCAGCGCCGGCCGCTTCGAGCTGCTCCCCGGCGCGGCGCAGGCCCGCGTGCGCGTCTTTCCCCGGCGCATGTTCACGAGCGCCAGCGGGCGCAGGATCGACCGTGACGTCTCCGCCTACCACCTCGATGAGCGCGGCTCGTTCGCCTACGAGGTCCCGACCGCCCGCCGCGCATGACGCCCTTCACGCTGTTGCCGCCGGGCAAGGGCGGCAACAGCGGGGACCAGGAGGGCAAGAGGATCTCGGGCGAGGACGGCGTCGACGCCGCGCTTCCAAACGACACTCGCCACCTCTGTACAAATGAGCTGGTCGAGCGTCGAACCATGTTCATGCTTCCCGAGCGGCGAAAAGTTACTCGGGCGCAGGCAGATGTGGAGGCTTATCGCGCACCGAAGGTCCGCGACCCCTGTGGAGCCTCACGACGTCTCCCCCGGCGCCACGCGACCAGGCCAAGGCCGAACAGCGCGGCGAATGGCCAGCGTTCCGACGAAGCACGACTGAGCGTGCAGGAGCAACCCGCACTGCCCTGGTCCGTGGTGCCATCATCCGCGCCCCCCGAGCCACCGGAGCCGCCCTCGGACGCGCCGCCAGTGGATCCGTTGCCAGGCGACCCGCTACCAGTCGACCCGCTGCCTGTCGATCCGCTGCCTGTCGATCCGCTGCCTGTCGATCCGCTGTCAGCCGATCCGCTGCCAGTCGTTCCGCCGCTTTCCGAAGACGAGACGCTATCGCACAGCTTGCCAGTTCCAGGAGGGGGCGAGCACACGCCGTCGTCTGGGATGTTTTCACCCGACGTCCCAGTGAGACGGAAGTAGATGCCGTACCTATCTTCGTATCGCTGATAGTGCGGAGTGAACTTCAACGTGTTATTGGAGTCCGTGTTCCGCAGCGTGAATTCCACCGTACCCGGGGTTTGAACCAGGTTGTTCTCGATGTCGGCGATCCACTCGTTGATCGTGATACCGTTGTTGATGCCGATGGTGTCTTTGATGACGACACCAGGGGGGATAGTAGCCTTCTCGGATGCCCACTGGGGCTCCGACAGCATCCTCTCCGTCCCGAGACCAGCGCTCAAGACGACCGGTCCGTAGACGAACGCCACCGCATTGGGGTTGTCGGGAAGTCTCGACACCTTCACCTCCATCGGCAGCGTGAGCTCCACCTTGTCTCCGGGCTTCCAGGCGCGATTTACCGTAAGATAGCCGTTCGCCTCCGTTGCGTCGCATGCCTGACCGTTGACCGTGATCGTCACGGGCTGACACCGAGCAACCCAGGAGGGCTTTCTGAAGTTGATCGTGACCGCATCGGCCGGGGCAGCGGCAATCTCGAAAAGCGCCTTGTCGGAAACAGGAAAATTGGAGGTCTGCTTCAACGACAGCCCCCGCGCGGACCAATTCAACGTCGAGCTGAGGAACATGTTGACGTACAGATCCGTGTCGTCATGGAAGTACAAGCTGTCATTGAGCTTGGTGTAGTTCTCCATGCCGGTTCCGTTGCAACACCAGAAAGTGTCCTCCGGTTTGCCGAACAGCTTGAAGTACCCTGTCCCCATCGGTTTGAAGTAGGTCGTCATTCCGTTCGTCGGATTGACGGCAGACATGATCTCGTTGATATGGGTCTGCTCGTAGTAGTCGGCATACTTGACGTCCCCCGTGGCTTTGAAGAGCCCCCTCGACAGCTTCAGCATGTTGTACGAGTTGCACGTCTCGTTGTTCACGTTGTCCCTTTGCGCGTCCAGCTGTCTGGGCTCGTGAAAATGCTCGAGCTGGCTATTCCCACCGGTGACATACGTGTGATCCCTCAACACGATGGTCCAGAACTTTTCTGCCGCGGTGTAGTAGAAGTTCTCCGTTTGGCCCAGCGTCCGATAGCGGTTCAGGGCGCCGATGAACTTGGGGATTTGCGTATTGGCATGCTTGCCTGGCAGGACGTTGTTGCCTTGAGAAATCGGAGTGAAGAGCGAGTCCTCGTCGAAAATGTGGGCTGCCGCCAGGTGATTGGCCTTGTTCGTCAGCCTGTACAGATCGTACAGGCAGTCGTTCATGCCGCCGTACTCAACGCCCAGGACCTTCCTTCGAAGGTCCGCATTCCAGGTTGAGCTGCGATTGTAGGCCCAGTCCCCCAACCTGCTCGCGATCTCGAGGGCCGTTGCATTTCCTTCGAACTCGTAGACGTCGATGAGGCCTGCGATGATCTTGTGCATCGTGTACCATGGCGCCCAGCTGGAGCCGCTGGCCTTCCCCTCGATGACGTCGAAATGCGTCTCCGGCGACGCGAACAGGTATCCTTTGGGACTCGCGTCTTGGAATGATTTCAACTGGCCGATCGTGTAGTCGATCTTCTGCGCGATGGCGGCGCTCTGCCCCGCGTCGGAGCTACTGAGTTGTTTGTACGCTCGCGCCATGGCGGACAGATAGTGGCCTATCGTGTGCCCGCGCAGAAGGCTCCAGCCGCCCTCCCACCCACCGTAGAGATTGAGGCCCGGCGAATTCCCAGGGTCCTTTCCTTGCGACACCGCCTTGAAGCCCGCCAGAAGTCGGTTGGGATCGAGGCTCATGATGTACGCGATCTCTTTCGAAGAGATGTTCTGGTAGTACGCGTCGGTCACGCTCACCTCGTCCAGCGCGAACTCCTGCAGCTTCTCGACGGGGTCAGCGGCGGACGCCGCCCCTGGAGCGAGGGCTCCGAGCAGAAGCGAAACAGCCAACGCGGCGGCGCCCGAGAGCGAGCGCCGGGACTGCAGGATTCTCTTACTCATGACAGTTCCCTTCAGATCTCGAATGCGTTGTATCTAGGAAATTCGAGACGAGACTACGCCGCGCCAAACAGCGACGAGGCCTCCTCTCTATTCACTTGTCGACCGTCGCGCCATCGCGCTCAAGCACTGCCCAGACCGCTCTTCGACGTTGGCAAATCGACCATGTGATCGATGCCGATGGGCTGCATGCTGACGAGGAACGCCGCGCCGCGGGCGAAGAACATGCCCGCGAGCGTCACCAGGAGCGGGGGCAGAGAAAACCGATGGATCAGGTGCCCCGTCATCGCGCCGAACGAGACAGACACCGCGAGGCGTTGTGACCCGGCCACGAGGCCAGCACCGCCGCATCTTTGAAGGAATCATCTCCGGTGAACAGCAATCGATATTTCACGACAGCCGCCGAACGAGCGCGGTATGCCGTGTTCTCTGGTGGAGCCCCCTCGGCCCGATGCCCATCCCCATCGTTCAGCGATCGCTTCCGCGACGACCGAGCGAGCAGAGCCGATGCGAAAAAAAAAATCGATCAGACGACGAAGGCCTCGGTACGCGTGGCGACCCGAGCAATGCGCAGCAACAAGGACACCCGTGGACGACAATGTTAACGTTAACATTACCGCTGTCAATTCCAATCGACAGGTTTGTAAGTATCTCGATCCCGAGGGTTCACGAGGCTGGCGGGCTCCTCCGCAGCGCCGCGGCAAGAGGGGCGGGCGCCTTGCCGCGCTCGTCGCCGGCCCCGTCGACGAGCTCGAAGCCGATCAGCGCATCGGCGGCTGGCGCGCGACGCGGCGCGTGGCGACCGCATCGCCAGCACGAGGTCGCGCCGCCGCGCGCCGGCGGTGGCGGCGCTGCAATGCCTGCGTGACCGCGGCCCGATGCTCGCGCCATCCTGACGCGGCGCACCAAAAATTAACGCGACGCGCCGGGAGGTGACCTGTCTGCCATCGGGGCGTGAGGGCGGTCGCCGGCGGCCGTTCCGAATTGACATTCGATTTGTTAACGCTAACATTTCTCTCCGAGGCACCGCTTCAGCGCTGTTCGAGACCAGGGTCGTCATGCTGAGGCACGAGCAGCGGGAGGCCCGATCGAGCCCGTTTTTTCGTTTCCTATCAGCGGGGAGCGGGTGGAGGCGTTCATGAACGCGGGGGGCGCAAAGTATGGTTGGATCCTGTCGCGCGCGAGGGCGGCGCAGCGACCCCCCCGCACCACGCGGTAGCTCCCCTCGCCCCGCAGCCCGCGCGCGACCTCCGCCGGCGCCACCTCCCCGGCGAGCAGCCGCCCGTACGCCTCCACCACCCGCCGCGGTCTCGCAGGCGACCTCGAGCGCCGTCTGGATGAGCGTTCGATTCGCTTCGCCGCCCACATCTTCGGCCACATGCACGAGGGCACCGCCACCTCCACCGCCCACGGCGGCGGCCAGGCGCGTCACGCCCTGCAGGGCGCCTCCCTCTTCGGTCTCGAGGAGCACGACGGCCCCGGCGGCCGAGCCGTGACCCGCCTCCACGGCTTCAGCGCCGGCCGCTTCGAGCTGCTCCCCGGCGCCGCGCAGGCCCGCGTGCGCGTCTTTCCCCGGCGCATGTTCACGAGCGCCGGCGGGCGGCGGATCGACCGTGACGTCTCCGCCTACCACCTCGATGAGCGCGGATCGTTCGCCTACGAGGTCCCGATCGCCCGCCGCACATGACGCCTCGCCCGCGGCGGGATTAGCCGCCTCATGCCCCGATAAAGGCCGCCAGCTCGTCAGGCTTTCCCATGGGAAAGGCTTCCTTCAAATGGTCGAGGAAGGCGGAGACACGAGCGCTCAGCAGCCGCCGGGACGGATAGAGCGTCCACAGGGCGATGTCTGGGCCGTCCACATCGCCCCAATGCACCAGAGCTCCAGCGGCCAGATCGTGACTTACGAGTGAAATGGGGAGGCGTCCGGCGCCGACGCCCGCTCGGACAGCATCGCGGACCATGATGAGCGACGACAGGCGCAGGACTGGATCGACCACGATGCGGGTCCTTCCAGCTGGCGCCGTGACATCCCAGGCTGCAGTCCGGTCGCCTGCCCCCCGCACGACAGCCGGAACAGCGAGGTTGTCCGCCGGTCGAGCGAGGCCCGGGCTCGCGACGACGACCAGCCGATCGCGCAGCAAGATTCGTCCGACAAGGCTCTCATCCGGATCCGGATTGACCCGGATTACCAGGTCATAACCTTCCTCTACCATGTCGACGGTCCGATCTTCCGTCGTGACCTCGAGCCGGACCTCCGGATATTTCAGCGCGAACCCGGCCGCAATCTTACCCATCGCGATCTGCGAGAAGAGCAAAGGCGCGCTGATTCGCAGCTTGCCTCGCGGCCGGCCCCCACCCGAGGCGATCGCCGCCGCAGTCTCGTCGAGCTCGGTGAGCAATGCCCCCGTTCGCTCGAAGAGCGCCCGTCCTTCCTCGGTGAGCTTCAGTGTGCGCCCCCCGCGCTCGAAGAGACGCAGGTCGAGGGCGGCCTCCAGCTCCGCGACCCGGCGGGACAGGGTCGCCTTCGGGCGCCCCGCGGCGCGTGCGGCTCGTCCGAAGCCTCCGTGCCGGGCGACGAGGCTGAAATCGGCGAGAGCAAGCAGATCCATGCGTTCCACCAGCGAGACGGTCTGTCCCAAGTTAACGTCTATCGGCACGAATGTGAACCACTAATTTACAGGGTGTCTTTCGACCCAAGCGGAGCGATCCCCATGACCATCCTCATTACCGGCGCGACCGGCACAGTCGGCCGCCAAGTCGTCGAACAGCTCGCGAAGCGCGGCGCCGACGTGCGCGCGCTCGTCCGCGATCCCGCCAAAGCGAACTTCCCGGCGGGCGTCGCCGTCGCGCAGGGCGACCTGCTCGACGTCGACTCGCTGCGGAGCGCCTTCTCGGGCGTCTCCACGCTCTTCCTGCTCAACGCCGTGGTGCCTGACGAGCTCACCCAGGCCCTGATCGCCCTCAACGTCGCCCGCGAGGCCGGCGTCGAGCGGATCGTGTACCTGTCGGTGATCCACAGCGACCGCTACGTGAACGTGCCGCACTTCGCGGGCAAGTTCGCCGTCGAGCGCATGATCGAGCAGATGGGCCTCCGCGCCACCATCCTGCGTCCCGCGTACTTCATGAACAACGATCTCACGATCAAGGACGTGGTGACCGGATACGGCGTCTACCCGATGCCGATCGGCGGCAAGGGGCTCGCCATGGTCGACGCGCGCGACATCGGCGAGATCGCGGCCATCGAGCTGATCCGCCGCGAGCAGGCCGCCGCCCCGCTTCCCCTCGACCGGATCAACCTCGTCGGTCCCGACACGCTGACCGGCGCGGATGCCGCGGCCATCTGGACGGAGGTCCTGGGGCGCCCGATCGCCTATCCTGGCGATGACACCGCCGGGTTCGAGCGGAACCTCCGGCAGCTCATGCCGAGCTGGATGGCCTTCGACATGCGCCTGATGAGCGAGCGCTTCCTCAGCGAGGGCATGGTCCCCGAGGTCGGCGATGTGGCACGTCTCACCACGCTCCTGGGACGCCCCCTGCGCTCCTACCGCGATTTCGCCGCCGAGATCGCGACCTCGGCCTGACGGCCGAGCGAACCTCAACGCTCACGACAAGGAACATCATCATGATCTATTCGACCGCCACCGTCCCGGTGAACCCGGAAGGCGAGACCGAGCTGACCCGCGCGCAGGCATGGGAGGGCCTGGTCCTCAAGGCCCGCGACGCCCGCCTGTTCCTCCCGCCCGGCCTCTGCACCCGTTGCGACGTCGTCGAGGAGAGCGGTTCTCACATCGTGCGTGAAGCCACGATCGCGGGCGACGACCTCCGCGAGATCATCACGTTCGAGCCGCAGAGCAAGGTCACTTTCTTCCAGGCCACCGGTCCCCGCGAGGGCGCGATCATCAACGAGCTGTTCGAGGACGCCGACGGCGCGCTCCAGCTCCGCTTCTACTGCTACCTCGGCCTGCGCGGCAAAGCGCCGAACGGCCCCGAGGAGCAGGCCGAGCAGGCGTGGATGAACGGCGATAAGGGCTACAAGACCGCCTTGCTGTCGACGCTGAAGCGCACCCGCGAGCTGCTCGCGGAGGGCCGGCTCTGATCGCCGCGAGGGACATGAACGACGGGGCTGCCTCTCAGGAGGCGTCCCGCTCTCCGAGGTAGCTACCATGCAAGACTCCGTGACCGACGACACCCGGACTGCCGAGCCGAAGATACTGGTCCTGGGAGCGACCGGCGCCACCGGCCGCCTGATCGTCGGCCAGGCCGTGGCGCGAGGGTACGATGTCACCGTGCTGGTGCGTTCTGCCGAGAAGGCGAGTGACCTCAAGGGGGCGAAGCTCATCGTCGGAGACGCCCGCGACGAGAGGGTCCTGCGCCAAGCGCTCAAAGGCCGGGACGCCGTGGTCAGCGCGCTCGGCACGCCCGCTAGCCCATTCCGCGAGGTGACCCTCCTGTCGTCCGCGACGCGCGCGCTCGTGAGCGCCATGAAGAGCGAGCAAGTCTCACGCCTGGTCTGCATCACAGGGATTGGCGCCGGAGACAGCGCTGGGCACGGCGGCTTTCTCTTCGACAAGCTGATTTTCCCGCTCCTCTTGCGCAAGGTGTACGCCGACAAGGACCGGCAGGAGACTCTCGTCAGAGACAGCGGGCTCGACTGGGTTCTCGTTCGCCCTTCCGTCCTCAACGACAAGCAAAGCCGCAACACGATCCGCGCGCTCACGGATCTCTCCAGCTTCCACGGCGGAACCATATCGCGAGGAGATGTCGCGAGCTTCGTCTTGGACCAGGTGCGCGACGACACCTGGGTGCATCGTTCTCCGTTGATCACCTGGTGAGAGCAACTCAGCGCGCTCAGACCTGTGGTTCGGCGCTCGGCGTCGTGCGTCGGCCTCGCGACCGTTGAAACCATCGTTGCTTGAGAGAGCGCGAGAGCATCGCTCCAGGCAGCGCACGCCGCTCACGCCGCGCGCTTCGAGCCCACGCGGCCGAGGTGCGTGTCGCCGAACGCCGTCCCGTACTTGAGCCCATAGCCCAGCATCCGATCGAAGCCGATGTGCCCGACCCAGATCGCCGCGCCGAGCAGCAGCGCCGGCGAGCCGAGCGCGACCGACGCGCCCGCGAGCAGCGCCGGAGCCAGATGGCTGTGCCCCGCGTTGTAGGCCACCGCGCCCGCTCGCGGGCCCGCGAGGTAGCCGAGCAGCGACAGGTCGGGCAGGAAGAACAGCGCCGCGAACCATCCCCAGCTCCCGCCCAGGTGCGCGTAGGCGAGCAGCGATGCTCCGAGCACGAGCGCGCCCTCGAGGCGCAGGAGCGCGCGCGGCATGCCCTTGGCCCCGCCCGCCGAGACCTCGCAGGCGGGCTGCGGCGCGGGGCGGCGGGTGGAGGGAGCAAGGTCGAGCGCAGGGAGCGTCGCGGCGGTGGTCATGGTCGTTCTCCTCGTCGTGCGTACCGGCGCGGGTGCCGGCGACGTGGAGAGCATGGTCGCCGCGGGTGCTCATGAACATTGTACAAATGCGTCCATCCGCTCATCATCTTTTGATGAGCCCAGCCGAGCCCTCGTGGGACCTGTACGGCGCCTTCCTCGCCGTCATGCGCACCGGCAGCCTCTCCGCCGCCGCGCGCGCCCTCGACGTCGCGCAGCCCACCGTGCGCCGCCAGATCGAGCAGCTCGAGGCGCAGCTCGGCGTCGTGCTCTTCACCCGCGCGCCGAACGGCCTGGTGCCGACCGAGCTCGCGCTCGCCACGCTGCCCTACGCCGAGTCCATCGCCGCGAGCGCGCGCGCCCTCGTGCGCGCCGTGTCGAGCCCCACCGACGCCGACCGCGGCACCGTGCGCGTCACGTGCAGCGAGGTCGTCGGCGCCGAGGTGCTTCCCCCGATGCTCGCCGCGCTCCGCGTCGCTCATCCCCGCCTTCAGATCGAGCTCGTCGCCACGAATCGCACCGAGGATCTCCTGCGCCGCGACGCCGATGTCGCCGTGCGCATGGCGGAGCCGACGCAGGCCGGCCTGGTGAGGCGCTGCGCCGGGCGCGTCGAGCTCGGCCTCTTCGCCACCAAGGCGTACCTCGCCGCGCGCGCTGCCCCGACGTCGCTCGCGGGGCTCGTGCCGGACCACGCCCTCATCGGCGCCGACCGCTCCCGCGCCATCATCGACGGGCTCGCCGCCGCCGGGCTCGTCACCACGCCGCGCGATTATGCGTTCCGCAGCGACAGCGACATCGCGAAGCTCGCCGCGGTGCGCGCCGGCCTCGGCATCGGGGTGTGCCAGCTCCCGCTCAGCCGGCGGCCGGTGCCGCTCGTGCGCGTGCTGCCCGCGCTCACCTTCCACCTGGACGTCTGGGTCGTCATGCACGAGGATCTGCGCGCCGTGCGCCGCGTCCGCCTCGTCTTCGAGCACCTCGTCGCGCAGCTCGGTGCCTACGCGACCCAGGCACACGAAACACGGCCGGCGGCGGCGAAGGCCCGGCCGCCGGGCACGCGGCGAAGGCCCAGCTCGGGCTGAGCGGCGAGGACCCCTTCATCCAGAGGATCGGGACCGGCATGGATCGCAGCACCTACCTCCGTCAGGATTTGTGGCGGGGCTTTTACTTCGAGCTGGCGATCGAGATCGGGCCAGCAGGAGATGACAGTCGTGCCAAGCGCGCGCTCGAAACGCTGTGGCAACACCCAGCGCTGCGCGGACCATGGGAGCGCAAAGACGACTTCGGCTCTGATCCGATCGTGCCTGTGCTTCACCAGTCGCCTCTCGTGGGGTGCTTGAGGTTCAACGATGTCGAGCTCGGCTGCATGTCGTGGTTCATCCGGGAAGAAGCTGGCTCCGATTGGCTTGACCTCTCGATTCCCACCGGGATGCTCGAGGCTGCATATGGGGCTTCGTACCCTCTCGATGCGCAGACGGATCCCTGGCTCGTGCGACTGGAGCGTCTCCTCGCGACGATCGGTGCGCGTATCTTCGAGGTGGAGCCCTTCCAGCTAGGTCTCCTGGGGGAAGAGGCGTCTGGTGCGAGCAGCGCGTCCGAGCTGACCGTCGAGGAGTGTGAGCGGGGCGGGCTCTTGGTCCCGCTGCAGCTCTGGGAGTCATGTGGAGCCAGGCGGGCTCCGGAGCTGATTGCGCCCGGTCTGGCGTTCGTACCGTCCTTCGGCCCGCACATCACGTACGGCGGCTGACCAGCGCTTGCGGCGGACGATCTTGCGCTCGCCGCTGAAGCGTCGGTAGCTCGGGCTCACAGCGCGAACCCCTGCAGGAACCCGCTGGCAATCGGTCAACGGCGAACATGGTCCTCGGCTCCGCCGTCCTGCGCAGTCGCGGCGTCGTCTCGCGCGCCCTTTGCGGTTGCTGCGCAACGCTATCTCCCGAGTGCGGCGCCGAAGCGCGTCGCCGCGAGGTAGTCGCACCAGCGCTCGACGCTCGTCCGGATCGGCGGCATCGCCAGCCCGATCGCGCGGGCGTGGGCGTCGGCCGCTCGGGTGTCATAGGCATCCTCGGCGAGGAACGACAGGCTCTCTCGCGGCACTCCGGTGAGCGCCTCCGGCAGCAGGCGTACCAGGCCGACGGGCAGCACCCACCTCGGGGGGCGGCGCTCCAGGTGGGCGGCGATGCCGCGGACCAGCACGGGCAGCCGCGGCGTCGCCTGATCGAGGACGCAGAGGTCCTGTTCCGCGGTCTCGGGGCGCTCGGGCACGCTCGCCAGGAAGCGCGCCAGGTAGTCGACGGTCACCAGCGGCAGGAAGGTGCGCTCGCTGCCGACCAGGGCCGGCAAGCGGCCCTGCCAGAGCCGCTCGACGGTCTCGCCGAGGCCGGTGAGCTGCGTTGTCTCGCCGGTGCGCGAGTCGCCGATGACGCTGCTCGGATGCACGGCCGTCCAGCGCAGCCCGCGCTCGGCCGCGAAGCGGCGCACGGCGAGATACGACTCGTGCTTCGACGCCTCGTAGGCGCCGAACCGGCGGTAGAGCCGGCCCCGCGCGCGCTCGGTCAGCGCGCTCTCCGCGCCCGGCCGGGTGCTCGCGTGCAGCATGCGGTAGCCGCCGAGATAGACGAAGCGCCGCAGGCGGGGCCGCGAGAGCGCCCACCCGGCCGCGTGCAGCGAGCCCTCGACATTGCAGCGCCGCGCCTCCTGCACGCCGAGCCCGAAGGCGAAGCGCGCCGCCAGATGATAGACATCGCGCACCTGCTCGAAGCCGTCCGCCAGGCCGAGCGACGCCGCTTCCACATCGCCCTCGACCACCAGGAGCCGCCGCGAATCGCCGCCGTGCGCGTCGACGAACGCGGAGAGCGCTGCGGCCCGCTGCCGCGCGCGGCGCACCGGCGCCGCCACGACCTTGGTCCGGGTCAGCTCGGCCAGCAGCCAGCGCCCGATGAACCCCGTACCCCCCGTCACCAGAACCTCGACGTCGCTCACGTTCATAGGCCGCCCAGCATGCGTCGCTGGACCCATGATGAAAATTGGATGTATCTCATACCAGGTATGAGCGAGATCGATGTCCGCAGCATCAACCTGAACCTCCTTCCCGCCCTCGAGGCGCTGCTCATCGAGGGCAGCGTCAGCGCTGCGGCGCGCCGCGCCCACGTCAGCCAGTCGGCGATGAGCCACTCCCTGGCGCGCCTGCGCGAGCTCTTCGGCGATCCCCTGCTCACCCCCCTCGGCCGCGGCCTCGCCCCCACGCCGCGCGCCCTCCAGCTCCGGGCGGCCCTGCCCGCCGCCTTCGAGCATCTCCGCCGCGCCCTCGCTTCCCCCGAGCCCTTCGATCCGCGCACCTCGGCGCGCACCTTCCGTATCGCCACCGTCGACCACTTCGAGCTCACGACCCTCCCCGATGTGCTCGACCACCTGGGCAAACACGCCCCCTTCGTACGCCTGGAGATCGAGCGCTTCTCCCCCGATACCGTCCCCGCGCTGGTCCTCGGCGACGTCGATCTGGCCCTGATCGGCGCCTCCCAGCCCGTGCCCGCGGCTGGTCTCCGCCGCGCGCCGTTCTACGAGGAGCCCTTCGCCGTCGTGGTCCGCAAACGCCACCCGGCGATCACGCGCCGCCTCGACCTCGAGACCTACGTCTCCCTCGGCCACGTCCTCGTCAGCGTCGAGGGCCGCCGCGACGGCGCCGTCGACCGCGCCCTGGCCCGCCTCGGCAAGAGCAGGCGCGTTGCCCTGCGCGTGCCTCACTTCATGGCCGCGCCCCTCGCCGTTCGCAGCTCCGACCTCATCTGCACGATCGCGAGCAGCGTCGCCCAGCGCGCCCGCGAGCTGTTCGGGCTGCGGGTCGTCGCGCCCCCCTTCGAGCTGCCCGCCGCGCAGGTCGTGGCCCTGTGGTCGCAGCGCCACGACGACGACCCGGCGCAGCGCTGGTTCCGGGATCTCTTCTTCTCAGGCCGTGCCCTCTCGCCGCACCTGCGGGCCCTGGTCCGCCGGGGCGCGGGGGAGCCCGGCTGACGGTCTGGCGCAAAGAGCGCGAGAGCATCGCTTCATGCAGCGCACGCCGCTCACGCCGCGCGCTTCGAGCCCACGCGGCCGAGGTGCGTGTCGCCGAACGCCGTCGCGTACTTGAGCTCATAGCCCAGCATCCGATCGAAGCCGATGTGCCCGCCCCGGATCGCCGCGCCGAGCAGCAGCGCCGCGCGATGATGCATTCCGCAGCGACAGCGACATCGCGAAGCTCGCCGCGGTGCGCGCCGGCCTCGGCATCGGGGTCTGCCAGCTCCCGCTCAGCCGGCGGCCGGTGCCGCTCGTGCGCGCGCTGCCCGCGCTCGCCTTCCACCTGGACGTCTGGGTCGTCATGCACGAGGATCTGCGCGCCGCGCGCCGCGTCCGCCTCGTCTTCACGTACGGCGGCTGACCAGCGCTTGCGGCGGACGAGGTTCTACGGAGGAGGCAGAATCACTCGTCCTTGATGCCGACGCACGCGCCGTCGACGCACGCGGGGCGCCCGGTCATGGTTTGCTCGCTGCTGCATTGGTGCTCCGCCGGGAGGCAGTCCGGGCAGGTCTCCTCGGCCGCGAGGCGCAGCGTCTCGTAGGTCGTGCCGATGGCGTTGCCGGCGATGGGGACCGCACAGCTGGGGCCACAGCGCGTCCACAGCAGGGTGAACGTACAATCCAGGTCCGTCTGGCAGGCGCGCGCCAGCGCGAGCGTCGCGGCTCGCTCGGGCTCGAAGGCGTCGCGCTGCTCGAAGCAAGCTGCAGACTGCGTGATGCACTCGGCGCAGCACCCGGCGCCGGTGTAGACCAGCTCCTGCCCTTCCGGACAGGCGCTGGGACACACGACGTCGGCGCACGGGCCGACCGGCACCGGCGGCGGCTCGGCGCACACCGGGCAGCAAGCACCTGCCGCCGAGCGCGGCTCTTGGCCGTCCGGGCACGCGAGCGGGGCGCATTGGCGCAAGTCGCACTCGCCGCTGACGGGCGAAAGCTCGGCTTCGCACGCCAGGGTCGAGGACCGACTGCCACCTTTGCGGCCGACATAGCAGCTCAGTTTGTACGTGTCCTCGGCGTCCGCCTGCTTTATCGCGGTGCATCCGCGCTCGAAGCCGTCTGCCTCATCGGCCCGCAGGCTGAACCCCGAGCTCAAGCCGCTCCTGCTGTACCCTGAGCGAGGCAAGCCCGTCTGGTCCCCGCTCACGCTGACCGAGCACGACGCATCCTCCAGCTTGATGGTGACGACGCCCGCAGGACCACAATCGCCGGTCACATTGACGGTGATGCTCTCGGCGTCGTTCAAAACGCACGTCGGAATGTCCCCGCCGTGCGCCACCAGCGAGGCGCCCGTCGCGATCAGCGCCACCAGCTCGAGCTTCTGAGCTACCCACCTCTTCATCGTTTTCTCCCCTGATTGTTCGACCACCAGCACGCGAGCAGCACCATCGGCAACGCCAGCAGGTCGGTCGGATCCACGCGATTGGCTGGTGACCGCAGCGCCACGAGCGAGCCGAGCGCGGCGCAAAAGCCGTCGAGCACGGCCGACGCCGCTGCGCTCGTCTTCACCAGCGTGAATACAAGCGCCGTCGTGACGGCCCCGAGCGCCACCCGCCGCGCTCGCGACCAGCGCGTGACGCGAGCGAGCAGCGCCGCCACGAACAGCGGCAAGAAGAAGCAGGCGGCAAAGTCGCTGAGCTTGCCGGCGAGCACGACCGGCGCCCGCCCCTTGAGCCAGAAGTTGTTGA
Organism: Sorangium sp. So ce836; assembly: GCF_028553905.1. NCBI lineage: Bacteria > Pseudomonadati > Myxococcota > Polyangiales > Polyangiaceae > Sorangium > Sorangium sp. So ce836. The sequence goes on along the minus strand of NZ_CP102233.1, from coordinate 3,661,670 downwards.
ACGTGAACAGCGCGACGGCCGCCAGCGGCGCCCACGCCAAGAACTCGGGCGCGCGCCGCCCTTCCTGAAGGGTCCCTTCCATGTCGACCTCGGTTCCCACCCTGGCAAGCTTCGCTCGCGAGCCTGGCAAGCTGCGGACCAGCGGACTTTCCGCGGAATTTTCGGTGTGCGGCGTCCGATACGGCCTGACAGCTGCGCCCTACCTGCGTGAACGCGCCACCGGTGACGGTGACGTGTGCCTGCGGCCCCGAATCGCCCCGGCTCGCGCGCGTCGCACCCTGCCCGAAGGCGCTCCGGCCCGCCGTCTCCTTGCCCCGTCTCGCGCGCGCCGCGCCCTGCCCGAAGGCGCTTGTCAAGCGACAGTAACTTTTGACCCCCTGACGACACTAAAACTGACCCCCTCCCTGCGCCTCTGGATCACCTGGCCGGCGCGGCGTTCCCGCCGAGCAGCCCCGCCTTCTTTTTCTGCTTCAGCCTGTAGCTGTCTCCCGAGATCATCAGGGTGTGGCTGTGGTGGAGCAGACGGTCGAGGATGGCGGCGGCGAGGACGTCGTCCCCGAACACCGTGCCCCACTGCGTCACCACCTGGTTTGTCGTGATCGACCACGCATGATGCATCTCCTGTCACGTTTTCTTCGAGGGCTTCCTCGCCTGGTGCATGAGGTTCTTGCGGCGGAGTTGGCGCAGCCGCCGCAGCTCGGCCTTATCGGCGATCACCGCCCGCTGGCCGTCGATCCAGCGCGTTTGCACCAGCCCGCGGTTGACCCACCCGTACATCGTCACGACGGGCATCTTCAGCTCGCGAGCCAGATCTGCAAGCCACCAAGCGTTCTCTGCGTCCCTGGGGGGCGGCTTGGGGCCGCGAGGCACGTTACCGTAACGATGCAGCAGCATCCGCACGAGGCGCTCGTTGAAGTGGTTGTGCTGCGTCGGGGTGATCCAGCCGTCAGCATTGAGTTGCTCGGCGATGCGCCCTGCGGTGAAGCCTTTGCGGCGCAAGTCGTGGATCGTAGCCATGAGCGCGTCCTTGTCGCCCGTCTGGACAAGCTTGTGGACGGGGCGGCGGAGGCGTTGGTGCGTCAGACGGCCACCGGCCCAATGCACCACGAGATCCGTCCACGAGCTCTCGCGGTTGGCCGAGATATCGACATGGTCGATGAGGAGCCGCAACACCGTCCTGCGATCCGCGGGCGTCGTGGTGGGCGCGTTCCAGAGCGCCGGCAGGTCGGTCGCCAAGGCGCGGATGGCAGCGACGTCGTCGGGCGTCAGGGCCTGCGGCATCTGCTTCGAGTGCCGCTCGTACGACTCGCGCAGGTCGCGCTCCGCGCGGAGAGCGTCCTCCCAGGCGCGCTCGAGAGTGCGGGCGACGAGTCGATTCTCGGGCTCGACGCTCTTGAACTGGCGCGCGGCGCGCTCCGCCTCGTAGCGTGCCCGTTCGAGTCGCTGCTGCCAGAGAGCCTCCTGCTGGGCGCGCTGCTGCTCGAGATCGGCGCGGACCCGAAGGCTAATCTCCAATGCGGCCGGAGCCAGCGCCGCGATCGCCAATGCCGTAACAGCCTGATCGATGCAGCTACCCGAGATATTGATGCAGAGACGGCTGCCATGGTGGGCCGCCTCCTGACCGCAGACGTAATGCGGATAGATTCGGCCCTTGTATTTAGCGTACCGGACGAACATGCCCAGGTTGCAGCGACCGCACCTGATGAGCCCTTGAAGCAAGGCACTCCCGCTGCGTACCGCACCCGTGCTGTTTGACTTTCGGTTGGCCTTCAAGCGAGCCTGGTTACGCTCAAATTGCTCCCATGTGATGTAGGCGGGAAAGCGATCGCGGACGCAGGCTTGCCAGTCCTCCGGCTCGACCAGCGGTGTGCGCCCCGTGGCCGGGCGCCCGGGTTGTTGTCGCCGTGGATCCGTCTGTCGCCGTCCGTACACATACGCACCTGCGTAGATGGGATTGCGGAGCATGTTGATGACCATACCGCGGTGGGGACGGTGCCACTCGAGAGCTCCGCGGTCGCCTCCAGAGCGACGGCGCACGCCTATCTGAAGTCCCTGCTCGACCAGGGAACGGAGCACTCCGTGCGCGGTCCCGAGGCGGTCAAATTGCTCGAAGACGAAGCGCACGACCGCCTGGACCGACTCATCCGGATCGAGGACGACCTCGCCGGATGCCTGCAGGAGGTAGCCCGATGGCACCGGCTTGCTCAGTTCTCCACGGCGCGCCTTCTGCCGCTTGCCCTGGAGCAGCCGCTGCCGCAGGATGTGTAGCTCCGCTTCGGACATCGTCCCCTTCAGCCCCAGGAGCAGGCGATCGTTGTAGAGCGACGGGTCATAGAGTCCGTCCAGGTCGGCAATCAGGGTGCCGAAGCGAGCGCACAGCTCGAGCAATTGGTGCCAGTCCTTGTTCGAGCGCGCGAGCCGAGACATCTCCACACCCAAGATGATTCCAACGTGGTCGAGCGCGACCTCGGCCAAGAGCCGCTGGAAGTCCTGCCGCCCTGCCGCCGACGCCCCAGAGGTCCCGAGATCCTCGTCGAGCACCAGGATGCGCCCCGATTCCCAGCCGAGCTCGCGCGCCATGGTTTCGAGGCTGTATTGTAGGCGGGTCGACTCCTGGTGGTGCTGGACCTGATGCAGTGAGGACTGCCGGATGTACACGACCGCGAGGCGTTCAAGGTGGCGACCTCCGATCTTCGTCGGGCGCTCCTCGATTCGCACGTTCGGCGCCGCCGACGTCTTCATCGGCCGCCTCCTCGCGCGCCGCCAGGTGGCGGCTTATCATCAGACTCAGAACGCTTACGAGTTGTGTCTGACGCTCGGGCGTCAGTACCGTCCACAGATGATCCGCCGTGGTCCTCTGCGCGGACATGGGGCACCGTTCGTCCTGGATCGCGCCGCTCTTGCGGGGCTCCGTCGCACCGCATGTGCAGCCAGCGTGCCAGCGCCAGCAATGCCTCAGCGGCGACGATCGGCTGAGTGGGGTTCGAATCCTCTGTGACTCTCGCTGTACTGGGCTTGGTTGATCGTGATCATGGTGCTGCTCTTCTCGTATCTCCTGGCCACGAGCTGGAAGAACAGATGGGCGCTCTGCCGCTCGAAGGGCAGGTAGCCCAGCTCATCGACCACCAGCAACTTCGGCTTCGTGTAGAGCAGCAGCTTCTCCGCGAGCTGTCCCTCGGCTTCCGCCTTCGACAGCGCCGCCAGCAGCGCGGTCGCGCTCGTGAAGAGCACCGAGTGCCCCGCCTCGACCGCGGCCCGCCCCAGCGCGATGGCCAGATGCGTCTTGCCCACCCCGGGCGGGCCGAACACCAGCACGTTCTCGGCCTCGGCGATGAAGCGCCCGGTGGCGAGCTCGCGGACGAGCTTCTGGTCGATCGAGGGCTGGAACTTGAAGTCGAAGTCCTCGAGGGTCTTGATCGCGGGGAAGTGCGCGATCTGGATCCCCATCGCCACCCGCTTGCGCTGCTTGGACCCGATCTCCTCGCAGAGCATCTTGTCCAGGAAATCGAGGTAGGTCGGCTCGGTCCTGGCCGCCTCGGACAGTAGGGCGTCGAGCCGCTCGGCGATGGATCGCATCCTGAGCCGGCTCAGGCTCTCGACGACGCGTGCATGCACCAGCTCGCGGCTCACGAGGCCACCCCCTCGATGACGGCTGCGTAGTCCGACAGGCTTCGGCCCATGGCCTCCAGGGCGCTCAGGGGCGCCTCTGGCGGCGTCGGCGCGGCGGGCCTGCGCCACAGCCCGTCGAAGTGGCTGGGGTCGGTGACGCGAGCATGGGGCTCGAACGAGCGCTCATGCCGCGCCACCAGCTCCGTTCCTCGGTAGATGCGGACCTCGCGCTCGCCGACGACGACCTCCACGGTGTCGCGCACAAGCTGGTGCGGGACGCTGTAGCGGACCGTGTCGACGTCGACGAGGGCGTCGTCGGCCACGCGTCGGCGAAGCCGCTGCTCTCGGACCGGCAGGGGCCGTGACGGCAACGGCCGGAGCGCGTGCCGCTCATCGCGCTCGAAGCGCACAAGCGGCGCCTCGTGCGTCGTGCCATGGATGCGGTGGTCGGCCTCGGCCATCCACCGGACCAGGTGGGCTTCGAGCGCGGCGAAGGACTCGAACTCGCGCCCGGCCAGCCCGTTGCGCTTGACGTACTTGACGCCCGACTCCGTCTTGCCCTTGGTGCGCGCCCGGTAGGGCCCGCAGGCGCGCGGGGTGACGTCCCAGTCCCGGCAGAAGGCGAGATAAGCCGGGTGGAACGTCACGGAGCCTGTCTCGCGCTCGCGGCCGAGCACCAGCGAGCGCGCATTGTCCCCGAGCATGGTGCGAGGCACGCCGCCGAAGTGCCGGAAGGCTTCTGCGATGCCTTCGCGCCAGTCATCCTGTCGCTCGCTCAGAAAAGCCTTGACGAAGAGCCTCCGTGAGTGACTCAATACGGCGACCAGCAGGTGCACCCGCACGAACGTGCCGGCGATGCGGACCTGCTTCTGACCGAAGTCGATCTGCATCTGATAGCCAGGGTCGGTCTCGAACCGCACGCTGGCCACGTCGGCAGCCCTCTGCCCACGGCGAAGATCGGCAACGACGCGCTGCACGGTCCTCGGGCTCACCGTGATGCCACGGCTGACAAGCTCGCCTGCGACGACCACGGCGTTGCCCTCCGCCAAGCCGGTGAACAGCTGCTTGGCCTCAGCGCGGCCATCCTCGTCCAAGCAGCGACCACGAGGGCGCACCTGCACCTCGGCGGCAGCTCCACCGCGCAAATAACGGCGGACCGTATTGCGAGCCACGCCGAGCTCCGCGGCGATCCGTTTGGAGCCCCACCCTCGGGCCGTAAGCTCGCGAATCTGCCGGATAACGTCCGGCTCGATCATCTCTTGCACCTCCGAACCGAGAGGTGCCACGTCCAAGTCCCTGATTTCCATGCCGTTTCCTCCGCTCTGGCGCGAGGGAGGGGGGTCAGTTTTACTGTCGCGCGGGGGTCATTTTTACTGACGCTCTACAGCGCTCCGGCCCCCCTCTCGCTCGCCTATCGGACGATATAGCGCTACCGCGGCACGCCTGCGCAGCCCCGCCGCCCCTCCTGCGCAGCCCCGCCGGCCCTCCTGCGCAGCCCCGCCGGCCCTCCTGCGCAGCCCATTGGCCCTCCTGGACAAGCCCCGGCGACCTTCTGCGCAGCGCCGTCGGCCGGCCTGCGCAGCCCATCGGCCCTCCTGGACAAGCCCCGGCGCCCTCCTGCGCGGCCCCGGTGGGTCTCCTGCGCAGCCCCGCAGGCTCTCCTGCGCGGACTGGGCGCCCTCCTGCGCACCCCCAGTTGGTGTCCTGCGCTACACTGGCCCCCGTCCTGCGCGGCCCTCGCGACCCTCCTGCGCGCCCCCGCTGGGGTCCTTCGTCATCATCGTCGGGTTCCTGCGCAGGCCCGATCGGTCTCCTGCGCAGCCCCGGCGTCGTCTCGCGAGCCTTTTGTGGTTGCAGCGCAACTCTTTTTCTTTCGTGCACCACCTCCGCGGCCCGCTGCCCGCGGCGCCAGGCACGCCGCCCCCCTCGATTCGATGCGCGGCACCCCGCCTCTCCCAGCCTCGGCCCGAGCGCCTCCTTCGGGGCGCGACCGACTCGTGCTCTCCTCTGGCCAATGCCTTGTTCGCCGATACCCTCGCCGATCTTCCAGCCCCTCATTCCGAGGGGCGCTGGCCCCGACAAGGAGGCGTATTTTTACCATGGCAAAGGCATCCACCACCACGTTGTCCAGGACCGACAAGGTTGCAACGAAGCGCGCGTCGCGCGAGACACGGGGCGCGCCTCGCTCCTCGACCGGCGCAGCAGCGTACACGCTGAGCGCCGCCCGCGAGGCCGAGCTCCTGCGAGAGGCCGAGTCGCTGGGCGACAACACCATGATTTTCCCCGGCAAGCTCGCCCGGCGCGTCATCTGGTCGAGCCGCATCCAGCTCGCCGCCGAGCGCGACGCGGCCGATCTCGTCCGCACCCCCTTCCCCGAGGACGAGCCCGCGCTGACACGCGAGGAGATCCGCGCGCTCCGCGACAAGATCGAGCTCCTGCGCGTCACGCAATCGCGCTGGCAAGCCGTGCAGCAGCGCCAGGAGCAGGCCGTCGCGATGTTCAAGGGGCCGGCCGCCGAGGCCGCCCTGCACCGGCAAACGCTCCTCCGCTTCTTCGATCTCCGCTTCAAGAAGAGCCCCGAGGGGCAAAAGCGGCTCATGGCGATCCGCGCGGGCAGCGGCGACGCGGATCTGGTCCAGGACGTCTCCGACCTGCTCTTGCTCTGCTCCGAGCACGCGGAGGCGCTTCGCAAGGCGCCTCGCGGCGAGGCCGACGCGGCGGCCCGGCTCCGCGAGCTCTCGCCCGAGCTCGCGCGCATGCTCGCCGACAAGACGTTCTCTCCCGAGGCGCAGCGCTCGCGCAAGCTCCGCGACGCCGCCTACACGCTCGTCGTGCACGCCGAGCGGAGGCTGCGCGCCGCCGCGGAGTACTGGTATGCCGGCACGGACAAGATGAAGGATTATGCGCCCTTCCCCGTCTCCCGCGGCGCCGCGTCCACCGGAGATGAAGAGGAAAAGGAGGAAGGCGAGGCCGCCGCGGAGAACGGCGCGCCGGAAGGCGACGCGTCGGAGGTGGGCGCGACGGAAGACGGCGCGCCGGGCGAGGGCGAAGACGAGGGGTGATCGCCTCAGGCCGCGGCGGGCGCGTCAAGGAGGGGGGCGCCTGGCGCGTCGCGAGGGGTCGAGGCTCCCCAGCCAGCGCGCCGGCCCGGCCGGGCGCCACGCGGGGACGCTCGGGCGGGGCCGACGGCTGCGGTGGTCGAGGCGGCAAGGGGGCGAGAACGGCTCGCCGAGCGTCGGCATCGTCGCGCAGCACGCCAGGGTGACCGTGCGCGACAGCGAGCGCGACAGCGAGATCGAGACGTCCGACGGCGGCCCGGGCGGCGACGGAGGCGAGCCCCAGCGAGGCGGACGAGGCGTGACCGCCCAGCCAGGGGCATCGTGACCGTCCGCGCGGCGCCGGTCACCTATTCCCATCAGGGGCCTGGCTGCGGCGCGGCCTGGCACGTGCCGGCCACGCACGCGAGCTGCGGCGGTGGCGGGCACGGGGAGCACTGGAGGTTCCGGCACGCGGGGGGGCTACGGGCGTTGAGCTCACGGAAGAAGTCTCCGCTGCCGTCGTAGATCATCAGGTTGGACGCACTCGCGACCGCCCTCGACGAGATCGTGCCGCAAGAGCAGCAGCGGTCGCCCGCGGCCACGATCACGCAGTCCGACGCGGCAGCGCAGGTCGCCGGGCCGGGCGGCAGGGGCGACCCCGTCGGCCCGCCGGCGACGGTCGCCGTCGATGCCGCAGTCGGCGTCACGGCGGCTTCGGGCGGCTGCGCCGCGCCCCGCGGGGGCCCACCCGGAGGGTGTGCGTCGCCGCACGCGGCCAGCAGCAGCGCGGCGATCGCGATCACGAGACGACCAGCTCCTCGGCTCAAGCTCGTATGCATTCCGGGGGAACGGTCGAACCTCCTGCCCCCTTACAGTGCTTCACTGGGCACGTGCGGGCGGACCGCCTAGGGCAGGACGCTGACAGCAGCCCCCGTGTCGAGCAGGCCCAACGCTTGCACGCTGCGCCCTCCCACCAGCGTCAGCGGGAGCATCGGCGCAAGGCTTCCGGCGACATGCTCAGAGGCGCGCGCCAGGAAGGGGAACTGCTGACCCGTAACGGACACGTTGCGGTTCCTATTCGGTGCGCAAGGTCTGGAGGAGCGTCTCGGCCGCCTCAAACGCTTGGTCGGGCGACCACACGGAGTAAGACTGGCCCGCCCGGAGCGCAGGCGGCTCCTCCGCCTCCGCCAGCTCCTGTGCGAGGAACTGGATCAGCTTGAGCTTGTCAGCACGCGGCAAAGACTGGATATCCGGGAGCAACTCCACGAGCGACATGACGCGTCACCTCAATTGGTTCTCAGCGATGAACTCGTCGCCCAGCCCGGGGCGCCTCTCGTCGTACCGGCTGGCCGCCGCACGAAACTCAGCGCGCGCTTCAGGATGAAGCTCGACCCGCACGCCGGTCCTCGAGCTCCTTCAGGATCTCCGCTCGCGCCGTGCCCCAGCCGTCGTGGCCGAGCTGCACAAGCGCCTCGACCAGGGAAGTCGGCAGATCTCGTCCAGGTTGATGCGCATCAGAACCCGACGACCTTGGGCGCCGGTAGATCTTCGCGGACGGAATCCGCGGCGAACGCGATCACGGCGCGCACGTCGTCCGCGGTCAGGGTCGGGTAGTCGCTGAGGATGCCATCGATCGAGTCGCCGTCCGACAGGCTGGCGAGCAGCGTGCGGAGCATGACCCGCGTCCCCTTGATGACCGGCTCGCCCCCGCAGACGAGAGGATCTCGCACGATGCGATTGCGGTGGTTCATGACGTGAGCTCCAGGATACGGCGCCGGGCTTCCGGCCAGGGGACCGGCGTGACGACCCCGGCGTCGACGTCGGCGAGACGTTGCTGGATCTCCTCGGCCCACGCAGCCTCGACCTCCTCGGTCGTCTGCTCGGGCTCGTCGAGGCTCTGGATCAGCGCGGCCGCCACGGCCGCTCGGTCCTCCGCCGACAGACGCAGCGCTGCGACCAGGACATCCTCGACGTCGCTCATGGTGCAGGGAGCTTACCGCAGGCTCGGCCGGGTCACGAGCGGGACCCGCCTCGATGCGGGGCCTGGGCCGCGGGTCCTGGGCGAGGATCCGTGGCTCGCGGCGGCCCCGGCCCTTGGGCCGCTGCCGGCGACGCCCGGCCTGCAGGCTACGCAGAGCGGAGCCTGGCTCCTTCCCGACCAGACGGCGCTCGTACCTGAGGTGGAAGCGTTCCTCGCCGCCGGCGAGCCGCCCGCCTACGTCGGCTTCGGTACCATGCCTGTGGACCCGCAGACCGGCCGCAGGGTCGTCGAGGCCGTGCGGGCTGCGAGGCGCCGTGTCGCGCTGTTTCAGGGGTGGGCCAAGCTCGGTCGGGTCGACGACGCCGCCGACGCCGACCCCGACGCCGACCCCTGGCAACAACGGACGGCGAGGACGCGGGGACGTGGCCGACGTGGGCTGCACGGACGGGAGCTACGGGAGCTACGGCGCGCGAGGCCCCGTCGGCGCCCCCGGCCACGGCATCGGGCGCATCGGCGAGGCCGGCTGGGAAGCGGACTGGGCCGGGGCACGCCGGGCCAGGGCGGCGGCGGAGGCGGCGGCCGCAGGGGCGGGCTCGGCGTGTGCGGCGCGGCGTCCAAGGGGGGCGCCGGGCATCGCCTCGTCACGAGGCTTTGCGAACGACCGTTACCTCGCGCGGTGGCAGCCGTACGACTTTCCGCCCGCTATTGGCCTCACGCGCCTTGAGCGCCTCGGCGAGCTTATCAACATCATAGTCGTGCTCCTTGGCGATGGCGTCGCGGGTAGCACGGACCTCGTCGATGATGGAATCGGAATAGCGCATGATGTTACTCCTCCACGAGCTCCAGAGGCGTGCAGATAACCGGAGGCTCGAAGCCACCGGCTCGGCAGATCTCCTCGATCTTAGGGCGCATCGTGGCGTTGGCGATGTGCGCGCAGTTCCAGGTGAGCAGGTAGCGCATGCCGTGCGCCGCGGAGAGCGCGATATGAACTGCATCGCCGGCTGCCTTGGACGGGAGGGCGGCGGCGTGAAGGAGCTGCCGGGCGAGACCGACAGCCTCCGGCGTGAGCTCCAGCAGCGGCAGGTCGCCGAGCGCCTGGAGCCGCAGCGCTGCCGCGCCGGGGTCGCCCGCCGAAGCTTCGTCGACCACGAGCTGCGAGATGTACAAGTCGTAGGCGTCGCGCCCTGCCCACCACTCGCCGGTCACCTCTTGATGCGCCGCTCGCACCAGATCGCGGCTCGGCCTGGCAGTCAGGTAGCTGACGATGCTGGTTTCCACATCGACGCTCGGTTTCATGCACAGGCCTCGGAGATGAAGCTCGTGGATCGTACAGGCCCGCGGCAGACCAGGCAACGCTCATTCGGCCACCCCAACCGACGAGCGAGCAGGCGGTCTGCATCGCCGCGAGGACAGCGGCATCATGAGATTGCGTTCAGGCGCCGCCCTCGCCCGCGGTGAGGATGTGCTCGATCGAGTCGCCGTCCGACAGGCTGGCGAGCAGCGTGCTGAGCGTGACCCGCGTCCCCTTGATGACCGGCGCGCCCCCGCAGAGGAGAGGATCTCGGGAGCCCATTCGGTGCCGTATTGAAATCTCCAGGGCCGTGCTCCAGATCCAAACGGCAGCATGTGGAGCGCACCCGCCAGGGACCGGCGGCAAAGAAACGAGGGCTGTCATGAGTAGCCGTGCACAGGTGCTGTTTCAGATGGGCGCGTGGGCGTGGGTCGTCACCGGGATCGGGCACCTCGCGATCACTGCGCTGCTGCTCGGTCGCCCCGCGCCGCCCGCCGCGGAGACCGCGGTCCTGGACGCGATGCGGGCGCACCGGATGTCCATGATGGGGCTGTCGCGCGACCTGCTCGGCCTCTTCAGGGGGTTCAGCGTGGCCATGGGCCTGGCGCTCGCGCTGCACGGCGCCGTCTGCGTGCTCGCCGCGCCCGCCCTCGCCGCGCTCCCTGCTGTCGTGGCGCTGAACGCGGCGGTGTCGCTGGCGCTGCTGGCCATCGCCGTCCGCGCGTTTCCGCCGCCGCCGATCGTGACCATGCTGGTCGCGACGGCGTGCTTCGGCGCGGCGCTCGTGGTGCGCTGAGCGTGAACGTCAACTCGGCTGAACCCACTGGTCTGCCGCCGCGCGAAGCGCGGCCAGCAGCAGTGGCGCATTGGGTAGCTCAATCCAGTTCCAGGAACATCGCGGAGTGGTCCGAAACTCTGCGGATTCGCACCTCATGCGAGTAGGAGACGCAACGAACTGTCTTGGCCAACTGAGGTGATCCAAAAGCATGGTCGATTCGGAAGCCATTTCCGACGCCGCTGAACCAAGAGAACTCACGGGCTTCTGGATTCCTCTCCCTCCACAAGTCCACCCACCCCTGCTCCAGTAATCCGGCGAACCGGTCAGCGCAAAAGAAGGTCGCCCCGTGTTCGTCGAGATGATGGAGACCGGTGTTGAAGTCTCCGAAGAGTAGCGCCCGCCTGTTGAGGAGTTCGGTTCTGCCGAGGAGCCAGTCGAACAGCGGCGCCTTGCTCCTCTTGTTCGGGAAGTATAGGCCGCAAACGACCAGGTCATCGAACTCGGCGGTGACCAAGCGGTGCCCATAGCCTGGTGGGACTCCTTCTGCCGACCGCACTTGGAAGGGAAATCGCGCGGCGACGAGGACGGAGTTTTGTCGGTGGTTTGAAACCGATGATGCTTGATGGACGAGTCCAAGCTCACGAAGACCTGCCTGAAGCTTGTCCCCCGCCGAGCCCGTTCGGAACTCGGTGAGGACGGCAATGTCTGGAGCGCGTCCAAAGACCAACATCTTCAGGTCATCGAGAAGTTGCGGCACCCTCCTCCCGCCACCATGTCGCAGATTCCACGTGGCTAGCCTCACACAGCTCTTCCTAGTAGTCTGCCTAACGCTCAGCATCAGCGGCGGCGCGCAGCGCCGTCCGCTGCATGCTATTGTTATGCATCGCACAGTTTGCCGAAGCGACAATCATCGAATTGGCTATGAGAACATCAGGCTTTCGATTCGGACTCGACGATCTCTTTGATGGTCGAGAGAACACCCGGCCAAAACTCGTCGGAACGCGCTCGCTTGGCTTCGGTCGGAATGTTGTCCTCGGTCACGGAAAGGAGGACCCCAGTGCCCTCAGGAGCGATTCGGAACGTCCAGTTTCGGTAGTTCTCTGGGAGATCGGGCAACCCCTCAAGATCGCTCCAGTGGCTATATTGCAGCATCTTCTCGGGACTGCATCGCAGTATGGTTCCTTTCTCGCGATAGGCGTTCCCGCGGAACTCCCCTGTGAACGTAATGGGGCTTCCTTCAGCCCAGTCGGAATCAACCTTCGCGCCGAAGAAGTATCTCTTGGCAGCGGCCGCACTCACGAGCGCGCCCCATACTGCCGTACTGGACGCCTTGATGGCGACTGAAGCACTTGAAACGTGTTCTCTTTCCATTCTCGATTCTCCCTCTACGTGGACGCATAACGACTTGGCGCTCACCCGCGGGGTGCCGTGCCGGGCGCAGCCCGGCACAGGTGCACCGTCGGTGTGCAGCGCCTTGTTGGGCGGCACAGGCTTTCATCTGGGTCTCCGGGCGTACGCGCGCCGTTCCCCCTCTGGAAGAACGTAGGAGCGGCTTGCATCGTCACAGGCACCGAACGACCCGAAATTCGCGCGCGCTGCACGAAGCGTAATGTGGTTGGGCCCAGAAACGGTGTCGAGGTCATCGGCCTCGAGACCGTCATCCTCCCAAAAGCAAACTGGACAAATATCGTATTCGGCGCGCCGAGGAAGCGTGATGTAATCGCAGCAGGGGCACGCCTGCAGCGCTCCGACCTGTGCTTCCAGGAGAGCCTCGTGACGAATTACGTCGCGTCCGATCGCCGTCGGGCGCCAACCCGCTCGCAGGCCGTCCAGAATTGCGGCGCGAACAAGCCGGGGACTGATCGTGGTACCGTGTTTGACCCAGCTTACAAGCCTCTGCGCGGGCGCCTCGGCATGTTCAACGACGATCGCGAGACCGGGCTCGTCGTTGGGCGCGACCGTCCAGCGGTAGGCAACGCCCTCAACCACAATAGATCGCGTACCTTTACGACGAAGCGTCATACCCGTTTCCAAGTGCCAGCAGATACGCCTCAACCACCACCTTCACGTCGCGCGCCTGCCCGCGGACCGAGGCTCGCGAGCCACTCGGTAGCATGTTTCCGGCTCGGAAATTCCTTGCGCTTCTCGCCTGTGCAAACGACGCCCGCAGGGTCCGGGCCATCCAAGACGATGACGAAACGGCCTCCCGACGGGAGGATTCGCGGCGTGCATCCTGCATCGATTCGATCGCGCACAAGAGTCTGGTCGACAGCCATGGTCCCACTCCGGGCAGAAAGCCGACGCTCGCCCGCCCAACATCGCAATCATCTGTGCTGCGCGACATATCTTCGCATTTTTGCATGTAGGCTGCGAACCGCGGTGCCCGATCACCGTGTTCTCGCGGATGAGTCGCGGCACCCCGCAGCATATCTAGATATCCCCGCGGATAGGTCGCGATCTTCCGCAGGCTATCTGCGCATCTCCGGAGATAGGCCGCCGCTACACAACTACGTATCGCCGTTGATGGGCTTCGGACGGCGACGGTGTGCCGAGAAGCAAGATGCGTGCCTGTGATTGATTGCCTCGGGCGACTGATGTGCGGCCCAAATATCCGCTGGCCGCCGCAACTCGCGCCCGCCCTGCGCCGATAAGGGTCACTGCGGGTCCGACGAACCGGCCCCAACCAATCGGAACCACCCCCATGACCCTCATCGAAGCCGTGCGCGCCACCATCCGGCGCCTGCATTACTCGCCGCGTACCGAAGAGGCGTATGTCCACTGGATCCGGGCATTTATTCGCTTTCATCACGGCGAGCCCCCACGGCAGATGGGCGCGGAAGAGGTCACGGCCTTCCTCAACGATGTTGCGGTCGCGCGCCGCAGCGCGGCGTCCACGCAGAACCAAGCGCTGTGCGCGCTCCTCTTCCTTTACAAGCGGGTCCTCGACCTGCAGATACCCCGGCTCGAAGCGCTCGAGCGTGCCCGCCGGCCGGAGCACCTCCCCACGGTCCTCTCGCGAAAGGACGCTCTCACCTTGCTCGAGCACCTGATCCCACCTTTTCGACTCATCGGCGAGCTCCTCTACGGAAGCGGCCTCCGCCTCCTCGAAGCGCTTTCGATTCGCGTCAAAGACGTCGACCTTGATCGACGGCAAATCATGGTGCGCCGCGGGAAAGGACAGCACGACCGGCCGGCCTTGCTCCCCGCTCGGGCGCGCGACGAGCTGCAGGCCCAGCTCGACGCCGTGGCGCAACGGCACAAGAAGGAACTCGCGGCTGGCCGCGGCGAGGTCGACCTGCCCCACGCTCTGCGAGCGAAGATGCCAGGAGCAGCCACGAGCCTCCCCTGGCAGTACCTCTTCCCCGCCTCTCGCCCTTGCACCGATCCAGCGACGGGTCGACAGGTCCTCTACCACCTGCACGAATCGGCGGTGCAAAGGGCCGTGAACAATGCCGGACGGGCGTCGGGGCTCACCAAGCGCGCGACATGCCATACCCTCCGCCACAGCTTCGCGACCCACCTGCTCGAGGCGGGCACCGACATCCGGACGATCCAGACATTGCTCGGCCACAAGGATGTGCGGACCACGATGATCTACACCCACATCGTCGACCGCGGCCCTCTCGGCGTAATCAGTCCTCTCGACCGCTGACCGCCGCTTCCGCGTGGAGCGCCTTGAACTCCGCCCCCACCCCCTCGTGCCGCCCCCATGCATCGTGGAAAGGTAGCCTAGCCGACGGCTGGCCCACCTTGTCAAGGAGGCCAGCGCAGGACCGAGCGGGCTCTCCAACGGACGAAGGCGCGAGCGGTTCCTCGATGCCCTACCCCTCCGAAGCGAAGAAGTGGCCCTGCAATGGCCCGGCCAGTCATCGGCTGGGGCCCTCAAGCTGCTACGGCCTGTAGAGTTCGCCGCGGCGCGGTGCAGCGTCTGCGCAAAGCATGCGCCAGTTCTGCGTCACGGTGAGGAGCACCGGCGATAGCCGTAGGCGGTCGACTGCGGGCAGCGAGGGATGGCCGTCAAGGGCCGGCGGGACGCTTGCGCGGCCTCCCGCGCGTCGTCTCCGGCATCTCGGCTGGCCGGAACAGTGCTGCTGGTGTCACGCCGAGGGCGTTGGCGATCGCCACAAGCGCCGCGACGCTGACGTTGGTCTTGGCGCGTTCGAGGCGATGGAGAAGGCCAGGGCTCACGTCCGCCGCTGCCGCCAGCTCGTCTTGGGTCAGCCCTCGCCTGACCCGAAGCCGCTGGACGTTCGCCGCGATGTACCGAAAAATCGTATCAGTCTCGATGGGTTCCATCGCCACGGGCTGAACCTGGGCAGGCCAAAAGTAGTCGTGGATTGCGACTTTCCTTGACTCGGATCGTGCCTCGCACGTACCCTGAACAAAACAAAAAGTGCCCCCGCGACGGCTGGCACCGTCCGGAGGCGTGGCCGAACCCCGCGTTCACGAGGTCCGACATGGAAACCGTACGTCTACGCCCTGACCAGGGCCAAGAGATCGATCCGCCCTCCCGTCGCCGTCCCCGTCCCGCTGCTCTCAACGGGCTCGCCCGCCCGCCCCAACCCCTCCGTCAGCAGCCCCCGCCCCCCTCCGTCTACCTCGACCCCACCGCGCTCCTCGAACAGCGCCCGCTCATCCGCCGCACCCTCCGCGCCCGCGGCGTTCTCCCCGCCGATCTCGACGACCTCACCCAGGACACCCTCCTCGGCGCCTGGCGCAGCCTGCGCGCCGGCCGCTTCCGCCCGTCCCCCGCGCTTCCTCCCGCCGACGCCCTCCGCCGCTGGCTCGCCGGCATCGCCTCGCGGCAGGCCTCGCACTACCGCGACAAGGCCCACCGCCGCCACGAGCTCCCCGCGGTCGACCCTGACCGCCTCGCCGCCTTCGCCGCCCCCTCTCCCGAGGCCCGCCTCGTCGCCCGCGGCCTCCTCCGCGCCTTCCACCATCTCCGCCCCGAGCTGCGCGAGATCCTGTCGCTCGCCGCCACCGGCCTTTCCTCGCTCGAGATCGCCGCCTCCCTCTCGCTCCCGCGCCCCACGGTCGCCACCCGCCTCCGCCTCGCGCGCCGCCTCTTCGCCCGCGCCCTCACCCGCTCTCGGAGGTGGCCCCGATGCCCCCGATGAGCCGCGCCCCCGTCGACGCCCCCGCCGAGACGGCGGCCGAGCTGCCGACCGCGACCGAGGCCGCCCTCCTCGAGATGGTGCTCGGCCTGCCCGGCGTCGGCCCGCGCCTCCTCGGCACGGCCGCTCTCCCCTCGCTCGGCCGCCTCTCGCCCGCGGCGCTCGCCGAGCGCACCCAGATCGCCCTCTTCGACGCGACCCGGCTCGCCGCCGCCTTCGAGCTCGGCCGCCGCACCCACGCCGCCCGCGCGCGCCGGGGCGCGCTCCTCACCGACGCCGCCCGCGTGGCGCGCTACTTCGGCCCGAGGCTCGCCTCCCTCGTCCACGAGGAGCTCTGGATCGCGGCGCTCGATACCCACGGCCGCGTCCGCGAGACGCGCCTGCTCGCCCGCGGTTCCGACGACGCCCTCTACGTCGGCCGCTCCACCGTCCTGCGCACGGCGCTGGACATGGCCGCCCACAGCTTCGTCCTGGCCCACAACCACCCCAGCGGCGACCCCACGCCGACCCGCGAGGACGAAGCGATGACCCTGAAGCTGCGCCACCTCGGCTCGGAGCTGCACGTCCCGCTCACCGCCCACGTCATCGTCACGCCCAGCGGCCGCTACGCCGCCGTCCACGAGTAGGCCCTCGCGGGGCGCAGCGCCCCTGCGCCCATGCGGCAGCGCGCAGCGCCCCTGCGCATCGGGCCGAAAGCCTCCAGCGCACCGCCCCCGCCCGCATCTGCGTCGCCTCCGGCAGCCGCACGACGCGCTGGAGCACGCGGAGTCACCGGCTGTGGCTTGGTTTCCCCCAACCTCGGTCGGATCACGGCGCCTCGAGCGTGACGTCCTTCAGGTGGAGCGTGCCGGCGTCCTCCGCGAGCAGCGCCGCCACGTGGTCCAGGATGCCCCAACCCCGGGAAGCGCCGCTCTGCGCAGTCGCGCTGCCTGCTCGGGCCTCCGCGCGGCGAGAGCGCCACGCCCAGCATGTCGGCCACCTCGCGGGGGAGCGGCGGCCTGGCCGGCCTGGTGCTGCTCGACCTCGTAAGGGTGCTGCGAGCGCGCCGCACCCGCCGGCACCAGGGCCAGGTTAGCCCGTTGTACCTTCGTCATCGAACGCGTTTCTTCCAAACAGGCGGGCTACGCCGCTGATGGAGTACGGCGAGGATGACCGCCGCCCGCTCGTTTCCTTCACCACGGAGCAGGAAGTAGACCGCATAGGGGAACCGCTTGAGCAGCGCGCGCCGGACACCACCCCGACCGACATCGGGGAACTGCGACGGGAGGTCGCTGATCCGGCGTACGATGTGCCGTAGCTCATCGACGAACTGTCCGCCCAGCCCGTCCTCCTCGCCCTCGTACCAGTCCGCCGCCTCCCGGATGTCCAGCTCGGCAGACGGGAGAACGAGGAGCCGGCTCATCGACGCGTTGCGAGGCGCGTACGGAGGTCGGCCTCGACCTGTTCCCAGGAGCGGCCAGCATTCGGTGCGGCCTCGAGCTCGGCGAGCCGGCGATCGAGCTCGGCCTTGTGCCACTCGGGTACCGGCACCTCGTCTTCCCTCGCCGCGATCCGCTCCCAGAGCGCCTGGACGTACTCGATCTGCTCGTGCACGGTGAGGTCGTCGAAGCCGGGCGGCGGGCCCTGGATGGCTCGGTGCATGAGCCGCAAGATACCACGAGGTACCGCGACGGCGCAGCACACGGCCCTCGCGGTCGAGAACGAGCGGCGCCGACGGCGAACCACGCACTACCGCGCCGTCCGGCCGAGCCGGGGCCGGTGACCCCAAGCGCCCGCCTGTCAACGTCGGCCGTCGCCGTCGTCGCGGCAACTCCTCGCCGATGGGGAAAGGCGCCTCTGGACCGAGGAAGCGACGCTCCGGGACGCAGAGCTCGACGCAGATCCGTCCCGGGGGCGACCGGCCGAGGACGTCTTTCGTGACGCCCGCGCGCGGCTCCGGTGACGCTTCCGGTCATCTTTCACGATCTGGCTGAGGTCGAGCCCGCGGTTCCGACGACGCCCTCTACATCGGCCGCTCCACCGTCCTGCGCACGGCGCTGGACATGGCCGCCCACAGCTTCGTCCTGGCCCACAACCACCCGAGCGGCGACCCGACGCCGACCCGCGAGGACGAAGCGATGACCCTGGAGCTGCGCCACCTCGCCTCGGAGCTGCACGTCCCGCTCACGGCCCACGTCATCGTCACCCCCAGCGGTCGCCACGCCGCCGTCCACGAGCAGGCCCTCGCCGGGCGCAGCGCCCCGCCCCCGCGCATCCAGCCGAAAGCCTCCCGCGCACCGCCCCGGCCGGCAGCCCCGCCGCGCGTTCGCTCTCGTCATCGCGGCTGGCCGGGGAGGAGCCGGGGTGCGCCTCGTGCTAGGCTCGACGGCGAAGCGGGCTCGCCTCCCGCGTCCACCCCAGCGCGATGTCGACCGCCACCGTCACCCTCGCTCTCCCCGAAGCGCTCTACCAGCGACTGAAGGGGACTGCGCTCGCGACCCGACAGCCGCTCGAAGCCGTGATGCTGCGGGCGCTGAGCCTCGGCAGCCCTCCCGCCTGGGACGACGCGCCCCCGGAGTTCCAGGTCGACCTCGCCTGCCTGGACAAGATGGACGACCAGGCGCTCTGGCAGATCGCGAAGAGCCACAGGTCCGAAGCAGAGCTCGCGCGCTACGACGAGCTGCTCGACCGGAACACCCAGGGGCTCCTCACGCCGGCGGAGCGCATCGAGCTCGAGCGGCTTCGCCACGAGAGCGACCTGTTCATGCTCCGCAAGGCGCACGCTGCGGCGCTCCTGCGATGGCGCGGGCACGCCGTCGCGTCTCCGTAGCGCGCGCCCTCCACGAGCTGGAAGACGGACTGCGGTGTCAACCTACGTCTCCGAACTGCTCCGCTCTCGTATCGAGGAGGCCGATCGGCGCCGCTGTCAATACTGCCTGACAAGCGAGGCCAATAGCGGAATTCCCCTGACTTACGATCACATCACGCCGGTCTCGAAGGGCGGGCCGACCTCGTTCGAGAACGTATGCCTCGCATGCCGCCCATGCAACGAGTTCAAGGCAGGCGCCACGGAGTCGGTCGACCCGCTGACGGGAGAAGTCGTGCCGCTCTTCAATCCGCGCCTCCATCGCTGGAGCGATCACTTCACGTGGAGCGTCGACGCAACCAGGGTAGAGGGTGTGACGCCGTCCGGTAGAGCAACGGTCATCGCGCTCCGGATGAACCGCCCGACGATCGTCGCCGCACGTCGGCGCTGGGCCGAGGTGGGCTGGCACCCGCCAGCGTAGCGCTGGCTATCCCTTCATCGAGATGGTGCTCGGCCTGCCCGGCGTCGGGCCGCGCCTCCTCGGCACTGCCGCTCTCCCCTCGCTCGGCCGCCTCTCGCCCGCCGCCCTCGCCGAGCGCAGCGCACCCAGATCGCCCTCTTCGACGCGACCCGGCTCGCCGCCGCCTTCGAGCTCGGCCACCGCACCCACGCCGCCCGCGCGCGCCGGGGCGCGCTCCTCACCGATGCCGCCCGCGTGGCGCGGTTCCCCCGACCTCGGTCGGGTACCTGCGGTTTCAGTGATCGGAGATGACCACCCCTGCATGGGCGCATGCGGCGAGCTCCTCGTCGGTCGGGAAGGACTCGGTGTCCTGCAGGACGCGCACAGGGCGGCCCGCGGCGGCAAGCGGGCGCAGGAGCTCGCAGAAGCGCTTGGTCGAGGTGGCGATGAGCTGGAAGTAGGGGTCGAGTCCCAGGACCGCCTTGCGGTGCCGCAGCATGAAGCCGGGGCCGGCATGATAGGTGTGCCCGAAGGTGTCGAGCTTTCGCTCGACCGCGCCGTGCAATCCCTTGAGCACGCGCTCGGCGCCTTCGCGCTGGAGGAACCCGCCCATGCTGGCCTCGGTGCGCCAGCGCTGGAGCTTCCAGTCGAGCGCGAGGCGTAGCAAGGCCGACTCGATGTCGTCGCCGCCGGGCTCGAGGTCGTCGCCGAGGCTCCCTGTCACATAACAGCGCCCCTCCTCGTCGATGCAAAGCCAGCGCATCTTGTCGACCTTGCCTACCTGGCGCACCGGCTTGCCCTGGATCTCCCTGATCCGCTGGTCGCCCGCAACGGTCTCCGCGACGTACCCAGGCGCGATGAGGGGCGCCACGCCGAGCAGACTCCACGGCGCGAAGTCATCTTCCGCGATGACGCCGCCGTGGTCCCGCTCCACCGCGGAGAGGACGGGCCAGAGGTCGTCGCCGAAGAGCCTGCGCAGGTCCTCCTCGGAACGCCGGAAGCGATCCAGGCGGTGGATACGCCGGGCGAACAGGTATTCCTGCAGCTCGGGGATCGGAGCAAACAGCTCGGTCGCCGGGCGCGTGCGCTGGACGAGGAGCTCGCCGTCCTCCCACTCCGCTCGCTCGGTGGCGACGTCCCCGTAATGGAGGGCCTGCACGATCCGCCGCCCTTCGGCGATTTGAATGGATATCTCCGCGATGTAGGCCGCCTGGTGGAGCTGGGCGCCCCTGGGCACGCGCTGGAGATCCTCGACGAGCATCGCCTCGGCGCGGCCGTCGTGCAGGCCAAGCTCCGCGCCGGCAGCGCGGGCAGCCGCGAGCAGCGCGGGCAGGTCCTCGAAGCGGCGGGCGGCGGCGCGATCCCGGACGATGAACCAGCGGTCGTCCGACCAACACGTGTCGTGCGGCGCCGATGCGGCGCCATTCTCCGCGGCGCGGAGCCTGTTCGCGAGCTTCCTGGCCTCGTCCCCAGCGCGCCAGTGGATCGAGAAGCCAACCAGGGCGGGCGTGGGACAGAGCTCGGCGGCGAGGCGTTCCAGGAACGCGCGCAGATCGCTGCAGAGGCGCTTCTCGTACCGGCCGAGGTACACAGCGCCCTCTCGCTGCGTCAGGAGCACGCGCCGGCCCGAAGCGTGCCTTGCGATCACCAGGTCGGGCGGGCCCGAGCGGTGGCGGCGGAAGCTGCAGTCGAACTCGGCGAGGGCGCCGAAGTCGTAGTCGCCGAGGAGGGGCAGGCCTCGGTCCTGAGTCAGCGCGAGGAGCAGGTCCGCCGCCTCGGTCCAGCGGGGCGGGCAGCCGGGCGGCGCGAGCTTCGCGAGCGTGCGGCGGTCACAGGCGCGGCGGATGGGCGCGCGTTTGGCCAGCGCGCAGAGGGCCTCGGAGAATCCCTGGACAGCGCTCATGGTTATGTGACCCTCTGGAACCGATCGCCCACCACCCTCCAGGTGCCCACGTTCTGGATGCCTCCCGGGCGGTTCGGTCGTGTGAGGCGGTTACTTGGGTTATCGTGATAGGTGGGGTTCTGCGGGTTCATGGCCCCGCCGACCTCGCTCGGGCGCGGCGGCTTGCGGCCCGCCATGGTCCACAGCCGAGGGATGAGCTGGGAGCAGTTGGGGCAAGCCGGGATGTTGCTGGTCCCGGTCTCGGACTCCATGCCCTGCACCTCGCCGAGCGCTGCGCGAAGGTTGCGCCGCCACCCGGGCTGACCCGGCGTGCATGACCTGCCGGTCCGCTGCTCCCACTCCCGGAGGTGGTCGCTCAGCACGTGGGGCTCGGCGCACTGCTCCGCAGGCTGCGGCTCCATCGGGTGCCGGGCCGGCTGCCGCGGCAATGCCCTCTCGACGGCCGGATGGAGCCGGCTCGGGCTGCCGCCGCTGCTCCTCGTGATCGGATCCCCGACCGTGCGCGCGAGTGTGCAGCGAACGAGCGCGTCGATGTCGACGTGCTCGACCGGCATGTTGTCGACATAGGCGTAGGGCTTGAGGCTGCCCTCGATGCGCAGCGGCTCCGGGCTCAGGTAGCAGCCCGTCTCGGGATCGTAATAGCGATTCCGGTTGTAATGGAGCCCGGTCTCCTCGTCTGCGTACTGGCCCGGGAACCGGAGCGGGGTCCTGGGCTCGCCGTCGACCCGCCCGTACAGGGTAGGGGCGAGGGTCTCTAGCAGGGCCCCATCGTTCGCAACGAGCGCCTCGGGCGCGCCGTTCGGGCCTTCGACGTAGTACAGCAGCTCCGGCGGTTGCCCGACCCTGGTCTCGCGCTGTGCCAGTGGCAGCACCGTCCCTGGCAGCACGACATAGGTCCGCTCCTGGACGATGGGATCGCCCGCCGCGCGCGCAGTCTCATGGATCTCGCGCACGAGGGCGTCGCCGTACCAGGCGTAGCGGGTCACGCTCTCGACGCGTCCGGCGCGCTCGACGCGCTTCTCGGTCCGCCGCGCGAACGGATCGTACGCGAAACGGACCGTCCGCCCGTCGGGTAGGCGCACGGCCATGAGCTGGTCGTCGTCGCCCCAGATGAACGACCACGCTTTCCCGTCGGGCGCCCGCTTGTGCGACACGCGTCCCAGCGCATCGTAGGCGTACTCGACCTCGCCCCGCCGGACGAGGCGGCCTCCGGAAGCGTACTCGCGTGGGGCGGTTGGCTCGTAGAGATCGCCGCTCGCGCCGTAGCCGTACGACTCGGCGACCGCGTGCCGCGCTCCCTGAACACGACGCTTCTCGGCGACACGCCCATTCGCGTCGCGCCGGAGCTCGACGCGGACGCCGCTCGCGTCGTCGACGGCCGCGAGCAGGCTGGCCGGCGAGTAGTGGTAGCTACGCGCAAAGGTCTCGCCGAGGGGAATCTGGCCGACCCACGCCGGCTCGCCCGGCCCGACGCGCGGCGTTGCCCTGGGGCTCAGGACCTGCACGCGGGCGAGCATGCCGTCGGGCGTGAAGCCCTGAACGATGCGTCCGCCGCCGGGCAATACCTGTTCGAGGACGCGGCCAGTGGGGTCATATTGGAGCTGTATCGGCGCGATGTCGCCGTGGTGGATCCGTACCGGGCGGCCGGCGACGTCGCGCTCAATCGCGATCGCGCCGAACGGGCCCTCCGCGCGTACGGCCTTACCCATGACGTCGTACGCGGTTTCGACCGTGGTGGTGACGCCATGGTCGACGAGGCGCTCGCGCAAGATCCGGCCGCGGGCATCGTAGGTGTACTCGCAGGCGCTATCGCCGCTCTCGACGCGTACGATGCGGCCGAGCGCATCGTACTCGATCCGCTCGACGAGCCCATCGGAGAAGCTGCGCCCGACGAGGCGGCCGCAGGGGTCGTAATTGAGCTCCGTCAGACGCGCGTCCTCACGGATGGCCAGGATTTGTCCCATGGCGTCGAGCCGGTAGGAGATGGCGCGGCCGTCGAAGGTGCGCTCGCCAACGATGCGGCCCTCGGTGTCGCGCTCATAGACGTGTTCTTCACCTACTTCGTTGATGATGCGTGCGAGAGCCTGCTCGCGGTCGTAGCGATAACGGACGATCTGACCATCGGTGCGCACGACCTCCGTAACCACGCCGATGCCTCCCCAGCGGAGCAGGGTGGCACGGCCATCGGCGTCCAGGATGCGCGAGACGTTGCCGTCTGCGTCGTACTCGTAGACGACCTCAGCGCCCCCGGGGGTGCGCATGCCGCGGGTGCGACCGCAGGCGTCGTAGGTGAAGAACGTCTGAAGCCCGCGCTCGTCGGTGAAGCCCACCACGCGGCCCAGGTAGTCGTACCTGATGTGGCGTGTGGCGCCGTGCGGCTCGACGACGGAGGTCCGGTTGGCGAGGGTGTCGTACTCCATGCGGGTAACGCCGCCGTTCGGCAAGGTGGCAGCGACGAGGAGGCCGCGGGGGTCGTAAGCGAAGGCGACGACTAGCCCGAGCTCGTCATGCACGGAGAGCACGTCGCCCCAGGCGTCGCGCTCATACCGGGCGACGCCACCCAGCGCGTCCCGCATCTCCACGACGTCTCCGCGCTCGTCGTGCACGTAATCCGTCACCGCTCCGGTGGGATCGACGGATCGCAGCAGGCGGCCTTCGCTGTCCCGCTCGGCGCGTGTGACGTGGCCAAGCGCGTCGATGTACTGGGTGGGCTCGCCCGCGTCGTCGTACGTGTAGCTGTGTACGCCCCGTGACCAGGTGACCAGCGTGGGCAGGTCGAGCGCGTTGCCGTGTACGCGCCGGATGCCGCGCGAGGTGACGACTTCCGTGCTGTCGGGGCCGTACTCGAGGCGCACGTGGAGGAAGCCCTTGGCCCGCGTGGTGTGATCGGCGAGAAACTCGGGGATGGAGGCGTCGAGTCCGTCATTGCCTTCGCGGTGACACCAGCTCTCGTAGCATCGGCCTTCCTGGTCGTAGCGGAACTCGGCGACCAGCCCACCGGGCTCGGCACGCCGGAGGAGGCGGTGGTCGACGTCGTACTCGTAGCGCGTCGGCTGGCCCTCGCCGTCGACGGCCGCGACCAGGTCGCCTCGGTCGTTGTACAGGTACGTGCGGAAGGAGACGCGGCGGCCCTGGGCCTTCGCGTTCTTGACCTCGAAAGCGGCGAGGTGTCCGTCCGGGTGCCTGCGCACGGTGACCACCCTTCCCACGCTGTCGAGGACGGTCGCGAGCTTGCCGCATTCGTAATGGAGGCTGATCGCGTTGCCGCGCCGGTCGACGATGCGCGACAGCTTCCACCGCGAGCCCTCGACCTCGCCGAAGAGGTACGCGAGCCCATTTCGATCGATCACGTAGCCCCAGGGGTGTCGGGTGAGCTTGCCGCAGGGCAGGCGCACCGATGCCCCCTCGGCTGGGCGCGGCGTCTCTGTCGGGTTCGCTCCCGGCTCGATCACGAGGATCGAGCGGCGGCGCTCGTCGATCGTCCAGGCGAGCGCGTGGGTCCAGCCGAAGCCCAGGCCGAGATCCTCGTGGGCCAGGGAGCTGCTGTAGCTGCGGGTGATGATGAGCGGGATGGTGCCGGGCAGCGCGAGGTCGACCGCTGCCGTGGTGTAGACGCGCCCGGTGATCGGGTCGACGGGGTCCCCCGCCTGGGTGCCGCGGCCGCCGTGGCTCGGGTTCGGGCATCCGCCACCGCTGCCCTGCCCACAGGAGCCCGCGTCCTTGCCGCCGCCGCTCGCGCCGCTGCCGCCATTCCCGCCGCCGGCACCCTGTTTGCCGCCGCGTCCGCGACCGCCTCGCCCGTTGCCGCCGCCGCCACCACCACCTCCTCCCATGATCCAGGTGCCGGGGTTCATGCCTGGAATGGCGGGGATGTTGGGCACGGGAGCGGTGCGAGCCACGGCTCCATCTGTCGCCGAGCGGGTGCAGGTGTCAACCCGGTCTGGTCCGACCGGATCCTCTCCGCAGCTGGATCGTCGCCGGGCTTATGCGTCGCGGGACCGTGGGGGGGGTTCGGGCGTTCGGATCGTGTCACGGCGTCGCGTGAGCGCAGCCCGTGTCGCTGGACGCGGCGAACGCGGCGGCTAGCCCGACCCGAGTCGCCCCAACCTGGGTCGGGCTTCCGTCCGCGCCGGTCGCGCTACGCGACAGCGACCGGCTCGGCCGTGGTCGGCTCGGCGTCGACCGGCTCTGCCAGCTGATGCTTGCGGGCGCCGCCCTGGCGGAAGGTCCCGAGGAACATACTGGAACGGGCATCGTCGGAGCCTGCGGGATCAACCCCGGAGCATGGCTCGGCCAACGTCCAGCACGGATTCAGCAACATCGTGAACGGCCAGGCGTTCATCTGCGCGCGCCGGGAGGGCCCCCGCACGAGGCGTCCCCTCGGCCCGCGTGGCGCGGTACTTCGGCCCGAGGCCGGCGTCCCTGGTCCACGATCGACGCCCACGGCCGCGTCCGCGAGGCGCGCCTGCTCGCCCGCGGTGGCGCCGACGCTCTCTACATCGACCGCGCGACCGTCCTGCGCACGGCGCTGGACATGGCCGCCCACAGCTTCGTCCTGGCCCATAACCACCCCAGCGGCGACCCGATGCCGACCCGCGAGGACGAAGCGATGAACCTGGAGCTACGCCATCTCTCCGCGGAACTGCACGTCCCGCTCACGGCCCACGTCATCGTCACCCCCAGCGGCCGCTACGCCGCCGTCCACGAGTAGGCCCTCGCGGGGCGCAGCGCCCCGCCCCGTCGCCGGCGCGCAGCGACCCTGCGGCGAGGCGTCCCGCCCCCGCGCATCCAGCCGCCTGCCTCCCGCGCACCGCCCCAGCCGGCAGCCCCGCCGCGCGTTCGCTCTCGTCATCGCGGCTGGCCGGGAAGGAGCCGGGGGTGCTCCTCGTGCTAGGCTCGACGGCGAAGCGGGCTCGCCTCCGTCCACCCCAGCGCGATGTCGACCGCCACCGTCACCCTCGCTCTCCCCGGATGGAGCGGGCACGCGGTCGCTTCTCCGTAGCGCGCGCCCTCCACGAGATAGTTCCGACGACGCCCTCTACGTCGGCCGCTCCACCGTGCTGCGCATGGCGCCGGATTCAGCGTTCGCTTCCACCAAGCAAAGCGGCCACGGCTGCCCGAAGACGCGTAATCTCTCCTTGGAGCGCCTCGTTTTCGCGCCGCAGACGCGCCTCCGCCTCCCGTGAACGCGAGAGATCGGATCTCTGCGCCTGAAGGACGTGGAGCAGATGGCGCCTCTCGATGAGCTACGGGCGGTTGAGGTGCAGTCGCTGGATGTGAAACCAGCCACGAGGCGTGAGCCCGATGAGCCGGCCGTGGACCGTCTCCTCGACGTGCGCGCCGAAATCGTCACGCTGAGGGCGAAGGAGCCGCAAGCTCTCAGGTGCATCGTGTGCGGGCGCATAGTCGCCCTTGAACCGGTTGCACGCGGTGCAAGCGTAGACGAGGTTCTCGATGTCATCGGACCCACCCGCTGCCAGCGGGTGGAAGTGATCAACCTCCAGCTCGCCCCCCACGGACGTTTCGGAAACGCCGCAGTAACCACATCGGCCACCGAAGGCGACCCGGACGATGGCGCGCGTTTCCGTCGAGACGGCCATTCACGCGGCGTGCAGCGGGCCGCCGGCGATGCGGGCAAATCCGTCGAGGATGGAGGCGCGGCGCCGGTCGAACTCCTCGAGGAACCTGCGCGTGTCGGCCACGAGGGCCTGTTGCTGGGCCATGAGCTGGGCCAGCTGTTCGTTCTCGCTCTCGACCCGAGCCAGCTCGGCCGCCACGGCTCCGGCCTCGGCACGCAGCCGAGCCATTTCCGGGGCAAGCAGCGCCGCCTCCTCCGCCTCGATCCGCGCCATGAGCGCCGCTAGCTCCGCCTGCTCGGGCTCCGTAAACGTGCCGGAGAGCTCCTTGCCACGGAGATGGTCGAGCTTGCTCTGGTCATCCTTGGTCCAGCTCATGACAGCCACCCTAGCCATACCAGGCCAGGAGCACCGGGGCAACGGCCGGCCTCTCCTACCTTGCACGAGAGCATGGTCGTTGAGCATGACAGCTCGTCGCCGTCGTCGCGGCATCTCCTCGCCGCTGGGGAAGCGCGCCCGGGCAGCCTCCGAGCCGCGCGGTACAATCCCCCCGTGAACCTTCCCGAGCTGGAAACCGAAGCCCTGAAGCTGCCCGTCGCGGAGCGCGCGCGTCTCGCAGAGACGCTTCTGGAAAGCCTGGATGAGCTCTCCGAGGAGGAGCACAGGCGCCTCTGGACCGAGGAAGCGACGCGCCGGGACGCAGCGCTTGACGCAGATCCATCCCGGGGGCGACCGGCCGAGGACGTCTTTCGTGAGGCCCGCGCGCGGCTCCGGTGACGCTCCCGGTCATCGTTCACGACCTGGCTGAGGTCGAGCTGAACGAGGCCGCCGCGTACGACGCTCGGGCACGTCCTGGCCTTGGTGACGCCTTCGTCGCCGAGGTCCAAGGCGCAGTCGATGCCCTGGCTACGTCACCGCTCACGGGGAGAGCCGTGGAGAGCGATGTCCGCCGGTGGCTCGTGCGGCGGTTTCCCTACGATGTACTGTGCCCGCACCCAGATCGTGCTGTTCGACGCGACTCGGCTCGCCGCCTCCTTCGAGCTCGGCCGCCGCTACCACGCCGACCGCGTTGACGATGTCGTTTTCATCACGTGCTCTCCCACGCCACCGAATCCAGGACGTCGCCCTCTTCGTCACGCCCCTGACCACGCAAGAACCCGGTGGCTGCTGCGACGAGGGCTCGATGTTCGTCCTCCGACAGGAGCGGTGCGACGGCCTCGCGCCAGAACCTCGCGAACGTGTGCGCCTGCACGAGCTCCTGTACCGTGTCCATGGGGTCGATCTCGTCCTCAAGGTACCCCCTCTCATGGAGGACCCGATGGTCGAACTCGGACAGCTCGGCCGGGTCGAGGGACGGCACTCCCTCGCTCGCGCGCTCGGCCTCGTCGAACGCGCGCCACAGCGCCTCCCGCGCGCCATCGGCGAGCCCTAACAGACCCTCTGCGCGCGGCTGTACGCGCACGACGGACATCCATGTCAGCCAGTAGCCGGCACGGCCGACCACCGACGTCACCCAGCCGAGCAGCGCGCCCGCGAACTCCGGATCGCGCGCGCGCAGGCACCCAAGCGCGGCGACGGTGACCCGATACGGGGCCTCGCGCGTGTTGACGGACCAGTCACGGTCCGCCGTGCATGACCGCAGCGCCGCCTGGAATTGCTCCTTGCTCGTCACGCGCAGGCCCATCTTCTCGTAATGCGGCCGTACGCAGTCGAGCGACAGGAGGAAGAACGCACGCTCGATGCTCCCACCTTCGCGCTCGATCCTCGCTTCGTCGATCATGGCGTACCCCCTCCTCACGACCCGCCGCCGCCGGTGGGCGGCGGGGGCGTCGTCGGCCCCACCCAGTCCGACGCGGCGGGGGGCGGCTTGGTAGACCAGGGGCGCGCGTCGGGCCGCAGCGGCGGCATCGCCGTGCCGGCGGCGACGCCGCGGGCCATGTCCACGCAGACCCCTCGTCCCGGCAGGAGGTCGACGTGAATCGTTGTCCCGAGCTTGACACGTTCATAGGTGCTCGTACATCGCGGCGCGCACGACCCTCCCGGAGGCGCACACGATGTCGAGCGCCGCGATCCGCCCCTCGCGCGTTGTCAGGACACGAATTGTCCGGCCAACGGAGTCAACGATGCGCGAGAGCGATTTCCCCCCGTAGTGGAGCTGGATCCGGTTCCCGGCGCGGTCCAGGGCCGCCGCGAGGCGGAAGCGCCGGCGCGCCGGGTCGCCGAGGTCCGGCTCGAAGATTCGCCGCGTGCCGTCGGGCACGTCGAGCGCGAACCCCTCCTCGTGTCGGTGGAGCACCCATCCGTGCGGTCCGATGACGCCCGTGTCCCGCTCGACGACGCCGAAGGACACGTCAAGACCATCGTCCGTCCAGACCTTCGCGCCGCCGCCGCGGCGTAGCTCCACCTCCCAAGCGAAGCTGTGTATCCAGCCGTGGCCGAGGCCGATGTCCCGCTCCCGGCTGGTCGTGGAATACGAGCGCGCGAACTCGAGCGGTAAGGGCCCTGGCAGATCGAGATCCACGACGGGCGCGGTGAACACGCGGCCGGTGATCACGTCGATGGGATCTCCATGCGACGCCGCGCCGCTGCTGCTCCCGCCGTGGTGCTGGGGGCATCCGCCACCGTCCTTCCCGGGGGAACCGCAGGCGCTCTTGCCACCGCCGCCGGCGCCGCTGCCTCCGTTCTTTCCGTCGGAGCCTTGGCTGTTCTTCGACCCGTTGCCGCCGCGCGCCCCGCTCCCGCCGCCTCCGCCGCCTCCGCCCATCACGAAGACGCCAAGGTTCATGCCGGGGATGGCAGGGATGTTCGGGACCGGGGCGGTACGGGCCATACGCCGAGGATACGCCAGCGGACCGGGCGTGCGGAGCGGCTACGGCGGGAAGCGCTGGAGGAACCCGGGGCGGGTTGCTGGTCGCGCTTCGCGACGGCGGCGGGGTCGGCGGCGACCGGCTCGGCGGCGGCCGGCCCGGCGGGCTGCGGCTTGCTGGCGCCGCCCTGGCGGAAGGCGCCGAGGAAGTCGAGGAGCATCTTCCAGCGGGCCGGCAGATCGCGGTCGTCTTCCTTCACGGCGTTGACCCGCCGGGCGCGCCTCTCGAGCATCTTCATCGCGATCATCGACCTGCAGCCGTTGCTCGAACAGGCTGCGGTAGACGGCCTGCGCGACCGCCTCGCGCGCGGCGAGGTACTTCTGCTCGGCCTGCGCCTCGAGCAGCCCTCGGGGGTGACGTCCGGCAGGTTGAGCGCGACGGCGTCCTCGGCGAGCAGCGCCGCTACGTCGTCCAGCGTCCGTGGCGAGCAGCGCCGCCACGTCGTCCAGGATGCCCGCATAGCCGGGCAGCGCCTTGCGCAGCCGCGCGCTCTGCTCGGCGCCTCCGCGGCGGCGAGAGCGTCACGCCAAGCATGTCGGCTACCTCGCGGGGGTCGCCGGCCTGGTACTGCTCGGCTTCGTGGTGGGGCTCGTGCTCTTCTTCGTCGTCGTTCGGGGAGCCATGGACTCCCCCTGGCGGGCTCAAGGTCGACGATGGCCGTTCCAGCATGGAATGATGGGTCGGCCATCATTCCATGCTGGAACGGCCATCGTCGAAGCCTGCGGCGTCAACGCCGGAGCATCGCTCGGTCAACCTCCAGCATGGGTTCAGCAACATCGCCAACGGCCAGGCGTTGACATGCGCCGCCGGGGGAGAGCCCCCGCAGAAGGACTCCCCTCGGCCCGCGTGGCGCGAACCCTCGGCCCGAGGCTCGCTTCCCTGGTCCACGAGGAGCTCTGGATCGCCGCGCTCGACGCCCACGGCCGCGTCCGCGAGACGCGCCTGCTCGCCCGCGGTTCCGACGACGCCCTCTACGTCGGCCGCTCCACCGTCCTGCGCAGGGCGCTGGACATGGCCGCCCACAGCTTCGTCCTCGCCCATAACCATCCCAGCGGCGACCCCACGCCGACCCGCGAGGACGAAGCGATGACCCTGGAGCTGCGCCACGTCGGCTCGGAGCTGCAAGTCCCGCTCACCGCCCACGTCATCGTCACCCCCAGCGGCCGCTACGCCGCCGTCCACGAGTAGGCCCTCGCCACGCGCAGCGCCCCGCCCCCGCGCATCCAGCCGAAAGCCTCCCGCGCACCGCCCCGGCCGGCAGCCCCGCCGCGCATTCGCTCTCGTCGTCGCGGCTGGCCGGGGAGGAGCCCGGGTGCTCCTCGTACCAGGGGCTCCTCACGCCGGCGGAGCGCATCGAGCTCGAGCGGCTTCGCCACGAGAGCGACCTGTTCATGCTCCGCAAGGCAAGGCGCACGCTGCGGCGCTCCTGCGATGGCGCGGGCACGCCGTCGCGTCTCCGTAGCGCGCGCCCTCCACGCATCGTCACCGCACGCCGGCGCTGGGCCGAGGTGGGCTGGCACCCGCCCGCGCAGCGCCGGCTCGTAGAGCCTACGCGTCTCGTGGGCTGGGAGAGCGGAGGTAAAAAGGGTTTACGTCCTCATCGAGCGCTTCAAGCTCCTCCGAGCTCGACATGTGATTGAGTTGCATGAGGACCGCCCGCGCGGCAATTTGCAACCCGAGGGGCGGTGCTTCGGTGCCGTCCCATGCCTCGCAGAGCGCTCGGAAGCTCTCCAGGCGCTCGAGCAGCGCTCGCCACCATGCGCGCATCTCCGGGTGACTCCGGCGAACAGGCCGGAAGGTCGCGAGCAAGCTGTCGATGTGCGCGAGCGCCGGGCGCCGCAGATCCGCGGGAGGGATCTTCGCGACCATCTTGGGCGAAGCGAGATAGCCGCACCACACGATGGCTGCCGCGAAGGTGATCGTATCGGGCATCGCTGCCAGCTCCGCCGCGGTCGGCGGCAGGCCCGGGTCGGGGTCTTCCGGCCCAGGCGGCGCTTCAGGCGGTGCGCCTTCCCAGCCGTCCCACCCTCCGGGCGGCTCCGGGACCGCGAACACAGCGAGCATGTCACGCGCGGCACGCTGGATTTCGGCCGGGATCTCCGCCGATGGCGACCAGCCCTGGCATGACGCGAGGAGTCTCTCCACCTGTGGCGCTACGTCCAGCGGCCGCCCACCGGCGCTGAGCCCTGGTTCGGGGCCCTGGCCGATGACGGTCAGGAGCTCGCTCAGGAGCTCCAGGACGTGCTCGCGCGGCGGCATCGCGCCGGCTTTGCGCGCTGCGCGCGACGACGCGAGCAAGCCTGCCAGGTTCAGGGCTCTTGAGACAACGTGCGCCACCCGGGCAGCGCGCTTCGAGGCGTCATCAGCGTCCATGGCGAGTCCCTCGATCACTTCGGCCGACAGAGCTGAATCCAGGGGACCATGCTGCTTCCGATGGCGGGCTTCAGTGTGATGGCAGCGCCGACAACGTCAGCAGCGTCGTAGCAGGTATAAGTGCACCATCCATCGACAATCAGATTGCCAAGGTTCCAGACGTCGGGGCACGTCCTGCAACGACCATCGCCGCAGTCGTTCAGCACGCATATCTTGGCGAAGGAGCACCTCACGCTCGACTGACATCGAAGCGGCGGGTCCATACACTCGACCTTGATCGGGTCCCCGGTGGAAAGCAAGGTCGGGTCGATGGATGCGACCCATTCTTCGGCCAGCTGCCAGGCCAGCTCTGTGTTTTGATGAATGAACTGTTCAAGCGCCTGCTGGTCAACCACGGCTGGATCGATGAACTGTGACTCGGTGAGGCCAGAGAGCGCGTAGGCTGCATAAGCAGCCCTTGGTCCTCCCCCGCTTCCGTCGACACCCCCGACGGCACCAGGAGGCAGGGATGGGACGGAGAAAGAGGAGGGCGTTCACGCCCGAGTTCAAGGCGGAGGCGGTACGGCTGGCGAAGGCGAGCGACCGGAGCATCGGCCAGGTGGCGAAGGACCTCGACCTGACCGAGACGGCGCTGCGCGACTGGATCAAGCGCGCGGACACCGACGCGGGCCACGGCCCGCCGGGGGCGCTGACGACGCCGGAGCGTGAGGAACTGCAGCGGCTGCGCCGCGACGTGAAGCGGCTGGAGATGGAGCGCGAGATCTTAAAAAAAGCGGCGGCCTTCTTCGCGAAGGAAAACGAGTGAGGTTCGAGTTCATCGACGCGGAGAAGGCGCACTACCCGGTGCTGGTACTGTGCGCGGTGCTGCTCGTCTCGCGCAGCGGCTACTACGGGTGGGCCAAGCGCTCGGAGTCCGCGCGGGCCAAGTCCGACGCTCAACTGAGCGCACAGATCAGGGCCGTGCACCACAAGAGCCGTGGCCGCTACGGCAGTCCGCGCATCCACGCGGAACTTCGTGCTCGCGGCATGCGTGTCGGCAAGAAACGGGTCGAGCGGCTGATGCGAGCTCAACGACTCGCGGCTCGGAGGAAGCGGCGCTTCCGCCGCACCACCAACTCGCGGCACAACGGCCCGATCGCCCCGAATGTGATCGAGCGGCAATTCGATGCTCGAGCGCCCAACCAGGTCTGGGTGACGGACGTGACGTACATTCCCACCGGCGAGGGCTGGCTGTACTTGGCCGTGATCCTGGACCTGTTCTCGCGCCGCGTGGTCGGCTGGGCCGCGAGCGCGTTCAACGATCGCGCCCTGGCGCTCACCGCGCTCGCGTTCGCCTTGGGAACGCGGCGGCCGGCGCCTGGGCTGGTGCACCACTCGGATCGTGGCAGCCCCTACGCCAGCGACGACTACCGGCTCGTGCTCGGGACCCACGGGCTCATCCCGAGCATGAGCCGCGCCGGCGACTGCTGGGACAACGCCGTGGCCGAGAGCTTCTTCGCGACGCTGAAGGCGGAGCTGGTCGAGCACGAGCGCTACCCGACGCGAGCGGCCGCCATCGCATCGATCGGAGACTACATCGAGAACTTCTACAACCTGAAACGACGGCACTCACGGCTCGCCTACATGAGCCCGATCGAGTTCGAATTGAAGACCTACGTGACCGCGCGCGCGGCATAGTGAGACTGTCCGCGGAACCGGGGGAGGACCACCTTGCATTCACCAGGGCAAGTTCCCCTGGGTCTGCGCTGTATGCCGCATCGATCGCAGCCTCCTCTTCCGGAGTAAACGTCATGCCATCCTCTACGCCATCGTCCATCGGCGCGGGCTGCGCCTCGTCTGGCGCCGGCTGCGTCTCGTCAGGCGTGGGCCAGTTGTCCTCCCTTTCCCCGCCTTTCCCGATCCGGATCGTGCATGCCGGTATCATGATCGCGCTGACGGTGCCGAAGACAAGGAGAGCTCCGAGCCTGCCTGGAAGATTGCTCTTCGACATGAGTTGCCCCCGCGCCCTGATGCTAGGCGACGGTGGAATGTCTTTCTACGCGGAAAGTACGATGGAAAACCGCTCGGGGTTCCCCCAGCCGGCCGTAGGGGTATGCCGCAACCAGCTCTGGGCGGCCCGCTGCTCGCAGCCGGCTCGCGGCGCGCCGCCTCTTCGCCCGCGCCCTCACCCGCTCTCGGAGGTGGCCCCGATGCCCCCGATGAGCCGCGCCCCCGTCGACGCCCCCGCCGAGACGGCGGCCGAGCTGCCGACCGCGACCGAGGCCACCCTCCTCGAGATGGTGCTCGGCCTCCCCGGCGTCGGCCCGCGCATCCTCGGCACGCCGCTCTCCCCTCCCTCGGTCGCCTCTCGCCCGCGGCGCTCGCTCGCCGAGCGCACCCAGATCGCCCTCTTCGACGCGACCCGGCTCGCCGCCGCCTTCGAGCTCGGCCGCCGCTACCACGCCGCCCGCGCGCGCCGAGGCGCGCTCCACACCGACGCCGCCCGCGTGGCGCGTCACTTCGGCCCGAGGCTCGCCTCCCTGGTCCACGAGGAGCTCTGGATCGCGGCGCTCGACACCCACGGCCGCGTCCGTGAAACGCGCCTGCTCGCCCGCGGTGATGGCGCACGAGAAAGGCGCTCGCGAGGTCGGGCGGTGGGAGCCACCCAGCCGCTGCGACGTCCAAGGCGGGAGGACTGCGACGAGCGTACGCGCTCAGGGCGACGACAGCCGGCCGGCCTCGGGAGCGTTGCTCGCTCGCTATCGTCGGGGATCACCGCCGTGGTACAGTGGGTCAGGAGCCCGACGCCGATGCAGGATCGCCAAGCCGAACGAACAGCGGCTGAACCCTCCGACGCCGAGAAGAGCTGGGATCAGCGGATCCTCGAAAGAGTCCCCTCTGGCGTCGATGCATCGCTCATCGCCGAGAACCTGCGCTTGACTCCCACCGAGAGAGTCGAGCGGATGCGGAAGGCACTGGAGTTCATCGAGGAGGCGAAGGCAGCCCATGGCCACCGATTTTCGGCGCGTCGTTGAAGCGTTCATCGGTGAGCATGTCGATTTCGTGATTATCGGCGGGCTCGCGGGTAATCCAAGGCCGACTTCGAGCGACCCGTGCGCTCCTGCACGGCAGGAGGATGGGAGGTCGGCTCCGCTGGGTCTGGCAAGGAGCTCGGCTGTCGGCCGGGAGCGAACGTGGGGCGAGGGAGGGCCCCCTGCCGGAACGACACCCTGCCTCGCGAGGGACCGCCACCGAGCCCTTCCCGTGCGAGCGGTTTCTGCTAGACTCATGCTGTATGTCGATGGTCGACACCTCGCCGCAAGCGGACGCGCGCTACCATGAGCTGCTCCGGCGCATGCCTCCGGAAAAGCGGCTCGAGGCTGCGATGCGGCCGAGCCAGGCGGTCCGTGAGCTCGCCCTCGCGAGCATCCGCGCTCGCCACCCGGGAGCGGACGACCAGGAGCTTCGCGTTCGCCTTACGGTGAGGCTGTACGGGCACGACTGCGCGCGCCGGCTGTTCGGTCACGTGCCGGCCGACGCCACGTGACGTCATGAGCAGCTCGTCCAAGCAATGGCGTGACATCGTCGAGGTGCTTCGAGTCAGCGGAGCCGAAATCAACGAGCAATATCTCAGCATGTGGGCTGAGAAGCTTCGCGTCGATGACCTTCTCACTCGCGCGCAAGCTGAGACCGCTGCGAAGCTCGGCTCGCAATAGCTTGCTTGAGAGATGGGCTCTCCGGCCCCGCGCCCCCCGCGCGGTGCCCCTACGCGCGTCCGGTGCGGCTCGAGACCTCAGCAGCCGGCGCCTCGCTCGACCGCCTGCGCCGCCCTCAAGCTCGCCTCTCGATAAATCACACTTCGATCATCGACGGAAACATCGCCGAAACGCAGCCACGTCTACACTCCGCGGCACGTCGTAGAAGCTCGATCGCCCCGGCACACGCCAGGGCGATCCGTGCGCGCTGCCGCCAGGCCGCGCCGGCCAGCGCGGCGCGGCCAGCCAGGGGCGGGCGCGCCAAGCTCGAGTCCTCTCGCCAGTCACGTCTTCACGGAGGAAAGCCAAGCTTATGTCCTATTTGGCGCCGACAGAATTTGTCACCAAGATGGTCGACGCGGGCGAATCCAAGGTCTTCATGTCGACCCGGGACACGTTGATCCGAGCCTACATGGCCGGCGCGCTGCTCGCGCTCGCCGCCGTCTTCGCGGTGATGGTCACCCAGCAGACGGGCTATCCGATCATCGGCGCGATGCTGTTCCCGGTCGGCTTCTGCATGCTGTACCTGCTGGGCTTCGATCTGCTCACGGGTGTGTTCGTGCTGTCGCCGCTGGCGCTGATCGATCGCCGCAAGGGCGTCACCCTGGGCGGCGTCCTGCGCAACTGGGGCCTGGTCTTCACAGGCAACTTCGCCGGCGCCGTCACCGTCGCCGTGATGATGGCGGTCGTCTTCACCTTCGGCTTCTCCACGGAGCCCAGCGCCGTCGGCAAGGCCATCTCCGGCATCGGCGAGGCGCGCACGCTCGGCTACAAGGAGTATGGCGCCGCCGGCATGCTGACGCTCTTCGTGCGCGGCGTGCTCTGCAACTGGATGGTATCGACCGGCGTGGTCGGCGCGATGATCTCCAACACCGTCGGCGGCAAGGTGACGGCGATGTGGATGCCCATCATGCTGTTCTTCGCGATGACGTTCGAGCACTCCGTGGTGAACATGTTCCTGTTCCCGTCGGCCATGCTCATGGGCGGCAAATTCTCGATCATGGACTACATCGTGTGGAACGAGATCCCGACCGTCGTCGGCAACATGCTGGGCGGCATCACCTTCACGGGCCTCACCCTGTACGCCACCCACCTCAAGACCGCCCCCAAGCTCGTCCCCGCCGCCAGGGAGCGCGAGCTCCCCGCCGAGCCGCTCCGCGCCTCCGCCAGCTCCGCCTCCTGACGCGCCCGCGAGCAAGCGGCCCTCGCGCTCGGGGCCATCGCGGTGCGCACCGGCGGCGGCACGGGCTACACGCTGCGCATCCCGCACCGCGCCGAGCACGACGACGGCGCGAAGCTCGAGATCGAGAGCGGCAACGAGCCGCCGCCGCAGATCTGCTTTCGCTCGTACGCGCTACCAGCGCCGCTTCCTCGAGCTGACCCCGAAGCCGGCCAAGGCCGCGTAGATCCGCTTCCGCCCTCTCCGGATCGAACAGCAGCCCGAGCGTGGCGCCCGGCGCGACGAACAGCACCGGGGCGACCAGCGAACGTGTCGGGTTCTTCTGCGCGAACGTCAGGACTCCACCGCGAGCAGCGCGCCGCAGCGACCGGCCCGGTCGTCGGTGGTCGCCGCCGAGCTCGGCTGCAGCCGCCCACCCGGAGCAGAGCCGGCGGCCTTGGCGAGCGCCTGGTTGAAGGCCGCGTATTCGGCCCAGAGCTCCTTCTGCGCGGCCGCGGCGAGGGCGGGTTCGTCATGGTGGATCAGCATCATGAATCGCATGTCGTTGGCTCCTCCGGCGCACCATCTGCGCCTCATCGTGTATCGCGTCGGCCTCCGATCGTGCGACATGATCACACCTTGTCGGCAGAATCTCGTCTGCGTCCGCAACAGAGATCCCGGCACACGGAAGGGCGCATGTATCCCACCGTATTTCGTCTTTCCGCTGCGTATCGACGGTTGTCCGATCGCTGGTTGATCACTCGAAGCGGGCCCCCTTGACCTGGCGTGCGCCGCCGCGTAACCATCGCCTCCGGTGGCTCCCGAGTGGAGCGTGGGTTCTCCAGGAGATGGTCATGCAAATATATTACTTGATCCCGCTCGTGTTGATAGCGGCTGGTTTCGCGTACTCGATGTACGTCCGCAAGAAGGTCATGGCCGAGGCCGCCAACATGACCCCGGAGCAGATCGAGCAACGATTCAGCGACCTGTACGCTCCGCATTACGAGCTCCAGCCCGGCGAGCGCATCATCGGCAACTGGAGCGGAGTCGAGTACCAGGCGCCCACCGGCACGGCCCGCCGCGTCGCCGGCGGAGTCCTCAACGCCGCATCTGCCGCCGTGATCGGCGTCTCCACCTACGTTCCCAACGTCCACGTCGGCCTCACCAACACGGGCCGCGTCCTCGTCTCTCGCGAGTACAGCGACTTCGGCAAACGCGGCAACTACAGGCACCACGCCGCCCTCGATCAGGGCACCCGCGCCTTCAACCAAGACGCGACGTATCCCGGCCAAGACATCGGCTCCCGCCCCGGCAACCCCTTCAACCCTCTCGTGAGCCTCGAGTTCATCCAGCTCCGTTCGCCGAGCGGCGACATCTACGAAGCTTGGCTGTCCCCGCAGGGCAGCCGCCACGGCCAGCACGGGTTCTGCTCGATCTTGCAGTCGCTCGGTTGAGCGCAGCGAGCGGGGCGACGCTGACCAGACCACTCATCCCGTTTCACCTGGCCGGCCCCACTCGACTTCGTCGGTCCAGTTGACCCCAATCAGCCAGCGCTTGAGCGTCGGCCACCGCTCGATCAGCGACTCGTTCGTGCGCTCCAGCACCGCCCGCGCCAGCTTCGCCTGGTGCACGCTCCTCCGCGCGAGCAGCTTGCGCCGCCGATCACGCATCTCTCACAGGTTGGCCGCCGTGAACTGGAGCTTCCGCAGGCAGCGATCGACGATCGCGATCGATGCGAGAGCGCCGATCGCTCGGCGCCCTCGGGTAGTGCGCTTGGGGCCGGGGTAACGCGCTTGAGGCCGGGGTAAGAGGGATGTGGACGGTGGTGGCTACCGCCGCCACGAGCTCCCCACGGTCGACCCTCATCGCCTCTCCGC
This sequence comes from Sorangium sp. So ce836, assembly GCF_028553905.1. Classification (NCBI taxonomy): domain Bacteria; kingdom Pseudomonadati; phylum Myxococcota; order Polyangiales; family Polyangiaceae; genus Sorangium; species Sorangium sp. So ce836. The sequence continues at coordinate 3,623,122 of NZ_CP102233.1, read as the reverse complement.
CCTCGCCGCCGCCAGGCGTGGTACTTCGGCCCGAGCCTGGCGTCCCTGGTCCACGAGGAGCTCTGGATCGCGGCGCTCGATATCCACGGCTGCGTCCGCGAGACGCGCCTGCTCGCCCGCGGTTCCGGCGACGCCCTCTACGTCGGCCGCTCCACCGTCCTGCGCACGGCGCTGGACATGGCCGCCCACGGCTCCGTCCTGGCCCATACCACCCCAGCGGCGACCCGACGTCGAAGGCGCCTTCTACGGCCCAGTCGCCGTGAAACCAATTGACGCGCGACAGCGCCGGGGGTACGGCAAGCCCACCATGCCGTCTGTCCACCTGACGCGCCATCTCTACACCTTCTTCCCGCACCTCGAAGGTCAAACCATCGTCGTCGCGGCGTCGACAGCGGGTGAGGTCGTCGCGGCGCTGGAGAGGCTCGCGCCCGGCATCGGCTTCTACATCTGCGACGAGCGCGGCCGCTTGCGGACGCACGTCAACATCTTCGTCGGCAAGCAGATGATCCGCGACCGTAAGGGGCTCACGGACGCAGTCGCTGCCGACGACGAGGTCCACATTCTGCAAGCATTGAGCGGAGGATGAGATGGCAAGTCGTATCCTGTTAGGCACGCGCAAAGGTACGTTTGTCGTCGAGAAGCAGAGCGGCTCGTGGAAGCCGCGCCTCGCGGGCCATGCCGGCGGCGGCGTCAACTATGTCGCGCGCGACCCCTATACGGGCAAGCTATGGGCGCTGCTCGGCTTCGGCCATTGGGGAGCCAAGCTGTCCGTCTCCACCGACGAGGGCGAGACCTGGAATGACAACCCCGCCCAGATCAAGTACCCCGAGGGCGCTCGCTACATCGGCCAGGACATGTACGAAGACGCAGGCAGCGAGTTCGGTGCCGGCTTCAAGCTCGTCACGCGCCCGGCCACGGTGCAGAAGCTCTGGATCATCGGCTTCGGCCCCGGCGGCGCGGTCTACGTGGGCACCATCCCTGGTGGCTTGTTCGTCAGCCGCGACGGCGGCGGCTCCTTCGAGCTCAACCGGCCGCTCTGGAACCACGAGTCACGCGGCGGCGATCTCTTCACCGGCGAGGGCAGAGGCGAGACGAAATGGTTCGGCACGCCGGCCTCCGAGGGGGGCGATTTCGCCCCGGGCATCCACTCCGTCGTGGTGGACCCGCGCAACCCGAAGCGAATGCTCGTGGCCGTGTCCACGGCCGGCGTCATCGAAACCGAGGACGGCGGAGAGAGCTGGCGACCGCGCAACAAGGGCATGCTGCTCGATCACACGCCCGAGCCAGACGCCGAGTGGGGCCACGATACGCATTACATCGAGCAATGCGAGGGCGATCCCGACCATGTCTGGCAGCAGAATCACGTGGGTATCTACTACAGCAGCGACGGCGCGAAGAGCTGGCGCAAGGTGAGCCGCCCAGAACAAGGCGTGCACTTCGGCTTCCCCATCACCGCGGACGCGAAGGACGGACGCACGGCGTGGGTCGTGCCCGGAAAGTCGGACATGCAGCGAATGACCGTCGACGGCGCGCTCTTCGTGGCCCGCACGACGGACGGCGGTGAGACCTGGGCGCAGCTCCGCCGCGGTCTGCCCCAGGAGCAGGCCTACGACGTCATCTACCGCCACGCGCTCGCCAACAAGGACGGCGCCGTGGCTTTCGGCACCACCACGGGCAACCTCTACGTGAGCGATGACGGCGGAGAGGGGTGGACGGCGGTCGCCAACAACCTGCCGCCCATCTATTCAGTACGCTTCGCCTGACAGGTTGGTTGCTCGGGGGAAGCGAAACGGTCTACCCTCGTTCCGCGACAGCATTCGGCGCGCGCTCCGGCGCCGGTGACGAGCGAGGCGATCCGCTGGCCGGAAGGCTGCAGCGTGTGCGCGAGGCCGGCGACTCGCGGCATCGAGGCGAAGGCGCACGACGGCCAAACCGGGACCAACGTGGCCGTCGCCGCGGCCGGGCTCGCGCTCGGAGGCATCGCGGTGCGCACCGGCGGCGGCACGAGCTACACGCTGCGCATCCCGCACTGCGCCGAGCACGACGACGGCGCGACGCTCGAGATCAAGAGCGGCAACGAGCCGCCGCTGCCGATCCGCTTTCGCTCGTACGCCTACCAGCGCCGCTTCCGCCAGCTGAACCCGAAGCCGGCGAAGGCCGCGTAGATCCGCTTCAGCCCTTCACGTTCGCGCCGGCGAGGACGGGGAGCCCGGCGCACCAGTCGAGCACCTCGGAGAACCGGCGAGCGACCAGGACGCCGAAGAGCGAATGGCGCGCGAGCTTGGCCTGGGTGGTCGCCGGGCTCGAGAGGCCGCAGAGGAAGCGCGCCGCCTGGCGAGGGTGACCCAGGGCGCCCCCGTGCGCCGCGCGCAGCGCCGTGAACGCGGTGACGTCGAGCCCCGCCGGCATCTGCGGCGCGCGCGGCGGCTCCGGCAGCCTCAGGGCGACCCGGGTGCGGCAGAAGGTGCAACGCCCGCACGCGGCGTCGAGGCGCTCGCCGAAGTACTCGGCCAGCGCGGCGGCGTGACAGCGCTCCGCGGTGAACAGCTCGATCACCTGCCGCACGCGCGCGATCTCCGCCTCCTCGCGCCTCGCGAACCGCGCGAGGAGCTCGCCGACGAGGGCGGGCGCGTCGTCCGGCGGCGCGACGCGCACGAAGCGGTGCCGCAGGTCCGACGCCTTCAGCTCCGCGAGCCCCTGCCGCTCGAGGTACTCGAGCGCGCGCACCACCCGCTCGCGCGGCTGGTCCAGCGCGGCGGCGGCGGCGGCCGGATCGATCGCATACAGGACTCGCCCCCTCTTCGCATGGCCGAAGAGCGCTTCGAGGAACCGCGCCGGCTCGCCCTTCACCGTCGCGACGACCTCCTCGAGCTTGCGGTGGAGCCGCACCTCGTAGCCGGCGTAGAACGGCGTGAGCTGCCGGACCGCGCCCATCAGCTCGAGGTAGGTCAGCGCGGTGCGGAGCACGAGCGGCCGGACGTCGTGGCGCGCCGACAGCGCGTGCAGGCCGATCTCCACCTGGGGCGCGTCGAGCACGGCGCCGACCACCCCGTGGAGCGCCTCCGCGGTCGGCGTATCGCCATAGGCGAAGTTCTCGAGGACCGGCAGATCGTCGCCGCACACGAAGAGCTCGACCGCCGAGGGCGCCTGATCCCTGCCCGCGCGACCGATCTCCTGGCTATAACTCTCCAGGCTCTTCGGGAGATTGTAATGGTCGACATAACGCACGTCGGCCTTGTCGATCCCCATCCCGAACGCGATGGTGGCGACCACGACGCCGCGGTCGCTCTGCATCCAGTCGTCCTGCACGCGCGCGCGCTCCGCCGCGTCCATCCCGGCGTGGTAGGCGCGCGCCGGCAGCCCCGCCGACGCGATCTGCTCGGCCACGTGCTCGGCGGTCTTCTGGAGCGTGACGTAGACGATGGTGGAGCCGGGCGGCCGGGATCTCAGGCGCTCGATCAGGATCCGGTCGCGCGCGGGCGCGCTCACCGCCGTCGCGCGGATCTCGAGGTTCGGCCGGTAGAAGCCGGTGACGACCGCGTGCTCCTCGCGGATGCCGAACGTGGCGCAGACGTCGCGCACGACCCCGGGCGTCGCGGTGGCCGTCAGCGCGAGCACGCGCGGCACGCCGAGCGCCCGGGCGGTGTCCGCGAGCCTCAAGTAGTCGGGGCGGAAGTTGTGCCCCCATTCCGAGATGCAGTGGGCCTCGTCCACCGCGAACAGGGCGATCTTGAGCTCTTTCAGCAGCGCCATGAAGCGCTCGCTCACGAACCGCTCGGGGGCGACATAGAGCAGCTTCGTCTTGCCCGAGCGCAGGTCCCTATGCGCCTCCGCCGCCTCGTCGGCCGACAGCGACGAGTCGAGCCGGACCGCGGCGATGCCGCGCGCCGTGAGGAAATCGATCTGATCCTTCATCAGCGCGATCAGCGGAGAGATGACGATCGTGACCCCGTCGAGGAGCAGCGCGGGGAGCTGATAGCAGAGCGATTTGCCGCCGCCGGTCGGGAAGACCGCGAGCGCGCTGTGGCCCGAGAGCAGGGCATCCATGACCGCGCGCTGGCCTGGGCGGAGATCGCGGAACCCGAACCGCGCCTCGAGCACGTCGAGCAGATCCGGGCGGGGGAGCGTCGGCTGGTCCAAGGGGCGCATCCTACACATCCTTCGCGCCGAGGGGGGTCCTGCCCCGCTTCCGTGGGCACCCCCGGAGGCACCGGCTCCTGAGCGGCCCCGCCGTGCGAGCTCGTCGAGGGTCGTCGAGGTGCAGCGCCGCCGCGCCGGCGCCGAGCTCCTCGAACACGACGAGATCGATGCCGTCGGCCCAGAGATCGAATACCTCGGGCAGCGCCTGGAGGCGCCGGGCTCCCGGCGGCGCGATGGATCGACGCGGCGCACCTCCGTAGGCTCGCCCGGCGCCGGTGGCGCGACGCTCAGCGCCCTCGCCTCGCGACGCGCGGCTCACGCCGCCGTCGCTTCGAACTCGCCGAGGATGAAGGTCGCCGCGACCGCCGGCTCGAAGAGCTCGGCGCGCACGGCGCGGTACCGCGCGTCGGCGAAGAACCGCTCGCGCGCCGCGCGGTCGGGGAACAGGAGGGTGAAGACGCGGTTGATGCCCGCTTCCCCCTTCAGCACCCGCGCCACGACGAAATCGTGGCCGAAGGCGCCGCCGTGGGACGACAGGATCGGCGTCATGCCGGCGCGGTAGCGGGCGTAGGACGCCTCGTCCGCGATCTGGAGCCCCACCAGGAGCACGTGCTGTCGGCCGTCAGCGCCCATGAGAGTAGCCTCCATCGACGTCGAGCGTCGTGCCTGTCACGAAGCCGGCCCTGGCCAGGAACAGCGCCGCTTCCGTCGTGTCCCGCACCTCGCCGACGCGCTGCAGCGGGTGGATCGAGGCCAGCGAATCCGCACCTTCGCCGATGAGCGGCGTGCGGATGACGCCGGGCGCCAGCGTGTTCACGCGGATGTTGTGGCCGGCGAGCTCGGCGGCCAGCGAGACGGTGAGCGCGTGGACGCCGCCTTTGCTGGCCATGGCGGCCGAGGCCGGCATCCGCGCCATGGCCTGCTGGACGAGCACCGTGCCGACATTGATGATCGAGCCCCCGCCGCCCTCGATCATCAGCGGCACCGCCGCCTGCGTCATCAGGAACGTCCCCTTCACGTTGGTGGCGAAGAACCGCTCCAGGTCGTCCTCCGTGCTCTCGAGGAACGGCTTCACGCCGAAGATCCCGGCGTTGTTGATCAGCACGTCGACGCCGCCGAAGCGCTCGCGCGCGGCGGCGGCGACGGCCCGCGCCGTGGCCCGATCGCCCACGTCGCCCGGCACGGCCACGACGCGCGCGCCGCCGTCGAGGCTCCGCCACGCCCGCTCGAGCTTCTCCGGGTCGCGCCCGTTCACGACGACGCTCGATCCCTCGGCCAGGAAGCGCCGCGCGAGGTCGAGGCCGATACCGCTGCTGGCGCCTGTGATGATGACGCGATCGATTCTGGTGGACATGGAGTGTCGCTCCTTTCGCGTCGACAACCTAGGACCGCCCCTCGAACCAAGAAAGTGGTATGTTTCTATGGTCTCCATAACTCCAGGTTCTGATCCTGCGGGGCCGCCATGACCTACGATCAGCTCGTCGCCTTCCTCGCCGTCGCGGGCGAGGGCACGTTCAGCGCCGCCTCCGCGCGGCTGCACAAGTCCCAGCCGGCCGTGAGCAAGCTGGTGCGCAACCTCGAGCGCGAGCTGGGGGTCGAGCTGTTCGATCGTCGGGAGTACCGCGCCACGCTCACCGACGCCGGCCGCCTGTTCCACGAGCGCGCCGCGGCCGTCATCGAGGGCACCGAGGCGCTGCGCAGCTTCGGCATGCGCCTCTCGGGCAAGGCGGAGCCGATCGTGCGGCTCGCCGTCGACGCGGTGACGCCGCTCGGCCCCATCATGGACATCTTCCGGCGAGCGCAGGCGCGTCATCCCCTGGTGCGCATCGAGCTCGGCACCGAGCGGCTGGCGGGCACCGCCGACGCGCTGCGCGAGGACCGCGCCGATCTCGCCGTCGCCACGAAGCTCGGGATCGACGCGTCCGCGGTGGAGATCGCGCGCTTCTGCGGCGTGCGGGTGATCCCGGTGGCGCGCTTCGATCACCCCCTGGCGACCTGCGGCGCGCCGATCCCGCCCGCGCTGCTGCGGGCGCACGCGCAGATCATCCTGCGCGACAGCGCCAGGGGGAGCGCCTCGCCGCCCCTGAACGTGCTGGGGGGCGGCCTGCGCTGGACGGTCACCGACGTCGCCGCGAAGAAGGAGATCCTCCTCGCGGGCATGGGCTGGGGCGGGCTGCCCGAGCACGTGGCCGCCGGCGCGCTGGCGACGGGCGAGCTCGTGGCGCTGCAGGTCCCCGAGTTCGAGGCCGACACCATGGAGCTGTTCGTGATACGCCGCCGAGACCGCCCGCACGGCGTCGTCGCGCAGGCGCTCTGGGAGGAGCTGCGGCGCTGCGGCCCCGGCGCAGGGGCGCCGGCGGCGGCGGGAAAGGCCCCGCGCCGCCGGAGGAAGGCTTGAGGGTCTATCACCGTGATCGGTGTCCTAGCGTTGTAGGAAGACGAAAGCGCCCTTCTTGTTCGAGATGACGATGTCCGGCCGACCGTCTCCGTTACCGTCCGCGACCGTGAGCTGGGTGCCTACCCCCGAATCGTCGTCGATGAGAACGGGCTGGAAGTCGATGCGTTCCGCCGCTCGCGCCTGCTCGAACCAGTAGAGCCGGGCCGGCGCGTCGAAGTCCGGCATGCCGGCAGGCACATGACCCCAAAAGCGCTCGCCGCTCACGAGGTCCTGGAGCCGGTCACCGTCGATGTCGGCGTGAGCGAGCGCGTGCGGCTCGTGCATGAACACGCTCGACGCGGCATCGGGCGAGGTCCCCGGAACGACGACGTGCTCCACGAACGCGGTGCCGGCCACGTTTGGAACCTGCTCGAACCAGGAGAGCCCGTAGCCGTGAGCGGCCAGCGTGGTCGCTATGTCCGCGTCCCCGTCGCCGTCCACGTCGATCACCAGCATCTGCGCTCCCCCGGCACCGAACGGCTGCTCGACGCGCGTGAACGGCAAGCCGTCGGGCGACTCCGGGCTCCGCGTGAAGTAGCCGCTCGCCTCGACCAAGTCGATTGCGCCGTCCCCGTTGACGTCGCCTGCACCGAGGCCGTGCGTGAACGCGCCGTACCCCCGATTCTCGGTGAGCGCCCGGAAGACCCACGGCTCGGTCGGGTCCACGCCGGGCGACGACGTTCCGAGCACGCCCCCCGACATATGAACGAGCTCGGGCACGCCGTCGCCGGTGATGTCGGCGAACAGGGGCGACTCGTTGTCGATCGGCCACGGCAGCGTGTCGTGACGAGCCCAGAGCGCGTCGCCGTCGCGCGGGTTCTGGTACCAAGCCGCGGGCGCCCCCGGAAAGCCGACGACGAGGACGTCGGTGAAGCCGTCGTGGTCGAAGTCGTAGGGGAACTCGAAAAAGCAATCCGAGTAGCCGTGCGGATCGAAGGCTTCCCTCGGCCATACGGGATGGCTCGTGCCATACCCCGGACCCTCGTACCAATCCGGGCCCGCGATGACATCCGTCACCCCGTCGCGATTGAAGTCCGCAAAGCTCGCCCCCTCGCAGTAGAACTCGCGGTGCAGCGTGATCTTCACGAAGCGCGCGTCGAGGGCGGCCTCACGCGGGAGCGGTGGGGGCGCGGTGACGGTGCCCGCGGGCGGCGCGTCGGTGCCCGCGTCGACGGGCGCGCGCGAGGATTCGGCCGCGCAGGCGATCATCAAGGCGAGCGGTGTGCAGCACAATAACCCCATTCCCGAAGCCATCTCCGAGCGCTTAGCACGTCGTGGCCTCCTCGAGAACGTGCTCGCCGCACGCAACGCCGGCGACGGGTCGGACGAGCCGAATTGGCGCCGCTCGCGTCAAACGCCCGCCGCGAACGATCGCACCCGGTCCCGGAACCAGGTGAGCGCCGGGTGCCTGGCCGTCCTGTCGTGCCAGACCATGGCGATCGCAAAGCCAGGTACCGGGACCGGGGGCGTGAGGATCTGGAGCCGGCCGGCGCGGTCGCGCGCGATGCGCTCGGGGACGAGCGCCGCCATGTCCGAGCGCGCCACGATCTCCGGCACCATCAGGAACGACGGCACGGACAGGACCACGCGCCGCTCGCGCCCGTGCGCGGCGAGCGCGGCGTCGGTCGCGCCCGCGAAGCCGCCGCCGCGCGGGCTCACCACCACATGGTCGAGCGCGCAGAGCTGGTCGAGGCTGATGGCGCGCGACACAAGCGGGTGCTTGCGGCGGACGATGACGACATAGCGCTCGTCGAGCACCTTCCTGCTTCGCAGGCGCTCGGGCGCGGTCTCGGGCGTCATGAAGGCGAGGTCCACCTCGCCGCGCTCCGCCTGATCCGCGAGCTGGGCGCCGTCGAGCGCCCGCCACGCGAGCCGCACCCCCGGCGCCTCGCGCCGGAGCTGGAACGCGAGCGGCATCAGCAGCGCATACTGCACATAATCGGACGCGGCGACCGCGACCGTGAGCGCGGCGGTCTCCGGGTCGAAGCCGGCGCCGGCGGCGAGCACGGCGCGCACGCCCTCCAGCGCCTCGTGCAGCGGGGCTTGCAGCTCCAGCGCGCGCCGCGTGGGCGTCATGCCGCGCTGCGCGGGGAGCAGCAGCGGATCGCCGACGATCTCGCGCAGCCGCTGGAGCTGGGCGGACAGCGCCGGCTGGCTGAGGTTGAGCCGCCTGGCGGCCCTCGTCACGTTGCGCTCGGCGAGCAGCACGTCGAGCGCGACGAGCAGGTTCAGGTCGAGGCGGCTGGTATCCACCGAAGCGATAGCAGCACAGAAGAACCGCGATTTCAATGATGCCTGGGAGAGGCGTAGTGTTCGATGCGTCGACCCGGCCGCGCCCGGGAGGCCCGGGGCCCCACCGCGCGCGCCGACGAACACGCCCTCGGAAAGGACATGCCATGAACATCCTCATCGTCTACGCGCATCCCGAGCCGCGCTCGTTGAACGGCGCGCTCCGCGACCGGATGGTCGCGACGCTCACCGCCGCCGGGCACGAGGTGCTCGTCTCCGATCTCTATGCGCAACGCTGGAAGGCGGCGCTCGACGGCGCCGATTTCCCGGCCGAGCCCGGAGGCGCCCGCCTGCGCCTCATCGACGCCTCCCACCGCGCGTTCGCCGAAGGGACGCAGACACCGGACGTGGTCGAGGAGCAGCGGCGCCTCCTCTGGGCGGACGCCGTTATCCTCCAGTTCCCGCTCTGGTGGTTCTCCATGCCGGCGATCCTGAAGGGCTGGGTCGAGCGCGTGTTCGCGCACGGCTTCGCCTACGGCGTCGGCGAGCACTCGGACCGGCGCTGGGGCGACCGCTACGGCGAGGGCGTGTTCGCCGGCAAGCGCGCCATGCTCGTGCTCACCGCCGGCGGCTGGGCCGACCACTACGCGGAGCGCGGCATCAACGGGCCGATCGACGACCTGCTGTTCCCGATCCAGCACGGGATCCTCTTCTACCCCGGCTTCTCGGTGCTGGATCCGTTCGTCGTCTACCGCGCCGAGCGGGTGGACGAGGCGCGCTTCCAAACGATCGCGGCCGACCTCGACCGCCGCCTCGCGGGGCTGTTCACCGAGCGGCCGATCGCCTACCGGCCGCAGAACCACGGCGACTATGAGATCCCGTCGATGAGGCTGAAGGACGGGCTCGGCGGGACGGGACAGCAGGGCTTGCGGCTGCACCGGGCCTGAGCAGGCCCGGCCTGGCTCCCGCGCGCCGCTCCGCTCACCGGATCGCGAGCGGAATCCCGGGCGAGCCGGACGCGCCCCGGAGGGGCAGCGGGCTGTAGACGTAGAAGAACTCGTACGGGCTCTTGTGGCCGTGCGGCCGCTCCTGGAGCTCTTCGGCCAGATCCGCGGCAAGCTCCGAGAGCACCATCGCCTCCTGCATGAAGATTCCGCTCTTCACCAGCAGGTGATGGTGCACCGGGAAGACCACCCCCGGCGCGACCGGAGGCTTCGGCGGGGTGACCTCGATGCCGAAGTTGTCCGACCCGACGCAGGCGATCCCCTTCGAGGAGAGCCACTTCGCGACCTCGAGCCCGATCCCCGGCTGGGCCATCCCCACGCCCGGCTGCGTGTAATACCCCTCGGTGCCGAGCTCCCAGTTCTCCTCCCAGCCCGTGAAGATCAGCACGACATCGCCGACGCCGATGTCGCCCGCGTCCATCTTCTGCGCGCGCAGCGTCTTCATCACCATGGCCAGCGTGATCTCCTGGCCCCACGCGAGCGTCTGCCCGCCGTTCGCGTGGCGCTTGACGTCGAGGAGCACGCCGCGCGTGACGAGGGGCTTCACGTTCTCGACGCCGAGGTGCGCGAGCCCGTCTTCGGTCATGACCTCGGCGCCCGTGAACTGGTTGTAGAACAGCGCGTCGGCGGGGTCCGAGCTCCCGGGCGGGATGTAGCCGAAGTGCCCAAGCGCGTCGAACTGCGTCCCCATCTGGCCGAACTCCCCGTGCATCACCTCGGAGTTCGTGACCTGCTGCGCTATCAGCGACATCGGCCCGGCCTCCAGGGAGAGCCCCTGGTTGCCGGGGAACGTCGCCATACCCGGCTCGTAGACGTGGCCGAGGCGATAGACCTTGCCCTTCTTGATCAGGCGCTTCCCATCGAGGACCTTGTCGGGCGTCTGCGTGTTGGAGGCGCCCGCCTCGTCGTCAGGGCCCCACGGCGAGGGGCCAGGCACCGGATCATACCCAACCAGCGTCGGCACGCCGCGAGCCAGCGCCGCGCCTCCGATAAGGCTGACGGCCATGGTCGCCACGATCGCGCCCCGTAACGGCATCACTCCAGGCTTCATCGACAACCTCCTGGGCTACATCGCACGTTGTACCGACAGCGCCCCGCGCTCCCATCACGGGCGCGGACGCGCGTCCTCCACATCGTACACCGTCAGGGGCGCTGGAGAACCGCTCTTCTGCGGTGCGCGCGCGCTCCGCCGGCGCCGTGGAGGCTTTGCGCGCACGCGCGACCACCCGGCCTCACGGTGGGAGCGCGCTCGGTCAGGAGCGGCGCCGGGCGCGGAGCGCGTAGGCGATGCCGCTCTCCAGGGTCCCTTTTGTCACGATGCCGCTCAGATCCGCGCCCGCCATCGTGAGCGTCTGCGCGATCTGCGGCTTGATCCCGGTGAGCACGACCCGGGTGCCGAGCAGCCCCGCGGCCCGGGCCGCGCCGACGAGCGACTGCGCCACGTGCGCGTCGACGCCCTTCACCCCGGTGATGTCGAGGATCGCGATCCTGGCCTTCCGGGCGGCGATCCCTTCGAGCAGCGTCGTCAGGATCTGCTCGGCGCGCGCGGGGTCGACGGTCCCGACGATCGGCATCGCGACGACGCCGCGCGCCAGGGGCAAGAGCGGCGTGATGAGCTCCTGGATCGTCGCCTGCTGCATCTCGATGAGCCGCCGCTGCATCTCCGCGCGCTCGGCCTCGGCCTGCTTGGTCCGGCTGATATCCACCGACACCGTCCCGACCGCGTAGAGCTTCCCCTCGGCGTCGCGGATGGGGAACTTCGTCGACAGGTAGTTGCGCGGACCGTCCGGATAGACGAGCACGTGCTCGGAGGCGCCCGGCTGCCCCGCGGCTGCGATCTCGTCATTGGCCTTTCGTATCGAGGCGGACGCCGCCGGCGGGAGGAGGTCGTAGACGACCTTTCCGAGCAGCTCCTCGCGGCTCATCCCGTAATAGGACTCGATCTCGCGGTTCACGAGGAGGAGCCGGCCCTCGACGTCCACCGCGACCATCATCGACGGTGTGTATTCGAGGAACGCATGGAGCAGGCTCTCGCTCCTCTCGAGCATCTGCTCCGTATGCTTGTGCGCGGTGATGTCGTGCGCCGACCCCAGCATCCGGCGCCCCGATCCCTCCGGATCGCGGCCGAGCGCGACGCCTCGCTCGAGGAACCAGCGAAAGCCCCCGTCACGGCCGCGCGCGCGGTACTCCACCGTCGCCTGCTCCCCGCTCTCCGAGGCGGCCACGCGAGCCCGGTACCCCTCGATACGGCCGATATCGTCCGGATGGAACATCGAGGACAGGCCGTCGCCGCGGAGCGGGCCCGCCGCCGCGCCGATGTTCCCTCCGGCGAGCTCGGCGAGCTCCCGGTTCCAGTAGACGTACCGCCGCTCCTCGAGATCGAGGACGTAAACGAGGCTGGGCAGCGCGTCGACCAAGCGCCCCGGGAAGCCGCGGTCGGCCTCCAGCTCGGCGTTGCGGGCGCGCAGGCGCTGCACTTCCCTCCGCAACGCATCCAGCTCCGCCTCCAGCGCCACGGTCTTCTGCTGCTCGCTCATCGCCTCCCGGGGGATTTTATCCCAGATCCGTACTGCGATGGATCACAATTTTCCTCGAAGCACAGAGTTTCGCGAGCAGCGCTGGCGCGCACGGCGCACAGTCTGGGGAAATTCAATCGTTGCTGAGACATCGATCCCATCGATCACATCAATCACATCGATTCCCAGCTGCGCGACCTGCCCGGGGCTGGCAGAGCCTCATTTCGGATCGAGGAAGTCGCACGCGGTGAGGTTGCGCCCGTGGGTCCAGCGAAAGCTCGCCATCCATCCGTCGAGCACGCCGCGCGCATAGGGATCGCCGTAGGCCTGGATGAACACGATCGACCCCGTACCGGCGCAGATGGGGATGAGCACGAGCCGGAGCTCCACCCACGTACCGCTGACCCGCCACGTCCGCTCGATACCCGCGCCGAGCGCCGTCGCCACCGGGCCGCCGCCGAGCGCCTCGACGCGCATGGAGAGCGCGGCGACCTCGCGGGCGAACGACTCCTGCACCTCGCCGAAGGTCTTCTCGTTCTCGACGTCGCTGGTGATGCGCGTGGACACCGACATTCCGCCGCGCACCAGCGTGTCGGGCCGCTCGATCACGAAGTCGACATCGCCGCCCAGGCGGCCGAGCATCCCCGGCGGCACGCGGCCGACGAGGTCGAGCCATTCGTTGCGGTACACGTCGCCGTCGAGGCGGCCCGGCTCCGGCTCGGGGAGGCGGACGCGCGGCGGGATCGGGAGATCGGCGAGCGGCGTGGGGACCGGCTCCGGTCCGGCGAGCGTGAAGAGGTGCGACGCGAGCGCGGCCTCGGCGCGCTCGGGAACGCCGCGCACGAAGGCGACGAGCTTGCCCCGACGGCGGACGGCGATGTTGGCGCCGATGGTGTAGTCGCCGCGCTCGAGGCCGAGCGCGTTCTCCCGCCAGCAGGCCGCGCTCCGGCCGAGCGTGGCCTCGATCTCCTCCGCGTCCTTCTCGGTGTCCCACGCGCTGATCCACGCCGTCGCGAGGCGCCGATCCGGCCCGACGAACACGCCGAAGCGATCGCCCGCCCAGCCCGCGGCCGCGCGCTCGGCGACGTCCGGGTCGACGCAGCGCTCGAGGAGGACGCGCGTGCTGAGCTCTCCGAGCGTGTCGGCGGTGGACAGCGCGTACCCCGGCGGCGGCCTCGGATCGGCGAACGGCCGCGGGGGCTCGCCCGCGAGGTATTTCTCGGGGTGCAGCACCTGCTCGGTGCTGCGCGGGAAGCGCGTGTACATCTTGTCGACGAGCGGGAACCCGCCGGCGCGGTACACGTCGGTGACCAGCAGCATCCCGTCGCGGTAGGGGAACTCGAGGCGCTTGCGCGTCAGGTCGAGCGCCCTGTCGAGCTTGGTGCTCGCCTCGCCGCGCGTGACGCTCGCGAGCGGGACGCGCTTCGTCACCTCCACGATCCGCCGCAGCGTGCGCCCCACCGGCGCGCCGGCCTCGGCGCCGAGCCACGCGCCCATGGCCACCATCGCGTCGCCCTCGATGAGCGCGAGCTGCGCGATGGCCTCGTCCGCGCTCGTCGCCTCGGGCGGGCGGGAAAAGCGCTGCGCCTGGAGCGCGTGCTGCACCTCGTGCGCGAGCACCGCGCGCTGCTCGAGCAGCTCGTCCTCGGACGCGAGGGGCACGTCGGGGATGAAGACCTTGTCGGTCGCGCGGCTGTAGAAGCCGACGACCTGCTCCTCCAGCACCTCGTCGACGGTGGAGAGCCCGCCGCGCTCTCCAGGCTGCGGGAGGAAGTCGAAGCCGAGCAGAAACGCGGCCTCGGAGCTGAGCGCGTCGCCCGGCGAGGGCTCCGCGTCGCGGCCGCCGAGCAGGCGCTCCACGAAGCGCGCGCGGTCGAGCCGCTCGACGGCGACCGGCCTCCGCGGCGCGAGCTGCCGCGCGGCGCTCACCGCGCGCACGACGTCCTCGATGGCGCCGTCGTCGAGCGTGAACGTCCTCCGCGGCGCCGACGCCGCGCGCTGCTCGGGCCCGCGCGGGGGGCCCGCGGGCGTCGCGCCGTGGCTGCAGCCCGCGCCGAGCGCGAGCGCGAGGAGCCCGCGGAGCCGGCGCGGGCGCATCAGAACTCGCCCAGCCAGTAGCGCGGCTCGACCCGCGCCGCCTTGCCGGCCGGCCTCGCGTCGCGCTGCTCGAGCGAGACCGACGTGCCCGACGTCGCCATGAGCACGATGCCGCCGATGAGCCCCACGCCGCCGCCGATGGCCATGCCGAGGCCCGGGGTCGAGATCCCGCTGTCCTCCGAGCCGGAGTCGTCGATGGATGAGCTCGTGGAGCTCACGAGCAGGAAGGTGCCTCCCAGGACCGCGGCGGTGGTGCCCAGGATGGTCAGCCAGAACCCGGCGGTGTGGCGCCCGTAGCTGCCGGGATCGACGTGGAGCGTGACGTCGCCCGTCATCTGCGCGAGCGTGAACGGCTCCGGCGGCGGCATGTCCTCCGGAGAGAGCGAGAACTTGCGCCCGTCGCTGCCGTCGATCACCTTGTCGCACGGCGAGACGCAGACGGGCCGGATCTTCTTGACGGCAAAGCCGTAGCCGCCGTAGGCGCCGTACGTCGTGGAGGCTTCCTCGAGCACCCGCACGGGCGTCGGGCTGTCGACATGCAGCCGCACCACGCCGGGCGCGCCGAGCGTCGGCTCAGGGGCCGGGACCGGCTGCGGCGGCGGTGCGGCGCCGTAGCCCGGCCCCGCAGCGCCGGGCTGCGCGGCGCTCTTCGGCGCGAACTTTCCGCGCTCCACGTCCGACACCTGGGACCAGGGGATGACGCGCACCTCCTTCTCGCCCAGCTCGATGATCTTCACGCTCTCCCCGGGCTCGGACGCGACGACGGTGCCCCGGACCGTGCCGCCGTTCTTGAGCGTGACTTCGTCCTCTCCGTCGGCAGCGCGGGCGCTCGCGCTGAGCAGCAGCGAAACAGCGGTCAACGTCGCGATGATCGGGAACCGATGGCGCATGAAGGCTCCTGTAGCGTAGGTCACGCAAAGGTCGCCGAATCCAGGATCCACCGTCAAGGGCGAAGGCGCGTCACGAACGTGCGCAGCGCGCGCGGCGCTCGCCGGCGCCGGCTGACGTGCGCGCGGACCGCACCCCGCGGACCGCGGGCGCGCGACACGGCGCCTTCCCTATGCAGGGCACTCCGCGCCGCTGGCACAGGAGCCGTAGTCACTCCCTATCGGGGCTATCGTGATCGCCATGAATCTCTCCGGAAGCGCCGATATCCAGCTCGTGCCGATGACCAGACGTGGACGGCGTTGCCCCAGTCGGCGCGCGCATCATAAAGATGCAGCTCGACGCGAACAGCGCGATGCTGCGTTGTTCCACGCTTCGAACGCGGCCGTTCCAGATCGCCGCCTGGCATCGCTCCGGGTGACGCGGCATGCTCCGGACGTGATTAATGATGTGGAGGCAGGATGAAGAAAAGGGAACTTGGCCATCAAATTGGTATCGTGGTCTGCGCGGGCGCCGCGCTCGGCCTCTCCTCGGCTTGCTCGATGGAAGGCGCGTCGGACGAGCCGCTCGAAGCGCTGGAGTCGCACGCGTCCGCGATCGTCGGCGACGAGGTCGTGCTCTACGAGCACTCGGACTTCTCCGGCGTCTCGCAGGGCTTCGGGGTCGGCCGCTACAACGTCGAGGACCTGACGATCATCGGCAACGACCGCACGAGCTCGATCAGGGTCCCCGCCGGGCTCCGGGCCACGGTCTTCTTCAACGCCAACTTCGAGGAGGGGGCGCACGTGTTCACCTCGGACACGGACCTCGTGGCCGCGGGCACGAACGGCGTGTCCGTGAGCGCGAACGACATCATCTCGAGCATCGTCGTCTCGCACGCCTCGGACCCGCAGCTGGACGTGGTGACCTTCTACGAGAACGCCAACTTCTCGGGCCAATCGTTCGTGTATAGCGTCGGCGGCAACTTCCTTTTCAACGGCCCATGGGACTTTCGGATCAGCTCCGTCCGCGTCCCCCCCGGCTTCAAGCTGACGCTCTACGACGGGTACTTCTGGACTTCGCCGGAGTCGCGCGTCCTCACGGCGGACGCGAACCTCGCTCCCCACGGCTTCGACGACAAGGCCCGAAGCTTCATCATCGAGCGCTTGTAGGCCAGCGCCAAGCTGCTGCCGCCCCCGCACGAGAACAACGCCCGGATGGCGGAGTGCGACAGCTTCTCCGCGTAGGCGTGGCCTCGCCGATTGCGGATGCGCGTCTCGACGCCCACGGCCCATTGTGAGTTGTCGACGTTGGACGCGCAACGCCACTTGCCCTGGATCACGTAGCGCGCTGGCTGCATCCGCCGAAAGAAGCCGGCGCGATGGAAGAATTGGCTCGCTGGCGCGATCGGATCGGTCCACTCGACACCATTTTCCGGATGGCCTCCGCTGGGGGCCATGAGCCACGTGTAGGGGGGCGGGGCCCAATGGCGCACGAGCTGCGCCTCCCGGATCGCCGGCGAGACCGGCGTCGTCGATGGCGGCCCACCGCGCGGATCGCTGTGAGGAGCGGCGCCACGCCGGCCCCGCCACGCTTAGGATCACGTCCGGAGTGTGCGAAGATGCCCGCGGCGGCGCCAGATGGCGTCCCGGAAAGGCCGCGTTCGAGGAGTGGTGCATTGAGGGAGCCCGATGATCTGTCAGGTCTGTCGATGTTCGTGCGCATCGTCGAGGAAGGCTCGCTCAGCGCAGCCGGCCGGGCGCTCGGCCTGCCCAAGGCGACCATCAGCCGCAACCTCGCGCTGCTCGAGAAGCGGCTCGGCGCGCCGCTCTTGATCCGCTCCACGCGCGCGCTCAGCCTGACGGATGCGGGCAGGCGCTTCTTCGACAGGGTCCAGCCCATCGTTCGAGACGCGCAGCAGGCGACCGCCGAGGTCAAGCGCCGCCATGCGGTCCCCTCCGGGCTGCTGCGCGTCACGGCGTCCGTCGCCTACGGCCAGGCGGCGATCGCGCCCCGCGTGTTCTCGTTCATGAGGCGTTATCCGGCGGTCCGCGTCGACCTGCACCTCGATGATGGGCGCGTCAACCTGGTCAACGACGGCTACGACCTGGCCGTCCGCATGGGGCCGATCGAGGACAGCGCGCTGATCAGCCACAAGCTGGCCGACATCGCGATGGTCATCGTCGCCTCGCCGAGCTGGCTGGAGCAGCACGGCGTGCCCCGGAGGCCCGCCGATCTCGCCCGGCACGCCGCCGTCGTCACGCGGCCCAACATCAGCCAGTGGAAGGTCGGCGGGGAGACCGTGCGCGTCCCCTGGCGCATGAGCACCAGCAACATGATCGTCACGCGGGACGCCGCGAGGGCCGGGCTGGGCATCGCTTTCGTACCCGAGTTCCTCGCGTCGCGCGACCTGGAGCGAGGATCGCTGGTACGCCTGCTCCCCGACGTCGAGCTGCCGGTGATGCAAGCGACCGCCCTGTATACCCGGGCCGCCCGCCAATCGGTCGCGCTGCGCACCTTGCTGGACGACCTCCTGGCCAGCCGGCCCATCGAGGTCGATGCCGCGCCGTCTTGACCCATTTCGCGACGGCCACGACCCGATGAGCGGATCACGACGACTCGGGGACGTACAAGGAAGGTCGGATCTGGATACCGCGATCGCCACGAATCTCGCCGGAATCACCCAACTCCAGCGTATGCCGACGGCCAGGCCGTGGCTGGCGCCGACCCATGCGGCGCGCCCATCATAAAGATGCAGCTCGATGCGAACAGCGGGATGCCGCCTCGTTCCACGCCTCGAACGCGGCCGTTCCAGATCGCCGCCTGGCATCGCTCCGGGTAACAAGGCATACTCTGGACGTGATTCTTGAGCGGTCGCGGGCGGATTTCGTACGCCCGCCTCCGGGCTTCCCGCTCCGGTGGTCCCTCCACCGCATTCGGCCCGGTGCGTCGTCGCTGAGCCGGGCATGCCGTCATCACTGGGCCTGTCGCGCTGATCGCTGACGAACGCTGGCTTGACCTCGACGGCGCTGGCAGCCGCCCGGCGGAGGCGGACTCCCTCGGAGCGAACGATCGTCTGAACAGAACCATGATGTAGAGGCAGAATGAAGAAGAGAGAACTTGGTCATCAGCTTTGTCTCGCGATGTGCGCGGGCGCCGCGCTCGGCCTCTCCACGGGCTGCTCGTTTGGAGGCGCGTCGGACGAGCCGCTCGAGGCGCTCGAGTCGCAGTCGTCCGAGATCGTCGGCGGCGAGGTCGCCGAGGCGAGCCCCTGGGCCGTCCAGGTCTTCGACGTGCGCGGGAGCACCGGCGACTTCTTCCAGTGCACCGGCACCCTCGTCGCGCCGCGCTGGGTGCTCACCGCGCAGCACTGCATCGCGGACGAGGGCGAGACGTCGGCGGTGCGCGTCGGCAGCAACACGTACCTCGCGGGCCAGCGCATCACGGTCGACGCCGTCGAGGTGCCCTCGGCCGTCGCCGACATCGTGCTGCTCCACCTGACCGAGGCCGCCAGCGGCCCGGTCGTCCAGCTGGCCGAGGCGACGTCGGTCGCGATCGGCAGCGACGCGACGGCTTACGGCTGGGGGAGCGAGGGCACGCCGCTGGTGATGGCGCCGTCGCTCAAGAAGGCGAGCATCCACATCGACAGCCGGTACTCCGACGAGGAGCTCCTGGCGACCGGCGTGACGGGCTCGGGCTGGAACGGCGACTCCGGCGGCCCGTGGTTCGTCGACGGGCGTCAGGTCGCCGTGTTCTCGGGCGTGAACGGGCAGGGCGGCACGAACCTGCACGCGAGGCAGCTCGGCGTCGACGTCGCGCGCCACCGCGCGTGGATCGACGCCACGATCGCCGGCGGCCCCACCGTCCACCCCAGCGGCCAGGTGGTGCTCTACGATCTCTCGAACTTCTCCGGCATCTCGCAGGGCTTCGGGATCGGCCGCCACGAGCTCTCGAATACGACGATCATCGGAGATGACCGCGCGAGCGCCATCAGGGTCCCCGCCGGGCTCCGGGTCACGGCCTTCATGCACCCCGACGCCGGGGGCGAGGCGCGCGTCTTCACCTCGGACACGGATCTCGTGGCCGCGGGCTTCGACAACACCATCTCGAGCATCGTCGTCGCGCACGCCACGGACCCGCAGCTGGACGTGGTCACCTTGTACGAGAACGCCAACTTCTCGGGCGCCTCGGTCGTGTACGGCATCGGCAACTCCCTCTTTTACAGCACCCCATGGGACCAGAGGGTCAGCTCCGTCCGCGTCCCCTCCGGCTTCAGCCTGACGCTCTACGACGGGCTCTGGCGATACTCGGCCGAGTCGCGCGTCTTCACGACGGACGTGACGAACCTCGCCACCCACAACTTCGACAACAAGACCCGGAGCTTCCTCATCGAGCGCTTGTAGGAGCGAGCGCGCGGAGCGGCCAGCGCGCCTCACCCCGGGCGCGCCGTCGCGCGCGCGGCCGAAGGCAGCCATGCCTTCGCCGCGGCGCGCGCGGCGGCATGCCCCCCGGCGGTCGGTTCTGGGCTACCGTGTTCGCCATGAACCTCGCCGGAATCGCCCATATCCAGCTCTCGGTCACCGACTTCCCGCGCAGCCGCGCGTTCTACCGCGCGCTGTGCGAGCACTTCGAGATGCAGTGCCAGTACGACGACCCGGGCAGCGAGGGCGAGCGGCCCATGCTGTATTACATCGGCGGAAAGACCGGCGTGCTGATCCGCCCCGTGAACCCGGAGCACGCGGGCGCCCGCTTTCACCAGTACAAGCCCGGCCTGCACCACCTGTGCTTCCGCGCCCGCAGCCGCGAGGACATCGACGCGTTCCACCGGTTCTTCGAGGGCACGCTGGCCGCGCTCGGCGGCACGCTCGTGCACGCGCCCGAGGAGGGCGCGTGGGCGTCCGGCTACTACTCGATCCTGTTCGAGGATCCGGACGGCATCCGGCTCGAGATCAACCACGTCCCCGGCAAGGGCAACCTGTCCGAGGGCGTCACGCTGCCGCTGCCTCCCGTCCGGGGAGGCGTGCCCGAGCAGGCGTGACGAGGCCCGCGACCTCGCTCCCCTCCCCCGCTCACGCCTGCAGCACCCGCAGCGATCCCCGCACGACTCCATAGCTGCCCTCGACCCGCTGACCGCACCCGCAGCCCGCGGGCCCGTGGCACGGCGCCTTCTCCGTGCAGGGCCCGAGGCCGGAGCTCCCTCACCAGCTCCGTTCCCCGCTCGACGCGGACCTCGCGCGCGCCGGCCGTCGTCGCGCGTCAGTTTTCGATTGACGCCCGCCATGTGAACGTTCACAAAAGCTGGGTTCGGCTTGGATGACATCAGGGCACGCTCCACGTGCGGAACGTCTGGCAACCACCTAG
Source organism: Sorangium sp. So ce836 (assembly GCF_028553905.1). Taxonomy (NCBI): domain Bacteria; kingdom Pseudomonadati; phylum Myxococcota; order Polyangiales; family Polyangiaceae; genus Sorangium; species Sorangium sp. So ce836. The sequence continues at coordinate 3,602,474 of NZ_CP102233.1, read as the reverse complement.
GCTCGATCGCCAGCCCCGCGAGCGAATGAGGCCATTCGCCCACGGGGTCAACCTACTCGGCGGCTGCCCGGAATGACGGCGTACGCGTGACGGCGATGAAGAGATCACGGATCATGTTCGTGCGCGCCGCTCCTGCGGCAGCAGTTTCGAAGCTGGCGCGGAGTTCCGGAGTCAGAAGAACGAGTCATCAAAGAACCGGATCGCCGAGGGCCTCCTGTCCATCAAGTACTGCGCTCGATAACAGCCGAGCTGACCGCGGTATGCAAGGTGGCGAGGATACTGCGGGCTCGGCGGGACCGGCGCGAGCTGCCCGGTAGGGGTGGTGAAGGGTTTATGGACCCCTACCGTAATTTTTCGATACGTGACACGGCCGGACATGGAGGGTAATGTATCCATATGAAGTCCATCAGTGCTTTCACGGGTGTGCGCCTTGCGTCGCTGTCGCTGATGTCATCGATAGCGATAGCAGTTTGTATGGCCATCGCGGCGTGCGGCGACCAGGCGAGCGGTCAAGGCGGCTCAGAGCAAGGCAGCGCCGGTTCGGCCGGCGCGGGCGGCGATCTCGGCGTTACCACCGGGAGCGGCGCGGGGAGCGGAAACGGCTCGGGGAGTGGCGGCGGCGCAGGAGGGATGAGCGGCGGCGCAGGAGGGATGGGCGGCGGCGCAGGAGGGATGGGCGGCGGCGCAGGAGGGATGAGCGGCGAGGCAGGAGGCGGCGGCGCAGGAGGGATGGGCGGTCCCACCCTGCCGCCGATCGCCGATTACTCGGACGAGGGCCCCTTCGATACAGTCGTGGAGCGGAACGTGGGGCCGAACGGAGCCTATACGGTGTTTAGGCCCGAACCCTTGGGTACGGACGGCTTCTTGCACGCTCCGATCATTTTCGGCCCCGGCATCGGCCAGCAGGTGGCGGTGCACACGACCATGCTGACGAACTTTGCTTCTCACGGTTTCGTGGTCGTCGGGTCCCCCGTCCTCAATGGCGGCCCCGGCGACGAGGGCAATCGCAAGAAGATGGAGGATGGTCTCAACTGGATCCTGGAGCAGAACGACGCGCCAGGCAAATACCAGGGCAAGCTCTACGTCGATCACGCGGTCTCGATGGGCTTCTCGGTCGGCGGCACCTCGGCCGTGCAACTCGGCGGTCACGAGGCGGTGGCCACTGTCGTCTCGATCCACGGCCACAGGGCCTCGGCCGACCTCCACGGCACGATGCTGCAGACGACTGGCACCCGGGATACTGTCGGCATGCCCCTCCAGCAGGCCACCTACGACATGTCCGAAGTGCCGACATTCCTGGCAACGCTGACGGGCGCGCCTCATCAATACATCGAGAGCGACGGCGGCGGCGAAGAGCGGCCCGCGATCGTCGCGTGGATGCGCTACTGGATCTACAACGACATGGGCGCGCGAGACTATTTCTTCGGCGATGATTGCGTGTTGTGCGAGCAGCCTTGGGAGAATCCCCAGCGCAAGAACTGGGAATGACCTCGCGTTGAAGGTGCTGGAGCGCCCGCTCCCCTCCGCGCCCCCGGCCCGGCTCCGGCCCGACCTTCGATCAGGGCTGCGACCTCGCTCACGCTGGCGCTGGCAACGTCGGCTCCGCCGACCCTCGAGGGCATCAAGCGTCCGCTGCCCGCGCGCGTCCCGGGGGGGCGCCATTCAAGTCACCCCCTCCCCCGCTCACGCCTGCAGCACCCGCAGCGACCCCCTCACCACTCCATAGCTGCCCTCGACCCGCAGCCCGCGCGCGACCTCCGCGGGCGCCACCTCCCCGGCGAGCAGCCGCCGGTACGCCTCCACCACCCGCCGCGCCCCCTCCGCGTCCTCGCGCACGAGCTCGATCCGGAACCGCCGCACGCCGCCCTTCGCGAGCTTCGGCACGAGGTGCGCCGCGCTCTGGGGCGCCGCGTGAAACACCGTGTTCCGACACCCCACGTCCGCCTCGAGCGGATGATCCATCCCCGCCCGATCCCGCAGCGACAGCGCGTGCTCCTCGCACGGCCGGCCGCAGGTGCGATGATCCTTCCCCTCCGAGAGCGCGGCCGCGATCACGCAGTGCTCCATGTGGAACAGCGGCATCGGGTGGTGCACCACCACCTCGGCGAACGGCGCGAACGGCGAGTCGAGCAGCGCCACGAGCTGCGCGGCGTCGAGGTCGAACGACGGCGTGAACGCGGCGAGCCCGCGCGAGAGGACCTCGCGCGCGGCCAGCTTGTTCGTGACGTTCAGGGAGAAATCGCCGATCCGCGGCACGCCCGCCGGGACATCGAGCAGCGCGCCGAGGCTGCGGACCAGGATCGCCGCCGGCCCGAGCGAGAGGAGGTACCGGTCGATCTTCTCCTCGCCCGGCTTGCGGATCCGCGGCGGCGCGACCGCCACCCAGGCCCCCGCCGCGACGAGCTCGCGCGCCGCGGCCCCGAGGCCGACCATCTCCAGGAAATCGAGGTAGACGCCGCTCGCGCCGGCGTCGAGCGCGGCGCGCGCCTGGAGCGCGTTGCGGCACAGCACGAACAGGCCGGGCGGCGGCGGCTCGAGCGCCGGGGGGACGGCGCCGGCGAGCAGCCCCTCGGCCGGCGGCGGAGCGCACGCGTGCGGGCGGTGCGACGCCTCGAGGAGCGCCGCGACGAGCGCCCGGCGGGCGCGGTTCAGCGCCGACGGCGACACGAGCGCCGGCCCGTCGAGCGACAGCGCGACGCCGCGCAGGACGAACGGCGTGTCGCCCAGCCGATCGAGCTGCCGGCGCAGCGTGGCCTCGTCGAGCGGCGACCGATCCGCGCGGCCGAGCGGGGCGTCGACCTCGACGGCGGCCGACGCGCCGCCCTCGGCCGCCGCCGAGAGCCGCGGGCGCTCGCCGAGGCGGCCCTCCAGGCGGACGTCGATCGCCACGCGGCGCGGGGCGCGCTCGAGGGCCTCGCGGACCGCGCGCGCGCCGGCAGGGTCGCTCGTGCGGAAGACCCGGCGCCCGCGCAGCGTCCGCGCGCCGCGCAGCACGTCGTCGGGCAGGCGCCGGTCCGGGCCGAGCCACACCTCGACGTCGCCGCCCGCCGGCGCGCGCTCGACCTCGCGGCCTTCGGCCCACAGGCCCCAGATGCGGCCGCCGATCTCGCCCTCGCCGGCGAACCCGCCCTCCACGAGGATCCCCTCGCCGCGCGCGAGCGGCCGGGCGGCGCGCACGACCACGACCTCGTGGCCGCGCCGGCGCGCGGCGCCGCGCGCCTCGCCGACCTCGATGCCGCGGTGATCGCAGGTGCGGCCGTCGACGAGGCGCTGGTGGTCGACGCCGCGCAGGAAGCCGGGCCCCGAGCCGCGCGAGAACGCCTGGAGCGCCGCCTCCCGGTCGAGCGCGCCGGGGCCGGCCCCCTCGCCGAGCGCGGCGTCGATGGCGGCGCGGTACAGCCGCGCGGTGGCGCCCACGTACTCGGGGCCCTTGAGGCGCCCCTCGATCTTCACCGAGGCGACGCCGAGCGCGACGAGGTCCGGGATGACGTCGGTGGCGTCGAGGTCCTCCGGCGAGAGGAGGTAGGCCGCGTCGCCGAGGTCGCGGAGCGCGCCGTCGACGACGAGGCGGTACGGCAGGCGGCAGGCCTGGGCGCAGGCGCCGCGGTTGGCGCTGCGGCCGCCGATGGCCTCGCTCGTCAGGCACTGCCCCGAGTAGGCGATGCAGAGCGCCCCGTGCACGAAGACCTCGAGCTCGACGTCGGTCGCCCGGCGGATGGCGGCGATGTCGTCGAGCGAGAGCTCCCGCGCCAGGATGACCCGCGCGGCGCCGAGCGATCGCGCGAGCTCGACGCCGGCCGCGTCGGTGCAGGTCATCTGCGTGGAGGCGTGCATCGGGAGCCCGGGCGCGAGCGCGCGCACGAGGCGCATCACGCCGAGGTCCTGCACGATGACCGCGTCGACGCCGGCCGCGGCGCACGCCTCGATCGCGCCGCGGACCGCCGGGAGCTCGTCGTCGAACACGAGCGTGTTCAGGGTGACGTAGCCCTTCACGCCGTGGGCGTGGAGGAAGCGCATCGTCTCCGCGAGCTCCGCCGCGTCGAAGTTCGCGGCGCGGGCGCGGGCGTTGAAGGGCGAGGCCGCCGCCGCGCCGCTGCCCGCGGCGCCCCCCCGGAGGCCGAAGTAGACGGCATCGGCCCCGCCGCGCACGGCGGCTTCCAGGGCGGCGCGATCGCCGGCCGGGGCGAGGACTTCAGGGCGCGCAGGCCGCATCATCCGCGCCGTTCTAGCAAGGGGTGGCGCGGTTGTCCCCCTCTCGCGCGAGCGACCGCCCGATGAGCCGGCTCGCCGGCGCGCGCCGGCGGGCCGCGCTCCGGCCGGCTGCGCGTGCCGCGACCTCCGCGCGACGTCGGCGGCACGATCGCGTGTCCGCGATGCCCCGCGAGCGCCTGCGCCGCTGCGCTCGCGGCGACGGCGAAGCAGCGAGCAGGAAAGCGCCTTTTCCGGCGGGCTCCGCGCGCCGGAGCGCCTTGACCTGCCTTCCCGAGGTGGGGCACGATCGGCTAGCAGCCCACCCGACCGATATGTCATCCGATCCTCGCCGGCCGGCGCGGCGAGGCCCCGGCGGCAGGGTCGGATGCGCGGAGCGACGACAGCCATCAACCACCAGCGCGGAACTCGGGAGCTGAACGTCGGAGAGGCGCTTGCATTTCCCGCCCGCCCATGCGCCAGGGCGGCGCATGCCGCAGAGGGATGCCGATGAACAGAGACGGATTTCGCTTCGGGTACGCGCTCTCGCCGGCCGTGCTCTGGCTGCCAGCCGCGCTCCTCGCGGCGACCTCCGCGTGCGCCGGCGACGTGAGCCCGCCGGCGGCGCTCTGCGATCCCCCCTATTCGGCCTGCGACGGGGTCTGCGTGGCGCTGCGGTCCGACCGCGCGAACTGCGGCGCGTGCGGCGTGGCGTGCTCGGCCGATGAGGCCTGCGTGGCCGGCGCGTGCGAGGTCCGGGGCGGCGAGGGCGGCGGCGGCGAGGGCGGCGGCTCCGCGGGCGTGGGCGGCAGCGGGCCGGAGTGCGGCGGCGACCGCACCATGCAGCGCTGCGACGGGGAATGCGTCGACACGCGCACCGACCCGCGCCATTGCGGCCAATGCGGCTCGGCCTGCGAGCCGGGCCGGGCGTGCGTCGGCGCCCTGTGCCGGCGGACCTGCCTGGAGGGCCTCACCGAATGCGCCGGCGCCTGCGTCGACCTCACCGCGGATCCGCTGCATTGCGGCCAGTGCGGTCGCGCCTGTGACCCCGGGAGCCCGTGCGAGGGCGGCGCCTGCGGGTGCAGCGCCGAGGCGTCCCGGGACATCGGCTCCGAAGTCCCCCAGCGGGTGAGCGGCACCACGGTCGGCGCCGACGACAGCCGCTCGCTGAGCTGCGCGGGGTCGGGCGCGGCCGATCAGACGTTCCTGTTCACCGCGCCGCGCGCGGGGACCTACCTGTTCGACACCTTCGAGGCCTCGCACGACACCGCGCTCGGGGCGCTGCGGGCGGACACGTGCGCCGAGCTGGCCTGCAACGACGACGCGGGGAGCCGCCAGTCGCAGATCGCCGTCGATCTCTCCGCGGGCGAGCCCATCCTCGTGGTGGTGAGCGGCGCGGAGGGCGACTTCACGCTGCGCGTGGCCGAGCCGGGGCCGGTCCAGTGCACGCCGACCGCGCTCGAGCCGGTCGTCCCGCAGACGGTGGTGGGCTCGACGGTGGGGCTCGAGGACTCGGTGTCCGCCACCTGCGACTACACCTCGAGCCTGGACGCCACCTACACCTTCACGGCCCCCGAGACGGGCCTGTACGCCTTCAGCGCGCGCTCCGCCGTGTCCGAGCTGCTCGTGGAGGTCCTCGCCGGCGGCACGTGCACCGGCGATTCGCTCGACTGCAAGTTCGGCCTCGGCGAGGCGACCGCGGTCGCGGAGATCGAGGCCGGGCAGACGGTGCTCGTCGCCGTGGCGAGCCCGGTCACCGCCATGCGCGAGTTCACGCTGGACGTGTTCGAGGCCCCGGCGTGCCCGGGGGTGAATCTCGGCTCGACGGTCCCGCAGACGGTGACCGGGAACAACGAGGAGCTCCCCGACGTGCGCGCGGCGTGCTTCTCGTCCACGAGCGGCGGCGAGGCGACCTTCGGCTTCACCGCGCCGCGCGACGGCCTGTACCTGTTCGACGCGACGGGCTCGAGCTTCCCCGTCCTCCTGGAGGTGCGCCGCGACGGGTGCGCGGGCGAGGTCGTCACGTGCCTCGACGGCACGTTCCAGCCCGCGCGGGCCGCGGTCCCGCTCGCGGCCGGCGACACCGCGGCCATCATCCTCGACAGCTATGGAGATGCGGGCGACTACGCGCTCGAGATCACCGAGGTCGCGTGCCCCATCATCGATCTCGGCTCGACGCCGCAGACGGTGACCGGCACGACCGCCGACTTCAGCGATGTCCTCGCGCCCGAATGCGGCTACTTCGGGGGCCCCGAGGCGACCTACCTGTTCACCGCCCCGGCCGACGCTCTCTACACCTTCGACACGGAGGGCTCGACCTTCGATACGATCCTCGACGTGCGGGACGGCTCGTGCTCCGGCCGCTCGCTCAAGTGCAACGACAACGCCGATCCCACGGGGGCCCTCACCCACTCGCGGCTGAGCGTGCTCCTCACCGCCGGTCAGTCGGTGGTCGTGTCCGTGGACAGCTACGAGGCGAGCGGGGAGTACACGCTGAACGTCACCCAGCGGGACGCGCCGCCCTGCCCGCTCTTCGATCTCGGCGACTCGGTCCCTCAGACGGTCACGGGCAACAACGAGGGCTATGCCGATATCCTGACGCCCGAGTGCGGCGCCGGCCCCGGCGGCGAGGCGACGTACGCCTTCACCGCGCCAGCGGACGGATATTACGACATCGACACCGCCGGCTCCACGGTCGAGACGGTCCTGTCCGTGCGCGACGGCGGGTGCCGGGGCGACGAGATCGCCTGCGAGAGCGACGGGCGGAGCTCGCGCGCTTTCGTGTGGCTCGACGCCGGCCAGACGGTCCTGATCAGCGTGGAGGCGAGCGGTGAGGGCGGCGACTTCACGCTCAACGTGAGCCGGTTCGACGCCCCCGGCACGTGCGCGGCGCCCGTCGCGCTGGAGCCCTCCGTCCCCCTGAGCACGGCGGGGACGACCGCGGAGGGCCGCAACGTCGCGGAGTCGAGCTGCGGCGGCGAGGACGCGCCCGACGCGGCCTATTCGTTCACCGCGCCGGAGGCGGGGACCTACACGATCGACACCTACGGCTCCGAGTTCGACACGGTCCTCGCCGTCTTCGACGGGAGCTGCGAGGGCGAGGAGCTCGCCTGCAACGACGACGTGGTGCTCGACGACTGGTTCGACGCCGCGTCGGAGCTCACGGTGTCGCTCGAAGCAGGGCAGACCGTCGTCATCGTGGTCGACGGCTACTTGGAGTCCGGCCATTTCGAGCTCAACATCCACCGTTGATCCGCGCTGCGCCGCGCGACCGGGCTGCGTTGGCATGAAGGCCGCGATCTGTCCGAGCTACGGCCCTCCCGAGGTCCTCTTCATCGGCGATGTCCCGAAGCCCACTCCAAAAGCCGACGAGATCCTCGTCAAGGTCCGCGCCTCCTCTGTCAACTCGAGCGACTGGTTCATTCGCAGCGGCCTTCCCACGGCACCCTTCTACATGCGGTGGATGATGAAGGTCGCGCTCGGCTTTCGAGGACCCCGCCGTCGCATCCTCGGGCTCATCGTCGTCGGGGAAGTCGCCGAGGTCGGGAAGGCCGTGACCCGATTCCGTGCCGGCGACCGAATCTGGGCATTTACCAGGCTCCGCTTTGGTGCCTATGCCCAGTTTACCTGTCTCCGCGAGTCGAGCGCCGCAGCGCTCTCCCCGCGAAACCTCGCCGATGAAGAGGCCGCCGCCATTCCCTACGGCGGCCTGCTGGCGCTCCACTGCCTCCGCCGCGCGGCGCTCGAGCCGGGCCACGCTATCGTGATCTACGGGGCTTCGGGCGGCGTAGGGACTTCGGCCGTCCAGCTCGCGCGCCACATGGGGGCCGAAGTCACGGCGGTGTGTGGCGCGGCCAATGCGGAGCTCGTCCGCTCTCTCGGCGCGGCGCACGTGATGGACTACACGACGGAGACGTCACCTCCCGAAGGAGCTCGCTACCATGCCGTGCTCGACGCGGTCGGTAAGCGAAAGACCTCGCCGCTCCGCTCCGCGTGCGAGGACGCGCTCGCCCCCGGTGGCCGTTCGATCTCGGTCGATGATGGGACACCGGAGTTCGTGGCGCGCGATCTCGAGGAGCTGGGCGAGCTCGTCGACAACGGGTTCCTGCGGCCCGTCATCGATCGGCGCTATCCACTCGATCAGATCGCCGAAGCCCACCGGTACGTCGAGCAAGATCACAAGAAAGGCGCCGTCGTCATCACCGTCGCGCACGACGACTGAGCGGGGCTACGCAGGGCATCCGGCCCTTTCGCCTGCGGCAGGCCTGGGAGGCGCGCGCTCCGCACGGACGCTCGAACGCTATCCTCTCACGCGCGATCGGTTGGCGATCAGGGGGTCGGCATAGATCCCGCGGATCTTCGACGGAGGCGCCGCCTCCCGGTGCGCCGCGGCGCTCACCTCCTCGCCGACTCCAGCTCGGCCTCTGCGGCCAGGAACACCGGGGATCGCAGGAGCGCGCCCATCAGCTGCAGCGCCTCGCGGGGGTGAGCCGCGGAGACGTCCACCTCGTCCGGATCCGGCGCGCTCAGATCGTACAGCTCGGGGGCGCCCCACTCGAACGGCAAGACGAGCTTGTAGCGCCCATCGAGGATGCCCACGCGCGCGATCTGCTGGTCCGACACCGCCGTCGCGAGCAAGGGCAGCCGGCGCGGGGGCGGCTCGGGATCGAGGAGACCGAGCAGATCCTCGCCGTGGTATCCGTTCATGGGCGGATCGGGGGTGAGCAGCCGGGCGATGGTCGGCGCCACGTCGATGAGCGAGACGCGCTCCTCGACGACCATGGGTGGGATGCCCGGGACGCGCAGGACCAGCGGCACCCGCAAGAGCGACTCCCACAGGAAGGTCGAGTGCGGCCAGAACCCGCGGTAACCGAGCGCCTCGCCGTGGTCCGACACGAAGAGCACGAGGGTGCGGTCGGCGAGATCGAGCTCCTCCAGGCCGCGGAGCAGCCGCCCGAGGTGCTCGTCCAGGCTCCGCGCCACCACCCGGTAGCGCCAGTTCCATCGGCCCTCGGCGGGCACGTGGTAGCGCTCGGCGGCGCCCTCGACGTACGTGCCGTCGAGCTCGTGCCAGTTGTGGACATCGAAGTTGAAGAGCCACGCGAAGAACCGCTGCGAGCCGCGCTGGGCGAGCCAGGACAGGACTTGGTCCACCATCGGCCCCGCCGTCGGCTGGTCGGCGCCGTAGCCCCAGACCCCCCCGCGGGCGTGGTCGGGCAGGCGATACGTCTCATCGAACGCGAACGTCGGCAGGAGCAGGGAGATGAAGTCGGCCGCCGAGGCGGGGATGAACAGGGTGGTGGGGATCTCCAGGCGCTTGGCCAGGTCCAGCAGGCTGCCCGGGCTGCGCGCCAGGCCGTCGTAGCTGCCGCCGAGCAGCCCGGGCAGCGCGCGCAGCGTGTCGGAGCCCGTCGAGTACGCGCGCTCGAATCGGACCGCCTGGCGCGACAGCGCGGCGGCGTTCGGCATCACCTCCTCGTCGTAGGCGACGTCGCCGCGGAGGCTGTCCACGTAGAAGACGAGGACGTTGAAGTCGGCCGCGAGCGCGCGCCCCCCCGAGCCGGTCGCGCCCGCGCCCGGCCGATCGCTCCAGCCCGCATCCCAGCGGGGGTCGCGCGTCGGCTGGTCGACGTCGTACCGCTCGCGCAGCGCCTCCACACGGCTGGCGCGCATCCCGGCGACATCCTCGCCGCGCAGGATGGCCTGCGCCAGCTCGATGCGGCGCAGCATCCTCCCGACGTAGACGGGGTCTCGGCCCGTGTGCGCCAGCGCCTCCTGATGCCAGCCTCGCAGCCTGGGCGACGACGCGAGGAAGAGCACCCACACCGCGGCGGCCACGGCGGTCGCCCGGATCGCGGCCCGCGCCCGCGCGCGCCGCGCGGCGAGCGTCAGCCCGGAGAAGCAGGCGCACCCGAGCAGCGCCGCCCCGCAAAGCTCGAGGGCCGTGTGCACGCGCCTGTAGATGGCCACGAGCACGGTGAGGTCCACGATCACGAGCGCGCCCCCGAGGATCGCGAGCGCGGCCGCCGTCGCCGTCGCCACTCCGGAGCCGCCCGCGCGCCCGGCGTCCGCCCCGCGCAGGGCGCGGCTGTGGACGAGCGCGACCGTGGACGCGGCCAGGCCGACGGCGGTCAGCGCGAGGTAGGGGCCGAGGGTACCCAGCGCGCCGGCGTGCGCGAGGCGCCCGGAGAACACCCAGAAGGTGGTGCTCGAGAGCGCCGCGACCGCGATCGACCCGTAGGCCGCCGCCCGCGCGACCTCGGCGGCCCGCGGCGCCCGCCGCTCGAGCGGCGTCGCGAGCAGGCGCACGAGGGTGACGAGCGCCCAGGCGGCCAGCCCCAGGCCCGCGCCGACGGCGACGTAGAGGCCCACGGCGGCCCTGAGGTGCCCAGCCAGCGCGACGCTGGCAATGTCGTGGCGCACGGCGGTATCGGCCGCCACGGCGCCGAGCCCGACCGCGACGCCCGCGGACACGCACCGCGCGAGCTCGTCGCCCGATCGCCCGCGCCGCGCGGGAAGCCGGGCGAGCCGCAGAATCCAGCGCAGGGCGGCGTGTAGTGATGTCCGAGGCACGCCGTCGCGAGCCTAGGAAACGGCGCCGGGTTCATCAAGCGGGCTTCGCCTCCTCGGGCGGCGCGCGCTCCCCCTGCTCTGCACGGTGCCGCCCGGTCGCCCGGCGGTCGCGCGCGCCGCGCTGCGCTGTTCGGCGCTCGGCGCGCTCCCTGTGGCCGCCGCGCGCCGAGGTCAGCGCGCGACCCAGTAAGCCTGCGTCCAGGCGCGGGACCCGTCCGGCGCCGTCAGGCGCGCGCGCACGTACTGTTCGGGGCCGCGGAGCCGATAGCTCGCGCGGTAGGCCGCGCCTGACATCTCGGCCTCGGCCGTCGCCGGCGCGGCCTCGAGCAGCACGCCCCACCGATCGATGAACTCGACCATCACGTCGGGGGGCTCGACCCAGAGCGTGAACGTGTCCGACGTGACGGCGAGGCGCGTGAGCCTGGGCCCCGACGAGGCGTAGAGCCGACCCGCGCCCAGGGCAGCGCAGATCGCCGCCTGCGACGTCTCCTCGGCGAACACCTCGACCCACCCGGTGCCAGGTCCCACCTGAGGCACCTGCTTGTCCGCGCCGGCGAGCGAGTGCATGTCGTCGACCGCGACCGCGGCGATGGGCTGGCCAGACGACAGCGCCTGCTCCCACTTCTCTTCCGCGGAGGTGTGGGTGGCGTCGCCGTCGCTCCGCACGTGCGGATGACCGCTGAATATCTCGACGAGCTGGGCGCCCTCGGCGTCCGCGATGTCTTCGGCCTCGATGGCCCAGTGGAAGTTCGGGTGATTCACGAGCGCCACGCCCCCCTGCGCCAGGATCTCCGACGTCGCCCAGGCGAGCGCGGCCCGCGCGGTGCGGAAGGTCCCGCCGCCGATCCGCCGCTTCGTGCAGAGCGCGTTGACGTGCACCGGCTGCCCCGCGGCGGCCATCGTCACCTCCTCGCCGGGGATGACCAGGAAATCCTGCACCTGTGAGGCAGGAGGGCGCGTCACGTCGAGGTAGTTGTTGTGATCCGTCAGCGCGAGGAACTGGTAGCCGTGGTCGCGATACCAGGCGAACACGAGCTGCGCCGGGCTGTCACCGTCGGAACGGGCGGAGTGCGCATGGAGGTTGCCGCGCTGGAAGACGCTGACGTCCAGCTGCTCGACGAAGCGCGGCGACCGCGAGGGCAAGGGCTCCCGCGAGATGTCGAGCGCTCCCGTCGGAGCCACGTCCTGGCTCGTCCCCGCGCGCCCGAGCACCGCCGCGAGCGCGGCCGCGACCGTCGCCACCGCGGCCCATCGCGCGCATCGCTGCGCCATGGCGGGCTTCACCACCACGTCGGCCATCCTCGGCGTCGGGTCGGAGCCGCGCGACATTGGGCCTCATTGTAGCACGGGTCGTGCAGGCTAGAACGGAACGAAGTCGTGATCGCCCGAGGCGTGCGGGGCGCGCCCGTTGCTCGATGCGCCGCCGCTCGGGCGGCCCTTCTGCGGCGGCCTCCACAGCGCCTTGATGCCGTGGCGGTCCGGGAGACGCCCCGGCGCCGCAGGCCTGTGGCCCAGGTCGCCGTCGCCCTCCTGCGAGAGCCGGAACGACGCCATCACGTTCTGGAGCTGCTCTGCCTGCGCCGAGAGCTCGGCGGCCGTGCTGGCGAGCTCCTCGGCGATCGCCGCGTTGCGCTGCGTGGCCTGCTCTATCAGCTCCACCGCCCCGCTGATCTGGCCCACGCCGTTCGACTGCTCCTTGGAGGCCACGGCGACGCCCTGCACCAGCTCCGCGGTCTCCCGGATCGACGGGACGAGCTCCGCGATGAGCTGTCCCGAGCGCTCCGCGACCAGGATGCTCGACGCGGCGAACGAACCGATCTCCTTCGCCGCGTCCCGGCTTCGCTCGGCGAGCCGCCGCACCTCCGTGGCGACCACGGCGAAGCCCTTGCCGTGCTCGCCCGCGCGAGCCGCCTCGATCGCGGCGTTCAGGGCGAGCAGGTTCGTCTGGTACGCGATCTCCTCGATGATCACGATCCGCTGGGTGATCGCCTTCATCGCCTCGACCGTCTCCCGGACCGCCTGACCGCTCTGCTCCGCGTCCCTCGTCCTCCGGTGCGCCGTCTCCTCGACCTGCTTGCAGTTGGCGGCGTTCTTCGCGATCGTGCCGCTCAGCTGCTGCAGGCTGGTCATCGTCTCCTCCACGGACGCCGCCTGCTCGCTGGTGCCCTGCGACAGGCTCTGCGCTGTCGCCGAGAGCTGCACCGAGACCGAGGAGACCGAGACCGCGCCGCTCCGGACCTCGCCGATGAGGCCCGCCAGGCGCTCGGACATGGCCTTCACGGCGCCGAGCATCTGGCCGAACTCGTCGGAGCTCTTCACCGTGACGTCGCCCGTGAAGTCGCCGCCGGCGATGCGCTGGTGGAGCGACACCGCCTGGTTGAGCGGCAGCAGGACCATCCTGCTGAAGACGATGGCGAGCACGACGGCGACGACGAGCGCGAGCAGACCTCCTATCTGCAGCGTCACGTACATCGTCGCGACGAGCGCGTTCGTCGCCGCCTGCCGCTGGCCGAGGAGGGCGATCTCCTCGTCGTCGATCTCCTTGAGCGTCGCGCGCATCTGGTCCATGAGGCCCTTCCCGCGCCCCTGCCTGACGTCCTCGGCGGCGCGATCCGCCGGCACCTTCGCCTCGTCTGCGCTGCGGCGGTGCCGGATGGCCGGCTCCAGCACGGAGGAGAGCCACTCGTCGTGTTCCTTGTCGACCTTGTCGAGGCGCAGCTGCTGGCGCGGATTGTCCTTGGTGAGCTCCCGGGCACGGCTCAGGCCCTTCTCGAACCGGTCGCGCCCGCTGCGGTACGGCTCCAGGAAGGACTCCACCCCGGTGATGATGAAGCCGCGCCCCCCTGTCTCGGTGTCGAGCAGCGACTCCGTCATATCGCTCACCACGAGCATCACCTCGTAGGTGTGCTGGTCCCATGAGCGGGCCTCGTCGAGCTCCGCGAACCTCTTGTAGGCGATGCCCGCCAGTCCGACGACGATGACGACCATGGCGGCGAAGCCGAGGTAGAGCTTCCGGCCTACTCCGATATGCGCAAGCATGATGCATGCTCCGGGCTAGATGTGGTGCGGCTCCCGTCGAGCCCCGCCGGGGGCTGGAGCCGATAAACGGATGGCGCGACGCATCGCACGCGGTGGTCCGCCCCGTGGAGGCCCTCGGCGTGTCCGAGAAACAGGTATCCTCCAGGCGCGAGGCTGGCGATGAGCCTCGCCACGATCGACGCCTTCGTCGCGGCGTCGAAGTAGATGAGGACGTTCCGGCAGAAGATCAGATCGAACAGACCGAATCGCTTGGGTGCCGCGTCGAGCAGGTTGAAACGACGGAAGGTGATGAGCCTGCGCAGCTCCGGCCGGGCCTTCATGAGGCCCGCGCTCGCGCCCGTCCCGCGGAGCATATACGTGCGCAGGCGCTCCTCCGGGATCTCGGAGGCCCGCTCGAGCGGCCACACCGCGCGTTGCGCCTGATCGAGCGCGCGGACGGACAGGTCGGTCGCGAGGATGCAGATCCCCGGAGCGCTCGCCGACGCGGCGCCTGCCCATGGCGGCGCCTCTCCCGCCGCGGCGCCGCGATCCGGGGAGGGCAGGCTGTCGAGCAGCGTCATCGCGATCGAGTAGGGCTCTTCCCCGGTCGAGCAGGCTGCGCTCCAGGCGCGCAGCGGACGGCCGCCGCGCCCCGAGGGCGCTCCGTGGTCCGCGCTCTCGTGCCACGCCGGGAGGATCTCGCGCTCGAGGAGCTCGAACTGCTCGCGCTCCCGGAAGAAGTGCGTCTCGTTCGTGCAGATGCAGTCGAGCATGTGCACGAGCTCTCCGTCGTCGCCCGCCGCGGTCACACGGCGGTAGTACTCGCCGAAGCTGCGGAGCCCGAGCGCGCGGAGCCGGGGCCCGAGGCGGCAGAGCAGGAGCGGCTTCTTCTGCGGGCCCAGCGCGATGCCCGAGAGGCGCTTGACGAGCTTCTGGAACAGCGCGAACTCCTCGTCGCTGAGGGTGCGCGGGCTCAGCTCGGCGAGCGAGATCATCGCGTGTCCCCTTCACCGGCCGGCGCGCCGTGGCTGCCCGGGAGCGCGGGCGGGGCCCCCGCGGCCGAGGGGCTGAGCGTCGTCGAGGCCAGGAGCTCCGCCGGCGAGAGGATGCGGTCGATGTTGAGCAGCAGCACGAGCTTCTCACCCACCTTCGCCAGCCCCAGCAGCTGCTCCGCGCGCACCTGCATGCCGAACGCCGGCGCGGGCTCGATCTCGTCCTCGGAGAGCGTGAGCACATCGCCCACGCCGTCGATGAGCAGGCCGAGGCGGGTGTTCTCGCCGTCGAGCTCGGTCTCGACGATGAGGACGCAGGTCCACCGGCTCACCCTCGTCGGCGGCAGCCCGAGCTTCACCGCGAGATCCACGACCGGCACGACGCGGCCCCGGAGGTTCATGACGCCGACGATGCACGCCGGCATCATCGGGACCCGCGACGTGACGCTGCGCTCGACGATCTCCCGCGCCCGGAGGATGTTCACCGCGTACTCGTCCCCCGCGATGATGAAGGAGATGTATTGCGACACGGGGCTCGACGCGTCCGAGATCATGACGCCTCCATGGAGAGAGATGGGGAACGCGCGCGCTGCGCGCCGGGGCGCCGGCTCATCCCGGGCTGCCTCCGGCGGCCGATGGCGCTGACCTGCGCTCGTCGAGGGCGTCGGCCGGGACCGCGTCCCTGACGACGCCGCCGAGCAGCGCGTCGACGTCGAGGATCATCGCCACGCTGCCGTCGCCGAGGATGGTCGAGCCGGAGATGCCCGGAACGCGGCGAAAGAGCTGGCCGAGCGGCTTGACCACCGTGCGCCCCTCGCCGTCGAGGGAGTCGACCACGAGGCCAGCCTCGAAGCCGTCGAGCGCGACGATGACGACGCGCTCGTCGGGCGGGGGAGATCCGCCGAGCCCGAAGAGCGCCCGGAGGCGGACGCACGGCAGCGCGCGCCCACGCCGGACCATGAGCCCCTGGACGCCGCCGTGCGCGAGCGAGCCGCGGGGCAGATCGCAGCAGGCGAGCACCGCGCGGAGCGGGATCACGTACCGCTCGTCGCCGATCCCGACCGAGAGCCCTTCGATGGTGGCCAGGGTGAGCGGGAGCTGGATCAGCAGCGACGTGCCGTGCCCTTCGCGGCTCTCGATCCGGATCGTGCCCTGGATCGACTCCACGCGGCGCCGCACGACGTCCATGCCCATGCCGCGCCCCGCGAGGTGGGACGACTCCGTCGCCGTGGAGAACCCGGGCTCGAACACGAGGCCGAAGAGCTCATGATCGGGGAGCGCGTCGGGCGCGGGGTGCCTCCCCATCGCCCGGACCCGGGCGGCGATGCGCTCGCGGCGCATGCCGGCGCCGTCGTCGGAGATCCGGAGCGCGATGCCGCCCCGCTCGTGCGCGGCGTGCAGGGTGATCGTGCCGCAGGGGTCCTTGCCCGCGGCGCGCCGCGCCTCGGGCGCCTCGATGCCGTGGCAGATGGCATTGCGCAGGAGGTGCGTGAGGGCGTCCCGGAACCGCTCGACCACGGCCGTGTCCACCTCGACGTCGCCGTGCACGACGACGAGGCGCGCCAGCCTGCCGTGCGCGTGGGCGAGGTCGCGCACCGTGCGCTCGTAGTGCCGGAACCAGGGGCCGACCGGCACCATGCGCGCGGCGCGCACCGCCTCCTCCAGCTCCCTGCAGAGCCGATCTTGCTCCTCCATCTCGTCGCGCAGCGCAGCGCCGGCCTCCCCGCGCACCGCGCGGAGCGTCCGCACGATCCTGTTCCGGCCGAGGGTGAGCTCTCCGATGAGATCCGCCATCCGATCCAGCTTCTCGACGGCGACACGGATGCTCTTGATGCTGGTCGCTCCCTCCGCGTCGTCCTCGGTCGCGCGGCGCGCGCTCGTCGCCCACGCGCCCTGCGGCTCTGCTGGCCCTCCGCGCCGCGCCTCCTGGAGGCGCGCGATGACCTCCTGGTGAGAGGTGCTGCGCTCGACCTGCCCCCGCTCGACCTCGGCGACGAGCCGGCGGGCGGCGTCCACCGTCTCGAGCAGCAGCGAGACCACAGGCGTCGTGAGAGGGAGATCTCCGCGGCAGAGCGCCTCGATGACGTCCTCCGCGGCGTGCCCGAGATCGCTGAGGCCGCCGAGGCCCACCGAGCCGGCGCTCCCCTTGAGCGTATGGGTGGCGCGGAAGACGCGCTGGAGCACGTCGTAGACGTCGCGTCCGGTCTCGAGCTGCAGCAGCGCGCGCTCGATCTCGTCGAGGATCTCGTGCGCCTCTGCCACGAACGTGTGGAGCAGCTCGTCGCGCTCGCTATCCATGCGGCTCACAGGGGCCATGCGGCTCACAGAGGCTGGATGGAGATGGCGCCGTCGTGGGTCCGGAAGACGATCTTGCGCCCTCGGTTGCCGCCGGTGTCCAGCTGGGCGATGCGTATCCCCTCCGCGCGTAGGAACGCGAGCCCGGCATCGACGTTCTGGGCGCCGAGGTGGGTGCCGCGCTCCCGGAACGCGGAGATGAGGCAGGCGCCCCCGACGACGCGCGCTTGCAGCGCGCGGCTGGTGGCCCCGAGCTCCATGAGCTGCTCGAGCAGATGCTGGCATGCGATATCGGCGAAGCGGACCGAGGCCACCGCCGGACTCGGACATTCCGGAAGCACGTAATGGTTCATCCCGCCGACGCCGGTGGTGGCGTCCCAGAGGCAGATCGCCACACATGATCCAACGATGGTGGTCACCGAGGTCGGCTCGGACGAGGCGAACAGCTGGCCCGGCATGACGTGGAGCGACCTGGTCGGCAGCGAGCGCCAGCTGGGCGGTCCGACAGATAAGGACCGTGGCGTGGGGTCGGACGGCCTGGCCCTGTCCTCTCCACCACCATCGTCGTGCGCAGGCCCGGCTCGATCGCCGCTGAGAGGCGCGCGATGTCCGTCCTCGGATGCCCTGGCCGCTGTGTCAGTCGCCAAGGCAGTTCCTTACCTTTTCCAGCAGCTCCATGGTGTCGATGGGCTTCGTGACGAAATCGGAGCAGCCGCACAGGAACCCCTGTTCCATGTGCGCGACGTCGCTCCGACTGGTGACGAGCAGGATCGGCGTGCTGCGCGTCGCCTCATCCTCTCGCAGCCGCCGGCAGGCGTCGAATCCGTTCATGTGCGGCATGACGACGTCGAGGAGAATGAGATCGGGTCGCTGCTCCATGGCCACGGCGACCCCCTGACCGCCGTCGTTCGCCGTGATGATGTCGTAGTGCTCGCGCAGCGCCATCTGCTCGATGCGCAGGATGGTTTGAGAATCGTCGACCAGCAGAATCTTCTTCCGCGACACCGTTTCACCCCCTCCACCCGACGCAGCGAACACGGCCGCGACCGTACCCTCACCCGTGGCAGGCTAGACGCCCTCCTCGTCCACCTACGTACAGGGCGTTTCCTCCTGGGCCAAATCACCTTACCACGGGAGTGCGCGAAACCTCACGTAGAAATTTGCGGCACGTACACACTTCCTCTCCCTCGGCACCGCTCCCTGTCGGACACGGCCGTTTGCCGGCGCACCCGGAGCGTCGGTGAGGTCGAGAGGGCACGACTCCGGCGGCTCGCAGGCGGGCAGGCGCTGACGCTGGGATGGTCGCGCCTCCTGCGGCGATGGCTCGATGCGCCCCGGGGAGTGCGGTCACTCCGCAGATCGTCCTCCCCTGTAGACAATGTTCCCAAGGGTGGTGCCCCGAACGCACGCACCGATCGAGGGGGCTGCTTCACGCTGCCGGGGAGATGCGACCTCGAGGCTGACCAGCGCCGGACGCCGTCCGCTTTCGGCCGCGCCGCGCGGGTTGCGCGGCTCGTCCGGCAGAACCTGCAGCGGATCGCCGAGCGCTCGCGTACACTCCCGGCGCTCGGCATGGATCAGCCCGCCCACGGGGACAGCAGGGCGCAGCAGGCAGACGTCGCGGGCGCGCTCGCGGATCGGGCCTTCGGCGCGCTCGGCGTCCTGCTCCGCGGCTTCGAGGAGGCGGCCGAGCGCGACGGGTCCGACGCGCTCGCGGGCGCCCTCGCCCGCGGCCCGGAGCACCTCTACGGTGGGCTCCTCACCGCGCTCCTCCGGCTCGTGTTCCTGCTCCACGCCGAGGCGCGCGGGCTCCTGCCGGTCGATGACCCGCGCTACGCGGCGCACCTCGGCGTGCACTCGCTGTTCCGGGAGCTCGCCGCGGAGCACGCCGCGCGCCCGGCCGCGATGCGGCGGCGCTCCGGCGCGTGGGCGCGGCTCGTCGCGCTGTTCCGCGCCGTCTTTGACGGGCTCAGCCGCCCCGAGCTGACCCTGCCGGCGCGGCGCGGCCAGCTCTTCGACCCCGAGCGTTACCCGTTCCTGGAGCGGGCGGGGGCCGGCGCGCCGCCTTTGGACGACGCCGCGGTGCACGCGGTGCTCGAGCGGCTCCTCGTCCTGGACGGGCGGCCGCTGTCGTACCGGGCGCTCGACGTCGAGCAGCTCGGCGGCCTCTACGAGGCGCTCATGGGCTATCGGGTCGAGCGCGCCGCCGGGCCGACGGTGTGCCTCCGGCCCGAGCGGGTCTGGGTGGGCGCGGCCGACGCGCTCGCGCAGCCGAGGGCGCGGCGGGCGGCGTGGCTCGCCGAGCGGGCGGGGCTCTCGCGGCGCGAGGCGAAGCGGTTCGGCGAGGCGCTCGCCGCCGCCAGGACGGAGGCCGAGCTCCTCGCGGCGCTCGGGCCGCTGCGCGCCAGGGACACCGAGGTGCTCGCGGCGGGGCGGCTCTTCCTCCAGCCGGGCGCCGAGCGGCGGCGGACGAGCTCCCATTACACCCCGAGGAGCCTGTCCGCGCCCATCGTCGCCCGGACGCTCGAGCCCCTGCTCCGGCAGCTGGGCGAGGAGCCGCCGTCGGCGCGGCTCCTCGGGCTCGCGATCTGCGACCCGGCGATGGGGTCGGGCGCCTTTCTCCTGGAGGCGTGCCGGTACCTGGCCGACCAGGTGGTGGCCGCCTGGGCCCGCGAGGCGGCGGCCGGCGACGCGGCCGCGGCGGAGCGGCTCGCCCGGGGGCGCGAGGACGCCGTGGGCGAGGCGCGGCGGCGCGTGGCGCGGCGCTGCCTGTACGGCGCCGACAAGAACCCCTTCGCCGTGGGCCTCGCGAGGCTGTCGCTCTGGCTCGTGACGCGCGCGCGGGACGAGCCGTTCACGTTCGTCGATCACGCCCTCCGGCACGGCGACTCGCTGGTCGGGCTCGATCTCGACCAGCTGCGCGGCTTCCACTGGAAGCCCGCCGCGCCGGCGCCGCCGCTCTGCGACGCGATCGACGCCGCGCTGGCGCGGGCGCTCGCGCTGCGGCGAGCGCTCGCCGCGGCGCCGGCGGGCGGGGACGGCGGCGCCGCGGGCGGGCGGGAGCGGCTCGCGCGGGAGGCGGACGAGGCGATCGGCCGGGCGCGGCTCCTCGGCGACCTCGTGGTGGGGGCGTTCTTCGCGCACGAGAAGGACCGGGACCGCCTGAGGGAGCGCGACCGGCGGGCGCGGCTCGCGATCGCGTGGCTGCGCGGCGGGGGGCCGCCCCCGGAGGAGCTCCTCGCCATGCAGCGGGCGCTCCGGGAGGGCGCGCCGGGCGGGACGCCGCCGCTGCCGGCGTTCCACTGGCCGCTGGAGTTCCCGGAGGTGTTCCAGGAGGCGCGCCCGGGCGGGCCGCCGGGCGGCGATCGCGCGCCGGGGCCGGCCCGGCTCGACGCGTTCGTGGGGAACCCGCCGTTCCTCGGGGGAAAGCGGATCTCGACGGATCACGGGGACGTCTACGCCGCGTGGCTCGAGCAGCTGCACGGCGCCACGAAGAACACCGATCTCGCCGCCCACTTCTTCCGCCGCGCGGCCGCGCTGCTCGGGGGCCGCGGCACGGTGGGGCTCATCGCCACGAACACGATCGCCCAGGGCGACACCCGGCGATCCGGCCTGAAGCCGCTCGTCGAGGCGGGGCGGGCGGTCATCTACCACGCGGTGCGCAGCGTCCCGTGGCCCGGGGACGCGGCCGTCCACGTCGCCGTCGTCCACCTCGCCGTGGGCATGTCGCCGGCCGACGGGGTGCCGCCGCCCCGGCTCGACGGCGTCCCTGTCCGCCACATCAACTCCCACCTTCGCGCGATGCCCGAGCGGCCCGATCCGAGGCCGCTCCAGGCCAGCCGGGATCTCTGCTTCATCGGCTGCTTCCTCCGCGGCGACGGCTTCGTCCTCACCGACGGCGAGGCGCGGTCGCTCTCCGCGGGCGACCCGGCGGCCGGCGAGGTGCTCCGCCCCTTCCTCGGCGGCGAGGAGGTCAACTCGTCGCCTTCGCACAGCCCGCACCGCCACGTCATCGACTTCGGCGAGCGCGGGCTCGAGGACGCGGCGCGGTGGCCGGCGCTCCTGTCGATCGTGCGGAGTCGGGTCAAGCCGGCGCGGGATCGCCTGAAGCTCACCGGGATCGACGCGGGCCACCGGGCGCGATGGTGGCAGTTCGCCAACCCGCGGCCGGAGCTCCGGCGCAGGGTCGCGCCGCTCGCGCGGTGCCTCGTCGCGGCGCGGGTGACGAAGCACCTGTGCTTCGCGTTCCAGCCAGCGGGGCGGACGTTCTCGGACCAGCTGTGCGTGTTCCCCATCGACGACCACGCGCGCTTCGCGGTCCTCCAGTCGCGAGCGCACGAGTCGTGGGCGCGCCTGCTCTCCTCGACGATGGGAGAGGGCCTGCGGTACGCGCCGTCGGACTGCGTGGAGACGTTCCCCTTCCCTCGCCCGGAGCACCTCGCGGCGGGCGGGCCCCTCGAGGCCGCCGGCGAGCGCCTTTACGCGGCGCGCGCCCGGCTGATGGTCGAGCTGGGAGAGGGCCTGACGGCGATGTACAACCTCCTCAAGGACCCTGCCTGCGCGCGGCCGGGCGTCGTCGAGCTCCGCCGGCTCCACGAGGAGATGGACCGCGCCGTGCTCGCCGCGTACGGATTCGACGACATCGAGGTCCCGCCGTACGCCGCGCCGGTCACGCCCGGCGAGCGGAGCGCGGCGGGCGCCTTCGAAGATCGGGTGATCGACCGGCTCTTCGCGCTGAACGAGGCGCGGGCCGACGAGGAGGAGCGGCGGCGCGGAGAGGCCGAGCGGCGCGGCCCGGGGCCCGGCAAGCGGCCGCGGGCGGCGGGGCAGAAGGCCCCCGATGGCGGGTAGTTACACGCGGCCGTCGATCGTCACGATCGAGCCGTCCGGCCGATGGGTGAGCTCCGCGACCTTCAGGTTGCGCAGGTTCGTCTTGCCGCCGGAGAGCTCGCAGTCGTGATAGAAGAGCCACCACTTGCCGCCGAAATTCACGATGGAGTGGTGCGTCGTCCACCCCAGCACGGGGGTGAGCACGACGCCCTGGTAGGTGAAGGGGCCGTACGGGTTGTCGCCCGTGGCGTACACGAGGAGGTGCGTGTCGCCGGTGGAGTACGACAGATAGTATTTGCCGGCGTGCTTGTGCACCCACGGCGCCTCGAAGAAGCGGCGCGCGTGGTCCGTTTGCAGGAGGGGCTCGCCCTTCTTGTCCAGGATGCGGATCTCGCGCGGCGTCTCGCCGTACTGGAGCATGTCGTCGCCGAGGCGCGCCACGCGCGGGCCGATGGCGGGCTTCGCCTCCGTGGGCTCGGGCGGCACGGTCGGGTCGTACTTCCCGCTCTGCCAGCGTTGCAGCTGCCCGCCCCAGATGCCGCCGAAGTACATGTAGTGCGCGCCGTCGTCGTCCTGGAACGTGGAGCAGTCGATGCTGTAGCTGCCCCTCATGGGCTCAGGCTCCGGCTTGAACGGCCCCCCCGGCCGCTCGCTGGTGGCCACCCCGATGCGGAAGACGCCGCTCCGGTCCTTGACCGGGAAGTACAGATAGTAAGTGCCGTCCTTGTACGCCGCGTCGCCGGACCACAGCTGTCCCCCCGCCCAGGGAATGTCCTTGATGTCGAGCGCCACCCCGTGGTCCGTCACCTCGCCGGGGATGCTCGCCATGGAGAGGACGTGGTAGTCCCGCATATCGAAGTGATCCCCGTTGTCGTTCTCGGGGATGCCGCTCTCGACGTCGTGCGACGGGTAGATGTACACGCGGCCCTCGAAGACGTGGGCGCGCGGGTCCGCGGTGTAGATGTGGGAGACTAGAGGCTTCGCTCGCGACATGCTGCTCCGTGGGGGTGTCAGCTCGGCCCGCAACCGCGCGTCGTCCTCCGAGGACGAGATCAGCGGCGCGGCGTCGAGCGACATCGCTCGGCCTCTACCATCGCGTCAAAAATTCCGCCAGGGATCATCGACCCGGCGCCCGCCCGCGCCCGGCGCCGCCAGGCCTCGCGACAGGTAGGCCCGGACCTCCTCGGCGAGGCGCGCGGGCGGCGCGATACCGTCGACGCGCGTCCAGCGCCCCTCGGCCGCGCGGCCGATGAGCGTGACCGGGGTGTGCTGCTCCGCGATAGGCGCGCGCCCGCCCAGCGCGTCGAGCGCCCGGCCCACGCGCGCGCGGTCGCCGGTCAGGCCCCCCCACCCCGGCCGCCGGCGGGGCCTGTCCGCATCGACGTTCCGCCGCTCCGGCGTGTCCGTGGCAGCTCCACCGAGCTGGAGACGAGCCGCACGTCGCGCTCCGGCGCGTCGCCGAGCTCGGCCTGGAGGCGGCCGAAGATGGCCGTCATCGGCGGAGCAGAGCGCGGCGCAGGTGGTGCGATCCGCGGCGGACGCCGACAGGGCCGCGTGGGACACAACGTACAATGACGAGCTCTGGCGATCGATCGTCGGGGCTCGTCTGCGCTGGCCCCCGCGCGCGCCGCGGAGGAGCGGCGACACGAGCGGGCTCCGCCGCTGCACCCCTGACGAGCCGCCTCTCGCGTTGCCCGGCGCCGGGATAGGCGGGAAAGACGGCGCGTCAGGCAGGACGCTCCTTGCGCGCTCGAGGACGCCTTTAGCTCGAAAACGCCTTTAACAGACGTGAAGACCCGCGCACGAGAGGCGGCGCAGCATCGCCCTGGGCGCAACGATATCAATGATCAGAAAACCAGCAAAGCAGACAACAACCAAATATTTCGCACTGTAAACAAATCCACACAAAACATAAACTCATGGCGCGGGCCGAAGCCACATGTCAGGAATTCGGCCAATCGGGGGATCGCGCGCCGCGCGCGCTTTGGTCGGAAGCGGGGAGACAATTCGCGCTTTACCAGAGCGGCGAGGGGTCCACCCCCGGGAAAGAGGTGCCGCGAACATGAGCTCTCTTCTCGAACAAAGATTGTTGTCCATGACGACGCCGCCTGCGATCTCTCGCTATCTTTCCGGGGCAGATCAGGCGGACAGCCTCTCAGCTGACACCCTGGCGCGATACCACGCCGAGTCGCTCAGGACGATCGTCCAGCGAGCCTACCGCAAGTCATCGTTCTACCGGACCAAGATGGGCGAGGCGGGGATCGCGCCCGGCGACATCCAGAAGGCGTCTGACCTGGCCAAGCTCCCGTTCCTGACGAAGGACGAGCTCCGAGGGCACCCCTTCCGCCTCTTGACGTGCGACCGGAGGGACATCGCGCTCATCCAGGTCTCCACCGGGACGACCGGCGGCGAAGAGATCTACATGGCATACACGTGGAACGACTACCTGCTTTACGATCTGGCGCCCCGGTACTCCAGGCTGTTTCCCGTCGGCCCCGGCGACATCTGCCTGAACGCGCTCCCGTACGAGATGAGCACCGCGGGGCTCGCCTTTCACAAGACGTTCATGGATGGCTACCAGGCCACCGTCGTCCCGGCCGGCAAGGGCGGGGCCTATTCGACGCCGCAGAAGACGGTCAAGACGATGAAGGACCTCAGCCCGAGCATCGTCGTCACGAGCCCCTCCTGGGCCATCGCGCTGGCCGAGGAGGCCCAGAGGAGCTCGTTCGATCTGACCAGCCTGCGCCTGAAGAAGATGTGGCTCACGGGAGAGGGGTGCTCCCCCGCCCTCCGCCAGCGCATCCAGAAGATCTGGGGCACCACCGCCAATTTCTTCTACGGGTCGCTCGAGTGTGGTGCGCTCGGGATCGAGTGCGATCACCACGACGGCTATCACGTGCCAGCGGCGCACGTCATCATGGAGATCGTCGACCCCAAGACGGGCCGCGTCCTCGATCCGGGCGAGACGGGCGAGATCGTCGTAACAGCGCTGCTCCGCTACGACAGCCCGATCCTCCGCTTCCGGACCGGAGACCTCGGCTGCCTGAACCCGGCCCCGTGCCCGTGCGGGGTCGCGATGCCCCGGTTCCACATGAAGGGCCGCGCCTTCGATCAGATGCGGTTCCGTGGCAAGGAGATCTCGCCCATCCACCTGGAAGAGCACTTGATGCGGATGCCGGAGGTCGGGAACTGGTTCCAGTTCGTCGTGCCGGCTTCGGACCAGGGGCGCATCAAGATCCGCTGCGAGCTCGCGAGCGGCGTGGAGCCCGGCGCGCCGCTGGCCGAGGCGCTCGCCACCAGGATGCAAGCCGCGACCTCCCTGCCCATCGAGTTCGAGTTCGTGGATGAGCTCCCGCGCACCGGCGTCAAGGCGGTGCGGGTCGTCCGGGAGTGACAGACAACCAGGTTAGAGATGGAGGCTATCCGATGATCATCGATGCGCACGCGCACGTCTCTCCGACCAGCTACGGCTCCGCCGAGAACTACCTGGAGCAGCTCGCGCAGGGCGGCATCCAGAGGGGCATCGTCTGCCCCGGCGGGATGCTGGATGTTCGGCAGTTCAACGCGTATATCACCGGCAAGAACAAGCCGGACGCGGTCCCGAAGAACGACTACGTCGCCGAGTCCGTGAAGGCGAACCCCGCGCTGCGCGGGCTCGCCTGCGTCGACCCGTGCGATCCGAAGGCCGTGGATGTCGCGGAGCGGTATCTCGACAAGGGGCTCCGCGGGCTGATGGTCACGCCGCTGGTGCACAGGTTCTCGTTCTGCGATGACGTCATGAGCCCTCTGGCCCGCCTCTGCGGCGAGCGTGAGGTGCCCATCTATTCGCATGTAGCGTTCAGGCCGGGGGCGAACACGTCCGACTACGTGGAGCTCGCGCGGCGCTTCCCGAGGACGAACTTCATCCTGGAGCACATGGGGGCCGGTCACGTCGACAACGACGCATCGACCGCCGCCGCCAAGCTGGACAACCTGTTCCTGGAGACCTCTCTCAGCAGCTATCTGCAGATCCTCCTGTCGGTGCAGCAGGCCGGGGCGAGCAAGGTGATCTTCGGCTCCGAATACCCGCTGTCCCACCCGGCCGCAGAGGTCCAGAAGGTGCTCCTCTTGCCGATCCCCTCTGGCGAGCGCGAGAAGATCCTGGGCGGCAACATCCGCGAGCTGCTCCATCTGGCGAGCGCCTGAGCGAGGGAGAGGACCATGGTACTTCCGGATCGACTGGCGGCCGTCAATCAGGTGCTGGCGCACGCGCGGAGCTCCGACTTCCATCGGCAGCGCCTCCCCAGCGCCCCGCTCCGGACGTGGGAGGAGTGGGGGAGGATCCCGCTGATGACGAAGGGCGATATGCTCCAGCGGTCGCCGCACGGCGTGGCGTGCGTCCCGAACCGCGAGCTGCTCCAGTACCACGAGTCCTCCGCGACGACTGGCGCTCCAGTGTCGGTGTGGTACAGCAGCCGGGACCTCGCGGAGATCCGGGAGCGGTTCGCCCGGTGGGGGGTCGGGTTCACGGACGAGGATCGGGTGCTCATCCGGTTCCCTTATGCGCTCTCCACCATCGGGCCCTTCGTCCAGATGGCGGTCCAGCAAAAGGGCGCGTGCGCGATCGCCGCCGACAGCCGCACCACGATCACCCCGCTCCCGCGCGTGGTGGATCTGATGCGGAGGCTCGACGTCACCGTCCTCGCCACGATCTCGCTCTCGGCGGTGATGATCGCCGAGGCGGCCGAGATGACGGGCCTCGATCCGCGCCGAGATTTCCCCCGGCTACGCGCCGTCTGCTGCGCCGGAGAGCCCCTCAGCCCGCACCGGCGGAGGCTCGTCGAGGAGATCTGGGGAGTCCCCGTGTACGACAACTTCGGGATGACCGAGACGGGGCCCCAGGCGATGGATTGCGCGGAGCGCAGGCTGCACCCGTGGCAGGACTGCTTTCTCATGGAGGTCCTCGACGACCGGCTGGAGAGGAGCGTGGCGCCGGGGGAGATAGGGCAGCTCGTCGTCACGTCGCTCACGCGGCGGGCCACTCCGATGGTCCGGTACGTGACGGGGGACAGGGTGAGGTGCGTCGGGGAGCCCTGCGCGTGCGGTGAGAGCACGACGCTCGAGATCCGCGGCCGTGCGGACGACACCCTGTGGGTCGGCGGCAAGCCGTTCGATCTCTGGGAGCTCGACGCCATCGTCTCCAGGCTGCCCAGCCGCCGGTTCTGGAGGGCCTCGCCGCGAGGTGACGGGCTCCACTTCATCGTGGAGCGCGAGCGGGAGGAGGACCGCATCGAGCCGGGCCTCCTCGATGAGCTATCGCGGGCGCACGGCGCCCGCGTGGGGGTGGAGCTGGTCTCCAAGGGGACGCTCTATGACAGGAGCGAACCGGTCTCGTTCGGGATGATGGGCAAACCGGTCTATGTGAGCAAATCCGTCGCGCGCACGTGAGCGCGATACGTACCAGAAGCGAAGGGGAGGATCGATCATGAGCATGGCACCTACGAGCAACGGCAGCGGCGTCACCGCCAACGGCAACAACAAGAGCATCGCTGTCACCATGGAGAAGCGCGAGCGCATCCGGCTCGAGCGCGTCGAGGGAGATCGCAACCGGATGGCGGAGTCCGACGCCCTCGTCGTCTGGTTCGACTCGGCGAAGATCGCGACGCCGAGCGACTGCGACGGCATGATCGAGCGGGTCGTCAACCTCGCCTATACCGGCGTCGTCCTCTACCCGGAGAACCTGCATGCGCTCTCGCCTGCCGTCCCGTCGCGCATGCTCAAGGTCCTTCACGCCGAGCGCGCCGAGGATCTGGCGCGCCTCGCGCCGCTGCCGGGCGGCGGTAAGGACGTGGTGATCGCCAGCCCGGACGTGGAGCTCCTCGGGAAGGCCGCGGAGATGGGGCACAAGACCTGCTTCCGCGCCTACGTGGACGACGGTGAGAGCCTGCACAAGTCCATCGCGGAGGGGCAGCGCCACGCCTACCTGATGATCCGCTTCCGCGACCCCACCAACATCCCCCTCGAGCTCGTGATCGCCACGCTGCAGGCCACGAAGACGGTGCTCATCAAGGAGATCAACTCTCCCGCCGACGTCGACGACGCCATCGTCACGCTGGGAGTGATGGAGGTCGGAGCGGACGGGGTGATGTTCTCGCCGCGCTCCCACGAGGCGCTGAGCGAGTTCGTCTCGCGGCTCGGCCGGCTGGAGCGCGCGGCGGTGAAGCTCGAGGTCGCCACGATCGTGAAGTGCACCCCAATCGGCATGGGCGAGCGGAGCTGCATCGACACCACCACGCTCTTCTCGCCCACCGAGGGCATCATCGTGGGGTCGACCTCGCAGGGCGGGATCCTGTGCTGCCCCGAGGTCTTCTTCCTGCCTTACATGGAGCTCAGGCCCTTCCGGGTCAACGCGGGCGCCGTCCACAGCTACGTCTACAACTTCGGAAACCGCACGGACTACATGAGCGAGCTCAGGGCGGGCTCCCCCGTGATGATCGTCGACCGCACCGGCACCGCGCGCCGGGCGAGCGTCGGGCGCATGAAGACGGAGGTCCGGCCGCTGCGCCTCATCGAGGCGGAGTTCCAGACGGGCGAGCGCATCAACGTCATCATGCAGGACGACTGGCACGTGCGCATCTTCTCGGAGGACGCAAAGCCGCTCAACATCACCGAGCTCCGGCAAGGCGACAAGGTGCTCGGACACCCGGCCAAGCCCGGCCGCCACGTGGGCATCAAGGTCGACGAGCACATCATCGAAACGTGAGCGCTCCAGCGAGCGCGATGTCAATACCCGAGAGGCTTGCGCCATGAATGGATTTCCCAAGAAGATTCGTTGGTCTCGATTCCTGGATCGGCGGTGCGGCCGCGGCATCATCGTCCCCATCGATCACGGGCTCACGATCGGGCCGGTGGAAGGGCTGGACAGCATCGCGCAGGTGGCGCGCTGGATAGGGCACCCCGGGATCACGGGCATCATCGCCCACAAGGGCATGGTGGAGCGGCTCGCGAGCCACGGGCTGCTCCGGGGCGCGGGCGTCATGATCCACCTCAACGGCATGACGTCGCTCGCCCCGAATCCGAACACAAAGGAGCGGCTGACGTCCGTGGAGGCCGCGCTGAGGCTCGGCGCGGACGCGGTCTCGCTGCAGCTCAACTTCGACGGGACCAATGACGCCCACAACCTGAGCCAGCTGGGCGAAGTCGTGGACGAGGCCCAGCGCTGCGGGGTGCCCGTGCTCACCATGCTCTATGACAAGGTCCCGTCCGAGGGAGACCAGCAGCGGCTGACGCGGCTGCGCCACCTGATGCGCGCGTGCGTGGAGCTCGGGACGGACGCCCTCAAGCTCGAGGCGCCCACCCAGTTCTCGCACATGAGCCAGCTGCTCGCGGGCGTCGTGGAGCACACCGCCGTGTTCGTCGCGGGCGGGGCGGTGCGCTCGGAGGACGAGGTGCTCCAGCTGGCCCAGGAGGTGGTGGCCCGCGGCGCGACCGGGCTGTGCGTCGGGCGCAACATCTTCCAACGCGAGTCGGCGTCCGCCGTCCTGACCCAGCTGCAGAG
Source organism: Sorangium sp. So ce836 (assembly GCF_028553905.1). Classification (NCBI taxonomy): domain Bacteria; kingdom Pseudomonadati; phylum Myxococcota; order Polyangiales; family Polyangiaceae; genus Sorangium; species Sorangium sp. So ce836. The sequence continues at coordinate 3,573,041 of NZ_CP102233.1, read as the reverse complement.
GGTGGTCCTCGGCGGCGGCGAGGCGCCGCCGTCCGAGCCCCCCCGGTCGTCCGCGCGCGCCGGCGCCAACGGCTCCGGTGCTCACGGCAAGCAGCCGCACGCCGCAGGGGGGGCAGCGAAGTGAGACCTTCATCCGATCGGCTTCCGAGCAGCGGCGTCCAGCGCCCGCTGCTCGTCAAGAAGTTCGGAGGGACGTCGGTGGCGAGCATCGAGCGGATGCGCAACGTCGCGCGCATCTCGCTCGAGAGCCAGCGCGCGGGCAACGACGTGGTGGTGGTGGTCAGCGCCATGAGCGGGGAGACAGACCGCCTCTTGTCGCTGGCGCAAGGGGTCCTCCCGCTCCCGGACGGCCGGGAGCTCGACGTCCTCGTCTCGACGGGAGAGCAAGTGTCGGTCGCGTTGACCGCCCTCGCCATCCACGCCGAGGGGGGACAGGCCTGCTCGTTCCTGGGGCATCAGCTGCCCGTGCTCACGGACAGCGCCTTCACCAAGGCGCGGATCCAGGCGGTGAACGACGGCCCGATCCGGAGGGCGCTCAAGCGCGGGCAGATCGCGGTGGTGGCCGGGTTCCAGGGCGTCGACGGCTCGCAGAACATCACCACCCTGGGCCGCGGCGGCTCCGACACCACGGCGGTGGCGCTGGCGGCGGCGCTCGGCGCGCACGTCTGCGAGATCTATACCGACGTGGACGGCATCTACACGGCCGACCCCCGCATCTGCCCGGCCGGCCGGAAGCTGCAGTCCGTTCCTTATGAAGAGATGCTCGAGCTCGCGTCCCTCGGGGCGAAGGTCCTGCAGGTGCGCAGCGTGGAGATAGCCATGAAGTACCAGGTTCCAGTACATCTACGCAGCTCGTTCACGGACGAAGAAGGGACATGGGTGGTCGAGCGCGAGCGCGCGCTCGAGGGCAAGGCGCTGATGGGCCTGGCCTGCGCTGCGGATCAGGTGCGGGTCGAGCTCGTCGGCGTGGCGTGCCGCCCCGAGCTCATCGCGGAGGTGACAGGCATCCTGGCAGAGCTGAACGTCTGCGTGGACATGCTCTGCCACCCCACCGGCGTCCCCGAGGAGCCGCGCGTGGACGTCGCCTTCACGCTGCCCGCGGTGGAGCTGCGCCGCGCCCGGAGATTCCTGGAGCAGTTCGTCGCGAGCGCGGGGAAAGGCGAGCTGCGGGTGTCGGGCAGCCTGGCCAAGGTGTCGCTGGTGGGCATCGGCATCCGTTCGCATCCGGGGATCGCCGCCCACCTGTGCCGCAGCCTGGTCCAGCACGGCATCGCGGTGTCGGGCCTGACCGTGAACGAGCTGCGGATCAGCTGCCTCGTGGAGGAGCGCGCGGCGGAGCAGGCCATCAACGTCCTGCATGAGGCGTTCGGGCTCGCGCCGACGAAGGAGCTCCCCAGGGCGCTCGGCCCGGAGGCGGCCCAACCGCCCTCCACCGCGAGCAGGTCCCGCCTGGGCGCGGCGCGCGGGCTCAACGGCAAGCACGCCGGCACCGACACGTCGGACCAGTAAGCGAGACCGAGCCCGCGTCCCGCTCAGCTGATCTCCAGGGAGCGTCACGCCGATGCCCGGCGCATCGAGGAGCACGGTCACCGGGATGAATGCGACCTGGGCGCCGGGCTCTCGGCTCATCGGGCGCGCCCGCCGCGCGACGTCTCCAGCGTCGATTCGAGCTCGCGAAGCCTCACGCTCGGTGAAGGCCAACACGGTCTCCGGGGCACGCTCGAGGCCGCACTGCGCGGGCGCGCCCTCATCGCGGCGGGACTGGCGTCGTCCCCCGCGCACGCCCACGGCTCACGTCACGTCGCGAAGATCAGCGTCGCGGGCGTCTGCGTCGGCTCGATCACCACGTCCTTGAAGCCCGCCTGCTCCAGCCAGCTCCGGTAGTCGGCACGGCGCCACGCCCCGCCGGAAGCTGTGTAGAGGAGCATCTTGGCATGGAACATCAACGCGAGCGGGCTCCCCGTCCGATCGTCGTTGAGGATCAGGTCGCTGACGACGAGCGTGCCTCCCGGACGCAGCGCCGCGCGCAGCTTGCGGAACGTAGCCACGTTGCTCTCCGGAGAGTCATGGTGCGCGACGTGAGAGAAGATCGCGATATCGAACCTCGCCTCACCGAAGCTCGTCTCGTGGAGGTTGCCGTCGATCGTCTTGAAGCGGTCCGCGACGCCGAACCGCGCGACGAACGCCCGCGCCACGCGGTTCACGTTGGCCCAGTCCACCTGCGTCGCCGTGGCCTCGCGGTTCGCGCCGAGCAGCACGGCGGAATAGATGCCTGAGCCTCCGCCCACGTCCAGGATGGCGAGCGGCCCCCGGCGGGCGGCGTCGAGCCGCTCGACCACCCGCCGCGCGAGAGGAGCAGACGTCGGCGCGATCGCCGTGACGAGCTCCTCCCAGAACGGATGGTCCGGTGTCTCGACCCGCTCCGTTGTCGGAGGAATACCCGTCTTCACCGCCTCCGGCAGCTTCGACCACAGGCGCATGCCGTCCGCGATCGTCCTCCCGATCCCGACGAGCGACATCGGCTTTCCGTCGACGAGATGCTGGGACGCCGCGGCGGAGTTCGCGTATCGCCCGTCGTTCACCGTGAGCAGCCCGAGGCCAACCAGCCCGTCCAGGAGCGCCTGCGCGCCGCGCATGGAGAGGCCCGCCGCCTCGGCGATCGACTCCACGGTTTGCATGCCCCGGTCGATGTGCGTGAAGAGGCTGTGCGTCGTCCCGGCGGCAAGCAGCGCCGACGCCCAGTAACCGTTTGCCAACTGAAAGATTGCATTCTCAGGAGAAAGACGAGCACCATCGGTATCCATGGATAGCCCTCCCAGATCAAGCGCCGGTGAATCCAGCGACAATCGGCCGCTCTACATTGCCTGAGCAGCGGCGCCCACGGCTGCGCGAGCCGCGGGCGGCCTCCCACGCCCCGCGCGGCGCGGACGGGTGAAGCTCAGCAGGCCTCGATGAAGCTCGCGCGCGGAAACTCGCGCACGTACTTCAGGTACCTGGCCAGGTGCTTGTCGGCAGCGACCAGCACGCCCTGCCGGAAGCGCATCGTGGTGAGGACCCTGTCGTCCTCCTCCAGCAGCCTCGCGGTGTACGCGGCGATCGCGTCCAGCTTCCGCTCGAGGGCGGCGCGGTCCTCCTCGGACCGCGGGTGCGTGTTGCGCAGGCCGACCACCGAGAAGACCATGGTCTCGCCGGGCCGGAGCGGCGTCCCGCTGAACAGCGTGCCCGTCTCGTGGCCGCTGTCGTCGCGGTAGAGCGAGAACGTGTTCGTGCCCGTGACGAGGCCGTGCCGCTTCTTGTGCTGCTCGGTGATGGTGTATTCTATGCTGTACTCCTTCACGTCGATCCTGTCGGGCTCCGTGATCGCGATGCCGTGGAGCGCGCCGAGGTGCTGAAAGTCGAGCCCGTTGGACACCGGCAGCCACGGCTCGTAGGACACGATGCCGTTCATCTGGGTCCGATAGACCATATCGGCCTCCTTCATCCTGGGGATGTACGGCAGCTCGAAGAGCGGCTTCTCGCCGGTGAACGCCCAGACGAGCCCCCACGCCTCGGCGCTGGGGTACGTGAAGATCCTGGCCCCGGGCGGGATCTTCCCCTCCGTGGGGATCCAGACGCATGTCCCCGTCGCGTCGAAGCTCCAGTGGTGGAACGCGCACCGGACCTGCCCGTCGCAGAGATCACCGACGGACAGATCGGCGCCCAGGTGCGGGCAGTAAGCGCTCTGGACGACGGGCTTACCCGAAGGGTCGCGGTAAAGGACGACGCGGCCCCCGAGGAAGTCCCGGCCGATCAGCGCCCCGACGCCCAGCTCGCTCGACATGGCCAGCGGATACCAGCCCTGATGATAGACGTGCTCCTCACCGCGGGCATGCCCGCGCCTGTTCAGATTCGCGCTGATGATGGTCATTCGTCCTCCCCCTGCAGGGACAGGCGCGCTCGTCACCGCCAGCGCGCGCCCGCGATCGCTGGCAGCCCGAGCGCGCGGCACCTGTCCTCGATTCCCCGGAAACAACCCGACCAGCGACGTCGACGTAATAACTGGTGAACGCCGCTCCCGCAAGACATTCATGACGGCTATCGGGCAAGCACGACGAGCTCGCAGAGAATGTCCCGCACGGGCAGATCGGCATATCGCTCGACTTACCGGCCTGGACGCGCAACAGGATGCAGGCTGGCGGGTGCGGCGCGCACGCCTGCGACGTGAAGGCGATCGCGCCGCAAAGAGAAAGGTCTTGCAGCCCCGCATTGCGTTGCTAAACCGGCATATCGACATGACATGAAACACCCGTGGAGCGCGCTCGCCTGAAGGCGCTCGGCTGATCTCCGCGCAGCACGGCGCCTTCCGGACGCCGCGCCTCGCGACCCGGCCATCATGCGCCGGTGCCGGGAGGGCGCCGTCGACGCAGCGTCGCTCCGCCGCTCTCGCGACGAGACAGACGCTCATCCTCCGATCCGACGGACAGGAGCGCGCCAGGTACGCCGCGCGGCGCCGGACGAGCGACGCTGCGCGGCGCTCGCGCGGCGCTCGCGCGGCTGTCCAGGCCGGAGACGCGATCCCGCGCCGGCGCGCGGCGCCGCCTCCGACTTGGCCCCGACAGCTCCTGGACGCGCGTCGCGCGTACATCACGCCGCGGACACAGGCAACTTCCCTAGAGCCGCTCTGGCACGACGACTCTTCGCATGAGAAGTGAGCACATGGCATGCGACAGCACGTCGCGGCCCGCTACAGCGCCCCGAGCTGCGCGCGTCCTGCGTTCGCTCCTGCCCGCTGTCCCCTCCGGACGAGCGCGGCTCCACGGCTCGGATGCACGAGATCATGTCTTCGAGAAAGGTTGCGATTATGAATCGTTTCATAAGCCGAATCGTCCTGATGGTACTCGTCCTCGGGCTCCTCATCGGCGTCTCTGCCCGGGCTCCGGCCATGCCGCACGCGAGCCCGTTCGGCCTGCGGGGCGTGATTCAGCCCTTTCTCTTGGCGTTGCATCGATACGATCATCACGCGATCGTCTTCCTCGCCGATCACCCCGACTACCGGGCCATAGAGGCCATGATAACCTATCGGGCAGACCGACCGCCGCTCATCCGAGCGTTCATCACCCTGCACGACGGGACCCAGATCGATCACTCCAGCGACCCCGAGTTCGTGCGCGATCGGGCCGCGATCCTCACGGATCGGCAGATAATCTACCGGCCCATCCGCTTCGAGGTGAGCGAGGTCGGTGGCGTTCCCAGGGAAGAGGCCCAATTCATCTCCTACCGGGGTGAGAATATCCACCTTGTGGTCGAGGGGAGCGCCCCGCCGTCGCCGGCGCTAGGTGGGTTGATCAATCCCGGGGGCGACGCAGGCGACCTGGCTATCCTGTGGGCGGATGCCAGCTCGCTCGCCAGCGACGCGAGCGTGCTGACCATCGACGAGGCGCCCGTCGCGCTCAGCAGCCCGGTGCCCGGCGTCTACACGGCGGGCCTCCATATCGGCGTCTTCTATGACGGACACCTCGAGCTGCGGCCGATCAGGACGCCGAGCCGCATCGCCGTGGGCGAGTCCTGGCTCTACCGGGATAACCTCAGGAACTGGCATGTCTACGAGATCGTCGCCGTCGCCGGGGATCAGCTCACCCTGCGCAAGACCACCACGTCGCCTGCCTTGACGGAGGAGATCCTGGAGGCGGAGGTCGTGCATGGCCGGATCGAGCTGCGCTCGGTCCGGGCCACGGGGCTCCCGGGCGATGAGGAGCCGATCCCCCCGGCCCCCACGGGCCTCACCCTGGATCTATCCACCCCGGGCAGCTTCTCGATATCCCTCGACGAGCACGAGGACCTCGTGACAGGCACGGCCTCCCGAACGGAGCACCCCGCACGGACGGTATGGACCCTCCAGCCCGTCGAGCCGCCCTGGATGGCGAACCTGGTCGTGACGGCCACCGTGACCCTGAGGCGGAATATCTACTCGATCGACGGCGAAGCCAGCGAGCCCTGACCTGAGCATGGGATCTCTTGGTGAACCACGAGAAGTGCCTTCGAGAAAGGGTGCGATGTATGGCTTCCTCCAGAAACCGAACCATCCTGCTGATGCTCGCCCTCGGGCTGCTCATCGGTGTTCCTGCCTGGGCTCCGGTCCTGATCTCCACACGTCCGGTCGACCCGCTGGAGCTCGTTCAGCCGTTCCTCATCACCTACGATCGGCATGAGCACCACGTGGTCGCCTTCCTCGCCGATCACCCCGACTACAGCGCCATCGAGGCGATGGTCACCCTGCGCCGCGGCCAGCCGCCGCTGATCCGGGTGAACATCAGCCTGCGCGGCGGCTCCCAGATCGATCACTTCAACGACGCGGAGCTCGCCCGCGACTGGGCGGGGTTCTTCACTGGCCGGCAGACGGTGGTTCGCCCTATCCATTTCGAGGCCAGGACGGTCCACGGGCTCCCGAGGGTGCGGCTGCGTCTCACGTCCTACCGCGGCGAGGACATCGACCTCTACTTCGAGGGGGCCGCGCCGCCGAGCCCCGAGCTGGGCGGGTTCATCAATCCTGGCGGCAGCTCGCAGAGCGCCTCCCTGCCCGTCATGTGGGCCAACGAGAGCTCTGCTCCCAGCGACGCGACGGCGCTGACCATCGACGATGTGCCCTTCACGCTCGGCGGCCCGGCGCCGGGGGTTCCGGGGGGCTTCTATACGAGAGACTTCCGCATCGGCGTCTTCCGCGCCGGCCACCTCGAGCTCGAGCTGCTCAGCGCCCCGAGCCGCCTCGAAGCAGGGGAATACTGGGTGTACCAGGATCAGCTCGGGAATTTGCACCTCTACGAGATCCTCACCGTGGAAGGGGATGCGCTCACGATCCGCAAGACCACGACATCGCCCGCCTTGACCGAGGAGGTCGTGACCGCCGCGCGGGTGGGAGGGCGGCTCGAGCTCCGCTCGGTCCGGGCCACGGGTCGTCGGGGTTATGAAGTTTCGGCGCCTCCCGCGCCCCCCGCGGGGCTCACGCTCGACCTGTCCACCGCAGGCCGATTCTCGGTGTCGTTCGACGAGCACGCCGACCTCGTGACGGGCACGCCCTCTCGAGACGAGCACGCCCCCACGGAGGTTCGGACGCTCGAGCCCGTCGAGCCGTCCTGGGCCACGAGCCGCCAGGTGACCGCGGCGGCGACCCGACGCAGGGACGCCTATCTCATCGACAACGAGATCGGCCAGCGCTGATCCGCTCGACGCGCCGACGCTGCCCGGTCGCCCTTATGACGGGGAGCGGCCGCGCTCACGCCACGACAGGAGGCCTGCGCGCGGACAGCCGGAGCGCGAGCAGGAGCCCGGCGGCGTTGATGCAGGCGCCGACGAAGAACGGCGCGCCGGGAACGTGGAAGTCGGCCGTGGCCGGGGAGAAGCGCGCGAGCAGGCCGGTGCCGAGCAGCGGACCGGCGATGGCGGTCAGGCTCGCCAGGCTGGCCAGCGCGCCCTGAAGCTCGCCCTGCCCGGAGGGGCCCACCTCGCGGGAGATGAGGGCCTGCGTGGCCGGCACGGCCATGCCCCCGAGCGCGCTCGGCAAGATGAGCGCGACCATGGCCAGCCCGCTCTCGGCCAGGCCGAAGCCCACGCAGCTCACGGCGGCGGCCGCGAGCCCGAGCACCAGGCAGCGGCGCTCGCCGAGGCGCGGCATCAGGAGGCGGACCAGCCCTCCCTGCACGAGGGCCATGCCGACGCCCGCCACCGCGAGCGATATGCCGATATCGAACGGCCGCCAGCCGAAGCGCTGCTCCGTGAACAGCGCCCATACGCCCTGCACGACCTGCTGCGCCAGGTAGCTGCACACCAGCGCGCCCGTGAGCCCGAGGACGACGGGAGACCGCCCGAGGCTCGCGAGCGACGCGAGCGGGTTGGCGCGGCGCAGGGAGAAGGGACGGCGGCGCTCGCGCGGGAGCGACTCGGGGAGCACGAGCGCTCCGTAGGCGAAATTGAGCAGGTTGAGCCCGGCCGCGACGGCGAACGGCAGGCGCAGGTGCACGTTGCCGAGGAGCCCGCCGAGCGCCGGTCCGATGATGAAGCCGAGCCCGAACGCGGCGCCGATGAGGCCGAAGCCCTGCGCGCGCCGGCCCGGCGGCGTGACGTCGACCATGTACGCGCTCGCCGCCGAGAAGCTCGCGCCGGTGATCCCCGCGACGACCCGCCCGAAATAGAGCCAGCCGAGCCCCGGCGCGACCGCAAGGAGCGCGTAGTTGAGCGCGGCGCCGAGCAGAGAGCTCAAGATCACGACGCGCCGGCCGAAGCGGTCGCTCAGCCCGCCGAGGACGGGCGCGAAGACGAACTGCATCGCCGAATACACGGCGACGAAGGCGCCGTAATACCGCGACGCGGCGCCGAGATCGCTCCCGAAGAAGCTGCTCACGAGCTTGGGCAGCACCGGGAGCATCACGCCGACGCCCAGCGTGTCGAGCAGGAGGGTGATCAGGATGAAAGCGACGCTGGCGTTGCGGTCTCGGCTCATGGGGTGTGCTCGCAGCGACGCCGAGGACCGCGTCCTCGGCCTTGTCTCGAGGAGAAAAAAGAGACCTCGGCCCCGGAGGGAGCCCGCCAGGGCGCCGGGGGCGTCCAGGAGCTCACCGTCGCTCTACCGACGTCGCGGCGTCGCCGCCGGGACGCTCCTCGCCGTCCGCAGGGCCGCGGCGAGGCGCCGGTCACCGCGCAAGACAGGAGATCTGGGCGGCAGCGCTAGAAGCCGCCCGGATAGTCGGCCTCCGTCGGGTACCTGAAGGTGCCGCGCATGAAGCCGTTCGGGCACGTGTCGGTGCGCAGATCGATGTAGTGCTTGTCCGGCTCATACTTGACCTGTGTGGCCAGGGCTTTCAGGCTCATGGTGGCGGCCTCCGTCATGCTGTATCCGAAGCCTATCCGCCCGTCGCCTGCGGCGTCGGCGATGAAGGTCCCCGGCGGCTCCCCGACCGCCGGCCCGTCCGTCGCCTCGGAGAGCGAGCCGACGAGCATCGGCGGCTCGGTGGGGCTGGCCTCGCCAGGCGTCCCCTTGCGGATGTCCCCCTTCGTGAACGTGAGCCTCATGTTCGGCAGCACGTGGAGATCGTTGAGGGTGACCAATTGGGCGAAGTTACGCCTCGAGGTGTCCGTGATGAACCGGAAGGTGGCTTTGCCCGTGGGCGGCGTCGCCCCTGGCCAGGTGGCCAGACATTCATCAGGCATCGTGAGCTCCGCCTTGAGCTCGCTCGTCCTGCGCGCGGCGCCCTCCGCCGTGCCGACGAGCTCCTCGCCTTCTTCCAGCTGCTCCGGTCGCTCCGCGGCACACCCGCTCATCGTCGCGGAGATGCCGATACCCACCAGCGCGGCGAGCATATCGATACGAACGCTGTCCATGAAACCGCTCATGATGTTCCTCCTGACCGGTCAGAGACGGAACCGACGAGGGGCAATCTGCCCCGACTCGACCTCTCCCCCGCTCCCAACCCGGCTCACAGGAGCTCGCTGCCCGGACACGGGCGCGAGGCCGCGGGCGGACGACCAGTGAAGACCGGAAGCCAGCCGGAGGCTCGCGCCCCGTCTGATGACCGGGCCGCGGACTCCCCGTGAGTTGAGCTCAACGCCCCCCTTGTCGTCCCCGTGTCGTGAGCCCGTTCGGCTCGCCTCCGGGCTGCTGCCCGACCGGCGGCAGACAAAGGTCTAGTCTCGTGTACCGTGAAGTCAAGATAACGAAGAGGAGCTCACCGCATCTACCGCCGGAGCGGATGCCCCTTCGCGGCTCGTCGATCCACCACACCATCACGAGCCGTCCATGTGCCTGGAGCTGTCGCGGGACGGGCGTTATGGGACGACATCGATCCACCCGGACGCGCGCACAGCGTCGCCCGACGCCGGGTCCAGGTGGACGAGGCTCGCTCCGAGCACGCCTGTCCGCCGGTTCCGGGCGAAGGTCACGGGCGGAGCCGGGCCTGCGTCGAAGTCGCGCAGCCGCTCGAGCGCCGCGATCAACCCCTCCCGCGTGGCGTGGGCGCCGGTGCGCTTCAGCGCCTCGATCAGGATCCGCGCCGCGACATAGGCGCTCGCCTGTGCCCCGAGCGGCCCCGGCGCCACGCCGGCCCGGCGCAGGAAGGCCCGCAGCGCGTCGCCCGACGCCCGCGCTCGCTCGCCGAGCGGGCCGGAGTACAGGAACAGGACGCGGCCGGAGAGGAGGCGCGGGAGGGACCCGGCGTGGTCGGCGATCGATCCCAGCGGGGCGTAGAGCGGCGCGGCGGAGCCGGCGGCGTCCAGCGCCGCCCGGGCGCTCGCGAGGTCCGCGCCGGAGCCCCAGAAGAGGATCGCCTGCGCCCCGTGCGCCTGCGCTGCGTCGGCGACGTCGCGCGGGGAGAGGCGGCCGGGATCGAAGGACAGCGCTGGCGGCGCGGGGAGGTCGCGGCTCGCGGCCTCGGCGCGCGCCCCCGACGCCCATGCCTCGCCGGCGCGGTCGCGGGTGTGCACGATCAGGGCGGCGGCCGCCGCGCTCGGTGGAGCGTTGGCGAGGTGTTTGATCGCCACGCGGGCCAGCACGTCAGGCCCCGGTAGCACCTGGAACACCACGCCGCCGTCGCGCGCCGCGCCGGCCCCCGCGGCGTCCCGCGCTGGGTCAGGGGGTCCGCCGCCCAACCCGGGTGCGCCCCCCAACCCGGGTCCGCCGCCCAACCCGGGTCCGCCGCCCAACCCGGGTGCGCCGGCCGTCGGCCCCACGAGCGGCGCCCGCTCCTCCTCCAGTCGCGCCTTCAGCGCCGGATCCCCGCTCCAGACGCTCCCCACGAGCGCCAGCACGCCCCGGTCCAGCAGGCGCGCCGTCGCCCCGCCCTCGCCCGCCGGCCCAGCGCTGTCCTCCACGCGGAGCGCGAGCCGCCGCCGGTAGATCCCGCCCTGAGCGTTGACGTCGGCGAACGCCGCCGCGAGCACGTCGCGCACGGCGGCGCCCACCGCCGCGTCCGGCCCCGTCAGCGGCAGCGCCGCGCCCAGCGCCACCGAGTCCGCCGTGACGCCCGCGTCCAGATCGCGCCCGACGCAGCCCAAATACGCAATGAGATCCGATAGATCCGCGTCCGTCAGCCGGAACCGCGGCATCGCCGGATTCAGCCGCCGGCCCGCGGGCCCACGCCCCTCGCGGATCGCGGCCGCGAGCGCCCGCGCGGTGGTGGCGCCCCGCTCGCGGCCGGTCCCGGCGAGCCGCTCGGGCGTGAGCGCCGGCGCCGCGATGCCCCCCTCGTTCGTCCCCTGCCCGCTCGGACCGTGGCAGCCGGCGCAGGCCGCATCGCGGCCCGACAGCGTGACGGTCCCGTCGGCGATCGCCCCCTCGATGACGCGGCCGTCCGCGGTCGCGCCTCGCTGGTAGATGCGCTTGCCGCGCAGCGCGGACGGCGCGAGCTCGGCGCACGACGCCTCTTGTTCGCCACGCGCGCGGGGCGCGGGCGCGCGCTCGTCGCGGCCGCGCGCCTGCAGCGCGAGCGCGCAGAGCCCGATCGCCGACGCCGAGGCCAGCACGGTGAACCGCCGCCGCGGCTCACCCATCGTCCGCGCTCCCCGCCGGCCCCCGTGGAAGGAAGGCCCGCACCTCCTCCGCCAGGCGTCGCGGCGGCGCGATGCCGTCGATGCGCGTCCAGCGCCCCTCCGCCTCGCGGCCGATGAGCGAGATCGGCGTGTGCCGCTCCTTGATCGGCGCGCGCCCCCCGAGCGCACCCAGCACCCGGTTCACGCGCTCGCGGCTGCCCGTCAGGAAGACCCAGCCCCGCCGCCGGCCGAACCTCTCGGCGTATTCCTTCAGCCGCTCCGGCGTGTCCATCGCCGGATCCAGCGAGATGGAGACGAGCCGCACGTCCCGCTCCAGCGCGTCGCCGAGCTCGTCCTGGAGCCGGCTGAAGATGGCCGTCATCGGCGAGCAGATCGTGGTGCAGGTGGTGAAGATGAAGTTGACCACGAGCACGCGGCCCTTCGAGAGCTCGCGGAGGCGGACGGGCGCGCCGTCCTGATCGACGAGCTCCTCGTCGGGCACCACGACCCCCTGCGCCGGCGCCGAGCGCACCACCGCCGCGCCGTCCACGGTCGGGGGCGGCGGCGCCGCGGTGGCCTCCCCGGCGCGCTCGTCGCCGGCGCGCTCGCCCCGGCGGCCGCACGAGGCGGCCGCGAGCGCGCCGGCGAGGAGCAGGGCCTTCGACGCATGCAGCGAGAGAACGCTCATATCCACCTCACTCCGGATCGTTGATGTGCTGGGCGAGATGCGCGAGGACCTCCGGCCGCTCGGTGGCGAGCGTCTTCAGCCAGGAGCCGGTCGACGTGTCGCCGACGAGCAGCGTCATCGTGTGCTCGTCCGGTCTTCGCACCTGGCCGCCGAGGCGCCCCAGCACCGCGGCGACGTTCGCGGCGGTGCCGGTCAGGAAATACCAGCCTTCGCCCACGTTGAACTTCGCCGCATACTGCTTCAGCACGGCCGGCGTGTCGTTCTCCGGGTCGACCGTGATCGTCAGGATGGTCACCCGCTCTCCGCGGGCCCGGAGCAGCGCCTGCACGCGCGCGAGGTTCGCCGTCATCGTGGGGCAGGCCCCCTTGCACGAGGTGAAGGCGAAGTTGATGAGCACCTTCCGGCCCCGCAGCAATCCCTCGTAGAAGCGGTGCGCGCGGCCGTGCTGATCGACGAGCTCGACGTTGGTGAAGTACTTCTCCGCGGCGGCGTCGTCCTCCCGGGACACGCCCCCGACCCTCATCCGCTCGGGGCGAGGTGCCTTGTCCTGCGCGGGCGCCGACCGAGGTGCCTTGTCCTGCGCGGGCGCCGACCGAGGTGCCTTGTCCTGCGCGGGCGCCGACCGAGGTGCCTTGTCCTGCGCGGGCGCGAGGCCCGCGAGCGAGAGCGCGAGGGCGCCCGCGACGACGGCCGCGCCGGGCCTCATCGCGCACCTCCCGCGGGAGCGCCGCCGCCCACGCCGCGCGCGGACACGCGCAGCGGGACGAAGGGGAGCGCGCCGAAGGGCACGCCGCGCTGCGGCGCGGCGGCGAGGAAGCGGTACTGGCCCGACGCGGGCGGGGTGAACGCGACCGAGAAGATGCCGTCTCCCTCCGGCCGCGGCGCGCCGCTCCACCGATACCCAGCTGGGAACCGAACGATCATGATCTCCATCTCCTTCGCGTCGAGAGCAGCGGCCGTATCCTTCGCGGTCGCCCTGAAGCGGAGCGTCGCCGGCTCGCCCGCCGAAAGCTGCAGGTCGGGCCCGAAGAGCGGCGAGAGCGCGATGCCCGGCGCTGGCCCCTCACCGCAGCCTCCCTGGTCGGCGTAGCCCCCGCCCTCGGCGCAGCGCGCGGGCGCCACCGTGGCCTCGAGGCACACCGCCGCGCGGGGTCGGTCGAGGAGGAGCTCGACGTCGTAAAGCCCCTCGGCGCCGAGCCGCACCGTCGTCGCGTACACGCCCTTCCGCACCTCCTTGAGCGCTCGATCCTCGACGAGGATCGAGCTCGGCTCGCGGCCGTAGGTCGAGAAGGTGCCGATCGGCGCCATCATGCCCTCCACGTAGAAGTAGAGGGCCTTGTCCGCCGGGCTCGCGATGAGGGCGCCGTTGCCCTCGGGCATCGGGACGATGGGCGCGGCGAGCCCGCTCGGCCCCGTCGCTGGACCTCGGCCCGCGGCGGCCGGCGCGTCCTGGCCGACCGCGACGTGGACGACCGGCGGGGCCGCGGGGCCGCCGAGGCCCGCCCGATCGATGAGCGAGATCTTCCCCGCGCCGAGGTTGCGGACGTAGGCGAAGGCGCCGGTGAAGGTCACCGCGTCCGGCGCCGCGAACCCGGTGAGCGCGTGCGCCACCGCGCCCGTCGAGGCGTCGAGGATGGCGACCTCGTCCGCGGCCGGGTTGAGCGCGAACGCGAAGCGCCCGCCCGGCTCGAACTGCAGCGCGCCGAGCCCCGGCTTCAGGGCGACGCGCCCGGCGACGGCGCGGCGCGCGGCGTCGAGGATCACGACCTCGCCGCGCGCGCCGTTCGCGACGTAGACCACCCCCGCCTCGTCGCTCGCCGCGATCGACACGGCCCCTTCGCCGACGGGGATCGCTCCGAGCGGCTCCAGCGCGGCGACGTCCACCACGGTCACCGCGTCGCCGCGCTGGCTCGTGATCCAGGCGGCGCGACCGCCGCCGGTGAAGGTGATCTCGTGGTGGCCCGGGCCCACCTGCAGCGTCTTCATCACGTCGGTCGAGCGCGCGTCGATCACGCTCACGGTGCCGTCGCCGTCGTTGCCCACCCAGACCGTACGCCCGTCGGGCGCGACCGCGACGCGGGCCGGGTCCTGGCCGACAGGGACGTTCGACCGGACGAACCCCCGCCGCGTATCCACGACGGCGAGGCCTCGGCCGCCCCGGAGCGAGACATAGAGGGTGTCGCGGTCGGGGTGGAGGGCGAGCGCGACGCCGGGGCCCGCGAGGCTGACGATGCTCCGGAGCTTCGTCCTGCCGAGGGCGACCTGCGGGTTGATGGCCGACAGGGTGCTGTCCTGGTTGAGCGTCCAGAGGAGATAGGCGTTCATGTCCACCTCCGGGCGCGCCGACAGGAGGCCCCCCATGAAGCGCTTGATCCTCTCCCGGCAGCCCGCCTCGTCCGGCGCAGCGCCCGCCGCGCTCGCGGCGGCCCCGCCGGGCAGGCCATCGGCTGCCCCGGCGTCCCCGGCGCGCCTCGACATCCACCCGAGCGGCGAGAGGCCGCCCAGCGGCGCGCCGGTCTTCGCGTCGGTGATCGTGAACTCGGCCACCACGTCGGCGAACGCCGCCGCCGCGGTCGACTCCGCGGCGGCGGCCGCGCCGCGGCCCCTCTCGATCGGGCGCAGGGCGAACGCGATGGAGAGCCCATCGCGCTCGACCCGGCTCGCCTGCAGGGCAGGCGCCTCCGGCTGCGCAGGCGCAGGCGCCGCGCTGTCTCCCTGCGAGACCGCGACGGACGCCCTTCGCCCGCAGCCGAGCGCCAGACAGACGCCGAGACAGGCCAGCGAGAGGCAGAGCCCGTGCGCGCGAGGGAAGGTCCGTCTCATCATCGATCTCCTGCTTTCGCTCACTCCGTGACGCGAACGATGCCCCAGAGCCCGCCGGCGAGCTGGAAGCTCGCCTGATCGAGGTACAGGCGGTCACCGGGGACCTCGTGCAACCCTCCTGCCCGGAAGAAGGGGTTCACGTTCCAGGCGGTCATGGGGCCGATGCCGCTCTGCGCGGCGATCGCGAAGGACGCCGGGTTCGGGCCCATGACCCGGGAGGACGAGCCCTGCGCCCACGGGTTGTGCGCCCACTCCGCGCCCCAGAGGCCGAACGAGTGCTGGCGCCGGTGCCCCGAGGGCTGCAGCACGCGGACGCGAAGGGTGTCGTAGCGCCCCACCGTGAAGAGCGGCGTCGCTGGATCGCCGTGCTCCATCGAGCTGAAGATGCCGCTGATATCGAGGTCCGGCAGCTCGCCGATCCGCCGCTCCGGGCGCACCCCGAGGCGCGCCCACAGCGGCTCGGCGAGGTAGTTGAAGGCCTTGTGGCCGGTGCCGTCCGCGTCGGTCTCGCCCACGATGTTCCGGAGCGCGGTGCCGCAGTTCAGGGGCGCGTCCGCGCACTGGAACCGCGGATCGTCGGAGTGCAGGGCCACCTCGTCCTGATAGAAGAGCACGACCTCGCGGAACCACCGCTCGGCGCCGGCCTGGTCCGGGTACGACACGAACAACGACGCCCGCGTGTTCGGCTTCGGATACCAGGTGGCGTTCGCGGGCTCGACGATCAGCGCGCCGATCGCGCCGTGCATGCCGTGGTTCACCACGTCCGCCATGTCCTTCAGGTTGATCGCGCCGAGCTCCACGGGTCGCCACGTGACCTCGCCGAGGGGCGAGACGGAGACGTCGCCCGCGTACCACGTGTATGTCCGCCGCCCGCCCGGCGCGACCGTCTGATCGGGGTTCTGGCCGACGTTGGCGCCGTCGCTCGCGTTCACGTCGTAGGTCACGAGCTGCGGGTGCAGCGAGACGCGGTTCGAGGTCTTCACCTGGTTGACGTTGAAGCCCTCGACGATGGGAGGGTTGTAGTTCCAGTGAGGCGTCTTCGGCGGATTGTCGGGCAGGTCGTTGACGAGCGTGACCTTGACGCACTCGCCGGCGGCCGCGCGCAGGATGAGCGGCTCCGGCGCGAGGTTGCCCGCCCGGATGCCGCTCAGGTCGGCCTCGTGGACGAACAGGATGGCGTCGGGATCGTAGAGCCCGTATTCCTTGTTGTAGGTGAGGCGATCGCCGGGCAGGTTGCCTGCCGCGGCGATCGCATGAACGACGTACTGCCTCACCTTCGCGTTCGGCGGACACGCCGTGAGCGGAGAGCTCGGGAGGCTCCGCGATGGAGCGCGCGGGAGCGGCAGGAGGTCGGGGACCGGCTCGCCGTGGACGCGCATGAGCCCCCACATCCCTTCCCACAGGTCGTCCGTCGTGGCGCTCTGGTACAGGTAGTCGGCGCCGCCTGCGCTGTTCTTCACGAACAGGGGATTCTCGACGAGCTCGATATCCATCGCCTCCGAGACGCCGATCGGCTGCCCGTTCGAGAAGCCGCTGTCCGGATCCGAGCCGTCTCGGAGCCACTTCTTCCCGTGCAGGGAGAAGATGTGCTGCTCCGACTGCGCGCCCTGCGTGAGGCGGATCACCGCGCGGTCGCCCTGGTAGGCGCGGAGCAGCGGCGTGAAGGGATCGCCGTGCACCTTCGAGCTGAAGACGTTGTGCATCTCCCCGGCGTCGCCGTCCTTCGGGGTGGCCGCGCCCGTCGCGCAATCGCGGTCCGCTATGCGCATCGGGATGGGCTCGTGCCGGTAATTGATGAGCCCCGCCCCGGGATCGCGCCAGGAGACGGGCTCGCGGAAGAGCCCTCCGTGGGCGATCGCCTGCGGCAGCGGCGCCGCGACCGTGGCCGGCGAGTTCACCGGACGGCCGCACTCGTCGTAGACGATGGCATAGTCGGCGAAGCTCAGGTTGTACTCGCGGAACGGCGTCCGCTTGTCCCCGGGCGGAAACAGGATGTCGGCGCGGTAGCTCGTCGGCCCGCCGTCCGAACGCGCGCCGAAGAGATCCCCCGTCGTGGGGTCGCGCCAGGTCGATCCGGCGGGCTCGACCACGAGGGCTGCGTACAGGCCATGGTGCTGGTGGGAAGAGGCGGAGAAGTGATCGTGGGTAAAGGCCGTGCCGAGGGGGCGCTCCTTGCCCGACGCGGTCACGACCGGATCGGCCCACCAGCGCTGCGTCGTGGTCTGCGCCCCGAGCGGCGCGCCGGCGAGGTGCGGGTGCCGCGTCGCCGCGAGCGTCACGCGCGCGCCCGACTCGAGCACCGTGCCGTCGGCGGCCAGCGCGCCGCCGAGGGCGTTGGCCGCGCTGATGCGCGCCACGACCTCCTGCGCGGCGAACGTCCCATCCTCGTAATTGAACCCGTTGGCCCCTCCGTCCGACGAGGTGATATCGTACTTCACGAGATGGATGTGCTGACCGAGGATGTCGGTGGGTATGAACATCTGGAAATCGTCCTCCTGGAGCGCGTCCGGGATGGCGTTCGTGGCGTGGAAGACGACGCACTCGCCGGAGCCGGCGCGGATGAAGAGCGGCTCCGGCGGCCTCGTGCCTCCGACCGTGGCCTCGTAGTCCTTCTCGAGGACGATCATGCGCGCTTGGGGATCGTGCCAGCCGGCGCGGTTCACCGTGGCGTCGATCTGGACGTAGGCCGCGCGGTAGGTGCGCACCGGCGCGCCGGGCGGGCAGGGATCGGCGTAGGGCGCGCCGGCTGCAGGGGGCTGGCCGTTCACGAGGAAGAGCGCCGGCTCGCCGCCAGGGGTGAAGGCCGGATAGCCCTTGACCGGGAGGCCGTAGCGCGCCGTGGTCGAGACGGCGCCCGGGAACCACCCTGCGTGGAACTCGGCGGCTGCGACCTCCGCCTCGGTGCCGTCGGGCGGCAGGAGCTTCACGTTGGCGCGGTGGATCTGCACATCGAAGGTGCCGCGGACACCGCGCTCGTCGCCGTCCGGCGGGACGCTCGTGATGAGGTGGCGCGGCAGCCCGCCGTCATGCTCGATGTCGCGCGGCGGCTGCGGCGGCCGGTGCCCGGCCAGCCCGGCGACATAGTAGGGATAACCGGGCATGGCTTTGCGCACCACCTTGCGTCCGTCGGGCAGCGAGACCGACGTCGGCTCGTAGGTCGGCATCGGCGCCATCGCCAGCTCCGGGATGGGCACGACCGCGGGCGTGGGCGTCCCGATCGCGAGCTCACCGTCGGGCAGGTTCCGGTCTGGCGTGCCCGCCTCGAAGACATCGTGGTTGCGCCAGAGCCCCCACATCCCTTGCACGAAGTGGGGATACAGGTGGCAGTGGTAGATGGCGTCTCCCGCGGTGAGGTTGCGGTTGCCGCCCCCGCCGTAGCTCATGTCGTAGGTGAAGGCCGCCCTGGGGCCGATGGTCTGGGAGTCGATGTAAGCGCTGTCGTCGTTGTTCGGCGAGCGCAGCCACTGGTGGCCGTGGGCGTGGAAGACGTGCGTCTCGGTCGGGCCAGCGTGCAGGTTTCGGATGCGGACAGGGTCGCCGACGTAGGAGTGGGAGACGTTGGCGGGGTCGTCCGGGTAGAGGGCGCGAACCGCGTTGCCTTCCTCGTCTCGCTCGATATTCAGCGCCGGGTCTCCGTTCGCCCATGAGCTCAGGAAGAACTCCTCGAACTTGCACTCCGCGCAGCCTCTGGTGGGGCCGATCTTCCTCCGGTTGGCGAGGGCGGCCCCGCCGAGGCTGGCCGCGCCGTAGTTGATGCCGAAGCCGCTGCGCACGCTGTGGTATATCGGGTCTCTCTGGAGCTCAGGGAAGGCCTGGACGGAGCCCAGATCGTCGTGGAACATCACGGTGAACTCGCGGAAGTAACCGTGGCTGGCGGACGTCCCGGCCCGGACCTCGGTCTCGTCGAAGCCGGTGATGATCGCGTTGAGATCGCCGTGCACGATCTCGCCTCCATCGTTGATCATCCGCAGGATCGGCTCGCCCGACGCGTCGCGCGCGTCGTAGTCGATGAGCGGCGTGCCGTCCGGGTTCCGGGGCCCGACCGAGGCGGCCTCGAGCTCTTCGGCCGTGATCTGGGAGCGGTACGCGACGGCGCCCTTCGGCTCGACGATGACGGCGCCGAACAGCGACTGGGCGATCTGCCGCAGCGGCCTCCCGGTGCCGTCGGCGCCGGCCATGGCGCCACCGCTGTGCATGAGGAACGCGCCCTCGCGGCCGCCGACGAGCTCGTAGGTGCGCGTCTCGCCTGGCGCCGCCAGCGAGCTCTCGTTCTGCCCGACGTTCCCTCCGAGCGCGGCGATGTTCTGGATCTGGAGCCCGACCACGTGGATGGACGCGTCACGCGTCGTCGGGGAGAGGGCCGGGAGCGCCGCGCCGCTCGGCGTCAGCCAGTTCGTGAACGAGATGACGAGCTTGTCGCCCGCATTCATGCGCAGGACGAGCGGCCTCGGGCGCTTGCCTGGCCGCAGCGCGGCGTTGCCCGGGCCGACGGGCCTCGACGGGTCGGCGGCCTCGACGTCCCTCCGGAGCGCGTAGACCATCCCCCCCGGGTTGAACGCGTCATAGCGATCATAGACAATCAGCTGGTCTATCGCGACGACGTCGGCGTGAACGGTCCTCCCCGAAGCTGTCGCATACGACGCGTCGACGACCGCCTGCTCGCCTTGCTCCACCTCCTCGTCGACGAACGGAGCGTCCTGGTCCGCGCATCCCATGGCGACGCTCATCGCTGCGGCCAACTTGAGCCCTCGCAAACGCCTCATCAACACGTAAACCTCCCTATTCCAAATCGAACTAGAGGGGATCGCCCGCGTCGAACGTGCACCGTCCCGGCGCCGCGAGTGGGTTGCAGCATGCCCGAGATGAAACACGGTATGATGCGTCGCGATGTGCTGAGCCCACCAGCACCGTGCTGGTTTGACCCCACGACTTTGCTCGGTCAAGAATTTTCCCAGCTTACGGGATTGCACAAGATCCAAGCCGTGTTCCAGGCGAACACGAGTGTGCCCGACATACGCGTTCTGCGCTCGCCGCCGCCGGAGCGCCCGGCGAGCGACGGGAGAAGACAACGCATCTACCGGGCGATGCAGTCCGGAGGCGGAGCGCCGTCGTGCGGGCGCGGCGGGAGGCGCGCGGGCGGTCCGCCGTCAGAAATCGACGCAGACGGGCTCGTCGATCCGCAGCACGGACTCCTGATCGAAGCGCGCCTTGTAGTCCTCGCGGATGGCCTCGATGCTGTCCGAGGCGGCCTGGCTGCCGTCGTGGAGGAGCATGATCAGCCGGCTGTCCTCGCGGATCAGCTCCTCCGTCGTCGCGAGGTACTGGCCGTCGACGTCGAACTGCGTCAGCCCGTCGCGGAAGCGCGGGGTCACCACCGTGTCGACGAACTCCTGCCACTCCTCCTGCGTGACGTCGGGCTCGTCGAACCGATCCATCCCGAAGAAGAGCTCGGTGCGGATCATCGGCGCCCCGCTGTCGCAGGTCGCCTCGCGCGCCGGCGCTTGGCTGTCGTCCGCCGCGGCGCTGCCGCAGCCGGCGGCCGCGAGGAGCACGGCGAGGAGGGCGCGCGGGATCGATCGGTCGGGCATGGATGCTTCCTCCGCGGTGGGGGCGTTCGGTCGCACGATGGCGTGCGACCCGCACGCTATCACAGCCGCCGCGGCGGATTAGCTGAGGTTGTACGCGACCATCGCGATGCCCGCCGCGATGAGGACGATGCCGCCGATCTGCACCGCCGTGAGGGTCTCGCGCAGGTAGTAGACGGAGAAGACCGAGATGATCAGGAAGCCGCCCGAGGACATGATCGGATAGGCGACCGACAGGTTGATGCGCTTCAGCGCCAGCACGTAGAACAGGATGTTCGACGCGAAGAGCACGAGCCCGAGCACGAGGTGATAGTTCGTCGCGAGCGCGAGCCCCTTCTGGACGAGCGACAGGCCCTCCATCGGGGGGACGCGCCGCGCGGCGAGCTTCATGAGGATGTTCGCGGTCGCGTTGAAGACGAGGGCGATGATGAGGAAGAGGTAACCTTGAGCCATGTCTCGTGTGCGGCGCGCGCCGGCGGCGCGCCATTCCCGGGAGACGTCTGGCGCAGCGGGCTGCATGGATCAACCGTGAAGCGCGGGAGCCTTCGACGCGCGAGGTTCGGTGAGCTTCAGGCGGCTCCTGACGGCGAAATCGACGTGGTCGGTCGCCTGCCTCGGTGCGAGACTGCCGCCCGCCATGAGCTCCGAACGCCTCGAGGCGCCGTTCGCGCCGACGATCGCCGCGGTGGGGACGGCGCTGCCGCCCCACTACGCAACGCAGGACGAGACGTGCGCGGGGCTGCGCCGGCTCTGGGCGGGCAAGGGCGACGCGCTCGCGCTCGTCGAGCGGGTCCGGCGGTCGATCGAGGTGCGGGGGCGGCACCTCGCGCTGCCGATCGACGCCTACTACGCGCCCTCGACGTTCGCCGCGCAGAACGGCCGGTGGAGCGCGTGCGCGATGGAGCTCGGCGAGCGCGCCTGTCGCGCCGCGCTCGATCGGGCGGGCCTCGGGCCCGAGGACGTCGATCACATCATGTTCGTCTCGGTCACCGGCATCTCGGCGCCCAGCCTCGACGCGCGGCTCGTCAACCGGCTCGGCTTCCGGCGCGACATCAAGCGCACGCCCGTCTTCGGCCTCGGGTGCGTGGCCGGCGTGGCCGGCGTCGGGCGCGTCACCGACACGCTGCGCGCCTTCCCGGGGCAGACGTCGCTGCTCCTGTCCGTCGAGCTCTGCTCGCTCACGCTGCAGCGCGACGACACCTCGGCGGCGAACGTCATCGCCGCGCAGCTCTTCGCCGACGGCGCCGCCGCCGTCGTGGCGCGCGGCGCGCAGGCGGCCCGCAAGAGCGGCCGGCCCGGCGGCGCCGCGGTGCTCGACGCGCAGGCCGTCTTCTACCCGGAGACCGAGCACATCATGGGGTGGGACGTCGTGGACACCGGCTTCCGGGTCGTCCTCTCCGCCGGCGTCCCGGCGCTCGTGCGCGAGCACGTGCGGCGCGACGTCGACGCGTTCCTCGCGCGGCACCGCCTGTCGCGGGGCGACGTCCGCCACTGGATCGTCCACACCGGCGGGCCGAAGGTGCTCGAGGCCATCACCGAGACGCTCGAGCTGTCCGAGGACGCGCTCGCCCGCTCGTGGCGCTCGCTGCGCGAGATCGGCAACGTCTCCTCCGCCTCGGTGCTGTTCGTGCTGCGCGACGTCCTCGACGAGGCGAGCGCCCGGCCCGGCGACTACGGCGTGATGATGGCCTTCGGCCCCGGCTTCTGCTCGGAGATCGCGCTGCTGCGATGGTGACCTCGGCCCAGCTCTACCTCGCCTTCCTCGGCGCCGTGTCGATCGAGCGGCTGGCCGAGCTCGTCATCTCGCGCCGCAACGCGCGGCGCGCCTTCGCCAAGGGCGGCGTCGAGGTCGGCCAGGCGCACTTCCGGGCGATGGCGCTGATGCACACCGCCTTCCTCGCGGCGTGCGCGCTCGAGGTCGCGCTGCTCGACCGGCCGTTCCCGGGGCTCGTCGGGCTCGCGGCGCTCGCGGCCGCGCTGCTCGCGCAGGCGATGCGGTACTGGGTCATCGCCACGCTGGGCGAGCAGTGGAACGTCCGGATCATCGTCGTGCCCGGCGCGGCGCCGGTCTCCGGCGGCCCGTACCGCTACCTGCGCCACCCGAACTACGCCGCCGTGATCGTCGAGATGGTCGCGATCCCGATGATCCACGGCGCGTGGCTGACCGCGCTCGTCTTCAGCGCCCTCAACGCGCTCGTGCTCTCGGTGCGCATCCGCGCCGAGGAGGCGGCGCTCGGGCCCTCGTACGCGGCGGAGATGGGCGGCCTGCCCCGGCTCGTGCCGGGCCGCCGCCCCGCGCCGGAGCGCCCCTCGGCGCCGTGAGCGCGCGGTCCGACATCGCCGACATCGCCGTGGTCGGCGGGGGGCCGGCGGGCCTCGCCGTCGCCATCGGCTGCGCGCGGCGGGGGCACGACGTGCTCGTCCTGGATCAGGCCGCGTGGCCGATCGACAAGGCGTGCGGCGAGGGCGTGATGCCCGAGGGCTGCCGCGCGCTCGAGGAGCTCGGCGTCCTGTCCGAGCTCGATCCCGCCGAGCGTGCGCCGATCGAGGGCATCCGGTACCTGCGGCCGGACGGGCTGCGCGTCGAGGCGCCGCTGCCGGCGCCCGGGGGGCTCGGCGTGCGCCGCACCGCGCTGTCCGCGGCCCTCTCGGCGCGGGCGCGCGCGGCCGGCGCGCGGCTCGCGGCGGGCGAGCCGCTGGTCGCGGTCGAGCGGACGCGCGCCGGCGCGCGGCTCGTCACGCGGCGGCGCGCCGTCGAGGCGCGGTACGTGGTCGGCGCCGACGGGCTCGGCTCGCGCGTGCGCCGCGCGCTCGGCTGGGACGCGCCGCCCGCGGGGCCGCGCCGGCTCGGCCTGCGCCAGCATTTCCGGTGCGCGCCGTGGTCGTCGTTCGTCGAGGTACACCTCGGCGACGGGGTCGAGGCGTACGTGACGCCCGCGGGCGCGCAGCGCGTCGGCGTCGCGTTCCTGTGGGACGGCGACCGCCTCGAGGGGCGCGCGTCGACCGAGCGCCTCGTGCGCCGCTTTCCGGCGCTGGCCGAGCGGGTCGCGGGCGCGCCGGTCGACTCGACGGCGCGGGGCAGCGGCCCGCTCGAGCGCGCGTCGTCGCGGCTCCACGACGACCGCTTCGTGCTGGTCGGCGACGCGGCGGGCTACATCGACGCCATTACCGGCGAGGGGATCTCGCTCGCGCTCGTCGGCGCGGCCGCGCTGTCGACCGCGCTCGACGCGGCCCTGCGCGGCGGCGGCGCGGCCCCGCTCGCGGCCTATGCCCGCGTGTTCCGGCAGGCCTTCCTGCGCTACGCGGTGGCGACGCGCGCGGTGCTCTTCATCGCGCGGCGCCCGCGCCTCCGGGACGGGCTCCTGTCCGCGCTCGCGCTCGCGCCGGGGCTCTTCCGGCACGCGGTCGGCGCGGTGCTGCGCCCGCGCTGAGTCCGGCCCATGCCTTGTCGGATCAGGGCCGCTCGGAGAGGCTCCCGCTGCCTCGGTGCACCAGCGCGAGGAACTTCCATTCGGGACACTTCAGTCGAAGAGCGCGCGTACGAGATCGAGGGAGGCGAAGACGCTGCGCACGAGCATGGCGTAAGGAGCGCGCCTACTGACGAGCGCCTGCACGCGGCGTCGCTGCTCGTCGAGGACGGCTGGATCCGCCGTAGGGCTCGCAGACACGCTCACCAGCCGGTAGACTTCCATGTTCACGGAGCTGACGTGCTCGAGGATCGCGCGCCGTAGAGCATTGACCTTGTGAATCGCGGAGCTGCGGGTGCCGTTGTGGATCCGATCGAGCTCCTCCGCCGTATTCACGGCGGCCAGGTCGTTCGGGTCAGCGGCCCGGAACACAATATCGACAGTCCCGGATTTACGCAGCGAGACTGATACCACCCCGTCGATACGCTGGAGGATTCGAAGCTCGACACCTTGCCCTGGGTCGAGCAGCCCGCCATTTGGATAGCTCTTGCGCCGGCGCTGGTTGCAGTCGAACGTCGCGCATGTCGGAAAGAGGTTGTCCCACGCGCATATCAGGTGTGCAAACCGTTCGTCTGCTCTCGGACGGCGATGGTCTACCTCGAAGGTCCCGAGAGCTACTGGAGTCTCGCAGAGATAGCACTTACCGAGGAACACACAGTGTAACGCTTCCAGCACGTCAGCGCCCGTGTGGCTCTTACCCTCGCGGAGGCTCGCCGGCGCCTCGGTAGGACGCTCGACGTCGATCATCGTGTCTGCTCCGCAGCCGACAGGCCCCGCGTTCCGAGCTGCTCCTTCGCCATCCACACCTCGACCGCAAGCGTGGGCGAGCGTGCCGAGAGAAGAGCTGCGAGATCGACGAACACGCGCTCCTCTTCCGGTGTTCGAGGCGAGCGGCGGGCGAGCTCCCGCAGGCGGAGCAGCTTTTCCGTCGAATCGAGATCGATCTCGCTGGAGATGCCAAAATGCTCTGTCATCAACGCACCATAACGAACACCGCGAAAACCGTCACTGAGCGCCTGTTCGCGCTTCTTGAGATCGTAGACCACCGCGTTCGGAATACTGGCAATCACGGCGGGAGAGTGGGTAGCAACCAGGAACTGAAAGCGAGGGAATAGATCCGTCAAGAAAGGAAGTATTTGTTCCTGTAGACTCAGGTGCAGGTGCGTCTCGATCTCGTCAACGATCACGATGCCGTCAGGCTCGAGCGTGAAGTCGTTGCGGCTCTGCTGGGCGGCGTCCACTCGGATCAGCAGCTCGGCCAGGAGGGCCAGAACTGCCGCGTGCCCATCTGCGAGCGTATTGAAACCGAAGACGTATCCATCGCTTTTCCGAAAATGAAAGCTGTACGCACGCCGGTCGAATTCGATGGTAAGACCTTCATCCTCCATCAACTGGCGCAGCCGGCGTTCGAAGCTCTCGAACCACCTGCTGATGCGCGATGCCGTTTCATGATCGCCTTCCTCAGCGGCGTACGCCATGTCGGTGCGCTTATTGACAAGGAACTGGAGAAACTTGTTCGCCACATGCTGTTCAGGCCGCAAATCCGCAGGTTTCCACCGCATCCTCCTTGGGCCTGGGACCTCGTGACGTTGCAGGCGGCGCGTAGCTGCGAGATATACGGCTATGATATCGCCACGCTGGAACATCTTGCCGAGCTCGTCGGCGTCGCAACTCCAGGTCAGTTCATTAGGAGCGCTCCCGATCAGCGGGAGCGAGAGCTGCTGTCCCTGAGGAGGGACCAGACCGGCTGAAACATCGTTCCGAATCGCTTCAAGCACGCCGCTCTTTCCGGAGCCGTTCGGTCCCGTAAGGATGAGATGACGGAACTTAGGCCGTCTCGCGGAAGCAGGTCCGCCCGCGTCGTCCGCGGGGAGCGGCACAGACAAATCGATGTCCAGCTGCCGGACGTTGCGGCACTGCTCGACATGGATGCGCGTGATGTAGGCCATCGGGAGGCAGCCTAGCACCCGGCCGGATCCGGAGAAATCCGTGCCGCACCGGCTGCATGTGGAGGCTGGAGGTGCCGCGAGCGAGCAAGCGCCGCGCAGCACCGCGAGGACTTTGCTAGAGCACCGATCAGGTTGATTTTGTGACAATCCCCGGCGCTTCGATGGAAGGCTCGACCGTCTCGCCGGGCCATGATCTCGTCCGCGGCCGGAGGTTCACGGATGGAACGATGGTCGCCGCCGGTGGAGCTGTCGCGGCAGGAGCAGTCGCTGATGAAGCGGCTGACACGCGTGAGAGCCCTGTTCGGCTTTCTCAGGCTGCACCGGCACGAGCTGTTTGATGAGACGTTCCAGGAGCAGCTGGAGGGCATGTACCGGATGACGGGGGCAGGCGAGCCGCCGCATCCGCCGGCGCTGATGTGCATGGTCACGCTGCTCCAGGGCTACGTCGGCGCATCCGATGCCGAGGCGGTGGAGCTGTCCGTCGTCGACCTGCGCTGGCAGATGGTGCTCGGCTGTCTGGGTGCGGCCACGCCTCCGTTCTCGCAGGGCGCGCTGCAGGCGTTCCGGGAGCGGATGGTAGCGCACGAGATGGACCGAGTGCTGCTGGAGCGGACCGTGGCGCTCGTTCGGTCCGGCGCGATGACGGAGGGCGAGAGGCGTGCGGTGTCCAAAGCGCTGCGCGTGGCCATCGACAGCCGCCCTTTAGCGGGGGCCGGGCGGGTTGAGGACACGATCAACCTGCTCGGCCATGCTGCGCGCAGCATCGTCGGCGTCGTGTCGAAGATCACCGGGCGTCCTGCCGAGGAGATCTGCCGCAAGGCGGGCATCCCGCTGCTTCTGGCGCCCAGCATCAAGGCCGGGCTCGACCTCGACTGGAGCGACCCGAAGCAGAAAGCGGCGGCGGTCCAGATCCTGGAGCGGCAGGTCTCGTCGCTGCAGCAGTGGGTGGACCGGCATCTGGACGACGTCGTCGAGCAGCCACTTCGCACCTATCTTGATGCGCTCACACAGGTTCGAAACCAGGACCTGGAAACAGCCGAGGATGGCACGATTCGCATCCGGCAAGGCGTTGCGCCCGACCGCCGTGTCTCCATTGAGGATGTCGAGATGCGCCACGGCCGCAAAAGCCGCTCGAAGCGGTTCGACGGCTACAAGGAACACATCGCACGCGACCTTGACCTTCCCGTCATCGTCGCCTGCGCCGTCACACCAGCGAATCGGCCTGAAGAAGAGGGCGCCGCGCCGCTCGCCGAGGACGTCCAGCATCAGGGGCTACGTCTGGTCGAGCTTCACATCGATCGCGCCTACGTGAACAGCCCGGTCGTTGACGACGTGCTCCGCGCGGGCGGCCAGGTGTTCTCGAAACCTTGGGGCCAGCGGGCTCGCAGCCCCGGTTTGTTCAGCAAGCGCGACTTCAAGATCGACCTGCGCGCCAAGACGATCACGTGTCCGGCAGGACAGGTCGAGGTATTCGAACCGGGCGACACGGTCGAGTTTGATCCTGAGGAGTGCGGCGCGTGCCCTCTGCGAGCTAAGTGCACCCAGGCCGCTTCCGGACGAGGTCGGACGGTATCGATCGCCAAGGACGAAGCCCTGCAGCGCAAGTTCCGGAAGCTGCAGCAGACCGGGCCGGGGCGCGAGGTGCTCCGGCAGCGGACAGCTGTGGAGCATGCGCTCGCCCACATCGCAGCGCGGAAAGGACACAGCGCGCGCTACATCGGCGCCAGGAGAAACCTGTTCGACCTCCGCCGCGCAGCGGCGATCCAAAACCTCGAAGCGGCCCAGCGGCTGATGCAGGAGGCGGCGTAAACCATTGGAATTAGATGGTTTTCAACATGTTCGGCGCTCTAGGGGCTGCGCGCCTGCGCTCCGTGCTGCCGGTGTGCAGCCCGCTGCGGGCGAGCCGCTGCCTCGGACCGAGCGGGCGGAGCGGGGCCCACGGATCATCACGAGGGCGGCACGTCATGGACGCGCGGCTCGGCGGGGCGCCGCCGCCCTCGGTGCCGCACCGAGCTGGAGCGCGCCCGCACGTTCGGTGCACACCTTGCCCGGCGCGCGCCTTGTGGGACCAGGACCGCTCGGATAGGCTCCCGCCGCTCAGCGCACCGGCGCGAGGAGGATGGATCCGGATGATCCGGCGAAAAGGAGCCTGCCAAGTGCAATTGCCTGCTTTGGGTATCGCAGCGGTGAGCGCGGAGGGGAGCGCCTGGGTCGCCCGTCCCCTCCTCTTCCGGGCCGGCGGCATCGGACGCCGCCTCGTCGCGCTGCTCGCGCCCGCGCTCCTCGTCGGGTGCGGTTACACCGAGTTCGAGATGCAGGCCCAGCTCGACCGGTCCGAGCGCCTCCAGCGCGAGCTGCAGACCAGCCAGCAGCGCGTCCGCCAGCTGGAGCAGGACGTCGCGCGCGGGGGCGCCGCGGCGCCGCCGCGGGAAGATCCGCTCTCCGCGGAGGGCATCGATCTCGGCACCGGGCCGGGCGCTGGGGCGCATCGCGGCGAGGCGGCCGGGGCTCGCCCGCCGTCCGATCGCGACAATGGCGTCCTAAGGGCGTTCCTCCCGGTCGCCGCCGGGGACGTCACGGTCGCGCCGCGCGACGGCCGCGTGGTGATCTCGATCCCGACCCGGGTGCTGTTCAAGGGGAACCGCGACGCGCTCTCCCCGGCGGGCGAGAAGATCCTGCGGGACGTCGCCGCGATCATCCGCAGCCATGAGCCGCTCAAGGGCCTCGACTACAAGGTCGTCGGCCACACGGCGGGCGGCGCGCCGGGCGTCGCGCCGGGCGTGGCGTGGCGCAACGGCTGGGACGTGACGGTCGCCCAGGCGCGCGCCGTGCTGCTCTTCCTCGCGCAGCCCAAGGAGGCTGGGCTGCCCGTCGCGCGCTTGAGCCTGGCGAGCTTCGCCGACCTGCCGCCTGCCGACGCGGGCGGCGGCGCCCCGGCGCAGGCGCCGGAGCCGCGCCTGGAGATCGTGGTGGAGGGGACGGCGCAGATCGCCGAGAGCCCGGCCGGCGAGGCCCGGCCCGCCGGCGAGGCGCCTCGCCCGGCCGGCGAGGCCCACCCCGCCGGCGAGGCCCGCCCCGCCGGCGAGGCCCGCCCCGCCGGCGAGGCCCGTCCGGGCGCCGGCGTGAAGGGCGGGGACGACACGTATCCCTGAGACCGAGCCGCGCGCGGCCGAGGGCATGCGGCCGCGGCGAGCCCCTCATGCGCCGCGCAGCACCTCGACCCTCCTCCTGAGCGCCCCGGCGTCGCCGAGCTCGCCCAGCACCGCGCGCACCGCCTCCGGCGCGGCGGCCGCCACCGCGTCGTGGACCCGCGCCCGCAGCCGCCGCCCGCTCGCGGCGAGGTACGCGGCCGCGAGCGCCGCGGCGACCTCGCCATCGGCGCCGCCGCGCTGGAGGAGCGACCCGGCCAGCGCGCAGAGCGCCTCGATCGCCTTGGCCACCTGCGCGCCGTAGATCGGGTGGGCCGAGTCGACGCCCTGCTCACTGCACGCCGCCAGACACCGCGCCGTGCTGGTGAGCCGGCCGAGATCGGTCGGCTCTCCGCGCTCCCAGAGCCCGGACGCGAGCTGCTCCTCGAACATGCGCCCGAGGCCGGCGCCCTGGGGCTCGGTCCCTCCGGGAGCAGCGCCCGGCGCCGGCGCGGGGGGCGCGCCCGGCCCGGACCCGTGCTGCTGCCCCGCGGGTCCGCACCGCGCCACCGCGCCGGCAGGGGCCGCGGCGCTCGGCTGGAAGAGCTGCTTCGCGCGCGACAGCAGGCCGCGGGCGGCCGGCGCCGAGCTGCCCTCTGCAGCCCTGGGCGCCGGCGCCGACATCGCCACGGGCGCGGGCGCCGAGGCCCTGGCCTTCATGAAGGGGCTGGCCTTCATGGAGGGAGGCATCATCATCGGACCGCCCATCGCGGCGAACGCGGCGGCCGGCGCCGCCGGGCCGCGGCGGCTCATACCCCACCCCGCCGGAGCGCTCACCGGCACCGGCCTCGCCTCGGGCTGCCCGTGGGCCCGCCGGTCCCCCGTGCGCCGCTCGATCACCACGAACGACGCGTGCTTCGAGGCGACCCGGTGCCGGACCGCGAGGTCCACGATGCGCTTCCGCATCGCCTCCGCGCGCTTGCCCGACATCCCGCGCTCCGACGCCTCGAGCTCCCGCACGCGCGCGCCCGCCCACAGCGCCTCGAGCCCGGGCCGCGACGCCTCCGCCTCGAGCTCGACCGGCACCGCGAGGTGGAAGCGCTCCCCGCCCAGGCTCCCGCGCAGCTCCACGCGCCCCACCCCCGGTCGCTCGTAGCGGCCGTAGAGCACCCACGGCTCGCCGTCGACCAGCGCCGGGAGCTCGGCCGGCGAGAGCTCGCCGACGTCGACGCCCTCGAAGCGCGCCTCGAGCCCGGTCACCCGGATCGCCGTCGCCCGCGCGAACTGCGCCGTCACCTTCTCGTCGATGCGCTCGCCCGGGTGGATGAGCTCCGCGGCCCCCTGCGTCCGGCGCGCGAGATCGTTCACGAGCAGATCGCTCACGTTCGTCCCGATCCCGAACGTGTAGACCCGCACCCCCTCGCTCTGCTCGGCGACCCGGTCGACGATCTCGGCCTCGTTGCCCACCTGGCCGTCGGTCAGCAGCACGACCACGCGGTCCCGATCCTTCAGGACCACGCGGTCCCGCCCCTTGTCGCGGAGCATGCCCGCGGCCGCGAGCAGCGGTTGCAGCATCTCGGTGCCGCCGGACGCCACGAGGCCCTCGACGAACGCGTCCGCGGCCTCGAGGGTCCGCTGCGTGAACGGGGCGAGCGACGGCTCCATCGCCCGGAACGTGTTGGAGAAGGCGATCACCCCGAACCGGTCCCCCTCGGCGAGGTGGCGGAGGCACAGCCGGAGCGCGCGCTTCGCCTGGTCGATCGACTCGCCCTGCATCGAGCCCGACACGTCGACCACGAACACGACGTCGCGCCGGGCGGGCGACCGCTTCGCGTCGAACAGATCCGGCACGACGGTGAGCGCGAAGGTCCCCTCCTTGCCGGCGGCCCGGTCGCAGACGATCCCCGCCTGAACGCCCGGCGCGCCCGTGGCGATGAGCACGATGTCCCGATCGAGCGCGGCCTCGTCGCCCCGGAGCGACACGCGCTGCCGCCCCCCTCCCTCGCGGCGCACGGCGAGCGCGTGCGAGGGGCTCTCGATCGCGACGTCGCGCCCCAGATCGAAGACGATATCCACGGTGATGCCGTAGTCGACCCGCGCGATCTCGGGCGAGATGCGGTCGGCGTCGGGCACCTGATCGGTGGGCTCGTGGGCGCCGTGCGCGGTCCGCTCGCCCCCGGCCTTGCCGGGGATGTAGCGGGGCGCGACAAGGGTCGGGATCATGAGCCGCAGCGCCCCCTCGTCGGCCTGGAGCGGCTGCACGAACGCGACCTCGACGACCGTCTCCTCCCCGGGCAGGAGGTTGCCCACGCTGGCCGTGAACACGTTGCGGCGCTCCTCGTCGAGCAGCGCCGCGCCGTGGCCGGCGGCGACCGCCTCGTCGTAGGCCTGGAACGCCTCCTCGCGCTCCTTGACCTCCCCCTCGAGCCTCCGGCCGGCGCACTCCATGGCGAAGCCCGCGATGCTCGCCTCGCTCGGCAGCGGGAAGGTGTAGATCGCCTCGATCGGCCGGCGCTCCTCGTTCCTGTAGCGCTGCCGCACCACGAGCCGCGCCGCGCCGCCGAAGACCTCCCCCGAGAGGGAGACGCCGAGCAGCGGGACCGGGTGCCCCTCGGAGGAGCGTAGACACGAGCGCGGCGTCGCCGCCGGAAGCGAGGGATCGATGGACGGGATCATCGCGAGCCTTTCGGGGCAAGGGTTGCGTAACGAGACTCGATATCGAGGGCGATGCGCCGCGATCGCTCCGGCGCGTCGCTCCGCACGTGGAGCTCGACGCCGTCGGCGATCTCGACCCGCTCCCAGCGCTCGCCGCGCGGCGCTCCGGCGGCGGGCGTCGACGCCGCGGCCGCCTCCGCCGGACCGGCGCAGCCGCCCGCCTTGGTGGGGGGCGGCGCCCCCGCGGCGATGCGCTCGATCTCCTCCAGGCCGGCGCCCGCGAGGCGCGCCTGGATCTCCTCGAGCGGCAGGTGCGCCTGCTGGAGGACCTTGATGGCGCGGAGCCGGACGAGGTGCTCGCGCCCGTAGGAGGTGTCCTTCCCGCGGAACTCGGGCGCCGGCAGGAGGCCGCGCTGCACGTAATACCGCACCGTGCGCGGCGCCACGCCCGCCTCGCCCGCGAGCTCGTCGAGCTTGTACGTCATCACGACGAGCATCCTGATTCACGACACTTCTACTGTCAAGTAGACACCCACGACCGCCGCGCGCCTCGGGCCGAAGGGCGCGCCGCCGGTGTGGACCGGGGCGCCGGTCTCCGCCGCAAAGCTGCTCCCGTGGGCGGCCCAGGGAGGATCGGTGAGCTGCGCGTCGTACTCGCCGACGGCGTCGGTCGATGGACGGCGTCGGAAACGTGTGATGTCCTGACACATTCGGCGCACCTCGGCCTTCACGTGAAGGACCTGGTGCGGTGAGGGCATCAAGCGTTTCGTGTTGGAGAGATGAGGAGGTCCGCGGCTCACATGAAGCTTTCGAAATTCGCGCTCTTTGGGATGATCGCTCTCGCCGGGTGTTCAGCAGGAGAGGGAGGAACGCAGGACGAGGACACGGGGCAGATCGAGCTGAACCTGATCGGCGCTGCGGCGTCGGGCAACGTGTACCGTCTGCGCGACGGGATCGTGATGGTCCAGGGCCCTCAGAACACGATCTTCTTCAACACCGAGGACGACCCGAACCGCTTTCGCCTGAGCGCGGACGTCCCGGCGGGCAGTTATTACACGTTCCTTCAGGAGGGCTGGCGGCTCGAGCGCCTGAACCTGGACAACACGATCGAGCCGGTGGAGGCGCAGTTCCTCTCGCCGAACCCCCAGTGGTTCAACGTCTACGCCGACCAGAACACGCTGGTCCCGCTGCGCTTCCGGGTCGGCGGGGACGACGTGGTGCTCGACCGGGGCTCGTTCGACATCGTGATCGAGGTCGAGGAGGCGCCCTCCGCGTCGACGCTGTGCACCGACGACAGCCAGTGCGGGCCGGGCGAGACGTGCTGCGTGGCGGGCTTCGTCGGCACCTGCACGCAGCTCGGGGCGGGCGAGTCGTGCCCGCTGCCCGACCTGACCGTCTCCGCGGACGTGGCGCGGTTCAGCCTGAGCATCGGCCACGAGAGCTTCCCGGCGGACAGCTGCGCGATCGTGGAGGGCTGCGTGGGCGGGGCGGGCGACCGCCGCCTGATGCGCTTCTCGACCGAGACGCCGAACGTCGGCGAGGCGGACATGATCCTCGGCGATCCGACGGCCGTCGACGGCTTCGAGTACTCGGCGTGCCACGGCCACTACCATTTCGAGGGGTATGCCCGGTACGAGCTCCTCGACGGGACCGGCGCGGTCGTCGCGACCGGCCACAAGCAGGCGTTCTGCCTGCTCGACAGCTCGCCGGTGGGCATCCCGGGGGCGCCGTCGACGCCGCGCTTCCACTGCGGCTTCCAGGGCATCCAGCGCGGCTGGAGCGACGTCTACAGCTCCGGCCTCGACTGCCAGTGGGTCGACATCACCGGCGTGAGCCCGGGCGACTATCTCCTCCGCATCACGATCAACGCCGATCGCACGCTGCCGGAGAGCGATTACGGCAACAACACGATCGAGGTCCCCGTGAGCATCCCGGAGGACGGCCCGACGGTGCCCGGGGATCCGCTCTCGGCCTGCTCCAACCCGGTGGGCGGCGAGCAGCGCGACTGCG
Source organism: Sorangium sp. So ce836 (assembly GCF_028553905.1). Classification (NCBI taxonomy): domain Bacteria; kingdom Pseudomonadati; phylum Myxococcota; order Polyangiales; family Polyangiaceae; genus Sorangium; species Sorangium sp. So ce836. The sequence goes on along the minus strand of NZ_CP102233.1, from coordinate 3,539,243 downwards.
GCTGGTCGATCGCGCCCGGCTACGAGGCCGTGGCGTGCGACCCGAACACGGTGATCACCGTGGGCTGCGGCTGCCCTGGCGGCACCTGCATGAACGATCCGATGATGCGGGTGTGCGACGGCGCCTCGGCGTGCACCGCCGCGGCGGCCCTGTCCTCGGTGGATGACGCGTGCGGCTACTGCCCGCAGACGCAGTTCGTCTGCCCGGAGAGCGGCGTCTACACGGTGCTCGTCGCCTCGTACGACGCGATGGCCCCGTTCACCTGCGACGTCTCCGCCACCGTCGCGACCCCGTAATCCGCGGCCTCGCGCCCGGTCCATCTCCTCCTCACGGTCCGCCCGCGCGCGTGCTACGAGAGCGCCGCGCGGGCGGCGGCGCGCTCGCGGGGCGGCGGAGGGCCGTCCCACAGGGCGCGCCCCGCGTCGGGCCGCAGGAGACGCGATGCGCCCTATTCGAGACAGCGATCCGGCGAAGGGGAAGTGAGCGTGTCGTTCGGCGTAGACCGTGGTTGATGTCGGCGGCTGCCCTCTTCGATATCCATGGCGTGGCGATGAGCTTTCTCCGGAGATCCACGGCGGCCGCGGCGCTGCTCGCGAGCGCGCTCGCGCCGAGCCTCGCCGCTGCCGCGCCCGACGCGCCGCTGCCCCATGCGAAGCCGCCGGCCGAGCCGTCCGCCGCGGCGCCGCCGGCTGGGCGCGAGGCGCCGCCGGCTGGGCGCGAGGCGCCGCCGGCCGGGCGCGAGGCGCCGCCGGCTGGGCGCGAGGCGCCGCCGGCCGAGTCGCCACGGGATGCACCGCCGCCGGACGCGCTTGTCCCGCCGACGCCGCTCACGCCGCTCGGCGCCGACTACCCTGCTGGCGCGCACGGCGACGCGCTGGTCCGCCTCGTCCTCACCGTCAACGCGGATGGGACGGTCCGCTCCGCGGTCGCCGAGGGGGGACAGGAGCCGTTCGCCTCGGCCGCCGTCGCGGCCGCGACGTCGTTCCGCTTCGCGCCGGCCACCCGGAACGGCGCGCCGGTCGCCGCGAAGATCCGCGTCGAGGTCCGCTTCACCGAGGCCGCGCCGCCCGCGCCGCCGGACGCGTCCGCGCCTGCAGCGGCGCCTCCGCCCACGCCCGGCGGCGGACCGGCCCGGGCGCCCGAGCCGCCGCCGGGCGCGCCGCGATCGCTCGAGGTCACCGTGCATGGGGAGCAGCAGGCGCCCGGCGTCTCCAGCTTGAGCCGCGGCGAGGTCAGGATCGTCCCCGGCGCGTTCGGCGACCCCTTCCGCGCGATCGAGATGCTCCCCGGGGTAACCCCGCTCGTCACGGGTCTACCGTTCTTCTACGTCCGCGGCTCGCCGCCGGGCAACGTCGGTTATTTCCTCGATGGCGTCCGCGTCCCCTACCTCTATCACCTCGGGCTCGGGCCCTCCGTGGTCCATCCCGGCATCGTCGATCGCGTCGACCTTTATCCGGGCGGCTATCCCGCGCGTCACGGTCGGTACGCGGGCGGGATCGTCGCTGGCGAGACGACGCCGCCGCTCCCGTACTGGCACGGTGAGGGCATGCTCCGGCTCGTCGACGTGGGCGGGCTCGTCGAGGGTCCGTTCGCCGGCGGCCGCGGGGTCGCGCTCGTGGGCGGCCGCTACTCCTACACGGCGCTGCTCCTCTCGCTGGCCGCGCCCGAGGCGGCGCTCGACTACTGGGATTATCAGGCCCGCCTGTCGTACGAGGTCGCCCCGCAAGGTCGGGTGAGCCTCTTCGCGTTCGGCGCGCACGACTACCTCGGAGACGAATCGGCCGGCGAGACGACGACCCTCTTCGACACGACATTTCACCGGATCGATCTCCGGTACGACCATGCCTATGGCCAGGGCAGCGCGCTGCGCGGCGCGGTGACGCTCGGCCACGACGAGACGGGGATCGAGGGCGGCCAGAAGGCGCTGACGCGGAGCATCGGCGCGCGCCTCACGCTCGCTCACCGGCTGCGCGACGAGACCGTGATCCGGGCTGGCATCGACGCCGTGGTCGACGACAACGAGCTCGACCTCGGGACCGACGTCGGCGACTCCCCGGGCGGCGTCGCGCCGGACGATGACGATGATGACGTCTCCGTCGGCGATCTCCTGTTGAGCCGCGTCGACTTCACGGCGGGCGGTTACATCGAAGCCGACATTGCGATCACCCCGCGCCTGCGCATCACCCCGGGGCTCCGGCTCGATCTCTACCATTCGGACGGCGCGGTCGCGCTCGGCGTCGATCCGCGGCTCTCGGCGCGGCTCTCTCTGGGGCGCGGCGTCACGTTCGTGCAGGCGCACGGCCTCGCGTCCCAGCTGCCGAGCTTCGTCGTTCCGATCCCTGGCGTCCGCCCGCGCCTCGACGACGGGCTCCAGCGGAGCTTCCAGTCGAGCGCCGGCCTCGAGTTCGCGCTGCCGGCGGACATCGACGCGACGGTCTCGGTGTTCCACAACGCGTTCTTCAACATGACCGACGCGCTCGGCGCCGCCGGCTTCCAGTCGATCGACAAAGCCTTCACGCTCCGCGCGCTCGGCGCCGCGACCGGCGTGGAGCTGTCCGCGCATCGGCGGCTCACGAAGCGCATCGGAGGATTCGCGTCGTACACGCTGTCCCGCTCCACGCGGAGCATCGGCCGCAGCCGGCAGGTGACCTCGGTCGATCGGACCCACGTGGCGAACGCCGCGTTGACCTACGATTTCGGCCGCGGCTACAGGGCTGGCGGGCGCTTCGTGTTCTACTCCGGGCTCCCCCAGCGCGTCGGCGGCGTGGCGCTCCCGCCGGGCAGCGGCGTCCCCGGCGGGTTTGGGTCGGCTGCGGGCGCGGAGCCCCGGTGGGAGCGGCTGCCGCCGTTCTTCCGCCTCGATGTCCGCCTGGAGAAGCGCTGGTCGATCGGGAAGTCGGGCTGGCTGGCGGTGGTGCTCGACGTGCTCAACGCGACGATGTCGAAGGAGAACATGCCGCGGATGTGCGATGGGTTCGGGCCGTGCGAGCCGACGGAGTTCGGGCCGGTCACGGTGCCGAGCCTCGGGCTGGAGGGCGGGTTTTGAAGGCGTGGGGCGAGGTGAGCTTGAAGGGTGCGCCCGGCGGCGGGCGTGTCGGCGGGGCGCGATGCGCCGGCGACCGCACCTCAAGGTCCATGAGGCCGGTCTCTGGCACCCGGCTCATCTACAGCCGGTCTTGCCGCCGCGGGCGCGTTCGATGATCATTTCATCGCCATGCAGACCATTCTGGGCAAGATCAACGGCACGTTTCTCGTGAACCTGCTCACCCAGTCGTACCCGGTCTCGAAGTCGATCCGAGCCGCGGTCGCGTACGCCGAGCTGCACGAGCCGCTGATCGATCACCTTCGCCGGCATCCCGAGGTTCGCCTGAAATTCTATGGACGGATGGATGAGACCGGCGCCGTCGCGGTCCAGCTCCTAGACTGGTTCCTCAAGAAGGCTCCTCCGACGGTCGAGTGTTTCCTGGTGAACGGCGCCTACCACCCCAAGGTCATCTGGTGGCACGGGTACGGAGCGTACATCGGCTCGGCCAATCTCACGCGTAACGGGTGGGAGAAGAACATCGAGGCCGGCCTCTTTCTCACAGAGGATGAGTTGGAAGACTGCGGAGTCGCCGAGCAGCTCGACAACCTGTTCGAGGAGCTGGACCGGATCTCGCTCCGTTTGACTAACGAGCTGTACGCGAAGCTCGATGATATCGAGAAGGAACGCCGCCGCATCCGGCTGCACATCGACAGCCTCAAGCGAAAGTACGACGATATACTGGGCAAGGAGAAGCCATACGCCGGGCAGACGTTCGTGTTCCGGCCCAGCGAGCGCCCGTCGAAAGCACGTCAGGAGTTCGTGGATGAGTGGCGTGAGACGCTTCAGCTCATGCGGACGCTGTGCCGTGACTTCGATACCATGAAGAAGAGGCCCGTCTGGGTGCCCGCGACGGCGAACCCCACGGTCCACTTCGACCAGTTCCTGCACGGCTACTACTACCACATCGTACTAAAGTCGTTTGACGAGGGCGACAGCGGCGCGAAGGTCGGGTGGCTCTACGAACGCCATAAGGCGTCCCCGGAGCGGGCGCTCGCCACTGCGGCTGACTGGTGGGCCAGCCTCAGCGAGCCTCCCTCGAAGGGCGCCTATGATAAGGCATACTTCATCCGCGAGCGTGCGCCTCGCATGCAAGAGCTACTCACGAGAGCCACGCTCGAAAGCATGACCGAGGAGACGTTCGTGGAGGCCATGATCAACGTATACGCCTTCCGCGACCATGCCCGTCGTATCGAGAACTCAACCTACGGGCTCCCAGCCGATCACCATGAATCTGAGGATGAACGGGTCGAGCGATTTGCGAAGTGGATCTGGACCAGGCACTCCGACACCGGCAAGAGCGTCGTCGATCTCCTCCGGTTCGTCATCTACGCTAGCGATCCCGTCGACGCCGTGGATCGACTGTGGATCGCGACAAGAGATAAACGGTGGAGGCTTCCGCGCCTTGGCAAGAGCTCCCTCGGCGAGGTTCTCGGTTGGGCCAGGCCTAACGACTATCCGCCTCGCAACGACCGCACCAACAAGGCTCTCCGAGCGCTCGGCTACGACGTACAGGTCTTCAAGTAGGTGAGCGCCTCTCCGGATCCGTCGGCACAAGCGGCTTTCGTAGAAGCTGGGCACGCCACCGTTCGACAGCCAGCGCGAGCGTCCCGACCCTCGGTGCTGCTCATCCTAAAGGCGCCCGTGACGAGCAGCGCTTCGAAGCGCGCGAGGTCTACCAGCCGACCGTATGGCGAATTTGTGCGGCATACCGCCTGCCCGCCGCAGCGGCTCGCGACGAGGACGATAGGGCAGTGCCCTCGTCAGGCCCCCTCAACAAGGGTGAGCGGGACGATGACCGAGAACCCTTTCGTCTTCTTGAACGACATCCGATGCACGAAGTTCGTCATGGCATTGGATGGGTCGAGCCTGTCCAAGTTCAGCCGCTCGAACGTGGGGCGGACGAAGTTGACGCCGAGGATCGTCATCGGCCCCTTGTGCCCGGTGCTAACGTCGAGGAGCTCCGTCGAGACATTCACGACGACCCGCTCAACTGGTAGCAGCGCGAAGATCTCACGGGCCACGCGCAATGCACAGCTACATACGTGATCCTGGTAGAGCTCCCAGTAGCGCCCAGCAGGTATGGTCTTCACGGAGAGCTTGCCTGCCGCGGTCAGCCGCCGCTCCTCGGTGGGAACGATCTCCTGGTCGCGCACGGCACAGGTGACGACAATCCCGCCCGGCTGAACCTCGTCGAGCGATACGACGATCCCGAGCTCGCTCAGCTCGTCGAAGGGCGCAAGGTAATCCAGCACTGCCCTGTAGGCTTCGAGATCGTGCGAGAGGACGCCGTGGGCCACGCGGCTGTACCACTGCCACTGGGCCATGGCCTGCTGGTGCTGCTGTAACGCCATGTGATGCTCGGCCTGGTCTCCCTGTCGCGCCCGCTCGATGTCCTCGGTCAGCGCTTGTCTTCGCCTGACCTCCTGCTTGAACAGCTTCTCTGTGAGCGACGGCTCGTAGGTCTGGAGCGCATGCTGTGCCGCCGCTTCTTGGCGCCCGCTGAACACAGGCGGCTGCGGCGGCGCTGCCGCAGCGATCTGTCGCCAATCCCAAGGATTCCAGCACTCTTTGTGGACGGAGACGATGACCTGGAGGTAGTTCTCAAAGAGCGCCACTTCATAGGCCGCCCGTTGTTGCTCTTGCATCCGCTCGGCTGCCGCCATCTGGGCCATCAGTTCGCGACGACGACGGAGCGCGTCGCGCTCCGTACGGCGCCTGGCAGCGGCTTCGGCCCTCTCGATACGACGCGCGGTCGCCACGGTGCTTCGAACGAATCCACGCCAGCCCATGATGGATAGCAGGCTACAACGAACTGGATTCGGCGGTCAACCTGTACGATGACCTACACGGTGGAACCAGCTACGCCGCGTTGGTCTAGCCGCGCCAAGGCTTCGCTCTTCCCGAACCGCTGTCGGCGAGCGCGACCCGACCACGGTTGTGGGCTGAGCGTCAGGGGGAGCTCCCAGCCGACGAACAGGAACCTCCGGCTGACCCGGCTCAACACCGAAAGGGGAGATGCGGTGTCCTCCCCCTGCGCCGAGCGCTGAGACCATTAGCACATGCCCAGAGGGTTGGTCCTCCCCCGCTTCCGCGGACAGTGCCACTATCCCGCGAACGCGGTCACGTAGGTCCTCAATTCGAGCTCGATCGGGCTCATGTAGCAGTCGCCGGCGCGGCTCATGCTCGGGATGAGCCCATGCGCTCCGAGCACCGCACGGTAGTCGTCGCTGGCGTAGGGACTACCGCGGTCCGAGTGGTGCACCAGCCCAGTCGCCGGTCGGCGTGCAGCCAAGGCGAGCGTCAGCGCGGCGAGCGCCAGAGCGCGGTCGTTGATCGCGTTCGCGGCCCAGCCGACCACGCGTCGCGAGAACAGGTCGAGGATCACGGCCAGGTATAGCCAGCCCTCGCCGGTTGGGACGTACGTCACGTCCGTCACCCAGACTTCGTTGGGGGCTTGGGCATCGAACTGCCGCTCGATCACGTTCGGCGCGATCGGGCCCTTGTGCCGCGAGTCGGTGGTGCGGCGGAAGCGCCGCTTCCTGCGTGCCGCGAGGCGTTGAGCGCGCATCAGCCGTGCGATCCGCTTCTTGCCGACACGTATGCCGCGAGCACGCAGCTCTGCGTGAACGCGCGGACTGCCGTACCTTCCCGGCTCTTGTGGTGCACGGCCCGGATCTGCACGCCAAGTTGCGCATCGGCCTTGGCCCGCGCCGACTCCGATCGCTTGGCCCATCCGTAGTAGCCGCTGCGCGAGACCAGCAGCACCGCGCACAATACCAGCACCGGGTAGTGCGCCTTCTCCGCGTCGATGAACTCGAACCTCACTCGTTTTCCTTCGCGAAGAAGGCCGCCGCTTTACCTAGAAAGCCTACGCTCCGGGCTGGGCACGAGGCTGGGGCAGCTCGTACCCCAGCTCGGCCAGGCGCCGGAGGTGGTACTTGGTGAGCTTGGCCGCATTGGCGCGGTCGAAATAGTCTGGCCCGAGATCCCGGTACTCCACGCCGTCGCGCAGAACGTAAAACGCGATGACCAGGATGCTGTGCGCCACCGCGGTCGCCGCTCGTTTGGGCCCACGGCGGCGCGCGATCCGGCGGTACTGCGCGCCGAGGTACGTCTTGCGTGATCGTGAGGCAGCCCACGCCGACTCCAGCAGCGTGGTGCGCAGCCGGTTGTTGCCGGTGCCGGTCGCGCCACTGCGTCGTTTCCCCGCGCTCTCGTTGTTGCCTGGGCACATCCGCGCCCAGGAGGCGAGGTGACCTGCGGTCGGGAAGCGCGTCATGTCGAGCCCGATCTCCGACAGCAGGACCTCGGCCGTCCGTTGCGCGACGCCGGGGATGGTCCGGAGCCGTTGCAGCGGCTCGCGGTGCGCTTGGCACAGGTCGACGACCCTGGCGTCGCATGCGGCGATCAGCTCGGCGAGATGGTCGATCTGCTTCAAGAGCTGCTCCAGCAAGAACGCGTGATGGCTCGAGAATCCACCGCGCAGCGCCTCGGCAAGCTGCTCGGCCTTGGGGATGAGCCGGCCCCGGGCGAGCGCCGCAAGCTTCTTCGGATCGCGCTCGCCGACGATGAGCGCCGCGAGCATCGCGCGGCCGGACACGCTAAGCACGTCGGAGACGACGTTGCTCAGCTTGATGTTGGCGGTCTCCAGCAGCTTGCCCACGCGGTTGGCCAGGGTGGCCTTGTCACGGATCAGGCATCTTGCGATGCCGTGTGATGTCCCGCAGCTCCCGGATCGGGGCGGGCGGGATGAAGCTCGCCCGGATGAGTCCGTGCGCGAGCAGGTCGGCGATCCACTCGCAGTCCTTGACGTCGGTCTTCCGGCCCGGGACGGCCTTGATGTGCCGCGCGTTGGCGAGCAGCACCTCGAAGCTGCCCTCGAGCAGGTTGAAGACCGGCTTCCAGTAGACGCTCGTCGACTCCATCGCCACGTGCGTGCAGCCCTGCTCGGTGAGCCACTGGTGTAGCTCGAGGAGTTCGGCCGTGGTCGCGCCGAACGAACGCACCGTCGTCTTTGCGCGGCCTCGGGGCTCCTGGATCCGGACGCATGCAACGACGGTCTCCTTGTGCACGTCGAGCCCGCAGCAGCGGGCGTACAGGACCTCCATCTTGACCTCCAGCGCGAAAGGCGCCGGGGAGCGTCGCGAAGGGCGATTTTACCTGGCGTGCTCGCTCCTTGCGGAGACGGCAACAATTCGGGGTGCCTGATGCGACGCTCGGGTCCGTTTTTTTTCGGGCTCACGACACCAGTAAGCGTCGACCTTGGCCCGACGCGATCCGCGCCCGCAGTCTACCGGCTTTCATGCTTCGCGGGTGCGCCCCTGCGCATGCCCGTTTTTTTAAGATCTCGCGCTCCATCTCCAGCCGCTTCACGTCGCGGCGCAGCCGCTGCAGTTCCTCACGCTCCGGCGTCGTCAGCGCCCCCGGCGGGCCGTGGCCCGCGTCGGTGTCCGCGCGCTTGATCCAGTCGCGCAGCGCCGTCTCGGTCAGGTCGAGGTCCTTCGCCACCTGGCCGATGCTCCGGTCGCTCGCCTTCGCCAGCCGTACCGCCTCCGCCTTGAACTCGGGCGTGAACGCCCTCCTCTTTCTCCGTCCCATCCCTGCCTCCTGGTGCCGTCGGGGGTGTCGACGGAAGCGGGGGAGGACCACTCCTCGGAAACCGCGTGAATTCGGACAGGCCGACCTCAGGATTCCCTGGCTGCGCGGGGCGCGAGCCGGCGAGGCCCCGCCGGTCACGTGGGGGTAGGTCAACGCGGCCGAGCGCAGTGGCGTAGGCAGCCCGGTCGGGTGCTGCTTGTTCGGCGCGCTGCTCGCCGTGGCCACGAACAGACGCGCGCCGCCCGCCGCCTCGGCCGCGTAGTCCACGAGCGACCCGAGCGGCGCCGCGAGCGCGTGCGCGCGGTCGATCCACGCCGTCGTGTAGGTCGCGTCCGCGAGCACCACGGCCGCGACCTCGGCCCGATTGCGCGGGTCGGCGAGCAGGCGCTTGACGATGTGCCCCGGCCGAGAAGGCCGCAAGCACGAGCGGACCCGCCGGCAGCCCGAGCGCGCGCCGGCAGCCCGGAAGGCGCCTCCAGTCGCCGTCGAGCCAGCTGTCCGCGATCTGGCTGCACGAGGGCGACCCGTCGCCCGCGCACGTCCGGTGCACCATGGGCACGCCCGCAAGCTCCGCGCCCTAGACCTGCACTGCGCTCACGGATCCGAGGCACGCGACGGCAATCGGCCGCGGCCGCACAAGCACACGGCGAGGGATGCGAGCACCACCCGCCGCGCCGAGAGGCGCGCATCGCAGATCGCGCATCTCGCCTTCTCGCCGGATACGTGTGGCACCGGCAGAGCGCGAGCACCTCGCGGAAAACATGCTTTCCCGCACAGCGCGTCCGTCGCCCTGCGCCCCCGTCGAGGTCCGGCCTCTCGCTCGGAGATCGGTACACTTTGTCCGTGAACTCTTCCTTCCAGCCTTCCACGGCCTCTACTCACGGTCTTGGGGCGCAGAGTGCGGCACGGCGTACGCCGCCCGCTCGCCTGCGCCCCGGGAACGGGGTAGGCTTGGCAAGTGGCTGCCACAGACCCGACGCGATTGGCGGAGAACCTACGCCTGGCCTTCGACCTGCACGACGCAGGCGTGGCACTGATGCGGCAGAATCTCAGGCGCCGGCTGCCCGAGGCGAACGAGGAGGACATCGACGAGCGCCTTGCCGACTGGCTGATGGAGCGTCCCGGCGCCGAGTTTGGCGATGCAGAGGGGCGGCCGGTTCCCTGGCCGCGACGTGCCCCGTGAGCACACTTCAGGACGCCCTCGGCCGCGTGGTCGTGGACTTGGAGGGGCTCAACAGACGACTCGCGCTCGTGGGAGGCCTTGCGGTGTGTCCGTGCGGGCGGAGCCGCGGTTCACAAGGGATGTTGATCTCGCCGTGGTGGTCACCGACGATGACGACGCGGAGGCGCTCTCGCGCGAGCTGCAGGCGCTGGGCTAGCAGGTGCTCGCTGTGGTCGAGCAGACGGCACAGGGACACCTGGCGACGGTTCGGCTCCAGACGCCGAGCCGTCCTCCACGGGGCGTGGTGGCCGACCTGCTGTTCGCCTCCTCGGGCATCGGGGCCGAGATCGTCGGTGCTGCCGAGCGTATCCAGATCTTTCCAGACGTCACGGTCCCCGTGGCACAAATCGGGCACCTGCTCGCGTTGAAGGTGCTGGCCCGTGATGATCGTCGCCGCCCTCAGGATCTCGTGGACATCCGGACCCTCTTGGCGATCGCGCGGGATACGGACATCGCGATGGCGCGATCCGCCGTTGAGCTCATCGAGCAAAGGGGGTTCGCGCGGGGCCGGGATCTTCGCCGGCTGCTGGAGCAGGAGCTGACCGCCTGACGGGCAGTGCACTGGATCAGATGGTGAGGTCGCGCGCTACCGCCCGCTGAATTGAAATTCAACCCGGAGCCTGTCGAGAGCCCTCCGGCTGAATTGAAATTCAACCCGGAGCCTGTCGAGAGCCCTCCGGCTGAATTGAAATTCAACCCGGAGCCTGTCGAGAGCCCTCCGGCTGAATTGAAATTCAACCCGGAGCCTGTCGAAACCTGTCGCCCTGACAGCGCGGCGCGGCCTGACAGCGCCTCGCCCGCCGCCGATGGCCCGCCGACGCAGCGGGCAGCGCGGGCATGAGGGCTGCGAGCACCGGAGCCTCGAAGCGATCGGCGACGCACCGATCGCACGCCTCGTACCAGAGGAACGCCTTGCACGTCTCGCTCTCTGCTTCGTTCACGAGGACGATGGGACGGCGCGTTATCTCAGCCGCGCGAAGATGCGGCGCCGTGCCTCCTCCCAGGGGATGGGCTGGGAGCGCCCCGCCCGGATGTCGTCGAGGCGCCTCCGGGCCTCCTCGACCCACGCGCGCTCGACCTCTTCCCGCGTAGCCGCTCCGCTGACCGCGTCTTTCCCCTGGCCAGATTCGGTTGCACGCTACGCGACGCCAGATGAGGGCCGTGCCCTCGCCGAGCGAAGAGGAGCGAGCGATGCCAGGAAGCAGGGAGCTGGTACAGCTGCGTGCAGAGCTGTCGAGGTATCGAGAGCAGAAGAGCCGTGGGAAATTCCCGAGCGAGCTGCGGGAGCGAGCCGAGGCCTACGCCAAGGCGCGCTCCCGCTCGGGGGCAACACCGACCGAGATCGCCACGGAGCTCGGTGTCCACAAGATGACTGCCGACCGATGGGTGGCTGACGGTGAGCGCGCAGACGAGGGTGCGTCGCCAAGAGCCCCCAAGGCGGCTCAGCAGATTCCGTTCCTACCCGTCGTGGTGCGCCCGGAGCGCCGCGAGGCGCCGCCTTTGCGGCTCAACGTCGCGTTTGCCGACGGGACGCGGATGCAGGTATGTGGGATAGGCGCGCGCGAGCTCGTGGAAGCACTCGAAGCGTTGCGGAGGGGACGGTGACCCCCGCGACTATAGCCGTCTATCTGGCGGTCGGTCCAGTGGACTTGCGTGGTGCGTTCGACCGGCTCGCCGCGATCACCCGGCAAGTGCTGTGCCTGGACCCGGCCAGCGGCGCGCTGTTCTTGTTCCTCAACAGGAGGCGTAACCGGCTCAAAGCCCTTTGGTGGGATCGCAATGGATACACGATCTTGTATAAGCGTCTCTCGAAGGGTGCATTTGCTCTGCCTTCGTTCACCGAGGCCGACGGCAGGTGTATCGAGCTGTCAGCACAGGACTTCGCGCAGCTGCTCGCCGGTCTGCCTGTAGAAGAGCTGGCAAGCCGCCGCCGGCTGGTCCACTGAGGCGTCTGCGCCGGCGCTCGTTCACCGCGCTGCCGGCGCCAGCGCGGCCCGATGGCGGCCGGCGCAGCCGGATGCGGAGATGGAGCAGGGCGCGCGCTGCATCGCGCCCGAAGACCTCGCGAGAGCGCGCCGCCGATGGCGCACCATGGCGGCCCTGCATTCCCGCCTTCGACGAGAAATTCTCATCGAAAACAGCGAATTTTCGCTGCATAAGGTACTTGTCAAGAGCAAGCGCAGGGGGCATCCATGGCGCGCCTTGACCTCGACGACACGCCCCGGTGAGACCGCGCTGCCGCAGTCGACGGAGGCAGAGCGCCTTGACGGCGCGGCGCTCGTGCTCGGCTATCTCCAGGCCAGGGGACAAGGACAGGGGAGCCCCGCCGGCCCCGCGTCGGTGGTCGACGCGCTGCTCCGGCGGGTGCAGGAGCTCGAGGCGAGGCTGGCCGAGCTCTCGACGGCGGAGCAGCAGGCCCAAGAGCTCGCTCGCACCGTCGCGTCGCTCAAGGCGTACAATCAACAGCTGCAGGAGACGATTCGGACCCTGGAGATCGGATTCCGGCGCCACGTCTCCGAGCAGGTCTCGCCTGACCAGCTGCGGCTTTCGCTGGCCGGAGAGCCAGATGCCTGTCCGGCTCCGACTTCGTCGCAGGCCGAGAGCGTCGACGCCGCGCCCGAAGTGGACCCGGGCGAGGCCAGCGGCCCGCCGCCGGGCTCCGCGAGCCCACCGGAGCACGCGGGGACGGCAGAATCCTCCTCCGGCTCCGATCCCGGAGGTGGCAAGCCAGTCAAGCGCCACGAGCACGGGCGCCGCCGCATCGGTGTCATTCCGAGGGTGATCATCGAGTCGCTGCCGCAGGAGGTGCTGCTCAAAGGCCTCGAGCGCTTCGAGCGTGTGGGCGCCGAAGACAGCTCGAGCATCGGCTACCGGCGTGGCGGCCTCCTCGAGCTCGTCACGCGTCGCCTCAAGTACGTGGCCAAGGCGGAGGCACCGGCGGCGAGCAGCGCAGCTGAAGAGGCGCCGGCTCCTTCGCCAGCCGCCGGGCCGGCCTTGAATCACGAGCGCGGCGAGCCGCTCGTCGTGCGGGAGCACGAGCTCCTGGGGATCCCCGCGGACACGTCCTTCAAGCAAAGCCCCTTCGTCGACGGCGTCCTTGTACGCTACACGCCCGAGTCGGACGCTGCGGAGGACAGCGGACCGGTGAAGATCGCGTCGCTGCCGGAGCGCCCGATCGACAGGTGCCTTGCCGATCCGAGCCTCTTGGCCCACCTGTTCGTCCACAAGCTCGACTACCACACGCCCTACTACCGGCAAGAGGTGGAGTCGGATCGCCACGGCTTCCGCATCGGCCGCGGCAACATGACCCGCTGGCAGTACGATTGTGGTGGCATCGCGATGCGCATCGCCGATGCTATCTGGAGCGACGCGCTCTCGAGGTCGTGGTTCGCCATGGATGCGACGGGCACCGCCATCCGGGCCAAGGACAAGCACCGCTATGGGCATGTCTTCGTCCTGGTCGCGCCGGGCGATGGGGTGCTGTTCCGCTATACACCGACGTACGACGGGCCCACCGTCGCGAAGCTCTTCGGCGGCTACCAGGGGACGCTCGTCGCCGACGCCTCGGCCAACCACAACGTGCTGTTCGGGCCGGGCAAGGCGCGTGAGGCCGGCTGCTGGAGCCATGCACGAAGGCGCTTCTTCAAGGCGTTCAAGGCCGGGGCGGGCAAGGAGGCGGCGTTCGCGCTCCAGACCCTCCAGGCGCTCTTCCGCGTCGAGCAGGAATGCGCCCTGTGCAGCCCGGACGAGCGCCTCGAGATCCGGCAGCGCAAGTCCGCACCGCTGATTGAGAAGCTCTTCGCCTGGGTCGAGGCGCAGCGGCAGGTCGTCCCCGAGCATTCGCCGTTGCGCGAAGGGCTGGTCTATCTGCACAACCAGAGGGAGGCGCTCTGCGAGTTCCTCTCCAACGGGGAGATCCCCATCCACAACAATGCCTCCGAGAGGGCTCTGCGCCGCGTCGTCAAGGGACGGCGCAACTGGCTCTTCCACGGCAGCGACGAGCACGCTGTCCGGTCTTGTGCCATCACGTCGCTCATCGCGACTTGCCAGATGCACGGGTTCGACCCCGAGCTCTACTTGCAGGAGATCCTGACCGTGGCTCCGAGCTATCCGCTCAGTCGCATCCTCGACCTGAGTCCCAAGAACTGGGTCGCGACGCGACAACGCCTCATCGCCGAAGGGCGGCTCAAGTACCTGGACCTGGCTCGGATCACCGGCTCGCGGCTCGCCTTCCGCGACCGCTGATCGCGCCGCGTCGCCCGCATCCGCCGCGCCCACAGCGCTCGTCGCGTCCGGAGCGGTCGAGGCCGGCGCGCGTCCTTTCCGCGCCGAGGTGCGTCGGCTCGTCGAGCCGGTGCTGTCGTCGCTTCGCCCGGCCGCCGTCGAGCTCGTCGTGGCGGGGCGCCTCCGGGTCGCTTCGCTTCGGCGCTGCTTGTCCGCGCCTCGGGTCGGCCGCCGTCCGCCCTCCTGCTCCGCGGACGGCTGGGCGGCGCTCTTGCGGCGCCCCACGCCTGCGGGCTCGGCTGCTCCCGCGCGCTCTTCCTGGCCGGCCGCGCGACGCGGGCGCCCCTTCGCGCGGGCGGGGACGTCCTCGCGGCCTTGCCACGCGACATGCGGCGCGGACAGCTTCAGCACCGCCGTCATCAGGCTCGGGACTTCGACGCCTGCGTCCCCGCTCCGTCGCTCCGTCATCGCACCGCGACTCTACGCACGGGGCCGCCTTCCACAAGCTCGCTTCAGAACGCGCTCTGCGGAGCGGCTACCTTCCCGCGACTCGTCGCCCACGCTTTCCAGGAGCCGCAGGGCAAAGACGCGCAGTTCGCTCTCGGGAAGCTTCATCGCCTGATCGAGGAGTTCCTCGGTCGGGAGGCCGTCCGGGACGAGGGCGGCGGCTCGGGCGAGACCACCTAATCCCGCGAAATCATTCGCACCCCCGGCAAGAATTGAACTTGCGACCTTCGGTTTAGGAAGGCCAAGCATTTCTGAGGAGATTCAAGAAGTTAACCGGCTTCGTGGGCTGATCTTGGGCTTATCTCGGCGCGGTGTAGAGGCACTCGAGGCGATCGCCGCCGGCGGGCCGGGCGCGTGGCGCGTCGTGCAAGAGCTGCTCGTCGACCTGATCCGGATGGGCGAGGCGTTGGGGGACGCCAACGCGACTGAGGGCGAGCAGGTTACGTCTGTTCGAAAATGAACAGCTCGACTTGAGCCAGGTTGAGATCTCGTAATGGCACTGTACAGTTGGCCAAAGTAGTGCAGCCCGCGGGTGCGCCAACACCCCGGGCTGCGTGGCCGAACCCCGCGCTAACGAGGTCCGACAAGTGGAACGTGTATCTCGACGCCCCGAACGGGGCCAAGGAACCCGTCTGCCTGCTGATCGCCCGTCGCCTCCAGCCGAGGGCGACGGGTCGCCCGCGCCCGGCTGCGCGTACCCGCCGAACCGCGGGAGGAGTGGGTGAAGAAGCGGCGGAGGGGGGCCAAACGGCCGCCCGCCGCACCGACAACACCGCCGACCGAGGTCAAGCCGGAGGCGATCCTCGCCGAGAGCAGGAGGCTACGCGCCTTCCTGGCGCGGTGCGGGGTGCCCGCTTGCGACCTCGACGACGTGCTGCAGGAGTGCCTCATCGGCGCCGTGGTGGCGGCGCGCGAGGGCCGGTACAGGCCAGCGCCCTCGTCGGCCCAGGCGAGCGCGCTCCAGCGGTGGCTCATGGGCATCGCGGTCCACCGTACGCGTTCTGCGGACCCCATCCTGTCTTCGAGCCTCTGCGCCGCTTAGAAACCGGCGCTGGAGGTGTCGATGGACGAGAGCACACGCACCTGGCGCGACCGCGTGGCGCGCTGGCACAAGAGCGGGCACTCCGCCCGCGTGTTCGCGGAGCAGGAGGGGGTCAACGCCGGCACGCTGTACTCCTGGAGCCGCCGGCTGGGCATGAAGCGGAGCGAGTACCGGCAGCGCTCGGAGAAGGCGGCGCTGCCCGCGCTGCTGCCCGTGGTCGTCGCCCCGGCAGGAGCCAGGACGCCCTCGTCGAGCGCGGCGCTGGAGATCGTCTTTCCGGATGGTGCGGTCATCCGAGTCCCGCCGTCGTTTGACGAGGACACGCTGGCACGCGTTGTTCGTGCGCTCGGGGGGGCACGATGATCCCGGGCCGCGTCGCAATCTACGTGGCCACCGAGCCGCTCGACTTGCGCCGGTCCTTCGATGGTCTTGCTGCCGTCGTGCGCGAGGTGCTGCGGCAGGACCCGCTCTCCGGAGCGTTGTTCCTCTTTTTCAACCGGGCAGCCGACCGTGTGAAGGCCCTGTGGTGGGACCGCAGCGGATACTGCCTTCTCTACAAAAGGCTGGAGCGCGGGACGTTTCGCGCTCCGCGTGCGGTCACGCCGGGAGCCACGAGCGTCGTCATCGACGCGGCGGAGCTGGCGAAGATCCTCGAAGGCATCGCCCTTCCACCTTCGAAGCTGCGGCGAGAGGTTCGCCTCGCCGCGGCTTCATCGCCTCCGGCCCCCTGATCGGACACGACAGCCTCGCGCTCTCACGCGCAGCGCCCATCGCCGCATTCCCGCCAGAGCCCATCATTTTCCTGCAACAACCCCTTCAAAAAGCGGCGATCCACAAGGTATCACCGCGTCGTGAGCATGTCGGTCGAAGAGCAGATCCACGAGCTGAAGGACAAGCTCGCGCGCGCCGCCCACGAGCGGGACGAGTACCGTAAGCTCTACGAGCTCGCCAGTATCGAGCTGGAGCGGCTTCGCCGACACATCTTCGGCCAGAAGGCCGAGCACGTCGACCCCGGGCAGATGCAGCTCGCCTTCGACGCGATCCTACAGATGCTCGCGGGCGCAGGTGCGCCGCCCGACGCGGGCCCAGCCAGCTCGCCGCAGGGCGGTGGCGCAGCACCAAGCGGCTCATCCGGAGGCGGCGACAAGGGGCGCATCGTCCGCCCGCACGGACGGCAAAAGCTGCCCGAGCATCTGCCGGTCGAGCGCATCGAGCTGTTGCCGCCGGAGGTGCAGGATGAGCGCGCAACCGCACTTGTCCGCATCGGCGAGGAGGTGTCGGAGACGCTGGAGTGGCGGCCCGCGAGCTTCGTACGGCTGCAGATCGTCAGGCCGAAGTTCGCGGTCAAGGGCGAGCCCGAGCAAGGCATCACCATCGCAGACGTTCCCGACAGCCCTATCCCACGCTGTCTCGCCGGCCCGGGCTTGCTCGCCCACGTGCTCGTGAGCAAGTACGCCGACCACCTGCCGCTTCACCGGCTGGAGAAGATGTTCGAGCGGTGGGGCCTTCACCTCTCGCGCTCGACGCTGTGCGGCTGGGTCGCCTCGTGCGCCGACAAGCTCAAGCTCATCGTCGCGGCCATGGCCGACGACGCCCTGAGCGCGCATTGCATCGCCATCGATGCCACGGGCGTGCTCGTTCAGGCGAAGGACAAGTGCCGGCGGGGCCACTTCTGGGTCCTGGTGGCGGACCGAGATCACGTCCTGTTCCGCTTCACGCCGCACCACAATCAGGGTGGTCCCAAAGCGTTCCTGCGCGGCTACAAGGGCTATGTCCAGGCGGACGCATCGAATGTGTACGATTTGCTCTTCCGCACCGAGCAGGTGACCGAGGTCGGTTGCTGGGCTCATTGCCGCAGGCACTTCTTCGAGGCGATGAGCTCCGACCGGGAGCGGGCGACGACGGCCATCGGCTTCATTCACCAGCTCTACACCATCGACAAGGCGACCAAGGAACAGCCTCCGAGCCGTCGAACGGAGCAGCGTCGGAAGGCCGCCGAGCCCGTGCTCGATGCGTTCCGCGGGTGGCTGCAGGCGCAGGACCTGCTCGTGCTGCCGAAGAGCCCCATCGCCATCGCCGTCGGCTACGCGCTCAACCAGTGGGCCGCGCTCACCCGCTTCCTCGACGATGGTCGGCTCCGTCTGGACAACAACCGGAGCGAGCTCGAGCTTCGCAGAGAGGCCGTCGGCAGAAAGAACTGGATTTTCGTCGGCAGCAACGACGGCGCCGAGTGGAACGCCACCATCGTCTCGCTCATCGCCTCCTGTGCGCTGCACGGCATCGAGCCCTGGGCTTACTTGCGCGACGTGCTCATCCTGCTGCCCACTTGGCCGCCCGAGCGTTTCATTGAGCTCGCTCCCAAGTCCTGGAAGCAGACCCTCGAGCACGCCGATGCTCGGCAGCGGCTCGCGGCCAGTCCGTGGCCCCGCGCGCCGGCTGCGACGCCCAGCTGATCGCGGCTCCCCCTCGTCGGCCACCGCCGCCTCCTTGCCGGCCGCCGGGCGTGCTGCTCGCCGGCCTGGGCGTGCTGGCGCGACCTCGTCGACGACGCTCGCCCTGTCGGCGCGTGGCGTCCGGCACCTTCTCGGCAACGCCGGCTCCGGAGCAGCATCGGCCGCTCTCGGCTTCGTCGTGCGCCGGCGGACGACCACGCTGGCCGCGGCGCCGGGGGCCATCGGGCCTTCCGCTCGCTGCCGGTCACCGCCACGCTTTTCCGTAGGCCGCTCTCGCTCTCGCATCGCACCGCGAATCTACGGCGCCTGCCCGCACCCCGCGAGAATGGGGTCTACAGCACGGATACGTCCACCAGGCCGCGAAGTACCACGAGAAGGCGTACCGCCGCAGGGAGTTCGCCGTCGCGGATCCGCTGCCGCTCGTCACGGGCGAGGAGCCTTCCCCTCACGGCCCCGTCGAGGCTCGCTCCGTTCTGGAGGTGCTGCGACTGGTGGACCCCCGGGAGCGCGCGGTGCTCGTCCTCGTCGGGACCGGCGAGGACGTGACGGAGGTTGCCCGCGTCCTGCGGGTGCCCGTCGGCACCGCCTTCACCCGGCTTCGCCGTGGCCGCAGGCGCCTCGCCGCCATGCTGGCGCGCTGGCCCCCGAGACGTCGCTCGTAACCGCGCGCCAATCGCCGCGATCTCTATCTCCACACCCAGTGCCTTGCGCTCCGGGGCAGAGAGCTGACCAGGAGGATCATCGACTCCGGCGCAACATGACGCGCCTGAGTTTAGACATCTCTCTTGTCATCTCCCCCTCCCAACCCTCGGGCAAGTCGAGCGTCAACACAATCTTCACAGTGGACCCTACTGGAAGCTCTCTAGCGACCATCCTCTGAACTGCACTCCGCAGCTCTTCGCTCCACGACTCAAAACACGCCGCGAGCCTGTTCGCCGCACTTCGACTTAACGCTACAATTCTCGACAGTTCCGGCTGATTTGACAAGCGACGCCACTGAACATCCCACTCAATAACTTTTCTATACTCACCCGCCACCCGCTTAGCCACGTATGCAATCTTCTCGGGATCGCCCGGAACCCCTGGGGGCCCCATCGCCTCCTCGAAAGCGGTACCAAATAGGACAGAAATATTCGCTGGGATGCGCCGAGCCGTGTCATACTGGTCCTGAATCCACTGCAAAACATCAATACCTTCGAGCCTCAAAGGCGGCCCTTCAGCAAACCCGAACCTCATATCACTGCGCTTCTCAAAGAGAGCCCGAAACTCATCATCAATCACTTTACTAAGAAGGCGAATCTCCCATAAATCCGGCCGCTCAATCGCGATCCTCTGTGCATCAACACCAAATCCGATCAAATTGGAGCCTCTTAACTCCGGAGCTCCTGCAGATCCCGCCACCAAACCTCTTGAATCCGCTACCAAGCAGCCGTGGAGCCAAGCGAGCAAGCACGTCAAATTCTGGTGCCGACCATCCGGGTTTGGATACGGCATCAGGCGAACTCCGGCCGACTCCAACTGCCGACGCTGATACGGGCCGACTGCATCCGAAGCAACAAGCGCGAAGTGCTTAGCAGGCTGAGAATCAGCGAATGCACGAACGCGCATCAGCAGCAAATTAAATTCATCGTCTGCCAGATCATACCCAACAAACAGCACCAACTGCGCACGAAGCATTGCCGCAAAAACATCACGAAACTTGTGATCTTCGTAGGCTACGCGGTTATAATCTCCACGAGTAAGCACCCACGTCGAATGATCCCAGAGCGTACCGTGAAGCTTAAGGATGTACTTGCTTCGCTGTAGAAGGTCACCCGTAACAGTGTACACAACAGGCCACTGACCCATCAAAGCACGCTCGAGCACATGATCAATGTTCGTTGTAACTATAGCTCGAGCCCATGGAGACAGACAATTGATTAACCTGGCCACCTCAGGAACGTCGACACCTCTGTCATCAATTTGACCCTCGACAAAAGCGCAAAAACCAGAATCACCAAGGAGATGCTTTGCAGCCGACAGAGCATCAACAAAATGATTCCTCGACGCAAGCTCTTCAACTTCAGAAAGGTCTCCGATTTTCGCACCACGCGCCTTGGCATACTCAACAACGCGACCAACCAGCTGCTTGCGCGACGGCAGGCCAGCAGCGACCGGAATGCCAGGTCCAACGAACAAAACAACACCGCCTGCTGCGAAACTCTCTCGGAGCTCAGCAAGAACGGGATCCTGTGGTGAGAGCGGGAGGGCACCCATGCACCTCGGATTCTACTCTCTGACCGCGGCGCAGTCGATGAACAGCCGACGCCTAGCGGCGGGAGCGGGCGCTCCGGTGCGCCGCGACGGCGCCGCGCTGCGCGCGTTCGACCTGGGGCTCGTCGTTCCGGACCTCAGCGCGGACCGACACGTGGAGGTGGCGCGTGTGCGGGTTCGTCCCGTCGTACGTTGCGGGGCGCGCGGATCGCGCTCCGCTCAAATTTTAGAAGTTCCGCCGAGCGGCTTCTTCGTGGAAGTGTGCATCGCAACCACCTCCTCGCAGGATGCAGACAGGGCTGGGCCGCGATCCGACCCCGCCGGCCCGGACGCGATCCAAGTTGGTGGGTCCCTGACACCTGGGGGCGCCGAGCTGCGCCCGCTCGACCCGGGAGCGCCGAGCTACGCCCGCTCGACCTAGGGGCGCCGAGCTACGCCCGCTCGACCCGGGGGCGCCGAGCTGCGCCCGCTCGACCCGGGGGCGCCGAGCTGCGCCCGCTCGACCCGGGGGCGCCGAGCTGCGCCCGCTCGACCCGGGGGCGCCGAGCTGCGCCCGCTCGACCTGGGGGCGCCGAGCTGCGCCCGCTCGACCTGGGGGCGCCGAGCTGCGCCCGCTCGACCCGGGGGGCGCCGAGCTACGCCCGCTCGACCCGGGGGCGCCGAGCTGCGCCCGCTCGACCTGGAGGGTGTGGTACTCTGTGCCGTGATGACCACGAGACGTCTGCCTCAAGAAGACCCGGCGTTCTCTGAGTTGCGCGAGGCGTTCGGGAGCGGGAACTTGTTACTGTTCGTCGGTGCTGGTGTTTCGGCGGCGGCTGGACTGCCTAGCTGGGAGCGCCTCATAGCGGAGCTTGTCGATCGCGCTCGTGCTCGCGGCGCAAAAGAAGAAGACGTTGACGAAATTACGGAGCTAATACGAAAGCACCAGTTTATTGACGCACTCTCGGCTGCAAAGGATTCCTTGGGGAAAACAGAGTTTCACGCCGTGATATCTCGGCTACTGGACGACCGCGCAATCAAGAGCCTTCCAGAAATTGCTACAACTATCGCATCACTACAGACGAAGCTGCGCGCGGTGCTCACAACAAATGTTGACGGTCTCCTCGAGCGCGCCTTCGGTGGATCTTGGCCGGCGATCAGCCGCGCAACCGGCGACCTCGCGAGGCAGCAGCGCGTTATCTTTAAACTCCACGGGACGATATTGGACAGCTCGACGTGGGTCTTTACGCGCGACGAGTACGATCGTGCCCTCTACGCCGACTTACGCCTTCGCGACACGTTTACTGCGCTGTTTCTCACATGCCCCATTCTGTTTGTGGGCTACGGTCTTGCAGACGACGACTTCGACCAACTCCTCGCCCGAGTAAGGGCTCTCTCGGGTGACCAGCCCCCGCGCCACTTTGCTCTTGTTCCGTCGAAAACAGTAACAACGTATCGCCGCAAGCGTTTAGAGAGCGCTGGAGTGAGGCTGATTGCGTATCCCAACGAAGACGGCACGCACGCTGAGTTAGTCTCTGCTCTACGGTCGCTCAGCGCGCCTCACCTCAACGCACCTTCACCTTCTTCGAAGCACAGCGCCCAGGCGCCCCCGGCTAGTGACGTTTCTTCGCTCATTGTCAAGGTTCATTCCGCAGCCCCAGTCGCCGAGTGCGTCGCCGAAGCGCTTCGAATTGCAATTGCTCACGGGGCCAACGATCTGCGGAAGTTCTGCGAACTTGAGCTCGCTGGTTACCAAGCCAGTGTGGGAAAAATCGATAAATCGAGCCCACTGGCTCCGAAGCATCGCGTAGTAAATGGCTACATATCCTTCGTCGAAGTGAACCCAGATTACGTAGGCTGGGGAAACAATTTAAGCAACGCCCTGCGGATGATGGAACACGATCCCAACAATTACATGCCATTCCAACTGCTGATGCCCGAACCGATCGCACACATTGAGCGCCAAGCCGCCTTGGGCGATGTTAAGAAATTGATACATGTGTCCATTCCTGCTGGGCACATCATTCCCGAAACGGACATTCCCGACGAGATCACGCACTTTTACGCCGGCGGCGACACACATCGAATCATCGTCGGGAAAGTGCGTGATATTTTGGCCCAGAAGCTACTCGGAATCATCCCGAAGCATCTATAAGCTCGTGTTAGCGCTTTGGCGATTGAGCCGGGGGGGGGGAGGACAGTGGCCCGCCAGCTAGCTCGTCGGTGCGCCGCGACGAAGACAAAGCGACAAAGTCGACGCGAACGAGTTCGAGTGCGATGCGACGGGTCACCCTCGCTTTTTCGCTGAAGGCGACAGAGACGCTGCTGCAACACAGCGCATATTGTACCGAGGGCAACGCAGAAAGTTTGCACCACTCTGCTGCAGCGTGCCTCCTTCCGCAGCACTCCGGTCAGCAGCGACGGTGACCAGGGCGGGATGATGCCGAGATAAGGGGGACGACGAGTTGCGCAAGCTCGGCCCACGCTGCGCCGAGCTCAGCTGAAGCTGGCGAGACGCTACTTTCCGGCCTTGCGCGCGCGGAGTAATGGCACGATGTCGATTACGCGTGTACGCCGCCGCAGGACAAGGTACGGCGGTGCGTCCGCCTCCGGCCAGCGGAAGTCGAGGAACGCGTCCTCGTCAGCGTGTGCCCGATCGAGCAGCAACTCCGCGTACCAGAAGCAGAGTCCGTAGTATTTGAGAACGGTTACCTCAGGCGTAGCCGCTCCGCAGAGCGCGTTCTGAAGCGAGCTTGTGGAAGGCGGCCCCGTGCGTAGAGTCGCGGTGCGATGACGGAGCGACGGAGCGGGGACGCAGGCGTCGAAGTCCCGAGCCTGATGACGGCGGTGCTGAAGCTGTCCGCGCCGCATGTCGCGTGGCAAGGCCGCGAGGACGTCCCCGCCCGCGCGAAGGGGCGCCCGCGTCGCGCGGCCGGCCAGGAAGAGCGCGCGGGAGCAGCCGAGCCCGCAGGCGTGGGGCGCCGCAAGAGCGCCGCCCAGCCGTCCGCGGAGCAGGAGGGCGGACGGCGGCCGACCCGAGGCGCGGACAAGCAGCGCCGAAGCGAAGCGACCCGGAGGCGCCCCGCCACGACGAGCTCGACGGCGGCCGGGCGAAGCGACGACAGCACCGGCTCGACGAGCCGACGCACCTCGGCGCGGAAAGGACGCGCGCCGGCCTCGACCGCTCCGGACGCGACGAGCGCTGTGGGCGCGGCGGATGCGGGCGACGCGGCGCGATCAGCGGTCGCGGAAGGCGAGCCGCGAGCCGGTGATCCGAGCCAGGTCCAGGTACTTGAGCCGCCCTTCGGCGATGAGGCGTTGTCGCGTCGCGACCCAGTTCTTGGGACTCAGGTCGAGGATGCGACTGAGCGGATAGCTCGGAGCCACGGTCAGGATCTCCTGCAAGTAGAGCTCGGGGTCGAACCCGTGCATCTGGCAAGTCGCGATGAGCGACGTGATGGCACAAGACCGGACAGCGTGCTCGTCGCTGCCGTGGAAGAGCCAGTTGCGCCGTCCCTTGACGACGCGGCGCAGAGCCCTCTCGGAGGCATTGTTGTGGATGGGGATCTCCCCGTTGGAGAGGAACTCGCAGAGCGCCTCCCTCTGGTTGTGCAGATAGACCAGCCCTTCGCGCAACGGCGAATGCTCGGGGACGACCTGCCGCTGCGCCTCGACCCAGGCGAAGAGCTTCTCAATCAGCGGTGCGGACTTGCGCTGCCGGATCTCGAGGCGCTCGTCCGGGCTGCACAGGGCGCATTCCTGCTCGACGCGGAAGAGCGCCTGGAGGGTCTGGAGCGCGAACGCCGCCTCCTTGCCCGCCCCGGCCTTGAACGCCTTGAAGAAGCGCCTTCGTGCATGGCTCCAGCAGCCGGCCTCACGCGCCTTGCCCGGCCCGAACAGCACGTTGTGGTTGGCCGAGGCGTCGGCGACGAGCGTCCCCTGGTAGCCGCCGAAGAGCTTCGCGACGGTGGGCCCGTCGTACGTCGGTGTATAGCGGAACAGCACCCCATCGCCCGGCGCGACCAGGACGAAGACATGCCCATAGCGGTGCTTGTCCTTGGCCCGGATGGCGGTGCCCGTCGCATCCATGGCGAACCACGACCTCGAGAGCGCGTCGCTCCAGATAGCATCGGCGATGCGCATCGCGATGCCACCACAATCGTACTGCCAGCGGGTCATGTTGCCGCGGCCGATGCGGAAGCCGTGGCGATCCGACTCCACCTCTTGCCGGTAGTAGGGCGTGTGGTAGTCGAGCTTGTGGACGAACAGGTGGGCCAAGAGGCTCGGATCGGCAAGGCACCTGTCGATCGGGCGCTCCGGCAGCGACGCGATCTTCACCGGTCCGCTGTCCTCCGCAGCGTCCGACTCGGGCGTGTAGCGTACAAGGACGCCGTCGACGAAGGGGCTTTGCTTGAAGGACGTGTCCGCGGGGATCCCCAGGAGCTCGTGCTCCCGCACGACGAGCGGCTCGCCGCGCTCGTGATTCAAGGCCGGCCCGGCGGCTGGCGAAGGAGCCGGCGCCTCTTCAGCTGCGCTGCTCGCCGCCGGTGCCTCCGCCTTGGCCACGTACTTGAGGCGACGCGTGACGAGCTCGAGGAGGCCGCCACGCCGGTAGCCGATGCTCGAGCTGTCTTCGGCGCCCACACGCTCGAAGCGCTCGAGGCCTTTGAGCAGCACCTCCTGCGGCAGCGACTCGATGATCACCCTCGGAATGACACCGATGCGGCGGCGCCCGTGCTCGTGGCGCTTGACTGGCTTGCCACCTCCGGGATCGGAGCCGGAGGAGGATTCTGCCGTCCCCGCGTGCTCCGGTGGGCTCGCGGAGCCCGGCGGCGGGCCGCTGGCCTCGCCCGGGTCCACTTCGGGCGCGGCGTCGACGCTCTCGGCCTGCGACGAAGTCGGAGCCGGACAGGCATCTGGCTCTCCGGCCAGCGAAAGCCGCAGCTGGTCAGGCGAGACCTGCTCGGAGACGTGGCGCCGGAATCCGATCTCCAGGGTCCGAATCGTCTCCTGCAGCTGTTGATTGTACGCCTTGAGCGACGCGACGGTGCGAGCGAGCTCTTGGGCCTGCTGCTCCGCCGTCGAGAGCTCGGCCAGCCTCGCCTCGAGCTCCTGCACCCGCCGGAGCAGCGCGTCGACCACCGACGCGGGGCCGGCGGGGCTCCCCTGTCCTTGTCCCCTGGCCTGGAGATAGCCGAGCACGAGCGCCGCGCCGTCAAGGCGCTCTGCCTCCGTCGACTGCGGCAGCGCGGTCTCACCGGGGCGTGTCGTCGAGGTCAAGGCGCGCCATGGATGCCCCCTGCGCTTGCTCTTGACAAGTACCTTATGCAGCGAAAATTCGCTGTTTTCGATGAGAATTTCTCGTCGAAGGCGGGAATGCAGGGCCGCCATGGTGCGCCATCGGCGGCGCGCTCTCGCGAGGTCTTCGGGCGCGATGCAGCGCGCGCCCTGCTCCATCTCCGCATCCGGCTGCGCCGGCCGCCATCGGGCCGCGCTGGCGCCGGCAGCGCGGTGAACGAGCGCCGGCGCAGACGCCTCAGTGGACCAGCCGGCGGCGGCTTGCCAGCTCTTCTACAGGCAGACCGGCGAGCAGCTGCGCGAAGTCCTGTGCTGACAGCTCGATACACCTGCCGTCGGCCTCGGTGAACGAAGGCAGAGCAAATGCACCCTTCGAGAGACGCTTATACAAGATCGTGTATCCATTGCGATCCCACCAAAGGGCTTTGAGCCGGTTACGCCTCCTGTTGAGGAACAAGAACAGCGCGCCGCTGGCCGGGTCCAGGCACAGCACTTGCCGGGTGATCGCGGCGAGCCGGTCGAACGCACCACGCAAGTCCACTGGACCGACCGCCAGATAGACGGCTATAGTCGCGGGGGTCACCGTCCCCTCCGCAACGCTTCGAGTGCTTCCACGAGCTCGCGCGCGCCTATCCCACATACCTGCATCCGCGTCCCGTCGGCAAACGCGACGTTGAGCCGCAAAGGCGGCGCCTCGCGGCGCTCCGGGCGCACCACGACGGGTAGGAACGGAATCTGCTGAGCCGCCTTGGGGGCTCTTGGCGACGCACCCTCGTCTGCGCGCTCACCGTCAGCCACCCATCGGTCGGCAGTCATCTTGTGGACACCGAGCTCCGTGGCGATCTCGGTCGGTGTTGCCCCCGAGCGGGAGCGCGCCTTGGCGTAGGCCTCGGCTCGCTCCCGCAGCTCGCTCGGGAATTTCCCACGGCTCTTCTGCTCTCGATACCTCGACAGCTCTGCACGCAGCTGTACCAGCTCCCTGCTTCCTGGCATCGCTCGCTCCTCTTCGCTCGGCGAGGGCACGGCCCTCATCTGGCGTCGCGTAGCGTGCAACCGAATCTGGCCAGGGGAAAGACGCGGTCAGCGGAGCGGCTACCCTCAGGCAGGTGGCCCCGGTAGCCGCTGAGCCGGCTCGCTCGCCCAATGAGTTTCTCGACCCGATCGCGTACGGTGCGGAACTCCGCAAGAAGAGCGCTCTGGCCGTGGGTGGGGACGATCGGACGAGGCAGGGTTGCCTTGGCGCCTCCCCGGCGCCGCGACGGTGGTTTGTTCATGCGTACCATATCGCCACAACTCCGACGTCGGTTGCCTGGCGGAGCAGCAAGTTTCCTAGACCAGCAGTAATTTGACGTGAGCGAGTCGCTCCTTTCGCACAGAGACGCGGTAGTTTTCCCGTGTATGTGCCGCAGGTCCGACCTCGCGTAGCCGAGAGCCGTTCCCTCGTTTTCGACCACCACGACGCCGGCGTGGCGCCGACGCAGCAGAACCTCCGCCCACGAGCGGCTGAGGCGACCATGGCAGACATTGACGAGGGCCTTTCCGCATGACTGCAGGAGGCCCCAAGCCGAATGCGGTGATCGCGGAGGGAGGGCCCGTCCCGTGGCCCCTGCGTGCCCGGCGAACGTACGGCAAGTCGCGACCCGCCGTGCCGTCTTGTCAGAAACGGAATTTCGTCGGCCGAGATAGGCGGAACTTTCCAATCCGGCCGCTGGCATACGCAGGGTCGAAACCCGAGCTCGACCTGGCGACGCCGAGCTCCCCGAGCTCGACCTGGCGACGCCGAGCTCCCCGAGCTCGACCTGGCGACGCCGAGCTCCCCGAGCTCGACCTGGCGACGCCGAGCTCCCCGAGCTCGACCTGGCGACGCCGAGCTCAACGCGAAGGAGCTCCAGCACGTAGCTACGAGGTAGGGCGCTCCTCGCTTCGCACGCCACTCGCCTTTGGCTCCTCGCCAGCAGCTGAGTCCTGCGCCGGGGCCCGCGAGACGTTGCCCTCGACGGGCACAGGAGCAAACGTAGGCCTCCTTATCGCCTCTTCTGCTGCCTCTACTGCCTCTACTGCCTCTACTGCCTCTACTGCCTCTACTGCCTCTACTGCCTCTACTGCCTCTACTGCCTCTGCTGCCTCTGCTGCTTCTGCTGCTTCTGCTGCTGCTTCAGCCGCGTCCGCTTTAACCGCCGCCGCCTCCGACTTAGCCTTCAGCGCTTCAAGCTCCACTTCTTTGATCTTCACTTGATGCGCCACTTTTGCAGCGTCCAGCCGACTCACAAGCACACGAAACTGCTCCATACCACGCCTATACTCTCCAGCAGCCCGACTCTGCGCCTCTTCGATCTTTCCTAGCAACTGAAAACCATCGATGTGATCGGCAGCGACAAAAAGCCAGTTGCCCAGACCGTGAATCTTGTCAAGCGCCTCCAACTTTTTGCTAAGCAACACCCGCAATTTATCAATCACAGGAACCATCAAATCAACAGCTTCGGAACATTTAGCAATATTTTCATCGCTCCAGTCCTCCAGCTTGGCCGGTAGGTCACTCCGCAGCCTGTACACGATCTCCTGAAGTTTGCTCCCTAAGGAAACAATGGAATCGCAAATCTCAAGAAAGCGACGAACCGGCCCGTGCAGAACCCTCTCCGCGTGCATACCGTCCAGAGCCACCTCGACCCGCCTACCAGCCTCTACCACCGACACCGTACCAAGAGCGAGCTTGCGACGAATCTCGACCAGTGTCGGAACAAGTGGAGACGGAGCCACCTCGTTCGACATCCACATAACCACCTGAAGAATCGCAGCAAGAATCGCCCCAACCTGGACGTCAGAGACGACAAAACTTGCGTCTCTTATGAACACAAGCCCCACACCAACCAATGTAACAGCTCTTGGCACAAGGCTCACCAGCGTCGCCACTTCCGAGGTCGCAACGTAGCGGCCAACAACTCTGGCTACTTTGCCAAGGCGCTCCGGGACGAAAGCAACGAGCAGAATCACGATCTGCGCGCCGTACAGTGCGGCAGACGAATACACGTAGTCGCCCAGATCATGCCGCAGCGCAACGAGAACACAAAGCAGCGCCGTGTTCCGCATGAGCTGAGAAAACCAAAGCAGCCGACTTTCGCTAAACACGTACGACAGAAGCCACGCTCGCGCAAACCCACCAGGAGACGACAGAGCACGCCTCAGCCACGAGACCATGTCCCACAATAGCAGCACAGCAACCGAGCTCAGTGCCACGCTCGTCCAGTTCGTAGCCTGTGTGACTTGAGTTAGCAGGAGCCCTAACGCAGCGACGAGGCTTCCCATGAGTGCCCACGCCGACCACCCAGGGCGTCGATGAGCTTCGCTCTCCAACGCGATTTCGTCTCGAATAAGGTCCAGAAGAGTCTTCTTGTCTGGAACGTTGCAGTCGTGGTGAGTGCTGGTGTCACCGTTCGGAAGGGGCTGTCTGTCATCGCGCGGGCCTTCGGTCATGGCCCCCAGGTGGTCCTCCCCCGCTTCCGTCGACACCCCCGACGGCACCAGGAGGCAGGGATGGGACGGAGAAAGAGGAGGGCGTTCACGCCCGAGTTCAAGGCGGAGGCGGTACGGCTGGCGAAGGCGAGCGACCGGAGCATCGGCCAGGTGGCGAAGGACCTCGACCTGACCGAGACGGCGCTGCGCGACTGGATCAAGCGTAGCCGCTCCGCAGAGCGCGTTCCGAAGCGTGCTTGTGGAAGGCGGCCCCGTGCGTACAGTCGCGGTGCGATGACGAAGCGACGGAGCGGGGATGCAGGCGTCGAAGTCCCGAGCCTGACGACAGCGGTGCTGAAGCTGTCAGCACCGCAGGTCGCATGGCAAGGCCGCGAGGACGCCCCCGCCAGGGCGAAGGGACGCCCGCGTCGCGCGGCTGAGCAGGAGGAGGAGCGCGCAGGAGCGGCCGAGGCCGCCGGCGTGCGGCGCCGCAAGACCGCCGCCCAGCCGTCGGCGGAGGAGGTGGGCGAACGGCGGCCGACCCGAGGCGCGGACAAGCAGCGCCGAAGCGAAGCGAACCGAAGGCGCCCCGTCGAGACGAGCTCGACGGTGGCGGGGCGAAGCGACGACAGCACCGGCTCGACGAGCCGACGCACCTCGGCGCGGACGCGGAAAGGACGCGCGCCTGGCTCGGCCGCTCCGGACGCAACGAGCACTGTGGGCGCGACGCAAGCGGGCGACGCGGCGCGATCAGCGGTCGCGGAAGACGAGCCGCGAGCCGGAGATCCGAGCCAGGTCCAGGTACTTGAGCCGCCCCTCGGCGATGAGGCGTTGTCGCGTCGCGACCCAGTTCTTGGGACTCAGGTCGAGGATGCGGCTGAGCGGATAGCTCGGAGCCACGGTCAGGATCTCCTGCAAGTACAGCTCGGGGTCGAGCCCGTGCATCTGGCAGGTCGCGATGAGCGACGTGACGGCACAGGCCCGGACAGCATGCTCGTCGCTGCCGTGGAAGAGCCAGTTGCGTCGTCCCTTGACGACGCGGCGCAGAGCCCTCTCACTGGCATTGTTGTGGATGGGGACCTCCCCGTTGGAGAGGAACTCGCAGAGCGCCTCCCTCTGGTTGTGCAAATAGACCAGCCCTTCGCGCAACGGCGAATGCTCCGGGACGACCTGCCGCTGCGCCTCGACCCAGGCGAAGAGCTTCTCAATCAGCGGTGCGGACTCGCGCTGCCGGATCTCGAGACGCTCGTCCGGGCTGCACGGGGCGCATTCCTCCTCGACGCGGAAGAGCGCCTGGATGGCCTGGAGCGCGAACGCCGCATCCTTGCCCGCCCCGGCCTTGAACGCCTTGAAGAAGCGCCTTCGTGCATGGCTCCAGCAGCCGGCCTCGCGCGCCTTGCCCGGCCCGAACAGCACGTTGTGGTTGGCCGAGGCATCGGCGACGAGCGTCCCCTGGTAGCCGCCGAAGAGCTTCGCGACGGTGGGACCGTCGTACGTCGGTGTATAGCGGAACAGCACCCCATCGCCCGGCGCGACGAGGACGAAGACATGCCCATAGCGGTGCTTGTCCTTGGCCCGGATGGCGGTGCCCGTCGCATCCATGGCGAACCACGACCGCGAGAGCGCGTCGCTCCAGATGGCATCGGCGATGCGCATCGCAATGCCGCCACAGTCGTACTGCCAGCGTGTCATGTTGCCGCGGCCAATGCGGAAGCCGTGGCGCTCCGACTCCACCTCTTGCCTGTAGTATGGCATGTGGTAGTCGAGCTTGTGGACGAACAGGTGGGCCAAGAGGCTCGGATCGGCAAGGCATCTGGCGATCGGGCGCTCCGGCAGCGAGGCGATCTTCACAGGTCCGCCGCTGTCCTCCGCAGCGTCCGACTCGGGCGTGTAGCGTACGAGGACGCCGTCGACGAAGGGGCTTTGCTTGAAGCCCGTGTCCGCGGGGATCCCCAAGAGCTCGTGCTCCCGCACGACGAGGGGCTCGTCGAGCTCGCGCTTGAAGGCCGGCTCTGCGGCTGGCAAAGAAGCAGGCTCCTCGCCCGCTCCGCGGCTCGCCGCCGGTGCCTCCGCCTTGGCCACGTACTTGGGGCGACGCCAGACGATCTCCACGGGGCCGCCGCGCCGGTGGCCGATCACCGAGCTGTCTTCGACGCCCACACGCTCGAAGCGCTCGCTACCTTGGAGCAGCACCTCCGGCGGCAGCGTCTCGATGATCACCCTCGGGATGACACCGATGCGACGGCGCCCGTGCTCGTGGCGCTGAACTCGCTTGCCACCTCCGGGATCCGAGCTGGAGCAGGACTCTGCGGTCCCCCCACGCTCCGCCGGGCTCGCGAGGCCCGGCGGCGGGATGCTGCCGTCGCTCCGATCCGCCTCAGGCGAGGCGCTGTGGGTCTCGGCCTGCGACGAAGCTTGAGCCGGACAGGCGTCTGGCTCGCCGGCCAGCGAAAGCCGCAGCTGGTCAGGCGAGATCTGCTCGGAGACGTGGCGCCGGAACCCGATCTCCAACGTCCGAATCGTCTCCTGCAGCTGTTGATTGTACGCCTTGAGCGACTCGACAGAGCGAGCGAGCTCTTGGGCCTGTTGCTCCGCCGTCGAAAGCTCGGCCAGCTTCGCCTCGAGCTCCTGCACCCGCCGGAGCAGCGCGTCGACCACCGACGCGGGGTCGGCGGGGCTCCCCTGTCCTTGTCCCCTGGCCTGAAGATAGCCGAGCACGAGCGCCGTGCCGTCAAGGCGCTCTGTCTCCGCCGCCTGCGGGAGCTCGGTCTCACCGGGTCGTGTC
The DNA here is from genome assembly GCF_028553905.1 of Sorangium sp. So ce836. NCBI lineage: Bacteria > Pseudomonadati > Myxococcota > Polyangiales > Polyangiaceae > Sorangium > Sorangium sp. So ce836. The sequence goes on along the minus strand of NZ_CP102233.1, from coordinate 3,507,347 downwards.
AAGGCGCGCCATGGATGCCCCCTCCGCTGGCTCCTGGCAAGTACCTTACGCAGGCACTTTTGGCTGTTTTTGATGAGAATCCTTTGTTGAAAATGGGAACGCGGGGCAAACATGGTGCGCCCTCGACGCCGCGCTCTCGCGAGGTCTTCGGGAGGATGCAACTCGCGCCCTGCTCCATCTCCGCATCAGGCTGAGCCGGCTCCGTATCAGGCTGAGCCGGCCGCCATCGGGCCGCGCTGGCGCCGGCAGCGTGGTGGACGAGCGCCGGCGCAGACGCCTCAGTGGACCAGCCGGCGGCGGCTTGCCAGCTCTTCCACGGGTAGACCAGCGAGCAGCTGCGCGAAGTCCTGTGCTGACAGCTCGATACACTTGCCGTCAGCCTCGGTGAACGAGGGCAGAGCAAATGCACCCTTCGAGAGACGCTTGTATAGAATTGTATACCCGTTGCGGTCCCACCAAAGTGCCTTCAGTCGGTTGCGCCTCTTGTTGAAGAACAAGAATAGCGCGCCGCTGGCTGGGTCCAGGCACAGCACCTGCCGGGTGATCGCGGCGAGCCGGTCGAACGCGCCACGCAAGTCCACTGGACCGACGGCCAGATACACGGCTATCGTCGCGGGGGTCACTGCCCCCTCCGCAACGCCTCGATCGCTTCCACGAGGTCGCGCGCGCCTATCCCACATACCTGCATCCGCGTCCCATCGGTAAATGCGACGTTGAGCCGCAAAGGCGGCGCCTCTCGGCGCTCCGGGCGCACCACGACGGGTAGGAACGGAACATGCTGAGCCGCCTTGGTGGTCGCTGGCAACGCACCATCATCTGCGCGCTCACCGCCAGCCACCCATCGGTCGGCAGTCATCTTGTGGACACCGAGCTCCGTGGCGATCTCGGCCGGCGTCGCCCCCGCCCGGGAACGCTCCCTGGCGTACGCCTCGGCTCGGTCTCGCAGCTCGCTCGGGTACTTCCCACGGCTCTTCTTCTCACGATACCTCGACAGCTCCGCACGCAGCTGCACCAGCTCTCTGCTTCCTGGCATCGCACGCTCCTCTTCGCTCGGCGAGGGCACGCCCCTCATCGGACGTCGCGTAGCGTGCAACCGAAGCTGGCCAGGGGAAAGACGCGGTCTGCGGAGCGGCTACGATCAAGCGCGCGGACACCGACGCGGGCCACGGCCCGCCGGGGGCGCTGACGACGCCGGAGCGTGAGGAACTGCAGCGGCTGCGCCGCGACGTGAAGCGGCTGGAGATGGAGCGCGAGATCTTAAAAAAACGGGCATGCGCAGGGGCGCACCCGCGAAGCATGAAAGCCGGTAGACTGCGGGCGCGGATCGCGTCGGGCCAAGGTCGACGCTTACTGGTGTCGTGAGCCCGAAAAAAAACGGACCCGAGCGTCGCATCAGGCACCCCGAATTGTTGCCGTCTCCGCAAGGAGCGAGCACGCCAGGTAAAATCGCCCTTCGCGACGCTCCCCGGCGCCTTTCGCGCTGGAGGTCAAGATGGAGGTCCTGTACGCCCGCTGCTGCGGGCTCGACGTGCACAAGGAGACCGTCGTTGCATGCGTCCGGATCCAGGAGCCCCGAGGCCGCGCAAAGACGACGGTGCGTTCGTTCGGCGCGACCACGGCCGAACTCCTCGAGCTACACCAGTGGCTCACCGAGCAGGGCTGCACGCACGTGGCGATGGAGTCGACGAGCGTCTACTGGAAGCCGGTCTTCAACCTGCTCGAGGGCAGCTTCGAGGTGCTGCTCGCCAACGCGCGGCACATCAAGGCCGTCCCGGGCCGGAAGACCGACGTCAAGGACTGCGAGTGGATCGCCGACCTGCTCGCGCACGGACTCATCCGGGCGAGCTTCATCCCGCCCGCCCCGATCCGGGAGCTGCGGGACATCACACGGCATCGCAAGAGCCTGATCCGTGACAAGGCCACCCTGGCCAACCGCGTGGGCAAGCTGCTGGAGACCGCCAACATCAAGCTGAGCAACGTCGTCTCCGACGTGCTTGGCGTGTCCGGCCGCGCGATGCTCGCGGCGCTCATCGCCGGCGAGCGCGATCCGAAGAAGCTTGCGGCGCTCGCCCGGGGCCGGCTCATCCCCAAGGCCGAGCAGCTTGCCGAGGCGCTGCGCGGTGGATTCTCGAGCCATCACGCGTTCTTGCTGGAGCAGCTCTTGAAGCAGATCGACCATCTCGCCGAGCTGATCGCCGCATGCGACGCCAGGGTCGTCGACCTGTGCCAAGCGCACCGCGAGCCGCTGCAACGGCTCCGGACCATCCCCGGCGTCGCGCAGCGGACGGCCGAGGTCCTGCTGTCGGAGATCGGGCTCGACATGACGCGCTTCCCGACCGCGGGTCACCTCGCCTCCTGGGCGCGGATGTGCCCAGGCAACAACGAGAGCGCGGGGAAACGACGCAGTGGCGCGACCGGCACCGGCAACAACTGGCTGCGCACCACGCTGCTGGAGTCGGCGTGGGCTGCCTCACGATCACGCAAGACGTACCTCGGCGCGCAGTACCGCCGGATCGCGCGCCGCCGTGGGCCCAAACGAGCGGCGACCGCGGTGGCGCACAGCATCCTGGTCATCGCGTTTTACGTTCTGCGCGACGGCGTGGAGTACCGGGATCTCGGGCCAGACTATTTCGACCGCGCCAATGCGGCCAAGCTCACCAAGTACCACCTCCGGCGCCTGGCCGAGCTGGGGTACGAGCTGCCCCAGCCTCGTGCCCAGCCCGGAGCGTAGGCTTTCTAGGTAAAGCGGCGGCCTTCTTCGCGAAGGAAAACGAGTGAGGTTCGAGTTCATCGACGCGGAGAAGGCGCACTACCCGGTGCTGGTACTGTGCGCGGTGCTGCTCGTCTCGCGCAGCGGCTACTACGGGTGGGCCAAGCGCTCGGAGTCCGCGCGGGCCAAGTCCGACGCTCAACTGAGCGCACAGATCAGGGCCGTGCACCACAAGAGCCGTGGCCGCTACGGCAGTCCGCGCATCCACGCGGAACTTCGTGCTCGCGGCATGCGTGTCGGCAAGAAACGGGTCGAGCGGCTGATGCGAGCTCAACGACTCGCGGCTCGGAGGAAGCGGCGCTTCCGCCGCACCACCAACTCGCGGCACAACGGCCCGATCGCCCCGAATGTGATCGAGCGGCAATTCGATGCTCGAGCGCCCAACCAGGTCTGGGTGACGGACGTGACGTACATTCCCACCGGCGAGGGCTGGCTGTACTTGGCCGTGATCCTGGACCTGTTCTCGCGCCGCGTGGTCGGCTGGGCCGCGAGCGCGTTCAACGATCGCGCCCTGGCGCTCACCGCGCTCGCGTTCGCCTTGGGAACGCGGCGGCCGGCGCCTGGGCTGGTGCACCACTCGGATCGTGGCAGCCCCTACGCCAGCGACGACTACCGGCTCGTGCTCGGGACCCACGGGCTCATCCCGAGCATGAGCCGCGCCGGCGACTGCTGGGACAACGCCGTGGCCGAGAGCTTCTTCGCGACGCTGAAGGCGGAGCTGGTCGAGCACGAGCGCTACCCGACGCGAGCGGCCGCCATCGCATCGATCGGAGACTACATCGAGAACTTCTACAACCTGAAACGACGGCACTCACGGCTCGCCTACATGAGCCCGATCGAGTTCGAATTGAAGACCTACGTGACCGCGCGCGCGGCATAGTGAGACTGTCCGCGGAACCGGGGGAGGACCAAGGCTAGCCTAACCGGCGGGCTCCGGCTCGCCGGGAGCTGGACTGGAGGTCGCCGAGACCGCGGGGTCGCTCTAGAAGGCGACGCGTTGCGCGAGCTCGACCCGGCGGCGGGGTCCTACTCTCCAGCCTTGCGGGCCCGGAGGAACGGCACGACGTCGATCGCGCGCGCACGCCGGCGCAGGTCAAGGTGCGGCGGTGCCTCCGGCGCGGGCCAGTCGATCTCGAGGAAAGCGTCCTCGTCTTCGCGGGCGCGCCGGAGCAGCAGCTCGGCACGCCAACAGCAGATCGCGTCGAACCTGAGAACCATCGCCTCCGGCAGGTGGCACCGGTCAGGGCTGAGCCGCTGCGCCTGCGCGATGAGCTTCTCGATCCGCTCGCGCAGGGTGCAGAACTCCGCCAGCAGAGCGTTCTGGCCGGGGGTGGGGTCGGTCGTAAGCGACAGGGTTGCCTTGGCACCTCCTCGGCGCCGCGACGGTAGTTTGGCCAAGCGTACCATGTCGTCACAGCTCGGACGGCGCTTGCGTGCCGTAGCAGCACGTTTCCTGAGGCACTAGCAACTCGACGAGGGGAGCTGCGCCCGTCGCCACCCAGGAGGGCTGCTCAGTGAGCGGTGCGCTGCGCACGATCACGGGTTAGGGCCGGCGGCTCGCACCGCGTCCGCGTCGCCTGTCAAGCGTAACGACGGTCGCTGCACAGTTCCCTCGGTCTGGTACGCAACCGGCGGCACGCGCGCGTCGACCTCCCGAGCATGAACGACCCGCATGACCTTGCCGCCCTGATCGACGCTGTCCTCGCCGACCCCGTCGAGGTACTCGAACTGCCACACCCGACGGCACCGGCCGTGCTGCTAAGGCTCGTTTACGACGAAGGCGGCCCCCTCATCGCGTCCTGGCGCTGCGGAGCGTGGCGCCATGCCGTGGAGGTGGGCGAGGCGTAACCGACGCTACAGCCGTCGCGTCCCCACCCGGGACCGCTGCGCAGGCGCCCTCTTCTTCGACGCTGCCGCCCGCTTTCCGCGGCTTCCGTCGCGTCACCTGCACCTGCACCTGCACCTGCGCCTTGATGCGCGACGCAGCCCGGAGCACCCGGTCCAGCCGCGTCGGAGGGATCAGCGCGTCGAACATGAGCCGCATCCTGCCCGGATCCACCGGTTACCTCTTGCGGCGCGACGGCGCGCGTTTCTTCTGCGCCTTCTTGGGCTTCCTCGTCGTGAGGAGGCGCTTCATTTCCCGCAGCTCGCGCTCCAGAGCGGACTCCGCCCGCGCTGGGCGGCAGACGTACGTCACCCCTCGTGCCGCCCGCCGTCCGCGCTTGGGCGTCGTCGCCCGCGTCTTCCGCAGCGCCCGCTTCCTCGCCGGCCTCGCCGCCGTAGGGGTCGCGCGTGCGGTTCGGGTGCGCACCTTCGCGGCGCGCGCCGTCGGCGCCACCGCGACGGCTTTCCGCGTGATCGCCTTCCGCGCGGCGCTCCGCTTCGGCGGTGATCTCCGCTTCAGCGTGCGCCTCGGCCTCGCGCTGGTCGTCGTCGCGCGCTCCGTCGTGGTCCTCGGCACCGCTGACCGCCCGGCTAGCGGCCTGCTCCCCACGAGCACCAGCCCGCGGCCCCGCGCCCCAGGCGTTCCCGCCGACAGGAGCAGCGGCGCCGGGCGCGCTGGCGGCAGGCGGAACGGCCGCGCCGGGAGCTCGTTCACCTCGGCCTGCACCACGATCGTGCGCCCGCGCCCTCCCTTGCCCTTGCCCTTGCGGCGACGCTTGCCCCCTCCCCCCACGTCGAACATCGGCAACTGCTGCTCTGCCATGACGCCTCCTCGGCTCAGCTGACCCCTTCGAACCAGGGCCGCACCAGGGCGGCCCACACTTTCGGCGCGAGCTCGGTGGCGTGCGCCGCGTGGCTGTAGCGGGCTCCGTAGTCGAGCAGGTGCACCCCGCCGCCTGCCCAGCGGCGCTCGGGCGCGGGCAGGCCCGCCAGGGCGCCCTCCTCCACACTCACCCGGCTCCCGAGCTCGCGCGCGAGCGCAGCCAAGGTCTGCGCCCCGGTCGGGTGCTGCTTGTTCGGCGCGCTGCTCGCCGTGGCCACAAACAGCCGCCCGCCCCCCGCTGTCTCGGCCGCGTAGTCCACAAGCGATCCGATCGGCGCCGCGAGCGCCCGCGCGCGGTCGGTCCACTCCGTCGTGTAGGTCGCGTCCGCGAGCACCACGGCCGCGACCTCGGCCCGATCACGTGGGTCGGCGAGCAGGCGCTTGACGATGTGCCCCCCGGCCGAGAAGGCCGCGAGCACGAGCGGTCCCGGCGGCAGCCTGAGCGCGCGCCGGCAACCCGGGAGGCGCCTCCCGTCGCCGTCCAGCCAGCTGTCCGCGATCTGGCTGCACGAAGGCGACCCGTCGCCGGTACAGGCCCGGTGTATCACGGGCTCGCTGGCGAGCCAGGCGCCCGCGACCTGCGCCGCGCTCACGGGGCCGAGCCATACGACGGCGACCGGGCGCGGCCGCACGTGGACGGAGCTCGTCCGGCCGGGCGGCGCGTTCCCGCTCGGCGTGTCCTGGCCCCGGCGCTTCGCGACGACGGTACCGATCACGCCTGTTGCGAACGCGACCCCGCCCACGGCGACCGCGACCCGGTGGCGTGCGAGCTTGTGCGCTGCCGCCGGCGAGACGCCCATGGCGCGGAAGCGACGGGCCCAGGTCTCCAGTGCCCGCGCCTCGCGGGTCGCGCGCGGCGGAGGCAGCGGCGCGAAGCGCGTCACCGCGGCCTCCGCTTGCGCCGCGTGCCCTCGGTCAGCCGGTGCACCCCGTAAAGAACGAGCCCGCCCGCCGCCGCCCCGGCGCCGAGCTGCACGCCCCGCGGCAGCCCCTTGAAGGCCCGGACCGCCCCCTGCGCCATCTCGGGGAGGGTGTTCGCGCCGATGACCGACGGCGGCAGCCCCACGGCCGTTGCGGCGCGGTCGACCGCCGCGGCGCTCTTCAGCGGCCCCGTCGCCTCCTCGATGTCCGGGGGGCGCACCTGCGGCCCGCCGCCCGCGTAGCCCTTCTCGCGCGCGTAGCTCTCGGCCACCTGGAGGTCGGCCGACATGGCCGCGAGCGCGCTCGCGTCCTCGTCGCCGGTCTCCCACTTCGCCGAGAACTCCCGCCAGGCGTCGAGCTGCCGGCGGACGTTCGGGAGCTTGTCCCCCACGCCCCAGGCGATCAGCGCGTCCCAGCGCCGCCGCAGCTCGGCGTAGGTCTCCTTCGCCTTCTGCGAGACCCACCACGCGCCCACGTCAATGTCGTCGTCGTCGTCGTTGCTCATCGCAGCACCTCCACGAGCCACGGCGGCAACGCGCCGCCGAGAAGCAGTTCCGAGCCCCGCGCGAGCTCGTCCACCAGGTCGATCTCCTCGCTGTCCCGCGTCGCTTTGCGGTGCACCGGCGCCCAGAGCTGCGACCAGTCCTTGTGCACGTCGTCGTGGACGCGGCCCGGCGTCTGCCACACGCCGCCGCCCTCTCGCCGCAGGCCGTAGCTCACCGCCTGGCGCTCCCTGAGCCCCGGCTCGAGGATCCACTCCTTCCAGGGGCCGTCGAGCAGCGCGGCGGACTTGGGCCCGATCCGCTTGCTCCACTCGCGCGCCTGCGCCTCGAGCGTCGGGTAGCGGTCGAGCAGCGCAGGTAAGCCAGGGGGGGCGAGCGGCGCGAGCACCACCCGGCGCACCGCCGCCCGCCAGCGGGCGTCGCAGATCGCGCGCGTGGGCGGGAGGTAGTGCGACACCCGGCAGAGCTCGAGCGCCTCGCGGAAGGCGACCGGCAGCCGCACGCCTCGCACGCTCAGGGCGTCGGTCGCCACGCGGAGCCGGTACGGGCCGAGCTCCAGCTCGGACCAGTACACGTTGTCCACGAGCCCGTCTTTCCACCCCTCCACCACGCCGGGCAGCGGCGGGACGGCAGGCGCTCCGGCCACGGCGGCGCCCTGGTCGGGCAGCGACCACGGGCGCTCATCGTTCCGGGCCTCGGCACGAACCGAGACATGGAGGTGACGCGTGTGCGGGTTCGTCCCGTCGTACGGGCGCCACGCGCCTCCCTGGACCTGGCGGTTCGCGATCCGCTTGTTCCAGATCACGTACGTGACGCGCGGATCGGTGAGGAGCCGCTCGGCCAGCGCGTCGAGGTCGGGGCCGCGCTCGGGGTCGTGCGTCACGTCGAGGGCGTTGCCCTCGTTGTGGTCGCTCTTCCTCGCCTGGTGCCCGGCGTCGCCCAGTAGACCGTCGCTCGCGCGGCTCCGGCCCGGCCAGCGCTCGTTGAGCTGGCGCACGAGCACCCGCAGCGCCGGAGCCACCTGCGCGGGCGGTGCCGCTGGCCGACCGGAGACCTGGGGCGCGGAACGCGCTGCCTGCGCTGCGGGTGGCGGAGCGTCGACCAGCTGCCCCCCGATCGTGACCCACTTGCCCTTGGCGCGGCCCTCGACCGCGCGCACGGCGCGCTCGACGTCGGCCCACGTGAAGTGGCCTTTCTTCTCGGGGTCGAAGCCGGGATTCGCAGCGTAGACAGCGCCCTTGGTCAGGACCGCGCCCGGCACCACGGGCTCTTTGCCGTCCCGCACCGCGATCTGCGCTTCGAGCGGCAGGCGGGCAGCGGCGGGCAGGAAGTTGCGCTTGTACAGATCGAACGCGGTCCACGCCGGCGAGCGCCCCTCGAGTCGGGCAAAGAAGGGGCGCACGAGCTCGCGGAGCTGCCGCTCGGCGCTCCACGTGCGCACAGCCCACACGCGCTCGGCGGTGTCGAGCCCCGGCAGCTTCGCGCCCACCGTCACCTGGTTCAGCCCCGCGCGCGGCGTCCCCGTGGCTTTGCGCGGCGCTCCTGGATCCCAGCCGCTCTCGAGCTCGATCACCGTCGCCAGCGCAGCCGGCGCCAGGCCGAGCTCGTAGGCGACCTCGAGCAGTGTCCTGCGCACCGCGGGCGTCGCGCTCACGAGCCCGGCGAAGGCCGGCGCGACGGGCGTATCCTCGTCGGCAGCCTCGTCCGGCGTGCCGGCGCCGAGAGCGCGCCGCGCCCGGTGCCGGACGTACGCGAGCCCCGCGGGGAGCCCCGCGGTGGCCACGTAGCCCAGGCCGGCGAGGATCGTCAGCGGTTCCACAGCGTCCGCACCCGCGTCCAGAGCTCGCGCACCCGCGGCGCCACCTCCCGCCCGAACTGCTCGACCTCCGCGACCACGGCCGCGACCTCCGGATCGAGGAGCACCGGTGGAAGCCCCGCGCAGAACGCCTGGACCTCGACCGCCGGTTCGGGCGCCGGGGCCTCGGGCGCACGGGCGCGCTCCTCGCTCCCCTTCCCCTTGCGCCCGTCCCGGACCGTCTGCGGAGGCTCGCGGATCTCCTGCTCTCCCGGCGCAGCCTTGGCTTCGCTCTGCACCTCCGCGGGCGCGCTGTCCGCACGGTGCTTGCCCGTCTCTTCCACCGCGCCGCAGCTCGCACACATGCGATGCCCGTTCACGAACGTCTGCGGACCACTGCACACAGGACACATCATGAGATCACCCTCTTTCGGTCTTCCCTTCGACCGTCTCAAAGCAACGTCCCAGACTGCCAGTACCCCTGCACCTCGATCTCGGACTCCGGCGCGAGGCTTACGGGGCAGATCACGTTGGGCGTGAGAGCGTAGTCACCCACGGTCATCTCGCCGCTGATGAGCCGAAACCGATTGGCGAACGGCGGGAAGCGCACCTCCTGCCCTTTCTCGTAGAAGTGCGTCAGCCAGAAAGACTGTGGCTCGATCCACGCGCCCGCCTCGTCTTCTGCCGCCCACACCTCCACCTTCCACCTGCCCCTTCCCCCCTTCAGAAACAGGTCCCCTCCGGTGGGGAGGTAGTAAGCGCCGCAGTCGCTCCACAGCTCGACCCGCTCAGCGGGCGCCGCAATCGCCTCGACCGCGAGCGGCCCCCTGCGCGGGAGCACCCAGCGGCAGTGGAGCTTATAGCCCTCGCCGTCGTAGGCGCGGCCCCTGTCCGTCTTCTGCGCGCGCACCCAGACGCGGACAGGCGTGCACCACGACTTAACGAGGAGCGGGCCCTGGTTCAGCGCGGCGTCTTCGATGACGATCGGGCCCATGGCTCACCTGACCGCGCACGTGCCCGGGCAGCCGACGCGCTCGGCCAGCCCCTCGACGTCGTCTGCCCACCCCTCGAAGTCGAACAGGTCGAACGTGTCGCCGAACTCCTCCTCCTCATGCTCGGCCCGGACGCGCTGTCGCCGCGCGCGCTCGGGCGCGGGAGCGGTCTCCTGGGGAGCAGCCTGCGTCGGCGACGTCGGCGCAGGCGGCGTCGGTGCCGTCGGAGCTGCCCCCGGACGCGTGTCCTCCAGCGGCAGCCGGTAGTTGAGCTTGCGCAGCGCCACGGCCGCCGCGAGCAACCGAGCGCGATCCGCCGGTGCCGGGTCCTTGGCTGCGGGGGTCGCGAGCCGACGCCGGATCGCGCGCTGCACGTTGGGGTCGGGGCTCGACACCGCAGCGAGCGCCGCGTGCGCCTTAGCCTCCTCCGAGGCCGGCGGCGCCGCCTTCATCGCCTGCTGCGCGGCCGCGTGCACCGCCGTCGCGTCGCTCCGCTTCGGGTCCTTCGGGTGCGGGCGCTTGGCCTTCTTGGCTGCCTGCTCCGCCTGCCCGACCGCCGTTGCGACCGCACCTGTGGCCACCGCCACGCCAGCTCCTGCCGCGGGCGTCGCGACCGCCCCGACCACGACCGACGCGACGGCGCCCACCACGCGTACGACGTCGTCCCACAGGCCCACGTCCTCGGCGTCCTCGGGCGGCGTGGCGCCGCCGGCCTGCACGAGCTCCGCGCCGCCCTCCTCGCCCGTGCCCGCCACCCCGCCCTCGCCCTGCTCGGCAGCGGCGAGCTCGTCCAGCGCCGCGCGCCGCAGCTCCTCCGCCTCGGCAGGCGGCAGCGTCGCCGACACGCGCTCGACCTCCGCGAGCACCTCCCGGCGGAGGGCCTCTTGCTCGCTGCGTGCGAGCGCCGCCACGGGCACGTCGACGCTGCGCAGGGCCAGGCGCGCGGCGGTGCCGCCGCGACCGGCGACGCGACGCAGCGCCGCCTTGAGGCGCTCTGCGGCCGGCGGCCGGATCTGGGCTCGCGCAGCGCCCTCGTACGCCGTCGCCGGCGGCTTCGGCATGCCCCCCGTCACGCTCGGGTCGTCGACTCGGCCCGCGTCGTCGATGAGGAAAACATGAAAGCCGCGGCCGTTGGCCGCGCGGACGCACCCCACCCAGCGGCCCCGATGCCCACCCGCTGCGCGCGTCAGCCCGTCGCAGTCGTCTCCGCCCTTGTGCCGCACCTCCTCCGGCGCCGCGAAGTAGTCGCCGCCCTGGTCGGGCACGTACCGCAGACCCTTGAGCGAGACCTTGACGCCACGGCGGATGTCCGCGCGGACGAGCGCCGCCAGGACCTCGGCGATCGCCTGCGGGTCACGCGGGATGGAGACCGTGGGCCGAATGCCCGCGGCGCGGCCGATCTCCTCCACTCTGCGGGCGCGCTCGTTCGGGTTCGCCGCTGTCCCTCCGCTCACGTCATCCGGCAGGGGCGCGGTGTCCTCGTCGTGCCAGTCCTGTTGCCGCATCGCTGTTGCCCTCCGTGTCCGATCCCGACCTTGCCGCGCCCTTCAGCCCCTCACTTGAACTTGAACCGCGGCCGCGCCTTCGGCGTCAGCGTCCGGCGGCGCTTCGCGGCGTTGAGCAGCTCGCGCGTGAGTCCCCGGAAGTCGAGCTCTCCCACGCCCGGCAGGAAGATCCGACCCGTCGAGCACTGCCGCTCGAAGTAGAGCAGCGTGATCCCGTAGAACGGCACGGCCGGCGCGTTGGCCGGAGCGTCGAGGTAGACGGAGCAGGTGAACTCCGTGTCGTCGCCGAAGGCCTTGCCGATCAGCGACGCAAGGGGCGTGTCCTTGGTGATGAGCTCCGTCCTGAACTGCGTCAGCGAGATGTCCTGCGGATAGGCCTTCGCTCGGTCGTCGCTGAAGCCGAGCGAACCGCCCACGATGCAGAAGCGCTGCGCGCAGTCGACAGGGTCGGTGCGGACGCCGAAGAACGTCATCGTCTTCGTGAATTTGAACGGCGTCCCCTGCCGTGCGCCGTTGACCCGCGGCCGGAGGTCGTAGACCTGTCCCGCTTGGCACGGCGTACCCCGGTCGGTCGCGTAGAGCGTGACCGAGCTGTTCGGGCGCTGCTCGGCCGCCACGAGGCGGGTCGCGCCCACCGTCGCGTACGCCTTCTCGAGCGCCGCGTTCGACTTCGCGAGCTTGCGCGCGACGGCCTGCGCCACCTCCCTGCTGATTCCCGCTTTTTTCTGGACGTACGCCCCCACCTCGTCCTCGTCGGCCAAGAGGAGCCCTTCCACCTCGTCGTCGTCCTCGTCGTCGAGAGCCTCCGCGATGCCCTCCACCGCGTCATCGAACCTCACGCCGATCGCCTCGTACGTCTCTTCCAGATCCCTGTCCCTCATGACGTGCCTCCAAGGCCCGCGGCCCAGTCGAGCATCGCGAGCCAGTCCTCTGTCCCCACGCGCGCCTGGAGGCGCGCGCACAGCTCTTCGTCCTCCAGCACCTTCTCGAAGCCTCTCTTGACCGGCGCGAGCTTCGGATCGGCGGTCCCCCCCGGGAGCAGCTCCGTCACCCGCTGGAGCGGCACGCCGAGGAGCTTGTAGAGCTCCTGCTCGCGCGCATTCGCGGTCCGGAGCTTCTCGATCGCGATCTCCTTCTGCCCCTGGACGATGGCGAGCGAGGCGTTCGTCGCTGCCGCCTTGGTGAGGAGCTCGTTGGCGGCCTCCAGGCGGTCGTAGAGCGCAGCGATCCTCTCGTCCCTCTCCTTGATCGCCGCCTCGCGGGCCTGAACGGTCCGCTCCAGCGAGTCGATCTGCGCGCGCGCGTCCGACGCGCCGCGGCTGTACGCCTGCGCGAGCTCCCCGGTGAGGAGGTGAACATCGACGTTCACCGACTGCTGCGTGACCATCGACGACGAGCTGCGCGCCTTGCCGCTCACGTCTACCCCTTGTCGCCGTTCCGTCCGCGCTTCGGCTCTTCCGCCGCCGCGCGCTGCTGGGCGCGCTGGCGCTCGGCTTCCGCCTTGTGCTTCAGGCCGAGCGAGCGGCCCGCATTCGCGCTGATCGCGTTCGTGGACCCGATCGCCGCTGCACGACAGATCGCACGCACGCCCGGGTTGGCGTCGCCCGCGAGCACGGCGCCGAGGCCGCTGACCGCGGCCACCGCGACCTTGACCGTGTCGCCGTCGTTGTGGCGCGCGTCGGCGTACGACACGCCGCCCGCAACGACGTTCGTCAGCGGGGCTTCGATGGCAAGCGGGAGAGCCTCGTTCGCCTGCGCCTCCTCCAGGGCGACGACGAGATCCGCTTTGGATGCGCTCGACAGGGCGGCATCCGTGGGGAGTGCAAGAGTACCAGCCACAGGCAACCTCCTTCGGTGACGTCCGGTGTCCGAACGACCGCTGCCAAGGCTAGCGCGCCCGCGCGGACCTCCTGCCTTTTGTACTCCACGGGGGGTGTACTCCACCGTGGAGTACACCTCCCCCTTCTCGGAGGTTTTCTGTGGAGAGTCGCTGTGCTAGGCTCTGCTTCTGGTAATGCCCAGCCGTCGTGACAAAACGTACTCTACGGCGGTCGCCTGGCTACGGTCCGATCCGCGCGTCCGGGCTCCGCTCAGCCGCTCTTTGAGGAGCGACTACCGGCGGATCGCTGCCCTCGGCGACACCTGGGGGGGCGCTCTCGATGCCCTGGGCGCGCCGTACTACCTGGTCCGGTGGGTCGCCGGCCCCGGGACGAGGGACGTCGAGGAGCGCGAGCGACGCTACCGCGCCGCGTGCGAGGCGCTCCGCCGCGAGGTCCCGTGGACCGTGGCCGCGTGGCGTGCCCTGAAGGCCACGGGGCGGCCAGTTCGACCGGAGCCTCCGAGGCACAAGCTGCGATTGCTGTCAGTCTCCTTCGAGCCGATAGCGCCGGCCGTCCCCCAGAGCGACGTCACCCGAAAGTGTTCTCCGGCTCGACCAACTGAGAAACGGCAGGCCAGCGGGGACACGTCGACCAGTCGGGAAGAGTCAGGTTCTCGGGCGACCACGGCGCACGCTGCAACCGTGCAGAAGCGAAGTGCGCCCGCCGCTCTCGCCCCCTGGCGACGAACGTGAACACACGCCTGAACGCGGCAGGATGAGAGCGGCTCGTTCAGTCTTTGACTAGCTTCAGCAGCTTCCGGTCAGCGATCCAGTAGACACTCTCCTCGTCCACAGCGAGCGCCCACTGCTGCCCACGTGTTAACGGTTCAGTAATGAGCGCCGTCGGATTCCCTCCCGACACCGGCACCCTCATCAATTGATACGAGGAGCCGTCCCAGTTGATCCAGTAGACGTGGCTCGCGTCTACAGCGACACTCCGCGGGTTCGATTGTCCAAACGCCAGTGACACTGGGTCACCTCCGTCGATCGCGACCTTCATCACCGAACCGTCCTGCCTGTTAGTCCAGTAGACGCTCGCCGCGTCTACTGCAACGCTCTGCGGCTCCGACTGCACTGTAGCGAGCGCCACGGGGTCCCCCCCGCCGATCGCAACCTTCATTACCGAGCCATCACGCGTGTTAGCCCAGTAAACGCTTGTCGCATCTATAGCGATGTCGAACGGGCCCAGCTGCCCGGAGGCGAGTGTCACAGGGTCGCCCCCGTCGACCGTCACCTTCATCACCGATCCATCACCCTGGTTAGTCCAATAAACGTTTGTCGCGTCCACAGCGACGTTCGCCGGGTCCCGCTGCTCGGCGGCGAGTGCCACAGGATCACCTCCGTCAATCGCCACCTTCATTATCGCACCACCGTTCGTCCAGTAGACACTTGTCGCGTCCACGGCTATACCCTGCAGGTTTGCCTGCCCGGCGGCCAGCACAGTCGTGTTGCCCCCGGCGTTCGGAACCTTTACCACCTTGCCATTCACAGCCGGAGCTGTGAAATATACATTTGTCGTGTCCACGACGAGGTCTGCAGCGGGATCTACAATGGCCAAGATGACGGGCCGGCACATCGATCCGTCACAAGCGCCCCCTTGACAACTGTGGTCACACCTACCGCAATGCTCCGAATCAACGGAGGTGTCTACACAGGCTCCCGCGCAGTACACCGCGGCTCCTTCACAACTGACACCCGTACCGCTCGAAGCAACGCTGGCAGCGGTGCCGCTCGAAGCAACACTGGCGGCGTCATTTGATTCACTTCCTCCCCCACCGCTCGAACCACCAAACTCCCGATCGGACGGTGCACACCCTCCCGCTAAAGCCACCCACGACGTCACTGCGCCAAGGCATGCCAGTCGCCACATGGTTATCCTCCGGTGGTGAGTGTAAAGTCGTCTGGCTGGCCCTGTCGAGCGTGAGTGCACGTTCGCCCATAGCGTTCGCGCTGGGTATCTGAGAGCGGTTCCCCCAGTCCGGCGCGGCGTGCAGAGTACGTTACCCGCAGCTTCGCCGAACAACTTCGGCGTCCATGCCGGACTCGAGCTCGCCCGGCAGCGCGGGGTGGGAGCAGCCCAGCAGGTCTGAGTAGAGGTAAGCGCGCCCGTGAAAGGTGGACGCCGAAGCAGACCACGCTGTCAAGCGAGAAGTGGCAGCCCCCTGGCTCACTTCGTACGGCTGGAGTTTTCCGCGAAGCTCCAGGAAAAGCTCCCGGTCACAAGTCGTTGATAACTTATGGGTTTCAGGCTGCTCCGGGAGCTTCTGGAGCTTCTGGAGCTTTTCTGCGGGTTGTGGATCGCGCGCAGGCGCGCAGGAACGGTTGCCGGAAACAAGCTCCAGAAGCTCCAGAAGCTCCAGACCAGTGGACTTTCGAGTACTTACGGCCTGGAGCTTACCCTGGAGTTTGTCCGGCGACACGGAGCGCGGGGCCCGGTCGCGCAGCCCTGGACGGCAGCGCCGCTCGGCCCGGAGCTCGCGACGAGCCGCAGGTCCGCCCCCGGTCGCCGGAGGTGGCTCTGACGGCGGGGGCGCCGGCTGAGGATGGGACGCAGCGGGTGCTACCGGGGGAGCCGACGCGCTACCCGACGAGCCGGAGCGCTCCGAGAACTCGCCGACGGGTGCCCCGCGCCCCGAGTCCGCGTCAGCGGAGCAGGGCCCCCGCTGGCACCCGCCGGTAAAAGCGCGCCTTTTCGCCTTCGTCGCGCTCGTACAGCTTGGAGGCCACGACTCGCCGGCCGAACATGTGGGCCGACAGCGTGTTCTTGTGCCCATTCTCTCCGGCCCATGCCCGATACTGTCTGTAGAACTCGCTCGCCTGAATGACCTCGTCGGCCGGGCGTGTCGCGAGGAAGAGTCGCACCTGATCTGAAGAATCCCGCCACTCGTTGACGAGCACGAGGCTCTGGCTCGGCATCGTGTAGTGCTTCTGCCGCTGCAGGCGAGCGGCTCCCTCAAGAGCCCAAGCAACAACCCCGGATAGCTCCTGATCGAGGACAAGAGCCTCGGGTGCGATCTTCCTCTCCTGTGCCGTGTCGAACCTTCGGGTAAACGGCAGAATCATGGGCCGCCGCCAAAAGCCTGCGGAGAAATCCGACGCAGCGATCGGCCAGTTCGTGCTGAACATGTGCCCGGCAACCGGTCGAAACTCAAAGGGATCGCGGTGCTTTCTCTCCGCCATCACCGGATCACCCGTCACCACCGCCTTGAACGCCCCGCCGTCGAGGATCTCTCCGGTGGGCGTTTCCGACACGAAGTTAGCCAGCTTGCCCTCAAGCGCGGACAGCGCAAACCTCTCCGTCCATCGTTGCGGCGGAAGGCTCGCCAGAGCTTCCGGCGGAAACATCGCCCTCACGAGGTTGATCACCGCGCTCTTTCCGTTACCGCCCTCGCCATACAGAATCAGGCAGCGCTGGTACCTCACGGCGTCGCCGATGAGGCAGGCGCCCACGAACTCCTGGAGGAGCGCGGTTCTGGCCGCGGCTTCCTCCTCACTGCAATCCGCGAAGACACCTTCGAGGAACTCGTTGAGCAACGGCGTATGACCAGGGCTCCACGTCACGTAGTCCATCGGGTAGCCGTGCCGGGCTCGGTGGGCTTCGGAGTGCGGCACGACGTCGATCCGGCCGTCCCTCACCACGACGAAGCCGTTGCGAAAGGCAGCGCCTGGAGGAGCTCCCGAGAAGGTCACTCTTCCGGCCTGAGACAGCAGCTCGTCCCGTGCGATGGCTTCCGCGCCGCGCACGTCGGCCACGTTGACTTTGAGCGGCTTCTCGTCCTGGCCGACGGGTGCGCCGGCGAACTGGGCGGCCGTGTGTCGCACCACGTGGCTCGGAACGAGCTCCCACACCCCACGGGAGGGGCTGTAACGCCAGAACTCGCCAGCGTCGTACGTCAACGGTGCCGGGCCGAGCGCATGGAGGACGGCTTTCGCGAGCTCGGCGTGATCTCCACGCGCGAAACGCACGGTCGTCACGCCCGGAGCAGGTAGCCAACGGGCGCCTGCGAGCGTTCCGCGCTGGCGACCTTGTGGTGGAGCTCCTTCGCGCTCCACGGCGGCTGGCAGCGCGGATTGTAGAGCTGCTCGAGGAGCGCCAGCGCCGCCTGCGGCGAGAGCCCGAACCCTTTGACCAGGTGCAGCGCCGCGAGGAACGTCGCGCGGCTGCCACCCTGACCCTGCACGGCGGGCGGAAGGGTCTCAAGGTATGCCGCGGCACGCCGGTGCGCGTCCGCCGGAGCACCTAGCTCGCCAGGCCGCCCCTCTGGCTTGCTCCGCCGGCTCGGAGCCGACGTCACCACGCGCTCGAGCAGCCACCGCGGCGCGGGCTGCACCTCGGCGCTCGGATCCTCCCACGCGTAGCGGGTCCCGCTGACGTGCAGCGACGGCGGCGCGACGACGTAGCCGCCGTCCCCTCGCACGTCGACGCCGGGACCGAGGCGCCCGGTCACGCTCGGCACGTGCACGCCAGGCCACCGGAACCACCAGTGATCGCCCCCGGAGCCAGTGAAGGCGTGCAGTGTCTTCCCAAGGGGGCCGTGCAGCCGCACCAGTTCCACCAGCGTGCGATCCCCGCCGGCCGCCGGATCGACGTCCACCACGAAGGCGCCGGCGTGCTTCCCGAGGGCGATCCCGATGTTCGCCTGAGGTGCCGAGCGCCACCACGTAAGGATGACCCCCCGGTCCGTGCTCGCCTGGAGCACGCCTCGCCGAACGAGGCGGCCCGCTGGGTGCTTCCCGATCCGCCGGCATGCGGAACCTGCACAGGACGCGGAGCGTTCGCAGCAGCAGCGGGCGGCGTCGCCGGTGGCGACGGGCCACGCAACGGGCAGCACCGGCCACCCGCGGGCGGCGTAGGAGAGAGCAACCTCGAGGAGATTCACGGCCTGCGCCCGGAGTCGACGGGGGCCGAGAGCTCCAGGATCTCAGCAGCCTTCATCCTCCCGTTGGACCAGGCCTCCAGCTTCCGGGCGGTCGCCTCACCGAGCTTCTTGCCCTTGCGGACGTGAGGGTGGAGGGTCGAGTACGCGACGCCGGCCTCTTGAGAGAGCTTGTGGATGTTCATGCCCGTCGCCTCAAGGAACTGCTTCACGTTCATGCGGCGGATGATACGCGGACGAAGATATAGTTTCAACGATATATCGTCGCCGACTTCAGATTGTCACGCGAGGCCGGCGATCCCAAGGCTGGGACATGGCGCGCAGCGCGTTCGGGATGTACCTACAGGAGCTCCGCGAGGCTCGCGGCGTGAGCAAGGCGGAACTAGCGCGGGAACTGAAGGCGTCCTGGAGCACGGTCAACAACTGGGAGCTGCACGGAGCGCTCCCCGAGCGCGAGAAGCTCCGCCAGGTCGCCACCGTCCTGAAGCTGAAGCCCGAGGAGCGCACGAGGCTCCAGGCTCTCGTCGAGGAGGGCGGCGGAGCCCCTGCCAATGCCAACGGGACGCGAGGGGCATCCCCGGATGCTGCGCCGCCGCCTTTCATCGAAGGAGCGGCGGCGTCCTCGCGCTCGCGCTCGGCCGAGGCGCAGCGGATGCTCGAGGACGTGCTGACGCGGGCGCTCCAGCCGGGACGCCACACGATCGGCGATGCCCACAGCGTTCTGAGCGCTCTGACGGAGGCGGCTCACCTCGTGGCCGAGCTCGAGGCGCCCGAAGAGGCCGCGCGGGTCTGGCTGGACGCGGCGGCTCGACTGCGGGCGCGGGGCGTCCGCGTGACCGGTGCCACCCTCGCCGTGGGCTCAGCAGTGAGCCAGCCGGCGGACGCACGCCGAGGGGCCCCGCCCAAGTAGAGCGCCCGGAAAGATATATCGTTGACACGATATAGTTGACACTATATCGTTCAGGCGTGTCTTGTCCACGCCTCTCGACCTGCTTCGTCGACGTCCGGCTCGGTTCCGAGCTCCGCACCTACGCGGTCGCGCGGCTCCGTGACGCGTACTTCCTTACAGCGGTCGTGTGGGTCGAGACCGGGCAGCTCGTGCCCGGCGGGCTCGACGCGCTGGACGTGCAGGCAGCCGAGGAGGCGGAGCGGCTCCTCGAGCTCGAGCAGCGACGCCAGGTCGACCCAGGCGCGGACGGCGGTGCGCCGTGTGCGCCCGGGTCGACGAACGCAGCGCCACCGCCGTTCCGGCGAGGAGGCCGAACGTGAGCCACTTGGAGAAGCGCGCGAAGGAGTGGGAGCAACGACTACGTGACACCGCAAGCCGGCTCGATCGCGGCATTCGCATCGCTCCGGTCTATTCGTGGGAGCTCAACGACCTGGCGGATCTGGTCGAGGGGCTGCGTGTCGAGGCGCAGCTCGCTGCCGCTGTGCCGGAGAAGGAAGAGGCGTGAGTTGGCGTGGTGGCACCGAGAGGCCGCGCGCCGCTCGCGTGATAGGCGCGCCGGGCGGAAGGCCTACGCGGACACGTGGGCCCAGCCGGCGCGTCGCGTGATCTCTTGCTCGCGTTGCGGGCGCGCAGTCGAGTGGCGTGGCTACGTGGCCGCGCTGCTGTCGGGTTGGGTTTGGGAGTGGAGGCACGGGCGCGAAGTGTGGTTGTGCAACGACGCGCACGACGCCCCATAGGGAGGAAGTTTCATGGCTGTGTGCGACAGCGTTTACAGGTTTCTGAGGGCAAACTACGGCCCCAGGTGCACAGCGCCCCTCACCGGGCAAGACGCCAGGGCGCTACGCTCGTTCGTGCACCTGGTCGAGCTCTACCGCGTGTCGGACGAGACAGGCGCGCGGTGCGCGCTCGAGGCGATGCGCGCGACCGTGCGCGCAATGCAGACGCACACACGATGGATAGCGCGCGAGGCTATCGCCGCCGTTGCGGACTGGGAGGACAGGGAGCGGGTGTGGCGAGAGATGTTTCCCGACGAGCCCTGCGGAGGCTCGCGGCCATCAGGGGAGGGGGCGTGACAGCCGCCGCGCTCGTGCTGGAGTTGCTCCAGGCGCGCCCGGAGGGACTGACCCTCAAGGAGCTGCGCCACGCCTTCGTCGAGGAGTTGGAGCGCGGCTTCGACGAGCTGTGGGAGCTCGGGATGCTGGTGAACCGGCTCCCCGAGGACGGACCGCCGTGCCGGGTGGCCTGCAAGGAAGGGGTCCTGGCACGGCCCGTGACCGTCGAGCAGCTCTGCCGGCGCCTCCGTGCTCACGGTGGCTGGCCTGCTCAACTGGCGCGGGTGATCGCAGCGTGGTCACGCGAGCCCGGCGCGCTGGCTGTCCGGACGCGTCCGGAGCAACTTGCACTGGCGCTCGACCCGGCGCCGCCCCGCGCGCCCGTCCCCGAGCAGCTCGACGCCGATGTTGCCCCCGAGCAGCTCGACGCCGACGTTGCCCCCGAGCAGCTCGACGCCGACGTTGCCCCCGAGCAGCTCGACGCCGACGTTGCCCCCGAGCAGCTCGACGCCGACGTTGCCCCCGAGCAGCTCGACGCCGACGTTGCCCCCGAGCAGCTCGACGCGGAGCAGGAGAACGGCAGCGAGGACGATCACGATCTGTATCCCGCGGGGCTGTGGCTCAGCA
This sequence comes from Sorangium sp. So ce836, assembly GCF_028553905.1. NCBI lineage: Bacteria > Pseudomonadati > Myxococcota > Polyangiales > Polyangiaceae > Sorangium > Sorangium sp. So ce836. The sequence goes on along the minus strand of NZ_CP102233.1, from coordinate 3,486,710 downwards.
CGCCAGCGCCGGATCCCGAGCCCGCGCTCAACGTCGCGGCCCAGGAGCACCAGACCACGCTGGTGGAGCATGCCCCAGCGGAGCATACGCACGACTCGATCCGGCACGCGGCCTGCCCAAAGTGCGGAGCTGCACCGGGCAAGCGATGCCGCAACGTCAGGACGCGGAAGCTACGCCGCCGGCCGCACCTCGAGCGCCAGGCCGTCGAGGGAGCTGTCGCGCCATGAACGCTCGGCGCGTTGCAGAGCTCCACCTGCAGCTCGCGGAGCTCCACCGCGAGCTCGCCGACGCTCTCGTCGAGGGCGACGACGCTGCTGACAGCAACGCGCAGCCGGCGCCCCTTCCGCCTCCGCCGGCCCCCGCGCCGAAGAAGCGTACCCGACGAACCGGCGGGCCCCTCGTGGTCGCGCCCGTGGTGCCTCCCGACGATGTCACCCGGGCGCGCGCCCGAGCCCAGCTCAACCGCCTTGGGTTTCGCGGGCCATGACCCCCTGGCTCGATCTCGGGGTCAGCCGCGCGTGAAGATGCGGCCGCGCGCTTCCTCCCAGGGGACGGGCTCGGCGCGCCCCGCCCGGATGTCGTCGAGGCGCCTCCGGGCCTCCTCGGCCCATGCGCGTTCGACCTCCTCCGGCGGCTCGTTGCCCACGCTCTCCAAGGGCCGTAGCGCGAGGACGCGCCGTTCGCTTTCGGGGAGCTTCATCGCCTCCTCGAGGAGTTCTTCGACCGAGAGGGACACGACCCGCAGCGTAGCAGCTCCGGCGTGGAGGCCGGCGGACCCACGTCGAACGCCAGGGCATCGAAGGAGCTGTCGCCCCATGAGCCCCCGGCGCGTTGTCGAGCTCCACCGGCAGCTCGCGGAGCTCCACCGCGAGCTCGCCAACGCCCTCGTCGAGGGCGACAACTTCGCGGACAGCAACGCGCCGCCGGCGCCCCCTTGGCGGGCCCCTCCTCGTCGCCCCGTAGAACCTCCCGACGATCTCACCCGGGCGCGCGCCCGGGCACAGCTCGACCGCCTCGGAGTCCGCAGACCATGAGTGACCAGAGCGCGCCCTCAAATCCTCGCCGACGCCGCCGTGGCACGGGGACGATCGACCTCCTACGCGATGGCCGCTGGAGCCCGCGCCTACCGATCAGCGTCGGGCGCGGGCGCCTTGAGCCTTGCGCCACGTACGAGGCAGCGGAGGCCCTTCTAGACGCCGCACTGGCTGAGATCGCCGAGCGCAACCTGGTCCACGAGCAGGCAAACACGCTGCGCGGCTGGGGCGCCCGGTGGATGGACGACCGAGAGATCTCTGGCGTCGAGGACATCACGAGCGACCGCAGCCGCTGGCGCAGGCACATCGAAACGGCCGCCTTCATCGATTGGCCGCTCGCCTCGATCCGTCCGGTGCACGTGCGCGATTGGCTCGCAGAGATGCTCCGAAAGAGCGCCGCGCCGGGCCGAGGGTACCGCAACGCGCCGAAACGCCGGCTCGGCAAGCAGACGATCAAGAACACGCTCAACCTGCTCCGCTGCTGTCTGGCGGCAGCCGTCGAGCGCGAGCTCATCCGTGAGAACCCGGCGCAGGAGGTCCACCTACCGCGCGCCAAGAGAAAGGACCGCAGGACGTTCGACCCGTGGACGTACCTCATGCCTGAGGAGCAGGAGCGGCTGCTGTCCTGCCAGGACATCCCGGAGGAAGATCGCGACCTCGCGGCGTTCGCCTTGTGGACCGGTGTTCGCGAATCGGAACAGTGGAACCTTGAGCTCCGGGACGTACACCTTCAGGTGGCGCGGCCGTATGTCGTGATCCGGTTCGGCAAGAAGGACAAGTCGACGAAGAGCGGCAAGATCCGTCGCGTCCCGCTGTTCGGCCTCGCGCTGGAGGCGACCCAGCGGCAGGTGGCCCGCCTGGCTGACCCCCGGAAGAAGAACTCCCACGGCCTGCTCTGGCCGAGCCCGCGGGGAGAGCGCCGGCAGGCAGCGAAGGCTCCGCGCCACTGGAAGAAGCACCTCACCGCCGCGGGCATCGTCGCGGAGGAACGCCACGACCGGCGGCCGGTCCGCTGGCACGACCTCAGGCACACCTGCGCGTCCTCCCTCATCGCGGGCTGGCGTGGACGCCGCTGGACGCTGGAGGAGGTCAAGGAGCTCCTCGGCCACTCGGACATCAGCGTCACCCAGCGCTACGCCCACCTGGCGGACTCGGCCTTGGACGCGGCGGCCAGGGAGACCCATCAGGCGTCCGGTTCATGGGCAGAGCGATCTGCCCACAGTCTGCCCACGACGCCTGAGCCCGCTCTCGCAAGTGCCCGAAATCACAGGGCACCCCCGGCAAGAATTGAACTTGCGACCTTCGGTTTAGGAAACCGCTGCTCTATCCACTGAGCTACGGGGGCAGGGGCAACAGCCGCTACGGGGGCGGGACCCTGGCACACCTCGCCTCGTGTTTCAAGCCCGATCCCCAGCCGCCTCGCCGTTCAGTCCGCCCTTCCGCTTCCTCTCCGCCCCGTCCCGCCGCTCGTCCGCCGTCCTCCCCTCCCCGACCTCCCCGCCCCTCGCTCACGTCCACGGCCCTCCCCAGAGCGCCGCCCCGATCGCCAGCGCGATCCCACCCCGCGCCAGCCCTGCCCGCAGCGCCCCCGTCGCGCGCTCTCGGCTCCCCCGCACCACCCGGGCGATCTGCGGCGCCCCCCGGTAGGCGTGGGTCGGCCGCACCACCTCGACCCGCACCTCGTCCCCGAGGCCGAAGTCGACCCTCTCCCCCGCCCCCACCCCAATCCCCGCCCCGCCCTCTCTCGCCTCCTCCGCCCCGACTAGCCTCCGCGGCAGCCGCAGCGTCAGCACCTTCGCCAGAGCCACGGCGTCGACCACGAACACCGCCGCTGCCACCGCGAGCCCGACCGCCGCCACCGCGCGCCCCACCTCGGGCGCCGCCGGCCTCCCGAAGAGCGCCGGCACTGCCAGCGCCGCCGCCGCGATCACCGCCGCCGTCGCCGACCACACCGCGCGCCGATCCGCCTGCGCCACGATCGAGCCTGCGCGCGCCCTCCCGACGCGGTTCGCCGCGAGCAGCACCACCGCGAGCGCCGGAACGAACGGCAGCGAGAACACGGCGCCGAACGGCGCGCCGACGATCATCCCCGCCGGCCCCAGCACGAGCCCGACGGTCATGCCGTTGACGACGCCGGCCACCACGATGGCCCACAGCGCGAGCAGGCTCGCCACGATCGGCCCCCGCCGGGTCCACCGCCCCGGTCCGTCCGCCCACCCCGGTCCGTCCGCCCACCCCGGTCCGTCCGCCCACCCCAGTCCGTCCGCCCACCCCGCGCCCGCGCCCGGCGCCGCCGCGCCGGCGCTCCCCACGCCTCCGATCCGGCTCGTCAGGTAGTGGCCCAGGAGCCCCGCGACGACCGGCGTCACGCCCGCGAGCAGGTAATGGAGCGAGCGGTCCGGGAGATGGAAGCTGTCTGCGGTGAGCCAGCCGCCCACGAGCCCGATCGCCCCGAAGGGGAGCACGAGCGACACAGGAGCATCAGGCGACACGGAATCGGACGTTGAACGCGGCATCTTGAAACCTCCGGCTCGTTCGTTCCCCTTCGACGCGCTTGCCCTCGAGCAGCTTCCAGCAGGCTGGCTCGCCGCCCGACCTTCCATCTTCTCATCCCCGCGCTCCGCGCGCACTGCCCCTGCCCCTGCCCCTGCGCCTGCGCCTGCGCCTGCGCGCCACGCCGCCCGCGTCGCGTGACCCCATGGCCCCCTCGGCTCCCCGCGCCGGCCGCTCGCCACGCCGCTCCCTGCGCGTCGGCCCCCCCGTTCCGCACAGGCACGCCGCACGCCGCCGGCACGCGATCAGCCCGCGTCCAGCCGCGGCACCTGCGGCTCCGGGTAGTGGCTGAGCGCCACCAGGTTCCCCTCGGGATCGCGCGCGTACATCGTGTAGGCGCTCTCCCGCTCGACGGCCACGCCCGCCGCGGCCAGCCGGCGGCGCCACGCCTCGCGCTCGGACGGGGCGATCCCCAGCGCGACGCAGTGCCAGCCCGGCGCCTCGTCCGAGCGCGTCGGCCCGGCGACCGCCGCCCGCTCCACGGCCAGGAAGGCGCCGCCCCCGAGCCCGAGCCACACCGACCGTGGCGCTCCGGCCTCGTCCGTCCAGCGCCGCACCACCGGCAGCCCGAGGACGCCCGCATAGAACGCCTCCGCCCGCTCCAGTTCGCGCACGACCACGGCCAGGTGATGGACCGACAGCGACGGCAGCGTCTCACCCATGCAGCCCCGTCATCTCAGCGCCTTTCTCGCGGCGCCGCACCGAAAAACCGCACGAAACCCGCGCGTCACGCGCCCCCGCCGGCCCGAGCGCCCGAGCGAGCTGGCTTGCCCCGGCAACACACCTCGTCTATGGTCCCGCTCGCGGACGTTCCGCCCGGGGAGTCGCACAGTCCGGTAGTGCACGAGCTTTGGGTGCTCGTTGTCGCGGGTTCAAATCCCGCCTCCCCGACCCTCTCCGACGATCCCATCCCCTGTCGCGATCCCGACGAGCCCCTTGCCAGAGCGCTCGCCTGCTCTGCCGCCCGCTCTCATCGTCCCCGTCGCGCCTGCAGCTTACTTGGCCCCCTCGGGCCTCCCGCGCATAGTCCCGCCGATGTCGACGCGCGGAAGGCTCATGCTCGGCGCATGTCTCTCCTTGTCCGTCCTCGCGGGGTGCGGCGGGCAGCAGGCGGCCGCTCCGGCCGCGGCCCCGGCCAAGCAGGCGCAGAGCGCAGCCCCGGCCAAGCAGGCGGCGCCCGCCGGGCAGCTCGCCCGCGCCGACGTCGACCGGGTGCTGCAGCAAGGCCCGCCCTGGATCCTGCGGCGCGTCCCGGTCGAGGAGGTCGTCCGGGCCGGCGCGTTCATCGGCTGGAAGATCCTCGCGCTACCCGCGGACTGGAGCGCCATCGAGCTCAAGCCCGGCGACGTCGTGACCCAGGTGAACGGCACGACGCTCGAGCGCCCGGACGACCTGTTCGCGGCCTATCGCACCCTGGCCAGCGCGAGCGAGCTCAAGATCGCCTACGAGCGCGAGGGCACCGCGCGCGAGCTCGTGGTGCCCATCTTCGGGCCTCCCTCTCCGCAGACCGTCAAGGCCCTCGAGAGCGACAGCCCCCCGCGCCGCCCGGCCACGACCCGGCCCCGGGGAACGACGGTGATCGAGGAGGACGACGGCGCCACGCCGCTCGACGACGGCGCGCCCTGAGCGAGCGCCCGCCGCCGCGCGCCCGCCCACGGGCGCTCGGTGACGCGCTCTCCTGAGCGCCCGGCGCCGCGGCTCCCCCGCGGAAGCGCCGGGCGCGGCGTCTCACATATCGAGGGCCAGCCCCAGGACCCACGTCGAGGTGCCGACGTGCATCTGCGAGCTCGAGCCGAGCCCGTCGAGGTTCGCGTACATCCACTCGCCGAAAAAGTAGGTGTGGTTGATGCCCGTCGTCTCATCGAGCTGCGACGACGCGCGGCGATCCATCCAGTTGAGCGCGAGCATCGCGCCGAGCGCGAGGTGCGTGCCCCAGGTGATGCCCTCGCCGCGGACCCCATCGACCACCGCCGTCCCAGGGCCGGACGACGTGTACCAGAGGCCCATGCCGAGGCCCGCCTTCGCGTAGGGGACGATCGGAATGCCCGTCCGGCGCATCAGCTCGTCGCCGCGGAGAACCGCCGACAGGTGCATCGGCATGACGGTGAACGAGGTCTCCTCCGCCTCGGCCCTCGTGTCGCTGCCCGCCTCGAACGCCTTCGCCGACGCCGACGTGTACCCCCAGCCGAGCCCCGGGCCGATCGCGCCGACGTACGGGATCCGGAGCGGCAGCCAGTCGAGCTCCATCCCGAAATAGAACCGCGCGCCGTCGCCGAAGGTCCCCTCGTAAGGACCCGCGCCGGAGAACTCCTCGTCGACCTCCGGCGAGTACGGGGCGAAGCGGAGCTCGAACGCGAAGCTCTGAGGCGAGGCATAGCGCTCCTCGCTCAGGATCCTCCCCCGATCGTGCTGCCGCCAGTCGCTCCGGCTCGTCTGCGCGCCGGCCGCGGAGACGACGAGGAGCGCCGCGGTGCCGGCGAGGCACGCCGCCGCAAGATGACGGAGATGACGGTTCATTGGCTCTCCTGCGTGATGGAACGCGCGCGAAGCCGGCGGCCCCGGCGCCACAGGCCGAGCGCCGCGCCGGCCACGAGCACGCCGAGCGGCGCCGACACCCACCGGCCGGCCCCGATCGGCCCCCCGACGCTGCAGAACCCCCCGCCGGCCTGCCCGCCGGCGTCCCGGTACTTCTCGAAGAACCCGTCGACGTCGACCGGCGTCGCGCAGGACAGCTCCGACAGCGGGCCGGCGTTGCCCACGAGGTCATAGGCCGAGACGCCGACGACGTACGGCTTGCCGTTGGCGATCGCCTCCCCGTTGTCGAACTTCATCGCCTCGCCACGGTTGGCCTTCCCCACCTTGCCACAGCGCAACGCGCTCTCCGGGACCTCCCCGGGGACCAGGCGCGACGCCTGGCATCCGGAGCTGCCGGCTCCCGTCGCTCCGCCCCCGCTCCCGCCGCCGGCCGCCCCCGCGCCGCCGGCCGCCCCCGCGCCGTCGTCGCCTCCGCCGGCCCCCGCCCCGCCCGCGCCGGGCGAGGATTGCCCCCCTCCGTCGCAGTAGAGATAGTACCCCTCCACGTCCTCGTCCTCGTTCTGCTTGAAGTCGATGAGGAGACGACCATCGCCGGGGTGCGCCTCGACCTCCGTCGGCGGCTTCGGCCCCTGGAGATCCATCTTGGTGCTCTCCCACTTCGCGTGATCCGGCCCGTCCTGGTCCAGCGACTCGAGCCGCATGAAGTACATGGTGACCGACACCGCGCCGGTGCTGGACCTCGTGCCCTCGCACCCCTCGGCGCCGAGGGCCGCCGCGATCTCCTTGGCCGACAGCTCGATCTCCATCGTGTCGTCGAGGGGCGACACGGCCTTGATCCGCCGGCATCGCGTGCCCGTGTCGCGGTTCGAGTAGAGCGTGCAGTCCTGCGACTCGCTGACCCAGACCTCGAGCGTCTGACTGGTCGAGAAGCCGGTCAGCGTGACCGTGAAGCGCAGATCGTTGTCCGTCAGGCAGTCCTCGCGGCTGATCCAGAGCGGGTTCTCCGCGTCCGGGCGCCTGTCCCCGGTGCGGTCCACGTCGGTGCTGATGGTCACCGTCGCCTCGGCCCGGCGCGCGGCTCCGGCGAGCGCCGCCGCCGCGAGCGCCGCCGCGCACAGCCGGGGGAGCCGCCGCCCTCGCGGCCAGGGCCGCACGAGAGTCCTTGTCGTGTCCATGGGCGGGTCCTTTCAGCACAGCTCGTACCACGCCGCAAATGCCTCGCACAGCCCTCCGCGCAGCAGGGAAGCAGCAGGGAAGCCGCGCCTCTGCCCGAGTCGGAGCCCCTCCGAAGACCGCGTCCGCCGCGCTCGGAAGCACCGGCGGCCCCCTCGGCCGCCCCCGCCGGAGGGCGCCGCGATGCCCACGTCGGCGACGCGCGAAATGACGAGCTGGCCACCCTCGCGGTCCCTTCCTGACAAGTTGGCAGCGGCGCCGCGGCGCGCGGGGGCGAGCGGGCCGCCGCGCCGCGCCGCGACGCCGGGCGCGCCGCGTGGCCTGAAACACGCGCTCTTCGAGAGAGCTCGGCTAGCCTGGGGCGGGTGGACCCGACCGACGCCGCTCCCGCGCAGCCGAGCGCGAAGGGGCGCGCGGCCGCCCCGGAGACGCTGCGCTCCGGGCAGCCGAGCGCGCGCCCGGACGGCGCGCCTGCGCCCGGGTCCGCCCCGTCCGTGCGCCCGGCGTCGAACCGGCCCAGCCGGCTGCCGCCGAGCGGCGCGCCGCCGAGCACCGACACCGCCGTCCTCGGCGTCACGCTCACCCGCGTCGAGCTGCACCGGTCCGCGCTGCTCTTCTGCCTGCTCTTCCTCGCCGCCCTCATCTTCGTGGTCGGCCGCTCGGCGCGCGACGCGCTCTTCCTCACCAGGTTCCCCGTCACCTGGATCGCGCCGATGTGGATCGTGTACGGCGCCGCCTCCGCGGTCGCGGCGCTCGCCTACGACCGCGTCGCCCGCCGCCTCCCGCGCGCCCGCCTGTGCGTCGCCTTCGCCCTGTTCGGCGCGATCACGTTCGCGCTCCTGCGCGTGCTCATCGGCCAGGAGGTGCGCGCCGCGATCCTCGTCTTCTACATCTGGTCCGAGATCATCGCGAACTTCACCGCCGTCCTCGTCTGGGCCGTCGCCCAGGACCTGCACGACGCGCGCAGCGCCAAGCGCCTCTTCGGCCTGATCGGCAGCGGCCGCGTCGTCGGCACCGTCGCCTGCGGCTTCGGGACCGGCCTCGTCGTGACGTGGATCGGCACCGAGAACCTGCTGTTCGTGCTCATCGCCGCCCTGCTCGGCATGGCCTCGCTCACCACGGCGCTCGCGCGGCGGCACCCGCTGGAGCGGCCCCCGTCCGGCGACGACGAGCTCATCCAGGCCCGCCTCCCCCGCATGGAAGTGTGGCGATCGCGCTACGCCCTCACCATCGCGCTCCTGACGCTCCTCCTCTTCACCGTGCTCACGGTCGGCGACTACCAGTTCAAGGCGATCGCCCTCACCGCCTACCCCGACCGCGACGATCTCGCCCGGTTCATGGCGCACCTCTACGGCGCCGTCGGCCTGCTCGGCCTGCTCGTGCAGCTCGGCGCGACGCCGGCGGTCCTCCGCCGTCACGGCGTGCTCGGCGGGCTGCTCGCCATGCCCGCCGCGTTCACCGCCAGCACCGCCGCGCTGGTCGCGATCCCCTCGCTCGCCTTCGCCTCCATCATGAAGCTGAGCGACAACGCGCTCCAGTTCACGATCTACGACGCGACGATGCAGCTGCTCTTCTTCCCGTTCCCGCCGGCGCTCCGGGAGCGGGTGCGGACGCTCGTCTCCGCGATCGCCAAGCCCCTCGGCTACGGCCTCGGCGCGCTGGTCCTGCTCGCCATGGCGCCCACCGCCGCCACCGGCCCCGCGCTCGTCGAGGAGGCCGCGCGCCTCGGCCTCTACTGCCTCCCGCTCTGCGTCGCCACCATCGCCCTCATCCCGCTCGTGCGGCGCGGCTACTTCGACGCCATGCGCAGGACCTTGATGCGCCGCCAGCTCGGGCCGGACAGCGTCGCCTACGGCCCGCAGACGCGCGCGATCCTCAAGGAGGCGCTCTACAGCCGCGCCATGACGCAGGTGCTCTTCGCCATCGATCAGCTCCGCCAGCTCGACCCCGCCCTCGTCCGCGAGGCCGTGCCCGCGCTCGCGCGCCACGGCTCGGCCAGGGTGCGCGCGCTCGCGGTGCGCCTCGCGGCGGAGCTCGATCACGAAGAGGGCGCCGAGATCGCGCGCGCGGCGATCCGCGACCGGAACACCGCGGTCCGCGTCGCCGCGGTCGACGCCCTCGCGGCGCTGCTGCGGGAGGACGCCCACGACGAGCTGCTCGCGCTCGCGCGGGAGAGCGACGCGCCGCGCGGCGCCTCCCCCGGCGCGCCCGGCGACGACGAGCTCCGGGCCGCCGCGATCGCCGCGCTCCTGCGCCACTGCGGCCTCGACGGCATGCTCGAGGGCGCGCCGCGGCTGCGCGCGCTGCTCGAGAGCCCCTCCCCGCGCGACCGCGTCGCCGCCGCCCGCATCCTCGGCATGGTCGGCCACGCGTCGCTCCAGCGCGCGCTCGCGCGGCTCATCGGCGACCCCGACCCCGCGGTGCGCCGCGAGGCCGTGCGCTCCTCGTCGAGCGTCGCCGATCCGCGCCTGCTCCCGCTGCTCGCGGACGCCCTCGCCGAGCGCGCCCTCGCGCCGGCCGCGGCCCGGGCCATCGAGGCGCTCGGCGACGCCGCCATCCCCGAGCTCGCGGCGCGCCTCGACGACGACAGCACCCCGCGCGGCGCGCGGCTCGCGATCCCGCGGGTGCTCGCGCGGCTCTCCAGCCACGGCGCCCTCGACGCGCTGCTCGCCCAGATCGACCACCCGAACGAGGCCCTCCGCCAGAAGGTGCTCGCGTCGGCCTCGCGCCTGCGCCTCGCGCTGCGCGCGCCCCCGGCCCCCCTCCGGCGCATCCGCGCCTGCATCGACGACGAGACGGTCGAGCACGTCCGCGCGCGCGAGGCGTACATCGCGGTGCGCCCCCGCGTCGCGGGCCCGCTGCTCGATCAGCACCTGCTCCGCCGGCTGCGCAAGGGGATCATCCGCGTGCTCCGGCTGTGCGAGCTCGCCTACCCGCGCGAGGTCGTCGCCCTGGTGCGCACCCACGTCTTCGGCCCGGATCCGGCGCTGCGGGCCAACGCGTTCGAGGTGCTGGAGTCGCTCCTCGACCGGCCGCTTCGCGAGCGCCTCGTCTCCCTCGTCGAGCGCCTGCTCGCGCTCTCGGGCGAGTTCCCCCGGATGCCGATGCCGCCGGAGGCCGCCGCCGTCGCCTGGATCCGCCGCGAGCTCGTGCGCGGCGAGCCCTACAGCGCCGCGCTCGCGCTCGACGCCGTCGCGCGGCGCGCCATCGCCGGCGCGGCCGCGGACGCGCTCGCCGCGACCTGGGATCCCGACCCGCTCGTCCGCGAGGCCGCCGCCATCGCGATCGCGGTCACGTCGCCGGCCGGCGCCCCCGAGCGCCTCGCCGAGCTGCGGGTCGATGAGGATCCCGCGGTGGCCCGTTACGCACGATACTGGGCGGTCACCGGCGGCACCGGCATCGAGCCCGAGGACGAGATGTACACCACCATCGAGAAGGTCCTGTTCCTCCAGCGTGTCCCGCTGTTCTCGCGCGTGGCCGGCGACGATCTCGTCGCGCTGGCGCGCGGCTCGCTCGTGATCTCGCTGGCCCGGGGCGACGTCATCTTCCGCCAGGGCGAGCCGGGCGGCGCGCTCTACTCGATCATCTCGGGCGAGGTGAGCCTCACCCTGGACGGCCGCGAGATCGCGCGGCTCGGCGCGAACGACGTCTTCGGCGAGATGTCGCTGTTCGACAGCGAGCCGCGGGGCTCGACGGCCGTGGTCACCGAGGACACGGAGCTGCTCCGGGTCTCCGCCGAGGATTTCCACGAGGCGGTGCGGGAGACGGCCGAGATCGCCGACGCCGTGATCCGGGTGCTGAACCGGCGCCTGCGCGAGGCCGATCGCAAGCTGGCCGACGCGCACGCGCGGCTGTCGCTCCTGCCGAAGCCGCCGCCGCTGCCCTCGCGAGAGCCGCCGCCGTCGGACGAGGAGGCGCCGGCGCTCGACGACAGCGACCTCGATTGAGGCAAGGGCCGCGCTGATCGACGGCGCGCGGGCCGAGCTCCGGAACGAAGCTTGCAGCGCGCGGTGACTGTTCCGGCGCGCGAGGACGTCTGAAGAGACCCGAGGACGCCCGAGGCCAGCCCGACCTCTTCCTGGCATCCCCCTCGAGAAGGACCCATCATGCACCCGATGCCTCTCCCCCCCGCTCCCCCGAAGCGCCCTGCGCCTGCGGCGTCGGGCATCACCAGGGCCCGGCTCCGCCGGCTCGCAGGCGCGCTGTCGCTGCTCGCCGCGCTCGTCGCCGCGCCGTCGAGCGCCGCCGCCCAGGGCCTGCCGCAGGGCTACACGACCGACGAGCCCCGCGCCGCCGGTGAGACCGCGGCTTCACGGCCCGCCGAGACCCAGCCGGTCCAGGCCGAAGTCGGCGTGAGCGCCGAGCTCGCGGTGGACGAGTACTACGAGGACACCGACCCGAGCGCCGTGATCGAGTTCCAGGAGCCGCTCGCCCCGTACGGCACCTGGATCGACGACCCGAGCTACGGCCGGGTCTGGGTGCCTTCCGCGGTCGTGGTCGGCCCGGGCTTCGCGCCCTACCAGACCGCGGGCCGCTGGGAGCTGACCGACGACGGCGAGTGGCTGTGGGTCAGCGATTACGAGTGGGGTCACATCCCCTTCCACTACGGCCGCTGGGTCTGGATCCCCGTCCACGGCTGGGCGTGGATCCCGGGGCGCTCCTATGCCCCGGCGTGGGTGGTCTGGCGCGTCGGCGACGGCGGCTACATCGGCTGGGCTCCGATGCCGCCCACCTATTACTGGAGCAGCGGCGTCGCGGTGTCGCTGTGGACGGTGCCCCCGGCGGCGTACGTCTTCTGCCCGACGACCTACGTGTTCCACCACCACGTGCACCGGCACGTCGTCCGGGATCGCGAGGTCGTCCGGCGCATCGCCGCGCATTCGCACCCCTACAGGCCGGCGCGGCCGACCGTGAGCAGGACCGGGCGCGACGACGTCCGCCCGGGCGGCAGGCGGGGGCCCTCCAGCCCGTCCCACGGCATTCGTCCTGGCAGCTACCGCCCCGCATCGCCCTCGCTCGCCGAGGCCCGTGTCCCCTCGTCGGCTGCGCCGAAGGTCCGCGGCAAGGCGGATCCCCGCGCCCTCGCCTATGCGCGCAAGAGCACGACGCCGAGCGCGCGCCTCGCGCCCCCGTCGTCGCGCCGTTTCTCGGCGCCCCCGGCGCCGTCGGGCGATCGGCGGGCGTCGCCGTCGCTGCGCACCCCGAGGTCGCACGACGGCGACGCGCCGGCCTCCGTCGCCAGGCCCGGCCTTCCGGGGCGGGGCTTCTCCGGCGCGGGCCCCCTGCCCCGCGCCGGCGCGCCGCACCGCGCCTCGAGGGCGACCGTCGCGCCCCCGTCGGAAGCGCCCGCCCCGACGCCGCGCGCGCTCCCGGCGCCGCGCGTCGCCCCCTCGCCGCGCGTCTTCACCGCGCCGCCCGCGCCGCGCACCGTCACCGCGCCGCCCGCGCCGCGCGTCGACGCCACGCCGTCCGCGCCGCGCGCCGTCCCGCAGCGGTCGGCGCCGGCGCCGACGCCGGCGCCGCAGCTGAGCGCGCCGGTCGCGAGGCCGCACGCCCTCCCGAGCGCGCCGCGGGCCCCGCGGCCCAGGATCCACCTCCCGTCGGGCTCGGCTCCGGGGCGGGCGGCGCCGGCGCCGCCGGCGCGTCCGCGGTCGAGATAGCGATTGGTCCACGTCTTGCGACGTCCACGGGCAGGAGCAGATGCGATGACGTTTTCCGCTGACTTCGTGAAGCTTCGTTCACTGGGGCTGTGGTCGTTCCTTCTCGTCGCCGCGCCCCTGGCTTCGTCCGGCTGCATCATCGTCGACGAGGACGGCCACCACCGGGACCACCAGCACGACGATGGGGACGGCTGGGAGGACGACCACGACAACCAGCCTCCCCCGCCCGCGGACGAGCCGAGGCTCGTCGCCATCGACACGGACGCCGCCCTGAGCAGCGAGCCGGGCGAGGGGGTCGGCATCTTCGTCGAGTATGCGGCCGGCGGGACGTGGCGGCTCTGGACGACCTGCGACACGAACCGCTCCAAGGTCGTCTGCAGCTTCGATCTCTACGCCTCGGTGGACACGTCGTCCGAGCTGTTCGACATCGTGGGGACCGACCTCGAGAAGACGGACGCGACGCGCCTCGCCGACGACGGCATCGCGTACCTCCACGCCGAGACCGGCTCGGACATCGACGCGATGACGTTCACCACGACCGAGGGCGCCATCGTCCGGCTGGAGGCGTACCTCGACGGCGCCCAGGAGCCTCGCTACGTCTACTGGTTCGGCGACGGCGTCCTGCACGAGGGCGCGCCGACGAACCCGATCGATTTCCAGCCGACCTCGCCCTGAGGACGCGGGCGCCGACCTCGCCCCGCAGAGCGCGCGGGGACGGCGCCGCTCCTCCCGCTGCCCGCGCGGCGGGAGGAGCGCGGGCAGCGGGGACGCGGGCCGCTCAGGGCGCCTTCTTCGGCTGGATCGGCTGCCCCTCGACGTCCCACGCCTCCGGCTCGCCGAGGCCGATCGCCTGGAGCTGCGGCAAGATCTCCTGCCGCGGGCCGACGAGCACGAGGGTCGCCCCCTTCGGATCCACCGCCCTCGCCAGCTCCGCGAGGCCGGCGAGCGTCGCCTGCTGCCGCGCCTGGCTCGCGGCGCTGTCGAACGTCTCCGGCAGCGAGAGCCGCGCCAGCGTCCCGAGGCGCAGCGCGGTGCGGTTCACCGTCTCGTAGGCGGAGACGAGGTCCGCGCGGTCGTGCGCCTGCACCTTCGCCAGCTCGTCCCGGGTCAGCCCGGAGTCTGCCATCTTGGCAAGCTCGCCGAGCATCTCCTTCAGGGCGGGTCCGGTCGCCTCGGTGACCACGGACGCCCGCGCGACGAAGGCGCCCGGCCGCTTCGTCTCGCTGAACGCCGACGCGGCCCCGTAGGACCAGCCGTGATCCTCGCGCAGGTTCTGGTTCAGGCGCGACGTGAACGAGCCGCCGAGCGCGGTGTTGATCAGCTGGAGCAGCGGCCGCCGCGGATCGCTCGCGGCGACCCCCTCCCGCACGACCGCGATCACCGACTGCGGCGCCCCCGGGCGGTCGACGAGCACGAGGCGCGGCGGCTTCCAGGCCGGGGCCGCGGCGGGCGCGGCCGGCGCGCCCTTGTCGGTCGGCGCGGCGCCGGCGGGCGCGCCCTTGCCGGACCACGCGCCGAGGTCGCGCGCGATCGCCTGCATCACCTCGTCCCGGGTGATGTCGCCGACCACGGAGATCACCGCGCGATCGGGGCGCCACGCCGCCTTGTAGAACGCCTTGACGGCCGGGAGCCCGATCGATTTTGCGTCCGCGAGCAGGCCCTCGACGGGGTGCCCGTACGGCGTGCCCGGCCCGTAGAGCGCGGCCGTCGAGACCAGCGCCGAGACCCGCGTCGGGTCGTCGCCGCGCTTCCGGAGGTCGTTCTGCCAGAGCTCGCTGACGCGCTTCCACTCCTTCGCCTCGAAGCGCGGGCGCGCGACGACGTCGGCGAGGAGCGAGAACGCCTTGTCGAAGTTCTTCTTCAGCACGGAGAGGGCCGCGACGCTCCCGTCGGCGCGCGCCCCGACCGAGAGCGTCGCGCCGAGATCGTTGATCGCGCTGGACAGCTCCACCGCGCTGCGCTGCCCCGCGCCCTCGTCGAGCATGTCGGCCGTGATGTGGGCGAGGCCCGCGGCGCCCTTCGGATCGTCCGCCGACCCCGACGCGACGGCGACGGACACCGCCACGATCGGCAGCGTGTGGCGCTCGAGGAGCCACACCTTGATGCCGTTCGGCCCGTCGAGCACCACGGGCGCGGGCGGCGTGAACGGCTCCGGCTTGGGCAGCTCCGGTTTGGGCCCGAGCGGGTCCGCGGGCTGGGCGGCCGCGGCCGGGGGCGCCTTCTGCGGCGCCTCCGCCCGGGCCGGGGACTGCGCCGGCGCCTTCGGCTCGCAGCCGACGGCCGCGGCGAGCAGCGCGATCAGCGCGCCTGCGTTCCTCGCTCTCATTTCGTCACCGCCTTCTTCGCCTCGTCGCTGCCCTTCTTCGCCTCGTCGCTGCCCTTCGGCACGACCCTCACGATCACCCGCGCGTTCGGGTCCAGCGTGCTCTTCGCGGTCGCCTGCAGCGACGCCGCGGTCGCGTCGCGGTAGCGCTTCAGATCCTGCTCCACGAACCCGGGCTGGCCCGTCCACGTCTCGTACCGGTTGAGCATCGAGGCCCGGCCGGCGACCGACTCGAGCGCCGTCACGAAGGCGGTCTCGTACTGGTTCTTGGCCCGGTCGAGCTCCTCGCGGCTCAGGTGTTCGTCGCGCACGCGGGCGAGCTCGGCGTCGATGGCGGCCTCGAGCTTCTCGAGCGGCACGCCCGGCCGCGCGATCGCCTCGACGGTGAACGTCGAGCCGAGGTCCCCGGAGCTCTGCTGGGCGCTCACCTCCTGGGCGAGCGCCTTGTCGTAGACGAGGGCCTTGTAGAGGCGGCTCGCCTTTCCCTGCTCGAGCGCGGTGGCGAGCAGATCGAGCTCGGCGTCGCCCGGCGCGAAGCGCGCGGGGCTGTGCCAGGCCATGACCACCTTGGGGAGGTTCACGTTGTCCTCGATCGTCTGGCGCACGACGCCGCTCAGCTTCACCGGCGGCGGCGCGGCCACCTCGGGGACCGGCCGCCCCGGGATGCCGCCGAAGTACCGCTCGATGGTGTCGCGCGCCTTCTGCGGATCGAAGTCGCCGGCCACGACCAGCGAGACGTTGTTCGGCACGTACCACCGCCGGAAGAACGCGGTCACGTCGTCGACCGTCGCGGCCTGGAGGTCCTCGTGCGAGCCGATCACCGGGTGATGGTAGGGGTGCCCTTTCGGGTACATCAGCGAGGGCAGGAGGAGCTCGACCTTGCCGTAGGGCTCGTTCTCGCTGGTCTGGCGGCGCTCGTTCCTCACGACGTCGCGCTGCGTGTTGAGCTTGGCGATGTCCATGCTGTCGGCGAGCGACGCGAACCGGTCGGCCTCGAGCCACAGCAGGAGCGGCAGCGCATGGGCCGGCGCGACCTCGTGGTAGTCGGTGCGGTCCTCGCTGGTCCACGCGTTGTTCCAGCCGCCTTCGGCCTCCATCCACGCGTCGAACTGCTTCGTGGGGACGCGGCGGGTGCCCATGAACATGAGGTGCTCGAACAGGTGCGCGAAGCCGGTGCGCCCCGGCTCCTCGAACCGCGAGCCGACCTTGACCATGAGGTTCAGGGCGACCATCGGCAGCGCGTGGTCCTCGTGCAGGATCACGGTGAGGCCGTTCTCGAGGGCGTACTTGGTGAAGGGGACGTCGAGCTTCGGCGCGGGAGAGGCGGCGGGCGGCGCTCCCGGCGCGGGCTTCGGAGCGGCGGCCTCGGGCGGCGCGGCCGGGGCGGCCTTCGGCCCGGAGAGAGAGAAGGCGGCGGCCACGGCGGCCAGGATCGGCCCCGTGGAGCGCGGGAGCGGCGGGTGACGCGCGCGGGTCTGCATGAGCCCGAGGGTTGCGCCGGTCCCAGGCGGGACGCAAGCGGCCGGGAGCACCGAGGGCGAGATGCAGCCGGCGAGGGTGCCGTTGTCAAGTTGTCACGGACAACGGACGCACGGCGGAAGGGATAAGGAAAGCGCGGCTCGGGAGCGGGACAGCCGGGCTCACGAAGGCCGGGCGCCGGCCGGGCTCGCGGGCGCTGCGGGCGGCGGCGCCGCCCCTTGCCGGTCCTCGATCGGCTTGCTCTCCGCGGCCTTGCGGGCCCTCTCGTCTCATTTCCGGATCGTCCGCGCCTCCTGCCCGGAATCCACAACGAGAGCACCTCGGGCGGCACAGGGCCGGTCGAGGGTCGAGGTGGAGCGCTGGGGCAGCCGGGCGCAGCGGCCTCTCTCGCTGCGTGCGCCCACGTGGAGATCGGTGGAATGGGTCAGTACGACATCGCCTTGCGGCACATCGCGCTGCGCTGCGGCGACGAGCTCGCTCGGGGTCTGACGCTCGCATTTGCGGTCGACTCGGTCTCGTGGGTCGAGACGCAGCTGACCGCGCTGGAGCGCAGGATCGACCGGGTCCTCGAGCTCCGCGGCGGCGGTCAGCGGCGCCTGGTGCAGCTGGAGTTCATCGTCGCGCCGGGCAATGACCTCGCGCTCCGCATGTTCGAGTACGCGGTCCTGCTCGTGCTCTCGCTCCGGGCCGCGGTCGACCCGGGCCGGGGCGACGGCGCCATTCCCCCGGTGGAGAGCGTGGCCGTCCTCCTCAGCGGGCGCGCGGCTCCGTGGCCGCTCGAGGGGCAGTTCCGCACGAACTGGCCCGAGAGCGAGCGCTTCTGCGGACAGCGCTTCCGCATCGAGGCTGTCTACCAGCGCAAGGTGGCCGAGCTGATGGCGCGACCGGGCGTGTTCTGGCTCGTCTTCACGCCCCTCGCCGTCGACGCCACGGAGGGCTCGATCCGGCAGGTGGTCGAGGAGATCCGCCGCCGCGAGCCTCGCGACGAGCAGCGCGCGGAGCTGTATGCCGTGATGCAGGTGCTGGCGGAGCTGGCCCCCTGGGGGCACACTTGGCACAAGGAGATCAGGATGCGCGTACAGGAGCTGGATCAGCAATCGATCCTGGCGAGCGAAACCCTGCGGGAGGTGTTCGAGCAGGGTATCGAAAAGGGCGTGGAGCAGGGTATCGAGAAGGGACGCAAGCAGGGTATCGAGGAGATGCTGCGGGGCGTGCTCGCGCGCCGGCTGCGCCGTGAGCTGAGCGCCGTGGAGCAAGCCGCCGTGGCCAACAGGGCGAGCACGCTGGGCGATCCCCAAGCGGCTGCCGCCGTGTTCGAGCTGGACACCGAGGCCCTGCTGGCCTGGTTGCTCGGCCCCGACGCGGAGTGAGCGCGGGCCTCCGCGGCCGGCGGCGCTGAGCAGGTGGGCTTCCCTCCCGAACGACCGGTGCTCGATGCGCGGCCGACGACGTGCGGCACCCCCGTCTGGGCGGTCGAGACCAGTAGCTACTCCCGCGGCACCCAGCGCGACAGGACGACCCCCGGGATCGACGCGGCGAAGGCGATCGCGAAGAACGCCGTGAACCCCACGCTGGCGGCGAGGTAGCCGCTCACGCTGCCGGCGAACGTCGCCGAGACCGACATCAGCGCCGACCCGATCGCGAAGTGCGACGACTTGTACCCGTCCACGCAGCGCCGCATCAGGAACACCACGAGCACCGCCGTGCCGATCCCGGCGGCGAGCTGCTCGAGCGTGACGAGCGCGACGATCCACGGGAGCGCCGGCCTGAGCCACGCGAGCGCCACATAGAGCAGGATCGCCAGGCTCTGCAGGAGCGCGATGGGGAAGATCGTGCGCGCGAGCCCCCACCGCTTGATGAGCACACCGCCAAGCGTCGAGCCGGCGATCGAGGCGACCGTGCCGACGCCGGCCACGTTGCCGCGCGCCGCCGTGTCGAGGCCGAGGTCCTTCAGCAGCGGCGACGACATCGCGAACATGAGCGCGTCCCCCGCCCGGTAGCAGAGGATGAACGCGAGGCTCGACGCGATCCGGGGCTGGCGCAGGAACGCACGGAACGGCTCGACGTACCGCCGCAGCCCGGCGGCTCCCGGCGCCGCCACCCCGGGTGCGGCCGCAGCTCCGGACGCCGCGGCAGCTCCGGACGCCGCCGGGGCGCCCGCCGCCGGGGCGCCGGGCGCGGGCGCTACCGCGGGGCGCGGCAATCCCACGGCGTGCGCGCCCGCGAGCAGCGCGAGCGCGGCCGCCGCGACGGCGAACGACGCGCCGAAGGACGCCCAGCCCGCGAACGCGACAAGGAGCGCGCCCGCGAGCAGCGCCAGCCGGTACGCCCCGACCCGCAGCCCCGAGAACGCCGCCTGCGCGTCCTTGTCGAGCGCCTGCAGGTAGAAGCCGTCGACCGCGATGTCGTGCGTCGCCGCCGCGACGGCGACCAGCCCGAACAGCGCCGCGACGAGCCCGAGCGCGCCGCTGTCCGCCGTCGCCGCGAGGCCGAGGAGGATCACCGCGAGCGCGACCTCGGCCCCCACGAGCCAGCGCCGTGCGCTGCCGTGGAGATCGACCAGCGGGCTCCAGAGGAACTTGAGGTTCCACGGGAGCCCGTAGAGCGACACGAGGCCGATGATCTGGAGGCTCGCCCCCGCCGCCGTGAAGAACTCCCCCGCCACCTTATGCGCGATCGCGTAGGGCAAGCCCTCGGCGAAGTAGGTCGACGAGATCCACAGACCCCGGCTCGCCGCCCGCTCCGCCGCCGCGCCGGACACCGCCGCCGCGCCGGACGCTCCCGCGGGGGCGCCGCGCCTCGCGGCCTCCGCGCCCTGATCGGACAGAGCGGTGCGCGCCGGGGCAGCGGGCTCGACGGACTTGTGGGATGTGACGGCAGCCTCCACGCCTTCTCGGCACCCTTACACGAAGCGCCCCGGGGCGGAGCAAGTTCCAGGGCGCTCGGGGGCGCAGACCACCGCGCAGCACCGTGCGCGCCGCGCAGAACCGCGCCGACGCCGACGCGAGGGAAGCAGCGGACTCCATTGCGAGCGACGCTGTGGTATCGGTCCGGCATCTGGTTTAACGGTGAACTGCATGCGACGGGCTCGCGCTCCCTCGGTGTCCCCCTGCCGTAACGGCCGCGACGCCGATCGTGGCGCCGCGTGCCCGGACGGCCGCGCGGCCGCCCCGGCGCGCACGGCCCTCGCGCCGACCTGCCCATCTCCGGTACTTCCGAGGGAGCGAGCGTGAACGAGTACACCCGGCGCGAGGAGGTCCGCGCCACCTTCATCGCCTCGGCCATCCTCGTGCTGTGCATCGCCGTGGCGGTCCTCCGCCTCGTGACCGTGGAGGGCAGGCTCGTCCCCGATCCGGCCGCGCGGCGGCAGGCCGACGAGTCCGAGGCCCGCATCGCGCCCGCGCGCGCGTGCGCCCTCGCCGGCGAGAAGCTCATCGTCGAGATCGACCTCTTCAAGAAGGCCGCGAAATCCGCGCGCATGCCCGCCCCGGGCGAGGAGCCCCCGGCGCCACCGCCGGTCACGAAGACGCGCGCGCAGCGCAATACGCCGCCGCCGAAGCCCAAGGAGCCGGACAAGCAGGGCGCCTGGGCCTCCGCCCAGCCGCTCTACAAGCAGGTCAAGACCCTCGCCGGCTGCCGCGAGGCGACCGAGGCGCTCCTCGGGGCGCGCGTGAGCGCGATCCCCGCCTGGGACGCCATCGTCAAGGCAGCCGCGATCACGCCGCCCGGCACCGCCGAGGCCGAGCAGTTCGAGGCGGCGAAGCAGCTGCTCTCGCTCCTCGCCGACATCCCCGCCGACAAGGTCGCCCAGGCCACGAAGGACGCCGAGGCCGCCTACAAGGCGAACGCCGAGCGCGACCGGGAGCGCGCGCTCACCGCGATGGTCCGCGAGCCGCTCCCCCAGGGCGTCTTCTCCCGGCGCGTGGCGGTGAGCGTCGGCGTGGGGCTGACCGTCTGCGCCCTGCTCATCAGCTACCTGGGCGTGCGCGCCGCCTCGATGCGCCGCCTCGCGACGCTGCTGCCGCTGCGCGACGCCGTGCGCAGCGGGCGCCCGGGCATGCAGGCCGTGGAGATCCTGAAGACCGCGGCCGCGCACAACAGCGGCGAGCCCGGCATCGTCATCGGCGCGGCCATCGGCGGGCTCTCCGCCGCGCTCCTCGCGCCGAAGGACGCCGACCTCTTCGTCGCGGGCGTCATGACCGGCCTCCTCATCGGCCTCGGCGGGCAGTGGGCCTTCCGCCTCGCCATCGGGGCGAGCCGCTGGCGCGCCCGCGCCACCGAGCTCGCCGAGGTCGAGAAGCCCGCCATCCCGATCGTGCTCGTCCTGAGCGGCGTGAAGCCCGGCCTCGAGCCGGAGTTCATCCAGTTCCTCCGCTCGCTGCCCCCCGCCGACGCCGCCGCGGCGGTCGAGAAGCTCGCCTCGCAAGCCGAGGAGCGCATCCTCGCCGCCGCCGACGCCGGCGCGGCCTTCCCCCAGGGCAAGCCGCCGCCGGGGTGACGCTCGCCCGGGCAGGGCGCCCCGCCCGCCGCCCGCGCCGCCGCCGGACGCCCGCGCTCCGTCGCGGCGGACGGCGCCGCGGCGGCGCCCCAGCACCGATCGCTCGATCCACACGCGGTTCCATGGAATGGAGGCCCACCCGACATGAAAACTCCTCTGCAGGCCCGCCGGCCCCCCGGGCGATGGGCGCTCCTCTCGCTGCTCGCCGCCACCTGGTGGCTCGCCGCGCCCCCTGCAGCGGCGCAGGACCCGGCCGCCGCGAACGCCGGCGCGCCCCCGGAGCCTCCGCCGGCCGCGCAGGCCGCCCCGCCGGCCGGCGCCGCCCAGGAAGACGGCGCGCCCCAGGAAGACGGCGCGCCCCAGGCCGGCGCGCCCGCGGCGGACGGCGCCGGCGCCCCGCCCTCCGGCGCGGGCGGCGAAGCCCCGGAAGCCGGCCAGCGCGCCGATCGCAGCCCGCCGCGGCGCGACCGGCCGGGGGCGACCAGCAGCCGCGCCACCCCCTCGAAGAAGCGCCGCGGCGACATCAACCCGTGCATGACGCCCGATCCGGGCTGGGGCGTCTACGACCGGTGGTCCCGCGCGCCCTCGATGGGGCAGATGATCATGCCCCACAAGGGCGGGGTCACGAAGCGCGGCGGCTTCGACGTCCTCATCCACTTCCACGGCCACGAGGCGCTCCGGAAAGAGTTCGTGAAGACGGCCGACGGCGCCGTCCTCGTCGGGATCGATCTCGGCATCGGCTCGGGCGCGTACTCGAGCGCGTTCTCGGCGCCCTACGTCTTCGAGAACCTGCTCGACAGCATCGAGCGCGCGGTGGCGAAGAAGACCGGCAAGAAGAAGGTCTACATCCGGAAGCTCGGCCTCTCGGCGTGGAGCGCGGGCTACGGCGCCGTCGAGCAGATCCTGCGCCAGCCGGCCGGCAAGCGGGTCGACGCGCTCGTGCTGCTCGACTCGCTGCACGCCGGGTACGCCGACGAGCACCAGCGCAAGCTCAAGGTCGCGCAGATCGAGCCGTTCATCGCGTTCGCGCGGCGCGCCGCGGCGGGCGAGGCGTTCATGTTCATGAGCCACTCCTCCATCCTGCCGCCCGGCTACGCGTCGACCGCGGAGACGGCGAACTTCATCGTGCAGCAGCTGCGGGGCAAGCCGCGCGGCTCCTCCCGCCGCGACGTGCTCGGCCTCGACATGATCCAGCGCTTCGACCGCGGCGACTTCCACGTCCGCGGGTACACCGGCGACGACAAGCCCGACCACTGCGCCCACCTCGGCCTGATGGCGGACGTCGTGCGGGTCCACCTCAAGCCGCGGTGGAAGACGCCGCAAGGCCGGCGCTAGATGGGCGGCATCGGCGTCATCATCAACCCCCGCTCGCGCCAGAACCTGAGCGACCCCCGCGCGGCCGTCCGGCTCGCGCGCACGCTCGGCGACCACGGCGTCGTCCGCACCGCGCGCACCCGCGAGGACCTCGCCAGGATCGCGGAGGACTTCAGGAAGCTCTCCATCGACGTGCTCGGCATCTCGGGGGGCGACGGCACGAACCACGTCACCATCACGGGCTTCCTCGACGTCTACGAGGACGAGCCGCTGCCGCCGATCGCGTTCCTGCGCGGCGGGACGATGAACACCGTGGCCAACGCCGTCGGCGTCCCCCGCGGGCGCCCCGACGGCCTGCTCGCCGGGCTCATCGCGCGCTACACCGACCGCGGCCGGCATCCGCTGCGCTCGGTCGAGCGCCACGTGATGCGGATCGGCGCCCACTACGGCTTCATCTTCGGCACCGGCTGCGTCCACGGGTTCATCGCCGAGTACAACCGCAGCGAGGAGCGGAGCGCGATCTGGGCCGCGAAGGTCCTCGCCCGCGCGAGCGCCGCCGTGCTCCTCAAGACCGACACCCAGGTCGCCGCGCGCTGGGAGGGCCGCGTCCACTTCGACGACGGCTCGGCCTTCCCGGACCGCGACTACCTCGCCGTCGCCGCCGGCACCGTCGACCAGATCGGCCTCGGGTTCCGCCCGTTCCACCGCTACGACGAGCGCCCCGAGAGCTTCCACATGCTGGGCATCCACACCTCCGCGCTCGGCTTCGTGCGGAAGCTGCGCGACATCTGGCGAGCGCAGCCGATGGGCGAGGCGTGCACGTTCGAGAAGATCGCGCAGCGCGCGGTGCTCGAGGCGCGCTCCGGTGTGGTCCGCTACGTGTGCGATGGGGACGTGCACGAGCACGTCGGCCCGCTCACGGTGCGCATCGGCCCGCGGGTAAAAATCCTCGTGGAGCACAAGACCGGCCACCGCCCTGTCGCCGTTCGGCGCACATCGCACGAGGTGTGCGCTCCCGGCGAGGGCGCGCGCCGCGCGCGCTGACCGAGCGCTCCTGCGGCGTGCGCGCGCTCGCTGCGCGCGCACGGCCGCGCGAGACCATGGCTGTAGGAGACCGGCAAAGTTAGAATACCCTCGCTCCATGTCGCCGCGCTCAACCTCCGCGCCCGCACCCTCGACGGGATCGACGCTGCGGGCTGATGGCGTGAGCCGCCCGTCGTCGTCCGCGGCCTTCCCGCGCGGCAGCGCTCCCGACGCGGGCGACCCGGAGTCGCTCGATCCGGAGTCGCTCGATCCATCGCTCCTGTCGTCGCTCCGGCAGATCGGCGCGCCGTCGCCCGGGCCGGGGCGGTCGACGCGGCGCATCTACCGCGAGGGCGACGTGATCGGCGGCAAGTACCGGCTGCGCTACGTCCTCGGCGAAGGCGGCATGGGGATGGTGTGGCTCGCGCACAACGACGTGCTGAACATCGACGTCGCGCTCAAGTTCATCCGACGCGAGGTCACCTCGACCGAGGCGACGCTGCGCCTCCAGCAGGAGGCGCGCGCCGCGGCGCGCATCGATCACCCCTCGATCGTCCGGGTGCTCGACTTCGGAGAGTCCGACCACCGCGATCCGTACATCGTGATGGAGGTCCTCCGCGGCGAGCAGCTGGTCGAGGCGATCGAGCGCCGGAAGCGCTTCTCGCCCGCGGCCGCGCTCCGCATCCTGCTGCCGATCGCGAGCGCCCTCGCCGCGGCGCACGACCGCAGGATCGTCCACCGCGATCTCAAGCCCGAGAACATCTTCCTCGTGAAGAACGATCGCGGCGACGTCACCCCCAAGATCGTCGACTTCGGCATCGCCAAGGTGTGGAGCGAGACCGCGGGCGGCGACGTGACCAAGGCGGGCACGGTGCTCGGCAGCCCCGACTACATGTCGCCCGAGCAGGCCCGCGGCATCACCGACGTCGACGGGCAGACCGACGTCTGGGCGTTCTCGGTGGTGCTCTACGAGACGCTCACGGGGCAGCGGCCGTTCCTGGGCGGCAACTACCACGACCTCGTGGCCGCGATCCTCGTGAAGGATCCGGTGCCGATCACCGAGCTCGGCGTCGGCGACGCGGCGCTGTGGAGCATCATCGAGCGCGGGCTCGCGAAGGAGCGCGCCGGGCGGTGGCGGACGATGCGCGACATGGGCGTGGCGCTCGCGCGGTGGGCCACCGAGAACGGGGTCGAGGAGGACGTGACCGGGACGTCGCTCGCCGTGCACTGGCTGAGCGACGGCGGCCAGCGGCGCCTCTCGGAGCGGCCGGCCGCGCGCCCGCTGCGGAGCAGCCCGGACGTGGAGACGCTCGCGCGCGAGGAGCGCGAGGAGATCGCGCTGCCGCCCTCTGGCCGGCGGCGCTCCGCCGTCCTCGCGCTGGCGGCGGTCGCCGCCGTCGTCACGATCGGCCTCGCGCTCTTCGCCCTGAGCGGCGTGACCGCGCGCGACGGCGGCGCCGACCCGCCCCCGGCCGCGACGTCCGCCGCGCCGCCCGATCTGCCCTCGCCCGCCGCCGCCGCGCCGACGGTCGGGCCAGGCGCCATGAGCCAGGCCCCCCCCGCGCCGGCGCGCTCGGCCGGAGCGCCGGCGGCCTCCGGCGAGCCGCGCCGCGAGGCGACGGACGGCGGCGCCGTCCCCGCGGCGGCGCCCCGGAACGCGGGCGCCCGGCGGAGCGCCGCCCCGCGGACGACCTCGAAGACCCCTTCCGCCGCCCTGCCGGTCCCGGCTCGGCCGAACTTCTGAAGCCGGGATGCCGATGAACGTGAGGCCCGCTCGCGGAGCGCGACATCGCGAGCCCACGCTCGGCGCGCGATGGCCGCTGCTGCTCGCCATCGCCGTGCTCACCGGCGCCTGCTCGCTGCTCGCGGACAGCGCCCTCTCCGACAAGCCGTCCGAGGGCGGCGCCGGCGCGCCGGGCAGCACGTCGACCGGCGGCTGCGCGCCGGATTGCCCGGCGGACGCGTGCTGCGGCGGGACGTGCGTCGACCTGAGCCAGGACCCGGGGCACTGCGGCGCCTGCGGCGACGCCTGCGGCGCCGGCGAGTCGTGCTGCGGCGGCGAGTGCACGAGCGTGCTGAACGATCCGTCGAACTGCGGCGCCTGCGGCGCGGCGTGCCTGAACACGCTCTGCGTCGGCGGCCACTGCTCGTCCGAGTGCGTCTTCGGCTTCGACAACTGCGACGGGAACATCGTCACGAACGGCTGCGAGGTCGATCTCACGAGCGATCCCGAGCGCTGCGGCGGCTGCTCCCTCCGCTGCCCCTCGGGCGCGATCTGCGACGCGGGGCGGTGCGCCTGCGCGCCGCCGCTCCTCGACTGCGACGGCCTCTCCGACACGGGGTGCGAGACCGACGGCTCGTCGAACCCCGCGCACTGCGGCGCCTGCGGCGTCACCTGCGGGCCGAACATGGAGTGCCAGGCGGGCGTGTGCGGGTGCCAGGCGGGGTACGCCGACTGCAACCTGTCGCCCGACGACGGCTGCGAGGCCCCGCTCGGCACGACCGAGAGCTGCAAGGCCTGCGGCGACGCCTGCTCGGACGGCATGGCCTGCGACCCGGTCGGCGGCTGCGCCTGCACCAACGGGCTCCTCGACTGCGACGGGCTGCCGGGCTGCGAGTCGATCGTCACCGACCCGGCGACCTGCGGCGCCTGCGGCGTGCAGTGCCCGACGGACACGCCGCGCTGCGACGGCACGGCGTGCGTGGTCACCTGCGCCCCGGGCCTCACCGCGTGCGGCCTCTCGTGCGTCGACACGCAGACCAGCCCGCGCCACTGCGGCGCGTGCGGCGTCGTGGCGGGGCCTCACCAGCACTGCGAGGCCGGCGCGCTGGCCTGCGACGCGGGCTTCGCCGACTGCGACGCGAGCGCGCCGGGCTGCGAGTCCGACCTCGCCCGGAGCCCGCAGCACTGCGGCGCGTGCGGCAACGCCTGCAAGCCGGGCGCGGCGTGCGCCGCCGGCGTGTGCGCGTGCGGCGGGTTCACGCCGCACGACTGCGGCGCAGACTGCCGCGCCTGCTGCTCGGACGCGGACTGCTCGGACGGCGACGGCTGCACCGCCGACGTGTGCGAGGCCGGCGGCACGGCGTGCCGGAGCACGGGCTGCGCCGCCGGAGAGCAGTGCTGCAGCCTGGTCGCGTGCCGCCAGTGCTGCACCAGCGCCGACTGCAGCGGCAACGAGATCTGCTCCGGCGGGGCCTGCATCCCGCCCTGCGGCGCCGGCCTCGTGGCGTGCGACGGGGCGTGCGTGAGCCTGGGCTCGGTCGAGCACTGCGGCGCGTGCGGCAACGCCTGCCTGAGCGGCCGCGAGTGCCGCGACGGCGAGTGCACGCCCCCGCGGGTCGCCATGACGGCGGCCGGCGCGCCCGCGCCGCGCCAGATGGCCGCGGCGGCCTGGATCGGGGACGCGCTCTTCGTGTGGGGCGGCCGCACGGCGACCAGGGACGTGAACGACGGGGCGCTCTACAACCCGGCGCGCGACGCGTGGTCGCCGCTGGGCGTCGAGGGCGCGCCCTCGGCCCGCGTGCTCGCCGGCGCGGCGTGGACGGGCTCCCGGGTGCTCGTGTGGGGCGGCGGCGCGTTCGGGAGCACGGCGGGCCTGGCCACCGGCGGCGCGTACGACCCGGCGGCGCGGACCTGGCGCGCGATGAGCACCATGAACGCCCCCGCGGCGCGGCGGTCGCCGATCGCCGTGTGGACCGGCACGCGCCTCCTGATCTGGGGCGGCGCCGCGGGCGGCGGCCCGGTGGGCGGCGGCGCGCTCTACGACCCGGTCGCCGACGCGTGGTCGCCGGTGTCCAGCGTGGGCGCGGCCCCGGCGCGCGATGGCGTCGCGTGGGCGTGGTCGGGCGCGGAGCTCTACCTGTTCGGCGGGCGCGCCGGCGACGCGACCGCGAACGACGGGTACGCCTACAACCCCACGACGGACGCGTGGCGATCGCTGCCCAGCGCGGGCGCGCCGAGCCCGCGGGCCGACGCGTTCGCGGTCTGGCTGGGCAGCCGGCTGCTCGTCTGGGGCGGCCTGGACAAGAACGACCGCGATCTCGACGACGGCGCGCTGTACGACCCGGCGGCCGGCACGTGGGCCGCCGTCGACGACAAGGACAAGCTCTCGCGGCGCAGCCGCGGCGAGCGGCGCACCGGCTGGACCGGGTGGACCGGCACGCGCGCGCTCATCGCGGGCGGGCGGAGCGATGCGATGCCCAAAAAGGACGGGAAGCTGTACGATCCCGTGGCAGGGTGGGGCGCGAGCTTGGCGGTGGCGAACAAGCAGCACAGCTACGGCGTGGGGGTCTGGACGGGGACAGAGCTCATCCTGTGGTCCGGGTTCGACGGGTTCTCGCTGCTCGCCGACGGGGAGCGGTTCAGGCCGTGACGCCGCGGCGGACGCGGGCCCTCGCGGGCCCCCTCGCGCTCCTCGTCGCCGCGGCGGGGCTCCTCGCGGCGCCCGCGCCCGCCGCGGCGCAGAGCGCGGCCGACGTCGCGGTCGCGCGCGAGATCTTCATCGAGGGCTCCGAGTTCGCCAAGCAGGGCCGCTGGGAGGAGGCGCGCGAGCGGTACGAGCGCTCGCTCGCGATCAAGCGCGCGCCGATCACGCTCTACAGCCTCGGGGTGGCGCAGCAGCAGACCGGCCAGCTCGTCGAGGCGCTGGAGAGCTTCCGCGCGTTCCTGGTCGAGCCGTCCGCGCCGGCGACGAAGGGGTACGAGAAGCTCGCGCGGCAGGCGGTGCAGGAGCTCGAGCGCCACGTCGCCGGGCTCGATCTGAGGCTCTCCCCGGACGACGTCGCGGGCGTGGTGGTGAAGATCGACGGCGTCGAGGTGCCCGCGGCGGCGCTGGATCGGCCTCGGCCGGTCAACCCGGGGAACCACGTGGTGACCGTGAGCGCGCCGGGCTACCGCGAGGCGCGGCGGAGCGTCGCCGCGGCGCCGGGGAGCCGCGTCGTCGTCATGCTGACCCTGGAGCGCGACGCCCCCACGCCGGGCGCGTCCACGCCGGGCGCGCCCACCCCGGGCGCCGCCGCCGGGCCGCGGGCGCCGGCCGCGAGGGCGCTGCCGGGCGGTGCGGCGCCCGACGCCGCGCCCGACGCGGCGACGGTCCGCGTCGTGCCGATCGTGCTGCTCGCCGGCGGCCTGACCACCGTCGCGGCCGGCGTGGCGATCGGCCTGCTCGGCGTCGCGAGCGCGTCGGACGCGCCGACGCGGGACGGGGACGCGGCCGACGCCGCGCGGGCCCAGGCGCTCGCGGGCGACATCGTCGCGGGCGCCGGCCTCCTCGCGGCGGGCGCCGGCGTGCTCGTGCTGGTCCTCGACCGCGACCCCGCCGGCGCCCCGCAGAAGCAGGCCCCGCCGCGCGCCGCCGTCGGCCCGCTCCGCCTCACCGTGCGCTTCTGATCGGCCCGCGGGGGCCGGTCGCTACGCCGCCGGCATCTCGCCGCGGTCGAGGCTCACCACCACGAACGCGCCGTAGTTCAGCACCGTGAGCGAGTCCTCGTCGAGGATGAGCACGCGGACGCACTGGGGCGGGGAGGGAGCGAGCAGGTCGGCGTAGGGGTCGAACGGCGCCTCGTCCGTGGGCGGCAGCGCGGCGTGCAGGAACGCGTGGAGCCGCGCCCGATGGCCGAGGATGACGCTCGCGGCCGGCGGCTCCGCGCCGGCGGCCGCCGCGCTGCGGAAGAGCAGCCGGCGCGCCGCCGGGGACACGACCAGGATCGCCGCGTCGGTCACCTCGAGCTCGCTGCACGTGCACAGCTGCTCCACGCGATCGCCCACAGCGTCCTCCACCGTCTGGAACAGCCGCAGCCGCCGCCGCTGTCCCTCGGTGAGCCCCGGCTCCTCGAGGTAGGCCTCGAGGCTGCACCCGTGCGTGTTCCGTCCGCCCCCGTAGCTCATGCCGCCCCGTCGTGGCGCAGTCTGCTCGCCCGCCCTTGCCAGCCGGGTCGGACAGCCGCCACGCCTCCCCGCATGGACGTTCATGCACGGGATTAGCCAACGCTCCGCTGCGCCGCCGCGGCGCGCCAGAGCGAGGCGCGGTCGCCATGCTCTCCAGGCCGGGCGCAGCGGCGCGCACGCGCGCCCTCGCCCGCGTGGCGGGCGGCTACTGCGCTGCGGGCGGCGCGATCTTCGCCGTGAGCTCGACCTGGGCGACGCTGCGCTGGGCGGCTTGCTGGCCGCCGGCGCCGGGGCCGCTGGCGCCGGGGGGCACGAGCAGCGCCTGGAGCCGCTGCGACGCGTCGGCCGTGCCCGGCGCGTAGCTCGACGGCGACCAGGTGAGCGTGCCCTTGCCGGCGGAGTCGAGCCGGTCGATGGTCAGCGTGACGTCGCCGTTCGGGCCCGGCAGCTTGAGGTCGGCGCCCTCCGCGTACTGGCGCGTGTCCACGCTGAACGAGACGACATCCCCCTCCACCTTCTCGATCTTGAAGACCCGGTAGCGCAGCACCGGCAGCTGCGCCCCCGACACCACGGCGCGGTCGGTGACCATCCAGTAGGCCCCCGCGCCGACGGGCTTGTCCGGCAGGGGCGGCGTGAGGAGCGTGATCGCCTCCCCGAGGGCGGCGAGCAGCGGCTGGAGCCCGGGGTCGGCGTCCTTGGCGAGCTCGGGCTTTTGGTTGCTGACCACGTTCGCCGGCGAGAGATCGTAGCGCAGCGCGCTCCCCTTCAGCTTCGCCAGCGCGTCGGCGAGCTCCTTCGGCGGGCCGCCGATGGACATGGACGCGAGCGTGGCCGACGTGATCTTTGCGGTCACCTTCGTCGGCGCCGCGGGCGCGCCCTCCTTGGGCTTGTCCGCCGGCTTGTCGGCCTTGAGGCTCAGGCCGAGCTCGAGGTTCGGCAACCCCTGCGGCCCGCCCATGCGCAGCCCGAGCGTCATGGCGACCTTCTGCTCGGATTTCGGATCGACCTTCGCGGCGAGCTGGGCGCGCGGCTCGCTGCCGGCGTCGATGACCTCGATCGTGTAGGGCACGTCCTTCGGGAGCACGGCGGCGGCCGCCTGCGGCGAGAACACGCCGTTCTCCGGCGGGCCGTCCTTCGCGCCGCCCGGCGCCGGCCGGCTCTCGTGGCCGCCCGACTTCGCCGCCTCCGCGAGCTCCGCGCCGAGCTTGCCGCCGACGACCGGGAGCGCCGGGCCGGCGTCGAGCGCGCCCGCGTCGGCGGCGGCCTGCGCCTTGCTCTTGTCCCCGTCGCAGCCCGCGAGCCCCGAGAGGGCGACCGCCGCGAGCATCGAAGCCATAACCCCGCGCCACCGAGTGTGCATGACGGCGGGGTGTAGCCAAAACCCGCGCCGCGTTCCAGCGCGCTCTTGCGCCGGCCGGGGAGCCGCGGCGGCGGTCAGGCCCGCCGCGCGGCCTTGAGCCCGCCGATGTGCTCCAGGAGCTCGAGGGGCCGGAACGGCTTCGCGTAGTAGGCGGTCGCGCCGAGCGCCTCGGCGCGGACGCGCGCCTCGCGGTCGTCGAGGGCGCTGATCACGACGATCGGCAGGCTGGCCGTCGCCGGGTCCGCGCGGAGGCGCGCGCAGACCTCGAAGCCGTCCATGCTGCCGGGGAGCATCAGATCGAGCAGGAGGACATCGAAGGGCTCGGTCAAGGCGCGCTCCACCGCCTCGGGGCCGGTGCCGACGCCGATGACCTCATGGCCGCTCGCGCCGACCAGCGCCTCGATCATGCGCCGGATCGCGTCCTGATCTTCACAGAGAAGGATACGCATGGTCGCGAGCTGACGGAGCCTCGCACCGGCGCCGTCGCGCGGTCAAGCGGGAACGCGCCCGCCCCGTCCGCTCGCTGCCGGGTTGGCTGCCCCCGGGCGCCGCTCCCCGGCGTCCGCCGCGCGGCCGTCCAGCCCCGCGCGGCGGCCACCCCTTCCGGGGATCGCACGCTAGGCGCGGAGAGGGCGATCGCGGAGGCGCGCGGCGCTCGCCGGCGGGCGCAGCGCGAGCTCGATGCCCACGCGCGCCCCGCCGCCCTCGCGGCGCTCGGCGAACGCGCGACCCCCGTGCGCCTCGGCGACGCGCTTGCACAGCGCGAGGCCCAGGCCGAGCGAGCCGCGCTCGGCGCCGCTCTCCCCGCCCTGCGCCCGCTCGCGCCGGAAGAACGGCTCGAAGATGCGCGTCTCCTCCCCGTCCGCGAACCCGGGCCCGCGATCCTCGACCTCGAAGACGACGCGGCTCGGACCGCCGGGGCGGACGCGCAGCCGCTCGGCCCCGCCCGCGTGTGCGCGCGCGTTCTCGAGCAGGTTGGCGAGCGCGCGCGCCAGCAGCGTCGCGTCCGCCTCGAACGGCGGCGTCCCCTCGGCGACCTCCAGCAGCGTCGGGTCGAGCCCGGCGCGCTCCAGCGCGCGGATCGCGGCCTCGGCCGGGTCGAGGCGCGTCAAGGTGAGCGCCGCGAAGTCGATGCGCGAGCTCGCCAGGAGGTCGCCGACGAGGGCGTCGATCTCCATGACCTCGCGATCGAGGTCGTCGAACACGGGCGCGCTCGGCCCGCCGTCCCCGCGGGCCATCTCGGTGAGCAGGCGGATCCGGGCGAGCGGCGTGCGGAGCTCGTGCGACACGGCGGCGAGGAGCTCTCGCTGGTCGGCGATCTGGCGCTCGATGCGCGCGGCCATGTCGTTGACCGCCTCGGCGACCACGCCGACCTCGCCGTGGCCGTGGCCGTGGCGGTCGAGCCGGACCCGGCTCGACAGCTTGCCGGCGCCGATCTCGTGGGCGACGTGGGCCAGATCGACGAGCGGGCGGGCGAGGCGGCGCGAGATGAGGCCCGAGGCCGCCCACAGGACGGCGGCCACGGCGAGCAGCGGCAGGGCGAGGCGGAGCGACGCGCCGGACCGGCCGCGCCCGGGGCAGAGGAGCACGGTGCCGAGCGAGCCGCCGTCGCCGGGGACCGGCGCGACCAGGGCCTGCGCCCGGCAGGGCTGGCCGTACCGCGCGAGCCGCCGCCCCTTCGCGTCGAGGAGCTCCAGGTCGGTGTCGAAATCCTCCGCGATCACGCGGGCGAGGGCGTCGCGGGCCACGGGGTCGCCCCAGACCCGCTGGAACTGGTGGCCCACGAAGGACTGGGCGCGGGCGTGCTCGTGCCGCCAGCCGGAGTTGCCGACGCGGTCGATGGCGCCGACCGTCGCGATCGCCGCGAACGCGGTGAGCAGGATGGTCGCGCCGAACCACATGAAGATCCGGCGGTGCAGCCGGGCGCTGAGGAAGCGGCCGATCGAGACCTTCCGCCCGTTCTCGAACAGCCAGGAGCGGCAGCGCATCATGCGCGGTCCTTGGCGAGCACGTAGCCGACCCCGCGCACGGTCTTGATGAGCTTCGGCGACCTCGGGTCGTCGGCGAGCTTCTGCCGCAGGTGCGAGATGTGCACGTCGACGGTCCGCCCGCCGACGTTGACGTCGCCGCGGCCGGCCTCCTCGAGCAGCGCCTCGCGGGCGACGACGCGGCCGGCGCGCCGCGCGAGGGCGACGAGGATGTCGAACTCGATGCCGGTGAGCTCCGCGGGCTTGCCCGCGACGGTGACCACGCGGCCGGGCACGTCGATGGCGATGTCGCCGGCCACGATCCGCTCGCCGGCGGCGTCGGGCGTGGCGCGCCGGAGCACGGCGCGGAGGCGCGCGAGCAGCTCGCGCGGGCTGAACGGCTTGGCGATGTAGTCGTCGGCGCCGATCTCGAGGCCGACCACGCGATCGGCCTCGTCGCCGCGGGCGGTGAGCATGAGGATCGGCATCGAGCTCTTCTGCCGGATGCGGCGCACGACCTCGATGCCGTCCATGCCGGGCATCATCACGTCGAGCAGGACGGCGTCGAAGGTGCCCGCGGCGAGCGCCGCGAGGCCGCGCGCGCCGTCGCTCGCGACCGTGACCGTGAAGCCGTTCTGCTCGAGGTAGCTCGCGAGCAGGGCGTGGAGCCTGGAGTCGTCGTCGATGAGCAGGAGCCGCAGCGCCATGGAGGGACCCGAAGGGAAGGGGCGGCAGCGCGCGGCCGCCGCCTCTTTTGTGTATAGCTCAGCGGCCGGAGGCGGTGTCGGCCTCCGGCGCCGCGGGGCGCGCGGGCGCGGCGCTCCGCCACGAGGAGCGCTCGGCCTCCCGCGCGGCGTCCACGCAGAGGGAGGCGACGTGGCGCTGGAAGGCGTCGCGGCGGGCCTCGGCCCGGCAGCGCAGCGCCGAGAAGCCGGAGGCGTAACCGAAGACGGTGCCGAGGACGAGCAGCGTGATCGTGATCTGGCGTCGCATCATGGTCTTCGTCGCCTCCTTCACGCCCACCCGCCGTGCGTCCTGTAGGGATCGGCGCGGTGGCCGCGCCACCCGGCCCTGCCGGACCACAGATCGCGGAACGCGGCCGGCCCGATCTCGATGAGATCCGCGAGCTGCTCGCGCTGGCGGTCCTCGAGCACGGCGTGGACCTTGCCGAGCGCGCCGACCGCGGCCTTGCGCAGCGACTCGATGGCGGTGTCGTGCCGCGCGAAGAGCTCGCCGAGGCGCGTCTCGTCGAAGCTCGGGCTCCGCATGGCGGCCGCGACGTCCGCGCGCGTGCCGCGGATCTCGCCCCGGTGCGCGTCCGCGGCGGCGCGGAGCTCGTCGACGGCCGCGACGATGGCCTTCTCCTGCGACGGCGTGGTGCCGAGCCGGTCGAAGAGGAACGACAGGAAGAAGCGACGGCGGAAGCCGAAGCCGCCGAAGCCGCGCCGGCCGAAGGGGCGCGGCCCCGCGCCCCAGTGCCCGCCGCAATCGTACCGGCCGGCGCGCTTCAGGGTCACGATCAGGCCGATCAGGCAGGCCGTTCCAACGATGAATCCAAACATGATGAGCACCCTCCGTGAGCGTCTCCGCTGTCGATCCGTGCACGGGGCATGTCCGCGCGGCGCCCGGCTCGTCCGGACGCGCGGCCCCGGTCGCAGGAGACCGAAGCCGCGCTCGCGCGGCCCCGGGCTGCGAGGCTGGAGCCGCAGACGCGCGGCCCCGAACCACGACGAAGCTGCGCAGGGCGTGTGAAGGATGTGCAGGAGCGCGCGTGAAGAAAGATGAAGGCGGCCGCGCGCGGCGCGGCGATGTGTGCTGGGCGATACGGCGCGCTGCGCTGCGGTGAGGCGGCGCGCTGCGCTGCGGTGAGGCGGCGCGCTGCGCTGCGGTGAGGCGGCGCGCTGTGGTGAGGCGGCGCGCTGCGG
Organism: Sorangium sp. So ce836; assembly: GCF_028553905.1. Taxonomy (NCBI): domain Bacteria; kingdom Pseudomonadati; phylum Myxococcota; order Polyangiales; family Polyangiaceae; genus Sorangium; species Sorangium sp. So ce836. Next base: position 3,451,979 of record NZ_CP102233.1, on the reverse strand, counting down.
TGAGGCGGCGCGCTGCGGTGAGGCGGCCCTACCTCGCCGGCTCCACCTCGCCGAGATCGTCCAGGTCGTCCACCTCGGCCTTGGCCTTCTCGTCGCTCGAGACCGCCCACGGATTCGTGCGCTCGCTGTCGACAGCAGCGCCGTCGCCCTCGTCGGCGTCCTCCGCTTCGAGATCGTCGAGCGACTCGACCCCGGCCGGCGAGGCGCCCGGCGCCGGCGGCGTCGACGCGCGCGGCGCGGGAGGCGCGGGCGGCGTCGACGCGCGCGGCGCAGGCGGCGTCGACGGGCGCAGCGCGGGCGGCGCGGGCGGCGTCGACGCGCGCGCCGACGAGACGCCGGGGTCGCTCGGGAGCCGGCTGCGCGGCGGCTCGGCCACCTGCGACGAGACGGACGCCGCCGCGGCGCCGCCGGCCGACGGCGGCCGCGTCACGATCGCGCTCGGCGGCGTCGGCGTGATGCCCCCGGCCGGCCTCGAGCCCGCAGGAGCGCCGGCCGGCGGGCTGCTCACCGAGGGCGGGAGCACCGCCGGCGGCGAGCTCGCCGCCCCGGAGGAGGCCCCGCCTGGCGCGGCGCCCGCGGCGGGCTTGCCGGCCTGGCCGGGATCCGGCGCGCCGCCGGGCGACACCGAGGCAGGCGCCGCCGGCGAAGAGGCGGGCGCGTTGCCGGACGACGCGGGCGCGGACGCCGCCGGCGCCGAGCCGGGCACGCCGGCCGGCGACACCGGCGCGGACGCCGTCGGCTTCGACGCGGGCGCGCCGCCGGGCGAGACCGGCGCCGACGCCGCCGGGGTCGACGCCGGTGCGCCGGCGGCCGGCGCGGGCGCGCCGCCGGGCGGCGCGGGCGCGGCGCTGCGGCCCGACGACAGCTCGGCCGGCGCCGCCTTCGGCGCGTCCGCCTTCGGCGTGGCGGCGCGCGCCGCGTCGAAGCGCATCGCCTTCTGCGCGAGCTGCACCACGGGGAGGATCTCGCGCGGCGGGATGTTCGCGGCGATCACGTCCGGCCCGGCGATCGCGAGCTCGCCGTCGGCGTGGAACGGCACGCCCGGGCGCTCGCGCTCCTGCTTGAGCCGCGCGTTGTCGATGGCGACGCGGACCTCGAGCGGGATCCGGGTCTGCCACAGCCGGCCGTCGATCGCCGTGCGCACGTCCCACGGCGTGAGGATCGGCGTCCTGCCGATGCCCTCGAACGGGCTCCGGTCCGCGAGCAGCGCCTTGAGCAGCCAGGCGACGATCTCCTGGTGCTGCGGCGTGTCCTGATCCCACGGCATCGACTCGCGGAAGAACTGCCAGTAGCCACCGGCCGGGCCGTACACGGCGAGATCGCGCGGATCGAACGCGGCCTCGAACGCGCGCGGGGTGATGTCGCCCTCGTCGATGACGGAGTCGATGAGCGCGCCCTGGAAGTCCGGCGTCTTGCGGCGGGCGGCCCGCGGCGACAGGCCCGTGAGGGAGGTCGTGATCTGCTGGCGAACGTCGCTCCGCTCGCGGAACCAGCCCATCCGCTCGACCGCGCCGAACCGCTCGCGCAGCTTGACCGGCGTCCACCACGGCAGATCGAGCTCGCGCAGCCGCGCGATCAGCTCCGCCACGAGCTGCAGCGCAGGCTCGCTCGCGAGGTGCACGCGCGCCTCTCTCCTCAGCGTCTCGTCGTCCTTGCTATCGGGATCCCGGTGCTGCAGCGATCGCTCCGCCATCGTTCCTCCGTGTTCCCCCGGCCGCTCCGCTGAATACCAGAACCGGATCCGCGCCGGCAGCCCGCGCGCGGCGGCGAAGCGCGCGCGAGCCCGGCGGGAACCGAGCCTCGACGCGCGCGGCGCGCGTCTCCCGCGGACCGCCAGGATGTCGTTCTGCAACGACGCGCGAACGCGGGCGCGGGGCGTCGCGCGCCGATCGAGCGCGGCACGCGGCGCGTCACCGCGCGGCGCGTCGTGTCGGCGTCGAGGAGGAAGCGCCGGGGCCGAGGAGAGCGCGCCGGGCGCCTCGCCGCGCTCGGCCGGCCTCGACGAGCTGCGCGGCGGGCCGCGGCCGACCTTCGAAGGCGCCCCCTCCGCGTGGCCGCGGCCAGCGCCCGGGATCACCCGGCCGCGGCGCGCGCCGCCTTGGATCTCGGCGCCGGGTCGATCCGGGCTTAGGCTCTCGCGGCCATGCAGGAGAACGCGGGAGAGGCGGCGCGCGAGCGCGCCGCGCGAGGGCTCGATCGGCTGGACCGCCCCGGGCGCGGGCTCTCGCCCTGGGCGCGCCGCGTCGCGTGGGCCGCCGCGGAGGCGATGCTCTGCGACGAGGACGAGCGGGGCGAGCTCGCCCCGCCGGGCGCCGAGGTGTGCGAGCGCGCGGTCGCGGCGCTGGATCTCTCGCTCGGGCAGGCCAGCCCCGAGACCCGGCGCGGCTTCGCGCTGCTGGCCGCCTGCCTCGAGCTGCTGCCGCCCTTCGTCATCGGCGCCTTCAGCCGGATGAGCCGGCTCCCGCTGGGCCGGCGGCTCGCCTACCTCGAGGCGCTGGAGTCGAGCCGCTCCGGGCTCCTCGCGATGCTGCTCGTCGCCTTCAAGGTGCCGATGTGCATCCCCGCCTTCGAGGAGGGCGCGGAGCTCGCGCTGACGGGCCTCGATCGCGAGAGCACCGCGGCGCGGCGCCGCCTGCCCGCGCTCCGCCCGGCCGCGGGCGCTCCCGCCGCGCCCCGCGCCGACGCGGGCGAGGCTCCGCGCGCGGCGCCCGCCGCACGGGGCGACGCGTGAGCGGCGCCATCGCGTCGGGCGAGCCGATCGTCCGCGGGCGCGATCTGCCGGCGGGGTTCGACGAGGCGTGCGACGTCGCCGTGGTCGGCTCGGGCGCCGGCGGCGCGGTCGTGGCGGCGCTGCTCGCCGAGGCGGGGCGCCGCGTGATCGTGCTCGAGGAGGGCCCCTATTACCGCCCCGACGACTACCAGCGCTGGAAGCCCAGCGAGTCGCTGCGGCGGCTGTTCCGCGAGGGCGGCATGGTCACGGCGTTCGGCGTGGGCGAGACGCCGATCATCTCCCTCACGCTCGGGCGCGCGGTCGGCGGCTCGTCGGTGGTGACCGGCGGGGTCTGCTTCCGCATCCCGGGCAGCGTCCACGCGCGGTGGGTGCGCGACCTCGGCCTCGACGAGCTCTCGGAGCGGGCGCTCGAGGCGGCGTACGAGAGCGTCGAGGAGCGGCTCCACGTCCGCGAGGTGCCGGAGGCGATGCGCTCCGCGTCGACGGCGCGGTTCGTCGAGGGGGCGCGGCGGCTCGGCATCCCGATGCGCCCGCTCCGCCGCAACACCGGCGACGCGTGCGAGGGGAACGGCCGGTGCAACTTCACCTGCCCCGCCGGGGCGAAGCGCTCGGTCGACGTCGCCTACCTGCCGTCGGCCACGGCGCGCGGCGCGCGCGTCGTCGCCGACGCGCTGGTCGAGCGGATCACCGTGCGGCGCGGGCGCGCCGCCGGCGTCGAGGGGACGCTGCTCGGCGGCGAGCCCGGCGCCCCGCCGCGCCGCTTCCGCGTGCGCGCCAAGGTCGTGGTCGCCGCGTGCGGCACGCTGCACACGCCGCTGCTCCTCCGCACGGCGGGCGCCTTCAGGGCGAGCGGCGCGCTCGGCAACGACGTGACGCTGCACCCCGCGGTGCGCGTGGTCGCGCGGTTCGACGACGCGCTGAACGGCTGGGACGGCGCGCTCCAGAGCGTCTACTCCGACCACTTCGACGCCGAGGGGATCAAGCTCGTCGGCGTCTACTCGGCGGTCAACGTGCTCGCGGCCGGGCTGCCGGGCGTCGGGCCCGCGCTGCGGCGGCGGGTCCGCGCGCTGCCGCGCTGCGCGGTCTTCGGCGCGATGATCCACGACGAGGGCGGCGGCCGCGTCCGCCCCGGCCCCGGCCGCGAGCCGCTCGTCTCCTACGCGATGGCGCCGCGGGATCTCGCGCGGCTGCGCCGCTCGATCACCCTCCTCAGCGAGATGGCGATCGCCGCCGGCGCGCGCGAGGTCTACACCGCGATGATCGGCGCCCCGCCGATCACGTCGATGGACGCCGCGCTCGCGGCCGAGCGCGCGCCCATCGACGCGCGCCGCATCGAGTGCATGGCGTTCCACCCGCTCGGGAGCGCGCGCGTCGCGAACGATCCGCGGCGCGGGATCGTGGATCAGAGCGGCGAGTGCTTCGAGCTGCCGGGGCTCTTCGTGGCCGACGGCTCCATCCTGCCCACGAGCATCGGCGTGAACTCGCAGGTGCCGATCATGGCGATGGCGACGCGCATCGCGTGGCGGATGGCCGAGCGGTTCCCGCGGCTCGCGGCGGAGGGCCCCGCGTAGGGGCGAGGGCGCGCGGTGCTAGCATGTCGGCCGGGCCGACAGCCGAGGTTTTCAGGAGGCAAGCGATGATCGATCTCCGCTCCGACACGGTGACCCGACCGACCGCGGCCATGCGCGCGGCGATGGCGGCGGCCGAGGTCGGCGACGACGTGTACCGGGAGGACCCCACCGTGCGCAGGCTCGAGGAGCGCGTCGCGGAGCTCACGGGCAAGGAGGCCGCGCTGTTCGTGCCCAGCGGGACGATGGGCAACCAGATCGCGCTGCTCTGCCACACGCAGCGCGGCGACGAGGTGATCGCGGGCGAGGGCGCGCACTGCGCGTTCTACGAGAGCGGCGCCGGGGCCGCGTGGAGCGGCGTGCAGTTCGCCTTCGCCGGGCGCGGCGGCCTGTTCACGGCGGCGGACGTCGAGGACGCGATCAAGCCGCCGCAGTACACGCTGCCGCGCACGCGCGTCGTCGCGATCGAGAACACCCACAACCGCGCCGGCGGGCGCGTCTTCCCGCAGGACGACGTCCTCGCCATCGCGGAGGTCGCGCGCGCGCACGGGCTCGCGCTCCACCTCGACGGCGCGCGCCTCTGGAACGCGGCGGTCGCCTCGGGCCGGACGGTCGCCGAGCTCGCGGCGCCGTTCGACACGGTGAGCGTCTGCTTCTCGAAGGGGCTCGGCGCCCCGGTCGGCTCCGCGCTGTGCGGCGGCGCCGACGCGATCCGCGCCGCGCTGCGCTTCCGGAAGATGCTCGGCGGCGGCATGCGGCAGGCCGGCGTGCTCGCCGCCGCCGCCCTGCACGCGCTCGCGCACCACCAGGGCCGCATCGCCGAGGACCACGAGGCCGCGCGCGCCATCGCGCGGGCGATGCGCGACGCCGCGCGCCGCGCCGCCCGGTCGGGCGCGATCGCACCGCCCGCGGCGATCGAGGAGCCCGAGACGAACATCCTCTACGTCGACACGCCCGGGATCCCGGCCGAGCGGCTCGTCGACGCCGCGCGGCGGCGCGGCGTGCTGATCGGGGCGACCGGCAAGAGCACCGTCCGCGCCGTGACGCACCTCGACGTCGCGCCCGAGCAGGTCGCGCCCGCGGCGAGCGCCCTCGCCGAGGCGCTCGCCGAGGTGCTCTCGGCGCCGCGCGATCGCGGCCACGAGGGCGCGCGCGCATGAGCCGCCGCGCCGCCGCCTCGGCGCTCGCCCTCGCGATCGCAGCGCTGCTCGGCCCCGCGTGCGCGCCGGCGCGCGGCGACGCCTACGTCGCCGCGATGGCCGCCGGCGAGCGCGCCTACCACGCGGGGCGCTACCGCGAGGCGGCCCGCTCGTTCGACGGCGCCGCGTCGCGCGCGCTGCGCGTCAAGGACCGCGACGAGGCGCGCCTCCTGCAAGCGCGCTCCTTCGAGCGCGCCGAGGCCTGGGCCGAGGCGCGCGCGTCGTACGAGCGGCTGCTCGCCGACTCGCCGCGCGGGCCGCGCTCGGCGCGCGCGGAGTTCGAGCTCGCCGATCTCGCGATCGAGCACGGCGACGCCGACGCGGGCTACGCGATGCTCCTCGCGGCGACGCGGCGGAACCCGTCGCACGGGCTCGCGCGCAACGCGCTGAAGCGGCTCCTCCGGCGCGAGGAGGAGCGCGCCGGCGCGGGCGGCGCGCTCGCGTGGCTGCGGCAGCACGGCCCGGCGTTCCGCGGGACGGAGCTCGATCAGGACGTCGCCTACCACACCGGGCTGCTCCTCGAGCGGACCGGCGATCGCGAGGGCGCGCTGCGCACGCTCGTCGCCGCCGCGCGCGCGCACCCGTACCCCGTCGGCAGCCTGACCGACGACGCGCTGTTCCGCGCGGCGGAGCTCGCCGCCGCCCTCGGGCGCCCCGAGGAGGCCATCGGCTACCTGAGGGAGCTGCTCGCGCCGCGCGAGTCCGCGGCGACCGGCAGCTACGACCGCGAGCGGTTCGACGACGCGCAGCTGGAGATCGCGCGCCTCTACCGCGACGCGCTCGGCGATCGCGCGGCCGCGCGCCGCGAGCTGCGCAAGCTCTACACGAACCACCCCGCGTCCATCCTGCGCGACGACGCGCTCTGGGCCGAGGCGAAGCTATGGCGCGAGGACGGCCGGACCCAGGAGGCGTGCGCGACCGCGGCGCTCATCGCCCGGGAGCTCCCCGAGTCGCGCTACGCGCGCTGCGCGCACGCGATCTGCCCGTCGCTCCCGGCGCCGCAGCGCCCGTGCGCGGACTACATCGTGCGAGAGCTCGACGGCGACAAGGAAGGCGAAAAGGACCGCTGACGCGGGGCGCCGCACGGCGCATCGCCGTGTCGGCGGCCGGCCGTGGCAGCGGCCGGCCGTGGCGACGGACCGCCCTCTCGGCGGCCCGCCCCGCGGTCAGTCGTCCTCGTCGTCCTCGGGCTCGAGCTCGGCGTCGTCGTCGCCCTCGTCGTCGTCATCGTCGCCGAGGTCGTCGTCCTCAGCCTCGTCGAGGTCGTCGTCGTCCTCGCGCGGCTCGTACTTCAGGTCGATGCCGATGTCGCCGAGCTGCGTCTCGAGGAGCTCGAAGAGCTCGTCTACGTCGTCGCCCCCCCACTCGTCGAGCACGTCGGTCAAGAACTCAAAAAAATCACCGCTGTCCAGACGACGCTCGATCTCTTCGACCTGCTCTTCCGAGAACGCCTCGAGGACGTCCTCGCGCAGCGCCTCGGTGTCGCCTTCCTCAACGGCATCCGCCGCAGAGAGGCGGATCTGCTTTACGGCACGCTTGTCGAGGTGAATCTCCATGAAGGTGGCTTCGTTTAGGCGACCCTCGCAGCTGCCGTCAAGCGGCGTATGGAGTCGAGCTTCACGAGACCGCCCGCCTCCCCCTCCCGTCCCCTCTTTTCCTGGCGTCGCGGCGGGGGCCTGACAGCCGCCCCCGGGCGGCGCCGCTCGCGCGCGGACGGGCGTTGCCGGCGACAGATCTCTCGCGTATCTCAAGCAACTCGTGCGTTTACGACCTCCGCCCGGCGCGCTCCCGGCCGCGACCCTCGCGGCCAGCGCGCTGCTGTCCTTGACAGCGCCTGCCGCGCCGCCGGAGGGCAAGGCCGAGGGCGACCTCCCCTCCGCAGCGCCCGACGCTCCCGTCGGCGCCCGGACAGGCGAGGCCGCGGGCGACGGGGTCGACGGCGCGCAGGCGAGCGACGCCGCCGCCGCGCGGCCGCCGCCTCCTCCCGTCAAGCCGCGCGTCGAGCTGGCCGCGCGACCGCCGCCGCTGCACGTCGAGTACGCGCAGTACGGCGTCGCCCTCGTGGCGGAGATCAGCCTCGACCCCGGCGCCGTCTGCCCGAGATCGGGGCCGCTGTACTCGTGCATCCTCGGCAGCGGCGGCGGGCTCGCGATCCGCGGCGGCTACCGATCGCCGGGCCCCTGGTACTTCGGCGGCGCGTACCAGTTCACCAAGATGGACTCGAGCAACCTCTACCGGCTCGGCATCTTCCAGCAGCTGCGCGCCGAGATGAGGTACATGCCGGACATCGGCTACCGAGCGGCCCCGTACTTTTCCGCCGGCGTCGGCGGCGTCGTCTACGGCAACGAGTGGGGCGTCGAGACGGGCGGCGCGCTCATCTTCGGCGGCGTCGGCGTCGAGCTGGAGGTGTCGCGCCGCGCGGTGCTCGGCGTCAGCTGCGTCTACCGGCCGGTGCTGATCGCGGGCTGGAAGGACACGGCCAACTACGAGCGGGGCACCGGCATCGCGCAGTTCGTGGGCTTCGAGCTCCTGCTCGAGGTGCGGACCGAGCTCGGTCGGCGCTGAGCGGCTCCCCCTGCCCGCTCGAGAGAACGCACCGTCCACTTGACTCGACCGTCGCTCCGCGGTCCCCTCGGCAGCGTGATCTGCGATGTGTGCGGTCGCGACAACGCTGCCGATCTGACGTTCTGTCAGGATTGCGGCCGACGGCTCAAGGCGCGCGAGGCGCGCGTCGCCCCGCCGACGCCGCCGAGCGGCCTGCCCCAGGTGTCGCTCCCGGCGCTGCCTTCGCCCGCGCAGGCCGACTCGCCGCCCGCGAACGACGCCCGCTCGGCCACCCGGGCGCCGGGGGCCCGCGGCGCGCCGGGGCGCCTTCGCCCGGAGGCGCCGGTGTTCTCGTTCAGCCCCATAGGCTCGGCGAGGACGGAGCCTGCCATGCCGGCGGCGCACGGCCGCGCGGAGATCGCCGCGCGCCTCGCGCCCGCGCGCGAGGGCGCCGCGACGCCGGCCGCGGGCGCGCTGGACAGCGCCATCCAGATGGCGCCGGCGCTGCAAGGGCCGCGGCCCGCGGATCGGAGCGACGCGGAGGCGCCGTCCATGGCGCAGGCGACGCCGTCGATCACCGAGGCGCTGCTGGGGCTCTCGTGCGCGAGCTGCGGCGGGGACAACCCGCCGGGCTACCGCTACTGCGTGACGTGCGGCGCGCCGCTCCACCGGAAGGACGGCGCCGCGCCGGCGGGCGCGCCGCAGCCGGCGAGCGTCGTGCCCAGGCGAGCGAGGGGCAGCGACCCGGACGCCGGGCCGTCCCCCGCCGCGCCGTATGTGGCGCACCCGCCGATCGAGGAGACCAAGACGACGGCGCGGGGGATCCAGGACGCCGCGCCCCGGCACGCGCCTGCGCCCGAGGCCGCGTCGCCGCCCGCGCCGCGCGACGAGCGCCCCGGCGCCGGGGACGCGCTGCGGCAGGGCCCCGGCGCCTCGCCGCCGGCCAGGCCGGCGCCGCCTCCGCTGCCGCCCGTCGCCCAGCCGCCCCCGCGGCTGCCGCCTCCCCCGGCCAGCGGGAGCACCCCCGACAAGATCGTCGGCTCGCCGGTCCTCGACATCGCGTCGTCGCAGAAGGCGCCGGCCCGGCCGGTCGAGTGCGCGCGCTGCCACGGTCAGTGCCTCGCGGGCACGCGGTTCTGCAAGTACTGCGGGGCGCCGCTCGAGGGCGAGCGGCCCGTCTCCGAGCGCCCGTCCAGGCCCGCCGCCGATCGCCCGCAGCCCGCGCCCGCCCCGGAGGTCGGGCGCGACCCGCCGCGGCCCTCGCCGGGCGACGCCGCCGGGCCGCTCTCGACCGAGGCGGGCAGCGTGCCGCCGCCCTCCCAGGTGCCGCTCGCTCCGCTGCGGGCGTCTTATTCGGTCCGCCCGCCGGCGTGGGTCCCGGCCGACACGCGGCCGGCCCGGGCGCCCGAAGGCAAGCTCATCGTGATCGTCGAAGACGGGACCGAGGGGAAGAGCTTTCCCCTCACCGGGCCGCAGGTCGACATCGGCCGCACCGAGGGGGATATCGTCCTCGAGGACGACCTGTACGTCTCGCCGCGGCACGCGCGGCTCATTCCGCAGAGCGGGTCCTGGGTTCTCCGTGACCTGGGCAGCGTCAACCGCATCTACCTGCGCATCCGGAAGACGCACCCCCTTCGAGATGGCGACTTGCTCCTCCTGGGGCTCGAGGTGTTACAGTTTCAGACCGTGAGCGACGGGGAGCGAGGCCTCGGCCATGCGATCCAGCATGGAACGTTGCTGTTTGGCTCGCCCGCCATCCACCGGCGGGCGCGACTGTGCCAGCGGACGGTGGAGGGCGTGACGCGGGACGTGTACCACCTCTACCGGGACGAGACGGTGATCGGACGGGAAACGGGAGACATCGTGTTCACGGCCGATCCGTTCCTCTCGCGACGCCACGCCGCCATCCGGAGGAACCCGGCCACGGGGGAGTTCTCGCTCACCGACCTGGAATCGTCGAACGGGACGTACGTCGCCATCCGCGAGGACGTCAGCCTCCACGATCGCGATTTCGTGCGCATCGGGCAGCACTTGTTCCGCGTGGATCTCTCCCGATGAGCGACCCGACCGTCCGCGAAACGCCGACCGAGGCGCTGGAAGTCGAGGGGCTCTCGAGCGCGGCGTCGGTGGGGACCGACCCGAGCGGCAACGCGGGCAAGGCCCTTGGTGATTCCCCGCACGGCGCCGCGTCGCTCGAGGCCGGCAAGGCGGGGTCTCTGGAAGCAGGCAAGCCCGTGAACTGGAAGCCGCCCACGCCGCCCAAGGTGCGCCCGGCCGCGAACGCCGCGCGCGAGCAGAAGGCTGGCATCTCCGTGAAATCCGTGAAGGCGCCCGGCGCCCCGAGCCCCGACAAGGTCGGGAGGAAGCTCCCTCCGCCGCCGCGGGTGCGGCTCACCGCCGGAGGGCTGCGCGAAGACGACGCCGATGGAAGCGCGACGCGGTCGGACGACCTCGCGGACGCGGCGACCCCCGACGCGCCGCCGGCCGGCGTCCACGCGCACGCGTCCCCCGGGGCCCCGGCGGTCGCCGCGTCGCACGACGGCGCGCTCGACGAGACCCCGGCCGCGGAGGCCATCGGCGACGGTTCGACCCTGCGCCCCGCCGCGGGCGACGAGCCGGCCGAGGGCGGGCAGCGCCCCGACGACATGGACGGCGGGGCGGCAGCGCCGGCCGAGCCGCGTCGACCCGAGGTCGTGCTGCGGCTGTTCGGCCGGACCGACGTGGGGCAGGTCCGCGAGCACAACGAGGACAACTTCATCGTCGCGGATCTCACCAAGGCGAGCCGCGGCCTGATGGAGATGGACCGCTACCAGGTGATCGGCGAGCGCGGCGCGCTGCTCGGCGTGTGCGACGGCATGGGCGGCGCCGCGGCCGGCGAGGTCGCGAGCCAGCTCGCGGTCGACATCATCTACCAGCGGATGAGCGCCGGCGGTCCCCCGCAGAACCACGACGAGCTCGCGGCGCGGCTCGTGCAGGCGATCGAGGCCGCGGGCCTCAGGATCTTCAGCGAGGCGAAGCTCGATCGCACCCGGCGCGGGATGGGCACGACGTCGACCATCGCCGCGCTCATGGACGATCACCTGTTCCTCGGCCAGGTCGGCGACAGCCGCGCGTACGTCCTGCGCGGCGATCGACTGGTGCAGGTGACGCGCGATCAGTCGCTCGTGAACCAGCTCATCGAGGCCGGCCAGCTCACCGAGGAGGAGGCCGAGACCTTCGAGCACAACAACATCATCCTCCAGGCGCTCGGCACGGCCGACTCGGTGCAGGTCGACCTCACCTACGTGCAGCTCAAGCAGGGCGACACGCTGATGCTCTGCTCCGACGGGCTCTCGGGCATGGTGAGGAACGAGGAGATCCGCGAGGTGCTGCGGACCGTCGACGATCCGATCGAGGCCTGCAAGGTGCTGACGGATCGGGCCAACCAGGCGGGCGGCCACGACAACATCACGGTGGTGGTCGCGAAGTTCGACGGCGACGGGCTCGCCGAGCCGGACCTCGCGGACATCGAGGAGCTCCGTTACCAGAAGTACTCGCTGCCCGAGCACCTCCTCGCGCAGAACGCCGCCGCGTCCGAGCCGGCGCGCAAGGTGAAGGAGCTCGACGAGAAGAAGATCTCGCAGCGCCCCCCCTCGCCGAAGTCGTGGCTGAGCGCCGCGGACAGCGACCTGGACGAGGACGGCGACGACTACGACCCCGTCATCTCGCCCCTGCCGCCGGACGACGCGCTGGAGGAGCGCAAGGCCCGCGCCCCCGTCCAGGGCGACGAGCCGATCATGATCCCGACCGACGGCGCGCCGCAGTGGCTCGTGATCTTGATGATCGTGAGCGCCGTCGCGTGCGTTACCATCGCCGGCTACTACCTGCTCCGTTAGGCCCCGCGCAGCGCACGTGCGCGCGCCACCCACCGCGATGCTGCGCAGCAACGACAAGCGTGGCCGGCAGGCTCCGGCCGCCCCGCAGGAAGGGCCGCCCCCGCGGGGACCGGACGCGGACGGCCGCGTCGACGTCGAGACCGCGCAGCGCATCGTCAGGGACGCCGTCGTGCAGGCGATGCGGCGCGAGGACAAGGCGGTCGCGCTCGTGCGGGCCAAGGCGGACGAGGCGCGGCGGCGGGTGGCGCGCCACAACCTGCTGCTCGGGCTCGGCGTCGCCGCGGCGCTCGTCGCGGTGGCGGTGGCGGGCGTCGTCGCGTACCGGTCGCGCCGGGCGGCCGACGCGCTGGCGCGCGAGGTCGGCCTCGGCGTCGCGCCCGCGGCGCGGCCGACGGGCGAGATCCCGGATCAGGTGCTCTCGGGCCGCGCCATCTTCGAGCAGAACCGGCTGGCCCTCTACGTGATGGGCTACAAGGTGGACAACCGCATCGGCGGCTGCTGCTCGGCCTTCGCCGTCGCGCCCGATCTGCTCGCCACGAACGCGCACTGCGTCCGCGACTGCCGCGCGCTCGGCGGCACCCCGATCGTCACGCAGAACGACTCGATGGGGAAGACGCGGTTCCGCATCGTCGCGATGTCGGCCCACCCGGCGTACAAGCCCGGGCAGGCGGGGTCCGGCTCGCCGGACGTCGCCCTGCTGCGCATCGACGGCAGGGCGTCGCACACGGTGAAGCTCGCGAACGACGCCGAGCTGCGGGCGATCGGGCCGGGCGACGACGCCTACGTCCTCGGCTTCCCCGGCCGGCTGATGGATCCGCTGAGCCCCTCGGCGACGTTCCTCGAGGGCCGCATCGGGCGGGTGACCGGCGTCGACCACGAGGCGACGACGCCGGACCGCGCCGTCGTCATCCAGCACGACGCGGTCACGCGCGGGGGCAACAGCGGGAGCCCGATCTTCAACCAGTACGGGCACGTGATCGGCATCCACGCCGCCCACATCGACGACGAGGACGACGTGACGATCGATGGGCGCAAGACGACGGTGACGCAGAGCTCGCCGTTCCGGATCGGGATGCGCATCGATCTGCTGAAGGGGGTCCCCGCGCCGTGATGCTGCGCGTCGTGCACACGTTCGGGCGCAACGCCGGGTCCGTGGAGCTCCATGACAAGCGCGTGGTGCGCTTCGGCCGCGCGCCGGACAACGACGTCGTGTTCGACCCGAACCACGATCGCGACGCGAGCAGCCACCACGCCGAGGCGCGCCTCGAGGCGGCGGGCTGGGTGCTCTACGACCTCGACAGCCGCAACGGGACCTACGCGGGCGGGCAGCGGATCAAGCGGCACCCGATCGCCTCGGGCGACGAGGTCACGTTCGGCACGAAGGGCCCGCGGGTGCGGATCGAGCTCGTCGAGCGCCGGCCGCCGGGGCCGCCGCAGGCGCACGCGGCGCCGCCTCCCCCTGCGCACGCCGCGGCCTACCCCGCGCCCACGGGCTCCCCGGCGGGCGCTGCGTACCCGGCGGGCGCTGCGTACCCGGCGCCCGCCGCCGGTTACCCGGCGCACGCCGCCGGCCATCCCGCGCCGGCCGCGTACCCGGCGCCGGGCACCGGCCACCCCGCGCCGGCCGCCGCTCTCCCGGCGCAGGCCGCGGGCTACGCCGCGCACGCCGCGGCCTACCCCGGGCACGTCGCGGCCGCGCCGCCGGCCGGCGCGCGGCGGGTCGGCGAGCGGACGATCGCCATGATGATCTCCTCGGCCGTCTCGGCCGCCACGGGGCGCGCGAAGCCCCGCGGCACCGTCGAGCTCAACGCCATGCTCCACAAGGAGGTGCACGCCGCGACCGCGGGCCAGCGTCGCACGACCTACATCCTCGCCTCGCTCCTCGTGGTCGCGCTCGCGAGCCTCGCCGGGCTCATCGCCTACAACCGCTCCTCCCACGACGAGATCAGCCAGCTGCGCGCCGAGCTCGCGCGCCTGCCGCCGGAGGACCCGCGGCGCAAGGAGATCGAGCGGCGCCTCGGCACGCTCCACCCCTCGAACGCCAACTTCGGGCGCAACCTCCACGACCGCTTCAGAAAGGGGATCTTCATGCTCGCCTCGGGGCGCGAGGGGTTCTGCACGGCGTTCGCGGTGCGGCCCTCGGTCCTCGCGACGAACGCGCACTGCATCACGGCGGCCAAGCGCCGCGGCGGCACGATCGTGGCGCTCGAGAACGAGGGCCGGGGCCAGATAAGCTTCGCCGTGACAAGCATGCGGACGCACCCCCAGTACCGCGACAGCGCGGACCAGCTCACCCCGGACATCGGCGTCGTGTCGATCGCGGGGCGCGCCGCCGCCGTCCTGGAGCTCGCCACCCGGGAGGAGCTCGCCGCGGCCGGCGCGGGCGACGACGTGTACCTGATCGGCTTCCCCGAGCGCCTCACCGACGCCGCGAACCCCGTCGCCACGTTCCTCGCGGCCAACATCGGCCGGATCACCGGCGCGAACGGCCGGCCCGCGGGCGCGGCCGACGCCTGGCTGATCCAGCACGACGCCCGCAGCACGAGCGGCATGAACGGGAGCCCCATCTTCGACGGCCAGGGCAAGGTCATCGGCATCAACGCCGGCGGCTACCTGGAGGGCAACGACGAGACGATCTCCGGCCAGAAGACGGAGGTGGTCAAGGCCTCCCCCTACAAGTTCGGGATGCGCATCGACCTGCTCGACGCCATCCTGCGCTGACCCCGCGCGAGAGAGATGCTCCGCCACGCGCTCCGACGGCTCCTCTGGACGCTGCCCACCCTCGTCGGCGTCTCGCTGCTGACGTTCTTCGTGCTCTCGTTCGTCCCGGATCCCACGGACGATCCGCTCCTCGCCAGCTCGCTCTCCAGCGCGGAGCTCGCGCGGCTGCGCCGGGAGCGCTTCCTCGACCTCCCGCGCTTCATCAACCTGGACCCGCGCGACGTGCGCCTGCGCGCCCTCGCGGCCGTGCAGGCCGTCGCGGCCGGCGGCGACGGCGCGGCCGCCGCGGCCGACGAGCTGCGGCGGCTCGGCGGCGCCGCGCTGCCGCACATCCTGCCGCTCGACGCGCTCGCGCCCGAGCCGCGCACCCGCGTCGCCCTCGCGCTCGCGCCGGTCGCGGCGCGGATGGGCCTGCCGCGCGCCGACGAGGCCGCGGCCCCGGCGCACGCGGTCGCCTTCTGGACGCGCTTCTGGGACGACCGCGGCATCGAGTTCCGGAGCGCGTCGGTCCGGAGCGCGGTGCGCCGCCTGGTCCGCTACGGCTCCGAGTCGCGCGCCGCCGAGCTGCTCGAGCTCGACACGTTCGCCCTGCAGCCGGTGATCGCCGCGCTCCAGCCGCCGCGCGACGCGGCGACGCTCGATCAGGCGCGCGCCCTCGTCGACGTCGCCGCCCACATCACGGAGATCGACGACCGGATCGCGCCGGGCGAGGACCTCGCGGAGGCGCGCGCGTGCGTCACGCGGTGGAAGTCCTTCTGGAACGTCTACCGCAGCGACTTCGAGGTGTTCTCCGGCCCGGCGCGGCTCGCGGCGACGGTGCTGGAGACGCGGTACGGCAAGTGGGCGCTCGGCGCGGTCACCCACCGCCTCGGCGTCGCCGCGACCGGCGAGCCGGTGCTCGACGAGCTCGAGCGGCGCGCGCCGGTCACGCTCACGCTCGTCTTCGGCGCGATCGCCCTGGCCTACGCCGTGGCCGTCCCGCTCGGCGCGCTGAGCGCGGCCTCGCGCGGCCGGCGGAGCGACTCCGCCATCGCGGCCGCCGTGCTCACGCTCGCCGTCCTCCCGACCGCCATCGTGGCCGTGGCCGCCGCGCTCCTCGCGGGCGGCGCGGAATCGCTGCTCCTGCCGACGTGCCTCATCGCGCTCTCGCTCATCGCCGCGCCGACGCGTCAGCAGCGCGCGGCGCTCGTCGCCGTGCTCACGCAGGACTTCATCCGGGCCGCGCGGGCGCGCGGCGCCGGCGCCGCGCGCGCCATCGCCGTCCACGGGCTGCGCAACGCCGTGCTCCCGGTCGTGACGCTCGCGATGCTCGAGCCGCCGATGGCGCTCGGCGGCGCGTTCGTCGTGGAGCGCGTCTTCGAGCTCCACGGCCTCGGCGAGCTCACCCTCCTCGCCGTGCAGGCGCGCGACGTGAGCTGGCTCATGGCCATCTCCATCGGCGCCGCGGGCATCGCCGCGCTCGGCGTGATCGCCACCGATCTCGCGTACGTGCTCGTCGACCCGCGGCTCGGCCCGGCGGTGCTGTCGCGGAGGAGCGGGGCGTGACGCACGCGGCGGCGTTCCTCCGCCGGATGGTCGGCAGCAAGCGTGTCGCCGCGGGCACCGTCCTGCTCGGCGTGCTCGCGCTGCTCGCCATCTTCGCCGAGCTGCTCGCCGCCCCTGCGCCGATCGCCCGGTTCGGGCCGGACGGCGCCGAGATCCTGCCCGCGATCACCGACGCCGCGGAGCTCGAGTCGCTCACCGAGGCCGAGCTCCGGGTGCGCTTCGAGGTGGGCGTCGCGATCTGGCCGCCCATCCGTTACGGCCCGGAGCAGCGCACCGACGCCGGCCCGAACGCGTCGCCCTCGCTCGACCACCCGCTCGGCACCGACTTCGAGAGCCGCGATCTCGCCGCGCGGCTGATCTACGGCGCGCGCACC
Organism: Sorangium sp. So ce836; assembly: GCF_028553905.1. Taxonomy (NCBI): domain Bacteria; kingdom Pseudomonadati; phylum Myxococcota; order Polyangiales; family Polyangiaceae; genus Sorangium; species Sorangium sp. So ce836. Next base: position 3,435,422 of record NZ_CP102233.1, on the reverse strand, counting down.
GCGCTCGGCCTGTCGCTGAGCGCGGTGCTCGTGGGCATGTTCCTCGGCGTCGTGCTCGGCGGGCTCGCCGGCACGCTGCGCGGCTTCTGGAACGACGGGCTCGTCCGCCTCGTCGAGACGGTCGACACCTTCCCGGCGATCCTCGTCGTGGCGATCGTGCGCGCCATCGAGCGCGAGCCCTCCGCGCTGTCGCTGGTGCTCGCCGTCGCCTTCGTCCGCTGGGCGGAGATCGCGCGCCTCGTGCGCGCCGAGGTGCTGCGCGCCTCGAGCGAGGAGTACGTGATGGCCGCGCGCGCGCTCGGCAGCACCCGGCTGCGCGTCTTCTACCGCCACATCCTCCCGAACGCGCTCGGGCCCACGATCGTGAGCTCGGTGCTCGGCGTGGCGTCCGTGGTCCTGCTCGAGGCGGCGATCTCGTTCCTCGGGATGGGCGCGCCCACCCGCGTGGCGTCGTGGGGGGAGACGCTGGGCCAGGCGGCGCGGCACCCGAGCGAGATCCGGCTGCTCGTGCTCCCCGGCCTGCTGCTCCTGGCGACGGTCGGCGGCTCGTACCTCATCGCCGACGCGCTGCGCGACGCCGTCGACGCGCGCACCGTGCGCGCGCGGACGCCGCGCTGAGGGCGCGCGCGGCGGGGCGGAGCGCCCGCGGCCGTCTCCGCTGCGCCCGCCGCCCGCCTCGCGCCCAGGCCGCGCCGGGATTTCGCCGAAATCGGGCTCATCTGCGCGATCCCGGCGGCGGGGGCCTCGCGCCACTCGATCTCGATGGGAAGGCCCGCTATGAATTCGCCCGCCATGGCCGTTCCCGAGATCAGCGAGCAGGAGTTCGAGCGCGAGGTGCTCCGCAGCGAGTTGCCCGTGCTCATCGATTTCACCGCCACCTGGTGCGGGCCGTGCAAAACGGTCGCGCCGGAGGTCGACGCCATCGCGCGCGAGCTCGAGGGCAAGGCCAAGGTGGTCAAGATCGACATCGACAAGTCGAAGCGCATCGCCACCATGCTGCGCATCCAGGCCGTCCCGATGTTCATGGTCTTTCACCGGGGCCGCCCGGCGGCCGCGGAGCAGGGCGTCCTCAACCGCAAGCAGCTCCGCGAGCTCCTCGATCCGTTCCTCCCGCGCGCCGAGGGCGCCATCCGGGCGGCCGAGCTGGCGCAGCTGATCCGCGAGGGTCAGGTGGTCGCCGTCGACACGCGCGAGGGCCCCGCGTACGGGCGCGCCCACATCCCCGGCGCGGTGCACATCCCGCTGGACGAGATCGAGGGCCGGCTCGCCGAGCTCCACATGCTGGCCGGCGCGCCGGTCCTCTACTGTCGCTCCGGCGACAAGTCGAAGGACGTGGCCGCGAAGCTCGCGGAGGAGGGCGTCCCCGTCGCGTTCCTCGAGGGAGGCTTCCTCGGGTGGGAGGCCGAGGCGCTGCCGATCCAGCGCCCCGACTGAGCGCTCGCGCGCGTTCGGCCCCGTCCGGTGAGCGCGGCGGTCGCCCGGGCGCGCGCGCGGCGCCGCGGCGTTGCGTCGCCGCCGGCGGCCCCGGCGGCGTCATCGACCGGCGGCCGTCGCGTTACCCCTTGGCGGCCGCGAGCGCCGCCGAGACGACCTCGCGCACCGGGACGCCGTGGGTCCTCGCCGCCGCGGCGCAGTCGTCGAACTCCGGCTTGATCTGCGGCGGCCCGAACGGCCCCTCGCTGATCTTCACCCGGATGGCGCCGTACGCGGTCTTCACGGTGGTGATCCGCCGCGGCCGCTCCGTGCGGGCGACCGGGATCTTCCGGAGCCCGATGCTGGTCGTCTCGCGGAGCAGCGCCGTCGCTACCGCGTCGGCCTGGGGGGCGGCGGCGAGCGCCGCGATCGTCAGCGCGGGCCGCCCTTTCTTCATCGTGATCGGCGCCGCCCACGCGTCGAGCGCGCCGGCCGCGAACAGCGCCTCGATCGCGTGCCCCGCCACCTCGCCGGTGAGGTCGTCGACGTTCGCCTCGACGATCACGTGCGACGCGCTGCCGAGGCTCTCCTCCCCGCCCGAGCGCGTCCCGAGGACGACCCGCAGCAGGTTGGGGCGGTCCGGGAGCTCTCGCTGGCCGGCGCCGAAGCCGATCCGGTCGGGCGCGAACGTCGGCCAGCGCTCGAACCGGGTCGCCAGCGCGGCGATGATGGCCGCGCCGGTGGGCGTGACCAGCTCGGCGTCGAGGTCGACGCCGTAGGTCGGGACGCCGCGGAGGCACGCGACCGCGGCGGGCGGCGGCAGCGGGAGGATCCCGTGCCGCGCCTTCACGAAGCCGCGCCCCATGGGCAGCGGCGAGCCGACGACCTCCGCCCCGATGTGCACGATGGCCGCGGCGGCGCCCACGATGTCGACGATCGCGTCGACGGCGCCGACCTCGTGGAAGTGCACGTCTTCCAGGCGGATCCGGTGCACGGCGGCCTCCGCCTCGCCGAGGCGCCGGAAGATCCGGCGCGCCAGCGCGGCGACGGGCGGATCGAGCGGCGCCGCGGCGAGCATGGCGTCGATCGATCCGTAGGTGCGCTCCGGCTGCGGCGCCTCGACGTGCACGTCGAACGAGGTCGCCACGATGCCGCTGCGGTGGGCGTGACCGCGGTGCAGGTGGAACCCCTCGATGGGCAGCGCCGCGACGGCGCGCTCGATGACGAGGAGCGGCACCCCGAGATCGAGCAGCGCGGCGATGGTCATGTCGCCGGCGATCCCGCTGAAGGCGTCGAAGAACAGGATCTTGCCGGCGCCCGCGCCTTCCTCGAGGAGCGGCGCGCGCGGGTGATCGTGCCCGTGCGCAGGGTCGTGCCCCTGCCCGTGCGCGTGATCGTGGTCGTGCCCGTGCGCGTGATCGTGATCGTGCCCGTGCGCATGGTCGTGCCCGTGCGCATGGTCGTGCCCGTGCCCGTGCGCATGGTCGTGCCCGTGCCCGTGCGCATGGTCGTGCCCGTGCGCATGGTCGTGCCCGTGCCCATGCGCATGGTCGTGATCGTGCCCGTGTCCCATGTCTCGCCTGCTCCGTTCGCCGGGCGTCTGTGCCTCGCGGCGCTCCCGCGGTCGCGCTCGTCGAGCGCTCACTCCTTCGGCAACATGCGATGCACCACCATCGCCGCGCCGAAGCCGCTGTCGATGTTGACCACGGCGACGCCGGAGGCGCACGACGTGAGCATGCAGAAGAGCGCGGTGAAGCCGCCCAGGGCCGCGCCGTAGCCGACCGCCGTCGGGACCGCGACGACCGGAGCCGCCACGAGCCCGCCGACCACGCTCGGCAGCGCGCCCTCCATGCCCGCGACGACGATCACGGCGGACGCCTTGCGCAGCTCCTCGACGCGATGGAGGAAGCGATGCAGCCCCGCGACCCCCACGTCGTACAGCCGCTTCGCCTCGAGCCCCACGGCGCGCAGCGTCTCGATGGCCTCCTCGGCGACCGGGAGGTCGCTCGTGCCCGCGGTCACCACCGCGACCGGACCGGCGGCGCGCTTCGGCGTCGGCGCGACCTCGACGGTGCCGGTCCGCGCCAGCGGGACGTAGCGGAACGCGGGCAAGAGCGACGCCACCGCCGCGCCCTTCGCGGCGTCGACCCGGGTCACGAGCACGTTCTGCCCGGCCCCCGAGATCTCCTGGGCGATCAGGGCGATCTGCTCGGGTGTCTTCCCTTCGCCGAAGATCACCTCGGGCACGCCCTGCCGGAGGGCGCGGTGGTGATCGACGGTAGCGACGCCAAGATCCCGGAAAGGCAGGCCTCGGAGCGCCTCGAGCGCCTCCTCGACGGCGAGCTCGCCGGTGCGAACGCGCTCAAGCATGTCCCGGACGAGGCGCGGCTCCATGTGCGCAGCCGCTTAGCGCGGCGGCGCCGCCAGAGCAAACGTTCCGCCCCGTCCGCCCGTTCCTCCCGTCACCCCCTCGCGCCCGCGGCGCACCTGGCCGTGCGCCTCCGGCGGCTCGGTGCACGCCCCCTCTCGCGCGGCGCGCCGTCCCCCGGCGGCGCCGTCCCGGCACGCTCCCCTCGCGCGTCCTTGTGCCGCCCCACGCAAACTCTCCAGGCTCTTTGCGCAGGAGGGGGCGACGGGACTACGTTCCGCGCCGCGTGCCCGCCTTCGTCGCTCCCCTCGTCGGCTTTGCTCTCGGCGCGCTGCTCGCCTGGTTCAGCGCAGCAGCCTCTCACCGCCCAGGCGCGCTCCGCGCGGCGGAGCCACGGCTCGCGTCCGGCGCACCCGATCGGCCGCTCGCCCTCGTTTGCCTGTTCGCCGTCCTCGTCTTCGCCCCGGTCTGCGCCTATTTCCTCGTCTTCGCGCCCGACTGGAGCTTCGCGTACCTCGTCGACACCCGCCGGATCCCGTCCGCCGTCGACCTCGTGCTGCTCCTCCTCGACGCCGCCTCGGTGCCCGCCGGGTTCGTCGCCGCGCAGCGCTTCGCCGCGAGCGCCGGCGGCCGGCCCACCGCGCAGCGCTCGATCCGCGCGCTGGCCGTCTTCGCCGGCGCGCCGCTCGCGATCGCCCTGCTCGCCGTCCTCGCCCTGTCCCGGCGCCTCGCGCTCGACGGCACCTACCGGCAGGTCGAGGGCGACTTCGGCGTCCATCCGATCGCCGGAGGTCCGCTCGGCTACGCGCTCCTCTGGATGTACACCATGCTCGCCGCCGGCTTCGCGGTCACCGTGAGCGCCCTCCTCCGGCGCGAGCCCCCGGGCGGCGGACAGAAGGGCGAGCCCCCCGCCGCCCCGCGCCCCCGCGCCGTCCCGAGCGCGCCGTCTCCGACGGCCGAGCCGCCGCGGCCCGCCTCGACGCGCCCGCAGCGCCGGCTCGGCCTCGGCAAGGGTGGCCGCTCGAACCGGCCGGGCTGAGGCGCCTCCCGCGAGCGCGGCCCGCCGCGTCACCGCATCGACGGACCGTCGCGGCGGCGCGGCCCGCCGCGTCACCGCGGCGACGGACCGTCGCGGCGGCCGGCCCGCCGCGTCACCGCGTTGACGGAGCCACCGCGCTCCACCACCCTGTCGCCTCATGTCCGAACGAGCCCGCATGGATCGTCAGATCGAAGAACTGATGGAGCTGGCCGAGCAGGTGGTGACCCGCGCCAGAAAAGGCGGCGCCGACGTCGCGGAGGCGATCGCCCGCTCCGGCTCCGAGCTCACCACCAAGGTGCGGCTCGGCGAACCCGAGCTCGTCGAGGAGGCCGTCCACAAGGGCCTCGGCATGCGGATCATCAAGAAGCAGCGCGTCGCGCTGACCTCGACCTCCGACCTCACGCCCCGCGGCCTCGATCGGTTCGTCGCGGACGCGCTGGAGCTCGCCGACATCTCTCAAGAGGACGAGTTCGCCGGCCCCGCCGACCCGGAGCTCATCGCCAAGGGGAACTTCCCCGCGCTCGATCTCTACGACCCCTCGGGCGGCGAGGTCACCGCCGCGCAGGCCATCGACCTCGCGCGCCGCGGCGAGCAGGCCGCGCGCGACGCCGACCCCCGCATCACGAACAGCGAGGGCGCGACGTTCTCGCGGAGCGCGGGCGCCTACGCCCTCGTCCTGTCCGGCGGGTTCCGCGGCGGCGTCGCCGGCTCGTACGCCCAGCTCGTGGTCTCCCCCGTCGCCGACGACAGCGATGACAAGAAGCGCCGCGGCTTCTACTTCACCGCCCGGCGCCACCTCGCGGACCTGGACGCCCCGGAGGCCGTGGGCCGCGAGGCAGCCCGCCGGACGCTGCGCAAGCTCGGCGCCCGCAAGGTGCCGACCTGCGAGGCGCCCGTCGTCTTCGACCCGGACGTCGCCCGCTCGATGCTCGGGCTGCTCGGCTCCTGCCTCATGGGCAGCGCGATCTGGCGCAAGTCGAGCTACCTCATCGGCCGCGAGGGGACGCGCGTCGCCAGCGATCTCATCACCGTCGTCGACGACCCCTTGATCCCGCGCGCGCCCGGCTCGCGCCCGTTCGACGGCGAGGGCCTCCCGTCCAGGCGCAACGTCGTGGTCGAGCAAGGCGTCCTGAAGACCTACCTCTGCGACAGCTACAGCGGCCGGAAGCTCAAGCGCCCCTCGACCGGCAGCGCCTCGCGCGGCGCCGGCGGCGGCGTGGGCCCGTCGACCTCGAACTTCATCCTGCAGCCCACCTCCACGCCGGCGGAAGAGATCGTCCGCTCCACGCCGCGCGGGCTGTACGTCACCGAGATGATGGGCTTCGGCTTCAACGCCGTGACCGGCGATTTCTCCCGCGGCGCCGCCGGCTTCTGGATCGAGAACGGTGAGCTGACATACCCCGTCAGCGAGGTGACCATCTCGCTGAACCTCGACGAGCTCTTGCAGCGCATCGACGCGGTCGGGAACGACCTCGATCTCCGGACGGCGACGTCATCTCCGACGTTCCGGGTCTCCGCCATGACCATCGCCGGCAGCTGAGCGCGCTGATCCGCCGTCGTTCGAGCGGCCCGCGCTCCTCGACGCCTTCTTCTCCAGCTCATCCAGGAAAGCGTGGGAGCGGGCTCGGCAGCTGCGTTGCGGGCGACCCTTCAACCGGCCCCAGGTTGCGCTGCGGAGGGGGGTTCTGTCCTCAGCGGGTCGTGCTTGCAGTGCTGCGCTCGGTGGCGGGCTCTCCTCCGTCGCCCGCGGCCGTCCTCGCCGAGCCTGTCGAGCTGGGCGTAGGACGGCCGCGGCCCTCGCTCAGCGCGAGGACCCGCCTGCGGCCAAGCTCCGCGGCGGCTCTTCCGAGGCTGCGCCGGCGCTCGCCTGGAGGGGCGCCCCCGGTTGCGCGGCCGCTTCAGGCATCAGGAAGGCCTTCAGCTGCTGCGCGTCGTTGCGGCCGATCCTCCCCACGAACGGCGGCAGGCTGATCGGCTCGTCCGACAGCGCGACGAACGTCCCCTGGGAGTTCGCCCGGTGGAGCGCCTCGAACAGGGAGGTGACGTCGACGTCGCCGGACACGGCCCGAACGTCGACGATGTACACGTCCGCGGGGTCCGCCCCCGCGTAGATCAGCGCGTCGTACGGGTGGCTCGCGTGCCGGATGGGCACGCCTTCCCCGAGGGATCGCGCCACGTGGGCCATCGTGTCCTTGGTGCCGATGGCCATCATCGACTTGGAGGTCGCCTTGGCGAGCTCCCGGGGCACCGAATAGCCCCATGCGCGGAGGAACTCGGCCACATCCGCCGCCTTGAAGCGCAAGTGTCTCCCTGGCGTACGGAAATGGGCAATCCTCCCTCGATCCACCCAGTTATGGATTGTCTTCAAGTCGACCTCGCACAGGGCTGCCAGGTCGGATGCGGTCAACAGCTTCTCACGAACACCAGCCATCGCCGAACTCCACGCGAAAGGCACCTGCCGCACAGCTCGCGTTCACAGCGCGGCAGCGTCTCCTCAGGTGGCGGCCCCCCCCACCCGTCTGTCTACTCGATTGAAACCTAGCTCTCACAGACGGGTCCGTCACCCGCTTTGCTCGAATTTTCTCGGCCCCTCTGAGAGATCGCCCCGTACGGAGGCGAACTCCCCATCCTTCAGGGGATCTCCTGGTTCATTATGTTCACGCGCCCGGGTGTCGGCCAGCTGGTCACGAAGGAGCCAGCCGAGCCGTCGGGAGCGCGCGGTCCTACGCGGGCCAAGCTCATCCCTGCTTTCGGCTCGGGCATGGCGGGCGACCTGGACAAGACAGCACCTCCTCCATCCATCAATTTGAGCGGTTCTCCCGAGTTGGACAGCCCATGGTTGCCAAGTTTTGGCACGCGGAGCAGGAGCGCCTCGGGAGGAGCCGGGGGATCGAGCTCATCATCGGAGACAAATCCCTCGTTGACGACCAGCGCGTACGCGCCGGGAGCCAGCGAAATGGAGGGCAATTCGGTCTCTCCGCCCACATCGGCCAACACATACCCTGTAAGGTCAGCTGGGACGTCGCCATCGTTGTAGAGCTCGACCCATTCCTGCCCCGGCTCCGGACCGACGGGATTTGCCAGTACCTCGTTGATGATCACGTGGGGCATGGGCGCGCGCATCACGGCAGAGAACGTCCGCCGTTCCACGCGGCCGGCGTTGTCGACGGTGGCAATGGCGAGCTCCACGGGGGAGAGGGGCGGCAAGGGCCCGAGGACGAACGGCTCGCCCGGCCGTAGGGCGAGGACCTCGTCCAGCCCTTCGCCCGCGATCGCCCAGAGCAGCGGCGCGTCCGCCGACCGGACCCGGATCCGATCGTCGGCGACCTGGGCGCACCCCGGCCCGAGAGGCACTTCGTCCGGCGCGCACGCCGCGGCGACGGCGGGGAGGGGCTCCGACTCCAGCGCAAACGGACGCGGGTCGAGGCTCACGGCCGCCGGCTCGCCCTCGAACGCGACGGGCGGCCCCACGAGGCGCAGCTCGTCCGCTTCGCCCGGCGCCGGGGGCAGCTCCCCCTCGAAGCGCAGGCAGCGCGCGCCGACGCCTTCGACGGCGCCGCGGCGCAGCTCGCCCGCCGGCCCGCTCGGCTCGAGGGTCGCCGCGGCGATCGTCTCCGGGAGCGGCGCGTCGCCGCACCAGACGCCGAGGCCGAGGCTCGCCCCGGCGTCGGGCGGCGGCCAGATCCGCGGGAGCACGGGCGGCGAGCCCTCCGCGGCGATCTGGAGGTGGTGCGAGAAGACGGGGCTGCCGCTCGCGACGGCGTACGTCTCGCCGGGCGCGAGCGGGACGAGCGGCACCACGGTCAGCGTGAGGTCTCCCGGGGGCGTCCCGTCCAGCCAGGCGATCGACGGGACGACGCGCTCCGAGAGCGCCTTCGACAGCTCGCCCTGCTCGATCTGGCGGAGGTGCGCCGCGCCGACCTTGCCGCGGACGACCAGCGCACGGGCAGGATCGACGCCCTCGAGCGAGGCGCCCGGGAGGCGCACCCGCAGCCGCAGCACCGGCGGCGCGGCGTGCAGGGGCGCTTCGGGCTCGATGTGGAGCTCGGGGCCCGCGTCCGCGGGGTCGGCGAGCTCGGCGTCCTCTTCCTCAGGAGGGGAGCGAGGGGGAGCCGCGAGCTCCGGCGCGCAGGACAGGGCGGAGGCCGCGAGCGGCGCGAGCGTGAGCGGCAGGGCGGAGGCCACGAGCGGCGCGAGCGCGAGCGGCAGGGCCCGGCGAGCGCGGGGGGTGCACGAGGGGCGAGTCGGCGGGTGCTGGGTCATGACGCGGAGTTCGGCAGGAGCGCGCCGCCGGTTGCTCGCCGTCGCTTTTTTTTTCGAGGCCGCTACCCTCGCCTCTGCATGGCCCCCGAGGACATCAAGAAGCTCCGGCAGGAGCTTGGGTGCACGGCCCGCGAGCTCGCCGGAGCGCTGGGTATCGAGCAGGAGACGGTGCTCGCCTGGGAGCACGGCGATCTCTTCCCGACCAAGCGCTTCGTCGGAATGATGGAGGAGCTGCGGCGCAAAGGTCCGGAGGCGATCCCCCGCAAGAAGAAGAAGCAGGCGACCGCCTCGCCGCTCCAGCTGCTCTCCGACCCCGAGCTCTGGCGGCTCTTCCGCAAGCTCCTCGCCCACCCCGAGCTGAGGAGCGCAGCGATGAAGCTGGCCGAAACCTATCCGGATCCGATGGACGCCCCACCGTCGTGAACGACGTGCCGATGGGCCTGAGGGTCAGGAGGAGATGACGATTCAGTCGTCGTCCTCGTCCTCGTCGTCCTCTTCGTCGTCGTCGTCGTCCTCGTCCTCGTCCTCGTCCTCGTCGTCGTCGTCCTCGTCGTCCTCGTCCTCGTCCTCGTCCTCGTCCTCGTCCTCTTCGTCGTCCTCGCTCTCCTCGTCGTCGTCCTCGCCCTCTTCGTCCTCGTCTTCTCCCCCGTCCTCGTCCTCGTCCTCTTCGTCTTCGCCCTCGTCGTCTTCGTCTTCCTCGTCCTCGTCCTCGTCGTCCTCGTCGTCTCCGTCGCGCAACGCATCCTCCTCGGCAGGGTTGTCGTGCCGGGCGGCGGCCTCCTCGACAGCCCCAGCATCCTCCCCAGCGACCGAGCTCCCCTCACGCACGTGGTTTTCCATGGCTTCCATCACAACATCTCCCTCCCGCGGCGCAGTAGGCGACACGCCGACGTCTTCCGGTAGATCCTCGGCCGCGCTGGCGACCGTCGTCCGGATTGATCCCTCCGCGCCGGCGAAGCTCTCCTGGCCCGCGGTCGCCACCGCCGTCTCCGGCGGCTCTTCGCCGAGCTCGCGCTCGTAGGCGCGTCGCGACTCCTCGGTCAGCTCGGTGAACTCGCGCAGGGTCGGCAGCTCGCCGAGCGCCTTCAGGCCGAAGAACTCGAGGAACTGCGCCGTCGTGCCGTACAGCATCGGGCGCCCGGGCTCGTCCTTCTTGCCCAGGATCCTCACGAGGTCTCGTTCCAGGAGCGACTTGAGCGCCGCGCCGGAATCGACGCCGCGGATCTCGTCGATCTCGGGCCGCGTGATCGGCTGCCGGTAGGCCACGATCGCGAGCGTCTCGGTCTGGGCGCGCGACATCTTGACCGGCTTCTGATCGGTCACCTCGCGAACGAACGGCGCAAATGCGGGGCTCGTCCGGAAGACGTACCCTCCGGCGACCTCGTCCAGCCGGAACCCCCGCCCGTCGTACTCCGCGACGAGCTCGGCCAAGAGCTCGCGCACGACGCGGTGCTCTGCGTTCGCCGAGCGCGCGAGCTCGCGGGCCGGCACCGGCCGCTCCGCCACGAAGATGAGCGCTTCCAGCACGCCCTTCAGATGCTTGCGCGCGACCGCGGAGAGCCCCGGCACCTGCGCGGGCCCCGAGGTCGCGCTCCGGACGGGAGCATCGGTGCGACGCGCCGGATCGCCGAGCTGGGACCAGGCGCCTGCGCGGAAGCGGGCGAGCGGATCTTGACGCGTCGCCCTGGGCGCGCGCGGCTCTTTCTTCGCGCCGCGCGTTCGCTTCGCTCCGCCGAGCCACGCGTACGCCGCCGCCCTCAACCGCGCCGGCGTGCCCCGCCCGCTCGCCCGCGCCGGCGCGGCCTGCTTCGGCGCGCCCTGCGCCGACGTCTTCGGCGCGCGCGGCTCCTTCTTCGCCCCCCTGGGCCGCTTGGCTCCGCCGAGCCACGCATGCGCCGCCGCCCTCAGGTGCGCCGGCGTGCCCTGCGCGCTCGCCTTTGCCGGCGCGCCCTGCCCCGGCGTCTTCGGCGCGCGCGGCTCCTTCTTTGCGCCTCGCGGCCGCTTCGCTCCGCCGAGCCATGCGTGCGCCGCCGCCCTCAGGTGCGCCGGCGTGCCCTGCGCGTTCGCCTTCGCCGGCGCGCCCTGCCCCGGCGTCTTCGGCGCGCGCGGCTCCTTCTTTGCGCCTCGCGACCGCTTCGCTCCGCCGAGCCACGCATGCGCCGCCGCCCTCAGCTGCGCCGGCGCGCCCTGTCCTGTCGTCTTCGCCACGCGCCGCCGCTTCGCCGCGGCATCAGCCACCGTCACGGCCACTCCCTGCGTCTACCTCATCCACCTCTTCCGCCGGCGCAGCCCCTTCCGGCGGCATCGCGGCCTCCTCCGAGGCCGGCAGGTCGCTCGGATTCGCGGCCGCATCGCGCTCCGTCTGCTCCAGGGCGGGACCGGCGTCTGGTTCCGCCGCTGGCTCGCCCCCTGCGAGGTCGTGCGCGCGGCTCGTCTCCTCCGCCGGCTCGGCACGCTCCGGCCCTGCAGGTTCGCCGCTCGATGGCTCGGCTGGCTCGGTCAGCTCCGGCCACGTGGCCGCCTCCGCAGCCTCCGCAAGCTCCGGCGCCTCCGCAGCCTCCGCAAGCTCCGGCGCCTCCGCAAGCTCCGGCGCCTCCGCAGCCTCCGCACGCTCAGGCGCCTCCGCCGCGATGCTCCTGTCCTCCACGGGCGCGGCCAGCTCCGGCCACGCCAGCTCTTCGCTCGCTGCCTCCGAAAGCTCAGGCGCCTCCGAAAGCTCAGGCGTCTTCGCAACCTCCGCAAGCTCGGGCGCCTCCGCAGTCTCCGCCGGCTCAGGAGCCTCCGCCGCCTCAGGTGCCTCCGCCGCCTCAGCCGCCTCCGCCGCCTCCGCCGCCTCCGCCGCCTCCGCCGCCTCAAGCGCCCCCAAAGTCGCCGCAAACGCAGGCGCCTCCGCCTCGACGCTCCTGTCCTCCGCGGGCTCGGCTAGCTCCGCGCTGGACGATTCGCCGCTCGGCGCCTCTGCAATCTCCGCGAGCTCCGGCTCCTCCGCCTCGACGCTCCTGCCCTCCGCGGGCTCGACCAGCTCCGCGCTGGACAATTCGTCGCTCGGCGCCTCTGCAATCTCCGCGAGCTCCGGCGCCTCCGCCTCGACGCTCCTGTCCTCCACGTCCTCCGTGGACTCGGGCGGCTTCGGGCTCGCCGATTCACCGCTCAGCGCCTCCGCAGCCTCCGAGACCTCCGTTCCCGCGGGCGCGACGAGCTCCAGCTCCGCCGCCTCGACGAGCTCCAGCTCCGCCGCCTCGACGAGCTCCAGCTCCGCCGCCTCGACGAGCTCCAGCTCCGCCGCCTCGACGAGCTCCGGCTCCGCCAGCTCGCCGCCCCCCACGCTCGCGGCCTCCGCTCCCCCACCCTCGCCGGCAGCAGGCGGCGCGCCCGCCTCTTCGCCCCCGGCCACCTCGACCCGCTCCGCCGCCGGCGCCCCTTCGTCGACCTCGAAATCTGGCGGAGGCGTGCCGTCCGGCACCGAGAGCTGGATGTGGATCGGCGCCAGCGAGTCCGTCTGGTGGACCCGGATGAGCCTCAGCTTGCACATCTCGAGCACGGCCAGAAACGTGATGACGACCTCGAAGCGGGGAATGACGCCCCCCTTCGAGACGCTGTCGAGCAGCAGATCCTCGAAGCGCATCGACCGCCGCGCCGAGAGCTTCTCCGTGAGCTCCACGATGCGATCCGTGATGCTGATGCGATCGAAGACGACCTCGTGATCAATCTGGACGTTCGTCCGCTTCAGCACCCGCTCGAAGGCGTCCAGCAGGCCGAAGATGGCCATCGACGCGAACGGCGCGGGGCCCTTGGGCACCTCGCTCTCGCTCATGCCGCGCGTGAACACGTCCCGCCCCAGCGTGCCGCGCTCGGCCAGCTCGGCCGCGGCCACCTTGTACTTCTGGTACTCCAGCAGCCGCCGGACGAGCTCGGCCCGCGGATCCTCCTCCTCGCCCGGCATCCCGTCGTCGTCCTGCCCCGCAGGGACGCTCGGCAGCAGCATCTTCGACTTGATGTGCGCCAGCGTCGCCGCCATCACGAGGTACTCGCTCGCAAGATCGATCGACAGCGAGCGCATGAGCTTCAGGTACTCGAGGTACTTTTCCGTGACGAAGCTCACGGGGATGTCGAGGATGTCGAGCTCGTGCTGCTGGATGAGGTGCAGCAGCAGGTCGAGCGGCCCCTCGAACGAGGGAAGCGTGACGACGTACTCGCCCTCCCGCGGCCCCGCGTCCGCCGCCTCCTCGCGCGCAGCCGCCGCGGCCTCGCGGGCCGAGGCGGCCTCGCGGGCAGGCGAGGCGGCGTCCCGGGCCGAGGCGCCCTGGCGGGCGGCGGACGCAGGAGCGGCGCCCGCATTGCCGCGCCCTTTGCCGCCGCGCGCCCTCGCTGCGCCCGCCTTGGAACCGCTCACGCCGCGACCGTAGTCGCAAGGCGCCGGTCGGTCCACGCCCGAGCGTCCCCCGGCGGCGCGACGCGCCGAAACGCCGCTCCCTCCGAGAATTTATGGCGGGACCGGTGCTAGGATCAGCGCGGTCGATGAAGCCGTCCCCCGCGAAGAGCTGCCCCTCGTGCGGTGAGCGCTACGACGCGGGCGTGCTCTATTGCCCGCGCGACGGCACCCCGCTCGCGAGCTCGCGCAAGAGCGCCTCGTTCGGCGCCGCCGAGCGCGATCCGTACGTGGGCCTCACCCTCGGCGGGCAGATCCAGACCCGCCACCTCATCGGCATCGGCTCGATGGGCCGCGTCTACCGCGCCTTCCAGGCAGGGATCGAGCGCGACGTGGCCGTGAAGGTCCTCCACCGCGAGCTCAGCAGCAACGCCGAGCTCGTGAGCCGCTTCCACCGCGAGGCCAAGATCGCGAGCCGGCTCGTCCACCCGAACGTCGTCCAGGTGCTCATGACCGGGAGCATCCCCGCCACGGCCGACGCCCGGATCGGCGGCGAGCTCTACCTCGTCATGGAGCACCTCGACGGCATCTCGCTGCTCTCGGCGCTCGCCGCCGCCGGCACGGCCGGCGAGAGCGAGGCGCTCCCGCTCCCGAGGGCGCTCCACATCATCCTCCAAGTGTGCGACGCGGTCGGCGAGGCGCACGCGCAGGGCATCGTCCACCGCGATCTCAAGCCCGAGAACATCATGCTCGTCCGCCGCGGCGAGGACCCGGATTACGTGAAGGTGCTCGACTTCGGCATCGCCCGCCTCGACTGGGCCGACAAGGCGATGACCACCCAGGCCGGGCTCATCTTCGGCACGGCCAAGTACATCTCGCCCGAAGGCGCCGAGGGGCAGCGGGTCGGCCCGCCCGCGGACGTCTACTCGATCGCGACGATGCTCTACCAGTGCCTCGCCGGCCGCGCGCCGTTCGAGGGCGACTCGCCCGTCGCGCTGCTCGTCCAGCACACCCACGCCCCGCCGGCGGACCTGCGCAGCATCGCGCGCTCGAGCTACGTGCCCGCGCCGATCGCAGAGGTCGTGATGCAGAACCTCGCCAAGAAGCCCTCGGACCGCGCCCCGGACGCGCGCGCCCTCGGCCGCGACCTCGCCCTCGCCGTGCGCGCGAGCGGCCTCGACCCCGACGAGATCGCCGCCCAGCCCGGGCTCCTGCGCGCCAGCGCGGTCATGAAGCTGGCGTCGAAGTCGCGCACCAAGTCGCTCGACCTCTCCCCCGCGCTCGCCGCCAAGATCGGAGGCATCGCCGCGCCCACGCTGGAGAGCGCCCGCGTCAGCGACCTCGATCCGCTCCTCCCGGCCAGCGAGGCGGCGCTCTACGGGGGCCCCGCGTCGCCTCGCCACGAGGAAGATCGCTCCTCGACGAGCGACGAGGAGCGCTGTTCGTCGCCTCGAGCGAGCGGCGTCGAGCGGTACTCCACGGGCGGCGTCGAGCGCGCCGCGTCGCCTCGAGCGAGCGGCGTCGAGCGCTCCTCCGCGAGCGACGCGGAGCGCGCCTCGTCGCCCCGAGCGAGCGGCGTCGAGCGCTCCTCCTTCAGCAGCGCAGACTTCAGCGGCGCGCCGGACGAGCCCGCGCGGACGGCGGTCGGCCTCGGCATCGACCACCCCGCGCGAGACTCCGCGCCCGCGCCGTCGACCATGCAGGGCGTCGCGTCCGCGCCGCCGCAGCTCCCCCGCCGCGCGGTGATCGCCCGCGCCACCGCGCTCCTCGCGTGCGCCGGCGCGGTGGGGCTCGTCGCGTTCCTCGGCGGGCGGCACCTCGGCGCCTTCGGGGGGAACGCCGCGCGAGACTCCCTGGAAGGGCACATCGACCGCGCGCGCGACTGCATGGGCAGGCACGCGTGGGACACGCCGCCCGGCGAGAACGTGAAGGACATCATCGCGCAGGCGCTCGCGCGGTGGCCCAGGGACGCGCGGCTCGGCGCGCTCCGGCGCGAGTCCGCCGAGCGCATCGTCGCCGACGCCCTCGGGCGGAAGTACGCCGGCGACAGGTCCGGCGCCATCCGCCTGGCGAAGCTCGCGATCGAGCTGCACCCGGAGCTCACCACGGCCCAGCACCTCGCCGCCGAGCTCTCGGCCCCGCCGCAAGACGCCCCCGCGGAGCCGCCGCCGCAGGTCTCCCCGCAGAGCAGCGGGCTCCGGGACGCCGGCCCCGATCGCCGGCCGCCCCCGCGCCGTCCGGCGCCGGCCGGCGATCGCGGCTCGACCGCCGGCCAGCCGCCGGCGCCGGGTCCCCGCGGCGCGCCGGCCCCGCCGCCAGCGTCGGGAGCCGCGGGCGCGCCCGCGAAGACCGGCGCCGCCCCGCCGCCGGCCAGCGACGCGCCGGTCCTGCCGCCGTCGCCGCCCCCGCTGCCCACGGAAGGCTCCTCGCCGCTCCCCTCGTCCACCGGTCCTTGGCTATAATTCGACGAAGGTGAATCGAGGCCGCTGGTACCCGACGTCGCGCGCACCCACGGACGTCCGCGCCGGGGAGGGCGACCGAGCAGCGCCGCCGCGCCGAGGCGGGGTCCGATCGAAGCGCCGCGTCGCGGGCGCAGCGAGCGCCGCCGCGCTCGCCCTGCTCCTCTGCGCGGCCCCCGGCCGCGCCGACGAGAGCAGGGCGGCCCGCCGCGCCGCCGCCGCGCGCGAGCGGGATCGCCCCTACACCATGGTCGAGATGAGCGGCGGCGTGATGACGCTCCCCGGCGCCGACGTCTGCCCCGTCCTGGCCCCGGAGGCGTGCGAGCAAGGCGAGACGAGCGTCTCCTTCGGCATCCACAACCTCTACCGCTGGGGCGACATCGGCTTCGGCGCGGGCATCTTCTGGGCGGCGTCGCTGAGCACCGACGCCGCGCACGGGGCCAGCAGCCTCGAGCGCGATCACTCGCGCCGCTACTTCATGCTCGACGGGGTGTTCCGCTACTACGCCCTCCGCACGCCCAAGACGGAGTGGTGGGTCGGCGCGACGGTCGGCGGCGTCGTCGTCAACGACTCCTGGTCGGTCGAGGCCGATCGCAACCCGTACTCGGACACGGCGTACGTCGGTCCCAGGGCAGCGACGATCGGCACCGAAGGGGTCGCCGCGGGGCTCGCGATCGGCGGGGACTGGGCGTTCGCCGAGAACTGGAGCGTCGGGAGCCACCTCCGCTACTCGAGCTGGTTCCTCCCGGCGCAGCGCAAGATCTCGCCGACCGGCGATCGCGCGTCGCTCTCCGAGCGCGTCGACATGTTCAACATCGGCGTGCTCATCGCCTACCGCGTGGCGCTCTGATCCCGCGCGCGGGGTGGCCCCGGCGCGCGTGCCCGCCGCGCCGATGCGCACGGAGATCGCTCGGCGGGCGCCAGTTGACGCGACATCGCCGGGTCTGTACGCCTCCTCGACCGTTTCCATCCTGCGAGGAGCCCCCGATGCCGCTGAATCTCTCGACGGTCGGCCACACGACCAAGCCCAGCGCCTTCACCTTCAACTGGAAGACCCTGGCCACCTACGCGCTCGGCATCGGCGCCCGGCGCGAGGAGCTCGAGTACCTCTACGAGGGCGTGCCGGGAGGCATGAAGGTCTACCCGACGTTCGGCGTCATCCCCTCGCAGGACGCCGTGTTCGCCGCGCTCGAGGCGGCCGGGGCCGAGCTGCCGCTCATCGTCCACGGCGGCCAGACGCTCCGCGTGCACCGGCCGCTCCCGACGAGCGGAACGCTGTTCACGACCGCCACCCTGTCCGGCATCTACGACCTCAAGAAGTTCGCGCAGGTGATCGTCGAGACCAAGACGACCCTCGACGGCGAGCCGCTCTTCGACACGGTGTGGTCGATCATCGTGCGCGGCGTCGGCGGCTTCGGCGGGCCGCGCCCGCCGCAGAGCGAGCCTGCGGCCTCGGCGCCGAAGGACCGCGAGCCCGACTGGGTGGTCGAGCAGGCGACCGCACCCGAGCAGGCGCTCCTGTACCGGCTCTCGGGCGACGAGAACCCGCTCCACGCAGACCCGGAGGTCGCGGCGAAGGCGGGCTTCGCGCAGGGCCCCATCCTGCACGGCCTCTGCACGTACGGCTTCGCGGCGCGCGCGATCATCCAGAAGGCCGCGGGCGGCGACGCGAGCCGGCTGCGGGCCTACGGCGCGCAGTTCCGCAAGCCGGTCTGGCCCGGCGACACCCTCATCACGCGGGGCTACATGCTCGAGGGCGGCAAGGTCGCGCTGGTGACGTCGGTCAAAGATCGCCCCGATCCGGTGCTCACGAGCGCGTGGGCGGAGATCGGCTGACGGCCGGCGCGGCCGCGTGCTAAGGCCGAGGCCCGGATCAGGGAAGCGATATGAGCAAGACGACCGACAAGGACAGGGCCAAGGACGACGAGGACCTCGACGAGGACGAGTCGACCGATGAAGGCAACGACGACGGGGAGGAAGAAGAGGCGAAGGCCGCCGCGGTCCGCGGCCGCGGCCACGCGCACGACGACGACGACGACGACGCGGACGACGACGGCGCCGATCCGGAAGATCCGTACTGGTGGGCGCCGCACGCGGTGCTCAGCGCGCTCGTGCTGATCGGGCTCCTCGGCTTCTTCGGCATGTTCAACACGACGCCGCTCGCTCGCCTCGCCGCCCCTGTCGCCCCGGAGCCGGACGATCACGCGCACCCGGCCGCCGCGTCCCCCGCGCCCGCCCCGACGCCCCGCCCGGCGCAGTCGGCGCAGCCGCCCCGGGAGATGTTCGGCGCGAAGCACCTGCTCGTCATGTACCAGGGGAGCCGCCGCGCGCCCGGGACGATCACGCGGACGAAGGAGGAGGCGAAGGCCCGCGCGACCGAGGCCATGACGAAGGCCAAGGCCGACCCGAGCAAGTTCGCGGACATCGTGAAGGAGTACTCGGACGAGCCGGGCGCGGACCGGCGCGGCGGCGACCTCGGCAAGTTCCCGAAGGGCGCGATGGTCCCGGAGTTTCAGGCGGGCCTCGAGAAGATCAAGGTCGGCGAGGTGAGCAACCTCGTCGAGACGCCGTTCGGCTTCCACGTCATCCTCCGCACGCAGTGAGCGCGCGCCGCCCGCGGCGCCGCAGGCCCGAACGGCGCCGCAGGCCCGGGCGCCGCGGCGCCGCAGGCCCGGGCGCGCCGCAGCGCCGCAGGCCCGGGCGCCGCGGCGCCGTAGGCGACCCGTTCGCCCGCGCGCTCAGCGCGCCGGCGCGGTGACGATCTTCTTCAGCCTCGCCGACTTCTCTTCCTTGGTCAGCGTCAGCTTGGCGTGCTCGTCCGCCGTCATGCCGCTGCGGAGCACGCGGGCCTCGTCGCCGACCCCGTAGACGGTCTTGTCGGCGCGGGCGAAGATCCACTCGGTGGCGGGGCTCTCGCCCTCCTTGTGCATGAGGCGCACCGAGCCGTCGCCGATGCCCTTCTCCCGGACCGCGCCCGGCAGCTTCGCCAGCGTCGACAGCACGTCCTTGGCCTGATCGACGTCGGCGCGCACGATCGCGGCCACCCGGTAGCGCTTGTCGACCTCCTTGTAGTAGCCGAACGCGCCGGGCCCCGCGCCGTCGACCCCGAGCACGTCCTTCGTCTCGTAGCGGATCCCGAGCGCGATCATGTTGTCCCTGGGCAGCGCCGCCGCCGCCGGGGGCAGCGACGGCTCGCCGGGCAGCTTCGAGCCCATCTCCTTCACGAGCCCGGGCAGGACCTTCTCGCTCGACGACTTGAGCGCCGCCTCGGCCAGCGCCTCGTCGTTGTACGTGATCTCGGCGAGGTACTGCCCGCGCCAGAGGTACGCGTTCCCGACCCCCATCGCGGCCGCGCCGCCGCCGTCGATCGGGCTCGGCGTCGCCTCGTCGGCGGGGTCGCCCTCGCCCACGGTGCGCTTCGTGAACATCCCGTAAGCGCCCTCGGTGGAGCCGAACTTCGAGAGGTGCACGTCGACCGTCGCCGAGCCGCCGGCGCCGCTCACGTAGCGCGCCTCGACCACGCGCCGTACGCCGAATCCCTTGTAGATCTCGCACTCCCCGTCGAACATGTCGCAGATGCTGTCGAGCGGCAGGGGCGCCGATTCGCCGAACGTCTTCTCGGCGCCGTTCGGGTCGAGGCAGAACCCGCCCGTCATGCGCGGGAAGAACGGCGCGCTCGCCGCGTCGCTGATCGTCCCGCCTCCGTCCGCGCACGCGGCCGGCTTCGCGGCCGGCGGCGGCGGCGGCGGCGCGCCCATGGGCTCCTCCTTCTTGCTGCAACCCGCGGACAGCGCGGCGGCGAGCGCGCCCGCGAGCAGCGCACAGCGCCCGGCGCTCCCGCGCCTGGGCCTTTCGCCGCGCGCGACAGGCGCGCTGGGGGCAGACGGGACTCTCGATGAACACCTTTCCGGCGGGAATCGCATGGCCCGTTCGCCTTGCACCTTTTTTCATAGCGCCGCAATCGTTAGCGCCCGTCCCGGACCGCTTTGAGAGATTCATCATGCAAATCCATGCTTTAGCGCGCACCGCCGAGGGCATGCGGCTTGCCTTTGCCGGCCATCTGGTGCGTCCCTTCCCCTGTTCGCGACCTCCTCTTCGAGATCCCGATCGACCGCGGGCGTCGTCACCGCGAGAGCGCGCGTGGCGCCGCCGCAATGGGCGCGGCTTCACCCTGCCGGAGCTGCTCGCGGTGGTCGTCCTCATCGGCATCCTGGCCGCCGCCGCGTCGCCGAGCTTCGTGAACGGCATGCGCGATCGCCGCGTGAACCGCACCGCGATGGAGATCAGCGGCCTCTATCGGCTCGCGCGCTACCAGGCGATCGGGCGCGGGGCAGCGGTGCTCGTGCGGTGGACGGCCGCGACGGGGCAGTTCGAGGTGCGGCAGGCGCGGGTCGAGAACATCGCCGCCGGCTCGCTCATCGCGACGAGCTGCCGCAGCATCGGCAACTGGATGGATCCCACCCTGACCGACGCCGTCACGACGCTGCAAACGGCGGCCGTCGAGCTGGCCGCCGTGGAGCTCCGCGATCCGACCGCCCCCGACGGCGCCGTGCGCGCGAACGCCGACATCTGCTTCACGCCGAGGGGCCGGACGTACGTGCGCTACGCCGCCTCCGGGGACCTCGCCCCGCTGCTCGGCGCGATCCGGGTGAACGTGACCAACACAAGGACCGGCCTCGTGCGCTCGGTCTTCGTCCCGCCGAACGGCGTCGCGAGGCTCGGCCTGTGAGCGCGGCGCGGGTGAGGCGAGCGGGGCGCTCCGGCTACACGCTCATCGAGGTCATGGCGGCCCTCGGCGTGCTCGCCATCGGCGCCACCGGGGTGCTCGCGCTGCAGAAGGCCACGCTCATCAGCAACACGAACGCGCGCAACATCGCGATCGCCAACAACATCGCCATGACCTGGGCGGAACGGCTGCGGGTGGACGCGCTCCAGTGGAACGAGCCCCGGCGGGTCCCCGACCTCGACGGCGACACCCAGTGGCTCAGGCTCACGAGCGCCAGCCCGTTCCCGGCGAAGGTGACGCCCACGCCGGTCGACGCGCTCGGGGCGCCGAGCGCCGACGTGTTCGGGACCGACATCCACCTGGGCGACACGTCGGAGCCCGCGTTCTGCACGCACGTCCGCTTCCGCCAGTTCACAGACCCCGTGTCGGGGACGCGGCTCTGGGAGAGCCTCATCCGCGCCGAGATCCGCGTCATCTGGGAGCGCAACGGGAACCCGATCGACTGCACGGTCGACCCGGTCTTCGTCGACCAGCATCCGGAGCGCTTCGGCGCGGTCTACCTGACGACCGGCGTCCTCCGGAACACGAGCGAGGACCGACGATGACGACGGATCGCCGCACTTCCCCCGCGCGGGCGCGCGCCGCAGGACAGCGAGGCTTCACGCTCGTGGAGCTGCTCGTGGCGATGGCCGCCGGCCTCGTCGTGTCGCTGGCGGCGTTCCTGCTCTCGAAGAACGCGACGCGCTTCTTCCAGAACGAGGCGAGGGCGTCCGCCTCGCACCTCGCCGCGACCGTCGGGCTGAACCGGCTCGCCGCGGACCTGCAGCGCGCCGCGTACCTCTCGACGCCCAACATCCGCGTCGACCCGGAGGTCTGCCAGGTCCCGGCCGAGCCGCCCGGCCTGAATGTCCTCGCGGGCATCGCGATCCGGCGGCGAGGCTCGGTCTTCGAGGGCGGGGCGGAGCTCACCCAGAGCGCCGACAACGAGCTATACCCGGACTCCATCATCATCGGCGGGAGCTTGAGCAGCAACGAGCTCTTCGAGTTCAGGAGCATCAGCGACGCGAGCGGCGCCCTGGTCGTCCAGCTCAATCCGAACAGCGCCGCCGTGCAGCGCACGCTCCAGCGCGCGAACGGCAGCGGACAGGGGCTATCCCAGATCTTCGCGCCGAACCGCATCCTGCGCGTCATGGTCCGGGGCCAGACCCAGTTTCTCTACGGGGTCATCCAGGGCACCAACGTGCAGGGCAATCCGCCCAACCTCATCGCCATCACCCTCAAGCCGACTCCCGGCCTGCCGATGCTCTCGGGGCTCGGCCGGTGCGGCGTGACCCCCGGCGGCGCCACCGGCGACGGCGGATGGGTGAACGTCGTCAACCGGGTCCGCTACAACATCCGGAGCCTCGTCCACAAAGGCACGCCCTACGACCCCCTCGTCGAGCCCATCGCGCCGGAGCAGACCGGCGACAACGGCCGCACCGAGCTCGTGCGGGTCGAGCTCGACGATGAGAACAACGAGATCGACGAGACGCTCGAGCTCATCGCGGAGTACGCCGTCGATCTCAAGTTCGGGATCTCCATCGCGGAGGAGAGCACCGATCTGAGCATCACCGACCCGTTCATCCAGCGGTGGCCGATCCTGTCGACCGACAGCACGACCGTGTACAACACCGCCGCCCCGCTCGATCAGTTGAGCTCCGCCACCCCGCAGCGCGTGCGGTCGGTCCAGATCCGGCTCTCGACCCGCACCCGGGCGCCCGACCGCGACGTCGGCTACCCCGAGCGCTCCGACGGCCGCAGGCTCAGGTTCCTGATCCCCGGTATCCTCGGCGGCACCACCTACGCCCGGATGCGCACGCTCTACGCCGACGTCGCGCTCCCGAACCAGGCCTACGTCAAATGGTGAACGCAAGCATCGCCCGGTCCCGCCGGCGCGCCCGCGAGCGGGGCGCCGCCGTGTTCATCGTCGTGCTGGTCATCACGATGCTCATGGCCATCGGCCTGTTCGCGGCCAACGTGGCCACGCTGTCGACCATCGCCACCGGCCACGAGCGCCGGATGACGCAGACCCACTACCTCACCGAGTACGCGATGCAGCTCGCGCTCGCCGAGATCGAGCAGAACGGCGGCCTCGACGCCATCGCCCCGACGGCGTCGACCAACTGCTCGATCAGCACCGAGCCGTGCTGGGCGTTCTACCCGCACACGTTCGACGCGGCGGAAGATCTCGTGGAGCTGCCCGCGCCCGAGGCGCCGGGGAGCCTCGGGCGCGCCGACATCGCGTGGATCGCCAAGGTGGAGATCACCGACAAGATCAAGCCCGCGATCGGCAATCGCGCCGGCAGCGACCAGGGCGGCCCGAACGCCGTGAGCGCCGATTACTGCACGGTCACCATGAACGCGCGGCTCATCGCCTGGCCCAACGGCGCGGTCATGGCCGAGACGGGCAGCCAGGAATCCCTGTCCGTCGTTGCCGATATCCTCTGCTCGAAGTGACGAACCGGAGCGCACGATGCGAAACCTGACGAAGGTCCTTGTCACGATGGGCTCCGCGGCGACGGTCGGCCTCGTCGCCGCCCGCGCACGCGCGCAGGCGATGGATGTCGAGCCGCCGCTGCCGAACGTCCTCCTGCTGGTCGACACGTCGGGCTCGATGGAGAAGACGGTGGCGGGCGGGGAGCCGGACTGCAACCCGCTCACGCCCCCCGCCTCCGAGGCCCTGAAGAGCCGCTGGGCGAAGCTCGTCGAGTCGCTCACCGGCCCGATCCCGGATTTCTCCTGCTACGCGCAGCCCCGCACGCAGTCCGAGTTCATCGACGAGTTCAGCATCGACGCGGAGCCGCCGTACGACGCGAACTACTACATCCCGTTCCATCGCCTGCTCTCCAACGGCTGCACGCCCAGCCCCGGGGCGACCCACAACGACGTGGCAGGGCACAGGTTCGACGACGCGGCCGTCGCCTGCGCGTTCCCCTACGACGCCCCCAACGGCCTGCTCGACGTCTACCAGGACCGGATCCGGTTCTCGCTCATGACGTTCGACACGCTCCCCGACGCGCGCACCGGGCTCGTCGGCGGCGTGCGCAACGCCCAGAGCGGCATGCGCGGGATGTGGAGCTACTTCCTCGAGTTCCAGAGCGGCGCCGGCTACCCGGCGCGGGGCAACCCGCCCGACTGCGCCGTCGAGAACATGGAGGTCGGCGCCAAGAACCCGGCGGCGCCGCTCTGGGAGGGGCCGCTCGTCCCCTTCCCGACCTACGACGCGGACATCACCGAGGTGCGCGCGCGCAATGAGCGCATCCAGAGAGCGCTCCTCGCGACGCGGCCGTACGGCGCCACGCCGCTCGCCGGGATGCTGTCCGACGCGCGCGACTACATCCTCAACGAGGCCTCCCTCTGGGAGGGCCAGCCGCTCGGGCCGCGCGACGATCCGTACATCAGCGGCGGCTGCCGCAAGACCTCGGTCGTGCTCGTCTCCGACGGCGAGCCGAACCTCGATCTGCGCCCGACCTGCGCGCAGGGCCCGGGCCCCGGCCCCGAAGGCACGGGCTGCCCGTACGAGGAGCCGCACGTCATCGCGCACTCGCTCAACACCCACGTGAACCCGAACCGGCGCGTCAGGACCTATGCCGTCGGCTTCGGCCTCACCACCCAGGCGCGGCAGGAGCTCAGCGATCCGACCTTCGACTGCGCGAGGATCTCCAGCACCGACTTCCTGCCCGCCGGGCGCTGCGACAACGCCACCGGCGCGGTCAAGGCGTGCTGCACGCTCTCGCGCATCGCCATCGAGGGCGGGACCGACCGCGGCTACTTCCCCGACGACGCCAACGAGCTGTCCGCGGTCATGTCGCAGATCTTCGCGCGCATCTCCGCGAACTCGACGAGCCGCACCCTCCCCGTCTTCGCGATGGCGACCTCGACCGTGAACAACGGCAGCGACGCCGCGGGGGTCGCCTACCAGTTCGGCTCGTCGTTCAGCCCGCCGGCGGACGGCTCGCTCTGGAGCGGCAACCTCGAGCGCAAGCGTTACGTCTGCGAGTCCGTGAACGGCGTGATGACGACGCAGCTGGAGGACGTCGACCCCAGCAAGGGCGACGATTTCGCGGCCAACGTGAGCTCCAACGATATGTCGCGGCCGCGGAGGTTCCTCAGCGTGATCGGCGATCTCGACGTCGCCGAGCAGCGCGTCTGGTCGCAGCGGACCATCCGCCCCGCGGCCGCCTCCGCGGACGGGCTCAGCGACTACACGGGCACGGTGACCGGCAGCGGCGCGCCTGCGACGGCGCAGGCGTTCGCGGACGCGCTCTCCAGCGCGCCGCGCGCGCTCGGCCTCAATCCGAGCTCGGGCACCGTCCCCTCGCAGTGCTCGGGCGGGCTGCAGGCGACCACCGCCGAGGTCTGCGCCGAGCGCATCATCGAGTGGGAGACCGGCGAGCCGATGGCCGCGAACGTCCCCTCCCGCGACGGCAACGAGCTCGGCAGCATCTACCACTCCACGCCGGTCGTCGTGGGGCCGCCGCGCGACTACATCCCCGACGAGTCCTACCGGCTCTTCGCGGAGCAGCCCGCCCAGGCGAACCGGCCGCTCGTGCTCTACACCGCCACGACCGACGGGCAGCTCCACGCCTTCCAGGTGACGGCCGCGACCGCGACCGACACGCTCAAGGTGGACCGGGTCCAGAACAACGAGCTCTGGTCCTTCCTGCCGCCCTACGTCCTTCCTCGCCTCCTCGATACGTTCAACCAGCAATCGATCCTGCTCGACGGCGCGCCCGTCGTGAAGAACGTCGTCTTCGAGCGCACGTCGGCGCAGATCAGCGAGGCGACCGCGTCGTGGAGCACGGTGCTGCTCGCCGGCGGCGGCGCGGGCGGCGGCTTCTACTACGCGCTCGACGTCACGAACCCCGGGGCGCCGCGGTTCCTCTGGCAGCTCTCCACCGACAAGGCCGGCAACCCGCTGTTCGGCGCGTCGACCCCGACGCCGGCGATCGGCATGGTCGAGATGGAGGACGACGGCGAGATCCGCGAGATCGCGGTCGCCATCCTGCCCGGCGGCTCCGCCCCGCTCGACACGAGCCAGAGCTCGTGCACCCGGAAGGGCACGACGAACCCGCTCTTCCATCCGACGGGCGGCCTGTCGGTCCGCGGCTCGGTCCGGTGCTGGGGCACCGCGGGCAGCGGCGGCTCCGTCGGGCCGGCGCGCTCGCTCACGATCGTCCGGCTCGAAACCGGCGAGGTGCTCCGCACCTTCCGGGGCCTCCCCTCCGAGGCGCCGGCCGGGCTCTCGTCGCGGACCACGGAGGTCGACTTCGACTCGCCGATCACCGGCGTCCCCGTACCGTTCCCGGCGGGCGTCGGCGAGGTCGCCGAGCGCATCTACGTCGGGGACGCGGACGGGACGCTCTGGCGCGTCAACCTGTCGAGCACGGACCCGGACGAGTGGAGCGTGTCCCTCGCCTGGGACGCGTACTCGTTCCCCACGGGCGACAGCGCGGCGAGCAGCCAGCCGATCCAGACGACGCCGATCGTGAGCACCGACGCGCTCGGCAACACGGTCGTCCTGTTCTCCACCGGCGATCAGGAGTCGTTCACGGCGGGCGGCGGCATCGAGACGCGGGTCTGGTCGATCACCGAGCGGCCGCACGACACGAGCGTGCACATCTCCGAGAACTGGGTCGTGCCGCTCACGAACGGCAAGCGCGTGACCGGGCCCATCTCCCTCTTCAACGGCTGCGCGTACTTCGCGACGTTCACGCCCGTGGCGCCCGGGACCTTCGCGTGCGCGGACGGGTTCGGCTCGATCTGGGGCGTCGACTACCTGCTCGGCCAGTCGGCGACCCCGGCCGCTTACCCGAACGCCTGCCTCGTCGTCGATCCGCACGCGCCTCCCGAGCACTTCGAGGATCAGGCGCCGGGGACGATCGTCTTCGGCGTCGCCGTGACCCAGAAGCCGACGTGCACGGAGACGGAGGAATACACCGACGCGTACTTCGGAACGCAGACGATCATCCGGCAGTCGACCCCGCCCGAGTACCAGCTCGTGTTCCACACCGGCGCCGCGGGCCAGGAGGACGCCCAGGGGGGCGAGACGCGCACGACCACGAGGGCGCTGCAGCCGCCGCGCAAGGTCGTTAAGATCGACTCGTGGGCGACCATCCTCGAATGAAGCGCGGCGGCCTGTCGCGCGCCGCGGCGCTCGCCGCGGCCGTCGCGTGCGCGTCCGCCGCGCCCGCCTGCCGCGGCGACGCGCCGGCGCCGGCGCCGCCGCCGGCGGCGAGCGAGGCCTCGGCGCCGAGGCCGCCCGTCGACCAGGCGCTGCCGGGCGAGCTCGCCGAGGGCGCCGAGCAGGCGTTCGGCCTCCCCATCCCGCGGCGCATGAAGGTGCGCGCGCGCTTCCCCGACGCGGTCTTCGCGGTCGGGGAAATCCCGGCCGAGCGGGTGGCCAATTACGTGCGCACCCGCGTGCTCGCCGGCAACGTCGAGACCGGGCCGGCGAAGACGATCTTCTCGCGCGCGACCGTGAAGAGCGCGCCGCAGCGGATGCTCCGCGTCGAGGTCGTCTCGCGCGCGCACGTCTCGGAGCTCGTCGTCCGCGACGAGACCCGGCCGCCCCCGGAGCGGGGGCTGTCCGTCGAGGAGCGCTGGCGTCGCAACGGGCTCACGCCGGACGGCAAGGTGCTCGACCCCACCCGCCTCGAGTGAGCGCGCGACGCCGGCGGCCTCGACGTGGTGCGTCGCGGGAGGCCGCCACGCCAGTCGACATCCCCGACCTTTCGAAGTAGATCGCGCCCGTGTCGACCAAGCCGCTCCCCACCGCTCCGCTCCGCAGGACCCCGCTCTACGACGAGCACATCAAGCTCGGCGGCCGCATGGTCCCGTTCGCCGGCTGGGAAATGCCGGTCCAGTACAAAGGCGTGACCGAGGAGCACCGGGCGGTGCGCACCGCCGCCGGGCTCTTCGACGTCTCGCACATGGGCGAGATGATCCTGAGCGGCGAGCACGCCGGACGGGTGGTCGACCACCTCGTCACGAACGACGTCAAGAAGCTCGAGGACGGACACGCGCTCTACACGTGCGCGTGCAACGAGGGCGGCACGATCCTCGACGATCTCATCGTTTACCGGATCGACGCGCGGCAGTGGCTCATCGTCTGCAACGCGTCGAACCGCGACAAGATCGCGGCCCACTTCCGGGGCGCGGCGCAGGGCCACTGCAGCTTCGAGGACGCCTCGGACCGCACGGCGATGATGGCGCTCCAGGGGCCGAAGGCGCTCGACATCGTCGCGCTCGCGGGCGGCGACGGCCCGGCGCTGCGCGAGCTGCCGTCGTTCCACTTCCGCGACGCGACGCTCGCCAACGTCCGCTGCACCGTGGCCCGCACCGGCTACACCGGCGAGGACGGCATCGAGATCTTCTGCTCCCCGTCCGACGCGCAGCGGCTGTGGCGCGCGCTGGTCGAGCTCGGCGGCCCGCTCGGCCTCGAGGCGACGGGCCTCGGCGCGCGCGACACGCTCCGCCTGGAGGCGCGCCTGTCGCTCTACGGCAACGACATCGACGAGACCACGAACCCGATCGAGGCGGGCCTCGGCTGGGTGGTGAAGCTCGACAAGGGCGATTTCGTGGGGCGCGCCGCGCTCCAGCGCGTCAAGGACGAGGGGCCCGCGCGCAAGCTGATCGGCTTCGAGATGGTGGGGCGCGGCATCGCGCGCCACGGCTACCCGCTGCTCGACGAAGGCGGCGAGAAGGTCGGCGTGTGCACGAGCGGAAGCCCCGGGCCGACCGTCGGCAAGAACATCGGGCTCGGCTACCTGCCGGCGTCGATGGCCAAGGTGGGGACCGCGTTCCAGGTCGACTGCCGCGGGCGCACGGTCGAGGCCGTCGTGGTCAAGACCCCGTTCTACAAGCGGGCCTGACGCGCGGGCGCGCGTCGCGCGCGGCGCGCTGACCGAGCGGCCGCGAGACGAGCAGAGATCCAGGTTGGCAAAGGGAGAAGAAGTCCATGGCGAGCGATGATGTCCGAACGGACCGGCGGTACACGAAGGACCACGAGTGGGCCAAGCAGGAGAACGACCACGTCGTCGTCGGGATCACCGCGTTCGCGGTCGATCAGCTCGGCGACATCACGCTGGTCAACCTCGACGTGAAGCCGGGCGACACGATCACGGCGGGCAAGGCGTTCGGCACCATCGAGAGCGTCAAGACGCTGAGCGACCTGTTCGCGCCGCTGAGCGGCAAGGTCGTGCGCGTGAACGGCGAGCTCGAGAACCGCCCCGAGCTCGTCAACGACGACTGCTACGGCAAGGCGTGGATGATCGAGGTCGCGCCCTCGGACCAGGGCGAGCTCGGCGCGCTCCTGGACCCCGCCGCCTACGCCGAGCTGCTGAAGACCGCGGCGCACTGAGCGCCGCGCCCCCCGCATCACCCTGCCCGCTGCACAACACCATGCGTTACCTGCCCCATACGCCCGAGGAAATCAGCGAGATGCTGCAGGCCGTCGGCCTGTCGTCGCTCGAGGAGCTCTACAGCGCGATCCCGAAGGAGGCGCGCCTCACGCGCCCGCTCTCGATGGATCCGCCCCTCGACGAGGCCTCGCTCATGCGGCACCTCGAGGAGCTCGCGCAGAAGAACCGCGCCGGGCGCATGCTCTCGTTCCTGGGGGCCGGCGCCTACGAGCACCACTTCCCGCCGGCCGCCGATCAGCTGCTGCTCCGCAGCGAGTTCTACACCGCCTACACGCCGTACCAGCCCGAGGTCTCCCAGGGCACGCTCCAGGTGATCTTCGAGTTCCAGACGATCGTGAGCGAGATCCTCGGGCTGCCGGTCGCCAACGCGTCGATGTACGACGGCGCGAGCGCGCTCGCCGAGGCGGTGCTGATGGCCCGCAGGCTCACGGGGCGCGAGCGCACGGTGCTGTCCGAGGGCGTGCACCCCGACTACGTCGGCACGGTCGAGACGTACGTGCATGGCATCGGCAGCGGCAAGGCGTCGCTCGCCCGCGTCGACGTCGGCCGCGACGGCGCGGCGGACGTCGAGGCGCTGACGCGGGCGATCGACGAGACGACCGCGTGCGTGGTGGTCGGCTATCCGAATTTCTTCGGCGTCGTGGGCGACATCCGGCGGGTGGCCGAGGCGTGCCACCAGAAGGGCGCGCTGCTGGTCACGGTCACGCTCGATCCGTACGCGCTCGCGCTGCTCGAGTCGCCGGGCGCGCTCGGCGCCGACATCGCGGTGGCGGAGGGCCAGCCGCTCGGGCTGCCGCCGCAGTACGGCGGGCCGAACGTCGGGCTGTTCGCGTGCAGGAACGACCGCAAGTACCTCCAGCAGGTGCCCGGCAGGCTGGTCGGCGAGACGGTCGACAAGCACGGGACCCGGGGGTACGTGCTGACGCTCGCCACGCGCGAGCAGCACATCCGGAGGGAGCGGGCGACGAGCAACATCTGCACGAACAGCGGCCTGTGCGCGACGGCGGTCACGATGCGGATGTGCATGCTCGGCAAGCGCGGCTTCGTCGAGGCGGCGCGGCAGTGCCTCGCGAAGGCGGAGCACCTCAAGCGGGAGATCGCGCGGCTCGACGGCTACGCGCTGCCGCTGCCTTCGCCGACGTTCCACGAGTTCGTCGTGAGGGTCCGCGGCGGCGACGCCGGGAAGCTCACGCGGGCGCTGGCCGAGCAGGGCATCATCGCGGGGCTCGATCTCGGGCGGATCGACGCGCGGCGGCGCGACGAGCTGCTCGTCGCGGTGACCGAGCGGCATAGCCGCGCGGACCTCGATCGGCTCGTAGAGGCGCTCGCGGGGTTCGCGGGCTGAGGTCCGGGCGGGGGCGAAGGGCGCGGGGCCGCGGCAGGTCGGTCCTCTCGGCGACCTCGTCGCGGCCTGGGGCCGCCGGTCGAGTGCTCCCGGATACAAACACGCCTCGAACCGGGCGATACTTCCCGCCATGCGGGGGGGAGAGGTGATCGCCGGGCGATTCGAGATCGAAAAACTCGGAGGCGCCGGTGGAATGGGGGAGGTCTACCAGGCGCGGGATCGGGCGTCTGGCGGGACCGTCGCCGTCAAGCTGCTCTACCAGCTCGACCCGCGGAACGCCGAGCGCCTGATGCGCGAGGCCGCGCTGCTCGCCGGGCTCGATCACCCTGGCATCTGTCGCTACGTGGCGCACGGGTGGACGGCGCAGGGCGCGCCCTACCTCGCCATGGAGTGGCTCGAGGGAGAGGACCTCGGCGCGAGGCTCTCGCGCCGCGGGCTCAGCGTGGACGAGACGGTCACGCTCGTGACGCGCGCCGCCGAGGCGCTCGCGGTCGTGCACGCGCGCAGGATCGTTCATCGCGATCTCAAGCCGTCCAACCTCTTCCTCGTGGATCGCGACGTCGCGAGGGTGAAGCTGCTCGACTTCGGGATCGCCCGCTTCTCCGAGGCGACGCGGATGACCCAGTCGGGGGTGATCGTGGGGACCCCCGCCTACATCGCCCCCGAGCAAGCTCGGAGCAGGACGGCGATCGACGCGCGCGCCGACGTGTTCGCGCTCGGCTGCGTGCTGTTCGAGTGCCTCACCGGCGTGCAGGCGTTCCGGGGCGACAGCTTCATGGCGACGCTGCTGAAGATCGTGCTGGAGGACGTCCCGCGGGCGAGCGAGCTGCGCGCGGAGGTGCCGCCGTACCTCGACGCGCTCTGCGCCAGGATGCTCGCCAAGAACCCGGCGGAGCGCCCGCGCGACGGCGCGGCGGTGGCCGCGGCGCTCGAGGCGGTCGGCCTGGGCGCGACGCTCCCCATGGCGAGGGTGCCGGCGAGCTCGGCGCCCTCGTCGCCGCTGTCGCTGACCCACAGGGAGCGGCGGGTGCAGTGCGTGCTGCTGATGGCCCCCGAGCCGGGCGCGGCCAGCGGCGCGGGGAGGCCGGACGCGGAGACCGAGATCGCCTCGGCCTCGGACGAGGTGACCCGGGAGGTCGCCGGGCTCGGGTGCCAGCTCGACCTCCTCCTGGACAGCTCGATCCTGGTCACGTTCACGGGGACGGGCCTGGCCACCGATCAGGCCGTGCGAGCGGCCCGCTGCGCGCTCTCGCTGCGCAAGCACGCCGGCGACCGGCCGATCGCCCTCGCGACGGGCACCGCCGAGCTCTCGGGGAGGCTGCCCGCCAGCAACCTCATGGACAGGGTGGCGCGGACGCTGGCGCAGCCCGCGCCCGCCGCGGGGCAAGCGCGGCCGATCGCGATCGACGAGGTGACGGCGGGGCTGCTCGACGCCCGCTTCGACGTGGTTGAGACCGAGGCGGGCCTGTGGCTCCACGGCGAGCAGGCGCTCGCGAAGGGCGCGCGAACGCTGCTGGGCAGGCCGACCGCGTGCGTCGGGCGCGACTGGGTGATCGCGGCGCTCGAGGCGCTCCGCGCCCAGTGCATCGAGGAGTCGAGGGCGCGCGCGGTGCTCGTGACCGGGCCGGCCGGCATGGGGAAGTCGCGCATCGCCTACGAGATGCTGCTCCGCGCCCGCCAGCGCGAGCCCCCGTTCGCGTTGTGGGTCGGCCGAGGAGACCCGCTGCGCACGGGCGCCGCGCTCGGCCTGCTCGGTCAGGCGCTGCGGCAGGCGTGCGGCGGCATCCAGGACGGCGAGCCGCTGGAGGCGCGCCGGGACAAGCTCCGCGCCCACGTCGGCCGGTATTTCGGCGGGGCCGACGCGCAGCGCGTGTCGGAGTTCCTCGGAGAGCTCCTGAACACGCCGTTCCCCGACGAGGAGAGCCTCCAGCTGCGCGCCGCGCGCGGCGACGTCCGGCTCCTCGGCGACCAGATGCAGCGGGCCTGGGTGGATTTCCTCGGAGCGTCGTGCGACGAGCGCCCCTTGCTCCTCGTGCTCGAGGACCTGCACTGGAGCGACACGCCGACGGCCCAGTACATCGACGAGGCGCTGCGCCGCGTCCGCGACAAGCCGTGGATGCTGCTCTCGCTGGCGCGCCCGGACGTGCACGAGCAGTTCCCCCGGCTGTGGGCCGAGCGGGGGCTCCAGGAGATCCGCCTCGAACCGCTGACCTCCAAGGCGAGCGCGCGGCTCGTGCGGCAGGTGCTCGGCGATCGGGTGAGCGACGCGACGCTGGAGCGCATCGTGGCGCAGGCCGAAGGCAACGCGTTCTATCTGGAGGAGCTGATCCGCGCGACCGCCGAAGGCGACATGCGGGACGCCCCGGAGACGGTGCTGGCCATGGTGCGGTCCAGGCTCGAGGGGCTGGACGACGTGGCGCGCCGGCTGCTGCGCGCCGGGAGCGTGTTCGGGGACGTCTTCTGGCGAGGCGCGCTCGACGCGCTGCTGGGCGGCGCCGGCGGCGCGGGCGGCGCGGAGATCGACGGTCACCTCGCTCGCCTGGAGCGCCTGGAGTGGATCGTCACCCGGTCGGCGTCGAGGTTCCAGGGCGAGCGGGAGATCGCGTTCCGGCACGCGCTCGTGCGCGAGGCGGCCTACGGGATGCTGACCGAGGAGGATCGCGCGCTCGGGCATCGGCTGGCGGGGGCGTGGCTCGAGCGCGCCGCCGAGCCGTCGGCGGCGGTCATCGCCGAGCACCTCGATCGAGGCGGCGAGCGCGCGCGCGCCGCGGAGCTCTACCGGGAAGCGGCGGCGCAGGCGTTCGCCGCGAACGACTTCGGCGCGGTGGTCCGGTGGGCCGAGCGCGCCCTCTCGCTCGGGGCGAGCGGCGAGGCGCAGGGGGAGCTGCTCTTGCTGCGGGCCGAGGCGCGAAGGTGGCGCGGGGACCTCGCCGAGTTCGGTCGCTGTGCGCAGGTCGCGCTGCGGGTGCTGCCGAGGGGCGCCGCGGCCTGGTACGCCGCGCTGTCCGAGGCCGGACGCGCGGCGAGGCACCTCGGGCAGCCCGAGGATCTCCTCCAGCTCGACGCTGCGCTCGCCGACGCGTGGCCCGAGGGGCAGGCGTCCGCTCCGGCGGTGACGGCGGCGGCGTCGATCGCGCTGGACCTCTTGCTCGCGGGTCTCCACGATCGGGCCGAGGCGCTCCATCGGCGCATCGAGGCGGTCGCCGAGCGCTTCCGCGACGACCCGAGCGTGAGCGGGCCGATCTACCGGCAGCGGGGGATGCGCGAGCTCTTCGCCGGGCACCTCGACGAGAGCTGCGCGATGGCCGCGCAGGCCCTCGGTTGCTACGAGCAGGTCGGCGATCTGCGGCGGGCGTGCATCGAGCGCTGCAACCTCGGGTTCCGGGAGTCGCTGCTCGGCGCCTATGCGGAGGCGTTGGCGCGGCTGCGCGCCGCGGTCGCGGAGGCCGAGCGGATGGGGCTCGACTACGTGCTCGGCTTCACGCTGCATGATCTGGGTCGTGTCCTCTGGCGCACCGGCGCCCTCGAGGAGGCGCGCGTGGTGCAGGCGAGGGCCGCGGCCCTGTGCGCGGCGCAGGGCAGCCGGCGGGGGGAGGGCTGGTCTCGAACGTACCTCGCGGGGATCCTGCGAGGCGCGGGCCGGCTCGACGAGGCGGAGGTCGAGGCCCGCCGCGCGGCGGCGCTGCTGGAGACGGCGCAGCAGGCCCAGGTCGCGGCCCGGGCGACGCTGGCGTCCGTGCTGCTCGCGCGCGGCAGGCCGGCCGAGGCGCTCGCGGAGAGCCGCGAGGCCATGGCGCAGCTGGCCGCGGTGGAGAGGGTCGAGGAGGGGGAAGCGCTCACCCGCCTCGTGTACGCCGAGGCGCTCTTCGCGGCGGGGGATCGCGCCGGGGCGCGCGCCGCGATCGCCGAGGCGCGCGAGCGGCTCCTCGAGGTGGCGGTGCGGATCGCGGATCCCGGGATGCGCGAGAGGTTCCTCCGCGACGTCGAGGAGAACGCGCGGACGCTGGAGCTCGCGCGAGCGTGGGCCGACGGCGGTGCGGATGGGGGGGCAGCCGAGTGAAGTTGGCGGACGGCGAAGGCGCGGCGCGCTCGACGTCGCTTGCGTCATCGTCCATCCCTGTGCAGCGTCGGAGGCGCCGCACGGCAGCGCTGTTGGATCCCTGGCGCTCCTGGATGTACGGCCTCCATTGAAGCGCGCCATGGACCGCACCCGAGCAACCCAGCAGTCCGCCGAGCTGCACAGCCTGCTCGACACCGTCGTGCCCGACCTCGCCGAGAGCCGGCGGCGGCAGGTCAGTGCGCGCTGGCGGAGCTTCACGGCCTGGTGCGCGGCGCGCGGCTCGCTGGCCCTGCCCGCGCGCCCACGGGTCGTGCTGCTCCACCTGCTCGCGATGGAGCGCGAGCGCGCGGAGCCTGCGGCGATCGACACGGCGCTCGGCGCGATCCGGACGGCGCACGAGCTCATGCGCCGCGCCTCGCCGACCGACAGCGCGATCGTGCGGCGATGGCGCGACGGCCGCGAACGGACGAGCGCCATGGAAGGGGATCTGCTGGATCCCGCGCAGGTTCGGCGCATCCTTCACGCGATGGGAGGCGCACGCCTCGCGGACCTCCGCGACCGCGCCCTCGTGCTGCTCGGGTACGTGGCGCGGCTCCGGCCGGCCGAGCTCGCCGCCGTGGATGTGGACGACCTCGTCCTCGGGGAGGCCGGGCTGGAGCTGCGCCTGACCGGCGAGCCGGTGCCGATCCCGTTCGGGCCGAGCGAGCGGACGTGCCCCGTCCGGGCGCTGACGGCCTGGACGAGCACGGCGCGCCTCGTCACGGGGCCGCTGTTCGTGGCGATCGACGCGCAGGACGGCACCGGAGAGCGGCTCTCAGGGAAGGCGGTGGCCGCCGTCGTCAGGGACAGGGCCCGGCGGGCGGGGATCACCCTGGCGTGAGGGTGGCGCGCCTGTGGGGGTGATTGTGCCGCGTGGGATCGTGGTCAGTCGTCCCAGCATCCCTTGATGTGGAACGACGCTGACTCGAGACGCACTATGGCACCGTCGAACGGCCGGAAGAGCTCGCACGGACCGGCGGACACGTCGGCCTCGTAGGGATCCTTGCGCTGAACCTCGATGGCGATCGGGCACCCGCCCTGGTAGGCGGTCCCGGCGATCGCCGCCGTCACGTGAGGATGTCCCGGCTCGTCCCCTATATCAAGCGTCTCGAACTTCGCCGTATGGTGCTGTACCCACATGCCCAGGTATCCAGCCCCCAGCGTGCAGATCCCGGAAACGGTATCGTCTGTCCCAATCACCGGCCGCTTGCCGCCGTCACCGGTGTCGATGGTGAGCTCTTCTCCGTCGAGGGCTACCGTGACGATCCCTGCGACGCTCGGCGGGTCTGTGCTGCCGGCGACCAGGGTCGCCGTGCTGATCTGGTCCATCATGGCCACGCTCGCCACGTTCTCACTGGTATGCCATTGCCGTGTAGAGTGGTCCGGGGCGTACACTTCGGTCCGGACCTCCGCCCGCGCTCCCGCCGCCGCAACGTGGAGCCCGATGCCGAGACCGTCGTGCTCACGACCTGCCCGTCCGGGAGCGCGGCGCTTACCTCGTGCTGCCCGGGCGCCACGTAGATCCGCCCCGTCTTGTCCACCCGGCGGCCGCCCACGAGCACGGCCGTCGCCCCCGGCGGCGCGAGCACGGCGACCTCCGCGACGTGCTGCCGTGCCACGGCGAGATCCCCGTGCCTCGTCGCGTACAGGCGCTGCTCCGCGGGCGTCTCGGGAGGTGCCATCCGGGCGACGCAGCGCTCGAGCTCGTCCACGGCGTCCACCCACCGGGCCATGCGGCGATCGAGCTGCCCGAGCTGGCACATCGCCACGTTCGTGCGCTCGTGCGCGTAGATCAGCGCCCAGATCTGGCGAGCGAGCGCGATGTCGAGCCGGTCGAAGGCGGCCTCGGCCTCCTGGACGAGCTTCTGGATGTGCGGCGGCCGCCGTGGAACCTCCTCGGCGCCCGCAGGTGGCAACAAGACAAAGAACGCGACGACGGCGGATGCTGGAACGCGCAGGGCGCGCAGCGCGAAGCGGTTCACGGTTCACCTTGGCCCGAGCGAGGGGACCTGACGCCCTCATGCCCTCACGCGACGGGGCGTCATCTTCCCGGCTGATACGACCCAGCGCGGCGGTCCTGCCCGGGGAACCTAGCACAGGCCTGCGAGCCCGTGGAATCCCTCCAGGGCTCGGTTTCTGCGGGGACCGCATTGTGGATCACGCAGAAAAATTGCCATCGTCGAGAGAGCTTCTCTGCCCCGGCTACGGCGAGCTCGGCGCGGCGTGTCCCTCGAATCGGTCCCACCCCGCGGGCGGCTCGGGAACGCCGAGCGCTGCGAGCACGTCACGCGCATTTCTTTGGATTTCGGGTGGCACGGTGGTCGAGGGTGTCCAGGCCGCAAAGAGGGCGCGGAGCTTGAGGGCGTAGGGTTCCGCGTCGAGCGTGGCTCGATTGCCCTCCCCCTGGGGGGCTCGCTTCGTCTCGGCGACCACCTCGAGATAGGCATCGATACACCGGAGCATCTCCTCGCGGCTCGGGAGGCTCTTGGCCTTGGCGATGACCCGCGGGGCCGCGAAGGCCGCCATCGTGTTGGCGAACCCGGCCGTCGCCATGGCGTGGTTTCTCGT
This sequence comes from Sorangium sp. So ce836, assembly GCF_028553905.1. Classification (NCBI taxonomy): domain Bacteria; kingdom Pseudomonadati; phylum Myxococcota; order Polyangiales; family Polyangiaceae; genus Sorangium; species Sorangium sp. So ce836. The sequence continues at coordinate 3,398,311 of NZ_CP102233.1, read as the reverse complement.
GCGGTCCATCATGGCCTCTGGCTGCGCGGGATCGGCGCGCGCGGGCGCCTCCTCGCCTCCTTCGCCGGCAGCCTTCCCGCCTTGGCGGCCCGTGGCCTCTCCCGCGCCGTTCGCGCCGCGAGATTCGGGCGGCGCCCCCGGGGCCGGCGAGCCGCCCGAAGGGGTTGTGCACCCCCCTGCGAGCGCAGAGAGGGCAGCGGAGAGCGCGGCGGCGCCGGCGATGGGCATGGAATACTTAGTCGGCATGGAGGGCTCCCGGCTCTGGCTCAACGCTTGGACTGCTTGGGCGGCCATTGCCCTTTCAGGATGGCCGGCACGCCCTCGGGCCAGAGAAGCGAGTCCTCGTACTTGATTCCCCGCGCCTCCGGGTCTTCGTACGCGTCCCACCCGCACGCGGGCGCCTTGATGCCTTCATTCTCGATGAGAGCCCTGGAAATATCCACGATCTCCTGGGGCAACTCAGGCTGTGTCCACTGCTCGAGGAGCTCACGCAGGCGCATCGCCAGTGGCAACCGGCGCTCGTAGTGCACGGGCTGAAACTGTGGCGTCGCGACGCGACCGCCCTTTTCCACGTAAGAGATGTAAATGTCCAGCAGACGCAGGACGTGGTCACGAGGCGGCACACGGCTGAACCTGCTGTAGACCCGCGGCGAGGCGAAGGCCCATAGCCAATAGGTAACGTTGATGACGTCGGTCGTGTTTTCGACGACTTCTCTGCCCTCGCCGCTCGTAAACGTCAGGGTGTTTCCGTCCTCGAAGGTGATCTTCATCGCTCTTTGCTCACCAGTAGGTACAATGCTTGTCGCCGGGGCCCCAATGCGAAACGAGGATGTACGCTCCAGCGACGAGGCTGCCGTGCTTGAGACAGCCATAAGCGCACCAGGACTTGAAAAGCATGTTCCCGAGCCCCCATGGGCACCACGGGCACTGAGCGTCACCACAATGTGTCACCATGCAAAACGCCTGCTCGCCGTTGTTCAACGGGCACTCGGTCGTCTGAGGGCACGCGTACGGCTCGTTGAAGCACGCGAAGTCTGGGTAGACCCCGTCATTCGCAGCCAGCGCGATGGCCTCCGGCGTTTCCATCCAGGCGTGCGCCGCATCCCAGCCGGCCGGTTCAACCTGCTCGATCAGCGACTCCACCGCGGCTTCGTCGATGGCCGCTGGATCGAGCACCTGGGCTTCGACGAGGCTCGCGACCATCACCGCCGCGTACGATGTCGCCATGGTCTTGAGGGCGAGCTCCTGGGGATCGATGTTCAGCAGCTCCTCGTACGCCTGCTCCTCCGGGGACAGCGGCTCGTCGCCGACCTCATCGGGCGCCGAGCCGCCTCCGGGCCCACTCTCCTCGTCAGGGCGCTCCGCCGGCTCGTTCTCCGCGGGCTCGTCTTCTATCTCGTCTCGGTCCGCCGGTCGGATGTGGATGGTGCATGCTGGAACCAGCACGGCAAGGATGCCCCCTGTCAACACCAACGCGAGCGCTCGACGCGTCCAAAGCAGCATGCTGCCCCCCTTGACGCGGCGCATTCTACGGACGCTCGTAGGGGGCATCCATGGACGCCCCTCCCGATCGATATATCAGGGATCTCCCGAACCGCGCTTCTTCGTCGCGGATCGGCGTGCGCTGTGCGAACCGCAACGGGCGCGCCCTCGCGCACATCGAGGCGGCCCCGGCGGTGCGCCGATGGCCCCCTTCGCCGTGCTCAGGGCACGTCCGGCGCGGCGGGGCTCGGCTTGACCTTCGCCTTCGTCTTGCGGTGCGCCAGCCCCAGTCGGACCAGGAAGTCGCGCCGCTTGATGAAGGCGCGCGCCGTCTCGGACCATTCGCGGTACCAGGCGTGGAGCGCGCGGAGCGCCTCGAGGTGCTCCTGGCTATCGATGACCGCCCTCTCGGGCTCGGCGCCGCCGTTCTCTTCCCCCTCTCCCTCCTCGGCCGCCGCCCCGCCACCCGACGCGATGTCGACGAGCTGCCGCAGGCGACTGCGCTCTTCCTTGGTGATCCCGCGCTTCGCGAGCGTCTCCAGCGCGGCGTGGTCCTCCTTGCGGGTCGCCTTGCGCTTCGGGCTCTTCTCGAGGGCGTCGAGCCGGTCGAGCAGCGTCTTCACGGAGACGACGGCGGCCGCGCCCACCTGCGCGGTGAGGTTGTTGAACACGAACTTCTCCTGCGCCGGGTGGCGCCGCAGGAGCGCCGCGCGGATGAACCGGAAGTACGGCTCGTCCCACGCGTCCAACTCGGCGACCGCCTTGCCGACCTCGGCGTCCTCGACCTCGTCGGGCTCGCCGGTGCCGAAGCCGGAGGCGCGGTGGAGCAGGTCCCAGCCCTCCCTGTGATCCTCGTCGGTGTAGCCGCGCTCCCGGAGGAGCGCGCGGATTTGCCGGTTCTTGCCCGCCGCCGACAGGAACCTGAGCGCGCGGCCCGGCACCTCGGCGAGGACTTGCCGGCTCGGGCCCTCGCCGTCGATTTCGATCTCTGAGCTCACATCCTCCTCCCGGACGAAAAAGAACCACGGGACGTGCTGGCTCGGCAAGGCGACGGCGCGGCGCGGCACGAATGCGACGCTCGCCGAGAACATGCCCGGCGCTTGACCGAAGGCATGTCGGCCGGCGCGGAGGGCATGCCGGGCGGTCCCGAAGGTCCGGGGGCGCGGTTTTGAAGGCATGTCGGGCGGGCCGGAGGGTCCCGCCGGCCGCTGGGAGGGCTGGACGGCTGAGATCCGAGCCGGATTTGGCGGTCCAGAGGGCATGTCGGCCGGACCGACATGCCTCCGGAGCGGCCGACATGCCCTCCGGGACGCGGGGGGTGGCCTTCCGGCTCGCCCGACAAGGCCTCCGGAACGTCCGACATGCCTTCGAGAACGGCCGACATGGCCTCCGGAACGCGGCGGGTGGCCTTCCGGACCGCGCGACAGGGCTTCTGGAGGGCGACGGCGACCCTGCTCGTCATGACGGGAGCGCCTCATCGGGCGCAGACGCCGGGAACCGCCTGCCGTGGCCGGGCGGGGGTCAATCGCAGGTACGCGTAACCGGATTGCAGTAGCACGTGATGCACTCGCTGTCCCTCGAACACGTCTCGCCGCCCAGAGAAGTGCCCGTGCACGAGGGGTCGGGCGGCGCCTCGGGGCAGAAGGATTCGCCGAGGCCAGCGGCGCCCGAGCAGTCGCCGCACGCCAAGTTGAGGCAGTCCGCCGTCGCGATCGAAGTGAACGAGGCGGCGCCGCAGTGCGCGGGGCTCGTGCAGGTCTCGACCGAGTTCCCCTGGTAGAGGCAGCCGACGAGGCAGGAGCAGTTCGTATCCTCGGAACAGGCTCGGTATTGATCGCAGCAAAAGACCTTGGCGCACCCGATGCAGCTATCGTCCGCCGTAGTCAGCTCGCAGGACGTAACACCCTGGGGTCTGTACCTGGGCGGCTTGAAGACCAAGGGTGCCCTCGTGTCACCGGTATTCTTGCACGTCGTACCGACGATGTTCTGGTCTTGCAGCTTCAATTAAAATATTGCATCCCTGTTCGCTTCAGCAATCGCGGATTGCATATCGGCGGCACACACATGGTTGACATAGGTCATGTGACACGCGGTCGCCCGGATTGTACATTCCCATCTAGTCTGGCCACCGACGCACTGTGGAACCATGTCGCACGCTGGTAGGATTGAGATCAGAGTGAGGCCCAGGCTCAGGGCCGACCTGCGTCCACCAGATCTGACGGTTTTAATCCCAGCCCGTTCTGTTGACACACGCAGACCCCTTCCCGTATTTTTTCGTTCCAGACGCATAAGACTCCATTGGGCGGCGGACAGCTCATCGAGAAACACTCCTCGTGGTAGTAGCACCTGGGATTGTCACGAGTTTTATACCAAAACCATTCCCGCTCCGCGTTGCACCCGACGAAGACCAACGCAAAAACGGCGAGGACGGTGCAGCTCTGACGGCACATTGTTGTCTCTTCTGGCCCTCGGGTCCCAAGTTGCGCACTGGTAGGTTCTAAAGTGTGATGGGAGTCCGGCTCAGGGCGGACCTGCATCCACCAGGTCCGACCGCTGCAAGCCGTATTGCTGACACACACAGACTCCGTTGTACTCCTCTTCGTGCCAGTGGCAGAAGACCCCGCGAGGAGGTGGACAGTTCATGAACAAGCACTGCTCGTGATAGAGGCACCTGGGGTTGTTCCGGTGTTGGTAGAAGAACGCCTCCCGCTCGGCCCGACACCTGATGGAAGGCAGCATGAGGGCCGCGAGGAAGGCGGCGCATGGCGGCGCCTTCAGCGCGGCGCCGAGCCATCCCTTGCGGAGCTGGCCCTCCGCGAGCCAGCCGAACGGACGAGAGAGCGCCCTCCGCAGGCCACGCCACGCGGCGACCCCCCTCCGCGTGCGACGACCGATCACGCGGAGGGAAGCGAGAATGAACGCCGGGAGGAGAACGGCGAGCGCAGCGATCACTCCCATGGCCACCCCTGGCCGCACGCTAGGCACGCGCCGCTTCGCCGGTCAACCGGCTTCTGCCGTGCCCGTACGCCCGGTTCTCGACGGCTTGCTGGCTTGCCGTCGTATAGGTCGTATAGAAGGAGAGGTCCTCGCGCGCCCCTCAGCGCGAAGCGACGTCCCGCCCGCGCTCCTGCGCGGGGAACGGGTTCGGCCACACCGGCAGGAGCGACTGGCGATACACGGTGAGCCGCAGCAGATCGATGCCCGCGATGGCGCCGAACGACATCGCATCGTCGGTCCCGTAGCTCCCCTGGAGCGACAGGCTGATCCCGAGCGGCGCCCCGAGCGTGAGCGCGCCGGCCACGCCGGTGGAGCCCGCCCCCCAGAAGCGCTGGTAGCCGCCCACGTCGAGGGCGAGGCCGAGCTGGCCGGCCTGGAAGCCGCGCGTCGCGACCCGGGCGAGCAGCGCGAGATCGATCCCGCTGTCGAGGAGCGGCGTCGCGCGCACGAGGCCGCCGACGATCACCGGCGCGTCCGGCGTGGTCCCGACGCCGATGTCGAGCGAGAGCGCGCCGTCGAGGACGAGATCGCTGTCCCCCTGCTTCCAGCCGACCGCGCCGGCGCCGACGAAGGTCCAGGCGGAGGCGTCCGCGCGCGAGGGCGAGGACCAGGCGAGCGGGGCGAGCAACGCCCCGAGGGCGAGGAGACAGGCGATCGGCGAACGCACGCGAGCGAGCTACCACGAAGCGCCGAGCGGCGATAGGTCAGGGCGCGCCGCCCCGCCGCTCGACGATCCGCCGCGCCACGAGCGCGGCCACCTCGGGGTCGAAGAGGAGCGTGTTGTGCCCGCGCGCCTCCATCACGCGCACCTCGAAGCCCGGCAGCGCGTGCGCGATGGGCGAGCGGACCAGCGTGTCGGCCCCCGCGACGATCGACAGGTGCGGGACGCTCGACCGCGCCGTCCCGAGGAGGACGCGCCGGAGGACCGGGCTCGAGGCGTCGAGATCGCGCGCGCCCCCGAAGCCGAGCAGCGCGGCGCGCGGGATGCCGCCGAACGGGCTCGCCATCGAGATGGTCTGCACGATCCGCGGGTCGCCGACCTCCTGCGCGAAGAAGCGGCACACGATGCCGCCCATGCTGTGGCCGACGAGGTGCAAGCGCGCCCCGCCCGGCAGCGCCGCGACGAGGGTCGCGAGGCGCGCCGACAGCTCCTCGACGCCAGGCCCCGGGGCGTACGACATCGTCGCGGTGTGCACCGACCCCGCCGGAGGCTCGGCCCGCGCCGGGGCCGGCCGGCCCTTCGCCCGCGACGCGGACGCGTGGCGCTCGATCGCCGTCCGCAACGGCCGGAGGACGCCGGCCGACGCGAAGAGGCCGTGCAGGATGATCACCACGTCGTCGCCGTCGCGCGTCCCGGCAGGGATCACCGGCGCGAGGGTGTCGTACGGCAAGAGGACCGCCTGCCGCGCAAACGAGGCCACCTCCCTGCCAGCGGTCGCCGCGAAGGCCGACGCACGGAACCACCTCACCACACGGTGGCTCTTACCATGGATCCGTCGCGCGACCCCTCCCGCGCCCTCCCGACGCGCTGCGTCCCCGGCCGATCACGGCCGCAGCAGCCAGACATGGAAGCTGCGGAAGGTCCCGAGGAGCGAGCGGATCCGGATCCGATCGCCCGGCGCCACGTCGCGCAGCGGCACGCGGATCTCGGACCAGCGGCCCGCCGGGCGCTCGGGCACCTCGACGCGCGCCTCTCCGCCCGCGTCGCGCAGGGCCGCGACGCCGAGCGCGATCGGACCGCCCCCGTCGGTGCGCAGCGCGAGCACGGCAGGCCCGCGGGCGAACGCGGCCGCGGCGCCGACCGTGAACGACTGCTCGCGCCCCTCGGGGATGAGCCTGCCAGCGTCGAACCGCGGCGCGCCGTCGCCGCCCGCGCCGTCGCCGCCGCCCGGCAGCACCGCGCCGACGACCCAGCCGGCGCGCGGCGACGGGAAGGCGTAGCCGTGGGCCCGCTCGTCCATCAGATCGGCGATGTCCACCTCGTCGATGACCCCGGCGCGGCGCTCCCCCGGCGGGGCGAGCGCCGACCAGTCCGCCTCGTAGATCACCTTCTCGTCCGCGGCGCACATGACGTTGTCCTCGATCTTCACCGCGTCGACGCGCCGGCCGAAGACGTCCGCGAGGCCGCCCCACCAGGAGGGGTACAGGGCGAAGACGTCCGGGCGCTCGGCCGGGTCGAGCCGCTCGATGAGCTCGACCACGGCGGGCACGCCGTGCACCGAGGCCCGCGCGAACGGCATCCCCCGGTACCCGCCGAGGCCGAGGCCGTCGATGGCGGGGATGCCCGACAGGTACGGGATCGCGCCCGCGTCGCCGAGGAGCACCCGCCGCGGTCGCGGCGCGCGCGCGGCGAGCCGTCGCGCGACCTCGACGTGCTGGCCGGCGATGTTCGCCGAGGCGCGGGCGAAGTGATCGATCTGCCGCGCGAACCCCGCGGACGGCGCGGCGAGCGCCGCGACGGCGAGCGCCGCCGCGACGCCCGCGGCGAGCCGGCCCCGCCGCGCGAGCGCGTGGACCCCGAGCGCCGCCGCGACGAGCAGCATCGCGAGCGACGGGGCGGCGTAGCGGAGGTTCTGGTAGCGCGCCGTCGCGTTGAGCGCGACGAGCAGCAGCGCGCCGTAGGCGCCGAGCAAGAGCGGCACGGCGACGCGCCGCGAGCGGCGATCGAGCGCCGCGACGGCGCCGAGCAGCGGCAGGACGAGGGAGAGCCACGGGCCGCCGAGGGCGCTCTCCAGCGCCTGCACCCGCAGCGCGGCGAGGTTCTTGATCACCTCCACCGCCTTCTCGAGCGGCGTGGGGTACGGGTTCGAGAGGAGGAGCTTGCGCACGGCCCCGGCGGCGCTCCACTCGCCCGTGAAGGCGCGGTTCGCGGCGGCGTGCGCGCCGAGGAGCAGCGCGGTGGGCAGCGACGCGCGCGCGAGCGACGCGGCCGCGCCGAGCGAGCCCGCGGCGTGGGCGACGGCGACGGCGAGCGGCGCCGAAAGCGCGATCGCCTCGGGCCGCGTCGCGACGAGCAGCGCGGCGAGGAGCCCCGCCCGGAGCTGCTCGGCCGGGCGCCGCGCCGGCGGGGCGAGCTCCGCGCGCCGCACCGCGACGAGCGCCCGGCCCAGCACGGCGCCGAGCAGCGCGACCTCCATGCCGGAGAACCAGCTCCAGTCGAGCAGCGGCACGGCCACGACGAAGAGCGGCGCGAGCCAGCCGACCCAGCCGACCCAGCGGGACGAGGCGGCGCCGGGCCCGCCGCGCGGCTCGAGGAGCCGCCGGAGCGAGCGGCACAGATCGAGCAGCGCGGCGCAGGCGAGGAGCGCGGCGAAGAGGCCGAGCCAGGCGCCGCGGAAGCCGAGCAGGTACCCGGGCGCGAGGGCGAGGGGGTACGTCAGGCTGGTCCCGCCCGAGGAGTAGCCGTTGCCGGGGATCCACGAGAACGGGTGGCCCAGGGCCGCGGCGCGGGCGAAGCCGAAGTGGATGTAGACGTCGTCGAGCGGCGCCGGCCAGGCGCCGCCCGCCCTCTCGAGCGCGGGCCCGTAGAACGCCGCGGCCGCGCCGAGGACCGGGATCGCGGCGCTCGCGTGCCACAGGAGCAGCCTGATCCGGGGCGCGCGCCTCACGGCCCGGCCGGTACCACGAAGGGGCCGGGACCGGGCGGCAATTCTGGCTAGACTGCGGGCCATGGTGCTCAGGGCTGTGGTGGATGAATCGGTGGACGCCGCCCACTGGGAGGCGGTCGATGAGGCGGCCGAGCTCCTGCAGGAGGAGCAGGTCCAGGAGGCGCTCGTCGCGCTGCGCGACGTGATCAAGGCCTCGCCGTCGAACCCGTACGCGTACAACCTGCTCGGGCACGCGCTCTACGAGCTCGGCCAGCTCGAGCCGGCGCGCGACGCCTACCGCGCCGCGGTGCGGCTCGCGCCGAGCTTCCTCGGGGCGCGGGTGGCCCTGTCGCACGCGCTCCGGCGCCTCGGCGACACCGACGGGGCGATCGCGCAGGCGAAGGAGGCGCTCCGCCGCTTCCCGAAGGACGGCGACGCGATGCACGCGATGGGGCTGGCCTACGCGGCGCGCGGGAACCGTGCGCTCGCTCGCAAGCACCTCCAGGGCTTCCTGGACGCGGGCCCGGAGGTCGAGGCCGCGATGGAGGTGCGCCAGATCCTCGAGATGCTCGGCGTCGGGGACGACGACGAGCCGCTCCAGTTCGAGTAGCCTCTCCCGGGGCGCGCGGCGCGCCTCGGAGGAACGCGATGGCGACCACCCCGCACTTCGATCTCATCATCATCGGAACGGGGCCGGGCGGCGAAGGCGCCGCCATGACGGCCGCGAAGCACGGCAAATCGGTCGCGGCGATCGAGCGCTACACGCGGGTGGGCGGGGGCTGCACCCACTGGGGGACGATCCCGAGCAAGGCGCTGCGCCGCGCGATCTACCACATGAACCTGGTCAACCAGAGCCCCATCTACAAGCGGATGGATGTGGTCCCGGAGTACCCGTTCGCCGAGCTCCTCGCGACCGCGAACCACGTGATCGACGAGCAGGTCGACCTGCGCGAGAGCTTCTACGATCGGAACCGCGTCCAGCTCATCCCGGGGCAAGCCCGCTTCGTCGATCCGCACACGGTCGAGGTCGAGGGCGACGGGGGCCAGCGCCGGCGCTTCACGGCCGACACCTTCGTCGTCGCGACCGGCTCGCGCCCGTACCGGCCGGACGACATCGACTTCAGCCACCCGCGCGTCTTCGACAGCGACACGCTGCTGCGCATGGATCAGACCCCCCGCAGCATCACGATCTTCGGGGCGGGCGTCATCGGCTGCGAGTACGCGTCGATGCTGCGCAACATGCAGATCGCCGTGAACCTCGTGAACACGCGCGCCCATCTCCTGGAGTTCCTCGACGACGAGATCACCGACGCGCTCGGGTACCACTTCTGCGACAAGGGGATCCGCGTCCTCAACGGCGAGGAGCACGAGAAGGTCGAGGCCACCAAGGAGGGCGTCGTGCTCTCCCTGAAGAGCGGGAAGAAGCTCCGGAGCGACGTCTTCCTGTGGGCGAACGGGAGGACGGGCAACACGGCCGATCTCGGCCTGGAGGACCTCGGCATCACGCCGAACAAGCGCGGCCAGCTCGAGGTCAACGAGACCTTCCAGACGAGCCAGCCGCACATCTACGCGGTCGGCGACGTCGTCGGCTTCCCGGCGCTCGCGAGCGCGAGCTACGACCAGGGCCGGTTCGCGGCCAGCCACATCTGCGGCGACGCCGACGAGAAGCTGGTCCGGGACATCCCCACGGGCATCTACACGACGCCGGAGATCTCGTCGCTCGGCAAGAGCGAGCGCGAGCTCACGGCGGCGAAGGTGCCCTACGAGGTGGGAAAATCGACGTTCAAGACGCTCGCCCGCGCGCAGATCACGGGCCAGCAGGTCGGGATGCTGAAGCTGATCTTCCACCGCGAGACGCTCGCGCTGCTCGGGATCCACTGCTTCGGCGAGAACGCCGCGGAGATCATCCACATCGGGCAGGCGATCATGTCGCAGCCGGCGCCGAACAACACGATCCGGTATTTCGTGAACACGACGTTCAACTACCCCACCATGGCCGAGGCCTACCGGGTGGCGGCGCTCGACGGGCTCGGGCGGGTGTTCTGAGGGGGCGCTCGGGGGCGGCGGTTGCAAGCGGGCGGCGCCGCGGGGATACTCCGCGGAGGAGCACGCTGTCATGGCCGCCGCTGCACCCCTCCTCGCCCCGCCTGCAGAACGCGCCGAAGCCGTCGCGGCAAGCGGCTCGGAAGACCAGCTCTTCGTCGTCCATGACGTCTCGTGGGAGGAGTACGAGTCCCTCCTCGCGGCCCTCGGCGACCGCGCGGGCGTGCGGGTGACGTACTGCGAGGGGGTGCTGGAGCTGATGAGCCCGGGAGGACCGCACGAATGGCGGAAGACGATCCTGGCCCGCCTCGTCGAGGCCTACGCGGAGGAGGCGGAGCTGCCCCTCAGCGGGTACGGCAGCATGACCGTCCGCGAGCGGCTCGTGAAGCGGGGGGTGGAGCCGGACGAGTGCTACGTGCTCGGGACGGTGGAGGACGGGGACATCCCGGAGCTCGCGATCGAGGTCATCGAGAAGAGCGGGACGATCGACAAGCTCTCCGTCTATGCGGGGCTCGGCGTGCCCGAGGTCTGGTTCCTGAAGAAGGGGAAGCTCTCGCTCCACCTCCTCGGCCCGGAGGGCTACGCCGAGGCGGAGCGGAGCCGGCTCTTGCCGGGGCTCGATATCACGGCGCTGACGGAGTTCATGGTGCGCCAGGGAGACCAGACGACCGTGGTGCGCGCGTGGCGAGCGATGCTCCGGGAGCGCGGCAGACGGTGAGCGCGGCCCGCTGAAAGGCGGGGCGCCGTTGCGAGAGCGGACTCGCGCTCTCGAGCATCGTCGAGGGGGTCGCACGCCGCAACGACCGCGCGCCGCGCTGAGCTGGCCGGCGGGATACGCCTCCGCTAGGCTTGGTGCATATGTCTGCCGTGGTCGCCAGGGTACAGCACGGTCGCATCCAGCTCGACGAGTCGACGGATCTCCCCGATGGCACGGTGGTCCACCTCTACATCGTCGATCAGGGCGACGAGCTCGACGATGAAGAGCGGCAGGCGCTGGATGACGCGCTTGAGGACGCCGCCCGGAGCGTCGCGCTCGGCGAGACGATCGCGGCGGAGGACGTGCTGCGCATGCTCGACGCCGACGGATGAGGGTGGCGGTCTACTTCTCGCCGCAGGCGCTCGCGCAGCTCCAGGCTGCTCACACGTGGTGGAAGAACCATCGGCCCAGCGCACCGCGGCTGCTCCGTGAGGAGCTCGCCGAGGCGCTCGCGCTGCTTCGGACGGCACCGATGGCCGGCGCGCCGTATCCCCATCGACAGCTGCGGGACGTGCGGCGCATCGTCCTCCAGAGGACCCGCTACTATCTATATTACGTCATCCGCTCCGACGGCGTGGCGATCCTTGCTGTCTCGAGCGCCCTGCGAGGGCGCGACCCCAGGCTCCGCTGAGCCTCGGAATCTAAGTCCGCGGACGCCGTATCTCGCTTCGAGAACGGGAGCGGAGGTCTCGCACGCCGCCGAAGGGGGGTCTCGATTTCGAGATCGGTGGACCCGCGACGTACCTGCCCGCGTCGTGCATCTCGGGCCCCTGCTCAGGCACACGGGCCGAGGAGCTTCGGGACCAGCTCCCTACGCCCCGCCCCGCCCCTCCCCTGCGCCCCTCCCCCGCGCCGCGCACGCCGCGGCGATCGCCTCCGCCCCGGCCTCCCGCGCCGCGATCTCGCACGCGCGCCACGCCGCGAGCCGCTCCGGCGCGGCCGCGCCGCGGGCCGCGGCCGCGACCCGCGCCTCGACCGAGCGCGCGAAGGCGTCCAGCGCCGCCTCGTCCCCGCGCTCCGACAGGAGCACGCCCAGCGTGAGCGCCGCGTGCGCGACCTGCCGCTCCGCGCCCGGGTACATCGCCTCCGCGAGCGCCTCGGCGAGCGCCGGCAGATCGCGGCGCGCCGCGGCCTCGCGCGCCCGCACCTCGGGCGACGCGGCCTCGGCCCCCGCGACGCCGAGGCGCCGCTCCAGGTAGCCCACCACCGAGCGGGCGACGCGCTGGAACGAGGCGAGCCCGTCGGTCGGCACCTCCAGCACGCCGCCCCCGGCGCGCGCGCCCGCCGCGTCGAGATCGAGCACGATCACGAGATCCTCCCGCTCCCCGACGACCAGGAGGTCGCTCGCCCAGTCGAGCGAGCGCTCCTCCGTGAGCCACGCCGTCGCCCGCGCGAGATCGCCGCGCGGCAGGATCCGCGTGCCGTCCGGGAGCGCGAGCCCGTCCGCCGCCGCGTAGAGCGCCGCGACGTCCGGCGGCTCGGCCAGATCGAGCGGCCACGCGCCCGCGGCCGCCTGGAGCCGCGCCTCCACGCCGGGGTGCGCGAGCAGCGCGGCGACGCGCGACGCGAGGGCCGAGGCCGCGCTCACGGCGCCGGCACCCGCCCGCGCGGCGCGTCCGCGAGGCTCTGGAGGAAGCCGTGGGCCTGGGCGGCCGCCGCGGGCACGTCGAAGACCACGAAGTGACCGTCGCTCCCCTCGGCGACCGGCCACTGCGCGAGCACGCCCGAGGCGCGGCCGCCCGCGAGGTTCCCGGCGAGCCCCTCGGGCGGCACCTCGACCGGCGCGGGGCCGCCGACGCCGTACTCGCGGATCGGACGCTGCGCGGGCGACTGCAGCGGCAAGCCCATCGCCAGCGCGTGCATCTCGATGCCGCGCGGCGGCGCGTACGAGTCGCCGCTGCCGTCCGGGTTGATGCCCTCTGTCATGTAGATGCTCTTCGGCGCGAAGCCGTCGCGGGGCGCGACGAACAGCCGCGCAGCGTAGTGGATCGGATCGACCACGTCGACGATCGACTGCGCGAGCGAGATCGCGGGGTGGAATTCGTTCACCTCCCCCTCCTCCTCGCCCATGAGCCCGAGGAACACCGCCTTGACGAGCGCCGCGATGCTCGGCGGGGGGTTCGTCTTCTCGAGCAGGGTGATCGACATGACCGCCGACGCCCCGGAGAGCACCCCGCCCCGCGCCGAGTCGTCGGCCGCGAGGTAGAGCGGGCCGTTCAGCCCGCCCTGGGAGTGCCCGAAGAACAGGATCTTCGACGGGTCGAAGCGGATCTCCTCCCCCGTGCTGGACACGCCGGCGGGCACGGTCATGCGCGACTCGGTGAAGAGGCGCGCCCGCTGCACCTCGTCGAGCGCCGACTGGCGCGCGTTCGTGCGCGCCGCGTGCACGTTCTGCACGTTGTAGAACAGGGGCCCGGCCTGCGCCGCGTCCTGGGGCGCCTCCGGGCGCGCGCCGTGGAAGATCTGGTCGACGCCCATGACCGCGAGGCACCGCTCGGCGAGCGCGGGGCCGGTGAGGCTGCGGACGTAGGAGCGGTAGTCGCCGCCCGTGCCGTGGGCGTAGAGCACGACGGGGTAGCCGGCCTTGGGCATCGGGCAGCGGCTCGCGGCGGGGACCGTGATCGAGAAGCGCAGGTCGAAGTAGCCGGCGATCACCGGCTCGCCGGCCTTGCTCGCGAAGCCGCCGCCGTCGGCGTCGGTCGCGTACGGGGCCCGGCCGATCTGGTAGCTCGGGGACGGCCCGTACACGCCGGCGTACTCGTCCCACGACGGCGCGTGCTTCACGAGCCGAAAGAGCGCGGGCCGCGCCTCCGGCGGCGGGACGCTCGCGCGCAGGTGATCGCGCAGCGCGAAGAGCTCCGCGGTCGGGTCGGAGGTGGTGAAGACCGCGAGGTGGACGATGCGCTCGCGCTCGACGCCGGCCGCCTCGATCTCGTCGACCGCGGGCGCGAGGGCCGCGCGCGCGGCCTCGACGTCGGCGCTGGCCGGGTCGATCCCGAGCGCCTGCCGCAGCTCGGGGCTCGCCTCGACGCGGCCGCCGTCCTCGCCGCGCAGCGCGTCCGTGACGACGAGGGCGTACCGGGTCCGCGGCCGCAGCGGGAAGCCCATCACGGGCATGAAGGCGAGGGTGTTCTCCGGCAAGTAGACGCCGGCGTCGCGCCGGAAATGGACCGAGATCGGGCGCCGCTCTCCGCGCGCCGGCGAGCCCGGATCGACGTCGATGAGCTGCACCGGCCCGGCCGGGCTCATGGCGAGCGCGGGCGTCTCGGGGAGCGAGGAGGCGTCGACCGGCCCGGCGAAGCGCAGGTACCCCGCCGCCGCCGGCGAGAAGCCGTCGAGGACCGAGTCCATCTCGCGGACGTACTCGTCGAGGAGCCTGAGCCGCCGCGGGTTGGGGTAGCCCTCGAGCCGCACCGCGCCGCCCTCGCGGCGCAGATCGCTCGGCCACGGCGCGTCGAAGAACCGCGCTCCGCGGAGCTCGCCGAGGCGCGCCGGCGAGGCCCAGATCGACGAGACGCTCGGGCGCGCGTCGCCGCAGCCGAGCGCCGCGACGAGGGACGATGCCGCGATCGTCGCCGCGGCGCAGGAGGGACGCATGCGGAGATAGTGGCGCACGCGCTCGTCGAGATCGACAGCCGGGCGCGCGAGCGAAGCGGCCGGACAGGCGGAGCGCGGCGCGCTGATCGGCGTCGCTTCGTCGCGGACGCGATCGTAGCAGAGCGCACGGCGCGCCCGCTCTGTTCAGATTTCAGGTCCTCCGCGCAGCCGTCCCGGCCAATGGGCGGTTCCCTGATCTGATGAGGACAGAGGGCTTCTCAACGCAGGACACAGCGGCGACGCGCGCCGTCACGTGTCCGTCCTCGGACGTGGTTCCAGGCCTACGGCGCCTTCGCGCACCGCGCTCCGGCGTGGTCGGCGCTGGGCGCGAGCTCGCCCTTGCGACGGGCGCCGGAGAACCGTTGCGAACCAACGTTGTTCCCGCTGCTGCCGCCCACCCGGAGCGAATCGCTGGAGAGGCTGACACAATTAATGCATCCGCCTGGGTGAGCGCCGAATGCAACCAGCGTCCACCCCTGCCAATTACCTATGAATTCAGTGTGACCGCAGATACTACGCGGTGCTTGCATTCCCACTCGCTGTGCTCTAGCCTCTCATGGCGCCGCGACGATCAGCTCCGGAACGAGGCGCCTGTTCGAAGGTGATCCTACGCAGCCCCCATCTCCCGATGGGTAAGGCCTCTGGATTCCCCCAGCATCGCTGGGGTTTACCTGTTTCTTCACCAGAATGACGAATACCTTGCACGGCTCAACGGACGAATCGGAGTACCTGGCGCGTCAAGTGATGGACCTCGTCTTGCACCGGAAGCGGAATGCGTGGCCGCTCGGTGGGCAAGTCGAGCCGAAGGTGTTGGCGCAGCGAGTGGGAAAGACGATCACGCCGGCGGGCCTCGGGGAAAAGGAGGCGCTGCGGCGCTGGGTCGAAGAGCTGGCGCCGGCGACGGTCGCGGCCGATCACCCCCGCTACTTCGCGTTCATCCCCCATGCGCCGACCGAGGCGTCGGTGCTCTTCGACCTGGTCGTGAGCGGAGCCGGGCTTTGCGCGGCGAGCTGGCTCGAAGCTGCCGGCGCCGTCTACGCGGAAAACGAGGCGTTGCGCTGGATAGCCGACCTCGCCGGCTTCCCCGCGGGCGCCGGGGGCACCTTCGTGCCCGGTGGGACGATGGGCACGCTCTCGGCTCTCCATGCGGCCAGGCACGCGGCGCTCGCGCGGCGCCAGGGCGTACGGCCCGCTCGCTGGAAGCTGGCAGCCTCGACTGACGGCCACTCGTCGATCAAGCAGGCGGCGCGCATCCTGGACGTCGAGCTGATCGACGTCCAGGTCGATGACCATCACCGCATGACCGGCACGGGCCTCCGGGCAGCGCTCGACGCGCAGGGCGACGATGGGCTCTTCGCGGTGGTCGCGTCGGCGGGAGGAACGAACCTGGGATTGATCGATGATCTCTCCGGCATCGCGCAGGTCTGCCGCGAACGGCGCGCGTGGCTGCATGTCGACGGGGCATACGGGCTCGCGGCGCTGGCCGCGCCCAGCAAGCGCGGGGCTTTTGCCGGGGTCGAGATGGCCGACAGCTTCACCGTCAATCCGCACAAATGGCTCTTTGCGCCCTACGACTGCTGCGCGTTGGTCTACCGCGATCCGGCGCAGGCGCGGGCGGCGCACAATCAATCGGCGGCCTATCTGGATCCCATCAACGAGAGCACCGACTGGAATCCCGCGGACTACGCGGTGCAGATGAGCCGACGCGCTCGCGGGCTCCCCCTCTGGTTCTCGCTCGCCGTTCATGGGACGGACGCCTACTCCGCCGCGATCGAGACGACCCTTGCGCTGACGCAGCAGGCGGCAGAGGCGATCCGCGCGAGGGCGTTCTTGGAGCTGCTCATCGAGCCGGAGCTGAGCGTCCTCGTGTTCCGCCGCCGCGGCTGGTCCGCAGCGGACTACAATGCATGGTCGGACCACCTGATCGCCTCGGGCGCGGGCTTCGTCGTACCCACGACCTTCCAGGGCGAACCGGCGGTGCGGCTCGTCATCATCGACCCGAGAAAGACGCACGCAGACATCGAGAGAGTGCTCGACTCGATGAAGGCCGCTCCTCGCTGACCGGGCCGACGGGCGATGACCGGAGCCCGCCGGCGGCCGCCCGACCACGGCCGACGCGAACGCCGCTCCGCCGCACACGCAGCGCGCGAGCCGGTCGTGCTCGGCTCGGCGCGACGGCTCGAGCAGAGCCTCAGCTCAGCTGCGCGAGGGCTTGCGCGAGATCGGCGAGCAGATCGTCCACGTCTTCCAGCCCGACCGACAGGCGGAAGAGATCGCCGGCCGGCTTGCTCCCTAGCGAGGCCTCCTCACCAGCATCTTTAACCATCGAGTGCGACATCGATTGAGCATGCTCGATGACGCTATAGATCCCTCCCAGGCTCACCGACAGCCCGATGACCTGGGGCGCCTCCAGCAGCCGTGCAATGTTGCTCGCAGGCCCCCCCACGGAGAAGGCGACGACGCCTCCGCCGCCGCCGAGGAGCTCGCGCGCTCGGTCATGCTGCGGATGCGACCGCAGGCGCGGATAGCGCACCGACGTGACCCGGGGATGCCCGTCCAAGAACTCGGCGATGCGGGCGGCGCTCGCGTTTTGTTGCGCCACGCGGACATGAATCGTCTTGAGCCCCTCGGAGACGAGCCAGGCGGCGTGCGGATCCATACAAGAGCCATACAGCGTTTGCTTACGCCAAATCTTCTCGGCGAGCGCGTTCGAGCACATCGCAGCGCCACCGTGGACGGAGAAATGGCCGCTCATGTACTTCGTCAGGCTGTGAACGACGACGTCGGCTCCCAGGGTCGAGGTCTCGAGGACCCCGGGAGGGGTGAACGTCGCGTCGCAGATGCTCGTCGCGCCGTACCGAGCGGCCAGCCGGCAAATCTGCTTGCAGTCCGGCAGGACCAGGTCTGGATTGCTCAGCGTCTCGAAGTACACCGAACGGCAGCCGCGTCGGAGCAGCTGCTCGAGCTGCTCAGTGTCCTCGGGCACGAAGAAGCAAACCTTGTAGCCGAAGCGCCGCATGTCCTCGGCGCAGAACCTGAAGCTATCGCCATAGAGCCGGGTCGACACCGCGAGCGTGTCGCCAGGGTCATTGAGAGCGAGCAGCACGGTCGTGATCGCCGACATGCCCGAAGGAAAGGCGACCGCGGTCTCCGTCTCGGCGAGCGCCACCAGCTGCTTCTCCAGAAAGCCGACCGTCGGATTGCCCCAGCGGGTGTAGTAGGAGCTCGGTCGCGTCGCATGCTCCGAGCCGACGGCGACCTCGTAGCTCGGCATGCGGAAGAGCGTCGTCTGATAGATTGGCTGAACGACCGGCACGTTCTCCGCGGCGATCGGTTTTGTAAGGAGAAGCCTAGAGCTGCTTTTCACCAGAACCTCGCAAGAATGTTGCGGCTATCGCCGCGCCGTCACTTCGTAGTGCCACGCCCTGTAGGCGTGGACGATTGCTACCCCGGGACGTCGAGAGAGCGAGCGCGAGCCCCAGTTGTTCGAGCCGACCTGGGTGCTCCCGGGGATCTCAGATCGGCAGGCTTCTGACACGATGGCATGCAATTCAAGAACGCACCACCTGAGCGAGCATTCGCTCGAAGGACTTCACCGCTTGTTCTGCGGCAGCCGGCTCGTCGAAGTCCTTGTTCTTGTAGTTTGGGCCGAGGAGCCTGGGATCGACCGAGACGCCGCGCAGGTGTTCTTCGGGGTGCTCGGCCAGGGACCTGGCCGTGCGGACCAGCATGCGTGTGGCCAGCCGGAGCACTCGCGCGCTGAGCTCCGGCAAGGTCCTGGACTGAAAGGGATCGATCCCGGCGACCCGGATGATGTCTCCGGTGTCGATGCCCGCGTTGACGAAGTGAACGCTGGCGCCCGCGCAGCGCCGGACGTTCTCGGGGACGCCCTCCATGACCACCTGCTCGATCGCCCACATCCCGCGCGCGTACGGCAAGACCGCCGGGTGCGAGTTGATGATCCAGCCGTCGAACGCGTCGATCCAGCGCTGTTTCAGGATCTTGGACAACCAGATGAAGAGCACGGGCCGGGCATCGCCGGCCGTGATGTCGTCGAGCCAGGCGAAGAGCTCGGGTGTGTTGAGATCTTGGCCGATGAAGCGGATAGGCAGCGATTCGCCCGCCGCCGGCTCCGGATACTCCGGAACACCATAGAGCGCGACGAACGCCTCGGCGAAGCCAGGCATCACGCTGTAGCCGCTGCTGTTGGAGTAGAGCCCGAGCAGCTCTTGCACCTCGTCAGGAGAGAGGCGCGTGCGGCCGCTATGTCTCCGGTGAAAGGCGACCTTCTCGGCCCACGTTCGCTGATCGGGGGCGTCCCGCACCAAGATGCCTCGGAACCCCTCGGCGTGGCGGAGCTGGCTCAGCCAGTCGACGATCAGATAACTCGCGTCCAGACAGTTTTCCGTGAGGAGATAGAACGGTCGCTGTCGCACGGGAGATGTTCTTGTCACGTGAAACCTACTTTCTCCTTCGCGGGGGTGCGGCGGCGCTGTCGCACGCGCGTCTCCCCGTGGCACAAAGAGCCTGTTCTCCTTCGCCGTGCGCCAGGTCTCGGGCCACGGCGCGAGCGATCTCCTTCGCAGCACGTGCGCTCGGCGCGGGCGGCCCCGGCGCGCCCGAGCGCACGTGCTGCGAGGGCCAGCATGTCAATCGCAGTACGATTCCAGCTTTCCTCGCCGCCGGACGTCCAGCGTGACGCAGTGAAAGCCTCCGCCGAGCGTGCGGCCATGGCGCAGTCGCAGGGGGATCACCTCCACACGGTGCCGTTCGAGCAGCCGAATCAGGCGGGTCTGATCTGCGTCCACGACGGCCAGATTCGGGCTGAGCATGAGCAGATTGATCCCGAGCCAGATCGACGCGCTCGGCGCAAGGTTCGAGTAGTGCACCACTTCCATCTCGGGAGCCACGATGACCTCCCACCCCCTGAGCGGAGCCGGGAGGTTGTCCTTGTTGACACGCTCCGGGTTGATCAGCACGAGGCCGGGACGGATCGGAGCCAGGGTGGTGTCGATGTGCGAGCCGCAATAGAGGTCACGGCAGGGATGGACGCGGTACTCCGGCCCGAGCGTGCTCTGAAGCCACTGTGCGCCCAGCTCGTTGCCGGTGGATGACACCAGGTAGAGGATGTCGCGCCCGAGGCGAAGCACGTTGGCGGCATCGAAGGCGGGTTCGATTTCTCGCAAGGTGGGCTGTTCAGGGTTGCTGGTCTCGTACAGCTCGTCCCTCAGGGACGGCTTCGGCGCCGAGAGCCAGCGCGAGCCGTGCTTCAAGTACCCGACGATGATATCGCGATAGGCCATGGACTCGAAGTAACGCGACCGAAATGGATTCGGGGACTCGATGACCGTATCGCCGATCGCGAGCAGGACGTCCCGGGGGCAGTACTGGAAATAGTACTCCGACTCCCAGAACGGCGTTCGAACGAACCCAGGGAAGTCGATCGACTTCGGCCTGCGAACGGTGATGCCCAGCCTGTCCAGTATCTCGATGAACCGCGCTAGATCTTCCTCCGTCTCCTCGATCACTTTGGCCGGGTATCTTCGGTCATCGGTCGATTCGATGATGTGCCGCGTGTTCGGCTCGATGGCGTTCATTCCATGATCGAAATAGGGCAGCTGCGCACACTTCGCACTGCCGACGATCACCTCTTCCAGCGGATCCCACTCATTGTAAACTTCAACACTGATATTTCTATTCGCAAGCATTTTCCTACTCTCGATCTCCAAGGACAACAATCATCGTTGCGGGCCCGCCGGCACGCTGCCAGCTCCGCAGGAATGCCCGGTCGCTCACTCGGTTAGGCGCTCGTGGCGGCTCTCTCCACCTCCGGCCCAGGCAGCGACGCGAAGACGGTGGAGAGCGCAGCCAGGCCCCGCGGCCGCTTCAAGTCGGCATAGGCAGGGTCCCTCCTCAAGATCGCGTCTACTTCCTTGAGACGCCAGAGGGGGACTCGGGGGAAGATGTGGTGAACCAGATGGTACCCTTCGCCCTCTTCCTCACCGAGCAGAAACCGCTCGACCGGGTTATAGTGGCGGTTCCATGTCATGTAGATATCGACGCGGGGCGCTGTCTCGATCAGCGGATAGTGCTCCAAGAGCTCTGCGATCGCGCCGATCCAGACCTGCGTGGTGACCAGCGGGACGAACCAGTACGCCACGAGCACGCCGAGCCACCCCGTAGCACCGGCGACGACGAAGATCGTCAGGAGGCCGACGATCCTCGCATAGCGCTCCCAGCTCGCCTCCTCCTTGTGCAAAATCCTATGTCGAACCAAATAGGCAATGTAGGACAACGTCGAGCGTGGGCCAGCCAGCGTCAGCAAATACTTGCGCAGCCTCTCTCGTCGGAGGTTCTGTCCGCACAGTCCGATGCGCTGGTACTGGAGGTAGTCCGGATCTCTCAGGGCATCGCCGAAACGACCGTGATGGTTGACGACGTGGGAAAGCCGGTACCCAGTGAAGCTCTGAAGCATCGGATAGCCGGCGAGCGTCGCGCCGAGAGTGGCACCTATCTTAGTGTTCGACATGAGCGTGCCGTGGCAGGCCTGATGGAGCACGCCTGCCAGCGCGCGCTGCCGCCCGCCTATGAAGAAGATGGCGACGACGTACGAGGCTACCCCCAGCGCCAGAGGGAGGTGCCGCCACGACCAGCACGAAAACCACGTCCACAGAAAAACGAACGACCAGTGCCTGACGATCTCCAAGGGACCGTGCCAATCGTCCGCCGGATAGCAGGCCCTGACGTCTTTAAGGATATCTTTCGAAAACTTGTGCCTCTTGACCGATTTCGCTGTTGTTCCCAAAGCTAACTTCTCCTGGATCCACTCGCTGAGATCGAGCTCTCTGCTAGAGCGCCAAACAGGCTCACTGCCCTCGGAGACCAGGCTCCCAGCCGCAGTGCCGAACAGGCCCCTGCCATCGGCCTCCCCATTTCTCGCGCTCTTACCGCGTGGCTCCCCCGGTGCCCTGGCCGTCGTCGCCAGGGCGATTCACAACGCTCACCGCTTTGTCACACGACCCGCGCCTCCCTCACCCATCCGCATTTCTCGGAGGTCAACCTCCAGCGGGCGCGGTATGTCGTCGACGGCCGACCGCAATGCAATGCATGTGCCCGGGGAAACATCTGGGGGGGATGCCGCCTCAATTGTCGCGTTCTCTTGGGCGGCGACTGGGTCTGACGTGCTGACAGCGTCGGGGCGTATCTTCGCGGGAAAGACCGCGCGCCGAGCAGCACGCAGCGAATGAGGAACAGGCTGCTCCGCTTATGGGGCAACCTCACAGGAGTGGCACGGCTGGCACGTGCCAGCGTGCCACGTGCCAGCGTGCCACGTGCCTGGCGATCCGCGGGCGGCCATCCGGGCAAGGCGGCAACCGGGTGAAGCGGGGAGTCTGGGCAGGACGGCAATCCGGGCAGGATGCGCGAGCAGGGCGAGGGCGGGCGGAGCGACGAGGCGCCCGGACGGGCGGAGCGACGAGGCGCCCGGACGGGCGGAGCGACGAGGCGCCCGGACGGGCGGAGCGACGAGGCGCCCGAAGGCACGGGACGGCCGGACGCGGGCGGCGCCTCGACGAGCGGGCGCTGCTGCGAGCCGCGCCGAGGGTGACTTCGGCCTGTGCTTCATATATATATGATTTAGGTGCTCCACATGTCGCTGGAAGGCAGAATCGCGCTCGTCACGGGTGGGGGTCGCGGCATCGGCCGCGCGATCGCCGAGCGGCTCGCGCAGGGCGGCGCGCGCGTCGCCGTCGCGGGCCGCACGCAGGCCGAGATCGACGAGACGGCCGCGGCCGTCGGCGGCGTCGCCGTCCGGCTCGACGTGGGCGACCGCGAGGCCGCGCTCGCCGCGCTCGCCGCGCTCGAGGCCGAGGTCGGTCGCATCGACGTGCTCGTCAACAACGCGGGCGCGGCCGAGAGCGCGCCGTTCGACAGGACCAGCGACGCGCTCTGGGACCGCATGCTCGCGGTCAACGTGACCGGCGCCTTCGTGCTGTGCCGCGCCCTGATCCCGAAGATGATCGCGCGCGGGTTCGGGCGCGTCGTCAACGTCGCCTCCACCGCGGGGCTCGCCGGCTGCGCCTACTCGACCGCGTACTGCGCGTCGAAGCACGCCATGGTCGGGATGACCCGCGCCATCGCGCTGGAGATCGCCCGGACCCCGGTCACCATCAACTGCGTCTGCCCCGGGTGGGCGAACACGAGGATGGCGGACCAGGCGATCGCCCGCATCGCCGAGAAGACCGGGCGGGGCGAGGACGCGGCGCGACGGGCGCTCGAGGCGATGTCGCCCCAGGGCCGGATGGTCGAGCCCGAGGAGGTCGCGCTCGTCGTGGCGATGCTCTGCGCCGACGAGGCGCGCAGCATCCACGGCCAGGCGATCCCGGTCGACGGCGGGCAGGTGATGCGGTGAAGGGCGGCCTCGAGATCGTGCAGCCGGCCGGGTGGCCCGCGCCGCGCGGGTACGCCAACGGCGTCGTGACGCGCGGCCGGACGCTGCACGTCGCGGGGCAGATCGGGTGGGACGCCGCGTCCGGGCAGATCCCGAGCGACGACCTGGCCGAGCAGTTCGCGCGCGCGCTCGACAACGTGCTCGCGGTCGTCGCGGCCGCCGGCGGCGCGCCGTGCGACGTCGCGCGGATGACCGTCTACGTGACCGACCTCGAGGCGTACCGGCGCTCGCGCGCCGCGATCGGCGCCGCGTGGCGAGCGCGGTTCGGCAAGCACTTCCCGGCGATGGCCCTCGTCGGCGTCGCGGGGCTCGTCGAGCCGCGCGCGCTCGTCGAGATCGAGGCCGTCGCGGGGCTCGTCGAGCCGGGCGCGCGCGGCGAGGCCGCGGCGGCCCCCGCGCCCGGCGGGGACGAGGGCGGCCCGTGAGGCGCGGGGCGCCGGCGAGGCGCCCGCTCGCCGCGGCGCCCCCGCCCGAGAGCGCGCGCGGCGATCAGGCCGCCGTGCGCGCCTGGGTGCGCATCCTCGCGGTCCACAAGCGCGCGCTCGCCGCGATCCGCGAGGACCTGGAGCACGAGATGACCCTCCCGCGCTTCGACCTCCTCGCGAACCTCGTGCGCAGCGACGGGCAGACGCTCGCGTCGCTCTCCCGCAGCATGCTGGTCACGGCGGGCAACCTCACCGGGCTCGTCGACCGCGCGGCGCGCGACGGCATGGTCGAGCGCCGGGCCGACCCGAGCGACCGCCGCGCCTGGCGGGTGCACCTCACGCCCAAGGGGCAGCGCGCGTTCCGCGACGCCGAGCGGCGCCACGCCGCGCGCGTCGCGAAGGTGTTCTCCGGGCTGAGCCAGGCCGAGCTCTCGACCCTGACGCGGCTGCTCGACAAGCTGCGCACCACGCTCCGCGAGCCGGACCTGCCCGTCCCGTCGCGCCCCGGCAGCGCCCGCGCGCACCCCGAGCGCAGCGCCCGCAGCCCGCCGCGGCGCACGCGGACCAAGCCCTGACCGCGAGACCCGTCCCAGAGCAACGCACCCGAACCCGAGAGGCCCCGATGACCCTCACCCCCCGCTCCTTCCAGCTCGAGATCGCCCGCGGCGTCGCGGAGGTCACGCTGCGCCGCCCCGACCGGCTGAACGCCCTCACCTTCGAGATCTACGGCGAGCTCACGGCCACGTTCCGCTCGCTCGAGCGCTCGGCCGCGCGCGCGGTCGTGCTCACCGGCGAGGGGCGCGGCTTCTGCTCGGGCGGCGACGTCGAGGGGATCATCGCCGAGCTGTTCGCGCGCGACGCGCGGGGGCTGCTCGAGTTCACCCGCGTCACCGGCGCGCTGATCCAGAGCATCTGCGAGCTCCGGCGCCCGGTCATCGCGGCGGTGAACGGGGTCGCCGTCGGCGCGGGCGCGGTGATCGCCGCCGCCTGCGACCTGCGCATCGCCGCGGCGAGCGCCCGCTTCGGGTTCGTCTTCCCCAAGGTCGGCCTGTCCGGCGCCGACATGGGCGCCTCCTACCTCCTGCCGCGCATCGTCGGCCACGGGCGCGCCGCCGAGCTGCTCTTCTTCGGCGATCTCATCGGCGCCGACGAGGCGCTCCGCATCGGCCTCGTGAACCGCGTCGTCCCCGACGGCGACGCGCTCCCGCTCGCGCGCGAGTGGGCCGAGCGCCTCGCGCGCGGGCCGGCGTTCGCGCACGCGATCACCAAGCAGATGCTGGAGAGCGAGCGCACGATGCCCCTCGCCGCCGCGATCGAGGCCGAGGCGCAGGCGCAGGCGCTCTGCATGGCGCACCCCGATTTCCGCGAGGCGTACGAGGCGAACAAGGCGAAGCGCCCGCCGCGCTTCGAGGGCGCCGCCCTGGGCGACGCCGCGGCGGCGTCCGCCGAGGAGGACGCGGCCCCCACCCCCCGGGCCACCGGCCCGTCGGCGCCCCGCACATGACGAGGCTCGCGCTCTCCTCGGCCGATCTCCCGGTCTTCTTCGAGGAGCGCCACGCGGCCCTCGCCGCGCGGCTCACCCCCGAGGCGCTCGCGCCGCTCGCGGGCGCGCAGGGCCCCGCCGCCGTGGCGCGCTGCATGGGCGAGCCGCTCGGGCTCTACGCGCACCTCGTCCCGGAGGCGCTCGGCGGCGCGCCCGCGGGCGGCGGCCCCGCCGCGGACCCCGCGGCCGTCGACGTGCGCTCGCTCGTGCTCATCCGCGAGGCGCTCGGCCAGGTCTCTCCGCTCGCCGACGCGATCTTCGCCGTGCAGGGGCTCGGCTCGTACCCGATCGTGCTGGCCGGCAGCGACGCGCAGCGCCGCGCGATCCTGCCCGACGTGCTCTCGGGGCGCCGCATCGGCGCCTTCGCCCTGACCGAGCCCGAGGCGGGCAGCGACGTCGCCTCGCTCCGGACCGAGGCCCGGCGCGAGGGCGACGGGTGGGTCCTCGACGGCGAGAAGGTGCTGATCTCGAACGTCCCGCTCGCGCACCACCTGGTCGTCTTCGCGCGCACGGGCGAGGGCGGCGGGCGCGCCGGGATCACGGCGTTCCTCGTCGACAGCGGCGCCCCCGGCGTCGCCGCGGAATCGCTCCCGATGTCGGTCCCGCACCCGATCGGCCGGCTCCGCTTCGACGGCTGCCGCGTGCCGGACCGCGCGCGCCTCGGCGAGGTGGGCGGCGGCTACAAGCTCGCGATGCAGACGCTCGACGCCTTCCGGATCTCGGTCGGCGCGGCGGCGAACGGCATGGCGGCGCGCGCGCTCCGCGAGGCGATCGCGCACGTCACGCGCCGCAGGCAGTTCGGCGCGCCGCTGTCCGAGCAGCAGATGGTGCGCGCCTACCTCGCCGAGATGGCGACCGAGCTCGACGCGGCGCGCCTCCTCGTGGCCCGCGCCGCCCACAAGCGCGACACCGGCGGCGCGGCGGCGCGCGTCTCGACCGAGGCGGCCATGGCGAAGATGTTCGCCACCGAGGCGGCGCAGCGGATCATCGATCGCGCGGTCCAGCTCCACGGGGGCCTCGGCGTCATCGAGGGGACCGAGGTGGAGCGGCTGTACCGCGAGATCCGGCCGCTGCGCATCTACGAGGGGACGACCGAGATCCAGAAGCTCATCATCGCGAAGGGGATCCTCGATCGCGCCGCCGCGGAGCTCGCGGCGGGCGAGCCTGCCCGCGGCGAGGCGCGGTAGCGATGTGGAAGCCGCCGGAGCGGATCCGCCACGCCCTGCCCCGCGAGGAGCCCCCGACCGCGGCCGAGGCGGCGCGCGCGCGCCTCTTCTCGCCGCTCCGGCTCGCCTCGGGCCTCGAGCTCGCGGAGCGCTCGTGGGTGCCGGCGATGGTCCCCTGGCGGGCGACGGAGGACGGGCTCGTCACGCAGGACGTGCTCGACTGGTACGGCCGCTTCGCCGACGGCCAGCCCGGCGCCCTCGTGGTCGAGGCGACCGGCATCCGCGACGTGCCGAGCGGGCCCTTGCTCCGCGCCGGCCACGATCGGTTCATCCCGGGGCTGGCGGAGCTCGTCCGGACGGTGCGCGCGAGGAGCGCGGGCCGGACGCGCGTGTTCCTCCAGCTCATCGATTTTCTCCGCATCCGGAGGCGCCCGACCCAGGAGAGGTTCCTGCGGCAGTTCCTGGAGATCACCGGCGCGCACCGGCGCGCCCTCGCCGAGGCGCTCGGGGAGCCGCGGCTCGAGGGCGCCCCGGAGCCCGAGGTGCGCGAGCGGCTGCTCGCGCTCGACGACGAGCGGATCGAGGCCGTGCTCGCGCCGCGCGAGCTCGAGGCGCTGCGCTTCGGCGAGCGGGAGCGCGTGACCGACGTCGCGCTCCCCCACATCCGCGACCTGCCGCGCGCGCTGCCGGGCCTCTTCGCCGCGGCCGCGGCGCGGGCGCGCGAGGCGGGCTTCGACGGGGTGGAGCTCCACTACGCCCACGCCTACACGATGGCCTCGTTCCTCTCCGCGCTGAACACCCGGACGGACGGCTACGGCGGCGACCGCGAGCGCCGCGCGCGCCTCCCGCTCGAGGTCTACGCGGCCGTGCGCGCCGCCGTGTCCTCCCGCTTCACGGTGGGCTGCCGCTTCCTCTGCGACGACGTCATCGCCGGCGGCAACCGGGTCGACGACGCGGCGTTCTTCGCGATCGCCTTCGCGCGCGCCGGCATGGACTTCCTCTCGCTGTCGACCGGCGGCAAGTTCGAGGACGCGAAGCAGCCCAAGGTCGGCGAGGCCGCGTATCCGTACACCGGCCCGAGCGGGTACGAGTGCATGCCGACGGCGCTCTCGGACGCGGCCGGGCCGTTCGGGCGGCAGGTGCCGAAGCAGGCGCGGGTCCGGCGGGCCGTGCGCGAGGCCGGCTTCGATACGCCGGTCGTCGTCGCCGGCGGGATCTGCACGTTCGCGCAGGCCGAGGCGATCCTCGCGGCCGGCGACGCCGACCTCATCGGCGCCGCCCGGCAGACGCTGGCCGATCCCGACTGGTTCCTGAAGCTGCGCCTCGGCCGCGGCGGCGAGGTGCGCCGCTGCATCTACTCCAACTACTGCGAGGCGCTCGATCAGCGGCACCGGCCCGTCACGTGCCAGCTCTGGGATCGCGAGGGGCTCGACGAGCCCGGCGTCGCGACGACGGACGGGGGGAAGCGGCGGCTCACGGCGCCGCGGTGGAGGCGAGAGGAGGCGTGACCATGAGCGCACCGACATTTCCCGAAGAGTTCAACCTCGCCGACTACTACCTGTTCGACCGGCTGCGCGAGGGGCTCGGCGACAAGGTCGCCCTGCTCTTCGGCGATCAGCGGCACACCTACGCCGACGTCGCCGAGCAGGTCCGCAGGCTCCGCGCGCACCTCGCGGTCGAGGACGTCGCGCCCGAGCAGCGGGTGCTCATCGTCCTGCACGACTCGCCCGCGTTCGTCTGGGCCTTCTTCGCGGCGCTTCATCACGGCGCCGTCGTGGCGATGGGCAACCCCGAGGCGCCGGCCGCCGACCTCGCGTACCTCGTCGAGTACACGCGGGCCGCGGCGGTCGTCACGATCCCGCGCGTCGCCGACGCGATCCAGGGCGCGCTGGCGGCGGCGGACCTCCGGACGCTCGTCCTCGCGCCGGAGGTCCCGACCGGCGGCGACCTCGAGGCCGACCTCGCCCTCTCGCCGGCCCTCGATCGGCTGCGGGGCATCTCGCTCCGCGACGCGCTCGCGCAGGGGCGGGCCGCGCTCGTGCCGCGGAGCGCCCCGGTCGTCCCCCGCCTCACGCGGCGCGACGACGTCGCCATCTGGCTGTTCACGTCCGGCTCGACCGGCAGGAGCAAGGCGGCGATCCACACGCACCGCGATTTCGCCTTCAACACAGAGCGCTACGCCAAGGCGACCGTGGGCTACCGCAGGGACGACGTCACCGTCTCGGTGCCGCGCCTCTTCTTCGGCTACGCCACGGGCACCAACCTGATGTTCCCGTTCGCGGTCGGCGCGACCGCCGGCCTGTTCGTCGAGCGCCCGACGCCCGAGTCGCTCACCCGGTACATCGAGCGCTACCGCCCCACCGTGGTCACGAACGTCCCGACGATGATGGGCAAGCTGCTCGACCACGACGACGCCCGCGCCGCGCGCGGCGAGCCGCGCCTCGACCTCTCCAGCGTCCGCTTCCACCTCTCCGCGGGCGAGGCGCTGCCGCCCGCGCTCCTCGAGCGCTTCCGCGCGCGGTTCCAGGCCGACGTCTACGACGGCATCGGCTCGGCGGAGATGTTCCACATCTACTGCACGAACCGCCCCGGCGACGTGCGCCCCGGGTCGCTCGGCCGCGTCGTGGACGGGTACACGATCAAGATCCTCCCCTCGGACGCGGTCGGCCCGGGCGCGCCGGAGCTCCCGCCGGGCGAGACCGGCGTGATGTGGGTGAAGGGCGACTCGGTCGCGCTCGGCTACTTCCAGGATCGCGACAAGAGCTGGAGCACCTTCCACGGCCACTGGTGCCGCACCGGGGATCTCTTCCGCATGGACGCCGAGGGCTACCTCTGGTTCAGCGGCCGCGCCGACGAGCTGCTCAAGGTGGGCGGCGTCTGGGTCGCGCCGGTCGAGGTGGAGGAGTGCCTGACCGAGCACCCCGCCGTCAGCCTCGCCGCGGTGATCGGCGCCGAGGAGGCGGGCCTCGTGAAGCCGAAGGCGTTCATCGTGGTCCGCGACGACGCGCGCGGCCGCGTCGCCACCGAGGAGGGGCGGGCCGAGCTCGCCGCGGAGCTCAAGGCGTTCGTGAAGGACCGGCTGAGCAAGCACAAGTACCCGCGGTGGGTCGTCTTCGTCGACGACGTCCCCAGGAACGACCGCGGCAAGGTCGATCGCAAGGCGCTCCGGCAGCGCGAGGCCGCCGGCGCGAACCCGGCGGGCCTGTAGGCGTGCAGGCCGCGCCGCGCCTCGCCGAGCTCACGACGGCCGAGCTCGCCGCGCTCCTGTCGGGCGGCGCGCCGTGCGTCGCGCTCGTGCCCGTCGGGTCGGTGGAGCCGCACGGCCCGCACCTGCCGCTCGGGACGGACACGCTCATCGGCGAGGCCGCGGCCGAGCGGGCCGGCCGGCGGCTCTGGGAGCGGGGCGTCGCCGCGCTCCTCGCGCCGCCCGTCGGTTACGGCGTGACCGACTTCGCGGCGGGCTTCGCGGGCGCGATCTCGATCCCGGCGCCCGCGCTCACCGCCTTCCTGCGCGCGGTCGCGGAGGCGTACCTCTCGGCCGGCCTGACGCACGTCTGTTTCATCAACAACCACCTCGAGCCGGAGCACGACCGCGCCGTGCGCGCCGCCGTGAGCGACCTGCCCCCGGGCCGCGGCTCGGTGGCCTGCCCGCTCGCGCGCCGCTGGGCGCGGACGCTCTCCGCCGAGTTCCGGAGCGGCGCCTGCCACGCCGGCCGTTACGAGACCTCGCTCGTCCTCGCCGCGGCCCCCGCCCTCGTCCGGAGCGACATCGCCCGGGCCCTGCCCGATCTCGAGGTGAGCCTGTCGGAAGGCATCAAGGCAGGGGTGAAGCGGTTCATCGACCTGGGTATGGACGCCGCCTACACCGGCGCTCCGCGCGAGGCCTCGGAGGACGAGGGCCGCGCGCTGCTCGATCTCCTCGCGGCGATGATCGTCACCGAGGTCGAAGAGGGTCTCTCCAGGGCCGCCGGCCCCGACTCCGCGCCTGGACAGGGCAGCAGCGCGTGATTTAGCGGCCTGAGCAGGTAAGTGGCCAGACAGGCACGCGGGTAGGCGGAGGCAATCCGGCTGCCCCCCTCACCCCCGCTCACACGCGCCTTGCCGGTAAAATTCCACCAACGCCGCGCGCCCCGGCAAGTCCTGGCAAGCCCGGGGAGACCGAGGACGCGCCCGTGAGCGGCACCACCAAAATGAGCAGGCGGGGGCTCGACAAGCGCTGGCGATCGGCGCAATAATGTCTCTTTTTGTCTCAACACGACTCGTGTTCTCACAAGGTTTCTCATCACAAATCTCGATTCGCGATTGACGTATTCCTTTTGAAGTCGTAAAACGGTATCGTTTTCCTCGCGCGCTGATCGAACCCAGAACGATCCGACCGTTGGCCTGACATAGGTGATCATTCACGGCGCGCGGGCAGAGGATGATTTTGGCGGGGGGCGCTCTCTGGCGCTCCAGCGCGACGGCGTCACAGTTGGCCTCGCTGGCGGGCTCGCCCGGCGATGCGGATCGGAGAGCATCATGAGGAATCGCACGTTCGTGAGAGGGAATCGGCATCTTCTCCTGGCCTACCTCGCCGCGGCATCCGGCGCGGCGGCCGCCGGGTGCGTCGGCGCGCCGGGCGCGGGCGACGAGCTCGTCGACGAAGCGCAGCAGGCGGTGATGACCTGCGTGACGCTCCAGCGCGCCGGGACGACGGGCACGGTCAAGGACGTGACGATCCATGAGTCGTCTCGCGGCTATTCGGACAATGGGCCCAACATGAATGTTGGCGTGACCTCCGGGACGACCCCGACGCGTATGTTCGGGCTGATGGCGTTCGACCTCTCGTCCATTCCCTCTGACGCCAGCATCATCTCGGCGAACCTCGCCGTGAACCTCGGCGGTGCGACGGCCGAGGTGGTCCGAGTACACCAGGTCACGCTGCCCTGGGAGGAGACCACCGCGAAGTGGAGCACGCACGGGGAGGCATGGGATCCTGGGGTCCTCGGGACCATCACGACGAGCGGGGGATTCGCCTACGGCTACAAGACGGTCAACATCACGGCGCTCGTGCAGAACTGGGTGAACGGCACCGCTGCGAACAACGGCGTTCTCTTCGAGCAGACCGCGAATAGCACCGACATCCGGACCAGCGAGAACACGAACACCATCTGGGAGGAGCGACGTCCGAAGCTCACGGTCTGTTATGACAGCGCGACGGGCTCCGGATCGAGCTCCACGGCCTCCAGCACGTCCAGCACCTCCGCTTCCAGCACCTCCGCTTCCAGCACGTCGGCCTCGAGCACCTCCGCTTCCAGCACGTCGGCCTCGAGCACCTCCGCTTCCAGCACGTCGGCCTCCAGCACCTCCGCTTCCAGCTCGGGCTCCGGCGGCGCGGGCGGCGCCGGGGGTGCCGGCGGCGCGGGCGGCGCGGGCGGTGCAGGTGGCGGAGGCGGGGGCGGCGTGCCCGGCCTGCCGATCAGCTGCAGCACCGATACGCCGGGCGCCGGCGAGAACTGCGGCCTCGAGGGCAGCGACAACTGCTGCTCGACCCTCCCGGTCCCGGGTGGGACGTTCAACCGGCTCAACCATCCGAGCCTCCCCGCGACGGTCAGCGACTTCTACCTCGACAAGTACATGGTCACGGTGGGGCGCTTCCGGCAGTACATCGAGCGGACCGGCGGCCCGACGCAGGCCAACCCGCCGCCCGCCGGCGCGGGCGCGCACCCGAAGATCCCGAACAGCGGCTGGGATCCGACGTGGAACTCGAAGCTCACGGCCAGCACGGACGCGCTCCGGACGGCGCTCATCTGCGAGCAGTGGGACTGGCCGTCGTGGAGCAACACCCCAGGAGCCGAGGAGAAGAAGCCGATCGTCTGCGCGACGTGGTACGAGCTGTTCGCGTTCTGCGCGTGGGACGGCGGCCGGCTGCCGACCCAGGCGGAGATCAACTACGTGTCTGCCGGCGGCGACGAGCAGCGCATCTATCCCTGGGGCGGCACGAGCGTCGAGGACATCGAGATCGACGACGCCTCGTGGTGCTGCCAGGGCGACGGGTCGGTCGCGGGCGCCTGCAAGACGTCGTATCCCTCGCTCTACCCGTGCAGCCCGTCGGACCTCACCGAGGTCGGCAAATTCCCGAACGGCGCCGGGCGCTGGGGCCACATGGACCTGGCCGGCAACGCGTACAAGGCCACCCGCGACGGCTCGGACATCTATCAGCTGCTGACGCCCTGCAACGACTGCTCGCGGCTCGACAACAACTCCGCCACGCGCTTCATGCACGGCGGCAGCTTCCTGGCCGCCGGGTTCAAGCAGACGACGGACTATCAGGTCTCCTACCGGAACGACGATCGCCGCTACTACGTCACCGCCATGTGCGCGCGCGACCTGTGAGCTGAAGCCCGGCGGGCGCGGGCCCGCCGCGCCGGTCCCACCGCCTCCGCCGGCGTCCCCCCGCCTCCGCCGGTGTCCCGGCCGCCGGCCGTCCCCGAGCTCCAGGCGAGCGCCTCGGCCGGCGAGGCGCCCGCTCCCGAGCCCGCGCATTCGCGAGAATCCCTCGAACTTGGCCCTCCCCCGCGCCTCTTGATACGCGCGCTCCATGCGCGTGCGAGGCTTTCTCCTGCTGCCGGCGATGGCGCTCTCGACGCTGAGCGTCAGCTGCCCGCGCCCTGCCTCCGAGCCGACGGCGTCCCCGGCGCCTGCGCCCGCGTCCGCGGTCACCGCGCCGCTCGCCGGGGCGGCGCCCTCGGTCGCTGCCCCGGCGCCCCCGGCCGCCGCGGAGGACGCGGCGCCGGCCGGCGCGGGCGTCACGGCGGTGCCGGGCGCTGAGGCCGCGGCGCCGAGCGGCGACCCGCTCGCCTTGCCGGCGCTGCCGCCGGAGCTCGTCGATGACGGATCCGACAGGCTCCCCGAGCTGGATCCGCCCCCGGTCACCTCGCCGACGGCGGCCGAGGAGGTCCACGAGCTCGCGAGCATCGCCCGGGAGACGTGGATCTTCGCCGAGCCGCGCTGGACCAGCCGGCGCATCGGATACCTGCGCGCCGGCGCCATCGTCGCGCGCCGGCCGGAGCCGTCCGGCAGGGAGTCGTGCGGCGGGGGCTGGTACCGCATCGAGCCGAACGGCTATGTCTGCATCGGCGCCAGCGCGACGCTGAACATCCACGACCTCGCGGTCGAGGCCTCGTCGCGCCGCCCGGTTCGCCGGTTCGCGCTGCCCGCTTCGCCGGCCGCCCGCGGCGAGGCCGCGCCGGCCGCGCCGAGCGCCAATGAGGGCGCGCCGGCCGCGCCGAGCGCCGGCGAGAGCGCGCCGGCCACCGTGCAGCCGGGCGACGCCGCTCCGAATGCCATGCAGGCGGGCGACGCCGCTCTGAATGCCATGCAGGCGGGCGACGCCGCTCCGAATGCCATGCAGGCGGGCAACGTCGCTCCGAATGCCGCGCAGGCAGGCGACGCCGCTCCGAATGCCATGCAACCGGGCGACGCCGCCCCGAATGCCGTGCAGCCGGGCGAAACCGCGCCCGCCGCGCCGGAGGCGCGCGACGCGGCGGCCCTGCTCGGCGGGCTGCCCTACACGTACGTGATGTCGCGCTCCCCCACCCCGCCGCTCTACGCGCGCCTGCCGAGCGAGGACGAGCAGCGCAGCGCCGAGCCCGACCTCGGCGCGCACCTGCGCCGCGCCGCGACCGCCGCGCGCGCGCCGGACTTCGTCGCCCCGCCGCCCCCCGACGCGACCCCTTCGGTCCTGCTCTACGGCCGTCCCGCGCCCGGCCTCGCCGGCGACCGCCGTTCGCCCGACGCGCTCGTCCTCGGCCGCGCCCGTACGCGCTCCGGCTTCGCGCTGCTCTCGACCTTCGACCACGACGGGCGCCGCTTCGGCCTGACCACCGACCTCGCCGTCCTGCCGCTCGACCGCACCCGCGTCATCCGGCCGAGCGCCTTCTCCGGGCTCCTGCTCCCCGAGGGCGTCGCCCTGCCCGTCGCCTTCGCCCGGCGCCGCCACGCCGCGCGCCTCGTCCCGGGCGAGCGCGGCGGCCTCGCCCGCGCCCCGCTCCGCTTCCGCGAGGCGATCCCGCTGTCCGGCGCCTCCCGGCGCGTCGCCGGCGTCGACTACCTCGAGGCGCGGGATGGCTCGCTCGTCCGCGCCGACGACATCGTACGCGTCGATCCGCTCCCGAGGACCCCTGCGTGGGCGGTGCGCGGGCGCAAGTGGATCGACGTCTCGATCAACCAGCAGAGCCTGGTCGCCTACGAGGGCGCTCGCCCGGTCTACGTGACCCTGGTCTCGACCGGCGCGGACGGCCTCGGCGACCCCGAGACGACGCGCTCGACCATCCAGGGGCTGTTCCGCATCCACACGAAGCACGTCACGGTCACGATGGATGGCGACGAGGAGGAAGAGGATCCTTTCGATTTCCGCGACGTGCCGTTCGTCCAGTACTTCACCGGGGGCTTCGCGTTCCACGCCGCCTACTGGCACGACGATTTCGGCACCGCGCGCAGCCACGGCTGCGTGAACCTCTCCCCGCTCGACGCCGCCTGGCTCTTCGAGTGGACGACCCCCGAGGTGCCGGCCGACTGGCACGGCGCGCTCTCGCTGCGGAAGGGCACGCTCGTCTCCATCCGCCCCTGAACCGGCGGCGCGCGCCGGCGCTCTGCCCTTCCGTCTTCCGCGCCGTCCGAAGGCACGCTACACGCTGGCCTCATGGCCACGCAGGAGCCCGTCTCGCTCGATCAGCTCATGGCGATCGATCCGCTGCTCTCCGACGAGGAGCGCATGATCCGCGACTCCGTCCGGCGCTTCGTGCGCGAGCGGTACCTTCCGCGCGCCGCGGACCTGTTCGCGCGGGAGGAGTTCGCGACCGACCTGATCCCCGAGATCGCCGCGCTCGGCCTGCTCGGCGGCTCGCTGACCGGCTACGGCTGCGCCGGCATGAGCTCGGTCGCTTACGGGCTCGCGCTGCAGGAGCTGGAGTACGGCGACAGCGGCCTGCGCAGCTTCGTCAGCGTGCAGGGCTCGCTGGCGATGTATCCGATCTGGAAATACGGCTCCGAGGAGCAGAAGCAGCGCTGGCTACCGAGGATGGCTGCGGCCGAGCTGATCGGCTGCTTCGGCCTGACGGAGCCCGACAGCGGCTCGGATCCGAGCTCGATGAAGACGCGCGCCCGGAAGGACGGGGGCTCGTATGTGCTCACCGGCACGAAGATGTGGATCACGAGCGCGCCGATCGCGGACCTCTGCGTGGTGTGGGCCAAGGTGGATGACGGAGGCCCCGAGTCGATCCGCGGCTTCGTGGTGGAGCGGGGGATGAAGGGGCTGGAGACGCCGCTCATCCACGGCAAGATGAGCCTGCGCGCGAGCCCGACCGGGGAGATCGTGCTGAACGAGGTGCGCGTCCCGGAGGAGAACGTGCTGCCCGGGGTGGTCGGCCTGAGGGGCCCGCTCGGCTGCCTGACGCAGGCGCGCTTCGGGATCGCGTGGGGCGCGCTCGGCGCCGCGCGGGCCTGCTACGAGACGGCCGTGTCGTACGCGCGCGAGCGCGTCCAGTTCGGCCAGCCGATCGCGTCGCGGCAGCTCATCCAGGCGGAGCTCGTGGAGATGGCGACGGAGATCGCGAAGGGGCAGATCATGGCGCTGCACTTCGCGCGGCAGAAGGACGCGGGCGGGATCAGCCCGGTGCAGGTGTCGCTGTGCAAGCGGAACAACGTGGGCTGGGCGCTCAAGATCGCGCGGACCGCGCGAGGCGTGCTCGGCGCGAACGGGATCCTGCTCGATTATCCGGTGGTCCGGCACATGCTCAACCTGGAGAGCGTGTACACGTACGAGGGCACCGACGAGGTGCACTGCCTGATCCTCGGGAACGCGATCACGGGGCACAACGCGTTCTGAGGGGCCCCGGCGCCCTCCTGCGCGCCCCCGGCGCCCTCCTGCGCGTCCCCGGCGCCCTCCTGCGCCGCCTTCGCTCTGCTCCTGCGCAGCCCCGGCCCCCTCCTACGTCGCCTCCGCGCTGCTCCTGCGCAGCCCCGGCCTCCTCCTGCGCCGCCTCCGCGCTGCTCCTGCGCAGCCCCGGCCTCCTCCTGCGCCGCCTCCGCGCTGCTCCTGCGCAGCCCCGGCCTCCTCCTGCGCCGCCTCCGCGCTGCTCCTGTGCAGCCCCGGTGCCCTCCTACGCCGCCTCCGCGCTGCTCCTGCGCGGCCCCGGTGCCCGCCTACGCCGCCTCCGCGCTGCTCCTGCGCAGCCCCGGCGCCCTCCTACGCCGCCTCCGCGCTGCTCCTGCGCAGCCCCGGCGCCCTCCTGCGCCGCGTCCGCGCTGCTCCTGCGCAGGCCCGGCGCCCTCCTGTGCCGTCTCCGGCGGACTCCTGCGCCGCCGCCGACGGGCTCCTGCGCGGCCCTGGCGGGCCTCCTGCGCCGCCCCGGCGCCCTCCTGCGTTCCTTCGCCTCCGCGCTGCACGGACGCGATGCTGCTCTGAGCAGGCCAGAGGGCGCTGCTCCCACGCGAGCGTGCCTCCTGCGCGCGAGGTTGTCGAGGCGCCCGTGACGGGAGAGCCGGCCGGCTGCGGCGCGCGCAGTCGGCCCGGCGCTCGCCCCCGCAGGACCGGTGGTGCGGGCCGAGCAGTAGACGAGCGGTCCTGTGGTACCGTCGTGCGCTGGAGGTGACCCCAGCGTGGTCAAGCAGAAGCCCATCACCCTGCTTCACCTGTCCGACATGCAGTTCGGACCGCATCATCGGTTCGAAGGGCCGAGCTCCCCCGGCAGCCTCCTCCACCGTCTCCGGGATGACCTCGATCGGCTGCGCGAGGAGGAGGGCATCCGTCCGGACCTCGTCGTGCTGACCGGCGATCTCACCGAATACGGGATGAAGTCGCAGTTCGATCAGCTCCTCTCCTTCGCGCACGGCCTCACCGAGGTGACGGAGCTCCCGCCGCGCCGGGTGGTGGTCGTCCCCGGAAACCACGACGTCAACTGGAAGCTCTGCCAGGCGTACTTCGCTGAGCGAGAGGGTAACGAGGAGCGTCCGTCGCTCCCCTACTGGCCGAAGCTGCGGCCCTACGCGGAGTTCTTCGCCCGCTTCTACGAGGGGCAGACGGGAATCCAGTTCACCGAGGCGGAGCCGTGGAGCCTGTTCGAGTACCCTGACCTCCGGGTCGTGGTCGCCGGGCTGAACTCGGTGATCGCCGAGAGCCATCGGCCCGAGGACCACTATGGGTTCGTCGGCGAGCAGCAGCTCCGGTTCTTCGCGGGGAAGCTGCGGCCCTACAAGGAGCAGGGGTTCCTCAGGATCGCCGCGATCCATCACGATCCGCTCCACCCGGGGGAGAGCGACGCGGCCAGGCAGGATGCAAAGGACCTGAGGGGGATGCTCCAGCCGTACCTGAGCCTCGTGGTGCACGGGCACCTTCACGAGGAGCAGCTCGGGTGGCTCGACAACAACGTGCCGGTCCTGGGCATCGGGAGCGCGGGCGTGAAGGTGCCGGAGCGGCCGCCGGAGGTGCCGAACCAGTACCAGCTCGTGCAGGTGTACCCTGATCGGCTGGCGTATGGCACGCGGGCCTACGTGCCCGACCAGAAGCGGTGGCTCGGGTGCCTGAGAGCCGACCCCGAGGGGCGCGCGTGGCGGCTCGAGAAGCGAGTTGGGTTTGAGCGGGTCGAGGGGACGTTCTCGGGTAGTGCTGAAGCCGTTGCGCCGCCGCTCGCCGATCTCGCCCAGGTGGTCGATGCGTACCGCCGCCACTGGGCGAATGCATACCGGCGGGAGGCGCTGTTCGACCTGGCGACCATGGGCGAGGACGCGGATATCCCGGCGGGGCTCGATCTGCTCCACGTGTTTCTGCCCCAGACCGCGCGCCGTGAGCCGCCTCAGCTGGACCTGCCGCGCGATCTCGGCGGTGACTTGGGGGAAGAAGAGCGCCTCGCCGGTATCCCGCGGCGGGCTCGCGAACAGAATGCGATATCTCGCATCGCCCTCACCGGTCCACCGCGGCCAATCGATCAGATCGTGACCTCGCCGGGGGAGCCCTGGGTCCTGATCCTGGGCGCGCCAGGGGCAGGCAAGAGCGCGCTCACCCGATGGCTCGTCCTCAAGCTCTCTGCGCCAGGCGAGTCGCTCGGCGACCTGCCCGCCGACCTCGTGCCCGTGCGCATCGAGCTCCGCCGCTTCGATCTTCATTATCGCTCGTGCCGGCAGGCGGGCCGCTCGTGCGACTTTTTCGATTATCTTGACGAGGTCCACCGGGAGCGCAACCTCTCGCTCCGCGGAGAGCCGTTGCGCCGCCTCGCCGAGGCGGGACGGCTCCTCTGGCTGTTCGACGGGCTCGACGAGGTGGCGGACCCGCACGCCCGGCGGGACTACGCCGCCATGATCGTGGGCGCGCACGACCGCTACGCGGGGCGTGGGGTCGTGACGAGCCGGATCGTCGGCGCTCGCCCGGTACAGCCGCTCTTCCAGCAAGCCGGGCTCACGACCTACACGCTGCAGGAATTCGATGACCGGCAGATCAACGCCTTCCTGGAGCGCTGGCACTGCCTCGCCTTCCCCGGCGCACCAGAGGCCGCGGCACGGCGGCTGGAGCGCCTTCGCCAGACGCTCAAGGAGAGCAGACCCGTGCGCGAGCTGTGCAGTAACCCTCTGCTGCTCACGCTCATCGCGCTGCTCAACCGCGGCGCGGAGCTGCCCCGGCAGCGGCACCGGCTCTACGAGCGCGCCGTGGACCTCATGGCAGAGCAGTGGGAAGCGAACAAGCACCTGGCCACGGCCGGCGCGGTCCAGTTCGACCTGCCCAGCAAGAAGCGGTTCCTGCGGAAGCTCGCCTTCCTCATGATGACCGAGCTCACGGGCGGCAGCGGCAACGCCGTCCGACAACAGGACCTGAGCGCCTTCGCGGCGTCCTTCTGCGCCGAGGAGTACGGGCTCAGGGCCGAGGAGGCGCAGACGACGGCCGAGCAGCTCATCCAGCAATTGCGGGAGAGGAACTACATCCTCGCCTTGATCGGCGGGCAGACCTTCGGGTTCGTGCACAAGACGTTCCTGGAGTATCTCGCCGCGGCGGAGATCCATGCGCGGTTCCGTACCCACGACTGGGGCCTAGACGAGATCAAGGCGGTCTTCAAGAAGAGCTGGCAGGACCAGGCGTGGGAGGAGACGCTGACCCTCATCTGCGGGATGGTCGAGGAGGAGCGCCCGCAGCAGGTGGTCGAGCTGCTTCAGTCCGTGCTCGAGGATGTGGATCCCTTCGAAGACTATCAAATGTTCGACTTCGTGTCGTTCGCGATCCGATGCGTGGCCGAGATCCGGGTGCTCGATCAGGAGCCTGTGCGCTCCTTCGCGCGCAAGCTCACGGACTGCATTATTGGATATCACTCTGAAAACTGGTTCCTCATGGACATGCTATCTTCGGCGCTCCGGCTGCGCGGACAGGAATGGCCGGACGCCGCGCGCATCGTCGCCGCTGCCGTCGATGCAACATCGCGAGAACACGACAACGACAAAATCCTTATACTAAACAAATGCGCCTTTGCGGTTAGTATGAAGCAAGAACGCGTCACCCGGTTAGCAGAGCTCGTCTTCAGTCAGCCTGACGAGCTTCGCCTCACCGATGAAATCATGGAGGCAGGGCGCCTGGGAGAGTGGACAGCGGCCGAGGCCGTATCGCTGCACGACGCCGTAGAAAGGCTCAGCGAGCCGGCAAGGAGCGAGGCGTGGATCGCGCTCCTCAAAAGCGGCATGGCCTCGGCGTCGAGGCCCGTCGCTGCGGCCATGCGTGACCACGAGGATCCGCGCTGGCGCTGCTCTGCGGCGATCGCACTGCTACGTGTCCCCGAGTGGCAAGGCGACGCGGTGAGCACCCTGGTCGACGTCCTCCGCTCCGGGTATGAGCAAACCTTCAGCCGCGAGGTTTTCCTGCGCTTGCTGGAGGCTGCGCAAGAGCCGGCCCTCCGCGAGCAAGTGCGTTCTCTACTGTACGTGGATAGCGTTTACGTGAGGGAAAGGGTCGCCAAGGAAATCGCTTTGCATTGGCATGATGAGGAGGCCCTCTCGATCTGGATGAAAGCTCTATTCAACGAGGGAGACGGATCACTGTTCAGCGACGTTGACGTTGCCACGCTAGAGACGCTGGACCGCGAGCACGTTGCGGCCCAGCGGGCCTTATCGCGTGCGCTGGACAACATCACCAAGGTCAAGAGGCTCGACGCGAGGGTGCTCATCGCGCACTGGATGGCCGTCCGAAACGACCCTCGTGGCGTGGACGCGCTGCGCGAAATCGCGTGCTCGAGCTCGTTCTTCGCCCCGATCCGCCGGTTCGCAGCGGAAGTCTTGCTCGACGTCCCGCAGGGACGCCGATTCGGTGTCGACGCGCTGGTTCTGCTCGTGCACGAGGGGACAGACCACTATGCACGGCTAGCGCTCCTTACTCTGCTCGAGCACGCGAGGAGCCGTCTGCCGGAGGCACGTGCTGGGCTCTGGCGTCTCATCGAGGGCGGAATCCTCGAGGATCTCCAGCTGACGGTGTGTCGAGGGCTGGCCTCTCTCGACGACGGAGATCGAACCGAGGCCCTTCGTCAACTTCGCCAGCTCGCTGACGCTGCGAACGACGAGGCTGTCCGTGTTCGCGCCGCCGGGTATCTTCGTGACAAGGGCCTCCCGGAGCCGGCGTGGCGCCCTGTCCTCGCTCATCTGTCCCGATCCGCCAGGCGCGGCTCCATCCGCCTCCTCGCCGCGAAGGCGCTCCGCGATGAGGCGCACATCGCCCGCCTCGCCGCGCGCTCCAGGAGCGCCAAGGTCCGCAATGCGGCCTCCGCCGCCCTGGAGGATCTGCGCCTCTACCGCGCCGTCCTCGAGGTCGGCCGCCCCCGCCGCGGCGTCGTCTCGCTCGACGGCACCCGCACCGGCATCATTGAGGAGACTCCCGGCGGCAGCCGCTTCACCTACGACCGCGCCTATCTCGCCCGTCCCGACGCCATCCCCCTCTCCTCGACACTCCCTCTCCGCCCCGAGCCCTACGAGAGCCGCGGCCTTCACCCGTTCTTCGAGAACCTCCTCCCCGAAGGCTGGCTCCTCGATCAGACCTGCCGCAAGCTCGGCCTCGATCGCACCGACGCCTTCGGCCTGATGCTCGCCACCTGCGCCGACTGTGCCGGCGCGGTGGAGATCGTTCCCGAGAAGCTCTCGGTGGCGGCGTAGCCGCATGGGCGCGTGCCTGATCTGCCTGGGCGAGAGCCCGCCCGACGACTCCGGAGGAGTCTACCACCGCGCCTGCCTGCGCCAGCTCTTCGGCGTCGAGGACGCCCCTCGCATCGATCTGGATCTCCTCCACCTGCCAGCCCGGATCGAGCCCGAGATCGGCAAGATGTCGATCTCCGGCATGCAGCGCAAGGCGCTGATGCGGCTCTCGAAGGACAAGACCTGCCTCGAGGTCGCCACGAAGAGCAGCCGCTACATCCTCAAGCCGCAGCTCGAGAGGTACTCCCACGTGCCCGAGAACGAGCACGCCAGCATGCGCATCGCCGCCCTCGCCGGCATGCAGGTGCCGCGGCTCGGCCTCTTCTACCTCGCGGACGGGAGCCTCGCCTACGTCATCCAGCGCTACGATCGCACCGCGCGCAAGAGGCGATCAAAGCTCCACCAGGAAGACTTCTGCCAGCTCGCTGGCCGGCCGGCTCACGAGCGCGGCCAGGGAACCGCGGCCGAGTGCGCGACGCTCGTCGCGCGGTACTGCGGCGAGCCGGAGCTCGAGCTGCGCCGCCTCTTCCACCACCTGCTCGTCGCCTACTGGATCGGCAACGGCGACCTGCACCTGAAGAACCTCTCGCTCCTGCGCGGCGAGGACGGCATCTA
This sequence comes from Sorangium sp. So ce836, assembly GCF_028553905.1. Classification (NCBI taxonomy): domain Bacteria; kingdom Pseudomonadati; phylum Myxococcota; order Polyangiales; family Polyangiaceae; genus Sorangium; species Sorangium sp. So ce836. The sequence continues at coordinate 3,356,455 of NZ_CP102233.1, read as the reverse complement.
CCGCCTGGCCCCCGCCTACGACATGATCTGCACCTGGGTCTACGGCGACACGACCCTCGCGCTGCCCCTCGGCATCCGCAACCGAGATCTGCGCCGTCACCACTGGCTCGACTTCGCCGAGCAGCACGCACGCCTGCCGCGCACCGAAGCGGCAACGATCCTCGACGCGATGCTCGACCGCACGAGCGAAGCGCTGGCCGTGCTGCGACGCTCGCCCATGCCCGAGGAGCTGCGGAAGAGCTACGCCCGCTTGCTCAAGAAGCGGAGCCGCGCGCTCGAGTAACGCCGCCGCCCGTCGATCCGACCAGCGCGGCAGCTCCCGCTCGCGCCCGCTCTTCGCCCCTACCCCGCCTTCCCCGCCGCCTTCCTTCGCAGCCCCACCAGGAAGATCTCCACGCTGTTCGCCCGCGTCCCCTCGGGCCGGATGCTCCGGACCTCCTCGCACAGGTTCCGCAGCGCGTCGCGGGCCTTCACGAAATCCTCGCTCATGAAGATCTTCCCGACGAACGCGCCGCCCGGCGCGAGCAGCGCCTCGGCCACGGCCACGGCGCGCATGAACAGCTCGTAGCTCCGCGCCTGGTCGGCGATCTTGCTGCCGCTCGTCGCGGGCGCCATGTCCGACAGCACCACGTCGTACGGCGCGAACTGCGCGAGCGCCTCGTTCGTCAGCGACAGCGCGTCCCCCTGCACCACCGTCGCCTGCGGGCCGAACGCCGCCGAGATCGGCGACAGATCCACCGCGAGCAGCTTCCCCGCCGCGCCGATCCGCTGCGCCGCGTACATCGACCACGAGCCGGGCGCCGCGCCCAGGTCGAGCACGCGCTGGCCAGGGCGGAGCAGCCGCACCCGGCGATCGATCTCCTCGAGCTTGAAGACGCTGCGCGCAGGGTAGCCCTGCGCCTTCGCCGCCTTCGTGAAGGCGTCCGGGCGCTTGTACGGGTTCTTGGGCTTCTGCGGCACGGTGCGACCGGAGGGCGCCGCCGGCGGGGCGCGCGCGCCCCCTCAGCGGCGCGCGCGCTCTCACCAGCGGGCGGGGATCAGCCGCCCTTCTTCTTGGTCGGCTGCTGCGCCGGCACGGGGAGCCCCTTGCCGCCGCGCTTCTTCACGGCGCCACGGATCGTGACCACCTGGTTCTTCGGGCCGGGGACCGGGCCCTCGATGAGGATGAGGTTGTCCTCGGGGAGGAGCTTCGCGATCTTCAGGTTGAGCGCGCTCACCGTCTCGTCGCCGTAGTGGCCGGGCATCTTCAGGCCGGGCAGCGTGCGGCCGGGGGTCATGTTCGTACCGATCGAGCCGCCGTGGCGGAAGTACTCGTGGGTGCCGTGCGAGTTCACCGCGCCGGCGAAGCTCCACCGCCGGATGACGCCGCTGAAGCCGCGGCCGCGCGAGCGACCCTGCGCGTCCACGCGCTGGCCGACCTCGAAGATCTCGTCGACCTTGAGCGTCTGCCCGACCTCGAACTTCGCCGCGTGCTCGGGGGAGCAGCGCAGCTCGCGCACGACGCGCTTCGGCGTCTGCCCCGCCTTCTTGAACGCGCCCGCGAGCGGCTTCGTCGTGTGCCGCTCCGCCCGCTCGCCGAGGCCGAGGACGAGCGCGCTGTAGCCGTCCTTCTCGAGCGTGCGCTTGCCGACGACGACGCAGCCCGCCTGCACGACCGTGCAGCGCAGGACCTCGCCCGTCTCGCTGAAGATCTGCGTCATGCCGATCTTCTTGCCGATGATGCCGGGATGCTGATTCATGATGCGGTTGCCTTCTCGCTCCGTCTGGGGTGGCTCGGACTGCCTCCGCGCGCGCGGCACGCCGCGAGCGCGATCCCCTCGGCACGCCTCGGTCGCGAGCCGGTTCGGAGCGAAGAACCGGGGCGGTCGCCCGCCGGGTGCGTTGGGGGGCGCAGAGCTTACTCACGGCAAACCCAAAGGGAAGCGAAAGTTTCCGCTTCAAACGTGAGAAACTTCACTTTTTGAGCCGCCCGAGGGCGTGGCGGCCGCGCACGAGCGCGGCGCGCCGTCCGCGAAGGTGCCGCCGCAGGGCGCCGCCGCAGGGCGCCGCGCGGTCAGCGCGACGAGCAGCGCGACGAGCAGCGCGGCGCGCGGCCGCAGCCGAGGCCGCCCGGACATTGTCCGTCTCCCCGGACATTTCCTGTCCATCCTCGGCGTCGCCGCTCCGGGGCGCAGGCCTCAAATTCTGCGTTCGGAGGTCATGGATGACAGACATCATCGCTCACGGTGAGCCGCGCGGCGTCGAGCGCCTCATGGATCGTTACTGGTTCCTGCTGAGGGGCGGGGCTCCCGGCGCCGGCGAGGGCGGCGCGGGGGTGGCCGGCACGCAGGTGGTCCGTGACGGCGAGTTCGTCGTGGTGAGCATCGAGGCGACGGCGCTCGGGTGGCCCGAGGGGACGCTGCTCTTCAGGTTCAGGTCGGAGTCGGCGCCCTGCGCCGCGTGCGTCGAGCGCGCGGCCGCGTTCGCGCGCTACCGGACGAGCGGCATGCTCGCCGCGAGCGACGTGCGCGAGATGCTCCGCTTCGCCGTGGCCCGGTGCGCCGCCGCGGGCGTCGACCTGGCCCACGCCGCCGCGCCGGCGGCGCGCGAGGCCGGCTCCCCCGCCGAGCCGGGCCGCGCCGAGGCGCCCGCCTCGGGGACGCGCCGCGCGGCGCGGGACGCCGGCGGCGCGAGGCGCTACGACGCCGAGCTCTGGCTCATCCTCTGACGGGTCCGCACGGCGCCGCGCCCCGGACGAGGGCGCGGCCGCGTCACGAGCCGACCACGTTGATGGTCGCCTTGACCATCGCCATCCAGCACTGAAGCACCATCTTCCCTTCCTTCTCCGGGGTGATGGCCACCTCGACCGGCGTGTTCAGCGGCAGGTCCTTCTCGACCTTGAGATCGGGAATCGCGATCGCCTTCAGACACTCGCTCTTCGTCGTCCGCGTGAAGCGCAGCACCACCGGCTCTCCCTTCTTGAGCTCGATCGTCGACGGGGAGAAGCCGCTGTCGGTGACGGCGATGTCGATGCGCTTCACGCCCGCCGGCGCGGCGAGCTCGGCGGCCGCCACCGCCTTCGTCTCCTCGGCGGGCTTGCTGCAAGCGACGCCGGCGAGCGGCGACGACAGGAGGAGGGCGAGCGCGGCGGCGAAGAGCGGGCGACCCATGGTCCGCGCGTTCTTACCCGGCGCCCAGGGAACGTCAAGCCGCGCTCCCACGGGCGTCCGCCCCGGGCGCGCACGCGGTCACGGGACGGCGGAACGCAGGACGGCGGAGCGTAGGATCGCGCGCGGGCGCGCGCGCCGCGAGGGCGGCCGTCAGACGTGGCGGCCCGAGAGGATCTGCAGAATGGACGAGAAGAGGTTGATGAAGTTGAGGTAGAGGTCGAGCGCGCCGCCCACGGGATCCTGCTCGTCCGAGTGGAGAAGGCGCGACGTGTTGTAGAGGACGTATCCCCCGAACACGAGCACCGACACGCTCGCGATCGCGAGCCCGAGGAGCGTGCTCCCGAGCAGGGCGTTGAGCAGCATGGCGCCGAGGACGACCATGGCGCCCATCACGAGCGAGCTGGCCAGGAACGACAGGTCCTCCTTCGAGAGGAGGACACCGAGCGTGAGGCTGCCGAACGTGAGGACCGTCAGGATGAACGTGTCCCGCACCGGGGCCGACGACAGGGTGCCGCCGAGGCCCGCCGCCACCTGGGCCATGTAGAGCGCGGGCGCCGTGGTGACGCCGAGGATCGCCGCCATCCCGAAGAGCGCGAGGACGTTGACGCCGGGGATGCGGCGCACCGCGCGGGCGCCGAACATCACGCCGAACACGATGAGCATCGAGACGATCGGGTGGCTCGCGAAGAGCTCCACCAGCGGCGGCATCGCGCCCCCCGCGGCCGCCTCCTCCGCGTCCGGCGCCCCGATGTACAGCGCGCACATGGCGCCCAGGGAGGACACGACCAGGCTCGCCGTGAAGAGCCCATAGACCTTCTTCAGAAAGTCGATCCGCAGCCCCGCCTTCGCGTTGGCCGGTGCCCCCGCCACGTACGAACCCGCCTGGCGTGAACTCATCTGCTGCGCTCCTCCTTCAAGCCGATCGCCGCGGCTGCGCGAGCGTCTAGTCGTGCACCATTCGCCACGGACGTGCAACACCGCTGCGGCGAGGCCCGCCGATGTCCGGCATCCGCGCTCGATCTACACCCAAATTACGCCCACAAGCATCCGTCATCCACGAAAAATCACATGCTCACGGCATCGCCCGCGCGCCGCGGCCACCCGGCGGGTCGTCGCGGCCACGCGCCACGCGCCACGCTCCACGCTCCACGCGGCGGTCGTCGGCGGCGCGCCGCCGGCCCGGGGCGGCCCACGTCCGCGGCGCGCCCCGGCCGGTGCGCTCGTCCTGACCGCGGAGGCGAGCCGCCGTCGCGCCGCGAGCCTCCGTGATCGCTCCGTTTCATCCCGCGATGGCGGCGGTTTCATGCCGCGAGGCCGGCGTGGTGCGCACTCGCCGGCAGGTTGTCGCGCGCGGCACGCTCGTGTACGGAAGGAAGAGCGCCAGATCACGACGGCGTCGCGCCGGCCAGGAGGACGAGGGGTCATGAACGTTACGACGATCGCCGTCGCGGAGGTCGAGCCAGCGACGGCGCCCTTGCCGGGGTTCGACAGCGAGGCCGCCGTGCAAAGCCTGCTGGTCGCGCCGATCGAGGCGTCGTACAGGCACCGGCTGCCGCTCGTGGGGCGCACCGACCTGCACCCGCTCGTCCAGGCGGCCTATACCGCCTTCACCCAGCGATATCCCCTCGTGATCTCGCCCGACGTGGTCTGGTTCTGCCTGGCGCGCGGCTTCACGCTCCACCTCGCCACGAGCGACGAGCAGCGGCGCCGCTTCCTCGCCGAAGACCGCGATTTCGAGCTCGTCGTCGAGCGGGCGGACTTCGCCCTCGGCCAGGTGAACCCGTGGCCCGCATCGTTTCCGGATTTCTCCAGGCAGGTTTCAGAGCGGGTCGGGACGCTGCGGGATCTCGTGACAGCCAACTTCTCCACCACGGGTCCTGTCGAGCGGGTGTCGTCGGAGCTCACGGTGGCGACCCCGCTCGCGCCGCATTTCGACTGGGAGCCGCCGTTCCCGGGCGATCTCGTGTACCCGCAGCGCGGCATCCCGCGCGTGTACCTGCTCGGCACCTCCGACGACTGGCGCTGGGTGCGCCAGCGCGTGGCGATGCTCGGCGCCGTCGGACAGGAGCGCTGGACGCGCGCCCTCCTGCCCGTGCTCGACCAGATCGCCGCCTCGTCGGAGGGGCGCGCCGACAGGTCGTTCTGGCGCGCTTTCTTCCGCTACGAGAACCCGGCGGACGAGCTCACGGGGTGGATCCACGTGCTGTTTCCTTACCTGCGCGCCTGGCCCAACGACTACTTCGCCCCGAACCCTTATATCGAGAGCTGGCACGAGCGATGGCTGACGGCGGAGTCCCGCAGCGACGCGCTCGGGGGGCTCGGCAACCCGCAAGGGCCCGGGCTCGCCGAGATACCGCCCGGCCTGACGAGCGCCCAGCTGCGCTTCGTCGACCGGAGCCGCCGGCCGCACCCCATGGAGTTCGTCAGCGGCCTGATCGGCGTCACGCAGGACCCGCACTCGTTGGCGCTCATCCCCGAGTTCGTGTGGGCCGTGGTGCACCAAGCAGCCGAGTCGACCGCAGCGCGCCCCGCCGAGGCCTCCTGAGCCGCGCGCCCGCGCACGGCAGCGCACCGCGAGGGGCCCGAGGCGGGGACGCGGCGGGCGGTTCTGCATGGACGGCCGGCTCACCGTGACCTAGGATAGGGAGCCCGCCACGGGGCGACGCCATGCGTCGTTCCTCACGCTCGACACGGAGGCTCCAGTGCCCGGAGGCAAGTTCGCTCTTCTCGAAGTCCCCGATCTGAACGGCGGGCAACCGTCGTACCTGCGCCTCGGGGCCGCCGCGCCGCTCGGCGAGAGCGCGGGCGACGACCTCGCGGAGCGGATTCAGACCTTCACCGACGACACGCGCAAGCGCGACGGCTCGCCCGGCTTCGTGCCCGAGGGCGAGCGCCAGGCCGAGACGGCGAAGCTGCACACGAAGGGCGGCTGGCGCGATCACTCGGACGGCAACCGGATCTCGACGACCGGTGGCGACAAGGTCGAGGTGATCGGGGGCAATTACCGCCTGCTCATCCTCGGCCGCGGCGAGCACCAGGCCGGCTGGGACATCTCGGGCGGACACCTCACCGAGGTCAGCGAGACCTTCGGCGGCGGCACCACCATCGAGTGGGTGCAGAACTACGGCGGCACGTGGAAGGTCGTCGAGACGACCGTCAAGGGCGAGGTGCGCACCACCTACCACGGAGACGTCTACGACTATTATTACGGCAAGATCAAGCAGAGCCAGACGGGCACCGACACGTTCCCCACGCTGCAGGTCACCGACGACTACATCGACGACACGAACCCGCCCGACCCCCAGTCGATCCCCACGGAGAACCCGACGATCATCGATGAGACGTGGGCGAAGAGCATCTCGTCCTACACCGGCTCGGAGAAGCTGCCGGTCCCCACGATCACGAACGAGACCTGGGCGGAGGTGATGGTCTCGAAGACGAACGCCAAGTCCATGACCGACGAGACGACCGTCAAGGAAGCGTCGGTGTCCACGATGAAGGCCGAGTCGATCACGTCCTCCACCACGGTCGACGGGACCATGGAGGACACGACCACGGCGAAGACGATCCGGAACAAGACCACCGCGGACAAGATCATCTCGGAGACGCGCGCCGACACGAAGGACGAGATGTACGGAGACGCGGACTCGTACACGCAGGGCAACAGCAAGACCGTGGTCGACGGGATCGAGACGACGATCAACCTCGGCGTCGTGAACGAGGTCGTCCTCGGGGCGATGGTCGAGACGACGCTCGGCGGCGAGGTGACGTTCACGGCCGGGGGCTCCCTCGACGTGACCGTCGGCGCCAAGGTGGAGCTCAGCATGACCGCGAGCGTCGACTTCTCCGTCGGCCCCAAGCTCGAGCTGGGGACGGCCGGCGTGGAGCTCCACACCAGCAAGACCGAGGTCGCGCTCAAGCACACGGTCCTCTCGGCGTTCAACCTCTTCTTCTGAGGGCGCGGGCGGCGAGCGCCACGCTCGACGCGCCCACCGGATACGGAGCTCCCATGGCCGGCGATGGCAAATACGCGATCCTCCACGTCCCCGACTTCAGCGAGGGGATGTCGTCGTACCTGCGCATCGGCGCGACGCCCGAAGACGATTACACGTGGCGGGACGAGACCGACGGCAACCGGATCACGACCACCCGGGGCGACAAGATCGAGATCATCGGGGGCACCTACTCGATGACGGTCCTCGGTCGAAGGGAGTTCAAGGCCAGCTCGGAGGTAGAGGACGGGCGCATCAAGCAGGGCGGCATCACCTTCCAGGGGCGGAGCGATATCGAGTTCGTGAAGGGCCCCCGCGGCCAGCGGCGGATCCGCGAGACGACCGTCAAGGGCGAGGTGCACTCGACCTACCACGGCGACTCGTACGAGTACCATTACGGCGGCAAGCTGGTGAGCCGCACCGGCGACCCGAACACGCCGACGCCGATCGAGGACTACCCGTCGGAGATGACCGAGAACCCCACGATCGTCTCCAGGACGTGGGCGAAGAGCATCTCGTCCTATACCGGCTCGGCGAAGCTGCCGGTGCCCTCGATCCACGAGGAGACCTGGGCGGAGGCGATGGCGTCGAAGACCCACGTCACGACGATGACCGACGAGACGACCGTCGAGGGGCCGTCGAAAGAGACCATGAAGGCCGGGTCGATCTCGTCCACCACCACCGTCGAAGAGACCATCTCGGACACCACCGAGGCCGGGACCATCAAGAACAAGACCACCGCCGACAAGATCATCTCGGAGACCCGCGCCGACACCGAGGACAAGATGTATGGAGACTCCGACTCCTACACGCAGGGCAACAGCAAGACCGTCGTCGACGGGATCGAGACGACGATCAACCTCGGCGTGGTGAACGAGGTCGTCCTCGGGGCGATGGTCGAGGCGACGCTCGGCGGGGAGGCGACCCTCTCGGTCGGGGCGACGGTCGACGCGACGGTCGGCCTGGAGGCGTCCGTCAGCGTGACCGCGACCCTCGAGGCCAGCGTCGGCCCCTCGCTCTCGATGGGGCCCTCGCGCGAGAAGATCTCCCTGGACCGGAGCAAGGCCGCGCCCGTCCGCACGAACATCGCGGCGGTCCACCTCCTAGTGTGACGCAGAAGCGCGGCGAAACCACGGATGGCGAACAAGAACCTCACCCCGTTCCTCTTCGGCAGCAAGGTCACCTCGCGCCGGCCGCCCCAGCCGGAGATGACCCTGATCGTCCGAGCGAAGTTCACGCTGCGGCCCGGAGCGCCGCTCTCCCTGCCCGAAGGCCACCCGGCGCTCGCGCAGGAGACGCTGCGCGGCGACGTGTTCCGCGACGACGACCACGACATGGCCGGCGAGTGCCTGTATCCGAGCGATCTCGCCGACTTCAAGCCGCACGCGGACGTCCTCTTGCTCGGCACCTGCCACACGCCGGGCAAGGCGCGCATGACCGAGTGTCCGGTGCGGTTCGGCGTCGGATCGTGGTCCAAGATCCTGCGCGTGGTCGGCGATCGGGTGTGGATGGATGGCCTGCTCGGGCCGGCCATGAGCGATCCGGTCCCCTTCGACCGGATGCCCCTCGGCGATCGGTACAGCTTCGGCGGGCCCGGACACCCGCTGAACCCGGTGGGCAAGGGCCACGGGACACGCGAGCTCCCCAACGTCGAGAACGCGGACGATCTCCTGCTGTCGCGCTCGGATCGGCCGGCGCCCGCGGGCTTCGGGCCCCTCTCGCCCAACCGGCCCGACCGGCGCGCCAGGGTCGGCAAGCAGTACGGCAAATCGTACCGCGAGAAGCGGGCGCCGTACTACGCCGAGGACTTCGACTGGACGTACTTCAATGCCGCCCCGCCCGACCAGTGGCTCCCCTACCTGCGCGGGGACGAGGAGCTCCTGTTCCAGAACCTCCACCCGGACGCGGAGGTGTTCCGGTCGCAGCTCCCGGGGCTCCGGATCCGCGTCTTCGTGAAGGACGCGGAGCGCGGGTTCCGCGAGGTGCCGATGCACCTCGACACGCTGCTCGCCGATCTGGACAAGGAGGCCCTGTACCTCACCTGGCGGGGCCTCACCGAGGTGACCGACGACGATCTCTCGCTCACCACCACGCTCGTCGCCTCCGAGCCGCTCGACGGGCCGTCGCCGCCGCAGGAGCACTACCGGGAGATCCTCGAGCGGTTCGAGGCCGATCCGCTCGAGATCGAGCAGCAGATCGCGCCGGAGCTCAAGGAGGAGTGGAAGGCCCTGCAGGCGCTGGCGCGGAAGGGCGACGACGCGGCGCCGGCGGACGCGTCCGGGCTCGACCCGCTGTCGGCGCTGCTCAAGGCGCGGCTCGGCGACGCCGCCAAGCCGCAGCAGGACAAGATCCGCCGGGCGATGGCGGGGCTCGCGGGCATCGCCGTGCCGGGGGGGAAGGCCCTCGGCGGCCTGATCGCCGAGGCGCTGCGCAACCTGCCGCGGTCGTCGCAGGCCCTCCCGCCGCCGAGCGCGGACGCGCGGCCCGCGGTGACCGACGCGCAGCTCCGGACCGCCTTCCGGCGGGTCGCGCGGGCGGTGGAGGAGGCGAGGTCGCTGGCGGCCGCGCGCGGGGCGCAGGTCCCGGCGCTCGCGGCGTGGGACAAGCTCGCGAGCGACCCGAAGCTCGCGTCGATGGGCCTGTCCACGGCCCCGCCGCGGCCGCCGGGGCAGCCCGGGCCGGGGAGCGACCTCTCCGAACAGGACCTGAGCGAGCAGGACCTGAGCGGCGTCGACCTGACCGGCGCGAACCTCACCGGCGCCATCCTCACGGGCGCGAACCTCCGGGGCGCGAAGCTCGCCCACGCGACGCTGAAACAGGCGGTGCTGTTCGACGCCGACGTGCGGGACGCGGACTTCACGGGCGCGGACCTGAGCCTCGCGACGCTGCAGAGCGCGTGGGGCGAGCGCGCCGTCTTCCGCGGCGCCACGCTGGAGGGCGCCTCGTTCGACGGCGCGCGGCTCATGGGCGCCGATCTCTCGGAGAGCCAGGGGGCGCAGATCGTCTTCTCGCGGGCGGACATGACCGGGGCCACCGCGAGGGGGGCGAAGTGGACGATGGCGTTCCTGGAGGGCACCGCGCTCGAGCGCGCGGACTTCTCTCAGGCCTCGCTCATGCGGTGCTTCGTGTCGAAGGTGAGCGCGGCCTCCGCCACGTTCGCGGGCACGACCCTCATCGGCACGAGCTTCTCCGGCTCCGATCTGCGAGAGGCCGTGTTCGCGGGCGCGCGCGGCGAGGGCAGCGTGTGGCTGGGCGCGACCGTCACCGGCGCGGACTTCAGCCTCGCCGTGCTGACGAGCGCCCACTTCACCGAGGCCGTGGCCGACGGGGCGAGCTTCTTCGGCGCCAACGCGCGCGGAGCCCGGTTCGACCGGGCGAACCTCACGCGGGCCGATTTCACGCGCGCCAACCTGTTCGACGCGGACCTGCACAAGTCGCTCGTCCCGGAGGCGAAGTTCGTCGATGCGAACCTCTATGATGCAAAATTCTACCAGACCTCCGGCTCCGGCTGTGATTTCCGGGGGGCGAACCTGAAGCGCTCGACGCTGGAGCGGGATCGATGACGCCGGACGAGCTGAAGGCGCGGGTCCAGGCGGGCGAGGCGCTCGAGGGCCGGGCGCTCGGGGACATGGATCTGCGGGGCGCCGATCTCCGCAAGGCGCGGCTGCGCGGCGCGAAGCTCGGCCGGCTGCAGCTGGACGGCGCGGACCTGTCGGGCGCCGACCTCCGCGGGGCGCAGATCGCCTGGTGCGGGCTCCGCGGCGCGGACCTGTCGGGCGCCGATCTCGAGGGCGCCGCCGTGGCCCAGAGCGATCTGTCGGGCGCGAACCTCGCGGGCGCGAACCTCACGGGCGCCCACCTGGTCCGCGGCCAGCTGGCCGGCGCCAACCTGAGCGGCGCGCGGATCCAGGGGGCCAACCTGGCCGAGTCGCGGCTCGCGGGGGCGGAGCTCTCGGGGGCGACCCTGTCGAACGCGCGGCTCGATCTCGCCGACCTGTCGGACGCCTCGCTCGACGGCGCGACGCTCGCGCACGCCTCGTTCGCGCGGGCGGACCTCTCGGGCGCCTCGCTGGTGCAGGCGCGGATCGAGGGCTCGTCGTTCGCCGAGGCGAGCCTCCGGCGGGCGGATCTCTCGGGCGCCGAGCTCGACACGGTGGTGTTCCTGAAGGCCGATCTCCGGGAGGCCGTGCTCCCGAAGAAGCTCACGAAGGCCGTGTTCGACGGCGCGCGCCTCGGCCGGATCGATCTCTCCGGCGCGGACCTCGCGGGCGCGGCGCTGGAGGAGATGGACTTCGCCGGGGTGAGCTTCGAGAACGCGAACCTCACGCTGTCGTCGCTCCAGGGCACGAACCTCCGGGGCGCGAGCTTCCGGGGCGCGACGCTCGACCAGACGACGCTCGCGAACTGCGACCTCACCGGCGCGGATTTCCGGGGCGCGACGCTGAGGTCGTGCATGCTGTACGGGGCGCGGCTGCCGGGCGCGGATCTCTCGGGCAAGGACCTCGAGATGGTCGTCTTCACCGAGGCCGACCTCTCCGGCGCGAACCTGTCCGGGTCGCGGCTCGTGCGCTGCGTCCTGGAGCGGGCGGACCTCTCGGGCGCGGACCTGACCCGCGCGCTCGTCTCGCAGACCACGCTGCGGCTCGCCCGCGTGGAGGGCATCCGCTTCGAGAAGGCGATCTTCGATTGCGTGGACTTCTCCGGCGTGGACCTGACCCGCACGTCGCTCGCCGGACTGACCATCTCGCGGTGCTTCTTCGCGCTCGGCAACCTCTCGGGGATGGACCTGTCGGGGTGCGACCTGTCGAACTGCGATTTCACCGCGTGCAACCTGGAGCGCACCCGCCTGGAGGGCGCCATCCTGGCCAACGCGAACTTCAAGGAGGCGAACCTGCGGCACGCCACCCTGTCGGGCGCCATGGCGAAGGCCGCCTTCTTCGGCGAGGGCACCCTCGCCGGCGCCGTGATGACGCAGGCGATGCTCCGCAACGCGATCTTCGTGAAGGCCGATCTCGCTGGGGCGAACCTCGCGGGGTCCGACCTCCGGGAGTCGCTGCTGACCGAGGCCCGCGCGGCCGGGGCGCTGTTCGTGGGCGTCAAGGCGCACTACGCGGATCTCTCGCACGCGGACGTCACCGGCGCCGACTTCACCGGCGCGGACCTGACGTGGGCGAACCTGCACCATGTCCGCGACGAGAAGGCGCGTTATCTCGACGCGAACCTCGCCACGGCGAGGCGCACGGACGTGGACCGGCTGGAGGCAGAGGCCTGGATGCCGCCGGAGCGGCGCTCGTAGAGGAGGAGCCATGTCGATGGGAGCCATGAAGGAGAGCGATCGCGCGGCGGCCGTGCGGGTGGACGCGCCGGAGGGCGAGGAGCACGCCGCGCGCGGCCGGGGCGCCGAGTTGCCCAGGATCGGCCTTGCGCGGGCCGGCGCCGCGGCGGAGGGCGAGGCGGGCCCGGGCCGGGCCGCGGCGCTCCCGCGGGAGTACCTGGGCCCGGCGCGGGTCACCTCGGCGGAGGCGGGCGCGATCGCGGTGGAGCTGCCGGGCGGCCAGCCGGTCGCGGTCCAGATGGCGCTCGCGCTCCCCTACGAGCCTGCGCTGGACGACACGCTGCTCGTCATCGGGCGGGACGACGCCTATTACGCGATCGGCGTGCTCCACGGGCGGGGGCGGTCGGTCCTGTCGCTCCAGGGCGACGTGGCGGTGCACGCGCGGGAGGGCGCGCTCTCGCTGTGCGGCGACAAGGGCGTCGAGATCCGGGGACCGGAGCTCGAGGTGCAGGCCGGCAAGATCCGGATGGTGGCCGACGCCGTGGTCCAGAAGTTCGCGTCGGTCTACCAGCGGGTGAGCGCGCTCCTGAGCGTCCAGGCCAGCGAGTCGCACACGGTGGTGGAAAAGACCTCGTTCACGAAGGCGAAGAACGCCACGATCCTGACCGAGGAGACGGTCACGGTGAACGGCAAGCAGATCCTCTTGGGCTAGGAGGCCGCGCGATGCTCCCTGCGAACAACAAGGCGGTCGGCCTGAGCGCCGGTTTTCCGGACGTGTGCCTGTCGCCGGTGCTCGGCCTGTTCCCCTTCCCCAACTTCAGCCCGAACGGGATGAAGTTCCCGTTCTCGTTCAACGTGTGGATCTCGATGGCGGCCGCCCTGCACCAGGGGTCGTTCAGCCCCATGACGGCGGGCGATCAGGCGGGCACGCTGCACCCGACGTTCATGGGGCAAGCGCGGTACACGCTCGGCTATTTCAAGATCCTCATCAACTACCTTCCGGGGACGATGCTGCTGTGCGTGAGGATCGGCAACAACTTCAACTGCATCCTCGGCATCCAGGTGTTGCCGAGCGCGGTGAACGTGTTCTTCGCCTACAACGCGGCGAGCGCAGGCGGCGCCCTGCCCGCCGGCGCCCCGCTCCCGGCGGACGTCGATGCGCTGGTCGCGTCGATCCACCCCTGCGGGGACGCGTCGCGCGTCGTCGATAGCGCCTGGATCGGGCCGGGGATCGGCTACCTGCGCATCCGCCGGTTCTCGCTGGACGTGCCGGCCCGGGTCCACGCGGCGCTCGGCGCGCTCGAGGCGGAGGGGCTGGAGACGCTCGTGCTCGATCTGCGCGACAACCCCGGCGGGGAGCTCACGGCGTTCCGCGAGCTCGCGGGCGACTTCCTGGAGCCGGGGAGCGTCGTCGCGCGGGCGATCGACGCGGACGGCGACGAGGTCGTGTACCGATCGAGCCACCGGAACCCGTGCCGCGCGCCGCTGTGGATCCTGGTGAATCGCGGCACGGCGTCGGCGGCGGAGCTCTTCGCCGGCTGCCTGCAGTGGCACGGGCGGGCGATCGTCGCGGGGGAGCGGACGTACGGCAAGGGGACGGCGCTGAAGGTCGCGGTCGATCCGGCGGAGCGCGCGCCGGTGCTCGCGCCGGCGGCGATGATGGTCCTGCCGGGCGGGGAGGCGATCCACGCGGTCGGCGTCCGGCCGGACGTCGAGCTGGGGAGCGAGGCGACTGCGCCGGACGGGGTGCCGCCGTCATTGGCCCAGCTCTTCGCCCGAGTCACCTCGAATCCGTGAGCCGTCCGAGGCTGTACCCGTTCGAGTCGTAGCTGGCTCCGGCGCTGGTCCGGCGATGAAAGCGATGCCGCAGTTCGCCGGTGTCGGCCGTCATGGCCTCTTCGGCGTCCCGCCGGCCAGGCGCCGCTCGAAGAGCCGCTGCAGCAGGCAGGAGAACAGGAGGAGGAGCCCGACGACGATCTTGGTCCACCAGGAGCTGAGCGTGCCCTCGAACATGATGAGGGTCTGGATCGTGCCGTAGATGAGCACGCCGAACAGGGTCCCGACCACCGTGCCGAAGCCGCCGGTCAGCAGGGTGCCGCCGATGACGACGGCGGCGATGGCGTCCATCTCCATCCCGCCGGCGTGCAGCGCGTAGCCGGACACCATGTAGAACGTGAAGGCGACGCCCGCCAGCGCCGAGCAGAACCCGCTCAAGGTGTAGATGAGCACCTTGGTCCTCGCCACCGGGAGGCCCATGAGCAGGGCGGATTGCTCGTTGCCGCCGATCGCGTAGACCGTGCGGCCGAAGCGCGTGTAGTGCGCGAGGTAGATCGCCGCGGCGAACAGCGCGAGCGCGATGATCACGTTCCACGTGATCGACGTGTCGAACAGGAACGGGATGCGGTGCGACGAGACCGCGACGTAGAAGCCGTCGTGGATGGTGATCGAGTCGATGCTGATGAGGTAACAGAGCCCGCGGGTCAGGAACATGCCCGCCAGCGTGACGATGAAGGGCTGGACCTCGAAGTAGTGGATGACCACCCCCATCACGAGGCCGATGCCCGCGCCCATGGCCAGGACGAGCGGGATGACCGCCGCCGGGCTGACGCCGTGCTTCTCGACGAGCGACGCCGAGACCATCGTGGTCAGCGCGATGACCGAGCCGACCGAGAGGTCGATCCCGCCAGAGAGGATGACGAAGGTCATCCCGACGGCCGCGATCGCCAGGAACGCGTTGTCGATGAAGAAGTTGAGGAACACCTGCAGCGAGAAGAACCCGTCGAACAGGCAAGATCCGGCGCCGAACATGAGCACGAACAGGCCGATGGTGACGGCGAGGGGCAGGTGCCTCGGGTTCAACCGGAGCGACGGCCTGGTCACGGCTGCGGTGTTGCCCGTCACGGCTGCGGTGTCCATCATGGAACGGCCACTCTCCCGGCCCGCTGCCTCCCAAGGAGGCCTCTGACCTTCTGCGATTGCAGGATGCTGACCACGAAGACGACGAGCGCCTTCACCACCAGGTTGACCTCGGGCGGGACGCCGACCGCGTAGATCGTGGTGGTGAGCGTCTGGATGATGAGGGCGCCGACGACGCTCCCCGCCAGCGTGAACTTGCCCCCGCCGAGCGACGTCCCGCCCAGGACCACCGCCAGGATGGCGTCGAGCTCGAAGAGCAGGCCCGCGTTGTTGCCGTCGGCGCTCTTGACGTTCGAGCTCACGATCAGCCCCGCGATGCCGGCGCACAGGCCGCACACCGCGTAACAGGCGAAGGTGATCGAGCGCGCGCGGATCCCGGCGAGCCGCGAGGCGACCGGGCTCATGCCGATCGCCTCGACGAACATGCCGAGCGCGGTCTTGCGGGCCAGGAACCCGAGGACGGCGCCCACGCCCGCCACGATGAACAGCGACGCCGGGACGCCCAGCAAGAAGCCGTTCCCGATGGCATGGTACGGGCTGTAGTAGATCGTGATGATCTGGCCGCCCGTGATGAGCTGGGCGATGCCCCGGCCCGTGACGAGCAGGATCAGGGTCGCGATGATCGGCTGCATGCCGACCATCGACACGAGCGCGCCGTTCCACATGCCGCAGGCCAGCGCCGCGCCCAGCGCGGCGGCGAGGACCAGCGGCAGCGGGACCTGGGTCACGTCCGCCATGCCGGCCCCGCCGCCCAGCGAGAGCTCGCCGCCGATCAGCGCGGCCGCGACCGCGCCCGAGATGGCGACGACCGCGCCGACCGAGATGTCGATCCCGTGGGTGGCGATCACCAGGGTGAGCCCCATGGCGATGATCATGAGCGGCGACGCGCGGTTCAGGATGTCGATGACGCTGCCGTACAGGTGGCCGTCCTTGACCGTGATCGCGAAGAACTGCGGGTTGTTGACGAGGTTGAACAGGAGGAGCAGGCCGAGCATCGCCAGCGGGAAGGAGATGCTCCTCCCGGCGAGCCGGCGCAGGGAAGCCGCCGCCGCGCTCACGCGTGCCCCCCCGCGATGATCTGGTACACCCCCTGCTCGTCGGCGTCGCCCGCGTCGAGCTCCGCCACCTTGCGCCGGTCGCGCAGCACGACGACCCGGTCCGCGTAGCGCAGCGCCTCGGCCATCTCCGAGGAGACGAGCACCACCGCCATGCCCCGATCGCAGAGCTCCATGACCTGGCCCATGATCTCGCCCTTGGCCGCCACGTCGATGCCGCGGGTCGGCTCGTCGAGGATGAGCATGCGCGGATCGGTCGCCAGCCACCGGGCCAGGAGCGCCTTCTGCTGGTTCCCGCCGCTCAGCTTGCAGACGGGCACCTCCGCGTCGGCCGCCGCGATGCCGAGCCGCTCGATGTAGCCGCGGGCGATGCTGTCCTGTCGAGCCCGGGACAGGTTGCGGAACATGCCGCGCTTCGCCTGGAGGGCGAGGACGATGTTCTCGCGCAGCGAGAGGTCGCCGATGATGCCCTCGGACTTCCGGTCCTCGGGGCAGAACGCGAGCCCGTGCGCGATCGCGTCGAGCGGCGAGCGGATGTGCGCCTCGGCGCCGTCGATCTCGATGGTGCCCTGGTCCGCCTGGTCGACCCCGAACAGGAGCCGCGCCGTCTCCGTCTTCCCGGCGCCCAGGAGGCCCGCGAGGGCGAGCTCCTCCCCCGCCCTCACCTCGATGTCGATGTCATGGACCGAGCCCTTCTTGCCGAGGCCGCGCGCCCGCAAGAGCGGCGCATCCCCGCCCGCCGGCCGCTCCGCCCGCGGGCGCTCGGCCCGCGTCGGGCCTTCGTCCTGCACCTCGCGCCCGACCATCCGCGTGATGAGCTGCATCCGCGACAGCTCGGCGGTCGGGTACTCGCCGACCAGCTGCCCGTTCCTCAGCACCGTGATCCGGTCGGAGATCTCGAACAGCTGATCGAGGAAGTGCGAGATGAACAGGATCGCCATCCCCTGCGCCTTGAGGCGCCGGATGATCGAGAACAGCACCCGGACCTCGTCCTCGGCCAGGCTCGACGTCGGCTCGTCGAGGATGAGGATCTTGGCCCTGGCGGTCAGCGAGCGGGCGATCGCGACGATCTGCTGGACGGCCAGCGAGAAGTCGGAGAGCGGCGCGGTGACGTCGATGTGAACGTTCAGATCCTCGAGCGCGGCGGCGGCCCTCCGGTGCATCTCCCCCCACCGGAGGGCGTACGGGCTCGAGCCCTCCCGGCC
Organism: Sorangium sp. So ce836; assembly: GCF_028553905.1. Lineage (NCBI taxonomy): Bacteria > Pseudomonadati > Myxococcota > Polyangiales > Polyangiaceae > Sorangium > Sorangium sp. So ce836. The sequence continues at coordinate 3,338,863 of NZ_CP102233.1, read as the reverse complement.
GAGGCAGATGTTCTCGGCGACCGACAGGTTGGTGCAGAGGTTCACCTCCTGGAACACCGCGCTGATGCCGAGCTTCTGCGCCTCGAGAGGGCTCGTCGGCCTGATCTCCCGGCCTTCGAGGAGGATGTGCCCGCTGTCCGCGGTGTGGACGCCGGTGAGGACCTTGACCAGGGTCGACTTGCCGGCGCCGTTCTGCCCCATGAGGGCGTGCACCTCGCCCGGCAGCAGGCGGAAGTCGACCGACTGGAGCGCCTGCACTCCGGAGAACCGCTTGGAGATCGTCTTCATTTCGAGCATGGGCACGGCCTCGCTCATCATCGCACACCTCCTCCCGGTCTCCGCGCCGAGATCTCCGTCGCGCTCAGTACTTGCGCTTCGGGAACTCCGCGGCGGCGCTCTCCATCGGGAAGACGCCCTCCTCGGTCACGATGCGCTTCGGCAACGTCTTGCCGGCCACGAGGTCGTTCACCGCGCTCATGAGCTGCGGCCCGAGCAGGGGGCTGCACTCGACCGTCACGTTGAGCTTGCCGGCCATCATCGCCTCGAACGCGCCCTTCACCGCGTCGATCGAGATGATCAGGATGTCCTTGCCGGGCTTCATGCCGGCCTCCTCGATGGCCTGGATCGCGCCGATCGCCATGTCGTCGTTGTGGGCGTAGAGGACGTTGATGTTCTTCCCCTCCGCCTTGAGGAACGCCTCCATGACCTCCTTGCCCTTGGCGCGGGTGAAGTCTCCCGTCTGCGAGCGGAGGATCTTGAAGTTCGGCTTGTCCTTGATGATCTCCTCGAACCCCTTCTTGCGGTCGATGGCGGGGGCGGAGCCGACCGTGCCCTGCAGCTCGACGATGTTGACGGTGCCCTGCTGGTCCTTCGTCTTCTCGACCAGCCACTTCGCCGCGCGGCGGCCTTCCTCGACGAAGTCCGACCCCATGAAGGTGACCCAGAGGCTGTCGTCCTTCGTGTCCACGGCGCGATCGGTCAAGATGACCGGGATCTTGGCCGCCTTGGCCTCGCGCAGGACGGGCTCCCAGCCGGTCTCGACCACGGGCGAGAAGGCGATGACGTCCACCTTCTGGGCGATGAACGACCGGATGGCCTTGATCTGGTTCTCCTGCTTCTGCTGCGCGTCGGAGAACTTGAGCTCGATCCCTGCCTCCTTGGCGGCCTCCTCGATCGACTTCGTGTTCGCCGTCCGCCACTCGCTCTCGGCGCCGATCTGCGAGAACCCCAGCGTGATCTTCTTCTTCTCCGACTGACAACCCAACCCACCCAGGATCACCGATAGTCCAGTCAGGACCATCACCGCGACGGCGACAACACGGCTCCTCTTCATGGCGCAGCTCCTTTCCGCTCCATCCTATGCACATCTCGTCCGCGGGACGCTCGCTCTTCCTCGCCCCCCGCGGTGTCCGGCCTTACTTCTGGCCGTAATACGCGCCCTTGCCGTGCTTCCGCTCGAAGTGCTTGCGCACGAGCGCGTCCGGGAGGCGCGCGGCGCCCGGGTGGATGGCGCGGGTGATGAACGCCATCCGCGCGATCTCCTCGAGCACCGCCGCGTTGTACACCGCCTTGTCGGCGTCCTCTCCCCACGCGAAGGGGCCGTGCCCCGCCACCAGCACCATCGGCGTGTGGAGCGGGCTCCGCTCCGCGAAGCACTCGAGGATCTGCCTGCCGGTCTCGGTCTCGTAGTCGCCTTGCACGGCGTCCGGCCGCATCATCGCGGTGCACGGCACGTCCTCGGCCAGGTGATCCGCGTGGGTCGTCCCGTAGATCGGGATCGGCATGCCCGCCTGCGCCCAGCCGGTCGCGTGGGTCGAGTGGGTGTGGACGACGCCGCCCACCCCGCGGAAGTTCGCGTAGAGGACGATGTGCGTCCGGGTATCCGAGGAAGGGCGGAGTCGGCCCTCGACCACCTTTCCCTCGAGATCGACAACCACCATGTCGTCGATCGACAGCCGGTCGTACGGCACGCCGCTCGGCTTGATGGCCAGGACGCCCCGGTCGCGGTCGAACGCCGAGACGTTGCCGAACGTGTAGATCGCGAGCCCTCGGCGCGGGATCTCCAGGTTCGCCGCCCAGGCCCGCTCTCGCAGCTCTCGGTAGGTCGCGCTCACGTCACGTCCCTCAGCGCGTCAGCCGGTAGGAGAGGTCGTTCCAGCGCAGCTCGTTCTTCAGCGCGTGGATCTCGGTCCCGACCCCGATGCGGATCAGCTCCACGCCGGCGATCGACGCGAAGTCCTCCAGGTGCTCCATCGTCACGGCGCGGCTGTGCGCGCAATGATGAGCGCCGCCCGCGAGGATCCAGGCCTCGCACGCGCGCTTGAAGTCCGGCTTCGGGATCCACACCGCGCGCGCCACGGGCAGGTTCGGCATCTCCTCCTCGGGCGGCACCGCCTCGAGCTCGTTCGCGACCATCCGCATGCGGCCGCCCAGATCGATCATGGCCACGTTCACGGCCGGACCGGTCCCGGAGTCGAAGACCAGCCGACACGGGTCCGATTTGCCGCCGATGGAGAGCGGGTGGATCTCCAGCGACGGCCTCCCCGCGGCGATCGTCGGGCAGATCTCGAGCATGTGGGCGCCGAGGACCCGCTCCTTCCCGTCGACGAGGTGATAGGTGTAGTCCTCCATGAACGAGACGCCGCCGCGCAGCCCGGTCGCCATGACCTTCAGCGCGCGGACGAGGCCGCACGACTTCCAGTCGCCCTCGGCGCCGAAGCCGTAGCCATCGGCCATGAGCCGCTGCACCGCGAGGCCGGGGAGCTGCTTGAGCCCGTGCAGGTCCTCGAAGGTCGTCGTGAACCCGCCGAAGCCGCCCTCCTTCAGGAAGGTGCGCAGCGCCGCCTCCTGCCTCGCCGCGTAGCGCAGATCGTTGCGGCGCGCGCCGCCCTTCCTCAGGGCGGGAGCGACCGAGTACGCCTCGTCGTACTCCGCCACCAGCCGATCGACCTCGGCCTCGTCCACGTCCGCGATCCGCCCGACGAGCTCGCCCACGCCGTAGCCGTTCACCGCCCACCCCAGCTTGACCTGCGCCTCGACGCGGTCCCCGCCGGTGACGGCCACCTCGCGCATGTTCATGCCGCCGAAGCGGGCGATCTTGAGCCGCCGCGCGTCCAGCATCGCGCAGGCCGCGCGCGCCCAGACGTCGAGCCTGGCGAGCACGTCCTCGTCCTTCCAGTGCCCGACCACGACCTTCCGCTCGATGCGCAGGCGCGCGCCGATGTACCCGAACTCGCGGTCCCCGTGGGCGGACTGGTGCAGGTTCATGAAGTCCATGTCGATGCTGCCCCAGGGGAGCTCGCGCCCGTGCTGCGTGTGCAGGTGAGCGATCGGCTTCTCCAGCCGCGTGAGCCCCGCGATCCACATCTTCGCGGGCGAGAACGTGTGCATCCACGTGATCACGCCGGCGCACCGCGGCGTCGCGTTCGCCTCGCGGCACACGGCGAGGATCGCCTCGGGGCTCTTCAGCGTCGGCTTCCAGACGACCTTGACCGGGAGCTTGCCCGAGGCGTCCAGGTACCCGGCGATCTCCCGCGCGTGCTCGGCGACCTGCTTCAGCGTCTCCTCGCCGTAGAGGTCCTGGCTGCCGGTCAAGAACCAGACTTCGAAGCTCTCCCGAAGATCCTGCATCGCGATACCGCTCATTGCGTCAGCTCCTCTTCCACGAACGATCCGAGCTCGACATAATCCCTGTACAGCGCGTCATAGAGCCTGGCGCGCGCGGGATCCGGTCGATAACGGGCCTCGGTCCCGGAGGACATCGCGCGTTGCGCGTCCTCGATCGTGGCGTGCAGGCCCGCCGCCGTCGCGGCGAACATCGCCGCTCCCAGGGCGACCGGCTGCTCGCCGGCGCGGACCTCGACGGTCATGTCGAGCACGTCCGCGAGGACCTGCATGGTCAAGGGGCTCTTGCGCGCGACCCCTCCGATACCGATGATGCCGTCGATGCGGATCCCCTGCGCGCGGAAGCGCTCGACGATGGCGCGCGAGCCGAAGGCGATCGCCTCGACCAGCGCGCGGTAGATCCGCGGCGCGTCGGTGCCCAGATCCAGGCGGGCGATCGCCCCCTGGAGCCGCTGGTCCGCGTCCGGCGTCCGCCGCCCGTTGAACCAGTCGAGCGCGACGACGGAGCTCCGCGACGGCGGGATCTCCGCGGCGGCCTTGTCCAGCTCGGGGATGATCCGGTCCATGATCGCGTCGGCGAGCGCCGCCCGGCGCGGATCGCCGGCCCCCGGGGCGTCCGGCTGGATCGCGAGGAGCGGCCAGCTGAGCAGCTGCTTGAACCACGCGAAGACGTCGCCGAAGGCGGACTGCCCTGCCTCGTAGCCGATCGCGCCGGGGAGGATCGAGCCGTCCACCTGGCCGCAGATCCCGGCGACAAGGACCTCGGGCGCGTCCGTCTTCGGGGCGACGAGCATATCGCACGTGCTCGTGCCCATGACCTTGAGCAGGTGGTGAGGCTGGATGTCGCCGCCCACCGCGCCCATGTGCGCGTCGAAGGCGCCGACGCCCACGACGACGTCCGCCGGGATGCCGAGCGTCGCGGCCCACGCGGGCGAGATCGTCCCGAAGGGCGCGTCCGCGGTGAAGGTGCGCGAGCCGAGGGTGGCCCTGAGCGCGGGCAAGCGCGGGCTCAGCCTCGCCAGGAAATCGCTCGACGGATACCCGTCGAACTCCGGGTGCCACATGGCCTTGTGGCCCGCGGCGCAGCGGCTCCGCCGGATCCGCCCGAGATCCTCGGTGCCGGTGAGGACCGCGGGGATCCAGTCGCAGTGCTCGAGGATGGTGACCGCCGCGCGCGCCACCGCCGGGTTGCTCTCGACGACGTGGAGCGCCTTGGCCCAGAACCACTCGGAGGAGTAGACGCCCCCCGAGAACTTCGTGTAATCCGGGCCGCCCCAGGTGCGGGCGAGCTCGTTGATCCGCGCCGCCTCGGCCACGGCGGTGTGGTCCTTCCAGAGGATGAACATCGCGTCCGGATCCTCCTCGAAGCCAGGGAGCAGCGAGAGCGGCCTGCCCTTCGCGTCGGCCAGGACCGGCGTGGAGCCGGTGGTGTCGACCGAGATCCCGCGCACGCGCGCGGCCACGTCGCCGCCCGCCTGCTCCAGGGCCGATCGGATCGACGACTCCATCGCAGCCAGGTAGTCGAGCGGATGCTGGCGGAACCGGTGCTCGCGCGGGTCGCAGTAGCGACCTTGCGCCCAGCGCGGGTAAGGCGCGACCGCTGCCCCCGCGAGCGCGCCGTCGCGCGCGTCCACGACGACCGAACGGACGGAGTCGGTGCCGAAATCGATCCCGATGACGAACGTCCCAGTGCTCATGGCGACCTGCTCATGGCGAAGCCGAAGTGATGATGTTTCAATGTGAACGTTAACATCTTCGGTGTCAACAACAATCGCCGAGCCGCTTCTGCGCGGCGGCTCGGGTCCCGGCGCGGGCGAGCTCGTCTGGCCGGCGCGTCGAGCGCGGCGCAGCGATCACTGGAACTGGAAATAATCCAGGTTGAACAGCGGATCCGACCCGCTGCCGGTGAAGCGTAGACAGATATCGTGGACTCCTGGCGGAACCTGAGCCGCGCACTCGACATCCTTCCACGCCTGCCAGCCTCCCGTGGGGCTGACCGTGCACACGCCGATGCGCTCGCCGGGGGTGTCGGTGAACCCCTCGCAGCCGCCCAGCAGCACCTCGATCGAGCCGCCAGCGGTCGAGCCCGACGCTACGCGCGCATGGAAGGTCTCCGCGCCGCGGCCGAAGTCGAGCTGCGAGTACCCGATCCAGTCCTTGTCGTTGATCCAGGCCACGGCGACCCCGGCCCGCGCGCCGCCCTCTTCCACGACGTCGACCTCGATGCCGCGCTGAGCGGCCATGGTCTCCGCTTCCATGCGGGCGCGCGCGTTGACGCTCTTCAGCTGAGCCACCCTGCCCTTCGTGGCGGAGACCTGGACGATCTTGCCTTGCGCGTCGTACGTCAGGTTGTCGACCGTGATGCTGCGCTGGTAGTTCGAGAAGCCGTCGCGCTTCGCGAGCACGCGGTTGTGGAAGAAGATGTACCAGTTGCCCTGGTACTCGACGATCGAGTGGTGGTTGTTATCGCCGTTGTTGTCGGCCGGGCTCGGCAGGATGGTCCCTGCGTAGGTGAAGCCGGTCATTGGGTTGTCGCTCATCATGTAATCGATGTACGCCGCGTGGCCCGTGAAGTCGGTCGAGTACGAGAAGTAGTATTTCCCGTCGCGCTTGTGCATGAACGACGCCTCGAAGAAGGCCGGCGCCCGGATGGTCGTCGCCGACGCGTCCGCGAGGCTGATCATGTCCCGGCCGAGGCGCATGACGCGCGCGTTGTCGCCGGTGCCGGTCGGACCTCCGCCGAAATAGAGGTACGCCTGGCCGTCATCGTCGATGAAGCACGTGGGGTCGAAGAGCCAGTCCACGTCCCCGACGCCCGGCGTGCTCCGCGAGATGAGCGGCTTGCCCAGCGCCTCCTTGAACGGGCCCCCCGGCTTGTCGGAGACCGCGACCCCGATCCCGCTCCCCGAATCCGGGAAGTACAGATAGTATTTTCCGTTAGCCTCGCTGTAGCAGCAGTCCGGGGCGTACAGGTACCTGGCCCACGTGTCCTTCGCGGCCAGCGCGACCCCGTGATCCTGCCAGTTCACGAGGTCGTCCGACGAGAAGACGTGGTAGTCGACCATCGAGTAGCCCGACTGATCGTCCGGGTCGTGGGACGCGTAGATGTACACGCGCCCTTCGAACACGTGCGCCGATGGATCCGCCGTGAAGATGTGGCTCACGATGGGGTTCCGGGCGTACCCGTTCGCCACGCCGGGGGGATCTCCGCCGCCGACGCCGCCGCCGCCGGTCGCATCGGCCCCGCCCGTCGTCGCGCCCCCGCCGGCGCCGCCTGTCGTGGAGACGGCGGCGCTGACCGTCGAGGCGCCGCCGGTGCTGACGGTCGTGCCCTCCGCGGAGCCGCCCTGACCTCCTCCCGTCGAGGTCCCCGGGGTGTCGAGGGGTCCGGCGCAGCTCGGCGCCGAGAGGGCAGCTGCAAGCATCAGCGAAGAACGAGCGAGTCTCCTCATGGTCATCGTGGCTCCTGGTCCGCGCCTCGCCCGCCCCTCCCGCGCTCGGCTGGGCTGCGCCCGCGACGACGACCAGACGGCATCGGTGCCGGGACGGGCCCAGCAGCGACGGTCCCGGCGCGCATGACGGCCCGATCGGGGCAAAGCCGAAGGATGAGGCTCCATTGTGAACGTTCACATGGCCGAAGTCAACCCCGATCCGGCCCGCCGCTGCCGAGGCCGGGGGGGCAGGCGGCGGCTGGCGCATCGCCCCTGGAGCGGCGCGTCAAGCGGACGAGCGCCGGGCCACGGTCATGTTCGATGTGGATTCCAATCCGCCCGTTCACGACTAAGCTCCGGCCCCCATGGCTGAGAACTCCCCTCCAGAGCGGCGCGTCAAGCGAGGCGGGCGCCGCGCCGCGGTCATGGTCGATGTGGCCAAGCTCGCCGGCGTCTCGCACCAGACCGTCTCGCGGGTCCTGCACGACAGCCCCCACGTGCACCGCGAGACGCGGGAGCGCGTGCTCGAAGCGATCCGCCAGCTCGACTACCGCCCGAGCTCCGTGGCGCAGGCGCTCGTCACCGGGCGCTCGCGGACGCTGGGCGTGGTCAGCTTCGACACGACGCTCTACGGGCCGGCGTCGACGCTCCTCGGGCTCGAGGAGGCGGCGCACGACGCCGGGTACGGCGTCAGCATCGCCAGCGTCAAGTCCCTCAGCCGCGCGTCGGTGGTGGAAGCGGTGAAGCGGCTGTGCGACCAGGGCGCCGACGGCGTCGTGGTCATCGCCCCGCAGCGGTCGGCGGTGGACGCGCTCCGCCACATCACCTCCGACGTGCCGGTGGTCGCCGTCGAGGGCGGGCCGGACGACTCGATCCCGGTGGTCGCCGTCGACCAGCACGGCGGCGCGGCGGCCGCGACCCGCCACCTCCTCGACCTGGGCCACCGGACGGTGTGGCACGTCGCCGGTCCGCCCGACTGGCTCGAGGCCGACCAGCGCGTCGACGGCTGGCGTTCGACGCTGGTCGCCGCCGGCGTCGAGCGGACCCCTCTCCTGCGCGGCGACTGGAGCGCCCGCTCGGGGTACGAGCTCGGCCCGCAGCTGGTGCGCACGCCGGGCGTCACCGCCGTGTTCGTGGCCAACGACCAGATGGCGCTCGGCCTGCTCCGGTTTCTCCACGAGGTCGGGCGCGACGTGCCGAAGGACATCAGCATCGTCGGCTTCGACGACATCCCGGAGGCGGCCTACTTCACGCCGCCGCTCACCACCGTGAACCAGGATTTTTCCGCGCTCGGGAGAAGGTGCCTCCACCTCTTGCTCGGTCAGATCGAGAGCGGCCAGCGCTCCTATGCGCACGTCGTTGTCGAGACAAAGCTGGTCGTGCGCAAGAGCACGGCCGCGGCCCCCCGGGACCGCTGAGCGCGTACGGGCCTCCAGCGTAGGCCCGCCGGCCCGGCCCCCCACCGGGTCCGAGGGCGGACGCGCCGTCATTTTTGTTTGACATCGCCCATGTGAACGTTCACATTCCCTCCAGGGGTATTCTTTCGCTTTGCCCCGGAGGAGGCTGCCGTGCGAACCCGGGCCCTCCGTCCTTGGGATCGGGATCGATCTGCGCGCCGACGCCGCTCGCACGGTCGTCGTGCAAACGATCGCTGACAGTGATCGACGTTCTGCCCAGGTCACGCCGGGCGAGGTGCGGTTCGAGGTGCGAGCAGCAGCGCTGAGGCATGATCGCCCGATGTGGGCTGCCGTGCGTCGTCACTCCCTTACGTTTTCGGAGAGCAAGATGAAGAAGCCGTGCTGGCACGAGCTCCGTACTTCGAGAGAGATCGCCGCTGTGTGCACGCTCGCGTTCGCGGCCGCGTGCACGGGCACGCTGGGTGATTCGGCGGACGGCGATGATGCCCCCCCCGCCGGAAGCGATGGACCGTCGACGGGCTCGACCCCTCCGAAGTTCCAGCCCGCGGCCGGGATGCTGCGCCGTTTGACGAGAACGCAGTTCCGCAACGCGGTGCGCGACGTGTTCGAGGTGGAGGTCGATGTCAATAAGCTCGACGCCGACAGCTGGAACGGGAATTTTGCGGTCATCGGCGCAGCGACCGTCGTGACCTCTGAACGAGGCGTCGAGCAGTACCACACGGCCATCGAGGACGCCGTGAACACGGTGTTCGCGGATTCCGCGAAGCGGGACCGGTTCATCGGCTGCGCGCCCAGCGGCGCGCGGGACGACGCTTGCGTGCGCGGTTTCATCGAGACGCTGGGGCTCCGAGCGTGGCGCCGCCCGCTCGAGGCCGCGGAGGTCGACCGGCTCGCGGGGGTCGCCGCGACGGCCGCGACCGAGCTCGGCAGCGCCGTCGAGGGTGCCCGCTGGGCGACGGTCGCCCTCTTCACGTCGCCGAACTTCCTGTATCGCCCGGAGCTCGGAGCGCCGAGCGCCAACGGGTCGCTCCGCTTGACGGGCTACGAGATGGCCTCCCGGCTCGCGTTCCTGGTGTGGAACAGCCTGCCGGACAAGGAGCTGCTCGACCAGGCCGCCAGCGGCGTCCTCGAGACGGTGGAGGGGGTCCGTGAGGCGGCGACGCGGCTGCTCGACGCGCCCGCCGGACGCGAGGCCGTCGGCGCTTTCGCCGAGGAGTACATGCGGCTCGAACGAATCGGCACGCAGGCCAAGGACACGGCGCTATTCCCGGAGTACGGCCACGCGCTGCAAGAGGCGATGGTCCGCGACATGCGAGGTACCTGGGAGGTCCTCGCGTTCGACGATCAGGCGAGCGCGCTCGACCTGTTCTCGACCACGAAGGTCGTCGTCAACACGGAGCTCGCCCAGCTCTACGGCCTCGACACGACCGGCCTCAGCGCGAACAGCTTCGAGGTCCGCTCGTTGCCGGCGGACGGCCCGCGCCTCGGGATCCTCAGCAAGGCGGGCTTCCTCTCGCAGTTCGCGAACCAGAAAGAGGGCTCCCCCACCCTGCGCGGCAGGTTCATGAGCGAGGCCCTTTTGTGCAAGACCATCCCGTTGCCCCCCGGCGACATCAACATCGTGCTCCCGGAGCCGTCTGCGGATAAGCCCCTCACCAAACGTCAGCGGCTCGAGCTCCACCGGACCGACCCCACCTGCGCCGGCTGCCACGCGTACATGGACCCCTTGGCCCTGCCGCTCGAGAACTTCGACGCGATCGGCCGCTACCGCACGACCGACCACGGCCTGCCGATCGACCCGAGCGGCGCGTTCGACAAGCAGCCGGTCGCCGACGCGCGCGAGCTCGGCGAGGCCATCGGCGCCAACGACAAGGTCGCGCAATGCCTCGTCCGCAAGTACTACTCGTATGCGGCGGGGCACGAAGAGCGGGACGTCGACGGCAGCGTCGTCAACGAGCTGACCACCTCGTTCGAGGCGTCGGGGTTCCAGCTGCGCGAGCTGGTCATCGACGTCGTGACGAACAAAGCCTTCTCGTCCGTCGCCCCCCAACCCTAATCGCACGGTGTTCCCCATGACGACCAAAGCTCTGAATCGACGAGCGGTACTCCGGGGCATGCTGGCGACGGGCGCCGCCGTCACCATCCCGCTCCCCCTGCTGGAGATCATGCTGAACCAGAGCGGCACGGCGTACGCTCAATCGAATACCCCGGTCTCGCCGCTCTACGTCACCTGGTTCTTCGGGAACGGCACGCTGCCCGGCCGCTGGAAGCCGGCGCGCACGGGCTCCGGCTCGGCCTGGGAGCTCAGCCCAGAGCTCCAGCCGCTCGCGGGCGTCAAGTCGCACCTCACGGTGATCAGCGGCCTCGAGAACAAGCTCGTCGTGTCCGGCCTCGAGCACCCCTCGGGGTCGGCGGGGGCCACGACCGGCGCGCCGCTCGGCGGTAACGCCGTGCGGGCCGCCTCCATCGACCAGATCGTCGCGGACTCCATCTCGGCGGGGGCGCCGTACCGCTCTCTCGAGGTGGGCGTGACGCCGGCGACGCCGAACGGCCCTCAGGACTCGCTGCACACGGTCTCGCACCGGGGGCCGAACTCGCGCAACAACCCGGAGTTCGACCCGAAGGCCGTGTTCAACCGGTTGTTCATGGGCACATCGCCCGCGCCCACCGACCCGCGAGCGGAGCAGGCCGCGAAGCTCGCGAGGGTCCGGAAGAGCGTGCTCGACTCCGTCCTGGACGACGGCGCGAGCCTGCAGCAGCGGCTCGGGGCGGCCGACAGGCAACGCGTGGAGCAGCACCTCGAGTCGATCCGCGCCATCGAGCGGCGCCTCGAGACCACGGCCCCCGGCGACGGCACGCCGACGGCGTGCAGCAGCCCGGCGGCCCCCGCCGTCGGCAAGGATATGCAGAGCGAAGCCCCCCCGGCGGTCAACACCGCCATGGTCGAGCTCTCGGCGCTCGCGCTCGCCTGCGAGAGGACCCGCGTGCTCTCGTTCATGTTCTCGCTGCCCGCCGCGCACGTCTACTACCGGCACCTCGCGCAGGACATGAACGACGACTTCCACGACACCATCTGTCACGGGGATCCCGGCGATCAATCGAGCCAGCCTCGCGTCGACAAGGGCGTGATTTACACGATGCGCTGCCTGAACGAGTTCTTGACGAAGCTCAAGAACACGCCGCACGGCAGCTCGAACCTGCTCGACAGCTCGCTCGTGTTCGTCACGTCCGACACCGCCTGGGGCAAGGTGCACGAGAGGACGGAATGGCCGGTGCTCTTCGCGGGGAAAGCCGGGGGGCGGCTGCGCGGCGACGAGCACCACAACTTCCCCGGCGACAACCTGAGCAAGGCGCTCCTGACGGTGGCCCAGATCACGGGCTCGAAGGCGACCGAGTTCGGCCTCGACGCGGGGCGGGTCACGTCACCGCTCCAAGGCATCCAGGTCTGAGCGCGGCGCAGCTCGGAGCGGGCGCTCCGTCCGCGCTCGCCAACACGTCACCCCTCATCGCACGGTATTCCCCATGACGATCAAAGCTTTGAACCGACGAACGGTACTCCGGGGCATGCTGGCGACGGGCGCCGCCGTCACCATCCCGCTCCCTCTGCTGGAGATCATGCTGAACCAGAGCGGCACGGCGTACGCTCAGTCGAACGCCCCGGTCTCGCCGCTCTACGTCACCTGGTTCTTCGGGAACGGCACGCTGCCCGGCCGCTGGAAGCCGGCGCGCACGGGCTCCGGCTCGGCCTGGGAGCTCAGCCCAGAGCTCCAGCCGCTCGCGGGCGTCAAGTCGCACCTCACGGTGATCAGCGGCCTCGAGAACAAGCTCGTCGTGTCCGGCCTCGAGCACCCCACGGGGTCGGCGGGGGCCACGACCGGCGCGCCGCTCGGCGGCAACGCCGTGCGGGCCGCGTCCATCGACCAGATCGTCGCGGATATCATCTCGGCGGGGGCGCCGTACCGCTCTCTCGAGGTGGGATTGACGCCCGCGACGCCGGGAGGCCCTCAGGACTCGCTGCACACGGTCTCGCACCGGGGGCCGAACTCGCGCAACAACCCGGAGTTCGACCCGAAGGCCGTGTTCAACCGGTTGTTCATGGGCACATCGCCCGCGCCCACCGACCCGCGAGCGGAGCAGGCCGCGAAGCTCGCGAGGGTCCGGAAGAGCGTGCTCGACTCCGTCCTGGAAGACGGCGCGAGCCTGCAGCAGCGGCTCGGGGCGGCCGACAGGCAACGCGTGGAGCAGCACCTCGAGTCGATCCGCGCCATCGAGCGGCGCCTCGATACCGCGACCCCCGGCGACGGCACGCCGGCGGCGTGCAGCAGCCCGGCGGCCCCCGCCGTCGGCAAGGACGTGCAGAGCGAAGCGCCCCCGGCGGTGAACACCGCCATGGTCGAGCTCTCGGCGCTCGCGCTCGCCTGCGAGAGGACCCGCGTGCTCTCGTTCATGTTCTCGCTGCCCGCCGCGCACGTCTACTACCGGCACCTCGCGCAGGACATGAACGACGACTTCCACGACACCATCTGTCACGGGGATCCCGGCGATCAATCGAGCCAGCCCCGCGTCGACAAGGGCGTGATTTACACGATGCGCTGCCTGAACGAGTTCTTGACGAAGCTCAAGAACACGCCGCACGGCAGCTCGAATTTGCTCGACAGCTCGCTCGTGTTCGTCACGTCCGACACCGCCTGGGGCAAGACGCACTCGAGGACGGAATGGCCGGTGCTCTTCGCGGGCAAAGCCGGAGGGCGGCTGCGCGGCGACGAGCACCACAACTTCCCCGGCGACAACCTGAGCAAGGCGCTCCTGACGGTCGCCCAGCTCATGGGCTCGAAGGCGACCGAGTTCGGCCTCGACGCGGGGCGGGTCACGTCGCCGCTCCAAGGCATCCAGGGCTGAGCGCGGCGCAGCTCGGAGCGGGCGCTCCGTCCGCGCGCGGCCGCAGGGCCGGGCACGGCCGGCCAGCGCCGGCGGCGCCGGCTCGGTCGCTCAACGGGCGGCGCGCGGGCGCTCCTTGCGCCGGAGCGCGTGGGCGATGCCGCTCTGCAAGCTGCTCAGCGTGACGATGCCGGAGAGGTCCGCGCCGAGCTCGATCAGGGCCCTCGCCACCTCCGGGCGGATGCCCGTGAGCACCACGCGCGTGCCGAGCATCTGGGCGGCGCGCGCGGTCCGCGTCAGCGCGCCGGCGACGAGCGCGTCGACGGCGCGCACGCCGGTGATGTCCAGGAGCGCGGTGTGGGCGCGCTGGCTGCTGATCCCGGCGAGCAGCGTCTCCATGACCTGCCCCGCGCGCGCGCTGTCGAGCGTTCCGACGAGCGGCATGGCCACGACGCCGTCGGCGAGCGGGATGAGCGGCGTCGACAGCTCCCGGAGCGCCTCCTGCTGTGCGGCGATGATCTGCTCCTGCAACGCGGCCCGCTCGGCCTGGGCGCGCCTCAGGTCGGTGTCCTCTCTCACGACGCCGCCGACGCCGACCAGCTCGCCGCGCTCGTTGTGAATCGGGAACTTGACCGTGAAGAAGTAGTAATTCTGACTGCCGTAGTCCAGCACCTCTTCGTACCGCAACGGCCGGCCGCTCGCGAGCACCTCCCGTTCCTTCGCCACGATCGCGTCGGCGACGCCGGGCGGCGTGGCGCCGAACTCATGCTCGTCCTTGCCGAGGAACTCGATGGCGTGCCGCCCGAGCGCGCGCGCATAATGGCGGTTCACGAACACGTATCGCCCCTCCGCGTCCTTGATGAACATGACGTTCGGCGAGTTGTCCACGAGCTGCAGGAGGAGCTGGTAACGCTCGTGCACCAGGCGCTCTCTCCGCCGCGGATCGTCGCCGCCGTCCACGATGGCCGCGATCTCTCGGGCGCCGCCTCGCTCGTCGCGCAGCACGGCGTAGGTCCACCGGCAGGTGATCGCGTTTCCCTCTCTCGTCCTGCCCGCGCTCGTGGTCGTGGCGAAGAGGCTCTCGCCAGGGTCGTGGTTGAACGCCTGCGCCGCCTCGGGCGACACCGGATCCGCGGCCACGAGGTCGGAGAGGCGGCGGCCCACGGCCTCGCCCTCGCTCCACCCGAAGAGGGCCCCGGCGCCGTCGTTCCAGCGCGTCACCGTGCCATCCAGGCGCCAGTGGATCAGCGCCGGCACCTGCGTGGCGCCCCGCGCGAACGGCGCATCGAGGTACGCCGCTGCCGCGCTGACCAGCCCTCTCTCGCGCTCGAGCGCACCGCGGAGCGTGGCCAGCTCCTTCTCCAGCTCTTCGACGCGCGCGCGCAGCGCCGCGCTCTCCGCCTTGTGGTCGATGTCGCCATCGATGCGCGCGGACACCCCACCCGGCGCGGGGATCCCGTCGAGCTGGCGATGCCCGCCCGCCGAGCTCCCTGCTCCCGAGCCGCGGTCTACTCCGGATCTCCCGTGCGCGTGTGCGCGTCCGCTCGGTCCCGACGTGCTCTCGCTCCTGTCGCGGCTCATGCTCGCCCCCTCCGCGCGCTGCTCCGAAAGCGCGTCGTCCATAGTGTAACGAACTTGTAAGTAGAGATCCCACCGAAAATCCGACCGAGCACCGCCCCGCGGGCAGCGGGCGCGCCGGTCGATCGGTGTTGACACCGACAATGTTAACGTTAACAATCTACCAGAACGGCATCTCTTGCTTCGCCCTGGGTGCGCCGCCCGTCTCCGGCACACGCGTCACAGAGCGGCGGTCACCCGCACAGGAGACGGGCCCAGCTCGGCGTTTTCGGCGCGGAAGCGCACTCCTGTGCGCTGAGCACCGAAAACGCCGAGATGGGCCCGTATCCGCAGCGGGTGACCGTCGCTCTAGCGGACTGCTCGCAGCAGGCCGAGGCGATATGGGAGCTGCGAGTATTCGCCGCCCGACCTCGGATCGCGACCCTGATACAGGAACTGGAGATTGCAGGTGTCGATCGTCGCAGTCTCGTCGTTGCCGTCGCGGAGCAGCTCGCCATGGCTGACGTCGTCGCTCCAGTCGGCCACGCCCGACGCGTAGGTGACGTTGTTCTGGCCCGCGAACGGCGCGTTCCAGGTGTCCGCGAGCGGGGTCCACGCGCCATCGAGGCGATCGGCGGTGAACGAGCGGTAGAACCTGGCGCCCGTCGGGCCGATGGCCTCGATGAGCGTCAAGTACTTGTCCATGCCTTTGATCTTGTACGTGGAGCTCCCCTCGAACAGGTTGTAGCGATTCGAGTCCTGGAGGGCGACCGAGACCGGCCCGAACCCGCTCGGGAAATTGCGCAGGGTCGTCTGGCTGCGGTACATCCGGCCATCATCGCCGGTGAAGAAGAGGTAGCAGTTGGCGCTGTCGCAGATCACCCAGTAATCGATGGGCAGGCTCGGCATGCCAGCGGGCGTGGACGCGAAGAAGTTCTGGGGTCTGCTCCACGTCTCCGGGCGGCTCGGGTCGTCGGTCGTGGAGAACTGCGGCGGCTGCGATTGATAGATGAGGTACCACTTGTTCTGCGGCCTGAAGAAGAAGATCTGCGGCGCGCACCGATAGCCGCTGAAACCAGGCGTGCGATCCATGTAGTAGTGCGACGCGGACGCGGCCTGGGGCCAGTCGGTGAAGCTCAGGTGAGTCATCTGCCAGTTGCCGGCGGTGTTCGCCGTGGTGGCATAGATGTTCCAGCGCTGGTTGTGGAAGACGACCGTCGGGTCCTTGATGGACACGATATTGTGGGTGGCGTCGGACTTCGGGCTCACCAGGATGCCGCTCGACTGCCAGCGGAAGGAGGTGGGCAAGCCGCAACCCCCGCCATCAGAGCCCCCCGTCCCTCCGCCCGAGGTCACGGGCACGACTCGGAACTGCTGGTTGGTCCCGCTGTTCCACGACCACTGGGTCACGGCGGTGCCGTCCGCGGTGCCGCGGCTGTAGACGTCCAGGGACTTGCCGCTGTGGCGCGGCGTGAGGCGCACGGCGCCGCCGGCGACGTCCGTGAACGACCACTGCTGGTTCTCCCCGGTCCAGCAGGAGTATTGCTGGACGCGGGCGCCGTCGCTGGTGGAGGCCCCCGCGACGTCCACGCAGCGGTCGCTGCCCACGTTGCGGATGCGATAGTAGCCGCCGCCCGCCGATTCCATGCGGAACTGCTGCCGCGCCGAGCCGTTGCAGCTGGCGATCTGCAAGCCCGCCCCGTCAGCGGCGCTGCCGCCGGCCACCTCGACGCATTTTCCGCTCTGCACGCCGACGATCGTGTACGTCGCCGCGGTGTCGATGGTGATGCCCTCGGCCAGCTCGTCGAGCTCGACGCCGGCCTCGTCGAGCTGCTCGGCGGGACCGCACGCCGTCGCGGCGGCGAACATCGTGGACAGCAAGCATCGTTGAAGTCCGATTCTCATCATCGTCTCCTGTGCTCAAGGGATAGGACGCGGTAAGCGAGACACATGAGGCGCCCGGGATCGGCCGCGCGGGCGCAGGCCCGCGGGCAGGCTCCGTCGGACCTGCGACCACGCCGACGAGCCCGCGCAGCGATCTCCGGGCGCGCGCTCTCCGTGACGCGCGCGCCCGCGCGATCGACGTCAGCGCCCCAGGTAGCCCATCAGCCAGGACATGGCGGGCCGCATCTGGCCGCCGCTGCTCATGAGCCCCGAGTTGGAGAGCCACGTCTGGCCGCTGACGTAGCCCCACAGCGTGATGCCCTTCACGCTCGGATGGTTGTAGAACATGGGGAACTGGCTCTGCATCACGCTGAGCTGCTGCGCGTCGTTCGCCAGGTCGATGTCGTACTCGGTGATGTAGACCGGTAGACCGGTGCCGGCGAGCCGGTCGAGGAAGGTCTTCACGGTGCTGGTCGGCATCGAGAACGCGGCGTGGGCCTGAGCTCCGATGCCGTCGATGGGCGCCCCTGCCGCCCGGATCCGATTGACGATGTTGATGGTGTTCTGATTGTCGCCGCTGTACTCGATGTTGTTGTAGTCGTTGAGCAGCAACTTGGCGTTCGGGCAGTACTGCCGCGCCCACTTGAACGCTTGCACGATCCAGTCGTACCCGCTCGCTCCGGCGCCGCCGAGGGCGTTCATGTACACCGGCGTGGTGTGCGGGGGCGGCTCGTTCACGACGTCGATGATGGCGACGTCCGGGTAGCGCTGGCAGAACGCTCGGATCCACTCCTCCACCTCCGCGCGCTGCTCGCTCTGCGACAGACCGGCGAGCCAGCTCGGCTGCTGGGCACCCCAGATCAGGGTGTGGCCCTTGTACGGAATGCCGTTCAGGCGCGCGTAATCCCGGACCCGGTCCATGCCCGACCAGTTCATGACGTTCCGCTGGCCCTCGACGGAGCCCCACTTGCCCTCGTTCTCCGGGGAGAGCTGGTTCCAGTATCGGGCCAGATCCGATCGCACCTGCCCGCTGGTCGTGATGTTGCCGACGAACTTGCCGCCGCCGCCGCCGCCGCCGCCTCCTCCTCCTCCTCCCGTCCCGCCCGAGCTCACGGGCGTGACCCGGAATTGCTGGTTCGTCCCGCCGTTCGACGACCACTGGATCACGGTGGTGCCGTCCGCGGTGCCGCGGCCGTAGACGTCCAGGGACTTGCCGCTGTGGCGCGCCGTGAGACGCACGGCGCCGCCGGTGACGTCCGTGAACGACCACTGCTGGTTTTCCCCGGTCCAGCAGGAGTATTGCTGGACGCGGGCGCCGTCGCTGGTAGAGGCTCCCGTGACGTCCATGCAGCGGTCGCTGCCCACGTTGCGGATGCGATAGTAGCCGCCGCCGGCCGATTCCATGCGGAACTGTTGCCGCGCCGAGCCGTTGCAGGTGGCGATCTGCAAGCCCGCTCCGTCGGCGGCGCTGCCTCCGGCCACCTCGACGCATTTTCCGCTCTGCACGCCGACGATGGTGTAGGTCGTCGCGGTATCGATGGTGATGCTCTCGGCCAGCTCGTCGAAATCGAAGCCGGCTTCGTCGAGCTGATCAACGGGACCGCACGCGACGAGCGCGAGGGCCGTCAGCAGGGGCCATCGTTCGAATCGCATTCTCATAAGGTTCTCCTATGCTAAGCGGGTATGTCGTAGGTTGTAGCAAAACCGGCCCCGTCGACGCATGGACGGATCAGCGAGATGATGTCGCTTCTGCCGGGGGCCGGAGGCGAGCGTCGCGGCGTGCAGTCAAGGCTGCGCCAGCTCGACGGATTGCACGTCGAGCTGGATGAACTGGCCGATGAAGGGCGCGGGCGCCGGCGGCACGCCGTCCACGACCAGATGCTTGAAGTTGGCGATCATGACACGATTCGGATCGTCGCCCAGGAATGACACGGTGGCTCCGCCGCGAATCGGAATGGTCTTCGTATGGTCGATGATGAACACGTCGTGACCCACGGTGGGGCTATCGTTGAGGTAGTAGACCTCGGGCGGATCGGAGACTGAGAAGCTGTACCTGTTGTACGTCGCGTTGTCGGGCGTGCCGCCCACGCGAAAGTGCATGCCGTCGGGCGTGCCGCCCCGATACGTCTCCGGCTCGACCACGCCCCTGAGCCGGACGGTCACCTGGTAGATCGTGTCGGGCGAGCCGCCGAACGTTTTCTTCTCGTCGACGCGCGTGGACGTCGCGCACTCGTCGCGGTTGCCCGGGTCCTGGTCGCAGGGGATCTCCCAGCGGAAGCCGTCGATGCTGGCGGCCGCCGCGAGCAGGTCCTCGCCGCCGCTGCCGCCGGCTCCGCCGCCGCCGTCGGCTCCCCCGCTGCCGCCGGCTCCCCCGCTGCCGCTGGAGCTCGCGGAGCTCGCGCTGCTGGAGGCGCTCGTGCTGGCGCTCGTCGCGGCGCCTCCGCCTGCCCCCCCGACGCCGGTCGAGCTGGAGCTAGCCTGGCCATCCGGAGGCGGGTCGGCATCGGAGCCACAGGCGACAAGGAGCATGATTGCAGGGACCACGAGTGGAAAAATTCTCATTTCGCACCAGTCCGGCGAGCGCGCCGGTATTGAACGTGGGAATGCCAAACGTCGTCTCGTCGACATCGCGTCTCGTTCGAATGGCCATGCCAAGGTCGTGAGCGGCCCGGCACAGCACCGCGGGTCGCCTCATGACCGTCTCGACGGGTTTCTCAGGTCGTGCCCCGCCTGAGGTCGTCGACGCGGGTCAGCTCGGTGGATGTGCAGGGCGTCGAGCGGATGCGCGCGAACCGACGCGCGCGCGGGTCGACGTGGAGACCCCGCGCCCAGCGCTGCTGACCCGCGACTGCGACGTCCGCGAGCTCAGCCTGGCTCGCGCCCGTGACGACCGAGCGTGCGGAACCTGCGCCGAGATCGATCGGCTGACGAAGCTCTCGGCGCGTATGGCCACCCCTCCAGAGCGAAGCAAGAGATACGAATGGGTTGCCATGTTAACGCTAACAGAGACGATGTCAATCCAGATCGACCCCCCTGCATCTTCCTCGCAACCGAAGCGAGAAGGCTGACCGGCCTCCTCCGGAGCGCCGCGTCAAGAAGAGCGGGCGCTGGCTTCATTGATGCTGCCGCACTCGACAGTGCACCTGGATTTCTCCGCAGCTGGGGCCGCGAACGCCACCTCGTGCTCGGTCGATAGAGGGCTGCAGGTCCTGCCCGCCCTCGATGTCCTCGATGTCCCGCGGCGCCTCGCGCCCGCTCCTCTCGACGCCGCGGGCCGGAGGAGCCCCGCCAGCCTCGTCCTCCCCCGGGCCGGAGGCCGACCCGCGGGCCGGTCGATCTGTGTTGACTCCGGCCATGTTAGCGTTCACATTACCCCGTAGAAGTATCCTTCTGCTTCCCCATGGTCTGCTTCCCCATGGATGGGTCGTCCGCGCCCGAGGCCCTCGTCGCCCGAGCGATCTGGGCACCGACGCCGTTCGCGCAGCGGTGTCGGACGCGAGCGCTGACGAGCTCATGATTGGCTGCCGCCACGCCGTCCGGAGATTCATGAGCCGAGCCGCCTACGACATCGACAATACCTGACGAAGTTTCAGGAGACCAGCAAGGATCCGAGAATGGCAATGAACACGACGCCCATCCGACGTAAGCTCCTCACGGCGGCATCGATACTTTGCGGCGTGGCTGCATTCCCGTCCGTCTCCCTGGCGGACAACCCCATCGTACAGACCATTTATACCCCCGATCCTGCTCCCATGGTCCACGGTGACACGGTGTACCTCTACACCGGCCATGATGAAGACAGCGCCACGGACTGGTTCGGGATGAACGAATGGAGAGTGTACTCCTCCAAGGACATGGTGAACTGGACGGACCACGGTTCGCCGCTGAAATTCAGCGATTTCAGCTGGGCGAAGGGGGACGCATGGGCTGGCCAGGTCATCCACAGGAACGGGAAGTTCTACTACTACGTGCCTGTGACGAGCCGCTCGCTCAACAGGATGACCATCGGCGTGGCCGTGTCGGACAGCCCTACCGGTCCGTTCAAGGACGCCCTGGGAAAGCCGCTCGTCGCGGCCGACTGCGGCGACATCGATCCGACGGTGCTCATCGACGACGACGGCCAGGCCTATCTGTACTGGGGGAACCCGAGCTCGTGCTACGTCAAGCTGAACGAAGACATGATCTCCTACCAGGGAGGCGTCGTGCACGTGCCCATGACGGCGGCGAGCTTCGGGCAGCGCACCGGGGAGAATGATGGTCGTCACACGACCAAGTACGAAGAAGGCCCATGGCTCTACAAGCGCGACGGGCTGTACTACCTCGTGTACGCGGCTGGCCCCATCCCTGAATACATCGCCTACTCCACGAGCAGCAGCCCCACCGGCCCGTGGACTTACCGCGGCGTCATCATGCCCACGGAGGGCAGCAGCTTCACCAATCACGCGGGCGTCATCGATTTCAAGGGGAACTCCTACTTCTTCTATCACAACGGCGCCTTGCCGGGCGGCGGAGGCTTTCACCGCTCGACGGCCGTCGAGCAGTTCACGTTCAACGCCGACGGTACGATCCCGACGATCAGGATGACGAAGGAGGGTCCGCCTGGCGTCGGCAACCTGAATCCGTATGTCATGACGGAGGCTGAGACCATCGCCTGGGAATCCGGCGTCGAGACCGAGAGATGCAGCGAGGGCGGCGTGAACGTCACGTCGATCGAGAACGGGGACTACATCAAGGTGAAGGGCGTCGATTTTGGCACCGGCGCGGTGTCCTTCGACGCGAGGGTGGCCTCGGCGACCGGCGGCGGCAGCATCGAGCTGCGCCTCGACAGCCCGACCGGCACGCTGGTGGGGACCTGCATGGTTCAGGGTACCGGCGGCGCCCAGACCTGGGTGACCACGTCGTGCGCGGTCGACGGCGCGACAGGGATACACGATCTGTACCTGAAGTTCACCGGCGGCAACGGTCCCCTGTTCAATTTCAACTGGTGGAAATTCACGCCGCTCGACGCCCCGGATCCGGAGCCGACCGGCGGCGGGGGCGCCGGGGGCGCCGGGGGCGCTCCGAGCACGGGTGAAGGGGGAGCCACGGGCAGCGGCGGCTCGGGCGAGGGTGGGAGCGTCAGCAGCGCATCGACCACCAGCACCGGAGCAACGGCGGGCAGCGGCACGGGGGGCGCCGGCGCTGCCCCCGCCGATGGCGGCAGCCACGACGAGGCCGGATGCGCGTTCCGGGTCAGCTCGGGGTCCAGCTCCCCCGCGGGGGCACTCGCCGCGTTGATCGCGCTGGGCGCGGTCGCCGCGCGGCGGCGCCGTGCACAAGGACCTGGACGCCGCGGGGCCGCGGGTCGACGCTCCTCGGAGCCCGCGTGAGCTCGAGCTGCACGCGAGGTCTCACCTGGGAGCCGCGAGCGCATCGGATTCACTCCCGGCTCTGCCATTCAGCGTGCGCGTCATGGAGGCGTAGTTGCGCGGGCCGAGGTCGCGGCGCGGATCGGTGCTCCAGGGGCACGGCCTAACGCGTCGCGCTGGGTACCTCCGCGCCGCGGACGCAGGAAAACTGCTGTGTTGTCGTAAACTTGGCATCGTATCCAAACGCCCCGATCGCGACAAATTGGTTTGACTCATGAGCGTGTGTGGTCGAAACTAAGCATCTCCGGAAGTGAGCAGGGCGCTCGGCAGCACCGCGCGCTCGCCCCCGGGAGGGTCCTCGCCCGGCGGCGAGGTGGCACTTCGCTGCGCAACACGGCGGTTCGTCGTTGCGCCGTTTCGCATCCTAGGGTGTGAAGGTTGGGGGTTTCGGGATGGCGTCGTGTCGAAGGCGGCTTGCCTTCATCGGCGCAGTCCACCTGGCCCCGTGTCGTAGGCGGATCTCGAGCGACGGGCGGGTCAACGGGCGCTCGCGCCGCGGGATAGATTGGGAGGCTTGTTCATGCATCGACCTCGGGTTTGGGATCGGACAGAGCGCGCGGCGCCCCCCGCTTCGGGGGAGGGGCAGGCCGCACGGGAGCGCTCGCCTCGGAGCGCCGCGCGGCGCCGCTCGGCGTGGCTCGCCGCGTGCGCCTCGGCCCTCGTGGCGGCGGCGTGCACGGGCACCCTCGGGAGCAACCCCGACGAACAACAACCAGGCGGCAGCAGCGGGCGACCCGACGACGGGCGCCCGGACGCGGAGGCGCAGTGCGCGCCGCGGCTCGGGCGCCGCGTCGTGCTGCTCACCGATCTTCAGTTCACGAACTCCGTGCGCACCGTGCTCGGGGACACCGCGGTGCGGGCCGATCTGGCGCCCGACGACAAGACCAAGCCGTTCATGAAGAAGGGGCTGGTCGCCGGCACATCGCTGGTGCGCGGGCGGCTCGACAGCGCCGCTTACGCCGCGGAGACCCTCAAGGGGCGCTTCCAGGAGGTGACGGGCTGCGCGCAGAACGGGGACGACGCGTGCGCGCGCGACTTCCTGACCCGGTTCGCGGCGCAGGCGTTCCGGAGGCCGATCGGCGAGGCAGAGCTCGCGGACCTGATGGAGGTGTTCGCGCTCGGGAAGGAAGAGAGCTACGAGCGCGGCGTGGTGCTCGCCGTCGAGGCCATCCTCGCGTCGCCCTCCTTCTCCTACCGGACGGAGCTCGGCGAGAAGGGCAGCGACGGCGTCGTGAGGCTGTCGCCGCACGAGCTCGCCAGCGAGCTCTCGTTCTTCCTCACGGACAGCCAGCCGGACGCGGAGCTGATGGCCGCCGCCGACTCCGGGGCCCTCCGCGACCCGAAGGAGATCGCACGGCAGACGGAGCGGCTGCTCGCGCTGCCGGAGACGCGGCGCAGCCTGAGCACCACGCTGCTCGCGGCGTGGGGGCTCAGCAACCTGTTCGGCACGATCAAGGATCCCGGGATGTTCCCCGAATACGGTCCCGGGCTCCAGGCGGCCATGTTCCACGAGACCGAGCTGTTCGTGGACTCGACCCTCTGGGAGCGCGGCGCGGACGTGACCGAGCTGCTCACGTCGCGGGAGACGTTCGTCAACGAGCCGCTCGCCGAGGTGTACGGCGTGGAGCGCGCGGGCGCGCCGGAGGAGTTCTCGCCGGTCACCCTGCCCGAAGGCCAGCGCGCCGGCCTGCTCACGCAGGCGAGCGTCCTCGCGACGCTCTCGCGCACGGACAACACGAGCGTGGTCGCGCGGGGGCTGTTCGTCCGCGGCGCGCTGCTCTGCCTGCCGAAGCTCGCGTCGCCGCCGGAGGAGCTCGCGCAGGCGGTGGCGGACCTGCTCAAGGCCGACATGACCGAGCGCGAGCGCGCCGAGGCGCGCGCGATGAACAGCACCTGCGGCGTGTGCCACCGGGGGATCGACCCGTTCGGCCTGATGCTCGAGAACTACGATCCGCTGGGCCGCTATCGAGACAAGCTCGATGGAGAGCCCATCGACTCGAACATCGAGATGAACGGGCTCCTCGGGCTGTACGAGAGCTACCCGAACGCGGTCGAGTTCATCGGCGTGATGGCGCAACGGGAGGAGTTCGCCGCGTGCCTGACGCGGCACCTCGTCACCTACAGCACCGACGATGAAGAGCTCAGGCCGGACGACTGCCAGGTCGAGAGCGTGATCAACGCGCTGCCGGTGGGCGAGCGCACCCTGCCGGCCATCGTGAAGGCCGTCGCGACGTCGCGCGCGCTCGCCGAGCGCACGGAGGAGGAGTGACCATGAACCGCAACCTGCCCTATGTCTCGTCCCGCCGTCGCTTCCTCCAGGGCGTCGGCGCCGCCGCGGGGATGTTCGCGATCCTCCGCGGCCTCGAGCGGACCGCGGAGGGCGCGCCGAGCCCGAAGCGGTTCCTCATCGTCCAGCGGCCCGTGGGCACCGTCTACGAGAACTGGTGGCCGCAAGGGAACGGGACCAACTTCACGCTGTCCCGCATCCTGAAGCCGTTCGAGCCGGTGAAGGACAAGATGGTGGTGTTTCGCGACCTGAAGCTGCCGTCCGAGGGGTCGGTCGGCGGCGGCCACGAGCGCGGGACCGTCCTGATGGCGACCGGTATGCGGACCAAGCAGCTCTACCCCGGCAACGGCGGCGACGACCCGATGTCCGAGGGGGCGAGCGTCGACCAGCTGATCCAGAAGCAGTCGGCCGATCTGCAGGGGACGGCGATCGCGTCGCTCCAGCTCTCGTGCGACAAGCGCGCGGACACGCCGGAGGTGTCGACGCGCCACATGTCGTACTCCGGCCCGCGGGCCCCGATGACGCCGTACTACCAGCCGTTCGACGCCTACCAGCGGGTGTTCGGCACGCTGATGCCCGGCGGGACGACGAACGACAACCTCGAGGCGCTCGCCAGGGCGCGCCGGCAGAAGAAGAGCGTGCTCGACTTCGCGACGAGGGATCTCGGCCGGCTCCACGAGCTCGCGCCGAGCGCGCAGCGCGAGCTCCTGGACGCGCACCTGGAGGCGATCCGCGAGGTGGAGAAGGAGTTCGACGCCGACCCGACCAACCCCGCGTTCTGCGGCATGGAGCAGCCGCCGGAGATC
The DNA here is from genome assembly GCF_028553905.1 of Sorangium sp. So ce836. Taxonomy (NCBI): domain Bacteria; kingdom Pseudomonadati; phylum Myxococcota; order Polyangiales; family Polyangiaceae; genus Sorangium; species Sorangium sp. So ce836. The sequence continues at coordinate 3,313,570 of NZ_CP102233.1, read as the reverse complement.
ATCAGCGTCAGCGAGTACATCGACCCTTACAACTCGTCGCACGTCGTGAGAGAGCGCGACGACGAGAAGCACGCGCGCATCGGCGCCCTGCACTTCGCCGTGGTCAAGGCGGCCTTCCGGTGCGACCTGACGCGCGTGGTGACCTTCCAGTGGTCCCCGGGGACGAACCACGTGAGCTTCGGCGACCTGTGGCCGCCGGACTCGAAGATCTTCAAGGTCCACCACACGACGAGCCACGATCCCGACACGAAGGATACGCTCGAGTTCCTCACGCGCGTGGAGGAGTTCTATGCCAACAAGATGGTGGGGTTCCTGCAGGAGCTCGCGGCCGCGAAGGACGTGAACGGCGGATCGCTGCTCGACAACACCCTCGTCCCTTACGTGACCGAGGTCGGGACCCGACATCACAACTGGGACAAGATGGCCTGGCTGCTCTTCGGCGGCGCCAACACGAAGCTCCTCGGCGGGCGCGTGTGGGACAACGGCGGCCGCGGCCTCCGGTCGACCAACGACTTCTGGATGGCGTGCGCGGGCATGTTCGGCCTCCCGAACTTCGTCATCGGGGACAACGACCTCCACACGACGGCGATCTCGGGGCTGTTCGCGTAGGCGCGAGCGTTCGGGGCGAGCTCTCCCCCTCCCCGATCACGCCTCGCGCCGATCACGGGCGCACCGCGAGGTACACCGTGCTCCAGAGCTGCACCGCGTTCGACTCGTCGTGGTGCGCCCGCTCGGCGCCGAACGGGACCAGCCGGTAACGGCCGCCCTCGACAGCCCAGCTCCAGAGCTCCCCGGTGCTCGCCTCGCGCGAGGCCTGGATCACCTCCCACAGCGCGCGTCGCGCGCGCTCCAGCGCGTCGCGCGCGGGGGCCGGCAGGTCGCCGCGCGCGAGCTGGCGGTCGAGGCCCGCGGCCAGCATCGCCTGCTGCCACGACCAGGTGACCGTGCCGTGGTAGTGGGCTCTCGTGAACAGCGCCCAGAGCGCCGGATCCGGCGCGAACGCGGGGTTCGCGACGAGGATGCCGACCGGCGTCCGCAGGCCCGCCGGGAAGGGGCGGATCAGGCGGCCGGCGATCTCCTCGAGGGCGGCGGGCGGCGGGTCGGTGAACAGGAGGACGAAGCTGTCGTCGGAGTGCATGATGGGAATGGGCCTGCCCTCCCCGTCGAGCGCGACCGCCGGGAACGAGAGCGGCCCCGAGAGCGACGCGAGCGCCGGCGCCGCGTCGATGCCCAGCGACGCGGCATAGGCGGCGACGCGGCGCCGCGCCTCCGCCTCCGGCAGCTCCACCCGGAAGAACACGCCTGCGTCCCTCCACGCGCGCGCGAGCCGCTCCGCCCGGCCGGCGCCCTCCGCGTCCGCGCCGAGCAGCGGGCTCGCGAGCAGCCGCGCCGACGCGCGGAGCGCGGCCGGGACGAGGGCGGCGTTCACGTCGTACGGGATGCGGCCGAACGCGAGGCCCTCCTCGCTGTCGCGCCACTCGCCGACGGACTCCCCCTCCTTGAGCGAGACGAGCGCCCTCGGATCCCCCGTCTCGGCGAACGGGGCGGCGAGGCGGAGCACGAGCGACACGTTCCGCGCGAGCGCCTGCGCATACGTGTCGCCCGCCGGCGTCCGGCGCGAGAGGAACGCCGCCGCGCGCTCCCGGCCCGGCGCGCTGCCGAGGAGGTACTCGGCGGCGAGCGGCGCGAGGAGGAAGTCGTCGTCGACCATCTTGTAATCGTAGACGGGCTCGCGCAGCGCCCCGGCGCGCCCCGCGGCGAGGTGCAGGAGCGCCGCGTACTCGCCGATCGCCTCCTCGTGCGCGACCTCCCCGGACGGGCTCAGCCGATCGAGGACCGAGCCGATGCCCGCCTCGATCACGGCCGGCTCGAGGACCGGCAGGAGCATCCGCACCGCGAGCAACGTGTCCCGGCCAAAGTACGTGAGGAAGCGCCAGGACCCGGCCAAGAGCTTCTCCCGGTACGCGAGGAAGGCGAGCGCCTGCCGGTCGCGCGGGTCGTCGGCGGCGCGCTCGGTGACGAGCTCGTCGAGCGGCACCGGCGTGAGCGGCGGCTCGTCCGAGAGCGCCGTCACCCGGACCCGGAGGCCGCTCGGGCCCGCCGTGAGCTCGATCCGCCCGTCCGGCCCCAGCGTGGCCGTCGTGCCGCCCTCCGGCTCGACGAGCAGCTCGAGGTGGTGCTCGCCGTCCAGCGTGGTGCGCCGCGCGGCGATCGACGCGCCGCGCGCCTCGACGTCGCTGCGCAGCCAGGCCGGGAACGCGGCGTCGCGGCCCACGTCGCGCACCGTGCGGATGCTCCCGAGGATCAGCCGATGGACGCGCAGCGCCGGGGCCGCGCTCGCGAGCAGCGCCGAGACGCCGCGCATGCCGCCGGACCGCTCCACGCCCGAGACGCCCCCCTCGACCGAGAGCTCGACCGGCGCCGGCAGCGCGTCGAACCACACGGCGATTCCCGTGTTGCCCGCCGGAAAAGCGACGATGAGCCGCGGCGACACGCCCGAGGTCGTCAGGACATGAGCGGCGATATGACCACGACGGAAGAAGTGGTTATGAATCCGGCCTTCCTGGATCTCGAAGGCCAGGAGCTCAGGGGCTGGCGCCGTCGGGGGCGCCTCGCCGTGCGGCGCGCCGGCGGCGCAGGAGGCTGCAAGAAACGTTGACAAGGTGGTTCCCCTCATGAATCGCCCGGTATTCGTGGGCCGCGTGGGCACCGCGAGACGCTAGCTAGCCAGGGCGCGCCTGCCAAGGACTAAGGATCTTCCTTCGGCCGCTAGCTTACGTCACCGACACGCTGGCCGTTGTTCACGTGTTTTCGTTGAACTATCACGGATTCAGCAGAACGCTCGCGACAGCCGCTTCCAGGCGCCTCCGCGTGCCCGCATCCGAAAGGGAGGCGACGATAAAAGAAAGAGTTCACACCTTTGTTGCCCTGTGATAACCCATCCGAGAACTCGGTTGTTGATAGTGGTCTCGCAGCAGGCGAATCGCCTGCCAACCACCGTGAGGAAAGGGGGTTCGAGATGGACGAGAGCATCTCCGGCCAGATCGCGGCCGGCAGCAACGTTTCCGATCGCGCGCAGCTCAGCAATCCGCGAGAGGGGCTGATCTATACGTGGGTGGACGGCAGCCTCGGCGTGGCCGATGAGGTCGTGCGCGCGGGGTTCGGCTTCCTCGACGACGTGCGCGTCGAGACGCAGGAGCGGCTCGGCGCCACGCTCGACCTGGTCGAGGGCGTCCAGCGCAGCGTGCTCCGGGTCGCGCGCAAGGCGCTCGTCCGGACGGACGGGATCAGCGCGCGCGCCCTCACCAGCGGCCAGCAGGGCTGGTATGCGCTGCTCGGCACGCTCCGCCGCACGTCGCAGGGCGCGACGGCGCTCGCCTCGGAGACGGCCGTCTCCATCGTGGGCGAGCGCAAGGCGACGCAGCAGCTCATCATACAGCAGTCGTCGTGAGCTGCGCGCTCACGAACTGCCGCTCGACCAGCCGGCGATAGAGGCCGTCCTCGGCGATGAGCGCCGCGTGCGCCCCGCTCTGCACGATCGTACCCCCATCCATCACCAGCACGCGGTCGGCGCCCATCACCGTCGAGAGGCGGTGAGCGATGATCAACGTCGTCCGCCCCTTCATCAGCGCGTCGAGCGCCCCCTTCACGAGGTGCTCGCTCTCGGCGTCGAGCGCGCTCGTCGCCTCGTCGAGCACGAGCAGCCGGGGGTCCTTGAGCATCGCGCGCGCGATCGCCACGCGCTGCTTCTGCCCGCCAGACAGCTGCACCCCGCGCTCGCCGACGAGCGTGCGGTACCCCGACGGGAACCGCTGGATGAACCCGTGCGCGTTCGCCGCGCGCGCCGCCGCCTCGATCTCCGCGTCCGAGGCGCCCTCCCGCCCGTAACGGATGTTGTCGGCCACGCTCGCGGCGAAGAGGAGCGGCTCCTGCGCGACGATCCCGACCTGCCGGCGGAGCCAGGTCGGCGAGAGCTCGCGCAGATCGCGCCCGTCGAGGAGAATGCGGCCCTCGTCGGGGTCGTAGAGCCGCAGGAGCAGCGAGGCGATCGTGGATTTGCCCGCCCCGGACGGCCCGACCAGGGCGATGACCTCGCCGGGGCGAACGGCGATGTCGATGCCCTTGAGCACCGGCACGTCCTTGCGGGTCGGGTAGCTGAACCGCACGCGCCGGAGCTCGAGGCGCCCCTCGACGGCGCTCGGCTGGGCGCCGCCCGCGTCCGCCATGGCCGGCTCGCGGTCGAGGAGGTCGAAGATGCGCTCGGCGGCGCCGGTGGCCTTCATGAAGTCGGCCCAGAGGTCGCTGAGGCCGCCGAGGGCGAAGGCGACGACGATCGTGTAGACGAGGAACGAGGTGAGCCCGCCGAGCGTCATGCGGCCCTCGACGACGAGGTGGCCGCCGTACCAGAGGACGAGCGCGGCGGCGCTGTAGCCGGCGAACGTCACTACGCCCATGAAGCTCCCCGAGGCGCGGATGCGCTTCCTGGCGAGGTCGAACGACTCGGCGACCCGGCCGGAATAGCGCGCCGCCTCGTGCTGCTCGGCGGCGAAGGCCCGGACGGTGCGGATGCCCGAGAGCGCCTCCTCGGCGACCTCGCTGGCGCGCGCGAGCGCGTCCTGCACGCTGCGGGAGAGCCGGCGGACGCGGCGGCCGTACGCCACCGAGCCGAGCGCCACGACGGGGACCACGGCGAGCATCAGGAGGGTGAGCCGCGGGGAGGTGTAGAAGAGGAACGCGACGCCGCCGATCACGGACGCGGCGTAGCGCAGCGCCATCGACACGTTCACGCTGACGGCGCTCTGGAGGACCGTGGCGTCCGACGCGAGGCGGTTCGTCAGCTCGCCGGTCCTGTGGTCGTCGAAGAACGCCACCTCCTGCCGGAGGAGGTGCTCGAAGAGCTGCGCCCGGAGCCGGGCCACGACGCGCTCGCCCGCGGTCGAGAAGAGGACGTACCGCAGCGCGACGGCGGCGGCCTGGACCACGATGAGGAGCGCGAGCCAGAGCGCGGCGTCGTCGATCGCCTCGACGCCGCTGCCAGGGCCGAGCGCGTCGTCGACGATCTTGCGGATCGCCTGGGGGAGCAGGAGGCTGATGCCGCTGCCGACGCCCAGGAAGAGGGTGCCGAGCGCGAGCTTGCCGAGCTCGGGGCGGGCGAGGCGGAGGAGGCGCCGGAGGTGCGCTCGGCCGGGGCGCCGGTCGTCGTCGGGGCTCTGCATGGGGGGCGCGAGCGTAGCAGGCGGCGCGGAGGCGGCCGCGTCGCGGGGCGGGCGGCGTCGCGGCCGGCGCGCGGCCCGCCGGTCAGCGCCGGTCGGCCCCGCGCCCCGGCCGCCGCCGCCGCCGGTGGAGCGCGACGGCCAGCGCGAGCGCCGCGGCGCCGAGGCCGAGGACCGCGAGGAGCAGCCCCGTCGCGCCCCAGCGGCGCAGCGGCCCCGGCGCGGCCTGCCCCGAGGCCTCCGCCGGCGGCTCGTCGCCCGCGCCCTTGGGCCGCGCGAGCGGGACGAGCGCGCGCCGCGCGGCCGCCGCCTCGGAGAGCGCGCGGCGGACGCCGGCGGCGTCGAGCGAGGCGCCCGCCGGGATCAGGGCGCGCAGCGCGGCCCTGCCCTCGAAGAACGCGGCGCCCTCGCTGCTCCACGCGGCGGGCGAGGTATCGAGCGCCTCGTCGAGCGCGGCCGGGATCACCGCCTTCACGATCGCGTCCGCGGCGCCGGGCGACGCCGACCTGGCCAGCGCGATGTAGCCGGCGTCCTGGATGCCGCGGCGCAGGCTCTTCAGGCGCATCGAGGGGAGCACGCCGGCGAAGCCGACGGAGCGGGAGGCGAACCGCCCGCGCTGCGTCCCGGGGTAGAGCAGCATGCCGTCGCCGAGGCAGGCGTCGCCGTCCCGGTTGTGGAAGTTCTCGGCGACCGTGAACGGGTCGACGGGCCCCTTCCCGCCGCGGTTGCCGTCGTGCCAGAACGCCGTCTCCCAGAGGAACCAGCGGCCCACCTCGTGGGTCGCCGCGATCCAGCCGTCGGCCATGAGCCCGGTGAGCGGCGCGTCGATCATGAAGGTGCCGGTCCGCGGCAGCGCGCCGTTGTACACCCAGAGCCGCTTGCCGGCCTCGCGCGCGGCCCGCGCCCACGCGGAGTCGAAGCGGTTGGCCGGCGTGAGCACGAGGTCGACGTCCTGCTGCAGCGGGTGCACCTCGCCGCACGAGTGCCCCACGAGGATGCGCGACGACAGGCGCGAGCCGCGGACGAGCCGGCGCCACCCGGGCCCGCGGGGGCTCTCGCACTGCTCGTCGACCGCGTAGAGCATCACGTCGTCCACCGCCGGCGGGAGGCTGTCGGCGACGGCCTCGACGCGGCGGAGCGTCTCCTCCTTCGGGTCGCCGAAGCCGCCGTACGCGCCGAGCGCCACCGCGGCGGGCGGGACGCCCTGGCCCGGCCCGCTGTAGCCGCGCTCCTTCGTGTAGAGCGAGCCGTCGATGGCCGGCCGCAGCCGCTCGACCTCGGCGGGGCTCCGGACCGACGCGAAGCCGTCGACGTGGTGCTCGTGCAGCAGCTGCCAGAGCTGCTGCTCGACGGCGGGTCCGTCGCCGATCCGCTCGGCGACGCGGTCGATCTCGTAGAAGGCGATGAAGTCGACCGGGCCGTACGGCAGCGTCGCCGGCGCGACGTCGAGCCTCAGATCGAGCGACGCGAGCTCGCCGTGCGAGGCCGAGCGGACCACCACCTTGCCCTCGTGGAGGCCGGGGGCGGCGCCCTCCGGGACGTGGAGGTCGACCCAGATCGCCCGGGTCTCGCGGGAGCCCACCTCGAGCGGGTACGGCGCCCAGGGCGGCGCGAGCTCGACCGGGATCAGCGCGTCGGGGAGGAACCCGAGGTGCCTGTCGTCCGGCGGCCGCGCCGCCGGGCTCCACCCGAGCGACTCCAGGGGTCGCTGGTCGTTCCGCGAGCGCTGCCGGATCTCGACGTAGTGCTCGACGAAGCGGGCGATCGAGATCGCGTCCGCGGGCGCGGCGCCCGGGGCCTGCTGCTGCGCCGCCGCCAGCGCCTCGGGCGGCGCGCCCACGCCGGCCGCGGGGGCGAGCCCGGAGAGCTCCACCGTGACGCCGCGCACGGGCTCGGCGCCCGCCTCGACGATCACCTGGAAGGCGACGACCTCCGCGCGGAGCGCGCCGAGCCGGAGCGGCTCGCCGGGCCGGAAGAGCGCGTTGCCTTCGCCGCGCGAGAGCGGCAGGCCGACGTCCTCGCGCCGGACGCGCGTGCCGTCGTCGGCCACCCAGACGAGCGCGCGCTCCGGCTGCGCCTCGCCGGCGGCGGCGCTCGCGGGCATCGCGGACTGCGCCAGCGCAGAGAGCAACGCGGCGGGAAAGAGCGTGAAGGGTCGCGGCATGGCGCTCGGCTTTCCGGGGAGGAGCGGCCGCCGAGATCGGCGGCTGCGCGATGCTAGGGGCTCCGGGCCGCGGTTGACAGCGGGGCCGGGCTCGGGCCATGTCGCGCCGTGGATCTGACGCGAGCCGCACTCCTCGCCGGCGGCGCCGCCGTGGCCGGCGTCATCAACGCGGTGGCCGGGGGCGGCACGCTCGTGTCGTTCCCCGCGGCGATCGCGGCGGGGCTCTCGCCGCTGCCCGCGAACGCGACGAACGCCGTGGCGCTCACGCCCGCGTCGCTCGCGTCAGCGTGGGCGTACCGCCGCGAGCTCGCCCGGGACTACCGGGTCCTCGGCGTCCTCTTCCTGCCGTCGCTCCTCGGCGGCGTCGTGGGCTCGGCGCTCCTGCTCGTGACGCCGCAGCGCGTGTTCGACGCCGCGGTGCCCGGGCTCGTGCTCGTCGCGACGCTGCTCCTGCTCTGGCAGAACCTGCGTCCGGCGAGGCCCTCGGCGCCGGCGAAGCCCTCGGAGAAGGACGGCGCGGCGGAGGAGTTCACCCTGCCCTCGCGGCCGTGGCTCGTGTTCCTGCTCCAGTTCCTCGTGAGCGTCTACGGCGGCTACTTCGGCGCGGGCATCGGCATCATGATGCTGGCGCTGCTCTCGTCGTTCGGCGGCAACGTGGACATCCACCGGCTGAACGCGATCAAGACCGTGCTCGCGAGCCTGATCAACGGGGTGGCCGCGCTCGCGTTCCTGTTCGCGGGCGCGGTCGATCCGGTCGCCACGCCGATCATGATGGCGGCGGCGGTGGTCGGCTCGCTCGCCGGCGCCGTGGTCGCCCGGCGCATCGCGCCGAGCAAGGTGCGGTGGTTCGTTGTCGCGCTCGGGCTCGTGCTCACGGCCAAGCTCGGGTGGGACCGGTTCGGCCCGCCGGCCCGGCGCGCGCGCCCGGAGCCCCCTGCTCAGACCGTCGAGCGCGGCGCGACGGCGGCGCGGGCCGGCCTCGCGCCGACGAGCACCGGATAGAGCGCCCCCGCGAGCGCGCCGCCGGCCAGCGGGGCGAGCCAGAAGAGCCAGAGCTGCGACAGCGCCCACCCGCCGACGAACAGGGCGGGACCGGTCGAGCGCGCCGGGTTCACCGAGACGTTCGTGACCGGGATGCCGATCAGGTGAACGAGCGTGAGCGCGAAGCCGATGGCGAGGGGCGCGAACCCGACCGGGGCGCGGAGATCGGTGGCGCCGAGGACCACCACAACGAAGCCGAAGGAGAGCACGATCTCGGCCACGAGGCTCGCGACGAGCGAGTAGCCGCCGGGCGAGTGCGCGCCGTAGCCGTTCGAGGCGAAGCCGTCGCTCACGGCGAACCCGGCGGAGCCGCTGGCGATGACGAAGAGGATCCCTACGGCGACGATGGCGCCGGCGACCTGGGCGAGGATATACGGCAGGAGGTCTCGCGCCGGGAAGCGCCCGCCGACCATCATCCCGAGCGTGACGGCGGGGTTGAAGTGAGCGCCCGAGATGTGGCCGACGGCGTACGCCATCGTCAGCATGGCGAGCCCGAACGCGAGCGCCACGCCCGCGAAGCCGATCCCGAGCCCCGGAACCGCGGCCGACAGCACGGCGCTCCCGCAGCCGCCGAGCACGAGCCAGAACGTCCCGAGAAACTCCGCGGCCGTACGCCTGGACAACGACAGTTCCATCTCCCCCTCTCCTGTGGCCGGCTTTCCTCCGTGCGGCGCGAAGCGCGGCGGAGACCGCCGAGGCGACGCTCCACCTGCGCTTCGTGCACGTTGGATGAGCCCAGGCGCGCCGCGTTGCTTCCGAACGGCGCGAGGCCCCCGCCGGTGCGTCCGGCGGGGGCCTCGCGCTGCGGGCATCGATGCAGCCGGCTCGCTGGCTCGGGCGAGGTTACAGGCCGACGAGCTGGGGCGGGCAGCTGTACGCGTTGCCCATGTGGGTGACGTCGGTCTGCTCGCCGGAGATGCTGTCCCGGTCGCCGGAGATGGTGGTGCCGGCGTTCGTGTTCTCGAGGACCACGTAGTTGCCGCCCAGATCGTGGGCCTGGTTCTTCATGTCGTTCACCGCCCCCTTCTGCAGGTTGGCGTTGCTGGTGAACTTCCCGGAGAGCGAGCCGCCCTGCTCTCCGATGAGCGTGCCGAGGAACCGGCACCCCTCCGGGGCGGGCTGCTTGGTGACGATGACCTTCTCGGCGCCCGGGTTGAGCTCCACGGCGGCGCAGGCAGGCAGGGTCATGCAGGAGAGGAGGACGAGGGCGAACGCGCGGTAGGTCGTGGTCTTCATGTCAAGTACCTTCTGCCGATAGCTACGGACGCGCTGCGGCGCTTCTTCCTCGCGGCGCCGCCGGTTGGGCAGGGTTCCGACGCCGGTTGACGGCGGCCGGTCCGGGGAGGCGGTGCCTCACCGGTCCTCGATCCTCCGCAGCCGGTACGCTCGCCCGTCCCACAGGGAGAACGGCCGCTCGCCGCTCACCAGGACGTCGAACCCGTGGCGGGCGGCGAGCCGCGCGACGTCCGCCGCGTCGCGCGCGAGGTCGCCCCGGTAGGAGTAGCTCAGGATCGCGAGCTCCCCGCCCGGCCGCAGCCCCCGGCGCGCCTCCGCGACGTGCCGATCCACGACCGCCTCGCCCGCCGCCACGAGGTACGGGAACGAGTCGACCGCGTACACGAGATCGAAGCGGGAAGACGGCGCGTCGCCGAGATCGACGCCCGACGAGACCGCGAGCACGACGTTCGGCAGCCCAGCGCAGCGGCGGCGCGCGGCCTCGATCATCCGCGGCGCGACGTCGAGCCCCCACGCCTCGCGCACCCGCGGCGCGAGCGCCGCCTCGAAGCGGCCGATCCCGCAGCCTATCTGCAAGATCGCGCGGTCCTTCCCGAGCGCGCCCCACCGCTCGAGGAGCTCGACCACCTCCCCCGTCGCCCGCTCGAGGAGCGCCGGATCGCCGAGCGAGTACGCCGCGACGCTCGCCTCCTCCGAGCGCGCGCAGAGCTCGTCGAAGAGCCGCGCGGCGCGCGCCGGCGCGTCCGGCCCGGCGACGCCCGCGTCGCGGTGCGCGCCCAGCATCTCCGCCACGGTCGCGCACGCGGCGCGCCGCTCATCCAGGCAGCGGCGCAGCGCCTCGAGCCGCGCGGCCGCCTCCCCCTCCCCCGCGGCGGGCCGCGCGGCCTCGATCGCGCGCGCCGCGTCCGCGAGGCCCCCGGCCGCGCCGAGCAGCCGCACCAGGCCGACCTCCGGCGACGCCTCGCCGGCCATGACGGCCCTCACCGCGCCCTCGAGCGCGCCCTGCCCGGCCTCCCGCCCGGCCTCGCGCGCGCGCCGGTGCCGCAGCCGCCGGCGGTACGTCCAGCGGTCGACGGCGCCCCACTCGTACTTGTACGGCTCGCGGCCGCGGAGGAAGTCCACGGTCCGCGCGCCCTCGGCCGCCGCGTGCTCGAGCGCGCTGGCGAGCATCACGAGCCCAGGGCTGTACCACGCGAACTCCGGATCGAAGCCGGTGATGTACGACGCCATGCCGCCCCGCTCGGCCAGCCCGTAGAGCGACGCGATCACCCGCCCGTCGAGCCGCAGGCCGAACAGCCGCAGCGCGCCCCGCGCGCACAGCCCCCGCGCGACCGCGCGGTGGAACGGCCGGAGCGCCTCGTCCAGCACCCCGCCCTCGCCGCGCGAGACCCAGCGCGCCCGGTGGTTCGCGAACAGCGCGTCGAGCAGCTCGTCCACGCTCGACGCGTCGGCCACGTCGACGCGCAGCGCACCGGCCTTCGCGAGCCGCTTCCGCGCGCGGCTGACGCGCGCGCGCATCCCCGGCGAGAACAGCTCGTCCGGCCCGGCGCCCTCCGGGATCGTCACCCTCGGACACGCCTCGTGCTTCTCGATCTCGTCCGACCAGCCAGCGGGCGCCTCGGCCGCGAACAGGGGCGAGGCCCCGCGCAGGTCGTGGAGATCCGCGACGTCCCAGGCGTCCGCGCGCTCGTCCAGGTACGCGAGCACCGCCTCCGCGACCGCGCGCTCGTACCCGGGCGCGGCCAGGACGTCGTTGTAGTCGGTGATCCCGGCGCCGAGCAGCGCGACGAGGCGCTCCCCGCGGTCGTGGTGGATCGCGAGGGGCGCCAGGCCGACCAGCCCCTGCTCCGACCGGAACGCCAGGGCCAGCACCTCCTCGGGCCCGAGCTCGCGGCACCACGGGATCAGCCACTCCGGCCGCTGGAACACCGTCGCCGCCGGGCATCGCTCCCACAGCGCGCCCCACGGCTCCCGCAGCGCCTCGAGCGCCTCGCGGCGGTGCAGCACCTCAACGTCGAGTCGTTCGCTCACCTGGCCTCCGGGAGGCGGGCTCTCCGCGGAGAGCGCCGCCCGGAGGCGCTCCGCCGGGCTCCCGGCCCCTCTCGGCGCCGTATCCTCGCAGAGGCGAGCGGCCACGCAACCTCCGGGCGCTAGCCCGGAGGCGGCGCGGCGAGCACGCGATAGAGGCTGCCGTCCGCGCCCTCGACGGCGAGCTCGACGCCCGGGCACGAGAGCGAGGCGCCCCTCGGCACGATCACCCAGCGCGGCGCCGGCGCGCTCGCGAGGATCGGCGCGAGCGCGCCGCACGAGAGGGGCCCCGCCCCCGCGTAGAAGCCGGAGAGGAGCCCGAGGCGGCGGTCCCACTCGAGCACCTCCCGGTCCGCGTACGGGTGCGACTTCCAGTCCGCGAAGATCGCCGCGGGCGCGTTGAGGCGCAGGTGCTCCCAGGCCGGGGGGCTGACGATCACGTCGGTCGCCGCCCCGCGGCGCTGCGCCTCGCGGGCGAGCGCGACGCCCGGCTCCGTGCGCGGCCGCATGCGGTGCAGCCCCTGGCGCACGGCGATGGCCGTCGCGATCACCCACGCGCCCGCGGCGATGCCCGGCAGGACGCGCCGCGCTGGGCGGCGCATCAGGCGGCCGAGGAGCGCCGTGAACAGCACGGCGGTGGAGAGCGGCACGAGCCAGGTGGAGATCCGCCACGGGAAGGCGAGCCGCAGCGTGTACAGGCGCGGAAACGCGGCGGCCGCGAGCGTGCCGAGCACGCAGACGGCGGCGTACGCGCCGAGCAGCGCCTTGCCGGACCGCCGCGCGATCAGGAGGGCCGCCGCGACGATCAGCGCGCACAGGACGGCCCCGGCGTCGAACCAGAGCTGCGGGATCGTGTGGTGCGGGATGCGCTCGTCGGCGAGGATCCGCTGCGCGGCCCGGAACGTCGCGGGGTCGGAGGGGGCGAACCGCGTCGCCGTCCAGAGGAGCGGGGGCGCGAGCACGGCCCCGGCGAGCGCGGCCGCGACCGCCTTGCGCCGCCGCGGGGCGCCGCGATCGAGCGCGAGCGCCGCGCCGACGAGGAGCAGCACGGAAGGGATGTACGTGGGGTGCATGACCGCCGCCAACGCGGCGATCGCCGCGCCGGCGCGCGGGCGCCCGCGGAGCAGCAGGGCGAGGCCGACGAGGAGGAGCACGCCGAAATTCGCCGGCTGGAGGAAGTTGCGGAGCACCTGCTGGTCGGCCACCCCCGCGAAGCCGTATTGAGCGCGAGGGCTGGCGAGCCACGCGACCGCGAGCGCGCAGGCGACGACCCACCGCGGGGCGCGCGGCGCGCCGTCCGGCACGAGCGCCTCGGCCGCGAGGACGAGCGCCGCGAGGCACGCGGCGACGAGGACGGCGTTCAGCGCCGGCAGGATGCCGGGGCCGGCGAGCGCGAGCAGCGGGGCCACGAGCCCCGTGAAGAACGGCGTGGGATCCGCCGTGTGCGCGAACCAGTCGGACGCGAGCTCCGGGTAGGCGCCGGAGCTCCGCGCCGCGTGCACGAGGTACGTGTTCTGGTTGGACACGAACGAGCGCGACATCGACGCGACCGCCCCGAAGACGGCGCACGGCGCGAGCCACGACCAGGCGCGCCCCGCGGCGTCGTGGTCCGCGCGGGGCGCGTCCTCCGGATCGGGCGCTGGTTCGGCCGCGGGTCGCTTTACCTTGGTGGCCGGCAGCACGGAGGCCGCGAACCTACCACGGCCGCGCGCTCAGGTGTGCCCGAGCACCGGGTGCGGCGACGTGCGGAGATCGTCGGGTGCCGCGTTGCCGCTCAGGCGCCCGCGCGCGCGACGGCGAAGATCAGGTGACGTCGCAGCCGGATCCCCTCCGGCGCGCGGCGGCGCTCGAGCTCGGCCTCGAGCGCCGCCTTGACCCGCGCGGCGTCCTCCGGAGCCAGGTTGGACAGGAAGTTGCCGAACGAGCTGGCCAGGTTGAACGCGATCACGTCGTCCGTGGCCGCGAAGTGGTCCGTGAAGGTGCGGATCTGGAGCGCCGGATCCTCGAAGCCGGCGCGCAGCAGGGTGCTCTTCAGCTCGTCGGAGGTCACCTTGTAGGTGGTGTTGCCGAGCGTCTCCGCGGTGCCGGCCAGGCCGAGCGACGACAGCGCGCCCTCGAGCACCCCTTCGAACTCGTGCGGGCGCTCCTTGGCGGCCGAGCTGATGCCGAGGCGCCCTCCCCGCTTGAGCACGCGGCGCGCCTCGCGCAGCGGGCCGAGCTTCTCGGGCAGCCAGTGGAGCACGCTGTTCAGGAACACGACATCGAAGCTCCCGGCGGCGAACTGCGAGAGATCCTCGGCCTGACCGACGGTGGCGCGGAAGTTCGGCCGGCGCTTCTTGTTGGCCAGCTCGACGCGGAGCGGCAGCGGATCGACGCCGGCCACCTCGCCGGACGGGCCGACCAGCTCGGCGACATGGGCCCCGAGCCGACCGGTCCCGCAACCGACGTCGAGGACGCGCTCGCCCGGGGAAATCTGGAGATCTTCGATGAGCAGCTTTCCGTGGTTGAACTGCCGATCGCTGACGCGATCGTACGTCTCGGCCAGGACAGCTGAATCGAGCGCAAGGCTGACCATCGTGGCTCCTTGGGAGAGGAGGTGAAAATGGGTGAAAGGCGGCTCCGAACCGGGAGATCTCGCCGATCACCGCGTGTCTGTTATCGAGGACAATAGTCCGCGATAGCGGACCGAGCAAGCGCGATCTCGGTCGCGGCGCGCGACGGCGGCGATGCGTCCGAGGCGCGCCGTCCGCGAGGGTGGCGCGGGCCCGTCGACGCCGCGCGCGTCCGCGGCGGCGCTGGCCGGGGTTCGCGGTCGCGGGCGGGCGTGATAGGGTGCGTGCCTACACCTGGACGGACGAGGGTTGACTCATGAGCTGGGTAGATCAGTATCGCGCATTGGCTCGCTACAACCTGTGGATGAACGACAAGCTCTATGCGCTGGTCGGCAAGCTCGACGACGCGGAGCGCAAGCGCGATCGCGGCGCCTTCTTCAGGTCGATCCACGGCACGTTGAACCATCTCCTGCTGGCCGACCGCCGGTGGATGGGGCGCTTCACCGGCGACGAGGAGCGGTTCACCTCGCGCGACGCGAGCGGCAAGGCCATCGAGTTCACCGCGCTGTCGCAGGAGCTCTACGCGGACTTCGACGATCTCTCCCGCGAGCGCGCCAGGACCGACGCGGACATCGTCGCCTGGGTGCACCAGATCGATGAGCAGGCGCTCTCGGGCGACCTGACCTTCGCGCTGAGAGGGACGGTCCTCACCAAGCCGCTCTGGTGGGCCGTGGGCCATTGCTTCAATCATCAGACCCATCACCGCGGCCAGGTGACCACCCTGCTCACGCAGATGGGAATCGACCCCGGCGTGACGGATCTGTTCGCGATGCTGGTGGAGGAGAAGCCCGCGCCGTGACGCGCGCGGCGCCTCGCGCCGAGCGCGGCGGCGGAGCCCCGGGCACGCCGGCGAGGCCGCCGCTGGGTCACCGGGCGGCGCGCCGCCTCGTGTCCTGTCGCACCTGGCCCGCCGCCTTGGCCTCGGCGAGCGGGTTGCGCGCCTCGGCGGCGCGCAGCCGCTCGAAGCGCTCGATCACGGCGCGATCGCCGCCCTGCCGCAGCGCCCTCGCCAGCACCACGCTCTTGGCGAGCCGGATGAACCGCAGCTGGTGCGCCGACGTCACGTCCTCGATGTCCCTCCTGCCCGCGCCGGGCCCGAACTCGCGATCATAAGTCGCCCGCAGCCGGTGCTCGCCGCGGAGGCCGAGCGCGTCCGAGAGGCCCTCGAGGGCGGCCCGCTCGGCCGGGCTCGCCCACGAGAGGACCCTGGAGTAGGGCGTCGCCATGGTCTCGTGATCGGGCTTGTTCACGAAGCGGCGGAGGAACACATCGGACGTCGCGACCGGCACGTCGCCGGTCTCCTGGTGGAGGAGGGCGTACGCGAACGCCTCGTTCATCCCCACGAACCGGTTCTGGTCGAAATCGGCGCCGTCGACGCGGTTGCCGAGGCGATCGACGCCCGAGAGGGCGGCGAAGAAGTAGCTGCTGAAGTCGGTGTAATCCGCCTCGTTGATCTCGGGCGTGCAGCCCGACGCGGGGCGGTCCCGGGTCGCCGCGAAGAACCCCACGACGTCGCGCTCGACGAGCTCGCCGTCGGGCCGTCCGCCCTCGAAGATTAGGTTCGCGAAGGCGCCGGAGAAGCACTGGGCCATGACGAGGACGACGGGCGTGTCGTCGGGCAGCTGCTCTATGCGGGCGGCGAGGTCGCGCACGGACAGCCCCCCGCCGCCCCAGAGGTCGAACACGTTGTTGTCGAGATCGCGCCGCGGATCCGGGCTCCCGTGGCCAGCGAAGTACAGGAGCAGCGGGTCGGCCGGGCGCGCGCGGACGAACTTGCGCCAGATCGCGTCGAACCCCGGGCGGGTCGTCGCGCCGTCGATGCGCGGCAGCCTGGGCGCGCGGTAGCGCATGCGGAGGCCGTCGAGGAACTGCACGCTCCGCGTGCCCCGGCTCCCGTCGGCGAAGAGGACGCGGCGCTCCACCGTGGCCGGGAGCAGCGACTGGAAGTACCGGACGTGGCCTTCGATGGCCACCTGGTTCATGGGCGGCCGCGGGCCGCCGCCCACCACGAGGGCGCGCCAGGCCGCGGGCTCGGGCTCGGGCGCGACCGGCGGAGGCGAGGGCGCCTCCGGCGCGGCGCGCGCGACAGGCGGCGCGGGCTGCGGGGGGCGCGCGGGCTGCGGGCGGCGCGCGGGCTGCGGGCGGCGCGCCGACGACGGGGTGGGCCCGGGCCGCGGCGAGCGCGCCGACGGCAGGGCGCGCCCGGGCCGCGGCGCGCCCGTGGCGGCAGCAGCCCGAGGAGGTCGAGGCTCGCGCGCGGCCGCCGCCGTCGCGGTCGCCGTGGTCACGGCGAGCACGGCAGCTCGGAGCAGCAGATGGTACGCGGCGGTCACGTGCTCGGCCTCGGCAGCGCGGCTCGCGCCGCTCGGTTCTAGGTAGCACCCCCCCGGCGCTCGCGCAGCGGGTGGACGCGCTGGCGCGCTGCGGCGTGGACCTCGCTCGTCCAGTCGGCGCGCCCAGTCGGCGCGCCGGGCGCCTACTTGGCCAGCTTCATCACGAAGCCGCTCTCCTCGGTCCAGTAGATGCTGGTGCCGTCGACCGCCAGGTCGTTCGGCGATACGCCCGAGATCACCACGACCGCCTCGCCGCCGTCGACAGGCACCCTCTTGATCTCGCCGTCGGCCACGTTCACCCAGTACACGTGGGTCCCGTCCACCGCGATGGAGAACGGGGACGCCTGGCCCGTGGCGAGCGCCACCGGTGTGCCGCCCGCCTTGGGCACCTTGTTCACGGAGCCCACGCCCGGCCCCTCGCCCGGGGTCGTCCAGTACACGGTGGTCGCGTCGAGCGCGACCTCGTGCGACTCGAAGTATCCGGTCGCGAGGATCACGTCCTCGCCCCCCCCGATCGGCACCTTGCGAATCGTGCTCGCGTCCGCGTTGGTCCAGTAGACGTGGGTGTCGTCGATCTCGAGGCGGCGGGAGCCGCTGCCCACGGCGAGCTGCACCGCCTCCCCTCCCCCGATCGGGACCCGCTTCACCGCGCTGTCGTCGCCCACATAGATGCTCGTCGCGTCCAGCGCGAGGCCCATCGGGAGGTTCAGCCCGGTCGCGAGCGGCACGGGCTCGCCGCCTTCGAGCGGCGCCCGGTAGACGGTGCCGAGCTCGGCGCAGGTCCAGGTTGCGTCCGTCGCGCTCACCTCGATCCCGAACGACGGGCAGCTCTCGGCGATCGTGACCGCCTCGCCGCCGTCGATGGGCGCACTCATGATCTCGTCCGTATCCCGGTGCGTCCAGTAGACGTGGGTCGCGTCCACCGCGATGGCGAGGGGAGCGCCGGCCGCCGCCGCGAGCACGACGGGCTGGCACGCGGCGTCGCTGCACAGCCCACCTCGGCAGCCGTGGCCGCAGGCGCCGCAGCGCAGCCCATCGCTGCTCGGATCGGCGCACGTCGCTCCGCTGCCGCCAGCGCCGCCGCTGGCTGTCGCGCCGGGGACGTCGATCTCCAGCACGCACCCGAGCGCGAGCACCGCCGCGCTCGACGCGAGCGCGGCGCGCGATGCCCCCGCAGCCCATCGCCGGCGCCCGCGGAGCGGCGAGCGCGCAACCCTCGACGAGGGCGCCTCTTGTCGTTCGTCTGAGCGCATCTTCATAGAGCTCCGCGCGTCGCGCAGCCTCCACCGAGCAGCTAAAACCTTGCCGGCGAGCGGGTCAAGCGCCGTACCCGCGTACACTCGACACCTGCGCCCGACACTACACAGCGGACGGCGGCTTCCTCAGGACCTGATCGGGTCGGCAGCATTTCGCCGCAGTCGAGGCAGATTGCCTCGTCGCGCCCGCGCTCGGCCACGGCAGAGCTCCCTTCCTTTTCGGCTCGGTCTCATCATGATAACGCAGAGCTCGCACGCGCGGCGCGCGCGACGGCAGCGCCCGACGGCGGGGCGGGCTCGTACCGCGCCACGCGTGTGCGCCGCTGAAGGCCGACTACGGCTGAGCCCGTCCATCGCCCGTGCGGATCTTCTCATGGTCCTCTGGCACGCGGGTTGCCGTTCTCGATCCAATCGACGTACGAGCACAGGAGAGAGACCATGTCGGCCAATTCATCGAAGATGACGATCGATCACGACGAGATCCGCCAGTGGGCCGAATCGCGCGGAGGCCGCCCGGCGACGGTGAAGAGCACCGAGAAGAGCGGCGAGCCCGGCATCCTCCGCATCGATTTCCCCGGTTACAGCGGGGAGGGCTCCCTCGAGGAGATCTCGTGGGACGACTTCTTCGCCAAGTTCGAGGAGTCGAACCTCGCCTTCGTGTACCAGGAGAAGACGGCGGACGGGCAGACGAGCAACTTCTCCAAGCTGGTGAGCCGTCCGGAGGACATGGTCCAGAAAGCCAAGGCCACGTCCGGCGCCGCGAAGGGCGGCAGCAAGGCGAAGGCGAGCGGCGCGAAGGGCGCAAAGGGCGGGAGCGGCGGCGGCGAGCTGGACGTCGAGATCGAGGTCCAGATGGACCTCGACAAGGAGCCCGGCGGCGCCGAGCAGCGGCCGCACGCCAAGCAGGCGCGCGGAAAGGGCGGCGGGCAGGCGGGCGAGGGCGCGCAGGAGATCGAGGTGGAGCCCCAGATCGACCTCGACGAGGACGAGGAGGAGCGCGGCGGCGCCGAGCAGCGGCCTCGCGGGAAGCAGGCCCGCGGCAAGGGCGCCGAGGACGACCACTCGTCCCACATGACGATCGACCACGACGAGATCCGCGCGTGGGTCGAGGCGCGCGGCGGCCGCCCGGCGACGGTCACGCGGACCGAGAAGAACGGGGAGCCCGGCGTCCTCCGGATCGATTTCCCGGGGTACAGCGGGGAGGACACGCTCGAGGAGATCTCGTGGGACGACTTCTTCGCCAAGTTCGAGGAGTCGAACCTCGCCTTCGTGTACCAGGAGGCCAAGGCGAACGGCGAGCCGAGCTACTTCTCGAAGCTGGTGAGCCGCCCGGCCGACACGGGCGGCAAGCAGGCGAAGCAGGGCAAGTCGAGGTCCAGGAAGGCGGCCTGACCCCGGAGATCGGGTGAGGAAGCTCAGCGCCGGCGCGCCGGCGCGCTCGGCGTGACGTCGGGCGCGGGGGGCGCGGGGGGCGCGCCGCGCGCGTGCTTGCGCTGCCACGCGGCCCCGTGCGCGAGCAGCGCGTCCCGGAGCGCCGCGGGCCCGCCCTGGAGATCGACGCCGCGCCGGTGGACGACGCAGAAGACCTTGCGCGGCAGCTCGGGCAGCGGGCGCGCGACGAGGCCGCGCGGGAGGCGGCAGCAGGCGTTGACCACGGCGACGCCGACGCCGAGCCGGACGAAGTGGAGCATCAGCTCCCAGCCGTTCGCCTCGACCGCCGGCTCCCAGCGGACGCCCGCCGAGAGCAGCGCCTGCGCCAGCGCGGCCCGGTGAGGCCGCCCGGGGCCGGGGACCACGAGCCGCGCCCCCTCGAGATCGCGCAGATGGACGCGGCGCTTCCGGGCGAGCGGGTGCGCCTCGGGGACGACCAGGACCTGCTCGACCTCGGTGAGGCGGTCGGCGGCGAGCCCGTCCGGCGCGCCCTCGAGCGGCGCGACGCCGAGGTGCGCCTCGCCCGCCACGACGGCGTCGAGCGTGGCCTCGCGGTCGCGCGTGAGCAGGCGGAGCGGGGCGACGGCGCGCGCGGTGAAGGCGCGGATCCCCTCGCCGAGCAGGTACAGGTACGAGCCCTCGCCGGCGCAGAGCACGACCGGCTCCCGGCTCTCGCCGTGGCGAAGGACGTCGAGGAACGAGCGCGTCCGCTCGCCCACCTCGCGCCCGAAGGCGGCGACGCGCTTGCCGTCGGCCGTGAGCTCCAGCCGCTGCCCGCGCCGCTGGTAGAGCGTGACGCCGAGCGCCTCGCCGAGCTTGCCGATCTGGGCGTGGAGCGCCGGTTGCGAGACGTGCAGCGCCCGCGCCGCGCGGGTGAAGTTGAGGTGCTCGGAGAAGACCACGAAGGCGCCGAGCCAGTCGAGGTTGAGCATGCCGGGACGCTATCGCGAAACGCGATAGCGTATCCAGAAATACTTCTTCCGGCGGATAGTGGGGTGTCTATGCTTCTGTCGTCCGACGTTCGAAAGGATGGAGCTTGACGATGGGCCGCGATCGCTTGACCGACATGAGCAAGAAGCTCTCCTGGCTGCTCCGCCACGGGGCGCCCTCGATGGGCGTCGCCATGGACGAGGCGGGCTGGGTGGCCGTGGACGACGTGCTGCGGGCGCTGGGGATACCGCGCTCGCTGCTCGACGCGGTCGTGGAGACCAACACGAAGAACCGCCTCGAGATCCGGGGCGACCGGGTGCGCGCCTCGCAGGGGCACTCGCGCGAGGGGATGCCGGTGACGCTCGCCGGCCTGGAGGCGTCGTGGGAGGAGGTGCTCGGCGACGCGTCGATCTGGCACGGCACCAGCGTGGACGCCGTCCGGAGCATCGCCCGCGAGGGGATCCGGCCGGCGGCGCGCACGCACGTGCACTGCACCGACGCGCCGGGCAGCGCGGTGGGCAAGCGCGCGCACGTCGACGTGATGCTCGAGATCAGCCCCGCGCGGCTCCGGGCGCGCGGCGTGCGCGTGTTCCGGAGCCAGAACGGCGTGATCCTCGCGCGGGAGGTGCCGGCGCCGTGCCTCGTGGGGCTCGTGCCGATCGCGGCGCGGGCGAAGCGGGAAGCGGACGCGCTGCGGGCGCTGATCGGCGGGGGATGAGGGCGGCGCTGGCGCTAGCGCGCCCCCTGCTCGCGCGCATCCGGGAGAGAAGGCCCACCCTTTTCCGCGAGCCACGCGAAGGCCGCCGCCGGTTCGCGCAGCACGACGTCCGAGCCCCAGCCGATCACGCGGAGCGCCCCTGTCGCGTCGAGCCCGAGCAGACCGACGCGGAACAGGCGGCCCCGGAGCTCGAGCGCGCACTGCCCCAGGCTCGGCACCCGGAAGCGCTCCGGCGGCGCCTCGAACGCGAGGAGACGCGCGAGCTCGGCGACGTCGGGGCCGCGCAGCTCCACGGCGGGCGCTCGGGCGAGCGGCCCGTGCTCACCGAGCTCGCCCGGGTAAACGCGCACCGCGCGCGTCTTCGACCACAGCGCGTCGAGCGCCGTCTTCGAAGGGTCAGGCCCGGTCGTGTCGGGCCAGGGGAGACGCGCGGGGACGTGAGGGAGACGGGGCGCCGGCATGGCTCAGCTCCTCACCGGGTCTCGACGTACGCGCCCTTCCGGACGTACACATCTTGCCTTGGATTCATCGCCCCGTTCACCGGGCTCTGTCCAACCGGCGCCATCATCCCAGGCCCCCAGTTGTTCGGCTTCTTCCAGAACTGATACCATTTCTTCCCCGAGATATCCTCGACATCGCCGCGGTACGTGGCGGCCGGGTCGTTCGACTTGGCGCCCCAGACGCTCGATTTCGTGGCGTTTGCGACGCCCTGCGCCGTGCTGTCGTTGCCGATACCCCACTTCGGATCCGGCGGCGTCGCGCCGTTGCACGTCGACAGATCGACGCGCGAGCCCGGCCCCCCCTTGAAGCCAGCGCCCTTCAGCGCGTCCCCGAGCTGCTGCCCGTTGATCGTGGGCCGGTTGCCGTAAGGGATGATCCCCAGGAATTTCTTCTTCTCTCCCCACTCGACCCCGCCCGGGTACCCGTGCGTCGACACGATCACGTGGTTCTCGTTCGCCAGCGGGGCGTTCTTCAGCTCGTCGTGGTAAAGCACCGTGGCCCCCGGATACATCTTCTGCAGATTGGCCTTGTGGCTCTCGATCGCCTTGTCGCCGCGCTGGCCGACGATGATCGTCGTGAGCCCCGAAGGGTCGATGTACAGCGTGACGTTCGGAACGAACCCGAGCTCGTGGAACGCCCCAGCGAGCCCCGCGGGATCGGGCGTGATGTAGAGGCCGAGCGCTGGATCGTAGTAGCGGTGGCGGTTGTAGAAGAGGCCTGTCGGGGCGTCCCAGCGCTGCCCGGCGAAGCGCAGCGTCCCCGGATCGCCCGAGCGGCGCGTCACGTCGCCCAGCGCGCCGAAGTCCACCTCGTCGAAGGCGCCGGCCGCGGACAGGAAGAGCCACGGCGTGCCGGCGGCGTCGGTCACGACCGCGCGGAAGTCGCCCCCTTGCCGCGCCTCGAGGAGCGGCGTGCAGCCGTCGTCGGCGAAGACGCGCCGCACGCGGCCTCCCCCGCTCGCCACCTCCTCGACCGCGGAATCGCCGTCCCAGCCGAACCAGACGCTCTCGCCGCCCACCGTCATCGCGACGCGGCGGCCGAGCGCGTCGTAGAGGAACTGGATCGCGAGGCCGTCGTCGCGCACCGCGGCCGCGAGGCGGTTCAGCGCGTCGTAGCGGTACTCGAAGCCCTTTCCGCGCTCCGCCGAGGTGCGCCGCGCCAGCCGGCCGAGGGCGTCCCAGGTGAGGTGCTCGCCGGCCGTGCGCAGGGGGCGCCCCCCGGGGCCGAGCGCCCGCGCCTCGCCCCGGGGCATCGGGGTGCCCTGCGGGGAGTACGAGAGCTGCTCGTTCGCGCCGAGCCCCTGCACGGACAGCGGGCGGCCCACCTCGTCGAGCACGTAGCGCCGCTGCCCCGCGCGGCTGTCGTCCACCACCTCGATCGGCCCCGCCTTGGACCATGCGTACGAGCGCGCCGCGATCTCGCCGCCGGTCGACGACACCACCGCCCGGTGGATCGGCAGGCCGTACAGGTCGCTCCGCGTGATCACGCGCGGCCCGTCCTCTCCGAACGCGCGCTCCGACTCGACGCCGCGCTCATCGTACGCGAGCGTCAGCCGGGCGGCGCGCGCCTCCTCCACGGCGACCTCCCAGGCCGTGGGGGCGCCGTCGCCCGGGCGGCGCTCGGTCGTCACGCGCCAGCCCGAGGAGTAGCTCCGCTCCACGACGCGGCCGGCGTCGTCGTAGCGGTAGGACACAGCGAACTGGAAGCCGCCGAGGCGCTGCTCCTCGCGCAGGACCCGGCCCGCGGCGTCGCGCACGAAGACGACCTCCGACGCGGCGCTCCTCGCGTAGAGCAGCCCGCCGCGCTCGTCGTAGCCGTACTCCTCGCGCTCCCCCGTCGAGTGCTCGCGCGCGCGCAGCCGGCCCATCGCGTCGCTCGACAGCCGCACCCACGAGCCGTCCGCCTTCATCACCGAGACGATCTCGGCGACCCCGCTGTGCTCGTACTCCGTGCGGACGCCCGAGAACGACGTCTCTGCGCGGACGTTGCCGGACGGGTCGTACTCGAAGACGTGCCGCTCGCCCGCCGGGTTCTCGATCCAGGAGAGCCGCAGCAGCGCGTCATAGCCGGCGCGGTAGCGGCGCCCGTCGCTGTGCACCGACTCCACCGTGATGTCGCCGACCATGCGGTACCGGATCTCATGCCCGTTCGGCGCCCGCTGGGCGACGAGGTGCCCTGTGGGGCCGTAGTCGAAATACGTGACCTTGCCCCCGGGCTCCCGGATGGCGATCACGTAATCGCGAGAGTCGTAATCGAGCTCTAGCGCGACGCCCTTCGGGGTCTCCGCGCGGACGGGCCGGCCGAGGAGGTCGAACTCGTACCGGAAGCGCGCCGCGCCGCCGCCGGCGCTCACCTCGCGGATGTTGCCGTGCGCGTCGTACGCATACGCGTCCTCCGTGCCGTCGGCGTGGATCACCTGCGCGAGCAGGCCCCGCGGGTCGTAGCCGTACGCGGTGGAGCGGCCGAGCTCGTCGATCTCCTCGGTCACCCTCGATCCCTGGAAGCGCACCTGCCGCGTCGCGCCGCCGGGCTCGGTCACGGCCACCACCCCCGCGCCGTCGTCGAAGCGCGCGGAGCGCAGCAGCTCGCCGCTCACCGAGAGCTCGGTCTGCCTGCCCGACATGTCGGCGTGACGGCGCGCGAGGCGCCCCTCGGCGTCCCGGATCGCGACGAGCCGGCCGGCGCTGTCGTAGCTGTAGTGGGTGACGTACCCCCGCGGATCCCGGTAGGCCGTGACGAGCCCGAGGGCGTTGCCCACGTACAGATGCCGCTGGCCGAGGCCGTCGATCACGTGCGTCTGAAACGGCTCGGGGCCCCACGACAGGCGCGTATGAAAGATGCCTTTGGGCCTGGGCGCTCCGGCAGGCGGCGAGTAGCCGATCTCGCGCAGCACGTCGCCGCCCCGGAGCTCGCCCCAGCTCTCGACGCAACGGCGCTCGCCGGAGACGTCCGCGTAGACGAAGTGGTAATCGATGCCGTCCGGCGAGGACTCCCGGACGAGGTAGTGCTCCTCGTCGTACGCGAAGAGCGTCTCGACGCCGCCTGCGTCGACGGCGCGGACGAGATCGCCGCGGTCGTCGATCTCGAGGACCACGAGCGTCCTTTGGTGGACCTTCCCCTCTTCGTCCGTCACCGAGAGCCGATGTACGACGAGGTTCCCGTCCCGCTCGACCGTGAGGACGCGGCCGGCGCAGTCGACGAGGCGCACGAGCATGCCCTCGCGCCACTCCAGCTCGACCACGTTGCCCGCGTCGTCGCGCAGCTCCGCGAGGCAATAGCGCAGCTCCGCCGGATCGTAGCGGAGCACGCGCACGGCGCCGTCGTCGAGGTCCACCACGAGGTCGTTGCCGAAGCGGCCCACCTTGACGCCGTACGGCAGCACCAGCACCTGATCGCTCTCGGGCTCGGGGAGGTGCACCTCGCGGAAATCGGGATCCACGAGCACGAGCCCGTCGCCGTGCCTGCGCGCATACCAGTGCAGGTTGTGCGACCAGCCCCATCCCATCCCGCAGCGGGAGCGCACCGCCGAGGTCGCGTACCGGCGCACGAGGCCGACGGAGAACGGCCCCGGGAGCAGGATATCGAGCTTGGGGTTCGTGTACATGGTCCCGGTGACCACGTCGATCGGGTGCGCTGCGGCGGCCTGCCCCTCGGCCTGAGGCGGCGCGGGCGGCTTCGGCGGCGCAGCGCCGCTGCTCGATCCGCCGCCGCCCCCGCCGCCGTTGCTCCCGCCCTGCGGGCCGCCCCCGCCCGGGCCGCCGGCGCCCCCGCCGGAGCCCCCGCCGCCGCCGCCGCTCCCGCCCGCGCCGCTCGCGCTGGCGCCCGCGCCGACGGTGATGCTCTTGTTCATCTGCCCCATGCTGCCGGTGATGCCGGCCATGCCGAGCTCGATGAAGACGTTGGGCGCCCCGAGCCAGGGGAAGCACGGCCCGGCCGTGTTGAGGCTGACGACCTCTTTCAGCGTGCCCGGCTCGTTGCCGTGACAGGCCTTCATGCAGCCGCCCACCGTGAGGATCTTGGCCCCCTCGATCTTGGTGCGCATGCAGGGATCGATGATCCCCTCGGCGACCGTGCCCATCGTGGGATAGGGGATCGGCAAGGGGCTCGGCGCTGCCGGCGTCAGGCACACGCTGACGGCCATGCCGGTCATCTGGTGGCCGGACTTCTCGGTGATCGTGTCCATGCCCAGCGCGGTCACCTTGGCCATGAGCGAACCTCCTGCGGCAGGCTACAGGTCTGCTCCGGGGGGTGCCAACCCGGAACGTGCGCGGCTTCACGGACCGCGGGCGGCGCGATCGTGCGCCATCGTTCGGAGCGCGCCCCTATCCCTTGACCGTGACGAGCGGCCAGAGTCGCGCCACGCGCCGCGCGATCCCCGCATCCTCGACGGAACGGACGACCGGCGTGATCGGCTTGTAGGCATACGGCGCCTCCTCTTTCATCCGCTGGTGGTACTTCGCGAGGATGTCGCGCCGCCGCCGGACGCTCGGCGCATCCGGATCGAGGGGCGTCACGACATGCAGCTTCTCGACCGCGCGCCGGTAGAGGTCCTCGTCGGCGTGCGCGGAGCGGCCGCGCGTGAGGCTGCGGCCCGCGCCGTGGCACGCGCTCGCGAGCAGCTCCGCGTGGCCTGCGCCGGCGAGCACCCAGCTCGCGTCGCCCATGGATCCGGGGATGATCACCGGGTGACCGGTGTACGCGAACACCCCGCCCTGCCCATCCGGTCCCCCGGCCGGCGTCGCGCCCTTGCGGTGCAGGTAGCGCGGCTCGACGCCGTCGGGCTCCCAGATGAGGTTGTGCGGCGCATCGTACACGAGCGAGCTCGCGACCCGACGGCCGAGGACCTCCTGCATCGCGCGCACCACCATGAGGCCCAGGAAGAGGCGGTTCGCGAACGCGAAATTGGCGGCGTTCCGCATCGCATCCAGGTAGACCGAGGCCTCGCGGGCGTGGGGCCCCACCGCGGGCAGCACATAAAAGCCGTGCGCCGGATGGGGCACGCCCGCCGGGTACAGCGCGCGGGCGCGCTCGTTGAAATAGCCGCCGACCGCGTGTCCGAGCCCGACGGAGCCCGCGTGGGCCATGATCGTGACGGCGTTCTTCGTCAGCCCGAACGCGCGCGCCGTCCCGCCGTCGACGAGCTCGTCCACGGCCTGGATCTCGACGAAGTGGTTGCCTCCGCCGACCGTTCCGATCTGGATGTCGCGCCCGTCCGCGCGGCCCGACGCCTGGATGTACGCGTCGAACGCGAACGTACCGCGCGCGGGCAGCGCGCCGTGGAAGTGCACGCGCTCGAGATCCTCGCGCTGCGCGCGCGGATCGTAATGGTTCCACAGGCCCGTGCGAGCGTTGTCCGCCGCCGTCTCGTGCAACCCGGCGAGGCCGTCGCGGAGCATGGCCGCGCGCTGGCGCGGCGACATGGGGATATCGCGCTGTCCCTGGAAGAAGATGGCGCGGAGCCGCCGCTTCAGGGCGCCGACATGCGGGGCGAGCTCGTCCCGATCGACGTCGGTCGCGAGCAGGCGCATGCCGCAACAGACATCGTTGCCGACGGCCTGCGGCACCACGAACCCGCGCGCATCGACGACCGTGCCCACGGGGATGCCCGCGCCCTTATGAAAATCCGGCGTGAGCACGATGGATCGGATCTCGCCGGCCGCGCCGCCCCAGAACGGGGCGATCCTGCCGGCCTTCTCCCAGGCGTGGAGATCGCGCAGCGTGCCTTCCAGCGAGGCGAAACGGAGGAGCTCCTCGATGCCGTCGGCCTCGACGACGACATCTTCCCTCGCCACGAGGGTGATCGGGATCCCGAACGGATTGTCGATGCGGGCCGTCGCGCCATCCACGCGACGCACCACCGCATCGAGATGCAATTTGCCAACCATGCTGCTGTCCAATTCACGAAGACGCACGCGGCCGACGCGATCGCGCGAAGGGGCCGCGGCTCACTCTCCCCCGGTTTGGACCCGGCGCGCGCACGAGGGAGGCGCACACCGCAGCAGCGGAGCTCAAGATAGACGCGAAACGCAGATCGTCAAGCGGCTCGCGCTGGTCGGGCCAGCCGGCAGGGCGCGCGAGGTCGAGGCACACTCACGTGCGGCCAATCACACTTTCCGTGCGCTCCGTCTCTCGCGCGGTGGCGAGGCGCAGCTCCGCGGCCTCTTCGACCGCACCCACCTCGCCCGCGCCTCTCGCTGGCGCGGCGCCGAGGCTCTCCCCCTGGCCTGACAGCTCCACCCACCCACGGCAACCGAATCCGAGCCGTGCCGTTCAGGGCATCAGCTCGACTCCCTTGGTCAGATACAGCCTTGACGCCCGACGCCCGTGGTCGTGATCTGATGGTGAATCCACCGGGGGGTGGCCGCACCTGCAAGGCCCCGAGCTCGCGCCTGAGCCGGCCCTCATCGACGAAAGGAATCTGCCATGCGCATCGTCCAGATGGGCTCAGGTGAGCCCCGCGATCTCGTCCTCTGCTACCTCGTCGGCCCTCACATGGACGCCGCGCTGCGCGACGCCCTCGGCCCCGCGCCGTGCGTGGTCGCCTATGCCACCGGCAAGCCCGCCGACAGCCTCGACGCGGTGATCGCCGCGGTGCGCGACCGGCTGCACCTCCCCACCATCGGCCGCGTCGTCCTCGCCGGCTACTCTCTCGGCTGCAGCGGCGTGCGATCCCGCCTGCTCGAGAAGGCGCAGGCGAACGGCGCCGTCGCCGCCCTGGTGCTCGTCGACGGCACCCACGCGAGCAAGCCGCCGGTCGCGTGGCAGATCGACGTGTGGCGCGACGCGTTCGCGCGCGCCCGCCGGGGCGAGCTGCTCGTCGTGGCCACGCACACCCAGCAGAGCTACGTCGAGCAGCTCAGGCCGCCGGAGACTCCCTTCCTCTCCACCGCGACGGTGCTCCGCCAGGCCACGGAGTGGCCCCTCGACGCCTCGGGCCCCGTCGACGCGCCCGCGGTGCGCAACGATGGGCAGCTCTGGATCTACTCGTACGCCAGCAAGGCCATCGACGCCGAGGCGCACATCCTCCAGCAGCGCGAGGTCCTGCCGAGGGTGCTCCGCCAGCACATCCGCCCCTGGCTGGAGGGCCCCGGGGCCGATCCGACGAGACCCGCAGATCCGCCCGTCGGCGCCGACGCGCTCGAGCAGGCCGAGCACGCCTCGACGAGCGGACAGCCGGGGCCGAGCCCCGTCGTCCGCCAGATCCTGCGCCTCGGCTCGCGGGGCGAGGACGTCATCGTTTGGCAGCGGATCCTCGGGGTCGATGCGGACGGGATCTTCGGCGGCGTCACCGATCGGCTCACGCGGCAGTGGCAGAAGCGGCACGGCCTCGGGGCGGACGGCATCGTCGGTCCCCTCACCTGGAGCGCCGCCGAGGCGCGGAGCGGCGAGGCCCTGCCCCCACGCGAGGTGCCCCGGCAGGCCACACCGCTCTCCGAGGGCGAGCTCTCCGCGGTGCTGGAGCACAGCCACGAGCTCGTCTTCCAGGAGAACCCGAGCCGCGCGCGCCTCGCCTGCGCATGGGCGCACGTGGCCATCGAGAACGGACGCGGGCAGAAGGTGTGGAACTACAACCTGGGCAACATCACCGGATTCGGCCAGTGGCCCGGGCAGTATTACGTGATCCGCGTCGCCGAGCGGGTGCAGCGCGATCCCGACGTGTGGAAGCCGGTGGACATGCGCTTTCGCGCCCACCCCGAAGCGCTCGACGGCGCCGCCGACTACTGGCGGCTCATGGGCAAACACTACCAGCCGGCGCTGGCGCGCTTCGACGCGGGAGACCCTGCGGGCGCCGCCTTCGAGCTCTCGCGGCTGCGCTACTACACCGCGCACGCCGACACGTACGCGCGGAACATGAGCTCGCTGTACCGCTCCTTCCCCGGCTGATCGCGCGGCGCCCCGCCGCCCGCCTGGCGCGCCGGCGCTGGCTCCGCCCGCGCGCCCGTGTGGTACCCTCCCGCCCATGGGTACCGCGAACGCCCTTGTCCCCGAACGGCGCTCTGCCCTGCGCCGCGCCCCCTGCGCGGCCCTCCTGCTCGCCGCCTGCGGCCCCGCGCCCACCCTGGCCGAGCCGCGCGCCCCGGAGCCGCCGCCCCCCGCCGAGACGATCTACATCGTGATTCACGATCCGCCCCCGGCGGCGGAAGCCGCGGTGGCCGCGGACGACTGGGTGCCGGACGAGGCCCGCGGCGAGAACCCGTTCGCGCGGAGGCGCACCTGGATCGGCGACTACGACTGTCCGCAGGGCACGACCGAAATGACGTTCCGGATCCTTCAGGTCCAGGGCGACCGGATCAAGGCCGTCTTCGACTTCCGTCATGCCGCGTCCGGCGTATCCGGGAAGTACCTGATGCGCGGCCGTTACGACCCCGAGACGCGCACCGCGGCGTTCTCGCCCGGCGCCTGGCTCGAGCGCCCTCCCAACTACGTCACCGTGAGCATGAAGGGCGATCTCGCGCTCGACGGCTCGCTCTTCGCCGGGCGCATCGAGCACCCGGAGTGCGGCGCCTTCCGGCTCCGGCCCGCGGGCTAGGGCCCGGCGGACAGCCGCCCCGCCGTCGCCGGCGCCGCGAGCGCCGACCGGTACCCGAGGTAGCGCCCGAACGCGCGCATCGCCTGGTTCCAGTGCTTGGGCTGCTTCACCCACATCTCCTTCACGCCCACGTCGGCCAGCGCGTCCCCCACGTCGATCCACCGCGGATCGCCGGTCAGCGCGTAGGCGGCGCCGAACACGGGCACGATCAGCAGGTTGAGGTCCGCGGTCCCGCTGTCGTCGTACGCGTCGGTCTCGCAGCCCCAGAGGTACCGGAACGCGCGCCGGTCCGAGGTGATCGCGCGCTCCGCGAGCCAGCCCGCCGCGCGCGCCACCACGTCGCGGACCCGCGGGTCGCCGGTGAGCGCGCGGTAATCCATGAGCGCGTCGACGAGCAGCGCGGTCATGAACGGCGAGGCGCCGCGCGGGCCGCGCTCGCACTCGGACGGGTCGGCGCGGTGGATGTCGTGCTCGAAGGCGCCCGACGCGCCCTGCCGCTGCCACGCCGCCGTGCGATCCGCGAGGCCGCGCAGCGCCGCGAGGAGCTCCGGACGCGGATCGAGCGCGTAGTAGCTCGACAGCGTCATCATCGCCCAGGCCATGTTGCGCTCGGTCGCGCGCAGCACGTCCTCCTTGCCACCCGTGAGCGCGGGCAGGTTCAGCCGCAGCGCCTCGCCCATCGCGAGGACCGCCTCCTTCGCCGGCGGGTCGCCGGTGAGCAGGTAATCGTCGAGCATCCCCTGGCCGAGCATGCGCCGGAGGACCTCCCAGGAGAGGGGCGCCGCGGGCGTCCAGTCGTCCTTCTCGCAGACGTGGACCGCGAGCCGCCGGTCGGGCGAGAACCGGAGCTCGTGCTGCCGGTACCAGACGGCCTCGGCGCGGGCGCGCCGGTAGCGGGCGGCGTCGCCGTTCCGGAGGAAGCGCTGGTAGAGCGCGTGCGGGCCGTCGTAGTAGGTGCGGTGCGCGCCCGCGCAGCTGACCCCGTACGCGTCGTAGGCGGGCGTCATGCCGGCGAGCGCGCGCTCGATGCCGCTCTCGAACCCGGGGAAGCGGCGGTCGTCGATGGCGGGGAGCTGCGGCCCGCACACCTGGCTCGCCGCGTACCACGAGGGCGGGAGCACCGCGGCGATCGGGCCGTCCGGGTTGGGCAGAAGCGACTCGTCGAGCGCGGCGCCCTCGATGCCCGGCGCGTCCGCCCGCTGCCCGGGGGAGCTCGCCTTGGCGCGGGGTGGGGGCGCGCCGGCCGGGGGCGCGCCGGCCGGGGGCTCGCCGGGCGGAGCGCTCTTTGCGGGGCGCGGGGGAGCGCCGTGCTCCAGCGTGTAGATCGCGCGCTCGCCCGGCGCGAGCGCGGCGCGGAACGCGACGAGCGCGCTGCGGATCGAGCCGTCCAGGGGCCAGACCGCGAGCGGCTTCGCGCGCAACGGGACGAGGGCGCCGCGGCCGTCGCGCAGGCGGAGGAGGCGGACGTCGCGCAGCGCGCCCGGCGCGAACGGCACGCCCGAGGACACGACGGCCTCCAGCGGCGGCGTCGCGCCGGCCGGGCCCTTCGAGGGCGCGCTCGTCGCGGCGTCGGCGACGAGCAGCAGCGGGACCGAGCCCGCGACCGGCGCCGGGCGCGCGGCGGCGTGCGCCTCCAGGACGGCCCGCACGCCCGGCTCCGCGCGGCGCGCCGCGGGCACCCGAGCGGACGGCCGGCCGCAGCTCGTCCAGAGGAGGGGCGCTGCGAGGAGCAGCGCTGCGAGCAGGCGGAGGGCGCCGGTCCTCGCCTTTGCGCGCTGCGCATCCATGCCGCATCCGATGACCGGCGCCCGCCGCGCATCGCGGCAGAGCATCGGGGAGCGCGGCCGCGATGAGGCCGGCCGGTCGGGCGCGGCGCGCTCGCCCGGTAGCGCCCGGCGGCTTCCGGCGCTCGCCGCCGCTGCTCGTGCTCGAGGATCTCCACCGGGGCGACCAGCCCACGGTGAGCTTCCTCGACGCAGCGCTGCGCGGATCTGCGCGCCATGCCCTGGATGGTGCTCGCGCTGGCCCGGCCCGAGGAGCATGAGACCTTTCCCCGGCTGTGGGCGGAGCGCCAGACGCAGGGAGATCCGGTTGAAGGAGCTGCCGCGCAAAGCGTGCGAGCGGCTGGTGCGGCAGGCGCTCGGCGCGAGCATCGGCCGGGAGATGCTGGAGCGCATCGTGGCGCTCGCCGGCGGGCATGCGTTCTACCTGGAAGCTTCGGATCGCTGCGCCCAGGGCACGCGCTCGGGGCTGCGGTCGTTCACTATCCAGTAGCTCGACAAGGAGGAACTCGGCGCGGCCGCCGTCGAGCACATGGCGCCGGAGCCAATCGGCGTGGTCCCTCGCCGCGGCGCGGGCGTCGGTCGGAGTGTTGCTCCACGCCTAGCCGGCGTTGAGGCCCGGGCACGAACTCGGGGCCGCCGTCGTCTACTTGGGCACGCTCAGGGCTGTCGCAGATGTCGAGGTGAACGTCGGCCAGCTCGGTGCAGTGCATCGGACCGCGCCATGCGAAGCTGACAGAGCCCACGAGGGCGGACGACGAGCCCGCTCCCAAACGCAAGCGGGGCGCCTACCGGCCGTGGGCCGAGCTTCTGCGCCGCACGCTTGCGATCGATGTCCTCGCGTGTCCAGCTTGCAAAGGCAGGATGAAGCTCGTCGCCATGCTCACCGAGCCAAGGAGCATCGCCCGCTTCCTCACCGCGCTTGGCGAGCCCACCGACGTTCCAGTGCGCTCCCCTCTGTGCCAACGTCGGGTGAGACAAACTGCCCCTGGAAATCTGTGGTGAAAGGGAGGAGAATGGACCTGACCCGTGCCGAAGCCTTCGCATCTCCGATCCGTCGATCCTACCCCCGCCCCAGCGGCGCAGGGCGCTGCGCCCCGCCCGAGTGGCGCCGCCGTCGAGAGCGTGGCGAAGCCGGGCAAGAGGAGGAAGCTCTCGGCGGCGGAGAAGCTGCGCATCGTTCGCGAGGCGGCTGCGTGCACCCAGCGCGGGGACATCGACGCGTTGCTGCGCCGCGAGGGCATCTACAGCTCCCTCCTGGCGGCGTGGCGCAAGCAGCTCGCCCTCCACGGCAGCGAGGCTCTCGCGGAGCGCAAGCCCGGTCACAAGCCGAAGCAGGACGCGAAGGACCGGCGCATGCCGAGCTCGAGAAGCGCTCGGCGCGCCTCGAGGAGAAGCTCGCGCTCGCTGAGAAGCTCATCGAGCTCCCAAAAAAGTCTCTGCCATTCTGGGCGTCAATCTCACAAACGACGGAGAGCGCTGATGGACGTCATCGAGGAGCTCGATAACCCGCACGTCCCCATCGCGCAGGCGTGTGCGGCGCTCGGCGTCAGCCGCGCCGCGCTCTACCGGCAGACCCGGCCCGCGCCGCCCCGGCCCGCTCCGAGCCCACGCCGGCTCAGTGACCCCGAGCGGAAGGCCGTGCTCGACGTGCTGCACAGCGACGAGCTCGTCGACCAGCCCCCGCCGGAGGTCTACGCGACGCTGCTGTCGCGCGGCGTCAATCTCGCCTCCATCCGCACGATGTACCGGCTGCTCGCCGCCTCCGGCGAGAGCGGGGAGCGGGGAGCGGCGCGCGCAGCGTGGGCCGATTAATCTTCCAGAGAGAGCATGGCCCAGGGCACAATTTGCCCGAGAATGGGCGAAGACATAAGCCGTGAAACATCACATAACAACAATCGTCAGCAAGCAATCCCGGAAAGCGTCCATGAAAATTTCACAGCAGAATTGGTCCTCTCGTTGGTTCATACTGGCGTTCGCGTCAGTCGCGCTAGCAGGCTGTGGCGATGATACCAATACCACAGGGTCCTCGAGCAGCTCATCGTCTTCTAGCAGCTCTTCATCCTCCAGCTCCAGCTCTAGTTCATCTTCGAGCAGCTCTAGTTCATCTTCGAGCAGCTCTAGTTCGTCTTCGAGCAGCTCTAGTTCGTCTTCGAGCAGCTCTAGTTCGTCTTCGAGCAGCTCTAGTTCTTCTGGTTCTGCTGGAGGCGGGGATACAACGGGTACGCCTACCCCTGATTTCTCCAAGTATCCAGCCTACACTGAGAAATACACCAACAAAACTGTGATCACTTCAAATCACGCAACGGGCCATGTTGGTGATTTTTTCTTCACTCACTGGAAAGATGGCGGCTCGACATCTTTGACTGTGGACCCGAATGGCGAATTCAGCGTGACCTGGCAGGGCGGTGGCTATAACTATGTCGGTGGTCCAGGATGGCATTACGGAGATGAGAACAGGGTGATCGGCTACCGCTTGAATAACGACAGCGGCGCGAGCTATATCGCTTTGTACGGCTGGGGGTACGACAAGAGTATGCCTACTTCAAACCCGGCACACCTGGTGGAGTATTACATTCTGCAACGATGGAGTTATGACCCCAGCCAAGGTGCTACCTCTGGCAAGACCTTCGTGAGCGATGGGGTTGAGTATTCCACTTACCGCTCAACGCGGCAGCAGCAGCCCTCTATCAATGGTCGCTCCACTTTCTACCAATACTGGAGCAAGCCTGCTCGGCCGCAGGCCCTCGGACAGGACCACAAAATCATATTCGCCGATCACGTGAAGGCATGGGCCGATACCGGCTGGATTGTTCCGAACATGAACAATCTGGACGCGAGCGACGATCCCACCTATCAGGTCATAGCTGTCGAGGTGTTCAACCCCGGTAGCAATGGAACTGCATCTGGTCGCGTTTGGGACGAGACGCCCTAATCGAAAGAAATGTGGCACTCCTAAACGTTTCGTGGGTGTACGGCGCGAACACCGATATCCGTTCTGTAGACCGCATCCTAGCGAGGTGCGCGCCGTCGCCGTAGATTCGCGACACGATGCAAGAGCAAGAGCGGCCTGCGACGACGGGTGGCTGGGCGCAACAGCAACCGGCGGAAGGCGCGGTCGACGCCGACGTCGCCGCCCGCGTGAAGGTCGCCCGCAGGCGCACGGGGTGCTGGCGATGGTGCAGGCCCGGCTCGGGAGGCTGCCGCCTGGGGCCCGGGCCGTCCTGCGCGCCGCGAGCGTGTTCGGGGAGGTCTTCTGCAAGAGGAAAACGATTCGGAGACGCAGAAATAATCCTGAATGGTTTCGAAAGGTTGGCTGCTGTGCCCGGCAGCTGCAGCGGCAAGCGCGGGCAGGCCGGGGAAGCTGTGCAGGGCCATGGGCGCACGCCCGTGCCGGTGCTGGCGGTCGCGGGTCGTCGAGGGCGCGGCTTCGGCTTGCTGCGCCTGGGGCACGTGTGCGGGGCTGTGGTCGTTCACCATCCAGCAGCTCGACGAGGAGGAACTTGGCGCGGCCGCCGTCGAGCACATGGCGCCGGAGCCGATCGGCGCGGCCCCTCGCGCCGGCGCGGGCGTCGGTCGGGGGGCCGCTCCACGCATAGCCGGCGTCGAGGTCCCCGGGCACGAACTCGGGGCCGCCGTCGTCCACCTGGGCACGCTCGGGGACATCGCAAATGTCAAGGCGAACGATATCGCCGTGCAGTTTGCGCACAACCTCCGCGACCTCATCGATCTCGACGTGGAAGAACTCCTTCCTCTCATGATCAGGTTGACCCGCCGGTAGTGGAACTCACGGTGAAGAGCGTTCTCCAAAGCGGGGGCATCCTCGGACCAGATCATGGCGTGGACATCGAACTCGAACGGCACCGAAGCGTCGCCCAGTTCGGCTCTATTCGATGTGCTCACGGATCCCGCTCACGCGTCGGCGTCAATGCTCTTGGGCTTGGCGCCGGCGGCCAGCATCTCCTCGCGCATGCGCTTGTGCCTGTAGCTGGCTAGCTTGAGGCTGAGCGCCGGAGACAGGCGATCGAGGTACCAGAATGCCTTCCACCATTTGGGCAGGACGATGATCGCCTCGTTGCGGGCGACGGCGTCGAGCGTGCGGCGCGCGAGCTCTTCGGGGGGGATTGGGCGCAGGCGCTCCGACATGCGCATGATGGCCTCTTTGGAGACGTTCTCCACGTTGATACGGCCGTACACACCGCCGGTGAGGATGGGTGTGCGGATGGTGCCGGGGCACAGGACGGAGGCGCGGACGCCGTAGCGCTCTGCCTCCACGCGGAGGGCCTTGGTGACGGCGACGACGGCGTGCTTGGTGGCGGTGTAGGCGCCCTCGTTAAAGCCCGCGACGAGGCCTGCGACGGAGGCTGTATTCAAAATGTGTCCTGAACCCTGCTTCACCATGATCGGGTAGACTGCCTGGATGCCGTAAACGACGCCGCGCAGGTTGACGTCGATGACGTCGTCCCAGTCCTCTTGCACGTGACTGGCCATCTCGCCCCCGACGACGATGCCGGCGTTGTTGAACAGGTAGTCGATGCGGCCTGAGCGCTGCAGCGTGTCTTTTGCGATGGCCTTGAAGGCCGGCAGGCTGCGCACGTCGAGCTCGGCGGCGGTCGCGCGACCTCCGCGGTCGGTGATGCCTTTGGCGACCTCCGCGGCGACGCTGTGCTGGCGATCCGCCAGCACGACCTCGCACCCTCGATGGGCGAGCTCTTCACCGAGCGCGCGGCCGATGCCGGAGGCGCCTCCGGTGACGATTGCGACCTTGTTTTCAAGCGTTTTCTGGTTGGTGCTCATCGGGCGCGGACGCTATCACGTTCACGCGCCGCGCACGATATGCCCTTCGAGATCGATGTGTATACAGCAGCGCCGCGGTGAGCGGTGAGAGCGCTGCCGCGGCGCGGCCGCATGTTCGTACCGGGGGCGGGGTGCTCCAGGAGGCCGCCGCCGTCCAGAGCTCGTCTCTGGCGCTTCTACGGGGCCGTCCTGCGCCCGAGCGCGTCCTTGGCGCCTCTAAGCCATCCCCGAGCTGTCTGGCGCTTCGTAACCGCCCAGCCACCGGCATGGGCATGGCCGCTTGCGGCTCTCGCCGCGGTCGACGATGCTGCGCGCGAGGCGGCGTCTGCCCAGGCCCGGGCGCATGCGGGCAGAGACGAGAGGGCCGGCGAGGAGCTCTCCCCCGGCGCGAGGCTCGAGCGCCGCGTCGTTCAGTGCGGATTTCACGCCATCGTGATCACCGGGATCACCGCATCGTGATCGCTCGGATCAGCGCATCGTGATCACCCGGATCACCATCGTGATCAGCGGGATCACGGTCGTGATCGCGCGGATCGCCGCTCGTGATCGCGCTGGTGCATCCTGCGCGGCTCACGAGGCTGAGGCGTAGCGGCGCTGGACGTCGGGTCCACCCACCCGGGCCTCGGAGGAGGGTCCCAGGTGGCGACGGAGCGACTGTCCATGCACAAAACGCGAGAGATTCTTCGACAGAAGTGGCTCCTCGGCCGCACGCACCGGCAGACGGCGACGAGCAACGGCACAAGCCCCGGGGCCGTGGGCAGCGTTCTGGCGCGCGCCAAGGCCGCCGGCCTCACGATGTGGGAGCAGGTCACCCAGCTGGACGACGAGGCGCTCGAGCGGACGCTCTACGGCACAGCCGTCGTCGAGCCGGGGGTCGCGCCGGCCGAGCCTGACTGCGCCTGGATTCACCGCGAGCGGCACCGGCCGCACGTGACGCTGGAGCTGCTGCACCTGGAGTACCTGCGGCAGCATCCCAACGGTCTGCGGTACACCGCCTTCTGCAACCGGTACCGGGCGTGGCTCGCGCGGCGCGGCCTGGTGATGCGCCAGGTGCACGTCGCGGGCGAGAAGATGTTCGTGGATTACGCGGGGAAGAAGCCGACCCTCGTGGACGCTGCCACCGGCGGCGTCACCCAGGTCGAGCTGTTCGTCGCCGTGCTGGGCGCCTCCAGCTACACGTATGCCGAGGCGACGCGCAGCCAGAGAGGACCCGACTGGATCGGAAGCCACTGCCGCGCGTTCGCGTTCTTCGGCGGTGTCACGCGCGCCGTCGTGTGCGACCAGCTCAAGAGCGGCGTCACGCGCGCCTGCCGGTACGAGCCGCAGGTACAGCGGACGTACGAGGAGATGGCCGCGCACTACGGCACGACGGTGCTGCCCGCGCGACCGAAGCATCCGCGCGACAAGGCCAAGGTCGAGGTCGCCGTGCAGGTCGTCGAGCGGTGGATTCTTGCC
Source organism: Sorangium sp. So ce836 (assembly GCF_028553905.1). Lineage (NCBI taxonomy): Bacteria > Pseudomonadati > Myxococcota > Polyangiales > Polyangiaceae > Sorangium > Sorangium sp. So ce836. Next base: position 3,275,544 of record NZ_CP102233.1, on the reverse strand, counting down.
CGTATTCGCAACGAGGTGTTTCACTCGCTCGCAGCGCTTAACGCGCGCATCACCGAGCTGCTGGTCGACATCAACAGCCGTGTGATGAAGCGCTACGGGGAGAGCCGGAGAGAGCTCTTCGAGAAGCTCGAGAGGCCAGCGCTCGCCGCCCTGCCTGCTGAGGCTTTCGAGTACGCCGAGTGGAAGAAGGCGCGTGTCAACATCGACTACCACGTGGTCTTCGATGACCACTTCTACTCGGTGCCGTATGCGCACGTGCACCAGGAGGTCTGGATCAGGGCGACGGTCGCGACGGTCGAGGTCCTGCTGCACAGCCGCCGGATCGCGTCGCACCCCCGCTCGCGAGCGCGCGGCAAGCACTCGACCCTGCGTGAGCACATGCCGAGCGCCCACCGGGCGCACGCAGAGTGGACGCCCTCGCGCCTGCTGGCGTGGGCCGAGAAGATCGGCCCGGCAACCCGGCAGCTCTGCGCGGCGATCCTGGCCGAGCGGCCCCACCCCGAACAGGGCTTCCGCTCCTGCCTGGGCCTGCTGCGCCTCGGCAAGCGCTACGGCCAGGAGCGGCTGGAGGCCGCCTGCGAGCGCGCCGGGCGCGTCCGCGCCCGATCCTACCGGCACATCGAGTCGATCCTGAAGAACGGGCTCGATCGCGTGCCGCTTGCTCATGATGACGGGGCCCCCGTCGCCCCCCAACCCATCGACCACGAGAACATCCGTGGCCGTGACTACTACCTCAACTGATGGAGAACGACGTGTTGACCGAACCCACGCTCGAGAAGCTCAAGAGCCTTCACCTCTACGTCATGGCGAACACCTGGGTGGCGCAGCGGACTGACGCCGCGATGGCCGAGCTCGACTTCGACGGCCGCTTTGCGCTGCTCGTCGACGCCGAGCACATGGCCCGTGACAACAAGCGGATCGGGCGGCTCTTGCGCGAGGCGAAGCTGCGGATCCCGAGCGCGTGCCTCGAGGACATCGACTACGCGCCGAAGCGGGAGCTCGATCGGGCACAGATCCGCCAGCTCTCGTCGGGTCGCTGGATCGTCGACCACGCCAACGTGCTCATCACCGGGATGACCGGCGTGGGCAAGAGCTACCTGGGCTGCGCGCTGGCGCATCAGGCGTGCCGCGCTGGCTTCCGCGCGCTCTACCGTCGCGTGCCGCGCCTGCTGGAGGAACTCGCCCTGGCGCACGCCGACGGGACGTACACGCGCCTGCTGGGGCGGCTGGCGAAGATCGACGTGCTCGTGCTCGACGACTGGGGGCTCGCCCCGCTCAAGGACCAGGAGCGCCGCGACTTGCTCGAGGTCTTCGAGGACCGCCACGGCCTGCGGTCGACGGTCATCACGATCAACCAAGCCCAGTACAGCGAGAGTCACAGAGGATTCGAACCCCACTCAGCCGATCGTCGCCGCTGAGGCATTGCTGGCGCTGGCACGCTGGCTGCACATGCGGTGCGACGGAGCCCCGCAAGAGCGGCGCGATCCAGGACGAACGGTGCCCCATGTCCGCGCAGAGGACCACGGCGGATCATCTGTGGACGGTACTGACGCCCGAGCGTCAGACACAACTCGTAAGCGTTCTGAGTCTGATGATAAGCCGCCACCTGGCGGCGCGCGAGGAGGCGGCCGATGAAGACGTCGGCGGCGCCGAACGTGCGAATCGAGGAGCGCCCGACGAAGATCGGAGGTCGCCACCTTGAACGCCTCGCGGTCGTGTACATCCGGCAGTCCTCACTGCATCAGGTCCAGCACCACCAGGAGTCGACCCGCCTACAATACAGCCTCGAAACCATGGCGCGCGAGCTCGGCTGGGAATCGGGGCGCATCCTGGTGCTCGACGAGGATCTCGGGACCTCTGGGGCGTCGGCGGCAGGGCGGCAGGACTTCCAGCGGCTCTTGGCCGAGGTCGCGCTCGACCACGTTGGAATCATCTTGGGTGTGGAGATGTCTCGGCTCGCGCGCTCGAACAAGGACTGGCACCAATTGCTCGAGCTGTGCGCTCGCTTCGGCACCCTGATTGCCGACCTGGACGGACTCTATGACCCGTCGCTCTACAACGATCGCCTGCTCCTGGGGCTGAAGGGGACGATGTCCGAAGCGGAGCTACACATCCTGCGGCAGCGGCTGCTCCAGGGCAAGCGGCAGAAGGCGCGCCGTGGAGAACTGAGCAAGCCGGTGCCATCGGGCTACCTCCTGCAGGCATCCGGCGAGGTCGTCCTCGATCCGGATGAGTCGGTCCAGGCGGTCGTGCGCTTCGTCTTCGAGCAATTTGACCGCCTCGGGACCGCGCACGGAGTGCTCCGTTCCCTGGTCGAGCAGGGACTTCAGATAGGCGTGCGCCGTCGCTCTGGAGGCGACCGCGGAGCTCTCGAGTGGCACCGTCCCCACCGCGGTATGGTCATCAACATGCTCCGCAATCCCATCTACGCAGGTGCGTATGTGTACGGACGGCGACAGACGGATCCACGGCGACAACAACCCGGGCGCCCGGCCACGGGGCGCACACCGCTGGTCGAGCCGGAGGACTGGCAAGCCTGCGTCCGCGATCGCTTTCCCGCCTACATCACATGGGAGCAATTTGAGCGTAACCAGGCTCGCTTGAAGGCCAACCGAAAGTCAAACAGCACGGGTGCGGTACGCAGCGGGAGTGCCTTGCTTCAAGGGCTCATCAGGTGCGGTCGCTGCAACCTGGGCATGTTCGTCCGGTACGCTAAATACAAGGGCCGAATCTATCCGCATTACGTCTGCGGTCAGGAGGCGGCCCACCATGGCAGCCGTCTCTGCATCAATATCTCGGGTAGCTGCATCGATCAGGCTGTTACGGCATTGGCGATCGCGGCGCTGGCTCCGGCCGCATTGGAGATTAGCCTTCGGGTCCGCGCCGATCTCGAGCAGCAGCGCGCCCAGCAGGAGGCTCTCTGGCAGCAGCGACTCGAACGGGCACGCTACGAGGCGGAGCGCGCCGCGCGCCAGTTCAAGAGCGTCGAGCCCGAGAATCGACTCGTCGCCCGCACTCTCGAGCGCGCCTGGGAGGACGCTCTCCGCGCGGAGCGCGACCTGCGCGAGTCGTACGAGCGGCACTCGAAGCAGATGCCGCAGGCCCTGACGCCCGACGACGTCGCTGCCATCCGCGCCTTGGCGACCGACCTGCCGGCGCTCTGGAACGCGCCCACCACGACGCCCGCGGATCGCAGGACGGTGTTGCGGCTCCTCATCGACCATGTCGATATCTCGGCCAACCGCGAGAGCTCGTGGACGGATCTCGTGGTGCATTGGGCCGGTGGCCGTCTGACGCACCAACGCCTCCGCCGCCCCGTCCACAAGCTTGTCCAGACGGGCGACAAGGACGCGCTCATGGCTACGATCCACGACTTGCGCCGCAAAGGCTTCACCGCAGGGCGCATCGCCGAGCAACTCAATGCTGACGGCTGGATCACCCCGACGCAGCACAACCACTTCAACGAGCGCCTCGTGCGGATGCTGCTGCATCGTTACGGTAACGTGCCTCGCGGCCCCAAGCCGCCCCCCAGGGACGCAGAGAACGCTTGGTGGCTTGCAGATCTGGCTCGCGAGCTGAAGATGCCCGTCGTGACGATGTACGGGTGGGTCAACCGCGGGCTGGTGCAAACGCGCTGGATCGACGGCCAGCGGGCGGTGATCGCCGATAAGGCCGAGCTGCGGCGGCTGCGCCAACTCCGCCGCAAGAACCTCATGCACCAGGCGAGGAAGCCCTCGAAGAAAACGTGACAGGAGATGCATCATGCGTGGTCGATCACCAGCCAGATCCCTGTCGGAAAGTGGCACGATCATCTCGGAGATCCGACAATCGCCGACGCCGTGCTCGACCGCATCGTCCACAACGCGCACCGCATCACGCTGAAGGGCCCCTCGCGCCGCAAGGGCAAGGAGACCACCGAGACCTGAACCCTAGACCCCGACGGACCAGCGTCGCTTCGCTCCGAGGGCGATCACGATGCGCGATCGCGGTGATCACGATGGCGTGATCTGCGTGATCACGATGGGCGGTCTCCGCAGTTCAGGACGCGTCGGCGTCGCCAGTGGCCGGGGCCGCGAGCGACGCTCGCGCCCACGCGTCGGGCAGCAGTTCGTCCAGCCGTTCGCGAGGCCAGCCCGCCTGCAGCTTGGCGATCACGTCCGTCGCCCAGGCGAGCGGGTTGACTCCGTGCATCCGACACGAGCCAAACACCGTGTAGCCGACGGCGAGGCGCTGAGCTCCCCTGTCAGAGCCCGCGAATAGGTAGTTCTTTCTTCCGAGCGCTACACATCTTATCCGACGTTCAACTTCGCCGTTGTCGATCTCGAAGCGCCCATCGGTGAAGCAGCGTCGCCACACTGCTTCCTGGTTGATGGCATACTGAGTTGCGACGTACAGCGGCGTGCCTGGTACGAGCCGCTGATGCACCTCCCCCCGTGTCAGAGAAGTTGTCGCCTCATCTGATCCGCTTACAGAGGATCAGGTCACCGGTTCCGGGGAGCGGAGACAGGCTTTGAGGTGAGAGAGTACTCAGAATCCTTCAAAAGAAAAATCGTCCAGCGGCTTCTCGCCCCAGGAGGACCCACGGCGGTGGCGCTCTCCGCGGAGACGGGGGTGCATCAGACGACGCTCTCGCGCTGGCTTCGCGATGCGCGTAGCCTCGCGCCCATGTCGGACGACGCTCGCCGCTCCGCCCCTCCGCCCTCCGCCGCTGCTCGCCGTCCCGAGGACTGGACCCCGGAGCAGAAGCTGCGCGCCGTGACGGAGGCGGCCGCGCTCTCCGAGCGTGATCTGGGCGAGTTCCTCCGCCGCGAGGGGTTGCACGAGGCGCAGCTCGCCGAGTGGCGCAGGGCCGCGCTGGAGGCCCTGGGCGGGCCGGCAAAGCCCGGCCACGGCTCGGCCCCGTCGCGGCGCGTTCGGGAGCTGGAGAGGCAGCTACGGCGCAAAGACAAGGCGCTGGCCGAGGCGGCGGCCATCCTGGTGCTCCAAAAAAAAGCCCAAGCCATTTTGGGGGACGGGGACGACGACACGGACCCGGAGACCGACAGGTGACGCTCGAGCTCATCGACGAGACCGTCCGTGGCGGCGCCAGGCTCGCGGCGGCCTGCCGTGCGCTCGGATTGAGCGCGCGCACCGTGGCCCGCTGGCGCGCTGAGGCCGGCGGCCAGGGCGGCCGCGCCGGACCGCGGCACGCCCGGTGCACAAGCTGACCGAGGCCGAGCGCCGGCGCATCGTCGAGACGGCCAACAGCCCCGAGTTCCGCAACCTCTCGCCCAAGCAGATCGTGCCACGCCTGGCCGACCGCGGCGTGTATCTGGCTTCGGAGTCGAGCTTCTACCGCATCCTGCGCGAGCAGGGGCTGCTGGCGCACCGCAATCCGGCTCGACCGGCAACCGCTCATCGCCCTCGCGAGCTCGTCGCCGGAAGGCCGAATCAGGTGTGGTGCTGGGACATCACCTACCTGAAGAGCGCGGTGCGCGGAGCGTTCTACTTCCTGTACCTGATCGTGGACGTCTACAGCCGCAAGATCGTCGGCTGGTCGGTCGAGACCGAGGAGTCGATGCTCGCTGCTGCTCGCCTCGTCGAGCAGACCTGCGGCCGCGAAGCCGTGGGCTCCGGCTGCCTGGTGCTGCACGCCGACAACGGCGGTCCGATGAAGGGCTCGACCATGCTCGCCACCCTCCAGCGCCTGGGCGTTGTGCCCTCCTTCAGCCGCCCTCGCGTCAGCGACGACAACCCCTACGCGGAGGCGCTTTTCCGCACCCTCAAGTACCGGCCCGAGTACCCACGCCGCCCGTTCGCCACCGTGGAGCAGGCGCGCCACTGGGTGGAGCGCTTCGTCGCCTGGTACAACGGCGAGCACCTGAACAGCAGCATCCGCTTCGTCACGCCCGACGACCGCCACCGCGGTCGCGACGGCGCGCTGCTCGCCGCCCGCCACGCCCTCTACCAGCGCGCCCGCCGCAAGACGCCGTTGCGCTGGACCGGCCAGACCCGCAACTGGACTCCGGTCGGTCCTGTGACCCTCAACCCCCACACGCACGAGGCACAAGCAGCCATTAGGACCTGACCGAATCAAAGGACAACTATCTTGACACTCGCCGTGCCGGCCAGGCCCGGCTGCCTCCTCCGGAACGGAGGTCGCCGAGCGGATACCTCGAGGATCTCCACTGGGGCGACCAGCCCACGGTGAGCTCCCTCGACGCAGCGCTTCGCGATCTGCGCGCCATGCCCTGGATGGTGCTCGCGCTGGCCCGGCCCGAGGTGCATGAGACCTTTCCCCGGCTGTGGGCGGAGCGCCAGACGCAGGAGATCCGGTTGAAGGCGCTGCCGCGCTGGGCGTGCGAGCGGCTGGTGCGGCAGGCGCTCGGCGCGAGCATCGGCCGGGAGATGCTGGAGCGCATCGTGGCGCTCGCCGCCCACGGCGTCAGCCGATGTCGCGACGGCGCTCCGGACGTTCGATGATGCGCTGCCGGTGTCGGCGACCATGCGAAATGTCGGAGAGCGCGTTGGAGAGCAGACCGCGATTTTTGACATGGCAGGGGCCAGGAGCCGCTATCCGGATAGGGTCGAAGGATCGCGGGGACGACGTCCGACCTGATTTGCCGGCTCTCCGGCCAGCGAGTAAGAGGGCGCGGGGAATGTGCCTTGCGCGTTCATCGAGCTTTCGGTCTCCCTCCTCACCAGCCAAGAACCTCTCTGACCTCGCAGGCGATCTGCAGGTCTTCGCGGGCCGCGATCACCAGAGTGCGCACTCGAGCGGCCCCAGCGCCAATGTCGTAATCGTGCCGGGCGTCGGCGTTGCGATCTGCGTCCAGCGCCACGCCGAGGAAGGAGAGATCGTCGCACGCACGCCACCTGACGGCGGCGGCGTTCTCTCCCACTCCACCCGTAAACACTAGCACGTCCAAGCCACCCATCGACGCGGCCATCGCCGCAATTCCGCCGCGTAGTCGGTGCAAGTACACGCCGAGCGCCAAGGCAGAAGCGGGCTCGCCGGATTCAGCTCGGGAGAGCACTTCTCTCATGTCGGCCGTGCCTGCGAGCCCCAGGAGGCCGGCTCGGTGCTCGAGCGTTGCGGCGAGCTCCGACGCGGGCATGCCCACGTGCTCTTCGAGCCACAGGACCAGCCCCGGGTCAACGCTGCCCGAGCGCGTTGCCATGACCAGCCCCTCGAGCGGCGTGAACCCCATCGTGGTGTCGATTGATCGGCCTTGCCTGATCGCCGCGAGCGAGGCGCCAGCACCGAGGTGGCAGGTCACAATCCGCAGGTCCTCGAGAGGACGATCCAACAGCTCAGCGGCGCGCCGGGAACAGTACGCGTGAGACAGTCCATGAAAGCCGAAGCGCCGGAGATCCCAGCGCTGTCGCCACTCGGACGGGAGCGCGTAGGTTCGAGCTTCGGGCGGCAGTGTGGCGTGGAATGCGGTGTCGAAGCAGGCAACCGCGGGCACCTCAGGGAGGACCGACTTCACCGCGTCGAGGGCGGCCAGCGACTGGGGCTGGTGCAGGGGAGCGAGGTCGGTAAGCGCCCGCAGGCGTTCCTCGACCTCAGCACTGAGTAGCACGGGTTCAGAGAAGACGGTGCCACCATGCACGATACGATGGCCGACGGCTTCGACGTGACCGAGGTTGCGGATCGTTGGCGCTACGGCTTTGGCATCGACCAGCCCTCTCGTCGTAGGCAGGTCAGCCGAACCGAGCACGCGATCGTCGTCGAGTACCCGTAGCTTCAGGCTGCTCGACCCCGCGTTGACGACCATGATTCGCATGCAATCACGAGCCGTCCGACGCGGGGCCGCCGCGGCTGGCGGGCAAGCAAGTGGCGCCCGATCCATCCGCAACCTCGGCCGCCCGCACGTCTCGTGTGTACGCCTCTCCATTGCGGAGAAGAAGAGACTCCCCGCGGTGCTTGATCGTTAGACCGGCCTTTCCATGAAGCAGGTAGGTGATCGTTTCGCCTTCCATGTCGACCTCCAGTCGCTGGCCATGTACCATCAGCGCGAATTTCAGCCGCTCGACGTAAGGCCGCGGATCGAAAGACAGCTGCCCGCCCCGGTCGCGCATGCCTGCAAAGCCGTAAATCGCCGCCATCCAGCTCCCGCCCAGAGCGGCGACATGGCAGCCGTCCTTGACGTTTCCGCCGACGTCCGCCAGGTCCATCAGCAGAGCGTATTCCCAGTACCCCAACGCCTTGGTCCGGTATCCCAGCTCCGCGGCAACGATGCTCTGGATGCAGGCCGATAACGACGAGTCGCCGGTCGTCAGCGGATCGTAGTAGTCGAAGTTCTGCTTCTTCTGCCATTGAGCGAAATCCTCGCCGAGCAAGAACATGGCGAGCACGACGTCCGGCTGCTTGAGGACCTGGTGCCGGTAGATGACGAGCGGGTGGTAGTAGAGGAGCATGGGATAACGGTCGGACGGCGTATTCTCGAAGTCCCACATCTCGTGGTCGAGAAAGTCGTCGTCCTGAGGATGAATTCCCAGCGCCTCGTCGAACGCGACGTACATCGCATCAGCCGCCCGCTGCCAGTCCCCTGGCTCGTCCGCAGTCAGGCCGGTCCGATAGACCAACTCGGCGTAGGCATCGGGCTGCTTCGACTTCAGCACGTTGACCGTGGTAGCGGCATAGCGCAGGTTCTCCCGCGCCATCAGGTTCGTATATGTATTATTGTCGACGACCGTACTGTACTCGTCCGGGCCAGTGACCGAGTGGATGCAGAACCGGCCACCCTGCCGCTTCGAAAAGAAGCCGAGGTCGAACCACAGCCGGGCCGTCTCCACCAGCATCTCGGCCCCGTAGCGGCGCAGAAACTCCTCGTCTCCGGTCACTTCGACGTACTTGCGGATGGCATGGGCGACGCACGCGTTGATGTGGTACTGAGCGGCGCTGGCAGCGTAGTAGGCTGAAGCTTCCTGGCCGTTGATCGTCCGCCAGGGGTAGAGGGCCCCCCTCTGGCTCACTTCCCGCGCCCGCTGCCGAGCCGCCTCGAGCATGCGATAGCGGAACAGCAGCAGGTTTCGAGCGGCCAGCGGGTCCGTGTAGACGAGAAACGGATTGATGTACATCTCCATGTCCCAGAAGTAGTGCCCCTCGTAGGCTTGGCCGGTGAGCCCTTTGGCCGGTACCCCTGACCCATCCGCGCGAGCGGTGGCCTGGAGCAACTGGAACAGGTCCCAGCGCAGAGACTGCTGGGCGCGAGAGTGCGCTCCACTCACCTCCACGTCCGCTCGGTGCCAGAAATCGTCGAGATAATCCTGCTGGTCCTGGAGCAGGCGGTCAAAGCCCTGGCGCACCGCTCGGTCGAGGATCCGCCGCGCTCGGTCCAGTTGTTCCTCCACCGACACTGTCCGTGACGTGTGATAGGTCACGAACTTGATGAGGCGGATCGGCTTGCCAGCTTCCGCCTCGATCGAGAAGACAACCCGCTCGGCGTTGTCCGTCTTCTCCTGCTCGACTTGGCAAGAAGCTTCCGTCTCGAGGACGTGGTCCATTCCGCAGGCGAGGGTCATCTGGCTGCTGCGAGTCACGTAGCCGCGCAGCACGCGGAATTTCTCAGCTTGCCTGACCCGGTTCAGAAGGACGGCTTTGTCGAACTGGCGCGCGAGTCGGGGATCGTCTCGTCCCAGCATGGGCGGTCGTTGATGCTCAACAAGCTCAGACGAGAGCACGACTGGGGCACGAGCATTGAGCACGCTCACTTCGTAGAGGATCGCCGCCAGGTGGCGCTCGGTCAATGACACGAGCCGGCGGGAGCGGACCCTGATCCATTTGCCGGTCGGGGTCTCCCAAAGCACGTCGCGGTCGAGCGTGCCGGCGCGCAGGTCCAGCGCCCGCTCGTACTCGAGGATGGTCACCCGGGCCAGGTCGAACACCTCGTCGTCGACGTACAGCCGCACGATCTTCCCATCCGGCACATTGACAATCGTCTGGCCGGTTGTGGCGAAACCGTGGGCCGACTCGCCGTAGGGTATCGGCCAGGTCTCGTGGAAGCCGTTGACGAAGGTGCCATGCTCGTAGGCCGGCGTTCCCTCCTCGAACCCACCGCGCATGCCGAGATAGCCGTTGGCGGTCGCGAACATGGTCTCGGTCTGGGCCACGAACGCCGGGACGAACTGCCGCTCGACCATCCGCCAGTCTTCGGCAGGGAAGATGAACTCCGGCGGCAGAACGGGCTCATGGCGGATCATCGTTCGTGCTCTCCGACCAGCTCGCCGAGGTCCGTCACCACCAGGTCCGCCCCGTTCTTCCGGAGCATCTCCGCGCTGCCGCCCCGGTCCACGCCGACGACCAGCCCGAAGCCGCCGGCGCGACCCGCCTGGACGCCGGCAATGGCGTCTTCGACGACTACCGCCCGTGACGGCGCCGCATCGAGTCTTTCCGCCGCCCAAAGATAGGTGTCCGGGGCGGGCTTCCCTGGCAGGTGCAACTGCTCAACGACCTCACCGTCCACCCGGGCGTCGAACAGCTCCTCGATCCCGGTCGCTCGCAGGATCTCGGCACAGTTGCGGCTCGACGAGACCACCGCGACCTTCAAGCCTAGCCTCCGAACCCAGCGGACCATGGCAATCGCCCCAGGATAGGTGTGGACCCGGCCGTCATGGATCGCCTGCTTCACCAGCTCGTCTTTCCGGTTGCCCAGGCCGCACACGGACTGCTCATCCGGAGGCGAGGCTGGTGTCCCCTCCGGCAAGGCAATCGCGCGGGACGCGAGGAAGCTGCGAACCCCGTCATAGCGGGGCTTGCCGTCAACGTATTGCTTGTAGTCAGCGTTCAGATCGAACGGGCGAAACGCCTCCCCCGTGAGCAGGCTCCGGCTCCGGAGGTAGTCGTCAAACATCTGTTTCCAGGCGGCCGCGTGGACCCGCGCCGTCGAGGTCAACACCCCGTCCAGGTCGAACAAGACCGCATCGAATCGCGCTGGTTTGAGTACCCCGGCAGGCAATGTCGCCCGGCCGTCCGGCAGGTGAGTCGCCATGCCGGGTTTCTCTTCCTCTCCGTCGCTCGCATGACGGCAATCGTTCCAGAGGCGGATGACCGGATCTTGCCGTCCGTAGTGGTAGCCCACGATGCTCAGCGCAGCCGTGTCCAGGAGGAGGTACCGGCCCATCGTGGGGCTCAAACCCAGCCAGCGAGCGGTGAAGATGCGCAGAAAGTGACTGTGGGAGAACAGCAGCACGTCGCTGTCGATGGCGCGGAGGCGCTCGACGACGCGGTCTGCTCGCCTGGCGACGTCCGCCGCGGATTCGCCGCCGGGACAGCCGTCCCCAAAAATCTCCCAGCCGGGCCGCTGCTCCTCAATCTCGCTGGGCGTCTTTCCCTCGTACTCGCCATAGTTCCATTCGACCAGGTCTTGATCCACGATCGCGAGCGCGCCGAACCCGGCCAGCTCGCAGGTGCGTAGAGCCCGTCGAAGCGGGCTCGTGAAGACCTTGGCGAACCGTTGGGCTCCGAGCCGCTCGTCGAGCCGGCGGGCATTGCGCTCACCGCGCGAAGTCAACGGAAGATCGGCCATGCCGGTGTGCCGGCCCGAAGTAGTCCAGGCCGTTTCGCCGTGCCGGGCGAGATAGACGGACGGGAACGCGTGACTCTTGTTTGTCATTGACGCCCTATTCTTCCCTCACGCTCTCTCCATCGCGGCATTATAGGCACCAATGCGCGCGGCTTTGTTGCACCGGGCGCGATGCAGCAAGGCCTGTTGCGCCGCTTTCACATTCGACTCCTGGCCTGCCCAGACTTCCAAGGCTGGCTGCTGGATCGCGCGCGCGAACGAGAACGCCAAAGGCCAGGGTGCGCGCGACTTGAATCGTGCGTTCATGGCATTCAGGCGCGCCGAGGCAAGCTCCACGGGCTGACCTCCCGACAAGAAGGCAATCCCCGGAACGGCCGCCGGGGCCGCTCGCAACAGAGTCTCCACGGTGGCGTCGGCCACCTCCTCCACCGTCTCTTGCCGAGGGCAGCTCAAGCCGGGGACCACCATGTTGGGCTTCAGGATCGTCCCCTCTACCAGCACGCGCTGGGTGAACAACTGATGGAACACCGCGCGCAAGAGTTCTTCTGTTGCGTGCCGGCACCGTTCCAGCGTGTGGTCGCCGTCCATGAGCACCTCTGCTTCGACGATGGGGACGAAGTCAGCTTCCTGGCACAGTGCGGCGTAGCGGGCCAGAGCATGCGCGTTGGCCTCGATGCAGCCCCGGCTGGGCAGGCCCGGGCCCAGAGCGATGGCCGCGCGCCACTTCGCAAAGCGGGCTCCCATTTGCGAGTACTCTGCGAAGCGGCCGCGCAAGCCGTCCAGACCCTCCGTGACCTTCTCGTTCGGGTGACCGGCCAGGTCCTTGGCGCCCATGTCCACCTTGATACCAGGCGTGATTCCTGCCTCGGCCAGGATCTTGACGAAGGGCGTGCCGTCTCTCGCTCGTTGGCGGATCGTCTCGTCGAAGAGGATGGCGCCGCTGATGGACTCAGCCAGACCAGGCGCGGTCACGATGAGCTCCCGATAGGCTCGGCGCGCCTCCACGGTCTCGGGAATGCCAACCTTGGCGAATCGCCTGTTACAGGTGGAAGTGCTTTCATCCATTGCCAGGATGCCTCTGTCGCCGGCGACCAGCGCCCGAGCGGTGTCACTCAGCTCTTGCGCCTTCACGTCCGCTCGCCTCCTCTCCATGTCCAGTTGCGGATTTCTGGCATGTCTTCGCCGTACTTCTGGATGTACTCTTTGTGCTCGATCACCTTGTCGCGCAAAGCCTGCTTCACGTAGCCGGCCTTCGCCTCCAGCTGCGGGAGCCGGTCGATCGCGTCCACGACCAGGTGAAACCGATCGAGGTCGTTCAGCACGACCATGTCGAACGGCGTCGTGATCGTGCCCTTCTCCTTGTACCCGCGGACGTGGAGGTTGTGGTGGTTGGTGCGCCGGTACGCGAGGCGATGGATCAGCCACGGGTAACCGTGGAACGCGAAGATGATCGGCTTGTCTCTGGTGAACAGGTCGTCGAAGTCCTGGTCGCTCAGACCGTGTGGATGCTCGCTTGCAGGCTGGAGCTTCATCAGATCCACGACGTTGATGACGCGGATCTTCAATTCGGGAAAGTAGCCGCGTAGGAGCTGCACCGCGGCCAGCGCTTCGATGGTGGGCACGTCGCCGGCGCAGGCCATGACCACTTCCGGCTCCCCGCCCCGGTCCGTGCTCGCCCACTCCCAGAGGCCAACGCCGGCGGTGCAGTGCTTGATGGCGGCGTCCATGTCCAACCACTGGGGCTGGGGCTGCTTGCCGGCCACGATCACGTTGACGTAGTGGCGGCTCCGCAAGCAATGGTCGGCCACTGACAGCAGGCAGTTGGTGTCGGGCGGCAGGTAGACGCGATTTACGTTCGCCTGCTTGTTGACCACGAGGTCGAGAAAGCCCGGGTCCTGGTGGGTGAAGCCGTTGTGGTCCTGCCTCCAGACGTGGCTCGATAGCAAATAGTTGAGTGACGCGAGCGGCCGCCGCCAGGGGACGTCCCGCGTCTTCTCCAGCCATTTGGCGTGCTGGTTGAACATCGAGTCCACGATGTGGATGAAGGCCTCGTAGGAGTTGAACAGGCCGTGTCGGCCGGTGAGCAGGTAGCCCTCGAGCCAACCCTGGCACAGGTGCTCGCTCAAGACCTCGATCACGCTGCCCTCGGAGGCCAGGTGGTCGTCGCCTGCGATGATCTCTGCCGTCCACTGACGTTCGGTGACTTCGAACACGGCGCCAAGGCGGTTGGACACGGTCTCGTCGGGTCCGAACAGGCGGAATATCCGCGGATTCTGGTTGAGCTTGATGACGTCGCGCAAAAACCGGCCGAGCACGCGCGTGTCTTCCGATTCGACGACACCGGGCTCGGGTACGCGGACCGCGTAGTCCCGGAAGTCGGGGATGCGTAGGTCCCGGAGCAGGGCGCCACCGTTGGCGTGAGGGTTCGCTGCCATGCGGCGCTCGCCCTTGGGCGCCAGCTCGGCCAGCTCCGGGCGAAGCTTGCCGCCCTGGTCAAATAGGTCCTCGGGCCGGTAGCCTTTCATCCACTCGTACAGGAGTTTGAGGTGCGCGGGCTTGGTGCGCACCTCGGCGAGGGGAACCTGATGGGCGCGAAAGGTGCCTTCGACAGGCTGTCCGTCCACCGCCTTGGGACCGGTCCAGCCCTTCGGGGTCGCTAGCACGATCATGGGCCAGCGGGGGCGGGACTTGAATCCAGTCGACCTCGCGGCTGCCTGGATTTGCATGATCTCCGCTACGACTTTGTCGAGCGTGTCCGCCATGAGCCGGTGCATCTTCGCCGGCTCGTCTCCTTCGACGAAATACGGCTGGTAGCCGTAGCCGCGGAAGAACTCTGCCAACTCCTCGCGGCTGATACGCGCCAGGATGGTCGGGTTGGCGATCTTGTAGCCGTTGAGGTGCAGGATCGGCACGACTGCGCCGTCGGTCGCCGGGTCGAGGAACTTATTGCTGTGCCAGCCGGTCGCCAGGGGGCCTGTCTCGGCTTCCCCGTCTCCCACCACGCAGGCGACGATCAGTTCCGGATTGTCGAAGGCAGCGCCGAAAGCATGACCGAGCGAATAACCGAGCTCACCGCCTTCATGGATGGATCCCGGCGTCTCTGGGGAGGCATGGCTTGGGACACCGCCGGGGAAGGAGAACTGTCTGAAGAGTCGCTTCAGTCCCTCCTCGTCCTGAGTGATTTGGGGGTAAAGCTCGCTGTAAGTTCCCTCCAGGTAGGTATTGGCGATCACGGCCGGCGCCCCGTGTCCGGGGCCGGAGATGTAAATCATATTTAGGTCGTACTGCTTGATGGCGCGGTTCAGATGCACATAGATGAAGTTCTGCCCAGGCGATGTGCCCCAATGGCCGAGCAATCGTGGCTTGATGTGCTCGGGCTTGAGTGGCGCGCGGAGTAACGGATTATCGAGCAGGTAGATCTGCCCTGCTGCCAAGTAGTTGGCAGCACGCCAGTAAGCATCCATCCGTCGTAGGAGGTCGGAGGAAGAGGAAATAGATTCGCCCATGACGCTGCTCCTTACTGGCCACCGTTGGGGGATCGAGCTAACGCCCGGCGATGACTCCGGCCATCCCCCGCGCGGGCTGACAGCCTCCACCATCGCGACGGCGCGCACCAAGGCTCGGCTCTGTCGTTCACTTCAGCCCACACGATCCCTTGCTCCCGGCCATAAGCTGATACCGCAAGCACGGCCTGTGCCAAGACAAGTTGCCCCTGGGCCGCCGTTGCGCGCGAGCAAGCATTGCGCGCGAGCAAGCATCCAAGCTGGCAAGGGAGGAACCAGACGAGCGCTACAGGTCCGTGCAGCTGGCGGACCGCTCCGCCTGCGCTTACATCAATGCGCATGCCCATCATCGGGTCCGAAGAGGCCGCACGGCTCAATCCCGCAGAGCTGTACGCCAAGCTCGGCGGTAGACGCGATGGTCTGACGGATGCGGAGGCTCGCCAGCGCCTCGTTGAGTATGGTCCAAACGAGCTGCCCGAGCGGCGGCGAAGCGCGATCACAACCTTCTTGCGCTACTTCTGGGGGCCCATCCCCTGGATGATCGAGGTGGCCGCGGTCCTCTCTGCCCTTGTTCGCCATTGGGCCGATCTGGTGATTATCCTCGTGCTACTTGTCTTCAACGCCGTCGTCGGCTTCTGGCAGGAGTACAAGGCCGGCAACGCCGTCGAGGCACTGCGACGCAAGCTCGCTTTAAAGTGCCGCGTGCGACGCGACGGTAGTTGGCACGAAATCGAGGCACGTGTGCTCGTGCCAGGCGACATCGTGCGCGTTCGTCTCGGCGACGTCCTGCCCGCTGATCTGAAGCTCGTTGAAGGCAGCTTCCTCTCCGTGGACCAGTCGGCGCTTACGGGTGAGTCACTGCCTGTCGACAAGAAGCCTGGCGATGTCGCCTACTCCGGCTCGGTGGCCAAGCTCGGTGAGATGGAGGCCCTCGTCACGAGCACCGGTGCCGAGACCTATTTCGGCCGCACGGCCGGCCTCGTCGCCGGCGCCGGAGCCGCTTCGCACTTCCAGAAGGCCGTCCTGCAAATCGGCGATTACCTCATCTACGTGAGCCTCGGCCTCGTCGTGCTCCTCGTCACGGTGCAGCTCTTCCGTGGCGAGTCCGTGCTGACGCTGCTGCAGTTCGCGCTTATCCTCACGGTCGCCTCGATTCCAGTGGCCATGCCCGCCGTGCTCTCGGTGACGATGGCGCTCGGCGCGCTCGCCCTATCGCGCAGGCAAGCCATCGTGACTCGGCTCGAATCGATCGAGGAGATGGCCGGTGTCGATGTCTTGTGCTCAGACAAGACCGGGACGCTCACAGAGAATCGTCTGACGCTCGGCGAGCCCTTCGCCCTCGCGGGAATCTCACGTGACGAACTGGTGCTCGCCGCGGCGCTCGCCAGCAAAGTTGAGAACCGTGACGCTATCGACGAAGCAGTGCTGGCAGGCGTGTCGAAGCCGTCGGCGCTCGCGCCGTTCACCCAGGAAGAGTTCATGCCCTTTGACCCCGTGCACAAGCGCACCGAGGCAACGGTTCGCGGGCCCGGCGAGCAGCGCTTGCGCGTGACCAAGGGCGCCCCACAGGTCGTCCTCGCGCTGTGCCAGCCGTCAGCAGAGCTGCAGAAGTCGGTCGAAGAGCAAGTGAAAGATATGGCGGCCAAGGGCAACCGCGCCCTCGGCGTTGCGCGCCGAGAGAACGGAGGACCGTGGCAGTTTCTCGGCGTCTTGCCCCTCTTTGATCGGCCACGTGCGGATGCGGCCGATACGATCTCGCAGGCGAAGGCTCATGGCATTCGCGTCAAGATGGTGACCGGGGACGACCTCGCCATCGCACGCGAAGTCGCCGCGAAGGTTGGTCTCGGCAGTGACATCGTCGCCGCGCAAGACGTGTTTGTGGTCGACAACGCCGCCGCGACGCCAGCGGCCGTCGAAAAGATCGAACAGCTCGACGGCTTCGCGCGCGTCTTCCCCGAGCACAAGTTCGCGCTCGTCAAGGCACTGCAGTCCCATCATCACATCGTCGGGATGACCGGAGACGGCGTCAACGATGCACCGGCGCTCAAGCAGGCGGACGTAGGGGTGGCCGTCAGCGGTGCGACCGATGCGGCTCGTGCTGCTGCCTCGCTCGTGCTCACGGCTCCCGGACTCTCGGTCATCGTGCACGCGGTCGAGGAAGCGCGGCGCATCTTCGAGCGCATGAATAGCTACGCTATCTATCGCATCTCCGAGACGATCCGGGTCATGTTCTTCGTCGTCGCGGCGATGCTCACCTTCAGCTTCTATCCCATCACCGCGGTGATGATCATCTTGCTCGCCCTGCTCAACGACGTGCCGATCATGATGATCGCCTACGACAATACCGAGCTCAGCGCGAAGCCGGTACGCTGGGAAATGCACCGCGTCCTGCGGCTAGCGACCGTGCTCGGTTTGGTCGGCGTCGTCTCCACCTTTGGCATTTTGCTCATCGCCCGTGACCTGCTGCACCTCGATGCCGGCCACGTGCAGACCTTCATCTTCCTCAAGCTCGCCATCGCCGGACACCTGACGCTTTTCGTGACGCGAACACGCAGCGCATTCTGGGCGCGACCGCACCCGGCGCCGGTCCTGATCTGGTCGGCGGTCGGTACCAAGCTCATCGCCACGCTCTTCGTTCTTTACCCCTTCGGGCTCATGGCTGCCCTGAGCTGGCAGGAAGTCTGCCTCATCTGGGCATACGCTCTCGTCTGGTTCTTCATTGCGGACCGAATCAAGCTGCTCGTGCACTCGCACTTCGAGCTTGCTACGCCGCGTCACCGGCGGTTTCTCGCACAAACCAAGCAGACGCTCGCGCCGCACCCGGCCCAGCCCGTGAGTAGCGGTGGAACGAAAACCTTAATGCCCTCGAAATCGGCTCAAAATTCGTGCTCGTTCGGGTCTCGAAGCTGCCGGAGCGCGCCGCGCCGCACTGCGTCCGGGAGGCCGACGTGGTAGCGGCCGATCAGGTTGATGTAGTCGAACCCGAGGGGCGTGTCGGTGATCATCGCGTCCCGCGTCCGATCGGTGAAGACCGCGGTCCCATGATCGGCAGCGTTCACCGTTCACCGCCGGCACCTACGCCGATCTGGGCCGCGCTCGCCTCCGCGGCGTAGACGTTACGCCCGCCGAATCGGCATAGGGTCCCCAGGAAGTCCCTGGGGACCCCTGCCACACCACCGGACAGGCGGGTCCGCATCCGGCGGTTCGGGGAGTTGGGGTTACGCGGCCAGCCTCGGGATTCCGAGTTGGTCGCATGGTTGGGAGAGCCCGCCGAGGCGTCCGTGGGTCGATCTTGAGGAGTGCCCGGGATGCCGGACCTTTTCCTTTCCTCTCGGGAATGAGATTCGCTCCGCGGGCGTACGGCAGCCCGCATGCAAGACCACCCCCGATCCTCACGCCGCGGCTTCCTCGGTGGAGCCGCCTCCGTCCTTCTCCTCGGCTGCGCAGGAGCACAGCAGCCGCAACCCGCCGGCGCCCAAACCTCGAGCGGGGCCCCGGCGACGACGCCCCCGGCGGCGGCGGGCGCGCAGACCACCGCCTCACCAGCGCCCTCGCCCGGGCCGCGCGCGCAGGCCGCGCCGGCCCTCGCGCGCATCGAGGCGCAGCTCGGCGGCCGCGTCGGCGTGGCGGCCCTCGACACGGCGACCGGCGCGCGCGTCGGTCACCGCGCCGCCGAGCGCTTCGCGATGTGCTCCACCTTCAAGGCGCTCCTCGCGGCGTGCGTCCTCGCGCGCGTCGACCAGGGCCAGCTCAGGCTGGATCACCGCGTCACCTATCGTGAGTCCGATCTGCTCGAGCACGCGCCGGTCACGCGCGCCCGCGTCGCGGAGGGCGGCCTGACCGTCGAGGACCTCTGCGCCGCCGTCATCGAGATCAGCGACAACACGGCCGCCAACCTCCTCCTCGCGCAGATCGGCGGCCCCGCCGGGCTCACCGCCTACCTCCGCGGCCTCGGCGACGAGGTGACGCGCCTCGATCGCAACGAGCCGGCCCTCAACGAGAACGTGCCCGGCGATCCCCGCGACACGACGACCCCCGACGCCATGACCGACACGGCCCGCGCCATCCTGATCGGCGATCGCGCGCTCCAGCGGGCGTCGCGCGAGCGCCTCGCCTCGTGGATGGTCCGGTCGACCACCGGCCTCGCCCGCCTCCGGGCGGGCCTGCCGAAGGACTGGATCGTCGGCGACAAGACCGGGACCGGCATGGGCATCGCGAACGACGTCGCGGTCGCGTGGCGCCCGTCGCGCGCCCCGATCGTGATCGCGTGCTTCGTCGACGCGCCGTCGGCGAGCGCCGACGCGCGGAACGCCGCGCACGCCGACGTCGCCCGCGTCGTCGCCGAGGCCTTCGGCTGAGCCGGCGAGCGCGGCGCCTCTTCCCTGGTCGGTCATGCAGCGTCCGATGCCCCGCGCGTCGCGACGGCGCCGGGCCTCCCCGGCGGACAACCTGCCGGCCGGCCCCCGCGCTCCCGCGCGTCGCGGGGGCGCGAGCAGCCGTCAGGGGGTGAACTTGCCGATGTAGATATCCGAGTTCCCCGCGTTGCTCAGGTAGCCGCCCCCGAGATTGGTGCCCCACTGGAAGCCGCCGCCGACGAACAGGCTCCCGGCTGCGTCCGTGTCCATGTGGATCTGCGTCGCATCGAAGGCCTTGAGCCATGTCAGGGTGTCACCCGCATCGTTGAGCTGCATGACGAACCAGCCGCCGACGTTCTCCGTGTCGGGATAACCGGGGAACCAGAGGACCCCGGTGAAGGCCCCCGCGGTAAAGACGTTCCCGTCCGCGTCCGTCGTGACGCGGTAGCCGGCCGACGTTCCGTAGCTCGTGAAGGAGTTGGCCCAGAGATAATTGCCTGCGTCGTCGTACTTGGTCACGAAGCCGTCGATGAGGTTGATGCTGCTATGCGGCCCGCCGCCGAAGTCCACCGTGCCAGAAAAGCCTCCCGTGATGATGACGTTGTCCTCTCCATCCACGGCGACGTCCTGAGCAAAGTCGTCGTACGTGTCGCCGATCGACTTGCTCCAGAGATGAGCGCCCGCGCTGCTGAGCTTCACGAGGAAGATGTCCGAGTATCCATTCGAGGCGAGCGGCCCGTCGCCGAAGTCCACCGTACCCTGCTTCTCCCCGGTGACGAGCACGTTCCCCGCCGAATCCGCGGCGACGCCGTTCCCATTCTCCGCGCTGGCGCTGCCGAAGCTCTGACTCCAGACGTGATTGCCGGAGCTGTCGAACTTTGCCACGAAGATATCCGTGCTCCCCGCGCTGACCAGCGGCGTGCCACCGAAGCTCACGGTGTCCGAGAAGTACCCCGTGATGATCACGTTCCCGGAGCTGTCGGTCGCGACGCTGCTCACGTTGTCATAGTTCCCGTTGCCGAAGCTCTGGCTCCAGACGTGATTGCCCGAGCTGTCGAACTTCGCCAGGAAGACGTCGGTCCACCCGGCGCTGGTCAGCGTCGGGCCGCCGAAGTTGATGGAGTTCGAGAACGTACCGGCGATGAGCACGTTGTCGGAGCTGTCCACCGCGATGTCCTGGATGCCGCCGGAACCGGTGCTGGAGATGCGCTGGCTCCAGACGTAGCCGCCTGCGCTGGTGACCTTCGCGACGAAGATGTCGGTGCTCCCGCCGCTCACCGGCCCGGCGCCTAGGTCGACGGTGCCGCCGAGCGTCCCCGCGAAGATCATGTTGCCCGAGCTGTCCACCCCGACACCTCTGGCGTAATCCCAGTTCGTATTGCCGAAGGCGGCGCTCCACCCGTAGTTCAGCGCGTGCTGAGAGCTCGCGACGTGCTCGTCGCCGGCGAGCGCGCCGTCGTCCGCCGGCGGCAGGCCGCACCCGGCCGTGGCGATGAGAACCGAAGCGCAGCCGACCAACACCGAAAGTCGTACCGATCTCATGGAATGTCTCCTGCGAGCCATGCCCTCTCGACGCACACGCGCGGAGAGCAGGCGATCGAGCGCCGGCATCACGGATGCCGGGCCCATGAAGCTGAGCCGTTGCCCCGCGCGGGCGCCATACAGATCTCGTGCCACCTGGCAGGCTCGAGGCGATGCAGCGATTCTGCGCGCGATACGCGCTCTGCCCTGCACGAGCGCAGCGCGATCTACCGTGACATCTCGGGCTGCATGCGTGACATGTCACATGACATGTCACGGTTCCATGTGTAAAAATCCGCGAACTCTCCATCCATCGCGGGGGCGTCGCGCAGCGAACGGGTCGAGCCAGATCGTCGGCCGATCGGTCCACTCCGTGGGACCTGCGAGCGCATTGTCGGACAACGCCATGCGCCTTCTGTGCCACCGCGCCTTTGCATTCTCAGGCCACATCGGCGGGTCGACCCCGAACCGCGCCACGCAGGGCCCCGGGCGCCTCGACGCCGGGGGCCACCGGCGTCGAGCCCCGGAGCGCCTCGAATCCCGGGGTCCTCGACCGGCATCATGTTAAGCGTCGCCGCACCATGCAGGCGCCCGACACCGACCCCCCCGCGCCCTCGGACCCGCTCCCCGACAGCGCCCCCCCGGCCGCCCCCATCGCGGAGGCCCCCGCGCCCGCCGCCCGCGGCGCCGCCGTCGCGTCCTCCCCGCCCCGCCGCTGGGCCGTCGGGCTCCTCAGCGCCCTCCACGCCCCCGTCTTCGCCTGGGCCGCGTTCTCCCTCCCCTTCCGGCCGTGGACGCTCTTCGCCGTGGCCACCGCCGCGCTCGCGCTGCTCCACGCCGCGACCGCCGCGCTCTCGCTCCTCCCCCACCCCCTCGCGCCGCGCGCCTTCCGCGCGGCGTCCTTCGCCTCGCTCGGCTACCTCGCCTTCCTGAGCTACGGGCTCCTCTCCTCGGCCGTCTACGTCGCCTCGCTGAACCGCGGCCTCGGCACCGGCATCGCCGCGGCGCTGCTCGCGGTCTGGGCGGTCGTCGCGCTCCTCACGCTGCCGTTCGCCTGCTGGGGCGTCGCCTCGACCGGCGGCCTCCGCCTGCTCCGCCCGGAGCGCCGGCCCACGCCCGCGCTCGCCGCGCTCGCCGCGCTCGCCCTCCTCGCCGCGCTCTCGCTGCTCCTCCGCCACCGCGTCGCCAAGGCCGACGTCCTGCCCGTGCCGGGCGGCGCGCCGTCGCGCACCGGGGCGGCGCTGCGCGAGGCGCTCTCGTCCTTCGACGCCCTCCCCGCGCCGCCGGCCAAGGCGCCGTCGCTCATGACCACCGCGCCGGCCGCGTGCGCCGCTCCCCCGGAGCCCGGCCGGCCCACCCTCGTCGTCACCCACCTCGCCCGCGCGGAGGCCCCCGAGCGCGCCGCCGCCGCCACCCGCTGCCTCCAGCCCGCGCCCGGCGACGACCTCGCCGCGGCGCTGCGCGGCGCGCTCGCCGACGCGCTGCGCGGCCCCCTCAAGCTCGACGTGATCTCGGCCGTGCAGCCGCTCGCCTCGCCGGGGCCGGGCCTCGTCGGCCTCTCGCTCCGCCCCGGGCTCGACGGCCTCTGCCTCGCGGAGCGGTGCCTCATGCCGTGGCAGCTCATCGCGATGGACGCCTTCAACACGAACGCGCCGCTCGCCGGCGTCCCCGACTTCCGCTTCGGCGTCGACCTCGCGGTCCTGCGCCGCGCCCTCGGCGAGCCCGAGCCGCCCGGCGGCCGCGGCCCCGGAGGCCCCGACGACGCCGCGCTGCGCAGCGGCCTCGCGCGGATCGAGACGCTGAGCTACGCCGTCGACGCCGAGGGCGCGCTCCACCTCCTGTCCCGGATCGGCGAGCCGTCGGTCCCGCTCACCGAGGCGACCGCCCAGCGGGCCGCGGCCGCGGCCCAGCGCTACATCCTCGGCGCGCAGCGGAAGGACGGCATGTTCCGCTACATCGTCGACCCGTTCACCGGGCGCGCCTCGTTCGACGGGTTCTCGATCGCGCGCCAGGCCGGCACCACCCTCGCCCTGTGCGAGCTCGGGGGCGGCGAGGGCGGCGCGCCGGTGCGGCCGGAGCTCAGGAAGGTGGTGCAGCGCTCGCTCGGGCTGCTCGCGAAGCTGGAGCGCAAGGGCGGCGAGGGCGGCGCCATCGGCGCGCTCGTCTACCCCGCGGACAGCCCCGGGATGGTCGCGAGCCTCAACCCCACGGCGCTCAGCCTCGTCGCGTTCCTCTCGTGCCGAGACGTCGTCGGCGACACGCACGACGCGCTCATCGGGCGGCTCGCCCGCATGGTGCTCGCGACGCAGCGGGACGACGGCGGCTTCGCGCCGCAGCTCGACCTCGCGCGCGTCGCGCCGATCCTGGGCCCGACGCAGCTCTACGAGGGCGGCCAGTCGGTGCTCGCGCTCACGCTGCTCGAGGCGCTCGCCGCCCGCGAGCCACGGCCCGAGCTCCCGCCCGCGGCCGAGGTGCGCGCCGCCGTCGACCGGGCCATGGACTACTACGCGAACCGCTACTGGGACCATTTCGCCAGTGATTTCGTGTACATGGAAGAGAACTGGCACTGCCTCGCGGCGCGCGCGGCGCTCGGCCGCCACCGCCGGGACGACTACGAGCGGTTCTGCCTCGATTACGTGGCGTTCAAGTCGCGGCTCGTGCTCGACGAGGACAGCGACGTGGCGCCCGATCTCGTGGGCGGGTACGGGTTCGGCAACGTGCTGCCGCCGCACAACACGTCGACGGCCGGGTTCGGCGAGGCGCTGGCCGGGGCGATGGCGGTGAAGGAGGCGCGCGGCGAGGATCTCGCGCGGGAGCGGGCGCTCATGGAGCGGGTGCTCGGGTTCCTGGTGCGGCAGCAGTGGTCGCCGGCGACGTGCTTCGCCTGCAGCCGCGACGTGGTCATCGAGGGGGGCTTCAGCGAGAGCATGGCGTCTCCCCGGATCCGCATCGACTACGTGCAGCACGCCTGGGCCGCGCTCGGCCACGGGGGTCGGATGCTGGGGCTCGTGCCGGGGCGGAGCGCGCCGGCGGCGGGGCCGCTGTGAGCGCGGGCGCCGTGAGCGGCGGCGCGCGCCCGGGCGGCGGCCCGCGGCTGGTCGAGCGCAGGGGCTACGCGTACGGCGTGACCGCGGGGCTCGTGCTCCTCATGCTCGCCCCGCTGTTCCGCCGGCCTCCGGTCGACAGCTTCCCGCTGTCGACCTACCCGATGTTCTCGTGGGGTCGCCACGACGCGCGCACCACGGTGGAGCGCGCCGTCGGCGTGGACTCCCGGGGCGAGCGGCGGCCGATCCCGCCGCGCCTCGTGGGCAGCGAGGAGGTGCTGCAGGCCAAGGCCACGCTGGCGCAGAGCATCCGCCAGGGCGCCCGCGCGGCGCGCGCCCTGTGCCGCGGCGTCGCGGCGCGCGTCGCGGAGGACGATCGCTACGCCGACGTCGTCGCGGTCGAGATCCGGACCGACACCTTCGACGCCGTGGCGTTCTTCGATGGGCACGAGACCCCGGTCGACTCGAAGCTCCACGCGACCTGCAAGGTGCGCGCGCGATGAGGCGGCTCCTCGACCGGCTCGACCGCGCCTTCTTCGCCGAGGCGCCCGCCGAGCGGCTCGCGCTCTTGCGGCTCCTCGTCGGCGCCTTCGCCCTCGTGTACCTCTGCGTCCGCGCGGTGCACCTCCAGCGGGTGGGCCACCTGCCGCCGGAGGGCTTCCGGCCGATCGGCGTGGTCTCGGTGCTGTCCGCGCCGCTCCCTCTCTGGGCGGTGCGGGGCCTGATCGGCGCGGCGATCGCGGCCGGCGCGGCCTTCGTGGCCGGCTATCGGTTCCGCGTCGCCGGCCCGCTCTTCGGCGCGCTGCTGCTCTGGGTCCTGACCTACCGGAACTCCTGGGGCATGGTGTTCCACACCGAGAACCTGCTCGTGCTCCACGTCATCGCGCTGAGCCTCGGGGCGTCGGCCGACGCGCTCTCGCTCGACGCGCGGGCCGCGCGGCGCGCGGGCGCCGCCCCGCCGGCGCCGGACGGCCGCTATGGCTGGCCGATCCGGCTGTTCTGCGCGATCACGGTGGCTTCGTACTTCATCGCGGGGGTGACCAAGCTCCGGAACAGCGGCCTCGACTGGGCGTTCAGCGACATCCTCCGCAACTACATCGCTTACGACAACGTGCGGAAGATCGCGCTCGGCGACACGCACTCCCCGCTCGGCGGCGCGCTGGTCCGCTACCGGTTCCTGTTCCCGCCGCTCGCGCTCGGGAGCCTGGCGATGGAGCTCGGCGCGCCGCTCGCCCTGTTCAGCCGGCGCATCGCGGTCGTCTTCTGCGGCGCCGCGTGGCTCTTCCACCTCGGCGTGCTGCTGACCATGGCGATCCTGTTCCCCTATCCGCTGCTCGGGATCGCGTTCGCGGGGTTCTTCGAGCTGGAGAAGATGCGCGATCTGAGGCGCCCGCGTCGCGCGCGGGCCTACGTCGAGGGCGGGAGGCCGTGAGCGGGCTTCTCGCTCAAGCGCAGCTTCTCGCTCACTGACTTCGCCCGAGCTTCAATCTCCTCGTTCCCATTCGCTCGCGCTATCGCAAGAGCCTCCGCCAGCGCCACCTTCGCGTCATCAGTTCGCCCCTGCAAATACCGTATTAAACCCAGAAAACAAAGAGATTCGCCCAGCCCCGCAGGGTCATCCGCCTCACGGCCGCGAGCCACCGCCAGTTCGTACCAGCGAGCGGCCTTTTCCAGACTGCCAGGGTGGCCTTCGAGGCGGAGCTCGACGTCGGCGAGCGCCTTTATCGTGCGCGCCTGGGCTGCGAGGTCCCCCGTCTCTTCGTATACGTGCAGCGCCTCTTCGTACTCCCGCAAGGCCCCCTCTCGGTCTCCGCTCCGGTCGCGCACGCCGGCACGTTTGAAGAGCAGCGAGGCTTCCCACGAGCGGTTTCCGAGATCGCGCGCGAGTTCCACGGCCGCGTCGTAGGTGTCGCCCGCATGCGCCAGAGCGTTCATCGATGCGTGCACATCGGCGAGGCGGGCAAGCGCTCTCAACTCGCCGAGGCGGTCGCCGAGCTCGTGGTAGAGTGGAACCGCCTCTTCATAGGCCTCTCGAGCCCGGAGCGGCTCGCTCCGGCTCAGCGAGAGCTCCCCCAGCGCCTCATGGGCAGCTGCCTCGTTCTTTCGAGATTTGTGCTCCCGGAACAACGACAGAGCGTCCTCGAACACCTGACGCGCACTCTTGAAGCTGCCTTCGATCTTCCACAGCCGTCCGAGGGAAAGGAGGACGGTGCCCCTGATCACCGGCTCCTTGGCGTCTCCAAGAGCGGCCAGCGCCTGCTCATACGCCGCCCGCGCTCCCTCGGTTTCATGGAGCTCCATCCGGGCATCACCGACGATTTTCAGCGCCGTACACTCCGAAACTCGCATCCCGAGGGCGCCAAATTGTGTCGCGGCCTCTTCGGCGAGATCCATTGCCTCATTTGCGCGCCCCATCGTAAGTGTCACCATAGCGAGGCTGCTCAGACAGAAAGCAAGGCCCGCTCGATAGCCGCATGCCACCGCCAGCGAGCGCCCTCGCTCGAGCAGCGCCGCTGCTTCGTGCAATCGATGAAGCAGGACGCGGGTGAATGCTGCGCCATGAAGAGCGTTCACGGTAGCCGTCGGGGCAGCGCCGGAACGCTCGAGCAAGTCGATTGCCGCGTCGTAGAGCGCCGCAAGCCGCTCAACGGACGCTACATCCATGTTCTCCCCATGGCTGACGTCATCTTGCGTCACTACCTCGATCAGGAGTAGCGCAGCCGCCAGCAGGTCGTCGCTCGCCCAGGCGATGTCCTCGCGCTGCTGGAGAGCTCGGAGCAGGACTCGGACGCCCGTCTCAGTATCGCCGCGATGGATCAACTCCCGCGCCTGACGGATGATCTTGGCCTGGGGTTCGGGCAGGCTGGAGAAGCGCTCGCTGCTCGTGCTCAGCGTCTGAGGAGGCGCTAGGTCCACGCCCGCTCGTACGGACGGCATCCGCTCTTCAGGGAACAGTCCCGACGGCAGCTCCGCGATACTCCCCTCGGACCGCCGATGCGCAACGACCTGCAGGAGCGCCCGCCTGAGGTTCTCCTCGTTTCGGAGCACATCGAGGAGCGGGACCACCCCTCCCCGGTCCGCGAGCCCGGCCTTGCGCAGCGCCTCATGCTCCTCGTCGCCGAGCGCCTCGTCTCGCCCGACGGCGACGAGCGCGCGGATGGCGCTCTCGACGACGCCCGTCGTGAACCGTCCCGCAATCACGCGGCCCACGGCTTCTGCCTTCGCGGCGTCGAGCCCCTCGCCCTGCGCCTCGACCTCGACCATCGCCTCGGCGGCGTCCACGAGATCGATCGGGCTAACCAGCCTGGCCGAGAGCTCGCGAACCGCATCAGCGACCTCCTCGTACGTCCCCACCGGCCGCTCATCGAGCAGCCGATCGAGGATACGGTGGAGCACCCCCATCTTCAGCGGACCGAGCCACGCCTCCGCCGGCAGGCTGACCTCCTGATCGAAGTCGTACAGCGTGAGCCCCGGCGTCATCTTGCTGCCGTCGATGACGACCGTTTGCGGATCCACCACCGGCACCGCGTCGATACGCCACCACACGAGCACCGAGCTCGGCAGGTTGATCCGGCCGGAGAGCAGGGCGTGCCGCTCCGCCCAGCGGAGCTGAATCAGCCTCAAATCCGGCTCGAGCGCGCGCAGCGCCTGCGCGAGCAGCCCCGCGAGGCGGTCGCGATGCGCGCGCGGAAGCCCGAGCGGCATCACCCACGGCCGCGGCAGATCACCGCTCTGGACGGCGAGGCGCGGGAAGTGATCGCCGGCGAACAGGCGCACGCGGCCTCCTCAGGGAGCCTGACCGGCCGCGTGCTCGCAGAGGAAGTGGAGCCCGGGCGAGAGCATGTAGCGATCCGGGCTGAGCAGCCAGTCGGGGACCAGAGCGCCGTACCGGAGCGCGCGCTCGCGGAGCTCCTGCGTCACGCCGTGCGTGTCGAGCTCGACGCCGGTGAGGAACTGGTGCGGCGCGTGCTTGAACGCCGCCGCGACGCGGCGGATCTCCTCGCCGCGCAGCCCGGCAAACCGATTCTCCGCGATCCGGAGCAGGGCCTCGCGCAGGCGATCCCCGTCATCGGGCGGGAAGTCGATCCGCTCGTAGTCGAGGTCCGCGAGCCACGAGAGATACCCCCAGGCGTTCGTGGTCCACGAGGCGAGCGTCGCCGCCAGCTTCTCGAATCCGGCTTCCTTGAGGGCCAGGCGCTTGTCGGGGCCCGCCGTGCCCATCCGCGTCTTCGCGATCCGGAGGAGCTCCTCGGGCTCCAGACCTTTCACGACGACCTCGTTCGAGTACAGCTTGCGCAGGTCCGCAGACACGAACTCGGTCCGGAGGTTCGCGACGACCACGCAGTCCCGGAAGCCGAGGATGGCCTTCGCCAGGTCGGTGACCCGACGCACGTCCTCCTCGATCTCGGCGTAACCGACCTGATCGAGGTTGTCGACGAAGAGGACCACGTGCTCCCCGGCGGCCCGGCAATCGCTGAGGAAGTCCTGCACCTTATCTCGAAGGAAATCGGCGTCGACCGCGCGCTCGTACGACTCCTCGACGGTCCGGACCCGGCCGGCGGCGCCGCTGATGCCGAACTCGACCTGCACGCTCTCGACGAGCTTCGACTTCACCGCAGCGCCGAGCTGGATGTTGCGCGACCACTGGCGAACCTCCTTGACGCTGACCTTGGTGAGCGCGGCGAAGCGCTGGAGCAGCTCCGCGCCCTTCTGCAGCGCCGAGTCGTTCGCGTTCTCCGTGGCTTCGCGGCCGAGGTCGGCGGCGATGCGCTTGAGAACGGCGTCAGGGCCGTGGCCTGTCTGGGCGCCGTCCACGATGACCCGGAGCGCGCCGGGCGACGAGATGACCGTGTCGAGCGCCTTGCGGGTCAGGATCGACTTTCCGACCCCGCGATGCCCGCGAACCAGGATCCTCGCCTGCCCCGGCCCACCCGGCTCCAGGACGCTCTTCAGCCTCTCCACCAAGTCGCTGAGGAGCTCCTCCCGGTTCGTGAACAGCGCCAGATCGACGTAGTTGTCCGGCTGGAAGCAGGCCGAGCGGGTGGGCTTGGGGCGAGGGGTCATCGCGACGCTCTCCGGACGCCTTCGTGGCTCGACAGGCTTTCGCACGTCCTCGCCGGGCGTTCAAGGTGCGCTGCACCGCCCGTCCGGCTCCGCCGGCGCGCCTCGCGCCGCTACGCGCGTTCGTCCGGCGCGTCGTCGAGCGGCTCGCACACGACGTAGATCTTCTTCCCGCTCGGATGGATCGCGAGCGTCGCGTAGCGCTCGCACGCCAGGCACGCCCGCACGTCGATCGTCTCCTCTCGCCTCGGGCAGCGCACCTCTTGTGGCTCCACGCCGCCCCCCTCGATCTCGAGCCACGCCAGCTTCTCCGGTGCATCCAGACGACAGGTCATCGTGCCCTCCTCCGGCGGCCCTCGGCCGATGAAAGGGGTTTTGCAATCGACGATCCGCGCGAGGGCGCGCCGCGGCACGGGCGCGACGAGCCGTCCGGACCGTACCCGATCTCGCCTCCTGCCGTGGATCCCGCGTGCCTCCGCCCCGCTCCTCCGACCCGCGGGTGCGCAGCCGGCGGGCCGAGCGGCTCGGTCCTCGCGCCGTGGCGCACGCCCTGCGCTGGAGGGCGCACGGCGTGCACCGGCGAGGGAGCGCTGCTCGCCGTGCCTGGGCCCTCACGCCGGCGCTCCCGATGGCGTGCCGCTTGCTGCGTTGGACACGCAGCGTTTCGGAGGGGTCACGATGGCAGCAGACTGGCTGATCGTGCTGCTGGCGGCTGCCGGCGGCGTTGGGGCGGTGGTCGTCGCGGCGAGACGCCTGCTCGCCCGGCGGCATTACCGCGCCTCGGACGTCACCCTCGTCTGCCCGCGGACCGGCACCCCGGTGCGGTGCCGGCTGATCGCCGACGGGCGCTCGGGGGAGTTCGTCGAGGTCGCGCGGTGCTCGCGGTTACCCGGCGTGCAGCCCGCGTGCGATCAGGACTGCGTGAAGCTCCTCAACCTGGGCATCCGCCTCTCGCCCATCGATCCCGCGCGCAGCGGCCCGTCGCCCGTCGATCCCGCCCGCAGCGGCCCCTCGCCCGTCGATCCCGCCCGCAGCGGCGAGCGCGCCGACCCCGGCGACCCGCCGGGCCCTCCGGCGCCCTGACGCGCACGGCATGCGCCGACGCGCAATCCGTGCATCTCCCCGCGCGCGGGCAGCCGCCTTCGCCCGCGACCCGTCATGGGCACATGGCGTGCTCTCGGCCGGTGATCATGGCTTTCCAGACCCAGACGATCACGACCCGCTCCTCTGGCAATCTGCCGATCGCGCTCCTCCTCCTCGGCAGCGGCGCCCTCCTGTGGATCCGCGTCGCGCTGCGCACCCCGGGCGCGCTGGCCCTGCTCCCCGCCACCGACGGGTGCCTGACCGTCGGGATCGTCGGCGTGCTGCTCGCCCTGCTGCACGGCATCCCGTACCGGACAACGCTCGTCTCGATCGCGGCCCCGCTCGTCCTCGTGCAGCTCGTCGTCAGCGAGCTCGCGGGGTCGTCCTTCCTCCCCGCGCTCGGGATCGAGCTCACCGCCCTCGGCCTCCTCGGTCTGCCGCTCTCCCGGCTGCCCCGCCGCCGCACCGCCCCCGCCGGAGCCGTCCGCTCGCTGCGCGAGGCGCACCCGTCGCCCTCCTGAGCCCGCAGACGACCGGCAGCGCCGCCGGAACCAGCGCTCTCTCGCGACGCGCACGCCGAGGCCGCACCGACCCCGGCGCGCAACGAGCGACTTGCATGCAGGCCCGCCTCGCCGGGGCTCGCTCGGCGATCCGCCGGCGGCCCGGGCGGCTCGGGCCCCGCCCGGGTGGGCGGGGCCCCTCGCCGCCGCGGATCAGAACTCGAACTTGTCGAACGAGTTCAGGTCCTTGAACGCCTCGACGAGGCGCGCGGCCACGCCCTTCTCGCCGAGGTGGAGCCAGCCCCGCGGGTCGATGTACTTCTTGTTGGGCTTGTCATCGCCCTCGGGGTTGCCGAGCTGCGACTTCAGGTAAGCGCCCTTGTCATCCATGTACTTCTTGATGGGCTGCGTGAAGGCCCACTGCGTGTCCGTGTCGATGTTCATCTTGATGACACCGTAGGACACCGCCTCGCGGATCTCCTCGCGCGACGAGCCGGAGCCGCCGTGGAACACGAAGTCGACCGGCTTCGCGCCCGTCTTGCGCTCCTTCTGGATCGCGTCCTGGGAGTTCTTCAGGATGGGCGGCCGGAGCTGCACGTTGCCCGGCTTGTAGACGCCGTGCGTGTTGCCGAACGACGCGGCGACCGTGAAGTTGCCGATCGGCTTCAGCGCGTCGTAGGCCGCGAGGACCTCGGCCGGCTGGGTGTACAGCTTGGCGTTGTCGATGCCGCTGTTGTCGACGCCGTCCTCCTCGCCGCCCGTGACGCCGAGCTCGATCTCGAGGGTCATCTTGATGGCGGCCATCTGCCGCAGGTACTTCTGGCAGATCTCGAGGTTCTCGTGGAGCGGCTCCTCGGAGAGGTCGAGCATGTGCGAGGAGAACAGGGGCTCTCCGTTCTTCTCGAAGAACTTCTTGCCGTGCTCGAGCATGCCGTCGATCCACGGGAGGAGCTTCTTCGCGGCGTGGTCCGTGTGCAGGACGACCGGCACGCCGTAGGCCTCGGCCAGGTTCCGCACGTAGTGGGCGCCCGCGATCGCGCCCGCGATGGCGGCCTTCTCGCCCTTGTTGTCCAGGAACTTGCCGGCGAAGAAGTGGGCGCCGCCGTTCGAGAACTGGACGATGACGGGGCTCTTGGCCTCCCGGGCCGCCTGGAGGGCGGCGACCGTGCTGTGCGAGCCGATCACGTTCACGGCCGGCAGCGCGCACTCGACGCTCTTCATGTACTCGAACAGCTCCTGAAGAGCGGAACCAGTGATCACGCCGGGCTTGAGCTTCATCTTGGACATGGCACCTTGAATCCTTGTTCCTTGCTCGGGTTGCGCTGAGCATGCAACGCGAGGGCGGAAAGCGGAAGGGTGGATCGGATCCCCAGGGCGGGCGCGTCCCGGTACCATCGCCGAAGCTCCGGGAGCAAGCGGATTCTCCCGTGCCGCAAGCCGCGGACGAGGAGCGTTGCGTCACGCGGTGACGGCGCGGGACGAAGCGGAATCGAAACCTTCCTGAGATGTCAAGCGCAACCGGCGCTCCAGGGCGCCGCCCGGGTACTTACCGAGAAAAACCGTTTAATTTCGATAGGTTACCATCGACTCAGCGGACGGCTCGCGATTGACGCCGCCGGGGAGGTGGGCCATGGCGGAAGCACGCCCATGACCATCGAATGCGCAACGATCGCGAAAAGGATTCGCACTCGGGTCGCCTGGCTCGGCCTGGTTGCGTCGCTCGTCCCCCTGGTGGCGGGTTGTGGTGATGACGAGCACAATCAACCGAGCGGCACCGGGGGCGGACAGAGCGCCGGCGGAGGCGGTCTCGGCGGCGATGGTGGCTTTGGCGGCAGCCAGGGGGGCAGCGGCGGCGTTGGCGGCGAGGGTGGCTTTGGCGGCGGCCAGGCAGGCGGCGGCGGCCGGGGCGGCGAGGGCGGCCGTGGGGGCAGCGGTGGCCTCGGCGGCGCCGGCGGCAGCGGTGGCCTCGGCGGCGACGGCGGTGCCGGAGGCAGAGGTGGTCTCGGCGGCAGCGGTGGCCTTGGCGGCAGCGGTGGTCTCGGCGGCAGCGGTGGCCTCGGCGGCGAGGGCGGCGGGGAGCCGGGCGACGCGCATCGCGTGACGTCTCCCGGCGGCGAGATCGTCGTGACGTTCGACGTCCACGGCGGAGTCCCCGTCTATTCGGTCGAGCGCGCGGGCAGGGCCATCCTCGCCGACTCCGCGCTCGGCCTCGCCCTCGGCGATCTCGGGCCGCTCGGCCGCGGCGCGCGCGTCACCGGCGCCGATCGGCGGGCCGTGGACTCGACCTGGAATCCGGTGTGGGGCGCCGCCTCCGAGGTCCGTGACCATTACAACGAGCTCACGGTTCACCTGGCGTCGAGCGCGCCGGCGATGCGCCTCGACGTCGTGTTCCGCGTCTTCGACGACGGGCTGGGCCTCCGGTACGTCATCCCCGCGCAGGAGGGCCTCGGCGAGCTCGCCGTCACCTCGGAGGACACCGAGTTTCGCTTCGCCTCGGACGGCACCGCCTGGTGGACGCGCGCGGACTTCGAGGGCGACGAGTCCCTGTACAACCGCGGCGCGCTCAGCGCGGTCGAGAACGCCAATACGCCCATGACGGTCCAGCTGGCGGAGGACCTCTACGTGGCCGTGCACGAGGCCGATCTCGACGATTACGCCGCCATGACCCTGGAGGCGCTCCCGGGCGCCCCCCACGCGTTCCGGAGCGCGCTCGTGCCGGCGCAGAGCGGCGCGGGGAGCTCCGCCGTCAAGGCGCGGATCACGCTGCCCTTCGAGACGCCGTGGCGCACCCTGACCATCGGCACCGGCGCCGGGCGCCTCCTGGAGTCGCACATGATCCTCAACCTCAACGACCCGTGCGCCATCTGCGACGGCGACCTGTCGTGGCTGCGGCCGGGCAAGTACATGGGCGTCTGGTGGGAGATCCACAAGGGCCTGTCGACCTGGGAGCCGGGCGAGCACGTCGGCGCCACGACCGAGAACACGCAGCGCTACATGGACTTCGCGGGCGAGCACGGCATCCCGTACGTCCTCGTCGAGGGCTGGAACCAGGGCTGGGACGGCAGCTGGACCGACATGGATTACACCGCGTCGAACGACCGCTTCGACCTCGAGGAGGTCGTCGCGTACGGGGCGGCGCGCGGCGTCGGGTTCGTCGCGCACATGGAGACCGGCGCCAACGTCGACGGCTTCGAGGCCCAGCTGGACGACGCGTTCGGGCTCTACGAGTCGCTCGGCATCCACGCCATCAAGACAGGATACGTCGGGAGCATCCCGGGCCATCACCACTACAGCCAGCGGATGGTGAACCATTACGCCGAGGTGGCGAGGCGGGCCGCGGATCACGAGATCATGGTCAACGCGCACGAGCCCATCAAGCCGACCGGGGAGGAGCGCACGTATCCCAACTTCATGAGCCGCGAGGGGGTGCGCGGCATGGAGTACGAGGCCTGGAGCGACGGCAACCCCGCCTCGCACACGCTGACCGTGCCCTTCACCCGCATGCTCGGGGGCCCGGTCGACTACAACCCAGGCATCTTCGACGTCCTCTGGGCGCCGGAGAAGATCCCCGAGAGCCCCTTCGCCGGGAACCCGCCCGCCCGGGTGCACACGACGCGCGCGCACCAGCTCGCCCTCTACGTCATCCTGCTCAGCGGGCTCCAGATGGTGACCGACGTCCCCGAGCACTACGAGGGGCAGCCCGAGCTCGCCTTCATCGAGCAGGTGCCGGTGACCTGGGACGAGACCCGCGTGCTGAACGCCGCGATCGGCGAGCACACGACCGTCGCGCGCCGGAGCGGGGGCGACTGGTACCTCGGGAGCGGCACGGACAGCGCCCCGCGCGCGCTCCGGATCCCGCTCGACTTCCTCGGTGAGGGCCTGTTCGTCGCCGAGACCTACACGGACGACGCCGAGGCCGACTACGACACGAACCCGACCCTTGTCGCCCGGAGCCGGTTCCTGGTCAGGCCCGCCGACACGCTCGTCGCGGCCATGGAGGCCGGCGGCGGCCAGGCGGTCCGCCTCCGCCCGGCGACCGCCGAGGACACGGCGAGCCTCGAGGACTACCGGGAGCCGCGCTACGTGGTCGAGGACGTGGCGCTGCCGGCGGTGGCCGTGGAGGGCGACGTCGTCGCGGTGACCGCCGAGGTGACCAACCTGGGCAACCTCGTCGGCGGCGACACGGTCGGCCTCATCGTGGGCGGCGCGCCGGTCGACGCGCGCTTCCTCCGGATCAACGCCGACGCGACGGCGACGGTGGTCTTCGAGATCCGGCTCTCCGGGCGCGGGCCGGTCAGCGTGGCCGTGGGCGACGCCGCGCCGGTGACCGTGACGGTGATCCCGCGGGACGAGGCGCCCCAGGCGCCGGCCGACCTGCGCGTCACGGGCGCGAGCGCCGCCTCGATCGACCTGGCCTGGGGGGCGGTGCCCGGGGCGGTCGCGTACCGCGTCTACCGGCACCTCCCCGGCGGGCTCTACGGCGACGCCCCGCACGCCGAGGTGGACGGCGCGCTCACGACGTTCACGGACGCAGGGCTGACCGCCGACCAGACCTACTTCTACATCGTCCGCGCCGTGCACGCGGACGGCGCCGAGTCGCCGGCGTCGAACGAGATCGTGCAGGCGGCGACGCCCCGCCGGGTGGCCGTCACGTTCCGCGTCTGGGCCCCGCCGGAGACGCCCGCGCTGGACACGATCTACGTGCCCGGCAACATCGACGCGCTCGGCCCGTGGAACCCGGGCCTCGTGCCGATGGCGCGCGTGGGCGGCGGGATCTGGGAAACCACGGTCGAGATCCCCGAGGGGACCGAGCTCCAGTACAAGTACGCGCGCGGCACCTGGGATCGCGTGGAGTGGTGGGGGAGCATCACCGGGGTCAGGAACCGCGCCGTGTCGATCCCGCTCGGCGGCGGCCCCCAGGTCGTCGACAACACCTCCACGGCGTGGGACGACGGCGCGCTCCCCGACATCGACAAGGGGGTCCGCTCCTGGCGGGATCCGCTCGTGTCCGGCACGGCGCCCGCGGACGGCGACGTCGTCGCGGCGGCGCCCGCGATCGAGGTCGGCTTCTCGGGCGACGTCGATCCGCAGGGCGCGGGCGGCTACGAGGGCTCGGTGCAGGTGGCGCGCGACGGCGAGCCGGTCGCGGGCGCCGTGGTCGAGGCCGCGCCGGGCCGCCTGGTCTTCACGCCGGCCGAGCCGCTCGCGCCGGGCGCCTACGAGGTGGTGGTCTCCGACGTGAGGAGCGCGCTCGGCGCGGACGGCGTGCCGATGCAGGCGCCGTACGCCTTCGGCTTCACGGTAGAATGACCCCCGCGGCGAGCCCGCCCTCGCCGCGCCGCCCTCCGGAGATCCGCATGCAGGCCCCTTCCGCGTCGCCCGAAGAGATCCTCGCCTCCCTGGGGGAGGCCGCGCAGAGCCTGCTCTTCCCCAGCGAGTCCGATCACCCGCTGGAGCCGTTCCTGTCGCGCGGGGACGCGTCGACGCCGGCCGCGCTCCGCGCGGCCGAGGGCCTCGCCGCCGAGGCGCCGGTCGAGGTCACGACCCTCGACGACTTCTTCGCGCCCGTCCTCGATCCCCCCGCCGAGGCCGGCGACGCGGCGCAGGCCGACGCCGGGCGGTACCAGGAGCTCGCGGAGCTCCTCGAGCGCCACCTGACCGATCTCCGCGTCTACCGCGTGGGGCGCGTGGACATCGACGCCTACGTCGTCGGCCGCCACCCGTCGGGCGCGTGGCTCGGGCTGAAGACCAGGGTCGTCGAGACCTGATCGCGCCGCTCAGCGGCCGCCTACGGGCCCGTCGTCGGTGCGCGCCTCGAGCGCGCGCTGCACCGCCTCGGGCAGGGCGGTCAGGAAATCGTAGCCCGCGCGCCGCTCGATCTCGTCCACCGTCGTGCGGTACTGCCCCCAGCCCTGCTCCAGGATCCCCGCCTCGTTCGGCATCACCGCCGCGATGACGCGCGTCGCCGGCCCGATGTCGTCCGGCCCCTGCCCCGGCTCGAGGACCACGGCGACCTTGAAGAACGCGTCCGGCACGGCGACGCCCTTGCCGATGGTGGCCGGGCGCGCGCGCCCCTCGAAGAGGCCGCCGGCGATCAGGAACAGCACCCGCCGCTGCTTCTGCGCGAGCTCCTGGCACGCCTCCTCGAGCCGGAGCCACGGGCCGGCGTTGAGGTCGTGCCGCTGCGGCAGGATGTTCGTGAGGAGGAACGTCGCCTTGTTGTCGTCGGGGGTCCGCGTCCGCTCCTCGGAGCGGACCATGTGGCCGCGATCGAAGCCGGAGCCGGTGTAGTCGTCGTGCTGCACCCGGTACCAGCCGTCCGGCAGCGCCGCGTCGGCGAGGAACTTGCCCCGGTAGCGGGGCGCGTCGCCGAACGACGCCGCGTCGAGCCGCCAGCTGACCCAGTTCGCCACGTTCCTGGAGCGGTTGTAGGAGAGGGCGTACTGGGGCTTGATCATCAGGTGATCGTCGGACGCCTCCGCCCGGGCGGCCTGCGCCCCGGTGCGGACCGGCACGCCGAGCTCGAGGTGGACGCTCTGCGCCGGCGGCCGCGGCGAG
Source organism: Sorangium sp. So ce836 (assembly GCF_028553905.1). Lineage (NCBI taxonomy): Bacteria > Pseudomonadati > Myxococcota > Polyangiales > Polyangiaceae > Sorangium > Sorangium sp. So ce836. The sequence continues at coordinate 3,238,409 of NZ_CP102233.1, read as the reverse complement.
GGCGCGCCCTTCGTCGGGGCGCCCTTCGGCGGCGAGGGGCTGCTGGAGCGGCCGGACGACGGAGACGGCTTGGAGGGCCGGTCCTCGCCGCCGCCCAGGCCGAGCTCCTCGAGCACGCGCTCCAGGCCGCACTTGACCCCCGCCGCGCTGAGCCCGGCGACGACGAGCGCGACAAGCGCTCGCGAGCCCCAGGACTTCCGTTGTCGCTTCCTGTTCGAGCCCACGTCGACGCTCGCAGCGTTCTACGGCAGCGAGGGCGCCAGCGTCCAGCGCGGCGAGCGCGGCGCGGCGCGCCGACCGCGAGGAGCGCGCGACGGAGGCGGCGCGTTTCGCTTGAGCATGCCGCCGCGACTCTCCATGGTTTCTGGAGCGCCGATGGAGGAGCCGGAGGACAGGGAGCTGCGACGCCGGAGCCCGACCGGCGCCGCGGCCGCCGCAGCGCCGCGCGCCTCCCGCTCGGCGGATCGCCGCCCGTCGCGCGGCCGGCGCCGGGCCATCGCCGCGTCCGCGGCGGCCGGCGCGCTCCTGACGCTGATGGAAGGCGAGTCGACGGCAGAGCCCGCGCAGGGGCAGCCCCGCGCCGCCGCGGCGCAGACCGCGCAGGTCACCATGCCGTCGCCGCTCGGCCCCACGGACCCGCCCTACCCGCCCGGCGGCGTCGGCGATGCGACCGTGGTGCTCCGCATCACGGTGCGCGCCGACGGGACGGTGGGCGCGGTCGAGGCGGAGGGCGCGGAGCCGTTCGCGAGCGCGGCCGCGCGCGCGGCGCCGTCGTGGCGGTTCGAGCCCGCGCGCCGCGACGGGCAGCCCATCGGCGCGCGCATCCTGTTCCGCGTGACGTTCCGCGACCCTCGCCCCGCCGCGCCCACCGCGCCCGCTGCGCCCGCCGCATCTCCGCCGGCCGCCGCGGGGCCGCTGCCGCCCCTGGCGAGCCCCGCGCCGGCGCGGCCCCCGCCGCCCCCGCCGCCGCAAGCCATCGACGTCGTGGTCGTGGGCGAGCGCGCGGCGCCGATGACGACCTCGATGACCCGCGAGGAGGTGCGCCAGATGCCGGGCGCGTTCGGCGACCCGTTCCGCGCGGTCGAGGCGATGCCCGGGGTGACGCCCATCGCCTCCGGCGTGCCGTACTTCTTCGTGCGCGGCGCGCCGCCCGGCAACGTCGGCTACTTCGTCGACGGCGTGCGCGTCCCGCTGCTCTACCACGTGGCGCTCGGCCCCAGCGTGATCCACCCGGCGCTCGTCGAGCGGGTCGATCTCTACCCCGGCGGCTTCCCGGCGCGCTTCGGGCGCTACACGGGCGGCGTCATCGCCGGCGAGACGAGGGAGCCGTCGCGCCTCTTCCACGGCGAGGCCAACGTCCGGCTGTTCGACGCCGGCGTCCTCGTCGAGGCCCCCTGGGCCGACGGCCGCGGCACCGCGCTCGTGGGCGGCCGCTACGCCTACCCGGGCGCGCTCCTCTCGCTCTTCTCGCCCGGCGTGGAGCTCGGGTACTGGGACTACCAGGCGCGCGCCACCTACGATTTCTCGCCGTACGACCGGGTCGGGCTCTTCGCCTTCGGGTCGCACGACTACCTCGCCGAGATCGAGGACGACGGGGAGACCGACGTGGTCCTCGCCGGCGACTTCCACCGGCTCGACCTGCGCTACGACCGGTTCTTCCGCCGGGGCGGCCGCCTGCGGCACGCCGTCACGCTCGGCTACGAGCAGAGCTCGAACCAGGACGGGGAGCGGGCCGGGAGCGCGCGCCTCCTCGGCGCGCGCGTGGAGCTGTCCGCGCCCGCGTCGGACCTGCTCACCGTGCGCGCCGGCGCCGACGCGCAGCTGGAGCGGTTCGACATCGACATCCGCGAGAACGACGGGGATTTCCCGAGCCGGAACGACCGGGCGCTCGCGCGCCTGTTCACGACCCGGGAGGACTTCGCCGCCGGGCTCTGGGCCGACGTCGTCGTGCGCCCCGCGCCCGCGCTCGAGATCGTGCCGGGCGTGCGCGGCGACCTCTTCTCCTCGGGCGGCGAGACCGCGGCGACGGTGGATCCGCGCCTCGCCACGCGGCTGCAGGCGACGCGGAGCCTCGCCCTGCTGAGCGCCTTCGGCGTGACCCACCAGCCGCCGAGCTTCCTCGGCGCCGTGCCGGGCCTGCAGATCGGCGGCCTGCGAGGCGGCGTGCAGACCGGGCTGCTCGCGAGCGCCGGCGTCGAGCTCCGGCTCCCCGAGGGGATCAAGGCGACGATCACCGCGTTCCGGAGCGGGTTCTTCGACCTCAGCGACGCCCTCGGCAACCGGCTGCACGGCACCGACATCGGCCTCGCGCAGCGGGCGGAGCTGCGCGGCACCGGCAGCACCCATGGCCTGGAGATCCACGCGCATCGCAGCCTGTCGAAGCGGGTCGGAGGGTTCGTGTCGTATACGCTCTCGCGCTCGGTCCGCCACGTCGGCCGCGAGACGTTCGACTCGGCCTTCGACCGCCGGCACGTGCTCAACGCGGCCGCCGCGGTCGATCTGGGCCTCGGCTGGAAGCTCGGGGGCCGGGCGGTGTTCTACAGCGGCCTTCCGATGACGATCGATTACGATCTCTGGGGGAACGACGCCCTGAACGGGCAGCGACCCGATGACGGCAAGGACCGCCCCGACACCGAGGAAGACATCCGCCGGCGCGAGCGGCTGCGCGCGCAGATCGCTCGGTACGTACGAGGGCTGGGCCTGCCCGAGCGGCTGCCGGCGTTCTTCCGGCTGGATCTGCGGCTGGAGAAGCGGTGGGTGCTCAGGGAGGGACGAACCATCTCGCTCACGGTCGAGGCGCTCAACGCGACGGCCGGCAAAGAGACGCTGCAATACGAGTGCTCGATCCTGCGCGGCTGCGAGCCGGAGGAGCTCGGGCCCATCGTCATCCCGAGCCTCGGCGTCGAAGCGAGCTTCTGAGCGGCATCGACCTTGCCACACTCCGCGGGCGCGCGCCTGCGCGCCGCGCCCCCGCAAAGCGCGCCCGCGTTGGGGTCGAGGATCCCCGGAAACGCCCGTTCGGGCTGGTCACCGATGCGCGAGCCGACGGAGTGCAGTACGGCCGCGAAAATCGCACACCAGCGCATCACCCCGGAATCACGCGGTGACGGCGGCGCCTGGCCATGACGGATGACAAAGAACCTTGAAGCATAGCAGTAAAATTATCACCAGCACGGCAGCCGAAACGGGATGTGGGCGCCGGCATCTGCAGGGAATCGTTCATCCGCGTCATCCGCGGACGCAAATCATTGCGTCACAACGCAACTATTCGTGCGGCGTCTGCGCCGCGTCCGCGGGACGGCCGGGTCCAGCGGTCCACACGGACATCGCCCCCGAGACGAAACTCATTAAGAAATGCCGTTCGAGAGCGGCGCGAGCAGGGGTCGTGAGCTATCTTGGTGGATCAGACGCTTTCTGGTCCAGTGTTTGCGAGCCTTGCGAGGTGGTGTTGGAGCTGAGAGACCACGGAGTATCGCACCGCGAGAGACGTTGCCTCACCTCCCATCACCTACCGCAACCATGAGGGTCAAGTGATGAATTTGTATTCCCGCACACTCAGCACGGTTCTCTTCTCGGCGGCGCTCGCGGCCACCTCTCTCCCCGCGAGCAAGGCCGAGGCGTCGTCGTCGAGCCATCACACCAAGGTCGAGCGTCTGGTGTTCCCGGTGACCCTCTCCGACGGCAACACATACGAGGTCGTGGGCTACCTCTACTATCGCGACCACTACAAGTATCGGCCGCTTCAGGTGCTCGTCCACGGGCTCACCTACACGCATAAGTACTGGGACATCCCGTCGATCCGCGGACGCGACTATTCCTATGCCCGGCACATGGCGAAGGAGGGATACGCCGTCCTCGCGCTCGACATGCTCGGGGCCGGGGAGAGCAGCCGGCCGGACGGCGACTTCCTCGACCTGGAAGAGACGGCCGAGAGCGTGCATCAGGTCCTCACCGAGATGCGCACCCGCGGCGGGGTCTTCAAGACGCCCTTCACGCGCATCGCGCTCGTCGGCCACTCGAACGGCGCCATCATCAGCACGTTCGTCCAGAGCAAGTACAACGACGCGGACGTCCTCGTGAACACCGGCTTTGCGTTCACGCCGCACCCGATCCCCGTCCCTCCGGAGGCGATCTCCGCGCTGCTGCAGACGCCCTATATCGCGATCCCGCCGGAGATCCGCACCGACATCTTCTACGACGCGGCGAACGCGGATCCCGCGCTGATCGCCTTCGACAACGCCACCATCGCCGACACGTACACGCGCGGGCAGTTCCTGAGCCTCCTCGCCGTCTCCGAGGACCCCTCGCTCGCCGGCATCCAGGGCGTGACGAGCCCGGTGCTCATCCAGTTCGGGGAGACGGACGAGCTGCAGCCGGCGTCCTATGTGAACTCCGACGCGGCGCTCTACACGAGCGCCGCGCGGGTCACGAAGGCGATCGTCCCCGACACGGGCCACATCCTCAACGGCCACCGCGGCACGCCGATCGGCTGGGAGCAGATCGACTGCTGGATTCACCACAACATGGGCTGGTAGCGCTCGAGGCGAGCCCGAGCCCATCGCGCGCTGCCGGCGCTGCGCGGCGCTGAGCGCACGCGCCTCAGCGCGGCGCGTCACCCTCCCTTCATCTGCCCGAGAGCGGCCCCCTCCGCGGCTCGGCGCTCGCGAGGCGCGCCGCCGCCCGCGGCGCCTTGCCGGCTTGGCGGCCGCCGCCGGGGCTCTATGCTGCCCCCCATGCGCGAACAGCTCGCCAAGACGCTCGGGGAGGTCTTCTGGACCGATCTCCGCGCCCACGTGGCCCGCGACGGGATCATCCTCGTCGCGGCCGATCTCGACCTCCTCGACGTCGGCGAGGCCGTCGCCGCGAACGACGCCGCCAAGGTCCAGGCCTGGATCGCGGCCGGCAAGCTGACCAAGCCCACGGCCGAAGATCTCACGCGCTGGCCGCTCCAGCTCGACCTGCGGTTCCTGTCGCTCGTGGTCGCGCCGTTCGTGCTGGTGCGCCGGCCGGCCTCTCCGCCGCCGTCCTGAGGCGCCCGGGCGACGCCCCTCGCGGCGATCGGGCGGCCGCGCGGCACGGGTCCTGCTCGGACGCCTCCCGAGGAGGCCCTCCGTGGAAAACGAACGTACGTCCAGCAGCCCATCGACCGCAGGCCTTGCGCCTTCGCGCAGCATGCGCGCGAAGTTCCTCCGCGAGGTCGCAGAGGCCGGCCTCGCCAGCGATCCGGGGCCGCGCGCTCGCGTCACCGAGGCCGAGCTCGCCGCGCTCCCCGCGACGGCGCAGCGCTACCTGCGCTTCATGAGGGTCGTCGGCCGGCCGCGCGTGTGGTCGTTCCGCGCGCGGTGGACCGGCGTGTTCCGCACGCGGCCGGACCAGCCGTGGAAGGCGTGCGAGGCGTGGCAGTACGACACGCGGCTCGGGATCGCGCGCATCTTCCACATGCGGCTGCGCTACGGCCTCATGCCGCTGCTCGTGCGCGACACGTACGTGCGCGGCGAGGGCCGGATGCTCGGGCGCGTGCTCGACACCATCAGCGTGGTCGACGAGACCAGCGTCGAGATCGACACCGGCGAGCTCGTCACCTACCTGAACGACGCCATCCTGTTCGCGCCATCGATGGTGCTCGGCCCCGAGACGACGTGGACGGCGGTCGACGACGGCTCCTTCGACGTGGCGCTCACCGACCACGGGAGGACCGTCGCGGCGCGCGTGTTCGTCGACGAGCGCGGCGCGGTCACGGACTTCAGCACGACCGACCGCTACGTGAGTGACCCCGACCATCCAGGGGACATGGTGCAGGCGCGCTGGTCGACGCCCGTCGCGGGGTGGATGATCGTGGATGGCAGGCCGGTGGCGCGCGGCGGAACGGCGCTATGGCACTTGCCCAGCGGGGACTTCGCCTATGCCACCTTCACGCTGGCCGACGGAGACATCGAGTTCGACGTCGCGCCCGCGCCTCCGGGCGCGGCGGCCCCCGAGCGCGTGAGGGCGTGATAGGTTCGCCGCCATGCGTCGGTTCGAGTTCGTGCAGGGGAGCGCCAGCTCCATCGGCGTTTCCTGTCGCTCGTGGTGGCGCCGTTCGTACTGGTGCGCCCGGCCGGCTCCGCCGCCGCTCTCCTGAGGCGCGCGCGGGACCGCCGCACGCCGCCTCACCCGAGGGCGGCCCGCACCTCGCGCGCGGCCGCGAGCAACGCCTCGTCGCCGCCCGCGCGCGCAAGCAGCGGCGCGAGCTGCGCGATCCCCCCCCAGCCGCAGAGAACGCTGCCCACGGAGTTTCGCGGCGCGACATCGCCCAGAGTGCTCGCGACCAGCCGCGCCGCCTCCGCGGGTACCAGCCAGGGGGCGAGGCTCGCCACGTGCGCGAGCGCATCGCTGTCCGGATCGTCCCGGTAGAGCTCCGCGGCCCGCCGTGCCGCCCGGAGGCGTAACGGCTCCGGGAGCTGCGGCGCCACCGCGGCGAGCGCCGCGAGCGCGCCATAGGCCCCGGACTCGTCGGCGCCGGCCTCCGCAGCCGCGAGCGTCACCTCGGCGCCGAGCACGGCCGCCGACGCAGCAGGCTGCTCCCGGACCAGCGTCGCCCGCTGCGAGCCCGACAGCTCGCCGACGAGCGAAAGGAGCTCCGCTCGCGGCGAAGCGCGCGCCTCAGGAGGCGCAGCCGCGGCCACCCGCAACAGCGCCGGCGCGCAGTACGCAGGCGACTCCATCCACCGCATGACCAGCGCGCGAGCTCGCTCGGTGTGGCCCAGCGCGGCGAACCTCGCCGCGAGCGCCCCCACAGACCAGATCGGCACGTCCTCCAGCATCGCCAGCGCCGCCGACTCTGGCAGCCATGAGGAGAGGACATCCTGCGACGTGGGGTCGAGCGGCGGCGCCCCGTCCGCGTCCGCCATCCAGCGCCTCCAGCCATCGAGCGCCTCGGCGATAACGGCGTCGCGCTCCGGCGCAGGCAGCCACGGAACCAGCCGCGCCAGGAGCGCACACCGTTCTTCCAGCGAAGCGGCTTCCAGGCCGTGGCGCAGCGCCAGCGCGATTTCCGGCGCGAGCCCCTCGTCGCCCACCAGCCGCGCGAGCGCGCTCGCCGACGAGCCTCCGCGCCGGGCTCGCGCCACGACGCCTTCGACCCACGCCGGTACCTCCGGCGCCGGCAGCGCGGAGCCGAGCAAGATCAGCTGGTCGCGGCGCAGCAGCTCGGCGTCCTCGCGCTCGGCGGCGCCCTCATGCCGACGGAGCACCTCCAGCGCAGCGCGCGCGAGCTCCGGTCGCCCGCGAGCGGCAGCCTCCCGGGCGACCGGAGCCAGCTCATGTGCCGCAGCCACCGGGCTCAGGAGCGGCGCCGTGGACACCACGCGCTCTGCGAGGTCGAGCGCCGCCGCCGCCAGCCCATCGCCCACCTCGCTCGAGGCACGCTGTGAGAGGCAGCAGAGCGCCGCCGCGCGGGCCGCGTCGAAGCCCGCCCGCGCCCCCTCGTCGGCGAGCAGCGGAGCCGGCGCCCAGCGCGCCTCCGCGATGCGCTCCTCCGCCACCGCAGTCGCCATCGCGCAACGCGCGATGGCCCCGAGCGCCGTCGCCACGCGGTGCGGCGCCCCTCCTGCGGCCGCAGCCTGCTCCACGCTGCTCTCCAGCGAAAGCCGCGCGCGACGCAGGTCCGCGAGCACCTCCGGCGCGCGCGCCGCCGACGTCACGCTCGCCCACGCGGGATCGGCGATGCGCCGCAGGTCCTCTTCGCCGGCGCCGGCCAGCGTCAGGTGAGCGGCCGCGTGCGCGCGCAGGTAAGCCGGGGCTGCACCTGCAGCCCCGAGCGCCGCGCGGGATAGATCGAGGATGCGCGCTTGGAGCAGCACGCCCTCTGCCGCTGTCTGTCGCTCCCACGCGGCCCTCAGAGCCTCCTGTGTGAAGGCCGCGCGCCGCTCGCCCGGGATCCACCTCACCGTGCCGGCGAGGTCCTCCCGCGCCGCGTCAAGCGCCCGGACAGCATCTTCACCGACGATCAGGCCGAGCGCCTCGGCCTCGGCGGGCGCGAGCAGCCGTGCGAGCGCTGCGAGCGCCACGTCGGCGCGCGCGCCGTCGCACCTGCGCCGCAGCGCCCGTCGCACCGCCGCGACGCGCCCCCCCGGCCCTGCCTCATTTGCGGCCGCCCAGCGGGCTCCCGGCGCCACACCGAGCTCCTCCGCCTCCGCGAGCGTCCACGCCCCGACCTCCACGAACGCGGTCTCCGCCTCGCTCCCCCCGAGCCGCGCGCACCACTCGCGGGCAGCGTCGAGTCCGCCGGTCACCGAGACCAGCACGCGGGTCCGCTCGCCCACGTCCTCCAGCACGCCCAGGTCGGGCTCCCCCGGCGTGAGGACCACCTGATCGAGCCCATCGAGCAGGAGGAGCCAGGGCGGCTCGTCCTCCTCGCGCCCGCTCGCAATCCGCTGCGCGACGGACCGGCGTAGGCGCGCCGTGTCGGCGGGCGCAGGCGGGCCCTCCGCTCCGCGCATCATGGCGTCGAGCAGCGCGAGCACCGGGTGGCAAAGCGCGAGGCCCTGGGCTCGGCCCGCGGGCACGAACACCGGCGTGACCGCGTCTATGCGTGCGTCGGCCGCGAGCGCGGCGCAGAGCAGCGTCTTACCCACGCCCGCCGGGCCGTAGAGCACGCAGCGTCGCGTGTCCTCATCGACGAACCACGCTGCGAGCGCCCGCCGCGCCCGCGCCTGGCCTGCGGACCACCGGACCGGCCAGGCGAGGGCGCCCAGGAAGGCTGCAAGCGCAGACAGCGGGGCACTGAGCGATGCCTCCGCGGCGTCCAGTAACGCGACGCCGAGTGACTCGGCGCTGCCGTCGCGCACCCCGGTCATCTCCGCCTCTTCTTGCCGCCGCCCTTGCTGTAAACGCCGAACTCTCCGCGCCTGCCCTTGGCGCCCACGACCGAGTCGGTGATGCCGAGCGATCGGAACATGCTGCCGCATCGCTCGCACGGGTCGACCCGCCCTTGATTCCTGTCCGCATCGTATTTGCTCTCGAACGTCTCGATGCTCAGCTCCTGCTCCTGAAATGTCTTCTTGATGCGAGCGTTGACCTCTTGATCGATCTGCTTAGGATTCAGCCGCTTTTCACTGGGCGTTCTCTTCTGCTCTGCCATGATCTGCGCGCGGATGTCGCCCGACATCTGCGTGAGCGCCTGCGCCTCGGCGCAAGGCTTGTCGCTGATGTGCTCGGGCGGGCTCAGGTTCCCCCCCTCACCCGGGTTGCGCCCGTCGTAGAGCACCCTGCCGCTCCGGTCGACGATCCGTGAGTAGATGAGCCCTTCGGGATCAACCAGCGAGGTGGGCCGGTTCAACGCATACCGGAACGGGTTGAGCCCTCCCTCGATCTCGATCGGATCGGGCGAGATGTATCGCCCGACCGCCGGGTCGTAATAGCGATGCCAGTTGTAATGGAGCCCCGTCTCCTCGTCCGCGTACTGGCCGAGTAGACGTATCGGTGTGGTCACCTCCGACGATCTCACGGGCGCGACCTGCCCCCACGGGGTCCGGCGGAGCACGGCGACCCCCCGGCCATCTCCTCGAACGAGGCGCTCGGGCGAGCCGGTGAGGTCGTTCAGATAGTGTATCCACACGCCGGCATGCTCTCCGTCCGTTCCTGGGCACACGTCGCGGTGCGCGAGAGGCGTCCCCTCCCCATCGAACACGTAGGTCCGCTGCTGGACGGCGTCACCGACCTGACGGATCTCGTGCACCAGCGCGGTACCGTCCCATACGAAGCGAGTCGCCTCGGCGAGCACCTGTCGTCCGTCCGGCGCCTGCCGCCACAAGGCCTTCTGTATCCGCCGGCTGAGCGCATCGTACGCGAAGCGCACCATGGCCCCGTCAGGTCGGCGCACCTCGAGGAGGAGGCCCCGCGGAGACCACGTGTAATGAGTGACCTGCTCACCGCCTCCAGGCCCGGAAGCGCGCTTTTCCACGAGGCGGCCCTGCTCGTCGTAGCGATAACGTGCTCCTCCACGCACGACCAGCTGGTCGCCCTCGTACAGGCGCGCTGGGGCCGCCTCGCCCGCCTCGTGCAGATTGCCTGTCTCGTCGTACCCGAAGAGCTCCTTCTGGGCATGCTCCGGCACCGCCGCGAGGAGCTGGCCCAACGCGTCGTAGCCGAAGCGTGTGGCACCGAGCTCGGCATCCCACGCCCACGCTAGTTCGCCCGCTGGAGTGTACGACCACCGCTGGTCCAGGAGGACCGACGGCTCGCCTGGGCCGACCCAATCCGGCTCGCCTGGCCGTACCTCGCGCCGCGCGACATCCGCGAGCAGCTGCCGCCCGACGAGCCGATCGAGCGCGTCGTACCGGGACTGCACCCGCGCGCCACCCCGCAAGAATCGCCGCTCCGCCTCGAGCCCCGTGGCGCCGTAGTGGATCGTGACGCGCTCGCCCCCGTCGAGCTCGACATCGGCGCGCTGCGCCGCCCGGTCCCGTCGCCACATCATCGCATGGCCCAGCGACGTCGTGCGCTTGACCACGGCTCCGAGCAGATCGTACTCGGTCCTAATCTCGATGGAGCGTCCGAAGGCCGTCTGCACCTCCCGTGTCACCCAGCCGGCCGCGTTTCGCTCGAAGGTGAACGTGCCGACGTCGCTCTCGGCGAGGACCAGCTCGCCCCGTCCGTTGTACTCGAATCGTTCCTCCCGCCCATCTGAATCGATACGCTTGACCACCTGTCCGGCGAGGTCGCGCTCCACCTCGACGCGAGTGCCGTGCCCACTCTCGACAGCCATGAGCCGACCGCATGCATCGTAGCGCGAGCGGAGCTCGCGTCCGTCGAACGTGCGCTCGTGAATCGGTAGACCGAGCGCATCGTACGCGATCGTGTAGACCTCGCCACGGGCATTACGGATCTCCACGAGCCGCTCAAGCCGGTCGTAGCGGAGCGTGACCGCGCGACCATCAGGCAAAATGGCCTCCGTGAGCACCCCGGTGCCGCCGCGCCTAAGCTCGGTCGTTCGCCCCAGCGCGTCGGTCGTCGCGATCAGCACACCGCGACCGTCATAGCGCGCCCACTCCGCCGTGCCGTCGGGCGCTGTCACGCCGAGCAATCTGCCCGCCGGACTCCACGTGAACCGGGTGACGGCGCCCTTGGCGTCGGTCACCGACGTGCGCCGGCCAAGCTCGTCGTATGTCGCATGAAAGCGCGCCCCCTGCTCGCCCGCTACCTCGATCAGGTTTCCATCCCGATCGTGGCGGTAGCGCGTGCGGCGGCCGTCGGGGGCCACCGCTTCCCGCAGGAGGCCTCGGGCGTCGTGCCGGAGCTCGAAGGTCGCCCCGATCGGATCGACCCACACGATGCTTCCGGGCCCGTAACTCACCTCCGTGACGCCACCTTCCGGATCGATGATCCGGCGGATATCGCCCCCTGGGAGCCGCTCTATCAATGTTTCCCGGCCTAGCGGATCGACGATTCGCGTCTCGAACCCTAGGAGATCGCGCTCCCAGCGCGTCGTGGCACCTTCCGGATCCGTGAACGAGCACAGGTGTCCGCGCTCGTCGTAGATGCGCGTGAACACCCGACCACCCAGCACCGCCATCTCGGCCTTGCCGTGGACCGTACCCGCATAACGGTGCGATGTGATCGGATCGGTCACCTCGGTGTAACCATCGTCGCCATAGAGGAAGCGATAATGGTGGATCCCGCGTGCGCGTGTCCCGTCGTGGAGCAACTTCGGCACCGACGCGGCGAGGATCGTCTCCTCTCCGCCCGGGATCTCGCCCCATGTCTCGACGCAGCGGGCCGCATCGTCGTAGCGGTAGCAGAAGGTGACACCCGTCGGGGCCTCCTGCTCGCGAAGCAGGTTGCGGTCGTCATAGGCATAGCGCGTCGTGTGGCCGTCGGCGTCCGTGGCGGCGACGAGTCGCCCCGCCTCGTCGTAGGTGTACCGGGCGAAGGCATACCGCTGGCGAGACGGGGAGATGACCTCGAGCGCGGCGATCTGCCCGCGCTCGCTGGAGCGGAGCGAAACGAGGCGCCCCACGCTGTCGATCAAGGCTGCGAGCCTGCCGCCCTCCCACTGTAGCGCGATGCGGTTTCGATGGCGGTCTTGGACCAGCGCGAGACGGAATCGTCGCTCGAGGCTGTCCGTGGGATCGCGCTCGAACCGGCGCCGGATCCCGTCGGGGGCATCGAGCACGAGCTCATACCCGTCGCGGTGGAGGAGCCAACCATCCGATCCGATCACGGCCGCATCGCTCGGAGCGTGTCCAAACTCGATCTCGATCCCCTCGGGCGTCGCGACAAGGCACCGCCGCGAGCGCAGCTCGATCTCCCACGAGAACGTGTGGGTCCACCCGAAGCCCAGCCCGCAGTCGCGGTCGCGCGCTGTGCTCGAGTACCCGCGCGCGAACTCGAATGGCAGCGGGCCGGGAAGGTGGAGATCCGTCTCGCGGAGGGTGAAGACCCGCCCGGTGATCACATCCACCGGATCGCCCTGCGCCACCTTTCCGCTGTTCCTCCCGCCGTGATGGTTCGGGCATCCTCCGCCGTCTTGGCCTGGCGACCCGCAGGAAGAGGACGCGCTCTTGCCGCCGCCGCTCGCGCTGGAGCCGCCATTGCCGCCGCCCGCGCCCTGCTTCCCCGCGCCGCCGCGGCCGCTCCGGCCGCTGCCACCACCGCCGCCCCCGCCGCCGCCCAGGATGAAGACGCCGGGGTTCATGCCGGGGATGGCGGGAATGTTGGGGACCGGAGCGGTGCGGGCCATGGCTGCATGATGTCCCACCGCGTCCCGGCGATGCAACGGCCGCGGGCCTCATGGAATGCTCTGGCTGGGTCTTCCGCCAGAAGACGGGCAGCTCGCCGCGGCGATGCGAATCCTGATTTCGGCTCAGGCGAGTCGACGACCCATCGAGCTCGTCGAGCTATGCGACAATAGCGCTCACTTTTCTCTGGTGGACCGCCTTGCCGAGCAACTTCGTGATGTGCCCCTTCATCTCACTGGCGGTGAAGCCCATGACCTGGTGGCAGCTCGTCTTCACCTACCTCGTCCCGATCATCCTCCTACGCTTCGCGTGAACGGGACGGTCTCCAACGCGAGGACGTATACGATCGATGGCATGAGCAGGCTCCAGGAGGGCTCGGACGCGACCATTCCGCTGGGAGGATAGAGGCGACGAGGAGGGAGCTCGATACGCTGTATCTGCTTGGCCTTCCGGTCCCGAGCGCTGCCGCCAGCCCGTGAGCCCTAGCCTCGGGCGGTCCCGCCGCAAACGAGCCCAGCTGCGCCGGCGAGGCCCGGTGGTATCCTCGCCCCCATGCGCCGGTTCGAGTTCGTGCAGGGGACGAGCGCCAAGTTCTGGATGGCCGACGTGGACGACACGACGTTCGTCGTCGTCTACGGCCGGCTGGGCACCGCCGGGCAGCGCAAGGAGAAGGCGTTTCCCACCGCGGAGGCCGCCGCGCGCGAGCGCGACAAGAAGATCGCGGAGAAGCTCCGGGAGGGCTACCAGGAGGTCGCCGCGTCCGCGGGCGGCGCGCCCGCCGGCAGCGCCCCGGCGGCCAGCGGCGACGAGGCCGCCCCGCCGCCGGCGAAGCTCGATCTTCCGCCGCGCGTGCGGCCCGGCGAGGCCACCGAGGCGCAGCGGAAAGCCGCCGTCCACGCGCTCTCCGCGCTCGCGGCCGCGCGCGGCCGGCGCAGCTGGGCCCTCGGGCGCGCCGTCCGCCGCGCCCGCCGCGCGCTCGAGCCGCTCGGCGGGCTCGACCCCGCGACCGACGCGGCGCTGTCGGCCGCGATGGACGCGCTCATGGCCCGCGTCGTCGCGCCGAGCGCGGCCGATCGGCTGCCGCTCGTGCGCGCGATCGAGCTGCTCTCGGAGCTCGACGCCGCCGCGTTCGCGCGCGCCGTGCGCGACACCTGGAAGGCGCCGCCCGCGACCTCGCCGGCCGCCGGCGCGCTCGCCGTCCTCAGCCGCCAGCTCGAGGAGCTCGGCGACCCGGAGCTCGGTCTCCGGCTCGGCGCGCTGCTCGTCGACCGGCCACACCACGGCTCGATGAGCGCCGAGGTAGGCTGGGCGCTCCGGTGGAAGGCGCTGTCGCCCTACCTCGAGGCGCACCTCGCCCAGCGCGGGCGATCGCTCAAGGAGTACCTCGCGGGCCTCGACGCGGGCAGCGACCCGCACGTCGCGCGGCGCATCGCCCGGATGCGCGCCGCGTGAGTCGACTCCGCTTGACCTGATCCGCAGGGCTCGCGATTCTCTCAGGCCATCCCGCCGCGGGAGGCGCCTTGGCGAGCTCACCGAACCCGATCGACATCGCGAACGTCAAGCAGCTCGCCGCGAGCGGCGCGCCCGCCCTGGCCGAGATCCTCGAGGCCTACCTCGAGCAGCCGGATCCCGCGCCGGAGGCGCCGCCCCGCGAGGGCGCGCTCACCTTCGCGGCGTTCCTGCGGCTGCTCTCGATCGCGCAGGGCAGGAGCACCCCCGAGCAGCGGCGCGAGCAGGCGACCGACGCGTGGCGGCGCTTCCTCGCGCAGGTCGACGCCGCGCCGCCGCCGCGGCTCGAGCTCGCCGATCTGCTCGTCCGCATCTACGAGGAGGGCACCGACGCCGGGCGCAGCGCGCTCTGCGACGTCGCGAAGAGCGCGCCGCTCGTCTTCGGCGCGTGGGGCGGGCTCAAGCGCATCTACAAGCTGGCCGAGGCGCGCCTCGACGCGGAGCTCTTCGGCGCCCTCGCCTACCGCTTCGACACAGAGCTCTCGCGCGGCGGGCGGCGCGAGGTCTCCCGCGGCACCTTGATCTACATGCGCCGCCGCGCGTGGCGCTTCCTGCGCGAGCTCGGCCGGAGCACGCCCGAGCTCTACCCGCAGTTCGCGGTCGAGGTCCTCCGCCACTACACGCCGGACACGGCCTTCCGCGACCTCTGGGTCGCGAACCACGTCTGGGCGCACGGCGCGGGCAAGTACGACGGGCGCTCGTTCCACGGCGGCGTCCCGCCGAGCGACATGGTGAAGCACCGCGCCTTCGGCGAGGCGTGGAGGCGATCGCCCGATCCGCTGATGCTCCTGCTCTCGACCTGCCAGGCCGATCCGCCGGCGCGGTTCGCGATCCAGGGGCTCAAGAAGGACTTCGCCGACGCGCTGCGGAGCGCCGCCACGCCCGCGTGGCTCGCGCGCCTCGCGACCCGGCCGCTCGCGAGCGCGCACGACTTCCTCATCGAGACGCTGCTCGGCTCGCCGGAGCTCCACCAGAGCAAGCTGCGGGGCCTCGGGCTGCACGACGCCGCCCTCGCGCTGCTCGGCTCGCCGAGCGCCAAGGCGCGCGCGTTCGCGATCGAGTACGCCCGCGCGCACGCGGCGGATCTCGACCCGGAGCGGCTCGCCGCGCTGCTCGCCTCCGAGCACAAGGAGACGCGCGCCTTCGCGGCGTCGGCGCTGCAGGGCAGGAGCCCGCGCGCGCTCGGCTTCGCGTTCCTCGGGCGGCTGCTCGAGCGCGGCGAGACCGAGGCCTGGGCCGGCAAGGCGCTCGGCGAGAGCTTCGACCGCGCCGAGCTGCCCGAGCCGTTCCTCGTCGACATGATCTACGGCGAGGGCGCGCAGAAGCGGTGGGCCACCGCTTACTTCAAGGCGAAGTACCGGCCGGGAGAGCTCGGGCCGGCCTTCTGGATCCGCGTGCTCGACGACCCGCGCCACGAGGACGACGATCGCGCGACGGAGATCGCGCTCGACGCGCTCGGCAAGCACCCCGTCGCGGCGATCGGGACGCCGTGGCTGCTCGGCGCGCTCACGCGGAAGCGCATCGGGCGCGCGGTCGCGGCCTGGCTGGAGAAGGCCGACGCCCTGCCCGACCTGACCGCCGAGGGCGTGGAGCGCCTGAAGGGCCTCGTCTTCAGCGCCGAGACGCGCGCGGTCGCGCTCTCGGTGCTCGGCAACCCGAAGATCGTGACCCCGCGGCAGCTCACCCTGCCCTGGCTGCTCGCGCTCGCGCGGCGCGCGGACCCCACGCTGAACGGCTTCGCGCGCCGGTACCTCCTCGCGCACATGAAGCCGCAGGACTTCGACGCGGGGCAGGACGCGGGCGGCCGCGGCGATCGCGAGGCGGGCACCGCGCGGCTGTTCGCGCTCGCGCTCGGCGAGAAGGAGCCCGAGCCGATGCGCGCGTTCGCGCAGACCTACCTGCGGTGCCACCACCCGACGCTCGGGCCCGAGCAGGGCGAGGCCAAGGAGCTCGATCTGAAGCCGGCGCTGAAGCGCGCGGTGTTCACCGCCGAGCGGATCTGGCCCGCGCTCTCCGACAAGCGGGACGACGTCCGGCGCTTCGCCGCGCTGATCACCCGCGCGGAGCTGCGGGCGTGGGGCTACCAGGCCCGCGTCTACGAGCTCGCCCACAGCGACGCGAAGGAGGTGCGCAACATCGCCTTCGACGCGCTCCGCAAGGCCGGCGACCCGTCCGCCGATCCGGCGCTGACGCTCACGCTCGACGAGCTCGATCCGGCGCAGGTCTTCGCGCTCACGGAGAGCCTGAAGAAGAGCGCGCGCGAGCTCGGCCTGTCGCTCATCCTGAAGCACTACGCGCGCCTCGGCGGCCCGGAGCGCCTCGGCTGGCTGATGCAGAGCGCCGACCGCGAGGTGCGCCTCTTCGCGGTGCGGATGCTCTGGGAGAAGCACCGGCCGCGCGATCTGCCGCCAGGCTGGCAGCCGCGCGTCGGGCGCGGGAAGGAAGAGGAGCCGCGCCCGGCGGAGGCGCCCGAGGACGCGGGCCGGTTCGCGGACGTCGAGGCGCTCCGGGCCTTCCTGCGGTACGTGCTCTCCGGCATCCCCGCGGGGCGCTCGCCGGAGCCGGGCGACGACGCGGGCCCGCGGCGGCGCCTCTCCGCGAGCGAGGCCAAGCGGCACGTGATCGAGGTCGTGCGCGATCTCGCGGTCGAGGACGCGGCGTTCGCGGCGCTCGTCGCCCCGGTCATCGCCGAGTTCACCGGGTCGATCGCGAAGGGCGAGTGGCAGGCCTGCCTGGCGGCGCTGATGCGGCTCCGGCGCGCGCACCCGGGGCTTGAGATCGAGGGGCTCGCCGCGCCGAGCGCCGGACAGGAGCGCGCATGAGCCACACGATCGGCCACTACGAGAAGGTCCGCGCGCTCGCCGCCGGCCCGCGGCTCCTCGCCGTCGGCGGGGTGCGCGCGCCGGCGCCGGGCGGGGCGGGCGAGACGTCGCCCGCGGGATCGCCCGCCGGCGCGAGCCAGGTGACGCTGTTCGATCACGCGGCGAACAAGCCGGTGCGCTCGATCGACGTGCCGGCGCACGTGCTCGGCCTCGCGTTCGCGGGCGACCTGCTCGCCATGGCGTGCTCCGACGGCGCGCTGCGCCTCGTCGCGGGCGGCGCGGCCGAGGCGCGGGCGCTCGACGCGCACCCGGGCGGCGTCACGGCGGTCGCGGCGGCGCCGGGCGGCGCGCGCCTCGCGACCGTCGGCGCCGACGGCGCGCTGCGCGTCTTCCGCGTCGGCGGCGGCGACGGGTCCCCGGCCCCGCCGCCCGGGGCCGCGGCCGAGATCGCGTCGTTCGCGCTCTCGGCGGCGCCGCTCCGCGCCGTCGCCTTCGACCCCGCCGGCGAGCTCGTCGCGGCCGCGGGCGACGACGGCGTCGTCCGCGTGATCACCCTGTCGACCGGCGCCCGCCGCGACATGCCCGGGCACGACGGGCCGGTCGCGGCGCTCGCGTTCACGCCGCGCGACGGGCGGCTCGCCTCGGGCGGCGACGACGGCACCGTGCGGCTCTGGTACCTCGTCGGCGACGTCGAGTGCGAGGTGCGCGGCGCGGACGGGAGCGGGCACGCGGGCGGGGTCCGCGCGCTGCTGTGCCTGCCCACCCCGCCGCCGCAGGACGACGGCAAGGAGGCCGGCGATCGCCTGCTGTCCGCGGGCGCGGACGGCGCGATCCGCGTTCACCGGCTCGCGGACCGGCGCAAGCCGCGCACCCTGGAGACGAGCGCGCTGCCGCTCCACGCGCTCGCGCTCGCGCCCGCCGAGGGCGCCCCCGCGCGCAAGGGGTCGCGCGCGTCCGGCGGCCGCGGTGCGGCGGACGCGAAGGACGGGCTCGGCGCCGTCTTCGCCGCGGGAGACCGGCGCACGGTGTGGCGCTTCCCGATCGACGCGGCGGGCGCGCCCGCGGACGGCGCCGCGGAGCTCGCGCACGGCTTCGACGCCCTCGCCCAGGCGCTCTCCGGGGCGCGGCCGGCCCGCGAGGCCGCCGTCAAGACGCTCGCGGCGCTCGACGAGCCCGAGGCGCTCGAGGCCGCGGCGCGCGCGCTCCGGTCGGACCGCGACGCCGAGGTGCGCGCGCTCGCCGCCCGCGAGCTCGGGGCGCGCGGGCGCCGCGGCGCGCGCGCGAAGCTCCGCGAGGCGCTCGACGACGAGCACGCGGCCGTCCGCCTGGCCGCGCTGGAGGCGCTCCGCGCGATCGACCGCGACGCGCCGCTCACCCCGCTCCGCGCGGGGCTCGAGGCGCGCGCCGCGGACGTCCAGCGCCGGGCGCTCGTCGAGCTCGGCAAGCTGCACGGCAGCTCGCCGCTCATCCCGGGGCTCATCGCCGACAAGCTCGCCGCCCGCGACGCGTCGGTCCGGCTCACGGCGCTCGACCAGCTGGAGAAGCTCCACCCGGGCAGCCCGGAGCCGCTCCGCGCCGCGTTCGAGCGCGGCCCGGCCGACCTCCGGGTCGAGGCGCTCATCCGGGCCGCGCTCCAGGGCTGGCTCTCGGCCCCGGGCTTCGCGCCGATCGCCGGGCGCGCGCTCGACGACGAGGATCCCGAGGTGCGCCGCATCGCGTTCGCGGCGAAGGTGATCGAGCGGCGGGCGCTCGCCCACGCGCTCGAGGGGCGCGACGAGGACCTCGGCCGCGCCGCGCTCGACATCGCCCGGCGCGCGGCCGAGGTGCTGCGGCGCGCCCGCGACGGCGAGGGCGAGCCGCCCGCGCCGGACGCGAAGGCCAAGCCGAAGGCGCCGGACGACGCGGACCTGAAGGCCGCGCGCTCCCGGATCCCCGGCGTGGGGAGCCCGGGCGCCGAGCCGGCGGAGGCCGACCTCGAGCCGCTGCTCACCGCGATGGCGTGCCGCACGCCGGACACGGCGGTGCGCGGCGCGCGCGGGCTCGCGCAGCTCGGCGACACCCGCGCCCTCGGCGCGCTGCTGCAGCTCACGCGCGAGCAAGACCCGTCGCTGCGCCGGCAGGCGGCGACCGCGCTCGCCGAGCTGCGGGACACGCGCGCCGAGAAGCGGCTCGTCTGGATGCTCGACGACGCGGACGGCGCGGTGCGCGCCGCGGCGCTCGAGGCGTACGCGCGGCTCGAGCCGTCGGCCCCGCTCGCCGTGGCCGAGGCGTCGCTCCGCTCGTCGCAGGAGGACATCCGCGTCCGCGGGCTCGACCGGCTGGTGGCGCTCGCCGGCGAGGGCAAGGGGCCGAGGCCCCCGGAGGCCGAGGCGCTGCTCGCCGACGCGATCGAGGACGAGTCGCCCAAGGTCCGCCGCGAGGCGTTCCGGACGCTCTGGTCGTGGCACGCCTCGGATCCGCGGACGGCGCTCGACCGCGCCCAGCGCGCGCGCTTCCCCGACCTGCGCCTGCGCGCCGTCGAGGAGCTCAAGGCGCACGGCGAGCAGCCGTGGGCCGCCGAGCGGCTCCAGGCGGCGATCGGCGACCGCGACGACGGCGTGGCCCAGGCCGCGTACGAGGCGGTCGTCAAGCTGCGCGGCAAGGACGCCGCGGAGCCGCACCTCGCCGCGATGGCGTCGATCCACCCGTCGGTCCGCGAGAGCGGCGCGCGCGGCGCCGCGCGCGCGCCGGTGAGCGACGCCGTCCGCAGCGCCCTCATCCGGCTGCTCGAGGACGACCACGCGGGGCCGCGCACCGCCGCGATCGAGGCGCTCGACAAGCTCCTGCCCGGCGAGGCCGGGCCGCTCCACATCGGCCTCCAGTCGAGCCACCTCGACCTCCGGGTGCGCGCGGCCGAGCTCTGCGCCGCGCGGCGCGACGAGCAGCCGATCAACCCGATGCGGGCGCTCCTCGCCGACAAGAGCCTCTTCAAGGAGCTCCCGATCCAGATCCTCGGCCCGCTCCGCGCCCGCGCCGCGACCGCGCTGGCGACGCTCGGCGCGCCGCGGCTCGTCAAGTACTTCGCCACCGAGCTGCTCAAGGACGACTACCCCGACGTGCGCGAGCAGGCGGCGCGCGGGCTCGCCATGGCCGCCCGCCGCGGCGAGGAGGGCTACCTGCTCGACGCCATGGGCCACGCCGACGTCGCCGTGCGCTCGTGGGCCGCCGACGGGCTGGCGCGGCTCGGCGACGTGCGGGCGCTGCCGGTCCTCACGGGCACGCTGCGCCACGAGCACCCGCCCATCCGCGTCGCGACGATCATGTCGTTCGCGGCGCTCGGGCCCGAGGGCTACGGCGGGATGCTGCAGGGCCTCGAGGACAGCTCGCGCGAGGTCCAGGAGCTCGTCTTCGCGATCGTGCTCGCGCGCGACCTCCGGGCCTTCCGCCGCGGCGATCCGCCGGATCTCCTGACGAGCGCGCTCTCGTCGCAGCGCTCCGACGTGCGCTTCGCCGCGGCGCGCGCGCTCGAGCTGCGCACCGATCCGGAGGCGTACCTCGCCCACCTCATCGAGGTGCTGATGCCCCCGCGCCCCGACGCCGCGGCGCAGCCGGACCGGGATCGCGACGGCGCGGCCGAGGGCGACAGGCCCGCCGGCATGAAGGAGTGGCCGCCCGAGGTCGCGCGCGGCCGCATCCTCGTGGGGCTCGCCGAGGCGCTCGCCAGCGACAACCCGGAGCAGCGGTACGCGGCCGCGCAGGTGCTCCGCATCCGCCGCAAGCCGGTCGAGTACTTCCGCGAGGCGAAGCGGGTGGCCGCGCTGCGCCCGGCGGGCGCGCCCGTCGCGGCGGACACGACCCCGCGCGCCGCGGAGGAGACCGACACGCGGCCCGCGAAGGGGTGGCTCCGCCGGCTGTTCGCGCAGCCCGGGCAGAAGCAGGGCGACCGGCCGGGCGGCGACGCGGTGCCGGAGGGCGAGCAGCGCCGGCTGCGCTGGCTCGCGTTCGGCGCGTACATGGGCCTGCTCCGGCAGGTCTCGCCGGGCGACGACGAGGCGCACCGGACCCGCCGCGACGCCATCGACCGCATCGTCGACGTCTGCCAGAAGGGCCACGTCAGCAGCACGGCGGCGATCCCGCCGCTCGTCCGGGCGCTCGACGACCCGCACCACCTCGTCCGCAAGGCGGCCTTCGCCGGGCTCAAGGCGCTCTTCCCGGCGGGGGCGAGCGAGCCGCTCGCGCTCGGGCTCGCGTCGGCGTCGGCCGACGTGGCGCGGACCGCGCTCGACGAGATCGCGGCGCGCGGCGACGGCGCCCGGCCCGAGATCGCGCGCGCGCTGAGCTCGCCGCTCGCCGACGTGCGCCGCTACGCCTTCGAGCTCCTCGAGCGGCTCTGCCCGAAGGGGAGCCTCGAGCCGCTGCTCGCCGCGCTCGGCAGCGAGCACGCCGACCTGCGCCTCGGCGTGCTCGAGCGGCTCGCGTCGTCGAGCGATCCGCGCATCGTGCTGGCCCTGTGCCGCGCGATGGAGAGCGACCACGACGATCTCCGCCTGCGCGCGGCGGAGCTCCTCGCCCGCCGCCGCGACGATCGCGCCGTCGACGTGCTCGCGGCGTTCCTGCGCGAGGGCGCGGCGCCGCCGGCGAGCGCGACGCTCGCCCGCGCGCGCGAGGCGCTCGTCGCGCTCGCGAGCGGCGCCGCGGTGCGCGCCCTCGCGGCGCGCATGGACGAGGCCGCCGCGCCGGCCGACCGCGCCGCGCTGGCGCGCGCGCTCGGGAGCGCCCGCAACCCGGAGGCGATCCCCGCCCTCGCGGCGCGCTTCGAGGACGAGGCCGCCGAGGTCCGGAGCGCCGCGTTCAAGGCGTGCCTCGAGATCGTCGACCGCGGGCGCGAGCGCGACAAGCGCGACGCGGCGCGCGCGGTCGCGTTCCTCGCCGCCGCCGCGCGCGCGAAGGACCCGGCGCTCCGCCTCGCCGCGGCGCGCGAGCTCGATCTCGGCGACGATCCCGCGCAGAACGACCTGCTCGTCCCGCTCTTCTCGGACCGCGACCTCCCCGCGCGCGTCGCGGCCGTCACGTCGTACGCGAAGCGCGTGAAGGACAAGGGCGCGCCCACCGGCCCGCTCGAGGCGGTGCTGCGCGCCGGCGCGCGCGAGCTCGTGCTGCCGGCCGCCGAGGGGGTGGCCGCGCGGGGCCTCGCGGCGGCGCTGCTGCCGCTCATGCTCGTCGTGCGCGCGGGCGAGCCCGGGGAGCGGGAGCGGGCGCTGCTCGCGCTCGGCACGCTCGGCGACGCCCGCGCGCTGGACGAGCTCGAGGCGGTGGCCGCCGGCGGCACCAAGGACGCGCCGGTCGAGCTCACCATGCAGGCCGCCGCCACCGAGGCGCTCGGCCGCATCGCCCCGAAGCTCGAGGGCGCCGAGCTCCGCCGGCGCGCCTCGGAGCGCGTCGAGCAGGCGCTCCACGCGGACGCCATCGACCTCCGCGAGTCGGCGGCGCGGGGCGTGCGCTGGCTCGGCGGCGAGCGCGCCCGCGTGCTGCTCGAGGAGCTCGCGCGCGCCGGCGACACGCCCGACCGGCTCCGCCTCGTCGCGGTGAACGAGCTCGGCGAGCTCGGCGACCGCGCGGCCGAGCTCGCCCTCGCGCGGGCGCTCGACGCGTGGAGCGCCGAGGTCCGCAAGGCCGCGCGCAAGGCGCTGGAGAAGCTCTTCCCGGGCGAGCGGACGCGCGTCGAGCTCCTCGCGGTCGCGAGCGAGCACGACGACATCGCGAGCCCGGCGGCGAGCTACCTCGCCGCGGAGGCCGACCCGACCGAGCTCCTGCCGCGGCTCGCGGCGCTCAAGGACGAGGAGCTCCGGCGGCGCCTCGCCATGGGCCTGCTCCGCCGCGGGGCGCTGCCTGCGGCCGCGCTCCGCGCCATGCTCGAGGACGACCGCGCCCCGGCGCGGCAGGAGGCCGCGCGGCTCATCGCCGCCGGCGCCGTGGACGGCGGTCGAGAGGCCCTCGCCGCGGCGGTCGCGGCCGCGGCGCGGCGCACCGCGGAGCGCTGGTCGGCCGCGCACGGCGACGCGCGCGACGCCGAGGCCGCGGCGTGGCGCGAGCTGCTCTGGGCCGGCGCGCGCGCCGGCGCGACCGCGATGGCGCCCGCGCTCTCCGCGCTCCTCGCGGACGGCGCCGCCCCCGGCGAGGTCCGCCGCGAGGCCGCGCGCGCCCTCGGCGCGCTCGCGACGGCCCCGGGCGGCGCGCCTCCCGCGGGCGCCGCGGACGCCCTCGCGGCCGCCCTCGTGGACATGGACGCCGGCGTCCGCGCCTCCGCGGCGGCCGCGCTCGCCGCGCTCGCGCCGGACGGCGCGGCCGCGCGCGCGGCGGCGGCGCGGCCGTTCGATCCCGTCGCCTTCGATCCGACGGCGCGCGCCGCCCCGCCCGAGGCGCTCTCGGCGCTCGCCGCGAGCGAGCCGGGCCGGCGCCTCGCCCTGCCGGCGATGCTCGCGCGCCGCGACGTCGCCGCGCTCGCCCCGCTGATCGCGCTCGCCAAGGGCGACGGCGGCGACGCCGCGGCCCGCCTCGACGCCATCGCGGCGCTCGGCCGCGCCGGCGGCGAGCGCGCGCTCGAGGCGCTGGCCGCGCTCGCGTTCGACAAGGCGGCGGCGCCCGACGTCGCCGTCCGCAAGGCCGCGTACCGGGCGTACCGCCGCGCGCAGCGCAGCGCCGCGAACGAGCGCGCGAGTCGGCCTTCGATCGCGCGCGCCCCCGCCGAGCCCGGGCCCCCCGACGGAGTCAACGCATGACCGCAGCCCTCGCCCGTCCGATCCTCCTCCGGTACGCCGCGCCGAGCGAGCTCGCCGCCGCCCCGCTCCAGTCGAGCGTGCGCCTCTCCCTCGACAGCGCCCGCGGCCCGGTCGGCGTGCGCGGCACCCTCCGCGACGCGGCGCTGTTCCGCGACGCGATGGCCACGCTGGCGACGCTCCTGGAGAGCGACCTCCGGTACAAGGGCCGCGATCGCACCGCGTACCTCGCCTACCTGATGAAGCAGGGTAAGAAGGCGACCGCGGCGATCTGGGAGGCGCAGAAGGCGTACCTGGAGGGCGCCCTCGGCGGCGGCGCCGCGGGCCAGGGCGACGGCTCCCCCGACGTGCGCAAGCCCGCCGGCGCGCTCGATCCGGTGCTCACGGTGCACCCGGACGAGGTCGCGATCGAGGTCTTCTCGCGCGACGAGAGCGCCTACGCCAGGCTCGCCTTCTCGAGCGATCTCTTCGAGGGCCGCGAGGCGGCCCACGGCACCGCCTTCGTCGATCTCTCGCCGCGCATCGTCGAGCAGATCGATCGCCTGCGCGTCTACACGAAGGTGGAGCTCGACGCCGGCGCGTCCCACGCCGCGCCGGCCACGTCGCCCGCGTCGATCGAGCGCTCGCTCGAGGTTCCCGCGACGTGGCTGCGCGGCTTCCTCCAGGTGCAGTCGGCGGCGACGCTCCCCGCGGTCTCGTGCGAGCTCGCCCCGATCGACCTCTACAACGCCCTCTTCGTGCTCCGCACGCGCAAGGCGAAGAAGCCGCCCCGCGGCCTGCGCTTCGAGCTCGTCCCCGGCAAGCCGCCGCGCCTCATCCTCGAGCCGTGGGAGATCCTCCTCGAGGGCCACGGCCCGCCGTACGAGGGCCCGCCGCGCGTGGTCCGGACCTTCGGCCGGCAGCGGCTGCTCGCGCTCACGCGCCTCCTGCCGCACGTGCGGAGCGCCCGCGCCGAGCTCCGGGGCCCCGGGCTGCCGGTCTTCTGGGTGCTCGATCTCGGCCGCGCGACGCTGACCGTCGCGCTCACGGGCTGGACCGACGCGAGCTGGGCCAGCGCCGCCTCGTTCGACGCCCTGATGCCCCGCGACGGGGAGCGCGGCGCCGGCGCGCTCGACGCGCTCGCCGGCAGGCAGCGCGCCCTGCTCCGCGAGCGCGGGCCGCTCCCGCTCGCGGCGCTCGCGTCCGGCGCGAGCGCCGAGGACGCCCGCGCGGCGCTCCAGCTCGAGTGCCTGCGCGGCCGCGTGCTCTACGACGTCGCGCGCCGCGTCTACCGCCCGCGCGAGCTCTTCGCCGAGCCGGTCGACGAGCGCGAGATCCGCTACGGCTCGCCCCGCGAGGCCGCGGCCCACCGCCTGCTCGCCGCGCCGGGCGCGGTGCGGCCGACCAAGGTGCACGAGATCGCCGGCGAGGGCACGGAGATCCACGGCGAGGTCGCGGACCGGGAGGCGCACCGCGGCTTCTCGCCCCGGTTCACGGTGGATCTCGAGGGCCGCGTCTCGGACGCGTGGTGCAGCTGCCCCGCGTTCCGCCGGAGCGGCCTCCGCGAGGGGCCGTGCGAGCACATGATCGCGCTCCGCGTCGCCTACGCCCGCGAGCGCGCCGCGCAGGACGCCCAGCGAAAGACGGCCGAGGGGCGGGCGCTCATCCGCGCCGAGACGCGCACCTACGTGCGCCGCGAGGCCTCGGGCGCGGAGGTGGTCTACCGTGTCTCGCTGGACGACCGTGTCGTGCACCTGTCGTGGGGCACGCGCGGCAAGGATGACCCTCGTCATCAGCGCATTTGGTTTGACACGGACGGCGAAGCGCGCGACGCGTATTTCAAGCGGCTGGATGCGTTAACATCGTCGGGGTTCGTCGACGCCGAGGCGTCGTCGGCGTGACGAGGGGGAAGGAGGTCGAGCGTCAGCAAACGTGAGATTGCGTCGTGCTGCCAGGAGAGGTTCTGAACGCACCAGCCTCCGCGCCTCGAGCGCAGGAGCGGCGTCGCGCCGCTCTGGAGGAACCGCCAGTCACTCTCCGCAAGGTAGCCTGTTCTTGGTTCTCTTCGGCTAGACCAGCGCTACGGCGCCGGGAGAGCTGAGACAACCTCGCAACCGCCGTTTCTCCCGGCGCCGTAGCGCTGGTCTAGCCGGAGAACCGGTGAGGCTACCGTGCCCCAAGCGAAGAAGGTGATGCGCTCGGGGCCTCTCTTGGCGACATGAGCCCGCGATCGGCGGAGGGCGATCCCGCCGCGCGCGGAGCGCGGCCGCCGGCCGCTTCCATCGTGCTTCACAGCCGCGCTTCCACCGAGACATGACCGCGAAGATCGACGCGACCGTCCCCGCCCGAGCCCCCGTCGTTCTCCCCCTCGCGACGCCGCCCGCCCCCTTCGCGGCGGCCCGCGGCAGCGCCGAGGAGCGCCGCCTCGCCCACGAGGAGCGCGTCGCCCGCTGGAAGGCGATCGCCGAGGCGGGCGGGATCGACGCGTGGGTGAGCGCGGAGCTCGCCGCGCGCGGCGCCGTCGCGACCGGCGATCCCAAGGCGATGTCGGACCGCGAGCGCGCCCAGTGGAAGGAGCGCAAGAAGGTCGAGGCCCGCGAGCGCCGCGCGCTGCGCCGCCTCGCCTGGGAGGCGTACCTCGCCACGCACATCAACCACCTCGGCGCCGGCGTGCATTTCCGCGATCGCGAAGGGCCGGACGCCTTCGATGTCCCGGGCCTCGCCGAGCGCGCGCGGTCGCGCGGCCTCCCCGACCTGCCTTCCGCGGGCGAGCTCGCGAGCGCGCTCGGGCTGACGATCCCGCGGCTCCGCTGGCTCGCGTACCACCGCGAGGTCGACACCGGCACGCATTACCGGCGCTGGCTGATCCCGAAGCGCGACGGCAGCGCGCGCGCCATCTCGTCTCCGAAGCGGGAGCTCAAGCGCGCGCAGCGCTGGGCGCTCCGCAACCTGTTCGAGAGGCTCCCGGTCCACGCCGCGGCGCACGGCTTCCTCGCGAGCCGCTCCATCGTCACGAACGCGGCCGCGCACGCCGGCGCCGACACGATCGTCAAGATCGATATCAAGGATTTCTTCCCGACGATCACGTGGCGCCGCGTGCGCGGCCTGCTCCGCAAGGCGGGGGTGGCCGAGGGTCCGGCGACGCTCGTCGCGCTCCTCGCCACGGAGGCGCCGCGCGAGGTCGTGCAGTTCCGCGGGCAGACGCTCCACGTGGCGACCGGCCCGCGCGTGCTCCCGCAGGGCGCGCCCAGCTCTCCTGCGATCACGAACGCGATCTGCCTGCGGCTCGATCGGCGCGTGTCCGGGCTCGCGCGCAAGCTGGGGTTCCGTTACACGCGCTATGCTGACGATCTCACCTTCTCCTTTCGTGTGCCCGAGGCGCCCGGGCTCGCCGGCGCCGCGCGGCCGCGCGCGCCGGTGGGCGCGCTGCTCCGGGGCGTCCGGGAGATCTTGAGCGCGGAGGGCTTCCGGCTGCACCCCGGCAAGACCGTGGTGATGCGCAAGGGCAGCCGCCAGAAGGTGACGGGCCTCGTCGTCAACGGCGCTGGCGAGGCGGCCCCGGCGGCGCGGGTCCCGCGCGAGCGGGTGCGCGCGCTGCGCGCGGCGATCCGCAATCGGGAGCTGGGGAGGCCCGGCAAGGGGGAGACGCTCGCGCAGCTCAAGGGGCTCGCGGCGTTCGTGTACATGACCGATCCGGTCAGGGGACGCGCGTTCCTCGGGCGCATCGAGGCGCTCGAGCGGAATCAGCCGGCGCCGGCCGATGGGGAATCCGGGCGGTAGCCGGGCCAGGCGGCCAGCTCAGATCTCCGCGCGGGCGATAAAGAGAGCAGGCAGCGAGAGGGCTACTGTCGCTCCATCCTGAGCAGCGTGACGTCCCCCGCGTCCCTGCTGACCGCTGTCCCCCGCTGCCCCTGCGCCGTCAGCACCCAGTCGAAGACGCTGACGCCGCCGGACGAGTCGACCGTGGTGAAGGTGCCCGTGCCGTCCTCGTCCAGCGTCCATGTACCGGTAAAGGTATCGGTGAAGTACGTACCCTCGATATTCCCCGATTCCGTGGCGGTGAGCTTCCCATTGCGGTGGAATGTAATGGTCCCATTCGCCACGAAATTGCCCTGCCCGACGATGGTGCCGGAGGCGTCCCAGCCGAAGCGGCCCTGAAAACCGCCGCCCTTGCGCTCGGACGCCGCAGGCTCCTTCGCGTGAGCGATGCCGACGCCATGCTGTTCCACGTCGAGGAAGCACGCGCCTGTCAGCAGACCAACGATCGCCAGCCTTACCAACGACTTATTCATGTTGCACCTCCACTCTCGGCTTTCGCGGAGCGGGTATGTTCGAGATGGTCCGATGAGGGGCCACAGGCCCCCTCGATCCGAGCGCTTGCGTCTCCGCGCCTGCGGCGTGCCCAGATGGGTGATGACCCGAGGGACGCCGCGAGCATCGAGCACCCAAGTCTCGGTATCTGATCGAGGTTACGAGCCGGCGGGCTCAGCTGTCAACACCCGAGGGCACGACCGGGGCGAACCCGCTCGAATGTCGGAGTCCGAACAAATCTGCGGTACATGGCGCGCCCCGCGGGCTCGCCAGAGGGAGCGCGAAGCGACGATGGGGGGCGCGCCGCGCCGAGCTCGCGGGCTCAGCTCCTGGTCGAGAAGAGGCGGATCGCGTCCTTCGGGGTGCGCGTCGTGACCATGCTCGAGAGATCGATGCCCAGCGAGGTCATCGTCTGCGCGACCGCGGGCTGGATCCCCGTGATCGCGGCGCGCGCGCCGAGCAGGCCTATCGCGCGGACGATGCCGACGAGCCGGTCGGCGGTGCGCGCGTCCATCGCCT
Organism: Sorangium sp. So ce836; assembly: GCF_028553905.1. Taxonomy (NCBI): domain Bacteria; kingdom Pseudomonadati; phylum Myxococcota; order Polyangiales; family Polyangiaceae; genus Sorangium; species Sorangium sp. So ce836. The sequence continues at coordinate 3,209,795 of NZ_CP102233.1, read as the reverse complement.
CGAGCGCCGAGAGATCGAGCACGACGCTGCGCACGTGCCGCGTCGCGATGGCGTCGAGCAAGCGCTCGGTGAGCATGGCCGTCCGCTCTTCGTCCATGGCGCCGATGAGCGGCACGCCGACGATGCCGTCGGCGACCTCCAGGATGGGCGCGGAGAGCGCCAGGATCTGCCGGTGCTGCGCCTGGATGACGGCGAGCCTCCGGTCGAGCTCGGCGGCGAGCGCCGATTTCTCGTCCGCCTCGCGCCGGGCCGCCGCGGCCATCGTCTGGAGCTCGCGCGCCGAGCGCTGGAGCGCGTCCTGGGCGCGCTGGCGCTCGGAGACATCCACGCTGAAGCAGGCGACCTGCACCTCGCCGCTCCTGCGGACGATCGGCTTCTTGACGGTCTCGTACCAGTGCACCTCGCCGTTCGGCCGCGTCTCCTTCTCCTCGATGATCGCCGGCTGCCGCGTGTCGATGACCTGCCGGTCGACGCTGGCGAACCCCGCGGCCTCCTCCGCGCTCGCGGTGAGCTCGTGCTGGGACGCGTGGACGACCTGCTCCGGGGTCATGCCGTAGCAGTCCGCGAGCGCGCTGTTCGCCAGGACGTAGCGGCTGTGCCGGTCCTTGATGAACATGAGGTTGGGCGCGAGATCGATGAAGCTGCGCAGGAGCTCCACCTCCTCGGCGAGCTCCTCCTCGCGGCGGCGCGGCGCCGCCCCGCCCTGCGCGCGCACGTGCACGAAGGCGAGCGGCTCTCCCTCGGCGCTCGCGCAGCGCAGGAACGTCCAGCGCTGCGGGCCCGATGCGTCCGCCGCCCCCGCGTCGATCTCCACCCGGCGCTGCGCCCCTCCGAGCACCGCGCGCGCGGCCTCCTCGGCCTGCGGCGCGAGGACCGGCGCCGCCCCGAAGGCGTCGCGCCATGCCGCGTTGACCTCTCGCAGCCGCAGGGTCGCGTCGAGCACCGCGAGCGGCTCAGGGAAAGCGTCCAAGTCTGCGCGCATGCGCACCTCCGTGGCGGCCCGTGCGACGCTGCAAGCGCACCGTGCCGAGAGCGACGACGATGCCTGTACGGCGCGCGGTTGTCTACGGCGTGCGCCGGTGTGCTGTCGTGAGCACAGGCACCGTCCCGGGCGCTTTATCCATTCGACTTAGAAGCTTGTTCGTCCGCTTCGCAACAAGGGTGTCCGGGTCGCTCGCCAGCTGTGAAGCCGGGCTCGGACCTGAATGCCTAAGGATGGTTGGGCGGCTCGCTCCCCTTCGGGTTCAGGGGCAGCCGCGCCGCCGGGTCGCCGAGCAGCACGTAGCCGCGCAGATCGTTGCGGAGCATGAATGCGCGGCTGCGGTGGATGGGCTCGACCGGGGAAGGCCGGCTCCACGCGCGGGCGTCCTCTTCGGCCTGGTAGCCGGCGATCAGCTCGTCGTTGACCTCGCGGTATGAGCGCATCAGCGCGTCGAGCGCCACGCCGGCGCGGCTGCCGCGGGCGGTCGCCTGGAGGCTGCTGAAGATCCGGGAGGCGCGGCTCTGCGCTGCCCGGCCCGGGTCGACGAAGCTGTAGGTCCAGGCGAGATCCAGGTGCCCGATCACCGCGAGCGGCCCGTCGGGGTTGCGGAGCGCGGCCTGCGGCAGCGCGGCGAGGAACGGGCGTTCGCCGTCGCCAGGCAAGCTCGCCAGCACGCGCCGGGCCTGGCCGGCATAGGCGCCCTCGCGCGCGAGGAGGGAGAGCCACGGGTAGAACGCGCTCTGCGCGGGCGTCCCGGCCCCGAAGCAGGCCAGGCAGAACCACAGGCCGCCCGGGAGGAAGGGGGCGCGCTGGAGCATCTCCGCCGTGAGCAGCGCGTCGGGGCCTCCGCATGCGCCCGCGAGCAGCGCCCCCTGGAGCGCGCGTTGCTGCTCGACGGAGGACCACCCGGCGCTGGGCCGGCCGAGCCCGTGGCTCACGGACAGGAGCACGGAGGGCCTCGCGGTGGTCCCCGCGCGGAGGAGCTCGTCCGCGATCTCGGCGCTCGGGATCTCGACCACGTTCGCGGCCGGGAAGCGCCGGCGGCCTGGCTTCTGCGCCATCGCGATGCAGGGATCGACGAGCAGATCGCGCCCCAGCTCGGTCGCGGCGGTGCCGTCCTCCGCGACGTAGAACAGGGCGTCGGGCTGGTCGTGGTCTGTCGGCGCCTTTGCCCAGCGCACGACCTTCTCCGCGTAGGCGGCATAGCCGGCGAGATCCGGCCGGCCGTCTGCGCTTGCGACGTGGAGGCGGCCGACGAACGCGCCGTTCGCGAGGACGTGCTGGAGCTCGGCGGAGATCTGGTCGAGATCGCCGAGGAGGAGCAGGTATCGCGGCCTCTCCTCCTCGGGGACGCGCTCGTCGCGCAGCACCTCGTTCTTCCACCGGAGCGACTCGGCCATGCCCATGCCGGGCCTGACGCGGTAGGGCTCGACCTTCGCCCCCTGCTCGGCCTCGCGCAGCCGGAGGAGCGGCGCGATCGCCTCGAGCGCCTGGTCGCCCAGGGCACCCTCGGGCGCGATCACCGACCAGCGCTGGAGCTCGAGATCGTTGGGATCCGCGTCGGGCATCTCGAGCGAGAGCGCGTCCACGGCCCGCGCGGTCTTTTCGGGCTTCGGCGCGCTGCCCGCCGCGAGTTCGGGCAGGCCCGCCGCGAGGGTGGGGCGGAGCTCGATCGCGTCCGCGAGCAAGAGCTCCAGGGTGCTGGGGGCTGCAGCGGTCATATCGGCGGCAGGGTGCCAGGGGCGTGCGGGGGGGTCAACGCGACGGGTCGGCGGCATTCCGAGGATGCCGTACCCATTGATGATTTCTCGCCGCCTGGCGCGGAGGAGGGGCCCAGAGCGGGAGGAGCGCACGGGCGGCGTTGTCCTTGAGGGACAGAATCGCCCGTCGAACCTCGTGTTGCCGAGCCGTCGGCGGCGACCTTGTCGGCCTGGCGGGCTGGCGACGCCCCCTGTTCCTTTCGATGGTCCCTCGCGGTAGAGTGACGCGGTGATGCGGCTGCGCGCCGAGAGCCCTGACGCGCTCGTATCGGAGGTGAACGATGCTGGACTGGCTCAAAAAGTGCTTCGGCTCGAAACATCAGCCCGTTCATCCACCGTGGAGAGCTGGCCAGTATGTGACCTATTTCCTCGAGCGCGAGGACGGGACCTGGACGGCCATGGCGATTCGCCTCCATGGCCAGCTGGACGATGGATCTTGGGCCCTCTCCGCAGATTTCAAGACCCCTCTCGGCGAGTGCACGGCCTGGTTCCGCTCCGATCCGCGGGCCGCTCTGGACGCGCCTGACCCTGTGCCCGGCCGGGTCGAGCGGATCCGAGGTGCCCTCATGAGTGGGAATGTCGACGTGGCGACGCTCGTCCAGCGACCCGAGATGCAGACGTCGATGGCGATGAACCTCCTCATCGTCCGCCGCTGGGACACTGCGAAGGAGGCCCTGGGCGGCGCCGCGCGCGAGGTCCGCTATCCGTGCGGGATCGACCGGGCGTACCCGCTCGTCACGCCCATCCCGGGGGCCGAGTACCAGAAGCACCATGATCTCAACCCGCGCGTGATGCTGACGGGCGTGGCGTGCTTGTCGATCGACGGCGGCAAGAACCCGATCACCGTGACCTCGTTCGGGTGGAGCGATCCCAAGGGGAGCATGCCCGACTCGTACGATGACTTCGTGGATTTCTCCCACCCGAAGCGCGTCGAGCACGAAGGGTTCTCGCTCATGTACCCGGCGACCTGGTTTCTCCGCTCGGAGGAAACCGAGGAGTCTGGCCTCCGGACCGCCAAACACGTCGCGCAGCTCGGCGGCAACACCTGTGCGGCGACGCTCTCGGTCACCCTGTCCCACGGCGATGATGCGCAGGTCGCCGCCGAGCGCGACGGCATCGTGAGCAGGCTGGAGGCGCTCCCTGGGTCCAAGGAGGGCGAGGTTCACCGCCGAACGGCGGATGTTCCGGTGTTAGCAGGGGACGCCGCGGGGTTCGCGTTCGATTTCATCGGTCCGGCGATCGAAGGCTTCTCCGCGAACGGCGTCTTCCGCGCGGAGGCAGGCGATCGCGTGGCGCATGTCTCCCTGTTTGGCTGCGTCGCGAGGGCGAACCCTCGCCGGGATCTGACGCTCGCAGAGATGCGCGCGGTGTTCCGCGAGACCGTGGAGAGCTTTCAGTTCACCTGAGCTGGATGCTCCGTTCAGCGCTGCCGTTCGACGCTCCGGTAGATCGCGGCGGCGTCCTAGCCGCCGGCTTCCAGGCGCAGCTCTCCCCGCATCCTGGGCTGGAACGAGACCGTCATCACACCGACAACGTGCCCGGCCTGGTCGACGACCGGCGCGCCGCTGAAGCCGCGAAGGTCGACCGGCGGGTCGATGTCGTAACGGAAGCGATGTCCGCTCCGCACGGCGACCTTGCCGGCATAGACGTTGCGCTCGCGCCCTGGAGAGATATCGTGCAGAGTAGGCATTTGGGCTGCTCACGGCGGATCAACCTCCGGGTAGAACGGTGTCCGGCCGTACGAGCGCTCGCAGGACTCGTAGCCTTTCCGGGCGTCCTCATCACTCTCGTCGAGGTAAGTTCGGCGCATTTCAGGGGAGAGGCAATCGGTGGTGGCGGCGCGGAGGCTCTGCTGAAGGGTTCGCGCAGAGATGGGCCACACCCGCGCCGTCCTGTCACCCGACGCGGTGACCACCCGCTGCCCGTCGGCGCTGAATACGGCCGATTCAACCTTGTCCTCGTGGCCCCTGAGCACGACGGGCGCGCCGCTGCCGTCCGCGTTCCACACCCGCGCCGTCTTATCGACCGACGCGGTGACCACCCGCTGCATGCGAGCGAGATTACCTGGTCCGCGCGCCGCTTCGCCTCGGGCGCGTCCCGCGGTTCGCCGAGCTGCGCTCCGGCCCGCCCGCGCACGCACGGCGTTGCGCCCCGGAGGGGTCCGGGACCCCCGCGAACGCTCTGCATTGCGTTCCGGAGGGGTCCGGACCCCCCTCTTGGCACAAAAAACCGCGTTCTCGGGGGGCAAATGGCACAAAAAAGTGCGTTGCGGAGCGATTTCTGGCACAAGATTGCCCTCTCGTACGCTCCCCAGAACGTTCTCGAGGGGTCCGGACCCCGGTGTGTCGCAATGCATTGCGTTTGTGCCAGTCCCGGACCCCCCTCCCCTGGCACAGCGGAACGCTGAAACGGCACAGATCGCCGTCCTCGCCCCCTCGCTTGGCACAGAGGCCGAGGCGGCCCTGCCCAACCTCGGTCGGGTCGGCCTCAACCCGGTCGGGTCGGCCCAACCTCGGTCAGGTCGGCCTCAATCTCGGTCAGGTCGGCCTCAACCTCGGTCGGGACGGCCCAACCTCGGTCGGGTCGGCCTCAACCTCGGTCAGGTCGGCCTCAACCTCGGTCGGGTCGGCCCAACCTCGGTCAGGTCGGCCTCAACCTCGGTCGGGTCGGCCGTCACCCTCGCCGGGGGAGCGCCGTACCCGTTTCGACAACACGACGACGGCGCCTCGAGTCCGTGTCACCCAGCCCGGGCTCTTGCTGTGCGCGCGGCGCTCGACATACGACGCCGCGATCGCCCCCAGGAGCAAGCCCATGTCCAGACCGTCGATTCGCGCGCTCGTCGCGCGCCGCTCTTGCGCCGCCGCCGCCTTCTCCGCGGTCGCCCTCGCCGCCGCGCCGGGCTCGGCGGCCTCGAGCCGCACGAGCTACATCGTCGCCGAGATTACGAGCGCCAACGCGGGCCTGCCCTCGAGCGCTCGGGTCGAGAAGTACGCGGAGATGAAGGCCTCTCCGTTCACGTTCTTCCGCGGCTCCAACCACCTCTACTGGAAGGATCTCGGCAGCTCGCCACAGCTCCTCACGTATGGCGGCGCGAGCTCCACCCGGACGTGGCTCGGCGGCGACATGCACGTCAACAACATGGGCTCGTTCGATGACGACCAGGGCGACGTCGTGTACGCCATCAACGATTTCGACGAGGCGGTCATCGGCGATTACCAGCTCGACGTCTGGCGGCTCGCCACGAGCCTCGCGCTGGTCGCCCGCGAGAACGGCGGCTACAGCCTCGCCGACCAGGGCTCGCTCCTCGACGCGTTCACCGAGGCGTACCTCGACGCGATCGCGAGCTACGCCGGGAATAACCAGGAGACCACGCGGAAGTTCACGGAGAGCAACACCTATGGCCTGCTCGACGACTTCCTCGACGACGTCGAGGCGTCGAACAGCCGGGCCGAGATGCTCGACGATTTCACGAGCAAGATCGGCGGCGTGCGCGCGCTCGACACGGGGGGCAACCCGGATCTCGCCCCGGTGTCCGCGGCCGTGGACGCCGACGTCCGGGGCCACATGGCGGCCTATCGCGCCACCCTGAGCGGCGGCGGCAGCGGGCTGCCGGCCGCCTACTTCGCGGTGAAGAGCGTGGCCCAGCGGCTGCACAGCGGGATCGGCTCGCTCGGCGTGACGCGGTATTACGTGCTGATCGAGGGGCCGACCGCGGGACAGGACGACGACCGCCTCCTCGACGTCAAGGCCCAGGGCGCGCCGAGCGCGTTCGCCGGCATCGCCGCCGCCGCCGTCTCCCAGACCAACGCGGCGAGCGGCGGCAACCAGGCAACCCGGACCGTGCTCGCGTACAAGGCGCTCGGCTACAGGGTCGATGACCTGCTCGGCTGGATGACGCTCTCCGACGGCCAGAGCTACAGCGTGCGCGAGCGCTCGCCCTACAAGGACACCTTCGACACCGCCAGCCTCTCGACGATGACCCGCTTCACCAACCTCGCCCAGCAATGGGGCGAGATCCTGGCGACGCACCACGCGCGCGCCGACAATGACTGGGACGCGGCGGTGTTTCCCGGCTCGGTCGACGGGCAGATCGACGCGCTCACCGACGGGGATCACGCGGGCTTCCGCGCCAGGGTGCGCGCGATCGCGCTCGATTACGCCGACCAGGTCGCGCTGGATTACGCGAGCTTCTGCGCCAGCTTCTGACCGCAGCGAGGGGCGCGCGCCGGAGCACGCGGGCGCTCAGCGCGCGCTCACCTCGTCCGCTTCAGCGCCGCCTTGAGCACGTGCTCCGCGATCAGATACCCGAACCCCTCCCCGTCGATCCGCCGGAGCAGCTGGTCGCGCGTGATCCGGAGCGCCGCCGCGGTGGCGTCCAGGTTCCACCCGTGCCCCGCGAGCTGCTGGAGGAGCCGCGCGCGCCGCACCTGCCCGGCCGAGAGCCGGAACGTCTTCGCGTACTCCAGCGTGCCGTCGTCGCGCACGATCGCCTCGCCGAGGTGGTTGTCGAGCGCCGGATCCAGCTCGGTCATGAACCGCTGCAGCGAGAACGGCCCCGCCCGGTACACGCGCTCCGCCGCGATCGGCCGGCCGATCACGCCCGCGGCCGTGTCCACGTGGAGCGCGCCGGCCTCGGCCCGCGCCCGGCGGAGCGCCGCCCGCAGATCGTCGAGCGAGCCGATCTCCGCCTCGTCGATCGTGTGCACGAGCACCTGGCTGTCGCCGTGGTGGCGGGCCGCGTAGAGCAGCGTCTCCTCGTAGAAATCCTCGATCAACGTGCGGTGCAGCGCGCGGTAGTCGTCGGGGTGCGACACCACGAACACCGACGCGAGCAGCTCGCCGACGAACAGCAGGACGCCGCACTGCCCCTCGTGGATCTCGAAGACGCGCAGCGCGTCCTCGAGGCTCGGGATTGCCCGGCCGGAGAGCGACACCTCGGTGCGCGGATCGAGGCCGCGGGAGATCGCCCGCCGCGAGTACTCGGACCAGGCGATCTCGGGGGCGTCGAAGTGCAGGGCGAGGAAGCCCTCCATCGCGAGGTGCTGCGGCAGGAGGCGCAGGCGGTTCCGCTCGGCCGGGTCCTCGCCGCGCGCCTCGCGCCGGACCATGCGGTGGAGCACGTTGACGCCGCGGCACAGCTTGGCGAGCGGGTGGCGGTCGGCCGGCCCCGCGAGCGCCGCGCCGTAGGACGCGACCGGCGAGCCGTCCTCGGTCCACCCGACCACGAGCGCGTGCGGCACGTAGGAGCAGTAGGCCGAGCCCTCGCCCACATCGACGAGCGCCGTGGGGTCGTCGTACCGGCGGCGGGCGATGCGCAGGTCGTCGCGCGGCGCGGACCGGAGGAGCGGGACCAGGCGCACGCCCGCGAAGACCTGGGCGTGCGTGGCCGTGAGGCCCCGGAGCGAGAGCGACCGGAGCAGGGCCGGCGCCTTGGCCATCAGGGCACCTCGAGCGCCGCGCCGGGCGCCTCTTCCGCAGGCCCCGCCGCGCCGGGCGCCCCTTCCGCAGGCCCCGCCGCGCCGGGCGCCCCTTCCGCAGGCCCCGCCGCGCCGGGCGCCCCTTCCGCAGGCCCCGCCGCGCCGGGCGCCCCTTCTGCGGGCCCCGCCGCGCCGGGCGCCCTGGCGTGCCGCGCGAGCAGGGCGTCCGCGCGCCGCGCCAGGTAACGCTCGAGCTCCGCGAGCGGCGCCGTCCCCTCGGCGAACCGGGCGAAGCCGAGGACCGTCGGCAGATCCTCGGCGTCGCGCAGGCCGACCGTCGGGATCGACGGGCCGAGCGCGCGCGGCGCGTAGCGCTCGCTGTCGAACACCGGGTTGATGTGGACGATCGACGTGCGCTGCCCCGGATCGAGCCGCGCACGGAAGCACCGGGCGACCTCGGCGGCGGCGCCGGCCGGGTCGTTCTCGAAGCCGTCCGAGACCACGATCACGACGTCGGGGCGCCACGCGAGCGCGTCGAGCAGCGGCGTCGCGAGATCGGTCTGGCCGCGCGCGCCGACGAGGATCTCGTCCGGCGTGGGCGCGGTCCAGAACGCGCGGTACTCGCCGGCGGCGGCGCGGAGCAGGTAGCTCACGCCCAGCGCGACGGCGAGCGGACGGCGGCGCTTCTCGCTCGATCCGGACGCCGAGTAGCTCCGGTCGAGCACGGCGGCGACGCGCCCGAGCGCGGCGGGGCTCCGGCGGAGCGCGCGGGCGGCGGCGCGCTCGAGCGCGGCGTGGAGCTCGTCGCGGCGGTCGCGCCGCGCCGCCTCGGGCAGCGAGAGCGCGTAGAGGGCGACGCGCGTGAGCGGGGCGCGGCCGAGGTCGACGGCGAGGTCGACGTCCTCGCGCCCGGCGGCGCGCTGCAACCGCAGGCGCTCGCCCTCGGTCATGCGCGGCGCGGCGCGGCGCAGGAGCTCGTCGCGCGCGACGCCGCGGGCGGCGGCGAGGCCCTCGGCGACGGTCAGCGGCAGGTCGAAGATCGCCTCCTTCGCGTAGCGGGCCTGCCGCGCGCGCTCGAGCAGCGGCGCCTCGAACGGCGCGCGCCGCCCGGGCTCGAACAGGAACGGCCCGATCTCGCCGGGCAGCCGGAGGTGGGCGTGCACGGCGAGCGCGCGGACGTGGGCGCGGTACTTCACGGCGTCGAAGGCCGGGTCGGGCCGGCCGGCGAGGTAGTCGCGGATGACGGCGCGCGCGCGGCGGTTGTTCACGCGCCGCTCCCGGAGCTCGCGGAGCGCCCGGAGCGCGCGCTGCGGCGGGAGCTCCCGGAGCGCGGCCGCGACGAGCAGCCCCTCCTCGCGCCGGTCTTCGGCGGGCGTCTCGGCGCCGGTCGCGAGGAGGTTCACGGCGATGCGCGCCTGGTTGAAGTGGTTGATGCCGGCCGCGAGCGTGCGCGCGTAGAGGCGGCGGTAGTTGCCGAGGATGTACTCGTGGAGGAAGTCGACGGAGACGACCTGGCCGCCGGAGGAGCCGTAGAACTCGGCCTGCCCGGTGCACGCGAAGCAGGCGTTGATGAACATGACGAGGTCCTCGCGCTCGACGCGCTCGGTATGAAAGCGGGCGGGGGGCGCGGGCGGCATGCGAAGAGCCGCCCGGGGAATGGTGGGGCGATCTACCTACGACAGTAACCAGACTGGGCTCGGAAATCGCCCCGAAGTCCCACGGGCGGCGACCGGCAGGATACACCGGGAGGGCGCACCACAGAACCACAGAACGGGCCGAGCAGGTTTGCTTCACCGGCCCTGCGCAGGCGCAGGCGCGGGCGCTGCGCAGGCGCGGGCGCTGCGCACGGGTCAGGCGCCGAGGCGCGGGCGCCGGAATCGCCGGCCCGGGTCCACGCCGGTCTACTCCGGCCAGACCTCGATCCAGACGAACAGCACCTGTCCGGCGGCCTGGTCGCCGACGGCCACCGGGTACACCGTGCGCGCCCGGAGCGCCTCGACGAGGTGATCGCGGTGGATGGCGAACCTCCCGATGAAGTCGTCGCTCACCAGGTCCCGATCGATGAGCTCACCGCTCACGTGGACGTCGGGCGCGAGCGGCACGCGGCGCCAGGTCGGCGGGCCTTTCCATCCGGGCGTGCAGGTGTCGCGCTGCCCCGGGCGATCGAGCGCGAGCCGGCCGAGCGACCGGCCGCCCACGAACAGCTCCGCCGAGCCGAACGGCTCCGGCGGCTCGGTGCCCGCCCCCGCCGCCTCCGCGGCGAACCCCGCCACGCTGGCGGCCGCCGCGGCCGGGTGCGCCGTGCGGAGCATGTCGCCGATGGCGGTGAGCGCCCCCGCCGGGACCGTGCCCATGCCGTCCCACTGGCGCCCATCCGCCTTGGCCGGGCTGATGACCGCGCCGTCGATGGAGACGCGCACATGGGCCGGCAGCGGCTCCTCCGCCGGCTTGCACGCCGCGCAGCCGAGGGCGAGCCCGCACAGCGAGGCCGCCTGCGAGGCCGCTTGGAGGAGAGGACGTGACGCCATGCCTCGGGAGCGTACCCCGGCGGGCGCGGGGCACCAACGCGCAAGGCCTCGCCCGGCCGGTGGAAGCCGGTGGAAGCCGGTGGAAGCCGGTGGAAAGGCCTCGACGACGGCAACACCTGCTCCTGCCGCCCGAAGCGGGCGCGGCGATTCGCCCTTGACCTCCTCGAACCCTTTCACTTTTCCTCCGCCCTCGGTAGCCTCTGAGTCTGGTGTCCCTCGGCAGCCGCAGGGCTCGCGCGAAGCGCTCGTTTCATGGCAGGCGTGCATGCCTCGCCCGCGTCTTCGACGGCTGTCGGCTCGAACCGGTCGCGCCACGGAATAGAGCCTGAAGGGCGCGCGCTCGGATACCCGCAGGCGATCCCAGGAAAGAGGAACCAGCTTCATGTCGCACAAAGAGACCGTGTCCATCATCGGCTTGGGTCAAATGGGCGCCGCGCTGGCGCGCGCCTACATCGGCGCCGGCCATCGGGTGACCGTATGGAACCGGACCCACGGCAAGGCCGAGCCGTTTCAGGGCCAGGCGAAGGTGGCGGCGACGCCCGAGCAGGCATGCGGCGAGAGCGACCTGACGATCATCTCGCTGTCCAACTACGAAGCGAGCGACCAGGTCCTCCGCGCTCCCCTCGTGGCCGAGGCCGCGAAGGGCCGGACGCTGGTACAGCTGACCAGCGGCACGCCCAACGACGCCCGCAGCGGGGCGGCATGGACGTCGGAGCTCGGGATCAACTACCTGGACGGCTGCATCATGGCTTACCCCAGCTACATCGGTGGTGAGCAGACGGCGGTGTTCTACTCGGGTCCCAAGGCGCTCTACGACCGCCACGAGCCGACGCTGCGCGTCCTCGGCGGGGCCACCTCCCACGTCGGCGAGCCGATCGGGGCCGCGGCAGCGCTCGACTGCGCTCTGCTGGAGAGCTTTTACGGCGCCACGCTGTCGGTCCTGCACGGGGCGGCGATCTGCGCGTCGGAGAAGTTTCCCCTCGACGCGTACTTCGCCGGTGTTCAGGCGATCATGCCGCTCATCTCGATCACCGCCGACATGAGCAAGAAGATGCTGGCGACCGGCGACTTCAAGGGGACCGACTGCACGCTGGACATTCACGTCGGCGCCATCGAGCACATCGCGCGCCTCAGCCGGGAGAACAACGTCGACCGGCGCATCCCGGAGCTCATCCTGTCCTACTTCAAACGGGCATTGCAGCTCGGCCACGGCTCCGATGAGATCGCCGCCGTGTTCAACGCCATTCAGGATCAGGCCCGCGCCGACCAGCGCTGAGGGGTCCGCTCCTCGGGCGCGCTCGCTCGCGCGCGACCGAGCGGCGTGGAGGCTGGCAAGATCTTGCCGGGGCTTGCCGGAAGCGCGGCAAGATCTTGCCGCAGGTGAAGGCGCTCGCCCGTCGACTCAGAAGCGCTCGCGGACCCAGGCCTCGCTCTTCGCCCAGAGCGCCGCTGCTCGCTCGAGATCGAGCGCATATGGACGGACCCCTTCGCTGATGGGATCGATCGGGTCGAGGGTCACCGTCGTGGTGACATGGCAGTTCTCGCAGTAGCGGCCGCCGACCTCGTCCGGCTCGGCCACCACGCCAGCCCAGACCGAGGTCGCCGCGCCTTGGGGGATCGTCTTGGGCGCGAACGGCGGTTTGCCTTGAGCAGCGAGATCCGCATTGATCCGCTCGACCAGGGTCGAGAGGGCGTCCCCGGGGAGGTGACGCCCGAGCTCGGTCTCGATGACGCCCGGATGCACGGCGGTGGCGCGCGCCCCGCGCTCGCGGAGGCGTCGATCGAGCTCCACCGCGAACAGGATGTTCGCGGTCTTGGAGCGCCCGTAGGCGACGAACGGCTCGTAACGCGTGCGCTCGAAGTGAGGATCGTCGAGGTCGACGTCCGCGTAGCGATGCCCCGCGGACGAGAGGGACACCACCCTCGAGCCCGCCCGCAGCAAGGGCGCGATCCGGTTGACGAGCACGAAATGGCCGAGGTGGTTCGTGCCGAATTGCAGCTCGAACCCATCCTCGGTCAGGCCGAACGGGCACGCCATCACACCGGCGTTGGCGATGACGACGTCGAACGGCTCCCCCTGCCTCAGCAAGCTGTCGGCGCAGCGGCGCACGCTGGCCAGCGAAGCGAGATCCAGCTCCACCAGCTCGAGCCGTCCGGCTCCGGCGCTCGCCGCTCGCACCCCGCGGGTCGCCGCCTCCGCTTTCTCGAGGTTCCGCGCTGCGCCCACGACGTGGGCGCCGTGGGCGACCAACGCGCGCGCCGTCTCGACGCCGAGGCCGGCGGACACGCCGGTGACCAAGATGCGTTTGCCGCCGAGATCACGGCCCTCGAGCACTTCGTCCGTGGTCGACGCCGATCCAAAGGACTGGGTCATCGCTGTCTCCTTGAGGGGAACCCTTCGGTATGGGGGTCCACGCTCGAACCGTCGAAGAGCGCGCGTCCGCGACGCGCGCGCTCTTCGACACGCTCTTCCGCGCGCTCAGGACGCCTTGTACTCCGTCGCGACATCCAGGACCCACGTGACGCCGAAGCGATCCTTGAGCATGCCGTACAGGGGGGTCCATCCCGACGGCGCCAGGGGCTGCGCGATGGTCGCGCCAGCGGAGAGCTTCTCCCAGAGCGCGGTGATCTCGGCGGCCGAGTCGCCGCGGACCGAGACGAAGAACGCGTTCGTGCCTTGCTCCCATGGCGTCCGGGAGGGCACGTCGTAAGCCATCACGCGGAAGCCGTTCTTGGCGGCGACCTGGCCCCACATCACCTGATCGGCCTCCGACGGGGCCTGGACGCTGTGGGCGTCCTTGTAGGTGACGATGGTGATGTCACCGCCGAACACGGACTGGTAAAATTCCAGCGCCGCTCGGGCATCGCCACGGAAGTTGAGGTGATTTGTAACGCTGACGGTCATGACGTTCTCCTAGGCAGGTTCAGGGTTTCGAGCGTGTCCGCGCGCGCGCGGCCCGCCGGGGCGGCGCGGATTCGTGGGCCCGTGAGGCGGTGTGATCGGGCCGGTGACCCGTCGAGCCTGGCGGCGCGTCGGAGGGTTGATTCCGGAGGGCCGGCACGATGACGCCGTCGACCATCGACACGAGGAAGGCCAGGTCGAACGGCTTGCGCTGGACCAAGGTGCGGTACGCGGCCATCGACGCGATGACCCGGGACAGGGTGCCGATGTCGGCGGACGCCGAGACCTCGCCGCGCGCCACGGCGCGCTGCATCAGCGCGAGATGCGCTTCGGCCCACGGCTCGACGATCGCGCTGTTGGCGGCCTCGGCGAGCGCGTGCTCCTGCGAGAGCAGCGAGGCGAGCCCGGTCATGATCTTGAGCTTGCGCTCTCCCTCCTCGATCGACTGCGGCTTGAACAAGCCGAGGAGGTCTCCGCGGAGCGTGCCCGTGTCCGGCAGATGCTCGAGGTCGACCTGATTGCGCTTCATGTGCGCGACGGCGTCGATGACCAGCTCCGCCTTCGAGGTCCAACGACGGTAGATGGTCGCCTTCCCGGCGCCGGCCCGCGCGGCCACCAAGTCCATCGTCAAGCCCGCGGCGCCCACCTCGGCGAGGACCTCGAGCGCGGCGTCGAGGATCTTGGCGTCGCGCGAGTGGTCTCGCTTGCGCCCCGGCCTCGGGGGCTCCACCTCGGCGGGATCGTCCTCGTTCTGAGTCATGCGGTCACCTCACCCTCTGCACATATCGATACCGCGCAGTTTCGATACCGTCAAGTTCCGAAACCGTCCGGTGTCGTTTTGTCGCCGGCGTGCCCGCGGTTCTGCGTCGCCCGCCAGGCGCGGAGCCGCTGGGCGCCGGCGTCGCCAGAGGGGGCGAGCTGCCGCGATCCGCCTCTCCCCCGCTCGGCGGTCCCCTCACCGCCGTGCGCGCCTAGCACGCCGGCGATGTCGCGGCCGGCGCCGGTTGCCCTCCCCGATGCGACGCCTCCAGCTGCGCGTCCGGACCTGAACGCGGTAGCCGTGGACGGACACATTGACGATAGTTGATTCCATGGGTAGACACGCGAGCGTGAGCAGGCGTACTTCCCGGCCCAAGGCGGCAAGTCCCAAGGCGGCAAGTGAGGAGGCTGCGCTCCACGCAGCGCTGGAGCGCGTGGAGCGTTTCGTGGACGCGCTGGAGGCTCGTCACGACTTGGCGCGCGAGCGTTTCGCGGCCGGCACGAAGAGCGCGCGCGCCGCGCCCCGGATGCGACGTGACATCGAGGAGACGTGGGCGGACTACGAAACGGCACGACGCCTTCGCGACACCGTCGCGGCTGCAGTCATGGGCGCGCAGGCGCGGGTGGCGGTCATCGAAGCCGATGCGTGCGCCGCGATCGCCGCCGCGTTCAAGCAGTTCAAGAAGGATCGGGCTTGGCGACGTCGATCGACTCGCCCGAGCGGAGCACAGGGGCGGCAACAGCGGACCGGGGCAAAGCCGAAGTCTCCGGACGAGCTCGCAGAGATGGTCGCTGACGCGAAGAAGGCTGCCGCTTGCGTGATTGCAGATCGAAGCCGGCTCATTGCACGATTGGTGGACGCTCGTGCCGCGGCGGCGGCGCTCCGTGGTCTACTCGCGACCGTTCCAGCGGGTGCTCCTGAGGAGGCCGCTTCGATTCGACGGCGCATCACGCTGTGCGAAGAGCACGGCGCGTATGTCGAGCAACAGCTGCTGGCCAGCGCGAGGAGCGCGCAGCAGCTCGTGGCCGGTTTGCGCGAGCTCGTTCACGGGCTACCCGAGCCCGTCGCGAGCGCGCTCGCCCGACTCGAAGCGCGGGGAGCGCCTGTAAAGGATAGCAACTGATGCATGCTCACCGGTAGTCGCTCGGATTGACGTCCTGGTCGCCGTCCTCGACCGCCTGATTGTATCGCCACACATCGGGGCGTGATCCGTCGAGGTCCGTGAAGCCGTACGCGGCCGCCAGCTGCGCTGATGTCACCGACCGCTGGTTCCATCGCTCACGCTCGGGGTCGGTCGCGAGCGCCACGACCGCGCGCCCCACGTAGCGAGGCGACTCCGATACCGCAAACCCAGGCGGAGAGGGCGCGGCGCGCCAGTTGTCCTCGGTGACTTTGTAGTTCTCGAGCATCATCTCGGAGCGGAGCCATCCGGGGCTGATCGCCACGGCCGTGGCCCCGTGTGGCGCGAGCTCGTGGCCCTGGGAGAACGCCAGACGATTCACTGCAGCCTTGGCCAGGTCATAGAACACCGAGATGCGGTACCGCGACGCGTTGTAGTCGGCGGTGCCGTCGGTCACCTCGACCAGAAGGCCTCCGGGGCGAGCGATCAGGAGCGGGATGAGGTGGTGGGAGGTGATCAGGTGCGTATCGATGGCGAGTCGGAGAATCCGGAGCCCCTTCTGGAGGTCGTGCCGCCAGATGGGCGTGTTCCATTCGGAGGGTCCGCCTTTGAGCCGCTCCGCACCCCAGATGTCGTTGACCAAGATGTCGATGTGTCCGTGCGCATCCCGGATCTGGTCCGCCAGACGCTTGACCTGGGAGGCGTCGAGGTGGTCGACGACCATGGGGATGCCGTGGCCGCCCAGCGAGGTGACGAGCTCGGCGGTCTCCTCGATCGTCTCCGGGCGGTCGTAGTCCGATTGCAGGGAGCGGTCGCGGCTGCTGCGGCCGGTACAGATCACCGTGGCGCCGGCCTCTCCCAGGGCGGCCGCGATCCCGCGGCCGGCCCCTCGTGTCGCCCCCGCGACGACCGCGATGCGACCACGCAAAGCGTCAGGGTCCAGATATCTCCTCGTCATTTCGCTGCTCCTTGGATGGCTCCGCCGCCGACCGGCCCGCGTCGCTGCCGTGGACGACCCCGCACAGCGAAGCGGCACCGGGAGGACGTGAGGCCATACCGCGCGAGCATATCCGGAGGCCCGCGGCGCACCAAACCGGAAGCAGCGGTGTTGCACGCCATGGCGTGGGACCATCGGGGGCCTACGCACGCCGCGTTCCCAGCATCCAGCGCCTCGCGCGCGTCCGCGCCCACGACCGCGTGGGGCAGCCCGTGGCCGAAGAGCGCCACGCCCTGGAGCGCGCTGTCCTCCTGCGCAAATTCCAGCCTCTCGCGGACGGCATCGCCGCCGCGCGAGGCCGCCTCGGCGACCTGGGCGGCCAGCGCGCGGTACGCGGGCGGCCACGGGGAGGTCCCGCAGATCCTGCAGTTTGTGTGGTGATACCCGAATTCGACTCTCACCCGAATTGTTCAGTCCACCAACGTGGGCGTGACGTCTCGCATCGAGGCATAGGTGAGTATGCCTATACCTCGATCCAGCTGGCTCGGGTACGAAGTCCTGGCGGTCACTTGCATCGGGCGATGCGAGGACGGACGGCGATCTCGGAACAATCGCGCTGGAATTCGTAGCCCCCGGGTCGAGCTGTCTACGACGAGCGCCGTTGAGCCTCCCTCACCCTACAGGCCAGATGGATGCTTGTAGCGTCCTGGGGAGGATATCGCTGTTCCCTGCGCGACAAGCTCAGCTGTTGATGGAGAATAAAAATATGCGGTCAATACGTCGCTGCGTCTCTACGAATTTGATCGTCCTCGGTCTCCTGAGCACCGGCATTTGGGCCTGTGGTGAGGCGAATGACGATGGTACGTCCTCGACCAGCGGAGGCACCCCTGACGGGGTTACCACCAGCAGCGCGGGTGCCACCACGACGGCCGGCACGGGCGGCACGGGCCCTGGCGGTACCGGAGGCTCAGCAGCCGAGGGCACCTCGGGCAGCGGTGACGCAACCACCGGGCAGGCCAGCAGCGCGGCCAGCGGCGGAGAAACGGGCGGCACGGGCGGGAGCTCGGGCGAGTGCGTCAAGGGCCAAACCAAGGGAAATCAGGTCGCGGTCATCGGCGAATCGTTCATCGCCGCGACTCACGGCATCACGCAACAGATCGAAAAGCAGGCCAAGGCCAACGGATCCCTCGCCGAGAACGAGCGCTATATCGACAACTCCGTCAGCGGCACGACGTTGGCCAACGATCAGATCCCCAGCCAGTACCGCAAGGCCGCGGAGAACGGCATGATCAAGTACGTGCTGATGGACGGGGGCGGGAACGACTGCTTGTTGAGGGGGGACGGCGACGGAGCCCTCGCCGCGGCGGAGTCGCTGTTCGAAACCATGGCCGAGGACAAGGTCGAAAAGGTGGTCTATTTCTTCTATCCAGACCCCATCGGAAACCAGTTCGCGTCGCTCAAATCCTGCCTCGATACGCTCCGGCCGAAGATGAAGGAGCTGTGCGACGGGCTCACGTCGCCGAAGTGTTACTGGCTGGACCTTCGTCCGGTCTGGAACGGACACAACGAATATACGCAAGACGGAATCCACCCCACCTCTCCCG
Source organism: Sorangium sp. So ce836 (assembly GCF_028553905.1). Classification (NCBI taxonomy): domain Bacteria; kingdom Pseudomonadati; phylum Myxococcota; order Polyangiales; family Polyangiaceae; genus Sorangium; species Sorangium sp. So ce836. The sequence goes on along the minus strand of NZ_CP102233.1, from coordinate 3,191,785 downwards.
GCAGCATCGCCACCGGGGATGCAGTTTGGGAAGTGATGAAGGAGAACTGCGTCGCGCAGTGACGAGAGCGGGCCGCGCACGCTGCGCATGCTGCCGGATGGCATCTGTCTCGGCCCTCTGGCGGCCCTGGGCAACCACGCCGCCCGCCTCGGCCTCGGCGCCGAGCGCGCCGGACGTCGCGCCGTCCGAAGCGACCGCCCCGCCGGCCGATAGCACGACGTCCTCTGCGCGGCGCGCGCGCCGCTCACCCCCTCACCCCCGGCCCATCCGCGCCATCGCCTCGGCCAGCGCGCCGTCGTCCGCGCCCTCCGCGCCCTCCGCGCCCGCCGCGAGCGCCGCCTCGGCGGCGGCGAGCGCCGCGTCGCGGAGCCGGTAGAGCTCCGGCTCGGGGATGCGCTCGCGCGCGGCGAGCACCCCCGGCGGGACGCCGCGCAGCATCTCCAGGACCACCCCGAGGCGGCGCCTCGCCGCGGGCGGGGCCGGCGCGCCGAGGCCGAGCCGCCGCCGCGTGGACTCCGGCGCGCCGGCGAGGCGGCGCGAGGCCGCCTCGGCGACCTGGGCGGCCAGCGCGCGGTACGCGGGCGGCGACGGGAGCGGCGCGTCCAGCCAGACGAGCAGCCGCACGAGCTCGCGCGCGCCGCCCTCGAACGCACGGCGGCCGTGGAGCATGCGCCGGTTGTCGACCACCAGGACGTCCCCCGGGCCGAGCGCGAGCTCGATCACCTCGCGCCGCGACGCCTCGACGAACCGCGCGAGACGCGCGGCGATCGCGTCCCCCGGCGGCGCGACCGGCGCGTGCGTCAGCGCGAGGGCGCCGTCGCGGAGCGACACCGTGGGGCCGAAGACGTCGCCGAAGACGAACGGGATGCGCCGGTGGACCGTGAAGAGCGCGCGGAAGAGCTCGGGGTCGGCGCGCTCGATCGCCGCGAGCAGCGCCCAGCCGTCGAGCAGGAGGCAGGCGCCGCCGCGCTCCGCGGGCCGGACGCAGGCCATGATCTGCACGGCCGGCGGCGCGCCCGCGAAGCTCTGGCTGTCGGTGTGGAGCGGCGCCGCCGCGGAGCTCGCGGCGAACGACCTCCCCCCCGGCACGGCCTTGATCGGCTGCCGCTCGACAAGGCGCGGCCTCGACCCGAGGAGCCGCTCGGCGAAGCTCCACGGCGCCCGCGCGGCCTCCTCGGGGGCCAGCGAGGCGTCGCCGCGGAGGACCGAGAAGCCGCGCCCCGCGAGCTCGTCGAGGAGCCTCGCCGGACCGCGCTCCGCGCCGGGCCAGATCCACCGCTCGCTCACGGGCGCGCTCCGCGGGGGCGCTCGAATGGAGGAATCATTAATATTATCCAGCACATAGAGCCAACATCCCGCGCCGTCCACGCCGCTCACGCATCGAGGAAGCGCGCCTCCCGGAAGCCGGCCCGGAGCAGGTCGCGCGGGATCGGCAGGACCCGGAGCAGCGGCGCGCCCTCGGGCACCTCGATCGGCGCCCCGATCCGGCGCACGTGGAACACCGCGGGGGTCGCGAAGAAGACGTCGGTCGCGACCACGCCGCGCAGCACGTCGTAGCCGTCGCCGTGGACGCCGTCGAGCAGGCTCGACCAGCCCGGCGGCGTCCGGGTGAAGGCCCACGGCTTCACGAAGAAGTGCGGCTCGCCCGGCGGGTGGGGCGTGAAGTACTTCGTCAGGTACCAGAGCGCCCCGCGGTTCGCGGCGATGAAATCCGCGCCGAAGACCCCGGCGAAGGCGCGCTCTACCGCGGCCGCGCCCTCGGCCAGGCGCGGCGCGTCCGGCGCGACGGCGAGCGTGTGCCCGTCGAACGTGGCGCGGAACGGCACGGCGTTCCTCACCACGAGCGACTCGAGGCGCCGCGCCCCGCCGCGCCACGGGACCGGATCCGGCCCGGCCGCGGTCGTGACCTCGGTCACCTCGGCGATCTCGGGCGCCGCCGGCCCGGCAACCACCAGCCGCACGCGCGCAGGCCCCGCGCTCCCCTCGCCCGCATCTCCCGCTCGCGCGCTCCCCTCGCCCGCATCTCCCGCTCGCGCGCTCCCCTCGCCCGCGCCCCCTTCGCCCGCGCGCCCCTTCCGCTCGCCGGCCTCGCCGCCTACGAGGCGCCGGTACTTGCGGGTCACCTCGCCCTTCTTCACCGCGAAGTACCTCGCGTCGTAGAACTCCGCGTGCGCCCGCCCCACCTCGGGCGCGTCCGCCAGCGCGCAGGCCTCGATCCGCCCGCCGGGGCGCACCGGCGCGAGGCAGCCGATCTCGCCCTCGATCCTCAGGCGCCGCGGCGCCTCGTCGCGGACGCGCAGCTCGAGCACCAGCGGGACGAAGGCGCGCTCGTCGGCGAGGTACGCCTCGCTCACCTCGATCAGCACGTTGCGGCGGTTCGCGGCGCCCGCGACCCGCAGCCACACGCCAGGGTCCGGGCGCACCAGGAGCCCGGTCCACAGCCGCAGGCGCGGCGGCCCCAGCCCCGTCCGGCACGTCCAGGCGACGCCGCCGCGCAGCGCCCGGTGCCACGCCCCGTCCGGCGCCAGGAAGCCCTGCGACACGAGCCGGGGCAGCGCGGCGCGGTGGGCGCGCAGCAGCGCCTCGCGGTGCTCGCCCGCAGGCTCGGCGCGGAGCGACCCGAGGCGCCGCTGCACCTCGATCGGCAGCGCCAGCGTGATCTGATGACCGAACGCGTTGCCCTCGAGCAGCGGCACGCACGCCTTGGCCACCCGGAGCGGCACCGCGCCGTCGAGGTCGCCCGTGCGCCGGGTCAGCCGGCACAGGCCGAGGGCGTCGAGCACCTCGAAGCAGGCATCACCCGCCGCAGCCACCGCCACCGCCGCAGCCGCCGCCTCCACCGCAGCCGCCGCCGCCGCCGCAGCTCGACGAGCTGCACCCCGAGCCGCCGGAGCCGCCCTCGGTCGAGACCATGCGCGGCGGGGTGATCGCGAAGATCATCGGCCCGAAGAGCGGCGACATCGCGAGCGCCGCCGTGCCGGTCGCCGCCACCGTCAAGCCGATGTCCACCGCCTCCCGGCGACGGCCGCCCGCGACGTCGGCGCGCAGCGAGACGGTCGAGTCCTCGATCCACTCGAGATAGGCCGACTTCATGGCGCTGTACGCGCTCGTGCTCCTCGCCACGATCCACGTGGCGAACAGGAGCGCGATCATCTCCACCACCAGGAACGTGTGCGGCCGGTTGAGCTCCTCCGCGCGCAGGACGCGGATCAGCCCCACGCCGAGCAGGACGACGCCCGCGGCCCAGACCACCGCCGAGAGGATCGCCACCCTCCCCCGCGGCCGGATCATCCCGGCGGCGGCGAGCTCCTCGCGGATCTCCGGCTCGACGTCGGCCGCGACCCGCTCGGCCGAGGCGCGCACCTGCGCCACCGAGAGCGCCGCGCTCGGATCGCCGCCCGCGCGGAGCGACGTGAGCAGGCCGAAGAACGCCGAGAGCACCCGGTCCCGCGGCGGGGCGCCGCCCGCCACCTGGAACGACTCCCCCTTCCCGTCGCCGCCAGGGACGAGCCACCCCGCGGCCATCGCGACCGCGATCAGCGTGGCCGCGACGCCCTTGTTCTCTTCCCGGAGATACGCGATCGCCCAGTACTCGTCCGGCTGCGGGATCCAGCCCACCGAGAGCCGCTGCCGCTGCGGCGGCGCGCGGAAGCGATAGGGCGTGCCCGCCGCGGCCGCGGCGGCCGCCGGCGCGCCGCCCGGCTGCGCCGCCGCGCGATCGAGCGACGCGCCGAGCGCCTTGCGCGCCAGCGCGGCGAAGAAGAGGCCCGACGACGACAGCACGAAGTAGAACAGCAAGAACTCCGGCCCCGACGCGATGTTGAACGGGAAGAAGTCGAAGATCTCGTGGATCATCGCGCCGCCTCCCCGTGCTCGAGCCGATCGACGTCGACGACGGCGCGGGCGAGCAGCTCCGCCAGCGCCTCGTAGGCCGCGCCCGGCGCCTCGCGGGCCCGCTGCAGCGGGGCGACGTCCACGCCGAGCAGCTTGCCAGCGCCGGCGAGCACCGTGCCGAGATCGTCGTCGCCGTCGACGCCGCGCAGGCCGAGCAGGGCGTGCAGCGGGCCGCGGATTTGCTTCACCTTGCGGAGCACCGCGCCGCGCAGGGCGTCGTCCGAGCCCATCCCGTCCACCACCGCGCGCCGGAGCCGGATCTGCGCCTCGCGGAGCTCCTGCTCGACGCGCAGGCGGCGGTTCTTGCCGTCGATCACCAGCGCCGAGAACGGATCGCGGCCGGAGAGGAGCACGTGGCACCGGCGGATGTCGTCGTAGAGCAGCGGGAACACGTCCGCGGCCTGCGGGATCTCGGCCGCCGTGAGGATCATCGCCTCGATCCGGGCCGCGTAGCGCGCGAGCCGGAGCGCGTTGGCGATCGCGTCGAGGCTCTCGCGGGACGCCTCCTCGAGCACCACCATCAGGTCCACGTCGCTCTGGCCGTCGCGGTAGCCGCCCCGCGCCGCGCTGCCGTAGACGAGCAGGCACGCGAGCCGGTCGCCGAGCGCCCGCTCCAGGCTCTCCTTGAGCTCGACGAGCCGCGCCCGCACCGGCGCCGGCAAGCGGGAGACCGCGCTCCCCGTGGCGTTCGATCCGTCTTTCATAGGCTACCTTCGCGGCTCGACGAGCCGGACATCGGCGCTCGAGCCCATCCCCTTGATCGCCCAGATTACCCGACCTCCGGGCAGCCGTTCCCGCCGAATGAACGGCAGGAGCCTGGGCCGCACGCCCCCGTCGGCCGCCGGCCCGACGAAGCGGGCGCGGAGGAGCAGGCGATCGACGAGCGCCTCGGCCGCGAGGCGCTCGTCGGCCGCCGCCGCGGCGGCGATCCGGAGCGCGTCGGCGACCGCGGCGAGGCGCGGGGCCCGCGGCGACGCCTCGACGCACCGGGCCCCGAGGCGCGCGGCCGCGTCGCGGTGCGATGCGAGCCGCGGCAAGAGCGGGAGCGCGTCGTCGACCCGCTTGCGCTGGAGGATCGCGCGCGATCGCGCGACCTCGTCGGCCGCGAGCGGCCGGACGTCGGCCGGCGACGGCTCGCGCGGGGCGGTGAGGAGCTCGGCCACGCGCGCCTGGACCGCGGCGAGCGCCGCGGCACCGGCGGGCGGATCGCCGGTGGACGAGGGCGGCGGCGCGGCGCGCGGCGGGGGCGGCGAGCGGCGCGGCGGCGCGGACCGGGCGAGCGCGCGGGCGGTCGCGAGCTCGGCGGCGAGGGCGGCGAAGGGCGGGAAGTCGCCGTCGCGCTCGAGGAGGATCGGGACCGGCCCGGTGGCCGCGAGGACCGCGGCGAGGAGGGCGAAGACCGGCTCGGGCACGGGGTGGGCGTGCGTGTCGAAGTAGAAGCCGTGCTCGCGGGCGCCGCCGGCGACGTGGATCATCGCCACGCGCTCGAGCGGGTACGACCGGGCGAGCGCCCCGGGATCGACGCCGGCGTTGACGGCGTTCGCGTAGACGTTGCCGACGTCGAGGAGGAGGTCGCAGCCGGTGCGGGCGACGACCTCGGCGTAGAAGCTCCCCTCGTCGAGGGCGTCGTCGGGGAAGCGCAGCGTGCGCGCGGCGTTCTCGAGCAGGAGCGGGATGTCCGGGAGCGCCCGCCGGGCGGCGGCGACGTTCCGCGCGACGACGCGGGCCGCCTCGAGCGTGTACGGCAGGGCGGTGAGGTGCCCGATCTCGCGCCCGCCGCCGCGCACGAAGGCGACGTGCTCGCTCACGACCGGGGCCCCGAGCTCGCGGCAGAGCGCCCCGAGGCGGCGGGCGCGATCGAGGTCGACCCCCTCGGCGCTGCCGAGCGAGAGCTTCACCCCGTGGGGCACCACCGGCCAGATGCGCGCGATGGCCGAGGCCTCGCGCCGCGCGGCCGGGCTCGCGAAGCAGGCCTCGGCCACGACCTCGACGAAGTCCACGGCCGAGGGCGCGGCGAGCAGATCCGCGGCGAGCTCGGGGCGGAATCCAACGCCGACGCCGCCGACGGCGACGCCACCGCCAATGCCGCTCAGAGGAACTGGCTGCTCCACTTGCGGAACGTCATGATGGTCTTCTCGCCGGCGCACAGGACGGGCTGGGGGCGATAGATCTTGTTCTCCCAGATCGGGATGTCCTCCTCGATCTGCCGGCACACCTCGGCGGCGAGGGCGTGGCCGAGGCGCTGCGCGCCGTCGTTGCGCAGCCAGAAGGCGACGCGCACGTCGACGAGCTCCTCGTCGATCGGGGTGACCGTGTTCACGAAGAGGAGCTCGACGATGCCGGTGAAGCGGATCGTCCCGTACCCCATGCCGTGGCCTTCCCAGGTGATCGTGCCGTCGACCACCTGCCCGCCCGGGCCCTTCTGCTTCACCGCCGATCGGGAGCGGATGTTGTGGCCGTCGATCTCGAGCTCGGTCCGGGGCTGCAGCGGCATGCTGTGCACCACGACGAAGTGGGCCGGATCCACGATGTTCTCGAGCGTCTCCTGGACGTGCGTCCGGACCCTCCAGCGCTTGTTCATGCCCGGGGACCACTCCGCCGAGCGCGCCTCGGGGAGCGGCGGGATCTCGAACGCCGGAGGCTCGCCCGAGGGCGCGTGGTGGACCAGGATGGCGCCGTCGAGCTCCCGCACCTCCCAGCAGCGGACCCGCGCCTTCGGGGGGATCGTGTCCGCGTACGGGATGTGCACGCACGCGCCCTCGCCGGAGATCACCCATCCATGGAACGGGCACCGGATCCCGCGCTGCTCGACGCGGCCCCCCACCCCGAGGTGGGCGCCCATGTGCGGGCAGTGGGCGTCGAGGACGCGGGCCTCGCCATCCTGCGTCCGGAACAGCACCAGGTCCTGGCCGAAGCAGCGGAGCGGGAGGGGGACGCCGGCGGACAGCTCCTCCGCAGAGGCGACCTGAAACCAGCCTTTCGGGAAGGGCGGAAGGGGGATTCGAGCGCTCACGTGGATCTCCTCGGCGCCGAGCCTGTCGTGTTCGCCCGTGCGCTCGAGCGGCGCCGGGGGTGGGGGCGGAGTCGTGCCGGCGGTCGCGGCATGAGCTCACCATCTTACGAGACCCGGGCGCGCCGAGGTACCTCCGAGCTCACGCCGGCCGGCCTCGCGCGACCGAGCGGGCGGCCGCGCTCCAGCGGACCGCGCGGACGGCGGGCGCTCCGATCAGGCGGGGTGGAGCGTCATCTTGAGAGCATGGCGCGGCCGGAGGGTGGTGACGGCCTGGGGCGACACCGGGCGGCCGGGCACGAGGCGCGTGCGGAGCCGCCGCAGCAGGACGGCGAGGAGGATCTGCGCCTCCATGATCGCGAACAGGTTGCCGATGCACTGCCGCGGTCCGCCGCCGAACGGCATGAACGAGTAGCGCGGGCGGGAGGCCGAGCGCTCGGGCGTGAAGCGCTCGGGGTCGAACCTCTCGGGGGCCTCCCAGAAGGCGGGGTCGTGGTGCATGACGTACTGGCTGACGATGACGGTGGCGCCGGCGCGCACGGGATAGCCGCAGATCTCGTCGTCTTCCTTCGCCACGCGCGGGAGGAGCCAGGAGGGCGGATAGAGGCGCATCGCCTCCTGGATCACCATCTTCGCGTACTCCATCTTCGCCAGGTCGGCGGCCGTGGGCCGCCGGTCGCCGAGGACCTGCTCGATCTCCGCGCGGAGCTTGCGCTCGACCTCGGGGTGCCCATCGAGCAGGTAGAAGAGCCAGGTCATCGTGATCGCCGTGGTCTCGTTGCCGGCGATGAACATGGTGACGAGCTCGTCCCGGAGCTGTCGGTCGTCCATCCCGGAGCCGGACTCGTCCCGCGCGTGCAGGAGGAGCGACAGGAGGTCGTCCCGCTCTTCGCCGCTCCGGCGGCGTTCCTTGACGAGGCGCAGGATCGCCTCGTCGATTCTGGCGAGCGCGTCCCTGAAGGCGCGCTCGCCCGGGAGCAGGCGGTCGGGCACGAAGTAGAGGAATATCCTCGCGTTCAGCGTCTGGAAGGCGGTGAGGAGCGCGTCGCCGAGGGTATCGGCCTCCCTGGGGGTGATGCTGACGCCGAACATGGTCGCGAGGATGATGCGCTGGGTGAGCTGCATCATCTCCCTGTCCACCTCGACGACGGCGCCGGTGCGCGCCAGCTGCTCGAGCCGCGGCAGATCGCTCTCGACGATATCGACCATGAGGTCGACCAGGCCCGCGAGCTGCCGCGGCGCGAACAGCGGCTGCATGCGGCGGCGGTTCCGGAGCCATTCGTCGCCGCTGACCGAGACGAGGCCGTTGCCAATGAGCCTCCGGATGGGCTTCCACATCCCGCCTTCCTTGGTGAAGTTGCGCCAGTTGTCGTTGAGGACGTACTGCGCCTGATCGGGGTGCGTCGCCAGGTAGGCGCGGATGGGGCCGAGATCGAGCTCGATGAGCGCGCCCGGGTGCTGCCGTGCGAGCTGGAGGAAGAGGCTGGGCGCGTCGTGCACCAGCCCCGGGAGCAGCCCTACCACCGGATAGCCGCGGGCACGCGCTGCAGGCTTGCGAACCGACGTTGACGCAGCCGTGGACGAAGGATCGATCGTTTCGAGCATGTCGCGCTCTCCTATCCTGGAGGAGGCTACACGAGCTCGGTCGGCTGCCCAACGTCGGTTATCCCAACTGGGTCGCGAAGGAGCCGCTGTATGCCGATCGAGGTGCGCGTGCGCGAAGATCAAGGCGCTGAAGCGTACGGCGAAAGAACCAGCAATCGTCATGCCGCAGCGGGCGGGCCGAGCGTGCGTCGACGGGCTCCCGCGTTTGCTCCGAAAACGAGGCTTATCGCTCCCCTGATCTACGCAGATGAGCACGCGGCCGGCGAGCCCCCCTGTCTCTCCAGAGGAGACACTGTTCCTCCCGAGGAACAGCGGGGGTGTCAGCGCTGCGCTTGCTTCGCGAGCGCGGTCAGGCGACGGCCCTCGAGGACCGAGGCGACGGCGTAGCCGCCGCCGCCGGCGATGGCGAGGACCCAGAAGAGGCCGGGAGCGCCGAGGAAGAGCGCTGCGGTGGAGATCAGGGCGAGCCAGGTGCCGAGGCCGTAGTGCAGCAGGTTGCGGCGGACGGCGCCCTCGCCGAGGTAGATCAGGCCGACGACGAAGCCGGAGCCGGTGGGCCAGAGCATGGTCTGCAGATCCGGCATGTCGAGGGTGTACGCCAGACCGGTGATGGCGAGGAACAGCGCGGTGAAGGCGCTGGCCCACGAAGCGCCGAGCAGCTTGCCGGACAGGGCGTCGGGCCCGCTCGCGCCGCGCTGGGCGCGCGTCGCGGCGAGGGTGGCGTAGACGGTGCCGACCGCGAGCCCCGTTCCCAGGAGCGTCGTGGGCACCCAGCCGGGCAAGGCGAGCAGGGGGCTGGCTCCCTTGGAGATCGCGGCGGCGCCGTGGCCGAGAGCGTAGGCAAGTCCGAAGCTGATGTAGGTCGCGCGGTTGTCGACCTCGCCCACGCGATGTGCGGGGACGGCGTCGGTGGTGGCGGCGAACAGGGTCGGGGCGGCGGTCGGGGTGGCGGCGAACATGGTGGGAACCTCCGGGTCATGGGTGCGAGCCGAGAACGGCGAGCCGTTGAAAGGAACACGGAAACGCCATCGGCATCGACTTACATGCGTAAGGTTAATTCCGTCACCTAACGATTGTCAACTGACGCAGGCAAGAAAGTCGTCCGGCGACGAGGCCACGGCCGGGGGGCACGGCGCGCAGGGTTACGGTCCACGCGTCGCCGCCGTCGAGCAGGAGAAATTGTAACAAATATTACTAACATGCCGCGCCCGTGAGGACTAACAGCGATAAGTTTTTTGGTGTAAGGTAACACTATGGGAGACAGCGGAACGGCGGCGTCGGCCGCACCGAAACCGGCCCGCGACCGCAACCGCCGCGGAGAGGGCGCCCGCCTGCGCGACGACATCGTGGCCGCGGCGGTCGCACTGCTGGACGAGGCCGGCGACGAACGCGCCATCACGTTGCGATCGGTGGCCCGCCGGGTCGGGATCGCCGCCCCCTCGATCTACCCCCACTTCCCCGACCAGCCGGCCATCATGCTGGCCGTCGTGCAGCAGGCCTTCGCCGAGCTGGAGAGCAGCATGCGATGCGCCGTGGAAGAGGGCGGCGACGACCCACGAAAGCGGCTGTACGCCGTCTGCAACGCCTATTTGGAGTTCTCCCGGAGTCACCCAGAGCGCTACCGCACCATGTTCGGTGGCCTCTGGAAGCCCACCCTGGGCGACAGTTCCGTGACCGAGCGGGACCTGACCACGCTCGGCCAGGAAGCGATGAAGATCCTCGTCGACGCCCTCGGCGGCTGCGTCGCCGCCGGGTGCTCCACCAGCACCGACCCCGCCGCCGACGCGATCGCGCTGTGGCTCGGCCTGCACGGGCTCGCACACCAACGCGCCGTGACCCGCATCTTTCCCGGGCCCGCCGACATCGCCGAACGCATGATCTCCGCGCTCGCGCGCCTCAACCCCTGAGCGGGGGGCGCGGCTCAGCAGCCGAGGAAATCGAGCACATCCTCGTTGAACTTCTCGGGGTTCTCGAGCCACATGAAGTGGCTGCCCCCCTCCTCGGCGCTGAAGATGATGAGCTCTGCGCCGGGGATCTGGTCGGCGACCCACTGCTGGGAGATGGGGCTGAAGATGCTGATCTCGCCCCCGACCACGAGGGTGGGCACGTCGATCCGCGGGATCACGTCCCGCCAGTCCTGCGCGGCCTGGTCCACGAGCAGCTTGGCCGCGTATTCGCGCGGGAGCTTCAGGTTCTCCTCGACCACGGCGGCGAGCCGATCCGCCGGATAGCCGGGGCTGAAGAGGCTGGCCACGAGGCCCTGGGTCGTGACGATCCCGTCGGGGCCGCGCAGCGCGGCGGCCGTGTCGTAGAGCGACTGCGGCGTGAACAGGGACCCCGCCTCGACCCTCTCCTCCTCGGACCAGTCGGGCCAGACCGTCATCGCCGGGCCCACGTCGACCAGGATCAGCCGATCCAGGTACTGCCCGCCGTAGTTGTCCCAGTAGCTATAGAGCACGCCGCACCCCATCGAGTGCCCGAGCGCGGTGACGCGCTTGAGCTTCGTCCCGCGCAGGAACTCGTAGAGATCCCTGCTGAAGCGCGCCATGCGGTAGCCGTAATCGACCTTCTCCGACTCGCCGTGGCCGCGCCAGTCGAGCACGAAGACGTGGTAGCGCTGCGCGAAGGCGAGGATCTGGGCCTGGTACAGCGCCGCCGACTGGGACCACCCCGGCAAGAGGAGCAGCGGCTCGCCTCGGCCCGCCTCCAGGTAGTTGAGCGCGACCCCATCGCTGGTCGTGAAGGTCCCGGAGCGGATGCGCGGGCGCGGGCGCGGCGCTGCGGACGCCTCTCCGCCGAGCAGGCTCGCGGCGGCCAGCCCCGCGCCGAGGCCCACCGCCTGCTTCAGCACCTGGCGGCGGGTACGGTCCGAGCTGGACGAAGGTGCTCCTTGCTTCTTGTCGGTCATGACTCTCGATCTCCACGGCAGGCCGCGCGAGCACGAGGCTGCCCCCGGGACTCAGCGCCGCCACTGCCAAAAGAAAGCTCTCGACACGACGACAGCGGTCGTCGGAAGTGACGACCTTCGCCGGCGCGCCACCGAGCAAGATGCGCACGAGCAGGCGGCCGCAGCAAGGATGGAAATGGTCTTTACCAAAGAAACGTAAACAAATCTCCGACACCGGCGCTCGCCCTGGATCTGGCCAGCTGCGCCGGAGGGGCGCGTCGGCCATCAACGCGCATCAACGCGCATCAACGCGGATCGCCGCGCGGCGTCAGGCCATGAACCGGACGCAGTAGATCGGCGGGAGATGGCTGGAGATGGCCTGCCGTCCCGCCCTCGACCTCGAGCGCGGGGCATTCCACGTGTCTTGCCAGGTTCTGCGTGAAGGTGATCTGCGCCATGCCGCGTGCTCGCGCGCGCGGAGCCCGCCGCGCGCCCCTGCTCCGGCCGCATGGTCGATCTGGACGGAGGACGGCGCAAGGCCGATGGCGGGGCCCGGCCGCTCGTGACGGAGATCACCGCGAGGCCGCGCCGCCCGGCAGGACGGCCGGCCCGGTCAGGGCATCACCGACGCCTGCCGTTGCCTCAACCACGCCTCCCCGGACGGGAACTCGAACCTCTCGAGCGACTCGGGCCGCAGGGTGACGCTGCATCCAGCCGCGCTGGGCGGCCTGTAGCGGCCAGCCTCGATCACGACCGGATCGACGAAGTGCTCGTGGAGGTGATCGACGTGCTCCAGGACGCGATCCTCGAGCGACGCGCTCACGCAGATGTAATCGAAGAGCGAGAGATGTTGCATGATCTCCGGCAGGCCGACCCCGCCGGCGTGAGGGCAGACCGGGACGCCGAACTTGGCCGCCATGAGCAGCACGGCGAGCACCTCGTTGACCCCGCCCAGCCGGGCGCCATCCACCTGGCAGAACCGGATGGCGCCCGTCTGGAACAGCTGCTTGAACATGACCCGGTTGTGGGCGTGCTCCCCCGTCGCCACGCCGATCGGCGCGATCGCCCTGGCGATGGCGGCGTGGCCGAGGATGTCGTCGGGGCTCGTGGGCTCCTCGATCCACCACGGATCGAACGCGGCGAGGCGCTGCATGCTGGCGATCGCCTGGTCCACGTCCCACACCTGGTTGGCATCCATCATGAGCCTGCGGTCCGCCCCGATCTCCTCACGGATGATCTGCGCCCGGCGGATGTCGTCCTCGAGGCTCGCGCCGACCTTGATCTTGAAATGGGAAAAGCCGCGCGCGAGCCCCTCGCGGCACAGGCGGCGCAGCTTGGCGTCGGAGTAGCCGAGCCACCCCACGGACGTCGTGTAAGCGGGGAAGCCGTGCGCTCGCATGTCTTGCTCCCGCGCGCCGCGGGTCGGCGCGTTCCGGCGGAGGATCTCGAGCGCCTCGTCGGGGCCGAGCGCGTCCGTGATGTAGCGGAAGCTGACGCAGCGGACGAGCTCCTCGGGGGTCATGTCCACGAGCAGCTTCCAGAGCGGCTTGCCCGCCGCTTTCGCCCGCAGATCCCAGGCGGCGTTGACGATCGCCGCCGTCGCCAGGTGGATGACCCCCTTCTCCGGGCCGATCCAGCGGAGCTGGCTGTCGCCGGTGATCTCGTCCCAGAATGCGCCCATGTCGGCCGTCACCTCGTCGAGGCGCCTGCCCACGACCAACGGCCGGAGCGCGCCGATGGCCGCCACGCAGAGCTCGTTGCCGCGGCCGATCGTGAAGGTCAGGCCGTGGCCTTCCAGCCGCGCCGGGCCATCGGTCTCGAGCACGACGTAGGCCGCCGAGTAGTCCGGCTCGGGGTTCATGGCGTCCGATCCGGCGAGGGAGCGCGAGGTCGGAAAGCGGACATCGCGGGCGACGACATCGGTGATGCGGACGGACATAGGCCCCCTTCGAAGACCGCGCCGGACAGCGCGCGTGGCCCTCGTTGGTTAGATGCCGACGCAGCGCGAGGGGGGCGGTCACGCGCGGTGCGGGCGCCGGGATCGCCGTGGCGATCGGCCATGCGCCCGGGGCGGCGCGTCGAGGCGAGCGCCGGTCATTCGCAAAGCCAGCCGCCACCGATCACGAACAGGTCCGCGGCGCAAGCCCATCGCTCCTCCGTGAGGGCCTTGTCGACGCAGGACGCCGATTTCTCGTCGAGCTTGAAAGCATCGCTTCCGATGGCGCAGCCCACGCTATCGAACAGGACCCCGATCGCGTCGCCGCACGGGAAATTCGGGACGCGACAAGCGTTGCCGATCTCCACCACGCGCTTCGCCGCCACCTCGGCGGAGATGCCTGAATCTTCGCAGAACACCGGGCGCTCCTCGCAGGCCGGGCGGCCATCGAGCGGGATAGGCTTGTAATCCCAGTCGGAAACGACGAACCCACCGATGCCCGAGCCCCAGAGATCGTCCCGGCCCCCCGTACCGCCCGAGCCTCCGGCGCCGTCCGAGACGTCCCGGCCCCCCGCACCGCCGGCGCCGCCGGTACGCGACGCCGAGTCGCCGATGGCACAGCCGAGAGAGCTCACGAGCCCAAGAACAAGCAATCGCTGTTTCCATTGCATGGTCAGAGCATAGGAGATTCCATGAGGAGCACAACGGGGCACTTGGGCTCCGCTCTCGGTGCCGCGAGGCGCGCGGAGGTCACCCCGCGTCGCGGCCCCCCGCCCTGCTCACCCACCCCCTTGGGCCTGCGGCGAAGCGCTCCTCTTCCGTCCCGGGATGTGCGTGCGGAGCGAGGCGAAGCTCACGACCACCAGCGCGACGGCGACGGCCACGGCGTAGAAGAAGTAGCTCACGGGCGGCTGCGGCTCGAGCGCGAAGAACGAGCCGCCGGCCACCGTGCCGAGGAGGCCGCCGGCGCGAGACACCGTCTGCGCGCAGCCCACGCCGGACGCGCGGATATACGTGGGATAGGAGTGCGCGCCCACGGTGTAGAGGAAGCTCTGCATGCCGTTCATCGCCATGCCCGCGAGCGTGAGCAGCGCGAGCGACCGGCCGTCGAGGGCGCCCCCGCTATCGAGGATGGTCGTGCCGATGAGGAACGTGGCGACGGCGCCGACCGTCGAGAGCGCCGCGCCCACGCGGCGCGAGCCCCACCAGCCGATCATCACGGCGCCGCCCACCGCGCCGAAGAACCCGCCGAAATTGAAGAACTTCGAGCCCTGCAGCGACTCCGCGGTGCTCATGCCCGTGAACGACAGCACCGTGGGCAGCAGGTTCACGCACGAGAACAGCGCGAGCGTGTTCAGCGCGAACGCGGCCCAGAGCAGCAGCGTGGTGGAGCGGTACGTGGCGCCGAGCAGCGCGGCGAGCCAGCTCTCGGGCGGCGGCGGCGGCTCGGCCACCACGAAGCGCTCGTCGCCGGTGAAGCGGCGCTCGCGGAACAGGCGGTTCAGCAGCTTCGCGAGGCGGCCGTGCAGGTGGGGGCGCTGCGCGAGGTACTTGGGCGACTCGGGCAGCAGGAACATCGCCGCGACGAAGAGCACGAGCGGCAGCGCCGCGCCGATCCAGAACACACCGCGCCAGCCGTACATCGGGATGACCCGCTGAGCGACCCCCGCCCCGAGCATGCCGCCGAGGGGCACGGCCACCATGGCGCACGCCACGGCGACGCTGCGGGCGTGCCTCGGGGTCCATTCGGAGATCATGGCGGCCGCGAGCGGCGTCACCCCGCCGAGCCCGATCCCCGTCACCACGCGCCAGATCGTGAGGCCTGTGAGCGAGCCGGCGTGGGCGCAGAAGAACGACCCGAGGGCCAGGAACGCCATGCAGGCGATGTACGAATTCCTGCGCCCGATGCGATCGCCGGCCCAGCCGAGCGCCACCGAGCCGATGGCCATGCCGACCATGCTGCCCGTCAGGGCCGGCGTCAGCGCCGCACGGGCGATCCCCCACTCCTTCAGGACCTCGGGCGCCACGAACGCCATCGCCTGCAGGTCGAAGCCGTCGACCAGCATGATGATGACGGTGAGCACGGTTATCGCGAGCGGCAGGCCGATGAACTTCGCCGAATCGATGAGCGAAATGATCTCGATCTCGTTCTTGTCCATCTGGCCTGCTGCTCGGCGCGACGCGAAGGGGGTTGCCCCTCACTACTCGACCTGGCCTGGCGCGTCCATCGCCCGGCGCCGCGCCCGCCGGGCAGGGGCGCGCGCCCCCGAAGCATCGGTGAGCTCCCGTCGAGCCGCGCTGATCCGTCGCGGCGCTCGCGCCGAGGCAGCTCGCCGCGCTCAGCGGCGCACGCAGCGTGTCAAGGCGCGCCCCGCCGACCCGCGCGCCGAGGACCTGCTGTATCTGTGCGAGCCCATCGTAACAGGGGACAGGAGGGCCCCTCGCCCATTGAAAAATTCGCTTGAGTTCACCCCGGAAGGAGCGCGAAAGATGGACTCAGGACAGGAGCCGGAAAGGGGGTGTCATCGAGGTGTGGACGGGCGCCTTTGGCCGTTGCGCCGCGAGCTGGGCGCGTGTTAGGGGTCGGGGAGGAGGAAATCCGGTTCGTTCGCCCCAGGCGCTTCGGGTTTCCAGCGGAGACAACCTCGATTGCCACGTGAGCGAGCCCGACCCTGGGTGAGAGCTGGCGTTGCCGAACGATCGCGCCGGGGCGTGCCGGGGGCGCCCTCATCGCGCTTCGGAGGGCGAGCGAGGGCTCGTTCGAGGTCGTGGACGACCGGAATCGTTGGAGCCAAGAGGGTCATGAGACGCAGCGAAGACCGGATTCTCACCACCCACGTCGGCAGCATCGCGCGGCCGGCGGCGATGCTCGAGATGGCGAGCCAGCGCCTCGGCCCGCCGAAGGACCCGGAGGCCTACGCCAGGCTGCTGCGCCAGTCGGTCGCCGCGGTGGTCAGCAGGCAGGCGGCGGCCGGGATCGACATCGTGAACGATGGAGAGTACGGCAAATCGAGCTGGGCGAACTACGTGCTCGAGCGCGTGTCGGGCTTCGAGCTCCGGCCTGGCGGCAAGAGCCCGCGCGACTGGCTCGGGCGTGACAAGGACCGCTTCAAGGAAGTCGTCGATCTCGAGTTCAAGGACAACCCCGGCACCCTCATGCAGCACGTCTGTACGAGCGCCCTCCGCTACCGTCCGGGCGACGTGCAGCGGGATGTCGACAACCTGAAGGCCGCGCTCGCCGGCGTGAACGTCGCGGAGGGGTTCCTCACGGTCGTCGCGCCAGGGAGCGCCGTGTTCAACGGCCTGAACGAGTTCTACGGGAGCGAGCGCGAGTACATCTTCGCCCTCGCCGAGGCGCTGCGCGAGGAGTACCTGGCCATCTCCGAGGCGGGCCTGGTCGTCCAGGTGGACGACGCGGTGCTCGCGAACATGTATGACCACCTCGTGCAGCAGAGCCCGCAGGCGTACCGCAAGTGGGCCGAGCTGCGCGTGGAGGCGCTCAACCACGCGCTCCGCGACATTCCGGAGGATCGCGTCCGCTATCACGTGTGCTTCGGCAGCTGGCACCTGCCGCACATGTCCGACGCGCCGCTGGAGGACATCGTGGACCTCATCCTCCGCGTCCGCGCGGGCGCGTACTCGATCGAGGCGGCGAACCCGCGGCACGAGCACGAGTGGCGCGTGTGGCAGAAGGTGAAGCTGCCGCCGGGGAAGATCCTCATTCCCGGCGTGATCACCCATCACATCACGACGGTCGAGCACCCGCAGGTGGTCGCCGATCGCATCGTGCGGTTCGCCAACATCGTGGGCCGCGAGAACGTCATCGCCGGGTCGGACTGCGGGTTTGCCCAGGCCGACCACATCCAGCGCGTCCACCCGTCGGTGATGTGGGCGAAGTTCGAGTCCCTCGCGCAGGGCGCGCGGCTCGCCACCGAGGAGCTGTGGGGGCGCAAGGCGTGACGGGCTGAGCGCGGCGCGCCGGCGCAAGGCGTGACGGGCTGAGCGCGGCGCGCGGCGGAGGGTCGATGAACGGCCGCGGGGCGAGGGAGCCGCCGCGGAGGGGGCGCCGGGTCAGCCGCGGCGTCTCCACGCGTGCGCCGGGGCGATTTGCGCCTCGAACCAGCAGAACGTCTCGTGCACCAGGAACGCGCCGCCTTGGCCATGCTGCTCGGCGAACCGCGCGAGCGCTGCGGGCTCGATCGCCCGTGGATCGAAGCGGTCGTGGGTCGTCGCCCGCCACCAGGTGAGCAGCGCGTCCAGCGTCGGATACACGTGCGTCCCCTGCTGCTCCTCCAGGCGGATCAGCTGCAACCCGGCGCCCTCGACGTGGTGCGCGAGCGCCGAGGCGTCCTCGAAGGCGAAGTCCCGGAGGATCGTCTCCCCCGACGGGTCCGCGAGCTGCGAGAGCTCCCCGACGAGCACGGGGAGCGACGAGACGCACTGGACGACGATGCGCCCGGCGGGGTGGAGCAAGCCGCGCAGCTGGCGGAGGACCGCCCGCTTGTCGCGGA
The DNA here is from genome assembly GCF_028553905.1 of Sorangium sp. So ce836. Classification (NCBI taxonomy): domain Bacteria; kingdom Pseudomonadati; phylum Myxococcota; order Polyangiales; family Polyangiaceae; genus Sorangium; species Sorangium sp. So ce836. Next base: position 3,173,942 of record NZ_CP102233.1, on the reverse strand, counting down.
TCCAGTGGAACACGAAGTTCGAGAAGACGAGGTCGAAGGCGCGGTCCCGGGCGATGTCGCCGAGGGTCTCGGCCGTGCCCACCTGGAACTCCACGTTGGGCGCGGCCGCGGTGTCCCGGGCGAGCGCGATCCGCGCCACGTCCGGATCGATCCCGACGACGCGCCCGCCGGGGCCGACGAGCTCGGCGAGCTGCTGCGTGAGGCCGCCCGTGCCGCAGCCGAGGTCGAGCACGAGCTCACCCCGCCTCACGCCGGCGAGCTCGATGAGGCGCTCGCCGCGCCCCTTCTGCCAGAGGCTCCCTCTCCGGTAGGCCTGCGCGGCGTGGGACATGGTCATGGCTGGCATGGTCGCGTCGGCGTCGGCGTCGAGGTTGCGAGGAAGACCGCAGCTCATGTCGCAACCCCGCGATCGAGGCGCACGGTGACGAGATAGCCAGAGCCCTGGACCACGTTGGCGGAGTGCGGGACGCCCGGCGGGATCCAGATGCTCGTGCTGCTCGTGACGTGGTGGGCGGTGGAGCCGAGCTCGATGCGGTACTCCAGGCCTGTGGGGTCGGGGAGGATCAGGTTGATCTCCGGGACATCGTGGGTGTGCAGCGCGGTGTAGTCCCGGCGCGCCGGCTCGGCGCCGTCCACGCGATGGACCGCCAGGTGGACCGGGAACCCCGCGGCGAAGAACCGCCGGATGCACTCGACATCCTGATGAAATGCGACCGCGGACAGCGGGCTCGGCACGTTGGCGCAGACGACCGCCTCGTCGAGCCGCTCCTCTGCAGCGACGGACCTCGCGAGGAGGTTCATGGTCGTCATCGGTATCGGCGCAGACATCATGATGCTCCGTTCCCCGGGTGATGGCGCGGCGATCCCGCGCTTGTGTGTTGCGAGCCGACGCCCGGATGAGCAAGGCACATGCCGCCTGGCGCGCCCTCCGATGGACCGCGCCGGCGCGGCAACTCCGGCCGAACCGGGCGCGTCGCGGCGCGCGCGGGCCGAGGGCTCGCGCTCTGCGCGGGGCGAGCCACCGTGACATGTCACGGTCCGAGGCGTGACATGTCACGGTCCGAGGCGTGACATGTCACGCTCGCGGCGCGCGCCGCGGGCTCACGGCGCGCGCGCGCACCGCACGCCGCCCCCGTAGTCGCCCCGATGGTCGGTGGGGTGGTACGAGACGGCGTCACGGCTGGAGGAGAGCAGGTACGGCATGAGGGGCGTGTGGAAGCCGCCTCCGGGGAGCACGCGGTTGACCGGGCCCGTCAGGTAGGCGCGAAGCCGCGAGTCAGCGCCCGGCGCTTCGCTGCCGGCGGCGGAACGTGAGCAGCGCGAGGCCGACGGCGACGGCCGCCGCGATCGAGCTCATCGGCTTCGCATCGCCGGCGACATAGGCGCATCCGCCCGATTCGGATGCGGGGTCCGGGCCCGCGCCGGGGTCGTCGCTGCCCGCAACGCCGGTCGAGGAGCTACCGCCCGTGCCGCCGCCCGGACCGCCGCCGCCCGGACCGCCGCCGCCCGGACCACTGCCGGCGGGCTGCCCGCCGGTGCCGACGCCCGCGCCCCCGCCGGTGGTGCTCCCCGCAGCCGGTCCGGTGCCGCCGCCGGAGCTGACCGAGCCGCCCGCGCCGCCCGCGCCGCCCGCGCCGCCCATGCCGCCGCCGCCGTCAGGCCCCGGACAAGCGGGCTCCGGATCGGCCCCGCCGGCCTCATCGAGACCGAAGAACGCGAGGATGGCGTCGGCCTCGTACGGCATGGAGTGCGCGCCGTCCTTCCCTGACCAGGCCTCGAACACCGTGTAGCCACACTCGTCCTTCCAGAACTGGCGCTCATAGGTGGTTCCGTTCGAGGTCGTGCTGTCGGTCGAGGCCGGGGCCTCGCTCAACCCCAGGACGTTCGTCCACTCCTTGATCGCCTCGCCCTGGTTCTTGTAGTTGATCGTCGCGTCCGCCGTGCCGTGGAAGATCTGAAGGCGCGGGCGATGTCCCGTGTAGCCAGGATACATCGCGCGGACCTGGTCTCCCCATTGCGCCGCCGTCTTGCTCGTCCTGCCCCCCGCGCAGTTGCCGCTCCACTGGTTGCTCGGGTCGAAGCCGTCGGCCCAGCACCCAGCCGGCACCCCCGCCCTCGCCGCGCCGGCCCTGAAGATGTCCGGGTACACGGCCAGCATGGCCTGGGTCATCATCGCTCCGGAGGAGCCGCCCATCACGTAGACGCGCTTCGGGTCGCCGCCGTACTTCTCGAGCGTGTATTTCACCATCTGAGCGACGGCCTGCGTGTCGCCGCCGCCGTCGTGGGTCAGGGACTTCGTCGAGCCCACGTCCCAACAGTTCCGGCCGGTGGCCTCCGGGAGGACGATGATGAAGCCGTTCCGGTCGGCCCCCGCGCGGACCCCCGAGATGCTGTTGAAGAACCCGCTCACCGGCGTGCTGCACGAGTGGCAGGCCACCACGATGGGTGGATTGTCCGCCAGCCGGTCCGGGACATAGATGTTCATGTTGACGTAGTCCGGCACGCCGCTCGCTTTCCACGTCGCCCGGTCCACCTTCACCACGGACGCCGCGCGCGCTGGCACGGCCGCGAGCAGCCCCAGAGACATCGACGCGGCCACGAGGACGCGATCCTGAAATCGACGCATGTCCGAGCACCTCTTGCGCTGGCGTCGCCGACGATGGCGCGCGCTTGCCGCGTGGATGCTAGTCGACCGCAGAACTCCGGCGCAAGCCGCGCTTCGAGTTCTTCCTGTCCGGCAAAAGTTGAATCAAGCCACTCCGAGCCGCAGAACATTACAGCATCGCAGAAGGGCGAGATCCGCCGACGCCGGACTCTAGCACTCCGGCAGGTGGACCCCGACCTCCACCGGCACCTCGACCACGTTCACCGCGAGGCCGCCGCGCGCCGTCTCCTTGTACTTCGACTCCATGTCCGCGCCCGTGTCGCGCATCGTCTTGATCACCTTGTCGAGGCTCACGAAATGCGCCCCGTCGCCGTGCAGCGCCATGCGCGCGGCGCTGATCGCCTTGATCGCGGCCATCGCGTTGCGCTCGATGCACGGCACCTGGACGAGCCCGCCCACCGGATCGCACGTGAGCCCGAGGTTGTGCTCCATCGCGATCTCCGCCGCGTTCTCCACCTGCGCCGGCGTGCCGCCCAGCCCCTCGGCCAGCGCGCCCGCGGCCATCGAGCACGCGGAGCCCACCTCGCCCTGACACCCCACCTCCGCGCCGCTGATCGACGCGTTCTCCTTGTAAAGAAGGCCGATCGCGCCCGCCGTCAGCAAGAACCGGATCACCCCCTCGTCCGTCGACGTCGGCACGAAGCGCCGGTAATAGTGCAGGACCGCCGGGATGATCCCCGCCGCGCCGTTGGTCGGCGCCGTCACGACGCGGCCCCCGGCGGCGTTCTCCTCGCTCACGGCGAGCGCGTAGAGGCTCACCCAGTCCATCGCCGTCAGCGGATCCCGGAGGCCCGCCTCGGGGCTCTCGATGAGCTTGCGGTACAGCGCCGGCGCGCGGCGCGCCACCTTGAGGCCGCCCGGCAACACGCCCTCTGCCCGGAAGCCGCGCCGCACGCACTCCTGCATCACCGCCCAGATCCGCAAGAGGCCCGCCCGGATCTCCGCCTCCGGACGGAAGACCTTCTCGTTCTCCAGCATGACCTGGCTGATCGACAGGCCCCCGGCCGCGCACGCCGCGAGCAGCTCCGCGGCGCTGTGGAACGGATACGGGAGCGGCGTCGCGTCCTCCCCGATCGGATTCTCCCCCTTCGCCGCGGCCTCGTTCACCACGAAGCCGCCGCCCACCGAATAATACACCCGCACGCGCAGCGGGGCGCCGCCCTGGTCCAGCGCCGTGAAACGCATGCCGTTCGGATGGAAAGGCAAGCTCCGGTGCAAGAAGGCCAGATGCCCCTTCACCTCGAAGCCGATCTCGTGCCGGGCGAGCAGCGACAGCCGGCCGCTCCGGCGCACGCCCTCGACGATCTCGCCCGCGCGCTCGACGTCCACGCCGTCCGGCGTCTCGCCCATGAGCCCGAGGAGCACGGCCTTGTCGCTGCCGTGGCCGCGGCCCGTGGCGCCGAGCGAGCCGAACAGCTCCACCCGGACCGCCGCGGTGCGGTCGAGCAGGCCCGACGCGTCGAGATCCATCGCGAACATCCGCGCCGCGCGCATCGGCCCGACCGTGTGCGAGCTGCTCGGCCCGATGCCGATCTTGAAGAGATCGAAAATGGTGACTGCCATGTGCGCTGGTGCGCCGGAGAGCCTCGCAGGGGCGCCGCTCGACGCCCGCCGACACTACGAGATCGCGCCGGCCACCGCCACCGCCGCCCGGCGCGGCGCGGAGAAGCGCGCCGGGGGACGCGGCAAAATCGCGCGGCGCGCCGGACGCCCGCCGGCGCGGCGCCCGCGTCCCGGTGGTATACTCGGCCCGTCTTCCTCACTTCCCTCACCCTCCGAGATGAGGTCCCCATGCGCCATCTCCCGGCCCTGCTCCTCGCCGCCTCGCTGCTCGCCCCCGCCGCCGCTCGAGGCGACGGCCCGGCCCCCGCGCCCGCGCAGGGCGACAAGGCCCCCAGGCCGCCGGCGCTCGAGGTGACGATCGACCGGTCCAAGGTGGACCTCAAGGGCCGCCAGATCGAGGTCAAGCTGTCGCGCGCCGCCGCCAAGGTGCGCATCAAGGTCGTCGGCCAGTCGGGCGCCGTCCTCGCCGAGGAAGAGAAGCCGTTCGGCGGGGCCGCGGCCGGCACGCCGCTCACCGTGACCTGGACGCCATCGAGCGACGAGACCGTCGCGCGCATCGAGGTGTACGGCCACGACACCCAGGGCTACTGGGCGGGGGTCGCGATCCTCCCCTGGAACGTGAGCATCCCCCACGAAGAGGTGCAGTTCGAGACCAACTCCGATGTCATCCGGGCGCCCGAGGTGCCCAAGCTGGAGGCGAGCCTCCAGAAGATCTCGGAGGTCGTCGCGAAGACCAGCGAGCTCGGCAAGATCACCCTGTTCATCGTCGGCCACACCGACACCGTCGGCAGCGAGGAGCACAACCTCGCCCTGTCGCGGCGGCGCGCGCGCGCGATCGCCGCCTGGTTCAAGGGCCGCGGCCTGAAGCTCCCGGTCGCGTTCGAGGGGCTCGGCGAGTCGGCGCCGCTCGTGAAGACCGCGGACCAGGTGGACGAGCCGCGCAACCGCCGCGTCGACTACATCCTGTCGGTCGAGCCGCCGCGGCTGCCGTCCGGCGAGGCGTCCTGGAAGGCGCTCTGAGGCGAGCAGGCCCCGCATGAAGACCACCGTGCTCGCCGTCGGGACCCGGGGCGACGTCCAGCCCGCCATCGCGCTCGGCAAGGCGCTCGCCGGCCGCGGCCACGACGTCCGCGTCCTCGCCGGCAAGAGCTTCCAGGGCTGGATCGAGGCGCACGGCCTCACGGCGATCCCGGCGAGCGTCGACACCGTCGACATCATGGAGAGCGACCTCGGCAAGGCGTGGGTGGCGCGCGGCACCGATCCCCTGGCCCAGCCGCGGATCCTGCAGCAGATCATCGATCGCTACGGCGCGGAGATGTCCGAGGACGCGCTGCGCGCCTGCGAGGGCGCCGAGCTCATCCTGAGCAGCTTCACCTCGGACACGTACGCGGCGTCCATCGCCGAGGCCTCCGGCGCGGTGCAGGTCAGCATGCCGCTCCAGCCCTCGATCCTCGCCACGCGCCACGGCCCGACCGCGACGGTCGCCCCCGTGCCGCGCGGCGACAGCGCGCTCAACCTCCTCGTGGGCAAGCTCCTGATCGAGCCGACGGTGTGGCGCTGGTACGCCGGCGTGACGAACCGCGTGCGAAAGCGGCTCGGCCTGCCGCCGCAGGGCCGGCGCGCGTACCTGGCCACGCTGCGCCGCATGCTGGTCGTCCACGGCTACAGCGCCCACGTGGTCCCGCGCGCCCCGGACTGGCCGCCCGGCTTCCACACGACGGGCTACTGGTTCCTCGACGAGGGCGGCGCGTACCGGCCGCCCGAGGCGCTCGAGCGGTTCCTCGCGGCGGGCGAGCCGCCCGTCGCCGTCGGCTTCGGCAGCATGACGTCCCACGATCCCGCCGCGACCACCCGGCTCCTCGTCGACGCCGTCGTGCGGAGCGGCCGGCGCGCGGTCCTGCTCTCGGGCTGGGCCGGGCTCGGCGACGCCGCGCTCCCCGACTCGATCCTGCGCATCGACGCCGCGCCGCACGACTGGCTGTACCCGCGCGTCGCCGCGGCGGTGATCCACGGGGGCGCCGGCACCGTGGCCGCGTGCCTGCGCGCCGGGCGGCCCGCGGTGGTCGTCCCGCACCTCGGCGACCAGCTCTACTGGGGTCGGCGCGTCGAGGAGCTCGGCGTCGGCCCGCGCGCCATCCCGCGGCCGCGCCTCACCGCCGAGGCGCTCGCGGCCGCGATCCACGCCGCCGCGACCGACGCCGGCATGCGGCAGCGCGCCGAGGAGCTCGGCCGCAAGATCCGCGGCGAGGACGGCGTTGCGACGGCGATCGGCCACATCGAGCGGCGCCTCGCGGCGCGCGCGTGACGCGCACGCCTGCCCCGAGCGCGCCGCCGCTTGCCTCCGGGGCCCGGCGGCGCGAGGGAGCCGGCGATGGCGGAGGACAAGGCGCTCGCCCTGTGGCTCGTCCCCGGCGGCGCGCCGGCCGCGCGGCTCCGGGAGCTCATCGCGGCGCTCGCCCGGGAGACCGGCGGGCCGGCGTTCGCGCCGCACCTCACCCTTGTCTCCGGGCTGCGCGGCGACGGCGCCGCGCTGGCCGCGCGGCTCGGCGAGCTCGAGGGCGCCCTCCACCCCGTGGAGCTCCGGGCATGCGGCCCCGCCGTCGGCGCCTCCCGCCACCAGTGCGTGTTCCTCGACGTGGCGCTCACCGAGCCGCTCGCGGCCCTGCGCCGCGCCGCGCTGGCCGCGCTCGGCGCCGGCGAGCGCCCCTTTCGCCCGCACGTGAGCCTCGTCTACGGCGACCTGCCGGAAGACCGCCGCCGGTCCCTCGCCGCGGATCCGCGGGTGCTCTCGCTCGGACACGACCGATGGTGGGCAGAACGGCTCGAGCTGTGGACCGTGGACGGGCCGACCGAGCGCTGGCGCCGCGTCGAGGGCGTCGCGCTGACGCGCCCGTGATCGCCTCGCCGGCGCGGGCACGGGCCTCCCACGGCATGTCCGGGCACGCGTGTCCGGGCGCGCGTGTCCGGGCGCACAGTTCCGCCGGGGTGGGGCGGCTCGCCGGAGCGTTGCGTCCCGCGCGCAGGACGCGGCTCTCCGGAGTAGGTGATCCCCTCGGATCTCGGCTAGCCTACGGGCCATGGTGGCGGCTCCCGTTGCGATAGGCGATGTGCTGGCGGGCAAATACCGCGTGGAGCAGATCGTTGGCGCAGGCGCGATGGGCACGATCGTCGCCGCGTGGCACCTGGAGCTCGATCAGCGGGTCGCGATGAAGTTCCTGCACTCGCCCGGGACCGAGGGCGGCGACCCGGCGGAGCGGTTCCGGCGCGAGGCGCGCGCGCTGGCCAGGATCAAGAGCGAGCACGTGGCGCGCGTCCTGGATGTCGGCTCGATGCAGGACGGAATGCCCTACATGGTGATGGAGTTCCTGGAGGGGAACAACCTCGCGGAGGAGATCCGCGCGCGAGGTGCGCTGCCCGTGGTGGAGGCGGTCGGGTACGTCCTCGAGGCCATCGAGGCCATGGCCGAGGCGCACGCCGCGGGGATCGTGCACCGCGATCTCAAGCCGGCCAACCTGTTCCTCGCGCGCCGGCCCGACGGCGGGCGGATCATCAAGGTGCTCGATTTCGGGATCTCCAAATCGATGCTCGGCGGCTCGCGCGACGAGCTGGCCCTGACAAAGACCGCGGCGCTCCTCGGCTCGCCGCTCTACATGTCCCCGGAGCAAGTGCGCTGCGCCAAGGACGTCGACGCGCGCACCGATATCTGGGCGCTCGGCGTGATCGTTTACGAGATGCTGATCGGCCGGACGCCCTACAACGGCGACTCGGTGCCGCAGCTCTTCGCGTCGCTGCTCCACGAGACGCCCCCCACGATGGCGCAGCTGCGCGCCGACGTGCCGCGCGAGCTCGACGCGGTGGTGATGCACTGCCTCGCCAAGGACCCCGAGCAGCGGTGGAGGAACGTCGGCGATCTGGCGGCGGCGCTCCTCGCGTTCGGCCCGGCCGGGAGCCACGTGCACGTCGAGCGGGCGCGCCGCGTGCTCGGCCTCCCGGGCGCCCGGCCGCCGGCGTACAGCCAGCCCGGCATCTCGCTCCCTCCGCCCGGCGCGGCGACCGGCGGGCAGCTCGCCGGAGCGCGCCCGTCCGTGCCGCACGGCGCGCCGTCCCCCGCGGCGTCCGCGGAGACGGGGCCCGCGGTGAGCTCGTGGAGCAACACGGGCCACGCGCCGCGCGCAGGGCGCAAGGGGGCGCTCCTCGGCGCGGCCCTCGCGGTCGGCGCCGCGCTGGCCGCGTTCTCGTTCGGCGCCCTGCTCTTCCTCTTCCTGCGCTCCGGGAGCACCGCCGGCGGCGAACAGCCCCCCGCGCCCGCGGCGACGCAGCTGCCCGCCGCCGCCGCCAACGCCGCCGCGCCCGAGCCGCCCGCCGCCGCCGCCAGCGCCGCCGCGGCCGAGCCGCCCGCCGCCGCCGCCAGCGCCGCCGCGCCCGAGGCCGCCGGCAGCGCCGCCGCGGCCGAGCCGCCCGCGGCCGCCGCCAGCGCCGCCGCGGCCGAGCCGCCCGCGGCCGCCGCCAGCGCCGCCGCGCCGGCGGCGGCCTCCAGCCCGCCTGCGCATCCCGCCGCCCGGACGGCCGCGCCGCCGGCGAGCGCGGCGGCGCGCCCCGCCGAGCACGCGCAGCCCGGCGCGAGCGCGCGCCAGGAGCCGCGCCGGAACACCACGATCAGCGACTTCGGCGGGCGGCGCTGAGCGCGGCGCCCGCGTCAACCGGGCGACGGCCCTCGGGCCCCGTCGCGGCCAGCTTGTGAGGAGAGTACAGGACGAATGAGACGGCATCAGCGAAGCACCGCACACCCCGTCGCCCTGGGTCTGTGCGCGGCGTTGATCTCCGGGGCGCTCCCCGCGCGGGCGGAGCCGAGCGCCGCCGAGAAGGCGACGGCGGAGGCGCTCTTCGACGCGGCGCTCGATCTGATGAAGCAGGGGCGCAGCGAGGAGGCGTGCCCGAGGCTGGAGCAGAGCCACCGCATCGACCCGGGCATCGGCACGCTGCTCTACCTGGCCGAGTGCTACGAGAACACCGGCCGCACGGCGAGCGCCTGGGCCACGTTCCGCCAGGCCGCGTCGGAGTCGAGGGCCGCGGGCCAGGCCGAGCGCTCTCGCAAGGCGCAGGCGAGGGCCGCCCGGCTGGAGCCGGGCCTGTCCAAGCTGAGCATCGGCGTCGCCCCGGAGAACCTGGCCCTCCAGGGGTTCGCGGTGCGCTCCGCCGGGCAGCCCGTCGAGCCGGCGATCTTCGGCATCGCGATCCCGGTGGATCCGGGCGAGATCGCGATCGAGGCGAGCGCGCCGGGCCATGAGACCTGGAAGACGACGGTGAAGCTCGGGAGCAACAAGGCCTCGGCGAACGTCGACGTGCCGGCGCTCAAGCGGCTCGAGGGGCCGCCGCCCGACCCGGTCAAGCCGCCGCCCAGCGAGGCGGAGGTCGCCGCGCCCGCGGTCGGCGCGCCCGCGCCGGCGTCTGCTCCGGCGCCCGCTCCGGCGCCGGCGGCGTCGCGGGGCGACACGATGCGCCTGCTCGGCCTGGTCGTGGGCGGCGCGGGCGTCGTGGGGCTCGGCGTGGGGACGTTCTTCGGCGTGAAGGCCATCTCGAAGAACGGCGACGCCGAGGGCTACTGCAAGGGCGGCAGCACGTGCGAGGATCCGCGCGGCGTGACGCTGACCGAGGAGGCCAGCAGCGCCGCCACCGCCTCGAACATCGCGTTCGGGCTCGGGGCGGCGGCGCTCGCCGGCGGCGCGGTGCTGTACTTCGTCGCGCCGCGGCCGTCGTCGCGGGTCGAGGTGGGGCCGGTGGTGGGCGCGCGCAACGTCGGGCTGCGCGTCGGAGGGACGTTCCAATGAGGCGCGCCCTCCCGACCGGGCTCTTGCCGCTCGTCCTGCTCGCCCCGGCGGCGCTCTCCGGCTGGCTCGGCTGCCACGCCATCGCCGGCATCGAGGACCGCACCTACGTTCCGCCGGAGGAGGAGCAGGAGCCCCCCGTGAGCGAGGCGTGCGCGTCGTACTGCGCCGACGTGATGGCGAACTGCACGGGCGAGAACCAGGTGTACTCCACGCTGGACACCTGCCACGGCGTGTGCGCGGCGCTCCCGGCGGGCGATCCGCTGGAGCCGGTGGACAACACGCTCGCCTGCCGCGCGCGCCAGGCGGAGCTCGCGGGGCTCACCGGGGAGCCGGCGGTGCACTGTCCGGCGGCGGGCCCGGGCGGCGACGGGGTCTGCGGGACCAACTGCGAGAGCTACTGCGCGCTGCAGGCGGCGGCGTGCACGCCCGAGCTCCCCACGCAGGCGGAGTGCGTCGCCAAGTGCGCGGGGCTCCGGAACGTCGAGGGGTTCGACGCCATCGAGAACCACGAGGGCGACACGCTGCAATGCCGGCTCGTGCACGTGAGCTCCGCGACGGTGGACCCCGACGAGCACTGCCAGCATGCGAGCCTGATGCCGGTGACGCCCTGCATCGAGCCGGAGGGGACCGAGCCGAGCTGCGAGGACTTCTGCCAGGTGGTCATGACGTCCTGCGAGGACGACCGGGCCGTCTACGACTCCATCGAGCAGTGCCTCACCGTCTGCGCGGCGCTCCCGCCGGGCGGAACGGAGGACCGGAGCGAGAACACGGTGGGCTGCCGCCAGTACCACGCCTACAGCGCGCTGCTGGCCCCGGACACCCACTGCGCGCACGCGGGGCCGGGCGGCGACGGCCATTGCGGGCTCGACGGCGACTCCACGACCACGGGCAACTGCGCGTCGTACTGCACGCTGCTCGAGGCGGCCTGCAAGGAGGCGTTCGACGAGATCTTCGGGGACCGGGAGGCGTGCGAGCTCGACTGCGGCGATGTGTCGGGGGCGGGCCGCGACTCCGGCTACGCCGTCGCGAGCGCCGAGGGCCCTACGGTCGCGTGCCGGCTGCTCCACGTGAGCCGCGCGTTCGAGGATCCGACCCTGTGCGCTGCGGCGCTCGGGGATCCGCCCTGCCAGTGACGGATGGCGGGCGGCGCGGCGCTGCCCTGTGGACGTAGGGGCCGGTGCGCTCCAGGGGCCCGACAGCGGTCGTGCTGCAGGGCCTCGTCCTGTCCCCCGGGGGGCCGGCACGACGATGCCTGGCCTGGTTACGTCCTGCATGGATGGGAGAGATGTGCCGAGCGAGCCGCCGTCTGTGCCATGGGAGGGGGGTCCGACACTGGCTCAACCGCAATGCATTGCGACACACCGGGGTCCGGACCCCTCCGAACCGTTCCGCGGAGAGCCATTCCGGCGGAATCTGTGCCAAATAACGCCCGATTCCGAGCAGATTTGTGCCATTTACCCCTCAAAAGCGCTCGATCTTGTGCCAGAAGGGGGGTCCGGACCCCTCCGGATCGCAATCCAGAGCGCTCGCGCGGGCTCTGGACCCCTCCGGGTCGCAATCCAGCGCGTGCGCCGTGGGTTCCGAGCGCTCCTCGGCGGATGGCGGAGCGCGCGGCGGTCAGCTCAGATCACGGGAGGGGAGGCGGGTATTCGCGAGGTCGAGCGGGCGCCCGGCTCGCGTCAATTCACGACGGGCACGAACTCCTCGCACGCCTCCTCGATCGCCGTGAGGGCGTTCGTGAGGCCGTCCTCGAGGCGCCCCGCGCAGAGATCCCAGAAGAAGCCGCGGCCGTCGGAGGAGAACGTGTTCACGAGCCGCTGCAGGTTGCGGGCCTCATCCGCGCTCCCATAGGCCCCCTCGCAATCGGTCTTCCCGCCGATGCCGAGGAACACGACGTTCTTCGCGTCGCCCTTCACCTTGACGAGGCGATCGTGGATCGCTTGCGGCTCCTGGCGCGGGACGGGCTGCTCGTCCTCATCGGTGATCACCACCACCACGAGGAGCGCGTCATCGCGGACGAACCCCGCGTTCTCCTCCTGGGAGAACGGCGGCTCCAGCGCGGCGGCGACGGCGGACGCGGGCTGTTCGTCGTCGTTGTTGCCGCTGCACTGGACATCGTCCACATAAAGATCTGCGGCGCACTGGAACTCGCCCGTGAGCTCGGAGCTCGAGCTATCCATCCACGCTTGTCCGCTCTGGAACGAACATTGGCCTGCGGCGCCGCGCGTGTGGAAATTTGCAGGACGCGGGCAGGCGTCGATCACGGCCGCGCGGAAGTCTTGGATGCCGCTGATATCGAGCAGCGCCTGCGCGAAGGCCGGGAACACGACCTCGCGCATCGACTGCTTTTCCTCGTTCATGCTCGAGGAGTTGTCGAGCGCGAACACGACATCGACGTGCTGGCACCCCGCGCTGTTCGCGCCGCTGCCCCCTGTCCCGCCGGTCGCTCCGCTGACCCCGTTGCCGAAGGAGCCCCCGCCTTGCCCGAAGGGGCCACTCCCCGACCCGAAGATGTCCCCCCCCTGCCCCTGGCTCCCTCCGCTGGCCGCGCCCGGCGAACCGCTGTCGTCGTTGGTGCCCGAGTCACCGCCGCACGCCACAAGACCCACCATCCCTGCGCAAAGCGCCGCGCACCATGCTCTAAGCTCCATTCCGCACTCCTTCTCCTTCGGGGCGCTATGCCCTACCCGCTCGTCGACGGTCCCGCGACGTCGATCGCCGGAACGTGGATTGTATCACGCGCGTAGCGCCCGCTCCAGCGGATCGGCCGAGGGGGGCGACGAGCGTTGCCGTCCCTGCCGAGTCCTCGCGCTGAGCGCGCCGAGGAAGAGGGGGACCTGATCATCCATGCACCGATGAGCTCGATGATCCATGAGCGCAACAGCCGCATGCCTCGATGGCCCGGCGCTCGAAAACACCGGTGACACGAGGGCTTGTCGGTCGGGCTGCTCGACCTGCCCCAAGGCCGCGAAATCCGGCCCGATTGCGGCGATCCAGCCCTCCAGGCGCTGACGACGGAGCGGCACAAAATTCAGGGTCTCCCTGACGACTCGGTCGGTAGACGCATCCACTGACGCTCTCTGCGAGCCCCCCTACAGTGTGTCGCATCGACGAGGGGAACGCTGTCCCCAGGACGAGCAGGCCTGTCGAGGTTCAATCATCAAAGCGCCCGCGTGCAGGTGGGACGCGGTCGAGGATCCGAAGGAAGACGGGCTCGGATTCGAGGATTCGCTTCTTTTGGCCTGGCGGCATACCCCATTTTCCAATGGCGGTAGGCCCTCGAGGCGACCGGAGCGACGCCGCGCTACTCCCAGCGCTCCGCGAGGACGGCCCTCATCCGGTCGATCCTGAGCGCGCGCTCCAGGGCGCGCCCCTCGAAGGCGCTGAGCAGGGCGGGCAGCGCCTGCCGGGCCAGCGCCAAGAGCGCGCGGCGGCGCACCTCGGGGTCGAGCCTGCCCTCGGTCACGATCTGGCTGAAGGCGAGGGCGAGGATCGCCTCGTCCCGCGTGAGCAGGCCGTACTCGTCCTCCTCGCCGAGCGCCTGGACCTCGGCCGCGTCCACGGCGTTCCAGTGGGCGCTCTCCACCTCCCAGCGGGCGAGGAGCGCGTCGAGCAGCTCGAGGGGGCTCCCCTTCGGGTGCTCGTCGCGGAAGTCGCGGAACGCGGTCAGCGTCTCGTGCGCCGTCTCGTTGCCGAACGGGGCGGTCTCGTCGGTCAGCGACCAGAAGAACGGGTCGGCCAGGGCAGCGGCCGCCCGGGGGTGAGCGTCGTCGGGGGAGAGGTCGGGGAGCTCGGGCGCTTCGATCATGGAGGAGGGCCTTCCGTCGGGTGAGGCGGGCGCGGCACCGCTACCTTACCGCGCCGGGCCGCCGCGTCACCTCGCCGGGGCGCCGCGCGGGGCCGCGGCGCCGGCCCTCCTCACTTCCAGCGCCACTTGCCCTTGCCCTTTCCCTTGTGCTTGCCCTTGTGGATGACGATGACCCGGCGGCCGTCGTCGTCATCGTCGTCGTGCACCACGACCGTGGGCCTCACGTCGACCTTCACGGCCCACGCGGTGGCGACCAGGATGCCGATCACCGGCGCGCTCGGGCCGACAACGATCACCGAGCCCGGCCGGTAGCCGCAGAGGACCACATCCGTGTGCCCGCCCTCCTTGAGCACCACCGTGATCTTGGTCGGGTTGACCTTCGCCTTCAGCTTGCCGGTGAAGTAAAGCCGATCGGGCCCGGGCGCGAGCACGATGACGTCGGGGCCCGACGCCGTGTGGATGGCCAGCTTGATCTCGCGCTCGCCGATCGGGACCGGCTTGAGGTTGAGATCGAGCACGTAGACGCGCAGGTCGCCCGTCTCCTTGTCGGCGACGATCTCCACGATGTCGTCGCCGACCGGCTGGAGCACGCCGCCGTTCGGGCCCTTCAGCCCATCGACCTTGGTCGCCTGGTTCTCCTTGGCGCTCTCCTGGAGCTCCCGGGTCCCGCCGCGCGGCACGTGCAGCACGCCCGTGAACGGCTCGCCCCTGACCTTGAACTCGTAGCCCACCTCGGTGAGGTCGTCCTCGAGCGGCGGGATCTTGGCGCGCAGGACGCCGCCCGACTTGGGCTCCGGCACGAGCTCCGCCTTCACGGGGGCGCCGTCCTTGCCAGGCACCTTGACCGTGAGATGGCCCGACACGCCCTCTTCGATGGGCTTGCCGCCGCTGTCCTTCACGAGCACCGTCACCTGCCCGTCCTGGGCCACGGTCATGACCACGGAGCCGGGCTCGTGCTGCTCCGTCAGCGCCCAGTTGTCCTCGATGCTCTCCGCCGTGATCTGCGGCGACTTGCTGCAGGCGGGCGCGACGAGCGCCGTGGAGACCACCGCGAGCGAGAGGAGCACGGAGCGGAGACAACCCTGGATTCTCATACATCCCTCTTTGGCAAAGCCCGGATCGAGCGCTTCGACTGCGGAGTCCATCTCTCGGCGGCCGGGTGAGCCGGCCGCATCGTACCAGAGCGGCCGCGCCCGCGTGGCCGTCCGCCCGCGCCACGGGCGCGCGCCGGCGGCGCCGCGCGGCCGTGGACCTGTCCCGAGGTGCTCATGACCCGCATGCCGCCGCCTCACACCTGCTTGCGGGTCACGGACCAGATGAAGCCGTCGTACCAGAAGTGCATCAGCGCGACGGTCTGCGTGAGCGACCAGAGCGCGCGGTCCTCCGCCGGCGCGAGCTCGGCCCACACGCCGTACGCGAGGACGCCCCCGAGGAAGACGGCGACCGCGATCGGCTTGCCGGCGCGGCGCGCGTCGAGGCGCAGCCGCCGGCGGAGGCGGCCGCCCTCCGACCACCAGACGAGCGCGAGGTACTGCACCGCGTGGAACAGGTTCATGATGAAGAACGCCTGTCCCCAGGGGTTGAACCCCCACGTGTAGATGGAGCAGAGCCCCGTCGTCACGAACAGCCACACCTTCGGGAACGACACCCGGTAGCCGCGCCGGTACAGGGAGCGGTAAGCGAGCGCGTAATAGACCAGGAACAAGGTCCCTGCGGCGATGACGACCCAGCGGATGACGCGGTGGTGCGCCTCCATCAGCCCCGGGACGGAGGTGAAGAGGGCGGCGCCCACGTCCTCGAAGGCGTCGAAGCTCTGGAAGTGGAGGATCATCGTCGCGCCCGCCAGGATGGGGCCGACGTAGAGGAGCAGGTTGAGCCAGAGATCCAGCCGGCGGCCGAGCGCCGGCGCGTTCCCCGCGCGGGTGTCGTAGATGCGCCCGAGGCCGAACGTCTGGAGCGCCGAGTGGTAGACGTCCCAGAACACCACGAGGACCGTCACGCAAACGACGGCCCACATGGACAGCATCATCGCGGCGAACAGGGCGACCGGCGCCACGAGGAAGCGGAGCCGGTGCTGCCGGAAGATCTCCGCGTTGCCGTGGCTCCGGAGGAGCACCGCGGCGAGGTGGCCGTGAATGAGCGTCCCGATGAAGAGCCCCGCCCACGTGACCTTCTCCCCATACAGCCGGAACCGCGCGTCGGTGAACGGCGTCCCCGCGATCGAGGCGCCGGCGGCCACCGCGACGAGCGGCGGGAGCAGGAAGAAAGCCCAGTCGTACCAGGGGCCGACGATGTAGGCCGTCCTGCCCGCGGCGGTGAGCGCGGGAGACGCGGGCTCGGCCCGGGCGCTCATGCCGCACGCTCGACCGGGGCAGACGGCGCCTCCGGAGCTGCTGGCGAGAAGCCGATCGTCCACCCCTGCACGGCGAGGTGGTCGACGAGCGACAGGAGGAAGAGATTCAAGCCCAGCATCTCCATCGACTCCTCCACGAAGTCGATGAGCGCGTAGACGAGGTTGTCGCTCCCGGCCTGCGCGGTCCAGTACCCGAGCGGCAGCTCCAGGACGAGGGCGCCGGCGACATAGATGCTGCCCGAGAGCAGGAACCGGTTCCGGGTGCCGCGCGGGAGGTGCGCGAGGAACCCGAGGTACGCGAGCGCGAACGCCGCCACCACGACGGCCGCCGGGATCACCCAGCTGAAATACAGGACGCCGCCCAGATCGAGCCAGGAGCTCGCCGCTTCGTGGATCTCCACGACCTCGTCGAGCGAGATGTAGAGGAACGCCGCGGCGAGCCCCCACCAGTGCTTCACGAACCGGCCCCCGCGGCGGGCGCCGGCGGCGATCGCCGCGAGGGTGAGAGAGCACGCGAACAGCAGACACGATGTGTACCACGTGGGCACATTCTGCTCGTAGCTCAGCGAGAGCAGCGGGACGACGCCGCTGCGGCTCTTCAGCTTGAGGATCGGCTTGAGCACCTCGACGGCGAGCCCGGCGCCCGCGACGGCCGCCATCGAGGCGAACAGCGCGGTTCGCAGCCTGGCGCTCGCGAGGGTGATCTGCATCGCACATGAATAGATACGCGAGGACGTCTCACGCCGTCAACGCGCCCAGACCCCTGTCTGACCGGCGCGGCGCGCTGGCGAGCGGCCTCAGGAGAGCTCGCGACGCGGCCGCAGGCGCCGCCCGGCGGCGGAGCGCGGCAAGGGCGAACAGGCACCGTCCGTCGCGTTCGCCCCTGCTGTCGCGCGCTCGCGCGCGCCGCCGGGACGCGCGCGCTCAAGGCGCGCGGTAGGCGACGATCTGGCCTTCGAAGCGGTAATCGCCGCCGTTCGTCCAGAACACGTCCTGACCTTCCGGGGCGGCGATGCGCCAGGCGAAGTGCTGGCCGAGCGCGAGCACGACGGTCGTGCCGCTCTCGAGATCGTGCGCGTTGACGCTGCGGTTCCGGCTCGTGTCCGTCGAGAACAGCGTCGAGCCCCGGAGGGCCAGCCCCGCCATCGAGCCGCCCTGATGGATCAGCGTCTTGGCCCCACCGGCGATCGGCGCCTTGAACACGCCGCCGTCGCCGGCGCTCGCCCAGTAGACGAACTCCGCGTCCACCGCGATCCCGGTCGGCTCCGCCTCGTTCTCGGCGATGACCGTCACCTCCCCGCCCGACTTCGCCACCTTGTAGACCTTGTTTGTCGCCTTGCCGCCGGTCCAGTAGATGTGGTCTTTGTCCTGCGCGAGGTGCTCGGGCCTGCCGGCGTCTTCCGCGAGGACGACGGGCTCGCCGCCGTCGAGCGCCATCTTGTAGATGTTGTGGCCATCGCCGTCGCCGAAATAGAGCGACGTTTCGTCGCCGATGAGGCTCAGCAGATAACCGATCTCGACCAGCGTCTCCATCTCCAGGGTGGATTTGTCGACGCGCTTGATCGCCGACGGGATGACCGGATCGTTGTCGCCGCCGCTCGCCCAGTACACGTCGGTGTCGTTGACCCACAGCGCCGTGGGGTCGGGATCCGGGGGCGTCATCGCCTCCGCCTCGGTGGTGCCCTTCTTGACGCGATAGATGAAGCCGTCGTTCGAGTCCTCGGGCGCGGTGTCCTCGGTGCCGCCGCTCGCGAAATAGAGGTAGGCGTCGTCGGCGGCGATCGCCTTCGGGAAGTAGTGCTGGCTCGCCATCGCCGTCGGCGGGATCATCCCGGCAAAGAAGCTGGAGAAATGCGAAGTCTCCGTGATGACCCCGGCGAGAGAGGGGTCGTGACGCTCCATCGGGGTGAAGTCGTCGGAGCCGGTGGGCGCGGTGAAGCCGTACGCGTCGAGGAAGGTGTTCTCCCCGAGCTCCGCCTCGAGCTCGACGGTGATCGGCAGCGTGAGCGTGATCGGCTTGGCGAACGTCTGCCCCTCGGGGCCGAGGACATACATGGGCCCAACCGCGCCGTCGCGCGTGGCCTCGACGCGCTCGATGGTGAGCCCCGTCGCCGCGCTGACCGCGCCCGGCGGCACCTCGATCGTGAAGCCGTCCTCCGCGGTGAAGACGCCGCCCTGGGCGTCGACGGAGAACTGCGGGCTCTCACCCGGCGCGGCGTCGTCGCCCGCGTCCGTCCCCCCGCACGACGCGCTGCCGAGCGCAGCCGCCGCGCACGCCAACACCACGAATGAGGATCTGCTCATCGTCTCGCCTCTCCGCGGGCGGTCGTCGCCACCCCACCCGCACTGGTTGTGATGGGCGAGCAGTCGCGCCCCGGCTCGCCCGCGGCTCATGAATTGACGCGACGAGATCGGCGCGACGGAGCCGAGCGGCCCTGAGGAGCTCGGAGGTGAGGTGTGATGACCTGGTGAGAGCGTTGCGCGCGGCGCGAGAGGCCGTTACCGGCTGGGGAGCGGCAGGCCGGCGTGCGCCGACAGGCGGGCCATCGCGAGCTTGGCGGCGACGAGCGCCTCCTCCGGCGTGCTGCCCGTGGCCGAGAGGTGGCCCATCTTGCGGCCGGGCCGGGCGATGCGCTTGCCGTAGAGGTGGAGCCGGACGCCCGGGATCTCCAGCGCGGCCTCGAAGGGCGGCGGCGCGCCGCCGAGCCACGCGTCGCCGAGCAGGTTGACGATCGCGGCGGGGCGGACGATCTCGACCGAGCCGAGCGGCAGATCGCAGACGGCGCGGACCGCCTGCTCGAACTGGCTCGTCGCGCAGGCGACCTCGGAGGCGTGGTAGCTGTTGTGCGGCCGCGGGGCGAGCTCGTTGATGAGGAGGCGGCCGTCCTTGAGCAGGAAGAGCTCGACCACGAGCAGGCCCTCGACCCGCAGGCCGACCGCGAGATCGAGCGCGATCTGCACCGCCTGCCCCGTCACCGAGGCCGAGAGGGGGCCGGGCAGCAGCGACCAGTCGAGGATCTGGTCGCGGTGGTGGTTCAGGGCCGGCGGGTAGACCGCCAGCTTGCCGCTCGGGCTCCGCGCGACGAGCACCGAGAGCTCGGCCTCGAGATCGAGCGCCTGCTCGACCACGCAGCGCTGGCCGCCCAGCGATCCGAAGAGCGCCTCCACCTCGCGATCGACGTCGCCGCCGCCCGGCGGCGCGCCCCCCGAGAGCCGCAGCTGCCCCCTGCCGTCGTACCCGCCGACGCACGACTTCACGAAGCACGCCCCGCCCATGGCGCGCGTCGCCCCGAGGAGCTCCGCGCTGGTCGCGACCTCGCGGAAGGGGCCCACCGGGAAGCCGTTGTTCGACAGCCAGCTCTTCTGGACGCCGCGATCCTGTACCATGGCCAGCACGTCGGCCGACGGGCGCACCGGCGCGAGCCGCGCGGCGGCCGCGAGGCCGGCGGTGGCGACCTTCTCGATCTCGAGCGTCACCACGTCGCACTGCGACGCGAGCTCGGCCGCCTGCGCGGCGTCGTCGAACGAGGCCACGATGCAGCGATCGAGCACCGACCGGGCCGGGCAGTCCGGATCCGGGTCGAGGGCGTGGACCTTGTATCCGAGCGTGCGGGCGGCGAGCGCCGTCATGCGGCCGAGCTGACCGCCGCCGAGGATACCGAGCGTAGAGCCGGGAGCGATGGGCATTTCTGGGACCTGTGAAAGACTGGGTGAAGCTGGGTGAGGCTAGACGATGACCGAGTCGCGGAGCACCGACGCCTCCTGGGCGCTGCGGAACGCGGCGAGGCGCTCGCGGAGCTCGGGGTGCTTGCCCGACAGGATCGCCGCCGCGAACAGGGCGGCGTTGGCGGCGCCGGGCTTGCCGATCGCCATCGTGGCGACCGGGACGCCCTTGGGCATCTGGACGATCGAGAGCAGCGCGTCCATGCCGTTCAGCGCCGTGGCGGGGATGGGCACGCCGATGACCGGGAGCACGGTCTTCGCGGCGACCATCCCGGGCAGGTGGGCGGCGCCGCCCGCGGCGGCGATGATCACCTCGATCCCGCGGTCCGCGGCCGTGCTCGCGTACTCGAACATCCGGTCCGGCGTGCGGTGCGCCGAGACGACCCGCACCTCGTGCGGGATACCGAGCTGCGTGAGCAGCTCGCTCGTCACGGCGAGGTGCTCGTAGTCGCTCTTGCCCCCCATGATCACGCCGACCCAGGGCCTCTCGGTCGAGCTCGCTCCCATCGCCGTCGGGGCCCGGCCCTCGCCGGCTCCTCCTTGCTCCATCGTGCTCATCGTTCCACCGATCACCGATCCATCATCCATCGACCGAGGCGCCGCGCCCCGGTCAGC
Organism: Sorangium sp. So ce836; assembly: GCF_028553905.1. Classification (NCBI taxonomy): domain Bacteria; kingdom Pseudomonadati; phylum Myxococcota; order Polyangiales; family Polyangiaceae; genus Sorangium; species Sorangium sp. So ce836. The sequence continues at coordinate 3,153,387 of NZ_CP102233.1, read as the reverse complement.
GCGTGAGCTGCTCTAGCAGGCTCAGGCTCTCGCGCTCCTCCTCGCCGATCTCGCCGTCGGACGAGATCATCTCGCGCGCGGCCGCCAGGAAGAGCTGCCGGTGCGCGCGGGGGATCTTCATCGGATCCAGGTCGTCGGCCGCGGGCGGCACCTCGAGCCAGCTGCGCACCTGCTTGGCCTCCTCCTCGTCGAGCTGGAGCCGCAGGATCATCTTGCGCACGAACGCGCGCTCCTGCTCGCGCACCTGGAGGTCGGCCCAGGCGAACGAGCAGATGAACCGCATCAGCTGGAGGCGTTCTTGGCGAGAGAGCTTGTCGAGCATGGGCGGAGACTCTAGCCCGGATCAGCCGGCGCTTTGTGTGGAATCGGCACGCCGCCCGCCGTAAAGGATTCCCGGGACCTCGCCGTTCGCGCTCACGCGCTCCGGCGCCCCGGCCTCTTCCCGCTTCCGCTCCTTCCCGATCCTTCCCGCTCCTTCCCGCTCCTTTCGCGATTCCGCGCTGCCCGCCCGCGGCGCCTCAGCGGTACGGGCGCGCGACGCGCCGGCCGCGCAGGAGCGCCGACAGGTGCAGCTGCGCGCCGAGCAGATCGCGCAGGGTCGCGGGGTCCTCGAGCGGCGCCGGCACCGTGATCACGATGGCGTGCGGCGCGATCCGCAGCGCGTGCGTGCGGGCCCGCAGGCGCTTCACCGCCTCGCGCGCCCCGGGCGAGGCCGCGCGCAGCTGCTCGGGATCGTCGGGGTCGAGCGCCGCGTCGAGGGGCGGATCGAGCACCAGCGTGACCTCGGAGCGCTCGGGGTGGGGGCCTCGCTCGAAGCACGTGTCGATGTGGAACGTGGCGCCGTCGAGCTGCGCGTCGCGGATGCGCATGCGGCCGACCTCGAAGCGGCCGTGGACCTCGGCCGCGAACCGCTCCCACGCCGGGCGCATGCCGGCCATCGGCGTGGGCGGCGGGATGCGCGCGGACGCCGCGGTGATCTCGGCCGCCAGCGCGGCGAGGTGCTCCAGGAACGCGCCGAGCCACGGCTGGTCGTGGCCCGGCGTGCGGGACCGGACCGACACGTGCTCGTCGTCGAGCCGGACGTCGTCGAAGGCGAGCAGCGCCCTGCGCAGCGGCCCCGCGACGACGGCGCGGACCTGGCCGGGGTCGCGCCCGCGCACGCGGTAGCGGCGGCCGAAGCCCTCGTCGTCCTCGGAGGCGAGCGCGAGCAGGAAGCGCTTCACGCCGACCTCCAGGTCGAGCCCCCACGACGGCCAGCGCAGCTCGCCCACGAGCGCGCCGCTCGACGACGAGCCCGCGTCGATCCACACCGACGCCGCGCAGCCGGCGAGCGCGCCCGAGAGGCGCAGCTCCAGCGGATCGAGCGACAGGCCGTGGCGCGCGCCGACCGCGCCCCAGACCGCGCGCCACCGCCCCGAGCCGATCTGCCGGCGGATCGCGCCGAGGCCGGGCGGCCGGTCGAAGACGCCGAGCACGAGCGGCGTCGTGTGGACGACGCCGTCCGCCCGCGCGAGCTCGACGCGCACCTCGAGCCCCCAGACGAGGGCGACCCACCCGGCGTCGAACGAGGGCGCGACGGAGCGGGGGATCCGGAACCGGAAGGGCAGCTCCCGCCCCTCGTCGCGGCTGTCCGCGCGGCGGAAGGCGGTGAAGCGGTGCGCCTCGGTCGCGCGGTTCGACGCGGCGGGGCCCCCGCTGAGCAGGCGCTCGACGCCGACCAGAGAGATCTCGATCCCGCGCACGCCGCGGCCCTGCACGTTGCCGAGCGCCACCGCCCCCGAGATCTCGTCGCCCGGCGCGAAGACCTGGTCGTCGAGCGAGACCTCGATGAAGGGGCTGTCGCCGCGCGCGGTGGTGCCCGCGACCGGCGAGCGGGGCGGGCGCGTGCCCGGGCGCGGCGTGACGAGCACCTCGTACGACTCCTGGACGTCGAGCCACCACGGGATCGCGATGGAGAGCGTGATGCCGTAGCGGATCTCGGCGCGCGTGCCGAGGTACGAGCAGGGCGCGTCGGCCGGGAGCGGGAAGCTCGCGCGGTAGCGCTGCTCGCCCTCGGGGAGCGTCGTCTCCCCCGCGAGGCGGGCGACGAGCGAGAGGAAGTGGGGCGGCACGAGGACGCGCTCCTCGACGCGGGCGACCTGCATGCCCTCCAGGTGGAGCTCGATGGAGTCGACCGGCGTCCTCGCGCGGCTGCGCAGCATGAGCTCGACCAGGACGACGTCGCCCGGGTGGACGGTCCTGGACATCCGGAGCTCGACGTCGGGTCGGCTGCGCATGGCGAACGGCTCAGCGCGGCGGGCGCGGGCTCACTTCACGAGCGGCGCCGGGACGGCGAGGCGGAGCGGCCCTCGGGGAGCGCCGCGCTCGAAGACCTCCCCGCGCCGATCGGCGACGCCGAGGCGCAGGAGGCCGTCGGCGCGCACGAGCGCGAAGGGGGCGCGCGGGACCGGCGCGTCGCGGGACGAGCCGCCGCGGCCCGCGTCGAACGGGACGACGAAGACCGCGACGTCCTCGGCGCCGGCGGGCGGCGCGCCGGGCGAGGCGGCGCCGGCGCAGCGCCCCGCGACCGAGGCGTTCCTCTCCTCGGTGGCGCAGCGGGCGAGCGCGCGGCGATCGGCGTCGGCGCCGCCCTGCGCGAGGTGGTCGGCGGCGGCGAGGCGGACGGCCTCGGCGGGATCGCGCGCGAGCAGGTCGCGGGCCGCGGCGCCGTCGCAGCGCGCCCGGGCGACGGTGAGGCCGGCGAGGGCGTTGGCGCGCACGTAGGGGCGCGCGTCGGCGAGCGCGCCGCAGAGCGCCGCGGCCGCGCGCGCGGGCTGGCCGGCGCGGCCCGCGGCGCGCCCGATCGCGCCCGCCGCGTTGCCCGCCACGGCGGCGTCGGGGTCCTTGAGGAGCGGCTGGAGCAGCGGCAGCGCGTCCGGGTTCCCCACGGCGCCGAGCGACCAGACCGCGTTGGCGCGGACGCCCGGATCCGGATCGCCCGCGAGCTTGCGGAGCGCGGCGGCGGCCTCCGGGTGCCCGGCGAGCGCCTCGGCGATCTTGCGGCGGTCGTCGATCGGCGCCGCCGAGGCCATCCGCGCGAGCGCGGCGCCGGCGGCGTCCCCGGGCATGCGGCCGAGCCCCTCCAGCAGCGCGTCGCGCGCGGCGTCCGGCGCGCTCGCGACGGCGGCCGCGACGTCATGGGCGAGGCCCGCGCTGCCGCCGTCCTTCGCGCCCTTCGCGTCGTCCGGGACGCGCGACAGCGCGCCCGAGAGGGCGATGCCGAGCGCGCCGCGGTCCTGCTCGGCGGCGACGGTGAGGCGCTGGAGCAGCGCGCGCGCGCTCCCCGGGCCGGCGACGCGGGAGAGCGCGATCGCGGCGCGGAGGCGCACGTCGGCCGACTCGTCGTCGAGCGCCGCGAGCAGCGCGGCGTCCACGGCGGCGCCGAGCTCGCCGGCGGCGCGCGCCGCGCCGAGCGCCTCGATCACGGCGAGGCGGAGCGGCGCGGAGCGGGCCTTCGCGAGCGGCAGCAGCACCCCCTGGGCGCGCGGCGAGCCGGTGCGGCCGAGGAGCTGGACGAGGGCGAGCTTCTCGTCGGGCGGGGTCGCCGGGTCGACCAGCAGGGCGCGCGCGGGGTCGACCGCGCGCCCGTCGGGCCGCGCGGGATCGAGCAGCGCGGTCGCGGCGCGGATCGCCTCGCGGCGGACCGAGGGATCGGCGTCGCCGAGCAGCTCGAGCACGCTGGGCAGCGCCGCGGGGTCGCCGAGCGCGCCGAGGGCGCGGAGCCCGTGCCGGAGCGGGACGACGCCGCGCTGCATCGCCCGGACGATGGCGGGCAGCCCTTCCCTGGCCTTGAGCTCGCCGAGCACGAGGGCGGCGCCCGCCGCGGTGTTGGCCGACGGCGCGGCCGCGAGCGCGGCGACGAGCGCGGGGACGGCGGTGCCCTTGCGAGCGGTCGCGCCGCCGGCGGGCGGGGGCGCGGGAGCGGGCGCCGCCGGAAGCGCGGGGGTCGCCGATCCCGCGGGCGCCGCCGGAAGCGCGGGGGTCGCCGATGCCGCGGGCGTCGCCGGCGGCGCGGGCGTCGCCGGCGGCGCGGGCGTCGCCGCCGCCGCGGGCGTCGCCGGCGGCCTCCCGGCGGTGACGAGCGCGTCGCGGACCGCGGACCGCGGCGCCGCGGGGTCGTCCTTCGCGAGCGCCGCGAGCAGCACCTTCACCGCCGCGTCCGAGCCGATGCGGCCGAGCGCCCGGAGCGCCGCCTCGCGCACGTCGTTGCTCGAGGTGCCGCTGTCGGTCGGGCGCGCTCCGAGGAACGCGCCCGTGGGCAGCGGCGACGCCGCGACGAGATCGGCGATCGCGGACGTCGCCTCGTCCGAGCGCAGCCGCCCGAGGGCGGTCACGGCCTCGACGCGGACGTCCTGGGACGCGTCCTGGAGCGCGAGGATGAGCGCGCTGACCGCGCGCGCGTCGCCGAGCTCTCCGAGCGCCCGCGCCGTGGACCGGCGGACCTCCGGGACCGAGTCCTGCACCTTGCCGATGAGCGGCACGACGGCGCGCGTGTCGCCGATCCGGCCGAGCGCGCGCGCGACCTCCGCGCGCACCTCCGGCGCGGTGTCGTCGAGGTGGCCGAGCAGCGGCGAGACGGCGTCCGGGAGCCCCGCCGCGCCCATGGCGGCGGCGGCGGCGAGGCGGACGTGCGGGTCGGGATCGCCGAGCACCCGGCCGAGGGCGACGACCGAGCGGTCGGTCGGCGCGGCGCGGATCACGTCGCAGGCCGCGAGCCGCAGGCGCGCGTCGCCCTCGCCGAGCCACTCGATCACGAGGTCTCCGGCGCGCGGCATCCGGAAGCGCACGGCCGCCCCGGCGAGGTGCAGCCGCACCTCGACGTCCGGGTCGCTCATGCCCTTCTGGATGAGCGCGATCGCCGTCTCCGGGGCGAGCTCGCCGACGCGGGTCGCGGCGAGTCGCCGCTCCGAGACGTCGCCCGACGTGAGCGCGCGCGCGATCTGCTCCGGCACGTTGGGCCAGAGGAACGCGGCGGCGTCCCCGGGCGGCGCGAGCGCGGCGGCCGAGGCGGCGACGACGAGCAGGACCTGCGGGAGCCGGCGCAGCGGCGAGACGGTACGGCGCACGACCCGAGCGTAGTACAGCGGGCGCGGCCGCGTCATGGCCGTTCCAGGCGGCCCGGTCGCCGCGGGGCGGGGGCGTCGGGCGGGCCGGATCGCCGGAGCTCCGGAGCGAGCGCGTCGCCGCGCCGGCCTCCGGGCGCTCCCGCAACCGTCCTCGGCGTGCAACAGTCGAGCGAGGTGCCCGACATGATTCCCTTTTCCGTTCTCGACCTGTCTCCCATCGTCCAGGGCGGAGACGCCTCCCAGGCGTTCCGCAACACGCTCGACCTCGCCCGCCACGCCGAGCGGCTCGGCTACCGTCGCTTCTGGCTGGCCGAGCACCACAACATGGGCGGCGTGGCCAGCGCCGCGACCGCGGTCGTGATCGCGCACGTGGCCGGCGGCACGTCGACGATCCGCGTCGGCGCGGGCGGGATCATGTTGCCGAACCACGCGCCGCTCGTGATCGCCGAGCAGTTCGGCACGCTGGCGTCGCTCTTTCCGGGGCGCATCGATCTGGGCCTCGGGCGGGCTCCCGGCACCGACCCGGTCACCGCCCGCGCGCTGAGGCGCAACCTCTCCGGCGACGTCGACAGCTTCCCCCAGGACGTCCTGGAGCTGATGGGTTACTTCCGCCCGGCGGAGCCTGGCCAGCAGGTGCAGGCCGTGCCCGGCGCCGGCCTCGACGTGCCGATCTGGATCCTGGGCTCCAGCCTGTTCGGCGCGCAGCTCGCCGCGGCGCTGGGGCTCCCGTACGCCTTCGCCTCGCACTTCGCGCCGGGCCACATGGCGCAGGCGATCGCGCTGTACCGCCGGGAGTTCCGCCCCTCGGCGCAGCTCGCGCAGCCCCACGTCATGCTGGGGATCAACGTGTTCGCCGCCGACACGGACGAGGAGGCTCGCCGGCTGTCGACCTCGCTGCAGCAGGCGTTCGTCAACCTGCGCCGCGGCCGGCCGGGGCCCCTGCCGCCGCCGGTCGACGGCTTCGAGCGCGAGCTGAGCCCGATGGAGCGCGCCGGCCTCGATCAGGCGCTGTCCTGCACGGTCGTGGGCTCGCCCGAGGCCGTGCGCCAGGGGCTGGCCGCGTTCATCGCCCGGACCCGCGCCGACGAGCTCATGGTGAGCTCGTCGATCTTCGATCATGCCGCGCGCGTGCGCTCGCTCGAGATCACGGCCGAGGCGCGCGACGAGCTCGCCCGGGCCGTGTGAAGCGCCTCGCCGGCGGCGCGGGCGCGCGCCCGGCTCGGCGCCTCACCCCGGGTCGATCCGGTAGATGCGCCCCGTGTTGAACATCACCACATAGATCTCCCCGGCGGCGTCCTCCCCGAACGAGGACGGGAGCCCGTTCGGGCTCAGCGCGGAGGTGAGCTCGACGCGATCGGTCGCGGCCTTGCCGTCCCACACGAAGGAGAAGAAGCGGCCTGTCACGTAATCGGCATACACGTACCGGCCGCGCAGACACGGGATCTTCGCCCCGCGATACACATAGCCGCCGATGATCGAGCCCGCCTCGCTGCGGGGGTGCTCCACCGCGGGCGGGAGCCCGCGCGGCTTGCACGTCGCGCCCGGAGGATAGCAATGGGCGCCCTCCATCGCCTCCCAACCGTAATCGTTCCTGCCCTGGCCAGGGCGCTCCACAAGGATCTCCTCCCAGCTCTTCTGGCCGACGTCGCCGATGTACAGATCCCCCGTGAGCCGGTCGAAGCTGAACCGCCACGGGTTCCGTAGCCCGTAATCCCAGACCATCGGATCGCCGCTGGTCATGTTGCCCGCCGGCGCCTTGGTCGGCTGATCGACGTCGATGCGGAGGATCTTGCCGAGCTTCGAGGTGAGATCGGCCGCCGGGCTCGGCGATCGCGCGGAGTCGCCGATCGCGGCGTACAGATAACCATCCTTGCCGAAGGCGAGCATGCCGCCGACGTGGTTCCAGGCGCCGTGCTTCACGTCGACGAGCGACCGGACCGGCTCGGGATGGGCGGTGTCGGCGCCCTGCGCCGCGCGCTTCCACTCCTCGATCACCACGTTGCCGCGCGGGGCGGACGAGTAGTGGAGCCAGAAGCGCCCGTTCTTCGCGTAATCCGGGTGGAAGGCGAGCCCGAGCAGGCCGCCCTCGGCGTTCGGCACCGGAAAGAACACGCGCGAGCGCACGTCGAGGAAGGGCGCCGGCTGGACCGCGCCGTCCTTGATGAGCCGGACGATCCCCGCCTTCTCGAGCACCACGAGGCGCGCCGGATCGCCGGGCGGCCCGGCGACGTACGTCGGCTGCTCGAGCCCGCTCGCGACGAGCGTGAGCTTCAGCGGCGGGACGCCGCCGCACTTCGCCGGGCGGGCGAGCTCCGCCGCGTTCGCCGGCGGCGGCGCGGGCGCGCCCTGCGCCGCGGGCGCGCCCTGCGCCGCGGGCGCGGCTTGCGCCGCGGCCGCGCCGTCCGCCGCGGCGGGCGCCGGACCAGGGGCCGCCGCGCCCACCTGCGCCGGCGGCGGGGACGCGTTCCCTGCCGCGGCCTGACCGGCGGCGACGCCCTCACGGGGCTCTTCGGGCGGCCCCGCGACCTGCACGCGCCGGTCGCAGGAGGCTACACTGCCCGCGAGCAGGAGGCACCAGGCGGTCCGATGGCACGCTCTCGTCAGCCAGATAGCGCGCCCCGCGCGCCGGGGGATCGATCTCTCGGGCAAGCCGGCACCTCCGCCTCCACCTTCATCATGAGCGGCCACCTCTGGCAAGCCGTGCTCGCATCGCTGCTGCTGGCGAGCTGCGGCGGCTGCGGCGCGCAGGAGACGCCCCGGGCCGATCGCGCCGCCGCGCCGGCCCCGCCCGCGCCGGCCCCGGTCGGCCCGCAGGCCGCGCGCGGCGCCGGAGCGGACGAGCGCCCCGCCGAGAGCGCGCCCGCGGCGCCCCGGGAGCCGCCTTGCAAGGACGGCGACACCGATCCTCCCGATCTCCGCTGTACCGGCCTGTACAGCGACTTCGGCACACGCGCGCTCGCGGCGGGCGTCCGCGAGTTCAAGCCGGCCTTCGAGCTCTGGAGCGACGGCGCCGAGAAGACGCGATGGATCTACCTCCCTCCGGGCTCGACCATCGATGTCTCCAGGATGAACGACTGGATCTTCCCCGTCGGCGCCAAGCTGTGGAAGGAGTTCCGGACGCCCGCCTCCGCCGGGGGCCGCCGGCTCGAGACGAGGCTCCTCTGGAAGACCGCGGAGGATCGCTGGACGCGCGCCACCTACGTATGGTCCGAGGACGGCTCGAGCGCGCTGCAGGTCAAGGCCGGTGTCCCCCACGTGCCCGGCGCGGACGATTATGCGATCCCGGCGCAGGTCGACTGCATCCGCTGCCATGCGGGCAAGACCGATAACCCGCTCGGCTTCGAGGCCGTCCAGCTCGCCGCGCGGGGCGCCGGCGGCCTGACGTACGCCGAGCTGGTCCAGCGCGGCCTGCTCTCGACGAGCTCCGGCAGCCCGCTGCCGAGCGCGGCCGCGCTCGAGGTGCCCGGGACCGAGACGGAGCGGCGCGCCCTCGGCCTGCTCCACGCGAACTGCGGCGTCTCGTGCCACCATCCGCTCGGCGTCGCGACGCACTTCGAGATGCGCCTCGACATCGACGCTGCCGGCCGGGTGGGCGACGTGCGCGGCACGCGCGCGTACCAGACGGCGATCAATCAGCCGGCGAAGCTGCGCCCGCCCGGCGCGCCGCCGGGGGCGCGCTATTACCGGCTGAGGCCCCGCGATCCGGATCGCAGCACCCTGCTGCGCGCCATGGCCCGGCGCGACGCGCCCGGCGCCCCGCCCGAGCAGATGCCGCCGCTCGCGACCCGCCGCGTCGACGAGGACGCCGTCGCCGCGGTCCGCGCCTGGATCGAGGCGATGACCCCCGCCGCCGGCTACCCGCCGGCCGCGCCCTGACGCCGCGCGCTGGAGGCGTCGGCGCCGACCCCGGGTGGCTGCCCGCAGCCGGAAGGCCTATCCTCCGGCCATGCCGCCCGCCGCGCTGAAGAAGGCGCCCGCCACGGTCGCCGACCTCCTCGCCATCCCGGAGCCGGAGCGGTTCCACGAGATCATCGGTGGCGACCTCGTGCGCAAGGCCATGCCGAGCCCGCGCCACGGCAGCTCCCAGGCGCGCCTCACCATCCGGCTCGGCGGCCCGTACGATCGTCGCCCCGGTGGGCCGTGGCCCGGCGGGTGGCGCTTCCTGACCGAGACCGAGGTCCAGTTCGAAAGCAGCGAGATCTACCGCCCGGATATCGCCGGCTGGCGCAGGGAGCGGCTGCCCGAGCTCCCCAGGGAAAGCCCCATCCTCGTGCGACCGGACTGGGTCTGCGAGATCCTCTCGCCCTCCAACGAGCGCAACGACGTCGTGAGGAAGATGCGCACCTACAAGCGCTCGGGCGTACCTCATTATTGGCTCATCGATCCGATCGCCGAGACGCTCATCGTTTATCGCTGGACGGAGGACGGTTATCTCCTGGTCCTGGACGCCCAGGGAGAGGAGCGCGTCCGCGCCGAGCCCTTCGAGGCCGTCGCGTTCTCGGTGCACGGCCTGCTCGACGGCGACGACGACGGCTGACGAGCACGGGCGAGCGTCCGGCCCGACCGCGCCGGAGCCCCTGCGCGCGCCGTCGCAAGCCGCCTCCGGCCGCCCGGCTGCCGCCGTCCGAGGCGCTGGCCCGCAGGGCGCGCCGGAAATCGGTGAAGGGAGCGCGCGGGAAACGCCCGCGCGCGCGCCGGGCCGTGGTGATCGCGGCCGCCGGGCCTCATGCTCCCGGCGGTCGCAGCGCCGCGCGGCCCCGGCAGGCGCCGGCGCGCCGCGCGCACGGCACCGGCGGACGCCCCGCCTCTGCCCGAGGAGCGCCCGCGACCGCGACCGGGGGGAGCACGTCACGTGAAGCAGCCGAAAGAGCTCAAGAAGGCAGAGGGCAAGCTCGCGGTCCTGCTGCCGGGACTGGGCGCCGTCGCCGCGACGACCATCGCGGGCACCCTGCTCGCGCGGCGCGGGCTCGCCCCGCCGATCGGGTCGCTCACGTCGCTGGGCACGATCCGGCTCGGCCGGCGCACCGACCACCGCGCGCCGAGGATCAAGGATTTCCTGCCGCTCGCGGCGCTCGATCAGCTGGAGTTCGGCGCGTGGGACATCTTCCCCGACGACGCCTACGAGTCGGCGCGGCACGCGGACGTGCTCGAGCGCCGCCACCTCGACGCCGTCCGCGGCGAGCTCGAGCGGATCCGGCCGATGCCCGCGGTGTTCTACCCGCAGTATGTGCGGCGGCTCCACGGCACCCACGTGAAGAAGGGCGCGAGCAAGGCCGAGATGGTGGAGCGGGTCCGGGAAGATCTCCGCTCCTTCCTGCGCGACAGCGGCGCCGCGCGCGCCGCGGCCGTCTGGTGCGGCTCGACCGAGGTGCACATCGCGCCCGCGGAGGTCCACCAGTCGACGGCGCGCTTCGAGGCGGGGCTCGCCGAGGACCACCCGGCCATCTCGAGCTCCCAGATCTACGCCTGGGCCTGCCTGAAGGAGCGCATCCCGTTCGCGAACGGCGCCCCGAACCTCACCGTCGACTTCCCGGCCGCGTGGGAGCTCGCGCGCAAGCAGGAGGTCCCGATCGCCGGCAAGGACTTCAAGACCGGCCAGACCCTGATGAAGACCGTGATCGCCCCGGCGCTCAAGGCGCGGATGCTCGGCGTCGCGGGGTGGTTCTCGACGAACATCCTCGGCAACCGCGACGGCGAGGTGCTCGACGACCCGGAGTCGTTCCGGTCGAAGGAGGTCTCGAAGCTCGGGGTGCTCGAGCACATCCTGAGGCCGGACGTCCATGGCGAGCTCTACGGCAAGCTCTTCCACAAGGTGCGGATCGAGTACTACCCCCTCGGGGCGACGCCAAGGAGGGCTGGGACAACATCGATCTCGTCGACTGGCTCGGCTACCCGATGCACCTGAAGATCAACTTCCTCTGCCGCGACTCGATCCTCGCCGCGCCGATCGTGCTCGACCTCGCGCTGCTCCTGGATCTCGCGCAGCGCGCCGGGCTGAGCGGCACGCAGGAGTGGCTGAGCTTCTACTGGAAGAGCCCGATGACCGCGCCGGCCCTGTACCCGGAGCACGACCTCTTCATCCAGTCGATGAAGCTCAAGAACACGATGCGCTGGCTCATGGGGGAGGACCTCATCACCCACCTGGGCAACGAGTATTACGACTGAAGGGAGGGCGCTCCTCCGGCCCGGCCGCGCGACGGCCGGGCCGGAGGAGCGCGAGCGCCTTTCGCCGCGCGGGCAGGCGTCGCGGCCGGCAAACCGCTCAATGGTTGGTGGCGCTGGCCGGAACCACCGCGGCGTCGGCGGGCTTGGGCTGCTCGACCAAGTCCAGGTTCACCTCCGCGACGCTACCGCCACGCACGTGGGCCGACGAGGCCCGCATGGTCGAGGAGACGAAGACCATGTAGGTGCCGTCCGGCAGATCCGTCGCCCGGTAGGTCCCGTCGCCGCCTGTCGTCAGATAATGCATGTCGAGCCCGCTGTCGGCCTGGTTGCAGACGACCTGGACCTGGAGCCCCCGGAGCGGCTCCCCGCCGGACGTGACGCGCCCACGGATCTCGCCCGACCCCTTCGCGAGCAGCGCGAGGTTCTGCTCGACGGTTTCACCGTCCTTCACGCCCACGTGGACGACGGTGCGCTGCGCCGTGTCGATCAGCTCCAGGCGCACCAGGACGGGCGGGAGCTGCTCGATGCGATATCGCCCCTCGGCGTCGGTCACCGTGTTCACGAAGCCGATGCTCCGGTGAGAGGCCATGAGCCTCACGCCGGCGGCCGGCTTGCCGTCGCTCCCGCGCACCACGCCGGCGATGCTGCCGCCCGCGGACATCACGAGATCGATCGGCGCCAGATCGTCGCACCCGGAGATCTGGACGCTCGCCGTCGACGTGGCATAGCCGCCGGCGTAGCCGCGGACCAGGATCTCGCCGGCAGGGACGTGCTCCAGCCGGAAGCGCCCGTCGAGATCGCTCTGCGCCTCGCTCGCGGCGTCCATCGACCCCTGGCTGGCCACGCCCGCGGAGTGGCGCGCCTCAGCGTCGAGGAACACCCCTGCCACCGGCGCGCCTCTCTCGTCACGAACCGTGCCCGTCAGCGCGCACCCGCTCGTGAGGGTCAGCTCGACGTCTCGGGTCTCGTCCGCCTTGGTGTGGACGAGCGAGGAGAACGCGGGGGCGTAGTCGGACGCCGTGACCCTGAGGATCACGGCCCATCCAGGGAGTTGATCGATGTGGAAGGCGCCGTCCGGCCCCTCGAAGCGCTTTGACGAGAGGGGCGCAAGCGCCGCCGTGCTGTCGGGAGACAGCGCGATGACATCCACGGTGAACCGCGTGATCGGCTCCTTACGCTCGTTGTAGACATGCCCCTTGACGACTCCGCTCCTCGGGAGAACGAGGGCGAGGTCATCACCGCTGTGCGCAATGGCCATCGTCGGTCCGTACCCCTCCTTGTTGCCGACGAGGTTGTACGTACCGTTCGGGACGCGGAGCTCGAAGCGCCCATCTCCGTCGGTCTGGACGGAGGACGCCGTGGTGGGGAAGTTGCCGGCGACCTCGAACGTCGTCGCGCTGACGGCAGCCCCGGCGAGCGGCGCGCCGGTCAGGTCGTAAACGGTCCCGGAGATCGACGGCGCCTCCGGGGCCGGCTCGGCGGGGTGCGCAGCACGGGCCCTCCACTGCGTTCGGTTGACGTAGCCCGACCTCTTCTGCGCGGCCGCTGGCTCGCGCCGCGCGGCGGTGGGCGCGTCGTGCTTCGGCCGGAAGAGCAGGAAGGCGGCGAGGGCGAGCGCCGCGACCGCGCACCAGAGCGGCCATCGCCGGGGAGTGTCATGACGCAAGGCAGGGGGTTGCATGAGAACGTCTCCATCGAGTCCTGGTGTGGGGGCTGCAGCGCTCGCAGCGATGTCGCAACCGAGAGGGAGCGAGGCGCTCCAAAGCGACTCCCGCTCCCTCTCGGGCGAGGCAACGGCGGACACGGGGAGGTGACCGCCGGCGCGTCGGGCAGGCCTCCGGCGCCGGCAACTGCCAGCCCGGGAAGCCCTCTTCTTTGAACATGGGCACGGCGAGCCGCGCCCGGCGTCACCTGATCAGCATGCCCTGCACGAACGGCATGGTGTTCATCAGGATCGTCCCGGTGAACGTCGGGTTCGCCGTCGCCGACTCGCCGAGGGCCATGAAGATGGCACTGAACGGGAAGCCGTTCTGGTCGAACCCGTTGCAGGCCGTGAGGCCATCGCCGGCGTACATGGTGGTGGTGATGTTCGCCGCCGGGCAGTTCGGGTTGGTCACCGTCCTCGTCTCCAGGGTCTGACAGAGAAGGCTGCCTGACACGGGGTTGACCGACGTCCAGATCATGTTGGACCGGCATGTCCCGTTGGGAGCGAGCAGGTTGATCGCGGGGCCCAAGCCCGCGGGGAGGAACTGTGCCGTACCGGCCGGTCTGCCTTCGATGACGATCTGACGGCCCGCCGTGGGCGCCACGGCCATGGCGCTGCCCGAGATCGACATGACGGCGAGCGATGCGAGGATCATGAGCTTCTTCATGTGGTAAACTCCTTATGTTTCATGCCAAGTGGAACGTTGCACACACCAATCCCGAGACAAGCTCGAGGCGATAGCCCCCCTGACGAGAGCGGCAGAGAAGCTCGCCCTTCGCTAGCCATGCGTCGCCTGAAGGCGCGCTGCGCGCCCCTGTCTTTCCGGCGGAGAGTTTGCGCGAACGTTACGGTACGCCTCGACTCCTGCCTCGAGCGCGCGATGCGCGGCGCTCTCCTGAAAGAGCTCAGCACAGCTGGGCTCCCTCCGAGAGCGTCCCGATTCGACGCAGCGCGCCTGTCGACTCAGACAGGATTTCCTCGAACCGGCTTGATTGACGGTACCGCATGATTTCTCACCAGGCAAGACCGGGAGAAAGAAACAACCTCTCAAAAATAACCAGCATTTACGCGGACGGCACGCCACGACCCGGGCGCTCATCGCTGCTGCCATCGAAGAGCACATTCCTAGAACTTCCGCAAAACGCGGCACGCGCTGTCCGCCCGGGGTCGCGAGCGCCACGGCCCGCGCGCTCATCGCAGCTGTAATCGAAGAGCACATTCCTAGAACTTCCGCAAAACGCGGCGTGGGTCGTCCGACCGAGGCCGCGACCGTTCGTCGGGAGCATGCCAATCCCGCTCATCGCCACACATCGAGCGACACGGAGCGCGCAAAGGCCCTCCAGCGCGGCCCGCTCCGGACGAAGGGCGCTCTGTCCGGCGCGGGGCCGGGCGCCCTGGTCGACCAGCGTCCGCGCGCTACGTGCTACGTGTGGCGGTGCCTGAGGGCAGCCGGGCCGCCCGGCTCCTGCTGCCGCGCCCGATCGGGGGAGTCGTCAGGGGGAGATCGGAGCGCGCCGGAGCGCAGGCCGGTGTGGGATGGCGGGCGGCGGCGCCGGCGCTCAGGGCGCGAAGGACACGTCGAGCGTGTACGGCCCGGCGTCGGCCTGGGACCAGAAGCCGTCGACGACGATGAACAGGGGGACGCCGCCGGTCACCTCGAGCGCGAGCGTCTCGATCGCGGGCGTGTCGCCGACGCCTAGCCCCTCGGCGTCCTCGCACGTGAGCTCGGAGCTCGCCCACAGGCAGCTCGACCTCACGGACAGGGTTTGATCGGTGACGGAGGACATCACGAGCGTGAGCGTGCCGTTCGCCGGGGGCGTGAACCGGTATACGTCCTCGCGCGTGTCCGGCATGGAGCAGTCGCCCCGGAGGGCGATCGTGCCGGTCCGCGTGTCGCCGGTGTTCACCCCGAGGATGGCCTCCCGCGCGCCCTCGCAGACCGAGGAGCAGTCGTCGGCGCAGGCGCCGAAGGCGTCGGGGTCGTCGCACTGCTCGGGCCGCGTGACAGCGCCGTCGCCGCAGATCGCCTGGGTGAACGTGGAGCGCAGCGTGTACGGGCCCTCCTCGCCCGGCGCATGCGCGTCGACGACGATGCTCACCGGCTCGCCGGGGCCCAGGGCGACGTCGATCGCCTCGGCGCCCCCGCCGGCGGCGGGCTCGGCGCACGCGAGCTCGGTGGTGGGGTCCTCGCACGCGCCGCGGGCGTAGAGCCCCTGGACGGTGTCCGACTCGAGCACGACCGAGAGCGTGCCGTACTGCTCCTCGGGCGGGACGAACAGGTACACGTCCTCGCGTCCGCCGCCCGTGCAGTCGGCCTTGAACGCGCTGGTGCCGAGCGAGGTGTCGCCCGAGACCTCCGGCGGCAGGGGCGGCGCGGCCGCGCAGGTCTCTGCGGCGATCGCGGCGCAGGGCTCGCCGCAATCGTCGTCGTCGCAATCGACGGCCGCGTCGCGGTCGTTGTCCTCGCCGTCGGCGCAGCTCGCCTCGTAGATCCGGCAAAGGCCGGTGAGCGTGTTGCACCTGCCGCGCGTCGGGCACTGCGCGTCCTCGGTGCACGCCGGCCGGCAGCTCAGCGTCCCGTCGGCGGCGGGGACGCAGGCATAGCCGGGGCGACAATCGCTCGAGGTGGCGCACGCCCCGTAGCAGAGGCGCCCGTTGCTGCCGGATTCGATGCAGACGCCATCGCCGGGGCAGGTGCCGCCGGTGTGCTCGCACGAGCTGATGCAGTAGCCGGCGGGCCATCCGTTGACGTCCTCCCGGTTGCAGAAGTTCCCCGCGCACATCGCGTCGTCGGTGCAGGCGGCGCCGTCGGGCCGGTCGAGATCTCCGCCGGAGCCGCCCTCGCCAGCGTCACCGCCCGCGCCGCCGCTCTCGCCGCCGGAGCCGCCCGTGCCGCCGATGCCGCCGCCGGAGCCGCCTGTGCCGCCGATGCCGCCGCCGGAGCCGCCTGTGCCGCCGATGCCGCCGCCGGAGCCGCCCGCGCCCCCGATGCCGCCGCCGGAGCCGCCTGTGCCGCCGATGCTGCCGCCGGAGCCGCCTGTGCCGCCGATGCCGCCGCCGGAGCCGCCTGTGCCGCCGATGCCGCCGCCGGAGCCGCCGGTATCGCCCTCCGAGCCACCGCTGCCGCCCGTGCCGCCTTCGCCGCCCGCGCCGCCTTCGCCGCCTTCGCCGCCTTCGCCGCCCGCGCCGCCACCGCCGCCCGTGCCGCTCCGTCCGCCATCACCGCCGGAGCCCCCGAGGCCTCCGGCACCACCGACGCTGCCCGCGCCGCCGTCGCCACCCCGGCCTCCGCCCCCCGCCGCGCCCGCGCCGCCCTCGCCGCCCGTTCCTGTGCTCGAGCTCGGGCTGCCGTCGTCATCGTCCCCGCACGCCGCGGCGCTCGCCGTCAGCCCCAGCATGAGGAGGCACGTCGTCCATCGTAATCTCATTCTGTCGCTCCAGGGAAAGGGGGACTCGCCCGTCGATGACGCGGCGTGACATCTCACCCGCGCGGCGCCATCTTCGGTGCAACCGCCTTTCGTGGGAAGCCCCCACACGCGCCGCTTTCCGGCTCCCTGATGCCGTCGAGACGCCGTCGCGCTCCCGCCGGAGCGCGCGCCCACCGCTCCTTCGCGGGAGCCCGTCTTCCCGTGTGCCGTGCAGGCATGCGCGCGTCGAGGGGTCGACTCGACCTCCTCTTCGCGCTGCGCGCGACGCGACGATGGCCGCGTCGCGGCGACGGGCGCGCCGGGTCGCCCGCCGGCGGCGGCGTCACTGCCAGCGCAGGTGCACGTCGACGACCGCGCCCGTCCGGGTCGCGGCGCCCTCCGAGAACGTGAACGCGGCGCGCTCGATCTCGCAGTTGCCGCGCCCGTCGCAGCGCCGGTCGCGCCCGTACGACAGCTCGATCGCGACGAGCCCGCGCGACGCGAGCGGCTCGAGCTCGCCGGCGCTCGAGGCGCGGTTCGCGTCGCGGTCGCTCCACAGCACGAGCCGCGACCACGCCTCGTCCCGCGCCGTGATGCGGCCGTCACCGTCGGAGTCGAGCTCGCGGAGCGCGGTGAACCCGTTGTCCGCGCGCGCCCCGCTCGCGAGCACCGTCGCCGAGCCGAATAGCTCCGCGCCGCCGTCGATCGCCCCATTGCCGTCCCGATCGAGCGCGAGCCACGGCGTCGCCGCGGTGGGCCAGTCGGTGGCGATCGTGGCCCCGAGCCCGCTCAGATCGAACGCGCCGTTCATCGCGGTCAGGTACTCGACCGGACGCTGATCGAACGAGAGCACGAGCGGCGTGCTGACGCTGCTCGACTGACACCCGGTCCAGGTCGGCACCCCCTCCACGTCCTCGCACAGCTCGTAGCCGCCCATCCCGTGGGCGGTGCAATTCCGGGACTCGCCGATCGTGCACGCCGCCTCGGCCTCCTCGCCTCCGGGCGTGTTCCCGCCGCCCCCTTCCCCCTCATCGGCCCCTGCGCCTTCGAGCGCGCTCTCCTCGCTCCCCTCCCCATCCGGGGAGATCACCTCTCCGGCACACCCGGCGCCGAACGACACCGCCGCGACGAGGAGCGAGAGGGAGAGGATTCCCATGGAGTCAAAGCGAATTCGTCTGGAGTTCGTGTCCATGGCACAGCTCCGGAGCAAGCCATGCGCCAGCCTCTCCGCGACTGCATACCTCGCTGATTTCCCGGCCATCGAAGGAGCCGCGAGCGTCCTCGTCCCCCGAGATTGCCAACATGTGCCGTGCGTACAGCGGGCCAGTGTGCCACATGCGCCTCGATCTGTGCCGCTTCAGCACGGATGGAGTCGCAGGCGAGCCGCGCTCGCTGGGCGCTCGCTGGGGCGCTCCCCGGCGCTACCCCCGCGGCGGCGCGTAGAAGTCGACGATCCGGATCGGCTCGGTCAGCCGCACGCGGACGCGCGAGCGGTCCCCGCGGACGTCGCCGCCGATCTGGAAGCTCGTCGCCGGATCCATCTCGATCGTCACCTCGTCCACGAAGTAGTCGAACACCGTCTCCAGGTCGTCGAACTCTCCGTTCCAGATGCTCGAGAAGTTCCGCACGAACGTGAACGGCGAGATCATCGACACGCGCAGCTGCATCCGGTCCTGGCGATCGTCCGCGTACGGGAACATCCGGAAGCCGAAGCCGTAATAGGGGATCGTCGACAGCGCCGCGATCTTCGCCGGACCCTCGTAGATGACGCCGCCCTTCTTGATCGGCGCCCCGAGGATCGTCCCCTTCTCGCCGACGCGGATCGCGTCGTTGCCCTCGTTGATGATGCGGCAGTGCGGCGTGCGCCGCACGAGGTAGCTCGGGATCGTCCGCGTCGTCGCGGCGACGGCGTACGCCACCGGCCCCGGCGCGAGCCGCTTCAGCGGGCCGCGCGCGAGCGCCGACTTCACCGCGTTGTAGTCGCGCAGCATCACCGCGTCGATCCCGAAGCCGCAGAACGGCGACAGGATGTCCTCGGCCTCCACGAGCCGCAGGTTGCGGCTCCCGGCCTCGGCGCGCAGCCGCTGGAGATCCACCGCCAGCCCGGGCTTCGCGCCCGCGCCCCCGGACGCGCCGAGCACCCACGCCAGCGAGTTGCCCGTCCCCAGCCGGAGCAGCCCGAACCGCGGCACCGGCAGCCCGCGCCGCTTCGCCTCGTTCACCACCGCCGTCACCACCACGGTGAACGTCCCGTCGCCCCCGCCCGTGAGGATCGTGCCGTAGCCCCGGTCGACAAGGATCCGCGCGATGCCCTCGCTCTCCTCCACCCGCCGCGACACGAACAGATCCCCTGTGTCAAGGATCTGATCGAGCGTCTCGATCACCTCCGCCGTCACGCTCTTGGCGTTGCCGTTCACCACCACGGCAATCCGGCTGCTCGCCGCGCCCCGCGGCACATCGCCCGGACGACGCGACGCATCAGCGGCCTGGGAGACGTCATCGGGGCCGCGACCGGCGGGCGGAGAGGTCATGCACCGCGATCTACCACGACCGACCCCCGCGCTTGGAGATCACGCGGGCGCCGGCGCCGGCGCGGGGGCCTCGCTCGACCGGAGCGTCGGGCCCGCCGGGATCTCGCTGTAGGCCAACGTGGCCAAAACAGCGCCCCCTCGGCGATCGCCGCTGTCCGAGAGAGGCCCAAGCATGCGATGCTCATGGGTTTTGGCTCTCGGGCCGATCTTGGGTCATGCTGACCAACGGGAAAGCGAGGAGCCTCCCCGAAACATAGTGGACGGGGTGGTCGATTTTTTGGTAAGGCGACGACCTGGCGAGCCAATTCGGCTTGACAGCCGTGCGGGTCTTTCCCCCGCGCGGGCGGCGCGCGCTTGTGGCGAAGGGCCGCGACGATCTCGTACCCAGCGGGGGACGCAGCGACATGCCGAAGATCACAAAGCAGGGCAGCTCCGAGAAGGCGACGGGCACGAAGAAAAAGGCCTCTTCGAGCGCCAAGGGGGGCGCTGAAGCTCAGCTTGCGAAACCCGTGAATCCGGTAATCAAGGAAGACTCGAAATCCGCGTCGAGCGCCTCGAAGCGTAAGCTCGGCCTCCGCGGCGCTGCGCCCTGGGCTGCCCGGCACGCCGCGAAGCACGCCGCCGAGGCGCGGGCACGGGCCGCCGAGCCGGCGCCCCCCGGCAGCGCCCGGGCGACCATCCGCGTGCCCAGCGGCGCGGAGGAGATCAAGGCGAAGATCGCCGAGCTCCACAACCAGACCCAGAAGATCCGCACGCTCCGCAAGCGGCTCGACAAGGGGTTCTTCGACATCGGGGTGGTGCTCGCCGAGATCCAGCAGCAGGAGCTGTATCAGGCGAAGGGCTACGGCTCGTTCGAGGCGTTCCTCGAGCGCGAGATCGACCTCGGCAAGCAGACGTCGCTGCGCCTGATCAAGGTCGCCCACGTCTTCCAGCGCGAAGTGGCCCTCGACTACGGCATGGACCGGCTGTTCGTGGCGCTCGCCGCCCTCGAGGGCGACGCGGTCCCCAAGCCGGCCCCGTCCGCGATCCCCTCGGCCCCCGGCTCCAAGCCCCCCCTCCCGCTCAAGCCCCCCATGCGCATCGTGGGCTGAGCGGCGCTCACCCGCTGGAGCGGCGCTCACCCGCTGCGGATACGGGCCCACCTCGACGTTTTCGGTGCTCGGCGTACTGGTGTACGCCTGCGCGCCGAAAACGCCGATCTGGGCCCGTCTCCTGTGCGGGTGAACGCCGCTCGGTGAGGCCCGTCAGCTCCCGGCCCCGCGGGGCGGCAGCGAGCTCGTCGTGGGGCGAGACACGGGCACCGGCTCTGGGATGAAGCGGGGGAGCCGCACGCGGACCGTCGTCCCCTCGGCCGCGTGCGTGCTCACCTCCACCCGGCCCGCGTGCTGGTCCACGATCTTCCGGACGATCGCGAGCCCGAGGCCGGTGCCCGCCGCCTTCGTGGTGAAGAACGGATCGAAGATCTCGGCGAGGATCGTCGGGTCGATCCCGGGCCCCGTGTCCCCGATCGACAGCCACACCTCGTGCGCGTCCCCCGACGCGCACGCCCGCAAGACCCCGCCGTCGGGCATGACGTCCAGGGCGTTGACGACCAGGTTCAGGACCACCTGCTTGAGCTTCTCCACGTCGCCGAGCGCGAAGCAGTCGTCGGGCAGGTCGCGGACGACCTCGACGCGGTGGCTCGCGAGCGCCTCCTCCTCGAGGTCGAGGACGTCGCGCACGACGCGGGCCAGGTCGACGGGCTCTCGGTGCGGGGCGCGCGGGCGGGCGAGCTCGAGGAACTCGCCGAGCAGCCGGCCCAGCCGGCCGATCTCGGCCTCGACGATGCCCACCCGCCGCTTCATGGGCTCGCGGATCGCCTCGTCGGAGAGGCGGTCGATGCCGCGGCTGAGCAGGTGGAGCTCCAGGACCGCGGCGTTCAAGGGGTTCCTGATCTCGTGCGCGAGCCCGAGGGCGAGCGGGGCCATGGCGTTCAGCGCCTCGGCGTCGGCGGCGCGCCGCTCGAGCGCGCGCCGCTCGGTCACGTCGATGCCGATGCCGTAGACGAGGTCGGTCCGGCCGCCGCGCCCGCCGCTGCGGACGCCGGAGAGGTGCCAGCGCACCCGGCGGATCGCGCCCACCGCGTCCCGGACGCCGACCTCGACCTCGGCGGCGGCGGCGTCGCCCTCGACGACGCTCTGGAACGACTGGTTGAACCGGCGCTGCTCGGACTCGTCGACCAGCGTCTCGCAGAACGGCATGCCGAGCGCGGCGTCGCCGCCCACCCCGGTCAGCGCGGACAGGCGCGGGTTGAAGAGGGCCACGCGGCCGTCGGCGTCCAGGCCGAGGATGAGCACGTCCGCCGCGTCGACGATCGCCCGGTACCGCCGCTCGAGCTCCTCCCGCTCCCGCTTCAGCGAGATCTTCTCGATCGCCTGGGCCACCGTGGAGATGAGCTCCTCGGGGCGGAACGACTTGAGGATGAAGGCGAAGGCGCCGGCGCGGAGGGCGGCCATCGCGGTGTCCACGGTCGCGAAGCCGGTCACGAGGACGATCTCGCCGTGGGGGGCGGCGGCGCGGAGCGGGGCGATGAGCTCGAGGCCGCTCGCGTCGGGGAGCTTGACGTCGACCACCGCCACGTCGAAGCCGTCGCGGCGGGCCGCCGCGAGCCCCTGCTTGCCGTTCGGCGCCAGGGCCACCTCCACGTCGAGCTCGCGCGCGCCCTCGAGGACGTCGCGAAGATTTCCGGCGAGGCTCGTGTTGTCGTCCACGATCAGGATTCGAGCGCGCACCTGGGATCTCCTGGTCGAGCGGTCCGGCGGGCGGCCCGATGCACGGGGCTGCCTTCCGCTGTGGGGTCTTTCCTGAGTTTTATGCTATGAGCCGCGACCATGCGGTTCGTCGATCAGTGCCGTTTGAAGGTCATCGCGGGGGATGGCGGCAATGGAGCGATCGCATTCCGGCGCGAGAAGTACATCCCGTTCGGCGGCCCCGCGGGCGGCGACGGCGGCCGCGGCGGGGACGTCGTCTTCGTGGGCGACGAAGGCCTGTCCACGCTACTCGACTTCACCTACGCGCGCACCCTCGAGGCCGAGCGGGGCGAGCACGGGATGGGGAGCGACTGCCACGGGCGCGCCGGCGCCGACCGGGTCGAGAAGCTCCCGGTGGGGACGCAGGTCTTCGACGCGGAGACCGGCGAGCTGCTCGCCGACGTGACCGAGCACGGCCAGCGGGTCGTGGTCGCCCGCGGGGGCAAGGGGGGCCGCGGCAACCTGCACTTCAAGTCGCCGCACGACCGGGCCCCCCGGCGCGCCGAGCCGGGGGAGCCGGGCGAGGCCCGCGAGCTCCGCCTGGAGCTGAAGGTGCTCGCCGACGTCGGCCTGCTCGGCTTCCCCAACGCCGGCAAGAGCACCTTCGTCGCCGCCGTCTCGGCCGCCCGGCCCAAGATCGGCGACTACCCGTTCACGACGCTGACCCCGACGCTCGGCATGGTCGAGGTCGGCGGCGGGGTGCGGGCGGGCGGGTCGAGCTTCGTCATCGCGGACATCCCGGGGCTGATCCCGGGCGCGAGCGAGGGGGTCGGGCTCGGCATCCAGTTCCTGAAGCACGTGGAGCGGACGCGGGCGCTCCTCCACCTCGTGACGCTCGATCCAGGCGAGGGCCGCGAGCCGCTCGCCGACTACCGGGCGCTCCGCAAGGAGCTCAAGAAGTTCAGCCCGGAGATCGCCGGGCGCCCCGAGGTCGTCGCCCTGACCAAGGCCGACCTGACCGAGGTGCGCGAGGCCTACCCGAAGCTCAAGGCGCGGTTCGCGAAGGCGAAGGTGAAGCTCCACCTCGTCAGCGCCGCGACGGGCGAGGGCGCGACCGAGCTCATCCGTGAGCTCGCGGCGATCGCGCGCAAGCGCGAGGGGTGATCGCCCGAGCGCGGGGGATCTCTCCGCGCAGATCACAGGGTGTCCTCACGTGGGCTGTCCGTGCACATCGGCCGTGGATCCACGAGCGCGCGCCGTATGGACAAGACAGCGAAGTTGGCGTCCACTTCTCCTTTCGGACTCACGCGTCCTGCCAGGAGAGGAAGCCCGATGCGCTGGTCGATCGTCACCTTCAGCAAACCGTATGCCCTCGCGTGGTGTGTGGCCCTCTCGGCGGCGCTCGGCGCGAGCGGGACGGCGCGCGCCGACATCGTGCAACCGAACGGCACCACGGTCCCCGCGGTCCGCGAACGATTGAGCGACCTGCTCAACGGGTCGGACAACAACGACAACATCGACGAGATGATCGACGTCGTGGCCGACGCGGCGGTGGAGCCGCAGGTGTTCTCGCCGCTCTGCGGGTTCAGCGGCAAGTACATCGCCAAGGGCGGAGGCGCCAACTTCGCCGTCGGCTGGTACAACGTCGACGACGACCGCGCGAGCGACGATCCTCCGCGGTATGTCCCCGTGAACACCAGGGCCGGCCTCAACACGGCGGCGCCGGAGAGCGATATCCAGATCCTCTTTCCCTTCTCGACCGACCTGCCGCCGGAGGCGATGCGCGAGCTGACGGCGGTGTCGATCCGGGAGAACCCCGCGTACGGCGGCGGGCTGATCGGCTTCGCGCTGATCCCCAACCCGAACGGCACGGGCAACGGGGATGCCACGCAATACCATTACACCGAGCATCGGTTCAACGTGGAGTGTACGGCGTGCGCGACGCCGGGCCCGTGGTACTCGGACCTCATCTATCGATCGAACGAGCTGCTCAACACGTTTTACCTGGGCTTCGAGGATCTCGACTTCCAGAACGCCGCCGGCGCGGCGGGCGTCAACGGCAACGATCTCGACTACGAGGACTTCCTGTTCCGCTTCTCCGGCATCACGTGCCCCGAGGCCGGCCTGCCGTGCGAGGTGGACGAGAACGTCGGCGCGTGCCGCCTCGGGATCTCCGACTGCGACGCGCAGGGGGCGGTGATCTGCACGCCCTTCGTCCTGCCTGGCAGCCAGGCGGAGCAGTGCGACGGCGTCGACAACGACTGCGACGACGTCATCGACGAGGAGGCGCCCTGTCCGGAGAACCAGGTGTGCAACCGCGGCCGCTGCGTGGACCCCTGCGGGTCCGCGGAGTTCCCGTGCGAGCAAGGGTTCGTGTGCCAGCAAGGCCTGTGCGTCGAGCAGGCCTGCGTCGACGTGATGTGCGACGTGGGCGAGGTGTGCCGCGCGGGCGAGTGCAGCGCGCCGTGCGACGGCGTGGTGTGCCCGCACGACCAGGTGTGCCGCGCCGGGCGCTGCATCGATCCGTGCCAGGACGTCGTGTGCAACTCCGGCCAGGTGTGCGAAGGCGGCGTGTGCGTGCTCCAGTGCAACTGCCGCGGGTGCCCGACGAACGAGCGCTGCGACATGGGGAGCGGCCGGTGCGTGGAGGCCGCGTGCGCCGACGTCGCGTGCGACGAAGGCACGTATTGCCGCGAGGGCGCGTGCGTCGATGTCTGCGACAGGGTCGCGTGCCCCGCGGGCGAGCGGTGCGAGGCGGGCGCGTGCGTCGAAGCGCCGCCGCCGCCCACCACCGCCACCACGTCGATCGGCGCGGGGCTCGACACCGTCGCGTCGTCCGGCGCCGGCGACGGCTCGGGCGGGGCCTCCGCGTCGGGCGCGGGCGGGGCGCCGCCCGCCGGCGCGGGCGGCGGCGCTTCCGGCGGCGGCGAGTCGTCGGGCTGCGGGTGCCGCCTCGGCGCCGACACGCCCTCTGCGGGCGGCCTCGCGGCCCTGCTCCTCGCCGCCGGCCTCGGGCTCCGCCGCCGGCCGGCCCGCGGGCAGCGCGGCGCGCGCGGCGGCCGCGAGGTGGTCTGAAGGGCCGTGAGGTCGCGCGGGCGAGCAGGCCGCCCGCGCGCCCTCGCTCCTACGGGCGCTCGACGGTGAAGCTCGAGGTCTCGTCGTCGAAGTCGTAGCTGTCGAGGTTGGCGTCCGCCGTGATGACGCGCGACTCGGGCGAGTAGATGAAGAACAGGTCGTAGAGCGTCAGCGTGAAGCCGGCGGGGACGCGGACGGAGCTGATCCTCTTGTCCCATGCGCTGCCGATGAGGTATCTGCTGCCGACGCCGTAGAGGAGCGCGTCGCCCGAGAAGTCGGCGTGCTCGTAGAGGGCGACCACGTCCTCTTGCGGGTCCGAGGCGCGCGAGACGACGAAGCTCGAGATGACGTCGCTGAAGCCCGCGGCCACGAGATCCGTGTCCGAGGTGAAGACGCGCGCCTCGCCCTCGAAGTTGTGGTGGAAGAAGACCGTGACCCGGAGCCCGGCGGGGACCTCGATCGCGCTCGCGCGGTCGTTGCCGATGATCGCCATGTCCGGGAGGTTGTGGCGGCCGATCCCGAAGCTCTGCGAGACGCCGGAGAAGTCCGAGAGATCGTGGAGCACGACCTCGTCGTCGGGGTGGTCGGTGGGGCCGCTGGCGATCGTCGCGTCGATCCACGCGCGGTGGCGCGCGACGTCGACGCCGGCGAGCGACGCATGCAAGTTGGTGCCGTCCTGGCCGCTCGAGGCCGAGAACACGGCGACCTGAACCCCGTCGACGAACCACGGGCCGCCGGAGTCGCCGCTCCACCCCGAGCCCGTCACGCCCGTCGCCAGGAGCTCGTCGTCGGAGCGCCGGCCATCGATGTGGACGATCGCCTTCTTGAGCGACGGCGCCATCACCAGCGGTGTGCCCTCGCTCCCCCAGCCGTAGACCGTCGCGTCCGTCCCGTCCACGGCCGGCCCCGCGGGGGCGAGCTCTACGACCGCGCCGCCGGCGTCCTCGGTCAGGTGGAGCAGCGCGATGTCGACCTCCGCCGAGGGCACCTCGACGGCGTCGACCTCGATGCGCTGGCCCTCGCGGTACGTGTTGCTGCCGATGCGCACCGCCGACGTCTCGCCTTCATCCGCGATGCAGTGCTGCGCGGTGAGCACCCAGCGCGGCGCGACGAGCGTGCCCGTGCACTGGTAGAAATCGCCCGTGTCGCCGCGCACGTCGAAGACCTGGACGGCCCAGGGGCTCGCCTCGGCGATCTCGCCGCCGATGATCTCGGACGACCGCGAATCGAGCGACTCGACCGGATCGTCCGGCTCATCTGCAATGGAGCAAGCCGTGGAGAGGCCCAACGCGACCCCGACACAGATCGCGATACCCAGCTTATTGCCAAGCTCTTCCTTGTTCATTTCATCTCCGCATTGGTCACGTCCGGAGTATGCGGCGATGCCCGGGCCACGCCAGACGGCGTTCTGGAACGGCGGTGTTCGAGGAGTGGAACATCGAGCCGGCTCGATGCTCCATCCAGTGTGTCGGTACTCGTGCACCTCGCCGAGGAGGATTCGTGTCAGCCGATCACGGATCGCCGGACGTCGCGCCGAAGAGCTCGACATCGTCGATCACGACGGCGCCCGAGTCGACCTTGCCGCGGCCGAGGAAGCCGTTCGCGCCGACGCCGTTCATCTCCGGGCTGAACGCGAGGCCGATGATCGACGCGAGCACGTCGTTCACGTCGTCGCCGGGGTCGAGCCCCTGGTCGATCGCCCAGCCGGGGAGCGCGATGTCGGCGAACTTGAGCTCGATGAGCTGCGGCTCGACGCCGAGCCGCACGTCCCAGCCGTGGCGGACGCCGATGAGCCCGTTGCTCTGCGCGGGGCTCTCGACGTCGACGCGCAGCCAGCGCGCCGCGTCGGCGCGCGCCCGGAAGCGGACGCCCTCGAGCGGCGTCACGTCGACCGAGCCCTCGGCGAGGGGCACCGTGAAGTACACGTACTGGCCCCAGGCGGACGCCTCGTCGCGGAAATCGAAGCTCAGGAGCAGGCTCCGCGCGCCGCTGAGCGGCGCGTCCTGCGCGATGCCCTGCACCGCGCCGGACGCGTCGTTGGTGGCGAGCAGCGTGCCGAAGTACAGCTCGAGCGTGTCCGCCGCCTCGAAATCGTTGAGCCCCGCCGCGGTGAACGAGAAGGGCACGAGCGGCGTGTTGCTGGCGAACCGGCGCAGGCGCTCGCGCAGGATCGGCACCTCGCTCTTGAGGCGCGCGACCGCCGGCTCCCACGAGGCGAGGCCGGGCCCGAGCGGATCCTCGTCGACGGCGGCGCGGATCAGCGCCGCGTACTCGTCCACCTGCGCTTCGAGCTTCCCTTCGCGGAACGGCCCGTCGAGCAGCGCCTGGAGCGCGGCCTGGTAGCCCGCGGGGTCCTGGCTCAAGGCGCCGAACAGCGCGTCGCATCCCGGCACGCGCACCCGCTCGGCGCCCATGAACACCGGGACCACGGCGGGGCAGGTCGCCGGCGCCTCGGTCCAGCGGGGCACGTGGCCGAAATAGGTGCTCGCGCCGAGGGTCTGGTCCATATCCCACGGGATCAGGCGGAACTTGCCCGACGAGGGCTCGTCGTAGATGTAGAAGTTGTGGTTGTTGGCGCCGCCCGCGGGGTCGACGTAGAAGGTCGTGACCCCGTCCCAGTTCACGATCGCCTCGTCGACGGCCATGTAGCGTTGCAGCTGCTCGACGTCCGCCCACTGCGACAGCGCGGCGAGGCGCTCGTCGCCCTCGGCGGACGCGAGCGCGGCGGCGAACGCGACGAAGCGCTCGTGCGTGGCCTCGTCCTCGTTCGTCTCGATGTGCTCCGCGTAGTAGCTGGCGTCGTCCGTGACCGGCCACGCTTCCTTGTAGAGGTCGCCGTCCGGCCCTTCGGGGAAATGGCTCTCCAGGAAGCGGCCGTCCACCTCCTCGACCATCGAGAA
Organism: Sorangium sp. So ce836; assembly: GCF_028553905.1. Lineage (NCBI taxonomy): Bacteria > Pseudomonadati > Myxococcota > Polyangiales > Polyangiaceae > Sorangium > Sorangium sp. So ce836. Next base: position 3,125,770 of record NZ_CP102233.1, on the reverse strand, counting down.
GAGCCCCTGCGGCTCGCCGTTCACGGTGAGCGTGGCCCACCCGCTCCGCGGGGCCGCGACGCCCATCTCCCGGTACAGGCCATAGGCGATGCGCTCGTGGAGCTTCGTCGGATCCCAGATCATCGAGTGGAAGTTCAGCCGCTTCTGCGCGTAGAACCGCTGGCCGTCGACGTACTCGTCGAACTTCACCTTCATGCTGAGCTTCGGGCAGGTGAGGTTTCCCTCCTCGTCGAAGCACATCTGTAGGGTGCCGTAACCGCCCTTGAAGCGCAGGCCGACGACGCCCAGGCTCTTGCCCTGGTAACAAGCCTCGGCCTCCACGTACTCCTCGTCGCGGGCGTTCTCCTTGAGCTCGGCCCAGCGCTCTTCCGGAAGGCGGAAGTCGAAGCGCAACACCTCGTCGGCCGCATACAGCTCATCCGCGTCGCGGTCGGCGAGCGTGGGGTCGGGCGGCGCGCACGGCGGCATCGGGGCCTCTCCGCCGGCCCCGCCGTCGCTCATGCCGCCTTCCCCGCCGGTGCCCGCCGCGCCCGAGCCTCCCCCGCCGGCGCTCGCCCCGCCGCCCCCGCCGGCGCTCGCCCCACCCGCGCCTCCCGGCCCGGCGCCGCCGGTTCCACCCTCGTCATCCCCGCATCCGGCGCCCGCCGCGACGGCCGCCACCACAAGCCATGTCCAACACGTAAGCTTCATGCACGCTCCTTCAACGGCGCCGAGCGTAAGCGTGCGCCTCGCGCGCGTCGATCCCTGATTTTCGCGTCGCGGATCCCCGGGCCTGGCCGTTCGAGAGGCCATCTCTGCTCGCCCGGAGTCGGGAGCATCCGTGCGATCCGGTTGACAAAAAGGCACGGAATGATCCGTCGCGCCCGGGCTTTTCCGGTGCGATGACCGACAGCAAGGGGCGCCTCCTCGGGAGGTTGAGACGTGTGGGGGTCGGGCTCGCGGCGACGGCCGCGCTTCTCGCGCTGTTCCGGGCCGGCGCGTCGGCGTGGGGTCAGTCCCGGCTCCGGGATTACCGGGATGCCACCCAGGCCGAATGGGACGCGGAACGCGCGCGGATCCGCGAGCGCTCGCGGCCTGCCGGCGAGGGCGCCGCGCAGGTGGATTGCGGGGCGAGCTACGCGAGGACGGCGTCGATTCAGCTGGACATCCATCCCGAGTGGGTCAAGCGAGCGCTCGAGGCTGCGCCCGGCGCGCCGCTCCCCCCCGAGCTCGCCGCCGAGATCGAGCGGCGCCGCCCGGAGATCGACGCCTTCCGGCAGACGGCGCGTTGCTCTCGTTACGAGCTGCCGGAGGACAGCGCGTGGATCGACTACGGTCCAATCCATCCGGTGTGGCACGCAAACCGCGCTGTCCTGGTCCAGGGGCGCTGGCTCGAGGCCAAGGGGGATACGCGCGGCGCCCTGGACCGTTATCTCACCGTCGCCAAGGTCGGCGCGGACCTGTCCGCAGGCTCGGCCATCGCCGGCCTGATCGGCATTCACGACGCGGAGCGCGCCTACCGCCGCGCCGCGGCCCTCGTCGCCGGCGCGCCCCGGCTCCCCGCGGCGGAGCTCACCGCGCTGGATCGGGCGCTCGAGGAGCACGGGCGGCGCCTGCCGCAGCTCGCCGACGTGCTCCGGAAAGAGCGCCTGCGCCTGCGCCAGATGGCGATGAGCCTGAGCGACGGTGGACCGCTGCCCGAGGAGGAGCTCCGTCCTCTCGCGTCGTCCACCGGTGCCCGCGCGCTCACCACGGCGCTCCCGATGGCCGCCGTGTTCGGTCACGCCCTCCCGCCGCTCGACGCGCAGCTGCGCGCCGCGGAGCAGATCGCGCTCGACGCGCAGCGCGATTATTCCCAGGTCGAGCGCTTTCAGGAGGTCGCCGCCGATTCCCTCGCCGTCGACGTCACGGGGCTCAATGCCATGTTGGACGCCGAGCATCTCCAGAGGACCGCGAGGCGGGATTGCGCCTTGCGGGCGTCGTACCTCCTGGCCCGCGCGGCCGTCGAGGCAGAGCGGGCGTATGCGGACGGGGGTTATCCGGAGGCGCTGCGGGCGCTCCCGCAGGATCCTTGTGGGACAGGCCCGCTCGTGTACGAGAGGAGCCCTGGCGGCGATGGCTACACGCTGTCCAGCGTCGGCGAGAACGGCACGGCCGACGGTCCCGGCGCGGCCGGCGGCGCGACGGGTGACAGCGACGATATCGTCGTCACGAGGCAGGGCTCGGACGTCCTGTAGCTCGCGACCGCGATCACCCGCGGTGGCGCGGAGCGCCCGAGGCCGCGGCCTCGACGGCGAGGCACGCCTCGAACCCCTCGCGGTAGCTCGGGTAGAGCAGCGTCATGCCGAGGGCGCGCTTGATCTTCGCGTTGTCCACCGCGCGATCGTGGCGGAGCGTCTCGTGGAGATCTTCCCGCGGCGCGCCGGCCGGCAGCGAAAGGCCGAGCCGCGCGCAGAGCCAGCGGACGACCTCGATCTGCGGCACGGGCGCGTCGTCCGCGACCACGAAGACGTCGCCGGGCACGGCGCGCTCCAGGGCCGCGAGCGCGAGGCGCGCGAGGTCCTCGACGTGGATGCGCGAGACGACGTTCCTGCCCTGCCGATCGCCCTCGCCGGTCATGCGGAAGTCGCCGCGCGAGAGCCGCTGGTGCAGGCCGCGGCCCGGGCCGTAGATGCCGGCGGCGCGCAGCGCCACGGCGCCGCGCTCGCGGTACACGGCCTCGGCCGCGAGGCGCGCCGCGGCGCGCGGGCCGTCGGCCGACGTGGGCGTCGCCTCGTCGATGCGCCCCGTCGCGTCGCCGTAGACGGCGGTCGACGAGACGTACGCGATCGCGCGCGCGCGGCGGAGCGACGGCGCGATCGCGGCGTCGGTCGCGCCGTCGGGCGGGAAGGCGACGAGCACGTCCGCGCCGTCCGCCACGAGCCGGTCGACGGCCGCGGCGGTGAGCGCCGGCAGGACGCTCACCTCGATGCCGGCCTGGGCGAGCTCTGCGGCGCGCTCGGAGGAGCGCGTGGTCGCGACGACGCGGCCGCCGGAGGCGCGCCGCAGGCCGGCGACCACCGCGCCGGTGAAGCCGCAGCCGAGGACGAGGAGCGGGGGAGAGGGATCGAGCATGGTCGTTGCGCCCTTTACCAGGCTAGGCCCCCGAGTCGCCATCGCAACGCCTGCAGCGAGCGTTGCGACGACCCGACAGCAGGAATCGAGCGTTGGGGCGCTCTAGCACGCATTGCCCAGGCCGCTAGGATCCGCTCGCGACCGTGGGACACCAACATCACTTCCTGTCCAGGCTCGATCGCGTCTCGCTCCCTCACGTCGAGCTCGCGCTCACGCTCTACCGCGATCACGGCCTCGTCCAGTACCTCCTCCGCTGCGCCAGGCTCCCCGACGGCGCAGAGCGGGTCGCGATCTCGCTCGACGATCCCGCGTGCGGGCCGTTCCTCGTCGTGACGCGCGAGGGTCGCTTCGTGACCTGCCTCGGCGCCGGGATGCGCGCGGGCGACCTCCCGGTCATCACCCGCGGGCAGCTCGACGGGCTCACCGAGAAGGTCGCGGATCTGCGCGCGCGCATGGCCGCGGCGCGCGAGCTCGCCGGGCCGAAGGGGCACACGGCGCAGCTCGTCGACCGCATCTTCCACGCCGGCCCGGACCTGTCGCGCGAGGAGTTCGTGGGCATCTCGGCCTTCCGGCCGCTCTTCGGCCTCGAGTTCCTGCGCGCCTTCTTCGGTACGGTGACCGAGCTCGATGACCTGCGCGGCGCGCTCCTCCGCGTCGAGCACCCGAAGCGCGCGCTGACGCCCGTGCTCCGGCGCTACTGGGACCTGTTCTGGGCCACCGGGCACCTCGCGGTCCTCGCGTTCATGGACGGCCGCGCGCTCGTCGAGTCGCTCCCGGAGGAGCTCGATCTCTCGAGCTCCTGCCTCGCGTGGGGCGCCTCGCGCCAGGGGAGCGTCGCGCTCGCCCTGCGCGGCTTCTGGGGCGTCGCGAAGGTCGGCAAGGCGCAGCTCCGCGCCTGCAAGACGGCGTTCGACGAGGCCGCATCGCAGCTCCGGCTCGTGACCAGCGTCGGGAGCCTGATCGCGCTCGGCGTGGGTCATGCCAGGCTCCGCGCCGAGGTGCAGAAGGCGCTGTCGGCGCCGCGGGATCTCTCCGGGGCCCATTTCCCGGAGGCGCTCCTGACCCTCTTCCGGACCACCGCCGAGGCGGCGCTCGACGAGCCCGAATCGGCGGCCGCCGCGCAGCGCAGCCTCGGAGCGCGGATGGCCGTCTCGCTCACCCGCCGGCTCGCCGCGGGCGACCCGCTGCGCTTCGAGCGCGAGGAAGATGTGCCCGAGGCGCTCGCGATGACGCTCCCGGTGAACACCCGGCAGTCGTTCGTCGACGACGCGGAGGTCATGGCCCTGATGATGCTCTTCATCCCCTGGACGGCGCGCGCCGAGCCAGAGCAGCTCTTCCTTCCGCGCGAGTTCATCCGCCTCGTCCATGCCCGCTGGTCGCCGGAGGACACGATGCGGCTGCTCGCGCCGCTCCGCGAGCACTATCACCCGAAGATCCAGGCGCCCCGCCAGGAAGGACCGTCCCGCAAGGGCCCTTGCCCGTGCGGGAGCGGCGAGAAGTACAAGCGGTGCTGCGGGAAGACCGCGTGAGCGGCCGGGCCGCCGGGCGGTGGAACGGCGACCGCGCTCTCAGGGCGGCGCGCGGCGCGGGGCGGTGGTACCCTCCTCGATGTGAGCCAGAGCGCCTACCCGGAGCACCCCGCAGGCCGCCTCTTGTCCGTCGCGGAGTGGGCTGCGCTGCCGGAAGACCAGCCCGGCGAGCTCGTTGACGGTCGGCTGGTCGAGGAAGAGATGTCCGACTGCGTCCACGAGCTGGCCGTCGCCTGGCTCATCCAGATGCTGCGGGCCTGGGCCGTCCCGCGCGGCGGCCTCGTCTTCGGCTCCGAGGTGAAGTACGCCCTCAAGCCGCGGCGCGGGCGCAAGTCCGATGTGTCCGTGTTCCTGTCGCGCGCCCGGAAGCCCCCTGCCCGTGGTCCGGTCGGAATCCCGCCGGACATCATGATCGAGACCGTCTCCCCTGCGCCGCGCGATGAGCGGCGCGACCGCGTCGAGAAGCTGGAGGAGTACGCCGCGTTCGGGGTGCCCTGGTACTGGCTGCTCGATCCGCAGCTCCGCAGCTTCGAGGTCCACGAGCTCACGCGGGACGGGAGCTACGTGCGCCGCCTCGCCGCGACCGGGGGGCTGCTGCAGGAGGTGCCGGGCTGCGCGGGGCTATCGCTGGATCTGGACGCGCTCTTTCGCGAGCTCGACGAGCTCGAGGCTGCAGAGCAGCAGGAACCACCGCCCCCGCCGGGCAGCGCGGAAGGCGAGGAGTAGCGAGGGCGGGCGGCGCGACCGCGACGCGCCGTGACCCGCGCTCTCACGAAGCGCGGGTCACGGGCGGCAGCCGCGGCGCGGGGACCGTCGGCCGACGTGGGCGTCGCCTCGTCGACGCCGAGGATCGAGGGCGAGCGCAGGACAGCGCAGCGTCTGGTAGCCTGGTCGGCGCGGAGCGGACGGCCGGGACGCAGCGTGCTCGCCGCCGCAGCGACGCTCCTCAGCGCATGGCGGTCAACGTCTTCATCTCCTACGCCCCCGCGGATCGGTCGCACCTCGAGGCGCTCGAGGCGCACCTCGCCGCCCTCAAGCGGCAGGGCCTGGTGAGCACGTGGCACCGCGGCCGGATCGGCGCCGGCGCGGTGCGCGACGCGTCGATCGCGGCGGAGCTCTCCGCCGCCGAGGTGGTGCTGCTCTTGGTGAGCGAGGCGTTCCTCGCCTCGGACAGCTGCTACGAGCGGGAGCTCGGCGCCGCGCTGGAGCGGCACCGCCGGGGCGACGCGCGCGTGGTGCCGATCCTGGTGCGCCCGTGCGACCGGGAGGGCACCGCGCTGGCGGAGCTGGAGGCGCTGCCGCGGGACGGCGGGGCGGTGACGAGCTGGGCCGACCCGGACGAGGCCTGGACGGCCGTGGTCCGGGGCATCCGCGCGGCGGTGGAGGAGGCCGCCGCGAGCGCGCGGCCGGAGGCGGGGCCCACGAGGGCCGCGCCGACGAGCGCGCTCGCCGCGACGCTGCGCGAGGCCGAGGAGGCGATCCGCGCGATCGACAAGCAGATCGCCGCGGCGCAGAAGCGGCGGGTGAGGCTGAAGGCCGCCGGCGCGAGCACGGTGGAGGTGGACCAGGAGATCGTCGACCTCAGGCGCAAGCGCCGGGAAGGCGGCCAGCTGCACGTGGGCGAGGAGCTCAGCGAGGGGCGGTACCTGCTGCTCGAGCGGATCGGCCGCGGGGGGTTCGCGACGGTGTGGCGCGCGCTCGACGCGGGGCGGGGCGATCAGCCGGTGGCGATCAAAGTGCTGCACCCGAACCTCGCGGGCGACGAGGGGCGGCGGGAGCGGTTCTTTCGCGGGGCGCGCGCGATGGCGGAGCTCGACCACCCCGGCGTCGTGCGCATCCTGGAGCCGAAGGGCGAGGACGGCGGCTGGCACTACTTCGTGATGGAGCTCGTGCACGGCGAGGACGTGCAGAGCGCGGTCGTCGGGAAGCGGCTGCCGGCAGAGGGGGTGATCCCGATGATCCTCCGCGCTGGAGAGGCGATCTCGTTCGCGCATGGGCGGGGGCTCGTGCACCGGGACGTGAAGCCGGCGAACATCCTGCTCGACGGAGAGGGGCTGCCGCGGATCACGGATTTCGATCTTGTCTGGGCGCGGGACACGACGGGGGGCACGAGGAGCGGGGCGCTGGGGACGTTCCTCTACGCGGCGCCGGAGCTGATGCACCGCCCGCAGGACGCCGACGCGCGCGCGGACGTGTACGGGCTCGGCATGACGGCGGTGTTCTGCCTGCACGGGGGGGAGCTGCCGCCGATCATGATGCGGTATCCGGGGCGGGTGATAGAGCGGCTGCCGTGCGGCGACGCGGTGCGGAAGGTGCTCGAGAGGGCGATCGAGTTCGAGGCGTCGGAGCGGTACCCGGATGTGGCGGCGTTCTGCGAGGCGCTCAGGGGCGCCGTCGGCAGCGCGAGGGAGGCGCCGCTGGACGCGAGCTGAAACTGCCTGAAAAGCGCAGAATTTCGAACCGCCAAGATGCCAAGGACGCCAAGAAGAGAATCTTATCTTGGCGTCCTTGGTGCCTTGGCGGCTCATTTCTCGCTTGATCAACGAGATCGGTGTTCCAGGCTCAAGACCGGTCACCGGATGGATCTCGTTGGCTTCCGATGCGCGGGCCCCGCCCGCCGACGAGATTGATAATCGATCTTCGACGCCCTCACCCCCCCGGCTTCCTCGTATACCGGTGCTTCACCCCCAGCGGGAAGTACTCCGGATCCCCCGCCGCCCGCAGCGTCACCCGCGGCGCGCGCTTCCCCGCCGGCACGTAGCTCCTGAACTCGCTGTTCAGCCGGACCAGGTGCTCCTCGATCGACCGCGCCGCCGCCTCGCGCCGCGCCTCGCTCTCCCCTTCCCCCGGCGCGAGCTCGACCACGACCGAGAGATACGCGTCCCTGTCCGCGCCCTCGCGGACCTCCAGCACGAACTTCCCGGTCACCCACTCCTTCACGCCGGGCTGCTCGATGCCCACGACCACGTTCTCCGGATAGATGTTCGCCCCGAAATACGACACCGTGAAATCCGAGCGCCCGAACACGTAGACGAACGGCAGCTCCCGGGCGCCGCGCTCGCCGTCGAGCTCCCGCCGCGGATCGAACCCGAAGCCGGCGAGCGCCGCCATCATGTCCGCGTGCGCATAGACGCCCCCGCTGTCGAGGATCGCGTAACGGACGAGCGGAACCCCGTTCTCGCCCGAGAAGAGCAGCATCCCCTCGCGCTGCTCGAAGAACCTCACCGCCGGGTCGTACTGCACGAGCGTGGGGAGCCGGTCCTGCCCGAAGAGCGCGCGCGCGGCGTCCGGCCTCCCCGCGAGGAACCGGCGGATCGCGACGCTGAGCGGCGTCTCGTTGCCCAGCACGCCGGCGTCCGCCGTCCCGTAGAGCGACGCCGAGTCGTAGCAGGGCGACGTCGACCCGACGCGCTCGCCGACCAGGCTCCGCCACTCCTCGCTGAACACCTCGCCGGCCATCACGAGCTTGATCCGGAGCGGCGCCCAGTCGACCCCGCGCGCCCGCCCCGTGTCGATCACGTCCTTCAGGAACGGCGGATAACCGAGCAGGACGACCTGATCGAACGCCGGCCCCAGATCCAGCACGACGCGGAAGATCTCGTCCTTGTTGTTGCCCGGCGTAACGACCGTGATCGGATATCCCTTCGCCGCGAGGTGGCGGCAGCACGCGGTCGTGTACATCCCGCCGACCCACGACCCGAGCGCGAAGCACACGACGGCGAGCGTGCGGCGCGCGTCGGCCCGGAAGCTGTCGTGAAACACCTGCTCGAAGCGCCGGGCCACCGGGAGCTCGTCCGCGACCGACCGCGGCCAGAACGTCGGCTTGCCCGTCGAGCCCGACGAGACGGCGACCATGTCGCAGGACTCGACGCGCCCGCCCCGACACAGGTCCGCGATCGGGTGCCGGAGCACGTAATTCTGCTTCGTGATCACCGGGAGCGCCGCGAAGTCCGCGGGGGTCCGGACCGCCGCCGGATCGACGCCGCGCTCGTCGAGGAAGCGCCGGTACGCGGGGACCGTCGCGGCGACCTCGTGGAACAACGCGAGCGCGCCGGCCGCCGGATCGACCTCGCGATGCCGCGACAGCGCCGCGTCGAGCGGCGTGCTCAGGAAGGCGTCGATGGCCGCCAAGACCCGCCTGGGTGCTACATCCTGCATCGCGAGCTCTCCCTCCTTCGGACGTTTCACGGCGAGGCGCGCGGGCGGCGCGCGGCCTCCCGGCCCGCTCGCCTCCCCGCGGGCCCAGCTTACCTCACGCGCGGCCGGCGTTCCCCGCCTCGCCCGCGAGCGACACCTCGTCGGCGCGCCGCTCGTAGCCCGGCGGCGGATCGGACGGCGGGTTCGCGAGCAGCGACGTGATCACCGTCTCCAGCCACCGCCGCAGCGGCGTGTGCTGGAAGCCGAGCTCCGCCCTCGCCTTCGCTGGCTCCAGCAGCGACATCCAGCGATCGCTGAACGGCGACATCGCGACAGGGTCGATGCCGCGCGCCCGGAGCGCGGCCGCGTCGACCGGCGCGAGGCGCGCCGGCGCGCCGAGCAGCTCGGCCACGAGCGCGAGCAGCTCCGCGAGCGTCGGCCTCTCGTCCATGCAGAGGTTGTACGCCTGCCCGAACGTCGACGGCACGAGCAGCAGCTTCACGATCGCCCGCACGACGTCGCCGCTGTACACGTGCCGCACGGCGTGCCCGCCGCCGTCCGGGACGAGCAGCGGGCCGCCGTCGAGCACGCGCGCGACGTAGCGCTCGAGGCGGCGGTGCGGGTCGCGCTCCCCGTTCACCATCGGGATGCGCAGCACGGTCGCCGGGAAGCCGTCGTCCCGGAAGGCGGCCGCGAGCGCCGCCTCGCAGCCGCGCTTGTTCATGCCGTAGGCCCACGCCGCGCGATCGTCCTCGCCCTCGGGCTCCGGGAGCAGCGGGCCGTCGTAGTCGCGCTCGCGCGACGGCCGCGGGCACCCCTCGCGCACGAGGTACACCGAGCCGGTGCTGATCATCACGTAGTGCCCGACGCGCCCGCCGGCGAGCGCCCGGGCCGCCGCGCGGCCGTCCGCGGCCGTGTACGCGGTGAAGTCCACCGCGGCGTCGAACTCGCGGCCCACGAGCGCCTGCGCGAGGTCGTCGGCCGCGCGGTCGCAGCGGACCCGCGCGACGCGGTCGCCGAACCGATCGGGCGTCGCGCCGCGGTTCAGGAGGGTGACGTGGTGGCCCGCCGCGAGCAGGCGGTAGACGAGGAAATGGCCCATGAACCGGGTGCCGCCGAGCACGAGGACGCGCATGCGCGGCAACCTATCACCGCCGCGCGCAATGCGGACGACGCGGGCGACGCGATCGCGGCGCGGGCGGGCGCCGGGCGGCCTCTCGCGCTCGAGCGGGATCAGGCCGCGCCCCGGCCGTGGTAGAGAGCGGTCCGTGCCGTTCTCCCATATCCTCGGCCAGGACACCGCGGTCGGCACCCTCGTGCGCGCGCTCGAGACGGGCCGCGTGCACCACGCCTACCGCTTCGAGGGCCCGCCCGGCGTCGGCAAGGAGCTCGCGGCCGTCGCGCTCTCGCAGGCGCTCGTCTGCACCGGGGGCGATCCGCTCGGCTGCGGCCGCTGCGACGCGTGCCGGCGCGCGGCCGCGCGCTCCGAGGGGCGCCCCGCGGCGCCGCTCCACCCCGATGTGCAGATCGTCGCGAAGAACTTCTACCCCGCCGCCATCATCGGCCGGAACCGCGACGAGCTGACCGAGATCTCGGTCGACCAGGTCCGATCCATCGTGCTCGCCCACGCGTCCTACCCGCCCCACGAGGGGCGCGCGCGGGTGTTCATCGTCCGCGACGCCGAGGACCTCAGCGTCGGCGCCGCGAACGCGTTCCTCAAGACGCTCGAGGAGCCGCGGCCGGGCACCCACTTCATCCTGCTGACCTCGCGCGGCGACCGCCTGCTCAACACGATCCGCTCGCGCACCTTGCCCGTGCGCTTCGCCCCGCTCTCCGAGCCGATCGTCCGCGGCATCCTCCGCGATCACGGCGTGCCCGAGGAGCGGCACGACCTCGCCGTGGAGCTCGCCGCGGGCAGCGCCTCCACGGCGCTCGAGCTCGCGGACGAGGAGCAGACCGCCTCGCGCGACGCGTTCGTGAGGAGCATCCTCGCGGCCGCGGCCGCTCGCGACCTCGGGCCCGCCGTCGCCTTCGCGGAGTCGCTGGATCGCGACAAGGGCGCCCTCAAGGACGACCTCCGCGCGCTCAACGCGTCGCTCGCCCGCGAGGCCCGCGCCGCGGTCGCGGCCGATCCGCGCCGCGCCGTCGTCTCGGCCAGGCGCTACGCGGCGGTCTCGCGCGCCGTGGCGCAGCTCGAGCGCAACGCCTCGCCGAGCCTGGCGATGGCCTCGCTGATCGCGGAGCTGCGCGGCGTCATCGGCTGACGGCCGCCGCGTCAGCCCTCGCCGCCGCCGCCGAGCCGCTCGTACCCGCCCTCTTCGACGCGCCGCCCGACCCAGGCGTGGATGCGCCCCTCGCTCGCGAGCACCACGGCCGCGTCGTGCCCGCCGCCCTCGTACAGGGCGATGATCCCCGCCTCGCCCAGCGAGGGCGCGCCCTGCCCCAGGCGCTCCAGCGCCGCCGGCAGCCGCGCGCGCCGCCGCAGGGTCATGCCCGCGATCTCGAGCGTCGCCGGCGGCTCGTCCGGCGAGTCGACCGCCGCGGGCGCGAGCCACAGGATGTCGCGCCGCGGCGCGGGGAAGGCCACCACCGCCCGCTGCGTCGCGCCCTCCGGCGCGAGGAACACCGTCGCGACGACCTCGCCCCGCTCGCGCGCCACGATCGCGCCCGAGAGCCAGCGCTCCTCGATCCCGGCCAGGACCACGTCGCCGAGCGCGAACGGCAGCTCGTCCCACGGCGCGCCCTCGGGGGACGCCGCGGGCGCGGCGCGCTCGTCCTCGTCGCGGTCCTCCCACAGCGCCTCCCGCTCGCGGCGCGCCGCCATGTAGCCCACGGTGGCGGCCACCGCCGCGGCGGCCGCCGCGAGCAGCGTGAGGCTCATCGCGCGCCTGCGCCTGCGCCCGCGCCGCGCGGCGCCGCGGCCGCGGGCGCGAGGGCCTCCGTGAGCGCCCGCGCCCGCGCGCTCACCTCCTCAAGGGCGCGCGACGTCGGCGCGCCCGGCTCCGGCAGCAGCGCGGCGATGATCGACGCGGCGGAGCAGAGCGGGCCCACGTCGCGCGCCCGCTCCAGCGAGATGCCGCCGATCGCCACGACCGGCAGCCCCGGCCGCGCCCGCTCGACCATGGTGCGCAGCGACGCGAGCCCCTCGAGGCCGACCACGGCGTCGGGGCGCTCCTTGCTCGACGTCGAGAAGATGGGCCCGATCGCGATGTAATCGAGGTGCTCGGGCGCCTCGCGCAGCGCGGCCTCGATCTGCGCGGGCGTGTGGGTGGAGAGCCCGACGCGCAGCCGGGCGCCGGCGCGCTGCGCGAGCCGGTGCACCGCGGGCACCGGGAGATCGTCCTGGCCGACGTGCACGCCGTCGCAGCGCGCGAGCGCCGCGAGATCTGCCCGGTCGTTCGCGAACAGCGGCACGCCGGCGCGCGCCGCGAGCGGCTGGATCGCGCGGAGGAGCGAGAGCGTGCGCGCGGCCCCGCCGCGCTTGTCCCGCAGCTGGAGGGCCCCGGGGCGCGCGTCGAGGACGGCCTCGGCGAACGCCGCCGGATCGAGCCCGCGGCGCTCGAGCGAATCGGTGTCGACGATGGCGTACAGGCCGCGCATGACCACGCTTCGAGCGATGGGAGAGCGCCCGAGCGCCCCCGAGGGAAGCCGGGCTCGCCGGCTACGCTAAGGTTGACGCCCCCAGAAAGAAAGCGGAAGCGTTCGCTCCCGAACGGATCCTCCATGCGCACACGTCTCGTCCGGATCGCCTGTCTGTTCGCGTCGGCCACGTCGGCCGCGTCGGCCGCCGTGGCCGTCCTGGGGCTCGCGTCGAGCCCTGCGCTCGCGGAGGAGAAGCCGGGCCCCGCGCAGCAGGGGGAGAAGCCGAGCTCCGCCGCGCCCGCCGAGGGCCCGAAGGCCGACGCCGCCGCCCCGCCTGGCGGGGCCAAGGCCGCGGCGCCGAAGGCGAGCGCGGCCGCGCCGAGGGCGGGCGCGAAGAAGAAGGCGCCCGAGCCCGCGCCGCTGCCGCCGGCGCCGGCGCGCATCTGGCTCATCGCGCCGTCCCCCAAGGGGCCGTGGACGATGCGCATCGACAACGAAGGGGAGCGCCCCATGCGCATCCCGGCGGACGTGCGCCTGCTGCGCTTCGAGATCGACACGCTGAACAAGCGCACGAAGAAGACGACCCGCTGCGCCGCCCCCGCGGGGCTCAAGCCGAGCGGGTTTCCCGAGCGGCGCGCGCTCCTGCTCGCGCCCGGGCAGTCGTACGTGGAGCATTTCGATCCACGCCTGCTCTGCTTCGGCAAGGACGAAGCCGCGCTCGCCGGCGGCGCGGTGGTGAGGGCGTGGTACGGCTGGGGCCCGCCGCCCAAGTGGTCGAGAAAGGCGCCCTCGCCGCCGTTCGCCGCGGAGTCGACCGACGATCCGCCGGCGTTCGCGCCGGCGCCCGGGCTGGCGGCGCCCACCGTCGTGCTGAGCTACGGCCTGCCCCGCAAGGAGGCCGCCGCGGACGGCGCTGGCAGCGCCGCGCCGCCCTCGGCGGCAGACCATGGGGCGCAGCCGTCGGCCGATGGGGCGGCGCAGCCCCCGGCCGACAAGACGGCGCAACCGTCGGCCGACAAGGCGCCGCCGCAGCCCCCGGCCGACAAGACAGCGCAGCCCCCGGCCGACAAGCCGATTCAAGTCGCTGCGGGCGCGCCGGGCGAGCCGATCGTGGACGCGAACGCGCCTCGCCTGGAGCTCACGAGCGAGCCCTGGTCCGACGCGGCGAGCCCTCGCTCGATCGTCGTCCGGGTCAGCGCGAAGAACGCCGGCAGGCGCCCCATGACCGTGGCCATCCGGTCGCGGATGCTCGCGTTCCTCGTCGTCGGACCGAACGGCACGACCGTGTGCGAGGCGTCCCCGCCGACAGGGGCGATCCCGCGCGACATGTTCAGGACGCTGAAGCCCGGCGCGTCGGTCGACCTCTCGCTCCTCCTGCGGGAGGTCTGCCCCGACAACACCTTCGCCCGCGAGGGTCTCTACCAGGTCAAGGCCACGCTGCACGCGAACGAGCCGGGCACAGGGCTCGGCCTGGACGCGTACACGGCCATCGTCCGCGCCAAGAGCTCGACGCTCCTCCGCGTGAAGAGCGCGCCGGAGCCGTTCTACGCGGCCGCGCCCCGCGCCGTGCCGACGCCGAAGCCCGAGGAGGGAGAGGCGCCGGAGCCGGAGGACGGCGAGCGACCTTGAGACGGATCGCCGCGCCGGGCGCGGCCGAGCCCCGCGCTACACCGGGATGATCCCCCGCTTCTTCTCCGGCCGCTCCACCCGCTTCTTCCGCGCGAGCTCGAGCCCCCACGCGATCGCCCTGCGCGTGTCCCGCGGATCGATCACGTCGTCGATGAGCCCCCACCCGGCGACCTTCATCACGTCGATGTTCTTCTGGATCGCCTCGATCATCCCCTGCTTCACCTCGGGCGGCGGCGGCGCGTCCCCGAACATCTTCTTCGCCGCGATCCCGAGCATCCCCTCCGGCCCCATCACGCTGATCTCCGCGGTCGGCCAGCCGACGATGAGGTCCGGCTCGTACGCGCGCCCGCACATCACGTAATAGCCGGCGCCGTACGCCTTGCGCACGACCACCGTGATCTTCGGCACGGTGGCCGCGGCCATGACGTGCAGCATCTTCGCCCCGTGGCGGATGATCCCCTCGTGCTCGACCTTCGAGCCGATCATGAAGCCCGGCACGTCCTGCAGGAACACGAGCGGGACGTTGAACGCGTCGCAGATCTGCATGAAGCGCGCGGCCTTGTCGGAGGCGTCCACGTCGAGGATGCCGCCCATCTGGGTCGGCTGGTTCGCCACGATGCCGACCGGCTGGCCCCCGATGCGCGCGAGGCACGTGATGATCGAGCGCGCCCATCGCGGCTTCAGGTCGAACCGCTCGCCGTGATCCACGATCGCGTCGATCAGCTTCAGCATGTCGTAGGCGCGCCGCGGGCTCTCCGGCAGCAGGTCGAGCAGCGACTCCTCCCGCCGCTCGACCGGATCCGTCACCGGCAGGCGCGGCGGCTCCTCGTCGCAGCTCGATGGGAAGAACGAGAGGTACCGCTTCACCGCGGCGATGCACTCGGCGTCGCTCGCGTACTCCGCGTCGCCGACGCCGCTCTTCGTCGCGTGCACCTTGCTGCCGCCGAGCTCCTGCTCGGAGATGGCCTCGCCCGTCATTGCGCGCACGAGCGGGGGGCCGCCGAGCGCCATCGAGCCGACGTCCTTGACCATCGGCACGAAGTCCGCGAGCCCCGGGATGTACGCGGTGCCCGCGGCGCCCGGCCCCACCATGGCGGCGACCTGCGGCACCACGCCGCTCATGTGCACCTGCTCGCGGAACAGGTGCCCCGAGCCGGCGAACAGCGAGATGCTGTCCGGGTGCATCGAGCCGGGATCGATGCGCGCCCCGCCCGAGTCGATGAACCACACCATCGGCCAGCGCCCGCGGAGCGCCATCTGCCGCAGCCGGGTCACCTTCTCCTCGCCCGTCTGCCCGATGCTCCCGCCCTTCACGGTGAAGTCGTACGCCGCCGCGCACACCATCCGCCCGTCGACCTTGCCGAACGCGCACACCACCGCGTCGGCCGGCGGCCGGTCCTTCCCGTCCGGCCCGGCCGCGAGCCCCATCTGCGTGCCGTGCATCCCGACCTCGAAGTGCACGCCGTCGTCGAAGAACGCGGCGAGCCGCTCCCGCGCCGTCATCTTCCCGCGGGCGTGCTGCCTCGCCACCCGCTCCTCGCCGCCCATCCGCCGCACCTGCTCCCGGCGGGCCTCGAGGTCCTTCACGAGCTCTCGCATGTTCACGGGCCACCTCATCCTGCGCGCCCCGCCCGCCACCGCGCGGCGCGCGGCGTCGAGTGGGGCCGCCTCAACCGAGAGCCAGCGAGCGCCGCGGCCTGCGGCGCCCTCCCGTCCCCCGCAAAGCACCCACGCGCCCCCGGCGCCTACCTGCCCGACCAGCGGGGCTGCCGCTTCTCCAGGAAGGCCATGAGCCCCTCGCGCGCGTCGTCGGTCGCGAGGCAGCCCGCGAGCCGCTCGCGCAGCAGCGGCAGCGCCGACTCCAGGTCGAGATCGTCCTGCGCCGCGAACGCCTCCAGGCCGAGCCGCACCGCGATCGGGCTCTTCGCCGCGATCGCCCGGGTCACCTCGTCGACCGCGGCGTCGAGCGCGCCCGGCTCGACCACCCGGTTGAGGAGCCCGCACTGCGCGGCCTCGTCGGCGTCGAGGCGCTGCCCGAGCAGCATCATCTCCAGCAGCCTGCGGCGGCTCACGTGCCGCTGGAGCACCGCCATGATCATCATCGGGAACAGGCCCACGTCGATCTCCGGCGTCCCGAGCTTCGCGCCGCGGGCGGCGATCGCGACGTGCGACGCCGCGACGAGCCCGAGCCCGCCGCCCAGCGCGTGCCCGTTCACCCGCGCCACGATCGGCTTGCTCGCGTTCGCCATGGCGAGCAGCAGGTCCGCGTAGTCGCCCTTCGGCTCGGGCGCCGGCGCCCCCTCGGCGCCGGTGAGCTGCGCGAAGTCGCCGCCGGCGCAGAACGCGTCGCCCGCGCCGGTCAGCACCACGCAGCGCACCGCCGCGTCGGCCATGCCGGCCTCGAGGGCACGGAGGAGCTCGTTCACCATCGCCGGCCCGATCGCGTTCTTGCGCCCCGGGTTGTTCAGCGTGAGCCGGAGGACGCCCCCCGCGGAGGCGGCCTGGACGACCGCGGTCGCGCCGGCCGTCACGAGGCCGCCCCCTCCGCCGGACCGCCCGCGCCGTCCCCGTGCAGCCCCAGGATCTGCCGGGCTTCCTCGACCGTGGCCGGCCTGCGCCCGACGTCGCGCACCATGCGCACGGCCACCTCGCACAGCTCGCCGTTGCTGCGCGCCATCTCGCCGCTCGGCAGGTAGAGGTGGTCCTCGAGCCCGCACCGCACGTTGCCGCCGAGCACGAGCGCCGCCGCCAGCATCCGCCACTGCCCGTGGCTGATGCCGATCACCTCCCACTCCGAGCCGTGCGGCATGATCTTGGTCTGGAGCTGGAGCGACTCCACATGCGCCGGGATGCCGCCCAGCACGTTGACGATGAACGAGAACTGCAGAGGCGGCTTGAGCAGGCCCATGTCGATGAGCGGCCACACGCCGTGGGTGTGCCCGGTGTCGAAGCACTCGAGCTCGGGCTTCGTTCCGGCCTCGTTCATGGCGGCGAGGAGCTTGCCGATCTTCGCGTACGTGTTGGGAAACACCATGTCGAAGTCGAAGCTCTTCCGCGCGCGCGAGTACTTCGAGTAGTTCATGGTGCCCATGTTGAGGGCCGCGATCTCCGGCCGGCTCTCGCGGATGGCCGCGCACTGCTCGCTGACGTCCTCGAGGAGGGTGCCCGTCGAGAAGTTCAGGATCACCGGGCAGCGCCGCCGCACCTCTTCCTTGATCTTCGCGAACACGGCCGGGGAGAACGTCGGCGACCCGTCGTCGTTGCGCGCGTGGATGTGCACCGCCGCCGCCCCTGCGTCGTAGGCCCGCTTCGCCTCCTCGGCGATCTCGACCGGCGTGTACGGGATCGCGGGGCACTGCTTGCGGTTCGCGAGCACCCCGGACAGCGCGCAGGTCACCACGCAGACATCGGGGTCTCGCTCGTTCGGCTTCCTCGGCTCCCCGGTGAACGTCGGCTTCTCTCTCATGCCCCCTGCCTCCCTTTCACGTCCTCTTCACGTCCTCTCGCCGCCGTCGCCCTTCTTCTGTCCGCTCTGCGCGACCCGGGCGACCACCTGTCTCTGCAGCTTCGTCAGGATCCGGAGCAAGTCGCGCAGATCGGTCGAGCTCAGGCCGAGGAGCGCGCTGCGGAAGATCTCCATCGGCTCGACCTGGATCTCGCTGGCGAGCCGCGCTCCCTTCTCGCTGAGCCGGATGTGCACGACCCGCCGATCGGCCTTCGAGCGCTCGCGCCGGACGAGCCCTTCCCGCTCCATGCGGTCGACGATCCCCGTCACGGTGCTGTTCTGCGCCCGGATCCGCTCCGACAGCGTGGACAGCGACAGATCTTGAAACGACTCGAGCAGCTTGAGGATGGTGAGCTGGGGTCCGGTGAGGCCGAACCCGCTCGCCATGCCCTTCGTGAGCCGGCGCGACTCCGTGTAGAGATAGATGATCATCTCCACGATGGCGTCGATCTCCGGCCTCTCTGGCGGCGGCAGGGTCGCGGTCACGATGCTTCGTGTACGAAATATTCGCTCCCGAAGGTCGCGTCAAGCGCGCGGGCTCACACGCCACGCGCGTACCGAGCGGACACATCTAGATCACGACCGCAACGGCCGGCCGTCGGGGAGAGAGCTCGTGGCGCCGACCTGCTACGGGCCGCCGCGCCCCCGCTTCCCTCGCCGCACTTCCGCCCGGATCTCCCGGATGCACCACCGCAGCGCCTCCTGGAGGTCCCGGTGCACCTGGACCGACGAGAGATCGATCCCGAGCGACGACGCCGTCTGCGCCACCTGGGGCTGCACGCCGGCCACCACGCCCTGCGCGCCGAGCAGCTCGATCGTCTGCAGCATGCTGATGAGGTGCTGCGCCGTCGTCGAGTCGACCTCTTCGACCCCCGTCACCTCGACGATCGCATACCGCGACTTCGTCTCCACGATCGTGCGCAGCAGCTTCTCCGTGATCTCGGTGGCCCGGTGCCGATCGATGCTCCCCACGAGCGGCAGCACGAGCACGCTGTTCCAGACCTGGATGATCGGCGTCGACAGCGTCTCGATCGCGGACTCCTGCCGCTCGATCACCGCGCGCAGCGACTCCTGCTGCTCGACCACCGCGCGCAGCGACTCCTCGGCGCGCATACGCTCCAGCGTGATCGCGAACATCTCCCCGACGACCTGGAGCAGCGCCCGCACGCTCTTGTCCCACGCCCGGATCGAGCGCACCGCGTCGATCCCCACGACCCCCACGAGCCGGCCCGCGTACGCCGCGGGCATCCGGACGAACGAGGCGATCCCTAGCTCCGTGAACGCTCGCCGCTCGCTCGCTGCCTCATCCGGCAGATCGGCCACGCGCGGCACGTCGCACACCTCGAGGCGGCACAGCCTGTCGACGAGCCACGGATACACGTCCTTGGAGACGACGGCCCGCTCCGCGAGCAGCGACGGGACCCCTTCGGCGCACCACTCGTGCGTGTTCAGGAACCGCAGCCCGTCCTCCGAGAGCAAAAACAGGCTCGTCCGATCGGCGCGCAGCGCCTTGCCGAGCTCCGCGAGCGCCAGCTGAAAGCCGCGGTCGATGTCCGCGAGCTTCACATTGATGAAATGGGCCGAGATCGACGCGACCAGCATCTTGGTCTCGATCCGCTGCATCAGCGCCCGCTCGACGCGCTTCTGCTTGCCCACGTTGCGCGCCCAGGCGTAGACGAGCCCCTCGCCGGGCACCGACAGCATCGACCAGGACAGCCACACGTAGAGGCCGCTCCTGCTCCTGCACCGGTTCTCCATCCCGAGCGTGACCGGCCCCTCCCGGAGCCGCGCCAGCTGCTCCCGCGTCGCGGCGACGTCGTCCTGGTGCACCAGATCGAGCAGGTTCCGGCCGACCAGCTCCTCGGACCCGAGGCCCAGCGTGCGCTCCCAGGCGCCGCTCACGCGGAGGAACGATCCGTCGATCCGCAGAACGCAGAGCGGATCGGGACAGACAGCGAAGAACCTCGCTACGTCCGCTTCGTTCGCAGGTGCGTTCATCGCCGGTCGCCTTACCGAGCCCCCACCCCACGGTTACGGCTCTTTGATTCCTCGAACGTCGTCCGCGCGGCCACGTGCTCCTCGTTCAGGTTGAGCAGGATCGGCAGGGTCTCGTGCTGCCAGTCGTCGTCGAGGATCCGCCGCACCGTCACCCGCCCGGGCACCAGGTTGTATACGGCGTCCACGATGTCCATGATGACGTAGAAGCCGTTCGAGTTGCAGAACCGCATCTTCACGAAGTCCATCACCGTGGACGTGATCGGATGCTGCGGGAGGACTCGCGCCAGCTCGTCGAGGTAGCTGGACAGGTACCGGTACGGGTTGTCGATCCGGATAGCGCCCTCGAAGGTCAAGACGAGGCGGTTGTCGTCATCGAGCCGGGCGACCGACTGAAAGACGCTCAGCCCGCCATCCGTGATTTCTCCATAGCTGAGAGCCTTCATACGCGACCTTTCGTGGAAAACATACGCAGCCTTTTCAAGGGAAAGTAGCCTGGACGACGAGAATTCCATCGACGTACTGCGTCGAGAGATGGAATTTGTTCTCAGCGGTCAGCCGAATGAGGCCGAGGCCGCCCCTCCGCCGGTCGTTGCGCCGCTCGCGCACCGTCCTGGCGAAGAGCTCCCTCGGGTCCTCCGCGGCGAAGATCTCGTCGAATACCGCCTTGACGGTACGGTACTCTTCCGGCGTAACGCGGTTGGATACCTTGATGAGTAGCCGGTCGGGATCGATGCTCAGGTCGAGTCGTACCTCGCTGTCACGCTCGGTCCCGTGCTGGATCACGTTGGTGACCAGCTCGGTGACGACCACGTTGACCTTCTGGCAGATCCGTCTGGGATAGAACCTCACCAGGAGCGCATCCAGAAAGTTCGCAAGCAGGCCGGCCACGTCGCCCGTGATGTGATCGATCGGAGATATATATATCGATGCACCGACCGACGTCTGCGAATGATTCTTCTCGGGCTTCATCAGGCGCACCTTCGCAGGATGATCAGTGTGATGTCGTCGGCGTCCGCCACTCGGAACCGCGTGTAGTCCTCGATGCACCGGTCGAGGATGACCTGCACCGGCTCCTCGCTGTGCTTGACGACGATTTCGTTGAGACGTTGCACGGAATATATCTCCCCGCTCGCGTCCTGCGCCTCGAACATCCCGTCTGTGTACAAGGCGAGGACGTCGTCCTCCTCGAACGGCAGCTCGAACTCGTGAAACGGCTTGATGCGCAGACCGATGAAGTTGCTCACCCGGTTGAACGAGCGAGGCGTGCCCCTACGGACCAGGAGCCCGTACCCTCCGCCCGAGACGTAGCGGAGGAATCGGTCCGTAAACATGACGAAGTTCACCGTCGCGTACCGGCGAACCTCCCGGAGGAACGAGTAAGCGCTCCGGTTCACCCAATCCACGATCGCCCCGGGGCTGTCGAGGCGCTTGGTGGCGTGGGCGAACTGGGCCTTCAGAAACGCCATGATGAGCGCCGACGATACTCCGTGACCCGAGATATCGTAAACACCGATCGCGTGGCGCTCGCCGGGGAGATAGAAGAAGTCGTAATAGTCCCCTCCCACCTGCGCTAGCTGCTTGTGGAAGATGGCCATGTCGAACGCCGAGGCGATGGCCCCGCTCGCCTCCGGCAGCAGGGCGCGCTGGACCTGCCGCGCCACCGCGAGGTCGTCGTCGATGGCCCGGTTGTACCCTTCTAACTCGTTCTCGATGCTGGTCGCGTGCTCCAGGATCGCCTCGTGCACCAGGGAGAGATCGTCGAAGTCGAGCTTCAGCTTATCGACGTACTCCAAGAGTGCGCTGCAGCGCTCCATGAAGTCTGTGAAATTCCCCTCGTCGCGCAGGAGAGTGTTCCACGCTTGCCGCTCCTTCACGATCGCCCTGATGGCATCCAGATTGTTCTGCTTCTGTATGAAGCCTCTGGAGTGCATCGAGCTGATGTCCTTAGGTGCAGTCATGGCTCGACCTGGACGCGATTCGGGTTGGACGGAAGATCCCATCCGTTCTCAATCACAGAGTATCATCTCGAAGTTCTGGTTGAACTTCTTGAGGTTGGGCAGCGACTTCCCCTGCCACGGGATGGACTTCGAGCCGCGGACGATGAGCTGGAGCTCCCCCTTCTTCCGGGTGGCGATCGCGAACTTGTAGAGGACGTTGATCCCCGAGCTGTTCAGGAAGTTCAGCGCCCTGACGTCGAGCGTGATGGTGGGAGGGTTCGTGGCCAGGACCTTGTCGAGCAGCTCCTCGATGGGGGCATACTCGGTGGTGCCGCCAAGACGAAGGATGCCTTCCAGGTACACCACAACCTCAGAGGGATCGTACCAAACCCGGTAATTGCCACCTTTGATTTCCATTCTCGACCTTTCATTCAAAATAGGAATCCTGGCCATCGTCTTGATGCTGAAGCTGTTCACCGAGATCGGATCGAGCTTCCACCCAAGACTGACACCGTAATCATTCATGATGATGAGATAGCCGAGCCCCGACCCGGCGTTCTCCGCGTCCTCTGCGTTCGCCTCCGCCTGCCGCCGAAGGAGCTCCCCCGGGTCCTCCTGCGTGAGCTCGAGGAGCTTCTCCCGCAGCGACGGGACGGCCGCGTTCGTGATCTGGTTGCTGACGAGACACACCAGGTCCTCACGCCCGATGCCGACGGTCACGGTGATATCACCGTGCTGATTGAACTTGACGGCGTTCTCAACCAGCTCGTTCAGAACGTAACCGATGGCGCCTGAGACCTCGTCTCGGCTGATGAGCCTGTCCTCGCCGTCGATCTCCGGGAAGAGCTCCCCGAAGTACTCGGCCATGAAATTCGCCGTCAGGTTACACAGGCTCCATCTCACCGCGAACGAGTCGGGGTACAACGTCAGCGACATGTGCTCGCTGAACGAATCGTCTAAAGAGTAGACGCCGATGATTTCGCTCATGGTAATGCCCAGTCTCCCCCTTGCTCATACCCTCTTAATGACAAGTACCGTAATGTCATCATGGATTTTGTTGTAGCCTACGTGCGCCAAGACGTCCTCGATGATAGCGTCCTTGATCTCCCTCGAGGTCCTTTCGTGGTTGCGCGAGATCACCTGGCACAGCCGGTCGATGCCGTATTGCTCTTCTGAAGAGTCCTCCGCCTCGGTGATGCCGTCGCTGAACAGCGTCACGACGTCCCCGGGCTCGAGCTTCACCTCGATGCTGCCGATGAAGTCGCTGATATCCAGATCGATGCCGATCGGCAAGCCGAGCCCCATGGTCTCGACGCGATCGAGGGTGCCGTCCTTCCGGACGATGATCAGGTCCTCGTGCTGGCCGGTGAGCTGGAGCTGGCCGTCGCTGTAGTCGAGCAGGGTCAACGACAGGTTCTTGTCCGAGCGGATGCGCTGGATGTTCTGGTAGATGACCTTGTTGACGATGCTCAGGAACTTCTTCGGATCCCGCTCGTTGCTCGCGAGCAGCGTCCGGACGGCCGTCTGCACCATCAGCATGAGCACGCCGCTCTCCAGCCCGTGGCCGGTGACGTCGCCGATGCCGATCTTCACCAGCCCGTCGCTGCTGAGCACGTCGTAGTAGTCGCCGCCGACCTCGTCGGCCGGGGCCATGTAGCCGGCGATGTCGAGGCCCGGGATCTCCTGGAGCTCGCTCGGCGCGGGGAGCACCATCAGCTGGAGCTGGCGCGCGACGTTCAGCTCGGCGCCGAGGCGGATGTTCTCCTGCGCGAGCTTCGCGTTCAGCTCGCTGATCTCCTCGTTCGCCTTCTCGAGGGCCATCGTCCGCTCGCTGACGAGCTCCTCCAGGTTGGTCGTGTACCGCTCGATGTCGGACGCCATCGCGTTGAAGGTCATCCCGAGCCGCCCGATCTCGTCCTGGCTGTCGATGTTGACCCGCATCGAGTAGTCCTTGTTCATCAGCCGGTGCGCCGCCTCGGAGAGATCGACGAGGTTGGCCGTGATCCTCCGCGCGACCCAGGCGATGCCCACGAGCACGGCGAACAGGCTCAGCACGACGACGATGATCTGCTGGCCCAGGATGTTCCCCGCCGTCGACTGGATGGCGCGCTGGGCCGAGTGCACCGTGGAGAAGAGCTCGGACTCGGGCACCACGAACCCGAGCACCCAGTACTCCATCCCGATGGGCTTCTCACCCCGGTAGAAGTTCATCCCGGGCAGGCGCCGCAGGACGACGACGTAGGGCGTGGCCGGCTCGCCCGGCGCCCGCTGGATCGAGACCCGGTGGAAGACCGGCTTCTCGCTCGACGGCATCGCGATCTTGGCGACCTCGGGGTACTGGCTCTGGCTGAGGAGGCGCTTGACCTCCTTCACGCCCTCGTTCTGCCCGTCCCGCGTGCCGATCCCGAGGACCTTCTCGCCGTCGCTGTTGATCGCGAGGACGTTCGTGTCGGACATCGACATGAACGCGAAGCCCGTCGACTTGATGTGCACATGCCGGATGAGGGCCACCGCTTGATCCAGCGTGATGTCGATCGCGACCGCCCCGGCGCAGTCCGCCCGGTCCTTCGTCCAGAGGGGATGGAAGAAGGTGACGATGTTGCCGCCGGTCGCCGCGTCGATGTAGGGAGGATATCCGGTGACGTCGGTCTTCGGGACGGGCTTGCTGCTGGGGTCCTTGAGCCAGCGCTGCCACCCCTCGTAGATGCCCGGGAAGAAGGAGTCCCAGAAGTTCTTGTCCGTGTGCCCCGGGTAGAGCCGATCGAACGTCTGCGCCATCTCGAGCCAGGGCGTCAGACGCATGATGGGCCGCTCCTTCGGCCCCACGTAGTAGACCTGGAGCTTCTCGCTCCCGTTCTTGACGATGGCCGGGCCGAACAGGTCGAAGATCGCGTTCTTCTTGACGTCCTTCAGGATCTCCGGCTTGATCGAGCCGTCCTTCTCGAGCATGTAGTGCCACACGCTCATGACGGACTGCTCACCCGGCTTGTTCTGGGTCCACTTCCCGTTCGGATCGACCTCGAAATCGTCCTTGAAGAAGGATGATTTGTCGGGGAGAGTGCCTATGGCCTCCGCGGCGTCCGGGTTGTCGATCAGCGTCTGGAGCATCGACGCCGTCATCCGGAGCTCGGAGAACGTCTGCTCGAACAGGAGGTCGAGGCGGAGCGCCGTCGTCTCGATGTAGTTCTCGAGGTACTCGTCGTTGGCGCGAGCCAGCCCGCCGTAGACCTCGGCGCTCGCCTCCTGCTCCAGCCGCGTGACGTTGTAGAGGGCCGTGCCCGCGCTCGAAGCAAGAGCGATGAGGACGCCGAACGAGGCCACGAGCATGAACTTCGTACGGAAGCGCCCGGAGGACCTCTCGACGATCCACTGGACGATCGAAAACTTCTTGCGCTCCTTAGCTTCCATAGGTCGGCTCGCGGCGCCTCATCGGCCTCTCCAGTTCACTCACGCTACCGCATCAGCCGTTCTGGCTTGCGCCCGGAGCCGGCGAGTATCGGCCAGTTCGCATACCCCTTGTCGCTGAGGATGGCAGAGACATGGGCCCTGAGCCCGATGCCAATCTCCTCGAAGATCACCGGATCGGCGTTCGCCGACGCCGCGACGTCGCCGCAGAATTTGATCCAGCTCTCCACGACCTTCGCGAAGTTGTTCGGGTCGGTGTTCATGTTGTTGATGTCGATGAGATCGCTGCGGATGTCCTCGAGGCCCGCGTTCGCGAGCAGCTCGCGGGTCCTCACGCCGATGTCGAAGTCCATCCCGACCATCCGGCTCAGCTCGAGGTACCGCCGGTACCCCATGCGGATGAGGTCCTGATCCGGATAGCCGGTCACGCACGCGAGCATCTCGTTCGTGATGTAGACGCGGCCGCCGGGCTTGCAGATCCGGCAGAGCTCCTTCATCAGCTGGTCCGGCATGTGGAACACCTGGATGGCGAGCCGGCAGGACACGAAATCGAAGGAGTCGTCGGGGATCAGGAGCGCGGCGGCGTCGCCGTACTGATACTCGATGTTCTCGATCCCGAGGCTCCTCGCGTGCGCCTGGGCGTGCTTCAGGAACGCCCTGGAGTGGTCGACGGCCGTGACGTACTCCGGCTTGTACTCCGCGTTGAGCCGCACCGCGAAGTCCCCGAGCCCGCAGCCGATGTCGGCGACCTTCATGCCCGGCCGGAGGCCGTGCCGGTGGAGGAGCTTGCGCTCGTGGTTATAGACGATCTTCTCCTGGGTCCGCAGGACCCTGACGAAATCCTCGTCCTCGATGACGCTCTGGATCGGATAGAGCGCCTTGTCGTACACCTCCACCGAGACGTTCGGGTAGAGCTCCTCCATCACCTGGAACTTCCGCATCGCCCAGGGGATGACGCTCGAGATGATGAGGCGGATCTTGAGGTTGGGCCGCTCTTCCACCGCCCACCGGACGAACCGGTTGATCTCGAGGAAGGCGACGTTGTTCATGTACTTGAGGCGCTTGAAGTCGAGGGTGAGCTCGCCCGTCGCGTTCTTCGCGGCGGTCTCCAGCGTCCCTCGGATCGCCCGCATCTGGTCGCCCACGAACGGCCGGAGCATGCCGGCGAGGGCCACCTCCTGGTCGTCCTGGTCGACCCGCATGTTGAAGGTCACCGATGAGCGCCATGACGGAAGGCTCCCCGATGAGGACGAGGGCGGAACGGCGTTCTCAGGGTAGATTGAAGCACTCATTTTCATCTACCTCAGTAAACGGCAGCTCGATGTTCAATGTCAGCGAGGTCCCGTTCTTGGGTTCAGTAAGGCTTAGCGTCGAACCGTAAACCACAGCGAGCTCTAGCAAACCTAGAGTCGTAACATCGTTGTCGGGCACGTCGTGCTCGAGCTGCTCTCGGTACCAGGCCATCGGATCTGGCTGGTTGAGCAGCTGGACGGCGTGCTTGTAGAACGCCACGTTCTCGCTGCTGGCGGGCACCTCGGCCGTCACGCTGATGCGACCGTTGTTCCTCTGGAACGTGATGATGATGTCGCCCGACGGAGCGTGATTGCGATAAATGGCTTCAAGCAGCTCGTTGAAGAAGGTCGAGAGCAGCGTCGCATAGCGCTCCGGGTCGTCCTCGTTTGCGCTCGCGTACCGCGCGAGGAAGTTCGCCATCTGATGGCAGTGGCTCCAGCGCTTGCTGAAGCCAGTGACCGAGAAGTTGGCTGAGATGATCATGCCGCTCGGCGCCATGACCGGCGGTGGTCGCAGCGTCGGGGCTACATCGGTCGGCTTCGAAACGGACATCAAGGCCTCGGGGTTGGTTTGCGAGAGGAGGCAGGACGCAGAGTACCTGGAGTCTGGGTGCCGCGTCGAGTGCGTCGCGCTCCCGCTCGAGGTCGCCATGGTGAACTCGGACGAGCACAGCGCTGACGAGGACTGCCTTGGAGGTGCCCGGATTGCCACAGGATCGAAACGATAATGTGTTACAGATCACATTTATTCGTTGCTGATATTCCGCGCAGGTAGAGAAAGGTGCTCCCCCCGTGCGCTCGCTGGGGCCCGGATCGCGACGTGCGCTGTTGCTCGGGCGCGACGCCAGGTGGCCGGCCCGCGGCGCGGGCGCGCGCCGGCCGAGTTCTCCACAGACCCGCGCGCGCGCGCCGTGCAGCGACGACGGAGAATTCGCTGCGCCGCGCGTCGTCCACGGACCCTGGCAGGCGGCGCCTGCGACCGTCGAAGCCTTCGAGAACACCGTCAATGGAGGTAATCGAAAGCGCGTCGGTCCTGTCAACACTTTCATGCCATCCCCGCCACTGCCGAGATCACTCATGGCGTGTGGTCGCGAGTCGCTACGGAAGTGTGCGGAGCTCGGTGGGGCGACCTACCCAGTGCAGGCCGGCGCGGAGCGCGGGGGCGAGTGGCCCTCTCCGGCGAGTGATTTCACAGCGACGTACGCGTCGGGCGCGCGCCCCGGGCCCGGCGCCCGCGAGCGCGCGCGGCCGCGGGCCCGCGCGTCCCGTGAGCTCGCTTGGCCCGCCAACTCGCTCTCTCCGCCCGCGGCGCCGAGCGCTGGAGGTTGCGGTCGGGCGGAGCGCCGCGCCGCGCGACGATTGCGCTTGACATGCGCCCCGGCGGCAGCGCGGATCCGCGGCTGTCACCGCGGCGCGGCGCCGCGCCGCTCGATCGCGTCGAGCTCGTCCATCACGGCCTTCACCCGCGGATCGGCGGGGTCCACCGCGCGCGCCTTCTCGTACGCCGCGCGCGCCTCCTTCAGCTGGCCCGACTGCGCGAGCGCGTTGCCCAGGTTGATCCACGCGCTGCCGAGCTTGTCGTCGAGCCGCAGCGCCTCGCGGTAGAGCGCGGTCGCCTTGGGCAGGTCGCCGCGGAGGTGGTACGCATACCCGAGGTTGGATCGGTACGTGGCGCGCGCCGGGTCGCGGGCCACCGCCGCCTCGAGGTACGGCACGGCGCGCGCCGGATCGTTCGCGGCGAGCAGCGCCGTCCCGAGATCGTTTTGCAGCCGCGCGTCGGCCGGCGAGAGCCTCGCGGCGCGCTCGTAAGCGCGGATCGCGTCGGCCGTCTTCCCCGCCGCGAGCAGCGCCGTCCCGAGGTTCGCCTGCCGCTCGGCGTCGCCGGGGGCGAGCTCGGCGGATCGCGTGAGCTCGCGGACGGCGTCCTGCAGGTGGCCGAGCGCGAGGTGAGCGACGCCGAGCGCGGAGCGGGCCTCGGCGTCGCTCGGGGCGAGCTCCGCGGCCCGCGCGAGCTCGCCGAGCGCCGCGTCGGCGCGGCCGAGGACGAGGAGGGCGCGGCCGAGCTCGAGGTGCGCCGGCGCGTGCTCCGGATCGAGCTTCACCGCGCGCTTGAGCTCGGGAATCGCGGCGAGGAGCGTCTTGTCGCCCGGCGCCCCGTTGTAATCGGAGGACACGCCCGCCCTGGCGATCGCCGCGCGCTGCGTCCCCACGATCGCCGCGGGGTCTCTCCTGTCGAGCAGCGCGGCCGCGCGATAGGCCCTCTCGGCAGCGGCGAAATCGCCGCTCGCGTAGGCGGCGTCGCCCTCCTCGAGCTTCCTGTCCGCCGGCGTGCCGGTGCCGCGCGCGACGCGCGGAGGAGGGCTCGCCGGCGCGTCCTCGCTGGTGGACGGCGCGTCGAGCGGGACGCCCGAGCCGGTCGCCTGAGGCGCCGCCGCGCCCGCGGCCGCCCCGCTCGGCGCCGCCCCGCTCGCCGCGGTAGGCGCGGCGGGCGCCGGCGGGGCTCGCGGGGCCGATCGCGCGGGCGCGTCCGCCGGCTGCGCCGGCGCGCCCGCGCAGCCGGCGAGCGCGACGAGGACCGCGAGCCTGCGGATCGATCCGCAGGAGCTCACAGCTTGTACGGGGTCATCGCGTGCTCCTTGCCGTCATACCGGAGCAGCACAGGCTTGTTATCCATCTTCGTCGCCACGCCGACCGGCCGCTTCCAGCAGCGGACGAGCGCCACGAGCGTCTCGCGCGCGTAGTCGGCGCGCAGGTCGAAGCCGCCGTGCACGTGCTCGAGCAGGAGCTCCCCGCGGTTGCCATAGTTGGCGTCGACGACGCGGATGTAGGGGTCGCCGAAGTTCGTGAGCTGGAAGAGGAGCTTCTCCTTCACCTCCTTGAACTCGCGGCTCTCGATCTCGAACCGGTCGTTCCGGCCGGAGAAGCCGAACGTGTACATCTTCTGGTCGATCACGAACTCCGGCGTCAGGAACTCGTCGATGAAGGTCACGTCGTTGTAGAGTGCGCGCACCTGGAAGATCTTCTCGCGGCCGAGGCCGAGCCGCATGTCCCAGGTGCGCTTCGCGTCGAGGTCGGTGCACTCCTCCCACTCGCGGCCGAAGCGGCCCTTGTTCCACCGATCCTCGATGTAGCGATAGAGCTCCACGCCGACCTTGTACGGGTTGAACCGCCCCGGCGCCGTCGCCATGACACCGGCGTTGTTCTCGGCGTAGTCGATGATCTCCGACGCATCGAGGACCTTCTCGGTCATCATCTTCGAGTGCCAGTACGAGGCCCACCCCTCGTTCATGATCTTCGTCTGGCGCTGCGGGACGAAGTAGTAGGCCTCCTCGCGGATGATCTCGAGCACGTCGCGCTCCCACCGATCGAGCGGCGCGTGGTCGAGCAGGAACTTGAGCACGTCGCGCTCCGGGCGCTCCGGCACCTTGCGCTCCGGCTTCTTCTGCTCCTGCCGCTTCTTCTTCTGCGCCGCGAGGATCTCCTCCGGGTTGATGAAGGAGTCCATGTACTCCTTGGCCCGGAGCTTGTACGTGTCCATCGGCTCCTCCGCGGGCTCCTCTTCCTCCTTGGGCGCCGGGCGGCCGGTGAACGGGGCCCACGGGTCGATGAGGTTCTCGAGCGAGAGGCAGTGGTCGACGAACGCCTCGACCTTGTTGATGCCGTGACGCTCGATGTGGCGCGACACGCGGGCGCCGTGGTTCGCCATCTTGTCGATCCACTTGCGGTCCGGGTCGTAGGACTCGCTCCTGCGCACGGGGTCGAGGATCGGGCCGCGCTGGTCGAGATCGGTGGACCGGAAGCAGAAGTTGTTCTTGAAGAAGTCGACGTGCCCGAACACGTGCGCCATCACGAGCTTCTGGTCGGTGAGCGAGTTGCCCTCGAGCAGGTAGGCGTACGAGGGGTTGTTGTTGATGACCATCTCGTAGATCTTCGAGAGGCCGTACTCGTAGCTCTTCGAGAGCTGCTCGTACTCCATGCCGAACCGCCAGTGCGGGTAGCGGCTCGGGAAGCCGCCGTACGCGGCGATCTCGTTCATCTGGTCGTACGTCAGCATCTCGAAGACGACAGGGAAGAAGTCGAGCCCGTAGTCCCTGGCGATCTTCTCGATGCGCTCCTTCTCGGTGCGCAGGTACCGGGGGAGCGCGGTGTTCAGCGCGAACTTGCTCATGCCGCCCTATTTCCCCTTCCCGAGGAAGTCCTTGATGCTGCCCACGATGGCGTCCTTGTCCCTGATCTCGCTCACCACGACGCGGTCGTCCTGCGAGAAGTGCTCCTTCAGATCCTTGATGAACTGGCCCGAGCCGTACGGGCTCTCGACCTGCCCGTAGGCGAACATGTTGACCCGCGGCAGGATCTGGGTCTTGAGCACGTCCACGCAGGAGAGGGTGTCGTCCATCGACCAGTTGTCGCCGTCGGAGAAGTGGAACGGATAGATGTTCCACTCGTCCGGCGGGTAGTCGTTGTCGATGATCTGCGAGCAGAGCTTGTAGGCGCTCGAGATCATCGTGCCGCCGGACTCGCGCGTGTGGAAGAACGTGTCCCGGTCGACCTCGCGGGCGATGGCGTCGTGGATGATGAAGCGCGACTCCAGGCCCTTGTACTGGCGCGTGAGCCACGCATCGATCCAGAACGACTCGATGCGCACGATCTCCTTCTGCTCGTCGCCCATCGAGCCGGAGACGTCCATCATGTAGATGATGACCGCGTTCGCGACGGGCTCGGTGATCGTCTTCCACGACCGGTACCGCTTGTCGTCCGGGATGGGGACGACGACCGGCGCCGTCGGGCGGAACGTCCCGCTCGAGATCATCCGCTTCAGCGCCTCGCGGTACGTCCGCTTGAAGTGGCGCAGCGACTCCGGGCCGACCCGGCGGATGCCCGAGTAGCGGTCGTGGGCGTTCGAGATCTTGCTCTTGCCCTTGTCCTGGATGTCGGGCAGCTCGAGCTCCTCGCCGAGGATGCTGGCGAGCTCCTCGAGCGTGACGTCGACCTCGAGGATGTGGTCGCCCTCGCCGCTGCCCGCCTGCCCCTGCCCGGGCTGCTTGTCGTCCGAGCTCCCCACGGGATCGCCGGGGTTGCCGTCGCCCTGCCCTACGCCGCCGCGCTGCTTGTCGCCGAAGCGGAAGCGCGGGATGTCGATCTGAGGAATGGGAATCGAGACGAGGTCCTTTCCCTTTCGCCCGATGAGCTCGCCCTGCGAGATGTACTTGCGCAGGTTCTCGCGGATGCGGCCGCGAACGATCTGACGGAAGCGCCCGTGATCCTGGTCGATCTTCAACGACACGCCGACGAGTGTAGCATCGGAAGCGGCCCCGGGTCCGAACGTTCGGCGGGCCGCCGAGGTCTCCCGCGCCGTCGTCGTCGTCCCATCCCCGACGTCTCCCTGCCCCGGCGTTCGCGCCCCCCACCGCTCCGGCCCCCCACCGCGCCCTCCCCGCTCCGTCGCCGCTCCTTCGCACGCTTCCCCGCCGCTTTCCCCACCGTCACGCCCGCCCGTCGTGGACTGCGCCCGTGATAGCCTCGCGGCCGTGCTTTCCCGAGCGCCCGTCCTTCTCTTGGTGGTCCTCATGGCGCTGGCCCTCGGCTGCGGCTCCCGCGAGCAGCTCGTCGGCCTGCCCGAGCTCGCGGACGCCGGGGGCGCCCCCGACGCACGGCCGGACGCGCCGGTGTGCCGGGAGGACGGGCTCCCCTGCGAGGGCGCGGCGGACTGCTGCAGCGCCGCGTGCGCGCGCGGGATCTGCGGCGGCGGCAGCTGCGCGCAGGACGGCGCGCCGTGCGCCGCCCCGGGCGACTGCTGCACCGGGCTGTGCGCCGAGGGGCGCTGCGGCGAGGGCTGCTCGGTCGACGGGGCGCCGTGCCAGAGCGCGGCGCAGTGCTGCACCGGGGTCTGCACGGGCGGAGCGTGCGGGCAGGGCTGCTTCCCGAGCGGGAGCGCGTGCAGCTTCGCGGGGCAGTGCTGCTCGCTCCGCTGCGAGGAGGGCGCTTGCCGCGCGCCGTGCATCCCGAACGGCGCGCTCTGCGAAGACGGCGACGCGTGCTGCAGCGGCGTCTGCCGCGGCGGCGTCTGCGGCCTCGCGTGTTCGCCCGACGGCTTCGGCTGCAACACGGGCGCGGACTGCTGTTCCGGGCGCTGCAACGCGGGCGTCTGCGGCGGCTGCAGCCCGGACGGGGAGATGTGCGGCTCGGCCGACGCGTGCTGCTCCGGCGTCTGTGACGAGGGCATCTGCGGGGGCCCGTCCTGCTCGCACGGGCCCTGCGCGATCGGCGCGCCGCTCGCGGCGGAGTGCGGCGGCTGCGCGGCGGAGATCTGCCGGTTCGACTCGTTCTGCTGCGACGCCAGCTGGGACGAGATCTGCGTCGGCGAGGTGACCGGGCTCTGCGGGCTGACCTGCAGCGACTGCGCCGAAGACGGCAGCCGCTGCGCGTCCGACGCGGCGTGCTGCAGCGGCGCCTGCGAGGACGGCGTCTGCCGGACGCCGTGCACGCCGGAGGGCGGCGGCTGCGCGGCCGACGCCTCGTGCTGCAGCGAGAGCTGCTTCGACGGCGCCTGCGTCGGCTGCCTGCCGAACGGGGCGAGCTGCGGCTCGGCGGAGCGCTGCTGCAGCGGCGCCTGCGATCCGGCCCTCGGGTGCGTGACCGAGTGCAGGCCCGACGGCCGGCCCTGCGCGGGCTCGGGCGAGTGCTGCAACGACAACTGCCAGAACGGCCTCTGCGGCGGGCCCGCCTGCCCGTCGGACGGGTCCGAGTGCGGGGGCTGCGTGGCCGGGAGCTGCTGCGCGCAGCTCAACCAGTGCCTCATCAGCGCCGCGTGCGCCGAGGACGTGGCGTGCTTCTTCGACTGCCTCGACGAGGGGAACGGCCCCGCGGTCTGCGGGTTCGAGTGCATGAACAGCCCGGAGACGTTCCAGCTGCTGCTCTGCGTGGGCAGGAGCTGCGGCGGCGGCACCTGCTTCTGACGCGGCGATGCGCGGGGCGATCGTGCGGGGCGCGATGGGAAGGGTGTCCGCGCTGGCGTGGGGCACGGCGGTCGCCGCGCGGCTCGCGGCGCGCGTCGTCGCCGCGGCGTTCGTGACGTCCGTCGTCGCCGCGCGGCTCGCGGCGCGCGTCGTCGCCGCGGCGTTCGTGACGTCCGTCGTCGTCGCGCCCGTCGCCGAGGCCGCGCCGCGCGATCTCGCGGTGGTCGGCCTGCTCGCCGATCTCGAGAAGATGGTCGAGGTGCAGCAGTCGCTCGGCTGGACGATCGACCGGTACGAGATCGACGAGATCATGTCGCCGGCGCTGATGAGCGTGTGCTCGACGACGGCGGAGACGCGCGCCGCCGCGCTCGCGGCGCTCGACCGACGGATCGTCGAGCTCGGCGGTCCCGTCGAGGAGGCGTTCCGGCGCCGCGGAGGAGACCTCGACGAGGTCGCGGATCTCCTGTTCGCGACGCGGGTGCGCGCGCTCCTCGCCGAGGCGATGCGCCGCGCGAGCGGCGCCGGCGATGCGCCGGCCGAGTGCCCGTTCTGGCTCCGCCCCGCGCCGGCCTTCCGGGGGCGCGAGACCGACGCTTACCGGACCACGCTCAACCTGGAGGGGGGCGGCATCGCGGTGCTCGAGGGCGCCGGCGGCAGGGTCCTCCCCGGCGCCGGCGGCTCGGCGCGGCTGCTGCTCGGCCGCGGGCTCGACGAGCGCTGGACGTTCCTGGCCGGCGGCGAGTTCGGCGGCACGGCGCAATTCGAGCAGACGGAGACGAAGACCCGCTTCCCCATCAGCTTCGTCGCCGCGCTGCCGATGGTGCTGCGGTACCGCGCCCGCACCTGGCACTACGAAGGCGAGCTCGCGTCGCTCGCGTACTTCACCCAGGACGACCTCCGCGTGAGCCCGGGGCTGCGCGCCGGCGCGCTGGTCGGCGTCTCCTCCCTGCGGATGCGGGGCATCATGCCCTGGGCCGGCCTCGGCCTCGCGGTCGAGCACGTGATCGAGACCCACCGTCGCCCCGCCCAGTGGAACCTTAAGGGCGGCGCCCGCGTCGGCTTCGACTGGGATTTCTGAGCGCTTCCGAGCGGGTTTGCGGCGCCGATCTGCCGCGCGCCTGACGCGCAATAGGCGCTTCCGCCGGGGTGAGCTACAGCAGATCCTGATTTCGATTCCGGTCCTCCCCGCCGACTTTCCGACCGGGAAAGAGGAAAGGCTGTGGCACCATGAGTCCACGAGCGAGCTCATGTCGAGAGAGCTCGGGGGAGGGCTCTATGCCGAGAGGCGAGACAGCAAAGGATACGTCCAAGCAGAGAAAGCGGGTCGGGAGCGGCGAGCGCGAGCAGCCTTCGCCTGCGACGTCCCAGGGCGAGGCCGGTCGGACGGCGTCGGGCAGGCGGACCAGGGCCGCGGCCGGCGGCGCGAGGAAGGCCGCGAGCCCGACCCGGCGCGCGACCCAGGCCAGGAAGGGGCCGCGCAAGGCGGGAGCGGGCGCCGCGGCGCGGCCGGGCACGGCGCGGAGCACCTCGGCGGGGGCGAAGGCCGGGACGAAGCAGCGGGCGGGCAGCGCGGCGAGGAAGACGGCCGCGGGCCAGACGAGCCGGCCGCGGAGCGCCGCCGCCAAGAAGGCGGCGACGACGCGGAAGCGGGCCGCCGCCGGCGGTACGGCGGGGCGCGCCCGGGGTGCGGCCGGGCCGTCGGCGGCCGGCGGGCGGAAGACGGCGGGCAAGGCGGCGGGCGCCAAGCGGGCAGCGCCGCAGCGTGGCAGCGCGGCGAGGCAGACGCCGTCCGCCGGGCGCGGTGGCGCGCGGCGCACGAGGTCGGCGCAGCCGCGCGCGCAGCGGGCCGGCCAGAAGCGCGCGACCTCCGGAAGGCGGACGCCGGCCAGCTGAGCCTCGGCGTCGGGCGCGCCGCTCGCCGCGGAGCGCCCGCCCGCGTTGTTCC
Organism: Sorangium sp. So ce836; assembly: GCF_028553905.1. Taxonomy (NCBI): domain Bacteria; kingdom Pseudomonadati; phylum Myxococcota; order Polyangiales; family Polyangiaceae; genus Sorangium; species Sorangium sp. So ce836. Next base: position 3,090,762 of record NZ_CP102233.1, on the reverse strand, counting down.
CATCCACAGCGATACCCGCCCGGGGCTGCCCATCCAGCGGCCCTCGCCGAGGACTGTCGACCCCACAGGGCCGCCAAAGCCCCACAGGGCCGCCAAAGCCCCACAGGGCCGCCAAAGCCCCACAGGGCCGCCAAAGCCCCACAGGGCCGCCAAGGCCCCACAGGGCCGCTCATCCGAGCGATGCCCGCCCAGGGCTCTCTCTCGGGCAGCGCGGTACTCTGACCGAAAGCGCGGTATTCGGGGAACCGCCAAGGCGCCAAGGATGCCAATAATTATCAATAATTTCGCACACTTGGCGTCATTGGCCGCTCCATCCTCTGCGGCGCTGCCCGCGGTGAGCCCAGGGGTGCCCGCCCAGGTTGCCCCATCCCGGTTGGCCGAGCAGGGCTGCCCCGTCCCGCGGAGCCGATCAGGACTGCGATGACGCCGGGTCGCCGACCATGAGGACGACCCAGGTGGCGGTCAGGAAGTGGTACGACGTCCCGCCGAGGCCCGGAAGGGTCGCCTCGCCCCGCGCGCGCCGCGCGCAGAGCGGGCAGCCCGCGTCCCCGCGCCGGCCGATGAGGTACCGGCGCGAGGACGGCGGCAGAGACGCAGGACAGACCTGAACTTCATCGTCCTCCATCGCTCCGCACATACCCCCCATCTCGCTCTGCGGCGGAGGCGCGTCCGTGCGCCCGGTGCCGTGTACTGGCCCGATCGATCGCGGCGCGCGGCCGCCCTCGCGAGGCCCGCGCTCGATGGTCCGACCTGCAGCCGCTGGCGTAGGGCGATGCTGGACCATCGTAGGAATGCTCCTTCGGGCGAGCCGAAAACCAGCGACCCAGGCTCGGGATGTGGCGCCGCACTGCGGCCGAGATTCATCCTAGCAGGATCCCCGGACCATGCATGGATGACATTCCGTAGGTGCGTGGTGCTTCCCACCGCGACAGCCTCTTGTCTCTGCTGTCGTTCTCCTTGCCGTCTCTCTCTGCTCAATCGGTGTCGCGGCGCGGCGCGGGGAGCGGAGCGGCGGAGTGCCTGGCAGCGTGAGCCGCTGGCCGCTCGCGCGCAATGCGACGACCGACGCGACGAGGCGCGCGGGCGTCACGCGTCAGGCGCAGCGGAGCGCAGCAGGAGGTTCCGGAGGAGCGCTGCGGCGGGCCCCGAGGACCTCGGCGACGCTCGGCCGGGCGCGCGGCAGCGCGCGGGGGGCGACCGATCCCCGCGCGCCGCCGAGCACCGTTTGCGGACAGCTCGGGCGGGATACGACGCTCGTCAGGAGAACGCCGATGTCCGACGCTCGGCCCCGGCAGAGGGCTCCGGGGCCGCGCCGCGGATGAGAGCGTGCGGGCGGGGTCGACCGGAGCGCGTCACTGGGGGATGGGGACCTGCGGCTCCTCGTCGTCGGGCACGATGCAGGACGACAGGTCGAACAGCATGAAGAGCAGCGCCTTCTCCTGCGGGGTCAGCTCGTCCGTGGAACACCCCTCCGGGAAGGGCGGGCCCGTGAGGTCCCCCGCGGAGACATGGATGTCTGTGAACACCAGGCGTCCGCACTGTTGGTCTTCGTCGACACCGATGGGCGTGTTGAACGTGAAGTACTGGACCCCTGCCGGCTCGGGCTCGTTGTAATAGATCCACCGGGTCGAGATGCCCTCGGCCACGCCGTTCACCGTGTGCTGCGCCCCGTTGATCACGATCTCGCCGTGCACGGTCGAGGCCCCGACATTGACGAGCCAGTCCGCCAGGGCTTGCCCCTTCGGAAGCGCGGTGTCCACGAGCGCCGTGAGGGGGCTCACCGGGTCCTCGTTGAAGTTGTCCCAGACCGCCGTGTCCGGGAACGGCGCCGGCCCCCGCTTCAGCCAGTAGTTGTGCCAGTGGGAGGCGAACACGCGCCCGCCGAGCGAGGTGTAATCGAACAAGGCCTGGCGCGCCGTCTCCGGCTTGTCCGCGGCGTATGGATCGCCCTCGCAGGCGAGGATCACCATGTCGTACTGGCGCAGGGTGTCGACGGTCCCCCAGAGGCTCGTGGCCGACGTGAACTCCACGCCTTGATTGAGGCTGTCCGCAAACCGCGTCGTCACGGGGTGCCCCGCGTCGCCGCGGCCGGCGAACAGGTGGACCCGCCCCGTCCCGGTCTCCGGCGTGAACTCGCTCTCGTCGATCCCGAGCTTGTGCAACAGGCACTCAAGCGGATCGGCGCCGCCCGTCGTGAGGGCGATCTTGGGGATGTGCCCCTCCGCCTTGTTGCGCGGCAGCCGGATGGTCCCCGCCTCCGTCGCGGTGTCCTTGCATTTCTCGACCGCCGGGAGCGTGATCTCGCGCCGCCACTTGCCCACCTGGACGACGAGCGGGATGTCCTCGCCGACCGGCACGTCCTCCAGGACGAAGCTCCCTTTCGTATCGGTCAGCGCCGTCACGATGGGCGAGCCCGAGAGCGTCGCGCTGCATTGATCGCAGGTCGCGCCGTCGGTGAGGGGATCGAGCGGCTCATTGGGAACGTAGACAATCACGTTATAGAGGGGCAGTTTGCCCGAAGGGTCGTAGACGGTGCCGCTCACCGTGGTCTTCGCCCCGTTCTCGCACTGGACCTGCTGGCACTCGAGGCCCTCGCACGCGCCGTTTCCTCCCAGTCCCAGGCCGCCCCCGCCGACATTCGCCGGGAAGCCGCCGAAGCCGGTGCCGATCCCACCGCCGTCCCCGCCCGCGCCGCCAGGCCCCGCGCCGCCGGACGCCGGGGGCGCCGTGCCTCCCGTATCGCCGCAGGAGCAGCCGGCGACGACGCCCGGCGCCACAGCGATCGCAGCCATCAAGACTCCCGCCTTGCCCGACCAAGTCAACATTTAGAGCCTCCCGGGCGGTGCGAGCAAAGGTACCCTGCTGCCGCCCAGTCTCTATCGTAGGCCAGAGCGTAGAAATCGGGAAGTATGTCCGGCGAAGAGCAGGAATGAAGCGATAGTAGATTAAGGTAAGCCCTGATACCCCGAACTACCGACTCCGCGCAGGACGCGCACATCGCGGCGTGGGACAGATCGAACAGCGGATCTCCGCGCCTGCGACATGGTGGGCGACCCGATGCCACAGAAAATCGACGCGTGGGTCATTGGGATGGAGCGCGCCGCCAAAGCGGCTGCGCGCGACCGCGCCGCTGGCGACGCCGCCGCGCAGAGGCCGCGCGCGGGCGGCCCGGTCCGAGCGACCGGAGCGCCGGTTACCGCGGCTCGACCCGCGTCAGCCCGAACCAGAGCACGACGCGCCACCGCTCGTGCCACTTCAGCAGCACCGGCCCGATCGCTAGCCCGGGCGACGGGGTCCGCAGCTCGTCCTTGAGCGCGCTCACGGGCCAGGGGTTGCCGAACGCCTTCTCGCCGTAGGTCAGCGCGAGCGTCGGCTCGCCGTCGAGCTCCGAGGGCACGAGCTGCGCCTTGAAGCGGCACACCTTGCTCTCGCGGACCAGGTTCGTGCCGGAGTTGCCCCCGTGATCGAACTCGGTCCCTCTCCAGGGCATCCAGTCCGACGCGAGCGCCCTGATCAGCGGGCGCACCGCCAGGTGAACGCCGGCCGTAGGCTGCAGGGTGAGCAGGCGTCCTCGCGGCGCGTCGCCGAGCTCCGCCGGATCCGCCGGCTTCCCCGCCCGGTAGATCTGCCTCAACGCGTCGGGGTGCGCGCCGATGAGGCTGTCGAGGGAGGACACCTGGGTGATCATGCGGCGCCCGGCCGCCGCGCCTACGTTCTGGTCGCTCTGGGTGTTCATCGGGCCGCGTGGCATTCCACCGCGCCCGTCGAGGGTCAACGGCAACCGTCAGCGCATCAGCGCGCCTCGTCGCGGCTCGCCTCGCCGCCGCTCGCCTCGCCGCCGCTCGCCTCGCCGCCGGGCGCCGCGCGGGGCGCCGCGCCGCCGGGCGCCGCGCGGGGCGCCGCGCCGCGCGCGACGATGGCCTCGTACGCGCGGCGGACGCGCTCGGTGATGGCGCCGTAGCGCGCGAGCAGCTCCTTCGCGGCCTCGGCCCCGGTGCGGCCCCGGATGCCCGTCCGCCGCGCGAGGAGCGGGACCCCGGGCGCGTTCTCCTGGAGCAGCTGCGAGGCGTCCGCGTGCACGATGCGGATCCGCTGCTCCAGCTTGCGCAGGAACGCGTGGCCGTCCCGGAAGATCTCGGCGTGCGCGGCCGAGAGGTGTCCGGCCGAGGTGAGCGCGTCGATCGCCGCGAGCGTCTCGGAGGTCCGGACGCGCGGATCGGCGCCGTGGCGGATCTGCAGGAGCTGCACCGCGAACTCGATGTCCGCGAGGCCGCCCCGCCCGAGCTTGAAGTCGCGGCGGCCGCGGCGCTCGTGCGAGAGCTCGCGCTCCATGCGCAGCCGGAGCCGGTGGATCTCCTCGGCCATCCGATCGAAGTCGTCCGCCTGGAGGTACGCGGCCTCGTGCGCGATCGCGATCGCCTCCGCCCCGAGCTCCGGATCGCCGGCCGACGCGCGCGCCCGGATCAGCGCGAGCCGCTCCCAGATCGCCGCGCGCATGTGCCGCGCCCCGGGCGACGAGTCCGGCTCCGCTGGCGCCTGGGCCGCCCCGCCCGCGCGGCGGATACCGTGGTAGCGCGCGAACGCGTCGAGGGACGTGACGAGCAGCCCCTGGCTGCCCGACGGGCGCAGCCGCGTGTCGAGCTCGTAACCCGGGCCCGCCGCGTGCGACATGGAGATGAGCCGGATGATCTGCCGCGCGCGCCGCGCGTAGTAGGTGCCGGGGTCCGAGCCGGGCCCCTGATCGCCGGACGGCGCGCACGTCGGATCGAACAGGAAGAAGACGTCGAGATCCGAGCCGTAGCCGATCTCGCGCCCGCCGAGCTTGCCCATCGCGATCACGGCGAGCCCCCGCACCGGCTCCCCCGGCGGCGTCCCCAGCGCGAAGCGCGTCGCGGCCTCGAGCGACGCGTCGGCCAGGTCCGAGAGCGCGAGCGTCGCCTCGCGCGTGCCGACCTCGCCGCTCAGATCGGCGAGGCCGACCTCGATGGTGACGCGCGCCTTCGCGCGCCGGAGCGCGGCGATGAGCGCCTCCTCCGGATCGTCGTCCGGCGCGGCCTCGCTGAGGCTCTCCTCGATCGTGTGCCTGATCACGCCGGCGCTCGGCGCGCCGCGCGCGAACAGGACGACGTCGACGAGCTCGGGGTACCTGACCATCGCGTCGCCGATGAACGCGCTCGACCCGAGCGCCTCGACCAGCCTGCGGAGCGCGCGCGGATCGTCGCCGAGCATGCGCGCGTAGACGGCGGAGTGCCGGATGCGGGAGAAGCACAGCCGGAGGAAGCGCGCGGCCTGCTCCGGATCGGCGGCGTCGACGACCGCGGCGAGCAGCGTCTCCGCGAGCGACGACGACGCCTCGCGGCTGCGCGCGCCGAGCAGGCCATCGGGCTGGCGCGAGAGCTCGAAGAGGTCGTCGGCGACGTCGCGGAACCGCGCGGTCAGCGAGGCGGTCGCGCCCGGCTCCTGGGGCGCGCCGGCGGCCGGCGCGGCGAGCTCGGCGGCGCCGGCTTCGGCGGCCTCCGGCTCTCCCCCGGCGCCGCCGAGGAGGAGCACGGCGTGCTTCGCGAGCGCGTCGGCGAAGGCGTCGCGATCGCCGCGGTCGAGCGCGGCCATCGCCTCGATCCACCGCGACGGCCGGGTGCTCCCCTTCGGCAGGAGCGACAGGAGCCGCGCCTTGATCCGGCTCCGGCGCTGCTCGGTGTCGGCGAGGAACGCCGCGGCGTCCTCGAAGCGCAGCGTCCGGGCGAGGCGCTCCATCTCCGCCTCGCTGTCGGGGAGCAGGTGCGTCTGCACGCCGGTCGCGGACTGGACGGCGTGCTCCGCGCGCCGGAGCGCGAGGTACCCCTCCACGAGCTCCCGCCCTTCCCGATCGGTCACGTACCCGAGCGCGCGCAGGCGCCGCAGGCCGTCGAGCATGCCCTGCGCGCGCGCCCGCGGCTCGCGCCCTCCCCAGATGAGCTGCAGGGCTTGCACGAAGAACTCCGCCTCGCGGATCCCGCCGGGGCCGAGCTTCAGGTCGCGCGACGCGTCGTGCGAGAGCTCCACGCGGGCGCGCTCGACGAGCTCGATCATGTCGACGGCGAGCTGCGGATCGACCTGGCGCCGCCACACGAACGGGCCGAGCACGCCGAGCGCCTCGGCGCCGAAGTCGAGATCGCCGGCGATCTCGCGGGCGCGGAGCAGGGCGGCGCGCTCCCAGAGCCGGCCGAACGACTCGTAGTAGCGCTCGGCGGCGGCCAGCGAGTTGACGAGCGGGCCGCTCCGCCCCTCGGGGCGGAGCCGGAGATCCACGCGCCAGACGAACCCGTCCTCCGTGACCTCCTCGAGCGTCGCCGTGAGCCGGCGCGCGACGCGGGTCCAGAAGTCGTGCAGGGTGATCGACACGGCGCGGTCGCCGGAGGGGCCCACCTGCCCTTCGTCGGTGTCGTAGAGGTAGATCAGGTCCACGTCGGAGCCCGCGTTGAGCTCGTCGCCGCCGAGCTTCCCCATGCCGAGGACGACGAACTTCGATCGCGCGCCGGTCGCCGTGCGCGGCTCGCCGAACCGCGCGGTCACGGCCGAGACCGCCTCTGCGAGCGCGACCTCGATCGTGGCCTCGGCGAGCGCGGTGAGCTCGCGCGCCGTGACGTCGATGTCCGCGCCCCCCGCCGACGGCGGGAGCAGCTCGCGCAGCGCGATGCGGATCCGCTCCTCGCGCGCCACGCGCCGGAGCTCCCGCCGGACGCGATCGGCGTCGGAGACGTCGCCGACGCGGCCGCGGATCCGCGACAGGTACGTGGCGCGATCGCGGGCCGTCTGGTGCCCCTCCGCCGCGAGCCGCTCCGCGATGTCCGGATTTGCCTCGATGGTCGCGCCGATCGCGGGGTAGGCGGCCGTGAGGAGCGCCGCGATGGCGAAGGCCATCGTCCCCGGCGGCAGGCGGGGCGACAGCCACGCCGCGCGGTCCTTCACGCGTTGCTCGTCGATCGCGTTCGCGATCTCCAGGAGCCTCGAGACCTGTTGCATGGCGGGAGGCTAGCAAGACCCTGGGGTCGCGAACGCCGGTTCCGCAGCGCCCGACCGCCAGATTATCGCCCGGAGGCGTCACCTCGCGCCTTGGCGACGTCGCCCTCCGATCCTATGCTCGCCGGGTGCGATTGCTCTGCGTTTCGGATATCCACGGCCACGCCGACGCGCTCGCGGCGGTGCTGGCCACCGCCGAGCGCCGAGGCTACACCCAGCTCCTGGTCGCCGGAGATCTCTGCTTTCCCGGCCCGAAGCCGCTCGAGACGTGGCGCCGGCTGACGCAGGCCAAGGCGGTTTGCGTACAGGGCGTATCGGATCGCGCCCTGGCGACGCTGGACATCGAGAAAGTCAGGCCGCGGAGCGAGCACGAGCGGGCGCGGCTCGATCGCCTCGCCCAGACGCGCACCGAGCTCGGCGAGCTGATCCTCGCCCGGCTGGCGCGGCTCGCCCCGACGTACCGGCTGCCGCTCGAGGACGGCGGCGAGCTCGTCCTGGTCCACGGCTCCCCTGCGGATCCGCTGGAGCCGATCTCGCACGACATGACGGACGAGGAGGTGCTGTCGCTCCTCGGCGACGACCCGGCGGATGTCGTGATCTGTGGTGGCTCCCACGTCCCGTTCGATCGGATGGTGGGGGGCGTGCGCATCATCAACGTCGGCTCGGTGGGAGAGGCGCCGTGCTCGATGCGGAGCGAGGTCGACCGGGTGCGCGTCGGGGGGCGCCCTGCCGGCGAGCTTGTGCGCAGCGGGTCCGTCTCTTACGGGGCGGGGCACGCCGACGCGACGTTCATCGAGCTCCGGGCGGGCGAGCTCTGGGTCGAGCAGGTCGTGGTGCCGCTCGGCAGGGCGGCCTGAGCGCGCCGGGGAGCTGGAGCGACGGGCGCGCCGCGCCCGGAGCGCCCCGAAGCCACGCGACACCGCGCGAGGCGCTCGTCACGCATCGTACCAGGCGAGGAACAAGGCAAGGAACAGCGCGCGCGCCATGCCCTCCCGCTTGAACCTATATCAAGGATTTAGGATCATCCTGGGGGAGCATGGGCAGCTACTCCCCCGACGATGATTTCGAGGCCACGCGGGTGGCCAACGTTGGGGAACTCCAGAAGGAGCTCCCGGCGCGCTCGCCGAAGGATCGCGCCTACCTCATCGTGCTCGCCGGCTCGAACGTCGGCGAGATGTACCGGGTCGAGGGCGCGGAGATCGTGATCGGCAGGGCCTCCGGGACGACGATCCGGCTGAACGACGACGGCATCTCGCGGCGCCACGCCCGCCTGCTCCAGCTGGACAGCCAGGTGCTGATCGAGGATCTCAACAGCTCGAACGGGACGCTGGTGAACGGCGAGCAAGTGACGCGCGTCGCCCTGCACGACGGCGACAAGATCCGCCTGGGCTCGACGACGATCCTCAAGTTCACCTACCACGACCACCTGGACGAGTCGTTTCAGCAGCAGATGTACGACGCCGCGCTGCGCGACGCGCTCACGAAGGCGTTCAACAAGAAGTACTTCCTGGATCGGCTCGAGACCGAGGTCTCGTATGCCCGGCGGCACAGCGCGCACCTGTCGCTGCTCATGTTCGACGTCGATCACTTCAAGCGGATCAACGACACGTTCGGGCACCTCGCCGGCGACTACGTCCTTGCGCGGATCGCCAAGATCGCGAGCAACACGGTGCGGACCGAGGACGTGTTCGCGCGCTACGGCGGCGAGGAGTTCGGCATCCTGTGCCGCGGCGTGGCGCTCGAGAACGCGGGCATCCTCGGCGAGCGGCTGCGCCTGCTCATCGAGGGGTCGGTCTTCGAGCACGAGGGCGTCCGCGTGCCGACGACGATCAGCGTCGGCGTGGCGGCGCACCCCGTGGTCCCGGTGGAGAGCGGGCTCCAGCTCATCGCGGCGGCCGACGAGGCGCTCTACGAGGCGAAGCGCACCGGCCGCAACCGCGTGCTCCTGAAGTTCGGCCCGAAGCCGTAGGCCCGGCGCAGGGCGCGCGGCAGGTCGGCCGGCGCCGCCGCGGCAGCCGCGCCTCCGCGGCCGCGAGCGAACGCCGCGGCAGCCCGCCTCCGCGAGCGCGCGCCGCGGCCCCGGCGCGAGGCGCCGCCCCGCGCCTCAGTCGATCTTGAGGAGCTCCTTGACCTTGGCGATGACCTGCGGCGCCTGGATGGGCTTCGTGATGTACGCGTTCGCGCCGAGCTGCAGCGCGCGCTGGCGATCCTCCTGAGACCCCTCGGTGGTGATGATGATGATCGGGGTGTCCTTGTGGACCGGATCGGTGCGCACGCGCTTCACGAGCTTGAGCCCGTCCATGATCGGCATGTTGATGTCGGTGATGATCACGTCGTACTTGGTCGAGGCGAGCTTGCGGAGACCGTCGACGCCATCATCCGCCTCGGTGACGCGGAGGTTCTTCACGCGCGCCAGCGCGAAGACCAAGAGCTGCCGCATCATGGGCGAGTCTTCAACGATCAGACACGAGTACTCGGCCATGATCAGTCCTCCAGGTCCAGGAATGCCTGGACGCCGGGCACCTTCCGGCCGGCGTCGGTGAAGAGCCGCGCGTTGATGAGGGCGGGGGCGGCCTGGGCCCCGAGGAGCTTGAAGAGCTCGGTGTCCACGTTCACGAACTCCGTCTTTTGCGGGAGCGTGCCGAAGATCGCGATGACACCCACGGTGCGCCCGTTGAAGTCGAGCGGGATCACTGCCGCCGGATCCTCGATGCTCCCCTTGGAGACGTCCTTGGTCTCGTCGAAGAAGATTTCCCCCTTCGAGAATGCCTGGCCGACGACGCCTTCGGTCACCGGCATGCGCGCGATCTCCTCGACGGCTACGCCTTCGCTCGCGATCGAGACGAGCTCCTTACCATCGGGAGACGCCAGGTACACGGAGAAGGCGCCCGCCCCGAGGAACTGCGCCAGGAGCTCCTTCAGGTTGCGGAGGACATGGCGCACGTTGCGCGCTGCGTGCAGCTGCGAGAGCGCGACGTACAGGTTCGCCAGGTTCGCGAGCTCGCCCTCCGCCTCCGAGTAGCGGCTGTTGAAGCGGTCTGACGCCGCCACCATCCGCACCGACTGCGTCACGAGATCGCGCTTCTCCTGCTCGAGCTCCTCGATCTTGCGGAGCAGGTCGCGGATGGCCGAGTCGCTCGCGAGGTGTGCGCGCAGCTTGCCGTTCTCCGATTCGAGCTCGGTGATCTTGTCACGAAGGCGCTCGTTCTCGCGGAGGAGCTCCTCGGTCAGCTGCGCCCCCTTGCGGAAGAACTGCTGAATGAAGGCATCACGCTCCTTCTTCAGGTCCTCGGGGGGACGATCGCTCGGACGCCCTTTTTTCTCCGTCATTTTATCCCGGGGTTCTCCAGAGCTTCGGACCGTATCATGCGGGGCTGACCGGACGGAAGCGTCGAGCGCGCGCCGCCGGCGACGCCCGGACCCGCCCCCGCCACCCAGGGGGCGAGCGTCCGGCGCCTTGCCGCCCCGGCCGCCATCGATGACGTCGGCTCGGACGCGCTCACCCTACCTCGGAGACCGGACCCCCGCCCTCCCGGCCCACCCACCCCCGCCTCCATGACTACGCCTTCTCCATCTGCTTCAACAGCTTGGTCCACTGGCGCAGCTCCCGGCCGAGCAGCACAGGCGTCTTCCGGAGCGACGCGACGTCGCGCGCCCCGACGAGCAGCATGACCGCCCGGAGCTCCGCCTCGATGTTCTCCAGGTACCGCACCGCGGCGTCCCGTCCCCCCGAGACGAAGGCCTGGAGCACCGGACGCGCGATCCCGGCCGCATGCGCGCCGAGCGCGAGCGCCCGCGCGATGTCAAGACCGCTGGTGATGCCCCCGGTCGCGATGACCGTCTTGAAGCGAGGACGGATGGTGCGGGCGATGAGCACCGAGGCGGCCGTCGGGACGCCCCACTCGCGCAGGGTCTCCCCGAGGGAGCGGGCCGCGCCGCTGGCGCGCGCCGTCTCGACCGCGACCCACGACGTGCCCCCGGCGCCGGAGACGTCGATGTTCCGGACGCCGGCCCGGATCAAGCGGTAGGCGGTCCCCGGGCCGATCCCGCAGCCGGTCTCCTTCGCGACGACCGGCACGCTGAGGCCGTTCGCCAGCCGGCTCATCGCCTCCAGCGCGCCGGCGAAATCGCGATCGCCGCCGGGCTGGACCAGCTCCATCGCGGGGTTCATGTGGATGCAGAGCGCGTCGGCGCCGACCTGCGCGACGAGCTCGGCGACCGCCTCGGTCGACAGCGACCGCGCCTGCACGGCGCCGATGTTCCCGAGGACGAGGGTCGTCGGGGCGCGCTCGCGGACCTCGTACGAGGCGGAGGCGTCGCCGTTGAGCATCGCCCGCTGGCTCCCGAGGCCGAAGCCGTACCCGCGCTCCTCGGCGATCTGCGACAGCTCCCGGTTGATCGCCTGCGCGCGCTCGGTCCCGCCGGTCATGGCCGCGATGAGGAGCGGCGCGCGGAGCCGCTTGCCGAGCAGCAGCACCGAGGTGTCGATCGCGTCGAGAGAGAGCTCCGGCAGCGCGTCGTGGATCAGCTCGACCTGCTCCAGGAGCGTGGTCTTGGCCCGAAATCCGACATCCCCCGTGGCGCAGAGCTCGATGTGGTCCGCTTTCCGCTCGGAGATGTCCTTCGCCTCTTCCGTCATGGGAGCACAACTTTACGCGGTCGCTGACCGCCGTCGAAAAGGAAGTGGCATGGACAAAAAATCGACAAAAATCGCGCCCCGCGCTCCGCACCGGCGCGGGTCGCCGGCGCCGGTCCCCGCCCTGTTGCAGCGACCGCGCGACCGGCGCCCGGCCATGGCATAAACTAGCCGCATGGACCTCCCGGACGAACCGCAGATCCGCTGGATCCTTCGCACGACCTCCACGCTCCTCCAGCACGGCGCCGAGCCGGTGCGCGGGCTGGTGCAGCCGACGGCCGAGTTCTTCCCCGACCCCTACGACGGCTCGCCGAAGACGGTGGCCGCCCTGATGCTGCGGGTGCAAGAGCACGCGGGGCTCCAGGATCTGCCGGTGGATCTGGCGGTGGTCACGCCGGAGGGGCAGGCCAGCACCGTGAGCTGCTCGAGCGGCGCGTGCGGCGGGATGGCGCTCGACACGAAGCTCGAGCGGGTCGCCCGGCGCGACGACGGCGGGTACCGGGTCGCCCTCTCCGCGGGCGAGCTCCGCAACCCGACGGTGCTCACCACGGCGTTCGTGCGCGCCGTGTCGTTCATGTTCCTGAGCGAGGCCGGCGCCTTCGGCGCGCTCGCGCCGCCGGACCGCGATCCCGCCGTGGATCTCGCCGCCGTGCTGCTCGGCTTCGGCGTCCTCGTGACGAACGGCTCGTACCTGTACGCGAAGGGCTGCGGCGGCGTGCAGGTGCACTCGGCGACGAAGATGCCGGTCGACGAGCTCGCGCTCGCGCTCGCCGTCTACTGCCGGCTGCACGAGGTGCCCGACCGGGCCGCCGCGCGGCACCTCGACGTGACGCCGCGCGCCCACTTCGACGAGTCGGCGGTCTGGGCGAGCTCCAACATCGCGCTCGTCCGCATGCTGCGCGCCGCCCCGGATCGGATCGCCGCGGACGACTACGCGCTCGGCGAGTCGAGGAGCTGGCTCGCCCGCGCGCTCGGCCTCGGCAAGCGCCGGCCGGCGCGGACGGCTGAGGACGAGCTGCGCGAGCTCGAGCGAGATCTCGCGCCCGCGGCCGGCGCGGCGAAGCCGCGATCGTTGGATGAGGGCAAGGCGAAGAAGCTTGCGGAGATCCGTGCTCTCGTGGACGAGAGCCTAGGGAGCTGAATGAGCGTACGACTCTGGGACAAAGGGGGCGCGACCGACGCCCAAATGCTGCGGTACACCTCGCGCGACGACTGGCAGCTCGATCAGCGCCTGCTCGCCTACGACCTGCGGGCCACGATCGCGCACGTCCGCGGGCTCGCGCGGATCGGCGTGCTCAGCGAGACGGAGCGCGACGCGCTCGTCCGCGAGCTCGAGGCGCTGACGGCGCAGAACGAGGCCGGCGAGCTGCGGCTCACCGAGGACGACGAGGACGGCCACAGCGCGATCGAGGCGGCGCTGGTGGCCCGCATCGGCGACGCGGGCAAGAAGGTGCACACCGGCCGGAGCCGCAACGACCAGGTGCTCGTCGCGATGCGCCTCTACGAGCGCGACGCCCTGGACGAGCTCGCCGAGCACGCGGCGGCCGGCGCCCGCGCGCTGCTCGATCTCGCCCGGCGCGAGGCGGACACGCCGATGCCCGGCTACACGCACCTGCAGCGGGCGGTGCCGTCGTCGGTCGGCTACTGGGCCGCCTCGTTCGTCGAGGGGCTCGCCGACGCCGTCGACGTCGTCCGCGCGACGCGGGGGCTCGTCGATCGGTGTCCGCTCGGCGGCGCCGCCGGCTTCGGCGTGAACCTGCCGCTCGATCGCGTCGGCGTCGCGCGCGAGCTCGGGTTCGCCGGCGTGGCCCTGAACCCGCTGGCCTCCCAGACGTCGCGCGGCATCATCGAGGCGCAGATCCTCGCGGCCGCGTGGCAGGTCGTCGCCGTGATCCGCCGGCTCGCGTGGGATCTCAGCCTGTTCGCGATGAGCGAGCTCGCGTTCATCCGGCTCCCGGAGGCGTTCACCACCGGCTCCTCGATCATGCCGCAGAAGCGCAACCCCGACGTGGTCGAGCTCATGCGCGCGGCGTGCTCCGTCGTGCAGGGGGCGCTCGCCGAGGTGCAGTCGCTCGTGGCGCTCCCGTCCGGCTACCACCGCGATCTGCAGCTCACGAAGGGCCCCACGATGCGCGGCCTCGACGAGGCGCTCGCGACCTCGCGCCTCTTGCCGCGGCTCGTCGAGGGGCTCGCCTTCGATCGCGAGCGCATGGCCCGGGCGATCACGCCCGAGTGCTTCGCGACCGATCGCGCCGTCGAGCTCGCCGTGCAGGGCGTCCCGTTCCGCGAGGCCTACCGGAAGGTCGCGGCCGAGATCGCCGCGCTCCCCGCCGGCGACGCGGAGGCGAGCCTCCGCACGCGCGTGTCGCTCGGCGCCCCGGGCAACCTCGCGCTCGACGACCTGGCCCGCAGGCTGGAACGGAACGCGCGCTAGAGCGACGAACGGGTTGAATCTGCCTGAAAAGCGCAGAATTTCGAACCGGCAAGACGCCAAGAAGAGAATCCTTTCTTGGCATCTTGCCGGTTAATCTTTCGCTCGATCAGCGTGATCGGTGTTCTAGCGCCGCGTCCATCACGAGCCCGCGCCCGCGGTGCGCGGGAGATGTTGCAGGGCTGCCCGGCGCTGCCGACGAGCTAGCGCTGCCGGCGGAGCTCGCGGACGGCGCCCGCCTCAGCCACCAGCACGAGCGTCGCCATGTCGAGGAACAGGCCCGTGTCCATGACCCCGGGGATCTTGCGGATTCGCGCGTCGAGCGCCGCCGGGGCGTCGATCGGGCCGAACGCCGTGTCGAGGATCCAGTTGTGGTTGTCGGTCTGAAATGGATACCCGTCCGCGTTCTTGCGGATCGCCGGTTTGCCCCCGAGCGCCACCAGGTGCCGCGCGGCCGACGCGCTCGCGAAGGGCACCACCTCGATCGGGACGGGGACGCGTGAGCCGAGCTTCTCGACGAGCTTCTCGGGGGTCACGAGGATGATGAAGCGCGCGGCCTCGTAGGCCACCACGCGCTCGCGGAGGAGCGCGCCGCCGAGGCCCTTGATGAGGCCGAGATCGGGCGCCACCTCGTCGGCGCCGTCGACGGCGACGTCGAGGCGCTCGACCTCCTCGAACGGCAAGATCGGGATGTTCTCGCGGCGGGCGAGCGCCGCCGAGCGCTCCGACGTGGCGACGCCCTGGATCTGGAGGCCGCCGCGGACGCGCTCCCCGAGGCGCCGGATGAACGCCTCGGCCGTGCGCCCGGAGCCGAGCCCGAGCAACATCCCGCTGTCGATGCGCGCGAGCGCGGCTTCAGCGACACGATCCAGATCGGCAGGGTCCAGCGCCGCGATGGTCATGCGCTGCTCATCGGTCATCGCGGCCGCTAGCGCAACGGGATTTTGTCGATCTCGTCGAGCGGCCCCGGGCAGAGGGGCCGGAGCCGGCAGCCTTTGCACTCGGCGCCCGTCCAGATGGCCTCGAACGTCGCCTGCATCTCGTCGAGCAGGAGGTCGTCGTCCGTGAGCACGCCCGCCTCGAAGTTCCGCCGCCCCTCGCCCTTCGCCCCGAGCCCGGCGCCGGTGAGGTTCGCGGAGCCGAGGTACAGGAGCGCGCCGTCGACGGCGATCATCTTCAGGTGCACCCGCGGGCAGCGCCGCATCTCGATCGGCGGCCGGGGCCGGCGGCGGAGCTCGGCGCGGAAGGCGCGCGACGGGACGCCGGCGTGCAGCAGGCGCAGCTCGACCCCGCGGGCGGCGAGCGCGTCGAGCAGGTCGAGGAACGACATGTACCGGCCGCGCGCCCGCGCCCTCGAGCCGATGGGCGCCTCGACGCGCAGCTCCTTCACGTTGGCCGTCGCGATCCACACCGAGACGCGCGCGTTCGCGACCGCGCCCATCACGAGCGCGTCGTAGTGGGCCCTGTCGCGGAGGAGCGTCAGCTCGACCCGCCGCTTGATCTGCGTCCGTGGCGTCGCCTCCGCGTTGCGCGCCCGCGCGCGCGGGCGCGCCGGCCGCGGGCTCACGCCCGTTGACCGGCGCCGGCAGGCGCCTGCTCGAGCTCGAGGTGGACGCTGAGCAAAGCCCGGACGTCGTCCGGCATCGGGACCGACACCAGCTGCACGAGATCGGTGGTCACCACCGTGTGCCGGAGCTCGGCCGACAGCACGCCGTCGTGAGCGCGGACCATGCGGTACCGGAACGTGGCGCTCCGCCTGCCGAGATGGACGACCGACGTCTCGATCCGGAGCGCCTCGCCGTAACGCGCCGGCGCCGCGTAGTCGGCCTCGACCCGCACCGCCGGCAGCCCGATCCGCCGCTCGAGGATGAGCCGGGCGTAGCCTCCCTCGAGCGGCGCGAAGAACCGCTCCATCGCCTCGTGCGCGTAGCTGAGGAAGCGCGCGAAGAAGACGATGTTCGCGGCGTCGACGTCCTCGAACTTGATCGGGCGATCGAGGGAGATCATCGCGGCTAGGAGAGGTCCTCGGCGAGCTTCTCCAGGGTCGCCCTCCCGAGCGGCGCCTTCACCGAGTAGCGCGGGTGCGCGACCACGAGCGAGACCGTCGCCTTCCTGGCCTTGATCGCGGCCTGCGCCTCGGCCGGGAGATCCACCTTGAGGTAGTGCACCGCCGTCGTGCGGTCCTCCAGGACCGTCGCGTCGCGCTTGCCGCGCGCCTTCGCGGCGACGCCGTCGACCTCGAGCGTCACGGTGTCCTCGAGCCCGACCAGATCGACGAGCATCTGGTCGCGCAGCGCCCGGTCGGGGATCTCGACGAAGAGCGTCAGGCTGAGCTGCCCCTCCCCCGGGATGAGATCGTTGTACGTCTCGATCTCGTGGAGGATGCCGCTCTCGCTCGTGATGCGCTCGGTGCGCAGCATCTCCTGGATCTGGAACAGTACGGAGTCGCGGTTCTCGAACACCGCGGTCAGGTGGTCTCCGATCCGCACGCGGCGGGGCCGCTTCTCCTCGATGATGCGGCTGCGGAATCGCTCCCGGATCGCCTCATATTCGCCGATCCCGAGCACCTCGTTGCGATCGATGGGACGCATGACGGCTCCTCTCTTCGACGTCTCCTTCACGTCTCCTTACGTGTCCCTCACGACTTCGGCTCGATGTACGACGTCGGCCCGAGCCCGTACGCGTGGGCGAGCGCCTCGACCGGGTGCAGCACCTTCGCGCCGTTCTCCTTGACCATCCTGAGGCCGGCGAGGGTGCAGTCGCTGACGATGACGTCCGCGCCCGCGACGCCGCGCACGAGCTTCGACGCGTACTTGCGGCCGGTCTCGTAGTGCGCCGCCTTCATCCCCCAGGTGCCGTCCACGGCCGAGCACTGCTCGACGACGCGCACCTCGGTGTCGGGCACGACGCCGAGCACCCTGGCGCCGGGGAAGCCGATCTTCTGGGCCCGCAGGTGGCACGCGGCGTGGTACGCGATCGTGCCGAGCCCCCGCTTGAACTCGCGGTTGAGCTTCTTCTCGCGCCCGAGCTGGACGAGGAACTCCATCATGTCGACCGTCGCGGCCGCGACCTCGCGCGCCTCCGCCGTCTGCAGGTACTCGGGCCACTCCTTCTTCATCGTGTAGCCGCACGTCGGGCCGACCACGACGATCTTCCTGCCCCTGCGGACGTGCGGGAGCAGCAGCGCGACGTTCTGCTTCACCTTCGCGGTGAACGCCTCGAGATCGCCGCCGTCGAGGTTCGGCATCCCGCAGCACGTCAGCGCGTCGGCCGGGGCGTCCTGCGGATCGTCCGGGGAGGCGCAGCCGGGCACGTGCACCGCATAGCCGTTGTGCTCGAGCACGCGGACCGCGGCCTCGGGGACCCCGGGCGTGTTGAACTCGCCGTAGCAGGTCGCGAAGAGCACGACGGAGCCTTGCTCGCCGGCGTCCGCCGCGGCGCTGTGCTCCGCGAACCACGACGAGAACGGCTTGCGCGCCATCTCCGGGAGCGGGAACTCCGACGAGATCCCCGTCACCTTCTCCTGCACCTTGCGCAGCAGGCGGCTCGCCTGCACGAGGTTCGCGAGCGGCGCGGCGGGGCCGGAGCCGAGCGCGCCGATGAGCTGCGGCTCGCCGAGGATCCTGTCGACGAGCGGGATGCCCTCCCGCTGGGCGCGCACCGCGCGCTCGCGCGCGAGCACGCGCGGGAAGTCCAGGAGCTCGTAGGCGTGCTCGTCGGCGGTGTACGGGCACTTGATGTAACAGAGCTTGCACTGCCAGCACTCGTCGCCGATGGCCTTGAAGTCGTCGTAGGTGAGGGCCTCGGCGCCCTCGGCGACGCCGGCCTCGATGTCCCTGTCGACGCGGGCGAAGAGCTCGGGGAACGAGCCGCAGTACCCGACGCACATGCGGCACTCGTGACAGATCTGGAACGTCCGCCGCAGCTCGGCCTCGAGGTCGCGGGGATCGAGATATCGCTCGTCGCTCGGCGATGTCGCCGGCGGACGGTCTGGTGCACGCCGAATGACGCTCACGGGTCGGTTCCTCTCAACATCGTCTGGGAGTACGGGGCGAAGGGGCGGCTGGCCGCGCGGCGCGGCGCCGGACGGGCCGCGCTGGCAGCGGCGGCGCGTGCGCCCCGGGTCGAGCCGCCGGCGGCTCGGCGCGATCCGGGGCGCTCGCGCTCACGCATCGGTCGAGATCAGAAGTCGAGCGACTGAAGCGCCTTCTGGAAGCGCCCGGCGTGCGACTTCTCGGCCTTGGCGAGCGTCTCGAACCACTCGGCGATGTCGTCGAAGCCCTCCTCGCGGGCCTCCTTCGCGAAGCCCGGGTACATCGTCTCGTACTCGTGGGTCTCGCCGGCGACGGCGGCCTTCAGGTTCTTCTCCGTGCTGCCGATCGGCAGGCCCGTCGCCGGGTCGCCGGCCTGCCGGAGGTAGTCGAGGTGGCCGTGCGCGTGGCCCGTCTCGCCGTCCGCCGTGTCCTTGAAGAGACCCGCGACGTCGGGGCGGCCTTCGACGTCGGCGACCTTTGCGAAGTACAGGTAGCGGCGGTTGGCCTGCGACTCCCCGGCGAACGCGTCCTTCAGGTTCTGGTGCGTCTTCGTGCCCGTAAGCTGCTTGGTGGTCATGGTGTTCGCTCTCCTTGGTTGAACGGCTGGGACGATGGATCCCTGGTGCCGCGCAGGTCAGCTCGGCGGCGCGGAGGCTCTGCTAGCCACGTTCGGGGCGCCGCGCCCGTGGAGCCCCTGCGGGGCGGAGTCGACTGTGTTCCTCGCTGCGTCCGGCGTCGCGCGCCGCTGCCTGCGCGCCCTCGTCTTCCTGCCCGCCCTTCGCGCAGGCCGCGCAGAGCCCCCGGTAGATCCGCTCCACGGCGCGGACCTCGAAGCCGGGGGCGGCCGCGAGCGGCGCGGGGGCGATCTCGTCCGGGCGCTCGCCCGAGGGCTCGCACGGCACGTCGCGGACGAGCCCGCAGCGATCGCAGACCGCGTGATGGTGCGCCGCCATGTTCGGATCGAAGCGCGAGGCGCCGGGCGACAGCGACAGCGCGACGCACAACCCCGCCGACGCCAGCGCGTCCAGCGTGTTGTAGACGGTGGCGAAGCTCATCGTCGGCAGCGCCGGCCGGAGCCGCTCGAACAGCTCCTGCGCGGTCGGGTGCGTGGGATCGGCCGCGAGCTCGCGCACGATCGCCAGCCGCTGCGGCGTCAGCTTGAGCCCCGAGGAGCGCACGCAGGCCAGCATCGACGCGACCCGCGCATCCTCCTCGAGCCCCTCGCGCTCGAAGCCGGCTCCGCGCCCCCGGGCGTCGCGGGGCGCAGGCCCCTTGGCGGCAGGTGTTCGCGAGGCGGCCACAGCGAGAGTGATACTTAGAAAGTTTCTCAGTTGCAAGTCCTAATAATCACGGCAGATGAGCCTGGCAAATCCGGGTCGGATCGGGCAGATCTGCCGCGTCCAGCCCGGACGACGCGTGGCGGCGTAGCGCGCCGTGCGGCCGGGGTTGGCTCTTGCGAGGCCGGAGGGCCTCTGTCATAGTGCGCGCCCCGCGCCGCCGGCCCCCGCCGGCTTGCATTTTCGCCCGCCAACGGGGCAAGTTTTTTTCCAGCAAAAGAGGACGCTGCAAGACATGCCGACCGACGCCATTCAGTGCAAACCGCTCGAGGTCGCCGTGGGCGACAAGGGCATCGAGCGCGCCATCAAACACCTCAAGAGGAAGATGGCCGCCGAGGGGATCCTCCGCGAGCTGAAGCGGCGCCGGCACTACATGAAGCCGTCCGTGAAGCGGCGGAAGAAGGCGTCCGAGGCCGCTCGCCGCCGCCGGAAGCGGTCCAAGATGGACATGGTCGCCTAGCGCGACCGCCCCTCGCGCAAGGGCACCCCGCCAAGACGCAGAAGACGCGCGCGGACGCTTGAATCGAGCCTCCGCCGCGTGCTCTGCGTCTTGTCATTTTTGTCTTCGTCCCAGAGCCGCCTCGGCGGCGCGACGCGCCCCGGGTTGCGCGCGTCTGTGCCACGGCGGCGCTCGCTGCGCCCCCGCTCCAGAGGTCCCGATGCGCGCCGTCGTGATGACGACGTCCTATCCGATCAGCGACGAGGATCCGTCGGGCCATTTCGTGCGCTCGTCGGCGCGGGCGCTCGCGCGCCGCGGCGCCGAGGTCCACGTGATCGCGGCCGGGGGCTCGGTCCTCGACCCACCCTCACGGGACGGCGATCTCGTCGTCCATCGGGCAGGCGGGGGCGCGCTGTTCGCGTGGCCGGGCGCCGTGGCGCGCGCGCGCGAGTCGCCGCTCCGGCTGCTCTCCGCGGGTCCGTTCGCGGCCGCCGCGCTCCGGCGGCTGCGCCGGCTCGGGCCGGTCGACCGCGCGGTGGCGCACTGGATCGTTCCCTGCGCGTGGCCGCTCTTGCTCGCCCTGCCGCGCGCGCCGCTCGAGGTGCACGCGCACGGCGCCGACGTGCGGCTCCTGCTCGGCGCGCCGCGCGCCGCGCGCGCGGCGGTGATGGGCGCGCTCCTCCGCCGCGACGCGCGCTTCGTCTTCGCCGCGCGCGCGCTGCGCGACGCACTCGCGGCCGCGCTCGCTCCGGAGCAGGCGCGCGCGCTCGCCTCCGCCTCGCGCGTCGCGCCGCCCGCCATCGATCTGCCGCCCGTCGCCGAGCGCGCGGCCGCGCTCCGGAGCGAGCTCGTCCAGCGCCCCGGCGATCGCCTCGCCGTCGTGGCGTGCCGGCTGATCCCGACGAAGCGGGTCGAGCTCGCGATCGAGGCGGCGCGCGCGGCGGGCGCCGGGCTCCGGCTCGTCGTCGTCGGCGACGGCCCGGAGCGCGCCGCGCTCGAGCGCCTCGCGCACCGCGGCGCCGCGGTGCGCTCGTACGGCGAAGATGGCGCGGCGGTGCGCTTCACGGGCACGCTCCCGCGGACCGAGGCGCTCGCGTGGATCGGCGCGGCCGACGTGCTGCTGCACCCTTCGTCGCACGAGGCCGCCCCCACGGTGATCCGCGAGGCGCGCGCGCTCGGCGTGCCCGTCATCGCGTGCGACGCCGGCGACGTCGTCGCGTGGGCCGGGGACGACGACGGGATCCTCGTCGTGGAAGGCACCGCGGAGAGCCTCGCGGCCGCGCTCCGCGCCATGCCGCCGCGCCGCCCGGAGCGCGCGCCCGCGCGCTCGCGCTGAACGACCTCGCGCTGAACGACCGCGCGCCCGCGCGCTCGCGCTGAGCGACAGCGCCCCCGCGTCCGCGTCCGCGCCGAAAGCGACGCGTTCTCGCCGAGCCGGCGGCGGCGCGCGCCCGGCTCCGGACGGCGCCGGACGCCCCGTCCGGAGCGAGTCTTCGATCTGCGATGCGATGCCCTTGCAATTCCCAAGGCTTCGACTACGGTGCGCCTCGCTCCGCACCGAAACGAGGCGGCGGAGTGGCTCGGGGCGTAGCGCAGCCTGGTTAGCGCACTTGACTGGGGGTCAAGGGGTCGGTGGTTCGAATCCACTCGCCCCGACTGGTCCGGCGGAGAGGATTCTCCGGCGGACCTTTCGGCTTTGTAGGGCTTCAGTTCTCGTCGACTGTGGACGCGCCGAGCAACGGCGGCGTGGCCCCGCCATCGCGTCCCGGTGTCGCTCACGCCACCCGGCACCCGGGGCTCACGGCGTCATCCGGCGAGCGGGGGCGGTGAGACGGGCGTGACGGGCCGATCCGGCTCGCCGGCGAGCTCGTCCTCGATGGCGATCATCGCGGCCAGCACCACGTGATCGCTGAAGGGCAAGCCGACCACCTGCACGCCGACGGGCAGCCCCTCGCTCTTCGCGTCGACGTCGGCGGCCCGCTTCTCCAGCCGATCGCGCGGCCGCTCGCGGCGCGCCTCGGCGGCGCGCACGCGGGTCACGGGGACGACGCCGGCCGGGAACTGCGCGAGGTTCCAGAGCATGGCGGCGCTGCCCGCGAGGACGAAGTCGCGCGACGCGGCGTGGGGCAGCGCCGGCGTGGCGTACGGCGGGCAGAGCAGCAGGTCCAGCGACTCGGCGCGCATCGCCGACGCGATCGCGGCCCTCGCCTCGCGCAGCGCGTGCGTGACGCGCCAGAGCTCGGCGACGGACTTCGGCCCGGTGACCTCGAGGAGGCGCTGCAGCCGCCGCTCGCCCGCGAGCCCGGCGATGCGCGCGGCGGCGCGGCGCGCGAACGGCGGGAGCGACGCCATCGCGCGGAGCGAGCGGAGCGAGACGTCTACGTCGGCCGCGCCGCCGCCCTGGAGGAGCGACATCGCCGTCGCGCCGCCGTCCGCCGAGAGCGCGGCGAAGTACCCGTAGACCGCGTCGAGGATGCCGGGCGGCGTGAACGGCACGACCGTGGCGCCCCGCGCGCGCAGCGCCGACGCCGCCTTCACGACGGCGCGAGCGACGGCGGTCGACGAAGGGACGAGCCCGTCGTCGCAGTAGAACCCGACGCGCAGCCGCACCACCTCGACGCTCGCCGGCTCGGCGAACGGGAACGGCGGCACGCGCACGTCCAGCGCGGCCATGGTCGCGGGGTCGAGCTCGGACATGACGAGCGCGAGGTCGCGCGCGCTCCTCGCCATCGGCCCGACCTGCGAGCGGATCGCCTCCTGCCCGAGCAGCGCCGTGTTGCTCCCCAGGTTGGTCCAGCGATCGAGCGTGGGCTTCATGCCGGCGATCCCGCAGCAATGCGCGGGGACGCGGATGCTGCCGCCGATGTCCGTGCCGATGCCGAGCGGCGACATCCCCGCCGCGATGGCGGCGGCCTCGCCGCCGGACGAGCCGCCCGGGCTGTGATCGAGGCTCCACGGGTTCGCCGTCTGGCCGAAGAGCGGGTTGCGCGTCTCGTTGTACAGCAGCAGCTGCGAGACGTTCGTGCGCCCGAGGATCACGGCCCCGGCCTGGCGGAGCAGCGCGGTGACGCCCGCGTCGCCGGCCGCCCGGTGGCCCCTGCGGGACGCGACGCCGAGCGTCGAGGCCATGCCGGCCATGTCGAGCGACTCCTTCACGGTGATCGGCAGCCCGTGGAGCGGGCCGCGGATCTCCCCGCGACGGCGCTCGTCGTCGAGCCCACGCGCGGCCGCGAGCGCCTCGTCGTGGAGCACCTGGGTGAAGGCGCGGAGGCGCGGATCGAGCGCCTCGATGCGCGCGAGGTGCGCCCGCGTGACCTCCTCGGAGCTGACCTCGCGCGCGGCCAGGAGCGAGGACAGCGCGGTCGCGGAGAGGCAGGTCGGATCGGTCGAGGCGCTCACGGTGATTCGACGAGTATCACAGGTCCACGCGCTCGAAGGGTTGCTAGGCTCCGGGGCCCCGCGCCGTTCGCGGGGGAAGCGCCGGAGCCATGCAGCCGCTGCCGATCGATCCGATCCTCCCCGATCTCTGCGCCGCCCTGCGCGCGCACCCGAGCGTGGTGCTCGAGGCGCCGCCAGGCGCGGGCAAGACGACGCGCGTGCCGCGCGCGCTGCTCGACGCCGGCTTCGCCGAGCGCGGCGAGATCCTGGTGCTCGAGCCGCGGCGGCTGGCCGCGCGCCTCTCCGCGCGCCGCGTCGCCGAAGAGCTCGGCGAGCGCGTGGGCGAGACCGTCGGTTACACCATGCGCTTCGAAGAGGCCGCCGGCCCGGCCACGCGGATCCGCTTCGTGACCGAGGGCGTGCTGACGCGGCGGCTCCTGGTCGATCGCGAGCTCCGGGGCGTCAGCGCCGTGGTGCTCGACGAGTTCCACGAGCGGCACCTCGCGGGCGACGTCGCGCTGGCGCTGCTCCGGCGGCTGCAGCGCGGCGCGCGGCCCGATCTCCGCCTCGTCGTGATGTCCGCGACCCTCGACGCCGGGCCGATCGCGGCGTTCCTGGGCGCGCGCGAGGCGCAGCCCACCTCCGCGGCTGACGCCGGCGGCGCGCCGACCGCCGAGGCCCCGCGCTGCGCGACCCTGCGCGCCGAGGGGCGGATGTTCGACGTCGCGATCGAGCACCTGGAGCCCGCCCGCGTGAGCGCGTCGACCCGCGCCGCGGGCGACCGCCGCGCTCCGGCGCACTGGGGCGACAGGACGCTCGAGAGCCTGGTCGCCTCGTCCGTGCGTCAGCTCCTCGACGAGGGGCTCGACGGCGACGTGCTGGTGTTCCTGCCGGGCTCCGCGGAGATCCGGCGCTCGACGGAGGCGTGCGCGCCCCTCGCGAAGAGCGCCGACCTCTTGCTCCTGCCGCTGCACGGCTCGCTGTCGCCGGCGGAGCAGGACCGCGCGGTGCGCCCCGCGGACCGGCGCAAGGTCATCCTCTCGACCAACGTGGCCGAGACCTCCGTGACCATCGACGGCGTCGTCGCGGTCGTCGACAGCGGCCTCGCGCGCGTGGCCGCGCACGCGCCCTGGTCGGGGCTGCCCACGCTCCGCGTCGCGCCCATCGCCCGCGCCTCCGCGGCGCAGCGCGCGGGGCGCGCCGGACGGACCCGGCCGGGCCGCTGCCTCCGCCTCTACACGCGCGGAGATTTCGCCGCGCGGCCGGAGCACGAGGCGCCCGAGATCCGGAGGCTCGATCTCGCGGAGACCGTGCTCGAGCTCTGCGCCGCGGGCGTCACGGATCTCGAGGGGTTCGGCTGGCTGGAGGCGCCGCCCGCCGCCGGGCTCGCCGCGGCCGAGGCGCTGCTCGTGCGGCTCGGCGCGCTCGACGAGGGGCGGCGCGTGACGCCGATCGGCCGGCGGATGCTGCGCTTCCCGGCGCACCCGCGGCAGGCGCGGATGATCGTCGAGGCCGAGCGGCGCGGCATCGCCGAGGACGGGTGCACCCTCGCGGCGGTCGCCGCCGAGCGCGACCTCGGCGCGCCCCAAGGCCCGCGGGCGGCGCACGCGCGGCACAGCTCCGATCTGCTCGCCGCGCTCCAGACCTTCGACGAGGCGGACCGCGCGCGGTTCGCGGCGGACCGCCTGCGCTGGCTCGGCGTCGACCCGGCGCGCGCGCTCGCGGTGGAGCGGACGCGCAAGCAGCTCGCGCGGCTCGCGGACCACCGGGGCGCGGCGCCGCCGGAGACCGCGGAGGAGCGCGAGATCGCGCAGCGCATCGCGATCCTCTCCGGCTACCCGGACCGGGTGGGGCGCCTCCGCCGCCCGGCCAACGCATCGGGGCGGAGCGGGCGCGAGGTCGTGCTGGCCGCCGGCGGGACGGCCGCGCTCTCCGAGGCGAGCGTGATCGACGAGGTCGACCTCGTCGTCGCGGTCGACATCGAGGAGCGCAGCGAGGGGCGCTCGGCGCGCACCGTCGTCCGGTCGGCGAGCGCGATCGAGGCCGACTGGCTGCTCGACCTCTTCACGGACGCGATCCGGGACACGACCGAGGCGACGTGGAACGCCGCCGCGGAGCGCGTCGAGGTCGTTCGCCGGCTCTCGTACGACGGCCTCGTGCTCGACGAGTCGCGGCCGGCCGCGAGCGCGGTCGGGCCGCTCGCGGAGGCGGCGGCGCGGGAGCTCGCCGCGCAGGCGAAGGCGAAGGGGTGGCGCGCGTTCGTGAAGGGCGACGCGCTCGAGGGCTGGCTGCTCCGGGTCGCGTTCGTGCGCGCGCACTGCCCGGACGCCGGGCTGCCCGACGTGGGCGAGGACGCGGTGCTCGCCGCGCTCGAGGCGCTCTGCGAGGGCCGGAGGAGCTTCGCCGAGCTCCGCGACGCGGACCTCGCGGCCGCCGTGCGCGCCTCGCTGAGCCCCGCGCAGGCGCGAGCGCTCGCCGAGCTCGCCCCCGAGTCGATCGTCCTGCCCGGCGGCCGCCGGGCGCGCCTCGAGTACGCGGCGGACGCGCCGCCGTCGCTCGCGTCCCGGCTGCAAGACTTCTTCGGCATGGCCGAGGGTCCGCGCGTCGCCGGCGGACGGGTGCCCGTCGTGCTGCACCTGTGCGCGCCGAACCAGCGCCCCGTGCAGGTCACGACCGACCTCTCGGGGTTCTGGGCGCGCCACTACCCGGCGATCGCCAAGGAGCTCCGCCGCCGCTACCCGAAGCACGCGTGGCCGGACGACCCCGCGCGCGCGGCGCCGCCGTCGCGCGCGCCGCTCCGCAAGGGATGAGTCAGCGCACGAGCGCCGCGGCCCTGGCCGTATCGGCGGCCGTGCGGAGGAGCATCCGCACGATCCCCTCGCCGAGGGGCAGCGTGAACCCGACGTCGCTCTCGCGCTGCGCCACCTGCATCGGCGGGATCGAGCCGTAGCCGAAGCCCCACGACGAGAGCAGGCTCGCGATCCTGGCGATCTGCTCGAGGTTGCGGAGCGCGACCGCGCCGTTCGCCGCGCTCTGCGGGTCCGTGTACGTGAGGGCGCCGGCGAAGTTGACGCCGGGCGGCTGGAAGTTGCCGATGACGCGCACGTACTGGAGGCCCGCGAGGAACGGGAGCTGCCCCGCCGCCGACGCGACCGCGGGCTGGCTCGAGAGATCGCCGGCCAAGGCGAACGACGCGCTCTTCGTGCCGAGCATCTCGACCATCCACGAGGGCACGGAGCGCTTCAGCGCGCTGAAGCGGAGCCGGTCGAGGGCCCGCCGCATGCCGGTCTCGTTGCCGGTGAGGATCGTGTGCGGCGTGAGCACGACGAAGCCCACGTTGCCGGCCGTGAAGAGATCGTTGTCCGCGTAGCGCGTCTTCACGAGCGGCGCGCCGATGACGGTGACCGACCTCGCGTCGGCGGAGCGGCGGATCGCGTCGACGTCGAAGTTGCCCTGCATCACGGCGCAGAAGTCCGCGCCCTGCATCGCGTAGAGCCCGCCGTAGATCTTCACGATGTCGCGCGACGGGACGAAGTTCGACTCGGGGCCCAGGGGGAGCAGGTTCGTGATGAGCTGGTTCACCTCGCCGCCCAGGCCCGAGGTGAACATCGCCGCCGCGTCGAGGTAGCCGAGCATCACCACGCCGCTCGGCAGGACGGCCAGAGGATCGCGATCGATCGCGGTCGCGTCGATCTTTTCGCCGCCGACCAGCGCGAGGCTGTCGTCCGCGCCCCCGCAGCCGGCGAGCGCCGGGGCGGCGGGCGCCGCGATCGCCAGCGCGACCGCCGCGCGGCGCAGGGCGGCGGCGCCCCGGGAATGCAGCAGCATCCGCACCATCGTGTTCGTCATCAAGGTCGCTCGTGCGGCGGGTCGGGGCGCTCCAGGGGGAAGGAGCCGATGATCTTCAGCATCTTGGTCTCGCGCTTCACGCCCTCGAGCGCCGCGACGAGCGCGCGATCGGTCGTGTGTCCGCTGACCTCGACGTAGAAGACGTAGTCCCAGCCCTCGCCGGGGACGGGGCGGGAGTGGACCCGCCGGAGGTTGCAGCTGCGCTCCTTGAAGTGCTGGAGGATGTCGTGGAGCGCGCCGGGCCGATCGTGGACGCTGAAGAGGATCGCCGTGGCGTCGTGGCCCGAGCGCGGCGCGGGGAGCCGCGACAGCACCGCGTAACGGATCCGGAGCTCGCCCTCGTCGCCGACGTTCTCGCGGGCGACCCGGAGCTCCGGCACGCCGCTGAAGCCGCGGGGGACGATGGCGGCGCTGCCCTCGTTCTCGGCCGCGAGCTCCCACGCGGCCTGCGGGCAGCGCACGTCGAGCACCAGCGCGCGCGGGTGCTGGAGCTCGAGGTAGTGCACGCAGGCCACGTGGTCCTGCGGCGAAGCGTACACCCGCTCGACGTCGGCGAGGTTGCCGGTCCGGTTCACGAGGTCGAGCGCCTGCACCAGCTGGCGCTCGCCGACGACCTTGAGGTCGGCGCCGCCGATCGCCTGGATCGTCGGGAAGATCGGCCCCTCCTTGAGCGACTCGTAAGGGACCACGGCGAAGTCCGCGCGCGAGCGCGCGACCTCCTCGATGGCGGCGGCGGGGCTGTCCGCGCGGACGAACTCGCCGCCGACCCCGAAGTGATCGTGCGCCGCGGTCCAGCCGAAGTCGCCCTCGGCGCCCAGGTACGCGACCCGGGGCGCGAGCTCGAACGCGCGCGAGGCCGCGTCGATGGCGACGAAGATCGGCCGCACGGCGCGCTGCGGGAACGGCGGCGTGACGGCGCGCTCGAGCGCCTGGATATGGGCGGCGTCTGCCGTGGGAGCGAACCGGGCCGTGCCCGTCCTCAGCTTGGCCAGCTCGTGCGCGATGCGCGCCCGGCGCTCGATGCTTCGTAGGATTTCTTGATCCAGCTCCGTGAGCTGCCGGCGGAGCTCCTCAAGTCGCTTTCTCTCATCCATCCCGGCCACCCTAGCACCGCCCCCGGCGCAGGTGGACTCGCAGCGCTCCGGGCGCAGCGCCGCGACGCCGCACCTCGCACGGCTGGCCACACGTCGCCTTGGATCGCCGGGGTCGCGTCAGGCCGCTGCGGAGGCGGACGACGCGCTGGAGTCGCTCTTGCTGCTGCTCGTCGACGAGGAGCTGCTCGATCCGGAGTCGGAGCTCGTCCCCGAGGCCCCCGATGACCCCGAGGAGGAGCTGCCCGAGCCGCTCTCCGACTTCGCGGGCGGCTTGTTCGAGCCCGAGGCGTACAGGTCGGAGTACCAGCCACCGCCCTTGAGAATGAAGCCCGTGCCGCGCGAAATCTGCCGCCGGGCGGTCGCGTTGTGGCACGACGGGCACTCCGAGAGCGGCGCCTCCTTGATGGACTGCTCGGCCTCCCATTCATGCGCGCAGGATGTGCAGGCGTACTCGTACGTGGGCATGGCGTTTCTACTCCTCGGAACAACGCGAGGGATATGGCTACGTTAGCCACCTGTCAAGGCGGCTGCCAAAAGCGCCCGTCGCGTTTCGGACGTCGGTCCGCTGCATTTCGGATGGCATCACGGGCGCCGATCGATCGATGCCCTCGCCCACCGTCGCGCCGTAATGCAGGCCACATCGAGCGCGTCCTCTGTGTCGTTCCCGCCATCCGCGTCGGTCGCGTTCTGGGCAAGACTTGGTCCTCAATGGGCGCGCGAGGAGGCGGGATCCGGCCTTGCCGCGCGACGCCAGCCCACGTAGACCCGGGATGGAAGCCAGATGTGACGGTACGTGGCGTGCTGTGACGATACGTTTAAGCTCGCCCGTCCGGTCCCGGGGACGCCATGCGCATTCGGAAGCTCGAGATCAGCGGGTTCAAATCGTTCGTCGATCGGACGGTGGTCCATTTCGATACGGACGTGGTGGGCATCGTCGGTCCGAACGGCTGTGGCAAGTCGAACATCGTCGACGCGATCCGGTGGGCCATCGGCGAGCAGAGCGCCAAGCACCTGCGCGGCAAGTCGATGTCTGACGTCATCTTCAACGGCTCCGAGACCCGCGCCCAGCACGGGATGGCCGAGGTGACGCTCACCTTCGACAACAGCGAGCCGACGGCCGCGTCGCAGCTGCCGCTCGAGTACCGGGACTACGCCGAGATCGCGGTGACGCGCCGGCTCTTCCGCGACGGGACGAGCGAGTACCTCATCAACAAGACCCAGGTCCGGCTCAAGGACGTGACCGATCTCTTCCTCGGCACCGGCGTCGGCACGAAGGCCTACTCCATCGTCGAGCAGGGCAAGATCGGGCTCATCGTCTCGGCGCGCCCGGAGGACCGGCGGATGCTCATCGAGGAGGCCGCCGGCATCACGAAGTACAAGGCCAGGAAGAAGCAGGCCGAGCAGAAGATGGACCAGACGCGGCAGAACCTGCTCCGCGTGGGGGACATCGTCTCCGAGATCCAGCGGAACCTCGCGTCCCTGAAGCGCCAGGCCGCGAAGGCCGAGCGGTACGTGAACTACCGCAAGGAGCTGGAGGACCTCGTGCTCCACGAGGCGTCGCACAAGCTCCTCGAGATCACGGTGCTGACGCAGCGCGAGTCGATCGGCAGGGCCGAGCACGCCGAGCGCGAGCAGGCGTCCCGGACCGCGCTCGCCGCGCGCGAGGCCGAGATCGAGGTCACCCGGCTCGAGGCCCTCGCCTGCGAGGAGCGGGCCGAGCGCGCGCAGAACGAGGCGTTCGCCGCCGACAACCAGGTGCGCACCCACGAGGCGGAGATCGCGCGGGCGCGCGACCGGCTGCGGCACCTGGAAGAGCGGCTCGTCAGCGCGGCCAAGGAGCAGGGGGAGCTCGAGAAGACGATCGCGGAGCTCAGGGCCGAGAAGGAGCAGCTCGAGGCGCAGCTCGCCGGCGTCGAGGAAGAGGAGGCGCGCGAGAGCGAGCTCGCGCTCGAGCAGCACGAGCGGCTCGAGGAGCTGCGGCACGGCGAGCGCACCGCCGAGCACGAGGTTGCCGCGCTCCGCCGGCGCGCCGCCGAGGCCACGGCGGCGGTCGCGGCCGCCGAGGCGTCGCTCGCCGGGTTCGACCGGCGCATGGCGGAGATGAGCCAGCGGCGGGCGAAGCTCGAGGACGAGCTCGGGCGGCTGATGTACGAGTCGGAGGAGCTCGAGCGGCGGCGCTCGTCGCTGACGCGGAACGTGGCGGAGCTCGCCGAGGGGAAGCGGCTCTCCGCGGAGGAGCGGTCGCGGCTCGACGCGGAGATGAAGGCGCTGCGGGAGCAGGCGGTCTCGAGCGACCGCGCCGTGGAGCACGCGAAGAACGAGCTCGGGCAGCGGCGCAACCGGCTCCGCGCGCTCGAGGAGCTGCACGCCCGGCTGGAGGGCGTCGGCGCGGGGGTGAAGAACCTCCTCAAGACGAAGGACCCGGCGCTGCTCGGGCTCGTGGCCGACCGGATCGAGGCGCCGGCCGAGCTGACCGCGGCGTTCGCGGGGCTGCTCGGCGACAGGCTGCAGTGCGCGGTCGTGAGCGACGTCGAGCGCGGGATCGCGCTGCTCGCGGACCTGTCGAAGAACAACCGCGGGCGGGCCAGCGTGATCGCGGCGCGGCCCCCGTTCGTGGCCGGCGCCGCGCGGCGGCCGCCGCGCGGCGAGGGGGTGCTCGGGCCGCTCGTGGACCGGCTCGTCTTCGCGCCCGAGGACGAGGCGCTGGCGCGCGCGCTCGTGGGGGACGCGGTGGTCGTCGCGACCGCCGAGGTCGCGGCGCGGCTCGCGGCCGAGGGCGCGGGGTGCACGCTCGTGACGCTCGACGGCACCGTGATCCGCGAGGACGGCGTGGTGAGCGGCGGCTCGGGCGACGCGGTCGCGGCCGGGATGATCGAGCAGAAGCGGGAGATGCGCGCGCTGCACGAGTTCGTCGCGACAAAGTCGGAGGAGGTGACGGCGCTGCTCGACGCGCAGCAGAAGCTCCGCCTGCGGATCTCCGAGGTGGGGACGGCGCTCGAGCGGGCGCGGAGCGAGGCGCACGAGGGGGAGCTCGCGCTGGTGACGGCCGAGAAGGACCTCCGCCGCGCGGAGGAGCAGCTCGCCGCGGCGCAGAAGCGCGAGGGCGTGGTGCGCTCCGAGCTCGAGGACCTCGCCGACAACCTCGACGCCGGCGGGAGCGAGCAGCAGGCGGCGCGCGACAAGCTCGCGGCCGGGCGCGCGGCGCGCGAGGCGGCCGCGGCCGGCCTCGAGCACGCCGAGCAGGTGGCGGCCGAGTGGCGCGAGCGGGTGCTCGGGCAGCAGTCGGTCGTGACCGAGCGCAAGGTGAAGCTCGCGCGCGTGCGCGAGCGCGCCGCGGCGGCGCGGGGCACGATCGAGCGGCTCACGCGGTCGTGCAGCGAGCTGCAAGGCCGGATCGCCCGGCTCGACCAGGAGCGGACGGAGAGCGCGATCGGCGCCGGCAAGGCCGCGGCGACGATCGTGATCGCGCGCGAGGCGCTGGTCGACGCCGTCGCCCAGGCGCACGCGGCGCAGGCCACGCTGACCGAGGCGCGGCGCGCGCTGGACGAGGCGCGGCAGGCGCACGCGGGGCGCGAGGCCGACCTGCGCGGGCTGCGCCAGGAGCTCGCCGAGGTGTCGGAGCAGCTCCGCAAGCACGAGCTCGCGCTGGAGCGGCTGCGCGTCGAGCACAACCACCTCATCGAGGGGGTGCGCGAGCGCTTCCGCGGGCTGGAGCTCGCCCGCGTCGTCGGCGACTACCACAAGCGGCCGCCCGTCGACGCCTCGCACCGCGCGCGCATCCAGGAGCTGACGGAGCTGCTCGACCGCATGGGCCCCGTCAACCTGGACGCCGTGCGCGAGCACGCCGAGGCCGAGGAGCGGTACACGTACTACTCGAGCCAGAAGGCCGACCTGGAGAAGGCGCTCGACGACCTCGAGAAGGCGATCGCCCAGATGAACCGCGAGTCGAAGCGGCTCTTCAAGACGACGTACGACGGCATCAACGCGCGCTTCAAGGCGCTGTTCCCCAAGATGTTCCGCGGCGGCCAGGCGGAGCTCAGGCTGACGAACCCCGACGACATGCTGGAGACGGGCATCGAGATCCTGGCGCAGCCGCCGGGCAAGAAGCTCGGGAACATCGAACTCATGAGCGGCGGCGAGAAGGCGCTCACCGCCGTGTCGCTCATCTTCGCGATCTTCCAGTTCAAGCCGTCGCCCTTCTGCATCCTCGACGAGGTCGACGCGCCGCTCGATGAGGCGAACGTGGCCCGCTACAACGAGGCGATCCGGAGCATGACGAGCCACTCGCAGTTCATCCTCATCACGCACATCAAGCGCACGATGCAGTCGGTCGACGTGCTGTACGGCGTCACGATGCAGGAGCCCGGTGTCTCGAAGCTCGTCAGCGTGCGGATCAACGAGACGGCGAAGCGGCCGGAGCGCGAGGCGGCGCCGGCGGCGGCGGTGGCGTGAGCGCGGGGCCTCACGCGGGCGGGCGGCGCCTGTCGCGCGGCGCCTCGGGGCTCCGGCACCTGCGGTGGGCCCGCGAAGTGCTGGCCACGCTGGAGGCCCACGTCGAGCACAACCCGGCGCTCGCCGATGCCGATCGCGAGGCGCTGCGGGGCGAGGTGCGCGCGCTCGCGGCCGCGGTGCAGGCCCTCAGCGGGGCCGTGAAGCCGTACCGGGACTTCCTCGAGCGGACGCGGGTGCGCTACCGCGGGCGCGTGCGCGTCGCGGAGCACCTGCTCCGGGGATCCGGCGCGGGCGGCGCGGACGAGGCGGCGCGCGCCCACCTCGACGAGGCGCTGTCGGAGCTCGCCGCGATGGAGGAGGCGCAGCGGCGGCCGCTGAAGGAGGCGCTCTCGGCGGAGATCGATCGGCTGCGCGAGGCGATGGCGCGGATGGACGCGCGCCTCGCGGAGCGGCTCTCCGCGGAGCTCGTCGAGAGCCTGTACCCGCCGCTCACGGACGGCGCGTCGAGGGTGGCCGACGACGGGGATCCGGACGACGACGCGGCGGCGAGCCCTCGTTAGCGCCGCGCGACGGGCGAGGACGCCGCGCGACGGGCGGCGCCGACCGCAGGGGCGGCGGCGGGCCAGCGGATCGCCGGGCAGACGGCGCGAAAGGGGCCGGCAGCGCGGCAGCTACCGGGGGGACGGAATGTCCTGCGTGCACGCCGGGATGGAGATGCGGTAAAGGGCCTGCGAAGGACACGGAGAGGACGTCGATGGGCAGCGCTGAGTCGGGCGCCTTCCTGCTCCTCCGCGGGCGCGCCGCGGCGAGCGAGCGATTCGAGGCGCTGATCCGACGCCATGTGCCGGACGTCTGCGTCGTCTCCGATCCCGAGCGCGCGCTCTCGCGGTGCCTGCGCGAGCCGCCGCTGGTGCTCGCCGTCGACTCTAGCGACCCGGCCGGCGCCGCGGCGTTCTGCGGCCGCCTGCGGGCGCAGCCCGGCGGCGACGCGGTGTTCCTCCTCGCGATCGCCGAGCGCGACGCGGACCTCGACGGGCTCCTCGCGGCGGGCGCGAGCGATTTCCTGCTCGTGGGCGACGACGGCGCGGGCGCCCGGGCGCGGCTCGCCCTCGCCCGCGAGCGCGCCGCGCGCGACGCCGCATCGCGCCAGGCGCTCGCGCAGACGCAGGCCCGCCTCGTCCTCGCCGGTCGCATGGCGAGCGTCGGCACGCTCGCCGCCGGGGTCGCCCACGAGATCAACAATCCCCTCGCCTTCGTCATCACCAACGTCGACGCGGCCATCCGGCGCATGGGCGCGATGGAGCGGCGGAACAGCATGCCGCGCAGCGGCCCGTGGGCGCGCTCCCACGCCGACGGCCGCGGGCCGTCGAGCGAGCTCTCCGAGGTGTTGAGCCTCCTCGAGGACGCCCGCGAGGGCGCAGAGCGGGTACGGCTCATCGTGCGCGATCTCCACAGCTTCTCGCGCGCCGAAGAGGATCGCCGCGGGCCGGTCGACCCCAGGCGGGTGCTCGACACCTGCGTCCGCATGGCGATGAACGAGATCCGGCACCGCGCCCGCCTCGTCCGGAGGTTCCAGGAGGTGCCGCCCGTCGAGGCGAACGAGCCGCGGCTCGCGCAGGTCTTCCTGAACCTCATCGTGAACGCCGCGCAGGCCATCCCGGAGGGGCTCGCCGAGCAGAACGTCATCGAGCTCTCGACGCGCTGCGATGCCGAGGGGTGGGTCGTCGTCGAGGTGCGCGACACCGGCGCCGGGATCGCGCCCGAGTCGCTCGAGCGGATCTTCGAGCCGTTCTACACGAGCAAGGAAGAGGGCGAAGGGCTCGGCCTCGGGCTCGCGATCTGCCACGCCATCGTCGCGGCGCTGGGGGGTCGGATCGAGGTGGAGAGCCGCCCCGGTCAGGGGAGCACGTTCCGCGTCGCCCTCCCCGCCGCCACGTCCGCCGAGGCGCGGGTCGCGGCGGACGCCGGCTCCGGCGCGCCGAGCGGGCGGCGCGATGGCGGCAGGCTCGCTGGGGCCGCGCCGCAGGCGGCGTCGCGACAGCGGGTCCTCATCATCGACGACGAGCCGATGCTCACGCGCGCCATCGCGGGGACGCTCGAGCCGCGGCACGAGACGACCGCGACCGCGAGCGCGCGCGACGCGCTCACCCGGATCCGCGCCGGGGAGCGCTACGACGCCATCCTGTGCGATCTCATGATGCCCGACATGACGGGGATGGACTTCTACGCGTCGCTCGCCGAGCACGCGCCCGAGCAGCAGCGCCGGGTCGTGTTCCTGACCGGCGGCGCCTTCACGGAGCGCAGCAAAGCGTTCCTGCAGCAGGTCGACGCCCGGCTGCTGCTGAAGCCGTTCGACGCGGCGACGCTGCTCTCGCTGGTCGACGAGGTCGTCGCCGCGCCCTGAGGCGCGCGCGCTGCTCCTCGCGCGCCGCCGGGGCGTACGCCTCCGGGCGCCCTCAGTGATAGTCGCGCGATTTCAGCGTGATCTCCTCGTCGTTCGGCAGCTCCAGCCGCTCCAGCTCGCGCGCGAGCACGTGGATCACCTCGCCCTGCCGCTCGACCCGCCCGGCGACGAGCAACAGCGCGGCGTGCCGCGCCACCTGGTAGTGCTCCTCGAAGACCTGCTTCTGGACGATGACGTTGACCACGCCGGTCTCGTCCTCGAGCGTCACGAACGTCACGCCGCTCGCCGTCGCGGGCCGCTGGCGGCCGACCACCATCCCGGCGACCCGCACGCTCTCCCCGTTGCGCGCCGCCTTGATCTCCTCGGCGGTCCGCACGCGCCCGGCCCCGCGCCGCCGCTTGAGCGCCGGCCGCAGGTGCCGCATCGGGTGGTCGTGCAGCGACAGGCCCACGCGCCCGTAGTCCAGCGCGAGCTGCTCCAGCGGCCTGAGCGGGGGGAGCCCGACGTCGCTGTCGTCCTCGATCGGCACGCCGTCGAACAACCCGTCCACGCGGGGCGCGCGCGCCCGCCAGAGCGCCTCTCTCCGGGCGGGGACCAGCGCGGCGAGCGCGCCCGCTTCGGCGAGCGCTTCCACCTCGTTCTTCTTCAGCTCCGTGCGCCTCACGAGATCCGGGAGACCCGTGAACGGCGCCTCCTCGCGCGCCGCGACGATCGCCGCCACGGCCGCCTCCCCGAGCCCCTTCACAAGGCGCATGCCGAGCCGCAGCGCCGGGGCCGCCGAGGGCCCTTCGCCGGGCTCGAGGGTCGCGTCCCACGCGCTCTGCACCACGCACACCGGGCGCACCTCGACGCCGTGCCGCTGCGCGTCCTGCACCAGCGCCGACGGGCTGTAGAACCCCATCGGCTGCGCGTTGAGGAGCGCGCAGGTGAACGCCGCCGGGTGGTGGACCTTGAGCCAGGCCGACGCGTACACGAGCAGCGCGAAGCTCGCCGCGTGCGACTCCGGGAAGCCGTACTCGCCGAAGCCCTGGATCTGCTGGTAGAGCATCTCCCCGAACTTCGCCGAGATCCCCCGCTCGGCGAAGCCCTGGATGAGCCGCCCGCGGTGCCGCTCCAGGCGCCCGTGCTTCTTCCAGGCCGCCATGTCGCGGCGCAGCTGATCGGCCTCGCCCGGTGTGTAGCCAGCGCCGACCATCGCGATCTGCATCACCTGCTCCTGGAAGAGCGGCACGCCGAGCGTGCGCTCCAGGATGGGATCCAGGCACGGGTGCGGGGACACCGGCGGCTCCTGCCCCGTCCGCCGGCGCAGGTAGGGGTGCACCATCCCGCCCTGGATGGGCCCGGGACGCACGATCGCCACCTCGATCACCAGGTCGTAGAACTTGCTCGGCTTCAGCCGCGGGAGCATCGCCATCTGGGCGCGGCTCTCGATCTGGAACACCCCCACCGTGTCGGCCCGGCCGATCGCCTCGTAGACGGCCGGGTCCTCCGGCGGGATCTGCGCGAGCGCCGCGATCGGATCGAACGCGCCTCGGCGTGCGTGGACCGAGGGACCCGCGGACGCAGCGTCGCGAGCCGCCTGGACCGAGCGGTCCGCGTCCACAGCGTCGCGAGCGGCGTCCGCCGGCCGGCCCGCGAGCTCGGCGTACCGATCTGCGTGGATCAACGCGAGCGCCTTGCGGATCGCCGTCAGCATGCCGAGGGCCAGGACGTCGATCTTGAAGAAGCCGAGATCGTCGAGGTCGTCCTTGTCCCACGGGATCACCGTGCGGCCCTCCATCCGCGCAGGCTCGACCGGGGCCACCTTGTGCAGCGGCTCCGACGACAGCACGAAGCCGCCGACGTGGATCGAGAGGTGGCGCGGGAAGCCCTCCAGCGCGCTCGCCATCAGGACGGCCTGCCGGACGCGCACGTCGTCCGGATCGAGGCCCGCCTCGCTCACCCGCTGCTCCGTGATGTCCGCCTCGTGGTGGAGCACGAGGCCGCTCAGCCTGTCGACCTGATCCGCCGAGAAGCCGAACGCCTTGCCCACCTCGCGGAGCGCGCTCTTCCCGCGGTAGGCGATCACCTCCGAGACCATCGCCGCCCGATCGCGGCCGTACATCTCGTAGATCGCCTGGATCACCTCCTCCCGGCGCTCGTGCTCGAAATCGACGTCGATGTCCGGCGGCTCGTTGCGCTCCTCCGACAGGAAGCGCTCGAAGAGCAGGTTGGACCGGGCCGGGTCCACCGCCGTCACGCCGAGCACGAAGCACACCGCGCTGTTCGCCGCGCTGCCGCGGCCCTGGCAGAGGATCTGCCGCGCGCGGGCGATCTTCACGACCTGCTGCACGCTGAGGAAGTAGGGCGCCACGCCGAGCTTCGCGATCAGCGCGAGCTCCTTCTCGATCTGCGCGCGCACCTGCGGCGGCGTCCCCTCCGGGTAACGGTCGCGGCAGCCCTCCTCGGTCAGGCGCCGCAGCGCCTGATCCGACGTCTCCCCCGGCATGCAGAGGGCGTCGCTCGGGAAGCTGTAGCGGAGCTCGGCCAGCGAGAAGCGGCAGCGGGAGGCGACCTCCACCGTGCGCGCGACCCAGGCCGGATGATCGCGGAACAGCGCCGCCATCTGCGCGCCGGACCGCACGTACGCCTCCGCGTTGGGCGCGACGCGCGTCCCGGCCTGATCGAGCGTGGTCTTGGTCCGGATGCACGTGAGCACGTCGGCGAGCGGCTTGCGCGACGGGTGGTGGTAGAGCGGGCGCGCGGTCGCGACGACGCAGGGGCCGTAGCGCCGCTCCGCCGCCAGGGCCGCCGCGACCCGCTCGCCGTCGCGGCGGTCGAGGTGCTTCCAGGTCGCGACGAGCGCGCGCTCGCCGAACGCGTCGCGCAGCGCGCCGATGAGCGCGTCGGAGACGGCCGCGGGCACGAGCGGATCGAGCGGCACGATCGCGGACAGGCCCCGCGGCGCCGCCGCGATCGCCTCCGCCGAGATGCTCGCCGTCCCCTTCTCGCAATCGGCGTGCGCGAGCGTGAGCAGCCGGCAGAGGTTCGCGTACCCCTCGCTGTCCTCGACCAGGAGGACCACCGAGGGCTGGACCTCCGGCGCGCGCGCGGCGCGCTCGACGGCCGCGCGCGTCGCGCCGATCGTCAGCTCGGCCCCGACGATCACCCGCTGCTCGACCTTCTTCGCCGCCGTGTGCGCGCGGACGCTGCCGTAAATCCCGTCGCGATCACAGAGCGCGAGCCCCTCGAGGCCGAGCTCCTTGGCGCGGTGCACGAGCTCCTCGGGATGCGAGGCGCCCTCGAGGAACGAGAAGCAGGAGCGGCCGCAGAGCTCCGCGAACGGCACCGAGGCGCCGGCGCTCACTCGCACCACCCCTGCAGGAAGGCCTCGCCCGTCGCGCGGTCGACGTAGATCCACGCCTCGCCGCAGGAGCTCGCGCTCCCGCCGTCGCGGGGAGCGCGCAGCTCGCCGAGGCGCGCCGGGGCGGCCCTGCCGGACGGAGAGCCCGAGACCAGCCAGGCGCGCGCGTAATCGCGCGAGGCGGGCGTGGGCGTCCACCACTCTACCGCGTCGAGCCGCATCACGAAGGCGAGCCGCTCGATCGCGTAGAGGTGCCGGTCGACCGCCACGATCGCCCCGCGCCCCACGCGGCCGAGCGGGATCGGCTGCGCGAGGAGCCGCGCGGGCTCCGGCGCCGGCGCGTCGTCCCCCTCCGCGCGCTCCCCCGCGGCCCCCTGCTCCGCCGCGGCCCGCTCCGCCGCGGCGCGCGCGCGGGCCGCGGCGGACGTGCGCGCCGCGGCCGCCTCGTCCGGGACCGGCACGAGCCGCGACCGCGCCTCGGGGCGGTGCGCGTCGGCGACCTCCAGGACGCCCACCCGCTCCGCGCCGATCTCCGCCGAGAGCTCCGCCAGGAGCGCCGGCAGGCTGTCGGGATCGACCGAGCGGTCGCGCGACAGATCGAGCTGCACCCGGCGGGCGCGCGCGATGCGGGAGGCGATGAGGTGGACCCCCACCGCGGGCGCCGCGAGCTCGATCCGCTCGAGCTTCGCCTTGAGCGGGCGGAGCAGATCGCCCGCGTCCGAGAGGGGCACCGGCATGTCGACGTGGAAGCGCAGCGAGGGGCCGCGCTCCTCGTCCTCCAGGAGCGCGGCGGCGACCTCGTCATCGCGATCGCCGAGGCGGAGCCGCGCGATCGAGCGGTCGTAGGCGATCGCGACGTTGAGCCGCCCGCACGCCTCGCCGCGCGCGGCGAGCCGGGACGCGATGCGCGACGTCATGCCGCGCAGCACGAACAGGAGCGACTCGGCGCTCTCGACCGGATCGTCGAAGAGCACCTCCTCCTCGATCAGCCGGGGCACCTCGTACGGCAGGAGCGGCACGGGATCGCGCCCGGCGAGGAGCTCCATCACCTCGACCGTCCGCGGGCCCAGCCGCGCCGCCACCTGCGCCCGCGGCAGGCGCGCGAGGTCCTCGACGCGGAGCACGCCGAGCCGGACGAGGAAGCTCGCCACCTCGCGCTCGACCGGGAGCGCCTGCACCGGCAGGGGCCCGATCGCCTGCGCCCCCTTGCCCGGCGGCGCGATCGGGGCCTCTGCTCCTGGCGCGCCGTCCGCGTGCGCGCCGAAGCGCGCCAGCGCCTGCGCGAGCCGCGGCCCGTCGGCGATCGCGAGCCGCGCCCGATGGCCGAGCGCCGCCACGCGCTCGCCGAGATCGCCGAGCAGCGCCTCCTCGCCGCCGACGAGGTGCGACGCCCCGGTGATGTCGAGCCACACCGTGTCGTACGGGCCGTCGCCCCAGGGGCTCCTCGCCGCGCTCGCGGCGCGCTCGCCGGGGCGGCTCGCTCGCGGCGCCCCCGCGCGCGCGCCGGCGCGCGTCGGGGCGCCCTGCTCGCCGAGCTGGATCGCCGCCGTCGCCCCGAGCCCGAGCGCCACCTCGGCGACCCGGCCGAGCGCCGCGTCGATCTCGGCGAACGTCACCCGGTGGATCGCGAGGTGCGCGACCAGCGCCGCCGCCTCGACGACCTTCTGCCCCGGCCTCACCCCATACCGCCGCGCCTCGTCGTCGACGACGTCGATCACGGCGACCGGCGCCTCGCGCTCGGAGCGCGCCGCGAGCGCGGCCCGGCGCTCCTCCTCGCCGCCGATGATCACCGCGAGCGGCGCCTTCCCGCTCGGTGAGACCGGCCCACGCTGCTTCACCAGCTCGCACGCGAGCTGCGGGAGCACGATCGCCACAATGCGCCTCGCCGCCATCGCCTCTCCTCCTCACGCCCTCGACAGCGCGGGCCGCGGCTCGCTTCCCGCCGCCCGCTCCGCCTTCTCCCGCGCCCGCTCCCCGAGCACCACCGGCGTCGGCGAGGTCACGCGCCCGCGCCGATCCTTGGCGACGCGCACCATGAGCCGCCCCTCGGCGACCTGCTCGAGCTCCAGCCGCATCGCGACCGGCAGCGGCATCGGCCGTGCTGCCTGGCGATCGGTGAGGAGCAGGATCGTCCCGTCGCTCCCCTCGGTGGCCAGGGCGAGCTTGCGCACCACGTTGACCCACCGCGCGAGGTCCTCCTCGCGGCGCCCCGCCGCGGGCGCGCCCCGCTCCCCCTTCCCCGCCCCCTGACCGAAGGCCCCCGGGACACCGGCCACGTCGATCACGAGCACCGCGAACGCCCGGCTCATCGCCATCCGGACCGCGACCTTGGCGAGCATCTCCGCGGGGGGCCGCGCCACGAGCAGCCGGCTCAGGTCGACCCCCGCACGCGCGACCGCCGGCGCGAACAGCGAGCCGCTCGGGTCGATCCACGCGCACCACGCCCCCGCCGTCGCGCTCGTCCCGCGCAGCCGCGCCTCCGCCTGCGCCGACGCGCACGCGGAGAGGGCGATGGAGGTGGAACGCCCGAGCCCCCGCGGCGCGGCGAGCTCCACCACCCCCCCGCGCGGCAGCCCCCCTTCCGGGAGCGCGTCATTAATTTCCTGTATACTGAGCGGGAGCGTCTTGGCGCGCGCTTCGAACTCGGGGAGGGTGTGGCGCAGCAGGTCCCGGGCGAGAGGAGCGGCAAGAGCGACGGGCGACATACTGAACATGGTAACAGTGCCCTCGCGAAGCTGCCAATTTTGCAGGACGAACAACGTCCTATCTGTGCCCGGCGCGTTCCCCTTTCGCCCCTCCAGGACGGCGGATGGCTTCCGTCGGTGATCTTTGGGCCGCAGGGATGACAGGACGGCGTGGATGAGGGGAATGACCGTCCTGGGTTCTTCAATAGGTCGTCCCCGCGCCCTGTCGACCTAGGGCGGGCCAGGACCGTCGCGGCGCTCCCCGCTCCTGTCGCCGGCGCGCGGGCGGGGCGCCTGCCGCTCCGACGTCAGTGCGGCGGGGCTGACGTCAGTGCGGCGGGGCTGACGTCAGTGCGGCGGGGCTGACGTCAGTGCGGCGGGGCTGCCGCTCCTGGGACAGCGGCCGCCCTTGGAACGTCCCCAACGTAACGCGAGCTCGGCCGGATGAGCCGCCCGACGCGCCGCTGCTCGTCGATGTGCGCGTACCAGCCGGCGACCCTGCCCACCGCGAAGGTCGGCGCGAAGAGCGCGCGCGGCAGCCCGAGCGCGTCGAGCAGCACCGCCGTGTAGAACTCGACGTTCGCGCGCAGCGGGCGCTCCGGGTGCCGCGCGCGGAGCGCCGCCTCCGCCGCCCGCTCGACCGCGCGCGCCAGCGCGAGCCGGGCGCCCTGCGCCCCGCCCGCCGTCCGCCCGAGCCGCTCGATCGCCCGCTCGAGCACCGCCGCCCGCGGGTCCCTCACCCGGTAGATCCGGTGCCCCATGCCCATGATCCGCCGCCCCGCCGCGAGCTCCGCCTGGATCCAGCGCTCGGCGCTGCCAGGCGGCGGCGCGCCGCCCTCGCCCGCCGCTGCCCCGATGGCGTCGAGCATGTCGAGCACCGGCCCCGGCGCGCCGCCGTGGAGCGGCCCCTTCAGCGCGCCGATCGCCGCGACCACCGCCGAGATCGCGTCCGACCCCGTCGAGGTGACCACGCGCGCGGTGAAGGTGGACGCGTTCATGCCGTGGTCCGAGACCGTCACGAGGTACGTGTCGAGCTCGCGCGCTTCGGCCTCGCTCGCCGCCGCGCCGCGCACCATGCGCAGGTAGTCGGCCGAGAGCCGGAGCGCCGGATCGGGCGCGACCGGCTCCGCGCCCGCGCGGCGCCGCGACCAGGCCGCCGCGAACGTCGCGACCGCCCCGGCGATCGCCGCGGGCGGGGCGTCGCCGCGGAGGTGCGCGACCGCGGCGCGGAGCGCGTCCATGCCGTCGACCGCGTCGAGCGCGTCCCCGAGCCGGCCGAGGAGCGCGAAGGCCCGCGTCCGCCCCTCGGCGATCGCGCCCCGGAGCGACTCCCGCTCCGGCGCCGAGGGCAGCGCGCCGCCCCAGAGCAGCCCGCACGCGTCCTCGAACGTCACCCCGCCGCCGCCGGCGAGCGCCTCGACGTCGTGGCCGGCGAGCGTGAGCCTCCCCCGCTCGCCGTCCACCTCCGAGAGACGCGTCTCCGCCACCACCACACCCTCCAGGCCGCTCGCGAGCGGCGCCGCCACATCCTTCATCCGATCACCTCCGCCAAGGACATGTTGGGCATCACATGAGGTTGATCAACCTTGATTGTACAATCAACCATGCACGCTATCGACGCGCGTCGAGGACGCCGCCGGGGCGCGGTCGCCCAGCCGCGCACCCGGCCCGGGGCGCGGCGCACGCGCGC
This sequence comes from Sorangium sp. So ce836, assembly GCF_028553905.1. NCBI lineage: Bacteria > Pseudomonadati > Myxococcota > Polyangiales > Polyangiaceae > Sorangium > Sorangium sp. So ce836. The sequence continues at coordinate 3,047,992 of NZ_CP102233.1, read as the reverse complement.
GGCGTGGCGCGGGGTGTGGAGAGCGGCGGCGCGCGGGCCGCGCCTCGGCGAAGAATCCCGGCGAGGACCGGGGAATCCGGTGCTAGGAGGGACGCATGCGTCCGGCGATCCGCGGGCCGCGCCTCCTGGATCGGCGGACAGGGTTCGGACCTGACGTTGATGGCCCTTCATGGTTGATCTACCTGACTCGGAGCAGCGGCCCTCGGCGTACGTGACCGGCGCCGAGGCGGCGGAGCTGCTCGGCGTGAAGCGGGAGACGCTCTACGCGTACGCGAGCCGCGGCGTGCTCCGGGGCGTGCCCGGCGGGCGAGGGCGCGCGCGGCTCTACCTCCGGGCGGACATCGAGCGGCTCAAGGCGCGGCACGACGCGCGCGCCGGCCACGGGCCGGTCGCGGCCGAGGCGCTCCGGTGGGGCGAGCCGGTGCTCGAGTCGGCGCTCACCGCGATCGGCCCGCGCGGGCCCGTCTACCGGGGCAAGGAGGCGGTCGCGCTGGCGCTCGAGGACGTGCCGTTCGAGGCGGTCGCGGAGCTCCTGTGGACCGGCGAGCTGCCGGCGGGAGGCGCGCCGGCGGCGCGACCCGGCCGGCTGAGCGTCCGCCCGGCGAAGCTCGCGGCGCTCCTCTCGGACGGCACGCCGCCGCTCGCCGCGCTCGCGCTCGTGGTGCCCGCGCTCGGCGCGCACGATCCGACCCGTCACGTGGGCGCGCCCTCGGGCGACGGGCGCATCCCCACGAGCGACGCGGAGCGCGCGCGGGCGCGGGCGCTCGTGCGCTCGCTCGCGGCGCTCGTCGGCCTCGGGCGGGACCCGGCCAGGGCGACCGCGGCCCTCGAGGCCGAGGGGGCGGCGCGGCGCCTGCTCGTCGCCCTCGGCGCGAGCCCCTCGAAGAAGGCCGAGCGCGCCGTGAACCGGGCGCTCTCGATCTCGGCCGACCACGAGCTGAACGCCTCGACGTTCGCGGTCCGGGTGGCGGCGTCCACCGGGGCCGATCTCTACGCCTGCGTCAGCGCTGGGCTCGCGGCGCTCTCCGGCCCGAGGCACGGCGGGGCCACCGATCGCGTGGAGGCCCTGGTCGCCGAGGCAGCCCGGCCCGAGCGCGCCGCCGCCGCGGTCCACGAGCGGCTGCGCCGCGGGGAGCCCATCCCTGGCTTCGGGCACAGGCTCTACCCGGAGGGCGACCCCCGCGCTCAGGCGCTGCTCGACACGGCCCGGGCGCTCGCGCCGCAGAGCGCTGCGCTGCGCACGGTGCTCGCGCTCGTCGACGCGCTGCGCGACGCCGGCCACGACCCGCCGTCGCTCGACATGGGCCTCGTCGCGATCACGGCCGCGCTCGGCCTGCCGCCCGGCGCGGCGGCGGCGCTCTTCGCGGTGGGCCGCGCCGCGGGGTGGATCGCCCACGCGTTCGAGCAGCGGGAGGCCGGGTACATGCTGCGGCCCCGCGCCCGGTACACGGGGCCCTGACGCCCGCGCGCCGCGCCCTAAAAATCCACCTGCATGCCGAGCTCGACCACGCGGTTCGGCGGCAGGCCGAAGTACGCCGTCGCCGGCCGCGCGTTGCGCGAGATGAACGCGAACAGCCCCTTCCGCCACCGGGACATCTTCGACCGCCCCGTCGTCAGCAGCGTCTCCCGGCCGAGGTAGTAGCTCGTCCGCCCGAGATCGATGTGGAGCCCGTGCCGCGTGCACCCCTCCAGCACCGACGGGGCGTTCGGCGTCTGCATGAAGCCGTAACACGCCGTCACCTGGTAGATGCCCTCGCCCCGCGGGATCACCGTCATGCGCCGCTCCGCGGGCACCTCCGGCACGTTCAGCACCTGGATCGAGAGGAGCACGACCTGCTCGTGCAGCACCTGGTTGTGCTTCACGTGGTGCAGCAGGATCGGCGGCGTGCCCTCCGGGCTCGACGCCATGAAGACCGCCGTCCCGCGCACCCGGTGCGGCTTCGTGCGCTTCACGTCCTCGAGGAACGTGTCGAGCGGCAAGATCGCCGACTTGATCGCCGCGGCGAGGTGCTTGCGCCCCGTCTTCCAGGTCGTCATCACGGTGAAGGTCGCCGCCCCCATCACGATGGGAACCCAGCCGCCGTGGAAGAACTTGGCGCTGTTCGCCGTGAAGAACGCGAGATCGATCACGAGGAAGAGCCCGGCCAGCGGGAGCGACTTCCAGACCGGCCAGCCCCACGTCTTCCGCGTGACCACGTAGTAGACCACCGTGGTGATCCCCATCGTGCCCGTGACGGCGATGCCGTACGCGGCCGCGAGCGCGCTCGAGCTCTTGAAGGCGAGCACCAGCACGATGCACGAGATCAGGAGCCCGCTGTTCACCTCGGGGATGTAGATCTGCCCCGCCTCGTCCTTCGAGGTGTGGATCACCGTGACGCGCGGGAAGTACCCGAGCTGCACGGCCTGCTGCGTCAGCGAGAAGGCGCCGGAGATGAGCGCCTGGGACGCCACGACCGTCGCCGCGGTCGCGATCGCCACCGTGGGGTAGAGCGCCCACGACGGGACCAGCGCGTAGAACGGGTTCGCCGCGGCGGCGGGATCCTCGAGGAGCTTGGCGCCCTGGCCGAAGTAGTTGATGAGCAGCCCCGGCCAGACGATCGTGTACCAGGTGTACTTGATGGGCCCGCGGCCGAAGTGACCCATGTCGGCGTACAGCGCCTCGCCGCCCGTGATGCAGAGGACGACGGCGCCGAGGATCAGGAAGCCGTGCACGTTGTTCTCGGCGAAGAAGCTCACCGCGTAGGTCGGTGAGATGGCCCGGAGGACGCCGGGGCTGTGGAGGATCTCCTTGGCCCCGAGCAGCGCGAGCGCCATGAACCACACGAGCGTCACCGGCCCGAAGATCGTCCCGACGCCGGCCGTGCCGCGCTTCTGCACGAGGAACACGGCCAGCAGCACGGCGCAGGTGATCGGCACGACGGCGGGCTTCAGCGTCGACGTCGCGACCTCGAGGCCCTCGACCGCCGAGAGCACCGAGATCGCGGGCGTGATCACGCCGTCTCCGTAGAGGAGCGAAGCGCCGAAGAGGACGAGGAGCACGAGCAGGCCGCGGCCGTCGCCCTTGCGGTCGCTGCTCGGGACGAGCGCGAGGAGCGCGAGGATGCCGCCCGCCCCCTCGTTGTCGGCCCGCGTGATGAACGTCAGGTACTTGACGGTCACCACCATCGTCAGCGACCAGAACATCAGCGAGAGCACGCCGAGCACGTTGTCCGGCGTCGGAGCGACGTGGTGCGGGCTGCTCGTGCTGAAGCACTCCTTCATCGCGTAGAGGGGGCTCGTCCCGATGTCGCCGTAGACGACGCCGAGCGCCGCGAGCATCAGCGGCCACATCTTCTTCGGGCTCGAGCCGTGGGCGCGCTCGGCCGGCGCGGACGCCGCGGGGCGCCCTGCGCCCTCGGCCGGTTGTGGGCTTGTCGTCATCGGGGCGAATCCTACTCCATCGCGACCGCTCACCGCGAGGAGGCGGGGCGCGCCGCCTCAGCCGAGCGCGCGCGCCGCGGCGGTGAGATCGTCGATGAAGCGGGAGAGCTCGGCTTGCCTGGAAGCCTCGTCCGGCATGCGCAGGATCGACGCAGGATGCACGGTCGCGAGCGTGCGCGGCGCGAGCGGCGAGGCGACGATCCGGCCGCGATCGCGCGTGACCCGGAACGAGCTGCCGAGCAGCGCCTGCGCCGCCGTCGCGCCGAGGCACACCACGATCTCCGGCTGCACCGCCGCGATCTCCGCGGCGAGCCACGGGAGGCACGCGCGGATCTCGCGCGCGTCGGGCTTCTTGTGGATGCGGCGCTTGCCGCGCGGCTCCCACTTGAAGTGCTTGACCACGTTGGTCACGTACGCCCGCCGCCGATCGATCCCCGCCGCCTCGAGCGCCCGATCGAGCAGCTGCCCCGCGGGGCCCACGAACGGCTTGCCGGCCAGATCCTCCTTGTCGCCCGGCTGCTCGCCGACGAGGAGCACGTCCGAGCGCGCCGCGCCCTCGCCGAACACCGTCTGCGTCCCCCGCTCCCAGAGCGGGCAAGCCCGGCAGCCCGCCGCGGCCTCGCGCAGGCGCGGCAACGAAGGATGGCTGGGGACCAGGGCCGCCGCCGTCGCCTCGCCGGCCTCGGCGTCGCGCCCTGCTGCATTTCGCCTCGCCACGGTCGCCATGGTTTCCCCAAGGGGCATCGCGCGTGCCACCCGCGCGCCGTCGCGACGCGCTCGAACGCAGCGCGTCGCGACGGCGTACGGCCGAGCCGGCTTGACGGCCCCGGGCGGCCTTCCCATAGTGCCCGAGTCCCTCTAGTTGACCCACCGGTCAGAATGCCCCGCCTCGCCGATCGCCGCGCCAGGATCGAGTTGCTCCGCGCCGCCGAGGCGGCGTTCACCGAGCGCGGCCTCGCCGCGGCGAGGGTCGAGGACATCACCGAGCGGGCAGGCGTCTCGAAGGGCGCTTTCTACCTGCACTTCCAGAGCAAGGACGACTGCTTCAAGCAGATCGTCGAGACCTTCATCGCGCGGCTCGCGGGGTGCGTGGAGCTGCCGCCCATCGCCGTCGAGGGCGTCGATCGGGCGTCGGTCGACGAGTACTTCAAGCGGCTCCTCGCCCACGACGTCGAGGTGCTCGAGTTCTGCTGGCAGAACCGGGCGCTGCTCAAGATGATGCTGGCGGGCGGCGGCGGAGCCCCCTACGCCTACCTGATCGACGAGTTCGCCCAGCGCGTCGCGCGCCTCGTGGAGACCCGCGTCCGGTACGCGATCGACATCGGCCTCTACCGGCGCGATCTCGAGCCCAGCGTCCTCGCGGCGCTCATCTCCGGCGCCTTCGACCGCCTGGTCCGCAAGCTCATCGACGCGCCGTCCCGGCCAGACATCGCCGCCTGGTGTGCTCAGGTGCTCCAGCTCTTCCTGCACGGCCTCCTCACCCCGGAGGCGCGCGCCTTCGCTGACCTGCCGGTCACGGAAGCGCCGCCGCGCAGCGCGCGGCAGACCGCTGGCGCGGCGCCCGCATCAGCGCCGGGCGGCGAGCGCCGGCGCTCCAAGGCCAAGGCGACCTGAGACGGGCGCCGCCGTGGAGCGCGCGGCTGTCGTGGGCGGACGCGTCGCGCGCCGCCCATGCGGCATCCGCGCTGACTTCCGGCGGCCATGCGCCGGCCATCACGCGTTCACGGCGCGCTTTGTAGGGAGTCACCTGAGCGAAGCACACGGCTCCCCGGTGTGCACCAGGCAAGCTGTACAGGGAATCCCTGACCAGTGATTCCTCATTGCCCTAGCGGTCGGTCGGGCTGCAGCTGAGCTAGAGCTAACAGTCAACGGGGACTTTGGCCTCGGGACAGTGAGGGGGTGGATCGGGGCGCCGGAGGGGAACCGCTCAGGCGACCCGGAAGAGCGCAGCCTGGGGAGCTGTCCTGATCGTCCAACCGCGCCATGGTGACCATCGCGCGCTCTGGGCGACAACAGGCGCTCTCCGGGCGGCTCTCCGCGAGGGAACGGGCTGTCGAGGGGGGCTGTATGAGCACACGATCGGGCTGCGAGAGACGGTTGATCCAGGAGCTGCTCCGGCAGACGTGCCGTTCGCTGGAGTGGCGCGCCGACACGGAGAGGTCGATCGCAGACAGGCTCGACGCGGCCCTCGCCGAGCACGCGCTCCACGTGTTCACGCCGGACGTCGACCTGCGCGTCCAGCTGACCAGGGACCTCGCGCTCGCCATCGCGATACGCGTGCTCTCCTTCGGCGAAGACGCCGAGGAGTCCCTGTGCAAAGCCCTCTCCCAGGACAGGTCGCTGATGGCGGAGCTCGTGAAGGCAGAGTGGCCGCTCGTGCGCACCGCCTGCAGAACGGCCGAGCGGAGCGCCGGGCGGCTGGTGCTGCTGACGACGGTGCCCGAGGCGTGAGGCGGAGAGCAGGGCGCGCGCCCAGAGCCCGCGCGGAGGGCTCATGGCGACGGACCGGCGCGAACAGGGCAAGGCGCGGATCTCGCCGGCTCGCGCCGGCGCCGAGGAGCGCCGATCCCACGAAGCAGCCGCCAAGAAGGGCGACGAACACCGCATGACGGGGCCAGGCTCACGAGGCGATGCAGATGGCGCTCCAGACCACCTACAGCATCTACGTTCGCTTCCGGGGCAGACGGCTCGCGCTCATGAAGCACATCCGCTCGCTCGAGTCGGCGCGCACCTCGCTGCAGGCCTTGCGGGCCGAGCGGTTCCACGACGCGGATCAGGTGTTCCTCGTCAACGACGCGACGAAGCAGGTCGTCGACGAGCGAGCGTGGGACGACGCCCGAGAGCCTGGCGCGGACCGGGAGATCAGCGTCAGCACGCAGGCCGAGGCCGACGACCAGCGCGGGGATCGCGCGCGCGAGGCGGGGGCTCAGGCGGCCCCCGCGCCGCGGGGGGCCAAGTCGACAGCGCCGCTCGAGGCGCACGAGGTCCCCGCGCCGCGCGCCGCGTCCGCCGAGCGCGAGGCGCAGGCCGAGGACAAGGGGCGGCGCGAGCCGCCGGAGAGGAGGTCGCCGGCGGTCGAGGGCGCGGAGCCCCCGCGCACGCGCCTGCGCCGCGCGATGGCGGCGGCGCAGGCGGCCCGAGCTCGCCACGAGGCCGCGCTGGAGGCCATGAGCAGGCTCCAGCCCGGCGGGAAGATGGATGAGATGACGCTGATGAGGCTCAACGACTCCGCCCGCATGGCGTCCGACCGATCGGCGCGTGTCCTCGAGCAGCTCGAGCAGCTCCTGAAGCGCCTGGAAGGGGCGCGCTGATCGAGGTGAGGTGGCTGTAAGACACCGTGTCGGGCGCTCCGCGAAGGCAAGGACAGGCACGTTGACCGACCGATCGCCGCAACACTAGCTTCGCTCGTGTCCCGCGGCCGCGAGACGCCTGAGAGAGCGCTTAACCGTTCAAGCAACCATGCCGGAACCGAAGAAGTCACGCCGGACGCAATTCAGGGCACCGGGCCACAGCGACGCCGCGCCCCACGCCGGCCGGGCGGCTGCGCAGCGGCGCGCGCCGGACCCGTCCGAGGACGCCGGCGAGCAGGCCGCGGCGGCGGAGCCGCACTCCGGGGACGAGCAGCGGTTTCCGGTCGTCTGCGTCGTCGCGTCGGCCGGCGGACGCGGCGCGATCGCGGAGCTGCTCCGGCGGCTGCCGAGCAGGGACACGAGCCTCTCCCTCGTGCTCATCTACAGCGCAGATCCAGGGGAGATCCCGGTCTTCGAGCTCGCGGCGCAGAGCAGCCCGCTCCCCGTGACCGAGCTTTGCGCCGAGGCGAGGCTCATGCCGGGTCATGTCCAGGTCTTGCCCCCGGACACGCGAGCGACGCTGGACGGCGTGCGCGTCGAGCTCGCGCCGCGCGGCGAGGCCGGCCCTGGCCCTGCCGATGCCTTCCTGCGCTCGCTCGCGCGCGAGCTGGGGTCGAGCGCGGCGGGCGTCGTGCTGTCCGGCACCGGGAGCGACGGCGCCCTCGGGCTGAACGACGTGAAGGCGGAGGGCGGGGTCACCTTCGCAGAGGATCCGCGCACCGCCGAGCGGCCGGCGCTCCCGCGCAACGCCATCGCGGCCGGAGGCGTCGACTTCATCCGCAGCGTCGAGGCGATCGCGGCGGAGCTCGCGAGGATGGGCCGCCCCGGTCACGCGCCCGCCCTGTGGCTCGCGCAGGGCACGCCCCTGGGGGTCGACCCGGAGCTCAGCAAGCTGTTCAGGCTGCTCCACGCCGCGGTGGGCGTGGACTTCAGCCACTACAAGAAGAGCACGCTGAGGCGCCGTATCCAGCGGCGAATGACGCTCCACCGGCTCGCGTCCCTGCAGGAGTACCTCGATCACCTGCGAGCGCACCCGGACGAGATCGAGCACCTCTATCAGGACCTCCTCATCAAGGTGACCACGTTCTTCCGCGATCCGGGCGCCTTCGCCGCGCTGAAGACCCACGTGTTCCCGGTGCTCATGCACAACAGGCCGCGGGACGCCCCGGTTCGCATCTGGGTGCCGGGCTGCTCGACGGGCGAGGAGGTCTACTCTCTCGCGATCTCGCTGCTCGAGTTCCTCGAGGCCGACGCGAACGATCACGCCATCCAGATCTTCGGCACCGACCTGAGCGAGGCCGCCATCCAGCAGGCGCGGGCCGGGATCTACGTCGACGGCATCTCGTTCGACGTCTCGCCCGGCCGGCTGCGCCGCTTCTTCGTCCGGGTGCACGGCGGCTTCCAGGTCAACAAGTCGGTCCGCGATCTGTGCATCTTCTCGCGCCACAACGCCGCGGCCGATCCTCCCCTCGCGAAGCTCGATCTCGTCAGCTGCCGCAACCTGATGATCTACATGGAGCCGAGCCTGCAGCGCCGGCTGCTGCACACCTTCCACCAGGCCCTCAAGCTCACGGGCTTCTTGCTCCTCGGCTCCTCCGAGAGCATCAGCGCGATGTCCGACCTGTTCGGGGTGGTGGACAGGACCCACAGGATCTTCTGCAAGCGCGCCGCATCGGAGGCGGCCAGCTCGCACGACCTCGCCGTGCCCGCCCTCCCCGCCCCGCCCGCGCTGGACAAGGAGGAGCCGCCGAGCCCCGAGGGGCTCCTCATGGACGCGCTGCGCAAGGAGGCCGACGCCATCGTGATGGCCCGCTACGCCCCCGCCGGCGTGGTGGTCGACGAGGAGATGCAGATCGTCCAGTTCCGAGGCAAGACAGGGCCCTACCTCGAGCCGACGCCCGGCGACGCCAGCCTGCACCTCTTCAAGATGGCCCGAGAGGGGCTCCTGCTCGGCCTCCGGGTCGCCATCGACGCGTCGATGAACTCGGGGGCGATGGCCCGAAAGGAGCAGATCAAGGTCAGGCAGGGAGACAAGCTCCGCTACGTCGACGTCGAGGTGTGGCCGCTCAAGGTGCGGCTCCCGCAGGGGCGCTGCTTCCTCATCGTCTTCTCCGAGTCGGTCGGGGCGAGGCTGGACCGGCCAGGCGACGACCCGGCCCAGCGCAACCCCCAGAGGGACCTGGAGGTCGCCCAGCTCCGCAGGGAGCTCGTGACCACGAGGGAGCACCTCCAGTCGATCATCGACGAGCTCGAGGCGACGAACGAGGAGCTCCTGTGCGCGAACGAGGAGCTCCTCGCGAGCAACGACGAGCTGCACAGGATGAAGGACGCGCTCGAGTCCGCCCACGAAGAGCTCCGGTCGGCGAACCAGGAGCTGACGGCCATCAACGAGGAGCTCCACAGCAGCAACGTCGCGCTCGGGCTCGCCAACGACGAGCTGCGCAACCTCCTCGGCAGCATGAGCATCCCGGTGCTGATGCTCGACGCGGACCTCCGGATCCGCCGCGTCGCCGGCGCGGCCGACAAGCTGCTCGGCCTCGCCGCGAGCGACGTGGGCCGATCGATCCTCGAGGTGAGGCCGAGGAGCGCGGCCGACATCGCGCCGATCGTCGCCGAGGTGCTCGACACGAGGAGCGGCGTCGAGCGGCAGGTCGAGGACCGCGAGGGGCGCGTCCACCTCGTGAGGGCGCGCCCGTTCCGGACCACCGGGGACGAGGTCGACGGCGCGGTGATCTGCTGGCTGGAGAGCGACGCGACGAGGCGCGCCGGGCGCGAGCTCGCGGGCGCGCGCGACCGCATCTCCGCCGTCTTCGAGGTGCTGCGCCACCCGTTCCTCCTGCTCGACGGCGAGCTCCGGATCCGCGCGGCGACGCGGCGCTACTGCGAGCTGTTCATGGTCTCGCTCGGGGACATCGAGGGGCGGCCCCTCTCGGCCATCGACGCCGGGTGGAACACCCCGCAGCTGGAGCAGCGGCTCCGGGACGTGCTCCGCCGCAGCGCCGCGCTGGTCGACTTCCGCGTCGAGGCGGTGCTCGCGCACGCCGGACGCAGGACGCTGTCGTTCTCCGCCTTCCGGCTCCAGGCCGACGAGGGCGAGCTCCCGGCCCTGCTGCTCGTCGTCGAGGACAGGACGGGGCCCGAGAAGGACGAGCCCCCTCCGGCGGGGCTACGGCCAGCGCGCCGCGCCGGCTCCGACTGACGCGCTCACCGCCCGCGCGCCCGCCAATCCCCCGAGGCGATGCGGGGATACCCCAGCGCCTGGCCGGCGGGCATCAGGTACGCCTCGCAGCGCGCGCCGCCGTCGAGCTCGATCATCTCGCGCTGGAAGAGGTCGGGGCAGCCCTCGTAGACGTCGAGCGACGCGAGGGTCTCACGATCCGGCTCGTAGAGCTCCCCGACGACCGCGGCCGAACCCCCGCGCACGAGCGCCGGGTAGGCGCCGAGGTCGGCGAGCTCGAACGACCGGGCGGTGCGGGCGACCCCGAGGAAAGGCGCGCGCCCGAGCAGCCGGTGCGAGCGCTCGCCCCGCATCAGCGTGCCGTAGACGAACAGGGGCACGGCGCCGTCACCGGCAGTGCTGTTCGACCGCGGCGAGCAGCTGCTCGAGGTTGATCGGCTTCTTGAGGAACTGCGCCGCGCCGAGCGACGACACGAACTCGTCGCGGCCGGTCGCCGAGATGATCACGACCGGGATCGAGGCGAGCTCCGGATCCTTCTTCTGCTCCGCCCTGAACTGCCAGCCATCCATGATCGGCATCATGAGATCGAGCAGGATGAGGCCGGGCCTAGGCTCCGTTCGAAGCGCGCTGAGCGCCTCGCCGCCGTGCGCCGCCGACGTGACGGCGTAACCCTCCTCTTGCAGGAGCTCGGCGAGGGTCTCTCGAATATCCGGATCATCATCGACAACGAGGATCCTCTTCAAGGGAGTGGCAGGCACGGTGCATCAACCACTATGCGAAAGCCTGACGTCACGGCGAAACAGGGAAAGCCCTGAATCCCTGCTCGGGGTCCGCTTGATCAGGCCTGTTCTGCGAGAAAGGGCGCGCATGAAGGTCTCTCTGCGGCAAGGAGCGCCGCGGGGGCGCCTCGGAACGGAGCCCGCTCGAGCGCCGCGCGCCACCGTGGAACCGTGGACCCGCGCGGAGTCGACGGCTGTCACGCCGGACGGGTCTGGCAGGAGGGGTTCGGGGGTGCGCATCGTGCTCGATCGTCGGCGGTCGAGCCCGATGTTACAGCAGGGTGACGCTCCGGCGAAGCCGCTCTCTGCCCGATCTGCGGCCAGCCAGGGTGAGCGTCGCGCGGCTCGGTCGTGCTCCACCAGGTCATGAGCCGGCGATGGTACCACCGGGGCGCTGGAGCGCAGCCGCGCGGCGCCACCCGAGCGGCTGCCCTGCGCGCGCGGCGCGGATCGAGCGGCCAGCGTCAACCCGCCTCGCCCGCGGAGCCGAGCACCACCTTCGAGAGGGTGCTCAGCAGGACGTCGATGTCCACCGGCTTCGGGATGAGCGCGGCCGCGTGCAGCCGCTCGGCGATCGCCTTCATCTCGTGGGGCCGGCGGGCCGAGAAGATCATGAGGGGAGAGGGCGTGCCGAGCCCCGCGATCTCGGAGACGAACCGGTCCGTCGTCATGCCCGGCATCGTCAGATCGAGGAGGACCGCGTGAAAGCGCCGCTCCGCCAGCGCGTCGAGCGCCGCGCGCGCGGTCGCGGTCAGCTCGACCTCGTACCCCTCCAGCGTCAGGAGCTCCTCCAGCATCGCCGCCGTGTCGACGTCGTCCTCAGCTACCAGGATCACGTGCTTGCCACGCATGGCTCCCCCCTCGGCTTTCGTCGGAAGCGGGGCCGCTCTGCAGGGGGCGCGCCCTCCTGTCCCGCGACGGAGGAGCGCGCGGCGCGCGCCCCGGCAGGCCGGCCGGCGGTGCGGCACAGGCCCCTCGATGACGGCTGACGGCCGGCGTGACGAGCGGCCCGGGCGAACGGATTTACGCGCTCCCGAGCGCTCGCCGCAGCGCGCCGCGTCCACGATGATGACGAAGCGCGCAGCCCGACAGACAGACCGCCGCACTCCGGCGATCCGGCGTAGTCCTTCCCCCTCTTTCGCCCCGGGCACTATGAAAGCCCGGCCGCGCTCGGGATGCAACTCCGGACGGGCCCCGGACGTAAGCGAGGGCGTACCCCGGACGTCGGGCAGAGCGGACCGGGAGTGGGAGCAAACAGAGAGCGCGAACGGACTCCCCGACGGGGGAGACACCCTGGTAGACTCCCATGGATGCCTGGCGAACGCCGCGTCGCGCTACTCGCGATGGAGCCAACCATGCCGGACGGTGGGGGAGCGCCGTTCAGCCATGGAATCCGTCGTGTCGAAGCCTCTTTGCTCGCCGATCCGGAGCTCGCCGGCGTGCCGATCCATGTGATCGACGCGCAGACGAGGGATCTCGACGCGTGGGTCGCCGAGGTCGAGAACGTGGATGCCGACGTCGTTGGCCTCGCCGCGCACGTCTGGTCCTTTCCCACGTTCATCGAGGTCGCGCGCCACCTCCAGCGCAACCGGCCGGGGCGCACGATCGTCCTCTGCGGTCCCCTCGCGCGCCCCGCGATGTTCGCGCTCGCGCACTGGCGCGACGCCGCCGCCTGCATCGACGCCCTCGTGCACGGCAACGAGCTCACGTTCCGGAACATCGTCCGCCTGAGCGATCGCTCGCCCGAGGCGCTGCGCACCGTGCCCGGGCTGCACGTCTTCACCGCCGGCGGCTGGGTCTCGACGGGCGAAGCGCCTCACGTGGCGCCCGACGAGCTCCCCTCGCCGATCCGGATGAAGCTGCTCCCGACCGATCGCATCGTGCCGATCGAGATCTGCCGCGGCGGCGTCATGAGCTGCCCGACCTGCGGCATCTCGACGGGCGACGCCTCCGCCGGCGTCTTCTCGGAGGCCTACCTCGTCGAGGAGCTGAGCGCGCTCCGCGCCGCCGGCGCCCCGGGCGCGCAGGTCGTGGACGCCCCGCTCAACCTGAACGCGGAGGCGTTCCGGAACCTCGTGGCCGCGGAGAAGCAGGTCGGCTTCTTCAAGCAGGCGACGCTCTCGGCGTCGATCGATCCCGAGCACGTGCACGACGAGCACCTCGAGTTCCTCCGCGGCGTCGCGCGCGTGTCGCTCGGCGCGCGGCTGCCGCCGCTCAACAAGGACACCGGCGACGGCACGCAGCGCCCGTTCCGGGAGTCGAAGTTCGCGAAGGTGATCGAGGAGCTCTCGACCTTCACGGACATCGAGGTGGACATCCTCCTCGGCCTCCCGGGCGACGGCCCCATCACGTTCCGCCGCACGCTCGAGCGCGCGCGCGAGCTCCCGTGCAAGGTCCGCATCTTCCACAGCCTCGTCCTCCCGGACGACCTCATGACGCGCGCGCCCGCGTCGTTCGAGCTCCGCTTCGACCCGTTCACGCTGATGATGCGCTCGTGCCTCGGCTGGTCCGAGGACGCGCTCTCGCGCGAGCGCAGCCGCCTCATCGAGATGGCGTACCGCGAGGGCGGGGAGATCACGCCGGACATGTGGTCGTTCCCCGGGCCGCGCGAGATGCGGCGGCCGGCGATGCCGCTCGGCAGCGGCGTGGTCCCGCCGGGCGGGGAGATCCGGGTCGAGGGCGCGACGACGCTCGCGCCCGCGGGGCAGGATCTGCAGCGCGTGCTCGAGCTCGGGATCAAGGAGGCGACCTCCGGCGGGTGGACCTTCGTGGAGGCCTCCGCGCGCCCGGGCGAGATCGTCGTGATCATGAAGACGCGCGACGGCGCGCTGGTCGTCGAGATGCGCCCCGCCTCGCCCACGGAGAACGCCTACAAGGTCGTGGACGGCGTCGCGTTCGGCTACCGCTCGCCGCGCGGCGTGAAGATGAGCGACGGCGCGCTCCGCCTGCTCGATCGCGTCCTCCAGCGCCTGCACGCGCCGGCGCGCACCGCGCTCGGCCTGTCGACGCAGGACGGCGGCCCCGGCTCGGCCCGGGTGCGTCGCTTCCGCGCGACGCCCTCCTGACGCCACGGCGCTTCCGCGCGACGCCCTCCTGACGCGGCGGCGCTACCGCGCGCCGCCGCGCCCGGTGCTCTGCAAGGCGGCCGGCGCCCGCGCGGCGTCGGCCCGCGGCGGCATCGATTCCATGCGGCGGGGCCGCGAGAGGAGCTCTCGCCGGAGCTCCTCCAGGCGCGCCGGCGAGAGCTCCTGGTGGTCCACGATGTAAGGATGGACCTGACGGCTCTTGCCCCGGATGCTCAGGGCGCCGGTCGGCGTCGCCGGGACGCAGTCGTCGAGGTTCGCGTACGTCGCCTGGCAGATGATGATCTTGGAGCCGAGCTCCTTGTTGAACTGCTCGAGGCGCGAGGCCGTGTTTACCGTATCTCCGATGCAGGTGTACTCCATTCGCTGGAGCGACCCGATGTTGCCGGAGATGACGGTGCCGGTCGCGATCCCGACGCCCATCTTGATCTCGCCGCAGCCGAGGAGCTGCCGCTGGTTCATGCGCTCGAGGGCCTGCACCATCTCGATCGCCGCGATCACGGCGCGCTTCGGCGCGTCCTCGACCGAGAGCGGCGCGCCGAACACCGCCATCAGGCCGTCGCCGATGTACTTGTCGAGGGTGCCCCCGTAGCGGAACACGATGTCGACCATCTCCGTGAAGTACTCGTTCAGGAACGAGACCACGACCTCCGGCTCGACCGACTCGGTGAGCGGCGTGAAGTTGCGGATGTCGGTGAACATCACCGAGACGTGCCGGCGCGTGCCGCCGAGCTTGAGCCGCCCCGGGTCGGAGAGGACGAAATCGACGAGGTCCTTCGAGAGGTACCGGCCGAGCTCCTGCTTCTCGCGCTCGAGGCGGAGGCGGGCCATGGACTCGAGCTCGGCGCGGAGCACCAGGTTGCGCGACATCCGCGCGATGATGCCGGCGACGACGCCCGGGAGCGCGATGAACAGGACCTGCTGGCACTGGTCCGCGATGTTGATGGCGTTGTGCCCGTAGACGGACACCGGGCTGATCGGGATCGCGCCGGTGTAGACCGTGATCGCGAGCACGATCGAGTTGAAGAGGACCGAGAGCCCCGCCGAGTACAGACACGCCGCGAGGCTGTAGCGGAAGCCCGACATCAGGTTCCAGAGCACGTAGACGGTCGCGAGGTAGCTCGAGAAGTACTCGATCATCCCCGAGTGGTTCCTCGCCGTCGCCAGCGCCGTGAGCGTGAGGAGCGCGAGGTCGACGAAGATGCTCACGTACTTGAGCCAGCCCGCGTAGGCGCCGGGGCGAAGGCGGAAGAACGCGTAGAGCAGGAGCGAGAACGCGAGGTACCCGCCGATCTGGATCGCGAAGATCTGGTTCGCGGCCGGCGTGTTGACCGTCCACACGTGCGTGAACGTGTAGGCGGAGAGCAGCGCGAACACGAACCGGACGTGGTTCACGATCTGCTCGCCGCGCATCTCCTGCGCCTGGAGGATCCGCACGATCTCCGGCGACTTCTCGATGTTCATGCGCGCCGCTCCCCTCCGCGCCCGAGCCGGGACCACGCCGCGGCGAGCCCGCGGGCGCAGAGCGCGGTCGTCAGCGCCCTGCCCTGGTGGTGCCCCTCGCGCCCGCGCTTCATCGGCACCCGGTAGAGCGGCTCGGCCGGCCAGGAGCCGTCCACGAGCTGGCGCTCGCCGAGGTAGCGCAGCCCCCGCTCCAGGAGCAGCGGGTCCGGCGACGCCGCCATGGCCGCGCCCTCGAGGCACGCGGCCGTGCTGAGCGGCGTCCCGAAGCCGCCGTCGAGCCGCTGCGCTCCGAGCATCCGCGACAGGATCGCGGCCTCGACCGCGGCGACGTCGGCGGCCCGCGGCGCCTCCCCCGCCCGCTCCCGGTAGAGGCGCGCGAAGCGGAGGAACGCGAGGTCCGTGTACGAGGCGTCGTAGAAGCACGCGCCCTCGATGCCGCCCTCCGCGGCGGCGCCGAGCACGCGCCGCGCGTTGTCGTCGATGAGCCGCGCGAACCGCGCCGCGTCGAACGAGAGCAGGCCCGCGAGCAGGTTCAGCCGGACCGCCGTGCAGTCGTCGCCGGCCCACGCCGCGCCCGGCGTGGTCGGCCCCGACGGCCCGCGGTAAAACCAGGTCGGCACGGCGCCATCCTCGCCCACGTTGGCCAGCATGACCTCGATCCACGTCTCGGCGCGATCCCGGGCGGCGCCCGTGTCGGCGACCAGCTGGAGCATGATCGCGAGGTCGTCGGCGTCCGGCGGGAGATCGCGGAACGCGCCGAAGTAACGGAGCTCCCCGGCCGGGATCTCGTCGAGCAGCGCCGCGGCGTCGGCGCGGACGTCGCGCCCGGCGTCCCCGATCTCGAGCAGCGCCTTCAGGATCGTCGCCCGCACGAACCAGTGCCCGACCGGCTGCTCGCGCGACCCGAGCACGCCGAAGCGCTGCACCTCCCAGGACTCCGGCCACGGCGCCGACTCCGCGAGGAACGCGACCGCCGCCTCCAGATCCGCGCCCGCGTCCTCGCGCGGCGCGCGGTCACCCTGCGGCCGCGGCGCGGGCGCCGCGCCGGCGCCGAGCAGATCGCGGAACGCCATCAGCCCCTCGAAGAAGCGGAAGCGCTCGCCGAGCGCGTCGACGAACTCGAGCTGCGCCTCGGCGAGGCCGCGCTCGGTCGAGCGCGAGCGAGGCGCGCCGGACGCCGCCTCGCGGGCCGACGCGAGCGCGCCCCGCGCGCGCGCGGCGAGCGCGGCCCGGTACGGGCGGGTCGCGAGCAGGCCGTGGATCTCGCGGCGGCGCACGGGGGACGCGCGCTCGCCCGAGAGCGCGCCGAGCAGCGGAGGCGCGAGATCCGCGCCGCCGAGCCAGAGCGCAAAGAGCGGCGTGAGCGTCGGCGCCGCGAGGTCCGGCGCGGCCGGATCGAGCCAGAGGCGCGCGAGCCCGTCGAGGAGCCAGAGCGGCTCGGCCACGGCCTCTCCGAAGCGGCGCGAGGGCGCGAGATCGTCGCCGGCGACGAGCGCGGGCGCCGTCCAGAGGGCGACGACCTCGCGCGAGCCGGCGTCGCCGGCGCGCCCCGCCGCGGCGTCCGGCCCCGCGCCGGCGACGCCCGCGACGACCGGGTTGCGCGGCCACGAGGCCTCCGCGAGCGCGGCCAGGTCCACGAGCCAGCGGCGCGCGCGCGCCTCGCCGGCGTGGCGCGCGAGCAGGCGCGCCGCGAGCGCGCCACGCGCGAGCGCGTCCGGAGCGCCCTCGACGCCGCCGGCGGCCACGGCGGCGACCGCCACGGCGGCGTCGGCCGCCGCGGCGGGCGCCGACACGCGGCCGCACAGCCGGAGCGCCCAGCTGGCCCACGGGATGCTGCGCCCCGGCGGCGCGCCGACGCCGCGCTCGATCGCGAGCGCCCCCCAGGCCGCGTCACCGCGCTGGAGCGCCCCCGCGGACAGCAGCGCGGCCCAGGAGCGCTCGCACGCCACCTTGTCGTCCGGGTCGAGCCAGGGCCAGACGGCGGTCGCTCCTGCGGCAGAAGACAACGTCACATACCGACCCCGCCCTCACGCGCCGCGGCCGCGATGGCCGCATCGACCGCTTCGGGCGTCGAGGTCGCGGCGTCGCGGATGCGCTGGAGCGTCTCCGGCCCGACCTCGTACCCCTCCGCGTCGATGGTGCGCTCGGGATCGGCAAGGAGCTGCTGGCGGAAGCTCGAATCCACAACGGCACGACCAATGAGCTCTGCCTCTGTTTTCTTCGACGTCACGACTCCTCGCTTTCTCGCTCGCGAGGCTAGGAGACCTGCAAACGGCTAGCAAGTACCAGCAGGCGCGCCGCGCGCGCCCCGGGCGCTGCGCCCGCGCGCCGGCTCAGCGCGGGGCGCCGCCGCTCGCGGCGGGATCGCCCGCGAGCGCGCCGAAGAACGCGCGGAATACGCGCCGCTGGATCTCGGTCATGTACCGCTCGCGCTCCCTGCAGAAGCGCGTGGCCTCCGGCAGCCCAAGCGCCCCGGCGGCGGCCTCGGCGCGAGCGAGCTCACAACGCGCCTCCTCCAGGATGGCGTCGAAGCCCCCGCGCGCGAACAGCTGCGCGCGCAGGGCCGCCGCGCCGCGCCCCGCCGGATCGTGGCGCGGCTCGCCCCCGGCGGGGGCGGCGCCGTCCGGCCGAGGCCGCCCCGCGTCCCTCGGCTCGACCTGCGCGCCGAGCCGGGCGAGCACGTACGTCGCGTTCCCGAGCGCGCGATCCTTCTCGGCGTGGAGCAGGTCCACGAACAGCTGGTGCGCCGCGGCGAGCGCCGCGACGAACTCCTCGAGCGCCGCGAGGCGCTCGGCCTGCGACAGCGCGAACAGGGCCGCGGCCGCCGGGAGCACCAGCGGGCGCGAGCGGGCGAGCACCCGCCGGAACGTGGCGGCGTCGCGCGGGCCTGCGCCCCGGTGCAGCCGCCGCTCGAGCAGCATCGCCTCGCCGTACCCGAGCCAGACCTCCTCGAAGAGATCCCAGAACGGGCTCCTGCCGGGCAGCGAGCGGGCGAGCACCGCCTGGTGGCGGGCGAACAGCGCTCCGGACAGGAGCACCGCCGCGCCGGGCTCGCCGACCCCTTCGTCCAGCAGGTCGTCTTCGATGCGGACGTGCAGGTACCCGACCGCCGCGGCCTCGGCGAGATCGACCGCGAGCGGCGGGATCGCCCGCGAGCCGGCGTCCGCCGCGGGCGCCGGGCCGCCCGGCCGCGTCGCGACCCAGAGCGGCAGCTCGAGCACCGGCAGCGCGGCCGGGTGGGAGAAGTAGCCCTCGCCCGGCTCGCCCTCGAAGAGCCGGAGGCGCGCGGCGAGCTCATCGAACAGCGCGCCGAGCTCGCTCCCGAGCCGGCCTCGGAACGACGCGAGTCGCCGCAGCACCTCGGCCTCGAGCCGCGCCCCGACGTCGTCGACGTCGACATCGACGACGTCGCCCTCGCCTCCTCGCTCTGCGCGGCTGTCCTCGTTCATCCCACCTCTCGACGACGCGGCGGCGCCGCAGGGGCGACGCTAGCACGAGCAGGCTCGTCCGAGGGGCGAGCGCAGCCGACTTTGCCCGGAGCGCCGCCCGTGCGACACTCGGCGACTTCACGAGATCGGAAACCATGATCGACTCCGAGCGTTTCGCCGAGCGTCACGGGGACATCACGACCGACGCCCGCGCTGACGTCCTCGATTTCCGCGACACCCTTTATCGGCCCACGATGATCGAGGTGCCTCCGGTCATGCCCCCGGAGCGCTTCATGGACTACGGCGTGCCCGTGCTCGACCAGGGCAGGAACAACGGCTGCACCGGCTTCACCGTCGCCACCGTGGCCCACTTCCTGCTGCGCAAGCGCAAGGTCTCCCCGGAGTACGGCCTCGTGAGCCAGAACATGGTGTACACGATGGCGCGCCGCTACGACGAGTACCCGGGCGAGGACGACGCGAGGGGCTCCAGCCTGAGGGGCGCCATGAAGGGCTGGCACAAACACGGTATTTGCTCTTATGAGCAATGGCCGTGGGACCCGAACGATCTCCACGGCACGCTCACGCCGGAGCGCGCCACGGACGCGATGCTCCGGCCGCTCGGCCTGTATCAACGCGTGAACCACAAGGACCTCCCGGCGATGCACAACGCCCTCGCAGAGGTCGGGATCATCGCGGCCTCGGCGCTCATCCCGTTCAATGGCTGGTATTACGGGACCCAGAAGAACGGCATCATCCCGCCGGTCGACAAGACGAACCCGTTCATCGCCCCCTGGGGCGGCCACGCCTTCGCGATCGTGGGGTATGACGCGGAGGGCTTTTGGCTCCAGAACTCCTGGGGCCTCGGCTGGGGCAAGAGCGGCTTCGGGCGGCTCTGCTACGACGACTGGCTCCAGTACGGCTTCGACGCGTGGGTCGGGCGGCTCGGCGTCCCCATCCGCCTGAACCAGCCGCGCTCGCTCCGCCCGCTCGCCTCCACGAGCCGGACGTTCGCGAGCCTGCGGCCGCATCTCATCAGCGTCGACATGCACGGTCAGCTCCAGCAGCGCGGGGCCTACGGCACGTCCTCGGAGGACGTCCGCATCATCATGGAAGAAGACTTCATGAGCGCGACCGAGAGCTGGAGGCGCCGCCGGCTCGTGCTCATCGCGGGCGGCGCGCTGCGCCGGCAGATCGATGCGATCAACCGGATGTCGCGCCTCCGACCGAAGCTGCTCGGCCACGAGATCTACCCCATCGAGCTGCTCTGGGAGACCGACCACTATCCGCGCCTCCTCGAGATCCTCCACCGCGCCACGGAGGGCCGCCGCCACGACGGCTATGATCCCAGGGCGTTCGGGTTCATGATCGATCGCCGCGACGACGCCCTGGAGCCGCTCGTCCGGCGCATGGGCGGCAAGGCCGAGTGGGATCGCATGAAGCTCGCGGCGGGCGACGCGACCATGGACGCCGATCACGGCGGCGTCCGCGAGATGATCAGCCGCCTCGCGTCGCTGATGGACCAGGACCCGAGGATCGAGCTCCACCTGGTCGCCCACTCCAGCGGCACGTTCCTGCTCGCGCCGCTCGTGCAGCTGGTCACCGCGGAGAAGGGCAAGCGGATCGAGGGCGGCCCGATGCGGGGTCAGCTCGGGCTCGGGCTCCCGATCGAGTCGCTCTCCCTGCTCGCTCCGGCGAGCGCCATCGACGCGTTCCGCGACACGTACATGCCGCCGATCAAGAGCGGCATGGTCCGGAGGTTCGCCCTGTTCACGCTCACGGACGAGGCGGAGCTCCAGGACCACTGCGAGGTCTACGGCAGGTCGCTGCTCTACCTGGTCTCGAACGCGCTCGAGCGGCGCCCACGGGTGCCCGGCACGAGCGGCGTCTCGCTGCTCGGCATGGAGGCGGGGCTCCTCGACCCGGAGAACGCCGACGTCCTCGCGCTCCTCACGGAGAACCGGGACGATCGGCCCACCGTGTTTCCGCGGGCGGAGTGGATCAAGGGGCCCAACACGAGGCCCCCTCCCCATGGCTCGGAGGCGCGGCGGCACGAGGACTTCGAGAACGACGCGACAACGTGGAAGTCCGTCATCGCCCGCATCCTCAACCAGCCGTTCGCCGATCACCTGCCGCCGATGTCGGCGCGGGATCCGTGGTGAGCGCGCCGCTCACCCCTCCGGGCGGCGCCGCTCGGCCGAGGTCATGCCGTGGAGGGCCGGGGCGCCGAGCCGCTCGGGCGCGAGCGGCGGCGCGAGCGCTCCGCTCAGGAGGATGGCAAACGAGGCCCGGATCTCCTCGCCGAAGTTGATCCGGAAAAGGCCCATCTCGGGCCGGCTGCGGATATCGCGGATCACGTCGCTGGGGTCGCAGACCTGGCGCATGCCGATGAGCAGGGCATACATGCGGATGAGGATCGGGCCGCCCTGCCCTGGCGCGAGCGACGGCAGACACCGCTCGAGCAGCGCCCCGGTGCGCTCGACGTTGGCGAGGAGGGAGAGCTTGAAGCGGAGGGCGGCCTCGTAGCTGACGTTCTGCTCGAGGACGCTGTGAAGGATGGAGAGCAAGCGCGTCATCGCGTCGCGCGCCGCGAGGGTCGTCGACAGAATCGACGCGATGCTGCCCGCGGCGTCCGCGCCGGGCGCCGCGGGCGCGCCGCGGCGGGCGCGCGGCGGCCGGGGGCGCGCCGCGGCCTCCTCGCCCTGGGAGGCGCCGAGATGCGTCAGGCGGATATCCACCTCATGGAACCACTTCGCGAGCTCTTGATCGACCACCGCGAGGAAGAGCTCCTCTTTGGTGGTGAAATAGAGGTAGAGGGTCCCCTTGGCGAGCCGAGTGCGCTCGGCGACCTGCGCCATGGTCATCTCGAGATACGGCGTCTCCTGGAACAGCTGCCAGGCTGCGTCGATGATGATCCTCCGCCGCTCCTCCTTCTGTTCCTCCTTCCGCGCTCTTCGCGTCGAGCTCATCGACTTCTCGGTTTACGATGTCTCCAGAAGCGCCGCAATGCAGACGCCGCGGCAATCGAGTGCGAATTCGATTTCACGATCGCGTCGTCAGCGCGCGCCGCGCGCTCGCTCAGCCGGCCATCGCGCTATCGCGGGTAGCCGCGCTCATCACATTTCACCGGACACGGTCACACCGAACCCGTGCAGACCGAGGAACATCGGGGCGACGCCCGAGCGCACCGCCCGCTTGACGGTCGTCGAGAGCGCCCGCGCGATGCGCGCCGCGAGCCCGCCCGGGTCCTCGGCCGCGCCGCCCTGCGCGCCGGGCGGCGCGGCGGCGCGCAATGCGCGGGGCGCGGGCAGCGCGAAGAGCCCAGCGCCGTCGTTTCCGGGCCGCGCGAAGCACAGAGGAGCAGACAGCAGGGTCGCCGCCACGACAACCACCATGCCCTTCACGATCGCTGGACCAGCGCTCATCCCGGCACCCACGTGAAACCTAACGCCGTCGACGCACATGTCGTGAGCGATGAGGCGGTAAAATAACGCTGCCATTGCCGAACACCGGAAGACAACGTGGAGAGTCGCTCCTCGGGCGATATCCCGCCTCGGCGCGGGCTGCGCCAAGTCGGGCTCTCCCTGGATCGCGCGGTCTCAGCCCGCGGTCGCCATGGCCAGGGCCCGGTGGATCACGCGGAGCGCGACGTCGGTGAGGCCATAGGCGGGCAGCTCGGGGATGGGCACGAAGGCCGCCTCGGAGGCGTCGTCCCCGGGAGAGAGGACGCCTCCGGTCGACGCGCACAGGTAATCGAGGATCACGTAATGGTACGGCGTCGCCACGATCTCCACGACC
The DNA here is from genome assembly GCF_028553905.1 of Sorangium sp. So ce836. Taxonomy (NCBI): domain Bacteria; kingdom Pseudomonadati; phylum Myxococcota; order Polyangiales; family Polyangiaceae; genus Sorangium; species Sorangium sp. So ce836. Next base: position 3,025,494 of record NZ_CP102233.1, on the reverse strand, counting down.
TCCACGAGGGGGCCGACGCGGATCTCGAGGCCCGTCTCCTCGCGGATCTCGCGGGCGAGGGCGTCCGCGAGCCGCTCTCCCGGCTCCACGCGTCCGCCGGGGAGCGACCAGGATCCCTCGAGCGGCGGGCGGGCGCGCCGGATGAGGAGCACGCGCGGCGCGTCGGACGCGCCCGGTGGGCGCTCGATCACGACGGCGCCGACCGCCACGCGCGGGGGCTCCAGGGCGCGTCCCGGCGCGTCGCTCACGGCGCGGCCGCCTCGGTGCGACCGGCCTTGCAACGCGCGTCGCCCGGCGTCGCGACCGCGAGCTCGTAGTCGCCGAGCGCGATATCGCCGGGGACGATCACGGCCCCGTCGTAGCGGCCGCGCTCATCGGTCGACAGCGAGCCGATCGTCAAGCCCTGCTGCGCCGCGTTCCCCGTCAGGATCACGTCGACGCGCACGTGACCGCACGGCGCCCCGTCGCTGCTCACCTGGCCCTGCAGGTGGAGCGGAAACCCGCGGCGGATTTCCCTGTCCAGCGCGCTCACGGCCACGTCGGTGCGCGCCGCGGCGCGCTCGGCCGCGTCGCTCGTGGGGGTGGGCGCCGGCGGGGCCGGAGGCGGCGGCGCGCCGGCGCTGGTGGAGCCGGCGCCACCCGGGCCGGGCGGCCCCTGCTGCATCTGCTCGGCGCGCGTCCGATCGGCGAGATCCTGGCCCGAGTCGCGCTGCTCCGGCCAGCTGTAGGGGTCCGGCGGCGGCACGTACGGCGGGCGGCTCGGATCGACCTCCTGGTCCATGTTGAGGGCGGCGCCCCCGAGGTCGATGCGGTGCCAGAGCGAGCCGTCGAAGACCTCGACCCAGGCGTGCGCCTCGTTGACGACCATCCGCGCGGGGATCCCGATGTGCAGGGCCGTGACGAGGAACGCGAAGGCGCGGTGGCGGCAGACGCCTTTTCGCGACAGCGCGAGATCGAGGTAGATGTCCCCATACCCCTTGGGCGGGTCGTCCGACGGGGCGAACGACCGGAAGTACTCGACCATCTTCTGCACGACCTCGCGCGGCCGCATCGCCGTCGAGATGCCGATCGCCTGGGCGACCTGCTTGAACGCCGCCTCGTGGGAGGGCTCCTGCGGCGGGCGGTACGGCGCGAGCTTGCCCCAGTCGACCTCGGCGAAATCGCTGCCGAAGGTCGCGCGCGCGATCGCGAGCTGCACGATGAGCCGGACGCGCGCGCTCTTCGTGCCGCGGACGAACCAGTTGTCGGCGCCGTCGCGCAGCACGACCACCGGCGTGTCGGGGTTCACGTGCACCCGCACGAGCCGCGTGTCCGGCCCGACCGTCGGGATCCGGACCGGCTCGTTCGGCACGAGATCGACCGCGATGTCCCCGTAGAACGCCTCGTCGCCCGCCGCGACCTTGCCGCCGACCTCGACCGCCTTCAGGCTCCGATCGCGGACGACGAGCGAGTAGTCCGCCCTCACGGCGTCGTAGGCCTGCAGCCGCTTGAACGGCGCGGTCGCCGGGGAGAACGGGTCGTCGTAGCGCTCGATGTTCGGCCGGCGGGTGTCGCGATCCGGCTCGTAGGAGGCGTCGGGGCCGGCGTCGGAGCCGACGGTGCTGTAGACCTGCTGCTGGCTCGACGGCGGGCGCTGCGGATCGGGCGCCGTGGCCAGGCCGCTCGGCGTCTGGATCGCCGCCGGGAGCCCGCCGTCGAGCGTGGTCGTGGCGAGCGAGACGTCCTCCGCGGGGTCCGGCGCGATGAACTCGTGCAGGAGCGATCCCTGCGCGTCCGCGAGCGGCGACACGGCGCAGGCGAGCGCGAACACGAGCAGGCTGCGCGCCCGGCCGCCGAGCCGGCGCCGGGAGGCGGAGACAGCGGGCAGAGCAGCAGGGCGCGGGCGCGCGACCGGAGCGGACATCAGGAGCCGTTATGAAACCAGAAACCCCGGCGATGTTCCACGCCGGCCGGTCCGTCCGCGCGCCGGCCGCCGGCCGTCACGGTCGGCCACCGGCGCCCCGGTCAGCGCCGGTGCTGCACCGCATCGGCGTGGTGGCGCCGCGGCTGCGGGGCGGAGCGGAGCCGGTCGATCGCCTCGGTGGATTCCCCGCGCGCGGTCAGCTCGGCGGCGAGCACGTCGAGGGCGGGCTGGAAGATGTCGGTCCGGGCGAAGCGGCCGGCGCGGCCGCCGGCCAGCCTCGGCAGGACGGCGACGATGCGGCGCATCCCGTCGGCGTACCGTCGGGAGATGGCCAGCCGGTCGATGAGCGGCTCGAGGAAGTCGGCGACCGCCGCGGCGCGATCGCGGACCCCGTCGCAGGCCTCCTTCATCGGCTCGAGGAGCAGGAGCGTCCAGAGGACCGTGTCGTCGAGCGGCCGGTCCGCGGCGGTGCGCCGGTCGACGTAGTCGAGCACGCGCCAGAGGCGCTGGCCCGGGCCGTCGTCGCCGCGATCGTCGTAGAGCAGCGCCGAGACCTCGGGCAGGAGGACGTCGAGCACCCCCGTCTCCCACGCGAGGTAGATGGTGCGGCGCGCCTGGCCGCCGCGCAGGAGGCGCAGGATCTCCTCCGAGAGGCGCGGGCGCGCCGCGAGCGCGAGCGCGTCGCGGCAGTAGACGACCGCGTCGTAGACGTCCGGGGTGATCGCGAAGCCCAGCCGGCCGGCGAACTTGAGCGCGCGCAGGATGCGGATCGGATCCTCGCGGAAGCGCGTCTCGGGATCGCCGATCGTGTGGACCACCTGACGGCGCACGTCCTCCATGCCGCCGACCCAGTCGAGGATCTGCCGCGCCTCCACGTCGTAGAAGAGCGCGTTGATCCGGAAGTCGCGGCGCAGGGCGTCCTCGTGCGCGACGCCGAACGCGTTGTCGCTCCGGATGAGCAGCTCGCTCCCGTCCTCGGAGTCCTCCTTCGGGTTGCGGCGGAAGGTCGCCACCTCGATGACCTTCCCGCCCTGAAAGAGGACGTGCACCAGACGGAACCGCCGGCCGATGATGCGCGAGTTGCGGAACAGCTCGCGGACCTCCTCCGGCCGGGCGCTGGTAGCGACGTCGAAATCCTTCGGGCGGCGATCGAGGAGCAAGTCCCGCACGCAGCCGCCTACCAGGTAGGCCTGGTATCCGTGGCGAACGAGGCGCCGGACGACTTTCTGGACGTCCGGATCGATCCGCGCCTCGTCGAAGACGACCTGGAAGCGGCGCGGGGTGGGGATGTCTTCGTCGACGAGCTCGACGCGGAACGGATCGCCGTCGAGGGCGCTCGTGTCCGTCGGCGTGGTCTCGCCCCCGGGCCCAGCGCGCAGCCCGGGGGCGTTGCGGACCTCGTACGTCGGGAGATCGGCGTCTTGGTGCGCCGCTGTACCGTTATCAGGAGATGGGGTCGCGCGACCCATAATCAGCAACCGAGAAAGCACCAGGCAGCGCCTGGAGGAGTGGAGGACGACTGGCGCGCGATTCTGGGTACTCCCTGGAGAACCGACCCGCGCGATGAGGCCCGCGCCCGCGGACCCCCGAACCGTGCCGGCTCGCTCGCCTCGGCCTGATTCGGCCTGGCGAGCGGATCCGGCTGTCGCCCGGAACAAGAGATGCTAACGGCCGTCTAGCAGGGCTTCGCCGTGAGAGCAAAGCCGAGCCGCAGGGAGGCCGACAGAAGCCTCCGGGAGCGAGCCGGCGTCACGGTTTGGTCCCCCAGTGCCCGAGCCCGGGCGCCGGCGGCGGGGCCGCGTCCGGCTGGACGGCGAGCGGCGCCCCGGCGCCGGCCTCCGGCGTCGCGAGCAGCGCCTGCCGCAGCTCCGCCATCGAGGCGAACCGGCCGCGCGGATCCTTCACGAGGGCCTTGCGCACGACCGCGTCGAGCTCGCGCGACATGAGGAGCCCCGGGTGCAAGCGGTGCGGCGGCGGCGGCGGCTCGCGCGCGTGCTTCTCCGCGATCGCCGGGTACGTCCCCTGGAACGGCACGCGGCCCGCGAGCATCTCGTAGAGGACGATGCCGAGGGAGTAGACGTCGGCGGCGGGCGCCGCCGGAGCGCCCTGCGCCTGCTCGGGCGCCATGTACTCGGGCGTCCCCACGACCCGGGGGAAGAGCGCGCCTTCGCCCTGGCCCGCGATGAACGAGAACCCGAAGTCGAGCAGCTTGACGATCTCGCGCCCGTCGGCGGCGTGCACGAGGAACACGTTCTCCGGCTTCACGTCGCGGTGGATCACCCCGGCGCGGTGCGCGGCCTCGAGGCCCGCGGCGAGGTCGGCGGCGATCCGGACCGCGCGCGCGGGGACGAGGGAGCGCGTGAAGCTCAGCGTGTCGGCGAGGTCGAGGCCGACGAGCAGCTCCATCGCGAAGCACGGCGCGTCGCCGGCGCGCTCGAGCGCCTCGACGCGGAGGACGTTGGGGTGACGGACGCGCGACGCGGCGCCGGCCTCTCGCTCGAACCGCGCGACGAGCAGCGGATCGTCGCGGAGCTCCGCCCGGAGGACCTTGAGCGCGACGCGCGACGGCGCGGCCTCCTGGGGCCTGCCGGCGCGATCGGCGAGGTAGACGTGCCCGACCCCGCCGCTGCCGAGCAGCTGCACGACGCGGTACTTGTTGCAGAGGAGCTTGCCCACGAGCGCTTCGGCGGCGACGCGAGCAGGAGGCATGGATCGATCGTAGCGCAGTCGCGCCTGTCGAAGGGCAAACGCGCGCAGCGGCGGCGCAGAAGAGCGCGCAGGCGGACCCGGCGCGGCGCGCGGGCGCAGCGGGAGGTTCGCCCCCGTACCGATCCGCGGCCGCGGCGCGATCGCCTGCGAGGGGCCCGGGCCGGCGCGGCCGCTCCCGTCGGCCCGTCTGGCTCCGCCGGAGGACGAGGGCGCAGGGCTGACGCGCGAGGTCATCCGGCGCCGCGCGAGCCTGGCGGCGCCTGCTGGGACCGTGCCGCGCGCGGCGGCGACAGACGGGGCGGCGCGACGAACGCAGCCGCGCGCGGCGCCCGCTCCGGCGGCGCGGCGGGGTGCCCGCCCGGACGCGGGATCGCGCGGACCGCTTGAGCGGCGGCGAGGAGACGGCCACGCTTAGCGGCGCATGACCGACGATCGTCGCACCTCCTCCCCGAGCGCGCTCGACGTGGAGGCCGAGCTCTCGCCCTCAGCGGCGAGCTTCCCAGGCCCGAGCGCCGTCGCCTCGCGTCCGCCCCCGCTTCGCTGGAAGAAGAACCTCGCGCTCTTCTGCGTGACGGTCGTCTCGGTGTTCGTCGCCGGCACCCTCTGGGCTCCGATCGCGCCGGAGGACGACAGCGTGCTCGCCTTCGTGAAGGCGCTGCCGCAGACCTGGTCGTTCGCGGTGCCGTTCCTGTCGATCCTGCTGGCGCACGAGTTCGGGCACTACTTCGCGGCGCGCGCGCACGGGGTCGAGGCGTCGCTCCCCTACTTCATCCCGCTCCCGATCGTGAGCCCGCTCGGCACGATGGGCGCGGTGATCTCGATGAAGGGCAGGATCAAGTCGCGGAACGCGCTGCTCGACATCGGCGCCTCCGGACCGCTGGCCGGCCTCGTGGTGGCCCTGCCGGTCCTGTTCGTGGGCCTGATGCAGTCGGAGGTGCACGCCTCGTCGGGGCCCGCGCTGCAGGAGGGGCGGAGCCTCCTCTACTTGCTGCTGAGGCGGCTCGCTGTCGGCCCGATCCCCGAGACCCACGACGTCTTCCTCGGCCCCACGGCGATGGCCGGATGGGCCGGGCTGCTCATCACCGCGTTCAACCTCTTCCCGGTCGGCCAGCTCGACGGCGGGCACGTCGCCTACGCGCTGTTCGGCAAGCGGCAGGACCGCTACGGCCGCGCCGCGCACTTCCTGATGCTCGCGCTCTTCGTCGGCAACGTCGTCTACTTCACGCGGCACTTCATCGCGGACGGGCTCTCCGACGCGCTGCGCGCCGGCGTCGCGAACGGGATGCCGTGGCTCACGTGGTTCGGCCTGGTCTACCTGATGCTGCGGATGGGCGGGCGGGAGCACCCGCCCACGGAGCCCGGCGAGCTGTCGCCGGGGCGCAAGGCGATCGCCGTGGTGACGCTGCTCCTCTTCGTGCTGCTGCTGATGCCGACCCCGTTCGGCACCTACTGAGCGCGCCGGCGCTCAGGGCTTGGTGGCGCCGAACTTCGCCCGGAGCGCGTCGCAGACGACGGCGGGGGCGTAGTGGCTGACGTCGCCGCCGTGGCTCGCGATCTCGCGCACGAGCGACGCCGAGACGAAGCCGTAGTGCGTGCGCGTCGGCAGGAACACGGTGTCGACGCCGGGGAGCATGTCCGCGTTCGCGTGGGCGATCTGCAGCTCGTACTCGAAGTCGGTCGCCGCGCGGAGCCCGCGGACGATCACCCGCGCGCCGACCCGCTGGCAGTACTGGATGAGCAGCCCCTCGAACGAGTCGATCCGCGCGTTCGTCACCTCGCTCGTGGTCTGGCGCAGGAGCTCCAGCCGCTCCGAATAGGTGAAGAGCGGGTGCTTCGTCGGATGCCGGCCGACCGCGATGATCACCTGATCGAACAGCTTCGACGCCCGCTGGATCAGGTCGAGGTGACCGAACGTGATCGGATCGAAGCTCCCCGCGTAGACCGCCAGCAGTTCCTTCGCCATCGCGCTCACCGGTCCGGCGTCCGCTTGGGAGCGCCCGCGGGCGGGGTCGACTTCGGCGCGACCGCCGGCGGGGCCGGCGGCGCCTGGAGCGCGGGCGCTTGCGGCGCGGGCGAGCCGATCCCGCCCGCGGGGCCGGCCCCGTCCGCGGGGGCGGCGGGGGCCTGCCCCTCGTTCGCGGGCGCCGGCTCGGCGCCCTGGAGCACCTTGTTCACGGCGGTGTCGTCCTCGATCCACATGAGCCGGCCGCCGTCGGCGAAGGTGACGCGGAAGTAGGCGAGCAGCCCCGCGCCGATCACGCCGTCCAGATCGAGCTGGAGCTGCTTCTCGACGGCCTGGAGCGGCGCCCCGTACACGCCGGGGACCTTGGGGATCTCCAGCGCGCCGAGCCGCAGCATCGGCACGACGCCCTGCTTCAGCTTCTGCTCCGGATCCTGCTCGACGCGCTTCAGGCCGTCGGCCTCGAAGCCCGCCTTCTTCCAGCCCTCCTTGTCGAGCGCGATCGGGAACGTCATCGACGTGTCGATGAGCATCGGCCCCTGCACCGTCTTGTCGGGCCCGAGGCTGCTGCGCAGCACCATGCCGCCGCCCTTGATGAAGGCCACGTCGACGCGCGTCGCGTCGGGCGGCGCCGGCGGGGAGAAGCTGCGCACGACGAACTGCCGGCCGGCGTAGTCGATGGTCGCGTTGAGGTGCCGGATCAGGTTCACCCCGAGCAGCGCCTTGACCGGCGCGCCGATCTGCTTCGAGATGCCCGAGAGGTCCTGCGTGAGCGCCGGGACGTCGTTGACCTCGAGCCGCCGGCCGAAGCGGAGCGAGACCCAGCTCGGCTCCTTGCGCGTGCTGCTGTCGATGACCACCTCGCCGGTGCCGGTCGACACCATCGCCAGCGCCGACTCGCCGTCGATCTCGAGCTCGACGACGAAGAACGGAGCCGCGGGGTTGACGTGGGGCATCTCGATCGCCGCCAGGAGCCCGCCGGAGAGCGTGAACGGCGCGCGCCCCGCCCCGCGCCGCGCCAGCTTGGCGATCGACTTCGCCCAGTCGTCGACCACATCCGGATCGTCGAGCATCGCCTCGAGCTCGTCGGCGGCGGCGTCGAGGTCGCCCTTGTACCAGAGCGCGCGCCCGCGGATCCCGGCGGCCTCGGAGCCGGCGACCCCCTTGAGGAGGCGCAGCGCCTCGGCGTAGTCGAGCCGGGCGAGAGCGATGCGCCCCGCGAGCAGGCGGGCCTCGGTGTCGGCCGGGACGATCGTCAGCGCCTTCGCGACCGCATCGCGCGCGTTGTCGACGTCGGCGGACTGGAACTCCTGTCGAGCGCGGGCGAGCCACTTCTCCGCCGCCGGCGGGCGCGCGGACTCCGGGCCGATCATCGTCGAGCACGACGCGAGGAGGGTCGCGGTCAGCAGGCCGCCGAGGCGAACAGCGAGGGAGCTTCTCGTCGGCGCGTTTCGATTCGAATGGATTCGCACGTGGATCTCAGGCCCTTTGCGGCGCGCCGTCCGGGCCGATTTCTCCCGACGAAATCGGCTCGATCGCAAGGATGCGATCGGCCCGTAGCTCGCGGCGGCTGCGCGACGGGAGCAGATAGCCGAGAACCCGGGGTGGGTCGAGGTCCGTTCGCACCCCCGTCACCCGTACGATGAGCTCCTCCGGCCCGCGGCGCGCCGGCCGGTACCGCACCCGCACCGTGGCGGCGTGCTCGGCCGCGCGCACCGCCGCGGCGATCAGCTCCGGGCGCGCGTGGCGCTCGCCGATCCGGACGTGCCACAGGTCGCGCGGCGTGCGCGGGGCGAGGACCTCCAGCACCTTGCGGAACACGCCGCGCAGGGCGTGCACGTCGTCCTCGGCGCGGTGGGCGCGCTCGCGGTGTACGCCGAGCTCCCGGCAGAGGGAGGCGAGGCTGTGGCTCGGCAGAGCGAAGGCACGGCGGGAGAGGACGAGCGTGTCGAGGTAGTACGGCACGCGCTTCGCTTTCCCCGCCCGCGCGAGCTCCGCCTCCAGGAACGCGACGTCCCACGCGGCCGCGTGGGCGACGAGCACCGCGCCCTCCGTCACCTGAGCGATGCGATCGCAGAGCTCGGCGAACGTGGGCGCGCCCGCGAGCTCCCGCGGATCGATGCCGTGCACGTGCGCGTTGCCGAACACGCCCGGCTCGGGCCTCACGAGCGACGTGATCGCGTCCTCGCACGTGTCCCCCCGCACCCGCTCGGCGCAGACCTCGATCACGCGGTCGCTCTCGGGGCGCAGGCCCGTCATCTCGAGATCGAGGAACACGAGCGGCGCGCGCTCGATCGGATCGTCCCAGGGCGAGCCGGCGGGGGGCTCCGCGCCGGTCGTCCGCTCCGGCTCCGCTCCTTCGCGCTGCTCCGTCATCCGACCTGCTTCCCCACCCCGGCGGCTCGACCCAGGAGGCGACCGTCCCTCGGCATGGAGGCGTCTTAGCGAAACCTGCGCCCGACCGAAAGCGGTCCGCGGCGCGGGGCGACGCCCCCGGCCCGCGATGCTCGGACGCCGACCCTCCTGGCCTCCCCGCGGGCCGCGGGCCCAGGGGACGACCCCCGCGCCCGGAGCGGGCGCGGTCTCCAGGCGACGGCCCGGAGCGCGCCCCGTGCGCGGGCCTCCGCGACGGCGGCGTTCGAGCAGAATTTCCGCGCTGCGGCACCGGATGTTCAAGGGGGCTTTCGTTGCTACACTCCTCAGCGTGCCGGACGGGGTAGCTACAGTCCCGGGGGGCTCTCCTGACGAGGAGCTCGATCTCGGCGACGAGTCTTCGGGGTTTCGCCACGAGCGCAGGACCGAGCCGCTCGATCTTCCCGTCCTCGTGGTGAACCGCTTCTTCCAGCCTGTGCAGATCACCACGGCGCGCCGCGCTTTCCTGCTGCTCTTCGGCGGCGCCGCCCTCGCCATCGACGAGCTCGGCGATCTCCACGATTTCTCGGCCTGGCGGCGGCTGCCGGTGCGGGACAAGGACGACGGTCTCCCCGTGGTCGGCGGCTCGCTCCGCGTGCCGCGCGTCCTGCACCTCCGCCGCTACGAGCGCATGCGGCGCCCGGCGATCCGGCTCACGCGAAAGAACGTGATGCTGCGCGACGCGCACCAGTGCCAGTACTGCGCGCGCCGCCCCCCCGTCCGCGACCTCAACATCGACCACGTGCTCCCTCGGTCGCGCGGCGGCGAGGACTCCTGGGAGAACCTCGTGACCGCCTGCCGCACGTGCAACCTCCGCAAGGGCTGGCGCACGCCGGACGAGGCCAGCATGCGGCTCATCCGCCAGCCGGTGCCGCCGCGCTGGTCGGCGACCATGCAGATCCTGCTCGGCTTGCCGCACTCGTTCGACGAGTGGAGCCCGTTCCTCAAGGCCGGCTGACCGCCCTCGCCCCGGCGCCGCGCCGGCCGACGGGGGTGGGCGCCGACGGCGGGAGCGTTCACGGGATCACGGCGACGCGCCCCTGGTCGTCGCAGTAGGCGACCCCTCTCCACCCCTCCTCGGTGCAGAGGAAGAAATCGATGCAGCCGGTCCGGCACGCGGCGTCCGCGCAGGTCTCGGCGGCCTCCGCCGGGCAGTCCGGCAGCTGCAGCGCGGGCGTGCAGCCCTGCGCCTCGCCGCCGTGGTCGAGCGTCACCGCCTCGCACCCGCCGCCCTCTCCGCCGCCCGCGCCCACGTCTCCGCCGCCCGCGCCCGCGTCCGGCGCGGGCCCGCCGGGCCGATCGCACCGCGCGACCTCGGTCCAGGCGCCGTCCACGCAATCGTAGAGGGCGCGGCAAGCGGCGTCGTCGCAGCTGCCTCCTCGGCCGACCGGGCACCCTCCCGGGGGGATCTCCCCGCACAGCTCTGGCTCGGCGATGGGATCGCAGCCGGCCGGCGCGAGGACCGCGAGGGCGGCGCCTGCGATGAATGACAGCGGAATCTTCAAGGCAGCCGTAAGCGGCCGTAAGCAGCCGCGAAAGAGAGCTCGGAGCGCGGCGCACGGGGGCGAAATACGCAAGGCGCCTCGCTTCCGCTCATCCGGAGCGATTAGTATGCGCGCCATGCGTCCCTGCGCCACTGCCAGCGCCGTGTTCACCGGAGTCCTCCTCGCCGCGACCGTGTTCGCGGCCTGCTCGAGCGGCACCGCGCCGCCCTCGCCCCCAGACAGCGCGGCGCTCGGCGCATCGCCTCCGCCCGCGTCGCAGCCGCCCGCCGCCGCCGAGCCGGGCGCCGCCGACCCCGGCGCCGCGGCCCCGGGCGCCACCGACCCGGGCGCGGCCGCCGCGCCGGCGCAGCCGGACAAACCCGCGGCGCGCAAGAAGGCGCCCGAGACGGTCGAGGACTGCAAGGTGATCGCCTCCGAGATCACGAACGATCCGCCCGAGGGCGGGGTCGTGATGAACAACGCGATGACGTCCGCCGACGCGGGCTCGAGCGATCGCTTGCAACCGCTCGTCGACGCGATCAAGGCGAGGCGCGACGGCTTCCGCTGCTGCTTCGATCTCTACGCCCGCAAGCACCCGGGCGCGCAGGGGAGGATCACGTGGCAGCTCAAACTGAAGCCCGACGGCACCTTCGAGGACGCGAGCATCGTGCGCGACAAGAGCGACGTGACCGCGCCGCAGGTCGAGTCGTGCATGGAGGAGCTCGCGAAGTCGATCACCTGGGCGCGCTCGCCGAGCGGCAAGGAGACCGTGCTGACCTACCCCTTCGATTTCAAGCGGCGCAACTATTAGCAGCGCGCCGCCGGGGAGGAGCACGTCAGTGTCGAGCGACGCTTCGGGGATCCTGCGCGGCTCGGGCTACCCCGGCCGCAACGCCTACGCCGAGCTGCTCCGCGACACGCGCGGCCTGAGGCGCGAGCAGCAGCAGGCCCGCGAGGCGTGGTTCGCGCGCCTCGCGGCCGACAAGAAGGACGAGACGCTCTTCGAGCTCGAGATCCTCCTCAAGGGCGTCGCCTGCTTCGCGAACCCGCGGAACCACCCCGGCGCGGGCCGGCGCCAGACCATCGTCAGCCACGACTTCCGCGAGCACCTCCAGCACGCGCGCGACGGCATGGCGCGCGTCGTCCAGCTGACGCGCGCCATGCTCGGCGATCGCGATCGCGCCTTCGTCTTCCAGCGCTATCTCGAGACGGTGCTGCCGGAGGACACCGCGCGCACGCGGCTCCTGCACGCGACGATGGCGCAGGAGTCGCCCGAGTCCAGCCTCTTCGTGCTGCGGCACGGGTTCACGAACCTCATCGAGGTCGCGGGCGGGCTGCTCCGGCTGCCGCGGATCAACTTCAGGCTCTTCTACGCCCACCTCGCGACGGCGATGCGCGAGATCGCGCAGAGCACGTTCTTCAACCCGCTCCACGCGCTCGAGTTTCGCCCGGAGTTCGATCGCATCGCGTCCACGCAGGTGCTCGAGCTGATCCACCGCGTGCCCGGCGAGCAGGCGCATCGCCTCGTGGCGCTCACGTTCCTCGCGCTGTTCAGGATGCTCCGGTACCTCCGGCTGCTCGACGCGATCGCGCTCGATCACTCGGATCACCGCGTCGCCGGGCGCGGGTACCTCGTGCTCGCGGTCCTGCGCAGCGACGCCCGCGCGCTCTCGAACTACCTGAGGCGCCGCTCGGGCGCGCTGCTCGCGGACAGCTTCGAGCGCGATCTCCTGCGCGTGCCCGCGAGCGACATCGTCGCGCGCCACGACGAGCTCGCCGCCGAGGGGCACCGCCTGCTCTCCACGAAGGCCGCCCTGACCGGGCTCGCCGCGAACCTGCGGCTCGAGATGCGCCGCGCCTTCGAGCACGATCTTCCGCCCGCCGACGCGCTGGTGAGCGAGTCCGAGTACCGCGTCCGCCTCCGCGCCGTCGCGCACGGCCTCCGCCCCGCGCTGCAGAACGCGATCCTGTTCCTCGGCAGGTCGCTCGGCGCGAAGCTCGAGGAGGGCCGCGTCTTCGACGACCAGGCGGCGCGGCGGGCGACGAGCGATCGCCTCCGGCGCGACGTGTGGATGTTCGCCCAGATCGCCCGCGCGTTCGCGAGCAAGGCGCGCACGACCGGACCGGCGCCCGATCGATGGACGGGCATCGCGAGCTTCGCGTTCGTCCGCGAGTTCCTCTCGTACTTCCGGGCGATGGGCTACCCGCTGCTCCGCGTGGGCGACTACCCCCGCGTCGACGCGTTCGTCTCGGCGATGACGGCGCTCGAGGAGAGCGACCTGCTCGATCCCCAGCGGCTCGACGCCGCCATCCGCGAGTGCGAGGCGTTCTCCGAGTTCCTGGTGAAGCTCTTCGAGCAGATCTCGAAGCGCGAGGACCTCGTCGGCGTCCCGTTCGACCGCAGGGGCGCCGCGCGCGCCCTCCGGCTCTACCTCGGCGAGCGCGCCTGATCGCTCGGCCGCGCGCCTGACGCGCCGCCCGGCGAGCGCCCTCGACGCCGCGACCTCTCGGCGAGCGCCCCCGGCGCGCCGCGCCGCCGCTCCACCCCCGGGAGCCCGTCCGCCGCCTGCGGCACCGGCAGGCCTCTCCGCCCTCCGCGCCGGTCGGGATGCGCGCGCATCGCGCGCCGCTCCAGCGCCGCACCGCGTGGCGCGGCAGCGAGCTGCGCGTCGCGCAAGCGCCGGTCGCCGCGGCCCTGGGTGGCGGTGCCGTCGCGGGGACCTCGTCCACCCGCGCGCCAGGCCTGGCTCAGCGCGCCGTCGCTGCGGCGTCCTCACCCCCCGGACGTCTTATAAGACGGATTGTCTCGTCGCGGCCGGCAGGCCAGCTCGCGGCGCCTCGAGCTGTAGAGAAACGCGAGGCGCGCCTTCTGCGCCTTATTCCGACTCGTCGGACGGCCCGGTGCTCGCGGGAGCCGGGGCCGGCGTGCTCTTGCGCGCGCCGCGGGAGCCCGCGCCCTTGGCCGGGGCGCGCTTCGCGGCGGCGCGTCCGCCTCGGGGCGCGGCCGCCTTCTTCGGCGCGGCGGCGCGCTTGCCGGCCGCCTTCGCCTTGCGCTTCGGAGCGGCCTTCTTGGCGGCGGGCTTCTTGGCGGCCGCGCGCTTCGGGGTCTTCTTGGCGGCGGCGCGCTTCGGGGCGGCCTTCTTCGCTGCCTTCCGCGCCGGCTTCTTCGCGACCTTCCCGGCCTTCGCGGCGGCCGGCTTCTTGGCCGACTTCGTCACCTTCTTCGCAGGCTTCTTCGCGGTCTTCTTAGCAGCCATTGGAAATCCTCCTGCATTCGCCCCGGCACGGCGGACATCGCCCAACGTCCTCGCCGCTACAAACTCCTGACCGAGGCAACAGATGTTGCACGACGTATATTGCCACGCATGGTGATGGTCAAGGAAAATCTTGCAGGCCCTAAACCGATGTATCCCATGTGTTCCAGGCAAACTGGTCCGCAAGCGTTGCGAGGGTAAACGCCAGATCAGGCCGTGGCGAAAACAACCAGACCGCACTGGACAACGGATTCTCGTTGACAATCGCTGGAATGTCTGTCTTGGCCCTCCGCGCTCCTCCCTGACGATCGCGCGCCCGCGCGGCGCGGCGAACGGCGCCGGAGCGCTCATGGTCGCACGGAGCACCAGCGTTGCGCAGGCTCTAGAGAGCCTTGTGCGGCGCCATTCGCCTCGCTACGGTCGCGCCGCCTGCGCGGCGCCCCTCATGGCCGAGCGCCGCGCGGCGCTAGGAGGAAAGGTATGTTGGTTCGTCGCTCGACGTCGTGGTTGCTCCTGGGTGCAACGCTCCTCGCCGGCTCTGGGCCGCTCGGGTGCGGCTACTCGGAGGAGGAGATGCAGGCGAAGGTCCGCGAGATCGAGGGCCTGAAGACCCAGCTGAGCGCCGAGCAGGCGCAGAACAAGAAAGCCAAGAGCGAGCTCGACGAGGCGGCGGCCCGGATCGAGCAGCTCAAGTCCCAGCTCAAGGCCGCGGGCGTCGACATCTCCAACCTGAACGCGAACCTCGAGCAGCAGGCCCGGGCGCTCGAGGACTTCCGCCGCCGCGCCCAGCAGCTCGAGGACATCAAGAAGCGCTTCGAGGTCCTGCGGGAGAAGCTCCAGGCCCTCACCAAGCTCGGGCTCAACGTGACCGTCCGCAACAACCGGATGGTCATCCAGCTGCCCGGCGACGTCCTCTTCGACTCCGGCCGGGAGACGCTCAAGAAGGAGGGCCAGGAGATCCTGCTCAAGGTGGCCGAGGTCATCCGCAACGACGCCGGGCTGTCGGCGCGCTCCTTCCAGGTCGCCGGGCACACGGACAACGCCCCGCTCGCCGGCGGCCGCTTCAAGGACAACTGGGGGCTGAGCGTCATGCGCGCCCGCGAGGTGCTGGCGTTCCTGCTCCAGCCCCAGGACAAGGGCGGCGGCGGCCTCAAGCCCGAGCGGTGGAGCGCCTCCGGCTACGGCGACACCGACCCGGTGAAGGCGAACGACACCCCGGAGAACAAGCAGGCCAACCGGCGCTGCGAGCTCGTGGTGCTGCCGAACGTCGAGGAGATGCTCGACCTGAAGACGCTCACCCAGTGAGGTGTCCGGTATGAGCGTCGCGGCCATCGACATCGGGACCAACTCGGTCCTCCTTCTCATCGCCGAGCGCCGCGGGGGTGAGCTCGTGGCGCTCGTCGAGCGCGCGACCATCACCCGGCTCGGCCAGGGGGTCGACGCGGCGCGCGCGCTCGCGCCCGAGGCCGTCGAGCGGACGCTCGCCTGCCTCGCCCGTTACGGCGAGGAGCTCAGGTCCCTGGGGGTGGAGCGGGTGGACGCCGTCGGGACCAGCGCGATGCGCGACGCCGCCGGCGGGGAGGAGTTCATCGCCCGCGCCCGCGAGCTCATCGGCGTCACCCCCCGCGTGATCTCCGGGCCGGAGGAGGCGGAGCTCACGTACGCCGGCGCGCTGACGGGGCTCGACCTGCCGGCCCAGGGCCCCAGGGTCGTGTTCGACGTGGGCGGAGGCAGCACGGAGATCATCGTCGGCGGCGCCGGCGGGGCGGTGGAGCGGGCGGTGAGCCTCGACGTCGGGAGCGTCCGGCTGACCGAGCGCCACGTCCGCGCGGATCCGCCGGCCGCGGAGGAGCTCGAGGCGGTCCGCGCGGACGCCCGGGCCGCCCTGGCGACGGTCTCGTCCGCGCCCCTGCTCGCGGCGCCCACCCTGGTCGGCGTCGCGGGGACGGTGACGACCCTCGCCGCGCTCGTCCGCGGCGTCGCGCCCTACGATGGCGCCCGCGTGCACGGCGCGCGGGTATCCGGGGCGGAGATCGTGGCCACCACCTCCCGCCTCGCCTCGCTGCCGCTCGCCGAGCGCAGGCAGCTGCCCGCCCTGGATCCGGCGCGCGCCGACGTCATCGTGGCGGGCAGCGTGCTCATCGAGGAGATCCTCGCGTGGGCTTCGCGGCTCGCGGGAGCGCCCGTGGATCTCATCGCCTCGGATCGCGGCGTCCGTTGGGGACTGGCCGAGCGGCTCTGCGCCGCCTGAGCCCCCCGGCTCGTTCGAGGTTTCGAGGTACGGACGGCCACAGCGGCAGGTACCGTTGTGGCTGCCAGATTTTCGACCCATCCCACCCCCGTCAGGTCCGCCACCTCTCCCGGAGACGCCCGCTGTGCCCTACACTAGGGGGCGTGAGCCAGCGTGCATCCACGCGGGTGCCTCCATCGGTGCACACTGTGACCCCGCCGCATCCCGAGAGAAAAACATAGTGATCACGCCACGATGGGTCAGCTACGGGGATTTTCGTTGACGGTTTTAGGCCGGCTCACTAGAGTGCGCGCGCCCGGCGCAAACTGGCCCTTGTTCGAGAGGGCCGTTCCCCCAACCTCAATCCCTTCCGCCCGGAACCGTCCGCTTCTACCGCCGCTGCTCAAGATTCCACTGTGCACGCCTGAGCACCGACCTCTCGAGGGTCATGGCGGTGGTGCTCGCGCTTCTGCTTCTCGCACAGCGGTCTCGAGAGGCGGCTCATCGATCTTTTCTAGGAATGCGCGACGGTGTGTGTCGGTTCTGCGGGTCCAGGTTCAACCGCATGTTCAACGGACGCTTCCCGAAGAGGATTTCGGGAGGCAGACGAAAAAATAAAGAGACGGCGGGGTGGAAGGCAAAGGAGACGATATGCAGGCTCGTTCGGAGATCCAGTTCAAGGTGGGCGACAAAGCCGTCTACCCGGCCCAAGGCGTTGCGGAGGTTGTCAACATCGAGGAGAAGGACATCGCTGGAAACCGCCAGCGATTCTATGTTCTCCGCATCCTGGACACGGATCGCAAGATCATGGTCCCTGTCAGCAACGCGAGCGCGGTCGGCCTTCGCCAGGTCATCTCTGAGCAGGAAATCCGGGAAATCTTCGACATCCTCCGCGAGCGCACCATCGCGTTCGACAATCAGACCTGGAACCGCCGCTACCGCGGTTTCATGGACAAGATCAAGACCGGGTCGATTTACGACGTTGCGGAGGTGCTCCGCGACCTCTACCGCCTGAAGACGGACAAGCAACTCTCGTTCGGTGAGCGCCGCATGCTCGACACCGCCCGGACGCTGATCGTCAAGGAGATCGCGATCGCCCGGGGCCAGACGGAAGAGCAGGTGAAGACCGAGATCGAGGCGATCTTTCTCGCCAACTGAGGCGAACCCTCATGGTTAGCGGCCCTGCGGCCGCTGCCGATGGAGGCCGGCACTGCCGGCCTCCGGGCTTTTGTGGGCCGGAAATCCCGCGCAGGGGCAGCGCGCCGCGGCCCGCGGCGGCCCTGGCGGTCGAGCGCCCTCAGAGATCGCTGCCCGGCCGCTTCTGGACGGGCGGGAGCTGGGGCAGCGCGAGATCGACGCGCCACCCTGCGTCCTCGTAGACGCACGGGATCTGGGCGCGATCGCCCGGGAGCAGGCCGGCGACGTCCACCAGGGCGTGGGCGCCGGCGATCTGGGCGACGTACCGCTGCGGCTCGAAGCGCAGGAGGAAGCGGGACGGCGTGATCATCGCCTCGGGCGCGATCGCCTTGCCGGTCGCCGCGCTGTAGCGCTGCGCGCGCGCGGCCAGGTTGTCCCGAGCGCGCCGGGACAGGAGCTCGAAGGCGGCCTTGGCGTCCGCCGGATCGCCGTGGAGCTGCCGCAGGCGGACGACGAGCTCCCGGACGGCGCCGTCGGGCGTGCCGTTCGGGGGCCGCCTGCTGCACCCGGCGGAGGCGAGCGCCGCGACCGAGAGCGCGATGGCCACGCCGGCCCGAACGAGGCGCGCGGCCGCCCCTCCGCCGCCGTGCCGTGCGTGCTGCCGGTGCGCGAGCATCGCCCCCGTCCTTAGAACGACGCCCCGCCGGCGTCCACCGCGCGCCGCCGCCGCGCGCCCGCCGCGGCTCGCGGCTTCACCCCGGCGCGGCGCCCGCGAGCGCGCCCACCTGGCGGAGCGCCTCGTAGAGGACGATGGACACCGCGTTGGCCAGGTTGAGGGAACGCACGGGGCCCAGCGTGGGAATGCCGAACACGTCGTCGGGCATGCGGGCGAGGAGATCGGGATCGAGGCCCACGCTCTCCTTGCCGAAGACGAGGGCGTCGCCCGGCCGGAAGTCCGCGTCGAGGTAGCTCCGCTGCGCCACGGCGCTGAACAGGCGCAGCCGCGCGTTCGGGTGCCGGTGGCGGAAGTGGGCGATGTCAAGGTGCTGCTCGAGCGTGACCAGGTGCCAGTAGTCGAGCCCCGCGCGGCGGACGCTCCGCTCGTCGATGCGGAACCCCAGCCGCCCGAGCAGGTGCAAGGGGCTCTGCGTCGCAGCCGCGAGCCGCGCGATGTTGCCTGTGTTCTGCGGGATCTCCGGCTCCACCAGCACGATCCGGAACGGCGGATCGAGCGGCGCCGCGCGGAGCCGGGGGCGACCATCCTTGAGCACGCCCTCTCTTTCCGCGACGCGCCCGCGCGCCGCAAGCCCAGAGCGGAGGGATCGCGCGCGCGGGCAGGCTCACCGCCGCCGCAGGGTGCCGGCCCACGCGCCGCGCGCAAAACGCGAGCGGAACCGTCCGAGGCGCCTCTGTCCGCTTGACGGCTGTACGAGCGGACACGTAGCCTCCCGCCTCGGAGACACGGAATGCGCGCATCGTGCTGGATCGCATCGGCTATTGCACTCGCAGGGGTGGCGTCGTCCTCGCTGGCGGCTGCAGACTCCATGGACCCAGCGCTCGCGCGGCTCGTGCGCGACCGGGCTCCGAGCGCTGGTGTCGCTCCCGCGCCGTGCCGCGTCGTGGGGCCGGACCACGGCGTCTACTACAACCCCGCGTCGGGCTACGAGCGCTGCCTGACCGACGACGCGGCGTTCGCGAAGCTCATCGCGCAGTACGGCTTCGCGGTGGCGCCCTCGGCGATGCACTCGGCGCGGACCACGGGCTACGGCGGGTTCGAGATCGGCATCGAGGCCGACTACACGAAGATTGACAGCGAGGCGGACTACTGGAAGCGCGGCACGCAGGGGCCGCCGGATCCGGCGAGCGGGCAGTCCTCGATCGAGAACCGGAGCCCGGACTCGTTCCTGCAGCACTACTCCCTCAAGGTGCGCAAGGGCTTTCCGTTCGGGTTCGAGCTGACCGGCGCGGTCGGGTTCCTCGCCAACACCAGCCTCGTGAGCGGCGGCGCCGACGTGCGCTGGGCGCTGTTCGAGGGGTTCCGCCGCGGGGTCCCCGCGATCTTCCCGGAGTTCGCCGTCGGCGGCAGCGTCCGGACGGTCACCGGGACCGAGGAGTTCCAGCTGACGGTCGCCGGTTTCGACGCGCAGATCTCGAAGCCTCTGCCGATCGGCGGCACCGTGGTCGTCACCCCGTACGCCGGCTACCAGTGGATCCACATCTTCGGCGACTCGGGGCTGATCGATCTCACCCCGAACACCGACGCCGTGAGCTACTGCAACTTCCGCGGGCTGAACTCGCCCGCGAACCCCGTGGCGGGCTCGAACGGCGAGACGCTCCCCCACGACGGCCAGCCGGTGTGCGACGGCGGCTCCCAGGCCGACTTCAACAACACCGTCGTGTTCGACGCCGTGCGCATGACGCGCCACCGGCTCCACTTCGGCGCGCAGCTGCGGTTCCAGATGGTCAAGTTCGGCGCGCACTTCGTCACCGACGTCGTGAGCCCCGAGGACGCAAACCAGGGCTCGAAGCAAGAGATCAACGGCGAGAACAAGTTCGCCGGGCTCGGGTCGCAGTGGACCCTGGCGCTCGATCTCGGCGCCGTGTTCTGACGCGCGCCGCGCCGGGACGCCCGGCGCGGCAGCGGACCCCTCAGCGCTTCGAGCTCAGATCGGGCAGCGCGTAGCCGAGCTCGGAGAGGATCGCCCGGAACGCGCGGTCCTCGTTCCGCGCCACGGTCAGGTGCTCCATGAACTTCTTGAAGTTGCCCTGAGCGGCCGCGTCGGCGGCGCGCTCGCTGTTCTCGAGCACGAGCAGGAGGTGCGGGTGCGCCCTGGAGACGGAGGCGGGGCACTCCATCTTGCTCGCCACGCGGGCGCGCGCCTCGGCGAGCGCGTGCACCACCATGATGAGCTCCTTGTCATGGGTGCGCGGCAGCAGCATGTCGCCTTCCCTGCGCGCCTCCTCGAGGAGCAGGCTCGCCCTGTCCAGGTAGCTCCCGGCCCAGGCCGGCAGCGCGACGAAGAGCGAGCAGAGCGCGAAGGTGAAGGCAATAAACAGGTGACGGATCATCGGCTGGGTCCTCGGTCGTTCACGGATTGCTCGGAGGAGATCCCGCCGGCTGGCGGGGCCCCTGCGCCCTCGGGCGCGCCCCTCGCGGCCTCGGCGGGCGCTCGTTCATCGGATGCGGCCCTGGGCTCCGGCGCGGCGCACGCCACGAGCGCGGCGCGCGCGGCCGCCTGCTCCGCGAGCTTCTTCGACCGGCCCCGGCCGGTGCCGATGACCTGGCCGTCGACCTCCACGGCGACGAGGAACGCGCGGTCGTGGTCCGGCCCCTCCGTGCCCATCAGCCGGTAGCGCGGCGACGCCGCGCCGCGCGCCTGCACGCGCTCCTGCAGCTCGCTCTTCGCGTCGCGCCCGAGCATGCTGCCGCTCGCGAGCTGGGCGAGCGGGCTCGCGACGATCTTCCGGCTCAGCGCCCGCGCGCTCTCGAAGCCGCGGTCGAGGTAGAGGGCCGCGACGAGCGCCTCGGCCGCGTCGGCGAGCACGTTCGTCTGGTCGCGCTCCCCGGCGACCTCCGCGCCGCGTCCGACCCGGAGCGCCGCGCCGAGCTCGATGCCCCGCGCCCACGCCGCGAGCGCGTCCGTGTTGACCAGCGCCGAGCGCATCATCGAGAGCTCCCCCTCGCGCGCCCCCGGAAACCGCTCCATCAGGAGCTCCGTCACGCAGAGCCCGAGCACGGCGTCCCCCAGGAACTCGAGGCGCTGGTTGTCCACGCGCCGGCCGCCCCGCTGCTCGTTCGAGAAGCTCGGGTGCGTCAGCGCCTCCTCGAGGTGCGGCAGCTCCCCCTCCAGCCCCAGGTCCAGACGTCGCAGCAGCTCGCTCGGGAGCATCGCCAGCACCTTGCCCACGGCCCGGAGTCAGCCCGTGCTCAGGCGGTCGGTCAGCTCGGCGAGCTCCAGGTCGAGCGCCGTCAGACCGCCAGCGTCATGCGTGGACCACGCGACCCGCACCTTGCCCCACGACAGCTCGATGTCGGGGTGATGGTCGCGCCGCTCGGCCAGGAGGGCGACCCGCATCACGAAGCCCACGCCGGCCCCGTAATCCGGGAACGAGTAGCTCCGCTCAAGCCGCTCGCCCGCCTGCACCCAGCCCGGGTGAGCAGCGACGAACCCAGCGATCTCATCGCCCGCGAGCCGATCACGCTTGCCCATGGGGCGCAACTATGAGCTAAGCCCCGCCTCGGTGGAACCCCGAATGCGGACCTCGCCGCCGCGCGCCGTCTGCCGCGCGACGTCCGCCGCTCGCCGCGCGCTCGGCCGCTGTGCGCTATACCTCCCGCCGCGATGACCGGGCTTTACGCCTGCCCCTTCTGCCGGGAGATGTTCGAGGCCAGCGAGGCGCCCACCTGCCCCGCCTGCGGCCTCCGGCTGGAGGCGCTCTCGAAGCTCCCCCCCTCGTACGAGGCGCTCCACGAGGACCCCGACGAGCCGCTCCCGCCGCACATGGAGCCGCTCCCGTGGACCTACGCCGGGCGCGGCAGGGGGGCCCTGCTCGCGCTCGCGGTCCTCGGCCTCGCGGCGTTCTTCGCGCCGTGGATCCACGAGACGGCCCCGGAGCTCCGCGAGCTCAGCGGCTTCGGGCTCGCGCGCAGGCTCGGGTGGATGTGGGCCCCCGCGGTCGCGTTCTTCGTGATGATCCCGCTCGTGCTGACGCGGCGCTCGATCCACAAGATGCGCGGCGCCCGCGTGGCCGTCGCGTTCCTCGCCGCGGTCGCCCTCACCACCGTCGCGATGCGCCTGCTGTTCACGCCGGCCAGCACGCTGCTCCGTCCAGTCCGCTTCACGTGGGGGTACGGGCTCTACGCGACCGGGGCGATCGCGCTCCTCGCCCTGGCGACCGCGGCGTTCTTCGGGGGAAAGATCGACGACCTCCCCACGGGACAGCGGCGACGGGGCGACGAGGTGCTGCACTGAGCTCGCCGCGCGCGGCGCGTGGCGCAGGACAGGAAACGACGGCCGATCTCTGGCATCGCGACGCGCTCCGCTCCGAGCGCAGCGCCGATCCCGAGCCGCGAGGGTGCCGGTGAGGATCGCGCGCGGGGCGCCCGGTGAGGATCGCGCGCCGGGCGCGCATGCGGAGGCGCGCCCGGCGCGCATGCGGAGGCGCGCCCGGCGCGCATGCGGAGGCGCGCCCGGCGCGCATGCGGAGGCGCGCCCGGCGCGCGGGCGGGAAGGACGAGAACGACGACGAGGACGACCACGAGCGCGCCCGGGGGCGTCTCGGGTCGACAGGCCAGCTCGTGCGACGTAACCTTGGTGGGAGTGGCCTCCGTCCGCTCCTCGAAGGTGCGCAATGGCCAAGAAATCTGCCAGCGTACGCCGTGAGCTCTCGCGGGACGACGAGGTGTTCGACGTCCCCGCGGCGGTGCTCTGCGCGTGCTGCGGCCAGCCCGATTGCGCCGGGTGCTCCGCGGCGACCGACGAGGGCTCGGGGGTCGTCGCGATCATCCCCTGGGAGCGCACGATCGACGGGGTCTGGTCGCGGCTCTGGGCCACCTCGAAGGCGACCACGCTCGGGGCCGAGACGTTCTTCGCGGCGATCCCCGACGGCGCGATCTCGGCGGCCATGCGGTTCGCCCTGCTGGCGGAGGCGCTCGCGATCCTCTCGATGATCGTCGCGCTCCTGCCCATCGCCGCGCTGGCGCTGCCGGGCCTGACGCTGGAGCTCGCCCGGAACCCGGCCGCGCGCGAGAGCGCCCTCCAGTGGCTCGCGCTCGGCGTCCCGGGGCTCACCGTGTGGATGGTGCTCGCGCACACCTTGCACGGGGCGGCGCTCGACCTCGGCGCGCGCCGCCAGGGAGCGCGGCCCGAGCGACGGCGCGCGATCCGCTTCGGGCTCTACGCGTGCGGCTGGGACCTCATGGCCGGCCCGCTCGGCGCGCTCGTCATGCTCGTCACCGGCGGCGTCAAGGGCGCCGAGCAGCTCCTGTCCGCCTCGCTCCGGGTGCCGGGCAGGGCCTCCACGGCGCTGCTCCTCGGGGTCTACGCGCTCCACCCCGGCGCGGCAGCGCGCGCCCGACGCGCCGGCAGCATCGCCGCGCTCGCGCTCACCATCGCCTCCGGCCTCGCCGCCATCGCGCTCGCCGTCGCCTTCAGCTGACGCTCGCCCGCGGTCGATCGCGGCGACCCGAAGTCGTCGGCGCCGCGCTCCGCGCCCGGTCGCCGCGCTCCGCGCCCGGTCGCCGCGGTCAGCGCATGTCGTTGCGCGGCACAGGCGATGGCGGGGGCGCGCCCGGGCGGCGGCTGCTCGCGAGGGTGCCCGGGCGCTTCAGCGGCTGCAGATCGCCCGTCGAGGTGACGTCGATGAGGTCGACGAGCTCGGGCGCATAGCCCGACACGTCCTGCGCCCGCAGGCGCTCGAGGAGCTGCTTCACCTGCGCCTCGGCCTTGCCGTGCGCGAGGATCTGGCGGATCGACGGCGCCTCCTGCTCCAGCGAGCGGCTCACGGGCCTCCGGCTCTGGCGCCGCCACAGCACGGCGAAGCGATCGCCCTCCGGCACCGGCTCGGGCACGAGCTCCGCGTCCTTCACCCGGGCGGCGGCCTCCAGGAGCCCCGGGGCGACCTTCAGCCCCGGCTCGGACGTGGCGCCGTCGGGCGCCACGAAGCCGAGATCGCCGCCGCGCATGCTGGTCGCCTTGTCGAGCGACCTCTCGCGCGCGATGTCCTTGAACCGCTGGGGCGACGGGTCCTTCTTGAGCTCCGCCAGGATCGCCTCGGCCTCCTCGCGCGTCGCGACGAGGATGCGCCAGAGCGCGACCATCGCCGGGGAGCTGAACTTGTCGCGGTGGGCCTCGTAGTAGGCGCGGACCTCCTCGTCCGTCACCGGGGAGCTCGCCGCCGCCTCCGCCTGGAGCCGCTGCAGCAGCGCGGCGCGCAGGACGCTGCGGATGCGATCCTGCACGTCGGCGCGCTCGGTGAGCTTCTGCGCGGCGGCCCCCTGGGCGAGCAGCTGCTCGCGCACGAGGACCTGGCTCACGAAGCTCTTCCGGATCTCTTCCGGCGTGCGCCCGAAGCTCTGGAGCTGGAACGGAGGGATCTGCGCGAGCCTGCGCTCGACCTCGGGCGCCGTGATCACCCGGTCGCCGACGCGCGCCACCACCGCGTCCGCCGCGCCGCCGGCCGGCGTCTGCGCCTCGGCGCGGGGCGACAGGCCGGTCGACGCCGCGCCCACGGCCGCCACGGCGGCCGCGGCGAGGGAGAGCTTCACCGTTCTCGCGCGCATCGAAGCGGGTTATCCCCGCGCGGGCGGGCAAGGTCAAGCCGCGCCGCGGCGCGCGCCCTAGGCGGACGCGCCTTGCTCTCCGCTGCCCCGCAGCACCCCCGCCCTTCGCAAGGCGTGCGCGTCGAGCCCGACGAACCGGTACACGTCCGCGGAGAAGCCGTAGGCGCGGTGGAGGTGCCGCAGCCCTTCGACGAGCTCGGCCGTCACCTCGACCGGGGGCGGCGGCGGGCACGCTTTGCGGATCGAGGCGAGCGGCTCGCCGAGCTCGAGGAGCTCCTCGACCCGCGACAGGACGTCGATCGGCTTGAGCGCGCGCTTGCCGCGCCGCGCGACGCCCTCGGCCAGCTCGGCGAGCAGGCGCCGACGCCGGCGCTCGGTGCGGCCGTCGCCGGCGCGGCCGCCGCCGCCCAGGAGCAGCTCGTTGAACCGGCGCGCCGCCCGGCGCTTCTCGACCGCATCCGGGCTTCCCCGGCGGTTCTGCGCATCGCCGTTCCGCTTGGCAGGACGGGGCGCTTTGGTGGATCCGGCCCTGGCGGCCGGCGAGCTCTTCGTCTTCACGATCCTCGGCAGGAGCACAGCGGCGCTCGAGGAGCCGGCATTCCCCGGCACATCTTGTTGCTGTCCCCGCAGTATAAACAGCTCATCCCCCGCTTCGAAGAAAGCGGCGAGCGCGGGGCGCGCGGGGCGCGGGGCGCGGGGCGCGGGGCGCGGTGCCGAAGCGTCAGCGTCCGCCCTCGCACCACGCGAGGGCCGTTCCGACCGCGGCGATCACCCAGACCGGCCACGTCGCGCGCGCGAAGCCGGCGAGATCCGAGAGCGCGCCGCGCCGCGCCCGCCGCGCGGCCTCGGCGTGGCCGATCCGGCGCAGCTCCTCGCGCTCGATGTGCGCGTGCTCCTCGTCGTCGAGCGGATCGCTGCCGGCCAGGTGGTGCAGGTGGTGGGTCACCTCGTGGTCGATCGTCTCGGCGATCTCCGCGTCGACGTCGAACCCGGGGTCCGCGCGAGCTTCCGACCGAAACGTCCGGTAGAAGATCCGGATCTCCGGAGGGCGAGCGATCCCGAGCTCGTCCGCGGGCGTCCCGGGCGTGTAGCAGCCGAGCAGCGGCTCGCCGCCGTCGTCGCAGGCGGGCACCCCCGCGTCGATGAAGAGATCGATGTTCCGCACGCCGCGGGCCGCGTAGATGCGCTCGGCCGCCGCGCGGATGCGCGCCTCGAAGGCGTCGAGATCCGGGAAGGCGCCCGCCCTCCCCGCCGGCGCGCCGGGCTGCTCCTCGGGATCGTCCGCGCCCGCTTCGGGGGCGCGGAGCGGCGCGTGCGCGAGCTCGCGCTCGAGGGGCACGTCGAGATCGTTGCGGGCGCCGCAGCCCTGGCAGCGGTGGACCGCGACGAGCCGCGCGGGGTAGCGCGCCTCGTGGTAGAGGTCGACGATCGCCGCCCAGGCTTCGTCCGGCGCCGCGGCGAGCGCGTCGGCGATCACTTTCGTGCGCCGCTCGCGGCCGATCGCCGCGATCCCCATGGCCACGACGAGCGACGGCGTGATCCGGAGCGCGCCCTCGCCGGACAGGCGGAGCAGCGGCATCGCCTCCTCCACGGTCCGCTCGGCGAACCGCACGCCGCGGCAGACGGCGCGCCCCACGCGCAGCGCCGGGATCGGGTGCAGCGCGCCGAAATCGAACGGGCGATCGAGCTCTGGATCGTCGAGCTCGCCGTCGGTGAACGGCCCGATCTCGAGCAGGCGTGACGGGGCGACCTCGAACGGGGCGCCGCAGTTCTCGCAGGTGTACGCGCCCGGCGCCTCGGGGACGACGCCGGCCGACGCGAGGAGCGCGCGCAGGACATGGGCGTCGGCGAGCGGGAGGTCGAGCGGATCCAGCGGCGCGCCGCGCGCGTCGGCCAGGACGGACGGGCCCGCGAGGACCTGCACGTCGCGCGCGCACCTGCCGACGGAGGAGCGCTCGCCGCCGCCGCGGCCGCCGGGAGCGCCGAAGATGGCCGCGGCCTCGGCGCGCGCGGCGGTGTCCGAGAGGCGCACGACGGTGCCGGAGGGGAGGTGGACCTGGTCGGGCAGCGGGCGTTGCGCGGGGCTCGGCATCGCTCGGCGCCTATAAAGAAACGCGAGCGCGCCTTCCAGCGCCGCGGGCCGCCGTCGTCAGGGGTCCTCGGTCGCCGGCGAGCCGCCCGGGCCGCCCTCGCCGGGCGGAGCCGAGGAGCCCCACGCGTCGCGGTCCCTGCCGGCGCCGGAGGGCTCGCGCGGCGGCCGGCCGCTGTCCATGCCGGCGGCGCTGGCGATCCCGGCGGCGCTGGCGAGCTCGGCTGCCACGGCGGCGGAGAGCGAGCCTCCGCTGAGCGGGGACGTCCCCGCGACGGTGGACACCGGCGACGGCTCCGAGGACATGCGATCGCGGCGGCGGCCTCGACCGAGCACCGGCGCGCGCTCGCCGTCGCCGGCCGGATCCGGCGCGGCGGCGCCCACGCGATGCACGGTGGGGCGGAGCTGCATGCGCCCGAGCGACAGGCTCGCCGCGCTGGCCGGGGGCACGCTCGACGAGGGCTCCGCGCCCACCGGGATGCCCTTCCCGAAATCGAGGTAGCGGGTGATCGCCAGGGCGTAGATGAGCTTGCGCACCGTCGACTCCGGCGCGACCCCGGACCGGATGAGCGCGGGGAGCGAGGGCGCGGAGCTCTGGACCACGTCGAGCACGGCGCGCTCGCCCTCGCCGAAGCCGAAGCGGCCGGGCTCGAGGGCGGGGTGCAGACGGAGGGGCACCGACTCGATCCGCTCGAGGGTCCGGTGGAGCCGCGTCGAGCGCTCGCCGTGGTCGCGCAGCCCGGCCCAGAGGAGCCCGAGCGGATCGACCTTCGCTGGATCGCCCCCCCAGTCGGCGAGCACGTCGAGGCCGTCGAAGTAGCGGTACTTCGTCTCCGGAGGCAGGTCGAAGAGGCGCACCATCCGCCGCACGAACTGGACCTGCGCGAGCCAGTCGATGGTCGGGGCGTCGAGGAGCCCCGTCAGCAGCAGCACGTCGCCGAGGAGGCCCCTCGTCGCGAGCGCGTCCGACAGGATGTCCGCGGAGATCACCCCCTCCTCGAGCAGGATCTCGCCGAGCCGGGCGTAGCCGTCGCTCGGGCGGATCTTGACCGGGGATCCCCGGACGATCCGCAGCGTGTGCTCGGCGCCGGTGGGCTCCACCAGGATGAGCGCGCCGGTCAGCCGGTGGTCGACGGCATAGACGAAGAGGTGCGCGAACGGCGTTCGCTCCAGATCTCCTTCCGCCGTCGCCGGACCGTCGGCAGACATCCTGCGTCAAGCTACCATAGCGCACGGGCGCCGGAGCCCCTTTCTCCATGTCGCGCACGACGGAGGCGCGGCGGAGGTCGCTGCGTCACGGACCGCGGCGAAGGGGGCGCGGCGCTGCGCGTCCCGGCGCGCTCCGGGGCGGCGCCGGTGGCGCAGCGGCGCCCGCGCGTCGGGCCGTCGCCACGGGTTCTTGTCGCTGCCGACGCGCGCTCGACGCACTCTCCTGCGCGGCGGGGCGGCGGTCGGGCGTCGGCCGCGGCGGTCGGGCGTCGGCCGCGGCGGTCGGGCGTCGGCCGCGGCGGTTCCGCGCTACGGTGGCAGGCATGCCGCGCGGACATGTGCTGGTGCTCGACGACGAGCGGGCGATCTTGACGACACTGCAGAAGGCCCTGTCGCTCGAGGGCTACACGGTCGACGTCGCCGGCGGCGTCGGCGTGGCCGAGGAGAAGCTGGCGAAGCGGAGCTACGACATCGCGCTGTTCGACGTCTCGCTGCCCGACGGCGACGGCGTCGAGCTGCTCCAGCGGGTACGCGCCGCGGGGTCGGAGATACCGGTCGTGATGATGAGCGGCCACGCGACGGTCGACGCCGCCGTCCGCGCGACGCGGCTCGGCGCGATCGACTTCCTGGAGAAGCCGCTGTCGACCGATCGGCTGCTCCTGGTGCTCGAGAACACCCTGCGTCTGGTCCGCGCCGAGGCCGAGGCGAAGGCGCTCCGGACGCAGACCGGCCAGGTGGGCGAGCTCATCGGCGAGAGCCGGGCGATGCACGAGCTACGCGAGCAGATCGCGCGCGCGGCGAAGGCGACCGCGACGGTGTTCGTGACGGGCGAGCGCGGCACCGGCAAGGAGCTCGTCGCGCGCGCGATCCACGCGGCGTCGAAGCGGGCGCGCGGGCCTCTGGAGAAGATGAACTGCGCGGCGGTCCCGAGCGAGCTCATCGAGAGCGAGATGTTCGGGCACGAGGCGGGGGCGTTCACGGGCGCGACGAAGCAGCGGCGGGGGAAGTTCGAGCGCGCGAGCGGCGGGACGCTGTTCCTCGACGAGGTCGGGGACATGCCGCTCGCGATGCAGGCGAAGCTGCTCCGGGTGCTGCAGGAGCGGGAGATCGAGCGCGTGGGCGGGCACGAGACGCTCAAGGTCGACGTGCGCGTGGTGGCGGCGACGAACCGCGACATCGAGGCCGCGTGCCGCGAGGGGCAGTTCCGGCCGGACCTCTACGATCGGCTGAACGTGCTGCCGCTGTCGCTGCCGCCGCTCCGGGCGCGGCGCGAGGACGTGCCGCTGCTCGCGCGGCATTTCCTGGCGCTCGCGACGCAGGCGAACGATCGGCCCGGGATGGCGTTCACGGAGGGCGGGATGCGGATGCTCGTCGCCTACAGCTTCCCGGGGAACGTGCGGGAGCTGCGCAACATCATCGAGCGGCTGGTGATCCTGACGCCGGACGAGACGATCGACGAGGGCGACGTGAAGGTCTGCCTCGGCGGGCAGCAGGCCGCGATGAAGGGCGGGATCTTCCGGCCGGGGGTGCCGTTCCGGGTGCTCGCGGAGGAGGCGGAGCGGACCATCCTGGAGGAGGCGCTCGGCCACTACGGAGGGCAGATGGCGGCGACGGCGCGGGGGCTCGGGCTCGAGCGGAGCCACCTTTACAAGAAGTGCAAGGCGCTCGGGTTGCGCGGGGACAAGGGGGAGGCGGACGAGGAGTAGCCGGCGACGGAGCCGTGCCGGGGAGCCCGCGCCGAGGGGAGGGTCTGCGCGGCGGCCGCGGGTGGGCGCTCGGCCATCCGCCGAGGCGGGGACGGGGGAGCTTGCGCTGAGAACACCGCCCGGCATGTCTCCCTTCGGGCCTTGCCACCTGGGACGTTTCGTCGCGCGCCACACAAGGCGCGCCTGAGACGCGGAGCCCGCTGGGACCTGATGGCACCTCGGTCGGTGCTCGCCGCGCCCGCCCGCGGCCGCCGCGCAGACCCTCCCCTCGGCGCTACGGACGTCCTTTCCAGACCGTTTCCGGTTCGCCGAAGGCTCCCAGCTACCTCCCCCAGACCGTTTCCGGTTCGCCGAAGGCTCCCAGCTACCTCCCCCAGACCGTTTCCGGTTCGCCGAGGGCTCCCAGCTACCTCCCCCAGACCGTTTCCGGTTCCCCGAGGGCTCCCAGCTACCTCCCCCAGACCGTTTCCGGTTCCCCGAGGGTTCCCCAGCTACCTCCTCCAGACCGTTTCCGGTTCCCCGAGGGTTCCCCAGCTGCCTCCCCCGAACCGTTTCCGGTTCCCCGAGGGCTCCCCAGCTACCTCCCCCAGACCATTTCCGGTTCGCCGAGGGCTCCCAGCTGCCTTCCCCGGACCGTTTCCGGTTCCCCGAGGGCTCCCCAGCTACCTTCCGGCGCACGACACCACACGACCGAGCGCCTCGGCCGGCGGCTTGCCTTCCTCCCTCACGCAAACACAAGATGCGCCATGACGACGGCGCGCGTGCTCGACCGGGAGCTCGATGCCCCCTTCGCGGGTCAGGAGGACGACCTCCTCGAGAAGGAAGAGGAACCGTCGCCGGACGAGACGCAGCCTCGGCAACCCGCCAGCTGGCCCCTCCAGATTTCCAAGGTCGAGCGCTCGATCTTCGAGCTGCACCGGAGCTGGAAGAACGGGGTGCTCCGCCTCGATCCGGACTTCCAGCGGGAGTTCGTCTGGGATTACTGGCGCAAGGTCAAGCTCGTCGAGTCCGTGCTCGTGCGCCTCCCGTTGCCGGTGTTCTACCTCTCCGAGGAGAACGAGGAGGAGACGCTCGTCATCGACGGCCAGCAGCGCCTCACTACGCTTTTCAGCTTTCTCGACGGAGGGTTCCGTCTGAGCGGGCTCAAGCTGCTCCCGGACCTCAACAAGAAGCACTTCAAGGATCTCGACGGCAAGGTGCAGCGCCGGTTCGAAAACACACCGCTCACCTGCTTCATCGTCCAGCCGGGCACGGACGAACAGGTAAAGTTCCAGATCTTCGAGCGCGTGAACGAGGGGGCCGTTGCGCTCAACGCCCAGGAGATCCGCAACTGCCTCTACCGAGGGCCTGGCCTCGACTTCATCAAGCGCCTCGCCAACGACGCATCGCCCGGCTCGTTTCGTGACGTCGCAGGCCTGAACCGGGGCTACAGACGCATGAGGGCGGACGAGCTCGTGCTCCGTGCCATCGCCTTCCTCGATCTCGGGATGGACCGCTACACCGGCGAGCTGAAGAGCTTCCTGAACGACGAGCTCAAGCGGCTGAACGCCTCGACAGAAGACGAACGCCACGCGCTGGAGCGCAGGCTGACGCACGCCCTCACCCACACGAAGACCGTCTTCGAGGATCATGCCTTCTGCCGTTACAAGCCCTCGGATGGTTCGTGGGCGCGGCAGCTCAACGGCCCGCTCGTCGAGGTCATCATCGCCGGCTTCGATCGGTTCTTCCCCGCAGGGAAGTCCTTGCCGCCCAGAAGAATCAAGGCCGTTCGGGATCGCTTCCGGGCGATCTCCGGCGAGGAAGCGTTCCGCGACTCGATCACCTTCGCCACGCAGTCGACGAGCTCCGTTCGAACGCGGTTCGATCTCTGGATGAAGGAGCTCGCACATGTTGCGTAGCGTGTTGCTCGAAGGCTTCCGCTCGTTCGAACAGCCGACGGCGGTGCGTTTCGCTCCGCTGACGATCCTCGCGGGGCCCAACAACGCAGGGAAGAGCTCCGTCATCCAGGCGCTGCTCGCGCTCGTTCAGTCGGAGCAGGCGTCGAGCGGCGACGCTCTGCTGCTGAGCGGCGCATGGTGCGATCTCGGCCGGTTCGACGACGTCGTCAGCGCAAGCCGTCCATTGGACCAGCGCCGCTTCGCCATCGGCATCAACGGACAGACTCCGAACGGAAATGGGCGCGATGCCTTGTGGGAGCTCGGGCCACCGGATGACGATGCGCTCGCAGCCGCGCGGGTCCACAAGCTCGACTATGCCTCAGGCGGAGTGACGGGGCGGCTCGTCCTAGAGCGCGAGCGCTTTGCCTGGAGCGAGGAGACCGCGGCGATCGGGCAAGAGCCTCCCGAGAAGCGGCGCGAGCACAGCGGGAGCGCGGTCTTCGTCCACCCTGGCACCATCGACGTGCGCCAGCTGCATTCACGGTCAGGGACGTACCTGACGAGGCGCATCTCTTTCAGCCTCGTTGATGCTTCGCGCACGCAGTACGTCGGTCCCTTCCGTGCTCCGCCGCAGCCGCTCTACACGCCGCGCATGTCCGTAGCCGGCCCGCCGCTCGGCCGGTACGGGGAGCACACGGCGGAGCTCCTGTTCCGGCGTCGTACCCAGCAGACCGACGTCGCCATCCCGGGGAAGGCACACGAGGACGCGGTGGTGCCTATCCTCCCTGCGGTCAACGCGTGGTGGTCCCACCTCTTCGAAGGCAGCTTCGCCCTCCAGATCGACGCACCCGCCCGCCTCGGGTTCACGCTGTCGATCGACACACCCTCGGCCGAGCGACTCGGGCTCGGGCAGGTGGGGCTCGGGCTCTCCCAGGCGCTGCCGATCGTCACGGCGTGCCTCGTCTCCCGCCCCGGCGATCTGCTCCTCATCGAGACGCCCGAGGCGCACCTCCATCCCGGCGCGCAGCATCGCCTGACGAGCCTCTTCATCGAGCTCGCCCGCAAGGGACGCCAGGTCGTGATCGAGACGCACAGCGAGCACCTCGTCACGGCCGCGCAGATCGCCGTCAAAGAAGGGCTGCCGCCGGACGACGTCGCCATCAGCTTCTTCAGCCAGGAAGCCGGCCGGACGTTGGTCCAGGAGATCGAGCTGAACCCACACGGACGCGCGCTGCGCTGGCCGCGCGGCTTCTTCGACCAGGCCGCCATAGATCTCGCGGAGCTCCTCCGCTGATGCCGGTCGTGCTGCTGAACCACGACTTTGTGGAAGGGATGGCCTACCGCGCGGATCTCGGCCCGGTCGCCGTCACCCTGCAGGACGTGCAGCGACGCCTCGGGGGCGATCCGATGCACGTGCACCCGGCGCTCGCGCAGCAGGCCACCGGTGAGGGTCTGTTCATCGCGTGGGCCAACCAGCACCGCAACGACGTCGAACGCGGCCGGCTCATCGACCTGCTGCTCCGGCTGCTGAGCGGCCCGTTCGTGACCGATCTCCCGATCGAGCGAGACGTCTCCCTGCTCTCGGACGACCCCGCGCTCCCTCCCGAACCTCCGTGGCGGCGCGAGGCGATGCGGCACCTCGCCGCGCACGCGCTCACGGCGCCCTCCACGGCGCCGTGGGTGCTGTCGTTCGATCCCCGCTCCGATCTCTCGCAGCCCAGGTACCGATTCGCATACGGCGACGCGATCGCCGAGGTCGACAACTTCAGGAGCAGCACCGAGGCGCTCCACCGGCTGAGCGAGCTGGCGACCTGCGGGCTCGTCGGCGCCCTCGCGACGCTCGAAGCCGCCGCACAGCAGGAGAGCCGGCTCATCGTCCTCGATCGAGCTCGCGATGCCGCGCGGAAATGGAACCTTGACTGCCCGGAAGCCACCCTGTTCCGCGCGCTGGTCGACCTCGCGATCTACGCCGCAGCGCTCGACGAAGGGCTATCCCGCGAGCTGGCCGCCGAGCGTTACCACAAGGCGAGCGGCGTCCCGATGTCCCGGGAGAGCGGCGAGGTCGCCCGCAGCCCCACCTGCAAGCGGCAGCGCACGTTCGTCGTCCCCGGTCGGGGCGAACAGTACTTCGACATGCACGCGAAGCCCGGCGCTAGCACGCGCATCCACGTCTGGACGGACGTCGTGGAAGATCGGCACGTCGTGTACGTGGGCCATTGCGGCGAGCACCTGCTCTTGCCCGGCGGCAAGCGCTGATCGCGCGCAACAGCGAGCGCGCTCTGAAGCGACGCAGCTCTCGTCGCGAGGACGGCGCCCTGATCCCGAGGAACTTCCTCGCCACCGCGCGGCAGGCCCGACGCCAGCGCCGGAGGGGGTCTCCGCGCGGCAGGGCGCGGGTGAGCGCGGCGAGCACCGACCGAGGTGCCATAAGGTCCCAGCGGGCTCCACGTCTCAGGCGCGCCTTGTGTGGCGCGCGACGAAACGTCCCTGGTGGCAAGGCCCGAAGGGAGACATGCCGGGCGGTGTTCTCAGCGCAAGCTCCCCCGTCCCCGCCTCGGCGGATGGCCGAGCGCCCACCCGCGCCCTGCCGCGCGGAGACCCCCCTCCGGCGCGTGCAGCCCGGATCTCCGCCCTCCCCTCGCCGCTCGCGCCGAGCCCCTCAATCCGGCATCGCCCGCGGCGCCGGCGGCGACGCGCCCCGCATCGCCTTCTGGTACTCCAGCGCCTGCTTCGCGTAGTCGTCCTGCTTCATCTTCGCGTACGCCTTGGCGAGCTCCCCGTAGATCTCCGCCGCGTCCGCCGCCTTCGCCCCGGCGAGGAGCGCGCTGTTCAGCTCGTAGACCGCCGACACGTGACGCCCCGTGCGCGCCAGCGCGCGCGCGTAGAGCCGGTGGATCTCCGGGTTCGCCACGTCGACGTAGATCGCGCTCTCGCCGACCTTGCGCGCCTCCTCCCACGCGCCGCGCTCCACCAGCAGCCGCAGCAGCCGCCGCCAGACCCGGCGATCGTGCTGGTCGAGCAGCGCGAGCCGCCGCAGCGCCGCGAGCTCGCCCGCAGCGTCCTTCTGCCGGCGCGCGAGATCGTAGAGCCCCTGCAACGGCTCGGCCTGCGTGGGATCCAGCCGCGACGCCGCCTCGAGGTTCGCCTTCATCCTCGCCGCGTCCTTCTTCAGCTCGGCCAGATCCGCCAGCTTCATCCGCACGACGTAGCCGTCGTGGCCGTCGGCGACCATCTTGCCCAAGAGCCTCGCCGTCTCGTCGATCTTCTTCTCGGCGAACGCCGCGCGCACCTTGAGGTAGTTCGCGTCCGGCTGCTTCGGGTCCACCCGGAGCGCCTCCGCGAGCACCGCCTCGGACTCCTGGTGCTGCCCGTCCTTGTCCAGCGCGAGCGCGAGCTCGACCAGCCGCCTCGCGTCCTTCGGAGCGCGCGCCGCCGCCTTGCGCGCCTCGTCGAGCGGCGGCGCCTGGAGATCGGGGACGTACTGCTTCTCGTAACGCTCGAGCCGCGGCTTCAACCACGCGCGGAAGCGCCGATCCAGCTCCTCGGTCCCGATGCCGAGCGACTCCTTCACGACCTCCGGCGTGCGCTTGCCCGCGGCCCACCGCGGCAACATCGACACGACCTTCGAGAAGCCGAACTCCTCGACCATGAAGACCACGATCTGGCTCGCCGCGAAGTACGCCATCGTCACGTCCGCGATGTCGTCGACGTGCGTGAAGGCCCGGTTGAACCCCGCGACCGCCGGGATCCTCCCGCCCTTCAGCGCGGCGAACAGCGCCGGATCCTCCTCGCGGTGCCACTCCGGCCGACGCACGATCGTCTCGTACTCGCTGAGCCCCTCGGTGAACCAGCGCGGGACGTGGTTCTTCGAGAGCTGGATCGCGAAGACGTGCCCGAGCTCGTGCCACAGCACGTTGCCCCAGTTGAACTCCGCCGCCGCCGGGCTCAGCGCGGCGAGCGTCTGGCCGAAGCAGACGCCCTGGATGCCCACGTTGGGCAGGCCGCTCGTCCTCACGCTGAAGTTCTCCGTCGACGCGTAGAGCTCGATCGAGACCGGCACCTTCGGCGTGAAGCCGTAACGCTTCACCATCAAGCCCCAGGCCTCCTCGAGCATCCGCGGCACGTACCGCTCGAGGATCGCCCGCTCCTGCTTGTGGTAGCGGACGCGGAACGTCTGCCCCTCCACGGTGACGTACTGGGTGGCGATGTCCTTCTCGTAGAGGTTCAGCGTGTTGAAGACCCGGACGTTGAAGCGATCCTTGTCCCACGCCTTCTGGAGCGCCTGGAGGCCGCTCTTCTCGTCGCCAGCGCGGATCAGGTTGAGCCCGAGCGTGGCGTGCGCCTTCGCGTCGTTCGGATCGACCTGCGTCGCCTCCCCCATCATCTTGACGATGTCGTCGTAGCGGTGCTCCCACTCCGCGAACTCGCCGACGATCTGGAAGAACCGCGAGAACTCCGGGTTCAGGCCGAGCACCTTCGCCTTGAGCGCCTCGAAGCCGGCCGCGTCGTCGGCGAGGAACCGGCCCGCCGCCTTGATCGAGAGCAGCTCCAGATCGCCCGGGTTCACCTGGAGGCCGCGGCCTACCGCGGCGTCCGCGGCGTCGATGTCCATGTCGCGGAGCGCGAGCCCGGCGCGCACGAAGTAGGCCTCGCCGAGGTTCGGGTTCACCGAGAGCGCCTGCGCGATCTCGCTGTCGGCGCCGCCGAAGTCGAGCGCGCTGTCGAGCTTCACGCGCGCCATCGCGACGTGGACCATCGGGTCCTTCGGGGCGAGCTTGAGCGCCTCCTTCACCACCTGGCCGGCGTGGCCGGGGTCGTACTTGTCGAGGAACAGCTCGGCCCGCCAGAGCAACGTCTCGACCCGCTGCTTGCCGCCGACCTTCTCGGCCGCGTTGAACGCGTCGTTCGCGTCGCGCGCGCTCCGGAGCAGGTGCGCCGCGCGCCCGACCAGCGACAGGCCCTCCGCGTCGTCCGCGGTGATCTTGTCGTCGTTGTAGTCGTCGATGATCGTCATCAGCGGCGCGCGCGCCTCGCCCCGCTTGCCCGACTGGATGAGGAGCTCGCCGAGCACGAGCCGCGCGCGGCGGGCCTCGTCCTCCCGCTCGACCTCACGCGCCGCCGCGATCGCCTCGGCCACCTTCCCGCGGCGCGCGAGCGCCTCGGCCCTGAGCGGCGCGGCCGCGATCTTCGCCTCCCTGCCGAGCGCGGCGGCCGCCTTCGCCGTCTTCGCCGCGTCGTCGTAGCGGCCCGTCGCGAGCTCGATCCGCGCCTTCGTGAGCAGCGCGGCGGCGCGCTCCTTCCCGCCCTGGAGCGCGAGGAGGGCCTTCTCGGCGCCGGCGTAATCCCCCTGCGCGACGAGCGCCTCGGCGCGCGCGAGCGAAGGGGGCGGCTCCGCGGACGCGGGCGCCTGGGCCGCGCAGGCGGCGGCGACGAGGAGGGCGGCGAGAGAGCGGCGGATCGAGTGGCTTCGCATGAGACCCCGTGCGCAACCGTGCGCCATCGTTCGCAGTCGTACGTAACCGCACGCGAGCCGTGCGGAGCCGTGCGCAATCAATCGAAGGTTCCCGCTGGGAATGCGGCGCCCGGTCGGGCCGGGCAAGCCCATCCTAGCCGAGAGGAGGAAGGCCGAGCATGAGCGAGCGGCCGAGGGCGCGCCAGCGTCGGCCGCCGCGCGATCGTGGTATGCGAGGGGGCATGGCGGGCAGGCTCGCAGGGCAGGTCGTTCTGATCACGGGCGCGTCGTCGGGCATCGGCGAGGCGCTCGCCCGGGAGGTCGCCCGGCGCGGCGGCCGCGTCGTCCTCGCGGCGCGACGGACCGAGCGGCTCGAGGCGCTCGCCGGCGAGCTCCGGGCGTCCGGCGGCGAGGCGATCGCGGCCGCGTGCGACGTCACGCGCGACGGCGACGTGGAGCGCGCCGTCGCGCAGGCGATCGAGGCGTTCGGGCGGCTCGACGTCGCCATCGCGAACGCGGGGTTCGGCGTGATGGGCCGCGTCGAGGACCTCTCGCTCGACGACTTCCGCCGGCAGCTCGAGACGAACGTCTTCGGCGCGCTGCGCACCGTGAAGGCCGCGCTGCCGGAGCTCAAGCGCGCGCGCGGCGGCGTCGCGCTCATGGGCAGCGCGAGCGGCTACATCGCGTTCCCCACGATGGGCGCGTACACCATGAGCAAGTTCGCGGTGCGCGCGCTCGCCGAGACGCTGCGCGCCGAGCTCCACGCCGACGGCGTCGCGGTCACGCACGTCGCCCCGGGGTTCGTGGACAGCGAGATCCGCCGGATCGACAACGCGGGCAAGCTCCGCGACGGCGCCCGGGAGCCGGTGCCGCGCTGGCTCATCATGCCGACGCCCACGGCGGCGCGGCAGATCATGGACGCCATCGCCGCGCGCCGCGCCGAGGCGATCGTCACCGGCCACGCCAAGCTCGGGGTGTCGCTCGCGCGGTACGCGCCGGGGCTGCTCAACGCGGCCGTCGCGCGGCTCCCGCGCAAGGGCCGGCCCGCAGGCGGCTGAGCCGGCGGCGGCCCGCC
Organism: Sorangium sp. So ce836; assembly: GCF_028553905.1. Taxonomy (NCBI): domain Bacteria; kingdom Pseudomonadati; phylum Myxococcota; order Polyangiales; family Polyangiaceae; genus Sorangium; species Sorangium sp. So ce836. Next base: position 2,987,715 of record NZ_CP102233.1, on the reverse strand, counting down.
TACGCGGCGGGCCCGAGCTCGCGCCGGACGAGCGCCTCCAGGGCGTCGATGAAGCGCGGCCGCGTGTTCACGGCCGGCGCCCGCTCGAGCCGGGCGAGGCCCGCCTCCCGGGCGATGACGTGCGCCTCCACGTCGAGATCGTAGAGGGTCTCGACGTGATCCGCGACGAAGCCGATCGGCGCGACCAGCGCCTCGCGCGCGCCGCGCGCGGCGAGCGCCTCGAACGTCGACCGGAGATCCGGGCCGAGCCAGGCGTCGCCGGTCATGCCCTGGCTCTGGAACGCGACGAGCACCGGGTTGCCCCGGGGCGCGACGCGGCGCTCCACCTCGGCGGCCATCGCGCGGAACTGGCGCTCGTACGGATCGCCCGCTTCGATGATCCGCTGCGGCAGGCTGTGGGCCGAGAGGATCACCGCCACGCGCGCCCGGCGCTCCTCGGGGAAGCGCGCGAGCGCCTCGTCGATCACCTCGACGAAGGCGTCGATCAGCGCCGGCTCGAGCCCCCACGCGGGCACGCACCTGACCTCCATGCCGCCTAGCTTCGCGGCCGCGTCGCGGACCACGGCGTGGTAGACGTCGACCGACTGCGGCGCGAGCGGCAGCGAGACGACGCAGCGCACGCCGCTCGCGTGGAGCGACGCGAGCACCTCGCCGGGATACGGATGGAAGAGGCGCCCCGCGATGGCGACCGGGAGGCCGAGCCGCGCGGCGAGCGCGTCCGCCTGCGCCTGCGTGATGCGCAGGAGCGGCGAGCCGCCGATCCTCTCGAAGCGGCGCCGCACCTCGTCGATCAGCTCCGGCGGGGCGGGCCGGCCGCGGCGGATGTTGGCGAGGAACGCCGGCAGATCGTCGAGCCGCTCGACGGTCCCGTGGCAGCTGAGGAGGACGGCGGTGGTCACGGCGCCACTCTACATCGCCCCCGCGCGGGCAGCGCCGGCGTCGACGGCGCGCGTCGACGGCGCCGCCGGCGCATCGCAGCGGCTCACTCGGCGTCCCAGGCGACGACGACGCGATCGTGGCCGATGAGGCCGTTCCTCTTGCGGGCGAGGTGCTGCGCGACGACCCGGTCGCCCGCGGCGTAGACCCGGACCTCCGTGAACGCCAGCCCGTCGTCGGTCTCGATGCCGTCCAGGATCTCCGTCGCGTCCAGCTCGCGCGCCCAGTCCGAGACCGGATCCCGGAAGAGGTCCTCCTGGAGCCGCTCCAGGATCGCCGGCCTCCCGGTGGTGACGTTGGGATGGGCCGGGGGATGCCGGCTGCTCACCTCCTCGATCACCGCATCGTCGGCGTAGATCCGGGAGAGGGCCTCGATGTCCTTGCCCTTCAACGCGCGGGTGATCTCCGCGAGCAACCCGCCGCTCACCCGCTGGGCCGAAGGTCGCGTCCGCTCCGAGCCTTCCATACATGCTTGCATGGGACGCGTCGGCGCGGGCGTCGAGCCCAGGAGGGACGTGTCCGCGATGCCGATGTCGAGCGCTGAGCTCGCACGCCGCGAGCTCCGTCCCGGCGAGATTGCGACGGGCGGCGAGTTGCAGCGTCCGGACGGACGTGGTGAATAGACAGGGTTATGACGCAGCGCCGCACGGTCGTCCTCGCCGATCTCCACCTCGTGCGCCAGACGCCGGGCGACGTGACCGCCGATCTCGCCCGGTTCGTGGCGGCCCACCCGGGAGCCCGCATCGTGGTCGCGGGCGATCTGTTCGATCTCTCGTCCGAGTCGCCCTGGATGCCGCGGCCGCGCGCGCTGCGCGAGGCGCTCTTCGCGCACCCGACCGCGCGGGCGGCGCTCGCCGAGCACCTCGACCGGGGCGGCGAGCTCTGGCTCGCGGGGGGCAACCACGACGCCGAGGTCGGAGCGCCCGACTTCCCGCAGGCGCTGGCCGAAGCGCTCGATCTCACCGGTGAGGCCCGGTCGCGGATCCGGACGACGCCCTGGTTCTTCCGCGAGGGGGCGATCCACATCGAGCACGGGCACCTGTACGATCCGGACAACGCCCCCGCCCACCCGCTCGTCGTCGGCGAGCGCAGCCTCGGCGTCCATTTCGTCGAGGAGTTCATCGCGCCGACCGGCGCGCACCGCTACCTGCAGGCGAACGACCAGACGCCGCTCCGGCTGTTCCTCTCGGCGTTCACCTGGTACGGCCCGCGCGCGCCGTACGTCATCTACCGCTACTTCCACGCGGCGATCGGCGCGATGCTGAAGAGCGGGCCGCTCTACCGCGCGCGGGGCGAGGCGACGGTGGGGGCCGAGGTCGTCGAGCGCTTCGCGCACGAGCTCGGGGTGCCGCGCGCGATGGCCGACGAGCTCCTCGGGCTCGCGGCCACGCCGACGCTCGAGAGCGCGGCGAGCACCTTCACGCGGCTGTACTTCGATCGCGTGATCGCGACGCTGTCGATGGGCGCGGGGCTCGCGGCGCTCGGCCTGGGCGCGCGGGAGACCGGCGCCGCGGCGCTGGGCCTCGGCGCGCTGCTGATGGGCGTGAGCTGGGCGGGCGGCCACAACCGCTACGCCGGCACGGTCGCGGAGCGGCTGGCCGAGAGCGCCGGCCGCGTGGCGGCGACGACCGGCGCGAAGCTGGTGGTCTTCGGCCACACGCACCGGGAAGCGCTCGGCGACGGGTACGCGAACACCGGCAGCTTCTCGTTCCCGCGCACCGCGCCCGGCAGGCCGTACGTGGAGATCGAGGGGACGCCGGACGCGCCGCGCGCGGTGAGCCGCTTCTGGAGAGCGGTGGCGTGAGGCGCTGACGACCTAGCTGCCGCTCGCGTGCGCGGTGAGCGCGCCCTCCACCAGGTCGAGCGCGATCGGGACGTCCTCCTCCGGGATCGGCACCCCGCCGAGCATCGCGGCGAGCAGGCGCTCCCGCGGCTCGGGGCGCAGCAAGAGCGGGCCGCCGCCGCACGTACGGCACACGAGGCCGCCGCGCGCCGGGTCGGCGTGGGCCGACTGGGTCGCGTCGCATGCGCGCCCGCACCGGACGCACTGCGTGAGCTCGAGACCCCAGCCGAAGGCGGCCAGCAGGCGCAGGCCGGTCTCCGCCAGGAGCGCCTGAGGCGGCGCCACGGACGCATCGTCGAGGCGGTCGAGGAGCTGGTTCAGCTCGTGCCACGCCGCCTGCTCGGCGGTGTGCGCCGGCGCGATCTCGCGCACCCAGCGCAGCGCCCGCCCCGCGACCTCGAGGCGCCCGAGATCCCCCGCGAGCCGCAGGCGCGGGCGCTCGATCGCGGCCTCGGTGAGCTGCGCCAGCTCGGCGCCGGGGCGGATCTCGAGGGTCACGCGCAAGAGGTGCATCGGCTCGAGCGCCGGGAAGCGCTTCGACGAGCGGCGCGCGCCGCGCGCGGTGGCAGAGAGGAGCCCGCCCTGCTCGGTGAAGAGACCGACCAGGAGATCGGCTTCACCGAAGGGGACACGCCGGACCAGGAGCGCCTCGGTGCGAAGCCGCTCCGTCCGCGGGCGAACGGATCGGGGCATGGCAGGAGATGGCAGGGAACGGCGGGTCGAATCGCGAGCCGCGGCGAGCGCGCGGCGAAAATTTGGCCCTCAGGCCGAGAGCGAGGTACGAGCCCCCGCGACGGTGCTCTCCGACAGCTCCGGCGGCATGTCGTGGCCACGGGGCCGGAGCACGATGCTGAGCGCCAGCGTGAACAAGATGAGCAGCAGCACGAACGCGATCGCGACCCCGAACCGCCGGCTCTGGGTGCGGCGCGCGGGCGCTGCGATAGGCAGCGGCGTCACCAGCGCGATCCGGCGGCTCGCCGTGTATCGAGCCAGCACCTCCTCCATCGGGAGCGAGACGGCGCGGGCATACGCCTTCAGGAACCCGCGAACGAACACCTCGCCGGGCAGGTCATCGAAATGATCTGCCTCGATCCGCTCGATGGAGATCACGGGGATGCGCGTGGCGCGGGCGACCTCCTCCACGCTCATGGCTCGGGCCTCACGCGTGCGTCTCAGGTAGCGTCCGATCGACTCCATCCCATTCCACCCATCGTCATTCGGTCGTCACTCTACTCACCCCGAGAACCGTTGCTCAACCCCTTAACGCTCCCCGAGATCCTTCTCGGAGCGAGGGGCGCCGAGGGCCTATTGCAACGTCTGTAACTGTGCAGCGCAGCGCTGCCCCACCGGCGTCGTCGCGTCGATCTCGCGGCACCGCTCGAGATCGGCGCGCGCGTCGTCCACAAGCCCTCTCTTCTCGGCGACGCGGGCGCGCGCGTCGAACGCGTCCTGCAGCCGCCGGCACTCCGGCTGGTCGGTCTCGACCGCCCTGGTGAACGCCTCGCGCGCCAGATCGAGCTCGCCCCGCTTCTCGTAGGCGAGGCCGAGCCGGTACTGCCCCACGCAGAAGAGGGGCTGCGCCGCGACGGCGCGGCGTAGCGCGTCGATCGCCGCGTCGTTGTCGCCCTTGAGCAGGTACGCCCAGCCCAGGTTGCCCCACGACTTCTCCGGCGAGGCGTAGAGGATGTCCTCGGTGAGCGGCTTGAGCACCGCGATCGCCTCGTCGTAGCGCCGCTGGTGCACGAGGATGACCCCCAGCGCGTTCTTCGCGTCCCGCATCTCGGGGTTCGCCTCGAGGGCGCGCCGGGCCATCTTCTCGGCGCTGTCGAACCGGCAGTCGCTGGAGTGGGCGTCGCCGGCGCAGAAGCCGAGCAGGAGCAGCGCGCCCAGATAGGCCGCCTCCGCGTTGTCCTCGTCGAGCGCGAGCGCCTTCTCGACGTGCGCGAGCGCCTCGCGCGGGCGGCCGTGCTGGAACGCATCGCGCGCGAGGTCGTACTCGGCGAGCGAGCGCGTCTCGTCCGCCTGCGCCGCGGGCTGCGCGCCGCCGCACGCCGCGAGCGGCGCAGCCGCGAGCAGCGACCCGAGCGACAAGACGACAGCCGCGCCGCGGATGCACCCCGCGCGCGTCGCTGCTGTCATGTGTCGCTGCGATGTCATGTGCGATCTTGATTCCGCTGCTGAGCAACGCCGCAGCGCGGCACCACGTCAGGGCGAGAGCTGAGCTGCCCTGCGGGGACCCCTGAGTAAACCAGGCCGCTGGTCACGTCAACCCGCGAATCTGCCTTGTAGACGCGGCGCGTCCTCGCGATCGCGATTCCACTTTCAGCAGATGTCAGGTCAGCCTAGGATGCCAGAGCGGGGGATTCCTGGACCTCACTGTTCGCCGCGGATCTCGTCCTTGACGCCGAGCAGGCCGAACAACCTCCGCAGCGCCTCGATGTCGGGGATCTCGAGGCGCTCGTCGGCGACGCGCAGGTACTGGCCCTCGCGGAGCTGCTGCACCGCGCGCTTCACGGTGTCGACGTCGAGGCCGACGCGGGTCGACAGCTCCATCGGCGAGATCGCGAACGAGGCGCCGTTCGACGAGGCGCCGCTCGCGGCGCGCGACTGCTGCGCGAGCTTGAGGAGCGCGTTCACCACCTTCGACTGCGTGTCGTTGAGCATCATGATCTCGATCTGGTCCTCCGCGTCGCGGAGCCGACCCACGAGCTGCTTGATGATGCGCAGGGCGACGGCCGGGTTGCGCTCGACGAGGTTCTGCAGCGTGCCCTGATCGAGCGCGAGCGCGACGCCGCGCGACAGCGCGATCGCCGTGGACGAGCGCGCCGCCCCGCCGAGGAGCGCGGACTCGCCGAACAGATCGCCGGGCTTCAGGACCATCAGGCTGCGCTCGGCGCCGCGGACCTTCTTGATGAGCCGGATCCTCCCCTCCTCCAGGAGATAGGCCTCGGTCCCGGGCTCGCCCTCGCGGAAGATGACGTCGCCCGCCTCGAACGGGCGGCCGAACCGGGCGCGGAGCCGCTCGGGATCGGGCACCGACTCGGCCGGCTCCGCGCGGGCGGAGAGCTCGTCGGGCCCCTCGGGCGCCGCGGCGGGGGTGGAGCGAGGACGCGCGGGCGCCGCAGCCGCAGCGGGCGGCGGCGCGGGCTCCGCGTCGCTGGGGCTCGAGGCGTCGCGCTCCGCGTCGGGGGCGACGCCGTCCCCTTCAGACGAGCTGGTCATCGGGGCGGAGTGTATCCCAGCTCGGCTGGCTTCGCGTCCGGCGCGCGCACATAGAGCGGCTCGAGGAGCGCCGGGTCGTGCCCGCGGGCCGCGCTCCCGCGCTCGCCGCCCGGCGCGGCGGCCCGGAGCCGGCCCACCGCGAGGCGCGCGATCCACGCAGCGTCGGGGAAATCCAGCGCGTCGCCGCGGACGGCGAGGGGCCGGAGCGCCTCGATCTCCTCGGCGACCGCGCCGACGACGACGATCCGGCGGCCCGCGGCGAGCGCGGCGACCGCGTCGAACGCCGCGTCGCGCGGCAGGTGCCGCGGCGGGATCGAAGGCGGCGCGGCGGGCCGGTCGAAGGCGGCGAGGAAGACCTCCCCCTTCTTGGCGTCGATCAGCGGGACGAGCAGATCGCCGGGGGCCGCGGCGCCTCCGGCGAAGGCGGCGGCGGCCATCGCCTCGAGCGACGTGACGCCGGCGATCGGGGCGTCGAGCGCGAGCGCGACGCCCTTGGCCGCCGCGACCGCCACGCGCACCCCGGTGAACGAGCCGGGCCCCACGTCGCAGCCGAGCGCCTCGACCGCCGCGGGCGGCACGCCCGCCGCGGCGAGGACCTCGTCGATGGCGCCGAAGATGCGCTCCGCGTGGCCGTGGAGGTCGGCGTACGCCGTCGCGGCGAGCAGGCGCGCGCCCGCGCCCGGCGCCGCCGCGCGATCGGCGGCGGGGGCGCCGGGCGGAGGCGCGGCCGCCTCGGCGGAACCGTCCAGGTCCGCTGCATCGAAGAGCGCGACGCTGCCGCGCGGGGTCGAGGTGGAGAGGGCGAGGAGCTTCAAGGCGCGCTCGGGAACGTTGCAGACGCGGTGCTGTCTGGCAGAACCACGGGCCACGGGCAACGGGCTTCAGCGAGGTGCTGGGCGCCGCGGCCCCTTCGACCGGGCCCGGGCGCGGAGTGCGAGCCGATGCGCGATCAACGAGCGATGCTGCCGGCGCTCCTCGCCTCGGCGCTCGTGCACCTCGGCGCGTGGGGGTCCGCGCGGCTGACCCCGGAGGCGCCCGCGAGCGCTCCCGCCGCGCCCACGGCGGAGCGCGAGCCCATCGATCTCTGGACCGGGACCACCGCGGCGCTGCCGGGCGGCGGCGGTCCCACGCCCCCGGCCGACGCGCGCACCGGACCGGAGCGCGCACCGGCGGCGCCCGCTCCGGCAGACGCCGCCCCGCCCGAGGCGCCAGCGGCGCGCCACGACGAGACCGGCGGCGCGCCGGCGCCGCGCGTCCAGGCGGCGCCTCGGCCCAGGGCAGCGCCCCGGCCCAGGGCGACGCCGCGGCCCGCAGACGAGCGCCGGGCGCCCGCGGCGGACGAGACCGCCGGCGACGCGGCGCGCGCCGCCGCCGCGCGCCCCGCCGCGGCGCGGACGAGCGCGGGCGAGGGCGGAGAGGGCGACTTCGGGGCGGCCGGCCCGAGCGCGGTGCGCAGCCTCGGGCGCGCGTTCACGAGGGCGATCCCGCCGGCGTGCCAGGCGGATTCGAGCTGGGCGACGCTGCCGCTGGGGAGCGCCGGGAAGGCGCGCTTCGTGATCGACATCGACGAGGCCGGGCACATCGCGTCGTGGCGTCCGGAGGGGGAAGAGCCGCCCGCGCGGCACCTCGGCAACCTGGCGAAGCGGACGATCGCGCTGCTCGGCCGAGGGACGTTCGCCGTGGCGCGCGGCGCGGTGACGGCCGGGAAACAGACCCTCGAGGTCAGCGCCGTGATCCGCGCCGGCGCCGAGGGCGGCGAGACCGGCGCGCCGGCCGATCTGGCGTGGCGCTTCGAAGGCGGTCGCGGCAAGGCGTCGTTCGCCCAGCCCGGCGGCCGCCTCGTGGAGGTCGTCGTCCAGGTGGTGCGCACGGAGGCCGCGCGGGGCGCGCCTCCCGGCTGAGCGCGTCGCGCGGCCTCGTCAGGGCCAGGCGGCGCGCCGCCCGCCTGCGCGCGGGGCGCGATCTCCAGCGCGGTCCCGGCGCTGCTTGCGGTCTCCCCCCGAAGCCCTACGTCCGGCGCGTGGAACGGCTCCGCGCTGCAGCATGGGCGTGTGTCGGGTTCCTCGGCGCCGCGCCGCTCGCTGCCTGCGACGGCCGGGCGGCCGCGCTCTCCCCCCCGCCCCGCGAGGCGGCGGGCGCGCCGTGCTCGCTCCCGCGCGAGGAGGTGCCGCCGGGGGCCGGCGGCGCGTGGCCCTTGCCTGCGCTGATCGAGCAGGTACGGCCCGTGGTGGTGACCGTCGCCACCCTGCGCGCGACCTCGCTGCCGGACGGGCGCGCGACCCCGACATCCCCCTTCGGCCGCAGCGCGCCGCGGGTGGAGCGGGCGATCGGATCGGGGTTCGTGATCGCCGCGGAGGGGCTCGTGCTGACGAGCGAGCACGTGATCGGCGACGCGTTCGGCATCGAGGTGCAGCTCGCGGACGAGCGCGCCTTCGAGGCGACCGTGGTCGGGCGCGATCCTGCGCTCGACGTGGCGCTGCTGAAGCTGCGGGGGGCGGGGTCGCTGCGCGCCGCGTCCCTCGGATCGAGCGCTCCGATCCGGCCAGGGGACGACGTCCTCGTGATCGGCAACCCGTTCGGGCTCGGGCCGACGGTGACCCGCGGCATCATCAGCGCGACGTCGAGGCCGATGGGCGCGGGGAGCCTCGACGGGTACCTCCAGACCGACGCCGCCATCAACCCGGGCAACAGCGGCGGGCCGCTCTTCAATGCGGCGGGACAGGTGATCGGCATCGCGACGGCGATCCACGAGGGCGGCCGGGGCATCAGCTTCGCCCTGCCGATCGACGAGGTCGTGGAGATCCTCCCCGAGCTGCGGGAGACCGGCCGCGTGGCCCGCGGGCGCCTCGGGATCAGCTTCCAGGAGGTGACGTCGCAGCTCGCGCGCGCGCTCCGGCTCCCCGGCCGGATGGGCGCGCTGATCACCGAGGTCGAGCCCGAGAGCCCCGGGTCGCGCCTGGGCTTCAGGCCCGGCGACGTGATCACGTCGGTCGAGGGGCGCCGGGTCGATCACGCGCGCGAGCTCGCGCGCGCGCTCCGGCGATCCAAGCCTGGAGACGAGGTGAAGATCACCTACAGGCGCGGCGGCGCGGAGCGGTGCGCCACGGTGAAGCTCGAGCGCTCGGCCCTGCGCGATCCGCCGCCGGGCCGGCGCGCGCCGGACGGCCGCGCCCCCACGGACGCCGAGGAGCCGCCGTTCGGCGTGCTGGCGAGCGACGCGCTCGAGGGCGCGCTCGTCGAGTCGATCTCGCCGCAGAGCCCGGCGGCCGGCCACCTCGAGGTGGGCGACGTGGTCCTCGACCTGAACGGCGCGCCGGTGCGCGGCGGCGCCGATCTGACGGCGCGCCTGCGCGCGGCCGGGCGCCAGGATCTGCTGCTCCGGGTGCGGCGCAACGGCGCGCCCCGGTACCTCGCCGTCCCGGCGCGCTGAGCGCGCGCGGCTCCGGCGAGCTCGGTCCACGCGCGCGGGAGGGCAGACTGGCGGGCTACATGCCCGCGATGGACGCTGCTACGGTACGCCGCATGGGAGCTTCGGCAGGCGCGAGTTGCCCGATTTGCCGCAAGTCGGCGGGGCCCAGGCCCGAGAACCCGGCCTTTCCGTTCTGCTCGCCCCAGTGCAAGCTGGTGGACCTCGGCCGCTGGCTCGACGGCAGCTACCGGGTGCCTGGCCCACCCGTCTCCTCGACGAACGACGACGAGGCCCTGGAGTCCAGGGGACGGGCGGATGGGCTCGGCGGCAACATTCAGGAAGAGGACGAATGATCGCTCGCCGCGCGCTTTGCCTGCTCACCGTTCTCGCGTCAGCCGCCGCTGCGTCCACCGCCGCGGCGCAGCAGGGCCAGCCGGCCCTGGGGGCTTCGCCGGGCGGCGGCGCGGCCGCGCCCGCGCAGACGAACCCGTACGATCCTTCGATGCAGGCCGGCGGCCTTGCGCCGCCGCCGCCGATGACGATGCCCGAGCCGGAGCCCGCGCCGCCCGACGACACGGCAAGGCGCCTCGACGAGGCGAAGAAGGAGGACTCGGGGCGCGGGCTCGAGCTCATCTGGTTGAACGTCGAGGGGGGCTACGAGAACGTCGGCCTCCAGACGTTCAACATCGACGAGGAGGAGCTCACGGCCGGGTTCATCTCCAGCTCGGCGAACGGCGGCGTCCTCGGCGCCGGGGCGGGCGTCCGGCTCCTCTACTTCACGCTGGGCGCGCGCGGGCGGGTCGGGTTCTTCGACGACTGGCAGCTCTTCAGCCTCGGCGGCGAGGTCGGCCTGCACCTCCCGCTCGGCCGGCTCGATCCGCACGTCGATCTGGGCTTCGGCTACGCCGGGCTCGGGAGCTTCAAGAGCGCGGTGAGCGGCGCGGCCGACGCCATCGCGATCCGCGGCTTCTACGGGAGGATCTCCGGCGGGCTCGACCTCTATCTCTCGCCGGTCTTCTCGATCGGCGCGAACGCGAGCTGGGAGCTCCTGGCGCTGACCAGGCCCGGCCTCTCCACGGCGCAGATCGACCGGATCAAGGGCGAGGCCGCCGCCGCGCCGCAGCAGGCCAAGGCCGATCTGCTCGCGGCCGAGGGCTCCAGCGTGGGCTCGGCGCTCGCCTTGACCGCGGTCGCCGGGCTCCACTTCTAGCCGCCGCGCCGCCGGCCCCACCGCCCTGCCGCTCGCGCCATGAACGCCGCCTCCGTGCTCCTCTGGCTCGCCACCGTCGCCGCGCCGGTCGGGGGGCTCGCCGCGCTCCTCCTCGGGTCGCAGCGCCTGTACGGCAGGCGCCGGTTCGTGGTGGGGACCGCGGTGCTCGGCGCGATCGCGTTCGTGCCGGCGCTGCTGCTCGAGAGCTTCCTCCAGCGCTGGCAAGGCGTGGACAAGAACGCCGGCACGCTCGACGCGGTGACGCTCGTCTACCTGTTCGTCGTCGCGGCGCCGCTGGAGCAGGGGCTCAAGGTCGCGGCGGTCGCGCCGATCGCCCGGCTGCGCGCCGTGGACGAGCCGTTCGACGGGCTCGTCTACGCGGCCGCGGCGGCGCTCGGGTTCGTGTCGGCCCACAACGCCGTGTACCTGTGGGGCCGGCCGCTGTCGCCGATCGACATCGCGCGGGCGCTGCTCGCGGTGCCGGCTCACCTGTCCTTCGCCTCGCTCTGGGGCTACGCGCTGGGCCGCGAGCGCAAGCGGCCGCTGGGCGGGCGCCGCTTCAACGCCGCGTGGCTCGTGGCGATGCTGCTCAACGGCGCCTACGACTACATCGTCTTCGCGTGCCGCCCGGTCGCGCTCTTCCTCGCGGCCCCGGTGCTCCTCGGCCTCGGCGTCGTGGTCTTCCTGGCCGCGCGCGATCTGCTCCGCCGGAGCGCGTCGCCCCACAGCTCGCAGCGCAAGCAGCGCCGCTTCCTGCCCCACATCGCGCCGCCGTCGCTCGGCACGGTGCGCGAGGCGCTGAGGCGCACGGAGCGGCCGGTGATGCTCACCTGGATCGCCTTCGGCGCGCTCGTCACGGTCGGGGTGATGACGACCACGCTCGCCCTCGCGGTCGCGCTGGGCCACCGCTTCGGCGTCGACTTCGCGGCGGTGGATCGCGGCGACGCCTCGACCGCCGCGGCAGCGCCGCTCCTGCTCCTGGTCGCCGGGGCGATCGCGGCGTTCCCGTTCGCCGGCTACCTCGTCGCCCGGGCCTCGTCGACCGGCAGCCTCCTCGAGCCGGCCGCCTCCGCGGCGCTCGCCATCGTCGGCACGCTGGTGCTGCTCGGCCTCGCGGCGCCCGTCGCCGTCGTGTTCGCGACCGCGCTCGCCCCCATCGCCTTCAGCCTCGCGTGCGCGGGCGCCTGGATCGGCACGACGCGCTGACCGCGCCGCGCGCCCTCGCGACGGGCGCTACGCGGTCGCCGCCTTCGCCGCAGGCTGGTGCTTCGCCACCTCGTCCTGGAACCTGCGGAGCAGCTCCTGCGCCGCGGGCGAGAGGTTCCGCGGCACCTCGACCTGGACGATCACCTGGAGCGAGCCGCGGCCGCGGCCGTCGATCCGCGGCGCTCCCTTGCCCTTGACCGAGATCACCTCGCCGGGCTGGACGCCCGCCGGGACCTCGATGTCGACCGCCGTGTCGTCCGGCAGGTCGATCTTGACCGTGCTGCCGAGCGCCGCGTCGACGAAGGAGATGGGCACGCGCGTGATGAGGTCGAGGCCGTCGCGCTCGAAGCGCTCGTCCGCGGCGAGATCGACGTCGACGTAGAGATCGCCCGGCGGGGCGCCCTGGGCGCCCGGCATGCCCTGGCCCGGCACCCGCAGCCGCTGGCCGCCGTCGATGCCGGCCGGGAAGTTGACCACGACCTTGCGCGTCTTCTCGACCGCCCCGAACCCCTTGCAGACGGCGCACGGCGTCTTGATGACCGACCCCTCGCCCGAGCATTCGGGGCAGGTCTGGGTGAACATCACGAAGCCGCGGGAGGTCGAGACCTGACCGGCGCCGCCGCACGTGCCGCACGGCTTGCGCTTGGTCCCCGGCTTCGCGCCCGAGCCGGAGCACTCGTCGCACGCGACCGGCGTCCGCAGGACGACCTCCCGCTTGCAGCCGAGCAGGGCGTCGCGCAGCGAGAGCCGCTGCTGAACCCGGATGTCCTGGCCGCGCGCCGGCCCGCGCCGCCTCCGCTGCCCGCCGCCGAAGCCGCCGAAGAACTCCGAGAAGATGTCCTGGAAGTGCGAGAAGATGTCGCTGTCGGCCGCGCCCCCCATCCCCTCGAGGCCGGCGTGGCCGAACTGGTCGTACCGCCTGCGCTTCTCCTCGTCGGAGAGGACCTGGTACGCCTCGGTGGCCTCTTTGAAGCGGGCCTCCGCCGACGCATCGCCGGGGTTCCGGTCCGGGTGGTACTTCAACGCAGCCTGACGATAGGCCTTGCGAATGTCGTCAGGCGTCGCGTCTCGCGCGAGGCCAAGAACTTCGTAGAAGTCGCGCTTTTCACTCATGAATCGTGGACCGCCGCGTCGATCCTGCCCGGCAGGGGGCATAGGCGCCGGCAGACCATAAGTCGTCGCCCGCGCCTGTCAACGCGTAATACAGCGTGAACGCCCACGGTGACCCGGGCGTGGCGAGATCTTCCGTGCAGGCCGCGGCGCTGCTACTGGCCGCGGCGCTGGAACGCGGGCGTGTCCCAGTCGGAGTCGAGCGGCGGGACGAAGCTCGCGCGGTCGCGCGGGCCGCCGCCCGCCGACTGCACCTGCGGCGCCGGACGGCGGGTGGTCGGGTACGCGACCTCCTCGTGACGGTGCGGCTGGCGCTGCGTCATGGGAGGAGGGCTCGAGGCGGAGCGGGCCGACATCGGCCCGGTCGCGGCGGCGAGCGACGCGCCGATGGAGTGCGCGGTGGCGCGGGGCTGCGCGGCGCTCGCGAGCTGCTGGGGGACCTCGGCGACGAGGTGATCGAAGCCGGTGGCGATGACCGTGACCTTGATCATCTCGCCCATGTTCTCGTCGATCGTCGCGCCGAAGATGATGTTCGCGTCCTCGTGCGCCTGCTCCTGCACGAGCGTCGCGGCCTCCTCGATCTCGCGCATCCGCATGTCGGGGCCGCCGACGATGTTGATGAGCACGCCCGTCGCGCCCTCGACGGAGATGTCGTCGAGCAACGGCGAGCTCACGGCCATCTCGGCGGCGAGGCGAGCGCGGCCCTGCCCCTTCGCGCAGCCGGTGCCCATGAGCGCGCGGCCCATGTTCGACATCACCGTCTTCACGTCCGCGAAGTCGACGTTCACGATCCCGTTCTGCGTGATGAGATCGCTGATGCCCTTGATCGCCTGGTAGAGGACCTCGTCCGCCTTGCGGAACGCCTCGACGAACGAGAGGTCCTCGTCGCCGAGCGTGAGGAGCTTCTGGTTCGGGATCGTGATCAGCGTGTCGACGTGCTCGGCGAGCATCGCGAGGCCGAGCTCGGCGCGGCGCGAGCGCTGCTTGCCCTCGAAGAAGAACGGCTTCGTCACGACGCCGACGGTGAGGCAGCCCTCCTCGCGCGCGAGCTGCGCGATGACCGGCGCGGCGCCCGTGCCGGTGCCGCCGCCCATCCCCGCGGTGACGAACACCATGTCCGCGCCCTGGATGCACTCCTTCACCCGGGTCACGTCCTCGAGCGCCGCCTTGCGGCCCTTCTCGGGATCGGCGCCCGCGCCGAGACCGCGCGTGACGCTCGCCCCGATGTGGAGCTTGGTCGGCGCGAGGCTCGCGCCGAGCGCCTGGGCGTCCGTGTTGACGACGATGAACTCCACGCCCTCGAGGCCGAAGTTGATCATCGTGTTGACTGCATTGCCGCCAGAACCGCCACAACCGATGACCTTGATCCGGGCGTCGTACCCGGTGTGCTCGTCGGCAAACTCGATGGAGAAACTCATGAACTCCTCCCGGGGATGTACAGCTAGCCGCTCGGCCCGGCGCCGACCCTCGCGGAGGTCGAGCGGCACGGAACCCTAAGTGCGCGAGGACGTCCTCGCGCCGGACGGCGTTCAGAGGGGCGCCTCTTCCCCTTCGAACACCGCTTTTCAGACCCTCTTGACTTTGCGTTCAAGAGGGCTCGCCAGCGCGTTCTCCGGCCCTCTCAAACCCAATTGTCTAACAACTTTCTCTTGCTACGTCATGCCTAGAATGCTGCTCGGAGCCAGTTCCAGAACCTCCCGCTCGACCTCTTTTCAATCGGCATTTCTTCGATGACTTCCCGGCGCGGCTCGCGCTCTCGCAGCTTCTCGCGGCGGCCCTCCGCGCGGCCGGCGTGAGCGGCCTCGTGCGTCACCGGCGTGAGCGCGCGCGCCTGCGCGAGAGCGTTGGCGCCGTACTGAACGAGGCCCACCCCGGTCGCGTACTGCGGGCCAGCCACGAGCTGCGTGATGCCTCGCACGCCGACCGGCACGCCGAGGCGCACCGGCATCCCGAGGATCTCCTCGGCGAACTCCGTCATCCCCTCCATCAAGACGCCGCCGCCGGTGACCACCGCGCCGGCCGAGAGCTGCTCCAGCATGCCGGTGTCCTCGATCCGCTTGCGGATGACCGCGAAGATCTCCTCGACGCGCGGCTCGATGATGTCCGACAGGACGCGGCGCGCCGCCTTGCGCGGCAGGTGCCCGCCCACGCCGGGGACCTCGATCTCCTCCTCGTCGCCGACCATGCGGCCGAGGGCGCAGCCGGCGTTGCGCTTCAGGCGCTCCGCCTCGCCCATCGGCGTGCGCAGCCCGGCGGCGATGTCCGCGGTCACGTTGTTTCCGCCCGCCGGGATCACGCTGGCGTGCGCGATGCCGCCGTCCACGTAGAGCAGCAGGTCGGTCGTGCCGCCGCCGATGTCGATGATGGCGACGCCGATCTCCTTCTCGTCCTCGGAGAGCACCGCCTCGGCGCTGGCGAGCGGCTCCAGCACGACGTCGGCCACGGTGAGGCCGCAGCGCTCGGCGCAGCGGACGACGTTCTGGACGCACGAGGTCGCGGCGGTGATGAGGTTCACCTTCACCCCGAGCCGGACGCCGCTCATGCCGACCGGGTCGCGGATGCCGTCCTGGTTGTCGACCATGAACTCGCGCGGCAGGACGTGCAGGATCTGGCGATCGGCGTCGACCGGGATGGCCCGCGCGCCCTCGAGGACCCGCTCGACGTCGAGCCGGGTGACCTCGCCGCCCGAGACCGCGGCGACGCCGTCGGACTGCTGGCAGCGGATGTGGCTGCCCGCGACGCCGGCATAGACGGTGCGGATCTCGACGCCCGCCATCGTCTGCGCGGCCTCGATCGCCTCGGCGATCGAGCGCACCGTCCAGTCGATGTTGCTCACCACGCCCTTCCTCAGGCCGCGGCACGGGACGTTGCCCACCCCGAGGATGGTGATCCCATCAGCGTCGATCTCGCCCACGACCGCCGAGACCTTGGTCGTCCCGATGTCGAGGCCGACGACGATCTCAGTAGTCTCCATCCGGCTCTTCATTGCGTGCACCACCTCATGCGGGGACGAGCCCCATGCGCGTGTCAGGCGGGCACGACGCTGCCACGAGCCGAGAGGACCGGCCAAGTTTTGCTCGGCGATCGCCGGCGCGGAGAGCGGGCGCGACGGCGGTCATCTCATCCTCACCACGACGCGCTCGGGGTGCGCGTCGTTGTCCAGGAAGATCACCGACGCGCTCGCCTTCCGCTGGGCGAGCTCGGTGAGCACCCGCGCCGCCTGGCCGACCTTGTCGCGGTACGGCGGCTGCCCGAGGTGGAGCGCGATCCCCTCCTTGCCGATGGTGATGACGACCGACCCGTCCCGCTCGACGTGGAGCTCCTGGATCGGATAGCGGCGGGCGACGCCGGCGCGCTCCATGTCCTCGACGACGTCGAGCAAGCGCCGGACCGCGATGATGACACCGGCGCGATCGCGCGCCACCTGCTCGCCGGTGATCCCCGTGACGATCGGGAGATCGAACGGGTCGTCCTCGGCGAGCTCTTTGAAGAGCTCCCCGTCGCGCGTCGCGAGGTAGAGATCGCCGCCGATCGCGACGAGGGCCTGCGCCTCCCGCTCGACGACGCTGACGTGGACCGTCGAGGGGAGCGTGCGGGTGACCGTCGCCTTCTCGATCCAGGGATCGGTGGAAATCGATGCGCTGGCGAGCTCGAGGTCGAGCGTGAAGATGTTCTTGCCGACCTCGATGCCGCCGGAGCTCGCGATCTGCTCGGCGGAGCGGCGCTGCGCGCCGTCGACGAGCACCGTGCGCACGGCGAAGCGCGGGCTCGACACGATGTAGCGGCGCGCGCCCCACGCGACCGCGGTCGAGGCGATGAGCACGACGGCGGCGCCCGCGAGCAGCTGGAGCGCGCGGAGGTGGCGCGAGATCGGCCGCGCCGGGCGCGCCCCGGTGGGCGGGCCGCCCGAAGGCGGAGGGCGCGGCGGGCGCACGGAGACGCTCGTCGCGGGCGGGGCCGGCGACTCGTGCGACGACGGGGTCGCCGGCCGCACGCGCTCGTTCTTCGGCGCCGGCGCCGCGGCCACGGGCTCCGGCTTCGAGCCGCGCGCGGGCGCCGCCCGGCCAGGCGGCGCCGGGGGCACCGTCGACGCGCGACGGCGGTTCGGCGGCGGGGCGCTCGGGCGCTCGGTCATGGGCTGCCCTCGTGCGGCGCCTTCGCCTCGAGGCGCGCCTTGAGCTCC
Source organism: Sorangium sp. So ce836 (assembly GCF_028553905.1). Taxonomy (NCBI): domain Bacteria; kingdom Pseudomonadati; phylum Myxococcota; order Polyangiales; family Polyangiaceae; genus Sorangium; species Sorangium sp. So ce836. The sequence continues at coordinate 2,970,596 of NZ_CP102233.1, read as the reverse complement.
CGCACGCAGGCGTTCACGTCGCCGGCGCCGAGCGCGATGACCACGTCGCCCGGCCGGACGATCTGCTCGAGCGCCTCCGCGAGGTCGGCCTTGTCCGCGACGTAGCGCGCGTCGTGGTGGCCGTGCTCCCGGATCGACTGGACGAGCCGCTCGGCGGTGACGCCGGGGATCGGCGCCTCGCCCGCGGCGTAGATGTCCGTGACGAGCAGCACGTCGGCCTGGTTGAAGGCGCGCGTGAACTCGTCGAAGAGGTCGCGCGTGCGGGTGTGCCGGTGCGGCTGGAAGGCCACGACGACGCGGTGGTCCTCGCCGGGGAACGCGCGCCGTGCCGCGTCGATGGTGGCGCGGATCTCGGCCGGGTGGTGGCCGTAGTCGTCGACGAGCGTGACGCCGCCGATCGCGCCGACGACGGTGAAGCGGCGCGCGACGCCGCCGAACGTGGCGAGCGCCTGCTTCGTGACGTCGAGCGGCACCTCGAGCTCGTCCGCGACCGCGATCGTGGCGAGGCAGTTCAGGACGTTGTGCGCGCCGGGCATCCTCACCGTGAACCCGCCGAGCGGCTCGCCCCGGCGGTACGCGTTGAAGCTCGTCTCCAGGCCGCGGAACTGGATGCCGCGCGCCGAGTAGTCCGACTGCGGCGAGACGCCGTACGTGACGTGGCGGCGCGGGATGCGCGGGAGCAGATCCTGGACGTGCGGGTGGTCGAGGCAGAGCACGGCCAGCCCGTAGAACGGCACGCGCGCGGCGAACTCGACGAAGGCGTCCTTGATGCGCTCGTGCGTGCCGTAGTGATCGAGGTGCTCGGGGTCGATGTTGGTGACGACCGCGATCGTCGGGGTGAGCCGCAGGAACGAGCCGTCGCTCTCGTCGGCCTCGGCGACGAGCAGGTCGCCGGCGCCGAGCCGCGCGTTCGTGCCGAGCGCCGCCATCTTGCCGCCGACGACGACGGTGGGATCGAGGCCGGCGGCGCGCAGGACCGTGGCGACGAGGGAGGTCGTGGTGGTCTTGCCGTGCGAGCCCGCGATCGCGACGCCGTACTTCACGCGCATCAGCTCGGCGAGCATCTCCGCGCGCCCGATCGCCGGGATCCCGAGCGCGCGCGCCTCGGTGAGCTCGGGGTTGTCGGGCCGGATGGCGCTCGAGTACACGACGACGTCGACGCCGCAGACGTTCTCGGCGCGGTGGCCGATGTCGATCCGGACGCCGAGCGACGTGAGCCGCCGCGTGGTCGAGCTCTCCTTGAGGTCCGAGCCGGAGACCTCGAACTCGAGCGAGCGCAGGATCTCGGCGAGGCCGCTCATCCCGACGCCCCCGATGCCGACGAAGTGAACGTGGCGAACCCGACCGCGGAACATCAGCCTGCCTCCTCCCGACCGAGGGCAGCACCGACCGGCGCGGCCTCTTTCATCACGGCGCGGCGCGGCGCCTCCCCGCCGCGCGCCGCGCGGCCGAAGGGGGCGGGCAAGCGCAGCGCGCGGTGGCGCGGAGCTCGCGCGAGCTCGAGCAGATCGGCGGCGACGCGCGCCGCGGCGTCCGGCGCGGCGAGGGCCGCCGCGGCGTCCGCCATGCGGGCGCGGAGCGCGGGCGCGGCCGCGAGCCGGGCGATCTCGCCGGCGAGGCGCGCCTCGGTGGCGTCGGCCTGGGCGATCGCGACCGCGGCGGAGGCCCGGTCGAGGGACTGCGCGTTCTTCAGCTGGTGATCGTCGGCCGCGAACGGGTAAGGGATCAGGATCGACGGGCGCCCGACGGCGCAGAGCTCGGCCAGCGTCGACGCGCCCGCGCGGGCGATCACGACGTCGGCCGCGGCGAGCGCCTCGGCCACGTCGTCGATGAACGGGACGACGCGCGCGCGCCCCGCGAGGCCGAGCTCGGCGTAGAGCGACCGGACCGCGGCCTCGCGGTCCCTGCCCGTCTGGTGCACGACCTCGAGGGCGACGCCGCGCTCGCGGCCCTGCGCGATCGCGCGCGGGACGACGTCGTTCAGGGCGAGCGCGCCCTGGCTGCCGCCGAGCACGAGCAGGCGGAGCTCGCCCTCGCGCGGCGCGTACGGCGCGCGGGCGAAGGCGCGCCGGAGCGGGACGCCGAAGAGGCGCACCGTGCTCGGGCGCAGCGCGCGCGCCGCCTCCGGGAAGGCGACGTACGCGCGGTCGACGATGGGCGAGAGGAGCCGGTTCGACAGCCCGAGGACGCTGTTCGGCTCCAGGATCGCGACCGGCACGCCGAGCGAGCGGGCCGCGAGGGAGACCGGGCCGCCGGCGTACCCGCCGAGCGAGAGGACGACGCGGGCGTCGAGCCGCTCGACGAGCCGCCTCGCCTCCGGGAGGACGCGGCCCGCGCGGGCGGCGCCGCGCACGAAGCCGGAGAGCCCGCCCCCGCGGAGCGGCAGGACGTGGAGCAGCTCGAGGGCGTCGCCGCGCTCGCGCATGACGCGCACCTCGATGCCGCGCGCGGTGCCGACGTAGACGACGCGCGCCTCTTCGTCGCGCGCGGCGGCGCGGACCGCGTCGCCCACGGCGACCATCGGGAAGACGTGGCCGCCGGTGCCGCCTCCGGCGATCAGGACGGTCACCATGCGCCGCCCCCCTCCGCCGAGGTGGCGATCACGGCGGACGCGCTCGGCGCGTTCGGGACGGGCGAAGCGCCCGCCGCGCCGCCCTTCGCGAGCGCCACCGGGGTCCGCGCGCGGCTGATGCTGAGCAGGATGCCCGCGGCCGCGGCGTTCACGAGCAGCGACGAGCCGCCGTAGCTGAGGAACGGCAGCGTGAGCCCCTTCGTCGGGAGGATCGCCATCGCGACGGCGAGGTTCGTCATCGCCTGCACGCCGAAGAGCGTCGCGATGCCGAACGCCATGAAGCTGCCGTAGTCGTCGTCGGCTTCGAGGGCGATCTTCACGCCCCGCGAGACGATGACGAGGTACGCCGCGCAGAGGCCGACGATGCCGACGAAGCCGAGCTCCTCGCCGACGATCGCGGACACGAAATCGGTGTGCGCCTCCGGCAGGTAGAGCACCTGCAGCCCCCGCCCGAGCCCGAGGCCGAAGACCCCGCCGGAGCCGAAGCTCATGACCGACTGGAACGGCTGGTACGCCAGGTCGGCGCGGTTGTTGTCCATGTCGATCCACGCGAGGTAGCGCGCGTAGCGGTAGCCGCTGAAGCGCACGAGCGCGGCGCCGGCGAGCGCCAGCAGCATGGAGAACGCGGCGATGTACGGGACGCGCGCGCCCGCGACGAACAGCAGCGTGAAGGTCAGGAAGAGCAGCACGACGGCGCTGCCGAAGTCGGGCTGCTTGAGGCAGAGGAGCATCAGGAGCCCGACCACGATGAGGTGCGGGAGGAAGCCGACGGAGAACGACTTGATGCGGTCGGCCTTCTTGGAGAGCGAGTAGGCGAGCCAGATGACGATGCCGAGCTTCGCCACCTCGGCCGGCTGCACGTTGACCGGGCCGAGCGCGAGCCACCGGTACGCGTTGCCCGCCTTGTGGCCGAGCCCCGCCACGCAGGCGACGAGCATCGCGGTCACGGCGATGAGCACCGGGTACGTGAGGACCTTGATCCGGCGGTAATCGACGCGGCTCGTGATCCACATCGTCGCGATCGCGAGGACCGCGTAGACGGCCTGGCGCTTGAGGAAGAACTGCGCGTCCTTGTAGCGCACGGTCGCCTCGACGGCGCTCGCGCTGTAGACCATCACCACGCCGAAGCCGATGAGCGCGGTGACGACGGCCGCGAGCAGGGCGTCGACGGGCCCCGAGGGGCTCGACCCCTTCCAGAAGGCCTCGGCGGCCGCGAGGGCCGCGCCGGGCGCCGCCTTCTCCTGCTCCGCGGGGCCGATGTGCCGGTTCTTGGGCGCGCCTTCGCCCGCGCCGAGCTTGCCGCTCCACATCACGACGCCACCTCCCCGGCGGCCCCGCCGGCGGCGCGCTCCAGCGCGCGGACCGCGCGGACGAAGGCGTCGCCGCGGTCCTTGTAGTCGCGGAACATGTCGAAGCTGGAGCACGCGGGGCTGAGCAGCACCGCGTCGCCCGGCCGGGCGAGCGAGCGCGCGGCGCGGACCGCCTCGTCCATCGAGCCCGCCCGCGCGATCGGCAGGGCGCCCCCCGCCGCGGCGGCGATGCGGTCCGCGGCCTCGCCGAGGACGACGAGGGCGCGCCCGCGCTCGCGCAGCGCGGCCACGAGCGGCCCGTAGTCGCCGAGCTTGTCGCGCCCGCCCGCGATCAGCACCGCCTTCGCCTCGCGCAGGCCGGAGAGCGCGGCGACCGAGGCCCCGACGTTGGTCCCCTTCGAGTCGTCGTAGTAGCGGACCCCCTCGACGTCGGCGACGAGCACGGTCCGGTGCGGGAGCCCCTCGAAGCGCGCGAGCGCGTCGGCGATCGCCGCCGGAGGGGCGCCGAGCGCGGCGGCCAGCGCGACGGAGGCGCAGGCGTTCGCGAGGTTGTGCGCGCCCGTGAGGCGGACGCGCTCCAGCGGGTAGCTCGCGCCGGCGACGCGATCGACGATCGCGCCGCCCGAGGCGCTCACGTCGGCGCGGGCGTCGCGCCCGCTGAACGTCACCACGCGGGCGCGCCCGCGCGCCGCCTGGCGGGCGACGAGCTCGTCGCCGAAGGGCACGACCGCGACGTCCTCCGGCGTCATCCGCTCGAACGGGTTGCCCTTCGCGTCCGCGTACGCCGCGAAGCTCGGGTACCGATCGAGGTGATCGTCGGTGATGTTCAGCAGGGCGTGCGCGCGGGCGTGCAGGGTCGGGACGCGCTCCGCCTGGAAGCTCGAGATCTCGAGGACGAGGGCGTCCCACGCCTCCCCGACGACCTCGGCGAGCGGGGTCCCGAAGTTGCCGCCGACGAAGGTGCGGAGGCCGGCGCGCTCGAGCATCGCGCCCGTGAGCGCCGTCGTCGTGCTCTTGCCGTTGGTCCCGCCGACGAGCACGATCGGCGCCGACACGAAGCGCGACGCGAGCTCGAGCTCGCCGATGACCTCGCGCCCGGAGCGCTCGACGGCGTCGAGCGCGGTGAACGACGGCACGCCCGGCGAGACGACCACGAGGTCGGCGCCGTCGAACAGCGCCGGATCGTGCCCGCCCGGCGCGAGGACGGCGCCCTCCGCCTCGAGGGACGCGGCGGCGGCGGAGAGCCGCTCGCGCGGCGCGCCGTCGTTCGCGATCACGCGCGCGCCGCGCTCCAGGAGGAGGCGCGCGGCCGCGACGCCGCTCCGCCCGAGCCCGACGACGATCACTGTTCGCCCGCGGACGTCCATCATGCCCTCACCGCAGCTTCATCGACGCCAGGGAGACCAGCGCCAGGAGGATGGAGATGATCCAGAAGCGCACGATGATCTTGGGCTCCGCCCACCCCTTCTTCTCGTAGTGGTGGTGGATCGGCGCCATCAAGAAGACGCGCTTGCCGGTGAGCTTGAACGAGAGGACCTGCGTGATGACGCTGACCGTCTCGATGAAGAAGATCCCCCCGAGGATGATCGAGAGGAGCTCGTTCTTGGTGAAGACGGCGAGCATCCCGAGCCCGCCCCCGAGGGCGAGCGACCCGACGTCTCCCATGAAGACCTGCGCGGGGTACGTGTTGTACCAGAGGAAGCCGATCCCCGCGCCGATGACCGAGCCGCAGTACACCGACAGCTCGCCGGCCGACGCGATCGCGGGGATGTCGAGGTAGGCCGCGAGCGAGAAGTTCGCGATGGAGGCGCCGACGATGTACGCGAGGATGAGGTACGTCCCCGCGTTGATGATCACCGGGCCGATCGCGAGCCCGTCGAGGCCGTCGGTGAGGTTCACGGCGTTCGACGTCGCCACCACGACGAAGACGGCGAACGGGACGTAGGCGTAGAGCGGCAGCTCGATGTGGTACTTCGAGAACGCGAGGAACGGGATCGCGAGCCGCGTCCTGATCTCCGCCCAGTCCGGCGGGAGCTTGGACGCGAGCAAGAACGTGTAGGCCACGGCCGCGCCGCCGATGAGCACCTGGCCGATGAGCTTGTAACGGCCCGGCAGGCCGCCGCTGTTCCGCCGCTTGATCTTGAGGAAGTCGTCCAGGTAGCCGATGACGCCGTAGCCCGCGGTCACCGCCGTCGTCGCGAGGACGAACGGGTTCCGGAGGTCGGCCCACAGCACGGTGGGGAGCAGCAGCGACAGCAGGATGAGCGCGCCGCCCATCGTCGGCGTGCCCGCCTTGATCTTGTGCGTCTCCGGCCCCTCGGCGCGGACCACCTGCCCGATCTGCTTGCGCCGCAGCTCGCGGATGAACCACGGCGCGAGCAGGAACGTCAGCACCATGGCGGTGATCGTCGCCATGATCGTGCGGAACGGGATGTAGCGCAGGACGTTGAGCCAGCTCAGCCAGCTGTAGTGGAACTTGAGCGGGTAGAAGAGCTCGTAGATCATCCCGCACCTCCGCGCGGCTGCCGCTCGGCCTCTGCGCGAGCGCGGCGGGCGGCGAGTGCGCGGCGCGCCTCGTCGCGATCGTCGAACGGCAGCGTGACGCCGCCGATGATCTGGTACGGCTCGTGGCCCTTGCCCGCGATGAGGACCAGGTCCCCGGGCTCGGCGTCCTGCACCGCGCGCTCGATGGCACGCGCGCGATCGAGCTCCACGACGACGCGCGCGCGCCCGGCGGCGAGGCCCGGCAGGATGGCGTCGGCGATCGCGCGCGGATCCTCGCTGCGCGGGTTGTCGTTGGTCACGATGGCGACGTCGGCGCCGAGGCCGACCGCCTCGCCCATCCGCGGCCGCTTCAGCGGATCGCGGTCGCCGCCGCACCCGAACACGCAGTGGACGCGCCCGCCGCCGAGGGCGCGGACGCTCGCGAGCACGCGGGCGAGCGCGTCCGGCGTGTGGGCGTAATCGACGAGCACGATCACGTCGTCGACGCCCGGGGCATCGCAGCGCTCCAGGCGGCCGGCGACCTGGATCGGCGACGAGAGCGCCGCCGCGGCGTCGCCGACGTCGAACCCGAGCAGGTACGCCACGGCGAGGGCGGCCAGCAGGTTCGACGCGTTGTGCGCGCCGAGCAGGTGGGACCGGATGGTGACCTCGCCGGCGGGCGTGCGGGCGCGGAGGAAGATGCCGCGCGCCTCGTGGACGAGCTCGACGGGCGCGATCTCCGCCGCGTCCGGGCCGGCGCCCACCTCGGTCGAGTAGCGCGCGAGCGTCGACGCGACCGGGCGCGAGAGCCCGCCCGGGGCGATCCGCTGGACGAGCTCCCGCCCGAAGGGATCGTCGACGTTGATCGCCGCGGCGCCGGGGCCGAGATCCACGAACAGGCGCGCCTTCGCCTCGGCGTACGCCTCCATCGTGCCGTGGTAATCGAGGTGATCCTGGGTGAGGTTCGTGAAGACGGCGGTCCGGAAGCGGACCGCGTCGACGCGCTTCGCGGCGAGCGCGATCGACGAGACCTCCATCACGAGGTGCGTCGCGCCGCGGCCGACCATCGCCGCGGCGACGCGCGCGAGCTCGTCCGCCTCGGGGCTCGTGTGCGAGGCGTGGACGTCGAGATCGCCGAAGCGGTAGCCGAGCGTCCCCACGATCCCGGCCCGGCCGCCGCACCGATCGATGCAGGCCTGCACGAGATGGGCCGTCGTCGTCTTGCCGTTCGTGCCGGTGATGCCGACGACGTCGAGCGTGAAGGTCGGGTGCCGGTAGACCGCCGCGGCGGCCAGGGCGAGCGCGAGCGGCACGTCGGGCACCTCGACGCGGGCGGCGCCGAGCGTGTCGGCGGCGCTCCCGCGCGCGAGGATGACCGCCCGCGCGCCGCGCGCGACGGCCTCGGGGATGAAGCGCTCGCCGTGCGCGTGCGCGCCCGCGCGCGCCACGAAGATGTCCCCCGGCTCCACCTTCCGCGAGTCGAGGCGCACGCCGGTCACGAGCAGCTCCGCCGCGTCCGCGGGGGACAGCGCGGCGCCCGGGATCTCGCGCAGCACGTCGCCGAGGCGGAGCGCGAGCTCGACCTCGGCCACGCCGGCCTCCTTGGGGTCGCGCGGCGTCATGTGGGGGGCTCGAAGATCAGCTTCAGGGGCGATCCCTTGGGCAGCACGGTCCCGGCCGGGGGCTCCTGGCGCGTGAGCTTCCCCGTGCCCTCGACGCTCGGATCGAGCCCGAGCGCCGCGGCGCTCCTCACCGCCTCGCGCTGCGGCAGGCCGGTGAGATCGGGGACGCGCAGCTCCCCCGTCTTGAGCGGCGCCGACGGCGTGACCACCCCCGTCGCGATCGGCGCCGCCGCGGCGCGCGCCTCGTTCAGGACCTGGTAGGTGTTCGCCGCGATGTCCTCGCCCGACTGCTCGGCGACCTCCGACAGCTTCATCGGCACGCTCCCGCGCGGGGTAACGCCCAGGTAGCGCAGCGCCATCTCGCCGACCCGCCGGAAGACGGGCGCCGCGACCGAGCCGCCGCCGTACGTGCCGCCCAGCGGCTCATCGAGCACCACGGCGATGGCGAGCCGCGGCCGCTCGGCCGGGACGAAGCCGACGAACGACGCCACGTAGTGGGTGTCGGTGTACCTGCCCGTCGCCGGATCGATCTTCTGCGCCGTGCCCGTCTTCCCCGCGACGCGGAAGCCCGGGATGCTCGCCTCGACGCCGGTCCCGTTGCCCTCCGTCACCGCGACGAGCATCTCCGACATCATCCGCGCGATCGACGCGGGCACCGCGTCGCGGCGCACGCGCGGCGACGTCTCGGACAGCGTGACGCCGGTGCCGTCGGTGATCCGCTTGATCAGGATGGGCTCGAGCAGCCGACCGCGGTTGGCGACCGACGCCATGGCCATGGCGAGCTGGAGCGTCGTCACGCTGATCCCCTGCCCGAACGAGGCGGCCGCCGTCTCGACCTGGACCCAGGGGCGGCCGCGCGGCCGCAGCACGCCCACGGACTCGCCCGGCAGCGGCACGCCGGTGAGGTCGCCGAAGCCGAACCGGCGGAGGCCCTCGTAGAGCCGTTGCTCGCCGAGCCCGAGCGCGATCTTCGCCGTGCCGATGTTGGACGACTGGCCGAGGATCTGCGGCAGCGTCAGCCACTTGTGCACGTGCGTGTCGTGGATCACGACGTTGTCGATCGCCATGTTCCCCTCCTCGCAGTAGATGGTCGCGCTCGGGGAGACGCTCTTCGCCGCGAGCGCGCTCGCGATGGCGAACACCTTCATCGTGGAGCCGGGCTCGAAGCGATCGACCACGCAGCGGTTGCGCCGGGCCCCGGGATCGCTCTGCGAGTAGTCGTTCGGGTTGAACCCCGGGGCGCTCGCCATCGCGAGGATCTCGCCGCTCTCGGGGTCGACGACCACGATCGAGCCGCCGATCGCCTCGTAGGTCTTCATCGCCGCCTCGAGCTCGCGCTCGGCGGTGAACTGGATGCCCTTGTCGATCGTGAGGTGGACGTCGTGCCCGGCGAGCGCCTGCTCGTCCGCGATCCCCTCCGAGAAGATGAGCCGGCCCGATCGATCGCGGAGCCCGCGCACCTCCGCCGCGTTGCCGCGGAGCTCGTGCTCCATGCTGAGCTCGAGCCCCTCCTTGCCCTCGCCGTCGGTGGCGACGAAGCCGAGCAGCGGGCCGGCGAGCTCGCGGTTCGGGTAGAAGCGGCGCCCCTCACCCTCGATCACGAGCCCGCGCACCGGGTAGCGCTGCGTCCGGTCGCCGAGCGCGCGGACGTTCTCGACCTCCTGCTCGGAGATGCGGCGCTTGAGCCAGGCGAAGCGGCGCCGCCGGCTGAGCTTCTCCACGACGTCCTCGACCGGCAGCGAGAGCGCCTGCGCGATGCGCTCGGCGTACTGCTGGATCCGCATCGGGATGTACTGCTCGTCGACGCCGCGGAGCATCTCGACCGCGTCGACGGAGACGCTGGGCACCTCCACGCTCTCCGCGAGCGGCGCGCCGTTCCGGTCGTAGATGGTGCCGCGCTTCGGCGTGATGTGGAGCCGCCGCTGGCGCTGCCGCTCGGCGAGGTCGTACCAGGCGTCGCCGTCCTCGACCTCGATCCGGTAGGCGCCGGACACGACGCCGCCCAGGCCGAGCGCCATGAGGCCGCAGAGCAGCCCCATGCGGATGCGGATCCACCGCGCGCGCCGCGGATCGAGGTTCTTCATTCCGGCTGACCCCCGCTCGGCGGCGCGCTGCCGGCCTCGCCGCTCGTCGGATCGCGCTCCGGCGGCGCCGCGTAGCCCCGCACCGGGAAGACCCGCTCGGGCGGCGGCGGCGTCATGCCGAGCAGCGAGCGGGCGACCATCTCCACGCGCTGCGGCGTCTCGTAGCTGGCCGCCTCGAGCGACAGCACCCGCTTGACCTCGCGCAGCCGCGCCTGCTCGGCGCGCGCCCGGCCGAGCCGGTAGCCGAGGTCGACCGTGCGCCCGCGCAGGGCGAGGTGCACGACGAACGCCGCCACGGTCGCGGCCACCGCGAGCGTCCACAGCACGAGGAACGGGCGCTGCTGCGTCACGCGAGCGCCTCAGGGCCGGAGACGCGCCGCGCGGCGCGGAGCTTCGCGCTGCGGGCCCGCGGGTTGCCTTCGATCTCCTCGTCGCCCGCGGTCACCGGCTTCTTGGTGAGCGGCTGCCAGACCTCCGGCTCGCGCAGCGCGCGCTTGACGATGCGGTCCTCGAGCGAGTGGAACGAGATCACCGCGAGCACGCCGCCGGGCGCGACGATCCTGGGCGCCGCCTCGAGCAGCGCCTCGAGCTCGTCGAGCTCTCCGTTCACGGCGATGCGCAGCGCCTGGAACGTGCGCGTCGCCGGATCGACGCCGCCGATGCGCGCCGGCCCGACCGCGCGCACCACGGCGCGCCTGAGGTCGAGCGTCGTCGCGAGCTCGCCGCCCTCGGCCGCCTGCTTGATACAGCGGGCGACCCGCCGGCTGCGGCGCTCCTCGCCGTAGCGGTAAATGAGGTCCGCGAGCTCCTCGTCGCTGAGCCGCTCGATGAGCTCGAGCGCCGTCTCGCCGCGGCTCCGGTCCATCCGCATGTCGAGCGGCCCCTCGGCGCGGAAGCTCATGCCGCGGGCCGGGTCGTCGAGCTGCATGGAGCTCACGCCGATGTCGGCCACGAGCCCGTCCACCTGCGGGACGCCGAGGGCGGCGAGGTGCCGCTCGATCTCGGAGAACTCGCCGTGAACGTAGGTCACCCGGTCCCCCATCCGGGCGAGCCGGGCGCGCGCGATGGCGAGGGCGCGCTCGTCGCGATCGATCCCGATGACCCGGCTGCCGGGCGTGTCGAGGATCGCCTCGGTGTGGCCGCCGGCGCCGAGCGTCGCGTCGACGTAGACGCCCTGGCTGACGGGCGCGAGGGCGGCGATCACCTCGCGGCCGAGGACGGAGACGTGCTGCTCGCCGCGCGGCCGCGGTGGCGGAGGGGGCAGGTGCATGGGGACTACATTGACGACGTTCATAGGCGGAACTGCTCCGCGATTGCTGTCTTGAAGCTCTGAAGCTCGACCTCGCTCATCTGCTGGGCGGCCTTCCACCGCTCCTTCGACCAGAGCTCGATCGTCTGTCCCATCCCCGCCCACAGGACGTCCTTCGTGAGGCTCGCGTGCTCGCGGAGCGACGGCGGGATGAGGATCCGGCCCTGCTTGTCGAGGTCGCACTCGACGGCCGCGGACAGGTAGCGGCGCCGGAACGCGACCACGTTGGAATCGAATTGCGGCAGCGCTGCAATTTTAGCCTCCAGCTCCTCCCAGGCCTTCATCGGGTACGCGTGTAGGCAGGGGTCGAAGAGGGCGGGGGTGATGACCATGCGCAGGTCGTTCGCGGCCGCGAGCACGTCCCGAAAGCGCGAAGGGAGGCTCGTGCGCCCCTTCGCGTCGATCGCGTGCTCGAAGTGACCGCGAAACATCGTGCTCATCGACCCCAGCTCCGGCTGGCCTGTCCTGCCGAGGGCTTGGCGACGCGTTGCCCCAACGAGCGCTCACCGCGTCGTGACATTCTCTGCCACTTCTTCCCACGAAGCTCCGCCACGCTACGGAGGGAGGTGCCGAGTGTCAACAGTTTGGGAGATTTCTGGACCTCAACCGGCACCTATGTAGGTCATTTATCCACAAGGTGTTCTTTCACAAAACAGCACGTTTTCTCGCGATCCAGCGGCTGAACCGGGACCGTGGGAGGAAGTGGGGAGCCGCTGGAAGGTGAGCGCGACCGCTTCTGGCGGACGCTGGCAAGGCGGAAAGGAAGCGAGGCGGATCGCCGCCCTGGACGACCGATTTCGCGGGCCGGCAGGCGGGACCGTGGACGGCGACCGGGCGGGCTCAGCGAGCCGGCTGCCGGTGGGGAAGCGTTCGGTGGGGGAGCGTGGGGGCGCGCGGTGGGGGAGAGTGGGGACCCGCGCGGTGGGGGAGAGTGGGGAGCCGCGCCGCCGCGGCGGTCAGCCGTGGGGGGTCACGTGGGTCTGGACCCACTCCACGATGCTCTTCAGGGTGGTCCCGGGGGTGAAGACGCCCTTCACGCCGGCGTCCTGGAGGCGCGCGACGTCCTCGTCCGGGATGATGCCCCCGCCGAAGACGACGATGTCCTCGGCGCCGTGCTTGCGGAGGGCCTCGATGACGGCGGGGAAGAGGGTGTTGTGCGCTCCGGACATGATCGACAGCCCCACGGCGTCGACGTCCTCCTGCACGGCGGCGGACGCGATCATGTCGGGGGTCTGGTGCAGGCCCGTGTAGACCACCTCGAAGCCCGCGTCGCGGAGTGCCCGGGCGACCACCTTCGCGCCGCGGTCGTGGCCGTCCAGGCCGGGCTTGGCCACGAGGATTCGGACTTTGCGCTCTGCCATGATCGCGTCGATTACCGCCTGCCCGGGCATACGTAAAGCGCAGCGCCCCGGCGGAGCGGCCTCCCCTCCCCGCGAGCGCTCACTGGGCCGCGAAGACGAACGGGATGGTCACGGGCGTGGAGCCCGAGGAGGGCGGAAACCGCCAGGACTTGATCCGCGAGGCGATGCAGCTCGCCAGGCCGGGGTAGTCCTTCTCCGAGCCGCCGGCCGAGACGGACTGGACGGCGCCCGAGGCGCCGATGACCACCGAGGCCGAGACGCGGGCGGTGGTGGACGCGTTGCGGTCGCGCGCGTCGAGGGCGGGCTGCCAGCAGTGGCGCCGGACGCTCGGCCGGTTCGCCTCGACGACGCCGGCGATCTCCCCCTGGGAGAGCGGGGTCAGGCTGGAGCCGGCGCCCTGGCTGCCCGGCCCCGACGTCGGGCCGGGGACCCCGGCGCCGAACCCGGACCGGTCGAGCTGCGCCCCGGTCGCGGAGGCGACCGGCTTTTCCGGCGGAGGGCGCTGGCTCGCCACGGCGCCCGGCTTGCCGGGCGAGGCGGCCTCCGGCCTGGCAGAAGGCGCCTCGGCGGGCGGCGGCGCCTCCGGCTCGACGCTGGGCGGCGGCGGCGGGGCGGCCGTGGGGAGATCGACCGGGTTGCTCGGCGGCGCGGTCACGACCTGCACGGTGGTCTGCGGCTTGGGCGACAGCAGGACGTAGGCGGAGACGCCGCCGAACGCCGCCGCCATGGCGATGAAGGCGTAGGCGAGCGGGCTCATGCCCGAGCGCCGCCTCGGCGCGACCGTCTCCACCAGGCTGGCGGGCGTGGCCACGAGGGGCGCAGGCTCCGCCGAGGAGAGCGCTCCGGCCGACGCCGCCGTCAGGGGCGGCGAGCCGCCCACGGCCACGCCGCCCGCCGGCGCCGTCGCGGACGGCGAGCCGCCCAGGGCCAGGCCGCCCGCAGCGCGAGCGACGTCGGCCGAGGCGGGCTGCGCCAGGTCGGCTCTCGGCGCGGCGGCGGCCGCCGGCCTGGCCGCGAACGGATCGGCCAGCACCTCGACCGGCGCGGGGCCCGCGGCGTGGGCCCGCGCGGCGCCGCCCGAGGCGTCGGGCCACGCGGCCGGCGCGCTCGCGGCGGACGTCGCCGGCGCGCTCGCGGCCGGCGTCCCCGCCGCGGTGAAGGCGGCGACCGCGCCGGCGACCGCGGGGGACCGCTCGCTCAGGCCGGGGGCCTCCGGCTCGAGCGCCGCCGCGCGCGCGGGCGCGGCCGCTGCGAGCGGGGGGACCCTCGACGACGGGGGCGCCTTCGCCGGCGGAGGGACCTGCGGCTGAACGGCGGCGAAGCCCGTGCTGCTGGTGCGGCGCGCGGGCGCGGACACGCGGGTCGTCTGGGCCTGCGTGACGATCTCGAGCAGCTCCGGGAAGTTCTTGAGGGGCAGCCACTCGTCGAAGCCCTCGCGCCAGACGAGGGAGTCGCCGTCCACCGCGCCGGCGAGCGCCTTCTCGCGGATGACGGCGAGCCGCACCGGGCCGAGCGGGACCCCGCCGACCCCGACGTACCAGTCCTCGCTCGCCGTGGAGCGCACGGCCGGCGCCTTCCCGAGCGGCCGGTCGTTGGACATCGATCGCGTGAACACGCTGGCGGCCCCCGCCGGCGGCGCGGGCTCCGCCGCCCGCGCAGCGGGACCGGCAGGCGCGGGCTGGGCGGCCCGCGGCGCGGCGGCCGAGGGCTGGGCGGCCCGCGGCGCGGCAGGCGCGGGCTGCGCGGCCCGCGGTGCGGCGGGCGCGGGCGTGCCGGGCGTCGGCGCCCCCGGCGCAGGGCGCGGGCCCGACACCGGCCCAGGCGCGGCGCGCGGGGCCACCGGAGGTCGAGGCGCGCCCCCCGGGCGCGGGAGGGCCTGCGACGCCGGCCGGGGCGGCGCCGGCGCAGCGACCTGGCCCCGCGACGACGCCGGCGGCGGCTTCGGCGCGCTCGCGGCACCGGGGTCGGCCACCGTCGCGCCGAGCCCGGCGGGCGGAGCCTCGTCGCTCGGGGGGGCGAGCTGCGCGTCGTCGGCCGTCGCGCGCGGCGGCTCGACCGGGAGAGCCCGCGCCACGGAGCTCTCGGTGACGCTCGCGCTCACCTGAATGAGGTGCCCGCATCGCCGGCACTGCATCCGCACCATCTTGCCGGCGACCTTCTCGTCGCCGATCTGGTACTTGGCCTTGCAGTTATCGCAGATGAATTTCATCCAGGGACGCGCCTGCCGGTGGAATCGGCGCAGTCTACGACAGCTTGGCCGCGGGCGACATGGGCTAGACGGTCAGAGCAGCCCGAGCAGGTGCTCCTTGATGGATTGCCGCGTCGGGTCATCGGGCGCGACGCCCAGCGCGCGCTCCCACGTCTCGATGGCTTTGTTGCGGAACCCGGCCTTCTGGTAGAGCACCGCGAGGTTCTTCAGGGCCGGGAAGTGCTTGCCGTTGATGTGCAGCGCCGTCTCCAGCTCCTGGATGGCGTCGTAGAGCTGCCCCTGCTTGCCGTAGAGCAGGCCGAGGTGGAAGTGCAGCCGGTACGCGAGCGGATCGATGGCCGTGCCCTCGCGCAGGTGCCGCACGGCTTTATCGAAATCGCCCGCGCGGTACGCCGCGATCCCCGCGGCGAGGAGGCGCTCTGCCTCGGCCGAAATCCGGTCCTGATCGCCGCGGATCGAGCGCGCCTGGAGCGCGTTCTCCACGGCGGCGACGACGTCGGCCACGCGGAAGGGCTTCTCGATGTACGCCTCCACGCCGTAGCTCGACTTCAGGTCCTCCGCGAACCGCCACCCGCGGTAGACGGCCGAGATCATGATGATCGGGATGTGGCCGTAGCGCTGGGTGCCCTTCATGCGGCGGGCGATGTCGAAGCCGTGCACCTCGGGCAGCATGGCGTCGAGGATCATCACGTCGGGCGGATTCTCCTTGACCATGCGCAGCGCGAGGAGCCCGCGGTCGGCCTCCTCGACGCGGTACCCGCGCTCCTCGAAGATGCGGCGGAGCAGCTTCCGGATCTCCGGCTCGTCGTCGACCACGAGGATCGTGGTCTGATCGCCCTGCGGCGCCTTGCCTGCGCCCGGGAGCGACTCGACCACGGACAGATCGCGATCGGCGGTGCCGAAATCGGTGTCCGTCAGCTCGTCGGCGGCCGCCGCCCTCCGCATGGCGTCGTCGACGACGAGCGGGGGCCCGGCCGAGGAGATGCGGGCCGGCGACGGGGCAGCGGGCGGGCTCGGGTCGTCGGACAGATCGGCGAACGAGATCTCGGCGTCGTCGCGCGGGCGCTCCGGCGCGGGCTTCGCCGGCGGGGCGGCGCTGGGCGCGGGCGGCGGCGCAGGGGCGGCAGGGGCCTGGGCGACCGTCGACGGCGGCACGGCGGACGCGGGCCGGCGCGGCGGAGGCTGCGCAGGAGCGGGCGCGGGCGCGGGCGGCGCCTCCGGCGCGGACGACGCCGTCGCGGCGCCGAGTCCGGCCCGCTTCAGCACCTCGGGCGGGCACCTGGCGCCGACGAAGAACGGCTCGCCCTGCTCCTTCATGTCGTAGGCGGCCGCGATGGTCCGCACGAGGGGGCCCGCGAGCGCGATGTACGGGAAGACGCGCTTGCCCGTCACGAACTCGAGCTCGTCGATCACCTTCTTGTCGGCGGGCGCGGCCATGGCCACGAGGATGCGATCCTCGCGGACGAGCACGGGCAGGAGCTTGTGCTTGGCGGCGATCTCGCGCGGCAGGATCGAGAGGTCGCTGAGCTTGATGCAGACCTGGTTGAGATCGATGCCGGGAACGCCGCTCTGCTCGGAGAGGGCCTTCAGCGCAGCGACCTCGGAGACGGTGCCGCTCTCGATGAGGTTCGTGGCGAGGGGGACCCCCTTCGCGCGCGCCTCGAGGAGCGCTTGTTCGAGCTGGGGCTGGGTGACCGCCCTTTGCTGGAGGAGGATGCGTCCGAGCGGCTTCTTGTTGGCGTCTTGCGTCATTCCGCGGGCCGAATCCGAAGGCTAATGGACGAGGAAAGCGCGGGCAAGCACGCGGTCCGCGCGCGAGGGCGGCCGTTCGGCCTGCGCGGCCGGCTGGGGCTCGCGCGCCGGCGCCTCGGGCCCACGGGCGGGTCGAGCGCGGCCGAGGCGTGGCCCCGCGCGCGCGGGTGCGGGCGCGCGGCGCCATGCCGGAGGCGAGGGCTCACCATCCGCCCATGGTACCTCGGAACCCTCCCGGGCAGCGCGGACGTTGCGCCCGCCGCGCGATCCCCCGCGGCCGCTCCAGGAGCGCCTCCAGAGACCAAGGGGACGATGTAGGCGGCCTTCGATCGCGCGGTCGCTCGGCCCCTGGGTTGCTCGGTTACTCGGCGGCATCGCGCGCGCCGAGCCACGCGCGGGCGAACGCCGCGTACCGCCCCTCGGCGATGGCCGCGCGCGCCTCGCGCATCAGGCGGCCATACAGGTGGAGGTTGTGCTCGGTCAGCAGGCGCAGCACCAGGATCTCGCCCGCCATGTAGAGGTGCCGGAGGTACGCGCGGCTGTACCCCCCGGCGCAGGTCGGGCAGGCGCAGGTCGGATCGAGCGGCGATCGGTCCTCCTTGTAGCGCGCCTGCTTGATGACGACCTTGCCGTGCTGCGTGAGCGCCTGCCCGTTGCGGGCGTTCCGGGTGGGGAGCACGCAATCGAACATGTCGACCCCGGCGCCGATCGCGTGAACGAGATCGAGCGGCGTCCCCACGCCCATGAGATAGCGGGGGCGCGACGGATCGAGGTGCGGCGCGATCTGCGCGACGACCTCGTGCATCAGCGCGATCGGCTCGCCCACGGAGAAGCCGCCCAGGGCGAGCCCATCGAACGGCAGGGCCCCGAGCTCGTCCGCGTGCGCCGTGCGCAGGGCGACCGAGGTGCCGCCCTGCACGATGCCGAAGAGCGCCTGGGTGGGGCGCTTGGCGGCGAGGCAGCGCTTCCCCCAGCGCGTCGTCAGGCGGCAGGCCTCCTCGACCTCCGCGAGCGGCGCGCCGCCGGGCGGGCACACGTCGAGCTGCATCGCGATGTCGGCCCCGAGCAGCCCCTGCACCTCCATCGCGACCTCGGGCGTGAGCGCCTTGCGGGCGCCGTCGAGGTGCGAGCGGAACACGAAGCCGTCCTCCACGAGGGTGCGCCGCTCGGCGAGCGAGAAGGCCTGGAAGCCGCCGGAGTCCGTGAGCATCGCGTGCGGCCAGCGCGTGAACGCGTGCAGCCCGCCGAGCTGCGCGACGAGCTCGGGCCCGGGGCGGAGCCACAGGTGGTACGTGTTGCCGAGGACGATCCTCGCGCCGGTCGCGGCCACCTCGGCGGGGGTCAACGTCTTCACGCTGCCCTGGGTGCCGACCGGCATGAACGTCGGGGTCGGCACGTCGCCGTGCGGCGTGGAGAGCACGCCCGTGCGGGCATGACCGTCCCGCGCGAGCTCGGTGAAGGCGAAGCCGGGCGTCCGGCTCATGACGCGCTCGCGCCGCGGATCAGCATGGCGTCTCCATAGGAATAGAAGCGGTAGCGGGCCTCGATCGCCGCGCGGTACGCGAGGAGCGCGCGCTCGCGGCCGGCGAAGGCGAATACCAGCGCGAGCAGCGTCGAGCGCGGCAGGTGGAAGTTCGTCAGCAAGCCGTCCACGACGCGGAACCGGTAGCCGGGCTGGATCAGCAGGCGCGTCTCCCCGGACTGCGCCCGCACGAGGCCCTCGGCCGCCGGGTCGGCCGCGCTCTCCAGCGCGCGCACCACGGTGGTGCCGATCGCGACCACCGGCGCGCCGCGCTCGCGCGCGGCCGCGACCGCGCCGGCGGTCGCCTCGGGGACCGAGTAGATCTCGGCGTGCATCGGGTGCTCGTCGAGATCGTCGACCGTGACCGGCTGGAACGTGCCGAGGCCGACGTGCAGCGTGACGCTCGCGATCTCGACCCCGTTCGCGCGGAGCCGCTCGACGAGCCCGGGCGAGAGGTGGAGGCCCGCCGTGGGCGCGGCGACCGCGCCCGGGACGCGGGCGAAGATGGTCTGGTACCGCTCGCGATCGGACGCGTCGTCGCCGCGGCCGAGGTAGGGCGGGAGCGGGACGTGCCCGTAGGCGTCGATCGCGGCCGCGACGGACAGCCCTGCCGGCGACGAGAGCCGCACCGTGAGCACGCCGTCGTCCGCGCGCTCCAGCACCTCCGCGACCAGCGCCCCCTCGCGCTCGAGATCGAGCACCGCGCCCGGCCGGATCGGCTTGGACGCGCGCCCCATCGCTCGCCAGCGCTCGGGGCGCGCCGCGCCCTCGCGCGGCTCGCCGGCGGTCCCCTCCCCGCCGTCAGGCGCCTCGTCCAGCCGGTGCAGCAGGAAGAGCTCCACCTGCCCTCCGGTGCCGCGCTTCTTGCCGAACAGCCGGGCGGGCACGACCTTCGTGTCGTTGACGATGACGAGCGCGCCGCGCTCGATGTACCGGTCGAGATCGCGGATCGCGCCGTGCTCGACCTCGCCGGCCTCGCGGCCGCGGTCGACCAGGAGGAGCCTGGCGCCGTCGCGCTCCTCGGGGGGCCGCGACGCGATGAGCGCTTCAGGGAGTTCGTAGTCGAGCAGCTCGCAGCGCACGCCGCGCTACTAGCACGACGCGGGCGTGAGCACGTTCGTCTTGGCGCGCAGGAAGCGACAGATCTCGCCCACCTTGTAAGGCTTCGGGACGAACGCCACGGCGCCGCAGTCCGCGCGCTCGACCTGGCGCGCGGAGAGGTGATACGGGCTGGAGAGCACGACTCGCACCCTCGGGAAGGCATGCCGGATGTGACGGGCGAGCTCGAGGCCGTTCAGGTCCGGCATCATCAGGTCGATCATCGCCACGTCGATCGGGGAGGCGCCGAGGAGGCGCAGCGCATCCTGGAACGAGGCGGCGAAGACGACCTCGAACCCCTCGACGCTTAGCCCAGCTGAAAGAGCGCGACGCTGGGAATTCTCACCGTCCACGATCAGCATGCGGGCCATTAAGCGACCTCCTGCGGCGAGCGCCGCCAACCATGACTACGCCTATCGGGTCACGGTTTAGCAATTGCCGGGCCAAGCTGCCGAATCACCGAGTTGCGGTTGCCGACGCCGAAGTGAAACAGATGCGCACAGTCTACATCAGCCGCCCCATTGCACTAAGGCAAATCCCGACGCAGGGCCATTGCAAAGATGCAAGCCAAGGTGGGCTAGCTGCCCTGATTTGCTGCCGAGTCAGGTGTGTTGCTCAGCCTGGCCGTGCGTGCCGGTCGAACCCCGGACAGGCACACGCCGGTTGAGCCCGGTGGGCAGCACGTTGCCCAGCCAGGTGAGCACTGGCCTGCTCGGTCGCGTCTGCGGATACCCGCTGTACCCCGAGGGAACGTCCTGCTGAGCCTGGTCGTCAGGAACGGCAGCGCGGAACCCGGCTGCGGAGGGGCAGCTCAGCCCGGGGGGTACGTGATCGTCAGGCGGGTCATCTTGCGCCAGAGGGTGGTCGCGCTGATCCCGAGCACCTCGGCGGCGCGCTCCCGGCTGCCGTCGCACTCCCGCAGCGCGGCCTCGATCGCCTGGCGCTCGGCGCAGTCGACCACGTCGGCGAGCAGCCGGCTGCCGCCCTCGGGCGCCCGCTTCGGCTGCACGGCGGCGGGCAGCACGTCGTCGACGCTGATGACGCCGCCGCCCGAGAGGGCCACCGCCTGCTCCACCATGTTCTCGAGCTCGCGGATGTTGCCGGGGAAGTCGTACTGCGTCAGCGCCTCGATGACGCCGTCCGCGGCGCGCGCCCGACAGGCCATCTTCCGGTTGTACTTCTCCAGGAAGAACTCCCAGAGGATCGGGATGTCCTCGCGCCGAGCGCGCAGCGGTGGGAGCACGAAGCGCGCGACGTTCAGGCGGTAGTAGAGATCCTGGCGGAACCGCTTCTCCGCCACCGCGGTCAGGAGCTCCTGGTTCGTCGCGGCGATGATGCGCACGTCGACGTGGATGGGCTTGTTCTCGCCCACGCGGCGGATCTCGTTCTCCTGGATCGCGCGGAGCAGCTTCGCCTGGAAGGTGAGCGGGGTCTCGGCGATCTCGTCGAAGAAGAACGTGCCCCCGTCGGCCTCCTCGAACAGCCCCTTCCTCGCCGAGATCGCGCCCGTGAACGAGCCGCGCGCGTGGCCGAACAGCTCGCTCTCGAGGAGCGTCTCGCTGATGGCGGCGCAGTTCACCGGCACGAAGGGGCGATCGGCGCGCTTGCTGTTGGCGTGGATGGCCTTGGCGACCAGCTCCTTGCCGGTGCCGCTCTCGCCGGTGATGAGCACCGTCGCGTCGGTCGGCGCGACCTTCACGATCCGGCCCAGCACCTCGCGGACCGCCTGCGAGCGGCCCACGATGTTCTCGAAGCGGTAGCGCTCCTTGAACTCGCTCGCGAGCAGCTGCACCTCCCCGGTGAGCTTCCGGTTCTGGATCGCGCGCTCCACCTTCACGAGGAGCTCCTGCTCCGAGAACGGCTTCTGGATGTAGTCGAACGCGCCGAGCCGCATCGCCTCGACCGCGCTCTCGATGGTGCCGTACGCGGTCATCACGATGACCTCGGTGTTCGCGTTCGACTCCTTCACCGCGCGCAGGACGCCGATGCCGTCGAAGCCGCCCATCCGCAGATCGGTGAGCACGACGTCGTACGCACCCTTGGCGCCCAGGTCGGCGCCCTGGCTGCCGTCGCCCGCTTCATCGACCTCGTACCCGGCGCCACGCAGCATCATCGCGAGCGTGGTCCGCATGTTCCGCTGGTCATCGACGACAAGAATCTTCGACATGGATTTCCCCCGCCGCGCTCATCCTCCTCGTAGGGACGAGCGCGGCGCGACGATCACGGCCGACGCACCGAGCTGGCGCGTAACCGCGCGAGCGCGGTCGTCCGCGGCGCCTTGGACATGCGTCCAGAGTATCGTACGTCAAGCGCGGCCTCCGCCGCCAGAAGACGCGCGGGGTGCGCCGTCGGCGGGGGCGGCCCCCCACCCTACCCTACTCGCGGATCTGCTGGGACAGGTAGGCGGTCTCGCCAAGCTTCTCGATCAGGCCGATTTGCGTCTCGAGCCAGTCGATGTGCTCCTCCTCGGACTCGAGGATCTTGGCCAGGAGCTCCTCGGAGGTGCGATCCCCCTTGTCGCGGCAGAGGGCGATCGCCGTGTTGAGCCGCTTGACCGCGTTGTACTCGAGCTCGAGGTCGCTCTTGAGCTGCTCCGGCACGGTCTGCCCGATGTGAAGGGTGTCCAGGCGCTGCAGGTTGGGCAGCCCTTCCAGGAAGAGGATGCGATCGATGATCGCGTCGGCGTGCTTCATCTCGTCGATCGACTCGGCGCGGCCGCGCGCGGCGAGCGTGACGAAGCCCCAGTGCGCGCACATCTTCGCGTGCAGGAAGTACTGGTTGATCGCGACGAGCTCCGCCGCGAGCACCTCGTTCAACGCGTCGACGACATCTTTCGCACCCTTCATCGGACCCTCTCGCGCTCGTGCCTGTCGTGCTCGCCCCGCCGGCGACGGCGAGGAGGCGCCGGCTGGAGCGCCAGCGCCCAGGTCACATGCGCAAGGTCCGCGGAAGCGCGCAAGAAATTTCTAAGGAAAGGTCGCCGGTCCCCGCCAGAGAAACCGGAGCGCAGCGGCGATCCAGAGAATCAGGCTGCGCTGGAGACCGGCGCCATCGTGAGGCGGCGCGGGGCGGAGACGGGCTCGCCAGCGCCGACGAGCTTGGCGATCGTCGGCTGGCAGGAGCCGCACCGCGTACCGGCCCCCGTGCACTCCATCACCTCGGCCACGGAGCAGGCCCCCTCGTTCACCGCTTCGCGAATCTCTCGATCACAGACGCCCATGCAGAGGCACACGTACATGCAGAACCCCCGGCTACGTTCAAACGG
The DNA here is from genome assembly GCF_028553905.1 of Sorangium sp. So ce836. Lineage (NCBI taxonomy): Bacteria > Pseudomonadati > Myxococcota > Polyangiales > Polyangiaceae > Sorangium > Sorangium sp. So ce836. Next base: position 2,948,008 of record NZ_CP102233.1, on the reverse strand, counting down.
GTAGGTTGATATTGAACATAGCTTTCAATATCGACGCGTCAAGCGCGAATGTTTCGTGGGCGGATCGCCGAGCCGGCTCGGGGCTCGGCCGCTCGGGGCTCGGCGCCCCCCGGCGCCGGAGGGCGGCGCCGGCGCAGCGAGACGAGGGGCCGCCGGACGGGGGTCGGGCCGACGACGGACGCCGCCGGGCAGCGCCGTGGGAGGAAGCGGGCGACGCGCGGAGCTGGAGGGCGCGGTGAGGACGCGATGAAGACGCGCGGGGACGCGGTGAGGACGCGCGGTGAGAACGCGGGGACGCGGCGGGATCCCCGGGGCCGGGGCCGCCGCGCCGGGGTCACATCGTGAGACCGCCGTCGACGTCGATGCAGCGGCCGTTGAAGTACTCGCACTCGATCACGAAGCGCACGGCCTGCCAGATGTCCTCGGGCACGCCGATGCGGCCGACCGGGATCATGGCGACCAGGGCGTCGCGCGCCTTCTGGTTCATGCCCTGCGTCATCGGCGTCTCGATCATGCCGGGCGCGACCGCGCCCACGCGGATGCCGAACGGCGCGAACTCGATCGCCCAGGTCTTCGTGTTCGCCGCGAGCGCGCTCTTCGCGGCGGTGTAGTTCGACTGGCCGCGGTTGCCGTGGCGCGCGATGGAGCTGATGTTGACGATGACGCCCTTCTGCTCGGTCTCGACCATCTTCGCGACGACCTCGCGGACCATGAGCGTGGCGCCCGTCAGGTTGACGTCGATGACGGCCTGCCACTGCGCCGCGCTCAGCTTGACGACCGCGCCGGTCTGGCGGTCCTTCTTGACCAGGAGGCCGTCCCGCAGGATGCCGGCGTTGTTCACGAGGCCGTTCAGGCCGCCCATGGCCCCGTGCGCGAAGCGGACGAACGCCTCGACCTCCGCCTCCACCGCCACGTTGAACGGCCGCGCGTGGATCTTCCCGGGGAGCCCCTGGCTCGCCTCGACCAGCGACGCGAGCCCCTCCTCGTTCACGTCGCCCGCGGCGACCTGGCCCCCGAGCTCCGCGAGCCGCAGCGCATAGTGGCGACCCAGCCCCTGGGCGGCGCCTGTGACGACAAACTTCGTGTCCTCGAGTCGCATGATCGCATTCCTCCGAGGGATCGCTCCCGGCCACTGTCTCGAAGGCGCGTCTACCACAGCGCCGCCCCCCGGCGGCGGACGACGTCGCGGCGCGCCCCGCTCCCGCCGCGCCGGGCGCGGGTAGCCGCTTGCGCCGGGTCGCATCGATGTTATTCAGCGCCCATGAGGTCGATCGCGCTCGCCGCCGCCGTGTGCGCCGGCATCCTGACCCTCGCGCCGGCCTGTGACCGCGCGCCCCCCGTGCCCGAAACCTCCGATCCGACCGGCAAGGATCTGGTCGTCGGCGCCGTGGTCGCGGCCACCGAGAAGAGCGGAGGGATCCGCATCTACAAGATCGTCGAGATCGAAGACCTGCCCGCGCCGTTCGGAAGAGACCTGCACATGATCGCCTACGATCCCAAGGTGCAGACCTTCCAGGAGGCCGCGGAGCTCCGCCACAAGCGGAAGCTGACCGTCGCGAAGGACCACATGATGGTCCGCCTCGTTCACTTCATGCCGCGCGACCACCGGGTGATCAGCAACGAGCCGGTCTCCGACGAGGAGCGAGCCCCGTACCTCCGCTCGGTCCAGAGCCGGCAGCGATAACGGCCATCCGTCGAGGGGAACGAGAGGGGAAACGACGCGCCGGCGCGCCCGCGGGGGAGCGGCGCGTCAGCGGATCGCGCGGAGCAGCTCGCCGAGCCGCGCGATCGCCTGGCTGTGCAGGCGGCTCGCCCAGCTCTTGCTGATCCCGAGATCCTGCGCGATCTGATCGAACCGCTCGTCGTCGAAGTAGTGGCGCTCGACGAGGGCGCGCTCGCGCTCGGGGAGCTCGCGCACGGCGTGCCGCACGGCCTGCGCGAGCTCGGCGGCGGAGGCGCGCTCCTCGGGGCTGTCGGCGGCGTCCGGGATTGCAGCGACGTCGCCCTGGGCCGAGAGCAGGCCGAGCGCCATCGCGGCCGCGTGCCCGGCGAGCAGGCCGCCGAGCCGCGCGGCGTAGTCCTCCTGCGTGGCCGGCGCGCCGGCGTCGTCGTCCGCCCCCCGCCCCTCCGCGAACCGCGCCGACGCGGCCAGCGCGCTGGCCCGCGCCGCCGCAGATCGCCAGCGCGTCTCCCGCCGGATGCCGTCGAAGATCGCCCAGCGGATCTTCCGCTTGGCGTACGCCTCGAACGAGGATCGGCCCGGATCGTACGTCCGCACCACCTCGAGCAGCGCCGGATGCCCGAGCGCGACGAGGTCCTCGACCGGGATGCGGCGGCCCAGGCGGCGCGCGATGCGCTTCGCGACCAACTGGAGCAGATCGAGCCCCTCGGCGAGCAGCCGGTCTTCCGGAGTGCGCACCGCTAGCCCGCCTTGGCGCGCCCCGCTGCGCCGAGCACCCCGAACGCCCGCTCGCCGCTCTCGTCGACCTCGCGCGGGTGCGCGCGCCGGAGCAGGCGGATCGCCTCGTCGTCGTGCAGCAAGACCTCCGCGAGCTGCTCGCGCATCCACGCGACCTCGTGCGCCGGCAGGCGACCCACGTAAGGCGCCACGGCGGCGTCGACCTGAGCGGCGATCCAGGGGTCGTCGAGGAGCGAAGCGTCCATGCGAGGGCGCATTATATCCGCATCGCGCGCGCCGTCATCCGGCGCACGCGACGCGGAGGCGTCACTTGGCCGGCGGCGGCGCGCCGAGGCAGGCCTCGAACGCCCTGACGCTCCGCGCGTCGAACGCGCACTTGAGCGACCTCGGATCCACGTGCTTGCCGACGTTCTGCTCGCACGACTGCGCGTACTGCTCCCCGAGGGTGGCCGCGACGGCGTCGATCCTCTTCTCGGTCTCGCCCCGCTGCTCCGGCGTCAGCTTGGCGCTCAGCGCCGCGACCTGCTCCGAGCGCGTGAGCACCGTGAGCTGCTTGCCGAGCTCGACGCAGTCGCCGTGCATGAGCGCGTAGTCGTCGGGCACCGAGTCGTCGCGCCGCGGCGCCGCCGGCGCGACGGACGGCGTCGCCCGAGCGGGCTCCGCTTCCTGCGCCTCGGCGTCCAGGGCAGCCTCCGGCGCGGGCTCGGCGCCCCTCGCTGGCTCGTCCAGCCGCGCGGGCTCGGGCTGCTCGGCCGGAGGTGGCGGAGCCCCGCCGCACCCGAGCAGAAACATCGTCAGCGGACCCGTGATCAAGAAAAGAGCTCTCCCCATGCGATGAGGGTTGATCGGTTCGCGCCGTGCGTCCACGCCGCGCCGGGCGCGCTCGGCGCTGGTGCGCCAGTGACGCAGTGACGCAGTGACGCAGTGACGCAGTGACGCAGTGACGCAGTGACGCAGTGACGCATGTTCATCGGTCGAGCGGTCGCTCGTCTCGCCTTGCCTCGAGGGTGCACGGGGAGGGTGCACGGGCCGCCTTGGCAGGCTCCGTGCAGGGCGCACCGAGGCGACAGGCCAGCCTTGCCGGCGACGTCGCCTGTCCGCGCGGAGGCGGGCCATGCGGTCGCTCTGGATTGTTCTCGTCCTGGTGCTCGGCTCGGCGCTGCTGCTTCAAGTGGTGGTGGCGTCCGATGGCCGCATCCCGTACGCGCGCTTCCGCTCGCTCGCGGAGAGCGGAGAGCTCGCCGAGGTCGAGATCCGGGACGGCGTGTACATCGGGCGAGCGGTGCCCGGCCTCGGCGCGAGCGCACCGCAGAGCTACCGCACGGGGCGCATCGAGCAGACCGAGAAGGATCTGCTCGCCGCCCTCGACCGGCGCGGAATCCCGTACACGCGCGCCGCGGACGAGCGAGGGCTGCTGCCGTACCTCTGGCTGGCGCTGCCCCTCACCGCGCTGCTCGCGATGGTCCACCTCGTGTCGCGCCGGTCGACGGCGGCGGGGAACGTCTCGGGCGCCGCGACCGCCTTTGGCAAGAACAAGGCGCGGCTCTACGAGGAGCGAGGGGCGGCGGTGACGTTCCGCGACGTCGCGGGCAGCGCCGAGGCGAAGGCCGAGCTCGGCGAGATCGTCGACTTCCTCAAGGCGCCCGAGCGCTACGAGAAGCTCGGCGGCCGGATGCCGCGGGGGGTGCTCCTCGTGGGGCCGCCCGGCACGGGCAAGACGCTGCTGGCCCGGGCGATCGCGGGAGAGGCGAGCGTCCCCTTCTTCAGCGCGTGCGGGTCGGAGTTCGTGGAGATGTTCGTCGGCGTCGGCGCCGCGCGCGTGCGCGATCTCTTCTCCCAGGCGCGCGAGAAGGGGACCTGCCTCGTGTTCATCGACGAGCTCGACGCGGTCGGCAAGGCCCGCGGCATCGGCGGCTCCGTCGGCGGCCACGACGAGCGCGAGCAGACGCTGAACCAGCTCCTGACCGAGATGGACGGGTTCGACGTGCGCGCGGCCATGGTCGTGATCGCCGCGACGAACCGCCCCGAGATCCTCGATCCGGCGCTCCTCCGGGCCGGGCGGTTCGATCGCCGGGTGCACGTCGATCGGCCCGATCTCGCCGAGCGGCGGGAGATCCTGGCGGTGCACGGGAGGAAGGTGGCGCTCGACGCGGACGTGGATCTCGACGCCGTGGCCGCGCAGACCGCGGGGCTCGTCGGGGCCGACCTCGCGAACATCGTCAACGAGGCGGCGCTGCTCGCGGCGCGGCGCAGGGCGGCCGCGGTGGGGCAGATCGACCTGGAGGCCGCGATCGAGCGCGGGCTCGCGGGGCTCGAGCGGCGGGGCCGGCGGCTCGGCGCGCGCGAGAGGCTCGTGGTCGCCTACCACGAGGTGGGGCACGCGCTGACGGCGACGCTGCTGCCCACGCAGGACCCGGTGCGCAAGGTGTCCATCGTGCCGCGCGGACCAGGGGCGCTCGGGTACACGATGCAGCTGCCGCGGGAGGACCGCTACCTGTGGAGCCGGCAGGAGATCCTCGACCGGCTGGTCGTGCTGCTCGGCGGGCGCGCCGCCGAGGCGGAGGCCGTCGGGGACCTGTCGACCGGCGCGCAGGACGACCTGCTCAACGCGACGGAGCTGGCGCGCCGCATGGTGCGCGAGCTCGGCATGGGCCAGGGGGTCGGGCTCTCGGCGCTGGAGCCGCGCCGGCCGCTGTCGTTCCTCGGCGAGCCGCGGGGCGCGCTCCCGCCCGGGGCGGGGCGGGAGTGCAGCGACGCCACCGCGCGCGAGATCGACGCGGAGGTCGCGCGGATCCTCTCGGACGCGGAGGCGCGGGCGCGCGCGATGATCTGCGGGCACCGCGCGACGCTCGAGCGCATCGCCGCGAGGCTCTACGAGGTCGAGACCCTGAGCGGCGACGAGCTCAGGGCGATGATGGCGCGAGGCGACGCGTGACCCGGGCGCTCAGTCGACGCTCCGCAGGGCGCGGGACAGATCGAAGCCCGCGGCGTCGTGGTGATAGACGACGCGGAGCACGCGGCCGCGGACGAGCTCGCGCGGCACCGCGCCCATCGCCCGGCTGTCGAGCGACGCGGCGCGGTTGTCGCCCATCACGAAGAGGTGGCCCGGCGGCACGACGACCGGCCCGAACGCCTCGAGATCGGGCTCGCCCGCCGCGTGCGTGACCGGGCCGAGGTGCTCGACCCGCGTGCCGTCCCCGAGCTCCTCGAGGGCCTGCGCCGCGCCGTCGACGTACAGTACGCCGCGCCGGAGCATCACCGTCTGCCCGGGGAGCGCGATCACGCGCTTGACGAGGAGGGTCGAGCCGCCGCGCGGATCCGCGAAGAGCACCACGTCGCCGGCGCTCGGCCCGCTGCCCTCGAACAGGTAGCGATCCGTGAGCGGGACGCGGAGCCCGTAGGCGACCTTGTCGACCAGGATGCGATCGCCGGGGGCGATCGTCGGCCACATCGAGCCGGTGGGCACGTGGTACTGGTCCGCGAGGGTCGAGCGACCCAGCGTGAGGATCGCGAGGGCCGCGAGGACCTTGAGGAGGCTGCGGCCGAGCGGCGCGACGGTCTGGTAGGCGCGCCGCGCGAACGCGCGATCGGATCGGGGCATGAACACGCCGGCCTTGGCGGGCTCGAGGCACGCTGTCGCCGCCTCCGCCGCCGGCTCGGGGGAGCTCTGCTCGCTCATCGCTGGCGGGGCTAGCATCCGCGCCGGAGACAGGCCAGCTTCGCTGCATGCACGGCTGTACTTCGTCGACTGCATCATTCTCCCGAGCTCTGGGCCGCCTCACACTCTGCGGCTCAATGTCGCTTCATCCGGTATCGACAGGCGCCGCCATGCACCTCGCCGGCTACCGCGCGCTGGGGCTCGATTTTACCTATATCCCTTTTGCGGTGACCGATGTTGAGGGAGCGCTGCGCGGGATGCGGGCGCTCGGGATCCGCGGCCTCGGTGTGTCGATGCCCTACAAGCAGGCGGTAATTCCGTTGCTGGACGAGATCGATCCCACCGCCGCGCGGATCGGCGCGGTGAACACGATCGTCAACGACGGCGGGCGCCTCCGGGGGTACAATACCGACTGGATCGGCGCGGCGCGGGCGCTCGAGGAGGCGGCGCAGCTCGGGGGCGCGCGGGTGCTGCTCCTCGGCGCGGGGGGCGCGGCGCGCGCGGTCGCGTTCGGGCTCGCGGAGCGCGGCGCCCGCGTCACGATCGCGAACCGAGATCTGGAGAAGGCGCGGCAGCTCGCGGCGGCCGTCGGCGGGACGGCCGTGCCCCTCGACGAGCGGGCGCTCACGCCCGACCACGACGTCCTCGTCAACGCGACCTCGCGCGGCATGGCCGAGGTCGACCCGCGGAGCCCCGTCCCGGAGGAGGCGTTGCGGGAGGGTCTCCTGGTCATGGATATCGTGTACAAGCCGATGATCACGGCGCTCGTGGAGGCGGCGCGGCGGCGCGGGGCCACCGCCGTTCACGGCGGGAGGATGCTCCTCCACCAGGCGGCAGAGCAGTTCCGGCTGTACACCGGGCGCGAGCCGCCGCTCGACGCCATGGACGAAGCGCTCCGCGCTCAGCTCGGCTGACCCGCGCCGGCTCGCGCCGTCCGCGCGCCGGCGGGGACGGGCGGCGCGCGGCGAGCTCTGTTGTACGCCCGGCGCGCGGCGTCCGGAGCAATGGCCAAGCGCGAGCGCCACGCGTAGGCTTCTCCCGATGATCTCGTTTGAAATACGCGCAGCCGTGACCGGCGACGAGGAGCAGCTCCTCTATGTCGCGCGCCACCTGAACTCGGTCAACCTGCCGAACAACCGTGACGCAATCCACGAGATCGTCGCCGAGAGCCACCGGAGCTTCAGCGGGGCCATCCAGGACCCCCGCCTGCGCCAATACGTCTTCGTGCTCGTCGACCTGACGAAGGGCGACAGGGGCATGATCGTCGGCACGTCGATGATCATCGCGCAGCTCGGCCGGCGCGGCGTCCCGTACATCTATTTCGACGTGCTCGACGAGGAGAAGTACTCGGCCACGATCGACAAGCACTTCCACCATACCGTGCTGCGCATCGGCTACTCGTACAATGGACCGACGGAGATCGGCGGACTCGTGCTCATGCCGGACTACCGGCAGGGGCCCGAGCGGCTCGGCACGATGATCTCGTATGTTCGCTTCCTCTACATGGCCGCGCGGCCCGACCTGTTCCAGGAGGAGATCCTCGCGGAGCTGATGCCGCCGCTCGAGCCGGATGGAACAAGCCACCTCTGGGAAGCGCTGGGGCGCAAGTTCACCGACATGAGCTATGCCGAGGCGGACCTCCTCTCCAAGAAGAACAAGGAGTTCATCAAGGGGCTCTTCCCCGAGGGGACCCTCTACGCCTCGCTGCTGCCCGAGGACGCCCAGCGCGTGATCGGAAAGGTGGGGTCGCAGACCCGGGGCGTGGAGAAGCTCCTGCGCCGCATCGGCTTCCGCTACGCCCACAGGGTCGACCCGTTCGACGGCGGGCCGCACTTCACCGCCCGCATGGACGAGATCTCCCTCGTGAGCGACACCCGCCGGGCCAAGGCAGGCCGCCCGTTCGCGCCGAGCCCGTCGGACCCGAAGGGCATCGTCGCGCTCGAGCGCCCCGACGCCCCGTATTTCCGCGCGGTCGCCGCGCACTTCCGCGACGAGGGAGAGCGCGGCCTGGCGATCGCCGAGGACGCCTGGCGCCACCTCGCGCTGGAGCCCCGCGCGCCGATCTGGGTCCTGCCCATGCCGTGAGCGACGCCGCCGCGCGCTCCGACCGGAACGCACAGACCGAGCGGGCCGAGCCGCCTTGCATTTCGACGATTCTGTTGCTACAGAATTAACAGAAGCTTTCGCGAGGGGCTCGGACGACCATGACCCTGGGATTGGACCTCGATTTCAGGCGCTGGCCCGCGCTAGAGCGGCTGGAGCGGAAGGAGCGCCGGCCCGGGACGGCGCAGCAGGCGGAGGGCGGCGCGGGGAGCGCGCCCGCGGCAGGGGGGCGGCCGGGCGCGGAGCCGTCGCTCTCGGAGCGGGAGCTGCGCGTCGCCGCCGCGCTCGCCGAGGCGGCGATGCCGCCCGGCCGCTTCCTCGAGGGTGCCGGCGCGGCGACCGCCGCCCGCCTCGCGGCCTTCCTGGCGACGATCCCGCCGCACCTGGCGCAGGGGCTGCGCGCGGCGCTGTGGGCGATCGAGCTCGCGCCGGTGCCGACTCGGCTCAGGCCGCTGTCGGCGCTGCCGCTCGAGGAGCGGATGGAGGTGCTCCGCGGCTTCGAGCAGAGCCGGGCGCTGGCGCTGCGCTCGCTGCTCCGCGCCGTGCTCACGCCGCTCCGGTTCCTCCACTACGACCGGCCCGAGATGTTCGAGCACGTGGGCTGCCGCTACGAGCTGCCCACGGTGCGCGACGAGAGCCCCCGCTGGCTGGCGCAGGTGACGAACGGGCGCGAGGTCGAGGAGGACCTGGAGCTCGAGTGCGAGGTGCTCGTGATCGGCACCGGGGCCGGCGGCGCGGCCGCCGCCTACGAGCTCGCGTCGCGGGGGCACGCGGTCCTGATGCTGGAGGAGGGCGACTACCACCGCCGCTCGAGCTTCACCGGCCGGCCGGCGCGCGCGTACCGGGAGATGTACCGCGACCACGGGCTCGACATGGCGATCGGCAACGTGGGGATCCCGGTGTTCGCGGGGCGCGCCGTCGGAGGGAGCACCGTGATCAACTCCGGGACCTGCTACCGCGCGCCGGAGAGCACCTTCGCGTCGTGGCGGGACGGCGTGGGGCTGCCGGCGGAGTTCTCGTCCGAGGGGCTCGCGCCCTACTACGAGCGCGTCGAGCGGATGCTCCAGGTCGCCCCCGCCGATCCGCTGCACCTCGGGGCGATCGGGCCGATCATCCGGCGCGGCGCGGAGCGGCTCGGCCTCCAGCACGGGCCGCTCCAGCGCAACGCGCCGGACTGCGACGGACAGGGGATCTGCTGCTTCGGCTGCCCGACCGGGGCCAAGCGCTCGACCGACGTGAGCTACGTGCCCGAGGCGCTGAAGCGGGGCGCGCAGCTCATCACGGCGGCGCGCGTCAGGGCGATCGACGTCGTGGCGGGCCGCGCGCGCGGGGCGACGGCCGTGCTCGGCGGCGACACGAGGGCCGGCGGAGGCGGCCGCGCGGCCGGCGGCGCGAGGCGGCGGCGGCCGCGGCTCGTGGTCAAGGCGGAGGCCGTCGTGGTGGCCGGCGGCGCGCTGATGACGCCGCTCTTGCTGCGCCGGAGCGGGGCGTGCCTCTCGAGCGGCATGCTGGGGAAGAACCTGTCGATCCACCCGGCGTCCAAGGTGATGGCGCTCTTCGACGAGCGGGTCGACCAGTGGCGAGGCATCCCGCAGGGCTACCAGATCGACCACTTCGCCGACGAAGGGCTGATGTTCGAGGGGGGCTCGCTCCCGTTCGACGTCGCCGCGCTGGCCGTGCCGTGGACGGGGCGGCGCTACACCGAGCTCATGGAGCGGTACCCGCACCTCGCGACGTTCGGGTTCATGATCAAGGACACGAGCCGCGGCGAGGTTCGGCCCGGGCTCGGCGGCACGCCGCTCGTGCTCTACACGATGAACCCGGAGGACGTCGCGAGGATGCAGCGCGGGATCGAGCTGCTCTGCGAGGTGTTCCTGGCCGCGGGGGCGCGGCGCGTGCTGCCGCTCGTCGCCGGCTGCGACGAGGTGAACGGCCCGGAGGACCTCGAGCGGCTCAAGGGGCGGCAGATCAAGGCCGGGGACATCGACGTGGCCGCGTTCCACCCGCTCGGGACGTGCCGCATCGGCGTCGATCCGCGGTCGTCGTGCCTCGGGCCGGACCACCAGGCGCACGACGTCGCTGGGCTCTACGTGTGCGACGGGAGCGCGATCCCCTCGTCGCTCGGCGTGAACCCGCAGATGACCATCATGGCCATGTCGCTGCGCGCGGCCGAGCTCCTGAGCGAGCGGCTATCCGGCTGAGCCGCCGCGGTACCCGGCGGCCGCGGCGCGCTCGCTGCCGATGCGGTCGCTCTCGATGGCCCCGTCGCGCATCGTCACCACGCGCGGCATCGACTCGGCGAAGCTGAGGTTGTGCGTCACCACGACGACCGTGGTGCCGTGCTTGCGGTTCATCTCGAAGAACAGCTGGTGGATCGAGTCGCTCGTCGCGGTGTCGAGGTTCCCGGTCGGCTCGTCGGCGAGGAGCAGCTTCGGCGACAGGACGAGCGCGCGCGCCAGGGCCACCCGCTGCTGCTCGCCGCCCGACAGCTCGCCCGGCCGGTGCGTCGCGCGCGCGGCGAGCCCGACCTCGGCGAGCAGCGCGCGCGCGAGCGGCTCCATCTCGCGGCGGGTCTTCCCCTGGATGAGGCCGGGCATCATCACGTTCTCGACCGCGTTGAACTCGGGGAGCAGGTGGTGGAACTGGAAGACGAAGCCGATCATCCGGTTCCGGATCGCCGCGAGCCGCGAGCTCGGCATGCCGGTGAGCTCGTCGCTGCCGAGGCGGATGCGGCCGCTCGTCGGGAGGTCCAGCGTGCCGATGCAGTGGAGGAACGTGCTCTTGCCGGCCCCGGAGGGGCCCACGAACGCCACGACCTCGCCCTGGTTGATCACGATATCGATGCCGCAGAGCACGTGGAGCTCGCGCCCCATGTGAACGAACGTCTTGCGGAGATCTTCGACGACGACGAGCGGAGTGGACATGGAGGGGTTTACTCGTAGCGGAGCCCGTCGACCGGAGAGAGCTTCGAGGCGGCGCGGGCCGGGTAGAGGGTGGCGATCGTGCAGATGAGCAGCGCCGCGACCGCGACTATCGCATAGTCGGAGCCGTTCACGTTCACGGGCAGCCGGTCGATGTAATAGACGTCCGGATCGAGCCGGACGCCGAACCAGGACAGGCCCGTGCAGACCGCCAGCGCGGTGCCGACACCGTAGACGGTGCCGATCGCGCCGATGATGACGCCCTCGAGCATGAACACGCGCATCACCGCGCTGTCCGAGGCCCCGAGCGCCTTCAGGACGGCGATCTCCTTGCCCTTCTCCGTCACCATGAGGAGCAGCGTGCAGACGATGCAGAAGCTCGCGACCGCGATGGCGATGGACAGGATGATGAACGTCGCGATCTTCTCCAGCTTGAGCGCGCTGAAGAGGCTCTTGTTGCTCTCGATCCAGTCGCGGACGCGGAGCTGCGGGGGCGGCTTGCCGCCCTCGGGCGCCTCGTCGAGCGCGGCGCTCGCGGCGACCGCCGCCTCGACGGCCGGGCGGACATCCTGCACCCGCTCGGGATCCGGGATCCGGATGTCGATGTGGGTGATCTTGTCCTCGAGGCCGAAGAACTTCTGCGCCTCGTCGAGCAAGACGTACGCGTGCGAGACGTCGTACTCGTACATGCCGCTGTAGAAGATCCCCGCGACGCGGAACTTGCGGGAGCGCGGCATCACGCCGGTGGGACCGAGCTCGCCCACCGGCGAGAGGAGGGTCACCTCGTCCCCGACGAGCACGTGGAGCGACTTCGCGAGCTCGCGGCCGATGACGACGCCCGGGTACACGCGCGTCTGCCGCTTCAGGTAGTCGCGCACCGACGGGTCGACGTCCGGCGGCTGGCGGAAGTCGGGCCCCTTGAAGTACGGCTCCCCGCCCGGGCCCCGGCCGATGATCTCCTCCGGCGGCAGGCTCGTCAGCTTCTCGGGATCGCGCAGGTAGTCGAAACTGCCGACCTCGATGTTCTTCTTGAGATCGATGACCTGCCCGATCGTGTCCGGATCGATGCCGCGGACGATGGCGCCGGCGGTGTTCGAGGCGCTGGAGCCCATCGCCTCGCCGGCCGCGACCGGCGTCGCCGCGCCCCCGTAAGGAGCGAGCGCGACGCGCACCTTGGTGAGCTTGTCGTCCCAGTTGCCGAAGCCGCCGGGCCGGGTGGCGTCGACGACCATGTGCGCGTTGTTGCCGAGGATCTTGCGCTTCAGGTCGGCGCCGAAGCCGCCCATGATGCTCGTCACCGAGCACAGGGAGCACGAGCTGACGGCGACCCCGGCCATCGACAGGACCGAGATGACCGTGAGAAAGCCGCTCTTCGAGGCGCGCACGTGGCGCGCGCCCACGTGGGGCACGAAGCTCCGGCGCTCGAGCGCGTCGAGGGCGAGCGGCAGGAGCGCCGACAGCACGAAGAACAGGAAGACCGTGCTGGAGACGAGCGCGGCGAAGCGGATGATCTGATCGGTGGGGTTGTGCGACGCGAACCGCCCGACGGGCATCCTGGCCGTGAGCGCCGCGGTGACGCTGAACGTCACGCCCACGAGCGCGCCCCACCACCAGCCGAGCGCGCGGTAGAGCCCCTTGCGCACGGGGCGGGTCCCGGCGATCGCGTAGCCCACGCCCGCGGCGATCAGAACCCCGGCGAGGAGCCATTTCAGGGTCGGATGGAGCGGAAGGACCGCGAGCCAGACGACGGCCACCGCGAGCGCGGCCACGAGGCAGATCACGCCCAGCGCCCTGACGAACGCGCGGACCTTGGGCCCTCGCGCGCCGAACACCCGCCAGCCGAGGCCGGTCGCGGTCACGAGCAGCAAGGCGACGCCCGCCCCGGCCAGCGCGCCGAGGGCGCCGCCGATCATCTCGGGGTTGCTGGCGACGACCACGCCGACGAGCCCGAGGGCCTTCGCTCCCCCGCCGGACGTGAGGAGCGTGAGCGCCAGCAGGCCGCCGCCCGCGAGCGCGAGCACGAGCCCGACGCGCGCGACGACGGGGCGCCGCGGCTCCAGCTCGCCCTTCTTGTCGAAGCGGGTGTAGCCGCGCCAGGCGAGCAAGAGGACACCCAGCGCGACGGCGGCGAGCAGCGCGGCCTGCAGGGGTCGGGAGAGCTCGATCACGCGTCGGTCTCGGGGCGGAGGAGGGGGAACAGGATGACGTCGCGGATGGATGTCGCGCCGGTGAGGAGCATCGTCAGGCGGTCGACCCCCATGCCGAAGCCCGCCGTCGGCGGGAGGCCGTGCTCCAGGGCGCGGACGTAGTCGGCGTCGTAATCCATCGCCTCCTCCTCGCCCCGCGACTTCTTGGCGACCTGCGCGCGGAAGCGCGCGTCCTGGTCCTCGGGGTCGTTGAGCTCGCTGAAGGCGTTGCAGAGCTCGCGGCCCTCGATGAAGAGCTCGAAGCGGTCGACCAGCGAGGGATCGCTGTCCTTCTTGCGCGCGAGCGGGGAGACCTCGAAGGGATAGTCGATGATGAAGACGGGGACGCTCTTGTCGCCCGCCTCGGTGCGGTAGTCCTTCGTGAGGAACGGCTCGACCACGTACTCGTAGGCGCAGAAGACGAGCTCGCCGGGCGACTCGCACTTCTTCGCGCCCGCGCGGAAGTTCGTCCAGTCGATCTCGCGCCCGCTCGCCTTGGCGGCCTTCGCCCACTCCTTGATCGGCGCGTCGTCCGCGGCGACGCGCTGCGGGACGTCGGCAGGGAGCCCCGCCTTGGCCAGGGCGCGGGCGAGCCCCTCGGCCATGGGGACGCGCGCGAAGCGCTCGAGCGAGAACGCGCGCTGGGAGGCCCAGGCCGCGTGCTCGGCCGGGAGCCGCTCGGCGAGGCGGGCGTCGACGTGGCGGAGCATCGCCTCGGTCGCGTCCATCAGGGTCTCGTACGTCGCGTACGCCTGGTAGTACTCGAGCATCGTGAACTCGGGGTTGTGCCGCGTCGACAGCCCCTCGTTCCGGTAGCAGCGCGCGATCTCGTAGACGCGCTCGAAGCCGCCGACCACGAGCCGCTTCAGGAAGAGCTCGGGCGCGATGCGCATGAAGAGCTCGAGATCGAGCGCGTTGTGGTGGGTCTTGAACGGCTTCGCGGCCGCGCCGCCGACGAGCGTGTGCATCGTCGGGGTCTCGACCTCGAGGAAGCCGCGCGCGTCGAGGAACTCGCGCAGCGCGGCGACGATCGCGCTGCGGGCGCGGAAGACCCCCGCCACGTGCGGGTTGGCCACGAGGTCGACGTACCGCATGCGGTAGCGCGACTCGACGTCCTTGAAGCTCGTCTTGGTCGGCAGCGGGCGGTAGGCCTTCGTGAGCAGCCGGAGGCGCTCTGCGCGGATCGAGAGCTCCCCCTTCTGCGTGGCCATCGCGACGCCGTGGGCCTCGACGAAGTCGCCGAGATCGATGTCCTCCAGCCGCTCGAAATCGGCGAGGCCCCCCTGCTCGCAGTAGAGCTGGAGCTCGCCGGTCCGATCGCGCAGCCGCACGAAGGTGACGCCGCCGAACGAGCGCACGAAGAGGACCCGGCCCGCGACGCGGAACGGGATCGGCTCGACGCGCGCCGGGTCGTAGCGATCCGCGGCGGCGGGCCGGTCCGGCGCCGCGCCCTCCGGCCTGGGCTCGGCCGCGGCCCGCGCCGCGTCGAAGCGGGCGCGGACGGCGGCGAGCTCGGTGAGCGGCTCGCCCGTCGTGACGTCGTTGGCGAACGGGTTCTCGCCGCGGGCGCGGAGGCGGGCCGCCTTCCCCTTGCGGGTGGCGATCAGCGTCTCCTCGGCGCGCGCGGCCTCGGCGGCCTCTTTCGCTAGCCGCTCGCTCTTCTTGTCGTTCGGTCGGTCTTTTTGCTGGCTCACGGAGCGTCGTCCTCCGCGACCGAGCCGCCCTTCCTGAGCGAGCCGCCGGCCGCGGCGAGCAGATAGGCCTCGATGAAGCCCTCGAGATCGCCGTCGAGGACGGCGTCCACGTCGGTGGCGTCGGTGGAGGTGCGGACGTCCTTGACGAGCCGGTAGGGCGCGAGGACGTAATTCCTGATCTGGCTGCCGAAGTTGATGGCGCTCTTCGCGGCGTTGTAGGCCTGGACCTCGGCCTCCCGCTTCTGGAGCTCCATCTCGTACAGCTTGGCCTTGAGGACCTTCATCGCCATCGCGCGGTTCTGGTGCTGGCTGCGCTCGGCGCGGCAGACGATGTTGAGGCCGGTCGGGATGTGGCGCAGGCGAACGGCGGTCTCCACCTTGTTCACGTTCTGCCCGCCCTTGCCGCCGGCGCGCATCGTCGTGATCTCGATGTCCTTCTCGTTGACCTGGATGTTGATCTCGTCGTCGCTGTCCGGGGTGACCTCGACGGCGGCGAACGCGGTCTGGCGCGTGTGATCGGCGTTGAACGGGCTCATCCGCACCAGGCGATGGACCCCTGCCTCGGAGCGCAGGTACCCATAGGCGGCGTCGCCGGTCACCGTGAAGGTCACGGCGTCGATGCCGGCCTCGTCGCCGTCCTGGTAGTCGATGATCTCCGTCTTGTAGCCACGGCGCTCGCAGAAGCGCAGGTACATGCGGAGGAGCATGGACGCCCAGTCCTTCGCGTCGGTGCCGCCGGCGCCCGGGTGGATGCTGACGATGGCGTTGCCGCGGTCGGCGGGGCCGGACAGCATGCGATCGAGCTCGGCCTTCCGCAGGCGCGCGGCGATGGCGTCGGCCTGCGCGTCGGCGTCGGCGATGACGCCCTCGTCGCCCTCGGCGGCGCCGAGCTCGAGGTACTCCGAGAGATCCTCGATCTCACGGCCGAGCTTCTGCGCCATCTCGAGCTTCGACTCGACCTGGGCGCGCTTGCGGAGGACGGCTTGGGCTTTTTCCTGATCGTTCCAGAACCCGGACGACAGCGTCGTCTGGGTCAGGTCCTGGAGCATCCGTTCGAGCTTAGGGACGTCAAAGATGCCCCCTTAGCGCCTCAAAGCGCCGTTTGATGTCCAGGACTTTCTCGCGGGTCTCGGAGAGCATGGCCGGGGATCTATTCGATCTGGGCGGCGATCGCCAGGAGAGACCGCCCCGCGCGCGGCGGCCGCGGCGGCCCGCGCCGCGGGCGCCGGCGGCTCAAGCCGGGGTCGGCCCGGGGACAGGCCGCTGGAAGGCCCGACGGATCGCGGGCCACGATCGCCGAGATCTCCTCGCTCGGCGCGAGCCCGCCACCACGTCTCGGATCGTCCTCAGGGAGATCGGCGGAGGCGCCGCCGGGCTGCTCAGCGCACCGTCGAGGTAACGGCCCAGGAGCTCGGTCAGCGCCACGGCGGTGATCGCGTTGGAGAAGAGACCGGCGACCGGGACGAGGCCGAGCGTGAAGTTGGCGAAGAGCCGCACTGCCGCTCCGCCCCAGATGATCTTGCTCACCTGAAGCCACGGAGCCCTGAGGAGCGGCACGCCCCGCGCCCGCGTCAGCGACACGGAAAAGCAGTAATGGATGGGAACCACGATCAGCTCGTCTGCGCCGGGAATGGGCTGCGTGACGAAGCTCACCACCGCCGTGATGGCGGAATACTTGTTGGTCAGTCGGCGGATCTTCGGTTCCATCGACCATATATACGGCGCGGCGTTGGCCACCGGGAGGCCGGACGAGCCCGCTGGGCCCTGCCCGCGACGCGCGAAGTCGAGGACGAACCGCGCTCGACCGGGGCGCAGCGCGGGAGTCGCCGCGGCCCCGATCGCGGGTCTCGGCGCTCTGCGCGAGCGCGCGGCGAAGCGAGATCTCCCCGGAGCAACTCTGCAGATCGGCGTTCGAGCCAGCGCGAGCCGCGGGGAGCCCGATCCCCGCTCTCCCCTGGAAGGCGGCGTCTCCAGCGCCGCCGGCGCTACGGATCGAGCCCTTCCCTGCAGGCGGCCCTGAGCTCGGCGAGCGCGGCGACGAGCGACTCCCGCTCGCTGCGCCACGCCGGCGACGCGTCCTCGGCGTCGCGCAGGCGGAGGTGCTCGCGGGCCTCGTCCCAGAGCGGGCGCGACGGCTCCAGCGGGGGCACGCGCCGGCGCACGGCGTCCGTCAGGCGGAGCACGCGCTCGACGCGGGACAGCGCCTCGCCGAGCGGCACCTCGCCAGCCTTGCAGCGCCGGAGCAGGCCGCACTCGTAGCTGCTGCACACGGAGAAGCGCGTCTCGTAGACGGTGCACTTCCGGTCGCGGTGGCACGGGCACGGCAGCCTGAAGGCGTCGTGGTACTGGTTGCACGCGAGCGGCAGGCGCAGCTTCTCGGCGAGCGGGAGCTCGTGCTCCTCGAGCGGCGCGACGTCGAAGAGCAGCCCCGTGCAGCACAGGCCGCACGCGGTGCACAGGTCCGAGCCGCTCGGCCGCGCCTCGGGGATCTCGCTCGCCGGGGGAGAGCTCACCCGCCTCGATTGGCACGCGCGCGGCCGCGCGTCGAGCCGATCGAGGCGAGCGCGACTCAGCGCAGCGCCCCGTCCTCCGTGCCCTCGAGGACGATCTCGCGCAGGTGGTCGAGCCCGACCGAGCCCGAGCCGATCACCTTGGCGTGAAACGCCTTCAGATCGAAGGCCTCGCCCTGCCGGCGCCGCAGCTCCTCGCGCAGCTCCAGGACGACCCGCTCGCCGACCTTGTACGAGATCGCCTGCCCCGGCCAGCCGAGGTAGCGCGTCGCCTCGCTGTGCGCGAGATCCAGCGTGAGGAAGGCGCGGCGGTGGAGGTACTCGACCGCGATCTCGTAGCTCCACGGCTCCCCGGCGTGGAGCGGGGCGTGCCGGGGGATCGGCAGGTCGAGGTGCATGCCGATGTCGAGGACGACGCGGTAGGCGCGCGTGAGCTTGCCCGCGAGCATCCCGAGCACGTAGTCGGGGCGCTCGAAGTAGCCGAGCTCGTGCATCAGCTGCTCGGCGTAGAGCGCCCACCCCTCGGCGAAGCCGGAGCACGTCACCAGGAAGCGGTGGAGCCGGCTCAGCCGGTCCTCGAGGTGCACCTGGAGCGCGCACTGCAGGTGATGGCCGGGGAAGCCCTCGTGGTACGCCGTGGTGATCTCCTCGTAGAGCGGGAACCGCTGCTTGTCGCCGGCGGCGTACCAGACGGTGCCGGGCCGCTTGAAGCCGTCGCTCGGGGGCATGTAGTACGCGCCGAGCGCGCCGCCCGGCGGCGCCAGCTTCACCTCGATGTGGCGGATGGGCTCGGGGATGTCGAAATGGACGCCGTCGAGCTCGGCGAGCGCCTTCCGCTGGCGCTCGGACACGAGGCGGAGAAACTCGTCGGCGCTGTGCGCGCACCGAGCGGGCTCGGTCATGAGCAGCTCGATCACGTCGGGCAGCGACGCGCCGGGGAGGATCTCGCCGGCGAGGCGCGCCATCCGGGCCTCGATGTCGTGCACCTCGGACCACCCCCAGGCGTAGGTCTCGATCGGATCGATGGTCGCGCCGAGGAAGCGGCGCGCCATGCGCAGATAACGCTCCTCGCCCACGGCGTCCGCGGCGCGCGCGCTCGGCAGGTACGTCTGCTCCAGGAAATCGGCGAACGCGCCGAACGCGGCGCGCGCCCGCGCGACGCCGGCGGCGAGGCGCGCGCGGCCGGCGTCCGTGGCGCAGCCGGACGCCTCGTAGGCGGCGGGCAGCGTGAGGAAGAACGACGCCTCGCCGACCTGGTAGCGCGCCTGCTCGATGACGGCGCGCACCTGGCGGCGCGCGACGACCTGGCCTGTTCGGCGCCCCTCCTCCAGCGACGTCCGGTAGCCGTCGAAGGCCCGCGGGAGCCCCTCCAGGCGCGACGCGATGGCCTCCCAGCCGGCCGCGCTGCGCACGTCCATGAGGTCGAAGACCACCCGGAGGTGCTGGAACGCCGACTCGATGTTGTTGAGGTCGCGCAGGTGCTCGCCGTGACGGAAATCGTCGAGCCGCTCGTCCAGGTAATCGGCCATCACACGGCGTGCGAGGCGGCCCCACCGCGCCTCCGGCCCGCGACCCGGGGGCGGCAGCGCCCGGAGCCTCTCCTCGAAGGACGCGACGGTCGAGGCCCAGGACGCGGCGCCGCTCGGGCTCCAGTCGTTCCAGGCGCCGTCGTCGCACGGGATGCCCGCCAGGGTGGCGTGGGCAGGACATTGTGCGGCGAAGGTTGCGACGAACTCGTCGCTGAGGGCGAAGATAGGATCGCGCGCGTCGTGGTCTTGGCTCACCGCGACAGCATAGGCGGCCGCGCCCGGAATTTCTTCGTGCACGCGAGACGACCCGTC
This sequence comes from Sorangium sp. So ce836, assembly GCF_028553905.1. Lineage (NCBI taxonomy): Bacteria > Pseudomonadati > Myxococcota > Polyangiales > Polyangiaceae > Sorangium > Sorangium sp. So ce836. The sequence goes on along the minus strand of NZ_CP102233.1, from coordinate 2,928,676 downwards.
GGGTCTTCGTTACGCTTGCGGAGAGAGGCCGCTCACGGGGCGGCCCCGGGGAGCGACATGAACCACCGCAGCCTGAAAGGCGAGCTCCACGACGACGACGGGCGCCCGAGCGCCGCCCCTCTCTCGCGTCCCCGGCCGCGGCGGTCCCGCTGGCCGCGCCTCTCCGGGCTCGTCGCCGCGGCGGCGCTCGCGGCGCTCGGCTGCGCCGGCTCAGCAGGCCGCCCGGCGAGCTCGGCGCCCCCGCCCGCCGCGATGACGCCGGCCCAGATCGCGGCGCGCGCCACGCCCGCGGTCGTGACGATCCGCGGCGACGGCTCGCTGGGGGCGGGCTTCCTCGTCCGCGAGGACGGCTGGATCGCGACGAACTTCCACGTCATCGCCGGCATCCCGGATCTCAAGGTCGTCCTCTGGGACCAGAGCGAGCACCCGGTGCTCGAGGTGCTCGCGTTCGACGAGGACCGGGATCTCGCGATCGTCCGGATCCACGCGCCGCGGAAGCTCCCGCTGCTGCCCCTGGGCGACAGCCGCGCGGTGCGCCCGGGCGATCCCGTGGTCGCGATCGGGCATCCGCTCGGCCTCGCGGACACCGTGTCGAACGGCCTCGTGAGCGCGGTCCGCGTGGTCGATCCCGCGCTGACGCTGCTGCAGATCTCCGCGCCGATCGCGCCGGGCTCCTCGGGCGGGCCGCTGTTCAACGAGCGCGGCGAGGTGATCGGCGTCGCCGCCGCGGTGGCGACGCAGGGGCAGAACCTCAACTTCGGCGTGCCCGCCGACTACCTCAAGCTGCTGCTCGTGCGCCCCGACCCGGTCCCGCTCTCGACGTTCGCGGCCGAGACGGCCGACGACGAGCAGGCGCTGCCGGCGGTCAAGCGCTCGGTGCCCCACCACGCGATCGCGATCCTCCGCGGCTGCACCGAGGGGGATCTCCTCGTGCTGGCGCGGACGATGGACGGCGCCATCCAGGTCGGCTCGCCGCTCTACAACCAGGGGGATTTCGCGTCCTGCTATCACATCTACGAGGGCGCCTCGCTCGACATGGAGCGCCGGCTCGGCCCCTCGTGCCGGGGCCCGAGGCAGGCGCTCGCCGAGGGCCGCCGCAAGGCCGCCGGGCTCGACGACAACGCCGCGCAGGCCTGGGCGATGCGCGACGCGTTCGACGGTCTCTTGGATGTGATCCTGCGCAAGGTGCACGGCGACATGCAGTGACCGGCGCGTCGCGGGGAGCGCCGCGCGGGGTGGCGACGCCGCGTCGCGGCAGCGACGGGGGCCGGGCGCGGCGCGCCGCGGCCCCCGAGCGCCGCCAGGCAGTGCGGCTAGTCGAGGTGCGCCCCCACCGGCCGGCCGCCCTCGTGCGCGATCGCGGCGCGCGCCGCGGCGCCGTGATGGCCCGCCGCGACGACCCCGTCGCCCGCCGGAGCGACGCCGCCCTCCCCCGCCCCGCGGGGCGCTTCCGGATCGTCGTTGCCCCGCATGAAGGGCAGGACCCGCTTCAGCCACGACGAGACGTCGTCGAAGAGCGAGTAGGCGACCGGGGTCGCGAGCAGCGTCAGCAGGAGCGCCATCGTCTGCCCGCCGATGATCACGAACCCGGTCGCGCGGTTGGTCCCCGAGCCCGCGCCGCTCGAGGCGACGAGCGGGATCATGCCGGCCACGAACGCGAGCGTGGTCATCAGGATGGGCCGGAGCCGGTCGCGGTTCGCCTCCAGGATCGCCTGCGCGCGCGACAAGCCGTGCTCGCGCAGCTTGATCGTGTGATCGATCTGGAGGATCGAGTTCTTCTTCACGACGCCGAACAGCACGACGATGCCGAGCAGCGAGAAGATGTTGAGCGACTGCCGGAAGATGATGACCGAGATGAACGCGAACGGCACCGTCAGCGGCAGCGACAGGAGGATCGTGATCGGGTGCAGCCACGACTCGAACTGCGCTGCGAGCACGAGGTACATGAAGACGAACGACAGGAGCAGCGCGACCAGGAAGCTCTTCATCATCTTGGCGAGCTCCTTCGACGCGCCGACGGGGCCGGCGGAGTAGCCGGGCGCCAGGTTCATCTGCGCCACCGCCTTGTCGAGCTCCTGGACGACCGTCTGCTGCGAGTAGCCCGCCTCGAGGTTGGCCATCAGCATGACCTGCCGCTGGCGGTTGTACCGCTCGATGCGCGACGGGCCCGTCCCCTCGTTGAACGTGACCACGTTGTCGAGCGTGACCGCGCCGAGCTTGGTCGACGGCACCGTGATCTTCGCGAGGCCCTCCTTGTCGGAGCGGAAGCTCGGCAGCGCGCGCGCGCGCACCTCGTACTGCTCCCCGCCCTCGTTGTAGGTCGACACCTTGTACCCGCCGACCAGGAGGCGCAGGGTGCTGGCCACGTCGCCGACCTGGACGCCGAGATCGGCGGCCTTCTTGCGGTCGATCTCCACCCGGATCTCCGGCTTGCCGACGAGCAGCGACGTGTCCGGATCCACGACGCCCGGCATCGCCTTGAGCTTCTGGAGCAGCGCGTCGGAGTACTGGCCGATCTTCTGGAGGTCGGGGCCCTGCACCTGGTACGCGATCTGCGCGCTCTGGCCGCCGGAGAACGCGGGCACGACGCCGATGCTCGCGCGGAGCTTCTCCGCGTCGAACTTCGGCTGGAGCTCGCGCCGGGCCCGGTCGATGAGGTCCTGCTGCGACAGCTCGCGCTCGCTCACGGGCTTGAGCTTCACGTAGATGTTGGCGAGGTTCGGCGTCTTCTGCGGATCGTCGCCGATCGTCGTCAGCGTGTAGCTCACGCCCGGGAGCTTCTCGATGTCCGAGGCGAGCCGCGTGGCGATGACGCGCGTCCCGTCGAGGCTCACGCCCTCGGGCGCGCGCATGGTGACCTGGAACTGCGACTCGTCCTCGACCGGGAGGAAGTTGAACTTCGCGAGGCCCCCGAGGACCGGGATCGAGAACAGGGCCAGGAACGAGGCGAGCACGATCACCCAGCGGTGCGCCATCGACCAGCGGAGGAGCGACATGTAGCCGCGCTCGATCGGCCCGTAGAAGCGCGACTCCTTGGAGCTGTGGGAGGCGTCCTTGTTCGGCTTCTTCAGCCACCGCGCCGACAGCATCGGCGTCAGGGTGAAGCTCACGATCAGCGAGACCAGGATCGAGAACGCCATGGTGAGGCCGAACGAGTTCAGGAAGCGGCCGACGATGCCGCTCATGAACGCGACGGGGAGGAACACCGCGACCAGCGAGAGCGTCGTCGCGAGCACCGCGGGGCCGATCTCCCGCGTGCCCTGGAGCGCCGCCTCCCACGGGCTCGCGCCCTTCTCCTCGATCCAGCGGTAGCAGTTCTCGAGGACGACGATCGCGTCGTCGATCACGATGCCGACCGCCAGCGTCAGGGCGAGGAGCGTGATCCCGTTGAGCGTGAAGCCCGCCACCCTCATCAGGGCGAACGTGGAGATGATGCTCGTCGGGATCGCGATCGCGGAGATCATCGTGCTGCGCGCGTTCGCGAGGAACAGCGCGACGATGATCGCGGCGAGCAGCGCGCCGAGCACGAGGTGCTCCTTGACGGCGTTGACCGAGTTCTTGATGAACTCCGATTGATCGCGCGCGATGACGATCTGGTAGCCCGGCGGGAGGCGCTTCTCGACGTCGCTGATCCGCGCCTTCAGGCCGTCGATGACCTCGACGGTGTTCGTCCCGCTCTGCTTGCGGATGCTGAGGAGCACGGCGGGGTCGAGCCCGCGGAAGCCGGCGGACTCCGGCTCCGCCATGCCGTCCTGGACCTCGGCGACGTCGCCGAGCCGGACGGAGTAACCGTCGCGGCTCGCGAGCACGATGTCCGCCATCTGCTCGACCGACTGCACGCGGCCGCGCGTCCGCAGGGTGAGCGCCCTGCCCCCTTGCTCGATCCGGCCGGCGGGGATCTCGACGTTCTGGCTCGCCAGCGCCTGGGCCACCACGCCACCCGTCAGCGAGTACTTCTCGAGCTTCTCCGGATCGATCCAGATGTTGATCTGGCGGCTGCGGCCGCCGATGACCAGCACCTGGCCGACGCCGGCGAGCGACTCCAGCTCGCGCCGCAGCGTCTTGTCGGCGAACTCGGTCACCTCGCGGACGCTCGCCTTCGGCGACGAGACGGCGAGCGTGAGGATCGGGGCGGCGTCCGGATCCAGCTTGCCCACGACCGGCGGATCGATGCCCTCGGGGAGCTCCGCGAGGATGCCCTCGACCTTGTCGCGCACCTCCTGCGCGGCCACGTCGACGTCCTTCTCGAGCTGGAAGGAGATCATGACCTGGCTGAGCCCCTCGACCGACGCGGAGCGCAGCTCGTCGATGCCGCTGATCGTGTTGACCGCCGACTCGATCTTGTCGGAGATCTCCGTCTCCACCTCCTCGGGCGCCGCGCCGGGGAGGACCGTCGTCACGACGATGAACGGGAACTCGACCTTGGGGAACCGGTCCACGCCGAGGCCGAAGTAGGAGAACGCCCCGAGCACCGTCAGGAGCAGGACGATCACCGACGCGAACACCGGCCTACGGATGCAGATTGCCGCGAGCCATTGCATGGTCGCTACCTTTCTTCAGTAATGAGACGCGCGGTGCGCTCGGCTCACTGCGCCGCCGCGATCTCGATGCCGTCCGCCAGCTCGCTCACGTTGTCGATCGCGACCTCTTCCCCGTCGGCGACCGGGCCGATCACCTCGACGAGGCCGTCGACCTTGCGGCCGGTCTTGACCAGCCGCTCCGTCACGCGATCGCCGGACCTCACGAACACGCGCGCGCTCGTCCCGGAGGTGCCGATCGCCGCCTCGGGCACGAGGAGCGCCGTTTTTGACTCGCCGGTCAGCGCCAGCTGACCCTGCGCGAAGAGGCCGGGCCGGAGCTTCCCCTCGCTGTTGTCGAACTCGGCCTCGACGGGCAGCGTGCGCGAGGAGGCCTTGAGGCTCGCGCCGATGCGCTTCACGACGCCCGGGAACGTGCGATTGGGGAAGGCGGCGACCGAGATGCGGACCGGCTTGCCGATCTCGATGCTCGCGATGTCCGCCTCGGGCACGTCGATGCGGAGCCGCAGCGGGTTGTCGCGGACCACGACCGCCACCACGCGGCCCGGGCTCGCGAACTCCCCGACGCTGATCCGCTTCTCGGCGACGGCGCCGTCGAACGGCGCCCGCACCGTCGTGTCGGCCACCGACTTCGACGCGAGCCCCGCCTGCGCCTGCGCCGACGAGAGCGCGGCGACCGTCGCGCGGATGCCGTTGACCGCGGCCTCGTACTGCGCGGTCGCGTTCTGCGCCTGCGTGCGCGCCGCGTCCCAGGTCGACTGGGCGACGGCGCCCTGATCGAAGAGCTGCTTCACGCGCTCGGCCTCGGCCTTCGCGAGCTCCATGCTCTGCTTCGCGGCCCGGACCTCCGGCACCTGGTCGGGATCGATGTCCTTCGGCGACGCGCCCTGCTGCAGCGCGAGCTTGGCCCGGGCCTGCGCCACGGCGGCGGAGGCCGCCTGCGACTGGAGCGCCAGGTTGCGCGCGTCGAGCACGACCAGCGGGTCGCCCTTCTTGACCCGGGAGCCCACGTCGACCTCGACGCTCACGACCGAGCCGGCGACCTGCGTCGCCACCTCGCTGCTCTCGTCGGCGACGAGCGTGCCGCTGATGTCGAGCGTCTGCGGGAGCGCGCGCGTGGCCACCTTCCCGAAGCGCACGGCGGGCTTCTCGCGAGGCGCGGCGGTGTCGCGCGCGGGCGCGGGCTTCGCCTCCGCGTCCGGGCGCTTGCAGGCGGTCAGCGTGGTCGCCGCGAGCGCAGCGAGGAGCGCCGCGACGACGGCGGCGCGGGAGTGATTCGAGGCGGCGCTACGAGCGCCGAAAACCCGTCGAGCGATACGGCGCTCGGGTCCGCAAGGAGGATGTGTCATGGGGAGTCCGCCCGGTTCTTTGCCAGCGCCTGCCGGTGCGGTCCAGGAGCAAAGCTGGCGGGCACCACAGTAGGGTGCTGACCGGCCGGTCATCAAGGGGGTGCTCCGGCCAATGTCTCCGTCCCTCTCGCACTTTATGCCGCCATGGCCGAGGAAAACGTGCTGCGCGCCGCGCGCGGGGTTGCTCCGGCCGACGATCGGCAATGAAACCGAGCGGTGAATCGCCGGTCATCGTCCGGAAAGGCGGCGCCGGAACGGTGAGCCGCCGCGCGAATGCGCGCTCCTCAGCGCCGCGCGCCGCGGCCTCCGCGGGGCGCAAGAGTGCTGCGCTTCGGAGCAAGCCGCCAGCGGTCGCGACAAATTCCGCCATAGAATATTTCAGCAAAGGCGCATTTTCGTGTGTGTGTATTCGCGATGCTGAAAGCGGTTCAGCGCCTGACCTCCGGAGATGTCCGGAGACGGGGCAGCGCCGTGGAGATGCCGCTCATCGCCACGGGTCGAAGGCGTCCTGGAGCGCAGGGCCCGAGAGCTCGGCGAGGAACGGGTCGAGCGCGCAGAGCGCGTCGAGCCAGGCGACGTCGGCGGGGGCGGCCGAGGGCTCCTGGGCGAGGCCCGCGAGCCGGCGGGCGCGGGCCGCGTGGGCGCGGGTGCGCGCCTCCGCGTAGGGGACCATGTCGCCGGCGGACATCATGAACGCCCAGTCGCTCGACTGGAGGAGGAGGAGCTCGCGGATCGCCTGGTCCAGCGCGCGGCCGGGCAGGCCGCCCGCGCCGCGGCAGCGCGAGAGCGCCCGCAGCACCGTGCGCTCGGCGTGATGGGCGTGCCGCCACAGGCGCGCCGCGCTCGGGCCGGTCCAGAACGCGCCGAAGCCGCCTTCGCCCCACGTGGACGCAGCGGGCGCGACGACCTCCGTGGGCGGGTGGCGCTCGAGGTACGCGCCGAGCGCGATGGGGACGGCGCGATCCGAGGCGGCGAGGCCGCGCAGGGCGTGCTCGAGGAACTCGGGCCCCTCGAGCCAGAAGTGGCCGAAGAGCTCGGCGTCGTACGGGGCCACCAGGACGGGCGGGGCCGGCGCGCCGCAGATCGACGCGAGCGCGGCCTCGCGGCGGGCCACGAACGCCGCGGCGTGGGCGCGCGCCTGGGCGGACGCGCGGGCCGGGTCGTAAGGCGCCTTGTCGGGGCCGGGCCCGGTCACGCGGTGGAGCTTGAGGCCGGTCATGAGCCGGGCGCCGCCGGGGCCGATCTCCCCGTCGAGCTCGCGCTCGGGCAGGTCGAGCCCGACGTCGCGGTAGAACTCGCGGTAGACCGGGTGGCCCGGGTAGCCGGCGTCGCGCGACCAGACCTCGCGCGCGCTGTCGCGATCGCGCCCGAAGCACGCGACGCCGGAAGGCGAGCGCACGGGGACGGACGCGCCGGCGGACGGCGCTGGCGCGGCGAGCGCGAGGGCGTGGGCGTCGAGCACGGTGAAGCGGACGCCGGCCGCGGCGAGATCGGCGTCGATGCCGGGCGCGTAAGCGCACTCGGGCAGCCAGAAGCCGCGCGGTTCGGGCGCGCCCGTGAGGGCCGCGAAGGCGCGGCGGCCGAGCCGGATCTGCGCCCGGATCGACGCCGGCGTGGGGAGCAGGCCGGGCAGGTACGCGTGCGTCGCGGCGGTGGTGAGGAGCTCGACGCGGCCCGCCGCGGCGTGGCGCAGGAGGGCGCCGGGGACGTCGCCGCCCAGCGCCGCCCAGGCGCTCGCCGCGCCGGCGAGCCGCGCGCGGTAGAACGCGGCGGCCGCCGCGAAGCCGCTCCCGGCGAAGCGGGCCTCGACCCGGGCGGCGAGCGCGGTGAGGCGGCGGAGGTGATCCTCGAACCGGCGGAGGAGCAGCTCGTCGCGCAGCATCGCGAGGAGCGGCGGCGAGACGGAGAGGGTCAGCGGGGCGACGACGCGATCGGCGGCGAGGCGATCGAGGACGCCGAGCAGCGGGAGGTAGCACTCCCAGAGCGCCTCGAAGAGCCAGCGCTCCTCCAGCGAGCGCGCGTGCTCGGGGTGGCGCACGTACGGCAGGTGGGCGTGGAGGACGAGGGCGACGTAGCCCGGCATGAGCGCTGACCGGCGGGAGAGGTCGGCGGGCGCGATCTCGCACGGGCGCGCCGGCGCGGGAAGCGCGGGGCCGACCGCCGGCGCGGCTGGGCGGAGCCCACGATTTCCGCCGCAGGAGTTCCCGATCGAAATCGCCCCGGGGCGTCGGAATTCCGGCGTCGGTTCGTGCGCCTCAGCCTTTCTTGAGCTCCATCCCGAGGTCCTCCCCCAGGCGCGCGGCCTCGCGCTCGTCTCCGGGCCACGGGAGGCGCCGCTCGGCCCTTCGCAGCCGGGAGCCGTCGGGCTCGGCGAGGAACGCCCGCAGCCAGAGCGCGCCGCCGTCCCGCACCGCGTAGGCGGCCACCGGCGTCCGGCAGCTGCCTTCCACGGCCGCCATCACGGCCCGCTCCGCCGTGACGCAGACGGTGGTCTCGCGGTCCGAGAGCGCCGAGAGGACGCCGCGCACGCCGGCGTCCTCGGCGCGGCACTCGATGCCGAGCGCCCCCTGGCCGATCGCCGGCAGCGACACCTCGGGCGACAGGACCTCGGTCGCGCGATCGGCGAGGCCGAGCCGCTTCAGGCCGGCGAGCGCCAGCACCACGGCGTCGAACGTCCCGTCGAACACCTTGCGGAGGCGCGTGTCGACGTTGCCGCGGACCGGCTCGATCGCGAGATCCGGGCGCGCCTCGCGCAGCGCGACCGCCCGGCGGAGGCTCGAGGTGCCGACCCGGGCGCCCGCCGGCAGCTCCGCGAGCGGGGCGCCGCTCCGGGTGACGATCACGTCGCGAGGATCCTCCCGCGCGGGGATGCAGGCGAGGCACAGCGCCGGGGCGATCTCGGCGGGGACGTCCTTGATCGAGTGGACCGCGAAATCGGCGCGCCGGTCGAGCAGCGCCTCCTCGAGCTCCTTGATGAACAGCCCCTTGCCGCCGATGTCCTGGAGCGAGCGATCCTGCGTCTTGTCGCCCGAGGTCACCACCTCGAGCTCGCGGAGGGAGAGATCGGGCACCGCCGCCTCGAGGGAACGAGCGAAGGCGCGGGACTGGGCGAGGGCGAGCGCCGAGCGGCGCGTGGCGAGGGTGAGCTCCATGGGGTCACGCTCCCTTTAACCCAGCTGCGCGCACGGCCGCGGCCGGATTCGCGACGGCCATGACGCCGGCCTCGGCGGGCTGGGGGCGCGCGCTGGGCTGCCGGGCGTAGCGGCCGTCGTCGTCCGCGACCTGAGGGCGCGGGTCGGCCTGCCGCGGCGAGGCGCCGCGCGCGCCGGAGGGGGGCGGCGCTGCCCCGCGGGCGGACCGCGGCGTGGGAGGGCCCTCCGCGGCGCCGCGCAGCTCCCCCTCGGCGAGCACCGCGGCGGCGCCGTCGGCCGGCGCGCCGTCGATGTCGAAGAGCTCGCGGAGCGAGTCGACGTGCTCGGCGACGCGGGGATCGGCGGCCATGGAGCGGAGGCGGGTGGTGGGCACGTGGAGCAACTTGTTCGTGGCGGCGTCGACCATCAGCGCGAGCGCCTGGCGCTCGGCCGGGCCGAGGTGCCGGAGCTTGCCGGCGAGGCTGCGCTCGACCTCGGCCGCGAGGATGGAGCGCGTGCGGGCCCTGAGCCCCACGATCGTGGGCGTGAGGGCGCGCTCGAGCGTCCACGTCTCGAAGGCGTGCGCCTCGTCCGCGACGATCGCCTCGGCCCGCGCCGCCTCGGCGGCGCGCCCCTCGACCGACTGCGCCACGATCTGCGAGAGATCGTCGACGTCGTAGAGGTAGACGCTGTCGAGCTTGTTGACGGCAGGGTCGATGTCGCGCGGGACCGCGATGTCGATGAGGAACAGGCTCCGGCCCTTCCTGGCCTTGCGGGCCCGGCGGACGAGGTCGAGCGTGACCACGTAGCTCGGGCTCGAGGTCGACGAGATCACGATGTCGGCGTCGATGACGGCGCGCTCGAGCTCGGCCCAGGGGCGGGGCTCGCCGCCGACCTCGCGCGCGAGCGCGGCCGCGCGATCCAGGCTCCGGTTGACCACGACGAGGCGGGCGCCGGCGCGGACGAGGAGCTTCGAGGCGGCCTCGGCCATCTCGCCGGCGCCGATGAGCAGCGCCGTGTGGCCGGCGAGATCCGCGAAGATCTGGCGGGCGAGATCGATGGCGACGCTGGAGACCGAGACCTGGCCCGCGCCGATCGCCGTCTCGGTGCGCACGCGCTTGCCGACCTTGATCGCGCGGTGGGCGGCGCGGCCGAGCCGCGCGCCGAGGGCCTTCGCCCCGCGGGCGATCTCGATGGCCTCCTTCATCTGCCCGAGGATCTGCGGCTCGCCGACGACCATCGAGTCGAGCGACGCGGCGACGCGGAAGAGGTGGAGGACGGCATCGCCGCCGACGCGGCCGGCGAGGTGGCCGCGGACGCCGTCGCCGCCGAGGCCGACGAGGACCCCGACGGCGGCGCGCAGCGCCTCGTTGTCGGCCGCGAGCTCCTCGTCGGACGGCGGCGCGGCGCCGCCGGGGCGGGACAGCCCGGGCGCCTGCTGCCGCGGCGAGGCGTAGACCTCGACGCGGTTGCAGGTGGAGAGCACGAGCGCCTCCCCGATGGCGGGGTGCGCGGTGAGGCGGCCGAGCACCTCGGGGAGCCGATCGCGGCCGATCGCGAGCCGCTCGCGCACCTCGATGGGCGCGGTCTTGTGGGAGAGCCCGACGAAGATCACGGGCGCTAGCCTCCGAGCCCCGCGGCGGGGCGGATGAGGTAGATCACGAGCACCGCCGCGGCGCAGGCGAGCCCCGCGATGGTGCCGTACGCGGCGCGGCGGCCGCGCCAGCCGGCGGCCGCGCGCAGGAGCAGCACGAGCGCGATGAGGAGCCAGGTGGCGTAGCCGAAGATGACGCGCATCACCTCCTCGGTGCTGCCCATCTCGAGCTGGTGCGCCCAGTACGTCCCCGTGACGATGCCGAGCGTCAGCAAGGGGAAGCCGGCGATCAGGAACCGGTGGACGGCGCGATCGAGGGTGTCGAGCGGCGGGAGGCTGCCCATGCGCTCGACGTGCCGCTTCCGCTTGAGGCGCTTCTCCTGGACGAGGTAGAGCGCGGCGGCGGCGCCGGCGAGGAGGAAGAGGGCGATCCCGAGCAGGTTCGCCATGACGTGGGCCGCGATGAACAGCGGGCTGAGCTTCGGCTCGGGGTGCGGCTTGCCGAGGAAGAAGGTGCCGAGCAGGAAGGCGAGACCGAGCGGCCCGATGAGGAGCCCGAGCGCATCGATGCGGAAGCGACGGCGGGCGACGAGGTACACGGCGATCGCGAGGAGGGACGCGACCGAGAGCATGAAGTGGACCGAGTGGACCGGGCAGACGCGCGCGACGAAGCTGGCGAGCGTGACGTAGGTCGCATGCCCGAGGGCGCCCAGGCCGAGCAGCAGGGGCGCGTGCCGTGTGGCGCGCGCGGCGGCGGTGGCGCTCGGCCGGGCGGCGGGATCGTGGGCGTGCGCCCCGCCGCCGAGCAGGCCCGTGAGCTCCCCCGCGGAGGGGAGCCGCGCGCGGCTGCGGGCGACGTCGAGGAAGAAGAGCGCGCTGGCCGCACCGTAGAACAGGAGCGCGAGCGCGAAGCTGATCCCGGAGATGACCTCGGGCATGGCCCCCGTTATAGCCTGCCTTACCGGGGATGGCCCGCCGGGCTCGGAGGCGGGCGCGTACCCTCGTCGGAGCCGGCCCGACAGCACGGCGCCGCCGTTCGAGGGTGGGCGGGAGCCCCGGGGCGCCCGCCGCGCCGGGGGCACCGTCGCGCCCGACGGGGCGCCGGTGATCGAGGCGCCGCCGCGCCCGGTCGGGGCGGGGGCGCCGGTGACCGAGGCGCCGCCGCCGCGCCCGGACCGGGTACCGCCGCGCGGCGGTGCGGCGGCGCTACATCTTGCTCGTCAGGAACGCGGCGAGGAGCTCTTCGTCGCTGGTCAGGCTGCTGTTCGTGGCGGTCGACGCGGGCGCGGCCTTGCGGTGCTCGGCGAACGTGCCCACCGGCGCGCCGATGAACCCCGGGATCACGTCGTAAGCGTTGTCGCCGATGATCATCGACCCCTCGAGGATCTCCGCCCCGAGCTCCCGCAGGAAGGCGCGCGTCTTGACCCGGCCGAGGACCTCGTGGATGTCCGCCGAGCCCGTCACCTCGCGGAGCACGCGGATCGCCTCGATGATCTTGTAGCGGCGGCCCTCGGTCTTGATCAGAAGCTCGTCGTTGTTCAGATCGACGCGGTCGCTCGCGATCCAGTCGTCGAGCGCGGCCTGCGGAAAGAACACGCGGTTCTTCATCGCGGGCAGTCTACTCAAAAACAGGCCCGAGCGGTGGGGCCGCGATGCCGGCGGCCCGGGGTCGGCCAGCGGCCGGGCCCCGCGTCAGGCCGGAGGGGGCACCCGGGGCGGAGGCGCCGAGTCCCGCGACAGGCCGCGGAGGCGCGCCGGCAGGTGCCAGAGCGACTCGAAGATCCCGAGCAGCACGTAGAAGCCGAGCAGCCACACGAGCACGAACGCAGGCTGCAGCTGCGTCGAGATCACCGCGCTCGAGCCGACGGCGAACGCGACGAAGAGCACCGTGCGGACGTTGAGCCGGAGATCCTTGAAAGAGCGGAACCGGATCGTCGAGACCATCAGCAGCGACAGGATCGTCGTGGTCACGAGGATCGCCGGCGCGTAGCGCTCGCCGCCGATGTCGCCGGCGGCCGCGTGGTTGGCCACCACGATCGAGACCAGGATCCCCGCGGCGCCCGGGATCGGCAGGCCGACGATGTACTTCGAGGGCTTCGTGGGCTTGCCCGCCTCGCCCATGGAGAGGACGTTGAAGCGCGCCAGCCGGACCGCGCCGCACGCCGTGAAGACGAACGACACGAGCAACCCCGCGAGATCGAAGCGGTGCAGCGTCCACTGGTACACGAGCATCGACGGCGCCACGCCGAAGGAGACAATATCGGCCAGCGAGTCGATCTGCAGGCCGAAGGCGCTCTGGGTCTTCGTCATCCGCGCGACGCGCCCGTCGAGCGTGTCGAAGAACATCGCGAAGACGATGAGCAGCGCGGCGCGGTAGAAATCATCCTCCGACTGCGCGGTCGCCGAGCGCCGGATCGAGTCGAAACCGCAGAATATCGATGAGAGCGTGATCAGGTTCGGAAGCAGGAACAGCGTCTTCCTGAGCTCCAACCGCCGTCGCTTCCGGATCATGCCGCCTCCCTTTCAGGCAGGCCAGGCTATCGCCGCACAGACCACGAACGCAAGCGCCGAAGCGCAGACGCGGACCGCTAGAAGGTTACCGCGAGCCGAGATCCAGGAGCGTTTCATCGCACCCTCTGCTGCGTTTCATCCGTCCTTTTTCGGCCGTCGCTCAGCGCTCGGCGCGCGCCCTCAGCGCTCGGCGCGGGCCGTGGCCGGCTCGCTCCATACCGCCTCCGGGACCTTCGCGCCCGGATCGAAGCGGCAGGTCATGCGGCGGAGCTCGATCGCCGTGCCGGTCGCGCCGGACGAGCCCGCCGCGGCCCGGAACAGCCACGACTGCGCGAGATCGCCGGGGAGGATCGCGGAAAGAGGAGCCCGCCCGATCGCCCGGGCATCCCAGCCGGCGACGCACGGCGCGGACGGCGTGCCGTGGAGCACCGTGGAGGCGGTCAGGAGCACCATCACCTCGGGCGCGCCCGACGGGCCAGCGGCGTCGATGACGACGACGGGGTGGCGCGTGCCAGGGAACAGGGCCTCGCTGCCCAGAAAGAGCGGCGCTTCATGGCGCGCGGTCGCGGCGCGATCGGCGGCAGAGCACGGGCGCGGCGCGTCGCCGAGATCGAACGGCGTCGGCAGCGGCCGCGCAGGGCCGAGCGTTCCGTCCTTGCGAAAGGGCTGGAACAGGGCCCAGGCGATCGCATGCCGTGGATCGGCGACCAGGGTCGTCACGCCGATCGACGTGCCCGCGTAGGTCCAGTCGGTGTGCACGATCCGATCGCGGCCCGCGGGAGGCGCGACGGTCACGGCGTCGATCGCCCACGCGGCGCCCGGGCCAGGCGGGGTGGGCGCGCCGGCGGTGGGCGCCGGGGCCGGGCGGTGCGCGAGCAGCATCGCGGTCACCGGGCCGTTCGACGCCTGCCGGACCATCCCCACGCCGACGGGCTGGCCGTCCGCGACGACGGCGTCGGCGCGCACGTCGAGCGTGCCGTGGAGGCCCGACGCGGGCCAGGACGGGAAATCGAAGCGCTGGAGCTTGCCGGGCGGCTCGTAGAAGAACGTGAGCGCCGAGTGCGCGCTGCCGGAGTGCGGGCGGAGGAAGATCCCGCGCAGCGAGACCGACAGGAGCGCGGGGTCGTAGAAATCCTCGGGGGGCGGCGCGGGCGCGCGGCGCTGGCCGGCCTCCGGGCGCGCGCCCCGAGGCGTCGTTCGCGCGGCGTCCGGAGCGGGCTTCACGTCGCCGAGCTCGACCGGGCCGGCGTCGGGGATGACGCCGCGCCCCGAGGTGCCGTCCAGCCAGTTCTCCCACGCGACCTCGACGTTGCGCAGCGGCGCGCCCGGCTTCGCCGCGCCGCCGGGGAGCCGCACGCGCGCCGCGGCGTAGCCCTCCATCTGCGCGGTGAGGTTGGTCGCCACCCGCGCTCCCCCGATCCCCGCCGGCACCGCGGGCAGGAGCGATCGCGTGACGACGCGCGCCTCGCCGGCGCCGGACTCGGGGAGCGTCGCGGAGACGACGTCGATGGCGCCGCTCGGGGCGCGCGTGAGCAACGACCAGACCGACCGGCCGCGCAGGAGCTCGTCGGCGTCGGGCAGGCCGAGGCCGCTCGAGTCGACGTGGTCGACGCGCGTCCACTTCGAGGACGGCAGCGTCTCGCAGACGATGGGCGTGCGCACGGCGGGCTGGGTGCGCGGCGCAGGCTCCGGCGCGCGCGGCGGCGCGCCCTCGGCCTGGCCGCCCCAGCCGACGCGGGTCGCCGCGTCGCCGAAGAGGCAGCCGCTCGCGCCGCACGCGACCGCGACCGGCGCCTGGGCGAGCTCGCGCGAGAGCGCCGGCATCTCCGGGAGCTCCGCCCAGGTCACGCCGCCGTCGAGCGACTCCCAGAGCGCCGCGACGTCCTCGCCGTCGGCGCGCGCGCGCGCCGCCCGCGCCGAGAGCGCGACCACGCGCCGCCCGAAGCCGGCGAGCGCCGCGCTCTCCGCCGGCGCGACCGCCGCCGTGAGCACCCGGCCGTCCTCGTCGGCGGTGAGGTACGTGAGCGCGCCGCGATCCGAGAGCAGCAGGCCCACGGCGCCGTCGTCCGCGGGGCGGAGCGCGCTCTCCTCGACGATCTCGAGCCCCTCGGGCGACGCGCCCTCGCCCGGGCCGCCCTCGGCGTCCTCGTCCTCGTCCTCGTCCCCCCCCGGCGCCGGCTGCGCCCCGGCGGTCGCGTCGAGCGGCCGCGGCGCGAAGGTCTCGCCGCCGTCGTGCGAGACGAACAGCGCGAGGCGCTCGTCCTTGCCGCGGTAGCCGAGGAAATAGGCGGAGCGCCCGTCCGCCGAGAACGCGGGCAGCGCGGCGGGGGCGCTGAGCGTGGGGGCCGCCGCGAGGGTCACCGCGTCGCGCGCGTCGCGGGCGCCGTCGCGGGTGAGGAGCAGCGGCGCGGTCGGCTTGCACCCGTCCGCGCCGTCGCTCGGCCTGCAGACGCCGGTGAGGAGCGCCGCGCCCTCGGGCGCCACCGCGACGCCGACCTGGTCGATGTCGGCCGTCTCCAGCGTGGCTGCCGGCGACCACGCGTCGCCGCCGTCGTCGCTGCGGAGCACCCGCGCCACGATGCGGTCGCCGTCCGGCTCGGCGCACACCGCGACGACCCGCCGGCCGCTCGCGCCGAGCCTGATGCTCCCGCACTCGCCCGTGCCCGGCAGCGGCGCTTCCTTGAGCGGCCCGTCGATGGGGCCGCTCACGAGGCGCCACGGCGCGCCGGCGTCGTCCGGGCGCACCGCCTCGACGTACCGCTCGCCGGCGATCGCCGCCCGCCCGAGCCACACCGCGGCGGCGGAGGGCGCGCGCGGGGCCACGATGGCGAGCTCGACGTCGGCGCGCGGGAGCGTCGCCGCGCCGCGCGAGAACGCGGGCGCGCGCCGCGGATCCCAGGTCGCCGACGCGAGGAGGCCCTCGGCGAGGAGCTCGCCGCCGAGCGCGCCGACCCGCGAGAGGCCCATGGCCGGGAGCGGCGCCCGCGCCCAGGTGGCGCCGCCGTCCTCGCTCGCGAACAGCGCCTCGGGCAGCGCGAGCGCGAGCGCGCGGCCGCCCTCGGTCATCGCGACGCCGAAGGCGCGCGGCGGGGACCCGGCCTGCGCCGCGGCGCCGTCGAGCGGCACCGGCTTCCACCCGAGCTCCTCGCGCCAGCGGAGCACGCCGCCGGCCCGGGTCACCCCGAGCAGCGAGCCGCCGGCGCCCGCGAGCTGCACGAGCGGCTCCGGCGGCGACAGCGTCCGCGTGAACGGGCCGAGCGGCGAGGTGGCCTCGTAGATCGCGCCGCTCGCGCCGACGAACATCCACGAGGCCGGCGAGCGCCGCACGATCGCGGTGAGCTCCTCGGGCGCGGGCGCGGCGCTCGTCCTGCCCTGCCCCGCGCACCGGACGGGCGGCGCCGCGGCGTCCGGTCGCGCCGCCGCGGCCGCCCGGGGCTCGGGCGTCACCGTCCAGCGCTGGCCGCCCGGGGCCACGACGACGCAGCCGCCGCCGGTGGACGGCGCCCACGCGACCGCGGCCTCGGGCGGCGCCGGGTGGTAGCTCCAGCGCGCCGGCGAGGCGTAGGCGGCGCCCGCGATGTCGGCCGGCGGGAGCACGGCCGCGGCGGGGCGCGACGGCTGCGCCGGGGCGCTGGAGCAGCCCGCGAGCGCGCACGCCGACGCCAGGGCGAGCGGCGCGCGGCGCCGCGGCGGCGGCGCGGTCATTCGACCCAGCGGGCCACGAACAGGTTTGTCTCGCCGGGCTTCGCGCCGTACCGGTTCGAGGCGAAGACGACGTGCTCGCCGGTCGGCGAGAACATCGGGAAGCTGTCGAAGCCCTCGTAGAACGTGACGCGCTCGACGGGCGGCACGCCGTCGGGCCCCGGGGGCCCCTCGGAGTCGACCAGGTAGAGATCGAAGTTCGGCATGCCCCGGGCGCCCTGCGGGGTGCTGAAATCCGAGGCGAAGACGAGCCGCCGCGAGTCCGGCAGGAAGTAGGGCGCGAAGTTGGCGCGGCCGTTCCTCGTCACCGCGCGCGGGTTCTGCCCGTCGACGCCCGCGACGAAGATCTCGAGGGCGCTCGGGCGGACGAGCCCCTTGGCGAGCAGCGCGCGGTAGTCGTCGAGCGCCGCGCCGGTCGGGCGGCTCGCGCGCCAGACGAGCTTGGTCGAGTCGGGCGAGAAGAAGGCGCCGCCGTCGTAGCCGGGCGTGCTCGTGATGCGCCGGACGTCGGAGCCGTCGAGCTTCGCAGTGTAGAGCTCGATGTCCCCGTCGCGCGTGCTCGTGAACACGAGGCGCGAGCCGTCGAACGCGACGGTGGCCTCGGCGTCGTAGCCTTTCCCCTGGATGAGGGGGCGGAGATCCGAGCCGTCGGCGTTCGCGGTGTAGATGTCGAACTCGTCGAGCGGCCACACGTAGCCCTGCGAGTGATCCGGCTTCGGCGGGCACGCCTCGCCGGCGGCGTGGGTGGAGGCGAAGAGGACGCGCGGCTGCGCCGGGGCCGGGGGCGCGGGGAAGAGGAAGTAGCCGCAGGTCGTCTTGCCTTGGCCGTTCGAGACCCGGCGGACCTCGCCGCTCTCCAGGTCCATCACGTACTGCTGGTCGCACGCGCTGCCGTCGCGGGTCGACTGGAAGATGAGCTTCCTGCCGTCGGGCGACCAGTAGGCCTCGGCGTTCTCGCCGGCGAAGGTGAGCTGCCGGAGGTCGGCGAGGTGCTTCTCGCGCGGATCGGCGGCGACGCTCTTGCCGGCGCGGATGCGGAAGGGGAGCCACTCGGGCTTCGCCGTGGTCGTCGCCTCGGGGATCTGGCCGAGGGGCTCCTTCGGCCGGGGTTCCGGCGAGGCGCAGGCGGCGAGGAGCAGACAGGCGAGCAGGGCGGGCGGCCGTCGGTTCATGGCGGCGCGACTGTAGTACGAAAGCGGGGAGCCGTCGCGGGGAGGCCCGCGGCCGGATGCGGTACACTTCCGGCATGGCAACTGCCTCGCCGCTCGGTCGCGCCACCGCCGAAGATCTCGCGCGGCTGCCTCTTGACGTGCGCGCCGAGGTCATCGGCGGCGCGATCGTCGAGAAGGCGACCCCGAGCGCAGAGCACAGCGACGCGCAGGGCGAGGTGATCGCCCGCCTGCGCGGCCCCTTCCATCGCCGCCCGGGCGGCGGTCGTCCCGGAGGGTGGTGGATCCTCCCCGAGGTCGAGATCGAGCTCGATCCGCAGGAGGTCTACCGCCCCGACATCGCCGGCTGGCGCCGCGAGCGCACCCCCGAGCGCCCGAGCGGTCGGCCCGTGAAGAGCAGGCCCGACTGGGTCTGCGAGGTGCTCTCCGCCTCGAACGCCAGCAACGATCTCGTCAAGAAGCTACGCGTCTATCACCGATTCCAGATCACCCATTACTGGATCGTCGACCCGCAGAACGAGACCCTCACCGTGCTGCGCTGGACGGCAGACGGCTACCTCGCTGCGCTCACCGCCGGCCCCGGCGACCGCGCGCGCGGCGAGCCGTTCGAGGCCGTGGAGCTGCCCGTCGGCGCCCTGTTCGGGGGCGACGAGGAGCCCGCGGCGGGGACCTGAGCCGCTACTGCCGGAAGATCGTCACCGTCGTCGGAGTCGTATGGCCGCCGCCGGAGCAGTTCCGGAAGCTGCCGTCCGACGCCGGGAGGCCGCAGTGATCGTCGCACTCGCCGAGGACCTCGACGACGCAGCCCTCCGCGTCCGCGCCCGTCCCGCCGCACACGCGGCGGATGAGCGTCGACCCGGGCGACCTGCACGCGAACCGGAGCTGCTCCGGCGCGAAGAGATCGCCGAAATAAGCCCCCTCCCGGTGAGGGAAGGATTCCCGCTCCGCGGTCTCCAGCTCAAGGGCCTTGTTCTGGCCGCGCATCGAGATGGGGACGCTCTCCCCGAGGTGGTTGACCCTGGCCAGCATGCAGGCGGACACCCACCCTTGGCATCGCGCGTTGCAGTGACCGTGCGCCCTGCCCCACTCGGGTGAAAGGCCGACATCCCCCTCGAAGACGTGAGCCTCGCCGTCCAGGGAGACCTCCACCGACTGCCCCGCAGGGAGCGCGCAGCCCACAGCGTACTTCAGGAACTCGCGGGCCAGCGGATCCCGGAGCGCGTTCAGGACATCGCTGCTGCCGGCGATCGCGTCGGTGGTCAGCGGATTGCCCGTGAGCGCCGCCGTCGCGAGCCTGTCGGTCGTGAGCGCGCTGGCCTTGAGCGCGTTCTTCGTGAACGCGTTCCGCGTGAACACCTCTTGCGCCGCCGTCTCGCTGTCCTCCTCGGAGGGCTCGGCCTCACCCACGCAGGCCGGCAAACAGACGCTCATCAGGCCCAGGAACGAGATCGCGAATACAGTACGATTTCGCATAGCCCCCTCATTAACCACTGAAACATGTATCAGGAGTTTCCTCAACGCATTTCGGGAGGAACCTCAGAGATTCCGCACCTGCGTCGATATGGCAAAAACGGCGAGCGAGCAGCCGGTCAGGCGTGCTCGTGGGCGGCGCGAGGACTCCGGGAGAGACGCTGGGAGGGAATCCTACGTTCGGTGGATCGCACCGTTATCCATCGCACCCTTGTCGCATCGTCACCGAGCGTGGCTGTCGCCGAGCCACCGCGCCGCCAGCGCGAACGTCTCGCCGTTGTCGAGCGACGAGAGGAACCGATCCCGGTAGCGAGGATTCGAGATCTGCCCGGCGCGGGCGAGCACGCTCTGGCGCGCCCGCGCGATCGCGGCGATCCCTTCGTCCTGCCGGCCGCTCGCGAAGAGGGCCTCCGCCCGGACGAGCCGGATCAGCGACTCGCCCTCCTCGACCGCGCCGAGCGACTCCAGGAGGGAGAGCGCCTCGCCGGACAGCGCGAGCGCCTCGTCGGCGCGCCCCTTCCGGAGCAGCACGCGCGCCGAGAGCGCCCACGCCGCGGCGCGCAGCGGCGGCGCGCTCTGCAGGAGCTCGGCGGCGGCGCGGGCCTCGGCCTCCGCGCCGGCGAGGTCGCCGCCGAGCAGCGCCGCCTTCGCCAGGTAGGCGCGGGCGACCCCCTCGGCCCTCGGATCGCCCAGCCGCTGGAACGTCGCGATCGCCTCCGCCTCGACCCGCCGCGCCTCGTCGAGATCGCCGCGGGCGATCATCACGTTGCCCAGGTTGCTGCGGGCGAACGCGGCCAGGTCCGTGAGCTCCATCTGCTCCGCGGCGCGCATCGCGGCGCGCAGCGCGGCCTCGGCCCCCTCGTAGTCGCCGAGCTCCATGGTGATGGCGCCCAGGTTCACCCGCAGCGAGCAGGCGTTGCGGCGATCGCCGCTCCGCTCGAACACCGCGAGCGCCGCCTCGATGCCCTCCAGGCAGGCGCCGGGATCGCCGGAGGTCATCGCGCGGATGGCGCGCGCCTCGTAAAGCCTGGCGAGCACCTCGACGTCGAGCGCCCGGCCCTCGTCCCCGCTGCGCTCCAGCGCGGCGATGATCCCGTCCGCGGCGGCGTAGCGGCCGCCGAAGACGAGCCAGAGGGCGCCCTCGACGAGGCAGATGTCCCTCCGGGTGAGCGCGCCCTCGCCGGGCGACGCGCCCCGCGCCGTCGCCACCCAGGACTCCACGCGGTCGAGGGCCCCCTGCTTGCCGGCGGCCAGGACCACCTCGGTCGCGGCGGAGTACCAGGGCGGCGAGCCCGGCTCGAAGAGCGCGGCCGCCTCGAGCGCGCGCTGCTCGGCCACGGCGAAGTCGCCGCGCCACACGCGGGCCTCCGCCTCGACGAGGAGCAGCCCGCCCGCCTCCGCCCCGGCGGCGCCGCACGCGAGGCCGCGCTCGGCGTGCCGGATCGCGGCGAGGAGATCGTTGCCGCGCAGGGACTGCTCCGCCGCGCGCCGGTACCACGCCGCCGCCCGCCCTGGCTCGGCGCCGCGCTCGAAGTGCTCCGCGAGCTCCGCCGCGTCGCCCTTCCCCTCCCCTTCCAGCCACTCGCCCGCGAGCCGGTGGCCGAGCTGCCGGTCGTAGTCCGTCAGCGCGCCGTACGCCGCCTCCCGCACGAGGCCGTGCCGGAAGCTGTACTCGGGCTCGGCCGCGCCCGCCTCGCCCAGCGCGCCGAGATCGAGCGCCGCGGCCTCGGACGCCGTGGGCGCGTCGCGGTCGGGCCCGTCGAAGGCCCCCGCGCGCGGGGAGGAGGACGACATCGCGGAGAGGAGGCCGTCGCCGCGCCGGCCAGGCTGCCGCCGCGGGACGATCACCTCGCGCTCGACGAGCTCGGCGAGCCGGTCCCCCACCTCGGCGTCGGCGCCGCCGAGCAGCGCGGCCACGCCCGCGGGCCGGAAGCTCTGGCCGAAGACGCTCGCCGCCCGGAGGACGCGCCGCGCCTCGGGATCGAGCGCCTCGAGCCGCGCCTGCACCATCGCCAGCACCGTCTCCGGCAGCGCGGCGCCCCGCCCCTCGGCGGCGGCGCGGATCTGCTCTTCCAGGAAGAACGCGTTACCGTCGGCGCGCTCGACCAGCGTGGCGACGACCTCGTCGGCGGCCGCGTTGCCGAGCGCCTGGCGCACGAGCCGCTCGCCGGCGCGGCGCGAGAGCCCCGTGAGCTCGATCTCCTGCACGCCGCGGCCGGCCCACAGCTTCGGGAACATCTCGCGCACCTCGGGCCGGCCGAGCGCCAGCACCATGAACGGCGCGTCGCGCAGGTTGCGGAGGGCGCTGTTGATCATGGCCACCGTCGGCAGGTCGCCCCAGTGCAGGTCCTCGAGCACGAGCAGCACCGGCTGCGCCGCGCACGCGGCGCGCAGGAACTCCTCCCAGGCGAGGTGCAGCTGATCGCCCATGAGCACGGAGCTCCGGCGCGCCACCCGGAGCGCCTCGCTCTCGTCGTCCGGGAAGGGCGCCCCCACGAGCTCGCCGAGGAACGGCGCGAGGCGGGCGCCGTCCTCGCCGTGGCGGCCGACGCGCTCGCGGATCTTGCGCTGCACCGCCGCGGCCGGCGTGCCGTCGGCGACGCCGAGCGCGCGCCGGAGCACCTGCGAGAGGAGGCCGAAGGAGGCGCCGGCGCTCATCGGATCGCCGCGCGCGATCCAGACCTCCATCGGCTCGCCGCGCGCCCGGAGGCGCCGGAGCAGCTCGGTGCGCAGGCGCGATTTGCCCATGCCGGCGGGGGCGGTGACCAGCACCGCGGACGGGGTCTGCTCCTCGATGCACTGGACGAAGGTCGCCTCGAGGAGGGACAGCTCGCGGTCGCGGCCCACGCACGGCGTCGGCTTGCCGAGCAGGCGCGGCACCACCTCGAGGTCGTCGCGCTCGCCGCGCAGGAGGTGGCCGGTGGGGTCGGATCCGACGTCGAACCTCGCGCCGAGTAGGCCGGCCGTGACCTCGTCGATGCGGACGACGCCGGGCCGCGCCGCGTCGCCGGCGAGGAGCGCCGCGGCCTGATCGATGAGGTTGCCGATCGGGGAGCGGGCGCTGAGCTCGGTGCGCCCCGAGACGAGCGCGACGGGCGCGCCGCCGAGCAGCACCTGCATCGCGAGCGCGCACCGCGCCCCCCGGGCGGCGAGATCGGTCGGCGCGACGGCGCCCGAGAGCACGACGACCGGCGAGCGCGACTCGATAATCTCGAGGCGGCCCTGGTGGCGCTCGGCGAGGGCGCTGAGCGCGCGCACCCGGAGCGCGTCCTCGCCCTCGGACCGGGTCGCGTCGCTGTCGAGCGCGCCGTCGCGGGCGAGGAGGAGGCAGATCATCCGGCGCTCGCCGGTGGTGAGCTCGGGGGCGGGGCCGCCGATCGGCAGAGGGACGCGCCGCGAGCCGGGCGCGAGCTCGCCGAGCGACGCGAGCTCGGCGGCTACGGCCGCGCCGTCGCGGGGGCGGTCGCGCGGGGCCTTGGCGAGCATGCGCATGACGAGATCGTCGAGCGCGGCGGGCACCTCGCCGCGGAGCTCCCGGAGCCGGGGCGGATCCTCGAGGAGGACCTTCACGAGCACGGAGAGGCCATCGTTGCCGACGAACGGGGGTCGGCCGGTGAGGCAGCGGTAGAGGACGCAGCCGAGGGCGAAGACGTCGGCGCGGGCGTCGATGGTGAGCTCGCCGCGCGCCTGCTCGGGCGCCATGTAGCCGGGGGTGCCGAGCATCACGCCGGGCATGGTGAGCTCCTGCCCGGCCTCCGCGACGCGCGCGACGCCGAAGTCGAGCAGGGTGACCTCGTCGACGGAGCCGCCGACGAGCAGGAGGTTGCTCGGCTTGAGGTCGCGGTGGACGACGCCGAGGCGGTGGAGGGCGCCGAGCGTGGAGGCGACGCGCGCGCCGAGCGAGAGGCTCTCGGGCACGGTGAGCGGCTCGCGGAGGAAGCGCTCGGCGAGGGTCTCGCCGGAGAGCCACTGCATGGCGAGGAAGAGCTCGCCCCCGTCGGTCGCGCCGTGCGCGACGTACCCGACGATCCCGGGGTGACGGAGCGTGGCGAGCGCCTGCGCTTCGCGGAGGAAGCGGTGCGTCTCCTGGGGGCCCCGGCGCTGGAGGATCTTCACCGCGACCGGCTCGCCGGTGAGCCGGTCGCGGGCGCGGAAGATCTGCGCCATGCCGCCCGCGGTGGCGTGGCCCTCGATCTCGAAGCGGTTGCCGACGATGTCCCCTGCGCGCATCAGCGGTACCCCTGCGGCGGCCCCGGGAGCCGCGGCGCTCGCCAGTGCAGTGCGTCGGAAGAGCCCATCGCAGTGGCCGAGGATATCCAGAACCGCGCCGCTTCCAGGCAGCAATTTGTGCTGTGAGGAAGGCAACCGTTACGAGATCTAGGTTACGGTTTGCCGCGGTGCGGTGCGAAGGCGGGCAGGACGTTGTGCTCCGCACCACGACACGTGTCCGGAGCGGTCAGTCCCGCGAGGGTCCGTCCTCGGCGCTGGATGAGGACGTCGTCGACCGGCCGCACCCAGGCGCGCTTTCCGTCGAAGACCGCGACAAGCGCGTGCACGGGCGCGGCGCCGGCGGCGACGAGCTCCGGCGCGTAGCGGCGATCGCGGACCTGCCGCGCGGCGGCGAGGAGCGCCTGCTCCGGCGTCTCGCCGCGCTGCGGCACCTTGAGCTCCAGCACGACCCCTGGACGCCCCGGCGTCCGCGGTCGCACGAGGACGTCGGCGCGGCCGAGGCCGGACTCGCGGTTGGAGCGGACGTCGTAATCGCCCTCGAGCTGCACGAGCAGGCCGAGGATGAAGCCGTGATAGAGCATCTCCGGCTCCCGGCCGGCGGGGTCCTGATAGGACATCACGGTGACGAGCAGCCGCTCGACGAGCGCCTCCGCATCGGTGAAGCCGAAGGACGTTGCGTAGCGGCGATCGCTCAGAATCGAGGAGACGATGACGTTGTTGAGGCCCGAGAAGAGGTTGAAGATAACGGTGCTTCGCATAGAGCCCCTCGAGCTCTCTGCGAAGCCCTTCCAGCGTGATCTCGTAGGAAAGGGTCTTGATGTCCTTGAACGTGAGGAACAGGATAGGGTGCTGCTGAAAATGCGCGCGGGCCGCCGGGTCGCTCCAGACGGAGAGATCCTGGAACAGCGGGGAGAGGTCCTCGTCGCTTTTCTCAAGGAAATACGCGAGGGTGGAGAGGTTCAGTGTCTTTCCGAAGCGACGCGGCCGCGGGAATAGGACGACCTGAGCGGGATCGGCGAGGAGCTGTCCGATGAACGAGGTCTTGTCGACATAGCCGGCGCCCGCCCGGCGGAGCTCGCGGAAGTCGGATTGGCCGAGGGCGGGGACGAAGGGCATGGCTTCCTTCGATGGGTCCGCCGCCTTTCAGCGGCGGAGAGGGGGCTCGCGGCGCGCAGAGGGACTGTCCTCGGCCCCACCTCGCCCGTCAAGCATTCCCCCGGGAAGGGCAGACGTGCCCGCCGAGCTCACCCGCCCGGCGCGCCCGGCGCCGCGATCGCGCCCCTCCCTGGAGGCGCCGCCGCCGCTCCGCGTGGCCGGCCGCGCACCGCCGATCTACCCTACCCCCGTGCGATCCCTCGTTCTGGCCGGCTGCCTCGCGGTCCTGATCCCCGCAGCCGCGACGCTCGCGATCCCGCACGCCGAGGCTGCGGATTTCGATCCCTCCGGCCGCGGCAAGCGCAAACCCAAGGCCCCGAAGCCCGGCGGCGGCAAGCCGGGCCCCGCCGCGCGGCCGCAGCCGGGACCGCGGCCGCAGCCCGAACGAGCGCCGCAGGCCAAGCCCGAGCCGGCCGAGGGCGCCGACGCGAAGCGGAGCGGGCCGTCGAACGACGCCCTCATCGCTCGCTACACGGCCATCGTCATGAGCCAGCCGAGCGCGCCCTTCCCGCTCCAGCGCCTCGCCCAGCTCTACCGCGAGCGCGACGGGAACCTGAAGAAGCTCGTCGAGGAGTTCGAGCGCCGCGCCGCGCAGCCCGGGGCCGACGCCTGGGCCTCCAAGGTCGTGCTCGCCGGCATCTACAAGCAGGACGGGCGCTACGACGACGCCATCAAGACGTACGAGGCCGCCATCGCGGATCGGCCGTCGGACCCGGCGGCGATGATGGCCCTCGCCCAGCTCGAAGCGGACCGCGGCGACAAGGCCCGCGCGCGGGCGCACTACGAGAAGGCGCTGCCGCTGCTCAAGCTCGCCGCTGACGTCGAGCAGACCCGGCGCACGCTGCTCGCGCTCTGCCTCGACCTCTCGGACTTCGACGCGGCCAAGGCGCACCACGACGCGCTCGTGAAGAACGCGCAGGGCTCGCTCTTCGTGAAGGCCGAGCTCGGGCGCGAGCTCTCCGCGCGCGGGCACCACGCGCGCGCCGAGGCCGAGTTCCGCGAGCTGGTGAAGGCCGCCGCCGGCGACAACCGGGCGCTCGCGCCGGCGCTGCGCGACCTCGGGCAGGCGCTCGCGCGGCAGAAGAAGATGGACGAGGCGCTCGCCGTGCTGAAGCGGGCGCTCTCCATCGCCGGCAACGCCGCCGGCGTGCGGGCAGAGATCCTGCTCATCATGACCGACGCCTTCCGCGCCGAGGGCAAGCTCGCCGAGCTCATCGCCATCCTCGAGGCCGAGCGGGGGCAGGACTTCCAGCGGCTCGCGACCCTCGGCGCGCTGTACGAGGAGACCGGCGACGTCGACAAGGCGATCGCGATCTACCGGAGGGCGCTCGCGCTCGACGGCAAGCACATCGACACGCGGCTCCGGCTCGTGCACCTGCTCCAGACCGCCGGCGAGCTCGACACCGCGATCCGCGAGTACGAGCTCCTGATCAAGGCGGCCCCGAACAACGCCGACTTCGTGTTCGAGCTGTGCGAGACGCTCATCCAGCGGGGCGACCGGCCGAAGGCGCTCGCGCTGCTCACCCAGCTCGAGGGGCGCGTCGCGGACGAGCCCGAGACGCTCGCCGCCGTCGCCGACTTCTACGAGCGCGTCGAGGAGAAGGACCGGGCCCTCAAGGTGCTCCAGCGGCTCGCCGGGGCCGCGGGCGGGGATCCGAGCCACCTCGTCGACCTCGGCGACCGGTACTTCCAGGCGGGCGACAAGAAGAAGGCGCTGGAGACCTGGGCGCGCATCAAGCAGGTCGTGCCGAGCCGAGCGCGCGCCGCGGCCACCCTCGGCGAGGTGTACCTCGACCACGACATGGTGACCGAGGCGCTCGCCGCGCTCCGGGAGGCCACGCAGCTCGAGCCCGCGAACGCGCGCTACAAGAAGGCGCTGGCGATCGCGCTGGAGCGCACCGCGAGCTCGCTCGGCAACGCCGGGCCGCGCTACGCCGAGGCGCGCGAGCTGTGGGAGCAGCTGCTCGCCGGCGCGGGCAACGACAAGCTGCTCGCGCGCGAGGCGCGCACCCACATCGTCAGCCTCTGGTCGCTCACCCGCGAGCTGCCGGGCCGCGTCGGGCCGCTCGTCGCGCGCTTCAACGCGACCCCGCCCGACCTCGAGGCGGGGCGGCTGCTCGCCGAGGTGCAGCGCAAGCTGCACCGGCTGCCCGACGCCGAGGCCACGCTCCGCAAGCTCGTCCAGGCCGCGCCGGGCGACGAGGACTCGCTCCTCGCGCTGGAGCGCGTGCTCGTGCTCCAGCAGAACCTCCTCGGCGCCATCGACGTGCTCGGCAAGCTCGTCGAGGTGAACCCGAAGCGGGCCCGCGAGTTCTACCAGCGCATGGCGCAGTACGCCGCGGAGCTCTACCGCGACGACGACGCGATCCGGTACGCCGCGCGCGCCGTCGAGCTGTCGCCCGAGGACGCGAGCGGCCACCAGAAGCTCGGCGACATGTACCGGAGGCGGCAGGACTTCCCGCGCGCCATCGCCGAGTACCGGCAGGCGCTCGCGAAGAACGACCGGCTGTTCCCCGTCTACTTCGACCTCGCCGAGCTCCTGCTCACCGCGGGGCAGGCCGACGAGGCCGACCGGCTCTTCCGGCGCGTCGTGCGGGCGTCGAACGACGAGGAGCTCGTCGCGCGCGCGGCGCGGATGTCGATGCAGGTGAACCTCGGCCGGGGCTCGCTCGAGGTGCTCGAGCGCGAGCTCCTGCCGGTCGCGGTCGGCAACCCGCAGAAGCCGCTCTACCGGCGGCTGCTCGTCGAGCTGTACGGGGCGATGACCTTCCCGCTGATGCAGAAGGCCCGCGCCGAGGGCGGCGCGGCGAGCGCGGCCGCGCGCGCGGAGCTCGCGAAGATCGGCGCGCGCGCGGTGAAGCCGCTGCTCGACGCGCTCGCCGACGACAAGGAGTCGCAGCAGAAGGTCGCGATCGAGGTGCTGGCCTACGTCGAGAACAAGAGCGCCGGGCCGGCGCTCTACAACTTCGCGATCGGGCAGGCGGACAAGGGCCTGCGCGCCCGCGCGATGATCGCGTGCGGCGCGCTGCGCGACCCGTCGATGCTGGAGCGCTACGAGCAGATGCTCGCGCCGCGGGACGCCGCGGCGACCGTGCTGCCGAACGACGCGGTCGCGGTCGCGGCGACCTGGGGCGTGGCGCGGCTCGCCGCGGGCGGCGGCCGGCCCGCGGCGAAGGCCGAGGCGCTGCTCGCGCGGCTCCTGTCCTCGCCGGCGCCGGAGGTGCGGGCGATCGCGGCGGTCGGCCTCGGGCTGACGCACGACCGGAAGCACGCGGCGGCGCTGTCCGCGGTCGCGCGGGCGCCCGAGGCCGGCTCGGTGCCGCGCGCGGCCGCGGTCCGCGCGCTGGGCGAGATCGGCGGCGGCGGCGAGGGGCCCGCGCTGTTCATGGCGCTCGCCGACTCGAGCGAGCCGGAGCTCCGCCGCGCGGCGCTGCTCACGCTCGCGCGGCTCGGCGACGGCGCCTCGACGAAGGGCGGCCCCGGCGACGCCGAGGCGCCCGCCTCGGGGGGCGCCGCGCAGGCGATCGCGGCCGGCGCGTTCTCTTCGGACGAGGGGCTGCGCGCGGCCGCGGTGTCGGCGGCGGTCGCGCTCACGCGGCGGGCCTACCCGCGCGCGCGCGAGCCGCTGCCCGTGCCGGACGGGGCGCTGACGGTGAAGGACGTGCTCGCGGGGCTCGATCCGGATCCGCCCGCCCCGGAGGACCGCGCCGCCGCGCTCGTCGCGCTCGGCCCGGCGCTCCAGAAGGCGGCGGTCGCCGCCGTCGCGACGTCGCCGGAGCGGGCGCTGGTCGTCGCGGACGCGATCCTGTCGCGCGGCGCGGCCGGCCCGCGCGGCGCGGGCGCGGGCGCGGCCGGCGATCGCGGCGCCGACGGCGGCGGGGCGGCGCTCGGGCTCGCGCCGTTCACGGATGGGCGCGCCGAGCTCGCCCCGGAGCTCCGGCGGCAGGTCGAGGCGGCCGTGGAGGGGGTCGCGGCCGCGGTCGTGAGCGGGTTCGTGGCGCTCGTGCGGCACCCGGCGATCGAGGTGCGCACGCGCGCGGTGGAGCTGCTCGCGACGCGGCCCGAGCCCGAGGCGCAGGCCGCGGTGGTCGACGCGCTCGGCGATCCGGAGGAGAGCGTGCGGCGGGCGGCGCTCGCGGCGCTCGGCGCGGTCCGGCACGGGCCGACCATCGCCGCGGTCTCGGAGCTCCTGCGGACCTCGCCGAGCTGGCCGCTCCGCGTCCGCGCGGCGGAGGCCCTCGGCCGGCTGGGCGCGCCGGGCGGCGGCGGCGCGGCCGGCGGGCGGCCGGGCCAGGTCGCGGAGACGCTCGGCGCGGCGGCCCGCTCCGACGCGTACGCCCTCGTGCGCGAGGCGGCGGCGCGCGCGCTCGCCTCGGCGGACCGCGCGGCGGCGGCGCCGGTGCTGCAGCACCTCGCGGCGCGCGACCCCGAGCCGCGCGTGCGCCAGGCCGCGGCCGAGCTGATGCGGGGCGGCGCGCCGTGAGCGCCGCTGCAGCGCCCGGGCCGCGGCGCGTCCCGCTGCGGCTCGCGCCGCTCGTCCTGGCCGGCGCGGCGGCCGCGGCGGGCGGCGCGGCCGGCTGCGACGACGTGAGCCGGTTCTCGACGGCCGACGGCGAGGCCTACTGCGGCGCGATCACGCTGGGCGGCGCGTTCCGCGCGGGGTTGAGCCCGCGGGTGCAGATGCGGCTGTCGCTCGACGCGGGCGCGCTCGACGGGCCGGAGCCGCCGGGCGCGCTGTGGACCTACGAGGCGCCCGACGGGGCCGCGCCGGAGCGGCGCCTCCTCGACGGCGCGCCGCTCCGGCCGATCGCCGTGCTCGCCCACGATCCCCTGTCGCGGCTGGAGTTCGGCGAGGGCCGCGAGCGCAACGCGATCTACGCGGTGAGCGCGTCGGATCCTGCGGCGGAGCCGCTGCTCGCGATCCTGTCGCTGCGCACCGACGAGTCGGTCGAGGTCCGCCTGCTCCGGCCGGGCCGGGAGCCGCTTGCGCCGGGCGAGGCGCAGGGGGAGGGACAGCGGCAGGTGTTCGGCAATTTCAGGCTGACGCGGCGGACGGGGACATGCGGGTTCTAGGGATCGAGACATCGTGCGACGAGACGGCGGCGGCGGTGGTGACCGAGGGCGGCGACGTCCTCTCCGACGTCGTGCGCAGCCAGGTGGAGCTGCACGCGCCATACGGCGGGGTCGTGCCCGAGGTCGCGGCGCGCGATCATGCGCGCGCGGTGGTCCCGGTGGTACGCGAGGCGCTCTCGCGCGCCGGCGTCGCGGCGGCGGACCTCGACGGCGTCGCGGTGACATCGCGGCCGGGGCTCGCCGGGGCGCTGCTCGTCGGCCTGCAGGCCGCGAAGGGGCTCGCGTGGGCGGCGGGCAAGCCGCTCGTCGGCGTCGATCACCTCGTCGGGCACCTGCTCGCGGTGTTCCTGCGGCGGGGCGGCGCGCCGCCGCAGGAGGAGCGGCCGTCGTTCCCGTACGTCGCGCTGCTCGCCTCGGGCGGGCACACCGCGATCTACCGGGTGGACGGCCCCTCGCTCGGCGCGATCCGCGAGCTCGGCGCGACGCGCGACGACGCGGCGGGCGAGGCGTTCGACAAGGTGGCGAAGCTGCTCGGCCTCGGGTATCCGGGCGGCCCGGTGGTCGACCGGCTCGCGGCCACGGGGGATCCGGCGGCCGCGTCGGAGGCGGTGCCGGCGGTGATGGCGCGGAAGGAGTCGCTGGAGTTCAGCTTCTCGGGCATCAAGAGCGCGGTGGCGCGCCACGTGGCGAAGCGGGGGCGGCCGGAGGGGCAGGCGCTCCACGACCTCTGCGCGGCGTTCCAGGGCGCGGTGGTCGACGCGCTCGTGCAGAAGACCGTGCGGGCCGCGCGGATCGAGGGGGTCGAGCGGGTGGTGCTCGCGGGGGGCGTCGCGGCGAACCGGGGGCTCCGGGCGAGGATGGCGGCGGCGTGCGAGCGGCGGGGGCTCGCGCTGTTCGTCCCGCCGTTCGCGAGCTGCACGGACAACGGGGCGATGATCGCGTATGCGGGCGCGCTGCGGCTCGCGGCCGGGGAGCGGGACGCGCTGGATCTCGCGCCGGAGACGAGGACGGCGCTGCCGCGGGTCACCCGGAAGGGCGGCGGCGCGCGGTGAGCGGGACAGGCCGGTAGCGGGGCGTCGCGGGAAGCGGCACGGGCGCGGGGCGCGAGGTGTGTGGGGCCATGGCGAACGCTGGCGTGCGGTGGCGAATGGTGGCGAACGATGGCGAACGATGGCGAACGATGGCGAACGATGGCGAACGATGGCGAACGATGAAGGGACGGCTCGTGCCGAGGATTACCTCGGACTTGTCCGCTGCGGCGAGCCGTGGTCTGATGAGAGCTCAGGACTCAGGCCGGCCCGCGCTGGCCGTTTTTCCGGCCGCACGGGACAGGACAGCTTGGGATAGCCGCCCGTCGGGGCGCGAGGTTTGAGGGCCATGCAGGTTGTTCTACCGATTGTGCTTGGGTTGGTGGCGGTGGCGTGCGGCGCGGGCGTCGTGTTCTTGCTGATGCAGGTGGCGCCGCTGAGGCGGCAGCTGAAGGACGCGAACCAGCACATCGAGGCGCTCCGGCAGGCGAAGAACCAGCTGGAGCAGATGCGGGGGCAGTACGCGCAACTCCAGCAGGCGCTCGACATCGCGCGGGGCGAGGACCGGCAGAAGGTCGACTGGCTCGACGCCCAGCAGAAGGAGATCGACTGGTACAAGAGCGAGCTCGAGAGCCGGCCGAAGATCACGCAGAAGCGCTACAAGATCCTGACCCTGGGCATCAAGTGGACCGGCAAGACGTCGCTCACGCTCAAGTGGGCGAATCCGCTCGTGGATCTCGGCACGCTGCAGGGGACGAAGATCGAGCGTTACGAGCGGACGGTCAGCCACGTGCTCACGAAAGAGGTCTTGACGGAGCACGTGTTCGAGATCGGCGACTGGGGCGGCGAGCACATCGTGGACGCGCAGCAGGAGCTCATCATGGAGGAGATCCACGGGCTCCTGATGGTGGTGGATCTCGCGGGCAAGGACGGGCAGAAGCTCGAGCCGTCGCGGATCCAGGAGCAGCTCCGGGAGTTTCAGCCGCAGTCGTTGCAGTTCTTCTTCAGCCCGAAGACGCTGGCGTCGTGCAAGGCGGTGGTGCTGTTCATCAACAAGTCCGATGTTCTGTCCGGGACGCCGGCCGAGGTGGAGAGGGAGGCGCGCGGGTATTACAAGCCGCTCATCGACAGCCTCGAGCGGTACAAGAACCACATCGACATTCGGGTGCTGGTCGGTTCGGCGAGCTACGGGCACAGCACGCACCATCTGTTCTCGCACTTCGTGGAGCGGATCCTCCCGAAGAACGCGTACGATCCGCAGCTGCTCCAGCGGATGAAGGCGGACATCGGGCCGAATCCGGCGCTGTCGCGCACCGCGCAGCTCCCGGCCCCGCAGATGCCGCAGCAGGTCAGGCCCAATGTACGGTAGCGAGGGCGCCTCGGGGTATGTGATCCCGCGGTACCGCGCGCCTGCGGAGGCGTCGTGGTATCACGTGCTGCACGGGAACATCCCTGGGCATCAGATCGATTTCATGTACTGCCCGGAGGTGCCGCAGGGGGCGCTGACGACGACGCATTTCAGCCACCTGGCGCGGCTGATGAAGTACATCGAGCCCGCGACGGGGGCGACGCATGCGTTCGCGATCGGCAACCTGTCGCGCGACGACACGCAGCACGAGCCTGGGCACGGGGCGATGGGGCTCATCTTCGGGTTCCGGATCGGCGGGGCGATGGATCACGCCGGTCGGGGGAATCCGCCGTTCGCGCACGGGATCGTCGCGGTGGATCGGGACCTCGGGTACACGTCGCTCCTGGAGGCGTCGGCGACGTTTTACCGGCACGTGATGAACGCGACGGAGGTCAACTCGTCGGCGGGCATGTTTTACCGCGAGTATGTGGGCGCGGTGCGCGACGCGCCGGAGCGTGTGGCGCACGTGCTGGAGCGGTACGTCGAGGAGTTCGGGGATCTGCCGTACCTGCGGCGGAGCAGCGCGACGTGGGACTGGGTGGCGGACGAGGGGTCGCTGCCGAAGCGCGTCGTGATCGTGCACAAGCACGATGAGCCGTTCGGGGCCATCGCGCACGCCGCGGCGAGGATCGCGACGGTGCTGTACCGGTCGAACATCAAGTGGACGTCGATCACGAGCGGGCGTGAGGCGGACATCCCGGGTGGGGTGTCGGTGCGGTTCGTGCGGGAGCGCGACGTGACGATGGAGGATCGTCACGGGGCGCTGCTGCGGATCGAGGACGTCGCGGAGGACGAGGGGGAGATCGCGCGCAAGCTGTTCGGGGCGCGGCCGCAGGGCGAGACGGGGGAGAAGCCGCAGTTCGGCGGGTGGCGCGAGCGGTATGCGGCGCAGCAGGCGGGGGGCGCGGCGCACCTCTCGCAGACCGCCGGTGGGCCGGCGCCTGCGGGGCCCGTGTCGGAGCGGGGGCGGATGCCGTCGGCGCCGCCGGCGCAGCGGCGGGTCGAGGCGCGCGCGGCCGAGGGGGCGAGCGCGGGGGCGGCGTCGTCGGCGATGGGGCCGAAGGGGACGCTGGTCATCGACGCGGAGAAGCTGCTGCGCGAGGCGGGGCTCGTGGAGGCGGGGCCGGGGAATGCGGTGATCGGGGCCGCGGGGGGGTCCGCTGTGGGCGGCGTGCCGCCGATCTCGAGGGGTCCGGCGGATCTGACGCGGCCGGGGGCGGGGGCGCCGCCGTTGCCGATGGCCGCCGGCAGGGGCGTGCCGCAGGCGCCGGCGATGCCGCCGGTCTCGGCGCGCAGCGCCGCGGGGGAGGACGATGTCGGGGAGATTCCGATCGTCGTCGAGCAGCCTCAGAAATCTCGGAAGGCGCTCTGGGCGGTGGCGGGGCTCGGGTGCGCCGCCGCGGTGGGGGCTGTGGCGTGGGCGGTCGTGTCGAGGGGCCCGGGAGCGCAGCCGGCGCCGCCGGAGGAGCCCTCGGCGGCCCCGACGACGGTGGGCGGGGCGCCGGGGACGAGCGTGAAGGAGGGGGCGGAGGCGGCAGCGCCGCAGCCCACGGCGGGGCCGCAGGCGCCGGGGGCGGCGTCGGCGCCGGAGGGCGCGGCGCCGCCGGAGGGGGCGGCGCGCGCCGGGGAGGATGGGCAGGCGAAGCCGCCGGCGTCGGCGCCGACGGCGAGCCAGCAGCGGAAGGCCGGCGGCGGCAGAGCGGGGTCGAAGCCGTCCGGCGCGCAGCAGCAACGCGGGAAAGACGGGAAAGACACAGAGCGCGCTCCAGACGACCAGAAGCCGGTGGGCGCGATTCAACCGAAGGTAAAGTTTTGATCATGCGTCTCGCGCAGAGTGTTCCGTGGATGTGCTTCGTCGGCCTGCTGACGGCCGCCTCGCCGAGCGAGGCGCAGCCGAAGGGAGGCGCCTCGCCGGGGGGCGCGGGGCAGCAGGGCGCGGCGGGCCAGACGGCGATCCAGGCGCCGCGCGCGCCCAGCGAGGCGATGAGCGACAAGGCCAGGAAGCTCTACATGGAGGGCGTGACCGCCTCGGAGAAGGGGCGGTGGGCCGACGCCTATGCGTCGTTCGTGGCGGCGTGGGCGCTGCAGAAGCACTACACGATCGCCGGCGGGATAGGCACCTGCGAGCTGATGCTGCAGCGCTATCCGGACGCGGCCAAGCACCTCGCCATCTACGTGCGCGAGATCGAGAAGGACGCGACGGCGACGCCGGACGAGCGCGCCGCCGCGCTCAAGACGTATGCGCAGGCGCGGGCGAAGGTGGGCGCGGTCCGGCTGCACGTCGACGTGGAAGACGCCGAGGTGCGCGTGGGGCAGGAGGTCGTCGGGACCGTGCCGCTCCAGGATCC
Source organism: Sorangium sp. So ce836 (assembly GCF_028553905.1). Taxonomy (NCBI): domain Bacteria; kingdom Pseudomonadati; phylum Myxococcota; order Polyangiales; family Polyangiaceae; genus Sorangium; species Sorangium sp. So ce836. Next base: position 2,893,970 of record NZ_CP102233.1, on the reverse strand, counting down.
GGTGTTCCTGGAGCCGGGGACGCATACGATCTCGGTGCGGCGGCAAGGGTACGAGCCGGCGAGCGTCGCGGTGGAGCTGAAGGCGGGCGAGGAGATCGAGCGGAGCGTCGAGCTGAAGAGCGCGCGGGCGAGCGAGCCGGCGACGGGGGAGAGGCCGGGGCCGGCGTGGCAGGGGGGTTTGGGGAAGGGCGGCGATCCCCCGCCGAACAAGACGCTGCTCATCGCGGGAGGGGCGGTGGCGGGGGTGGGGGTGATCGCGGGGACGGTGTTCACGATCCTCTCTGTCGCAAAGGCGAACGACGCGGAGGAGCTGCGCGACGAGGTCCGCGCCGACAAAATGCTCAAAGGGCGCTGCCCCAGCACGGAGTCGCCGGCGGTCTGCGCGAAGCTGAGCGATACGGTCGACCTCCAGTACGCGTTCATCAACGTGGCTATCGGCAGCTTCATCGTCGGGGCAGCCGGGGTGGGAACGGTGGTCTATGCCCTGGCCGACCGGCCTTCCGCGCCGGATCGTCGCGTGCAGGTCGCGCCGCTCGTGGGGTCGGGCGTGACGGGTCTTTCCTTGAGCGGTCGATTCTGAGCGGAGGCACGGTGAATCGGGAAGTCAGCAGGACGCGTCATCGCCTTGGTTGTCGCTTCGCCGCGACGCTTCTCTTGGGGTCGGTGGCCATCGGGATCCAGGTGAGCGGGTGCTCCTATGATGATCCCTGCGCGGCCAAGCTCGTCGGCTGCCCCCTGGGTGTTGGCGGGAACGGCGGCACGGGCGGGGACGGCGGCGGTGGCGGGATCGTTCCTCCGCCGGCAGGCTGCGACCCGGAGATCGCCGAGGGCGGCGTCGACGAGGGATGTGGGGTGTTCGTGGCTGCCAACGGCAGGGGCGGTGCTGACGGCACGAAGACGGAACCGCTCAAGTCGATCAACGAGGCCATCGAGCTCGCGGTGAGCGGCGGCTCGAAGCGCGTGTACCTGTGCGCCACTGACGAGGACGAGCCGTTCGACGAGGCCGTCACGGTACCGGCAGGTGTAACGCTTTACGGAGGGCTCAACTGCTCGGCCAATTGGGAGCTGGACAGAACGAGCAAAACGCACCTGACGGCGCCGCAAAGAGACGTTCCACTCAGATTGAATGCATCTAACGGGACCGTGCGGATCCTGGATTTGCATGTCAAGGCGAAACCCATCGTCATTGACTTCGATGACCCGGACTATGCTGAGAATTACGGAAAATCGTCCATCGCCGCCATCGCCGATGGCGGCAGCGGTGAGGTAGAGAACGGCAGCGTGGAGTTCGTGCGGTGCACGCTGGAGGCGGACGAGGCTGCGCCGGGAGCCCCGGGGGTGCCTTTCACCTCCGGTTCGCAACGCGCCGCACAGGGGCAGGACGGCAGCGCCGGCAATAAGGCATGCACGGCGGCTCTCGTGCCTGCGAATGCGCCTCCCCAGAACGACTGCGGAACGCCGGACGATCCCAGCGATGACTCGATTGGAGGAACTGGCGGCAGCGGTACTGCAGCCCAAGCGGGCGCGGGCAGCGCCGGTTCTCCCGGCGAGACGGAGAATTTGAATGGTGGCACGCGCGGTACCGGGACTTGCGGCGACGGCCGTCTGGGCAGGAACGGCGAAGACGGTGGCCCAGGCGCGAACGCGAGCGGCAAGGGTAAGCTTTCGAGCGACGGATACACCGGTTCTGCTGGTGAGGACGGTAAGCCTGGCACTCCAGGCCAAGGCGGCGGAGGTGGCGCCGGCGCGAGGGGCGGCAGCGGCGCATGCCCCGCCGGCTCACCGGGCACCGGCGGCGCCAGCGGCGGCTCCGGCGGCGCCGGCGGCTGCGGCGGCAAGGGAGGCAAGGGCGGCGGGCCAGGCGGCGCCAGCATCGCCCTCGTCAGCATCCATGCAAAACTCAGCTTTCAAGAAGTTCAGCTCATCGCCAAGGCCGGCGGGACCGGCGGAGGGGGCGCCGCGGGCCAGGCCGGCGGCCTCGGCGGTGAGTCGGGGCCTGGTGGCGAGGGTCCGACCACGATGAGCACCGGCTGCATCGGCGGCATCGGCGGCAACGGCGGCAACGGCGGCACCGGCGGCAAGGGCGGCGACGGCCATTCCCTCGGCATCGCCTACGTCGGCACGCCGCCGCCGAGCGAAGGCGTCACCATCGACGCCCAGGGCAACGATGAAACCGTAAAGTTCGACGACCCCTGATCTCTCCGTTCTACGATGCCTGCCGTGAGCTCCTGCCGAAACCTCAGCCCGGCTCTTCTCCTCGGGCTCACGCTCCTGGCCATCTCGCCTGCCGCTGCCGCCCAGCCATCCCAGCCCACCGCCGAAGCGAAGCTCGCGGCCAAGGCGCTCGCCGACAAGGGCTGGGAGCTCTTCAACGCCGGCCGTTACGAGGACGCGCTCACTGCGTTTCGCGGCGCCGAGGCCCAGGTGCACGCCCCTCCGTTCCTGGTCATGGAGGCACGCTCCTGCGAGCGCCTCGGTCGATTGCTCGAGGCGCGATCGCTCTACCAGCGCGTCCTGGACGAGCCGCTCGCGGCCACCGCTCCGCGCGCCTTCCAGCAGGCGCAAGCCGACGCGAAGGCCGAGCTCGCCGCCCTCGCACCGCGCATCCCGACCCTGGAGGTCGCCCTCGGCCGCACTCCGCAAGGGGCGGTGGAGCTGACGCTCGACGGAGAGCGCATCGCCCCGGCGAAGACGGTAGACGTCGACCCCGGCGAGCACACGCTGTCCGGCGTCGTGCCAGGGCGCCCGCCGGTGAATAGGACGATCCGGCTGGACGAGAGGGCGAAGGCGTACATCGTCCTCGACCTGGCGCCGCCACCCGCCGAAGCTCGGCCGGAGCGCAGCGCGCCAGCCACATCAGGGGACGATTTGCGGAAGTCCTTGTTCATCGGCGGCGGAGTTGCGGCGGGGGTGGGTGTGATCGCGGGCACCGCGTTCACGCTCCTCTACTCCGGGAAGGCGGTCGATGCGGAGAATCTACGTCAGCGAATTCGTTCCGGTGCTGCACCGGAAAGATATTGCCCCGATCCCAGATCGCCGTCGATCTGCGCAGAATTGAACGATACGGTCGACACCCAGTACGTATTCGCCAATGTCGCCCTTGGCAGCTTCATCCTCGGGGCAGCCGGGGTGGGAGCCGTGATCTACGCGCTCGTGGACAGGCCCTCCGCACCGGTCCGGCGCGCGCACGTCGCGCCGCTCGTGGGGTCCGGCGTGGCGGGTCTTTCGTTGAGCGGGCGATTTTAAGCGGAGAGATCGTGAACCGGGGGATCAGCAGGATGGGTCATCGTCTTGGTTGTCGCTTCGCGGCGATGCTTCTCCTGGGGGCGACATCTGTAGGGATCCAGGCGAGCGGGTGCAAAGCTAGCCCCGAGGAGAGGGCGAGTACCAGGCCATCAGGTGTTGGCGGGCACGGCGGCACGGGCGGGGATGGCGGCGGTGGCGGGATCGTTCCTCCGCGGCCAGAGTGCGACCCGGAGATCGCCGAGAGCGGGGTCGGCGACGGGTGCGGGGTGTTCGTGTCGATGCAGGGCGCCGATGGCGCTGACGGCACGAAGGCGGAGCCGCTCAAGTCGATCAACGAGGCCGTCGAGCTCGCGGTAAGCAACGGCACGAGGCGCGTCTACTTGTGCGCCAACGACGAGGGCGAGCCCTTCGACGAAGCCGTCACGGTGCCCGCGGGTCTGACGGTTTACGGCGGGCTCAACTGCGCGGCGAACTGGGAGTGGGAGAAAGCAAGCAAAACGATCCTGACCGCGCCGCAAGGAGAGGTTCCACTCAGATTGAATGCAGCTGACGGGAGCGTGCGGATCCTGGATTTGCATGTCAAGGCGCGACCGATCGACATTGACTTCAATGAACAAAACCATGCTGAGAATTACGGAAAGTCGTCCATCGCCGCCATCGCCGATGGCGGCAGCGGCGAGGTAGATAACGGAAGCGTGGAGCTCGTGCGGTGCACGCTGGAGGCGGACGAGGCTGCGCCGGGATTCCCTGGGGACGACGTCACAGCCGGCCCGCCCCGCGCCGCGAACGGGCAGGACGGCAGCGCAGGCAATGCTGCGTGCACGGCGGCTATCGTGTCGCCGAATGCGCCTCCCGAGAACGACTGCGGAACGCCGGACGATCCCGGCGATGACTCCATCGGTGGAATCGGCGGAAGCGGCTCCGCAGCTTCGGCAGCCCCTGGCAGCGCTGGTTCTCCCGGCGATACAGAGAATTTGAACGGTGGCACGCGCGGTACCGGGGCTTGCGGCGACGGCCGTGTGGGCAGGAACGGCGAAGAAGGTGGCCCAGGCGGGGCCGCAAGCGGCAAGGGTAAGCTTTCGAGCGACGGATACACCGGTTCTCCTGGCGAGGACGGTAAGCCTGGCACTCCCGGCCAAGGCGGCGGAGGCGGCGCCGGCGCGAGGGGCGGCAGCGGCGCATGCCCCACCGGCTCACCGGGTACCGGCGGCGCCAGCGGCGGCTCCGGCGGCGCCGGCGGCTGCGGCGGCAAGGGCGGCAAGGGCGGCGGGCCAGGCGGCTCCAGCATCGCCCTCGTCAGCATCCATGCAAAGCTCAGCTTCCAGCAGGTTCAGCTCATCGCCAAGGCCGGCGGTACCGGTGGCGAGGGTACCGCGGGCCAGCTCGGCGGCCTCGGCGGTGAGCCGGGGCCTGGTGGCGACGGTCCGACCACACTGAGCACCGGCTGCACCGGCGGCACCGGCGGCAACGGCGGCAACGGCGGCACCGGCGGCAAGGGCAGCGACGGCCATTCCCTCGGCATCGCCTACGTCGGCACTGCGCCGCCCGACGAGGGCGTCACCATCGACGCCCAGGGCAGCAACGACATCATGGCCTTCGACGCTCCCTGACGTCCCACAACGGCAGTCGCCCGCCAGATCACCGCCCCTTCGCACCTCGCCCCCAGCCCACGCAGGACCGCAGCGAAACACATCGAGCGCCCCGGCCGACGACGCACCTGCTGCCTCATCACGGCGCCCGCCCCGCGACAGCGCGCCACAGCCCGTTCAGGCAAGGACACCAAAGATCCCCCGCGGAATCCCCGGCGCCTCCCCCCGGGCAGCATCCCGACGCCCCGCCCCCTCGTCGAGCCCGCCAAAATCCGCTGCGAGCGCTCCGACCGCAGGTAAGATGGTGCCCATGCGCTTCTCCCAGGTCGTCCCGCTGCTCTGCCTGCCAGGCCTGCTCGCCTCCACCTCGCCGGCCGACGCGCAGCCGAAGAGCAGCGCTCCGCCGACGAGCACCGCCACGCCGAAGGCCCGCCGCCCCAGGATCCAGCGCGCCCCGAGCGACGCCATGAGCGACAAGGCGCGCAAGCTCTACATCGAGGGCGTCGCCGCGTCCGAGCAGAACCGGTGGGCCGACGCCTACGCCTCGTTCGTCGCGGCCTGGGCGCTGCAAAAGCACTACACCATCGTCGGAGGCATCGGCACGTGCGAGCTGATGCTGCAGCGGTACCGGGACGCCGCCGAGCACCTCGCGATCTATGTGCGCGAGCTCGCGAAGGACACGACCGCGACCGCGGAAGAGCGCGAGGCCGCGGCGGCGGCCTACGCGCAGGCGCGCGCGGAGGTGGGCGCGGTGGTCGTGAGCGCCAACGTGCCGGGCTCGAAGGTGCTGGTGGACGGCTCCCCCGTCGGGACGACGCCGCTCGTCGACCCGGTGTTCGTGGAGCCGGGACCGCACACGATCACCGTGCAGCACGACGGCCATGCGCCGAAGAGCAGCGAGGTGGACGTCGCCAGAGGGAGCCAGATCGAGCGCGCCTTCGAGCTCGAGAAGCTGGTGGTGCGCGCACCGCCGGAGCCGGCGCCAGCGCCGCCCCCGCCCGACGTGGCGGAGCGGAGCTCGGCGCCAATCGTGGCGGGCGCTTCGGTGGCCGCGGCGGGGGTGATCGCGGGGGTCGTGTTCACGCTCGTCGCGAACGCGAAGGCGAGCAGCGTGAGAGAGCAGCACGCGAGGGTCAAAGGGATGAATGTGAATGACGGAGGCGTGAACTGCGCGGCCCCCTCCAGCACCGAGCAGACGCAGCCGTGTGACAGGCTGAGAACGTTGGTCGACGATAGAGATCTCTTCAGCAACCTGGCGCTGTGGAGCTTCGTCGGCGGAGGCGCGGTCGCCGTCGGGACGCTCGGTTACTGGCTTGCCAGCCCATCGACCCCCCCGGAGAAGCGGCACGTCCGCGTCGTTCCGCTCGTGGCGCCTGGCGGCGGGAGAATCGTCGCTGGCGGTGTTTTCTGAAGCGAGGAACGCATGAACCGACACGCCAAGAGGACGATGCAGCTCACCGCTCACAGCGCTTCGGCGCTGGTCATGGCATCGCTGGTAGCGGCGGTGCACGCGGCGAGCTGTGTCTACGACACTCCATCCCCCAACTGCGAGGACCGGCATGAAAACTGTCTGCCGGCTGGCACCGGCGGGCAGACACCGGATCCGCCTGACCCGGATCCACCTGACCCGGATCCGCCCGACCCGCCCGACCCGGAGGAGGAGACATGCGTCCCCCGTGAGAAACCCGATGGCGTGGACGACGCCTGCGGCGTCTTCGTATCGGCACGCGGTGGATCATCCGATGGGGCTGGGACCAAGGAGAAACCGCTCGGCTCGCTCCAACAGGCCATCGATCTCGCGAAGGAAAAGGGGACCGCGCGCGTGTACGCGTGCGCCGGCCGTGGCGACGGCGAGGATTTCAACGAAGCGGTCGAGGTACCCGGCGGCGTGGCGATCTACGGCGGGCTCGACTGCAACGACGGCTGGAAGTGGGTCGGCGATGCGAAGAAGACGAGCCTGACGGCGGGTAAAGGCGTGATCCCACTGAGGATGCGCGGGCTGCCCGGAACCGTGCACATCGAGGATCTGCACGTCGTGGCGCAGTCGACCGAGCAGCAAGACGCCGAGGGAGCAGGGCTATCGTCGATCGCGGCCATCGCGCACAGCACGAGCGTGGAGCTCGTGCGATGCGTGCTCGAGGCCGGCCACGCGGAAGCGGGAGGGGACGGGGCTGCTCATGCGGGCCTTGCCGCGCAGGGTGCGCGGGGCGAGGTGGGAGGCAATGCATGCTCCGCCGCTCCCGAGGTCGACGTGCGTGGCGGCCGCATGGTAACGAATGAATGCAGCACGTCCGGAGATGCGGACGATGGCTCGTGGGGAGGCAAGGGCGGGAATGGATCCGTGAATAGCGGAGACCGCGGAGACGATGGTCGACCCATTCTCACATCCATCAACGGAGCCGAGAACGGCGGCGTAGGCAACAACGGCCTACACTACTGCGCGCCTGGCCGACCGGGGAATGCCCTCGACGACAAAACGCCTGGAAGAGCGGCATCCGGCAGCCCCGGCGCGGACGCCATGGGAATCGGAGAGATTTCCCTGGACGGCTACGCCGGCTTTTCCGGCGATGATGGCGGCCGTGGGGCGCCTGGGCAAGGCGGCGGCGGCGGTGGCGGTGAGCGGGGCGTGTCTACGGCAACAGAAAACCGTTATTGCCCGGGAGATCGTTCGGAAGATCGGGAAAGGCGCGCCGGTGCAGCCGGCGGCTCCGGCGGGGCCGGCGGCTGCGGCGGCTCCGGCGGTCGAGGCGGCCTGCCGGGCGGCTCCAGCATCGCGCTCATCAGCCTGGATGCCGCCCTCTCCTTCGAGGACGTGACCCTCAAAGCCGGCAACGGAGGCGACGGCGGCCAGGGCGGCCCGGGACAGCCGGGCGGCCCGGGAGGCCAGGGCGGCACCGGCGGAAGGGTTCCGGACGGGGCCGCGGGGCTACTCCCAGCCTGCGACGGCGGCACTGGCGGCACTGGCGGCACCGGCGGCAAAGGCGGCGGCGGGCAGGGCGGCCACTCCCTCGGCATCGCGTTTCGCGGAGCCCCGCCGCCCACCGACGGCGCCACCATCGAGCTCGGCAAAGCCGGCACCGGCGGCCAGGGCAGCGATGCCAGCCACAGCGGCGCCCCTGGGATGGCGATAAACACGCTGGAGTTCAACTAGACCCCCTAGCGCCGAGATGCGCTCTGCAGCCATGAACATCCGCCGACGTCTCCGCCTGGGTCTGTTCGTCGCGCTCGCGCTCCCCGCCGTGCCGGCCACCGCGGTATCCGAGCCTGCCCGGCCAGACGAGCAGGCCAAGGCCGTGGCTCGAGCCCTCGCCGACAAGGGCTGGGAGCTCTTCAATGCGGGTCGCTACGAAGAGGCGCTCGCAGCCTTCCGCAGCGCCGAGGCGCAGGTCCACGCCCCGCCGTTCCTGCTCCTCGCGGCGCGCTCCTGCGAGCGCCTCGGTCGCCTGATCGAGGCCCGCGCGCTCTATCGACGCGTCGTCGACGAGCCGCTCGACGCCAGTGCTTCGCGGGTGTTCCATCAGGCCCAGGCCGACGCGAAGGCCGGGCTGGCCGCCCTGGCGCCGCGCATCCCGGCCCTGGACGTCGCTGTCACGGGCGCGGCGCCGGGCGCGGTGGAGCTGACGCTGAACGGAGAACGCATCGCCCTGGCGACGCCCGTGGAACGCGATCCCGGTGAATACAAGCTGGTCGCGACCGCGCCGGGCTACACCCCGGTGGCGAGAATGTTCCGGTTGACGGAGGGAAAGAGAGAGCGCGTCACCATCGAGCTCTCGCCTGCCTCCACCGTGGCGGCAACGGCGTCGCTCCCGGGCCGCGCGCCTCCAGCGGCGGGGAGCGATGCGAGGGCGATCGCGCTCATCGGCGGCGGAGCAGCTGGAGCTCTGGTGCTCGCGGGCGTCGCGTTCACGCTCGTGGCCAATGGCCATGCGAGCGACGCGACACAGCAGTGGATGAAGGTCAAGGCCATGGATGACGGTCCGGTGGACTGCTCCAACCCCGCCGGTACAGATCAGGCGAATCAATGCCAGAAATTGAGCTCGATGGTCGACGACAAGTACCTTTTCAGCAACCTCGCGGCGTGGAGCTTCATCCTCGGGGGAGCGAGCGCGCTCGGAGCGCTCGGCTACACCTGGCTCGCTGCAGCGCCGAGCGAGCCGGAGAAGCCGATGCACCTCTCGCCGCTCGTGACGCCAGGCGGCGCGGGGCTCGTCGCTGGCGGCGTGTTCTGAGTCGAGGAAGCCATGAACCGACGAACCAAGAGGGCGATCCGGCTGGCCGCACGCGGGGCTCCGACGCTGGTCGTGATGTCGATCACAGCATCGATTTATTCATCGAGCTGCCTCGGACCAGACTGCGTCGAGCTGCATCGATGCGGAGGCACTGCTGTAGGCACGCCATCGCCGGATCCGCCTGACCCTCCGGACCCACCTGACCCGCTCGACCCGGAGGAGGAGAAATGCGTGCCCCGCCAAAACCCAGATGGCGTGGACGACACCTGCGGCGTCTTCGTGTCGGCACGCGGTGGCGCATCCAATGAGGCGGGAACCAAGGCGGAGCCGCTCAGCTCGCTCCAGGAGGCCGTCGATCTCGCGAAGGAGAAGGGAATCAGACGCTTGTACGCGTGCGCCGGCGACGGCGAGGACTTCATCGAAGCGGTCGTGGTACCGGGTGGCGTAGCGATCTACGGCGGGCTCGACTGCAACGACGGCTGGAAGTGGGTCGGCGATACGAAGAAGACGAGCCTGACGGCAGAAAAAGGGGTGATCCCCCTGACCATGCGCGGGCAGCCGGGAACCGTGCACATCGAGGATCTGCACGTCGTGGCGCAGTCGACCGAGCAGCAAGACGCCGAGGGAGCAGGGCTATCGTCGATCGCGGCCCTCGCGCACAGCACGAGCGTGGAGCTCGTGCGATGCGTGCTCGAGGCCAGACACGCGGGAGCGGGGGCGGACGGGGCTGCGCATCCGGGCCCTGCCGCGCAGGGTGCGCGGGGCGAGGTGGGAGGCAATGCATGCTCCGCCGCTCCCGAGGTCGACGTGCGTGGCGGCCGCATGGTAACGAATGAATGCAGCACGTCCGGAGATGCGGACGATGACTCGTGGGGAGGCAAGGGCGGGAATGGCTCCGTGCATAACGGAGATCGCGGAGACGATGGTCGACCCATTCTCATATCCATCGACGGAGCCGAGAACGGCGGCGTAGGCAACAACGGCCTACACTACTGCGCGCCTGGCCGCCCTGGCAACGTCATCAACGACGGCGCGCCTGGAACAGCGGCCTCCGGCAGCCCCGGCGCGGACGCCACGGGAATCGGAGAGATCTCCCTGAACGGCTACGCCGGCGTCTCCGGCGGTGATGGCGGCCGTGGGGCGCCTGGACAAGGCGGCGGCGGCGGTGGTGGAGAGCGGGGCGTGTCTACGGCAACGGACATTCGTTATTGCCCGGGCAGCCGTCCGGGCGAGGAGCAAAGGCGCGCCGGCGCAGCTGGCGGCTCCGGCGGCGCCGGCGGGTGCGGCGGCGCTGGCGGCCGAGGCGGCCTGCCGGGCGGGTCCAGCATCGCGCTCATCAGCCTGGATGCCGCCCTCTCCTTCGAGGGCGTGACCCTCAAGGCCGGCAACGGAGGCGACGGCGGCCGGGGCGGCCCGGGACAGCCGGGCGGCCCGGGAGGCCAGGGCGGCACCGGCGGAAGGGTTCCGGACGGGGCCGCGGGGCTACTCCCAGCCTGCGACGGCGGCACCGGCGGCACCGGCGGCACCGGCGGCAAAGGCGGCGGCGGGCAGGGCGGCCACTCCCTCGGCATCGCGTTTCGCGGAGCCCCGCCGCCCACCGACGGCGCCACCATTGAGCTCGGCGATCCGGGCACCGGCGGCCAGGGCAGCGATGCCGGCCACAGCGGCGCCCCTGGGATGGCGAGCAACACGCTGGAGTTCAACTAGCGCCCAGGTTGCGCGGGGCGCACCGTCGGTAGATCCATCGGCGGTTCACGCTGCCGCATGCACCGCGAGCTCCACACCGCCTCGCTGTCACCGCCGCTTCCGCCGCTCCGACCTCCGCTGCCATCGGCGGAAGCCGCACCTCGCCCCGCCGATGGCCGCCTTCGCCCAGGCGAAGCGCAACATCGGCCGCTCGATGTCCGCCTTCGCCCGCGCGAGGCACCGCATCGATTTTTCGATGCCCAGCATCGGTTCAACGACGTGCAACATCGAATTTTCGATGTCGCACGCCGATTTGTAGCAATTGCCCCTTGACAAGCGCCTGCACCGAGCCCAGCGCCGAGCGTTGTCTCAGAGTCCCCAGTCTCGCTGTCCAGGTACCGCCTTCTGAGGCGCCGCTGCTCCTGCCGACTTCGACCCACCCGGGCCGGAGGGTTGCGTCCCCCCCGGACGCTTTTCCTTGGGTGCTCTCGCCTGCACCGAGGGCGCCGGCGCGGCGCTCGTCCCCGGCGAGGCTGCTGCCGGAGCAGGCTGTCCTTCCTCGGGCGATACGCTCGCTCCAGCGTCGTTTTCCGGCACCTGCGCGCTCAACGCCGACCCCGGCAGCAGCGCCGGCTCCGCGGCAGGCGCCTCCCCTACCGCCACCGCAGGCGCCTCCCCTAGCGCCACCGCAGGCGCCGCAGATCCAGGAGCAACCGCCACCCCCTCCGCCGACGCCTCCACCGCCGCCACCGGAGCCGCCGGCTCCTCCAGGGCGCGCCGCAGCGCAACCCCCAGCCCCAATCCCACCACCGCGAGCCCCACGCTGCCCGCCAACACCCAGGCCACCCGCGCGCCCCGCGATCGCGACCGCTGCGACGCCGCCACACGGATCGCATCGGTCAGCGTCCCCGGCTGCCCCTGCGCCTCATGCCCCGCGGCCGCGCCATGCCCCCCCGCCTCACCGCTCGCCCCCATCCCCGGCGCCCCAACCGCAGCGCCATACCCCGCTCCCCTCCCCCCGCCGGCGGCCGCCACCGGCCCCCGCCCGCACCGCTCCCGCCCGCGCCACTCCCCCCGCTCCCGCCCACGGCGCCCCCGCCGCTCCCGTCACCGCCGGGGTCCCCACCGCCGTCCACCCGAACGGGCTCGACCCTCCTACCCCCGACGACGAGAACACCGGCATCCCCGTCGCGCGCCCGAACTCCTCCACCATCTCGCGCACGCTCTGGAACCGCTGGTTCCGGTCGCGCGCCAGCGCCCGCGCGAAGAACGCGTCGATCGCCGGCGGCAGATCCGGCGCGAGCTGCCGCGGCGACGGGATCGGCTCCACGAGGATCCGCGTCATCACCTGCGCCAGCACCTCGCCCGGGAACGGCAGGTACCCGGTCACCATCCGGAACAGGATCACCCCCAGCGCCCAGAGATCGCTCCGCGCGTCGATGTCGCGCTCCGCACGGAGCTGCTCCGGGCTCATGTAGTGCGGCGACCCCATCACCTCGCCGGTCGTCGACGCCTCCGACACGAGCTTCGTCGCCGTCTCCTTCGCGATCCCGAAGTCGATCAGCTTGAGCATGTCCTCGTCCTCGCCGTCGACGCGCGCGAGGAACAGGTTCGCCGGCTTCAGGTCGCGGTGGACCAGCCCGGCGTCGTGGACGCTCCGCAGCGCCTTCCCGGCGTGCACCAGGAGGCGCTGCGTCTCCGGCAGCGAGAGCCGGCGCACCCGCGTGAGGCGCGCGCTGAGGTCCTCGCCGCGCAGGAGCTCCATCACGAGGTACGGCACCCCCAGCTCGAAGCCGAAGTCGTGCACCTGGACGACGTGGGGGCTCCGGAGGTGCGCCGCCGCGCGCGCCTCACGCTCGAAGCGCGCGCGGAACGCCGGCGACCCGGCGTAGGCCGTGCCCATGAACTTGACGGCGACGTGCGTGCCGAGCTGGACGTGCTGCGCCACCCACACCGAGCCCATGCCGCCCGCCGAAAGGGCGCGCACCAGGCGGTACTTGTCGGCGATGATCGAGCCTGGTTCGAGCTGCATGCGCCGGGGCGCCTCCTGCGGTGGGAGCAGCGTAACCGATCGCACGCCGGACGCGCAGGCCGAGCGCGACGGACGCGGCGCACGGGCGCGGCGCAAGGATCGCGCGTCGAGGCGAGCTCGAGCGCGGCGCCGCGGTGCGACGGCTGTCGGCGCGACGGGCCAGCCTGCTCAGAACGGCCGGGGCGGCGGCTTCTTCTCCACGGTGGCCGCGACGCCGGCCGGCGATGCAGTGCGGGCAGGAGGCGGCGGAGAGGGCGACGGGTCGCCGTCGTACACGGAGTCCGAGGCCGTCACCGGCTTTCCAGGGACGGACGCTCGCCCAGGCGACAGCTTCGGCGCTCCCGTCGCAGCGCCTGCCGTCCCCGTTGGCGGCGACGGCCTCACCTGGTCCGCTGTCCCTCCGGCCCCAGGCGAAGCGGGCGGAACCGCCCCCTTCTGCGACGCCGCCCGCGGCGGCGGCGCCGTCTGGGCCGCGCTGGCCTCCTGGGCCGCCCTGGCCTCGTGTTGCTCCTGCTCGATCGGCGCCGCCCCCTCGATCCCTGCGTCCGCGCGCTCCGCGGGTCGCTCCATCGCGGCTGGCTGTCCCGGCCCTGCGGCAGCATGCGTCGCCGCTGCCGCAGCCGGAGCCCTCTCGCGCGGCATCGCCTCCGCCGCGCCCACGGCTGGCTCGCTGCCTCCATCGGCTCCTGCCGGCGGGGTCGGCTTTCCCCAGCCGAGGAGCCACGTCGTCGCGACCGCGCCCGCGATCACGCCAGCCACCAGTAGCACGGCCACGATCGCCGTGGCCTTCCCTTCCCTTCGCCTCGCCTTGCCGGCGGCTCCCACCTGCGCGGCGGGTCGCGCGCCCGCGGCGCGCGCGCTGGCCTACTGCGCCTGCGCCGCGCGCATCCTGCCCATCGCCGCCTGATACTGCGCCTCGGCGACCTCCCCTTGCATCACGAGCGTCCCGCGAAGCGTCACCATGGGTCCGGCTCCGGCGGCCGGGTCGGCGGCGCTCGTGCCCGGCGCGGCTGCTCCTTGCAAGGCCTGCCCGGCCGCCAGCGCGCCCTGCGGCGCGTGCGTGCGCTGCAGCCCCGGCGCGCTCTGCACCACCGGCTGCGCCCCCTGCACCGCATGCGCGCTCTGCACCACCGCATGCGCCCCCTGCACCGCATGCGCGCTCTGCACCACCGCATGCGCCCCCTGCACCGCATGCGCCCCCTGCACCGCATGCGCCCCCTGCACCGCATGCGCCCCCTGCACCGCATGCGCCCCCTGCATCCCCGGCGCGCTCTGCACCGCCGACCGCGCCCCCGGCCACGCCAGCGGCGCCGTCGTCGCGAGGTCCTCCGCGGAGGGCGCGCTCCCCTGCCCTCGCGCCGGCGCCACCACCGTCTCCTGCTCCACCGCGCTCCCCAGCGGCGGCGCGGTGCGCTCCCCCGTGATCCGCAGCCCCGCGCGCTCCGCCTCCCCCGCGCCCGCCCGGAGCTCCGCCGCCCCCGCCGCGGCCGGCTGGACGAACGCCGCGAGCTCCCGCGCCACCTCCTCCGCCGTCCCGAACCGCTCGTGCCGCTCCCTGCGCAGGCACCGGTCGACGATCCCCACGAGCCGCTCGTCCACGCGCCGCAGATAGCGAGACACCTTCGGGATCTCCCCCGACAGGATCTGCGACAGAAGCTGCGGCCCCTCGCCCTGGAACGGCCGCACGCCGGTGAGCATCTCGAACAGCATCACCCCGAGCGACCAGAGATCCGACCGCGCATCGAGGTCCTCGTCCGCGCGCAGCTGCTCCGGGCTCATGTAGAGCGGCGAGCCCACCACGTCGAGCGTCGACGTCGCGCCGCTCGCGGCCGCGAGGCTCTTCGCCACCCCGAAGTCGAGCACCTTGACCACGAAGTCGCCCGCCTCGCTCGGCCGGTGCAGGAACACGTTCGCCGGCTTCAAATCGCGGTGCACGATCGGCACGGCGTGCGCCGCCCCGAGCGCGCCCGCCACGTCGTGCGCGATCCGCGCGGCCAGCGGCGCCTCCAGGCGGCGCCGCGCCTCGAGCAGCGCGGCCACGCTGTCGCCCACGAGCAGCTCCATGATGAGGCACGGCTCGCCGCTCTCGGTGCGGGCCACGTCGATCACGTCGACGATGTTCGGGTGCTGCAGCGCGCCGCAGGACTGCGCCTCACGGAGCAGCCGCTTGCGCAGCGACGGATCGGGCCGCGCGATCACCTTGAGCGCCACCTCGCGCCCGGTGGCCTCGTTCCTCGCGGCCCACACGACGCCCATCGCGCCCTGCCCGATCTTGCGGCCGAGGCGGTACTTCCGCGCGAGCAGCATGCCCGGAAGAAGCCTGTACGCCTCGATCGGTTCCGACATATGCCCCCCCGGGTCGCGCCCCAAGCCCAGCGGGGGCTTACCATCGCTCCCGCGCGACCGGAATCGCGGAACCCGCGCCCCGGCCGTCGACGCCGCTCAGGGGGCGTAGGGATCCCGCTTCCGCTCGTTCTCCCGCAGGCAGTTGGTCCGCATGAACCCGGTCTTCCCGGCGCACGGATCGACCTTGGGCCGCTTGGCGGCGGGCTGCTGCGGCGCCGGAGGCGGCGGCGCGGACGTTTTCCCGGGAGCTTTACCCCCGGGCTGCGCGGCAGCGGCGAGCCGCGACGCAGGCGCCGCCGCGGTCGGCGCCTGCGTCGCCGCCTTGGCCGGCGCTGCCACCGCGGGCGCCGCCGCGGCGACGGCCGCCGCCGTCGCGGACGCCGCTGCGGCCGGCGCGCTCGGCGCCGCCGGGGTCGATGCGTCCGCCTGCGCCGGCTCGGCGTTGCTCGCGGCGCCCGCATCCGCGTCGCCCTCGCTCGGCTCGGCCGCCGCCGGCGCCGGGGGGGCAGGCTCCGCCGGCGGAGCCTGCGTCTCGGCCGGCCTGGCGACGCTGCTCTCGACGCTCTCGCGCTCGACGTCTGCCTCCAACGACGCGTCCGGCCCTGCGGACACCTCGCTGCTGCCCGCGGGCGCGCGCAGGGCGAAGAAGAGCACCGCGCCCACGAGGCCAGCGGCGAAAGCAGCCACCAGCGCGAGGATCGCGCGGGGGACCTGGTTCCTGCCCGGGCGCCGCTTCGGCTCCGGCGGCGGCATCGGCGGCGGCGTCGCGCGCGCTGCCCACGGCGACGGCTGCGCTGGCGCCCGCCCCGCCTCCGGACCCGGCGCGAGCGGCGCGGGCGTCGATCTCCCCGCTCTCCCCGGCTCGTCCTGACCCCACGTCGGCGGGGCGCCCGCCCCCGCGTCCGCGCCCACCATGACCTCCGGATCGAGCTTCTGGGTCAGCTCGGCGTTCCACACCGGCTCGGCCGCACCGCTCGCACCTGGCAGCGGCGGCAACCCCGGCGGCACCACGCTCGCCCCCAGCGCCACCGGCACCCCCGCCGGCACCACGCTCGCCCCCAGCGCCACCGGCACCCCCGCCGGCACCACGCTCGCCCCCAGCGCCACCGGCACCCCCGCCGGCACCACGCTCGCTCCCAGCGCCGCCGGCACCCCCGCCGGCACCACGCTCGCCCCCAGCGCCGCCGGCGCCACGCTCGCCCCCAGCGCCGCCGGCACCCCCGCCGGCGCCACGCTCGCCCCCAGCACCGCCGGCACCCCCGCCGGCGCCACGCTCGCTCCGCCGAGCACCGGCGGCGATGCCGGCGCCACGCTCGCCCTCGGCGCCGGCATCTCCGGCGCCGCAACGCCGCCTCCGCCCCCCACCGCGGCGCCCGCGGCGCCCGCCCTCCCGCCCGACCTCGCGCCCGCGGCCGTGTACCCGTCGAGGAGGTCCGCCACCTCCGCCGCCGACCCGATCCGCTCGTCCCGCTGGCGCGCCATGCACCGCGCGACGAGCTCCACGAGCCCCGGATCCACACGCCGCAAGTACCTGGAAATTTTGGGGATTTCCCCGGACAAAATGCCGGTGAAGACCGCCCTCGCGTCCCCCTGGAACGGCCGCGTGCCGGTCAGCATCTCGAACAGCACCACGCCGAGCGCCCAGATGTCGGCGCGGTGATCGACGTTCGGTTCCGCCCTCACCTGCTCCGGGCTCATGTAGAGCGGCGAACCCACCGCGCCGCCGGTCGCCGTGCGGATGCCGTCGTTCATGGCGAGGTTCTTCGCGACGCCGAAATCGAGCACCTTCACCACCGGGTCGTCCATGTCCGGCTCGCGGTGCAGGAAGATGTTCGCCGGCTTCAGGTCGCGGTGGACGATGTGCGCCGCGTGCACCGCGGCCAGGCCCCGCGCCACGTCGCGCCCGATCGCCGCGGCCACGTCCGCGTCGAGCCGGCGCCTGCGCTGGAGCAGATCCGCGAGCGTCTCTCCCGTGAGCAGCTGCATCACGAGGAACGGCTCGCCGAACTCGGTCTCGCCCATGTCGTACATGTCGATGACGTTGCCGTGCCGCAGCGCCCCGCCGTTCCGCCCCTCGCGCTGGAGCCGCCGCCGGAGCTCGGGATCCGGCCGGTGGATCAGCTTCAACGCCACCTCGCGCGACGTGGACAGGTTGAGCGCAGCCCACACCACGCCCATGGAGCCCTCGCCGAGCCTCCTCACCAGCTTGTACTTCTCGGCGATCACCAGGCCGGCAGCGATGTGCGTGAAGGACTTGGACATCGAGCTCAACAGGGTTGTTCGGGGCGCAGGACCGGGGCGCGCAAGGTATCGTGACGTACCACGGAACGAAAGGGCGTCACCACGAGGTAACACGCGCGCCACCGCGACCTGCGGGGATCTCCGCCCCGGCGCGCAACAGCAGGTACCCCGCGGCCATGCCGATCCCCACGAGGACCACCGCCGCGAGCACCGCCAGGGCGATCCACACGACCGCCGGGCGAGCAGCCGCGGACGGCGCTCGCTCCGGCATGCGGAGCGTCTCGAGCGGCACGGTGCCGCCCCCCGGCGCCTGCGCAGGCTGCGGCGCGATGGCACCGGCAGGACGCGCCTGCGCGGCGACGAGCGCCTGCCGATGAACGTCCGCCGCCCCCGGTGAGAGCTTGATGGTCCCGTGCTCCCCCAGCAGGGGATGGCTCGGCATCGGCGGCCGATGCGCGGGCGCCGCCGGGCTCCCGTTCGGCGGAGGCGCCGGCGACGCGCCCGCCCCTCGCGGCGGCGTCGGCGACGCGCCCACCCCTGGCAGCGGCGTCAGCGACGCGCCCGACCCTCGCGGCAGCGGCGTCGGCGACGCGCCCGACCCGCGCGGCAGCGGCGTCGGCGACGCGCCCGACCCGCGCGGCGGCGGCGTCGGCGACGCGCCCGACCCGCGCGGCGGCGTCGGCGCGCCGCCGTGGCCGTGCGGCACCTGCAGAGGCGCCATCGACGCCGGAAGCGGCGTCGTTGTCGCCGGCATCGGACCGGGCGCCGCCCCGCCCCACGGCCCCCGCCCCGGCTGCTGCTGCACGTCGTACCGCAGATCCGGCGACGAGCCCGGGGACGAGGCGCTGCGCGGCCGCGGAGGCGGCGCGACGAAAGGCTCGAGCGCCGCCGCCACCTCCGCCGCCGAGCGCGGCCGCAGCGCGCGATCGCGCTGGAGACACTGCGCCACGAGGGCATCGAGCCCGGGGTCGATCTGCCAGACGATCTGGGAGACCGTGGGGATCTCGCCCTGCAGCACGTTTCTCAGGAGCTCGTGCGCCCTGCCCTGGATCGGCCGCCGGCTGGTGAGCATCTCGAACATCACCACCCCGAGCGCCCAGAGGTCCGCGCGCGTATCGAGCTCGCCCTGCGCTCGCACCTGCTCCGGGCTCATGTACGCGGGCGAGCCGATGAGGATGCCTGTCGCGGTGCGGATCTGATCAGACGCCGTGGGGAACTTGCTCACGCCGAAGTCGAGTATCTTGACGACGTAGTTGCTCTCGCCAGGCTCGGTGTGGAGAAAGATGTTGGACGGCTTCAGGTCCCTGTGGATGATGCCGCGCTCGTGCGCCACGGCGAGGCCGCGCGCGATGTCGCGCGCGATGCGCGCGGCCTCGGGGACCTCCAGCTTTCGCTTGCGCTTGAGCAAGGACGAGAGCGTCTCGCCCGAGAGCAGCGGCATGACGAGGAACGGATCGCCGTCCTCGGTCTCGTCCGCATCGTAGATATCGACGATGTTCCGGTGGCTCACCGCGCCGCAGGCCCGCGCCTCCCGGAGGAGCCGGACGCGGAGCTCCGGGTCGGGCCGCACGAGCAGCTTGAGCGCGACCTCGCGCGAGGTGGCCTCGTTGTGCGCGGCCCAGACGACCCCCATCGACCCCTCGCCGATCCGACGGAGCAGCCGATACTTGCCGCGAACGAGCGTACCTGGCGGCGGGCCGGCAGGAGGCGAGGGAGATGACATGGATGGGCTCGCGTTAGGGACGACGCGGGGGCGGCAGGTCGAAGGCGCTTGAGGGGAATTGTCGCAGGTGAGATAGCGCACGGTCAAGGACAGGCGCGCGCCGGCGCGACCGCGGCGTCAGCGCGGGAGAGGCCGCGCGACACCGGGGAACAGAACCCCTATTTCTTGAACCGCGCCTCGCACTTTTGCTTCTCCATGAACTTGAGACCAGCGCACGGATTCGAGGGCGGTTTGGCGGTCTGCGCCGTCCCGGTCGGAGGCGAGCTGCCCCCGGTGCGCGGCTTCGCGCTGCTCGGTGTCGCCGGCGCGGCGGCCCCCGCCGCGGCGCCCGCGCCGACCCCCGTCGCTCCGGCGCCGGCCCCCGTCGCGCTGCCCGCGCCCGTCGCCGTCCCGGCGCCCGCCGCCGGCCCGGCCTTGCCGCTCGCCGCCGGCCCCGCGCTGCTCGCCGGAGCGGCGCTCTGCGCCGGAGCTGCGCTCTGCGCCGCCGGCGGCTCGGGCGGCGCTGCCGTCGCGGAGCCCGACGGCGACCCCGCGGGCTGCTCCGGGAGCCGGTCGTCCAGCGGCCGAACGCCGCCGCCCTCGGGCGGCGTCCCCTCGTCCCTTCCCGAGGTGATCTCGGGCAGCACCGCGCTCTCGGACGGCGCTGGCCCGGCGGGCGCCGGCCCCTGCGATCGCAGCGCGATCAGCATCCCCACGAGGATCAGCGACAGCGCGGCAGCCGCGATCGCCAGCGTCGCGGCCGTCCGCTTGCGCTTTTGCTCATCGCCCTGCGGCGCTGGCTCCTGGGCGCCCTGGGCCTGGTGCGCCCCGGTCTGATGGACCGACGGGTGGTTCGAGACGAGCGGGGTCGTCGACGAGCTCGCCCCCTGCTGCGGCACGCCCGTGCCGGTCGTCGCGCCCGGCCTGGAGTCGGAGGCGCTCGCGCCCGGCTCCGACGCGAGCTTCACCGTCGACGCCGGGATCCCGCTCGACGACGCGCTGGCGCTGCCGGATGCCTGCGCGCCGGCAGCGCCGAAGCCCCCCGGCCCCGCCGTCCCCTCCGGCGTCGACGGCGAGGCCATGCGCACGGTCATCCCCCAGGAACCGCGCTCCGGGATCGCCCCCGGCACCGGGTGCGCCGACGCGGCCGGCGCCGGCGCGGGCTGCACCACGCTCGAGAGAGACGGCCTCGACGCTGCCGACGCCGCCGTGGGGAGCGGCGTCAGCAGCGCAGCCGCGGGATGTCCCGCCGCCGGGTGCTGCCCCGAGCCCGCGCGCTGCTTGCCGGCCCCGGCCGCCCCCGCGCTCCCCCGCGTGAGCGGCAGGGTCGCCACGTCCTCGTCCCACGGCGCGCGCCCCGCCGACGCCGCGACGATGTGCTGGCCTGAGCTCCCGGCGCGCCGAGGCGACGCGACCGCCCCCTGTCCCGCATCCGGGCTCGCCGCCTGCCCCGCAGCCGCCTGCCCAGGGCCCCGCGACGGCGGCGCGCCCGCCCCCGGCGGCTCCTGCACCGGGATCGGGGCCCGCGGCCCGCCGCCGAGCAGCGCCAGCGGCAGCGCTCCCGCGCCCGCGTCGACGCCCCCCGGCCCGGGTTGCGCCACCGACCGAGGTTGCGCCACCGACCCGGGTTGCGCCACCGACCCGGGTTGCGCCGTCCCGGCCTGCGCCGCCTGCCAGCCGCCGTCCGTGCCCTCGCCCGGAAGCAGCCCCAGCCCCTCCGGCGACGTCGTCCGCAGCGCCGCGTCCATGCCGGCGCCGACGCCCCGCGCCGCGTACCGATCGAGCTGCGCCGCGACCTCCGCCGCGGAGCCGATCCGGTCCGCGCGGTCCCGCCGCATGCAGCGCGCGATCAGATCGACGAGCCCCTGGTCCACACGCCGCAGGTACTTGGACACGGTCGGGATCTCGCCGGTCAGGATCCCCATGAACACCGCCTGCGCGTCCCCCTGGAACGGCCGCATGCCGGTCAGCATCTCGAACAGCACCACGCCGAGCGCCCAGATGTCGGCGCGGTGATCGACGTTCGGTTCCGCCCTCACCTGCTCCGGGCTCATGTAGAGCGGCGACCCCACCGCGCCGCCCTGCACCGTGTGCAGGCCGTCGTTGACCGAGAGGTTCTTCGCGACGCCGAAATCGAGCACCTTCACCACCGGCTCATCCATGTCCGGCTCGCGGTGCAGGAAGATGTTCGCCGGCTTCAGGTCGCGGTGGATGATGTGCATCGCGTGCGCCGCCGCAAGGCCGCGCGCCACGTCGCGCCCGATCGACGCCGCCGCCGGCGGATCGAGCCGGCGCCGCCGCGCGAGCAGCTCGGCCACGGTCTCCCCCGTGAGCAGCTGCATCACGAGGAACGGCTCCCCGGACTCGGTCTCGCCCATGTCGTAGATGTCGATGACGTTCCGGTGCCGCAGCGCCCCGCTGTTGCGCGCCTCGCGCTGCAGCCGCAGCCGGAACTCGGCCTCGGGGCGGTGGATCAGCTTCAACGCCACCTCGCGGGCGGTCGCCACGTTGACCGCCGACCAGACGACGCCCATGGCCCCCTCGCCGATCTGGCGCACGAGCCGGTACTTCTTGTCGATCAGCACGCCGGAGGCGAGCAGCGTCGAGCTCTTCGGCGATGACATCAGCGGCTTTCCGGCAGCGCGGCGCGCCCCGCCATCACGGAGCACGCCCGGACGGACGCGGCCAGCGGAGCGAGGCGAGCCGCGGCATCCCTCCGGCGCCCCCGTCCAGCGCTCGCGCCGTCCGTTCCCTCATGCGCCTGCTCCCGCGCGACGTAACATCCGATTCCCAGGTCCACGGGACGCGCCTCCTGAGCGGGGCATCTTACAGCAGTTCTCCCCGCCGCGATACGTTCTCTGCAGCGAGGGACGGACGACGAACGACCGACCAGGAAAGCAGGAGAAGCCCGATTCGCGTGTGTCGGGCGCGGACCCACGATCGCGCCCACGCTCGCTGCCAAACCCGGCGAACGACGCGAGGAAAGCGAGGCGCACATGGGCGACACAACCATCATGAAGGTCTCCTCCGGCCGCTCCCCGAGAGGCCAGATGGGCCAAAAATACCTGGCCTCCGGAATCCAGGTCTCGATGCGACTCTGGGAGCGCGAGCCGCCGGGCGACGCCAAACCGGCGACCGTGCGCGATTACGAGACCGTGGGGTTCGTCATCGCGGGGCGAGCCGAGCTGCACATCGAGGGGCAGATGGTGCGCCTGGAGCCGGGCGACTCCTGGACGGTGCCTAAAGGCGCATCGCATTCTTACAAGATCATCGAACCGTTCACGGCGGTGGAAGCGACGAGCCCGCCGGCCAGCGTCCACGGGCGCGACGAGGCCTGAGGAGGCCCGCCGGCGAGGCCTGACCACGGCGCCGGCCGTCGTGCCCGGCGGGAAGAGCTCACCCAGGTCGCGGCGAGGAGCTCACCCGGGCCGCCGGGCGGCGCGCCTCACAGCGCGGTGCCGGCGCCGGCCGCGGGCTTCTCCTGCGCTCCCTTGGCGCGCCCTGCCGGCTTCTTCTCGTCCGCGCCGCCCGGCGCCGGCTTCTTCTCGCCGTCGGCGGTCTTCTTCTCCTCCGGCGCCGCTCCGGCCTGATCGCCCGCGCCCGCCGCCCCCTCGCTCTTCGCCGGCTTCGTCTCGCCTGCCTCGGCCTTCTCGGCCCGCGCCGGCTTCGTCTCGCCCGCCTCGGCCTTCTCGGCCCGCGCCGGCTTCGTCTCGCCCGCCTCGGCCTTCTCGGCCCGCGCCGGCTTCGTCTCGCCCGCCTCGGCCTTCTCGGCCCGCGCCAGCTTCGTCTCGCCCGCCTCGGCCTTCTCGGCGGCCCGCGCCGGCTTCGTCTCGCCCGCCTCGGCCTTCTCGGCGGCCCGCGCCGGCTTCGTCTCGCCCGCCTCGGCCTTCTCGGCCCGCGCCGGCTTCGTCTCGCCCGCCGCCGCCGCAGCGCCTGCCGGCGCGCTGCTCCCGTCCTTGGCGACGGCCGCCTTGCGGCCCTCCTCCCCGGCGGGCGCGGCGGCCGTCGCCGGCTTCACGGCGGCGGCCGCCTTGTCGCCGTCGTCCACCGCGCCGGCCGCCGGGGCCGACGCCACGCGGACCTCGTCCTCGCGCGGCTCGCGCGGCTCGACCGGCGGCGGATCGTCCGGCAGCGAGGTCGGCACGTACACCACGAGCCGATCCCCGGGCATCAGCGGGCTCCGCCTCGAGCGCTGGTTGATCCGCTCCAGGCTGCCGACGCTCAGGCCGTAGCGGCTCGCGAGATTGCTGAACGTGTCGCCCTCCCGCACCGCGATCTCGATGCGCTTGCGCCCCTTCAGCCCCTCGAAGTGGGCGAAGAACTCCTCCGAGCCGACCGGAAGGATGCGCGCGTCGGCCTCGTCGAGCAGGAACACCCCGTCGTAGCGCTGCGATCTCGGGACGAACAGCTGGAGCGTCATCCCCTCGTGCAGCGACGCCCCGGGCGAGAGCGTGTTCCAGCGGCAGATCTCGTCGGGCGTCACCGACAGCACCGCCGCGAGATCCCGGATCGCGTCGCCCGCGACCACGCGGTAGAAGACGCGCCGGCGCCCCTCGTACGAGAAGCGCTGCGCCGGGACCACCACGACCGGCTTCGCCGCCGACGACAGCGGCGCGCCGTTCGCGAGCAGGTGCTCCGCCGCCGCCACGCCCACGCCCTCCGCCGCCGGGACGAACAGGAGCGTCCCCGGGCGCACCGGCTCGCCGGGCCGCAGGCCGTTCAGCGTCTGCAGCGTCCACCGCGTCGTCCCGCGGAACGTCGCGATGTCGTCGAGCGACTCGCCCCAGCGGACCAGGTATCGCTCGAGCTTCGGCTCGCGCTCCAGGAGCTTCGGCATCGCCTTCGCCGCGCGCGCCCCCGCGCCCGCGGGCACCCGGACCTCCCAGCGCGCCAGCTCCTTCGCGTCCACCGGCAGCGGCGGCGTGCGCTTCGCCACGAGCTGCGGGTTCAGCGCCTCGATCTCCGGCGCCCCCGCCCCGACCGCGGACGCCACCGACTGCAGCGACACCCCGGAGCCGAGCGAGATCTTGTCGAACGTCACCGCCGGATCGAGCTCGACCTCGTCGCAGCCGAACACCTTCAGGTTCCGCGCCACGATCGCGATCGCGAGGATCTTCGGCACGTAGAGCGCCGTCTCGAGCGGCATCCCCGCCTCGAGCCGCGACAGCTCCCAGAAGTCGTTCGTGTTGTACTTGCGGATCGACGCGAGCAGCCCGCCGTACCCCATGTTGTAGGCCGCGAACGCGAGCTCCCAGCCGCCGAAGCGCCGCCGCAGATCCGAGAGGTACCGCGCCGCCGCGAGGGTGGAGCGCTCCGGGTCGAGGCGCTCGTCGACCCATCGATCGACGGTGAGGCCATAGATGCGCGCGCCCTCGGGCATGAACTGCCAGAGGCCGGCCGCGCCGGCCGGAGAGTGGATGGTCGGGTCGAAGCCGCTCTCGACGAGCGAGAGCCAGAGCAGGTCCTCCGGGAGCCCCTGCTCGCGGAGGACACGGCGGATGGCGGCGCCGTAGCGGCCGCTCTTCTTGATCCAGGAGACCACGGCGGAGCGGCCGCGCGGGTCGTCCTTGTAGTACTCGAGGTAGCGCACGACCCGGCCGTCCCAGCGGACCGGGATCTCGGGCAGCTCGAGCTGCCGCAGCCAGGAGATGTCGCGGGTCTCCTCGGCCTGCGGCGGCGGCACGGGCAGCCCCGCGGGCGGCAGGCCGGAGGCCTCGAGGCGCGGCTCGCCCCCGCCGAGAAGGAGCGTGCCGTCGACCGGCCACGCGGGGCCGGCGCTCGGGGTCGCGCCGGGGAACAGGGCCAGGTCGATCTCGCGCATGGTGCGGAGCTCGGGCGACTCGGCGACGCTCGCCCCCGCCGGCGTCGCGGTGCCCGCGATGACCCGGCGCGCGGCCTCGTCCGGCGCGCCGGGCTCCCCCGGCTTGCGCGTGATCTTGGCCGCGCCCTTCTTCGGCGCCTTCGATCGCGCCGCCGGCTTGGCCGGCGTCTTGGCGGCCACGCGCTTCGCGCCGGCCTTGCTGCTCGACGCGGCGGCGGGCCTGGCCGGCGCGGGCTTCTCCGGCGTGGCCTCCGCCGCGCCGGCCTTCTTCGCCTCCGGCCGGTCCGCCTTGCCGCCGGCCGCCGCATCCCTCTTCGCCTCGGCCTTGGCCGGCTCGGCCGCCGGGGGCGCGGCGAGGCCGTCGAGAGCGACGCCCGAGAGGGCGGCCATCCAGCCAAGACAGACAAGCCTGCGTGCGGCGCGTCGGATCCGCATGTCAGCGACCGACCTGTCTCACGATGCGCCCGAGGGGTCAACTTTGGCAGTCAGGCGGAACGGCCGCGAACCGTCCACGAGACGGGGGGCTGGCGCACATCGCACCGGCGGGGGTGTGATGAAGAGAGAGATTTTGAACCACAGAGGCGCAGAGGGCTCAGAGGGAAGAGAGAGGGAGGAGGAGAGAGAAAGAGGGCTCGGATCGGAGAGGGCTCGGAGCTCGGATCAGAGAGGGGACGGAAGCATCTCTGTCCTCTGTGGCTCAATTTCTCTTCGGGCTTCCGCGGATCCCCGGCTGCCGCCTAGGAGAGGAGCGCGATGAAGTCGCCGATCGCCGTGAAGGGCAGGCTCTCGTTCACGACCCCCGCGCGCACCGCGGCCCCGGGCATGCCGTAGACCACCGCCGAGTCCTCGCTCTCGGCCACCACCGTGCCCCCGGCCGCGCGGATCGCCCGCGCGCCGTTCACCCCGTCGTCCCCCATCCCCGTCAGGATGATGCCCACCGCGCGGCTGCCGCCCACCTGCGCCACGCTCCGAAACAGCCGGTCCGCGCTCGGCACGTACCGGTCGCCAGGCGCCGGCGCCCCCACCCGGATCCGGATGTCGCCGCTCAACCCGACCCCGCTGCCCGGCGTCACCGCGATCTCCATGCACATCCGGCCCGGACACACGTAGGCCTTGCGGCTCACCACCTGGTCGCCGTTCTGCGCCTCGACCACCCGCAGCCCGCCCTTCCGATCGAGCCGCTCCGCGAACGTGCGGGTGAACTTGTCCGGCATGTGCTGCGCGATGAAGATCGCGCCGGGGAAGCGATCCGGGATGCGGTTGAAGATCTCCAGGAGCGCCGTGGGCCCGCCGGTCGACGAGCCGACCGCCACGAGGTGGCGCAGCGAGACCCCGAGCCGCGACGACTCCTGCACCGGACGCAGCAGCGCAGGCTGCGACGCTCGCGCCGGAGGCGAGGCCGCCGGCATCGGCGACCGCGGGCGGAGGTAGCGCACGAGCAGGACCTTCTGGATGATCTCCTTGCGGATCTGCGCGTCCGCCGTGAACTGCCGGTCCGGCTTCGCCACGAAGTCCACGGCGCCGAGCTCGAGCGCCTTGAAGACGTTCTCCTTGTGGCTGTAGCTCGAGACGATGATGACCGGCGTGGGCTGCCTCGCCATCAGGATGCGGAGGAAGGTGAAGCCATCCATGCGCGGCATCTCGAGGTCCAGCGTGATCGCGTCCGGCCTCAGCTGGGCCGCCTGACGGAGCGCGTCGTCGCCGTCTCCGGCCTTGCCCACGACCTCGATCTCGTCGCTTCCGCTCAAGATCTCGGCGATGTTGCGCCGGTTGTACGCGGAGTCGTCGACGACGAGCACGCGCAGGGGAGCGAATGTCATGAGCGCAAAACCTTCCGCCGGAGGTTCATTCTACCCCACCAGGAGCGCCATGGGACCACCCGTCGCCCGTGCAGCCTCGACTTCGTCGGCGCCTCATCCGCCACGCTCACCGTTCTCCCACTCACCGCCCCCCCGGCTCACCGCCCCCCCACTCGCCGCCCCCGCGCTCACCGCCCCCCCACTCGCCGCCCCCGCGCTCGCCGCCCCCGCGCTCCGGGAAGAGCTCCGCGAGCCCGAGGCGCATCGTCGCCGCCGGCTTGCGGTACACGAGATCCTCCCGCAGGTGCACGATCTCGAAGGCGGTCGTGACGTTCAGGAGCGACTCGGAGTGGCCCAGCAGGAGGAACCCGCCGGGCGAGAGGCGCTCGTAAAAGATGTCGATCACCCGGCGCCGCGACTCCTCGTCCAGGTAGATGAGCACGTTGCGGCAGAAGATGACATCCACCCGCCCGACCACCGCCGCGCGCGACGAGTCGAGCAGGTTGAGGTGGCCGAACTGGCAGAGCGCGCGCAGCTCGTCCACCACGTGGAATCCGTCCGGCCGCTCCGTGAAGTAGCGCCGCTTCAGCTCGGGCGGCGTCACGCGGAACGACGAGGCGCCGTAGACCCCCTTGCGCGCGGCGACCACGCACCGGCGCGAGATGTCGCTGCCGAAGACGCGCACCTCGCGGCGATCCGCGGCGCCCGACTCCCGCGCCGCGATCGCGATCGAGTAGACCTCCTCGCCCGTCGAACAGCCCGCGCTCCAGATGGACAGCCGGCCCTTGGCGCCCCCCGCCTTGACGATCATCGGCACGATCTCGGTCATGAGCGCGCGCAGCTGGTAGTCCTCGCGGAAGAAATACGTCTCGTTGACCGTGATGAGCTCCAGCGCCTCGTCGAGCTCGGCGCGCCCGCGGCTGTGGGAGCGCAGGTACTCGTGGTACTGCGCGAACGACGAGAGCCCGAGCACCACGACCCGCTCGCGGAGCCGCCGCTCCATCGACGTGCGCGCCTCGGGCCCGAACTGGAGCCCGCAGTGCTTGTTGAACAGGTCCCGCAGCCTCTGGAACTCGTCAGGCAAGAGGCGGATCTCGTCGTCCCGCCGCCGGTTCACAGCACCTTCCCCGACGGCGGCCCGCCGGACATCCCCGAGGTGGACATCGGGCCCTCGCCGCCATCGATCGAGGCGGGCGCGCTCAGCCGGTCGCCGGCCTCGCTCCACGGGGGATCCGAGCGGAACGGCGCGCCGCCCTGCGCCGCCGCCGCGACGAGCTCCGGCTCCCCCGACGCGCGCACCAGCGAGAGCAGCTCGCGGGCGCGCGTCCGCTCGTCGCCCGCGCGATCCGACAGCGACGCGTACAGCCGGCCGAGCGCGCGCGCCGCCGCGAGCCGGACCTCGCGCTCCTCGTCCGCCAGCGAGAGGCTCAGCACCTCGAGCGCCGAGACGCCCGCCGCCGCCGCGACCGCGGTCACGGCCGCGCGCCGCGCGCGCACGTCCCCGACCGACGCGACGCTCGTGAGGAACGCGATCTCCTCCTGATCCGCCGTGCCGAGCGCCTCGATCACGATCGCCGCCGCGAGGTGGGTCTCCCCCGCCTGCATCAGCTGGCGCGCGAGCGCGCGCGCCGACTCGGGGTACCGCTCCGAGAGGCCCGCGAGCGCGCTCTCCGCCGCGCGCGCGACCGGCAGCGAGATCGCGCGCGTCTGCGAGACGACGAGCGGGAAATCGTCCGCGGTCCCGATCTTCGCGAGGCCGTAGAGCGCGCTGGTCGCCACGAGCGTCGACGGGCTCTTGACCGACCTCCGCACCGCGCCGAGCAGCTCGTCGAGCGTCGGGTCGGCCGCGGGCTGCGGCGGGGGCGCGCCCTCGCGCCCGCGCTGCTCCGCGATCGCCACGGCGCCGTCGATGAGCGCGGCCGTCGCGTCGTCGAGGCCCTCCCAGAGATCCGGATCGGGATCGATGTGCCGCTCGAGGTAGGCGAGCACCGCGGGCAGCGCCTCCCCGCCGAGCAGCCCGAGCGCGCGCTGCGCCGTCTCGACGAGCGCCGGCTCGATCATCGCCTGCACCGCGGCGTCGGCCGCGCCCGGCGCGCGCGCCATCGCCGCGAGCACGAGCGCCTGCGCGCGCCCGCTCACCGGATCCGCGCCGAGGCCGCGCCACGACGGGGGCTCCGCGGCGCCCGCGCCCGGCGAGGCGGCGGCGGCCTGCACGAGGCGGGCGCCCACCTCCTGCGGGGCGGCCCGCACCGCGTCGACCACGTGCGACGCGAGCGGCCCCTCGACGAGCCGCGCGAGCGCCCGGAGGAGCTGCGCGAACGCGCCGCCGCGCGCCGTCGCGAGCGCCGTGACGAGCGCCCGCGGCGCCTCCGGGCTCTCCGCGAGCGCCGCGGCGACCAGCGCCGCCGAGCGGAGGATCGGGTCGTCGATGAGCTGCGACAGCACCCGCCACGGCACCGGCGCCTCGAGGCCGTTCAGCCCGTTCAGCGCGGTCAGCCGCACGAAGCGATCCCGATCGCCGAGCCGCTCGTACAGGATGTCCGTCACCCGCTCGCGCGCGATGAGCCCCATCCCGGCGATCGCCTCGATCGCGCTCTGGCGCAGGTTGTCGTCCTTCTCGGCGAGCGCCGCGTAGAGCGCGTCGAGCGCCGCCGGGTCGCGCGTGCGGCCGAGCGCGTCGACCACGAGCTTGCGCTCGTCGCCCTTGAGCTCGGCGAGCGCGCCGACGAGCGCCGGCGTGGCGTCGCGGCCGCAGTAGCCGAGCACCTCGATGGCCGCGTTCCTGAGGCCCACGTCGTCGCTGGTCCGCAGCGCGTCGAGGAGCGCGCCGACGAGGACCCGCGCCGCGGACGGCCGCTCGCCCTCGGCGCCGCCCGGCGGGGCAGCGGGCCGCTCGCCCTCGGCGGCCGGCGGCGACGAGGCCTGGATCAGCCGGTGGCAGGCGTAGGTCGCCTCCTTGCGGACGCGCCAGTCGGGATCCCCGAGCGCGCGCAGGAGGAGCGGCAGCGCCTCCGCGACGTCGGCCCGGCCGAGCCGCGCGGCGGCCTGGCGGCGCTCCTCGGCGTCGTCCGCGGCGAGCGCCGTGGCGAGCGCCGCGATCGGCATCGGCGTGCTGCGCACGCTGGGCGAGATGGACTCGGGCTCGGTCGGCCAGGGGCCCGCGTCGCTCACGCGCGGGCCCCCGTACGGGCCGAGATCGTCGAACGCGCGGCTCACGGCGCCTCCAGGAGGGCGCCCGACGCGGCGAGCGCGAGCGCGAGCTCGATGAAGCGCCCGACGTCGAGCACGAAGATCATCCGCTCGTCGTGGGTCGTCACCCCGACGATGCCGCGCAGATCGCTGCTGCCGCCCACCGGCGGCGTCGGCCGGTAGTCGCCGCTCGTCCCGAAGACCTCGGTCACGGCGTCGACGACGAGCCCCACCGTGTGCGTCCCCACGTCGACCAGGATCCACTTGGTGCTGCGGCTCGGCTCGACCGGAGGCAGCCCGAAGCGCACGCGGAGCTCGATCACCGGCACCACCTCGCCGCGGTGGTTCGCGACGCCGGCGACCTCCTGGGGCGTGTGCGGCAGCGTGGTCACCTCGAGCGGATTCACGATCTCGCGCACCCGCGTGATGTCGATCGCGTACTGCACGTCGCCGACCACAAAGCCGACGAGGCTCTTGTGCGGGTCGGGACGGCTGCGCTCTCCAGTCAACGGCATCTGAGCCTCCGGGCGCCCGGGCTCTACGAGCCGCCCGGGCGCGGACGATTGTCCGTTAGGACGCGAGTATGGCCTGCAGGTCGAGCAGGATGATGACGCGCGGCTGCGCCTCGCCCTGGGTGCCGTCCGACGCGCTCGCCCCGTGCATGGGCCGGGCGATGCCGGCGATGTGGCCCGCGACGTCGCCCCCGAGCGCCGTCGCGGCGTGCTCGATCTCGGCGTCGGCGAGCCGGTAGACCTGCTGGACCTCGTCGACGAAGAGGCCGAGCGTCTCGCCATTCGCCGCGTCGACGAGCAGGATGCGCGCCCGCCGCTGCGGCGCGCCCTCGTGCAGCCGCATCCGCCGCCGCAGATCGATGACGGTCACGAGCTGCCCGCGCACGCTGACGATGCCCATCGTCGAGTCCGGCGCGCGCGGCACCGGCGTGAGCGGGGGCGGCTTCAGGATCTCGCGCACGAGCGAGACGGGCGCGGCGTAGGTGTCGCCCGCGAGCGTGAACGCGAGGTACTCGGTCCGCGGGCCGCTCGCCTGCGCGCGCGGGTTCCTCTTCGAGACGGGGATCCGGGCGGGCCTTCGGGAGAGGTTAGCCATGGGTGCTCCGCGGGTCGTTGCGCTGCCTGTCGCCGCCGTGGAGGATCTCCTCGATGAGCGCCGGGGCGTCGAGGACGAGCGCGATGCGCTGGTCGCCGAGCTCCGTGGCGCCGGAGAAGCCGCGCACCGACGAGAGCGACGGGCCGAGCGCCTTGATGACGACGTCCTGCTGGCCGATGAGCGTGCTCACGACGAGCCCGAGCCGGCGCGCGCCGACCGACGCGACCACGATGTACTTGCGCTTGCTCCCCCCCTGCAGCCCGAGCGTCGCGCGTCCTTCGCCGCGGCGCCCGCCGGACACGGCGGCCCGCGCCGCCGAGCCGCCGCGCGCCCCGCCGAGCAGGCCGGCGATGCGCGCGCTGAGCTCCTCCTCCTCGTTCAGGCCGAAGAGCCGCGCGAGGTAGCAGAGCTGGAGCGTGCTGTTGCGCAGCGTGATCATCTCGCGGCCGTCGATCTGGCGCACCGTGCTCTCGTCGAGCGCGACCGCCTCCTGCACGTTCGTCAGCGGGATCGCGAAGAGCCGGTC
Organism: Sorangium sp. So ce836; assembly: GCF_028553905.1. NCBI lineage: Bacteria > Pseudomonadati > Myxococcota > Polyangiales > Polyangiaceae > Sorangium > Sorangium sp. So ce836. Next base: position 2,862,457 of record NZ_CP102233.1, on the reverse strand, counting down.
GGCGACCCGGACGATGAGCGCGCTGATGATCGCCAGCGTGATCGGCAGCGTCACCGTCATCTTGGTGCCGATGCCGGGCTCGCTGTGCACGTCGATGACGCCGCCGAGCTTGCTGATGTTCGTCTTCACGACGTCCATCCCGACGCCGCGCCCCGAGATCTCGCTCACGTCGGTCTTGGTCGAGATGCCCGGCTGGAAGATGAGGTTCAGGACCTCGCGGTAGCTCGTGGTGCGCGCGTCCTCCGGGGTCATCACCCCGCGGCGCAGGGCGGCGTCGAGCAGCTTGTCGACGTCGATGCCCTTGCCGTCGTCCTCGATCTCGATGACGACGTGGTTGCCCTTCTGGAAGGCGTTCAGCGCGATCGTGCCGACCGCCGGCTTGCCCACCGCCTCGCGCATGCTCTTCGACTCGATGCCGTGGTCGATGGCGTTGCGCATCATGTGCATGAGCGGGTCGCTGAGCTCCTCGACGATGAGCTTGTCGACCTCGGTCTCGGCGCCCGTGATGACGAGGTTCACGAGCTTGTCGGCGTCGCGGCTGATCTGGCGCACGACGCGGGCGAGCTTGTCGAAGACCTGCCCGAGCGGGACCATCCGGACCTCGAGGATGCCCGCCTGCATGGCGGCGAGGTGCCGGTCGAACGTGCGCTGGAGCCGGTGGAGATCGAGGGAGAGCTCGCGCTCGGTCGGCGCCGCGCGGAGCCGCTCGACGAGGCGGCCGAGCGCCGATCGGACGAGGGCGAGCTCGCCGACGATGTTCATCAGCCGGTCGAGCTTGTGGATGTCGACCCGCACCGTCTGGGCGACCGAGCGGATGGAGCTGAGCTCCCCCTTGCGGCCGCCGCGCGCGCTCGACGGCGGGCTCGCCTGCATCGAGCCGGTCAGGTCGACGGCCCGCGACACGCCCGTCGGCGCGCCGCCGCGCAGCGCCGCGGACATCGACGGCATGCCCGGCGGGGCGACGCGGCCGTGCCCGTTGTTGTTGCGCCGCGGGATCTCCTCGACCACGGCGCCGGCCTGGTGCAGGGCGCGCTGGAGCTCCTCGAGCGGCGCGCGCGACGCCATCAGGATGTCGAGCTCTATCGAGTCCTGGTCCGCGCCCGCGCCGGTCGGCAGGTAGGTGATGATCTCGCCGTACGGCTTCGCGGTGATCTTCAGGTCGTCGAGGGCCTGGTCGATCGTGGCGAGGTGGAACTGAACGCGGAGCCGGAACAGGGTCATCCCGCTCGCGATGTTCGTGCGCAGCCGGTGCTCCTCGTACTCGGTGAGCACGGAGAGCAGCCCCGGATCGAGGTCGTAGTTGTCGTCCGGGAGGCCGGCGGCGCTCGGGCCGGCGTCCTGGTGGAGCTGGCGCAGGAGGTCGTCGACCTCGGGCATGGGCGCGTCGCGCCCGTCCTTCTCGTTCTGGAGGATGCGCCCGTAGAGCTCGACGCTGCGGAAGAGGAGATCGAGGACCGACGCGCTGATCTCGATGCGGCCGAGGCGCAGGTTGTCGAGCAGCTCCTCGAGCTCGTGCGACAGCGTGGCCATCCGGGTCGCGCCGAAGAGCCCGGCGAGCCCCTTCAGGGTGTGCACGGCGCGGAAGACGTCGTTGATGACGTCGGGGTCGACCTTGTTGGTCCGCACCGCCTCGTCGAGCGCGAGGAGGTCGCGCCCGAGCCCCTCGACGATCTCCTGCGCTTCGGAGAAGAACTCTTCTCGCGCTCGATCGCCGCTGTCGACCATCAGCCGCCGCCTTCCTCGCCGGAGCCGGGCTGCTTCGTGCGGGTCACCGGCTCCGGGGCGCCGGCGGGCGGCGGGGCTCCGCCGTCCTCGCGATCGGCCGGCGGCGAGGCGTCGGGCTCGGCGAGCTGGGCGCGCCCGTCGAGGCAGGCGACCACCGCGTCGCGCAGGGCCTCGGGCGTGAACGGCTTCGCGAGGAAGCGATCGGCGCCGAGGCGGAGCCCGCGCTGGATGTCGCGCTCGGCCGCCTGCGTCGAGATGATGAGGATGCCGACGCGGCGGTAGCGGTCGCTCTGCCGGACGAAGCGGATGAGCTCGAGCCCGTTGATGTCGGGCATGTTGATGTCGGTGATGACGAGGTCGAACGCGCCGCGCGGCAGGAGCCGGAGCGCGTCGAAGCCGTTCATCGCCTCGACGATATCGACGTCGCCCGCGAGCCCCAGCACGCAGTCCTCGAGCGTCGAGCGTACGTACGCTCGCATTGCCGGCGAGTCCTCGACGATCAGGATGCGTGCCATGTCGGCGACAGGGTAACGGAAATCCGCCGGGGAGGAGCAACTCGCTGACGGTCCGGCGGCGGCGCACGCGCTCCTCGGAGGCGCGCCGGCCTATGTACGGCGGACTCCTTCCCGGTGTAAACCGGCGCGAGCGCCTCCCGGCGCGGATCGGCGGGGCGGCCGCGCGGGGCCGGGTCTCCGGGGAGCCTCCGGAGAGGGAAAGCGCCGCCCTGCCCGCGCCGCGGCCGCGCCCGGCCGTCGCGCCGGCCGCCCGGCTGCGGCAGCGAATTGACAGCGCGGCGTCCGATGCGCGCTAATCGCGCGCGTGAAAATCCTCCTTTGTTCTCCAGCGTTCCGGATCCTGCTCGCCGCCCTGTTCGCCCTGTCGAGCGTGGCCTGCGGCGGCGGGCTGCGGGTCACCCGGATCAACTCCGCCCAGAAGAAGCCGAACAACGTCTGGGTGTTCTTCAGCGTCGACGCCGGCGAGGACGACCCGGTGGGCGGCCTCACGGCCGAGGACTTCGAGATCTACGAGGACGGCGACCTCGTCTCGACGTTCGAGAGCAAGCAGACCATCCAGAACCCCGAGGTCGCGGCCGTCATGTACACGATGCTGCTCGTCGACATGAGCGGCAGCATCACCGAGTCCGGCCAGGCCGACGCCCTCGTCGACGCCGCGCAGTCGTTCAGCGATCGGGTCGGCAAGAGCCAGAAGGTCGGCGTCTACGCGTTCGACGGCGAGGCAAAAATCCACTCCGTCGTCCCGTTCACCGAGGCGCAGGGCTCGGTCCAGGGCGGGCTCGAGGGGCTCCGGAGCTACAAGCCCAAGGACACGTCGACGAACCTCCACGGCGGCGTGGTCGAGGGCATCCGGGAGCTCAAGAAGCAGCTCGACCGGGACCGGCGGCCGCTCAAGTTCGGCACGCTCGTCGTCTTCTCGGACGGCACGGATCGCGCGAACCGCGTGAGCCGTCAGGACATGCTCAAGGAGCTCGACAAGGAAGACTACGCGAACTACCAGATCTTCGTCGTCGGCGTCGGCGCCGAGATCGAGAAGGCGCGGCTCGACGAGATCGGGCGCGACGGGACCGAGCTCGCGGCGGACCAGGCCAAGGTCAAGGAGTCGTTCGACAAGATCGCGGCGAAGATCGAGGCGCACATGAAGCGCTTCTACCTGCTCTCGTACTGCACGCCGGCGCGCGCTGGGGAGCACGAGGTGGAGATCAAGGCGATCCGGAAGGATCCGTCGGCCTCGGGGTCGGTCGCGTGGAAGTTCAACGCCGACGGCTTCGGCCCGCCGCCGGAGTGCGACCCCAACACGCCGCCGTCGTTCGATCTGAAGGCGACCACGCCCGTGGACGATGGAAACGGGGGCGCGGGCGCGAAGGCGAGCTTCAAGGCGAACGCCAACGTGAAGGTCGAAGCGAAGTGACGGCGATCGCGGCCGCCCTCGACGGCGGCCGCGACGCGGCGCCTGCGGCGGCCTGCGCCGTCCGGCAGGCCTGATCCTCCCCAGCGAGGCCCCCTCCCCCTCTCCGCCGCGCGCCCCCTGCCCCGGCGCGAGGTCGCGCGGAGCCCCCTCACGCACAGCGCGAGCGCGACCCCGGAAGACGGGCGCCAGCACGATGAACTCGCCGAGCGTCGCTAGCGCGGCACCTCGGGGATGAGCTCGGCGCCGAGGCGGAAGATCAGGAAATCCTTGGTGACGTTGCCCGCGCTGCCGCTGGGCCACAGGAACGGGCTGCCGGTGCTGCGGTCCGGTTCCCACTCGTACCACATCCACCGGGCCTCCTCGTCGATGCCGCAGACGATGGGAAACTCGTTGCCGGGCTCCGGGTCCGTGCGAGGGGTGTCGTTCGCCTCGCCGAACACGACGTGGCCGTGCGCGGACGCCTCGGTCGTCACCCAGCCGGCGCTGCTCGTCTGCGGGTCGAGGTCACCGCGGTTGCAGCGCGCGAGTTGCTGGTTGATGGTCTCCAGCGTCGGCCCGTGCGAGCCGAGGTCGTAGTCCTCGCCCGTCGCGCAGACCTCCCACCCGCCGTTGCCGGTGAAGACGGGCTCGGCCCCCTCGCGGAAGAACTGGCCGATCACGCCCTGGGTCGTGAGCTTGTCGGCGTACGTGATGATGTAGAGGTAGTGCCCGGCGTTCGCGGACTCCGCCGGCACGGTGTACGACTCGGGCCCGTTGCCGATGGGACAGGAGAAGATCTCCCCGGCGAGGTTGTTCTCGATGCCTCCGAAGTAGCTCAGGAGCTCGTCGCCGGTCCCGTAGCCGAAGCCATACGCGTTGTCGGCCGTGATGATCACGCTCACCGCGCTCGAGAGCCCGTTCCCCCCGCCGCCGCCGGCGATCTCCCCGGGACCGCCCTCGTCGTCGCCGCCGGCGCCCCCGGAGCCGGAGCCGGCGCCGGCGCCGGAGTCGCCAGGATCGGAGCCGGCGTCCGAGCACCCGGATGCAGGAAGCGCGATCGCGAGCGTCAAAGCTGAAAGAAGACGTAGGTTCATCGCATCAAGATCGGCGAAGCCGCGCCCTGCGTGAAGGCTCGTCGGATTACCATTTTGCGCCATCCCGGCGTCACGCAGGATTCTGGCGCCGCCCTGTCGTCGTCGGCGCGCAGGAGAACCATCGTCACCTCGCGCTCGAGACGCGCCTGCGCCGTCCGGCCAACCTCATTTCATCGAAATCCTCGCCCTCCGGCCGGGGATCACGCCGGTGAGCTCGGCAGCGGCGCCCTCGGGGGCGCGGCGCGGGCCACCTGCAGGGTCCGCCACACGGTGGCGCCGAGGATGATGGCGCCGCCCGCGGTCGACCAGAGCCCGGGGCGCTCCCCGACGAAGAGGAGCGCCCAGATGGGGTTGAGCACCGGCTCCACGAGCGCCAGCAGCGAGGCCTCGACGGCCGGCGTGTGACGCACGCCGCGGGAGAACAGGGCGTACGACAGGCCGATCTGGACCGCACCCAGGAACGTCAGGAGCCCGAGGTCGAGCGGCCCCGGGCGGGCGGCGCCGGCCAGCGCCATCGGGAGCGCGCAGAGGCACGCGAGGAGGTTGCCCGAGACGAGCACCGCGGCGTGGTCGTCCGGGAACGCACGGAAGCTCATGAGGCACAACGCGCACGCGAGCCCGGAGAGGAGCGCCAGGGCGTTGCCGAGGAGCTGTCCCGCCGAGAGCTGGTCCAGGAAGAAGAGCCCGAGGCCCAGGAGGAACACGGGGACGGCGAGCTTCTCGTTGCGAGAGGGTCGCTCCCCGAGCAGCCGGGGGCTGAGCAGGAGGACATATACGGGCGAGGTCGACTGCAGGAAGATCGCGTTCGCCGCCGTCGTCAGCTTGGTGGCCAGCACGAACAGCACCATCGTGACGGCGTAGAGCGCCGCGGCGCCGAGCGCGTGCCGCGACGGCCAGCGGCGCGCCCCCGGCATGACCAGGCTCAAGGTCAGCGCCGCGATGAGCGCGCGGCCCGAGATGATCTGCCACCCGTCGAGGGAGATCAGCTTGATGGCAGCTCCTCCGGTGGACCAGAGGACCGCGGCGGCGAGGATCATCAGTCGAGAACGGATCATGTGAACGAGGGCGCCGAGCCTACCCGAACCATCGGCCAGATGCTCAGGCGGGCGGCGTCGCGAGCGCCGCCCGCGCGACCGGGCGCAGCTCAGGGCACGATCTCGCGGACGCTGCCCTTCTTGTAGAGGAGCCCGTCGGTCAGTACGCCGTCGCTCCGGAAATACACGGTAATGTTGGGCTTTCCCGTCTCCGAGCCCGGGCGGGTCGGCTCCCGGGTGAGCCTCATCGCGGCGTCGATGCCCTGCTGGCAGGGCTCGCCCCCCGCGCCGAAGTCGGTCCCCTGGTCGACGTGCTCGAGGATCTTCACCCAGGTGCCGCCGTTCGCGCCGTCGGTCTCATCGATCCAGAGCTCCTGCTTCACATCGCCGTTCGGAAGGTCATAGACGAGCTGCTTGTACCCGATCCAGACCTGCTCCGGCATGCCGCCCTCCCAGTACGTCCTGCTGAGGATGGCCGTCGAAGCGGGGTGGTTCGTCTCCTTCTCGAAATCGATCTTGCCGTCGTAGCGCATGCGTGCAGCGATCCCGCGCGTGTCGCACTTGTCGACATCCTCGTCGCCGATCGTGCCGTGGTTGGTGCGCGCCATGGCGACGAGCCCTCCATAAGGCGTCCCGTCGTCGTCGGCGCGCAGGAAGTACATCGTCACCTCGACGTCGCGCCACTGGTCTTCGAGGGCGGGGTCGTGCACGTACATCCTCGGAACCCTGCCGCTGATCTTGAGGATGCCCTGGCCGTCGGTGTCATACGAGGCGTCGCCGTGGTCGGCGTCGAACCAGGTGTCGGCCGGGTCGATCCCTGTAAACGTGCGCGCGGCCCCGTTGTCCCAGGTCGAGAACCACGCCTTGCCGGAGGGCAGCGTGGGCCGCAGCATCGCGACCCCGAACCTGTCGAGCTGGCCCGCCTCCCCTCCCCCCGCGCCGGCCGAGCTGGACGTCCCGGCGTCGAGCGACCCGGACGAGGCTCCGGGGGCGCCGCCGCCGCCGAGGCCGCCGCTGCCGGGACCGACGCTGCTGCTACCGCCGATGCTGCCTGTGCCCGGCGAGCTGCCCGCCGCGGGAGCGGCATCGTCGGCGCAACTGGCGCTGCTCAGGCCGGCGACGGCCGACGTGATCGACAGGGTGATCGAGATCGGGAACGAGGCGCGCACCCCTCCGGAGTAACACAGGCTCAGCAAGGCGGGCGAGATCAGACGAGGAAACCCATCCGCTCGTCACCGCTCATCATGCGTCATCAAAGCGAAGAGGCGGCTCCGCGCGCGGCGCGCGGCGGCGCGGTCGCATTTCCAGGCGGATCTCGTGAAGGCGGCGAGCTTTGTCGCGGGCGCAGCGCCGGGAAGCGGATAAGGGCGCTGCCGGCGTCGAGCGCGATCTCGGCGGCGTGCCTGCCAGACGACTTACGGGGACAGCGTCGTTTTCGTTCGAGGATTGCAGCCGTCGCTGTGCTTCATTCTGAAACACTGTCCCGTGGCAATACCTTCTGCAAATGACGCTGGCTGCGGCGCTCACGGTCTGCTACCGCCCGGCCTACGATGGGTCAGCCGGACCTGTTCGCGAAGCGGACATTTGCCGAAGAGACCGAGCGGGTCACGGAGGGAGCGGTGATGTGGCGAGACCCGCCCGAGATCAGGCTGGAGAAGGTGCAGGCCGACGGCCTGCTCGCGATTCGCCGCCCGGGCCTCCTCGCGCACCTGCCGGCCCCCTGGCCGGCGGCGCAAACGTACGAGGAAATCGTGGTGGAGCTGAAGCTCGCGGGGGACCACCTGGACATGAGCGCGGTGGAGCGGGCCCTGCTTCGCCGGCAGGCCAGGCAGGTGCAGCGGGTCGAGGAGCGATCTCCGTCCTGGCCGGGCGAAACGCCGCTCTGGCTGGCGGCGCCGCACGTTCCGGAGTGGCTGAGGCAGGCGCGCCACCCGGTGCGCTTTGCTCCTGGCTGCTACTTCGTGGAGCCGCTGGGGCGCTGCTTCGTGTGGGTGGCGGCGAACGAGCTGCCGCTGTGCGACGAGCTGGTGCCGTTCCTGGTCGCCCGCTCTGGGCCGCCGCTCGACCAGTTTGCCCGCTGGGTGGCGCCGCGCCGGCCGCTTGAATGGGTGCTGTCCATGCTACAGTACCTGCCCATGTCGACGACGGCCCGTGAGGAGCTCCTGTGGCGGTTCGCCAGGACCGGCGACCCTGAGATCGACGCGCGCCAGGACCGCATCCTGGAAGTCCTGCTCTCGGCCAATCCCAGGATGAAGCAGCGTCTGGTCGACGAGGGTCGGCTCGAGGGCCGCCTCGACGAGGCGCGCGCGGCCCTGCGCCGGGTGCTCGCACACCGGCAGCTCGAGCTCACCCCGGAGGATGCGGCGCGCATCGAAGCCTGCGCCGACCTGGCGACGCTGGAGCGGTGGCACGCGCAGGCGCTCACCGCGCCCAGCGCATCTCAGGCCCTGCGCTGAGCGGCGCCGCCGGCGCTCAGCACCGGAACGGCCGCGGCAGCATGAGCGGCCCTTCCGGGAAGGGCCCGCGCACCGTGAGCCGCACCGCCCCCGCGCCGCCGAGGGCGTCGTCGCCATCCACGAACACGTGCGGCTCCGCCGCCGTCATGCCGAACGCGTCCGGGCACGCGAAGAGCTCCACGCGCCGCACCCGCGCCTGCAGCCGGCGGAGGATCTCGTCGAGCGGCGGCAGCTCCGCGGCCACCACATTGTACAGGCAGAGGACGTCGCCGGCGATCTCCAGGGAGAGGATGGCATCGAGATCCTCGGTATAGGCGTGCGAAGGCCCCGCTCCGACCAGGAGCTGCGCGACGCCGTCATCTCTCGCCCCCTTCTGCCGGTCCCCGCATATCACGCCCCCGACGCGAGAAAAACGGCTCGACGCCGAGGCAGACGAAGAGAGAATTGAACCACAGAGAGGCACAGCGGACAGAGAGATCAAGGAACAGAGGTCTAGCATTCCTCTCTCCCCCTGCTCTTTCCCCTCCCCATTCTCCCCTCTCCTCTGTACCCTCTGTGGTTCAATTCTTCACGTTCATGCCTTGATCCCTCGCAGCTCCAGCAGGATTGCGGCTTCCAATGGCGCGCCCCATGAGATCCCGAGCATCGCTCCGAAGGCGGTGCATCAAGGGGGGAATCATGAAAAGTTCGCTCGTCGCGCTGGTCCTCGGCGCGCTCTCGTTGTCTGCCGTGCTGTCCAGCACCGAGTTGGCGCAAGCGCAACGACGGCCGCCGGAGGGCTCCTATCTCAAGACGTGCAGGGACGTCCGAACGGAACGAGGCACGCTGCACGCGAGGTGCAAGGACCGGAGGGGGCACTACCACAGGACGCGCATGGTCGATTTCCGGCGGTGCGCCGGAGACATCCATAACGACAACGGCCACCTCCGCTGCGGCCGCCGCTGACGCGCGTCGCGAGCCGGACAGGGCGCCCGCCGCGCGGCGGGCGCCCTCAGCGGCGAGGGAGCGGGGCCCCCGCCGAGATCCGGCCCTCCTCCACGGCGACCACGTACGGCGGCAGGCGGCCCGCCCGCACCGCGCGGACGTCGGCGCGCATCGTCGCCGCGTCGGGATAACGCTCGACCTTGTGGAACGCGAGGGCGCGATCCACGACGTCGCACACCTCGGAGGGCACGTCCGGCGCACACGGCGCGAGCGACGGCGCCCGCTCCGTCGCCGCGGCGATGAGCAGGCGCGCGTCGGCGACGTCGCCGTGGATCGCGCGGCCGGAGAGCAGACGGAACATCGTGGCGCCCAGGCCGAAGACGTCGGTCCGGCCGTCGATCTCGCGGACCATCCCCGTCGCCTGCTCGGGCGCCATGTACTCGCTCGTGCCGAGCGCCACCCCCGTCCTCGTGGCCGTCTTCTCCGGCAGCTCCCCCATCCCGAAAGGCAGCGGATCGAGCACGCGCGCGATCCCGAAATCGAGCACCTTCACCCGCCCGTCGTTCCCGACGTGCAGATTCTCAGGCTTGATGTCCCGGTGAACCACGCCGTGCGCGTGCGCCACGACGAGCACATCGAGGACCCGCTCCGCCAGCGCCATCACCTGGCCCACCGGGAGCGTCCCCGCCCGGGCCATGCGGTCGAAGACCGTCTCGCCCTCGAGCACCTCCATCGCCAGGTAGGCGGCCCCGTCGTCCGCGACGCCCGACTCCAGCACGAGCGGCAGCCCCTCGCAGAGCGGGCCGACCGCGGCCAGGGCGCTGCCGATCGGGCCCTCGCGCAGGAAGCGCTTCCGCAGCTCCTCGATCTGGCTCAGGGAAGGGTGCAGGACCTTCACCGCCGCGATCTGCCCGTCCGCGCGCCGTCCGAGGAAGACGCTCGCCATCCCGCCAGCCCCGAGCACGCGCTCCACCCTCCACGTGCCGATCCGCGTGCCGATGCGCTGCGCCGCGAGCTCCTCGTCGTCCATCATCGCGCGCGGAGGTTACCAGACCGCCGCCGGCCCAATCGGGAAACCCCGCCGGCACCACGAAACGCGCCCGATCCCGCCCTCGACTACCCCTTCCGCTCCTTCCACGGATCGTCCTGATAAAGATAGTTCGGCTTCAGGATCTTGTTCTCCATGTTGGTGTGGAACACCGCCATGGTCGACGCCGACATCGGCGGCACGATCCACGACCAGTCCGCGTAGACCGGGCGCTCGCATTGCCGCTCCTGCTGCTCGAACTTCTTGAAGTACTCCGAGAGCGTGTGGTGGTCGAGCATCCGCACCTTCGCCTGCCGGAACGAGTGCAGCACCGCGATGTTCAGCTCGACCAGCGCGGCGTCCTGCCACAGCGTGTCGCTGCGCGACCGGTCCAGCCCGAGGCGATCCGCGATCAGCGGCAGCTGGTTGTACCGCGTCACGTCGCTCAGGTTGCGCGCGCCGATCTCGGTCCCCATGTAGAAGCCGTTGAACGGCGCCGCCGTGTAGTGGATCCCGCCGAGATCGAGGGCCAGGTTGCAAACCGCCGGCAGCGCGTGCCACTTCAGCCCGAGCTCGGCGAACCACGCGTGCCGCGGGTGCTCGATCGGGACCTCGAGCACCCGCTCCCGCGGCAGCTCGAACCACCGCGGCCGCGCGTCGCCGATCTGGATGATCAGCGGCAGCAGATCGAACCGCGTCCGCTCCCCGCCCGGCCACCCCAGCGAGAGCGCCTGGTCCGTCAGCTCCACGTTCGCCGGATCGCCCAGGATGCCCCCCTCCGGGAGCCGGTAGCCCGCATAGCGGACGAGCTGCCCGTTCCAGATGCGGATCCGCGGCTCCCCCGGCCGGAACACCGACATGGTCGCCCGGATGTCGCCCCCGTTCGTCGCCAGATCGAGGTGCTCGACCAGCGCCTGGAAGATCTCCTCCTCCGTCGTCAGGTGCCGCAGGTCGCGCACGTGGAGCGTCGACCAGAAGAAGCGCCCGATGCACCGCGAGCTGTTCCGCCACGCAAGCCGCGCCCCGTAGGCGAGCTCGTCGGGCAGGTGCGCGTAGGTCCCGTGCTTCTCCAGGCTCGCCCGCACCTCCTGCCAGCGCTCGTCCACGGCAGAGGGCACGCCGAGCTCCGCGTAGCACTGGCGCAGGAACGCCTCGGCCTCGGTCAGCGCCGCCGCGGGCGCCGTCGGGGTCAGGTGAAACGACCCGTGCTCGACCGGACAGACCCCGCCGGCCCCACGAACGGCGCCGGCCCGCCGGAGCGGCGCCTGCCGGATCGTGCCCGCGGCGTCGACGTTCGAGGTGAACAGCTCCCGCTGGATGGCGTCCGCCGGCCAGCCCGCCGCGCGCAGGTGCTCGTGCGCGTCGCGCATGAAGCCCTCGGGCCCGCACACGAGCGCCCGCGAGCCCGGCCGGTACGGGTACAGCTCGACCACGTCCTCCCCGGAGAGCCGCCCCTCCGCCTGCGTCGCGCGCAGGCGGAACGCGACGCCGGGCGTGCGGCCGGCGATCGCGCGCAGCTCCTCCTCGAAATAGAGGAAGTCGGCGGCGCGCGACGCCGACCAGTCCAGAAGGAACGCCCGCGCGTCGGGGCGGTCGGCCCTCCCGTCGAGCGCCCGCAGCATCGCCATCGCCGGCGTGACGCCGATGCCGCCCGCGAGGAACACCACCCGCTCCACGGGCGGCGCCGGGAGGACGAAGCCGCCCCGCGGCGCCGAGGCGCGCAGCAGCGAGGCCGCGGCGCGCTCGCACAGCCACCGGGAGAAGACCCCGAGCTCCTCGCGCTTCACCGTGATCTCGTAGTCGCCGCCCGCGCGCGCCGGCGCCGAGAGCGTGTACGCGCGCGCCACCCAGCGCCGATCGAGGTAGCCCTGCACGAGCACGTGCTGCCCGGGCACGGACGCCGCCGGCGCGCCGCCGACCGGCGACAGCGCGATCTGGAAGATCCCGGGGGCGAGCTCCCGCGCCCCCTTCACCTCGGCCTGCACCAGGCTCGACCCGCCGAACATCTCCTCGATCGCCGGGACGCAGCCGCCGCAGATCTGGCCCGCCCGCGTCCGCTCCGACAGCTCGGCCACCGTCGCGCACCCGGCCTCGATGAGCCCCGCGATCTGCCCCCGCTTGACCCCGGCGCAGTTGCACACGACCTCGTTCGGCTCGTACAGCGCCGCGGGCTGCTCGAGCTTCAGCTCGCCGAGCTCCCGGAACGTCGCGAGCTGCCAGCCGGGCAGCGGGGCGCGCGCCATGAGCTGCCGCATCGCCGAGGGCAGGCCCTGCCACTCGCCCTCCACGTGCAGCCCCGCGAGCTGCCCGCTCGACACGAGCAGGGCGCGGCGCCTGTCGCGGTCCCCGCACGTCACCCACCGGAGGCTCGCGGCGGGCGCGTCGAGCCACCGCGCCGAGACGCCGCTCCCGTCGAGCGCGCGGAAGAGCGTGAGGATCCGGCCGCCGCTGTCCACGATCGACGAGACGGCGGCCTGCTTGCCGGCCAGCGCGCCCATCGCGGCGCCGTCCTCGACGACCGCCTCGCGCTGCGCGAGGAGCCCTTGCCCGGGGAGCAGGTGGACGTTGACGTAGTCGAGCGCGTGCCGCTCGGCCCACGCGTCGACGCTCGCGGGCGGGAGCTCGAGCCAGGCCTCGTCGGGCCCCTCGGGGATCCCCTCCGCGGCCACGCTCGCCCAGCCCTCGATTAGCGCCTCGGCCGCCGCCCGCCGCAGGCCCGCCTGGACCAGCGCCGCGACGGCCGCGTCCGCCGGCGTGTCGACGTACCGGATCTCGAAGGTGTCCTCGCGGAGCAGCTGCTGGACCAGGTTGTCGAGCGGCCCCCGCAACCCGGCGGTGAACTCCTCGAAATCGAGGGTCCCGTCCCCGGTCGTGTCCGCGGCCACGAGCAGCGCCCTCGCCTCGTCGGCCGGGATCCCGAGCCCGGTGAGGTAGGGCAGGAGCTCGTCCTCGCTGAGCGCGCGGTCGTGATCGCGATCGATCTCCTCGAACCTGCGCGACGCGAAGCGCTCGCTCGCGAGGGCGGCCCGGACGGCGCGGGAGAGCGCGGCCGCCACCTCGGCGCCGGTGCACGCGGCCGGGCCGCGGACGACCGGCGCCTCCACGCCGGGCTGCTCGAGCGCGCGGATCGCCATGCGGGCCACGTCGGCCGGCGCCACCCAGGGCAGCGCGCCGCTCCCGAGCGGCAGCGGCAGCGTGCGACGGAGCCGGATGTCCTCGCGCCAGAGGTTGAGCGCGCTGAGCAACGGCCCGTGCCACACGGCCGTCACCCGGTGGCCGGAGGCGCGCACGAACGCCTCAGCGTCGCGGATCTGCTGCCCCAGCCGGCTCGAGGGGGGAAGGTAGGGCGCCACCCAGAGCAGGTGCGACGCGCCCACCTCCTTCGCCGACGCGACGAACGTCCGCGCGGCGACGTGCGGGTAGGCGAGATCCGCGGTGCTCAGCACGAGCGCGACGACCGGCTCCGCGGGCTCGATCGGCAGGGACTGGAGGAAGGAGGCGAGGTCGTTCTTCGGCTCGGAGCAGACGATTTTGAGGAAGCTCATGGTGCTCGGCGGGGGCAGCCGCGGAGGAGCGGAGCTCGCCCTTCCGCGCGCCGGTCGATGTCGATGGATGCGCGCAGGCGCGCGATCGCGCCCGCCAGGATACGGCGCATTGCGCGGCGGACCGCGGGCGAAACGTCGTCCCGGCGCGTCAACGCGAAACGTCAGCTCGCCGCGTCGCACAGGGTGGCGTCAAGTCGCCAAAACACGCGGAGCGTCAGGGCGTCCCGCATTTTGCGTGAAGGTTATCCGTCCGCGCGTAACAAACTGCCCCATGGGGCACTTTGGCGCGCTGGTCAGCGCTCTCACCGTGTCGGCAGATGGCGCCCCCGTGACCACCGCGCGCCGCTCCCGCTTCGAGAGCCGCTGAACACCGCCGATGGCCTCGCGCGCTCGCCCGGGGTTTCGGATCGACGAGAGCCGCTGGATTCGCCGGAAATCATGCGAGAGTGGGCGCGGCGGACGAGCGCGCCTGCCGCGCTGGCGCGCGCTCGAGCTCCGCCCAGCGCGGCTCACCACACCTCAACACGGTGTACGACTGCGAACCGGACATACGGGCACGATCCTTGAATTCGCTCGCTCAGCGCAGCCATGAAGACCCTTACTTCCGACCGGCCCCTGGCGATGGTGAGCAAGCAGACGCGGTCCTCTGCCGCGTGCCGTCCCGCGGACTCCGCCGCGCGTCACGCCATCCTGCAGGGGGTGACGATGAAGCCGGCGAACGTCGCGGAAGCGCTGGTGGCGCTGGAGACGGTCGCGGCGCGGCTGCGCGAGAGGAACGACCCCCGGGCGGTGTTCCCCGACGTCTATGCCGTGATTACGCGCCGCGTGAAGGAGGCGGTCGTCGACGGCACGGACCGGAGGTTCCTCGAGCCCGCGTGGATCTCGCGCCTCGCCGGCATCTTCTGCGAGTACTACCTGGCGGCGCTCGCGGCGTCGCTGGACGGGCGCTCGGCGGGCGTGGAGGCGTGGGACGTCGCGTTCCAGTGCAGCCGCACCGACGGGACGGCGGCGGCGGTGCATGGGCTGCTCGGCATCAACGCGCACATCAACTACGACCTGGCCCTCGGGCTCTACCGGAACATCGTCCAGCACGGCGCAGCGCAGGACGCCCGCCTTCTCCGCCGCTACCGGCACGACCACGACCTTGTGAATGAAATTCTCGCGGCAGCGATGCCGGAAATCTTCGCGATCCTGAGCGAGCGCTACGGCTGCCCGCTCGCCCGGATCGCGACCTTTACGAAGGACGTGCAGCGCACCGTGTCCAGCGTCGTGCTCTTCATGCTCAAGGGCTGGCGCGACCGGGTCTGGACCGACCTGCTCTGCTTGCTCGAGACGGTCGAGACGGCGGACGAGATGGCCAAGCGCGCGGTGGTCGTCCGGATGAACCAGCACTCCGGGAAGGTCGCCCGCACGTTCGCGGCGGGCAACGGGGCGCTGCGGGTGGGCGCGCCGTTCGTCCGGAGCGCCGCCGTCAGGCTGGCGCTGGCTGCCTGACGCGGGCCATCCCCGCGAGCTGGCCGCAGGCGCCGCCCACGTCGCGCCCCCGCGGCCGCCGCACCAGCGTCGTCACGCCGTGGCCGGACAGCCGCGCCACGAACGCGTCGAGCCGCTCCGCGGACGGCGGGCGCAGCGCCGGATCGGGGCCGGGGTTGCAGGGGATGACGTTCACGCGGCACCGGAGCCCGGCGACGTACGCGGCGAGGAGGTCCGCGTCCTCCGGGGCGTCGTTGTACCGATCGAAGAGCACGTACTCGAACAGCACGCGCCGGCCCGGCGGCAGCGATCGCGCGAGCGCCTCCTTCAGCGCCGCCATCGAGAAGCGCGCGTTGACCGGCATGATCGCCTGCCGGCGCGCGTCGTCCGGGGCGTTGAGGCTGACGGCGAGCTCCGCCCGCGCCTCGCGGAAGAACGCCTCGATCTTGTCCGCGACCCCGACGGTGCTCACGGTCACGTGCGACGGCGCGAACCGGAACGCGCGCGGGTCGGTGAGCAGGCGGATGGCCTTCAGCACCTCGCCGAGGTTGTCGAACGGCTCGCCCATGCCCATGAAGACGAGGTTCCGGAGCGGCGCGCCGCGGCGCGCTTGTCCTTCGGCGAGCGCGAGCGCCTGCGCGATCCGGACCTGATCGACGATCTCGCCGGCGGCGAGCTGGCGCGCGAGCCCGAGCCGCCCCGTCTCGCAGAAGGCGCAGGCCCGAGCGCAGCCGACCTGGCTCGAGACGCAGAGCGTGGTGCGGGCCGGCCCCGGGATGAGCACCGACTCGATGAGCGCGCCGTCGCGCGCGCGCAGGACCAGCCGGAGCGTGTCGTCCTCGGACGGCGCCCGCTCGGCGACCTCGAGCGACAGGCCGGGCTCGAGCGCGAGCAGCGCCTCGTGCGCCCACGCGCCGATGCCCAGGGCGGCGAGCGCGGCCGCGTCCCACGCCGCCTCGGGCCGCTCGGCGCCCGGTTCCGCGCCGAACGCGTGGCGCACCACCTTGCCGGCGACCGCGCGCGCCGCGGACGCCGTGCCGCCGGCCTTGCGGAGGAGCTCCGCGAGCGAGGCCGCGTCGTGGTCGGCGAGCCGCGCGCCGGCGCGCGCGCTCCTCCGGATCAGCGGGCGCGCCGGGACGGGCGCCGGCGCCGGCAGATCGCCGGCGCGGAGGGCCGGCGCGCTCTCTTCGGGGATTTCCGGAACGCGCATGGCGCACCAGCTAGCACGCCGCGCGCGGGGCCGCGCGGCCCTGCGATCGCCGCCCCCGCGCCCGGCGCGGCGCCCGCGTCCGGACGGCCGCCGGAGGGCCGAGCGCCCCGGCGCAGCCCAGCGCGCCGGCGGGTCCGCCTCCACGGGTCGTCACGCGGTTGTCAAGGAAGACCCGACAACCGGACCCGGCCATGCCCTTCGCTTCCCGCAGCGGGGACGAAATCTGGTGCCTGTCTGGGGTCATCGGGTGGCCAAGCTGTGGACAAGCAGTTGGGCTTTCAAACGCGGCTCAGATGCGTGATTTTTGGGTTGCAGATCGGTCCCGGAGGAGGGAGTTTAGCGCCCGGAAGTTCTGCGGCGCGTCGGGCCGCGGAGTGCCCGAGATCGCAGAAAAAAATCGGTGGCATCGGTGTGGGCGGCGCGTCCATGCCCGGGCTGGCATTGGCCGGCGCCGGCGCTTGGAGGAGCTGCCGCCTCGCGAGCGACGCAGGGCCCGGGCAGCTTCCCAGAAGATGTCAGGGACCCCGTCTGGGTATTCCACAAGCTGGGAACAACCTGTGGATTATTTGTCCGTGCTGCGCCCGCCGGGCGGCGGAGGCCGGCCGGGCGGTACGCCTACCCCGGAGTTTTTGTAGCGCTCGCGGCCGCACCGGTGGGCTACGTTGCGGGCCGATGCCCGTACGCAACGGCTCCGCTCTCCGCGCGCCGCGCGCGCTGCTCGCGATCGCGGCGGGGGGGCTCGTCGCGGGCGCGGCGGCCGCGCAGGCGCCTCCCCGGGATGCGCAGGCGGAGGCGGCCCTGAACGAGGCGATGCGGGTCGACTACCTCGAGACCCGGTTCGATCAGGCGGAGCGCAAGCTGCGGGCTGCCATCGACGCCTGCGGCGCGTCGGAGTGTTCGCCCGCGATGAAGGCCAGGCTGTTCATCGCGCTCGGCTCCGTGCTCGCCCAGGGCAGAAAGGAGCTGGGGGACGCGCGCGACGCCTTCGCGGACGCCCTGCGCATCGATCCGTCGGCGAAGCTGAACCCGGATCTCGCGACGCCGGAGGTCTCGTTCGCGTTCGAGCAGGCGCGGGCCGCGACCGGCGTCGGGGCGCCCGCGGCGGCCGGGCCGGAGCTCCAGATCGCGCCGCCGGCCGAGCAGCGCATCCGCACGCCCGTCCCGATCTATGTCGAGGTCCCGGCCGAGCTGCTGCCCGGCGTGAAGCAGGTGACGCTCTGGTACCAGGCGCCCGGCGAGCGCGAGTACCGCCCGCTCGTCATGAAGAAGCTGCGCGGCCAGGGGTTCGGGATCAACGTGCCGTGCGCCGCGGCCTCCGCGGAGGGGACGCTCCGCTATCACGTCGCGGCCGTCGACGAGGACGGCGCGATCCTCGCGAGCGCCGGCGCGCGCGACGCGCCGCTCACCACGGAGATCAAGGCGCGCATCACGTCGGCGCCGCCCCGCTGGCCCGGCCACGCGCCGCCGGCGATGTGCGCGGCGCCGGAGCAGGAGCGGCCGCGGCAGTGCATCGACGACCGGCAGTGCAGCCGGGGGCTCACCTGCGTCCGCGGCGCGTGCGTCGCGAGGCCCCCCGCGGAGGCCGCGCCCAGCGTCCCGAGGAGCTGGGTCGGGCTCACCTTCTCTCCCGACGTCGCGCTGTTCTCCGGCCGGGAGGTGTGCTCCCTGGCGTCGCAGGAGCGCGGCAACTTCGTCTGCCTGCGCGGCGACGGGACCCGGTACGACGGCGCGCCGACGCCCGGCGTCGCGAACGACGTGAACCTCGGCTTCGCGCTCGCGACGTCGCGGGTGGCGCTCGCCTACGACCGGCTGGTCCTCGACAACCTCACGGTCGGCGGCCGCGTCGGCTTCGCGGCCGGCGGCACGACGGGCGGCGGCGCCTCGTTCCTGCCGCTCCACCTCGAGGCGCGGGCGCAGTACTTCCTCATGGCGCGGCCGTTCGCAGAGCTCGGCGCCCGCCCGTTCGTGCTCGCCGCGGCCGGGGTCGCGCAGGTCGACGCCGAGGTCGACGTGGAGGTCCTCGAGGACGCGGCCGCGTGCGGGGCCGGTCCCGCCATCACGAGCCCGTGCACGAGGCCCGGCCGGAGCGGGAGGGTCGAGGAGCGCCAGCAGACGCTCGCCGCGACCCGGCAAGCGGGCCAGGGGTTCGCGTCGCTCGGCGCGGGCGTCGCTTATGCGCCGCTCGAGGCCGTATCGCTGAACCTCGCGCTCCGCGCGAGCCTCACCTTTCCTGCCGTGACCGCCGTCCTCTCTCCGGAGGTCGGCCTCTCCCTGGGGTTCTGAATGGCCGATACCTCGGATCTGCGTCGGGGCGCGACGCCGCCCGGCGCGCTGCGCAACCCGAAGATCGACGCGGCGATCGGGCGCGCCGTGCAGCTCGGCGACCCGGCCGAGCTGCTCGCGCTGCTCGATCGCAGCTCCGGGCTCCCTGCCCGGCGCAGCGGGGGGCGCGCGCCCGGGCCCGACCTCGGCCCGAACGCCCCCTTGCCGCGCGTGAACCTGGATCTCGCGCGCGCGGTCGGCGCGGCGATCGCGGACCGCGGCGCGCCGGCCGAGCGCCTCGTGCGGGCGCTCTGCTCGAGCACCGAGGAGTACGCGCTCATCGTGGCGGCGCAGGCGCTCGCGGCGATCGCGGCGCAGGGCGCGCAGGCGGAGAGCGCGGCCAGGTCGGGGCGGCCGCCGCGCGCGCGGGGCGGGCGGGGCGGGCTCGATCCGCTGGGCGAGCTCGGGCAGCTGGCCGAGGATCCGCGGCGCGTCGTGCGCGACGGGGTCGTGGCGGCGCTCCGCGCCGTGGTCGCGGCGCGCGGCGACGCGGTGGTCGGCGAGCTCTCGTCCTGGACCGACGGCTACTTGCAGGCGTACGTGGCGCTCGAGGCGCTCGCGGAGCGGACGCTGCTCGCGGGGCTCTCGGCGGGCGCGGAGGTGGTCGCGCGGCTCGAGGAGGCGTTCGCGATCTCGGACCGCTCGCCGCGGGCCGACGAGCGGCTGCAGGGGCTGCGCCTCCTGCGGCAGGGGCTGCCCGCGCAGATCGCGGCCCTCGCGGGGCGCTTCCCCGAGGTGGTGCGCTGGCTGGAGGAGAAGACGCAGGCGGAGCGCCCAGAGTCGCGCGACGTCGTGGGGCAGGCGATCGCGGCGCTCCGGAAGGGGTCGTTCTCGGACGCGGAGACCGATCGGCTCGCCGCGGCGCTCTCGGCGACGGCCCCGCCGCCGCGCGACCCGTCGCGCATCGTCCAGGGGACGCGCAAGCGGAGCAAGGGGCGGCGGTAGAGGGGCTGGGGGGAACCGCGTGCTGCGACGCTGGAGAGTCGCTGGCCTGCTGGCCAGCCAGGCCACCACCGCGCTCTGAATCAGACGCCGAGCCGGCGGACCTCGCGGCGAGCCTCCGTCAGGGAACAAGGCTGCATCTCGTGGGGCGCGAGTCCGGTCTCCGGCTCATCGAGCAACGCCAGCATGGCATGCTCGATTGCGCCGAGGAGAAAGCCGTAGAGCACGACCAGCGTCCGCTGACCGTCCGAAAGCTCACCTGCGGATAGCTTGTAGTCCGCTCCTCCGGTCCGGAATGTCAGCATCAGCTCGCGCACTTCGCTGCTGATGCGCTCGAACGCGACGCTCCGTAAGCCCGGCGACGTGGGGCTCAGCGCCTCGAGCAGCGCGTTGCCCAGCCCGGGTCGCTCGACGAGGACACCGCGGAACCACGACGAGAAGCTCCTGCCGTCACGATCCTGGTCCTCTCTCCGTTCCGTGGGCGCCCCTGCGCCTGGCTCACGCCGCCTGCTGCGATCCCTCCGCCCCCCCGGCGCCCCCCGGCTGCTCCCCGGCGGCCTCGGCGAACAGGAACTGCAGCGCCCCCGGCGCGCGCCGGCGCCACGCGTCCTCGCAGTGGGTGCCGTCCTCGTCCGGGCAGAAGAGCAGGTTCGACTCGCCGTAGCCCCGCTCGCGCAGGTGCTCCACGAGCCGCGCGGCGTCGCGCAGCACCGAGCCGCCGTCCTCCTGCGCGCCGGCGTCGACGTACAGCCGCGAGCCCGGAGGGACGGCCTGCGACGCGATGACGTCGAAGATCTTCCGCTCCGCGAACCAGAGCGACGGCGACATGCAGAGCGCGGCCCCGAGCACGTCGGGGCGGCGGAAATGCGCGTAGAGCGCCGCGAGGCCCCCCATCGACGAGCCGCCGATCGCCGTGCCGGCGGCGTCGCGCCGCACCGGGAAGCGCTCCCGCACGGCCGGCACGATCTCGGACGCGATCCAGCCGAGGAAGTCGTCGAGCCTCCCCTCGCTGCCGTCGCCCGGGAACGGCGACAGCTCGGTCAGCCGCTCGCTCCCGCCGTGATCGATCCCCACGAGGACCGGCGCCACCAGGCCCCGCTCCGAGAGATCGCGCACCGCCTCGTGCAGGTGCCAGCCGCCGCTGTACGACGGATCGTCGTGAAAGACGTTCTGTCCATCGAACAGGAAGAGCACCGGCGACGGCGCGGCGTGCGCCCCCTCGCTGGGCAGATAGACGCGGACGTTGCGCTCCCCCTGAAAGCCGGGAATCCGATACGGACCGAGGAGATAGATGATGTGTTCCGCCATGGGCTCTTCCGGACGGAGGACCCGCGCAGCCCGATCGCCCGAGGACACCGCCCGTCCTCAGGAAGACGGGAAGTCCTGGATCTGCTCCCGACTTCGCGATTCTTCGCCTGCGCGGAGGTTTGCCGTTCCGCCGCCCCAGCGCGAAGCAATCGCCAGGCCGCCCCTCGGTCGCGGCGCACCTGCCGCGGCGCGCGGCGCAGCCCGGGCCCTCTTCAGCCCGGATCGCGCCGCGTCGCCGTGGCAGAACGCCTCATGCGTGACGGGCTGCTCCGCGCCGTCAGCCGCCGCGCAGGTGCGCGGCATCACGGGTCCTCGGCGCTAATTGCAGCTCGCGTCCGACGCGCCGCCGAACATCGTGGTCCAGTAGGACCCGTAGGTCCCGCCTCCGGTCGCCCGCCCGATGCCGATGACCTTGAAGGACGACCCGAGCATGTTCTTGTTGTGGCCGTCCGAGTTCTTCCACTGGTTGAACGTCGCCTGCGCCGCCGAGTTGCCGGCGGCGATGTTCTCGGCCATGGCGGTCCTGCCGGCGGACGCATAACAGGCGTTGGCCGCGCGATCCCACGGCGTCCGGCCATCCTGGCTCGCGTGATCGAAGTAGTTGTGATCGCGCATGTCCTCGCTGTGCCCCTGGGCGGCGCGGCTCAGCGCGGTGCACGCCGAGAGCGCCCCGAGGCCGTTCTGCGCGCGGTACTGGTTGATGATGGACAGGAACGCTTGCTCCTCGGCATCGAGCGGCGTGGTGCTGGGCCCGGCGCCGCCGCACGTCTCGCCCCCCGTCGAGCCGCCTTCACCGGTCGAGCCGCCCACGCCCGTCGAGCCGCCCACGCCCGTCGAGCCCCCTTCACCGGTCGAGCCGCCCTCCCCCGTCGAGCCGCCCTCGCCCGTGCCCGTGGAGCCGCCGTCCGGCTCCGCGGGGGCGCACGCGACCTGAACGTACATCCGCTTCGTGGTTCTCCTGCACGGATCGCCGAAGGTCGCGTTGTTCGCCTTCACGGTGCAGCTCGACTGCCCGAGGCACGCGCGCTCCACCACCGCCTTCGACGTCGACGCATTGCACGAGGTCGCGCGGAAGCTGCCGCAAACCCCCCGCGGCGTGCCGTAGCTCGCGAACTCGACCGCCGTGATGACCTCGCCGGCCGGACAGGCGAGCGAGATGTCCGAGCCCTCCGGAGCGGTATCGCAGACCGCCCCCTCGACCGGCTCGGACGCCTCGCCGGACGGCTCGTGATCGACCTCGGTCGATGCGAGACAGCCGACGGCAGAACAGCCAGCGAGGAAGGCGAGGACCAGCGTCCGGTGCAAAGCGCTCATATGCATGCTCCTTGTGAATAAGCCCGTCTGAGCTCGGCCCGCCCCGGCCCCGCGGCTCGCGCCGGCAGGTACGCCGGGGCACACGGCGCCATGGCGGGCCACCCCAGTACAGCGTTGTTCAGGGGGCGGAGTAGCGCCCAGCGCGATCCCACGCAGCGCAGCGCCTCCCTTCGTTTCGCTCACACCACGGTGTCACCTGACCGCTGGCATGTCCAGATACGAAACACCCCCAACCGCATGATTTACCGCCGAATCACTGGACCTTTCCACGACGCGTGAAACCGACCTTCACAAGGCTCCATGAGACAGGATTTCTTCACTCGAGGCCGGTACGCGACAGGGCGCCAGCAGGACACCCCATCTCCCTTGAGCCGAAGGGTAGGTGTTCGTGCTCCGCGAGGAGACCGAGACCAGCGATCCGTCGATGCCGACAATATCGTGTCAGCGAGACCACGACTGACCCGCTGGACAAGGGCCCCTCCAGCGGTCGACGCTCGACTGGAGCGGCCTTTCCCGGCCCGCGCGCGGCCCCGCCGCCCCTCCGCGCGCTGGACCGAGCCAGGCGCCGCCAGCGTCGCTCGGCCGGCAGAGCCTCATTTCTGCGGCCCGCCTCGACCGCCCGGCACGCTCGCCCGGGGCGAGCTGCGCGTCTGGCGTTGGAAGCCCCCTGACATCCGAGGCTCCAGGCGGATCATCGCTGCGTCGCCCCCCGCCCCTCGGAGCCCTCGCCCGCTCCCGTCCACGGCAGAGCCTGTCCTTGCGCCTCGTGCCCCGCGCGACGCCGCGCGCGACGCCGCGCGGGGCGTGACGGACGGCCGCGCGCGATCACGCGATCACGCGATTGCGCGCCGCGGGCCCGCACCCTCGCCAGGTCCTGTGCTATGACCGGCCTCCATGCGCCTCAAGGACCGCGTTGTCTTCATCACCGGAGCTTCCCGCGGGATCGGTCGAGCCGTCGCCCTCGCCTGCGCGCGAGAAGGCGCGGATATCGTCGTCGCCGCGAAGACGGAGGTCGCCGAGAACCCGCGCCTGCCAGGCACGATCCTCGACGTCGCCCGCGAGGTCGAGCAGCTCGGCCGCCGCGCGCTGCCCGTCAAGCTCGACGTGCGCGACGACGAGGCCTGCAAGGCCGCCGTCGCCGCGGCCGTCGAGCGCTTCGGGCGCGTCGACGCGCTCGTCAACAACGCGGGCGCGCTCTGGTGGGCCGACGTCGTCGACACGCCCATGAAGAAGTTCGACCTCATCATGGGCATCAACGTGCGCGCGTCGTTCGCCCTCTCGCAGGCCGTCCTCCCCCACATGATCGCGCAGAAATACGGCCACATCGTCATGATGTCGCCCCCCGTCGAGCCCGAGGCCTGCGCCCACCACGGCGCCTACGCGGTCTCGAAGTTCGGCATGACGATGATCGCCAACGCGATCGCCGGCGAGTACGCGGAGCACAACGTCACGGCCCACGCCCTCTGGCCCGCGACCGCGATCGAGAGCTACGCGACCATGAACTTCGGCCTCGGCGGCCCGGAGCTCTGGCGCAAGGCGGACATCATCGCCGACGCGACCCTGGCGCTGCTCGCGCGCGAGCCGTCGGCCCGCCGCGGCAAGGCGTGGATCGACGAGGCCCTGCTCCGCGAGGAGGGCGTCACCGACTTCTCGAAGTACCAGTGCGTGCCCGGCGTGGAGCCGCCGCACTTCCCCTTCAGCGCGATCCCCAAGGCGACCGCCACCAAGAAATGAGGCGCGACGCGTGAGCCGCGACGACGACGACAAGAAGACGCGCCCCGGCGCCGCCGGCGGCGTCGATCCCGGGCCCGAGGTCGCCGCGGTCTTCGACGATCTCGAGACGCTGCTCAAGAACGGCGACGTGATCGCCGCGCTCACCGCGCGCGGGATCAACGCGAGCCTCGCGCTGCTCGCCGCGGACGCGCTCCGCGCCTACCTCGGGGGCCGCAAGGCCGAGGCGGCCGAGGACTTCGCGACCGTCGCCGAGGAGATACGCGGCCGGCTCGCCGCGAGCGCCGAGGGCCCGGGGACGGACGCAGGATCGCAGGGGGAACCGTCACGCTCGAACGGGAGGCGCTGAATGAGCACCAGCTTCGAAGCAGAACAGAGGTCGCAGCAGGCAGGCGACGGCGCGCGGCTCGCGCCGCCGTGGGCGCCGGCCGAAGCCATCTCCGGCGCGGACTACTCGGCCGTCGAGCTCGCGCAGGGCGACGACCGCGTGTTCTTCCTCGAGCAGCGCGAGCTGCCCGAGCGCGAGCGCTACGTCACCGTGACCGACGCCGCGGGCGTCGCCGAGGCCATCCGGACCATGGTGGTCCGCGGCGCCCCAGCGATCGGCATCGCCGCCGCGTACGGGATGGCCCTCGCCGCGCGCGCCGCCCGGAACGAGATCGCCTCCGGCTACGTCGCCGCCATGCGCGCCGCGGGGGAGCACCTCGCCTCCGCCCGGCCCACCGCCGTGAACCTCGGGTGGGCGGTGCGGCGCGCCGTCGCCATGGCCCTGGAGCACGCGGGGCGCCGCGGCGACGAGCGCGCGCGGGAGCTCGCCGCGCTCGCGCGCGAGATCCACCGGGAGGACGTCGCCGCCTGCCACCAGATGGCCCGCGCCGGCGCCGCGCGCCTGCCCGAGTCGGGCACGGTCCTCACCCACTGCAACGCCGGCGCGCTCGCGACCGGCGGCTACGGCACGGCGCTCGGGGTCATCCGCGCCGCCGTCGCCGAGGGCAAGAACATCCGCGTGCTCGCGTGCGAGACCCGCCCGTACCTCCAGGGCGCGCGCCTCACGGCCTGGGAGCTCCAGCGCGACGGCATCCCCGTCGAGGTGATCTCCGACTCGATGGCCGCGTGGTTCATGCAGAGGGGCGAGATCGGCGCCGTGGTCGTCGGGGCCGACCGCATCGCGCGGAACGGCGACGTCGCCAACAAGATCGGCACCTACGGCCTCGCCTGCCTCTCGCGCCACCACGGCGTCCCGTTCTACGTGGCCGCCCCGTGGAGCACGATCGACCTCGCGACCGACACCGGCGCGTCGATCCCGATCGAGGAGCGGAGCCGCGACGAGGTCGCCGTCGTCGGCGGCCGCCGCGTCGTCCCGCCCGGGGTGCCCGTCCGCCACCCGGCCTTCGACGTCACCCCCGCGGAGCTCGTCACCGCCATCTTCACCGAGCGCGGCAAGCTGACGACGCGCGAGATCAGCCGCTCCGTGCCGCCGGGCGGCTGACGCCGGCCGCCTCCCCCTCGCGCGCACGCGCCGCATGGGCTAAGGACACCCCTGATGGCGCAGTTCTCGCCCAAGCCTGAATGGCTCAAGGTCCGCGCTCCCGGAGGCGACACCTACCACCACCTCAAGGAGACGTTCCGCAAGCTCGATCTCCACACCGTGTGCGAGGAGGCCCGCTGCCCGAACGTCGGCGAGTGCTGGCGCGAGGGGACCGCGACCGTGATGCTCCTCGGCGACGTTTGCACGCGCGGCTGCCGCTTCTGCGCGGTCACGACCGGCGACCCGCGCGGCGCGGTCGACGTGCGCGAGCCGGAGCACGTGGCCCGCGCGATCGCCCGGCTCTCGCTCCAGTACGTCGTGATGACGATGGTCAACCGCGACGACCTGCTCGACGGCGGCGCCGATCACGTCGCCCGCACGGTGAGCCGCCTGCACGCGCTCCGCCCCGACCTGCTCATCGAGACCCTGGTCGGCGACTTCCAGGGCCACATGAGCGCCGTCGACACCGTCGTCGACGCCGGGCCCGACGTCTTCGCCCACAACGTCGAGGTCGTCCGCCGCATCACCCGCGTCATCCGCGACGTCCGGTCGAGCTACGACCAGTCGCTCGCCGTGCTGCGGCGCGCGAAGGACCGGCAGCGGCGCCTCGCCGCGGACGCGGAAGGGCGCGGCGCGCCGGCGCCGCGGCGGCTCACGAAGAGCTCGATCATGGTCGGCATCGGCGAGACCGACGACGAGGTGCTGGAGGCGCTGCGCGACCTGCGCGAGGCGGGGGTCGACATCGTGACCATCGGCCAGTACCTCCGCCCGTCCTCGAAGCACGCGCCCGTGCAGCGCTTCGTCGAGCCGGACGCGTTCGCCGCGTTCGAGCGGGCGGCGCTCGAGATGGGCTTCCTCTACGCCGCCAGCGCGCCGCTCGTGCGATCGAGCTACAAGGCCGCGGAGGTCTTCGTCCGCAGCCTCGTCGACCGCCGCCCTTCGGCGCCGCAGGACGGCTCCCCGGCGGGCGAGGCCCCCGCGGGCGCGCAGGTCGAGGCGCTCCTCGAGGAGCGCCTCGCCGTGGCGCGCCGCGAGGCCGCCCGGATCGAGGCAGAGCTCGCGCCCGACGATCCCCGCCCGCTCGACGCTCCGGCGGCGGCGCCCGCCGCGCGGCTCGTCCCGGCGGCGTCCCTCGTGCGCCGCTGATTCCGCGCGCCGGGTCGGACGAGAAACCGAACGGATTCGCCGCGCGCTGCGGCGGCCGACGCAAGCGCCTTGACGCTCCCCGGGGATTGGCCGAGCGTGAGGCAGGAGGGTCAAAGACCACGATGTCCGCTCCCATCGACAGGCGCCCCCGCGGCATCGCTCCGGGCGGCATCGCTCCCGGCGCGTCACGCCTCGGCGCGGAGACGCCCCGCGCGCGCGTGGCTTCCATCCTCGCCCAGGCGGCGAGGGCCTACAGCGCGCGCCCCCCGATCGAGGACATCACGATGCCCACCGGCTTCGATCCGGCCGCCGTGGCGCTCTTCGAGACGATCATCGAGGCCGCGTTCCTCGTCGCGAACGCCGACGGCCACTTCGACGAGGCGGAGCGCAAGCGCTTCCAGGCCATCGTCGTGGACGCATGCCAGAACCTCGTCCACGAGAAGCAGCTCGAGGCGCTGCTCGCCGACCTCGGCGAGATGCTCGCGGAGGACGGCATGGAGAAGCGCGTCGCCATGGTCTCCCGCACGATCGGGCGGACCGAGCACCAGCGCGAGGTGCTCCGCGTGGCGGCGTTCATGGCGCACGCCTCCGGCGGCGTGAGCTTGCACGAGCGCGGCGTGCTCGAGCAGCTCGCGCGCGGGTTCAAGCTCGACGCGGCCGCGGTGGACGAGGCGCTCGCGCAGGCGGCCGAGCCCGGGAACGTCTAGCCGGGACATCGACACCGCGGTGTGCGACGTGCGGCGAGGCCGCGCGCGGGCCCGTGATCGCCGCGGCGAGTCAATCCGGAGGCGCGATCGCTGCGACGAGTCAACGTCGCGCGTACAGCGAATGAGCGAACGCTGCGTCTCGGCACTGGTCTCGGGCAGCGCCTTTGATTAGTGTCCACGCGAGCCGATGAGCACCGCGACGTACTCCACAGACCGCCCGCCGAACGTCTCAGGGGCAAGCCTGGAGCCGCAGGCTGCCGTCGCCCGGCACCCGCTCGACACGTGTGCCGACGACGTGATCAAGGTCCTGCGCGACGACGGCTCGCTCGATCCCGCGCACGATCCGAAGCTCGACCCGTCGGAGGTGATCGCCCTCTACAAGTTCATGGTGCGCGTGCGCCAGCTCGACGAGCGCCTCGTGGCGCTGCAGCGGCAGGGGCGCATCGGGTTCCACGTCGGCTCGCTCGGCGAGGAGGCGGCGATCCTCGGCAGCGTCTACGCGACGCGGCCTCAGGACTGGGTGTTCCCGTGCTACCGCGAGTTCGGCGCCGCGCTCTGGCGGGGGCTGCCGCTCCAGCGGTACATCGACAACATGTTCGGCAACGCGAACGACACGGTGAAGGGGCGGCAGATGCCGGACCACTACACCTACCGCGAGGGGCACTTCGGCTCGGTGAGCTCGCCCATCGGCACGCAGATCACGCAGGCCGTGGGCTTCGCGTGGGCCGCGAAGCTGAAGCGCGACGAGCTCGCCTCGCTGGTCTACTTCGGCGACGGCGCGACCAGCTCGTCGGACTTCCACAGCGGCCTCAACTTCGCGGGCGTGTTCAAGGTGCCGGTCGTCCTCTTCTGCCGCAACAACGGCTGGGCGATCAGCGTGCCGACCGAGCGCCAGACGTCGAGCAACACGTTCGCGTGCAAGGGCGCCGCGTACGGCGTCCCCGGGGTGCGGGTCGACGGCAACGATCTGTTCGCCGTCGTGAAGGTGACGCGCGACGCGATCGCGCGCGCCGCCCGCGGCGAGGGCGCGACGCTCATCGAGGCGATGACGTACCGCCTGTCGGGCCACTCGACGAGCGACGACCCCAAGGCGTACCGCCCCGACGCGTGGCTCGACCCGTGGCGCCGGCTCGATCCGATCGCGCGGCTGCGGCGGCACCTCGAGCGCACCCAGGGCTGGACCGAGGCGCAGGATCGCGAGATCGAGGCGGCGGTCGACGCGGAGATCAGGGCTTGCATCGCGGTCTCGGAGAAGGTGGCGCCGCCGTCGCTCGACTCGATGTTCGAGGACGTCTATGCGGAGCCGCCCTGGCACCTCGTCGAGCAGCGGGAGCAGCTCAAGGCGGGCCCGAGGCCCAAGGGCCACGGCGGCCACTAGCGCGTGCGGGCGCGGCGTGGACGACGGCGCGGTCGGCGGGGCGGCTCGCCGGGCGGCGCCGATGGCCGGGGTGGCGCCGCCGCCCGCGATCGATGGGGGTCCCCAGGGGAGCGGGGGCGCCCGTGAGGTTGCATTCCCACCTTCTGGCCGAGAGACGGAGACGAAGAGCATGCCTCAGATGAACATGGTCCAGGCGATCAACGACGCGCTACGCCACGAGATGCGGCGGGACGCGCGGGTCGTCGTGCTCGGCGAGGATGTCGGCAAGGTCGGGGGGGTGTTCCGCGTTACCCAGGGCCTGTTCGACGAGTTCGGGGACGACCGGGTGATCGACACGCCGCTCTCGGAGGGCGGCATCGTCGGGACGGCGATCGGGATGGCGCTCTACGGGCTCGTGCCGATCCCGGAGATCCAGTTCGCCGATTTCATCTATCCCGCGTACGACCAGATCGTGTCCGAGCTGGCGAAGTACCGCTACCGCTCGGGCGGCGAGTACCCGTCGAAGCTCGTCATCCGCACGCCGGTGGGCGGCGGCATCCGCGGCGGGCACTACCACTCGCAGTCGCCCGAGGCGCAGTTCATCCACGTGGCGGGCCTGAAGGTCGTGTGCCCGTCGAACCCGGCCGACGCGAAGGGGCTCCTGCTCTCGTCGATCCGGGATCCCGATCCGGTGCTGTTCTTCGAGCCGAAGCGCATCTACCGCGCGGCGAAGGGGGACGTGCCCGAGGGCGACTACACGGTCCCGCTCGGCCAGGCGAGCGTGGTCCGGCCGGGCTGGCACGTGACGCTCGTGGTCTGGGGCGCGATGCTCTACGAGGCGCTCGACGCGGCGAACCAGGCGGCCGCGCAGGGCATCGAGTGCGAGGTGATCGACCTGCGCACGCTGTGGCCGCTCGACATCGACACGGTGGTCGAGTCGGTGAAGCGGACGGGCCGGTTCATCGTGGTGCACGAGGCGCCGAAGACCTGCGGATTCGGGGCCGAGATCGTCGCGCTGGTCAACGAGAACGCGTTCCTCCACCTGGAGGCGCCGCCGCTCCGGGTCACGGGCTTCGACACCCCCTTCCCTTACACCCTCGAGAACGAGTACCTCCCGCTCTCGCATCGTATCCTTCCGGCGATCCTGGAGACGGCGAGGTACTGACGCATGGGCAAGTACGAGTTCAGGCTTCCGGACATCGGCGAGGGCGTCACGGAGGGGGAGATCGTCAGCTGGCTGGTGTCGCCGGGCGACGTGGTCGTCGAGGACCAGCCGATGGTCGAGGTGATGACCGACAAGGCGACGGTGACGATCACGTCGCCGCGCTCGGGTCGGATCGTGGAGACGCGGGGCAAGGTGGGCGGGGTGGTCCCGGTCCACTCGGTGCTCGTCGTGTTCGATCTCGACGACCGGTCCGCCGCCGCGTCGCCGGCGCCGCCCGGCGCGGGCGCGGGGGCGCACGACCGGCCTGCGGCGCCGTCGCCTTCGTCCGGGGCGGGGATGCGTCAATCCGCCGCGAAGACCGGCCCTGCCGAGCCTGCGGCGACGGCGGTCGGCGACATCCGGGAGGACCTCCCGGGGATGAACCTGAGGGCGCCGGTGCGGCCCGCGTGGGCGAACGGCAGCGCGGGCGCCGGCGCGGCGGCCTACTTCAACGAGAAGCCGCTCGCGACGCCGGCGACGCGCAAGCTGGCGCGCGACCTCGGGGTCGACCTGCGGCGCGTGCCGCCGACCGGCCCGGGGGGCCGCGTGACGAAGGACGACGTGCGGGCGCTGGAGGCGCCCGAGGCGGCCGAGCTGGCGCCCGTGACGGCCCCGGCGCTGTCCGAGGTGGCGCCGAGGCGGCCGGCGGTCGCGGCGGAGCGCGCGGCCGGCGCGGCGGCGGCGCCCGAGCCGCTGGACGAGGCCCTGGGGCGCGTGGCGGCCCGGCCCGAGGGGGAGCGCGGCCGCGGGCTGCCGGCGGCGCCCGGCGACGAGCGCATCCCGCTGCGCGGCGTGCGCAAGCGGATCTTCGAGGCGATGTCGCGGTCGAAGCACACGGCGGCGCACTTCACCTTCGTCGAGGAGTGCGACGTCTCCGCGCTGAAGGAGCGCCGCGCGCGCCTGCGCCCGCTGGCCGAGAAGGCGGGCGTCAAGCTCACCTTCCTGCCCTTCTTCGTGAAGGCCGTGGTCGCCGCGCTCAAGAAGCACCCGACGCTGAACAGCACCTTCGACGAGGCCGCGCAGGAGATCGTCGTCCGGAAGAGCTACCATATCGGCATCGCCTCCGCGACCGAGGCCGGGCTCATCGTGCCGGTCGTGCGCGACGCGGATCGCCGGAGCGTCCTTGAGATCGCGCAGGAGATCGCGCGGCTCGGCGAGGACACGAAGGCAGGGCGGGTGAAGCCGGAGGATCTCGGCGGCTCGACGTTCACGATCACGTCGCTCGGCCAGCAAGGCGGGCTGTTCGCGACGCCGATCCTGAACTTCCCCGAGGTGGCGATCCTCGGGATCCACCAGATGAAGCAGAAGCCGGTGGTGCGCGACGGGCAGATCGTGATCGGCGAGGTGATGCTGCTGTCGCTGTCGTTCGATCACCGGATCATCGATGGTCACGTGGGGGCGGCGTTCGCCTACGAGATCATCGGGTATCTGGAGGATCCGGATCGGCTGTTCCTCGAGATGAGCTGAGCGCATCCCCGCCTCGCCGCGCTCGCGAGCCCATCCTGGTGGGCTCGCCTGCGCGCTGCGCCGAGCGAGCGTCCTCTGTCTCACCAGGCTCGCGAGCCCAGCTGGTAGGCATCTTCTTCGGCGAGCCCTGTCACGATGTCATCGACAGGGTGGCCCCGGTGTGGGGCGCGGCGCGCGCTGGTTCGCGCTAGTTCGCGGAGGAGGACGGATGATGTCCGGCGCCTCGCCCGCTCAAAGCGATGGCGATACGCGCCGACCATGGCAGCATGCGTCGCGCGTTACCGGTCGTACAGCTCCTGTGAACACCATTCCCGCCTTCTCTAATCACGATGCGTCGTCCCGTTACGCCATCATCGCGGTCCTCTGCGAGGGCTCGGACACCCTTCTTTATCGGGGTCTACGCCGGGGCGACCGCCGTCCCGTGGTGCTCAAGGTCCTCCGTCGCGATCACGCGAGCCCTCGCGCCCTCGGGCGGCTGCGTCACGAACACGAGGTCGCCCGGGCGATCGACACCACCGCCATCGTCAAGCCCTACGCGATCGAGATGCTCGGCGATCAGCCGGCGCTGGTCCTGGAGGATTTCGGCGGCGTATCGCTCGATCGGCTCCTGGAAGGGCCGATGCCGCTCGAGCGCTTCTTCCCCCTCGCCGTCCGCCTGGCGGAGGCGCTCGCCGGGCTGCATCGGCACGACGTCGTCCACAAGGACATCAAACCCCAGAACCTGCTCCTCAACCCCACCACCGGCGAGGTGAAGATCACCGACCTGGGGATTGCGTCCCGGATACCCCGCGAGCTCCAGCACATCGAGCACGTCGGGCTCATCGAGGGGACCCTGGCCTACATGGCCCCGGAGCAGACGGGCCGGATGAACCGCTGGGTCGACGAGCGGACCGATCTCTACTCCCTGGGCGTCGTCTTCTACGAGCTCCTGACGGGCACCCTGCCGTTCCGGGCCAGCGATCCCGTCGAGTGGGTCTATTGCCACATCGCGCAGAAGCCGGTCCCGCCGCGCGCGCTCGTCCCGTCGATTCCCCCGCTCCTGTCAGAGGTCGTGCTCAAGCTGCTCTCCAAGGCCGCCGAGGAGCGCTACCAGAGCGCGGCCGGCCTGCGGCACGACCTGGACGAGTGCTTCGCCCGGTGGCGGACGAGCGGCGCCATTCCGCCCTTCGCGCTCGGTGAGCGCGATCTCTCCGACCGGTTCCAGGTGCCGCAGCGGCTGTACGGGCGCGAGCGCGAGGTGGAGGCGCTGCTCGCCATGTTCGAGCGGGTGGTGGCGCAGGGCCGGCCAGAGCTCGTGCTCGTGTCAGGGTACGCGGGCATCGGGAAGTCGTCGCTCGCCGCCGAGCTGCACCGGCCGATCGTGAGGGAGCGGGGGTTCTTCCTCTCCGGCAAGTTCGATCAAACCGCGAGGGACGTCCCCTACCGCGCCTTCCATCAGGCGTTCCGGGCGCTGGTGCAGGAGATCCTCGGCGCGAGCGAGGAGCAGGTCGGGCGCTGGAGACAGCACCTGCGGGAGGCCCTGGGCCCCAACGGCAGGCTGCTCGCCGACGTGCTCCCCGAGCTGGAACTGCTCCTTGGCCCCCAGCCGCCCGTGCCCGAGCTGCCGCCCACCGAGGCCCAGAGCCGGCTGCACGCGACGCTCCAGCGCTTCGTCTCCGCGTGCGCCCAGAAGGAGCACCCCGTGGCGCTCTTCCTCGACGATCTGCAGTGGGCCGACGCGGGAAGCCTCCAGCTGCTCGAGCAGCTCGCCACCTACGCCGGGTCCGAGCACCTCCTGCTGATCGGCGCCTACCGCGACAACGAGGTCGGCCCCGCGCACCCGCTGCGGCTCACGCTGGCCGAGGCGCGGAGGCGCGGCGCCGCCGTGTCCGAGCTCGCCCTCGACCCGCTCTCAGCCGCCCATGTCGGGGCGCTCGTCGCCGAGACGGTCCACGCGCCGCACGCGCCCGCAGAGCAGGTCGAGCCGCTCTCGCGGCTGGTCTACGAGAAGACCGGCGGCAACCCGTTCTTCGTGCTCCAGTTCCTGATCGCGCTGCACCAGGAGGGGCTCATCACCTTCGACGCGGAGGAGGGCAGATGGCGGTGGGACATCGCCGCGATCCGCGACATGGGGTTCACCGACAACGTCGTCGACCTGATGGCGGGCAAGCTGAAGCGGCTCTCGGACCCGGCGCGGGAGGTGCTCACGCTCGCCGCGTGCCTCGGCACCAGCCTGGAGCTCGACACGCTCGCGGTGGTCGCGGGCCGTCCGGCGGCGGAGCTCGGCGACGCGCTCGAGGAGGTCGTGCGGGAGGGGCTGCTCCTCCGCCGAGACGGCGCCTATCGATTCCTCCATGACCGGGTGCAGCAAGCCGCTTACTCGCTCATCCCGGCGGGACAGCTCGCCGAGACGCACCTCGGGATCGGGCGGCTGCTCCTCAGGGCACGACGCGCGGAGGAGCGCGACGGCGCGCTCTTCGACATCGTCGGCCACCTCAACCGCGGCGCCGCGCGTCTGCGTTCCCAGGCGGAGCGGGAGGAGGTCGCCGAGCTGAACCTCCGCGCCGGCAGGAAGGCCAAGGCCGCCGCGGCCTTCCAATCGGCCGCCGGGCTCTTCGCCGCGGGCCTCTCGCTGCTCGCGCCGGCCTCTTGGGAGACGCGTCACGGGCTGACCTACGACCTGGCCTTCGAGCGCGCGCACATTGCGTACATCACCGGCAGCTTCGAGGACGCCGAGCGGCGCCTGGGAGAGCTCATGGCGCGCGCGATGACCCGGCGCGAGACGGCCGCCGTCGTCGAGCTCGTCGTCGCGCTGAATGTCACCCGCGGGCAATACGCCCGCGCGGTGGAGATCGGGCTCTCGTGCCTCCGCGCGTGCGACGTCGATCTGCCGCTCCACCCCACCGACGCACAGATTGAGGAGGAGACCGAGAGCGTCTGGCAGGCCCTGGGCGATCAGGCCATCGAGGACCTGATCCACCTGCCCCCGATGACGCACCCGGAGATCAAGACCACGATGGGCGTGCTGCAGAGCGTGTCCCTCCCTGCGTTCTTCGTGGACCCGAACCTGTACAACCTCGTCGTCATGCGCATGGTCAAGCTCAGCCTGCGCCACGGCAACGCCGAGCACTCCGCTGTCGCGTACGCCGCCTTCGCGATGGTGATCAGCTCGAGGTTCGGGCGATATCACGAGGCTTTCCTGTTCGGCAGGGTCGGCCACGACCTGGCGGACGGGAGCGGCCTCCTCACCACGAAATCGGTGGTGGTCATCCTCCTACACTATGTCGTCTACTGGACACGCCACTACCGAGAGACGTATCCGTACACGCGCGACGGCTTCAGCGCCGCGGTCGAATCCGGTAATCTGAACAACGCGTGCCTCAACTGCATCTGGGCCGCGCTGTTCCCGCTGCTCTCCGGCGAGCCGCTGGAGGACGTGCTCCACGAGGTCAAAGAGCGCCTCGATGTCGTGAGCAGGGTCGGTTACGCGTTCGCGCACAACGCCCTCCTCGGCGGCCACGCCATGATCCAGACGCTGCGCGGGAGGCCGGTCCGCTTCGCGATGCCGGACGGGTCCGAGCAGGATCCGCCGGCCTTCGAGGCGCGGCTGGAGCAGGGTGGGGATCTGGAGGCCGCTCGCGACTTCTATTACAGCTTGAAGGCGCAGGCGCTCTTCGTGCTCGGCTCTGCCCGAGAGGCGCTCGCGGCGGCGACCCGCGCGATCGCCGAGCACCCGCCCAGGGTCGGGCCGCACGCGCTCATTGCCGAGAGCTTCTATTATCGCGCGCTCGCGCTCGCGGCGCTTTGCGACGAGGCGCACGAGGCGCAGCCATCCCCGCTGCGGGCGCTCCCCGAGGAGCTCGTCGAGTGCGAGCGGCAGCTCGGCGAGTGGGCCAGGAGCGGCCCCGACAACTTCCTTCACAAGCACGCCCTGGTCCGCGCCGAGATCGCCCGGCTCCGTGGGCAGGACCTGGAGGCCATCGGGCTCTACGAGCAGGCCATCTCGTCGGCGCGGGAGGGCGGCTTCGTCCAGCACGAGGCCATCGCCTCCGAGCTCGTCGCGGGGCTCTACCGCGCGCGCGGCCTCTCCACGTCCGAAGGCGCCCACCTGCGAAAGGCCCGCGCCGCCTACTTCACGTGGGGCGCCCACGCCAAGGTGGAGCAGCTCGATCAGCGCTACCCCTACCTCGTCGAGCGCAAGCCGATCGCCCCCACCGTCACGTTCGCCGTGCGGGCCGAGCAGTTCGACGTCCTGTCGGTGGTCAAGGCCTCGCAGGGCATCTCCGGCGAGCTCAAGCTCCCGCGCCTGCTCGAGACGCTGCTTCGCGTCGTGGTCGAGCACGCGGGCGCCGAGGAGGGCTGTGTCCTCCTCGTCCGAGATGAGCGGCTGTGGACCGCGGCGATCGAGACGCCAGGGGGGGCGGTGCGGCTGCTCGGCGCGGGCGAGGCGCCTTCGGCCGCGCTGCCGCGGTCCGTCCTCAACTATGTTCGCCGGAGCCACGAGCGCGTGCTGCTCGACGACGCCGCCGCCCGCCACCCCTTCATGGAGGATGAGTATTTCCGGCGCAAGCGC
Organism: Sorangium sp. So ce836; assembly: GCF_028553905.1. Taxonomy (NCBI): domain Bacteria; kingdom Pseudomonadati; phylum Myxococcota; order Polyangiales; family Polyangiaceae; genus Sorangium; species Sorangium sp. So ce836. Next base: position 2,826,486 of record NZ_CP102233.1, on the reverse strand, counting down.
CCGAGATCGGTGCTGTGTCTCCCGATCGTACGGCAGGCCCGGCTCATCGGCCTGCTTTACCTGGAGAACAACCTCATCACCGGCGCCTTCACCCCCGGGCGGCTCAGCGTCATCGAGCTGCTCGCCTCGCAGTCGGCGATCTCGCTGGAGAACGCGATGCTCTATGCCGAGCTGGAGCAGGAGAACGCCGAGCGGCGGCGGGCGGAACAGGCGCTCAAGGCCAACCAGGAGATGCTCCAGGCGATCGTCGACAACTCGGCGGCGGGCGTCTACGTGAAGGATTACGAGGGTCGCTACCTGCTCGCCAACCGGCCGGTAGCGGCCCTCCTGGGCGTGCCGGGCGAGCAGATCCTCGGGAAGACCGACGCCGAGCTCTTCCCTCCGCCCGTCGCCGCGGCGCTCCGCGAGCACGACCGGCAGGTGCTCGAGGCGGGCGCGCCGATGGAGTGGGAGGAGACGGTGCCGCTCGCCAACGGACTGCGCACCGCGCTCTCCGTCAAGTTCCCTCTGGGCCAGGGCGCTGAGCCTCGCGCGGTCTGCGGCATCTCCACCGACATCACCGAGCGCAAGCGGGCCGAGCAGGCCGAGCGCTTCCTGGCCGAGGCGAGCCGCAGGCTGATGACGCTGGGCTACGGCGCGACCTTCGAGAGCGTGGCGCAGCTCCCGGTGCCCGAGCTCTCGGATCAGTGCGTCGTCGAGGTGCTCTTGGAGGACAGGACGCCGGGCCCGACCGCCGTCGCGGGGGTGCCCGGCGAGCAGCTGGAAGCGCTGAAGGACGCGCTGCGCGCTCTGGCAGAGGCGTCGCCGGCCGGATCCGAGCGGGAAGAAGGCCGCGCCACGCCGCTGTTGCAGCAGGTGCATTCGCTCGACCCCCGGGTCAGGCCACCGTGGGATCGGCTCGGCGTCCGTTCCTTTCTGCGGGTTCCGCTGCTCGCGCGCGACCGGTACTTCGGCGTCATGACCCTGCTGGCGACCGCGCCCGAGCGCCGTTATGGTCCCGCCGACCTGCAGCTGGCCGAGGAGCTGGGGCGCCGCGCGGCGCTCGTGATCGACAACGCCCGTCTGTATGCCGAGGCCCAGGAGGCGATCCAGCGGCGGGACGAGTTCCTCGTCGTCGCGTCTCACGAGCTCAAGACCCCGCTGACCTCGCTGCAGATGCAGGTGCAGGCGGTCGAGCGCGTGCTGCGCCGCCGCTCGCTCGCGGACGTCCCCCCGGAGCGGTTCGAGAGGATGTTCCAGACGCTCGGCCGCCAGACGTTGCGGCTCGGGCGCTTGGTCGACGAGCTGCTCGACGTCACGCGGCTGAACGCCGGGCGGCTGACGCTCGCGCGGGCGCCGGTCGATCTGACGGCGCTGGCGCGCGAGGTCGTCGACCGGATGCGCCCGCAGCTCGCGGACGCCCGCTGCCCGATCCAGCTCGATCTGGACGAGCCCGTGGTCGGCCACTGGGATCCGTCTCGCGTGGAGCAGGTCGTCATCAACCTCCTGTCGAACGCGATGAAGTACGGTGCAGAGAGGCCTATCCTCGTCGGCGTGCGGCGGAAGGCCGAACGCGCGCTGGTGGTCGTCCGGGATCAGGGGATCGGGATCGCCGAGGCCGATCAGGGCAGGATCTTCGAGCGCTTCGAGCGCGCGGTGTCGGTGCGGAACTTCGGCGGCCTCGGCCTCGGGCTGTACATCGTGCGCTCGATCGTGATGTCGCACGGCGGATCCATCCGGGTGGAGAGCCATCCGGGCGCGGGCGCGACGTTCGTGGTGGAGCTCCCGCTGAACCCACCGGAGGCGGACGAGCCCGGCTAGTCGGGTAGGCAGGTTCCCGATCGGCTGTTCGCTGTTCCTCGAGATGAACTGAGCTCCAGGGCGCCTATCCGGGCGCTCGCGCCGCGCCCGGGCGACGGACCCACCGCTCAGTGGCGCGTCCTGAGCAGATCGCGTTCAGTGGGCGCGCTCCGCGCGCTCGTTGCGCGTTCGCCGCGGTCGCCGCGGGGAGCGCGCGCGTTCCGCGGCGCTGGGCGGGGGTCGACCGGGCGCGCGGCCTGGGCGGCGAGGGGGCGCGGCGCGGCCGCGGGGGCGGCGGCCTCCTCGGGCGCGGGTGCGGCGGCCCCCGGCGGCGCGGCGTCGCCCGAGCGCGCGGCTGGGCGCGGGCGCGCCTGGGCGGCGATGCGCGCCTGCGCGGCGCGGACGATGGCCCCGGCGCGCGCGTCGACGCTCGCCGCCCGCAGCGCGCCGGGGACCTGGACCTGCGCCCACAGCGCGCCGGTCGACAGCACGACGCCGAGCGCCACGACGAGGCCGGCCGCGAGGCCCAGCTTGCCCCGGCGCGCGGGCTCGGCGCGCGCCGGCGCCCCCGACGGGCCGACCGCGGCCTCGTAGGCGGCGACCATGGCCTCGATCGAGGGGAACCGCTCCGTCGGATCCAGGGCGAAGGCGCGCGCGAACCAGCCCGAGAGCGCCGGCGGCGCCGCCGGGCACAGCGACGACCGCGGCGGCTGCGCGCTGGCCAGGATCGAGGCGAGCACGTCGCTCATGGTCTGGCCCGGGAAGGGCAGCTGGCCCGTGAGCGCCTCGTACGAGACGACCGCGAGCGCCCACATGTCCGAGTGCGGGCTCGTGTCCCCGTCGCATGCGTGCTCCGGGCTCAGGTACGCCGGCGTGCCCAGCACCACGCCGTCGGCGGTTCGACGGGGGAAATCGGCTGGCAGGTCCTTCCGGATCCACTTGGCGATCCCGAAGTCCGCGACCTTGGCGCGCATCTCGCCGCTCCGCTCCTCCTCGAGCAGCACGTTCGTCGGCTTGACGTCGCGGTGCACGATGCCGAGGCGGTGCGCGACCGAGAGGGCCTCTCCGATCTGGCCGAGGAGCGGGGCGAGCTCCGCCGGGGACATCGGCCCCCGCTCCTGCATGAGCTGCCGCAGGGACCGGCCTCGAACGTAGCCCATGACGAGGTACGGACCGACTTCGGGATCGCTCCCGACGTCGCGCACGGCGACGACGTGGTCCGTCTTCTGCGCCAGCTGCGCCGCGAGCTGGGCCTCGAACCGGAAGCGCTCCAGCGCGGTGCCAGCCTGGCTCTCGCGCTGGACCGTGAGGAGCTTGAGCGCGACGTCGATCCGCAGGGCCCTGTCGTGCGCGAGCCACACCTCGCCCATGGCGCCGCGCCCGATCAGCCGCAGGAGCTTGTACCGCCCGGCGACGACCTGGTTGCGCCGCGGGTCCTGCGCTACGTCGCCGCGCCCGGCGGCGGAAGAGGCGGGGCCGGCTTCGCCGGAGCGGCCGGAGCGCGCCGCAGCGGCACGCGCGCTGATCGGGGGATTGGCGTCAGATTGTCCAACGGAAGCCGATGCTTGCCACACGAGCGGTACCCTCCGTGCCGTCGCCGTGTCCAAGCTCGTTGACGCGCTGATGCGACAACGCTCCTGGCCACCGAGACCGGGGCATGTCGGCTACGATACCACCGGGAGGGCAAAACAGGAATCAGGAACGGTCGAAGCGGCTCGCTCGGGAGTCTCCGGATTCACCATCATGTGCGCAAGGGTGGTGGATCGGCGCCATAGTGCGGTGACCTCGCCCGGGTCGGAACGTGATCATGATGGCCGTGAGGGACGTCGATGGTGTTTCCGTCGGCTTCGAGCACGAGCGCCGCGGAGCGGCCAGGGCGGTACGGGCGCTCGCCGGGAGCGGCGGGCGAGCGAGGCGGGCATGCAGAAGGACTTTGCCGCCATGATTTCCACCGTCGCCGATGAATCTCGGCTATTGAGATCGAGAGGCCCACATGTTCGAGTACAGCCCAGCCTGGCCGCACAGCGCGCTTCAGTCGGCGTTCGCGGAGGTCTACTTCGTTGTTGGGACCAACAAAACCCATCACGCGGGCACGGACCTTCAAACCAGCCGCACGATGGTCATACTTCGTGACGGCGGCGCCCTCACGCTCGTCAACACCGTGCGGCTGACAGAGCATGGGCTCGGCGAGCTCGAGAAGCTCGGTCGAGTCCGCGATGTCGTTCGGCTGGGCGCCTTCCACGGTCGAGATGACCCTTTCTACCGCGATCGGTACGGCGCGACGACCTGGGCGCTTCCAGGTGTTCGATGCGCCGATGGACGTCCGGCGGATAGAGAGCTCGACCCCACCGCACCCTTCCCGGCGCATGGAGGCAAGGTCTTCGTCTTCTCCACCGCGGCGTTCCCAGAGGCTGCGGTGGTGCTCCCTCAGGAGGGCGGGATTCTCATCACCTGTGACGCTGTGCAGAACTGGACCCGTGTCGATCCTTTCTTCTCGAAAGAAACAGGAGATTCATTCCTGGAGCAGGGTCTGATCGGCGCCGCGAACATACCGTCGACCTGGCTGAGCGCGTGCAGCCCCGATGCCGCCGATTACCGACGGCTTGTTTCCCTGACATTTCGGCACTTGATCAGCGCCCACGGAGAACCCTTACGCGATGACGCTCAAGCGCTGCTACGGCGCCGCATCGCAGCGGCATTCCCGGAATGAGCGCGGAGCTGCCCAACATCGTGGCATTGCAGCGGACAGCGCTTCGCGCTTCCGCCGAATGCCAGAATGTTGGACGGTAGCGCCGTGGAGTGGGGCCTGGTCGCCGCCCCGTCCGCCATGGCGCCGCCACCCCCTGAGCTGCCCTTCTCCTCGGGTTTTCCCGTGGTTTCGTGCCGGCATGGGGCATGCTCGAGGCCGAGCGTCATGCCGACCAGGAGCACGCGATGGTCTATTTTCAGCTCAGCTGGAACGGGTTGCGTGAGCCGATGCGGCAGGCTCTGGAGGCGTTGGTCATGGAACGGCAGATCGAAGGCGAGGCGACTTTTCCCCCGTTCGTGCAGAGGCTCATCGATCGCGGCAAGCTCGAGGGCATCCGCGAGGGCGAGCTCAAGGGCAAGAGGGATACGCTGTTGCGGCTGCTCGCGCGTGCAGGAATCGTGCTCACCGAGAACGAGAGCGCTCGCGTCCAGGCATGCGCGGACGTCGCGCCCCTCGACCGCTGGATCGATAACGTCCTCGGGGCGAAGACCGCCGCCGAAGTGCTCTCCTGACGGTTGACGGATGCGGCCCGACAGGGCGATGGATCAGACGGGCTTCGCCCGCTGATCATCGCCAGGGTGTTGGGTGGAAGCGATGATGGAGGAATCTGCGCGACACGCCGTCATCGTCGACGTTCTCCAGTCTCACGGTGTCACGAGCGAAGCGGAGGTCGCGGATGCACCATCATGAGTCCCCGACCAACAAACGGCTGGTACTGATGGGGGCGGTGCCGAGCGTCGCCAGGCTCCGTGACCCACAGCACACCCGCACGCCGCGTCCAGCTTCAGCGGGTGCCTCGATGATGCTCAGGCGAGCGGCGCCCAACAAAGGGCCTGGGCAGCTGAAGTAGCATGGGAAAGCCGACCAAACCCGTACAATGAGGCCAAGCTAATGGATCCGCGCCTTGCCAAGCTCATCGAGGACTATCGTGCAAAGGTCGCAGAGGCCGTTGCCTTGCTGGAACGTGCAGGCATACCGCGCCCCTCGAGCAGCCTCGAATGGACTCAAACAGACGTCGCCGGTCGCGATGAACTCGCGGAAGGCTACCGCTATTTCAAGCATGGCTTTGGCTGCGCGGTAGTGGGACCAGAATGGACGGTCGATTTCGACTTCGGCGACGAGGGGCAGATTGACGGAGTTGACGCCGGGCGCTTACAACGGTTCGCAGGGGAGAGGCTCGGCCAGTACGGGTTCACGTCACAGGAGCAGCTCGAGCGCGCCTTCGACGATGCGAAAGCAGCTGGTGATCTGGTCTACTCTGGCTACATCCTGTACTACTCAAAGTGAGCACTTGGCGAACAGCGGCTTGCCGCCGGCGGCGTTGTGCGCCGCGGCAGAAGCCCGGTCGTTAGGCCCCCCTCCTCTTTCTCCGTCCCATCCCTACCTCTGGTGTCGTCGGGGGGGTCGACGGAAACGGGGGTGGACCAGACGCCGGGCGGCGCTCGTCGGAGCGTCACGCGCGTACGTACCGTCGTTGTCCGTGCACCACCACGGCGCGCGCCTCGCGCTCGCGCGAGCGCCTCAGCTCGAGCACGCCGCGATGCGCTCGACGACCTCGGCCGTCTTGTCGCGAAAGATCTGGTCTTCGAATAGCCAGACGTGCTCCAGATACGAGTGCAGCCAGTAGAACAGACGCCGCCGCTCGTAGCCGGGCCGGAGCGGCGCCCTCTCCGCGTAGATGGGCAGGAATCCTGGAAAGCCGATGAAGGCCTCGAGCAGGAAGCTGAGGCTGCGCGCCCTCCCCCTGGGGGCGCATCACGCGCGACCCGCGCGCCTAGAGGGGAGCTGATACGAGCGGAGATTCAGCGGCAAGAGCCCGCGCATGACACGGCAAGCCGCGCGGACGGCAGCCACGGTGCGCTCAGGCGGGAGCGGAGCGAGCGGAGCGGGGACCCGTTCCGGGGAGAGGCCGAGCGACGGCACGATCGCCCGAGCCGCGAGGAGACCTGTCAGGCACGCGCGCTCGAGGAACATCGCCGGCGATCCGCACGCAACGCCGTCACCGCAGCGCGCGACGTTCGGCAGCGCGGTGATCACCGCGGGGAGCCGCGCCATCTGGCCGACGCGCAGTGCGACCTGGGTCGGTGGATTGCGCTGCACGTGGGCATGCACGATTTCGCCCGGGACCTCGGGCCAGATCCGCCGTACCGTCGCCTTGATTCGCTGCGCCAGGGCCGCGTCCTCCACCATCTGCACGCCCACGGCCAGGTCTCCGTAAAGGTGCGCTTCGAGGACACCGCCTCCCGTGCGAGCGTGCCAGGTGCGGAATGGCTCCTGGAGCCGATGCAGCCAGAAGAAGTTCCTCGCCACAGAATCGACCAGCAGCCCGGAGGGCGCGCGCTCCGGCCGCGGAGCGCCCGCGAGCCACAGCCGCACCACGATGCTCGGGAGCCCGGCCGGCCGAGGGCTCCCCGAGGCCGAAGCGAGCGGCGTCCCCGCAAGGAGCCGCTCCTGCCCGGCGGGATCGAGCGCGACCACCACCGCGCTGGCCGGGAGCGTCTCGGCCCCTCGCGGCGTGTCGATGGCCACTCCGGTCGCGCGCCGCCCCTCGATCCGCAACCCCGTCGCGCGCGCGCCGAGCAGCACCTCGCCGCCTCGCCCGCGGATCGCAGCGAGGAGCGGCGAGATCACACACTGCTCTGAGTCGGCGGCGAAGACATCGAACTGCGAATCACGCCGGTCGTTCACCAGATAAAGGTGAATCCCGGTGAAGAGCGCGGCGAGGCTGACCGCATGCGTCTCCTCGAAGTAAATCGAGTGCGAGAAGGACTCGAAGAGCTGCCGGAACGAAAGTGGCCAGTCCGCGATCATCGTCGCCACGCTCGCGTGATCGTACGCGGCGACGTCGTCGGGCGAGGCGAGGTCGAACGCGAGAGCGTGAGAAAGGCACCCCAGCATGCGCGCGAACGCGACCGGACCCGCCGTGAGCGTGTCGTAAGCGAATGGCGGGGAGAACCAGGGGCGGAACTGCGCAAGCGGCGCCGGCAGGCGCGAGCCGCGCACGGACGCGCCGATGTCGACGGCCGCGACGCCGTTGGGCGAGTCGACGATGAGCTCCTGCGTTCCAGCGTCGACCAGCCACCGATCGAGGCCGTGATCGGCGAGGAGGCGGCGCAGGTTGCGATACTGCCGCCACACGCCGTGGAGTCCGTGCTCGATGGGGAACTGCATCGCCGTGCCGCGCCATCGGACATCCACGGTGTCCAGCGTGGCCAGGCGCCCGCCGGCGACATCGCCGGCCTCGACCAGCAAGACGCGGGCGCCTGCCTCCGCCAGGCGGCTCGCCGCCGTGAGCCCGGCCAGCCCCGCGCCTACCACGACGACTCGCGACGATGTCCCCGTCACGGCCGGACTTCGGCAGCCGACGCGGTCGCCGCCGAGGTGGGGCTGTACTGCGCGACGATCTCTCCCTCGTTCAGTACGAAGCTCACGTCCATCTCCACGCCGGCGGCCGCCTCCACGATCGGCATGTTACCCGGCGCGAGACGGTAGATGGGGTCGACCGTCGAGGGCCCGATCTCGAACCGCGCCGCGGAGAGGAGCACCGCCCGGGAGACACGCACGTCGTGGAGAGGCGTGCGCCACACCCGCGATACGCACGAGCGGTCGCCCGCAGGGGTCGGGATGACCTGGTGCGTATAGAAGGGCAGTTCGAAGACGTTGCTCATCCCCAGCGCCGCTCCCCGCGCGCCCAGCGCGGCAGCCTTGTCCGCCACCGCGCGAGCCACGTGGTCGACGAAGGACTCGTGTTTCGCAGCCGCATGCCACGTCCCACGCACGAGCTCGATCGGGTGGACGTTCCCGGCCGTCTCTCCTGGAGCGAGGCCGGGCCGACGCACCTCCATGCCGTCGCTGCCGATGGCGATCTCCGCTAGCTTCTTCGGAAACCCATACATCTCGCGCCCGGTGACCATCATCACGTCGCTCGAGATATAGATGGTGTTGATGAAGAGCCCTATCTCGCTCACCCGCGCGTGCTCACGCACGAAGCAGCCGATGACGAGCTCCCGGTACGGGTAAACCGCGCCCGTCGGATCCGAGGAGGAGAACGCCGACGAGTAATCCATCACGCCCCACAGCGCCTTGCCCTCGAGGCCGGGGAGGACACCCAGGCAGGGAGGGATATCCGCGCTGAGCCAGCCCGGATCGACGTCGACGAGGAAGAGACGCGCGCGGAGCGCCAGCGAGTAAGGGGGCGGCAGGCAGAGCGGATGCGCGCTCGGCATGCCCAGGGGAGACGACCTGAAGCGATCCCGCGGGGGCGCGGCTCGATCGAGCGGAGCAGGCCGCGGCGCGCGCGCGAGGCGGCATGTCCCGAAGTCGTAGACCAGCTCTTGCACGTCGTCGGCGCCATGGAAGGTCTGCACGACGAGGCGCGCCTGCTCGGAGCGCTCGATGACGCGGAGGTCTAGGTCGGGGCGGTCGAACGGCCCGGCGTCGAGCGGGTTATAATAGATCTCGAAAGCGCCGTGCGCATCGGTGATGCCGCGGCCGAGGAAATCGCCCCTCAGGGCGTCGCGATCCCACAGCTCCAGCTCTACCCCCGCGAGCGGCTCGCCCGTCGCGGCGAGGACGAGCTTGCCGACGGTCTTGTGGCTGCGCGAGCTTGTCTGAGGACGGGGGAGCCCCTCCAGTATCCGCTCGTGCAGCTTTTTGGGTTGTTGTTGAGAGGCGACTTCGTCCTTTTTGTCTGCCATGGATGACTCTCAGGGCAAGAGGAGAGAATGACAGGTACATGTTGCTGTTATGGCGGTCAAGCGAAAGGGGCAGGCGTATAGCCGCCGCTCGGGTTTGCACGCGCGGGCTCATTCCGCTCGGTACGTCTCACCCGCCGCGCGCAGGCGCTCGATGAGCTTCGTGCCCATGGCGACCGCGGGCGTGAGGACGCCCCCGTGCGCCGGCAGGTCGTCCTGGGCCAGCGACAGCGCCGCCTCCCCGAGCATGATCGCCGTTCCGCCGTACCCGGGGTCGTGGCTCCCGGCGACCACGCCGGTGAGCTTCTTTCCGGCCGCGCTCCTCGCATGGATCTCAAGGCGAAACCGCCCCTGTTCGCGCTGCTCTCGGCTCGGCCCCTCGCCCGGCGCCGGGAGGAGTCGCCCGAGCAGCCTTCGCCCCGGCGGGACGACGGCCAGCGCGCTCGCGCCCCCGAGCGCCGCGCTGATCCCCGCCGCCCTCGCGAGCCCTGCGACGCCCTCGCCGGTGCTGATGGCCTCGTCGTAGCGGAAGTCGCGGCCGTAGGCGTGTCCCAGGAGCGCGTTCGAGCGCCGCACGACGCGCGTGTTGATGGCCGCCATGATGAACGGAGCCGTCCAGCCCCCGCTGCCTGCGTCGCGTCCGGGAGCCTTGAAGTCGCGACGGTCCGGGCCGCGGGGGCTGCCCTCTGGATCGAGCGCATACGGATCGATGAGCGCGCGCCACACGGCCGGATCGCCGATGTTCTCGAAGATGGACATCAGGGTCGCGACCGAGCCGCCGCTCAGGCCGCCCGGCATTTTGAGGATCACGCGGCCGTGCGCCTCGGCGAGCCGATCGCCCTGCGCGGCGAGGTGCTCGTGGAGCATGAGCACGCCGAGATCCGACGGGATCGAGTCGAACCCACAGCAATGCACGATGCGCGCCCCCGTGGCCTCCGCGCGGGCGTGGTGGGCCTCGATCATCCGGCGGATCCAGTGTGTCTCGCCGGTGATATCGCAGTACGACGTGCCGGCCTCGACGCAAGCGGCGACCACCTGATCGCCGTACTTCGCGTAGGGCCCGGCCGTGCTGCACACGACCCGCGCCCGGCGGACGATATCGTCCATGGCGCCGCGATCGAGGCTGTCGCCGACGAGGATGGGGAGAGCCTCCGCGGCGGGATCGAGGGCGGCGAGCCCGCTCCGGACGAGCTCGAGCCTGCGCCGTCTCCTCCCCGCCAAGGCCCAGCGCACGCCTGGGCGCCGCGCCACGAGGTACTCCGCGACCAGCCGACCGGTGAAGCCGGTGGCACCGAAGAGGACGATGTCGAGTTCCTTGGTCATGCGCGCCAACCTGGAGCAGAGCGCTGGAGTATCTGGGGGCTATCGCGGTTTCGCAAGACCTGAGGTTCGCATCACGCCGTGGTTATCGGCTAGCCTTCATGGCCCGCCGCCGGTGCAGCTCTTCAAATGATGCCGCCGTCGCCAGGGAAATAGGTCCTTGAAGTCGATTGCTCCGACGTGAGCGCTACGTCTCAGCTGCCTGCTGGCAACCGCTGCGGTCTCGCCAGGCTGCTCAGCCGCCTGCCGGCAGCCGGCTCCGGTTCCGCGAGGCTGCTCTTTCTCGCGGCTTCATCATGCCACCGGGTGCGTGCGAGCACGCGGCGTCGCGCAACGCGCCTCCTCCACAGCCATGCGCCTCGCGAGCGCTCCCCGCGCGCCGTGGAGCGCTCTCATGCGCCATCTGTACACCGTGCTGACGGGTATCCCTCGCGTCTCGGCGATGTCTCTCACGGAGATCTCGTAGAGGTCGTGCTGGACGAGCACCGAGCGCAGCTCGAACGGCAACTCCAGGACGAGTGATCTCAGCAGGCACCGCCGCTCCGCCGCGAGCAGGCGCTCGATCGCCGTCGCGCTGCCGCCGGCCTCGCACAGCTCTGCGGGATCCGTGAGGATCTCGTTCCGTTGAGAGGCCTTCGCGTGGTAACGCGAAGCGACGTTCACCGCGATGCCGTTCAGCCACCGCGCGACCTCGCCACGCGAGGGGTCGTAGCTGCCAAAACCCATGATGGCCGCCAGAAAGACATCCTGGCTCAGATCGCCACGATCGCGCTCGGGTACGCGGAGCTTCCCGAGCCACCGGTGAACGCGCCGAGCCGTCTCGGCCCGAAAGAGATCGTGAAACGCGCCCGCCCGGTCGCGGGATGCCGCGCGGTTCACCTCGCTTTGCCGAGATCCCGGCCGTCCCGCCGCCCGCGCCGCGACGCCCCGCGCGCCGGGCGCGCTCGGGCGAGCCGTCCGGGGGTGTCGCGCCACAGGGGCCGACGCCTCACCCAACATGCCTGCTCCGACACGATGAACGGCTGCACCCCGCGCGGGCAGCGCCTCGAGATCCATGGCTCGCCTCCGAGTGAAACGTGAATGCTCCGCGCGACCCTTCGTCCGCACGCAGACACGACCGCTCCTGAGCAGGCCTGAGCAGGCGCCGCGCGCCGAGCGACGCCCGCTCAGGGGGCGCTCAATCCCCCAGGGCGGCGACCACGCACCACGGCACGTCGAGCGCCGCCTTCGGCACGAGCGCCGCCTCGCGCTCGGCGATGCCCCGCCGCGCGCTCCTCACCGGATCTGATCCAGCAGCGCCTCGCGCTCGCGCGCCATGCGGCCCCGCGGGAACCTCCGCCCGTGCTCCTCGAGCATGCGTCGTGCCTCGACGAGCGACGCGACATCACCGGCTTCCACGGCCGTCCGTGCGCGGGCGACCAGATCTCGCTCGCGTGCGCCGATCGCCGGGCGCCGCGCCGCGGGCCGGCCTGTCGGCACGGCGGGGCCTGCCGGCATCGCGAGGCCGGCAGGGGCCGCCACCGCCGCAGCCAGCGCCGGAGGCGCGGTCACCGCGCCGTCCAGCGCCTGGCCCACGCGCGCGGGCTCGGTGGGATGCTGCCCAGCCTGCGCCGTCGCCGGCACGAGCGCCCTCCGGGAGACCACGGCGGCCATGGACGTGCGGAGCGGCTCGACGGGCTCCCTCGGGCCCACGGCCAGCGTGCCGAGCAGCGCCGCGCACGCGATGGCGAAGCCCGGCGCCACCCAGCGCGCAGAACCACCGCGCCGGAAGGAGCGCCGCTCCAGGAGCCAGGGCGCGAACAGCACGGCGCGCAGCCGCCGGGCGCCGCGGCCCCGCTGCCTCGCCTCCCAGCGGGCGGCCGCGTCCTCGAACTGCTCCCAGGCCCGGCGCAGGCGGCTTCGCGCGGTCTCCAGCGGGATCTGCAGCTCTCGAGCGACGTCGGCGATCGGCCGCTCCAGGAGCTCGCACGCGATGAAGACCCCGCGGCCCCGCTCGCCGATCTGCTCGATCAGCTGCCGCACCAGCGCCGCCTCCTGGCGTGCGATGGCGTGCTCCTCGGGGCTCTTTCGGTCATCGCAGAGCGCCGCCTCGTCGAGGCCCGTGAGCACGTCCTCGCGCCTGCGCGCCGCACGCCGGTGATCGCGGGCCGCGTTCAGGACGACGCTGTCGCGAAAGGCGCTCGGATTCGCGGCCGAGCGCGCCTGCTCGCGCTTCTCCCACAGCCGCACCATCGCGTCCTGCATGACGTCGTCGAGATCCCGCGCGGGCACCCCGACGTAGCTGGCGAGCGATTTCACGCGAGCGGATAGAGGGCAGGTCGGCGTTGCTCGGTCCACGACCCACCAGACGATCCGAGCCAGGCCCGATGGTCCAAAAATCGACCGAGCCCGCGAGAGGGGTGGGACGGGCGGCGCCACGAAACACGATGGCGACGAGGCGGGACACGGGGGATACGGGCCCGGCGAGATGTCCTCACAGATCCAGCCCGCCGGCGGAGCTGAGCCGTTGCCCAGCTCCGCCGTGGTCCCCTCCCCCTCCCCCACTCCGGCCTCTGACCTCCGGTCCCCGCGGTGAAATCGTGCATTACTTCATCGATGCTCCGGTTCTCTTTCACTCGTTGATCCGGTGACGACTCTCGCCGTCTTGAACGCCATCGACAACGAGAACACCCAGCGCTGCCGGGAACCGGCTCGTTGACATGGGCCCGCGCGAAGGAGTATCCACCGAGCGGTGTGCCGCGCGCGCTGCGCCTTCGTGACGTGCGTCTTCCTTGGCGTCATCGCGGCGCAGGAGGGCGTGGCGGGCGCGCGTGAGCCCCATGCGATCTCGGGCGCGCACGAGGCGTCGACGACAGCGAATCCGCTGCGCCTCGCGCGGCAGGCGCGCGACGCCGGACGGTGGGTCGAGGCCGAGGCGGCGTACGAGGCGGCCCTCAAGGCGGCTGAGACGGCGTGGACGACGGACGCGGAACGCGCCGAGATCGCCGCGGAGCTCGGCCTGTGCGAGCTCGCGCTGGGCAGGCACCGCGACGCGGCGGAGCACCTGGCGCAGGGCTTGAGACACCGCGACGGGCTCCGCCGCGCGCTCCGGGAACGGGCGGAAGACGGCCTGCTCCAGGCGGAGCGCCGCGTGGCGACGGTCTACCTGGGGGTCAATCCGCCCGACGCCGAGGTGTTCGTCGATGGCAAAGCGCTGGGACGACCGGCGCCGACCTACGAGCTGTTCCTGGAGCCGGGACACCACACCGTGCGGGCCCGGCTCGATGGCCACGCCGAGGCGGTGAGCGCGTTCGAGGGGCAGGCAGGCAAGGACATCTCGCTGGCGTTGAAGCTGCCGCGCGCGCCGGAGCGCGGCGCGCGGGCCCCGGGGGCGGCCAGCGCTGGCGCGTCGCGGCCGGCGGCTCCGACGGCGCGACCGGCGGCGCGGCCCGCAGTACCCCTGACGGAGCTGCGGATCGGGGGCGCGGCGCTGGCGACGGCCGCGGTGGCGGCCGGCACGGTGTTCCTGCTGCGGGCCGATGTGATCGACGGCAATGCCGCCGAGCGCGAGGTGGCGCTCCGCCGGCAAGGCTGGACGCCGGCGACGTGCTGGTGGCCGGACGCGCCCTCGGCCTGCGGGGAAATCCGCAAGGACCTGGCCGAGCGGGATCTGTTCGCGACGCTCGGCAACGTGGCGCTGGCGACGGGGGCGGTGTTCGGGATCGCGACGGCGGCGTCGTTCCTCGCGGAGGGGTGGCTCGTCCACGAGGCGCCGGCCCGCGGAGGCGTGCAGGTGGTGCCGAGCGCGACGGGAACGCAGGCCGGGCTCGTCCTTCAGGGCGCGTGGTGAGGCGAGGAGGGGCGATGGGGATGCGCGGGGGGCGAGGTCGAGCGAGGCTGCGTTCGGTCGCGCTGATCGTGCTCGGCTGCGGAAGCGCCTCGGGGAGCGCCGGCTGTTACTATGCCGAGGACTGCGCGAGGAGCTTCACGTGCCATCCGCTCCCCGGCGAGACGCCGCCGGCGCTGCCGGCGTCGCCGTGCGACGGCGATCCCGCGACGAGCCCGGCCAAGGACGGGTGCGGGGTGTTCGTCGCGCGGCATGGGGACGACGCGAGCGACGGGACGAGGGAGGCGCCGGTCAGGACGCTGCGGCGCGCGGTGGAGAAGGCGACGGAGCCCGGGGGGACGCGGCGGGTGTACGCGTGCGCGGAGGACTTCGAGGAGGCGGTTACGCTGCCGTCGGGCGTCGCGATCTGGGGCGGGCGGGATTGCGGCGCGGAGGCGTGGACCTGGGGCGGTGGGGAGAGCTTCACCGGGATCGCGCCCGAGCCGGGGCGGGTGCCGCTGACCGTGGAGGCGCGCCAGGAGAGCAGGACGTCGGCGGTGTTCGGGGTGCGGCTCGTGGCGGCGGATGCGGTACGGCCGAGCGGGTCGTCCATCGGGATGATCGTGGGCGAGGGCGCCGCGGTGGAGGTGGTGTCGAGCGAGATCCTGGCGGGGGACGGGGCGGATGGGGCGGACGGGGAGAGCGCTCCGCAGGGCGAGCCCTGGCGGGCGCCGGATGGGGCGCCTGGCCATCCAGGCGCGCCCGGGTGCCTGGCGGACTGGGCCGCGGGCGCTCCGGCGCCCGTAACCGTGTGCGAGGACGGGACGACGTCCATCGGCGGCGCGGGCGGCGACGGTGACGTCGCTGCGGGCGGTGACGGTGCGGAAGGTGCACCGGCGCTTCACGAGGCACCGGGGTCTGGCGCAGTCGACGATGGTGAAGGGGGAAAGGGCGGGGCGATGAGCTGTACGCCCGGCAAGAGGGGCGGCGATGGGAAGCCTGGCACGAACGGGGTTGGCGGCGGGACAGGATTGGAGGAGCCGCTCAAGTACGGGAGCATCAGCGCGCACGGCTGGCAGGGGTTCTCGGGACAGGAAGGCCAGAGCGGGGGCATCGGCCAGGGCGGGGGCGGCGGGGGCGGCGTCGGACCGAACGGGCAGTGCCGCCCCGTGGATCCGCAAGGCGGACCGTCCGGCGGCTCGGGCGGGGGCGGCGGCTGCGGGGGGCGTGGTGGCCGGGGGGGCGGCTACGGGGGCGGTAGCTTCGGGATCATCGCCCTGCATGCTCACGTCCTGGTGGACAAGACCGACATCATCACCGGCAATGGGGGGCGCGGCGGCAACGGCGGGAGGGGGCAAGAGGGTGGCAAGGGCGGGCCACGCGGCGCCCCTGGAGCTATCCCAGGCACGGCGTACTTTGCATGCGAGGGTGGGTTCGGCGGTACAGGAGGCAAAGGCGGCCACGGCGGCGGAGGGCTCGGGGGCATTTCCGTCGCCGTCGCACGCGTGGACAGCAGCGTTCACCTCACGGAAAGCGCTCGCTGGAGCCCATCAGGCGCCCCCGGTGCCGGTGGATTCGGACCCGATCCGGATGAGGAGCCAGCGAAAGGGCAGCCCGGCATGAGCTCTCCCCTCTGGGATTTCCCCGAGCTGGATGTGCCGCCCCAATAGGGAGGATCATGAGATTCACAGTCGGTGCATGGGTCCTTCTGCTATCCTCTCCGACCGTCCTGGGGTGCGGAGCGGAGACGTCGACCCCACCGTGCGCGGACGGGGGCACCTGCAGCGCCGGGCCCTCGGAGGAGGCGTGTCTAGAAGGCCTCGCCGCGCTGCGTGTGCAAGATGGTTGCGGGGTGTTCGCGAGCACGACCCAGGGGGACGACGACAACCCCGGCACGATGGATAAGCCCGTGAAGACGCTTGCCCGCGCAATCGCGCTCGCGCCGCGTGCACAGGGGCGGGTGTTCGCCTGCACCGAGCCTTTCCTCCATGATGTCACGTTGCCGTCCGGCATCGATCTGTGGGGCGGCTTCAATTGCTGGGCGGGATGGAAACACGCCACGGAAACGTTGAGCCCCGAGTATGTGGCATCTATCCAGCCAGGATCATCGTCCGAGGTCGCCCCACTCACCGTGGTGGCAGCGCAGGACGACGGCGAGGTGGCCACCGACGGTGTATCCACGATCGTGGACGTGCACGTGATCGCCGATTTCGCACCGGAGGAGTCGATCCCTTCTACCGTCGCGATGAGGCTCTGGCCGGGTGCGGTCGTCGAGGTGCTTCGGAGCGTGCTCAAGACGAGCTACGGCCGGAGAGGCGCAGACGGCGCGAACGGGTCGAACCTTGCGCCACCGGGATCGGCAGCGTACGGGGAGATCGGCGCCATCGGGAAGGACGCTTGCTCGGCAGCCACCGTGACCGGCGGGCCCGCCGTGATGACCGTGTGCGGCGACCTGGTATCGACCGGCGGCAAAGGGGGCGACGGGACCCCGGACCGCGGCGGCGATGGCGAGGACGGCAAGCCGCTGCCGACCCCGAACTCCAGGGACGCAGGCCTGGGCGGCGCAGGCGCGAAGGACGGGGCCCCGTGCGAGGACGGTCACCGTGGGGATGACGGTGCGCCGGGCGCGCCCGGCGCCGGCGGCCAGGGTGGACGGCTCACCGAGGCCGGATGGGAAGGCGTGCCCGGCCGCCAAGGCGGCACGGGAGCGCCCGGCCAGGGGGGCGGCGGCGGCGGCGGCGCACCAGGCGGCCGGAGCAGCTGCGGCAATGCGGCACTGGGCGGTGCGTCGGGCGGCTCGGGCGGCGGAGGCGGCTGCGGCGGTACGGGCGGCGGCGGCGGCGCGCCGGGTGGCGCGAGCATCGCGATCTTCGCCCATCCGGGCAGCAAGCTTACCCTGCGGGAGACCCGGGTCGTGACGGCCGGAGGCGGTTCCGGCGGCGGGGGGGGGCGAGGTCAGATGGGCGGGCAGGGTGTACAAGGAGGCCCGCCGGGGCGGGCGCCAGCCATGGGGGGCGAGTACGCCTGCCGAGGCGGCTACGGCGGCTGGGGCGGCACGGGCGGCTACGGCGGCGGGGGCTCCGGCGGGCCCTCGATCGGCATCGCTTATGCCGACGACGAGCAGCTCACCCTGGATCGCGTCACGTTCGAGATCGGCCCGGGGGGCCGGGGCGGCATCGCGGATGTGGAGGACGAGACGCGCGACAAGCCGAACCGCGGCAGCGACGGCTTCGCTGCCGAGACGATGCGCTTCGCGCCGTAGGGTCTGCGCCCGGGTTGCAGCCCGCGACCGCTCCCCCTTGCCCGATCCATCATGCCCGCCGAACGGCTCGCGCCTCACCCGCGAAGGCCGGGGACCGCCGTCCGGCCGGCGAACGCCCATCAACGTCTCCGGCGATCCGCGGGACCGGAGCCGGCCGGCCTTCGTCGGGTACAGGCGCTCGTTAGCCGGCGGACTGTTGCACTACCGGTCGCTCTCGCCGTCATCCGGCATCTCAGTGTCCGGAAACGCGATCTCTTCTGCGAGCTCCTTCTGGTTGTCGTTGGACAAGACGAAGAAGATCCTGCTATCGACAACCCGAAGCCTCTTCGAGTTCGCGTCGTAATAGAAGAGCGGTGGGCTCATGTCCGCCTGGTACAGCGGAAGGTTCGTGAGCAGGTTGGTGACATCACCAGTGCGAATAGTGGACTTGTCAACGCGGTGATGTGCCGCCCGAAGCAACTCCAAAAGGTAGCCTCGGTCAATCCCCTCCTGCAACTTGGTGACCGGCAGCGAAAGAACCGCTTGAGTCAGGTAATACGGGAGCAGAAGTGGCTCCTCGCCTTCTCCTCGTCGAACGCGCGACTTGGCCGCGATACCCTGAAATCCCTTGAGCAGGGCACTCCGTTGAGACTCGAGTTTCGAGCGAATGGCGCGTTCTAGCGCGGCACCATCCGAGAGCACCGTTGGCGAGTGCATTCGCTCGTAGACGGCACCCTCAAGGCAGTACTGCTTGAGGAGCTCCTGAAACAAGCCAACGTTACCATAGGCACAGCTTCGCATTCTTGCGAGGTGATCGGGGTCAATTGTGATGTTGAGACACCTCGAGCCGACGTCGGCAATATCGTTAAAGTGCGCATCCTTCCATGGCTCAATTGGGACCTCAACAACGCGATCCTGAAGATCGCCGTTATGAGTAACGAGCAAATTTGCCTCTTTCCAGATGCCAAGAATCAGAAATTTGATCCCGACCTCGTGAAATGTCTTGAGGTCGAAAGCAAGAGCCCGTTGTGTCGGCCCAGGCAGGTAGTGGTAATTCTCGAGCACGACGCGCTTGTTGAAAGCGAGCTTCTCAAGGAGCTCGGCGATCGACTGGGCATCGCCAAAATCGTGTGACACAAACTCGGTCGTCAGCTGCCGCTGGCCCTTGACACTCCCTGAACCTTCGAGCTCGGCCTGGGAGCCGCCGACAAGTGGGAGCTTGGCGGCAAACCCGATCTTCGCTTTCAGACCTACAGATCCCTCGATCGACTGCGTTTCGATAGTCTTGATCGTCGCGCCTGCCTGTCGCAGAATGGATTGGTATAGCGTTTCAATCGACATCCGAGGACCACACCGGACAATGGTGCACTTCTCGTCAGGCAAGTGCTTCTGGCGGAGCGAGGTCTTTCCCTGCTTGGATGAACCGTAAACAACCACATGATGGTCCGTCGCCAGCGACTCCTTGAACCGCGAGTCAACGTCGTCACGCTCCACGTAACTGAGAACGAGCTGGGAGCGAATGCCGAAAACTTCCTCGGTACGAACGGTCATGGTGTCCCTCGGTCCTTCAAGCTGGGCCCATCTTACGCCAGCGTCCGGGGTCAGGGGAAGGGGGCCGCGCGGTCCGGCTGACGTATCGGCGTTCACCCACGCCGGGCCGAGGGCGCGGAGCAACCGAGGTCAGGCGTCGGGTGCAACGCCAGGTTAGCGAGCTCCGTCATCTCGCTCCGGGTCCTCTGGCTTGATCGAACCGCCGACGAGGTCAGCCGACCGGCGGACCTCGGCTTCGGAGACGACCAGCGTGATAGAGCCGAACGAGAAACGGTCGGAGCGCTTCTCGAACGGGCTCGCGTGAGGTGGAGAGATCTTTTGATGGGACACGACGCAGACGGTCCGGGGTCTGCGGACCGAATTCACATCCGCCGCGGCAGACTGGGCAGTATCTCGTGATCTTTGTGTTGTGCTGCACCAATGCTGTCCAGCGCCATAGGGGACATCCGTCGAACACCGGCGGCAGCCGCCGCCTTTCCCGGCGGGCGGGTAGCGTCTGGACGGACGCGGCGGACGCGCAGCCGGAGGCGTCGCGCCTGGGTGACACGACGCGGCCGCCTCATAATCGGACCCCGTGCTCCTCCGCGGCCTCGCCGCCGTCGCGCGGTACCATGATCGCGACGATCGCGCCGTCGAGTTCCTGACCCAAGCGCTCGAGCTGGCCCCGGAGGACGTCGCGACGCTCGTCGCCCTCGGCGATGCGCACCTCGCGCGCAGCCGCGTCGACGACCGCCGAGCGCTGGGCGCGCGCCGCGCCGGAGGCCGAGCTTGAGCGCGCCGACGCGCTCGTCCTCATGGGGCACGTGCTCCTCCGGCGCGCGGACGTGAGCGGCGCGCGCGAGCACGCAGTTTGGGCGACCCGCACCGTGGCGGCGAGGCGAGCGCGCCGGCGAGGTTCACGGCGCTCGCGACCGCCTGGACCATGGCAACAACATTTCACCTTCGACCAGCCTTGTGAAGCGCTGCATTGGCTCGAAACCGAATCCGCGCGCAACGATCGCGTTCAAGATCTGGCGTGGAATCCTCACAGCTGCAATGGGATGAGAGCCACTCCAGATCCTCTTAATCGATCCACAACGCAATCCGACCAGCAGCAATCTTTGCAGCTGCGTCGGTTGACTTGGCGTCCTTCTCGTTACTCATGACGCATGACGAACTGCCGATCTGCCGCGGCGCGCAGCGCCGCCAGCAGCAACGGCTTGTTGGGCGAGTTGCTCGGGAATGGTCGGGTGTGCCTGTTGATCACGCCGCCTCGGTCTCGCGCTCGAGTGCGGCGAGGGCGCGTTGAATGCGCGCGACCTCAGCCGACTCGAAGTAGGGCTCGCCGCACTGCTCGCACACCCACGCGGGCACTGCATCCCAGCGCACGTGATAGCCACTGCGGTCCACGCTGAAAGGAGCATGGGATCGCTTCATCTCTCCTCTACAATGCATGCACTGCATGATCACCTTCTCTTTCTGAAGTCGGTGGACCATTGATCGGCATGAGGGATGTAGGCCGTGATGAAGGCCAGGTAGTCCGGCTTCGGTGCGCAGACGACGTGGATGGGACGGCCGCCGTCCCTGGATCCGAGGAGGAGGCAGCTGTGGCCGCGCATATCCTCCGGGTAGTCCTCGACCACCTCGCCGGCGTTGATCGCTGCTTCGATTTCGGCAGGCGAGATCATCCGGCTGGGGCGGCTCATCTGACGCACCGCGTGGGGAGGAAGAGGATTCTCTTCGCCGCCGCTGCCCGGTCCTGGTCGAGAACGCTTGCCGTCATCGAGCTGGACCACCTCCTGCGCCAGTATGCCCGAGACCTGAGTCAAACTCCACGCCGAGATCGCTCGGAGGCGCCCCTCGCCACGCGGTCGACGTTCCGGCGATCTGCAGGGGGCGC
This sequence comes from Sorangium sp. So ce836, assembly GCF_028553905.1. Lineage (NCBI taxonomy): Bacteria > Pseudomonadati > Myxococcota > Polyangiales > Polyangiaceae > Sorangium > Sorangium sp. So ce836. Next base: position 2,805,468 of record NZ_CP102233.1, on the reverse strand, counting down.
TGGTGATGGCCGCAGGATCGCGCCTGAGCACGCCGAAGCGCTCGTCCTCATGGGGCAGGTCCTCTTCCGGCGCCGGGACGTGAGCGGCGCGCGCGCGCACGCGGTCTGGGCGATGCGCGCCGACGTGAGCCATCCGGACGCGCCGAGGCTCCTCCCCGCCATCAAGGCACGCGAGAGCTTGCTCCTCGGCCTCTGGTGCCGCATGAGCTCGGTGCTCGCGGGGCTCGGCCCGAGCGCGATGCTCGTCTTCCTCGCCGCGGTCGTCACCCCAGGACCAGCCGCTGCGTCGGCGGCCCCTCCCGTGGACGCCCTCCGCGGCGGGAACGTCCACGGCGCGTCGTGGGCTCGGGTCACGTGCGGCGCAGCCGGCGAGCTGGTCTTATCCCCTGTCGTCGCTCGGCCCTTCCGGCAGCCCCTCGGGCGCGTCCCACCCGCCGGGAGGCTCTTCGATTCACAGCGCGACGAGGAGATCGCGGGCGACCTCCGAGATGTCGGCGCGGATCGCGAACCCCGGCCCCCAGGCCGACAGCAGCGCGCGGAGCCTCTGGGCAACGGCAGCTGCGGCTGCGGCGGCGGCGGCGCGGGCGGCGCGATCTCCGCCCATTGGGGCAGCAAGCCGACGCTCCGGGAAACGCGCGTCGTCACGGGCAGGGGCGGTCCCGGAAGCAGGGGTGGTCCGCGCGCAGGCTCGCCGGGCCCCTCCTCCTGCCCGCTCGGGAGCAGGGCGGGATGAGCGACCTCCACCTGAGCTGGTTACGCGCGAGCTGTTGTCAAGCCACGGGAGCCGTCCGACCGCCGACCGCGCCTTGAGCCGTGGCGAGCCGAGTCACGTAAGGTGTACCTCGCACATCGAAGCGACATACCCAGGCGCGATCAGCGTCGTACGCGACAGCACCTCCAAGGGACACCGGCGCTGCGGCTTGCAAGCTCGGCAGCCGCTCCAATATCTCTTCGCCTCCGGCACGCCATCGAAAGGACCATCTGCTCAATTCAGACGCCTTTTCCGGATGCTCCTCACACTCAATGACGCGTCCGCCGTCATGGCGGGACCAGGCCAACAGCCGCTCGAGCACGCAATAATCGCCAACATGCGAGAGCCACGCATGCAGACCGGACCTCGCCCTCATTCCGTTGGAAAACACCTTAACCGGCGCGATCCAATCGCTGGAAAGCTGCCGCAGGAGAAGCTCGTCAAACCGCGACAGCAATAGACCCTGAGCAGTCTGCCTCGGGAAGTACCCAGCATGGTAGCGCCCAAGGTTTGCAAGCTGCGGGTGGAGCGCGCTACCAGATGCGCAAAATCTAGATATCGCAACGGGGGATCGGCGACACCACAGTTTCCAGAGAGTGGCAGCGAGCGCGATCTCAAGCTCCGAACACCGGGTGACGGACGGCTTTCGCTGCAGCGCGTCCGCTACATCGATATAGGCCTCCACCGCTGGATCGGGCCCCTGTGGCAGTACCAGCGTCGCATCGGGCTCAAGAGCCATCATGAAGACTTGTCGCCCTCGCTCAGCCGCGGAAGCGCAGATCCTGGAGAAGCTCAGCAGGCCGCGGATCGTCGGCGGCAACGCCACGCAGATCGGTTTTCCGTCAGAGTCAGCGAGTTCTTTATTAAGCTCCGCAGATGGTTCCACTCCCCAGCGCCGAGCTCGCAGGGCTCGATGACGCTTCGGTTCTGCGCTCGACGGACCGACAAGGATATTGTCATCCTCGGCGACCACGGGAGACACAATCTTCCTGAGCTCTGATTGAGCGATTCTACCTAGCGCGACGTAGACGGCACCCTGCAGCGAGTAGCTCATCATCGGAACCCACACTGTCGACACTTACACTGCGGTGGGTACGGTCTATCATTGAGGCAGGCGTCGAGGCAAGTCCTACACGGGCTGCTACCATGGATATCGCATCCGGGGAATCCAACAATACACTTCCCGCCAATATCTTCGCAGTCGTCGAACATGTCATAGCAGTCCTTCGACGGCGAGCACCCAGCCATCAGCGCCTGTGACGCGCCATCAACATCTCCTTCTCCGTCATCTTCCCCATTCCTGAGGTAATCCCCTGCACCTACTGAGCCTGTGGGTATTCCAGCACCTGCGCCTCCCGGCTCCACTGTTTCGCAATCGTAACTCAAGTCGCATGCGGGAGCGAGCACCGTCACGAGTATGCCGCACAGCACGAGGGCGATCAGCCTCATCGTTGCCCGAGATTTCATCTGTTCCTCCGAGCGGTTTCGGACGCACCGTTCCGATCGTCCGGCAGCAACGCAGCGTCAAGGCCATTGCTGGTCCACGTGCTCGACCCGGTGCCCTCGCGACCGCCATGACGTCGCCTTGGCCCACAAGGGCAGCAAGGCGAGCCCGCCGGCGGCCGCCGTCCACGCTAAAAAATTCCTCCCGAGCACGATCGAGCAGGCGCACGCGACCCTCGCGAAACCGACCTACCCCCCACCGCGTAGCACCCTCGAACGACACGCCACGGCCCATCGCAGGCCGAGGCGGGCGCCATACGGGCGCCCGCGGCCGCTCCGGTCTCGTCGGCGTGCCGCTGGAGGAGCGCCCACTGCCACGCGGCTCGCCGCGGCGGGGGCGATCCAGGTCGCGTCATCTCAATCACCGCTTCTGGAGGATGTTCATGAAGATTCGGAATCGCGCGCTGTCGGCCCTGCCCCTCGTCCTCACCCTCGCCGCTGCTTGCGGCGACGGCGAGGGCGGCGATACCACCGGCGCCGGTGGCATGGGCGGGGAAGGCGCCGGTGGGGCCGCTGGCGGGGATGCGGTCACGAGCTTCGAGGTGACCCTCGAGAACGTGACGCCCGCGCGGGCTTACCGGGTGGCCGGCGTGTTCAACACGGCCGTGGGCGAGAGCATGCCCGGGCCGCTCTTCCCCGAGAAGAGCTTCGAGTTCCGCGTCGGCGCCCTGCCGGGCGACAGGCTGTCGTTCACGACCATGTTCGGTCAATCCAACGATCTGTTCTATGCGCCCGACGGCGCCGGGATCGCGCTCTACGACGCGTCGGGCAAGCCGGTGAGCGGCGACGTGACCGACCAGGTCCTGCTGTGGGACGCGGGCACCGAGGCCAACGAGGAGCCGGGCGCCGGGCCGAACCAGGCGCCCCGGCAGAGCGCCCCGAACACGGGCGCTCCGGACCCGGACAACACGGTGCGGCTGGTCCAGGATGACTATACCTACCCGGCGGTCGAGGAGGTCATCCAGGTGACGGTGACGCCGGAGCCGGGCAATGAGTTCACGATCCGGATCACCAACATGTCGGAGGTGGGGACGCTGATGCCCGAGGGCGGGGAGCCGGCCGCCGTGCCGCTGTCGCCGGGGCTCTTCGTGGTGCACACGATGGACGACCCGCTGTTCACGGTCGGGCAGGCGTACCCCGACAACGGGCTGGAGGCGCAGGCCGAGGACGGAAACCCGATGATGCTGCACGAGGGGGCCACGCCCCGCGCGGGGCTGACCTCGCCGGCGGCGCCGGGCGTCGCGGTGGTGCACGGGTCCGGAGCGCCCCTGTTCGAATCGGGCGAGGCGGACCGGGGCAAGGGCCTCGAAATGCTGGCCGAGGACGGGAACCCGTCCGCGCTCGCAGAGGCGCTGGAGGCCGAGGTCGGGGGCGAGAGCGGTATCTCGTCGGTGCTGGTCTACAACACGCCCGTGGGCGCCTCGATGCCAGGGCCGCTGCTGCCCGGCGCGACGTTCAGCTTCACGGTGACCGCGCGGCCCGGCGAGCGGCTGAGCTTCGCGTCGATGCTGGGGCAATCGAACGATCTGTTCTTCGCGCCGAGCGAGCAGGGGATCGCGCTGTTCGACGCGAGCGGCGAGCCGGTGAGCGGCGATGTCTCCGACCAGGTCACGATCTGGGACGCGGGCACCGAGGCCAACCAGTGGCCCGGCGTGGGCCCCGACCAGGCGCCGCGCCAGGCCGGTCCGCAGATGGGCGCCGACGATCCCACGGACCAGGTGCGCCCCGTCGACGACGGCTATCTGTATCCCGCGTCGAACCAGATGCTGAAGGTGACCATCACCCCGGCGCGGTAGCGGGCTCGCGAGCCTCGGCCCCGCCGACGCGACGCTCGACACGGGAGCGCTCGGCGCCTCGGGCGAAGCATCTTGTGCCAGAACGGGCCAGCGCTTCTCCGGATGTCAGGGAGCGGAAGAGCCCGGAGCGCTGCGGCCCGGTCGCTCCGCGCGTTTCGCCCCGGAAACACACGCGCCCGCGATCGCGGGCCGGCGCGGCACGGCCGATGCTGGGCGGGGCGGCATGATGCGAACCCTCCGAACCTTCGCTCCGCTCCTCGCCCTGTCTCTGGCCGCGATCCTCGGCTGCGATGCCTCCACCGAGCCCAACCCGACCCCCGAGCCCGGGGACGAGGCGTGCCGCGACGGCGACAAGCCCGGGTGTGTGGTCGCCTCGGACAAACAGCGCATCTCGACCCCGGACGTCCCTTCAGAGGACAAGACCGCGCTCGTCTCGGGCAACTCCGCGTTCGCGCTCGACCTCTACCAGGAGCTCCGCCAGGAGCCCGGCAACGTCTTCTACTCGCCCTACAGCATCTCGACGGCGCTCGCGATGACGTGGGCCGGCGCGAAGGGCGAGACCGAGACGGCCATGGCCGACACGCTGCGCTTCGACCTCGGGCAGGACAAGCTCCACCCGGCGTTCAACTGGATCGACCAGGAGCTCGAGAGCCGCGGTCAGGGCGCGCAGGGCGCCGATGGCGAAGGCTTCCGCCTCAACGTCGTGAACGCGCTCTGGGGGCAGATCGGGTACGGGTTCGAGGCGCCCTTCCTGGACACGCTCGCGCTGAACTACGGCGCCGGGATGCGCGTCGTGGACTTCCTGGGCCACAAGCAGGAAGCGGCCGATCTCATCAACGGCTGGGTCAGCGACCAGACCGAGGGCAAGATCGAAAAGCTGGTGCCCGTGGACGCGATCACCCCCGAGACGGTGCTGGTCCTCACGAACGCCATCTACTTCAACGCGGCGTGGCGCACCCCCTTCCAGCCCACCGCGACGGCGGACGGGCCGTTCGAGAAGGCCGATGGCACCGAGGTGACGGTGCCCTTGATGCACGCCAGCCTGGAGATGCCGTACGCCGAGGGCGAGGGCTACCAGGCGGTCGCGATGCCCTACGACGGGGACGAGCTGTCGATGGTGTTCCTCCTGCCGGCCAAGGGCACGCTCGACGCGTTCGAGGCGTCGCTCGACGCGGCGAAGGTCGACGGCATCGTCGGCGCGATGAGCGAGCACCTGGTCGAGACGACGATGCCCAAGTTCAAGTTCGAGTACGAGCTGAGCCTCAAGAAGACGCTGGAGGCGATGGGGATGGAGATCGCGTTCACGTTCGGGGTCGCGGACTTCACCGGCATCAACGCCAACGGACAGCCCTACATCCAGGACGTCCTCCACAAGGCGTTCGTCGGCGTGAACGAGGCCGGCACCGAGGCGGCGGCCGCGACCGCGGTCATCGTGGGCGACGAGTCGGCGCCCCAGCCGGCGTCGCTCGCGCTCGTGAACCCCTTCCTGTTCCTCATCCGCGACAACGCGACGGGCAGCATCCTGTTCGTCGGCCGCGTCGCCGATCCCAGCGCGAGCTGACGCGCCGAGCCCCGCTCCCGCAGCGTCCGTGCGCCAGGCGCCGGGCGCCTGCGACGGCGAACCGCCTCCATCGTTGCTCCGTGAGCGCGCGCGCCGCTCGACCCGCCCGCGCCCCCGCCGGCGCGGGGGCCCGCGGCCCAGACGCCGGGGCGCGGCCGCGCCGCCTCCCGGAGCACCGGGTCCTTCACATCCTCCGCGGGCCGGGTCTGCCTCAGCGACACCCGAAAGGAGACCCGAATGAGACGCGCAGCGCCGATCCTCCTGTCCATCACCACCTTGGGCACCACCTTGGGCACCACCTTGGGCACCACCCTGGGCACCGCCATGGGCCTCGCCGCGTGCGAGGCCGCCGACGTCGAGCCGCCCGCCCCCGTCGCCGAGGCCCCCGCGCCGCTCCAGGCCGTGGCGCCGTTCTCGGTCGTCATCGCCTCCGATCCGCAATACTGGTGGAGCGAGGACGACCTCGTGGGCGAGGACGCCGCGAAGGCCAAGCTCTCGTCGGCGGACATCAAGGCCCTGGGCAACAAGACCAACCGGGATCAGGTCAAGGCGATCAACGCGCTCGTCAAGGGCGCGACGCCCCCCGGCTACAGCGCGCCCAGCGCGGTCATCGTCAACGGCGATCTGACCTCGTTCGCCCGGCCCGACCAGTGGGCCGCATACGAGGACCAGTATGAAGACGACCTCCGGGTCGACGTCTTCCCGGGGCTGGGGAACCACGACTACGGGAGCAACGTGCACGACAAGTGCGGCGCCTCGGCGCAGGACATCGCCGAGGCCTGCGGCTATTGCGCCGCGAGCACCGGCTGCGACCTGTGCGAGCTCGTGGGCGCCTGCGATTGCGACAAGGGGTGCGCCGAGTGCGACCGGATGACCGGCGAGGGATCCAACTACTGCGGGAACGAGTCGCGGCGGTGGATGGAGCGCTGGATCAAGAAGCACCGCGGCCAGCTCGAGGCGTACGATCCGGGCAGCGTGGCCTACTCGTTCGTGAAGAACGGGATCCGCTTCATCCAGCTCCACAATCACCCCACCTACGAGGAGCCCGACTTCCACATCTCGAAATCGATCGACTTCCTCCGGAACCAGCTCGCCGACGCGGTCGGCGAGGGGCAGCGCGCCGTCATCAACATGCACGATTTCGGCGACGACATGTCGACCACGGACGGGGAGTTCATCGGCGCCATCACCGGCTTCGAATACAACGTCCTCGGCATCTTCTCGGGGCACATCCACGACCAGGCCGGCCACAGGGGGGACATCGCCGTGAACAAGGTCCAGATCCCGTGGTTTCGCACCGGCTCCGCGACGTTCAGCTACTTCCTGCTCGTCCAGTTCCACGGCGACAGCATGGATGTGAGCGCCGTTCACAGCGAGGGCGGCGTCCCCGCGCAGGTCACGGCGTACACGACCTCGGACTGCGACCATCACGGCGTGGGCAACTGCGCCAACGTCAAGGCGCCGTCGCACCACCCCTACCCCGTCAACCCTTGCCCGGGGGGCACCCAGCCCGACGCCGCGCCGGGCTCGGCGCCGAGCTCCCCCTGCGTCGTGGTGCCGGCGCAGCGGATCACCGACGGCCACACCGAGGACAAGGCCGAAAAGGACGATCATTTCGGCCGGGCACTGGCCACCGCAGACTTCAATGGAGACGGCTACGCCGACCTGGCCGTGGGCGCGCCCTACGAGGACATCAACGGCGCGGACGACGCGGGCGCCGTGAACGTGATTTACGGTTCGATCCTCGGGCTGACGAGCGGCGGAGACCAGCTGTGGCACCAGGACTCGCCGGGCGTGGTGGGCAGCGCCGAGAAGGACGATCGCTTCGGCTATGCCCTGGCGGCCGGCGACTTCAACGGCGACGGCTTCGACGATCTCGCGATCGGCGCGCCCGGCGAGGACATCGGCGGCGACGACGATGCCGGCTCGGTCTACATCCTCTACGGCTCTGCGTCCGGGCTCACGAGCGCCGGCAATCAGGGCTGGGACCAGGACAGCCCGAACGTGGCCGGCGGCGTCGAGCGCGGCGATCACTTCGGCTGGTCGCTGGCCACCGGCGACTTCAACGGCGACGGCTACGCCGACCTGGCGATCGGCGCGCCCGACGAGGACGTGGACGGTCACGACGACGGCGGCGCGGTGCACGTCTTCCGCGGTACGGCGGCGGGCCTGTCGGCCGTCGGCGATCCGATGTTCCACGAGAACAGCCCGAACGTGGCCGGCAGCGTCGAGGAAGGGGATCGCTTCGGCTGGTCGCTGGCCGCCGGCAACTTCGACGGCGACGGCTTCGACGACCTGGCGATCGGCGCGCCCTACGAGGATCTCGCCGGGCACGGCGGCGGAGGCGCGGTGCACGTCTTCCGCGGCACGCCCGCGGGCCTGTCGGCCGTCGGCGATCCGATGTTCCACCAGGACAGCCCGAACGTCGCCGACGCCGTGGAGGACGGCGATCACTTCGGCTACGCGCTCGCCTCGGGCGATTTCGACGGCGATGGCAAGGCCGACCTCGCGATCGGCGTGCCGCACGAGGATTTCGCCGGGCACGGCGGCGGCGGCGTGGTGCACGTCTTCCGCGGCACCGCGTCGGGCCTCTCCGCCGCAGGGGATCCGCTGCTGAATCAGAACACCCCGAACGTGGGCAGCAGCGTCGCGGACGGCGATCACTTCGGCTGGGCCCTCGCGTCGGGGGACTTCGACGGCGACGGCAAGGCCGACCTGGCGGTCGGCGCGCCGCACGAGGACATCGACGGCCACGACGACGCCGGGGTGACGCACGTCTTCCGCGGCACCGCCACGGGCCTGTCGACCCTCGGCGACCCGGCGTACACGCAGGACAGCCCGGGCGTGGAGGGCAGCGTGGAGGACGATGACCGCTCCGGGTACGCGCTGGCCGCCGGCGACTTCGACGGCGACGGCAAGGCCGACCTGGCCATCGGCGCGCCCGGCGAGGACATCTCTCGCGGCGGCGACGACAACGACGGCCACGTCAACGTCCTGTATGGCTCGAGCGCCGGCGTGGTCGCCGACCGCGATCAGGTCTGGCACCAGGCCTGGTGAATCGCCCGGCGTGAGGCGGCGAGACCGCCTCCTCACGCCCGCGCTCGCGCCGGCGGAGCCTGCATCGTGAAGCGCGCCCGCGGTATGCTCCTCCCCCAGGAGCCCCTGCTTGTCCGCTGAAGACCACCGATCCGAGCCGTCCTCCGGCGTCACGGTCGATCCCCAGCCATCCCCCGGCGTCACGGCCGACGCGGCGCCGTCCGCCAGCGCCACGGCCGACGTCGACAGCCTCTCCAGCGGCGGCTCCACCGCTTCCTCGCCGTCCCTCGCGTTCCTCCGCCAGATCGCCCGCGTGCCCGAGGTCGTCCCCGTCGCCCCCGTCGACGCCGACGAGAGCGGCGCCTTCCTCGCCGCCGGCGAAGATCCGCCGCGCTTTTCGCTCCGCCGCCGCCTCGGGAGCGGCGGGTTCGGCACCGTGTACGAGGCCTTCGACGGGAAGCGCGGCGCGCTCCTCGCGCTCAAGGTGCTGCGGCGCCCGGACGGGAAGGCCATCTCCCTGTTCAAGCAGGAGTTTCGCGCGCTGGCCGGCATCGTCCACCCGCGCCTCGTCCGGCTCTACGAGCTGCACCGGGACGACGCGCGCTGGTTCTTCACCATGGAGCTCGTCTCGGGCACGGACGTGCTCACGCACGTGCGCGGCGCGGGAGGGCCGGACGAGGCGCGCCTGCGCGCGGCCTTCCGGGAGATCGCCGAGGGGCTGGCCTTCCTGCACGACGCGGGCAAGCTCCACCGCGACATCAAGCCGTCGAACGTGATGGTCGACGCGGCCGGCGCCGTGAAGGTCCTCGACTTCGGGCTCGTCGCCGATCTCAACGCTTCCGCGGCGCCCGTACGGGCGGGGACGCCGAGGTACATGGCGCCGGAGCAGGCCGCGGGGCTCGCGGTCGGGCCGGCCGCCGACATGTACGCCGTCGGCGTGATGCTCCACCAGGCGCTCACCGGCCGCCTGCCCGCGCAAGGCGGCGCGGCGCCCGCGCCGGGGCCGCTGCCCGCGCAAGGCGGCGCGGAGTCGGCGCCGGGACCGCTGCCCGCGCCGGGACCGCTGCCCGCGCAAGGCGGCGCGGCGCCCGCGCCGGGGCCGGCCGCGACGGCCGCGCCCGAGGATCTCGACCGCCTCTGCCGCGAGCTCCTGGCGCACGATCCCGCCGCCCGCCCCACGGCCCGCGAGGTCGCGGCGCGGCTCCTCGGCCAGGCCGCCGGCGCGCCGATCGCGCGGCGCCCCGCGCCGGCGGCTCCCTTCGTGGGCCGCGCGGCCGAGCTCGGGCGGCTCCACGCGGCCCTCGACGAGGCGCGCGCGGGGCGCACGGTGGTCGCGCTGCTCCGCGGATCGTCGGGGATCGGGAAGAGCGCGCTCCTGCAGCGGTTCCTGGAGTCGGCGGGCGGCGGGCCCGGGGCCGTCCCGCTCGCGGGGCGCTGCTTTCAGCAGGAGTCGGTGCCGTACAAGGCGCTCGACGGCGCCGTCGACGAGCTCGGCCGGCTCCTCGCCCGCGCGGCGCCGGAGGACCTCGCCGCGTGGCTGCCCGACGACGTGGTCGAGCTCGGGCGCGCCTTTCCGGTGCTGCGGGAGGTGCCGGCGATCGCCGCGGCCGCGCCGCGGGAGGGCGCGGCGCCGGACGACGCGGAGCGCAGGCGCCGGGCGTTCGCCGCGCTGCGCGAGCTGTGCGCGCGCCTCGGCCGCGCGCGCGCGCTGGTGCTCGCGGTCGACGATCTCCAGTGGGGCGACCTCGACAGCGTCGCGCTGCTCGTCGAGCTGATGCGCCCCCCCGCGGCGCCGCCGCTGCTCTTCGTCGCCTCGTACCGCGCCGAGGAGGCCGCGACGAGCCCCGTCCTCCGCGCGCTGCTCGCGGCGCTCGGCGCCGATCTCGCGGCGGACGTGCGCGTGCACGAGATCGACGTCGGCGAGCTGCCCCCCGCCGACGCCGCGGCGCTCGCGGGCGCGCTGCTCGCGGGCGCGGGCGCGCCCGGCGGCGCGGCGGCGCGGATCGCGGCCGAGGCCCACCACAGCCCGCTCTTCATCACCGAGCTCTCGCGGCTCGCGGCCGAGCGCGGCGATCTCGGCGGCGCCGCGCCCGACCTGCCCGCGCTCCTCGCGGGGCGCGTCGAGCGGCTCCCCGCGCCGGCGCGGCGGCTGCTCGAGGTGGTCGCGGTGGCGGGGCAGCCGATCGCGCGGCGGACCGCGGCGCGCGCGGCGGCGGCGGAGGGCGAGGCGCTGGACGAGCCCGAGGCGCTCTCGCGGCTCGTCGCCGCGCAGGTCGTGCGCGTGCGGGAGGCGCACGACCGCGAGGAGCTCCTGCCGTACCACGATCGCGTCGGCGAGGCGGTGCTCGCCGCGCTGCCGCGCGCGCGCCGCCGCGAGCACCACCTCCGCCTCGCGCGGGCGCTGGAGGGCCAGGGCGGCGCCGAGCCGTCCCTGCTCGTGCACCACCTCCGCGGGGCCGGGCTCGACGCGGAGGCCGCGGCCTGCGCCGTCGAGGCGGCGGCGCAGGCGCAGGCGGCCCTCGCCTTCGATCGGGCGGCGCGCTTCGCGCGCGAGGCGCTCGAGCTCGGCGAGCGCGACCCCGCGGTCGCCCGCGGCGCCCGCCTCGCGCTCGCCTCCGCGCTGGCGAGCGGCGGCCGGTCGCGCGAGGCGGCGGAGGCGTACCTCGATCTCGCGTCGCGCGAGCCGCCGCGCGAGGCGCTCTCCCACCGGCTGCGGGCGATGCAGCTGCTCCTCGCGGGCGGGTACGTGGACGAAGGGCTGTCGGTGCTCGACGGCGTCCTGGCCGAGCTCGGGCTCTCCAGGCCGGGGTCGACGCTCGAGGCGCTCGCGCAGGCGGCCGCCCTGCGCGCGCGGCTGTGGGCCCGCGGCCTCGCGTTCCGCGAGCGGGCGGAGCGCGAGATCCCGGGCCGCGACCTGCTCGCCATGGACGCCTGTCACGCGGCCGCGAGCCTGGCCGTGACGGCGCCCGTCCAGAGCGCGCCGTTCGCGGCGCGGCACCTGCTCCTCGCGCTCGACGCCGGCGAGCCGCACCGCCTCGCGCGGGCGCTCACCCTCGAGGCGATCCACGCCGCGCTCCGCGGCCAGCGCGACGGCGGCCGGCGCGCCGCCTCCTTGCTGGCGCTCCTCGAGCGGGTGGCCGCGCGCTCGCCGCGCCCGGAGGCGCGCCATTTCCACCTGCTGGCCGAGGGCGTGGCCGCGTTCGCCCGCGGGGAGATCGAGCGCGCCGAGGTGCTCCTCGGGCGGAGCAGCGCGGCGCTCGGGGCGCACGGCGGCGAGAGCGGGAGCGGCGGAAGCTTCGCGCACGCGCTCCTGGCGACGGTGCTCTGGCTCCAGGGCAAGATCCCCGGCCTCGCCGCGATCACGGCCGAGCTGCTCGCCGAGGCGCGCGAGCGCGGCGACCGCTACCGCGAGACGATGATCCGCCTCAACGGCGCGTACCTGCTCGACCTCGCCGCCGATCGGCCGGCCTCGGCGCGCGCCACGGTGGACGCCGCCATGGAGCGCTGGTCGCGCGCCGGCTACCACCTCCAGCACTTCCGCGAGGTCCTCGCCCGCGGGCGGATCGCGCTCTACGAGGGCGACGCGGCCGCGGCGCTGCGCTTCGTCCTGGCGGCGACGCCGCCGCTCCTCGGCTCCGGCATGGTCGCGATCCCGCTGGTGCGGGGCGAGCTCTACTACCTGCGCGCCCTCGCGTCCCTCGCGGCCGCCGCGCGCGGCGGCGCGCGGGCGGTCGCCCTGCGCGCCCTCGCCCTCGCCGACGCGCGCGCGCTCGACCGGCGCGACGTCTTCTGGGGCCCGCCCGTCGCCGCGATGATCCGGGCCAGCGTCGCCGCGCAGCGCGGCCGCGCGGCCGAGGCCGCCGGGCGCATGCGCGGCGCCGAGGCCGCGCTCGACCGGCTGGGCGCCGCCCTCCTGGCGGCCGCCGCGCGCCGCGCGCGGGGGCTCTGGCTCGGCGGCGACGAGGGGCGCGCGCTCGTCGCCGCGGCGGACGCATGGATGGAGGCCCGCGGCGTGCGGCGCCCCGCGCGGTTCGCCGCCACGCTGGCGGGCTAGCACCCAACGCACCCGCGGTGCCTCTCGCGTTCACCTTGGAGCGACAAACGGGTTAAAACCGCTCGAAAGAGCAGAGCCAGCCCACAGGAGAGGACGATCCATGAAACTGTACTTCAGCCGAAACCTGAATCCACGGGTCGCCGTCGCCGTGGCGCGCCACCTCGATGCACCCGTGGAATACGTCCACGCAGCGCCTCTCGACCCGTCCCAGCAGGAGAAGTTTCGCGCGCTGAATCCGAACCTGCGCGTGCCCATCCTGGTCGAGGGAAACCAGTCGCTCTGGGAGACGGACGCGATCGCGTGCCGCCTCTCTCAGCTCACGGGCTCGGACTTCTGGCGCACGGGCGCCGCACAACCGGAGATGATCCGCTGGTTGAGCTGGGGCACGCACAACTTCGTCGCGGCGTGCGACAAGGTCCATTTCGAGCGCGTGACGAAGCAGCGCTACGGGCTCGGTCCCATCCGCGACGACCTCGTGGCGGAGGGGCTCTCGGGGTTCGCCGAAGCGGCGACGCTGCTCGATCAGGTCCTGAGCGGCAGGGACTGGCTCGTCGGGAGCGCGGTTTCGTATGCGGACTTTCGCATGGCGTCGGTGCTCCCGTTCGCGGATCTCGCCGGGCTGCCGCTCTCGGACTACCCGCGCGTCGCGGCCTGGCACGCGCGCCTGTGGCAGCTCGACGCCTGGCGCGATCCGTTCGCGGGGCTCGACGCCCCGGAGCTCCCGGAGGTCCCGCGCTTCGACGCCGCCGGATCGAAGCCGTAGCCGCTCGAGGTGCGCGGTCGTGTCGAGCGCGGACGCAGGCCTGTAGGGAGGGCGCCTGCGCTCAGCGCCGCAGGATCCACCGATGGCCGCGGAGCAGCATGCGGGGCGCACGCGCGCGGTCGACGTCGATCGGCGAGACCCCCGCCCACGACGCGAGCGCGCCGACGGCGACATCGCGCTCCGGCGGCGAGAGATCGCCCAGGCTGGAGAGGTGGTTTCCACGCGGCACGACGAAGCGGTGCGAGTCCCGAGCCTCCCCGACGTCGAACGCGGCGGCTGTGTACGGGTCGTTCTCGCCGTAAATGAACATCAGCCGCTCGCCCTCGGCGGTGAGCCAGGCGGAGATGTCCGGCATCGCCCCGGGATCGAAGACCGGAGTCTTGCCGGGCCCAGGGATGATGAACGATGCGGCCGTGTCGGCGTCGGGGTACACGAGGAGATCGGCGAGGTGATCCGTCGCGATCGCCGGATAACCGAGCTGCACCGCAGCTTGCCAGTAGTAAGGCTCGTACACGACGAGGGAAGGATCGCTGTAGAACGAGGGCTGGCTCACCGTGTCGAGGAAGGCCCAGACGTCCTCGTCGTCCGACGCCGCGGTCGGGACGGCGTCGCAGAGGGTCGCGTCCATGTACTGCCAGAGGGCAAAGACGGAGTCGACCACCGCGGTCTCCAGGACCCTCTCGATGCCGAGCAGGTCGTACGAGAAGCCCTCTGCCGCGGCGTCGGCCTCCATGCGCGCCAGCATCGCCGGGCGCCGCAGCAGCACCTCGCGCTGGAACTGCCGGAGCGCGCCCTGGCAGGCCGCATCGCCGCGCTCGGCCAGGAACTCGAGGTAGCGCGGATCGGGGTTGCCCATGCTGTGCGGCGTCACGTAAGCCACGGTGCCGTCCACGTCGTCGGGATAGAAGCGACGATGGTAGACCGAGGCCATCCCGCCCTTGCTCCCGCCGGTGGAGATCCACTTGCCCTCGTAGAAGGGCCTCAGCGACGCGATGACGTGGTGAATGTCCGCGGCGGCTTGCTCGATGGTGAGCTGCGACCAGTCCGCGGGCTCCGGGCGGGAAGGCGTGAAGAAGCGGTGCTCGACGCGGATCTGGTTGCCGGCGAGCAGCTCGGTGGGCTCGTCGAGCCACTGGTACTCCGGCCAGAGATTGTAGCCTTCGGTCGCGATCACCACGGGCGCGGCGGGGTCCCGGTGGTGGAGCACGAGGCGCTGGCGAAACCGCGCGCCGTCCGGATCGTCGTGATCCGCGGGCTGATCGATCTCCATGACGAAGTAGCGGTAGCCCGGAAGCTCCGAGTCCAGCTCCTCGACCGTGAGCCCCTCGACGCTCTGGAGCTGCTCGAGGATGTCGTCCGAGCCGTGGGGGTCCGCGCCGCCCGCGCCGCCGCCGCCCGCGGCCTGCGGATCCGCGCCGCCCGCGCCGCCGCCGCCCCCGGCCTGCGGATCCGCGCCGCCCGCGCCGCCGCCGCCCTCGGCCTGCGGATCCGCCCCGCCCGCGCCACCGCCGCCCTCGGCCTGCGGGTCCGCGCCGCCCGCGCCACCGCCGCCCCCGGCCTGCGGGTCCGCGCCGCCCGCGCCACCGCCGCCCCCGGCCTGCGGGTCCGCGCCGCCCGCGCCACCGCCGCCCCCGGCCTGCGGGTCCGCGCCGGAATCACCCCCGCAGGCGACAAGCAACGAAGTGACCGAGGTGAAGGCGAGCAAAATTAGATATCGGGTGGACATAGCGGCCGAGCCTACATCAACGAGGCGCTCGTTCGGACGAGCGCCGCCGTCGGGAAGCTGCCTTCACGACCCGAGGCGCCGTGCCGCCGGATCGACGCGGTGGCGGCGCGGCTCCGGGGCGATCCGGCCGTGAGCGCGACGATCCCGCGCCTCGGCATGGACCGCGCGATCCTGGCGGGATCTCTGACGCACGGACCTGCTCACCCCTCGCCGAGCAGCCCCGCGCGCCGGCCCGCCTCGACGAGCTGGTCCTTCACGATCTGGAAGCGCTTGCGCAGCCGCTGCGCCTCCCGCTTCAGCGCGGCCTCGTCCACCGCCTCTTCGCCGAGCATCACCCGCGCCACGTCCTTCCACTCCAGCCCCTTGTCGAGGCGCAGCACGAGCAACATCCGATCGTCCGGCGGCAGCGCCTCGCGCAGCTCCATGAGCTTGTCCTTCGCGTCGGTGCGCAGGTACGGCCGCGTCTCGGTGCGCACCTGCTGCTCGATCGCGCTCAGCTCCGTCGTTCCGAGCGACGGGCGCACCCGCCTCTCGCGGGCACGCCTGTCGCGGGCGTGGTTCTTCGCCGCGTTCCGCGCGATCGTGTAGGCGAAGGTGCGGAGCGAGCACTCCCACGCGAAGGTCGGCAGCCCGCGCAGGATGCGCTCGCACCACAGCGAGAAGACGTCGTCGGGGTCCTCCTCGCGGCGGAGGAGCGCGGTCAGGAAGCCGAGGATCTCGGGCCCGTAGCCGCGGACGGCGAGCTCGGCGGCCCGCGCGACGGCGCCGCTCTCGCAGTGCTCGCGGACCTCGCGCTCGAGGTGCTCTCGGTCGACGGACATCGTGGGGCCGAGGATATCACCGTCCGCCGATGTCCCGCAGTCGACCATCCCGCCGCCGTGCGGCGGCGGCGCTGCATGTCCACGCCGCGGGGAGAGGCTCGACGCGACGCCGGGACGCGCGGCCCGACCGCCATCGCCGCGTCACGGCGCGAGCGCGCACCAGAGGCCGTCCGACGCGCGGCCGCACAGGTCGGCGCGGCCGTCGCCGTCGACGTCGCCGAGCTGCACCGTCGCGCCGTACCGCGCGGGGAGCCACCCCTGGGCATCGCCGAAGGCGCCGAGCGACGCGGGGCGCGCCGCGCCGAAGCCGAGGCGGTTCGACATGGCGCACAGCGCGCCGGAGGTGCCGCGGCCGCAGAGGTCGGCGTCGCCGTCGCCGTCGACGTCGCCGAGGCCGAGGCTCCCCCAGTGGCTCGGCGCCGCGTCGAACTCCGACGCGTCGCCGTAATCGGGCGCGCCCCCGCGGCTGTACGACCAGACGTGCGGCCGCGCGAAACCGGCGCCGGAAGCGCTCGCCACCGCGCACACGACGCCCGACGGCCCGCGGCCGCAGGCGTCCGCCGCGCCGTCGCCGTCGATGTCGCCGAGCTGGATCGTGGCGCCGTACGGCTCCGGCAGCCAGCCGTTCGCGTCGGACATGTCGGCGAGCCAGAGCGCCGCCGCCCCGAAGCTCCCGGCGGTCGTGTTGATCGCGCAGCGCAGGCCGTCGGCGCCGCGGCCGCACACGTCGGCGTAGCCGTCGGCGTCCACGTCGGCGAGGTGGATCGAGCGGTAATAACTCGGCGCGTCGTCGAACCCCTCCGCGTCGGAGAAGCTGTACGTCCACCAGACGTCGCCGGTGGTCACGAACGCGTCGCCGGCGGCGTTCGCGACCTGGCAGCGGATGCCCCACATGCCACGGCCGCAGATATCGGCCTTGCCGTCGCCGTCGATGTCGGCGAGCTGGATCGTGTTGCCGTATTGCGCGGGCCGCCAGCCGTTCGCGTCGGAGAACTCCGTCGTGTACCGCTGCGCGGGGAGGAACCCGCCCGCGCCGTTGCTCCGCGCGCAATACACGCCGTCGGCGCGCCGCACGCACGCGTCGGCCTTGCCGTCGCCGTTCACGTCGCCGAGCCGGACCGTGCGCGTGTAGGACTCGCTCGTGCCGATCTGGGCGTCCGAGAAATCGTTGTTGTACGACCAGCGGGTGGGCGCCGAGAGCTGGATCGCGAACCGCTGCGCCTCGGCGCCGCTGCAGTCGACCATCTGCACCGGCGTGCCGTTCGCGGCGTTGCCGCCGGCGACCGCGAGGCACCTCCCCTCGAGGCCGCGGATCTGCCCGCCGTCCAG
Organism: Sorangium sp. So ce836; assembly: GCF_028553905.1. NCBI lineage: Bacteria > Pseudomonadati > Myxococcota > Polyangiales > Polyangiaceae > Sorangium > Sorangium sp. So ce836. Next base: position 2,788,128 of record NZ_CP102233.1, on the reverse strand, counting down.
CATCGTCCACGCCTGGCCGGGCGTGCCGGCGCAGCCTTCGAGCACCACGGGCGCGCCGTTCGACGCGTTGCCGCCGGCGACGCCGAGGCAGCGGCCGCCTGGGCCGCCGATGCGGTCCTCCGCGACTGTCCATTGCTGCGCCGAGGCCATGGAGCAACTGGCGAGGACCACGGGCGCGCCGCTCGACGCGCCCGCGGCCGCGAGGCATTTGCCCCCGAGCGCGCCGAGGCGGCCCGAGACGCCCGCGATCGCCGAGGCCACGTACCGGCGGCGCGCCCAGGCGCGATAGTCCGAGTTGGCCGGGTCGCAGGTCGTCCCGGTGCCGCACGCGCTCATGTCCGAGCAGGTGAACCGGTCGCATTGCGCATACCACCGGAACGCGTCCCAGGTGATGTCGAACTCCTCGTCGGAGACGTTCGCCTGCTCGTCCGACATGTCGTAACCCCGGTAGATCTGGAGCCCGTGCCCCGCGGCGTAGGCCTGGTGCGCGGCGAACGCGAACAGCGACGTGTGGTAATGATCGGTGTGGTCGCCGGCGTGGCCGTAATCGCTGTTCAGCGTGCCGACGCGGCTCGCGCGGAAATCGGACATCAGGCGAGCGAGGACGCCGATGAGCTCCTCGCGGGTGTAATCGACGGGGGGCTCGTCGGCGGGGACCTCGACGGCGGGGTCGTCGCAGGGGTCGTTGCCGGGGTCGTCGTCGGCGCATTTGTAGTCGCATTGGTCCCCGGTGCGGTCGACGCGCGTCACGATCGGCGCGCCCCCGTTCCAGAGGTCGCTCAGGAGCGCCGCGTCCGGGGACGAGGGGAGCCGCAGGAACACGAGCCCGACGCGGCCGGCGCTCCCGTCGAGCGCGCAGCGCACGAGATCCTTGCCCAGCACCGCGGCCTCGGCGCAGCTCCAGCTGTTGGCGAGGCCGGCCATCGCCGCATACGCGGCCTTCATCCCGGCCTCCCGCTCGCCCATCACGTCCAGGCAATTGCCGCCGAGGCCCGCGGTGACGTAGACCGTCTCCACGGAATTCCCCGCCTGGATCGAGTCCGCGATGTCGGGGTTCATGAAGAGCAGATCGTCGTCCTGGTGCGCGACCACGTAAAGATCGCGCTCGGGCGCGGCGAGCGCCTCCCGGGCCGTGGTGGCGACGCTCTCGCGCTCCACGAAGAAGAGGTCCTGAGCGCTGCTCTGCCCGGAATAGAGGCTGTCCAGCGTCGTGTCGGCGAGCGTGCGGACGACGGCCGGCGGCGCCCCGGGGTCGATGCGGCGACCGGCGCCGGAGCCGGCCCAGATGCTCACGGTGGCGCTGTAGCGGCCGTTCGCGTTGGCGGGGCCGAACACGTACCGCGCGAGCCACGTTTGCTGCGTGGTCCCGGCGATGCCGCTCGTCGGGCCGGCGCCGTCGACGAGCAGGCCCGCGGGGCTCGACGTGTCGAAATGGAGACCGTGGTGCTGGTGGGCGGTCGTCCAGGAGCTGACGCCCATGGGCACGTGGTACGCGTAGCCGACCGGGGGCGCCGCCATGCGGCCGGTGACGGCGATCCACCGGGTGGCGTGCGCGGCCGACAGCGGGGCCGCGAACCGGCGGCGAACGTAGCCGGCGGTCTGCACGAGCTCGCCGCCCTCCCGCGCGAAGGGCCAATCGTCCGCCCAGCCGACGGCGCCGCCCACCTCCCCGTCGTGCTCGTCGTAAGCGAGGATCTCGGCGCGCGCGCTGGCCGGGGCCGCCGTCGCGGCCAGCAGGCCGCCCAGCGCCGTCAGGGTCCGCGCCGCCTTGGTCCACAGGTGTGCTCTCGAATGGATGCGAGTCATGGCTCCGCTCCTCGGGTGAGGCCGGCCCTCTGCCGGCGTTCCCCGAGGCAGACCCGCGCCGGCGCGCGGTGTGAACCGAAATCCGACACGCCGGCGGAGGCATGGCGGAGGGTCGTATCGAGCGGACGATGAGCGCCCCTGCGCATCGCGGCGACGCCGATATCCCACCAGGTTGCCAGGGCCACCCGATGTCGGACTCTGGATGGGCCTCATCGAAGGAGCCCCTCGCGATCGGCGCGAGCTCCCTCACCGGCGCTCCCCGCAATGGGCCTTGGCCGGCGCCGCTCCTTCTGGCACGCTCGTCGAGTCTCCTCGCGGCGGAGTCCTCACCGCGATGCGCCCGCGCCCGCCGAGCGCGACGCGTCCAAGTCCGGGTCCGCGCGCTCCGGGGAGCGAGGGGGGGCATGCCAACGAACACCGTCATCGAGAGCGCGATCCGCCGTGCCGCCGTGCTGCTCGCGACCTCCGCGCTGGGCGCGTGCAGCGCGGAGACGCCGCCCTACGACGACCTGCCGCTGCGCGACGCGCTGAGCGCCGCGCCGGAGGTCCTCGCGGCCTTGCCCGAGGGAGCCCTCCACGACGTCGCGGCGCGGCTGGAGGAGGCGCACCGCGAGCAGGCGGAGGAGACGCCGATCCTCGACGCGGAGATCGCGAGCGTCCCGGCGCTGGTCCGCAGCGCGGACGCGGCGCGGGAGGAGCTCGGGAAGGACGCGATCGTCCTCGGCGCGCTCGAGCCGTCCGCCGAGGGGTTCGTGCTCCGCTCCCTCGCGGCGGAGCGCGGGGCCGAGCGGCCGCTCGCCCGGCCCGTCCTCGCGGGCCAGCCGGCGTCGCCGGAGACCGCGGGGCTCGAGGACGCGGCGCTCGACGGCCGGGCCGGCGCGATCGTGGCGGAGCTCGCGCGGCGCGCGGGCGCGCGCGAGCTCGTCCGCGTCACCGGGCTGCCGGCGGGCGTGGTCGCCCGGGATCGGGCGGTCTACGTCAACGCCGCGTGGCTGGTCGCGCTGAGCGCCCTCTCGCCCCCGGACGCGCCCCCGCTCGAGGGCCCCCAGGGCGCCGTCGCGCTGCCCGAGCTCCCCCGGAGCCAGCCGCAGTCCGTGCGCGCCAACCCGTATCACCTCCCGGGGTCGGTCGCCGAGTGCGCCGCCGGCGTGCGGGACGTGTGCACCTGCGCCGAGGCCGGGCGATGCGAGCACGAGCGCACGGATCCGCGCTTCGCCGACGCGCAGGCGGAGTGCGCGTGGGTCAACGCCGGCGCGACGAACGCCGAGGCGCTCTGCGTGCTCGCGCTGATGAGCATCGAGGGGGTGAAGGAGTGCGTCCTCGCCGCGGGCAGCGGCGCGTGCGCCGCGCTGCCGATCGCCGACCGCGACGGCGCGCTCGCCTTCGCCGCGGACGCGGGGTGCATGGCCGTGCTCGACCGCTGCCTCCAGTACGGCGAGCCGACCTCGCCGGCCGGCGTCCCCATCGGCGCGCCGAGCGGCTCGTCGGGCGACGGCGACTGCGGCAGCTGCGGCGGCGGCTGCGCCGGCTGCAACGAGGACATCGCGGGCTGCAACGAGAACTGCAGCGATTGCAACCAGAACTGCAGCGATTGCAACCAGAACTGCCGCGACTGCAACCAGAGCTGCAAGGACGGCGATCCGACGGCGGGCAGCGGCTCGGGCACGAGCTGCCGGCTGGCCGCGGGCGGGCGCGACCTCGAGGGGGGCCGCCCGGGCGCGCGTGTGCCCCTGGGCGCCGCGTTCTGGCTGCTCGTGCCCGCGGGCTACATGCTGCTGCGCATCCGGAGGCGGGCGTGAGCCGGGCGCTGATGCTCTGGCTGGAGCGCCACGGCCTGCCGCCGTGGCTCTCGCCGACTTACGCGGTGATGGTCGCCGTCGCGGGGCTCCTCGGGTCGACGGCGTTCTTCTGGCTTGTGCGCCGGGACCGGGGCGACGTCGGGGTCGAGGGTCGCGCGCTCCTCTGGGGCTACGTCGCCGCGCTCCTCGGCGGCTACGCCTTCGAGGCGCTGCGCGCCGTGCCCGAGGCGCTCGCGCGCGGCGCGTGGGGTCCGCTGCTCCACGCCGGCCGGGCCGCGTACGGGGGCCTCATCGCGGGCGTCGCCGTCGCCGGCCTGGTCCTGCTCCGCCGCGGCGCGCCGGTGCTGCCGTTCCTCGACCGGCTCGTGCCCGGGCTCGGGATCACGTACGCCAGCGTGCGGACCGGGTGCTTCCTCGCGGGGTGCGACTACGGCCGCGTCACGGCGGGCGCGCTGGGCGTCCGGTTTCCCGCGGGCAGCCCCGCGGCGGCGGATCACGTCGCCGCCGGCTGGGTGCCCCTCGGGGCGCCGAGCCTGCCCGTGCACCCGACGCAGCTCTACGAGGCGGCGCTCGGGCTGCTGGCGAGCGCGATCGCCGCCCTCTGGCTCGTCCGGGGGCACCGAGACGGCCGCGCCTTCGCGACCTGGCTCGCGCTCTACGCCGCCGGCCGGTTCTTCGTCGAGCTCCTCCGCGGCGACGCTGGGCGCGGCGTGTACGGGGGGCTGAGCACCGCCCAGCTCGTCTCGCTGGCGCTCCTGCTGGGCCTCGCGGCGGCCGTCCTGCGCGCGCGCCGCGCCCGCGGCGCTCGCGGCGGCGCCGCCGCGGCCCCCGCGCTGATGGCGCTCGCTGCCCTGAGCCTGGCCGCGGGGGAGGCGGCGGCGCAGCCGGCGCGCTCCGAGCCGCCCCCGGCCGCGAAGCCCGCGCCGGCGAGCTCGGCGCCGCCCGTGGCGCCGCCGCCGCGGGCTCCGGCGGCGCCGCCGGCTCCGGCGCCCTACCCGTACCCGCCGCCTCCGGCGGGCGGGTATCCCGCGCCCTATCCCTACCCGCTGCCTCCGGCAGGCGGCGCGTACCCCGCGCCCTACCCGTACCCGCCGCCCCCGGCGGGCGCGTACCCCGCGCCCTATCCCTACCCGCCGCCTCCGGCAGGCGGATATCCCGCGCCCTATCCCTACCCGCCGCCTCCGGCAGGCGGATATCCCGCGCCCTATCCTTACCCGCCGCCTCCGGCAGGCGGGCCTCCCCCGCCCTACCCGTCCCCGCCGCCCCCGGCGGGCAGATCCGCTGCGTCTCCCCCGCCCTCGCCCGCGGCCGCCGCACGGCAGCCCGGGCGCACGCCGGAAGCGCCTCCGGAGCCCGCGGTCGAGAAGCCCGGGACAGGCCCCCAGGCGGAGGCCAACGCGCGCAAGATGGCGCTCTCGCTCGGGATCTCCGGCTTCTTCGTTCCGGCGCGCTTCGCGGTCAAGGATGGGATGTCCGTGGATCTCGACGTGCTCGCGCGCCTGCGCCTGAGCGAGACGCGCCGCTTCGAGATCGGCGTCGAGCTCCGGAGCGTCTCGACCACCGACGTCGACCAGGTTGCGGCCGGCGTGCCGCTCCGGCTCGTCATGGGCGTCGGCTCGCATGTCGAGATGTCGGTCGGGATCACACCGGGTTATTACCGCATCTTCTTCGACTCACCGTATTTCGAGAGCGTCGGCGCCTTCGGCGGCCGCTTCGCGTGGGGGATCCAGCTCCCGATCACGCCGCACCTGTTCGTCGGTGCCTCGCCGGTGAATTTTCTCTTGCTCGGCTCGAGCGACGTGGATGCGCTCGTGGCCTACGAGCCCGGGCTCTGGGTCGGCGCCGGGCTCTTGTGACGGAGCTCGCCGGAGCGTTCGGGAGCTGATCGAGAGGCCCCGATCGAGCCCGCCGTCACGGCCGGGGTGCGGCGGCCTCTGGCTCGCCCTCGTCGCCGAACAGGAGCTCGACCCGGAGCTCCAGCGCCTCGAACGGCTCTGCGCGCACCGGTTCGCCCGCGCCGGCGCTCAGGGCGAACAGGTAGCCTTCGCGCGCCCAGCGATAGACGATCAGGAGCCGGTTGGCCGGATCGAGGACCCAGTAATGGCCGACGCCGGCCGCGTGATAGATGCTGCGTTTGTCGCCGAGGTCGCGGGCGGCGGTCGAGGAAGAGAGCACCTCGGCGACCCAGTCGGGGCGCTCGGCGACCGCGCCGCCCGGGGGTGCCTTGGGGAGCGCGGGGATGCGCGGTGGCGGCCATGCGGGGAGGCTAGCACCAAACGCTCCCGCATCCCTTCGCGCTGCCAGAACCGACTTCCACCACGGTTGGTGACGGAGGCGGCCGCCTCGACGATCAGGCGACGCTGACGAAGCTGGACGCGGCAGCGCAGAGCGCGGAGGAAGTCGACGGTCAGCCCCTGGCGCCCGCAACGCCGTCAACCCAGCATCGCCCTATAGACGTCGCGCGGATCCATCTGCTCGGGGAAGACCGAGCAGCCGCCGTCGTTGATTTCGATCACCGTGTACCCACCGCGCTCGAGCCGGGCCACGTCGGCCGTGAAGAAAGGGGAGCCGATGACCTGCCCGAGATGGGCGAATTGCCCCGGATGCTCGAGCGTCGAGTCCACGTCGTAGTAAGGCGCGTGCGCCACCAGCCGCCCCTCCCAGAACACGAGCCGGTGCTCGTCGGTCACGCGACGCTGGCCGGGCGCCCAGCCGGGCAACGTCGCGAGATCGAGGTATTTTCTCAGGACGAACCCCCGCTCGAACCGGTCGCCGCGGAGCTCCAGGACCTTCTCGCAAATCTCGGCGAAATCGTCGTACGTGGCGCCCTCGGGCACGAAACACGCCCGATGCCAGAGCTCCTTGACCGATTTCACGTGGTCCTTGACCACCCACGGCGGCGGCCCGAGCTCCAGGGCCACCTCCCACGCTTCCCGGATGTCTTCGCCTTCGGTCCACCGCGTGGGCGCCGTTCGATCGCCGAGCAGCGGGACGTAGTTCGGCATGTACATCGCCTCGGCGAAGCTCTCGGGATCGACGACGAGCTCCTCGCCGCGGTCCTGCATGGCCTCATACAGGCCGGTGTATTCCTCCTCGCTCAACATCCACCCTCGGTAGAGCCACGTCCGGTACCGGGGCTTCGGCAGCCGGCGCAAGGCGCGCTCCGGCTCGCCATTCACGACGGGGTCGAGAGGGATCGCGTACGACTCGATGCCGAGCTCCTCGGCGGCCAGCACGTCGATTTCGAAGCGATCATCGGCGAACTGAGGGACATGGGGTCTTCCGAAGAGGATGGTGACGTCGCTCATGGAGTCCTCCAGGCTGGCGCCGCGCGTGGATCCGGGCCGCGCGGCGGGCCGACAAGGTGGACCCATGTTCGCGAAGAACCAGTCTTGCAAGGATCGATCGTTTGCGAGAGGATAGACTCAACGGGCGACGAAAGCCGGATCTCCCGCCCGCGCGTCGCGCCGCCGTTCAGGCCGGAATGGTCGCCGGCTCATCACCGGAGCGAGCGCGCAGGCGCGCGTGGCGGTGGCCCCTTTGCGCGTACCATCACGCCCGCAGACAGGCCGGGCGCCGACGGGAAGGCTTGATCGCCCCGGCGCACCGCGGGGATACTCGGGCGATGACCGGCTCGCCCGTGCTCGTGTTCACCGACGACAACTTCGCAGCGGAGGTCCTGCAGTCGCCGCTGCCGACCCTGGTCGAGTTCTGTGCGACGTGGAACGCCCCCTCGCGGGCGATGCTGCCGACGACGACGCAGATCGCGACCCGCTACGCCGGCAAGCTCAAGGTCGGCCGCCTCGACATCGACCACAACCAGGACACCCCGCAAGCCTACGGCATCCGCTCGATCCCGGCGACGCTCCTGTTCCGGGGCGGCAAGGTCGTCGAAATGATCGTCGGCGCCGTGCCCTCCGCGAAGGTCGAAGCGATGGTCATGAAGTACGTGTGATCACGGCGGGCAGCCGGTCCGCCCAGGCGCAGACGGAGCGGAGAGGACGCTGCACACGCAGCGCGTGGCACACGCACCGCGTGACCCGGCAGGATCGCTGACCTCCGCGCGCCTCCCCCCCCCGGCGATCGCGTGCCATAGGCTGACTGCCCTCTGCACCCAGGGACGCATGTGGGCGACAACGTGCCAGAGCGGTCGATGTCAAGAACGAGCTTGCGTTGCCGGCACGCTCGCAGCGCGCCGGTCACCGGCACGGCGCGCAGGGGCCGCCGCAATCCACGCCGGTCTCGCCGGCGTTCATCACGCGGTCGGTGGGCGAGGGCGCCGACGCCCCCGCCTACGCGGGCTGAAGAGGGCCAGAAAGGCGCCCCCGCCCTGAGCGCTCGCGGCGCGCGCCCCGCCGCCGGGGGCGGCCCGTGCGGCGCCCCCTTTACTTGCCGCCCTCGACCGGAAGCCCCTCGGCCCGCATCGCCCCCTGCACGGCGGGGCGCGCGGCCACCCGCCGCTGGTACGCGAGCAGATTGGGGAAGGCCGACAGGTCGAGCTTGACGAAATTCGACCAGTTGGTGACCGTGAAAAGGTAGGCGTCGGCCACGGTGAACTGCTCGCCGAACAGGTAGGGCCCCTTCGCGAGCGCCGCCTCGATCACGCCGTAGCGCTTGCGCAGGTACTCTTCGCTCTCTTGCCGCTGCTCGGGCGAGGTCTTCGGTTTGAAGAGCGGGCTGTAGCTCTTGTGCAGCTCAGAGTTGATGTACCCGAGCACCTCTTGCACGCGGTAACGAGCCATCGTGCCCGGCGGCGGCACGAGCTTCGCTTCGGGCTTCTGGTCGGCCAGGTACTGGACGATGGCCGGCCCCTCGGTCAAGACCTCGCCGCCCTCGAGCTCGAGCGCGGGGATGTACCCCTTCGGGTTGATGGCCGAAAAGTCGCGGCCCGACGCCGTCTTCTTGGACGCGAGGTCGACCTTCTCGAGACTCAGCTCGATGCCGACCTCGCGGGCGACGACGTGCGGAGACAGAGAACAGGCACCGGGAGAGAAATACAATTTCATAGGAGCATCCCTCGTATCATGTGGTGTTGGTGAGATCCCCGAACGACCCCGCCCCGGCGACGCGCCTCCGGGCGTTCCGGGCGGCGAGGGGCGGGCGGGCGCGGGGGTCGGCGAAGGCCCCCGCGCGCCCCGGCGAAGCCCGTCGCTTCGGCGAGGGCCGCGGCGCGCCAGCCCCGATCGTTCGGGGCCGGCGCCATCGAGACCAGCAAGCTAGCGCGCGAAGTTACTCTTGGATACTCGCCAGGTGCCAGATCCCCGAAAAACGGGTATCTTCGGGGTTACCCATGGCACTGCCGGTGCGAAAAAATCGCGTCCCCCCGCCGCCCCTCTGCCCGCTGACGCTGTGCATGGCGCTCTTGCGCGGGGCCTGGGCGCCGAACGTCATCTGGTCGCTCAGCGGGCAGCCGCGCCGGTTCGGCGAGCTGCGCGTCGACATCCCGCAGATCTCGGCGCGGGTGCTGAGCGCGCGCCTGCGCGAGCTCGAGGCCAAGGGCGTGGTCAGCCGCCGCGTCATGCCCACGTCGCCGCCCTCGGTCGAGTACGAGCTCACCCCGCTCGGCCAAGAGCTGGTGCCCGCGCTCCGTGCCATCGTCGAGGTCGGCAGAAAGCTCAACGTCCGAGAGCCTCACACCGTGCCGGGGCCCGGGGCACGCCCGCGCAGGCGCGCGGCCGCCCCGGCGCGAAGCCACGCCGCCTGAGAGCGGGGCCGGCCCCCTCGCCCCCGCTCGGCCGCCGCCCGCGTCGCTCCCCGTCTCTGCGCCTGTCCGGCGTGCTCGCGCCGCGCTCGTCGTGGCGCGCCGCAGGGGTGTCGCGTGTGCCAGCGGCGAGCGCGACGACGGCATCGCCGAGACACCAGCCTCGGCACCGGCGTCACGAAGCCAGTCGGTGCGCGCATCGACGGGTCGAGCCTGCTCCGTCGGGTGGACCTCGAGGACGTGTTGGCCTGCCCGTCTGGCGGGCGGTGGAGGCTCGTGGCCGACATCTCCGAGCGCGAGGTCATCGTCGCCATCCTCAAGCATCTCGGGCTCCCGAGCGAGGCGCCTCCCATGCGCGTGCGCCGAGCCCGAGCTGCGAAGCGGCGTGAGCGCCGCAGGCCAAGCCCCCTTTCGCCCGCGACGCCGGCGTCCACGCCGGCGTGCGCCCGCGGCGCTGCCCGCGCCACAGGTTCGCGGCAAACGCCCTCGGTCGCGCAGCGCCGAACGACCCGAGGCGCCCCGACAACCGACGACTGGGCGGTAGAAGGGGCATTCGACGTCCTATCCTCCGCCCGCCCGCTCGACCGCGCGGGAGGACCACACGGACGCAGCCGCGGATCTCAGAACACCGTCGCAGCGAGCGACACGGTCGCTCCCCACCTCGGCCGCAAGCTCGCCGACGGCGCGCCGCCGAGGCCCACAGGATCATCGCGGTCGCTCCGCTCAATAAACGCAGACGCGCGCTGCGTGACCCCCCTCGTGATCTCCCATTCCAACTGCGCCGCCACGCGCGTCATGAAAATCATATCCCCCGCCCGAGGCGCCCCTTCAGGCACGCCCAGATCGCTCACCACGACCCGCTTTGCCATCACGACCGTGCCGCTGCCGCCTGCGTAGATCTCACGCGTGATCGCTACCCGCCCCTCCGCCGCGATCTGGCCCCCCACGTCGCCCGCGCTCCCTGTCGGATCGAGCCGCGAGAACGTTCCAGCGCCGATCGCCGCGCCAGGCCCACGCTCCCCGGCGACATATCGGTCGAGAGAGCTCCAGCTCGGTACGAAAGGCAGCGCCGTCGACCGATAGACGAGATCCCCGAAGATCGTCGGCGTCATGACGCTTGGGACGCTCTCCTTCTCGCCCTCCTCCGACGACGGCGCCTCCGGCGGCAGCGTGGCGTCATAAAGATGCGTCGGCACAGCGATACCGATGCCGCCCCGCGCCCCGAGCGACAGCCGTCTCGACAGCGAAATGCCCGCGAGCGACAGCACATCAAGCTCGATCGTGAGCGCCGCCAGATTGGTACGCCCCTCCTCCCCCCGCTTGAACGGCGCGTCCTGCTGCGCCACGTTCAAATCGATGATCGCCGCACGGACCGGCCGCTCGGGGCTCCGGTCGAAGAACTCGACCACCACCAACTCGACCCCGAGATCGCGCTGCGTGGTTCCCTCCTCGTAGCGCAGCACGTCGGCCTCGACGGCGAGGCTCATCAGGTTCACCTTCGCCGGCAGCACCGTGAACATGCCCGGGAGCGCGAACCGGCCGCCCACCGACATCACGCCGCGCTGCGATCGCCAGAAGCGATCGGTAAACTCCACAGGCCTCTGGTACGAAAACCGCTGCTCCAGGACGACCGGCGTAAGCTGAAGCGTCGCGCTCTCCGCCACGCGCCACTCGAACGCCCGAGCGCCGCCCGTCGATCGCGCCGCGGCGAGGCCAGCCGCGCCCGCGCGGACGATCAAGCCGCGGCGCGCATCGAGCATCGAAGGCGAAAAGAGGCCCAGGCCTGGCGCCCTCGCGTCCGGCTCCGCGGCCGTCCACCCGATCCACCCCTCGCCGTCGATATACGGCCGCAGCCCGCCCCGCGCGCCATCGCCCCGCGTCCCCGCGGCGAGCGCGTCGACGCCCAGCGACAGCGACGCTCCCCAGCGCTCGTCCTTCACGATCGCGATCGAGTGCGGAGAAGCCTCCTCGCCAGCCACGGCGCTCGCCCCCGGCTCGTCCCCGCCCCGCGCGGACCCGGCCGCGCCGAGCTGCGTAAGGAGCGCGCACGCCCCGGTCAGCGCGATTCGCTGACGACGCGAACTCGACTGCGCACGCAGGCGCTTCTGCGCGGGGTTTGGACGCATCGACGTGGGGCCCAGAGGGCGCCTAACAACTCCCGTGCCCGAGCCGAGCCCGCCTCCTTCCCAGCACCGCCGCGAGCGCGCCCACCAGCACCGCGACCACGCCTCGGGCGAGCGTGACAGGCCAGTCCTCAATGTGATGGCACATCCTGACGGCCGCGCATGTACTTGACATCTCCTTCCGCGCCGCGTCGTTCCGGCTAAATCCAATCGAACTGCACGCATGGGAACCGCGCGCGACCGAACGAGCCACGTGACAGGAGGGGTCTCATGACGACGAATGGACGATGCTGGACGGCTGCCTTCGGGCTCACGCTGATGACGGCGGCCTGCGGAGCGAGCGATCACCGACGCAGGGCGGGAATCCACGCCGATCGAACGGGCGCCGATTCCCCAGAACGAATTCACTCCGATGGAGATCGAGGCGACGATCGACAGGCTCGTCGCCGAGATCAACAAAACCTCGTTCCAGCCGAGCTACACGAACTGCATGCCCCAGGCCGGTGATGCGAGCCAGATCCAGAACGGGTATCCGGGCAGCCACGCCTCAGGAAAGGCGGTGAGCGAGGCGCCGTGACTTGCGGTTTCGGTGATGAGGCGCATGGCCTTGTCCACGCCGGCGTCGAGATCGAGAAAGGCAGGGGCGGCCTGGACAGCCGCGGCCTTGAATCGGGAATGGGCCATGGTCATGGCCCATCGATAGCGCCCTCGCCGCCGTGCGGATTGGGCCAGCGCGCGCGAGGCCCGCGTGGCGCGCGCCGCCAGCGCCTCTCGTCGGCGACGTCAGCGCTTCTTCTCGAAGGACACCTCGGGGTACTCGGGCGAGGGGCCGTCGAGCAGCGGCGACGCGTCGCCGCGCACGTGCGCCTCGACGAAGGCGCGCGTGTACGCGTTCGTGATCTCGACCGCGCGGGCCGGAGCGAGCGTGCCCAGCTCCTCGGGGAGGGCGCCTGCGCCGAGCAGGTGCTCGATGACGACGGGCAGATCCGAGAACGTGAGGTGCGCGGCGCCCTCGACCCGCGCGAGGTAGCCCTGGCCCTTCAGCGCGCCGTAGGTCTCGTCGACGCGCACGTCGTCGACGTGGCTCTCCGCGAGCATGATCAGGAACGGCTGCGCGAGGCTCCGGCCTCCGGCGCCGCTCTCCGGCCCCACGAGGCTGCCGTCGAGGTTGAGCCCGGCGTCGAAGCGGTCGTCGACGGCGCACGCCTCGGCGGCCATCGCGCCGCCGAAGGAGTGGCCGAGGACGCCGACCCGATCGAGGTCGAGCCGCCCGGTGAGCAGGCCCTCGGGGTCGCGCTGCGCGGCGGCCGTGAGCTCGTCGAGCACGAAGCGCGCGTCGTCGACCCAGACCGCGACGTGCTCGTCCATCGCCTCGAAGAAGGCTTCGATCTCCTCCGGCGTCGCGTCCATCCCCGGCGGCGTCCCGACGACCGGGCTGAAGGGCACCGCGCGGCCGTCGGGGAACACCGCCAGCTCGGTGTCGTGGGTGTGGCTGATGGCGGCGACCACGAAGCCGTGGCTCGCCAGGTCCTCGACGAGGCTCGTGTAGTCGGCGCGGAGCATCCCGAACCCGTGCGAGAAGAGGAGCACCGGGTAGGGCGCGCCCTCGTCGGCGAGGGGGACGCCGGTGCGCGCGTGCGTGACGAAGCTCGCCTCGAAGCCGTCCTCGACCGGGAGGCCGGCGCTCGCGCGGCGGCTGTCGCCCTCCTCCGGCGAGAGGTACGGCGCGAGCTCGCCGGCGCCACAGGGATCGGCGGGATACCAGAGCTGCACGAGGAGCTCCCGGCGGTCATCGGGATCCTCGGTCGCCTCCTCGCCACGCGCGCTGTCGGTCAGCGCGCGGACCTGCGTGCCGACCGGGTGCGGGCCGGTCGGGCGGGGAAGCTCGAAGAGGCCGTCGCCGGGCGGAGCGTCGCCCCACGCGGTGCAGACCGGATCACCGTCGCGCGGCGGCGCGGCGTCGTCGTCGCCGCAGCCGGCGAGGAGCGCGCAGGCGGAGAGGGAAGCGAGCAGCCAGGAGGCATGTCGAGAGAGGCTGTGATGGATCATGTTCGGTTCGTGCTCATACCGTGATCGAGACCGGCGCGGCGAGCACGATTGTGGGGGGTGGCCCATCACCGGGCACGGCCATCTCGGCCCCCGACGGCCGCATCGCAGCTCGGCTTCGGAGGCCACGTCACAACGGCGCCGCACACCTCGTGCTCGAGCCCATCGCGTTCGTGGCCAGGCTGGCCGCGCTCATCCCGCCACCGTCGGAATCAGCGCGGGAGCACGTTGGCTGGGCGCTGGCGCGCCACACGGAACAGCACGATGGCGGCAGCGGTCCACGCGATCAGCGTGAGGACCGAACCCTCGACGCCGTAAGCACCGCCGCTCAGCCACTCCGGACCGGCCGGCGTCACCTGAATCCAGCCGCGCGCCGCATGGCCGGAGACGGGCACCGATATCAGCGCATCGAACAGGTAGTTCCAGGCGAAGTGCATGCCCATGGCGATCCATACGCGGCGGGTGAGCAGATAGACGCCGAGCAGGCCGGCGCCGGCCGATGCCGTGGCCAGAATCGCGAGGGCGCTCACGTTCTCGTTCGGCAGGTGGGCAAGCGCAAACAGCAGTACGTTCGATGTCGCGGCGATGCGGAACCCCCACCGCCCCTCGACGATGCGGAACAGGATGGCGCGGAACACGAGCTCCTCGAAGGTCGCGACCATGATCTGCTCCGGCAGCGGCTTGAAGATGGCACGCCAGTCACCCAGGCCCTGCACCTGCAGGGCGCCACACAGCAGCAACGAGCCGGCCACGCCGACCGCCAGCGCCGCGCCGATGCCGAAGCCCATGCCCAGCTCCGGCAGGATGCGTGGCCCGGCAGCCTCGAGCGGCTCGCGCTTTTCCACTTTGCGCACGTAGAAGCGGTAGCCTGCCATGCATCCGGCCGCGGCCAGCAGCGTAGGCCACACCACGCGCATGGGTTTGGGCGCGATTTCGGACAGCATCAGCAGCAGCGCCATGGTGCCGATGGAGGCAAGCACCGCAATCAGGATGCGGACGAAGGTGTTTGCGAGAAGGCGCTTGCCCAGCGAAGGGCGGGGCGCTGCGTCAGCAGTGGCGGTGCTCATTTGTCGTCCTTTGTTGAACTGCTCCGGCCCCCCCTGCGCGCCGCCCTCCGAGGTAGCACATCCGTTCGCCGCTGGCTGCGCCGCGAGCTGCACGTCGCCGTCGCCGTCGAGCGCGAACCGCGTCTGGTGGCGCACGCCCCACGCGCGCTCGAGCGCGCTCCAGCGACGCGCGAGCTGCGCCACGCTCGCGGCGCTCTCGAGCAGGTAGAGCGTCGGCGAGAAGGTCAGCGCGTCGGAGCCTCGAGCGGACGGCCCGCGGCCTCGAGGCTCTGCGCGAGCACCTGGGCGACGGCGCGCGCATGGGGCTCGGCGAACATCGTCATGTGATCGCCGGGCACCCAGCGGACATCGACGCCGGCGCGGGCGTGCTTGCCCCAGCCCCAGGCCGGGTCGTCCGCCGCGCGCGCGAAGAGGCCGAGGTCCACGAGAGGGTCGAAGCGGCTCGGCTCGGAGGCTCGCAGGAGCACGACGCGATCCACCGTCACGTGGGCCGGATCGTAGCGGCCGTACGCGAGATCGCTCGCCTTCATGACCTCCGCGATGCCGCGCGCGCGATCGGGCCCCGCGTCCGTGGGCAGGACGCCGAGAGCCCCGAGCCGGCGCGCCAAGAGCTCGAGCTGCGCCTCCGGGCTCCTCGCCCGGAGCTCCTCGTCGAGCGAGCGCAGCGCCTCCGAGGACATCGGCTCGAAGAGCGCGAGGATGGCCGTGAGCCAGCGGGCATGGTCCCACCGGAAGCCGATCCAGTCGCGCTCGGCGACGGGCGCCGGGACATCGAGGATCGCGAGCAGGGCGACCTGCTCGCCTTCGCGCTCGAGCTGCCGGGCCATCTCGAAGGCGATGGCGCCGCCGACGGAGTGGCCGCCGAGAGCATAGGGGCCATGAGGCCTGAACGCGCGGATCGCGGCGAGGTGATGAGCGGCGAGCGCCTCGATGGTGGCGAGCGGCGGCGACTGCCCGTCGATGCCGGGGTACTGGAGGCCGTAGAAGGGCTGATCCGCGCCGAGGTGCCGCGCGAGCGCGTGGAAGTAGACGACGTTGCCGCCGGAGCCGGCGACGCAGAAGAAGGGCGGGCGCCCGCCGTTCGGCTGGATGGGGACGAGGGGCGTCCAGGGGCGCGCACGCGCGGGCGCGCGCAGGGCGCTCGCGACACGCTCGACCGTCGAGCCTCCGAACAGGGCGGCGAGCGGGAAGGCCTGCCCGAACTCCTGCTCGATGCGCGCCGTCAGCAGCGTGGCAAGGAGCGAGTGGCCCCCGAGGTCGAAGAAATCGTCGGTCGCGCCGACCGGGTTGACGCGGAGGACCTCGGACCAGATGCGCGCGAGGCGGAGCTCGATCTCGTCGCGAGGAGCGACCCATGCACGGCCGGTCGGGGCCGCGAGCCCCTCGGGCTCCGGGAGCGCGCGCCGATCGGCCTTCCCGCTCGGCGTCAGCGGAAGCGAGCTCAAAGGGACGATCACCGCAGGGACCATGTAATCAGGGACGGTGGCCCTCATGAACTCGCGCAGATCACCGACATCGCAGCCGTCCCGCGGGACGACGTAACCGACCAGCCGCTTGCCGCCGGTCGCGTCGTCCCTGGCGGCGACGGCCGCGGCCTCGACGCCAGGATGGCGGGCCAGGACGGCCTCGACCTCGTCGAGCTCGACACGAAAGCCGCGGATCTTGACCTGCGCGTCCGTGCGGCCGAGAAACGCGATGTTGCCGTCGGGGAGATACCGCGCAAGGTCGCCGGTGCGGTAGAGGCGAGCGTCGGGAGCGGCGGAGAAGGGATCGACGAGGAACCGCTCCGCCGTGAGCTCTGGCCGGCCGAGGTAGCCGCGCGCGAGGGAGGCGCCGCCCACGTAGAGCTCGCCGGGGACGCCGATCGGGACGGGGTGCCCCGCAGGGTCGAGGAGGTAAATCTGGGTGTTGTCGATCGGTCGGCCGATCGACGGCAACTCCGGCCATGCGCTGGCCGGGCCAGAGAGCGTGAGCGCGGTCACGACGTGCGTCTCCGAGGGACCATACTGATTCTGCAGCACGCAATGGGGGAGCTCCTCGAAGAAGCGGCGCACCGCGGGCGTGATCCGGAGCTGCTCCCCCGCGACATAGAGCTCGCGCAGGCTCTCCGGGGCCGGGGCGCCGCGGTCGACGGCCACCGCCATCTGTTGCAAGGCCACGAAGGGGAGGAACATGCGGGCGACGCGGTGTTCCGCGATGACCCCGAGCAGCGCGAGCGGATCTCGGCGCGCCGGCTCCGAGATGAGGACCAGGGTGCCGCCCGTCCAGAAGGTGGCGAACAGCTCGAGGAAGGAAGCGTCGAAGCTGATCGGCGCAAACTGCAGGGTGCGGTCGCCCGAGCCGAGCGCGGTCTGGCGGAGCTGCCAGGCGAGGAGGTTGACGAGGGGCCCCAGCGGCATCGCGACGCCCTTGGGAGTCCCCGTGGAGCCCGAGGTGTAGAGGACATAGGCGAGCTGATCCGGTGAGGCCTCGTCGTCCAGGTCGTGGTCGGGCTCGGCCGAGAGGAGGTCCTGGGCGGCGTCCATGCACAGCGCCTCGGCGCCGTGGTCCGGCAACAGGTGGAGGAGCCCCGCGCGGGTGACGAGCACGCGGACGCCGGCGTCGGCGCACATGAAGCGCAGTCGCTCCGCAGGATAGCTGAGATCGAGCGGGACATAGGCCGCGCCGGCCTTGAGGATCCCGAGCACGCCGACGATCAGCTCCGGCGTCCGGTCCAGGAGCAGGGCGACGCCGGTATCGCGGCGGACGCCGAGCCGGCGCAGGCGACGCGCGAGCTGGTTGGCGCGGCGGTTCAAGGCGTCATAGGTGAGCTCCTCCGCGCCGAAGACGACGGCGGCGGCGTCCGGGGTCCGGCGCACCTGCGCCTCGAAGGGCGCCACGATGGAGCAGGAGGGGCGCTCGATCGCCGTCGCGTTCCAGTCGTCGAGGAGCTGCCGGCGCTCCCCGGGGGTGAGCATGGGCAGCTCGGATATCCGCCTCGCGGGGTCCTCGGCCATCGCGGCGAGCAGCACCTCCAGGTGGCCGGCCATCCGCCGCACGGTCTCTGCCGCGAGCAGATCGCTGCGGTACTCGATCCGACCGAGGATCCCCTCCGCGCGCTCGTCGATCTCGATCATGAGGTCGAACTTCGCGGTGCCCGTGTGGACGCCGAGGCGGTCGAGCGTCCACCCGAGCGGGCCTGCGGCGAGCGGCGGCTGCGAGATGAACGCCACCTGGAAGAGGGGATTCCGACCGGCGTGGCGCCGGGGATGGAGCGCCGCGACGAGGGCCTCGAACGGGAGCGCTTGATGCTGGAGGGCCTCGAGGCTGAGGCCGCGGACCCGCCGCAGGAGCTCGCCGACCGTGGGATCGCCGGAGAGATCGGCGCGGAGGACGAGGGTGTTGTCGCAATAGCCCATCACGCGCTCGAGCTCCGGCCGGCCGCGCTGCGCGATGACCGTGCCGAGCGCGAGATCGCGCTGGCCGGTGTAGCGATGGAGGAGAACGTAGATGGCGGCGGTCACGGTCATGAAGAGCGTGCCCCCCTCCCTGCGACCGAGGCGCCTCAGGGCCTCGGTGAGGTCGCTCGAGAGCGCCATGCACGCGCGCTCTCCGCTGCAGCTCGGGGCGCTCGGGCGGGGCCGGTCGAGCGGGAGCTCGAGCTCGGGCAAGCCGCGGAGCCGCTCGATCCACCACGGGAGCTCGGCCTTCGCGGCCCGCTCGGCCTCGGCCCGCTGGTAGGCGACGAAGTCCGCGTACTGGGCCGGGAGCTCGGGCCACGGCGGCGCCGTCGCGCCGCGGGAGAGGGCGTCATAGGCCACCTCGAGCTCCGCGAGCAGGACGCGGTACAGGGAGATGCCATCGACGATGAGATGGTGAAGGACGAGGTGGAGCTCCTGTTCGTCGTCGGCGAGGCGCACGAAGGTCGCTCTGAGGAGGGGAGGTGCTCCTAGGTCGAAGGAGAGCCGGGCTTGCTCTTCGGCGAGGCGCTGCGCCGCGGGCGCACGGTCCGCCGGAGGGACCGCCCGCAGGTCGACGACGCGCAAAGAAAAGGAAGGAGCGCGAACGAGCCGCACCGGCCGACCCTCCCTCTCGACGAACGCCGTGCGCAGGATCTCGTGACGGCGGATGAGCTCGACCAGGCACCGCTCGAGGACGCCTTCATCGACCGGGCCGCGCATGCGGATCGCGCAAGGCTCGTTGTAGAGCGGCTCTCCGGCGTGGAGGCGGTGCAGGAACCAGATCTGCTCCTGGCCGGGGGAGAGCGGGAGCTCGTGCTGCGGCGCCGCGAGAGCGGCGGCGTCGTCCGCCGGGCGCGCCGCGAGCTGGCTGCCGGCGTCGTCCTCCCGGGGGGCGCGCTTTGCGTCGATGTGCTCGGCGAGCTCGGCGATGCTCGGCGCGCTGAAGAGCGCGTCCACCGAGAGCTCGACGCCGAGCGCGCTCCTGATCCGCGCGGCGGTCTGGATCGCGATCAGCGAGTTGCCGCCGAGATCGAGGAAGTTGTCGTGAACGCCGATCTCCGCGCCGAGGATCTCCTTCCAGATGGCGGCCAGGGCGCGCTCGGTGGCGGTGCGCGGGAGATCCGCCGGATCGATGCCAGCGTCCCCTGCGGGCGCGAGCTCCGCGGGCAGCGACGCCCGCGAGAGCAACGCCTGGCGATCGAGCTTGCGGCTCACCGTGCGAGGGAGGCAGTCCATCGCGTGGAAGGCCGAAGGGATCATGTAGGCGGGCAGCCGCGACGCGAGGAAGCCGCGCAGCTCCTGCGGGAGGTTCGACGAGGGCGTCCGGGGTACGACGAAGGCGACGAGGCGGCGCGAGCCGTCGGCGTGCTCCGGCGCGACCACCGCGGCGTCGCCCACGAGCGGGCTCTCGACCAGGATGGCCTCGATCTCCTCCGGCTCGACGCGGAAGCCGCGGATCTTGACCTGATGGTCGGCGCGTCCGACGAACTCGAGGTGTCCATCGGCGCGCCAGCGCACGAGGTCTCCTGTCCTGTAGAGGCGAGCGCGCCCTGATGGATCGAAGGGGCTCGTGATGAAGCGCTCCGCCGTGAGCTCTGGCCGGCCGTGATAGCCGCGCGCGAGGCCGGCCCCGCCGAGGTAGAGCTCCCCGGCGACCCCTCCGGGAACGGGCTCGCCCGCCGGGCCGAGCACGTGCGCCTCGACGTGCGGCATCGGGCGCCCGATCGGGACCTCGGCGCCGAGGTCGTCGACGGCGGAGAGGTCGCAGGTGATCGCGACGACCGTGGCCTCGGTGGGCCCGTAGGTGTTCACGAGGCGCGGGGACGGCCCGCAATGCGCCTTCCACGCGAGGACCCGCGCGAGCGACGCGCGCTCGCCGCCGATGATCACGAGGCGGACGCAGGGCGGCAGCTTCAGGCCGGACGCGGTGAGCTCGACCGTGAGCTGGTGCCAGTAGCCGGTCGGCAGATCGAGGACGGTCAACCCGAGCTCCGCGCAAGCCGCGACGAGCGCGGGCGCCGAGCCGATCATCGCCTCGCTGCGCAGCACGAGCGTGCCGCCGGAGGTCAGGCTGGTGTAGATCTCCTCGACGGCAGCGTCGAAGCTGATCGCGGCGAACTGGAGGACGCGATCGCCCGGGCCGATGCCGTAGTCGACGCACGCCGAGCGCGTGAAGCGCGACAGCGCGGCATGCTCCACGACGACGCCCTTCGGTTGGCCGGTGGATCCCGACGTGTAGATGACGTACGCGGCCTGGCCGAGGCCCGCGGCGGCGGCCGGCGCGCCGGTGGGGCGAGCCTCGATGGCGGTGCGGTCGGCGTCGAGGCACACGACGTGCGCCGCCTGCGACGCCAGCCGGCAGGCGAGCGCCTCCGACGTGAGGACCGTCACGACGCCCGCGTCCTTGAGGATGTAGGCGCGACGCGGCTCCGGCTCGGCGGGGTCGATGGGGACGTACGCACCTCCCGCCTTCAGCACGGCCAGCATCGCGACGATCTGCTCGATCGAGCGCTCCAGGCAGATGCCGACGAGCGCCTCGCGGCCGACGCCGAGCGCGGCGAGGTGGTGCGCGAGCTGGTTGCTGCGGGCGTCGAGCTCGGCGTAGGTGATGGAACGGGCGCCGGCGACGACGGCGATCGCGCCCGGAGCTCTCTCCGCCGCTCGCGCGAACAGGTCGTGGACGCAGGCCGCGTCGTCGGAGGCGCCGCGGGGGTGGGCGGCGCCGTTCTCGCCGGCGCGCGCCGGGCGCGCGCCGCCTGGCCAGAGATCCCCTGCGGGCGCGGCGAGCGTGGTCCGCGGCGCCTCCGCGCGACGCGCGCGCGAAGGCGGCGTCCAGTAGGCGAGATCCTCCTCGAACCTGCGGCGCAGGTAGGGATCGAGCGCGTCGCTTATGCCCGGCAGCCCCTGCTCGACGTCGCCGACCGCGGCGGCGTAGCGGGAGATGCGGAGCGCGAGCGCGTCGCGGCTCATGAGGGCGGCCTCCTCCCGGGCTCCATCGCACGCCGCCGCGAGCGCCGCGTCGAGGCGTCCCCCGAGCCACGCGGCGGCCGGGCGCAGGGCCGACGCATCTCCGCGGCTGCTCTCGACCGCGGCGAGGAGGAGCGCTTCGGTCGTGGCATCCCCGAGGAGCGCGCTGCCCCAGTAGAGGGCGGTCGACCGGTCGTCGAAGGGCGTCGCGGCATTCCCCGCGCGGGCCCGCACCCGTGTTGCTGCTTCCTCGAGGCGGCGGGCGATCGCCGGCGACGCGCACGTCTCGGCGAGGAAGCGGTACAGGCTCCGGTCCGCGTGCAGCGCGCTCGAGCCGAGCACCATGTTCAAGGCCTCGGTCGGGCCCTCGAAGATGCGCCATGGGCGCGCGTCGCGGTACATCTGCGGCACGAGGTTGCTCTCCTCGTAGCCGCGCGCCCCGAGGAGCTGGACGAGCTGATCGACGGCCCAGCCCAGGGACTCGGCGCCGGCGTTCTTGCAGGCCATGTACGCCTCGGCGGGGACGCTCCGGCCTGCGTCGCGCAGCTCGGCGATCCGCGTGGCCAGCGCCTCCACCGACGTGATCCGGGCTGCGAGCTCGCTCATGCGGGCGAGCGTCACGGGGTTGTCGAGGAGGTTGCCTGTCAGGACCTGCCGCCGCTCCGCGTAGCGGAGCATGAGCTGCGCGCAGCGCTTCATCCCGCCGACCGCCATCCCGCCCAGATAGAAGCGGATGAGCATCATCGTGTCCCGGGCTCCCTCCATTCCGCTGCCCGGCGCGCCGAGCATGTCGGCCGTGGTCACGCGGACGCCGTCGAGCACCACCGTGTTCTTGGTGAACCCGCGCAGCCCCAGGGTGAGCGCCTCTGGCCCGATATGGAGCCCGTCCGCGCCCTGGCGGACGATGAAGCCCGTCAGCCCACGAGAGCGGCCGCGCTCGTCGAGGAGCTGGGCATAGACGTGGATGACGCTGGCGGCGGAGCCGGCGCCGACCCAGAGCTTGCTGCCGTGGAGGCGCCACGCGCCCTTACCTTCCGGGACCGCCCTGGTCTCGATGGCGCGGAGGTTGGAGCCCGCTTTGGGCTCGGTCATCGCCACCGCGGCGAAGGCTCGGCCGCGCGCGACGAGCGGGAGGAGCTCGCCGCGCACCGCCTCGGTCGCGTGGTGACCGATGGTGTGCGCGCCGAGGATGCTGTCCAGGACCACGATCGCGAGCGTGAGATCGATCGCCGAGAGCTGCTCGAGGACGCGGAGGGCGTCGCCGCAGCGGAGGCCGAGCCCGCCATGGCGCTCGGACACTTGCATGCCGAGCAAGCCGCGGTTGCCGAAGTCCAGGATCACGTGCGGCGGGATGCAGCGCCGCTCGTCGATCAGGCGGGAGTTGATCCGCCGCTCGGCGTACTCGCGCACCCATCGGATCAGCTCATCCGCGCGCCGCCGGCTGGTCTCCGGAGAGGCAGCCCAGGGCTCGGGTTGTACGATGTTCGAGTGCTGCTCGACGTGATGTAAGGTATCGGTGTGCATGTGCAAATTCCCTGCGAAGGCGCGGCGCCTCGTGCGCCGGTCGGAAATGTCTCCTGGTCAGCCGATCCGCTCGTGGGGGAGGTGATCACTCCGTGAGGATGCTCTCGGGGCCGGCGATGACCGGGGTGTAGTC
Organism: Sorangium sp. So ce836; assembly: GCF_028553905.1. NCBI lineage: Bacteria > Pseudomonadati > Myxococcota > Polyangiales > Polyangiaceae > Sorangium > Sorangium sp. So ce836. The sequence goes on along the minus strand of NZ_CP102233.1, from coordinate 2,765,522 downwards.
ACGGCTCGCGAGGAACTCGGGCCGCGGCATCGAGACCGGGTGAGCTCGATTGAGGACGCTGTTGTACGTGACCAGGATGAGGCACCGGTCGATCGGCGTGATGTTGTTGCTCGACCCATGTACGAGGTTCGGGTGGAACAGGAGCACGGAGCCGGCGGATCCCAGCGCGGTCCGTACGGGGTGGCGAGCCGCGAGGTAGCGCACCTGCTCGCGGCTCAGCACGTACTTGAGGTCCGCGGTCAGGTTGTGGATCCACGCCGGTTCGCCCGCGTAGGCCCCGCCTTGGCTCGCGGACGGGCGCACCTCGATGACGCCCTCGCGGTGCGAGCCGGCGAGGAACATGAGCGGGCCGTTCGACTCCGTGTTGTCGTCGACCATGACAGCGACGTTGACCAGCCGGGGCTCGGGCAAGCCGTCCTCTTCACGCCAGAAGATGAAGTCCTGGTGCCAGGGCCAGAGCTCGCCGGCGAACGCCGCCTTGAGGTTGATCTTGAACTGATAGACGAACACCTCATCCGCCAGGATCTGGCGGCACGGCTCGACGAGACGAGGGTGGCGGACCAGCCTGGCGAAGCTCTCGAACGTCTTGTGCTGGCCGTGAACGCCGCGCACGGTCTGCCCGTCCCGCTCGAGGACGCGGCGCGGAGACTCCTCGGCGAGCGCTACGCGGGTATCGGCCCGGATGCGCCCGAGCTCGGCGTCGGACAGCACATTCGGGACGATCACGAACCCGTCTTGATGGTAGGCGTCCAGCTGAGTCTTCGTGAGCTTCATGAGCGGATCTCCTCCAGTGGTCATGGCCGTCATCAACGCGACGGCGAGCGGCAGATACAGCATCGTGGAACGATTGCGACGCAGCGTTGAGCGCGTGCGCGGTCATCCCCCTGGCGCACGGCGATGCTGCTGTGCCCGGTAGACAATGCACTTTGCGGGCCAATCGCGTATTCTCGCTCACAGAGCGCTGGCCGTGTCCGACGCCCGGCGGTGGTCCTGGAGGTGGAGGGCACGGCGGGAGCGCGGAAGGCGCCGGGCGCGGAGCGCAGGTCCGCGGAAAGGCTCCGCTTTAGCGCGCCATGCGGCCGGCGAGGGCGCCGCGCCCCTGGGCGCCGTCTCCGTGACATGTCACGGGGGCTGTCACGCTGCCGCCGTGACATGTCACGGGGACTGTCACGCTGCCGCCGTGACATGTCACGGGGACTGTCACGCTGCCGCCGCGACATGTCACGGGGACCGTCACGCTGCCGCCGTGACATATCGCTCGTCGGGCTCGCGATCGTCGTCGTGCTCTCGGGGCTCGTCGCCGCGTTCCTCTGCTGGGGCCGACGTTTCCGCGAGGGCAAGACTGCCCTCCCCCGCTCGCGTCTACGGCGCGCCGCCGAATTGAAGCTCGACTCCGCCGATCCTATAGCTATCGACGTAATAGCTCTTGGCGACGCGGTCGTAGCTCATCTCGCCCCCTCTCCCCATCCCCCCACGGAACGAGCCAGCGGGGGAGGGCGTGCGGCGCGGGCGGGGGGCGGCGGGGCAGGCCCCCACAAACCCGAGCGCCGGCCCGCGGCGCAGCGATTCGCCCCCCGATCGCCCCACCCGTTCCCATGGCCATAGCCACCAAAAGGCGCGAGTTTGTGGGACCGCCCCGCCGCCCCCCGCCCGCGCCGCACGCCCTCCCCCGCTGGCTCCGCTGCAGTCGGCTCAGCGCCTACGGTTGCCCCGGCTCCACCGCGATCTCGTCGAACCGCTCCGCCGCCGCGTGCCGGCTCCCCGGCTCCCGCGCCGTCCCTGGCCGGAGCAGCTGCACCGTGCGCATCCCCGCCGCCGCCGCCGCGTCGAGCTCCGCCGCCACGTCGGACAGGAACAGCACCTCTCCCGGCTGCACCCCGAGCGCCTCCGCGATCCGCTGGTAAGCCCCCGCCTCCCGCTTCGGCCCGGTCGTCGTGTCGAAGAACGCCGTGAAGAGCCCTGTCAGGTCCCCGGATGTCGTGTGCTGGAACAGGAGCTTCTGCGCCTCGACCGACCCGGAGCTGAACACCGCGAGCGTCGCCCCGCGCTCCCGCCACCGCCGCAGCGCCGGCGCCACGTCCGCGTACACGTGGCTCCGGAGCCCGCCCGACTCGTAGGCGCTGCGCCAGATCTTCCCCTGCAGCGCCTTCAGCGCCGTCTCCTTGCGATCCTCGTCGATCCACGCGCGCAGCGCCGCCGCGAGCTCGCCGTCGCTCACCGCCTGCGCGGGCGCGCCCCGCTCGCGCGCGACCGCGCCCCGGGCCGCCTCGACCTCCGGGCTCCCGGCGTGCGCCGACACGTACGCGGCCAGGTCCCGGCGCGCCACCGAGAACAGCGTCTCGTGGACGAAGCGCACGTCCGTCGTGGTCCCCTCGATGTCGACCAGCACCGCGCGCGCGGGGATCGACGCCGTGCTCACGCCGCGAGCCTCGGGAAGCGCGACGCGATGTCCGACCCGGTGTGCTCGGCGACCCACCCCTTCGGATCGGAGAACCACCGGATGCAGGTGAACGACGGCGCAGGCCCCATGTCGAACCAGTGCCGCGTCCCGGCAGGAACGCTGATGAGGTCGCCCTTCTCGACCAGGAACGAGAGCACGCGCTCCCCCTGATGGATGCAGAACAGCCCGCGCCCCTCGACGAAGAAGCGCGCCTCGTCCTCGGTATGGATGTGCTCGTCCAGGAACTTCCGCCGGAGCTCCGCGTGGTTCGGCGTGCTCGGGGAGACCGAGATCACGTCCGCCGTGACGAACCCGCACGCCTCGGAGAGCTGCTTCACCGGGCCGGCGTACGCCTCGAGCACCTGCTCCGGCGACGCCGAGGGCGGCAGCGGGCGCTCGGCGGACCAGCGCTCGAAGCGGATCTGCGACGCGCCGGCGACGCGGGCGATGTCCTCGAGCGTCGTGTATTCCTCGGCCTTCGTCGGATCGTTCTCCCGGTACACCCGCAGCAAGCTCATGAGAGCCTCCCTTCCAGCAGCGCGCAGTCGAGCATGAACTCGAGCGCCTCGATGTGGCGGATCGTGTCCGCGATGTCCGCGCCCCAGGTGTAGAGCCCGTGGCCGGCGATGAGGTAGCCGTGCACCGGCGGGTGCGCGGACATGAACGCCTCGACGTCCTCGGCCAGCTTCCGGATGTCCTGCGTGTTGACGAAGACGGGGAGGAGCACCGTGCGGTCGTGCGTCGTCACCCCGGAGAGCGCCTTCGCCACCTCGTAGCCCGCGAGGGTCACGTATCCCTCCTGCGCGCACCGGCGCGAGAGCACCGTCGCGGCCCGCGAGTGGGTGTGCGCGACGGCGCCGATGGCGGCGGAGCGCCGGTAGAGCTGGCAGTGCAGCGCCGTCTCGGCCGACGGGCGGCTGGCGGACGGCCCGACCAGGCGGCCGTCCGCGTTGACGACCACGATGTCCGACGGGCCGAGCGCGCCCTTCGGCCGCCCGGACGCGGTGATCGCGATGGTGCCTTCGCCGAGCCGGGCGGAGAAGTTGCCGCTCGTGGCCGGCGTCCAGCCGCGCTCGTAGCACCAGCGGGACAGCTCGATGAGCTCGGCTGCGACCGAGGAGAACGAGGCCAACGACGTCCCGCGCGCGCTCACCGCGCGACCATACCAAAGCGAGCCCGGCCGATCAACGCGTCCCCCGGCGGCCCGAGCCGCAGAGTCCGGGACAGCCGCGCTCGGCGCGCCCTCGCCTCCGCGCGTCACGACGTCGGCAGGCGGCCCTCCGCGCGCCGTCCAGCGCGGTCGCGCGCGCCGCGGAGCAGGCCGGCCCAGAACCCGAGCCCGTGCGCCGCGTGCATTGCGGGGAAGATGGCGCAGAGCAAGGGAAAATCGCCGGGCGAGGCGCTCCGCGCGAGCCGGAGCGACGCCGCGATGACGAGCGCGGCATACCCGAGCGCCGCGAGCGCGAGCGCGGGTCGGACGGACGGCAGCAGGGCGGACGCGAGGGCGAGCAGCGCGGCGGCGGTCACCAGGAAGAACGGCAGCATCGGCCGGAGCGACAGGAGCCTCCGGCGGCGGAGCAGGGTGCGGGCGCGACCCTTGCCATAGGCGAAGTACTGCCGCGCGAGCGCTGGAAGAGACGATCGCGGGTAGTAGTACGCGACGATGTCCCGGGACAGGTAGACGGCGCCGCCGGCCTCGATGATGCGCTGGTTGAGCTCGGCGTCCTCGTTGGTGATCGCGTCCGGGTCGTAGAGGCCGGCGATCTCGAACGCCTCGCGGCGGAAGGCCCCGTTGAAGACGGACTCGACGAAGCCCTCGCGCGAGGGGTCGCGGTAGGCCGAGCCGCCGACGCCGAGCGGGCTCGAGAGCGCGGCGCAGAGCGCCCGCTGAAAGCGGTTCCGGTGGCGCGCCCGCGCCGCGCCGCCCGCGTTGAGCGCGCCGGTCCTCCGGAGCGCGGCGACCGACGCGGCCACGTAGTCTCCGGCGTAATCGGCGTGCGCGTCCATCCGGACGATCACGTCGCCTCGCGCTCGGCGAATGCCGATATTCATCGCCGCGGCCTGGATCCGGGCGGGGTTGTGGAGGAGCGTCACCCGCGGCTCCTCCGCCGCGACGCGGGCGACGATCTCCCGAGTCCTGTCGATCGATCCGCCGTCGACCACGAAGATCTCGAGGAGCTCGGGAGGATAACGCTGCTTCAGGGCGCAGCGGAGGACGTCCTCGATGTAGCGCTCCTCGTTGTAACAGGGAATGACGATGCTGCACCGCGGCCGCTCGGCGAGCGGGCGCAGCGAGAGGCGGCCCGAGAGGGGCGCGCTCGCCGATGGATCCATGGACTCCCCCCGTCTCTCTCGGGTCGAACCGACCCGACGCTGGACTGTGCGAGAGGCGGATACAAGCGCGGGGCCATGAGGCGTCGCGGGGTCGACCGGAGCAAACCGTGCCGCGCGGGAGGGCCGGGAACGCGGGTGAGCAGGCCGCTGGGCTCGGGCTGCACATCGGCGGGCGAGCTCTTGCCGAGCTGCCCGCTCGCGAGGCGGTGCGAGGGGAGAGCGGCCGACATGCTCACCGACGAGCGGCTCAACGACGCGCCGAACGTCGGTGACCATGGGCTGCCTTCGCTTCCTCGATGAGCGCATCGGCGAGGGTATCGGCGAACAATGCACTGGCCAGAGGAGAGCACGAGCTCGCTCGCGCCGCGAAGGCGCTGCGGGCAGCGGGCCACGAAGCTGGCGGAGGGGAGAAAGCGTCGCGCAGCAACGACAACGGCGCGCGAGGCGATGCGCGGCGCGGCGCAGGAGACCCGCCGGGGCTGCGCAGGAGCCAGACGATGGGGGCGAAGGACACCGACGGGGGCGCGCAGGAGGGGCGCGGGTGCCGCGCAGGACAAGGACGAGTGTAGCGCAGGACACAAACGTGGTTGCGCAGGAGGGCCCACGGCCTGCGCAGGACCGCCGACGGCGCTGCGCAGGAGGGCCGGCGGGTCGGCGCAGGACCCCGCCGGGGGTTGTGCAGGAGGGCCCACGGCCTGCGCAGGACCGCCGACGGCGCTGCGCAGGAGGGCCGGCGGGTCGGCGCAGGACCCCGCCGGGGGTTGTGCAGGAGGGCCCACGGCCTGCGCAGGACCGCCGACGGCGCTGCGCAGGAGGGCCGGCGGGGGGGCGCAGGAGGCCGCCGGGGGTTGTGCAGGAGGCCCACGGCCTGCGCAGGACCGCCGACGGCGCTGCGCAGGAGGGCCGGCGGGGGGGCGCAGGAGGCCGCCGGGGGTTGTGCAGGAGGCCCACGGCCTGCGCAGGACCGCCGACGGCGCCGCGCAGGAGGGCCGGCGGATGGGATCACGGCTGGCCGAAGGGGAAGTCCATCAGGATCCGGCTCTGGACGAAGACTCCATCGTCGAGCGTGGGGTCGTTCATGAGGCCTGATTGGACCCGGAGCTCATCCCGCTGCCGTGAATCCAGAACACGCTGGCGCGCGCGCGTCTCCTCACCAGGGGATCGGGCCTGCGTCGTCCGAGAAGGTGCCAGTCGGCCCGTCGGGGCCGAGCAGCGCGAGCCGCACCGGCTGGCGCGCGCCTTCGGCGACGGTGCGCGTCCCGCTGTGCGCGTTGAGATCGGTCGCGACATAGCCGGGGCACACCGCGTTGACCTTGATCGCGGTGCCGGCGAGCTCCTGCGCGAACGCGATCGTCACCGCGTTGAGCGCGCTCTTCGACGGGGTGTACGCGACGCCGCCGACGCTGCGGTTCGGCGTGGCGGGATCGCTGATCGAGGTCAGCGAGCCGAGGCTGCTCGACATATTGACGATCCGCCCGGCCGGCGCCTCGCGGAGGAGCGGCAGCATCGCCTGGGTCACGGCGATCACGCCGAACACGTTGGTCTCGAACACCTCGCGGACGTTGGCGAGCGAGGCCACGCTCGGCCTCCCGCTCTGGGCGATCTCCTCGACCGTGTCCCCGCGCTGCGCTCCGCCTCTGACGATGCCAGCGTTGTTGACGAGGACGTCGAGCCGGCCGAGCTCGCGACGGATCCGCGCCGCGGCGGCGGCGATCGAGTCGGCGTTCGTGACGTCGAGCGCGATCGCGCGAGCATCGCCGGCGATCTGCTTCGCGGCGGCCTCGCCGCGCGCGAGGTCGCGCGAGCCGACGAGCACCGTGTAGCCGCGCGCCGCGAGCTCCTTCGCGATCGCGTGGCCGATACCTTTGTTGGCCCCCGTGACGAGGGCGACGGGTTTGTCGTTCATGTCCCCTGGATAGCGACCTCCGCGGGCGCTGCCTTGGCGATTCTTGGCCGATCGAGAGGGCGGCCAAGAATGCCCAAGCCGGCCGCCAAGAATGCCCAAGCCGAGGGGGCGCGTCGGGCGTAGAATGGGGGCGTGACGACCCGTGCCGAGCTCCTTCCCGTCCCCGTGCCCGGCGTGCGCGTGACGCGCTGGTCGACCGACGAGCTCTACGGCGGCATGAAGGAAACGTACGCGATCGCCCGCATCGAGGCTGGGCGCACCGAGTGGTGGAGCCGCGGAAAGGTGTGGAGCTGCGGCCCGGGCTCGCTGCAGATCCTGCAGCCCGGCGACGTGCACCGCGACATCTCGCGCGACGGCCCGGGCACGGGCCAGTGCGTCGCGCTCTCGGCGCAGATGGTCGAGAGCGCGATCGGCAGGGTCTGCGTCCATCCACAGCTCGACGCCGGTGACGAGCGGGGCGCGGCGTTCCACCGCCTGCACCACGCGGTGCGCGCCGGCGCCGATCGCCTCGAGATCGAGGCCGCGGTCGCCGAGGCGATCGCCGCGCTCGCGGCGATGGGTGACGTGCAGCGCGAGCTCACGCGACCGGTGCGCCGCGCGGTGGAGCTCCTGCGAGAGCGGCTCGCCGGGCCGGTGACGCTCGACGACCTCGCTGCGCACGCCGGCCTCGACAAGTACCACCTGTGCCGCGCGTTTCGCGCGCAGGTCGGCATGTCTCCGTACGCGTACCTGACGCGGCTGCGGATCATGCGCGCGAAGGAGATGCTCGCCGCCGGCGTGAGGCCGCGCGACATCGCCCCGCAGGTCGGCCTCTACGACCAGAGCCAGCTCAACCGGCACTTCCGGCGCATCGTCGGCACCACGCCCGGCCAGTACGCGCGCGGCGCCTAGAGCGGCGGTCACCCGCTTCGGAGGCGGGCCCATCTCGACGTTTTCGGTGCTCAGCGCACTGGAGTGCGCTTCCGCGCCGAAAACGCCGATCTGGGCCGTCTCCTGTGCGGGTGACCGCCGCTCTGCGATCGTTCGGGGGCGCGAGGTCAGAACTGCGAGAAGAAGTTCCAGATGGCCGAGCTCGCGAAGCTCGGCTGCTGGTGGTCACCGGCGAACTCGCAGCGGTGCACCGGGTAGCCCTCCCGGCACCCTTGATAGGCGACGCACGAGCTCGGGCCTACGGGGGTCGTCTCGGTGCTGCAGCCGTTCTTGCGCACGAAGACGTCGAGCGCCGCCCTCCCGGCCGAGATGGGGACGACGCTGTCGGACAGGCCGTGCGACATCCAGACGGCGACGGGCTGGGTGTTGGATTGGTTGCAGCCGCTGTAGAGGGCGCCGGACATCGGCGCGATGGCCCGGAAGACGTCGGGCATGTCACAGCCCAGCGCGTTCGACATCATCCCGCCGAAGCTCCACCCGGTCGAGAAGACGCGGCTCGTGTCGACGCACAGGTTGGCTTCGAGGTGGTCGACCATGGCGCGGGCGAAGGCGACGTCGCGCCCGCCCGTGTTGGCCCAGCCGTTGTCGATGCCGTTCGGCGAGACGAAGATGGCGCTGCCGTTCGCCAGCGCCTTGAGCCCATAGTACCCGTTGTTCACGACGTCGCTCGCCGATCCGCCGCGCCAGTGCCAGCCGAACACCAGCCGATACGCCTTGTTCGGGTCGTAGTTCGCCGGGATGTCGAGCACGTACTGGCGCGAGGTGCCGTTGACGTTGATGGTGCGGTTACCGCTGGCGAGGGAGGTGGGAATGCCGCAGCCGGCGCTGCGCACGCCGCCGGTGCCGGTGCCGCCGCCGGAGCCGCCGGAACCGCCGGAGCCGCCGGAACCGCCGCTGCCGCCGCTGCCGCCGGTGCCGCTGGTGCTGCTGGTGCTGCCGGTGCCGCCGGTTCCCGAGCCCACGGGCGTGAGTCGGAATTGCTGATTGGTGCCGCCGTTCGACGCCCATTGAATCACGGCGGTGCCGTCCGCGGTGCCGCGGCCGTAGACGTCCAGGGACTTGCCGCTGTGGCGCGCGGTGATGCGCACGACGCCGCTGGCGACGTCCGTGAACGACCACTGCTGGTTTGTCCCGGTCCAGCAGGAGTATTGCTGGATGGCGGCGCCGTCGCCGGTGGAGGCGCCCGTGACATCCATGCAACGGTTGCTGTTGACGTTGCGGATGCGATAGTAGCCGCCGCCCGCCGATTCCATGCGGAACTGTTGCCGCGTCGACCCGTTGCAGCTGGCGATCTGCATGGCCGCTCCATCAGCGGTGCTGCCTCCGGCCACCTGCACGCATTTTCCACTCTGGACGCCGACGATCGTATAGACCGCGTTCGTATCGACCGTGATGGCGCCCTCGAGCGAGCCTTGCTCCTCGATGTCGGCGTCGTACGCCCCCTCGGGGCCGACGACGCACGACACGGCGAGGACGCCCGTCGCCGCCGCAATCAAGCCCTGCTTGGTTCCGAATCTCATCTCGTCCTCCTCCTGTCAAGTAAGTGAAACTGCCATCTTCTCACTGCTCGACGCTGCCCTTGCGCAGGTCGGGGTCGCTCGCCGCGCGCTCAAGGCTCCCGAGCGGGCCGCCGCGCCGGCCATCGCCGCCGCGGATGAACGTAGAGACGCGCGCAGGGTGGATGGGTTCGCTCCGCGTGCGCCAGGGTCGGTCGAACCGCCCTGCTCCTCGGAGCAAGGCGGTTCGAGGGCGAGCCACTCTAGGGCAGATTGGCAGAAGAGATCTGCCAGGTCCTGTCGGTGCAGAAGCGGCAGCTCGGGCCGACGAGCATGCCCTTGCCGGTGGCCGATTCGTCGCCCTTGAGCCACCAGTTGAGCCACGCCAGGTTGACCTGAGTGAACTCGCCGCCGTTCCGGGCCCACAGATCGCCCCCGTGATCCGCGCCGACCTTGGCGAACATCATGACCGGGATATCACCCAGGGCGGCGATGTTCTGGAAGTCTCTCGCGCCGTTCTGGTTCGCGCCCAGGCTATCCGCGGTGCCGGTGACGATCAACACGGGTGTATGAATCGAGTTGTAGAACGACTGATTCGCCGAGAAAGAGCCGCTGCTCGTGTGTCCCCAGGTCGTCATCCTGGGATCTGCAGCGGTCCCCGCCGCCATCAAGCCGCCGCAGGAGAAGCCGTTCGCGGCGACCTTCGTGGTCTCGATTTTCTGGTAGTAGGCGCTGCAAGGCTTCTCATTCTGGGCGATCACCCAGTCGACGTAGCCGCGCAGCACGTCGCCTCCGCTCCCGAGGTCGCGGTTGGGCTGCGTGTTTCCCGGTGTCCCGTCCGCCACCACGAAGTAGCCGTGCGAGGCAATTTCGGCCATGGCCGCTTGATTCGCGAGCCCGTCTCGCGAGCATCCGCCCTGCCCCCAGACGAAGATCGGATACTTGGTGGCTCCACTGAGATCCGCCGGACGGAAGATGGTGCCCTGGTTGATTCCCGGGTCTGAATTCGTCTCGACGACCACCTGATGAGGGCCGCTCCCCGACACGTTTCGACCAGCCGGTCGCGACGCGGTGCACGTGCCGCCGGTGCCGCCCCCGCCGCCGGTTCCGCCCCCGGCGCCGGTGCCGCCGGTGCCGCCGGTGCCGCCGGTGCCGCCGGTGCCGCCGGTACCGCCGGTGCCGCCAGTGCCGCCGGTACCGCCCCCGCCGCCGGTGCCGCCGGTTCCCGAGCCCACGGGCGTGAGTCGGAATTGCTGATTGGTGCCGCCGTTCGACGCCCATTGAATCACGGCGGTGCCGTCCGCGGTGCCGCGGCCGTAGACGTCCAGGGACTTGCCGCTGTGGCGCGCGGTGATGCGCACGACGCCGCTGGCGACGTCCGTGAACGACCACTGCTGGTTTGTCCCGGTCCAGCAGGAGTATTGCTGGATGGCGGCGCCGTCGCCGGTGGAGGCGCCCGTGACGTCCATGCAACGGTTGCTGTTGACGTTGCGGATGCGATAGTAGCCGCCGCCCGCCGATTCCATGCGGAACTGTTGCCGCGTCGAGCCGTTGCAGCTGGCGATCTGCATGGCAGCTGCATCAGCGGTGCTGCCTCCAGCCACCTGCACGCATTTTCCACTCTGGACGCCGACGATCGTGTAGACCGCGTTCGTATCGACCGTGATGGCGCCCTCGAGCGAGCCTTGCTCCTCGATCTCGGCGTCGTACGCCCCCTCGGGGCCGACGACGCACGACACGGCGAGGATGCCCGTCGCCGCCACGAGCAAGCTCTGCTTGGTTCCGAACCTCATCCTGTTCTCCTCGTCCTGCTAAGTAAGTGAAACTGGAATCTTCTCACGGCTCGACGCTGCCCTTGCGCAGGTCGGGGTCGCTCGCCGCGCTCAAAGCTTTCGAGCGGTCCGCCGCGCTGGCCATTGCCGCGCAGAGTGGATAAGTTCATTTCGCGTGCGCCAGGCAACGCGATGAGGGTATCTATTGTTCCGGGCTGGCATGCCCGTCAAGCCGATTGTGCATCGCGAGCGGGCCTGACCTCATAAAGGTGCGATAAGCTCAGATGCCGAGTCATGATGGTAACTCGACGCCGACATGGGGCCGAGTCCTCGACGGACGCGATCGCCAGGCGCGCCAGGCGCGCGAATCTCGTGCGAATCTCGTGCGAATCTCGTCGAAGATCGCCTGCGGCCGACGGGCCGCGCCGGCCGCGCTCGGCATGCGAGCGCGCTCGAAAAGCTGGAGTGAAATGGACGGCTGGCGTCGCCGTACGACACCGCCAGATGTTCATGGTGCAGCCCCCCCGGAGAGGCCTGCTGCTGGACGGGATACGTCGGGTCGCTTCCGGGGTTCCCGCCGCTGCCGGCTGCACCGGCGCTGGGATCATTGCTGCAACCAGGGTCGCCACTGGCCAGGACCGCGATCCCAGCCGCGAGCGACATGACCGATCGCTACTTCATGACCGTCCCCTGAGTGCGCATGACGGCCCACCTGGAGCGAAGCAAAAGCATGACGACCGGTCGACAGTGTGAGCGTTCACATGGCCGGTGTCAACGTCGATCGACCAGCACGCCGCTCGGTTATCGATGTACGCGCAGCTGTGAGCATTCACAAATTCACCCAGCTAGCGTGCTGAGCCGCAGCACGCCGTCCAGCTCGCCCCTGCTTCCGCGCTCAGCGTGGGCCCGGGCCACTCGGCATAGGCGTTTGCGGGCCCATGCTGCAACATGCTGCATGAGAAGAGGACCGCCAGGGCGCAAGAGGCGCAAGGAAACAGAGATGGAATTTTATTCTTCTCCTCCCCCGCCCCCTTGCGCCCTGGCGCCCTGGCGGTCCTCTTCTCATGAATCGATTTTTTGCCGAATTCCGGCAGGATCGGCGTTCTAGCGCCCCCGGCGCACCACCCGCGCGATCTTGCGCGACAGCACGTCCGGCGCGACCGGGTAGCGCACCACATCGGCGGCCCCCGCCGCGACGAGCGCGTTCATCCGGTCCGAGGAGAGCCCCGCCGCGCACACGACGGCCCGCACGCCGCCGGGCGCCGCGCGGCCGAGCGCCTCGAGCAGCGCGCACGCCGCCTCCACGTCCGCGCCCGCGTCGATCACGGCCACCCCGAGCCCCGAGTCGACCAGCGCGGCGGCGTCGGCCACCTCGGTGAGGTGGATCCCCTGCGCGTCGAGCCCGATCTCGCACGCCTCGCTGAGCCCCTGGCCCGCCGGCGCGAGCCGGATCAGCCCGACGGCGCGCTCCGGGACGGGCGCGAGCCGCGCCGTCTCGCCGAGCGGCCAGGGGGGCGCCCGCTCGCCCCGCTCCCCGAGCGGCACGTCCGCCTTGCGCTCGGGCAGCCGACGCGCCTCCGCCTCCCGCGACATCGCCTCGTCGAGCCGCGCCCGCGCCGCCGCGGCGCTCTCCGGCCGCCGCTCCGGCAGCTTCGCCAGGAGGTCCAGCCGGAGCCGCTCCAGGAGCGGCGGGACCGGCGGCGCCCCGGGCGGACGGACCAGCGGCGGCGGGATCGAGAACATGTGCATCGCCATGAGCTCGATCGCCGGAAGACCGGTGAACGGCGGCGTTCCTTGCAAGAGCACGGTGAGAATGCAGCCGCAGGCGTAGAGATCGGTGCTCGGGCCCACGGCGAGCGAGCGGCACTGCTCGGGGCTCATGTACTCCGGCGTGCCGGCGACCATGTCGTTCGAGGTGAGCGTCGGGCCGGCGTCGAGCGGATCGTCGAGGTGCGCCAGGCCGAAGTCGACGACCTTGGCGACGCGCTGCCCGTCCTGCTCGGCCAGCAGCACGTTCTCCGGCTTGAGATCGCGGTGCACGATGCCGCACGCGTGCGCGGCGCCCACGCCGTCGAGGATGTCCCCGAAGATGGCCGCCACCTCCGCGAGGTCCATGAGCTCGCGCGACGCCCGGAGCCGCGCGGCGAGCGACTGCCCCTTGAGCAGCTCCATCACGAGGTAGACGAGCTCCTCCTCGTCGTCCTCGTCGCCCCCGAGGTCGAGCACCTTGACCACGTTCCGGTGCACGAGGCGCGAGGCGGCGCGCGCCTCGCGGAAGAACCGCCGCCGGCTCTCCGGGAGCAGCGCGATGTGCGGGTGCATCGTCTTGACCGCGACCGGGACGCCGAGCAGGACGTGCTCCGCCTCGTAGACCTCCCCCATCCCGCCCGCGCCGAGCAGCCGCACGAGGTTGTACTTGCCGCCGAGGACCCGCCCGACGCCGGCCCGCTGCGACGGGCCGGCTTCCGGCACGTCGGAGGGGAGCGTCTCCGCGTCGGCCATGCGGCCGGCGGGCTGGCGCGGGTCGGGCGCGAGCTGGGTGCCCGGCGCGCGCGCGCCCTTCAGCACGGTGCGGTCGGGGTCCCCGGCCGGCGGCCGGCGCGCGCCGTCGCCGCCGCTCACGGCGGCGCCTCGCGGAAGCCGACCGCGATCTGCGCCGTCACCGGGCCCTCGCCCGCCTCGCGCCACGGGCTCACCCGCACGGACAGCGCCCCGAACAGCGCGCCGCCCGCCTCCGCGCCCGCGGACAGGCCGCCGAGCACGTCGTTCGCGCCGTCGTCCCGGTGGACGAGGTGCAGATCCAGCGCGCCGTGCAGCCGGAGCCACGGCGCCGCGTCGGCCGCCGCGCCCGCCAGCAGGAAGCCCTGCGACGGCGGCGCGGCCGGCGCGCCGCCGCCCGAGGCGCCCGCTGCGCCGCCCTCGCCGCCCGCCGTGCCGCCCTCGCCGTCCGCTGCGCCCTCCCCGCCGCGCCCCGCGCGGATGCGGAGGCCCGCGTCGACCACCCACGTGAGCCGGCCCGCCGCGCCGCCGAGCGCGACCCCGGGCTCGACGCGGACCGGCGGGCCCCCGTCGGCCAGGGGCACGCCCAGGCGAAGCGTGGGGCCGAGCTCGAGCGCCGAGCGCTCGAGGCGCACGGCCCGGAAGCGCGCGCCGAGCCAGCCGGTGCTGCCCCCCCCCTCGCCGTCGCCGGCGGGGTTCGAGCGCAGCGCGGCGTCGAGCCCCAGCGGCCCGATGGCGCCGCTCGCGCGCACCTGCCCCGCCGCCACCCAGCCGCCCCCGGCGCGCACCGCGGCCGCGCCCACGGCCACCACGGCCGGCGGGGTGGGGCCGAGCCAGAGCGCGTCCGCCGCCGCGGTCACCGGCAGGAGCGGGAGGTACGCGCCCAGCACGGGCGCGGCCGGCGGCGGCGGCACCGCCGCGCGCGCCGGCCCCGGCGCGGCCGGCAGCTCGACGTCGCTCGTGCCGAGCACGCCCCCGCGGCCGTCCGCGACGTCGAGCCGGACGCGCAGCGGCTCGCCGGGGCGCGCCGCCTCCGGGGGCAGCGGGATCCGCGCGGTCAGCGCGCCGCCCTGCGCGCCGCCGGTCAGCGCGGCGGAGCGCACCCCGCCCGGCAGGTGGGCGACGATGCGCGGCGCCACCCGCTGCGCGACGTCGACCCCCGCGACCCCGTCGAGCGCCACCCGGGCCTCGAGCGCCTGCCCGCCCGCGGTCGCCACGCGCGCCGCCTGGATCGCCGCGCTCACCGCCGTGTAGCGGACCGGGAGCGACGTCACCGCGTCGGGCGCACGCTCCGCCGCGGCGCTGCCCCGCTCGCGCAGCCGCAGCGCGCGCGGGGCGCGCTGGAGGAGGTCGATGCGCTCGGGGATGGGGCCGAACGGCCCGTCGTCGAGCGAGAGCTCGAGCGCGGGCGACGGCGTGAGCTCGACGATCCCGTACGGGTTCGCGGTGATCTCCCGCGCCGCCGGGGCGACGCCGCCGGAGACCCGCGCGGCGACGAGGTGGAACCGGCGCACCGCGCCGACGCCCAGGTACTCCTCCCGATCGATGACCCGGACCCGGAGGAAATAGGCGCCGGCCGGCATCTTCTCCGCGCGGAAGGACACGACGTCCGGCTTCACCTCCTCGCGGACGACGAGGTCGTTGAGCTCCGGGTCGCGCGCGACCTCGACGCGGTAGCCGGCCGCCCCGGGCGCCGGCTTCCACGACGCCGACAGGACGCCGAGCCCCGCCGGGGCGAGCGCGATCGGCGCGACGTCCGCGGTCGTCCACTCGGGCGGCGGCGGCAGCGGCCGCGGGCGCGCGGGCGGCGCCCTGTCCGAGAAGCGGGTGCCATGGTCCTTCGGGACCACGACGGAGACGCCGCCCGAGCTGACCCCCGCCTTGCCGTCGAACACCGCGACCGTCGTCCGCTCCCCGCGCCGCTGCACCACGGTGTCCCGCGACGACGCGCTCACCCGGCCGCCCCCGCCCGTGGCGACGTCGACCGACTGGCCGCGCAGCGCGGCGAGCGCGGCCTTCACCTCGCCGTCCGCGAGCTCCACGGCCGCGGGCGGCGTCTTCGATACCCGCGTTCGGCTCGCCGTACCGTAGATGACGACGAGCGTATTGGGCGCGAGCAGCACCCGAGTCCGATCCACAAACTCGATGTCTGCCCGCCCCTCATCGAGCGTGTTGACGCTCGAGTTCGCGACGAGGGGCATCCCCGGCGCCGCGGGCGCCCAGGCGCCGGCCGCCGCCCGCGCGCGCACGTCTGGGTGCATCGACCGGATCTTCGCGTCGGGGATCGACGTCACCTCGGCGGGGAGCACCAGCGTGAGGCCCTCCGCGAGCGCCGTGCCCGGGCCGCACGCGACGCGGTTATATCGCTGGATCAGCCCAACATGCCTGGACGAGCCGTAGAGGACCTCTGCGATGTGGTCGCACGTCTCTCCGCGCTGCACGCCCCATTGGATGACCGCCTCTGGATATCCCGGCGTCGGCTCTTTGGCGCTCGACGCGCCGACGTATCCAACGTGGCTGGCGCAGCCGAGGAGCACCGCGATAGCGACGGACTGGCCACTTGACGATGCCACGCCCGGCGCACGCTAGCGGATCGAGATCGGCGTTGCAAGAGACCAGGCAATGGGATACGAGCAGACCGATGGCGTTTTGGTCGGCGCGCGCCATCGCGCCCCTCCTGGCCTCCCCGCTGCTCGTCGCGGCCGCCTCGGCTTCCATGCCGGCCGCGGCGCAGGAGGCCACCGCGCTCGACAGGCTCGCTCCCGCGCCCGCGGGCGACGGGCTAACCACTGTCCCTTCTGCCGGCGTATCGGGCGAGCTCCGGCCGGCGGTCGGACTGCTGTTTTCCTATTCTCATCAACCGCTCAGCCTGCGCGGGACGGCGCCCGCCGGCGCGGTCGCGTGGGTGGACCGGCAGGCGATCCTCCACGCGCTCGCGAGCGTGGAGCTCTTCCAGCGGGTCAAGCTCGACCTCGACGCGCCGTTCGTGCTGGATCAGGGCGGCGCGTCCGGCGCGCTGGGGGACGTCCGCGTCACGGCGCCCGGCGGCGGCGCCGCGCTCGCCGATCTCCAGGTGGGCGGCCGGGTGGCGCTCCTGCCGCAGGAGGGGCTCTGGCCGGCGGCGGCGCTCGGGCTCTCGGTCTGGCTGCCGACCGGCGACGCGTCGGCCTTCGCCGGCGCGGGCGCCGCGCGCTACGCGCCGCGGGTGATCGTGGGGGCGGAGCACCCGGGCTTCCGCTGGTCGGCCTCGGCGGGGGGCCGGTTCCAGCCGGCCTCAACGGACAGCCTGACGGGGAGCGAGGTCTTCTTCGCCGCGGGCGCCGGCGTCCGCAGAGGCCCGCTGCAGCTCGGGTCGGAGCTCTCCGTGTGGGCGGCCGCCGGCGAGGCGTCGGCGGTCCGGGTGCCGGGCCGCGCCGGGGCGGAGCTCCTGCTCACCGCGCGCTGGTCGCTCGGCCCGCTCACGCTGGACGCGGGCGCCGGCCCCGGCTTCGGGCGGCTGCCCGGCACGCCCAAGGCGCGCTTCTTCGCGGCGCTCGGCATCGCCGCGGACGCCCTGCCGGCGCCGGCCGCGGCCGCGCCTCGGGCCCCCGCGGGCGCGCCCGCCGGGGCGGACGGCGGCCGCGGCGCCGCGCTGGCGCCGGCTCCGGCCGCCGATCTCGACGGGGATTCGGTCCCCGACGCGGAGGACGCGTGCCCCCGGGTCATCGGCGAGGCGCGCCCGCCGGCCGCGGCGGCGGGGGCCCGGCAGGCGTTCCGGCGCGGTTGCCCGCCGGACCGGGACGACGACGGGATCTACGATGTCGACGATCGCTGCCCGGACGAGCCGGGGGTGAGCAGCGCCGCGGCCGACGGCGCGCCCGGGAGCGCGGGGGCCCGGCCGACGTCGAGGCACGGCTGCCCTGCGGACACGGACGGCGACGGCATCCCCAACGCGGCGGACGCCTGCCCCTACGAGCGCGGCAAGCCGAGCGAGGACCGCGCGACGCACGGCTGCCCGTTCGCGGTGCGCATCGAGGGCTCGCAGATCGTCATCCTGCAGCAGGTCCAGTTCCCGACCGGCAGGGCCGAGATCGAGCCGGAGAGCTTCGAGCTGCTCGCCGAGGTCGCGGCGGTCCTCGAGGAGCACCCCGAGATCGCCCGGGTCGCGGTCGACGGCCACACGGACAACCAGGGCGCCGACCAGGCGAACCTGCGGCTCTCGCAGCGCCGCGCGCTCGCGGTGGTCGCGTGGCTGACCGCGCACGGCATCGACGCCCGCCGCCTCGAGGCGCGCGGCTTCGGTCCGCGCCGGCCCATCGCCGACAACCGCACCCCCGACGGCCGGGCCCGGAACCGCCGGGTGGAGTTCCAGATCCGCAAGCGCACGGACGAGGGCGCGGCCGGCTGGAAGGACGGCCCCCTTGAGTGACCCGGCGCGCGGCGCGGCGCGCCGCCGCCGGGCGCGCGCCGGGGGCTCCGCGTGAGGGCGCTCTCGCTCAAGGCCAAGGCGATCGCGCTGTTCGCGGGGATCGCGCTCGTCCCCGTGGCCGTCGCCGTGACGCTCCTCGCCGACGTGAACCGGCGCGCCGTGCGGACGTCCGAGGAGGCCTTGCAGGCGGCGATCCTCTCCGAGGTGGCCTCGGTCTCGATCCAGCTCGTCCGGGACGTCGAGAGCGACGTCGTCGCGGCGGCGGCCATCTTCGGTCACGCCGCGGGCGGCGCGATCCGGGACGAGGATGCGGTCGCGTCGGTGCGCGCCCTCGTCGCGACGCGCGCGCTGGTCGACGCGGTGCGGCTCGAGGTGCCCGACGCGGGGATCGGCACCGTGATCCGCAAGGCCTCGTCCGGCGCGGACGTCCCCGCGGCGCCGGCCGCGCTGCGCCGGCTCGCGGACGAGCGCGGGGTCGGCTTCGGCGTGGTCGGTCCGGCGCGGGGCCTCCTCGTGGCCCGCGTGCGACCGTCCGGAGAGGCGGGCGCGGCGGATGCGCCCGCCGGCGCGGCCGATGCGCCCGCCGGCGCGGCGCCGCCTTCCCCGGCCGGCCCTGCCGGCTACGTGGTCGCGGAGGTGGCGCTCGACGCGCTCGGGCGCGATCTCGCGGCGATCGCCGCGCGCCGCTTCGGCGGCCGCGAGGTGCGCCTGCTCATCGCGGGCCACGATCGCCGGGCGATCGCGGCGTTCGGCGTGCCGGGCGCCGCGCCGGGCGCCGACGTCTCGGCCTTGCCGCTCTGGGGCAAGCTCCCGCTGGGCGCGGTGTGGACCGACAAGATCAGCGTGCTCGGCCCGCACGACGAGGGCGGCCAGCGGATGATCGGCGCCATCGAGACGCTCCCCGACCTCGGCTGGGCGGTCGCGATCTGGCGCCCGGAGCCGGTGGCCTTCGCCGCGCTCGACGAGATGCGGCGCCGCGGCCTCGCGGTCGCCGCGGGCGCGCTCGTCCTCGCGCTCGTCCTCGCGGTCTTCACCGCCCGCCACGTGACCCGCCCGGTCCTCCACCTCGTCGCGCAGGCGCGGCTCATCGGCGCCCGGCGCTGGCGCGAGATCGCGCTCGGCGAGGGGCTCCGCGGGCGGCGCGACGAGATCGGCGAGCTCGCCGCCTCGCTCGGCCGCATGGCCGCGGATCTCGAGCAGGGCGAGGCCGAGATCGCGCGCGAGGCGAAGCTCCGCGGCGATCTCGGCCGGTTCATGGACAAGGCCGTCGTCGACGCGATCGTGCGGGGCGAGCACCCGCTCGCGCTCGGCGGCAAGCGGGCGGCGGTGTCGGTGCTCTTCGCCGACGTGGTCGGCTTCACGCCGCTCGCCGAGTCGCGCGAGGCCGAGCGCATGGTCGCCCTGCTCAACGAGCTCTTCTCGATGCTCACCGAGATCGTGTTCCGGCACGGGGGCACGGTCGACAAGTTCATCGGCGACTGCGTCATGGCCGTCTGGGGCGCCCCGCTCGCGCAGGCGGATCACGCGCGGCGCGCGCTCGCGGCCGCGGAGGACATGATGCGCTTCCTCGAGACGGCGAACGAGGAGTGGCGCGAGCGGTACGACGTCGAGGTCCGCCTCGGCATCGGCGTGAACTCCGGAGAGGCGATCGTCGGCAACGTCGGCTCCGACAAGCGGATGGAGTACACGGTGATCGGCGACGTGGTGAACGTCGCCTCGCGGCTCGAGGCGATCGCGGCGCCGAACCAGGTGCTTGTCTCGGAGGCGACCCGGTCCCTCGCCGGCGACGCCTTCCCCCTGCGCGCGCTGGGCGAGCGCAACCTCACCGGGCGCAAGACGACCACGGCCGTCTACGCGCTCGATCCGGACTGAGCACCGCCCGGCGCGCCCGCGCGGCGTTCAGTCGTGCACCGCGTTGATGATGCCGTCGAAGAACTCGGCGCAGCCGATGTCGTCGAGCATCCGGCTCCAGCCGATGTCGTCGAACGGCTGCGGCAGGCCGTGGTTGGTCAGCAGGACGCCGATGATCTTGAGATCCGGATCGACCCACACGAACGTCCCTGCGCCGCCCGCCTTGCCGTACGCGCGCGGCGACAGGCGCATGCCGCCGCTCGAGAAGCGCCTCGTCCAGAGCTCCCAGCCGAGTCCCTTCGGGGTGAGGAGCAGGTTGTTGATGGGCGAGGTGTCGGTCGCCGCCGCCGTCACCTGGGGCGTGTTGTTCTTCTTCATCAGGCGCACCAGATCGGGCCGCAGGACCTCGGCGCCGCCGTAGGCGCCCCCGTTCATGATCATCTGGCAGAACACCGCGATGTCCATCGCCGTGGAGAAGACGCCGTCACACCCGGTGACGCCGCCCAGCGCGAAGTCCTGCTCGTCCTGCACCTCGCCGCGGACGACGTAGCCCCGGAGGCTCGAGTACCCCGTGGCCGCGATGCGCTCGAGGAGCTCCGGGGGCGGGCAGTACATCGTGTCGCTCATGCCGAGAGGCTCCCAGATGCGGTCGCGCGCGACGGCGTCCAGATCGTCCCCCGCGGCGGCCTCGATCATCCGGCCGAGGAGGCGGTACGTGAGATCGCTGTAGAGCACCGACGTGCCCGTCGGGTACTCGAGCGGCGTCTCGGTCATGAGGTGCCACACGGTCTCGTCGTCCGGCTCGTCCAGGAACTGGTTATCCATCGGCAGGCCGGCCGAGTAACGGAGCATGTCGTAGACGGTAATGGCCCCCTTTCCGTTGGCGGCGAACTCCGGCAGGTAGCTGGCGACCGGATCGCTCAGCCGGATCACCCCCTCCTGCACGAGCGCGAGCGCCGACGCGGCCGTCGAGAGCACCTTGGTCATCGATTGCAGGTCGAAGATCGTATCGAGCGTCACCGGCTCGTCCGCGCCGGCGACCTTGCTGCCGAAGGCCCGGTGCCCCACGACGACGCCGTTCCGCGCGACCAGCGCGGTGGCGCCGGGGAACAGGCCCTCGCTCACCCGGCGTTGTATCCGCGCGAACACGTCCTCGAGCCGTTCGGAGCTCATGCACACCGCCTCGGGCTGCCCCGGGGTGAGCGTGGTGCAGGTGGCGCCTCTCCACGGGTCCGAGCCCAACGCGGGCGCCGCGGCGGCCACCGCGGCGAGCTGGGTCATCCCTTGCAAGAAGTGCCTGCGGTTGAACGCTCGTCGTTGATCGATCATGGCTCTTCCCAACCTTGCTTTCATGAGGAACGAATGGTTCCACGGTGTCGCCTCGGCAGCGCCGGGCGCATTCAACGTGGGCGTCTGTCGCGAGGAGTCGCAAGTAGCACGCCAGCGCTGCCTGTTTTCTTCTCCTCCTGCTGCATCGCCGACGAGACCGACTATCTCGCTGCCTTTTCAGCCGAGCGGCTGGGCGCGTCTCTGCCATTTGGGTTGGCACGGCGGCAATCGAAGCGCAATCGATTGCGGGATGACGCAAGCAGATGTGCGCTCCCGCGACATCCAGGACGCCCCAGGACGACCGTGGACGAATGCACAGCACGTTTTCGACCGCGCTTCGAGGCGAGGGCGGACACCGCATTCGGGCGTCGCTCCACGGGCGCGGCCGCGCCTCCGGGCGGCGCGCCCGAGCGGCTGGATCGACGCGGACGGCGCCTCTCGAGGTGCGCCCCACGACGTCAGGCAGCCAGCGCGAGAGGGTGCCTCCACGCGAGCTGGGTCGAGGGCAGCCCGACCATCTGCCCGCTACCCCATCTGCCGCCCAGTCGCCGGTCCCGATTTGTCTCCCGACAAACAACTCTCGTCGTCGAGTGGATGGTTTAGAGAGCAGCATCACGGATTCGATGCGATAGCAGGATACCGACGGAGCTTCCCTGTCGCGACGCCGCCGCGCGCCGCGATACCCTCTCTCCTTTCGCCCCTCAGGACGGGCGGGCGGCCCGCCCGCACCGAGCGCGCGGCTCCCCGGGCCGGCGGTGCGCCAGGATCGAGCCGTACCAGCGGCCGCGGTGCTCCGCGGTCGAGTCTGCATGCCCTGGCATGCACCTGCGGGCGCTGGCATGCACCTGCGGCCACTGGCATGCACCTGCGGGCGCTGGCATGCACCTGCGGGCGCTGGCATGCACCTGCGGCCACTGGCATGCACCTGCGGCCACTGGCATGCACCCCTGCGGGCCCCGGCATGCACCTGCGGGCCCCGGCATGCAGCTCCCGCGGACACACGGCCGCAAAGGAGGGTCCGGCTGCCGCTCATGGCGGATCTCGAGACGACCGCTCAGGCCGCCAATCGCGCTGCTACCGCCCGGTTTCTCGGGGAAAGCTGGCCGACGCGCGCTCGGCGCGGCGCGGGCGTCGTCACCCTGGATGAGCTCGCCGGCGGATGACGCGATGGGCGCAGGCGGTATAAAACTGACCACCCCGCGGCCGGGAAGCATCGACGCACCGCCCCGTCCCTTGCGCGGGCAAACCTAAATCGATATCATATGAGCTCGAGATAGACAACGGCAGAAGCGCACTACGACAGAGAGCCCCCGCGGCCCCGCGTAGCCTGTCGTGTCTTGTCTCATTGTCACAGCCCCAGTGAGGCACCTTTGTCGCCCGGACGACAGAGCGATTGAACTCTTTCACGACTATGCTGTCCTGACACCGACTCTGGCGTTGGCATCAACCGTGAATAGTCTCCAGCGCGAGGGCCGAACGGCTCTGCAAGTGGGGCGTATGTGCTCCGGGACGGCATGAGCGAACATTGATTTCGCAGCGCGCAGGGCTGTTCGCAGCAGCGCGCCGCGCGGGGGGGCTCCCTTATAGGAGCCCGCCCGGTACAACATGGCTGCATCGAGACCGGCGCGAGAGCGCCGGCTGGCGACCACAGGTCGAGATCGATCCAAGCGGACGCGCACCCGACGGACGGGGCCGCCCGAGCGCGCGATCGATCCATGGGACTCGTGACTCGCTCATGACGAACCGGTGTTTTGCGCTCGTCGAACGATCAAACCAAACCTAACAAGACCTGCTTCCAAGAGGACAAACAAACATGAAGTCGATCAAGTCTCGCGTGCTCTCTGGTGTTGGCGCTGCTCTCGTTGCCCTCAGCCTGTCGACCAGCGCGCTGGCGTCGTGGGATGCGCCGGCCGCCAGCGACGCGCCGAACTACACGAACGTGGCCGCTGGGCTCGTGTCCGTCGCCGCCCAGCTCACCGATGTCCTGGATCTGAACGATGAGGTCATCAACGCCGAGCACATCAAGATCGTGTACCTCGACGACGTCCTCAACGACGCCGATATCGACATCCTCAGCCAGACGCTGAACAACCTCATCCTGAACCTCCAGATCCTCAACCTTCAGAACGTGCTGAAGGACGTCGACGTCCTCAACGGGATCAAGGTCGGCGACGTCCTCAGCAACAACGATGTCGACGTCAGCGATGTCGTCGGCGTCAAGGTCTTCGACATCAACGGCGTCAAGAAGCTGCTCGTGTTCGTCAAGTAGCTCTGAACGCGGGCGGAGCGCCGACAGCAGGAGAGGACGAAGCCCGGGAGGTCGGCCGCCTCCCGGGCTTTGCTCGGTCAAAATGACCGACCATCCGGTCATCTCGACCGGCCGGCGCGCCGCTCCATCCCGCGCGACGGCCGTGAAACCCGGCGATCGCGGCCTGGCCTCCGGGGTGCTCTGGGGTGCCCCCGTGGTCCGCTCGCCCGCGCCGCCCTCGGTCCTCGAGCGCGCTGCCCGGCCGAGGGGCCCGGGAGGCAACCGCGATGGATCATCGGATGGACGTGCTCTCGCCCGCGTTTCGCGCGAACCCGTATCCCTGGTACGCCGCGCTGCGCCGCGCGGCGCCGGTCTGCCAGGTCGAGCCCGGCGGGATGTGGGCGGTGAGCCGGTACGAGGACGTGCTCTTCGTCCTCAAGAACCCGGAGCTCTTCTCGTCGCACGGCTTCAAGGCGGCGTGGCAGCCGCCCTGGGTGGGGTACAACCCGCTCGCCAACTCGATGCTCGCCCTGGATCCGCCGGCGCACACGCGCCTGCGCGGGCTCATCCACCGGGCGTTCGGGGCGCGCACCGTGGCCCGGCTCGCGCCGCGCGTCCGCGCCGTCGCCGAGGAGCTCGCGAGCGGCCTCGCGGGAGAGCTCGACGCCATCGACGCGCTCGCGATGCCGCTCCCGGCCTTCGTCATCGGCGAGGTGCTCGGGCTCGACCACGGGCTCCGCCGGCACTTCAAGCGATGGGCCGACGACATCCTCTCGGTCACGCCCGGCCCGGAGCCCCCCGCGCACGCCGAGCGCGTCCGGACGACGATCGCCGAGCTGACGGGGTACCTGAGGGACGTTGTCGCGGCGCGGCGCCGCGCGCCGGCGGACGACACCGTGACCGACCTGATCCGCGCCGAGGCCGACGGACAGGCGCTGACGGACACCGAGATCGTCGACTTCCTCGTCTTGCTCCTGCTCGGCGGGCTGGAGACGACAACCCACCTGCTCGGCAATGCGCTCCTCTTCCTCGCCGATCATCCGGAGATGATGCGGCGCCTGCGCGGCGCGCCCGACCTCGTGCCGCTCTTCCTCGAAGAGGTGCTCCGGTACGACGGCCCGAGCCAGTCCGTGCCCCGGCTGACCACCCGGGAGGTGGAGCTCGCCGGGGCGACGCTGCCGCCCGGGGCGCTCGTGCTGGCGCTCGTCGCCTCGGCCAACCGCGACGAGCGGCAGTACCCCGAGCCGGACCGGTTCGACCTGCACCGCGGCTCTCACGGAGGGCTCCAGTTCGGGCACGGCATCCACTTCTGCATCGGCGCGGCGCTGGCCCGCATGGAGGCCCGCGCGGCGCTGGAAGCGCTGGTCGCGCGCTTCGCCCGGATCGAGCGCGGCCCCGGGGAGATCGTCTACAACCGCACCCTCACCGTGCGCGGCCCGGTCGCCCTGCCGCTGCGGTTCGTCGCCGGGCCGGCGTGAGGCGCGCGCACGTAACCAGCGCGCGCGAACGTAACCCGCGAACGTGACCCGCGAACAAAACAAACGCGCCGCGAGGCGCAGGGCGCGTCACCCGCGCTCGCCGGCCGCCGCAAAGGGCCCTGCCGCGCCTGCCATCTTGACAGAGGTCGCGCCCGCGCTATCCTCGCCACACCGGTCAGGAACAGGATCCGTCATTCCACCGACCGCCGAGTCATGACGGGCCGCGCAAGCGCCAGGCGACGATAGACGCAAAGACGTCCCCGCGCCGCACAGGCCGGGGATGACGAGGTCGCGCCATGCGAAAGGCGGAAATCGACGCCCTGGTGCGCGCGCATCGGGGCCGTGCCCGTCCCGTCGCCTTCTTTCATGTGCTCCGCCAGCCGGTGCTCGAGCCGGACGATCATGCCTTCTTGTCCGAGCACATCGAGGAGCTCGGGACATCCGATCTCCTGCGCTGGAGGGCGCGGTGCGAGAGCGGCTTCAGCGGGCCGGTGATCCAGCAGCTCGCCCGGCTCGCGATCCGGGATCCGGCGCACTTCCAGCACGAGGTGCTGGGCGTGCCGCGGCTCACGCTCGCCGAGGAGGAGTGGATCGAGCTCTCGGATCTCGTGCGCGGGAAGGTCCCGGCGGCCATCTACGAGCGCGTGCTCGCGCGCTGCCGGCGCGAGCCCGTCCAGTGGGCCTCGGAGTTCGTCTTCTCGCCGAGGGTCTACCGTGGGCTGCCGCCGCTGCTCGACGGCGATGAGCTCGACGGCCTCGGCGCCGAGCGCCCCGCGCTGCGCGACATGCCGGTCGCGAAGATCCTCGCGGCGCGGCGGGCCGGGGCGCTGTCGCTCGACGACGGCGCGCTGGCCGCGCTGGCGATGGAGCGCGCGCGCGGCTCGGACGAGGACTGGAGCGCCGATATCCCCCATTTTCCTGCGGTGCTCCGGGACGCGATCCTCGAGAAGGCGCGGCGGACGCCGCGGGGGTCGGAGCGGGCGAACCTGCTCGTCTGGCTGGAGGCGCACGGCGTGGGGCGGGCCGCGCTGCTCGATGTCGCGCTCGGGTCGATCCGGGCGGGAGGCGACGCGTATCCCATGCTCCCCTGGCTCGTGCGCCAGCTGACGACGCGGGCCGCCTGGGACAAGCACGGTCTGGAGACGCTCTCTGCGCTGATGTCGCGGCGCGCCTTCTCGGAGATAGGCGAGCTCGTGACGCTCGCGTGGAGCGAGGCCGGCCAGGGCGGCAAGGAGGTCTCGCGCGGCTTCCTGGAGGCGATCCAGGTCGCCTTCGCGCTGGTCCTGCTCGGGATGGCGCGCGAGGCGCTCGCGGCGGGCCGCCAGGAGGGCGCGACGGCGGCGCTGTCGGCGCTCGCGTGCCTCGACCCGCCGTCGCGGGTGAGCCGCGCGGTCCACGAGCTCCGGCGGGTCCCGGGCGCGAGCCCGGATGTCGCGGAGCTCATCGCGGTGAACGAGCGGCTCGTGAAGCACAGCGACGCGCGCGACGCCTCCCTGGAGGGATTCGTGGCCGCGCTCCACGCGATCGCCGACGCGTCCTGCTGAGCGCCGCCGGCGCGGCGCCGCTCGCGGCGGCGACACAGCGGCTCGCGGCCGGCGGCCCGTGACGTAGCGCGCGGCGCGGGCGCCGGCGGCGCGTGACGTAGCGCGCGCCGCGCTCGACGCGGGGATTCGATGGGGGAGCGGCCGTCGCCTCCCTTCGACGGCGGGGGCCGATTGCCTTCCTCCCGTCGCGAGGGCCGGCGGTCGCCTTCTCTTCGCATGCGGTGGTCGGCCGCTGCCTTCGCTTCCAATGCGAGCGCGGCCGATCGCCTTCGCTTCCAATGCGGGGACCGGCCTTGCCTCCCCTCGAACGTCGACTCTGGAGGAGCACGCCGATGGCGTTCATCAACTATGCGAGCCGGGAGATCTACTGCAAGATCGTCTATTACGGGCCCGGGCTCTGCGGGAAGACGACGAACCTTCAATACGTGTACGATCGGACGGTGCCGAGCGCCAAGGGGCGGCTCATCTCGCTGAAGACGGAGAGCGATCGCACGCTGTTCTTCGATTTTCTGCCGCTCGATCTCGGGGGCCTGTCGGGCTTCCGGACGCGCCTTCAGCTCTACACCGTGCCGGGCCAGATCTTCTATCGAGCGAGCCGGAAGCTGATCCTGAGGGGAATGGACGGGGTCGTGTTCGTGGCGGACTCGCAGCTCGCCCGGCTCGACGCGAACCTGGAGTCGATGGCCGACCTCTGGGACAACCTCGCCGAGGAGGGCCGCTCGCCCGGGCGGCTGCCGCTCGTGATCCAGTACAACAAGCGGGATCTCGACGGGATCGCCGACGTCGCGGAGCTCCGCGCGCTCCTCAACCCGGGCGGAGCGCCCGAGTTCGAGGCCGCGGCGGCGAGCGGCCGCGGCGTGTTCGACACCCTGCGGGCGATCGCGAAGCTCGCCCTCAAGGAGATGGATCGCGGGCGCCGCTGAGGCCTCCCGCGCGCGGCTGGGCTCGTGCACGAGGGCACGAGGCCGTATCCTCGCGTGGCGTCGAGGCCGGGCACCTGCGCCTCGACCTCCTCGTCTTGCCCCTTCCCCAACCCCCTCGTCGTGGAGGCGAGCCATGCCTGATGACCGTCTCACCGCCGCCGAGCTCCGCGAGATCTGGGCGATCCTGTCTCCCGCGGAGCGCGTCGAGAGCTTCGAGCACACCGACCGGAGCGAGGTCCACAGCTTCTTCCTGAGCCTGTCCGGGCAGGAGCAGGCGGCCCTCCTGCTCGCGATGAGGAGCGGCGAGCGGAGGCTCTGGATGCGGCTCCTCGCGCCCGACGACGCGGCGGACGTGATCCAGCTCGTTCCGCCGGAAGACCGCGCCCCGTTCCTCGAGATGCTCGACGAGCCGACGCGGCGCGAGGTCACGGCGCTCATGGCGTACGCCGAGGACGCGGCGGGCGGCCTGATGAGCCCGCGGTTCGCGCGCCTGCGGCCCGACATGAAGGTCGGCGAGGCCATCCGGTACCTCCAGCGGCAGGCCCAGGAGAAGCTCGAGACGATCTACTACGCGTACGTGCTCGACCAGGAGCAGCGGCTGCTGGGCGTGGTGTCCTTCCGGGACCTCTTCGTCGCGCCGGGCGACAGGCCGGTGTCCGACGTCATGCGCCGGGACGTCGTCTCGGTGCCCGACACGCTGGACCAGGAGGCGGTCGCGCACGTCATCGCGCGCCACGATCTCAACGCGCTCCCGGTCGTCGACGCCGGGGGCCGGATGAAGGGCATCGTGACGGTCGACGACATCGTCGACGTCGTGCAGCAGGCGGCCACCGAGGACATCCAGAAGCTCGGCGGCATGGAGGCGCTCGACACGCCGTACATGCAGACCAGCATGCTGGCCATGGTGAAGAAGCGCGCCGGCTGGCTCTCGGCGCTCTTCCTCGGCGAGATGCTCACCGCGAGCGCCATGGGGCATTACGAGGAGGAGATCGCGAGGGCGGTCGTGCTCGCGCTCTTCGTGCCGCTCATCATCTCGAGCGGCGGCAACTCCGGGTCCCAGGCGACGACGCTGATCATCCGCGCGATGGCGCTCGGCGAGGTCACGATCAAGGACTGGTGGCGCATCGTCCGACGCGAGCTCACCGCCGGGCTGTCGCTCGGCGTCATCCTCGCCACGATCGGTCTGGTCCGCATCCTGGTGTGGCAGGCCGTCTTCCACACGTACGGGGAGCACTATCTCGAGGTGGCCGCCACCGTCGCGATCAGCCTGGTCGGCATCGTCACCTGGGGAACGCTCGCGGGCTCGATGCTGCCCTTCGCGATCCGCCGGCTGGGCTTCGACCCGGCCAGCGCCTCCGCGCCGTTCGTCGCGACCCTCGTCGACGTCTCGGGGCTCATCATCTACTTCAACGTCGCGCAGATCGTCCTGCAAGGCACGCTGCTGTGATGCTCGGCGCTTCGATGCGCTCCACGACGAAGGACGGCAAGTGCACCCAGGACCCGTCGTTGCTGCGCCGGGAGCTCGTCGGCGACGAGCGCGCCGCCTCCGGCGCCGCGCCCCGCGGCGGCGCGACAAAAAAAATGCGCCCCCGTGTCGATCCGGCCCGCCCCCGTTCGTCGCCCTGCTGAGCGCCGGGGGTACCCCCGGTGACCCCCCGGACGGAGACCCTGGACCAAGGAGGATGTGGACATGCGTTTCATGATCATGCACAGGACCGACGCGCAAACCGAAGCCGGCGCGCTGCCGAGCCCCGAGTTCATCGCCCGTGTGGGGCAGCTGGTGGGGGATCTGGCGAAGACGGGGGTGCTGCGCGCCGGCGAGGGGCTGCGCCCGAGCTCCCAGGGCGTTCGCCTCCAGTTCGCCGGCGGCAAGCGTACCGTCACCCGAGGGCCCTTCGGCGCGGCGAGGGCGGTGCCGGCCGGCTTCGCGATCCTCCGCGTCGCCTCGCTCGACGAGGCGATCGGCTGGGTGTCGCGCTTCGCGGAGCTGATCGGCGACGTGGACATCGACATCCGGCCCGTGACCGAGGCGTGGGATCTCGGCGTGGCGCCGAAGCCCGAGGGGCTCACGACGACGCGGTACATGGCGGTCCACTGCCACGACGAGGCCGACACCGGCGCGCCGCCCGCGCCGAAGCTGGTGGAGGAGATGGGTCGCCTCATCGAGGAGATGACCCGGGCCGGCGTGCTGCTCTCGGCCGAGGGGCTGCAGCCGAGCGCGAAGGGCGCTCGCGTCGCGTCGACCGGCGGCAAGCACAAGGTGACCGACGGGCCGTTCGCCGAGTCCAAGGAGCTGATCGGCGGCTACGTCATCGTCGATGTGCCGTCGCTGGACGCCGCCAAGGACCTGGCGCTCCGCTACGCGGAGGTCGTGGGCACCATCGAGATGGACATCCGCGCGCTGTCCTGACGAACCTCGTCCCGAACGACTCGGACGCGTGCTACGACGCGTGCCTGGGCCCGTGCCTGGAAGACGGCGCGCTCCTGCCGAGCCAGCGCGCGCGGGCCCGCACCGCCGAGCGCCTCTAGCCGCGCCCGCCCCCGCGACCACTGCACATCTGTCCACATGCTGTGGATTTTCTGTGGACAGATCGAGCCCGGCACGCCGCAGCGGCGCGTGAGCTGCGCGGCGCGGGTTCCTCGGAGGAGCCACGGATCCGGAGCCGTGCCCCGGCCGGCAGCGACAAGGATTCTTGTGGAGGAGCTCGCTCGGTTGCCCGCGCCAGGGTCGCGGGGGATGTCGAGAGAGCACCGACAAGGTCGGGTTTCGCGGCCCCGCCGCCATCGGGCTTCAGCGGGATCCCGAGGCGTTCTCGTGCGCCGCAAAAACTCCGATCTGCCGAAAGCGCACGTTTTTTTGAGACTCTGGTGATTGAGTCCGAGCTGCCGGAGCAACATGGAGGTCGTTCCTTGATCCTCGAACGCCGGGGCCTCCGGTCGAATGATCCGCCGGCCCCGGAGAGCGAGGACCTTTCGCGGATCGCCTCGTGCGCCGCGCGTTATGAAAGGATATTTCCATGCGAACTTGCTTATCTGCAGCAACGGCCACCGCCCTCGTGCTCCTCGGCGCGTGTGTCATGGATGACGCGTACGGGCCTGAAGGAGGGCTCGAGCAACAAGAGGCCTGGGATCAGCCGCTGACAGGCGACGGGCTGACCGCGACGCTGACGTACGCGTCGGACTGGGGGACCGGGTACTGCGCCGACGTCGCGATCCGGAACACGGGGACGGCGGCGACGACCACATGGCGGATCGGCATCGACATGAGCGGCACCACGCTGGCAAACGCCTGGAACGTGGCGACGAGCATGAGCGGGCCGCAGCTGATCGCGACGCCCGCCGCCCACAACGCGAGCCTGGCCCCGGGCGCGTCGACGAGCTTCGGCTTCTGCGCCACGGCGAGCGGTCCCACGCAGCGCCCGGTGCTCGCGAGCGTGACGGCAGGCGGATCCGGCAGCACCAGCAGCAGCAGCGCCAGCAGCGCCAGCAGCACCAGCAGCACCAGCAGCACCAGCAGCAGTAGCAGCGCCAGCAGCGGCGCAGGCGGCAGCGGCGGCGCCGGCGGCAGCGGCGCCAGCAGTAGCAGCGCCAGCAGTGGCGCAGGTGGCAGCGGCGGCTCTGGGGGCAGCGGCGGCTCCGGCGGCAGCGGCGGCTCCGCACCGAGCGGCCACTACCAGATGGAGGACCTCGATCGCGGCGTGGTCGCCGTCAAGGTCTCCAACGGCGTTTACGTCGGGTGGAGGATGTTCGGTTACGAATATGACCCGGCGAACCCGAACGCCATCTCGTACGACGTCTACCGGAACGGCACGCGCATCGCGAACGTCACCAACAGCACCAATTACCTGGATACCGCCGGCACCACCTCGTCGACGTACACCATCCGGGCCGTCGTCGGCGGCGCCGCACAGGC
This sequence comes from Sorangium sp. So ce836, assembly GCF_028553905.1. Taxonomy (NCBI): domain Bacteria; kingdom Pseudomonadati; phylum Myxococcota; order Polyangiales; family Polyangiaceae; genus Sorangium; species Sorangium sp. So ce836. The sequence goes on along the minus strand of NZ_CP102233.1, from coordinate 2,734,451 downwards.
AGCCTCGCCCGCCGCCGCCACCTGGGGCCAGAACTACCTCCGCATCCCGCTCGAAAAGCCCGCCGGCGGGACGACGCCCTCGAAGTGCGACAACGCGGGCGAGAGCTATTCGTACTCCGCGAACGACGCGAGCGCCGGAGACGTGGACGGCGACGGACAATACGAGATCATCCTGAAGTGGGATCCGTCGAACGCCAAGGACAACTCCCAGGCCGGCTGCACCGGCCCCGTCTACCTCGACGCCTACAAGCTCGACGGGCGGCGGCTGTGGCGCGTCGACCTCGGGAGGAACATCCGGGCAGGCGCGCACTACACGCAGTTCGTGGTGTACGACTTCGACGGCGACGGGAAGGCGGAGGTCGCCGTGAAGACCGCTCCAGGCACGCGCGACGGGACGGGCGCGTACCTGCGCCGAGGGCCCGCCGCCTCCGACGACGACGCGGCGGACCACAGGAACGGCGCGGGGTACGTGCTCAGCGGCCCCGAGTACCTGACCGTGTTCGGCGGGCTCGACGGCGCAGAGCTCGCGACCGTGGCGTTCGACGTGCCCCGCGGGACGGTCTCCTCCTGGGGAGACTCGTACGGCAACCGGGTCGATCGGTTCCTGGCGAGCGCCGGATTCGTGAGCGACCTCGGGAGAGGACAGGAGGCGAGCGGCCGGCCGGCGATCCTGATGGCCCGCGGCTATTACACGCGCGCCACGATCACCGCCTGGAGCTTCCGCGACGGCAGCCTCACCCAGATCTGGAAGGCCGACAGCAACGCGAACACCGCCTACACGGGCCAAGGCGCCCACTCGATGGCGGTGGCCGACGTCGACGCCGACGGCGCGCAGGAGGTGATTTACGGCGCCTCCACGATCGACAGCAACGGCACCCGGAAGTGCTCGACGAACTTCGGGCACGGCGACGCGCTGCACGTCAGCGACTTCGTCCCCTCGCGTCCGGGGCTCGAGGTGTTCATGCCGCACGAGGACGGCAGCAAGCCGACCTTCGACATCCACGACGCGAACACGTGCGCGGTCCTCCGGCAGGGGCCGGTCACGGGCGCCGACACCGGCCGCGGCGTGGCGGGCGACGTGCTCGCGAGCAACGCCGGCGCCGAGATGTGGACCAACTCCACGGGAGGGCTCCTGTCCGCCAGCAGCGGGTCGAACGTCGGGAGCCAGCCCGCCTCGGCCAACTTCCTGATCTGGTGGGACGCGGACGAGCTGCGCGAGCTGCAGGACAAGACGTCGATCACCAAGTACGGCGGAGGCTCGCTGCTCAGCTGCAGCCAGTGCGCATCGAACAACGGCACGAAGTCGACGCCTGCGCTCACGGCCGACCTGCTCGGCGACTGGCGGGAGGAGATCGTGTGGCGCGAATCCAACGACGCCGCGCTGCGGCTGTACACGACGACGAGCGTGACGACGCGGCGGATCTACACGCTGATGCACGATCCGCAGTACCGCATGCAGATCACCTCGGAGCAGACCGCCTACAACCAGCCGCCTCACCCGAGCTTCCATATCGGCGCCGGGATGGCGGCGCCCCCCAGGCCGGACATCCACGTCAGGTGACGCCGACCGCGCACGGCGGGCGGGTCGCCCCGCGCGAGGCCGCGGCGCGGCCTGCCCGCCAGCGCGCGAGGGCGTGAGGTCGAGCGGTCAGGGCGCCGCGCGAGCGACAGGCCGAGAGGAGCCGCGAGGCGCGGGAGCCGCGGGCCGGAGGCGCGGGAGCTGCGGCCGGGATCTCACTTCCGGTACCGCGCGAGCAGCAGGCCGGCGTCCGCGGTGCCGTCGGCGACGAAGCCCGCCATGGCGCGGGCGCCGGTCTCGTTGAAGTGGGTGCCGTCGACCGAGCCGTCCGCCCGGACGAGGAAGAAGTCCTCGCCCGCCGCGACGCACCCGATCGAGTTCAGGTGGGCGAGGGTCTTCTCGTTGAGATCGATGACGGGCACGTCGAGCTCGCCCCCGAGCTCCCGCATCGCCTTGGCATACGCGGCCAAGCCGTTGCCGAAGTCGTGGCTGTCCCCGGTGCACGATCGCCGCGGTGGCGGGGTGACGAGCACCGGGATGGCGTCGCGCGCCTGCGCGCCCGTGATGTACTGCTCGAGGTACGATTTGAAGTCCGTCGCGGGGTCGAGGTAGTAGGGAATCGTGGCGCCGTCGTGCTCGTACGTCGCGGTCTTGTTGCTGTCGTTGGTGCCGAACTGCACCAGCAAGTAATCGCCGCGCTGGATGTCGTCGAGGATGTCGGCGAGGCGCTCCTCGTCGATGAACCGGCGCGCGGTGCGGCCGCCGATGGCCCGGTTCTCGATGTGCACCCGCGCGTCGAAGAACTCTCCCAGCATCTGGCCCCAGCCCGCCTGATGAATGGCGCTGTTCACATAGGTCTGAACGGTCGAGTCGCCGGCGATGTAGACCGAGACGTCCGGCAGCGCGGCGCTCCCGCCGCCGCCTTCAGCGCCGCCCGAGGCGCTCGTGGGCCCACCGGTAGCGGCGCCGCCGCCCGAGCCACCGGCGCCCGAGCCGCCGGCGCCCGTGACGCTGGCGCTCGTGACGCTGGCGCCCGTGACGCTGGCGCCCGAGCCGCCGGCGCCCGTGACGCCGGCGCCCGTGACGCTGCTCGCGTCGCCGGCGCCGCTGCCGCTCTGCGCGGGGGGCGGGTCGTCGGCGCCGGCTGGGTCGCAGCCGCCGGACGCGCCGGCGACGAGAAGAAGAGGAAGCACGACGGTCAGGAAGATGGGGCGAGTTCGCATGACAAGCTCCTGCGGGAAAACAACGGATGGAGGAAGCGCGCCTCGGTGCGGGCGGCGGGGAGGCTGAGGGGGTAGCCGCCCGACGACGGATGCGCAGCGAGGAGGCGATCGAGGGGCGAGGCTCGGGACGAGGTGGGCGGTGAGAGGCAGGGTCGCATGGTCGAGATGGTGCGAAGCGCCGCACAGGCACCGCCGTGCTCTCCACGTGGGCCGAAGCGGGCGCGATCAATCACGGGTAGGCCGGACGCCTTGTGAGAAGCGAACCTATTTCACCAGGGTGCAAAATTGAACATTGGCGGCGTCGCGGATCTCAACCCCGGTCGGGTCGGTCGCGCAAACCCCAACCACGGTCAGCTCGCCCGACTCGCCCGCCGGCGTGAGCGGCCGTCAGAGCTCGACGCCGAGAATCACGCCTGGCCGCAGCCGGTAACGCGCAAGGACCGTCTCGGTCCCCTGATCAAGCGACAGGTCGTAGCGAACGCGCGCGGGATCGAGCTCGACGAAGAGCTCCGTGAACACCCGGAGATCCCGGCTCAGCGGCAGCTTCGCCACCGGGCCGGCCACCAGCACGAGCGCGTTCGACGCGCTCGCCTCCGCAGGCACGAACCCCGACGCCCCCGCGCTGCCCGGCCTCGGCGCCGCGCTCACATGATCGACGCCCGCGCCGAGCCGCACCCCGAGCTCGATCGGCATCACGCCCATCGCCATCGGGTAGAGCCAGCAGACGTCCGCCCGGAGCGTGATCGTGCGGAGATCGAGGCCGATGCGCGGCTCCTCGTAACGGCGCTCGAACTGGTACTGAAAGCGCGCGTCCAGGGCGACCCGGTGTCGACCCCAGCCCCCGCCGAGCGCCACGCGCCCCCCGGGACCGTGCGTCAGACCCACCTCGGCGGAGTGCGCCGTCACCCCGTAGAACACCCCGAGCTCCAGGGCGCGCCGCGGCGCCGGCGGCGCCGCCGCGGGGGCCGGCGTCTCGACGGGAACCTCGGGAGGCGCCGCCTGGCGGAGGATGAGCGCGCGCGCCTGCTCCCGATCCAGCGAGGCGCGCGCATCCACCCGCAGCGACCGCAGCGACAGCTCCACGACCTGCGCCACGGACTCGCGATCGAGCTCGTCGAGGCGGCCCGAGAGCTCGATCGAGCGCACCAGGAAGCGATCGGCCACGGGATCCGTGAAGTAGAGCGCCGCGCGGCGCGGATCGCTCACGTCGATCCAGCACGAGAGGGTCACGCCGGACGAGGCTCGCGTCGCGAAGAGCGCCGCCGCGTCGAACCGCGGCGCGATCCGAAAGCGGACCGCGAACGCGGAGAGCGCCTGGGATTCGAGCGCCGTCCGGATCGCGCCGAGGTGGTCCGCAGCGCCCGTGAGCACGATCTCCACGACCGGCGCTCCGGACACCGCCGCTCCGGACACCGCCGCTCCGGGCGATCCGGACGCCGCCGCCGTCCCGTCGCGCGCCAGGGCGCTCGCCGAGGAGAGCGCCGCGGCCGCGGCGACCGCGAGACAGCACGCCCCGCGCTGCGCGAGCGCCCGCCGCGTGATCACCCTCCGAGCTCGGCGAGACGGCGGCGGGCGTGCTCGACGTACGGCGAGCCCGGGTGCTCCCGGAGCAGGCGCCGCCAGTTCTGGGCCTCGTCGGCGGAGCGGCCGAGCGCCCGCAAGGCGCGCCCGCGGCCGTAGAGCGCCTCGACCGAGAGCGGCCGCGAGCCGGCCACGCCGAGGTACCGGTCGAACTGCGCGAGCGCCGCCGCGGGCGCGCCGGTGTTGAGGAGCAGGCTGCCCAGCGACACGAACGAGAGCGTGGCCTCCGGCGACGTCGCGAAGCTCTTCTGGAGCGAGCGATAGAGCTCGATGGCGCGCTGGGAGCTCCCGGCGCGCCGCGCGTCGTTGGCCTCCCGGAAGAGCTGCTCCGCCGTCGCCGCGGCGGAGGACGGCGCTGCCGCGCTCGGCCCCCGCGCCGCGTCGCGCGGCCTCGGACCAGGCGCCGCGACCTCCGGCAGCGCCGCCGGCGGCGTGGAGGGCGCCGGCGCGCTCGACGCCGCCGGCGGCGCGACGGCCGCCGCGCGCTCGCCCGCAGGCGGAGCGGCCTCGGGGAGCGCCGCCGCGCGCGGACGGGACACCGCCGCGCGCACCGCGGGCTCGATCGCGCGGGCGCTCGGCCGCGGCGCCGCCTCCGGGCGCGGACCGACGAGCGCCGTCGCGGCGCCGGCCACGCCGCAGGCGAGCACGGCCGCCGCGGCGCAGAGCCAGGCGCTGCGCCGCCAACCGGCCCCGCGCCGCCCCGCGAGGCCGCCTCCCGGCCGCGCATCGTCGTCTCCGCGCCGGACATCGTTGTCGGGGCGCACATCCGCGCTCGCGCGCCACACCGCCGCGCCCTCGCGGTCCACGCCCGCGGGCCACACCGCCGCGCCCTCGCGCCGCAGATCGATCGCGACCCCGCCGATCGCGGCGTTCGCGATGCGCGCGAGGAGCTCCGCGTCCCCGGGCTCCGCCGCGCCCACGGCGTCGAAATCCTGCGCGAGCTCCCAGGTGATGCGGCACGACTCGCAGGCGCCGAGGTGGGCGTCGAAGGCGAGCCGGTCGGGCTCGGTCGCGACGCCGCGGCGCACCCGCGTGAGGAGCTCGCTCCGGCAGTCCGCGCTCATGATTCCCTCCCGCGGAAGAGCTCGGCCAGCTTCGCGTTGTTGGCGAGCGCGCGCCGCAGCGCCTCCTTGCCGAGCCGGAGGCGGCTCCACACCGTGTTCGGAGACACGCGGCCCAGCGCCGCGATCTCGTCGACCGTGTAGCCGAGCACGAAGTGAAGGGCGAGCGCCTCCGCGGTCGACTCCGGCATCCTGTCGAGCACCTCGAGCACCATCTCGCGCCGCCGGTTGGAGACCGTCTCGGCGAACGGCGACGCGCCGCGCTCGTCGGGCGCGACCTCGATCGGCGCGTCCGGCTCGTCGAAGCGCTCGCGCACGCGGAGGCGCCGGCGCGCGCCGAGCGCGGTCATCACGGCGATGCGGCTCGCGAAATGGAGCACGGTGCACTCGGCGCGGAAGGAGGGCAGGGCCTGGAGCAGCGCGAGCACGGCCTCCTGGGTTACATCCTCGACGTCGGGGTGATGAGGGCCGAGCACCTTCCTCACGCTCCTCAGCATGGCCCCGCCGAGCTCGGTGATGAGCGTGCGGATGGCCGCGGGGTCGCGCGCCGCCGCGGCCCGAGCGAGCCCGAGCAGGTCGTCCGCCCGCGGAGGTGCTCCCTCCGGCGTCGTGAGGAGATCTGTCGCGGGCTTTCGCACGTTGAAGACAATGCACGAGGCCGGAACACCGGGTCAAGGCGCACCGAGAGCGCCGGAGCCCAGCAGTCCGGCGGTGACGCTCGGGAGCTGCTTGGGGCGAGCGGCGCGCGGGGGCTGCACACGGCCTTGCTGCCCACCCTCACTCGCAGGACGGAGACGGGATATCGGCGCTGGCGGCGGGCAGGGCACCGACGTTGGGAGTCCCACCGCTGCTCCATCGCGTGGTGAACGCGGCGCGCACGTCACGGCCCTCCGGAGCGCGGCCAACCGTCGCTGTCCCACACCAGCTCGGAGATCCGCAGCGTGGGGGCGCCGTTCGCCTGGACGTCGTAAGCGTGATAGAGGTTGTAGGCCCGGCCGCCCTCGAACATGACCGCGTTGTGTCCGGGCCCCCGCCATCGGGAGTCGCCTTGGACGAGGAGGGTGCCGCCGCCGGACCTCATCTCCCTGCCCTCCTTGTCCACGTACGGTCCGGTGATGCTCGGCGAGCGGCCGACGGCGATCTTGTAGGTGCTGTCCGTCCCACGGCAGCACGCGTCGAACGAGACGAACAGGTAATAGAATCCGCAGCGCCGGACGATGAACGGCGCCTCGATGGCCCCGGCGGCGTCGGGGCGCGAGGCGAGCGCGTGGAGCTCCGCGTCGGCCCGCTCCCCCGACGGGGTGAGCTTCACCATCTTGATGCCGCTCCAGAAGCTCCCGAATACGAGCCACGGCGTCCCGTCCTCATCGATGGCGACGTTGGGGTCGATCGCGTTCCAGTCGTCGCGCGTCCCGTCGTTCGAGCAGATGGCGGCGCCGCGGTCCGCCCAGGGCTCTCGGGTGTCGAGCGACACCTTCGTCGCGTGCCCGATGCACGACTTGTTGCTGCCGAACGTGGAGGCGGAGTAATACAGATGGTAGGTGTCCCCGAAGCGGGAGATATCGGGCGCCCAGAGGTGGTCCACGCCTGGCACCTTGCCGGCCAGCCATGCGGGCTTCGCGTCGAACACCCGGCCGGTATCCTGCCAGTCGATGAGGTTCGAGGAGACCTTCATGGGGAGCCGGTCCCCCGTCTGGAACAGGTGATATCGGTCGCCGGCCTTGATGACCACCGGATCGTGGGTCCCCAGGTTTCCGGACAGACGCAGCGCCTCGGGCGGGCTCGCCGGGTCGAGGATCGCCTCTGCGCACCGGTCGCCGACCTCTCCGCCGCCGGTCCCCCCAGCGCCGCCGGTCCCCCCGCGCCGCCGGTCGCCCCCGCGCCGCCGGTCCCCCCCGCGCCACCGGCGCCGCCCACGCCGGCCGTGGCGCCGGCGTCACCTCCCGCGCCGCTGCTCGACGTGGCGGAAGCGGTCGTCGAGGAGGTGGCGGCGCCGGCGGTGCCGCTGTCCTGACCGCCGGCGCCGGCCCCCGGGCCCGGCGACTCCGAGCTGCAATGGAGCGACGCGACGACGCTGAGCAGGCCCCACGCGCGCGCAGACACCCGTCGACACAGAAATCGGCAAAGCATGAAGCGCATCTGAGACTCCTGAAGCTCCCCTGACCGATCGTTCATCGACGGACCGCCCGCGGGCGGTCGACGCGTGGACTTCGCGCGCTCCCCGCGGCCCCACCGCGCTCCGGCGGAGCGACGGTGGGACAGGCTCCCTGCCCTGTCCTCGAACGTCATCGGGAACCTGTCCTTCCTCGTTTCCACGTGGATCTGAGCGCCCGCAACCAATCACGGGTCGCTCGAATTTCTCGCGGTCAGCTCAGAACATTTTATTACAGCGGCAAACATACACCAAGAAAGGACACCGCGGCTCCACACGGTCGCACACGTGTCACCCGGAGGGGTCGCCTGTGCGGGCGGCTCCTCCAGCGCCGCCCGCGTGCGCCGCGATCGCTACGGGGCCATCGCCGCGATGCGCGGGGCCTGAGCTTGCGGGGTCATGGCGCGACGCGGTGGGCTTCGTAGATATCGGCCACGCTGGTCCGTGTCGACGCGAAGAACAGGACGGAGCCGTCCGGTGAGAGGTGCGGATCTGTGTCGCGCTCGCCGGGGAGGTTCACCGGTTCCTCGAGCGGCGCTGCCTCCTCGAACGCCGCTTCGGCGCTCGCCCGCCGTGCCCAGAACAGGTCTCCCCCTCCCTGGCGGCTCGATCGGAACAGGATCTGCTTGCCGTCGTCGAACAGGAACGGGCCGCCCTCGTCGCCTGGGCCGTCCAGCCCGGCGAGCGGGGCGAGCGCGCTCCAGTCGTCCTCCGGGCGTTCGCGCGACGCGATCGCGAGGTACGTCTCCGCGTCCGCGGGCGTGACGCCGGTCACGACGTGGAGCCCTGCGGGATCGACGTGAGGGCCCATCACCGTGGCGCCCTCGACGGCGAGGGCGTCCACGTGCACCGGCGTTCCCCACGGGTCGTCCCGGCGGGCGCGCTCGGCGAGCCAGATGCCCTGCGGCTCGCGCGCGCTGTAGAACCAGATCCGGAGCCCATCTCCGGAGACGCAGGGGGTATCCTCGACGCTCTCGGCCAGGTTGATGTTCTCCACGGCGCGCGGCGCGTCCCAGGGCGAGCCCACCCCTGCCCGCCGCGACGTCCAGATGTCCCGGCTCCCCTCGCGATCGGACATGAAATAGATCTCGAGCAGATCGTCCGTGAGGGTCGGGTCCTCTTCCCTTGCGCTGCTGTTGATCTCCGTCACCGCCGTCGGCGCCTCGAACCTCGGCCGCTCTGGCACGCCCGCGCCGCCTCCACCCTGCCCCGGCGAGAGCGCGCCGATCACGACGTGCTGGTCCTCGCACCCCGCCCCCCCGATCGCGAACCACAGCCCCGCCGCCCCCGCCATCCCTCGAAACCGGCTCATCGATCTCCGCTCACGACCAGAACCCCGCTCTTGCCCGTACTCCCCCCTTCACCATGGAAGGCCCCGTGAGGGGGAGCTCGTCGCGCGGAGGCTCACCCGATCCCCGCCTCGCTCGGCGGCACGACGGCCTTGTCGTCCGCCGCCTGGAGGGGCACATGGGGGAACCACAGCGCCACCACGAAGCCGACCAGGCCCATGGCCGCGATGATCCAGAACACCGTCGTGATGCCCGACGTGAGCGCCTCTCCGAGGTGCTGCACGATCGACGGATCGAGCTCCCGCGCCCCCTCTGCCGTGAGGAGCCGGCTCGCCGCGTCCGCGGGGATGGTCGGGTCCTTCGCGAGCTGGGCCGTGAGCACGCCGCCCATGACGCCGACCGCCACCACGCCGCCGAGCAGCCGGGAGAACATCGTGCTCGCCGTGGCGATGCCGCGCTGATCCCAGGCGACGCTGCTCTGCACCGCGATGAGCAGCGCGACGTTCGACAGCCCCATGCCCACGCCGAAGACCAGCGTCGTCGCGCGGAGCATCAGCGGCGTGTCGTGCGCCCCGCCGAGCGCGAGCGCGAGCCCCGCCGCCGCGGTGAAGCCGAGGCCGGCCCAGATGAGCGGGCGGAACCCGACGCGCGGGATGAGCCGCCCGCCGATCGCGCTCGCCACCGGCCAGCCGATCAGCATCGGCGCGATCGCGCTCCCGGCCTCCGTCGGCGTGCCGTGGAGCACGCCCTGCACGAAGAGCGGCACGAACGTGATGGTGCCCATCATCGCGCCGCCCAGGATCGCGCCGGCCACGTTGGAGGTGAGCATCACCGGCCGCCGGAAGAGCGGCAGCGGGATCATCGGCTCGGGGGCCCGGCGCTCGACGGCGAAGAACACGGCGAACAGCGCCACCGCCGCGATCGAGGCGAACAGGGTCGTCCCCCCGCCGAGCCTCCCCGTGGCGAGGAGCAGCGCGACCACGCCGGCGGACAGCAGCGCCGCGCCGAGGAAATCGAGCGCGTGTGGCCGCTTGTCGATCCGCTCGTGGAACGCGCTCGCCACGAGCGCGACGGACGCGACGCCGAACGGGATGTTCATGTAGAAGACCCAGCGCCACGAGAAGTAGTGCACGATGAGCCCCCCCACCATCGGGCCGATGATGCCGAACAGCCCCCAGGCGGCCCCGAAGACGCCCTGGATGCGGGCGCGCTCGTTGAGATCGAAGATGTCGCCCGAGATGGTCATCGCCATCGGCTGCATCGCCCCGGCGCCGGCCCCCTGGAGCGCGCGGAAGGCGATGAGCTGCGGCATCGACCGCGCCGCGCCGCTCGCGATCGAGCCGATCAGGAACACGGCGATGCCGAACAGCATCACCGGCTTGCGGCCGTAGATGTCCGAGAGCTTGCCGCAGATGGGCACCAGCACCGACGAGGTGAGCAGGTAGGCGGTGGTGACCCAGGCGTACTGGTGAATGCCGCCGAGATCGCCGATCACGGTGGGCATCGCGGTGGCCACCACCGTCGATTCGAGGGCGGCCATGGCGAGGGACAGGATCAGCCCGACGACGGTGAGGGCGCGGTGGGTCTTGCGTTCTGAAGCCATGCAGGTGGTTGGGGATGTGGTGTGGACGAGCCGGCGCGGCAAGCGTGACACCGCGCGGCGCCGCTCGTCGAGCCGCAGGGCGCGGGTCGCGGCGCCGGGGCGCGCGGCGTCCGCGCCGGCGACGGCGGCGCGCCCGGCGCAGCGCGCCCGCCCGCCCGCCTACGCCGGCATCCGCAGCGCTCGCCGCATCGCGGCCGTGATCTTCTGCCGGACCTCCCCGTAGCCGGCCCACGGGTCTTCCCGCAACGACGCCAGGCGCTCGGGCAGGCTCCTGAGCGTGAATCGGTCCGAGCGCATCTCGGGGCCGAGCTCGTCCCAGGAGAGCGGCGCCGACACCGGCGCCCCCGGCCGGGCGCGCGTCGAGTACGCGGCCACCGACGTCGCGCCCCTCGTGTTGCGCAGGTAGTCGATGAAGATCTTCCCCTTCCGCTGCGCCTTCGAGACCGCGATCGTGTACCCCTCCGGATCGCGCCGCGCGATGTCCCCCGCCAGCGCCTTCGTGAACGCGAGGCACTCGTCCCACCCGCTCGACGGCGTGAGCGGCACCACGATGTGGAACCCCTTCCCGCCCGTCGTCTTCACGAAGCTCTCGAGGCCTAGCTCGGCGAGGCGATCCCTGAGCAGGAGGGCGGCCGCGATCACGCGCTCCCAGGCCACCGAGGGATCCGGGTCGAGGTCGAACACCACCCGATCCGGCTTCTCCAGCCGCGATGTCGTCGAGTTCCACGTGTGGATCTCCAGGATCCCCATCTGCGCGAGCGACACCAGCGCTTCGGCCGAGTCCGCGACGAGGTACTCGCCCGCCTTCGTCTTCTCCTGGATCGTCACGCGCCGGAGCGCGGACGGCCCCCACACCTTCGCGTGCTTCATGTAGACGCACTCGCTCTCCGTGCCCTCCGGACAGCGCACCAGCGTGAGCGGCCTGCCCTTCACCTGCGGCACCATCCAGCCGGCGACCGACTCGTAGTAAAGCGCGAGCTCGCGCTTCGTGATCCCCTGCGCCGGGTACAGCACCCGGTCCGGGTGCGACAGGCGCACCCCCGCGACCGAGGCGCCGTCGCCGTCCTCCGCGTCCCGCGCCTGCCGCGAGCGCGCCCCGGCGCTCTTCCTGGGCGCCGCGCGCTTGTTCGCCCTGGGCGCCGCCGCTCTCCCCTTCTTCCCCTTCTCCCCGGCCGGCGCGCCGCTGCACGACGCGCGAACCCAGCCCGGACCGCGGCCGGGCACGTAGGGCGCGTCGATCCGCTTGGACACGATCCCCTTCAGCGACAGCTGGCACCCCTTCTGGACGACCTCCTCCCACGACCCCTCGACGTGATCGCCGTAGCGCAGGGCGCCCCCGCCCTTGCTCGCGTCGCGGAGCAGCCGCTCCAGCGCCTGCTTCCGCGCCGAGAGCGGCGACGCCATGAGATCGTGGCCCTCCAGGTACAGGAGATCGAAGACGAAGTAGACGACCTCGCCCTCCCGCGGCGCGGCCTTCGCGCCGGACGGCGGCGGGGCCGTGGTGCCGTCGCGCCGGAGCACCGCCACCTCGCCGTCGAGCAGCGCGCTCCTCAGCCCGAGCCCCGCGATCGCCGCGGCGATGTGCTCGAAACGGCCCTTCTGCTCCTTCCCCTTCTCGTCCACGAGCCGCACGCGCCCGTCCTCGACCCGGGCCATGATCCGGCAGCCGTCGATCTGGATCTCGTGCAGCCACCCCTCGCCCTCCGGCGCCCCCCTCGGCTTGCCCTTCGCCTTGCGCGCCGGGAGCCGCTCGGGCAGCTGCGGCCGCACCTTCTGCGGCATCGCCGCCTCGCGCGCGCCCTCCACCCGCCCCGCGACGCGCGCCCAGCCGCCCGCCCCCCGCGCCCCGCGCCCGCCGGCCGCCGCCTTCTCGTTCTTGTTCTCCTTCTCGGCCCGGTTCGAGTGCCACACCCGGTCCTTGGCCGCGGCGATTTCGTCGAGCTGCCGCCCGCTCGCCACGCTCTCGGGCCGGGCGTCCACGACGCTGTACTCCTCCGTGGCGCGCGCCTCCGCGTCGTTCTCCTTGATGAGCAGCCAGCTCCTCCCCTCGTCGTCGTCCCGCCCGCGGGTCTTCACGAGGGTGAAGCCGCCGCGGAGCTTCTCACCCCGCAGGAGGAACTTCAGCTTTCCGGCGTGATATCCCTTGTGCGGGTTCTCGAGCGGCACCCACGTGCCCCGGTCCCACAGCAGCACTGTCCCGCCCCCGTACTGCCCTCGCGGGATGATGCCCTCGAAGTCGCCGTACTCGAGCGGGTGATCCTCGGTGTGCATCGCGAGCCGCTTGACCTCGGGGTCGAGGCTCGGCCCCTTCGGCACCGACCAGCTCTTGAGGACGCCCTCGAGCTCGAGGCGGAAATCGTAATGCAGGTGCGAGGCGGCGTGCTTCTGGATGAGGAAGGTCCGCTCCTCGCCCTCGGCGGACGCGGCGGTGGCCTCTTGTCCCCGCGGCTCGGGTGTGATGGAGAAGTCGCGTTTGCGCCAGTACTCGCGCAGTCCCATGAGCTAGGATTAGCAGAGGGCAGCACCCGCTGCAGCCGAGCTGCTGAGCACGCCTGGGCCGGGCTCCGGCCACGCCCTCGAGACACGCATTCGCGTTGCTGACGGAGAAAACAAGGAGCATGTCCGGAATGGAACCCCCCTCGAAGGAGGGTAGGTTGATGGCGACCCTCGAGCGTTTGCTCGAGCTCCCCGCGGCCGACCTCCGGCAATCGCTGAACCAGGCGAGTGAGCTCCTCGGAAGCGCGCTCGACGCCGACAAGATCGACATCTTCCTCTTCGATCCGAGCAGGAAGACGCTGTGCGCCGCCGGGACGAGCAACACGCCGATGGGCCGGCTCCAGCAGTCGCTCGGCCTCGACGTCCAGGCGGTGGCCAACGGCGGCTCGATCGTCCAGGTCTTCACGACCGGCGAGCCCTACATCACCGGGCACGCGGACCAGACGCCCGGCGAGCTCCCGGGCGTGGTCCACGATCTCGGGGTCCGGTCGCACATCGCGGTCCCGCTCGTCATCGAGGGCGAGCGGCGAGGGATCGTCTCCGCGCAGTCCGCCCGGCCGGAGTTCTTCTCCGACGGAGATCTCCGCTTCCTGAGCGCGGTGTCCCACTGGATCGGCACCCTGACGCACCGGGCGGAGCTGGTCGAGCAGGTCACCACGGCCGCCGTCGCGCAGGGCCGGCGTCAGGCCGCCGAGGAGCTGATCACGGTCCTCGCGCACGATCTGCGGAACCACCTCGGCCCGCTCATGAACCGCCTCGATCTGCTCCACCGGCGCGCCGAGCTCGCCGGCCGGGAAGACGACCTGCGCGACCTCGACCGGGCGAGCGACGCGGTCGAGCGGCTCGGCCAGCTCGTCTCGGACCTGCTGGACGTCGGGCGCCTCGAGCAGGGGCTCTTCGAGATCGCGCCGGAGCCCGTCGATCTGGTGGCGCTGGCGCAGGACACCGCGAGGGCGCTCGGCTCCCCGAGCGTCGAGGTCCGCGTCGAGGGCCCGCCGGAGCTCGTCGTCGTGGCGGACAAGGCGCGCCTCCGGCAGGCGCTGGACAACCTCGTCAGCAACGCGGTCAAGCACTCGCCCAGAGGAAAGTGGGTCCTCATCAAGCTCAGCAGCGATCTGCGCGAGGGAAAGGAGCGCGCCCACATCGATGTGGTCGATCACGGCTCCGGCGTGCCGCCGGAGCTCCTCCCCAGGATCTTCGACCGCTTCGTCACCGGCGGGAAGGCGCCGGGGATCGGCCTCGGGCTCTACCTGGCCAGCCGGATCGCCGCCGCCCACGGGGCCACGCTGACGGTGAACTCCCCCCTCGGCGAAGGCGCGACGTTCCGGCTCAGCTTGCCCGTGAGCGGACCGCCGGATCACGCGAGAGACGCGTGACCGGGAGGCGAAGGCTGCCGGGCATCCCCCGCCTCGCTGGAGCTCGGCTCGGGCGCCTCGCCGCCTAGGCCGCGTCGCGGCGCATGGCGGCGCTCTTCGCCCCGGCGCGCAGCCCGATGTCCTTCATGATGCGCGCCGCGAGGCCGGGCGCGATCCGCTGGAGCACGAGCAGGCTGCGGTTGGACGCGCCCGCGAGGAAGCTGCGCCGCTCCCGGCGGAGCGTCTCGACGAGCTGCTCGGCCACCCACTCGGGCGCGAAGATCTGCGGCCCTTCCAGCGGCCAGTCGTTGCCGGCGGCGGTGCTCGTGTGCGGGGGAGCGAACACGGTCACCCGGACGCCGCGCCCCTCGAGCTCGCCGCGCAGCGACTCGGAGAACGCGACGACCGCGGCCTTCGCCGCGGAGTACGCCGCCGCGGCCGGCATGGGCACCCACGCCACCGTCGAGGCGATGTTCACGACCGTGCCCGAGCCCCGCGCCAGCATCGCCGGCAGGACCGCCCGCGTGACGCGCTCCATCCCGAACACGTGCACGTCGAACATCGCGCGCGTGAACGCCCCGTCCGTCGACTCCCAGAGGGACATCTTGCCGCCGTTGCCGGCGTTGTTGATGACGACATCGATCCGGCCGAGCCGCGCCAGGATCGACGCCACCGCCGCCCCGACCGACGCGTCGGAGGTGACATCCATCTCGACGGCCATGGCGCTCCCCCCGTCGCGGGCGATGCGATCGGCCTCCGCCGACAGCCTGGCCAGCGACCGCGCGGCCAGGACCACGCGCGCGCCCTCGCGGGCGAGCGCCCTCGCGCTCGCGAGCCCGATGCCCGAGGAAGCGCCCGTCACAATGATCACTTTGCCCTTCGGTTCCATCTCCTCTGTCCTCCTCGCTCCGCCGAGAGCTCGCCGCGGGCGCGCTCGATCCACCCGAGCTCCGCGTCGCACCACGCGAGCCCGTGCTCGATGCTCAGCCGCCACAGGTCGCGCTCGCGCGAGGATCGCGCGAGCGCGAAGATCCGCGGGTCCCCCAGCCTCCCCTCGTAATCGTCCTTCGTCGCCTCGAGCTCCCGGGCGTACCTCGCCAGGAGGTCGTCGAGCTTCTTCGGCGGCACCTGCGCCGCGAACACCAGCTTGAGCAACAGCGGGTGCCGCAGCACCAGCGGCTCGAGCGGCTCCTCGAGCCACACCTTGAGCGCCGCGCGGCCGGGCTCCGTGAGCGAGTACACCTTCCGGTCGGGCTTGCCGTCCCCGGGCATCGTCGTGACCTCGACGAGCCCTTCGCGCTCCATCGCGTGCAGCTCCCGGTAAATCTGGCTCTGGGTCACGGACCAGAACGACCGCACCGACCCGTCGAACCGCTGTTTCAGCGTGTAACCGCTCGTCGGCTCGAGCGAGAGGAAGCCCAGGAGGGCGCCGCGGAGTGACATGACACACCCCAAATAAGGCACAAGTGTCATATGTGCAATGTGATTTATGGCCGCGCCGGCCGCCCGGAGCGGCCGCGCCGCAGTGCGGTGGCGGCCGCCGCGGGCTCGGCTACACCGCGCGGATGCTCCGCCGACTCCTCGCCTGGCTCGGTCGCACGCCCGCGCCCCGCGCGCCCGCGCCCCCCGACCTCGACGGCGTCGCCGGCCCGCCCGACCCGCCCGAGCCCGACCCGCCCGGCCCCGACGACGTCGTGGTCATGCCGATCGAGGACGCGATCGACCTGCACACGTTCGCCCCGCGCGACGTCGCCTCGGTCGTCGAGGAGTACCTCCACGAGGCGCAGCGGCGCGGCTTCCGCGAGGTGCGCGTCATCCACGGCCGCGGCAAGGGCGTGCAGCGCCGCGTCGTGCGGGGCGTCCTCGCGCGCCACCCCGCGGTCGAGGGCTTCCGCGACGCCCCGGCCTCGCGCGGCGGGTGGGGCGCGACCGTCGTGTGGCTCAAGGCCGCGGGCAGCGACGCCGCGCCGTGAGCCTCCCGCAGGGCCACCTGGAACGGCCAGAGGCTCCCGCGTTAAGATGGCGCGCATGTCGCGTCCCCCCGCCACGCCCGACGACCCGAGCCCGACCAGCATCGCGGCCGCCACCGAGCCCCGCATGAAGGCCGAGGTGCTCGCGGTGCCCCGCCTCGAGCTCTGCGTCGAGCGCGAGGCGGGCAAGCCCGCGAGCCGGACGATGGTGCTCGACGGCGACTTCATCCGCATCGGCTCCCACCAGAGCAACGATCTCGTCCTCGCCGATCGCGCCGTCTCGCGCTTCCACTGCATCCTCGAGCGCGTGAAGACGACGTTCCGGCTCACGGACGTCGGCTCGCTGAACGGGACCTACCTCGGGGGCGTCCGCGTGCGGGACGCCGACGCCCTCCTGCCCGAGTGTCGCATCGAGCTCGGCGAGTCGGTCGTGCGCATCCGCGACGCCGCCGCCGTCGCCGAGACCGAGCTCGCGCACGCCGTCAGCTTCGGCGCGCTCCAGGGCGTGTCGGTCCCCATGCGGCGCCTCTTCCCCGTCCTCGATCGCGTGGCGAAGAGCGCGCCCGACGTGCTCATCGAGGGCGAGAACGGCACGGGCAAGGAGGTCATCGCCACCGAGCTCGTCCAGCGCGGCGCCCGCGCCCACAAGCCGCTCGTCATCGTCGACTGCGGCGCCATCTCGCCGAGCCTCATCGAGAGCGAGCTGTTCGGCCACGTGCGCGGCTCCTTCACGGGCGCCTCGCGCGACCGCGCCGGCGCCTTCGAGGAGGCCGACGGCGGCACCGTCTTCCTCGACGAGATCGGCGAGCTGCCGCTGGAGATGCAGCCCAAGCTGCTCCGCGCCCTCGCCTCGCGCGAGGTGCGCAGGCTCGGCGAGAGCCGGGTGCGCAAGGTCGATATCCGGGTGATCGCCGCCACGAACCGGCGCCTCGAGCGCGAGGTGAACAGCGGCCGATTCCGCGAGGACCTCTATTACCGCCTCTCGGTGCTCACCGTGCGCGTCCCGCCGCTCCGGGAGCGCAAAGAGGACATCGGCCTCCTCGTCCACTGCTTTCTGAACGAGCTCGGCGCCGTCGACAAGGTGCACCTCTTTCCGCCCGACGTCATCGAGGACATGAAGCGCTACGACTGGCCCGGCAACGTGCGAGAGCTGAGGAACTACGTCGAGCGCCGCGTGGTGCTCGGCGAGGGCGCCGCCATGGGGGCGGCGGCGCCGTCCGAACGGAGCTCCGCGCCCCCGGGCTCCGGGCCGCCGGGCTCCGGGTCCCAGGGCGCCGCGCCGCCGAGCGGCGCGCACGACCTGCCCGCCGCGAACATCGAGATGCCCTTCAAGGAGGCGAAGGAGGCCATCATCGACAGGTTCGAGCGGGACTACCTCGCCGCCCTGCTCGAGTGGTCGAACGGCAACGTGAGCCGCGCCGCGCGCAAGGCGGGGCTCGACCGGATGTACCTCCACCGCCTCCTCCAGCGCCACGGGCTGCGCCGCGCCGCCGCCCTCGACTGAGCGGCGCCGCGCCCGCTCGGGCCGTGCGCGGCCGCGCGCGATCTTTGCACCCGTCCCCGCGATAGGAGAGGGCGCCGCCGCCTCCCCCATGTCACAGTCGCGGCGCAATGGCGCGACCCGTCCGTGTGCGTAACCTCGCAAGATCCCTAAACATTTCTGAAACAGAGATGCTCGTCTGGCTCGCGGAGAACGCGCCCGCGGCGGACGTCCGGCACCCGGCGGACTTCCTCCCCGCGGAGATCGCGGAGCGCGCGCAGGAGGCGCTCGCCCGGTCGCCGGAGCCCCCGCCGGCGCAGGAGCCGGTCGAGCGCCGCTGCGCGGACTGCATGAAGCTCCCCGCGAAGGCGGGGATCCGCGCGGTGGAGATCGGGACCGACGCAGTTTGCGACATGTGCGGCAGCTCTGCGAACAAGCGGGCGGCGCTCGCGATGATCGAGGCGTTCCGCGCGCGGGGGCTCCGGCGGCTGCTCGTGGTCGGCGGGGGGCCGGGCACGGCCGAGGACCTGCGGCGGCTGCTCGCGGGCGAGGTCGACATCCGCATCGTGGACGGCGAAGGGCACCGCAACGCGGCGAAGGCCGACGCCGATCTCCGATGGGCCGACGTCGTCGCGGTCTGGAGCTCGACCATCCTCTCGCACAAGGTCTCGAAGCTCTACACCGATCGGCGCGACGCGTTCGGCGACAAGCTCGTCACCGTGCCGAGGCGCGGCGTGGCCGCGCTCTGCATGGCGGTGATCGAGAAGGTGGGTTTGACAACAGGATAGTCGCCTTTTCCCACCTCCCCGCCGGCGCCCGTTATCCCGCGCCTGCTTCGCCGGTCGCGCCCTCGTCGGGCCAGCTGCTCTTGTGCTCGGCGCTCGACTCTGGAGTCAGCGGCTTGCTCCCGTCGAACACGCCGGGGATCGCCTCGTTGCTCGACCCGCCCCCGCGCGGCGTATCCACCCCCGGCGACGCGTCGCCCTCCTCGACGTCCTGGCCGTGCGCCGCCTGCTCGCGCGCGCCCGCGGCGCCCTCACGCCCCTCTGGCGTCGCCGCGGGCTCCGCCGGCGCTCCTTTCGTGGGCTCCGCCGGCGCTCCTTTCTGCCCCGCTGCGCTCGGATCGCCCACGGTCCCCTCCGAGAGGCCGCCGTAGCCGGGCGGGCTCGCGGCGGGGCGCTCGGGCCCTCGTCCTTGTATCGTGCGCTCGTCTTGAGCCATGGAGTGTCTCCTTTGCGACGAGGTGCAGCAATGGACATGCCACCTTCGACGTGGAGACGGGCGGGGCGTGGACGGAGAGCGGCGGGGCGTGGATCGCGCGGATCGACCGGCGCTCACGCCGGACGGCTGCTGAGCCGCATGCGGCGGAGGGTGCGCCGCGCGTGGGGCACCCAGCCACGGAAGTGCCAGCGCGCGGACATCGCGAGCCCGCGGACCCACTCGTCGGCGGCGTAAGCCACCCAGACGCCGGCGAGCCCCCAGCCTAGGTGGACGCCGAGCAACCACGACAGGCCGACGGCCACGGCGAACATCGAGAAGACGCCGAACCCGACCGGAAAGCGCGCGTCGCCGGCGGCGCGAAGGCCGTTGATCACGACAAGATTGAGCGTGCGGCCCGGCTCGACCAGGAGGGTGAGCCAGAGCAGCTTGGAGCCGGTGGCGATCACCTCCGGATCGCTCGTGAACAGGCCGAGCAGGCGGGGGCCGAGCAGCGCTGTGGCGAGCACCAGGGCCACGCACACGGCGAACCCGACCGCCAGGCCGCCGCGCACCTGGCGATCGGCGCCGTGCAGCTCGCCCGCGCCGATGTGGTGCCCGACCACGATCTCGGTCCCGAAGCCGATCGCCATGCCGAACAGGAGCAGGAAGTGCACGATCTGCATCGTGTACGTATGCGTGGTGAGCGCCGTCTGCCCCATGTCGGCGACCATGGCGAGGATCATCATGAAGCTGATGCGATAGACCACGTTCTCGCCCGCCCCCGGCAGGCCGATGTGCAGCACCTCGCGGAGCTGCTCGCGGCGAATGCGCCAGAAGTCCTCGAAGGTCGGGCGGATGCCGAGGCGCGCGATCCACAGCTGCCGGTGCATCCAGAAGGAGCACGCGCGCGCGATCACCGCGGCGATCGCGAGCCCGTTCATGCCGAGCCCCGGCCACGCGCCGACACCGAACATGAGCGGCAGGCTGAGCGAGAGCTGCACGACGTACATGACGACGATGAGGCGCAGCGTGTCCCGGCCGTAGGTGTGGGCGCGCAGCACCGAGCCCATCGAGAAATTCATCGCGTCGAACGCCAGCATCACGCCGACCGCCATCAGGTAAGGCTGCGCGATCGGGAACAGGGACGGCGGCAGGCGCATCAGCTCGAGCAGGGGCCTCGCGCCGAGCGCGATGACCGCGCAGCTGGCGAGGCCGAGCCACAGGCTGGCCGCGAGCGACGCCCGCGCGACCTTCTCCGCGGCGGCGCGGTCGCGCGCGCCGAGGCACTGAGTGACCACCACGCTCGCGCCGACGCTGACGAAGCGAAAGGTGATCATGAAGGTCAACATGATCTGGTTGGAGAGCCCGTACGCCGCGGCGGCCTCGTCGGACAGGCGGCTGACCAGCCAGACGCCGAACACCCCGACGAGCATGTGCAAGAGGTGCTCGCTGAAGATGGGCCAGGTGATCTCGAGCAGGCGGGGGCGAGGAAGAGACGGAGCAGGAATGACTGATTGCAAGGCGCCGCATCCTACTCTGCCGGGCCGCCTCTCGCCATGTCGGAACACGGCTGGGCGAGCGCCGGCCGCCGCGCAGTCGAGCGCCGGCCGCGCCGCCGACGAGGCGGTCGCCGCGCGATCGCGCGGCGCTGTGGTCCGCGCGAAGGCGGCTGGGTCCGCTGTCGCCTGTCTCCTCACGGTCCGCTCGGGTCGCACCGGCCGAGCGCCGCGGGAGCCGCCGGGCGCTGCGTCGCGGCGCTCTCGCGGCGACGTAAGCGCGAGAGGAGGAGATCGAGGGGAGACGGCGAGACGGGTCGTCGCTCTCTCCTTGCTGGGTTATCCCTTCCCGGCTCCCCCTCGCCTCGATTACCCTCGGAATGAGCGGAGCAGGGCGCCCTCGCCCCGCCGCGCCCGGAGGGTTCGAATGGTGAGATTGCGTAGCATCGCCGGAGGGCTCCTGGCCGCGGCGGCCGCGGCGCCGGCCGTGACGGCCGGGTGCGCTTGCGGCGATCCGAGCGGGGCGAGCGCGAGCGCCTCCGGCGCCGGCGGCGGCGGGGGCGCGGACCAGGGCGCAGGGAGCGGCCTCGGGGGCGACCCGTTCCCGGCGGGGAGCGGCGTGTCCATCGTCGGGAGCGGCGGGTGCGAGGGGCTCGAGTGCCAGAAGATCGCCTGTCCGGGCGGCGGCAAGACGACGGTGAGCGGCACCGTGTACGCGCCCGCGGGCGAACTCCCGCTGTACAATGTCATCGTTTACGTCCCGAACAGGGAGCTTGATCCGATCGCCGACGGGGCGAGCTGCGAGCCGTGCAACGTGGCGCTCTCCGGAGACCCCATCGCGCTCGCGCTGACGGACACGGACGGGCGGTTCGTGCTGGAGGACGTGCCGGTCGGCGAGGACATCCCGCTCGTCGTCCAGCTCGGCAAATGGCGGCGCCGGATCACGCTGCCGAAGGTCGAGGCGTGCGTCGACAACCCCATCGCGGACGGGGAGGTCCGGCTGCCGCGCAACAAGTCGGAGGGCCATCTCCCGAAGATCGCGCTGACGACCGGCGGCGCGGACGTGCTGGAGTGCCTGCTCTACAAGATGGGTATCGACGCGTCGGAGTTCACGCCGGAGGCGGGCGACGGGCGGGTGAACCTGTTCGTCGGGCGCGCCATCGAGGGGGACAGCGCGACGAGCCGGTACCGCGACGGGCTGAACCACGGGGCGGCCCTCTCCCCTGCGCGGGAGTTCTGGGGCTCGCTCGACAACCTGCAGCAATACGACATGGTGATCCTGTCGTGCGAGGGGTCGGCGTTCCTGGCCGACAAGCCCGAGGCGGCGCGGCGGGCGATGTTCGACTACGCGTCGGCGGGAGGTCGCGTGTTCGCGTCGCACTGGCACAACACCTGGCTGCGGCTCGGGCCGGAGCGGTTCCCCGAGACCGCGACCTGGGACGAGGGCAGCGACCCCGACGACGGGCTCCCCGTGCTGGTGGACACCACGTTCCCGAAGGGCGCGGCGCTCCGCGACTGGCTCGTCCGCGTGGGGGCGTCGACCGTGCCGGGGCGGATCGAGATCGACGATCCGCAGCACTGGGTCGACTCGGTGAACGAGGAGATCGCGACGCGGTGGCTCTACAACGACGCCGACCCGGCCTTCGACGCGCGGGCGGGGGTCAAGTACTTCACGTTCAACACGCCGATCGGCTCCCCGGAAGAACAGCAGTGCGGCCGGTTCGTGTACACGGACATCCACGTGGCGGCGACCGACGTGGCCGGGGCGCCGTTCCCGAGCGGGTGCGAGGACCGCGACGGGGAGATCCATGAGCTGACGGCCCAGGAGAAGGCGCTGCTCTTCATGCTGTTCGACCTGTCGGCGT
Source organism: Sorangium sp. So ce836 (assembly GCF_028553905.1). Taxonomy (NCBI): domain Bacteria; kingdom Pseudomonadati; phylum Myxococcota; order Polyangiales; family Polyangiaceae; genus Sorangium; species Sorangium sp. So ce836. The sequence goes on along the minus strand of NZ_CP102233.1, from coordinate 2,712,161 downwards.
GCATCACGCCGGACGACGAGCCGCCGCCGGTGCCTGTCCCGAGGTAACCCGAGGTGACGGAGCGCTCGCCGTCGCGGCGAGGAGCTCAGTGGCCAACGTGGGCACCGGTCGGCGGGTGGACCAGGACGGCACAGAGGGCCACGACAGGCGCGCTCGAGGCTTGACATCCCGGGCGCGGTCGTCATCGCTTTCACGAGCGCGATTGACGCTATGCGCATGGATGGGCGGTTGACCAGGGTGGTCGCCCGACCACCGACGAGCGCGCGGTAGCCTGCGCAGATCCTCGAGGGAAAAGCGAGGGAAAGACGGCTCGCGCAGGCCACGGACGCACGGCGACACCGCCCGATTCGCGGGTCCAGCGGACTGGCATGCATCTTGCGGAATTTTTAGTTGCCTGCACACCACGGCTCGGGCACATCGACGCCCGAGATGGCCCCGCCTCACACCTCCCCGGTGGCTGACGGCCGCTCGCCCACGAGCGCTTCGCTCGGCAGCATGGTATCATGGCCTACATGCCAAGGCTTAATTTTCTCGATTAACTTTTACCGCGTAGAGGGCTTGCCACCGGCGCTGAGCTGCCCTTTTAATGCCGCGCCATACGGTTACTTCCCTTGGAGGACATGATGAAGAGCGTTTCATTTCGCGGTGTGCTTGGCAGGTCGAAGTGGTCATTCGGCCTCGCGGCGGTCGCCCTGCAAGCAGCCGTGCTGATCGGCTGCGGCGACGCGTCGACGGATGATGGCGTGGGCGGCGCCGGCGGCGCCGGCGGCGGCGGCGGGGGGACGACGACGGGGACCACGTCGACCTCGGCCAGCTCGACGACCTCGGTCAGCTCGACGACCTCGGTCAGCTCGACGACCTCGGTCAGCTCGACGACCTCGGTCAGCTCCACCACGACGGGGCCCGGGACGACCTCGTCGTCGACGACGAGCACGGGCACCGGGATGGTGCCCACGGACGGAACGCCGGTCGAGCGCCACGGCGTGCTCCGGGTCAAGGACGGCAACATCGTCGGTGAGCACGGGGCCCCGGTCCAGCTCAAAGGCATGAGCCTGTTCTGGAGCCAGTGGAGCAACTACTACAACGGGAACGTCGTCAACTCGATCGCCGACAACTGGAAGGCGACCGTCGTCCGCGCGGCGATGGGCATCGAGAACGAAGGCGGCTACCTCGAAGACGCGGGCGGCCAGAAGGCCAAGGCGAAGGCCATCGCCGACGCGGCGATCGGGAAGGGCATCTACGTGATCCTCGACTGGCACGATCACAACGCGAACAACCACCTCGATCAGGCGAGGAGCTACTTCCGCGAGGTGGCGCAGACCTACAAGAACGTGCCCAACGTGATCTTCGAGGTCTTCAACGAGCCGCTCAACACGCACAACTGGCAGACCGTGAAGTCGTACGCCGAGGCGGTGATCGGCGAGATCCGCGGCCAGGGCGCGAACAACCTCGTCATCGTCGGCTCGCCGAACTGGTCGCAGGACGCGGACATCGCCGCGGACAACCGCATCAACGACCCCAACGTGGCGTACACCCTGCACTTCTACGCCGCGACGCACAAGAACGCGCTGCGCGAGAAGGCCCAGCGCGCGATGGACAAGGGCCTGGCGCTGTTCGTGACCGAGTGGGGGACGTGCGACGCCAGCGGCGACGGCGCGCTCGATCTCGGCGAGTCGGGGACCTGGCTCAACTTCCTCGACGCGCACAACATCAGCTGGGCCAACTGGTCGCTGGGCGACAAGGCCGAGGCGTGCTCCGCGCTGAAGCCCAGGGCGAACACCATGGGCAACTGGACCGACAACGACCTCACCGAGTCGGGCAAGTGGGTGAAGGCGAAGATCGCGGAGTGATCCGCGGCCCCGGGCGCTCGCCCCGGGGTCATTCGCTGGTTCGCGCCGTGCAATGGTGCAATGGAAGCGACCAAGAGCGCTGCAGCGCGGACGAGGCTCACCAGGAGACGGAGCGCATCGCTTTGCCCTGACCCTCAGCGAGCGGGGAGCGCGCGCCCGCCGAGCGCGCGTCTCCCCGCATCGCTCACGCGCGCTTCGGCGCCTTCTCCGAGGACAGGGGCCGCCCCGCACAGAAAGGGCACTGGTCGTCCGAGCTCCAGTCGTCGTCCTCGAGGCCGAGCGCCCGGAGCTGCTCGAGCTCCCACGCGCGCGCCTCGGGCGAAAGCGGGGCAGGACAGGTCGATGAGTGTTCTCTCGGGCGACGCAACATGGACGGTCCCGTTCGGTTGTGCTCCGGAGAGCGGCTCCGGGATCTAACGCGCGCAGCGCTGCAGCGCCCGCGAAATCGGCCGCGCCGCGACGCGTCTGTCCATCGTTGAGGCGAACGGAAAAGGCCTCTGGAGGAGGGTGAAACAGCAAACCGGCAGTTCGACCCGGAAGCGCGGATGCGCGCTGCCGGCGCATCCCGAGCCCGACCGTAGGCCCCCACGGGGGCCGGCGCCCTTCAGCGAAGCCCCCCCGCGCGCAGCCGCTCGGCGACCTCGCGGCGCCGCAGCTTGCCGCTCGTCGTCTTGGGCAGCTCGCCCGGCGGGAGCAGGACGACCTGGTCGACCGTGACCCCGTTCGCCCGCAGCGTCTCGCGCACGCGCTCCGTGAGGCCGGCGTGCTCGGAGGCCTCGGCGCGCGTCTCGGCGACCACGTAGACGGCCTCGGTCTGCCGCTCCTCGAGGAAGAGCCCCACCGCGACCACGCACCCGGCCCGGATGCCGTCGACCCGGGACGCGATCTCCTCGATCACCGCGGGGATCATCGTGTGACCGCCCTTGATGATCACCTCCTTCTTCCTGCCGGTGACGAACAGCGTCCCGCGATCGAGGAACCCGAGATCCCCCGTGCGCAGCCAGCCGTCGACGAGCGCCTCGGCGGTCGCCTCGGGCTCGTCGAAATACCCCTCCATCACGGTCTCCGAGCGCACCTCGATCTCCCCCACGGTGCGCTCCGGGACGGGGCTGCGCCCGGCGTCCACGACGCGGATCTCCGTGCGCGGGATCGGCCTGCCGACGCCGACGAGCTCCAGCGACAGAGGCCCCGGCGCGGCCTCCTCGACGCGGCCCTCGCGCTCGAGCAGGCCGCGATCCACCGTGATCACGCGCGGCTCGGCGAGCAGATCGGGGAAGGTCACGGCGACCGTGGCCTCGGCGAGGCCGTACACCGGGAAGAACGCCTCGAGGCGGAAGCCGCAGGGCGCGAACGCCTCGGCGAAGCGGCGGAGCAAGGCGGGGGAGATCGGCTCGGCGCCGACCATCGCGCACCGCCACGCGCCGAGGTCGAGCCCCGCCTCGACGGCGCGGCGGGCGAGCCCGACGCAGATGGCGTAGGCGCTCGGCGGCCCGAGCGAGATGACGCCCCGGATGCGCGACATCTCCGCGAGCCACGAGAACGGCCGCGTCCGGAACTCGAGCGGCGAGAGCATGTGCACGGGGAAGTCGTTGAAGAGCGGGAAGAGCAGCCCGCCGACGAGCCCCATGTCGTGGTGGAGCGGCAGCCACGACACGCCCCCCGCGCCCTCGCCGCGCACCGGGAGCCGCTGGCTCATCGCGTCGAGGTGCAGCATGAGCCGCTCGTGCGGGATGACCACGCCGCGCGGGTGCCCGGTGCTGCCGCTCGTGAGCTGGATGAGCGCGGGGCCGGGCGCGCGCTCCGGATCGGGCAGCGAGGCGTCGAGCGGCGCGTCGAGCAGCGGCTCGGCGGCGAGCTGCGTGAGGCCGTCCGCGCCGCCCTCGCCCTGCGCGAAGCCGAGCAGCGCCGACGAGACCACGAGCGCGCGCGCGCCGACCCGGGCGGCCGTCCGCCGGAGCTCGCCGAGGAACGCCGCCACGTCCGTGAGCCGGTACGGCACCCCGACCTGGATCGGCACCGCGCCGAGCACCCAGACGCCGAAGAGGCACGGCACCGCCACCTCGACGTCCGTCACGAGCAAGAGCACGCGGTCGCCCGGGCGCACCCCCGCCGCGATGAGCCCGGACGCCGCCGCGCGCGCGCGGCGCCAGTACTCCGCCCACGTCCAGCCGACGAACTCGCCTTGCTGCTTGTGGTAGAAGCCGAACCGATCCGGCGTGGCCTCGGCCCGCGCCCGGAGCAGGCCCGCGACCGTCCGCGCGGCGACTCCACCATTCACGGCGCTCACGGCGCGCGCCTCGGCTCGGGCGAGGGCGCGACGCCGAGGCGCTCGCGGCCGCCGCCCTTCGTCGCCACGATCATGTACTCGAGCGCGGTGCGGCGCGCGAACGAGAGCCGGCCCACGGTCATGTACGTCTGGAGCAGCCGCGAGAAGCCGGGCGCGCGCGCGTCGATCCGGGCGCGGTTCGCGCGCACGTTGTCGATCCACCGGGCGACCGTGTGCACGTACGAGCTCGTGAGGTCCTCGACGCGCCGGACATCGAGGCCGGCCTGCTCGATCATCCCGAGCTCCTCGGCGAGCGAGATCAGGCGGCAGTAGCCGAGCGCCTGGACGAAGATGTACTGCGTGGCGGAGCTCTCCCGGTCGCCGCGGGCGCGCGCCGGGAAATAGCAGTCGGAGATGAGCAGCCTGCCGCCCGGGCGCAGCGCGGCGGCGACCTTCTGGTGGATCCGCTCGCGGTTGTGCATGTGCACGATGCTGCCCACGAAGAGCACCGCGTCGAGCGACTCGGGCTCGAGGTCGACGTCCTCGATATGGGCGAGGTCGATGCGGACCCGCGAGGCGACGCCCGCCCGGTCGGCGCGGCGGAGCGCCTCCTGCCGCTGCTTGTCGCTCAGCGTGACGCCCCGGAAGCTCCCGCCGGTGCGCTCGGCGAGGTAGATGAGGTTCGAGCCCCAGCCGCACCCCACGTCGAGGACGCGCTCGCCGGGGTGGATGTCGAGCTCGCGGCGGACCCAGTCGTACTTGCGCTCCTGCGCCGCCTCGAGGCTCTCCCCGGGATCGAGGAAGATGCCCGTCGCATAGGCGAGGCGGCTGTCGAGGACCATGGAGAAGATCTCCGGGTCGTTCTGGTAATGGGCGGCGACCTCCCGCCGCTCGTGCTCCCGCTGCTCCTCGGGCGTCCGGCCGGCGGCCTCGCGCTCGGCGCGCGTGCGCGGGGAGATCACGACGCCCCTCCCCGGCCGCCCCGCGCCGCGAGCTGCGCCTCGACGAAGGCGATCACGTCGCCGACCGTGCTGATCTGCGCCTGATCCGGCGCCGCGAAATCGGGCGCCACGATCTGGAATCGCTCCTCCAATGCGACGTTGACCTCGATGAGCGCCAGCGAATCCACGCCGAGGCCGTTCTCGAGCGACAGATCGGGAGTCACGGCATCGACGCTCATCCCACATCGCTCTGCAATGATGGTGCGGACCTCGCGGGCGATCTCCGGATCTCCCCCGCTCGCCGCCTGCGGCTGCTTCTCCAGCGCCGCTTCGCTCTTCTTCATCGCGCTCTCCAGTCCAGGGTTGGGCGCGCGCGACCTTCAACGCGCCGGCGCGAGTGGACCTCCATGCCAGCGCCGGTCACGGCCAGACTGGGCCGTACCATGATCGCCATTCGCCGTCCATGACCGGACGAGCGCGCTCGCCCGCTCGGGCGTGGCGCGCGGCTCAGGGCGCCGGCGGACGCGCCCGCGGAGCCGGCGCGAGCGGCTCAATCGCCGAAATCGCCGAGATCGCCGCCGCCGTCGTCGAGCCCGCCGCCGTCATCGCCCCACGGATCGCCGTCGTCCAGCCCATCGCCGTCGTCCAGCCCATCGCCCTCGTCGCCGCGATCGGCGTCGTTCAAGAGATCGGGATTCGCCGCGGCCTCCTGCGCGGTGCCGAGCGGCATGCCCGCCGGGCTCACGAAGAGCACGTGGGGAGGCGAGAGCATGTGCATGAACGAGGAGATGAGCATCACGTCCAGCATCACGCTGAGCGGGCTCGGAGGGTAATAGACCATGAACGGGTCGTAGCCCGGGTGCGTGGGGCTGGCCGGCTGCGGCCCGGCGGCCGCGCCGTCGCCCGAGGGCGCGTGCACGACGCGCGCCTCGGCGTGGCGCTGCTCCACGCGCGCCTCCGGCATCGACGCCTTGAGGGCGCCCTCGAGGCGCCCGACGAACGACTCGAACTGCAGCCGCGCCGTCTCGAACAGCGCCGGGTCCTTCGCGAGGGGCTCGACGCGGCGGCGGTAGTCCTCCGCGGGCTCGCCGGCGCGCGGCTCGAGATCGCGCAGGCGCCCGCCGACGGACACGATCCCCGCCGGCTCGTCCTCGGCGTGCTCGGTGCGGGCGCGCGCCTCGATCACGAGGTGCAGCCCCGCCTCCTCGTGCTCGGCGGCGAACTTGAGCTCGGTGAAGCCGCGCCCGAACACGGCCGAATGCTCGGCCAGCGCGAGGACGAGATCGGGGAGATCGTCCGGCTTCCCGTCGGTGTCCTGGAAGATGACGGTGTCGTCGATGACCAGCGAGAGCGCGTTGCCCACCCCGAGCTGGACGAGCGCCCGCCGCACCTGGTCGACCACGGCGGTGGCCTCCAGCTCGACGCGCATGCGATCCGTGTCGAGGTCCAGCGTGGCGCCGAAGCCGCGCTTCAGCTTCTCCCAGAGCGTGGGGTCGCGCTGGATGATGCTGCCCTTGAGCGATACGTGGATCTGTCCGATGAGCCGCATGCGCGCTCCTTAGCACCGGAGCGCCGCCGGAGGGCGGCCGACGCGGGCGCGGCGCCGAGGCGCCGGCCGGGCGCGCTTCGCCGAGGCCGCCCCGCGCCGGGGCGCCCCTGGCCGCTCGCGCGCGGGGCTAGCCGAACGTGAACCGCTGCGCGACGCGCTTGTACGCCTGCTCCACGACGCGGCGCGCGTGGTGGATGGCATTGGAGTGAGGGAACTGCAGCGACGGCGGCTCGCTCTCGTCGGTCTCCGGCGACGCGTCCGCGAGCCGGCGCGCGAGGGCGCCGACGGTGTCGACCTCGAAATCCCTCGAGTTCTCCTCGAGGAAGCGGCAGAGCCCGCGGAGCCGCTCCACGTTGAGCCGGTTCGGGTAGCCGCGGCGCGCCTCCGCCGAGTCGAGGAAGTAAAACTCGAACGAGTGGGTCACCAGCGTGACCTCCTTGACCCCGAGGGCGCGATAGCGGAGAAGGCAATGCTTGATCTCGTCGAGCGTCACCGCCGTGATCTGGAGGTGCCTGAAGCGCTTCGTCGGCTCGATGAAGTTCGTGACCGGCAGCTCGTACACCCCCTTCTCGGGCGTCTCGAAGAGGCCGAGCCGCGCGCCGGGATACTGCATCTTGCAGTTCTTGTTGAAGTAGCAGGGGTTGTAGTTGCTGCTCAGCACGAGCCCCGCCAGCTTCATCGCCCGCCAGGTGTCGTTGTTCGCGCCGAAGTTGCCGGCGCGGTAGCCGAGCAGCTCGCCCGCCGGGACGCCCGCGCGCACGAGCAGGTCGCGCCCCTCGAGGAGCAGCCGCGCCTGCTCCTCGACCGGGTAGTCGGCGATGTCGTCCGAGACGCGGGCCTCGCCGCGCGTGTGCCAGTCCGCGCGCCGCTGCACCGGGTGCACGTGCAGCTGCACGTCGTGGCCCCGGCTGTGCAGCGCCTGGCACACGTTCGTGAGGCCGTCCATCCCGAAGCTGTACGAGCCGATCGCCTCGACGAAGAACGTCCCGCGCTGGCCGTGCGCCTCGAGCTCGCGCATGATGAGCTCGATGCCGAGCGGCTCGCGCTGGTTGACGAAGCGGCCCCAGATGCGGAGGTCGTAGCCCATCGCGGGAGATTTGCTGTCGCCCGTGATGCGCTCTTCGGCGCACTCCACGTCCACGGTAATGTATACCCGCGTCCTGCCGTCAGCCATCGCCTGCTCCTCCCTCACCGCGCTTCTGAAGAACCATCGTGATCGTCGGGGACACGAAGCCCACGTGCATCCCCAGCGGGCCGAGCACCCGGTTCGCCGCGGAGAAGGCGAGGAGCCGCGGCCCGGACATGCCCATCTTGGCCTTCAAATCGACGATCAGCCGCCCCCGATCCTGCTGCGAGATGTCCGCATAATCGCCGAACCCGCGCCGGAGCTGCCAGGGAAATACGCTGTAGACCGACGGGCCCGGAAACAAGGGGTGCAGCGGGCGAGGCACGTAGTTCATCAGCGGGCGGCGGCTGTGGAGCTCGATCGGCCAGAGGCGGTTGCTCGTGCCCAGGATCACGATGAACCCCCACGACCCGAGCACCCGGTCGATCTCGCGCTGGACGGCGGGCAGGCGCTCGGGCGGGACGTACTCGAGCACGCTGTTGCAGGAGACGAGCTCGAACTCCTCGTCCGCGAACGGAAGCGAGGTCGTGTCGGGGACGTGAAGGACGCGCACCTTGTCGGACATCCCGTGGCGCTCGACGTTCAGCTGGGTCAGCTCGACGTACGTGGGGTCGACGTCGATCGCCGTCACGTCGGCGCCCAGCGTCGCGAGGACGATCGCCGTCCCGCCCAGGTGGCAGCCGAACTCGAGCACCTTCTTGCCGCGGACCGACGTGAAGAGGTCGTCGTAGGCGTGGCGGCTGTGCCGCCACTCCCAGGCGACATAGCCCCCCACGAAGACGTCGTCCGGATCCCAGCCGTGGCGCTGGGCGCACTCGCGGAAGCGGCGGTCGGCGTCTGCGTCCCGGACAGCTGGCGGCGATGTGACGTTCGGGCTGGGTTCGCTCATCGGGAAGGGCTCAAGCGTCAGGCGTGCCCCCGGACGGCATGGGCGCCCTGTAGATGGCGAACAGGTAGGGGGAAAACCAGGGGTTCGTCTCGCCAGGGATCACCCGGCTGGCGAGCGCCCGGAGCGGCGCGACGAGCTTCCAGACGACACGCCGCGCCAAGAGCGGCGCCTCGTCGTCCAGCCAGAAATCGAAGTGGCCGCCCGTGTAACGGGCCTGGACGATCTCGGCGCCGTTGCGGCGGGCGGCGGCCTCGAGGAACGGAAGGTTCATGATGCGGGTGTTGTGGCCGTTCAGGTTCTTGCGATCGAGCAGCCAGTGGAGCGCCTTCTGCCCGCCGGCGAAGTTCGGCATGGCCACGACCACGGTGCCTCCCGGCTTCACCAGCTCGAAGTGCCGATCCACCACCGACCCTGCGTCATCGAAGTGCTCGATGAACCCGAAGGAAGCTACGATATCGAATTTTTCCTCGGGCTTCCAGGAGAAGAAGTCCCCCTTCTCGATCTTGCCGACGTTGACGCCGCGCTTCGTGAGCTCCCGCTCGACGACGGATGGGTCGCAGGCGTAGTCGAGGCCGTGGGCGGTGAAGCCGAGGCGCCCGCAGAAGTCGGCGAGGATGCGGCCCGGCGCACACCCGATCTCGAGGAACGACAAACCCTCTCCGCGCGGCAGGAAGGGAGCGATGTCGTCGTAGAGCTCGCACCCGCCGCCCATGTCCTCGGCGTCGGCGTTGAGCTTCCAATGGTTCTCCCAGTACTCCTGTGACGTGAGCTTCAACGTCGCCTCCTCGTTGCCATGACCGAAGGGGCGGCTCCACGGCGGGCCTCCCCGGAGGATCGCCTTCGACCCGCCACACCGCGGCTGGTCGCGCTGCTCAGGCCGGTCAGCCTGGTCAGCGTCGTCAGCATCGTCGGCGTCGTCAGCATCGTCGTATGCGATCCGTGTGCCATTCAGCGGCACGAATCCTAGAAGACGCGAAGGCCCGCACGCAAGCCGGCCCTCCGGCTTCGCCCTGCGCCTCCGGCCGTCGGGGGGCCGGCGTCGCGGCGCGCGGGGCGCCGAGGCGTTTTTCCCCGGCGTTCTGCCCCGCGGGCCGCGCCCGCGCCGCCGGGGCTAGGAGGCCGCCACCTTCTGCAGGCGCTCGCGGAGCAGGACCTCGAGCTGGGCGAGCGCCTTCGCGAAGCCGTCGATCCCCTCGCTGAGCTTGTCGCTCGCCATCCGGTCGGCGCTGTGCATCGCGCGGAACGTCGCCTCATCCATCGTGATCTTCTCGATGTGCATGGCGCGCGCCGCGTCCGGATCGAGCTTCCTCGGCAGCTCGCCGCGCGCGGCGGCGAGCTCGGCGAGCAGCTTCGGCGAGATGGTCAGGAGATCGCAGCCGGCGAGCTCCTTGATCTCGTCGATGTTGCGGAAGCTCGCGCCCATCACCTCGGTCTTGTAGCCGTGCTTCTTGTAGTAGTTGTAGATCTTCGTGACCGAGACGACGCCGGGGTCCTCGGCGGGCGCGTAGCTCGCGCGGCCCGTGTCCTTCAGGTACCAGTCGAGGATGCGGCCGACGAACGGCGAGATGAGCGTCACGCCCGCCTCGGCGCACGCGATCGCCTGGTGCAGCCCGAAGAGCAGCGTGAGGTTGCAGTGGATGCCCTCCTTCTCGAGGACCTCCGCCGCGCGGATGCCCTCCCACGTCGAGGCGATCTTGATGAGGACGCGCTCGCGCGAGACGCCGGCCTCCTCGTAGAGGCGGATGATGCTCCGGCCCTTCTCGATGGTCGCCTGGGTGTCGTAGGAGAGGCGCGCGTCGACCTCGGTCGAGACGCGGCCGGGGATGATCTTCAGGATGCGCAAGCCGAAATCGACGGCGAGCCGGTCGAACGCGAGGCTCACGGCGTCGCCCGGCTCCTTGCTCCGGCCCGCCTCCTTCTGGGCCCACGCGAGCGCGCCGCTCACGATGTCGGTGTACTCGGGCATCTGGGCGGCCGCGGTGATGAGCGACGGGTTCGTCGTCGCGTCTTGCGGGCGGAATTTCTCGATCGAGTTGATGTCGCCGGTGTCGGCGACCACGACGGTGTACGCCTTGAGGCGCTCCAGCAGGTTCTGGTCCATGGCGCCATTGTACGAGCAGCCAGCCAGGACGCTTCAACGCTTTCGCGGCCTTCGTGCGAAGGGCCTCCGCTGCCGCTGGATGCACGGCCCGCGGTGGCCTATGGACAGCGCCCCGTGGAGCCGCCCCCCAACGCCGTCGCGCAGCCGCCCCCCGACGCCGTCGCGCAGCGCGTCCTGTCCGCCTACGACGAGCGCCTGGCCGTCCTGCGCGCCGAGGCCGGCGCGCTCGATCGCCGGTCGAGGACGTTCTCGCTCCTGCGCGGGGTCTCGTTCGTGGCCGCGGCCGTGGCCGGGGGGTACGCGCTCTTCGGCGACGTGCCGCGGTGGGTCGCGTACGCCGCCGGCGCGGTGACCGCGGTGTTCCTCGGGCTGCTCGTGGCGCACGCGCGCCTCGTCACCCGGATGACGGAGGTCGACCAGCGCATCGGCCTCTACGTGCGCGGCAAGCGGCGCGTCGCCGGCGACTTCGCCGACTTCCCCGAGCGGGGCGAGCGCTTCGCCGCGCCCGACCACGACTACGCGGGCGATCTCGACGTGTTCGGGCAGGCGTCGCTGTTCCAGCTGCTCGACGTGGCCCAGACGGGCGAGGGCGAGGCCACGCTCGCGGCCTGGCTCAACGAGCCCTCCCCGGCGCCCGCCGTGGCGGCGCGGCAGGAGGCGGTGCGCGAGCTCGCCGGCCTCGGCGCGTTCCGGGAGGATCTCGCCGTGGTGGGCCTGCAGGCGGGGGCGCGCGGCCGCGAGGCAGGGCCGCTCATCGCATGGGCCGAGGCGCCCCCGGCGCTGCTCGGCGCCGAGGCGCGCGCCGGCGGCCTGCCGGCGAGCGCGCTGCTGACCGCGGCGAAGGTGCTCGTGCCGCTGACGCTCGCGCTGCTCGCGGCGCCGCAGATCGTCCCGGGAGAGCAGCTCGGGCTGCTCCGCCACGCGTGGCTCCTGCCGTTCGCGGCCCAGCTCCTCGTGCTGCTCCTCCTGCGGCCCGCGATCGAGCCGATCCTCGCCGCCGCCTCGTCGCGCGAGGCGCCGTTCGCGCGGTACCGGCCGCTCCTCGCGCGCATCGAGCAGCAGGCGTTCTCGTCGGCGCTGCTGAACGAGCTCAAGGCCGAGCTCGCCGGCCCCTCGGGCGCGCTCGCCTCGCGCGAGATGACGGCGCTCGAGACCCGGGTGGGCTACTCGGACCTGCGCCACAGCGGGCTCATCCACATCATCGCCGACCTCTTCCTGCTCTGGGACGTGTGGTGCGCGCTCGCCCTGGAGCGGTGGAAGCTGCGCGCGGGCCGGCACGTGAAGGCGTGGATGCGGACGCTCGGGCACGTCGAGGCGCTCGCGAGCCTCGCGACGTTCGCGCACGAGAACCCCGACTATGCCTACCCCGAGGTGAGCGTGGGGGAGCCGCGCTTCGCGGCGACGGGGCTCGGCCACCCGCTCTTGCCGCGCGGCCGCCGGGTGACGAACGACGTGTCGCTGGAGGGCGCGGGCGCCGCGCTGCTCGTGACGGGCTCGAACATGTCGGGCAAGAGCACGCTGCTGCGCGCGATCGGGGTGAACGCCGTGCTCGCCCTCGCGGGCGCGCCGGTCTGCGCGTCGTCGCTGTCGCTGTCGCCGGTCCGCGTCCGGACGAGCATGCGGATCAAGGACTCGCTCGAGCAGGGCGTCTCGCATTTCTACGCCGAGCTGACCCGCCTGAAGCGCGTCGTCGACGGCGCGGACCGCGGCGAGCCGGTGCTGTTCCTGCTCGACGAGATCCTCCACGGCACGAACGCGCGGGAGCGCCAGATCGGGGCCAGGGCGGTGGTGAGGCACCTCGTCGAGCGGGGGGCCATCGGCGCGGTGTCGTCCCACGACATGGGGCTCTCCGTGCTGGAGCAAGAGACCGCGGGCCGCGTGCGCAACATGCACTTCGAGGAGCTCGTGGTCGATGATCGGATGACCTTCGACTACACGCTGAAGCCCGGCGTCGTGACGAGCGCGAACGCGCTGCGGCTCATGAAGATCGTGGGGATCGACCTCGACTTCTCGGAGGGCGGGAGCGCGCCGGCCGCGGCCGCGTCGCCGCCGCCTCCCGCGTCGGAGAGAGCGGCGGCGCCGGAATGAGCGCGACGCGCCGCCCGAGCGGATCATCCCGCTACGACGCGGCCTGACCCGTACCCTGCTCCTGCGGCGCGGCGCGCTCCCCGAGGACGCCTGACGCGGTCGGCGGCGGTGACGCGGCCGCCGGCGCGCCCGCGCCCCGCGAGGTCACCTCCCGCGCGAACGCGGCGATCCGCTCGGCGAACCGGCGCGGGTCGTCGACGTGCGGGCAGTGGCCGACGCCTTCGGGCTCCTCGATCTCCGCGTGCGGCGGGAGGTGCCGCCGGTAGTACTCGAGGTTGCCGCCCGGCATGAGGCGGTCCGAGCGGCCCCAGATCAGCAGGATCGGCATCGACAGGGACCGCAGCTGCTCGGGCGTGAACGCGTGCTCGCACCGGGCCGAGCTCGTGAAGGAGACGATGGTCTCGCGCGCGAACATCCGCACGATGTCGCCGGCGACCAGCGGGGCGAACCACGGGACGCGGTGGTAGAGCCGCGCGAAGAACGCGTGCGCGTCGGCCCGCGACCGCAGCTTGAAGGCGCCGAGCAGCGCCGCGAGCTCGGCCTGCTCCATGCACGCGCCGGCCGGCGACGCGAGCACCAGCGCGCGCACGCGGTCCGGCGAGCTCAGCGCGTAGCTCACCGCGACCGCGCCGCCGAGGGAGTTGCCGACGACGATGGCCGGCGCGTCGAGCTCGCGGTCGAGCAGCTCGTTCATGGCGGTGGTGAGGCACTCCGGCGTGAACGCCGACGCCGGCGCCGCGCTCCACCCGTGCCCCGGCGCCTCCGCGGCGATGACGCGGCGGGCGTGCCGCCGCAGCCGCTGGAGCACGGGCGCGTACGGGAGCGCCGACGAGCCGATGCCGTGGAGCAGGACCACGGTCGGGAGCGAGCCGGTGCCGGGAGCATCGTAGAGGTGCAGGCGGCAGACCGACGTGTCGACCCAGCGGCTCTGCACCCCGGAGCGGTTCAGCGCCTTCTTGGCGAGGCGCTCGGCGAGCGGGAGGATGCCCATCCGCCGGGCATAGCAGATCGCGAGGGTTCCCGCGCGGGCGGAAGCGCGGGCCGGGCGCGGGCCCGATTTCCGTTGAGCGCCAACGAGATCCGCGCCACATCACCGCCGTGCGATCGCTGCTCCTCGCTGCCGCCGTCTCCCTGGTCGCGTGCTCGCGCCCCGAGCCGCCGACGCTCAAGCCCGAGGTCGCCGCGGTGACCGCCGTCACCGCCCAGGGCATCGATCTGCGGGTCCAGATCCAGGCGTACAACCCGAACAGCGTCGATCTCTCGACGCGCTCGCTGAAGGCGACCGTGCTGCTCGACGGCAAGATCGACGTCGGCACGGTCACCGTGCCCACGCCGCTCAAGCTGCGGTCGAAGCAGTGGACGCGGATCGACGCGCCGCTCTCGGTGAAGTGGCAGGATCTCACCAGCATCGCCGCGCTCGCGGCGCAGGGCCGGGGTGTCCCGTACCAGGTGAACGGCACCGTCGCGATCGGCGGGGAGACGCTCAACGTGGACGTGCCGTTCCGCCTGGCCGGCACGCTCACGCAGGAGCAGCTCGTCACGGTGATCGGGAACTCGCTGCCGGGCCTGCCGCTCCCCGGCTTGCGCTAAGCAGCGGCGCCCCATGTCCGGCGGCCTGATCTTCCACGACGGCGGCGGGCCCGTCGCGCGCTGCGGGCGCTGCGGCGCCGAGGCGGCGGGGCCGTGCGCGCGCTGCCATGCGCCCGTGTGCGGCGACTGCTGCGTGCTCACCGAGGGCGGCGCGCGGGTCTGGGCGATCTGCCTCGCGTGCGAGGATCGCGGCGGCCGCTCGCTCCGCCGGGGCTGGGCGACGGTCCTCGGGTGGATCGCGCTGCCCATCGCGGCGCTCGCGCTGCTCGTCGGGTTGCTCGAGTGGCTGCGCAGGTGATGATGGAGAGAACGGAGGCGTCATGTTCAGCGTGAAGAAGATCGAAGGTCCGATCCCCACGGTGGAGCTCGTCGACGGCGACGCCTCGAGCCGCGCCGTGCTCGCCCCGGCCCGCGGCGGGATCCTGACCGAGCTGACCCTCGGCGGGCGCGAGCTGCTCTACCTCGATCGCGCCACCTTCGAGGATCGCAGCGCCAACGTGCGCGGCGGCAACCCCGTGCTCTTCCCTTCCCCGGGCAAGCTCGCCGGCGACGCCTGGTCGTCCTCGGGCGCGCAGGGCCAGATGCGGCAGCACGGCTTCGCTCGCACCCTGCCCTGGTCGCTCGACGATCACGGCACCGCCGCGCCCGGCGGCGCTCACGCGCGGCTCGCCCTGCGCTCGAGCGAGGCGACGCGCGCGCAGTACCCCTGGGATTTCCGCGCCGAGCTCACCTACACGCTGCGCGGCAGGTCGCTCCGGATCGACATCCGCGTGACCAACGAGACCGGCGAGGGCGCGCCGCCGATGCCCTTCGGGGTCGGGTTCCACCCGTACTTCGCCGTCTCCCAGGCCGACAAGCCCCGGGCCTCGATCGAGACGCGGGCGACGCGCGCGTTCGACAACACCACGAAGCAGGAGGTGCCCTTCTCCGGCTTCGACCTGACCCGGCCCGAGGTCGACCTCCACCTGCTCGACCACGGCTCCACCGAGAGCGCGCTCTCGATCGAGGGCCCCCGGGCCGCGCGCATCGCCGTCCGCGGCTCGCCCGAGTTCACCCACTGGGTCGTGTGGACCTTGCAAGGCAAGGACTTCGTGTGTCTCGAGCCCTGGACCTGCCCCGGCGACGCCCTCAACACCGGAGAGCGCCTGATCCACCTGCCGTCGCGAGAGACGCAGGCGCTGTGGATCGAAATCTCTGCCTGAGACGCAGCGCGCGCGAGGCAGGCCCTCGTGACATGAGGGCTGAAGCGAGGAGCGCAAGGGCCGCGCTCGATTGCCTGCTTCGCGGTTGACGGCGGGCTGGAAACAGCATGGAATCCGGCCCATGACTTCTGCAACCCACCTTACCACACATCGCAACCTATCTATCCGCTGCCGGGCGCTGCTCGGGCGGCGGTCGCGCTTCCTGCTTTCCGCCTTGCCCGCCGCCGCGCTGGTCGCGACCGTCGCGACGGGCGCTTCCGCGGCGCCGGTCTGGACCGGAGACTTCGAGACGGGCAACCTGTCCCAGTGGAACACCTCGCTCAACGGCGAGCACATCTCGGTGGTGACGTCGCCTGTCCTGCAGGGGACGCGCTCCGGGAAGATCCAGCTCACCAACGACGCCCGCTGGTCCAACGGCATCAAGCGGGTCGAGCTGAACCACAAGCCGGCCGCCGGGCGCACGGCCGAGGGCGCCCAGACGTATTTCGCCTGGAGCTTCTACCTCCCCGAGGCGCTCGCGGCGGACCCGCCGACGCAGATCGGATACTGGGAGTCCGAGGGGAGCTACAATCAGATGATGTCCTTCGAGGTCGTGGGACAGAACATCAGCTTCGCCACCCGCAAGCCCGCGAACAAGGTGCACTGGCAGGCGAACGGCGCGGTGACGCCCGGCGTGTGGCACCGCATCGCGCTGCACATCAAGTGGTCGACGAACCCGAGCCAGGGCTCCGTGGACGTGTGGTTCGACGGCGAGCAGGTCGTCACCGGCGGCCAGGCGCAGACCCTCGCCGACGGCAACCCGCACTTCACGCAGGTCGGCCTGCTGCGCAACCCGTCCGAGTTCACGGACAGCCCCATCATCATCCTCGATGACGCCGTGGAGGGGGACACCCTCGAGGACGTGCGCCCCGCGCTCCCCTCCTCCGGGGAAGGCGGCGCAGGCGGCGCAGGCGGCGGGGGAACCGGCGGGGGCGAGAACGCGGGCGGCGCAGGCGGCGCGGGCGGCGCGGCCGGCGCCACGAGCGGCAGCGGGGGCGCAGGCGGCGGCACGACGAGCGGCTCGGTCACATCGACGTCCTCGGCCGCGACCTCCGGCGCCGGCACCACCGGCACCGGCGCGGGGACCGGCGGCGCGGACGAGGGCGCCGACGAGGAGGGCGACGAGGGCGGCTGCAGCTGCCGCGCCGCCGGCTCGCCCGCGGCCCCCACGCCGCTGGCCCTCGCCGGGCTCGCCGTCGCGCTCGCGTTCGCGCGGCGGCGCGCGCGGCGCTGAGCCGTCGCGAGCGGCCCCGAGGCCCCAGCGCGAGCCGCGCCGCGCCCGGGCCCAGGCACGAGCGGCGCCGCGCGGGCCATGAGCTCGGCCGCCGTTCACAAAATTGATTCTACGATCAATTTTGTTGAACCGAACGTTGACATTGTTGATCCACGGACGATACTAGCTTCGTCCTGTGGCAAGATTTGTCGTTCGATGCCCGAGCTGTGACGGTGAGCTGCGCGCGACGCGGCTCGGCTGCCAGGCCTGTGGAACCAACCTGGACGGCCAGTTCGAGATCCCGGCGCTGCTCCAGCTGTCGCCGGACGATCTCGCCTTCGTGACCGCCTTCGTGCGCTCCTCGGGGAGCTTGAAGGCGATGTCGCAGCTCCTTCAGATCAGCTACCCGACGGTGCGCAACCGGCTCGACGAGATCATCGGCCGGCTGGATGCGCTGGAGCAGGGCGTTCAGAAGCGCCGGCACGAGATCCTGGATGCGCTCGAGCACGGGCGCCTCTCCGCGAAGGAGGCGGAGGAGGCGCTGAGAAAGGTGGGACTCTGATGAAGATCACGCCCGACGAGAGGGTGCGCGCGCTCGTGCGCGACCGCGTGATCGAGCCCGCGGAAGGCGAGCGGCTGCTGGCGACGATGTCGCCGCGGCCTCCCCGGACCGGATGGCGGCTGGCGCTGAACCCGTTCGATCGCTTCGGCGGGGAGGTCGCGGCCGTGGCAGGGCTCGCGGTCGCCGCGCTGAGCGTCGCCATCACGCGGCTCGGCGTCCGCTTCGACGGCTTCCTCGACCTGCACACGGCGCCCGAGGTCGTCCCGACCACGACGGCGCTCCTCGAGCAGGTCGTCGTGTGGCCCCTGCCCGCCCTGCTCTTCTGGGCGTACGCGCGGCTCCTGCGGTGCCGCGTGCGGTTCATCGATTTCCTCGGCGTGATCGGGCTCTCGCGCGCGCCGCTCGCGCTCGCGGCGATCGTGCTCGGCCTGCTCGCCCCTGCGCCGCCAGCGGCGGGCGGGCCGGTGCTCACGCCCGCGGTGGCCGCCTTCGCCGTCCTGGCCGCGCTGTGCCTCGCGTGGTTCCTGACGCTGCTGACCCAGGGCTTCAAGAACGCCTCCGGTCTGCGGGGCGCCCCGCTGATCGCAGGGCTCATCGGCCTCGTGCTCGTCTCGGAGATCGTCTCGAAGGTCGCGCTCGCGCACCTCGGCTGAATCCATCCGGTCCGCGGCGCGCCGCCGGCTCACGCGGCGCGCTCGGCGACGCTCGCCCGGTCGCGAGGGCGCACCGGTGCGCCCGGGCGGCCTCGGTTTTCCCCTGCTGCTGGCATCTCCCCTGCTTCTTCGGAGGATCGTCATGTCATTGCGTTCGAGTCACCTGGTCCCGGCGCGCCGCGCCGCGTTCGTTCTCTCGTGTGCGGTCGCGCTCGCGGGGTCGCCCTTCGGCGTGGGCTGCGGCGCCGGAGAGGGCGAGTCGTCCGCCGGCGGAGACGGCGCCCTCCCGGACGAGACGGAGCCGCCCCCGGCGCAGGAAACACCGAGCCCGCCGGCGTGTCCGGAGGCGACCAGCGTCGATATTGCCGTCGAGAACGCCTACGGCACGCTGGCGGGCACGCTCGAGGTGCCGGCCGGGTGCGGGCCGTTCCCCGCGGTGGCGATCCTCCCCGGCTCCGGGCCGACCGATCGGGACGGCAACCAGGCGGCCGCGGGCGTCACAGCGGACACGTACCGGCTCCTCGCGGAGGGCCTCCGGGACCGGGGCATCGCGTCGATCCGCTACGACAAGGCCGGCATCGGCGGGAGCGCCTCCGCGGCGCCCCGCGGCGAGCAGGAGATGCGCTTCGAGATGGGCGCCGACGACGCGGTCCTGTGGGTGAAGGCGCTCCGCGACGACGGGCGGTTCGCGACGGTCACGGTGGTCGGGCACAGCGAGGGCTCGCTGCTCGGCATGCTGGCCGCCCAGGCGATCGAGGTCGACGGCTACGTCTCGATCGCCGGCGCGGGCCGGCCCATCGGCGCGGTGCTGCGCGACCAGCTCGCCGGCCTGCCGGACGAGGATCGCGAGAGGGCGTACGCGATCCTGGGCCGGCTCGAGGCGGGCGAGCTCGTCGAGGACGTCCCGCAAACTGAGCTGTTCCTGCGCCTGTTTCGCCCGAGCGTGCAGCCGTACATCATCTCGTGGATGAAGCACGATCCCGCGGTCGAGCTCGCGGCCGTGAAGGCGCCGGTCCTCCTGCTGCAAGGGACCGCCGATATCCAGGTAGGGGTGCAGGAAGCCGAGCGGCTCGCCGGCGCGCGGCCGGACGCCAAGCTCGTCCTGATCGAGGGGATGAGCCACACGCTCAAGGAGGCGACGCTCTCGAGCGCGTCGCAGCAAGCGGCGTACACCGATCCGAGCCTGCCTGTGGTGCCGCGCGTCTTCGAGGAGATCGGGGCGTTCCTCCGCGCGGAGTGACGTCGCGCGCCCGATAGCTCAGCTACGGGGAATGGATTCGAGCGCGCGGAGCCGGTCCTCGACCCACGGGACGACGCGATCGACGTGGAATGCCATGAGGAGGAGAACGCTACCGCGGCGGGCCCCGCCCAGGCTACCGTGGGATCTCGCCATCAGGCATGACCCGGAGGATCTCATGTCGGGTTCACGTTGCACGCGACGCGCCCTCGCCGGGGCGCTCGGTTTCGCCGTCGTCGTGGGGGGCTCCGGCTGCAGCGACGACGCGGCGCGCGCGCCCGGAGGAGCGCAGCCCGGCGCCGGCGGGGCCGGCGGCCGAGGCGGCGAGGAGCAGGAGCCCTCTCCCGCGCCGGCCTACACGATCACGGCGTTCGAGGAGGTCCGGATCACGAGCGACGCGAGTCAGCCGAACTTCCAGCAGGCGAACGCGGACATCGATCTCCGCGACGGGCCGTTCGCGAGCGTGAGGCTCGTCGTGGAGCTGGAGAGCACGTGTTATCCCTTCGAGACGTGGGAGGACAATCCGCCCCCGGAGGGCCAGAGCTGGCCCGCGGATTGCGACGCGTTCGACCGGAACTTCGAGCTCTCCCTGGACGATCCCGTCGATCCTGCGGTGGATCCGCCCGGCATCGAGCTCGTCCGCGCGATCACGCCGTTCGGGGGGCCGCTGCGCCTGGAGGTGGACATCACGGACGTGGCGAACGGGCTCCCCGCGGGCCAGCACCGGCTGAGGGTGGTGATCCCGACATGGTCCGACGGGAGCGGTCAGGTGAGCGGCTCGAACGGCGGGTGGAACGTGAGCGCCGTGGTCGAGGCGGTGCCCGGGCCGGCGCCGAGGAAGGTGCTGGCGGTGGTCCCGCTGTTCAACGGGTCGCAGACGACCGCGGGCGGGCCGGGGCCGCTCGCCGTGGAGGTGCCGGAGGGGACGGTGAGCTCGCGCGTGGAGTACCGGATCACCGGCCACGGCGGCGGCGAGTCCGGGTCGGGGTGCATCGGGCCGGCCGAGGAGTTCTGCAGGAGGATACACACTCTTTTCGTGGACGGGAGCGAGCTTGCCCGCATCAGGCCGTGGCGGACCGACTGCGCGGCGCTCTGCACGATCGCGCACTACGGGCCGGAGGACGGCGGGTTCGATTACTGCCTGGAGAACCCGTGCGGCGCGATCGAGAGCGTGCGGGCGCCGCGGGCGAACTGGTGCCCAGGGAGCGAGTCGCCACCGTTCACGTGGGACGCGGACGCGCTGCGGGTGCCCGGGCAACACACGCTGGCGTGGGAGATCTCGACGGTCGCGGAGGGCGGCGTATGGAGGGTCTCGGCGACGTACTTCGCGTTCGGCGGGTAGCGGCGCCGCGAGCGGCCGCGCGCGTCGCGCCCCTCGCGCGGGCCCCTCGCGCGCTCCGCCGCGCTACGGCGGCAGCTCCTCGAACTGGGGGAGGCCGTCGGTGATCGGATGCCACGCCGCCTTCGAGCCGACGTAGATGTGATGTTCCGGCCGTCGCTCCGGCGCCTCGGAGAGCGCGCCGAGCTGCACGTGAGCGAACGTGTTCCCGCGGACCGTGTCGTACAGCGGCGAGAAGCATCGGTCGCAGAGCCCGCGATACCCCTCCTCGGACTCGTCGACCTTCAAGAGGTGCTCGCGGCCCGCGGAGATGCGGACCTTGTCGATCGCGATCCCGCCGACGGCGGAGCAGGCGGCGCCGGTGCGCCGCCGGCACCTCGAGCAATCACAATAGAAGGCGTAGTCGAACGCATCGTCGACCTCGAAGCGCACGAGGCCGCAATAGCAGCTGCCCGTCAGCATGGATCCTCCACGCCTGTCGATCGCTGCGCCAGGGCCGAGAGCCGGCCGGCCCCGACCAACCAGGCCCGCGGGTGATGCGGCAGCCCGTCGCGCGGCCGCTGCTCGGCCGCGGCGACGAAGGCGCCGTGCAGCGCTTCGTCGCTCGGCGAGCGCAGCGCTTCAGGCGCGAAATGTGCGAAACATGCGCATGTCATGAGACCTCCGGCTCTGGCTGTGTTGGTGGATCGTGGGTTGTCCAGTCCATGGTTGTCCGACGCGCCTTCCGATCGACCCGGATCGCACGAGCGCTGTTCTTTTTCTGTACCACGGGCCGCCTCGGGCAGGCGCCCGCGATCGGCGGGCTCTGCTGGTCGCCGTAGCCCGGCCGTCCGCGCCACGGCTGCCGTCGCGCCGGGCGGCTCCCGCATCCGCGGCTCGGCCCGCCGATCGCGGCGCGCGGGCGGCTCCTGCGGAGCCCGGCACAGGGCGGATATCGGCGGAGAGAGAGAGCCGGCGCGATGCTTGCAATTGCAAAAGAGCGTGCCTGAGCGGAGCCCGGCGCAGGGTGGGAGTCGGCGGCGGGCGATCCGGCGCGATGCTTGCAATTGCAAAGGAGCGTGCCTGAGCTGTTCCGATCTCAATTGATGTTTGAACCCCATCATCGGCAGAGATTCCGTGTGCGCGATGCGCGCCGACGACTACAATGCCGTCGCGACCGGGGATAAACCGGCGAGCACATCCGTGATCAAGAGATCGCTGACAGGGAATGACGAACTCGAACCAGAAAACGGCGGAGCTCGCGGGCGTCTTCTGATTCACTTATTCATCTTGAGCAGAACCCCGTGAATTTGCCGATCTGACATGGAGAACCTTAATGCGCATGAATCGCTTACTTGGCTACATCTCCGCTTCGTTCGCATGCAGCCTGATCGCCTGCGGCGCTGGCTCGCACAGCGATGAGAACAGCGGCACGTTGGGCTCCGCGCTCGTGAGCTCGGATGGCACGATGACGGCGGAGATCACCGTGCCGTCGGACTGGAAGAGCGGATACTGCGCGAGCGTGACGATCAGGAACACGGGCAGCAGCGCGACGACGTCCTGGGGGATGGTCATCGGGCTCAACGGCTCGACGTTGAACCACGCGTGGAACACGCGCATCACGCCGTCGGACGGGCAGCTGAGGGCCGTCAACGAGTCCTACAACGGGAGGCTGGATCCGGGCGCCTCGACCATGTGGGGGTTCTGCGGGAGCGGCACCGGCAGGCCCACGCTCGTAGCGGTCGACGGCAGCGGAGGCCCAGACGTCACCACGAGCACGTCCGTGAGCAGCAGCGTTGGGTCGGGCGGCGGCGCGGGGGTCGGCGGCAGCGGCGGCGAGGGCGGCGAGGGCGGCGGCTCCACCACCACGACCACCGCGGGCACCGGCGGTGAGGGCGGCGCTGGCGGCGGCACGACCACCGCGGGCACCGGCGGTGAGGGCGGCGAGGGCGGCGAGGGCGGCGGCTCCACCACCACGACCACCGCGGGCACCGGCGGCGACGGCGGCGGCTCCACAACCACGACCACCGCGGGCACCGGCGGCGACGGCGGCGGCTCCACAACCACGGGCGGCGGCGGCGAGGGCGGCGCTGGCGGCGGCTCCACCACCGCGGGCGCCGGCGGCGCACCGCCGCTGGATCCGGCGTGCGGCCCGGACACCGCGGCCTTCGCCGATGTGGCGCCCATCCTGGAGAAGAGCTGCGCGAACCAGTTCTGTCACGGCAACCCCACCTCGCCGGCCGGCCGGCTCGACCTCCGCACGAGCACGGCGGTCGGCGCGCTGGTCAATCGGGACGCCGGCTCGTGCTCCAGCGAAAAGGCGCTCGTCGTGCCGTTCATGCCGAGCAGCAGCTACCTGATGAACAAGCTGAAGGACGTCGGCCTGTGCGACCCAGACGAGAGCAGCATGCCCCCCGGCTCGTCGCTGCCCGAGGCCGATCTCAAGACGATCAACGACTGGATCTGCGCGGGCGCCCCCGACCGCTGAGCGCTGCTCGGCCGAGGAGAGCCCGCAGCGCCCCCCGCCGCTCTCCCAACCTGGGTCGGCGCCGGCTCAACCTGGGTCGGCGCCCCCCAACCTGGGTCAGGTTGCCGCCGCCCGCCGGCCTAGCTCACCTGCCGGCCCGTCCGCCGACCGGGGATGAACCGGAGCGGCAACGTGATCGGGCCGCGGACCGTCAGCGTGCGGTTGTAGCGGAGCTCGCCAGGAACGCGCTCGACCCGCTCGAAGCGCGCGATCACCGCCTCCAGCGCCACCCGCGCCTCCATGCGGGCCAGCGCCGCGCCGATGCAGAAGTGGACGCCGTGCCCGAAATGGAGACCTCCCTGCGAGCCACGGTGCAGGTCGAACCGATCCGGATCCTTGAACCGCGCCTCGTCCCGGTTGGCCGAGGCCACGATCGGGAGCACCAGCGCGCCGCACGGCACCGTCACCCCGGAGAGCACGACGTCCGCGGTGGCGATCCGGGGGAGCGTCTGGACCGGGCCGTCGTAGCGGAGCATCTCCTCGACGAAGAGGGAGATCAGGCCGGGCTCGGCGTGCAGCCGATCCATCATGTCCGGGTGGTCCGCGAGGAACAGCAGCGAATTGCTGAGGAGATGCGTCGTGGTCTCCAGCCCGCCGATCAGGAGAGTGACCAGGAACTCGACGATCTCGGCGTCCGTCAACCGCTGCCCGTCGAGCTCGGCACGGACGAGATCGCTCACCGTGTCCTCGACCGGCGCGCGGCGCCGCTTCGCGATGACCTCCATCAGGTACCCGGTCAGCTCCGCGAGGGTCGTCCGCACGCGCTGGGCGTCCTCGGGGCTCGGGAGCTCGGGCGTGATCGCCACGATGTCGTCGGCCCAGCGCTTGAACTTGCCATGAAGCGCGTGATCGAGGCCGAGGATCTCGCCGATCGCAAAGGCCGGCAGCGGGTGCGCGAAGGCCTCGACGAAATCGGCCTCCTCCACGAGCCGGTTCGTGAGCTCCGACGCGACGGCGCGGAGGCGCGGCTCGATCCGCGCCACGGTGGCAGCCCCGAACGCGCGGTGGATCAAGCCGCGCAGCCGCGTGTGCGCCGGCGGGTCCATGGCGAGCATCGAGTTGGCAAACGGGTTGTAACCCACCCAGGGAGGCTGCCACGCCACCTTGAAGCCCTCGGAGGAGAAGAGCCCCGGGTTCTTCATCACGAAGAGCACGTCCTCGTACCGGGTCACCGCCCACATGCCGCCGGGATCAACCTGGCAAACCGGGCTCGTTCGCCGCATCTCGGCATAATGGGGATGCGGATTCGCACGTAGATCTGGCGCCAACACATCAATAAGGGGACTCATCGCGGCTGCCTCCAGTTCGCCGGTCCAGCGAGGCACGCCCTGGACTGCTAGCGGGTCGATGGTCCTCCCCCCACAGCGACCAAGCTCGTGCGCCTCAACACTACGGCACACCACATGTTTGCCATAAAATACGCCATTCACGCAATAGCGCATTCGAGCATGCGCACGCCGACGAGGCGGCGGGTCTTCAACCCCGCGTCGCGGCAGCATGACGGGAGACCATGTATGTCGCTGTGAGGAAGTCCAGCGCCGCTCGTGATGCGGTCGGCGCGCCCTGGCTCGGCGCACCGCCCGGGCGCAGCAGCGTCGACCCAGGTTGCCGGCGCCGGGGGGCGACCCGACCCGGGTGGCGCGGAGCGCAGGCTTGAGGCGGGGCAGGTTGGGCGGGGCGGCGCGGCGCCCCGCTCACTCGTGGACGAGAGGGCCGATGCCGTCGGCGAACGGCCACCCGTAGCTCTCATCGAGATGAATCTGCCAGTCGAACGCCCCGCGGAGCGTCGGGTGATTGCTCTCGAGCTCGTTCCACGTGGGGATCGCCTCGTCGATCGACATGTAGTTCGTCTCGTCCGAGATCCCGAATCCCACGACGACGTGCCGCGCACCGAGCCGCGAGACCCACTCGTTCACGCTGTCCACGATGTACTCCTGCTGGTCCAGGTCCGGTCCGTCGTAGTACTGCGGGGCCGCGTAGTCCATGGCGCCGGCCTTCACCATGGCCTCGCAGAACGTCTTATCGACGTCCTTCCAGGGCGCCGGCGGCGCGGTGATGATGAAGCCCGGGAAGCGCCGCTTCAGCTCCAGGCTGATCCAGATCATCTCGGAGGTGTCGGGGGCCTGGTTGGCCTCGAACGTGTTCCAGTCGATGCCGTCGAACCCACCCAGGCTGTTGTAGATGTCGACCACGCTGTCGACGAACGCCTCCGACTTTTCGCGGGTCGGGAAGCTCATGCCATTCCCGGCGCCCCCCACGGTGAGGAGGATTTTGCGCCCCTGGGTGGTCCGCGCGTACTGGATGTCTGCGTTGAGGTTCGTCGCCGCTCCCCGGCCATCGCCCGGCGGCGTCCAGGTGACGGCGCCCGTCGTGCCGGGCGACCCTCCCACCGGCAGCGCGGCGAAGAGATAGATCACATTGTACTGGCTGTTGATGTCCCGGATGCGGATGGGCGACGGCGTCCAGTTGGGGTAGTAACCGGCGACGACCTTTTCAGGGAGCGTCCCGCCCGCGCCGGGGATGGGATCCGGGGTGACGGTGCAGCCGGCGTACGGCTCCCAGAAGTACGTGCTGACCGTCGGGATGTACCCAGGGTTGCCGTGCTCGGCGATGTAAGCCTGGCCCTCGTAAATCACGATAGCGCCCTCGTCGTACCACTGACCCTCCTGCCACGCCGGAGCGCCTGCGCACGCGGCAGATTCGCCCTGCCCCACATCGGCCTCATCCTGCGAGGATCCGGGGCCAAGACATCCGAGCGCGCCTGCGGCGACGGCCACAAGGAGGAGCGACAGCCTGGAAGCAGCAGCAGTGGAATTGAGCAACATGGTGGGTTTTCCTTTATCGGAAGAGAAGAAGAAGGATCGCCGGCGGTCACCTTGCCTGCTGCAGCATGGCCATGCCGTTTTCGGTAGGCGCGCGGCGTGCGTACCTGCATCGCGACGAAGATGCGGTTTCTGGCGGAGCTCACCAAGCTTGATGCCACCATGGAGAGCAACCCTTCACAGAATCTTGCTTCGCCCCCCGACAGGCCCGTCGCCCGCCTCGCGGTGGTGTCGTTACGGATGCGTTGAAGATGTACCGAGGCGTGACATTTGCTGCTGCGATGAAATCAGCGACGACGTTCGGCCACGTGCGCCGGGCCTCGGGACGCGCTCCGACAGGATATCCGCGTTCCGCCGCGATCCCGGAGCGGCGCGCGGCCGGGCCAGCTCGCTCGACCCTCTGCCGCACACGCCGCCGGGAAATATCGGAAACACGCGCCGTCCGCGCGCCTCGGCGGGCGCGCCGTCGCGCGATGCTCGGTCGAGGCGTAAGCTGCTGCGCAAGCCATGCGCGCCCTCGTCCTGAAAGCCGCGAAGAGCCCGCTCGTGCTGGAGGATCGGCCCGCCCCGCGGCCAGCGCCCGGCCAGGTGCTGCTGCGCGTGCGCGCGTGTGCCGTGTGCCGCACCGATCTGCACGTGGTCGACGGCGAGCTGCCCGACGCAAGGCTGCCGCTCGTGCCCGGGCACCAGATCGTCGGCGAGGTCCTCGAGGAGGTGCCCGCGCCCGGCGGAGCGCCGCGGTTCGCGCGCGGCGCGCGCGTGGGCGTGCCCTGGCTCGGGTGGACCTGCGGCGCGTGCGCGCATTGCCGCGCAGGGCGGGAGAACCTCTGCGACCTGGCGCGCTTCACCGGATACCAGATCGACGGCGGCTATGCGGAGCTCGCGGTCGCGGACGCGCGCTTCTGCTTCCCTGTCCCGGCGGGCCTCCCGGACCTCTCGGCCGCGCCGCTGCTCTGCGCCGGGCTCATCGGGTATCGCACGCTGCGCATGGCCGGGGACGCGGAGCGGATCGGGATCTACGGGTTCGGCGCCGCCGCCCACCTCGTGGCGCAGGTGGCCCGCTTCGAGGGGCGGCGCGTCTTCGGGTTCGTTCGGCCGGGCGACGACGCGGCGCAGGCGTTCGCGCTGGCCATGGGGGCCGAATGGGCGGGCGCCTCCTCCGAGGCGCCGCCCGAGGAGCTCGACGCGGCGCTGATCTTCGCCCCGGCCGGCGAGCTCGTCCCGGCCGCGCTGCGCGCGGTGCGCAAGGGCGGCACCGTCGTCTGCGGAGGAATCCACATGAGCGATATCCCCTCCTTCCCGTATTCGATCCTGTGGGGCGAGCGGGTGCTGCGCTCGGTGGCGAACCTGACGCGCAAGGATGGCGAGGAGTTCCTCGCGCTCGCGCCGCGGGTGCCCCTGCGGACCGAGGTGAACGTGTACCCGCTGGAGGCGGCCAACGCCGCGCTCGACGACCTGCGGAACGGCCGCTTCTCCGGGGCGGCGGTGCTCGTGCCGTCGTGAACGCACGACGGCGGTCGCGCCCGGCGCGGAGCTCGGGGCGCCCTCCGGCGGAGAAGGCCGCCCGCGGCCGCGGCTACACCCGCGCCGTCTCCTCGAGCTCCTTGCCGCGCGTCTCGGGCAGGAGCCACAGGATGAGCGCCAGCGCGAGCACCGGGAAGATCGCCGTCGCGGACACCGCCGGTCCCCAGCCCATCCGCTCTGCGGCGACGCCCACGCCGACCGGAGAGAGGATGTAGCCGATCCGGCCGAGCAGGTTGTTGGACCAGGCGAGCGCGTCGCCCCGGAGGTGCGTCGGGAAGAGCTCGGCGTTGTACGCGTTGAGCACGGGGAGCACGCCGCTCGCGCCGAAGATGGCGAAGACAAGCGCGACCGTGAGCCCGGCGCGCGAGCCCAGGGAGTAAGCGCCGAGCACGCCGACCGCCGCCAGCAGATAGATGATCACCGCGCCCGCGCGGCGGCCCATCACGTCGAGCAGCTTGCCCGACGCGAAGATGAGCGGCATCGAGACCAGCGCGGCGAAGGTGATGCTGGCGCCCACCTCGGCGTCGGTGAACCCGCGCTCCCGGAGCGCGAACGTCTTCCAGAACGTCACCGCGTTCTGCGTGCAAACGTACGTCAGCCCCCAGATGAGGGCGAGCTGCAGCATCCGCCCGCGGTAGGGCGAGCGCCAGATGCGCATGAACGGCTGCGCGCCCTCCGCCTCCCGCGCGGCGGCCGCGTGCTCGAACCGCGCGGTCTCGCGCAGCCCGCGCCGGGCCACCGCCATGACGAGGAGCGGGATGCCGCCGACGAAATAGACGCTGCGCCAGCCGTACGAGGTCGAGAGGAGCAGCGGCACCACCCCGGCGCACACGATGGAGCCCAGGCTCGAGAACGCCTGGATGACGCCGATCACCATCCCGCGCCGGTCGCTCGGGTACTCCTCGGCCGCGTACACCATGCTGACCGCCCACTCGCCGAGGAGGAAGATGCGCGCGAGGAGCTGGAAGACCGCAAAGACATAGACGTTCGGCGCAAACCCCGTGAGCACCGAGAAGAGCGTGTAGCCCAGGATCGTGATCGTGAGCACCCGCCGCCGGCCCCACTCGTCCGCCTTGCGCACGAGCAGGTACGCGATCATCGTCCCCGCGTTGATGAACCCGACGAGCAGCCCCTCGTGGCGGGCCGCGAGGCCCATCTCCGCGCCGATGTTCGGCAAGATCTGCGTGAGCGCCAGGTAGTCGTAGCCCTCGAAGAACGAGGCCACGCTGAGGAACCAGAACAGCCGCCGCTGGTAGGGCGTGAACGGCGTGTTCCGTTGCGGGGCAGCTGTCGTCATATCACCTCTCCCTCAGAGCGGGCCCTCGTAGACGCGGTAGCGCCGGTAGACGGAGCACCCGGCCGACTCCACGATGTGCCGCATCGGCGCGTTGTCCTCGTGGATCAACGAGGCCTCGAGCCGCTCGTACCCGGCCGCCCGCAGGCCGTCCACCACGTGCTGCACGAGGAGCGCGTACAGGCCCGTCGACCGGAACGCCGGCACCACGCCGATCAGCTTGAAGCTCGCCGTCCGGACGCGGCGGAGCGCCCAGGCGGCGCGCGCCCACCCGAGCGGCAGGAGCCGCCCGCGCGCCGCCGCGAGCGCCTCGTTCAGATCGGGGAGGCACACCGCGAACGCCGCGGGCGCGCCGCGCACGGTCGCGATCTGCAAGAGGCGCGGGTTCGAGAGCAGCGCGAACGCGCGCCCCAGGTTCACGAACTCGGCGCGCGACATGGGGACGACCTCCGGCACGCCGCGGTACGCCTCGGTGAAGACCGCGTGGACGATCTCCATGTCGCGCGAGATGCGATGGACCGCCGCGTGGCGCACCTCGAGGCCAGGGATGCTCACCGCCGCGGCCTTCCGGCGCAGGGGCTCGGGGAGCTCGCGGCGGCGCCCCGCGGCGTCGAAGAGCGGGGTGTCGTAGGCGAGCATGTCGTAGCGCTTCGAGAACCCCTCGGCCTCGACGAGCTCGCGGTAATACGGCGGGTGATGGCCGGCGAGCATCGGCGGCCGGGAGCCGTACCCCTCGACGAGCAGCCCGATGTCCTCCACGCGCGTCACGTTGCGCGGGCCCCGCAGCGACGTCGCGCCGAGCGCCCGCGCGCGCTCGCGCACCGCGCCGAAGAGCGCCCGCGCCGCCTCGGGATCGCGCTCGCACTCGAAGAAGCCGAAGAACGCCGTGCGCTCGCCGCTGTGGCGGTCGTGGCGCCCGTCGACGAGGAGCGAGATGCTCCCGACCGTCTCGCGCCCGCGCCGCGCCCGGAACAGGCGGAGGCTCGCCTCGCGGAAGAAGGGGTTCTCGGGGTCGAGCCGCCGGAGGACGAGCGGGCGGAGGGGCGGCACGTAGCCCGGATCGGCCGCGTGCAGGCGCAGCGGCAGATCGAGGATGTCGGCCAGATCCGCGGCGCTGCTCGCCTCCTCGATCGCGATCGACATCGAGGCGCTCAGTACCCCGCGAGCCGCTTCAACCGGAAATACAGCGGCGTGGGGCTGTTCTCGTGCTTCTCCTTGAGCGGGCCGCACATGAGCGGCAGGTACATCACCCGCCGCTGGCTCGCGTCGCCCGTGGCCGTGGCCTGCGCGACGCGGTGCCAGATCCGGCCGTCGTGGATCGTGAGGTCTCCCGCCTCCGCCTCGAGCGCGTACTCGTCCGGGTCGGGCCGGTGGTCGACGAAATACGCCTTGCGGGTGACCATCCGGAAGAGGCCCTGGCGGTGCGACGAGGGGATCAGCCGCACGCCGCCCTTCGAGAGGGGGGAGTCGTCGAGATAGAAGCCGACGTTGAGGTAACGGCGCGGCCGCTCGAGATAGAACACGTCGCGCAGGCTGTCCGTGTGCCAGCCGAGGCGCTGGTACGTCGAGCCCTCCTCGCGGCGATAATGGTTGATCACGAGCCCGTCGCGCTCCCGCTCGGCGATCCGGTAGCCGGGCCCGGCCACATCGAGGATGGCGCCGAAGCGAGGATCGCGCAGGAACGCGCGCAGGCGCTCGCCGAAGAGCGACGCGAACACCATGCGCTGGATGTAGCGCGACCCGTCCTTCCTCGTGCCGAGGATCAGCGGGACGCCGTTGATGTGCGTCCTCCCCTCCCCGACGAGCCGGCGATCGATGGCCTCCACCTCCTCGACGAGCGAGCGCACCGCGTCGCGGCCGGCGAAGCCTCGGAAGCGAATGAACCCGTGGGTGTCGAGGAAATCTCGCTGCTCGGCCGTGAGCGCGCCGCCGAGCGTGAAGTCCGGGAGGCGGAGTCGGCGGTTCGCCGGAGGGAGTCCGGCGGCGGGCTGCGGCTCGCGCGGGGCGACGGCGGGCTGCGGGTCGCGCAAGGTGTGCACGGGGCGTCTCCTTCGCGGGTCCCTAGCGCAGCCGGGCCGCGGCGGGAACAGCCGTCCCACGCCGGCGCGGAATCTGCGCCTCGGCGCACGGCTTGCAGGTTCGTCACACGCGGTGCCGCCTCACCGAGCCGATCCCGGGGCCGCGGCAAGCCGTCATGTCGAGTCCGTGCGTCGCCCGCCGCGCCGGTGGGCTGCCACCGGGCCTGTCGATCACCGCCCTGCGGCGCGGTGGCACCTGCCTTGCAAACCGGCGTCGCGACCGATGAGCGATCCGCCGGGGCCCGTGGCCGAGGAGCAACAGCGCGGTGAACCGCCGATGGCGCCCGTCCGCGGGAGAGCGCGCCGCGCGCGCGGCATCCTCTCATGGGGCTTGCCGCTCGCGCTTTGCGTCGCGCTCGGCGCGGCCGTCGGGCTCGGCGGCTACACGTTCCTCTACGCGAAGGGCGCCTCGTACCTGCAGAACGATCCGTCGGCGTGCGCCAACTGCCATATCATGAACGAGCAGTTCGACGGGTGGCAGCGCTCCAGCCACCGCGCTGTGGCAGGATGCAACGACTGTCATGCGCCCCACACGTTCCTGGGTAAATACGCCACAAAGGCGTCGAACGGGTTCTGGCACTCCTTCGCCTTCACCACGGGCCGCTTCCCGGACCCGATCCGGATCAAGCCCGGCAATCTGCGCATCACGGAGGAGGCGTGTCGCGGGTGTCACGGCGACGTCGTGCATGCGATCGACAGCGAGCACCGCGGCGCGCCCCGGCTGTCGTGCGTGCGCTGCCATGAATCGGTGGGCCACCTGCACTGAGGCGCGCCCGCCGCTCGAGGGATGGAGACGATGACGGAGCCCAAGGACGAAGGATCCACGACCGAGCGCCCGAAGGAGCCGGCGCTCCGGCGCTACCTGCCGCTCATCGCGGTCGCGGCGGCGGCCGCGACCGCGGGGATCGCGGCGCTGCTCGTGAACATCTTCGAGCACAAGCAGGAAGCGAAGAGCCCGTTCTATCGCGTCGTCGAGCTTGACGACACGATGGACGACCCCGCGGTCTGGGGGAAGAATTTCCCCATCCAGTACGACGGCTACCGGCGCACGGCCGACCAGAAGCGGACGCGCTACGGCGGGAGCGAGGCCGTTCCGCGCACGCCGACCGAGGCCGATCCGCGCAGCGTCGTCGCGCAGTCGAAGCTCGAGGAGGACGGGCGTCTGAAGACGATGTGGGCCGGATACGCCTTCGCGCGGGACTTCCGCGAGGAGCGCGGGCACGCTTACATGCTCGAGGACCAGGTGTACACGGAGCGGCAGATCGCGACGAAGCAGCCGGGCACCTGCATCCATTGCCACGCGTCCGTGTACGTGCCGTACAAGAAGCTCGGCGGCGGCGACCTCATGCGCGGGTGGGAGGCGATGAACCAGATGCCGTTCCCCGAGGCGCGCAAGCTCGTGACGCACCCGGTGTCCTGCATCGACTGCCACGACCCGGAGTCGATGCAGCTCCGGGTGACGCGGCCCGGGTTCCTCGAGGGCATCCGCGCGCTCAAGGCGTCGATGGGCGAGAAGGACTACGACGTCAACACGATGGCCACGCGCCAGGAGATGCGCTCGTACGTCTGCGGCCAGTGCCACGTGGAGTATTACTTCAAGGGTCCGGAGAAGCGCCTCGTGTACCCGTGGGCGAAGGGCATCAAGGTCGACGAGATCTACGCCTATTACGAGGAGACGGGCCACGCGGACTGGACGCACGCGGAGTCGGGCGCGAAGGTGCTGAAGGCGCAGCACCCGGAGTTCGAGATGTGGAATCAGGGCGTGCACGCCCGCTCCGGCGTCGCCTGCGCGGACTGCCACATGCCGTACCAGCGGGTGGGGGCGGCGAAGGTCAGCGATCACCACATCCAGAGCCCGCTGCTCAACATCAACCGGGCGTGCCAGACGTGCCACAAGTGGCCCGAGGACGAGCTCCGGCAGCGCGTGGAGACGATCCAGGGGCGCCACGCCGAGACGCGCGATCGCGCGATGGACGCCGTGACCGCGCTGATCGGCGACATCCGGCGCGCGAAGGAGGCGGGCGCGACGGACGAGGCGCTCGCGGAGGCGCGCGCGGCGCAGCGGAAGTGCCAGTTCTTCGTCGACTTCGCCGAGGCCGAGAACTCGTCCGGGTTCCACGCGCCCCAGGAGGCGATGCGGATCCTGGCGTCCGCCATCGACACCTGCCGCCGCGGTCAGCTCGCGCTGCGCGACGGCGCCCCGGCCGGGGCGGCGGGGGCGATCGCGGCGCCGGCGGAGGCTGCGGCGGCGGACGCGGGCTCGGAGGCGCCGGGGGGGGCCGCGGCGCCGAAGATAGGCGCGCCCTAGTGCTCTACCGCGCTCTCACCGTCTTCAGGAAACAATACATTTGCCTTCAACCGCGCGCTGAAGGAGCGACTTAGATCGTTCCTTCTCCTCCTCCTCGCGAAGCACGCCCCGTCGTTCCCGCGCAGCCTCGTCCATCCCGGCCACGAATTCTTCAGTAAATCCGAGGAGGTCCAGCCGCTTGATCATCCCCTCGTTCGTGTAACCGTCTGTCAGGCGATGTCTCAAGCCTTCATATGACTCGCGCGGCTCCCGCGCAGCCAACACCTGCTCCAATGACGTGTATTCAAAAATATTGATGACAACTTCGTCGTTCTGGGTCCTCATTCGCCTTACCCTCGCTTCAGGTGACGCGCCGCCTCCGCGTTCCGTTGGAGCTATCATGATTGATTGACGGGAACGCCACCTGCCATTAGACCCTCGCCCGTCGCGCGCGTCAAGCCGGTCGCCGAGATTCTGTCGCCCGATCTCGCTTCATTCCTCGAGGCGAGAGGGCGCCGAGCGCTCGCCGGAATCCGCTCCGAGCATCCCTGCCAGTGGCTGCAGAAGGCGCTCTCGGCCGCAAGCAGGATCCCGAGCTTCATCGTGGGCCGGCTCGAGGACCGGCTTGCCGAGGCGCACGCGAAATCGCGGCGCAGCTGTTCCCCGCAGACTGCAAAACGAAGACCGCTACTTCAACCCGTGGATGAACTACTGACGCAAGTCACACTTCCAGGAGGGACGGAGCGCGCCGAGGGGTGGCGCTGTCAACGCGGGTAGGTCGCGCAGCTGGGTTTGACGTTTCCGAAACGTTCGTTTCGGATTCCCTCTCCACTCAGCGTCTCTCGTGAATCCGAGATCCGTAACACGGAGCCCCGTGCCGTCCGCCTGCGCCGAGCCGATGGCCGGCCTCTTCCATGCAGGTCCTCCGGCACGCACGTCCTCCGGCCCAACGAGCTGAGCCGTGACTCCGTATCTCGGCCAAGCGCGTTTGTATCCTGCCATGCATCCGAGGCGACGTGAGTCAGCGTCGACCTCATCGCGAGATAGTTCTTGGTTTCTTGAGATGAGATCCGTAGGGTGGCCGCAAAAGGGGAAGACACCATGGCTACACGCCGCAATCGCTCCTGGGCCACTGCCGCTGGATGTGCCGTCCTCGGGCTGGTCTCGGCCTCGTGCGCTGCCGGAGATCCGAGCGCGCCTGCAGCTGAACAGTTCCACGTCTCGCTCGTGGGCAAGGACACCGTCACGACGTTCTTGAACCGCCTCGCCACGACAGATGGCCAGGTCGTTGTGACCCGCGCCACCGTCGATGGCGCCCGGCAGAGCGTCGCGCTCGGGGAAGAGCCCGGCGCCTCGCTGCACCTCGTCGAAGGGCCGCTGCCCGCCGCGCCCCTCCCGGGCGAACGCGCGCGCGTCGGCGGGATCGCCGTTGTCGCCGTCCCCGCTGGCCTGGAGCCCCATGACTGGCTCGGCTCGCACCGCTACCACGCCGAGCCGATCGCGGAGACCGAAGTGGTGCTGTCGGGCGCGCGCGGCCGACAGGGGGCCCCCGCGCCGGCCGGGAGGCGCGCGGCGTTCGAGGGCGACGCCGCCGACGTCCGCATCGACGCCGAGTTCCTCCAGGCGCGCCTCAAAGAGCTCTCCGGCGCCGTGCCCGTGACCCTCGGCGGCCGGACGGTCACCCTCCGCGAGCGCGGCTCCGAGAACGGGCGATCCCTGGCCCGCGCCTGGCTGCGCCAGCAGTACGAGGCGCTGGGGTTCACCGTGCAAGAGCACCCCTATCGAAGCGGCTGGAGCCAGGGCGTCAACGTGACGGCGGACAAGCCCGGGGCCGATCCGTCGCGCGTCCTCATCCTCTCGGCCCACTACGACTCGGTCAGCAACGCGGGCGCCGACGACGACGGCTCGGGCGTCGTGTCGTCGCTCGCCATCGCCCGCGCGCTCAAGGACGCGCGCCTGAGCATCGGCCTCCGCGTCGTCGCCTTCGATCAAGAAGAGACCGGCCTCCTCGGCTCGAAGGCCTACGCGAGCATGCTCGACCGGAACGGGCAGCTCGACCAGGTGGTCGGCGTCCTGGATCTCGAGATGACCGGATACGACTCCAACGACGACGGGCGCTATCACGTCATCCACTGCAACGAGAACACGTCGTCCGAGCTCGCCGCCCTGGTCGAGTCGGCCGCCGCGCGTGGCGAGCTCCGCCTGACCCGGGTGGACGCGTGCACGAACCGCAGCGATCACGCGGCGTTCTGGCGCTACGGCACGCCCTCCGTGGCCGTGTCGCAGAACTTCTTCGGCGACGACGGCAATCCCTGCTACCACGCGCGCTGCGACACGGTGGATCGGCTCAACTGGGACTACATGCGGCGGCTGACCCAGGCCGTCGCGCTCGCCGCGGCCGATCTCCTGATCGAGTGACGCGAGCCGCCGCGCGGCGGGCGAGCGACCGCAGGTCGTCGCTCGTTCCTCCCACCTCCCCGCCTTCCTGCTCGATCACCTGCCATCGTCCGGCGGGGCAAAAAAAACAGAGCGCCTGCTCGACGGCGGGGGGGGGAAGCCGTCACAGGCGCTCTGCTCTGTCCACACTAGCAGGATGCGGGCCAGGTCCGTCCATGCGCGTTTCGCGGGATCCTGCTCGCGGACGGCGCTCGCGGTCTTTCAATCCTGAGATCGGTGTTTGCAAACCTGGCAGCTCGGCGACTCCCGGAGAGGGCGCGACCACGGCGGCGCTACCTGGCGCGTGACGCGTCGGTGCGGGCGCGCGCCGCGGGGGCGCCCGGCCGGCTCGCGTAGAGGGCGAGGTGCTCGTAGGCGATGGTCGCCCCGGCCAGCGCGGTGATCCCCGCCGTGTCATAGGCGGGCGCGACCTCGACGACGTCCGCGCCGACGATGTCCACGCCCGCTATCCCGCGCAGGATCTCGATGGCGGTCGCGGTGCTGAGCCCACCGCAGACGGGCGTGCCGGTGCCCGGCGCGAAGCTGGGATCGAGGCAGTCCACGTCGAACGTGACATAGACCTTGCGCCCCTCGACCAGCTCCAGCACGCGCTGGGCCACGGCCGCGGCGCCGTTCCGGTGCACCCAGGGCGCGTCGAGGATCTGGAATCCGTGCGTGTCCGGATTGAAGGTGCGGATCCCGATCTGCGCCGAGCGGGCCGGATCGACGATGCCTTCCCGCGCGGCGTGGAGGAACATCGTGCCGTGATCGATCCTCCCCTCGTCGTCGCCGACGCTCCACGTGTCCGAGTGGGCGTCGAAGTGGATCAGCGAGAGCGTGCCGTGCTGCTTGGCGACCGCCCTCAGCGCCGGCAGCGTGACGAAGTGGTCGCCGCCGATCGACAGCGGCGCGGCCCCGCCGCGGAGGATGCCCGCGATGTGCGCCTCGATCGCGGCAGGCACCTCGAGCGGCCTGCCGAAATCCCACTGGCAGTCGCCGTAGTCGACGATCGCCAGCTGATCGAGCGGGCTGACCGCGCAGCCGTAAGGGCGGCCTTCAAACGAGAGCAGGGCCGACGCCTCCCGCACGGCCCGCGGGCCGAAGCGCGCGCCGGGCCGGTTCGTCGTCGCCGTGTCGAGCGGCAGCCCCGTCACCGCGACGTCCACGCCCGTCAGATCGCGCGAGTACTTCCGGCGCAGGAACGACAGCGCGCCCGCGTAGGTCAGCTCGAACGACGCGCCGACGAGGCTCTCGGCCGTGAATGCATGATCGCCGCGCACGCTATTCCCCATCTCGACCCGCTCTCACCCCCCGATGAACCGTCGCCGAGAGATACCATGCGCCGCGCGGCAAAACACGGCATCTTCGCCGGCGACGCCCGGCAGCACGGCCCCGCCCGCCCGGTCACCCGCCCGCCCGGGTCAGCTGGCGGATCGCGGCGGCGAGCGACTGGAAGATGGCGATGCCGCGCAGCTCGATCCCGAGGCTGACCATGCGCTGCGCCATCGTGGGCCCCACGCCGACGAGGCTCACGCGGGCTCCGAGCAGCCGTGTCGCCTGCGCCGTCTGCACCAGGGCCGCCGCGGTCGTCTCGTCGACGAGCGGCACGCCGGTCAGGTCGAGCAGCACCCACCGCGCGCGCTCTCGCGCGACGCCCGAGAGCACGGCCTCGAGGATCTGCTGCGCCCTCGCCGCGTCGATGGCGCCGATCAGCGAGATGAGCAGCACCCCGGGCAAGAGGGGGATGACGGGACAGCCGAGCTCCCGCACCGTGCTCGCGAGCGCGCGCTCGCGCTCGTAGGCGGCGGCCAGCATGTCGCGCTCCGCCTGCAGCGCGATCTCGATCTCCTGGCGCTCGAACGTCGCGACGAGGAGCGACACCCACATGACCAGCGGCTGGAGGTTGTCCGCGAAGCTCTCCGTGTGCAGCCCGCCGAGCACCAGCGTGCCCCAGTCGCGCTGCGCGGTCGCGATCGGGACCATCACGCAATAGCCGCCCGCCTCGTCGGGCTGCGCGGCGTCGAGCAGCTCGGGCGGCGGAAACAGGCCGGCCGGGACGCGGCGCCCCACGAGCGCGGCCACGCCCGGATCGCTGGTGTGCACGCCGTCGATGACGACCTCTCGCCCGCCCGGGCCCGGCTCTTCGGCCCAGAGCGCGAGGCACCCAACGCGCACGGAGGTCTGCCGCAGCCACGCGAGGCGCTCGTCGGCCCGCGCCTGCTTCGAGGCGAGGAGCCTGCTCATCTCCATGTTGGCGCGGATCAGCCGCTCGAGGCTCTGCACGCTGCTCCGCTCCGACGCCACGACGGCCCGCTGCTGCGCCAGGCGCACGCGGCCGAGGAAGGCCTGCGCTCGCCGCGCCGCGTCCGGATCCGGCGCGCCGGCGAGCTGCCGCGCGGCGGCCTCCTCGACCAGCATCACCGCCGCGAGGAGGACCTCGAGCCTGCCGCTGTGCGCGACCGCGGGGGCGAAGGCGTGCTCGAGCGTCCCCACGTCCGGGAGCTCCGCCCCGGCGAGCGCCGCGCCGAGGCCGCGCGCGATCACCTCGGCCTCGGGCCAGACCAGGGGGCGCGGCGACGGCGCCGGCCGCTCGAGCAGGCGGCTCAGCTGCCGGGACAGCCCGCGCTGCCAGTCGCCGCCCGCCGCGTCGAGCTCCGGCGCGGGCGGCGCGGCGCCCCACGCGGCGCTGCCGCACGAGCGCCGCACCACCAGCTCGGCCGAGCCGCGGGTCACGGGCTCTGGCGGCGGGATGCCGTGGATGAGATCGACGATCCGCTCGACGGCGATCCTCCCGAGGAGGGCGGGGTCCTGCCGCATCGTGGTGAGCGGCGGATCGCAGTGCTGGGCGACGCTGATGTCGTCGAACCCCACCACCGCGATGTCCTCGGGCACGCGGTAGCCGTGCGCCCGGATCGCGTGGATGGCGCCCATCGCCATCTCGTCGTTCCCCGCCACGATCGCGGAGCAGAATTTGCCGTCGCGGTCGAGAAACTCCTGCAATCGGCGCTCGGTGTAGAACATCGTGCACTCGTCGAACTCGGAGAGCAGGTTGAGGTCCGCCGGGAGCCCGCGCGCCCTCATCGCCTCATCGAACGCCTTGCCGCGCTCGACGAAGTCGTCCGATGTCGATTTGCCGATGTAGGCGATCCGGCGATGGCCGAGGCCGACGAGGTGATCGACGACACGGTGAATCGACTCGCGGTTCTCCGCCCGGACTATCGGGTACCGCGGGCCGAGCGGGGGCGCGCAGAAGATGACGGCCGGCTTCCCGTCGGAGAGCAGCTCCTCCAGGCCGTCGATGGTGTACATCGCGATCCAGCCGACCACCCGGTCGAGGCCCAGCCCGCGCGCCAGGACCGTCCGAGGAGGCCCGTAGATCATGAGTAGCTCGTAGCCGCGCTCCCGCGCCGCGCGGTGCATGCCAGCGAACACCATGGCGTTGAAGGAGTTGTCGATGAAGACCGACGCGACCCCGATCACGTTCCGTGTGCGCTGGTCGACAGGCCTCGTGCTCATCCCGGTCGTGTCCTCCCCCGCGTCCAGCGGGCGAGCGTATCACCGACCTCGACGAAAACGACTGGGTAACTTCGGCGCCGGCGACCGGGGCCGCTCGATCCGGCGCAGTCCTCCTCCGTGCGCGCATGTAGAACATCGTGGACGGCCATACCAGGGCGGTCGATATCACCGAGGCTCCAGCGCGACGCGGGGGCGCAGGCCGGCCGAGGCTCATTGTTTGTAGGGAGCCCTACGCAGGGCGCGAGACCGAGCGGAGGAGCTCGTCGTGGCGGGGTGTGCTCTCACGCCTCAGCGGGCGTGGCCGACAGGGAGCTCCGGGCCGATGCAGCCGCACCCGCACGCGTTGGTGAAGAGCCTCTCCGGCGGCGAGCACGCGACGTCGAGGAGCATGCATTCTTCCGGATCGTGAGAGACATAGACGACGTTCGTGGTGCCCGGCTCCGGACAGACGACCGGCTCGGGGCTGATGCAGCCGCACCCGCAGTCGTTGTAAAAGAGCGTCTGTCCCTCCGCGCAGATGAAGTCGATGAGGTGGCACTGCTCGATGTCATCCGACACGTAGCGGACGCCCGGATCGCTCGGGTCCGGGCACGCCTGCGGCCCGGGGTCGATGCAGCCGCACCCGCACTCGCCGCCGAAGTACTCCTCCGGCGGCGAGCAGGCGAAGTCGATGAGCGTGCACTCCACCGGATCGTGAGAGACATAACGGACGCCCGGATCGCTCGGATCCGGGCACGCCTGCGGCCCGGGGCCGATGCAGCCGCACCCGCACTCGCCGCCGAAGTACTCCTCCGGCGGCGAGCAGGCGAAGTCGATGAGCGTGCACTCCTCGGGATCGTGAGAGACATAACGGACGCCGGGATCCCCCGGAGCAGGGCAGCTCCCGCCGCCGCCGGGCGAGGGGTCGCCGCCGGACGAGGGGCCGCACCCGAGCTGTCCGACGATCGAAGAGGCCGCAAGAAACAACAAGGCATAGGCTCGCATGTTCGTCTCCGTATCTTTCTTCAAGAGGGTTGATCCGTGGAGATGCACCTCCCCTTCGAGGCCCGCCTCGAGCCCCGGGAGGAGATGAGCGTTCAAGCCGGCTCAGGGAGCGTCGCTGACGAAGAGCGTCACCGCCCTCCGGGAGACCTCCGGTGAAGACACCTCGATCAGCAGGACCTCCTCGCGCGGCTCGTCCTCGATCGGCTGGAGCACCACGCGGAGGTCGGCCACGTCCCCGGCCTCGAGGATCACCGGCGCCGTCGCCCCCTCGAGGAGGTACCCGGGCGCCGGCGCGCGCAGGGCGATCGCGTCGATCGCGAGCGGCGCGGCGCAGGTGTGCACGAGCGGGAGGGCGCGGGTGGACGCGGCGCCGACGGCGGTCTCGGGCAAGGCGAGCTCCGGCTGGACCCGGAAGCAGTCGGCGAGCGGGCGGGGCGCGGGCTCGAGGACGCCGCTCCGGGCGACGAGATCCGCCGGCGCGGAGCGGGCCGCGCCGCGCCGCGCCTGGAGGCGCAGCTCGTGCCCGCGGAAGGCGTCGATCTGGAGCGCGAAGCTCCCGTCCTCCTCGACCGGCGCGACCACGGGCGCCCCGGTCCCGTCGAGGTTCACCGCCCAGACGAGATCCGCGCCCTTCGCGCTCCCGGGCCCGCCGGTGACATCCATCGGCGCGCCGTCGCACTCGTCGCAGATCGCGCCGACCACGTCCCCGGCGAGCGCAGGCGCGGAGGGCGGCTCCGGGATCGGGTTCACCCCGCACCCGGCGACGCAAGCAACGAGAAGAACCGCGAGCCAGCGCATCAGGCCACCATCCTGTCGAACGGTGTCCTGTACAACCGCCGTGCCAGCGCGCCCCCCGCTGCGTTTCGCGGGCGTCGTGGACCCTTCTTTGTACCATTCTGTACCATAGTGTACCGATGGTACAGGACGGCCTTGCGCCAGGCGCGGTGGTCGACGGCCGCTACGACGTCGTGCGCGCGCTCGGGCGCGGCGGGCTCGGGTCGGTGGTCGAGGCGCGCGATCGGCTCTTCGAGCGCGACGTCGCGCTGAAGGCGCTGCGCTTCGACTCCGCGGGCGCGGCCGAGGCGTTCCGGCGGGAGTTCTCGCTGCTCTCGGCGTGCGCTCACCCGCGGCTGCCGCGCGCGTACGACTTCGCCCGGACGACGTGCGGCGGCGCGCCGCTCACGTACGCCACGACGGAGCTCATCCGGGGCCGGACGCTCGCCGAGCACGCGCGGGGGCGCGCCCTCGACGCGGCCCTGCCCGTCCTGCTCGACGCGCTCGACGCGCTCGGGTGGCTCCACGGCGCGGGCATCGTCCACGGCGACTTCAAGCCCGAGAACGTCCTCGTGCGGGACGACGGCGCGGGCGTGCTCATCGATCTCAGCGCGGCGCGGAGGATGCGCGCCGCGGCGGGAGACCTCTCGGGCACGGCGCGGTTCTTCGCGCCCGAGCTCCTCCGGGGGGCCCCGCCGAGCGCGCGCTCGGATCTCTTCGCGGTGGGGCGGACCCTGGAGGCCCTGTTCCCGCTCCTCGCCGGGGCGCCGCCCGCCGCCCTGCGCCGCCTCGCCGAGCGGCTCACCGCGGAGGACCCGGCCAGCCGGCCCTCCGGCGTCGACGAGGTGCTGGAGGCCCTCTCCGCCGGCGGCGCGCCGCGGCGCGCGCCCGCCGTCGTGAGCGAGCCGGGCGAGATCGTCGGCCGGGAGCGCGAGGTCGAGGCGTTCGGCGCGGCGCTCGCGGCGCTGCTCCGCGGCGAGCGCGGGCCGCGCGCCGTGGTGATCACGGGCGAGGAGGGCGCCGGCAAATCGCGGCTGTTCCGCGAGCTCAAGTGGCGCGCGCAGCTCAGCGCGCCGGTCTTCGAGGGCGCGCCCCGCGGCGAGGATCCGCTCCGCGCGCTGCTGATCCGCGCGCTCGGCCGCGCCGCGCTCCCGGCCGGCGTC
The DNA here is from genome assembly GCF_028553905.1 of Sorangium sp. So ce836. Classification (NCBI taxonomy): domain Bacteria; kingdom Pseudomonadati; phylum Myxococcota; order Polyangiales; family Polyangiaceae; genus Sorangium; species Sorangium sp. So ce836. Next base: position 2,670,132 of record NZ_CP102233.1, on the reverse strand, counting down.
GACGCGCTGCTCGACGCCCGCGGCGAGCTCGCGGGCGGGCGCGGGCGGCCCGGCGACGCCCCGGGCGCGCCCGAGGGCCCGCGCGCGCCGCGCGGGCCGCTCGCGAGCGACGCGCCGCGCCGGCCGCTCGTGCTCGCCATCGACGACGCCGATCGGCTGCGGCCGCACGACCGGGCGCTGCTCGAGGCGCTCGTGCGATCGGCCGCGCCGACCGACGCCCTCCTCTGGCTCATCGCCTCCGCCGAGCGGCTCGACGTGGGCGGCGGCGCGGTCGTCGAGCTCCCGCTCGGCCCGCTCGGCGAGGCGGCGGTCCGGGTGTGGACGGCGCCCCTGGCCACGGCGGCGCGCGTGTCGGATCTCCTCCGCGCGAGCGGCGGCCGCCCGCGCGCGCTCAAGGAGCTCTGCGCCGCGCTCGGGCAGCGCAGCCTGAGCGAGGCGGAGCTCGATCGCTTCGTGACCACGATGACCACGCCGGAGCTCTTTCGCCGGCGCGCGGCCGCGCTCGCCCCCGGGGAGGCGCGCGCCCTCGCCGCGCTCGCCGTGGCGGATCCGCTCGGGCCCGAGGCCGCCGCGGCGCTCGGCGTGGGGCGCGCGGCCCTCGACGCGCTCGAGGCGGCGGGGCTCGCGCGGCTCGACGGCGAGGGGTTCCGCCTCGGCCAGCCCGGGCAGGCGCGGGCGCTCCTGCCCGCGCTCGACGCGGGCGTCGTGCGCGAGGTCGCGGCGGCGATGGCGGCCCACCTCGCCGGCGAGGGCGAGGCGGCGCTCGCCCCGGCGCTCCGCAGCCAGCGCGCCGCGGACCGGGCGAGGGCGCTCGTCTTCGCGGGCGACCACGAGGCCGCGCGGCGGGCGCTCGCCGCGTCCGAGCCGATGTTCGAGTGGGCGCCGCGCGCCTGGGTGCGCGCGGCGGACGCCGCCTGCGCGGTGCAGCCGGCGCCGCGGACGCTCGTGGCCGCCGCGTCCGCGCTCGAGGCGGCCGGCGATCCGAGGCGCGCGCTGTCGCTGCTCGCCCGGGCGAGGCGCGCGCGGCCGCCGCGCGACGTGGTCGCCGAGCTCTCGTACCGGGCCGCGCGCTGCTGCGAGAAGCTCGGCAAGGTCGAGCGCGCGCTCGGGCAGCTCGGGCGCGCGCGGGCGCTCTCGCCCGGGGCCGCGGGCGGGCGGCTCGCGAGCCTCTCGGCGCGCTGCCTGCTGCGCCTCGGCCGCTACGACGAGGCCCGGCGCGAGGCGCAGGGCGCGCTCGCGGCGGCCGACGGCGGCGGCGACCTCGCGGCGGCCGAGGGCGGCGGCGACCTCGCGGCGGGCCGCGACGCCTCGGCCGCGGCGGAGCTCGCCGAGACGCTGGGCCTCGCGCTCGGCTACCTCGGCGACCAGGAGGGCGCCCTCCAGAGCCTCGCGCGCGCCGTCGCGCTGCGGCCCGCGTCGGACTCGCCCCGCGCCCGCGCCCGCACGCTCAGCTACCACGCGCTCCACGCCTACCGCGCCGGGGACGCGGCCCTCGCGGCGCGCGGGTTCCAGGAGGCGCTCGACCTCGCCGAGGCCGAGGGCCTCGGGGACCTGCTCGCGACCGCCGCGCTGAACCTGGGGACGGCGCGGCACCAGCTCGGCGACTGGGGCGCGGCGCTGCGCTGCTACGAGCGCGGGCTGCGGGCGGCGATCGCCTTCGCCAAGGAGCGGACCGAGGCCACCCTGCGCTTCAACCTGGCCAAGATCCACGCGGACGTCGGCCTGCTCGATCGCGCCGAGCTCGGCCTCGCGCGCCTGCGCGCGCCCGACGGCGCGAAGGTCCCCGAGGAGATCGCCGCGGCGGCGCTCGGGCTCGCCGCGGAGATCGCGGCGGCGCGCGGCGCGCTCGGCGAGGCGGCGCGGCTGCTCGACGAGGCCCGCGCGGGCCACGCGGCGCGCGGCTCGAAGCGCGAGGCGTGCGAGGCGACCCTCCACGCCGCCGAGGTCGCGCTCGCGGCGCGCGACAGCGCCGCGGCCGGCGCGCGGCTGGCCGAGGCCGCGGCGCTGCTCCGGGAGATCGACGCGGCCGACCTCGCGCTCCGCCGCGCGACGGCGGGCGCGGAGCTCGCGCTGGCCCTCGGCGACCCGGGCGCGGCCCTGGAGCAGGTGCAGCGGGGCGCGGGCCTCGTGGCGCAGGTCGCGCAGCTCGAGCTCCACGCGAAGCACGAGGAGGTGTCCGCCGAGGTGCTCCGCCAGAGGGCGGCGACGGCGCTGGCCGAGCGGCACCGCACGGCCGCGATCGAGTGCTGGGAGCGCATCGGGAGCACGCTCCCGGCGGAGCTCGCCGAGGTCTTCTGGCGGCACCCCCGGCGGGCCGCGCTCCGCGGCGGTCCCGCGCGGCCGGCGGCCCGCATGGAGCTCGTGATGAAGCTCCTCGAGATCAACCGGCGCCTGAGCTCGACGCTCGACGCCGAGGAGGTGCTCCGCCTCGCCATGGACGCGGCCATCGAGCTGACCGGCGCCGAGCGGGGGTTCGTGATCCTCACGTCGGCTGCACGCGATCCACGCGATCCGCGCAATCCCCCCGATTCCCCCGGAGGGCAAGCGAAGGTCAAGCTCGAGGTCGCGGTCGCGCGGAACCTCGATCGCGAGCGCGTCGGCAAGAGCCAGCTCAAGTTCAGCCACGGGATCGCCAAGCGGGTGGTCGAGCGCGGGGAGGCGGTGCTCACGGTCGACGCGCTGGCCGACGCGCGGTTCCACGGGAGCGCGTCGGTGCACGCCCTGCGGCTCCGGTCGATCGTGTGCGTGCCGATCCGCGCGCACGGCGCGGTGCTCGGCGCCGTCTACCTCGACAACCGGTTCCAGCGCGGCAAGTTCGCGGAGGGCGACGCGGATCTGCTCGGCGCCTTCGCGGACCAGATCGCGGTCGCGCTGCACAACGGCCGGCTGATGGCCGAGCTCAGGGAGCGCACCCGGGCCCTCGAGGAGGAGCAGCGCCGGGTCGCGGAGCTCATGCGCTCGCAGGCGGACGAGATCGAGCGGCTCTCGCACGAGCTCGAGCGGACCCGCGCGGACGCGCGCCGCGACTTCCCGGAGATCGCGGGGAGGAGCGCCCCGATGCGCGCCGTGCTCGCGCTCTGCGAGCGCGTGGCGGAGAGCGACGTGACGGTGACGGTGACGGGCGAGAGCGGCACCGGCAAGGAGCTCGTCGCGCGCGCCATCCACGCGGGCGGGCCCCGGCGGGGCGGGCCGTTCGTGGCGGTCAACTGCGCCGCGCTGCCCGAGGCGCTGCTCGAGTCGGAGCTCTTCGGCCACGTGAAGGGCGCCTTCACCGGCGCCGTCCGGGACCACGGCGGCCTGTTCCTGTCGGCGCGGGGCGGCACGCTGTTCCTCGACGAGCTCGGGGACACGCCGATCGGCGTGCAGGCGAAGCTGCTCCGCGCGCTCCAGGAGCGCTCGATCCGCCCGGTGGGCTCGGACCGGAGCGTCCCCGTCGCCGACGTGCGGGTCGTCTGCGCGACGAACCGGGATCTGCGGGAGGAGGTCGCGCTGGGGCGCTTTCGCGAGGATCTCTACTACCGGGTCAGCGTCATCGAGATCCGCCTGCCGCCGCTCCGCGAGCGCCCGGACGACATCCCGGCGATCGCGCAGGCGATCGTCGAGAAGCTCTCGGCGCGCCAGGGCCGCCCGGCCTTCCGGCTGTCGCGGGGCGCGCTCCGGCGGCTCATGTCGTACGGCTGGCCCGGCAACGTGAGGCAGCTCGAGAACGTCCTCTCGCGCGCGTGCGTGCTCGCGCCGGGCCCGGAGATCGGCCCCGCCGACATCCAGCTGCCGGCGGCGGCGCCCGCGCCGCGGGCCCGGTCGCGCGCGGACTACCGCGGCGCCGAGGCGGAGCGGATCCGCGCCGCGCTCGCTCTCGCCCGCTGGAACGTGTGCGAGGTGTCGCGGAGCCTCGGGATCCCGAGGACGACGCTGTACCGGAAGCTCGCCCGGTACGGGCTCTTGCGGGAGGGGTGAGCGCCGAGCGCGCGCCGCGGCGAGCTAATCCCAGATTCGCACCACCATGAGCCCCAGGCTCGATCGCTTGCCCACGGCCACGATGCGGCCGTCGCGCTGGACGGTGACGGCGTAGAGGTGGTTTGTCTCCGGGAAGTCGTCCAGCACGACGGCGCCCGAGGCGCCGAACCCGGCGTCCGCCGTGCCGTCCGGCAGGAGCCGGAGGATCGAGGCCGTGATGCCCGAGTTCACGGTGCCGCCCGCGACCGCGCCGAGGAGCTTGCCGTCGGCCTGGAGGGCGACGCCGTAGCCTCGCACATAAGGCTTCCCGCCTCCGCTCGCGTTCACCATGCCGCTCCCGCCGAACGTCGTGTCCGCCGAGCCATCCGCGGTGAAGCGCGCGAACGCATAATCGTTCACGCCGTCCAGCGCATAGCCCACGAGGACCGGCTTGCCGTCGCTCCCGAGGGCGAGGTCGGCGTCGTTGTACGGCGTCTGCGCGAGGTAGGCGACGCCGCCAGCTCCGAAGCCCGGATCGAGCTCCCCGTCGGGATCGAGCCGCGCCGCCAGGAAGGTGGGGCCATCGGTCCTCTCCGTCCCTCCGGCGACGATTCGATCGCCTCCGCCGATCGCGACCGAGTGCAGCGGTCGCTCATCCATCGAGAAGAGGCCCGAGCCGGCGAACCCGCGGTCGAAGTCGCCCGTGGAAGAGAGCCTCACGGCGATGCCGCGGTTGCCCGGGTTCCCGACGCCGACGGCGACGATCGAGCCATCGCGCAGGACGGCGACGTCGAAGCCCTCCGAGCCGCTGATCCAGGCGCGATCGATCGTCGCGACCCCGCTCGCGCCAAAGGCCTGGTCGAGCCCGCCGCTCGCGTTGAACCGGACGACCGCGAGCTGGCCGCTGCGCGTCCCGACCGCCACGATGCGCCCGTCCGGCTGCAGGGCCAGCGATTTGACCGAGCCCTCCTGCCCGACGACGAGGCCCCCTGTGCCGAACTCGGGATCGAGCGCGCCGCTCGGCAGGAAGCGCGCGAGCCCCCAGGTGTTCCCGTCGACGCCGGCGACGACGATCTTGCCGTCGTCCTGGACGACGACGGCGCGCCCCTCGTGAGACGTGCCGCTGGAGGCGATCCCGTCGCCGTCGAACGACTGATCGAGCGTCCCCGGCGGGTCGGCGACGAGGAGCGAGACCGGCAGCAGCTGGTCCTCTTCCCCGGGCGCGCTGGCCCGGAGCGAGGGCGCGGCGCTGCCCACGATCGCGAGCGGCTCCGCGGCCAGCGTGAGCACGCCGGTGGTGTCGCCGCCCGGGACCACGACCGGGCTCGCCGTGACCCCGCTCGGCAGATCCGACAGCGACAGCTCGACATCCCCCGCGAAGTCGCCCGAGCGCGTCACGGTGACCGCGAGCTCCTCCGAGCCGCCGCGCACCACGCGCGCGGCCGCCGGGTCGAGCGCGATCGAGAAGCCGGACTGGGGCACCCCGCCGCCGCTGCCCTGCGCGGGTCCGCCGCCGCTCCCGCCCCCGCCCTCGCCCGGCGCGGCGCCGCCGTCACCACCGCCGATGGCGCCGCCGGCGCCGTCGCGCGAGACGTCGTGAATGCCGAGGATGCCCTGGCAGCCGAGCGCAAGGCAGGCCGCGGCCGCCCCCGCGAGGCAGGCCGCGCGCCGGAAGCGCCGCGCTGGCCGCGTCGGCGCGCTCCTCTGCGCGAACGGCGTCAGCAGAAGGATCATGGCAGCACGCTATCACGGCGCCCGCACTGTACATCCGTTCATTCATCTGCTAGCCGACAGGCATGCGCTCCCGCAAGGCCGCCGCCGCCGTCGTCGTCGAAGACCTGCCGCTCGACGAGGAACCCGTCGACGCGATCCCGCCCGACGACACCGCGGCGGACGAGGCGTTCGCCGCCGCGGGAGGGCCGCCGTCGCTCGAGCGGATCTGCATCGATTGCGGCAGCGGCGGCGGCGCGCACGACGGCTGCGCGCACCGCGAGCGCGCCCGCTTCCACGCGCCGACGCGCGCGGCGCTCGAGCTCGTGGCGCGCCTGCGCCGGGCCGCCGCCGAGCACCGCGCCGCCGCCCGCGCCCTCCGGGCCCTGGTCACCGCCGAGCACGCGCGCGGCCGCGCCGAGTTCGAGCGGGAGGAGCCGGAGCCGCTCGCGCCCCCGCAGCCCGCCGCCGCGCCGGAGCCGCCGCCGCCCGCCGCCGCGCCGGAATCGGACGACGCTCCGCCGGCGCTCTGCCCGCGCTGCGCCGAGCGGATCGAGGCGGCGCCGGCCGAGCCCGAGGCGCCGCAGCGCCGGCAGAAGCGCAAGGGGCGGGTGCCCCTCGAGCAGCAGGCATTCCCGTTCACGGGCGACTCCGAGCAACGCTCGCCGCACGGCGCCTGAGCCCCGGCCGGCGCGCGCCGCGGGCACAGCGCAAGAGAGCTCGCCCGGCGCTCGCCGTCATCTCGCGTACGTCAGCGCGACGACACTCGGCACCTTCCGCGATCCGATGACCGGAAAGTTTACCGGCGAGCTAGCGAACTGACACGCTCCCACCGCGCGGCAGGACGCGCGCGTTCCGTGCTACACGGTCCTGTTGATGACAGCGACGCGGCGGAATGCCGGAGCTCTGGACCACCGAGGATTCTGCCACCATGTCGCTCGATAGAGCCATCGGCCTCACGTGCCACGACATCTGGGGAACCTATTTCTGCGAGGTGCTTGGAGGTATCCAGTCGGCGGCAAGGCACTCTGGATATCGCGTGATCGCCGTCAAATCGCCGCCGCGAGACGTTCACAGGCTCGAGCTCGCGCGCGACCAGATCGACGGGTGGATCGCCCTCATCGATCCGACGGACATCGAGCTCTTCCTCGACGACGGCCGGCCGGTCGTGACCCTCAGCGCGCGCTCCAGCGACGGGCGCTGCCCGTACGTCCTGCCCGACAACCACGGCGGCGCCCTGGCGGCCGTGCGCCACCTCATCGATCACGGGCACAGGCGGATCGCCTTCGCGGGCCACATGGCGCATGAGGATATCCGGCAGCGCTTCCAGGCCTACCGGGACGCGCTCGACGAGGGCGGGATTCCGTTCGATCCCGCCCTCGTCTTCGAGCTCCCGAACAACGAGCGGGCCGGCGGGCGGTTCGCCGCGCAACGCCTCCTCGAATCGGGCGTGTCCTGCACCGCGATGTTCATGGCCACCGACCAGGGGGCGCTCGGGATCATCGACGCGCTCGCCGAGACAGGCCTCCGCGTCCCCGAGGACCTCGCCCTCGTCGGCTTCGACGACATCGAGGCGGCCAGGTACGCCTCGCCGCCTCTGACGACGGTCCGCCAGCGGTTCGACTGGATCGGCAGGACGGCCGCCCAGCTGCTCATCGATCGCCTCGCCGGACGGGATGTCCCGAGCGCGGGGCACATCGCGCCGACGCTCCTGGTCCTGCGCCGCTCCTGCGGCTGCTCGCCGGCGCCGGCCGAGCGCGAGGCGCCCGCGCCGGCCGACGGCGCCGCGGACCAGGCCGACGCGCTCGCCCGGGAGCTGGTCGCCCTCGCGACCTTCTCGTCGGCGCCCGACCGGAGCGCGCCGCCGGCGGAGTCGTGGCCCGGCGTGACGGAGGTGGTCCGCGGGCTCGAGGCGGCCGCCCAGGGAAAGCCCGGCCCCCCGCCGGCGGCGCTGGAGCGGGCGTGGCGCGAGGCCGCGGAGCAGATGCCCCATATCGATCTGCTCCTCGCCATGATCGATCGCCTGGAACGAGCGGGCCAGTCCATGCTCCGCGGCGCGGAGGACGCCGCGGCCCAGCGGCGCGTCACGGCGTACATCCGGAGGGCGCGCCACGACATGATGCAGGGCCGGGTGGCGATCGAGGCGGCCCGCGCCGATTACCTGAACAGCCTCCTCGACATCAACCTTGTTGTCCGGGAGACGCTGCTGGAGCACGCGGACAACGGCGGGAGCAAACTGAGCTGGCTCTCCGCGGTGCAGATGAGCTGGGGCTGCCTCGCCGTGTGGGAAGACCCGGGAGACGAAGGGCCGACGCTGCGGATCGTCGAGAGCTCCTGCCCCGGCCAGGAGGCCGCCGCGCCGGCGGCGGGCACGCGCGTCGCGGCGGCGGAGTTCCCGCGCGGCGGCTGGCTGCCAGCGGCCGTCCAGTACGACGGCGACCACGTCATCCGGCTCATCCCGCTCCGCAGCCAGGGCGAGGACCGCGGCGTCCTGGCCATCTGCGCCCCGGTGAGCAGCCCGCTCGGGCTGGATCACCGGGACATGGACATGTGGGTGGCGATGCTGACCGCGGCGTTCGAGCGCGCCTCGCTGATCGAATCGCTGATCGAGCAGGAGAAGCGGTCGCGCGCCGCCTACGAGCGCGAGCGCGCCCTCGCCGACGCCGTGCGCCGGCTCGGGTGCCCGGTCATCCCGCTCGACGAGGGGGTGCTGCTCGTGCCGCTCGTCGGGGCCATCGATCCGGAGCGCGCGAGCCACGTGCTCGAGGTGGTGCTCGCGGAGCTCAGCCGCCAGGAAGCCGAGGTGTTGCTGATGGATATCACCGGCGTGCCCTTCGCCGACATGCAGGTCGCGGCGTCGCTGACGAAGACGGCCCGCGCCGCCATCCTGCTCGGCGCCGAGGTCATCGTCGTGGGGATGCGGCCGCAGGTGGCGCAGGAGTTCACCCACCTCGGCATCGACCTCGCGGGGATGACGCTTTACCCGACCCTCGGCAGCGCGCTCTCGTCGCTGCGCCGCAGGCGGCAGCCGCTCATCGCGCCGCGGATGCCCCGCGCCTGAGCCGCCGCGCACATGGCCCGGCAAAAGCCGGCGTTCCCCGGAAAGGGTCGCCAGCGCGAGATTGAACCGACCTCGCCCTGCATGGGTCCACATTGCCGTTGACCTGATCGCGCCGGGTGGACGACGCTGCGCCCCGGGAGGAAGAGGAAGCCATGTCGACCCTGGTACGTCTGTCCGCCGCGACGGCGTTCGCGGCCGTCGCGATGCACATCGGCGTGCTCGTCACCAGCACCAGCGGGTGCGGAGGCGACGAGTGCGACGAGGAGCCCATCGGGTGCAACACCGTCGAGGATTGCCCTCGCTGGGTGGCCCGGTGCAACGGCGGGTTCGCCGCGATCGCTGGGCAGTGCACCGAGGCCGGCTGTTGCCGGCGCGCCGTCGACGTGTGCTTGGCAGTGTGCGACTCGTTCGAGCAAAAGGTCACGAGCTGCTCCCAATACGATTGAGGCCCCGCCGCTCCTCTACCCCTCCACGCCCGGCCCCGCCCCGTGGGCCCCCGGGTCGCGCTCGCCTTCGCCGGGAGCGCGGCGCGCCGCGCTCGGCTTGCTCTTGCTGACGCCCACGCGCCGCACGAACGAGAGGAACTGCCCGAGCGTGGGCGAGGCGTCGTCGGCCCGCCACGCGAGCAGGAGGTCCGTGACCGGCGCGCCCACGATCGGCCGGAGCGCGAGCCCCCCGCGCCGGATATTCTTGATGGATTCCGGCAGGATAGAGACGCCGAAGCCCGCCGCCACGAGGCTCAGGATGTCGAGGTGCAGCGCCTCCTGCACGATGCGCGGCGTGAAGCCCGCCTCGCGGCACAGCCCCACCACGAGGTCGAAGAAGGCCGACCCGCGCTGGCGCGGGAACACGACGAACGGCTCGCGCGACAGGAGCTCGAGCGGGATGCGCCTGCGCCCGGCGAGCGGGTGATCCGCAGGCAGGGCGACCAGGAGCGGCTCGCGCCGGACGCACTCGGAGGCGAGCCGCGGGTCGTTGAGCGGCGCCCTCACGAAGCCGACGTCGATGCGCCCGTCCTTGAGCGCCTCGATCTGCTCCTGCGGCGGCATCTCGCGCAGCGCGAGCTCCACCGACGGGAAATCGGTGCGGAAGGCGCGGACCAGCTCCGTGATGCCGCTGTAGGCGAGCGACGACAGGTACCCGACCACGAGGCGCCCGGTCTCGCCGACGCTCGCGCGCCTGGCCTCGTGCACCGCGAGGTCGAGCGCGTCGAAGACCCGCCGCACGTGGGCCAGGAAGACCACGCCCGCGGGCGTCAGCTCGACGCGCCGCCGCGACCTGTCGAAGAGCGAGAACCCGAGCTCGGACTCGAGATCCTGGATCTGCCGGCTCAGCGGGGGCTGGGCGATGCCGAGCCGCTGCGCCGCGCGGCCGAAGTGCCGCTCCTCGGCGACGGCCGTGAAGTACCGGAGGTGGCGCAGGTCCATACCTTGAAGGTATCGTCTGATACGAAATAATAGATTGGACGAACGTCAGGGGCACCCTAAATGCGGAGCCTGCCCTCCGGCGGCCCCGTCCGGGGCACCCTGGAGGGGGACGGGAATTGGCCGCCCATGTGGCTCGTCCGGATCGCGCTGCAACGTACGTACACGTTCATCGTGATGTCGATGCTCATCGTCATCCTGGGCGTGTTCACCATCACCCGGATGCCGACGGACATCTTCCCCGACATCGACATCCCGGTCCTGTCCGTCATCTTCAACTACGGCGGCCTCCCCCCCGAGGAGATGGAGAAGCGCATCGTCAACAACTACGAGCGCTTCCTCACGACCACAGTCAACGACATCGAGCACATCGAGAGCCAGTCGCTCACCGGCATCTCGATCATCAAGATCTTCCTCCAGCCGGGCGCCAGCATCGAGGCCGCCACCGCGCAGGTGACGGCGGTCTCGCAGACCGCCATCCGCATGATGCCGCCCGGCATCAGCCCGCCGCTCGTCATCCGTTACAGCGCCTCCAGCGTGCCCATCCTCCAGGCCGCGCTGGAGAGCGAGTCGCTGAGCGAGCAGCAGCTCTTCGATTACGCGGTCAACTTCATCCGGGCCGACATCGCCACGATCCGGGGCACGCAGATCCCCTGGCCTTACGGCGGCAAGCAGCGCCAGATCATGGTCGACATCGACCCGCAGCGCCTCTTCGCCTGGGGGCTGTCGCCGCGCGACGTGAACGCCGCCCTCGGCGTGCAGAACGTCATCCTGCCCTCCGGCACGGCGAAGATGGGGGAGAACGAGTACCCCGTCATCATGAACAGCAGCCCCGAGGCGTTCGAGGAGCTCGGCAAGCTGCCGCTCAAGACGGTGAACGGGAGGACCGTATACCTCCGCGACGTCGCGAGCGTCCGCGACGGGAACGCGCCGCAGACGAACATGGTGCACGTCGAGGGCAAGCGCAGCGTGCTCCTCAGCATCCTCAAGAACGGGAGCGCGAGCACGCTCGACGTCACGTCGCGCATCCACGCGATGCTGCCGAGCACGCTGGAGAAGCTCCCGAAGGAGCTCAAGGTCTCGCTGCTCTTCGATCAGTCGGTGTTCGTCCGCGCGGCGGTCGACGGGGTCGTGCACGAGGCGCTCATCGCCGCGGGGCTCACCGCGCTCATGATCCTCTTGTTCCTCGGGAGCTGGCGCAGCACGCTCATCGTCGTCATCAGCATCCCGCTCTCGATCCTCGTCTCGATCATCGCGCTCGACGCCCTCGGCCACACGCTCAACGTGATGACGCTCGGCGGCATGGCGCTCGCGGTCGGCATCCTGGTCGACGACGCGACCGTGGCCATCGAGAACATCCACAGGAACCTCGGGCAGCGCAAGCCGTTCATCCGCGCGATCGTCGACGGCGCGCAGGAGATCGCCGTCCCGGCGCTCGTCTCGACGCTCTGCATCTGCATCGTCTTCGTGCCGGTGGCGTTCATCACCGGCGCCGCGAAGTCGCTCTTCGTGCCCATGGCCTTGGCGGTCGTCTTCGCCATGCTCATGTCGTACTTCCTGTCGCGGACGCTCGTCCCCACCCTCGTGCGCCTCTTGCTCGAGCGCGAGGCGGCGGAGCACGCCCACGGGCATCACCCGGAGGGGACGGCGAACGCCGATCCCCGACCCACGTCGAAGCCGAAGAGCGTGTTCGGGCGCGTCTTCGCCGCGTTCAACCGCGCCTTCGACCGGCTGCGGGCGGCCTACGGCGGGTGGCTCGCGTGGGCGCTCGCGCACCGCGCCGGGTTCGTCGGGGCGTTCCTCGCCTTCGTCGCCGCCTCGGTCGCGCTGATCCCGCTCCTCGGCCGCGACTTCTTCCCGAGCGTCGACGCCGGGCTCATCAAGCTCCACGTGCGCGGCGCGCCGGGCACCCGCCTCGAGGAGAGCGAGCGCCACTTCGCGCAGATCGAGGAGACCATCCGCAAGGTGATCCCGCCGGGCGAGATCCGCACGATGCTCGACACCATCGGGATCCCGGCGAGCGGCATCAACCTGTCGCTGAGCGAGGGCGCGCAGATCTCGTCGGCCGACGGGCAGATCTTCATCGCGCTCGAGGAGCACCACAAGCCGACCGCCGGCTACGTGCGCAAGCTCCGCGAGAGGCTGAACGCGGCGTACCCCGACACGACGTTCTTCTTCCTCGCCCCCGACATCTCGACGCAGGTGCTGAACTTCGGCCTCGCGGCGCCCATCAACGTCCAGGTCGTGGGCCCGATCGGCAAGGAGGACGAGACCTACGCGGTCGCGCGGCGGATCGCCGATCGCATGGAGCGGATCCCCGGCGCGGTGGACGTGCACCTCGCGCAGGTGCCGGCGCGGCCGCAGCTCCGCATCGACGTCGACCGCACCATGGCCGACCAGCTGGGGCTCAGCCAGCGCGACGTGGCGAGCGACGTCCTCGTCTCGCTCTCGTCGAGCGGGCAGACGTCGCCGACCTACTGGCTCGACAAGCGCGGCGTGCAGTACCTCGTCGCCGTGCAGACGCCCCAGTACGCGATCGGCTCGATCGACGACGTGAACGCGACGCCGCTGTCGACGGGCGACGGCCGCCCCCAGCTCCTGTCGAACGTCGCGTCGCTGTCGCGCTCGACCGGGCCGGCGAACATCACCCACTACAACGTCGCGCGGACCTTCGACGTGCAGGCGAACGTCGACGGCACCGACCTCGGCTCGGTCGCGGGCGCGGTCTCGCGCGTCATCGACGAGCTCAGGCCCGAGCTGCCGCGCGGGACGAAGGTGACCGTCAAGGGGCAGGCGGAGAGCATGGACTCCTCGTTCACCGGCCTCGGCTACGGGCTGCTCTTCGCGGTCGTGCTCGTGTACCTGCTGATGGTCGTGAACTTCCAGTCGTGGCTCGACCCGCTCATCATCCTGATGGCGCTCCCGGGCGCGGTGGCCGGCATCGCGTGGATGCTCTTCGTGACGCACACGACGCTGAGCGTGCCCGCGCTGATGGGCTCGATCATGTGCGTCGGCGTCGCGACGGCGAACAGCATCCTCGTCGTGACGTTCGCGAACGACCAGCGCAAGCTGGGCCGCGACGCCCCCACCGCGGCGCTCGCCGCGGGCATGACGCGCCTCCGGCCGGTGCTCATGACCGCGCTCGCGATGATCTTCGGCATGCTGCCGATGTCGCTCGGCCTCGGCGAGGGCGGCGAGCAGAACGCCCCGCTCGGCCGCGCGGTCATCGGCGGCCTGCTCGTCGCCACGCTGAGCACGCTCTTCTTCGTGCCGGTGATGTACAGCGTCCTCCGGAGCAAGACTCCGGCCAGAGACACGCTCGCTGAGGACCTATGAGCTCCCCCGAACGCCCTGCCCAGACCCCGCCTCCGGCCCCTCCCGCCGACGATCTCGGCTTCGATCTGCCGCAGCCCGCCGCGATGACGCGCACGCGCGGCCTCGCCATCGGCGTGGGCCTCGCCGTCGCGCTCGGGGCGGCGTTCGCGGCGGCCTACCTGCCCCGCCGGAGCGCCCGCGCCGCGCTCGAGGAGAGCGTGCGGGCCGCCGAGGGCGCCGCCCCGCGCGTCGTGGTCGTCTCGCCGCAGCCGGTGTCGAGCGACCGGGCGCTCGTCCTGCCGGGGAGCATCCAGCCCCTCGAGGAGACGGTCGTCTACCCGCGCGTGAGCGGCTACGTGCGCAAGTGGAGCGTCGATATCGGCGACAAGGTCGAGGAGGGGCAGATCCTCGCCGAGATCGATACGCCCGAGCTCGATCAGGAGCTCGCGCAGGCCCGCGCCCAGCTCGTGCAGGCGAACGCCGGCCTCGTGCAGGCGCAGGCGAACCGCGACCTGTCGCGGTCGAGCGTGCAGCGCTACGAGCAGCTCGTCCCCGCGGGCGTGGCGCCGCAGGAGGAGCTCGAGCAGCGGCAGGGCCAGGCGCACGTCGCCGAGGCGAGCGTCACCGTGGCGCGGGCCGCGATCACCGCGCAGCAGGCGAACATCCAGCGCATCCTGGACCTCAAGAAGTTCGCGAAGATCGCCGCGCCGTTCGCGGGGACGGTCACCTCGCGGACGATCGACCGCGGCGCGCTGGTCACGGCGGGCAACGGGACGCCGCTGTTCCGGATCGCGGCGACCGACCCGGTGCGCGTCTTCGTGGGCGTCCCGCAGGACGTGGCGCCCAGCGTGCGCGTCGACGCGCCGGCGAAGGTCACGGTGCGCGAGTTCGCGGGGCAGCCGTTCCAGGGCACGATCGCGCGGACGGCCGGCGCGCTCGACGCGGCGACGCGGACGATGAACACGGAGGTGCGGGTGCCGAACCCCGACGGGCGGCTCCTCGCGGGCATGTACGCCGAGGTCGCGCTGACCCTGCCCACGCCGCACCGCGTGCTCGAGATCCCGGCGACGGCGCTCTACAACGACGCCAAGGGGCTCCGCGTGGCCGTCGTGGATCCCGGGAGCAAGATCCGCTTCGCGCCCATCACGGTCGAGCGCGACACGGGCGCGACGATCCATGTGTCGACCGGGCTCGACGGGAGCGAGCGGATCGTGAAGCTCGCGAGCGCGGAGCTGACCGACGGTATGGCGGTCGAGGTCCTCAAGTGACGAGGCGCCGCGCCCTCAAGTGACGGGCGCCGCCTCGGCGGCTCGTCGGACGGCCTCCACGAGCCGCTCCACGTCGCGGAGCACGGGCCAGACCTCGCGGATGGGCCCCTCAATTTCACGCTCCCGAGCGCTCCACGAAACCTGCCGCCGTGTACCATGGCGCCATGACGCGCATGGACCTGGTGGAGCGGATCGTCGCAGCGAAGCTGGAGCGCAAGCTGACCTGGAAGCAGCTGGCCGAGGCGGTGGGGCGCAGCGAGGTGTGGACCACCTCGGCGCTGCTCGGGCAGCAATGCATGAGCGCCGACGAGGCGGCCGCGGCCGGCAACCTGCTCGGCCTCAGCCAGGAGGAGGTGCTCCTGCTCCAGGTGCCGCCGTCGAAGGGCTCCCTCGGCCCGACCCCGCCGACCGACCCGCTCATCTACCGCTTCCACGAGATCGTGCAGGTGTACGGCACGACGCTGAAGGCGCTGATCCACGAGAAGATGGGCGACGGCATCATGAGCGCCATCGACTTCGAGATGAGCATCGACAAACTGCCCGATCCCAAGGGCGACCGCGTGCGCGTGGTGATGCACGGCAAGTTCCTCCCCTACCGCAAGTGGTAGCGGCAGGGGCGCGCCCGTGCGGCGCCGTCACTGGACCGGTGGCGCGGCGAACGGGTTGAGCTGGTTCGTATACAGGTCCTCGGCCTTGATCTGGCCCGGCTTCAGCTCGCCGTCCTTCACCAGCCAGTCGATCCAGACCTCATATTCCTTGGACGACAGGAGCCCCCCCTTGCCGGCGACGCCCATGCTGGTCCAGTACTTCACCGCCGACGCGTCCTCGTTGCGGCCCCGCCGCTCGATGATGCGCTGCAGGCGGGCCACCACCTCCTCGCGCGGGGTGCTCCGCGCCCACTCGACGGCGCGCGCCACGGCCTCCACGAACTTGCGGGCGCTGTTCGGGCTCTCCTCGAGGAAGCGCCTCTTCAGCACGTAGCTGCCGGCGGTGAACTCGCCGAACAGCTCGAAATCCGAGAACAGCGCGCGGATGCCGCCGCGCTCGAGCGCCTTGTCGCGCAGGATGTCGCCGAGGACCGCGACGTCGACCTGCTTCTGCCGGAGCGCCTGCTCCGCGCTCACGGGCGGCAGCACCACCAGCGTGACCTGCGCGATCTCGGCGCTCGTCAGCCCGCTGCGCGACAGGTACTCCTTCAGCATGAACTCGTGGTGCGCGCCCAGCGTGTTCATCGCGACCTTCTTGCCCACGAGGTCGCGCGGCGACCGGATGGCGCTGTCCTCGGTCACGTAGAAGCCGCTCCAGCGCTTGGCGTCGACCCCGTAGCCGCCCACCACCGCCCGGAGCGGCGCCCCGGCGGCGATCAGCTTGATCACCGCGCCGTTGAACGCCTGCCCGAAATCGGTGTCGCCGGTGACCACCGTCTGGATGTCCTGCGGCCCGCTGATCGTGTTGCCGACGTAGCTGAGCTTGAGCGGGGCGAGATACCCGAGGTCCTCTGCCAGCTCGGGCACCGAGACCACGCCGGCGAACCCCTGATGGCGCAGCTCCAGCACCTCGTAATCGCCCGCGGCCCTGTCGCCCTGACCGCCGCCCGGCTCGACCTTCGAGCAGGCCGCGAGCGAGAGCGCGGCGCAGAGCGCCGCCACGAACGCGCGGCGGGTTGCGGTGAACGGAGCAGACGGTTCGAATTCGCGCATGGGTGCAAGGCCTCTGTGTGCGCCGTGGGTCGGCGCGTGATCTGGATCGTCCCTCTCCTCGTGGGACATCGTCGACGGCGCGCGCTGTGCCTCTCGGCTCACGCTCACTCGGCGGCCGCCGGCTCGGTCGGGGCGGGGTGCGCCGCGGCCACCGCGCTCGACGTCCTGCGCGCCAGCGCGAGGAGCAGCCCGAAGAGCACGGACAGGAGCAGGAACATCGACTGGAGTCCGAGGCTCTTGCCCACGAGGCCGCCCACGGTGCTGCCGAACAGGCCTCCCGACGGCCCCACCAGGGCGTGCAGGCCGGCCACCTTCCCCCGCCCCACGCGCGCGCCGATGCGGGCGATGCGGGTGAGGTTCGCGATCTGCAAGAGGCCGAGCCCGAGGCCGAGGATCAGGCCGCCGGCGCGGAGCAGGTTCAGCTCGCCCGAGAGGCCGAGCAAGAGGAGCGCGCTCGGGACGAGGACGAGGCTGGTGAGGTAGATGCGCTCGTGCCCCACCCGGCCGACCAGGCCGCCCAGCGCGAACAGCGCGAAGATGTAGGTCACGCCCTGCCACGCGAGCAGCCCCGAGGCCTCGGCCGCCGTCAGGTGGGCGACGGCGACGCCGATCGGGATGATGAAGAACATGAAGAACGAGTTGACCGACTGGGCCGCGAACTCGATCATGCACACGCCGCGCAGCTCGATATCCTGCGCGAGCAGGCCGAGATCGGACCGGACGCCGGAGAGGCGGAGCGCCCTCCGGGGGGTGGACCGCGCCGCATAGCGACCGAAGACGATCGGCGACATGAAGACCGTGACGAGGAAGCTCGCCCCGATGAGCCAGTAGGTGCCCTGAAAGCCCAGGGATTTGGTGAGCGTGGCCGCGAGCATGGGGCCCAGCAGGAACATGCCGACCATATGGGTGCCGCGGTACCAGCCCGCCTTGCCCTCACCCACCGTCTCGAGCTGCTGCATGAACACGGTGCTCAGCGAGACGAAGCGCAGCGGCATGAAGAAGCTGATCGCCGTCGTGCAGACCAGCAGGAACACCGGAGACGGGACCGCCGGCAAGGCCATGTAGATGGTCCCCGCCACGAGGCTCCCCAGCACGAACAGCCGCGAGGGCCCGAGGTGATCGACGAGGAGCCCGATCGGGATGCTCATGAGCAGCACCCCGACGCTCTGCGACCCGGCGATGAGCCCGAGCAGCGCCTCGTTCGCCCTGAGCTCCATCGCGTAGAGCGTCGTGGTCACCTTGGCGACGCCGACGCTGATGCCCATGACCGAGGACAGCGCGGCGAACACCAGAAGAAAGCGGTTCTTGTCGATGAAGGAACGCAGCTTGACCTCGTGGACGGCTCGAATCAGGCCTGGTGATCCGCCCCAGCGATCGGCAGCCGTCGCCGCGTGTCCGCGGCGCCCACGCTCGTCAGCGTCAGCAACGCCCGTGCCGCGCCGCCGCGCGCGCTCGGCGAGGCCGCCCGCGCGCGCGCTGCTGCCCCGGCAGCAACCGGTGATGATCCGCTGCTCCGGCGCAAGCAGGACCACGCCGCCGCGCGCCCGATCGGCCGCCCGCGACGGCGAGCGCCTGCGCCGGCGCGGCGGTATGCTGGCGCCATGGCCGCAGCCGCGCCCCCGACCGAGCCCGCCTTTCACGAGGCCGCCCTCGGGCCGGTGCCGCTCCGGGATCTCGGCCTCACCATCGCGGGGACGCGCCTCGAGGCCGTCATCGCGGAGTTCACGGCGGAGCTCGATCTCGCCGGGATCCGCCGGGTCCGCCCGCGCTTCTACCTCTCCACGGAGTGGGGAGTCCCGTTCAACACGATCTCGATCGGCATCCCGTTCTACCTGGCGAGGCCCGACCTGACGGCGCTCCACGGCGCGCGCACCGGGCACGTCGAGGGCGTCTCCCGGGCGGATTGCCTGCGCTACCTCCGCCACGAGATGGGGCACGTCGTCAATTACGCCTATCGCCTGTACGGCGAGCCGGAGTGGATCGAGCGATTCGGCCCGATCGACGCGCCTTACCACGAGGGCTACCGGCCGATCCCGTTCAGCCGCCGGCACGTCGTCCACCTGCCCGGCTGGTACGCGCAGAAGCACCCGGACGAGGACTGGGCAGAGACGTTCGCCGTCTGGATGACGCCCGGGCGCGCGTGGCGGGTCGAGTACGCCGACTGGCCCGAGGCGCTCGCCAAGCTGGAGTACTGCGAGCGCGCCCTGGCCGCGCTGCGCGACCGCGACCCGGTCGTGACCGACGACGCGCTCGACGAGGACGTCGCCGAGCTCGGCACGTCGCTCGACGAGTATTACGGCGCGGCGCTCCCCGGCGAGGGCGAGCTGCCGCGGGGCTTCGACGGCGCGCTGCGGGCGATCTTCGACGAGCTCGACGCGCCGGACGAGGCGGGCGCGGCGCGGCCGGCCGCGGCGCTCATCCTGGACATGGAGCGGGAGCTCGTCGCCAGCGTCTACCGCTCGACCGGCCATTTCCCCGAGGCGACGCGGCCGCTCGTGCGCCACCTCGCCGGCCGCGCGGGCGCGCTCGGGCTCGCGTACCGCGCCGCGAACGAGCGGGCGGCGGTGATCGCCTTCGCGGCGCTCGTCACCGCGCTCGCGATGAACCACGTGCGCACCGGCAGCTACTTCTCGTAGCGCTGCATCGCGAGGTCGACGATCCGCTGGATCAGCGCGTCGTACCCGAGGCCGGCCGCGGCGGCGGCCATGGCGAACTCCCCCGAGGCCTCGAGGTAGCAGCTCGCGTTGACCTCGATCACGTAGATGTCGCCGGCCTCGGTGAGCCGGAGATCGACCCGGCCGTAGTCCTTCACGCGGAGCGCCCGGTAGGCGTCGAGCGAGACCTTCTGGAGCCTCGCCCGGAGCTCGTCGGAGAGCTCCGCGACCACGGCCTTCGTGCCCTTGTACTCGGCGCTCTGCTCGTCGAACTTCGCCTTCTGATCGAGGATGTGCGGCCGCCCTTCCGGGAAGCCGGTGAAATCGATCTCGATCGGCGGGAGCGCCGTGGGCTGCGCGTTGCCGAGGATCCCCACGTAGAGCTCCCGCCCCGCGATGAACTCCTCGGCGAGGGCCGAGTCGTCGCACTCCTCGTGGATGGCGAGGACCCGCTTCATGAGGGATCGGGCGTCGTGGACGAGGCCGTTCCCGTCGATGCCGATCGACGCGTCCATGCGGAGCGGCTTGACGAAGAGGGGCATGTGCAGGTTGCCCCCGGTCTCGAAATCCGCGTCCTTCGAGAAGACGGCGAACCTCGGATAGAGGATGCCCTCGAAGGCGAGGATCTTCTTGGAGAGGCCTTTGTCCTGCGCGAGCGAGAGCTCCGCGGGGCCGGAGCCCGTAGAGCGGAGGCCGAGCATGTCGAGCAGCCCGACCACCGAGACGTCACCGAGCACGTTGTCGCCGAACATCTCCATGAGGTTGAAGACGAGATCGGGGCGGGCTCGCGAGAGGGCGGAGACGAGCCGCGCGACGTCGCCGTGCTCGGCGACGACCGACACCTCGTGTCCGCCGTTCCTGAGCGCCCGGGCGACCTGCTCGACCACGACATCCGGCTTCTGGTCCGGGGCCTCGATGTACGTGAGCACGACGATGTTCATGGCAGGGCTCGGCGTCGCATCGACGCACTCGATGCGCTCGACATCGATGTCGATGTATGAGCATGAAGCGAGCCAGGCTCGATCTGCGGGGAGAACGAAGGGGAAATCGCCCTCGCCGGCGCCTCACCGCCGTGGCGCAACGTCGCAGAGGGGCGATTTGCCGCTCCGGAGCGGATGCTCTGCCGACCTCTGCAGCTCGTAGATCCTCCCCGGGCCCGATCACGGTAGAATCTGGGACAGCATGGACGTGAGCCAGCTCATCGAGCGCGCGGCGGCAGCGCCGTCGTTGCTCCTCGCGACGGACTTCGACGGGACCATCTCCGAGATCGCCGCGGTATCGGGCGGGGCGGTCGCGGAGCGGGGCGCCATCGAGGCGCTCCAGGCGCTCTCCGGCGCGCCGGGGACGGCCGTGGCGATCGTGTCGGGCAGGACGATCCACGACGTCGCGGCGCGCACGGCGGCGCTCGAAGCGGCGTGGCGCGTCGGCGAGCACGGGGCCGAGATCGCGGCGCCGGGCGGCGCGCTCCTCTACGAGGCGGAGGCGCCGGCCGAGGCGCTCGACGCGCTGGAGCGGGACGCGGACGAGATCGCGCGGCGCGTCCCCGCGTTCTGGGTCCAGCGCAAGCGGTGCTCGCTCGCGCTCCACTGGCGGCTCGTCGCGGCGGAGGATCGGCCGGCGGCCTTCGACGCGCTCGAGGCGTGGTCGAGCGCGGCGCGGCGGAAGGGGCTCGTGGTCATGCGGGGGCGCAGCATCCACGAGGCCAGGGACGCCGCGCACGACAAGGGCGGCGCCCTGGCGTTCCTGCTGGCGCGGCTGCCCCCGCGGACGCTCGTGGTCTACGCGGGCGACGACACGACCGATGAGCCGGCGATCGCCTACGCGCGGGCGCACGGGGGCGTGGGGGTGTACATCGCCTCCCCAGAGCGGCCGGACGCCGGGGTCGAGCCCGACCTGACGCTCGGCGACCCCGGAGCGTGGATCGCCCTGCTCAAGGAGCTCGCGGTGCGGCGCGGCGGCCTGGCGAGCGCGGCGCTGCGCCCGGCGTGAGGGGCCGCCGAGCGGCCGCGCCGCCCGGCGTCGCGCCACGGGAGGCGCCCGGGCCGGATCGTGTACGCTCGCGGGCATGCCCATCACGCGACTCACGAAGCCCGATTCGAAGTTTCGCCTCGAGGACGTCTCGACCGACCCGCCCCGCGACGCGACGAAGCAGGAGGCGGCCGAGCGGCTCCACGAGCTCGGCAAGGAGCTGCTCGAGCTTCAGGAGCTCATGTGGGGCGCGCGGACGCACAGCGTGCTCATCGTGCTCCAGGGCCGCGACGCGGCCGGCAAGGACGGCGCGATCAAGAACGTCGTCGGCGCGCTGAACCCGCGCGGCGTGAGCGTGAGCTCGTTCGGGGTGCCGACGAAGGAGGAGCGGGAGCACGATTTCCTGTGGCGGATTCACCGGCACGCGCCGCGCGCGGGGGAGTTCGCCATCTTCAACCGCTCTCATTACGAGGACGTGCTCGTCGTGCGCGTGCACGACCTGGCGCCCAAGTCGCTGTGGGGCGAGCGCTACGACCACATCAACGATTTCGAGGAGCTGCTCGCCGAGCACGGGACCATCGTGATCAAGTTCTTCTTGCACATCAGCAAGAAGGAGCAGGAAAAGCGGCTCCTGGAGCGCGAGGAGAACCCCTCGACCGCCTGGAAGCTCAACGTGAACGACTGGAAGGAGCGGGAGGTCTGGGACGAGTACACGGAGGCCTACGAGGACGCCTTCCGGCGCTGCTCCTCGCGGTACGCGCCGTGGTGCATCGTCCCGGCCGACGCCAAGTGGTACAGAAACCTCGTCGTCGCCGAGACCGTGGCCGAGGCGATGCGGGAATACCGCGACGATTGGCTGAAGACGCTCGAGCGCAACGGGAAGGAAGGCCGCGAGGAGCTCGAGGAGTACCGCAGATCGAAGGGCGCGCGGCACAAGGGCTGAGCGGGCAGCTCAGGGCGACGCGCGGGGCCCGCCCGCGTCGCCAGCATAGACGTCGGCTCAGGTGGGCGTCAGGCAAGCTGGCGGCCCGGGGCGCGGGCAGGACGCGCCGCGCTCGGCCATAACGAGCCGAGCGGCCCGGGGCCGCTGACGCACGCGCGCGCGCCTCCGACGCCACCACGGCGGCCATGTTCCGCAAGCCTCCCTCGGCGAGGCTTTGCCTCCTCCTGCGGGGCTTTGCATTCCTGAGCAAGACGTTGCCCTCCTCAGCGGGACTTGAACGAGCGAGCTGGTCACGGCGGTCCGTCACCTCCGCCCCTGTACTCTCCTGCGACGTCCACCGGTGAGCTCGTTCCCCGGCCGTTTCACCCCGCCATCGCCATCCATGAGATCCATGAGCCGCAGAGCCGAGCGGCATCCTCGCGGCTCTGCATGCACGCCCGGCACGCCGATCCTTCAGCGGCACGCCCCTTGATTAGGCCTTTGCGCGGGCGGGAAGTCGGTGGGGGTAAAGCGGCGGAGCTCAGTCCGCACGAGGCCCTGCCGACCGGTCCGTGACCGAGCAGGCCAACTTGCGTCGGATGAAGGAGAGAAACAAGATGAATACGGACAACAGCGGATTCGATTTCGAGATGATCACCCTTGACGACCCCACCGAGCTGGAGGTGCGGGAGGTCTCGCTGCATTGCTTTTGTTGCGGATGCGGCTACGTGGACGACGAGTGACATGAGCGGCGGGGAGGCTCCCCCCCGGCCGTCGGCGCCCAGGCAGCGCTCGCGGCGCTGCCTGGGCGCTTCCTTTTACCTGCACGCAAGGAGATGTTCATGAGTGTGAATCCGAGATTCGATCTGCCGCGCATCGGCGTTGGGCTCGCCCATCGCCCCTGGTTCGTGCGCGGGATCGAACAACACCGCGACCGTATCGATTGGATCGAGATCTGCGCGGACCATTACATCTATCGGACGGAGGGGCGGGTCGCGCGCGCCGTCGAGCTGAGCCAGCGGCTGCCCATAGCGCCCCATGGCCTCGAGCTATCCATCGGCACCGACGCGCCGCTCGACATGGGTTATTGCCGTGACATCGCGCGCCTCACGAAGGCGGTGCGCGCCCCCTGGTACAGCGATCACCTCTGCTTCACGCAGGTCTCCCAGATCGAGCTCGGCCAGCTCACCCCGCTCGCGTTCACCGAGACCGCCGCGGCGCGCTGCGCCGCCAAGGCGCGTCAGTTCCAGGACATGCTCGGGGTCCCGCTGCTCCTCGAGAACATCACCTATTACATGGCGATCCCCGGGTGCACCCTGACAGAGGCGGATTTCATCAGCAAGGTCGTGAACGACGCCGATTGCGGCATCTTGCTCGATCTCACGAACCTGTACATCAACGCCCAGAATCTCTACTATGATCCGTATGATTTCATCGATCGCCTCCCGCTCGAGCGCGTCGTGCAGGTCCACCTGGCCGGCGGAGCTCGCGAGGACGGCATGTGGCTCGACACGCACGACCAGCCGGTCGACAGCCATCCTGAGGTCTGGGACCTGCTCGACTATCTCTGCCGGAGAGCGCCCGTGCGCGGCATCGCCATCGAGCGCGACGCGAACCCGCCGGAGGACTTCGGCGAGATCCTGGGAGAGGTCGAGCGCGCGAGGGCTATCTGGGCATGAGGCGCCCCTCGCGCGGCCGCAGGGTGGACGATGAAAGTCATGAATTGCATAGCAAAGGGGCGGACGATGGATACGGACAAGTCAGCGTTTCAGACGGCGTTCGCGCGGCTGCTCACCGAGCCTCAGGCGTTCGAGCGCTTTTACGACGACCCGGCGCGCTTCGCCGAGGAGAACGCGCTCAGCGCCGGACAGGTATCCGCGCTCCAGTCCCTCGACAAGGACCGGCTCCGCTGGATCTCGAGGTCGATGGGCACCAAGCGCTTCTTCCTCGTCGAGACGTACTTCCCCGCCACGTTCGCGCTGCTCCGGCGCCACAAGGCGCTCTCGAGGATGGAGCGGAGCCTCATCGCGACATACCGCCCGATCAAGTCCGAGCGCCTGATCCGCGCGTTTCGCGACGCGCTCTGGTTCACCGAGCTCATCGAGCGGCACGTCGACCGAGGGGAGCTCCATATCCCCTACCTCCTCGACGTGATGCGCTGCGAGCGCGCCGAGTTCATGCTGTGGTCCGACGCCGCCAGCGTCGAGAGCGCGAACGATTTCAGGTCGCGGAACGCGTCGAGGCCGAGCGTCACCGAGGCGGAGCTGCTCGACGGCGCCGTGCGCGCGGGCCGGCACGTCGCGCTGCACGAGTTCGCGTTCGATGTCTTGTCGTTCGTCCGGGCGCTCGTCGACGGCAAGGCGCCGCTCGATCCGGAGCCCGCGCCGACGCTGATCCTGTTCGGGAGGATCGCGGCGACCGATCGCGTCCAGAAGGCGCGCGTCGGGCGGAGGATAGGGTCCTTCCTTACCCGCGCTGGCAGCGGAAAGCCCACCCGGGAGATCCTCGCGGAGATGCTTGAATCAGAGGCCGATCGCGCCACACGGGGCGCCGCCGAGCGAGATTGCTGTCGAGTGCTGCACAAGCTCTACGCGCTGAGCTTCGTGACGATCGAGGAGAGCATCGGGCCGAGCGCGCGCGGCGGAGACGAGGACGCGAGGCCGCGGAGCGCGGCATGAAGGGGGCTCCGCGACGTCTTCATCTCGCACCTCGGGCGGCCCCCGCTCCCTCGAAGGACCCAGGGAACGGAGCGTCTCCTTCGTCCTGACGGATCGACTCGGCTTACAGGCAGCTCGCGGCGGCGCTGGGCGACGGCGCGGTCCTCGGCCCGGGCTCGGATCTCTCGGCCTACGTGGACCCCTATGCGTTCGGCGGCTCCGAGGCCTTCCGATGCTCTGGGGCAGCGCTGCCGCCGGGACATCATCCAGAGCAACGCCCAGCTGGGCAATGTCTTGCGCGAGGCGGCGCGCCGCTGTCCGCGCTCGCACGGGTACGATGGGCCCGGCGCCACGCCCGATGAGGTGGTCGAGGCGATCCGCCAGGAGCTGGGCACCTGCTAGCCCTGGCCTCGCCGCGGGCCGGCCTGCGCGCCTGCGAGCGCCTCGAACCAGGCGCCGAGCGGCCGTGTCCCGCGCGCGGGCGCGACCGAGTCGGACGTCATGACGGCCGCCACGAACTCCAGCAGATCCGACAGCCGCGGGTGGATGCCCTCGAGCAGCACGCTCGTGGACCGGAGCACCCCCGCGGGGACGTGCACGATGAGCCCCTTCTTGCCCACGGCGTCGAACGCCAAGCGCATCACCTCGTCGCGCGTCATGACGTCGGGCCCGCCCACGGGGATCACGTCAGGCCCCCCGGCGAGCGCCTCGGCGAGCGCCTCGGCGACGTCCGCGGGGTGCACCGGGTTGGTCCTCGCGAGGCCGTCGCCGGGCACCGTGCCCACGCCGGCGCGGGCCATCGCGATCATGTCGTTCAGCGCGGAGTAGATGCCGGTCGGGCGCACGAACGAGAACGAGAGGCCGGAGGCGCGAATGCGCTCCTCCACCTGGAGATGGGCGGCCAGATAGCGGGTGTGGGCATATCCGGGGCCAGGGTGCGCGGAGAGGTAGACGAAGCGCTTCACCCCCGCCCGCTTCGCCGCCTCGAGCAGGTGCGTGTTCGCCACCACGTCGACGTCGTAATAGCTCCTGCGCTCGCGCAGCGTCATCGAGACGTTCGCGCCGAGACAGGACACGACCGTATCGACGCCCCGGGGCGCGCCGGCAACGGCCCCGGGCTCCGCCGCGTCGGCGACGACGACCTCCGAGGCGAGGCCGCGGATGCCCGCGGCGTTGCCCTCGGTGCGAGAGAGCGTGCGCACGAAGAGACCCCGGCCGCGGAGCAAGCGCAAGAGCTCGGAGCCGACCGCGCCCGTGGCGCCGGCGAGGAGGATCCGCTGCACAGTCATCGGGTCACCCGTTCCTTTCGAGCGCAGCGCCCGGGGGCGCTCCGCCCCTCGCCCGCCCGGTAGCGCAGCGACACAAGCCTTGCCAGCATGTCGGTGTCGACGTCAAGGATCGCGCGATCTGCCGGCGGACAGGCGCGTATCACGGCGGCTCCGGCGGGCGCGCGGCGCACGCACGCCGTGAATCTACGGCGGGCTCAGGTCATCCGCCTGATCATCCTGGTGTGCGGGATCCCGGCCTCGTCGAAGAGCGGCCCCTCCTCGACGAAGCCGAGCTTGCGATAGAACGGCGCGGCGGCGACCTGGGCGTTCAAGACCAGCGCGCGCGCGCCCTGCGCGGCGGCGACGCGGATCGCCTCCTCGAGCAGCCGCCGCCCGAGGCCGGTGCCGCGAAGATCCTTCCTGACGGCGACGCGGCCCACCTTGAGCGCGCCCTCGTACGGCACGACCCGCATCGTCGCGACGACCTCCTCGCCGTCCAGGACCACAAAATGCTGCGCGCCCTCGTCGAGCTCGTCGACCTCGATGTCCGCGGGCACGGCCTGCTCGACGACGAAGACCTCGTACCGCAGGCGGAGCGCGCCGACGTAGAGCGGCGAATCGCTGCGGATCGGGAGGATCTCGCCGGCCATCAGGCGCTCTCCAGGGCCGCGGAGCGGGCCTGGCCAGCCAGGCCCGCGCGCGCCGCGGCGGCCGCCCCGGCGATGATGGCGAGGACGGCGCGCTGCGCCGCCCACAGGAGGCCTCGTTGCTCGATGCTCATCGTCGTATCCATGGGTCCTGCGCGCCGAGGCGCGGCCCCGCGCCCGGCCATGTCGGATTCGTGCGCTGTCACCGGCGCCGCGTCCACCGGATTCAGCACGCCCTGGAGCTGCTCTGCTCGGACGAGCTAGCCTGATCCCACCGTGAAGATCATGACCTTCAACATCCTCTCCGGCGGCGAGGATCGCTTCGAGGCGATCCTCACGATCGTCGCCGCCGCGCGCCCGGACCTGCTCGTCCTCCAGGAGTGCGTCGGCTGGGAGGACGGCGCCCGGCTCCGGGCCGTCGCCGAGGCGGTCGGCGCGCCCCCGGGCGAGCGGCACGCCGTGCTCGGGAACGCCAACCCGCGGCCGAGCGGCCGGCGGAACCACGTGGGCGTGGTCAGCCGGGCGCCGCTCGTGAAGGCGCGCGTGCACGCGCCCGAGGTGCTGGCCCACTGCCTCGTCGAGCTCGAGCTCTCGCTCGCCGGCGAGCCGCTCGTCGTGCTCGGCACCCACCTCAACGCCGGCAGCGAGGACCGCCGGCTCGCCGAGGCCCGCTGGCTGCTCTCCCTCGTGCCGCCCGCCCGGTTCGCCGCGGGCCTCTGGGCGCTCGCCGGCGACCTCAACGCGATCTCGCGCCGCGACCCTTACCCCGCGGACCTCGACGCGCGCCTCGCGGCCGCCGGCATCGAGAAGTACGGGAGCCCGCCGCGATTCGACACGATGGACACCCTCGAGGCGTTCGGCTGGACCGACGCCCTGCGCCTCCGGCCGCGCTCCCCGCGCTGGGCCACCGCGCTGCGCGGCCGCGCCGACGCGCAGGTGGAGACGCGGACCGACTACGTGCTGCTCTCACCACGGCTCTCCGGCCGGCTCGCGCTCGCCGACGTCATCGACGTCGGCGCCGCGTCCGACCACCACGCGGTCGTCGCCGACATCGCCTGACGTAGCCGGGCGCACTTCGCGGCCCAGCGCGCGCCGCCTTTCCGCTACGCTCTCCGCGCGATCGATCGCAGGAGGAGAAGAGAGCGTGGTGGAGCAGCCGAGCATGGACCGCGCGCCCGGGGACGAGACGCTGGATCGGCGCGACCGCCTGCTCGCGGCGCTGCTCCACGGGCCGGACGCCTTCGTGCTCCTCCGCTGCGACGCGGACGTGGCGGAGCTCGCCTCCCGGGCGGCGCCCCTCCGGCTCGTGCTCGTCACGGCGGACGTCGACGCCTCGGCCGACGAGATCCGCGCCGACGTCGAGCCCCTGGTGAAGGCGGCGCGCCCCGGCGGGCCGCCCGCGCACTTCGTCGTGGTGGGCGGCGGCGCCGCCGCCGGCCGGGCCGCGCTCGCGAAGGCGGCGCCGCTCGTGCAGCCCGTGCGGATGGGCTTCCACCACCTCGACGCGGCGGGCGCGCTCGCGCGCGTGAAGGGGCCCGCCCTGCCGGCCCTCGACGAGGCCCACAGGCGCCTCGCCGAGGTGGGCCCGACCGGCCCCGACGCCATCGCCCGGGCGCTCGAGGAGGGGCAGACGCTGGCGCGGCAGGAGCGCGCGATCGTCGACAGGCTGACGGGCAGCCGCCGCGTCACGACGACGCTCGTGATCGCGTGCGCCGCGCTCCTCGCCGTGAGCTATCTCTTCGGCTCGGGCACGCACGAGGCGGCGCTCTGGCGCATGGGCGCCAACAGCGGCGAGGCGGTGCGCCGCGGCGAGCTCTACCGCCTCCTCGCGTCGGCCTTCCTGCACGCCGACCCGATCCACCTGTTCGTCAACATGCTGGCGCTCTGGTCGTTCGGCCCGATGCTCGAGGCGCTCCTCGGCCCGCGGCGGTTTCTCCTGCTCTACGCGGCGTCGGCGCTGGGCGGGTCGGTCGCGAGCGCGATGCTGGCGGAACGGTGGAGCGTCGGCGCGTCGGGCGCGATCTGGGGCCTCATGACGGCGGGCATCGGCGTCGCGCTCCGGCCCCACGGGCTCCTGCCCCCGGCGATGATCGCGCAGATGCGCAGCCGCGCGTGGTGGCCGCTGGGGCTGAACCTCGTCTACAGCTTCCAGCCCGGCGTCGACCTGCTCGCGCACCTCGGCGGCGGCGTCGTCGGCTTCGCGCTCGTCGTCACGGTCCTGCCTCGGGGCCTCCTGCCGGTCGAGCAGCGCGCGCGCGCGGCGGACGCGGAGCCGAGGCCGCGCCCCCTCCTCACGGCGGCGGCCGCCCTCGCGGCCGCGGCGATGGCGGCGTCCGTGGCGATCGCGCTCGCCGTCGGCCGCCCGTGGGCGCTCGGCGAGCCGCCGGCGCTGACGCGCGTCGCGATCGCGGACACGGGCGTCGCGCTCGAGCTGCCGGAGGCGCTCGCGCGGGTCACGGCCGTGGAGGACCTGGACGGCATCCCCTTCCACTCGTACGGGCGGCTGCCCCAGACGCCGGTCGTGTTCCAGATCGCCGTCTTCCCGCTGGACGGCGAGGTGCCGCCCGATCAGCTGGGCGAGCTCCTCGATCAGGAGCGCAAGACGCTCGACGAGCACCGGCCGGCGAACACCGTCAAGAAAGGCCCGGCGGAGCGCGTCGATCTGGGCGGGCGCCCCGCGGTGAGCGTCAGGAACGAGCTCAAGAACGGGGTGCAGATGGTGAGCTACATCGTCGTGCTCGGGGGCCGGGAGGTGGTCCTCCAGGCCTACTCGACGATGAATCGGCCGGTGTCCTGGGCCGGGATCGAGGACAAGGTGGCGGCGACGATCGCGCTCCAGTGACGCGCGGCGACCTGCGGCCGGCGGCGCCCGCATCGAGCGGACGACCCGACGGAGGCCCTCCCCCGCCCTGCGCGCCCGCGACGAACGCGCCTGGCCGGAGGCGCCGCGGCGACCTACCTTGCTCGCCATGACGAAGAAGCTCCGTGTCGATGTCTGGTCCGACATCGCGTGCCCGTGGTGCTACGTCGGCAAGCGCCGGCTCGAGGCCGCGCTCGCCAGGTTCCCGCACCGGGATGCCGTCGAGGTCGTCTGGCGCGCGTTCGAGCTGGACCCCGCCGCGAAGCGCGTCCTCGGCGCGGAGGTCTCCTACGCCGAGCGGCTCGCGAGGAAGTACGGCGCGTCGGTCGCCAAGGCCGAGGCGATGATCCGGCAGATGACCGAGGTGGCCGCGGCGGACGGGCTCGACCTCCACTTCGAGCGGGTCCGGCCCGGCAACACCTTCGACGCGCACCGCGTGCTGCACCTCGCGGCCGAGCGCGGCGTGCAGGGCGCGGTGAAGGAGCGGTTGCTCCGGGCCTACATGACCGAGGGCGAGGCGATCGGCGAGCCGGAGGTGCTCGCGCGCCTCGCCGGCGAGGCGGGGCTCGACCCGGCCGAGGTCCGCGAGGCGCTCGCGGGCGACGCCTTCGCGGCCGAGGTGCGGGCCGACGAGGCCGAGGCGCGCGCGATCGGCATCACGGGCGTCCCCTTCTTCGCCTTCGGCGGGCGGTACGGCGTCTCCGGCGCGCAGCCGGCCGAGGCGCTCCTCGGCGTGCTCCAGCGGACGTGGGACGAGGCGGCCGGCGAGCCCGACCCGGCGTTCGCCGAGGGGGCGGCCTGCGGCCCGGACGGGTGCGCGTGAGCCGCCGGGCGTGATAGAGAGCTCCGCGGCGGATGGCGATTCAATGGTATCCCGGCCACATGACCAAGGCTCGGCGCCTGATCGCCGAGTCGATGCCGTCGCAGGACGTCATCATCGAGGTGCTCGACGCCCGCATGCCGCGGGCCAGCGAGAACCCCGTCGTGGCCGAGCTGCGCGGCCAGAAGCCGTGCATCAAGGTGCTGAACAAGAGCGATCTGGCGGATCCGGCCGTCACGACGGCGTGGCTGCGCCACCTCGAGGCGGAGCACCCGGCGCCCGGCGAGGCGCCGCCGGGCGGCAAGGTGCTCGCGATCGCGCTCTCCGCGACCCAGTCGTCCGAGGCGCGGCGCCGGATCCCGGAGCTCTGCAAGCGCCTCGTGCCCCCCAAGAACGGCCCGGGCAAGGTGGTGCGGGCGATGATCGTGGGGATCCCCAACGTCGGCAAGTCGACGCTCATCAACACGCTCATGGAGCGCAAGGTGGCCAAGGTGGGCGACGAGCCCGCGGTCACCAAGAGCCAGCAGCTCGTCACCTTGAAGAGCGGCATGGCCATCTCGGACAACCCGGGCATCCTGTGGCCGAAGATCGACGACGAGGCGGCCTCGTTCCGCCTGGCCGTGGGCGGGGCGATCCCGGACACGGCCATGGACTACCAGAGCGTCGCCCTCTTCGCGGCGGGGTACTTCCTGCGGCGCTATCCCGAGCTCCTCGTCGCCCGCTACAAGCTGAAGGAGCTGCCGGAGACGGCCCCCGCGCTGATCGAGGAGATCGGCCGCCGCCGCGGCTGCCTGCGGAGCGGCGGGGCGGTGGACCTGCACAAGGCGTCGGACATCCTGGTCCACGACTTCCGCGCCGGGCGCCTCGGGCGCATCAGCCTGGAAGAGCCGCCGGGGCTGGAGCCGCCCTCGGGCATCGAGGAGAGCGCCTGAGCGGCGGCGCGGCGCGCGCTTCAACCGCGGCGCCGCGGCGCCGCGCTACGCCGCCCGCTCCGCCGCGACCAGCTTCGCCCGGACGATGGCGCTGGCGAACCAGAGGTACTCGTCCAGGAACCGCTCGGTCGCCTTCGCGATCGGCTCGCTCTTCACCTGGAGCGACTCGTCGAACGCGTCATGGATCTCCGAGACGAGCAGCTTCGTGGGCATCGCGAAGGCCCCGAGGCTCAGGACGACGTGCTGCAGCTGGGTCGACGCGTTGATGCCGCCGAGCTTCCCCGCGGAGACCGCGGCCACGCCGATCGGCTTTCGGTTGAACTCCTCCCAGAAGTGATCGAGCGCGTTCTTCAGCACGCCCGAGAAGCTCCCGTGGTACTCCGGCGTCACGAACACGAGCCCGTCCGCCGCGCGGAGGCGCGCGCTCAGGGCCTGAACCCGCGCCTCCGCCTGCGCGCTCAGGGCGGAGCGCCCCTCCAGGATCGGCAGCGGGTCGTCGGCCAGGTCGATCAGATCGGCCGCGACGCCCCGCTCCTTCAGCTCCTTCTCCAGGTAGAGCGCGACCTTGTGCGACTGCCTTCCGACCCTCGTGCTGCCAAGCAAAATGCCTATCTTCATGACGGCTCCTCCAGCCAAGAACATGCCCTCAGGGTGAGCTGGGGTGTCCATTCCGTCAGCCGACCCTCCAACCCCTTGGACAGTGTCCAATCCGTCGTCCAGGCGCGCCCTCGCGGGGGGCCGGCGTCGCCGATGACCATGGAGGTGACCGGCGCGGAGCGTCGCCCGGGGAAAGCCGCGCGTGGTAGGCTCGCCGGTCGACATGAGCGGCCAGGATCTTCGACCGGCGGCCGCCGGCGCCGCTACCATGCCCGCCGCGACGTCCGCCTCCCGGCGCCGCCGCGGCGCCCCTCACCCCACCCACTCGACGAGGATCTCACTCCATGGCCGGAAGCAGCCTGCTCGCCCTGATCGACGACATCGCCACCGTGCTGGACGACGTGGCCGTGCTGACCAAGGTGGCCGCCAAGAAGACCGCCGGCGTGCTGGGCGACGACCTGGCGCTGAACGCCCAGCAGGTGACCGGTGTCACCGCCGACCGCGAGCTGCCGGTCGTGCTGGCCGTGGCCAAGGGCTCGCTGATCAACAAGGCCATCCTGGTGCCGGCGGCGCTGGCGATCAGCGCCCTGGTGCCCGCGGCCATCACCCCCCTACTGATGCTCGGCGGCACCTTCCTCTGTTACGAGGGGTTCGAGAAGGTCGCGCACAAGCTGCTGCACACGGAGCACGAGGAGGAGGCCCGCCGCGCCGAGCGCGTGCACGCGCTCTCCGACCCGAAGATCGACCTCGTGGAGTTCGAGAAGGAGAAGATCAAGGGCGCGGTGCGCACCGATTTCATCCTGTCGGCCGAGATCATCGCGATCACGCTGGGCACCGTGGCGGACTCGAAGTTCGGCACGCAGGTCGCCGTGCTGGCCGGCATCGCCCTGATCATGACGGTCGGCGTCTACGGCCTCGTCGCCGGCATCGTCAAGCTCGACGACGCGGGCCTCCACCTGAGCCGCCAGGGCGACGCGTTCCAGCAGTCGCTCGGCCGCGGCATCCTGAGGGCGGCGCCCTGGCTGATGAAGGGCCTGTCCGTCGCCGGCACCGCGGCGATGTTCCTGGTCGGCGGCGGCATCCTGACGCACGGCGTGCCGTGGCTCCATCACCACATCGAGGACATGACCCGCGGCGTCGGCCCCGTGCTCGGCGCGGTGGTGCCGTCGCTGGCCAACGCCGTGGTCGGCATCGTGGCCGGCGCGGTGGTGCTGGGCGTCGTGACCGCGGTGAAGCGGGCGCTCGGCCGCGACGCGCACGAGCCCTGAGCGCGCCATGCGCGGTCGCCCGGCTCCCGCGCCGCGGCGGGGGAAGCACGCGCCGCGCGGCTCAGCCCTGTCCCGGCCGCACCAGGGCCGCGAGCAGCCGGTCGAGGGCCGCGGCCGGGTCGGCGCCGAGGCCGGCGTGGACGCGCGAGGGCTGGACGATGGTGCTGGCCGGGGACACCACCCAGCCGAAGCGCTCGGCCTGGGGGAGCCCGGCGACGTACCCGCACGCCGGATCGCCGGCGCAGACGCGGCGGATGAAGTCGAGGTGGCCGCGGACCGCCTCGAGGTCGAGCGCGGGCCAGAGGGCGAGCAGGCGCCGCTCGTCGGGCTCGCTCCGCGCCTCGAGGAAGCCCTGCGCGCGGCAGAAGAGGACCACCCCGACGTTGACGCGCTCGCCGCGCTCCACGCGCGGGACGACGCGCAGCACGGCGTAGTCGAAGGCGTCCGCGGCGTCGCGCGCGCGGGGCGGGCTATCGTCGGGTGCGGGCATCGAGCGCCTCCTCGACGAAGCCCCGCGGCGACGCGAGGCGGTGGGTGAGGTACGCGGCGTACTTGGCGCGCCGCGCTTCGACGCTCGGCGCGCTCGGCGCGGCGGAGGGCGCCGGGGCCTCGCCCTCGGCGAGGCTGTAAAGCGCCGACGCGCGCCGCTCTCCGACCAGCCGGATCGGCGGCTCCGGCTCGACCAGCCACGC
The DNA here is from genome assembly GCF_028553905.1 of Sorangium sp. So ce836. Taxonomy (NCBI): domain Bacteria; kingdom Pseudomonadati; phylum Myxococcota; order Polyangiales; family Polyangiaceae; genus Sorangium; species Sorangium sp. So ce836. Next base: position 2,636,433 of record NZ_CP102233.1, on the reverse strand, counting down.
GTCCGGGATCGCGGCGACGATCTCCGCGATCCGCGCGGGCGTGAGCCGGGCGCTGAGCGCGGCGTCGGCGGCGGCGATGTCGCGGGCGAACGGGAGCAGCGCGTGGTTCTGGATGAGGGGGAACCGGTCGGGCGCGTCGGCGAGCGGGTCCGTCGTGTCGGTCCAGGCGTGGTGGACGTAGAGCGCCGCGCCGTGGTCGATGAGCCAGAGGCGGCGGTGCCACAGGAGCAGGTTCGGGTTCTTGGGGGTCCGGTCGACGTTGCTCACGAAGGCGTCGAACCAGACGACCGCCGACGCGAGCGCCGGGTCGAGCTCGGGGCCGACGAGCGGCTGGAACGCGAGCGAGCCGGGCAGGTAGTCGAGCGCGAGGTTCAGGCCGGCGCTCGCCGAGAGCAGGTCCGAGAGCTCCGGGTCCGGCTCGGCGCGCCCGAACTCCGGATCGAGCTCCATGAAGACGATCTCCGGCACGGGCAGGCCGAGCGCGCGCCCGATCTCCCCGGCGACGAGCTCCGCGATGAGCGCCTTCGGGCCCTGGCCGGCGCCGCGGAACTTCAGCACGTAGAGGCCGTCGTCGTCGGCCTCGACGAGGGCCGGCAGCGACCCGCCCTCGCGGAGCGGGGTCACGTAGCGGGTCGTGTGGACGGTTCGGATCATACGGACCTTGGCGTCGCGGCGGACAGCGCCCCTCGGGCCAGGCGGCGGTAGTTGACGATATCTCGGCGCTCTGTGCCAGCGCGTCGCGCTCCCTTTCGGCGAACGGCGGCGGCTGGCCTCCGCTGGCGCGGCGCCTTCCGCAGCAGCGGTATTCCGGCATGAGCCTTGCCGAGCCGCCGCGGTCGCCGCGCGCGACGGCGGGCAAGCCCGGGGCGCGGATGGCGGCCAGAAGAGAGGAATCTCATGCATTCACGCATCTGGCTCATCGGGCTCGTTGTCCCTGCCGTCCTCGCCGCCTCGAGCTGTGCGGACGACGAACCTGGCACAGGTGGCACAAGCGCCGGCGCGACCGGCGGCGATGGCGGCCACGGCGCGACCGGCGGAGATGGCGGCGCCGGCGCGACCGGCGGCGACGGCGCGACCGGCGGAGGCGGCGACGACCGCGTACCGACAGCGTGCCGCAGCAGCGCGGAGTGCAGCCCGCCGCTCCCGAACGGCGAGTGCGTCTCCTATGCGGATCCGTGCTTCAACGCGGGAACCAACTTCTTCCCGCTGTGCTTCGAGGGCGCCTGCCAGGGCGACCAGCGCTGCTTCCAGTGCGCGCCGCAGGGGCGGGGTGTCTGCATATCGCCGTGCGCCGCTGACGCGGATTGCCCGGCGGGCAGCGCCTGCGACGAGGGCCAGCGCTGCGCCCCGAGCACCTGCGCGTCCGACGAGGATTGCCCGGTCAACTTCGCGTGCGATCTCGGTGCGGGCCAGTGCGCGCGGAAGAGCTGCGCCGCCGACACCGACTGCGCGGGCTATTGCGTCGATGGGGTCTGCAGGGACGCGCTGGGCACGTGCGAAATCTGAGAGCGCACCGCTGAAGACATGCCGCCGCTCCTTCGCGGGGCGACGCCGCGGCCCGCGGCTACGGCAGGCGCGCATTGACATGACTGCATGAAACGGGGGAGCTGGGTCGCACCGGAACGTGCGCCCTCGATGATCGATGAGGCGGGCCGGGCGCTCGCTCGCGCGCAGCAGCGCGGGAGCGAGCGCCGCAGGCCCTCCTGGCTCACTCGCCGAGGTGATCCAGCCTCGAGCCCGACACCGGCAGGTAGTCGCCGAGCAGGAATCCCTGCAGATCGTCCGTGAACTCGAACGGACCGATCACATGAGTCACCTCGCCGCTCGCGCCGCCGGCGCCGCCCTCGCCGCTCGTGCCGCCAACGCCGCCGGCGCCACCGTCGCCGCTCGTGCCGCCAGCGCCGCCCTCGCCGCTCGTGCCGCCGACGCCGCCGGCGCCACCGTCGCCGCTCGTGCCGCCGGCGCCACCGTCGCCGCTCGTGCCGCCCGCGCCGCCCTCGCCGCTCGTGCCGCCGATGCCGCCGGCGCCACCGTCACCGCTCGTGCCGCCAGCGCCGCCCTCGCCGCTCGTGCCGCCGACGCCGCCAGCGCCGCCCTCACCGCTCGTGCCGCCGGCGCCACCGGTGCCGCCGCCGGCGCCGCCCGTGCCGCCGCCACCCGTGCCGCCCGTGCCGACGGGCCTCGTGACGGTGATGGAGTCGACATAGACCACGGTCGGGTTGGCCCAGGGCCCCGTGTCGCCTGCATCGACCTTGATGCCGATGCGCTGCACCTGGGTCTTGTCGAACGCCTCGGCCCCTGGAACGCCGGCGGCGTCATCGACGTCGATGGTGAGCTCCGTCCAGTCGCCCAGCACGCTGAGGTCCGTCCACGCCCAGGGGACGCCGACCCAGCCCTGGGCCCCCCCGTTCTGCACGTACGTCTGCACGCCACCGCCGGTGCCGGCGTGGACCTTCAGGCGGTACGTGACCGTCGCGCCGGTCAGGTCGACGAGCCCCGGGAAGTCGAACTGGAACAGCGTCCCCGTGCTCGCCTCTGCGAGCGGCACGGCCAGCCGAGCGCAACCCGAGCAGCTCTCGTCCGGCCCAGGACCGATGTCCGGAGCGCTGCCCCCGCCGCCTTCGTTGACGCCGCCTTGGCCGCCCTCGCCGCCCTCGCCGCCCTGGCCGCCCTGGCCGCCCTCGCCGCCTTGGCCGCCCTCACCGCCCTCGCCGCCGGACCCCGTGGTGGTCGAGCTCCCGCTCGTCGAGCTCGCCGACGTGCTCGTGCTGGACGAGGTGCCCCCGCCGGCGCCGCCGCTGCCGTCGTCGCCGTCGTCGCCGCAGCCCGTGGTGGCGAACGCGCCGGCCAGCAATCCACACATCGCCAAAGAAAGAACTGATCTCATCGCATCCTCTCTATCTAATCCCATGAGGGGCCACGCGGCTGAGATCGCTGTTCGCCGTACCTGCTTAGCCGTACCCGAGCTCGCTCCGAACCCGCCGCGCGGGCGCGACGTTATCCCGAAGCCGGAATTTTCTCAACGGCGCATGTGGACATTTCCGAACCGGCGCTCGGCGCGACGAACGAGCTCGCTCGTCGGCCGCGCCACAAACGCGGGAGATCGCGGGAGCACCGGCGCAAGAAAACAAGTCAGGAGCACGGACCGGACGCAGCGCGACGCGCGATCGCCGGCGCCGGGGGGGGCGAGCGCTCAGGCCTGCTCGACGTTCTGCATCGGGCCGCCGGCCGGGCCGGACCCGACGTCGACGGCCCCGGCGAACCCGGCGGTCGGCGCGGAGAAGGCGCCGCGCTGGGCGGCGGGCTGGCCGGGCGGCGCCGCGCCGATGTCCCCGCCGACCACGCCGAGCTCCGCATCTAGCGCGGCGTCCCGCTGCGCCTCCCGCTCCCGATCGCGCGAGACGACCACCTCCGCGACCGTACCGACGAGCGTGCCGATCACCGAGCCGGCGACGGCCCCGGGCGGGCCGGCGATCGCGCCCACCGCCGCGCCCGCCGCGGCCCCCGCGAGGGCCCCAGCAGCGGCCTTCGCGAGGCCGGAGGCGTGCGGAGGGACGCCCGCGGGCAACGGCACATCGCCCCGGCGGCGCGCCTCAAGATCGTTCTCGACAGCATCCAACGCGGTATCGTGCATGGCAATCACCCTCGCGGAGACCGAAGCCTCCCGCTGCGCGGGGGCGGCTCACGGTAGTTCCGTCATCTTGGTTCGTCGGTTCCTCGGTCCTCCCGAGTCAAAGCACGCACCGTGCCGCCGAGAGCCGCGCGCGGCGCCGCGCGCTCCTGCGCCTTTGCGGCCGCCGCGCGGCGCGCGCGTGGCGCATTTCGCCCCAGCGAGCGCGTCGAGGCGCGGAGCTCGGCGCCCGCTCGAGGCCGCCCGGCGACAATTGGATTCGGCTGGAGGCCGATCGGGTCGACGGCGCGAGGGAGGGTCCAACCGATCCGATGGATCGATGCTTCAGCGCGCCTCGCGCGCTTCTCTGGTGAGGCGCAGCGGGGCTGGCCCGGGCTCAGTCGGCAAGGTGGGACAGCGTCGAGCCTTCCACGGGCATGTAATTGCCGATCACCATCGGCTCCGCGCTGGTCGTGAACTCGAACGGACCGACCACATGAATCACCTCTCCGCTGGAGCCGCCTTCGCCGCCCGTGCCGCCTTCGCCGCCGGTGCCGCCGGTGCCGCCGGTGCCGCCGGTGCCGCCTTCGCCGCCGGCGCCGCCCGCAGCGCCCGAGCCGCCTTCGCCACCGATGCCGCCAGCGCCAGCCGTGCCGCCCTCGCCGCCCGCGCCGGCCATGCCGCCCGCGCCGCCGGTGCCGGCCATGCCGCCCGCGCCGCCGGTGCCGGCCATGCCGCCCTCGCCGCCGGTGCCGGCCATGCCGCCCGCGCCGCCGGTGCCGGCCATGCCGCCCGCGCCGCCGGTGCCGGCCATGCCGCCCTCGCCGCCCGCGCCGCCTTCGCCGCTCGCAGCCCCGCCTTCGCCGCCCGTGCCGCTGGTGGCTCCCGCGCCGCCGACGCCGCTCGCGCCGCCCTCGCCGATCGCGCCTCCGGCGCCGCCCGCGCCGATCGTGCCGCCCGCGCCGCCCTCGCCGAACTCGTCGCGCGTGCCCCAGGCACCGCGCGCAGCGCTCGTGCTCCCGCCCTTCGTGACCGTGATGGAATCGACGTAGATGACGGTCGGGTTGGCCCAGGGCCCCGTGTTGCCCGCCGTGATCTGGAGCCCGAGCAACTTGACCTGGGTGCCGTTGAAGAAGGGAGACGTCGGGGCCAAGGCGTCGACATCGATCGTCAGGTCCGTCCACTCTCCCAGGCCGGCGACCGGATTCCATGTATAGCCGACGTTCGCCCAGAAGAGCTCAGCCCCATTTTGCACGAACGGCTGCACGCCGCCGTTGGTGCCGGTGTGGGCCTTCACGCGGAATGTGACGACGGCGCCCGTCAGGTCGATCGCCTCGTCGAACCCGATGAAGAACTGCGTCGCTTGCCCCGCGCTCCTGAACGGCACGGAGAGCCGCGCGCAACCAGGGCAGCTCTCGCTCGGGTCGACGGTCCCGCCGCCGCCTTCGCCCGAGCCGCCGCCGGAAGCCCCCGTGCCGGTCGCGCTGCCGTTCCCGCCCGTCAAGCTCGACGACGTGCCGGAGCTAGAGGAGCTCCCGCCGGCGCCGCCGCTGCCCGAGCCGTCATCGCCGCAACCCGTCGTGGCGAACGCACCGACCAGCAAACCGGTGACCGCCAAAGAATGAACGGTTCTCATTCAAGCCCCTCCTTTCATGGATCCCACGGGGCTGCGTGGCGAAGCCGCCGTTCGCCTTCGCGGCCATCACCGCACCCGAGCTCCTCCGCGGCCATCACCGCACCCGAGCTCCTCCGAGCCAGCCCCACACGCCGCGAGCGTATCTGGTGCCGAGAGCTTTCTCAACAGCACGGACGGCCAAATCCGTCGTCAAGAACACAGCGGCTCGCGATCCTCGACGCTGGATCCGCTGCGGGGGCGACAGCCACATCAGACCACCTGCGGAGTCGAGCCCGGAGCGCAGCGCCCCTGCCGGCGCCGGCGGTCGAGCGATCAGGGCTGCTTTAGGGTATTCCACCCTACCAGCCCAGCGCCGGCCGGCGATCGCGGCGCAATCGTTTGCGCGACGGGCGCGACGGGCGCGACGCGGGCGCGACCGGGCCTTGCACCCCGGCGAGCGAGCTGGTTAACCTTGGCGGCAATGACCTTGGAGGTCCGGCTGGTCAACGAGATCTGCGCCATGGGCTGGGTCGACCGGATCCATGTCGCCGTGTGGCGAGGAAACGGCGTCAACGAGGCTCACACGTTCTATCGAGAGATGAAGGCCGGTATCGCGCGCTTCGGGTGGGGAATCGGCCACCTCGCCGTCATCGAGCCCGGCACCGCGCTGCCGCCGCCGGACATACGAAAGATCATCGTGCGGGTCTTCGATGAGGTTCCCGGCGCGGTGGGCGGCGTGTCCGTCGCGTGCGAGGGGCAGGGCTTCTTCGGGTCCGCCGTGCGCAGCGTGGCGACCGGGCTCATGATGCTGGCCAGCGCGCCCGTCCCGTTCCGGCTCAGCGGGAGCGTGGTCGATTCGGCGGCGTTCCTGTCGACGCACGTGGCCGCAGGCGCGACGCCGCTCGATCCGACGGCGATCGTCAGCGCGGTCCAGGAGCTGAGGCACCGGATGCGCATGAGGGTCGCCAAGTCGGCTTGAGCCGCGCCCGGGCGCGGGGCGGCGCGGGCCGCGCCCGGCTCACGGCTGCTGCGGGCGCGCCGCGCGGGCGCGGAACAGGCAGAACGCCGCGAAGGTGAGCGCCGCCATGAGCGCGCCGGAGACCCACAGCACGGGGCGGTGCCCGTAGCGATCGACGCCCATCCCGACGACGGGCGCGAGCAGCACGAAGGCGAGGCGGAACAGGAAGCTGCGGAGCGAGACGCAGCTCGCGCGATCGCCGTCGGGCGCGAGCCGCTGCTCTTCGTGGTGGAGCAGCGGCATGTGGAGGCCGCGCACGAACGTGAGCAGGAAGTAGAACGCGAACCCGAGCGCGTGATGCGAGATCGCGAGGCCGAGGTACCCGGCCGCCACCAGGGCGACGCACGCGAGCAGCATCCCCGTCATGCCGAGGCGGCGGCCGGCGCGCTCGCTCAGCATCGCGCCGAGCGCGGTGGTGAAGCTGGCGACGGACCACATGGGGCCTATCCACGTGACCTTGGCGCCGGACTCGGTGGCATACAGGGCCATGAGCCAGGTGGGCAGATACGACGCGAGCGCGAACGCGACGCCGAGCAGCAGCACGGCGCGGAGGTCGGCGCGCTCGAGCAGCGCGTCGCGCACGACGGAGCGCATGCGGCCGAGGTGATCCTCGACCTTGGGCAGGGCGCGCTGGGTCTCGCCGAACCGGAGGGCGATGCCGAGGGCGAGCACCCACGCCGCGACCTCGATCACGAACGGCAGGCGAGACCAGCGCGCGTACAGGAAGCCGGCGACGAGGGCGCCGCTGCCCGAGGCGATCTGGGCGATGGAGCGCATGCGGCCGTACCAGCGGGCGAACTCGTGCTCTTTGCCCTGCTCGCGGAGCGAGTCGTAGAGCAGCGCGGAGTCGGCGCCCGAGACGAGCGAGAACCCGACGCCGAGCACGAGCTCGGCGAGGATCACCGACCAGAGCGCGTGCGCGATCGCATAGAGGGACCAGCCGAGCAGGATGCTGGAGGAGCCGAGCACGAGGGCGCGTCGATGGCCGAGGCGGTCGGCGATGTAGCCGGAGGGGAACTCGAAGAGCGCGATGCTCAGGTTGAACGAGGCCTGCACGCTCATCATCGTGGCCACGCTCATGCCGATGTCCCCGGTCCAGAACAGCGGGAAGATGGCCGCCGGGAACATCAACGAATGCACGCCGTAATAGGCGCAGATGAGCCACGGGTTCCGCTGGACGGACGACATGACGGGAGGGGGCGAGCTTACGGCACCGAGCCGCCCCGCGCGAGGAGGGTGTTCGTCTCGCGGCGCGGGGCGTGGTCCCCCGGGCCTGCCGGGATCGTGTCAGCAGGAGAGAATGGGCTCAGGCGTCCGACGTCGCGGGCCTGCGCGGACCGCCCTAGGCCGCGCGGCCGTATTTCACGTCGTACCTCGCGAGCAGGACGCCGTTCGCGTAGGGCTTCGACGCGACCAGCGCCAGATCGACCTTCCTGGCGCTGCCGCCGAAGAGCCGGACCCCGTGGCCGAAGAGGATGGGATTCACCTTCAGGACGAGCTGATCGATGAGCGCGTGATCCAGGAGGAAGCCCGCGAAGGCGCCGCCCCCGCAAAGGTAGATGTCCGCGCCGGGAGACGCCTTCAGCCCCTCGATGACGGCGACCTCGTCGCGATCGACGACCTGGACCTCGGCCCCCTCGTCGAAGCGCAGCGTCCGCGAGAAGATGTGGTGCTCCATGTGCGGGTACGCCCGCTTGCCCGGGACGAGCCCGAGGGGATAACCCCACTCGTACGTCCTCTTCCCCATCAAGACGGTGCGATAGCCCTTCAGGCGCTCGAGGTACTCGGCGGCGTGCTCTCCCTCCATCAGGAAACCGTCGACCGAGCCGTCCTCATGCGAGATGAAACCGTCGAGCGACACCGCGACGTCGTAAACAATCTTTCTCATTCGATCCTCCTCGTTCTCGGAACCGACCTGCAGCGCGGACGAGCGCGTTCGTCCGCAGGCGCTGACGTGACAGCGCCCTCACGGCACCACGGGCGCCGCTCCATCGCCGCGAAGAGGGCGACGGACGGCTCGCCACGGACGGCCGTGCGACAGAGAGATGGCTTCAGCGAGGAGCGACCATAATCGACGCGTGTCAGGCGTCGTCGGCGACCCTAGCATGCACCCGCTCGCTTGCCTAGCGGTTCGAGCTCCCACGATTCCCGCGCTCGCCCGCATCGTACCCCGACCACCGTCGCGCCCAACGCACGAGAACGCACGTACGCCAGCGCACAACACATGACGCGGCCTTGACCGCGGCTGGCCGCCTTGGGGACCCCCCGTTGCCCTGCTGGTGATGCGCTGGTAGCGTCTTCGGCACATGAAGGAGAAGACAGCCATGAGGAGCGATGTGAACCGGTGCTGGCGCCTTGCCTCGCGTCCTGTCGGCCTGCTCAAAGACAGCGATTTCACGTTCAACGAGGAGCCCATCCCGGAGCCGAAGGCGGACGGGGACATCCTCGTCCGTACACTTTACCTGTCGGTCGATCCCACGCAGCGGATATGGCTCGCTCGCGACTCGTACATGCCGGCGGTCCCGATCGGCGACGTCGTCCGCGCCGGCGGCGTCGGCGAGGTCGTACGCTCGAACAGCCCCGATTTCGCGCCGGGCGACCTCGTCCAGGGCCTCCTCGGCTGGCAGGACTACGCGCTCTTGACGGCCGGGAAGCGAGAGCTGCTCCCGGCCTCGAAGCTGCCGCCCGGCATACCGCCCGAGCTCGCGCTCAGCGTCTTCGGCGTCACCGGGCTGACCGCCTACTTCGGTCTGCTCCACGTCGGCCGCGTCAAAGAGGGGGAGACGGTCGTCGTCTCGGGCGCCGCCGGCGCGACCGGGATGATGGTGGGTCAGATCGCCAAGGCGAAGGGCTGCCGCGCGATCGGGATCGCAGGGGGCGCCGAGAAGTGCGCGTGGATCACGGGGGAGCTCGGCTTCGACGCCGCCATCGACTACCGATCCGAGGACGTCGCCGCCCGGCTCCGGGAGCTCTGCCCCGCCGGCATCGACGTCTATTTCGACAACGTGGGCGGCGCGATCCTGGACGCGGCGCTCGCGGAGCTCGCGATGCGCGGGCGCGTCGTGCTCTGCGGCGCCATCGGCGATTACACCGAGTCCGAGTCGCCGCCCGGCCCGAAGAACTACATCAACCTGCTGATGCGGCGCGGCCGGATGGAGGGATTCATCGTCACCGACTACCTCGGCCAGGTGAACGAGGCGGTCTCCGACCTCGCCGGCTGGGTGAGCTCGGGCAAGATCAAGAATCGCGTGGACGTGCAGGAGGGCCTCGAGAAGGCGCCCGCGACGCTGAATCGCCTGTTCACCAGCGCGAACACGGGCAAGCAGCTCCTCAAGGTCGCCGATCCGTGAGCGCGCCTCGAGGGAGCGCCCATCCGGCTAGAACTCGGTCCCGATCACGTACCTGAGCTGGCCTGTCTTCAGCGAGATCACGTAGACCGCCGTCCACGAGGCGAAGAAGACGTCGTTCGCCGACGCCGAGATCCCGGACGAGACCTGCGATTTCTTGTGGACCTGCACGTCCCACAGGCGCTTGCCGGTGGCGCCGTCGAAGCAGGCGAGGCGCGTCCCCTGGCTATGATCGTTCATGTCGTAGGGGACGACCAGGAGCCCGCCCTCGTAGGCCGCCTCCTCGGTCCCCATCGCCCTCGTGGTGAGCGGATCGACGCCGGGCACCACGTCCTTCCAGAGGACCTTCTTCTTGTCGACCGCGGCCACCATCCTGACCTGGCTGCCCTTGCTGCGACGGCCGAGCATGAACCGCGGCCCGGGACCGCTCGGGACGAGCGCGTGGTGCGCCGACATGCCCTCGATCGCGTGCAGCGCGGGCAGCCCGAGCTCGTCGAAATCGGACCAGCCGACGAGCCGATAGCCGGGCGCCTCGTCGGCGTTCGAGCTCGGGACCGGCTTGCACGCCGCGCCCTTCGCGAGCTCGCGCCGCCTCCCGCTCGCCGGCTCCAGGCCGTGCTTCGCGTCGTCGACCGTCTCGACGACGATCACGCCGTCGCCCTGGCACACCCGCCTCGGCTTCTCGCCGAGCGACGCCGACCACGAGGCGGCCCCGGTGCGCAGATCGTACGCCTGCGCCTTGCCCAGGCCGTCGATCGAGATCACCCGATCGAAGACCACCGCGCGCCGCGCCTCCTGGCCGGCCGCGTCCTTGGTCAGGGCCGCCGTCTTCCACAGCTGCTTGCCGTCGCGCCCGTCGAAGGCGGCGATCCACTCCTCCCCGGCAGGGATCCCGCTCTTGCCGATCACGTCCGGCGCCCCGTCGCCGTTGACGTCGGCGAGCATCGGCCGATCCTTGAACTGCACGCTGGGCCCGATGCCGAGGACGGGCCGCGCCCCGGACGCCGCCGGCGCGCGCTGCGTCACCAAGGCGGCGACCCCGCCGGCCATGGCCATGGCGGCGACGGCCCCCATCACGGCGAACACCGCGACGTTGGCGGACGGCGGCGCCACCCGGACGACGTGCATGCCCTGCGGGACCGGCGCGGTGGTCGGCTTCCTGCCGCGATCGATCAGCGACCGCGCGCCGCAGTACTGGCAGGTGACGGAGTCCATCCCCGGCTGAACCGGCAGCGGGGCGCCGCATCGCGGGCATCGGGTGTCGACGATCCTTGCCATCGTTCCACTCTACACGAGCTCCGCGGCCTATTTCTTCTCCCGCGCGCCGCTCTCCCGCGCGCCCCCGCGCCTGCCCGAGCCGGCGCCCGCGCCGCGCTGGCCCGGCGGCCCGCGCTCCAGGAGCGCCGCGCGCGTGAGCCCCTTCCCGCCGAAGCGCTCGGCCACCTCCGCCACGACGCCCTCGAGCCGCCGGCGGCGCTCGGAGGCGACCGGGAACAGGCTCAGGGTCGGGCCGGCGGTCTGGCTCGTCAGATCGCCGGCGGCGACGCCGACGAGCCGCACCGGCCGGGACAGGTCGAACCGCGAGAGCAGCCCCCGCGCGCAGGCGTAGATCGAGTCCGTGTCCGCCACCGGCTCGGGCAGCTTCGCCTGCCGCGTGCGCAGCGTGAAATCCGAGTATTTGAGCTTCACCGCCACCGCGCGGCAGGACAGGCCCGCCTTGAGCAGGCGCCGCGCCACGCGGCCCGACAGCTCGAGCAGCCAGCGCTCGATCGGCTCCCTGCCCCGGAGATCTTCCTCGACCGTCTCCTCCGCGCCGATCGACTCCGCGACGCGGCCCGGGACGACCGCGCGCTCGTCGACGCCGGCCGCGAGGAGGCGCACGTGCTCGCCCCACGCGGGGCCGAGGAGCTCGGAGAGGCGCGGCGCCGGGCAGCGCGCGAGGTCGCCGATGGTGGCGAGCCCCGCCGCGCGGAGGCGCTCGGCGGCGCGCGGGCCCACGCCCCACATGCGCTCGAGCGGCAGCGGCGCGAGGAACGCGGCGACGTCGTCGGGGACGACGACGAGGCCGTCGGGCTTCTGCAGATCGCTCGCGATCTTCGCGGCGAACTTGCACGGCGCGACCCCGGCCGAGGCGGTGAGCCCGATCTCGCCCTGGATAGCGCGCTTGATCTGCGCCGCGATCGCGACGCCGTCGCCGAAGAGCGCGCGGCTCGCGGTCACGTCGAGGAAGGCCTCGTCGAGCGACAGGCCCTCGACGAGCGGGGTGAAGCGGCGGAAGATCGCGAAGACCTGCGCGCTCACCTCGGCGTAGCGGGCGTGCCGCGGGGGCACGACGATCGCCTGCGGGCAGCGGCGGATCGCCTCGGCCATCGGCATCGCCGAGCGGGCGCCGGAGGGGCGCGCCTCGTAGGAGGCGGCCGCCACGACGCCGCGCCGCGAGGCGCCGCCGACCAGGACCGGGCGGCCCTGCAGCGACGGGTCGTCGAGCTGCTCGACCGACGCGAAGAACGCGTCCATGTCGATGTGGAGGATCTGGCGCATCGCGGGGGAGCGATCGCACCCCGGGAGCGCGCCGGGATCAACCGGCCGCGACGCGCCGGCGCCTGCCCGGGCGATCTCCCCGGCGGCGCGCGCCGGCTCACTCGAGCGACTGGAAGAAGCGCCAGGCTCGCCCGCCCGCGCCGGACGGTACGGAGTGGCCGCCGGGGTGCGTGCAGTACACGAGCGGCAGGCCCTCCTTGCAGCCTTGGTACTCGACGCACGAGTTGCCGAAGGTCGCCGACGGCATCGTTGTCGCCTGGCAGCCGTTCCGGCCGCGCCAGAAGTCGCGGGTGGATTGTCCCAGCGCGGGGGTCACGGTCCCGTCGGTGTCGCCTTGCGTTTGAATCAGCGCATGCGCGGCGCTCGCGTCGCTGCACATGGGCTGCGATGCGTTGGGGCCCCACCCGGCGACCGGAGCGAGGCCGCGGAACACGGAAGAGCGCTCGCAGCCGAGCGTGTTCGTCATGAAACCACCCTGGCTGAACCCGACCGCGAAGACGCGCGTCGTGTCGACGCAGTAGTTCGACTTGGCGTGCTCGAGCATGGCGTCGAAGAACGCCAGGTCGGCCGAGAGGCGCGCCGGATTTGCGCTCGGCGGCGGACCGCCCCAGTTGGAGTCTGCGGTGCCCCACTGCGATTGGGTGCTCGGAGGCGTGGACTGCCCGTTCGCCGGCAGCCCCTGCGGGTAGATGAGCAGCGCCTGGTCGTGGGTCTCCTGGATGAGCTGGAATCCGCTGCTGTCGTGCGCGGCCCACACGTTGTTCATGTTCAGGCCGTGGATACCGAAGACCAGCGGCAGCGGCTTGCTCGGATCGTAGTTCTCCGGCACGTACATCAGGAAGTAGCGCGTCACGCCGCCGACCGTCAGCGTCTGCTGCGTGCGAGGGTCGGGGCGCGTCACCGCCTTGCCGCAGCCCACCGAGCCGCCGCCGCCGCCGGCGCCCGCCGAGCCGCCGCCACCGGCCGAGTCGCCGCCCGTGCCGCCGGTGCCCGCGCCCCCGCCCCCGCCGGCTCCTTCGCCCGACGTCGATCCCGCCGACGTCGATCCCGCCGACGTCGATCCCGCCGACGTCGATGCCGCGGTGGTGCCGCCGCTCGTGGAGGCGCCGGACGACACGGAAGCGCCGGGGTCGACGGGATCCGGATCCGACGAGCAAGCGGGTAGCCCCATCGTCACGCCTACGGTGAAAAAAACGCTCAAGCCCAGTGCAGATCGACTCATCGCGACACCACCTCTCCAACGGACTGCTGATCGCCGGGGCCCGGGCGATCACGGGTCGTCCGCCACGCTCCCCCGGCTGGTTGATGCAGGCATCGTGCGCCGGGCACCGCCGGGCCAGTCAGGATTCTCAATGGGTCGAGAACAGGCTCCAGAGGAACGTGGGCGCGAACGCAGGCCAGCCGTGATCGGCGCCGCCGTGGTTCGGGCCCTCACCGGCAGCGTTCCACGAGGCGCCTCCCCAGCGTGAGGGCGCGCATTGTGAGCGCTCACATTGTCGGTGTCAACTCTCGTCGGCGGAAACGCGGGTATTCTCGGGCCCGCGGAGAGGCAACGCTGGCGAGGCGCCTCCGGAGCGGCGCGTCAAGAGGACGCTGGCGCCGGACCGCGGTCGTGACCGGGTGGCCGGACCGTCTGACCCGGCATCTCGTCGGTGATCGGGATCTCTTCGGTGATCGGGGTGCATGGCGCGCCGCGGAGATCGGGCTTCCACTCCGGCGGCCATCCCACTAGCATCCACCTTGTGAGCGCTCACAGCCGATTGCGGCCTCATCCTGCCGGGGCGACGCAAGACGCTCCCGAGCACGAACCGGCTCAGCGCCGACTAGGACATGACAATGAAGAGACATATCGCTTCCATGACGGCGGTGTTCCTCATCGCCGCCCTGCCCGTCTCCTGCGGAGTTGACGAGCGGATATCGCCCCTTCCGTATCCGCTCACGATCGAGGCGACGGGCGACGGGACGACCGATCCGCCGCCCGGGACCTACATGCACGAGCCGGGCACCGTGATCACCGTGACCGCGACGCCCGCTCCGGGACGCAACTTCCTGGGCTGGAGCGGCGCCGACACCGGGCTGGACAACCCGGCGACGTTCACCATGGGCGAGGGCGCGACGCTGACGGCCACGTTCGGCGCCGCGTTCAGCCCGACGACGTACCAGAACCCGGTGCTGCCCGGCGACCACCCGGACATGAACATCTACCGGGAAGGCGACGACTTCTACCTGGTCGGGTCGAGCTTCCACACGATGCCCGCCTTCGAGATCCTGCGCTCGACGGATCTCGTGCGCTGGGAGCGCGTGACCCGGGCGGTCGATTCGACCGCGCCCGCGCTGGACGAGCAGACCGGCCCTGGCCAGGGCACGTGGGGCGGCTTCATCGTCAAGGCCGGCGATGTGTACCGGGTCTATTACGCGATCGGCGCCACGCAGTATTTCTCCTCGGCGCCGAGCCTCGAGGGCCCCTGGTCGAAGCCCAAGAAGGTCGATGTCTTCCCCTACACGCCGCCGGGGAGCGACACCGCGTACGAGCGAGGGACCGGCTCCGACAACTCGGTGTTCGTCGATCCCGAGAGCGGCAAGACCTTCATGATCATCAAGAACGGTCTGTGCAAATGGGACGCCGATCACCCGAACGACTTCGGCATCAACCTGGTCACGGAGATCGACCCCAAGACCGGGATGCTGCTGCCGGAGTCGACCATCGATCTGAGCTTCATCAACTGGGACCAGCAGACCGGAGGCTGCGGGGACTTCACCAACCCCGACTACAGCAAGTGGGCCGAGGGGCCGACGATGGCCAAGCGCGGCGACTGGTACTACTACTTCGTGTCGACCCACACGGCCTGCGGCGGCCAGCTGCACGCCTGGGCGTCGAAGAAGCTGGTCGGCAGCGCCCCCGAGGACTGGCACTGGCTCGGCTATGTCCTGACGGGCAAGGAGCCGTACGCCGGCGTGCAGCACACCACCGCTCCGATCGAGCTCGAGGACGGCACCTGGTGGGCGTTCGCCCACTCCTACGACTGCACCGGCGTGGGCACCCAGGACTGGAAGAACGGCGAGTGGCAGGGGCTCGGCCGCGAAGGGATCCTCCTGCAGGTGACCTGGGACGAGCAGCAGGTGGATGGGGAGACGATCCCGGTCCCCAAGTTCACGCTCGATGGGCGCGAGCTGCCGGCGCCCAAGCTGCCGCCGAGCGGCGTGCCGTTCCTGGTGCCCGTGAACGACGAGTTCTCGTCGGACACGATCAACCCGGCCTGGACCACCTTCGGCCGGTCGGAGGACAAGTACTCGGTGACCGACCGCGCTGGCTGGCTGCGGATCGAGCCGGGCGCCGGGGAGACCACGCGGGTCGTGCAAAAGGACACGCTGCACTCCAGCAGCATGACCGTGAAGCTGCAGTTCAAGCCCAAGGCGGAGGGCGACGCGGCCGGCCTCCACGTGGGCAACGGCTACTGGGAGGACGAGCAGGTGCTCGCGGCGCCGACGTGGATGGCCAGCGGAGAGGGCTTCATGCTCCCGGCCATCCTGGAGGTCTCCGTGGCGCGGGTCATGGAGGACAAGAAGGACCGGATCCGGTTCTCCTTCCGCTCGCGCTCGGTGAAGCCTCCGGTCGAGGAGGGGGGCGCGTACACCGAGCTCGATGAGCCCGTCGTGGTGGGCGGATCGGCGCCGGCCCCCGAAGGCGACACGATCTGGCTGAAGCTGGTCCGCACCGGCCACAAGGCCACGGGCTGGTTCAGCGCCGATCGGATCGAGTGGACGCAGGTAGGCCCCGAGATCGACGTCTCCACGCTCGACAACTTCTACGCCATGGCCCACACCTGGATCGGCAACCAGGCTGGCATGTTCGCGACCAACAAGCGCGCTGATTTCGACCTGTTCACGTATCGGGACGGGTTCACCTGGATCCCGGCCGCGGAGGCGAACCAGCAGTCGGGCACCGACGTCGCGTCGAGCAAGTCGGCCGGTACGGTGCTGGACGGGCTGGAGAACGGCGACTGGGCCATGTACGGCAGCGTCGACCTGGGCAGCGGCGGCCTCCACGCGAAGGCGATCCAGCTCAAGGCCTCGAGCGCCGGCCAAGGCGGCGCCGTGGAGGTCTGGATCGATCCGCTGGCCGGCGGCTCGGCCATCGGCACCTGCAACATCCCCGACACGGGCGACTGGGAAGCGTGGGAGACCACCACGTGCGACGTGAAGCCCACCGAGGGCACCCACGAGGTCTTTCTGAAGGCGACCGGCGGCGCGGGCGAGCTGGTGCGCATCGCGTCGCTGCGATTCGTGCCCTCCGAGTGACGGCGCGGCGCTAGCGCACCGGCGGCTTCAGGTCGTCCGGCAGCCTGCCGGTGGGCGGCCGCGGCAGCTCGGGCGGGCGCTCGAGCGGCGACGCCGGTGACGCCGCGTCCGGCCCGGCGTCGAGATCGCCGCCGGCGTCGGGCTGGCCGCCGGCGTCGGTCTTGCCATCGGCGTCGGGTTTGCCGCTGTCGCCCGCGTCGCTCCCCGGAACGGGCGGGAGCGGGCGCGTGTCGTCGGTGCAGGCGCAGAGCGCGCAGGCGGCGATCAGGAGGAGCCAGGCTCGCATCGTCTGGCTCCCCGCTCAGTACTTGACCCAGATCTCGGTGCCGGGATGGATCGCCGTCAGCACCTCTGTATCCGGTTCGGTCGTGATCAGGCTCTGCGTGTTCGGATTGGGGCTGTAGGCCGCCTTCCCCGCCCAGACGATCAGCGCGTCCTTGAAGACAGCGAAGTCGTGGACATGCTCGTTCACCGTGTACTTGTTCCACCCGGGTGAACGCGGCGGAAGGACCGTCAGCGACGGCGCTGGATTCGTGGTCGGGGTGCCCGCGTCCGCGTCGTGGTTTCCGTGCTCGCCGGAGGTATCCACCCATTCGGCGATGGTCTCTGTGCCATCCGGGGTGCGGCAGGTCTGGGTGGTGGGGAAGAACAGCGTCTTGAACGGCGCGTCCGGGACCTTGAACCGCACGGTCAGCTTGTAATAGCTGGTGTCCGCCGGAAGCACGTCTTCAACGGGCTTGGTCCAGACGACGGCGGTGACGTTGCCCTCGGCGTCCTTCTCCAGGACGGCCTTGCCGAACGTGCTGTCCAGCGGCCGGACCGACGTCACCCCGGTTGGGATCTGGACCTTCACCCGGTAGGTGTCCGCGCCGTCACAGCCGTGGCCGACACCGAAGGTGGCCTCGTGGGTGGCGCCGGCGAACGCGGGGCCCGACACGGAGATGTGCGCGCGGGCGGCGGTCGCGGCGAACAACGAGCCTGCAACGAGCAGGCAGCTCTGGAACACCCTCTTCATCTCAAGCACCTCCACCGAGGAAAGCTCGAACACTCTAGTAGGGCCGCCATTCCTTGGAAATGCGACCTGTTGTCGCAGGCGCCCGCGACGCATCGCGATCGGCGTCGGCTCAACCCCCCTTCAGCCGATAGCCCACGCCCGGCTCCGTGATGAGGATCTGCGGCCGCGCGGGATCGCGCTCCAGCTTGTGCCGGAGCTGCGCCATGTAGACGCGCAGGTAATGCGTCTGCCCCGCATACGCCGGGCCCCATACCTCTCCGAGGAGCTGGCGGTGCGTCAGCACCTTCCCCGCGTGCCGGATCAGCGTCGTCAGCAGCTTGTACTCGATCGGCGTCAGATGGACCTCCTCGCCCGCCCGCAGCACGACCCGGCGCGCGAGATCGACCTCGACGTCCTGCACCTTGAAGCCCGCGCTCTCGGCCTGCGCCCCGCGCGCCGCGTGGGCGGCGTGGCGCAGCGCCACGCGCAACCGCGCCAGGAGCTCTCCCGCGCTGAACGGCTTCGTCAGGTAATCGTCGGCGCCGCCGTCCAGGGCGTCGATCTTGTCCTGCTCCTGTCCGCGGGCCGAGAGCACGATGATCGGGACGGCGCTCCACTCGCGGAGCCGCCGCGTCACCTCCAGGCCATCCATGTCCGGGAGCCCCAGATCGAGGAGCACGAGATCCGGATTGCGCGTCGTCGCCTGGGCGATCCCCTCGCCGCCCGTCTCCGCCTCCACGAGCCGATAGCCCCGGGCCGCCAGCATCGCGCGGAGGAACCGCCTCATCTGCGGCTCGTCCTCGATCAGCAGCACGAGGGGGGAGGCGTCCGACATTCTCTCTGCCACGTTATCAACCGCCCGCAGCCGCGGGCAGCTCCGGGCCGGCAAGATCGGGAGGGCGGCCCTCGATCGGCAACACCACACGGAAGATGGCGCCCCCCTCGGGGCGGTTCTCCGCCGTGATCCGCCCGCCGTGCGCGGCCACGATGCCGCGGCAGATCGTGAGGCCGAGGCCGAGCCCCTGCCGGCCCTGACCGCGTCCCCGGTAGAACTTCTCGAAGATCGCCTCCTCCTCGCCGGGCGCGATGCCCGGACCGCGATCCTTGATCTCCAGCACCGCCACGCTCCCCTCGGTGAACCCCCGGATCGCGATCGGGCTGCCGGCCGGCGAGTACTTGAGCGCGTTCTCGAGCAGGTTGATGAGCACCTGCTCCATCAGCACCCCATCCATCGGGACGAGCCCTGTCGCCCGGTCCAGCTCGATCGAGACATGCCGGCCCTCGAGGTGCTCCTCGACCCGGTTCAGCGCGGCGCCGACGACCTCCTCGAGCGGCAGCCACTCCTTCTTGACCGCGAGCGCCCCGGACTCCAGCCGCGTCATGTCGAGCAGGTTGCGCACGAGGCGCTCGAGGCGCCGCGCCTCCTCCAGCACCGTCTGCGTCAGATCGCGCCGGACGGCCGGGTCGAGCGCCGCCCCCTCGTCCTCGTCGTCGAGCAGCGCGCCCGCGGCGCCGGTGATCGTGGCGAGCGGCGTCCGCAGATCGTGCGAGACGGAGCTGAGGAGGGCGTTGCGGAGCTCCTCGGCCTGCGCGCGGAGCTGCGCGCGCTGGGCCTCCCGCGCGAGCAGTGCGCGCTCCAGCGCGAGCGCCGTCTGCGCGGCGAAGGCGCCGAGCAGCTCGCGCCGGCCGAGGTCGAGGAACGACGACGGCGGGCGCGGGCGGACGCTGAGGACGCCGATCGGCCCGGAGGAGCCCTGGAGGGGCAAGTGCATCGCGCCCGCGCTCGGCAGGGTGTCGGTCCCGGCGCCCGCGGCCTTGCCGCGCGCGTACGCCCACTCCGCGACCGCCAGCTCCGGCGCGCTCGCGGCCAGATCGTCGGCCGTGCCCGCGCGGACGGCGAGCCGCCCGTCGGGGCCAGGCAACAGGACGGCCGCGTCGGCGTCGAAGACGTCGCGCACGTGGCGCGCCGCCGCCAGGCCGAGCGCGTCGATCCCGCGCAGGGCGGCCAGCTCCTTGCTCATCGCGTAGAGCGCCGCGGTGCGCTGCTCGCGCTCGCTGGCGCTCGCGGCCTGGCGGCGGATGCGCGCGGTGAGGCTGGCGATGACGAGGCCCACCCCCAGCATGATGGCGAACGTGAGGAGGTACCCGAAATCGCCCACCGCGAACGTCAGGTACGGCCTTACGAAGAAGAAATCGAAGGCGGCGACCCCCAGCACCGACGCGAGCGCCGACGGCCCGGCGCCGAAGCGGCTCGCGACGAAGGCGACCCCGAGCAGATACACCATGATGAGGTTCGCCCGATCGGAGAACGGGTGCATGAGCCACGAGGCCAGCGTGCAGAGCGCCACCACGCCCGCGCTGAAGGCGTAGGCCAGCGGCCTGGCCGGGCGCCGCTCCGGCGGCCCGGGATCCGGCTTCGGAGCCTCCGCCGTCCCCTGGATGACGTAGACGTCGATGTCGCCGCTCTGGCGCACGAGATCGTCGAGCAGCGAGCCGTAGACGAAATCCTTCCATCGAGGGTGGGTCGGCTTGCCGACGACGATCTTGCAGACGTTGTGGCGCCTCGCGTACCGCAGGACCTCCGCGGCGACCTCCGCGCCGTGGAGCTGTGCCGGGACGGCGCCGAGGCGCTCGGCGAGCGCGAGGTGCCGGTCGACCCGCTCGCGGTCGGCCTGCGAGAGCCGCGCCTGCGCCGGCGTCTGCACGTAGACCGCGTGCCACTCGGCCTTCAGGCCGCCGGCCATCCGCCGCGTCGCCCGGATCAGCCGCGCCGACATGGGGCTCGGGCCCACGCAGACGACGATCCGCTCGGCGACGGCCCAGGTCTTCTGGATCCCGTGGGCGCGCATGTAGCCGCGCATCTGGTCGTCCACGCGCTCGGCGGTGCGCCGCAGGGCGAGCTCGCGCAGGGCGATGAGGTTGCCCTTGCGGAAGAAGCTGCTCGCCGCTCGCTCGATCTGCTCCGAGAGGTAGACCTTGCCCTCGCGCAGGCGCTCGAGGAGGTCGTCCGGGGGGAGGTCGATGAGCTCGATCTCGTCGGCGCGCTCGATCATCGAGTCGGGCACCGTCTCCCGGACCACGACGCCGGTCACCTGCGCCACCACGTCGTTCAGGCTCTCGATGTGCTGGACGTTGACGGTGGTGTGGACGTCGATCCCGGCGTCGAGGAGGTCCATGACGTCCTGCCAGCGCTTCGCGTGCCTGAGCCCCGGCGCGTTCGTGTGCGCGAGCTCGTCGACGACGAGGAGCTTCGGGCGGCGCTTCAGCGCGGCCTCGAGGTCGAAGTCCCGCAGCGCCCTGCCTCGGTGCTCGACCTCGATCGCGGAGAGGCGGGGCAACCGCGGAGGTTGATCGAGGAGCGCCTCCGTCTCGGCGCGGCCGTGCGTCTCGACCCAGCCGACGACGACGTCGACGCCCTCGTCGCGGAGCGATCGCGCCGCCTTCAGCATCGCGTACGTCTTGCCGACCCCGGGCGCGGCGCCGAAGAAGATCTTGAGCTTGCCCTGCCGCTCGCGCGCCTCCTCCTCGCGCGCCGCCGCGAGCAGCGCCTCGGGATCCGGCCGGTCGTCGCCTGCGTCCGCCAAAGCGCGCGCCCTCCTCAGCGGGCGCCGTCGAGGGCGAGGTTCAGGAGGAGCACGTTCACGTGGGGCTCGCCGAGGAGCCCGAGCAGCCGCCCCTCGGTGTGCCGCGCGACGAGCCGGCGCACCTGGTCCTCGGGGAGGCCGCGCGCGCGCGCCACGCGGCGCACCTGGTACGCCGCCGCCGCGGGGCTGACGTGCGGATCGAGGCCGCTGCCGGAGGCGGTCACCAGGTCGGCCGGCACCGGCGCGGCGCTCTCCGGATCCGCGGCGCGGAGCGCGTCGATCCTGGCCTTGACCAGCTCGGCCAGGGCGGGGTTCGTGGGCCCGAGGTTGCTCCCGGCGGAGGCCTGCCCGGCGTAGGGCACGGGGCTCGTCGCCGAGGGGCGCCCCCAGAAATAGCGAGGATCGTCGAACGGCTGGCCGAGCAGGGTCGAGCCGGCCACGCGGCCGTCCGCGATCACGAGGCTGCCGTTCGCCTGCCGGGGGAAGGCGGCCTGCGCGATCGCCGTCGTGAGCAGCGGGTAGGCGACCCCCGTGACGGCGGTGAGGACGGCGAAGAGGACGAGGGCGGGTCGCAGGTGCGCGAGCATAGCGTTCCTTCCCTGGGTCATCAGGCGAGGTCGAGGGCGGAGAGGAGGAGATCGATGAGCTTGATGCCCACGAACGGCGCGACGAGCCCGCCCAGGCCGTAGACGAGCAGGTTCCTGCGGAGCATCCGCTCCGCGCCGACGGACCGGTAGCGGATGCCCCGGAGCGCGAGCGGGATGAGCGCGACGATGATGAGCGCGTTGAAGATCACCGCGGAGAGCACCGCGCTCCGCGGCGTGGCGAGCCCCATCACGTTGAGCCGCCCGAGCGCGGGGTACGTCGAGACGAACGCCGCCGGGATGATGGCGAAGTACTTGGCCACGTCGTTCGCCAGGCTGAAGGTCGTCAGCGCGCCCCGCGTCATCAGGAGCTGCTTGCCGATCTCGACGATCTCGATGAGCTTGGTCGGGTTCGAGTCGAGGTCCACCATGTTCCCCGCCTCCTTCGCGGCCTGGGTGCCGGTGTTCATGGCGACCGCGACGTCCGCCTGCGCCAGCGCGGGGGCGTCGTTCGTCCCGTCGCCGGTCATGGCGACGAGCCGGCCGCCCGCCTGGTACTCGCGGATGAGCGCGAGCTTGGCCTCGGGCGTGGCCTGCGCGAGGAAGTCATCGACGCCGGCCTCGGCGGCGATGGCCGCTGCGGTGAGCGGGTTGTCGCCCGTGATCATCACGGTCTTGATCCCCATGCGCCGCAGGTCGCCGAAGCGCTCCCGGATGCCGCCCTTCACGATGTCCTTGAGGTGGATGACGCCGAGCACCGCGCCGCCCTCGACGACCACGAGCGGCGTGCCGCCCTTGCGGGAGACGGCCTCGGTCACCGCGCGGACCGCGGCCGGGACCGCGCCGCCCTTCTCCTTGACGTGGGCCTCGATCGCCTCGACGGCGCCCTTCCTGATCTCGCGCGCGCCGTAGTCGACGCCGCTCATCCGGGTCTGCGCGGAGAAGGGGACGAAGCGGGCCCCGAGGGCCCCGAGGTCGCGCTCGCGCAGGCCGTGCTTCTCCTTCGCGAGCACGACGACGCTGCGCCCCTCGGGGGTCTCGTCGGCGAGCGACGCGAGCTGCGCGGCGTCGGCGAGCGCCCTCGCCTCGACCCCGTCCGCCGGGATGAGCTCCGTCGCTTGCCGGTTGCCGAGCGTGATCGTGCCGGTCTTGTCGAGCAGCAGCACGTCCACGTCGCCGGCGGCCTCGACGGCGCGGCCGGACGTGGCGATCACGTTCGCCTGGATCATCCGGTCCATGCCGGCGATGCCGATCGCCGAGAGCAGCCCGCCGATCGTGGTCGGGATCAGGCACACGAGCAGCGCCGTGAGCACGGTGATGCCGATCGGCGTCCCCTGCCCCGTCTGCTGGACGGCGAAGATCGAGTAGGGCAGCAGGGTCGCGGTCGCGAGGAGAAAGACGATGGTGAGCGCGGCGAGCAGGATGTCGAGCGCGATCTCGTTCGGCGTCTTCTTCCGCTTCGCCCCCTCCACCATCGCGATCATGCGGTCGAGGAACGCCTCGCCAGGGTTCCTGGAGATGCGGACGATGAGCCAGTCGGACAGGACGCGCGTCCCGCCGGTGACGGCGCTCCGGTCGCCTCCGCTCTCCCGCACGACCGGGGCGCTCTCGCCGGTGATGGCGCTCTCGTCGACCGAGGCG
This sequence comes from Sorangium sp. So ce836, assembly GCF_028553905.1. Classification (NCBI taxonomy): domain Bacteria; kingdom Pseudomonadati; phylum Myxococcota; order Polyangiales; family Polyangiaceae; genus Sorangium; species Sorangium sp. So ce836. Next base: position 2,613,200 of record NZ_CP102233.1, on the reverse strand, counting down.
ACGCCGACGACGACGTCGCCGTCGCCGGGGACGATCGCGCCCGCCTCGACGAGCACGAGGTCCCCCTTCCGGAGGCTCGACGCGGAGACCGTGGTCCGCGGCGCGTCGCGCTCCGGGGAGGCGAGCTTCACGGCCTCGACGTCGCGCCGCGCCTTGCGGAGCGCGTCGGCCTGCGCCTTGCCGCGCCCCTCGGCCACGGCCTCCGCGAAGTTCGCGAAGAGCACGGTGAACCAGAGCCAGAGCGAGATGGCGAGGATGAACCCGGCCGGCGCCTCGCCCTGGCCGGCGAGCGCGTGCACGAACAAGGCCGTGGTGAGCGCGCTCCCGGCGAGGACCACGAACATCACCGGGTTGCGCACCTGGTGGCGCGGGTCGAGCTTGCGGAACGCGGCGGCGATCGCCGGCCTGAGGATCGCCGGCTCGAGGAGCGGCCTCGCGGCGGTCTTCTTCCCCTCGACGTCGCGCGACGGGTGGCGCGACCTCGGCGGCGGCGACAGCTCGGGGGGAGGAGGAGCGGGCGCGCCGCGCCTCTCGATCGCCTCGGCGCCGGAATGAAGGTTCAAGGTCATCGCGTCATCTCCAGGTGCTCGACGATCGGCCCGAGCGCGAGCGCGGGGACGAACGTGAGCGCTCCGACGAGCAGCACGGTGCCTGTCAGGAGCGCGACGAAGAGCGGCGTGTGCGTGGGCAGCGTGCCCGGACCGGCCGGGACGAGCTTCTTCCGCGCGAGCGAGCCCGCGAGCGCGAGCACGGGGACGATGACCGCATAGCGGCCGATGAGCATCGCGACGCCGATGGCGGTGTTGTAGAACGGGCTGTTCGCGCCGAGGCCGCCGAAGGCGCTGCCGTTGTTGTTGGCGCCGGACGAGAACGCGTAGAGCACCTCGCTGAACCCGTGCGGACCTGGGTTGAGCACGCCCTTCTGCCCTGCCTCGGTCATCACCGCGACGGCGGTGCCGAGGAGGACGGTGATCGCCGGGAAGAGCACGACCAGCGAGGCCATCTTCATCTCGAAGGCCTCGACCTTCTTGCCGAGGTACTCCGGCGTGCGCCCCACCATCAGGCCGGCCACGAAGACGGCGATGATGACGAACATCAGCATGCCGTAGAGGCCGGAGCCGACCCCGCCGAAGACCACCTCGCCGAGCTGCATGAGCCAGAGGGGCACGAGCCCGCCGAGGGGCGTGAAGGAGTCGTGCGTCGCGTTCACCGAGCCGTTCGAGGCCGCCGTTGTGGCGGTCGCCCAGAGGGCGGAGCTCGTGACGCCGAAGCGCGCCTCCTTCCCTTCCATGTTGCCGCCGGCCTGGAGCGCGCTCGCCGCCTGATCGACGCCGAGGCCGGAGAGCGCGGGGTTGCCCGCCTGCTCCGAGGCGATGCACGCGACGAGGAGGACCGCGAAGATGGCCGTCATCGCGGCGAGCACGGCCCAGCCCTGGCGCCGGTCGCCGACCATCCGGCCGAACGTGTGGCAGAGCGCGGCGGGGATGAGCAGGATCGCGAGCATCTCGAGGAAGTTCGAGAGGGCCGTCGGATTCTCGAGCGGGTGCGCCGAGTTCGCGTTGAAGAACCCGCCGCCGTTGGTCCCGAGCTGCTTGACCGCGATCTGCGAGGCCGCGGGGCCCATCGGGATCACCTGATGAACGACCGCATCGCCGCTCTGATCCTTGGCGGCCTGGAGCAGCGATGCGCCCTGGTGCGCGCCGAAGCCCTGCACGACCCCCTGGGACACGAGGAGGACGGCGAGCACGAGCGAGAGCGGCAGGAGGATGTACAGGGTGCTCCGGACGAGATCGACCCAGAAGCTCCCGACGGTATCCGCGGTCCTCCGCGTGATCCCGCGGATCAGCGCGACGAGCACGGCCATTCCGGTCGCCGCGGACACGAAGTTCTGCACCCCGAGCCCGGCCATCTGCGTCAGGTGGCTGAGCGTCGACTCGCCGCCGTACGCCTGCCAGTTCGTGTTGGAGGCGAAGCTCACGGCGGTGTTGAAGGCGAGATCGGGCGGGACGGCGGCCATGCCCTCGGGGTTCAGGGGCAGGACGCCTTGCAGCCGCTGGAGGGCATAGAGGACGATGAGCCCGGCCAGATTGAACGCGAGCACCGCGAAGGCGTAGTCCTGCCAGCGCATCTCCTGGTCGGCGCGCACGCCCGCGGCGCGGTAGATGAGCCGCTCGATGGGCCCGAGGACCGTCGCCATGATGCCGCGCTCGCCCTGGTAGACCCGCGCCATATAGGCGCCGAGCGGGGCGGAGAGGCCGAGGAGGACGGCCAGGTAGAGCGCTGGTTGAAGCGCGTTGCTGGCGGTCATGACAGGCTCTCCGGCCTGAGGAGGGCGAAGATCAGATAAACCAGGAGACCGAGGGCGAGGACACCCGAGATCCAGGTGAACGCAGTCATGGCGCTCAGACCCTTTCACAGAGCCGGATGAGCCCAGCAAACAGCGAGAAACAGAGGAGCGTCAATCCCAGGTAGACCATGTCCATGGCGACCTCATCGGGCGCTCCGGCGCCCGCGGCGATCGAGCGGGGCAGAAGGTAGTGCCCCTCAGGTCAAGAGGCTGTCAATCCAGGGAGGCGCGTCGTCAAGAAACCATCAAGACCGGTCATGGGGTCGAGCGGTCCGAGCGATCCCCGGGGCGCGGCAACCTTTACCTGTGCCGTCGCGGCCGTAACCAGTCTCCGAGCAGGTAGGGCACGAGGAGCGCGGCGAGCGCGGCCAGCGTGGCCGCGCCGCCGAACGTCTCGCCGCGCGCGACCGACCCGACCGTCGTGACCGTGCAGGTGAGCCAGGTGAGCAGGAAGATGGGGGCGAGATCCGCGTCAATCCGGGGGTCGTCCTCCGGGATCCGGGGGTGATCCTCTGCTGGCGCCCTGAAGGGCGCGGCGGCCACGGCTCTGCTCGGCGACTTCATGGCGGTGCTCTGCGGATGGAGGTCGATCGGCGATACCGGCAAGGTAGATCTTGGCGCGTCAAGATCCCCTCAGGGCATGCCGTCCAGGTATCAAGATCGCGCATCCCGACGCCCAGGCCCCCTCGACCGCGCCGCGGGCCCGCGCCTTCCGGCCAGCCGCCGTCGCCGGGACCCGCGATCAGCACGGCCCCGCAGCGCGCCTCACGGCCGATGAGGCCGGGCGCCCTCGGCACGCCCGTTGAATCCGCCTTGCTCGTTCGATCACCGGGCACGATCTGCCCGGAAGGAAACGCTCATGACGGACGAGGAGCGCGAGCGCGGAGCGACGGCGACGGCCGTGCCAGGGCTCATCACCCGGCAGAGGGACCCGGAGAACCTGGAGATGCCCTTCTCGGGCGTGCGCGATTTCCTCACGCCCGTCGAGCAACTCTATGTCCGCAGCCATTTCGACGTGCCGCACGCCGACGCGGCGACATGGCGTGTCTCCATCGAGGGAGCGGTGCAGCGTCCCTTCGAGCTCGCCTACGACGAGCTCTGCGGGCTCCCCTCGCGGACGCTCGTCGCGTTGCTCGAGTGCTCGGGGAACGGACGCCTCTTCCTCTCGCCGCCCGAGGCGGGCCTCCCGTGGGAGCTGGGCGCCGTGGGCAACATCGAGTGGACGGGCACGCCGCTCTGGCCGCTCCTGGAGCGCGCCGGCATCGAGGCCTCCGCCCGCGAGGTGGTGCTCGTCGGGGCGGATCAGGGCGAGCCGCGCGATCCCGAGCCGAGCACGCCGGGGCCCATCGCCTTTGCGCGCAGCCTGCCTCTGGAGAAGGCCTCGCGCGCCGAGGTGCTGCTCGCCCATCGCATGAACGGACATCCCCTGACGCCCATGCACGGATTCCCGGTGCGCGCGGTGGTGGCCGGCTGGTACGCGATGGCCTCGGTGAAATGGCTGCGGCGGATCGTGGTCGTGGATCGCCCGTTCCAGGGCTACTTCCAGACGCTCACTTACGCGCGCTGGGAGCGCCGGCACGGGCTCCCCAGCCTGGTCCCGGTGGGCGAGCTCCAGGTGAAGGCGCAGATCGCGCGGCCCGCGCCGCACGAGCGCGTGCGCGCGGGGTCGACGGTGCACGTGCACGGCACGGCCTGGTCGAGCGACGCCGCGGTCACGCGGGTGGAGCTCAGCGCGGATGGGGGCGCGAGCTGGCTCGAGGCGCGGCTGCTCGACGAGCCGTCGCCGTACACGTGGCGAAGGTGGGAGATCGCATGGCAGGCGCCCGCGCAGCCCGGGCGGTGCACGCTCATGGCGAGGGCGAGCGACGCGTGCGGCCGGACGCAGCCGATGGAGCGTGACCGGGATTTGCGGGACGGGATGATCAGTCATGTGCTGCCGATCGAGGTCGAGCTCGGCTGAATCGCCCTCGGGTCCGAATCTTGAGTAGATTCACTCGGCGCTGATTCCGACGAAGATCCTGGCGGTGATCTTCCTCCTGGCCATGATGGTGGCCGCGGTCGCGATGCTCTGGAAGCACCGCCCGCCCGTCGACGGCGAGCCGCGCGCAGGCACGGCGGGGCCGTGCTCACAGCGCGCGCGGGTCAGTCGGGGTCGTAGGGACCCAGGATCACCGGCCCTGGCGCGAGCAGCTGCGTGCCCTCCATGAGCCAGACCGCCGCCTGGTTCGTCCCGGCCTTGTACCAGAGCACGTCCCCCAGGTTGTCGAAGCTCACGTCGGTGCCGGGCAGCACCTCCCAGCCGCTGCCGAGCGGCCCCGGGAGCGCGGGCCCTGGCACGAGCACGTGCGTGCCCTCCATCAGCCACACGGCCATCAGGTTCTGCTCGGGGCTGTTCCAGAGCACGTCGCCCATGCTGTCGAAATTGACGTCCTCCGAGGTGACGATGCGCCAGCCCGGGCCGAGCGGCCCCGGGATCACCGGCCCGGGCACGAGCACGTGCGTGCCCTCCATCAGCCACACGGCCATCAGGTTCTGATCGATGTTGTTCCAGAACACGTCGCCCATGTCGTCGAAATTGACGTCTTGCGCGGTCGGCGCCACCCACCCCTCGCCGGGCGGTCCCGGGATGAACGGCCCCGGGTCGAGCAGGTGGTCGCCCTCCATCAGCCAGACGGTGATCAGGTTCTGCTGGGGGTTGTTCCAGAGCACATCCGCCATCCCGTCGAGGTTGAAATCGGTCACCGAGTGCACCTCCCACCCGCGGCCGAGCGGCCCCGGGATGACCGGCCCCGGCGCGAGCAGCTGGCTTCCATTCATCAGCCAGATCGCGACCAGATTCTGCTCTGCGTTCCACCAGATCACGTCCGACATGCCATCGAAGTTGAAGTCGCCCGCGTTGGCCGCCATCCATCCATCGCCGACCGGTCCCGGGATGAACGGTCCCGGCGCGAGGAGCCGGTCTCCTTCCATCAGCCATATGGCCATCAGGCTCTGTTCTTTGTTGTTCCAGAGGATATCCCCCATGCCGTCGAAGTTGAAGTCGTTCAGGCGGATGGCCTCCCAGCCGTAGCCGCTCAACCTCGGTGTCGCGACGCCGAGCGAGGGCGCCGGGGGCTCGACGGGCTCACCGTCTCCGGGAAGGTCGACGCCGGACGAGCAGGCGGCCATGGCGTGAACCGCGACGACCGCGCGCAGCGCGGCCCCTACAACCGCAGACCTCTTCACACTCGCCTCTCTTGCGCGTCGAGCACGGGCACGGGTGGCGGCCCGGGCAGCTCCGATCCGGCCGCTTGTGCGCGCCGCTCACGCGCACGGCGAGGGCGGCAAGCGGCAGTCCATCGTAACCATCCTTTGCGCCGGATCTCGGCGCGGCGCCCACATGCGAGCTTGCCCGGTCATTCCCCGCTTCTTGCATCGAGGGTCGCCGCATAGACACGCTGTGCTCATCGAGCCCGACGAGCGCCCCGGTCCCGGGGCGCTCGCTGGATCTCGTCAACGGCCCATGGCGCCTGCCCGCCGGTCTCCAGGAGGAGACGGTCGCCCGGGACGTCGGACGCCGAGGGGGCTCCGTTGCCCCTGCGCGCTCGTCGAGCCTGGGCGGCGCAGGCCATGTACGGTTCCGACCGCAACCTGGAGAGCGTAGATGTTTGCACCTGACGTAAGAATCACGCTCTGTACGGCGATGCTGCTCACTCCGTCCCTCACCTGCGTGGGCGCGCGCGAGGCGCCTGGGATCGCGGGTCCCGGCAGCGCGCACGCCGGGGTCGGCGAGGCCCGTGGGGCCCTCTGTTCCGGCCTGATGATCGCGAACGTGCTCGTCTCCCCGGAGACGTACCACTGGGAAGATCCCGCCCATCTGCTCACCGTGTCGGAGGGGTTCGGCCCGCGGATCCTCGACGCCGCCGTGTCGGCGAGCGTGGAGCCCTCCGTGAACGTCACGGGGACCGGCACGGGCACCTTCACGCCCCCGGAAACGCAGCCCTTTCCGGGCACGACGTTCATCCCTGGCATCGGCGCCCAGCCGGAGATACCTGGTCTGCCGGGCGTGCCGGTGACCGGCATACCGGGCCTACCGGGCGTGGTGGGCGCGCCGGGCACGCCGGGTACGCCGGGCTCTCGATCGCCCACGGACTTCCCGCCTTCCTGGGGCATGCCGGGCAACGGCGGCACCTCCGGCTACCCGCCTTTCTGGGACATGCCGGGCAACGGCGGCACCTCCGGCTACCCGCCTTTCTGGGACATGCCGGGCAACGGCAACACCTCGGGCACCTCGCCTCCCTGGGGCATGCCGGGCAACGGGGGCACCTCGGGCTACCCGCCTCCCTGGGGCATGCCGGGCAACGGCAACACCTCGGGCTACCCGCCTCCCTGGGGCATGCCGAGCAACGGCAACACCTCGAATGCTCAGCCCTCCTCGGGCACGCCGGGCAACGGCAACACCTCGAATGCTCAGCCCCTCTCGGGCATGCCGGGATTGGGCCTGCCGGGAGGCTGTACGCTCTCGAGCGAAGACATCTCCGCAGCGGTTGGATTCAGCGTGACCGCGAGCGTCACGGTCGAGGCCAGCACGTCCTACTTCGTCCCCACGGCCGCGTTTGGGCGGATTTCGGCGTATCCCGTCTTCCAGAGGGTCACCTGGGATCTCGTCAACGTCGGCGGCTGGAGCTGGGGAGTCCTCCCGCCAGGGAGCAGCCCTGTCGTGGCCTCGGGTGTCGTGCTCAAACCGATCGGCATCTATTTCTCTACGGACCGCATCTATGATCTTGCCTCGATGGGAGGGGGGGTGATCAGCCCGGGCCCGATCTTGGGTCCCCCGGGCGGCTCCGACGCGGGCGGCAGCGCTGGCACAGGCGGCGCGGCCGGCGCTGGCGGCGCTGGCGGCGCTGGCGGCGCGACCGGCGCTGGCGGCGCGACCGGCGCTGGCGGCGCGACCGGCGCTGGCGGCGCGACCGGCGCTGGCGGCGCGACCGGCGCTGGCGGCGCGACCGGCGCGACCGGCGCGACTGGCGCGACCGGCGCGACCGGCGCGACCGGCGCGACCGGCGCTGGCGGCGCGACTGGCGCGACCGGCGCGACCGGCGCTGGCGGCGCGACTGGCGCGACCGGCGCTGGCGGCGCGACCGGCGCGACCAGCGCGACCGGCGCTGGCGGCGAGGCCGGTGCTGGCGGCGCGTGACATTCACCATTCCGACGGATCAGCCGCATCCGGCGCTCTCCTGAGCGCCGTGGCCTCGCGGGGGTGGCTCCGCCGGCCCGGGGGGCCCCTTGCTCAAGGGCTGACCAGCTCGACCGGCGGAATGGATTCGCACGCCGTGTAGCTCAGGACGCTGACGTCGGCCCCGCGAACGGCAAGGCCCACGCAGCGCGCATGAGCATAACGGCCTGGTCCCATGCTTCGCCCGATCGTGACCTTGTATCGCGAGATGTGGCCGCGCCCGAAGATCGGCATGGACTCCTCGAGCCGGATCACATCCATGTGGTATCGCCAGCCCACGAACTCGACGATGCGCTGGAGACGATCGACGCCGAAGAGCTGCGCGTCGCCGAACACGATCCCCTCTGGATCCAGCAGGTAATCGTGCCGTCCGTTGTTGTCCCAGTACTCTCGCCCGGCGACGAGGTACCGAACCGCGAACCGCGCCGGCTCCGGATAATCGGCAGGATAGAGGATGCCGGAGAACACCCACCGCTCGGGAGAGCCCCACGGCGGCGCGGAATCATACCTGGCCGGAGCATCGCGCCATTCGCCGGTGGCGTCGCGGTAGTGGATGAGCACTTGCTTCTCATAGGCGATGTTGTCGACGAGAATCACGCCGGAGACCTCCGACACCGGAGGGTCGCCGCCGCGCTTGCGCGTCGCATGCGCAAGGCGAACGATGTCTGTCGTGCCGCTCATGGGGTCCCCCTCCCTCCACGCAGCACTCCCCGGGCCGGCGGGAGGTGGGCACCGGTGGCACACGCCTCCAGGGTGTCGTGGCGTTCGCCCGCATCGCGCCTGGGGCGTCGTGCGCCTGAGACGGCGCGCCCGCGTCCCACGCCCGGGCAACCCGGCCGTATCGGCCGCCCTGCGTCCCCCGGAGCGCGACACGGTCGCTCCTCGGGTGGGTCGTCAGGAGAGCTCCCCACCCTGGATCACGGCCGGTAGAGCTCGAGGCCCCACCGCTGCCGGATCCCCAGCGGAAAGTGATGGTCCAGGACGTCATGGGAGAGCGCCTTGAACGCCTGACGCGGATAGAACAGCTTCTTCAGGGCGGCTCGCCAGGCCCTCGCAGCGGCGCGGCCGTCTCCAGCGCGGATGGCCTCGCGAATCTCCTTCACGTGATGATCGACGAGGTCGGACACGTGATCTCCGTAGTCGGTCACGAGCGCGGGGCGATCGAGCTTGAGGACCTGGATGGTCCTCTTGCCCCTGCGACTCCCGCCGCGAGCCACGGGGATCCATTTCGTCTTCTTCCCCGCCTGGTGAAACGGCAAGAACTGGATGTAATCCATCGGATCGTCACTGCCCGCAGGATCGACGAGGAGGGCTCGCTCGGGCCCCGGTGGGCTGTGACCCACCGGCAGGATGCGGCTCCCCCGGCTGAGGGGGAATTTATTCTTCTTGTGCCTTCGATTGCATCTTGGGCAGGCGAAGAGGAGATTTTCCCACGTCCACGCCAGCCACCAGTAGCCGTACGTGGGGCGGTCCCCGCCGCGGTAGGCGCGGGTCTTGGGCCGGAAGTGCTCGACGTCGTTGTAGAGGCGGTCGACGCGCCGCTCGCAGTAGCAGCACGTCCGTCCCTGCGCTTTCCAGAGGTCGCAGCGAGCGATGTTGTACCGGTTGCCGAAGTCCTTCGCCGTCGGTGGCGCGTCCCGAACGATGGCCTCGAGCCGCTTCACCTCCACCTTGCGGATGGCCTCCAGCCCTTCCGGCTTCGGGCCTCGGTCCACGCGGATCACCGGCCCCGCGCCCTCTTCGCTGGCCGCCCCTCCCTCGCCCTGGTGCGGGACACGGGCTCCCACTCGGGCTCGACCCCGGCGGCGCGGAGCTTCTGCCGCAGCGCGACCATCTCCTGCTCCTCCGCATCCGATCGGCCAGGGTCGTTCGCGAGCAGGCCGTACCGCTGCGCGGCCTCGCCGAGGTCGGTCGGGTAGAGGCGATCGATCCCGAAGAACTCCTCGTATAGCTCGCTGCCGGTCATGAGCGCGGGCGACTCGCCGGTCTTCCGGGCGATCACGTCGCCGTCCCGGTTGCGGCCGAGCCGGATGATCTCGTCCTTCGCGAAGCCGGGGAGGACCATGGGCGAGTGGGTGGTCACCACGAACTGCATCCGCGGGAAGACCTTCTTCAACTTCGGCACCAGCTCGGCCTGCCAGCTCGGGTGCAGGTGGAGGTCGATCTCGTCGATGAGCACGAGGCCGCTCTTCTCCGAGGGATCCACGAGGGCACCGTCATTCGACCTCGTAGCCAGCATCTGAGTATCAGCCACGATCTGACCGATGAGGTCCGCGATCCAGGAGATCAGCCCCTGGTAGCCGTGGGACAGCCACGTCGCGGGCAGCTTGAACGTGGAGGAGCCCGAGCGCAGCTCGAAGAGGTGCGCTTCCACGAGGTCGGCGGCGCTCTTCACCCCGCCGCGGCGCCGGAGCTCCAGCCCGCGCACGCGCGGAAGCAGGCGGGAGCGGCGAAAGAGGGCATCGGACAGCATCTCGGCGTAGCGGGCCGGGTCGATGCCGAGGTCCTGGAAGATGTCGGCGAATCCGGTGCCGAGGATGGGGGCGCCGTCGAACAGGGAGTCGAGCCGGCTCAGCGTCGGATCGTCCGGACGGGCTGCGCCGTGCGGTTTAGGCAGGCGCCGGTTGACGCCGTACCCGGCCACGAACCACCACGGCGCGCCGATGGCGCGGGCTTCGCGCAGGGGGCCCGGGTCGGCGTTGAGCGTCGGATCGAGGTCTTCCTGTGGATGCGCAGAGGGATCCCCGTAATCGGACGAGCCCACGAAGACCTTCCATTTGGGCGCCAGGCTGAGTCGGCTCCGCAGGAACTTCGGCGGCTGGCCCAGCTTGCCGCTCCAGCCCGGGTATATGCGCGAGCGCTTTTCGGGCAGGGGCCCGAACGCGAAGCTGGCTGCGATCTCGAGAGCCTCGTCCGGGTGCCGCCGGTCCGGCAGCGACGGGATGTCGGCGAGCTGGTTGGCCCGGTCGGGGCCGCTGGCCGCGAGCGCGATCGCCTGCAGGATGGAGGTCTTGCAGAGGCCGTTCTCGCCCACGATGACGGTCCACATCCGCGGCTCGCCGGTGGAGGTGGTGAACGACAGCCGCAGATCGCGGAGCAGCTTGAGGTTCCGGATGTGGATCTCGCGGAGGTACACGGCGGCATCCTAGCGCAACGGGCGCGTGGGTGTTGCGGGCCGTGCACCACGGCTGAAGGCACAAGGCTCGGCGAGTAGTATTTCATCCTTCCCGCTTCATCTCGTACCGTACTCAACCCCGCAGCCATGCCGCTGCGGGGACAGCACGACATGGCGCGCCCCCGTCGTTTCGTGTCATGAAGGGCCCCCATGATCACGACCTCGCTTGCCGGCATCCCGGCGAAGCAGCTCGCGGCGGCCGCGGACGACAACCTCGCCGTCCACTCGAGCTGGGCGCAGGAGCATCTCCCCGGCGCCCACGTCGAGCGCGACGCCGGCCTCGTCCTCGTCGACTCCGGGCTGCCCTGCGACACCTTCAACTTCGTCCTCCGCGCCCGCCTCGACGCCGCCACGGCAGCGGCCCGCGCGGCGCAGGCCATCGACCACTTCCGCCGCGCCGGCCGCCCCTTCTCGTGGTGGGTCGGCCCCGCGGACGAGCCGGAGAACCTCGGCGATCTCCTCCGCGCCGCGGGGCTCGAGGCCGCCGAGTCGGAGGTCGCCATGGCCGCCGATCTCCACGCGCTCCGCGCCGATCCCGCGCCGCCGCGCGGCCTCGAGATCGCGCGCGTCAGGACCCCGGCGCAGCTGCGCGACTTCGCGCGCCTCCTCGCGGCCAATTGGACCCCGCCCGATCCCTACGTGGCGCAGTTCTACGAGATGGCCGCCCCGGCGCTCCTGTCGGACGACGCGCCGCTGTGGCTCTACGTCGGCTACCTCGGCGACACGCCCGTGGCGACCTCGGAGCTCGCCGTCGGAGGCGGCGTCGCCGGCCTGTACAACATCTCGACCCTCCCGTCCCACCGGCGGCGGGGGATCGGCCGCGCGCTGACGCTGCGCCCGCTCTTCGACGCGCGCGCGGCCGGGCTCCGGCTGGCCATCCTGCAGGCATCGGCCGACGGGCTGGGCCTCTACGCCCAGGTAGGCTTCGTCGCGACCGGCCGGATCACGGAGTACAAGCCGCCCGGCGAGGCCGCCCCCTGAGGGCAGCCCGCCGGGGTCCTCGGCGCGCGCAGCGCCCGCAGCTCGACGCCCACAGCTCGACGCCCGCGGCGCAGCGCCCTCGCCTCAGCGCGCCGCCCGCCCGATCTCCTCCGCCGCCCGCGCCCGCTCCTCCGCCGCCTTCGCGAGCGGCCCCGCGAGGAGCGCCTGCGCCTCGCGGAAGCGCGCGGCCACGTCGGCCCAGTAGCTCGGATCCGCGCCCTGCGGCGCCGCGATCTGCTTGATCAGCGCCGCGTCGTACGCCGCGATGCCCGCGTACGGCGAGGCCGGCTTCGCGCGCGCCACCCAGTCGAGCGCCGCGAGATCGCCCAGGCCGAGCCCGGTGAGCGGCGCCCGCCGCATCATGAGCGCCGCGTCCTCGGGGCCGTTGCGCAGGCCGAGGGCGAGCGCGAGCAGCATCGTCGCCTCGGGCGGGCGCGCGGCGCCCTCGGGCCGCGCGGCGAGCAGCGCCGTCGCCTGGTCGAAGTCCACGGCGCGCCAGTACAGCCGGCCGAGCTCGAGCCGCGCCCGCGCGTAGAGCTGCCGCGCCTCGGGCGAGAGCTCGGCAGAGCGCAGCGCCGCGCGGTGCTGCAGCGGGACGCCGCGGTCCAGGAAGACGCGCAGGAGCTCGGGCCGCGCCGCCATCTCGGCCGGGATCAGGCGGCCCGCGTAGTACGTCGGCAGCCGGGCCGCGAGTCGCAGGGCCGCCGACGCGGGCGCGGCCGCCGGGAGCGGCGGCAGCTCCAGCGCGTCGAGCGCGTCGACGCGGCGGCCGCCGTAGAGGCGCGAGAGCATCGCGCGCGCGCCGTCGACGCGGGCGTCGCGGAGCACGCCGACCGACGAGAGCTCGCGCAGGCCGACCAGCGCGGCGTCGCGGCCGCGGCTCTTCCAGGGCTCCAGCAGCTGATCGAGCTCGCCGTAGTAGACGTTGCTGAGCTCCGCGTCCTTCCGCATGGCGTCGGGCAGCGGCGCCGACCTGACCGCCTCGACGAGCCGCATGTCGGCCCGCCCGGACTCCACGGCGACGATGCCCTTCGCGTAGAACGGCAGCTCGATCCCGAGCCGCCCGAGATCCTCGATCGCGCGGGCCTGGTCGGTCACCCACGTGAAGAGCGGCCCCTTGGTGAACGCGACGACGCGCTGGGCGTCGTAGGGCGGCCGCAGCGCGGGCGGCTCGGTCGCGGTGCGCGCGAGCCGGGCGGAGAGCGTGAGGCCGAGCAGCACCTGGTAGAGGTCGCCCTTGAGCGTGGCGGGCGGCGCCTCGAGGTACGGCACGGCGATGGCGTCGCCGCACCCGGCGGGCGCGAGCTCGGCCCGGAGCGCGCGCGCGAGCCCCGCCTCGAGGCCCGCGCACGCCTCGACCCCCGCGAGCCGCGCGTCGCGCTTCGCGGCGTCCTCCTCGGCGAGCGCGGCGTCGAGCGCGTCGAGGGCGCCCCCGACATCGCCGCAGGGCCGCGCGGGCGCGACGGGGGCGCGCCGCGCGAACGCCGCGCAGGCGGCCGGCGGGGCGGGCACCCCGGCCGGCGCCGGGGGCACCAGCGCGGCCTTCGGGTCGAACGGCGCCTGCTTGAGGAGCGGCAGGAACTCGTCCTTGAGCGTGCCGTGGACGGCGAAGGCCTCCTGCTCGGGGAGCGGAGGCGGCGGCGGGGTCGCCGCGCGGGCGTCGCCCGGCGGGACGGGCGCGTGCGCCGCGGGCGGAGGAGCCGCGGCGCACGCCGCGAGGGAGAGCCCCATCGCGGCGGCGAGGGCGGAGAAGATCGGGCGGGGGATCGAGCGCATCACGTCTCCTTGGACACGGGCGATCCGCAAAGGTTTCGCCGAGGGCCGGCGGGCGGCCGTCGGGACCCGAGCGGTGCGCGGTCGTGGATATCACCGCGGCGGCGGGGGCGGGGACGCAAGGTGACGATCGGGGGAGCGACCGGCCCTCCATCGACGCGCTCGAAGGGAAGCGCTGGCGCCCGGCCGCGCGTATTGCGCGCCTTGAAGGAGCCGCAGGGCGCATGGCGAGGCTCGCCGCCGGCTCCACCGTCGAGTATCTGCTTGCGCATGCGGCCTGTCCCGACGAACGCCGTATCCGAGGCCGAGCGATCGCGGCCCCGTCACGAGGAGAGCGACCAGCACTTCATCCTCTATGGCATGACGTGGAAGGACTACGAGATCCTCCTCGCCGTACGGGGGGACCGGGCCGGCGTGCGCATGTACTACCTGAACGGAGCGATCGAGCTGATGCGCCCGTCTCGCGGTCACGGTGGCGTCAAAACGACCATCGCGCGGCTCCTCGAGGCCTATTGCGACGAGCGCGGCATCGAGCTCAGCGGATATGGCGCGTGGACGCTCCGCAACGCGCCGAAGGAGCGCGGGGCCGAGCCCGACGAGTGCTACATCGTCGGCGCTACGAACAAGGAGGTTCCGGACCTGGCCATCGAGGTCGTCTGGACGCACGGAGGTCTCGACAAGCTCGAGATCTATCGAGGGCTCGGCGTCCCCGAGGTCTGGGTGTGGGATCGCGAGGAGGGCCTCCGCGTCTTTGCGCTCTCGGGCGAGCGGTATGAGCCCCGCGCGCGGAGCGCGTTCCTCCCCGAGCTCGACCCTGCGTGGCTCGCGGGCTTCCTCGAGCAGCCGACGCAGAGCCAGGCCGTCCGCGCGCTGCGCGCGGCGCTGCGGTGAGGCAGGCGTCGTCATCACCGCGGCGCGCGGCCGCGCTGCACCTCAGGCCCTTCGCGCCGCGCGCGGCGTGATCCTGTACCCCTTCCGCGCCAGCGCATACCGGAACCCGGCCTGAAGGTCCCGGTGCGTGGAGAGCTGGCCGAGCTCGATGCCGAGATCGATGACGGTGCGCGCGACGCCGGGCGAAGCGCCGACGACGCTGCACTCGGCCCCGAGGAGCTGCGCGGCGCGCGTGGCCTGGAGCAGGTGGCTCGCCACCGCGGTGTCCACCGAGGTGACGCCGGTGATATCGATGATCACGAACTCGGCCTGGTGCCGCTCGATCGCGCGGATGAGCGACTCCATCAGCTGCGCGCCGCGGGAGCTATCCATCTGGCCGACGAGCGGGACGACGAGGATGCCCGGGTGGATGGGGATGCTCGGCGTCGAGAGCTCCTGGATGAGCTCGAGGAGCCGCCGCTGGGTCTCGAGGAGGATCGCCTCGTGGCGCTTGGCGTCCTCGATCTTCTTGCGCTCGGTGATGTCCTCGATGATCCCGAGGAGATAACGGCCCTTTCCCTTGGCGGGCTCCATGGGGATCCACCGGGCATGGCCGATCCGGGGCCCGAGGCGCGACGAGGAGACGTGGATCTCGGGCATCTCGACCGGCACGCCCCCCGCGAGGACGGCGCGGCTCTCGGCGTCGATCTTCGCGGCCAGCTCCTTCGGCAAGTAGTCGGCGAGGCACTTGCCGATCAGCTCTCCCGGCGCGTAGCCGTGGAACTCCTCGAATCTCCGGTTCACCCGCACGTAGCGGAGCTCCGCTTCCTCCTTGACGAAGAGCAGGATCGGGAGGTTGTCGATGATGGCGTCGAGGACGACGCGCGTGCCCTCGAGCGACGCCTCCGTCGCCCGGCGCTGGGTGACGTCCTCGTAGAGCACGGCGAGGCACCGCTCTCCCAGGGGGAACGACCACGTCGTGAAGGCGCGCGAGCCCTCCTCCGCGGGCAAGACCACCTCGCTCTCGGCGGCGCGGCCGCTGCGGATCTGCTCCGCGTAGCGCTGCGGAAGGCCGACCCGGCGCAGGCTGGGGACGCTCTCGTCCATGGTCTGGCCGACGATCGCCGCCGTGGGCCTGCTCGAGATCCGCTCGGCGGCGGGGTTCCTGTAGCTGTACCGGAGCGACCGGTCATCCGCCGGGTCGTCGAGGGTGAGGAACGTGCAGCCGAGCTGCATCGACGCGATCACCTGCGCGCAGCGGCGCTGGTGCTCCCGGGCGCGGCGCTCGCCCAGGTCGATGAGGCGGAGCAGCGCGCCGCGACCGCCGCCGATCGAGCAGGAGAGCCCGCGGAGCGCCCAGGCCGGCGCGCCCGAGCCGTCGCCCGGCAGCTCGATCTCGGCGCGGTCGATCTCGCCCGAGAGGAGCGCCTGGATCCGGGCGAGGTCGACGGCCGCGGGGGATGGGGGCAAGAGCACGCGATCGCCCTCCGGCGACAGCGGCAGGATCGGCGCTCCCGCGCCCGCGAGGAGCCGCTCGAGCGGCTCGTTCTTGCACCGGATGGCGCCCCGCGCGTCGATGATGAGCGCGGGGTCGTCCAGGGCCTCGATCAGCGGCCGCGGATCGATGCACAAGATCTCTTCTTTGTCGCCAGCTGCCGTCTGCACCAACTCCACCCCCGTTGCGCGTCGTGCGTGGCCGAGCGCGGTCCTCGCCCCTGGATGGTCGTCCGGAGCGCATCATCGCGCTGTTCTTGGAGTTGTGCACTCCCCGAATCGGGGGCGGGCCCGGGAGACGGCGGCTAGCGGGCGGGGATCGCGCTCGTCAATACCACTCTCCGCCGAGCCCGAGCGTGAAGCTGAAGGTCGTGCCCTCGGGCAGGAACACCGGGTGGAGCTCGGCGGCCAGGGCGAACCCGCTGCGCCGCGGCCCGTCGCCGGACAGGCCGCCGAGGATGAGGGCGCCCCGCGCGTGCGCGCCGAAGTACCAGTCCGAGGTGCTGGCGCAGCCGGCGCCCGACTCGAGGCCCGCGAGCGTCGCGGAGCAGCTCGCGACGGCCACGTAGTCCATGGATGGCCCTGCGCCGAAGTCGAGGACATGAAACAAGGTGAAGCTCGCGAGGAGCGAGTTGTAATCGATGAACCCCGCCTCGAACCCCGCGCTGTTGTCGGTGCTCTCGGGGGTGAGCGTCAGCATGGGGGTGTTCTGGTAGTAGATCCCGAACAGGTGATTGATCTGGAGGCCGAGCCGGCCCGTCCACGCGAAGACGCCGCCGGTGCCCGTCGGCGCTTTGATGACGCCGCCGCCCAGCGTGCTGCCATACCGGAGCCGGACGCCGTCCCGCTCCTCGTCCTCGGGCTCCTTGTCCCCGTGCTCCTTGTCCTGCGTCTTCTCCTCCGGCTCGGCCGGTGAGGGCTCCGGCTCGTCCACGGTCACCGGGCCCGCCACCGGGGGCGGCGGCGCAGCGCTCGGACGCGCCGGCTGGTTCCGGGGCGGACGCGGAGCGACCGGTGGCGCGGGCGCGACGGGCGGCGGCGGTGCGGGCGCGACCGGCGGCGGCGGCGCGGGCGCGACCGGCGGCGGCGGCGCGGGCGCGACCGGCGCTGTGGGCGAATACGGCGGCGCGGGCGAATACGGCGGCGCGGGCGCAACCGGCGGAGGCGGCGCGGGTGCGACCGGAGGCGGCGCCGGCGCTGCGGGCGGCGGCGCCGGTGCGGGCGGGACCGGCGGCGGCGATGGCGACGGGATCGGCGTGGGCGCAGGCGCAGGCGGTGGCGCCGGCGCGGGCGGGACCGGCGGCGGGGACGGGGACGGCGTGGGCGCCGGCGACGGCGGCGGCGGCGGCGCTGGTTGCGCGGAGGCAGACGGAAGCGGTTCCGGAGGAGGAGGCGGCGGGAGGGGAGCGGCGTCCTGGGTCAGGGCCGTCGCCGAGACCGCCAAAGGAACGGTGAGCGCCGCAAGCGCGGCAAGCCAGCGAGGGGATGTCATCCGGTTTTCCTCGACGCGCTCCTCGCGGCCGTCAAGCGCGCGAAGGTGCGAGCTGTGGGCCGCGGTACGCAGGCGTGATGATCCCCCCGTACGCCAAGAAACGCCAGCCCACGGATCGCCGCCCGATGAGCCCCACATCCCCATCCCTCCACTTTTCATCACGGAGCGCGGCGGCTCCGGCCACCAGCCCCCTCGAGCCATGCGTCGAGACCCCAAAGCCCTTCTGTGCGGCATCAGCCCCCTGCTCGGGATCCTCCTGTCCGTCGCCTGCGTGGGGGAATCTTTCCACCAAGACGCGAACGGCGATGGTGGCGCTGGGAGCGTCCAAGCGTCGACCGGCGCGGGCGACGGCGGCGCAGGCCTCGTGGGCCCAGGCAGCACCGGCAGCGCGGCAGGGCACGGCGCCGGTGCGGGGGACAGCGCCAGCGCGGGCGGCGGCGACGGCGGCAGCGCGGGCGACGGCGGCAGCGCCGGCACGGGCGACGGCGACGGCGACGGCGACGGCGGGGCGGCCGCGGGGCGGCCGTGCAAGCGCGGCATCGCGTACGGGTACCACTCGGTCGCCGACCTCTCGGCCCTCTCGGCCAGCGTCGGCTGGTGGTACAACTGGGCGACCGTCCCCGACGAGGCGCTCCGGGGAGGCGCCTACGTCGACCTGGGCGTCGACTTCGTGCCGATGGTCTGGGGCGGCCGCTTCGACGCCGACCAGGTCAAGGCGGCGATCCCGAGCGGGGCGAAGTACCTCCTCGCGTTCAACGAGCCGAACTTCTTCGCTCAGGCCAACCTCTCCGCCGCCGAGGCCGCGGCGCTGTGGCCACAGCTCGAGGAGATCGCCGACGAGAAGGGGCTGAAGCTCGTCTCGCCGGCCGTGAACTTCTGCGGCGGCGGCTGCCACGAGACCGATCCGTTCGCGTACCTCGACGCCTTCTTCGCCGCGTGCGAGGGCTGCCGCGTCGATTTCATCGCGGCGCACTGGTACGCTTGCGACAGGCCGGCGCTCGAGTGGTACCTCGGCGAGCTCAAACGCTACCGGCGCCCGATCTGGCTGACCGAGTTCTCGTGCGGAGACGGCGCGGATCGGTCGCCCGAAGCACAGGCGGCGTACATGCGAGAAGCGGTGCCCCTCCTCGAATCGGACCCCGACGTCTTCCGGTACGCCTGGTTCTCCGGGCGGACCGACGCGATCCCCAACGTGGACCTGCTCGGCGCGAGCGGGGAGCTCACCGCGCTCGGCGAGCTCTACGTCTCCCTGCCCCACGCGGAGAGGTGCAGCCAGTGACCGCCCGCGCGGCGGTCGCTCCGTCGACCCCGCCGCCCGCCGGCGCGGTCTCCGCCGTCGCCGCGGCCGGCCTCCAGGGCGCGCCGCTCGATTTCGACGAGGTGTACGAGGAGACCTTCCCCTTCGTCTGGCGGACCGTGCGCCGCCTCGGCGTGGACGCGTCCGCGCACGAGGACGTGTGCCAGGAGGTGTTCGTGGTCGTGCACCGGCGGCTCCCGGAGTTCCGGGGCCGCTCGTCGCTGAAGACGTGGGTCTTCGGGATCGTGGTCAACGTCGTGCAGACGCACCGGAGATCGCTGCGCCGCAAGAGCCCCGCCCACCGCGGGACGGGAGAGACGGTGGATCCGGAGCAGCTCGCGGGGCCGAGCGACCT
The DNA here is from genome assembly GCF_028553905.1 of Sorangium sp. So ce836. NCBI lineage: Bacteria > Pseudomonadati > Myxococcota > Polyangiales > Polyangiaceae > Sorangium > Sorangium sp. So ce836. The sequence goes on along the minus strand of NZ_CP102233.1, from coordinate 2,594,201 downwards.
CAGCCCCGACGAGGCCATGACGAGGGCGGAGGCCGCGCGCGTGGCGCACGACCTCCTTGCGTCGCTCGACGAGGAGAAGCGCGTGGTGCTCCTCCTCGCCGAGCTGGAAGAGATGCCGGCGACGGAGATCGCTCAGGGTATCGGCGTGAACATCAACACCGTATATGCGCGGCTGAGGGCCGCTCGACAGGCATTTTCCGACGCGGTGCGCCGCCACCACGCCAGGATCCGAGGAGGCCGCAATGGATGAGCTGGGGCCTGGGGAGCGGGCGCTCCTGAACGCCCTCCGCGACGAGGACGAGCCGACCGACGACGACCGGCGGCGGATGCGCGCGGCCGTGTGGGCGAGGCTCGGCCTCGCCGGGGCGGCGGCCACGGCCGTGATCGCGAGCGCCAACGGCGCCGCGGGGGCCGGCGCCGTCGGCTCGGTGAGCGCCGGGGCCGGAAGCGCCGCGAGCGCCGCGGCGGCGCACACGGTCGGCTCCACCGCCGCGGGCGCGGCCGCGAGCGGTGCGGTCGCGAAGGGGGCGGCCGTCACGCTGCTCGGCGCCCCGCTGAAGATCGGGCTCGCGACGCTGATCGTGGGCCTCGCGACGGGCGCAGCGCTCTACCACCCGGCGTCGGGCGAGGCGCCCGCGCCGCACGCGGCGGAAGCGCCGAGGCTCGCGGGCCTGGCGCCCCGAGCGCCGCACGCCTCGTCGCCCTCCGGCGCGCCGGGCGACGAGGCGCCTCCGCCCGCCGAGGCCAGCGCCTCTGCCGAGGAGAGCGCCTCCGCCGAGAGCAGGGCCGCCGCGCAGGCCAGCGCCTCTGCCGGGGCGAACGCCCCTCCCCCGGCCAGCGACGCCGCCCAGGCCAGCGCCGCGCCCGGGGCCGGCGCCGCCGCCCAGGCCAGCGCCGCGCCCGCGGCGACCGTCGCGTCGCGCGCGCCAGCGTCGCGCGCGCCGGCGCCGGGGACCGCCGCCGCGAGGCCGGGCGCCGAGGGGCTCGACGCGGAGATCGCGCTGCTGCGCGACGCGCAGCAGGCGCTGCAGGCGGGCCAGTTCGCGCAGGCGCTCTCGAAGCTGAACGAGCACGGGAGCCGCTACCCGAGGGGCGTGCTCTCGACCGAGCGCGAGGCCTCGCGCGCGATCGCGCTCTGCCGCTCCGGCCGCGCGGCGGCCGGCAGGGCGATCGCGGCGAAGCTCCTGGCGCAGAGCCCGGGCTCGCCGCTCGCGACGCGTGTGCGCGCCGCGTGCGGGCAGGAGGAGTAGAGTGCGCGGGTGCACGTCTCAAGAGCGGCCTGGGCCCCGTCGGCCCTGCAGGCGCTGATCGTCGCGGCGGGGCTGCTGCCTGCCCGCGCGCGCGCGGCGCCCGCCGAGCCGCGCGCCATCGAGCTCCGCTGGGAAGCGCCGGACGGGTGCCCGCCGGCCGACGAGGTCCGGAGCGAGATCGACCGGCTGCTGGGGACGTCGGCGCAGCGCCAGGCGATCGCGGTCGAGATCGCCGTCGCCCGCCGAGGCGGCGCGCGCCTCCGGCTCGATCTGCGCGTCCGCGCGCCGGTGCCCGGCGAGCGCGCGATCCACGGCGACGACTGCGCGGCCATGGCGCGGGCGGCGGCGCTGATCGTCGCGATGTCGATCGACCCCGATGCGGCCGCGCGGAATGCCGCCGCGCAGCCGGCGCAGCCGGCGCAACCCCAGGCGAGCGGCGGCGACGGAGCGGCCGCGCCGCCGCCCGCGCAGGGCCGCGCGCCGCGGATCCCGCCGCCTGCGGCGAGCCGGCCGCCGCCCACCGCGAGCCGGCCGCCTCCGCCGGACGAGCGCGGCGTGGAGGGGGCGCTCTGGGTGAGCGCGCAGGTCGAGCAGGCGCTCGTCCCGGCGATCGGCGTCGGGGTCGCCGCGGGCGGCGGGATCCGCGTCGGCTGGCTGCGCGCGGACGGGGCGGCCGGCGTGGTGCCGTCGAGCGCCGGCCGCATCGCCGGGCTGACCGCAGGCGCCGACTTCCGGCTCTGGTTCCTCGAGGTCGACGCGTGCGCGCGCGCCCTCGGCCGTCCCCTCGGCGTGTACGTCTGCGCGCTCGGCCGCCAGCACTGGCTCCTCGCCCGGGGGCGCGAGGTCGACGAGGCCTTCACCCGCACGGCGCCGATCTTCGCGGCCGGCCTCGGGACGCTGCTCGAGTGGCGCGTCGCCGCGCCCCTGAAGGTCGAGGGAGCGCTGCACGCCCTCGTCCCGCTGCAGCGTCCCCGCTTCGTCGTCGAGAACCTCGAGGGGACCGTCTATCGCCCCCCGGCCGCAGGTCTCAGCGCCCGCCTCGGCCTCGCGCTGGCCTTCTGAGCGTCACGGCCGATCCGGGCCGGCGCTCCACGCGGCCTCGACCGCGCAGCCGGCCAGCGCCTCGCCGTAGATGCGCAGCTCGTCGTAGCGCCCTCCGAAGTACGGGTCCTGATCGAACTGGGACCGCCCGAGCCAGTTGTTCACGTCCTGGATCGCCGAGAGCGGAAAGCCGACCGGCGCGCTGCCGAGGAGCGCGCCGTCCAGGTAGAGGGCCAGGGACGCGGCCGCGCCATCGAAGACGACGGCGACCTGATGGATCTCGCCGTCGTCGAGCGTCGGCGCGGTGGGGATCGCCACCTCGCCCGCCGCGCCGCTATCGCTCGCGAGCGCGGCGATCCCCCGCGCGTCGAAGCCCGTCGACGGCGTGATGACCAGGTAGGACTCTCCCACGCTCCCGTCGCCTTCGACGGGATCTTCGCCCCCGCTGCCGAGGCCGAAGTCGACGATGCGCATGTAAGCGCCGCCGCCGTCGCGGGCGACCCAGGCCATGACCGTGACATCGCGCAAGCCCGAGAGGAGCCCTGAGGGCAAATCGACATAATCGTCCTCGCCGTCGAGGGCGAGCACCCCTCCGCCATCGAGGCTCGCGCCGCCGAGGATCTCGCCGTCTGCGCCGCCGACGGTATCGGCGACGACCGCCCCCACACCGTCGAACGTGTACCGATGTGTGGGAGATGGCAGCGCATCACAGGGAATCATCCCACTACCCCCTCCCCCGCCGCTGCCCGCCTCACCGCCGGTGCCCGCCTCACCGCCGCTGCCCCCTTCCCCGCCGCTGCCCGCCTCACCACCGCTGGTCGCCGATACCGGGTTCATGCGGCCGACCGCGATCTCCGCTTCCGCTCCGCACCCGGACAGCCCGAGGAGCAACACCATCACCGTAGTCTTCTGCGCACAGAGCACGGCTCGATCCTAGCGCGCCCGTGCTGCCGATTTGATCACGAACGCAGCGCGCTCCGGTCACGAGGGGGTATCTGCCGATTCCACACGCGGGAGCCGACGATGACGTTCAGACTTGACCGGGTGTTCGCGCGCCCCTGGCTCGCTGCCGGGGGCTGTCTCCTGAGCATCTCGTGCACTGGCATCCTCGGGAGCGAGGACGCCCCGGAGGAAGACGCCTCCTCCGTCGCGCCAGGCGGGATGCCTCTGCACCACATGACGGCGTCGGAATACAACAACACCGTCGCCCACCTCCTGGGAACGCGCCTGAGGCCCGCGGACGGCTTCCCTGCCTTCGGCGCGAAGGGCTTCGACGCGAGCGTCAGCGCGCTCTCGAACCTGTCCCAGGTCCTAGTCCAGGGGTATTACGACGCCGCCAAGAAGCTCGCCGAGGACGCGTTCTCGAACGAGGCGCAGCGCGCGAAGATCCTCGTGTGCGACCCGGCGCAGGGCGCGGGCGACGGGTGCGCGCGCGAGATCATCGAGCGCTTCGGGCTGCGCGCCTTCCGGCGCCCGCTCGAGGCGGCGGAGGTCGAGCGGTACGCGGCGCAGTACGCGCGCGCGCGGAGCACCCTCGAGATGTCGCCGGTCGAGGCGGTGCAGCACGTCGTCCGGGCCCTGCTGACATCGCCGCATTTCCTCCTGCGGATCGAGGCGGGCCCCGATTCGGAGCGATCGCCGGGCGCCCTCAACGGCTACGAGATCGCCTCGCGCCTCTCGTACCTGCTCTGGAGCTCGCTCCCGGACGAGGAGCTCTTCGACGCGGCGGAGGGCGATCGCCTGGCCACCGAGGACGAGCTCCGGCAGCAGGTGGACCGGATGCTGAACGACCCGAAGAGCGCCGCCTTCTTCCAGAACTTCTTCGGGCAGTGGCTCGGCACGCGCACGCTCCCCAGCCACAACGTCGACGCGTCCCTGTTCCCGCTCTGGAACGACGACGTGAAGGGCGCGATGGTCGATCAGGCCAACGCCTTCTTCGCCGAATTCACGACCGGCGGGCGGCCGTGGTCCGAGTTCCTCACGGCGCCCCACCCGGACAGCCCGCGGCTCGCGCCGCTCACCGCGAGCGACCCCGAGGGCGTCCGCGGGGGATTCCTCACGCTCCCCGCGTTCCTCACGCTCTCGTCGCGCGCCGATCGCACCTCGCCCACGTCCCGCGCGAAGACGATCCTGGCGCAGCTCTTCTGCGTGCCCCTGGCGCCGCCCGCCAACGTGGACATCCCCGAGCTCGACGCCCCGGGCAGCGGCTCGGGCCCGGTCGACAACGTCCGCGCGAAGCTCGAGAAGCACCGCGAGTCGCCCGACTGCGCGAGCTGCCACGACCTGCTCGACCCGATCGGGCTGAGCCTCGAGAACTTCGACGCGATCGGCGCCTATCGGACCGAGTACCCGAACGGCGATCCGATCGACGCGACGGGCAAGCTCGAGGACACGGAGTTCCAGGACTTCTCCGGCCTCCTGCCGAAGCTCCAGGGAGACCCGCAGCTCGGGGTCTGCCCCTCCGAGCAGCTCTTCACCTACGCCCTGCGCCGGCGCCCGGCCGGCGCGGACATGTCCACGTTCCGGGAGATCGCCGCGCGCTGGGACAGCGGCACGATCGCGGATCTCGTGAAGCACGTGGTGATCAGCGACGCCTTCCGCCTCCGCGGCGGGAAGGGCGAGGCGCAGTGAGGCCGCGGGCGAGTTTGTCGAAGGACACCGGTCACGAAGGAGCGATGCGCACATGAAACGCTTGATGACACGCAGGAACCTGTTGCGCGGCGCGGGCGTCTGCCTGGCGCTGCCGTTTCTCGAGAGCCTCGCGCCGCGCCGGGCCCGCGCGGGGGAGCCCGGCACCCCGAAGCGCTTCGTGCTCTGCACCTTCCCGAACGGGGCGCCCCACCACTGGTGGGAGACGGCGCCCGCGTTCGGCAAGACGCTGAAGGGCGCCGACTTCAAGCTGCCGAGGGTGCTCGAGCACTTCGCGCCGGTGAAGTCGAAGATGCTCATGATAAGCCGCCTCGGCAACTACACCTGGAGCAAGGAGCAGAACCCGTTCATCGAACCGTCCCATTCGCGCTGCGCCGCCGCGCTGTCGACCTGCGTCGACGCCGATCAGCTGGGGAGAGACGCGGGGCAGGACCTCGGCGAGTGGGTGGGCAACGGCGTCTCGGTCGACCAGCTCATCGTCCAGAAGGCCGGCCCGGAGCAGGCGACCCGCATCCCGTCGCTGCAAACGGGGCTCGGGGTCAAGCCGGGCTTCTTCGACGGGCGCAGCTACGCCTACAACCAGGCCGTCTCCTGGAAGAGCCCGCGCGAGCCGCTCAAGCGCTCGGTCAACCCGAAGGCGGTGTTCGACGCGCTCGTCAGCGCGGGCGCGGCGCCCGCGGCGCCCGTGCCCGGGCAGACCGACGAGCAGGCCAGGATCGAGGCGGAGCGCCGCGCGGCGACCGAGAAGAGCGTCATCGACACCGTGCTCGCGGACGCGAACTCGCTCATGAACCGGGTCGGCTCGGACGATCGCAAGATCGTCCAGCAATACCTCGACTCGCTGCGCGAGATCGAGAAGAACGTGACCCGCGTCCAGTCGACGATGACGCCGGGGCAAGGGAGCCTCGGCTGCAGCCCGATCCGCGAGCCCGGCGTCGTCCCAGAGCCGCCCGGACAGCAGGAGGGGCTCAACGAGAACGACAGCACGGAGGCCGGCGAGTACAAGCACGACGATCACGCGAACGTCATGATCGATCTCATCGTCATGGCCATTCAATGCGACGTGACCCGCGTCGTCACCCACATGCTCGACGACGCGCGCTCCGAGTTCGAGTACCGGTGCATCCCGGCGGACGTCCGCGCGAAGGTGGGCCTCGAGTACCGGCAGGGCAGCAGCCTCCATTATCACTCCTGCCAGCACGGCCCGGGCAACCTGGGCAGCACGAACGAGGGCGGCCGCTACGCGGTCGTCGAGGAGAGCAACCTCGACTTCGCGGCGATCAACTGCTGGCTCGGCCAGAAGACGGCGCAGCTCGCAGAGCGGCTCGCCGCGATCCCCGAGGGCGACGGGACGGTGCTCGACCACTGCGTGATGGTGTACATGAGCGAGATGCGTACGCACGATCACGACGCGTACGATCTGCCCATCGTCCTTCTGGGCGGCGACGGCGTCTTCCTGAACGACGCGCACGTCGCCTACGACGCGCTCGGAAGCGATCGCCAGCTCCGCGATCTGTGGTTCACCATCATGAACCAGTACTACGGCCTGGGCGTCGCGTCGTTCGGCGAGGATCGCCGCGGCGAGCCGAACCGGCTGCTCGAGGAGATCCTGCGCTAGCGCGGGGGATCGCGGTCTTTCTGGATAGGCTCACGTCGGAGGGTAGCGCGATGATCGAACGCCGCTCACGTCGGCTATTGTCTCGGGGTCTCCACGTCGCGCTCGGGCTGCTCGCGGCCTGCGCAGCAGGGCTCGGGTGCTCGGGCGACCCGTCGCCGGCGTCTCCCCCGCCGGGCGGCGGGGGCGCTCCGCCGGGCGGCGCGGGCGGCGGGGGCGATCCCCCTCCCGCGCCGTGCGTGGAGGCGGACGGCGGGCCGGCGCTGCCGCAAGCGTTCGCCCTCAACTGCGGCGGATGCCACAGCGCCCACGGCGACACGAGCGGCGGGTTCCCCGATCTGTTCGCCTTCGACGGCTCCCAGGAGGCGTTCGCGGCGCAGGTGCGCACGGGCAGCGGCCGCATGCCGGGCTTCGGCGAGCAGGCGATCACGTCGGCCGATATCGAGGCCATCTACGCCTATTTCTCCTCTGGAGCGCCGCCCGCCGCGACCTGCCCCGGCGGCGAGGTCGACCCCGGCGAATGCTCCGGCGTGAGCGGCCAGATAGCCCCCCTGTTCCCGGCGGTCGCGGGCGGCAAGGCGATCACCACGACGGCCGCGGACGGGACGATCACGCTCGAGGCGGCGGGGCGCGTGCGCGGGCGCCACGAGCGAGAGGAAGAGTTCAGCCCGTTCCAGCCGCGCTATTTCGAGAACCGCAGCTACAAATTCATCGTCGAGGACGCGATCCCGGCGGGGGGCAGCACGGTCAAGTTCACCTGGCTGCCGAGCGCGAAGGCGTCGGACACCCAGGTGATCAACTTCCGCTGCTGGTACACGGGCGACGGCAACGTGTTCCACTCGAACAACGGCATGGATCGCATCACGAGCACCCACTGGGAGTTCGTCGTGGATCGCAATGCCAGGGAAGGCAGGGAGATCCGCGAGGGCGATCTGCTCGAGTTCGAGTTCGGCGTGTTCCTCGACCCGGCCACCGTCGAGGGGAGGACCAGCTATTACAGCGACACGTTCCGCTACCGCGTCGGCAGCGGCGAGCTGACGCCGTTCGACGCGCCGAACGAGGCCGCCCTGTCGGGCGGAGACGGGACGATCCCGTACATCTACGCGGAGCCCCACCTCTATTTCGAGCAGATGGCGCTGAACATCCAGGAGGGCTCGATCCAGCGCTTCCTCGAGGGGCGCCGCCTGTTCCACACGGACTTCGCCACCGGCGAGCACACCGAGGGCGGCAATCCCGTCTTCGACGAGCACGCGGGCAAGGCGGGGCCGCTCTCGAACCAGACCGCGTGCGTGGGCTGTCACCTCAACAACGGTCGCGGCGCCCCGCCCGAGCCCGGCGAGGCGATGGAGACCGCCGTCGTGAAGCTGTTCGGCGCCGGGGCGGGCGCGGACGGCAAGCCCACGGCAGACCCGATGTACGGCCGGCAGCTGCAGGACAAGGGGCTCGACGGGAGCCCCGGCGAGGGCACGGCCACCGTGGCCTACGCGGAGGAGCCCGGGCAGCTCCCCGACGGCACGCCGTATATCCTGCGCAAGCCCACGTTCCGCTTCGACGGGCTCTCCGCGGGGCAGATCGCGAGCTACTCGGTCCGCGTCGCCCGGCCGGTCGTGGGCATGGGCCTCCTCGAGGCGATCGCGGAGGAGGCGGTGCTCGAGCGCGCGGACGGGATGGACTGCAACCAGGACGGCATCTCGGGCCGTCCGAACCTGATCCCGGATCCGGTCTCGGGGGTGTTGCGGCTCGGGCGCTTCGGCTGGAAGGCGGGCAAGGTGAGCGTGCCCCACCAGGTCGCCGACGCGCTCGTCGCGGACATGGGCGTGACGACGAGCCTGTTCCCGGTCGAGGAGTGCGGCGAGAAGCAGGCGGGCTGCCAGGCCGGCGCGAGCGGGACGCCGGAGCTCTCCGATGAGGATCTCGACAGGATGGCGGCCTACATGCGCGTGCTCGGCGTGCCGCCGCGCCGCGACACGACGGACCCGGCGGTCCAGCGCGGCGAGGTGCTGTTCAGCCAGGCAGGGTGCGCGAGCTGCCATGTCCCCTCGATGAAGACGGGCAGCCATCACCCGTTCGTCGAGCTGCGCGATCAGATCATCCACCCGTACAGCGATCTGCTCCTGCACGACATGGGCGAGGCGCTCGCGGACACGTCGACGAGCGATCACCTGGCGGGGCCGCGCGAGTGGCGGACGCCGCCGCTCTGGGGCATCGGGCTGCTCGAGGCGGTGAACGGCCACACCCAGCTCCTGCACGACGGCCGCGCGCGGGACGTGGTCGAGGCGATCCTGTGGCACGGCGGCGAGGCGGACGCCGCGAAGCAGCGCTTCATGGCGCTCCCGCGGGGAGACCGCGACGCCGTCGTCGCCTTCCTTCGCTCGCTCTGAGCGCTCAGAGCCCCGAGCGGCGCGCCATCTGCTTCGAGATCCAGCGCATCGGGCCGGGCGCCACGCGGGCGGCGAGGCTCGCCGTCTTCACGAAGAGGCTCGTCTCCAGGACGTCCCGGCGCGCCTCGACGGCGCGCACGATCCCCTCGGCGACCTCCTCGGGGCTCTGCGGCTTGTGGCCCGGCGGGCGGTAGCCGACGTTGTCGTCGGTCACCACCGCGTTGGCGTGGAACGGCGTCGCGACCGGGCCCGGGCGCACCACGAGCACGCGCACGCCCCGCGACGCGAGCTCCGCGCGGAGCGACATCGAGAGCGCCTCCAGCGCGAACTTCGACGAGGCGTACGCGCCCATCCGCGGGGCGGCGACGAGCCCCGCGACCGAGGAGACCATGACGATCGTCCCCTTCGCGGCCGAGAGGGGCTCGATCGCGAGCTGCGCGAGGCGCACGGGCGCGACGACGTTGAGCCGGTAGATCGCCTCGAGCTCGGCGGGGTCGATCTCGAGCGACGGCGCGTAGTAGCCGCGCCCGGCGTTGTTCACCAGCACGTCGAGCCGGCCGTACGCGCCGAGCGTCCGCTCGCAGAGCGCCTTGCGGTCCTCCTCGGCGGTCACGTCGCCGGCCACGCCGAGGGCGTCGCCGCCCGCCGCGCGCACCTCCTCGACCACGCGATCGAGCGCCTCGCGCCCGCGCGCGCTCAGCACCACGCTCGCCCCGCGCTTCGCCCAGGAGAACGCGAGCGCCCGACCGATTCCGCTGGATGCACCGGTGATGACGACGACGGGAGCCATGTCGGCGGGAGTATAGGCGCTCCGGACGGCGGGGGACAAATTGCTGCCGGCGGCCGCCGGCCGCGCGGGCAGGGGCGGCCAGCCGGCGGTCGTGCTCCGGCGTCCCCGCTCGCGGACGCACCTCCCCGGAGGCGCGCCGCCTGCCCTCGCCAAAGCGGCGGCGCCGTGCGCTGACGTTCTACCGATCCGGCACAGGACCGTCGCAGCGCTGCCAGACGAATCGACCTCGTTGCATACGCTGCGCCGACCGACGACAACACGATTGCGCCATCATCAACGGAAACGCGTCGGTAACACGTAACACAATCTTCGCGCATTTCGTTGGTGCGCCGACTATATTCCCCCGCACACGAAGCCGCCGGGGGGAACGGCTGCCGTCTCCCCGCATAGCGAGCTATGACGTGTAGGTCTCGATTGCATCGACGCGCCCGAACCGCGCCGAGGCTTGAGCGTTCGAGCGCCTCACCAGTGCATTTTGACGCGGGGTGACCGGCAGAGGCAGGAGCGCGGCTCGTCCTCGCTCCGCCGGCTGGCAGCGCCGCGATGGCAGTTCGCGATCGTGGGGGTGACCCGAGCCGGTCCGGCCATCAGATCCATGCAGCCATGGCCGTTCGTACAACCTGTTTGGCGGGACCGGCCGGCGCGCGGTCTCGGCGTTGCGTTCTCATCGCGCGCGCCTGGCGCCGACACCCCACCGAACCGCGGGACGTGATTCGCTCCGCGGCGACAGGGCTCATCTTACGAGCAAACAGGTGCGAATCGACATAGGACGGAATCCGTATCCGGGGAGGGAATGGGGGACGCACCGTGTGTGCGCGCAGTTTGCCAACGCAGTTTCGAACGGGGCGCCGAGCGGGATCGTGACGGGCCGCTGACGAGCGTGAGCGCGAAGGGGCAGCGATCGAGAGCGCGCGTAGCGAGGCTCTCGACGAGAAACGCCGGTGCGGGGCGCAGCCGCGGCATTCACAGATTCGTAACAGGAGATCTCGCGCGACGCGCTCAACCTCAAACCCTGACGGAGAATGAAATGAAGAAAAAGTCGATTGTTGCCTTGTCGATGATGGTCGGCGCCGCCCTCGTGGCGCAGGCGGATCGCGCGAGCGCCGGGCATTGCCCGGCGGCGTCCGTGGGAGACATCACGGAGTACGCCATTCCTTCGGGCGCCTCGCCGGGGGCCATGACCTTCGGCCCTGACAACCGCGTCTGGTTCACCGAGCCCACCGCCAAAAAGATTGCGGCCGCGGATTCCAACGGCAACGTGACCGAGTACCCACTCGCGGCCGGCGCGAACCCGTTCGCCATCACCCTCGGTCCGGATGGCCGGATCTGGTTCACCGATACGGGGAGAAACCTGATCGGGGCGATCACGAAGAGCGGCGTCGTGACCGAGTACGCTATCCCGACGAGCAACTCGCTCCCGGCCGCGATCACGCTGGGGTTCGACGGGAATCTGTGGTTCACCGAGACCCTCGGCAACAAGGTCGGACGCATCACGCCGGCCGGGGTGATCACCGAGTTCGCGCTGCCGACCGCCAATAGCCAACCGCGCGGGATCGCGGCTGGAATCGACGGAAAGCTCTGGGTCGCGGAGTCGCGTGCGAACAAGATCGCGCGGATCAGCACGTCCGGGGCCGTGACCGAGTACCCGCTGCCGGCCGGGGCCGTGACCCCCAACGCGATGACGCTCGGGCCCGACCTCAAAATCTGGTTCACCATGGCGGGCAAGATCGCGAAGATCGACACCCACGGGACCGTGACGGAGTTCGCGCTTCCTGCGGCGAGCCGCGCCCCCGCGAACATCACCCTCGGGGTGGACGGCAATCTCTGGTACACGGATCAGTCCGCGAACAAGATCGGACGCGTCACCACGAGCGGCGTCGTCACCGAGTTCGATCTCCCGCTCGCCAACTCTCGCCCGTTCGGGATCACGCTGCTCCCGTCGCTCCAGGGGTGCGGCCTCCTCGACATCTGGTTCACCGAGCGGCAGGGGAGTCGCCTCGGCAAGATCCGTGCGGTGACCACCCGCTGAGCGGCACCCGTCGCGAGAGATAGAGACTTGACCGCCTGCCGGCGAGCGCTTCGGCGGCCAGGCGGCCCTCGCTGAATTGTTGGCTTGATAGATGCGCTCCGTGCGCCGAGATGTTCGAGGTGCACGGGCGCACCGTCACTCTGAACGATGGAGATGAACATGAACAAGATGGGTAAATTGGTTCTTTCGGCGCTTTCTGTCGTCAGCTTCGCGGCGTGCGCCGTGAACAGCACGGACCAGGCAGAGGTCGTGGGCGAGTCGGAGCAGGCGCTGGTCAACACCCTGACAACCACCAATGGCTTCTTCGGATCGGACACGCTGCGCAACGTGATCACGCAGGCGGTCTTGGAGTCGGGGGCGAACCTCACCTACCTCGGTACCGGGTCGGGCAACGGCGAGAACTGCCTGCGCGGCAGCGCGCCCTCGCCCGGCGTGGCTTATGAAGGCGTGAATTACTGCAACGGGACCGTGGAACAGACGATCGCGCCGATGTCCCGGCCCCTGAAGAACCCTCAGGAATGTGAGGCACAGCATGCCGTCGGGAAGGACGCCATCGCGCTCTGGACGAAGTCCACCCAGACCGCCGACGACCTGGCGCATGACGATGTCGCAGATGCGTTCTGCGGGACCCACCTCAACGGAAGCGGTAAGAGGGACGGGACCGTATGCCCCGTCGACCTGTGGAGCGAGATCTCCCCTGGGGGGTCGACGAACCCCTCGCACCCCATCGTGCTCGTCCGCCGCGACGACGCTTCGGGCACGACCGAGGTCTTCAAGGAGAAAAACAACTGCTCGGCGTTCTGCTCGAATGTCAAGGTTGTGGAGGACGGCGGCCCCGGGATCGGATGCCGGTACACGGACGACGCGCCGGGGACCTCTTCGATCACGGGCGCGGGGATGCCGGGCCCGGGCCCCTGGCTCGCCTTGGTGACCGACTCGGTCACCGATTGCATCGGCAAGATCGCCGCGAGCAACGCCGACGTGCTCGCGTACGCCGGCCTCGATGCGGACGAGTCGGGTAACAAGGCGCTCGAGATCGACGGCGTGGAGCCGGAGGCGGAGACCATCCGCGATGGCTCTTACTACTATTCTCGCTGCCTGTTCATCAACGAGGGCTGCGGAGATCGCGATCCCGAAGAGTCTGTCTTCATGGACTGGGTCTTCAATACCGACTCGGTGAGGTTCGAGGAGGTTCTGGAGGATCACGAATTCTTCGCGTGCACGGATCTGGAGGACCCGGGTCACGAGCCGTTCGACTGCACCTGCAACTGATTCATCTCCTCCTATTGTCCCAAGAGCTCACCGGTCGCGTCGTGATCGCGGAGCACCTCGCCGTGCGCCGGACTTCATGAGTCGAGCGCGTCGTTCTTGCCTCCAGGCGAGAGTGGCCGTGTACCAGTAGCATCCCTGGCCGGCGAGCGGCGTTGCTCGGTTCGTCTTTGACGTCGTGCAGCCGCTCAATCACCTCACTCTCAGCCTGACCGGCGATAGCAAGCTCTCGCGCGCCCATCGCGAGCTCGCGCAGAGCCTCCCAAATTCATGACCTTGCGCAGGCGCGGTCCCCTATCTCATCACCCGCTGAGCGCCGTGCGCCGCGAGAGATAGCGACTTTGCCGTCTAGCACGGATCGGTGCGCATCGACGTACCCGCGCACGAGGATGTGAGACCCAGCGAAGAGCCTATGCCGCGCCGCGCGCTCAGCGTTCAGCCCTTGCAAGGCTCGCCGACACAAAAGCTCCAACCCGCTGTTGCCCGAGCAGCTGGGCATACAATTATTCCGTGTCCTCGCGTCGCGTCCGGAACCTCTCCGGGCGCGGCGTTTCGCGCAGTGCGCTCCGGCGGTCGCCAGACCGTGGCCTGCGCAAGAAAGGACGCCTTCATCCCATGCGAAAAACATCCATCGTATGCGCATTCGCCGCCCTCTCGATCAGCGCTTGCACCCTCGACTCCCGCACCTCGGGCTCCGGCGACGAGGGCCCGATCGGCGAGACGGCACAAGCTATCGTCTCCGATTGCGACTACCTCAACCCCGTGTTTTGGCCGCCGCTCGCCTTGCCCGTCGACTTCGACCGCGAGCTGCTCATCCGCGACGTCGCCGTCGTCGATGACCCCTGTCGCACCACCTGGTCCGGCTTCTGCCCGTTCGGCGGTACGCCGGGCGCGTGGACCTTCGGCGCGCTCATGAGCCAGATGGCGGGCACGACGCCCCCGCAGCAGTTCGTGGCCGAGTGGCTGCATCAATGGGAGGTGCCGCTCGTCGTCAACGGCTTTACCGCACCGGCGCGGCCCGGCGTCCGGCCCGTGCTCATCGATCCCTGGCTCGTCGCCAGCGGCTGCCCGGCGGGCGCGCCCATCGTCGGCCCGGGCGCGTGCCCGCTCGATCTCCAGCAAGCGCCCTTCCGCCTACTCGCGACCCTCAACCGCGCGGATCTGCAAGACCCCATGCCCCTCTACGGCGGCCCCCCGAGCCCGGGCGAGGTGCGCTTCGTGTTCGGCATCTTCGACCTTCCGAGCGGCGGTCCCCTCCCGGCCACGGTCATCCTCGAGTACCGCCTCCCCTCGCAACGCGGCGGCGCTCCGGCCACGACCTTCGACTGGGCCAACGGCTTTCACAAGCTGAGCGATCCGTCGCTCGGCCCCATCGGCTCGCCTTCGTACCTCGCCGTGCTCGAGTCGCTGCTCACCGACATCACCTCGCCCGGGGCCGAGCCCGGCGCGCTCAACGCAGGAAGCGCCATCGGCCAGGTGCGCACCAACGAGATCGTCTTCGGGCCCGACTGGAAGCTCCGTGAGAGCACGCTTCAGCAGGTCGGCCTCGGCCCGAACGCCGCGCTGCTCCTGCCGGACACGACCAAGCAGACGCCGGACGACTCGCTCAACGCGTCGGGCGTGCTCGACGGCTACCTCGACGCCAACGCGTTCTTCACCGGATCGACGAACCTGATGGACTTCACCCAGACGCCGGTCCCGCCCTCGATGCTCGGCGGCGAGTCGACCTCGCCCCCGCCCCCGCCCGCGCCGGGGCCGTTCTGGGATCACACCCTGCCGACCCCCCTCCTCCCGGTGGAGCGCCATCACTTCGCGTTCGCCACCTGCAACGGCTGCCATAGCCCGACCGAGTTGGCGACGCCCTTCACACACATCGACCCGCGCCCGGCGGGCGCGCAGTCCGGCGTCTCGCCGTTCCTCGCCTCACCACCCATCCCCGCCGGCGGCCCCACGGGCCTGCCCGCGCCCGGCACCGAGCTCACCGTACCGGACCCGGCGGGAACGGGCGCCGTGTTCTCGTACCACGAGCCCTGGCGCCGCGTCTGTGAGACGACGCGCATCCTCAACGGCGTGGCCATGCCGTTCACGCGGGCCAACGGCGCGCATTGAGCCGATCCTTCTCCCTCGCGGACGCCGCTCGGGTCCGCCCCCGGCGCGCCGACGGCCAGACGTCTGGTCGTGCCGTCATTTGAACCTGAAGGCGGAAAGAAAACCTGAATGATCTTCCCGCCTTCCCATCTTCATGGGAACCCTCTTGGGGCCAATGACCGCACCATCCGCAGTTTCCGCGCGGGCGATGAGCCGGCCGGGACTACGACGGCCGAGCGCCGGCCAATGTCTGCGGGGTCGGGGGCGCGGGGGTCCCAGGCGCGGGCGCTGCCGCCGGCTTGCCGTTGGCCTGTCCGGCCTCGGCGGCCTTGCGGGCCTTCTCGCGCCGGGCCGCCACGCGCCGGCGCCGATCGTAGGCGCTCGTTACCTCACGGGCGATCTCGGGGTGGCGCCGGAAAACGTGCGCTGCGGTCTTCCGGATGGCGCCGACGCGCTCGACCATGAGGTGCAACATCTGGTTGCGGATCGTGGTCGCGGCGGCCGAGGTGACGCCTTCGGGGACCGCTTCCAGCGCTCGCCGTTGCAGATCCTCCGCGAGCTTCCTGGCCTCGGCGATGAGGCGCACGTCGAACTCCTCGTCCGCCTCGACCAGGCGGTCCTTGAGCGCCTCCGCGAGCCCCGCGTAATCGCGGAGCGCCTGGGAGAGGGCGCTGGAGCGCTGGCCGTCCTGCGCGTGGAACTCCTTGATGCGCGCGAGCTGCACGTCGGCGGGCTCGTCGACGTCGTCGTCCAGCAGGAACGCGAGCGCCGACTCGAGCTCATCGACAACGAACCGGGCGCGCTCTCCGACATCGGTGACCGCGGGATCGACGATGAGGAGCAGCCGCGTCTGCGCCTTCTGCACGGCGTGAACGATGGAGAGCAGCTCCTCGCTGGTCGACGCGGGCAGGCGGTTCTTGACCCGCTTGAGGCCGGGGCGATCGCCGTCGGGCTCCCAGTACTTCTCCACGAACGCCGCGGCGGCGACCGCCTCGCGCACGGCGACGTCGTACGGCACCTTCAGCGGGTTGTCGGTCCGCTCCGTCTCGGCGGCGGCCTTGACCCAGCGATCATAATCCTTTCCCTGCTTTGCCATGGCGATTGCTCGTTCCCTCCTCCTGCGTCCCGCGCCTTTCCGGCGCGGCGCGAAGCAGCAAGGATGAGCTCGCTCGCGGAGATGTCTACGACGAAAAATTGCCGGTCCGGACGCGAGCGGAGGACGCCCGGGGCGATGAGGTAGAGCCGCGGCGTACGGAGCGCGGGGGCGCGCGTCCGGATGGCCGGGGGAGGGTGTCCGGATGGCAGGGAGCGTGTCCGGATGGCCCCGTGGGTGTCCGGATGGCGGGGCGGCGTGTCCGGGTGGCCGGGGGCGTGTCCGGATGGCGGGGCGGCGTGTCCGGATGGCCGGGGGGCGCGTCCGGGTGGACAGAGGCCGGTGTGCGAGCCGAGCCCTTGTAACATCTCTGACCGGGAGCCGCGGTGACACTTCCTTGAGCCACGGCCTCGTGCTCCGGGAGGACGGGAGACAGCGACCGGACCTTGTCGACGCGACACACTCGCCGAGCTCGATATCGGACTCCCGGAACGTCGGAGGGTCGGGCAGGTTCGCAAGGCGGCCAGCTGTAACTGTAGTACGAGAGCTCGTTCATCGTGGCACGTGACTGGCGAGACGAACGCATCGATGAACTGAGGTCGAGCCGCTGAAGCATCCCCCCGAATTTTTTCGGGAAAATTCAGAGGCGTGGAGACAAAAAAATCCCACCAATCTCCCCGTTTCCCTGCCTCCCTGTTCAAATTTCCCGCCAAATGCCGACAAATGAGGGAATTTGTCAGGTCGAGCCGACGAGCACTGCGGCCGAACTCCGGGTTCAACACGGCGTCCTATGGCGCGATACAGCTTCGGCGCCGACAGCCCGAGCGGCAGCCCACCCCGCAACACCGCTCAGCATAGGAGGTCTGGCCGGTGAACGCTTACTCCCCATTAACGGCCGGCGGGAGAGGCGCGCTTGCGGCGCGCAAATCAATGACAGAGCAATCATTTACGTCGACGGGACCGCAATGGCGTCACGGATCCGTGACAGCCCGCATTCACGGTTGTTCCAGGAGCTCACCGGTGGCATTTCGGCCGCCGCATCGGTAGGGGCTTCGCCGCTGCGAGCCCGGGGAGCTGGCAATGATGGGTCAAGGTCGGCGTTGGGTGACGATGAGGTCGATGGTGCTGTTGCTCGGGGTCGTGTCCATAGCCGGGTACAGCTGCGGAGGTGACGACACCGGTGAGCCCCCGGGGGGCACGAGCGGCGGCGGCGCTACCAGCGGTGGTGACGGCGGCGGCAGCGGCGGTACCGGCGGCAGCAGCGGGGTCGCGGGCGGCGATAACGGCGGAGGCGGCGGCAGCGGCGGCACCGGCGGAGGCGGCGGCACCGGCGGTACCGGCGGTACCGGCGGCACCGGCGGTGACGGGGGGGGCACGCAGCCGCGTCTATGCACCCCGGCCCGATCGCACGAACCGATCCCGCAGCGCCACTCGGCGACGGTCGAAGATGCCCTCGATACCTTCAGCAACCTCTCGGGGGAGATCGAGATTCAATGTGGCAACTGCCACAAAGCCCCAGCAGAGCAAGGAGATTTCTCCTACACGGGCACCCCGGAGAACCTGTGCAACGCGCGCGGCAAGAGCGGCAAGACGCCCGATGACGTCATGCTCAGCGGGGAGATGCCCTACATGATCGGCGGGCAAGAGGCCCTCGGCCGGCGGCTCCAGGCGTGGATCGCGCAGGGGTGCCCCACCGGCACGTACGTCCTCCCGAAGGGTGACATGGAGGTCGATCCGGACGGAGATTTCGTGACCCCGCGCGAGATCGGCGATGCGCTGACCGAGCTCGGGAACTGCATCCCCGACGCCGAGATCGTCGGTCGAGACGAGGAGGTGGACGAGCGCTTCGCTGCGATGCAATCGTTCGAGGACCTCCCGGTCAAGCTGTCGGAGACCGATTTCGTCTCGCTGGACGCCGAGGTGCTCGCGCGCAGGGGGACGCTCGCCTACGCGCCGACCTACCCTCTCTGGTCGGACGACGCGGCGAAGCTGCGCCTCGTGCACGTCCCGGCGGGGCAGGCCATCACGTACGACCCGGAGGCGAAGAAGCTCCGCATCCCCCCGAACACCCGCCTCTACAAGACCTTCTTCAGGGCCGTGGTCGAGCCCGACGGCGTCACGCGATACCGCAAAATGGAGACGCGCCTCATCGTGACGCGCGAACAGGCCGAGGACGCGCTCTTCGGCACGTACGTGTGGAACGCGGAGGAGACGAGCGCGAAGCTCCTCGGGACCGGGCTCGATCCGGCGTCACCGGACAGCAGGGAGCTCTACCTGAACGGAGAGCCGTTCCCCGACTACGTCCGCCCTTACACGGCCGACGAGACCACCGGGGCGGTGCAGAGCTACGCCGTGCCCGGCGCGACGCGATGTGTGGCGTGCCACACGGGCTCGGAGAGCGAGAGCTTCGTCCTCGGCATCACGCCCTTCCAGCTCCACAAGCGACCGAAGGGGGAAGGCGGCGTCTACACGCCGGACGTGCTCGCCGACGAGCTCAATCAGCTCGAGCGTCTCCTCGCGTACGGTGTCGTGCGCGGCACGTTGGCGACCCTCACGCCCGACGACTTCCCCAAGCTGGAAGACTCTGCGCTGCCCCGCCGGGCACGCAACGCCGACGAGCTGAACATGCAGGCCTACATGGCGGGCAACTGCGCCCATTGCCATAACCCGCGCGGCTATGCGGTGGCGAGCAAGGCGACGCTGCGAGGCCTGGACATGTCGCCTGGCGGGAGCGTCTTCGGGTTTCCCATGGATGCCACGGGCTCGGACGGGCGGTCCTACTTTCCTCCTACGCGCGTGTCCGTCGATGAGCTCTCCATCCAGAACTTGGTCCCGAACGGGGGGATCTACAGTCGGGTCGTCCTGCCCACGGGAGCGTGGACTCTCCGCGAATTCGGCCTGCCCGTGAGCAACGAGGAGTTAGGCTCATTCTTCATTCTCCACATGCCGATGCATACGGCGTCTGTGGACTGCCGCCTGCCGGTCCTCGTGGCGCGCTGGTGGGCGTCGGTGCCGCGCGATTACGAGCGCGGGGGACAGGAGGCGCCGGAGGATCCGGAGGCGATCGAGCTCGCCATGCGCTTGGCGGACGCCGCGGAGGCGCGCGCCCTTCGGGACTGCGAGCAGCATCGCGATATCGGGTGGGTGCTCGAGGACACGACCGAGCGCTATCCGTATGTCCCGCGCAACATCGACTGGAAGACGAAGCTCGACGACTGGATACGCGCGGAGGAGATGACGAGCGAGCACGAGGCGCTGGCGAAGAAGGCCTACGCTCAGGGGTACTTCGCCCCACGCTGCGCGTTCCCGGGGGATTCGCCAGAGCCCGAGACAGTGGAGCCGTGGATGATCAATCAGGGGACCGGGAGACCGCGCCAGCCGTGGAGCGCGATCTACTGGTCCAACCCGGGGGAGCATATCTACGCTGGTATCTGCTCGAACTGCCATGGGATTTACGGAGACGCCCAGACCGGCGCAGCCAGAGCGCTCCGCGCGACCTCCGGGGCGAGGGTGGCGAGCTTCGTGGACGGGCTCTTCGGCCCGCGCTGGGCACCCAACGAGAACCTCGCCACGTTCCATGGGCCCGACGCGGGGGAGGACGACCTCGGCCCCGATGGGGCGGCGAAGTACCTCGTCTGGATGGCGACCGGGGGCACTACCGTCTCGTTCGGCCGTACCCCGGAGGAGGAAAGGACCTTCTTCAATGTCTTCGTGAACAATCGGATCGTGACCGCGGTGCCGATCCCGCTCGATCTGGAGACCGCGAAGGCCGCCTTCAGGCGATCGAGGGCGAACATGCTCGGCGTCGCGCGCGCCGCCTGCGATGAGATCCGCACCGATGCTCATCGATACGGAGCCCGTTACGACGCCGCGGTCGCGAGCGGAAATTGGAGTAGCATCCTGAGCAGTGTGGTGCCGCCGGAGTTCGGCGTGCCCATGTGGAGGGACGTGTGCACGCTCAGGAATCCTCTCACGGATGAGCTCCGCACCGCGGACGCAAGCTCGCCGGAGGTCGATGCATGGCTCCGGAGAGCGGTCTTCAACGCCGGCGTGATGGCCTACATCTACATGCGTGACGAGCTGACGAAGGGAGTCATCGCGGTTCCGCGTGACGCCTGCGAGCTGAAGTTCCCGAGGCAGTGAATCGTTCTGGCGCGTGCGACGCGCTACACGGAGATGTGTTACGATGAAGATGCGTCAACGATGGCTGATCATAGTGGGTGCGCTGGCCGGGCTTTCGATCTTCACGAGCGCTTGCGGGGACGACGATACCTCATCACCGTCGGGGCAAGGCGGAGGTGGGACCACGAGCGCCAGCGCCAGCACGTCGTCTGGCGGCAGCTCTGACGGCGGCGGCGGCGGAACGGGCGGCAACGACGGCGCGGGCGGCGGCGGGACGGGCGGCGGCGGCGCGGGCGGCGGCGGGACGGGCGGCGGCGGCGCGGGCGGCGGCGGGACGGGCGGCGGCGCGGGCGGCACGGGCGGCGGCGGTATGGGCGGCGGCGCGGGCGGCACGGGCGGCGGCGGTATGGGCGGCGGCGGCGCCAGCAGCACGGGCGGTGCTGGCGGCACGGGCGGCGGCGGCGCCAGCAGCACGGGCGGCGGCGGCGACGCGGGCGGCGCTGGCGGCATCGGCGGCGGCGGTGACGCGGGCGGCGCTGGCGGCATCGGCGGCGGCGGAGACGCGGGCGGCGCTGGCACGGGCGGCGGCGATCCGGAGGAGTGTGGCCTGCCGCCGGACACCGACCCTGAACCCAAGGTCCGGTTCATCAACGCCCTTTTGCCGAATCGCCAGAACACCCCGGTAGGGGCCGGCGACCCGCCTGCGCTCCGCCTCTACGTGAACGGGGCGCCGGTATCCGACATCGAGGCAGTGTCGCCCAGCAGGGTCGCCGCGTCGGTCACGAAGTACGCCAAAGTGACGGCGGGCGCGATCACCTTCTCGGCACAGAGCGATGATGGAACCGGTGGCGCAGGCGACGCGCTCACGATCTCGGCGGATCCGCTGACGGTCGCCCCTGGGGCGCGCTACACGATCGCGGCCATTGGGATCCTGGGCACGACGTCCACCAGCAGTAAGCCGCGGCTTCTCATCGCAGAAGAGAAGTTCACGACGCCTTCATGCAGCGAGGTCGCCTTGCGCTTCGTGAGCGCCGACTCCAACTCTGCGACTCCGAAATCGTTCTACATCGACCGAAGCGCCACGGCCGCCGCGGACCTCGGCTGGTTCACCGCCAGCGCTCCAGAAGGCCTGCTCGTGCCCCTGTCGACCCGGGCGATCACGGTCACCGCGTCGAGGTCCTTCGGTCCGACGGGTCAGGCGCCGTTCTCGCTCTCTGCGGCATCGCTCACCGGCGGGCGATCGTACTTCGTCATCGAGACCGGGGAGCCGACCCGCGTCGCCAATGACGCGCGCGCACACGGCCTGCTCGTCGTCCCGGCGGGGGACGACTCGCCTGCCGTGTTCGTCAGGCGCGATCCGCTCGTCTACCTCTTCCATGCATCGCCGCCGCCCACGCCATCGTCCCTCGTGGTATACTCGGGCGCGGAGAGGATCGCCATCAACCTGAGGTATGCGCAGGTGCCGACGTACACCGATCTGCCGCCGGGGGAGTCGACGCTCTCGCTCGTCGCGCCCGGCTCTGGCACCGGCGAGGGGGGCGCGGGTGACGCCGTGGTAGTCGACGGTCAGCGGACGAGCCCGCTGGACGCCGGCGCGATCTACCTGGGAGGCCTGCTCGGCACCACCGGAGAGACGGGCGACAAGGCGCTGCAGCTCAAGCTGTGGAGGGTTCAGCCGGACCTGACCGGGACGTTCACCACCCCGCGCGTCCTGTTGATCAACGCCTCGGCGAAAGCGCCCTCGGTGGATCTCGGCTACTGGTCGGTCAATGCAGACGGGACCCGAGGCGATACCTTCACACCCGTGCTCACCGACGTCGCGTACGCGTCGGCGAGCGCCATCACCGGCGTCGATTTCGTGCCGCCGCGCGCCGCCGACCAGCAATGGTTAGGAGTTCGACCGGCCGGATCGGCCGACGCCATCCGGAGCGTTATGAAAACCCTGCCAACGAACTGGTATGCCGCTGTCCTCCTGGGAGACTGGACCTCATCCGACCCAGCGAGCGCCGCGCAGCTCATGTTCGTGAGAAGCTTCGGCATCGTCCCCGCGGCCACCCAGGTGACGTTACCGAGCCCCTGACCGGCGCCCCTGACCGGCCGAAATCCTGCGCCCCCCTTCGACCGTACTGATTTCCTCCCCGCGCACCCTTACGATACGCAGCTTGCCTGACGGCCTGCCCGAGCGGCAGGCGCCGCCCGACGCGCGCTGCGCGTCGGCTCCTCCTGACCAGGGTGCACATGAAGAAAGTTGTCGGAGCGCTGTTGATGGGATCATGGCTTCTCACGGCCGCCGCGTGCGGCGACGACGGGCCGACCGAGCCGCCCTCGGGCACGGGAGGGGGCGGCGGCGCGGACGACGGCGGGAGCGGCGGAGACGGCGGGCGCGGCGGAGACGGCGGAGCCGGCGGCGACGGCGGCAGCGGCGGCGACGGCGCCGCCGGCGGTGCGCCCAGGGGCATCCGTTGCCCTGGCTCGGACCTCGTGTGCCCCGAGGGCACGCGGTGCCAGGTCGACGCGGAGGGCAAGCCGTCGGGCTGCACGGCCGCGTGCGACGAGGCGCGCGCCTGCGGCGACGCGGCGTGCTGCAGCGCCGGCGCCGCGTGCGTGGACGGCGGCTGCGCGGCGGCGGACCTCGTGCTCGAGCCCGCGCAGGGCGGAGAGCCCGTCACGTTCGCCGCGATCACCGTGGGCGAGGACGCGTGCGAGCTGCTGCACGGCTGCGTCGGCGCGAGCGGGCGGCGGGCGCTCATGCGCTTCGACGTCTCGCTCAGGAACGCCGGCGACGTGCCGCTCGAGCTCGGCGTGCCCTCGGAGAGCGCCGTGTTCGAGCCGAATTTCTGCGAGGACAGCTACGTCGTCCCGCGCTTCTTCCGCGCGCGCCTCACGCAGGGCGAGGCGGCGGTCGCCGAGGCCGAGCTCGACGCGCGCTGCGTCGCGATGCAGGGCGGCCAGTACAGCTGCAACGCGCAGGGCCTCGGCCCCGGAGAGCGCGTCGATCAGCCCGGCACCGTCGCGTGCAACGCCCTCGACGTGACCGGCGTGCCGGCCGGGCTCTACGAGCTCGAGATCACCGTCAACCCGAACAGGGCGATCGCGGAGGCGAGCTTCGACAACAACACGATCGTCCTGCCCGTCGACTACCCCGCCTGCGACGGCACGATGTGCGGCGGCGCGTGCTGCCCGAGCGGCCACGCGTGCGTGGACGGCGTCTGCATGGTGCCCGACCTGCGCCCGAACAAGGAGCGCATCGTCGACACGGTCCGCTTCTCGTACCAGACGTTCGCCGCGGACGCGTGCGAGATCGTGGAAGGGTGCATCGCGGGCCCCGGCAGGCGGCACCTCCTCCAGTTCGAGGGGCGCATCGAGAACGCAGGCCCCGGCCACCTCGACCCGGGTCCCGAGTTCGACAACCCGCTCTTCGAGTACGCGCAGTGCCACGGGCACTTCCATTTCAGGGAGTTCACCGATTACCGGCTGGTCGACGCGGACGGCGAGGTCATCGCGCAGGGCCACAAGCAGGCGTTCTGCCTGACGGACATGGATCCGCTCGATTTCGAGTCCCCGGCGCCGCCGGGCTTCCCGACCTCGGGGGGCACGGGGTGCAACTTCCTGAGCGCGGGGTGGGCCGACGTCTACCCCGTCGGCACGCCGTGCCAGTGGGTCGACGTGACGGACGTGCCCGAGGGGGATTACATCCTCCGTGTCGCCGTCAACCCGACCGGCGCGGTCGCCGAGCAGTCGATCGAGAACAACGTGGTCGAGGTGCCCGTCCACGTCCCGGCGTACACGGCCTGCGTGCCCGAGCCGGAGATCTGCGGGGACCTCGTGGACCAGGACTGCGACGGGGTCCCCGACAACGGCTGCGGGGGCGCGGGGTGCGTGGTGCCGCTCCCCGAGGTGTGCGGCAACGAGGTCGACGAGAACTGCAACGGCGTGCCGGACGACGGCTGCGCGCCGATCCCGGGCGCCGACAGCTGCGAGACGCCGGGGGAGCTCGCGGAGTCGATGGATTACGCCGCGCAGATCACCGCGGAGAACACGTCGGACGTGGCCCTTTCGTGCGGCGGCGGGGGCGGCGAGGTGTTCTTCCGGTTCACGCTGCCGTCCGAGCAGGTCGTCTACCTCGGGACCCTGGAATCCGAGATCGACACGGTGCTCGCGGTGCTCGAGGGCGACGGGTGCGGCGGCGCCCCGGTCGGCTGCGCGGCCCGGAGCTGCGGCGATCGCATGCTGGGCGCGCACTTCGCGGCGAAGCTCCCGGCCGGTACCTACACGGTGGTGGTCAAGGCCGTGAGGCCCGGGGACTCCGGCCTGGTGCGCCTCCGGTTCGAGCGCCCGACGTGCCTCGGCGAGCGCGCCGAGGTGATCGCGGGCAGCGGCCTCATCGGCGGTGACACCACCGGGGCGCCGATCCCTCCAGCGTCCGTGTGCGGCCCGAGCAGCCCCGAGCAGCCGTACTATCTCCCCGTATGCCCGGGGGTCCCCATCCTGGTGTCCTCGTGCGGCCTGACGGACTTCCCGATGAGGCTGAAGACCGCGGACGATGCGTGCAATCCGGTCAACGTCCAGTGCTCCGCCGCGGCCAACGCGTGCGCCGGCGCGCCGGACGGCGCCAACGCCTCGGTCTTCGGGCTGCGGCTGGGAGGGGGCCTCGGCTCCATCACCGTGAGCGGACGCACGCCGGTGGATTTCGGGCCGTACCAGCTCTTCGTCACGCAGTTCTTCTGACCGGGCGCGCCGCCGGCGTGACCCGCGCGGCGGCGCTCCTCCCGCTCCACGGGCGAAGTTTGCGCTCGGCCTCGGGCGATCTGCGCTAGAACCGCGCCCATGCGAGCCAACCATCCGTCCGAACGGAGGCGCCTCCGGGCGCTCTCGTCCCTGTCCAGCGCGCTCGTCGCCGCGCTCGGCCTGACGTTGCCCGGCTACGCCGCGCCCCCCGCCGCAGCCCCCCCGGCCGCGGCCGCGCAGCCCGCGGCGGCTGCGCCCGGGGCCAAGCCGGCCGCGCCGGCGCCGGCCGGGGCGACGCCGGCCACGACCAGCGTGAGCGTCATGATCCCGGTCGAGAAGTACACGCTGGAGAACGGGCTCGAGGTGATCCTGCACGAGGATCGCCGCACGCCCGTCGTCGCCGTCAACCTCTGGTACCACGTCGGCTCCAAGGACGAGCCGAAGGGCAAGAACGGCTTCGCCCACCTCTTCGAGCACATCATGTTCCAGGGCTCGAAGCACGTCGGCGAGGACATGTTCTTCAAGTACCTGGAGCGCGCCGGCGCGAGCGATCGCAACGGGACGACCAACGCCGACCGCACGAACTACTTCGAGACCGTCCCGGCCAACGAGCTCGGGCTCGCGCTCTGGCTGGAGAGCGACCGGATGGGGTGGCTGCTCGATCACGCGAACGAGGAGACGTTCGCGAGCCAGCGCAACGTCGTGAAGAACGAGCGCCGCCAGAACTACGAGAACGCTCCGTACGGCCTCGTGCCGCAGTTCCTCCGCGCGGCCATGTTCCCGGAGAGCCACCCCTACCACCTGCTGACCATCGGCACGCCCGAGGACCTCGACGCCGCGCGGATGGAGGACGTCCGGGCCTTCTTCAAGACGTTCTACGTGCCGAACAACGCGACCCTCGTCGTGGCGGGCGACATCGATCGCGCCCGGGCGAAGGAGCTCGTCGAGAAGTACTTCGGCCCGATCCCGAAGGGCGCCCCGCCGCCCGTCGTGTCGAAGCCCGACCCCGGCGATCTCGCGACCGAGAAGCGCCTCGAGATCGAGGCGGACGTGGAGCTGCCCCGCGTGACGATCAGCTGGGTGACGCCGCCGATGTTCGCGCCCGGCGACGCGGCGCTCGACCTCGTCGCCAACGTCCTCGCCTCGGGCAAGACGAGCCGGCTGTACAAGAAGCTCGTCTACGATCTCCAGATCGCGCAGGACGTGTTCGCGGCCCAGCAGTCGAGCCAGCTCGCCAGCACGTTCCAGATCACGGCCACGCTGAAGAAGGGCAAGTCGCCCGAGCAGGCGCTGAAGCTGATCGACGCCGAGCTCGAGAAGCTGCGCAAGGCGCCGCCGACGCAGGACGAGCACGACCGGGCCCGGGCGAAGCTGCTCTCGGACCTGATCTTCGGCATGGAGCAGGTGACCAACCGCGCGAACGCCATCAACAACTACAACCAGCTCGCCGGCGATCCGGGGTACTTCCCGAAGGACGTGGCCAGATACGAGCAGGTCGCGGCCGCCGACCTCCAGAAGGCGGCCGCGGATCTCCTGCCCCAGGGCAGGCGCGTGATCGCGCTCGTCACGCCGAAGCCGGGCGCCCCGAAGGCCGGGCGCCTCGTGAAGCCCACCCCGGCGGCCGCTGCGCCGGCGGCCGCGAAGCCCGCGGCGGCGTCGGCGGCCGCTGCGCCGGCGGGCGCGAAGCCCGCGGCGGCGGCGCCCGCGGCGCCGGCAGCACCGGCGGCCGACCGGCCCGAGCCCGCGCCGGCCATCAAGAAGCCCGCGGGCGACAAGCCCGCCGTCGACAAGCCCGCGGCCGGCACGGCCGCGCCGAAGGGGGGTTGAGCCATGCGCATGAAACGAATCCTCTCCGTCTCGCTCGCCGCCGCGGCGCTCGCCGCCTGCGCCTCGAACCCGCCGGCGCCGCCCGCCGCGACCGCCAAGGCGCCGCCCGCGCCGCCCACCGCCGCGGCGCAGCCGCCCGCGCCGGCGGACGCCTTCCGTCGATCGCCGCCGCCCCCCGGGCCGGAGGTGGTCTTCGTGCCGCCCCGCATCGAGGAGGCGAAGCTCGCGAACGGGATCCGCGTCCTCGTCGTGGAGCGGCACGAGCTGCCGATCGTCGCGGTGGACGTGACCACCGTCCGGGGCGCCGACCAGGCCGATCCGGGCGTCGGCGCGTTCGCGGGGGCGATGCTCACGCAGGGCACCAAGACCCGCACCGCGCTCCAGTTCAGCGACGCGCTCGGCAAGCTCGGCGCGAGCTTCTCGTCCGGGGTCAACTTCGACGGCGGCGGCGTGCAGGGCCAGAGCTTGACGCCGCGCTTCGGCGAGATGCTCACGCTGCTCGGCGACGCGTACATGAACCCGGCGTTCGCGCCGGCCGAGATCGAGCGCGAGCGATCGCGCCGCATCACCCAGCTCGCCGAGCTGAACGACCGGCCCGCGTCGCTCCTCTCCATCGCCCAGGGCCTGGTCCTCTACCCCGAAGGTCACCCGTACAGCGCGCCGCTGATCGGCACCGAGGCGGCGCTGAAGAAGATCACGGCGGGCGCCCTCGCGCGGTTCCACGCCGCGCAGTTCCGGCCGGAGCTGACGACCGTCGCCATCGCCGGGAACATCACCAAGGCCGACGCGGTGAAGGAGGTGGAGCGGGTCTTCGGCGCCTGGAAGGGCCCGATCGGCGCGCCGCCCGCCCCGGCGAAGGCGGAGCTCCCCGCCGAGCCGCCGGCGCTCGCGGCGGGCGCGCCGCGCGTCGTGATCGTCGACCGGCCCGGGCTCACGCAGTCGTCGGTGACGGTGACGCTGCCGGGCGTGCCGCGCGCGACAAAGGACTACGACGCGCTCCTCGTGATGAACACCCTCCTCGGCGGGCAGTTCTCGAGCCGGCTCAACCTGAACCTGCGCGAGAAGCACGCCTACACCTACGGCGCGCGCTCCAGCTTCGACATGCGCCACGGGGCGGGCCCGTTCTCGGCGGCCGGCGCCGTCGTGCGGGAGAACACCGGCCCCGCCGTGAAGGAGATCCTCGCCGAGATCGAGCGGATGCGGAGGGAGCCGGTCACGATCGAGGAGCTCGCGGACGCCAAGGCGAACCTCATCCGCCAGCTGCCGGCCCGCTTCGAGACGGCGGGCGCGACCGCGTCGACGGTGGCGAGCCTCGCGGTCTACGATCTGCCGCTCGACGAGTTCGCGACGCGGCCGGCGCGGATCCAGCGGATCACGCCCGCGGACGTGCAGCAGGTCGCGCAGAAGTACCTCGTGCCCAAGCAGCTCCGGGTCGTGCTGGTGGGCGACGCCGGCGCCGTCGAAGGACAGCTCTCGGCGCTGCAGCTCGGCGAGGTCATCGTCCAGAAGGCGCCGGGCGCGACGGCCGGCCAGCCGGCGGCCGGCCAGCCGGCGGCCGGCAAGCCCGCGGCGCCCCAGGCCGGCAAGCCCGCGGCGCCCCAGGCCGGCAAGCCCGCGGCGCCCCAAGCCGGCAAGCCCGCGCAGCCGGCAGCTCCCCCCGCAGCGAAGAAGCCGTGAGAGCCGCGGCGCCGCTCGCCGGCGCGTGCGCGCTCGTGTGGAGCACGACGGCCGCCGCGCAGGCAGGCCCGGCGGCGCCCGACTGGGCGTTCGGAGCGCCGGGCGGCGAGGTGGCCGTCGCCGCCGTCTGCACGGCCTCGCTCGGGGCGTACCTGCTCCCCCAGCGCCGCTCGACGTGGGGCGCCGCCTCCAGCGAGGAGCGCGACGAGACCATCGGCCTCGTCAGCGACATCACCGGCGCCGCCGTGGGCACGCTGCTCGTCCTCGGCAGCGGGTACGCGCTCGAGGGCAGCTATCTCGCGGGCGCCGGCGTCCGCCGCCCCTTCTCGCGGGCGCTCAGGACGTCGCTGATCGAGGTCGAGGCCGCGGCGCTGTCGACCGGCCTCTCGAGCATGATCAAGCGCCTGTCGGGCCGGTGCCGGCCGCGCTCGTGGCGGACCGATCGATGCGGAGACACCGACCTCGACTTCGACGCCTTCCCGTCAGGCCACACCACCCCGGTCGCCGCCATCGCGGGCGCGCGGCTCAACCTCGCGCTGCGCACGACCGGCGACGCCGCGCCGCGCCTCGGCGCGCTGGCGATCGCCGAGGCGGCCACCGTGGTGACGATGGCGCTGCGGATCGGCTCGGGCGCGCACTCGTGGCAGGACGTCGGCGCCGGCATGATCCTGGGCCACGTGACGGGCTTCGCGATCGCGGCCATCCACCCGATCGCGCCGAGCGAGGCGCCATATGCGGCAGGCCCGCCGCCCGAGCCGACGCCGGAGCCGGCCGCGTTCACCTGGTCGTGGACGTTCTGAACGGTCGGGCGCGCGCCGCCGAGCCGACATCTCCGTCCTTTCCCGCGTGCCGTCGCGTCCAGAGGGCGGGCGGCGTTCGAGGGCGACGGGCGGCGCGCGGCTGGAGGCGCCGGCGCGCGCGGGCGGGCCGGCGGGCCGCGATCCATGCTCGCGCCATGCCCATCTTCGAGAAGCGCACGCGCATCGCCGCGCCCCCCGAGCGGGTCTTCGCCTTCCACGAGGAGCCCGACGCGCTGGAGCGGCTCATGCCCCCCTGGGAGAAGGCGCGCGTCCTGGAGAAGACCGGCGGCATCCTCGTCGGCGCGCGCGTGGTCCTGGAATCGCGCGTCGGCCCCGTCCCGGTGCGCTGGGTCGCGGAGCATACCCGGTACGAGCAGGGCAGGATGTTCCAGGACGCGCAGCGCAGCGGCCCCTTCAAGCGCTGGGTCCACACCCACCGCACGGACCCCGACGGCTCGGGCGGTTGCTATCTCACCGACCACGTGGAGTACGAGCTCCCGCTCGGGGCCCTCGGCCGGCTCGGCGGCGGCCGCTTCGTCCGGCGCAAGCTGGAGCGGATGTTCGACTACCGCCACGAGGTGACGCGGCGGGCCTGCGAGGCCCCGCCGCAGTAGCCCCACCGCGATGGCCACCGCGGCGGCCATCGCCGGGCGCGCCCGGCGCGCCGCGCACGGCCGTCGCGCCGCGCACGGCCGTCGCGCCGCGCACGGCTATCAGCCGCTGCCCTGCGTCAGCGGCGCGGATCGCCCTCGGGCCGTCCCCCCGGGTGCGCCGGATCGAACTGCGCCGGCCGGTCTTCGTGCGGCCCGTCCGCCGTGTATCCCCGCTGCGAGGCGCCCTGCTGGCGAGCGATCTTCTCGACGTCGCTCGATCCCTGCGTCGTCTCGTCGTCGAGGTGCCGCGTCGGCGCCCCCGGCGCCTGCTGTTCGCTGCCGACGTGCTGCTCAGCCTGCTTGCGCGGTCCTGCGTGCTCTTTCGTGGGTTTCATGATGTCACCCTGGAGCCCGATCGCTGACTGTAAAGCCCCTGGTTGCCAGGCGGGCGCCGGCCCCACGTTCCTCGCAATGCCGCGTCACGCGGCGGCGGCACCGACCTTCGTGCTCTTCCACGGAGGGCGAGATCTCGATCGTCGCAGCGGCGTGACCTCGCGCGCCGATCTGGAGCGCTGGATCGCGGGCCAGACCGGACAGCCCTCCACGCGCGCAAGCCACGCCTGAGCCCGCGTCGCGCGACGGACGGGAGCGGGGCGAGTCCTCGAGAGACGCGGGACCAGCGGGGCGCCGGGTGGACACCCCCGGTGCGCTTGCCATCGAGCGCCGCGCAGCGGTGAAGCAAACGCGGCGGTGAGGGCTCGTTGATTCCGCGCTGCGCGACGCGCCCATTTGGGTTTCTGCGTGGCCCCGATGCGCTGCAAATGGCGTGAGCGCGGGTGGGCGAACAGAACTTGGCCGGCGACCGCCCTCTCGGCGTAGTCACGGCGCCGTGCCGAGCACACCGCACGAGGTCCTGATCGTCGCATTGCGTGAGCAACCGGGGTTGCTCGGCGCGCTCGTCTCCAAGCTCACCGGCGTGAAGCTTCCGCGGAGCCTCAAGCCGGCCGACGCCACGCTCCGCTTCGTGAAGCCCGCAGAGCTGCGGCTCGATCTCGTGCTTCAGGGCGGCCGGCGCCGCTGGGTCCTGGTCGAGCTGCAGCGCGGCGTCGATCCGGCCAAGCGGCGGCGGTGGCCCCTCGCGGCCAGCCTGCTCTTCAGTCAGACCGGCGCGCTGGGCGACGTGATCGTCATCACCGCGCGCCGCGCCGTCGCCCGCTGGGCCGAGCGCGTCGCGTGCGTGCGCACGCGCCTCGGGACTGAGCTCCAACTCAGGCCGGTCGTGCTCCACCTCGGCGCCGACGAGGGCAAGGCGCTGCTCGACGAGCGCCACCCCGAGCTCGCGCTCTTCGCGGCGTGGGCCATGCAGCACCGCCATGGGCCCGGGGCGCGCGCCGTCGTCGAGCGGGCGTTCGAGCTGACCGAGCGGCTGCCGCGCGCGTTGCGACGGGCCCAGCAGCGTGCGATCCTCTCCGTGCTCAGCGAGCGGATGCTGGAGCTCCTCAGGGAGGCCTCGATGAACCCCGACAAGATCCCGGAAACCCCCGCCGCCAGGAAGTTGCGCCTCTTCCTCGAAGCGCAGGGGCGGAAGAAGGGCCGGGCCGAGGGCGAGGCCAAGGGCAGGGCCGAGGGCCGGGCCGAGGGCGAGGCCAAGGGCAGGGCCGAGGGCCGCCAAGACGCGCTGCTCACGCTGCTGCGGGCGCGCGGGCTCTCGCCCTCGCACGACGACGAAGCGCGCATCCGGGCCTGCGCCGACGCAGCGAAGCTCGACCGGTGGATCGCGCAGGCCGCCACCGCGACGACCGTGCGCGAGGCCCTCGGGACGAGGACCCACAGCGCGAGGGCTCGCCCCCGCACGCCGGCTCGCTCTCGGCAGTCCCCCGCGTCGCGCTCCTGAACCGCGCCGGAGGCGCCTCAGCCGCTCCACGCAGCTGAGCGCCCGCCCCCGCCTCCCCGAGCAGACGCGCCCGCCCCCCCCCCGAGCGGACGCGCCCCGCCGCCGAGCGACGCGCCCCCTAGCTCGTCCCTGGAGCGCGCGACGACGTGCTCGGCTCCCCCCGCCCGAACGCCGCGCCCGCCGCCCCGCCGCGCACCGCGCGGTAGCGCGCCAGCTCGCCGAACTGCGCGAGCCGGGCGCGCACGATGTTCCTGCTGATGCCGAGCAGCCTCGCCGTCTGGAGCTGATTGCGATCGCAATAGCGGTACGCCGTCCGGATGATCGTCTCCTCGATCTGCTCGTGCAGGTTCGGCAGGTTCTGCTCGAACAGCGCCAGCAGCGCGCCCTCCAGCGACGTCGCCTGCGGCGTCGGCCGCACCTGGGACACGGCCTCCGCGCCCCCCCGATCCGACGGCGGAGGGCTCGTCCCCGCCTTCGGCTGGAGCGCCGTCAGGCGCAGATCCGCCGGCGTGACCTCGTGCCCTCTGCAGACCAGGAGCGCGTGGTGCATCGCGTTCTCGAGCTCCCGGATGTTCCCGGGCCACGGGTGCTCCAGGAGCCGCGCCGTCGCCTCCGCCGAGAGCGCGGCCGGCGCCGAGCCGAGCCGCTGCGCGTACAGCTCGAGGAAAAACCGCGCCAGCGGCAGGATGTCGCCCGGCCGCTCGCGCAGCGGCGGGAGCGCGAGCGTCGCCACGTTGAGCCGATAGAAGAGATCCTCGCGGAATTTCCGCGCGATCACCGCCTCCTCCAGGTTCACGTTGGTCGCCGCGATGAGGCGCACGTCGATCGGGATCGGCTGGCGCGAGCCGAGCCGCACCACCTCGCGCTCCTGCAGCACGCGGAGCAGCTTCACCTGGAGCGGCAGCGACAGATCCCCGATCTCGTCGAGGAACAGCGTGCCGCCGTCCGCGGCCTCGAACCAGCCGGCCTTCGAGGTCGTCGCCCCGGTGAAGGCGCCCTTCTCGTGGCCGAACAGCTCGCTCTCGACCAGCGACTCCGACCAGGCACCGCAGTTGACCGCCACGAAGGGCCGGCCCCGCCGGTGGCTGAGCGCGTGGATGTGACGCGCCACGAGCTCCTTTCCCGTGCCGGTCTCCCCGGTCACGAGCAACGTCGCGTCGCTGGGCGCGATCTGACGGATCCGGTCGAGGAGCGCCTGCGACCGGGGATCCTCGAAGACCAGCGCCTTCGCGCGCAGGGAAAGAGCCAGCGAGCTCGGGTTGGGAAGCGTGAGCAACGGCATCGTCATCGGGCTTTACTCACCATGATAGCGGATGTTCCGTCCATTATAACGGACGACCTGGCCGTGCGCCAGAGATCTTTCTCAGGCGCGGCCTTACCGGGGGCCCCGGACGGATCCGGGGCCGCTCGTGCTACGCCTCGAGGAGGTAGCCGCGCACTTCGTCGGTGAGCGCCTTGATGTCGTGATCGGTGCGCGACCGGGGGCGCGGCACGTCGACGGGGACGACGCGCTTGATCCGCCCCGGCCTCGGCTCGAGCACCACGACCCGATCGCCGAGGAACACGGCCTCCTCGACGTCGTGCGTGACGAGGATCATCGTGATCTGCTCCTTTTGCCAGATGCGCTGGAGCTCCTGCTGCAGCTTCGTGCGGGTCAGCGCGTCGAGCGCGCCGAACGGCTCGTCGAGGAGCAGGATCCCCGGCCGGTTGACCAGCCCGCGCGCGATCGCCGCCCGCTGCGCCATCCCGCCGGAGAGCTGGTGCGGGTAGGCCCGCTTGAACGCCGACAGGCCCACGAGCTCGAGGTGATCATCGACCGCGCGGGCCTTCTCGGCCCGCGTCCACGCCGAGTTCTCGAGCCCGAGCGCGACGTTCTGCTCGATGGTGAGCCAGGGGAAGAGCCGGTGCTCCTGGAAGACGATGCCCCGGTCGAGGCTCGTCCCCTCAACGCGCGCGCCGCCGACGAGGATGTCGCCCTCGTACTCGGTGTCCAGCCCGACGAGCAGCCGGAGGAGCGTGGACTTGCCGCAACCGCTCGTGCCCACGACGCTGATGAACTCGCCGGGGTGGATGGTCAACCCGATCCCCTGGAGCACCTCTAGGGACTCGTCCTTGACCACGTATTTCTTGTTCACATCACGGATGTTGATGACTCCAGGCGAGCTCATGGATTCCTCCTCGAAGATGTTCACACGCCGCGGACGCGCCAGCGGAGCAGGCGGTCCTCCGCGGCCGTAGCCAAGAGGTTCAGGCCGAAGCCCACGAGGCCGGACACGATCAGCCCGACCAGCACGACGTCCATCGCGAAGCGCTCGCGCCCGTCGACCATCAGGCTGCCGATGCCCGGCGCGGGCTCGAGCAGGTACTCGGCCCCGAGGGTGCCGAGCCACGCATAGATGAGCGCCTGGTGGACGCCCGCGAAGAGCGACGGCGCGGCGGACGGCAGGACGACCTTGCGGACGACCTGCCAGCGCGAGAAGCGGAGGACGCGCGCCACCTCGATGTGCTCGACACCGACGCTCCGCACGCCCTCATAGGTGTTCACGACGACCGGATAGAAGGCGGAGAGCGCGATGAAGGCGACCTTCGCCTGCTCGCCCACGCCGAGCCACACCGACATGAGCGGGATCCACGCGAACAGCGCGACCTGCTTCGCGGCGTGGAAGCTCGGCGAGAACAGCCTGTCGGCGGTGCGCGAGAGCGCGAGGAGGCCGCCGACCGCCGTGCCAGCCAGCGTCCCGAGCGCGAGCCCGAGGAGATCCCGGCCCAGGCTGGCCCGGAGGTGGGCCCAGAGCTCCCCGCTCTCGTGCTGGGCCTTCGCGGCCTCCCAGACCGCGAGCGGCGGGACCAGGATGCGCGTGTTGGCGAGCTCGTAGCGGCAGACAACGATCCAGGCGGCGACGAAGAAGATGGGCAGGACCAGGCCGCGCCGCAGCCGCGGCTGGATCCATGCGTGCGTGATGGCGCTCATCGTTCGGACCTCGCGGGTGTCACAGGGCGGCGCGCCGCCAGCGGAGGAGGCGGGCCTCGATCTTCTCGAGCCCCTTGTCGAGGACGAGCCCGAGGACGCCGACGACGAGGATCGCCGCGAGCACCACGTCGAGCTGGAAGAGCTGGCGGCCCCAGACGATCAAGAACCCGACGCCCTCGGAGGAGGCCAGGAGCTCGACCGTCACGAGCGACAGCCACGCTTGCGTGAGGCCGTACCGGATCCCGACCGCGATCGACGGGACCGCGGCGGGGAGCACGACCTTCCGGAGCAGCTGGACGTTGCTGAACCGGAAGACCCGGGCGACCTCGATGTACGATCGAGGGACGTTCTTGATGCCCTGGAGCGTGTTGAGCGCGACAGGGATGAGGCTCGCCTGCGCGATGAGGATCAGCTTCAGCGACTCGCCGATGCCCACCACCATCATGAACAGCGGCAGCCACGCGAGCACGGGGACCTGCGCGAGCGCCTTGAAGAGCGGGTGCACGTAGTCCTCGATCCGCCGCGAGAGCCCCATGGCGACGCCGAGCAGCAGGCCGGCCGCGCCGCCGACGGCGAAGCCGCCGAAGACGCGCCCGAGGCTGATGGCGATGTTCGTGTGCAGATCACCCGAGCTCGCGAGCTCGGTCAGCGTCTGGAGGACGAGCCCCGGCGCCGGCAGGATCTGCGGCGGGATCAGCTCCCGCTGCGAGGCGTAGCTCCACGCGAGGAGGAGCGCCGCCGGGAAGATGAGCCCGACGGCGACGTTGCCCACCCGCCGCGACAGGAGCCGCGCGGCGCCGCCCGTGGGCAGCGCCACCTCGGGCGCCGCGAGCTTGTAGGCGGCCTGGGTCTGGCTTTCTTGGATTCCCTGCTGCGTCATCTTGGTTGCCTTTCGATCGTGGCCGTGCGCCGTGCCGCGCGCGCTCCTCTCATTGCCTTCCGGGGTGCTTGACCTTCCCGTTCGCGTCGAACTCGGGCCAGTAGCCCTCGAGGTTCAGCTCCTTGAGCGCCGCGTTCAGGAACCGCAGGTCGATCCACGAATCGACGTCGAACGTGCTCCTGATCAGGCCGAAGCGCTTCGCGTCGGCGACGGCCGCCTTGTAGCGGGAGATCAGGTACTCGTCGAACAGCGGGCTCGCGCGCACCTTGAGCGAGTCGCCCGTCTGGTCCGCCTTGAAGTTCGCGTACGGCGTCCCCGACTTGGACCAGAGCTGGTAGATCGGCGCCGGGTTGGCCTCGTTCTGCGCGATCCAGTGGGCGGCCTGCACGACCACCTTCACGACGCGCTTGGTCACGTCCGGGTACTTGTTCGCGAACTCCTCGGTGACGATCAGGTGAGCGTGCCGCAGGTAGGCCGGCGAGTCGTTCTTCGTCGTGTAGACGATCTTCGCGATCCCCTGGTCCTGGAGCGTGAGGAGGTCGTATCCGCCGAAGGCGGCGTCGATGTCCCTCGTGGCCAGGGCCGCCTTGGCGGTCGCGTTATCCATGTTGAGGATCCGGAGGTCGCGCTCCGACAGCCCGCTCCCCGCGAGGATCTTGTTGACGGCCAGCTGGAGGTTCGTGCCCTTGAAGAGGGCGACCTTCTTCCCCTTGAGGTCGGCGAGCGACGAGATCGGCGAGTCCGAGGGGACGGCCAGGTACGTGTGCTGGCGCGTCGACACGCCCGCGAGCAGCTTCGTCTTGAGCCCCCCTGCCCTGCCGATGCTCGACGGCAGGTCGCCCTGGAGCGCGAAATCGAGGAGGTTGTTCGCGTACGCCTCGTTGACGGCGGGGCCGGCGCCCTTGAAGAAGGACCACTCGATCTTGATGTTGTCCTTCTTGAACTCCTCCTCGAGGAGCCCGCGCGCGTGCACCACGCTGAGGCTGCTGCCGCCCACGAAGGGGCGGTTGCCGATGCCCACGCCGGCGAACGCGACGCGGATGACGCGCGGCGCGTCCGCCCGCGCCGCGTGCGTCGAGAAGGTCAAGAGCGCCGCGATGAAGATCTGTAGAATGATAAGAGCTCGTCTCATGATGTCCTCTCCGAATCCATGGCCGCGCGCCGCGGGACGCGTCAGAAGCCGCCCTGCAGCTGGGCGAGCAGCTCGTGCTGCGCCCCTTCTTTGTTCGTGTGGTCGTCCCGTCGGTTGAAGTTGAGCTGGAACTTCGTCGTCTCCGCGAAGAAGACGTTGAAGCCGAGCGTGTAGACGTCGACCCGGTTCTCGAGCACCTCGGTGCTCGGGTCGAAGAGGTCGACGCGGATGAACGGCTGGTAGGTCTTCGGCCACCAGTCGTCGTACCGACCCTGGTTCCGGTAGCCCCGCAGGAACTGCTCACCCCAGTTGTAGAAGAACGTCGCCACGTGCGACAGGCTCGAGAGCCTCGTCTTCTGGGGATCCTCCAGCGTCGTCCCGAGCGTGACGTCGTCCTGGCCGTAGATGAACTCGTAGGTGACGCCGATCGGGTAATGGTTGTAGTAGATATCGCCGCCGTACCGGCGCTTCGCGCCCTTTCCGGACAGGGTCTTCTTCTCGTCCTTGAGGAACGTGTTCTGCCAGCCGATGTACACGCTCCCGCCCAGCGTGATCTGCCGGAGGATGGAGTTGTAGTCGGACGGCACGGTGAACGCGAGGCGGCCTATGATGTCCTTCTCGCTGTTGTCGTCGGGCGTGTTCGGGCCGCTCCCGTTGACGAGGCCCACGGCGTAGGCGAGGATGGGCGCCCGGTAGTTGTAGCCGTAGTCCACCTGCGGCAGGATGTCGCCGCGGATGATGAGGCCGAGCTCGCGCCGGTTGAGCCCGAGCCGCGTCGTGAACTGCGCGTTGGTGATGACGGGCTTGAGCTCCTCGCTCGCCGGCACCTCCAGCCCGAACGGCAAGAGCTGCTGTCCGAGGGTGATTTGCAAGACCCAGTCCTCGGGGGCGAGGGTGGGGAGCACGGAGTACGACAGCTGGGCGTCCAGCAGGTTGAGGAAGCTGTTGTTGCTCGCCTGCTGGGGCGAGGCGCCGAAGCGCAGGGAGTAGGTGAGGTTGCGCCCTTCCTCGTAGTCCTTGTAGAGGATGCCGTTGAACGAAAGGAGCGCGGCGCCCGTGTCGAACGTCACCTTGCGATCGTTCGAGGTCGCCGTGTTCACCGGCTGCTCCGACCACCCGATGCGCGTCTGGACGACGCCGCCGATGGTGAGGGAGCGCGTGGAGATGGCGGTGTGGAGATCGCGCTCGCGCTGCCACTGGAACTTGAAGTTCTCGAGGTCGGTGACGAGCCCTTGCAGGTCGTCCCGCGTGACGGCGTTGGGATCGGGCTCGACGAAGGCCTCCGCGGCCGCGTCGCCCGCGGGCGCCGAGACCGGGGACGGCACGCCCGGGGCTGCGCCGGGGGCCGCAGGGTCCGCAGCGGCGGCGCCCGGCGCGGCGGCCGCGGCGCCCGGTGTCGCGGCCGGAGCCGCACCGGCAGGCGCCGGGGCCGCGCCCGCTGGCGCTGGGGCCGCACCGGCGGGCGCAGGGGCCGCGCCCGCTGGCGCCGGGGCCGGTCGCTCCCCCTGGGCTCTGCCGGGCGGGTTCTGGGCGCTCGCCTGGGTCGCGCAAAGGGCGATGGCCGTCGCGAGGATCGTGGGGACAGCTGTTCTTGAACGGTCAAGCAGACGCATGAATGGATGATCCAAAGAGGTTCGTTGATTCGTCATCACCGCCGCGCGGGGCTGCTTCCGTCAGCCCCGCGCGGCGCATCGCCGTCAGGCCGCCTTGCTCTTCGGCAGCTTCTGCTCGACCGCGGTCCCTGCGAAGAAGCCGGGGTTCTTGCCGGCGAAGAAGTTGTAAGGATGGGTGAACACGAGATCGCGGAAGTTCGCCTCCGTGAGCGCCCCGCGCTCGACGAGGCTCCAGGTGTCGGCGAGGACCTCGGTCAGGTCCGGCACGTCCCAGTGCCCGCTGTCCGACGCCCAGAAGGCGTTGAGCTGCACGCCGAGCGGGTTGACCTTCGTGTTGAACGCGTACGCGATCGTCGGATCGTCCGCCTCCGAGCCGAAGTAGAAGTTCGGCACGTACCGATCGCGGATGTCCTCGAGCCGCTCGATGCCCGCCGCCGCGAAGTCGTCGAGCGCGGCCGGGTCTTGCGGCTGGCGGCGCGAGTTGTTCGACACGCCGAGCGCCCCCCCGAGGACGGCGTTGATGTCGCCGAGCCGCGCCTCGACCTCCTGCCCGCCGTACTGCTGGTACAGCGCGTAGAGCAGCTTCGCGTCGATCAGGTCGGGGTTGTAGTTCTGGACGGCCCGGCCGTTGCGCTTCTCCCAGTGGCCGACGAGATCGGCGAAGAGCGTCGCGCCCCACGCCGCCCCGCCTTCGAGGAAGCCGACGCGGAGATCGGGGAACCGCCGGGTCACGCCGCTGAAGAACAGCGACTTCGCGAGCGCCTCGGAGGCGGAGGCGAAGTGGCCGATGTGGTTGTACATGTAGCTCGAGACCGAGCTGCGGCTGGTCCACCCCATGCCGGCAGAGTGGGTGGTCAGCACGATCTTGAGCTCGACCGCCTTGGCCCAGAACGGGTCGTAGTTGTATTCGCTGTCCACGCCGAACGTGTCGAGCCAGTTCGCGTGCCGCGCGACGTCCGGATGGTGGCGGGACGGGTACTTCTCGGCCACCGCCCGGATCGGCCGGCGGAGGTTGCCCGGGATGAGCGCGACCTTGAGGCCGAGCTCGCGCACGGCGAACTCGAGCTCCTCGACCCCCTCCTCCGGCGTGTGCAGCGGGATCGCGGCGACCGGCGTGAGGCGGTCGGCGTACGGCCGGTACACGTCGGCGTGATACGCGTTCACCGCGCGGATGAGCACCCGGCGCAGATCCTCCTTGCCGACGTGGGTGGCGAACGTGGAGACGTTCGGGAACAGGACCGCGTAGTCCGTGCCCGACTCGCCGAGCCGCTCGTGCAGGAGCCTGGGCAGCGACACCGTGGCGAGGTCGAGCGTGTTCTTCGTCGGCAGGGCCCACCACGGCGGGCGGACCGAGCGCTGCGCGGCGCGCTGCTCGGGCGTGAGCTCGTACCACTCGTTGCTCAGGTAGCCGAAGCCCCGGTTGATCGCCTGGCGGAACTCGTCGACGTACTTCGCGCCGCCGTACTTCGCGATGTAATCCTCGAGGATCGGCGCGAACTCGATCGTGTGCAGATCGGTGTCGATGACCGGGTAATCGAGCTTGTCGCGCACCGCGCGCGAGCGGGAGGTCTTCTTGCCGTCTTTCAGCGAGAGATGAGAGGATGAGATGCTCATGACGATGTCTCCAGGGTGCGGCCGCGCCGCGCGCTCGCCTCCGGCGCGCGGCAGCCGCGATCAAGGCGCATGAGGCGGCGCGCCGAGGGGCGACCGCTCCTGTGCTGAGAACGTGAGAGGCCTTCGAGCTAGAGCGCCGCGAGCGCGGCGCTCGGACAGCGGGTGGCCGTCCATCGCTCGACGTCAGCGCCGACCCGGCGGGGCGGGACCTGCGGCGAGCGCCGGAGGGAGGAGCGCGCCTGCGCCGGCGCGCCGATGGCAGCGCTCGTCGCGGCGCGGCGCCGCACGACGGCCGGCACGCCTGGACGCGCGTTCGTCACGATCATGCCGGCGAGGATGGATGGGATCGCAGCGAGCGCGATCACGGGGTCTTTCATGGCTGTCTTCAGGTGAACACTCGCCCTGACGCGTTGCACTGCGCGGACCAAAGCCTTCGCCGGGTACAGCAGGGCGGGCCGGGCGGAAGCCGACAGGTGCGCGCCGCGCGGCGAGCGCGACCGCCCTCTCCTGAGCGCCGTCCCGGGGGAGAGATGGAGAGGGCCTGAAGAGCCCGACGCCTCCCGATGGCGAAGGAAGATCAGCGGGTCGCAGCGCGCGCCGCGCACCCAGTCAGAAGAGCGAAGCGACGTTCGTTGCTCCGCTGTCGCTTCCGTTCTGCACGCGGCGTACCAGGCTTATGTCCGCTTCGGAAGACGCGAATCCGTTATACCGGACGCCCTCGTGCTGCTGGGGCAGCAGGCGTGTGCTGCCGGGGTGCTGCTCCAGCAGCAGCCCGAGCGGGGGTGCGTCATGGCGAAGGCGAAGGCGAGGCCGGCAGGCTCGTCGCGGTCGCGAACGCGATGCCGCTCTGCAGGTCGCGGCGGGTCACGATGCCGGAGAGGTCGATGTCGAGGCTGACGATGGCCTGGGACACCTCGGGTCGGATGCCCGTCAAGACGACCTGCGCCCCGAGTAGCCGGACCGCCCGCGCGACCTGCAGGAGGGCGTTCGCCGAGGCCGTGTCGATGTGCGGCACGCCCGTGACGTCGATGATCGCCACCCGCGTCTGCCGCTCGACCACCTTGCTCAGCAGGTTCTCCATCATCTGCTGCGCCCGCGCGGTGTCCAGCGCGCCCACGAGCGGCAGCACGAGGACGCCCTGGCTGATCGGTACGATGGGCGCCGACAGCTCCAGGAGCGTCTTCGCCTGCATCCGGAGCTGGTCCTCGAGCTGCTTTCGCTTGGTGATCACCTCCGTGAACAGCATGATCCCGCCGATCTCGCCGTTCGGGGTGTACCACGGGAAGATCTTCCACATCCCCCATTCGACGTGCCCGTCGCTCCGCGGGAAGGGCTCCTCATCATTCCCTTCCGAGGCCCCTGCGAGGCAGCGCTGGTGAATCGCCTTCCAGTGCTCGGGGACGTCGGGGAAGATCTCATAATGGCTCCGGCCGACGAGCTCCTGGTCGCCCAAGCCGAGGTCCGTCCGGTAGCGGTGACTGGCCATGACGTAGCGCATGTCGCGATCGAACATGGCGAACGCTGCCGGGGTGTAGGTGACGAAGAGGCGCACATGCTCCTCGCTCCGGCGCAGCGCCTCCTGGAGGCGAGCCCGCTCCTCCTCGGCATGCTCCAGCTCCCGGATGCGCTGCCTCAGGCGCTCGTTCTCCGCAACGACATCGTTGTAATCCAAATCACAGGTCATTCAGACCCCCAGTTCTGTCCTGGACTGTATACCAAAGAAGGAGGACCGGGGGCGACCGAAGCGGCGCAGCGCCGGCGCTCAGCGCGCTTCGTGTGCGGCCTTGAGGCCGGCGATGTCCAGCTTCACCATCTTGAGCATCGCCTCGGAGACGCGGCGCGCCTTCTGGGGATCCGGGTCGGCCATCAGGTCGCCGAGGGCGGTCGGCACGATCTGCCAGCACACGCCGAACCTGTCCCTGAGCCAGCCGCACTGCTCGGCGGAGCCGCCCTCGAGCAGCGCGTTCCAATAGCGATCCACCTCGGCCTGGTCGTCACAGCTCACCACGAACGAGATGGAGTGGTTGAACGGGTCGAGCGGGCCGGCGCTGATGGCCATGAAGGGCTGACCGCACAGCGTGAACTCGACGACCTTGACCGAGCCGGCGGGGCCGCCCGGCGTGTCGCTCGGCAGCGCGGTCACGCGGTCCACCCGGGAGTCGGGGAAGATCGACGCGTAGAACCGAGCCGCCTCCTCCGCCTCCTTCGCGTACCAGAGGTGCGGCGTGATCTTCTGGACCCTGGTGCCCGCTTTGCGGTCCTCGCCGCCCGAGTCGAAGAGGACCGCGAACCCGCCCCAGATCATGCGCTTGGGGTCGAACGGCGGGTCTTCCGTCGTCTGCATGCGCGGGTCGTCCCTCATCTTCGCGCTCGCCTGGTCGCGCACCTCCTTCGAGGGCCACACGATCCAGGAGAACACGATGGTCTCGCCCGCCTCGGCCTTCACCGCGCCCTTGAAGTCGGTGATCTTGCCATCGGGGACGTCGTCGCCCCAGCACTCGACGACGCGCGTCGCACCATACTCCTGGAAGAGCTGCGCGGCCTTCGCGCAGAGCTCGCGATAAGCTGCCTTTTTGCCCGTGGGCACCGGAGTCACGAAGCCGTCGATATAGCTCATGGGCGCGATTATGCAGACCTGCCGTTTCGGGCGTCAAGCACGGCGGATCCAGACGAACGGCGGGCTCGACCATGGACGGGAATCGATCGCGCCGAGGCCGGCCGAGCGGATCGCGGCCAACGGGCCCGCGGCAGCGAGCCACGGCCCGCAGCGGGAGAAATCGAGACGCGCATTCGGAATGCACCCTGCGCGCCCCTCGGAGAGGGGCGACTCCCGATCTTCTCGTGGAGCCTTCCTGTCCTGCCGCATGGCTGCCGGGTCGCGCCGAGCTGGCGCCGACGCGGCGACGCTTCAGCTCGGCGCAGCGTCGAGACGAGCGCGATCGCCGTGAGGCGACCACGCCGAGCGCCGTCAGCGGGACGTCACGACCGACCGGGCGAGACGTCCTGCGCTTCCCGGCGCATCTCGCGCAGGAGGGCGGCGGCGACGGTGCCCGGGTGGGTGCGGTCCGGCGCGGCGCCGAACGCGGCGAGGACCTCCGCGAGCGGGCGGGGCTCCTCGCCCGCGGGCAGCCCGCCGAGGCGAGCTGCCGCGAGGAAGAAGCCCGCCGCGTAATAGGCGAGGGCGATCGCGCGCGCCACGCGGGCCCGCGCGCGGTCGTCGTCGCTCGCGGGCCGACCGAGGTACGCCTCGAGCAGGGCCTCGCGCTGCTCGGGCCGCGGATAGGCGAACACGCCGAGCTGCGCGAGATCGACGAACGGATCGCCGGCGCCCGCGGTCGTCCAGTCGACGAGGTACACGCGGTCGGCCGAGACGAGCACGTTGTTCGGGTTGAGGTCGCGGTGGCACGGGGCCGCGCGCGCGTGGGGCGCGCTCACCCGCTCGAGCTCGTCGGCGGTGCGGACGAGCTCCGCCGGGAGGCCCACGCCCGCGAGCGCGGCGCACTGCGCGTCGAGGGAGCGCAGGAAGTCGATGCGCGACGGGCCGCGCGGGAACGGCGGACCGTCGTGGAGCCGCCGCAACGTCGCCGCGACCCGCCCGAGCAGCGACGGGTCGCGCGTCGGGCGGAGCGGCGTCCCCGCGATGCGGTCCATGATCGTGACGCCCGCCCGCGCGTCCGCGTGGCGCAGCCGCGGGGCGACGCCGCGCTCGGAGGCGAGGCGCATGCACGCGGTCTCGCGCGCGAAGCGCCCCGGATCGCTCGGATCGGGCGCGCAGCGCTTCGCGACGTACGGCGCGCCGTCGACCGCGAACGCGAGCAGCGTGGCGCCGGAGAACCCGCCGGACAGCGGCGTCACGTCGGCGACCGGGCGCCCGGGGAACGCGGCGGCGAGCGCGGCGGCGAGGTCCGGGTGCAGCTCCGGGGCGCTCATGCCGCCCCCCGCGCCGCGGCGAGCCGCTTCGCGTACAGGCGGCTCCGCGCGGCGAGGTCGGCGGGCCGCGCCCAGTCCCATCCGATCGCCCGCCAGTCCGGGTCGTCGGGATCGAGCCCGAGCGAGGCGACGAACGCGCGATCGGCGACGAAGAAGTGGCGCTTGTACGTGAGGAGATAGCTGCGCGGCGCCTGCGGCAGCGCCTCGAGGTGGGCGCGCGCCTCGTCGTAGGTCGCGAACCAGTGGTGCAGCACGCCGCCATCCCGGCCGTAGAGCAAGGTCCCGAGCTCGGGCGCGCCGGGCTCTCCCGCGAGGGCGAGGCGCGCGCGTTCCCAGCTCGAGAAGCCGCACTCGCGCGCGACCACGGCGAGGCAGTGCTTGCGGCGAATGCCGGATACGGCCGCGGCGAGCGCGGCCTCGTCGGCGCGCACGAGCTCGGGCAGCGCGCGCAGGCGGGAAAGCGCCTGCGCGTCGTTCGACGCGAGCCGCTTGTGCAGCAGCTCGGCGCGGATCTTCAGCTCGCGAACGGGATCCATCATGGACGTCTCCTCTCGAATCGGCCGCTGCCCGCTCCCTCGGCCCGAGGATCTCGACGTGCTCATGACGGTGCGAGGTGACCCGCGATCGTCGCGTTGCAGGGTGAAAGGCTTCTTTCCGGCGGGGAGGGCGCCCCTGCGCACCCAGAGCGACGACGTTAGCGCTTCGCGCCCTGGCGCGCCAGGTGGAAGATATTCGCAGGATGCCGCCGCTGCTCGTGGTCCCTGGTGATTCCGGCTCGGGGCCTCGCCACTGGCAGACGGGCTGGGAGCAGAAGCTCCCTTTCGCGGCGATTGCTGACGACCCGCCTGGTCTACGCGCGGTCGAGCCTACGCGCGGCTCGCCTCGACCTCGCGCA
This sequence comes from Sorangium sp. So ce836, assembly GCF_028553905.1. Lineage (NCBI taxonomy): Bacteria > Pseudomonadati > Myxococcota > Polyangiales > Polyangiaceae > Sorangium > Sorangium sp. So ce836. The sequence goes on along the minus strand of NZ_CP102233.1, from coordinate 2,549,320 downwards.
GCCGCCCGGTGCGGACGTCGTACACAAACCCACGGACGGGGATGTCCTTTCGCACGAGCGGCGAGCTCCGGTAGATCGCGATATCGTCGCGGACCGACGCGTCCAGATCCGAGAACGGCAGGAAGGCCACGTGATCGGCATCCGCCGAGAGGGTCTGCCGCAGCTTTCGGCGGATGTCCTCGTCGGTGAACGTGAGCATCCCGCAATCGGTGTGGTGGACGATGACCACCGCCTCGGTGCCGAGGAGGGTCTGGCTGATCGCGAGGCTCCGCAGCGCCTCCACGACGCGCCCGCCCGCGTTGCGGATGACGTGCGCGTCCCCCTCTTCGAGCCCGAGCGCGCGCGCCGGGTCGAGGCGCGCGTCCATGCACGCCACGATCGCGACCTTGCGGCCTGGCGGCAGGGGCAAAGAACCCTTGGTGAACTGGGACGCGTAGGCCTCGTTGGCGCGGAGCAGCTCGTCGATGACGCTCATGGCCCCATTGTCGACGGCTGGAGGGGGCTCCTGTCAAGCAATTCATCCGCTATAACGGACGGCGCCGGGCGAGCGCTGGCGGGCAGCGCGATCCTCCGCCGGCGCAGGCGCCCCCGTCCTCCAGCCGGTCGACCGCGGCCTCGACCGCCTCCGCGTCCCTGCCGACGAGCAGGAGGCCGTCGCCCCTGACGCCGAACACCGGCGCGCGCCCCTCAACCCCAGAAATGGATGCCTTGGACAGCGCTGTGATGGCCTCGATGCCGAGCGCGCCCCGGCGTCGCGCCGCACAGCCATCGAGAAGAACCGTCCCTTTCATGTCATGGGCTCGCGCGCTCCGTGGTTGCGGCTGGTGACTCTTGGGACTCACCATGCGGCTCAGCAGGGCAGCGCAGCGCACGATTGCACCCTACTGGCAATCTTCCAACCAGCGTCCTCAATTATCGCCTGTGTGGGACATGATCGACCCGGATAGACACGATTGTCGGACGCGGCCGCCCAGGATCGTGTAGGGTGCGAATGTGGCGAATCTCGACGAGATCTCGGACCGGACTTACGAGTCTGCGGGTGCAGACTTCGCCTTCGTGATCACCCGACGGGGAAGGCTCGTCACCCGGCGAGCGCCGCGCGACATGTCCGAGGAGGGCCGCAGCCGGATCGTGGAGGCAGCGCTGAGCCTCGGGAGCCAGGGCCGGCTCGGTCATGTGGAGCTGCCGCGCGAGGACCTGGTCCCGTACGGGGGCGCGGCGCCCATCGACGTGTACTTCGGCGTGGCCGACGAGGCGATCCTCTGCGTGGTCATGCCCACGTGGGCGGACCGTCAGGGCGTGTGGCCCGCGCTCGAGCACGGCCTGCGCGCCATCGACGAGGCGGCCGCGGCGGCGTCGCGGCCGGTGCCCAAGGGGCCCCGGCGCACCCGGTCGCGCCCGCGCGCGGAGGCGGCGCCTGCCTCCGCGCGCCGCCCGGTCGCCGAGGTCCGCGAGCCGCCGCCGTCCACCCGCGCGGTCGCGGCCGTCTGCGAGCCGCCGCCGTCGCCCGCGAGGCGCGCCGCGCCGCCGTCGCCGCCCGCTGGCAAGCGCAGCGCCGTCGCGGGGCTGGTCCTCCTGGCCAACGGCGGACCGCCCCGCTCGCTGGCGCGCCCGGTGATGCTCCGCGACGCGTCCCCGCCGCCCGAGACCGCACCCGCAGCGTCGTTGCCGGAGCTCCGCATCGGCGAGGCGGCGCTCGGCCGCGAGGGCCACGCCGCCGTCGCGCGGGAGCTCGGCGGGGCGCTGTCGTCGGCGCCCGAGATCCAGGTGGGCATGGCGTCGGTGGGCCACGAGACCCTGGCGGCGATCGAGGCCGAGCTGCAGCCGCCGGCGCGCGCCGGCTCGATGCCCGAGGCGTTGCGCGTCGAGCTGGTGAGCATCAGCCGCGAGAGCCTGCTGGAGATCGCGGCCGAGGAGGCGCGCCAGGCGACCGCGGGCCCGCGGCCGTCGGTGCCGCTGGTGAGCCCCGAGCGCCTCACCCACCCCTGGGTGGAGCCGCCCGACGACGCGAGCGTCGAGCCGGAGGCCGAGATCGCCGACGCGGCGCACGCGCGGCGCGCTCGCTCGGGCTGATCATCGATCTCGTCCCGCTCCGCGTCGGAGACCTCCCGGGCGCGGCCCCGGGGCGCACGCGCCGACCGGCCTCACACGGGCCCGCTCCAGGACTCGAGCGCGCCTCTCAGATCGCGCGACGCGCGCCGCGCGGCGTCGCTCGCCCCCGTCGTGCTCGCGCCGGAGCAGCAGATCGCCCCGGGGTGCTGCTGAGGCAGCAGCGCACCAGCAGCGCTCCGGGCTCATTGCAGCTCGGCACCGCCCGCCGCGGGCGCGCGCCGGCCGGCGGTCGCCGCCCGCGGTGAGCGGACCTGCGGCACGGCAGTTGCCGTGCGGTCGCCGATCGCCGCCCGCCGCTCGCCGCCTCAGGCATCGTCGGCCGCGGCCCCTCCCCGCTCGACGCCCGCGCGCGCCCCGAGCCTGACAAGGAGCATCCCGTGACCGTGCCCCACCGACCCGGCAAGCTGCACCTCAACGCGTTCCTGATGACGATAGGACACCACGAGTCGGCGTGGCGGTTCCCGGAGAGCCACCTGACCGGCACATGGGACGTGGCGCACTACACGCACCTCGCCCGCGTGGCCGAGCGCGGGACGTTCGACTCGATCTTCTTCGGCGACGGCCCGGCGCTGCAGGGCGATATCCGGTACCGGCCCGTGGGCCGGCTCGACCCGACGGCGCTGCTGCCGGCGCTGGCCGCGGTGACCGAGCGGATCGGGCTCGTGGCGACGGCCTCGACCACGTACAACGAGCCCTACAACCTGGCCCGCCGCTTCGCCTCGATAGACCACATCAGCGCGGGCCGGGCCGGGTGGAACATCGTCACCACGGCGGGCAGCGACGCGGCCCAGAACTTCGGCCTGGACGAGGTGCCGGAGCACCGGCACCGCTACGAGCGCGCGGCCGAGTTCGTCGACGTGTGCCTCAAGCTGTGGGACAGCTGGGAAGACGACTTCCTGATCGGCGACAAGGCGACAGGGCGCTTCGCGGACGGCGACAAGATCCACCGCATCGACCACGAGGGCCGGTTCTTCCGCGTGCGCGGCCCGCTCAACGTGCCGCGCACGCCGCAAGGCCACCCGCTCCTGGTACAGGCAGGCTCCTCGGAGGACGGCAGGGAGTTCGCCGCCCAGTACGCCGAGGCGGTGTTCACGGCGCAGCAGACGCTGGCCGAGGGGCAAGCGTTCTACGCGGATCTCAAGCGGCGGGTCGCCGCGTTCGGACGGAACCCGGCCCTCGTGAAGATCCTCCCGGGGATCGTGCCGATCCTCGGCGGCACCGAGGAGGAGGCCCGGCGGCGCGAGGACGAGCTCGCGGAGCTCCAGGTGCCGGCCTACGGCCTGAAGCAGCTGTCCGGCCTGATCGGCGTCGAGCTGACCGAGGCGGACCTGGACAGGCCGCTGCCCCCCGTGGGCGACGTGAAGGGGGTGCGGGGGATGCAGAGCCGCTTCGCGCTCGTCACCGACCTCGCGCGGCGGGAGAACCTCACCGTGCGGCAGCTGCTCTCGCGCCTCGGGGGCGGCCGCGGACATCGCACGTTCACCGGCACGCCGGAGCAGGTCGCGGACACGATCGAGGAGTGGTTCACGCACGGAGCAGCGGACGGCTTCAACGTGATGCCGCCGCTGCTCCCCTCCGGCCTGGAGGCGTTCGTCGAGCACGTGGTGCCGCTCCTGCGGCGGCGCGGCCTGTTCCGCACCGAATACGAGGGCACGACGCTGCGGGACCACTACGGGCTCCCCCGGCCGGAGAACCGGTTTGCGGCGCGCCGGGCGGCCGGCGGCCTGGCCGCCGCCGCGGCGGCGGCGCGCTGAGCGCGCGCCCGGCGATCCTGTCGCGCAAACGAGGCAGGATCTCATCCACCGGCGGCCGCGCCTGTCGTCGGCGCCGTGTGGAGACTCGACGCCTCATGTCCTGCCGTGCCTGTCACGATGGCGGACCCCGGACGTGGAGCGGGGACGCCGGCGATCTTCCTGTTCCGTAGCTTCTTGACGACGAAGGCGGTCACGGCGCCGGCCGATGCCGCCTTGGCGAGGACCACTCCGAGGGACGCGAGGCACGCAGGGCACATGGGGCTCTTCTCCTCCTGTCGGCGGCGGTGCGCGCGGCGCTCCGCCGCCGACGCAGAGAGATGACACACGGCCCGCGGACCCGAGAGCAACATCGATGTCGCGAGGGCCGACGAGCCTCGGAAGAGGGCTGGAGTCCACGAAGGAGGAGGAGGACGGCGATCGGGGCGCGCCGGACCGAGGCGGAGAGTGCGCCCGCTGACACTCGCGCCGGCGACGCGCCCTGTCCGGAGGCCCTCTGGACAGAGCACCGTGCGGGCCCGTGCGTGCGTGCACGTGCGCTCCGTGCGCTCGCACCCCCCGGATTCCCCAGCAAACCCCGACATTTTCGACGACAGATCCGGTGGCCCACGCCGTGCTTGGGGCGAAGCAGACGACGCAGCGTGGCGCGCCCGTGGCGCCGCGCCCCCTGCTGGCCGAGGCGTGCCGCCCGGCGCGGTCCCCGCAGGACCGGAGCCGCGCTCGCCCCGCGCTGCCAAGGAGAGCACCGCGATGCCCACCGACGACGATCGCATGATTCCGAGCAGCATGTCCCCCCTGACCCTCCGGCAGTACGAACAGGTGTCCCGCACCCTGATCGACAGCTCCCCCCCGCAGCCGGGAGAGATCGACGTCGCGCCCCGCGGCGCCGGCAAGTACGGCGCCTGGATCCGGCAGCTCGTCACGGGCGCCGCGGGCTGGCTGAGCACGAGCCGAGCCGCCTTCTGCATCCCGCTCGTCACCTTCCTCGTGCTGCTCACCGTCCTTGTCTTCCGGCCAGGGCAGCTCGACGCGACGGTCGCGGTCGACCTCCGCCTCCCTTCGGAAGAAGCCATTCCGAAGGAGCAGCTCGCGCCCGGCGTGGAGGGGATCGACCCCGAGGACATCGTGTGGCGCTTCCGTTACGGCGCCACGGGCACCGAGTTCGGCGGCGGCGTCCCCTACTGGATCTTCCGCGTCATGCCGAAGATCTTCGACGACGAGTTCAAGGGGCGCGGCTACGATCGCTTCGGCTTCGGCGCCGACGACGCCGCCTATTACGCGTCGCGACCGGTGGGCCGGGGGCTCTTCCTCGCCGACTCCACCCTGAACATCCCGCTCTTGCGCACCCGCTTCGCGCTGAAGCGCGTCGCCATCAACTGCTCGGGCTGTCACCGCGGCGAGTACCTGAACGAGCGCGGCGAGCCGGTCTACGTCGACGGGATGCCGAACCACACCGCCGACCTGCAGGGATTCAAGCGCTTCTTCGCGCGCGCCTTCCAGGACGAGCGCGTGACCGGGGATCGGCTCATCCAGGAGATCAACGCCGCGCTCGCCGAGGAAGGGGCCGCCCCGCTGACCGCCCGCGAGCAGGCGCTCTACCGGATCCTGCTCGTCGAGCTGAAGAAGCGGGGGAGCTCCGGGGCGTTCGACTGGATGGACCTCCGGGCCGACAACGGCCCTGGGCGCATCGACCCCTTCAACGCGGTCAAGTTCGAGGTCCTCAAGGCGCCCGACGACGGCACCGCGGCCCAGATCGACTTCCCCTCGCTCTGGAACCAGCGCGCGGAGATCCGCGAGTGGCACCACGTCGACGGCAACACGATGAGCTCCAAGGCGCGCAATCGCGGCTCGGCCATCGGCGTCGGCGCCGTCCCGATGTCGCTCAACAAGCCCACCATCGACGCGATCGGGCGCTGGCTCGACCGCGACCTCCCGCCGCCGAGATACCCCTTCACGGCGCCCGCGCCCGAGCGGGTGGAGCGCGGCCTCGCGGTCTTCACCGAGCATTGCGCCTCGTGCCACGGGCTCTATGACCCGGAGAAGCGCACGATCGAAGAGGTCGAGGGCAGCTTCTACATGGAGCGCGTCGACACCGGGACCGACGCGGAGCGCTCCAAGGCGTTCCTGAAGCCGGCCGCGGACGCGCTCAACGCGTACGGCGAGCGGCGCCTGCTCTGGGAGAAGGACGCCTTCCGCCCGGTCAGGGCCGCGGGCGAGTACCTCGCCGGCCCGCTCGACGGGATCTGGGCGCGCGCCCCCTACCTCCACAACGGCTCCGTGCCCACGCTGGCCGACCTGCTCAAGCCGCCGGCGCCCCGCGGCAAGCTCGCTCCGGAGAAGGCGCGGGAGCTCCGGCCGAAGCAGTTCTACCGCGGCGACCGGCGCTTCGACGAGCGGAACGTCGGGTGGGTGTCGACCGAGCCGATGGAGGGCGAGCGCGCGCTCTTCCTCTACCGCACCGTCGACGACAACGGCGCGCCGATCCCGGGCAACGGCAACGAGGGGCACACGTACGGCACCGACCTCCCGCCGGAGGACCGCGAGGCCCTCATCGACTATCTCAAGACCCTTTGATCGAACCGGACCAGAAGGAGCAGAGTCATGATCCCCCTCTTGGAAACCGCGCTGGCCTTCGCCATGATCATGCTCACTGCGAGCCTGTTCGTGAGCGCGGTCGTGCAGGTGATCGTCAACGTCGGACGCTACCGTTCCTGCGTCCTCGTCCACATGCTGCGGTCGCTCATGCACGGCTTCCGCGCGCTCCACAAGGACCCCGACGTCGTCGATCCGGCGACCGGGCGCCCGGCGCATGGCGCGCTCGCCAGGAACGAAGCCTGTGAAATGCGCTTCGTGCACGAGGTGCTCTCCGATCCGGTCCTGCACGCGCGCAGCGCGAAGCTCGCGTACGGCTCGGACCCCGAGCGGCTCGCGGGCCTCGTCGAGTACATCGACGTCGAGGACCTGATCAGCATCGCCACCGGCGCCTCGGCGCCGGCCGACGGGGACGGGCGCGAGCTCCTCTTGCCGAGCCGCTGGGTGAGCTGCGGCCAGGGCGGCTCGAGCGCGACGAAGCGCTACGCGACGCTCGAGCAGTTCTCCACGTACGTGCGCCGCTGGTTCCCCACCCTCGAGGGCACGGCGTCGCAGACGTTCAAGCTGCGGGTGCGGCGGCTGACGCTCCTCGTCTCGATGATGGTGGTCATCCTCTTCAACTTCGACGGCTTCCAGGTGCTCGCGCGGCTCCACCAGAGCGGCGCCGCGCGCGCGCAGGTGGCCGCCCACGCGGACACGGTGGCGACCACCGCGGCGCGCCTGGGCGAGCTCCCGGCCGGCGCGCCGGCCGAGCTCCCCGACGCCACGCTCGAGGAGCTCGGGCTCGAGATGCAGAAGACGGCGACCCTCCTCGACGAGGCGAACCTCGGCGTCGGCTGGCAGCAGAGCTGGATCGTCCAGCGGTTCCGCGCGTACCGCCACGATGTCCTCGCGCCCCCGCCGACCTCGCTGGAGCTCCTCCAGGACACGCTGTTCTGGCTGGCCGGGCTCGCCTTCTCGTGCGGGTTGCTCTCCCTGGGAGCGCCCTTCTGGGTCACCACGTTCGCTCGGCTCATCCAGATGCGCAACGAGGTGCAGCACCGGAAGCGCCAGGAGAGCGCGTCCGGCGTGAAGGTCGCGAGCACCGCCCTGCCGTTCCCCGCGCGCGAGCGCGCCGTCGCCAAGCCTTCCTGACCCCCCAACGACACCGAGGATCTTGGTCATGAACACGACGCTCAAGCTCCACGAGGAGTCCCCGCCGCCCGGCGAGGAAGACAGCATCCGCCAGATCACCGAGATCATGAGGCGCAATTACGAGCAAGCTTACCCCGCGGGCGCCTCGCCCGCGCTCCGCGGGGTGCACCCGAAGTCGCACGGCTGCGTGAGGGCCCACTTCGTCGTCGACGAGGGCTTGCCCCGCGAGCTCCGGCACGGCGTCTTCCGGGAGCCGCGCGTCTACCCGGCGTGGGTCCGGTTCTCGTCGACCTCCTCGCGCGTCCAGTCGGACATGAAGCGCGACTCCCGCTGCATGGCGATCAAGCTGCTCGGCGTCGAGGGGGAGAAGATCCTCGACGGCGAGAAGGACGCGACGACGCAGGATTTCCTGATGGGGAACACGGACGTGTTCTTCTCGCGGAACGTCGCGGACTACGTCGAGCTCATGTCTGCCATGAGCGCGGGCAAGCCCCTCTCGTATTTCTGCTCGCTCCGCCCGCCCCGCCTCCGGCTGCGCGAGCTCATGAACTACCTCTCCGTCGTGCTCAAGCCGGTGAAGAACCCCCTGCACGCCCGGTATTTCAGCCAGACGCCGTTCCGGCTCGGCGCGCGGGCGATGAAGTTCTGCGTGGTCCCCCGGCCCTGCGGCGCGCCCGGCGTCGGGGTCGAGCCGGGCGACGACGCGCTCAAGCAGGCGGTGGCGCGGCAGCTCGAGGGGGGAGACTGGATGTTCGACTTCCTCGTGCAGCTCCAGGCCCACCCGACGAAGACGCCCATCGAGGATCCGACGATCCGCTGGAGCGAGGATCTGTCACCGTTCACCAAGGTCGCGACGATGGTCATCCCGGCGCAGCGCCTCGACCTCCCGGGACAGGCGGAGTTCGAGGAGAACCTCTCGTTCACGCCCTGGCACGCCCTGCCGGCGCACCGGCCGCTCGGCGGGCTGAACCGCGCCCGGCGCGCGGTCTACGAGGCGATATCGAAGCTCCGCCACGAGAGGAACGGGGCTCGCCGCGAGGAGCCGGCGGCGCCGCGCGCCGGGCGCGCGCGCGCGCCGTCGAGCGCAGGGCCGGCGCGGCTCGGACTCGGGTGAGGTCATCGCCATGCTGCCAAGGAACGACATCATCCATGCTCATGCCGACGTGAACGGCGTCCGCCTCCATTACGCGTCCAGGGGCGCGGGCAAGCTCATCCTGTTCATCCACGGCTTCCCCGAGCTCTGGTACGCCTGGAAGCGGCAGCTCTTCGATTTCGGCCGCCACCACCGCGCGGTGGCCCTGGACCAGCGCGGCTACAACCTGTCGTCGAAGCCGTCGGCCGTGGACGCCTACGGCGTCGACCTCCTGGCCGCGGACATCGCGGCGCTGATCGAGCACCTCGGCGAGGAGAAGGCCGTGCTCGTCGGCCACGACGTGGGCGCGGTCGTGGCCTGGGCCGTGGCGCTCCGCCACCCGGAGCGCGTCGAGAGGCTCGTCGCCATCAACATGTCTCACCCGGCGTGCTTCGACCGCGCGCTGCGGGAGGACCCAGCGCAGCAGGCCGCGAGCCAGTACATGCACCTCTTCCGGAGCCGGTCCGCGGAGGAGCACCTCTCCCGGAACGAGTACGGCTTTCTGCGGGAGATCTTCCTCGAGCCAGGGCTGTCGCAGGGATATTTCAGCGAAGCGGACGTCCGTGTCTACCTGGAGGCGTTCGCGCAGCCGGGCGCGATGACGGGCGGGCTCAACATCTACCGCGCGGCGCGGATCGGGCCTCCAGGCCCGGGCCAGCCCGTCGGGGGGAGCAACCTCACCCGAGGTCTCCACTCGCTCACCGTCTCCGTGCCTGTCCTCGTGATCTGGGGCGAGCGCGATCCGTACCTCTTGCCCGCGAGCAACCTCGCCGGGATCGAGCTTTACGTCCCCGATCTGAGGGTGATGCGCGTGCCCGAGGCGACCCACTGGATCGTCCACGAGGAGCCCGAGATCGTCAACGCGGCGATCCGCGGCTTCCTCGCGCGCTAGCCGAGAGCCGCGCCGTCGTGATCACGACCAATCTTGCCTCCAAGCGCTGGGGCACCGTTTTTGGAGATGCGGGCGACGCGACGATCAGCCCACGTAAGCTTGCGATGGGCTGGTGCCCGGTCTCTCGCGCTCTTCTCCGAGCGGCGGCATGCCGTCGACACCGGCCGCCGCGCCGTCCCCGCGGCTGTCGCCGGGTGCCTGGGTGGCGCGGTCGCTCGAGCGCTCTCTCCCTGGCCACAGCTGCGTCTCCACGCACGTCGACAGCTCTCGTGCCAGGCTCGCAGGATCATCCAGGACGAGCGAGTGCGTGCCGTCGAGGTGGCTCATGACAAAGTCTCCTGTCGTCACCTGACGCCACGCCTCGATGGATGACGCATCTGGGATAAGCTCGTCCCTCGTCGCTGCCACGGCGAGGACAGGGACGTCCAGCAGCTTCTCCTCGGCCCACCGATAGCTCATTCCAAGCCGCGCATCCGCACGGAACGAGGGGAGGAGCGCCGCACGAAGCTCGCCGTCGTCCAGGGCTGTCTCCGGCCATGCCCCGACCGCGACCATTCTCTTCACGACGGTGTCGTCGTCCTCCTCGATCCCCAGTTGCATCGTGCGCTGTCGTGCGTCGGACGGCGGGGTCATGCAGGCGACGGCGAGGCCGAGCGGCGCACGATGCACGCCACGAGACAAGGCGCCGCACAGCACCGCGTAAGCTGTCCAGGTCCCGAAGCTGTAGCCGAAGAACAGCGTGGGCAAGTCGAGTCGCCCGCGCAGCGCGTCGCACACCTCGCTGACGAAAACGCTCATGTCCGTGACCGGCGTCTCTGCGAGCCGATCACCCCGAGCCGGGGCCTGGATCGCCACGAGCTCCACGTCGTCGGCCACATGCTGGGCGAGGGGTAAGAACAGAGAGGCTGCCCCTCCAGCGCCCGGGAAACAGACGATCCGGACGGCGGGGACGCGCGGCGACCTGAGGATGCGAAGCCACTTGCCGGCGACCTTGTCATTCCGCGGGAGCGAGCGCTCCCCGGCCGAAGGGAGCATGTCGAGGAGGAAAGCACCGATGGACCTGGAGTCTGGATGTGTGAAGGCCACGGTGACGGGGAGCGTGGCGCCGATCAGGCTGGAGAGCCGGTTTCGAAGCTCCACCGCCATCAAGGAGTCCATTCCGAGCTCCAGCAGGGGCTGGTCGGCCCGGATGGTAGCCGCTCTCTGCAACCCGAGCACCGCGGCGACCTCGGCTTGAACCAGAGCGACGAGCGACTTCAACCGCTCCTGCTCAGGCAGCGCCACGAGACGCTCGCGAATCGCCGAGGTGCCCTGTGATGCCGGGGAGACCCGGCGCAGGCCCGGGCGCAGCAAGGCCAGGAACAGCGGAGGCAGCGCGCCGCCGGTGTCGAGCTTGCGCTGCAGCGTCGCCAGATCGAAGCGCACCGGGGCCAGGCTCGCCTCGGCGCGCAGGAGCGCGGCATCCAGCAGCGAAAGGCCCTCCTCAATCGACATCGGCACAAGCCCTGCGCGCCGGATGCGTGACAGCTCTGCCTCGCCCAGGTGCGCTGTCATGCCCACACCCGCTTGCGCCCAGAAGCCCCACGCCAGGCTCGTCGCCGCGAGCCCGCAGCCGCGGCGGTGCGCCGCGAGCGCGTCGAGGAAGCTGTTGGCCGCCGCGTAGTTGCTCTGGCCCGACGTCCCGAGCGTCCCGGACATCGAGGAGAACAACACGAACGCCGACAGATCGAGCTCCCGCGTCAGCTCGTGCAGGTGCAGCGCCCCGTCCACCTTCGGCGCGAACACCCGTGAAATGCGCTCCGGCGTCTGCGACGACAGGATGCCGTCGTCGAGCACGCCGGCCAGGTGCAGCACCGCGGTCAGCGGGTGCGCGGCCTCGATGCCGGCCAGCACCTGCGCGACCTCCTCTCGTTTCGACACGTCACACGCCGCCACCGTCACGGTCTCGGCGCCGAGCTTCTCCAGCGATTGCACGAGCTCCCGGGCCCCGGGCGCCTCCAGCCCACGGCGCGACGTCAGCACAAGGTGCCGCACTCCGTGCGCGCGCACCAGATGCTCCGCAACGGCCTGACCCAGCTCGCCTGTTCCCCCGGTCACCAGGACCGTGCCCGTCGGGTCCAGCCCGCGAACCGGCGTAAGCGTCTCCGCTGCCGCGGGCACGCGCACCAGGCGCGCCGCCAGCGCAGCGCCGCCGCGCAGCGCAAGCTCCGGCTCCGTCGCCGTCGCCAGCGCGCGCGCCAGCAGCTCGCCGTCCACAGGCTCGGTCCCGACGTCGATCAGGCGCAGCCGGCGCTCGGGGTGCTCGCTTCGCGCCGTGCGAACAAGCCCCCACAGCGGTGCGTGTGCCAGGTCCTGGACACCGTCGCCCGGAGCGGCGCTGACCGCACCTCGCGTCACCCACACCAGCTCCACCCCCTCGAGCCGGGGCTCCGACAGCCACGCTTGCAGCAACGACAGCGCCTCCTGCGTCGCCTCGTGCGACGCCGCCGGCACGCCCGGCTGGCTGGTAGCGGCAGCAGTGACATCGACCACCACCCGCACAGGCGCGCTCGCGCCCTGCTCGAGACGTGCAAGCAGTACATCGAGGCTCGCCACCGCCTCCGCCTCCAGGATCTCGGCCAGTTGCCCTTGCCCCTCCGCTACCATGACAAGCGTTGGCGGGGCCGGCTCCGACGAGCCGGCCACGAGGCGCACAGGGCGGAAGTCCACCCGATACAGATGCTGCGCCTCGGTACGGATCGCCGCCCTCAGCTGCTCGGCTGTCGCCCAGCGCAGCTGCAGCTCGCCGACGCTCGCCGCGGGCTGGCCGATCGCATCTGCGACGGACAACGAAGCCGTGATCTGCCTGGAGTCCGCGGTCTCCTGGAGCTCCATCCGGACCCGGAGCTCGCTCGCCCCCATGGCGTGCAACACCACGTCCGACCAGGCGAACGGCAGGAGCACCGCGTTCGCTCCTGGCCTCTCGGAGAGGGCCGCAACCATCGTGTGCAGCGCGGCGTCCATCAGCGCCGGATGCACCCCGTAGTCCTCGGCGCTGTCCCCCGCGGCCTTGGGCAACACCACGCGGCCGAACAACGTCGTGCCTCGACGCCACAGCTCCACGAGCCCCTGGAAGGCCGGGCCGTAGTGGAGTCCACGCTCACGCAGCCGCTCGTAGAACCCGGAGAGATCCACCTCCTCCGCGCCGGGCACTGGCCACGTCGCGAGCTCATCGAGCTCACCAGGGATGCCGCGGGGCTCGTCCGTCAACACCCCCGTCGCGTGCTGCACCCACGGGGCGTCTTCTGGCCCCTGCTCCAGCTGGCTGTACAGCCCAAACTCACGCCGACCCGCCGCGTCCGGCGCGCCCACCGACAGCTGCAGTCGCACGGCCACGTCCTCGGCGAGCACCAGCGGCTCGGCCAAGACCATCTCCGACAGCGCCCCGCTGCCCACCGTGCGCCCAGCCGCCAGCGCAAGCTCCAGCATCCCCGCGCCGGGGAACACCACGTTACCAAACACCTCATGGTCGCGGAGCCACGCATGCTCGCCCAGCGACAGCCGGCCAGTGAACAGATGGCCATCGCCCTCAGCCAGCTTCGTTGCCGCTCCCAGCAGCGGATGGGCGGCCGCCTTGAGCCCCGCCGAGCTCACGTCGCTACGCGCCTTCGAAATATCCAGCCAGTAGCGCTGCCGCTGGAATGCGTACGTCGGCAGCTCCACGACACGACCGCCGTGGCCCGACAGCACCCGGGCCCAGTCCACCTCGTGCCCCTGCACGTGCAGCTGCCCCAGCGTCCTGTACAGCTGCGACAACCCACCTTCGTCGCGCTGCAAGCTCCCCACCACCACCCCCTGCGCCTCCGCGCACGCCGTCGTCAGCGGCATCGCCAGCACCGGGTGCGCGCTCACCTCCACGAACACACCGTGCCCGTCCTCCAGCAGCTTCGACAGCGCTCGGTCCAGGCGCACCGTCCGCCGAAGGTTGCGGCACCAGTACTCGCCGTCCAGCGCCTCGCCCCGCGACACCTCTCCTGTCACCGTCGAGTAAAACGGCAGCTGCGTCGCCTTCGGCCTGAGCGACGACAGCTTCGCTCCTAGCTCGGGCAGCAGCGCATCCATGTGCGCGCTGTGCGACGCGTAGTCGACGTTCACCTTCCGGCAGAACACACCTTCTGCCGTCAGCTCCACCATCAGCCCGTCCACCGCCTCCACGTCACCCGACACCACCGTCGAGCTCGACGTGTTCACCGCCGCTATCGCAAGCGCCTCCCCGTACGGCGCGATGCGCTCCTGCACCTCCGATACCGGCCGCTCGACCAGCATCATCGCCCCCATCCCCGACCGCTGACGCACCGCCTGGCTGCGCAGCGCCACTACCCGCGCTCCCTCCGCAAGCGACAGCGCCCCGCACACCACCGCCGCCGACACCTCGCCCTGGCTGTGGCCCACCACCGCCGCAGGCTCCAGCCCCAGCGACCGCCACGCCGCGGCCAGACCCACGCACATCGCGAACAGCGCGGGCTGCACCACGTCCACCCGCTCCAGCGACGGCTGCTCCTCACCTGCCTCACCCGCCTCGCCGCGCAGCACCGACAGCACAGACCAGCCCGTCCACGGCCGCAGCGCCTCATCGCACGCCTGCACCGCCTCCGCGAACGCTGCGCTCTGCTCCAGCAGCGCTCGGCCCATCCCCGGCCACTGGCTCCCTTGGCCGGGGAACACGAACACCACCTTGCCTCGCGCACGCGCCGTGCCCACGGACACCGCCCGGTGGCCGCGACCCTCTGACAGCGCCCGCAGCACCTCCACCGCCTCGGACACGCTCGCCGCAAGCATCGATGCGCGTGAGGCGAAGTGCGTCCGGTGCAGCGCCGCCGTCCTCACCACGTCCGACCACCCCACCTCCCCGTGCTCTTCCAGCCACTTCGCCCAGCGCTCCGCCTGCGCCGCCACCGAGGCCTCGTCTCGCCCCGACAGCAACAGCGGCAATAGCGCAGGCGCCGCCTCGGCCTCGACAGGCTCGCGCCGCGCCTTGGCCGGCGCTTCTTCAAGGATGATATGCGCGTTCGTCCCGCTGATCCCGAACGACGACACGCCGGCACGACGGACCCGGCCGTTGCGCCGCCACGGACGCGCCTCTTGCAGCAATGACAGCCCGCTCCCCTCCCATGCGATGTGCGGGCTCGGCTGCTCCGCATGCAGCGTCTTCGGCAGCACCTCGCGCTGCAGCGCCAGCACCATCTTGATCACGCCCGCCACGCCCGCGGCAGGTCCCGTGTGCCCCAGGTTCGACTTCGACGACCCCAGGTACAGCGGACGCTCGGGGCTACGCTCCGGTCCAAACACCTCCGCCAGCGCTCCGGCCTCGATCGGGTCTCCAAGGCTCGTGCCTGTCCCGTGCGCCTCCATCGCGTCGATGTCCTCGGGCGACAGCCGGCACGACGACAGCGCCTGCCGGATCACCCGCTGCTGGGCAGGGCCGTTCGGCGCCGTCAGACCCTGGCTGCGACCGTCCTGGTTCACCGCAGAGCCACGGATCACCCCCAGCACACGGTCGCCGTCGCGCTGCGCGTCAGACAGCCGCTTCAGCAACAGCATCCCACAACCCTCGGCCCAGCCCGCGCCGTCCGCCTGCGCCGAGAAGCTCTTGCACCGACCGTCTCGGGCCATCCCCTTGAGGCGGCTGAACTCCACGAACAGCGCGGGGGTGCTCATCACCGTCACCCCGCCGGCCAGCGCCAGGTCGCATTCGCCCTGGCGCAGCGCCGTGCACGCCAGGTGCAGCGACACCAGCGACGACGAGCACGCCGTGTCCACCGTGATCGCTGGGCCCTGAAGCCCCAGCACGTAAGCCACCCGGCCAGAGATCACGGAGCCAAGATTCCCCGTCATCTGGTACCCGTCCAGAGCATCCAGGGCGCTCCCGATCTGGCTGCCGTAGTCCGAGCCGGCCGAGCCCAGGTATACACCGGTGGCGCTCCCGCTCAGCGCCGAGGGGCGCACGCCGGCCCGCTCCAGCGCCTCCCACGCCGTCTCCAGCACCAGCCGCTGCTGGGGATCCATCGCCTGCGCCTCGCGCGGCGAGATCCCGAAAAAGCCCGCGTCGAAGAGGTCGACGCCGTGAACGAAGCCCCCCTCGCGCGCATAGCTCTTGCCCACGGCGTCCGGATCAGGAGCGTAGATACTTAGGGCGTCCCAGCGTGCAGGGAAGCGCTCGATCGCGTCCTTCCCTTCCGCCAGGAGACGCCAGTAGTCTTCCGGCGTCGCCACGCCCCCTGGCAGTCGGCACGCCATCGACACGATCGCGATGGGCTCGTCCTCCTGCCCGCGACGACGCCCCCGCGGGCGGTCCCCCGCGCTCTTCAGTTCCGAGAACGCCTGCTTCAGCAGCAGCTCCGCGACGGCCCGCGGCGTCGGGTAGTCAAAGACCAGCGTCGCCGGCAATGGCGTCTCGGTCCTGGCGGTGAGGCGGTTGCGCAGCGCCACCGCCATCAGCGAGTCGAGCCCCAGCTCCTTGAGCACCTGATCTGCTGCCACAGCCTCGCTGCGCGGCAGCCCCATCACGGTCGCGACCTCGGCCTGAACCAGCGCGACGAGCGCATTCAGGCGCTCCGACTCCGGCAGCCTCGCGAGACGCTCACGGAGCGCCGAGGCTTCCTGGGCTCCAAACGCAGCCTTGCGCAGGCCCGGACGCAGCAGCGCCCGGAGCAGCGCAGGCAGCTCGCCGCTGGCCTCGACTCCTCTCTGTAGCCTGGCGAGATCCAGGTACGCCGGAACCAGGCTCGCTTCAGGCCGCGAGAGCGTCGCGTCCAGAAGCGACAACCCCGCGCTGAAGGACATCGACATCAGACCAGGTTGTTTCGTGGCTCCCGGCTCGGCGGTGCTCGGTCGGGCGGTCCCCGTCGGCTCCGGCATCCACGACCCCCACGCCAGGCTCGTCGCCGCGAGCCCGCGGCTGCGGCGGTGCGCCGCGAGCGCGTCGAGGAAGCTGTTGGCCGCCGCGTAGTTGCTCTGGCCCGACGTCCCGAGCGTCCCGGCCGCCGACGAGAACAGCACGAACGCCGAGAGGTCGAGCTCCCGCGTCAGCTCGTGCAGGTGCAGCGCCCCGTCCACCTTCGGCGCGAACACCCGTGAAATGCGCTCCGGCGTCTGCGACGACAGGACGCCGTCGTCGAGCACGCCGGCCAGGTGCAGCACCGCGGTCAGCGGGTGCGCGGCCGCGATGCCGGCCAGCACCCGCGCGACCTCCTCCCGCTTCGACACGTCACACGCCGCCACCGTCACGGTCTCGGCGCCGAGCTTCTCCAGTGATTGCACGAGCTCCCGGGCCCCGGGCGCCTCCAGCCCACGGCGCGACGTCAGCACAAGGTGCCGCACTCCGTGCGCGCGCACCAGATGCTCCGCAACGGCCTGACCCAGCTCGCCTGTTCCCCCGGTCACCAGGACCGTGCCTGCCGGGTCCAGCCCGCGAGTTCGGGTGACCTCCTCCACCGCCTGCACGCGTACCAGGCGCGCGGCCAGCGCAGCGCCGCCGCGCAGCGCAAGCTCGGGCTCCGTCGCCGTCGCCAGCGCGCGCGCCAGCAGCCCGCCATCCACAGGCTCGGTCCCGACGTCGATCAGGCGCAGTTGGCGCTCGGGGTGCTCGCTTCGCGCCGTGCGAACAAGCCCCCACAGCGGCGCGTGCGCCAGGTCCTGGACACCGTCGCCCGGAGCGGCGCTGACCGCATCCCGCGTCACCCACGCCAGCTCCACCCCCTCGAGCCGGGGCTCCGACAGCCACGCTTGCAGCAGCGACAGCGCCTCTTGCGCCGCCTCGTGCGACGCCGCTACTGGCGATCGACCGGCATTTGCAGCAGTGGCATCGACCAGCACCCGCACAGGCGCGCTCGCGCCCTGCGCGAGACGTGCAAGCAGTACATCGAGGCTCGCGACCGCTTCCGCCTCCAGGATCTCGGCCAGTTGCCCTTGCCCCTCCGAGACTATGACAAGCATTGGCGGGGCCGACTCCGACGAACCGTCCACGAGACGCACAGGGCGGAAGTCCACCCGGTACAGATGCTGCGCCTCGGCACGGGTCGCCTCCCTCAGCTGCTCGGCCGTCGCCCAGCGCAGCTTCAGCTCGCCGATGCTCACCACAAGTTGCCCCACGGAGTCAGCGACGTACAGCGAAGCCATCGCCTGCTCTGCGCCGTGATCCTGGAGATCCACATGGACCCGGAGCTCGCTCGCCCCCATGGCGTGCAACACCACGTCCGACCAAGCGAACGGCAGGAGCACCGCGTTCGCTCCTGGCCTCTCGGAGAGGGCCGCAACCATCGTGTGCAGCGCGGCGTCCATCAGCGCCGGATGCACGCCGTAGTCCTCGGCGCTGTCCCCCGCGGCCTTGGGCAACACCACGCGGCCGTAGTACGCCGCGCCTCGACGCCACAGCTCCACGAGCCCCTGGAAGGCCGGGCCGTAGTGGAGTCCACGCTCACGCAGCCGCTCGTAGAACCCGGAGAGATCCACCTCCTCCGCGCCGGGCACTGGCCACGTCGCGAGCTCATCGAGCTCACCAGGGATGCCGCGGGGCTCGTCCGTCAACACCCCCGTCGCGTGCTGCACCCACGGGGCGTCTTCTGGCCCCTGCTCCAGCTGGCTGTACAGCCCAAACTCACGCCGACCCGCCGCGTCCGGCGCGCCCACCGACAGCTGCAGTCGCACGGCCACGTCCTCGGCGAGCACCAGCGGCTCGGCCAAGACCATCTCCGACAGCGCCCCGCTGCCCACCGTGCGCCCAGCCGCCAGCGCAAGCTCCAGCATCCCCGCGCCGGGGAACACCACGTTACCAAACACCTCATGGTCGCGGAGCCACGCATGCTCGCCCAGCGACAGCCGGCCAGTGAACAGATGGCCATCGCCCTCAGCCAGCTTCGTTGCCGCTCCCAGCAGTGGATGGGCGGCCGCCTTCAGCCCCGCCGAGCCCACGTCGCTACGCGCCTTCGAGATATCCAGCCAGTAGCGCTGCCGCTGGAATGCGTACGTCGGCAGCTCCACGACACGACCGCCGTGGCCCGACAGCACCCGTGCCCAGTCCACCTCGTGCCCCTGCACGTGCAGCTGCCCCAGCGTCCTGTACAGCTGCGACAACCCACCTTCGTCGCGCTGCAGACTCCCCACCACCACCCCCTGCGCCTCCGCGCACGCCGTCGTCAGCGGCATCGCCAGCACCGGGTGCGCGCTCACCTCCACGAACACGCCGTGCCCGTCCTCCAGCAGCTTCGACAGCGCTCGGTCCAGGCGCACCGTCCGCCGAAGGTTGCGGCACCAGTACTCGCCGTCCAGCGCCTCGCCCCGCGACACCTCTCCTGTCACCGTCGAGTAAAACGGCAGCTGCGTCGCCTTCGGCCTGAGCGACGACAGCTTCGCTCCTAGCTCGGGCAGCAGCGCATCCATGTGCGCGCTGTGCGACGCGTAGTCGACGTTCACCTTCCGGCAGAACACACCTTCTGCCGTCAGCTCCACCATCAGCCCGTCCACCGCCTCCACGTCACCCGACACCACCGTCGAGCTCGACGTGTTCACCGCCGCTATCGCAAGCGCCTCCCCGTACGGCGCGATGCGCTCCTGCACCTCCGACACCGGCCGCTCGACCAGCATCATCGCCCCCATTCCCGACTGCTGACGCACCGCCTGGCTGCGCAGCGCCACTACCCGCGCTCCCTCCGCAAGCGACAGCGCCCCGCACACCACCGCCGCCGACACCTCGCCCTGGCTGTGGCCCACCACCGCCGCAGGCTCCAGCCCCAGCGACCGCCACGCCGCGGCCAGACCCACGCACATCGCGAACAGCGCGGGCTGCACCACGTCCACCCGCTCCAGCGACGGCTGCTCCTCACCTGCCTCACCCGCCTCGCCGCGCAGCACCGACAGCACAGACCAGCCCGTCCACGGCCGCAGCGCCTCATCGCACGCCTGCACCGCCTCCGCGAATGCCGCGCTCTGCTCCAGCAGCGCTCGGCCCATCCCCGGCCACTGGCTCCCTTGGCCGGGGAACACGAACACCACCTTGCCTCGCGCACGCGCCGTGCCCGCCGACACCGCCCGGTGGCCGCGACCCTCTGACAGCGCCCGCAGCGCCTCCACCGCCTCGGACACGCTCGCCGCCTGCACCGATGCGCGAGAGGCGAAGTGCGTCCGGTGCAGCGCCGCCGTCCTCACCACGTCCGACCACCCCACCTCCCCGTGCTCTTCCAGCCACTTCGCCCAGCGCTCCGCCTGCGCCGCCACCGAGGCCTCGTCTCGCCCCGACAGCAACAGCGGCAATAGCGCAGGCGCCGCCTCGGCCTCGACAGGCTCGCGCCGCGCCTTGGCCGGCGCTTCTTCAAGGATGATATGCGCGTTCGTCCCGCTGATCCCGAACGACGACACGCCGGCACGACGGACCCGGCCGTTGCGCCGCCACGGACGCGCCTCTTGCAGCAATGACAGCCCGCTCCCCTCCCATGCGATGTGCGGGCTCGGCTGCTCCGCATGCAGCGTCTTCGGCAGCACCTCGCGCTGCAGCGCCAGCACCATCTTGATCACGCCCGCCACACCCGCGGCCGCCTGCGCATGTCCCAGGTTCGACTTCGACGACCCCAGGTACAGCGGACGCTCCGGGCTACGCTTCGGGCCGAACACCTCCGCCAGCGCTCCGGCCTCGATCGGGTCTCCGAGGCTCGTACCCGTCCCATGCGCCTCCACCGCGTCGATGTCCTCGGGCGACAGCCGGCACGACGACAGCGCCTGCCGGATCACCCGCTGCTGGGCAGGGCCGTTCGGCGCCGTCAGACCCTGGCTGCGACCGTCCTGGTTCACCGCCGAGCCACGGATCACCCCCAGCACACGGTCGCCGTCGCGCTGCGCGTCAGACAGCCGCTTCAGCAACAGCATCCCACAACCCTCGGCCCAGCCCGCGCCGTCCGCCTGCGCCGAGAAGCTCTTGCACCGACCGTCTCGGGCCATCCCCTTGAGGCGGCTGAACTCCACGAACAGCACGGGGGTGCTCATCACCGTCACCCCGCCGGCCAGCGCCAGGTCGCATTCGCCCTGCCGCAGCGCCGTGCACGCCAGGTGCAGCGACACCAGCGACGACGAGCACGCCGTGTCCACCGTGATCGCTGGGCCCTGAAGCCCCAGCACGTAAGCCACCCGGCCTGAAAGCACGCTCGCCGCGCTCCCGGTCCCTCGGTACCCGTCCAGCGCGGCGAGGTCATTGCCGAGAAGAGCACCGTAGTCCGAGCCCATCGAGCCCAGGTACACTCCGGTGGAGCTCTCGCTCAGCGCCGAGGGGCGCACGCCGGCCCGCTCCAGCGCCTCCCACGCCGTCTCCAGCACCAGCCGCTGCTGGGGGTCCATCCCCTGCGCCTCATGAGGCGAGATCCCGAAGAAGCCCGCGTCGAAGACATCGATATCCCGCAGGAATCCACCCTCGCGCACGTAGCTCTTGCCCACGACGTCCGGATCGGGGTCGTAAACAGAGAACGACTCCCATCGGGACGGGAAGCCATCGATCGCGTCCTTCCCTTCCGCCAGGAGACGCC
The DNA here is from genome assembly GCF_028553905.1 of Sorangium sp. So ce836. Classification (NCBI taxonomy): domain Bacteria; kingdom Pseudomonadati; phylum Myxococcota; order Polyangiales; family Polyangiaceae; genus Sorangium; species Sorangium sp. So ce836. The sequence continues at coordinate 2,528,161 of NZ_CP102233.1, read as the reverse complement.
AGTAGTCTTCCGGCGTCGCCACGCCCCCTGGCAGCCGGCACGCCATCGACACGATCGCGATGGGCTGGGTGCGCGAGGCCTCGAGCTCTGCCATGCGCCGCTCGAGCAGAGCGATCGCCGCCATGGCGCGCTGGAGTCGGGTATCATCGGGCTTTGTCATCACTCACCACCCAAAATTGCGTCGAGCTTACTGTCGATGTCCTGCATGGTCAGCGGGAGCGGGACATCCTCTTCTTCTTGGCGGCTACCATTCTCGTGGTGGCCATCGTTCGTTCGGGGGAGCTTCGGCTCGGCGAGCTGGAGGAGCCGCTGGAGCACACCAGCTTGCTGCATCTGGCTCGCGGAGACCCGCTTGAGCACCCATTTCAACATGCCGTCCGGGTCCGCGGGAGGGCCGTCCTCCTGGGGGGAGAGGGCCGAGAGCAGGCGGCTGTCCAGCAGCCTCGCGATGGCCCGCGGCGTCGGGTAGTCAAAGACCAGCGTCGCCGGCAAGGACGTCTCGGTACGGGACGTGAGGCGGTTGCGCAGCGCCACCGCCATCAGCGAGTCGAGCCCCAGGTCCTTCAGCACCTGGTCTGCCTCAACACCCTCGCTGCGCGGCAGCCCGATCACCGCGGCGACCTCGGCCCGAACCAGCTCGACGAGCGAGCTCAGGCGCTCCGCCTCCGGCAGCTCCGAGAGGCGCTCGCGGAGCGCAGACGCCTCTTTCTTCGTCGCGGAGGACGCCTTGCGCAGGCCCGGGCGCAGCAGGGACCTGAACAACGCCGGCAGCGCGCCGCTGGCCTCCAGCCCCCGCTGTAGCTGCGCAACATCGAGGTGCAAAGGCACCAGGGTCGCCTCGGAGCGCAGGAGCGCGGTGTCCAGCAACGAAAGCCCTTCTCTCACGGACATCGGTACAACCCCGCTGCGCCGCATGCGCGACAGCTCTGCCTCGCCCAGGTGCGCTGTCATGCCCACGCCCGCCTGCGCCCAGAAGCCCCACGCCAGGCTCGTCGCCGCGAGCCCGCGGCTGCGGCGGTGCGCCGCGAGCGCGTCGAGGAAGCTGTTGGCCGCCGCGTAGTTGCTCTGGCCCGACGTCCCGAGCGTCCCGGCCGCCGACGAGAACAGCACGAACGCCGAGAGGTCGAGCTCCCGCGTCAGCTCGTGCAGGTGCAGCGCCCCGTCCACCTTCGGCGCGAACACCCGTGAAATGCGCTCCGGCGTCTGCGACGACAGGACGCCGTCGTCGAGCACGCCGGCCAGGTGCAGCACCGCGGTCAGCGGGTGCGCGGCCGCGATGCCGGCCAGCACCTGCGCGACCTCCTCTCGCTTCGACACGTCACACGCCGCCACCGTCACGGTCTCGGCGCCGAGCTTCTCCAGCGATTGCACGAGCTCCCGGGCCCCGGGCGCCTCCAGCCCACGGCGCGACGTCAGCACAAGGTGCCGCACTCCGTGCGCGCGCACCAGATGCTCCGCAACGGCCTGACCCAGCTCGCCTGTTCCCCCGGTCACCAGGACCGTGCCCGTCGGGTCCAGCCCGCGAACCGGCGTAAGCGTCTCCGCTGCCGCGGGCACGCGCACCAGGCGCGCCGCCAGCGCAGCGCCGCCGCGCAGCGCAAGCTCCGGCTCCGTCGCCGTCGCCAGCGCGCGCGCCAGCAGCTCGCCGTCCACAGGCTCGGTCCCGACATCGATCAAGCGCAGGCCGCGTTCTGGGTGCTCGCTTCGCGCCGTGCGAACAAGCCCCCACAGCGGTGCGTGTGCCAGGTCCTGGACACCGTCGCCCGGACCAGCGCTGACCGCATCCCGCGTCACCCACACCAGCTCCACCCCCTCGAGCCGGGGCTCCGACAGCCACGCTTGCAGCAGCGACAGCGCCTCTCGCGCCGCCTCGTGCGACGCCGCTACTGTCGATCGATCGGCATTTGCAGCAGTGGCATCGACCAGCACCCGCACAGGCCGTCGGGCACCCTGCTCGATCAGTGCGACCAGCGAGTGGAGGCCTGCAACCACCTCCGCCCCCAGAGCCTCGGCCAGTCGTCCTCCCCCCTCCGGCGCACCGAGCACCGCCAGCGAGCCCGTCTCCGCGACCGACGCCGTGAGCTCCGCAGACTGGAAGTCCACCCGGTACAGATGCTGGACACCAGCATGGATGGCTGTCCGCATCTGCTCGGCCGTCGCCCGGCGCAGATGCAAGGCGCCGACGCTCGCCACCAGCTGACCGGTCGGGTCAGCGACGTGCAGCGAAGTGACCTCCTTCTGTGCGCCTTGTTCCCGGAGCTCCATCCGGACACGGAGCTCGCTCGCGCCCACGGCGTACAACACCACATCCGACCAGGAGAACGGCAACAAGACGGCGCCTTGCTCTTCCATCTCCGAGAAGGCTGCGACCATCGTGTGCAGCGCGGCGTCCATCAGCGCCGGATGCACGCCGTAGTCCTCGGCGCTGTCCCCCGCGGCCTTGGGCAACGCCACCCGGCCGTAGTACGCCGCGCCTCGACGCCACAGCTCCACGAGCCCCTGGAAGGCCGGGCCGTAGTGGAGTCCACGCTCACGCAGCCGCTCGTAGAACCCGGAGAGATCCACCTCCTCCGCGCCGGGCACTGGCCACGTCGCGAGCTCATCGAGCTCACCAGGGATGCCGCGGGGCTCGTCCGTCAACACCCCCGTCGCGTGCTGCACCCACGGGGCGTCTTCTGGCCCCTGCTCCAGCTGGCTGTACAGCCCAAACTCACGCCGGCCCGCCGCGCCCGGCGCGCCCACCGACAGCTGCAGTCGCACGGCCACGTCCTCGGCGAGCACCAGCGGCTCGGCCAAGACCATCTCCGACAGCGCCCCGCTGCCCACCGCGCGCCCAGCCGCCAGCGCAAGCTCCAGCATCCCCGCGCCGGGGAACACCACGTTACCAAACACCTCATGGTCGCGGAGCCACGCATGCTCGCCCAGCGACAGCCGGCCAGTGAACAGATGGCCATCGCCCTCAGCCAGCTTCGTTGCCGCTCCCAGCAGCGGATGGGCGGCCGCCTTCAGCCCCGCCGAGCTCACGTCGCTACGTGCCTTCGAGATATCCAGCCAGTAGCGCTGCCGCTGAAACGCGTACGTCGGCAGCTCCACAGCACGACCACCATGGCCCGACAGCACCCGTGCCCAGTCCACCTCGTGCCCCTGCACGTGCAGCTGCCCCAGCGTCCTGTACAGCTGCGACAACCCACCTTCGTCGCGCTGCAAGCTCCCCACCACCACCCCCTGCGCCTCCGCGCACGCCGTCGTCAGCGGCATCGCCAGCACCGGGTGCGCGCTCACCTCCACGAACACACCGTGCCCGTCCTCCAGCAGCTTCGACAGCGCTCGGTCCAGGCGCACCGTCTGCCGAAGGTTGCGGCACCAGTACTCGCCGTCCAGCGCCTCGCCCCGCGACACCTCTCCTGTCACCGTCGAGTAAAACGGCAGCTGCGTCGCCTTCGGCCTGAGCGACGACAGCTTCGCTCCTAGCTCGGGCAGCAGCGCATCCATGTGCGCGCTGTGCGACGCGTAGTCGACGTTCACCTTCCGGCAGAACACACCTTCTGCCGTCAGCTCCACCATCAGCCCGTCCACCGCCTCCACGTCACCCGACACCACCGTCGAGCTCGACGTGTTCACCGCCGCTATCGCAAGCGCCTCCCCGTACGGCGCGATGTGCTCCTGCACCTCCGACACCGGCCGCTCGACCAGCATCATCGCCCCCATCCCCGACCGCTGCCGCACCGCCTGGCTGCGCAGCGCCACTACCCGCGCTCCCTCCGCAACCGACAGCGCCCCGCACACCACCGCCGCCGACACCTCGCCCTGGCTGTGGCCCACCACCGCCGCAGGCTCCAGCCCCAGCGACCGCCACGCCGCGGCCAGACCCACGCACATCGCGAACAGCGCGGGCTGCACCACGTCCACCCGCTCCAGCGACGGCTGCTCCTCACCTGCCTCACCCGCCTCGCCGCGCAGCACCGACAGCACAGACCAGCCCGTCCACGGCCGCAGCGCCTCATCGCACGCCTGCACCGCCTCCGCGAACGCCGCGCTCTGCTCCAGCAGCGCCCGGCCCATCCCCGGCCACTGGCTCCCTTGGCCGGGGAACACGAACACCACCTTGCCTCGCTCCCGCGCCTTGCCCACGGACACCGCCCGGTGGCCGCGACCCTCTGACAGCGCCCGCAGCACCTCCACCGCCTCGGACACGCTCGCCGCAAGCATCGACGCCCGCGACTCGAAGTGCGTCCGGTGCAGCGCCGCCGTCCTCGCCACGTCCGACCACCCCACCTCCCCGTGCTCTTCCAGCCACTTCGCCCACCGCCCCGCCTGCGCATTCACCGCGGCCTCGTCTCGACCCGACAGCACCAGCGGCAATAGCGCTGGCGCCGCCTCGGCCTCGACAGGCTCGCGCCGCGCCTCGGCCGGCGCTTCTTCGAGGATGATATGCGCGTTCGTCCCGCTGATCCCGAACGACGACACGCCGGCACGACGGACCCGGCCGTTGCGCCGCCACGGACGCGCCTCTTGCAGCAGCGACAGCCCGCTCCCCTCCCACGCGATGTGCGGGCTCGGCTGCTCCGCGTGCAGCGTCTTCGGCAGCACCTCGTGCTGCAGCGCCAGCACCATCTTGATCACGCCCGCCACACCCGCGGCCGCCTGCGCATGTCCCAGGTTCGACTTCGACGACCCCAGGTACAGCGGACGCTCGGGGCTACGCTCCGGTCCAAACACCTCCGCCAGCGCTCCGGCCTCGATCGGGTCTCCGAGGCTCGTACCCGTCCCATGCGCCTCCACCGCGTCGATGTCCTCGGGCGACAGACCACACGACGACAGCGCCTGCCGGATCACCCGCTGCTGGGCAGGGCCGTTCGGCGCCGTCAGACCCTGGCTGCGACCGTCCTGGTTCACCGCAGAGCCACGGATCACCCCCAGCACACGGTCGCCGTCGCGCCGCGCGTCAGACAGCCGCTTCAGCAACAGCATCCCGCACCCTTCGGACCAGATGACGCCGTCAGCCTGGGCAGAGAAGCTCTTGCACCGACCGTCTCGCGCAAGCCCCCGGGCACGACTGAACTCAACGAATCCCGCGGGCGTGGTCATCACCATCACCCCGCCGGTCAGCGCCAGGTCGCATTCGCCCTGGCGCAGCGCCGTGCACGCCAGGTGCAGCGACACCAGCGACGACGAGCACGCCGTGTCCACCGTGATCGCTGGGCCCTGAAGCCCCAGCACGTAAGCCACCCGGCCTGAAAGCACGCTCGCCGCGCTCCCCGTACCCTGGTACCCGTCCAACGCGGCGAGGTCACCGCCGAGAAGAGCACCGTAGTCCGAGCCCATCCAGCCCAGGTATACCCCGGTGGCGCTCTCGCTCAGCATCGAGGGCCGCACGCCGGCTCGCTCCAGCGCCTCCCACGCCGTCTCCAGCACCAGCCGCTGCTGGGGATCCATCGCCTGCGCCTCGCGCGGCGAGATCCCGAAGAAGCCTGCGTCGAAGACATCGATATCCCGCAGGAATCCACCCTCGCGCACGTAGCTCTTGCCCACCGCCTCCGGATCGGGGTCGTAAACAGAGAACGCGTCATAACGGGAGGGAAAGCGCTCGATGGCGTCCTTCCCTTCCGCCAGGAGACGCCAGTAGTCTTCCGGCGTCGCCACGCCCCCTGGCAACCGGCACGCCATCGATACGATCGCGATCGCCTCGTCTTCCTTCGTCCGGCGACGCGCCCGCGCTGCCGTCACCTGCTGCTTCGAGAAAGCCTGTCTCAGGAGCAGCTCTGCGACGGCGCGCGGCGTCGGGTAGTCGAACACCAGCGTCGCCGGGAGGGGGATCTCGGCTCGGGCGCTGAGCCGACTGCGCAGCTCCACCGCCATCAACGAATCTAGCCCTAGGTCCTTCAGCACCTGATCTACCGCAACGGCCTCGCTGCGCGGCAGCCCGAGCACCGCGGCCACCTCGGCCCGAACCAGCTCGACGAGCGAGCTCAGGCGCTCCGCCTCCGGCAGCTCCGAGAGGCGCTCGCGGAGCGCCGAGGCTTCCTTCCTCGTGGCGGATGACGCCTTGCGCAGCCCAGGGCGCAGCAGCGCGCGAAGCAGCGCGGGCAGCTCGCCGCTGGCCTCCAGCCCCCGCTGCATCTGCGCAAGATCGAGGTGCGCAGGCACCAGGCTCGCTTCGGGGCGCAGAAGCGCGGCGTCCAGCAGCGAAAGGCCCTCCTCGACCCGTATCGGCACAAGTCCGGCGCGCTGGATACGTGAGCGCTCCGCCTCGCCCAGGTGCGCTGTCATGCCAACGCCCGCTTGCGCCCAGAAGCCCCACGCCAGGCTCGTCGCCGCGCGCCCGCGGCTGCGGCGATGCGCCGCGAGCGCGTCGAGGAAGCTGTTGGCCGCCGCGTAGTTGCTCTGGCCCGCCGTCCCGAGCGTCCCGGACATCGAGGAGAACAGCACGAAGGCCGAGAGATCGAGATCCTCTGTCAGCTCGTGCAGGTGCAGCGCCCCGTTCACCTTCGGCGCCAGCACCCGCGAGAGACGCTCGAGCGTCTGCGCGGTGATGACGCCATCGTCGAGCACGCCGGCCAGGTGCAGCACCGCGGTCAGCGGATGTGCGGCCTCGATGCCGGCCAGCACGCGCGCGACCTCCTCCCGCTTCGACACGTCACACGCCGCCACCGTCACGGTCTCGGCACCGAGCTTCTCCAGCGCCTGCACGAAGCCTGGGGCCCCGGGCGCCTCCAGCCCACGGCGCGACGTCAGCACGAGGTGCCGCACCCCGTGTGCGCGCACCAGATGCTCCGCGACGGCCTGACCCAGCTCGCCTGTTCCTCCGGTCACCAGGACCGTGCCCGTCGGGTCCAGCCCGCGCGCCGGCGTGAGCCCTTCCGCTGCCGCCGGCACGCGCACCAGGCGCGCCGCCAGCGCAGCGCCGCCACGCAGCGCAAGCTCCGGCTCCGTCGCCGTCGCCAGCGCGCGCGCCAGCAGCCCGCCGTCCAGAGGCTCGGTCCCGACGTCGATCAGGCGCAGCCGGCGCTCGGGGTGCTCGCTTCGCGCCGTGCGAACAAGCCCCCACAGCGGCGCGTGCGCCAGGTCCTGAACACCGTCGCCCGGAGCGGCGCTGACCGCGTCCCGCGTCACCCACACCAGCTCCACCCCCTCGAGCCGAGGCTCCGACAGCCACGCTTGCAGCAGCGACAGCGCCTGTCCCGTCGCCTCGTGCGACGATACCACCATGTCCGAGCGCTGTGAGCTGCCAGCCGCCATGTCGACCAGCACCCGCTCAGGCAATCGGGTTCCCTGCTCGATCCGCGCGAGCAATGCATCGAGGCCTGCGATCGCCTCCACACCCAGCGCTTCGCCCAGTCGCCCTCGCCCCTCAGGCGCACGGAGCACCACCAGCGAGTCCACCTTCGAGCCCGCCTCCACGAGGCTCACGAGCTGGAAGTCCACCCGGTACAGGTGCTGCGCCTCGGCATGCGTCGCTGCCCGCAGCTGCTCGGCCGTCGCCCGGCGCAGATGCAGGGCACCGACGCTCACCACCGGCTGGCCGGCGGCATCTGTAACGCGCAGCGAGGCGGCTGCCTGTGCCGAGTCTCTGCCTCCTGCGAGCTCCAGCCTCACCCGGAGCTCGCTCGCCCCCGTGGCGTGCAACGCCACGTCCGACCACGAGAAAGGCAGCAGCACGTCGTCCGGCGCTGATACCTCCGCAAACGCTGCGACCATCGTATGCAGCGCGGCGTCCATCAGCGCCGGATGCACCCCGTAGTCCTCGGCGCTGTCGGTCGCGTCTGTGGGCAACACCACCCGGCCGAAGAAGGTCGCGTCTCGACGCGACAGCTCCACGAGCCCCTGGAAGGCCGGGCCGTAGCGGAGTCCACGCTCATGCAGCCGCTCGTAGAACCCGGAGAGGTCCACCGCCTCGGCGCCGGGCACTGGCCACGTCGTCAGCTCATCGAGCTCGCTGGAGGTGGCGAGGGTCTCGTCGGTCAACACGCCCGTCGCGTGCTGCACCCAGGGGGCATCTCCCGGTCCATGCTCCGGCTGGCTGTACAGCCCAAACGCACGCCGCCCCGCGGCGTCGGGCGCCCCGACCGAGAGCTGCAGCCGCACGGCCACGTCCTCCGCGAGCATCAGCGGCTCGGAGATCGTGAGCTCCGACAGCGCCCCGCTGCCCACCGCGCGCCCAGCCGCCAGCGCGAGGTCCAGCATCCCCGTGCCCGGGAAGACCACCTCGCCAAACACCGCATGGTCGCGAAGCCACGGCTGCTCGCCCAGCGACAGCCGGCCTGTGAACAGATGGCCGTCGCCGTCGGCCAGCTTCGTTGCCGCTCCGAGCAGCGGATGCCCCGATTCCCTCAAGCCCGCCGAGCCCACGTCGGTACGCGCCTTCGGCGCCTCCAGCCAGTAGCGCTGCCGCTGGAACGCGTACGTCGGCAGCTCCACGACACCACCGCCACGGCCCGACAGCACCTGGGCCCAGTCCACCTCGTGCCCCTGCACGTGCACTGTCGCCACCGCCGTCGCCAGCGCGCGCTCTTCCTCCTGCTCTCTCCGCAGGCTCGTCACAAACGTCGCCTCGGCTCCCTCCGGCAGGCACCCCGCCCCCAGCGCGCACAGCACGCCATCCGGCCCGCACTCGACGTATGTGCTCACCCCCGCCGCCGCAAGCGTGCGCATCCCGTCCAGGAAGCGCACCGCCTCGCGCACCTGCCTCACCCAGTACTCGGCCGACATCAGCGCTTCTTCGCCACCGAGCTCGCCCGTCACGCCGCTCACCACCGCCAGCTGCGGCCGCGCGTACGTGCACTCCCGCGCCACCTTCCCGAACTCCTCCAGCATCCCGTCCATGTGCGCGCTGTGGAACGCGTGCGACACACGCAGACGCCGCGTGCGCCGGCCCTGCGCCTCCAGCCGTCGCGCCACCGCGAGCACCGCCGCTTCGTCCCCGCTCAGCACCGTCTGCATCGGCGCGTTCAGCCCGGCGATGCTCAGTCCCCCCGGCGCCCCGACCTCCGACAGCGCCCGCTGCACCTCCGGCTCCGAGGCCTCCACCGACACCATCGCTCCCCCGGCCTCGCACCCCTGCATCAGCCGACCTCGGGCGCACACCAGCTTCGCTGCGTCCGCAAGGCTCAGCACACCCGCCACGTGCGCAGCGCTCAGCTCTCCTATCGAGTGCCCCAGCAGCGCAGCGGGCTTCAGCCCCCACGACTCCCACTGACGGTACAGCGTCACTTCCAGCGCAAACAGCCCGGGCTGCGTGTACTCCGTCCGCTCCAGCAACGCTCCTTCCTCGCTGCCCGCGGCCGCGAACACCACCTCTCTCAACCCACGGTCGAGGTGCGCGTCCAGCGCCTCGCACACCTCGTCGAACGCCGCACGGAACACGGGGTACACTTCGTAAAGTCTCTTCCCCATCCCGAGCCGCTGGCTGCCCTGCCCCGTGAACAGCACCGCAAGCTTCCCGCCTCGCTTCGCCGTCCCGCTCACCACCGCCGCATCCGGCCGCCCCGACGACAGCGCCCTCAGCCCCTCCACAGCTCCCGCAGCGCTCGCCGCAAGCACCGACGCCCGCGACTCGAAGTGCGTCCGGTGCAGCGCTGCCGTGCGCACCACGTCCGACCACCCCACCTCCCCGTGCTCTTCCAGCCACTTCGCCCACCGACCCGCCTGCGCATTCACCGCGGCTTCGTCTCGACCCGACAGCACCAGCGGCAATAGCGCTGGCGCCGCCTCGGCCTCGACAGGCTCGCGCCGCGCCTCGGCCGGCGCTTCTTCGAGGATGATATGCGCGTTCGTCCCGCTGATCCCGAACGACGACACGCCGGCACGGCGCGGGGGGCCCTCTGCGCGCCGAGGCCAGGGGGTCAGGCGATCGACCACCTGCACCGGCAGGTTCTCCCACGGGATCCGGGGATTGCGCGGCGTGCTGTGCAGCGTCGCCGGCAGCGACTCGTAACGGAACGCCGCCAGGATCTTGCACACCCCTGCGATGCCCGCGGCGGACTCGAGATGACCGATATTGCTCTTGACCGCGCCCAGCTGCAGCGGACGAGCCATATCCCGGCCTTGCCCGTACACCGCGCCGAGCGCCTGCACCTCGATCGGGTCGCCCAGCGACGTGCCCGTACCGTGGCACTCCACCACATCGATGCTCGCCGGCTCCAGCCCCGCGTTCCGCAGCGCCGCGCGCACCACCTTCTGCTGCGCCGTGCCGTTCGGCGCCGTGATCCCGCTGCTCGCGCCGTCCTGATTGACCGCCGTGCCGCGCACCACACCCAGCACCCGCTTCCCCTGCTGCTGCGCCTCGGACAGCCGCATCAGCACCAGCACCCCGACTCCCTCGCCACGGCCATAACCGTCCGCCGCCTGCGAGAACGCCTTGCACCGCCCGTCCGGCGACAACGCGCGCGTGCGCGACAGCAGCACAAACCCCGCCGGGTTCGCCAGCACCTGCACACCTGCCGCCAGCGCCACCTCGCAATCGCCCCGGCGCAGCGCGTCGCACGCCAGGTGCAGCGCTACCAGCGACGAGCTGCAGGCCGTGTCGGTCGACACCGCAGGGCCTTGCAGCCCGAGGTGGTAGGCCACCCGTCCCGCAGCAAAGCTCAGCGCCGTCCCTGTCAGCGCATACGCATCTTCGTTCGCGCTCTTTCCTCGGTAGCTCGCGTATTCGCTCGGCGCCACGCCCACGAACACTCCCGTATCCGAGCCCTTCAGGTGCTCTGGACGCACCCCCGCGTCCTCCAGGGCGCTCCACGCCGTCTCCAGCAGCAGCCGGTGCTGCGGATCCATCGGCTCCGCCTCCCGCGGACTTATCCCGAAGAACCCAGGGTCGAACGACGCCACGTCGTCGAGCAGCGACGCGTTCCGCACGTACGTCTTGCCCTTCGCGTCGGGGTCAGGATCGTACAGCGCCTCGACGTCGAATCGTTGGGCCGGGATCGGCCGCAGCGTATCCCGCCCTTCGACCAGCACCTGCCAGAAGCTCTCCAGGTCGCTCGCTCCGCCAGGCATGCGCAGCCCCACGCCCACGATCGCTATCGGCGTGCTCCACCCCTCTTCCCGGCTCACCTCGCGCACCGCCGGCTCCGGTCGCGGCTGAGGTGTGAGCTGCTCCAGCAGCCAGCGCGCCACTTCGCTCTGCGTCGGGTGATCGAAGCTCAGCGTGCTCGGTACCGTCATGCCCGTGCGCTTCTGCAGCCGCTTCGACAGCTCCACCGCCATCAGCGAATCCAGCCCGAGGTCCAGAAAGCCACGGTCCGGGTCAAGCCGGCTCGGGTCCGTCATGCCCAGTACCGCGGCCGTCTCGCTCGCCACCAGCTGACGTACCCGCTCGCGCCGCTCGGCCTCGCTCAGGCCCAGCAAGGTGTCTCTCAGCGCGGTCCCGCCTGCGGCCGGCTGCGGGCCGCGGCTCTCCTGCGCCCGCCGGGCCTCCTCGATCCCGTCCAGGAGCGGCCTCGGCCTCGCCGCGCTGAACGACGGCGCGAAGCGCGACCAGTCCACGTCCGCGATCGCCACCGACGTGCGCCCCAGCCGCAGCGCCATCTCCAGCCCGGCGAGCGCCTTGTCGGGCGACATCACCGCGACCCCGCGGATCCGCAGCTGCGACTCGAGCTCGCTGGTCACCATCCCTTCTCCCGCCCAGGGGCCCCAGTGCAACACCGTCGCAGCCTGCCCTCGCGCGCGCCGGTACCGCGCGAGCGCGTCCAGCCCTGCGTTCGCTGCGCCGTACCCAGCCTGCGCCCCGGAGCCCCACAGCCCGGCGATGCTGCCATAGAGCACGAACGCATCCAGCTCCCGCTTCCCCAGCAGCTGATGCAGGTGCCACGCCCCCTTCACCTTCGCCGCGAGCTCCTGCTCGAGCTGCTCAGGCTCGAGCTCTCGCAGCGGAACACGGCGGCCTATGCCCGCGAGGTGCGCCACCGCCCTCAGCGGCGCTTCATCCTGCTCCAGCTCCGCGAGCAGCGCCGCGAGCTGCGCGCGCTCCGACACGTCACACGCCGCCAGCGTCACCCGAATGCCCCGCGCCACAAGCTCGTCCCGTAGCTCGCTCGCCCCGGGCGCCGACGCGCCGCGGCGCGACGCCAGCACAAGGTGCTCTGCGCCACGCCCGGCCAGCCAGCGGGCAAGATGACCTCCGAGCCCGCCCACGCCGCCCGTGATGAGCACCGTGCCGCGCGGCTTCCAGCCCTCGCCGTCGCCCTCGCCGCGCACACGCACAATGCGCCTCACGAGGCGCCCGCCGCGCCGCACCGCCACCTGATCTTCGTTGTCGTCGGACACAAGCGTGGTCAAGACGTGCTGCATCACGCCCGCGTCCAGCTCCGCCGGCACGTCCAGCAGCCCGCCCCAGCGCTCGGGGTGCTCCAGCCCCAACGCCCGTCCCAGTCCCCACGTCAGCGCCTGCAACGGGTGCACCACCGCTTCGCTTGGCTCGGTGCTGACCGCTCCCTGCGTGAGCAACCACAGCCGCGCGCCGATTCCGGCGTCGCCGAGCGCCTGCACCACCGCCAGCGTCTGGTACAGGCTGCGGGGCGCCTGCCCTTGCTCCAGCGCGCCTTCCTCGCCTGAGGCCGTGAGCGCGATGACGCCACGCAGCTCGCCCTCCTCCTTTCTCAGGCGCGCTTGCTCTCTCAGCCACGCTGCGAGCTGCGCTCGCTCCACGGCCGCGATGTGCACGATCACCTCGGCCCCCGCGGCGCCGAGCGCACCACGCACCACCTCCGCAAGCTCTCCGGCGAGCGGAGGTGACACCACGAGCCAGGTGCCCCTCGCATCCGGACTACCCGTCACACGCCTCGGATGGTTTTGCCACGCTTCCTCATACAGCCAGCTCGCCGCCGCCGCTTCTGCCTGCTTTCTCTGGCGCCACGCCGCGAGGTACGGCAGCAGCGGCCCGACGCTGGCGCGCACGTCGTCAGGCAGCTCCAGCAGCTCCGCAACGCCATCTCCCTCGCCCTCCAGCGCCGCATTCCACAGCGCCTGCTCCGCGCTGGAGACATTCACCTCGGTCGCCGCGCTCTTCGGCGCTTCCAGCCAGTAGCGCTGCCGCTGGAACGCGTACGTCGGCAGCTCCACGGGCCGGCCGCCACGGCCCGACAGCACCTGGGCCCAGTCCACCTCGTGCCCCTGCACGTGCACTGTCGCCACCGCCGTCGCCAGCGCGCGCTCTTCCTCCTGCTCTCTCCGCAGGCTCGTCACAAACGTCGCCTCGGCTCCCTCCGGCAGGCACCCCGCCCCCAGCGCGCACAGCACGCCATCGGGACCGCACTCGACGTATGTGCTCACCCCCGCCGCCGCAAGCGTGCGCATCCCGTCCAGGAAGCGCACCGCCTCGCGCACCTGCCTCACCCAGTACTCGGCCGACATCAGCGCTTCTTCGCCACCGAGCTCGCCCGTCACGCCGCTCACCACCGCCAGCCGTGGCCGCGCGTACGTGCACTCCCGCGCTACCTTCCCGAACTCCTCCAGCATCCCGTCCATGTGCGCGCTGTGGAACGCGTGCGACACACGCAGACGCCGCGTGCGCCGGCCCTGCGCCTCCAGCCGTCGCGCCACCGCGAGCACCGCCGCTTCGTCCCCGCTCAGCACCGTCTGCATCGGCGCGTTCAGCCCGGCGATGCTCAATCGCCCCTGCGCCCCGACCTCCGACAGCGCCCGCTGCACCTCCGGCTCCGAGGCCTCCACCGACACCATCGCTCCCCCGGCCTCGCACCCCTGCATCAGCCGACCTCGGGCGCACACCAGCTTCGCTGCGTCCGCAAGGCTCAGCACACCCGCCACGTGCGCAGCGCTCAGCTCTCCTATCGAGTGCCCCAGCAGCGCAGCGGGCTTCAGCCCCCACGACTCCCACTGACGGTACAGCGCCACTTCCACCGCAAACAGCCCGGGCTGCGTGTACTCCGTCCGCTCCAGCAACGCTCCTTCCTCGCTGCCCGCGGCCCCGAACACCACCTCCCGCAGACCACGCGCGAGGTGCGCGTCCAGCGCCTCGCACACCTCGTCGAACGCCGCACGGAACACAGGGTACACTTCGTAAAGCCTCTTCCCCATCCCGAGCCGCTGGCTGCCCTGCCCCGTGAACAGCACCGCAAGCTTCCCGCCTCGCTTCGCCGTCCCGCTCACCACCGCCGCATCCGGCCGCCCCGACGACAGCGCGCGAAGACCCTCCACAGCTCCCGCAGCGCTCGCCGCAAGCACCGACGCCCGCGACTCGAAGTGCGTCCGGTGCAGCGCCGCCGTGCGCACCACGTCCGACCACCCCACCTCCCCGTGCTCTTCCAGCCACTTCGCCCACCGCCCCGCCTGCGCGTTCACCGCGGCCTCGTCTCGACCCGACAGCACCAGCGGCAATAGCGCTGGCGCCGCCTCGGCCTCGACAGGCTCGCGCCGCGCCTCGGCCGGCGCTTCTTCGAGGATGATATGCGCGTTCGTCCCGCTGATCCCGAACGACGACACGCCGGCACGACGGACCCGGCCGTTGCGCCGCCACGGACGCGCCTCTTGCAGCAATGACAGCCCGCTCCCCTCCCACGCGATGTGCGGGCTCGGCTGCTCCGCGTGCAGCGTCTTCGGCAGCACCTCGTGCTGCATCGACAGCACCATCTTGATCACGCCCGCCACGCCCGCCGCCGCCTGCGCGTGCCCAAGGTTCGACTTCGACGAACCCAGGTACAGCGGACGCTCGGGGCTACGCTCCGGTCCAAACACCTCCGCCAGCGCTCCGGCCTCGATCGGGTCTCCAAGGCTCGTGCCCGTACCGTGCGCCTCCACCGCGTCGATGTCCTCGGGCGACAGACCACACGACGACAGCGCCTGCCGGATCACCCGCTGCTGGGCAGGGCCGTTCGGCGCCGTCAGACCCTGGCTGCGACCGTCCTGGTTCACCGCAGAGCCACGGATCACCCCCAGCACACGGTCGCCGTCGCGCTGCGCGTCAGACAGCCGCTTCAACAACAGCATCCCGCAACCCTCGGCCCAGCCCGCGCCGTCCGCCTGCGCCGAGAAGCTCTTGCACCGACCGTCGCGGGACATCCCCTTGAGACGGCTGAACTCCACGAACAGCGCGGGGGTGCTCATCACCGTCACCCCGCCGGCCAGCGCCAGGTCGCATTCGCCCTGGCGCAGCGCCGTGCACGCCAGGTGCAGCGACACCAGCGACGACGAGCACGCCGTGTCCACCGTCATCGCTGGGCCCTGCAGCCCCAGCGCGTAGGCCACCCGGCCCGAGAGGATGCTCGCCGCGCTCCCGATGCCCCGGTACCCGTCCAGCTCCTTCAGATCGACAGTATGAAGAGCACCGTAGTCCGAGCCCATCGAACCCAGGTACACTCCGGTGGCGCTCCCGCTCAGCGCCGACGGGCGCACGCCGGCCCGCTCCAATGCCTCCCACGCCGTCTCCAGCACCAGCCGATGCTGGGGATCCATCGACTGCGCCTCGCGCGGCGATATCCCGAAGAAGTTCGCGTCGAACAGGTCGATGTCCCGTACAAACCCACCTTCGCGCGCGTAGCTCTTGCCTGCGGCCTCCGGATCAGGGTCGTAGACCTCGAACCCGTCCCAGCGCGCTGGGAGGCCTTCGATCGCGTCCTTCCCCTCGGCCAAGAGACGCCAGTAGTCGTCCGGCGTCGCAACGCCTCCCGGCAGCCGGCACGCCATCGACACGATCGCGATCGGCTCGTCTTTCCCTGCACGACGACGCACCCGCGCCCGCGCTTCCTTCACCTGCAGCCCCGAGAACGCCTGCTTCAGCAGCAGCTCTGCGATCGCCCGCGGCGTCGGGTAGTCAAAGACCAGCGTCGCCGGCAAGGACGTCTCGGTACGGGACGTGAGGCGGTTGCGCAGCGCCACCGCCATCAGCGAGTCGAGCCCCAGCTCCTTGAGCACCTGATCCGCCGCCACAGCCTCGCCGCGCTGAAGCCCTGTCACGGCCGCAACCTCGCCCCGCACCAGCTCGACGAGCGCATTCAGCCGCTCCGCCTCCGGCAGCGCCGAGAGGCGCTCGCGGAGCGCCGAGGCGTCTCGCCTCGTTGCCGAGGACGCCTTGCGCAAGCTCGGGCGCAACAGCGCACGAAACAGCGCCGGCAGCTCGCCGCTGGACTCCAGCCCACGCTGCAGCTGCGCGAGATCCAGGTGCACTGGGACCAGGCTCGCTTCAGGGCGTGAGAGCGCGGCGTCCAGCAGGGCGAGGCCCTCTTCCACCGGCATCGGCACGAACCCATTGCGCCTCATGCGCGACAGCTCGGCCTCGCCCAGGTGCGCTGTCATCCCCACGCCCGCCTGTGTCCAGAAGCCCCACGCCAGGCTCGTCGCCGCGAGCCCGCCGCCGCGCCGGTGCGCCGCGAGCGCGTCGAGGAACGTGTTCGCCGCCGCGTAGTTGCTCTGGCCCGCCGCGCCAAGCGTACCGGCCGCCGACGAGAACAGCACGAACGCCGCGAGATCCAGCTCCCGCGTCAGCTCGTGCAGGTGCAGCGCCCCATCCACCTTCGGCGCCAGCACCCGCGAGAGGCGCTCGGCCGTCTGGGCGGTGAGCACGCCGTCGTCGAGCACGCCGGCCAGGTGCAGCACCGCGCTCAGCGGACGCGCCGCGTCGATGCCGGCCAGCACACGCGCGACCTCCTCCCGCTTCGACACGTCGCACGCAGCCACCGTCACCGTCTCGGCGCCGAGATCCTCGAGTGACTGCACGAGCTCGCGGGCCCCGGGCGCCTCCAGCCCGCGACGCGACGTCAGCACAAGGTGCCTCACCCCGTGCGCGCGCACCAGGTGCGTCGCCACGATCTGACCCAGCTCCCCTGTCCCGCCGGTCACCAGCACCGTGCCCGCAGGGTCCAGCCCGCGGGCTCCTCGGGTGAGCTCTTCCGCTGCCGCCTGCGCGCGCACCAGGCGCGCGGCCAGCGCAGCGCCCCCGCGCAGCGCAAGCTCCGGCTCCGCCGCCGTCGCCAGCGCCCGCGCCAGCAGCCCAGCGTCCACGGGCTCGGTCCCCACATCGATCAAGCGCAGCCCGCGTTCGGGGTGCTCGCTGCGCGCCGCGCGAACAAGCCCCCACAGCGGCGCGCGCGCCAGATCCTGGACGGCGTCGTCCGGCGCCGCGCCCACCGCGCCCCGCGTCACCCACACCAGCTCGACAGCGTCGAGCCGCGGCTCCGACAGCCACGCTTGCAGCAGCGACAGCGCCTGCCTCGTCGCCTCGTGGGACAACGACGCCACTCCCGACTGACTCTGTCCTAGAGCTGTCGTGTCGACCGCCACCCGCGCAGGCGCGCTCGCGCCCTGCTCGAGGCGCGCAACCAATGCATCGAGATCGGCAATCGCCTCCGCCCTCAGGGCTTCGGCCAGCCTCCCTCGTCCCTCCGCTGCACCGAGGACCACCAGCGAGCCCGCCTCCAGGGGGGCTGCCGCGAGCTCCACAGGCTGGAAGCTCACCTGATACATATGTTGGCCACCAGCGTGAACGGCGGTCCGCAGCTGCTCGGCCGTCGCCCGGCGCAGATGTAGAGCGCCGATGCTCGCCACGGCCTGCCCCGTGGAGTCTGCGACTTGCAGCGAAGCGGTGTCCTGGTGTGCGCCTCCGTCCTGGAGCTCCACCCGGACCCGAAGCTCGCTCGCCCCCGTCGCGTGCAGCGCAACGTCCGACCAGGCGAACGGCACGAGCACCTCGTTCGCCCCTGGGCTCTCGGAGAAGGCCGCGACCATCGTGTGGAGCGCGGCGTCCATCAACGCCGGGTGCACGCCATACGCCTCCGCCCTGTCCTTCTCGGTCCCCGGCAGCACCACCCGACCGAAGTAGGTTGTGCCTTGGCGCGACAGCTCCACGAGCCCTTGAAACGCCGGGCCGTAGTGGAGCCCGCGCTCACGCAGCCGCTCGTAAAGCCCGGACAGGTCCACCTCCTCCGCGCCCGGCACAGGCCACGTCGACAGCTCGTCGAGCTCGTCAGGGATGCCGGGGGGCTCGTCCGTCAACACCCCCGTCGCGTGCTGCACCCACGGCGCGTCCTCCGGCGCCTGCTCAGGCTGGCTGTACAGCCCCACCTCGCGCCGGCCCGCCGCGTCCGGCGCTCCGATCATCACCTGCAGCCGCGCCGCGCCCTCGGCCAGCACCAGCGGCTCGGCGAGCGTGAGCTCCGACAGCGACCGGCTGCCCACCGCGCGCCCCGCCGCCAGCACCAGCTCCAGCATCCCCGTGCCCGGAAGCACCACCTGGCCAAACAGCTCATGATCCCGAAGCCACGCATGCTCCGCCAGCGACAGCCGCCCTGTGAACAGGTGCCCCTCGCCGTCGGCGAGCCTCGTCGCGGCGCCGAGCAGCGGGTGTGCTGCTGCCTTGAGCCCCGCCGAGCTCACGTCGCTACGCGCCTTCGAGATATCCAGCCAGTAGCGCTGCCGCTGGAATGCGTACGTCGGCAGCTCCACGACACGACCGCCATGGCCCGGCAGCACCCGTGTCCAGTCCACCTCGTGCCCCTGCACGTGCAGCTGCCCCAGCGTCCTGTACAGCTGCGACAACCCACCTTCGTCGCGCTGCAAGCTCCCCACCACCACCCCCTGCGCCTCCGCGCACGCCGTCGTCAGCGGCATCGCCAGCACCGGGTGCGCGCTCACCTCCACGAACACACCGTGCCCGTCCTCCAGCAGCTTCGACAGCGCTCGGTCCAGGCGCACCGTCTGCCGAAGGTTGCGGCACCAGTACTCGCCGTCCAGCGCCTCGCCCCGCGACACCTCTCCTGTCACCGTCGAGTAAAACGGCAGCTGCGTCGCCTTCGGCCTGAGCGACGACAGCTTCGCTCCTAACTCGGGCAGCAGCGCATCCATGTGCGCGCTGTGCGATGCGTAGTCGACGTTCACCTTCCGGCAGAACACACCTTCTGCCGTCAGCTCCACCATCAGCCCGTCCACCGCCTCCACGTCACCCGACACCACCGTCGAGCTCGACGTGTTCACCGCCGCTATCGCAAGCGCCTCCCCGTACGGCGCGATGTGCTCCTGCACCTCCGACACCGGCCGCTCGACCAGCATCATCGCCCCCATCCCCGACCGCTGCCGCACCGCCTGGCTGCGCAGCGCCACTACCCGCGCTCCCTCCGCAAGCGACAGCGCCCCGCACACCACCGCCGCCGACACCTCGCCCTGGCTGTGGCCCACCACCGCCGCAGGCTCCAGCCCCAGCGACCGCCACGCCGCGGCCAGACCCACGCACATCGCGAACAGCGCGGGCTGCACCACGTCCACCCGCTCCAGCGACGGCTGCTCCTCACCTGCCTCACCCGCCTCGCCGCGCAGCACCGACAGCACAGACCAGCCCGTCCACGGCCGCAGCGCCTCATCGCACGCCTGCACCGCCTCCGCGAACGCCGCGCTCTGCTCCAGCAGCGCCCGGCCCATCCCCGGCCACTGGCTCCCTTGGCCGGGGAACACGAACACCACCTTGCCTCGCGCACGCGCCGTGCCCGCCGACACCGCCCGGTGGCCGCGACCCTGCGACAGCGCCCGCAGCGCCTCCTCCGCCTCCGACACGCTCGCCGCAAGCACCGATGCGCGTGAGGCGAAGTGCGTCCGGTGCAGCGCCGCTGTCCTCACCACGTCCGACCACTGCACCTCCGCGTGCTCTTCCAGCCACTTCGCCCAGCGCTCCGCCTGCGCCGCCACCGAGGCCTCGTCTCGCCCCGACAGCAACAGCGACATCGCAACACCCTCCGCCGCCACCGGCTCGCGCACTGCCTCCACCGGCTCGCGCGCCGCCTCCACCGGCGCCTCTTCGAGGATGACATGCGCGTTCGTCCCGCTGATCCCGAACGACGACACGCCCGCGCGCCGCGCCCGGCCGTTGCGCCGCCACGGACGCGCCTCTTGCAGCAACGACAGCCCGCTCCCCTCCCATCCAATGTGCGGGCTCGGCTGCTCCGCGTGCAGCGTCCGCGGCAGCACCTCGTGCTGCATCGACAGCACCATCTTGATCACACCGGCGACGCCCGCCGCAGGCCCCGCGTGTCCCAGGTTCGACTTCGACGAGCCCAGGTACAGCGGTCGCTCGGCCTTGCGCCCAGGCCCGAACACCTCCGCGAGCGCTCCGGCCTCGATCGGGTCGCCGAGGTTCGTGCCCGTCCCATGCGCCTCCACCGCGTCGATGTCCTCGGGCGACAGCCGGCACGACGACAGCGCCTGTTGGATCACCCGCTGCTGGGCAGGGCCGTTCGGCGCCGTCAGACCCTGGCTGCGACCGTCCTGGTTCACCGCTGACGCACGGATCACCGCAAGCACACGGTCACCGTCGCGCCGCGCGTCCGACAGCCGCTTCAGCACCAGCATCCCGCACCCCTCGGACCAGATGACGCCGTCAGCTCGCGCAGAGAAGCTCTTGCAACGACCGTCCCGTGCAAGGGCCTTGAGGCGGCTGAACTCCACGAATCCCGCGGGTGTGGTCATCACCATCACCCCGCCGGTCAAGGCCAGATCGCACTCGCCCTGACGCAGGGCCGTGCACGCCAGGTGCAGCGACACCAGCGACGACGAGCACGCCGTGTCCACCGTGATCGCTGGGCCCTGCAGCCCAAGCACGTACGCCACACGGCCTGAGAGCACGCTCGCCGCGCTCCCGGTGCCCCGGTACCCGTCCAACGCCGCCAGGTCGCTGCCGTAAAGAGCACCGTAGTCCGAGCCCATCGAGCCCAGGTACACCCCGGTGGCGCTCTCGCTCAGCGCCGACGGGCGCACGCCAGCCCGCTCCAGTGCCTCCCACGCCGTCTCCAGCACCAGCCGCTGCTGGGGATCCATCGCCTGCGCCTCTCGGGGCGATATCCCGAAGAAATCCGCATCGAACAGGTCGATGTCCCGCAGGAATCCACCCTCGCGCACGTAGCTCTTGCCCACCGCCTCCGGATCGGGGTCGTAAATCGAAGGTGCATCCCAGCGCGCAGGGAAGGCCTCGATCGCATCTCTCCCCTCCTCCAGGAGACGCCAGTAGTCTTCCGGCGTAGCGACGCCCCCCGGCAGCCGGCACGCCATCGATACGATGGCGATGGGCCCTGAACGGAGATCCGAGTGGCTGGTCTGCAGCCTCTGCAACTCTTTCAATGCACGGGTCAACGCCTCACGAAGCGTAGGAGAGGCGGCGCTGCTATTCATGGAGATCCTCTGAGTTCGAAATCATTTGCAAGGCTTGCAAGGCCAGCTGCTCGTCGGCGAGATCTTCGAAATCGGAAATGGGAACCGGAACCTCGACGGATGTTTCGGACGGCCCCCGCAGCTCCAAGAGCTTGGGGAGGAGGCCTGAACGACGCACGAGACTGACGGAGAGGCTGAGCATGAACGCGCGAATTTCCTCGTCGGACATGGAGTCCGCTGTACGCAGCAGATTCCGGCGCTCACCGTTTCCGAACTTTGACAGGAGGAACTTCGCGATGTGCGTGGCAGATGGATGATCGAAAAGCAAAGTGGCAGGCAAGTTGCTTCCGACCAGCAAGGCGAGCCGATTGCGGACTTCGACGGCCATGAGCGAATCCATTCCGAGCTCCCTCAAGGGCTGGGCCGTAGGAATCGCGTCACCGCGCTGAAGCCCGAGCACCGCGGCGACCTCGGCCCGCACAAGGTCGATGAGCGAGCTCAGGCGCTCCGCCTCCGGCAGCGCCGAGAGGCGCTCGCGGAGCGTCGACGCCTCCTTCCTCGCGGCAGAGGACGCCTTGCGCAGCCCGGGGCGCACCAGCGCGCGAAGCAGCGCCGGCAGCTCGCCGCTGGACTCCAGCCCACGCTGCAGCTGCGCGAGATCCAGGTGCACTGGGACCAGGCTCGCTTCAGAGCGTGAGAGCGCGGCGTCCAGCAGAGCGAGGCCCTCGTCGACCGATATCGGCACGAGCCCTGCGCGCCTGATGCGCGACAGCTCGGCCTCGCCCAGGTGCGCTGTCATCCCCACGCCCGCTTGCGCCCACAACCCCCACGCCAGGCTCGTCGCCGCGAGCCCGCCGCCGCGCCGGTGCGCCGCGAGCGCGTCGAGGAACGTGTTCGCGGCCGCATAGTTGCTCTGGCCCGCCGTGCCAAACGTGCCGGCCACCGACGAGAACAGCACGAACGCCGCGAGATCCAGCTCCCGCGTCAGCTCGTGCAGGTGCAGCGCCCCATCCACCTTCGGCGCCAGCACCCGCGAGAGGCGCTCGGCCGTCTGGGCGGCGAGCACGCCGTCGTCGAGCACGCCGGCCAGGTGCAGCACCGCGCTCAGCGGGCGCGCCGCGTCGATGCCGGCCAGCACACGCGCGACCTCCTCCCGCTTCGACACGTCGCACGCGGCCACCGTCACCGTCTCGGCGCCGAGCTCCGCGAGCGATTGCACAAGCTCGCGGGCCCCGGGCGCCTCCAGCCCGCGCCGCGACGTCAGCACAAGGTGCCTCACCCCGTGCGCGCGCACCAGGTGCGCCGCGACCGCCTGACCCAGCTCCCCTGTCCCGCCGGTCACCAGCACCGTGCCCGCAGGGTCCAGCTCGCGGGCTCGGGTGAGCTCTTCCGCTACCGCCTGTGCGCGCACCAGGCGCGCGGCCAGCGCAGCGCCCCCGCGCAGCGCAAGCTCCGGCTCCGCCGCCGTCGCCAGCGCCCGCGCCAGCAGCCCAGCGTCCACGGGCTCGGTCCCCACATCGATCAAGCGCAGGCCGCGTTCGGGGCGCTCGCTTCGCGCCGCGCGGACAAGCCCCCACAGCGGCGCGCGCGCCAGGTCCTCGACGGCGTCGTCTGGCGCCGCGCCCACCGCGCCCCGCGTCATCCACACAAGCTCGGTCGCTTCGAGCCGCGGCTCCGACAGCCACGCTTGCAGCAGCGACAGCGCCTGCCTCGTCGCCTCATGCGACGACCCCGCCACGTCCAACGGGCTCGGGCTCGCGGCGGTGACGTCGACCACCACCCGCTCAGGCGCGCTCGCGCCATGCTCGAGGCGCACAACCAATGCATCGAGATCGGCAATCGCCTCCGCCCCCAGGGCTTCGGCCAGCCGCGCTCCTCCCTTCGGTGCACCGATGACCACCAGCGAGCCCGTCCCCAAGGGAGGTGCTGCGAGGTCCACAGGCTGGAAGCTCACCTGATACATATGTTGGCCACCAGCGTGAACGGCGGTCCGCAGCTGCTCGGCCGTCGCCCGGCGCAGACGTAGAGCGCCGATGCTCGCCACGACCTGCCCCGTGCAGTCTGCGACGTACAGCGAAGCCGCTGGCTGCTGTGCGCTTTGTTCCTGCATCTCCACTCGGATCCGAAGCTCGCTCGCCCCCGTCGCGTGCGGCGCCACGTCCGACCAGGCGAACGGCAACAACACGCCGTCTGGCCCTGACATCTGAGAGAAAGCTGCGACCATCGTGTGGAGCGCGGCGTCCATCAGCGCCGGATGCACCCCATACGCCTCGGCGCTGCCCCTCGCGCTCTCGGGCAACACCACCCGGCCGTAAAGCCTCGCGCCTCGACGCCAGAGCTCCACGAGGCCCTGGAACGCCGGACCGTAGTCGAGCCCGCCCTCACGCAGCCGCTCGTAAAACCCGGACAGGTCCACCTCCTCCGCGCCCGGCACAGGCCACGTCGACAGCTCGTCGAGCTCGCCGGGGGCGCCGGGGATCTCGTCCGTCAACACGCCCGTGGCGTGCTGCACCCACGGCGCGTCCTCCGGCGCCTGCTCGGACTGGCTGTACAGCCCTACCTCGCGCCGGCCCGCCGCGTCCGGCGCTCCGACCGACAGCTGCAGCCGCGCCGCGGCCTCCTCGGCCAGCACCAGCGGCTCGGCCAGAACCAGCTCCGACAGCGTCCGGCTGCCCACCGCGCGCCCCGCCGCCAGCGCCAGCTCCAGCATCCCCGTGCCCGGAAACACCACCTTGCCGAACACCTGATGATCCCGAAGCCACGCATGCTCCGCCAGCGACAGCCTCCCTGTGAACAGGTGCCCCGCGCCGTCGGCGAGCTTCGTCGCAGCGCCGAGCAGCGGATGGGCGGCCGCCTTCAGCCCCGCCGAGCCCACGTCGCCGCGCGCCCTCGGCGCCTCCAGCCAGTAGCGCTGCCGCTGGAACGCGTACGTCGGCAGCTCCACGGGCCGGCCGCCACGGCCCGACAGCACCTGGGCCCAGTCCACCTCGTGCCCTTGCACGTGCACCGTCGCCACCGCCGTCGCAAGCGCGCGCTCTTCCTCCTGCTCTCGCCGCAGGCTCGCCACAAACGTCGCCTCGGCTCCCTCCGGCAGGCACCCCGCCCCCAGCGCGCACAGCACGCCATCCGGCCCGCACTCGACGTATGTGCTCACCCCCGCCGCCGCAAGCGTGCGCATCCCGTCCAGGAAGCGCACCGCCTCGCGCACCTGCCTCACCCAGTACTCGGCCGACATCAGCGCTTCTTCCCCAGCGAGCTCGCCCGTCACGCCGCTCACCACGGGCACCTGCGGCCTCCTATACGCGCACTCCCGCGCCACCCTCCCGTACTCTTCCAGCATCCCGTCCATGTGCGCGCTGTGGAATGCGTGCGACACACGCAGACGCCGCGTGCGCCGGCCCTGCGCCTCGAACCGCCTGCCCACCTCCAGCACCGCCGCTTCGTCCCCGCTCAGCACCGTCTGGCTCGGACCGTTGATGCCCGCGATCCCAAGCCGGCCCTCCAGCCCCATCGCCGACAGCGCCCCCTGCACCTCCGGCTCCGAGGCCTCCACCGACATCATCGCTCCGCCCGCCTGGCACCTCTGCATCAGCCGACCGCGGGCGCACACTAGCTTCGCAGCGTCCGCAAGGCTCAGCACACCCGCCACGTGCGCAGCGCTCAGCTCTCCTATCGAGTGCCCCAGCAGCGCCGCGGGCCTCACTCCCCACGCCTCCCACTGCCGGTACAGCGCCACTTCCAGCGCAAACAACCCGGGCTGCGTGTACTCCGTCCGCTCCAGCAGCGCCTCCTGCTCGCTGCCCGCTTCCGCGAACACCACCTCTCTCAACCCACGGTCGAGATGCGCGTCCAGCGCCTCGCACACCTCGTCGAACGCCGCACGGAACACAGGATACGCTTCGTAAAGCTTCTTCCCCATCCCCGCGCGCTGGCTACCCTGCCCCGTGAACAGCACCGCAAGCTTCCCCTCGCGCACTCCCGTCCCGCGCACCACCCCCGCCGCGGCTCGACCCTCCGACAGCGCCCTCAGCCCCTCCACCGCCTCCGACACGCTCGCCGCCTGCACCGATGCGCGCCAGGCGAAGTGCGTCCGGTGCAGCGCCGCCGTTCTCACCACGTCCGGCCATCGCACCTCCGCGTGCTCTCCGAGCCACTTCGCCCAGCGCTCCGCCTGCGCCCCCACCGAGGCCTCGTCTCGCCCCGACAGCAACAGCGGCATCGCGACACCCTCCGCCGCCAACGGCTCGCGCACCGCCGCCGGCTCGCGCGCCGCCTCAAGCGGCGCCTCTTCGAGGATGACATGCGCGTTCGTCCCGCTGATGCCAAACGACGACACGCCCGCAAAGCGGGGGAGGCCGTCGGCGCGCCGAGGCCAGCCGGTCAGGCGGTCGACCACCTGCACCGGCAGACTCTCCCAGGAGATCTGGGGGTTGCGCGGCGAGCTGTGCAACGTCGCCGGCAGGGCCTCATGCCGAAACGCCGCCAGGATCTTGCACACTCCGGCGATGCCGGCGGCCGACTCCAGGTGACCGATGTTGCTCTTGACCGCTCCAAGCCGCAGCGGGCGAGTCGCCTCCCTGCCTTGCCCGTACACCGCGCCGAGCGCTTGCACCTCGATCGGATCGCCCAGCGACGTGCCCGTACCGTGGCACTCGACCACATCGATGCTCGACGCCTCCAGCCCCGCGTTCCGCAGCGCAGCGCGCACCACCTTCTGCTGGGCCGTGCCGTTCGGCGCCGTGATCCCGCTGCTCGCGCCGTCCTGATTGACCGCCGTGCCCCGCACCACGCCCAGCACCCGCATCCCCTGCGCCTGTGCGTCCGAAAGACGCATCAGCACCACCACCCCGACGCCCTCGCCACGGCCGTAGCCGTCGGCCGCCTGCGAGAACGTCTTGCACCGTCCGTCGGGCGAGACCGCACGCGTGCGCGACAGCAGCACAAACCCCGCCGGGTTCGCGAGCACCTGCACGCCGGCCGCCAGAGCCACCTCGCAATCGCCGCGCCTCAATGCGTCGCACGCCAGGTGCAGCGCCACCAGCGACGAGCTGCACGCCGTATCGACCGACACCGCCGGGCCTTGCAGCCCGAGATGATATGCCACACGGCCCGCTGCGAAGCTCAGCGCGGTCCCCGTCAGCGCATACGCATCTTCGTTCGCGCTCTTGCCGCGATAGCTCGCATACTCGCTCGGCGCCACGCCCACGAACACACCCGTGTCCGAGCCCTTCAGCTGGTCTGGACGCACTCCCGCGTCCTCCAGCGCGCTCCACGCAGTCTCCAGCAGCAGCCGGTGCTGCGGATCCATCGGCTCCGCCTCGCGCGGGCTTATCCCGAAGAACCCCGCGTCAAACGATGCCACGTCGTCCAGCAGCGAGGCATGCTTCACGTACGTCTTGCCCTTGGCCTCGGGGTTAGGATCGTACATCGCCTCCACGTCGAAGCGGTCGGTCGGGATCGGCCTTAGCGTATCCCGCCCCTCCACGAGCACTTGCCAGAAGCTCTCCAGATCGTTCGCTCCGCCCGGCATGCGCAGCCCCACGCCCACGATCGCGATCGGCGCGCTCCGCTCCGGTCCACGGCTCACGCCGTGCTCGTCCGCCGCCGGTCGCTCCGGCGGCATCAGCTGCTCCAGCAGCCAGCGCGTTACCTCGCCTTGCGTCGGATAATCGAAGATCAACGTCCTTGTGACCGACACCCCCGTCCGCTGCTGCAGCCGCTTCGACAGCTCCACCGCCATCAACGAGTCCAGCCCGAGGTCCAGAAAGCCTCGCTCCGGGTCCAGCCCGCTCGGATCCTTCACGCCCAGCACCGCCGCCGTCTCGCTCGCCACGAGCTCGCGCAGCCGCTCGCTCCGCTCCACAGCCGGCAGGCCGAGCAGCATCTCCCGCAGCGCCTTGTCCCCCGCTCCGCCCGCGGCCTGCTGCGGTGTCCGGCCCTCCAGCGCATGGCGCGCTTGCTCGATCCCGTACAGCAGCGGCCTCGGCCGCGCCGCGCAGAACAGCGGCGCGAAGCGCGACCAGTCCACGTCCGCGATCGCCACCGACGTGCGCCGCAGCCCAACCTCGAGCCCGCAAAGCGCCTTGTCCGGCGACATCGGCACCAGCCCGCGGCTCCGGAGCTGCGGCTCGGCCTCGTCGCTCACCATCCCGCCTCCGGACCACGGGCCCCAGTGCAGCACCGTCGCCGTCTGCCCTCGGGCACGCCGGTAGCGCGCGAGCGCGTCGAGCCCTGCGTTCGCCGCGCCGTACCCGGCCTGCGTCCCAGAGCCCCACAGCCCAGCGATGCTGCCATAAAGCACGAACGCATCCAGCTCGCGCTCTGCCAGCAGCTCCTGCAGGTGCCATGCTCCCTTCACCTTCGCCGCGAGCTCCTGCGCCAGCATCTCGGGCGCGAGCTCTCGCACCGGCACGCGGCGGACTATCCCCGCCAGATGCGCCACCGCGCTCAGCGGCGCTTCGTCCTGCTCAAGTTCCCTCACCAGCGCCTCGACCTGCGCTCGCTCCGACACATCGCACGCCGCAAGCGTCACGCGCGCGCCCCGCCCCTCAAGCTCCTCCCGAAGCTCGCGCGCGCCCGCTGCCGCGGCGCCCCGGCGTGACGCCAGCACCAGGTGCTCTGCTCCCCGCTCCGCCAACCAGCGAGCCAGATGGCTCCCGAGCCCTCCCACTCCACCCGTGATGAGCACCGTGCCACGCGGCTTCCACCCCGCTCCGCCGTCCTCTCCACTCACCCGCACGATGCGCCGCACAAGACGCCCACCGCGTCGCACCGCCACCTGGTCCTCGTGGTCCTCGGCAACGAGCGTCCTCAGCACCTGCTGCACCGCTTCCGCGTCCACCTCGGCCGGCAGGTCTACCAGTCCACCCCAGCGCTCGGGGTGCTCCAGCCCCACCACCCGCCCCAACCCCCACGTCAGCGCCTGCGCAGGGTCGGACACCCCTTCGCTTGCCTCCGTGCTCACCGCTCCCTGCGTCAACACCCAGAGCCGCGCATCGAGCCCAGCGTCACCGAGCGCCTGCGCCAGCGCCAGCACCTCGTACACTCCGCGAGGCCCTCGCCCTTCCTCCAGCGCACCTTGCTCCCCAGGCGCGCTCAGCGCCACGACGCCACGCAGCTCGCCCTCCAGGCCTCTCAACCTCGCCGCCAGCCGCGCTCGCTCTTCGGTCGCCGGCTCGATGATCACCTCTGCACCCGCAGCTCCGAGCGCATCACTCACCGCCGCGGTCAGCCCTCCGGCACGCGGAGATGACACCAGGAGCCATCTGCCCCTCACGTCCGGCTTGCCCCTGGCAGCGCTGGCTTCCCTTTGCCACGCCTCCTCGTACAACCAGCCAGACACCGCGGCTTCTGCGTCCTTTCTCCGGCGCCACGCCGCAAGGTACGGCAGCAGCGGCCCGACGCTCTCGCGCACGTCGTCAGGCAGCTCCAGCAGCTCCGCAACGCCTTCGCCTTCCTGCACCGCGTCCCACAACGCACGCTCCGGCCACGAGACATTCGCCTGTGCCGCCGTCGTCTTGGGCGCCTCCAGCCAGTAGCGCTGCCGCTGGAATGCGTACGTCGGCAGCTCCACGGGCCGGCCGCCACGGCCCGACAGCACCTGGGCCCAGTCCACCTCGTGCCCTTGCACGTGCACCGTCGCCACCGCCGTCGCAAGCGCGCGCTCTTCCTCCTGCTCTCGCCGCAGGCTCGTCACAAACGTCGCCTCGGCTCCCTCCGGCAGGCACCCCGCCCCCAGCGCGCACAGCACGCCATCGGGACCGCACTCGACGTATGTGCTCACCCCCGCCGCCGCAAGCGTGCGCATCCCGTCCAGGAAGCGCACCGCCTCGCGCACCTGCCTCACCCAGTACTCGGCCGACATCAGCGCTTCTTCGCCACCGAGCTCGCCCGTCACGCCGCTCACCACCGCCAGCCGTGGCCGCGCGTACGTGCACTCCCGCGCCACCTTCCCGAACTCCTCCAGCATCCCGTCCATGTGCGCGCTGTGGAACGCATGCGACACACGCAGACGCCGCGTGCGCCGGCCCTGCGCCTCCAGCCGTCGCGCCACCGCGAGCACCGCCGCTTCGTCCCCGCTCAGCACCGTCTGCATCGGCGCGTTCAGCCCGGCGATGCTCAGCCGCCCCTGCGCCCCGACCTCCGACAGCGCCCGCTGCACCTCCGGCTCCGAGGCCTCCACCGACACCATCGCTCCCCCGGCCTCGCACCCCTGCATCAGCCGACCTCGGGCGCACACCAGCTTCGCTGCGTCCGCAAGGCTCAGCACACCCGCCACGTGCGCAGCGCTCAGCTCTCCTATCGAGTGCCCCAGCAGCGCAGCGGGCTTCAGCCCCCACGACTCCCACTGACGGTACAGCGCCACTTCCAGCGCAAACAGCCCGGGCTGCGTGTACTCCGTCCGCTCCAGCAACGCTCCTTCCTCGCTGCCCGCGGCCCCGAACACCACCTCCCGCAGACCACGCGCGAGGTGCGCGTCCAGCGCCTCGCACACCTCGTCGAACGCCGCACGGAACACGGGGTACACTTCGTAAAGCCTCTTCCCCATCCCGAGCCGCTGGCTGCCCTGCCCCGTGAACAGCACCGCAAGCTTCCCGCCTCGCTTCGCCGTCCCGCTCACCACCGCCGCATCCGGCCGCCCCGACGACAGCGCGCGAAGACCCTCCACAGCTCCCGCAGCGCTCGCCGCAAGCACCGACGCACGCGACTCGAAGTGCGTCCGGTGCAGCGCCGCCGTGCGCACCACGTCCGACCACCCCACCTCCCCGTGCTCTTCCAGCCACTTCGCCCACCGCCCCGCCTGCGCCGCCACCGAGGCCTTGTCTCGCCCCGACAGCAACAGCGGTATCGCAACACCCTCCGCCTCCACCGGCTCGCGCACCGCCTCCACCGGCTCGCGCGCCGCCTCCACCGGCGCCTCTTCGAGGATGACATGCGCGTTCGTCCCGCTGATCCCGAACGACGACACGCCCGCGCGCCGCGCCCGGCCGTTGCGCCGCCACGGACGCGCCTCTTGCAGCAACGACAGCCCGCTCCCCTCCCACCCAATGTGCGGGCTCGGCTGCTCCGCGTGCAGCGTCTTCGGCAGCACCTCGTGCTGCATCGACAGCACCATCTTGAGCACACCGGCTACGCCCGCCGCAGCCTGCGCGTGCCCAAGGTTCGACTTCGACGAGCCAAGGTACAGCGGTCGCTCGGCCTTGCGCCCAGGCCCGAACACTTCCGCGAGCGCTCCGGCCTCGATCGGATCTCCGAGGCTCGTGCCCGTACCATGCGCCTCCACCGCGTCGATGTCCTCGGGCGACAGCCCGCACGACGACAGCGCCTGCTGGATCACCCGCTGCTGCGCGGGGCCGTTCGGCGCCGTCAGGCCTTGGCTGCGACCGTCCTGGTTCACCGCTGACCCACGGACCACCGCAAGCACCCGGTCACCGTCGCGCCGCGCGTCCGACAGCCGCTTCAGCACCAGCATCCCGCACCCCTCCGACCAGCCCGCGCCGTCCGCCTGCCCAGAGAAGCTCTTGCAGCGGCCGTCGCGGGCCATCCCCTTGAGCCGGCTGAACTCCACGAACAACGCGGGGGTGCTCATCACCGTCACCCCGCCGGCCAGCGCCAGGTCGCATTCACCCTGACGCAACGCCGTGCACGCGAGGTGCAGCGACACCAGCGACGACGAGCACGCCGTGTCCACCGTGATCGCTGGGCCATGCAACCCGAGCACGTAGGCTACACGGCCTGAGAGCACGCTCGCCGCGCTCCCGATGCCCCGGTACCCGTCCAGCGTCTCCAGCCCGCCACCCTGGTAAGCGCCATAGTCCGAACCCGCGGCCCCCAGATACACCCCGGTGGCGCTCCCGCTCAGCGCCGACGGGCGCACGCCGGCACGCTCCAATGCCTCCCACGCCGTCTCCAGCACCAGCCGCTGCTGGGGATCCATCGACTGCGCCTCTCGGGGCGATATCCCGAAGAAGTCCGCGTCGAACAGGTCGATGTCCCGCAAGAATCCACCCTCGCGCGCGTAGCTCTTGCCCACCGCCTCCGGGTCGGGGTCGTAGACCGAAAGCGTCTCCCAGCGCGCAGGGAGGCCCTCGATCACGTCTTTCCCCTCGGCCAAGAGACGCCAGTAGTCTTCCGGCGTCTCGACGCCTCCCGGCAGCCGGCACGCCATCGATACGATCGCCACCGCCTCGTCTTTCCCCGCATGACGACGCACCCCCCTGCGGGCTCCCATCACCTGCGGTCCCGAAAAGGCCAGCTTCAGGAGCAACTCCGCGATGGCCCGCGGCGTCGGGTAGTCGAAGACCAGCGTCGCCGGCAAGGACGTCTCCGTCCGGGCGGCGAGGCGGTTGCGCAGCTCCACCGCCATCAGCGAGTCGAGCCCGAGGCCCTTCAGCACCTGCTCCGCCCCCACGGCCTCGCTGCGCTGGAGCCCGAGCACCGCGGCGACCTCGCCCCGCACAAGCTCGATGAGCGCATTCAGCCGCTCCGCCTCCGGCAGCGCCGAGAGGCGCCCGCGCAGCGCCGAGGCGTCTCGCCTCGTCGCCGTGGACGCCTTGCGCAAGCTGGGGCGCAACAGCGCACGAAACAGCGCCGGCAGCTCTCCGTTGGCCTCCAGCCCACGCTGCAGCTGCGCGAGATCCAGGTGCATAGGGACCAGGCTCGCTTCAGGGCGTGACAGCGCGGCGTCCAGCAGCGAAAGCCCCTCTTCCACGGACATCGACACGACTCCGTAGCGACTGAACCGTGCCAGCTCCGCGGCCCCCAGCTGTGCCGCCATGCCACCACCGGCCGGTGTCCAGACACCCCAGGCGAGGCTCGTCGCCGCGAGCCCGCGGCCGCGCCGGTGCGCCGCGAACGCGTCGAGGAACGTATTCGCCGCCGCGTAATTGCCCTGGCCCGCCGTGCCCAACGTACCGGCCGCCGACGAGAACAGCACGAACGCCGCGAGATCCAGCTCCCGCGTCAGCTCGTGCAGGTGCAGCGCCCCGTCCACCTTCGGCGCCAGCACCCACGCGAGGCGCTCGGCCGTCTGCGTCTGAATCACGCCATCATGGACCACGCCAGCCAGGTGCAGCACCGCGCTCAGCGGGCGCGCCGCGTCGATGCCGGCCAGCACGCGCGCGATCTCCTCCCGCTTCGACACGTCGCACGCCACCATCGACACGGTCTCGGCGCCGAGCTCCTCGAGCGATTGCACAAGCTCGCGGGCCCCGGGCGCCTCCAGCCCCCGGCGCGACGTCAGCACAAGGTGCCTCACCCCGTGCGCGCGCACCAGATGGCGTGTCACCGCCTGCCCCAGACCGCCCACGGCTCCGGTCACCAGCACGGTGCCCGCAGGGTCCAGCCCGCGGGCTCGGGTGAGCTCTTCCGCTGCCGCCTGTACGCGCACCAGCCGCGCGGCCAGCACCGCGCCCCCGCGCAGCGCAAGCTCCGGCTCCGCCGCCGTCGCCAGCGCCCGCGCCAGCAGCCCAGCGTCCACGGGCTCGGTCCCCACATCGATCAAGCGCAGCCGGCGCTCGGGGTGCTCGCTGCGCGCCGTGCGAATAAGCCCCCACAGCGGCGCGTGCGCCAGATCCTCGACGGCGTCGTCCGGAGCTGCGCTGACCGCGCCCCGCGTCACCCACACAAGCTCGACAGCGTCGAGCCGCGGCTCCGACAGCCACGCTTGCAGCAGCGACAGCGCCTGCCTCGTCGCCTCGTGCGACGACCCCGCCACGTCCGAGCGCGGTGAGCTGGCAGCGTTCGTGTCGATCACCACCCGCACAGGCGTTGGCGCGCCCCGCTCGATCCAAGCGCGCAATGCATCGAGATCGGCAATCGCCTCCGCCCCCAGGGTGTCGGCCAGCTGCCCTCGTCCCTCCGCTGCACCGAGGACCACCAGCGAGCCCGCCTCCAGGGGGGCTTGCGCGAGGCTCACGGGCTGGAAGCTCACCCGGTACAGGTGCTGCTCATCGGTGCGGGTGACCGCCCTCAATTGCTCGGCCGTCACACGGCGCAAACGCAAAGCACCGACGCTCGCCACCGGCTGGCCTGCGGCATCTGCAGCGCACAGAGATGCCGTTGCCTGCGTGGAGCCGTCTGTCTCTTCGAGCTCCACGCGCACCCGAAGCTCGCTCGGACCCGTGGCATGCGTTGCGGCGTCTGCCCAGGAGAAGGGCATCAACAACGCATCCGCCTCCCAATGCCCCTCGCCGGCTGCGCCAAGCACCTGCAGTGCTGCATCCATCAGGACGGGATGCAGGCCATACGCCTCCGCCCTGTCCTTCTCGGTTCCTGGCAGCACCACCCGGCCGTAAAGCCTGGTGCCTTGGCGCGACAGCTCCACGAGGCCCTGGAACGCCGGACCGTAGTGGAGCCCGCGCTCACGCAGCCGCTCGTAAAACCCGGTCAGGTCCACCTCCTCCGCGCCCGGCACAGGCCACGTCGACAGCTCGTCGAGCTCGTCAGGGATGCCGGGGGGCTCGTCCGTCAACACCCCCGTCGCGTGCTGCACCCACGGCGCGTCCTCCGGCGCCTGCTCAGGCTGGCTGTACAGCCCCACCTCGCGCCGGCCCGCCGCATCTGGCGCTCCGATCATCACCTGCAGCCGCGCCGCGCCGTCCTCGGCCAGCACCAGCGGCTCGGCGAGCGTGAGCTCCGACAGCGACCGGCTGCCCACCGCGCGCCCAGCCGCCAGCGCAACCTCCAGCATGCCCGTGCCCGGAAACACCACCTGGCCAAACACACCATGATCCCGAAGCCACGCATGCTCCGCCAGCGACAGCCGCCCTGTGAACAGGTGCCCCTCGCCGTCGGCGAGCCTCGTCGCGGCGCCGAGCAGCGGGTGTGCTGCTGCCTTGAGCCCCGCCGAGCCCACGTCACCGCGCGCCCTCGGCGCCTCCAGCCAGTAGCGCTGCCGCTGGAATGCGTACGTCGGCAGCTCCACGACACGACCGCCATGGCCCGACAGCACCCGTGCCCAGTCCACCTCGTGCCCCTGCACGTGCAGCTGCCCCAGCGTCCTGTACAGCTGCGACAAACCACCTTCGTCGCGCTGCAGGCTCCCCACCACCACCCCCTGCGCCTCCGCGCACGCCGTCGTCAGCGGCATCGCCAGCACCGGGTGCGCGCTCACCTCCACGAACACGCCGTGCCCGTCCTCCAGCAGCTTCGACAGCGCTCGGTCCAGGCGCACCGTCTGCCGAAGGTTGCGGCACCAGTACTCGCCGTCCAGCGCCTCGCCCCGCGACACCTCTCCTGTCACCGTCGAGTAAAACGGCAGCTGCGTCGCCTTCGGCCTGAGCGACGACAGCTTCGCTCCTAGCTCGGGCAGCAGCGCATCCATGTGCGCGCTGTGCGACGCGTAGTCGACGTTCACCTTCCGGCAGAACACACCTTCTGCCGTCAGTTCCCCCATCAGCCCGTCCACCGCCTCCACGTCACCCGACACCACCGTCGAGCTCGACGTGTTCACCGCCGCTATCGCAAGCGCCTCCCCGTACGGCGCGATGCGCTCCTGCACCTCCGACACCGGCCGCTCGACCAGCATCATCGCCCCCATCCCCGACCGCTGCCGCACCGCCTGGCTGCGCAGCGCCACTACCCGCGCTCCCTCCGCAAGCGACAGCGCCCCGCACACCACCGCCGCCGACACCTCGCCCTGGCTGTGGCCCACCACCGCCGCAGGCTCGACCCCCAGCGACCGCCACGCCGCGGCCAGACCCACGCACATCGCGAACAGCGCGGGCTGCACCACGTCCACCCGCTCCAGCGACGGCTGCTCCTCACCTGCCTCACCCGCCTCGCCACGCAGCACCGACAGCACAGACCAGCCCGTCCACGGCCGCAGCGCCTCATCGCACGCCTGCACCGCCTCCGCGAACGCCGCGCTCTGCTCCAGCAGCGCCCGGCCCATCCCCGGCCACTGGCTCCCTTGGCCGGGGAACACGAACACCACCTTGCCTCGCGCACGCGCCGTGCCCGCCGACACCGCCCGGTGGCCGCGACCCTGCGACAGCGCCCGCAGCGCCTCCTCCGCCTCCGACACGCTCGCCGCAAGCACCGATGCGCGAGAGGCGAAGTGCGTCCGGTGCAGCGCCGCTGTCCTCACCACGTCCGACCACCCCACCTCCCCGTGCTCTTCCAGCCACTTCGCCCAGCGCTCCGCCTGCGCCGCCACCGAGGCCTCGTCTCGCCCCGACAGCAACAGCGGCATCGCAACACCCTCCGTCGCCAACGGCTCGCGCACCGCCTCCACCGGCTCGCGCGCCGCCTCCACCGGCGCCTCTTCGAGGATGACATGCGCGTTCGTCCCGCTGATCCCGAACGACGACACGCCCGCGCGCCGCGCCCGGCCGTTGCGCCGCCACGGACGCGCCTCTTGCAGCAACGACAGCCCGCTCCCCTCCCACCCAATGTGCGGGCTCGGCTGCTCCGCGTGCAGCGTCCGCGGCAGCACCTCGTGCTGCATCGACAGCACCATCTTGAGCACACCGACTACACCCGCCGCAGGCCCCGTATGCCCCAGGTTGGACTTCGACGAGCCCAGGTACAGCGGTCGCTCGGCCTTGCGCCCAGGCCCGAACACCTCCGCGAGCGCTCCCGCCTCGATCGGATCTCCGAGGCTCGTGCCTGTCCCGTGCGCCTCCACCGCGTCGATGTCCTCGGGCGACAGCCCGCACGACGACAGCGCCCGCTGGACCACCCGCTGCTGCGCGGGGCCGTTCGGCGCCGTCAGGCCCTGGCTGCGACCGTCCTGGTTCACCGCTGACCCGCGGACCACCGCAAGCACCCGGTCACCGTCGCGCCGCGCGTCCGACAGCCGCTTCAGCACCAGCATCCCGCACCCCTCGGACCAGGTGACGCCGTCAGCTCGCGCAGAGAAGCTCTTGCAGCGGCCGTCGCGGGCCATCCCCTTGAGCCGGCTGAACTCCACGAACAACGCGGGGGTGCTCATCACCGTCACCCCGCCGGCCAGCGCCAGGTCGCATTCACCCTGACGCAACGCCGTGCACGCGAGGTGCAGCGACACCAGCGACGACGAGCACGCCGTGTCCACCGTGATCGCTGGGCCCTGCAACCCGAGCACGTAGGCCACACGGCCTGAGAGCACGCTCGCCGCGCTCCCGGTGCCCCGGTACCCGTCCAGCGCTTCCAGCCCGCCGGTATGAAGAGCACCGTAGTCCGAGCCCATCGACCCGAGATACACTCCGGTGGCGCTCCCGCTCAGCGCCGACGGGCGCACGCCGGCACGCTCCAATGCCTCCCACGCCGTCTCCAGCACCAGCCGCTGCTGGGGATCCATCGACTGCGCCTCGCGCGGCGATATCCCGAAGAAGTCCGCGTCGAACAGGTCGATGTCCCGCAAGAATCCACCCTCGCGCGCGTAGCTCTTGCCCACCGCCTCCGGATCGGGGTCGTAGACCGAAAGCGCCTCCCAGCGCGCAGGGAGGCCCTCGATCGCGTCTTTCCCCTCGGCCAAGAGACGCCAGTAGTCTTCCGGCGTCTCGACGCCTCCCGGCAGCCGGCACGCCATCGATACGATCGCCACCGCCTCGTCTTTCCCCGCATGACGACGCGCCCGCGCTTCCTTCACCTGCAGCCCCGAGAACGCCTGCTTCAGCAGCAGCTCTGCGATCGCTCGCGGTGTCGGGTAGTCGAAGACCAGCGTCGCCGGCAAGGACGTCTCCGCCCGGGCGGCGAGGCGGTTGCGCAGCTCCACCGCCATCAGCGAGTCGAGCCCGAGGCCCTTCAGCACCTGCTCTGCCCCCACGGCCTCGCTGCGCTGGAGCCCGAGCACCGCGGCGACCTCGCCCCGCACCAGCTCGATGAGCGCATTCAGCCGCTCCGCCTCCGGCAGCGCCGAGAGGCGCCCGCGCAGCGCCGAGGCGTCTCGCCTCGTTGCCGTTGCCGTGGACGCCTTGCGCAAGCTGGGGCGCAACAGCGCACGAAACAGCGCCGGCAGCTCGCCGCTGGACTCCAGCCCACGCTGCAGCTGCGCGAGATCCAGGTGCACTGGGACCAGGCTCGCTTCGGAGCGCAAAAGCGCGGCGTCCAGCAGAGCGAGGCCCTCTTCCACCGGCATCGGCACGAACCCGTTGCGCCTCATGCGCGACAGCTCGGCCTTGCCCAGGTGCGCTGTCATCCCCACGCCCGCCTGTGTCCAGAAGCCCCACGCCAGGCTCGTCGCCGCGAGCCCGCCGCCGCGCCGGTGCGCCGCGAGCGCGTCGAGGAACGTGTTCGCCGCCGCGTAGTTGCTCTGGCCCGCCGTGCCAAACGTGCCGGCCACCGACGAGAACAGCACGAACGCCGCGAGATCTAGCTCCCGCGTCAGCTCGTGCAGGTGCAGCGCCCCATCCACCTTCGGCGCGAACACCCGTGAAATGCGCTCCGGCGTCTGCGACGACAGGACGCCGTCGTCGAGCACGCCGGCCAGGTGCAGCACCGCGCTCAGCGGACGCGCCGCGTCGATGCCGGCCAGCACGCGCGCGACCTCCTCCCGCTTCGACACGTCGCACGCAGCCACCGTCACCGTCTCGGCGCCGAGCTCCGCGAGCGATTGCACAAGCTCGCGGGCCCCGGGCGCCTCCAGCCCGCGCCGCGACGTCAGCACAAGGTGCCTCACCCCGTGCGCGCGCACCAGGTGCGCCGCGACCGCCTGCCCCAGCTCCCCTGTCCCGCCGGTCACCAGCACCGTGCCCGCAGGGTCCAGCTCGCGGGCTCCTCGGGTGAGCTCTTCCGCTGCCGCCTGTACGCGCACCAGGCGCGCGGCCAGCGCAGCGCCCCCGCGCACCGCAAGCTCCGGCTCCGCTGCCGTCGCCAGCGCCCGCGCCAGCAGCCCAGCGTCCACGGGCTCGGTCCCCACATCGATCAAGCGCAGCCGGCGCTCGGGGTGCTCGCTTCGCGCCGTACGAACAAGCCCCCACAGCGACGCGTGCGCCAGGTCCTCGACGGCGTCGTCCGGCGCCGCGCCCACCGCGCCCCGCGTCATCCACACAAGCTCGGTCGCTTCGAGCCGCGGCTCCGACAGCCACGCTTGCAGCAGCGACAGCGCCTGCCTCGTCGCCTCATGCGACGACACCGCCACGTCCAACGGGCTCGGGCTCGCGGCGGTGACGTCGACCACCACCCGCTCAGGCGCGCTCGCGCCCTGCTCGAGGCGCGCAACCAATGCTTCGAGATCGGCAATCGCCTCCGCCCCCAGGGCTTCGGCCAGCCGCGCTCCTCCCTCCGCTGCACCGACGACCACCAGCGAGCCCGCCTCCGGGACGCTCGCCGCGACGCTCACCGGTTGGAAGTCCACCCGGTACAGCTGCTGGGCATTGGCACGGCTGGCCACTGCCAGCTGCTCCGCTGTCGCTCGCCGCAGATGCAGGGCGCCGACGCTGGCCACAGCCTGGCCCGCCGCGTCCGCCGCCCACAGCGACGCCACCGCTTGCGTCATGTCGCCTTCAAGCTCCAGCATCACCCGGAGCTCGCGCGGTCCCGTCGCGTGCAGCGCCACGTCCGACCACGAGAAGGGCAGCAGCGCCATGTCCGCTCCAGCCGCCTCCGAAGAGGCCGCGAACAGCGCATGCAGCGCGGCATCCATCAGCGCCGGGTGCACCCCATACGCCTCGGCGCTGTCCATCGCGCTCTCGGGCAACACCACCCGGCCGTAAAGCCTCGTGCCTCGACGCCAGAGCTCCACGAGGCCCTGGAACGTCGGACCGTAGTCGAGCCCGCGCTCACGCAGCCGCCCGTAAACCCCGGACAGGTCCACCTCCTCCGCGCCCGGCACAGGCCACGTCGACAGCTCGTCGAGCTCGCCAGGAGCGCCGGGGGGCTCGTCCGTCAACACCCCCGTCGCGTGCTGCACCCACGGCGCGTCCTCCGGGGCCTGCTCAGACTGGCTGTACAGCCCCACCTCGCGCCGGCCCGCCGCATCTGGCGCTCCGATCATCACCTGCAGCCGCGCCGCGCCG
Organism: Sorangium sp. So ce836; assembly: GCF_028553905.1. NCBI lineage: Bacteria > Pseudomonadati > Myxococcota > Polyangiales > Polyangiaceae > Sorangium > Sorangium sp. So ce836. The sequence goes on along the minus strand of NZ_CP102233.1, from coordinate 2,489,141 downwards.
TCCTCGGCCAGCACCAGCGGCTCGGCGAGCGTGAGCTCCGACAGCGACCGGCTGCCCACCGCGCGCCCAGCCGCCAGCGCAACCTCCAGCATGCCCGTGCCCGGAAACACCACCTGGCCAAACACACCATGATCCCGAAGCCACGCATGCTCCGCCAGCGACAGCCTCCCTGTGAACAGGTGCCCCTCGCCGTCGGCGAGCTTCGTCGCGGCGCCGAGCAGCGGATGGGCGGCCGCCTTCAGCCCCGCCGAGCCCACGTCACCGCGCGCCCTCGGCGCCTCCAGCCAGTAGCGCTGCCGCTGGAATGCGTACGTCGGCAGCTCCACGGCACGACCGCCCTGACCGGATAGCACCCGGGCCCAGTCCACCTCGTGCCCCTGCACGTGCACCGTCGCCACCGCCGTCGCCAGCGCGCGCTCTTCCTCCTGCTCTCGCCGCAGGCTCGCCACAAACGTCGCCTCGGCTCCCTCCGGCAGGCACCCCGCCCCCAGCGCGCACAGCACGCCATCGGGACCGCACTCGACGTATGTGCTCACCCCCGCCGCCGCAAGCGTGCGCATCCCGTCCAGGAAGCGCACCGCCTCGCGCACCTGCCTCACCCAGTACTCGGCCGACATCAGCGCTTCTTCGCCACCGAGCTCGCCCGTCACGCCGCTCACCACCGCCAGCTGCGGCCGCGCGTACGTGCACTCCCGCGCCACCTTCCCGAACTCCTCCAGCATCCCGTCCATGTGCGCGCTGTGGAACGCGTGCGACACACGCAGACGCCGCGTGCGCCGGCCCTGCGCCTCCAGCCGTCGCGCCACCGCGAGCACCGCCGCTTCGTCCCCGCTCAGCACCGTCTGCATCGGCGCGTTCAGCCCGGCGATGCTCAGTCGCCCCTGCGCCCCGACCTCCGACAGCGCCCGCTGCACCTCCGGCTCCGAGGCCTCCACCGACACCATCGCTCCCCCGGCCTCGCACCCCTGCATCAGCCGACCTCGGGCGCACACTAGCTTCGCTGCGTCCGCAAGGCTCAGCACACCCGCCACGTGCGCAGCGCTCAGCTCTCCTATCGAGTGCCCCAGCAGCGCAGCGGGCTTCAGCCCCCACGACTCCCACTGACGGTACAGCGCCACTTCCACCGCAAACAGCCCGGGCTGCGTGTACTCCGTCCGCTCCAGCAACGCTCCTTCCTCGCTGCCCGCGGCCGCGAACACCACCTCCCGCAGACCACGCGCGAGGTGCGCGTCCAGCGCCTCGCACACCTCGTCGAACGCCGCACGGAACACAGGGTACACTTCGTAAAGACTCTTCCCCATCCCGAGCCGCTGGCTGCCCTGCCCCGTGAACAGCACCGCAAGCTTCCCCCCGCGCACTCCCGTCCCGCGCACCACCCCCGCCGCTGCTCGACCCTCCGACAGCGCCCTCAGCCCCTCCACAGCTTCCGCAGCGCTCGCCGCAAGCACCGACGCCCGCGTGGTGAAGTGCGTCCGGTGCAGCGCTGCCGTCCTCACCACGTCCGACCACCCCACCTCCGCGTGCTCTTCCAGCCACTTCGCCCAGCGCCCCGCCTGCGCCGCCACCGAGGCCTGGTCTCGCCCCGACAGCAACAGCGGCATCGCTGCACCCTCTGCCGCCTCCGCCGCCACCGGCTCGCGCACCGCCTCCACCGGCGCCTCTTCGAGGATGACATGCGCGTTCGTCCCGCTGATCCCGAACGACGACACGCCCGCGCGCCGCGCCCGGCCGTTGCGCCGCCACGGACGCGCCTCTTGCAGCAACGACAGCCCGCTCCCCTCCCACCCAATGTGCGGGCTCGGCTGCTCCGCGTGCAGCGTCCGCGGCAGCACCTCGTGCTGCATCGACAGCACCATCTTGATCACCCCAGCCACGCCGGCGGCCGACTGCGCGTGCCCGAGGTTCGACTTCGACGAGCCCAGGTACAGCGGCCGCTCGGCCTTGCGCCCAGGCCCGAACACCTCCGCAAGCGCTCCCGCCTCGATCGGATCTCCGAGGCTCGTGCCCGTACCATGCGCCTCCACCGCGTCGATGTCCTCGGGCGACAGCCCGCACGACGACAGCGCCTGCTGGATCACCCGCTGCTGCGCGGGGCCGTTCGGCGCCGTCAGGCCCTGGCTGCGACCGTCCTGGTTCACCGCTGACCCACGGACCACCGCAAGCACACGGTCACCGTCGCGCCGCGCGTCCGACAGCCGCTTCAGCACCAGCATCCCGCACCCCTCGGCCCAGATGACGCCGTCCGCTTGGGCAGAGAAGCTCTTGCAGCGGCCATCTCGCGCAATGCCCTTGAGGCGGCTGAACTCCACGAAGGTCGCGGGCGTGGTCATCACCATCACCCCGCCGGCCAGCGCCAGGTCGCATTCGCCCCGGCGCAGGGCCATGCAGGCGAGGTGCAGCGACACCAGCGACGACGAGCACGCCGTGTCCACCGTGATCGCTGGGCCCTGCAGCCCAAGCACATACGCCACGCGGCCCGAGATGACGCTGCCGGCACCGCCCGTGATGCGATAGCCATCGAGCGTCCTCAGGTCGTCCGCGTGGCCAGCGGCGTAGTCCGAGCCCATCCAGCCCAGGTACACCCCGGTGGCGCTCTCGCTCAGCACCGATGGGCGAACGCCGGCCCGCTCCAGCGCCTCCCACGCCGTCTCCAGCACCAGCCGCTGCTGGGGATCCATCGACTGCGCTTCGCGCGGCGATATCCCGAAGAACCCCGCGTCGAACAGGTCTACGTTCCGTAGAAATCCCCCCTCGCGCGCGTAGCTCTTGCCCACCGCCTCCGGATCGGGATCGTAAACAGAAGAAGCTTCATATCGGGAGGGGAAGCTCTCGATGACATCCTTCCCCTCACGGAGGACGCGCCAGAAATCCTCCGGCGTCTCGATGCCACCCGGCAGCCGGCACGCCATCGACACGATCGCGATCGGCTCGTCCTCCCTCACCCGACGGCGCACACGCACCCGACGGCGCACACGCGCGCCGCCCCCCGTCTCCTGTAGCTCCGAGAAGGCCTGCTTCAGGAGCAGCTCTGCGATGGCCCGCGGCGTCGGGTGGTCGAAGGCCAGGGTCGCCGGCAGCGAAGTCTCGGCCCGGGAGCTCAGCCGACTGCGCAGCTCCACCGCCATCAACGAGTCGAGCCCAACCTCCTTCAGCACCTGGTGGGGCTCCACCAACGCGGGGTGATGCAGCCCGAGCACCGCGGCGACCTCGCCCCGCACCAGGTCGATCAGCGCTTCGAGCCGCGCCGACTCTGGCAGCGCCGAGAGGCGCGCCCGAAGCGCCGAGGTCTCCTGTGTCCCGGAGGATGCCTTGCGCAGGCTCGGGCGCACGAGAGCCCGGAGCAGCGCGGGCACTCCGCCGCTGGCATCAAGCCCCGATCGCAGCTTCCCCAGATCGAAGTGCGCCGGAACCAGGCTGGCTTCAGAGCGCGAGAGCGCGACGTCCAGCAGGAACAAGCCCTCTGCTACGTACATCGGGATAAATCCTGCGCGCCTGATGCGCGACAGCTCGGCCTCGCCCAGGGTGTCCGTCATGCCCCCGGCCCCCGGCGCCCAGAAGCCCCACGCCAGGCTCGTCGCCGCGAGGCCACGGCCGCGCCGGTGCGCCGCGAGCGCGTCGAGGAACGTGTTCGCGGCCGCATAGTTGCTCTGGCCCGCCGTGCCAAACGTGCCGGCCACCGACGAGAACAGCACGAACGCCGCGAGATCCAGCTCCCGCGTCAGCTCGTGCAGGTGCAGCGCCCCATCCACCTTCGGCGCCAGCACCCGCGAGAGGCGCTCGGCCGTCTGAGCGGCGAGCACGCCGTCGTCGAGCACGCCGGCCAGGTGCAGCACCGCGCTCAGCGGACGCGCCGCGTCGATGCCGGCCAGCACACGCGCGACCTCCTCCCGCTTCGACACGTCGCACGCAGCCACCGTCACCGTCTCGGCGCCGAGCTCCGCGAGCGACCGCACAAGCTCGCGGGCCCCGGGCGCCTCCAGCCCGCGCCGCGACGTCAGCACAAGGTGCCGCACCCCGTGCGCGCGCACCAGGTGCGTCGCCACGATCTGACCCAGGCCGCCCACGCCTCCGGTCACCAGCACCGTGCCCGCGGGGCCCAGCCCGCGGGCTTGCGTGAGCTCTTTCGCTGCCGCCTGTACGCGCACCAGGCGCGCGGCCAGCGCAGCGCCCCCGCGCAGCGCAAGCTCCGGCTCCGCCGCCGTCGCCAGCGCCCGCGCCAGCAGCCCAGCGTCCACAGGCTCGGTCCCCACATCGATCAAGCGCAGCCGGCGCTCGGGGTGCTCGCTGCGCGCCGTGCGAACAAGCCCCCACAGCGGCGCGCGCGCCAGGTCCTCGACGGCGTCGTCCGGCGCCGCGCCCACCGCGCCCCGCGTCACCCACACCAGCTCGACAGCATCGAGCCGTGGCTCCGACAGCCACGCTTGCAGCAGCGACAGCGCCTGCCTCGTCGCCTCATGCGACGACACCGCCACGTCCAACGGGCTCGGGCTCGCGGCGGTGACGTCGACCACCACCCGCTCAGGCGCGCTCGCGCCCTGCTCGAGGCGCGCAACCAATGCTTCGAGATCGGCAATCGCCTCCGCCCCCAGGGCTTCGGCCAGCCGCGCTCCTCCCTCCGCTGCACCGACGACCACCAGCGAGCCCGCCTCCGGGACGCTCGCCGCGACGCTCACCGGTTGGAAGTCCACCCGGTACAGCTGCTGGGCATTGGCACGGCTGGCCACTGCCAGCTGCTCCGCTGTCGCTCGCCGCAGATGCAGGGCGCCGACGCTGGCCACAGCCTGGCCCGCCGCGTCCGCCGCCCACAGCGACGCCACCGCTTGCGTCATGTCGCCTTCAAGCTCCAGCATCACCCGGAGCTCGCGCGGTCCCGTCGCGTGCAGCGCCACGTCCGACCACGAGAAGGGCAGCAGCGCCATGTCCGCTCCAGCCGCCTCCGAAGAGGCCGCGAACAGCGCATGCAGCGCGGCATCCATCAGCGCCGGGTGCACCCCATACGCCTCGGCGCTGTCCATCGCGCTCTCGGGCAACACCACCCGGCCGTAAAGCCTCGTGCCTCGACGCCAGAGCTCCACGAGGCCCTGGAACGCCGGACCGTAGTCGAGCCCGCGCTCACGCAGCCGCTCGTAAACCCCGGACAGGTCCACCTCCTCCGCGCCCGGCACAGGCCACGTCGACAGCTCGTCGAGCTCGCCAGGAGCGCCGGGGGTCTCGTCCGTCAACACCCCCGTCGCGTGCTGCACCCACGGCGCGTCCTCCGGGGCCTGCTCAGACTGGCTGTACAGCCCCACCTCGCGCCGGCCCGCCGTGTCCGGCGCTCCGACCGACAGCTGCAGCCGCGTCGCGCCCTCCTCGGCCAGCACCAGCGGCTCGGCGAGCGTGAGCTCCGACAGCGACCGGCTGCCCACCGCGCGTCCCGCCGCCAGCGCCAGCTCCAGCATCCCCGTGCCCGGAAACACCACCCTGCCGAACACCTGATGATCCCGAAGCCACGCATGCTCCGCCAGCGACAGCCTCCCTGTGAACAGGTGCCCCTCGCCGTCGGCGAGCTTCGTCGCGGCGCCGAGCAGCGGATGGGCGGCCGCCTTCAGCCCCGCCGAGCCTACGTCACCGCGCGCCCTCGACGCCTCCAGCCAGTAGCGCTGCCGCTGGAATGCGTACGTCGGCAGCTCCACGGGCCGGCCGCCATGGCCCGACAGCACCTGGGCCCAGTCCACCTCGTGCCCTTGCACGTGCACCGTCGCCACCGCCGTTGCAAGCGCGCGCTCTTCCTCCTGCTCTCGCCGCAGGCTCGCCACAAACGTCGCCTCGGCTCCCTCCGGCAGGCACCCCGCCCCCAGCGCGCACAGCACGCCGTCGGGACCGCACTCGACGTATGTGCTCACCCCCGCCGCCGCAAGCGTGCGCATCCCGTCGAAGAACCTCACCGCCTCTCGCGCCTGCCTCACCCAGTACTCGGGTGACCTCAGCTCCTGCTCGCTCCACAGCTCGCCCGTCACGCTGCTCACCACGGGCACCTGCGGCATCCCATACGCGCACTCGCGCGCCACCTTCCCGAACTCTTCCAGCATCCCGTCCATGTGCGGGCTGTGGAACGCGTGCGACACGCGCAGACGCCGCGTGCGCCGGCCCTGCGCCTCGAACCGCCTCCCCACCTCCAGCACCGCCGCTTCGCCCCCGCTCAGCACCGTCTGGCTCGGACCGTTGATGCCCGCGACCCCGAGCACGCCCTCCAGCCCCATCGCCGACAGCGCCCCCTGCACCTCCGGCTCCGAGGCCTCCACCGACATCATCGCTCCGCCCGCCTGGCACCTCTGCATCAGCCGACCGCGGGCGCACACTAGCTTCGCAGCGTCCGCAAGGCTCAGCACGCCCGACACATGCGCAGCGCTCAGCTCTCCTATCGAGTGCCCCATCAGCGCCGCGGGCTTCAGCCCCCACGACTCCCACTGCCGGTACAGCGCCACTTCCAGCGCAAACAACCCGGGCTGCGTGTACTCCGTCCGCTCCAGCAGCGCCTCCTGCTCGCTGCCCGCTTCCGCGAACACCACCTCTCTCAACCCACGGTCGAGATGCGCGTCCAGCGCCTCGCACACCTCGTCGAACGCCGCACGGAACACGGGGTTCACTTCGTAAAGACTCTTACCCATCCCGAGCCGCTGGCTGCCCTGCCCCGTGAACAGCACCGCCAGCTTCCCCCCGTGCACTCCCGTCCCGCGCACCACACCTGCCGCGGCTCGACCCTCCGACAGCGCCCTCAGCCCCTCCACCGCCTCCGACACGCTCGCCGCCTGCACCGACGCCCGCGTGGCGAAGTGCGCGCGAGCGGTCGCCAGGGTGAAGGCGACGTCGACGAGAGCCATGTCGCCTCGGCCATCAAGATGTGTCGCCAGGCGCGCGGCGTTCTCCTGCAGGGCCTGCACCGTCTTCCCGGACACCACCAGCGGGAGAGTGACCGCGCGCGAAGTCGCCGCGCGGCCACCCGTGCGGACCGCGTCCCAGTCGACATCGATCCCTTCGCGCCACAACGCGCCGAGCAGCGCCTCCAGCCCGCCCCGCGCGGCCACCTCGCGCCAGCAGGTCGCGAGGACCACAGAACGGCTGTCTCCCCACGTCTTCAGCGACGCTTCAAACGAGCGCACCGCGACCGGATGCGGCCCCACCTCGACGATGCACGCGCTGTGCTGCCGCGCCACGCTCTCGACAGCTTCGAGGAGCTGAACCGGCTCGCGGAGGTTCCGCGCCCAGTAGTGTCCATCGAGCTCCGGACCGGCGACATACCGGTTCGCGACCGTGGACCACATCGGGATCGTGGGCGCGCTGGGCTGGATCGCCGCGAGCTGCCGCTCGATCTCGGGGAGCAACGGCTCCATCTCGGCGGTATGAGCGGCGTAGTCGATGCGCACGCGCATGGTGCCGATGCCATCGCTCGCGAACCGGCGCACAAGACGCTCGACGGCATCGACCGGACCGGCCAGGCAAACCTGGCCGGGGGCCAGATGGACGGCGACCTGAACGCCCCCCGCGTCCCAGCTGGCGAGGACGCGCTCGGCCTGCGCGACCGACAGATCGGCGACGATCATCGCGCCACGTCCTGACGCATGATTCGCGATCAGAGCCGACCAGGTGGAGATCACCCGCGCCCCGTCGCGCAACGACAGGGCTCCCGCGACCACGGCCGCAGCGACCTCGCCGACGCTCTGGCCGAAAACGAGCTCAGGGACCACGCCCCAGCTTTGCAGGGTGCGAGCAAGCGCGACCTGAACGCTGAAGACCACGGGCTGCACGACGTCGGTTCGGTCGAGCCGCGAGCACGCCTCGTTCGCCGCGAGCTCGGAGATCACGGACCACCCGGTGAACTGCCGGACTGCTCGATCGCAGGCCTCGAGGGTCGCGCGGAACACCGGCTCCCCGGCCATCAGGTCACGGACCATGCCCGCCCAGTGGCCGCCGTGTCCTGAAAAGAAGAACACCAGCCGCGGCCTCGGCCGGGAAATCGGGCGGAGCTCCGCGCCACCGTCGGCCAGCTCCCGCAATGCAGCCTCCACCGAGGCGCCATCGCGCCCCTGGACCATGGCGCGAACGGAGCCCGTGCCGGGCTGCACCACGAGCCGCTCCGCATCGCGACCCGCGCCCGAAGCAGCGAAATCGGCCAGGAGGCGTCGCGCCGCATCGCGGAGCGCCTGCTCCCCATCAGCAGCCAAGGGGACGAGGATCTGCGGCCTGTAGGGAGACTCCTCCAGCGCAACATGGGCGTTCGTGCCGCCGAAGCCGAAGCTGCTGACGCCGGCAAGACGGCCCGCGTCCCTCGGCCAGCCTTGCTGCCGTGCGACAACCTCGAGCCGGAGCGCCTGAAAGTCGATGTGGGGGTTCGGGCTCTCGAAATGCAGGTTCGGCGGCAGCTGCCCGTGATGCAACGCGAGCGTCGCCTTGAGGAGCCCGGCGATGCCCGCCGCAGCCTCGAGGTGGCCGAAGTTCGTCTTTACCGAGCCGATGCGGAGCGGCTGCTCCCGGCCGGGCGCAAACACGGCGGCCAGCCCCGCGGCCTCGATAGGATCGCCGAGGATCGTGCCCGTACCATGGGTCTCGACGTATGCGACCTCCCGGGGCGCAACCCCCGCTCGCTGCCAGGCGTCTCGGATGACGTCAGCCTGGGCCTCAGGGTTCGGTGCCGTGAGTCCATTGGACGCGCCGTCGCTGTTCACGGCGCTGCCTCGCAGCACCGCGTAGATGCGATCGCCTGCGACGAGCGCGTCCGAGAGGCGGCGCAGCACCACCACGCCGCACCCCTCGCCACGGACGTAGCCGTTGGCACCTGCGGCGAAAGCCCGGCAGCGGCCGTCAGGGCTCATCGCGCCGAACTTGGTCATCTGGACCGTGGCGTGGGGGGTCAGCATGAGGTTGACCCCGCCCGCAAGCGCCAGATCCGCCTCCCCACGCCTGAGGCTCAGCGCCGCGAGATGCACGGCTACCAGCGAGGAGCTGCACGCCGTGTTGACCGTCATCACCGGCCCGCGAAGCCCCAGAGCGTAGGCGATGCGGGCGGGGATGATGGAGTTATCCCAGCCCACGGCGGAGTGTGGCTCTATGCCTGTCGCGTCCGCCCCCGCGACGCGGGCATACTCCTGCCACATGGCGCCGAAGAACACGCCCGTGCGAGACCCCCCGAGCGCGGTGGGAACGACGCGCGCGTCCTCGAGCGCTGCCCAGGCAGTCTCGAGCGCGAAGCGCTGCTGCGGATCCATCTGCCTGGCTTCAGCCGGCGAGATCCCGAAGAAGCCTGCGTCGAAACCCACGATCTCATTGAGAAAACCACCCCATCGGGTCGTCATCTTCCCGGGCGCCTGGGCGTCCGCGTCCAGCCAGGCCTCAGCGTCCCAGCGGTCCGGAGGAACCTCGACGACGGCATCCACGCCCGAGCACAGGGCCCGCCACATCCCCTCGGGAGACGTGATGCCGCCGGGCATGCGGCACCCGAGCCCGACGATGGCGACGGGCTCGTCGATGGACGACGACGCGACGGCGCGCGCGCCGAGGGCCGTGGAAACGGGCTCACCGCGCGTATCCGCCAGATGCCTGGCAAGCGCGTTCAGGGTGCTGTGCTGCCATAGCAGCGTGGCTGGGAGAGCGCGCCCCATCCAGCTCGACAGCTTTTCAACCAGGAGCAGCGCCCTCGCGGAGTCGAGGCCCTGCTCGTGGAATCGAACATCATCCTGAACGGCTCCCGGCGCAACCTGCAGCAGATCCGCCAACGCATCGCGCAGAAACCCAAGCATTCTGTCCATCGGCGCCACGACTAACACAATGAGTCATTACGATCAAGTACGACCCCACATAGACGCGTATACGGCAAACCGGCGTCACCCCGCACAGCGCGGGCACGATTTTACCTACGCCGCGCTACGTCTTCTTGAGCTGTACTCCGCGCCCCGCCAGGGCGCCGGCAGCACAGCGCTCATCGCGCCACAGTAAGAAACATGAACGAAACAGAATTCCAGCCCGAGCAGCCAGCATGATTCTGCTTGCAATCAAACAAAAAAGCAAATACCGTGATCCGAGCCCCCCCAGCTGTAGGTTTGCTGCCATCTCTCGATGGCGTTCCGCGGTCGTGCGGCGCTCGTCGTCACGGAGCTTCTGCCTCGCAGAGGCTCGCCATAGAAGGGGATCACGAAAGGCAGCTCGCGCGGCTCGATGCGACGAGCGCCCGCACGACCACAAAACGCAAGGAAGATCAATGAGCTCCACGCAAGGCCATCTCAGCATTCACGATATACTCGTCTCCACGCGAGAGCTCGTCCCCGCGCTGCGCGCTTCCGCAGCCGAGGTCGAGGCAGGCCGCAAGCTCCCCAGCAGCGTATTGAGCGCCCTGGACAAGACGGGAGTGTTTCGCATGGCCATGCCCAAGGCGTGGGGCGGTCCGGAGGCCGATCCGTTCTCGCAAATCGAGGTGATCGAGAACCTTGCGCTCGGCGACGCCTCGTCGGCGTGGTGCGCGATGATCCTTTCGGGCAGCGGCTTCTATGCATCCCATCTGGAGGACAGCGTGGCGCGGCGCCTCTACGGCAAGCTCGACGTACGCCACGCCGGAAGCCTGAGATGGTCCGGGAAGGCCGAGAAAGTGGCCGGAGGCTATCGGGTCACAGGAACCTGGGACTTCTGCAGCGGTTGCCACCACGCGGACTTCCTCGCGGCGGGCTGTCTGGTCACCGAAAATGACAGCCCGGTTCTCAACGCGGACGGCAGCCCACGTATCCTCTGGGCCGTCCTCCCCGCTGGAAGCTTCGAGATCCTGGACACCTGGTACACGACGGGGCTGGCGGGAAGCGGTAGCAACGACTGCAGCGCGGGCAACGTCTTCGTGCCGGAGGAGCACACCTTCAACCTGGTGGACCGCAAGCGCAGCGAGCCGCTGTACTCCTATCCCCCCCTCTTCCTGCAAAGCCTGGTGGGCGTTCAGCTAGGCATCGCGCGCCACGCGATCGAGATCGCGCTCGATCTCGCGCAGAACAAGAAGGTCATGCCGACGGGGCACAGCCTGGGCGCCGAGCAGAGCGTGCAGATGGCGATCGCCGAGGCGGAGGGCGTGCTGGGCTCGGCCAGGAGCTACGTGCGCGATGTCGTCGGCGAGCTGTGGGATGCGCTACAATCCGGCAACGGGCCGTCGCTGAAGCTGCGCGCCAAAGGAATGCTGATGATGATCCACGCCGCACAATCGACCCGACGTGTGGTCGAATCGATGTGCGACGTGGCAGGGGCCACCGCGATCTTCGCCAAACATCCCATCGAGCGCCTCCGGCGCGACATCATCACCGCGAACTCGCACTTCCTCTGCCAGAAAAATAAGTATGCAATCATCGGCCATGCGCTGATGGGTACCGAGCCGGCCTACCCCTACTTCTGATCCGGAAAGGCCGGGGTGGTCAGGGCGAACCGGTCACGAGCTCGTCCGGTCGTCGCGAGCGACGCGCCATCGAGGGATGACTCAAATCTCTGGCCATGCGCCAGGGCACCATGAGGACGGTATGGATATACATCGGAATAGGGCGAGCTGGCGCGCGGCGCTGAGCGGGGTGTTCACGTCGGTGCACACCATCGCGAAGGGCAAGGATCCTCGCTGGTACTACAACAATCTCGGCGAGAACGTATTCACCGAGCAGTCCAAGTTCTTGAACCTCGGGTACTGGGCCGACCCAGAGACGAGGACGATGGACGCCGCGTCGACCGCGCTGGTCGACCTCGTCGCAGGGGCCGCGAAGCTCTCGGCGGGCGACGAGGTGCTGGACGTGGGCTTCGGCTTCGGTGACCAGGACATCCACTGGGCAAAGCGTTACTCTCCGAAGCGCATCGTCGGCATCAATGTCACGGAGAAGCAGGTAGAAGAGGCGCGCAGGCGGATCGCGGAGCTCGGCCTCGACGACCGCATCGACCTGCGCGTGGGCTCGGCGACGGACATGCGCTTCGCGCCGGAGAGCTTCGACAAGGTGCTCGCCGTGGAGTCGGCCTTTCATTTCGATACGCGCGACAAATTCTTCGGCGAAGCCTTTCGGGTCCTCCGCCCGGGAGGTCGGATCACCACCGCCGACATCATCCCGCTGCCAGGGCGGCGGGGCTCCCCGCTGTTCACCCTGCAGTCGCAGGCCCCCGCGGAGAACCACTACCCTCGCGACGTCTATGCGGAGAGGCTTCGCGCTGCCGGCTTCGTGAACGTCGAGGTCCGGTCGATTCGCAAAGACGTCTACGATCGGTACCTCGAGCACCTGGATCGCCGCTCGGCGAGCCCCGATTTCAAGCACAAGAACCCGCTGCTCCGGCTGCTGCTGATGAAGGAGAACCCGCTGCTCACCTGGCTGTTCGCCTCATTCGATTACGTCATCGCATCCGGGGAGAAGCCCGGGAACACGCCTCAGCCCGCCGCGTGAGCACCGCGCGCGGCCTCCCGGCGCAAGTGGCCGGTCGCTCCGGCGCGCTCCACGTCGCGCGCCGGCGGCCGCCCCGCCCGGGCCGTCCGCGTCACCCCACCCCATCGAGCGCAGCGAGGCGCAGCTCGCGCGCGAGCAAGAACGCCGGGAACGTCGCCGCGAAGGCGAGCAAAAAGCTCAGCAACACATACGCCCAGATATGGCGCACGCCCACCCGCCGGCCCTCGACCACCATGAACAGCATCCCAGCCGTGGCGGCCACCGCGATGTCGACAAACACGGAAGCGCCCGCCGGGTTGACCGTGGCCGCGTCGACGAACCCCGTCGGGGAATCGAACCCCCCGGCGAGCATGAACCGTATATTGAACCACAGAACGCCGGCAGTGCCGATCAGCGTGAGCGCGGCATACAGGACGATGCGAATTTTTCGTGTGTTCATGGCGGTGTCTCGATGGCAACACCTAACATAGATTAAATTGCCTCGTCAACCGACCTGCGATACCGGCGAGCATCGAAACCGTGTGCGAGGCTGGATGGATAGAACCGCTGCCGCATTGGCCGTGACGCCGGCACCGGGACGCCGCCTTCGCCGTGAGGCCGTATCGCCTCTCACGGAGCCGGTTGACGCGAATCGCAACCAATGCAAATGGCTTCGAACATGATCGCTCTCGCGCGAGAGGCACGATCATCTTGCACCGGAGGTCTACATGGAGAAGAATCCCTGGCTGTCGCACCGGACCGCGCGGACGGACGCGAAGCTTCGCCTTTTCTGCTTCCCCTACGCCGGCGCCGGCGGGGCCATCTATAGAGACTGGGCGAAGAGCCTGCCGGCGCATATCGACGTCTGCCCGGTAGAGCCTCCGGGGCGATTCGCTCGGTCCAAGGAGAAGCAACCTCGCTCGATGTCGGAGTTCATCGACGGCATCGAGCGGGGGCTGGATGACATGCTCGACCTGCCGTTCGCGTGTTTTGGATACAGCCTGGGAGCGCTGATGGCCTTCGAGTGGGCCCGTTCTCTCCGCAGGCGCCGTGGGATCGAGCCGAGATGCATGGTCGTCGCCGCGAGCAGAGCCCCTCACGTACCCGCCCGCCTGCCGCCGATCTCTCACCTCCCCGCGAGCGAGTTCCTGCGGCGTGTGCAGCAGAGGTACGGGGCGTTCGATCGTGTGATCCAGGAGGACCCTGAGCTGCTGCAGCTCGTCGGCAAGATCATGCAGGTCGATCTGGAGGTGCTGGAGCGCTACGAGTGCAGAGACGAAGCGCCGTTCACCTGTCCGTTCACTGCCATCGGCGGCACCGACGACCCTGGGGCGAAGCGGGAAGACCTGGACGCGTGGGGTAGCCATACGGTGGGCGGATGCGACGTGCGGATGGTGGACGGAGACCACTTCTTTATCCGTACACGCGGCCAGGAGCTCTTGGATATCGTCCGGTCCGCGGTGCAGGCGCCCGGCGCCGCCTGACCCGCCGGGCAGCATCGATGATCGACACCATCACAGACAGCTGAACCACGAGGATGTGCCTGATGTCTAACGCAACACGATGTCGACCCAGGACGCTGGCCGGCCTGGCCACGCTGGTCCTCGCTTTCACCGGAGCGTGCGGGAGCACGGACGACGACATAGAGCCGGTGGTCACGGACGGCTGCGGGGAGGCTGAGCTTTCCAGTACGTGGGAAGGAATTCAGCGAGTCATCCTCGCTGGCTACCAATGCAGCAACGCCACGTGCCACGGCGGCGCAAGCGCTCCGGCGGGAGGCCTCGATCTCCGGCCGGAGGCAGCGTACGCGAGCCTGGTCAACGTACCGGCGAACGCGCCGCTTCCGGGCGAGACCGGCGTGACGCTGCGCCTCTACCCGGGCGAACAGGAGCTGAGCTCGTTCTACAAGAAGATCGAGGCGGCGACGCTGGGCGTCTCCTTGCCTGCAGAGTTCGGCGCTCCGATGCCACCGCCGCCGACGTCCCCCGTCTCCAAGGAGCACCTGGAAGCCCTGCGGCTGTGGATACGGGCCGGAGCGCCCGAGACGGGGATCGTGCAAGGAACCGAACGGCGCCTCGGATGCGACCTGCCCGACGACTTCGACGCGAACAAGCTCCCCCCTCTCGCCCCCCCACCCGCGGGCGAGGGTCTTCAGTTCTACTCGTCGGGCTGGCGTGTGCCCGCCGGAAGTGAGAATGAGGTATGCTACGCGACGTACTACGATCTCACGACCGAGGCCGGGGAGATACCGGCCTGGGCTGAGGCTCCATGCAGGCCCGAGGCCGGCGGCCCGGAGGAGACCTGCTTGGCCATCAATGAGAACCTGCTGCACCAGGACCCGCAGTCGCATCACAGCATCATCTATTCTGTCAGGGCCGTCGTGGAGCCGGACGACGCGTCGTGGGGACAGTGGACCTGCCTGGGAGGCGATCTCGCCGGGGCGCCATGCGACCCGACGATGCGAGGCGTCTCGGCGTCGCAGAGCGGCGCCGACTGCGGGCCCCGCAGCGCCTGCACGTCGCCGCCGAGAGACTCGGTCGCTTGCTGGGACTACCTTCCGTCGATCGCCATGAGCCCCGAGCTGCTCACACCGGTCGGAGGCGCACAGGAGCCCGTGAGCGGCGGTCCGCTGCACGAGGGGGTGTACGACACCCTGCCCCGCAGAGGATACATCTTCTGGAACTCGCACGGATTCAACCTTACACGCAAAGACACGACCATCGAGCACTATCTCAACCTGCGCTTTGCGCGCCCCGAGTCGCGCAAGTTCATGTTCCAGGGCTTCGGCGACAGCAGGTTCATCTTCGCGATGGATGTCCCTCCGTTCGAGAGCCGGGAGTACTGCGCCGGCTTCACGCTGCCACGATATTCCAGGGTCACCGATATATCCTCTCATATGCACCAACGCGGAGTGCAGTGGAGGACCTGGGAGCCCCCTCAGGATCCGGAGTGCAGCCCGGACAACGGATGCCTCCCGAACGATGATCCTCCGGACTACACCAGCACGATCTATAGCGATCCGGTCAGGAAGGAGTATAAGACGCCCCTCGCCCTGGACGAGGAAGACGACGCGTCCCGCACATTCAAGTACTGCGCCGTCTTCGACAACGGACTGAGGGATCCTGCGACCGTGAAGCGCTGCGAGGACGGACGCCCGTGCAATCTGGTGGGCGGCTACACGACGGATGACGAGATGCTGTTCTTCATCGGCCACTATTATATCGACGAGCCGTAGGGATCCCGCGTCTCCCGCGGCGCCGCGTCCACCGGAGGTGAAGAGGAAGGCGAGACCGGCGCGGAGGAGGACGGCGCGCCGGACGAGCGACCGAGGCGCGCGGCGCCGTCCGCGCCCGCGCCGGCCTCTCCGCGCTGCACGATCCGCCTCGTCCTCGCGGAGCACGTCAGGCTCGGCGGGGGAGAGTCTCTCCAGGGGCAGCTCCGGCCACCCCGCGCGCGCACGCCCAGCCGCCGCCTCCACGGCAGCGGCTGCCCGCGCAGTGCGGATGGGCCCGGCCCGCCCCCCGGAACGTTACCGATGTCGGAGTCGGCCTCCCGTGATAAAATCACGCTCCGGAATCTCCTCCGTGACGTCCACGACGACCCTGACCGATCGAAGCCTCCTGTGGGGCCGGAACGACCTGGAGCCGGCCCCGGAGTTCTTCCACCTGGTCATCGCCTGGTCGCGCGAGGAGCCGCACCGCGTCGGGGAGGCGGCGCTCGTCGAGGGGCGCTGCGTGCTCGGCCGCGGCGGGCCGCAGTCCCAGGACAGCGCGCCGCGCCTCGCCTTCCACCGTCAGCGGCCGGTGGGCTGGGCCATGATGCCGCCGCTGGAAGGCCCGCGGATCTCGCGCCTCCAGCTCGAGCTCACGCCCACCGAGGACGGGCTGCTCGCCGTCCGCTCGATCGGGCGCTGCCCCCTGCTCATCAACGGCACGCCCGCGACGCAGGGCCTCGTGAAGGCCGGCGACACGCTCACCCTGCACAACGCCCTCGTGCTGTTCGTGGTGCGGCGGCGGTGGAGCCTCGAGGTGATCCAGGCGCTCAAGGAGGCGCCGCGGTTCTCGTTCGGCGACGCCGACACGCACGGGATCGTCGGGGAGAGCCCGGCCGTGTGGGCGCTGCGCGGCGCCCTCGCGTTCGCGGCGCAGTCCGGCAACCACGTGCTCGTGCGCGGCGAGAGCGGCGCCGGAAAAGAGCTCGCCGCGCGCGCCATCCACGCGCTCTCCCGCCGCCGCGCGGACGTGTTCGTCGCGCGCAACGCCGCGACCTTCCCCGAGGGGCTGGTCGACGCCGAGCTGTTCGGGACGGCCAAGGGCTACCCCAACGTCGGCAGCCCCGAGCGCCCCGGGCTCATCGGCGAGGCGGACGGCGGCACCCTCTTCCTCGACGAGATCGGCGAGCTCCCGCCGCACCTGCAGGCCCACCTGCTGCGGGTGCTCGACCGCGACGGCGAGTACCAGCGGCTCGGCGAGTCGCGCGTGCGCCGCTCGGATCTGCGCGTCATCGCGGCGACGAACCGCCCCGTCGAGTCGATGAAGCACGACTTCCTCGCGCGATTCCTCATCACCGTGAGCGTCCCCGGGCTGCCCGATCGCCGCGAGGACATCCCGCTGCTCCTGCGGCACCTGCTCGCCGCGGCCGCGCGGGAGAGCCCGGAGCTGACCGAGCGCTTCTTCGAGCGCCGCGGCGAGCGGCTCGCCGAGCCGCGGATCGCGCCGGCGCTCATCGAGGCGCTGCTCCGCCACCCCTACACGCACCACCTGCGCGAGCTGGAGCGGCTCATGTGGATCGCCCTCGGGTCGAGCCACGACAACTTCCTCGCCCTCACGCCCGATCTCTGCGCGGTGCTCCGCCCGGAGGCGGGCGACGCCAAGACGGATCCCCGGGCCGGCCCCAAGACGGATCCAGGCAAGTCGATCCCGCCCCAGCCGTCCGACTCCGGCTCGCTCGGGCGCGCCGAGATCGAGGCCGCGCTCGCGGAGGCGCAGGGCAGCGTGACGACCGCGGCGCGCCTCCTCGGGCTGAAGAACCGCTTCGCCCTCTACCGGCTCATGAAGCGCCACGGCATCGCCGGGCCGGACGAAGAGGCGAGCGAGGGCTGAGCCAGCGCGGGCGGCGGCGCCCGCCTCACGCGCCCGGCGCGACCCGGGCGGGCGCGCGCTCGCCGGCGCGCATCCGGGCGGCGATGACGCGGTAGGCGCGGGTCCACGCGTCCCGGTGCGCCTCGGTCCAGTCCGCGGCGCTCACCTCGGACAGCGCCGCGACGAGCGCCTCGCCGAACCACTCGTACATCTCCGGGGTCACGCCGTAGGCCGCGTGCTGGGCGCCGAGCCGCCCGAGCTTCTCGGTGAGCCAGACGTCGTCCTCGAGGTGGTCGAGCACCGCCATGAGCGCCCGCTCGAACATCGTGCCCTGCGCCCCGGGGCTGTTGCGGGTGAAGAGCCGCCTCGCCTGCGGGTACCGCTCGAACAGGGCCCGATACACGAGGCGAGGGAACTCGTGATCACGCTGCACGACGAGCTCGAAGCTGTCGCGCAGCAACTCGGCATCATGGGACGACATGAAGGAACGCCCCTCCGTCGGGGTGAGCATCGATCCCGCGACCAGCATCGTTCGTGCCGCGAAATATCCGCCGACGCGCGCGGCTCGCCGGTCCGGCCGCGGCCCACGCCCCGTGCGCGCACGCCGCAGGGCGTGTGCGCGCACGCCTCCACGTGCACACCTGGACACAAATGCGTCCACCGACACACCGCTCGCTGTAGTGCAATGCCGGCCCCAGCAACAAGGCAACGACCGATCCGCCAGGCGGTCCAGTTGGGTATCCTCGCATGCGCACCGGGCGGTCACGCCGCGCGCTCGGCGCGGCCGTGATGGTGGAGGGCTCGATCCGTGTCGTTCCTCGAAGGTTCTCTGGTTGCGGGTCGGTTCCTCATCGAAACGCTGGCCAGGCGGGGCGGCATGGGGGAGGTATTTCGCGCCCGGGACGTGACGACGGGCGCGCCGGTGGCCCTCAAGCTGCTGCACGCGGACGCCGCGCGCTCGGAGGAGACCGAGCGTTTCCTGCGGGAGGCGCGGTTCCTGGCCGATCTCAGGCACCCCGCCATCGTCGCGTACCTGGCGCACGGGAAAGCCCAGGACGGCCGGCCTTTCCTCGCGATGGAGTGGCTGTCGGGGAAGGATCTCGGCGAGCGCCTCGACCACGGGCCGCTGCGCATCTCCGAGTGCGTGACGCTGCTCACGCGGGTCGCCGACGCGCTCGCCGTCGCCCACGGCCGGGGCGTGGTCCACCGCGACATCAAGCCGAGCAACCTGTTCTTGCGAGACGAGCGCGTCGACGGCGTCACGGTGCTCGATTTCGGCATCGCGCGCTGGGCGGCGGCCGGCATGACGCTCACGGGGACCGGGCGCTTCGTCGGCACCCCCGGCTACATGGCGCCGGAGCAAGCGCGCGGCGACCGCGAGCTCGGGCCGGCCGTCGACGTCTTCGCCCTCGGGTGCGTCCTCTTCGAGTGCCTGACCGGGAAGCACCTGTTCGCCGGCCGGGATCTGGTGGGCGTGCTCGCGAAGATCCTGTTCGACGAGGTCCCCCCGGTCGGCTCGCTGCGCCCGGACACGCCGCCCGCGCTGGCGGAGCTGCTCGCGCGGATGCTCGACAAGGATCCTCAGCGGCGCCCGCGCGACGCCGCGGCGCTCCGCGAGCAGCTCGCCGCCCTGACGCTGCCGGAGGAGGGCGACGAGGCGCCGGCGCCGGTGCTCGCGCCGCCGCCGACGCCCCGGGCGCTCACCGGCGAGGCGATGCAGCTGCTCAGCGTCGTCCTCGCCGTGCCGGCCTCCGGCCACCCCAGCGAGACGCTGCCGCCATCCACGGCCCAGACCTGGGCCCGCCCGACGCGCGACGCCCTGCGCTTCCGGCTCGCGCGCCTCGGCGGCCGCGCCGAGTGGCTGGCGGACGGCTCGCTGATCGTGATCGTGTCGCCGGCGAGCAGCGCGGTGGATCAGGTCTCGACGGCCGCCCGCTGCGCCCTCGAGGTGCAGCAGCACTGGCCCGAGGCCCGCATCGCGCTGACCACCGGCCGCGGGCTGCTCCAGGGCGGCGTGCCCGCCGGAGAGGCGATCGACCGGGCGGTGGCGCTCTTGCGCGGCGCGGCGCCGACGGTGACCGCCGAGCCCGACCCGCAGGGCGCCGCGCTCGAGCCGGGGATCTGGCTGGACGAGCTGAGCTCGAGGCTGCTCGAGCCGCGCTTCCTGATCACGACGCTGGGCGGGCAGCTGGCCTTGACCGGCGAGCGCGCGAGCGTCGACGAGTCGCGCCCGCTGCTCGGCCGCCCGACGCCCTGCGTCGGCCGCGAGCAGGAGCTCTCGATGCTGCTCGGCGCGATCGACGGGTGCATCGAGGAGGCGGCGCCGTCCGGCGCGCTCGTGATCGGGGCGCCCGGCATGGGCAAATCGCGCCTGCGGCACGAGCTGCTCCGGCGCCTCCGCGCCCGGTCGCCCGGCCTCGAGGTGCTGTTCGCGAGCGGCGCGCCGATGAGCGCCGGCTCGCCCTACGCCCTGCTCGGCGAGGCGCTCCGCCGCCTCTGCGACGTGCAGGTCGGGGATCCCCCCGCGGCGCAGGAGGCCAAGATCCGCCAGCGCGTCGGCCAGCGCGTCCCGCCGGCCGACACCGAGCGGGTGAGCGAGTTCATCGCGGCCCTGTGCGGCATCGCGGTCGAGCGGCCGAGCGCCTCGCTGAGCGCCGCGCGCAGCGATCCGAAGATCATGAGCGAGCAGATCCGCCGCGCCTTCATGGATCTGCTGAGCGCCGAGGCCGCGGCGCGCCCTTGCCTCCTCGTGCTGGAAGACCTGCACTGGGGCGACGCGGCCACGGTCAAGCTCGTCGACGCCGCCCTGCTCGAGCTGCGCGAGCGCGCCTTCTTCGTGCTGGCCTTCGCGCGCCGCGAGGTGCACGACGTGTTTCCGAAGCTGTGGCAGGGGCGGGTCGTGCACCGGGTCCCGCTCGCCGGACTGACGAAGAAGGCGGCCGAGCGGCTGGTGGTCGCGGTGCTCGGCGCCGAGGTCCCGCCCAGCCTGGTGGCGCGCATCGTCGAGCAGGCCGCGGGCAACGCGCTGTTCCTGGAGGAGCTGATCCGCGCGGTGGTCGAGGGAAAGACCGAGGGGCAGCCCGCCACGGTGCTGGCGATGCTCCAGGCCAGGCTGTCCTGCCTCGAGCCGGAGGCGCGCAAGGTGCTCTGCAGCGCGAGCGTGTTCGGGCAGACGTTCTGGCGCAGCGGCGTGCTCGCCATGCTCGGGCAAGAGCGCGCGGCGGCCGGCGGCGACGGGGCGGATCGATGGCTGGAGAGCCTGGTCCGCTCCGAGATGGTGGAGGTGCAGTGGAGCAGCCGGTTCCCCGGCGACGCGGAGTACCGGTTTCGCCACGTCCTCGTGCGCGACGCCGCGTACGGCCTCCTCGCGGCGGAGGATCGGCGGCTCGGCCACCAGCTCGCCGGGGCGCACCTGGAGCAGGCGGGGGAGGCGGACCCCATGGTGCTGGCCGAGCACGCGCACCTCGGCGGGGATCTCGAGCGCGCCGCGCTGTATTACCTGCGAGCGGCCGAGCAGTCGTACCGGAGCAACGATTACGACGGCATGCTCTCGCGCGTCGAGCGCGGCATCGCCTGCGGGCCGCGCGGCGACATCCTGGGCCGGCTCCTCGGGATGAAGCTCGACGTCTGCTTCCTGCGCGAGGACTGGGACGTGGGCCTGGAGATCGGCAAAGAGGCCCTGTCGCTCTTGCCGCGGGGGAGCGTCGCCTGGAACAGGGCGGTGGGCCGGCTGGTGGTGATGACCGGCCACCTCGGCCTGGCGGACGACCTGGAGCCCCTCGTGAACGCGATCATGAGCAGCGAGCCCGAGCCCGGGGGCGAGGCGGCGTGCTGCATGCCCGTGGCGACGGCGATCACGGCGCTGAGCCACTGGGGCATGCGCGATCTGTCGCTGCGCCTCCTGGCGCGCCTGGAGCAGCTCGCGACCCGCGTGCCCGAGAGCGAGGAGCTCGCGCACGCGCAGCTGCGCTACAGCCGCTCCACGTTCTTGCGGCTCCTCGGGGACGATCCCTGGCAGGCGTACGAGGACGCGCGGCGCGCGGAGGAGGTCTTCTTCGAGGTGAGCCCCTGGCGCTGGCGCGAGTTCGCGGCGAGCTCGACCGCGCTCTCGATGGCGGAGCTCGGCGAGCACGCCGAGGCGGAGCGCAAGCTGCGGGAGTCGCTGGAGCGCACGCTGCGCATCAACGACGCTTTCACGGTCTCCAGCGTCCGTGTGTGGCTGTTGATCCTCCTCTCGGAGTGCTGCGCGCCGGAGCACCTGGACGAGATCACGGACCTGGCGAACCAGCTCATCGAGATCGGCGCCATGGAGGCGACCGTGGGGCCGGCGCACGGCGCGCTGGCGCGGGTCCTCGTGGCGCGGGGCCGCTTCCCGGAGGCGCGCGAGGAGGCGGAGAAGGCGCTCGCGGTCCTGCAGCGAGACCGGTTTTACCGGCCGCTGGTCTACCGGACGCTCATCCAGGCGCTGCTCCGGGAGGGGTGCGCGGAGGCCGCCCGGCAGGCCTCGGAGGAGGGGCTGGGCTGCCTCGCGGCGCTCGGCGGCTCGCTGGGGTACAGCGAGATCCCGCTGCGCCTCGCGATCAGCGAGGCGCAGCTCGCCGGCGGGGACACGGCGCGCGCGCGGGCCGCGATCGAGCAGGCGCTGCGCGCGGTCGAGGAGCGCGCCCGGAAGATCCCCGACGCGGCCGTGCGGCTCCGCTACATGGAGCAGGTGCCGGCGAACGCGCGGGTGAGGGAGCTCGCGCGCGCGTGGCTCGGGCGCGACGTCGAGCCGCCGACCGGGCCGCACGCGCGCGAGCGGACGGCGTGAAGCGACAGAAGAGACAGCAAGGGCGCAAGGGGACAGGGATGGAATTGGATCCGTCTCTTCCCCTTGCGTCCCTTGCGACCTTGCGGTCCTCTTCCCATGAACCGATTTTCACGGGATTTCAGCGAGATCGGCGCGCTAGACGTCGACCTTGTAGTTCAGCTTGACCTCGTCCCCGTGCATGCCGCGGAACCCCCAGTCGTGGGGCGGCGACTCCGAGATGCAGATCTCGATGTCCTGGTGCTCGATGCCGACCTCGTCCCGGATCCTGTCGAACAGGAGCCGCACGAGCTTCTTCTTCGTCTCCACGGTGCGCCCGGTCATCATCGAGATCTCGATGATCGTATACGCGTCGGTGCGCCCGCCCGGCGCCAGCATGTCCTCGCGCTCCATCGGGAAGAAGCGGTGCGCCCGCTTGTCCTGCGGCATCCCCAGCGCCTCCATGACGCAGGCGTGGATCACCCGCGACAGCTTCTCCTTCACCGGGTCGAGCCGGTCCTTGATCCCGTAAATCTTCACCTGAGACATCGAATCACTCCTGGAGCGGCGCTATCGCCGCCGTACGCCGCGGCTTCATCTACGCCGATTACGCCGATTACGCCGATTGCCCGAACAGGACCACGGCGATCGACAGGTTCGCGTGCTGGTTCTTGCCGCGGACGAAGCACCCCTGCTCTCCGAACGTGAACATGCCGAGGAACGGCGTCGGCCCCAGCGCGGCGCTCATCCCCTGGACCACGCGGCCGATGTCGTCGCGCACCGCGAGCATGCACCCGGCGCAGAAGATCACGAGCGCGCCCTGCGGCTGGAACGAAGGCCGCGCGGCCTCCAGCGCGGCGCCCGCGACGGCCGTGATGCGATCGAGCAGGCCCTCTCTCGACCCCTTCATGAGCACGAGCTCGTCGCCCTCGCTGATGTGCACGCCGAACGTCAGCGCGTTGTCCTGGTCCACCGCGTTCGGGTGGATGAGCAGGAACTGGGGGGCCTTGCCGGCCCAGCCGGAAGGCCGGCCGAGCGGGCTGAGCGCGCTCTCCGCCGCGATGGAACCGCCGCCGAGCTGCGCGGCGAACCTGCCGCCGGTCCACCGGTTGTAGACCTCCGCCGCCGGCTGCCCGTCGATCTCGGGCACCCGCCGCCCCTCCGAGCGCGTGACCCAGCCCCGGTGCTCGGTCGGCGTGTAGCCGGAGCCGAACGCATAGGCGATCTCGCCCGACGGGTACAACGCCGACAGCAGCACCGCGTCGCGGTGCGCCTGCCCGCGCCCGAGCTGCGACAGCGCCCCGTCGAGCGAGTTCGCCCCGGAGGTGCCGCCGAACACCGGCACGTCGGCCCCGACCGCGTCCTCGATCCCGCAGAGGACCTGCTCCTCCACCCCGAGCGGCGCGGTCAGCCAGAACAGCGCCGGCGGCTTGCCCGCCCGGCCGGCGTCCTCCATCGCGCGGCGCGCCGCGCGGGCGGCGGCGGCGCGCGGCGAATCCCCGATCGGCTCGGCCGCCGCGCCGTACGCGCCCCGCGCATCCGCGATGCCGAACAGCGCCAGGCCGGCGCCCGGCGCGCCGTGGACGCCAGCGGCGGTCATCACCGAGAGGCAGGAGCTCGACCCGTGGACCCGCACCGAGGGCGGAAGCGCCGCCGTGACGCGCGCGAGTTCGCCGAGATCGTGGCCCTCGGTGTAGCTCAGGAAGAGATGATCCGGCTCGCCGCCGAGGCCCGCGCGGAGCGCGGCCAGGGCCTCGGCGAACGCGACGCCCGTCGAGCCCGCCGTCGAGGACGCAGAGGCCATCTTCATCGCCCCCGCCGCCCCTTCCGCGCCCGCGCGGCCCGCCCGCGGAGCCTCGTTTGCGCCGGAGAGCGCGCCTGTCCCACTGTCCACGTCGTCGTTGCTCATCGGATCTGGACCTCCTGCGGCGCCCCCCGGTCGGGTCGATCACGCAGGATCCCTATACACCACCCCGCGCCGGGCTCGCCCGGTTTCGACCGCTGGCGCGGAGCGCCCCGCGGGCGCGACCACGGGGTCTCCAGCGCTGAGCCCGGTAGGGTGCCGCGGTGTCGCGGCGCGCGCTCCAGAGCGCCGCCGGCCCGCCAGCGCGCGCGCTCATTCCTCGGGATCGTCGCCCTTGGGCCCGGACTGCCCCGCTGCGGGCTCGTCGCTCTCCTCGCCGTCCTCCTCGGCGACCCCGGCGTCCGCCGCGCCCGCGCTCGTCGCCTCCGCGGCGAGCGCCATCCGCTCGGCGAGGGGCCGCTCGGGGAGCGTCAGCAGCGGCCCGTCGCCGAGCTCGCCGAACATGTTGAGGTACGCGTTCATCGCGTGGCACACCGAGTCGGTGCGCACGTAGCGGTCCCGCACGCTCCAGAACACCCCGCCGGCGGCCGCCTTCGGGTTCTTCAGCATGAAGGAGCTCTCGGGCCCATAGGTGTATTGCAAGATCTGCCGGATCGCCGCGACCACCGCGTCTTTGTACCGGTCGCAGCCCGCCATGCCCTTCGTTCGGCAGTGGTGATGGACCTCCGACATCACCTCGGCGAGCCACCCGCTCCCGCTGCTCGAGAGCGACCGCTGCCAGCGGCCGTAGCGGTAGGCGTCCTCGGGCCTGCGCCACTGCCGCTTCACGAGGTCGTCGGCGCAGCGGAACACGGTCTGCTCGACCCGCTGATCGCCGCTCGCCTTGGCGAAGTCGAGCAGCGACTGGACCGCCCACGAGCTCGAGATCGGGTTGGGCTTCCTGTACTCGTCGCCGAGGAAACAGCCCTTCTTGACGATCCTGGCGAGCAGGAAGTCCGCGGTCTGGGCCGCGGCGTCGAGGTACCTCTTGTTGTTCGTGGCCCGGTAGGTGCGCGACAGCGCGGAGAGGACCTGTCCCGTGTAGAGCGTCGACTCCTTCCCCTGGACCTTCCACGCGCCGCCCTCTTGCCCGACCAGGGCCGAGCGCACGCTGCCGTCCGGCCGCTGCATCGAGATCAGCCAGTCGGCCGCGAGGACGGCGGACTCCAGGTACTTCTTCTCCTTCGTGACGTTGTAGAGCTCGATCAGCGTGAAGATGGACTTCGACGCCGTGCCGACGACCAGCCGGCGCTCGGGGCGCTTCCGCTCCAGATCGAACGCGTAGAAGTAGGCGCCGGCCGTCCGATCGCGCGTCTCGTGGCTCTGCATGCCCATCACGAAGCCGGCGGCCTCGGTCGCCGTGCGGAGCAGGCGCGGGTCGGGCTTGTAGGCGTGCAGCTTCAGCAGGGTCAGCGCCGTGGACGCGGTGTAGATCGTGTGGAGCTCGTCCTCGAACCGGTCGGCGGGCGCGTGGTAGTACTTGTGAACCCCCTTGTGCGTCGGATCGATGACGCGCAAGAGATAGCCTTTGCCGTCCTCGATGCGCTTCGCGAGGAGGGCCTTGTCGAGGGCGCGGACCGGCACGAGCCCCTGGGTGAGCTCGAGGCCCTTCCCCTTGCGCTCGACGCTCTCGATCATCGACTCGTGATGATCCGGCAGCTCCACGACGAGCCGCGCGCCGGCGAGCGCCTCGCGCGCGCCCCCCGCCGCGGCCACGGCCCGTCGCGCGGCCTCCTTCAGCGCGACGCAGAGCCCCGCGTCCGACGCCTCCCCACGGGCGATCTGCTTCCCTTCCTGGAACCCCATCACGACGGCGCGGAAGGGCCGTTTGGACGACAGGGACAGATCGCACGTCACCTTGTCGCCGCCCGCGGCCACCTGGCGGACGAAGGCGACGGTGCGATCGCGGAAGGTGTCGTTGTCGAGCTCGGCGCCCGCGCCGCCGCCCGCCGGGACCTGGATCGCCGGGTCGGGCACCCGGGGCAGATTCGCCGCGATCTGGGCCGCGAAGCGGTCGTCGCCCTGGATCGCGGCGGCCTTCCGGACCTCCGGGGCGCCGGTCGACGCGGCCGGCGCGGCGGCGTCGGGCTTCCCGGCCGCGGCCTCCTCGGCGGGCTTGCGGCTATCGCAACCGATCGCGAGCGCGGAGGACACGGCGGCCACGGCCAAAAGGGTTGCGGTGGAGAGGGCGCGTGAAGACGGCATGGACAAGTACCCCGGAAGCAGCGATATCGACGCGTACCAAGAACCCCGAGGCCCCGCAAGGCCGAACGGGGATCGCGGCACCCCGTAGGTCGGGCGCTCGCCCCCTGTCGTCGCCACTCGATGCTCACATCGGCGCCGCGTGTACGCGCCGCGCGTGCCGTGCGCGCCGTGCGCGCGGCGAGCCCACAGCCGCCTGTGACGGCCGCGCGACAGCAAGACTCCTAGATGTTCCCGGGTGATTCATCGCTTGCGCCGATAGCGCGGAGACGGCGAACTACATGGGTTTCGTGCCCTCATCGGGTCTGAGACGAAAGGATTCGGGTGGCGGAATGCTCTTTTCAACACGACGCAATACAGCGTTAACATCATGGCTCGGGGCGGCCCTCCTCGCGATCGGTCCGGGATGCATTGCCGGAGCGGCCGCGGAGGATACGACCGAAGACGCCGAGCCCCTCGGCGGGAGCACGTCGTTCGTATCGGCGGACGATCTGCCCACGATGGTTTACGGGGAAGAAGAAGAGGAAAAAGAAGAAGAAGGAGAAGAAGAAGAGGAAGAAGAGCAGACCGAGCTCGAGGAGGGCGACATCTACCGGGTCATCGAGGACGGGCATCTCCTGAACCTCAACGGTTACCGGGGCCTGCAGGTCATCGACATCCACGATCCGGAGAGCCCGGCGATGGTCGGCCAGATGCCGGTCGCCGGGACGCCGGTCGAGATGTACGTCGATGGCGACCGCGCGATCGTGCTGCTGAACGACTGGGTCGGGCTCCGCGCCACCCCGGGCAGCCTCATCATGGATCGCCGGGCGGGCGGAGCCGTCCTGCTCATCGATATCTCCAACCGGAACGCGCCCGAGCTCCTGTCACAGCTCGATGTACCTGGAGCCATTCAGACGAGCCGTTACGCGAACGGCGCGACCCGGGACGCCCTTTACGTGGCCAGCACCAACTGGGGGTGGACGGATCTCGGGAACGATCAGTACGAGTGGCACAACGAGGCTGTGATCAAGAGCTTCGAGGTGACGCAGGGCGGGCTCGTGGAGCGCAGCCAGCTCGATCTCGGCGGGTACGTGACGGACATCCACGGCGCGGGAGACGTCCTGCTCGTGGCGCGGGGGCCCGAGGGCTGGGACCGCGAGAACAGCCAGGTGTCGCTCGTCGACATCTCGAGCGTCGACGGTTCCATGGCGCTCCGCGACACGGTCACCGTGGACGGCTATGTGCGCTCGCAGTTCCACATGGACTTCCGCGACGACATGCTGCGCGTCTTCTCCGGCCCGCAGTGGGGTGGCGGGGCGAGCCACCTGCAGACGTGGGACGCCTCGGATCCGGACAACCTCGCGCCGATCGACGAGGAGGACTTCGGCGACGGACAGCCGCTCTTCGGCGCGGTCTTCCTCGACGACCGGGCGTTCGCCGTCACCCACCTCCGCGTGGACCCCTTTCACGCGTTCTCGATCGATCCCGAGGGGAACATCGAGGAGAAGAGCGAGCTCATCGTCTCCGGCTGGAGCGACTTCTTCCGCCCGGTGCTCGGCGCGACCCGCCTCATCGGGGTCGGCGTGAGCGACGAGGGCGGGACGCGCAGGCTCGCGGCCAGCCTGTACGACATCACCGACCTGACCCATCCGAGCCCGATGCTCGCGCGCGCCGAGGTGAGCGGGGACGAGGGCGCCTGGAGCTGGTCGGAGGCCAGCTGGGATCACCGCGCGTTCACCGTGCTCGACGACGCCGTGAGCGTGGAGGCGCCGACCGGCGAGACCGAGACGGGCCTCGTGCTGCTGCCGTTCACCGGTTATCACAGGACGAGCGGCGCGTGGAAGCACGAGTCTGGCGTGCAGATCTTCACGTTCTCGGGCGCGACCCTGACCCGCCGCGGGGTGATGAGCCACGCCTCCCCCGTGCGCCGCTCGTTCCGCGTCGACCCGAGCACCGCGGCGAACGTGTCGGAGACGCAGCTCAGCCTCTACGATCAGCGCGATCTCGACGCCCCGGAGCGGCTCGGCGCCCTCGATCTCGCGCCCTCCTACAACGCGATCTTCGCGTACGGCGATATCCGCGTGCGCATCCGCAACCCCGAGCAGGACTCCTCGCAGCGCGAGCCCGACGAGATGGCCTTGGCAGAGGTCATCGACGCGGACGACGACGCCGGCCTCGCGACGCCGCTCGCGACCATCCCGGTCACGCCCGACGCGAGCTACTACAAGATCGGCGACGACCTGCTCGCCGTCGTGACCTCCCGGTACGTGAGCTGGCCGGACTACGAGACCACGATCAGCGTCGTCGATTTCTCGGACCCGCGAAGGCCGCGGGCGGCGGGCCAGCTCGTCACGACGGCCCTGCCCCCGACCTACGGCGCTTCCTACGATGATTCCTATGACCAGCCGACGAGGGTCCATGTCACGAACAGGTCGCTCACGTTCACGCGCAAGACCGACGTCTGGCGCGATCTCGGCCCGGGCGATCAGTGCGATTCGCACGTCGCGTACGCTCACGGCGACGACGCCTGTACCGGCCTCGACGGCTGCACGTACTACACGGGGCAGCGCACCTGCCAGTCGATCGACGGCGGGCCGGAGTACTGCGCGGGCGGGTTCGCCGCGTGCACCACGCGGCTCGGCGCCAAGGACGCCTGCGCGCCGGTCCTCGACGAGGCGGCGCTCGACGGGCTGATCGAGTCGTATTGCTACGCCGGCGACGTGGGCCGCCAGATCCGGCAGATGAGCGTCCACGTGGTCGACCTCTCGGACCCGGATCACCCGACCCTGGCGCCCGCCCTCGCGCTCCCGGCCGACGAGGACGCCGTGAGCTCCCTTTCCCACGAGGGCGACGTCTACATCTCCGTCAAGCGGCCCGCCGCCGTGCCCCACGACCCGCGCCCCCACGCGCGCTATTTCCTCCGGCGCGTCGACCTGTCCCACCCGGGGGCGCCCGCCCTCGGCCCGGCGATCAACATCCCCGGCGAGGCCCTCGCGATCCGCGGCACGAAGGTGTTCACGCGCGACCGGGTGTGGGGGCCCTACTTCATCGAGCCGGCGCTCGCGAAATCGACGCTGCACGGCGGGCTCGCGCACCTCGACAATCACCAGGAGCTCACCGGCAAGGCGCTCGGCGACACCGTCCTCATCGATCAGCACCAGAGGGCGCTCTTGACGTACGCCGAGCGGAGCTGGCCGACGTACTGGCGATGGAGCCACGGCGACGAGCCCGGCAGCTTCGCGATCCTGAGGGCCAGCCGCACGAGGACGTCGACCGGGTTCGACGTCCTCTCGGAGACGCCCGTCGACCGCTGGACGACGCTCATGCCCTACGCCGCCGAGCGCCGCGCGTTCTTCAACATGTACGGCGGCACGCTGATGGTCGACTACGACGACCCGCGGAGCCCCGTGGCGCAGGCGTTCTTCCACGGCGCGTGGTCCCCCCGGGTGCTGCTCGATCCGGCGCGCGACGAGGTCCTCGTCGCCGCGGATCGGTACGGCGTCCACCAGCTCGACCTCGACGCCTCGAACCTCCTCCCGTGACCCGCGAGGGAGGCGGCGCGCGCCTCCCCTGCCCTCTCCTTCCTCCCTCCCCGCCCTTCGCCGCCCGGCGCGCCGCGCGCTACGCTTCCCGGATGGGACCGGCGCAGATCAAGGGCAAGAACGTGGACATCAGGCTGTGGACCCGGCCGGAGGAGGTCGAGCCGGTCGCGCTGGAGCAGCTGCGCAACATCAGCGCCCTGCCCTGGGTGTTCCACCACGTCGCCGCGATGCCCGACGTCCACTTCGGCAAGGGCGCGACCGTCGGCTCGGTCATCGCCATGCGGGACGCCGTCGCGCCCGCCGCCGTCGGCGTCGACATCGGCTGCGGCATGGGCGCGCTCCGCACGAACCTCACCGCGGCCGACCTGCCCGACGACCTCAAGCGGCTCCGGAGCGACCTCGAGCGGGCGATCCCCGTCGGGTTCGCCGCCCACGACACGCCGCTCAAGGGGTTCGCGGGCCTGCCGCTCTGGGACGAGTTCGCGAGCCTGACCCCGAAGGTCCAGGGGCTGTTCACGAAGGCGCGCTGTCAGCTCGGCACGCTCGGCGGCGGCAACCACTTCATCGAGCTCTGCCTCGACACGGACGGCGGCGTGTGGCTGATGCTCCACTCCGGCTCGCGCAACATCGGCAAGGAGCTCGCCGAGATCCACATCGCCACGGCGAAGAAGCTCGCCCACAACCGAGACCTGCCCGACCGCGAGCTCGCGGTCTTCCTCGCCGGCACCCCGGAGATGAAGGCCTACCGGCGCGACCTCTTCTGGGCGCAGCGCTACGCCCGCGCGAACCGCGAGGCCATGTTCCACCTCGCCGAGGGCGTCCTCCGGCGGCACTTCCCGCAGCTCGAGATCCAGGAAGCCATCTATTGCCATCACAACTACGTGGCAGAAGAGATCCATTTCGGCGAGGAGGTGCTCGTGACGCGCAAGGGCGCGATCCGCGCCGGCAAGGGCGAGCTCGGCATCATCCCCGGCTCGATGGGCACGCGCTCCTACATCGTCCGCGGCCTCGGCAACCCCGAGGCGTTCGAGAGCGCGTCGCACGGCGCGGGCCGCAAGATGAGCCGCGGCGAGGCGAAGCGGCGCTTCACCACGAAGGACCTTGCCGCGCAGACGGCCGGCGTCGAGTGCCGCAAGGACGGCGGCGTCCTCGACGAGATCCCCTCCGCCTACAAGCCGATCGAGCGCGTCATGGAGGACCAGCGCGATCTCGTGGAGATCGTCGCGGAGCTCCGGCAGGTCCTGTGCGTGAAGGGGTGATCGACCGGCGCGGGCGCTCCCGCGTCTCCGCCAGGCGCGCCCGGGGTTCGCGGTCCCTCCCCGCCCTGCTCTCGGCTACCATGCGCGTCGCTGGCGCGACGCACCCCGCGATCGGACGTGCCGCGCGCCGCAGCGCAGGGAAGCCATGAAGCCGGACTGGATCGATCTGGGCCCCCTCTCCGAATTTCCGGCGGAGGAGCCCGTGCTCCGCAAGGACGACGCGGGGCGGCGCTTCGCCTGCGTCCTCCGGGGAGGCGAGGTCCACGCGCTCGACGATCGTTGCCCTCACCAGGGTTACCCGCTCTCCGAGGGCGCGCTGCGCGGCGGCGTGCTGACGTGCGCGTGGCACAACTGGAAGTTCGACGTCGCCTCGGGCGCCTGCACGTTCGGCGGCGAGCCGGTGCGGCGCTACGCCACCCGCGTCGACGGCGGCCGCGTGCTGCTCAACCGGGCCGTCGACACCGCGGCCGAGGTGCGGCGCCTCGTCGCCAGCCTGCGCGAGGCGATCCTCCGCGACGACCCGGCGCGCGCCCTGCGCGACGGCCTCCGGCTGGGCTCGCTCGGGCTCCACCGCATGGAGACCGGCCTCGGCAGCCTCCACCTCGCGTTCGAGGTGCTCGCCAAGGACGGGGCCGAGCGCGCCGAGTACGGCTTCGATCACGGCCTCGCGCTGCTCTCGGATCTCTGCGCCTGGGTCGAGCGCGGCTGGGTCCCCGCCGAGGAGGCGTTCGTGATCGCCGCCCACGCGATCGGCGAGGCGTCGGCCCGGCTCGACCCGCGCGGCAAGGGCGCCGGCCGGGCGACGGCGCGCTCGCCGCTCGCGCGCATCGTCGACTTCGAGCTCGACGAGCCGGCGAAGGTGAGCGAGGCGCTCGCGGCGGAGCGGCGCGACGAGGCCGAGGCGCGGATGCGCGAGCTGGTCGAGGTCCGCGGCGCCGCCGGCGCGCGCCGGGCGCTCCTGCCCTTCGTCGCGCAGCACCTCTACGACTACGGGCACGGCGCGATCTTCCTCGCGAAGGCGCTCGAGCTGGCCGAGCGGTTCTCGTCCGCGGCCGACGAGGTCCTCGCCGCCTCGACGGTGCAGCTCGCCTGGGCCACCGCCGACACGAGCCTGCCCCCCTTCGCCGCCACGCGCGCCGCGCTCGCGCGCCTCGCCGAGCTGCCTTTGCCCGGCGCCGAGGCGCCCACAGGCACGAGCGGCGCCGGCCCGGGCGCCGCCGGCGCCGCGCCGCTCGACCCGGCGGAGCGCGCCGCCTTCGAGGCGGAGGTGCTCGCCGGGGAGCGGCCGGCCGTGGAGGCGACCGTGCGCTGGCTCGCGCGCGGCGCCGGCCCGCTCGCGCTGCTCGTCGCGATCGGCCACGCCGCGGCCGTCCGCCTCGCGCGCTTCGATTCGGCCTGGGAGCAGCGCCTCGACGCCGAGGTCGGGGTGCTCGACGTCACCCACGCCGTCACCTTCGCCGAGGCGGCGGCCGCGCTCGGGCGCGAGGCCTCCCCGCGCGAGGCCGCGCAGCTCGCCGTGCTCGCCGCCGGCTTCGTCGGCAAGCTCCGCAGCGCGGACGCCGCCGCGCCGCCCGCGCTGACGGCGCGCGCGCCCGGCGGCACGCTGCGCCAGGCGGCGGAGGCGCGCGACGTCGGCGGGGCGCTCGCGATCGCGCGCGAACTCGACGCCGACGGACGGCTCCGCGCCTTCGCGGAGCTCGCGCCGTTCGCCGCGCTCGACGCCGCCGTGAGGCCGATCTTCACGGCGCACGCCGTGAAGACGCTCGAGGCGCTCAGGCGCCTCGAGTCGTCCGATCCGCAGCCCGACGGCGCGTACCTCGAGGCGCTGCTCACCTATGTCGTTCCCGTCCGGCGGGAGCTCAGCGCGCGTCGGATCGCGGCCGTGGCGAAGAAGTTCATGTCCGATGGTCGGCCACCCGAGGGGCTGTATTGAGCCGCGCGGCGCCGTGCGCGGATCCGCGGCTCCGTCAGTGGCCAGACTAGGGACCGTCATGCATACTGATCGTCTATGCGGCTTGAGCCTGGGTCCCACGTAGCGCCGCACCTTTCGCTCGTCAGCCTCCTCAGGATGGGGGGTGTCGGCAGCATCTGGGCAGCGCACCACCTCGGGCTCGGCAAGGACGTCGCCGTCAAGTTCATCTCCGCGTCGCTCGCGACCGATCCGATCGCGGTCGCCCGGTTCCACCGCGAGGGCGCGCTCATGGCGAGGATCAAGAGCCCTCACGTGGCCGAGGTCTACGAGCACGGCGTCGCCGGCGGCGGCCTCCCGTACATCGTCATGGAGCTGCTGCGCGGTGAGGAGCTGTCCGACCGGCTCGCGCGCGCCGGGCGCCTGTCCCTGCAGGAGACGGTCTCCATGGTCTCGCAGCTCTGCAAGGGCCTCACCGCGGCGCACAGGCTCGGAATCATTCACCGGGACATCACGCCGGAGCACGTTTTCCTCGCCGACGACGGCGGGAGCACCTGCGTCAAGCTGCTCGATTTCGGCGTGGCCAGGGGGGATGTCGACCCCGACGGGACGACGCTGACGGCCACGGGCGCGGTCGTCGGAAACCTCGTCTACATGAGCCCGGAACAGTTCTTCAACCCGAAGCGGGTCGATGGCCGCTCGGACCTCTGGTCCGTGGCCGTCATGGCGTACCAGGCGCTCACCGGCGCGCCGCCGTTCGAGCAGAAGGGGCTCGAGGCGCTGCTCGGCGCCATCCGTATCGGCATCTTCCCGCTCCCGAGCGAGCGCTCCGCCGACGTCACGCCTGCCCTCGACGCGTGGTTCGTCAGGGCGCTGTCCCGCGAGCCGACCGGCCGCTTCGGCTCGGCCGAGGAGATGGCGGACGCGCTCCACCGGGCCATGGCCGCCGGACCGCCGAGCCCTGTGGGCGCGCCTCCCGAAGCGGGCTAGCCTAGCCGCCATGGCGCGCGCCCGCATCCCGAGCCGTTCCAACCACGAGCTCGTGTTTCGCAGCGCCCGCAAGGGCGAGGAGGGCACGCTCGCCACGGTCGCCTACCGCGCGTTCCAGGCGGGCGATCCGGAGGCGTGGCTGCGGTATTTCACCGAGCACGCGCACCTCGCCCTCGACAACGTGATCGTCGCCGAGACCGACGGCCAGCTCGTCGGGCACGTCTCCTCGCTCGACCTGACGATGAGCTTCGCGGGCGCGGACGTCCCCTTCCAGGGCCTCGCGTCCGTCGCGGTGCTCCCGGAGTTCCGCCGCCGGGGCATCGCGGATCGGCTCGTCCGCGAGAGCCTCCGCCGCATGCGCCGCCGCGGCGAGGCGCTCACGCTGCTCCACCCGTCCCGGCTCTCGTTCTACCGCAGGTTCGGCTTCGGCGTGTGCGAGCTCCGGGACGTCGTGCGCACCTCGCCCGACCGGCTCCCGGACTCGGTGCTGCGCCGCCACGTGCGGGCCTTCTCCCGCCCGCGGGACGAGCCGCTCATCAAGCAGGCCTACGACCTCGCGCGGGCCGACACCACGGGGCAGCTCTCGCGGAGCGACTACTGGTGGGACGTGCGCGTGTTCAAGCGCTCCCCGAGCGGCGCGGTCTACGTCGATCCGGGCTCCAAGGCGATCGCCGGCTACTTGCTCTTCGACGTGCCCGAGGGCGGCGCTTACGGCGTCCAGCAGCTGCTCGTCCGCGAGCTCCGCGCGCCGACGCCTGGCGCGTACCGCGGGCTCATCGGCTTCCTCGGCGCGCTCGGCGATCAGTACGAGGTCGTGGAGCTGGTGCTGCCGCGCGGCTACGGCGCGCCGCTGCTCGACGAGCCGGGCATCCGCGACGAGCCGATGGTGTACGAGACGGCGGCCCGGCACCCCGGCCTGTGCCCGCCCGTGCACACGGCGCACCGCCGCAACGTCCTCGGCCTGACGGCGGCCGGCGCGATGGGGCGCATCGTCGACGTCGCCGCCGCGCTCGCGCTGCACCCGTCGCCGCGGAAGCACGGCGTCCGCGGCGCCATCGGCCTCGACGTCGAGGACCCCGTGTTCACCGACGCGCCGCGCGCCTTCGACGTCACCTTCGCGGCCCGCGGCGTCCAGACGGCGCCCGGCAGCACGGCGGGCGACCGCCTCTCGCTATCCATCGAGCGGCTCACGCAGATCTATTTCGGCGCCACGTCGGCGCGCGATCTCCTGAGCCAGGGCTTCGTGGTGGGCAGCGCCAAGGCGGCCGCGCTCCTCGACGCGGCGTTCGCCGGGCCCCCCCTGTTCCTCGGCGCCTACAACGGATTCTGAGGCGCGGCGCGCCGCTCAGGCGCCGCGCCGGCTCCGGAGGAAGAGCTTGAGCGAGCGCGCGATCAGCGCCGTCTCTTCCCCGCCCTTCCGCGCCTCGGTGGCCGCGTCGTCCTGCGTGTCGACGAGGAGCTGCCACGGCCTTGGATCGTCGTCGAAAGGGAGCAGGAACGTCAGGTCGCACTCCGACGCGTTGAGCAGCAGGACGAAGTCGTCGTCGACCAGCCGATCGCCGGCCTCGTCCACGTCGTCCAGCCCCTCTCCGGACAGGAACACCCCGAGGCACTTCGTGCAGGGGTTCGACCAGTCCTCGTCGGTCATCAGCTCCCCGTCGGGGCGATACCACTGGATATCGTACGCCTTGCCGCCGCGGATCGCGCGCCCCTTGAAGAACGTCGAGCGCCGGAGCGCGGGGTGCTCGTGCCGGATGCGGAGGCACTTGCGCGTGAACTCCAGGAGCGCGCGCGACGGCTCGTCCCAGGTCCACGGCTGCCAGGTGAGCGGGCTGTCCTGGCAGTACCCGTTGTTGTTCCCCTCCTGCGTGCGCCCCCGCTCGTCGCCGTGGAGGATCATCGGCGTGCCCTGCGAGAAGAGGAGCGACGCCATGATGTTCCGCATCTGGCGTGCGCGCAGCCGGAGGATCTCGGGGTCGTCGGTCGGCCCCTCGGCGCCGCAGTTCCACGAGCGGTTGTCGTCCGCGCCGTCGCAGTTGCCCTCCCCGTTCGCCTCGTTGTGCTTGCAGTTGTACGAGACGAGGTCGGCCAGGGTGAAGCCGTCGTGGGCCGTGACGAAGTTGATGCTCGTGTACGGCTTGCGCCCGCTGTTCTCGTAGAGGTCGCTGCTCCCCGTGAGCCGGAACCCGAGATCGGAGGCGACGCCGCCGGCGCCGCGCCAGAAGTCGCGCAGCGTGTCCCGGTAGCGGCCGTTCCACTCCGCCCAGCGCACCGGGAAATTGCCCACCTGGTAGCCGCCGGGGCCCACGTCCCAGGGCTCGGCGATGAGCTTCACCTGGCTGAGCACCGGGTCCTGGTGGATGATCGTGAAGAAGCTCGAGAGCTGGTCGACGTCGTGGAGGCCGCGCGCCAGCGCCGCCGCCAGGTCGAACCGGAACCCGTCCACGTGCATGTCGAGGACCCAGTACCGCAGCGAGTCCATGATCAGCTGGAGCGTCTGCGGGTGGCGCACGTTGAGCGTGTTGCCCGTGCCCGTGTAGTCGAAATAGAAGCGCTCGTTGCCGGGGACGAGCCGGTAATAGGTCGGGTTGTCGATGCCGCGCAGGCTCAGCGTCGGGCCGAGGTGGTTGCCCTCGGCCGTGTGGTTGTAGACGACGTCGAGGATGACCTCGATGCCGGCGGCGTGGAGCGCCTTCACCATCTCCTTGAACTGCCGGACCTCGGACGCCAGCTCGGCGCCCGCGCGGTAGTCGACGTCCGGAGCGAAGAAGCCTATCGAGTGGTAGCCCCAGTAGTTCCGGAGCCCCTTGTCGAGCAGGAACTTCTCGTGCACGAAGGCGTGCACGGGCAAGAGCTCGATGGCGGTGATGCCGAGGTACCGCAGGTACCCGATGATGGCCGGGTGGGCGATGCCCAAGTAGGTCCCGCGGAGCTCTTCCGGGACCTCCGGGTGCAGCATCGTCAGGCCGCGGACGTGCGCCTCGTAGATGACGCTGCGGTGGAACGGCACGCACGGGCGCCGATCTCCGCTCCAGTCGAACGAGGGATCGATGACGACGCCGAGCGGGGGGCCGAGCACCTCGCCGTCGGCCATCACGAGATCGCCGTCCGGCTCGCCGCTGCGGTGGGCGAACGCGTTGGCCTCCCACCGGACCCGCGACGCGAGCGCCTTCGCGTAGGGATCGAGCAGGCGCGCCCGGGGGTTGAAGCGCAGCCCTCGCTCGGGCGCCCACGGGCCGTGCACGCGATAGGCGTACTTCTGCCCAGGTCCCACGTCCGGCACGTAGACGTGCCAGACCAGCGAGGTGCGATGGCGCATCGGCAGGCGTTGCTCGTTCCCCTCGTCGTCGACGAGGCACAGCTCGACCGCTTCGGCGTTCTCCGAGAACAGCGCGAACTGCGTTCCAACGCCGTCCCATGTCGCGCCGAGCGGGTAAGGCTCCCCCGGTCGCAATCCCTTGCGCTTCTGGTCCATGCTGTTCTCCAGGCCGGGAGTGGGCCCCCCCGTCTCGGCCTTGCTGCGGTGGGCGTGTGTTTGCTGGGCTAGGCCACGTGGCTGCGGCGGCTGAGCATGACGTCGCTCACGGCGTCCGCCACGCTCCGCGCCATCCCCTCGGCGATGCGGAGGGTCTGGGCCTGATCGCCCTCCGGGGTGCAGAACCTGAGGCGCTCGATCATGTCTGCGAGCCGCCGGGCTAGCTCGCACGCCTCAGCGATGGAGGCTGATGACTCGAGGGAGGCCCTCCGCTGCGGGAGGGGGACCAGATCTTCGGTCGGCGTCATCGGGGTTGAAATCATGCCTGGCTCCTTCGATATCGGTGATGCCTACAGTCAGCTACCACGGAGAGCAGGCATCATGCCAGCAACACTTCCGTGTGTGCGCTC
Source organism: Sorangium sp. So ce836 (assembly GCF_028553905.1). Taxonomy (NCBI): domain Bacteria; kingdom Pseudomonadati; phylum Myxococcota; order Polyangiales; family Polyangiaceae; genus Sorangium; species Sorangium sp. So ce836. Next base: position 2,451,264 of record NZ_CP102233.1, on the reverse strand, counting down.
ACCGCGGACACAACAGCCGGCCGCTCCACGGTGGAGGTTGGGGAAACAAAATCGCCACACGTGGGGCGAATTGTCTCCCACAGCGCCTGAGGATGGTGCTCTGGACAGCCTGATGCTAAAATTGCAAGCACATTGCGCGCCCGTGAGGGCAAGGTCACGACGAAGGCTGTCCTGGACGGTCGTGGGAGCTCTGCGGGGGCGGGTTTCGGTTTCAGGCCGCGTGCGCGTACCCCGGAGGTGAGGCTGTGGGACGAGCGAGCGGGCGTGCCGGGAGCGCTCGTCGCCGCCCCGGCGCGGTGCTGGGCGCGAAACGGCGGGTTGCCTTCAGGGCAGCGGCGCCGGGTGCCTTGGGGCGTCGTACCTCAGCCGATCGCTGTGGCCAGCGGCGGTGTGCTGCCACCGCCGCTGACCGCTGCGCAGGGATCGCCGCCGATGGGCCGCAGCGCGCCTCGTCCGCTCCGTTCCGGCCGCACCGTTCGTCATTTCAGTGCCTCAGCCTTGATTCATCTTGACTTGAGCGCCTGAAGCGCGGCGCGAAATCCTGTGCGGAGCGCTCGCGCGCCGCGGATCCTGGCGGGGGCCGATCGCGCACATCGGGAGGGCGGGCTGGTGACACCGGGAGAGGCCGCGTCGGCGGCGGCGTGGACGAACGAGGCGGCTGTAGCAGCGCCCGGGGGGGCCAGGGTAGACTCCGGTCCGCCGCGGCGGCCGCCGGTCCAACGCGTCGCGGTCGAGAAAGCTCATGATCGGAACACTCCAGGCGAAGCTCCAGTACCTCAAGAACAAGAACCTCCACAACTGGCTCGGCGGCTACGCTCGCCAGAGGATCGAGAACGCCCGCAGTCCGCGTCCGATCGGCCCGCGACACGTCCTCTTCGCGGTCTGCGACCACTGGGAGCCGGGGTGGGAGAACGCCACGCCGGAGGTCGGCGACGCGCGGGTGAGGGCGTGGTCGGAGCGATATCCCGAGATGGCCGGCGCCTACCGCGACGCGGACGGCCGGAACCCGCGCCATAGCTTCTTCTTCCCAGGGGAGCAGTACACGCCGGGGTGGCTCGACGCGCTGGCGGATCTCACGCGCCGCGGCTTCGGCGAGGTGGAGCTGCACCTGCACCACCACAACGACACGGAGGAGAAGCTGCGCGCGGACATCCGCAGCTACCTGGAGACCCTCGGGAAGCACGGGCACTTCTCGCGCGACGCGGACGGGCGCATGCGATACGGGTTCATCCACGGCAACTGGTGTCTTGCGAACTCCGGGCGGGACTCGCGGAACTGCGGAGTCGACGCGGAGCTCCCGCTCTTGTTCGAGACCGGCTGCTATGCCGACTACACGTTCCCGTCGGCCCCTGACGAGTCGCAGCACAGCATCGTGAACCAGATCTACTGGCCGACCGGCAACCTGGCGCGCCGGAGGGCCCACGCCGTGGGCGCCCGGGCCAAGGTCGGCGAGGTGCTGGAGGACCGGATCCTGATGATCGAGGGTCCGCTCGCGCTCGCGCTGACGCGCCGGGGGAGCCGGGTGCGGGTGCGGATGGAGTACGGCGCGCTCCAGGCGGTCGATCCGCCGACGCCGGACCGGGTGAAGACGTGGGTGGATCAGAACATCCACATCGAGGGGCGGCCCGAGTGGGTGTTCGTCAAGGTCTACACGCACGGGGCGCCCGAGGATCAGGCGGAGTCGCTGCTCGGCGCGGGGGGCCACGCGCTGCACCGGGAGCTCACGACCCGGTACAACGATGGTAAGGAGTGGGTGCTCCACTACGTGACCGCGCGCGAGATGTACAACATCGCGATCGCGGCGCTCGACGGCAAGACGGGCAATCCCGGGGACTACCGGGATTACCGGCTGAAGCCGCCGCCCTGCGCGAGCTGACGCGCGCGGGAGATCCGGCCTCCGGGGGCCGGGCAGCTCGGCAGAGCCTCAGCCCGCCCCGCGCCGCTCCCGGAGCACCTCCTCGAGGAGCGCGTGATAGCGATCCCCCACGACGTCCCACGAGAGCGCCCCCACGCTGCCCCGCAGCGCCTCCGGATCCCACGCCATGTCCAGCGCGCGGACCAGCGCGTGCCCGAGCGCCTGCGGATCGCCTGCGGGGACGAGCAGGCCGTTGCCCCCCGGCCCCTCGGACACGAGCTCCGGCACGCCGCCCACCCGGGTCGCGACGACGGGGCGGCCCGAGGCGAGCGCCTCCAGGACGACGTTCGGGCAGCCCTCGCGGCGGCTCGGCAGGCAGAACACGTCGCACGCCGCCATGTACTCCGGGATCTCCGCGGGCAGCGCCCAGCCGTACAGCCGCGCCCGGTCCGCGAGGCCGAGCGCGCGCACCCGCGCGCGCAGCGGCTCGAGCAGCTCGCCGCCGCCGACCATCATCAGGTGCACGTCGCGGCGGCCCGCCTCGGCGAGGCGCGCCATCGCCTCCACGAGGACGTCCACGCCCTTCTCGGGCACGTGGTAGCCCGCGTAGAGCACCACCTTCGCGTCCGCCGGCAGACCCAGGCGCTGCCGCGGCTCGACCCGGTCCCGGATCGAGAACCGCGCGCCGTCGACCGCGTTGAGCTGCACCACGACGCGCTCCCGCGGCACCCCGAGCTCGACGAGGCGCTCGCCGAGCGCCCCGCTCACCGCCACCACCCGGGCGCAGCGCTGGAGCGCCGGCGCGATCTGCGCCCGCAGCACCGCGTCCCTCGGCTGCTCGTTGATGTCGCTGCCGAGCACCGTCGTGACGAGCGGCACCCCCGCCTCCCGCGCGAACACGTCCGCGGCGACCGTGTCGGGATAGGCCCAGGCGGCCAGGATCACGTCGTAGGGGAACTCGCGCCGGAGCCCGGCCATCGTGCGCCGGAGCGACGCGTGGATCGCCCGCGCGTGCAGGCGCGGCTGCCCCGGGATCGACCAGTAGGTGGGGAACAGCGCGTCGATGCCGGTGTGCGACTCGCGCGTGCCGCCGATGAGCTCCCGCGACGCCCCGCGCACGCGCGTCCACCAGGGCGTCGGGGCCACGAGCCGGAGCTCGCAGCGGCGCGCGAGCGCCCGGTACGTGTGATAGCTGTACGGCGCCATCGTCGGCAGCCGCATGGAAGGGTAATGGTGGGTGAAGACGAGGACCTTCATCGCGCGCTCGCCCGTCACCTGAGGCCGAGATAGAGCTGCTCGTACTTGCGCGTCATCTTCTCGAACGAGAAGTCGTCGCGGACCCGCGCGTGCCCCGCCTCGCCGAGCCGACGCCGCAGCGCGGGATCGCGCGCGAGCCGCTCGATCGCGGCCGCGAGCGCGTCGGGGTCGTCCACCGGGACGAGCAGGCCGTGCTCCTCGCTCCGCACCACCTCCGGGACGCCGCCGACCGGCGTCACCACGACAGGCAGGCTGCGCGCCATGGCCTCGAGCACCGCGAGCGGCAACCCCTCGTCGCGCGAGGGCAGCACGAAGAAGTCGGCGGCGAGGAGCAGATCGGGCACGTCCTTGCGGAACCCGAGGAAGCGCGCCTCCTCGCCGTGGATCCCGAGCTCCCTCGCGAGCCCGTGGATGCGGTCGCGCTCGTCCCCGTCGCCCACGATGAGGACCGTGACCGCGACGCCGCGGTCCCGCAGCCGCGCGAGCGCCCGGAGCAGCACGTCATGCGCCTTCACCGGATGGAACGCGGCCGGCATGATCCCGACGAACGCGCCGCCGGACAGGCCCGCGGGCGCGGGAGAGGCCGCCGGCTCGGGCGACTCCGCGGGCGAGGGCGCCGGCTCGGGCGAGGCCGCGGGCGCAGGCGGTGGGTCGGCGCCGAAGCCGAGCTCGGCGCGCACCTCCTCGCGCGTCCGCCGCGCCGGGGCGATGTCGATCCCGTTGTGAATGACAGAGATGTTGCCGGCGACGCCCACAGCGCCGCTCTTGTCGGCCGTGTCCTGCGAACAGCCGACGACGGCGTCCGTCGCCCGCCACTCGAAGCGCGAAGGAATGCGGATGATCCCGCGCGTCTGGGCGTGATCGGTGAAGACGAGCCGCGCCCGCGTGAGGAGCTTGCCGACCGTCGCGTAGTGGAGCGCAGTGGGGTTGTGCGCGTGAATGACGTGCGGACGCGCGCGCGCGAAGGCGAGCGCCGCGTCCGCCACGCGCGCGGGCAGCCGCCCGCCGAGCACGGTGGCCGGCAGCGCCCGCTGCCGCGCCAGATCCGCGAGCGGCCCGCCGCGCAGGGCGAGGATGGAGGCGTCGTGGCCGTGGCGCCGCTGCGCCTCGGCGAGGCGCAGCACGAAATGCTCCATGCCTCCGCCGTTCAGGCTGCTCACGACATGGACGATCCGCAGCGTCGAAGTCCCCATGGAGGGTTGCTACCCGAATCGGGTCTCCTGTTGAAGCGCAAACCGCACCGCCCGCCGTCACCCACGCTTGCCAACACGCCTCGCCGGGGCGCTGGCGTTCGTGACGTTTGGCGCGCGGTCGCGCCGAGTCACGCGCGATCGCGTCGAGTCGCGCTCGTCGCTGCTCGCGCGTGCTCGTTCGCGCCCGTTCGTGCTCGTTCATGCTCGAGGGCGCTCCGGGTCGCTGGATCATCCTACCACCTCGCCTCGCCGTCACCGCACTTTTGATTTGGCGAGCGGAAGCGGCTACTAGACGGGCATGAACCCTGAACTTCGGCGCGCCCTGGACGAGGGCCTGCGCCGCGTGCCAGGCATGAGCGCCGCGGCGAGGCTGCTCGCCGTGCGGCTCGAGACCGTCAAGGCGCTCCTCGCGCGCCGGCTCGACGAGAACCCGCTCCCGGTGCCCGACGCCGTCACCCCGAGCGACATCCCGTCGGTCGCCGAGCTCGGCCCCGGGGACAGGGTCCTCGCCGAGCTCGATCAGGACGGCTTCGCCTTCGCGCTCCACCCGGCCGACGTCCCCTTCTTCAACCGCCGGAGCGAGAAGATGCCGCGCCTGCGCTACCGGCTGCACGTCGTGCTGCGCCGCGGCTACGTCTGCGTTCGCAAGCGCTTTATCGGCCAGCCGCGGAACGCGCCCGCGAGCGCGCACCTCTCCGCCCTGCTCGGGCTCTTCTTCTACAACGAAGCCGCCGCGCTCCTCCGCCTGCGCGACCTCCCCAGCGTCCCGCGGATTCGCGATCTCCACCTCACCACGCGCACCCTGTTCATCGACTACGTGCGCGGCCAGACGCTGCAACATCAGGTCGCCGAGCGCGGGCAGAAGGTCCTCGACATCGACCTCGCGCCGCTCGGGCAGCTGTTCGATCCGGAGCGCGATCGGCGCGAGATCGAGGCGTTCGCGAGCGGCGGCGGCGAGGCCTACCGCGGCAGCATCGAGGAGATCGTCCGGTCCATGAACGCGCGCGGCGTCGCGCCGCTCGACGTCAAGCTCGGCAACGTGCTCATCGGCGAGAAGACGGGCACCCTCTACTGGGTCGATTTCGAGCGGGCGGCGATCGAGGGCGCGCCCCGCTACCGCGAGCAGCTCGCGGAGCACCATGACCTCGTGAATCGGTGGTTCGGGCTCTCCCTCCCGGGCGACGGCGGGGCGTGAGGCGCGGCGGGCGCGATCGAGGGTGCGATCGATGACACGAGAGGAAGGCGGGGCGCCGCGGGGCGCCATCGAGCGGATCGGCGAGAAGGCGGGGCGGTCGTGGCCGAGCATCGAGGCGGCCGCGCGGCTCTCGGCGGAGACCCGGGCGCGCCTCGCGGCGCTGCTCCGCGAGCAGATCCCCTGCGACACGAGCGCGGTGGTCTTCGGCTCGCTCGCCCGGGGCGAGTACACGACCGGCAGCGATCTCGACTGGACGCTGCTCATCGACGGTCAGGCCGACGAGGGGCACTTCAGCCAGGTTCAGGCCATCACGAAGATCCTGAAGGGGGCGAAGTTCCACGAGCCGGGCCCGACGGGCGTGTTCGGCAACGTGGCCTTCAGCCACCCGATCCTCCACCAGATCGGCGGGCAGGAGGACACGAACAAGAACACGACCCAGCGCATCCTGCTGCTCCTGGAGTCGCTCGCGATCGGCAAGCCGGACGCCCACGAGCGCGTGCTCAGGCTCGTGCTCTCGCGCTACGTGGAGGACGACCGCGGGCTGCACTACGGCAGCAAGCGCGAGATCATCCCGATGTTCCTGCTGAACGACATCGTCCGGTACTGGCGCACCGTCGCCGTCGACTTCGTCTACAAGCAGCGCGAGCGCAGCTCGGGCTGGGCGCTCCGCAACGCGAAGCTCCGGATGTCGCGCAAGCTCATCTTCGTGAGCGGGCTCATCACCTGCTTCGGCTTCGAGCTGTTCGGCAAGGACCGGGCGACGTGGGCCGACGACGGCGACCGGGTCTCGACGCCGGCGCTCGTGCGCTTCCTGCGCGAGCGCATCCGGGTAACGCCGCTGGAGAGCCTCGCCGAGGTGCTGCTCCGGCCCGCGATCTCCGCGGAGACGGCGCGGATGCTGTTCGACAGCTACGACGCGTTCCTCGAGCTCCTGTCGAACGAGGAGGAGCGGGGCCGGCTGAAGCAGCTGCCGCTCGACGAGCAGCTCGGCCACGACCCGACGTTCAAGCGGGTGCGCGACATCGGGCGCGAGTTCCAGGGCGGGCTCAACCGGCTCTTCTTCGAGGAGGATCCGGAGCTCCGCAAGCTCATCCAGACGTACGGGGTGTTCTGATGCGACCCATGGGCTACTCGACAGGGGCGCTCGCGCTCAGCGACGTCGAGCGGGCGCTCTCGATGCTGGAAGGGAGCTCCGCGACCGCGGTGGAGCTCTCCGCGCTGCGCATCTCGGAGCTCAAGCCCCTGCTCCGGCTGCTCGGCTCCCTGGACCTGTCGCGGTATCGTTACGTGTCGTTCCACGCCCCGAGCCGCTTCGACGCGGCGGAGGAGCGCGTCGTCGCCGACGCCATGGCGGAGGTCGCCGCGCTGGGCTGGCTCATCGTCCTCCACCCCGACACCGTCCACGATCCCGGCGCCTTCCGGCAGCTCGGCGGCCTGCTCGCGCTCGAGAACATGGACAAGCGAAAGCGGACAGGCCGCACGGTGGACGAGCTCCGGCCGTTCTTCGACGCGCTGCCGGAGGCGTCGTTCTGCTTCGATATCGGCCACGCGCACCAGGTCGATCGCACGATGACGGAGGCGCACTTCCTGGTGAAGGCGCACAGGACGCGGCTGAAGCAGCTCCACGTGAGCGAGGTGAACTCGGGCAGCCGCCACGACGCCCTGAGCCAGAGCGCGGCGCACGCGTTCCAGCGGGTCGCCGCCCACGTCCCGGGCGACGCGGCGCTGATCCTGGAGACGCCGGCGTCGCCAGGGGAGCTGGAGCGGCAGATGGCCATCGCCAGAGCGGCGCTGACGATCCCGGACGGCGTGGAAAAGACGCCCGCCTGATCCCGGGAGCGCCGGCGGCGAGGGCGCGGGCGCACGCCGGTTTCGCCGGTCGCCGGCATCGATCCTGGCGAGCCCTGGCCTCGCAGCCTCGACGAGCGGCTTCGGGGGCGTCGCGGCGCCCGACGGACGGTCTGGGGGCGCCCGAGGCGCTACGCTCCGCGCGTTCTCGGCGCGCCTAGGGCCGGATCGGGGGGGACCACGATGAAGCTGAAGACGCTGGCGGCCGCGAGCACCGCATGGCTCGCCGCCCTCGCGCTGCTGACGGCGAGCGGGCTCACGCTCAGCACCGCGTACCTGGACCGCGAGGTCGCGTGCCTCTTCAACCTGGTCCGAGAGGTGCGGTCCATCATGGAGCTGGAGGTCCACCTCCTCGCGTACGAGCGCGAGAGCGCCCGGGTCGCGCTGACGCAGCTCCCCGAGCACGCCCGCGCGCGCGACGCCGCGGGGCGAGAGGTGAAGCGGTGGTTCGAGGACCTCCGCGAAAACCCCGTCACCGTGGAAAACGCGGACGTCTTCACGGCGACCGAGCGGGAGCTCGAGCTCTACCTCGCCGCGCGCGCGCTGGCGGACGGGACGGCGCCGCTGGCCGCCCCCGCGGAGGGCGGGCTCCCCGATGACGTCGATCGCGCCTTCGTCGCGCTCGAGCAGCTGCTCGCCGCGAAGCTCGAGGAGGCACAGATCGCCCGGGGGCGCGTCGACGCGGTGAACCGGCTCTCGGAGACCGTGAGCCTCGGGGCCGCCGCGATGCTCCTCACCGGGGTCCTGCTCGCGCTGTGGCAGATGAGCGGGCGAGTCTATCGCCCGCTCCTCGCGATCCGCGCCGCGATCGACCGCTACGGGGCCGGCGCGCTCGACGCCCGCGCGCCGCAGGGCGGGCTCGACGAGCTGCGCGAGATCGCCGTCGCGTTCAACGAGATGGCCGAGGCGCTGGCCGAGCAGCGCCGGAGGCAGCTCGGGCTCCTCGCGAGCGTGGCGCACGATCTGCGCAACCCGCTGGCCGCGCTGAAGCTCACCGTCGACCGCCTCCGGCCGGATCGGCCCCTGCCGCCCGAGGAGCGGCTCAGGCCGATGCTCGCCCGCATCGGGAAGGAGGCCGCGCGCTGCGATCAGATGCTCACGGACCTCATGGACATCGCGCGGCTCGAGGGCGGCGAGATCGAGCTGCGCCACGAGGTCCGGGACGCGCGCGAGATCGCCCGCGAGGTCGTCGAGCTCTACCGGCCGACGGCGACCGCGCACGAGATCAGGCTGTCGCTGCCCGACGAGGCCGTCCCGCTGCGCTGCGATCCGGTCAGGATCGAGCAGGTGCTCAACAACCTGGTCGCGAACGCCATCAAGTACTCGCCGGAGGGCGGCGCCGTGCTGGTGGCCGTCGCGCGCGAGGGCGCCGAGGTCACGATCGCGGTCACCGACCAGGGCGTCGGCATCGCGGCCGAGGACCAGCGGCGGCTGTTCGAGCGCTACTGGCGCGCGCCGTCGTCGCGCTGCGTGGCGCCGGGCGTCGGCCTCGGCCTGTGGGCCGCGCGCCGCATCGCCGAGGCGCACGGCGGGCGCATCGAGGTGACGAGCGCCGCCGGCGAGGGCTCGACGTTCACCCTGCGCCTGCCGTCCTAGGGCTCGTCCGGATCGAGCTCCCAGCCGAAGACGCCGGGGGTGCGAGCGCGGTGCCTGCCGAGCGCCTCGCCGGGGAGCCAGGGGCCGTCGGCGGCCCAGCGGGTGGAGAAGGCGTCGCGCAGCACGAGCTCCGCCAGCTTGCCCCGCGGCGAGAAGCCCCACTCGGCCTCCTGCGAGACGTCGTCCGGGTCGGCGTAGAGCCGCCAGACGAAGAAGCCGGCGCAGCTGCGCGCGTCGAGGAACGGCGCCATCACCGCGGCGTAGGCCTCGGCCTGCGAGCGCTGATCGACGACCACGTCCTTCATGCGGTCGGGCCACTCCCACGGGCGCACGGCGGGATCGCGCCGCGTGGTGTAGCCGATCTCGGTGAGCAGGACCGGCTTGCCCCACGCGCGCGCCACCGCGTCCACCCCGGCCGCCACCTTGCGCCCGCCGCTCAGGAGCTCCTCGAACGACGCGCCCTCGCGCTCGGCGAGCGGATAGAACGCGTTGATGCCGATGAGGTCCAGCGCGTCGAAGATCAGCGTGTGCTCGACGTCGTCCCAGTTCGCCGAGTAGGTGAGCAGCCCCGGGTACGCGCGGCGCACCGCCTCGATGATCGGCAGGAAGCTCGCCGCCCGCGGCGTCGTCACCCAGCTCCGCAGCTCGACGCCCACGCTGAGCATCTCGGCGCCGCCCTCGCGCGCGACCTCCGCCCAGGTGAGCAGGAACCGGCGGTACGACTCGGCCCAGCGCGCCCAGCCCGCGTCGTCCCCCGGGTCGATCAGCGCCCGCCACTCGCCGCTCTCGACCCAGAGGTGCGGGACGAGCAGCACCTTGAGCCCGCGCGCGTGCGCCTGCGCGATCGCCTCGAGCACGTTGCGCCGGTTCTCCTCGAACGGCGCCTCGAAGACGAGATCGACGCCGGTGCCCTTGCCGTCCCACACGCGGCCGAACGGCGTCAGGCTGACCCAGGTCGCGCCCATCGCCACCGCCTCGTCCATCGCTCGCCCGCTCGCCGCGGTCCCGTAGCCGCGGTCCGGATGCCGGAGGTTCTCGATCGGCCCGATCGTCACGCCGCGCACGCCGCCCCAGCCCGACTCGGCCCACCCCGTCGCGCCGTACGGAAGGCGCTCCGGCGAGATCCGCGGCGCCCCCGGCGCGAGCCGCGGCGCCCCTGGCGCGACGCGCAGCGCCCCTGGCACGACGCGCAGCGCCCCCGGCGCGAGCCGCAGCGCCCCCGGCGCGAGCCGCGGCGCCCCTGGCGCGACGCGCAGCGCCCCTGGCGCGACGCGCAGCGCCCCCGGCGCGAGCCGCAGCGCCCCCGGCGCGGCCGACGGCGCCTCCGCCGCGCTCCGCGGTGCCTCCTGCGCGATCCGGGGCGCGGCGCTCGCGGGTCGCGCAGCGCTGCAGACGGCCGCCGCCGACACGGCGAGGGCGGCGCCCGCGGCGCCGGCGAGCGCGCGTACTTCTCGACTCATCGCTGGCACGGGGACGCCTTATACCAGGCGAGCGGCGCGCGGTACCGCGGACGTCAGCCGCCGTCGGTCTCCTGGGGCCGCGGCCCGCCGCGGCCCTGCTCGGGCGGCTACGGCGCGGCCGTCCCCGGCTGCGGAGGCTGCGGCGCGGCCGCCCCCTCCCCCGGCCGCGCCGCGGTCGCCTCCCCCGAGGGCTGCCGCGCGTGCAGCATCGCGTCGCGCTCCTGCCGCGCGCGCTCGGTCCCCTCGCGCCACCGCTGCTCGCGCTCGATCTTCTCGCGCCGCCGCCGCTCGCGCTCGACCTCGTCGTAGATCACGTCGGGCCGCTGCGGCTGGTACCGGAGCCCGCCCGGCCGCACGGCTCGCAGCGCTTCGCCGTCCGGGCCCGGAGCGCTCTCGGCGTCCGGCCCCGGCGCCGCGGGCTCGTCCGACGCCCCGGGCGCGGCAAGCACGGCCGCGACCGGTCGCATCGCCGCGACGGCGGAGCGCGCCTCCTGGGCCGCGCGCCTCGCCACCCCCTTCGATGCGAGCACGGCGCTCTCACCGCCGCCGAGCGCGCCCGTCTGCACGAGCCACACGCCGCCGACCCCCGCGGCCATCCCGAGCACCGCGAGCGCGATCGCGAGCCGGCGTGGCCACGGCGACGGCCCGCGGCGCACCACCGTGAGCCGCTCCGTCTCGGCCGGCGCGCGCGCCTCGGCCGGCGTGACGCGCGGCGCCGGGTCGATGGTGACGCGATGCGCGACCTGGCGGTCGAGCGGCACGGGCGTTCCACCCGCCGGACGCTGCCCTGCCCCGCCCCTCTGCACGTCGGCGGGGAGCTCCGGCGGGCTCACCGTCAGGACCGGGGGCGGCGTGCGGCTCGGCCGCAGCTGCTCGCCGCCGTCCCAGGACGCGCCCGCGTGCGACACCAGCGTGATCTCGCCGTGGCGGACGCCTCCGGGCGCGTCCCACTTGGCCGTCGTCTCGAGGTCGCCCATGAGATCGTCGGGCGACATCATTGGCAGATCGGCCAGCGTGTCGGCCTCCCACTCGTCCTCGACGGGCGCGGGGGCCGGGGTCGCCATGCGGAGCGTCTCGTCCTCCGCCCGGAGCGCCTCCCACACGCGCTCGGCCGCGTCCTCCGCGCCCTCGCCCCCGAAGCGCGCGAGCGCGAACGCGAGCTTCGCGACGTCCGAGGGGCGCGCCTCCGGGTCCTTGTCGAGGCAGCGCAGCACGAGATCCCCGAGCTCGGCCGGCTCGAACCGCCGCGGGAACGGCGCGGGCGGATCGTTCAGGACCTTGTTGCAGATCTCGAGCTCGGTCCGCGCCTCGAACGGGCTCGCCCCGCAGAGGAGCGCGTAGGCCACCGCGCCGATCGACCAGACGTCGGCGCGCTCGTCGATGCCGCCCGCCGACCGCATCTGCTCCGGCGCCATGTAGAGCAGCGAGGTCCGCATCGCGCCCGAGGCGGCGTTCGGTCCCTCGCTCTCGACGCCACACGCCACGGCCGACACGCCGAAGTCGAGCACCTTCACGCTGGGCGCGCCGTCGCCGAAGCTGAGGAACACGTTCTCGGGCTTGAGGTCGCGGTGGAGGAGCCCGACGCCGTGCGCCTCGGCGACGGCCTCGCAGATCTGGAGGAGGTACTTCACCGCCTCCCTGGCTCGCAGCGGACCGCGGCGCTGCAGGTAGCTCGCGAGATCGGAGCCCTCCAGGTACTCGCTGACGACGAACGGCACACCGCCCTCGACCCCGACGTCGAGGGTCCGCGCGACGTACCTGCCCGAGAGGGCGCGCGCGGCGCGAGCGCCCCGGAGCAGCCGGTCGACGGCGGGCCGGTTCTCGGCGATCCTGGGGTCGACGCGCTTGAGCGCGACGCGCTGGCCCGACGCGCGATCGATCGCGAGGTGGACGGCGCCGACCCCGCCGACGCCGAGCCGGGTCTCCACCGCGTACCTGCCGGCGACGACCTCCTGGCCCCCCGCGGGAGCCCCGGCCGCCCGAGGCGCACGCTCGGCGTCGGTCCACCCCTGCGCGGCGGCGCGATCCTCTCTTCCGGCCTTCAGCGACGTCAACGCACTGCCTCGGTGGGGTCCGCGCTCTGCGCGGACCGGGTCAAAACCTGTCCTCTGAATAGCAGATCCAGAGTGCAGCAACGCGTCCATGACGTGTCGTCTACCGACCACGACGACCGAGGGATGTCCGTTCTGCGCGCAGCCGGCTGGCCGGCCAGCTGGCCGGCCGGCCGGCCCGCCTCCATCCATCGCTGCTGCGAATGCAGCCGATCCATCGCCCTTCGCCATCCAGACATTCCCAGCCATGCAGCCCAGCGATGCGCCGTCCGTGCCACGCAGTCCGGCGCTGCGCCGCGCGTGCCGCGCGGGCCTGCGCTCCGGCCGTCCACGCGGCTCACGGCGGGAGCCCGAGCGCGAGCGCTACCAGGGAGTCGACGCCGGCCAGGACGAGGACGAGCGCCGCGGCGGACGCCGCGCCGAGCCCGAGCGCCTTCACCGCGCGGAGGCGCCGCGGCCCGCGGGCGTCCGGCCGCCCGTGCTGAACGCCGCGCGTGACCCAGCACCACCCGAGCATGGACAGCGGCCCGAACGCGTAGAGCGCCGCGCCCCAGGTCGCTCCGTTCCAGCAAGCGGCGCGCTGCTCGGGCGTGAGCCGCCGCCGATCCCACCGCTGCAGCGCGAGCGGCAGCGCGATGCCGAGCAGCATCTGGATTGCGAGGCGGAGAGCGCTCATGTCGCGCGAGGGGATCCCGGGCGCGCGATCCGCTCAGGCAGCGCCGGACAACCGCTGTTCGATCGAGCACGCCGCAGCGCGTCGCGGCAGAGCTCGGGTGAGCGACTCGATGCCCGTCTTCGCTGTCCTGCTGCGCCGCGGAAAGCACCCCAAAAATCGCGTGCCGGCCTTCTCGATCTCCACGGGGATTGATACGAACGAGGAATGACAACGACTGAGGCAGGGGACATCAGGAACGTTGCAATCATCGGACACAAGGGGGCTGGGAAGACATCGCTCGCCGAGGCCATGCTGTACGTCGCCAAGGCGACGGCCAAGCTCGGCAAGGTGGACGACAAGTCGAGTGTCCTCGACGATACCGCCGAGGAAAAAGAGCACGTTTGCTCGTTCGAGGCGAGCGTCGCGCACCTCTCCTGGGGCGGGAAGAAGATCAACGTCGTCGACACGCCCGGAGAGGGGAGCTTCCTCGCCGAGACGCGGCTCGCGCTCGCCGCGGTCGACGCGGCCATCCTCGTCGTGAGCGGCAAGGACGGCGTACAGCCGATCACCGAGCGTGTCTTCGGGTGGGTGAGGGAGGCGAAGCTGCCGTGCATGATCGTCGTCACCAAGGTCGACGCCGAGAACGCGCGACCCGACGAGGTGATCGCCGAGGTCCGCGCGCGCCTCAAGGCGCCGCTCGCGGTCATGGAGGAGCGCGTCGGCGAGGGGCTCCAGTTCCGGGGGGTCGTGGCGATCCGGACGAAGAAGGCCTGGCTCGACAAGCCCGAGGCGCCCGCCGCGGCCGCGGGCGCCCCCGTGCCGGCCGACGTCGCGGGGGCGGTCGAGAAGGCCCGGGGGAAGCTCGTCGACGACGTCGCCGGCAGCGACGACGAGCTCACCGAGCGGTACCTGACCGAGGGCGACCTCACGCAGCAGGAGCTCGATCAGGGGCTCCGCGCCGCGGTCCGCCGGGGGGCGCTGGTCCCGGTCTACTTCGCCTCCGGGGTCCGCCCGAGCGGCGCCGCCGCGCTGCTCGACGGCATCGTCGAGCTCGTGCCCCCGCCGACCGAGCACCCGGCGTGGGCCGGCGTCGTCCCGAGCGGCAAGCCCGGCGCCACGCCGCAGCCCGCCGAGCGGCCGCCGGCCGCGGACGCGCCGGCGGCGGCGTTCGTCTTCAAGACGTCGATCGATCCGCACGCCGGCCGCACCTCGTTCGCGCGCGTGCTCTCCGGCGTGCTCCGGCCCGACGCCACGCTGCTCAACGCGAGCACGGGCAGCGCGGAGCGCCTCGGCAAGATCCACGCCGTGGTCGGCAAGGACCACAAGCAGGTGGAGGAGGCGCGCGCCGGCGACATCGTCGCGCTGCACAAGCTGAAGGCCACGCTGAGCGGGCACACGCTCTGCGACGAGAAGCACGCGTTCCTCTTCAGCGCGCCGGAGCTGCCGCCGGCCCTCTTCTCGCGCGGCGTGCGGTTCGACGCGAAGGGCGGCGAGGACAAGGTCGGCAACGCCCTCTACCGGCTGACCGAGGAGGACCCGGGGCTCAGCGTGCACCAGGACCCGTCGACCCGCGAGCTCGTCGTCTCGGGCCTCGGCGCCCTGCACCTGGAGATCACGGTGGAGCGCATCCGCCGGCGCGTCGGGATCGACTGCCGGCTCGGCCCGCCGCACATCGCCTACAAGGAGACGATCTCGCGGAAGGCCGCGAACGTCGAGGGCAAGCACAAGAAGCAGACCGGGGGCCACGGCCAGTTCGGCGTCTGCTACATCGACATGGAGCCCCTGCCGCGCGGCGGCGGCTTCGTCTTCGAGGACGCGGTCGTGGGCGGGGCCGTGCCGCGGCAGTTCATCCCCTCGGTCGAGAAGGGCATCGTCAAGGCGATGTCGAAGGGCGTCCTGGCCGGCTACCCGCTGGTCGACGTCAAGGTGCGGCTCTTCGACGGCAAGTACCACGACGTCGACTCCTCGGACGCGGCCTTCCAGATGGCGGGGAGCAAGGCGTTCAAGGCCGCCGCCGCGCAGTGCGCGCCGGTGCTGCTCGAGCCCATCGTGCGGCTCTCGGTGACGGTGCCGAGCGCGACCATGGGCGACATCATCGGCGACATCAACAGCCGCCGCGGGAGGATCCTCGGCACCGACTCGGTCGAGGATCAGACGATCGTGAACGCGTTCGTGCCGCTGGCCGAGGTGCTCGAGTACGAGTCGAAGCTGAAGAGCATGACCCAGGGCAAGGGCACGTTCACGATGAGCGTCGAGCACCTGGAGGTCTGCCCGCCGGCGGTGCAGGAGAAGGTGATCAAGGAGAGCGGCTTCAAGGTCGAGGCCGACGAGGACTGACGGGGCGACGCCCGGGCTACGGGTGGATGTGGACGATGGTCCCCTCCCCCGTGGCCTTCCCCGCGCTGACCCCGTGCCACCCGTCGGGCACCGGCGGATCGGTCCAGAGGAACACCTTGCGCGCGTCGATCGGCGACAGGTTGATGCACCCGTGGCTGCGCGGCTTGCCGTAGTCGTCGTGCCACGGCGCCGCGTGGATCGCGTAGCCGGCCTCGAAGTACTGCACCCACGGCACGTCGCGGAGCTCGAACTTGTTGTCGACCTCGTGCGCGTCCATCGTCGTCGTGACGTGCTTGTCGCGGATCCGGAACGTCCCGCGCACGGTCGAGAAGGTCTTCTTGGGGTCGCCGAGCCCGTCGCGCCCCGTCGCCGCCGCGGTCGCGTAGACGGGCCGCTTGCCCTCGTAGAGGATGAGCGTCTGGCTGAGGATCGAGATGTCGATCCACTTCACGTCCCCCTGCGCGAACGACGGCAGCTCCGAGGGCTTCACCGCGATGGCGACGTCGGAGTCGCGCACCCACGTCCCGTCCTTCGCCTCGACGAGGCGCGCGCCGCCCACCTTCCTCGATCGCCCCGTGAGCTGCACGGCGGTGTGCCAGGGCAGCTCGCCCGCCTTTTCCATCTCGCCGCCCGAGATGTCGTAGCGCTTCGCGTCCTGCCGGTGCACGAACGCGAGGGGCAGCTCCCACCCCTTGGTCATGTCGACGCCGTGGAACGTGGAGCCGCGGGCGGGCTTCAGCTTCGACGTGGGCACGAGCCGCGCGTCGGTGGTCATCGCGAAGCGCCGCCCGCCGTCGCCCATGAAGGTGTCGATGAGGGCGAGCCCCGCCTTGCGCGCGATCCGGTTCGTGATGATCGCGTAGCCCGGGACCTTGAACGACGAGATGTTCGGGATCTGCCGCCCGCCCTTGAAGAACCAGGGGATCTCGTCGCTGCCGTTGCCGCCGTAGAGCTCGCTGTCGCCGAGCTCGGGCGGCCCGGCGGGCGGGTCGCCGGTCGCGTTGCCCTGCGCGTCGAGCGGCACGTCGTTGGCGCCGACCTTGATCTCGTCCCACTTCTTTTTGAGCTTCTTGTAGCTGCGGAGGTGCCGCTCCAGGCTCATCTCGTACTGGAGCTGCTCCTTCATCAACGGCATCCGGTAGTAGTTCGGCGCGATGGCCCTGACGAAGGCGTACGGGTACGGCATCGGCTTGGACAGGTCGGGCCGCCGCGTGAGCGCCCGGAGGATCGGGTGCTGCATGTCGATCGTGGCGTCGCTGTCCGCGCACATGTACCCGGCGGGCAGCACGCGGTAGTAGCCGCCCTGGCAGTCGTCGAACGAGACGGGCTTCTCCCCGCGGGGCGCCGTCCCGCCCGCGCGCAGGTAGCCGAGCTTGGCGGAGCGGCGGTCCGCCTTCTCGTAGATGGGCGCGACCATCTGCACGGCGCCGATGCGGGGCCCGTCGACGCGCGGGAGGGTGGCGGGGTCGTTCTCGGCGGGCGTCTGGGCCGCGCCCGCGGAGAGGCTGATGATGCCCTCGGGCGTGGCGTTCTCCCCGCCGCTGCACGCCGAGAGGACCGGCAGAGCGAGGGCGGCGAGCGCCAGGGCCGGCGGGGAGAAGCCGCGCGCAGGGGCCGGGATCGCAGAGCTTCGCTGTCGGGCGTCCATGCCCCGGGGA
This sequence comes from Sorangium sp. So ce836, assembly GCF_028553905.1. Taxonomy (NCBI): domain Bacteria; kingdom Pseudomonadati; phylum Myxococcota; order Polyangiales; family Polyangiaceae; genus Sorangium; species Sorangium sp. So ce836. The sequence goes on along the minus strand of NZ_CP102233.1, from coordinate 2,434,159 downwards.
TGCCGGACAGACGGTCGGGTGGCCAAGTTTTGGCGCTCCCGGATCAGGAAGCGAGCGGCAAGGCGCTGCCAGGAGATGCGCGACGTTGCTGGAAAGGGTTGCGCGGAAGCCCGACCCCGGCTAGGTTCCGGGCCCTCGCGAACCCCGCGAGCATGCGCCACTAGCTCAGCTGGATAGAGCGTCGGCCTCCGGAGCCGAAGGCCAGTGGTTCGAATCCACTGTGGCGCGCTGGGTTGTCGATGATCCCGTGACCTCGGGGTCGCGCCCGGACTGCGGCGATGCGCCGCTCCGTCAGGCGCTCACGCGAACCACGCGTTGAGCTCGGCGTACGTCAGCGGCGCATCGTGGAACGGCGGCGGCGTCCACCGGCCGGCGAGCAGCTGCTCCGCGTCCTGCCTCGCGGCCGAGAGCGCCGTCAAGGCGAGGCGCGGCCCGACGCTCACCCGGCGCACGCCGAGGGCTCGGAGCTGCTCGACGGGCGGCAGCGCCGGCGAGGCCCACACGTTGAGCGGGGCCTGCACCTCCGCGGCGACGCGCGAGAGCCCCTCGGCCGCCGCGAGGCCCGGCACGAAGACGCCGTCGCAGCCCGCGTCGACGTAGCGCCTGGCGCGGCGCACCACCTCGTCGAGGGTCGCTGCGGAGTAGGGCGCGCCGCGCAGGAGCACGTCGGTGCGCGCGTTCAGGAACAGGTCCAGCCCGGCGCGCTGGAGCGCCCCCCGCGCCGCGAGCAGCTTCGAGACGAGCGCCTCGGGCGGCTCGGCCCCGTCCTCGAGGTTCACGCCCGCCACGCCGGCCTCCGCGAGGCGGCACACGGCGTCGGCGACCCCCTCGGCGCTCGTGGCGTAGCCTCGCTCGAGATCGACGCTCACCGGGACGCGCACGGCGCGGAGGATGTCGCGGGCCGAGGCGAGCAGCCGGTCGAACGGCAGGCGCTCGCCGTCGGCCACGCCGTGCGCCCAGGCCACCGCCGCGCTGCTCGTCGCGACCGCGGCGCCGCCGGCGGCCTCGGCCATGCGGGCGCTCACGGCATCCCACGCGTTGAGCAAGACGAGGAGCTGTCCCGGCGCGTGCAGCGCCCGGAAGCGGGAGGTTTTGGTTGCCATGGCCCGGCAGGATAGGCTCATGATGGCCCAGCGACAGTGCCAAGAACCGCGAAAACGAGTGGGCCATCGTGACCCGCCGCGGGGCCAGGGTCTCCGCGGCGCGCCGGCGGCAGCGGAGCGCCGGTACGCTGCAAGCGCAGCTCTACGACCGGATCCGCCAGGCCGTCCTCTCCGGCGCGCTCGCCTCGGGCGCGCGGCTCCCCTCGGCGCGCGCCATGGCGCTCGAGGCGGGCGTCTCGCGGGGGACCGTGGACGCCGCGTACGCGCGCCTCTCGGTCGAAGGGTTCCTCGTGGCGCGCGGCGCGGCCGGCACGTTCGTCACGACCCCGCTCCCCATCGCCGCCGCCTTCGCCCCCGCGGCCCCTCCGGAGCCGCCGCGAAGGGAGCCTCGCGCCCGCGCGGCGCTCCTCCCCTTCCAGGTCGGCGTCCCCGCGGTCGACGCGTTCCCCGTCGCGACCTGGTCGCGGCTGCTCGGCCGGCACGCGCGGCGCGCCCGCGCCGGCGATCTCGCCGGCTCCGACCCGTGCGGCGACCGCGCCCTGCGCGAGGCCATCGCCGCGCACCTCGCGGTCTCGCGCGGCGTCGTCGCGCGCGCGGAGCAGGTGATGATCACCGGGGGCTACCACGGCGCGCTCGGCCTGCTCGCCCGCGCGCTCGCTCGGCCGGGAGACCGGGCGTGGTTCGAGGAGCCCGGCTACCACCGGGCCCGCGCCGCGCTGGAGCTCGCCGGGCTGCGGCTCGCGGCCGTGCCGGTGGACGCCGAGGGGCTCGACGTCGCGCGCGGCGCCGCGCTCGCCCCGCGCGCCCGGTTCGTGTTCGTGACGCCGAGCCACCAGATGCCGCTCGGCATGGCGCTCTCGCTGCCGCGCAGGCTCGCCCTCCTGGCCTGGGCGCGCGGCGCCGACGCGTGGATCATCGAGGACGACTACGACGGCGAGTTCCAGCGCGCCTCGGCGCCGCTGCCCGCCCTCAAGAGCCTCGATGACCAGGGCCGGGTGATCTACGCGGGGACCTTCAGCAAATCGATGTTCCCCGCGCTGCGCCTCGGCTTCCTCGTCGTTCCGGACGGCGCGCGCGACGCGCTCGCCCGCGTGGCCAGCCTGCTGCACCCGGCCCCGCTGCTCGCCGTGCAGCGCGCCGCCGCCGACTTCCTCGGCGAGGGGCACTTCGCGCGCCACGTGCGGCGCATGCGCGCGCTCTACAGTGAGCGGCACGGCGCGCTGTCTCGCGCGCTCGAGGAGCTCTCCTCGCCGCAGCTCCAGGTCGAGGAGGGGACGGGCGGCCTGCACCTGATCGCGCGCCTGACCGGCGCCCGAGACGGAGAGGTGGTCGAGCGCGCGAGCCAGCTGGGCCTCGCGCCGGGTGCCCTGTCGAGCTGCTATCAGTCCGATCCGAACGAGGGGCGGCTCGACGGGCTGCTGCTCGGGTTCGCCGCGCTGCCGGCCTCGCGCGCGCGCGAGGCCGTGCGCCGCCTCGCGCGGGCAATCGAGCAGGTGCCCCGCCCTGAGCTCAACGCGGGGCGCCGGCGCGGAGCATGAAGGCGCGCAGCCCGCTGCGAAGCGAGGCCGCGTCGATGCCGTCGAGCAGGGCGTGCTGAACCAGGAAGCCGAACAGGAGGCTAGACAAGACCCGGGCCATGTGGTCGGCCGGGATATCCCGCGTCACCAGGCCGCGAGCCTGATACGCCGCGATGAGCCCGACGAGCATGCGCTGGACGCTGCTGAAAGTGTCTCTGGCGCGCGCCGAGAAGGAGGGTGAGCGCTGCGCTTCGCCCCACACCTGGACGGCGAGCTTGGCCAGATCCTGTGTGGCCTCGAGGCGCTCGAGCGAGGCGAATACCCGTCCGAGGACTTCCTCAAGCGGCGGCGGTGCCTCGGCGTCGAACGCGGCGTCGAAGGCGTTCTGGACCTCGGCGAGCGTGTCGTCAGCGATGGCGGCGATGATGTCGTCCTTGCTGCGGAAGTAGCGATACACCCCGCCGGCGGAGAGCTCCGCTTCGCTGAGCACATCCTGCATCGACGTGGCGTGGAACCCGTTGCGGACGAAGCAGCGCCGCGCAGCCGCGAGGATCTGCTGCCGGCGGGCATCGAGGTGGTCCTGAGAGACGCGGGCCATGTCTCATCATAGAACGAACATTCGCTCTTGTATACACCAGCACAATCGGGCAACCTAGGTCGAAAGAGAACGATCATTCGTTCACTGAAACATCGGGCGAGGATGACGATGCAAGAGACGACACTTTTCGGCGGACTCTCCGTTGATGATCCCGGGAAACGGCTGGGTCAGCTGGTCGATGGCTTTCTCGCGACCCAGGTCGTGGCCGTGATCGCGCGGCTCGGCGTGCCCGACCACATGGCCGGAACGGCGCGAACCGCGGAGGAGCTGGCGACGGCCACAGGCGCCGACCCGGACGCGCTGGGCCGGTTGCTGCACGCGGCCATGGTCTTCGGCCTGCTAACCCGGGATGAGGGTGGTCGGTTTGCCCTCACCGAGATGGGCGCGTTGCTGCGTACGGACACTCCAGGATCGCTCCGTGACCTGGTGGTTGGCTTCGCCACACCCCCGTTGTGGCAGGCCGTTGGTCGCCTCGCTGATGTCGTCCGCACCGGGCGCGGAGGCGACGAGAACGAGACCTGGAGCTACTACCGACGCCACCCGGAGGAGGCCCGATGGCTCGCCCGCGGCATGAGCCGCATCACCTCGCGCCTCTCGACCGAGGTCGCCGCGGCCTACGACGCCTCCGGCTTCGATCGCATCGTCGATGTGGGCGGCGGCCGAGGAACCCTGCTAGCGGCCATCCTCCGCCGCGCGCCGCGCGCCGCCGGCGTGCTGTTCGATCTCTCCGAGACGCTCGCCGAGGCCCCCACCCTGCTGGCCGAGGGCGGCCTCGCGGATCGCACCCAGATCGTCGCCGGGAGCTTCTTCGACGCGGTCCCGGCCGGCGGCGATCTCTACGTGATCAGTCAAGTACTTCACAACTGGGACGACGAGCGCGCCCGCACCATCATTGAACGTTGCCACCAGGCCAGCCGCGCGGGCGGCACCTTGCTCGTCATCGAGCCGCTGCTGCCCTGTGGCCCGCAGGCCTCGCCGATGCACCTGCTCGACGTGCTCACCCTGGTCGGCTGCGGCGGAAGGGAACGCACCCGCGAGCAGCTCCAGAGCCTCCTGGCCGCAGCGGGCTACACGCTCGCCCGCACCATCCCCCTCTCGCAGGACTTCCTGCCCTGGCACATGCTCGAGTGCCGGCGGACCTGACGCGGCCGATCGCGCCCAGGCCCTGCAGCGCGATGGCCCGAGTGGGCCCCAGGAGCTGCGCGCGTCGCCCTCGCGCGGGCTCGCGCCCTCGCCGCCGCCCCGGCCTCACCCCCTGGCGAGGACCATCTCCGTCGACGTGAACGGCGGCGGCGGCAGGTCCGCGCGGTGACGGAACCCGAACCGCGCGTAGAACGTGTGCGCGTCCTGCGTGCCCAGGTGGACGTGGCGCGCGCCGCAGACCGCCGGGTGCGCGAGCAGCAGGCGCACCACCGCCTCGCCCACGCCGAGGCCCCGCAGCGGAGGGGCGACCATCACGTCGAACATCCACGCGCGCTTGCTCCCGTCGCTCACCGCGCGCGCCGTCGCCACGAGCCGGCCCGCGGCGTCGCGCGCGCCCACCCACGCCGACGAGCCGAGCTGCGCCCGCGCGATCACCTCGCGCGGCACACCCTGGTTCCAGTAGGCGCCCTCGAGCAGATCGACGGCCGCGTCCACGTCGCGCGGCCCGAGCGCGCACGCGAGCGCGCAGCCCGCCGGCGCCCGCAGGAAATCGGGCACCGGCGTGTCCGGGCACGCGCCGCGCAGGAGCTCGATCGCCTCGGGGTCGCCCGGCGAGCCCCGCTCCCAGAGCTTCGTGAGGAGGCGCGCCCGCTCCTCCGGCGCGCGGTTCTGCGCGAGCTTCGCCTTGCCGTCGAGCCGCTCGAGCGGGACCGCGAGCACGAGGATCCCCTCGATCGCCTTGCGGTAGAGCGGGCTCCGGGCGTCGAGCGGCGCGTACCCGCCCTCGGGCTGGTACTTCCGCATCAGCGCCTCCAGCACCTCGGCCTTGTGGTCCGGGTCGTCCACGCGCTCGATCACCCCGTGCGCCTGCGCGCTCCGGTAGAGCGTCGTCGCCGGACAGGCGCGCGCTGGATCGGTGAAGTAGCTCGGGATCGAGGCGACGATCTGCTCGCACGACACCACCGCCGCCCGGCCGACGGCCTCGATCTTCTCGCCCGCGGGCGCGCCGTGGAACGCGATCGACCCCCGGACCACGACGCCGTGCACCGCCCGCAAGAGCGGCGCGCCCTCCGCCGTCGTCGAGGCCACGTGCACCACCTCTGCGCGCCCGAGGAGCTCCTCGGCCTCCACGCGCTCCATGCGGAAAATTTCCCTGCGCATGGCCGGAGCGTGCCGCGCGGCTGGTACGTCCAAAAGATCCGGTCCGTCGATTTCTGCTAGACCAGCCGGCGTGCCCTGGGAGCTCTCGCTCGCCGTCGATCCCGCCGCGTCGCAGCCGATCTTCCTGCAGATCGCGCGCGCCCTCGCCGACGACATCCGCCGCGGCCGGCTCCGCGCCGGCGACGAGCTCCCGGGCAGCCGCGCGCTCGCGCGGTCCCTGTCGGTCCACCGCAACACCGTCCTCGCCGCGTACCGCGAGCTCGCCGCCGAGGGCTGGATCGAGGCCAGCGCCGCGCGCGGCACCTTCGTCTCGGCCGAGCTGCCGGCGCCCGCGCCCCGGCGCTTCGCCCGGCGCGCGGCGGTCCGGGCCGAGGTGCCGGCGAAGCTCGGCTTCGACCTCGGCGCGACCTCGCTCCGGCCCATGCCCCTCGTCCCCGAGGGCGCGCTCCGGATGAGCGGCGGCGTCCCCGACATGCGCCTCGTCCCGACCGCGGCGCTCGCGCGCGCCTACCGCCGCGCGCTCCGCGCCGAGCCGAGCCGGCTGCTCGACTACGCCGATCCGCGCGGCCACGCCCGCCTCCGCGCCGCCCTCGCCGCGATGCTCTCGGCGGTGCGCGGCCTCGCCGCCGGCCCGGAGTCGGTGCTCGTCACGCGCGGCAGCCAGATGGCGCTCGACCTCGTCGCGCGCGCGCTGCTCGCGCCGGGCGACGCGGTGGCCGTCGAGTCGTACGGCTACCGCCCGGCGTGGGAGGCGCTCCGCCTCGCCGGCGCGCGGCTCGTCCCGGTGCCGGTCGACGCCGCGGGCCTCTCGGTCGACGCGCTCGCGGAGCTCGCCGATCGCGAGCGCCTCCGCGCCGTCTACGTCACCCCGCATCACCAGTACCCCACGACCGCGGTGCTCGCGCCCGGCAGGCGGATCGCGCTCCTCGAGCTCTGCCGCAGCCGCCGGATCGCGCTCCTCGAGGACGACTACGATCACGAGTTCCATTACGACGGCCGCCCGGTGCTGCCGCTCGCCAGCGCGGACACGGCCGGCATCGTCGTCTACATCGGCACCCTGTCGAAGATCCTCGCCCCCGGGCTCCGGCTCGGCTTCGTGGTCGCGCCCGAGCCCCTGATCGAGCGGCTCTCCTTGCACCGCACCTTCGTCGACCGGCAGGGCGATCACGCGGTGGAGCGCGCCGTCGCCGAGCTGCTCGAGGACGGCGAGGTGCAGCGCCACGCGCAGCGCGCGCGGCGCGTTTACCGGGCGCGGCGCGATCTCCTCGTCGCGTCGCTGCGCGCCCGGCTCGGCGACGCGCTCGACTTCCGCGTGCCGGCCGGCGGGATGGCCCTGTGGGCCAAGGTGGACGCCGCGATCGACGCGGACGCCTGGGCCGAGCGCTCGCTCGCGCGGAAGGTCGCGTTCTCGGCGGGGCGGCGGTTCGCGTTCGACGGCAAGAAACGCCCCTTCCTGCGGCTCGGGTTCGCGGCGCTGGACGAGCGAGAGATCCGCGAGGCGGTGGAGAGGATGGTCCAGGCGCTCTGATCGGCAGGCGGACAGCCGGCCAGAACGGCCCGGCGCCCTGCACGGCGGCGAACGCGGCAGAAGCGGTAGAACGCGGGTGTCCGCGGTTTTGGGGGCGGCTCCACCTCCGGTCGATGGCGGCGCGTCCACAAAACCGCCGTCTCTCCCTGTCTCTCCGGAGAGAGCTACTCTATGCATCGGGGGCGAACCGAAGGGACAAACACCACCAGATGCATCGAGAAGTAGTGACCGCGCTCGGGCTCGTCGCGGCGACCCTCACCACGATCTCCTTTCTCCCGCAGGTGCTCCGCACGCTGCGCACGCACGACACGCGCTCGATCTCGGTCGGCATGTACGCGGCCTTCGTGACCGGCGTCGGCCTGTGGCTCGTTTACGGCCTGCTCACCGGGGACGTGCCGATCATCGTCGCCAACGCGATCACGTTCGTCCTCTCGGGCACCGTGTTCGTCCTCAAGCTCCGGTACGGCTGAGCCGCCCCCTCCCGCGCGGCGCTCCGGCTCGCCGCGCCTCGGCCAGCCAAACCAGCTCCGCCCCGGCGGCGCCCACTGGGCCTCTCCGCTCCTCCCGCCGAAGCCGGCCTTTCCGAGCCTCGCTTGACACGGCATTTCCCACGTCCTACTGCATTGCCAGTCCCAGCAGCGGGACCAGGGCGCAGATCCCCAGCGGACCATGTCGTGCTCGGCGCGCTGGGGCGAGAGATCGGCTCTCGCGCCTCGATCGCCGCGCCGTGGGCTTCCGTCATCCCGAGAGGGGGATTCATGAGACGATTCCACAGGCCGAGCGTGCTCCTCGCGCTCGCGGCGCTGGGCTGCGGGGCGTCCGAGACGCCGATCGCCGAGGCCGGGGAGGGCTGCGGCGGCTTCACCCACGGCCCCGCGCCCGTCTGCGCCACGGGGCTCTATTGCAGCTACGCGCTGGAGGACAGGTGCGGCTGGGCGGACGCGGCAGGCGTCTGCGAGGAGCGACCTGCGTCCTGCACGGAGGAGCACATGCCCGTCTGCGGCTGCGACGGCCGGACTTACGCGAATCCCTGTCTGGCCGCGATGGCCGGCGTCGCCGTCCAGGCGATGGGCGAGTGCGACGGCGCCCCGACCGGTGGATGAGCCGAGCTCCCCTCACCCGCGACGCATACGTCCCCGACTCGCCGCCGCGAGGCGCGCTGTGCCCGCAGTGAATCGATGACGGTTCCGGTAAGGCACCCGGCCGCGCCGGCTTGACCGCGCCCGCACCCCCTCTCACCATCCAACGTAAGGGGGAATACAATGAATGGTGCGATGCTTTATGACCTCGCGATGCGGCTGCCGCTCGCCGTCCTGATGCTCTATAACGCCCTGTTCACCGGGCGAGATATCTACGTTCACCTGTTTCTCTGGCGCGGGCCCGCGGGGCTCACGTACGGGACGACGCTGGCCGCGCTCCTCGCCACCGAGGCGTATCTCTTGCTCGTCGCGGCGCTCACGCTGTTTCGCCTCCGCCCGGTGCGCAAGCTGAGCGGCGTCGTGCCGCGCATCACCGCGCTCGCCGCCGGGCTGCTGCCGGCGAGCCTCGCGTGGCTGCCCAAGGTTGCGCCCACACCCGGCCGCCAGATGGCGGGGACGCTGCTCCTCGTCGCGGGCCTTGCGCTCGCCGTGGTCAGCCTCGGCTGGCTGGGCAAGTCGTTCAGCGTCATGCCCGAGGCGCGCCGCCTCGTCACGGGCGGCCCTTACCGGCTGGTACGACATCCGGTCTACCTCGCGACGGCGCTCCAGGGCGTCGGCGTGATCGTGCTCTATCCGTCGATCGCCGCGCTCGTGCTCTTCACGGTCGAGCTCGTCTTGCAGGTCGTCCGCATGGGGTACGAGGAGCGCGTGCTGCGCGACACCTTCCCCGAATACGACGATTACGCGCGCCGGACCTCCGCGCGGCTCATCCCCCGCGTCTACTGACGAGCGACGAGGCGCTCGCGCGCCGCTTCGCCCCCGGCGGCGTTGCGCGGCAAAATGCCACGAGCGTCACAGGCGCGCCGCATCGAGGGCGCCGGGCCGGGATATCCGCGATACGCCGCCTCGACGACGCAGCACGGCGGGCGCGGCGCGCGTGCCTCGGCGCGCGGCCCCCCGGCGCCGGAGAGGAGAAATGCCCCGACGAGCTCAGCGCGGAGATCGACGCCCCCTGAGGCCGCGACCGGACGAGGAGCGGCGACCTCGGCGGGCTCGGCGGTTCAACCGGACGGATTCGCTACCCGGCCGACGAACAGGATCGCGCCGGTCGCGTGATCCCGGATGAAGAAGAGGAACGGACGATCGAAATGGATGGTCGCGGGCTCGGGCGCCGACGTCTCGCCGATGACCACCCCCGTCGCCGCCGCCGCCTCGGTGCCCGCCTCGTTCACGGAGACGAACGCCTTGTGGAGCACGTCGCTGATGAAGAGGCCACCTTGCCCGTTCATCCCCGAGAAATCCGCGAGGCCGGAGAAGGCGATGGGCATCCCCAGCTCCGTGAGCGGCTGGACGAGATCGAGGGTCGACGCGAACTTGAACCTCGGCAGCGTCATCGTGACGCTCCGCGACCCGAGCGAGGCGAGGACTCCATCGAGCCGCTCCCGGTCGAGCCCCGCCTCGAAGCCCCCGAGCTCCGACGGGAGCACGAGCACCATCGACAGCTCGCCGCCGTCATAGGGCATCTCCAGCGCCTTGTAGCCGTCGCCCTCGCCATAGCGGACCTGCGCGTTGCCCGTCATCATCGGCACCGAGACGGTGGCGCCGTCGGCCAGCGTGAAATCGCCGGGGGCGGTCGCCTCCTCCTTGAACGGAAACTGCCATGCTGCGTTGAAATAGATGGCGTTCGTCAGCACGAGCCGCGTCGCGGGCTGGATGGCGCCCTCGGGCAGGATGTCCTTGATCCGGCCCTCGGTGCGCTCGGCCACCCAGCCGTTGATGATCCTCCGCGCCTCCTCGGGCGCCTGGGCGAAGTCGACGACGCGCAGCCCGGCCCCGTAGCTCTCCGCGAGCACGTCGAGGAACGGCCGCGCGAACGAGGAGCCGACCTGGCCCCAGAGCGCGTTGGCCACCTTGAGCCGGAACCCCTTGCCGTCCTGCCCCTCGGCGCCCTCGCCGCGGCGCGCGAGCGCCTGGTCGAGCGCGTTGAACGCCGGATGAAGCCGCTGCTCGGGCAGGGTGAAGCGCAGCGCGCGCGCCATCTGCTCCGCCGTTTCGCCGCGGGCGCCGGCGTACGTCATCGCCAGCGCGCTCGACACGCTGTACGGCGAATAGAAGAGGTTGCCCGGCTCGGCGCCGACCCGACGGTAGAGCTCGAGCGCAAAGGCCGTGTTGCCGGCGACGAGCTCCTTGACGTCGGCCTGGGGCACGTCGGGCTCGCGGATCCGCGGCTTGTCCGAGGCGATGACGCAGCCCGCGGTGTCCGGATCCCTGCACCCGGAGGCCGACGGCTGCGGTGAGGGCTGCGCCGCCGCGGCGCCGTCGGAGGTGCAGCCGGCGGACATCAGGGAAAATGGCAACAGGATCGCGGAGATCGGAGGCCTACGCATGCGCCCGGCGGAGCAGGGGGCGTGCCGGCCTGCCGTGGTCCGATCGCCGGCAGGCGTGCAGGGCACGGCGCCGCGCATGATAGGATGCGACCCACCATGCGGAGAGCCCGAGAGAGAGCCGCCGGAGGGGCGCGGCGCCCGTGATCGTGGTCGTGATGGGCGTGAGCGGCGCCGGAAAGACCACGGTCGGGGTGCGCCTCGCGCGCGAGCTCGGGTGGGCGTTCCTCGACGCCGACGACCTCCACCCCGCCGCCAACGTCGAGAAGATGCGCTCCGGCAAACCGCTCGACGACCGGGATCGCGCGCCGTGGCTCGCCGCGCTCTCGGCGCGCATCCGCCAGCTCCTCGACGCGGGGCGCGACGCCGTGATCGCCTGCTCGGCGCTCAAGGCGGCTTACCGCGCGCAGCTGCTCGTCGACCCCGCGCGGATGCGCCTCGTGCACCTGACCGGCGATCCCGCGCTGATCGCCGCGCGCCTCGCGGCGCGGACGGATCACTTCATGCCGCCCGGCCTCCTGGAGACGCAGCTCGCCGCGCTGGAGCCGCCGGAGGACGCGATCCGCGTCGACATCGGCGGCACCCCCGAGGAGATCGCCGCCGCCGTCCGCCGCGCGCTCGGCCTGTGAGCCGGGCTCGCCCCGCGCAGCGCGTGCGGGAGGCCGCAGCGCCTGCGCGACGCCGCGGTGCCTGCGGGAGGCAGCAGCGCCTGCGGGAGGCCGCAGCGCCTGCGCGGGTCATGGCGCCGCGGACAGGCCGAGGACACCGCCGGGCGACAGCCCCGGCGCGCCGAGCGAAAGACCCGGCGCGCCGGGCGCGGTCAGTCCGATTCGGACAGCCGGGCCACGAAGAGCGCGCCCTGCGCGCTGGAGAGCTCGTCACCGCCCAGCTCGATCGTGCCCTGGAACCTCCCGGCGAGCACCGGCTTCTCCCACGGGTCCAGCTCCAGCCCGACGACGCGGACGTCGGCGCCGATGCGCTGGGTCCACTCCTCTTCCTCCCCGCTCGGGCTCAGCCCGGCCGCCCACGCGCTGCACGAGGCCGGATCCTCCGCCTCGCACAGCGCATCGCCGGCCAGCACCACGCTCTCCTCGCTCGCCGCGACCTGGCGGGGGCTCTGCGCGTCGAAGCGCTTCACCCAGAGCACGTCGCCGTCGTCGTCGAGCTTGGCCACGAACGGCCGCGGGCCACCCGGCAGCTCGGGCTCGCCGAAGACGCCGCTGCCGGAGAGCAGCGCGGCGCCGTCCGGATCGACGGCGAGGTCGAACGCCATCTCCAGCTGATCCGACGAGCCGCGGAACCGCTTGTGCCACTCGAGCTGCCCGTCGTCGTCGAGCTTGGTCACGAACGTCGCCGTGCCGCGCCCGTCCTGGCTCGCGATGAGCGCGTTGCCGTCGTGGTCGACCTCGATGCCGATCTCCTCGCTGTCCGCGCCGCTCGGCGGCAGGCTGACCCACACGACGCGCCCCGAAGCGTCGAGCCGGACGACGAAGGCGCCGATCGACCGCCGCTCGATCCGCACGCCGGCGACCTTCGCCGTCCCCTCGAGCCTGCCGAGCACGAGCGCGCCGCCGTCGTCGACGTCCGCCGCGAGCGCCGTGCCGGTCAGGATGGAGTCCTCCCCGGCGCTGATCTGCACCGCCCAGCGGGTCGCGCCGTTCGAGCCGAGCTTCGCGAGGAACAGATCGGCGCCCCAGGGCGACGCCGCCGTGAGACGGTGCGCCCCGAGATCGAGCGTGCCGGTGAACTCGCCGAGCACGAACGCGTGCCCCCCTTTGCCCGCGGCCACGTCGATGGCGCCCTGCGCCGCGGCGTCGCCGAACCGCTTGGCCCAGATCGGATTGCCGCACGCGTCGAGCTTCGCCACGAAGACGTCCGCCGCGCCCGCGCTCTCCAGCCGGGTGCCGCCGAAGGTCGCCTCGCTCTCGAGGGCGCCGGCGAGCAGCGCGTTGCCCGCCGTGTCGATGGCGAAGCCGCGCAACGTCGCGCCCGTGGCGGGGAACTGCCGACTGAACGGCCGCCGCCGGCAGCCCGGCTCGGCCCGAGCGGCCGCTCCCGGCCCACCCGCGCCGGACATGCTGCTGCCGCGCGGAGCCGCGGCGTCCTGACACACACCGCCGGGATCCGCTGCACCCGTCCCGCACATCCCTGCGGGCGATCTGTGCTCCGCGTTCGCCCCGATCGAATCCACGCCGTCGCGCCCCGGCTCGCCCTCCGCCGCGCCGCCCCCAGCCCCCGAAACACACCCAGCTCCCCAGCAGATGACGCCGCAGAGCGCGCCCAGCGCCCCCAAGACAGACCGCATACCGCATTCTCCTCTCCCGCCTCGACGCGGGCAGACTGGAAACACTGCAGGATGTGGACCATGACCATTCCATTTCAAACTTCTTGGAAGTACGAAAATCTCGTCCTTTATCGGGGCCCGCGAACTCATCTGGGACGGGAGGGCGCGATCGGATAGAACCGCTTCATGCCCTCTTCACGCCGCCACTTCCTCTCGCTCACCGCCGCGGCGGGCTCGATGGCTGCGCTCGGCTGCTCCTCCGCGCCGAGGCCCAGCCCGCCCGCGCCGGCCGGCGCCGGGCCCGCACCAGGCGGCGGCCAGGCGCGGGCGCCCGCGCCGGCGTCGCCGCAGCCGACCGTGTCCTCCGGGAGCTCGGGGAAGAAGACGCTCCTCATCCTCGGTGGAACAGGCTTCCTCGGGCCCGCCGTGGTCGAGGCGGCGAAGGCGCGCGGCTATACCGTCACCCTCTTCAACCGCGGCAAGACGCGGCCGCACCTCTTCCCCGATGTCGAGAAGCTGCACGGCGACCGGGATCCGAACAAGGGCGATGGGCTCAAGGCCCTCGCCGGCCGCGCGTGGGACGCCGTCATCGACAACTCGGGGTACGTGCCGCGGATCGTCAAGGCGTCCGCGGAGCTGCTCGCCCCGAACGTGCAGCAATACGTGTTCATCTCGAGCCTCTCCGCCTACGCGACCCACACGACCCCGGGGGCCGACGAGACGGCCCCGATCGCGACGATGGCGGACCCCACCGTCGAGACGATGGGCAAGGACTTCGAGAACTACGGCCCTCTCAAGGCGCTCTGCGAGCAGGCCGCCGAGGCGGCGATGCCCGGCCGGGTCACGAGGGTCCGCCCCGGGTTCATCGTGGGGCCCGAAGACCCGACCGACCGGTTCACGTACTGGCCCGTTCGCGTCGAGCGGGGCGGTGAGGTCCTCGCCCCGGGCACGCCGCTCGACCCGATCCAGATCATCGATGTCCGCGATCTCGCCGCGTGGCTCGTCGCCGTCGTCGAGGCCCGGACCACTGGCATCTTCAACGCGACCGGGCCCGGCGAGCCGCTCACGATGGGCGGGCTGCTCGACACGTGCAAGGCCGCGCTCGCCAGCGGCGCGAACGCGCGCTTCACCTGGGTCAGCGCGAAGTTCCTCGAGAAGCCGGGCGGCGAGCCGGTCGACCTGCCGATCTGGGCGCCCGCAGAGGGCGAGACCCAAGCCTTTCACCTGCGCAGCACCGAGCGCGCGCGCAAAGCGGGGCTCACGTTCCGGGCCGTACAGGAAACGGTCAAGGACACTTTGTCGTGGTGGAAGACTCTTCCGCCGGAGCGGCAAGCCAAGCCGCGGGCAGGGCTCTCGCCAGAGCGCGAGGCCGAGCTCCTGCGCGCGTGGCGAGCGCAGCCCAGAAAAGCCGGCACACTGCCACAGTAGCGCACCCCTGCCCACTTGGGGTAGAATGCTGACGCACGACTCCGGCGGACGTCGCGCCGCTGGAGGAGCCCGCTGTCGCGGGCGACGATGGCCCCTCCATGACCCCCCATCCATCTACGATCACGACGGAGCTCCCAGCGAGCGAAGGGGCCACCGCGCGGACACCCACGCCGGCACCTCCGACCCCGCTGCCGGTGCCCCTCCGCGATCGCCTCGGAGATGGCGATGAAGCTCCTGTGCAAATCGGCTGACGAGCGCTATCCGGGCGCGCAGGTAATGAAGGTCGACCTCGAGGCGTACCTGAAGCGCCGGGACGCGCGCCCCGACGCCGCTTCGTGGGATCTCGACGCCCTCGCGCCGCCGCTCGTCGCGCCGCACGGGCGCGCGGAGCTCGCCGCGATGAGCCTGGCGGCGGGCCGCAAGGCGAAGGAGCAGGGCGCGCCCTCCGAGGCGGCCGGCTTCTTCGAGGCGGGGCTCTCGGCGCTGCCGGACGGGAGCTTCAAGGAGGACCCCGAGCTCGCGTTCTCGCTGCACGCGGAGGCGGCCGAGTGCGCGTACCTCGGCGGCCAGCTCGAGCGCGCGGGGTCGCTGCTCGACGTGCTCGCGGCGGAGGCGCGCTCGGACCTGGAGCGCGCCCGGGCGTACGAGCTGCGCATCGCCGTGTGCGCCGCGCAAGGCCGGCTGGAGGAGGCGATCGCGCTCGGGAAGACGGCGCTCGCGATGCTCGGCGTCCCCCTCCCCGAGGACGGGCCGGCGCGGAAGGCGGCCGCGGAGGCCGAGCTCGCGGCGGCGCGCGCCGCGCTCGGCACGCGCCGGCTCAGCGATCTGCTCGACGAGCCCGAGACGTCGGACGCCCGGGTCCGCGCGGCGCTCCGGCTCCTCATGGCGCTGACGATGCCCGCCGCGCGGATCTGCCCGCCGCTCTGCACCTTCATCGCGGCCAGGCAGGTCAACCTCTCGCTGGAGCACGGCCACGGCGGCGCTTCCCCGTACGGCTACATGGCCTACGCCTGGATGGCCGCGCGGGTGCTCCGCCGCTACGACGAGGCCTACGAGGTCGGCGAGCTCGCGCTCGAGATGAACGAGAGGGCCGGCCAGGACGAGCTCTCGTGCCGGCTGCGCCTCGTGCTCGGGGCGCACATCAGCGTCTTCACCAAGCACCTGCTCTCGAGCCTCGACCTCTTCAAGGAAGCCCACGAGGCCGGGCTCAGGGCGGGCGATCCCTCGTACGTGGCGCAGACGTGCGTCCATACCGCCCTGGTTCGCCTCGGGCTCGGCGACGAGTGCGCGGCCGTGCGGGCGGAGGTCGACGGGTTCCTCGAGCTGGTGCAGCGCGGCCGCGACGAGCTCGCGCTGGCGGCGCTCACGGGGGTGCGCCGCGCGCTCGACGACCTGATGAGCACGACGGCGCCGGTCGGCGCGTCGCGCGCGCCGGAGCCCGTCGTCGACGAGGCGACCACGGCGTACGAGGAGAAGATCTCGGCGCCGGCCTACGGCGCCGTCGCGCTCATCCATTACGCGCTGCGCCAGCAGGTCTGCTTCCTGGTCGAGGACTACGAGGGGGCGATGCGCATGGGCTCGCTCGCCGAGGCGAAGATGCAGGGCCGCGTCGACGATCACCTCGCGACCGAGGTGTTCTTCTACACCTGCCTCACGCTGCTCTCGCCCGCGCTGTCGCGCGGCCGGCAGCTGACCCCCGTCTCCGTGCCGAACTACCGGGATCGGCTCGCGGCGTGGGCAGAGCGGTGCCCGGACAACTACCGGCACAAGCACCTCCTCGTCCGCGCGGAGTCCGCGCGCGCCGCCGGCGAGGAGCTCGCGGCGATGAAGCTCTACGATCAGGCGATCGAGGCGGCGAAGGTGAACGGGTTCGTTCGCGACGAGGCGCTCGCCAGCGAGCTCTGCGCGAAGTTCCACCTGGCGAGCGGGAGGGAGCGGATCGCCCACGTCTACATGACCGACGCCCACGAGGCCTACCTGCGGTGGGGCGCGACGGCCAAAGTGCGACAGCTGTCTCGGAAGTACCCACACCTCGTGGCGCGCACGACGCTCTTCGGGCAGGCGAGCCGGCCGCCGGAGGCCGCGCCCCCGGCGAGCACGCAGCGTCCTTCGCTCGATGCGCTCGCCATCTTCCGGGCCTCGCGCGCCCTCCACGGGGAGCTCGTCCTCGAGCGGCTCTTCGAGCGGCTCCTCCGGGTGCTGCGCGAGATCGCCGGGGCGCGGCGCGCCGTGCTGCTCCTCGCGCGCGACGGCGCGCTGGGCGTCGAGGCCGAGCTCGCCGCCGACGCCGAGGGGGTGCGCCTCGACGCTGCGATGCCGCTCGAGTGCGCGTCCGATCTCGCCGTCGCCGTCATCCAGCACGTCGCGCAAACGCAGCAGCCGGTCGTGCTGGCGAGCGCGGCGGCGGACGAGCGGTTCGCGCAGGATCCCTACCTGCTCGAGGCCGGTCCGCGGTCGATCCTGTGCCTCGCCATGACGCACCAGGGCCGCCTCACGGGCGTGCTCTACGCGGAGAGCGACACGGGCGCCGGGGCGTTCCGCGCGGGGCAGCTCGAGCCCTGCGGGCTGCTCGCGTCGCAGGCGGCGGTGGCCGTGAACAACGCGCTGCGCTACCGCGAGGTGCAGAGCACTGCGAGCGATCTCCGGCGATGCAACGAGGCGCTCGCGGCAGAGGTCGCTCGCCTCACGGAGGAGCTCCGCGCCTGCAACCGCGACGCGGAGAGCCCCTGGAGCGAGCTGAGGCGCTGCAGCGACGCACGCGACGCACGGTAGCTCGAACGGCGCGGCGCGGGTGCGCCGCTCCACGGCGGTGCCGAAGCGCCGGGCTCGACGAAGGGGTGTTCGTCGCGCGGCGCGGGGCCCCGCCGGGCTCGTCTGCGAGCGCCCTCCGGCAAGGCCGGAGGAGCGCGCTCAACCGGGGTCAGACAGCGGCCCTCGAACATCGGCCCTCCCCGCGCCGCGCGACGAACCCCCTCGTCTCGGGCCTACCGTCTCCGCGGGAGACGCCGCCATTGGCCCTCGCTGCGCGGCGACCATGAACCGGGGATGGGCCGGGGCAACGCATCGCCGGCTCGACGCGATGGAGATCTCGCCACGAACCCATGACGCCGGATTCAGGGCGGGCCGCAAATGATGCATAGCTTGGGAGCGGCCCGCCGGGCTCCGTCCGAGACGCGTGGGAGCGCAGAGGCGCGCGACAACGCGAGAGCGGCGCGCGGCAGCGCGAACGGCGCGTGACAGCGCGGCAGCGCCGCGCAGCCACCAGCGCAGAGGGCGCCAGACGCAGAGACCCTCCAGACCGGATCAACCGGCGCCGGAGGGTCCATGAGCTGAGATGAGGGTGCTCCGGATCTCACGGGAAGGAGGGAGGACGCAAAGTACCTTCCGTCTCCCTGCCTTCCCGTGATCCCCTTCGAGCTACGATCGGCTCGATCCCGCTCCCCCCGCATTGCGGTTCGGGAGGGGGAAACGCATCAAGGACGCGCTCGGCTCAGGCGCCGCCAGCCCCGCCCTCACCAGCGCCGCCCGCGCCGCCGGTGCCGCCGCCAGCGCCGCCCGTGCCGCCGCCAGCGCCGCCGGTGCCGCCGCCAGCGCCGCCAGTACCGCCGCCAGCGCCGCCAGTGCCGCCACCCTCACCACCCTCGCCGCCGCCGCCACCCGTGCCGGAGCCGGTCGTCGCCGAGCTGGTCGTCGTGCTGGTCGTCCCGGTGGTGTTGCCGGTGTCCTCGTCATCGCCGCATCCGGCGCCAATCATCATCGTCGCGCCAAGCAGCAGCGCGCTCGCAAAGATGCTCATCGAAGCTTTCATGTATTGTTCTCTCCTTGGGTTGTTCCCCCCCAAAGAATCGCGCGGCACAGCCACACGCCGATCACCGCTCCACACCGCCACGGCGACTCAATTCACGCCGAAAATCGCGCGAATGTGCGCTCGCAAGCCGCGCGAGCGCGTTCACCTGCAATGGTTCGGTGTCGGTTCGATGGTGATTCCGTTATTGTGGATGATAGGCCACCATACTGGATTACGCAAGCTTTTTGTCTCACTGCATCATCGTTGCATGTGCGCGGGCCACCGCGAGCACGCGCCGGTCAAGCACATTCGCCGATGCGCGCTCGAGCGCATGTGAAGTATGAAGAGCGACTGCGTCTGACGCGGCATCCGCTATAACGGATAAACCTCCCGAGGTGAAGCCCCATGAGCCCATGCGTGCTCGCGTGCGCGTGCTCGACGTGGAGGAGCACCGCCGGCGCGCAGCACGCGACCGCGGCCCGACCGCGGTGCGGGCGCGCTTCGTCCGGCTCCCCGCGGTGGGGCTGGCTCCGCGTCTGGCCCAGGGGGACATGTTCCGCGGAGTGCGCTGCAAGTCCCAGGCCTACCGCTCGTCACGCCTCGGGTCGCCACGCCGCGGTCGATGTCGATGGACGAGCCCGCGGAGGCTCAGGCGGCCAGGCGCCGGACCCGGCAGCCATCGTGACGTTCTGCTCGCCTCCTGGATGACCGCGTGATGGGGCCGCTCAGGTCGAGCGGTTCGGGAAATTACGGATGGGAGTTTGCCGGATCGACCTGACGAGCGCCTTTGTCCCGCTCGTGAGCGCGGGCGCGCCGGACCAGACTCGATATCGATCCCGCTCGATCTCGCTCGGGCGCGGCCGTCCGAATCAGGTGTCGTGTGCGTGCGCGAGGGGCGCGACGGCGCTCCTGACCAACGACGCTCGCCCACCGCACGGCGCGTCCCCGGCCGAACGGTAGGGCGGGAGATCGCCCGGCTGCCCTCCGCTCCCCTCGCCCGTCACGGGTTGATCTCGTCGCCAGAGCCTGGCTCCCAGGGGCAGGTGAGCTCGCCGGCGCGGGCTCTGGCCGCGAGGCTCGCCACGGCGGCCACGAGGGCGGCCGGCTCGATCGGCTTCGTGGCGTGCATGTGGAAGCCGGCGTCGAGCGCGCGCTTCTGATCCTCCTTGCGAGCATAGGCCGTCAGCGCCAGCGCGGGCAAATCGCCGCCAGCGTGCGGCGGGCGCTGCCGGATGGTGCGGATGAGCTCGTAGCCATCCTCGCCCGCCATGGCGATGTCGCTCACGAGCACGTGCGGGCGGGCCACGCAGAACGCGGCGAGCGCCTCGCTGGCCGAGGCCACGGCCGTCACCTCGGCGCGGTGCTGCGAGAGCACCTCCTGGAGGAGCTCCCTGGCGTCCGCGTCGTCCTCGACGAGCAAGACGTGGAGCCCGCCGAGATCGGAGGCGGCCTCCGGTGGCGAGAACGAGCGCGAGCGCCCCTCCTTCGCCGGCGCCGCCAGCGAGCTGCGCTCGACCCCGAGGAGCGGGAGCCGGACCACGAACGTCGACCCCTTCTGCAGCCCAGGGCTCTCGGCCACGACCGAGCCGCTGTGGGCCTCGACGATGTGCCGCACGAGCGACAGCCCGATGCCGAGCCCCGCGTGCGTCCTGCGGCTCGTGCTGTCGGCCTGGCGGAACCGCTCGAAGACGAAGGGCAGGAAATCCGGCGCGATCCCCTCGCCCGTGTCGCGCACCGTGAGCTCCGCGTAGGCGCCGGCCCGCCGGAGCGAGACGAGGATATGGTCCCCCGGGCGCGTGAACTTGAGCGCGTTGGAGGTGAGGTTCGAGACGACCTGCTGCAGCCGATCCGCGTCGCCGTTCACCTCGACGAGGGGATCGAGCGAGACGTCGATCGTGAGCCCCTTCGCCTCGGCGGCCGGGCGGATCGCGTCGATGGCGATCTCCACGACGGGCGCGAGCGCCATGGGCGCCGCGCTGATGCGCAGCTTGCCCGTCGCGATCCGGGAGACGTCGAGGAGATCCTCGATGAGCTTCGTCTGCGCGGCCACGTTGCGCTCGATCACCTCGAGGCCGTGCGACACCCGCTGCTCGTCGAACGGCTCGCTGCGCAGGAGGTGCGTCCAGCCGAGGATCGCGTTGAGCGGGCTGCGCAGCTCGTGGGAGAGCGTGGCGAGGAACTCGTCCTTCAGGCGGTTCGCCTCGCGCGCCTCGGCGTGCACGCAGTTCTGGATGGCGATGGACGCGAGCTGGGCGAGCTGCACGAGGACCGTCTCGTCGTCGTCGGAGAACTCGCCGTCGCGCCGGTCCGAGAGCTGGATGATCCCGATGTTCTGGCCGTCGGCCGCGGTGAGCGGCACGGCGAGGTACCCTCGCGGCGGCGGCCTCTGCCCGCCGTCGTCCAGCCACTCCGGGTGCTGCGAGAGCTCCAGCTGCGTCATCCGGAGGGGCCGGTTCCTGCCGCACACGTACGCGCACAGCTTGCCGGCGATGGAGGGCGGCGCCTCCTGCTGGAACGTGGCGTACCGCTCCGAGAGCGACACCGCGGTCCGCGCCCGCTCGCCGGGCCTCTCCAGCTTCACGAGCGTCATGGCGTGATGGGCGCCGCCGACGTCGCGCGCCGCCTCCGTGATCGCCGCGACCATGGCGTCGAGCGACAGGGCCGAGTTGATCGTGAGCGCGGCGCGGTTGAGCCGCTGGAGCTGCTCCGCGTGGGCGCGCAGCGACTCGGCCTGGAGCTTGATCTTCTGTGTCTTCTTGAAGAGATCGACGAAGACAGACACCTTGGTGCGGAGGACCTCGGGGGCGAACGGGGTCATGATGTAATCGACGGCCCCGAGCGAATAGCTGCGCTCGACATAGACGCGATCGTTGTGCGCCGTCAGGAAGATGATCGGGGTGTGCAGCGTGCTCCGCCGCTTGCGGATGAGCGTCGCGGTCTCGAACCCGTCTATCTCCGGCATGTTGATGTCGAGGAGGACGACCGCGAACTCCTCCTGCAGGAGGCAGCGGAGCGCCTCCCCGCCGGACGCCGCCTTGATGACGTTCTCGCCGAGCGGAGCGAGGACAGCCTCCAGGGAGAGCAGCTGCTCGGGCCTGTCGTCAACGACGAGGATGTTGACCCTGCCTACGTCTGCCCTCATCCCGCGTCTCCTTGCCCTCCTGCCCGGCGTCAGCGCCGCGGCCAGCCTCGCAGCATCCTCAGGAACGCTTCGGTGTCCACCGCTTTCGGGCGGCGCCGGCCGCGCCTGCTCCAGGGTTCCGCTCGAGGAGGCCCATGGAGACGATGTGGTCCGAGCGGCGCGGCGCGACCGCGCGGCCGAGGACGGAGCCGCGCTGCGTCGCGACCGGGCGGCTGCCGGCGCCGCTGCCCACGCGATGGGAGGCCCCACCGGCGGCGGTCGAGCGCGCGCGGACCGCGCTCCCGGCGCAACCAGCCCCGAAACGCTCGGCCTCCTGCGCATGGCCGCTCCGTTGATCCATTCCAGCCCTCCCTGAACTGCACTGACGAGCCCGTATCGTAGTCTAGGCGCTGTCTTACCCGCGACCCAGGTCTCGCCTGCAGTGGCAATAAGGGGGGTCCCGATGCTGCTCCATAATCCCCGCACACGGACGCTACACCGAAGCGCGCCGGCGTGAAAAGAGGATTTCGCGGCGCCCTCGGAGGAGCGCTTGCCTTCCGAGCTTCCGAGAGGTTCCGAAACGCCGTGAGGGAGATCGCGAATCGGGAGAGACCACGAAGGAAATCCGCGCGAAACGCGCACGGACCACGAGAGGCGAAACCGATGCGGCAGTGCGCGCGAGAGCGGAAGCGAGCGCCGACCCGAAAGGCGGACTGGAGCGGCGCGGCTCTCGTGACCCTCCGTGTGTCCGTCGTGTTTCCGTGGTGAGGAGTTCGCCCGGCGCGCCGTTGCGCGCCGCGCCGCCGCGTGGCCAGGTGATGACTAGGTGGAAGAGCGCCGCTCCTGCAAGGAACGCGAGTGCCGGAGGATCACCTCGAACACCTCGGCGACCCCGTCGGCGTCCAGGCCGAGCTCGGCGGCGCGGCGGCGGCGCGACTCCATGAGGCGCGCCTCGCGCAAGGGATCACGGACCGCGGCGCCGATCGTGGCCTTGGCCCGGGCGGCGCGCTGGACGAGCTCGGAGCGGCGCGCGAGCAGCTCGACGAGCTCCAGATCCAGCTCGTCGATGAGCTCCCGCGTCTCGCGGAGCTCGGGGGAGAGCGAGCCGAGATCCGGGATCGAGAGCGCGGCGAGGTCCTCGGGCGCGGCGTCTTCGGTCGGGATGTCGAGGGTGCGATCGACGGCGAGGAGCGCGTTGATGAGCCGGCGGCGCGCCTCGCCCGCGAAGGGGTTCTCGCGGTGCAGCGCCGCGAACAGGTGCCCGGCGTCGACGCGCACCGTCTCGATCGTGTGCGCGATGCCCTGGAACGAGGGCGGCGCGTACGGCGCGCCCGCCGGCACGCCGGCGTCGAGCATGCCCTTCGCGATGAAGAAGGCGAGCGCGTGCGTGAAGGCCATCACCCGGTCGTGCTCCTCCGGGGCCTGCTCCAGCACCTGACAGCCGATCCGCTCGAACAGCGCGACGACCTGGCGCACCGCGTCCGGGTGGGCGGTGTTCGGGCAGACGACGACGCGCAGCGGGCGCTCGCCGCGGGCGAGGCTCGCCGGGCCGAAGAGCGGGTGCGTCGCCACCCAGGGCCGGCCTTCGCCGAGCGCCTCGGCCATGGCGCGCGCCGGCACGGTCTTCACGCTGCCTACGTCGGCCACGATCTGCCCCGGCGCGAGGT
Source organism: Sorangium sp. So ce836 (assembly GCF_028553905.1). Taxonomy (NCBI): domain Bacteria; kingdom Pseudomonadati; phylum Myxococcota; order Polyangiales; family Polyangiaceae; genus Sorangium; species Sorangium sp. So ce836. Next base: position 2,411,299 of record NZ_CP102233.1, on the reverse strand, counting down.
GCGGCCGCAGCGAGACGAACGCCTCGCGCATCGCCGGCACCGGGACGGCGACGAGGACCAGGTCCGCGCCATCCACGAGCTCCGGGAGCGAGCCGGCCCGCGCGGCGCCGTGGATCTCGGCGCTCGGGTCGAGCGCGCGCACCGCGATCCCCGCGTCGCCAAGCAGCGACCCGAGCGCCGCGCCGAAGCGGCCATACCCGAGGAATGCGACCTTGCCGATGCGCCCGGGCGGAGCGGAACCGCCCCCGGAATGTGGGAGAGAATGCGGCATGCGACGGATACTACGACAGCCGGTCTACGCCGACGTCACGTTTTCTCGGCGCGGCCGCGAGGTCCAGCGCGCGCGACGGCGCGGGCGTCCGGCGTCGACGGGGCGGCCCGCCCGGTTGCTCCCTGCCCGCCCCGCGCCGACGTCACGGCGCACCAGGCGAGCTCCGGCGGCGATCCTCGACGGAGTCGCGGGGGCGCGATCGGCGCCGGCTCACTTGAGCTGCGCCGCGGCCACGCCGAGGATCGCGAGCAGCGACGCGACGGCCGCGAGGAGCGCGAGGCGCGTCGTGTGCCGCGCCAGGTGCGGCGTCTCCTGCTGGAAGGTCCGCGAGAGCGCCGGCGCGCCCGGCTCGGCCCCCTGCAGCAGGCGCGGCGCGGGGCGCGGCTTCGCGTTGAGCCCGAGCCCGATCGTCGGGAGCGAGGCGCGGGGGCGCGGCGGCAGCGTCGCGCCGAGGATGCGCGCGGCGCGCTGCGCGTAATCCTGGCTGCCCACCGGCGCGTGGGGGGCGAGCGCGATCGCCAGCTCGGCCACGTTCGCGGGCCGCCGCGCCGGGTCCTTCGCGAGGCAGCCGAGGAGCACGCGCTCGACGACGGGGGGAATGTCGGGCCGGAGCGCGCTCGGGAGCGCCGGCTCCGCGCTGGCGACGCGCAGCGCGAGATCGGCGGGCGAGCGCGCATCGAAGGGCGGCTGCCCCGTCAGGAGCCGGTAGAGGATCGCGCCGAGCGACCAGATGTCGGCGCGCGCATCGACAGGGCGCGACGGCTGCAGCCGCTCCGGCGCCACGTAGAGGGACACGCCGAGCCCCTCCTGCGCCGCCGCGCCGTCGTCGCCCGCGGAGGACGGCTCCGTCGAGACGCCGAGGTCGACTACCTTGAGGAGCGTCGCCCCGCCGGGGGTCGTCGTGAGGAACAGGTTCGCCGGATCGAGGTTGCCGTGCACGATCCCCGCGGCGTGCGCCTCGGCCATCGCCACGCAGGCCTGCAGCACGTAATCGATGGCCTCCGAGATCTCGAGCTGGCCGCGATCGCGGAGCAGCTCGGCGAGGTCGCGGCCGTCGAGGTGCTCCATGACCAGGTACGGGACGCCCGAGTCGAGCTGGCCGACGTCGAGCACCCGCGCGACGTGCTCGCCCCTGAGCCGCACCGCCGCGCGCGCCTCCCGGAGGAACCGCTCCACGAGCGCAGGGCTGGAGTCGCCGACCAGGAGCTTGATCGCGACCCGCTCGGGCTGGACGAGGTGGCTGGCGCCGACCACCATCCCCTTCCCGCCCCCGCCCAGGACCCGGTCCACTCGGTACTTCTCGGCGATCACGTCCCCTGCGACCACAGGTGCGTTCATCGAAGCTCCCCGCTGCGCGCACCGGCGCGGGGCAGCGGCCCACCCCGGACATGCGCAGCTTCATTCTAGCACCTTCGCTCGCTGGATTGATCGAGGTCGCGCAGCCCGCGCGCTCGCCCGGAAGCGCTGCCCAGCGCGCCTCGCGGAGCAGCGCGAGCAAGCGCGCGCCGCCAGGGATCGGACGGGATTACATCGAGCGCCCGTTCAACGACGTTCGATCCAAAGGGCGCCAAGGGTGCCCAAAGGCGCCAAGGGTGCGCCGGGGTCTCGCGCGTCGGCAGAGGAAGCCGGACGGGCGACATCTCGGCGCTGACCCTAGCCCTGAGCGCGGCGGGCGGCCGATCGAGCATCGATGTGCCGAGGAGGCCGCGTGGCTCCCCGGCCCGAGGAGGGCTGAGGCCGAAGGGGAAGAGTCGACCGATGTTCCCGCGACGCCGTGAGGCCCGAGGCCCTCTCGGCTAGCGCACACACGCAGCCGGCCTTATGCTCCCGTGAAGCGCGCGAGGGGGACGCGTATGGCTCGGGCGGAAACGACCGAGATTCACCGCTGCGGCCGCTTTCGGCTCCGCAGGCTCACGCTCGCCGGCAGGGCGGTCGTGCAGAAGACCGTCCGCGGGACCCCTCCGGCCCCGGGCGCCGCGGGTTTGCTGCTGCGCGAGCACGCCTTCCTGCGCCGGCTCGACGTGCCGGGGATCGCTCGGCCGCTCGCCCTGGAGGGCCCGGAGAGCGCGCCCGCGCTCCTCCTCGAGGACGCAGGCCCCGAGGATCTCGAGCGGCGGCTCGGCCGAGGGCCGCTCGCGCTCGACGCGTTCTTCCACGTCGCCGTCGCGCTCGCCGACGCCTGCGCGCGCATCCACGCGGGCGGCGTCGTTCACCGAGCGATCTCCCCGAGCCGCGTCGTCCTCGGCGCGGACGGGCAGGTCACCCTCGTCCATTTCGCCGACGCGGCCGAGCTCACGAGCGCGCCCGGCGCCCTGGAGCTCGAGAAGCTGAAGGCCCTCCCCTTCCTGTCCCCCGAGCAGCTCGGGCGCACGGGCCGGTTCGTCGACACGCGCTCGGACCTGTATGCGCTGGGCGCGACCTTCTACGCCATGCTCATCGGCGCGCCGCCGTTCCAGGAGCTCGATCCGCTCGCGCTCGTGCACGCCCACGTGGCGAGGAGCCCCGTGCCCGCGCACGCGGTGAGCCCCTACGTGCCGGCGGCGCTCTCCGAGATCGTGCAGCGGCTCCTCGCCAAGATGCCGGAGCTGCGGTACCAGAGCGCCGAGAGCCTCGCCGAGGACCTGCGCGAGGCGCGGCGGCGATGGCTCGCCGCGGGCGACGTCGCGCCGTTCGAGCTCGGACGCCTCGACCTCGCGCGGCGGCTTCCGCTGCCCGAGCGCCTGTTCGGGCGCGAGCGAGAGCTCGCCGCGCTGCAAGGCGCGCTCGCCCGCGCCGCGGAGGGTCGCACGGAGCTCGCGCTGGTGACCGGAGAGGCGGGCATCGGGAAGACCGCCCTCGTCAGGGCGCTCGGCGAGGCGGTCGCCGAGCGGGGCGGGCGGTTCATCGAGGGCAAGTTCGATCTGCGCGCCGCCAACGTGCCCTACGCCTCGCTGGCGGAGGCGCTCCGCACCCTCGCGGCCGCGCTCCGCGCCGAGCCGGAGGACAGCCGCGCAGCGCTCAGGGAAGCGGCGAGCGCGCCCTGCCGGGCGCTCGCCGAGCTCTGCCCGGAGCTCGCCGACCTGCTCGCCGCTCTGCCCGAGCTGCCCGCGGCGGATCCGAGGCGCGCGGAGAGCCGCTTCCTGCTCGCGATCCAGGACTTCGTGCGCGCGGTGGCCGCAGAGCGGCCGCCGCTCGCCATCTTCCTCGACGATCTCCAGTGGAGCGACGCCGCGTCGCTCCGCGTCCTGCGCGCGCTGGCCGCGGATCCAGGCAGCCGGCACGTGCTGCTGATCGCGGCGTACCGGCCGAAGGAAGTCGGCCTCATGCACCCGCTCCAGGGGGCGCTGGAGGAGCTCCGGCGAGCCGAGATCCCGACCACCCGCGTGCCGCTCGGCCCCCTCGACGCCGAGGCGATCGTCGCGCTGCTCGCCGGCGCGCTCCGCTGCGAGCCGGAGCGGGCGCGGCCGCTCGCGGAGCTCATCCTCGCCAAGACCGCGGGCAACCCCTTCTTCATCCGCCAGCTCCTCCGCTCGCTCCAGGAGAAACGGCTGCTCCTGTTCGACGCGGGCCGCTCGACGTGGACGTGGGATCTCGGCCGGATCGAGCGGGTCGGGGCCACCGACAACGTGGTCCAGCTCATGGCCGAGTCGGTCCGCAAGCTGCCCGAGCAGACGCAGCAGCTCCTGCAGATCGCGGCGTGCATCGGCAAGCGCGCGGATCTCGAGATCGTCGCGGCGGTGTCGGGGCGGTCCGTCGACGGGGCGCTCGCGTCGCTCGGCAAGCCGCTCTGCGAGGGCCTCCTCCTGCCGGACAGCGCGCGCGATCGCGGCACGGGGCTCGCGATCCGGTTCGCCCACGATCGCGTCCAGCAGGCCGCCTACGAGCTCGCGCCGTCGGAGCGGCGGGGGCAGCTGCACCTCGAGATCGGCCGCTTCCTCCTCGAGGGCTCCCCGGGCGGCGGCGCGGAGGGCGCGCTGTTCGACGCCGTGGATCAGCTGAACCTCGGCCCGGCGCCGATCGATCCGGAGCGGCGCGGCCGCCTCGCGGAGCTGAACCACCGCGCCGGCCTCAAGGCGCGCCGCGCCGCGGCCTACGGCCCGGCGCTCGCGTACTTCCGCAGCGGCCTCCGCCTGCTGCCCGAGGGCGCCCCGCGCTCGTGCTACTCGCTCTGGTTCTCCCTCCACCGCGACGCGGCGGAGTGCGCCGCGCTGACCGATCGGCACGCCATGGCCCGCGCGCTCGTGGACGAGGGGCTCCGCCACGCGGCGTCGATCCCCGAGAGGGTCGACCTGGAAGCGCTCCGGATCATGAGCGCGACGATCACCGGCGAGCACGATCTGGCGCTCGGCTGGGGGCGCGACGCGCTGCGCGCGGACTTCGGGGTGGAGCTGCCCGCGGCGGACCTCGACGAGGAGATCGCGGCGCAGCGGCGGGCCATCCGCGGGCACCTCGGGGCGCGCTCGCCCGAGTCGCTCGTCGACCTGCCGCGCGCGACCAGGCCCGAGGAGCGGGCCCACATGAGGCTCCTCGCCGAGATGGTGGCCCCCGCCTGGTTCGCGGACCGGAAGCAGCTCTTGCTCCTCACCTCCCTCGGCGTCCGCCTCGCGCTGGAGCACGGCAACTCGAGCGCGTCGATCCTCCCCTACGCAGGGTACGCGATGCTCCTTTCGGCCGAGGGCGAGCTCCGGAGCGCCCAGGGCTTCGGCCGGCTCGCCGTGGAGCTCGCGCGGCGGTTCGAGGATCGCGCCCAGGAGACGATCGCCCGGTACATGGTCAACGAGTTCGTTCGCCCGTGGGTCGCGCCGCTCGCCTCGACCGCGGGGGCGTTCCGCGAGATCGTCGCCCTGGGCCTGTCGTCCGGCGAGCTCCGCTTCACCTCCTACGCGCGCACGGGGCTCGTGGAGCACTCGTTCGCCGCAGGGGTGGAGCTCGATCGCGTGCTGGTCGATCTGAACGACGCGATCGCGTTCAGCCGGCAGACCGGCAACAAGTCGACGCTCTTCTACCAGCTCGCCTACCGGCAGACCATCCGGTGCCTCAAGGGGCTGACCAGGAGCCGAGGCGTGGCCGACGACGCCGAGTTCGACGAGGCGGCCTTCCTCGAGGCGGCGCAGAAGGAGCCGCCGGCGAGGTGCGTGTACCATGTCCTGCGCCTCCAGGCCTCTTACGTGTACCGGGATCTGACGCAGGCCACGGCGCACTCCGACGCGGCGGTCCCGTGCATCCACTTCATCAGCGGCTACATCCCCGAGTGCCAGCACGCGCTGTACACCGCGCTCACCCTGCTGCAGCGGTGCGATGAGGTCGACGCGCCGGAGCGGGCCGCGCTGCTCGCGCGCGCGGCCGACCTCCGGCGCGTCCTGCAAGGGTGGGAGTCGGGCTGCGCGGAGAACTTCCTCGCGCGGCGCCTCCTCGTCGACGCGGAGATCGCCCGCGTCGAGCGCAAGCTCGAGCTCGCCGGCGCGCGGTACGACGAGGCCGTCGACGCGGCGGCGCGCGGGGGGTTCGTCCACCTGGACGCGCTCGGCAACGAGCTGGCCGGGCGCTTCTATCACGGGCTCGGGCGGGCGCGGATCGCGGCCCTGTACCTGCGCGCCGCGCGGCAGGGGTTCGCCCGGTGGGGGGCCTCGGAGAAGGCGCGCGCGCTCGCGGACGAGTTCAGGCTCTCCGGGCCCTACGGGGAGCCCGAGCTCGCCGAGGAGCGGCTGCCGGCGGTCGCCCTCGACGCGCTCAGCCTGCTCAAGGCCGCCGAGACGCTCTCTGGAGAGATCGTGCTCGATCGCCTGCTCGAGAAGCTCCTCGGCGTCTGCCTGGAGGCCGCCGGCGCGCAGCGCGGGGCGCTCGTGCTCGAGGAAGAGGGGGAGCTCTTCGTACGGGCCCTCGGGTCCGTCGCCGCCCCGGTCTCCATCGAGCGCGCGCCGCTCTGCCGGTCGCGCGAGGTCCCGCAGCGGGTCGTCGAGCACGCGCACCGGGCGCAGGAGACGCTCGTGCTCGACGACGCGACCAGCGAGCCGGAGCAGGGCCGCGATCCCCGCTTCGCCGACGGCGGATCGAGGTCGGTCCTGGTCCTGCCCATCCAGCGGAACGAGGCGCGGCTCGGGGTGGTCTACCTCGAGAACAACCTCACCACGCAGGCCTTCACGCGCGACCGCGTCCACGTGCTCGAGCTCCTCTCGGACCAGATCGCGATCGCCCTGGAGAACGCCCGCCTCTACCGCGAGGCGCAGCACGCGGTCCGCATGCGCGACGACTTCCTCAGCATCGCGTCGCACGAGCTCCGCACGCCCGTCACCTCCCTGCGCCTCGGCATCCAGGCGCTGCTCCGGCGGAACGGCCACGCGCCCGACGATCGCCTCGGGCGCGCCCTGCACAGGATCGATCGGCAGGTGCAGCGGCTCACCCGGCTGATCGACGATCTCCTGGACGTCTCGCAGCTCCACACCGGCCGGCTGGAGCTGCACGTCGAGCCGGTCGACCTCGCGGAGGTCGTGGACGAGGTCGTGGAGCGGCTCGGCGAGCGCGTCGCGCAGTCGGGCTCGCCCGTGAGCGTGCGCGCCGAGCCGTCCGTGGTGGGTTCGTGGGACCGGAGCCGGCTGGAGCAGGTGGTGTCGAACCTGCTCGACAACGCCCTCAAGTTCGGCGCGGGCAAGCCGATCGAGATCTCGGTGGCGCGGAACGGCGGCGCGGCGGAGCTCGTGGTGCAGGATCAGGGCATCGGGATCCCGGCCGGGCGCCTCCCCCACGTGTTCGAGCGGTTCGAGCGCGCGGTGTCGAGCCGCCACTTCGGGGGGCTCGGGCTCGGGCTCCACGTCGTGAAGACCATCGTGGAGGCGCTCGGCGGCGCGGTGCGCGTCGACAGCCGCCAGGGCGAGGGCGCGCGCTTCACGGTGGAGCTGCCCTGCGAGCCGCCGGCCGGGAGCCGGGCGGCGCCGGCGTCGCTCGGCGGCCTGCGCCCCTGACGCGCGCCGGCCCGGGGACCGCTACGGCCTGCGCGCCGGCGGCTGTGGGACCATGAGGATGTACGGCGTCTCCGGCTCCTCTCCCGGCGGCACCGCCTGCGGCGCGCGGGCGCCCTTCGCGCCGAGGCTCCGGATGAAGCGGTACATCGCCACGAGGTCGCGCTCGTGCATGGTGGCGTAGTTGAGCCAGGGCATCGGCGGGCGCCCGGCGGCCGCGCGGAACATCCTCACCCAGGCGTCCTCGCTGAGGTCCTGGACGGCGAGCCGGAGGTTCTCCGCGTAGCTCGTCCCCCACGGACCGCGGTAGCCGACGTCGTTGCCCGTCAGCCACTCCGAGGCGGGGAGCCTGCCGCTCGATCGATCCCAGGCCGGCGTGTGGCAGTCGTTGCACCCGCCCACGAGGATCAGGTACCGGCCCGCCTCTTCCGCGCTCGTCGCCGTCACGTGCGGCGAGGCGGGCGGCTGAGCACAGTCGGCACAGCCGATCACCGCCGCCAGCGCCGCGCCCGGCAGCCCGCGCACAGCCCGGCGCGCCGCGCGCGCCGGCGCGGCGGAGGACCTCGATTCAGCGCGCATTTCGCTCCCCATCCCGGCCATTTCATCCGCCGTGCAGCGCGCATACCCGGCCGCGGTGCCGCGCGGGGCGGAGCGCGCCCGCCGCCGCCCGGGCCCGCGCGCCGCGCCGGCTCACCGGCGGCGGGCGCGGGCCGCCATGAGCGGACGCAGGCCGTTCACGCACGCGAGGACCGCGGAGCCGTTGTTCATGAGCGTCGCCGCGACCGGGTTGAGGAGACCGGGGATCGACAGCGCGTACGCGACCGCGTTCACGGCGAGCATCATCGAGAAGTTCTGGTGGATGATGCGCATCGCGCCGCGCGAGATGTCGATCGCCTCGACGAGCTTCGACAGGTCGTCCTCCACGAGGACCACGCCCGCCGTCTCCCGGGCGATCTCCGCGCCCGCGGACACGCTGATGCCGATGTCGGCGTACGAGAGCGCCGGGGAGTCGTTGATGCCGTCCCCCACGACCGCGACCGTGCGGCCCTCCTGCGTCAGCCGCCGCGTGATCTCCGCCTTGTCCTCGGGCAGCATCTCCGCGAAGTACCGGGTGATGCCGAGCTCGAGCGAGACCTGCCGGGCCACCTCGCGGCTGTCGCCCGTCAGCATGACGATGTCGTCGATCCCGCGCTCGCGCAGGCTCCGGATGGTCGCGCGGCTCTCGGCCCGGATCGCGTCGCGGTAGGCGAGCGTGGCGACGTGCCGCCCGTCGACGGCGAGGAAGAGGAGCGACTTCGCCGTCGCCTCGAGCGCCTGCCTCGCGCCGGCCTCGGCGCGGCACGAGACGCCGAGCTCCTCGATGAAGCGCGGGCTGCCGAGCTGGACGACCTTGCCGAAGACCCTGGCCTGCACGCCCCGGCCGACGAGGTAGCGGGACTCCTCCCGGTCCGGGATCGACAGCTGCCACGCGTCGGCGAGGCGGAGCACGGCCTGCGAGACGGGGTGCGTCTGCCGCGCGGAGACCGCGGCGGCGAGCGTCGCCGCCTCGCGCTCGGACAGGGCGTCGTGGACGAGGAAGTCGGTCACCTCGGGCACGCCGGAGGTCAGCGTGCCGGTCTTGTCGAACACCACGGTCGACACCCGCGCGAGCTTCTCGATGTACGCGCCCCCCTTGATGAGGATGCCGCGCCGCGCCGCGGCGTTCATCGAGGCGAGCACCGTGGTCGGGGCCGAGACGCGCGGGCCGGTGCCGAAGTCGATGGTCAGGATGGCGGACACGCGGCCGAGGTCCCGCGTCGCCGCGAGCACGACCCCCGAGCACGCGAGCGCCGGCGGGACGAGCCGGTCCGCCACCACCTCCGCGTAATTCTGCGCGCGCGTCTCCAGCGCGGGCGCGTTCTCGATCAGCCGCGCCGTGCTCGCGGCGGTCGTGTCGCCGCCGACGCGCTCGGCGCGGATGTACAGCTTGCCGTCCTTGATGACGGTCGCCGCGAAGCAGCGGTCGCCGGGGCCCTTGAGCACCGGCATCGACTCGCCGGTCAGCGTCTGCTGATCGACGAGCCCGTCGCCGTCCGTGACCGTCCCGTCGACCGGGATCACCGAGCCGGTGTAGACGACGAGGACGTCCCCCACGGCGAGCTCGGCCACCGGGACCTGCACCTTCGCGTCGCCGCGCACCACCCACGCGAGGTCCTGCTGGTAGCCGAGCAGGCCGCGGATCGCGCGCCGGGCGCGCGCCTGGGTGAGATCGCGGATGTGGTCGCCGAGCGTGACCAGCCAGATGATGCCGGCCGCGTTGACGGCGTCGCCGGTCGCGACGGCCGAGGCGATCGCCAGGCTGTCGAGCAGGTCGACGTTGAGCTTGCGCTGCCGCGCCACCGAGTCCCACGCCCGCTTGAAGATGGGCGCGCACGTCGCGGCGATGAACGGGTACGCGAGGAGCGGCGAGACGAAGCCGAGCGAGAAGAGCACGCCGGCGCTCGAGAGGTAGAGCGGGCGCTTCGCCATCGCCGACGCGCGGCGCGCCTTCCTGGCGCCGCGCGCGGCGCGCAGCGCCCCCCGCGGGGCCGGCGCGGCGGAGGCCTCGGCCGCGGCGCGCACGATGGCGCCGACGTCGATGATCCGCGGGTCGTGCTCGACGACGGCGCTCGACGCGCCCTCGGCGATGCGCACGGACAGGACCCCCGGCACGGCGGCGAGCCCCGCCTCGAGCAGCGGGCCGAACGCCTCGTCCCGCCCGATCCGCGGCAGCCGCAGGCGGACCCTGCCGGGGATCGCGTGGGCGACCGAGACCGCGCCGGTCCCGCTCGACAGGAGCGCTGCCATGGTCACCCCGCCTCGCCGCCGGCGGGCGCGCCCGAGCCCGCGAGGAAGCCCTGGATGCGGGCGTGGTTCAGCACCACGAAGGCGTCGACCCCGTACTTGATGAGCGTGATCCAGTGGGGCATGCTCGGGGAGCGCCGCAGCAGCACCTGGAGCACCCCGGAGCCGACGAGGACCGCCGGAACCAGGAGCTTGAGGTCGACCTGCGGCGGCGGGACGGCCTTCGACGCCGCGTTCAGCCGGTCCGCGGCCTGGACCACGAGGCGCGCCGTCCGGCCGGGGCTCGGCGGCTCGGCGGGCGCCGCGCAGTGCGGCGGCGGGGGCGAGAGCGCGTCGAGCGGGTGACAGCCGCAGTCCGCGAGTTCCGGGATGCTCGCGAGCTCGGAGAGGACGGTCTCCAGCGGGATGTCGGGCTCGTGCTCGACCGTGAGGCTCCCGGCCCACGCGCTCGCCCGCGCTTCGACGACGCTCGGGCAGGCGCGCGCCGCCTCCGCGATCTCTTCCGCCCTCGCCGGGTCCCTGCGCAGCGCGGGGACGCCAAAGCGCACGCGCCCGACAACCCTGTGGATGATGACGACCCCTCGATCGCTCGGCATGGCTCACCTCCCGGCCGTCCGGGCCGGGTCACCGGAACACCCTCTCGTCAGGCCGCGGGCGGCTCGATCTCGGCGCGCGCGGGCGCCCGCACGCCGCCCACGCCGGCGCGCTGCTCTTGCCGGGCCATCTCCTCCCTCACCTCGGCGATGAGGTCGCCGAGCCGCTCCCTGCCCTCGCCGAGCGCGCTCTTGAGCGCGTCGGCGGCGGCGAACCCGAACCGCAAGGCCCTCTTGACGGTCGGACGGGTGATCCTGGTCAAGCTGGCGAGTCCCACGCCGATGATGATGCCGAACCCGAGGCGTTCCATCCCCCCTCCTCTCCTCGAAATCCACGACCGGCGGCGCGCGGCGGCGCCGCTGAAAGACAGAGCATCGGAACCACAGAGGCACAGAGAACACGGAGAGAGACAGAGGCGCTCTGTCCCTCCGTGCTCCTGTGGCTGACTCCCTGGATTCTTGGCTGTTCGGGACGCTAGCGACGCGCGATGTCGGCGCCGCGCGGCCACGGCCAGGACGGGCGACGTCGCGCGGGCGGCGGCGCCGATTCCGGCAATCTGGGAGGGCGCCTTCGAGCGAAGATCACTGCTTCCGCGACTTCCGTGAGAGCACCCACGCATGATTTGTAACACCGTAGTCTCTCGATCGCCATGTACATTTCATGTCCACTCGACACCTGACTTGCGCGCTGACGGAGCGTCGGCGCTGTTCCGCGCTGTTCCGCGCTGTCACGCGCTGTTCTGCGCTGTTCTGCACGGTTCCATACGGCCGCGCGCGGGCGTCCGAAGCGCGCCGCCGCGCCGTCACGTCAATGCGCGATCGGCGTGGGCAGACGGGGCGAGGCTGCGCGGGACCGCGCCGCGCCGGCCGCGTACGCCGGCGTGTCCGTCGCTTCCAGCCGGCGACCGACCGTGGTAAATTTGTGGACATGCAAGCGGGGCAGCACGAAGAGCCGGCGACGGAGAGCGGCGGCTCTCTGCTCGAGGAGCTCCTGGCGGAGACGGGGATCCCCCCGGCCAACGAGGCCTACCAGGACATGAAGCGCGGCGTGAAGGCCGCGCTCGACAGGGTGGCCGGCCGGCCGGACGCCGGCCCGGCGCTCGACAACGCCCTCATCGACCTGTGGATCGCCGAGATCGACCAGCGGCTGTCGCGCCAGATCGACGAGATCCTGCACCACCCGGTGTTCCAGCGGCTGGAGGCCGCGTGGCGCGGCCTCAAGTTCGCGGTCGATCGCATCGACTTCCGCGAGAACATCCGGGTCGAGGTCCTCAACTGCTCGAAGGACGACCTGCTCGCGGATTTCGAGGACTCGTCCGAGATCGTGAGGAGCGGCCTTTACAAGATCGTCTATTCGTCGGAGTTCGGCTCCTTCGGCGGGAAGCCGTTCGCCGCCGTCGTCTCGAACTACGAGTTCGGCCCCGGGCCCCAGGACATCGCGCTCCTCCAGAAGTGCGCGGCGGTCGCGACGATGGCGCACGCGCCCTTCCTGGCCGTCGCGGGCCCGCAGTTCTTCGGGCTCACGGACTACCGGAAGGTGCCGCACCTCGGCGACGTCAAGGCGCTCTTCGAGGGGCCGCAGTACGTGAAATACACCTCGTTCCGCGAGTCCGAGGACGCCCGCTACGTGGGCCTGCTCCTCCCCCGCTTCCTCCTGCGCCTGCCCTACGGGGCGAGCACCGTCCCGGTCCGGGCGTTCTCCTACGAGGAGGACGTCGTCGGCAACCACGCGGCGTATCTGTGGGGCGCCCCCACGTACGCGCTGGCGACCCGGCTCGCCGAGAGCTTCGCGCGCCACCGCTGGTGCCTGCACATCATCGGCCCGCAGTCCGGGGGCACGGTCGAGGGGCTCACGCTCCACGAGTACGAGGCGCTGGGCGCCATCCAGACGAAGATCCCGACCGAGATCATGCTGACCGAGCGCCGCGAGTTCGAGCTCAGCGAGGAGGGCTTCATCGGCCTCACGTTCCGCAAGGACACGGACAACGCCTGCTTCTTCTCCGCGAACTCGGTGCAGAAGCCGAAGTTCTTCGGGCAGAGCGAGGAGGGGCGCGCCGCGGAGGTCAACTACCGGCTCGGCACGCAGCTGCCCTACGTGCTCCTCGTCAGCCGGCTCGCCCACTACCTCAAGGTGATGCAGCGGGAACAGATCGGCACGTGGAAGGAGCGCGGCGACCTCGAGCGCGAGCTGAACAGCTGGCTGAGCCAGTACGTCGCGGACATGGATGTTGTGTCGCCCGCCGTGCGCTCGCGCAGGCCGCTCCGCAAGGCGCGCACCTCGGTGACCGAGGTGGAGGGAAGCGCAGGCTGGTACCGGGTGCACCTCGAGGTGCGCCCGCACCTCAAGTACATGGGGGCGTACTTCACCCTGAGCCTGATGGGGAAGCTCGACCGGGAGTGAGGCCGCCGGCGCCTCGGACGACGGCGGCCGAGGCGGCGAAGGCGAAGGCCGGCCGGCGTCGCGGGCTCCGCGCGGCCGGCGGTCGCTGTCCGCGCAGCGCGCGGTTCGTGGTACAGCGCCGCATGCGCACGCAACGACCGCTCGCAGCCCCCCTCGCGATCACCCTGGCCCTCTCTGCGCTGCCGGCGTGCGGCCCGGCCGCGGGCCCGCCGCCGCCGCCCCCCTCGGCGGTGAAGGCGGCGGCCCCTCCGCCTCTGCCGCAGGGCCTCCCGATCGTCGAGACGAAGCTCGAGAGCGTCGGGCTCGACGAGGCCGCGCTCGATCGCTCGGCCAACCCCTGCGAGGACTTCTACCAGTTCGCCTGCGGCGGATGGCTGGCGAAGGCGGAGATCCCGGGCGACGAGGCCATCTGGATGCGGAGCTTCAACGAGATCGAGCAGCGCAACGAGGCGGAGCTCCGGCGCATCCTCGAGGAGGCGGCGCACGCCGGCGACCGGGATCCGGTGAGCAAGAAGATCGGGGCCTACTACGGCGCGTGCGTCGACGAGGCCGCGATCGAGGCCGCCGGCGCGAAGCCGATCGCGGATCTCCTCGCCAAGGCGCGGCGTGTGCGCGACCCGAAGAGCCTCGGGGCGCTCGTCACCGAGCTCCACAGCCGCCGCATCTGGGCGCTGTTCGACATCGCCTCTGCGCAGGACATGAAGGACGCGACGCGCGTCATCGCCCAGCTCGACCAGAACGGGCTCGGCCTGCCGGACCGCGATTACTACCTCAACGAGGACGACAAGTCGAAGGCGCTCCGCAAGACGTATGAGGAGCACGTCGCGCGGATGATGCGGCTCGCCGGGGCCCAGGAGGCCGCGGCGAAGGCGGCGGCGGCCGACGTGATGCAGATCGAGACCGAGCTCGCGAAGATCTCGAAGACGCGGGTCGAGCGGCGGGACCCGAAGGGCCTGTACAACAAGATGGACCGGGCGGCGCTCGCGAAGGCGGCGCCGGATTTCCCCTGGGACGCGTACTTCCAGGGTCTCGGCCGCCCGGACATCAAGGAGGTGAACGTGACCTCCGTCCGGTTCTTCGAGGGGCTCTCGCGGCTGCTCAAGTCGGCGAAGCCCGCCGCGTGGCAGAATTACCTGGCGTGGCACGTGGTGCGCTCCCTCGCGCCCGCGCTGCCCAAGGCGTTCGTCGACGAGAGCTTCACGCTGCAATCGGCGTTCACCGGCCAGAAGGAGATCCGGCCGCGCTGGAAGCGCTGCGTCGACGCGACCGACAACGCGCTCGGCGAGCTGCTCGCGCAGCCGTTCGTCAAGACGAGCTTCTCCGGCGAGAGCAAGCCCGCGGCCGAGGCGATGGTGCGCGAGATCAGCGAAGCGTTCGGCCGCGAGGTGCGGGCGCTCGACTGGATGGATGAGGGCACGCGGCAGCGCGCCCTCGCCAAGCTCGGCGCGATGGCGTACCTCATCGGGTATCCCGACAAGTGGCGGACGTACGATTTCGAGGTCGATCCCAAGTCGTACGCGAAGAACGCGCTCGCGGCGCGCGCCTTCCACACGCGGTGGGATCTCGGGAAGATCGACAAGCCGCTCGATCGCGACGAGTGGCAGATGAGCCCGCCCTCGGTGAACGCCTATTACGATCCGCAGCGCAACCACATGGTCTTCCCCGCCGGCATCCTTCAGCCGCCGTTTTACAGCGTGAAGTCGGGCGTCGCGGTGAACCTCGGCGGCATCGGCATGGTGGTCGGGCACGAGCTCACGCACGGGTTCGACGACGAGGGCTCGCAGTTCGACCAAAAGGGAAACCTGGAGGACTGGTGGCCGAAGGAGATCGCGGCGGCGTTCAAGGCGAAGACCGAGTGCGTCGAGGCGCAGTACTCGGCCTACGAGGCGCTGCCGGGGGTGAAGCTGAACGGCAAGCTGACGCTGGGCGAGAACATCGCGGATCTCGGGGGCCTGAAGCTCGCGTTCATGGCGTACCGCACGATGCGCAAGGGCGCGGCGGAGCAGACGGTCGCGGGCGGGTTCACCGAAGATCAGCAGTTCTTCCTGGCGCACGGGCAGTCCTGGTGCGGCAAGATGCGCGACGAGGCGCTCCGGATGATGGTGCAGGTGAACCCGCACTCCCCGCCGCGGTTCCGCGTGAACGGGCCGCTCGCGAACCTGCCGCAGTTCGCCGAGGCCTTCAGGTGCGCGCCCGGCACGCCGATGCGGCCGGCAAAGATGTGCTCGGTCTGGTAGCCGCGGCCGGCGTCCCTGGAGAGAGGAGGAACCATGATCCTGATTGGCCAGTACGACTCGCCGTTCGTGCGCCGCGTCGCCGTGGCGCTCCAGCATTACGGGCTCGCGTACGAGCACCGCCCGTGGTCGGTGTGGGCCGACGCGGAGTCCATCGCGAAGCACAACCCGCTCCGGCGCGTGCCCGTGCTCGTGACGGACGGCGGGGAGTCGCTCGTGGAGAGCGCGGCGATCCTCGACGCCCTCGACGACCTGGTGGGGCCCGATCGCGCGCTCCTGCCGCGCTCGGGCGAGGCGCGCCGCGCCGGGCTGCGGGTCTGCGCGCTCGCCACGGGCCTCGCGGACAAGGCGGTGAGCCTGCTCTACGAGCACGTGCTGCGCGAGAGCGACCGCCGCAGCCAGGTCTGGGTCGACCGCTGCGCCGCGCAGCTCGGCGAGACGCTCGATCTCCTGGAGCGCGAGCGCGCCGCGCGGGGCGGCGATTTCTGGTTCGGCGCCTTCAGCCACGCCGACATCGCGGTCGCCTGCGCGCTGCGCTTCATCGGCGAGGCGCACCCGTCCGTGACCGACGCGGCGAGGCGGCCGGCGCTGGCCGCGCACGCGGCCCGCTGTGAGGCGCTCCCGGCGTTCGCGGCGGTGGTCCAGCCCCTCCACGTGGCCGTGAAGGCCTCCTGACGCGCCCGCGTCGCCGCGCAGCTCCGGCCGCCCGACGCGCTCGCGCGGCCGCGCAGCCCCGGCCTCCCGGCGCGCTCGCGTCGCCGGAGCCCCCGTGCACAGCGCACGATACCGGTCCTCGCGGACGCCGCTGGACGCCGCTCACCGACGATATCGCGCGGTGAGACAATCTAGCATGGATGAGAGACGTATTCGCATGGATCCTCTCTGAAGCCATGCCGATACTGCCCTGCATCCGGACGTAGCGAACACACACCGACGCTCCGGGAGGAGAACGAGATGGGCACGAGCAACGGCAGCAGCGGCAAGAAGATCCTGGTCCTGGCCAGCACCGGAACGGTCGGAAAGCTCTTGGTCGAGCAGCTCACCCAGGCGGGGGAGCAGGTGCGCGCGGGGTCGCGCGACCCGGCCAACGTGGCGCAGGTGCGCGGCGTCGAGCCGGTGCGCTTCGATTATCGCGATCCGAGCACCTTCGCCGGGGCCCTGGAGGCGGTGGATCGGGTGTTTTTGCTGTCGCCCTCCGGCGAGCTGGCGCAAGACGATCTGCTGCTCCCCTTCCTGAAGGCGGCGCTCTCCGGCGGCCGGCGGAAGATCGTGCTGCTGACCGCGTCCGGCGTCGAATACGACGACAACATCCCGCTGCGGAAGGTGGAGCTCTTCGTCGAGCGGTCGGAGGCGCCGTACGTGATCCTGCGCCCGACCTGGTTCTCGGACAACTTCCACACCTTCTGGCGCGGGCCGATCGTGCAGGCGGGGGTGCTGCCCATCCCGGCGGCGGACTCCCGGACGGCCTTCGTCGACGCTCGGGACATCGCGGCGTCGGCGGTCGCGGCGCTGCGGTCGGACCGCTTCGACAAGCAGGCGTTCACGCTCACCGGCCCCGAGGCGCTGACCTACGCGGACGCGGCGGCGATCCTGTCCAAGGTGTCGGGCCGGCCGATCCAGTATGTGAACGCGGACGACGCGTCCTTCATCCAGGGCGCGACGCGGGCGGGCCTATCCGAGGGCTACGCCCATTACCTCACGGCGCTGTTCGGGTTCGTGCGTCAGGGCGCGGCGTCGCAGGTCAGCCCGGGCGTGACCACCTTGACCGGCCGGGCCCCGCGCAGCCTGGCGCAGTACGCCCAGGACCACAAGGACGCCTGGAAGGCGTGAGCGCGGCGTAGCGGCGCGGACCGGAGGGCGCGCGGAGCGCCCTCCGCGACGGCTCGTTCCGCCGAGGAGCAAGCCGGAAGAGCACGGCGTGCAGCAAGAGGAGAGACCGCAAGGGCGCAAGGGGCGCAAGGGGAAGAGAGGGATATAATTCCGACTCTGTCCCTTGCGCCCCTTGCGCCCTCGCGGTCCTCTTTCCATGATTCGATTTTCTCCGAATCTCGACGTGATCGGCGCACTAATGCCCCGGCGTCGGGATCAGGCCCAGCTGCTGCCGCGTGCGCAGGTCGTCGCTGTGCGCCCAGTGCTCGGCCATCTTCTTGCCGACGAAGCGGACGATGTGGGTGCCGCCAGACTCGATCCGGCGGTTCGTCGCGGGGATGCCGTGGTACGCGCCGCGGTGGGTGCCGGTGAAGGAGACGCGGGCCACCAGCTTGTCCCCCTCCGCGATCAGGTCCTCGATCGTGATGCGGAAGTCGGGGAAGGCCTCGAGGAACATCGCGAACGTCTGCTTGAGCCCCGAGAGCCCCGGCCCTTGTCCCGGCGGCCCCGCGTGGTCGAGCACGTCGTCCGTGAAGTAATCGTCCGCCGCGGCGACGTTCCTCTCGTGCCAGACCACCTCGACGTATTCCCGGTACAGCGCCTTGAGATCGTGCGTGCTCATGGATTCAGCTCCTTCTTGGGTCCGTTCGACGAAAGCGCCGTCAGACGCGCGCCGTCTCCTCGAGCTCCTTGCCCCGCGTCTCCGGCAAGAGCCACAGGATGAGCCCCAGCGCGATCAGCGGAAAGACGACCGTCGCCGACATGGCGGGCCCCCAGCCGACCCGCTCCGCCGCGACGCCGAGGAAGATCGGAGAGAGCATGTACGCGAGCCGGCCGAGCAGGTTGTTCGACCAGGCGAGCGCGTCGCTCCTGAGGTGGGTCGGGAAGAGCTCGGTCGTGTACGCGTTCAGCACGGGGAGCACGGCGCTCCCGCCGAAGATCGACAGGGCCAGCGAGGCCGTGAGCCCGGCGTGCGAGTGGAGCGAGTACCCGCCGAACACGCCGGCCGCCGCCAGCGTGAAGGTGATCACCGCGCCTTTGCGGCGGCCCACGGCGTCGATCAGCTTGCCCGACGTGAAGACGAAGGGCATGGCGACGAGCGCCGCGATCATGATGCTCGTGCCCACCTGCCCGTCGCTGAGCCCGCGCTCCCGCGTCGCGAACGTCTTCCAGAACGTGACGGCGTTCTGGATGCACACGAACATCAGCGCCCAGATCAGGGCGAGCTTGAGCATCCGCCCGCGGTACGCCGAGCCGAGGATGCGCGTGAACGGCTGCGTCTCCTCCCGCCTCCGCTCGGCGGCCATCTGCTCGAACCGCGCCGTCTCGCGCAGGTCGCGCCGGGCCAGCGCGATGAGCACGAGCGGAATCGCCCCGACGAAGTAGATGGTCCGCCACCCGAGCGAGGTCGAGAGGAACAGCGGCACGAGCCCGGCGCACGTGATCGTCCCCAGGCTGGAGAACGCCTCGATGAGGCCGATCGCGAGCCCGCGCCGATCCTTCGGGAACTCCTCGGCCGCGTAAACGACGCTGACCGCATACTCGGCGACGAGGAAGATGCGCGCGAGGAGCTGGAACCCGGCGAACGCGATCACGTTCGGCGCGAGGCCCGTGAGCAGGGAGAACAGCGTGTAACCCGCGATGGTGATCGTGAGCAGCCGCTTCCTGCCCCAGTGGTCCGCCTTGCGGACGAGGAGAAACGCGAGCATCGAGCCCAGGCTGATGACCCCGATCAAGAGCCCCTCCCCCTTCGGGGAGAGCCCCATCTCCGCGCCGAGGTTCGGGAGGATCTGCGTGATCGCCAGGCGGTCATAGCCTTCGAAGAACGCGGCGACGCTCAGGAACGCGAGGAGCCGAAACTGGTACCCAGTGAGCGGCGTCTTCTCGGTATCGCGGGTGGGCATGGGGGTTCAGCTCTTCCAATCCGAGCGGGAGCTCGTGGGCGCGACCGGACTTCTGCGCGCGCGAGGACCAGCGTGCTCACGCCGCTGGCCCCGGCCTCCGCCGGCCCCGCGCGCCCCGCAGCCCTCGCCGGGCCTCCCCTATCCAAGTTCCGCGCCTACGGCGGAGACCGCAGCGCAGCGTCCCCGCGCTCGTGGCTCATCGCAGAACGGCACGCGCGCTCGCATCCGCCTGGCGGCGCGCTGCTTCCGAGGCAACACCGCTGCTGGTGGAGCGTTGCCGCAGCAGCAATCGCGCCGGCCGCGCGACGCCGCCGGCGCGGCCCGGCGACGCGGAGGAGCGCGAGCGGCGCGGTCGGACCCTCACGTCGACCGGCGGGGCGAGTCGCCCTGTCCCGCGCGCCTGCCGTCCTCGCGATGGCCGTCGCGGTAGGCCGAAGGCGACGTGCCGACCAGCTTCTTGAACGCATGAGAGAACGCGGCCTCCGAGCTATAGCCCACCTCCGCGGCGACCTCCGCCACGAGGGCCGCCCCGGACCGCAAGCGGACCTTCGCGCGGTACATGCGCCACTCCGCGAGGTACTTGCCCGGCGACGCCCCCATCTGCTCGGTGAAGCGCGCGGAGAACGCCGCCCGCGACATGCCCGCCTCCTGCGCCAGCGTCAGCACCGACCAGTCGAGCTCCGGATTCCGGTGCATCCGCGCGAGCGCGCGCCCGATCTGCGGATCGGCGAGGCCCCGCAGCCATCCGCGCTCGTCGGCGGGCACGTCGCGCAGATACGCGCGCAGCGCCTGCACGAGCAGGACGTCCGAGAGGCGCGCCGTCACGATCCCCGCGCCCTCGGCCGGCGCGCTCACCTCGGCGGCGATGCACTGCGTGTGCGCCTGAACGAAGGGGCCTACCCCCTCGTCCGCGCGGAGGTGGAGGACGGGCGGCAGCGCCTCGAGCGCGGGGTGCCCGAGGGTGCCGAAGCGGAACTGCCCGCAGACGATGGTGGTCGGCACCCCGTCGCCGCCATGCTCGACGGCGCGCCCGGGGGACGCGCTCCGGACGAGATCCTCGATCGGGACGGCCTTGCGCGGCTTGCGCGCGTCGCGGAGCACGTGCCCTCGGCCGCTCGGCATCACGAGGAGATCGCCGCTGGTCAGGGCGACGGGCGGCCGCGGCCCGTCGACCTCGAGCCAGCAGCTGCCGCGCGTGATGATGTGGATCCCCCGTCCGCCGGGCGGGAAGCGGAGCGCCCAGGGCGCGGTGAGCTCCAGCCGGAAGTACGACACGCTCTCGAGGCGCAGCTCGCCGACGATCTCGCTGAGGAGGTCCATGCAATCGAGGCCAGGGTAGACGACCCGAGAACGTCCATCAAGTCGGCACCACGGTAGACGATCTCGAAAGTGATCGAGCCAAAATCGCATGGATCCGCCAGCGCACGGCCGCTACAAACCCGTGGATGTCCGGCGCTCCCCGGCCCCGTCGACGGGCCGGAGCGGGGCCGACGCCGCGCGCGGCCGGCGCCGCGATCATCGTCGATGGGTACCGCTGTACCCCGAAACCCAGGAGAACTCCCCATGAGTAGCGCTTCCCCTCGCATCGTCGTGCTCGGGAGCACCGGCATGCTCGGCGCCCCCGTGACTCACGAGCTGGTGTCCGCCGGCTACGCCGTGACCGCCCTCGTCCGCGACCCGAGCGCGACCCGCGCGAGCCACCGGCTGCCGTCCAGCGTCCACCTCGTCGCCGGCGACGTCAACGACGTGAACGGATTGACCGCGGCGTTCCGCGGGCACGACATCGTCTATGTGAGCCTCTCCGTGCCGGTCACCGCAACGGCGAGCGCGTGGCGGGTCGAGTCGGAGGGCATGAAGAACATCGTCGCCGCGGCGCGGGCGGCGGGCATCAAGCGGATCGCGTACCTCTCGTCGCTCCTGCATCGGTACGACGGGTTCCGCTGGTGGGTCTTCGACATGAAGCGCGAGGCGCTCACGATCCTGAAGGAGAGCGGGATCCCGAGCACGATCTTCTATCCGTCGAATTTCATCGAGTCGATCCCCTACCGGAGCCGCCAGGGCAAGCGGATCAACCTCGCCGGCAGCCCGCGCGAGAAGGCCTACTGGATCGCGGCGCGCGATTACGGCAAGCAGGTCGCGCGCGCGCTGGCGCTCCCCGGCGACGAATCGCGAGAGTACGTGGTGCAGGGCCCCGAGCCGCTCACGGCGAAGGAGGCGGCCGAGCAGTTCGCGAAGCATTACACGAAGGAGAAGCTCTCCGTGGGCGCGGCGCCGCTCGGCGTCCTCAAGGTGCTCGGGCTGTTCTCCCCGCTGTTCAACTACGTCTGGCACATCTCCGACGCGATCAACAACGCGCGCGAGCCGTTCCAGGCCGAGACGACCTGGAAGGAGCTCGGCAAGCCGGAGACCACGGTGGCCGACTTCGCCGCGTCGTTCCAGTGAGCGAGGCGGGGCGCCCGTCGCGGGCGCCTGTGTGAACGAGGGCGGGGCGCCCGTCGCGGCGCCCCGCGGCGCGCGCTCAGTGGTCGCTGTGGTCGCCGTCGACCGAGCAGGAGCGCTGGCGCGCGCCGGAGTCCTCGCACGTGCCAGCGACCGGCTCCGGCTGCGGCTCCTTCGCGTGCCTGATCTCCCGGTCCACGACGTTGCAGAGGATCTTGGTGCTCAGGGCCAGGTCGCGGACCGGCATGGCCTCTCTGATCCCGTGGTAATTGACCGGCTCCCCGAAGGCGGTGTCGAACAGGGCGCCTGCGGCGATGGCCTTCACGTACGCCTTGGCGTCCGTGCCGGCGCCCATGGCCACCGCGGGGGCCGGCTTGCCCGTCACCTCCTCGAACGCGCCGCTGATCCGGCTGAAGGTGGGGCCGTCGGTCCGGCGGACGTCCGGCGCCACCCGGGTCGCGGTCTCGAAGGAGATCGGAGCGCCGCCGGAGGTGGCGTTGAACTCGTCGACGATCTGCGCGAAGATGCCGGCGAACTCGCTATCTTGGCCGCACAGGAGCCCCTCGCTCTCTCCGTCCCACGGCTGGCTGTGGTGGCCGATGGCATAGCGGACATCGAGGCTGAGCGTGACGGCTCCGGGCGCGGGCTCGGTGTAGAACCTGGTCAGCGCGTAGGTGGTGCCGTTGCCCTCGGTGAACACCTCGTCGTGGCGCTCGAGCAGCTCGGGGTGAGCTTCACCGAAGGTCCTCGTGCCCCAGGTGGAGACGATGAACCTGCACATGCGGGCGACGTCGTTGTCGGCGACGACCTGCGCCTCCGACAGCGCGCCGAGGAAGTTGGCCAGGGAAACGAGCGGGTTCGCGCCGCTCGCGCGGTTCTCCTGGGGGACGGAGGCGTGCTGCGCGCCCGCGACCTCGGTCGTCAGCTTGAGCTCGTCCGGGAGGCCCGAGGTGTCGACGGTGAGCTTGGCCCGCCGGTACGACGGATCATCGAACGGGTGGGCGGCGTACTCCGCCTCGATGCGCTGGGCGAGCTCCTCGAGCTGCGCCGGCGAGTCGCTGCGGAGGATCGCCTCGGCGCGGTCCGGAAGCTGATTGACGGGACCGGAGGGGGTGTTCAGCGATTCGATCCACACCCCCGTCTCGGGAGGGGGCTCGCGCGGGAGGGAGAAGACGGGGCGCTCGATGCCCTTCTCCGCGCGCACGGCCCAGAACGTATCGAAGATGATCTCGAGGTCGGCGGCCTCCTCGGCGTTCTCCTCGCGGTAGCGCCGCATCGACATGGGGCCGATCTCCTCGGTGGTGTCGAAGATGAGCTCCACGGTGATGTCGTCGAGCAGGGGGCTGCCGTCGTACGCGCGGGCGATGTCCTTGAGCACCAGGAATGTCGCCAGCGCCGGCCCCTTGTCGTCGATGGCGCCGCGGCCGACCCATAGGTCCTGCTCGCCCCCGTGCTTTGTGGCGCCCCTGGCCTTCGTCAGCTGGAACGGCTCCCACACGTCGGCGTCGCCGGGAGACACGGTGTCGAAGTGCGTGTTCAGGGAGATCTTGCGGGGCCCGTTGCCGAGCCGGAAGCCGAAGACCCAGTAGTACCTGGGCTCGGCCGCGTTGCCGCTCTCGACCTTCCACTCCCACGGCTCCAGCTTGTGGGTCTTCTGCCCCTCGTTGAACTGCCGCGCCTGCGCGCTCAGGTCGTCGGCGATCGCCTGCATGTTCGCGACGAACGCCTCCTCGTTGGCGAACTGCTCTTCGCGGTAGGTCTCGGCCGCGACGAGCCTGGCCAGCGCGTCGAAGCTGGCCTCGAGCTCGGCGTCGACGCTCGCGCAGGCCGGCTCACGAGCGGCCGGCGCCTGGCTCGACGGGTCGTCGCCCCGGCAGCTGACACCATACGAGAGCGCCGCGACGCCGATCCAGCCTGCCCGATAAAGCCCAGTCAACCTCATACATCCTCCAGGGCGGATTCGATTCGCGTCGAATCCATTCAGACAAAGCGCACACCACTCCATGCACCGTTCGCACCTCGAGATCCGCACGGCAGCAAGGCGAAAACGACAACAACAAATCTGATTTTCTAGAGCATTTGTGGCTCCTACATGCAATACATAGGCGTTCCCCCGAAGCACAAACACAGGTGATCCATATGGCACAAGAGTTCGATCACAACGCGATTGTACGGCTCGGTATGGCTTACGCCGAGTCGAAGACGCTCCTCAGCGCCGTCGAGCTCGGCGTCTTCACGGAGCTCGCGAAGGGGCCGCTGGACTGGCAGGCGCTGCGCGAGCGGATCGGGATCCACCCCCGCGCGGCGCGCGATTTCTTCGACGCGCTGGTGGCGCTCCGCCTGCTGCGGCGGGAGAGCGGGCGCTACTCCAACACGCCGGAGACGGACCTCTTCCTCGATCGGGCGAAGCGGACGTACATCGGCGGGATGCTGGAGATGTCGAACGCGCGGCTCTACCGGATCTGGGGCTCGCTCACCGACGCGCTGCGCACCGGCGAGCCGAAGAACGAGGTCGCGGAGGGCGAGGACATCTTCACGTGGCTCGCCAAGTCGCCCGAGAAATATCGTGAGTTCACGCAGGCGATGACGGGGCTCAGCCTGCCGTCGGCGCGGGCGATCGCGGCGAAGTTCCCGTGGGAGAAGTACAAGACCTTCGCCGACGTCGGCACCGCGCAGGGGGGATTGCCCGTCCAGGTCGCGCTGGCGCACCCCCACGTGAAGGGCATCGGGCTCGATCTGGCGCCCGTGCAGCCGGTGTTCGAGGGCTATGTCCGCGATCACGGGCTGGCGGATCGGCTGCGCTTCCAGGTGTTCGACCTCTTCCGGGACGCGATCCCGCAGGTGGACGTGATCACCATGGGGCACATCCTCCACGGGTGGAGCCTCACGGACAAACGGAGCTTCATCAAGAAGGCGTACGACGCGCTCCCCCAAGGAGGCGTGCTCGTCGTCTACGACGCGATGATCGACGACGATCGCAGCGAGAACGTCGCCGGGTTCATGATGAGCCTCACCATCCTCCTCGAGACGCGCGAGGGCTTCGATTACACGAGCGCCGATTGCGCGAGCTGGCTGCGAGATCAAGGCTTCCGCGACGTCCGCGCGGAGAAGCTCATCGGATCGGACTCGTTCGTCGTCGGCGTGAAGTGAGGAGGGCCGGCGCGCAGGGGTGAAGGCCCGGCGGCCAGGAGCGATGAGCTTCACGGGGTCGCCGGGCCGCCCTGGCCGAGCGGACGCCCCGCTGGCTCGACGCCAGCGGGGCGCCGCCCCTCGCCCCCCGCGGGCCATGTGCGCTGCGATATCCATCGTTGGAGCGCCGGCGGGGCGCCGCGACCTTCGTTATTGCAGCGCGTCCGGCAGCGACGTGAGGACGCAGAGGCCCGTCTCGGCGTCGCAGGCCACGCGGTCCGCGAAGTCGGGGTTGATCCCGGAGCCGAACGCGCGGCCCTTCGCGAGATCCGGGCGCGGATCGCAGAGGGTCGGGTCCGGCACGCCGTCGGGCGCGCACTCGACCGCGGGGTACAGGCCCACGACGCTGTACGACGCAGAGCAGCCGTCCTCCGTGTAGGTCAGATCGCCGACGATCTGCGTGCCCGGATAGGCGGCCGTCACGTAGATGCGGAGGTTGCTCCACGCATAGCCGATCTCGACCGCAGGGCGCTGCGTGGGCGGCGTATCCTCCGGAGCGTCCGGGGGCGGAGGCTCCTCGTACGCCGGGATGCTCAGCCTGGCCTCCGACAGCGAAGGGACCGTGCAGACGTCGTCCTCGTCCGGATCGACGGCGGCGAAATCGCCAATGGAGTCGAGCGCGGCCTCGCCGAGCTCCACCTGCGCGCCCTGGGCCGCGAAGGCCGGGAAGGCGATCCCCGACGCCCGGACGGCGACGTGGGCCTTCGTGAAATCGGGGCGCTTCGGGTTGCCGGGCTGCCGGGGGTTGTATTTCTCGATGCCGACGATCTCGCCCTTGAGCGTGTCGCAGGCGCCCTCGCCCTGCTTCGAGCCGGGCTTCAGCGTGTATTTCGCCGCGAAGCCCCCGTGGGCCGCGGTGCAGGTGACCCTCCGCTGCTCGCAGGACAAGGACAGCGCGGCGATCGCGAGGATCCCGAGAGATGTTCCGAGCGTTCGTTTCATGGTCATCCGTCTCGCAGTGCGATCGCCCTAGAAGGTCACCTTGGCGCCGATCCTGAAGCTGCGCGGCGCCTGATACGCGATCGGCTTTCCGAAATTCGGGTTCTTGTTGTTCGGATCGAACGCGGACCCGTCGACGTTCTTGAGCTGGCCGAGATCGCCCTTCTTACCGTTCTCGATCGGGAGGACGGAGGCCTGCGTGTACCGCTGGTCCAGGGCCGTCGCCGCCTGGAAGTTGAAGATATTGAACGAGTCGACGGTGATGGTCAGGGCGCTCTCCCGGGCGAGCTGCACCCCGACGCCGACGTGGGCGTCGACGGTGTGCACCCAAGGGAGCCGCTCGCCGCTGCCGCGCGGGAGGATGTAGACCTGATCGGGGCCGTAGAGCGGGTGCGAGCCGAGGTAGCTCGTGGGCGCGCCGGAGGCGGACCGATAGCTCCCGCCCACGCTGACGATCACGCCGTTCTGGAACGTGAAGTCCCTGGCGCCGAAGACCTTGAACTGGTGCCTGCGATCCCCGGGGAGCGGCCCCGTGCGGTTCGGCAGGAGCGACATCAGATCGAAGTCCGCGTTGACGTTCGGGTCGAGCTGCCCTGTCTCGGGTCGAAAGAGGCCGGCCCAGTTGCCGCGCAGGGTCGAGATCGTGTAGCTCGCCTGCGCGAGCCACGCGTCGGCGAAGGTCTTCTCGGCGTGAACGGTGAACGCGTCGTAATCGCGGGCCGGCTTCGGGAAATCCTTCGCGACGCCGTAGCCGGGGTTGCCGATGAGGTACGTCCTCGCCTCGTCCCGGCTGATGTCCTCGATGACCTGGTTCTGGTAACGCTTCGTGTACTGCACCCCGACGCGCAGCTTGGGGTAAACCTCGACTTCGCCGCCGAGCACGATCTCGTCCGTCGACTGCGGCTCCAGATCCGGATCGATGCCGCCGTCGCCGCCGATGACGCGCCACTTCTGGTTCGGGCTGTAGGGGGCGCTCGTCGTGATGAGGTTCTCGTTCCGATCGCACGCGTCGCGCTGCTGCGCGACGTCCCGGGGATCGCACAGTGCCGCGTTGTGCAGGGAGAAGACCTGCCGCTCGCCGGGGAACGCGCGATCGATGATGTTGAGCGGCACGCTCTCGTAGAACCGCGCGTAGTTCGCGTACAGCTTGGAGCGGCCTGCGTGTGTGAAGTCGTAGATCACGCCGACACGCGGCGACCACTGGTTGGGCAGGGCGATCGCCAGCTTGTCGTCGCCCCCGTAGAGCAGCTGCGCGTCGTACCGGACACCCGCGTTCAGCGTGACCTTGTCGAGGATGCTCCAGCTGTCCTGCACGAAGCCGCCGATCGTGGTCGACTTCGACACCGTCTCGAACTTCACGAGCGGCTCGGCGTCGTCGGGGTTGGCCAGGAATCCGAGCCGGCGGAAGCCGGTGTACGCCCGCCCGTCGGTGGTCTCGGCGAAGATGTTGCCGCCCGAGTGGCCGCGGGACGACCCGTAGCGCATCAGCTCGAGGTCGACGCCGGCCTTCACGATGTGGTGCCCGAGGGCGGTGAACAGGGTCGTGAGCACGGCCTTGCCCTGGTACCGGTCCAGCACCGTCTCGTTGAGCGCCCCCGGCCCACCGCTGTAGTAGGTCGCCACGGGGCAATGCTCGGCGCTCGGCGCGCCCGCCGGCTCGCAGTCGCGCGTCGCCGCGGACGGCTCGAAATCGTTGATGGAGTGAAACCCGGGATCGGTCCGCTGCCAGTGCACCTGCGCGATGTCGGACAGCCCCTCGCCGCTCCCGATCCTCGTGCCGTCGGAGGCGCGGACCGCGTTGTCCTCGTGGTGGACGCCGAGCGTGACGTCGAGCAGGTACGTCTTGTTCTGGAACGCCGACGACCACTTGAGGGCGGCGTCGGTGGCGCTCGCGACGTACTCGTGCGCTAGCGCGCCGAAGCTGCCGTTGATGACGTTGTTGCTCGAGCTGTTGTTGAGCTCCACGGTCCCGTCCTTCGGGTTGATGCCGAAGTTGCCGCTGCCGCCCGAGCTCGAGGGGGAGCCGTACACCGACAGCGAGACGGTGTTGTCGGGGTCGATCAGCAAGGTGAGCTTGCCGAGGTACTGGAGGCTGTGCTGGGTGGCGTAGTAGACCCGGCGCGTGCCCGGCAGCGGCTCGGTCCTGTCGAAGCGCAGCTCGCGCTCCAGCCGGTAGCTCGCCGCCGAGGGGGAGAGCCCGGCGAAGAACCAGAGCCTGTCCTTCAGGATCGGGCCCCCGAGCTGCACGCCCACGTCCCGGAGCGACGACAGCTTTGTCTCGGTCCTGATCGTGCTCGCCTCGCTCTCTGCCTGCTCCCGCGCCGCCTCGAGGATGCCGGGCGTGACGCTGAGGAACACCGCGCCGTGGAATTCGTTCGAGCCCGATCTCGTCACCGCGTCGAGGTAACCGCCGGTGGCGCGGCCGTACTCCGGCATGTAGCCGCCGGTGATCACCTTGACCTCCTTGATGAACTCCACGGACAGCGGCGTCCCGATGACGCCGAACGCCGGGTTGTTCACCGACAGGCCGTCGATCACGTACTGGTTCTCGGGCGAGGTCGTGCCGCTGATCGAGACGCCGTACTGGTCGGCGTTCGCGCCGGGCGCCACCTCGGCGAGCGCCTCGAACGAGCGGGTCGCCGCCCCCTTCGAGCCGGTGGAGATGAGCGGGACGCGGCTCGCGAACTCCGAGGTGACGCTCACGCCGGTCGCGCTGGAGCCGACGTCCACCGTCGGCGCGCTGCCGACGACGACGATCTCCTCGGCCTTCAGCGCCTCGGGGAGCAGCTCGCTGTTCACGCGGATCGTGCTGTCGACGCGCAGCTCGATGCCGCCGCGGCTGTAGGGCCGGTATGTCTCCTTGTCGAGCCGGAGCGTGTAGTCGCCCGGCGGCAGGTTCGGGATCCGGAACTGACCCGATGGATCGGTGACGACCACCTGCTCGCCCTGGAGCGCGGCGGACGTCACGGTCACGACGACGTCGGCCGCGGGCTTCTTCGTCGATGCGTCGAGGACCGTTCCGGTCAGCACGCCGGAGCCGGTGGCGAAGGCCGAGGTCGAGACCAGCACGCTGGCCGCCGCGGCCAGCCGCGCGGCCCAGACACCGCGCCTTTCATGCATGAAGTTCACAGATCTCCTATCACGGTGTGGACGCAGGCGGCCCGCCGCCGCGAGGCCGGCAGAGGCGCGCGAGGCGACGGGGCCGGCCTCGTCAATCGGGGGGATGCACCTCTCCGGACGGCGCTACAGCTTGGAGTACCGGTATTCCAGGATGGCCTTCAAATTGGCCATCTCGATCTTGTGGATGGCGTCGAAATGCGGCCAGATGTCGCCGACCCAGGCGCGGTCCGTCCGCGCGCGCGGCTTGCTGATGTAGTCGGGGAGCTCCGTCGTCGCCCGGTCGTAATACGGGTGCTTGCAATTGGTCCAGAGCACGATCGTGCCCGGCTTGCGGATGGTGGGCCTCGCGTCGATGAAGCGGAAGTAGTACCGCATCCACAGCTCGTCGCCCTGGTCCCACGCGCAGGGGTAATCGACGACGCGGCTGTCCGGGTAGGCCTCGGCGCGCACGTAGATCGACGTGTCCTTCGCGAGGTATTCCTTCCCCTTGTAGAGGCCGCCGCCGAGGTGGTGGAGGCTCCGCAGGCTGAACGTCCACTCCTCCAGGCTGTAGACGTTCGCCGCGTACTCGTACGCCATCTCGACCGGGCAATGGATGTACTCGCCGAGGTGGCAGTACTGCCCGAAGATCTCGTTGTGCGAGTACGTCTCCTTGGTGATGCCCTCGAGGTGCTTCACGCACTCCTCGATGGAGTGATCCTCGGAGACGTACAGCCCGGGGATCTCCCTGCTGGAGATCCCGTTCTTCACGAGCCCGGATCGGCTCCACGGCCCTCTATCGTCATGTGCAGTCATCGTGCTCTCCTTCGGGTTCGACATCGCGATCGAGCTAGAACGGCGCCAGCGCCACGGTGGTCTGTGCGCTCGGGAACTGGTTGAAGCTGTCGAGCACCGTAAATTCCGCGGTCGAGCCGCCGATCAAGCCCCCGAGCGCGTTCCCCGCGTTGGTCGCGAGGCTGACGTCGGCGCCGCCGAAGAGGAGGCTCGAGATGGTCGTCGCCTGCTTGACGGGCCCGTGCCAGGTGGACACCCACCAGTTGGCGACGAACGGGGCCGGGGGCGCGCCGGACGGCGCGATCGAGCCCTCGACGACCAGGCGGGGGCTGCCGGGGAACGGCACGCGCACGTAGATGTCGCTGTCGGTCAGCGAGACATCGTACTCGAGGTTCGGCACGTACTGCGCCAGGAAGCCGGCCTGAATGAGCTTGAGCGCGAGGAGCGCGTGATCGGTGTAATACCACAGCGTGTAGCTGTTGACGTCGCCGGTCCCGTCGGGGGGGACGACGAGGAGGCCTATCTGGACGACCGAGCCCGGCGTGGCCGTCCCGCCGTTCACCGAGATGCCATCGGCGTGCGCCGTCCTCACGGTGATCGGGGTGACCGGGTCCGCCTCGCCGGCGAGCACGAACTCGTCCGGGACCAGGGCTCGGGCCTCGTCGGTCGGGACGAGCTCCAGGCCGACCGTCTCGACGACGTTCGTGAAATTGACGCTGAACGCCCGGATCTCCTGCTGGGCCTCGGCGGTGAGCTCGGGGTCTCCGGCGTCGACGGCGCAACCGGCGACAAGGACGCAAGCAAGCGACAGGAGCTTCGTGGAACCACGCGCGTACATGAAAGCCTCCTCAGGCCGCCGACTCAAGAGTCGGCGATCATACGATGATAATGACCAATCGCGTTATCACAAGTGATCTCAGAACAAATCGACGGATCTCAAACACGCTTGAAACAATGCATGAGTCTCCCCACCTCGAAGCCCCGAGCGCGATCGACAGCGCTGCGCGCTGGAGCGTCCGCGCTAGAGGGCGCCGAACGAAGGCGCCGGCATGGTCGGCGCGTCCGGCCCGAGGAACGGCGCGAACGGCGGGATCTCCTCGCGCTCCAGCCGGACGTCGAGCACCCCGGGCAAGAGCTGAGCGCTCTCATGATACTCGCGCAAGCGCTCGCGCAGCTCCTCGGGCGTGGAAGCAGCGCCCACCCAGAGCCGGTCTGGAGGGGCGAGGCCGCGCGCGAGGGTCGCGAAATCGACGCCCGGGTAGCGCACGGCCTCGATCCTGGACTCGAAGAGGAGCTGCTGGCGCGTGACGCACATGCCGTGCATGGCGTTGTTGAAGACGACGAAGAGGACGGGCAGCGAGAGATCGACGGCCGTGTGCACCTCGAGGCCGAGCATCAGGAACGCTCCGTCGCCGCAGATGACCGTCGTCCGCGTCCCGGGCTCCGATCCGAGCTGCGCGCCGATGGCGCCGGCGATGGAGTAGCCCATTCCCCCCATCCCCAGCGCGATGGTCGATGTGGAGCCCGGAGGGACGGAGAGGTAGTGCATGGCCGCGGCGGCGCAATTGCCGGCGTCGAGCACGACGTGGCCCTTGGTCGGCAGGTACGCCTCCAGGATGGCCAGAGCCTGGCTCTGCAGGAGGGCGTCGGCCCTTCCGGGGCGCGGCGCGTCGCCCGGGATCGCCGGCGCCAGGCGAGGCTCGTAGAGGCTCCGCGAATACCCCTGGACCGGGGGGAACGGCGACATCGGCGTCCTCTCGAGCAGCTCGAGGAGCGCGCGGAAGGCGCGGCCGACATCCGCGTAGAGGGTGATCTCGGGCTGCAGGATGCGGTGGATCGCCTCGGGATCGACGTCGATCACCGCGAAGCGCTTGTCCTTGAAGCTCCGCTCGACCGCGGAGCGCGTCATGACGTCGAGCGTCGCGCCCGCGGCGATGATGAGGTCCGCCTCGTCGCGCAGGTACGCGTGCGCCGACGGGTGGCCCGCCGCGCCGATCGTCCCCAGGTAGAGGCGGTCGTCGTTCGGGAAATCTCCGCGGGCCGACATCGTGGTCACGACGGGGATGCCGGCCTTGCGCGCGAAGGCCTCGACGGCCGCGGCGTCGTCCGAGCGCCGCGCCCCCTGGCCGATGAGGAGCAGCGGGCGCCGCGCGCTCCGGATGGCCTCGAGCAGCGGCATCACCTCGCCGATCCCGATCGGCCGCGACCGGCAGAAGCTCGGCAGGTCTCCCGGCCAGTCGGCCGGCGGCGGGCCGACCTCCTGATCATAGAGATCCCGGGGCACGAGGAGCACGGCCGGCCCTTGCCGGCCCGACGTCGCCGCGACGACGGCGTCGCGCAGCATCGGCCAGAAGTCGTGCGGGGTCCTGACCTTCCCGACGTACTTGGAGATGGCGCGCCAGAGCTGGACCGCATCGACGCAGTTGCCGATGCCCGACGAGTCCTGGAACGCCCCCCGGCCCTCGAGCGCGGTCGGGGGCTGGCCCACGATCGCGAGCACCGGCACCGCCTCGGCGTAGGACTCGGCGATCCCGACCGCCAGGTTGAGCATCCCGCCGCCCGACGTCGCGCAGCAGACGGCCAGCCGCTTGTGCACCCTCGCCCTGCAGTCCGCCATGAACGCGGCGCCGGTCTCCGTCTTCGCCAGCACGGAGATCAGCTTTCCTTGCCCGTGTCGGTGCACGGCGTCGTGCAGGTGCTCGATGTTCGCGCCGCTCACACCGAAGAGGTATTGAACCCCCCAATCTCTGAGCGTCTGGACCAGCGCATCGGCCAATTTCATACCGCATGTCCTTTCCGTGCGTGAGGGGACGCCGCGCCCCCGGGCTCGCCGCGCCGGCGAGCGGGCGGGATCGCGGACGGGCGGCGTCGCGCCACGCGCGGCCTACAAACCCTTGAGTCGCCGCAATTTCCTGCGATGAGCCCTCAGCGATGAACATCGAGCCAGCACACGAGCTTCGGACACGGGTGACCTTTCGCCGCTAGTGCCAGCGCAGCACCATGGAGCTCACGAAATCGCCGCCGTTCGAGAACGTCCCGAGCGCGATGATGTCGCCGCGGCGGACGCGGCCGGTCTCGAGCGCGTCCGCCAGCGTGACCGGGATCGAGCCCTGGAACAGGTTGCCGTAGCGCGCCAGGGTGTCGTGCGTGCGCGGCGGGAGGATCCCGATCCGGGCGCGCCACTCCTTGAGGAAGGTGTCGTTCGGCTGGTGCGTGATCAGGAGGTTGACGTCGCTCGGCGACAGCCGAGCCTCCGCGAGGCACCGCTTCACGGCGTCGGGCACGAGCTGCAGCGCGTTCGCCCGGATCGCGTCGACCATATCCTTCGAGAAGTTGACCGTGATCGGGCCGCAGCCGCGCTCCCAGTAGTTCTTGAACTGCCCGTCGACGAAGTCGGGCTCGAACCGGAACAGGCCGTAGTACTCGCCGTGGGAGCGCTCGTACCGCGCCATGATCGACGCCTCGCCCGGCATGACGAGCGTCGCCGACGCGCCGTCGCCGAGCACGGACGACCGGCGGGACTTCTGGAACTCGGGCAGCCGAGAGATGAAGTTCGTCACCGTCACCACGACGATCCGCTTGTATTGCCCGGACTCGATGAACGCGCGGGCCGCGTTGAGCCCGGACAGGAACGAGGAGCAGCTCGTGTCGATGTTGAGGATCGTCGCCTGCTTCGCGCCCACGCGGTGCTGGATCGCAGGGCCGATGCCCGGCCAGAACGTGTCCGAGAAGATGCACGAGCACACGATGAGATCGATCGTCTCCGGCCGGACGCCGGTCTTCTCCAGGAGCCGCTGGACGGCGCGCACGCCGAGGTCCTCGGACAGGTAATCCGGCGACGCGAACCGCCGCTCGTGAACTCCGCTGAAGAACGCGTTGTCCGCCAGGGCGTCCTGCGAGCTCCCGTCGGGCGGCTCGTTCACGACCCTGCGCTCCGGCATGAAGCTGACGACATCGATGATCTGCGCCTTCATAGAGCTCCGCCCTCGAATCCGATGTGTTGAAACCGCGCCGGAGAACGCGGCGCCGAAAACCTGCTATGGCGAGCAATCCGCCGCGGGGTGGCCAGCCGATGACGCTCACCCGGGCGACCGAGGACGCCGACGCCTTCGCTCAGCTCGCTCACAGCAAACAAGGAACGTGCCGCGGAGCTGGATGGCCTCTCTCTTCCCGCGCCGATTCGTGATCCGCCCTTCGTGCCAGCTCCTCGGGCCGCGATGCCGCGAGATGACGACGGACATGCAGGTGTAAATGAATTTCGTTAAATCGTGTTAAGCCGACTGACTGCTGCTGCAGCAACACTCCTACTGATTGTCTGCTGCTGCGTCAGCAGCCGGTCCCGGCGACGGCCCCCGTCCGATTGCTGCTATCACGACGGCTGGACGTGCGCCTGGATCGGGCAGGCCGCCGGGCAGCGCGCTGGCAGGAGGGCGGGGCGACCGCTGGCGTGCGCATTGCCAGCCGGCACGGTCTTGCTGTCGGGGACGAGATCCGCCGACCCACACGGGAAAGAAGGGGCCAGCATGGTGAACGTCGTTGCCGTCGATCCGATTGCTCCTGCCAGCGCCGCGGCGTCGGCCGCCGAGGCCGAGCGCGAGGTTGTGCTGACGTTCTACCGAGCGTTCAGCGAGCGACGTCCTGAGCTCATCGACGAGGCGGTGACCCAGGACTGGGAGGATATCCCGCTGCCCCCCGGTCACGGGCGGGGCCCGGAGAGCGTCAAGCCCATCCTGCGCGCCTTCTTCGAGGCCTTCCCCGACGTGCACATCGCGGTGCTGGACATCCTCCAGGAGCCGGGCCGGGTCGCGGTGCGGTCGCTCCTCACGGGGACCCACCGCGGCACCTTCATGGGGGTGGCGCCGACCGGGAAGGAGATCAGCGTCGCGTGCCACGATTTCCACGCGCTGCAGAACGGCCGGATCGCGCGGACGTGGCACCTCGAAGACTGGTTCACGGCGCTCGCGCAGATCGGCGCCTGGCCGCCGGCGCGGTGAGCTCACCCTCCCTCGTCGCGCGCGGCGCGGCCGCTGGCCCGGGCTCCCCGCGCCGACGGGCGCGCGCCGCGCCTACCGCGGCTGCTCGACCATCGCGCTCCCGCCGTGACGTCGGACCGGCTCGGCGACCGCGGTCACGGTGCCGTCGCCGTGGAAGCGGAGGGCCGTGGCCGCGCCGATCTCGCCGCCCAGCGTGGCCGCGTCGGAGAGGGCGTGGCCCAGGGACGCGAGCCCCTCGGCCTCGGGGGCGCTCAGGAACGCCGTCTCCGCGTCGGTCGAGCCGTCGCCGGAGTTGCGCTGCGAGAGCCGCGGCGCCGCGAGCGCCTCGTCGATGGGCAGGCCGAGGTCGATGTGATTGACGAGGATCTGCAGCACCGTGGTGATGATCGTGGACCCGCCCGGAGAGCCGAGCGCGAGCGCGGGCTTGCCGTCCTTGAGGACGATCGTCGGGCTCATGCTGCTGCGCGGGCGCTTGCCCGGCTCGGCCACGTTGGGGTGCGGCGCGCTCGGGTCGGGCGGGATGGTGAAGTCCGTGAGCTCGTTGTTCAGCAAGAAGCCGTAGCCGGGGACCACGATTCCATTGCCGCCCTCGTACTCGATGGTGCACGTATACGACACGATGTTGCCGGCGGCGTCGCTGACGGTGATGTGGGTCGTCTCGTTGTCGCCCGCGTCCTTCGGGCCAGCGCTCCCGCCCTCCGCCTTCCGGGCGCGGCCCGGCGCGGGGCTCGGATCGCTCTGGAACGCGTAGGGGTCGCCCGGCTCCGCCGCGGCGGAGGGCGCCGCCGCGAGGTCGATCTGGGCGCGCCGTGCATCGGCGTAGTCCTTCGAGAGCAGCCCCTTCACGGGGGCGTCCACGAACTCCGGATCGCCGAGGAAGGCGCCGCGATCGGCGAACGCGAGCCGCGAGGCGCCGAGGTAGCGGTGGAGCACCTCGACCGGCGTGAGGGGCGCCATGTCGTAGCCCTCGAGCAGGTCGAGCGCCTCCGCGACCGCGATCCCGCCGCTGCTCGGGAGGCCGACGCCGTAGATGGCGTAATCCCGGTACGTGGTCGAGAGCGCCGGGCGGACGCGGGTCTCGTAGTCCCGGAGGTCGGAGAGCTCCAGCACCCCGGCGCGGACGTCGAGCGCGCTCCCGGGCTCGACCGGAGGCTCTTTCACCGCGGCGACGATGGCCGCGGCGACCTGTCCTTCATAGAAGGCCTTCTCGCCGCCGTCGGCGATGAGGCGGTAGGTGGCGGCGAGATCCGGGTTCTTGAAGAGGGCGCCGACGGGCCACGGCTTTGCGTCGGGCCCGAGGAAGAGCGCCTTCGTGCTCGTGATCGCCTGGAAGCGCGAGAGGTTGCGCCCGGTCTGCTCGAAGAAGGTCTCGTCGACGTCGAACCCCGCTTCCGCGACCTGGATGGCCCGCTGGAGCACGTCCCCGAGCCCGAGGGTGCCATAACGGCGGAGCGCGTCGCTCCAGCCCCGCACGGTGCCGGGCACGCCGACCGAGAGGCCGCTGGTGACGAGCTCGTCGAACGGCACCGGGGCGCCGTCTTCGTAATAGAGCCGCGCCTCGAGCCGCGACGGCGCCGTCTCGCGGTGATCGAGGGCGATCACCTCGTCCCCATCGGCGAGGTAGATGAGCATGAAGCCGCCGCCGCCGATGCCGCAGGAGAACGGATCGGTCACGCCCAGCACGCCCGCCGCGGCGACCGCGGCGTCGACGGCGTTGCCGCCTCGCTTCAGGACCTCGATGGCGGCCAGCGTGCCGCGGAGATCGACCGTCGCCGCCGCCCCGCGCCGCCCGGTCGCCGTCGGCGCGATCTTCGGGAGCTGTGCGAAGGGATCGCTGTCGGCGCCGCCCCCGGAGGCGTCCGGCACCGCGCCCGCGTCGCCCGGCGCGGCGCCGCCGGCGCCGATCGGAGCGAGCTTTTCGTTCGGGCTGCAGGAGGCGCAGAGGAGGAGGAGACCGACGAGGGGAGTGGTGTTCTTCATGGCTTCTCTCGCGAAGCGCTCCGGGCGCGGGGCGCGCCGGGGCGTCTGCCTCACGCGGCGACAGCGGCCGTGAGGGTCTGTTCAGGAGCAGCGATGTGGATTTCGCCGTCTCCCGGAAAATCACAATGCAATCGCCGTACCGGCGCCCGCGGCCGGCCCGCGCTCGAGCGGACCGCTGCGATGTCGCGCAGGCCCTTGCCACATGGCGGCCATCGGGGTACTGTCTCGGCAGGTCATGAGCGCCAGCGCGTAGCCCCGGCTCGCTGGCCGACAACCCTCCGAACCGCGGTGGGGTGTCCCGGGTGAAGACCTGGCCGGCCGCATGAGCGGCAGGCAAGCGCGGACTCTGGTCGCCCGGAGTCTCCCTGGACTCGTGAGGTGATATGTCGATCGCTTACGTCGTGGACTCGCGTCCTGATGCGGCCGCGCCGTCGCCGCTGGCCGCCGGCGCTCTCCCTTTGCCCGTCGTCGGCGCGGACCTGTCCGTGCCGCTCGTCACGGGCGAGCAGGTGGGCTACGTGAACCTCGATTACGCGGCGAGCGCCCCGTGCCTCCGCTCGGTGCTCGATGCGGTCGCGGCGCTGCTCCCCTGGTACAGCAGCGTGCATCGCGGCGCGGGGTTCGCGTCCACGGTCACGACCGAGCTCTACGCCGCCGCCCGCCAGGCGGTGGGCGACTTCGTCGGAGCGCGCGCCGACGACACGGTGGTGTTCACGAGGAACACGACCGACGCGCTCAACCTGCTCGCCGCCGCGCTGCCCGAGGACACGACGGTGGTGACCTTCGCCTCGGAGCACCACGCGAACCAGCTGCCCTGGCGGCGCGGCCGCTCGGTGGTCCTCCCGGTGCCGGCGAGCGCGGACGAGGCGATCGCGCGGGCCGACGACGCCCTGCGCGGCGCGCCCTCGCGCCACCGGCTGCTCGCCGTGACGGGGGCCAGCAATGTCACGGGGGAGCTGTGGCCGCTCTCGGAGCTCGCCGCGGTCGCCTACCGCCGCGGGGCGCGGCTCTCCGTGGACGCGGCCCAGCTCGCGCCCCACCGCGCGATCGAGATGGCGGCGATCGGGGCCGACTACCTCGCGCTGTCCGGGCACAAGCTCTATGCCCCCTTCGGCGGCGGCGTGCTCGTGGGCCGCGGGGACTGGCTCGACGCCGCGCGCCCGTACCTCGCCGGCGGGGGCGCCGTCCGGCGCGTCACGCTCGACGGGGTCGAATGGGCGAGCGGCGCGCCCCGCCACGAGGCCGGCACGCCCAACGTCGTCGGCGCGGTGTCGCTGGCCGCGGCGTGCCGCGCGCTCGCCGAGGTCGGCATGCCCGCCGTGGCGGCGCACGAGGCCGGCCTGCTCGACCGCGTCACGCGCGGGCTCGGCGCCGTGCCGGGGGTCGAGCGGCTCGAGATGTGGGGCCCCGCGAGCCCGCGTATCGGCGTCGTGACGTTCCAGGTGCGGGGCTTCCACCCCGGCGTGGTCGCCGCCGCGCTGAGCGCCGAGCACGGCATCGGCGTCCGCGACGGCTCGTTCTGCGCGCACCCGCTCATGAGCGCGCTCGCCGGGGCGCGCGCGCCCGAGGCGCCGGGAGGCGCGGCGGTGCCCGGCGCGGTGCGGGTGAGCTTCGGTGTCGGCACCAGCAGGGCGGACATCGATCGATTCCTCGGCGCGATATCCGATCTCGTCGCCCGGGGTCCCCGCGCTCGGTATCGCCTCGACGCAGGGAGGTACGTCCCCGAGCCGGATCCGCGCCCCCGCCCTGCGCTGGCCGGGCTCCTCGCCGGGGGCACGGCCGGCGCCATGCACGGGCTCCTGGCGAGCCACCTGGCGCCGTGCCAGTCGCCGGTTTGAGGCCGGCGACGCCCCGACGGACATCACGTGCTTTCTCCGGGCCGGCGCGGCCCGGCGAGGGATTCGCGACATCCCCCGCCGGCCTGCGCGCGGGCCTCAGCGCTCGGGGAGGCGCAGCGCGGCGAGCCGATCCATCGACGTCTGACTCACCTCTTCCGGCAAGCCGGGGAAGAGCTCCGAGGCGCTCGCCGGGATCGCCGCGGGGTGCACGATGCCCACCTGGATTGTGCGCTTCGCCTCGTCGAGCAGGATGAAGAAGAACCGATCGTCGAGGGGGCGCCGCCACACCGGGCAGCCGCCGCCCGGGTCCTCGGCGTCGAGGACGGCGCCGGCGTCGAGCGCGGCCTGTCCGCAGGCGTCCAGCAGATCTGCGGTGTTCGGGAACGACGCGACGTCGCAGCGCTGCTTGCCGCAGACGCTCCCGCCCAGGTGGCCGACCTGGTACGAGCGGAGCCCGGTGCTGAGGATATCCCGGTTGCCGTACTCGAGCCCTTCGGCCTCGGACACCGTCTCGAAGACGTTGATCTCCCCGCAGCCGTCCCCCACGCCGGGGTCGGTGTTCGCATAGCAATGGCACGGGTGATACTTGCCCCAGCCGTCGCGCATCAGCTCCGATGCCGAGAACCCGACCCACGGCGCGTCGGTCCAGCCGTCGCTCGGGCCGTCGGCGCAGCTGAGCGGCGCGAGCGCCGGATCGTCCGCGTAGGGCATCGACGCGAGCAGCACCACGAGCTTCGCGCCCTCCCAGCCGTGGTAGCTCACGTCGGGCCCGCCGGAGGGGCAGTATGGATCGCTGCCCGGCCCGCAGGGGAAAGGCGCGTCGCGCATCGCATACCAGTGGCATGCATTGCCCAGATCGCCGGTGAACGCGCCCGCGCCGTCCGGCCCGGTGAGCTTGAGATCCGCGAGCGCCTGCGGGGCGCGGCGATCCCAGAACGAGCGGCGCACCCAGCGATCGCCGGCGCCTCCGGGCTGGTAGACGGCGAGCTGCTTGACGCGGAGCGGCCCTCGCAAGATGAGGGTCATCTGCTCGTTGAAGGGCGAGAGCGACGCGCTCGTGACCTCGTGGCGCGTACGGCAGCAGAACTCGTCGCCCCAGGAGAAGTCGAGCGTCGCCGACTCGACGTCGCAGCGCGGGTCGCCCGGCTCCGCCTCGATGCGGCGACCCCAGTAGCCGGGCGCGCCGATGTTCTGGAACGTCATCGTTCCTCCGCGGGTCGCCGCGCCGACATTCTCCGTCGGATAGGGATCTCCGCCCGGCGCTCCCCCGCTCCCGGCGCCGGCTCCTCCGGTCCCCGCCGCGGCTCCGGTCCCCGCCGCGGCTCCGGTCCCCGCCGCGGCTCCGGTGCCGCCGTTCTCGCCGTGAGCGCCGCCGCTCCCGGCCGGTGTCCCGCCTCCGCCTCCGCAACCGGCCGCCGTCATGGCGAGCCCGAGCGCGGCCGCCGTGTTGAAGAGATCCCGTGTGACTCGCCTCGTCATGAGCTGCCTCCGTGCCCCCCAGATCCTCGATGATCGCGAACAGCTGCTCCCGCCGAGAGCGCGCGCTGCGCGAGCGCGCGGAGGTCGGCGAGGCTCGCCCCCTCGAGCGGCGCGGTCCCGGCGTCCAGGGGCGCAGCGGCCTCGCCGCGGCCGAGCTCCTCCAGGAGCCAGCGCCCCGTGAGGACGTCGCCCCCGAGCCACGCGCGCGCCGGCGCCCCGCCGAGCGCCGCGGCCTCGATCCAGCCGATGGGCACGCGCGCGACCACGGCGGCGCCGGCGCCCGGCGGCGCCGGGTCGTCGGGCGCGGTGATGGGCTGGAAGGGCCCTTCGGCGAGCTCCGGCGCCTCGCCGCCGTCGACCCGCGGTAGCGCCGCGCGGAGCGCGACCGCGTCGACCACGGCCTGCGCGAGCGCCTCGAGCGAGGTCCGCGCCGGGAGGACCTCGGCCAGCGCCGCCGGCGCCTTGCCCAGCCAGCGGTCGACGGCGCGCTCGTCGGGCGCCGCGAGCTCCGCGGGGACCGCGAGCGGCGCGTCCTGGCCGGCGAAGACCTCGATGAGGACCGCGCCGTCGCGCGCGGCCTCGACGCCGAGCAGCGCGGCGGGGCGGTGCTGCAGCGCGATCCACTCGCGCCCGCCGTAGTGCGCGGGCGCGCCGGCGCGGGCGAAGCCCTTGAGGAAGCCGCGCACGTTGCGGTTGAGGAGCGTCCGGGCCGTGGCGTCGGGCGCGAGCGCGGCCACGTGCGGCAGCGCCAGGGTCCAGACGACGCCGCGCCCGCCGAGGAAGGCGGCGGTGCCGGTCGTGGCGCGCCGCACGACCGGCACGCCGCGCGCCGCGCAGGCCGCGAGGTCGACCACGCGCGCGGCGCGCTGCAGCGCCCCGAGCACCACGGCGGGGCCGTCGACGAGGCTCGCGGCGAGCCACGGCGCCGCCGGCGACGCGCGAGCGCGATCGAGCAGGGCCGGGCCGAGCGCGAGCGCGCCCGCGAGGGGGCGATGGGCAGGCGGGAGGGTGCGCATGGCCCCGCGGGGCGGCGCCGGTGATACCATCGCCCCATGTTGACCGAAGAGGAGCTGGCAGAGCAGCGCGTCGGCACGCGGATCGGCCCGTGGGCGGTGGAGCGCGTCCTTGGGGTCGGCGGGATGGCGAGCGTCTTCTTCGGCCGCCGCGCCGACGGGTGCGTGGCGGCGGTCAAGGTCCTGCACGCCGAGCTCGCCAGCATCGACGAGGTGCGCAAGCGGTTCCTGCGCGAGGGGCCGATCGGGAACGCGCTGGCCGCCGTGGCGCCGCTCTGCGAGGGGCTCCCCCAGGTGCTGGAGTCCGGGGCCACCGACGACGGCCTGGTCTACATGGCCATGGAGATGCTCGAGGGAGAGACCGTGTTCGACCGCATGGTCCGGCACGGGACGCTCCCCGTCGGCCAGGTGATCGCGCTCGCCGAGCGGGTCCTCGACGTGCTGATCGTGGCGCACGAGCACGGCATCGTTCACCGCGATCTCAAGCCCGAAAACCTGCACATCGGCAACGACGGGCGCGTGCGGGTGCTCGATTTCGGCCTCGCGCGCGTGCTCGACCCGCTGCTCGAGGACGTCGCGGGCGTGCCCGAGATGACGACGACGAGCACCGGCGTGTCGATCGGCACCGACGATTACATGGCGCCCGAGCAGGCCCTGGGCCTCATTCGCGAGATCGACGGCCGGACCGACCTGTTCGGCCTCGGCGCGACGAT
The DNA here is from genome assembly GCF_028553905.1 of Sorangium sp. So ce836. Taxonomy (NCBI): domain Bacteria; kingdom Pseudomonadati; phylum Myxococcota; order Polyangiales; family Polyangiaceae; genus Sorangium; species Sorangium sp. So ce836. The sequence goes on along the minus strand of NZ_CP102233.1, from coordinate 2,369,791 downwards.
GTTCCGCCTGCTCGCGGGGCGCACGATCCACGGCAACCTGGACGAGGCGCGCCTGCTCATCGCCGTGGCCACCGAGAAGGCGCCGCCGCTCGCGCAGCACGCCCCCACGGCGCCGCCGGGCCTGTGCGCCGTGGTGGACCGCGCCCTCGCCTTCCTGAAGCAGGAGCGGTACCCCGACGCGCGGACGATGCGGGGCGACCTCGCCGCCGTGCGCGCCGGGCGCGAGCCGCCGTATGCGACGGCGGCGGCGGCGAGGGGGCGGGCGTAGCGCCCTGGTGAGCTGCGCGGCGCGGGGTACGCTGGCACCTGCTCTCTGGCCTGCGCGCGAGCGAAGCGGCGCAGCGCGCCGGGTACGAGAGCGCCTCGCACTTCACCCGCGACTTCACGAGGTGGAGACAAGCTGCTGATCGTCTCTCATCCGTCCTTCTCCGACGACCTGCGGGTCGCGTCGCACAAGAACGCGATCGACGCAGCGGTGAAGGCGGGGGTGAGGCACATCTATTACACCTCTCTCGCCTTCGGGCGAGAGAGCAAGGCAGCCGTGATGAGAGCGCACCTCGACACGGAGGCCTACCTGAGGGCGCGCGGGATCACCTACACGATCCTCCGAGAAGGCGTGTACATGGAGAGCTTCCCCGTCTTCCTCGGGTTCTTCGGCGCCGGACACGACGAGGTGGTCGTGCCGGGCGACGGGGGGGGTCGCCTGGGCTGCGCGGGACGACCTCGGAGAGGCGACGACGAGGATCATCGCAGGCGGCGGATACGACGATGAGACGATAGCCCTCGTCGGGCCAAAGGCGTACACGCTGGAGCAGACGACCGCGCTCATCTCGTCCATCCTCGGCCGCGAGATACGCTTCTCGCTGGTGAGCCGAGACGAGTTCGTCCGGCGGAACAGCGCGAACGGAGATGTCGCGAGGTTCTGGGCGTCGGCGTATCCGGCGCTGGAGGCGGGCGAGGCGTCCAGCGTGGATCCGCTCCTGGGGGCGGTCCTCGGGCGGCCGCCCGTGTCCTTCGAGTCGAGGTTGAGGGAGCTGCTCGACCTCGAAGCGGAGCCGCGGAAGGAGCTCTCCAGCTGGATCGACAACGGACGAGGGCCAGCGCGCTGAGCGCTGTCCCCCTGGGTCGATCGCCTCCGCGGCGCGCGGAGGCGTGGGCGCGTCGACGCTCCCTCTTGCCGCCCCCGTGGCGCTCCACGCGCGTGATAGCCCGGGGATTGACGAAGCGCGTCGCGAGGGGTTAAGCACCGAGGAGCACACCATGATCATCCACCACACCGGAATCGGCGTCTCCGACGTCGCCCGTTCGGCAGCGTTCTACGACGCCGCGCTCGGCGCCCTCGGCTACCGTCGGGTCATGCAGCTGCCGGAAGGCACCGGCGCCGATGCCGTGGGTTACGGCGTCGACTATCCGGCGTTCTGGATCGACCGGTTTCACCCCCACAGCACGCGGAACCATACGGCCTTCGCGGCGCGCAGCCGAGCGGAGGTCGATGCCTTTCACGCGGCGGCGTTGAGGTCGGGCGGCACCGACAACGGCCGGCCTGGGCTGCGCGATACCGCGGAAGGGTATCCGCCCGGCTATTACGCGGCGTTCGTGCTCGACCCGGACGGCAACAACATGGAGGCGCTGTTCATGGAGGGCGGCTCACCGGCGCCTTAGCTCGCGCCGGGCTCGCCGTACTCGCGCCATGTCCGCCCCCACCCGCCGCGCCAGGGCAGCGCTGCAAGCCCTCGTCGTCGCCGCCATCCTGCTGGCGCTCCTCGCGCTCGGCCAGGCGGCGCGCCCCGCCGGGCGAAGCCTCTCACCGCGCGACATCGCCCAGGGCGTCGCCGCCGCCGGCGGCATCTTGCTCGGCAGCATCGCCGTCATGCTCGCCGTGTTCCGGGAGCGCTGGACCACGCTCGGCTTCCGGCGCGAGGCGCCGACCGCCGTCCTCGGCTGGGGCCTGCTCGGGCTGATCGCCAGCTACCTGCTCGCCGGCGCGGGGACGGCCGTCTATGCGCTGGCAGCGGGCGTCTCCCCGGAGCGGCTCGCCGCCGAGAAGACCGCCGCGCTCAGCGGCTTCTCCGAGCTTCCGCCGGCGCTCATCCTCCCGCTCTCGCTCTTCACCGGCACGTACGAAGAGCTGGTCTTCCGCGGCTTCTTCATCTCGCGCCTGCGCGCCGCCCTGTCCCGGGACCCCCACGATCCCGCCGCCGCCGCCGGCGCCGTCGTGCTGACGTCCGCCCTGTTCGCGATCGGCCACTTCTATCAATCCACGCTCGGCGTCGTGCAGACCTTCGCCATCGGCCTGGCGCTCGGGGCGCTCGCGGTGCGACGGGACAACGTCTGGCCGTGCGTCGTGGCGCACGCGGGCATCAACCTGATCGGGATGCTCGCGCTGCGGTTCGCTTGAAGCGGCGCCGCCGGCTCGGCGCGGGCAGCCTGAGCGGCCCCCCGCGAGCTCACGATCACGGTCGATGCAGGCGCGAGGAGGGCGGGCGCCGTTCAGCCGAGGCGCTTTCTCATGCTGATGCTCGTGATCCGGTAGCCGAGCGAGTCGTAGAGCCCCCGCGCCCGCGCGTTCTGCGCGAACACGTGCAGCTCGATGTCCCGCGCGCCCAGGCCGCGGGCGATCTCCTCCGCGAGGGCCATGACCCGGCGCCCGATCCCCCGGCCGCGGGCGTCCTCGCGCAGGTGGATGTCGTAGAGGAACGCGCTGCGAAACCCATCCGCGCTGGTCATGCCGATCCAGACGTGGCCGACCACCGCGCTGCCCTCCAGCACCGCATAGATGTGGTGGTCGGGGGTGGCGAGCCCCTGCGGCAGGAACGCCTCGATCTGCGAGCGCGCGTTGCGCTGCTCGTCCTCGGTCCGCGCGTCCACGGCGCTCGCGCGCTGCTCCGCGTACGAGCAGGCCACGAGCTCGACGAAGGCGTCGAGCTCCGCGGCCTCGAGCGGCCGCACAGAGATGGGGAGATCCGACATGGCGCCAGGTTACCACCAGATGGGGCGGCAGGCCCACGTCGCCCCGGACGGAGGCGCCCATCGGCCCCGGCGCCGTCACTGGATGACGTGCAGCATCCCCATCATGCCGGCCTCGGCGTGGTCGAGGATATGGCAATGGAACATCCACATTCCCGGCCGGTTGTCGTAACGGACCACGAAGCGCGCCGCGCCGTCGACAGGCACGTTCACCGTGTCCTTCCACTCCATCGGCCGCACCGGCCTCCCGTCCGCGCCGAGCACCTGGAAGAAGAAGCCGTGCAGGTGGAACGGGTGATCGAAATCGAACGTGTTCTCCACGGTCCACACCGAGGTCTCGCCCACCGCTGCCACGAGCGGCTCCGCCTTCCACGAGGGCACGCCGTTGATGCCCATCTCCACGCCGCTCGGGCTCTCCTGCAGCGTGAGCTTCAGATCGACGCGCGTCGCCGCCGCCGTGTCGAGCGCCGGGATGTCCCTCCGCACCTCGGGGAGCGGCGCGTCCTCGGCCGCGGGCTCGTCCGCGAGGCGGAGGCGGAACGCCTCGACCTCGGGCCTCCCGAACGTGGCGCCATAGCCGCGGTCGTAAGGCACCCAGCGCACCGGGAGCGTCGAGCCCGGCGCGCCGCGCGGCACGATCAGGACGTCGGCGCGCTCGCCGGGGGTGAGCAGGATCCTGTCCGTCGCGACGGGGCGCTCGAGGAGCCCGCCGTCGCCGCCGATCCGGGTGAAGCGGTGATCCGCGATCATGAGCTGGTAATAACGGGACTTGGCCGCATTGACGATGCGCCACCGCTGCCTGAGCCCGGCGCGCGCCTCGATCACCGGGTTCACCCGCCCGTTCACGAGCAAGTGGTCGCCCTCGCGCCCGAACAGCGTGCCGAGGTTGCCGCCCGCCTCTGGGTCCTCGAGCGTGCCGTCGTCGCGCAGGCTGATGTCGCTGAGCACGAGGACGAGCTCGTCGCCGAGCCCCGCGGGCTCGTCCGGGTCCTCGACGAGCAGCGGGCCGTACAGGCCGTTCCCCGCCTGCACGGCGGAGTCGACGTGGGGGTGATACCAGTAGAGCCCCGCGTCGGGGACGACGAAGTCGTAGGTGAAGCTGCCGCCCGGCGGCGTCTCGGGCTGGCTGTGCCCGGGCGCGCCGTCCATCTCCGCCAGCAAGCGCACGCCGTGCCAGTGAATCGTCGTGGGCGCCGGGAGCTCGTTGCGGAAATTCACGATCACGCGATCGCCCACCTTGGCGCGGATCAGCGGGCCGGGCAGTCCGCCGTCATACGTCCAGGTGGGCGTCCGCTTGCCGGGCACGATCTCGACCTCCTCGACGCGCGCGGTCAGATCGACCTCGACCACCTCGGGCCTGGCGTCGCGATCGCGCGCCGGCCGCAGCGCCACCGCGCTGTCCCACCCCTCGGGCTGGGACGGGCGATCGGCCGCACATCCGAGGGCGACGGCGGCGAGCAAAGGGCTCACGAAAAGGAAGAGAGGGTGATCGTACGGCATGTTGCGGGGCCGACTTTACCACGCGAACGGGACAGGATCCGCCCGAGAACGCCGAACGCTCCCGGAACGGGGAACTGCGGACGCGGACGCGGACGAGGCCAGCGCGCCGCATCCGCGCAACGTCACGCGACGCGCCTGTGCCGCTCGACCACGCTCGCGCTTTTCCCTGGACAGGCGCCGAGGTAGGGCGCGATATTACGCTGTCGGCCTCTCATTGGCTTCATGGGGCACGATGGAATGGAGCACCGAATGAAGAAGCGCGCCGTGCTCGTCGGCATCAACGACTACGCAGGCAATCCGCTCGCCGGTCCCGTGAACGACGTCGCGCTGATGAGCGAGTTCCTCAGGGACCGGTGTGGCTTCAGCGTCGACACGGAGATCGTCTCTGCCACCCAGATGGCAGGTACCAAGTCGGCCATCCTGGAGAGGCTCCAGTGGCTCGTGCGCGGCGCCGAGCCGCAGGATCAGCTCCTCTTCCACTTCAGCGGCCACGGCGACCAGCTCGACGCGTCGGACGACGCCGGCGAGCTCGATCGGCTCGACGAGGTGCTCTGCGCGCTCGGCTTCGACAGGACGAACGCCACGGCGATCCGCGACGACGAGCTCACCGCGCTGTTCTCCACCCTGCCGAGGGGCGCGCACGTCGTGTGGACCTGCGACTCCTGCCACGCTGGGGGAATGCCCCCGGCGTCGGCGCGGGGAGGACCGCCGGCGGCCGAGGACAGGACCGCTCGCGGCTGGAGCGCCGCCGCGGCGCCCGAGCCCCGGAGCGCGCGGGCGAACGATCGGCGGCGCGCGGAGCGACGGATGCGCAGGGCGATGGGCGAGCTCCCCGTCGTCTTCATCGGCGCCTGCGCGGAGGGGCAGCGCGCGTACGAAGGCCCGCTGGGCGGCCGGGTCCACGGGGCGCTCACCTATCACCTCGTCCGGGAGCTCGAGCAGCCGGGAGGGCTGACGACCTCCCTCGCGCGGATCGTCGACGGCGCGACGCGCGCCATGAACCGCGCCGGGTACGCCCAGGAGGCCGTCCTCGTGACGCCGCGCGAGCGCGAGGCGGCTCCGCTCTTCTGGCCATGAGCGGGAGCATGGCGTTCTTGCGCGCTCGTGCGAGCGAATCGCCCGGAGGCGAACACTCATGACGAACCGACACAGGTGGCCGCTCGGGCTCATCATGCTCGCCGCGCTCTCTTCGTCCGGGTGCCCCGAGGACCCGGAGGTGGAGAGATATCTCATCGTCGCGCCGGCCGCGGAGCAGCCGGGCTCGCCAGCGCTGGGGACCAGCGTGCTCGTCCAGCAACGAGGGGGCGCCTACCTGCGCCTGAAGACGATCGCGGGGAAGCTCGATCTATCGACGGACGCGCCCGGCGGAGCCACGCGACAGCCGTCGTGCATCCCCGCGCCCCCGCCCGGCGAGCCGCGGTTCTTCCTCGTCATACCGGACGATGTCGAATGCGAGCTGTACGTCGATCTCCTCGGGCCTGACAGCGGCGACGACGCCCCGGCCTGCTCGGGGCCGCTGCTCGCGAGCCGGCTCCTGCAGATCACGAACGTGCGACAGAACCCCTCCGGCGACGGCGGGGGAGGCCCGGGGGGCGCGGGCGACACGGGCGGCGACGGCGCCGGCACGGGCGGCGCGGGCGGCGGCACGGGCGGCGAGGGCGGCGAGGGCGGCGGCACAGGAGGAGATGAACCGTGAATGGGAAGCGGGAGCGCACGCTCCTCACGTCGAATCATGACGCGCCGTGGATGCGGATCGCGCGCGTCGCGGCGGCCATCTGCGCGATCCTCCTCACGACCCGCGTCGCTCGTGCAGACGGCGCATGCAGGGACGTCAGCCAGCTGTGCAGTGGCGATGATGACAAGACGTGCGCCGAGGAGCTGAGCGGCGTATTGCTCAACATCGAAGGGGAGGTCCTCAACGAGATAGACGCTCTCCAGAAGCGCGTCCCCGCCTCCCCGAGCGCCAGCGTGACAGCCGCGGTGACCGTGGCAAAGACCAAGAGCGACGCGTTCCTCGCGAGCCGCAAGAACGCGTCGAGCGCCACAGGTACGGACGCCGAGAAGAAGGCGGCAGCGGTCAAAGCCATCGCCGAACACTGCGATTACGTCACGGCGAGGGACCAGGCGAACAAGGACATCTCGCAGATCCCGGCGCCGCCCGCCTCCCCCAGCGGCATCGCGGATCCGCTCCAGGCGCAGCGCCAGGAGATCCAGCAGATCTGCACGAGCTCATGCAAGGCCCCCGGCGCCTTCTGCATCGACGCCAGATCCGGCGAGCCGCTCTGTGACGGCCTGGCGCCCGATGTCTACTCGCTCGTCGGCGCTCTATCCCCAGGAGACAAGCTGATCGTACGCGTGTTCGGCGAGGAAGCGCTCAGGGACAAGCTCAAGCTCTCGGTGAGCTTCCTCCGCTCGCCGGACCGCCGCTTCGACGATCGGGCGCCGGGCGGCCGGGCTCCCGCGAGGCTCGAGCTCCTCGCGGAGCAGACCGCGGAGATCCCCGAGGACACGTCGATCACGTCGCTGAAGATCCGCTACGAGCTCGCGGGCGATGGACCCGAGAGCGCGATCGACGAGTCGTATGCCGTGCCCATCGATCAGGGGCAGTACTACCTCGAGTTCGGCGCCCTCATCCCGCTCGTGATCGATGGGTCGCGGCGCGTCGTCCAGACCACGCTCCCCGGCGCCGGCGGCGAGCGCCGCCTCTCGGTCGAGGAGGACTGGAGCGTCAACCCCTCGATCGTGCTCAACGTCTTTCCCGGGGGCCGGCGCCGCGGCGTCATCTCGTCGTTCCAGGACATGCGGCTTTCGACGACGCTGGGCGACCTGCTCGGGGTGCAGGTCGGCGTGGACCTCGACCTCGGCGAGCCCTTCGATCGCATCTTCCTCGGCGGCGTGATCGAGCCCGTGGCGGGGCTCGGCTTCAACGCCGGCCTGGCCTTCGTCCAGCAGGAGTACCTCCCCGCGGGCCACGCGGAGGACATGATCGTGCCCGTCGGAGAGTCCGTGTCGCCCGCGCGCCGGTACGCTCCTCGTTTTTACTTCGGCGCCACGCTGACCCTCGACATCGTGACCACCGCGACGACCGCCACCACCAGCTTCGCGAGCGCGCTCACGCGCTGAGCCCGCTCGCGGCGTCAGACGTAACGCCCCACCGCGTCGAGCAGCGCGGCGAGATTCACCGGCTTCTTCAGGATGTCGACCGGCCCGAGCTCGGCCGCGCGCGGCGCCGCCCCCGCCGTGAGCACGACCACCGGGACATCGGCGATCGACGGGACGCGCAGCTGCTCCGCGCGGAAGGCATACCCGTCCATCATCGGCATCATCAGATCGAGGACGATGAGCGCCGGCGCCGGCGCGTCGCGGAGCCTGGCCAGCGCCTCGGCGCCGTTCCTGGCCGTCATCACCTCGTAGCCCTCGTCCGACAGGACACCCACGAGCGCGTCGCTGACGCCCTGGTCGTCCTCGATGACGAGGATCGTCCGCGATCGCGCGGGGCCGCCCTCCGCGGCCCCGCGCCCAGGGGCGCGCGGGGCCGCGGACGGATCGCCCGGAGCCACGCCGTCGTCGCCCCGCTCCGGATCGCGCGGGGCATCGTCGTTATCGCCCGAGCGCGGTCCGTTCGCGTCCATGGAGGCCCCATAAAGCTTTCCGCCACAGCGCGCAATTTGAATCGCGCCGCGGCGCACGGCGCGCGGGAGGATCGCCCGCGACGAACCGCTCACGCCCGTGCGCGCAGCGAGCTCGGCAGCGCGGCGCGCGCCGGCGCGAGGACGGCGGTACGGGCGCTGCATCCTCGCGGCCCCATGAACGTGGCCGTGATCTTCTATTCCCTTTTCGGCGACACGGCCGCGCTCGCCGCCGCGGTCGTCGAGGGCGCCGAGCAGGCCGGAGCGACCGTGCGGCTCCGGCAGATCGCCTGCCTCGCGGCGCCGCAGGAGCGCTGGAGGACGAGTGAGCAGATCCGTGCCACACGGGAACACCTCGCCTGCGTCCCGGTGGCGCGCCGCGACGACCTCCTCTGGGCGGACGGCATCGCCCTCGGCTCGCCTGCGCGCTATGGCACGATGAGCGCGGAGCTCCGGCGCTTCCTCGACGGAGCCAAGCAGCTCTCGGGCGATCTCGCCGGCAAGGTGGCGTCCGTGTTCTGCTCGCCCTCGCCGATCGCGGGGGCGCAGCGCGCAGCCCTCCAGTCGATGGTCGTCTCCCTCCTCAGCCATGGAGTCCTGGTCCAGCCCCCCGCCCGCGCGGCGATGGATCCCGCGGACACGACCGCCCGGCGCGGCGGCTCGCCCCGGGCGAGCTCGGGCGAGCTCGATCTCACGCTGGCGCGCGCGCTCGGTCGCCGCCTCGCGCTGACCGGACAACAGACGCGCAGGTAAGCGCAGCGCGACGGCCGCGCCGCCGGCCTGTACCGTGACCGCGCCGGCGCGGCGAGCCCTGGAGTCCCGGACAACCGCGCAGCAAATCAGCAGGAGCTCTGCTCCTCTCCCGCACATTGCAGTGAGCGCGACCGCGAAGGGCTGTTACACCTGCGCCGATACCTCGCTACCGGTCGGAACCGATGGACCGTCAGGCGGGGCCCGAAGCCCGGGCCGCCGGCGGCCACCTCAGCCGTAGACAGGAGAGAGCTCAGCGAACCATGAGCGCACAAGCTCACCGCAAGGACTATCACCCTTCGCCGCGGCGCGGGGGCAGGATCGCGCCATCGAGGCGTTCCCCAGCGATGGCCGCAGAGCGGCGCGCCGCGCCGAGCAGCCGCTCGGCAGCCGGCGCGGATCGGCTCCGGTTCTTCCTCCGCGTGGGCGCCTATTTCAAGGAAGAGTGGGCGCGCATCGGCGCGCTCTCCCTCCTGGTCTGCGTCTCCATCGCGATCAGCCTCCTCCAGGTGTGGCCCATCGCCGTGATCGTGGATCTCATCTCGAGCGGGCCCCGCAACGAGGACCTCGTCCACCGCCTCCTCCTCTCGCCGCTCCCGGACAGCCTGCTCGGCCGCGTCCTCGGGCTCGCGGCGATCACGCTCGTCCTCCGCGTGGCGCAGGAGTTCGTGGGCATGGGCCGCGCCCTGATCAACTTCCGCATCGGCTACGGCGGGCTCACGCGCGTGCGCTGCGACGTGTACAGGAAGCTCCAGGCGCTCCACATCGGCTATCACCGGGCGCAGCCGCAGGGGGACGCCCTCTACCGGCTCAACCAGGACGCCGCCGGGTTCCACGGGATCCTCAACGTGGCCGTCGCGGTGATGGGGAGCGCGCTGACGCTCACGGTGATGATCTGCATCATGGCCTCGCGCAGCCTGCCGCTCACGCTGCTCGCGCTCGCGGTCGTGCCGCCGCTCCTGCTCACGAACCACCGGTTCGGGCGCGCGCTGCACAAGAAATGCACCGAGGCAAAGGAGGTCGAGAGCGAGCTCACGACGTCCGTGCAGCGCTCGATGGCCTCGATCGGCCTGGTCCAGGCGTTCGGCCGCGAGGCCGACGAGGAGGCGCGCTTCCACGCGACGCTGCGCAACAGCGTGAAGGCGTGGCTCAGGCTCCACCACGACGAGCTCGGTCACGTGCTCACCGTGGGCTCGATCCTCGGGCTCGGCGGCGCGCTGGTGCTCGGCTACGGCGGCTACCTCGTCGTCGAGGCGCGCGGCGGCGCGGGCGACTCCGGCATGACGCTGGGCGCGCTCACGGCGTTCCTCGGCTACCTCGGCATGCTCTACGATCCGCTCTGCAAGCTGACCGGCGCCGGCGCCGCGGTGCAGGGCGGCGTCGCGGGCGCCCAGCGCGTCTTCGAGGTGCTGGACCGCGATCAGGCGGTGGTCGACGCGCACGACGCGGCGTCGCTGCCGACCGAGCCGCGCGTGCTCTCGCTCGACGGGGTCGGGTTCGAGTACCGCCCGGGCCACCCGGTGCTGCGCGGGATCGACGCGACGATCCGGCCGGGGCAGATGGTCGCGTTCGTGGGCTCGGTCGGCTCCGGCAAGACGACGCTGCTGAGCCTGCTGCCGCGCTTCCACAACCCGACGTGCGGCGCGCTGAGGCTCGACGACATCGACACGCGCGCGATCCGCGTGGCCGACCTGCGCCGGCACATCGCGCTCGTCCTCCAGGACAGCATCCTCCTGCCGGCCACGATCGCGGAGAACATCGCCTACGGTTGCCCCTTCGCGACCGACGCCGAGATCCGGAGGGCGGCCGAGATGGCGGGCGCGGCGGGCTTCATCGAGGCGCTGCCGGACGGCTACGGGACGCAGATCGCCGACGGCGGGCTCAACCTGTCGACCGGCCAGCGGCAGCGCATCGCCATCGCGCGCGCGCTGCTGACGGACGCGCCCATCCTCGTGATCGACGAGCCGACCGACGGGCTCGACGCCGAGCACGAGCGGACCATCGGCGAGGCGCTCCGCGCGCTGAAGGGCCAGCGGACGATCATCCTCATGAGCCACCGCCTGAGCACGATCGTCGACTGCGATCAGATCTTCGTGCTGGAGCGCGGCCGCATCGTCGAGCACGGCGCGCACGCGGAGCTCCTGCGTCGGGACGGCGTCTACACCAAGATGGCGCGGTGGCAGCACCTGCACACCGGCCACGCCCTCGGTCCGAAGAGCGGCCCGCGCCGCGCCCTCCCGGCGCCGTCGCCCGACGCGCTCGGCGGCGACGACGGCCGATGGGCCGATGGGCTGATGGGCTGAGGGCGGAGGCGGAGCGCGGCGCGCGCCCACGCCGCGCGCCCACGCTGCGCGCCGCGCGCCCACGCTGTCGCGACGCGCGCCCCAGAGCGCGCTTTTCGACCCGCACGCCGCCCCCGGAGCCACGGAGACGTGATAGAGCTCCGGTGGCGCGAGAGCCGCGCCTCACGCCGGATCGCCATCGATGCTGCGGGCCACGAACATCGACAGCTTGAGCCGCGGGACCTTCGACGTCCTCGTCCTCGGCGCCGGGATCAACGGCGCCGTCGCCGCCGCGGCGCTCGCCGCGAAGGGCGCCAAGGTCGCGCTGATCGACCGCGGCGACTTCGCCGGATTCACGAGCCAGGAGTCGTCGAACCTCGCCTGGGGCGGCATCAAGTACATGGAGAGCTTCGAGTTTCCGCTCGTGCGGAAGCTCTGCAAGTCGAGGAACCTCCTGCTCAGGAGCTATCCGTCGACGGTGCAGGAGATCCGGTTCTACACCGCGCACGAGCGGGGGTTCCGCCACGGCCTCTTCAAGCTCTTCCTCGGCGCCTGGCTCTACTGGATCATCGGCAGCTTCTTCACGAAGATCCCCCGCCTGCTCTCCCGCCGGGTCATGGCGCGGGAAGAGCCCATCATCAACCTGGACGGCTGCGACGGAGGATTCGAGTACTCCGACGCGTACCTCGTCGACAACGACGCGCGGTTCGTCTGGGGCTTCGTCCGCGCCGCGCTCGATCACGGCGCGCGGGCGGCCAACTACGTCGAGTCGCTCGGCGCGCGGCGCGAGGGGGACGCGTGGCTCACGCGCGCCCGCGACGTCGTGACGGGGCGGGAGCTCGCCATCCGCTCGCGCGTGCTCGTGAACGCCTGCGGGCCGTTCGTGGACGCGCACAACGCGCTCACCGGCCAGCGGACGAGCCACAGGCACATCTTCTCGAAGGGCATCCACCTCATCGTGGATCGGCTCACCCCGAGCCGCCGGGTGCTGACGTTCTTCGCCGACGACGGCCGGCTGTTCTTCGTGATCCCGATGGGCCCGAGGACGTGCATCGGCACGACCGACACCCGCGTCGAGAGCCCTCATGCCGTGGTGACGCCCGAGGATCGGCGCTTCGTGCTGTCGAACATCAACAAGCGCCTCGACCTGCCGCGGCCGCTCACCGAGGCGGACGTCATCGCCGAGCGCTGCGGGGTGCGCCCGCTCGCGGTCGCGAACGGCGGCGGCGACGAGGACTGGCTGCAGCTCTCGCGCAAGCACGCCATCGAGGTGGACCGCGCGCAGGCCCACGTGAGCATCTTCGGCGGCAAGCTCACCGACTGCATCAACGTGGGCGAGGAGATCTGCGCCGCCGTGGAGGAGCTCGGCGTCGCGCTGCCCCGCCCGGCGCAGCGCTGGTACGGCGAGCCGGCCGAGGAGGTTCGCCGCGAGTTCTTCGAGAGGGCGCGCCTCCTCGAGCTCGACGCGCTGACGCCGCCGCGCGCCGCGGAGAAGCTCAGCGCGCGGCTGTGGCGCCGGTACGGCGCGGCGGCGCGCGAGCTGCTCGAGGAGATCCGGCGCGACCCGACCATGGCCGAGGCGCCGATCGAGGGCGCAGAGGACGTGCGGTGCGAGATCGCGCACGCCGCGCGGCACGAGATGATCGTGAAGCTCGAGGACTTCCTGCGGCGGCGCACGAAGATCTCGCTCCTCATCCGCCCGGGCGAGCTCGCGAGCTCGCCCGGGCTCCGGGAGGCGTGCCGGATCCTCTTCGGGGACGACGCCGATCGGCGGCTCTCCGAGTACATCCAGGAGCAGCACGGCGCCCGCGAGCGCGCGGAGGGGGAGGCGCCCCTCGCGGCGCAGCCGGTCAGGTAGCCGCGCCCCGCGCGGACCGCGCTCCACGGCGCGGCGATTCCTCCGTTGAACAAGGCCCCACCGGGCCGCGCTCCTCCGGCGAGCGTGGCAGTTCGAGCGCCGGGCTCCCTCCCGGCGACGGAGCGCGCGGGCGTCCCCGCCCTCTGCACGCCCGATCCCACGCGCGGCGCGTGACAAGGTGAAGTGTTATGCCATTCCGTGCCTCATCTCTCCACATGTAGGTCGGCGAGGCACGATGTGCTGCGGCGCTCCGGATCGCCAGCGCCAGATTCCACCGCTCAGGGAGGCCCCGAGACGCGGCGCGGCGCGCCACTCATGCGCAAGCGAGGAGAGGGCGGCGCGCGCGTGCGACAGGCGCGCGACAATCAGTCCTGAGACGGCAGCACGAGTCGCGCGCGCCCCCGTGTGCCGCGCGTGAGCGGCGACGCCGGCCGGGATCACTGCGGCGCTAGTTTTGCGCGGCAGCGGCCGCGAGTGTGTTGTTCCCCTCGCCAAGGTCCGCCTTTCGCCAAGCTCGTTCGGATCATTCGATCGCGCGCTTCTCGGCGCTTGACACGGTCGACTCCTCTGGGGCGCTTGACAAGGAGGGTTGACCGTCGGTTACGCTGTCCTCTTACGGTGACCAGGAGGGGATGAAGCGGGTGGAAAGGAGTCGCAGGCGTTCCAGATGGGTACCGCGAGCAGCGGTCGAGCGGGCCTTGGGGCACCTCGCATCTCCAGCGCGGATCGCGCACCGCTTGAGTTCGCCGTGTGCGCGGCCAAACGACCTTCTGGCGGCGCCGGCGCGGCCGGGAACATCTCGCCGCATCGCCGAGCTCCGCGCCGCTTGCGCTCGGCTCGCCGAAGCCTGGCGCCGCCCGCGCCGGGCCGTCCAGCCCCGGCGCGCGCCGGCGGCGTTGCTCGCCGCGGCGCTGCTCCTCGGGAGCTGTCTCCTGCTGCTCAGTTCGCCGCTCACGGCCGGCCCCGAGGCCACGCTCTATGTCTATGCCGTCACGCCGCTTCGCGCTCGGGCGCTCGAGCAGAAGATCGAGGAGGCGATGCCCGGCGTCGACGTGACGGTGTTCGGCAAGCTGAGCGATTTCAAGACGGCGCTCGAGGTCAGCCCGCCGAACGCGGCGCTGTCGCCCAGGCCGGTCCTGACCTCGCTCAACCGGGGCGTCGACCTCCAGGGTCTGAGGGCGGGGAGCGACGCAGAGCAATACCTCCTGGTCTCGACGAAATTGCTGGCCAGGGACATGCTCTCCTCCTTCCGGTACGGGATGGTCGACCTGGTCGAGCGGAAGTCGCTCCCGAGGTTCGTCGCCGGCCTGCTCGGCGTGAACGACGCGCCCGAGGTCCAGCGCGTCACGAAGATCGAAGATCTGCTGCAGCTGCTCCAGTTTCAAACGGCCGACGCGGTGCTCCTGCCGGAGCGGTTCCGCGCCGATTTCGAGTCCAAGAGCAAGATGAGCTTCACGATCCTGAGTCTCTCGACCGCCAAGGTCGGGCTTGTGGCGGTGACGTTCCTGAGCGAGCGTCAATCGATCGAGGGCGCGATCCGGAGGCTCCCGAAGCACGTGCTGGCGGACCTGGGGGTGGACGAATGGCGATGAGATCGACGCGTCCGCGCGGTCCGCGCTCGCTCTGGCGAGCCTCCGCCCTGCTCGGGCTCCTCCTGCCCCTGAGCTGCTCGCCGGGCCCGTCCCCCCAGGCCGCCAGAGATCCGGCCCCGCTGTCCGAGGCGCCGCCTCCGGACGGCAGGCCCGTCATCTCCATCATCGCTCCCGCGGACTCGCAGCTCGAGGACATGCTGAAGTCGCTCCGCGTCGAGCTCTCCGACGAATACCGTGTCACCATTTCCCCGCTGCGCATCGAGGAGTCGAGCCCCGAGGCCGTGGGGCGGATCGTGGCGAGGGATCGCCCGCGCGCGGTGGTGCTGGTCAACAATTCGACCGTGCTCCTCTATCGCAGCTGGGTGCGCACCACGCCGACACCGCCGGTCGCGCTGATCCTGATGGCGTCCTTCGCCGAGGAGCTCCAGCGCACCGTCCCCAACTCGGTGGCGATCTCGTACGAGGTGCCGGCGGTCACGGCCATGGTGGGGCTGCGCACGCTGGGCCTCGACGTCCGCCAGGTCGGCGTCGTGTACCGCCAGGGCTTCGCCAGCCACATCGCCCGGCAAGAGACCCTCATGCAGGTGGAGAAGCTGACGTTCGTGAAGCAAGAGCTCTCGAACAAGCCGCGCGTCCAGGACCTCCGCGCCGCCCTGGTGCGGCTCCAGCGCGCCGAGGTTGACGCGATCTGGCTGCCGAACGACAATGGCCTGCTGAGCCCGACGTTCCTCACCGACGTCTGGCTGCCGTACGTGGATCGGCTCGGCGCGCCGGTGGTCGTGGCCGTGCGCTCGCTCGTGAACGAGCACGCGGAGTTCGGGACGTTCGCGGCCATCCCCGATACGCAGGCGCTCACGCTTCAGGCGGCGGATCTCCTCTACGAGCTCGGGGACGCGGACTGGAAGCTCCGGGCGTCGGACGTGCGCCTGCCCATCTCCGTGAAGCGCCTGGTCGACGTGCGGCTCGCGCGGCGCTTCGGCCTCGATTCCAGCCAGTTCGGAAAGGTTGACTTTCTCGTCGGTCGATAACCGCAGTTCGAGGGGGGACTGGAGACGCCATGCCGTTGCCTTTTCAAATGCATACAGGTCCCCGAAGCTGCGGGTCGGCTCGCGCCCTCCAAGGTCATTGCTGGAGCCCTTCGGCCTCGCCGCGGCGGGGGTGTCGCGTGGTGGAGCGGCAGCCCTGGAGGATGCGCTCATGATCCGGGTGCTCGTGATCGACGACGACGAGATCGCCCGCGAGGCGATGTGCAACGTCCTCGTCAGGGCTGGCTTCGTCGTCTCCGAGCTGGCCACGCCCATCGGCGCGACGTCGGTCATCAAGCGGGACGGCATCACCGTGGTCGCGCTCGACATCAACATGCCGACCATCAACGGCGACAAGCTGGCCAAGCTGCTCCGCGAGAACGCGCACCTCTCGAACCTCGGGATCGTCCTCGTCTCCGGCTGCGACGTCGAGCAGCTCAGCGCGATCGGCGAGAAGGTCGGCGCCGACGGCATCGTCTCGAAATCCAAGCTGCACGTCGCCCTGGCGCCCGCGATCGAGCGCGCGGTGGCGGCGCGCGCCGCGAAGGCCGGCGCGACCTCGTCGGTGACGACCCTCTCCGCGCCCCCGCCGGCCTCGTCGCGGCGTCCACGCTGAGTCATGCCCACCCCGAACGCCCACGGCTCGCTCCGTAACAAGCTGCTGCGCCTGATCCTCGGCGCGCTCCTGCTCCTCGGCGGCGCCACGCTCCTGTCGAGCGGCGCCCTCATCTACTCCACGGATCGCGAGGTCCAGGCGACGCGCGAGCAGGAGCTCCTCGGCAGCCTCGAGGAGAAGGCGCGCCTGCTCGGCTTCAACCAGTCGCTGGCGCTGCGCAGCCTGGTGGCGGACAACCTCTTCGGGGACGTCAAGGCGCTCATCTACCAGACGGTCTCGGAGAACAGCGACATCGCGTATGGCCTGTTCGTCGACTCGGAGAACCGGGTCTGGGCGGCGAGCGGGCTCGGCCCCGCGAGCGGCGCGAAGGACGCGCCGGCCCTCACGGTGAAGGACCTTCAGGCGCTCGGTATCAGCGCGGTGCACCAGCCCCGGCCCGCGCTGAAGCGGCGGGCGAACCCCATGGGCGGGGTGGACGTCCTCGAGGTCTCGGCCCCGGTCGTCTCCGAGGGGACCCAGGCCGGGACCGTGATCTACGGCATCAGCACGAAGAGCGTCGCCGAGCGGATGGCCCACGCCCGCGAGGTCGCCGCGAGCCGGCTCGCGACCACGCTCGGCCTGATCGTGGCGCTGATCATCGGCTGCGTCGCGGCGAGCTATTTCCTCGTCAAGCGCGTCGCGGTCCACATCACGGAGCCGCTGCTCGCGCTGCGCTCGGCCGCGGGGGCCATCGCCACCGGGCTCCGCTCGAACGCGCCGCTCGCCGAGTCGACCGGCACGGCGCGGAAGAGCTGGGAGCGCGTGCAGATCTCGAGCGGCGACGAGCTCGAGCTGCTCGGCGCCGCGTTCAACAGCATGGTCGAGGCCAACGAGCAGGCCTTCGAGGAGCTGCGCGTCAAGACCGAGCAGGCCCTCGAGGCGTCGCGGCTGAAGAGCGAGTTCCTCGCCAACATGAGCCACGAGATCCGGACGCCGATGAACGGGATCCTCGGGGTCATCCGGCTCATGCAGAGCCAGGCGCTCGACGGCAAGATGCGGCGTTACGTGGAGACCGTCGACGCCTCGGCGAACACGCTGATGGCGATCATCAACGACGTCCTCGACTTCTCGAAGCTCGAGGCCGGCAAGTACATAGCGCAGCACGTGTCCTACGACCTGCGCCTCGTCGTGCAGGAGGTCGCGGAGCTGATGGCGAGCCAGGCGCACGAGAAGGGCCTCGAGCTCGTGTACCGCGTGGAGCGCCGCGTCCCCACCGGCGTCGTGGGCGACCCCGACCGGTTCCGCCAGGTGCTCACGAACCTGGTCGGCAACGCGATCAAGTTCACCGAGCGCGGAGAGGTGCTGATCGACGCGATCACGGCGCAGCAGGACAAGGCCTCCGCGCTGGTGAAGGTCGCCGTCGTGGACACGGGCCCCGGCATCGCCGCCGACGACCAGAAAAAGCTCTTCTCCGCCTTCACGCAGGTGGACGGCTCGCTGGTCCGCAAGCACGGCGGCACCGGCCTGGGCCTCGCGATCAGCAAGCACCTGGCGGAGGCCATGGGCGGCGAGATCGGCGTCGACAGCACGCCGGGTCAGGGCAGCCGGTTCTGGTTCACGATCAAGGTCGGCGTCACGGCCGGGGCCGAGCAGATCCGGTCGGCCGAGTGGGCGAGCGGGCGCCGCGCGCTCGTGGTGGAGATCAGCAAGAGCTGGCGCGACGTCGTCGTGGAGCACCTCGTGGCCTGGGGCTTCGACGCCGAGGCCATGGCCTCCGGGAGAGACGCGATCAACCGGCTGGAGCTCGGGCTGCTCGAGCAGCGGCCGTTCAGCGCCGCGGTCGTCGGCGTCCAGATGGACGACCTCGGCCTCGAGGAGTTCGTCCGGACCGTCCAGTCGGTGCCGGGGCTCCATCGTTTGCCGATCGTGGCGCTCTACCACATGGGCTCCAGCGTGGCGCTGAGCGGGCTGGAGTCCAGCGTCGTCACGCAGCTCCCCAAGCCGCTGCGCGTGTCCGAGCTCTACAACACGCTGCAGAGCGCGCTGACGGGCGCCGCGGCCGCGCCCGTCAGCAAGCCCGGCGTGGAGCCGGGCCGGATCGCGAGCAAGCTCCCCGTCTTGGTCGTCGACGACAACGAGATCAACCGTTACGTCGCGATGGAGCAGGTGGAGCAGCTGGGCCTGCGGGTCGAGACCGCCAGCAACGGCCTGGAAGCGCTCGAGTGCGTCAAGCAAAAGCAGTACGTCGCCGTCCTCATGGACTGCCAGATGCCGGTCATGGACGGGTACACCGCCACCCAGAAGATCCGCGAGTGGGAGAGCGGGATCGGTCGCCACACGGTGATCATCGCGCTGACCGCGCACGCCCTGGTCGGCGAGCGGGACCGGGTGCTCGCCGCCGGGATGGACGACTACCTGGCCAAGCCGGTGCGACCTCAGTCGCTGCAGAAGACCTTGTGGCGGCACGTGGTGCTGAACCGGGACGAGCCGGAGCCGGGCCCGCTGCTCCCGGACGCCGACAGGCCGTCGCCGGTCCTGCCCGTGCTCGACCCCGAGGTCCCGCGGTCGCGGAAGCTGATCGAGCTCGTCCTCAAGAACGTGCCGGGGCAGCTCGACAGCCTGGAGTCGGCCTTCAAGGAGGCCATGACCAAAGAGGTGATGGCGAGCGCGCACAAGCTGAAAGGCAGCATGCTGTCGATCGGCGCGGCGCGCGTCGCCGAGCTGGCGGAGAAGGTTCAGCTCGCCGCCCGCGAGGGCGACCTGCCGCGAAAGGGCGACCTCTCGCGGCTACGGCAGGAGTTCGATGCCGTCAGCGTCGCCCTGAGGCAGGAGCTCGCCGCCACCGCCAAAGCGAGCTGACGATTGGCCCGATTCCACCATGGCCGAAGGCTCAAAACGAAGCGTAACCGCATGACCTTTGCCTCGCTCGACACCAAGTGGATTGTTGCCCTGGCGATCGCCGCGATGCCAGGCGCCGCGTGGGCTCAGCCGACGGCCGCGACGGCACCGGGAGAGCCGAGGTCCGCGGGGGAAGCGCAGCGCAATGACGCGCTCGAGGGCGTCGACCTCTTGCGGCTGCTCGACGTCGAGGTGTCCACCGCCACCAAGACGCTGGAGACCCTCGACGACGCGCCTGCCCTCGTGACGGCGATCACCGCCGAGGAGATCCGGCGCTGGGGGTACAAGAGCGTCGGCGAGGCGCTCCAGCACGTCATCGGCTTTTACCTGGTGGACGACCACATCCTGCCGAACGCCGGCGTGCAGGGGATGACGGGCGGGCTCGGGGCCGAGAGCGGCGGGATCAAGGTGATGATCGACGGTCGTTCGGTGGCGTTCCGGACCACCAGCGGCAACTGGCTCGGCACGGAGCTGATCCCGCTGTCGGCCATCAAGCAGATCGAGGTCGTGCGCGGCCCGGCGTCGGCGCTCTACGGCGCGGACGCGTTCCTCGGCGTCGTCAACATCATCACCCTGTCGCCGGAGGACATCCCCTTCGTCGACGGGACGGTGCACGCCGGCGTGACGAAGGATCACCCGAGCGGCCGCCTCGACGTGGTGGGCGGGTGGAGCAGCGGCCGCTTCGACATGATGATCTCGGCCGCGGGTGAGCTCGACGACCGGAGCGGCCTGGAGATGCCTCGCCAGTCCCCGGCCCCCCGCGTCCCGATGTACAACGCCGGGCGCATCGACGCCCAGAACCTCGAGCGCCTCTCCGGGGTGATCGGCTCGCGCATCGCGTTCCGCGATCCGAGCCGCGGCCACCACCTCGCGCTCAGCGCGTACTGGTCCGGCTTCCGGCGCGGCGGCGATTTCGCGCAATGGGCGCAGCTCACGGGCGGAACTGACGCCTTCGGGCGCGAGGCCGGCACCGTGATCAGCCTGCAACAGCGCCGTGTGGCGCTCGACGGGCTCTTCCAGCTGAACCGAGAGCTCGCGTTCGCGGTGCAGGGCATGTACTTCCAGGGCGGCGTCCTGCCGGGGGATCGCGTGGACGTCGCCGGCGGCTGGTACTACATCGAGCGGCGCATGGCCTACCGCGGCGTCGACGCCAACGTCGAGCTCCGGTGGGTTCCGTGGGACCGGTTCAACGTGATCTTGAACCTCGAGTCCATCTACGACAAAGAGGATCTGCCGTCCTTCCGCCGGGTCAGCAAGCTCACGGGCGAGGCGTTCGGCTCGCCGGAGCGGGAGCGGCTCTCGGCCGAGCTGGTCGACGTCGGGGCGCTGCTCAGCGCCAACCTCAAGGTGCTGGATCCCTGGCTGAAGCTGACCGGCGGCTTCCGCTACGATCGCCACAGCAAATACGGCAATCAGATGACCGGCCGCTTCGGGGCGACGTCGCACCTCGGGAAGACGGTCGTGGCGAAGCTCTTGTACGGCAGCGCCTTCAAGGCGCCGTCCCCGTACCTGCTCTATGCCGAGCCCCTCGTCCCGGGCGACGTGATCGGGAACGTGGATCTCAGGCCTCAGCGCATCCACACCGTGGACGCCGAGGTGACGTGGCGGCCGGCCGCCTGGGCCTCGGCGAGCACGAGCGTGTCCTACAGCCGGCTGAGCGACAAGGCAGAGTTCGTCCCGCGGGGCATCAACCAGACGGCCGAGAACCTCGCCAGCCAGACGTCCGTCTTCTGGGCGACGCGCGCCGAGCTGCGGCGCGGCGACGCCCTCGGCGGCTACGCCTCGTTCGAGACGGTCCACTCGACGCGGGAATCCGGCCAGGTGGGCTATCAGGCCGAGCTGGTCGGTCCGGCGATGGTCGCTTACCCGAGCTGGGTGGCCCGGGCCGGCGCCTACGTGAAGGTGCCGTCGCCGAGCTCCGTTCCGCTGGAGCTCTCGACGCAGGGGATCGTCGTCGGCCCCCGTCGCGCCGCGGACGCGAGCATCCTGGAGAACGGCCGCAGCTTCGACCTGCCGCCGTATTTCATGTGGAACGCCAGCCTGGTGGCGCGCAACCTGTGGCTGATTCCGGGTCACGAGACGACCGTGGCGCTCCGCGCCAAGAACCTCCTCGGCGCCACCGGTCCGGACCCCGGGTTCTCGGGCTTCGAGTACCCGCTCTCGCCGCGCGAGGTCTTCCTCGAGCTACGGCACCGCTACTGAGTCGCGCCGATCGAGTCGAGGAAGCGGTTGTACTCGTCGACCTTGGTCGACAGCACCACGTCCAGGCCGACGTCGAGCCGGCTCTCGTCGAACATCTGCGGGGCGAGGGCCTCCTTGGTCGCTTCGAGGCCGATGGTCCCGATGCCGTAGAGGATGTAGGGCACGAGGTACCCCGCGTAGTACTGCCGCTGGGTGTGCGTCGCCCTGATGAGCCCCTGACGCATGTACTCGACGGTCTTCAGATCGTAGTCGAAGGTGACGACCGGGAGGTCCGTCCGGCCCGCGGCCTCCGCCGCCATCGCGCACCGGTACGAGATGTCGTGCAGGCCGAGCAACCCCACGACGGGCGGGTCAGCGGTCTCGATCAACGCCCTCATCGCTTCGACGTCGTCGACCTCCCCGTTCGGGCCCCAGGTGGTTTGACGCACCACGACCGTGTAATCGGCCTTCTCGAGGACGCCCCGGGCCCCCTGCATTCGGTTCAATCCGTCGACCCAGGACGGGTCGACGTTGCCGTGGATCACCACCGTCCCCAGCGTCGGGGGCAGCAGCCCGAGCAGGGTGTTTCCTGCCGTGACGCCGGCCGCCTCGCTGATGGTTCCTACATAGATGGCGCGCTTCGAGCCCTTGGCGTCGGTGTCGAGCGTCACCACAGGGACCCCCTCGGCGACGGCCGCATCGATGCCGGCCGCGATGGCGTCGCCGAAGGGCGAGACGCCGATCCCTTCGGCGCCGTCCGTCACCGCCTGTCCGATCTGCTCATTCTGGGCCTCCGCCCTCTGCTGCTGATCGCCCCTCGTTCCGCTGGGCCCGACCACGTTCCCCGTGACCCCGAGCTCGCCCATGGCTCGGTTCGCCCCCGTGGTGATCGGCGTGAAGAACCCGCCGAGGGACTTCAGCAGGATCGCCATCTGCATCGGCTCGATGGCCCCCTCGTTGATCTTGTCGACGAGCGCGTCGAGCGTCGCCTCGATCTCCGTCGCGGTGAACTCGCTCTTCGGCGTCGGCGCGCGCAGGATGATGGGCGAGGCTTGCTCGCCCTCGCCGGTGGTGTCGCCCGATCCACATGCCGCCGTCATCAGCGCGAGCCCGAAGGCCGCCCCCCAGCATCGTCCAATCCTGTTCATGAGCCCCCCTTTGAGGTCCGTGGTTCATCCGGTCGTGCGCGGTATCCTTACGTGAAGCACTGATCTCGCAGCGAGTTAGTCACCCGGGGAAGCAGCTGACGGGGACGGGGGCGAGATCGACGAAGGCGTCGCCCTCCACGGTCCACAGCTGCATGAAGTGATGCCTGTTCGCCCCGTATTTATCGAATTCGTACTCGGCGGCTGCGCCGACGTAGCGGAGCGGGATGCCCGCGCGGAGCTTGGCCATCGCCGCCGGGAGGTCGCGCCACGAGGCCGCCTCGTGGGCCGGGTCGTTGAGCTCGCGGATGATCTCGTGCAGCTCGTGCCCCGAGGTCGGGATCCCCCCGGTCTTCGCCTGGGCGTACACGAGGCCCATCGCGATGAGCACGACCCCGTCGTAATAGAAGTGCGCCGCGGGCAGCGGCGCGTCGCCGTCCCACCCGCTGGAGAAGTGCTCGAGGAAGGCGGCGGCGTTCCCGGTCGCGCAGTCCACCGCCCGCTCGCCCCCGGCCGTCGTCGTCGTGCGGCACTCGCTCCGCAGGCTGAGCGACGGCGACACCCCGAGGTGTCCGTCGAGAGAGCCTGTCGGGATGTTGGCGAGGAGCACCTCGGTGCGCAGCGCGGGGCCGAGGAACCAATTGCCCGGGCGCCCGGAGACGGTCCATTCGGTCACGATGGTCGAGCCGGTGCGGGGATACGCGGCGAGGAGCGTCCGGCCGGCCTTGGCGTCGAAGGCGGACTCGATCTTGCTCGCATACGTCTGCTGGCCGGACCGGAACGTCACCGAGGGGAGGATCCTCCCCCCGAGCGCCGCGAAGTGGGTCGTGAACTCGCTGCTGACGCTGGTGTTGTAGTCGTCCCCCGCGGCAAGGCTGTTCACGGTAGGGATGCCGTCGTCGAAGGCGATGCGCGCCAGCGTGCAGCCGACGTCGAACGAGGAAGGGGCGAGCCGCATCCAGCCCCCCATCGCCTCGCTGCGCGCGATGGGGGGCGCGGCATAGCCCGGCAGCATGTGAAACGCGTCGGCCAACTTCACTTCCTGCACGCTCTTGCTGGCGAGCGCGTTCTCTTCTGGCCCGATCAGGTAATGGACCTCATCCGTGTAGAGCAGATGGAGCAGCTGGTCGAACCCGCGCTCCACGCTGGAGTGGCTGTCCCGGCTCCGGAGGTGGAACGGCCGCCCGTCGAGCCCCCCCGCGGCGTTCAGATCCTGGACCGCGAGCAACATCGCCTGCTCGAGGTTGCGGCCGATGGCCGACTCGCTGCCGGAGAAGGGCAGGAGTGCCCCGAGGACGATCGCCTCCTCGGGCCGGCCGGGCTCCTCCGGCGCGCACGAGGCCGAGAGCAGGGACGCGACTCCCGCCAAGAGCCCGATCTCCATCCAGCGCACGCTTCGCTGGAGAGGCGTGAGGCACACGCCGGCTCGGCTGAGGCGATACGGCATGGCAAGCATCCGAAGGAACATTCTTCCCCCGCGGGATACGCCATCACATCGAGCTCCGTTCTGTCAAGGGCACATGAGCACAAGCGACGAGTCCTGGAACGACGACTCAAGCGCTGATGCGATACAGAACACACACCGACCAATACCGTTGCTCACCCGCCGCGATCTTTGTCCGTCGAGCGCGGTGCTCAGGCCGAGAGGTGAGCGCATGCGCGCGGACGGACGAACCCCTCTGCGCCGCATCGAGGGGCGCGCGGCGCCGAGCAAGCGAGGTGAGCGTCAGAAACGGATGCGATCCGCCGGCACGCCGGCCGGGCCCGCCCGGCTCACCGCGCCGGCGCGCCGCAGATGCGGTGGACCAGCTCGAGCAGGGGCTCGATCTGGAGCGGCTTCTTCAGGAGCCCCGCGGCGCAGAGCCGCGACGCCTCCTGCTCGGCCCTCACGTCGGCGGACACGATGACCACCGGGACCGACGAGAGCGCAGGATCGCGCTGGAGCTCGGCGCGGAGCTGCCATCCATCCATGATCGGCATCATCAGATCGAGCAGGATCAGCGCGGGTGGCCCGTCCTTGCGCAGCAGCGCGAGCGCCTCGGCGCCGTCCGCGGCCTCCTCGACCTCATAGCCCTCGAACGCGAGGAGCTGCGACAGGATGCTCCTGATGTCCAGATCGTCCTCGACGACCAGGATGCGGCCCGTTTTCTCGATCATCCTCGAACCTCACCACCGGACCGCGCCGCGCGGCGCGCTCCCCTCCCGCTGCTCCGCCGGGCAGCCCAGCTGCGGCCCTGACCGATCGAGCGTTCATGGGGCCCGTGAGGCACCTTGAGCGCGCGCAACCGCCGCCGCAAGCGGCCAGCTCCACGAAGCGGCGCGCAGCCCGCACGAGCGCGCCCGGCGCGCGGCCCGCCCCCCCTGTCCGTCGGCGCCTCTCCGTCGAGGACGGCGCGCCACGCCTACTGCGCGGCCTCCTCGGGGACCTCGTCGGCGCCGCCCGGCGCGCCGTCGCGATCCTCGCCGGCGCCCGCGCGCCACGCGGGCAGGAGCACGCGGAAGCACGCGCCCTTGCCGACCTCGCTCTCCACCGCGATCTCGCCCCGGAAGCTCGTCACGATGCCGTGGCAGATCGCGAGGCCGAGCCCCGTCCCCTCCCCGATCGGCTTCGTCGTGAAGAACGGGTCGAAGATGCGGCTCCGGTGCTCGGGCGCGATCCCCGGCCCGGTGTCGCGCACCTCGATGCGCACGCGGCCGGGCGGCGCGGGCGCGGCGGTGATCCGGATCTCGTTCTCCGCCTCCTTCCCGTCCGGCAGCGCCTGGGCGGCGTTCACGAGCAGGTTCAGGATGACCTGGCCGAGCTGCGCCTCGTTCGCGTGGACGGGCGGCACCGCGCCGAGCTCCACGACGAGCCGCGCCTTGCTCCGGATCTGCTGCTGCGCCATCCGCAGCACGAGCTGGATCACGCGATCGACCTCGACCGGGCCGAGCTCGCCGTCGTCGGCGCGCGAGAACGTCTTCAGGCCGCTCACGATGTGCCGGACGCGCGCGCCGCCCTCCGCGGCCTCGTCGAGCGCCGACAGGAGCGCGTCGATGCGCGCGGCGGCGCCCTTCTGGCGGAGCTCCTTGCGCGCGAAATCCACGTTCGCGACCATGTACGCGAGGGGGTTGTTGATTTCGTGCGCCACCCCGGCCGCGAGCGTGCCGAGCGATGCCATGCGATCGGCGAGCAGGAGCCGCGCCTCCAGCTGCCGGCGCTCGGTGACGTCGGACACGGCCCCGAGCATCCGGTACGCCCTGCCGCACGCGTCGCGCATGACGATGCCCCGGTCGTGGACGTCGGCGTAGCTGCCGTCCGCGAGCACGCACCGGTACCAGAGCTCGAACGTGCTCTCGCTCCCCTCCATCGCGCGCCTGAGCCCGTTCATCACGCGGTCGCGATCGTCGGGGTGGACGCGCTCGAACCACCACACCGCGTCCTCCTCGATGTCGCCGCCGCCCGTGCCGTAGAAGCTCCGCATGCGCTCGCTCCCGGTGACGCGCCCCGACGAGAGGTCCCAGTCCCAGAAGGCGTCGCTCGTGGCGCGCACGACGAGCCGCATGCGCTCCTCGCTCGCGCGGAGCGCGTCCTCGGCGGCCCGGCGCGCCGTCATGTCGACGATGAAGCAGACGCCGCGATCGCGGGACCCCTCGACCAGCGCGGGGGCGATGAGCACGGGCAGGCGCCGCCCGTCGCGGGCGAGGAACTCCTTCTCGAACGGCGGGCAGATCCCGTGCTTCAGGACCTCCGAGAGAGCGCGCTGGTCCTGGTCGCGGAGCTCGGGCGGCGTGATCGCCACCCAGTTCAGGCGGCCCGCCTCGACGTCCTCGCGCGCATAGCCGATCATGCCGAGGAACGCGTCGTTCGCGTCGAGGATGCCCCCCGCCGCGTCCCACACGAACAGGCCGATCACCTCCGTGGACGCGTCGCGGAAGGAGCGCGCGGCGCGCTCGAGCAGCGCGCGCTCCGCCGGCGCACGGTCGGCCACGTGCGCCGAGGGCCGCCGCGTCCACCACACCGCCGCGTCGAGCTGGATCGCGATCGACGGCTCGCTCGCCTCCGCCACGACCGTCGCGCCCGCCTCGAGCAGCGCCGTGGCCGCGCCGGCGCTCCCGGTGACGGCGACCACGGCCACGCGATCGCCGCCCGGCGCCGCGCGCAGCCTCCGGCAGAGCGCGAGCGCCTCGCGGGGCGGCCCCTCCGCCCCGATCACGGCCACGTCGAACGGCTGGGTCGCCAGCAGATCCAGGCCCGCCTCGATGTCCCGGGCCAGGGCCGCGACGTAGCCGCGGGCCGCCGCGAGCGCCTGCGCCGCGCCCGCGGAGCCGCCTGGGAAGATCAAGATCCTGGGCTGCTGTGCTCCCGCCACCCGCGCAACATCCCGCGCGCGGCGCGCAGACGCAATACCGGCGCAGCGCGCTCCTGCTCTCCTCTATGCCCCCCTCCTCCCTTTCCTCCCCCCTCCTTCCTTTCCTCCCCCCTCCTCCTCCTGCTCCCCCACCGCCGCGGCTTCCCCTCCCCTACCTCGCTCTCCTCCGCCGCCTCACGCCTCTGCCTGCGTCACCCGACGCCGGTCTTCCGGTCGTCGAACCATTGCCAGGCGTTGGCGAACCCCGCGCGCTGCGACGACTTCTTGTAGCAGAGGAAATAGAGCCTCCCGTCCTGAACACCGCACTCCGTGCGGTCTTTCCAGCAGGCGAGGAGATCCGGGTCCACGGCCGGATTGCTCGCGAACGTCGCCCCCTCCTCGAGATCGGGCATGTCGCCGGGGCAGCCCACCGGGCCGGAGGCCATCGGGACGCCCACCGTGTTCGACTCGATGCCCGTGTTGAAGATCGCCTCGGCCACCCGGCGCGCGGCGGCGGCGCGGTCCTTGCCGCAGAGAGCGAGGATATCGAGGCTCGCGCGGTCGACCTGGACGAGCACGAAATTGCGCCCCTCGGTGACGGTGAGCCCGAGCCCGCCCGCGGCGTACTCGTGACGGAGCAGATCGGGCGTGTCGTCCGTGGCGGCGTGGATCGCGTGGCGCGCCCCCACCGCCTCGTTGTGAGGGTTGAGGTCGCTCCTGAAGATGGAGTCGCACCAGTAGAGCGAGTCGGCGCGCGCCTGGGCCGGCACGTCGTCGAACCGCGCGACCTGCGTGAAGCCGCCCGGCGGCACGCGCGCCACGGCCGAGAGCCACGCCGCGACCTTCGCGTCCACCTCCTGCGTGAGACATTCCTGCGCGTTCATCGAAGACCTCCGGATTATCGGTATCTCGCCACGATCTTCTCGACGCGGAACCCCTCGTTCGGCGCCGAGCTGAACCAGATGAGCCCCCAGAAGACGCCCAGGATCGGCTCCACGCGGTCGAACACCCCGGCGCCGCCCGCGTAGTACCGCGTCACGCCGCCGTGCGCGAACTCGAGAACCGCCTCGTACCGGTTGAGCCCAGGGCTGAACGTCCCGTCGGGGAGGCGCGTATGGGAGGCGGGGTACGTCCCCCCCTCCTCGACCGGGCCGTCGATGAGCGCCGCGCGCCACACGCGGCCCCCCACGACCTGCGTCGTGTCGAGCCCCGCCCACGGCCGCTCCTCCAGATCGGCCGACAGCGTCTTGCGCCCGCCGCCCACGTTGGGATCGCCCCAGACCACGAGGATCCGGGTCCGCCCGGGAATCCCGAGCTGGCGCAGCATGCCGCGGAGGAGGCGGACGATCGCCTGACACTCGCCGGTCTCCTCCACATAATCGGTCATCGCCCAGGCCCCGCCCTGGTCGTTCAGGTACGTCGGGTGGTGGTACTCCCGGGGCACCCTGGGGCTCGGCACGAGCGTGTACGTCGGGAATCGGGCCATGATCGACGCGACGATCTCGTGAGGATCGAGGGTGTTGAGCGGCGCGACCCAGGAGACCGACCTGTCCATCCGCTTCAGGGTCACCCCGTCTTCCTGCCAGACATCCTGCTTGTCGGTCAGGGGTCTGCCCATCGTGACATAAACGACGTTCGAGGTCCGGCCGGGCGACAGCGTGGCTCCTCCGCCGGCCGACCAGCTCACGTTGAGGTTGAGCTTCTGGATCCTCCGCTCGATCTTCCGCGCGGACGTGAGCTCGACGGGCGCGCCGAAGGCGGCGGGGCCGCCGCTCTCGAAGGTGAGCCCCGCCGGCCCGACGCCGCGGATCTCGGCCGGCGCCGCGGGCGCGCCGCCGCTCGACGAGAGCCCGAGCCGGATGACGACGCTCCGGCCCATCGAGATCGACACCGGGACGGACCGCTCCGGCGTCCACTCGGGCTGGGGGCACGGCTCCCCGGCGTTCCTCCAGCCGGTCCCTCCCGCGCAGCCCTTCAGGAGACCGTGATCGGAGACGAACTCGATGGAGTCCAGCGCGATCGAGCGCGCAGCGTCGGGCTGCGGGCTCTCCGTGGTCGGATCCGCCATATCGACCTTCCTCGCTCGCGGCGCAGATGGACTCGACACCTGCCGGGCCACCCGCCGATTCACGGGGATCGTAACGCCGCAGCCGGCCGGGCCAAGTCGGGAGTGGACGCAGGGGGCGAAGGCGCTCTGCCGACAGGTGCGCGACGCCTGGCGGCGCGCGCGGGCGACAGCCGCGCGACGCCGGGCGGCGTCACCTGGCCGCGCGGGCCGCGCGGGCGCCGGGCGGCCCGCGCGGCCAGGTGACGCCGAGAGGCCCCGCGCGCCCGCGCGTCACGAGCCGGGTTCCTGCGGCAGCGCGACCGAGCTAGATTGCGCGCATGCAGAGCAGCCTGTTCATCGTGCATGTCGATGTGCATGTCAAACCCGAGCACGTAGGCGCCTTCCGCCAGGCGACGCTCGACAACGCGCGCGAGAGCGTCAAGGAGCCGGGGATCGCCCGGTTCGACGTCGTCCAGGACATCGAGGATCCCGCGCGCTTCGTGCTCGTCGAGGTCTACAGGACCAAGGAGGCGCCGGCCGCGCACAAGGAAACGGAGCATTACAAGCGGTGGCGGGACACCGTCGCCGACATGATGGCCGAGCCGCGGACCAGCCGGAAATACGTCAATGTCTTCCCGGACGACGCGGGGTATTGACATGGCGCCTCCGCCTTCCGGGCCTTCCGAGCTCGCCTTCGAGTTCGCCACCGCCACGCGCATCGTCTTCGGCGCGGGCAAGCTCTCCGAGGTGCCCGCGGCCGTGCGGGGCCTCGGCGGGACGCGGGCGCTCGTCGTCACCGGGCAGCGCCCGGGCCGGGCCGCGCCGCTCCTCGCCGCGCTCGCCGAGGCGAAGATCGCCGCCGTGACCTTCGCCGTCGCGGGCGAGCCCACCGTGGAGATCGCGCGCGAGGGCACGGCGAGGGCCGCGGCCGAGCGGTGCGACGTCGTCGTGGCCCTGGGCGGCGGCAGCGCGGTCGACGCCGGCAAGGCGATCGCCGCGCTCCTCGCGAACGGCGGCGACCCGCTCGACTACCTGGAGGTCATCGGCCAGGGGAAGGCGCTCTCCCGGCCGGCCGCGCCGTTCGTGGCGATCCCCACGACCGCGGGCACCGGCTCGGAGGTGACGCGCAACGCGGTGCTCGCGTCGCGCGAGGCCGGCGTGAAGGCGAGCCTGCGCAGCCCGCTCATGCTGCCGCGCCTCGCCGTGATCGACCCCGACCTGCTCGCGGGCGCGCCGCCCGAGGTGCTCGCCTCGAGCGGGCTCGACGCGCTCTCGCAGCTCATCGAGCCGCTCTTGTCGATCCGCAGCAACCCGCTCACCGACGGCCTCGCGCGCGAGGGCATCCGCCGCTCGGCGCGCTCGCTCCGCCGCGCGGTGCTCGAGGGCGCGGACGCGCCGGCGCGGGACGACCTCGCCGTGGCCAGCCTGCTCGGCGGCCTCTGCCTGGCGAACGCCGGCCTCGGGGCGGTCCACGGCTTCGCCGCGCCGGTGGGGGGCACGTTCGACGCGCCGCACGGCGCGGTGTGCGCCGCGCTCCTGCCGGCCGTCCTCGAGGTGAACCTGCGGGCGCTGCGCGGCCGCGCCCCGGCGCACCCGGCGCTGCCGCGCTTCGACGAGATCGCCGCGCTCGTCACCGGGCGGGCCGGGGCCGCCCCCGAGGAGGGGATCGCCTGGGTCCGCGAGCTCTGCCGCGACCTCGCGATCCCGGGCCTGCGGCGCTACGGCGTGAGCGAGGCGGACCTCCCGGCGCTGGTCCAGAAGGCCCGGGCGGCGAGCAGCATGAAGGCGAACCCGCTCCCCCTCACCGACGAAGAGCTGACCGACATCGCCGCGGCGTCCTTGTGACGTCGGGGACGGTGGTATCATCCCCGGGTGGCAAGCCCCTACCGCACGCGACCGTCCTCTCCGTCTGCCCGGCGGACCGATGAGCGGCGGCTCGGCGTCGCGACGCTCGCCTTCGGCCTGGCCTGCGGCGTGATGGGGATCTCGCTCGCCGACGAGGGCCGGGCGGAGTGCGCGCTGCTCACGGGCCTCGGCGGCTTCGCCCTGCTCCTCCAGCGCGCGGGCGCTCGCTAGCCTCGCCCTCCCCAATCCCCGACGACCGGAGCTCGATGAAGAACGATCCCGCCCCGAATCCCGCCCTCGACGCCATGCTCGCCGCCCAGCGCATCGCGTTCGCGCCCGTCATGTTCCAGGTGGCGCGGGTCATGAGAAACCGCGGCGTGCTCAGGGCGCTGCAGCGCGCCGGCAAGGCCGGCCGGACGCCGGCGGAGGTGGCCCAGGACACCGGCCTCTCCGCCTATGCGGCCAAGACCTTGCTGGAGGCGAGCCTGAGCTTCGGCCTGGTGGAGCTCGCCGGCGGCAACGGAGAGCGGCGAGAGGGGCGAGGCGGGCGAGAGGGGCGAGGGGGGCGCGAAGGTGAAGAGCGTTACGCGATCACGCGGGTCGGGCTCATCGTCGAGAACGATCGGATGACCCGTATCAACATGGATTTCATCCATGACGTTTGCTACGAGGGCATGCGCTTTCTCGACGAGGCCATCGAGGGCGGCAAGCCGGCGGGCCTGAAGGTCTTCGGCGATTGGCCGACGGTTTACGAGGCGCTCCCGGAGCTCCCGCCGAAGGTGAGGGAGAGCTGGTTCGCCTTCGATCACCTCTACTCCGACTCGGCGTTCCCGAAGGCGCTGCCCATCGTGTTCGAGCGGCGGCCGAAGACGCTCCTCGACATCGGCGGCAACACCGGCCGGTGGGCGATCCAGTGCTGTACGCACGACCCCGACGTGCGGGTCACGATCCTGGACCTTCCGGGCCAGCTCGAGGACGCGCGCGTCAACGTGGAGCAGCACGGCCTGCTCGGCCGCGTCATGGGCACGCCCATCGACTTCCTCGATCACGGACAGGCGTTCCCGACGGGGTTCGACGCCATCTGGATGAGCCAGTTCCTCGTGTGCTTCTCCGAGGCGGACATCACCCAGATCCTCCGGCGGGCGCGCGCCGCCATGGGGAAGGAGACGGAGCTCTGGATCCTCGACACGTTCTGGGATCGCCAGGAAAATGAGGTGGCGGTCCACTGCCTGCACGGCTCTTCCCTGTATTTCACGTGCCTCGCGAACGGGAACAGCCGCATGTACAGCGCCGCCGACATCAAGCGCTGCATCGAGGAGGCCGGGCTCATCGTCGACGCGGAGATCGACCACCTCGGCCTCGCCCACACGCTGCTCCGGTGCCGCCGGCGCGACGTGCCCGCCGACAAGCGCGCGTGAGCGCGTGAGCCCTGAGGCGCGGCGCGGCCGCGACGGAGCGCGCGCGGCGCCCGGGACCGGGGAGAGCGCGTAGCAGCCTGGACGATCGGGCCTCCCGGCCCTCTGGGGGAGGCGCGGGAGGCGCGGGAGGCGCGCGAGGAGCGATACGACGGATGAGCCGGCCCGCGGCGGAGGGCGCGGCGGGCGCGAACGAACGGCTTTCGCCTGCGGTCCTCGCGGTGCATAGTGGGACGCCGCGGTCGCCTCCGCCGCGCCGCGCCATGGACCCACAAGGAGAAACCGTCGTGTCCCATCCTCCGCTCACCCAGCTCTCCGACGAGGAGCGCCTCTTCCGCGACTCGGTGCTTGATTTCGCCCGCAAGCGCGTCGCGCCGCGCGCGGCGGCGATGGACGAGCAGGGCGCGCTCGACCGCGATCTGCTCCCTCCGATGTTCGATCTCGGCCTCATGGGCATCGAGATCCCGGAGTCGTACGGGGGCTCCGGCGCGAGCTTCTTCAACGCGATCCTGGCGGTCGAGGCGCTCGCCGTGGTCGACCCGAGCGTCAGCGTGCTCATCGACGTGCAGAACACGCTCGTGGCCAATGCGCTCCTCCGCTGGGGCAGCGACGCGCAGAAGGAGAGGTATCTCCCGCGGCTGAGCCGGGAGTGGGTCGGCTCGTACGCGCTGAGCGAGGCGGGCTCCGGCTCGGACGCGTTCGCGCTCGCGGCCCGGGCCGAGCGCAAGGGCGACCGCTGGGTGCTGAACGGCCGCAAGCTGTGGATCACGAACGCGAACGAGAGCTCGCTGTTCCTGGTGTTCGCCAGCGTCGACCCGTCGAAGGGGTACAAGGGCATCACGGCCTTCGTGATCGAGCGGACGTCCCCTGGGTTCTCGGTGGGCAAGAAGGAGAACAAGCTGGGTATCCGCGCCTCCAGCACCTGCGAGCTCGTCCTCGAGGACTGCGAGGTGCCGGAGGGCAACGTGCTCGGCGAGGTCGGCAAGGGCTACAAGATCGCGATCGAGACCTTGAACGAGGGTCGGATCGGCATCGGCGCGCAGATGCTCGGCCTGGCCGCCGGGGCGTTCGAGCACGCGATGCGCTACATGGGCGAGCGGAAGCAGTTCGGCCAGTCGATCGCGAGCTTCCAGGGCGTGCAGTTCCAGTATGCGCGCGTGGCCATGGAGATCGAGGCCGCGCGCCTCCTCGTCTACAACGCCGCGCGGCTCAAGGACGCTGGCCAGCCGTTCGTGAAGGAGGCCGCGATGGCCAAGCTGTTCGCGTCCGAGGTGGCCGAGCGGACAGCGTCGCTGTGCATCGAGTTCATGGGCGGCGTGGGCTTCACCAAGGATTACCCGGTCGAGAAGCTCTACCGCGACGCGAAGATCGGGAAGATCTACGAGGGGACGTCGAACATGCAGCTGTCGACGATCGCGAAGCTGCTCCAGGCGGAGTACGACGTGAAGGGCTGAGCGGGGTGTTCTCCCTTCCGGCTCGCGCAACGCTGCGAGGGCCGGGAGGGAAACAGGCGTTGAAACAAAGGAGGCTACCATGGGCTGGCATGAGCGCATCGTGACGGATCCGGCCGTCTGCCACGGCAAGGCGTGCATTCGCGGGACGAGGATCATGGTGTCCGTCGTGCTGGACAACCTGGCCGCGGGTCTTTCGCCGGATGAGATCGTCAGCAGCTACCCCTCGCTTAATCCTGACGATGTGCGCGCGGCCGTCGCGTATGCGGCGGAGCTGGCGAGGGAGCGCATCCTCGACCTCCCAGCAGCATCGTGACGATGAGGCTGAAGATCGACGAGAACCTCCCGGAAGAGGTCGCCGAGCTGATGCGCCAGGCGGGGCATGACGCGTCGACGGTGCTAGCGCAGGGGCTCGGCGGACATCCCGATCCGGATATCGCCGCAGTGTGCGCTGCGGAGGGAAGAGCGCTTCTGACCCTGGATGTCGACTTTGCCAATGTACGCCGGTACGCCCCTTCGAGCTACCGGGGGCTGATCGTGATGCGCTTGGCCCGCCAAGACAAACTGTATGTGCTCTCGATCGTGCGACGTCTGCTCGCGCTGCTAGAGCGCGAGCAGGTCGACGGCCGCCTGTGGATCGTCGAAGAAGAGCGCGTACGCGTTCGCGAGTAGCTGCCCCGCCAGAACAATCCGCAGCGCCCGGCCGCGTCACGGCAGCTGGCGCTTGAGGTCGGCCAGCGTTCGGAGCGTCGACACCTGCTGCGGCAGGATCACGTCGCGCACCAGGACGTGCGACTCCGAGTCGAGCTCCTCGATGTCGTTCCGGTAGTCCTTCAGGCCGTGATCCTCGCCCTCCGCCAGCACCGAGAGCGCCGTCTTGTGGCCGAGCGCCACCGCGGTCCGCTCGACCACCTTGGCGAACGCGCCCCATGGCCCGGAGCTCGACGGCGGGTCGCCCCCGAGCTCCTCGATCCGCCGGCGCAGCATCTGCACCCGCGCCTCGTGCGACGCCAGGTTGAGCCGGAGCTGCTGCACCTCCCAGCCCTCGCGCGCGGCGGCGATCGCCTGACGGTAGGTCTCCACCGCGGACATCTCGCCCCGACAGAACGATTTGAGCTGCTCGATCGAATCGTCATCGATCAGGCCGTCCAGGCCCACGCTCTCCTCTGCGAATGCGACCGGTTCCATGGGTACTCTCCTGAGGTTGCTGGTGAACGCCGATTCGTCTCCTCCCTACCTCCCGAGCAGCAGCCGGCGCGACCTACGTCCGCGCGAGAACCGTGAGCGAGACCGCCGATGTTCGACCTCGCCGCAGAGAGCGTGCGGCCATCGTTGCGTCAGGGGTAATCCACGTCTCAGACCGGGGCGGCCTCGGTTGAGCTCTCTGGATTCTATTCAAACCCCGTTCCACCCGTACTGATTCCCGCTCGTGCGATAGCGAGCTCATCGCAGCGGCGAGGCGTTCAGGCGGCGGAGATGACGAGGAGAGAGATCGAGCCGCCAAGGCGCCAGGGACGCCAAGAGAGAAGCGAGAGGTGCACCCTGGGCTCTCCTGGCGTCCTTGGCGCCCTGGCGGCGCTCGGTCGGGGGTTGTACCGAGGCGGCCGGCGCGGACGAGCGCGGCGTCAGAGGGTCGCGAAGACGCGCGCGCCCTTGCTGGTGCCGCACGACTCCCCGGCGCCGACGCCGCCCAGGATCGCCTGCACGGCCGCCGCGTCCGCGTCGTCGCGCGCGAGCACCCCGATGAGCATCGCCCCCTCCTTGAGGCGCCGCTCGACCTCCGGCGCGCGCTGCTCCGGGACGCCGGCGTCGACGAGCACGCTGCTCAGGCTGGCGGTCGCGCCGGCCGAGCTCGCGTCGTCGAGCTTCACCGCGATGGGGCCGGCCACCGCGAGCCGCAGCCCCGGCACCACGAGCCCCGCGCCCGCCGCGGCGAGGATCGAGCTGAGCGCATTACCGTGCACGGCCGCGCCCTGCACGCGCGAACGCGAGAAGTGCTGGCGGCGGGCGGCCTCGCTCACGATGACGCAGATGTCCCTGCGCGAGTGCCCGTGGTCGAGGATCCGCCGGATGGCGTCCTCGGCCTCCACACGTGTCCGCACCATCTCGGTGATCAACCTCTGGCTCGCCATGTATATCTCCTTGGCTGAGGGTCCTCGTCGTTCGCTTCTCCTTCGCAGAACACGAAACGTACCGGGCGCGTCCATCGCGGATGTCTGCGTAGCTGCTCACAAAGCGACGGCAGAATGCCCCGCGCCCGGGGCACAATGCCACGGCGAGATGGCCACGCTGTGACGGAGGGACACGGCGCTCTCGTCGGCTGCCCGCGGCGGCGCGGCGCCGGGCGCAGAGAGCGCGGGAGCTAGCGTTGCACCAGGGACGGGTCAGGCCGCGGCGCGCCGCTGCCCGCTCGAGCGCTTCACGCTCTTCGGGTGCGTCACGCTCTTCGGACGCGTTGCGCGGTCCGGTCGCGCCGCGCTCTTCGGGCGCTTCACGCTCTTCGGACGCGTTGCGCTCTCGCCCGTCCGCCGCGCCTTGACCGCGCGCACGCTCTCGCGCAGCTGGGTGGCGAGCGGCACCGCGTCGCGCTCGCTGAACCCGCGGACGATCCGGAGCATCGTGGCCTCCTCGGGCCGGAGCGCCGCGATCGCCTCGTCCATGACCGCCTCTTCCGCCTCGATCAAGGTCTGCAAGGCGCCCTCGGTGTAGGCGCGGATCACGGCGGGGTGGACATAACAACGCTGGCAGACCGCGCGCGTGTTGCCGAGGCGGGCGGACACCATGTCGATCACCTGCGCCACGCACTTCTTCATCTGGCGGGCCGAGGTGGCGACCTCCATCTCGCAGAAGAACGACGCGCACAGCACCGTGCCGGTCCAGGTGCGGAAGTCCTTCGCCGTGAACTCCTGCCCCGCGAGGGAGCGCAGGTACTCGTTCACGTCGTCCGAGTGGACGCGCTGCCGCTGGCCATCGCCGTCGATGTACTGGAACAGCTCGTGGCCGGGCACGTCCTGGCAGCGCTTCACGATGCGCGCGAGCCGCCGGTCCCGCACCGTCAGCTCGTGCTCCTTGCCGCTCTTGCCCCGGAAGTGGAAGCGTATGAGATCGCCCTTGATCTCGACGTGCTCGTCGTGGAGCGTGGTCAGACCGTACGAGTTGTTGTCGCGCGCATACTCGTCGTTCCCGATGCGGATCGACGTCTCGTCGAGCAGGCGCACCACGGTCGCCAGCACCTTCTCGCGCGGGAGCCCCGGCAGCGCGAGATCGCGCTCCACCGCCGCGCGGATCGCCGGGAGCGCCGAGCCGAACGCGAGCATGCGGTCGTACTTCGTCTCGTCGCGGACCTCGCGCCAGCGCGGGTGATACCGGTACTGCTTCCGGCCGCGCGCGTCCCGGCCGGTGGCCTGGATGTGCCCGCGCTCGCTCTGGCAGATCCACACCCCGGTCCACGCGGGCGGGATCGCGAGGCGCCGGATCCGCTGGAGGGTCGCCTCGTCCTTGATGGGGCGACCCTCGGGGTCGAGGAACGTGAAGCCCTTGCCCGCCTTCCGGCGGGAGATGCCCGGCTCGCCGTCGTTCACGTACCGGAGCCCGGCCGATTTCGCGGACTCGACCGGCGACGGGGTGAGCGGCGCGGCCGCCGCGAGCTCGCCCGCCGCGCGCGCGAGCTCGACCGTCTCGACGGTCTCGATCGACAGGCTGACGCGGCGCCGCCGGACGACGGCGCCGCTCGGGGCGGAGCGCCGCGCGCGGCCCGGCGTGCTCCGCGGGCGGCGCCCGGATCGGGGGATCGTGGTGCTGGCGCTCGGCATGGCGGGGCTAGCTCAGACGGCTTCCCCCAGGGCCGCGCCGTGAGCGCGCCGCGACCGCTCGCGGTGCGCCTCGTCGATGTACCGCCGCACCTCCGCGTCGATCGCGGCGATCGCCATCCGCTTGAACATGCGCAGCGGCAGCGGCACGTCGATGTCGAGATCGACGGTCCTGGGCCCGAGCTCGAGCCGCCCCGCGACCTGGAACCCCTTGAAGCACAGGCCGAGATCCGCGCGCCGCTCGTCGCTCCAGAGCATGGAGGGCGCGTACTCCGCGTACCGCTCGCGATACCGCTCCATCGCCCTCAGGACGGCGTTCTTGGCTTCTTCATCGTTCAGGTCGTGATGGACCGTGTGCTTCATGATGACCTCGGGGTTGGCTGGAGCTCGGCTCCAGCGGGGCTGACGTGCGACAGGCTCGGCAGCGCAGCGGTCGCCAGGGTCGGCGTCGGCAATCGGGGTTAGCAATCAGGGTGCCCGCCGGGTCCGGCGGGGGGCGACGGCCTCGAACAGAGCATTTCTCGGGAAATTCGGGCAAGATCGCGCACTTTCGCGCGCCGCGCGTGGCGACCTCCGCCACACACGGGGCAGATCGCTACGGCGAGCCCAGCGCCCGCCGGCCGCGCAGCGGGCCAGCTCGGCGGCACGGCGCGTGCGTTCCGCCCGTTCATGCCGGGAGCTTTGGCCGTGACGTCTTCGCGTGGGCTCGGAGGGTGGCTCGGGCCGCGCATGAGCAAGGCGCTGAAGGTGATATCGATCCTGCCGATCGCGCTCTGGGTCGGCTACGTCGTCATCGGCAACGTCATGCTGAGCACGAAGCTCGTGGCGAGGCTCGTCAGCTACAACCCGACCGACGCCACGCTGTTCTACGGCTCGGCCTGGAGCCTCTGGCCGGGCGTCGTGCACGTGAAGGAATTACGGCTCAGCGGGTCCGACAGCCTGCTGGAGTGGGCGGTGCTGCTCGACGAGGTGGAGGCGGACATCCACCTGACCGATCTTTTCCGGAAGAAGTTCCATGCGGAGGACATCCGCGCCGAGGGCTTCACGTTCCGCATGCGGCTGCTCGTGGATCCGACGAGCGAGCGCGATCTCGAGGCGCCGCACATCAAGGCGCTCCCCCCCATCCCGGAGTTCACGAACCCTCCGCTCAAGCCGGAGCTGCCGCCGAAGCACGATCTCGAGAGCTCGGACGAGGGCTACAATCTTTGGACCGTGCACCTGGAGCGCGTGGACACGACGCTCAAGGAGGTCTGGATCCAGCAGGTCCGGTACGCCGGCGGCGGCCGCGTGCGCGGGGGGTTCTACTACAAGCCGCTCCGCTCGGTCCGCGTCGGGCCGGTCGCGCTGGAGCTCCGTTCGGGCGAGGTCCACCTGGCCGACCGCGTCGTCGCGCGGGTCGACGCCGACCTCGACGTCACGATGAACACGTTCGATCCGCGGGACATCGAGGGGCTCGACATCTTCGACACCACCTGGGCGCGCGTGCGCCTCGACGCCCAGCTGCCCGGGCTCGATTTCATCTACTTCTTCACCGGCGAGGACGGAGGGCCGCGGATCGAGGACGGGAGCGGAGGGCTCCGGGCGAACCTCGTCGTGAACCGGGGCAACGTCGAGCCGGGCAGCTCCCTCTCATACGGCACGAGCCACCTCGCGGCCTCCGCCGGGTCGCTCCGGGCGGCCGTCGCCGCGGACGTGGATCTCCGCGTCGACGAGCGCGGGCAGGCGCGCCTCGCGGTGGCGGTGCCCCGGGCGACGCTCGAGCGCCCTGGCAAGGGGCTGCCGCCCATCGTGGTGGAGCGGGCGAGCGCCGCCTTCGACGCGCCGGAGCTCCACCTCATGCGGCTCCCGCCGGGGTTCTCGTCGAAGGTGGAGGTCGTCGCCGCGGCGATCCCGGACCTGCGCTGGCTCAACCCGGACGACGCCGGGCCGGACGCGCCGCGGTTCACGGGCGGCGCCGCGTTCGTGCGGAGCAGCCTCGAGGTCGACCCGCTGGGCCGGGGGACGGGGGCGCTGAGCCTCCTGCTCAAGCAAGGGGCGCTCGCGTGGAAGGAAACGCGGGTGAAGGGCGACGTCAAGGCGCGCCTCTCGCTCGACGCGGCGAACCTCCTCGGCCCGACGGCCAGGCTCGGGAAGAGCCGCATCGAGATCGAGGACCTCGCGATCGAGCACGAGGGCGAGGCGTTGCCCGGCTGGTGGGCGCGCATCGACGTCGACGACGCGAAGGTGGGGCGTGGCCTGATGGAGGCGGCGATCCGGCTCGAGTGCAAGGACGCGCGGCCCGCGGTGGCGCTGCTCGACGCCGAGGACGCCATCCCCGGGTGGGCCGCGGGGCTGCTCACCATGGAGGGGCTCAAGGCCTCGGCGACGGTGAGGCGCAAGGAGAGCGACGTCGATTTCAGGCTGCTGGAGGCGCAGGGCGGCAACCTCGCCATCCGCGGGCGGCTCACCAAGTCGGACGGGCAGGAGCCGCTCGGCGCGTTCCTCGTGAAGAGCGGCCTGCTCTCGGTGGGGATCGACCTGGAGCGGGACGGGGCCGGCGTTCACCCGCTCGTGGGGGACGACTGGGTGAACGAGAAGATGGCCGCGCTGGGCCGGTGAGCTCGCGGCGGCGCCGCGCGGCCGTCGTCCCCTCGATCGCTCGGCTCAGCGGATGTAGCGATTGACGATGTTCTCGTACAGCTCTTGCTGACCGCTCGTGAGCTTGACCTCGCCGCCGGCGTTGCCGATCTCGGCCAGCTGCTCCAGCGTGAGCTTCCCCTGCTCGAACTCCGCGCCCTTGCCGTTGTCGAACGACGCGTAACGGGTCTTGCGCATCGACTCGAGCGGCGACTTGCGGATCAGGTCGTCGGCGATGATGAGCGCGCGGGCGAACACGTCCATGCCGCCGATGTGGCCGTGGAAGGTGTCGATCAGATCCGTCGAGTTGCGGCGGCGCTTGGCGTCGAAGTTCACGCCGCCGCCCTGGAACCCACCGCTGCGGAGCAGGATGAGCATCATCTCCACGGTCTCGTTGATGTTGTAGGGGAACTGGTCGGTGTCCCACGCGTTCTGGTAGTCGCCGCGGTTCGCGTCGATGCTGCCGAGCATGCCGGCGTCCGCGGCCACCTGCATCTCGTGCTCCATGGTGTGGCCGGCGAGCGTCGCGTGGTTCGTCTCCAGGTTGAGCTTGAAGTCCTTGTCGAGGCCGTGCTGGCGCAGGAACCCGATCACGGTCTCGGCGTCGAAGTCGTACTGGTGCTTGGAGGGCTCCATGGGCTTCGGCTCGATGAAGAAGGTGCCCTTGAAGCCGCGCGAGCGCGCGTAGTCGCGCGCCATGGTCAGGAAGCGGGCGAAGTGCTCCTTCTCGCGCCTCATGTCCGTGTTCAGCAGGCTCATGTAACCTTCGCGGCCGCCCCAGAACACGTAGTTCTCGCCGTTCAGCGCGATGGTGGCGTCGAGGGCGTCCTTGAGCTGGGCGCCGGCGTAGGCCACCACGGCGAAATCCGGGTTCGTGGAGGCGCCGTTCATGTAACGCGGGTTGGAGAACAGGTTCGCCGTGCCCCACAAGAGCTTGATCCCCGACTGCGCTTGCTTCTGCTTGGCGTACTCGACGACGCTCTGGAGGCGCCGCGACGTCTCGGCGCGGCTGTCGCCCTCCTCCACGAGGTCGATGTCATGAAAGCAGTAGTGCGTCACGCCGAGCTTGGTGATGAACTCGAAGCTCGCGTCCATCTTCATGCGAGCGCGGCTCAGCGCGTCCTTGCCCTCGTCCCAGGGGAAGTTGATCGTCCCCGGACCGAACGGGTCGTGCCCACGACCACAGAACGTGTGCCAGTAACACACCGCAAACTTGAAGTGATCCTTCATCGCCTTGCCGGCGACGACGCGATTGGCGTCGTACCACTTGAAGGCAAGGGGGTTGTCGGACTCGGGCCCCTCGTAGGGGATCTTGCCGACGCCAGGGAAGTACTCTTTGTCTCCAATCACAACGGTCATAACCGGATCTCCAGCTCGTGGTTTGCGTGTGCCTACGTTCAGAGGGCGCTCTCGGCGACGGGGGCCGCGAGGTGAGCCCAAGGGCTCTGGCCTCGGGGCCAGGGTGGAGTCAGGTTCGCCACGTCCAGGTTGGGCCTTCCAAGCACGCTGGGGTAGTTGTGGCTCCGACTCTCCTCACGTCAGGTGAACCGCCGACGCGCGTCAATTGCACGCGTAGTGAAATTTGTCGGCTAGCAATAACATGGTGACGGGTCGGTGGCTAGGGTCGGCGCCGGCGCCTCTGCCGCTGACCAAAGGTAGCTGAGCCGGAGGCCGCCCGCAGCCATCCCGCGAAACGATTCCGATGGCGCTGTAGCGCCGCACACCTCCAGGGCGAGCGGCCGGCCGTGCCGCCCCCCGCTCGCCGCAGGAACGACGCGGGCGGCCCCCGATGGAGCGCAGTGTCAAGACGGATGCACCTCGACGCCGGGCCGGCGCGAGGCGGAGACCTGGAGATGGAGGCGGGGTCAGCGGTCGACGCGGTAAACCGCTTCGCGCCCTACGACGACGACGTGGCCCTCGTCGACCGCGAGCCCATCGGCGAGGAAGAAGCCGGACGCTGTCCTTCGAGCGCCCGTGCCGTCCGTCTTCACCTGCCACAGCTCGACGCAGCCAAAGCCTTGAAGCCAGTAGACCGTATCACCGCTCACGGCGATGGCGGAGGGCGCGGGGTCCGCGTTCGGGACCCTCTCGATGTCGTGGAGGACGTCGATGGCGGCTGCGCCGTCGCGCCACCGGTTGACGGTGTGGAGGCTTGTGTCGGTCCAGAAGACGCTCTCGCCGGCCGCCGCCATCGGCCCGCCGAAGAACACCTCCGCGAGCGGCTCACGGGTGCCGCCTTCGCGCGGCACCCGCTCGAGCTGCTCCGTCTGGAAGTCGAGCCAGTACAGCGCGCCGTCGTGGCTGATCATGCCGAGCGGGTGGCCGCTCGGCACCAGCACCTCGGGGGCGCTGCCGCCGGCCAGAGCGACCTTCCAGATCGCCTGCGGGTCGCCCTGATCGTAGTAGGCGTTCGTGGCGTCGAGCGCGAGCATGGCAGGAGGGAGGATGTCCTCCGCGAGCACGGTCGAGGCGCTCAGGCTCGTCACCGGCGCGGCGAGCAGGCGCACATTGCGTTGCGAGCTCAGCTCTTCGGTCCAGACGAGGGTGTCGCCGACGATGGCGTGCCGTCCGCTGGGCAGGTCCCCGAGCGTCTCCGCGGCGCCGCCGGCGACCGGCACGCGCAGGAGCTGGTAGTCCGCGCTGAAGTACACGTACCCTCCCGAGAGAGCGCTCCCTTCGATGGATTCCACGGCATCGTCCGTGCGAAACAGCGCCACAGCGCCGCCAGGGCCGACCTCGCCGGGCTGGAGGTCGAGGATCTCGCACTCCCATCGCCCGCCTCCGCCCTGCGCGCC
This sequence comes from Sorangium sp. So ce836, assembly GCF_028553905.1. NCBI lineage: Bacteria > Pseudomonadati > Myxococcota > Polyangiales > Polyangiaceae > Sorangium > Sorangium sp. So ce836. The sequence continues at coordinate 2,327,063 of NZ_CP102233.1, read as the reverse complement.
GGCGCCGCCGCCCCCGTCCGCGCTCCCGCCCTCCCCTTGCGCGCCTCCGGCGCCCGCGTCCCCGCCCGTTCCGCCCGGCGGATCCCCCCCATCGGACCCGCAACCCAAGAGCGCCAGCGCCACCATCACGGCGCCGGCAGCCGCCGCCGCGGTCTGCATCGACACGACCATGTTCACCTCACCTGCCGTGGTCTACGGCCATCGCCTCAGGACACTTCCTCGAACCGGCGAATACACACAGCGTACCAGCCACCCAGCCCGGCGCGCGTGACCGGGCCGTCATCGATTGCGCATGGCAAGGAAAGGACCAGCGCCTCGGCACAGTGCCGGCTGGCGCATCATGTGCTGCTCATGTGCTGCCGACGACGAACCGCGCCATCGAACCAGCTTGCCTCTCCTTGTCTCCCTCGTGACGTTCCTCGTCACCCTGGTCGCGTGCAACTCGAGATCACGGACGGCGGCGGCTCCGGCGGCAGTGGCACAGGTGGCACCGGCGGCACCCGCGGCACCGGTGGCACCGGTGGCACCGGCGGCTCCGGCGGAAGCGGCTCCGGCGGCACCGGCGCCGGCGGCGGTGACCCAGGTGGCGCCGGCGGCGGACCAGCCTGTGAGGCGCACGAGCCCAGGGTCTTCGCGTGCACCGACATCGACCTCCCGGAACGGGCGGACCCGAGCGGCTGCAACCTCGGCCTCGCGGTCGAGTACATCGTCAGCGCCGCGCCCGCGCCCTGAGCGCCCGCCCCGCGCTCGGGGCACGGGCGAGCCGTGCGCGCGTCAGCTCCCGGAGATCCCCGGAGCGGCGAGCGCCCGCGCCTTTGCGAACAGATCGGGGCGCGCCAGGTCGTGGGACCAGCCCTCCGGGTACGAGGCGACCGCCGAGGGGCGGCCCCGCACCCGGCGCTCGTAGGCGTCGAGCGCGGGATGGCCGGCGAGCGACAGCCCGCGCCGCTGCATGTGGGCGAGCACGGGGTAGAACGCGCAGTCGGCGAGCGTGAAGGCGTCCGACGCGATGAACCGTGTCCTCTGGGCTCGCGCCTCCCACAGCGCGAGCTCGCGCTCCTCGCCCGCCAGCGCGCCCACGATGGCCGCTCGCCGGTCCGGCGACAGGGCGTCCGGGCCGGCCTCGAAGAGGCTCTCCAGCGGGTCGTAGACGCACGCGGTGGCCTCGGACTCCTGCGCCCGGGCGAGCGCGCGGGCGAGCGCGCCGGGCTCGGCGGGCGGCGGGAGGAGCGGCGGGTCGGGATACCGCATCTCCAGGTACGTGAGGATCGCCAGCGACTCGTTCATGACGGTGCCGTCGGGCTCGACGAGCACCGGGGCCTGGCCGCGCGGATTGAGGGCCAGGAACTCCGCGGCGCGCGTCTCGCGGGGCTCGCGCATCACGCGCAGCCGGCGGGGCTCGAAGGCGAGGCCCTTCTCGCGCACGGCGAGGAGCACGCGCCAGCTCGAGATCGAGCCGTTCACGAAATACACCGCCCGCTGCGCGCTCATCGGTCGCCTCCGGCTCCTGCAGCGTGCGAAAATTGAGCGCCTCGAAGCCCGCGCGGTACGCGGCGGCGTCGAAGGCGGCGTCGATGTTCTCGGCGCGGAAGAGCTGGAGCATCCGCTCTGCCTCGGCGCGCTCCGCGGCCTCCCGCTCCGGCCCGGGGAGCGCGGACCGGGCCCGGGCGCGCGCCTCGGCCTCGGCGCGATCCGCGGCGGGCGCGCCGACGCCCTAGACAGCGCCGGTCGCCGGATCGTGAAACGTGCCGATATGCCGGAAGGTGAGCGAGATCCGCGACGCCCGGTCCTCGCCCTCCGCGTCGCCCTCCTGCCGGATGAGATCGGTGTCGCGGAAGGCCGAATACCAGCGCTTCTCGACGTGCCACTCCGCGGCCCCGGCCGGGCGCTCGGCGCGCACCGGGGCGAGCGCCGGGAACAGCTCGGCGCCCCACGTGCCGCAGGCGCAGCACGCGCTGCCGGTGTGCGTCTGCCCGCGGAGCGCGTCCGGGGCCGCGTCGATCTCGCCGTAGGCCGAGGTCACCCACACCACGGCGCGCCCCTGCGCGCGCGCGGCGCGCACCAGCCAGGCCACGCTCTGGGCGAGCTGATGCGGATCGCAGTGCCGCTTCGAGAACGCGCCCCCCTCCGCGAGAACGTCGTTCTGCATGTCGATGACGAGCAGCGCCGTGCGCGCCGGGTCGTTGGGGTGTGGTCGCTCTCTCACGTCCTTGACCTCCTGGTATCACCTCGCCGGTCGGCCGACCAAGCGCTCCGGAGCGCGGCGCGCTGCGAGGCGGCCGCGTCGGCGCGCGGAGGCTCGGTGAAGCGACCGGAGCTCTTCTGGAGGGCAGCTCGCGTCGGCGCGTGCAGCCTCATCAGGGTGCGATTCTAGAAAAAGCGCCCCCGCCGGACTACCGGTTCGGCTACACCCACGAAGGATCCCGATCGAAGCCCCGCGCCTGGCCGCGCGGCCCCCGCGCGGCGCGTCTTTGGCTCACCACCTTGAGGAGGTCTGAACATGGCTCACGTACTGGCAAGGCTCACCGGCGCCACGCTCGAGGACGTCAAGCAGCAGCTGGCGGCCGACGCGGCCAGCCACGCCGAACAGGGGATGCACCTGGAGCACATCTGGACGAACGACGACGATCCCGGCGACATCCTGTTCCTCCTCCGGGTCGACGACCTGAGCCACTGCAAGCAGCTCATCAGCAGAGTCCACGCCGAGATCCATCGGGAGGACCCGAGCGCCAAGCTACCTCACATGACGTTCCTGAAGGAGGCGTGAGCGGTCACTCCCCCTCACGACACGCGCACGCGCAGGAGGAGGGGCCCTCCGTGAGCGTCCCGTCGGAGCCCCAGATGCAATATCTCCAGCCCACGGGGCTGAGGCCACAGACGCCATCGAAGCGATGGAGCTCGACGCTCCCGCCGACCTGGCGGTACAGGAGGGGCAGGCCGTCCTCCTGCCCGCACTCCACGCTTCCGGGGCATCCGCCGGGGCCGCCGCGCGGTATCGCCAGGCAGCGGTGCTCCTCGGTCAGCGCGTCGCAGGACGCGCCGTCGGGGCTCACGGACACGAGCTCCCAGGAGCAGACATGGACGTCATCGTCCGATGTCTGAGCTTCGCAGTCTTCCTGGGACAGGCGCTCTTCACAGGGCGTCCGATCCGTTCCAGCGCCGGTGCCGGCGCTCGTCGACCCGGCGGCGGCGCTCGTCGACCCGGCGGCGGCGCTCGTCGACCCGGTGCCGGCGCTCGCCGCTTCGGGCGCGCCCCCGGCGCCGTCGTCCTCGGGGCCGCCCGACACGCTCGACGTGCAGCCGAGGAGCGACAGCGCGGCCAGCCCCAGGACCGCGCCTGCCCCACGGCTCAGCCGGATGCTGCCGCGCTGGAGCGCCCGTGAGGACGGCGCGCCTCGGTTCGTCGTAGCTCCTTGTTTCATCGCCTCGTTCCTCCGCAGCGCACTCCCGGTCAGCCGGCCTGCCGGCCGTGCGTTCTTGCCAGCGGAGCACGCCGGGCGCCGGATGGCTCCGGCGATGGGCTCGACGCGAGGCGCCGTCGCCTCGTCAGACGCGCCAGGGAGAAGAGTGCGACGAGGCCGATGTGGGGGGCAGAGATCGACCTCGTTTCGCCGAAGTTGCAGCCGCTCCCGGCGGTCACGGGCGTGTCGCTGCCGGTGCCAGCGCCCGCGCTCGTCGACGCAGCGGTCGACTCGCCTCCGCCCGCTCCGCCCGTGCCCGCGCTCGTCGACGCAGCGGTCGACTCGCCTCCGCCCGCTCCGCCCGTGCCCGCGCTCGTCGACGCAGCGGTCGACTCGCCTCCGCCCTCTCCACCAACTCCCGCTCCGCCCGTGCCCGCGCTCGTCGACGCAGCGGTCGGCTCGCCTCCGCCCTCTCCACCAGATCCCGCTCCGCCCGCGCCCGCGCTCGTCGACGCAGCGGTCGACTCGCCCCCGCCCGCTCCGCCCGCGCCCCCGTCACCTGCTCCGCCCGCGCCCGCGCTCGTCGACGCAGCGGTCGACTCGCTCCCGCCCGCTCCGCCCGCGCCCCCGTCACCTGCTCCGCCCGCGCCGCCTGCGCCCGTCGCGCAGGCGCCAGCGTCGCTCGGTACGCCGCTACAGATGCCGTCATCGCAGCTGTCGGCTTCCGTGCAGGCATTGGCATCGTCGCACGCTGGACCCGTGAGCAGCGTACACTCTCCCTCGATGGCCGCGCCGGCGGCGATGGAGCACGCATCGCACGGGCCTGCATCGCACGCCGAGGTGCAGCAGACGCCGTCGACGCAGAAGCCGGTCGCACACTCCGCAGAGGAGCCGCAGGGAGCTCCGCCCACGAAGAGGCGCTCGGCGCTCGCGGAGATCTCTCCGTACATGTAGGGCGCCGGCGGAACGGTGCCGCCCGCGATGAGCACGCTGCCGTCGAGGAGCGCCGTCGCCGAATGGCCCGAGCGCTCCACCGACAAGGACGGTCCTGCCGTCCAGCGGTCCGTCGATGGGTCGTAGAGATACGTCGCGTTCGAGTATTCCCTGTTGTAGTAGCAATCTCCCCAGGGGGCGCAGTTTTCGTAGAATTCCTCCATGCCTCCGGAGACGAGCACGCGTCCGTCCTGCAGGACCGTCACCGCCCGTTCCTGCAGGGGGAGGTTTACGCGGCCCTCCGCGTCCCGAGGCGCCCGCAGCGTATTGGGCAGCCCAGGGACGAAGCTCCACCTGTCGGCGGCGGGATCATAGACTTCCACGTTGCGGTCGGCCATCCCGTAAACCGCAACCGCGAGGACCCTGCCATCGGGAAGCAACGTCGCCTCGTAGTCGTTCCCCTCGCCCATCTCCGCCGCGGGGCTCCAGGTATCGTCTGTCGGGTCGTAGATCGCCGCTTGATTCGTGTCATAGAGATTCGTCGCCGTGACCAGGATCTTCCCGCTCGGCAGCAGCGTCGCCGTATCACAGCACCCCTCGATCACCGGCGCGGCCCCGACCGTCCAGGTATCGGCGATGGGATCATAGAATTGAACGCCGTCCGCGCCGGGGATGACGACCCGCCCGTCAGCAAGCAGCGGAGCATCATGTCCCGCCCTCCAATGGGGCAGGGACGCGACGGCCGTCCAGGTGTTCGACGCCGGATCGAACACCTCCGCCGTATCGACGGGTGCGGCGATGCGGCGCGAGGTCCAGCTATAACCGCTGGTGACGAGCACCCTGCCATCCGCGAGCAGCGTGACCCCGAAGGCGGATCGGTCGTCCGTCATCGCGCCCGCAGGGGCGAAGGTGTCCGTCGCCGGGTCGTAGAACTCCGTGGAGCCCACCCCGCCGTCTCCGTCGATGAGGAGGACCCGCCCGTCCAGGAGGCGAACGGCCCTGTGATTGAAGCGCGGCCGGGTCATCGACCCTGCCGCCGCCCAGCTCAGATGGCTGAGCCGCGGCGCTCCCGGCCCAGCCTCGAACGCGAGCGCGGCCGACGCACCGTCGACGCCGAGCCGCGTGGGGACAAGCTGCCCGCCAAAGGCGCCATCAAGCCTCGCCACCGCCTGTCCCGAAAACGCCCCTGGCGGCGCGGCGTGCGCCTCCGAGCCGTCGTCACCCGCAGCGCAGCCGAGGCTCGCCCCGAGCGCGACCAGCAGGACGAGCGTCGCGCTGCCCGGCGCAGCGCGCCGCGCGGAAGCCCGCGCCGGCGCCGGACGAGCGCCACCCTCGTGCTCCTGCGCATCGACAGGGCTTTCAGCGCAAGCCGGTTGGACGGCTCGATCGTGCTCCCAGCGGGCTCGGCTTTGACCCATCGCGATCTCCTCAAGCCAGGCGATGCCCGATGTTCCCCGCCAGGCACCGCGATTGCAATCCGGTACGCGACGCTTCGATGCCGCGCGCAGCCGAGCCATTCACGTCGAAAAGCTGCGCCGCGCAACGTCCACCGCGACAATGCTCGCCGAGGGCGACAGCGCGGCTCAAAGCGCGCGCGTCAGCCCTCGCCCGAGAGCACCGCGGCGATCGCGGCGCGCTGCCCGCGCGGCCGCCCGGCCGCGTCGGCGTGGGCCATGTCGAGGGCGGCCAGCACCGTCGAGAGCGTCGTCTGGTCCAGCACCGACGACGCCTCGATGGCGTCGAGGTCCTCTCCGACGAAGTTCTTCGGGCAGGCGTCGATGACCGGCAGCGCTCGCCCGCCGGACGGCGCGAAACGGATGGGCAGGCCGTGCGAGCGGCAGATGAGCGGCCGCGCCGCGTAGAGCGCGCACCTCCCCTCCCCGTCGAGCGCCGGGCACACGCCGGGATCGCCCGCTCGCGCGCGGCCGGCGAGCGCCGCGCGATCGGCCTCGGGGAGCGCCGCGAGCGCCTCGCGGAGGGCGTCGGCCTCGATCGACGTCACCGAGAACCGCCGCCGGCAGCAGTCGCTGCACCCCGTCGCGCACGCCATCCGCCCGCCATGGCGCGCGCTCGCCTTCGCGAAGAACGCGTCGACCTTGGCGAAGAGCTCGCGGAGGCGATCGAGCGGCCGGGGAGTCACGCGCCGGGTTCTAGCACCCGAGCCCCCCGGCGCCCTCGCCAGGGACAGGGAATCGTCCGGCTGGGACAGCGACCGCGCCGGCCGGGACAGCGACCGCGCCGGTTGGGACAAGGGCCCGCGCCGGACACGACCGAGGGAGCTGCCGCCAGGGACAGGGACGCCGGCGTCAGGGACAGGGGCGAGCGGGCCAGGGACACCGAGCCGCTCGCAGGGACGCGGGGGAACGCGCCAGGGACACCCGGGCCGGCGCTCCCCTGTCCCTGGCGCGGCCAGGAGAGCGCACGATCGCCCCGGCCCCGCCGCCCAGGAGCGCCGGACGGGATCGAGGCAGCACGCTCGGGTCGACCTCACCCCTGCTTCAGGGATCGATGCGGAACGGATAGCCGTCCGTGGCCACCACGATCGGCTCGGCGCCCGGCGCGCCGCGCGGGCGGACGGCGAGCGCGTGCGCCCCGGCGTCGTCGAGCGCGGGAGGATCGCGGTAACCGAACTCCTCGCGGCGTACCTCCCCCTGCGCGTTGAGGAACTCGCATTCCCATCCAACGACGATGCCGTTGTGACGCTTCTCCCGGAGGTCGCGCAACGGGAGCAACACGACCTCGGGGGAGCTCGCAGCGCGGCGAAGCGCGCGGAGCTTCGACCAGGTCTCGCCCACCAGCTTGAGGCCCAGCACCAGCAGGACGGCGGCGAACCCCGCGCTCCCTGCCGCGATCAGCAGCCGCGGTGTCCTCAGGGCGGGCTCCGCGCTCGTCATGAGCTCGCCTCCGCTCCTCCGTACCTCGATGTCCGGCGACACCCTCGGCGCCCAGGCGACCAGGTAGCTCACCTCCTGCTCCTCGCCGTCGACGCGGAAGCTCACGACCACATCGGTGAGATAGTCGTCGGTCCAGGCGGTGTGGCCGTGAGGCGCCACGGAGACGAGGCCGTCGACGGCGACCGGCTCGGCGGCGGCCCAGCGGCCCGGCTGCGCCAGCACGTCGCGCGCGATCTGGACCGCGCCCACGCCGGCGATCGCCATCACCGCGCCGTTGAGCGGCGCCAGGAGGGCCACGCTCGCGAGGGCGATCAGGAGATAGCGCGGCCGGAGGCGCAGCGCGTCCCGGTCGAGGCGCCGCCGGAGCTCCGCGAGCGGCAGGGCGCCCGCGGCGCGCCGCGCGGCCTGCGCGTCGGCGCGGCGGATGACGAAGCCCAAGAACCCGATCGCGAAGCACATCGCGGCGAGGCCGAGCAAGGTCCAGGCATCGACGCGCGCCTTGCGCGGACCGTCGCCGAGCGACAGCACGAGCGCGTCCTCGTCGGCCGCCTCGGGCAGCCCCCGGTCCACCAGCAACGAGCGCTGTCGGCCCGTCGGCGCGTCGAAGGCGCCCGTGAGGGGCTGGTCGGGCGGCGGACACAGCGGCCCGTCCGCGCTCACCAGGGCCACGACCTCGCCGAGCGAGGGCGCGAGCAGACGACCGTACCGCGTGCCCGCGAGATCCACGCTCCCTTCGCACGAGAACTGCGCGTCGGTCAGCTCCACCCACACAGCCTCGGTCCGCGCGCGGCGCAGCGCCTCCGCCGCGCTGAGCCGCACCGGCGCGTCGCCGAACGCCGCCACCCGCTGCCACGCCCGGACCGAGAGCACGCCGAGCGCGACGCCGGCGATCACCCCGAGCGCGACGCCGATCCAGGGCCGCCGCTTCAAGCCTCCCGCGATGCGGTTGTTGATGTCGCTCACGCCGATGCTCCTCCGAGGGTGGCAGGCGCGCCGGCCAGGCCCCCGCGCCGTATCGGGACGCGGCGGCCTCGCCTGGGCGGCCGTTTCAGCAGGTGAGCCGGATACGCTCCCCGAGCCGCTTCACGCGGTCGTTGGCCTCGACCCGCACGTCGCCGCGCCGGGCGCCGAGCCGCTGCGCGCGCGCCTCGCTGACCCGATCGCCCTCGCTGCGCAGCGCCGTGGCGCCGCCGCTGCGCAGCTCGATGCCCTCGCGGGCGTGGATGGCCACGCGCTCGGCCGCGAGCTGCAGATCGCCGGCGCCGGCCACGGTGATCGAGAGGCCGCTGCCGGGGAGCGGCGCCGGCCCGTCGGGCCGCAGCTCGATCCGCAGCGGCTCCGCGCAGGGGCGATCGACGAGCCGGATGCACGAGCCGTGATCGCGGCGCTCCACCGCCAGGCGGTCGTCGTCGACGGGGATCACGCGCACCGGGTGGCGCTCGCTCGGATCGGTCATGAGAGACCAGGAGGTCGCAAGGCGGGCCCGGAGTCAAGGGCCGCCTAAAGCGCTCGCTGGGGCGCCGCGGGAAGGTGCGTGTCGCCGGGGCGCCGGCGTTGAAGGGCGTTCACGCCCAGCGGCCGAGTCTCGGCGCCGGTAGCGGAGCGCGCAGGGCGCCGACGCGCTCTCGACGTCGCTGAAGCAGGCGCAGGTCAGCCGGTGGACCGGGTCATACCGGGAGCGTTCCGTCGTGTTCTCGGGCCGGAGCGCATCGGAGCGGCGCGAGAGATTGAGGAGATCGTCGAGCTCATCGTTCGAGGTCCTGCACCTCACCCGCGCCGCTCTGCGTCACCATGTGCTTCACGCGCTGCTTGTCGGTACCCCCTGAGTAGCTCGCGTGTTACGGCACCGCTGGTTGCGCGTCCATCAGAAGCTCCTCGCCTGGAGAAAGCTCTTCATCCCTGCGAACGACCCGGGGGGCGGTGGTCCCCGGCACGAAACGGAACTTGCACCACATCCCTGAACCAAGGCATCGGCCGTGCTCGAAGAGCACCGTGTAATCCCCCGGATCCAGTTCGATCACGACTGTTCCAGTAAGAGTGCCCACTTCGACATCAACCCCGACCGGAACGTGAAATGGTACCTGGATTGCCCTCGTCGCTGAGGGCGAAACATCAAGCGCCGTTCCCTTCTCTACAATGACCGAGGCCATCCCCTCTACATCGAGAGTACGAAAAGACACGCTACCCGGCCGCCATGAGAATCCCTGTGCAACGTGCGCGTCGGTCCAGTCATTGAACGGGTCTTTTAGACACGATTGAAAAACGAAAATTTGTGAATACGCAACTTCCAGGCTGAACTGCGACATGTCCTACTCCACGATGATCCTGATCCGTGTGCCATCGGGAATCCCTCGGCACTGGTTCCCGATGCAGGCCCCTGCGCCCATGTTGTCTGCTGGCGACACAGGGCGAACACTCGCCCCCGATCCACCTTCCCTGAACATGGCTGGTGGGTACTCGTCCAGCTGTTTTCCCGGCACTCTCGCATAGCCACTGAGTGCCTCGGCCCGTCGTGCGGCTGCCCCCTGGTCCTCCCCCGCTTCCGTCGACACCCCCGACGGCACCAGGAGGCAGGGATGGGACGGAGAAAGAGGAGGGCGTTCACGCCCGAGTTCAAGGCGGAGGCGGTACGGCTGGCGAAGGCGAGCGACCGGAGCATCGGCCAGGTGGCGAAGGACCTCGACCTGACCGAGACGGCGCTGCGCGACTGGATCAAGCGCGCGGACACCGACGCGGGCCACGGCCCGCCGGGGGCGCTGACGACGCCGGAGCGTGAGGAACTGCAGCGGCTGCGCCGCGACGTGAAGCGGCTGGAGATGGAGCGCGAGATCTTAAAAAAAGCGGCGGCCTTCTTCGCGAAGGAAAACGAGTGAGGTTCGAGTTCATCGACGCGGAGAAGGCGCACTACCCGGTGCTGGTACTGTGCGCGGTGCTGCTCGTCTCGCGCAGCGGCTACTACGGGTGGGCCAAGCGCTCGGAGTCCGCGCGGGCCAAGTCCGACGCTCAACTGAGCGCACAGATCAGGGCCGTGCACCACAAGAGCCGTGGCCGCTACGGCAGTCCGCGCATCCACGCGGAACTTCGTGCTCGCGGCATGCGTGTCGGCAAGAAACGGGTCGAGCGGCTGATGCGAGCTCAACGACTCGCGGCTCGGAGGAAGCGGCGCTTCCGCCGCACCACCAACTCGCGGCACAACGGCCCGATCGCCCCGAATGTGATCGAGCGGCAATTCGATGCTCGAGCGCCCAACCAGGTCTGGGTGACGGACGTGACGTACATTCCCACCGGCGAGGGCTGGCTGTACTTGGCCGTGATCCTGGACCTGTTCTCGCGCCGCGTGGTCGGCTGGGCCGCGAGCGCGTTCAACGATCGCGCCCTGGCGCTCACCGCGCTCGCGTTCGCCTTGGGAACGCGGCGGCCGGCGCCTGGGCTGGTGCACCACTCGGATCGTGGCAGCCCCTACGCCAGCGACGACTACCGGCTCGTGCTCGGGACCCACGGGCTCATCCCGAGCATGAGCCGCGCCGGCGACTGCTGGGACAACGCCGTGGCCGAGAGCTTCTTCGCGACGCTGAAGGCGGAGCTGGTCGAGCACGAGCGCTACCCGACGCGAGCGGCCGCCATCGCATCGATCGGAGACTACATCGAGAACTTCTACAACCTGAAACGACGGCACTCACGGCTCGCCTACATGAGCCCGATCGAGTTCGAATTGAAGACCTACGTGACCGCGCGCGCGGCATAGTGAGACTGTCCGCGGAACCGGGGGAGGACCACCCGTTCCGCGGTCGCGCACCGCGATCACATGGCCATGCGCGTCGTGGTCGTAGGTCACGGCGAACGGCGCCGCGGCGGCCGGCGACGGATACGTGACCGCCTCGATGCGACCGAGCTCGTCGTAGCCGAGCCTGGCCTCCAGGGGAGCGCGCTCGCCGTCGATGCGGAGCGAGAGCGTGTCGAGATGGCCGCGATCGGTGTACGCGTACGTCTTCTCCCCGTCGGGGCTTGCGAGCGCGTGGAGCTTGCCGACACCATGCGCCGCGGTGTCCCAGGTCCACGTGGTCGTCAGGCGCTCGGCACCGTCACCGTCCCGGTCCACGCGCGTGCGCGGTCGCCCGAGCACGTCGTAGATCCACGAGCTTTCTCGCCCGAGCGCATCGGCCGACGAGATCAGCTCGCCGAAGCCGTCATGGATCGAGACCGTGGTGCCCCGATCGGGGTCATCGAGCTGCCGGACGCGGCCGAACGCGTCGCGCGTCGTACGCGTCACCGCCCCGCCTGGATCCGTGACCGTGTGCAGCATGCTGAACGGGCCGTAACTGTAGCGGGTGATCCCGTCGGCGGCGTCGGTGATCGACTCGATTCGCCCCAGCGGATCCTGCTCGGTCACCGTCACGTGATCGAGCGGGTCGACGACGCGCACGCGCCAGCCGTCGTACTCGGTCGTCGTGACCGCGTTCCACGGCGTCGTATGCCGCACCTCGCGGCCTACCGCGTCGTACTCATAGCGATCGTACAGCCTCTCGCGCTCCGGGCTATCTTCGCGGACCGGCACCGAGCGCCGCGCGATGTGCTCTCCGAGCGCGTCGTAGCCGATCTCTTGCAGGATGCGCTTCGCGTCGCCCGAGCCCTGCGCCGGCTCCGGCTCGGGCCCGTACCACCACCACCGGATCGGGCGGCCGAGGCCATCGAACTCGACCGTATCGTCGGCCCCGCCCGTCGTGGTGCTTCGCTGCCTCACCCGCCACGCGTCCTGCGCCGGGCCGCCGTCCTTGGTGCGGGAGAGCGTGGCCGTCGTCGTCGTGCCATCCGGGCGCGTCTCGACGCCGAGGCGCCCGAAGCCGTCGTACGCCCACGTCGTCACGAGCTGATTCGGATCGACGCGCTCGAGGAGCACGCCGAGCGCGCCGTCGAACTCCACGAGCGTGGTGTGCCCGGCCGCGTTCACGTACTTCTCGGGGAACATGCCCTCCCCGTCGAAGTCCGTGCTGGAGGTCCGATGGTGCCCGAAGGCGTCCTCCGCCGTGACGCCGGTGATGTTCCCGAAGTCGTCGCGCGCGTAGGCGATCGTCAGCTTCGTGTCCGGGAGGCCGTCGTCGCTCTCGGTGGCCTCGCTCTCCACCTCGCCGTAGATCGTATTCGTTCGCGTGAGGTTCCGGCACCGCGACATCCCCGCCGCCGCGCTACACTCCTTCTGCGTCTGGAGCTGGCCGAGGACCCAGCGCTCGGTGTCGTTCTTGAACGTCCGCGTGACCTTGAACGTGAGGTCGACGCCGCTCGTCGAAACCTCCTCGGCGCGCACATTGCCGAACGTGTCGAAGTCCGTCACCGTCGACACCGAGTCGCGCAGCAGCGTCGCGCTGCCGCCTCCGGCCTCGACCTCCCGCACGTACGCCTCGATGGAGGGCGTTGCGCCGCTCGGGGGTGGATAGATCCCTTGCGCTCGCCTCACGCGGCGCTCGGTGGGTAGCGTGAAATACGTCGCGCCGTCGTTCGTCGGTACGAGCGTCCGCTTCACGTCGACGAACGAGAGCTCGATCTGCTCCGGCCTGGGCTGGCTCGCAAGCCCCGGAGCCCAGCGCCATATCCGCTGGACGCTCCCCGCGAAAGGAAAGACCTGGAGCTCTTCGTCGAAGGTGACGTGATCGTACGCTTCAAGCGTCGCGGCGCCCGTATCCAGGTCGGTGACGATCCGCTCCCCGAACCCAAGAAATCCGCGGCCCAGCCGGTGGTAGCGCCCGTCGCGGTAGCTGACCTCGAAGCGCCGCGGTCGGTCCGCCCCGTTGTTGACGGCGTACGCGCTCACCACCCGACGAGGCCCCACCACGCAGCGCCGCGGGTAGCCGCAGTCGTCCGCAGCGCCGGAACGCGCGAGGTACAGCGGGCTCTCCCGCGCTGGATCCTCCACTCCGTCGCCCGTCGCCACCGACGCGTCGGTCAGATGCCCGTACGAGATGCTCACGTTGGGCACGAAGCCCGGGTCGGTCGGGTCGTGCGCGTTCATCCCGTCGGAGACCGCGACCAGGAGATCCTGATCGGCCGAGAGGTTCCGGAAGACAATAAACACGCCGCCGAGCGACAGGATCAGGTCCTGCGCGCCGTCCCCGTCGACGTCGCCGGTACGCGGCCCCCGTGGATCGGCCAGGGTGACCGCGTCGCCGAGGCTGGCCTCGAACGGCAGCCCCGGGTCGGCCAGCCTGAAGGGCGGCCCCGAGCGGTCGCCCGTCGCGAGCAGGACGGCCCACGACGGGAGCGCGTCGGAGCCTCCCAGCAGCATGCCTGGTGGCACCGGCGTGAGGAGATCCTGCCGCCCATCGCCGTTGATGTCGAGCGGCACGGCGAACCGGAAGAACGCGTCCTGATCGGGAAAACCGAACAGATCCCCGAAGCTGAACGCGTCCACGGTCCGGAACGGCGAGGCCACGAAGGTCGGGCCCGTGTTGAAGTAGGTATAGAGCTGGTGGTCACCCGGGCCGGATTCGACGGCATCGGGCAAGCCGTCGCCGTTGGCGTCGAGAAAGACGACGCGGCCCCCGGGCCACGCGACGGGCAGCTCGGTGTCGATCGCCTCCCAGCGCCCCTCGCCCCGGCGCATGATCGCGTCGTAGCTCGATCCGAGGAGGACCGTCCCGTCACCGAACCGCCGCAGCGACGGCACGACGAGATCGATCCTGCTGTCGGCGTCGATGTCGAGCGTGTGGAGCTCCGTATCGCAGGGATAGCCCATGAGCAGCTCGATCGATTCGCCCGTGGGATCGAAGCCCGCGGGCGTCGCGCCGCGCGCTGGTCGCCAGGGGTGAACGGCCCACACGGCAGCGAGCGGGAGCGGTGTCTGTGCCTCGCGGGCGTGGTCCTCGCACTGGATCAGATCCGGCATGCCGTCGCCGTCCAGATCGGCGAGGTGCATCGACGCGCCGGGGCTGCTCAAGCTCGGCGGCGCGGGCGTGACCCCGAGCGGGAACGGCCTGCGGATCCCCGTGTCGTGGAGCGCGAAGGTCCAATCCGGTCGGGACAGGAGCACATGCCACGTGATCTCCGTGCCGTAAACGTCATGGAGCAGCACGTCCGCCCGCCCGTCGTCGTCGTAGTCCAGGACCGTCCCGAGCTCGGGCAGAAGAAGGGCCGGATCGGAGGGCCCCATCGGATCGGCGACCGTGGGCCACTCTTCGAGGAAGGCGAGCTCCGCCGGTGCGAGAAAGGACGGCGAGGCGCGCGGCCCGACGTTTCGCGCCACCCGCCACGCGGTGATCGGATTCCTCGGGGTACTGAGCCCCGCGACCATGTCCGGGATCACGAGGTCGTCGCGCCCGTCGGCGTCGAGGTCGAACACCATCGGGCTCGCCCTCTCGGAGACCGGCTTGTCGATGTCCGTCGTTACCCGCTCGAATCCGGGCTTCCCCTGGCTGTACTGAAAGCGTGTGGGAGGCTTGCAGCCCCGGTCGCTCGCACACTCCTCGACCTCGGTCAGGAGCGTGCGGCTCGTCGTCGGGCTGAGCTCATACCGGAACCCGTAGCTCCGGACCAGCGCGTCGCCGGGACCGAGCATCTGGATCTCGTCGAGGCGAAGCGAGCGCTGGAGCGCCATGCCGCCCGAGTAGCCGGTCCGAATGGCGGCCGGATCCTTGGTCCTATACACGAAGCGTACCGCCCGGGAAGGCTCGAGCGACGGCGTTCCCTCGAAAGCCGTGTAGCGGATCTCGTCGACCGCGTACTCGGCAGCATGGCCGTCCTCCGCCTCGGCGAGGCAGTACGCGTACGTCATGGCGTTGCCGCGGCCGTCGCGGGCCTTGCTCGCGAGCCACGCGCGCGGGACGCCGCCGCGCGCGAGGGGCTTGCTGCCCTCGGTGCGCCCGTACTCGACGACGCGGCCGTTGGGCAGGGTTGCCTCGAAGAAGAGCGCCTCGGCGGGCGCGCCGCCTTCCGGACCGTAGTGCCCGACCACCTTGACGAAGGTATCCGGGAACGTCCGGTACTCGATGGTTCCCGGCCCCTCTCCCACGCGGACGAGGCGCTGGCCGTCGAGGCAGAGCGCGTCGTCGCCGTCGTACCTCACGCCGCGGATCTCCCCGTCTTGCGCGAGGCTCTTCGGACATCGCGTGATCGCGGACAGCCCGGCGATCGAGAAGCCAGCGCCGAGCACGCCGTCGGCGCCGTCGCTGCGATAGACGAGCTCGATCCGAGGCCCCATGTCCGCGCGCGACGGTGGGACGGCCAGCTCCATGGTGTACACGGCCTCCCCGGTGCTCGTGATGGCGAACGTCCCCGGGATGGTGCCGGCGGCGACGGTCTCGACCTCTGGCGCCGCGCGCGACGTGGCAGGGCTGTGTGCGCTCTGGGTCCGGCAGGCGACGAGGCCCGGCGGTGCCATGGGCGGGTCGCCAGAGATGCACTGGCACCCACTCTGCGCGAGCACGCATTGGTAGATCCTACTTTCTCCTGCCCGGCCGTGAAACTGGGCGATGAAGGGCAAGACCCCCTTTCAAACCGTGCGTGCGGATTTCCCGCACACGGCTTACCGGTGGCCTCTCGGGTCGCTGCATTATGCAGCCTCCGGGTACTGAACGGTCCCGCGCAGGCGGTGGAGCCCGTGACCTTCGACGAAGAAGTCGCATGTCCAACCCTCGACCTCACCCGCGCGCAGGTTGCGCCCCTTGCGCTTCCTGAGGAAGTCGCGGAGCCGCCGCCACACGTAGCGGTCGATCTGGTTGAACTTGCTCTTCGCGTTCCCGGTGCGGAAGTAGTTGCCCCAGCCGCGCAGCACCGGGTTCAGAGCGCGGATCAGCACCCGCACGTCCTTCACCCCGTTCCTGGCTCGACCGGTCAGCTCCTTCACGCGCTGCCGCACCCGCTTCATGCTGCGCTGAGAGGGCCAGCGCTGGAGGAAGTACACGCGCCGGCGTGACTGCTCCCAGATCGGCCCGCTCATGCGCTTGCGCAGGTGGCAGCCGAGGAAGTCGAAGCCCTCCTTGCCCAAGGAGAGATCCACCCGCCTCGTCTTATCCGGGTGTAGCTCCAGCCCGAGCCGCGCGAGCACCTCGCGTACGCGCCTCTCGGCCTGCTCGCACGCCGACCTCGTGGTGCACATGACCACGAAGTCGTCCGCGTAGCGCACCATCGTGCCCAGATGGGCACCATGGCGCTCCCACGCCACATCGAGCACGTGCAGGAAGATGTTCGAGAGCAGTGGAGAGATCACGCCGCCCTGCGGTGTCCCCGAGAGCGTCGCTATCTCCCGCCCTTCTTCCATCACCCCGCACCGGAGCCACTGCCGCAGCAGCTTGAGCACCCGCCGATCCGAGACGCGTCGCTCGACCAGCTTCATCAGCTTGTCGTGGTCGATGCTCCCGAAGTAGTCGCGGATGTCCGCGTCCAGGACGTGGTTACCTCTGCGAGCTCCCAGCTTGCGGAGGGTCTCCAGCGCCTGCGTCGCGCTGCGGCGAGGCCGGAAGCCGTACGAGCTCGGGCGGAAGTCCGCCTCGAAGATCGGCTCCAGCACCAGCTTCGCCGCCATCTGCACCACCCGGTCCCGGATCGTCGGAATGCCTAGCGGCCGCCTCTTCCCATCGGCCTTCGGGATGTACCGGCGCAACACCGCTGTCGGCCGGTACGTACCTGCTCGCAGCGTGACGCCGAGCTCTTCGAGGAAGCGCTCCACGCCGTGCTGCTCGATATCAGCGAGCGTCTGAGCATCGACACCCGCCGCACCTCGGTTCCGCTTCACCCGCTTCCACGCTTCCGCGAGGACGTCACCCCTCGCGATGCGGTCGTACAACGCGTGGAACCGGCGCCCCGGATGCCGCTTGGCCGCGACCCACAGCCGGCGTTGGAGTTGTCGCACTTTGTCCATGGGCTCGCGCCCACGGGGGTGGTTGGAGCCGGTCCTGCCGGCCATGCCCTCGCGCTTACCTCCTCGACCGACGCGACCACCGCAGGGGCCTCTCCCTCCGACCGCGTTGTTCGTCGCGGCCATCAACGGTACTACGGCCCCCTCGGACTCCCGCTGCGCAGCGCTCGATTTCACCTTCGGCTTATACGAGCCACCTTGCCGTGACGACAGCAACGCAGACGGGTCTCCCGTGTTCCGCACCTCTCCTTGAACGCGTGCTGCGCCCTCTACCCCGGAGGGACCCGACGCGCGTTCTGCTCCGGACTGCGGCGCGACGGATGTGGCCTTCGCCGTTGCATGCGCGGCTCGGCTCCCTCGTTGTTTGTCTGTCGAGGCGGCAGGCTTCACTTGATGTTGCGGCCCGCGTTCTTGCTCCCTCCGTAAAGGCATTCGACGCCCCGCTCGGGCCGCGGGGTCTCCCCCGCAAACCTGGGGCCTGCTACCGGGCGCTCCGGCGCTTACCCGGACGGGACTCGCACCCGCTAGAGATGTGCAGCTTGAGATCGCTCTCTCGCCCCGCGGACGGGGATAAAGATTGATCTCGTCACGACGCACCATGCAACGACGGTACTTACGCCGAGCACGCGACGTCAACCGGGAGAAAAATACTGGAAGCAGCGCTTTAGGAGAGAATCCACAGGAGCATGGCGGAATCGACTCATCCGTCCCATGTGTCGGCGATCTTCCAGCCGACCCGGGTGAGATGTGGTGCTTTGTGCCACATCATCCGACCAAAGTGATCGCGGCCGTGCATTTTGCTGACCCCGAGGGGGTCGCTCAGACGTGCTACCCGCGTGGGCAACCCGTCGAGCATCGCCAGCAGCTTCGAGCTCTTCCGGCGCCTCGCGAGGCGTCTCGGCGTTCCGGCACGCCACGCCGAGGACGTGGCGCAAGACGCGCTCCTGCGCGGGTTGGAAGCGGACCAGCGGATTGCGCCGGGCGGAGACGCGGCGGCGTACCGCGTCACGATCGCCATCAACCAGGCGCGCGACCATGTGCGGACCGCGCGCCGTCGCGGAGAGGTCCTGACGTCGTTCGACGAGAGCGAGCTCCGAGCCGAGTGCCCGAATCCAGAGGAGCTGGTACGCGGGAGCCAGCGGCACGCGCTCACGCGCCGCCTGATCAACCGGGTCGACCCGAAGTACCGACACCTCCTGGTCAAGCATGACCTTGAGGAGATCCCGCTCGCCGAGATCGCCGGCGAGCTCGGCCTCACGACGGAGGCGGTGAAGACGCAGCACCGGCGGGCGCTCGAGCAGCTCACCGAGGAGAAGCGCCGCTATACGGCCGGGCAGGCTGCACGGGGACGCGACGCAGAGGCGTGCGTCCCCGTGGCGCTCGGCCTCTACCGTCGCGAGTCGTGGCTGGCCACGCTGCGGCGCCTGGTCTTCAGGATCTTGGCACAGGGCGCGCTCGTCATCCTGACGGGCGCGCTGCTCTCCGGGCTGTCGCACAGCTTGGAACCATGGCTGTTGCCCGCGGTGGCTCGCGCGCCCGGCTCCGCGCCAGCCGCGCAGGAGGTCACCGCGTCTGCCCGAGAGGGCGGCGCGAGCGCCACCACCCAGATCGGTGCGCCCGCCGCGCGCAAGGTGGAGCCGTCCGCGCAGCAAGGCGACGCTAGCGCCCTGGCCGCCGTGGATAGGCCCGCAGCCGCTTGCGAGAACTTCCGCCACGCCGCGATGAGCTCACGGGAGAGCAATACTCGTCGCGACTTCCCGCCGTGCACGCGATCCTCTACCTCCTGTTCACGGAGGGCTACCTCTCTTCCCACGCCGAAACGGCGATCCGCCGAGAGCTTTGCGACGAGGCGATGCGGCTGGCAGCCATCCTGGCGGAACACCCGCTGGGCAGGGCTCCAGAAACGTTTGCCCTGTTGGCGCTGATGCATTTGCACGCGGCCAGGATGACCGCTCGACAGGACGGCTCCGGCGGATTGCTGCTCCTGGAAGAGCAGGACCGAGGTCTTTGGGACCAGCGGGAAATTCAGGTTGGGCTTTCGTGGCTGGCCAAATCTGCGCACGGCGATGTCTTTTCTAGGTACCACGCGGAGGCCGGCATCGCCGCAGAACACTGTCTCGCGCCATCGCTTGCCGAGACTCGGTGGGACAGAGTCGTGGAGTGCTATGCGCTGCTGGAGCGGCTCGGCCCCTCCGCGATACACACGCTGAACCGCGCGGTGGCGGTGGCGGAGTGGCAGGGACCTGCTGCCGGGTTCGCCGTTCTCGACGGCCTTGAACCACCAACTTGGCTGGCCGGCTCCTACTTGTGGGCTGCGGTGCTGGCCGACCTGCATCGGCGCTGCGGAAACGACGGCGCGGCGCAGCGCTATCGGGATGTAGCGATCAGGGCCGCGCCCACTCCTGCAGTGCAGGAGTTGCTCCAGCGACGGCTCCGGACCGGCGGTCAGTGATCGTGCGCTACTCTACGAGCTCGTAGAAGTCGTATGTGAGCGTGACCTGCTCGATGACGTTCTCGTCGCGCACAGCATCACCGCGTGCCGCTGCTGCTCAGCCCGTGGGGTCACCCGACGTACCGCGGGAGCTGAGCGCCGCCGGCCGAGCGAGCCCGCGAGAGGCGTTATGCCGCATGCTCCCGCTGAAGGAGGCATCATGCCGCACACCGCCCACCGGGCTCAGCGGCGTCAGGCCGCGTGCTCGAGCTGGAGCCCGAGGGAGCGTGGATCGAAGTAGGCGCGGAAGCCGGTGATGGCGCCGGCGGGGTGCTCGATGACGCTCACGCCGTGGTACGAGAACGGGGCGCCCCGCAGGCGTGGAGTGAAGGCGGCCCCTTCGATGCATAGATAAGCTATTGATATGGCATCGTTTTCCCAGGAGGGCCGGTTTTGACGCGGGCATCCGCTTCGGACACGTCGTCGCGCAGGACATGGTCGGCATCGACGTCGGCCCGCCCCTGACTGCGCACGTCCACTTCATGCGCAACGCGCGCCCGGCGGCATCGCCAAGCCTCTCGACCACGTTGCGGGAGCCATGAGCACGGCCCATTGCACATAGCGCGATGACGCGAACTGTCGGTGAGCGTCGCGTCCCGCGTCCGATCGGTGAAGACCGCGGCCCGTGATCGCCGGCGTTCACCGTTCACCGCCGGCCCCCGCGCCGATCTGGGCCGCGCTCGCCTTCGCGGCGTAGACGTCAGGCCCGCCGAAAAATCGAAGGCCCGAGGGCTGCCACCCTCGGGCCTTCTGGAGCTCCGCCTACCGGAGTCCCCCACCTTCATCACAAGCCGGGCTCCAGGTCCAGAAAACGGCGGCATGGAGCCCGTTGTCGTCGTCCGCCTACCGCCTCGCCCTGTGCAGCCGCTGCCGCGTCCAGCTTCGCCTCTGCCGTCGCTGCGATCGCGGCCAGCGCCTGTGCCTCGACTGCCGCCCGCTTCGACGCCGTGAGTCGCTCCGGCGCGCCGGCGCCGCCTACCGGACCCGGCCTCGCGCTCGCCGCCTGCATGCCGCTCGCCAGGCCCGCTACCGCGACCGACAGCGGGACAAGTTCTCCGCGCAGAAAGTGACGCATCACGGGGTGACGCAAGCCGTGGCCGCATCGACGTCCCAACTCGCGCCGGAGAAGTTCTCCGGCCGAAAGGACGACGATGACGATCGAATCCGAGATGTCGGCCGCTGCTCGCTCTGCGGAGCGCGGCTTCCGCCCTGGGCCCTGCGCGAGCGGCGCGCTCGGCCAGCGCTTCACCGACGCGCTCCCCGCGTGCCGCGAGGACCTCCCCGCGTGCCGCGAGGACCTCCGCGCTGACAGGAGGCGGTGGTGATCGCCAAAGAGAAGGAGGCGGAGATCCTGCGCCTCTACCATGGCGAGAAGTGGCCCGTGGGCACCATCGCCGGCCAGCTCGGGCTGCACCACACCACCGTGCAGCGCGTGCTCGGGCAAGCGGGCGTCGACCCGAAGGTCGTCGCGCCGCGCCCGTCCATGGTCGACCCCTTCGTGCCCTTTATCGTCGAGCAGCTCGGCAAGTATCCCTCGCTGCGCTCCAGTCGCCTCTTCGTCATGCTCAAGGAGCGCGGCTATCCGGGGGGGCCCGATCACCTCCGCCGGGTGATCGGCCGTCTCCGCCCCAAGAAGCCGGCCGAGGCGTTCCAGCGGCTCCGCACGCTGCCCGGCGAGCAAGCGCAGGTCGACTGGGCGCACTTCGGCAAGCTGGCTGTCGGCCGGGCGCAGCGCCCGCTCTGGGCCTTTGTCATGGTGCTCAGTTACTCGCGCAGGATCTTCCTGCGCTTCTTCCCGGGCGCGGCGATGCCCTTCTTCGTGCGCGGGCACGTCGAGGCGTTTGCCGACTTCGGCGGCGTCCCGCGCGTGCTGCTCTACGACAACCTCAAGAGCGCCGTCGTCGAGCGCCACGGCGACGCGATCCGGTTCCACCCCACGCTGCTGGATCTGTCGGCGCATTACCGCTTCGAGCCGCGCCCCGTCGCCGTCGCCCGCGGCAACGAGAAGGGCCGCGTCGAGCGCGCCATCCGCTACATCCGCGAGGCATTCTTCGAGGCCCGGACCTACGCCGGCCTCGACGATCTCAACCGACAAGCGACCGAGTGGACCAGCTCCGCGGCGCTCGATCGCTCCTGGGTCGAGGACCGCGCCCGCACCGTGCGTCAGGCCTTCGACGACGAGCGCAGCGTGCTCTTGCGACACCCCGACACGCCGTTTCCGGCCCACGAGCGCGTCGAGGTCGAGGTCGGAAAGACCCCCTACGCGCGCTTCGACCTCAACGACTACTCGGTCCCCCACGACCGGACGCGCCGCACGCTCGTGGTCCTCGCCGACCTCGACCATGTGCGCATCGCCGACGGCAATGAGATCATCGCGACCCACGTCCGCTCGTGGGACCGCGGCCAGCAGATCGAGCAGCCCGAGCACCTCCAACGCCTCGTCGACGAGAAGCGCCGCGCCCGCGAGCACCGCGGCCTCGATCGTCTCGCCCGCGCGGCCCGCAGCAGCCAGGCCTTCCTCCGCATCGTCGCCGAGCGCGGTGACAACATCGGCAGCGCGATCGCCCGGCTTCTGCGACTGCTCGATGCCGTCGGCGCCGCCGAGCTCGAAGAGGCCCTGGTCGAGGTGCTCGAGCGCGACACCGTCCACATCGGCGCCGTCCGCCAGGTGGTCGACCGCCGCCGCTCCGAGCGCCACCTGCCGCCCCCTGTCTCGATCCCCGTCACCCGCGGCCAGCACGCCGCCCTCGTCGTCACGCCGCATTCCCTCGCCACCTATGACGCGCTGAAGAAGGACCCGACGCCATGACCGACCTGACGCCCACCGAGACCAAAGACCGCCTCAAGAGCCTCGGCCTCTTTGGCCTGCTCGCCTGCTGGGAGCAGCTCGCCGACAAGCCCTGGCTTCGCGAGGTGCTCGCCATCGAGGAGCGCGAGCGCCACAAGCGCAGCCTCGAACGCCGCCTGAAGAACTCTCGCGTCGCCGCCTTCAAGCCCATGGCCGACTTCGACTGGTCCTGGCCCAAGAAGATCGACCGCGAGGCCGTCGACGACCTCTTCGGCCTCGGCTTCCTCACCACCGGCCACAACGCCGTGCTCGTCGGTCCCAACGGCGTCGGCAAGACCATGATCCTCAAGAACCTCGCCCACCAGGCCGTCGTCCGTGGCCACACGGTCCGCTTCTCGACCGCGAGCGACATGCTCTCCGACCTCGCCGCGCAAGAGTCCTCGGCCGCGCTTGCGCGAAGGCTCCGCCGCTACACGATCCCCGCGCTTCTCTGCATCGACGAAGTCGGCTACCTCTCCTACGACAGCCGCTACGCCGACCTGCTCTTCGAGGTCGTCACCCGTCGCTACGACGCGCAGAAGCCGCTGCTGCTCAGCACGAACAAGGCATTCGCAGACTGGGGCCAGGTCTTCCCGCACGCCGCGTGCGTCGTCACGCTCGTCGACCGGCTCGTCCACCGCGCCGAGGTGATCGAGATCGAGGCCGAGAGCTACCGGCTCAAGGAAGCCAAGGAGCTGAGCGCCACCCGCACCAAGCAGCGGCGCAGCAAGAAGCACTGAGCGGCCTCTTCACCGGTGAACTTCACCGGCATCGGGCGCGGACTTCACCGGTGAACTTCACCGGCATCCAGCGTGCTCTTCACCGGCATCGGGTGCGGATTTCACCGGTGAACTTCACCGAATTCCCTCGGGTTGCCACGATCATCTACAACGCGAACAACGCCCCGTCGACGAGGGGGTCAGCCGGGCGCCCCCTTCTTCTTCGCCTCCACGGCCTTCTCGATCTCATCCTCGATCAGACGCTCCATCCTGTCCTCGAAGGTGCGTCCAAAGATGTACGGCACGGAGACGGGGAATCCCGTCTCTCCAGGCTTCCTGACATTAGATGGCTTGTGTCGTTTGCACGCACCCTGCGAGACGCCTCATCGAGGAATGGATCCTCCGGGGGAGTTCTCTTCGCCGAACGGCGAAGAAGTACGGCCTGCTCACCGCGACCGGGGAACTCAATTTCAAGGGCGTGGACCACCACAAACGGGTCTGCATGCCGAAAGCTCGGGTCACCCCTATCTCGCGATACGAGGGCGAGGAAGACGAAACGCCGATCCTTCGAGAGAGGCGTGCACCCCTCACCAGCAAGCAGATCGATCTCGCCGGGAAGTCAGCGAAGGAACGCCTCGAAGGCCTGCTCGATCGGACGGTCGAAATCGTCAACGGGGGACCTGAGTTCGTTCGTCTCCAGGCGCTCAAGGAAGCGCGCTCTCTGGTCGCTGACATCGACGCACTGGACAAGGTCGAGCAGCCCGCAACCCAAAAGGGTCCTGACGCTTCTGCTCTGACTGCATCGATCCTCGACAAGCTCGACAAGCTTCACGATTCGGCGTCCCAGACCGACGCCGAGCCGACTCCACTTCCTTCAGAGAACGCCGCCCCCGCGGTTCATTGAGGTCCTTGGCCTATGTCGTTCGTGTACTATCCTGTGGGCTCGGCCCCTCTGGCCGACAGCCATGGCAAGCAGCAGGTGATGCCCGCCGTCGCGGCTGACCGGTCCCTTCGAGTCACGGTTCAGCAGCCGACCGCACCCCCGAAGCCCGCCCGGATCGCTAGGGTCGTCCATCTGGCGTCGGCCACCCTTCCAGCGGCTGGAGCGTGGACCAATCAGGCGGCGTACGCGATCCCCGATGGGGTGTCCGCGGTCAGCTTCGTCTCGGTATACACGAGGGGATCGGCAAGCGGACAGCCCCAATTCCGGATCCTCGTGGTTATGCTCAGCCGTCCTCGTGGGCGATGCCAGCAAGGGGGAGGTCGAGCACTTCTACCTCGTGGTCGACGTCGAGGCGGGGTGTGCTTCCGTGGCGCCTGGAGGTGCCACGTGATGGATCCCGTTCAGTTCTCGGGACTTCTGCGGAAGGACAACGAGGGGCAGCAGAAGTGGAAGGCGCGTTTCGAGTACCCTTCCCACGACGCCGCCCGGTTCGTCATGGATCAGATTCATCCCGGTGACAATTTGTCCGTCTCGGGTGTATCTGCGAGGCTTGACGGGAGCCCGAATATCGTCTTGTTCGTGTTCGAGCCAGGCATGGCTGTCACCGTCGCGATGATGGCGCCGATCAACGATGGCACCTGCCTCCTGCCTGGGCTCGACCGGCTGCCGCGCTCGCCGATCCCGGGCCTCTGAGGCGGGCTCTACGCGGCCAGGATCGAGATCTCTTCCAGGGGCAGGATGAGGAGGGACCCGCTGGGGACGCCATCGGTAGTGCACCTGGCACTACCCTCGACGGCGAGCATCGCCTCGATGCCCGACCTCCCCCTCGATCCGGTAGCGTTTGCCCTCGGGCGCCTCGATCGGGGTAAAGCGCAGGGGGGCCCGTCGAGGAGCGGCCCGAGCGCCCTGCGCGCCTCGTCGGGATTGCTCCCCATCAGGCTGCGGAAGTCCTATTGTCGCATCCGTAGAACGAGGCGCGCGCTGCCCTTCAGAGCTGCTGCACCGAGGTGTTGCACGAGGAGAAGCCGACCTCGATCGGGAGCACGCCCGCGCTCAGCGAGATGTTGTTCGCGGTGCCCACGAACTGCCCGCTGGTGGTGAGGATTTCCGAGGTCTGAAAGCCCACGATCTCCCCGGCCGCCGCGCTGACGACGAGCGACGGCCCCTGGACACCGCTGAACGGCACGTCCAAGAGGGAGAAGCCGCCCCACGCGCCGATGCTGACGTTGGTCGCCACGCCGGCGCAGGTCGTGAGATAGCAGCCGAACTCTCCGTCACGACCATAGACGACGCCGGTCTCGGCTCCCAGCGTCGCGCCGGCCTCGATCCCCACGCCGAAGCCGTAGGTCATCGTCGTCCCGCTCGACAAGGCGGCGCCTGCCAGCGTGGCGTCATAGAGCGCCTGGCAGCTGTTGACGTCGAGGTTCTGCAGCCAGCACACCGGCCCCACTCCCTTGTAGCCCGTCTCGCACTTCGGATAGCAGAGAGCGCCGTTCTGGTCTTGGTCAGCGCGGCAATGGGGCGTGACGCCCACGCCCCGCCCATAGGAGCTCTTCCCGAAGATGTGCGCGTCGATCCGGCAGGTGCAACCGTCGTTGGTGTAGCCGGGCGGGCACACGGAGCACCCCTTCGCGAGGGTGACACCACACCTATCGTACCAGGGGCACGACGAATTGTTGGCGCTGGTGAACCGCGCGTCGCGACGGCAGGTCGCGCCGTCGTCGGAATAACCGGCAGGGCAGACCTGCCAGCAGACGGGGCCGACGCCCACATAGCCGCTGTTGCACTTGGGGTAGCACAACGAGCCCTGCAGCTCGAAGCCTGGATCGCACGTATTCAGCGGCACCCCAGCGCCGCGCCCGTACGACGTCGCCGGAATGGCGACGCCGCTGGCAGTGACGCCGCCGGCGACTTGACTCTCGGAGCGGAAGAACTCCGCGATCCGGCCCTGCGGGGCGGTGAGGGCTTCGCGCGACTCGCCGATCTCCCCGGCCTCGCCGGCCTCGCCGGCCTCGCCGTCAGTGGCCGTGTCTTCGTCCGTCACGTCTGCGCCGGCGACGCAGCCGGCGAGCACAGAAGCGCTGAGGGAGATCGAAGCAACGTGCGAGAGATTCATAAACGTACGCTTGGTCATGTGGCCTCCTCGTGGTTGACGTGACCTGCGGGGCCATGGCGCGCTGCGAGGCGTCGCCGGCCTTCATCGAAGCGTGGAGCTATCGCCGCGCCGCCTCTCGGCGAGGCACGGCCCCCCGGTTCACATCCCTGCTTACGGATCGCCGACGGCGTGCGTTTCAAGAAAAGCGACGAGCTGGCCGAGGAGGCGCCGATCCTGCGAGTCGCCCTGGACGTGCCTCGCGACGCGCCGCCACGACGGAGTCACCCGACCTGGCGGCGCGATGATGGTGGCCCGCCGCCCGTGGTGCCCGAGCCGAAAGGTGAGCGTCCCGGGAGGAAGCGGCGGGCGCGAGGGCGGCTACGCTGCGCCTCCGGGCTCGCGATCATGCCCGTGGCGGGCGGCTCGGCGGCGGCATCAGCCACCATCCCACGACGGCGCCCACCGCAGTGACCACGAGCACCGGCAGGAGGTGGCCGAGCAGGAGGTGACGAGGCCCCGTGACCGGGCACCACAGATCGGTGAGCCCCCAGGCGAGAGCCCCCACCGCCGCGCCGAGCGCGGCGCCCGTGACCGCGGGGTGTCGTGGATCAGTGCCGCGGCGCGCGAGCAGGAGCAAGGCGAGGGGGAGGACCACCCGTGGTGCGAGCCGCGCTGGCCACACGGCGCCGACACCGCACGCCGCACGCCACGCGGTGAGGGCGCGTTTTCGCCGCGGCGCCTTCCGCGCCCCCGCCCCCTGCCCAGTTCGCCGGCGCCCGCTGGCGCTGCGGAGTGAGCGTGACATCTCGCAGGTCACGCCTGCGGCGCGCGCGCTCGCGCTGGGAAGGGTCGTCACACCGTTGTTAGGGTCCGCGCGGCGGCCTCGGCTCCGGCTCGCCGACGGTCACGGTCCTCGGCGGCGGGGTCCGCGGCCGCGCCGTCGGTCCCGCGTCAGCCGGCCCCGCGTCCGCCGCCGCGCCTGCCGTCTGACCTGTCGTGGTGAATCGATCGATGAAGAGCGCGACCGCCGCGAACGGCGCCAGCACGAGGATGGCCATCAACGCGCGAGCTGCCGTCGAGGCCCTGGCTCTGCCTCGGTGTCGTGGGGGCGGGGCCCTGCCGGCCCCGGCCGTGGGCAAGGTGGTAGCGGCGGGGGACGTGTCGAGTGTCCTCTCCGTGCGTGCCGTGTGCGCCGGCCGCGTCGGCGTGGTCGTGTCCATCAGCGTGGGCGCAGTGGTCCTGTGCGTGAAGTCTGCGACGGCGGCCCGGATGGCGAGCGTCACGGCGGTCCACGCCTCGCTCTCGCGCTTCCACGACATCACGGGGACGCGGTTCGCGGGCAGCGGCGCCAGAGCGGAGAACGGCGTGCCCTCCCAGTCGCACGCGTCGAGGAGGATGGGGATGAGCCGCGCCCGCCCGGCGTTGTGGCGCCCGAGCGCCCGTTCCATCTCTCGCCACTGCGCGTCGCCGGCGAGGTAATCGACGCTGATGAGAAGGACGATGAGGTGAGCGGCGTCGAGGCGGACCGCGAGCTCGGCGTCCCGATCGCTGCCGACCCCGATGCGCCCGGTATGCCAGGTGCGGATTTTCCCTTCGCGCTTCAGGGCCGACAGATGTTTTCTGAGCACGTCCTTCTGCCTCTCGTTCGCCGCCGCGTACGAGCTGAAGACGTCAATCGGGACAGGCGCGGGAAACACGAGGAGAGCGTACCAGGAAGAAGCCAGGCGAACGAGCCGAGCGGCATTTGTTTAGAGCCTTTCCTTGTTGCCAGATCCTGGCGAGTCTGTACATCGAGGAACGCTGCCCTCGGGGCGCAGGGGTTACCCTCCGGGATCCGTCCTGCGCGCGAGCACCGACCGTTCCGCCCGCCGTGACATCTCACGCTGGATCCGTGACATGTCACGGCGCGAGCGCGCCCACTCGCCCTCTCGCCGATGGATCGCGAGGTCGTGGTGATGTTGGTCGCGAGTGAGAACGGCTGCGATCTCTGCCGCAAGAGCTCGAGGTGATCGTTGGCATCGGCACGTTCACCCTGTCGACGTTCGCGAACCGGATGACCCGCAGCCACGCGATGCGCTGACGCGCCCGGGCTCGCGGGGCCCCCTCGCGAGCGCAAACGCGCGGCGCAGAAGCTCGGCCCACGGCCGACGATCGCCGAGAACGCGGGCATCCTCTACATCATCCCGCAGTCGTCGACGCCCGGCGCGATGCCCGTGCTGCCGAACCGCCGGGAGCTGGGCCTCGGCGACCTCGGCGAGACGACGGACCTTCATTGACGGACTGCGAGCCGTCCGCTACTACTCCGTCGATGATGAAGTTCTCCGTGTTCCTGCTCGGCTGAGCGCCGCATCCCGGCGCTCATGGGTCGTCCGCGACGCGCGCGTCGTGCGCAGTCGTGTGCCTTGAGCTGGAACAACAGGAGA
Organism: Sorangium sp. So ce836; assembly: GCF_028553905.1. Taxonomy (NCBI): domain Bacteria; kingdom Pseudomonadati; phylum Myxococcota; order Polyangiales; family Polyangiaceae; genus Sorangium; species Sorangium sp. So ce836. The sequence continues at coordinate 2,298,493 of NZ_CP102233.1, read as the reverse complement.
TTTCAGATGCCTCATCATGATTTCGCGCTGTCCGCAGCGCAGCTCGAACAGTTCGTCCGCGATGGCTTCGTTCGGATCGACGAAGCTTTCCCCCGTGATCTCGCCGACGCATGTCGTCGAGTCTTGTGGCTCGCCACCGGGTGTGCGGAGGACGCGCCCTCCACCTGGACGCGCCCCGTCGTGCGTGTCGGCGAGATCCCGAACCCGCTCTTCCGTGAGGCGGCCAACACACCGAAGCTGCACGCGGCCTACGACGCGCTCGTGGGGCCTGGACGCTGGATGCCTCGCGGCAGCCTCGGCACATTCCCGATCCGCTTCCCCTCGCCAGACGATCCGGGCGACTGCGGCTGGCACATCGATGTGAGCTTCGGAACGGAGGGCGAGCCGGACTTCCTCAAGTGGCGGGCCAACGTGGCGTCGAAGGGGCGTGCGCTCCTCATGCTCTTCCTCTTCTCCGACGTCGGTGACCAAGATGCACCGACGCGTCTTCGCGTTGGTTCGCACTTCGACATCGTCCGAAGGCTCGAACCTCACGGAGCGGAGGGGCTGACCCTCGGCGAGCTCGCCAGCACCGACTTCGCCGAGTCGTCGCACCGCCCCGAGGCCGTCGCGACTGGACCGGCTGGCACGGTGTACCTGTGTCACCCGTTCCTCGTTCACGCGGCACAGCCCCTCCTGCGTGGCGACCGGCCTAGATTCCTCGCGCAACCTCCCTTGCTGCCGAGGGAAGCGCTCGACCCGTGGCGCGACGACGCCTCTCCGGTTGAGCGTGCGATTCGGATGGCGCTCGTTCGCCCCTGAGAGCCTGTCCCTGACCCACGGCGCGGTCGGCATTGCCTTCCCCAGAGGCTCGGTGCACTCCGGGGCAGGCGCCCAAAGCTGGACGCGGATCGTCGGCCTGGGCAGCGGAGAGCTTGACACTCCGTACACGCGGCATAGCGGCCATCTCACGCTGGCACACGGCGTGCATTGCGCTCAGCCCAAGGCGCGCGTCGAGCACCTGTCCGTGACCGCGACGCGCTTTGCGACCGCATGACCTCTCGGCGCTCCGCTCCGCGCCTCGCGACGATGTCTCATTCGACCTCCCGGGCCAGGCTCGGCGGGTCCAACCCCCATGTCACGCAAGGAGAAGCCCATGTTCGCATCGTTACACCGCTCGAAGCCCCGCGCTTTCTTCCAGGTGCTCGGAGCCGTGTCGCTCGTCGCCGCGACGGCGGGGCTCAGCGCGCCGGCTCGAGGCGCACAGCTGAACGTCGATGAATACGAGGATCAGATCCGGAGCCGCTTCGGAAGCACGAAGGGATATTCCACGACGCTCGTCCGCACGACCGGGTTCCGCTACGGCGTATCCGGAGGAGCGGCGACCCACTCCGATGCGATGACCTGGAATGTCCTCGCGAACGTGGGCAGCGCGACCAAGATGGTCGGCGGGCTCTTGCTCGTGAAGGTGCTGGAGGAGCAAGGGAAGAGCACCCCGCAGGTGCTCAGCTTCCTCGACAACGAGATCCGCCACTACCTGCCCGCCGTGGTGAAGAACGCGCTCCCGGTCGAGAACCGGAAGATCACGTTCCGCGATCTCCTCCAGCACAAATCCGGCATCCGAGGAGGGGATCCGGCGAACCCCTTCGTTCAGCTCCTGGTCCCCGTGGAGGACAGCGACTACGGCGTCCGGAGCTACCACAACATCAACAGCAAGCTGCTCACGTACCTGGTCCCGATCGTCGGGAACCCGGCCAACCTGCCGGCGATCAACGACGCCGTCGCGAACAACGGGTGGAGCGCGACGGGAAACGACATCATCCAGGCCATGGGTTGGTGGTACGAGACGTTCGTCCGCTACTACATCTTCGACCCTGTCGACCCCGACCTCGCGGCCACCTGCGACCCGGATCCGGACGCCCTCGGCACCCTACTCAACGGGTGGACGATCGCGGGGGCGTACACCACGAAGACCGATCCGTACGGCGGCGTCATCTACAACTCGAAGGTCCTCGCCGGGCACTGCAAGGCGCAGGGCGGCTGGTACTACTCGTCGAAGGCGTTCGCCTCGATCTTCCAGTACCTCGGGCACAGCAGCGGATTCATCAGCCCCTCGACCTACGACGCGCTCTATTCGCCCACGGGCTCCTCGGCCGCGCGGAACAATCGGCTCGTCTGGTCCAGCGAGATCGCGAGCGCGAAGCTCGAGGACCTCTACGGCTGGAAGGCGAGCCCCTACCATGGCGGCTCGCACCCGGTGAACCGCAGCGGGAGCGTCCCGAGCGGCTTCAGGACGACCCACGCCCGCGCCGCGGTCATCCGCCTGCCGTCGGGCTACCACGCCGTGGGCATCGTCAACTCCGGCGAGATGTCGTCGGGGGACATCGCTTCCGAGCTGAAGAACGCGTTCGCCAACGCCCTGGAGTAGACCTCGGACGAGGAAGGCGGGCACGAGGACGGCGAGGCCGCCTCGTGCCCGGCCACCTGGGCGAACCGCTCGAGCTTGCCTGGCAGAATGCCGCCCCGTCCCGCTGCGAGCGGGTAGTGCTCACATTGGCCCAGAGAGAATTCAGATGAATGCGAAATGTTCATTGATCTTCTCTTCCCGCCTTCCGACCTTCATGTTCAAATTTGAGCATTACCCGCGCGCGAGGGGGCGTGAACCCAGGGCGCGCGGGGCGGCATTCGATGGCATGCGCCGGTGCGGCGCGACGCCCTCGCGGGGGCTTCGATTCAGGGCACCGGGAAGTATTCGATGTAAGCGCCGGTGTAGCGGTACCAGGCGCCCCCCTCCGGCGAGGCGACCAGGAAGGTGTCGAGCGCACAGGCGGAGGGCGCCCCGACGGGGGCGACGCCACCCGGGGTGATCTGCAAGACCGACGTGCGGCCCGAGGCGTTCACGCAGAACGCCAGGTAGCGGCCCACCCCGTCGGCGATCGAGGCGACGTGCGCGTCGTCGCCGCAGGGCGTGGCGCCCGCCGAGAGGCCCACAGCCTCGAATCGACGCCGAGGGGGTCTCGCGCGCCGGCGTCGGCGAGGTCCGGGCCCTGCGCCCCTTCGGGCGACTCTTGCGGTTCGCCGGCCACGCAGGCCACCAGGGAGAGAGAGCTCATGCAGGCGAGGACGTGGGCGAGGTTCATGGTCGTCATGCTTCTCCTTGTCGTCTTTGGAGTGGGTGAGTCGGCTGGCGTGCCGCTCGGGGTCGACGAGCGCCCATCGCAAGCGCGGTGCCGGAGCTCCGGCGCGCGCGCATGCGGCGCTCGCCGGCTGACCCTGCGCCCCGCTCGGGCGGCGCAACGGGGCTTCCGGGCGAGGGCGCGGGCGGGCCGCGCGGGGCGGCACCTCGGCCGGGTGTCGCGCGCCCGCGACAGCGCGGGGTTACAGGGGTTACAGCTGTCACGAGCGCGTGACGCCACGGCGCGGCGGGGGCGCGCTCACCCGCCAGCCTGCGCCGCCACGGAAACGGAAACGTCAACACCCACGGACGGTGCGCCACCTCGGGCAGGACGTCCTCGATCAGGTTCGCCGCCGTGGCACACATGCGTCGGCCCAGACACGACGGGCAGAAACCGCGTCCTTTACAGCTGAAGACCACCAGCCGACTCTCTTCGCAGCGCTCGCACCGGAGCCGCGCGAACCCGCAGCAGAGCAGCCCGCAGTCGAGGTAGGCTTCGAGCTCCTTCTTCGCGTGCTTGGGTATCCGGACGGCGATGGCGCCGTCGTCGATGGCCCCGTACAGCGACTCCATGTTGGCGCGCACGATCTCGTAGAGCGTCGTCTCCTCGGGGCGACGGCGCTCGTAGACGGCGCCCGTGGTGCGAGCCGCGCTGGCCACACGGCGCCGACACCGCACGCCGCACGCCACGCGGTGAGGGCGCGTTTTCGCCGCGAATTTCGACAACACGCCGGGTCCGGGGCGCTTCGGCACGCAACCACCGCGTGCGGGCGATCCCGGTAGAGCCTGCGGGCACTGGCGAGCGGCAAGGCTCCGGCAGCGAGTCGACGCGAGCGGCGGGCTCGACGTTCGGCCCAAGCTTGCTCAGCCCTCCGGTGCCACCGGCAGCCCGAGCAGCCGACCGAGCGCCTCGTGAACGACCCGGGCTGCCTCCTCATCGCCGAGGGCGACGGCACGGCTCAGGGTGCCGGCGAGCGACGCAACCACGGCGGCTCGAGGCGATGGATCGACCGTCGCGAGTTCCCCGGGCCCAGGGCTCGGCGGTTGGGCCCGGGTTGGGTCCATGCCACCCGACGATGAGGCAGCCCTGAGGTCAAGGGCTTGAGCGCTCTCTTTGCGCGGCTGGCCGGCTTCGGCTCGGCAGCGGCGGCGCTCGGCGTCGTCAGTGCAGGTCGTTTCGGCATGGACATCTCCCTTCGCCCTGGTCGGGCGTCGTTCCGCTTGTGCTTGAGCGCCTCGTCGCGTCCGCAGGAGCGAGCTGTGGCTCGATCGACGATCCGCATTCACAGGCCGGCGGTCGCCCTGGTGGCCTGGATGCACACTGGGGTCCGAAACGGGACCGTGGAGGCGCATTCTAGGGGACGGCATGTTCGACCCACAGGCCGGTCACCCGGAAGGCTTCCGCGCTCATCCACGTGGCCCTCTTTCACGCTCCCAGCGTGACGCGCTCGTGGCGCACGTTCCCGTAGGGGGAAAGTCAGTGCATCGAGGCCCTCCTTGAGGTCGAGACCGGCCTCGACCGAGCCGTTGCCCGAGCGACGCCGAGTCCCTTGTCGATCGAGCGCTGCCGGCGGCGCGCCTTGGCCGCGGCCTCCTTCATGCTTTGCGCCTGCTGCTCGATCGACTGTGCTTGCAGCCGCAGGCCCTTGGCCGAAGCGACCGCTGCGCTCTGCGCATCGTAGACCATGCCGTCGCGCCACATGGCCCACAGCACCCCCGACAACCGCCGCGCCAGCGCCACGACCGCGACGTGGCGACCCCGGCGCTCATCGATGGCCTTTGCCCATCGGCGCAGCGGGTCGTCGCCGCTCTTGTGCCGCAGGATCGTGTGCGCGGCCTGCGTCAGCAGCGCGCGCAGATAGCCGTTGCCTTGCTTGGTGATCGAGCCCAGCCGCTGCTTGCCGCGCCCCCCGGAGGTGTCCTCCAGGGGGACCAGGCCGAGATAGGAGGCGAGCTGGTGGGCGTGGTGAAAGCGCTTGGCTTCGTCCACCACCGAGACGAACGCGGCAGCGACGACCAGCCCCACGCCGGGAGCCGTGGTCAGCCGCACGATCACCGGCTCGTGGGTGCACAGCTGCTCGAGCGCGGCATCGGCCAGCGCGATCTGAGGGGTGAGCATCTCCAGCGCTGTCACCAGAGGTCCAACGAGCTGGCGAGTCTCGGCCGGCAAGGCTGCCGCGCTCAGCACCGTGAGGAATCCCTCGGTGGTGCACCTCGCGAGCTTGTGTCCGCAAGCGCGCAGGATGCCGCGCACGGTAGTGACGTACTGGGCCCGCGTCTCAACCAACGCGCGCCGGACGGCCAGCTGGTGGCGAATGGCCCGCCGGTGAGGCGACAGCACGTGTGCGAGTGGAATGCCCCCGCGCTCGACGGCGCGCGCTAACGCCTCGGCATCAAGGCGGTCATTCTTGCGGCCGTGCTGGCCGATGCCGAGCTGACGAGCTCGCGTGGTGTCGACGACCAGCACGTCGTGACCCCAGTCGCGCAGCTTGTCGTGCACCGCCCAGGCCTCGCGGCAGGCCTCGATCGCCACCCGGGCCGGCGAGGACGACGGGCCGAGGAGATCCTGCAGCGAATCCAGCGAGCGAACCGTGCGCCGTAGCACCACGGCCCCGCCCGCCACCTCGCAGAATGAGATCTCATGGACCCCCAGATCCAGCGCTACACTTCGCATGGCTGACCTCTCCTGGGCCCCCGTCTTCTGCGTCCTCGAACGCGTGGGGGTGCCCGCAGGCAACCCTGCAGGCGAGAGGTCAGCCACATTGCTCGCTGCTCCGAGCGGCTCTTTCTTGCTCGCTCCTCTCCGGAGCCTGGAGCCCCCGCCGGAGGCCTCCGTCCGCCCATCGCCCGCAGCTTTGTCCGGCTGGAGCGCGCAGGGGGAGTCAAGGGCGGCGGAGCCGGCGAGCTCCGCTCGCGAACCCTTGACGCCTCCGAGCACTCCAGCACCCTCGGCTGCCGATGGGCCGACCTCCACGGTGCGGCGGGCTGTCTTCGCAGGCCCCGCCGCGCGAACGCGTCGAGCAGAGGCTTGGGTCGGTACGGTCGGCATCATGGGTCCAGGCGCGCCGTGGGCTGCCTCATTCCATCTAGGGGGTGCGATCCGTCGTCACGCCCCCCCGAAATCCCGCCGAAAGTAACGGATCGCGACCGCTCGTCATCGACCGGCGTTCCTGGCGAGATTCCTGGCGCACGGATCTAGCAGTCGAACACCCCGACCCCCCGCTCGATCTCGCCGAACGGATCCACGAGCGCGCGCACGAGCACGCGCGCCGGCGCGCTCTCGATCCCCGCCGCCGCGCGCCAGGTCGCATGGCGGAGCTCCCCGAGGAGCGCCCCGGCGAGCGGCGTGTAGACGAGATCGAGCGCCGAGGGGCGGACGCCGTTGGCCTCGTAGCCGTACTCCCAGAGGTGGGTGCCGGCGATGGCGAACGCGACCGCGGCCGGCACGCCGAACCGGCAGCTCCGCGCCCTGAAGTAGATCTCGCTCCCGAGCAGGGCGTGGCCGATCACGTTGATCGGCCACGGGTCGTGATCCCACCGAAACGCGGGCTGATCGGCGTCGAAGAGCGGCGGCTTCGTGAACGCCTCGCCGTAGTGGTACCCCCAGCGCTCCAGGCGGAAGTCGGCGAACGGATCGGGCCACACCACCGCCTCCACGCTGCGGGTCACCGTGAACACGGCCAGCGTGTGCACGATCGGCGGCACCCAGGCGGGCTCCGCGCTCGGAGCCGCGACCGCGCGAGGCCGCGCCCCGGACGCGCCAGCCCGAGGCGCGGGCCGCGAAGGGGCGGCCGCTCCCGCCGGCGGAGCGACCGAGGGCGCCTGCGGAGCGGCCGAGCCGACCGGCGGCGCCGTCGCCGGCGGAGCCGCCGGCCGCGCCGTCGCGCCCGGGCCGGCGCACGCGGACGAGAGGACGGCGAGGACAGCGGCGGCGTAAAGGCGGGTCGAGGCCATCAAGACAGCGGGCGCGGCGCGCGCGAGGAGCACGGCGGCCCGGCGCGAGTCTAGCGCGCCGGCGACCCCGGCGGCGCGCCGCTCTCGCCGGCGACCCCCGGCGACGCGCCGTCCTCGCCGCCGACCCGCGCTAACCTCCCGCCATGGCCGGGATCATGATCGTCACGGGCGGCAGCCGCGGGATCGGCGCCGCCACCGCGCTGCTCGCCGCGCGGCGCGGCTACGCGGTCGCCGTGAGCTACCTGCGCGACGTGGGCGCCGCCGCCAGGGTCGTCGACGAGATCCGCGCCCGCGGCGGCGCCGCCCTCGCGATCGCCGCCGACGTGAGCGCCGAGGACGACGTCGTGCGCCTGTTCCAGACGGTCGACGGCGCCCTCGGCCCGGTCACGGCGCTCGTGAACAATGCCGGCGTGCTCGACCGGCAGGCGCGCCTCGAGGACATGACCGCGGCGCGCGTGCAGCGCATCCTCGCCACCAACGTCGTCGGCAGCTTCCTGTGCGCGCGCGAGGCGGTCCGGCGCATGTCCACGCGCCGCGGCGGCGCGGGCGGCGCCATCGTGAACGTCTCGTCGCGGGCGTCGCAGCTCGGCTCCCCGGGCGAGTACATCGATTACGCAGCCTCGAAGGCCGCCGTCGACACGCTCACGATCGGCCTCGCCAGGGAGGTCGCCGCGGAGGGCATCCGGGTCAACGCCGTGCGGCCCGGGATCATCGCCACCGACATCCACGCGAGCGGCGGCGATCCAGGGCGCGTCGAGCGGCTCCAGGCGAGCCTGCCGCTCGGCCGCGCCGGCACCCCCGAGGAGGTCGCGCACGCGATCCTGTGGCTCGCCTCCAGCGAGTCCTCCTACTGCACCGGCACCCTCCTCGACGTCGCCGGCGGCCGCTGAGCCGCTCCGATCCGCCGCTCAGCCGCTCCCGTCCGCCGCCCTCCCCCCAGCGCCGCCCTCCCCTCACCGCCGCCCTCCCCTCACCGCCGCCCGTCCGCCCCGATCGCCTCGCCCACCACGGCCGCGAGCGTCCGCGCCGCCTCCCCCAGCGCGGGCTCCGCGTGCGCGCCGAACCCCAGGATCAGCCCCGGCGCGCGCGACGCCCTGGCGCGCCCCGCCGCGCCGCGCGAGAGCGGCATCGCGTCCACGCCCCGCGCCGCGAGCGCCCTCACGACGGCCACGTCGTCCGAGCCCTCGGGCAGATCCAGCGTCAGCACCGAGCCGCCCGCGGGCGCGCGCACCCGCACCGCGCCCGGCAGCACGCGCCCGAGCTCCGCGAGCAAGAAGTCGCGGCGGCGCCGCGTCGCCTGCTTCAGCTTCCGCAGGTGGCGCGCGAAATGCCCCTCGTCGATGAAGTCGGCGAGCGCGGCCTGCAGCAGGTACGGCGGCGACCGCGTCGACGCCGCGCGCACCTGGGCCACCGCGCGCACCAGCGCCGGCGGCACGATCATGAAGCCGAGGCGCAGCCCCGGGAACAGCGAGCGGCTGAACGATCCCACGTGGATCACGCGGTCGTTCACGCCCTCGACGTCGAGGCCGAGCAGCGACGGCAGCGGGGAGCCGTCGAACCGCAGCTCGCCCTCGTAGTCGATCTCGACGACCACCGCCCCCGCCCCGCCGGCCCAGGACAGGAGCTCGATGCGCCGCGGCAGCGTGAGCCGCGCGCCGGAGGGGAACGCGGAGGCCGGCGACACGAACGCGACCCGCGCGCGCGGCGCCCGGCGCGCCCCGACGTGCACCCGCAGCCCCTCGTCGTCGACCGGGACCGCGATCGGGCGGGCGCCCGCCATGCGCACCGCCGCGCGCAGGGCGAGCGGCCCCGATGCCTCCACCCACGCGGCGTCGCCCGGGTCGAGCAGCGCGCGGCAGCAGAGGTCCAGCGCGCCCTGCGAGCCCTCCGTGATGAAGACCTGGTCGACCGTCGCGCGCACGCCGCGGGCCACCGCGGCGTGGTGGAGCACCGCGCGCCGGAGCAGCAGCGCGCCCCGCGGATCGTGGTGGAGCGCGCCCTCGGCCGACATCGAGCGGAAGCGGCGCGCGAGGCACCGCTCGAAGATGCGCCACGGGAGCAGCTCGAGATCCGGCAGGCCGACGCCGAACGGGCGCGAGCGCGGCCGGCCGCCGAGGAGCGCGTCGAGCCGATCGGGAGGCACCACCGCCGCGAGCCGCCGCGCGCTCCGGGACAGCCGCGGAGGGGCCGCCGCGGGCTGGGCGCGGGCGGCGCTCTGCCCCGCCGCGCGCACCGGCACGTGCGCCACGACCGGCGCCCGGCGCGCGCGGACCAGGACCGTGCCGTCCGCGGCCAGCGCCTCGTACGCCGCGACGACCGTGTTGCGCGACACGCCGAGCTCCCGCGCGAGCTCGCGCGACGACGGCAGCATGTGGTCGGGCTGGAGGACGCCCTCGAGCACGGCGCGGCGCAGCTGCTCGACCAGCTGGGCGGCCAGCGTCGCCGGCGCGCCGCGCTCCAGGCGGAGGAAGGCGTGGGGGGCGTGGGAGCTCTGGGGCGCTGGCACCATCGAAACCGACCGCCGTGGCACTTTCCAGGGTGCCAGGTCCGGGTCACGGTGTCCACGAGGAGCCCGCCATGCCGACGCCGACGCCGACGCCGACCGACGACGACGACGACGACCTCACGACACCAGCCGCCGCGCGAACGGAGCAGGCCACCGCGCGTCGGCCACGGGCGCCGGAAGGCGGCAAGACGGGCGAGCTGTCGTCGCGCATCGCGCGCCGCGCGGCCGAGGCGCACGCCGGCCAGCCGCTCGATCGGCTGCTCGCGGAGGGCCTCCCGGGCAACGAGCTGACCACGCTGCTGCTCCATTGCCTGCGCCAGCGCGCGCTGCGGCGGAGCTTCGCCGAGGTCCTCGACCACGCGGAGCGGGCGCCCATGACCCACGCGTCGGCCGCGGACGCCCGGCGGATCCACGCCTTCGACGCGGCGGCGTACGCGGCGGCGGCGGGCTTCGAGGCGGTCGATCTCGCGCCGGTCGGCCCGCTCGGCGCCACGGCGTGCGCGGGCGTCGAGCCGAACAACGTGCTCGCGACGGTGCGCTTCGCCGAGGTCGCCGCCGACCCGACCACCGGGCTCGCGCTGCACGCGGCGCGGCGCCGGCGCGAGACCCGGGGCGGCGAGCCGCTGCGCCTCTGCGCCAGCCAGCGCGTGCTGCGCATGCAGCCCACGAAGCACCCCGGCTTCACGCCGCACTTCCGCCTGTTCGCCCTGGTGACCGCGGCCCGCTCGCCGGGCCGGAGCGAGGACGACGCGTGCGAGCGGCGCGCCCTGCTCGAGCACCTCGTCGTCTGGGCCGACCTCATCCGCGCCCTGCCCGCGGCCGGCTTCCGCGCGGCGGGCCTGCGCGTGGTCCTCTCCGACACGGCCGTGGTCCGGGCGTGCCTCGGCGCGCGCGGCCTCGACGCGGACGCGCTGGCGCAGCGGGCGAAGGCGCACGAGCCGGGCTCGTCGGAGGCGGCCCTGCGCGAGGCCTCCGTCGATCTGCCGCGCGCCGCGGCGGACTACGTGGGGGCGGCGCGGTCGCTCGGCCTCGGTCCGGAGCCCGTCGCGCGCGCCGAGCGCTGGGTCGCCGAGGTGGGCGAGCCGCTCGCGCGCGCGCGGCCGGAGATCGAGATCGTCTACGATCTCGCGCGCTTGCAGGGGCTCGGCTACTACGCCGGGCCGTTCGTCCAGCTCGTCGTCCGGCGGGACGACGGCCTCGAGCTCCCGCTCGGGGACGGGGGCGCGGTGCCGTGGCTCGGCGCGCTGCTCTCGAACCGCCGCGAGCGGATGGTCGCGACCGGCATCGGGACCGAGATGGTCGTGAAGCTGTTCGATCGCTCCGCCCCCCGAGCCGGCGAGGCTCGATCGGAGGAACCGACTCCATGATCATCGAGACCCCCTCCCTCACGCTCCGTCCCTGGACCGCGGCCGACGTGGACGCGCTCGTGAAGAACGCGAACGACCGCCGCATCTGGGCGAACGTCCGGGATCGCTTTCCGCACCCGTATACGCGCGCCGACGCCGAGGGCTGGGTGGCGCTGTGCGCCTCGCGCGCGCAGCCGGCCGAGGCGCTGGCGATCGTGGTGGGCGGGGAGGCGGCCGGCGCGATCGGGCTCGAGCGCCTCGACGACGTGCACCGCTGCACCGCCGAGATCGGCTACTGGCTCGGCGCGGCCTACTGGGGCCGCGGGCTGGCCACCGAGGCGGTGATCGCGCTGACGCGGGCCGGCCTCGAGCAGCTCGGCCTCGAGCGCATCCAGGCGGGGATCTTCGACTGGAACCGCGCGTCGGCCCGCGTGCTCGAGAAGGCGGGTTACGCGTTCGAGGCGCGGATGCGCCGGCACGTGGTGAAGGACGGGCGGGTGGGCGACGTCCTGCTCTACGCGCGGGTCCGGGAGGAGGCGCCGGCCGACGAGCGGCGATGACGCGCAGGGCGCCCCGAGCGGGGCTCGCGTCCCGACGGGCGCCTCACCCGCCCGCGCGAGGGTCGCTCTCCGCGGGCAGCGCGGGCGCCTCCTCCGCGGCGGGCGCCCGGTGCGCGGCGGGGTCGGCGAGCGGGAGCGCGACGTAGAACCGGGTGCCGCGCCCGACCTCGCTCTCCACCCAGATGCGGCCTCCGTGCGCGTCGACGATCCCCTTGGCGATGTAGAGCCCGAGCCCGGTGCCCCGCTCCTCGTACGCCTCCACCTTCCAGAACCGCTCGAAGATGCTCGTGAGGTCCTCGCGGGGGATCCCCTGCCCCATGTCGACGACGGCGAAGCGGGCCATCCTCCCCTCCCGGTCGATCGAGAGGGTCACGCGGCCGCCCTGAGGCGTGAACTTCAGCGCGTTGCCGACGAGGTTCGACAGCACCTGGAGCACGCGCCCGCGCTCCGCGAAGATCACGAGCCCGGGCGCGTTCACGCTCTGCTCGAACCGGACCTGCTTGGATTCGGCGAGCGGCCCGAACAGCTCCAGGGTCTCGCGCAGGAGATCGTCGGCGGCGCACGGCGCGGGCGTCACCGAGAACTTGCTGGCCTCCATCGTCGCCGCGTCGAGCATGGTCCGGATGAGCTGCTCCATCCGCTTGGCGACGTTCTCGATCGACTCCGCCTGCTGCCGTACCTGCTCGGGGTCGGCCGCCCGCCGCAGCCGCGCGGCCTTCAGCGTGATGGCGCTGAGCGGGTTGCGCAGGTCGTGGGCCACGATGCCCATGAGATCGTCGCGGGCCGCCACCGCCCGGCGCGCCGCCTCGCGCGCCTCCCGCACCTGGTGGTACAGGTTGCCGAGGCGCTTCGTGAAGTACCACGCGATCCCGAGGCCGGCCGACGCCAAGAGGACCAGCAGGCCGTACAGCCGCAGCACGAGCTGGGCTCGCTCCGCCCGCTCACCGGCATAGGCGGCCTCGATGGCAAACTCCTTGTGATCGACGAGGCTATCGAGGGAGCGATAGAGGGCTCGGCGAAGCGGCCGCAGCTCCTCGTCGAAGCGGCGCGCGATGAGGCCCGCGTCGTCGGTCCGCTCCCGGGCTGCGAACAGCTCTCTCTGAAACAGGAAGAAGCGCCCGGCCTCCGCCTCGACGTCCGCGACCAGCTGGAGAGCCGTCGGGCTGAGCGACTGGGCGCGGAGCGCGCGGATGTTCTCGCGAAAGCGCGCCTTGGCGTCCTCGGCCTCGTCGAGGAGCTCTCGATTTCCAGAGATGAGGTAGCCCCTGCCGTGAGACACGATGAGCTCGGTGGTCCACCGGAGCCGCTCCACGAGGGTGATGTTGCGCTCTTGCGCGCTCAGCCACTGGGTCTGAGCGTCCGCCACGGACGAGAACCGTCGAATGGAGAACGCCATCCCGATCGCCAGGAGCAGCGTCAGGATGGCGTAGCCCCTCCTCGCCGTGGCCTCGAAGCGCGTCCGCGTCGGCATGACCGAGGTTCCTCCCTGCTCTCGACGGGGCCAGCGGGCCAGCGGATCGAGAGGGCCCTCGCTCCTTCGTGGCTGGCCCCTCTCAAAAGCTAGGCCGGACGGCGCGGGGAGCAAGCTGCCCCCGGGAGCCGCGCGCCATGACGCTCCTGCGCGGGCGGCCGAGCAGGATGGCTCGGCCGCCGGGCGCTCGCGCGCGAGGGCGGTGACAAGGGTACGTTCCTCGGTGTAAAGATCACGCGCCATGGCCGACCGAGCCGCCAACCGGGTCCGCGAGCGGCGCGAGGCGCGCGGGCTGTCGCAGATCGCGCTCGCGGAGCGCGCCGGGCTGACGCGGCAGAGCGTGGGCGCCATCGAGGCGGGCCGCGCGACGCCGGCGGTCGACGTCGCGCTGCGCATCGCGCGCGCCCTCGATGGCCAGGTCGAGGACCTCTTCGGCGCGCCGGGCGCGGCGGCCGCCATCGCCGCCGAGCTCGACGCCCCGGCGGCGTCGGGCCGCGCCGCGGTGGCGCGCATCGCGGGCCGCTGGGTGGCCTACCCGCTCGACCACGACGCGGCGCGGACGGCGGCGGACGGCATCGTGACCGGCGAGCGGCGCGGGAAGGCGGACGTCGAGCCCCTCCGGGCGCTCGCGGAGGTCGAGGACAACGTCGTCGTGATGGGCTGCGCGGCGGGCCTCGGGCTGCTCGCCGACCGGCTCAACACGCGGCCGGGGCCGGGGCGGTTCCTCTGGTTCCCCCGGTCGAGCACCGCGGCCCTCCAGGCGCTCGGCCGGCAGCGCGCCCACGTCGCGGGCGTCCACCTCGTCGACGCGCGCACCGGCGAGGCGAACGTCGCCGACGTCCGGAACCTCGGGCACGCCGAGCCGATCGCCCTCATCACGCTCGCGCGCTGGGAGGCGGGCCTCGTGGTCCGCCGCGAGGACGCGGCCCGCATCCGCGGCGCGGTCGATCTCGGCCGCCCCGGCCTGCGCCTCGTCGGGCGCGAGGCGGGCGCGGGCGCCCAGCGGCTCCTCGAGCGCGAGGTGCGCGGCCACGGGCTGCCGCTCGACCTCGCGCGCAGGCCGCCGCTCCGGGCCGCCGGCCACCTCGACGTCGCGCGCGCCGTGGCCATGGGCGCGGCGGACACCGGCGTCGCCACGCGCGACGCGGCGATGGCGTTCGGGCTCGGCTTCGTCACCCTGGCCGAGGAGCGCTACGACCTCGCGATCCCGCGCGCGTCGCTCGCCGACGCGCGGGTCCAGCGCCTGCTCGACGTGCTCGTCTCGGGCGCGTTCCGCCGCGAGCTGTCGGTCCTCGGCTACGACGTCCGCCCGGCGGGCGAGCGGGTCGCGGAGGTGCGGGCGGCATGACGGCGCGCGCGGGGCGGCGGCCCCCAGGAGCCTTGCAGATGAATCTCGTCCGACGACAGCTGTTGCGCGCCTTCCCGCGCCTGGTCCTCGCGGCATGCCTCGTCGCCCTCGTCGGCTGCGGGCGCTCGGAGCCGACGCCGGCCCCGCGCGAGGACAGGCTCGCCGTCTTCGCCGCGGCTTCCCTCCGGGACGTGTTCACCGCGATGGGCGAGGACTTCGAGCGCGCTCACCCCGGCGTCGAGGTCACGTTCAACTTCGCCGGCACCCAGGAGCTCCGCACGCAGCTCGAGCACGGCGCCGCGGCCGACGTGTTCGCCTCGGCCGATCAGCGCCACATGGAGGAGCTCGTGAAATCCGGGCGCGCCGTGGGCCCGGTCGTCTTCGCGCGCAACGAGCCCGTCCTCGTCGTCGCGCGCGAGAGCGCCGGGACGATCCGGGGGCTCGCCGACCTCCCCGGCGCGGCCCGCATCGTCATCGGCGCCCCGGAGGTCCCGATCGGCCGCTACACCCTGCAGATCCTCGATCGCGCGTCCGCGTCCCTGGGCGCGGACTTCCGCGCGCGCGTCGAGGCCAAGGTCGCCTCGCGCGAGCTCAACGTGCGCCAGGTGCTCACCAAGGTGCGCCTCGGCGAAGCGCAGGTCGGCGTGGTCTACCGGACCGACGCGCAGCCGGCGCAGGACGGCGTGACCGTCGTGGCGATCCCGCCCGAGGTCAACGTCGTCGCCGAGTACCCGATCGCGGTCGTGGCCGGCGCCGCGCACCCCGGGCTCGCGGCCGCCTGGGTCGACCTCGTGCGCTCGGAGGCCGGGCAGAGCGCGCTGCGGCGCGCCGGGTTCCTCGCGCCGTCCGGGGGTGGATCGGGCCCGTGAGCGCGCGCCTGCGCGCGGAGCGGGGCGCCCTGGCCGCGATCGGCGCGGTCCTCGTGGCGTTCCTCGCCGTCCCGATCCTGGCGCTGTTCGTGACGGCCACGGCGGCGGACGTCGAGCAGGGGCTCCGCCACCCCCTCGTCTGGCCCGCGCTGCGCCTGAGCCTCGTCACCACCGCGGCCAGCCTCGCCCTCGTGGTGGTCCTCGGGACGCCGCTCGCCTGGACGCTCGCGCGCGCGCGCGGGCGCCTCGCGCGCGCGGTCGAGACGGCGGTGCAGCTGCCCATCGTGATCCCGCCCGCGGTCGCCGGGGTCGCGATGCTCCTCGCCTTCGGGCGGCGCGGGCTCCTCGCCGGCTGGCTGTATCCGGAGGGGTGGTCGGTGACGTTCACGACCGCGGCGGTCGTCGTGGCCGAGGTGTTCGTCTCGGCGCCGTTCTTCGTGCAGGCGGCGACGAGCGCGTTCCGGCGGGTCGACCCGAAGCTCGTGGTGGTGGCGCGGACGTTCGGCGCGTCGCCGCTCCGGGTGTTCTTTCGCGTCGCGCTGCCGCTCTCGGCCCCGGGGCTGGTCGCGGGGGCGGCCATGAGCTGGGCCCGCTCCCTCGGCGAGTTCGGCGCGACGCTCATGTTCGCCGGGAACCTGCAAGGCCGGACGCAGACGCTGCCGCTCGCCATCTACACGGCGCTCGAGTCGGACATGCGCGCGGCGCAGGCGCTGTCGATGGTCCTCGTCGTCGTGGCGTTCGCGCTGCTCCTGTTCGTGCGGGCCGCGGCGCGGCGCTCCACCGGGCGCGGCGAGGCGGCGCCGTGACGGAAGCGGAGGGGCTGCGCGCCCGCGTGACGGCGCGGGTCGGGCGCCTGCGCATCGACGCGGAGATCGAGACCGGAGAGGGGACGCTGGCCCTCGTCGGGCCCAACGGCGCGGGGAAGACGAGCCTGCTCTCGCTCTTGCTCGGCGTGCTCCCCGTGGACCGGGGGCGGGTGGAGATCGGGGGCGCGGTGCTCCTCGACACGGCGGCCGGGATCGACGTGCCGGTCGAGCGGCGCGGGATCGGCTACGTGCCGCAGGACTACGCGCTGTTTCCGCACCTCAGCGTCCGGGAGAACGTCGCGTTCGCGGTGAGGAGCGATCCATCGCGCCGGAGGGGCGCGTCCGTCGACGCGCGGGTGGACGCGGCGCTGCACGACCTCGGCATCGCCGAGCACGCAGGCCGCCGGACCGAGGCGCTGTCCGGGGGCGAGAAGCAGCGCGTGGCGCTCGCGCGCGCGCTCTCCGTGAGCCCGCGGGCGCTGCTGCTCGACGAGCCGCTGGCCGCGCTCGACGTCCACTCCCGCCGCGAGGTGCGGGCGTTCCTCTCGGGGTACCTGGAGGCGCTCGCCCTCCCGACGATCGTCGTCACGCACGACGCGGCGGACGCGCGGCTCCTCGGGCAGCGCATCGCCGTGCTCGAGGCGGGGCGCGTGACGCAGGCCGGAACGTGGGAGGAGCTGGCCGCCCGGCCGGCGTCGCGCTTCGTGGAGGAGCTCGTCGCGTCGGCGCGCGGCCGGAACGAGTGACCCAGTCGATGCCCTGAGCCACGGCCGACCTCGGAATACGAGCTGCCGCCCGCGCGCCGCTCCGTCAAAACGAGACGCCCAGGCTGAGCGTGCCCAGGGCTTGAGCGACGATGGGCGCGGAGCGCGCCTGGTCGACGGCGATGACGGGGCGCGGGAGGAGCGCGAGACAAGTGAGCTCGAAGCCGAGGCTCACGCTCGGAAGAAAGAAGAACTGGGCGTTCAGCCCCGCGTCGGCGGCAAAGAAGAAGGATGCCTCGCTGCGCCCCACGAGCGGCAACGCGACGTCTCCGGTGGCCTGGAGGTGATAGGCGCCGATGCCGAGGAGCGGCCCCCACTCCCAGTGAGGACCGGCAGCTGCTTGCGCGAGGTTCCAGCTGGCCCGGAGGAGCGCGAGCTCCTGGCGCACCTGGGCGGCGCCGCCTCGTGCACGGAACTCGGCGCCGAAGAGGGGGCCGCCCAGGAGCAGGCCGAGACGGAAGCTCTCGTCGAGGCGATAGTGCGCCCCGATCTGCACCCCCACGCCGCCGCCGACCGGAGGCGTGAAGAGGACGAGCCCGCCCGTGCGCACCTCGAAGCGGGGAGGCTTCTGGGAAAAGCGGAGCACCTCGGGGGCGGGCGGCTGCGCCTCGACGCCGAGCACGTCCCGCGCGGGGGCTTGGCCCGAGCCGAGCTCGAGCAGGCTTGCGCGCAGCAGATCGACGGCGCGCACGGCGAGGAGCATCGGGCCATCGCTCGAAGGGTCGATGAGGAGCTTGCGCGTCGTCGTCTTGCCCGTCACGCGATCCACGATGCACACCTCGGCGGCCGTGCCGCTGCCGTCGCGGCTCAGCGCGACGGCCGCGAAGGCCTCGCTCTCCTGCGCCTTTCGCTCGAGCTCCTCGG
Organism: Sorangium sp. So ce836; assembly: GCF_028553905.1. Taxonomy (NCBI): domain Bacteria; kingdom Pseudomonadati; phylum Myxococcota; order Polyangiales; family Polyangiaceae; genus Sorangium; species Sorangium sp. So ce836. The sequence continues at coordinate 2,280,851 of NZ_CP102233.1, read as the reverse complement.
CCCCGGGCGGGCGCGCGGCGCTCCCGAGCACGATCACCTCGAAGGACTGCAGCTCGAGCTCGGCGCAGAGCCGTCCGAAGGCCTCGAAGAGCGCGGCGTCACGCGGGGGCGGCCGCACGACGAGCACCCGCTGCGCCCAGGCCAGTCGAGGGCAGACGAGCAGCAGCAGCAGGACGAGGAGCGTTCGCGCCCGCTGGACCATGGATCAGGGCTGCGCGGCGAGCTGTCGGGCCGTCTTGGCGTGGACCCCGCTCGGAAAGAGGCGCAGGTACTCCTGCGCCACCGCGCGCGCCGCAGCGGGCCCCTCGAGGATCTGGACCGTGCGCATCTTTCCCGCGAGCGCTTCCGCGGCGAAGGGGCCGCTCGGCGCCTCGCGGAGCGCCGTCTCGTACCAGGCCCTGGCGCGCGCGGCGGCGCCGCGGCTCTCGTGCAGGCGCCCGAGCAAGAAGGCGGCGCGGCTCCCTGCGGCCTTCGCGTAGCGCGCGCGCAGGGCGAGCAGGGCCTGCTCGGCGAGCTCGCCCTGCCCCACATAGCGAGCGGCGTCGGCCAGGGCGTTCAGATCGGCGGCGTCACAGGAGGCGAGACAAGCCTGCTCGCCCCGCGCCGCGGCCTCCTGGACCACGCGCCGGAACTCGCCCTGGGAAACGAGCTTGGTCCAGGACGGTTTGCCGCTCGGCGGGGCGGCCAGGGGCGCCGGATCTCCGGAGGAGCTCGGCTCCGGGGAGCTCGCGGGTCCCGGCGGCACCGGCGCGACCTCGGCTCCCTCTCCCTGCGCGGCGGGAGGCGCGGGCTCGGGGCCGTGCGCCGCGGTGTCGCTGACGAGGAGCGTCCTCGCCGACGCGTCCCCCACGAAGCGCTGCCCCGCGCGCACGCTCACGGCGCCGAAACCGGCGTAGCCCTCCACCTCGACCGACCCCTCGTGCAGGATCACCTCGAGCCGCTCGCGGTCGGCGTCCCAGTGGAGCTCGAAGCGCGTGCCCGTGACGCGGACCGCGAAGGGACCCGCCACGAAGCGCCAATCGCTGTGACCGGTGTGCGTGATCTCGGCGTCGACTCGGCCGCGTTCGAGCGAGATGCGGGCGCCGCTCTCGTTCTTGATCTCGTCGATGCGAAGGCGCGCCCCTGCCGCCGCCCGGATCTGCGTCCGATCGGAGAAGGTGATGGCGGCCGGGTGATCGAGGGGAACGCGCACATAGCCGCTCTCGTCCTCCGCCCCTTCGACGACATAGTCGAGGCCTCGCTCCGGCAGGAGGAAGAGAGCGAGCAACACGCCCCCGGCGAGGGCGAGCGGCGCTGCCCAGCGCACGATCGCCCGCGGCTTGCTCGCGCGAGCCTGCTCCTCGTCGACGCGGCGCAAAAAGGCGGCCCGCGCCTCGACGCGCTCCGCCTCGCTCAGCTGAGCGGCGCGCTGCAGGAGCTCCGCAACGGGATCGAGCTGTCGTCCGGGGTCGCTCATGGCCAGAGTCCTTCACGCTGAGACAAAAACTCCTGGAGGGCTGGCTCACGCGCCTTTCGCAAGAGCTCACGTGCGCTCTCGAGCTCCCGGCGCAACGTCGATTCGGACACGCCGAGGGCCGCGGCCGTCTCGAGCATGTCGAGGCCTTGCACGTGGCGCAGCACGAAGGCCATGCGCCGGCGCGTGCTCAGCCTGTCGAGCACGCGGTGGAGGGCGCGGAGCACCTCGCGATGCTCGAAGTCGACGCGCTCGAGGGCGCGCTCGGGGAGCTCCCCGCTCGGGGAAAGGCCCACCCAGCGGCGTATCTTGCGCTTCCGGATCTCGAGCGCCCCCTGCCGCGCCGCGATGGTCGCAAGATAGCCACGGAGGGCCTGCCCGTCCTGGATGCGCGCGGCTCCCTGGATCAGGGACAGGAAGACCTCCTGGACCAGATCTTCGAGGCTTGTATCGGGGCCGAGGGCGCCATAGAGCACACCTCGCACGAGGCCGGAGTACCTATCCCAGATGACGGCCATGGCCTCGCGCTCTCCCGCGGCCACGCCGGCGACCAGGCTCGCGTCCGACCGCTTCTCGGCGGGAAAGCGGGCCAAGGTGGGCACCGGCGGCGGTGGGACGGAGCGCGTGGGGTGAGCCACTCCCTCCTAGTTACTTAGGGGCGTCTCGACCCGCCAGAAAAAATTCGCCCGCTGCCGGCCCGCGGGATCGGCGCAGGAAACTCGGAGCATTTTGCTTGCGCTCCACGGCATGGCCCCCCAGCTTTGCCTCGTTCCTTATGCGCCTCTCCCGCAGCACCTGGGTCCTCGGAGCCGCCGCGCTCTCGGCCGCGGCCTGGGGGTTTTCCTGTGAGGACCAGCTCATCCAGACGGCCACGCGGCTCCCGGGGGACGCGGGCCTCGGCGGCAGCTCTCCTTCCCTCACGGATCTCGCTTGTGAGGGCGAGCCGCCCGACGACGAGCTCCCTCCGGGCGCCGCCTTCGGGGAGGGAGAGGAGCTCGCGCCGTCGCCGCTCGTCAACGAGAGCTATGGTGCGCTCGAGGGCCCCGGTCTCTCCATCGCGGCGCGCGATGCCTTCCGCGTCCATCTCAATGGTGCTCTCATCGCCGTGAGCGAATCGGCGCGCGCCCCGCGCTTCGTGCCCCTCTCCTTGCTCCCGGGTGAGAACGTGATCGCCGTGAGCGTCCATGCCGCAGCGGGGATCCCCGCGGCGCTCGTCCAGCTCGACGAGCTCGAGCGCAGCTACGGGAGCGGCAGCGACTGGAAGCTGAGCACGGCGCCGGAAGGAGGCTGGACGGCGCCTGGCTACGACGACAGCGGCTGGACGGCCGCGCGCGAGCTGGGGAGCGCTGGAGATCTGCCGGGCTGCGATCCCGGGGGTTCCTTTCCATCGAACACGACGGCTCGCTGGATCGGGCCCGCGCCCGGGACGAGGGGGCCCATCGCCCTCCGAAAGGTGATACGGGTCGAGCCGGTCGGCTTCGGCGAGGGCACCACCGGGGGCGCGGGTGCGACGCCCGTGCTCGTCTCGAGCTGGGCCGATCTCGAGAGGCTCGCCCGCTCCGACGAACCGGCTGTGCTCTTGCTCGCCGAAGGCATCCACGACTTCCGCCGCGAGGGTTCGGACGTCGTGGACATCGAGGTCTGTCCGAGCGCCTGCTCGGAGGATGCCGAGAAGACGTTCTATCAGGTCCTCACCGGGGACGCGACCTGCGCGAGCCCGCTCGTCGGCGCGACGCGAGACGATCGCATCCTCCGCTTCGGCCCGAACAAGACGCTGGTCGGGCTCGGACGCGGCGCGGCGCTGCCAGGTGTGACCATGGCCCTCGACGAGAGCCAGAACGTCATCATCCGCAACCTCGCCCTCTACGATCTGAACGCCGGCCTGCTCGAAGCGGGCGATGCGTTCACGCTGACACACCCCTCCAGGGTCTGGATCGATCACGCGACCGTCAAGTGGATCAGCGACGCCTTTACCGACATCCTCGCGGGCACGAGCGCGGTCACCGTCTCCTATGTCCACTTCGACGGGAGCAACGAGGCCGAGTGCGGCGGCCGCGAGCGCTGGGCCTCCACGATCACCGACTCCGAGGTGACGATGCACCACTGTCGCTTCGATGAAACGAGCACGCGCGCCCCCCTCGCGGTCGGATCCCAGGCGCGCATCCACCTCTTCAACAACGTGTTCTCGAACATCTCGGAGTGGGCGGTCGGCTCTTCGTGCGAAGGGCAGGTGCTGCTCGAGGCGAGCGTGTTCGAGAACGTCGCGGCAGCGACGCGGCGCTCGACCTGCAGCGGCTCGACGGCCATCGGGCTCCTCCTGGCCGTCCCTGGCTCGAACCTCTACCGCGACGAGAGCGGCGTTCACCTGGGCGGCGGGGGCGAGGAGCCAGCCGATGACGTCTTCACGCCCCCCTACGACTACGCGCCCGAGCGGGCGAGCGACGCCTTTCCCCAGGTGATCTCCCGCGCCGGCGCGGGAGGGCCCTGGGCGCTGCCGCTCGCGCGCGAGTAGCGCCCGCTTTTTTTTGACGGGTCCGGCCTCCCTCGAACAACCACCCGTCGTGTTTCCCTTCAGCGCGCTCTTCCGCCGTTCCGGCAGCAGTCGAACCTTCCACCATCGTTCACTCGGGGCGATCGCGTGGATCTGCACGGGCCCTCTCGCTCTCTTCTGCTCGTTCGCCTGTTCGAGCGAGCCGGACGCCGACCCTCTGGCCTCCGCGGCCGGAGGCGGCGCGTCCGCCGCATCCGGCGGGCCGTCGAGCGGCACGACCGCGTCCGGCGGGCCATCGAGCGGCACGACGGGGAGCGGAGGCACGGTGTCGCCCGGCGGCTCGGGAGGCGCTGGCACCGGCGCGAGCGCCGGCACGGGCGGCAGCTCGGGGACCGGCGGCGACGGCGGCGGCGGTTCAGGCGCAGGCGGCTCGGGCGGCGGCGGCGGCGCGTCCGACTGCAACAGCGTGACAGGTGGGCCGCTCGTGGAGGTGAACCGGGATGGCTCGGGCGATTTCACCTCGGTTCAAGCCGCGATCAACAGCGTCGCCAGGTCGAACACGACGCCCACCGTCATTCGCATCGCCCCTGGGACCTACGCCGAGAAGCTCGTCGTCGACCGCCCCCACCTGACGCTCTGCGGCCAGGCAGGTCGGGCGGAGACGACCGTGCTCACCTACGGCGACAGCGCCAGCACCTCGAACGGCGCGGGGGGCACGCTGGGCACCTCGGGGAGCTTCAGCGTCAATATCTCCGCGAGCGACGTCTCGGTCGAGAACATCACCTTCGCCAACAGCACGGGCCCAGGCATCCAGGCCGTCGCTCTCCTCGTCTCCGGGAGCCGCGTGCAGTTCCGTCGCTGCCGGGCCCTCGGTCACCAGGACACGCTCTACGTGAAGAACGGAACACAGTACTTCAGGGACTGTTACATCGAGGGCAGCGTCGACTTCATCTTCGGGGGCGCCACGGCCGTCTTCGAGGACTGCACGATGCACAACGCCGCGGGCGGGTCGGCGATCACGGCGCCGAGCACGGACGAATCGATCCCTTTCGGGATCGTGTTCCTCGGAGGACGGGCCACGGCGGCCGGCTCGGTCAGGTCCGGCTCGGTCGCCCTCGGTCGCAACTGGAGGCCCTACGGCGCGACCGTCTACCTCGGGACCGAGCTCGGCGCGCACATCGCGCCCCAGGGCTGGGTCCGCATGGGCGACAACACGCTCGCGACCGCGCGCTTCGCCGAGTACATGACCACGGGACCTGGCGCGAAGCCGAGCGAGCGAGCCCCGGAGTCCAGGCAGCTCGGCGCGGCCGAGGCTGCGCGCTACACGGTCGAGGGCATGCTCGCGCCCTGGAGGCCCACGTTCGCGGACTGAGCGCGCCTCTCATCGACCCTTGTCACCCGAGACCAAAGAACGATCAAAGAGCGATGAAGCACGACCTCTTCGCCTCCTTTCTCCTCGCGCTCTCCCCTCTCGGCCTCGCCCTCGCCTGCGGGACTTCGGAGCCCGACGGCCCGGGAGGCATCGACTCGCTGGCAGGGGGAAGCGGGAGCACGGGCGCGACGACGGGCGGTGCGGCGAGCGGAGAGAGCTCGGCCGCCGGAAGCTCGGTCACGGGTGGAGATCCGAGCCCCGGAGGCACGGGGGGCGGCGGATCGGCGAGCACCTCGGGGGGAGCGGGCGGCGGCGAGCCGAGCGCGGGGTCGGGTGGTGCGGGCGGCGACGGAGCCGGAGGCGCGGACGGCGCGGTCGACAGCGAGGGTTGTCCCCTGACCCTGGAGGGCTTTGCCAGCGTGAGCGGCGAGGGCCAAGACGGGACCTATGGCGGACGAGATGGAGAGACGGTCACGGTGACGACGCAGGCCGATCTCGAGAAGTACGCCGGCGCGTCCGAGCCCTATGTGATCCGGGTCCAGGGAAAGATCACGATGTCCCCCAGGGGCAAGGAGATCTCGGTCGCGTCGGACAAGACCATCGTGGGCGTGGGCGCGACGGCCGAGATCTCCCAGGGGGGGTTCTTCCTGGGGAGCGGCGTGCACAACGTCATCCTGCGGAACCTGACCATCGGGGACACCTTCGTCGAAGGAGACTGGGAAGGGAAGACGCAGGACTTCGACGGGGTCCAGATGGACACGGCCCACCACGTCTGGATCGACCACTGCCGCTTTCACCACATCGGCGACGGCATGATCGACAGCCGCAAGGACACCTCGTACTTGACGGTGTCCTGGAGCATCTTGAGCGATCACAACAAGGCGTTCGGGATCGGCTGGACGGAGAACATCACCGCGCAGATGACCATCCACCACAACTGGTTCCGCGACCTGAACCAGCGCAACCCCAGCACGGACAACGTGCTCCGCGCCCACCTCTACAACAACTGGCTCCAGCGCATCAGCTCCTACGGCAACTACGCGCGCGGCGGCACCAACATGGTGCTGGAGAACAGCGTGTTCGATACGGTGAACCGCCCGCACTATTATGACGACGGCACGCTGGTCGCCGCGGGGAACATCTACCGTTCCACCTCGGGGGACAAGGAGTCGAGCGGCTCTACGTATTCGTTCTTCGATCCGAGCGACTTTTACGAGTACTCCCTCGATCCCGCCGACCAGGTCGAGGCCCTGCTCACCAGGTGCGCAGGTCCGAGGCCCGAGCTCGGCCGTTGAGCCGCCCGCGGCGCCGCTCTCCGCGAGGACCTGCTCGGTCACGCGGATCTGCGCGCTCAACGCCGGATCCGTCGGGGATCGCGGACGACCGGCGAGCGAGGTCACGCCCTCTGACGACGAGCCCGGAGCGGCTCGGGCGCACCTCCTGAGGCGGCCTTCGGACGGCCGCCGACGAACGCCGCCAGGTGCTCGCCGGTGAGCGTCGACTTCGCCGCCACCAGGTCGGCCGGGGTGCCTTCGAACACGATCCGCCCGCCGTCGTGGCCCGCGCCCGGCCCGAGGTCGATGATCCAGTCGGCGTGCGCCATCACGGCCTGGTTGTGCTCGATCACGATGACCGACTTGCCGGCGTCGACCAGCCGGTCCAAGAGCCCGAGCAGCTGCTCGAGGTCGGCCAGGTGCAGCCCGGTGGTCGGCTCGTCGAGCACGTAGACGCCGCCGTCTTCGCCCATGTGCGTCGCGAGCTTGAGCCGCTGCCGCTCGCCGCCCGACAGCGTGGTGAGCGGCTGGCCGAGCCGGAGATAGCCGAGCCCCACGTCGGCCATGCGCTGCAGGATCGCGTGCGCGGCCGGCGTACGCGCCTCGCCGGCGCCGAAGAAGCGGGCCGCGTCGTCGACCGACAGGTCGAGCACCTCGGCGATGTTGAGCCCGCCGAGCCGGTAGCCCAGCACCGACGCCTGGAACCGCCGGCCTTCGCACTCCTCGCAGACCGTGGCGACGCCGGCCATCATCGCCAGATCGGTGTAGATCACCCCGGCGCCGTTGCAGGTCGGACAGGCGCCCTCGGAGTTGGCGCTGAACAGGGCGGGCTTCACGCCGTTGGTCTTCGCGAACGCCTTGCGGATCGGCTCCAGCAGGTCGGTGTACGTCGCCGGGTTGCTCCGCCGCGAGCCGCGGATCGGGGTCTGGTCGACCGACACCACCCCTTCCCGGCCGCACACCGAGCCGTGGATGAGCGAGCTCTTGCCCGACCCGGCCACGCCGGTCACCACCACCAGCACGCCGAGCGGGATGTCGACGTCGACGTTCTTCAGGTTGTGCGTGCGGGCGCCGCGCACCTTGATCACCCCCGATGACGTCCGCACCGACGGCTTCAGGGAGGCCCGATCGTTCAGGTGGCGCCCGGTGAGCGTGCCGCTGGCCCGCAGCCCGTCGACGGTGCCCTCGAAGACCACCTTGCCGCCGGCGGTGCCGGCGCCGGGGCCGAGATCGACGACGTGGTCGGCGAGCGCGATCACCTCCGGCTTGTGCTCGACCACGAGGACGGTGTTGCCCTTGTCGCGCAGCCGCCGCAGCAGCTCGTTCATCCGCTGGATGTCGTGGGGGTGCAGCCCGGCCGTCGGCTCGTCGAAGACGTAGGTCACGTCGGTGAGCGACGACCCGAGGTGGCGGATCATCTTGGTGCGCTGCGCCTCGCCGCCCGACAGCGTGCCGGACGGCCGGTCGAGGCTGAGGTAGCCCAGCCCGATCTCCACGAACGAGTCGAGCGTCTCCCGCAGCGTCGCCAGGAGCGGCGCGACGGACGGCTCGTTCAGGCCGCGCACCCACGCGGCGAGGTCGCTGATCTGCATCGCGCAGGCGTCGGCGATGTTGATCCCCTTGATCTTGGAGGACCGGGCGGCCTCGTTGAGCCGGGTGCCTCGGCACTCGGGACAGGTGGTGAAGGTGACCGCGCGCTCCACGAACGCCCGGATGTGCGGCTGCAGCGCGTCGACGTCCTTCGACAGGTACGACTTCTGGATCGACGGGATCAGCCCTGCGTAGGTGAGGTTGATGCCGTCGACCTTGATCTTGGTCGGCTCCTTGTGGAGCAGGTCGTGCAGCTCCTTCTTGCTGAACTTGCGGATCGGCTTGTCCGGGTCGAAGAAGCCGCAGCCCCTGAAGATGCGGCCGTACCAGCCTTCCATGCTGTAGCCGGGGATCGTGATCGCCCCCTCGTTGAGCGACTTCTTGTCGTCGTACAGCTGGGACAGGTCGATGTCGGAGGCCGAGCCCATGCCCTCGCATCGCGGGCACATGCCGCCGTTGACCTCGAACGTGCGCGACTCGGTCTTCTTCCCGCCGGCCTTCTCGACCACGATCTGCCCGGCGCCGCGGACCGAGGGGACGTTGAAAGAGAAGGCGTTGGGCGACCCGATGCGCGGCTTCCCGAGCCGGCTGAAGAGGATGCGCAGCATGGCGTTGGCGTCGGTGGCGGTGCCGACCGTCGACCGGGCGTTGGCGCCCATCCGCTCCTGGTCGACGATGATCGCGGTCGTCAGCCCTTCCAGGACGTCGACCTCGGGTCGGGCCAGCGTCGGCATGAACCCCTGCACGAACGCGCTGTAGGTCTCGTTGATCAGCCGCTGCGACTCCGCCGCGATGGTGCCGAACACCAGCGACGACTTGCCCGATCCCGAGACGCCGGTGAACACGGTCAGCCGCCGCTTGGGGATCTCGACGCTGACGTCTTTCAGGTTGTTCTCCCTGGCGCGCTGGACGCGGATCAGGTCGTGGCGGTCTGCGGGGTGCTGGCTGGAGGCGGTCATGTTTCGCGATCCTGTCATGGAGGTTCGACGGTTGTGAAGAGATCCCCCCGGGTCGGCCGCCCGTTCAGCCGGCGCGCCGCCCGCTGCGCCACTTGGCGGCATACGGCAGCACGAACAAGTACAGACCGGTGAACAGCAGGAAGGCGAGCGGGAGCAGCGGCGAGTAGGTCACCCAGGCGGGAGGCTGCCCCTGTCCCGAGGCCAAGGCGACGAAGTTGGCGATGACGGTCACCGTGAAGGCGATGGACACCCAGCGGTGGCTCTCTCGAACCAGTTTGTTCACGGGAGCCTCGCGAGCAGCTCGACGAGCTTTCCGCCCATCATCTTCCAGCCGTAGCGCGCGCCGCCGAAGTTCTGCTTCTGGTCCGGCTTGAAGCCCGACTGCTCGAGCGACAGGCGGGTGCCCGACGCCGTGGGCGTGAGCGTGAAGGTCACGACGGTGTCGAGGAAAGGGACGTTCCACGTGTAGCTGATCTTCCTGTGCGCCTCGATCTCGAGGATGCGACAGTCCACGGTGCCGTCCCAACCGGGGTACGGCTGCGTCTTGAACGTGAACACGGCCCCGGGATCGAGCTTGAACCCGACGGCGGGCAGGAGCCACTCGGCGAGCAGCTCGGGGTCGGTGAGCGCGCGCCACACCTTCTCCGGCGAATGGCGCAGATCGAATTCGAATGAAATGGATTCGGTTTGCGATGGGGCGGTCTTGTCGATGAGGCTCATTCGTCCATTTTCTCCAGCAGTGCTTCGAGGCGATCGATGCGGTCCGTCCAGAAGGCGCGGTAGTGTGCGATCCAGTCGATGAGCGGCTTCATCCCGCGCGGCTCCACCCGGTAGTAGACGCAGCGCCCTTCGCGCCGGGCGTTCACCAGGCCGGCGTCCTTCAGGGTGGCGAGGTGCTGCGAGACCGCCGGCTGTGAGATGTCGAAGCGCGCCGTGAGGTCCTTCACCGCCGCTTCGCCGCGCGTGAGCGACTCGAAGATCGCCCGGCGGCTGGGATCAGCCAGCGCCTGGAAGATCTTGTCTTCGGCCGCGGCCGCGCGCTGCATGCTCAACATATAAGCCACCGCTTATGGGTTGTCAAGCGCGCGGATCGGACCGCGAGGGCTTCGCGGAGCAGGGTCCGCGATCCTCACGCTCCGCGCGAGCTCCCCGAGAGCGGCCCCTCCGCGGTGAGCTGCGACACACCGAGGGGCGCGAGCTTCCCGTGGTTCTAGCCGGCGCGCGCGTAGCGGCTCGGAGGCTGGCCCACGTGCCGGCTGAACGCCGTGCTGAAGGTGCTCGCCGAGCCGTAGCCGACGCGCTCGGCGACCTCGGCGATCCCGAGGTCGTGGCGCCGGAGCAGATCCCTCGCGACGGCCATGCGCAGGGCGAGCAGGTATTCCATCGGCGGCAGGCCCACGGCGCGGGTGAAGCGCTCGAAGAACGTCGAGCGCGAGAGCGCCGCCGTCTTCGCGAGATCGGCCACCGTCCACGAGCGCGAGAGCTGGCCGTGCATGTGCCGTATCGCCGGCGCGAGCCGCGCATCGGCCAGCCCGCGCAGGAGCCCCGGAGGCGCGTCGTCGCCCGGAGTCGCCCGCAGCGCCTCGATGAGCATCACCTCCACGAGCCGCGTGAGCACGAGGTCGCGACCGGCCTTCTGCTCGTTCGATTCCTCGCCGACGAGCCGCACGAGCACCGAGAGCCGCTCGACGCCGCGCACGTGCACCAGCGCCGGCAGCAGCGACACCATGAGGGCCGCGTCCGGCGAGTCGAAGACGAAATAGCCGCCGAGCAGCCGCACGTCCGGGCGTCCGCCGCGCGTACCGTGGCGGACCTCGCCCGTCGGCGCGGGCGCGACCTTGGGGTCGACGCGCTCCGGCCTCACCGGTTCGAAGCCCGACAGCGTGAAGCCCGGCGTCGCCGGCAGGAGCACGAAATCACCTGCCTCGAGCGTGACGGCCCGCTGACCGTCGACATCGAGACGGCAGCGGCCCTCGAGCACGGCAGAGAAGCTCGGTTGGCCAAAGTCCGAGTAGCGAACACCCCAGCGGCCGGCTCCGCTGATGACCTTCGAGAACACGGCGCGCGGCTGGAGCAGCGCGATGACCTCCGAGAGCGGATCGTTCACGCCCGGACTCTAGCAAACGAAATACGGACTGTACACGATAGATCGTCCGGCTCACCGCGACTACTTTACCCTCATGAACGCCGCGCACCGCGGCAAAGAGGTCGACGTGAATGCGACGAATGGCGTTCGTTCGACGATGACCGCACGTCCCGGAGAGGGCGACGAGGTGAGAGATAACGCGATGAAGACGGTGCTCATTACTGGTTGTTCCTCTGGCTATGGCCTCGAGACCGCGCGCCACTTCCACGCGCAGGGCTGGAACGTGGTCGCCACCATGCGAACGCCGCGCGAGGGCGTCCTGCCCCGATCGGACCGGCTGCGCGTGGTCGCGCTCGACGTGACGAAGCCCGAGAGCATCGCCGCCGCGATCGAGGCGAGCGGGCCTATCGACGTGCTCGTCAACAACGCGGGCATCGGGCTCTTCGGCGCCTTCGAGGTCACGCCGATGGCCACGGTGCGCGAGGTGTTCGAGACCAACACCTTCGGCGTGATGGCGATGACGCAGGCCGTGCTGCCCCAGCTCCGCGCGCGCAGGTCGGGGGTGATCGTGAACGTGACCTCGAGCGCGACGCTGGCGCCCATGCCGCTGGTGGCCGTGTACACCGCGAGCAAGACGGCCATCGAGGGGTTCACCGCGTCGCTCGCGTTCGAGCTCGCGGAGTTCGATGTGCGGGTGAAGCTGGTCGAGCCGGGCTATGGCCCGAGCACGAGCTTCACGAGCAACGGCGGGGCCCGCATGCAGGGGCTGCTCCCCGAGGCGTACGCGCCTTTCGCGCAGCGCATCTTCGCCTCTCTCGGTCAGCCGTCCGCGGTGACGAGGGAGTCCGACGTGGCCGAGGTGGTGTGGCGCGCCGCGAACGACGCGACCGGGAAGCTCCGTTTTCCGGCCGGTCCCGACGCGGTGGCGCTGGCTCGCTCGACATAAGCACCGTCGACGGGGCGCGGTGGGCCGTCGCGAGCCGCGACCGGGACGCCGTCGCGCGCGCCTTCTCGGGGCTGCCGCTGGTCTCGGTCAGCCCGGGTTTGCGGGCTGCCGGACCGAGTACTCGGTGCCCGAGCGGAAGGGCACCGTCATCGACGCGAAGCCGTGGCGCGGATCGCGCACGTAGGCGACGTAGTCGCGGTAATCGGCCTTGAAGACGCCGACGTTGTCGGTCACCACCACGGCGCCCGGACGCAGGGCCGGGGCGACGAGCTTCAGCACGTCGAGGGCTCGCAGGGGAAACCCATCGTTGAGCATGAAGTCCACCTCGCCGAGGTCCGCCCGCAGCGTCTCCGTCGCGTCGCCCACGCGGATCTCGGCGAAGGACGCGAGCCCCGCCTCCTCCAGGTTCGCCTGCGCGCGCCGCGCCTTCTCCGGCACGAGCTCGGTGCCGATGACGCGGCCGCCGCCGTTGTCGCGCACCGCCGCCGCCAGCCACAGCGTCGAGACGCCGAAGGACGTGCCGAACTCGACGATCGTCCTGGCGCGGAGCGCCCGCGCCGTCAGGTAGCAGAAGGCGCCCTGGTCGCTCCCGATCGCGAGGTATTTGTCGGCGTAGTCGAGCTCCGTGCCCGGGGCGTCGATGCGGCGGCCGAGGAGCATCCGCGGTAGCTTCGGCAGGAGGTGGAGGACGACGCCCGGCACCTGCCGGTCGGCGTCGTCGTGGAGGCGCCGCAGCACGGCGCGCACCCGCCCGTCGGGCAGGACGGCGAAGGGATCGAATTTCATGGGAAGAGAGCATAAGGGACCGGCGCCCTGACCGCATTGCGCAATCAAGACAAATTGTTTATCAAAACGGTCATGGCAGCGAAGCGGCGGAGCTCGGGGGCGACACGGATTGCGCATCCGACGGGCTGGACGATCCGTGGAGACGTCCAGGTGGCGAACGAGCCCCATGGCGCGGCGGCGTCGTTCGAGTCGCTCGCGACCCGTTTCGCGCTCGAGGCGCGCGGGCGGTGGAAGACCGCGGTCGCGCGGCCGGTGAACGCGATCGGGCTCAGCATGGCGAGCGGCGGGCTCGAGAGCGAGCCTCACGCGCACCGCGAATCGCAGCTCATGTACCTGGTGCGCGGAGAGCTGGTCTGCGAAGGGTCGAGCGCCCTCTGGATCGTGCCGCCGCAATCGGCGCTGTGGATCCCCGCGTCGGTGACGCATCGGATCCGCGCGCGCGCGCCGCTCGAGGGCTACAGCGTCTTCGTCGAGCCCGGCGCGGCGCCGCGCCTCCCGCAGGATTGCTGCGCAGTGTCGGTGACGCCGCTCCTCCGCGAGCTGTTGCTGCGCCTGGCGACGCGCCCCGCGCTCTACGATCTCGAAGGGCCGGACGCGCGCCTGGTGAGCGTGCTCCTCGACGAGCTCGCGACCGTCTCCATCGAGAAGCATCGCTTGCCGATGCCGACCGATCCGCGGCTCCGTCGTCTGGTGGACGCGATGACCGCCGATCCGGCGAACGGCGCGACGACGAAGGCGTGGGCGAAGCGAATCGGCGTCGGCGAGCGCACCTTGAACCGTCTCCTGGTCGAGGAGACGGGCTTGAGCTTCGGCCGCTGGCGCCAGCAGCTCCACATCATCCTCGCCATCCAGAAGCTCTCCCGCGGCGCGACCGTGCAAAGCGTGGCGCTGGATCTCGGCTACGAGAGCGCGAGCAGCTTCGTGACCATGTTTCGCAAAGCGCTCGGGACGTCGCCCGCGCGGTACATGGCGGGCCGCCTGGCCGCGCTTGCTTGAGCGTGTGCCACCGATACCATGGCGCAGCTAGTGTGGACGCCGCCGCCAAGCGGCGGCTGGAGCCGGTGCGCCCGCGCGAAGGCGGGCGCTCCGAGACGGGAGTCGCCGCGCTACCGCAGGATCTCTTCGAGCAACGCGTTCGGCGCGCCGCGGCGATCCTCGCCGAACGACGTGACGCCCAGGCCGTAGTACTGGTTCATGATGGTGAACCACAGATCGCGGAGCTGGCGATCGCTGCCGAGGGCGCCGTAGGCGACGTGCGCGTCGTTCAAGAAGACGCCGTCGCCGCCGAGGAGCACGATGGGCAGGTCGTACCCGTCGTGATCGTGCGAGCGCATCTCGCTCATGTGCACCATGACGCAGTGATCGAGCACCGTGCCGTCGCCCTCGGGGATCGCGTCCAGCCGCTGCGCGAGCTGCGCGCTCTTCTGGTTGAGCCAGCAGTTGATCGCCGCGTAGTCGAGGTTGCTCTGCTGGACGATCTTGTACCGGCCATCCTGGGTCGCCCGGTCCAGGTTGCCGGCGGCGTGCTGGGAGGAGTGGTAGTGCAGGCTGCTCTCCCTCCTGTACGCGAGCCCCACCTTGGCGCGGACGTCCTCCGGGATGCACCGATACTCGAACTCGGAGCGCATGTCGTCGAGCATGTGGGTGATCACGCGCGTCACGTCGCATTGAATGGCCATGACGATGAGGTCGATCATGACCTTCGCGTGATCTTCGTGCTTGTACGGGCCGGCTCCCGTGTTGTCGTTCTCGTTGAGCCCCTCCGCCTGGCCCGGCGGCTCGGGGACCACGCCGGGCTGGCTGATCGGGCTGCAGCCGAGGCTCCCTTGCCCCGGCGTCATCGTCGACTGGACGCGGGTCGCGTTCTTCTCGATCTCGCGCAGCGAGTCCAGGTATTGCTGGACGATCTTGCGATCCCCGGAGCCGACCCGGTTCATGAGCGAGTTCGCGTCCGCGAGCACGCCGTCGATGACGCTCTTCTCGGTCGCCGCGCGGCGCTCCGCCTCGATCCTGGCCTCCTCGTCGCTCTGCCCTGGCACGTTGGACCCCGCGCCCGCGCCGACGAGCGCGTCGAACACCGCCTTCGGGTTGACCGAGCGCTTCAGCGGCTCGCGCGGGCTCTTCCAGGAGACGACCTGGTTGTAGGCGTAGCTGCGCTGGTCGAAGAAGCCGGGCTTGACCGCGAGCCCCGTCTGCAGCGACGGGATGCGGGTCGCCTGCTCCGGGCCTGCCTTCTGGACGATGAGCTGGTCGACCGAGACGCCGTTGCCCACCCACTCGCCGAGGTCCTGGCGCGCCTCCCTCCCCAGCTGATCGGCGTCCACGCAGGTCGAGAGCGCCGCCCCGAGCCGCGAGTGGGAAGGCTCGATGTAGGGGTGCTGCTCCGTGCTCCACGTGTAGTTGCCGAGGCGGCTTATCATGAGCATCTTCGACTTCACCGGCGCGAAGTGCTCGAGCACCCTCGGCAGCTTGAAGTCGGCGCCCTTCAACGTCTTTCCGAACGCCGGGGCCGTCTCCCACCAGTGATGGGGCGCCCCGTTCGGGAAGGTGCAGAGCAGGAAGCGCTTCGGGGTGCCGGGCTCCCCCGCGCGCGCCCCGCGCGGCGCGAGGCTCTCGAGCCACGGCAGCGCCAGACAGACGCCCGCGCCGCGCAACAGGTTCCTGCGTGTCATCAAGCGTTTCATGTGCCCATCGCTCCTTCGTGCCTCGTCTCGTGCAGAAACAACGCGCGCGGCCTCACCGCGCCTTGCCCTTCGCTCGAAGGCGGAACGCATCGCTGGTCACCACCTGCTTCACCAGATCCGCGATCGTCCCCCCGCCCCAGCGCTCGGCGATCTCCTTGAGCCTGGTCCTGTCGTCGCCGCTCGGGCGCCGGCGCAGGGCATAGCTGAAGAGCTGCTCGGAGGGGCACATCCCCGACCGGGCGCCCTCGACGAGCGCCGGCACGAGGCCGGAGATGTCCTTGAACGCCACGCCCTCGTACACCCCCGTCGCGTCGACCGGGTCGCCGTTCGGGTACGCGGTCCGGTAGGCGCCGATCGGATCGAAGTTCTCCAGGCTCAGCCCGATCGGGTCGAGCACGTCGTGGCAGCTCGCGCAGTCGGGCGACGCGCGGTGCTTCTCGATCGCCTGGCGCACATTTTCCACGGGGCCCTCGTCCCCGCCCGCGTCGCCGAGCTCCGGGATGTCCACGTTGGCGGGCGGCGCCAGGGGCACGCAGAAGAACTGCTCCAGGATCGTCTTCGCGCGGGACGTGGGAGAGGTCCGGTCGGCGCGGGACGACAGCGTCAGGAACGCCGGGAGCGTGAGGAACCCCTGGCGCACGCCCTCGGGGTCGTTCGCGTAGAGCGGCTCGACCAGCCGGCTCTCCGGGTGGGGCGCCGTGAGGAACTCGGACCAGGTCCGCCCGCCGGTCGTGAATTCGGCGAAGTAGGCGTTGACCTGGTCGAGCATCGCGCCCTTCACCTCGTCGTTCCAGCGCGGGAACCGGGTCGCGTCGGCGTTGTGGCTGGGGAGCGTGCGCGTGCCGAGCCACTGCCCGAAGAAGTTCTGGAAGAAGGCGGCGCTCTTCGGGTCGTCCAGCATGCGGTCCACCTGCTCTCGGAGCTCGCCCTCGGTGGCCAGCTGATCGGCCTCCGCCGCGTCGAAGAGCGCCTCGTCCGGGAGCGAGCTCCAGAGCAGGTAGGAGAGGCGCGACGCGATCTCGTAGCCGCCCAGGGCGCCCGGCGATTTTGCCGAGTCGGGGCCCAGCTCGATCCGGAGGAGGAAATGCGGCGACGTCAGCAGGGTCCGGACGACGTGCTGCACCGCCTGGACGGCGGACATCTCGAGGGCGGTCCGCGCGTGGGTGTACTGCGCCGCGTACCGCTCGACCTCCGCCGCCTCGAGCGGGCGCCGGAACGCGCGCAGCCCGAAGCGCTCGATGATCTCGCGCGCGCACCCGTCGTCCTCGCCTTGCGCCGGGTCGCACACGAGAATCTTGGCGCGCTGCGCCTCGTTCGAGAACGCGTCCTCGGCGAGGTTCCTGGCGGCGTCGTAATACCCCTGGACCAGGACCTGCGAGAGGTTCGAGAGCGCGCTCACGTTCGCGTCGAAGCCCTTCGCGCCGAAGGCCGGGAAGCCGTCCGCGGGCCTCAGCCTCGTTCCCAGGAGGTGGGCGACCGTAGAATTGTACTCCGAAGCTGTCATATGGTGCAGAGGCATCCCGTCTACGGCGAGGGCGGCGTCCTGCTCCGGGACGTCATCGCTCTGCCCCGGAGCGTCATCGCTCCCGAGGGTGCCAGTGCACGAGATGCTCAGGAGGCATCCCCCGGCGGCGAGCCAGGGACTCGCGAACACTCGGTCCAATCTGAACGTCATCATCGGCTCCCGCGTCTGGAATCGGCTATTCCCCCCTAGTGACCGGTGCGCGCGGATTTCGTGATCAAATCGACCTCGCGGCCTCGAGAAGATCAGGCCGTGCCCTGCGCGCAGAAGACTACGGTGATGGTGTTGCTCCTCGCGCTGCCCGGGTGTGGGGCGGACGTGGAGGGCCTCCTCGGATCCTGGCGTGGTGGCGATGCACCGCGTCGGAAAATGCCTGTCGAGCGGCCCTCAGCCGCGCATACACGGTGTTGATGTTCACCCCGATCCCCTCCGCGATCTCCGCCGCCGGCATCTCTTCCAGCTCGGCGAGGAGGAGCACCACGCGCTTCTCCTCGTCGAGCGACGCAAGGAGGTCGTGCACCACGCGCGCGGTCTCCGCCCTCGCCATGGCCTCGTCGGGGCTGAGGTTGCTCGGCCCTGCGAGCTGCTCGGGATCCACGATCTCTCCTGTCCCGCGGTGGGCCGGGCTCTGGCGGCGCAGCGACCTCCGGTGCGCCTGAACGACGTTGGCCACGATCCCGAAGACCCACGTCTTCAGCGAGGAGCGGCCCCGGAACTCCGGGAGCCGTCGGTGCACGACGACGAACACCTCCTGGCACACGTCCTCGTGCGCCGAGGCGTCCACGCCGAGGCGGCGCACGGTCCGCCCGACGAGGGGAAAGAGCTTGCGGTACACCTTAACGAAGTCGAGCGGCGCGGCCTCATCGTCGGAGACGGCGGAGACCGCGTCGGCGGGCGGAGCCGTCGACGGAGCGACCGCCGCGCCGGTCGCGTCGGAGCTCGCCAAGGTACCGATCGAGGACAGACCTGTCGCCATCATGCCAATGCGCCGCGGTGACATCGACGCGGCAGCCTTCGCACGCACCATCGATACGAACGCAACCCTCTCGGGGTCGGAGCCGAGCTCGATCCCGATGACGAAGGAGCCGGTATGCATGGCGACCCCCCTCAGGGCAAAGCCGAAGTACGAACCCATATTGTGAACGCTCACATTTTTCATGTCAACGAGGATCTGTTCATCCGCGGCCAAGCCCGACATCGTCGACGTCCGATGGCTGGCAAGTCCTCCTCCGGAGCGGCGCGTCAAGAGGACGGGCGCAGGGTCACGGTATTGTTCGATGTGGATTCCAATTTCTGGATCGAGGCTCGCCTCGCGCCGGTTCGGTTCATTTGAGTTGACATGAACGATGTTAACGCTCACAATTTCGCTTCAGGGGTGCCCTTCCGCTTTGTCCCGGGTGGCCGTCGTGCGCACCGGACTCTTGGTCCTTGGTACCGGGCTCGATCTCTGGGCTGACCCGGCTCGGGTGTCGTAAACGCAAGCCATGGCGGGATCGCGGGGGCTCGCCCGCGCTGCGCTCGCTCGGGTGGAGCCGATCCAGGTGAGCCGATCCTGGCGGAGGGAACAGCATGGCGAACTGTGGGACGAGATCGTGGCTCGGATTGACGATGACGGCGTGCATCGCCGCCGCATGCGGCGGCGCGCGGACCGTCGACACGCCCCCTGCGGCAGCGCCGCCGGCGGCGGCCCCCGCGACGGACGCCTCTCCTGCGGCCCCGGCCGCCACATCCGAGCCACCTGGTGGTGAAGCCGTGAACGCAAAGCCCGCTTCCGTCTCCAAGGCGCCCTTCGGCAACGCCGATGGCAAAGAGGTGCTCCTCTACGCGCTCACGAACGCGAACGGCCTGGTCGCGAAGGTGATGACCTACGGCGCGACGGTGACCGAGCTCCACGTCCCCGACAGGACGGGGAAGATGGGCGACGTCGTCCTCGGCCACGACAACCTCGACGGGTACCTGAAGAGCAGCCCGTACTTCGGCGCGACGGTCGGCCGCGTGGCCAATCGCATCAAGAACGCGCAGTTCCAGCTCGAAGGCAAGACCTACAAGCTCTCCGCGAACAACGGCGCCCACACGCTGCACGGCGGCAAGAAGGGCTGGGACAAGGTCGTCTGGGACGCGGAAGCGACCGAGACGCCGCAGGGCCCGTCCATCAAGCTCACGTACGTATCGAAGGACGGGGAAGAAGGCTACCCCGGCACGGTCAGCGCAACGGCGACCTACACGCTCACCAACGAGAACGAGCTCAGGGTCGAGATGTCGGCCACGACCGACAAGACCACGATCGTCAACATGGCCCACCACAGCTACTGGAACCTGGGAGGGCACGGCTCGGGCTCCGTCGCCGACCAGGAGCTGACGCTGCACGCCGACAGCTACACCCCGCCGGACGCCACCGACATCCCCTCGGGCCAGATCAAGCCGGTGAAGGGGACGCCGCTCGACTTCACCGCCGCCAAGCCGATCGGCAGGGACCTGAAGGCCGTGGGCGGCAAGCCGGTCGGATACGACCACAACTTCGTCGTCAGCGGCGACCCCCACAAGCTCCGCGAGGCGGCTCGGGTCAAGGATCCGAAGACCGGTCGGGTGCTGACGGTCGAGGCCGATCAGCCGGGGCTCCAGTTCTATACCGGCAACTACCTCGACGGGTCGATCAAGGGCAAGGGCGGCGCGGTCTACACCCAGTACAGCGGCTTGTGCCTCGAGCCGCAGAAGTTCCCGAACTCGATCAACGTCCCGGCCTGGAAGAACGAGGTCATCCTCCAGCCCGGCCAGCGCTACGCGCAGACGGTCGTCTTCCGGTTCACCACCGAGTAGCTCGTCGACGGTCACCGGCGCTGCCCGGCGGCGCCGGCGCGCTCACGCGAACGTCACGATCGGCTTCACGTCCGCCGACCGGCGCAAGGAGGATCCATGATCCGCTCGAGCACATGCACTATATCGCTCCTCGTCGCGCTCTCAATCGCTGCTTGCGGGTCCGACAACGGCGCCGCCGACGGCTCGGGCGGCAGCGGAGGAAAAGGGAGCAACGGCTCTTCGAGTAGCAGCAGCAGCAGCTCTCCCAGCAGCAGCAGCAGCAGCAGCAGCAGCAGCAGCAGCAGCTCTTCGAGCACCAGCGGCAGCACCTCGGGCACGGGCGGCACAGACGACCCGGACCCGAACGGCGGTGGAGGACAGGGCGGGACGGTCGATCCGGTCGGCACCGAAGGCGACGGCGACTTCGAGATCGGGCCGAACTACCAGGACGCCCCGGAGATCAAGAGGATCGACGGCGTTCCCCAGGGGCGGACGTTCACGTTTTCCCTGTCATCGCGGGAGAGCGAAATCTTCACCGGCCACGATCCGACCTTGAACGACAACGCCAAGGGGGATTTCAACCGCCGCGTGGAGGTCGCGATCCCCGCGACGTACGTCGACGGCGCGGAGGCGCCGTTCATGGTCGTCCAGGACGCGCGCGACAGGAACGAGATCATCAACACGATCAACAACCTCGTCGCGGACCCGAACAACCGTTTCCCGAGCGTCATCGCCATCTTCGCCGCGAGCGGAGGGGGCGACTCGTACGGCAGCGAGCGGGGGCTCGAATACGACACCATGTCGGACGCCTATCAGAGGTTCGTCGATACGGAGCTCCTCGAGGCGGTCAAGAACGACCGAGCCGTCCACGCCGCGTACCCCAACCTGAAGTTCACGAGCAACCCGGACGGCCGCGCCACGTACGGATGCAGCTCGGGGGGGGCGGCGGCGCTGACCATGGGCTGGTTCGGCCACGACACCTACCGCAAGATCGTCACCTACTCCGGCACGTTCGTCGACCAGCAGAACCCCCGCGCGCCGACCGAGGCCGAGTATCCCGACGGCGCCTGGGAGTACACGGAGGGGCTCATCCGGGAGAGCCCGCGCAAGCCGCTGCGCATCTTCCTGCAGGTCGGCGACAACGACCTCGGCAGCACCAGGGATGAAGCCAGCCACCACAACTGGGTGATGGCGAACCAGCGCGTGGCGGCGATCCTCAAGGAGAAGGGGTATCATTACCGCTTCGTCTACGCGAAGGGCGCCGGCCACTGCGAAGGGAGAGTGATCAAGCAGACGCTCCCCGACACGCTGCGCTGGATGTGGCGGGGCTATCCGGTCGATTGACACATGGTGGTCCAGCGCGTGCCCGGCCCCGCAGGCCGTGGGTCTACGAGCGCGCGCGGAGCTCGGGGAGCGCTGTACTAGGGCTCCCGCGCGGGCTCGTCGGCTTCGTCGTCGCCGAAGAGCACGCCGACCTGCAGCGGGGTCGCCTCGAACGGCTCGGCCCGGACCTGCTCGCCGCGCTCGGCGGCGAGGATCTCGACGTAGCCTTCCTGCGTCCAGCGGTAGACGGCCAGGGTCTCCTCCTCGGGGTCGATGATCCAATAGTGTGGCACCTGGTGCCGGTGATAGACGCGCTTCTTCTTGATGAGGTCGTTCCGCTTGTTCGTCGAGAGGATCTCGCAGATCCAATCGGGGCGCACCATGATCGGGATACCGCGCGGGCGCTCCGGGACGCGGTCTCGCCGCCAGCCGACCGCGTCGGGGCGGACGGTGTTCGCGGCATCGACGTGGACATCAACCTCGGTGGCAAACCACCAACCCCCGGGCCTGCGCCCGCCGGGCCGCTGATCGTAGGGGTCGACGTAGGCGGAGAGCTTGCGCTGCACGGCCCCGTGCTCTCCGGTCGCGGCCCCCTTCTCGACGATGCTGCCCTCGATGAGCTCGTGGCGCCGCTCTTCCTCCGGGATCGCGAGGAGATCCTCCAAGGTCGCGGGGCGGGCAGCCTTCGGCGCGGATGCGGTCATGCCCGAGGATAGCAAATCCCCCCGGGCAAGCGCGCCATCCGTCGCGCGGCCGCGCCCGAGGAGATCGCCGAGGTCGTCGCGTTCCTGGCGTCCGACAAGGCGAGCTTCATGGTCGGCTCCATCGTGATGGCCGACGGCGGATACTCCGTCGCCATCCAGCCAGGGGATTGAGCGCCGGTGCCCCAGCTGGACGGCGAGCACGCGCTCTACCCCCGGGATCGCAGCCGCCGCCGGCTCTGCCTCCAGCGCTGCGGCGACCTCCGCCGCGAGCGCCGCGTCCGCCTCGACGATCACGGCGTCCGGATCGGACCGGCGGATCAGCTCCGCGACGCGCGCGGCCTGCGACGAGCCGAGCACCTACGTCCCCACCTGCGCGCGCTGCGCTTCCACGAGCGGGCCCAGCGCGTCCTTGCCCGCCTCGCCCGGCGAGAGCGGCCACGCGGCGCCTCCGCGCTCCCCCTGTCGCGCCCGACAGGCGGGCTTTACGCTCTGTCATGTCGCCTGCTATGCGTGAAGATCTGATGATGACGCGCTCGAACACGCGGCACCCGCGCCGGGGTCCGGCCGCGACGCCGGGCTCCGCGGCGGCGCCTCATGGCCGCGCGGCGCGCCGCTGGGTGGCCGCGGTCGCGTCGCTCGGGCTCGCGGCCTGCGAGAAGGCGCCGCTCGACGCCGTCGCGCCGGCGACGACGACGACGTTGACGCAGGACCTTGTCGCGTATTGGCCGTTCGACGAGGGCGAAGGGACGGTCGTGACCGACCGGTCCGGCAACCGGCGCCACGGCGAGCTCACCGGCGGCACGTGGGTGAAGGACGGCCGGTTCGGGCACGCGCTGCACTTCGACGAGGGCGAGTTCATGACGGTGGGCGATTTCCCGAACGCCACCTCGAGCTGGACCGCCTCGGCGTGGGTTCGCGTGCTGACCGACCAGCCCCCCGCCGACGACACGCTGAGGACCGTGATCAGCACGGAGAACGCCGGCGGATGGGAGCTCAGCGTCGACTACGACGGCGAGGCGCCAGGCATGCGCTTCGGGTTCTGGAAGGGGCCCGAGATCTCCGACGACCACGCCATCCTATGTTCCTGCCTGGAGCTCCAGCGGTGGACGCACGCCGTCGGGGTCGTCGACGGCGAGGCGCTCACCATGAGCCTCTACATCGACGGGCGGCTCCACAGCACCGTGCCCGTCGAGAAGACGATCTCGCCAGGCCCCACCAGCCTCTACGTCGGCCGACGGCCGCAGGAGGGTCGGCTCCTCGTCGGGGACGTCGACGACATCGCGATCTACAGCCGAGCGCTCGCCCCGGCGGAGGTCGCCGAGCTCTTCCAGCACGCCGTCCCGGCGGAGGTCGAGGCGGACATCTCGACGGGCACCAACTACACCCTTGTCGGCGTCCAGAGCGGGCTCTGCGTGGACGTCGACGCCGCCGTCATCACGGCCGACGATGTCGTCCTGCAGCTCTGGGATTGCAACGGCGGCGCCAACCAGCAGTTCCGCTTCGAGGCGATGGACGGCGGGTATTACCGGATCCGCAACGTCCACAGCGACAAGTGCCTCGACGTCCGCAGCGCGTCGACCGCCGACGGCGCCGCCATCGTCCAGTACACCTGCCACGACAACGCCAATCAGCAATGGTCCGTCACCGAGGCAGGCGGCGGCGCCGTCCGCATCACGTCGCGCCTCAGCGGCAAGGTCATCGACGCTTACGGCTCCCCGCCCTCCAACGGCACCGCCCTCGTCCAGAGGGCTTCCAACGGCGGCGCCAGCCAGCAGTTCAAGCTGACCCCGCTCGAAGCCGGCACCGGCACCAGCGGCGCGGGCCCGTGACGCCCGGCGCCTCTCCGCAGGCGAGCAGCCTGCTCAGCGACATCGACAGCCGATGAGCATCCACCGCCAGGCGCGCGGGGCGGCCGTCCTCCGAATCACAGCCACCCCACGAGGCTGAGGCTGCCGAGCAGCGCCGGGCGCGCGACGCGCGCCGCCTCGGTCTCGACGAAGCGGACCACCGGATACGGGTGCGCGACGAGCGCGTGCGCCTCGACGACGACGTCGAGCCGCCGCACGATCCCGAGCTCGACGCCGGCGCCGGCGTCCGCGGCGAACGCCCATTGCGCGCTGTGGACCCCCCGGTACGGCCACGACGCCTCGCCGTCCACGGCCACGTGGAGCACCCCGAGGCCGGCCGAGAACCTCGGGCGCAAGCGGAGCTCGGGCCAGGGGAGCGCCGCGAGCTCGACGAGCCCGAACCGCTGCTGCACGGTCGCGCTGCCCTGCGGCCCGGCGACGCGCGGCGCCGTCCCGAGCCCGGCGAGCGAGAGGCGCGCCTCGATCGGAGCGAGCGGCGCGACGCGCAGGCGCGCGACCCCGAGCAGCGCCGGGCCGATGCCGCCCGGGCTCACGAGCAGCCCGCCCCCCAGCTCGACGCCCCACATCGTCCGGCGCGGCGGGTCGAGCGGCCGCTCTTCCCGTCGAGGCGCCTGCCGGCTCACCTCGCTCGGGGGCGGCGCGGCGGCGGGCGCCGCGGAGCGCCGCGAGGACATCAGGAGCTCGAGCTGGCTCGCGCGGAGCAGCTCGACGGCGCGCACCGCGAGCACCTCGGCGATGTGCTCCGGTGCCTCGCCGCGCGTGTCGATCCGGCGCACGAGCGTCTCGTTCGTCCGCGGGTCGACCACCCAGAGCTCGGCGGCCTGACCGTCCGGCGCCAGGAACAGCCCGATCAGGGCCGCGGAGCCGGCCAGCTGCCCGGCGTCGTCCATCGCCGGCCGGGGGGCGGAGGCCGACTGCGAACCGAGGAGCTCCACATCGAAGCCATCGGCGACGAGCTCCCCGTGGATGCGGATCAGCGCCTCGGAGATCGACGGGTCGGCGGCGCTGGGCCGCACGAGGACCACGCGCGCAGGCTCCGCCGACGCCGCGGGGCTCGCGGCGCAGAGGAGGAGCGCGAGGGCCCCGGAGAGCGCTTTCGCCCGCGCGAACCTCACGGCTCCCGAGCGAGGGTCCGCGCTGCCTGGGCATAGGTCCCGCCGGGGAACCGGCGCAGGTACTCCCGGGCGACGATCTCGGCTTGCGCATCCCCGTGGAGCCGCCGCACGATCTCCATCTTGCGCCCGAGCGCCTCGGAGGCATAGGCCCCTTGCGGCGCTTCCTTGAGGTACGTCTCGAACCACGGGAGCGCCGCAGCGCCTCCCTCCTGGGCCTCGGCGAGGCGGCCGAGCAGGAAGGCCGCCTCCCGGGCGCGCTGGGTCGCGGGGAAGCGCCGGCGCTGCGCGAGCAGCGCCCGCCGCGCGACGTCGCCCCGCCGCGTGTAGCGCGCCGCGTCCGCGAGCGCCGAGAGCTCCGCACTGCTGGACGCCGCGAGGGTCTGGTCGAGCCCGCGGCGCTGCGCCTCGTCGACGATGGCGTCGAGCTGCCCGGCCGCGAGCTGCCCGGCCCAGTCGCGCTTCGGCGCGGCCGCCGCCTCCGCGCGCGGGGCCGCGGGCGCCTCGCCCTCCGGCGGCGCGCCGGGGAGCTCGGCGCTCGCGCCGGGGAGCTCGGCGCCGCCCGAGGGCGGCGGGGCGGAGCTCGGCGCCGCCTCCGCGCCCTTCTGCGCGCCGAGCTCGCGCAGGAGCACCTCGCCGGTGCGCAGCCGCACGGTGAGCCACTGCCCGGCGCGCATGGCGATCGGCTCGCCGGACAGCGGCCCGCTGACGGTGACGGCGCCATTCTCGAGCCGCAGATCGAGGCGCTCGTCCTCCGGCGCCCAGGCGAGCGCGAAGGCCGTCCCGGTCACGGTCACCACGAACGGCCCCGCGTCGAACAGCCACTGCGTCCCAGACCGGTGGACCACGTGCGCGCGGACCTCGCCCCGGTCGAGCGCGACCCGGGCGCCCTGCCCGGTCACCGACGCGAGATGCGCGCGCGCGCCCTCGGCGAGCTCCACCTCGGTGCCGTCGGAGAACCGGAGCTTCGGCCGGCTCGCCGCGTCGGCCTGGAGCGAGCCGTCCTGCGAGGCGACGCCCCCCTCCACCTCGTAGGACAGGAGCTCGGAGGGCGCCCTGCGTTGCCACCGCCCGAAGGCGACGAAGCCCGCGGCCGCCACGGCGATCGAGAGCGCGACCGCCCCGAAGGGCGAGAGCCGGAGCGCCCGGCGCGACGCCGTCCGCTCCGCGACGCGGAGCAGCCCTCGCGTCCGCTGCTGGTGGGACATCTCGCCGAGCGACCGGCACGCGAGCCCGACGAGGCGCGCGGCGTTCGCGCTCAGCTCCGGCTCTCTCCCCTCGTCACGGTTCATCTCGCGCCGTCCCTTTCTTGTAGTAGCCGGCGAGGGACGCGTCGTGCTCCACGCGCGACGACACGAGCTCCGTGGCCCGGCTGAGCCGTCGCTTCACCGTGGCCAGCGACACACGGGCCGCCTCCGCGATCTCCGGCAGGCTCATGCCCTCCATGTGCCGGAGCACGAACACGGTCCGATCGTCCGCGTTCAGCGTGTCGAGGATCGCGTAGAGGCGCCCGAGCGCCTCGCGCGCCTCGCTGTCCACCGGCTCCACCGCCTGCTCCGGGAGCTCCGCGCTCTCCGCGAAATGGAGGATCCGCCGCACGCGCCGTCGCCGGAGCTCCCACTTGAGCATCCGGAGGGTGACCGACACGATGAAGCTCCCGAGCGCGTCCGGATCCCTCAGCCCGGGCACCTTGGAGAAGACGCTCACGAACACGTCCTGGGTGAGGTCCTCGGCGTCGGCGCCCGGCCCGAGCACCCGCGCCACGATCCGGAACACCTTCGGCGCGTGCCGGTTCCACACCGCCGCCGCCGCCCACGGCTCCCCCGCCACGAGCGCGCGCACCAGCGCGCGGTCGTCGGGGCCGCCCCGCTCGGCTTCCGGAGGAGCGATGGCAACGCTGGCTCTGCGCACGACGGCATCGCTCCGGGGGCTCATGATCCCCGCACAGCGACCGCGCGGGGGAGCCACGGTATCGAGCCCATGTCTCCGTTGCAAGGAGCTCGTCGCACACGGCCGGAGGCCATCGCAGCGGTGTTCCCCGGTGTGGATTGCATGGCTGCCACCCGCGGCGACACCACGCCACGCCGGCAAGACCCCACGGGGTTCGGCAGGCTCCCCGGCCGGGCTGGCGAAGCGCATGTCAGGCAGTAGCGAGACCACGCCGAATCGGCTCACCGCGCGCGCGGGTGGATGAGCCGGCGGACTACGGTGAGCTCGCCCACGGGCGCGACGCGCAGGCTCACGCTTCGACAGGAAAACTTCACCTCGGCGATATTCGCTCACGTTGTGAGCCGGTCCGAGGGCGATCCGCTACTGCATGGCGGGCGCTCCACTTGCTCTTCCTGATCGCTTCGTCCTCCCGATCGGTCCGCACCACGGGCGGGACGCCCGAGCCCGGCGGCGGCGGGTCGGCGAGGGTGCGCCCGCCGGATGGCAGCACGTCCCGGGATTCGATTCCGCATTTCTATCGATGGAACACGGATCCGCCAGAGCGATCCCGGTAGTCCCTGCTTCGCCGTGAGCCCCGCTGGTGGGGCCGGCGCGATGATCCTGTGATCCTCTTGTAAAGAAAGCCTGTTGTTCGATGAGAGAACTTCAGCATGCCCGGAGCGGGCGAGGAGCGACAACGATGTCCAGGTCCTCACATCACGAGCAGGCGCGTCCTCTCCGAGGCTCTCGGTCGGCGATCCTGGCCGCGTTGCTCCTGGCCAGCGGCTGCATCGGAAACGTGGGTGGTCCTGGCTCCGGCGCCGAGCCCGGCGACGAGCCTGACGTCAAGGATCCCACCACCGGGGCCCCGCTCGCGTGCAAGGACGGCGTGGTGTACCCCGGGCGAGCGCCGCTGCGGCGGCTCACGCGCACCGAGTACAACAACACCGTCCGCGATCTCCTGGGCGACACGACCAACCCCGCCTTTTCGCTGCCCAGCGAGGACGTGGGGAACGGCTTCGGCAACGACGCGGACACGCTGTCGGTCTCGAGCCTGCTGGCCGAGCAGCTGGGCACCGTCGCGGAGGGCGTCGCCCAGCGCGCGACCGCCACCCCGGAGGCGCTCGCGAAGCTCGCCCCTTGCGCGCGCAACGTGGCGGCGGCGGACGAGGCGGCGTGCGCGCGCACGATCATCGAGAGCCTCGCCCCGCTCGCGTACCGCAGGCCGCTCGCCGGCGGCGAGGCGGAGGAGCTCCTCGCGCTGTACAGCGTCGGCCGGACCGACGCGACGTTCGCCACCGGCGTCGCGACGATGATCGAGGCGCTGCTCCAATCGCCAGATTTCCTCTACCGCATCGAATGGGGAACGCCCGACCCCGAGCGCCCCCAGCTCCGCCGACCCACGGGCGACGAGATGGCGACGCGGCTCTCGTACCTGCTCTGGGGCACGATGCCCGACGAGGAGCTGCGCATGGCCGCGCAGGCGGGTGAGCTCTCGACGAAGGAGGGCGTGCGCAAGCACGCCGAGCGCATGCTCGACGATGACCGGTCTCGGCCCACCATCCGGTTCTTCTTCGACAACCTCCTCCCCATCAGCAGCCTCGCGGATCTCGAGCGGAACGCGGAGGCGTTCCCGACCTTCTCTCGCACCATCGGCTCGCTGATGCGCGAGGAGACACAGCGGTTCCTCGAGCACGAGATCTTCGAGGGGACCGGCTCCTGGGCGTCCATCCTGACGGCCCCGTACACCTTCATGAACGAGCGGCTCGCGGCGTTCTACGGCGTCTCCGGGGTGAAGGGCGACGAGTTCCAAAAAGTAGAGCTCGACACGACCCAGCGCCTCGGGCTCCTCACCCAGGCGGGCGTGATGGCCGGGACGACGCACTCGAACAACACGAACCCCGTGGTCCGCGGCTCGTTCGTGCTGCAGAAGCTCATGTGCATCCCGATCCCGCTCCCCACCGGCGATATTTTGGAGAAGGTGAAGCCGCCGGATCCGTACTCCGGCGCGACGGCGCGGGACCGCTTCAGCCAGCACAGCAAGGACAAGGCGTGCGCGGGGTGCCACCAGTTCATGGACCCGGTCGGCTTCGCGTTCGAGAACTACGACGCGGTCGGGCTGTACCGCACCACCGAGAACGACGTCGTCATCGACCCGAGCGGCACGGTCCCGGGCACGCTGGGGGACGTGAGCGGGCCGATCGAGCTGGTGCAGAAGCTCGCCGCCTCCGAGGAGGTGCAGCACTGCTTCGCCAAGCGCTGGAGCGAGTTCGCGTACGGCCTCACCCTGCGCAAAGAGGACCAGTGCACCGAACAGGCTGTCACGACCGCCTTCGAGGCGTCCGGGTACAACGTGAAACAGCTCCTGATCGATCTCACGCAGACGGACGCTTTCCACTACTTGGCTTCAGGACAGGAGTGACGGTCATGTCGAATTTTCGTTTGAGCCGACGTGCCATGCTGCGAGGGGCCGGCGCCATCGCGGTCTCGCTCCCCTGGCTGGAGATCATGGGCCCCGAACGCCAGGCGCACGCGGCCCCCG
Organism: Sorangium sp. So ce836; assembly: GCF_028553905.1. Taxonomy (NCBI): domain Bacteria; kingdom Pseudomonadati; phylum Myxococcota; order Polyangiales; family Polyangiaceae; genus Sorangium; species Sorangium sp. So ce836. The sequence goes on along the minus strand of NZ_CP102233.1, from coordinate 2,251,414 downwards.
CCCCCGCCAAGCGTTTCCTCGCCGTCTACACGCCCGGCGGGACCGTGATGAACCGCTGGAGGCCGACCGGCTCGGAGACGAGCTTCACCCTGAGCCCCATCCTGGCGCCGCTCGCGCCCGTGCAAAACCGGCTGCTCGTCGTCGACGGCCTCGACATGAAGAGCGCGCGCGGCGAGCAGCATCAGGCCGGGATCATCGCCTGGCTCACGGGCACGGCGCAGGAGGGCGCCAACAACGGCGGCTACGGGAAGGGGCCGTCCATCGATCAGGTGATCGCCGCCCGGATCTCCGCCGGTCAAAAGGCGAAGGCCAGCATCCAGATCGCGTTGCGCTGGGCGACGGGCAAGTCTCACGGCCTGCTGTCGCCGATGAACGCCGTGAATTTCGAGAACGACGCGCCGCACAAGCCGATCCCGCCGCGCCTCGATCCGGTGGAGATCTTCACCGAGCTCTTCGGCACGCTGAACCCGAACGACGGCAACGACGCCGCCCGTCGCCTCGCGCGGAAGCAATCGATCCTCGACTTCCTCGACCGGCGCTACGCGACCCTGTCCGGGAAGCTCGGCGCCGCCGACAAGCAGAAGGTCGACCAGCACCTGACGAAGATCCGCGAGATCGAGCAGAGCCTCAGCAACACCCCGGTCGCGACGAGCGCGTGCAAGGTGCCGACGAGGGTCGACACGTCCGACTACAACCCGCGCACGGGGCTCAACTCGTCCGACAACGGCTCGATCAAGGACACCTCGACCGACGCGGCGATCCCCAAGGTCGGCAAGCTGTTGACGGACATGATGGTGATGGCGCTCGCCTGCGACATCACCGCGGTCGGCACCCTGCAGTGGAGCGACACCGAGGCGAAGCACACCTTCCCCTGGCTCAACCTGACCGAGCACCACCATTTCTACCAGCACGACGGCGGCTTTAAGCCGAACGAGTGCGAGGCCATCTGCAACTGGTACTCGAAGCAGCACCTCTACCTGCTGCAGGAGATGGAGAAGGTCGACATGGGCGGGCACTCGCTGCTCGACGAGAGCGTCGTCTTCTTCGGCTCCGAGCTCTCGGATCCGCCGACGCACAAGAAGAACGACATGCCGTTCCTGCTGGCCGGCGGCGGCGGCGGCCTGCGCACCGGACGCTGGGTGCGGTACCCGAACCTCCCGCACAACAACCTGCTCGTCTCGATCTTGAACCTGTTCGGCGACACCCGGACCACATTCGGCGACCCGCGGGACTGCACCGGGCCGCTCACCAACCTGACCTAGCCATTCGAACGAGGCGCGGCGCGCCGTGCGCCATGGGTCCCCGTTCCTCTGTCTCGACCGGTCGCACCGGCAGCCTCGCCGGCGTTGCAGGACGACGCCGGCGCGCGCTGGGCGAGGGGGATCCGGCAGCGGGACGCCAGCTGGTTCGACATCGACGAAACGAAGTTCGACGGTCCCGACTTCTATCCCGGCGTTCTCGCCGGACTGGTGTGAAATGAGAATCTCTCTGCTCGTGATCCCTGTGACGATGGTCCTTCTTGCCTGCGGCTCCGAGGCCGACCCGCCCGCGAACGACCAGGCTACTTCCAGCGCGACGGGCGCTGGGGGCTCGGGCGGGGGAGCCGTGACGGGCGCCAGCACGAGCGCCTCCAGCAGCGCGAGCTCCGGCGGGGCCGGCGGCGGCGGCGGGGCCGGCGGCAGCGGCGGGGCCGGCGGCAGCGGCGGGGCCGGCGGCAGCGGCGGGGCCGGCGGCGCGGCGGCGGCGAGGACCCGCGCGCCGCGGCCGCCAGCATCGACGGCTTTCGCTGGGAGCTGCCGTGCGACCAGGACCCAGGCAACCGTGACGAGTGCTCGTCGTCCGCGCGGGTCGACGAGACCAAGACGTTCGGCGGCTCGCCCGACACGACCTACCAGGTGACTGTCCGGCTGCGCGGCGTCGTCGAGCCGATGACGTACCAGGGCGGCACATCCGACGGCATGCACTTCCGCGTCGGCGGTTCGCCCAGCAACCCGACGTACAACATCTACAGCTTCGCTGTCTCCGATCCGCCCGAGGTCTACTATCTCAACGATAACCCCAACGTGGGTCACGACACGTTCATCATCGACCACACGAAGACCATCCCGATTCGGGGTGGAGCCACCGTGACTTTCGTCGGCGACGGTCAAAACGGCGTCGAGATCGCCAACTACAAGCACCTCGTCGTGGACGGCATCCCCCCGGCACCCGAGCCTTTCATCGGTCAGTTCATCCAGCTCGACGTGCTGTCGGTCGAGGCGGCGCAGCCCTGACCGTGCGCCGCGCAGGATGAGCTCCTCGTAGCGGCCGTCTCACCGTACAACCACGCTGCACGCGCGGGTTGACATGGAACACTTTACGCGCTCGCGGCGCATCCATGGACGGCGCGCCGGTGCGCCCGCGCGCGGGGCGCTGGAGCGAGCGCCTCAGCCCGCAGGCTGCCTGCGGAGGAGGGATGACGCTCTCACCGGAACGGCCACGGCTCGCCGACGCTCCGCGAGGCGATGCGGTAGTCGCCGGGCGCGCCCCACACCGCGACCTCCCGGTCGGGCGCGCTCTGCCCCATCGCGAACGTGAACGACAGGACAGGCCGCTGCCCCGCGCGCGGCCGCCGCTGGGGCTCCGACCAGCGCACCTCCAGGTTCGTGGAGAGCGCCGCCTCCAGGGCGGCGACGGCCTCGTCGGCGTCGGTGGTCGTGACCCGGGTGCCAACGAAGAAGCTCGGGGTGTTCTGCTCCACGATGTGGAGGTGCTCGCGCAGCCACGCGGCCCCGTGCGCTCCCGAAGCCGGGGCGAACGGCGGCGCGTAGAAGACCTCGGCGACCGCGGCGCCGACCAGGCCGGCAACGCTGATGTGGTGCCACTGCAGGCGCTCCGGCTCGGGCGGCCAGGGCTCCGTCTCCAGCTCGATGGCGAGCGCCTCGAGGTACTGCGCCGGCCCGTCGAACGCCGGCGCCACGCCCGCGGCCTCGGTGTCGACCAGGTACACCGTGCCGCCCTCGCCGATCCAGATGGAGGGGTACCCCTTCGCCACGACCGCCAGCAGCACCTTGCCTCCTGCGCGCGGCAGCCTCTCCGGCGCGAGCAGCCGCCCGTCTTCGAGCGCCTTCAGCGAGGCGAACACGCCGAGCCGCTTGTCCGGCGGGAGCGGCGCGCCCCCGGCGAGGCCGTCGAGCTCGAGCGCGGCCTCGTAGGCGGGCAGCCCGCGCGCTTCGAGCAGGGCCCGCAGCGCGTCGGGCGACGTGGTGTGCTCGGGGTCGCGGCGGAGATCGAGCTCCTGGAAGACCTCGACCGCGTGCCGGCTCAGCTGCCTGCGCGCGCTGTCGGCGAGCCGGAGCGGACGGTCACTGTGCCGGCGTGCCTTGCTCATCTGCGTCGTTCCCGGCGGCGCTGCTGCCGCATGCCCTGCGCCATCGCGGCTTCCGTCAGGAGCTCGCCGGCGCTCCTGACGGGAGCCGCAGGGTCGCCTTCCCATCCTCGTAGGTGGTCCAGCTGAGCAGCCGTCCTTCGGCGGTCGTCTGGTACTGCTCGATCCGTCGCGAGCCGCGCGCACCGATAAGCCAGACGGTACCATCGTGGTGGTCGTCCTCGTCGCCGTACTCAAAACGGACGGCATCGGGGGCGGCGCTCCACGAGCCCGTAGGAGGGATGCTCGACTCCTCATCGGCGGACAGGCGAACCACCGTCGCCCCCGCGCGGTGGACGCTCACGCGGGGCGATCCGACGACGTGGGCAGCCGACTCCAGGATCGCCGCGACGTGCTCGAGCGAGGGGGCGAGCACGAGGTCCGCGCGCGCTTCGTATACCTCCGGCTGCCGGTAGTGGCGCAGGAGCACGCCGCCCGAAGCGAAGTAGGCCTGATACGCGTCGGTCGCCTCGGAGACGACGGTGAGACCGAGCGACGCCGCGAGGGCGTCGCCCGTCGCGGGGCGGACCTTGACCCGGTATGCGCGATGCGCTTCCGCGGCCGAGAGCAACGCGCGCTGCTCGATGTATTTCTCGATCGAGGCGCTCTTGACGTTAGGCTGGGTGATCACCTCTCCCGCCTCGTTCATGAACAGGCCGCAGACCCCCTCGCTGCCGATCGGCACCATCGTGCCGTCGAGGTCGAGCGGGTCGTTCTCGTCGCGCATCGGTTCATCATAGTAGATCCCGAGGGTGTCCTCGCCCCACGACAGCCCGCCGTAGAGGTGCTCGAAATTAATGGCCGCAGCGAACAGCGGCCGATGGCACTCGGCCAGTCGGCGGGCGACGCTCTCGCGATCGCGTGCGATGTCGTCGCGCTCCGCGGAGAGGAGGAGCTGCTGAGCGCGAGGGGAAAACAGGTGCAGAGGCAGGGGAAGTCGCATGGGCGATCTGTCAGCGGAACACGGGCACGTTCTGGATTGTGAACACCTGGGCGATGTTGGGCATGGCCTGCACGGCGGCCTGCGGCGTCATGACCCGGTTCGACGATCCCATATTGTTCAAGGTCGGACCGCAGAAGTCGCACGGCGCCTTATTTCCCACCGCTCCCCGTGGCGTCCGCAGTTCCTCCATGGCGTCGCCAGGCAGCATCGCGGCGAAAGGGTCTTCGCCTGCGCACGCCCCGGCCTCGATGCGGAGCGCCATGGTTCAGACAGCCCGCTTCTTCCAGCGAAGCTTCGGCGGACGGCGCTTCGGGTTCGCCAGGTTCGCCAACGCTTCGCGAAGCGCGCGAGGCGGCTCGAAGCCTTGATCGAGAACGCTGGCCAGGCGGATCGTCTCGGCGTCGCTCAGCGTGAGGCGCTCGCCCATCGGCTTCTGCCGTCTGGCGCGAAGGCGCTCGATCGCCGGATGAACGAGCGGCTCTACCTCCTCGCCACGGCGCGCCTCGATGGCTCGCCCCTGCTCGGCCTGCCGCACGACCCATCCGGCGAGCGCGGCGACCTCACGCAGAAGGTCGGCTTTCTGGTTGGGCTCGAGCCCGAGCCGCTCCCGCAGCATCTCCAGCTCGGCATCGAGCACGCTGTTGGTCAGGGCCTGGAAGCGGGACATGACGACCTCCGGACGAGCCAAATACTACTCGCCGAGGCAAGCAGCACGAGGACGTTCGGAGAGTCTGCCGACGTGCGTCCCCCTGCGGCATGATGGGCGTTGAAGCCGCCGCCCGCCGGCCGATGTTTAGGGCGTCGTGGGCGCGGGGGTCGTGGGCGCGGGCGCCGCGGCCGGCTTGCCGCTGGCCTCCGCCGGCTTGCCGCTGGCCTGTCCGGCCTCGGCGGCCTTACGGGCCTTGTCGCGCCGCGCCGCCGCGCGCCGGCGCCGGAACTCGAGCGCCGACTCGAGCTCATCGATGATGAACCGGGCGCGCTCGCCGAGATCGGCCACGGCCGGATCGACGATGAGCAGCAGCCGCGTCTGCGCCTCCTGCACGGCGTGCACGAGGGAGAGCAGCTCCGCCTCAATGGCGCTCGAAGCCGTCGATGGAGACGAGCCGATGACCGAGCGGCCCGTCCGGTCGGTCGCCCACGCGGGAACGTGGGCCCCGCAGCGGACGGTGAGGGCGTCCGCCATGCGGCGCGGGTAGGATCCGGGCCACACCTGTTCTTCTCGACTTTAGTCCGGTCTTGTCGGCAGAGCTCGGCCCGGGTACCCTGCTCCGGTGCACAGGGGGTTCCACGCGACCGGAGCGGAGCCGATGACGACAGAGCGTTGGGCCTCGGTTGAAGACGTCGCCAGGCACCTTGGGGTGGCGAAGGACTCGGTCTACCACTGGATCGAGACCCGGAGCCTGCCGGCGCACAAAATAGGACGCCTCTGGAAATTCCCGCTTTCCGACGTCGACACGTGGGTGCGAGCTGGCGGTGCCGATGCCCACGACGGCGCCGCAAAGGGGGGCCCCCGATGACCGGAGCAACGCTCGATCTCGATCGGCTGCTGAAGCTTCGCCTCCTGGTCGCACGCTTCGGTGAGATGGACGTCGCCAAGTGGTGGAACACCAAGGGCCAGCTCGGGCGCCTCGGATCCGCCGCCCTGCGGCGCGGCTTCCCGCGCACGCATCGCTTCGCGCAAGCACGATGCGCCGTCCAGCCGTGCTTCGGCGCCGGCATCGAGACGGAAGAGCAGTTCGACGCTGCGCTGGCTGGCCTGCGCGATGAGCGTGCGCGCCTCATCGGTGCGGGCAAGAAGGTGGTGCTTTCGTGACGGCCCGCATCGACCTCGTGGAGCTCGCGAGACGAGGGAGCGAGCAGACGGAGTGGAAAGAGAACGTCGCTGACGTCAACGACGTCGTCGAGACGCTCACTGCCTTCGCGAACGACCTCCAGAATCTGGGCGGCGGCTACGTGGTGTGCGGCGCGAAGGAGGAGAAGGACGAGAGCGGATTTCCCAAGCTCGTTCGCACGGGGCTGACCGCAGCGCGCTTGAAAGAGGTCGAGAACACTGTCCTGACTCGGTGCAGGGATCGCGTCTCTCCGCCTCTGGCGCCGTTGGTCGAGGAGCTCGAGTCGGACGATCCGCAGCGGCGGATCCTGGTCTTCCTCCAACCTGCCACGGGCTCCGCGCACACGTTTCGCCGAAGCAACGAGGGGGCGAAGCACTTCGTGCGGGTGAGCCGCTCCACCATCGAGGCGCGGAACGGGCTCCTCAAAGACCTGCTCGTTCGCAAGGGGGCTCTGGAGCCCTGGGATCGGAGGCCGTGCAACGCCGCGACCGTGAACGACATCGACCTCCTCACGCTGAGGGACGCGCTGCAGCGCATGGGGGTCTTCACGCTCGACCGTGGTGTCGATCCCTACCTGGTCGACGGGGTTCAGCTCTCGCCGTTCGTGCCGTCGCTGTGCGTGGCCGAGCCGCTCTCCGGCGTGCTGCGTCCGAGGAACTTCGCCGTGTTGCTCCTCGGACGAGAGCCCCAGCGCTTCATCCCCGGCGCGTTCTCGATCTTCTCCGCGTACCCGGGGCTCGATCGCACCGCTCCCGTCGCTCGTCGCGTCGAGATCCCCGGGACGCTGCTCGATCAGGCGCGCCGCCTTCAGGAGCTCCTCGACGCCGAAGCCGTGACGCTGTTCGACAAGACCGACCTCGAGGCGCCGAATGCGCAGAAGTATCCACAGCGAGCTCTCCAGGAGGCGATGGTCAATGCGCTCGCGCATCGAGACTATGAGCTCGTCGATCCTGGCCGCTTCACCTCGTACCGTGATCGCATCGAGCTCGTCTCACCGGGGCCGCTTCCCGTCGGTGTGACGCTGGAGAACCTCCGTACGGGCTCCGTCACGCCCCGCTGGCGAAACCAGGCGCTCGCCTGGTTCCTCTCTCGCCTCCAGCTCGCCCAGGCGGAGGGACAAGGGATTCAGACCATCCGCAGCACGATGAAAGCAGCGGGCTGTCCCCCGCCCATCTTCGATGCCACGGAGGTCTCCGTGACTTGCGTCCTCCGGGCCCATCCCCGCTTCGAGTCGGCGGAGCGAGGGAAGACCATGTCGAGAGGCGGAGCCGCGAAGCCCGCTGCTTCGAAGAAGATCAAGCCGAAGGCAAAGACGGCCAAGTCGACGTCGAAACCCGCGGCGAAGCCCAGGAAGACGGGCACGAAGGCGACCCAGAAGAGCAGCAAGAAGGGGGTGCGTCGTGGATAAGGACACACGCGACGCCATCGAACGCGCCACCCAGCGAGCGGGGAGAGGGGCCCTCCGAGCCTCCGCGTCGCGGCGGCCCGGTCGCTCCGCGCAAGAGGCATGCGTCACCCCAGGTAACGCGCGAGATTCTCCAGGGACGATCGAAGGCCGGCGTCGTGGTCGGCCTGGCTGATGCCGGGCGGGACGTTCTCCGCGGTGATGGTGATGCGGGTCCCTGCGGGCAGCGGTTCGAACGACCACGTCATCATCATCTCGCCCGCGCCCGCGAACGAAGCGTCCGACGACTCGAACTCGACCGACTGGACGATGCGCTTGCCCGGCTCCAGCGAGAGGAAGCGCCCGGCGCTGACGTCGGTCCGCTCTGTGGTCTTGCCCCCACCCGAGGGCGCTGCCTCCTCGTAGGTCAGCTCGATGCGGTAGCGACCGCCCTCGCGGAAGTCGTAGTCGAGGACGCGACCGGTCATGCCCTCGGGCGGGAGCCACGTGATGAGCGCGTCGGGATCGGCGAAGGCGCGGTAGACCGCGTCGGGTCGGGCTGCGACGACGAGCGACGCGGTATCCGTTCGACCTCTGGCGGCTGGATCTCGCACCCGCACAAGCTATCGCGCCACCGGTCCTCTGGCCAGAGCGGAGAGTCTGCCGACGTGCGTCACCCTGCAGGGTGATGGGCGTTGAAGCCGCCGCCCGCCGGCCGACGTTTACGGCGTCGTGGGCCCGGGGGTCGTGGGCGCGGGCGCCGCCGCCGGCTTGCCGTTGGCCTCCGCCGGCTTGCCGTTGGCCTGTCCGGCCTCGGTGGCCTTGCGGGCCTTCTCGCGCCGCGCCGCCGCGCGCCGGCGCCGCTCGTAGGCGCTCGTCACCTCGCGGGCGATCTCGGGGTGGCGCCGGAACACGTGGGCCGCGGCCTTCCGGATGGCGCCCACCCGCTCGACCATGAGGCGCAGCAGCTGGTTGCGGATCGTGGTCGCGGCGGCCGAGGCGCCGGCTTCGGGGGCCGCCTCCAGCGCTCGCCGTTGCAGGTCCTCCGCGAGCTTCCTGGCCTCGGCGATCACGCGCACGTCGAACGCCTCGTCCGCCTCGACAAGGCGGTCCTTGAGCGACTCCGCGAGCCCCGCGTAGTCGCGGAGCGCCTGGGAGAGGGCGCTCGAGCGCTGGCCGTCCTGCGCGTGGAACTCCTTGATGCGCGCGAGCTGCGCGTCGGCGGGCTCGTCGACGTCGTCGTCGAGCAGGAACTCGAGCGCCGACTCGAGCTCATCGACGACGAACCGGGCGCGCTCGCCGAGATCGGCCACGGCCGGATCGACGATGAGCAGCAGCCGCGTCTGCGCCTCCTGCACGGCGTGCACGATGGAGAGCAGCTCCTCGCTGCTCGAGGCGGGCAGGCGGCTCTTGACCCGCTTGAGGCCCGGGCGATCGCCGTCGGGCTCCCAGTACTTCTTCACGAACGCCGCGGCGACGACCGCCTCGCGCACGGCGATGTCGTACGGGATGTTCAGCGGGTTGTCGGTCCGCTCCGACTTGGCGGCGATCTTGACCCAGCGATCGAAGTCCGTTGCTTGCTTTGCCATGATGACGTTGACCCCTCCTCCTGCGACCCGCGCCCGTCGGGGCACGACGCAGAGCGGCAAAGATGAGCTCGGTCGGGAGGACGTCCAGCGCGGAGCAGGGTCTGGACGGGGGTGGGGGGAGCCGGGAGGTGAGGCGGCGGGGTGGGATGTCCGGGTGGGCGGGGGGGGATGTCCAGATGGGCGGGCGGGATGTCCAGATGAGCCCGCACCCTGTCCAGATGGGCGGGCGGGGTGTCCAGATGAGCCCGCATCCTGTCCAGATGGGTCGGAGGGTGTCCAGATGGGCGGCGGGGGTCGCGAGAGAGGCGGGCGCGCGAACGGCGGGGTCGGCGTCGATGCGCCACACGACGTCGATGGCCTTGGACGTGGGCGCCCGGCAGGCGCGGGTCCTTGAGCTCAAGGCCGTCCACGGCGCGGAGCCCCTGGCCGAGCAGACGCTCCGAGCGGTGGCCACGCCGGGACGTGGGCCGAGCAGCGGACGGCGTGGCTGGGCATCTCGCCAGGCCTGGTTGCTCAGTCCGGCCGCCTGGGCTTCCACGAATGCAGCCGGAACACTCGCGTCCGTTGCGACCCCATACGTGCCTGGTGTACGTCTGGCAGAGGCTGGCGACCCCTGCCAACTGCTGCGGAGCTTCGCTCGATGACGGATGAAATCCTCACTCTGCCTGAAGTCGCACAACTGCTGAAGGTCGCGGAGAAGACCGTCTGCACGATGACCCAGAAGGGGGAGCCGCCAGCGTTCAAGGTAGGAGGGCAGTGGCGCTTCCGCCGCATGGCCTTGGACGCCTGGATCGACGCGAAGACCCGCCGCGCCGCTGGCGAGGTGGAGTCGACGTGACGAGCCCCCTGACCCCACAGGATCGCTCCGCCTTCTACGGCGCTGCGGCGCTCGGCCTTCGCGCGCTCGACGCCCGCGAGACCACGCCGCGCCGCTTCGGCGCCGATGCCGAGGCGCGCTGGACGCAGTTCGCCGGAGCGCTCGGCGCGGGCGACCGCATCGACATCCTGCTGCGCGACGCCGCCGGGACGTGGGGCGCCGCGTTCTCCCCCTCGGAGTGCTTCGGCTTCTTCGGCGTCGCCGACGACGAGCCGTTCGGGCCCGACTGGGGCGGCATCGACGACAACGCCGCGAAGCGATTGCTGGCCGAGCCCGATGCTCCGGCGACGCTCGAGCACATCGCCTACGGGCTCGGCGTGAAGGCGGCGGGGGTTCCCGTTCCGCCGATCACGCCGTCGACAAAGCTCGTCGTCGCGGGCGGCACGGCGATCATCTCGGTCGCCAAGGCGTTCGCCGAGAACCGCGCGCTCTCGTGGACCGATCAGGTCGTTGTCGTCGCCGACAAGGCGGCGTGGCGCCAGCTCGCGGGACTTGCCGCCGTGCTCGTCGGCGCGCGCGGCCGCACCGTCCTCGTGCGCCCGAGCGAAGGCGCGGACACCGCCCTGCGCGCCGCGGGCTTCGCACACCTCGACGCGGCGGTCGTCTCGCCCGACGCCGAGCCTGAAGCCGCCGAGCTCGCGCGGAAGGTTGGGGGTAGATAATGGCGCTCTCCGAGGGACGCATCCATCGCGGTCGCGCGACGCCGTACCCGTGGGAGCGGCAGGCGCTCGACCTCGTCTACAAGCACGCGTCCCTCTCGGACACCGACCCGCACCAGGCGTGGGAGCTGCACGAGCTCTACGACCCGTCGTCGGGTCGCCTCTACGAGATCGATTTGCTCTTCCTCTCGCGCCAGGGTCTGTTCCTCGTCGAGATCAAGAGCCACCCCGGCGTGCTCACCGGCGACATCGTCGACTGGACGATCACGGAGGACGGTCGGCGGCGCACGATCGAGTGCCCGTATCCCGGCGCGAACCACAAGGCGAGGGTGCTCGGCGCTCTGCTCGAGCGGCAGCTCGGGGACGAGCGCCCCTACGTCCACGCGGCGGTCTTCCTCTCCAACGTCACCGAGGTTCGCCTCGACGGCGGTCGGCCACCGTGGCTGCTGCTCCCCGGCGACGTGGGCAGCAAGCTCGTGAACGGGCTCGATGGACGCGACGCGCCGCGTATCGTGAACCGCCCGATGATGAAGCAGCTCCTCCAGGCTGCGCACAAGATCGGCCTGCGCCCGAGCACCACGGCGCGCGTGGTGGGCGGCTATCAGCTCGGCGAGCTGCTCGACGAGGGCGATGGCTACCAGGAGCACCTCGCGAAAAACGCGGCTGTCGAGCGCGATCAGGCGCGCGTCCGCAGCTACCTCGTGCCCGCCGCCACGTCGGCCGAGCGGCGCGCGCAGCTTCACCGCGCCGCCCGTCGCGAGGCACGGACGCTCGCGCAGATCGGCCAGCACCCGGGCATCCTCACGTATCGCTCGTTCATCGACGACGGGCCGCTCGGACCGGCGGTGCTCTTCGAGGCCTTCGAGGACTCGCTGCCGCTGCACTCCTTCCTCCGCCAGGAGCCGAACCTCACCTTCGACGAGCGGCTCGGGCTCCTGCAGCAGATCGTCGAGGCGGTCGCGCACTGCCACCGCGCGGGTGTTTTGCACCGCAACCTGTCGCCCGCGTCCGTGCTCGTCCGGCGCGCCAGCGACACCCGCGTCCACGTGCGCCTCCATCGTTTCCAGACCGCCGCGTGGATCGAGCACTCGAGCGTCGGCACGCGCCACTTCCACGACCTGTCGCAAGCCGTCGATCGCCTCTACCAGGCGCCCGAGGTCCTCGCCGACCCTGAGAAGGCCACCTACGAGAGCGACGTGTTCTCGGTGGGTTGCCTCGCGTGGCTCGTGCTCACCGGGCAGCACCCGGCCACGACGCTCCCCGAGCGAGAACAACGTATCCAGGGCGTGAAGGACGGCGAAGGCGGCCTGCGCCCGTCGGCGGTTCGTGCCGACCTCGCGATCCTCGACGAGGCCATCGCGTTCGCGACGCAGCCGAACCTCCACGCGCGCGCCGACGATATCTCCGACTGGTTCAACACCTTCGTCCTCGAAGCGCTCACGCGCCCGACCGTCGACATCAGCGCCGGCGCCGACCCGCGCGAAGCGCAGAAGGGCGACACGCTCCAGGGCGGGCTCCGCGTCGAGCGGCGTCTCGGCTCCGGCGGCACGGCGCTCGTGCTGCACGTGCGCCGGGAGGGGCGTGACTTCGCGCTCAAGGTCCCGCACGACGCGGGCTGCGGCGAGCGCCTGCTCTCCGAGGCGAAGACGCTCCGCGACCTGCGCCACGAGCACATCGTCGCGCTGCGCGACGTCGTCACGCTGGGCGGGCTCCCGTGCTTGCTCCTCGAGTTCGCGGGCGACCGGAGCCTGGGCGACGTGCTGCGCGAGCAGGGGACGCTGCCGCTCGAGCTCGCGCGCCGGTACGGCGACGACCTGCTCTCCGCGGTCCAGTACCTCGAAGAGGCCGGCGTCACCCACCGCGACATCAAGCCGACCAACGTCGGCTTCACGAGCCTGTCGAAGAAGCAGAGCCACCTGCTCTTGCTCGACTTCTCGCTCTCGTCGGCCGACGCCACCGCCATCACGGCGGGCACGGCCGAGTGGCGCGATCCGTGGCTCTACCTGCGCGGCGCGTGGGACGCCGAAGCCGACCGCTATGCCGCCGCCGCCGTCCTCTATTACGCGCTCACCGGCGCTCGGCCCACGCTCCCGCAGGGCGACGCGACCGCCGAGGTCGTGGTCGAGGCCGAGCGCTTCGACGCGGCCGTCCGCGATCGGCTGACCGCGTTCTTTCGCAAGGCCTTCGCCCGCGATTCGAAGGCCCGCTTCGCGAGCGCGGAAGTCATGCGCCAGGCGTGGGTCCAGGCGCTCTCCGCTCCGGCAGAAACGGACGACGGTGCCTCGGCCATCGCGCTCGACCAGGTTCGCCCCGAGACGCCGGTCGACGCGCTTCCGCTGTCGGCCCACGCGCGCAACGCGCTGGATCGCGCGGGCGTGTCGACGGTCGCCGAGCTGCTGCTCCTGCCGCGCAACCAGCTCTCCGTCGTGCGCGGTGTCGGCACCCACGTCGCCCGCGAGATCATCCGGTGCGCCGATGAGCTCCGGCCGCGCTTCGCGGTCGAGAGCGGGCCGGTCCTGGTGCCTGGCTTCGCGCGCCCGCGATTGGTCCTCGATGAGCCCGAAGCCGGACTCGACGCCAGCACGGTGGACCGTCTGGTCGCCGCGGGCCTCAAGACCACGGTCGACGCTGCGCTCGCGCCGTCGGTGCGCGTCGAGAAGCTCCTCGGGAAAGCGCGCGCCGAGGCGCTGCGTGACCGGCTCGTCGCCATCGCCGCCGCCGAGCCCACGCCGGGCTCGCTGGGTGACTGGTCGCGAGAGCTCATCGGACGCGCCAGCGCCAACGAGGCGAACCGTCGTCTTCGCGTGCTGGTGGGTCTCGACCCGCTCCCCGACGAGCGCCCCGACACGGGCCTACCGGCGGCGCGCACCGTGAGCGAGGTCGCAGGGGCCTTCGGCATCGAGCCGGCGCAAATCCACTCGAGCCTTCAATTTTTACGCAACAAGCGGTGGGCCGACAACGCGGCGGCGAGCGCGCTCGCGCAGAGCATCTCGTCCGCGCTCGACGCGGCCTCTCCCGCGACGCCCTTCATGGATCTCGCGACGGCGCTGGCCAGGGCGCGCACCGACGGCGCGCCGACCGACGACGACGTGCGCACCGCCGCCGCGCTCGTGCGCGTGGCCCTCGAGCTGCGCCCGAACCCGCCCGCCGTGTGGCGGCGCATCGGCGGCACGCCCTGGGTGGCGCGCGATCCCGAGGTGCTCGACGCGCTCGCCGCGCTCGCCGTGGCCGCCGACCACCTCGCCGTGACCGAGCCGCTTCCCTCCTCCGAGGCCGTGCGCAGCAAGCTCGCCGAGGTCGCCCTGGGCACGCCGCTGGCCACGCTGCCGGCGGACCAGCGCCTCACGCTCGCCGCGCGCGCCAGCACGAACGCCGCCGCTTCGGCGCGCCTCGAGCTCTACCCGCGCGGCATGGACGCGGCGCGCGCGCTCGCCCTCAGCCTCGCCGCGCTGTCGGGCGCGGGCCTCACGCCCGACGTGGTGAAGAAGCGCATCGCCGCGCGCTACCCCGAGGCAGCGCCGCTTCCCGACCGTCCAGCGCTCGATGCGCTCCTTGCGCCGCATGGGCTCGTGTTCCTGGCGGACGTCGGCGCGGGCGAGTACGCGCGCCCTGGGCAGCACGCGCACACGTCGATGACCGTCTCGCTGCCCTCGCGAAAGCCCACCGCACCGGGCCTTCCGCAGCGCCGCAGCCCCGAGGCCCAGCGCGCGGCGGCCTTCCAGGACCAGCTCGATCGCGGCGTCGCGGCGGGCCGGTTCCGCGTGGTGCAGGTGCGCGCCGACCTCGCGAGCCCCGCGACCGACGCGCTGGCCACCGCGCTGAAGACGCAGGCGATCTCGTTCGACCACGCGCTCACGGACGCCGCTCGACGGACGGCCGAGGATCTCGGCGTCGAGTGGACGAACGTCCAGGCCGCCGATCGCCAGGGCCCAGGTGGTCCCGACTGGCCGCTGCTCGTCGAGCTGGTGCGCCGGGCGACGGATCGCGTCGTGGACGAGCTCCTCTCGCGCCGCGAGCAAACGCTGGTGGTCGCGTGGCCCGGCGCGCTCGCGCGCTACGGCCTCGCCGGCGCGCTCCAGCGCATCGTCGACGGCGCCGAGCGCGGTGACGCGCCCGCGATCCTCCTCGTGGTGCCGTCGCACGCCGACGGCATCGCCCCCTCCATCAACGGCCGGCTGCCCGTTCCCGCGCCGCTGCCGAGCCAGCGGCTCGTCATGCCCGATGCGTGGCTGGCGAACGCCCACAGGGCCGAGAGTTCCCCATGATCGAAGAGATTACTCTCACCGACTTCCTCTCGTTCGGACCTGGTGCTCACACGCTGAAGCTGCAATCCCTCAACGTGCTGATCGGCCCCAACGGGTCCGGCAAGTCGAACCTGATCGAGGCATTCTCGGTGCTGCGCGCGGTTCCGAAGGACTTGCCGCTGCCGATCCGCCAGGGCGGCGGCGTCGACGAGTGGATCTGGCGTGGAGGTGCTCACGAGCACGCTGACTCCGCGGCCATCGAGATCATCTTCGTGCCCAAGGAGATCGCGTCCAGGGCAGTTCGGTACCGTGTCGCGTTCGGGAGCGAGGGAGGAAGCTTCGTCGTGCTCGACGAGCGTATCGAGAATCGCGACGGGTCGCCCAAGCCCTACTTCTACTTCGGCTACGAGAACGGACGCCCCATGCTGAACAGCGCGAAGACGAAGACGAAGCCGCGCGCCCTCGAGCGGGCCGACATCGACCGTACGCAGTCGATCTTGTCGCAGCGCCGCGATCCCGAGATCTATCCGGAGGTCGCGGCGACGGGAGATCGGCTCAAGCAGATCCTCATCTATCGAGCCTGGAGCTTCGGACCGCAGAGCGCGATTCGTGCGGCGTGCGGCGCCGACGTGCAGACCGACCGGCTCCTGGAGGACTTCTCGAACCTGCCTGCCCGGCTGGCTGTCCTGAAGCGCACCCCTGCGACGAAGAAGCGACTGCTGGAGTTGCTCTCGGAGGTGGCTCCCGGCTTCACCGACGTGGAGGTCATCCCCGAGGGCGGACAGCTCCGGCTTTACCTCACCGAGGGTGAGCGCAACGTGCCTGCGCACCGGCTGTCGGACGGGACGCTGCGGTTCCTGTCGCTGCTGGCGATCCTCATCGATCCTGGCCCCGCGCGCCTGGTCCTCATCGAGGAGCCGGAGCTCGGCCTCCACCCCGACGTGCTGCCGGCGCTGCGTGACCTGCTCGTCGAGGCGAGCTCTCGCTTCCAGCTCGTCGTCACCACGCATTCCACGCAGCTCGTCGACGCGATGACGGAGCACGCCGCCGCGGTCGTCGTCTGTGAAAAGGACGGGAGCACCTCGAAGATGACTCGCCTCGACGCTGACCAGATCGCGCGTTGGAAGGAGTTCGGCTCGCTCGGTCCGCTCTGGCTTTCCGGGCGCATCGGAGGGACGCGATGGTGAAAAGCAGCCATTCCACGCCGCGGCGCGCTCGCGAGCTTTACGTCGAAGGCGGCGGCGACAGGAACCCGAGCCTCGCGAGCGAGTGCAGGAGGGCCTTCAGCAAGCTCTTCGAGCGCGCGGGCGTCACGCAGAGGCCAAGGGTCATCGCGTGTGGCGGCCGCGGGCTCGCCTACAAGCAGTTCTGTGACGCGCACGCGTCGTCGGAGGCCGACACCTGGCTGCTCGTCGACGCGGAGGAAGTCCCGAAGGCGCAGTCGCCGTGGGACCACGTGAAGGCACGAACGGGCGATGGCTGGGATCGCCCAGCCAACGCGAGCGACGACCAGCTCCACCTGATGACCGTCTGCATGGAGACGTGGCTCGCCGCCGACGTTGCTGCGATGAAGGACGTCTTCGGGCCGAAGCTGGATGACAGCAAGCTCCCGGCGCTCGATCGGCTCGAGAACATGGACAAGAAAGCGATTTACGAGGCGCTCGCAGCGGCCGCCAAGCCCACGAAGGCCGGTGCGTACGCCAAGGGCTCGCATTCCTTCAAGGTACTTGAGAGGGTCTCACCCGAAGCGATCCGCAAGCTGTCGTGGGGCAAGCGCTTCCTCGACGCGATGGGAGCGACGAAGTGACCGCGCCGACCGGTTTGCCGAAGCTGCTGCAGCCCGCGCTCAAGGCGCTCGAGAAGGACCTCCTTGCGCGCGCGAAGACCGAGCGCGTCGAGGCCGGCCTGAAGAAGGCGTGGGAGGACGAGCAGAAGGCCGGACAGACGGGCCTGGGCTTCGACCCCTGGCGGCGCGAGCGCGTGACCCAGCTCGCGGTCGCGTGGATCTTGTCGGTCGTCTTCGTGCGCACGCTCGAAGATCGCGGCTACGTCGATCCGCGCGTGGCGGGCGTCTCGGCCGACGCGCTGCGCGCCGCCGAGGACCGCGAGGCGCTCTTCCTCCAGGTCGCGCCGTTCCTCGGGCCGCGCGAGTACCTGCTGGCGGTGTTCCGCGAGCTCTCGAAGCTGCCGGGTGCGCGCGACGTGTTCGACACGAAGCACAACCCGGTGTGGGTGCTCTCGCCGTCGAGCGAGGGCGCCCGGGCGCTGCTCGACTTCTTCCGCAAGCGCGACGCGAGCGGTGCGCCCGCGCTGGTGTTCGCGGGCGGGGACACGCGCTTCCTCGGCGATCTGTACCAGGACCTCTCCGAGGCGGTGCGCAAGCGCTACGCGCTCCTGCAGACGCCGGAGTTCGTCGAGGAGTTCATCCTCGACCAGACGCTCGATCCGGCCATCGCGGAGTTCGGGCTGAAGGAAGTGACCCTCATCGACCCGACCTGCGGCTCGGGCCACTTCCTCCTGGGCGCGTTCCGGCGGCTCCTCGGTCGCTGGCAGAAGGAGGCGCCGACCGAGGACATCGCGGACCTCGCGCGCCGCGCGCTCGACCAGGTCTACGGCGTCGACATCAACCCCTACGCGGTCGCCATCGCCCGCTTCCGACTCGTGCTCGCGCTGCTCGACGCGGTGGGCATCAAGCGGCTCAAGCGCGCGCCCGACATCAAGCCGAACGTCGTCGTGGCCGATAGCCTGCTGCATCGCTTCGACCAGCGCGTGCTCAGCGTCGGGCAGATGTCGATGGACGACGACCTGCGCTGGGGCGACAGGCTGTTCCGCTTGGAGAACCGCGGCGAAGTCGAGCGTGTGCTGACCAAGCGGTTTCATGCTGTCGTTGGCAATCCGCCGTACATCACAGAGAAGGACGCGTCGAAGCGCAAGAAGTACCGCGACATGTACAAGAGCGCCGCGGGCAAATACGCGCTTTCCGCGCCATTTACGGAGCGCTTCTTCGACCTCGGTGTTGCAAGCGGCTACGTCGGACTCATCAACAGCAACGCCTGGGCGAAGCGCGACTTCGGCAAGACGCTTATCGAGAAGGTCCTTCCGCGTCTCGACGTGCAGAAGGTCATCGACACGTCGGGTTGCTACCTGCCAGGCCACGGCACGCCGACGCTGCTGCTCTTCGGGCGCAATCGTTCTGAGAGCGATGCGCCCGCAATCGCAGTCCTCGGAAAGCGTGGCGAGCAGCAAGTTCCGGCTGACCCGTCGAACGCACCGGTGTGGTCGGAGCTTGCCCGCCACCACGACGAGGTAGGGTTCGAAGGTCTCCACGTATCCGTCGAGCGATTGCCCCGCTCGGATCTGCGGCGGCAGCCGTGGATTCTCGCGGGTGGTGGTGCGCGGAGTCTCTACGCACTGCTGCATACCTCCGGTGCGCAATCGCTCGAGAAGCTCACAAGCGACCTGGGCTACGCGTCCTTTCCAGGGATGAACGACGCCTTCATAGTTCCGCTCCACACGGGGCGAAACATCCGTATCCCGGAGGCGTATCTCCGCGACTTCGCCGTTGGTGAATCCGTTCGCGATTGGCGTTTTCATCCTGGTTCCGTTGCGCTGGCACCGTACGACGATGCACATGCACTCGTGGGGCTTCCGCAGCTTGGTGAAGCGCACCGCCACTTCTGGTCGTTCCGAACCACCATCCTCTCGACGACGGACTTTGGTGGTGCGACCAGAGCCGACGGCGGAGAGCCGCACTGGGCTTGGTACCGTTGGCAACCGACCCGCTATTCGGCGGCGATGCGACTTTCACTGCCCTATGTTTCTACGCACAACCACTTTGCATTGGATCGCGGCGGCATCGTATTCAACCAACACGCGCCAGTCCTCATCATGCGGAATGAGTACGGCGAAGCTGACTACCAGACCCTCCTCGGCTACCTGAACTCCTCGACCGTCGCATTCTGGTGCCGCCTCGTGATGTTCCCGAAGGGGGGTGACCAGGTTGGCGAAGGCGCGCGGCTCTCGAAGACGCCGTGGCAGGACCGCCTCGAGTACGCCGGCAACCTGCTCCAACAGCTTCCGGTGCCGAAGCTCGACCACCTGCGCGCGAAGTTCCTCGATCTCGTCGTTGCGGCCGAAGAGACCGTCCGGCAAATCGCCGAGCAGGCGCCCGGGAAGGTCGTCGCGGCAACTCTCGCATCGACACCCACGCTAACCGCATTGCGCGGCACGCGCACCAGGAGCCTCACCGAGCGCGCGCGGCTGCGCGGAATCCTCGTCTCGCTCCAGGAAGAGATGGACTGGCGCGTCTACGGAGTCTTCGGTCTGCCGACGGTCGAGGCGCCATCGGTCAACGCCGTCCGCGTTCCTGTCGAGCCGAGCCACCGCCCATTTGAAGTGCGCCTAGCGCGCGAGGTCGCGACCGACATCTCGGCCTTCGAGTGGTTCCGCGTGCACAAGCGCGAGGCACCGAAGGACGTCGGCGGCCCGCTCGCCGATCTCTATCGCCAACGCTTGCGCCTGCTCGATGATCCCGAACATGGCAAACAACTGCGTCTGCTCGAGACGCCCGAGACGAAGCGCCGCTGGTCGCCGCCCGACGACGCCAAGGCGTTCTCGGATGCCGTGCGCACCTGGCTCCTCGAACGCATCGAGGCGTCGTTCCGCGAGCAGTCGCAGCCCGAGCTGCGCACCGCGCGCCAGCTCGCCCTGGAGCTCGGGCGCGATCCGGCCGTCACCGCGGCCCACGAGCTGCTCACCGAGGCGAGCGGCCTCGACCTCGTGAGGCTCGTCTCCGATCTCGTCGACGCCGAGGGCGTGCCCTTCCTCGCCGGCTACCGCTACGCCGAGACCGGCATGGAGAAGCGCGCGAACTGGGAGGAGACCTGGCGCCTGCAGCGCCTCGAAGACGAGGGCAAGCTCGCCCCCGAGCTGAAACGCTTGAACCTCAAGGCCATCCCGCCGCCCGACAAGTACGCTCCCAAGGACTTCCTGCGCCACCACTGGGGCCTGCGCGGCAAGCTCGACGTGCCGAAGGAGCGCTTCGTCACCGTACCCGGCGGCAACACCGACGAGGACGCGACGCCGCTCGTCGGCTGGGCGGGCTGGGACCACCTCCAGACCGCGCAGGCGCTCTCCGGCCTCTACCAGCGCCGCAAGACCGAGGACGGCTGGCAGAAGAACCGTCTCGTCCCGCTGCTCGCCGGGATCGCCGAGCGCGTGCCCTGGCTGCTCCAGTGGCACAACGAACCGAACGACGCCTTCGGCGGGATGAAGCTCGGCGAGTTCTTCCGCGATTTCGTCGTCGGGGAAGCGCACACGCTGGGCATCGCGGTGGACTTCACCAAGCCGACCGACGACCTGCGCAGGTGGACGCCGCCCGCCGCGCCGAAGCGCACGACCGTCGACCCGAACGAAGTGCTCGCCGCGCTCCAGAGCTGGAAGCCCGAAGTCGAAGAGGACGAGGACGACGACGGCGAGGACGCCGAGCTCCCGGAGGGACCGACGGACGTCGAGCTTGCGAGCGCCGTGGGGGTCACCAAGGCGCTTGTCGCCAAGGCGCTGAAGAAGCTCATTGCCGACGGGCTGGTGGAGAAGCTCTCCGGGCGCCCTGCTCGGTACGTGGCCACTGGAGACCAAGCATGACGTCCATCGACTGGAAAGCCCTGAAGCCGCACGTCCCGCTCCCGCCGGGCGCCGCCGAGTATGTCGAGATGACGGGCTCGGCGGGCGACAAGATCGCCCAGTGGATCCTGGCCGATCGCTCGCCGCTGCTCGTCGGCGGCCCCGCGGGTGTGGGCAAAAGCACCGAGCTGGCGCGCGCCGCCGAGCTGCTCCAGCCGGACCGCGTCGCGTGCCTGGTGCAGCTCGATCGCTTCGAGAACATGCGCCGCCTCACGCCCGATCGAATGCGCCTGCGGATCGCCCAGAAGGTCGGCTACCTCGCGCAGAACGTGCTTCACCTGCCGCTGTCGGCCAGCCTGACGAACGCGCTCGACAAGGTAAACGCGGAGCTGCGGGGAGAGAGCGTCACGCACGAAGCCACGCCGAGCGTGCTCCTGAACGTCGCGCTCACCGAGATCCTGCGGGTCTCCAAGCAGGGGCGCTTGACCCTGCTCATCGACGGGCTGGAGAAGGTCCCGCAAGGGCCCGAGAGCCTGGATCTGTTCGCGGCGCTCGCTTCGATTCACGATGAGGTCGAGCTTGTCGTCGTCATCCCGTGGCACGCGGCGTTCGGGCCGCAGGCCGAGACGGTGATCCGGACGGGCGAGCGGTTCATCGCGGTTCGCGCGCTCGACGTCGAGGGCGATGCAGGCGAGCCGGGCCGCGAGGTTCTCCGGAAGATCCTGCTCCAGCGCCTGCGCTGGCCGGAGGAGGAGTTCAACCCGGACGCCGTCGTCGGCACCGTGGGGGCCAGCCTCGACCAGGCGCGCGCGCGCGTCGCCGCGAGGCGCAACCTCGTGAACGACGCGATTCGCTGGAGTGGAGGCCTGCCTCGCGTATTCCTGCAGCTCCTGGCCGATGCAGGCTCCTACGCGAAGCTCCGGCGCTCCGACCCGTGGCCGATCGTCGAGGACCTGAACGACGCGTGCGCCGACCAGGTCGACAGCTTCCGCCGGCTCTTGTTGCCAGGAGACGTCAACGCGATCCGCGGTGCGGCGGGGACGATCGGGAGCGAGCTCGACCTGGACCGCAAGATTCGCCTGATGGCCCACGGCATCCTTCTCGAGCGCGTGCGCGATGGCGCTCCCGTCCTCGCTGTGCACCCGCTCGCGCAGGCGGCCTTCGACGCGGGAAGTGCGCATGCGTAACGCCATCCAGTCGATGCTCAACGCTATCGACCGTGAGGCTGGGGGTGTCGCCGTCGTCCGGTGTCCCGACTTCGGCCTGCGCGACTGGCTCGTCGAGCAAATGAAGAGCCTCGTTCCCGACGAGGCACACGTCCTGCGGGTGTCCGACGTCGAGGCTGCGCTCGCAGCGCCGGCGCGTTTGGTCCTGCTGATCCCGACGGACGAACGGGAAGCGGTGCTCGACCTCGACGCGAATCGAGATCGCATGCTCCAGGAGCCTGCGCGCTCCCAGCCGATCGTCCTGTTCCTGCTCAGAGGTGGCGACGGAGAGCGAGCGCTCGCGAACGAGGCGCCTGGCCTGCGGAGCTGGGTCAGCGGCAGCGACGCTGATCCCGAGGCGCTCGCCGAGATCGACGTGGCCAAGGAGCGCGCTGAGTTCGAGGCCAGGCACGGCGTGACGCCGGAAGCGTGGCTCACGCGGTGGCGCGCTGGGGCGATACCCCAAACGGGCGCCAACTTCCGTGCGGCCTACGACGCGATGTTGCTCGAACGCAGGGAGGGACCGTGAAGTCCTGGGTCGACCTCTATCGGGCGCAGCGAGATGTCCGGAGCCTCAGTTCGAGCACATGGACCGATGAGATTCGCAAGCGCCTGATTGCACTTTCCAAGGCGGGACACTGCGATACTTCCGTAAAGGGGCGCTTCACCTACAAGCATAACGGCAGTCTCTTGGAATGGTCGATCCGAGACGGGAGCTCGACTGCTCCGTTACCGCTCCAAAAGATTCCTGACCTCACCTCGGCGGAGCTTTCGCTGATGGCGCTCGCGGACCGAAGCAACCACCTTCACCAGTTCACCGTCATGGTCGAGGGGAAGCGAGCTGACGGTTCGGCGTGGGCGCTCGCGGTCCATTTCGAAGACGATCGCGTCACCGAGAAGAACCCGGGAGGCGATCGCAAGGGAACTGGCGCGTGCGGTCATGCGGCCTTCCATTGCCACGTCGGCCCTGGTCTCGATGTGGCGCCGAAAGTCCGCGTGCCGCTGCCCGCAGTAGGCCCCGTCGAGGCGCTCGACTGGGTGCTCTCGCAGCTCGTGCCGACGTCCAGATTCGAACCCGCGCCGTGGGCCCAGGTCCAGGCCGCCCTGAAGAAGGCTTCCGCATGACGACACGCATCCACGATCTGCTCGACCTGCCCGAGGCCGTACGCAAGGGCGACTTCGTCCAGGACCTCACCGGCGGTATCGCTCAGCCCGAGCGCACGGTGAAGGACTACGCGATCACGCCGAAGATCGTGCAGACCTTCGAGCACGCGCTATCGATCATCGGAAGCGCGCTGCGCGACGGGCGCAGCCAGGCGGCGTACCTCCATGGGTCGTTCGGCGCGGGCAAGAGCCACTTCATGGCGGTGCTCGACCTGATGCTCGCCGACCACCCTGCGCCGTGGAGCCGTGGCGAGCTGCACGCGCTGCGCAGCAAGAACGAGTGGCTCGGCAAGAAGAAGCTCCTCCAGCTCCCGATCCACATGCTCGGCGCGCAGGACATGGAGTCGAAGATCCTGGGCTCCTACGTCGCGTGGGTGGCCAGGAACCACCCCGACGCGCCGACGCCCGCCGTCTATGCCGACCAGGGCCTGTTCGACGACGCGCGCCGCCTGCGCGCCACGCTCGGTGACGACACGTTCTTCGGCAAGCTGAACGGAGGCGTTCAGCAAGCGGCGAGCGGCTGGGGCAAGCTCGCCGAGACGCGCAACTGGAATGCCGCGTCCTTCGAGGCGGCGGCCTCCGCGACCTACATCGGCGAGGGCGACCGGGACGCCCAGAGCCCGCGCGCCAAGCTGTTCAGCGATCTGGTGCGGACCTTCTTCACGTCGTGGACCGCGCAGCAGGATCGCTTCGTTGACCTGGACACCGGGCTTGGCGTCATGAGTCGTCATGCGAAGTCGCTCGGCTTCGACGCCATCGTGCTCTACCTCGACGAGCTGGTGCTGTGGCTCGCGGGCAACTCGAGCGATCTGCCCTTCGTCGGCCGCGAGGTGCAGAAGATGGTGAAGCTCAAGGAGGCGCAGGACGCCGACCGCGCCATCCCCATCGTGAGCTTCATCGCACGCCAGCGAGATCTGTCGCAGTTCCTCGGCGAGCAGGCGCAGGGAGCGGTGCGGAGCGAGCTGTCGCGCAACCTCTCGCACCACGACGGACGCTTCGAGACCGTCACGCTCGCCGACTCGAACCTCCCGGCCATCGTCGCCCACCGCGTCGTGCGCCCGAAGGACGAATCCGCAGCGCAGCGCCTCGCCGACGACTTCGCCAAAACGTGGCGCGCTGCCGGGCAGGCGCAGAGTGTGCTCATCGGCAGCGAGGGTGACGAGGCCGACTTCAAGAAGGTCTACCCGTTCTCGCCCGCGCTCGTCGAAGCGCTCGTCGCGCTCTCGGATTGCCTGCAGCGCGAGCGCACCGCGATCCGCATCCTGATGGAGCTGCTCGTCAACCACCTGCCGGACCTCGAGCTCGGTCGCGTGGTGCCCGTGGGAGACGCGTTCGACGCCCTCGCCGAGAGCGAAGACCCGATTGACGACCCGGTGATGAAGGCGCGCTTCGATCGCGCGCGCGACCTCTATCGCGAGAGCTTCCTGCCCATCATCCGGCGGCAGCACAACACGGACAACCCGGCCGCGTGCCAGCGCCTGCGGGAGGACCACGACCGTCGCCTCGGCTGCAGCGGCTGCCAGCAGCGCATGTGCCGCAACGACAACCGGCTCGCCAAGACGCTGCTGATGGCGGCGCTCGTGCCCGAGGCCAGGCCGTTCAAGGGGCTGACGGTGAAGCGGCTCGCGCACCTGAACCACGGCACCATCGCGTCGCCCATCCCCGGCGCCGAGATGCAGGTGGTCGCGCAGCGGCTTCGCGACTGGGCGAGCCAGATCGGCGCGCTCCGTCTCGGAGAGCAGGCCGATCCCGAGGTGGGCATCCACCTCGCGGGCGTCGATCTCCAGCCGATCCTCGCGCAGGCCGCCGAGGCCGACACGCCCGGCGCGCGCAAGAACGCGATGCGGCGCCTCCTGTTCCAGGCGCTCGAGCTCGACAGCGAGGGCACCGTGGTCGAGGCCGAGCTGCCCTTCCATGGCACGCGCCGCAAGGGCCGCATCCGCTACGGCAACGTCCGCGAGATGGACGACACGACGCTGACCTGTCCCCGCGAGTACGAGTGGCAGGTCATCGTCGACTATCCCTTCGACGAGCGCGGCCACGGTCCCGACGAGGACCTGCGCACCGTCGAGCGCTACCGCGACACGCGCCCCGCCGACGCGCCGCCGAACCCCACGGTGGTGTGGCTGCCGACGTTCTTCTCGCACGCGCTCGAGCGCGAGCTCGGCGAGCTGGTCGTCCTCGAACACATCCTCGACGGCGACGCGCGCAAGTACCTCGGGCATCTGCGCGTCGAGGATCAGTCGACGGTCCGCGCCGACCTCGCGAGCCTGCGCGCGCAGAAAGAGGCGCTGGTGAAGCGCACGCTGGCGCAGGCCTACGGCCTCGCGATGGCGAACGACAGCGCGTTCCTCGACCGGTCGCGCACGGTGGACGAGCACTTCATCCCCCTGCTCGGTGATCTCGATATCCGCGCGGTCCTCGCCGGCACGATGAAGGACGGATTTCGCCAGGTCGTCGACACGGTGCTGTCGAAGAAGTACCCGCACCATCCTCGCTTCGATGGGCCGGTGTCGGCGACGCGCATGGAGAAGGTCGGCGCGCTCGTCGAGAAGCTGCTGGACGAGCGCGACCGCCGCATGAACGTCGACAAGGGCGAGCGCAACGACCTGCGTGCCTATGCCGATCCGCTCGGCATCACCGAGACGGGCGACGTCGCGGTGCTGCTGCGTGAGCGGCCCTTCCAGGACATCGACCAGCAGCGCCAGCAGGCCGGCGTCGACACGCCGACCGCGGGCAACGTGCGCGGCTGGCTCGATCCACAGCGGACACGAGGCCTGCCCGCGGAGGTGCAGGACGCGCTGATATCGCTCTACACTTCTTGGAGCGGTCGCACCTTCCGGCGTAACGGTAAGAGCTACGCGATGCCACGGCCCGGCCAGCTCCCGGACGACGTCGAGCTCCTCCGCCCCGAGCTGCCGACGCTGGCCGAGTGGACGGAAGCGCTGAACCGCGCGGGTGGCCTGTTCGGTGTGGCGATCGGTGGTCGTTCGCTCAGCGCACGCAACCTCTCGGCCTTCGCCGACAAGGTGAAGGAGAAGCTGAACGAGGTACGGGACGCCGGCGACCTTCCCGCCGCGCTCGAGCCGAAGGTGCGCGACTGGGCCGAGCCCGAAGCGGCGCCCCGGCTGGTCACGGCGCGGGCATCTGCGGCGCTGCTCACGCAGCTCGCGCGCGGCGACGGCGCCTCCATCGTGCGCGACCTCGCGAGCTTCACGCCGAAGACGTCGATCGCCGCGATGGACCGGAACTTCAAGACCGCCGCTGCCAACAAGCACCTCCTCGAGGAGGACGCGCGCTGGATCCTGTTCCGGCAGGTGAAGGGGCTCCTCGGCGACGCCGAGCGCGGCGAGCGTGCGAGGTCGCTCCTCGCGGACCTCGCCGCGCTGCTCACCGCTGACGAGGTCAACAAGATGCTCGCCGACGGCCTGAGCGGCCTGACCCGCCGCGCAGACGAGCTGCTGCGTGTGCCGACGAAGCCCGAGCCGCCGAAGCCGCCGGCGGGTGAAATGGTCGTGCTCGAAGCCTCGAACGACCTCGCCTCTGCCAAGGCGGCGGCGAAGGCGCTGCGTGAGCTGGCTGAGCGCCTCGAAGCGGAAGGGCGGGACGCCTCACGCATCGAGATCCGCATCAGGGCGTGGAAGCGGAGGCCGGAATGACCGAGTCGCCGCTCCTCTCGGAGGCCGACGTTCGCTTGGAGGTGGAGCGGCTGTTCCGGCGCGACCATCGCTCGAAGCTGCTCGCGCTCTTCGGTCGAGGGCAGCCCGGGCGCTTCGAGCTCGATGGTCTCGAGTGGGACATCATTCCGACGGCATGCGAGCTGGAGCTTCGCGCGAAGCTGCCAGCCCCGGGCGAACAGCGTGCGACCGGGAGCGTGTACCTGGTCGACTGGGCCGAGGACGCACTGCCGCTCGATGTCTCGTGTCGGCTCGCGGGCGGGCGCATCTATCACGTCGCGCGCGACGCTCGGCTCGCCGCCCTGTTCGGCGCGCGCCAGATCGATCCGGGCCTGTCGTCGACAGCGCTCGCGCGGCTCGTGCTCTCGGGGAGCGTCGAGGGGCTCCGCAAGATCACCGGGCTTCGGCTCACGCGCAGCGACCTCTGGAAGCGCGTGCTCGAAGCGCGCTTCGGGATCCCCGAGGGCGCGCTCGAGACAGCGGCTGCGTGGCTGCGCTGGGTGCGCAGCTCCGACGCGGGCCCAGCGTTCGTCAAGGCGTGTGAGGGCGACGACCTCCTGCGGGCAGTGCGCCGCGAGCTGCTCGACTGGCTCGAAGAGCGGCTTCCCGCCGTCGGCGTGCTCGGCTTCCGTGCGTGGGAACTCGGCCTCATCGACCGCGCGCTGCAGGCGCTCTTGCTCCTCGCGGCCGTCGAGCAGAGCGAGGACGCCTACCTGCGTGGGCTCGTGAACGGACAGATCGCGAGCATCGCGCCCGGGCTCGCCAAGGAGGTCCGTGCGGCGCATGCCGGCGGCGCCGCGCAGGCGCTGCTCGAAGCGGTGCTGTCCGTCGAGGACGCCGGCGATCGGCGGCTGCTCGACGAGGCGGAAGCACACGCGGTGAACGGTGGCGCCTCCGCGCTCGCCACGGCCAGCGACTGGCTGCCGGCTGGCCACGCCGCGCGCGAGGCCGCCGTCGCAACCGCGCTGACCAGGTTCGTCGATGCGCCCAGCCCCGAGGCGCTCGAAGCGTTGCTCGCAGCCTTCGATCGCCTGAGCGCGCACCGTCTGGACGGCGCGATCCGTCGCTCGGAGCACGTCGAGGCGCGGAAGATGGCGGCGCGCCTCTCGGCGTGGCTCCTCGCGCGCCGGGTCCGCCCGCAGCTCGCCGAGCACGGTACCCCGTACCAGGCGGCGGTCGACCTCGCGCGCCGCTACGCCGAGGAGGGCGGCTTCCTCGACTGGGGTCGCCAGAGCCTTCGAGGCATGCGCGGCGCGGGTGACGCGCTCATGGCGGCCGTGCGTCGCCTGAACGAGGCGGTCGACGAGGTCGCGCGGGCCGACGATCAGCGCTTCGCCAAGGCGTACGTGGCGTGGGTCGATGCCGGGAAGCCCTCGAACGAGGTGCTGCCCATCGAGCACGTCACGAAGCGCGTCGTCGCGCAGTTCCTCAAGGGCGGCGAGCACCGGCGACTGCTCCTCGTGCTGATGGACGGCATGAGCTACGCGGCGGCGGTGCAGGTGCTCCAGCGCCTGCGCGACCAGCGCCGCTGGAACCCGATCGCGTGGCGCACGCCCGGCTGGAACGGGCTGCTCCCGATCCCGCCCGTGCTGGCGGCGGCGCCCACGCTGACCGAGGTGAGCCGCGCTGCGCTCTTCGCGGGCGTGGCCGACCCCCGCTTCGGCGACCAGGGCACCGACAAGGACGACGCGCGCTGGGCGTCGAACCCTCACGTACGGGAGCTGGTCGGCGACGAGCCGCTCAAGGTGTTCTTCCGCCGCGACATTCACGCCGGGCACGAGCTCATCGACGAGGTGAAGCAGGCCGTGGCCGGGGACCAGCGCGTCGTCGCCGTCGTCGTGAACGCCATCGACGAACAGCTCAAGGGCAGCCTCCAGGTGGCCGTCGACTATAGCAAGACGCCGATCCTCCCGCTCGAGGCGCTGCTGAGCGCGGCGGACGGCGCAGAGCGCGCCGTGCTGCTCGTGGCGGACCACGGGCACGCCCCGGGCGACGCGATGCGCGTCGCGAGCGGCCGCATCCCGGCGGGCCGCGAGGGCGGCCCCCGTTGGCGCGCGCTGGCCCAGGGCGAGCAGCCGCAGGACGGCGAAGTGCTCCTCCCTCGGACCTCGTGGAAGCCGCGCGGAGCGGCAGGCATCGCCGCGCTCTGGGACACGGCCCTCGCGAACCGCGCGCCGCACTACGGCGAGCACGGTGGGCTGTCGCTCGCCGAGGCGGTCGCCCCCGCATTCCTCATCGGCCCCGAGTGGCTCGATCGCGTCGCGGGCGAGGACGTAGAGCTCTCGTGCCGCGTCCTGCCGGAGCCTGATTGGTGGGCACTCAAGATCGCGCGGCCCGCAGCCCCGCCCGTGGCGGTGGAGGAGCCCAAGGCACCCGCGAAGGCGCAGCTCCAGCTCCTCCCCGTCGAGCCCGCCAAGACGCCCACAGCGCGACCTCCCGCGCCCACGGAGCCCGCGCTCGTGGCGCGCCTGCGCGTATCCAAGCTCTTCACGCAGCAGGTCGCCGGCGTCCCGAAGCCCGACGTCGAGCGCGTGCTCACCTGGCTCGCCGTGCTCGTCGAGTCGGGCGGCAGCCTGACCGCCGCCGACTTCGCACGGCTGTGCGGTGTGCGGCCCCACCAGGTCGGCGGTGTCGTCGCGCGCATGGGGGTCCTGAACGCTGACGGTTTCGCCATCGTCGAACACGACGTGGCAGGCCGCCGAGTCGTTCTGCACAAGGCGAGGCTGCTCTCGCAGTACGGAGTGACGGAATGAGCAAGCCCAGCGTGCTGCTCCGCAAAGACGTCATCGAGGCGCTGCGTCGAGGAACGGTGCCACGGCGCGGTCTCGACCTGTTCGCGGTGGGAACGGACCGATTCGAGGTCTCCTTGAAGGAGGAGCTGGAGCGCTGCGCTACGGGCGGCGCCGTATTCAAGGCGCTGCGCGGCGACTTCGGTTGCGGCAAGAGCTTCACCGCGCGCTGGTACCAGCAACAGGCGCTGGCGCGAGGCTTTGCCGTCGCCGAGGTGCAGGTCTCCGAGAGCGACACGCCGCTGCATCGCCTCGAGACGGTCTACCGCCGAGCGACGGAAGGACTGCGCACGGCCGAGTGGGACACAGGCGCGTTCCGCGCGATCACCTCGCAGTGGCTGATGGGCCTTGAAGAAGAGGTCTCGCGCACGCTTGGCGATCCCGACGACTTGAAGGCGCTGGCCGACGGTGTCGGCAACCTGCTCGAGGCGCGCCTGAAGGACGTGAGCGCAGTGCAGCCGCAGTACGCGGCGGTGCTGCGCGCCTATCACGCCGCCGAGGTGGCCGAGGACCACGCACTCGCCGAGGGACTCATCGCGTGGCTGATGGGTCAGCCCAACGTCAGCGCGGACATCAAGAAGCGGGCGGGCATCAAGGGCGAAATCGATCACACCGGCGCGCTTGGCTTCTTGCGTGGACTGCTCGCGGTCTTGCAGCAGTGCGGGCGACCGGGTCTGCTGCTGGTCCTCGACGAGGTCGAGACCATCCAGCGCGTTCGCTCCGACAGCCGCGACAAGAGCCTCGAAGCGATCCGCAAGCTGATCGACGATCTGTACGGCAGTCGCTTCGCGGGGCTCTACATCCTCATCACCGGCACGCCCGCCTTCTTCGACGGGCCGAACGGCGTGAAGCGCCTGCCGCCGCTCGCGCAGCGTCTACACGTCGACTTCTCGGGCGACCCGAAGTGGGACAACCCGCGCGATGTGCAGGTGCGCCTCTTCCCGTTCGACCGGGAGCGGCTCATCGAAGTCGGACGCCGGGTGCGGGACCTGTACCCGACGGACCACCCCGAGCGAATGAAGGCGCGCGTCACCGACGCGGTGCTGAGCGGGCTCGCCAACGAAGTGGCGGGGAAGCTCGGCGGCAAGGTTGGCGTGGCCCCGCGCATCTTCTTGCGGAAGCTCGTCGCGACCATCCTGGATCGCGTCGACCTGTTCCCCGACTTCGACCCGGCCAAGGATCTTGACATCCGCATCGAGGCCGAGGAGCTCACGCTCGAAGAGCAGGCCGCAGCCGTCGGCAAGAAACCCGACGACATCGAGATCGATCTGTGACGACGCGCCCGGACGCCATTGACCGCCTGAGCCCCGCCGTTCGCTACCAGATCGCGAATGGGCTGGGGTGGAGCGGTCTGCGTCCGGTGCAGGCGCTCTCGACCGAGGCAATCCTCGACGGAGCCAACTGCGTTGTGCTCGCGCCCACCGCTGGTGGCAAGACCGAGGCGGCGTTCTTGCCGCTCCTCTCGAAGATGGACGTCGAGGACTGGCGCGGCGTTTCGGTGCTCTATATCGCGCCGATCCGCGCGCTCCTCAACAACCAGGAGGCGCGGCTCTCGAAGCTCACGGGGCTCATTGGAAGGCGCGCCGGCAAGTGGCACGGGGACGTGAAGGAGCCCGCGCGCAAGCGCCTCGTCGGCGACCCACCCGACGTGGTGTCCATCACGCCCGAGTCGCTCGAAGCGATGCTGCTCTCGACGCGTACGCCCGCGCGACGCTTCCTCGCGCACGTGCGCGCCGTCGTCATCGACGAGGTACACGCCTTCGCGGGAGACGATCGCGGCGCTCACCTCGTGTCGCTCCTCGAGCGCATATCGCGCATCGCGGAGACCGACATCCAGCGCATCGGCCTGTCGGCGACCGTCGGCGATCCCGAGATCATCGTCACGTGGCTCAGCGGCAGCAGCATGCGGCCCCAGCGCGTCGTCGACCCAGGCGGTGCGCGTAAGCCGCCGGAGCTGGTCCTGGACTTCGTCGGCACGCTCGACAACGCGGCGCTGCTCATCGACCGCCTGTACCCGGGCACGCGGCGCCTGGTGTTCGTCGACAGCCGCAGGCGCGTCGAGGAGCTCGGTCATCGCCTCTCGCAGCGCGGGGTCGACGTCTACCTCTCGCACTCGTCGCTCGCGCTTTCGGAGCGAACGGCCGCCGAGAAGGCATTCGAGGAGGGCACCAACTGCGTCATCGTCGCGACGAGCGCGCTGGAGCTGGGCATCGACGTCGGCGACCTCGATCACGTGATTCAGATCGACGCGCCGACCAGCGTTTCGTCCTTCCTGCAGCGCATGGGGCGTACGGGCCGACGCGCGGGTTCGACCGCCAACTGCACCTTCCTCGCAACCGATCACGACGCGCTCCTGCGCGCCGCCGCCATCATCGATCTGTTCAGAAACGGCTACGTCGAGCCCGCAAGGCCCTCGGCGTGGACGCCCCACGTGCTCGCGCACCAGGCCATTGCGCTCTCGATGCAGGAGCAGGGCTCGGCGTCGCACGGCTGGTGGAGCTGGCTCGAGGGCTGCGCGGCCTACCGCGACGTCTCCGCGCAGGAGCGCGAGAGCATCGTTCGCCACATGGTCGACAACGACATCCTCGTCAAGGCCGACGCACGGCTCGCGCTCGGCGCACGAGGCGAGCGGCTCTATGGCGCGCGGAACTTCCTGGAGCTCTACGCGGTGTTCTCGACACCCCGCGTACTGCGCGTGATGCACGGCCAGACGGAGGTCGGAGTCGTGGACGCCTCGTTCCTCCAGGACAAGGAGCGCCAGAGCCCGAACTTCGTCCTTGCCGGGCGCCCATGGCGGATTGTCGGTGTCGACTGGAGGGGCGGCACATGTTCCGTCGAGCCCGCAGAGGCGGGCGGTTACCCGCGCTGGTTCGGCCTGCCCGTGAGCCTCGATCGCTCGCTCTGCCAGGCCATGCGCCGCGTCCTCGCGAGCAAGGGCACCGACCCCTCCTGGTCCAAGCGCGCGGTCACGCAGCTCGAGCAGCAGCGCGAGTCCCACGCATTCCTCGAGGACAGCTCGCTGCCCCTCCAAGAGGATCCCGACGGCCGCTGCCGCTGGTGGACCTTCGGCGGCGGCGCCGGCAACCGCGTCCTCGCAGGGCTCCTCGAGCTTGAGCTCGGCGAGCGCGTCTCGCCCGGCAACACGTCCATCACGTTCTCGAACGGCGCCGCCGAGAGCGCGGTCGGCATCCACCAGGCCATCGACGCACTCGCCGCGCGCAAGCTCATGTGGGAGGACGCCGCGCGCCTCGTCGACTCGAACCAGCGCTCGCGCGTCTCGAAGTTCCAGCCCTGTCTCCCGCCCGACATCGAGCGCGGCCTCATCGCCCGCGAGACGATGAACGTCGACGACGCCAACGCGACGCTGGCGCAGTGGAAGCGCTCGGGTGACGAGGGAGCTCAGCGGTGACGAGGCCGTCTACCAATCCGACCATCGCCGATCTGTACCTCGCGTTCCGCCAGGCGAAGACCGCGCTATATTTCGAGAAGCGTGGCGTTGGTCTCCTTGAACTCGCCGCGTACGAGCAGAAGCTCCCCGACAACCTGAAGGCGCTGAAGGGCAAGGTCGCCAACGGCAAGTGGTTCGACAAGGTCGAGCTCGGCGAGACGTGGATCGTCCCCAAGCGCCTCCGCGCGACAGACGAGGAGGACGATGGTGTCGTTCGAATCGGCGCTCCCAAGCACGCCGCGTCCGGGCGGGCCGTCGACATTCAGCTTCGCCTGAGCCCGCATCCTGACTTTGCGACCGTCGAGGTGCTCTACCTCTGGCGCTTCGGTGGCCTCCTCGACGCGCTGCTCTCGAAGGAGGAGGTGCTCGGCTACCGGCTCGATCTTCGGAACCAGCAGGTCGTCCCGCATCGACGCTGGCTCTTCGAGTACTGGCCCAAGCAGTACCAAGCGTTCCGCACCGCACCGCTCGAGGCTGCAAAGACCGCGCTCAAGGAGGGAGCGCAGACGCTGATCATCAGCGGCGACCTCGCGAGCTTCTACGACACGGTCGATCCGTCGTTCATGCTCAGCAAGACGCTCCTGGCCGAGTTGCTGAAGCATGGGACGTCGCAAGCCGACGTCGACGAGTACAAGCGGGCCACTGCGTCGTTGCTGCGGGCGTATGGGCGGTTCCAGAAGGTGGCATCGAGTCGAGCGGCGCTACCAATCAAGGTCGGCGTGCCGATCGGGGCGCTAACGAGTCGGGTCGTCGCGAACCTCTCGCTGGCCCCGCTGGATCGGCATGTCGCTGCGCAGCCCGGCATCCTCTGCTACCGCAGGTACGTCGACGACTTGGTGATCGTCGCGCACGCCCCTGAAGGCGGCCAAGGGCTCGTTGACACGATGCGACGGTTCTTTCCGTTGCTCCAGGGCGACGACGCGGTGTTGCGGTTGAACGTCAACGCGCTGGGCCGCAAGGGGTCAGAATTCCAACTGCAGAAGGCGAAGATCCGCGTCCATCACCTCGCGGGCGTTCCGGGCACCGACTTCGTGGAGGCAGTCGCGTCGGACTTCGCGAAGGCAGTGAGCGAGCGTCGCGCGTTCGTCGACTCGTCTACGCTCGTCGGGGATGGTGTGAGCCACCTTATCCGCGCTGGTGAGGCCGAAGGTTCGCCCCTTCGCGTTCTGCGTGAGGCCGACCGCGCGCGGCTCGAACGCTTCGCACTCTCGACGAGCCTGCAGTCGTTGAAGCGCGTGTCGAGTCTCATCGGGCACGACGAAGCTCGCAAGCTGGTGAGGGACAGCCTCGAACGCATCGGGCGCGTGCTCGATGCCGAGGACAACTGGGTAGCGGATCTCGACGTCTCCCTCCGCCTCCTGAAGCTCGCCATCAGCACGGGCGACTGGGAGTCGGCGAAGGAACTCTTCGCGCGCATGGACCGGGTGTGGGGAACGAGCGACGCGCTTCGGACGGCAACAACGCGGCTCTACTACCGCGACCGGCAGATCAAACCGGGCAAGAAGTCGCCTTGGACGTGGCTGCGCAACTACCTACACGAACGCCGCATCGAGGCGATCAGCTCCGCGCTCCCGATCGGCATGGACGCCGCGCAGATCGCGACGAAGTTCCCGGGCGGGTTGAGGGTCAGGACCAAGGAGGTCAAGGCAACGGTTCTGCGTCGTCGAGCGGAGCAGCTTGCCTCGGCCGATCTGCGCTCGCGTGATCGTGAGGACGACGCCCTCCCGAACGGCCATAAAGTCGACGTCGATCGGGACTGGCTGCGCGGCGAGGTGAAGGCTGACACCGAGCTGTCGGCGCGCTTGGCGACGATCGACGAGTTCGTGCAGAGGTGCGAGGACCTCGGCGACCGTCCCTGGCTCATGCCCGCCGCGCGACTCTTCCTCTGCACACGCCCGCCGTCCTACTTCGACATCGCGCGATCCTGGCTCTACCGCGTTGAGAAGGAGGGCTTTGCCCCGGACGTGTTTGAGCGGCTCTTGGCGATCGTCAACGCCGTGCGCGGCACCGAGTACAGCGACGCGGTTGGGCAGGTCATCAACCCGAGTACCGTGTCGATCGAGTCGTTCTGGGCTGCGGAGCCACCGCCCGGAGCTGCGTCGCCCCTCGACCCACGAATCATTC
Source organism: Sorangium sp. So ce836 (assembly GCF_028553905.1). NCBI lineage: Bacteria > Pseudomonadati > Myxococcota > Polyangiales > Polyangiaceae > Sorangium > Sorangium sp. So ce836. Next base: position 2,216,451 of record NZ_CP102233.1, on the reverse strand, counting down.
TGGGCAACCTCTCCGTCAACGAGAAGGCATGGGAGGCAGCAGCAACTCGCACGGGACACGCGCCCTACAACGCACCGGTGCTGACGCTGGATCGCCTTCTACGAGTCGCGGGCATCCTCGACCGGGCGGCGCGCGTAGCACGCGGGCGTGTCTCGGCTGTGCTGGTATTGCCGGAGCTATCGCTGCCTCGTCGTTGGTTTCGAACGGTGTCAAATCACGTCGTGAGACTCGGGCGCTTCGGCTTGGTCACGGGGCTCGAGTACATCCACGACCCGAAGCACGCACACGTCAGCAACCAAGTGTTCGCGGTTCTTCCCGGACCGTTCGCGTCGGCAGCAACGTGGCCGTGGACCAAGCGTCTGCCCGCGCGTGAGGAGGGGCGGCAGCTCGCGAACCTCAAGCCGTCGGTGTCGTTCCCGCCACCGCCGCCGAGCAGCCTCCCGCGCACGGTGGTGAAGTCGGCGTGGGGCTCGCTGTCGGTGCTCATCTGTAGCGAGCTGATCGAAGCTCGGCGTGTCGCTGACCTCCTCGGTCGAGTGGACGTGGTGCTGTGCCCGGCGTGGAACCGCGACACGTCGTCCTACGACCATCTGGTCCAGTCGGTAGGCTTCCAGCTCCACTCGATCATCGCCATCGCGAACAACGGCCACTACTCGGACTGCCGAGCGTGGGCGCCGCGCTCCGAGCGGTGGGAGCGCGACCTCTGCCGACTCATCGAGCGCGACGTTGACGATGTTGTTCATGTTGACATCCCGCTCGCCGAGCTCGTCGCTTTCCACAAGGGCAGCCCCCTGAAGGGATGGCGGCCGCTACCACCGGATTGGCCATGACCGAGAAGACCTCGTCCGACAACACGCGGAAGGGCGGGCTGATCCTCTACCAAACAGAGGACGGGCGCACGCGCATCGAGTGCCGCTTCGAGCGGCGAGACCCTCTGGCTCACGCAGGCGCAGATGGCTGAGCTGTTCCAGAAGGACGTCCGCACGATCAATGAGCACCTCGTGAACATCTACGGCGAGGGAGAGCTGAGCCGGGAGGCAACTACCCGGCGCCACCGGATGGTTCGAATCGAGGGAAATCGCTCGGATTCTCGCGAGATCGAGCACTACAGCCTCGAGGCGATCCTCGCCCGCGCTACTCATCCACGGGGACATGAGCATGCAGGGTAACATCAAGCCCCTGCGCTCACTCACCGAGCCTCTGCAGGTCGCCAAGGACAACGGCGCGAAGCGCGCCCTCATCCCGATCGAGAGCAAGCGGAACTTCCTCGACGTCAGCGCCGACATCATGCAGCACGTCGACCCGATTTTCTTCGGTGATCCGAAGACGGCCGCGATGAAAACCCTCGGCCTGACATGAGGGGCCCCTGGCCGGTTAAACCTCCGCGGTCCCGTCCCGGAAGTGAGCTTCGCTGTTGAACCTCTCGGCTTTTCTCGCACATCGTGCTCGCCGAGCGCCGAACGCCCCCGGAAACGAGCCCTCGGCGGCGGCTCGTCCGCGCGCTCGAAGAGCGGCTCGCGAGGCGCCGGGCTGCGTCCCGGTGCGACGCCTGAATGACCCTCATGCGCGGTCGTTGGCGATGCGCCCGTCGACGATCTCGATCACGCGGTCGCACTGCTCGGCGATGCGCGGATCGTGGGTGACGACGAGGAACGTCGTGCCGAGCTCGCGGTTGAACCGGCGCATCAGCGCGAAGACCTCGGCCGACGACTCGGTGTCGAGGTTCCCCGTCGGCTCGTCGGCGAGGACGAGCGGCGGTCGGCGCGACAGCGCGCGCGCGATGGCCACGCGTTGCTGCTGGCCGCCCGAGAGGGCGGTCGCCCTGAAGTCCATTCGGTCGGCGAGCCCCACCGCTCCGAGCAGCTCGGCCGCGCGCTCCTTCATGGTCGACGAAGGGAAGCCCTCGTCGCCCCAGGCGGGCAGCATCACATTCTCGAGCGCGGTGAACATCGGCAAGAGATGGTGGAACTGGAACACGAAGCCGAGCGTCCGCGCCCGAAGCCTGGTGAGGCTCGCCTCGTCGAGCCCCGTCGTGTCCTTGCCGTCGACGACCACGCGCCCGCGCGTCGGTCGATCGAGCAGGCCGATGATGTTGAGCAGGGTGCTCTTGCCGGAGCCGGACGGACCGATCAGCGCGGCGAACTCGCCCTTCTCGAGCCGGAGATCGACTCCATCGAGCGCGCGCATGACGACGGCCTGACCGTATTCCTTCACCACCCCTTCGACGGCGAGCAGCGGATCAGCCATTGCGGATCGCCGACGCCGGATCGAGCCTTGATGCGCTCCGCGCGGGGAGCACGGCCGCGAGGAGCCCCACGCCGATAGCGAGGGCGGTCGCGAGCACGAAGAGCTCGAGATCGAGCTGCACGGGAAACTTCGGGGCACCGTCGGGCCCGCGCACGAAACCCTCGAAGAGCTTCGACAGGAGCGCCCCGAGCGCCGATCCGACGAACGACCCGAGGAGCCCGAGGACCGCGCCCTGGATCAGGAAGATGCGCAGAACGCGGCCCCGCGACGTGCCGACCGCGCGGAGGATGCCTATCTCGCGCGACTTCTGGACGACCGACACGATGAGCACACTCGCGATCCCCAGCGCGACCGCGAGGACGACGAAGAACTGGATCATGCTCTTCGAGCTGCTCTGCGCCGAGAGGCCGGTGAGCAGCTCGGCGTTGATCTTCATCCAGCTGTCCGCCTTCAGCCCCGTCCTTCCGCGCAGCTCGCCCGCGACGGTCTCGGCGGCGAACACGTCGGCGACCTTGAGCTCGACCGAGGTCGCCCCGCCGGGGAGCGCGTAGAGCGTCTGCGCCCTGCGGAGCGACGTGATCACCCACGTCTTGTCGACCGCCTCGTTACCGAGCGAGAAGACGCCCGTGATCGCGACGACATCGTCGATCCCTTCGGTGGTCGTGATCCGGATCTTGTCGCCGACGCCGGCGCCGAGCTCGTTCGCGAGCACGGCGCCGATGACCGCGTCGCCCCCGGCGACGTCGAACCGGCCCGCGCGCATGCGCTTCCGGACGTCGATGATCGCGAGGAAGCGCTCGGGATCGACGCCGCGCACGACGATGGCGTTCTTCGCCTCGGCGCGGACCGCGAAGCCGGCGCCCACGATCGCCGGCGACGCGGCGATGACGCCGGCGGTGCGCTCCGCGTCGGCCATGACGAGCGGCCACTGGTCGATGGAGCGAAGGCGCTGCGGCGCGGGCTGCACGGAGCGCGCGACGGCGCGATCGTGCGAGGGGTCGACGAGCGGACGCGGCGCTTCGCGCGGCACCTGCAACGTGATGTGCGGCTGCGAGCCGAGCGTCTTGTCGATGAGCGACACCTGGAGGCCGTTGATGAGCGCGGAGAGGAAGACGATCACGCTCACGCCCACCGACACCGCCGCGAGGATCAGCGCGGTCTGCCCCTTCGCGTCGCGCAGGTAACGGAGCGCCACGAACCATTCGAACGGCATCTCAATCGAGCTCCGTGCGCACGCGCTGGCCCGGCGCATGGACCCGTCCGTCGGGCAATACGACGACGCTCCCCTCGTCGAGGCCCTCGATGACCTCGACGGCGCCCTCTCCGCGGATGCCCAGCTTCACGTCCTTGCGCACGAGTCGATCGCCCTCGACCGCGAACAGCCAAGGCGCCGGCGTCGCCGCGTCGCGCACGGCGTCGCTCGGAACGACGAGCGCATTCTCGCGCCGAGCGACCGAGAGATCGATGGAGACGGTCATATCGGGCAAGAGAAAGGCTGGCGCGCTCGGCACCGCGAGGCGCACCTCGACACTGCCCCTCTGCGGATCGATGGAAGGCGCGATGTAGCTCACCTCGGCGTCGAACACCTGTTGCGGATAGGCGTCCGCAGACGCGCGCGCCTGCTGCCCCAGCGCGATCCACGCGAGGTTCCGCTCATCGGGTTGGAAGACGAGCTGCGGGCTCCCGTCCGCGGCGAGCACCATCAACGTTCGCGCCGGCTGCACGACGTCGCCGGGCTCCACGGAGCGCGCGAGCACGACGCCGTCCTGATGCGCCACGATCCGCGTCTGCGCGAGGCGAACGTTCGCGCCGACATACTGCGCCTGCGCCTGGAGGAGCGCAGTCAGCGCGACGCGGGAGTCCGCGCCCATCGGGGTCGAAGCGATGCGTTGCGCCTCCGCCGCGACCTTTTGCGCGCGCGCGAGCTCGACGCTGTGCTGGGCGTTGTCGAGCTCGGCTTGAGCGACCGCCCCCGACGCCGAGAGCTCTCGCACCCGCGCGAGCTCGACCTCGGCACGATCGAGGTTCGTCTCCGCCTGACGAAGCGCCTCCGTCGCGACGATCGCGCCGACGCGGCGGAGCTGCTCGACGCGCGCGTTCGCCTGGTCGACTGCGGCCTTCGCCTGCGACGCCGCCGCGCGCGCCTCGGCGTCGTCGATCTGCACGAGGAGATCGCCCGCCTTCACGCGTTGCTCCTCGATCGCGCCGACCGCGACGACGAGGCCCGGGACCTGCGCCGCGACCTGAACGCGCGTCGGCACCCTCACCCGTCCGCTCGCGACGACGCGCTGCTCGAGCTCCTTTCGAGCGGCCACGGCGACCCTCACCTTGGGTCCACGCGCGCGCACCGCCATCACGATCGTGGAGGCCGCGAGCAACGCGATCAGGATCCAGAGCCCAGGGCGCCGGAAGAGCGTCCGCATCGGCCGGACGGTCTACCACCGAACCGGCGCGGCCTGCGAGGCCCGTCACGCGGAACGTGGGCGCGGGAGAAACGACGAAGCCCCCCGAGGCATGTACCTGGTGCGCTCCGTGAACCGCGCGTCGCTGCGAAGTTCGCAAGGAGATGAAGAGTGGCTCCAGCTGCTGGACTCGAACCAGCGACCCGGCGGTTAACAGCCGCCTGCTCTACCAACTGAGCTAAGCTGGAATGCGTCGGAGACGGGCGCGAGAATAGTCGGCCAGCCCTTCCCGTCAAGCGAATCCGCACCGCGCTTCACTTTGGTGACACGCGCGTGAGCTCGCCCGCTCCCTCCCCTCCTCTCCTGCCCCGCGCTTCGCCTTCCCCCTCGCCCGCTCCCGCGAGATTGCCCGCCTGGCGTGCTTCTGCGAGAACCGCGCCGTGTCGCGCGCCGCCGAGCCCCTCCCGCCGCCCGAAGCCTCCGCCCCCTCGCAGGCCCCTCCGGCCCCCGCGCAGGCCGCCCCGTCCCCCGCCGCGCCCTCTCCCGTCCCCTCCGCCGCCCGCTCCGCCGGCCGCGGCGGCCTCGCCATCGCCGGCGCCAAGGTCTCCTTCATCGTCTTCGGCTTCGTCCAGCAGCTCATCCTCCCCCGCCTGCTCGGCACCGACGGCTACGGCGCCGTCTCCGTCGTCTTCGCCGGCGTCGGCGTCGTCAACAACGTCATCGTAGCCACCGGCATCCAGGGCGTCTCCCGCGCCGTCTCCAGCGTCGCCGACCGCGACGCCGCCGAGGCCTTCCGCCGCACCCTCGCCCTCCACGCCGTCCTCGCCGTCGCCGTCTCCTCGGCCTTCGCGCTCCTCGCCGGCGCCATCGCCGACTTCTCCGAGGCCCCGCACGTCGCCGGCCCGCTCCGCCTCGCCGCCCTCGTCGTCCTCCTCTACGGCCTCTACGCCCCGCTCGTCGGCGCCCTCAACGGCCAGCGGCGGTTCCTCACCCAGGCCGGCTTCGACGTCGGCTACGGCGCGCTCCGCACCGCCAGCATCGCCGCCGGCGCCCTCCTCTTCCTCCGCGCCGGCCACAGCGGCGTCCTCGGCGCCATCGCCGGCTTCGTCGCCGCCGCCGCCATCATCGTCCCCCTCGCCGCCCTCAAGACCGGCTTCGGCCGCGCCGGCAACGCCGGCCCCTCGATCCGCGAGCACCTCGTCTTCCTCCTGCCCCTCGCCGTCTCGCAGACCTTCCTGAACCTCCTGCTCCAGACCGACTTCTTCCTCCTGCGCCGCTTCCTCGGCCAGGCCACGAGCGGCCTCGCCCTCGGCGCCAGGGCCGCCGACGACCTCATCGGCGTCTACCGCGGCGCGCAGCTGTTCGCGTTCCTCCCCTACCAGCTGCTCCTCTCCGTCACCTTCATCCTCTTCCCCATGCTCGCCCGCGCCCACGCCGAGAACGATCGCGCCGCGGTCCGCCGCTACGCCATGACCGGCGTCCGCCTCTCCTTCCTGCTCACCGGCCTCCTCGTCGCCCCCATCTCGGGCCTCGCGCCCCACGTGCTGCGCTTCGCCTTCCCCGTCGAGATCTGGAGCCGCGGCGGCGACACGCTCCGCGTCCTCTCCCTCGGCATGGGCGCCTTCGCCATCCTCGGCGTCGCCTCGGCCGCGCTCACGAGCCTCCACCGCGAGCGCACCGCCGCCGCGCTCACCGCCGCCACGGTCCTCCTCGTCGCCGTCGGCTGCTCCATCTCCGTCCCCCGCGCCGCCTTCGGCCCCGACATGCTCGTGAGCTCCGCGACCGCCACCTCGCTCGCCCTCGCCACCGCCGCGGTCATCGCCGGCGCCCTGCTCCACCGCGCCGCCGGCGGCTTCGTCCCCGCGGCGACGGCGCTCCGCGTGGGCCTCGCGCTCGCCGCCGCGATCGCCGTCGGCGCGCGGCTGCCGTGGCTCGGCAAGATCGCCGTGCTCGGCGAGGCGATCGCCGTCGCCCTCGTCTACCTCGCCCTCCTCGTCGCCACGCGCGAGGTCGGCCGGGACGACCTCGCCGTCCTGCGGCAAGCGTTCGGCCGCAGAGGCCGCCCGGTATGAGCCGAGCGGCGATCGCCGCCCCGCCAGCGCCGCCCCCGACGCCCGCCGTCGACGCCTCTTGACCGACAGCCGGCAATCTCGCATACGCGGGTCTCCCCGATCCCGAACGCGGCCGGAGCCCGCTCGGTCGACGCGCGGTCGACCCGGCGCTCGCCCTTCCCCGCTCCCGTCTGCCCGCCGGGCTCGCACACGCAGGAGATACCGTGGCGCCTCAATTCATCTTCACGATGCAGGATGTCCGGAAGGTGCACCCCCCGAACAAGGAGGTGCTCAAGGGCCTGTGGCTCTCCTTCTACCCGGGCGCGAAGATCGGCGTCCTCGGCGCGAACGGCGCCGGCAAGAGCACCCTGCTCCGCATCATGGCCGGCGTCGACAAGGAGTACCTCGGCGAGGCCAAGCCCGCCGACGGCATCCGCATCGGCTACCTCGCCCAAGAGCCGCAGCTCGAGGCCGGCAAGACCGTGCAAGAGCACGTCGAGATGGCCGTCCACGACGTGCGCTCCCTCGTCCAGCGATTTGAGGAAATCGGCGCCAAGCTCGGCGAGTCGCCCCCCGACATGGAGGCGCTCCTCGAGGAGTACGCCGCGCTCCAGGACAAGATCGAGGCCGCGAACGGCTGGGAGATCGACCGCGTCGTCGAGCGCGCCATGGACGCCCTCCGGCTGCCCCCGCCCGACGCCGACGTCACGAAGCTCTCCGGCGGCGAGCGCCGGCGCGTCGCCCTCTGCAGGCTCCTCCTCGAGAAGCCGGACATCCTGCTCCTCGACGAGCCGACAAACCACCTCGACGCCGAGAGCGTCGCCTGGCTCGAGCGCTTCCTCCACGAGTACCCCGGCACCGTCGTCGCCGTCACCCACGACCGGTACTTCCTCGACAACGTCGCGGGCTGGATCCTCGAGCTCGACCGCGGCGCCGGCATCCCGTACGAGGGCAATTACACCGGCTGGCTCGAGCAGAAGAAGAAGCGCCTCGAGCTCGAGCAGAAGCAGGAGAGCGCGCGCAAGCGCACCCTCGAGCGCGAGCTCGAGTGGGTGCGCATGGCCCCGCGCGCCCGCCAGGCCAAGAGCAAGGCCCGCCTCGCCGCCTACGAGTCGCTCCTCGCCGAGGACAAGTCGAAGAAGGTCGAGGAGAACGAGATCGCCATCCCCGCCGGCAAGCGCCTCGGGAACGTGGTCGTCGAGGCCGACCACCTCCGCAAGGGCTTCGGCGATCGCGTCCTCATCGACGACCTCACCTTCTCGCTCCCGCGCGGCGGCATCGTCGGCGTGATCGGCCCGAACGGCGCCGGCAAGACCACGCTCTTCCGCATGATCATGGGCCTGGAGCAGCCCGACGGCGGCGCGCTCCGGATCGGCGAGACCGTGGAGCTCGCGTACGTCGACCAGTCGCGCGACGCCCTCAACCCGACCAACAGCGTCTGGCAGGAGATCTCCGGCGGCGAGGACCGCCTGGTCGTCGGCAAGCGCGAGGTCAACTCGCGCGCCTACGTCGCGAGCTTCAACTTCGCCGGCAGCGACCAGCAGAAGAAGGTCCGCGACCTGTCCGGCGGCGAGCGCAACCGCCTCCACCTCGCCAAGCTCCTCCGCCGCGGCGGCAACGTCCTCCTGCTCGACGAGCCCACGAACGACCTCGACGTCGACACGCTCCGCTCGCTCGAGGAGGCGCTGCTCAACTTCGCCGGCTGCGCCGTGGTCATCAGCCACGATCGCTGGTTCCTCGACCGGATCGCGACCCACATCCTCGCCTTCGAGGGCGACAGCAAGGTCGTCTGGTTCGAGGGCAACTACGCCGACTACGAGGCCGACCTGAAGCGCCGCCTCGGCGCCGACGCCGCCGAGCCCCGCAAGATCCGCTACCGCAAGCTCACCGCGAGCTGACGTGCCGCAGCGCACGGCCGCCCGCGGCGCACCACCCTCGGAGCACGGTTCCGAGCTGGCGTGACGCGGGCGCCCGCACTAGCTCTTTCCCCGCATGGTCCGGAGCCCCCTTCGCGCGTGGTGCGCATGGCTCGGCGTGGCCGCCGCGGTCGCGACGACGGCCGTGGCCGGCTGCCGGGACGCCGCCGAGATCCGCTCGCCGTTCACGGCGTCCGCGTCGCACGCGGGCGGTGGCGGGGCCGCGGGAGAGGGCGGCGCCGGCAGCGGGGGCGCGAGCGGCGTCGGCGGCTCGGGCGGCCACGGCGTCGGCGGCTCGGGCGGCCACGGCGCCGGCGGCTCGGACGGCGACGCCGGGCCGGTCGACCCGCCGCCGGAGGCCGCGCCGCTCTCGATCGTCACGTGGAACACAAAGGATTTCTTCAACGATCGGGAGGACACCGAGGGCGGCGGCGAGATCGTGCTCAGCGCCGCGGAGTATCGCGAGAAGCGCGAGGCGATCGCGGCGGTAATCGAGGAGCTCGATCCCGACGTGGCGGTGCTCCAGGAGGTCGAGCACCTCAGCGTCCTCAAGGACCTGAACCGCATCGAGCTCGGCGGGGCGTACCCCCATGCCGCGCTTGTCGAGGCGTACGATCCGCGCGGGATCGACGTCGGCGCGCTCTCGAAGATCCCCTTCGACAAGGTCGTCTCGCACCGGGACGACCGCTTCACGCTGCGCGGGACATCGGGGCCTGTGTACACGTTCGCCCGCGACTGCCTCGAGCTCCACCTCACCCGGGGCGGCCGGGAGGTCATCCTGCTGGGGGTCCACTTCAAGGCCAAGTCGGCGCCCGACGACCCCGACCGGCGCCTCGCCGAGGCGCAGCACACCCGCGCCATCGCCGACGCGCTCGCCGCGGAGCGCCCGACCGCCGTGATCGCCGTGCTCGGCGACTTCAACGACGTGCCCGGCTCCCCCCCGGTCGAGGCCGTCGCCGGCGCCGGCCCGGGCGCGTTCGAGGACGTCGCGGCCGCGGCGCGGCCCGCGGACCAGTGGACGTATGACTTCCGCGGACAGCTAGAGCTCATCGACCACCAGATGGTCAACCCGCTGCTCTGGCCGATGCTCGACCCGCGCTCGATCCGGATCCCCCACGGGCCGTCGATCGAGGACGCGAGCGACCACGCGCCAATCTTTTCCGCATACAGGATCACCCCGCCCACGTAAGCGTTCCACCGCGCATCAGCTAAGCTGCGCCCCGATGCACGGCACGAGGAGAAAGGGCTCCCCGCCGAGAGCCCGCCGGGACTGGGGGCGCCTCGCCGTGCGCGTGCTGTGCGTCGTGTTCGCGGTGATCGGGGCGGTCCCGCTCGCGGTCGGCTTCCTCGTGCGCACCGAGACGGTGCGGGCCTGGGCGGCGGCCGAGACGGCCGCGCTGCTGGAGAGCAAGCTCGGCATCACGGCCCGCTACGACGTGCGCGTCCAGGCGTGGCCGCTCATGGTCGGCCTGAACCGCCTCGTGGTCGACTCCTCGGACGGCGGCGCGCCGTTCCTCGAGCTGGAGCGCGTGGCGATCCGCCCGCGCCTGTTCTCGCTGCTCGCGGGGCGCATCGACGCGGGCGACGTCGAGATCATCGGGCCGCGCGTCCGCGCCGTCGTGAAGGACGGGGAGCTCCGCAACTTCAAGCTCCCCGAGACCGGCAAGAGCAGCAGCGGCGGCGGGCTCGACCGCGCGCCGCTCTCCTCGGTGGCCATCACCGACGCGCGGATCGACCTGACCATCGACAACGTCCGCGTCCAGGCCCGCGAGGTCGACGTCGACGTCTCCGCCGAGCCGTCCGACGTGTTCGAGATCGCGATGCGCTCCGGCCTCGCCTCGGTCGTGCACACGCACCCCGCTCCCGGCCGCGAGGCCGAGGAGGACAGCGTCGACGAGGACGTGATCTGCCGCTTCGACACGCGCATCAGCGTCGAGCCGGACCGCGCGCTCGTCCGCCGGCTCATCCTGGAGGGCGCCGCCGACTTCGATCCGGATCCCGGCACCGCGCCGCCGTGCGATCTCCAGGGCGGCGACTGGCGCCGGGTGGAGCTCGAGCTCGGCGCCCTCCGCGCCGTCGGCCTCGGCGGCGGCATGCCCCACCGGATCGAGGGCCGCGTGCGGGCGCGCCTGCCGGTGCCGATCGTGCACCGCTTCGTCAGCCTGCCGCCCGCGTCCGGCTCGGTCGCGATCGACGTCGACGCCGAGTACGACGCGGCGGCCGCGCCGCTCGGCCTCGCGCTGCCGCGCGTGAAGGGGACGCTCGCGCTCGACCAGCCGGGCCTCGACGGCCGGGTCTTCGTGACGCGCCTCTCGGGCAAGCTCTCGACCACGCCCGACGCCGTGCAGCTCTCCGACGCCGACGTGGCCTGGGCCGACGGCACGCTGAAGATCTCCAGCGCGGAGATCAAGCCGTTCGAGAAGGGCATGCCGCTCCAGGCGGGGCCGATCGACCTCGCCGACATCGAGCTGCCCGGCCTGCTGCGGGACCTCGGCGTGCACCCGCAGGCGCACGTCGCCTGGACGCTGCGCGAGGGCCGGTTCGATCGCTTCGGCGGCACGCTGGTCCCGCTCTCCCTCGAGGGCCCGCTCGCCGTGCAGACGCGCGGCTTCGACATCTTCGATCGCCCGACCAAGGACCCGGCCCGCCAGCGCCTGATGGGCGTGAAGGAGGGCGCGGTCCGCGGCTCGTTCCAGGTGCGGCCGAACGCCGTCGTGCTCTCCGGCTTCTCGGTCGACACGCCGAGCTCGCACCTCCGGGCCACCGTCTCGCTCGGCTTCAACGACCAGCTCGGGGTCGAGGTCCACCCGGGCTCGCGCGTGGATCTCGCCGAGGTCTCGCCGCTCGCCGCGCTCGAGCTCGCCGGCGTCGCGTCGCTGAGCGCCTCGATGCACGGCTCCTACGCGCACCCGAAGCTCAAGGGCGAGGTCGGCATCGAGAAGTTCGTGTTCGCCGGGTTCCCCGTCGGCGACCTCGAGCCGTCGCCGGTCTCGTTCGAGCCGCTCGCCGTGACGCTCGAGAACGCGCGGGTGCGGCACGGGGCGAGCCGCGTGCGGGTCCCGTCGCTCAAGGTCGACTTCGACCCGGCGGGCAACCTGCCGAAGGGCCGCCCGCTCGACAGCTCGTCGGGGATCGTGGTCGTGGACGCGGCCGTGGACACGCGCGAGGCGCCGCACCTCGGCGCGCGCGATCTCCTCGAGATGCTCCGCCTCGACAAGGATCCGCGGTTCGCGGCCTACAAGGCGACCGCGAGCGGGACGGCGCGGGCCCACTTCGCGCTCGGCGGCCGCGAGGACCGCTGCGGCGGCGGCTACCTCGCCGTGAGCGCCGGGATGCGGCTCAGCGGCATCGAGCTGCTCGAGGAGCGCTTCGACGAGGGCGAGGTCGACCTCAACCTGATCTGGGACGATCAGGCCGCCGGCGGCGACGGGATGCGGCTCGACGTCCGCTCGGCGTCGCTGCGCAAGGGCACGGGCTCGGTGCTGGCGAGCGTGTCCGTCGCGCACGGCGGCGCGCTGAAGGGGAGCGTCATCGCGAGCGGCCTCCCGCTCACGCGCATCGACGCGCTCGGGCCGGCGGGGTCGCTGTTCGACGGCTCGGTGTCGCTCGTCGCCAGCCTGGGCGGCACCGTGAGCAGGATGGCCGGCTTCGCGGACGTCCACGTCTCGCGCATCGGCATCCGGCGCTCGCACGCGAGCCTGCCGCCGTCGCGCGTCGAGCTCACGATCGTGCCCCAGGACAAGCCGCCCAAGGTTCTCGGCAGGACGCCGATCTGCGGCAACCCGGTCGGCGCGCCGTTCGACCCGGCGGAGTTCGAGCGCGACCTGCCCGACGGCTCCTTCGTCGCGAACGGCTCGCTCTTCGGCGGGCAGGTCGCGCTGGAGGGGGTCCGCGTCACGCGCCAGCAGCGCAAGATCGTGGACGGCAGGGTGCGCATGGACGCGCTCGACCTCGGCACGCTCGCGAACCTGATCCCGGGCGTCGCGTTCTCGGCGGCGACGCCGAAGGGGACGCTGACCGCGTCGCTCGACATCGAGCGGCTCCCGCTCGCGGATCCGAAGCAGGCGGCGCTCACGCTGACGGTGGGCGCGCTGAAGCTCGAGCGGGAGGGCCAGGGGGTGCACCTCACGGCCCCGAGCGGGCCGATCCGCCTCGCGGGCAACGCGCTCACGGTGCCGGAGCTCCACATGGAGGCGCACACCGCCTCGCGCCTGTCGGCCGCGTTCACCGCGTCCGGCGAGGTGAAGCGGGTGTTCACCGCGCCGGACCTCGACGTCGCGATCCGGGTCAGCCCGACGAAGCTGGCGCGGCTCAGCGCCGACATCCCGCAGATCCGGCACGCGCGGGGGACGGTGCAGGCCGACGTCCGGATCACGGGGCCCCTCCAGGGGCTGCGCTACGCGGGCTCGGCGACGCTCAAGGAGGGAGAGCTCGACGTCGTGGGGCTGCCGGTGTCGCTCGACGACATCGACGTGGAGATCGCGATCGACGACGATCTGGTGCGCCTCACGCGGGCGACCGCGCGGGTCGGCACGGGCACGGTGAGCGCGGTCGGGAACATGCCGGTGCGGGGCCTGAACCTCGGCATGGCGACGGCCTCGATCGTGGCGACCGGCGTGAAGCTGCCGGTCGCGGACGGGGTGAACCTCACCGCGAACGCGAACCTCGTGGCGCGCTTCCAGCCCGGCGTCGAGGACGACGCGTCGGGCGAGAAGAACCTCCCGCACGTCGAGGGCAAGATCACGCTCACGTCGTTCAACTACACGCGCCCGATCCTGATGAGCATGGACCTCGGCGACCTCACGGGCCGCCAGCGGACGACGGTGCAGACCTACGACCCCGCGGCCGACGCGGTCCGGTTCAACGTGGTCGTGCTGTCGCCGAACCCGCTCCACTTCTCGAACGATCTCGCGGACATGCGGCTCGAGGTCTCGCCCACGGGGCTCGAGCTCTCGGGCACGAACCAGCGCTTCGGCGCGCGCGGGTCGCTGCGCATCCTGCCCGACTCGAAGCTGATGCTGCGGAGCACCGAGTTCAACGTGCGGGAGGGCTACGTCCGCTTCGACGACCCGTTCCGCATCGCCCCGAAGGTCGACGTGCGCGCCGAGAGCGAGTACCGCCGCTACACGGCGATGAGCAGCTCCGCGGCGGACTCCGGCGCGGAGGCGCCGTCGGCCGCGAGCGCGGGCATCGGCGCCGGCGCGAACGCGAGCGGGCACTGGCGCATCAAGCTGCACGCGCAGGGCGACGCCGACAACCTGCAGCTCAACCTGACGAGCGATCCGCCGCTCAGCCAGGAGGACATCGTCCTGCTCCTGACGCTCGGGATGACGCGCGCCGAGCTCAACCAGGGGGTGGTGTCGTCGCTCGGCGAGACGATGGGCCTCGAGGCGCTCTCGTCGCTGACCGGCGCGGACAAGGCGGTGAAGACGATCGTCCCCATCATCGACGAGTTCCGCTTCGGCACGGGCTACTCGTCCAAGAACGGCGCGCCGGAGCCGACGGTGACGCTGGGCAAGCGCATCACGGACGCGGTGCGGGCCAACGTCACGACGGGGCTCTCGCAGGGCAGCCAGGTGCGCGCGGGCGTCGAGGTGAAGCTCAGCGACCGGATGAGCGTGCAGGGGTCGTACGACAACGCGAACGACGCCACGAGCTCGCCGCTCGGCAACGTGGGCGCCGACCTCCGGTGGCGGCTCGAGTTCGAGTGACGTCCGGGCGGCGGCCGTCAGGCGGGCGCGGCGAGCGCCGCGTCGAGGGCGCCGTAGCGGTCGTCGCGGCCGGACACCCACTGCTTGTGGCCCATGAGCTCGAAGATGCGCCGGTGCTTCGGGTTCTTCCAGGTCATGCTGAGCAGCGCGCGCTGGAACGCCTCGGCCTTCGCCTCGGGCAGCGCCGGCAGCGCGTCGAACATGGCGAAGTCGTAGGCCGGCGTCGTCCAGAGGACGTCGACCCGGCGGAGATCGATGTGGCCGCTCGCCTGCTCGGCCAGCCACACCGCGTCGCCGACCGCGGCCGCCTGCGCCTTGCCCTCGTGCAGCGCCGCGAGCGCCTGGACCTCGCTCGTCGCGGTGTCCCCGTGCTTGCCGAGGTCCACCTCGAACGGCATGAGCTGGATCTTGTCGACGGCCACCCCCGCCTGCCGGAGGAAGTGGAGCGGCAGGATGCGCGCGTGCGCGGAGTCGGCGCTCCCCACCGCGAGCACCTTGCCCTCGAGGTCGCTGAGCGCGCCGACCGCGGCGTCGCGGCGGACGAGGAGCTTGCTGTGGAAGTCGCGGTCGATCTCGCGCATGGCGAGCGAGCGGGAGCGGCCCTCGGTGTGCCGCTTCACCCGCACGTGCGAGATGGCGCTGTTCCAGGCGACGTCGATGTGCCCGCGGATCAGCGCCTCCGCCTGGCGCTCGTAGGTAGAGAAGAGCGCGAAATCAATCAGGATTCCATGTTCTCGGAAGTGCTCGCGCAGGCTCTCCCACAGCGTCACCACCTTGAGGTCGTGCGCCACGGCGCCGACAAGCATCGCCAGGTCCTTCATCCGGTGCCTCGCACGGGCGGCGACGCTAGCACGAGGTCCGCCCGCCGAGAGCCCCGCGTCTCGCACATCGGCGCATCGAGGCGTCGATCGGGTCGGGCCTGGGCCTCCGGGGCGCTGGAGCTCGCGCGTCCCGTGTTGGGGCGCGAACGGGGCGCGGCGACGGGCGGATGGGGGCGGGCGCGCCGCGGCGGCGCGGGGCGCGGCGGCGAGGTCTCCGCGCGGGCGGCCTCTTGCCAAAACGCGGCCCAACCGGGCTACGCTGCGCTCCTCGTGCACGCCGGCGCCGGTTCATTTCGTTTTCGTGCCCCGGCGCTCCGCGCCTGATGGCTCGCTTCCGCTCCGTCCTCATTCCCCTGGCGCTCGGCCTCTTGCCGCTCGGTGTGCTCGCCGTCCCCGCGCGCGCCGACGAGGCGCCCGTGCGCGTGGCCCAGGCTGACGAGGAGGACGCCGGCAGCTCGAACCAGGTTCAGGTCAACCCGGGTCGGGTCAACCCCAACCTCAACCCGGGTCGGGTCAGCAACCCCAACCCCGGTCAGGTCAACCCGAGCCCCAACCCGGGTCGGGTCAGCAACCCCAACCCCGGTCAGGTCAACCCGAGCCCCAACCCCGGTCAGGTCAGCAACCCCAACCCGGGTCAGGTCAACCCGAAACCCAACCCCGGTCAGGTCAGCAACCCCAACCCCGGTCAGGTCAACCCGGCCCAGCCGAACCCCAACCCGGGTCAGGTCAACCCGGGTCAGGCCAGCCCCGCGGAGCGCGCCGGGCCTCCGGGCGACGCCGGCACCGAGGCCACCGACGTGCCGTCGCTCCAGCAGCCGGTCGCCCTCGGAGAGCTCGTCGGCAAGCCGATCGTCCGCATCGACGTCGCCGCGCTGGGCGACCGCTGGGTGATCGTCTCGCCGGTCACCAGCGTCGAGCTCGGTGAGCCGCTCAGCCCCGACGCCGCACGCCGCGCGATGCGCGAGCTGCTCGCCTCCGGCAACTTCGCCCGCGCGTCGGCCGACGCCTACCTCCTGCCGGACGGCGCCGCGCTCCGGATCACCGTCGTCCCGCGCCGGCTCATCGCGACCATCCAGATCACCGGCGGCGCGCTCGATCGGCAGGACACCCTCGAGGCCGCCAGCATCGCCGAGAACGGCGAGATCACCGCCGCCGCCCTCGCCGAGATCGGCCCCCGCATCCGCGCGTTCTACGCGCAGCACGGCTACCCCGCGGCCGCGGTCACGGTCCGCGCGGTCGACACCGACGATCGGTCGCAGATCGTCCTCGCCCTCGACATCGAGGCCGGCGCCCCGCGCGTCGTCTCCCAGCGCGTCTTCGTCGTCGACCCGCGCGCGGGCCGGGAGCTCGGCGCGCTCAAGGACAGCTACCGCCTCGGCGTCGGCGCCCGCGTCGACGAGCCCGCCCTCGCCGAGGCCGACCGCGAGATGGCCGAGCTCCTCCGCCGGAGCGGCTTCCATGACGCCGAGGTCTCCCACCGCGTCCTCGCGGTCGGCCCGAACAACTACCTCTACGTCTACCTCGACCCGGGCGCGCGCATCGTCCCCGCCTTCGACGGCAACCGCGCCTTCGACGACGACGCCCTCGAGGACGCGCTCGGCCTCGGCGAGACCACCGAGACGAAGCCGGACGATCTCGCCGACCGGCTCACCGCGTTCTACGTCGCCCGCGGCTTCCTCGACGCCAAGGTCACCCCGTCGCTCGGCGGCAAGCCGGAGGATCCGGTCCGCCACCTGACCTTCACCATCCGCGAGCACGAGCAGGTGCGCGTCACGAAGCGCGTCTTCCCCTGCCTCACCGGCGACCTCAGCCCGGACGACCTCGGCCGCGAGATCGAGAGCTTCCTCGAGGAGGACCTGCCCGGCGCCGACGCCTTCTCGATGCCCGACCCGCGCGGCATCTCGGACCTGTTCGGCCCGACCCGCGGCGCCGGCGGCCGGGCCAAGCCGGTCGAGCTCATCCCGGCGATGACGTACGCGCAGGAGACCTACGAGCGCGCCCTCAAGCACCTGCGCGACCTCTACTTCAGCAAGGGCTACCTGAACGCCGTCGTCGGTCCGGTCTCGGTGCTCCGCGCCACCTGCTCGCGCCGCTCTCCGCCGGGCGCCTGCATCCCCGAGCCGGTCACCGAGCGCGTCACGGCCCAGTGCCGCACCGACGCGCTGGGCCTCCCCGTCCCCGAGCCGCCCGTCCCCGCCGCCCTCACCTGCCGGCCCGACCCGGCGCGGCACATCGCGTGCGCCCCCGAGGTGACGCTCCGCATCCCGGTCCACCCCGGTCCGCAGACGCGGCTCTACGATCTCGCCTTCGAGGGGAACAAGGGCTTCTGCGGCCAGGCCGGCCTGAGCGAGCGGGACCGGAATTTCTGCGCCGAGGAGAGGCCGTTCAGCGAGCGCTGGCTCGGCCAGGTCGCGGACCTGAAGGTCGGCCAGCCGCTCTCGACGCTCGACCTCGACGCCGCGCGGCTGCGCATCCTCGATGTCTACCGCGACCTCGGGTACGCGTTCGCCGAGGTCCGCACGGCCATCGAGCCCTCGCCCGACCGCACGCGCGCCCGCGCGCGGTTCATCGTGTCGGAGCGGGATCGGGTGATGGTCACCGGCATCGTCGTCAAGGGCGCCGTCCGGACCGACGAGCAGCTGATCCTCCGCCGCGTGCTGCTCCGCGAGGGCGCGCCGTTCCGGCAGTCGCAGGCGCGCCTGAGCGAGGAGCGCATCGCCACGCTCGGCCCCTTCTCCAGCGTGTCCATCTCGCTGGAGGACCCGGAGGTCCCGCAGAAGAACAAGCGGGTCATCATCCACGTGGTCGAGCAGCTGCCGCAGTACCTGAACCCGCAGATCGGGTTCTCGACCGGCGAGGGCGTGCGCTTCGCCTTCGAGTACGGACACCGCAACATCGGCGGCCTCGCCATCGGCCTCACGATGCGCGTCCAGCTCAGCTACCTGTTCGAGTTCATGGTCGTGGACCCGGCGGCGCAGCGTCACTACCACGAGCTCGACGACGACGATCAGCTGGAGCGCCGCAACACGATCTCGGTCACGCTCCCGGACATCGGCCTCGGCCCGCTCGTCAGCCTGTCCCTGTCGGGCATCGACGTGCGCGACAACCAGCTCGACTTCGGCTTCACGAAGCAGGCGCTCATCCCCGCGCTCACCTACCGCCCGCGGCGCGCCATCACGACGCAGCTCGCCGTCTCGACCGAGCTCAACGACGTCGGCTTCTTCCCGGGCGCCGTGGGCACCGACAAGCGGGACATCCTCGATCAGCTGCGCATGCCCGAGGGCCGCACGATCGCCCTGGCGCAGCGGATCGACGCGTCCTGGGACACGCGCGACACCCCCTTCGCCGCGACCCGGGGATTCCTCCTCTCCGGCGGCGTCGAGCACGTCGACGCGTTCGACGCGTTCGCCTCGGCGAGGGCCCAATCGAGCTTCCCCGAGAGCCATTTCTTGCGGTTCACGGGCCGCGTTTCGGGCTACATCCCCCTCGCGCCCCGGTCGCGGCTCACCCTCGCGCTGAGCCTGTCCGGAGGGTACATCCAGCCGCTCGTCGCCCAGAGCGGGACGTACCCGGACCGCCTGTTCTTCATGGGCGGCGTCGACTCGCTCCGCTCCCACCTGGCCGAGTCGCTGTACCCCGAGGACGGGCTCAAGGAGGCGAGGAAGGCGCTCGGCCCGAACGCCGAGGTCTCGACCGACGATATCCCCCGCGGCGGAACGGTGATGGTGAATCCGCGCGCCGAGCTGCGCATTCCGCTGACCGATCTGCTCCAGCTCGGGCTCTTCCTCGACGCGGGCAACCTCTGGATCCAGGCGAGGAACGTGAACCTCGACCCGCGGCGGCTCCGCTACGGGCTCGGCGCCGGCCTGCGGGTGAACACGCCCATCGGCCCCCTGGCCTTCGATTACGGCTTCAACCTGGCCCCGCGCGAAGAGCTCGACGAGATCGGCGGCGCCCTCCACTTCTCCGTGGGGCTCTTCTGACGGGCGGCGTCGCGGCCGCCGGCCGACCCGACCGAGGTTGAGCCTCGGGAGGGCGCGGGCGGCCGCCCCTGTCAGCGCGCCGTGGCCGCCTTCATCTCGCGGACGAAGCTCGCGATGGAGCGCGCGGCCGCCTCCGGATCGCCGAGGTTCGCCGCGACCCGCTGCACGACCGCGGACCCGCTGACCACGCCGAACGCCCCGGCGGCGAGGGCGTCGCGCACGTGCTCGGGCTTCGAGATGCCGAATCCGAGGATCGTGGGCGGCGCGCCGAACCGACGCAGCGTCTCGAAGAGCCCCCCATGGCTGAGGCGCAGCTGCTCGTCCGCCCCCGTAACGCCCTTGCGCGTGACGCAGTAGGTGTACGCACCGCACCGCTCCGCGAGCAGCTCCAGCGTCGACTCCGAGGCGTTGAGCGGCGCGATCAGCACCGGCGCCACGCCCGCCGCGCGGGCCGCCGCGACGTACGGCTCCGACTCCCTCACCGGCACGTCGGCGACGAGCACGCTGTCGACCCCGGCCGCGGCCACCGACGCATAGAAGCCCTTGAGGTCGCGGTGCTTCACCAGGTTCGCGTACGTCAGGATGCCGACCGGCACCTCCGGCGCCTCCGCCCGGAACCGCGCGAGCAGCTCGATGCAGTCGGGCGGCCGCACCCCGGCCACGAGCGCCCGCACGGCGGCGGCCTGGACCGTCGGGCCGTCCGCGATCGGATCCGAGAACGGGATCCCGACCTCGATCGCATCCGCGCCGCCCTCCACCGCCGCGCGGAGCAGCCGCGCGCTCGTCGCGAGGTCGGGATCCCCGAGCATCAGGAAGGGGATGAACGCCCCCTCGCCCCGCTGCCGCAGCCGCTCGAATGCGCCATCGTAGCGCGTCTTCACCGCCACCCGACTCATGCCGACCTCCCGGGATCGAGCAGCCTTTGCGCCTGCTCCATGTCCTTGTCTCCGCGGCCCGACAGGTTCACGACGAGCACCGTCTCTCGCCCTGCCTGCGCCGCCTCCGCCGCCATCTTCAGCGCGTGCGCGACCGCGTGCGCCGACTCGAACGCCGGGATGATGCCCTCGCTGCGCGCGAGCCGCTGGAACGCGTCGAGCGCCTCGTCGTCCGTCGCCGCCACGTACGTCGCGCGGCCCGACGTCATGAGGTGCGCGTGCTCCGGCCCGACGCCGGGATAATCGAGGCCCGCCGACACGGAGTGCGTCTCGGCGACCTGCCCGTGCTCGTCCTGGAGGATGTAGGTCTCCGACCCGTGCAGCACGCCCGGCCGGCCCTTGAGCAGCGTCGCGCCGTGCTTGTCGGTCGACAGGCCGTGGCCCGCGGGCTCGACGCCCACGAGCGCCACGCCCTTGTCCGGGATGAACTCCGAGAAGATCCCCATCGCGTTGCTGCCGCCGCCCACGCACGCGACCACCGCGTCGGGCAAGCGCCCCTCGATCTCCAGGATCTGGGCGCGGGCCTCGCGGCCGATCACCCACTGGAAGTCGCGCACGATGGTGGGGAACGGGTGAGGCCCGGCGACCGTCCCGATCAGGTAGTGCGTGTCCTCGTAGCTCTCGGTCCAGTAGCGCAGCGCCTCGTTGAGGGCGTCCTTCAGCGTCTGCGTGCCCGAGCTCACCGGCACCACCTCCGCCCCCATGAGGCGCATCCGGAAGACGTTGAGCCGCTGCCGCTCGACGTCCTTCGCGCCCATGTAGATGCGCGTGGGCATCCCGAGCAGGGCGCCGATCATCGCGGTGGCGACGCCGTGCTGGCCGGCCCCGGTCTCGGCGATCAGCCGCCGCTTGCCCATGCGCCGCGCGAGCAGCCCCTGGCCGAGCGCCTGGTTCGTCTTGTGCGCGCCGCCGTGGAGCAGGTCCTCGCGCTTGAGGTACACCTTCACCCGCGGGTCGCCGGTCAGGTTGCGGCACAGGGTCAGCGGCGTCGGGCGCCCGGCGTAGCTCGTCAGCAAGGCGTTGAACTCCGCCGCGAACGATGGATCGCCGCGCGCCTCCAGGTACGCGCGCTCGAGCTGCTCGAGCGCGGGCACGAGGATCTCCGGGACATAGGCGCCGCCGAAGGCGCCAAAGCGGCCGCTTTGCTGCATGGTGATTGCCTCGATCGTCGATGGTGCGTGGTGCGTTGTGGAAGATGGGGTTCAGGGAGACGCGCGGTCCGCCGGGGCCGCGGGGCCAGGGTCGTGGCGCGAGGGGCCGCGCGCGGCGTCGAACAGCCGCGCGAGCAGCTCGGCGCACTTCTCGCCGGGCGCGCGCTCGACGCCCGAGCTCACGTCGAGCGCCCAGGTCCCCACCCGGCGCGCCGCGGCGATGTTGTCCGGCGTGAGCCCGCCCGCGAGCAGGCTCCGGCCCCGCGCCGGGTGGCCCTCGATCGCGCTCCACGCGAACGTCCGCCCGGTGCCGCCGCGCGCCTCGGCCGTGCGCGTGTCGAAGACGAGCCGATCGGCGCGGCGCTCGACCTCGGCGCCCGCGCCGGATGCGCCGGCGGCGCCCGGCTGGCCGGCCGCGCCCGAGCCGCCGGCCGCCTCGCCGGACGGCGCCATCGGGACCGCCTTCCAGACCTCGCACCCCTCCGGGAGCGCGCGCCGCAACCCCTCGACGTACGCGGCGTCCTCGTCGCCGTGCAGCTGCACGGCGCGGAGCCCGAGCGCGCGCGCCGTATCGGCGACGAAGTCCGCGGGTTGATTCAAGAAAACGCCGACGAACGCCAGCCCTGCGGCGGTGGCGATCGCGATCTCGGCCTGCTCGCGCGTCACCCGCCGCGGCGAGGCCTCGGCGAAGACGAGGCCGCCGAAGCGGGCCCCGAGCCGCTCCACCTCGCGCGCGTCCCCGGGGCGGGTCAGGCCGCAGACCTTCACCCTGCCGTTCACCAGCGCGCGGGCGGCGTCGGCGATGTCGGGGCTGCGCATGAGCGAGGTGCCGACGAGGAAGCCGTCGACCGAGGGCGCGAGGCGCTCCACGTGGGCGCGCGACTCGACGCCCGACTCGGCGATGACGATCCGGTCGCGCGGCACGCGCGGGGCGAGCCGCTCCGAGACGGCGAGATCGACCTTGAGCGTCTTGAGATCGCGGTTGTTGATCCCGATCACGGGCGCGGGCAGCGCGAGCGCGCGGTCGAGCTCCGCCTCGTCGTGGACCTCGACGAGGCAGTCCATGCCGAGCGCCTCGGCGGCGCCCAGACAGAGGAGCGCGGTCGCGTCGTCGAGCACCGACATCATGAGCAGGATCGCGTCCGCGCCGTGCGCCCGCGCCTCGACCACCTGGTAGGGGCTCACGACGAAGTCCTTGCAGAGGATCGGGACGTCCAGGACCGCGCGCACGGCCTGGAGGATCTCGAAGCTGCCCTGGAAGAAGGGTTCGTCGGTAAGCACGCTCACCGCGTCCGCGACGCCGTAGTAGGCGGCGGCGACGGCGTGCGGGTCGAAGTCCGGCCGGATGAGGCCCTCGGACGGAGAGGCCTTCTTGCACTCCAGGATGAACCGCGCCCCCGGCGCGGAGAGCGCGCGCCGGAGGCTCCGCGAGGTGGGCGGGGCGTTCGCCCTGAGACCGGCGAGCGGCGTGCGCCGCTCGCGCTCTGCCACGTCCGCCCGCTTCCGCTCCACGATGCGCGCGAGAACATTGCCTTGCTCAGCCATGATTCGCCTCCTTGCGCGCTTCTTGGGACGCTTCCCGGCTCAGCGCCACGAAGCGCGCGAGCCGCTCGGCCGCGCGACCCGAGCTCAGCACTTCGAGCGCGGAGGCCGTCCCTTCGCGCAGGCTGTCGGCGCGCCCGCCGATCCAGAGCAGCGCCCCCGCGTTGATGGCGACGGCCTCGCGGTGCGCGCGCTCGCCGCGGCCGGCGAGGAGATCGCGGAGCCACGCCGCGTTCTCCGCCGGGCCGGCGCCCCGGAGCGCCTCGGGCGGCGCGGGCGAGACCCCGGCGTCCGACGGGTCGATCGTGAGCTCCTCGACGACCCCGTCGCGGAGCCGCGCCGCGCGCGTCGGGGCGTGCAGGGCGATCTCGTCGAGGCCCCCGCCGTGCACGACGAGCGCGGCCTGGCACCCGAGCATCCCGAGCGTGCGGGCGGCGTGGCCGACGAGCGCCGGGTCGTAGATGCCCATCACCTGGATCGGCGGCGCGCTCGGGTTCACGAGGGGGCCGAGCAGGTTCATGATCGTGCGCACCTTGAGGGCGCGGCGCACCGGCATCGCGTGGCGCATGCCCGCGTGGTACTGGGGCGCGAAGAGGAAGCAGAAGCCGACCTCGTCGAGCGCGCGGCGCGAGACCTCGGCCGGCGGGTCGAGCCGGGCGCCGAGCGCCTCGAGGACATCGGCCGAGCCGCACTGGGACGAGACCGAGCGGTTGCCGTGCTTGGCCACCGGCAGCCCCCCTTCGGCGGCCACGAACGCCACAGCGGTCGACACGTTGACGGTGCACTGCCCATCTCCACCGGTGCCGCAGCAGTCGGCGTACGCATAGGCCGGCCGCGCGAACGGCGCCGCGGCACCCCGGAGCGCGCGCGCGGCGCCCGCGACCTCGACGGGTGTCTCACCCTTCGCCTTGAGCGCGACCAGCAGCGCGGAGAGCTCGAGCTCGGTCAGCGCTCCCGCGAACGCGTCGCGAAACAGCGCCTCCGCCTGCTCGGCGGAGAGGTCCACCCCCGCGCAGAGCGCGTCGATGACTGCATGCATCATGGTTCGCTCCTCATGTTCACGGTCGTTCCGGCAGACACTGCTCCTCGGGATTCGAGCGTCGGACTGCGGCGCCCTGCATAGCGGACAAAAACGAAAAGGCCCACCGTTGTTCGGCGGGCCCTCTTTCTTCTATCTTCAGGTCGGCCTCCCGGGAGGGAAGCGCATTACCCGTCGCTAGGGCCCGCCTTGGTACAGCACCAGCACCACCAGCGCAGCCCGGCCACGCGCGAGCTCACGTGGGCGGCCCCGCGCGACCGGGCTGCGCCGAGGACGAAGGCCTCGGAGCCGGAGCGAGCGGAGGACGCGGTGAACGCGCTGGGCATGCGGGGAACATAGCTTGCGGTCGCGCGGGGGGTCAAGCGGGTTCGCGGCGGTTTCCGCTTCGCTGGTTCTGCCGGTCTTGTCTGTCGACCGGCCCGCCCCCCGCCGGCAGCCTTCCTTCCCGTCCCGCGCGCGCGTTGCCCAGCGGCGCGACGGACGCCCGTGGGGTCCGGGCGCGGGCGCGCGAGACAGCTCCCGTCGAGGACGTGGTGGATGCGCACGTTTCACGGCGCCGCGGTGGCCACAACTCTCGTCGGGCTCAATCGAACACGAACCAGCGGACAACCGAGACGACAAGACCACTCTCAGGCTGCTCAAAGCGACCACGCAATTCGATGGTCGACACTGTTCCGGTTGGCCGATTCGGATTCGGGGGTTGCATCGTCAACCCGAGCCCATCGCACACCCGATGAGCGGGCGCTTCTCCGTTGACATCCTCGAGCCGCCTCGCTTCCCTCCCTGGGACATGAGCACCGTGGCGATGGAGGCGACGTCGGTCGGAGCGCAGCTGCGTCCGGTCGGCGTGATCCGGTCCGCGCTCAAGAGCCGCGGCGATGCGCCCAGGCAGGGCTCGGAGGGCGCGCCCGATGCGTGGGTCGAGGTGCACCCGTGGGCGGCGGAGGCGCTGAAAGGCCTCGTCGCTGGCGACGAGATCCTCCTCATCACGTGGCTTCACGAGGCGCGCCGCGACGTCCTCCAGGTCCACCCGCGCTCTGACACGAGCAACCCGCTCACAGGCGTCTTCGCGACGCGATCGCCGGACCGACCGAACCCGCTCGGCCTCCACCCCGTCTTCGTGCGCGCGATCGAGGGCGACCGCCTCCGCGTCGGGCCCATCGAGGCCATCGACGGAACGCCGGTCGTCGACATCAAGCCGGTCCTGAAGTGAGGGGCCGAACGTCGAACGCACCTCGTGCCCGATCGACCTCCAGCCGGACGCGAGCGTCGAGATCCGCGAGCTCGCCGCCGCGCGCCCGCGATCGACCCGCGCCGTGGGATCCAGCGCGCCGACCGTGACGAGCCCGTCCACGCAGGGCGTCCCGAAGCTCCCCGGGTGGGGCAAAACTCCCCTGTTCGAGCAGGCTCCTGGGCCTGACGGCACGAGGCATACGACGTGCAATGCGCGTGGGCTCGCCGGCCTCGTCGGCACGGGATGGCTGGCGGAAGGAGCTGTGCATGAGCCTCATCGACCCGTGGGTCGGCGATCCGCCGCCCCCTCCGCCCGCGGACCGGTACGGCGCGGGCTGCCGGGTGCTCGTGGCCGAGGATGACGACGAGATGCGCGCGCTGCTGGCGTCCACGTTGAAGTGTGACGGCTTCGAGGTCGTCGAGGCGAAGAACGGCCTGGAGCTCCTCGATTACCTCCTCCCCTGGTTCTCCGGCCGGGAGCCGCCTGCGCACGTGGACGCGATCGTCAGCGACATCCAGATGCCGTGCTTCACGGGCATGGAGGTGCTCGCGGGCCTGTCCGCGGTGCGGCGCCGGCCGCCCATCGTCCTGATCACCGCCTTCGGCGAGAGCTCCACCCACGCGCTGGCGCGCTCCCTGGGCGCCGCCGCGGTGCTCGACAAACCGTTCGACCTCGACGCGCTGCGAGGGGTGATGAGCCGGGTGATCGCGGCGCGGCCGGCGCCGGAGGACCCGGGTTGAGCTCCCCGACCCGGGTTGAGCTCCCCGACCCGGGTTGAGCTCCCCGACCCGGGTTGGGCTCTCGCAGGTCGGCGCCCGACCTCGATCGCTCCCCTCCCCGCCGCCCCCAGCCCATCCGCTCCCGCAGGATACTTTCCGGTTCCGTGCACCGATGGTAGGCCCCCGTTCTGCAGGGCGCACGACCTCGCGGCCAGGCGCGACAGGCCCTCGCGAGGCGCCCGCGCGGCCCTCCCCCCCAGTGTGCCCATGATCACCGCCGAACCAGGTCCCCCGCCGCCGAGCGCCGCCGGCGCCCATGACAGCGTCCCGCCGCGATCCCCGAGCGGTCCGCCCGCCCGCCAGAGCGCGCCGCCGGCGCGATCCGCCCCCCCGCCGGCGCGGTCCGCCCCCCCGCCGCCGCGCCGCAGCGCCTGGACCACCCGCCTCGGCGAGGCCTGCGTGCTCGGCCTCGGCGTCGCGTCGCTCTCCGCCGTCCCGACCGCGCTGCGCACCGCCCGCGCCGGCGCGTCGTTCCTCGACGGGCTCCTCGTCGGCACCGCGGTCCTGCTCCCGCTCGTCACGCTCGCGATCATCCTCTCGCGCGCCGCCGGCCGCGGCTTCCGCGGCATCGTCGGCGCGGGCGGCGAGCGCATCGCGGTCCTCCGCGTCGCGCTGTGGATCGGCGTCGCCGTGCCCGTGCTCGCCGCCCTCGCCGCCCTCCTCAAGGCGACGACCCACCACCGCGGCCTCGCCGGCGCGACGTTCGGCGTCCTCGGCCTCGCCGGCGTCGCCGCCGCGGCGCTCCTCACCCAGCGCCTCGTCGCGCTCGGCGACCGCCTCGCCGCCCGCGGCGTGAAGCCGTGGATCCTCGCCGTCGCCGGCGCCGCCATCGGCGTCCTGCCCCTCGTCGCCGCCTTCGCGCCGCTCGCCGCCCTCGCGGGCAGCACCCCCGGCGACGCCGGCGCCGCCGTGCGCGCCGCCATCGTCGACGGCGCCATCGCGCTCGTGGCGACCGCGCTCGTCTCCAGCGTCGACCTCAGCGCCGCGGTCGGCCGCGTCGCCGGCCTCGCGGGCGTCCCGCTCGCCGCCCTGGTCCTCATGACCGCGACCGCCCGGGTCGAGTCGTTCCCCGCGCTCGGCCAGGCCGTCCGCGCCGGCGGCGGCCTCGCGGCCACCCTCCTCGGCGCGCTCGAGCGGTGGACCGACCGCGACGGCGACGGGATGGGCTCGCACTTCGGCGGCCTCGACTGCGACGAGGGCGACCCCACCCGGTATCACGGCGCTCCGGACATCCCGGGCGACGGCATCGACCAGGGTTGCGGCGATGCGGCCCCGGGCGAGGCCTCCCGGCCCGCCCGGGCGCTCGCGGGCCTGCCTGCCCCCGCCAGCGCCTCGCCGGCCGCGCCGGCGCGCGCCGCCGCCACCGCGCCCGCGGACGCCACCGCCGCCGCGCCCGCGGCGCGCGACGATCGCGGCGCGGTCGTCCCGGCCGTCCTGACCAGAACCACCTCCTCCGCCGCCGTGGTGGCCGCCGCCGCCGCGGCGCCCGCCACCGCCGCCGCGGCGCCCGCCACCGCCGCGGCCCCGCCGCCGCCGCGGCGCCCGCCACCGCCGCGCCGGCCCCCGCCGCCGCCGCGACGTCCGCGCCGGGGCGCCCCGACATCCTCCTCGTCACCCTCGACACGGTGCGCGCCGACCACACGTCGGCCTACGGCTACGGCCGCGACACGAGCCCGCGGCTCGCCCAGCTCGCGGCCCGCGGCGTGCTGTTCGAGCGCGCTTACGCCGCCTCGAGCGAGATGCAGCGGGCCATCGCGCCCATCGTCACCGGCCGCCGCCTCAACCGGGCGGCGCGCGACCGCCGCGCGTGGCCGACGCTGCTGCCCGAGAACGACACCCTCGCCGAGCGCATGAAGCGCGCCGGCTACCTCACCGCCGCGGTCAGCTCGTTCACGTGGATCAGCCAGGAGCGCGGCTTCGACCAGGGGTTCGACCGCTTCGAGACCGTCTACGGCGAGGCCCACCCCGAGCGCGAGGCGACCGGGCACCTCGCGGTCAAGAAGGCCATCGAGCTCCTCGACGGCTACGCCCAGCGCGCCCAGCCGGTCTTCCTCTGGCTCCACCTCTTCGACGCCCACGAGCGCTACCTCAGCCACCCCGGCATCCGCTTCGGCGCCGGCAGGACGGCCGCCTACGACGGCGAGATCGCCTACGTCGACCGGCAGCTCGGCGCCCTGCTCGACGCCGTGGCCAGCGGCCCCCGCGCCGGCCGCACCGCGATCATCGTCCACGGCGCGCAGGGCGAGGGCCTCGGCGAGCACGCCTCCGTCGGCCACGGGGTCGAGCTCTACGAGGAAGCCATCCGCGTCCCCCTCGTCGTCGCCCTCCCCGGCGCCGCGCCCGGCCGCTACCCGCACCCGGTGAGCACGATCGACATCGCGCCCACCGTCCTCGACCTCGGCGGCGCGGACGCCGCGGCCGTCGAGGGCGGCTCCCTCGCCGCCATCGCCGCCGGCGCGGACCGCGCGCCCCGCGGACCGGTGTTCGCCCGCACCGCCCGCCGCGCGGCGCTCGTCGACGGTCACCTCAAGCTCCTCGTCCTCAAGCGCAAGAAGCGCGACCGGATGCTCCTGTTCGATCTCGAGCGCGATCCCCGGGAGACCCGCGACCTGTCCGACGAGCGCGCCGACGACGTGGCGCGCCTCCGCGAAAAGTTGTCTGCCTTCGAGTCCCCCGCGCAGTAATCTACGCGAGGGAGCATGCACAGGTACGCCCACTCGCCGCGGAAGCCCGCGCCCCCCCGCGCGAGGGCGCTGCGCGCTGCCGTCGCCGCCGGCTTCGCGCTGGGCGTCGCCGCCCTCGCGCTGCTCGTGGTGCGGCTCGCCGAGGCGCCGGCCGTGCCGCCGACGCTCGCCACCGGCGCCATCACGGGCGCGCTGCCGCGCCGGCTCCGGTTCGAGTGGCGCCTCGTGCGCGACCGCCACTGGCAGATCGCGTCGTCCCCCGCCGAGCCGCGCGAGGCCACCGACCAGATCGAGGGCAACCGCGGCGTCTGTTCGACGGGCATGGTCGAGGTCTCCGGCCTCATGAAGCTCGACCCCGCGCCGAGGGCCCAGGGCGATCTGCGCTCCATCGACGAGATGCAGCGGACGACCTGCAAGCACTGGATCAGCAGGGATTACCCGGAGCGGTGCGCGGAGTTCGATCGCGAGAAATGGCTCGCCATGTCGGGCGATCTCGACACGAAGCCGATGCATTTCTGCATCGATCGCTACGAGTACCCCAACCAGAAGGGCGTCTATCCGTTCATCCTCGTCTCGTTCTACGAGGCGAACGAGCTCTGCGCCGAGGAGGGCAAGCGCCTCTGCGACGAGGCCGAGTGGACCTTCGCCTGCGAGGGTGAGGAGGCGCGGCCCTACCCGTACGGTTACGTCCGCGACCCGGAAGCGTGCGTCGTCGACCAGCCGTGGCGCCCGTTCATCGAGACCGCGCTGCGCCCGCGGGGCGGCCCTGCCGCCATGGCCGAGATGGATCGGCTCTGGCAGGGGATGCCGTCCGGCGTCCAGCCCCGCTGCCGGAGCCCCTTCGGCGTCTACGACATGACCGGCAACATCGACGAGTGGACCCGTTCCGTCCGCGAAGGCGAGCGCCCCTCCATCCTGAAGGGCGGCTACTGGGGCCCGGTCCGCACGCGCTGCCGCCCCTCGACCCGCTCGCACGACGAGAACCACATGTTTTACCAGCAGGGCTTCCGCTGCTGCGCGGACCCGGGCGCCGCGGGGGCCGCGCCGGCGGACCGCGCCGTCTCCGGCGATCCTGCCGCTGCCCCGCTGCCGCGCGAGCTCCGCTGACGCGCTCGCCGGCCGGCGGGCCCTCGGCCGTCGCCCGCGCCGCCGCGCAGTCGACCGCGCTGGCCGCAGCGCGTATCCTCTGCGCTGATGGACGATTCCCCCGCCGGACAGGGTGCCTCGCCTGGCTCCCGCGACGTGCGCGCCGCGCACGCCGGCACGCGCCTCGCTGCCCGGGCGGAGCCGCCGCCGGGCGCCGCGCCTGCGCCGCCGCGCGCGCGCCGGCTCGATCGGCTGACCGGCCTCGCGCTCTTCGCCGCCACCGCCGTCGCGGCGCTCCCGACGGCGCCGCTCGTGCTGCGCGCGATCGTCGACGATCGGTCGCCGGTGCAGGGCGCCGGCCGGTTCGCGCACCTCCTGGAGGGGCGTTCCCCGGCGGCGGGCCGCGCGCAGGCCCGCGCCCGCTTCCCCTTCGACGACGACCCCGGCGCCGACGAGCCGCGGTCGCCGCACGACGACGGCCCAGCCTTCGACGAGGAGGACGATCCGGCCGCGCCCGCGCGCCTCCAGGCGGGCATCGCCTCGCGCAGCGTCACGCTGCTCGACGAGCCGCGGGCGGACGGCGCCCGGATCGGCGCCGTCGCCGCGGGGGAGCTCGTGATGGTCGTGCGCGAGTCGGGCGCGTGGGCGCTCGTCATGAAGCACGACGGGGGCAACATGGTCATGGGCTGGGCGCGCCGGAGCGAGATCGCCATCCGATGAGCGCGCGGCCGCCGGAGTCGCCGCGCGCCTACCGCGGTCGCCTGCTCACCCCGCTCGCCGCGTCGTCCAACGGCGATCGGGTCCGTTACCTGGACGACGCGCTGCTCGTGGTCGGCAGCGACGGTCGGATCGTGCAGGCGGCGCCCTTCGCCCCGGGCGCCTTCCGCGGGCCGGTGCTGGACTTGCGGCCATCTGTGTTGATGCCGGGCTTCATCGACGCGCACGTCCATTTCCCGCAGACGCGCATCATCGGCAGCGCCAGCGGCTCGCTGCTCGACTGGCTGGAGCGGTCGGTCTTCCCCGAGGAGGCGCGTTTCCGCGACGGCGGCTATGCCGCGCTCGTCGCGGGCGAGTTCACGGCGCGCCTCGTCGCGTCGGGCTCGACGACATGCGTGGTCTTCTCCAGCTCGTGCGCCGGCGCGACCGACCAGCTCTTCGGCGCCCTCTTGCGCGCTGGCCTGCGCGGCATCGCTGGCCTCACGCTCATGGACCAGAACTGCCCCGAGGCGCTCCGTGTCCCTCGGGACGAGGCGATCGCGGCGGCCCGGGATCTCGTGCAGCGCTGGCACGGCGCGGGCGGCGGGCTGCTCGAGTTCGCGATCACCCCTCGCTTCGCGCTGTCGTGCTCGCGCGGGCTGATGGAGGCGGCCGCGCTCCTCGCTCACGATCACGACCTCCTCGTGCAGACGCACGTCGCCGAGACGCCTGCCGAGGGCGCGGCCACGCTGCGCGAGCACCCGTGGGCGCGCGATTACATCGACGTCTACGACCGCGTCGGCCTGCTCACCGGGCGCGCCTTGCTCGCGCACGGCGTTCACCTCTCGCCGCGCGAGTGGGATCGCCTCGCCGAGACCCGCTCGTCGGTCGTCCACTGTCCCGACTCGAACTTCTTCCTCGGCAGCGGTCGCATGCGCCTCGCCGACGCGCGCGCCCGCGCGGTCTCGGTCGGGCTGGGCAGCGACGTCGGCGCCGGGCGCAGCTTCGACATGCGCCGCGGCATGTCGAGCGCCTTCGACAATGCCCTCTGTCTTGGCGACCGCCTCCTCCCGTCCGCGCTCTTCGTCATGGCCACGCAGGGCACGGCCGACGCCATCGGGCTCGGCCGGGTCATCGGCAGCCTCGAGGCGGGCAAGGAGGCCGACTTCATCGCCGTCCGTTTCCCCGAGCACATCCTCGGTGAGGCGGACCTCCTGAATCACCTCGTCTTCGCCCCCGAGACCGCCGCCGTCCACCGCGCCTTCGTCCGCGGCCGCCCCGTCCACCTCCGCCGCCTCGGAGCTCCCCCCCATCATTCACCGTAGGCGTCCGCGGATGCCTCGTACACCTCGAGCTCCCAAATGAGGATCTCGAAGTCGCGCCGCAGGATGTACCGTGCCCCGTCGTCCCCGCGCACCTTGAAGTAGAGGTGATCCCCCCCTGGCCACCGGTCGAGGATCTCGGTCACCCGCACGCGGCGCTCGCCCAGGGTGAACGCCACGGGCTCCTCGCTCCCGCCGTGGCCGGCACGGCACGCCACATCGACCCGCATCTGCCTTCGCAGGGTAGCAGGCCCGGGCGCCCGGCTCCCGCGATCCGCCGCGCCGGCGCTCGCCGACCGGGCGGCGCCTTGGAGCGGCGCTCCCGGCGCGATGCGCCCGGGAGCGCCTCCTCGCTTCAGTTGGGGTTGACCGAGCAGCCGTAGAGCAGGTTCATGCCCGCCGAGTTGTCCTGGACCGCCATGGAGCACGTGTCCGGGCACAGCCGGATGATCCCCTCGTCGATGTAGAAGGACATCGGCTTGCACTCCTCGGGCGTCTTCACCTGGGAGAAGGTCTGCTTCTGCCCGCCGTTGCTCGGCGTGAACTCGATCTGCACCGTGTCCAGATCGATCGAGTGCCCGCCTGGCGCCTTGGGCACCTCGATCTCGCACGACAGCTTCGCGCCCGAGATCACGCTGTCGGCGATCGCCTGGAACACGGCGTCGTAGGTGTCGTACTGGTTGATCGGATATCGCAGCCCTCCGGTCATCACGCTGAGCGTCTGGTACGTCGTCCCGGGGTCGACCGAGCCGGGCCGGCACTGCTTCCAGGTGACGGGCTCCTCCGGCGGCCAGGGCGCGGTCGGCGGCGTGTTCTCCACGATGCCCACGAAGCTGAAGAACATGTAGTTGCGCGCGCTCGGCGAGCCGAAGAGCTCGGGCGCGAGCTTCGTCAGGGCCGCGTCGAAGTCCTGTGCCGCCTTGGTGCCTCCGGCCAGGCTCTCGGTGTCATCGTCGTCGATATCTTTGAGAGCGATGTCGCCGTCGTCGGTCTTCGTGGCGTCCGCGCCGAGCGAGATCGTCGAGCAGTCGACGCCGTCGTCGGTGATCTCGACGAACACCTTGAGCGAGTCCGGCCGCAGCCACTGCGACCACCCGGGCGAGGTGGTCTCCCCCTTGGGCGGGATCGCGCCCTTCAGGGTGTCGATGGCGAGACAGAGCGAGTTGACGCTGCTGACCTCCAGGCTGTACTGGTAGAAGTGCGGCGGGTTGGTGTTCGGGGCCGTCGGGACCGGCGAACAGCTCCCGCTGCCGAGCGGCGCCTCGATGCAGACCGACTGCTCCAGATCCGAGCTGCCGTGCTTCGAGATCATGATGACGCGGTAATCGATGCCGCTCCGCTCGATGATGGAGGCGAAGTTCTGGTTGATGTTCCGCTGGACGCTGTTGATCTCGTCCGTCATGCTCTCGGAGTTGTCGATGAGGAAGATGATGTCGGCCGGCCGCTGCTCGTAATCGGCCTGTAGCTTCGTCGCGATACACGCGGTGTCCTCGTTGAGCGACCCGTCCTCGGTCCCTCCATCGAACTGGAACCCGCCGCCGTCCCCGAGCCCGCTCCCGGTCGTATCGCTGCCCCCGCCCCCGCCGCCGCTGCCGCTGCCAGAGCCGTTGTTGCCGGAGCTCGCCTCACCACCCCCGCCGGAGCATCCACCGATGGATGCCGCCGCCGCAAGCAAACCCAAACCAATCAGCCCAACAAGCGTCTTCGTCGAGAGCTTCAAAATGGACCTCCCAATGGGGGGCGCGATAGTGCGCAGCAACGGATGTTACCAGAGACACGTCCGGATGGATGCGATCGGCATGAAATAATCGAGCCTGACGGCAGGTAGACAACCGACCACCGTTGTCGGTCCATGTACCTTGTCTGCGACCGATGGACTCGCGATCTGGGACAGGCGCCCCTAAGGAGCGAGGAGATGGCCGAGCGCGGGTGAACGGGCTCGACGCGCGACAAGGAGGGTCCGCGCGTCCCGTCGATACCACCCTCGTGCACACGCGAAGCGCGCCGAGCAGGCCAGCGCAGGGCCGGGCAGGCTCGTCGACGCCTGCCCCCCTTACGACCCTTGCGCGCCCGCCCCCTTCGCGGCGACGAGCTCCCGCGCCGCCGCGAGCAGCCGCTCGGGCGTGTTCGCCTCGGGCTCCTCGGTCACGAGCTCGACGAGCCGCTCCAGGATCTCCCCCACGAGCCTGCTCGGCGGGATGCCGAGCTCTTTCATCAGAACGCTGCCGTTCACGGCGAGATCCTTGGCCGACAGCGCCGCGCCCGCGGCGAGCATCGCCTCCACCCGCGCCCGGAGCCGCCCGATCGTCGCGATGTCCTCGGTCACCTCGCGCCCCTTGCCGAGCGCGTCGGCGACCCCGATCTCGTAGAGATCCGGCGCGAGCGCCGGCGTCACCCGCCGCAGCCACCGCCGCACCGCGGCGTCGGTCCACGAGTCGTCGTAGCAGATCAGGTGGTGACGGATGAGCGCCACGATCCGCGCCCGCTCGTCGTTGGAGAAGCGCAGCCGCGACAGGATCGGCTCGGCCATCTCGGCGCCGACCCGCTCGTGCTCGTAGAACGTGTAGTCGCGGGTCTTCTCCGAGAACTCGCGCGTCCTCGGCTTGCCGATGTCGTGCATCAGCGCCGCCACGCGGAGGATCGGCTCCGGCGTGCACGCGTCGAGGCAGGCCATCGCGTGCCCCCACACGTCGTACGCGTGCCAGCGGTTCTGCTCGCACCCGACCGACTCCATCATCTCCGGGCAGGTGATCCCGAGCAGCTCCGTGCGCCGCATGATCTCGAACGCCACGCTCGGGCGGCGCGCGCGCATCGCCTTCAGCCACTCGTCGCGCACCCGCTCCGCGCTCACGCAGCGGAACGTCTGGTGCGACCGCGCCGTGCCCATGGCGCGCTCGGTCTCGGGATCGAGCGCGCCCTCCAGGGTCGCCGCGAACCGCGCCGCGCGCAGCACCCGCAGCCCGTCCTCGGCGAAGCGCTCGGCGGGATCCCCCACCGCGCGGATGATCTTCGCCTCGAGATCCCGCTGCCCGCCGAACGGATCGATGAGGTGCCCGTCGACCGGATCGAGCGCGATGGCGTTCATGGTGAAGTCCCGCCGCGCGAGATCGGCCGTGATGTCGTCCACGAACTCGACCCGATCCGGCCGCCGCCCGTCGCTGTAGGTCCCGTCGCCCCGCAGCGTCGTGACCTCGTACGGCACGCCGCGCACCATGACGGTCACGGTCCCGTGCTGGATCCCGGTCGGGATCACCTTCCGGAACGCGGCCATGACCTCCTCCGGCCGCGCGTCGGTCGCGACGTCCCAGTCCTTGGCGGGCTCGCCCCGGAGCAGATCGCGCACACAGCCGCCGACGATCCAGCCGCGCTTGCCGCGCTCGCGGAGGCGGCGACAGATGCCGAGCACGTCCTCGGGGACGAGGTCGATGAGGTGAGCTATCTGGGTCACCCCCGCGGCTTATCACGGCGCCCGGAGAGCGGGGCCCGCGCCGAGCAGCCGCTCACTTCTTCTGGTGCGCCCAGGGATCCCGCACGTCCGAGCCCTTGGGCGGCTTGGCCGTCGTCTGCGGCGGCGGCCGCGGCGTCCCGCCGGCCCTCACCTTCGAGCCGCCCTTCTCGTCGACCTCGACGAGCTTCACGAGCTTGCTCTGCTCCGTCCCGTCGAGCACGACCGTGCTGGGGTGGTACCCTTCGGCCCGGATGTCGATCGTGACCGTCTGCCCCTGCTCCACGTCGATGCTCGCGGGCAGCTTCATCTCCACGCCGTTGCGGTAGCCGACCGCCGTCTCCGGCACGGCGGCCAGCGCGACCACCGTCTTCTGCACGGCGGGCGGCGGCGCGGGGACCGGCCTGGCCGCCGGCGCCTCGACCGGCGGCTTCTGCGCCTGCGGGCCCGTGTCCCGCGCGGACCCGCTCGCGCCGATGACGAAGATGGCGGTCACGATCCCCACCGCGGCCGCCGCGCCGGCGACCCACACGTAGCGCGGCCACGGCGAGCGCGGCGGCGACGGCGGCGTCGCCGGGACGATCACCTTCGACGTCTTGAAGTAGTCGTGCGGCACGTTGAAGCCGCCCGAGCGCGCCATCATCTCCGCGACCGCGCCGGGCACGCCCCCGCTCCTCACGCGCTCGAGGTCGTCGTGGAGATCGCTCATCGACTGGTAGCGCGACTCCGGCTTCTTGGAGAGGCACTTCAGGATCACCGCCTCGAGCCCCGGCGGGCAGTCCGGGCCGCCGACGAGCGCGCGGATGGGGACCGGCGCCTTGTACATGTGCTGCGTCAGGATCCCCATGAAGTTGTCGGCGTTGAACGGCAGCTGCCGGCTCACGAGCTCGTAGAGCATCACGCCGAGCGAGTAGATGTCGGTCCGGTGATCGATCGGCGCGCCGGCGGCCTGCTCGGGCGACATGTAGTGCGGCGTCCCGAACACCGCCCCGGCGCGCGTCAGCTTGGTCGTCGTGCTGGTCGACACCTTCGCGATCCCGAAGTCGAGGATCTTCACGAAGTTCGGGTCGCTGCCGCGCGCCACCACGAACACGTTGTCCGGCTTGAGATCGCGGTGGATGATGCCCGCGTCGTGCGCGGCGGCGAGGCCCGCGGACAGCTGCAGCGCGATGTGGCAGATGCGGTCCATCGGCAGCTCGTTCGGCGAGTCGATGAGCTGCGCCAGGCTCACGCCCTCCAGGTACTCCATCACGAAGTACGTGGACCCGTCCGGCAGGTCGCCGAAGTCGGAGATGTCGACGATGTGCGGGTTGCCGATGCTCGACGCGGCGCGGGCCTCCTGCACGAAGCGCTCGAAGATCTCGCGGTCCCGCGCGAGCTCGGCGCGGAGCACCTTCACGGCGACGCGCTTGTCGATGACCTTGTGGCGGGCGAGGTAGACGAACCCCATCCCGCCCTCGCCGAGCAGCCGCTCGATCTTGTACCGGTGATCGAAGGTCGTCCCGATGTACGGATCCTTCGCGCCGGGCGGCCGCCGCTCGCGCGGCTCGACCTCGTCCGGCGGCGGGATCTCCAGGGAGGGCTCCGCCTCGCTGATCGGGGCCGCGCTCGTCCTGCCGCTCACCTCGTCGGTGTCCGGCTCGCTCTGCCGTCCGAGCCGCGGGGTCTTCTGGCGCAGCGGCGGCGGCGCGCGGAAGCTCGGCGGGATCTCGCTGTCCGGCCCCTCGACCCAGCCCGACCTGGAGGGCCTCGACGAGGGCCGGAGCTCGACGTCGACGGGCACGTCGTCGCCTGCGCCCTCGGGCTCCACCGCGGGCGCGAACGCGGCGCCGACGCCGGACGCGCGAGCTCCGCCAGCCGCGCCGCTGGGGCGCGACGCCGGCGCCTCATCGAGCGCGCCTGCCTCTTGCTCGAAAACTCTGCTGCGCGCGGTGTGGTGCTCGTTTTTGGTGGCGCTCATGAAAGGCTCGCGGGCAGAGGTGCACGCCACATGCCGGCATCAGCGGCAGGGTCGGATCCTAGCAGGTGTTCGGTCCGGGAAGCGAGGGCCGCGGACGTCGCCCGCGAAAGCCCGCGCGGCCGGTGGCGCCGGGGCGCAAGCCGCCGCGACGGGGCACAGCCGCGCTGCCCTCTGCGGCGCAGCGGGCACCGTGCCGCGCGCGCCGCGTTCTGCTAGGAGGGCTCCGCGATGAGCTACCCCATCAAGGTCGCGCTCTACACGGCCTGGATTGCCCTCAATGTCGTAGTTCTTCTGGTTCTTGCCGCGCTGATCTACGATATCGCGACGCAGCGCTACACCATCCGGGTCGCGCTGCAGTACCTCGGCTCCAAGAAGCGGGCGTTCGTTTCGGTCGGCACCACGTTCGCGATCCTCGGGGTCGCGCTCGGTGTCGCGGCGCTCGCGACCGTGATCAGCGTGACCGGCGGCTTCCGGACGGAGTTCCGCGACAAGGTCCTCGGGGTCAACGCTCACGTCCTGGTGATCAAGTACTCCACGGATTTCCGGGAATACCGGTCCGTCATGGATCAGGTCGCCAAGGTGCCGGGCGTGATCGGCGCGGCGCCCTTCAGCATCAATCCCATGATGCTGACGCACGGCGACGCGACCGCGACAAACGTGCTCGTGAAGGGGGTCGACCCGGCCAGGAGCCTCGGTGTGGGCGCCGACGGCGCCGCCGCGCCCGTGCTCGATCTGCCTCGGTACGTCCTCCCGGGCGGCGATCTCAGCGGGTTGCGGCGCCCCGGGGCAAAGCCCGCCGAGCGCGCGCCGCCGCCGTCGCCGTCCTTGCCCGACGTTCCTCTCCTGGACAAGGGCGCCCGCGGCGCGCTCGAGCCCGACGCTGGCGCGGAGTTCGATCTGCTGAAGGCGTACGAGGCGCGCATCCTGGAGGACGAGCGCAAGGCGGCCGCGCGGGGCGCCGGCGCCGAGCCCGCGCCTCCGCCGGCCGAGCTCGACGTCGCCGCGGAGGCTGGCGCCGAGGAGGCCGAGCCCGCGCTCGACGCGGGCGCCCCCCAGGGTGCGATCGAGCCGGAGGGCGGCTACGGCAGCAAGCTGCCCGACGACGACGAGCTGCCGCCCGAGGTCGATCCGGATCCCTGCGCGGACAAGGAGCGGGTCGCCAAGCTGCCGGGCATCGTCATCGGCGCCGGGCTGGCGAAGAACCTGTCCCTCGACATCGGCGAGTGCGTCACCGTCACCTCGCCGACCATCGGCTTCTCGTTCTCGGACGGCGCCATCAAGCCGCCGGTCGCCAAGCAGTTCCGGGTCATCGCGCTCTTCGAGGCGGGCTTCGAGCAGTACGACACAAAGCTGGCGTACGCCGATCTCTACGAGACGCAGGCGTTTTACGATCACGGCGACACGGTGACCGGCGTCGAGATGAAGGTCGATGACATCGACAACGCCAGCAACATCGCGCGCGAGATCACGAACCTCCTCAGCAACGGGCTTTACTACACGATGGACTGGGAGGAGCTGAACCACGGGCTCTTCACCGCGCTGGTCGTTCAGCAGCTCCTCATGAGCGTCGTGCTGGGGCTCATCATCGTGGTCGCCGCGTTCACCGTGATCGCGACGCTGATCATGGTCGTGCTCGACAAGAAGAAGGAGATCGCGGTCCTCAAGGCGATGGGCTCGACGGACTCCGAGATCCTGCGCATCTTCCTGTACCAGGGCGGGATCATCGGCCTCGCCGGCACCACGCTGGGGCTCCTGCTCGGCGTGGCGGTGTGCAAGGGGCTCCTGGTCTACGGATTCCCGCTCGATCCGAAGGTCTACTTCATCTCCCGCCTCCCCGTGCACGCGACCCCGCAGGCGTTCGCCATCACGGGCGACGTCGCCATCCTCATCTGCCTCCTGGCCACCGTCGCGCCGAGCCTGTACGCCGGGCGCCTGCGCCCCGCCGAGGGCTTCCGCGCGCAGTGATCTCCCCCTCCTGACCGCGCTCCCCGGCCCTCTCCCCGAGGGCCGGGCGCCTCGCCGGGGCCTCCTTACCGCCGCGAAGCCGCGTAGAGGCGCTGCCGCCGGTCGACCATGTCGAGGTCGGACGCGACGTAGAGCGTGCACTCATCGGGCGAGAGCGACGGCGTCATGACCGCGATCTCCGGCTTGAGGCTCGCCAGCAGCATCTTGGCCTTCTCCCCGGGCACGGGCAGCCCATCGGCCCCGAGCCTCACATAGAAGCTCCGCAGCACCGACGCCTGCGCGCAGTCGCCCCGCGCGCTGTACGGCGCCTGGAAGAAGAGCAAGCTCCCGTCGGGCGTCACCCAGGGCGCGAGGTCGTCGCCCTGCGCCGGGCAGTCGCCGGGCAGGACGATGTGGAGCTCCTGCACCTCCGCGCCGTCGGCGAGCGTCGTGAGGAGCCGGCTCGTGATCGCCCCGCCGTCCTGGTGCTTGTTCATGAACCAGTACCGGTAGGGCTGAACGCCGTGGGCCACCGCCACCGAGTGGCTCCCCCCGTCCATGTTGAGCGCGTCGAACGTCTCCGCCCGGATCGCCCCGAGCTCGTCCGCGACGAGCAGCACCGGCAGGCTGCCCGGCCCCGCGAGGAGGCGATCGAAGAGCAGCGAGCCCTTGGGAAAGTCCGCGCGCGGCGAGGGCGCGTCCACGGGCAGGAGGAGCGGGCCCGACTCCGACTGCGGCGAGTTGACCACGGGGCTCGCGACCACCTCGCCCGCCGTCCAGGGCCGCCCCGTCGCCGTGGCGATCTGCGCGTCGCTCGACCCGAACGTGGCCACGTAGACGAGCCGCTGCGTCACCGCGCCCTCGCCGGGCTCCTCGCGCACGCGCGGGAACGCGGGCTTCGACCCCTCGACCTCGATCGTCGTCGGCGCGCCGAACGACAGCGCGGCGCCGCGGTCGGCGCAGCGCACGCACGTCTCGCTGGCCGTGCAGAACTCCCCGGCCTTGCACGCCGCGCAGCCGCCCTCGCCGCCTCCTCCCGCCGAGGAGGACGACGACGTCGCGGCGCCGGCGCCGCCCCCGCCCCCGTCGCCGCCGCCTCCGCCGCCCCCCGAGCTCGACGACGACGCGTCCGACGCCTCGGCCGCCGTGAACGGCTCGCCGCAGCCGGGCGCGCCCCACAGCGCGGCCAGCGAGAAGATCCCGAACAAGCGAAGCGTGCGCACCCGAGCTGCCTCCTGCCGTGTTCCCGCCGCGCGGAGCAGGCGCGCGCCCGGGTCAAGTTGCCTTGTTGTAATCCGTGTCCTCAAGAAGGATGACGTTCGTCTTCGAGCGGGTCTCGCCGACGCTGGTGACGTAGACCGCGGGCTTGTCCTGCACCGGGCAGACCTTCTCGCACGCGCCGCAGCCGATGCAGAGCGACGGATCGACGTGCGGGCGCTGCACGTGGACCATCTTCATCGGCGGCTCCTTGCCGTGCTCCGCGGCGACGGGCTCGCGCTTCGGGATGTCGACCTCCTCGACCCAGATCGCCTTGGGCGACGTCGGGCAGAACTCCTCGCACACGATGCACGGCACGCTCATCGACCACGGCAGGCAGCGCCCCTGGTCGTAGAACGCCGTGCCGATCGAGATCGGCTTCTGGCCGATCCCCATCTTCTGCTCCTCGGTGATCTTCTGGATCGCGCCGGTCGGGCACACGTCGCCGCAGAGGACGCACGAGTGCTCGCAGTACCCGATGCGCGGGATGACGATCGGCGTCCAGAGCCCCTCGATCCCCGCCT
Organism: Sorangium sp. So ce836; assembly: GCF_028553905.1. Taxonomy (NCBI): domain Bacteria; kingdom Pseudomonadati; phylum Myxococcota; order Polyangiales; family Polyangiaceae; genus Sorangium; species Sorangium sp. So ce836. The sequence goes on along the minus strand of NZ_CP102233.1, from coordinate 2,175,722 downwards.
CGAAGAACGCCGGGTGGATCGCGTTGTTCGGGCAGACCTTCATGCACTCGGCGCACCGGATGCAGCGCTCCAGGAACTCGCGCTCCTCGACCGAGCCCGGCGGCCGGATGACGCGGTGGTCGTAGTTCGCGTCGAGCACGTCGGCGATGCGCGCGGTCGGGATGATCACCGCGCCGGCGGCGGCGGTCGCGAGGGCGGTGCGGCGGCCCGTGTCGGGCGTCACGAGGGCGCTCTTCCGGTTCGGCAGGAAGCGGAACTTGATGACGTCCTCGGGGCAGGCGTTCTCGCAGTTGAGGCACATGTGGCACTCGTCCTGCCGCCACTTCACGCCGCCCTGGGGCGAGTCGGCGCCCTGGCAGTGCACGAGGCACAGGTTGCAGTCGGTGCACTTCGCGTGATCCTTCTGCATCCCGAAGAGCGCGAAGCGCGCGAACACCCCGAGGAAGGCGCCGAGCGGGCAGAGCACGCGGCACCAGAAGCGCGGGATGAAGCGGTTCATGAACAGGATCGCGACGAACAGGATCCCGACGAACCACGCCTGGTGGAAGTAGAACTGCTTCGTCTGCCACACGCTCGCGGCCAGGAAATCCTGCGCGTGGTCCGCGGCGGCCTGCACCGGCCGGCTCCCGGTCGTGGCCGCGGAGCCGGTCACCACGCCGGCGACGTACTGCGCGGCCGGGATGACCGCGAGGCCGATCGCACGGACGGCCACGCAGATCGGATCGAACAGGCCGCCGATCACGCTGCCGGCCGCGCTCGCCGCGAGGAACGCGTACATCAGGTAGTACTTCACCCGCTGCCGCGCGTACGTCTTGTTCGCCTCGACGCGCTTGCCGCCCTTGCCGTAGCGCGACGGGAAGATCCACCCGAAGAAGTGGTGGAGCGTGCCGAACGGGCAGATCCAGCCGCAGAACACGCGCCCGAAGACGAGCGTCAGCGCGAGGATGCCGAGCGACCAGAGCAGGCCGCGGTAGACGGTGTGCGTCGAGAGCAGCGTCATCGCCCCGACGAACGGGTCGGCGAGGAGGAACCCCTCGACGGGCAGCGGCAGGCGGACGCGCGCCTCGGACGAGGCGAACGAGCCGCGGAAGCCGGTCTGGAACAGGAAGTAGAGGAACAGCCCGAGGCAGCCCGCCTGCACGGCGCGGCGCACCCAGACGAGCACCTGGATCGTCTTGCGCGCCGGCAGCCCCGAGCCGGGCCGCCGCTTCGCGCCCGGCCGGACGATCGCGCCCGCCTTGCGCAGCAGCGCGGCCCATGGATTGGCGCTCGTCGGCACCGCGGGCGCCGTCGCGCCGCGGGGGCTCGCCTTCGCGGGCGCCGCAGCCGCCGAGGGACGGTGCGCCGGCCCGGCCGGCGTCGGATCGGAGTTGGCCATGATACTACACCTCGGCGAGCCGCAGGTTCTGCCAGTGCATCGTGCCCAGGCCCCGCTCGTGGCCCATCTTGAGGTACGGGATCTCCTCGGGCTTGCGGCCGATGAGCTGGCACCCGTACGCGTCGGCGGCGACCTGGTCGGTCGTCGCGATCACGGTGTGCATGTCCTTCGCGTCGGCGACGTTCCCGCCCTGCGGCCCGTTGCGCATGAGGACGCGGACGGCGTCCACGATCGTGAGCGTCGGCTGGATGAACGTCGCGAGGTCGGCGATCGACACGTCGATGTTCTGGTGGAGGCGGTTGCGCCGGCCGCCGAGCGCCCCGTACCAGTTCTTCATCGCCGCGGTGTACTTCGACAGGTTGTGGTGCTTCGCGATCGGGACGTTGATGACCTTGTCCGCGTTGACGAGCGGCGTGTAGACGGGCCAGTCGTCGAGCACCTCGCCCTTCAGGCGCATGCCGCGGAAGCGGTGCGCGGCGGGGATGACGACCTCGGCGCCGACGTCGTACGCGGCCTTCCAGATGCCGGAGCGCTGGAAGCAGCGGTTCGGCTCGTTGCACGAGGCGTCGGTGACGATGACGCTCTTGGCGCCGGCGTCGTAGGCGAGGCGCACCACCTCGGCCACGACCTTGGGGTTCGTGTTGGCGGCGTGGATGGGCGTGCGGTCCCACCCGATGTTGGGCTTCACGACCACGACGTCGCCGCGCGAGATGAAGCGGCGCATCCCGCCGAGCGCGTCGACCGCCTTGCGGACCAGGGCGGCGGGGTCCGGCGCGCCCCCGGCGAGCGCCTCGGCGCCGGCGCGTGCGACGACGAGCTGGGGCACCTCGGCGGGCGCGTCGCGGAGCCGGTAGTCGCGCGTCTGCTGGCGCTCGGGCGCGGCGGCGGCGGTGCCGCCGCGGTCCCATCGGGCCGCCGCGACCCCGGCCGCGCCCCCGAGGACGAGGCCCGCTGCGCCCAGCCGACGCAGCACTTCACGTCGAGAGATGTCACCCATGGCCCTCGCCTTCCCTGGCCCTACGGATAGCCTCCCCGGGCGGCTGCCACAAGCAGAGGCGGCCTGGCGGCGACGACGTGGGCCGCCTTCCAGCGCCGGCGATCAGGGAGGAGCGGCGGTGGACGGCGCCGAGGCCGCCGGGGTCGCCGTCGTCGCGCCCGCCGCGGGGGACGCGCCCGCCGCGGGGGACGCGCCCGTCGCGGGGGGCGCGCCCGCGCTCGCCGGCGGCGGCGGCAGCTGCGGCAGCGCGCCGCTCGCGGCGGGCGCCGCCGGCCTCCCCGGCGAGGGCGGCGCGTCGTAGGGATCGGCCGCCTCCGCCCTCAGGCGGTCGCGCTCGGCGGCGCAGCTCGCGCGCTCCGCGTCGCAGGCGGCGCGCAGCTGCGTCGCGGCGGCGAGCTCGGCGGCGCGCTGGTCGGCGAGCGCCCTGGCCTCGTCGCGCTCGGCGGCCATCGCCGCGCGCGTCTTCTCGGCCTCGGCGAGCCGCTCGCGGTCCTCCATGGCGGCCTTCTGCGCGGCCCCGGCGCTGTCCTCGCAGGCCTTGAGGCGCAACGCCTGGGTCGCGTGCAGCGACTGGATCTGGCGGGCGTGCTCCGCCTCCGTCATGGAGTCGCTCTTCTGGAGGGCGGCGAGCGTCTCGTTGAACTCCACGCGATCCTGCTCGCGGGCGGTGCGGCACGCGTTCTTCTCGGCCTCCGCGATCTGGTGGGAGGCGACGCAGGTGTCGAGCTTGTCGAACGACTCGGCGCCCTTCTGGCGGGCGTGCTCGAGCTCGTTGGCGAGCCGCAGGGTCTCGCGCTTCGAGAAGCCGAGCAGCACGACCGCGCAGCCGACGAGGGTCATCGCGCCGGCCGCGATGCGCACGCGCAGGTAGGAGGTCTTCTGCTTGATCCGCAGCCGCTCGGCCTCGCGCTCGGCCTCGCGCTCCGGCTCGAGCAGCACATCGAGCTCCTCGGCGAGCTGGGTCATCGACGGGCGCTCGTTCGGGTCGATCGCGAGCCACCGCCGGAGCGCGTCCTGGAACATCTGGCGCGGGCGCCCGGTGAGGTCGGGCAGCGCGTTGTCGGCGAGCGGCTTGTCGGCGCGAACGTCGTGGGACGCGGCGAGCTCGGTGCGGGTCTGCGCGGACTCGCCCGGGAAGTCCCTCGGGTTGACGAGCGAGTAGAGGAGGGTCGTGGCGAGCCCGTACGTGTCCATCTTCTCGCTCAGCGGCACGACGCCGGGGAAGCCGTTCAGGGCGCGGATCTGCTCGGGCGAGGCGTAGAGCGCCGTGCCCGCGCAGAAGGACGCCTCGCGCTCCGCGGCCACGCCGAGGTCGAGCAGGATCGGGTGGACGCGGCCGGCGAACCTCGCGAGGAAGATGTTGTCGGGCTTGACGTCCTGGTGGCGGAGCCCTGCGCTGTGGAGCGCCTCGAGCCCGCGCGCGACGGGCAGGAAGATGTCGTACGCCTCGCGCATGCCGAGGGGGCTGCGCTCGAGGCGCTGCGCGAGGGTCTCGCCCTCGTAGACGGGCATGGTGAGCCACACGTAGTCGGCGTTCATGCCGTGGTCCTTCAGCTGGACGACGTGCGGGTGGCCGACGGTGGCGAGCATGACGAGCTCGCGCTCCACGTTCCGCATCGCGTACAGCGAGCGGGGCATGAGCTTGAGGGCGACCTGGTGCTCGGGGACGTCGATGCGCTGGGCGACGTAGACCTTGCCGAACATGCCCTGGCCGAGGAGGCGCCCGAGGCGGTAGAGCCCGCCGACGATCTGGCCGACGTCGGGGAGGATCGAGGGGCCGCGGCTGCTGGTCGCTGGGTCGTCGGTGCCGCCGCGCGAGGTGGTGCGCACCAGGCTCGACGGGTCCGCCACCGTGACGGCGAACGCGTGGACCATCGTGGTGCGGAGGCTCGGATCGGCGGGCGGCACGGCGGTTGCCAGGGTAGCGGAAGCGGCGAGCGCAGAGAAAAAAGCCGGCAGGCGGGAGACGGCCGGCGCCGGGGGTTTATTCGCGGAGCCTGGCGAACGTGGAAGGCCGCGGGCCGCCTCGCGCGCGGCGCGCCGCGTCGAGGCGGGGGCTGCTCACGGAAGCGGTCCGCGGACGAAGCCCACGCATGGCGAGAGCGTACTACACGGCCCTCGCCGGCGCAGGAGCTCGGCCCGCGGGAGGCACTGGCGGCTCAGCCGTCGAGCGGCGCGGCCGGCGCCGCCGGCGCGGGCGCTGCGGGCGAAGGCGCCGCGGGCGCAGGGCCCGGCTGGGCCTTCCGCCGGGCCGCGGCGCGCTTGCGGCGCTCGTAGGCGCTCGTCACCTCGCGCACGATCTCGGGCTGGCTCCGGAACACGAAGCGCGCCGCGGACCGCACGAGGCCCATGCGCTCGATCAGCAGCGCCGCCAGCTTGTTGCGGAGCTGCAGGGCCTCCTGCGCCTGCCGGGAGATCGCCTCCGCCTGCGCCGGCAGGCTCCGCAGCTCGGCCGCCACGGCGCGCGCCTCGTCCAGGTACTCCGCCTGGAAGCCGCCGAGCCCGTCGAGCGCGTCGCGGTGCTTCTCCCCGAGCGTCGCGTAGTCGTGGAGCGCGCTCGCGAGCGCGTCCGCCGTGTCGGGATCCCCCGCGTGTGCCGCGTCGATCCGGGCGAGCATCTCGTCCCGCTCGTCCTCGACGCCGTCGTCGAAGTAGAAGCTCAGCGTCGCCCCGATCTCTCCGAGCAGGAACTTCCCCCGCTCGCGCGGGCTCTTGTTCTTCTCGACGGTCAGGAGATACCGCGTCTGCGCCTCCTGCGTCGCGCGCTGGAGCGAGAGGATCTCTTCCGCCGTCTTCGGCCCGAGGCGCGCCGCATCGCCCTTCTTGCCGTCCTTCGGGACCGCCGACTCGAGGCCCAGGCGGGTCACCCGCTTCTGGGCGTCGACCTGGGTCTTCCAGTACTTCTCGAAGAACTTCGCCACGTCCACCGCCTCCCCGAGGAGCACGTGCAGGGGCACCGTGCTCGCCGGAAGATCGGCGGCGTTCATCTGCTGCACGACGTCGGACCACCGCTCGATATCGCTCTTCTTCGTCATGTCGACCTCCCCTGGGCTGCGGCGCCGGCCACCCCGTCCGGCCCCGCCATCCCGGGCATCCATTCCGGAGAGCCCTGGCCGGGCTCCCCCTTCACAAGGACCAGATCGCGTAACTCTCGATCTTTCTCGCCCCACAAGCAGCCCAGGATGGGGTTCGGAGCGCGCGGGACGCGGGAGCTGCACGACAGGGCGACGGAGATCCAAGCGCCGTGCCCGGAGGGCGCCGCGCCGGGGACACGCGACAACGCGCCGGGGTGTCCCTGGCGCCTCACCTCCTGTCCCTGGCGACTGGCTCCATGTCCCTGGCGCCCCACCGCTTGTCCCTGGCGACTGGCTCCGTGTCCCTGGCGAGGGCGCTGCCGGTCGCGATCGGTTCGGGCACTTGTCCCTGGCGGCGCGCGTCCTGTCCCTGACCATCCAGCTCGTGTCCCTGGCACCGCGCGACGAGCAGCGCGCCGCGGCCGTCAGCGCTCCGCTCGGATTGCCCTCGTGGAAGTTTACGGCGAGAGCTGTCGATTCCGGAGCGCCGCTCGCCGCGGGAGGTGCGCGCGTTCGAGCGCGGGGCCGAAGGGCATCGCCGTCCGATGCGCAAGTACGCAATCCCTTGCGCAAGTGGCGAGACGCGCGCCCACGAGCGCCAGCAGCATGGTGGCGCCAGAGCCACGCAGCGGAACGCCCCCACCGCAACGAGCAGCTCGCGCGCAGGGCGCGTACTGGCCTGTTCGATGCACTGCCGTGTCCCGGACGCGCGCCGGGAGCAACGGTTGCACTCGCGCGCCGCAAGATCGGGAATTCACGCAAATGCTCGCCAGAATCGCGCTCGTGATGGTCTCTCTGGAGCTCGCCGGGTGCGCCGCCCTCCGCCCGCCGGCGCCGCCGCCCGAGCTCGCCCGCGCCGAGGCGGCGATCTGCGGGGCAGCGCAGGAGGGCGCGGGCGCGGACCGGCGCGCGGCCATGCACCTCGCGCTGGCGCGGAGCGAGCTCGCGCAGGCGAGGCGGCGACTGTCGGTGGGCAATCTGGAGGCCGCCCGCTGGCTGATGCGGCGGGCCGAGGTCGACGCGGAGCTCTCGACGCTCATCGTGAGGGAGGCGGGGCTGCGCGACGCCGCGGGCCGCACGCTGGACCAGGCGAGCACGCTCGCCGAGGGGGCGCGGTAGGAGGCCGCATGCGCGCCGGAGCTCCGCTCGCGATGGCCCTCTCGCTCGCCGGCTGCGCGCGGGGCGCGGCCGGGCCGCCCCCCGAGCTCGTCACGGCGCGAGCCGCGGTCGTGCAGGCGCAGGACAACCCGCTCTCGCCGCTCGCGATCGCCGAGCTCAAGCGGGCAGAGCAGGCGCTCGCGATCGCCGAGCGCGAGGCGCGCGAGCGCCCGCGCTCCGCCGCGGCGCGCGACGCCGCCTACGTCGCGCGGCGGCGGGCGCAGTGCTCGCTGCTCACGTCGCTCGTGCGCGCGAACCAGAGCGCGCTCGCGCGCGCGCGGCAGACCCTCGAAGGGCTCCGCGCCCGAGGCGCGCGCGGCGCGCGTGGGCCCGCGGCGCGCGACCGGCCCCCCGCTCTTCCGGACGACGTCGACCTCGAGCCTGACATCCTCGATCCCTGACGTCCTCGGGCCCTGACGTCGATCGCGCGCGCACGGCCCCAGCAACCCGCCCGGTGATCGCGGCCGCGATCCCGCGCGGCGGCCGCGCCGCGCCCGCTTGCGCCGTCCCGCAGCGCTGCGCCCGCCGCGCCGTGCCCGCGCGCCGCCCGGATCCGCCGCCGGGATCGGGGCGAGCGCCGTCGCGCGCGGGCTACCGCCCCGGGCGTCAGCTCCGCCTCGGCGGAGCAGTTTCTCCTGGGACTGACCGGCTTTTGGATCCAAGATTCGCGCGGCACGCCTCCGCCGGCGGCGAAAGCGTCCCGGGGGCGGGCAGCGGTCGAAGGTCGAAGGGACGCTCGGTCCCGCGTGCGAGGAGAGCGCGATGAAGGAAGGCGCGAACGTGATACTGGTCCCCGTCGACTTCGAGGCGGCGTCGATGAAGGCCATCGAGCTCGCGAAGGACCTCGGGGCGAGGCTGGGGCACAAGATCGTGCTGCTGCACGTCTACCAGCTCCCGGTCTACACGTACCCCGGGCTGGAGCCGGCGCTGATGCCCGGGTTCCACGCCGAGGTGAGCGCCGCCGCGTCGCGCGCGGTCCAGCAGCTCTCGGCCCGGACCGGCGGGCTCGAGACGGCGCTGCGCGAGGGCGATCCCGCGACCGAGATCCTGACCGTCGCCGAGGAGCTGCGGGCGGCGATGATCGTCATGGGGACCCACGGCCGCCGGGGGATCTCGCACCTGTTCCTCGGCAGCGTCGCCGAGCAGGTGATCCGCAAGAGCAGCGTCCCCGTGCTCACCGTGCGCGTGGCCAGCTGATCGCGCACGCGCGCGTGCGTCTCCTCTAGGGCGGCCGGCGCTGCCGCCGGCCAGGGCGCGGCGGGCTCGATCGCGCTCGACGTGAGCAAGGACCACCCCCTTCTGCGGCGCACCTGCGCCGCATGGAGCTCCTCGCATGTCGCCCCTGTCTGCGCGCGATCTCGCGCTCCCGCCGAACCTCATGAGCCTGGCCCGGCTGCCGCTCGCGGCGCTGTTCCCGATCGTGGCCACGCGCCCCGCGCTCGCCCTCGCCGTCCTCTGCTGCGCGGGGCTCACCGACGTGCTCGACGGCTGGCTGGCCCGCCGCTCCGGTCAGGTGACCCGCACGGGGGCGATCGTCGACCCGATCGCGGACAAAGTGTTCGCGCTGGCCGTGGTCGCCACGCTGCTCCAGAGCGGCTCGCTCCCGCTCTGGGGCATCCCGGCGCTGCTCACCCGCGAGCTCCTCGAGCTGCCGCTCGCGCTCTGGATCGCGGTGAGCCGCCGCTTCCGAGGCGCGCGCCTCTCGACCGCGAGCGCCAACATCCCGGGCAAGCTCGCCACGGCGGTGCAGTTCGGGGCGGTCTTCGCCGCGATCGCGCTCCCCGGGGCGCTGCCGGCGATGCTCGCGGCGGCGGCGGGCGCGGGCGCCGCGGCGGGCGTCTCGTACTGGGCGCGCCAGCTCCGGCGCGCTCCCGGAGCGGCGAAGAGCCCGCCGGAGGCGGGCGGCTAGCTCGCTCGCCCCTCCTCGCCCCCCCGGCAGCCGGAGGTCTTGCCGAGCTGCCCGGCGCCCGGCGAGGGAGCGCGTCGCGCGGCGCGGGCGCCTTGCCGTGGTGTAAGGTCGGCCGGGGCAGCGCGTTCTGCGCCTGTCACCGGCTCCACGCTCCGAGGAACCATGCGAAGAACGCTGCCCGCCTGGGCTCTCCTTGCCGTGCTCGCAGGCCCCGTCGCCTGCGCATCCAGCCGCTCCAAGGCGGGCGACGCCGCGAGCGCGTCGATGTACCCCGAGAGCGCCCCGATGTACGCGGCGACGCAGGCTCCGGCCCCGCCGCCGCCGTATCCGACCGTGGGGATGGATCCGACCGCGGCGATGCAGAGGTCCAGCGCCGTAAGGACCAGCGGAGAGCCGGAGATCGACGTCGACGCGTCGTCGAGCTCGGTCGCGCTCGCCAAGGCGGCGCCGCCGGCGCCCGGGCGGGGGGCGCCCGGCCCTGCGCAGCCCGCGGCGACCAGCAGGCCGGCGCCGACGAGCCCTGCGCCGCAGCCCGGGGCGGCGCCGGCCGCCGCCGGGCCGCAGGGCGCGCAGCAGGGGGCCGCCGAGGCGAGCGCGGCGCCCGCGCCCCTCCTCGTCTACACGGCGCAGGTCGCGATGGCGGTGTTCGAGGTAGGCGCGTCGCTCGGCAAGGTCGAGGAGCTCGCGCGGGACCTCGGCGGCTTTCTCGCCCGCCGCGACGACCGGGCGATCACCATCCGCGTCCCCGCCGCCCGGTTCGACGAGGCGCTGAGGCGCCTGGAGGGCCTCGGCGACGTCCTCCAGCGCAACGTGGTCGCGGAGGACGTCACCGAGGAGTTCCTCGACCTCGGGGTCCGCATCCGGAACGCGCGGGCCGTGCGCGATCGCCTGGAGAAGCTCCTCGAGAGGGCCGCGAAGGTCGAGGAGTCGATCCAGCTGGAGCGCGAGCTCGCGCGCGTCACGAGCGAGCTCGAGCGCCTCGAGGGGCGCCTCAAGTTCCTGCGCGACCGGGTCGCGTTCTCGACCCTCACCGTCTCGTTCCAGCCGCGCTCGACGGAGACCATCACACCGTCGGGCCCGCGGCTCCCGATCGACTGGCTCAACGAGCTCGGCCTCTCGCGGCTCCTCAACCTGTGACCCGGGCGCTTCCGATGATCCACTCCCTCCGCCACGCCTTCGTCCTCATCGCCGCGCTCGCCGGCGCCGCGGCGCCGCTCGGCTGCGGCCGGCCCTTCGTGCCCGCGACCCCGCCGGGCTTCGTCGACCTCGGGGATCGCTACGGCGACGACGAGTACCGCGCGACCACCGCCGAGGGGCTGGTGCTCGGGATCCGCGCCTTCGAGAACGATCCGGAGGGCGACCTCGCGTTCTGGTCCCGCGTGGTCGAGAAGCGGCTGCGCGAGGGCGGCGGCTACGCGCTGCTCGGCAAGGCCGACGTGAAGAGCCGGAGCGGCCTGCCGGGCGTCCAGCTGCGCTTCGGGCACGACGAGGGCAAGGAGGCGCACCTTTATTACCTCACCGTCTTCGTCGACGACGATCACGTCTTCCTCCACGAGGCAGGCGGCAAGAAGGAGCTGGTCGAGCGCCACCAGCAGCAGATCGACTGGTCCATCCGCAATTTCCTGCCCGATTGATCCGCGCGCTGCCCGCGTCCGCCGCGCGGTGTTCTCGGCCGGCGGCCGCCGCGCTTGCTCGCGGAAGCCCTGTTTGCTACCTGGCGGACGTGCGTTCCCGCCCCATGCTCTGCGACGCGCGGCGGCGCCGGTCGACCCAAGCGCTGCTCCTCGCCCTCGCGGCCTCGCTCGGCAGCGTCGAGGCGCTGGCGCACGGCGAAGGAGAGAGGCCGCTCGCCACGGTGCCCGCGCCGCCGCCCGGCGACGGCGCCAAGGCGGCGCAGATCCTCCGCGAGATCGAGGGGCGCGCCGCGACGGCGCCCCCGCCCACCGCCGGCGACGAGGTCGAAGGCGGTGGCAAGGCCGAAGGCGGCGGCAAGGCCGCCGGAGGGCCGGCGAGGATCGCCGCGAAGGTCGTGGCCGAGCCGGTGGCGCAGGCGAAGCAGGCGCTCCAGCGCGCGCACGGCGCGCGCGCGGCGGGCGACGCGACGAACGCGCGGCGGCTCGACGCGGTGGCCCTCGAGTGGGCCGAGACGGCGAGGGCGGTGCTGCGCGCCGCCGCGGTGGAGGCAGCGGCGGCAGAGGCGGCGAAGCAGGCGCGCGAGGTCGAGACGAAGCTCGAGCGGGCGCGCGCGCTGCTCGAAGAGACGCAGGCGCGCCGGGGCCGCGCCGCGGCGGAGCTCGAGCGGATCGAGGCCGAGGCGCGCGAGGCGACCAGGGCGGCGACGAACGTGGAAGCGCAGCGGATCGAGGCCGGCAAAAAGGCGGCCGCCAGGGGGACGACGCCGCGGGCGGAACGGGCGCCGGCCGCCGCGCAGGGCGCCGGGGCCAAGGGCAGCCGGGACGCCGGCAAGGCGGCGGCGCCGGCCGGCAAGGAGGGCACGCCGTGAGCGCGCGCCGCCTCGCAACCATCGCCATCGCGGGGGTGGTCCTCGCCGCATGCGCGCCGATCCCACGGCCCGCGGTGCTCGACGAGCTCGATCACGTCCGCGCCGGGGCGGCCGCCGCCGAGTCGAAGCGGTACGCGCCGGGCGCGTTCGCCCGGGCGGAGAAGCTCCGCGGCGATGCGCTCGCCGCGCTCGCCGAGAAGGATCGCGCCGGGGCGCAGATCCTCGGCGAGCAGGCGGTCGCCGCGCACGCGCACGCGCACGCGGTCTCGCGGGTGGCCCGGGCCGAGGCGGCCGAGGCCGAGGCGAAGGCGCAGCGCTCGGCCGGCGAGGCGTCCCTCGCGGGCCTCGAGGCGGAGCAGGCGCGCGTCGCGGCCGAGGTCGACGCGCTCGACATGCGGATCAAGGTCGCCCGCGACGCGCAGCCCGTGGTCCCCTCGGGCAGGGCCGACGCGGATCGCGAGAAGGCGCGCCTCGCCGCAGCGCGCTCGCTCGCGCTCCAGGCCCGCCTGCTGTGCGGCGCGGCGCGCCTCCTGACCGCGCCGACGCCGCCGGACAATCCGCAGCCCGACGGTGCGCAGCCCAGCGCCGCGCCGTCCGACGGCGCGCAGGCCGGCGCCGCGCAGCCCGGAAACGCGCAACCCGGCGGTGCGCAGCCCAGCGCCGCGCAGCCCGGCAGCGCGCAACCCGCCGGTGCGCAGCCCGGCGCCGCGCAGCCCGGAAGCGCCAGCCTTGCGGCGCAGCTCGACGAGGCGACCGCCGCGATCAGGAAGCTCGACGCGGATCTCGCGGAGGCGGGCGTCGCCGGCCGCGCCATCCCGGCGCCCATCGACCAGGCCTCCCGCGCGCGGGCAGGCTGCCTCGCCGCGCTGACCGCCGCCCGCCGCGCCGCCACGCCGGTGACCCGCGCGCCCGGCGCCGGCGACGCGCTGCTCGCAGAGCTCTCGGCCGCAGGCACCTGGTCCCCCGCCCGCGACGACCGCGGCATCGTTGTCACGCTCCGGGGCCTGTTCGCCGGCAACGCCCTCACGAAGACCGGCGAGGCGCGCCTCCGCGACCTCTCGCGGGTCGCCGCCGCGCACCCCGCGTTCCCCGTGGCCGTGGTCGTGCACACGGACCGGGAGATCAGCGCCAGGGAAGAGCCCGCCTGGGCCGCGCGGGCCGATGCCGTCGTCCGCGCCCTCGATCCGGCGCAGGGCGCGAGCGCCGCCGCGGCCCCTCAGGCCCCGCGCATCGCGCCGTTCCTCGCGGGCTCCGCGGCCCCGGTCGTCGACCCGGGCGGCAGCGAGCGCGGCCGCAACGCCCGGGTCGAGATCGTCTTTGTAACCCCGGAAACCCTTTGAGGAGCGATGGTCCCGGCCGACGGAACTCCGCTCCCCGTGGAGAGTCGTTCTCGATGATGCGCTCTTCAACCCTCGCCCGAAGCGAAAACAAGCCCGTCGTGCTCACGTGTGCGCTGGTCGCCGCCCTCGCGAGCGCGTGTCAGGAGGACGGCAAGACGTCGCAGAAGCAGGCCGCGGAGCTCTGCGCCAAGCTCGCTCCGGTCGTGGCGGAGGACGTCGGCCAGGTGCGGGCGGGCCTCCCCGCGGGCTCCCAGAAGCTCGCGGCGCTGATCGACACCGACCCGGGCGCGAACCTGCTCGGGCTCCAGCGGGCGATCGCGGGCGCGCGCGCCTCGGTGAAGGAGCTCGAGTTCGCGAAGAGCACCTTCTTCTCGTTCGCCGATCCGAGCGGCACGGTGCTGCGGAGCGAGGCCGATCCGGACATGCTCGCCAACCGGTCCGTCCTGGCCTCGTTCCCCGAGCTCCGGAAGGTGCTGGCGCCGGGCAGCGGGCTCGTCGAGGCGTTCGGGGAGATGCAGGAGATGCGCGGCGTCCGGAACGGCCCCGATCTCCAGTGGGTCGCGGTGCATCCGGTCAAGGCGAGCGACGGCGAGCTCAAGGGCCTCTTCGTCACGGGCTGGTCGTTCCGCGCCTACGCGTACCGGCTGCAGGAGGCGGCCAAGCGCGACATCGCCGAGATCGCCAAGCGCGACGGCCTGAAGTCGACGCCGCTGCTCTACGTCTTCGCGTGGAAGGGCGCGAAGGCCTACGGAGGGCCGGTGACGCCCGATGTCAACACCGACGCGCTCGAGAAGCTCGACCTGCCGGCGAAGACCGCCTCGGGCCCGTGGAGCGGGACGGTCGAGATCGCCGGGCGCACCTTCGGCGCCGCAGCGCAGCGCACGCCGGAGCTCGCCGCCGACGCGGGCGTCGCCGCGCTCGTCTCGACGCTGTGAGGGCGGGCGCGGGGAGCGCCGGGCGCGGGGGAGCGCCGGGCGCGGGCCCTCGGGCGCCGCTCCGGGGTGGCGGGGCCTGGCGGGGCCGGGGCGTTCTCCCGATCGAGCGCTGCCGTGCTAGGCTCGCAGCTGGCTCGCGCTGCGAGCTCACCCCCCATGCCGGCTTCCATCGATCAGCTTCTCAAGGTCTGCCGCGAGGTCATCGCGCCGCTCGTCCAAGCCGACGGCGGTGAGCTCTACATCGTGGCGGTCGAGCCCGACCACCTGACGCTCCACCTGGCCGGCGCATGCTCGGGCTGCCCCGGGGCCATGCTCACCGCGCGCGCGGTGATCGAGCCGGCGGTGCTCGCGGTCGCGCCGTCCGCGCGGGTCGTCGTGACCAACGGCATGCGCGTCCCCGACGGCGCCTCCCTCATCGGCTGAGGCGGGCGCCCGCTTCGGAGACGGGCCCATCTCGACGTTTTCGGTGCTCGGCGTACAGAAGTACGCCTGCGCGCCGAAAACGCCGATCTGGGCCCGTCTCCTGTGCGGGCGACCGCCGCAGGCGTGGCTCTGGAGATGAGAGGGGGCGGAGGGGAGGAGCCCGCGGGCGGGGCTCTGGGTGTTGGGGGCGGAAGGAGGAGCCCGCGGAGGGCTCCAGGGGGGAGGAACGGGGAAGGGCTACTTCTTCTTGCCGGACTTGTCGGTGGGAGGGGGGGCCGGGGGGGGCTCGTCCTTGCGGACGGCGGAGGCGACGGCAGGGTCGATGGCGTTCGCGTCGACCGGCTTGTTGGGACGGAGCGAATCGAGGCTGCTCAGCGTCACCAGGTCCTCGTAGGCGAAGGCGATCTCGCTGTCGCTGCGCTCGATCGCGCGGAAATGCGTGGCCGCGTCCTTCCAGTCGACCTCGGTGACGTAGCGGCCCTTCTCCGGCTCGGGCGGCGTCACGCGGCCAGGCACCCCGAACGCCGTCGCGAGCTTGATGACCGCCGACTGGTAGTCCTTGCCGCGCGCGTTGCCCTCGCCCAGCGCGTGCTCATCGATGATCTTCCAGAGCTTGTCCTGGATGAAGAAGAAGTAACGCTTCCCGCCGTCAGCGCGGGACAGCGTCATCATCGATTCCTTGTTGAGGTAGGTGTACTCGCCCTTGAGCGGCGTCGCGTCGATGCCCGTCGGCAGCTTGCCGAAATCGATGCGGCTGCGGCGGAACGCGCTCTTCTCCTCGGCGAGCTCGGCGTCGAGCGCCCTCATCTTCACGCCGGGCGACGTCGCCTTGTACCGCGGCACGTACGCCTCATCGAGCATCTTGTCGATCACCGCCGCGACCTGCTTGGTGCTCATCCCCCACGAGATGCCAGCAGGGGTCAGCGCGATCGTCTTCTTCGTCGCCGGCGGCTCGGCAGGCCGGGCAGGGGCCGCGGCCGACGCCCCGCTCTTCCCCTTCGGCTGGGCAGCCACCACGGTCGTGCTCGTGATCGCCGCAAGGCCCAGCCCAACGGCCAACGCTGCTCCCAAGAGCCTCTTCGCTTTCATGTTCTTCCTCCAGCCGGCGCAGGCCCTGTCCCTGCGCGCTCTGCAATCGCAAAAGTTAGGAACCAGCCCGGCAAGCCCGGGAACGCTAGCACCAGCGGTAGGACAGGAGAATAGGATCCCCGCCGACCGGGGCCGCCCGCTGACGTTGGACGGCGGCTCGGCCCCGTCGATGGAAGCCGTGAAACCGGTGAAGGACGAACACAGGATGACGAGACGATTCAACGCTGGGCGCACGAAGCACAGCGCGGCGCGCGGCGCGGGGAAGAAAACGACGAGGGAAAAACGGCCTCAACAGCGCTTGTGGCCGATGTGTGCGGGGTCCTGACAGGGGCGAGCCGACGTGCTACGAGCTCCGGTCCCAAGGATGATTTCCGCCACCGGTGCTGCTCCGCTTCGCCTCGCGCTCGCCGCGCTGGCGACCGTTGGCCCCGCCGGCGGCTGCGTCGCCGACCAGGAGCGCCCGGCGACGTCCGCCGACACGCTGGGCGGGGCGCCCGCGTGGGAGGGGCACGCGCGCGAGGTCTTCGACGACAACATCGAGCCCGCCGCCGTGGGCTTCTCCCTGGACGGCCCCTCGCCCAGGTCCGACCCGTTCCTCCGCGAGAGGGCGCAGACGGCCGACGTGGTCGCGCGGGTCCGCGTGAGCACGGTGACCGTCGACTCGATCGGAGAACAGAGCACCTATCACCTCGGGATCCAGGTCGGCTACCCTCCCCTGGCTACACCCCGGGTGCCGGATCGGACGTTCGAGCTCCACATCCGCCCGCAGAGCCGCGCGTTCGGCATCGCCAAGGCGATCGACGCGCGGCTCCGAGGGCTCATCTTCATCGCCTTCATCCGGCGCTTCGCCGGCGTGGACGGCGAGCCGGAGATCCACTGGCACCTTTCACCTGATACAGCGGAGGTCGCCGCGGCCGTCAAGGAGGCCGTCGTCCTCGGGGAGCTGTCTGCGCCGTGAGCAACGTGAGCATCAAGACGGTCAAGGAAGTCGACGCCCTGCGGGTGGCCTGCCAGATGGCGGCCGAGACGCTCCTCGGAGTGGGCGAGATGATCCGCGCCGGCATCACCACCGAGGACATCAACACCTTCGTCCACGAGGACACCATCCGCCGCGGCGGCTACCCCGCGCCGCTCAACTACCACGGGTTCCCGAAGAGCGTCTGCACGTCGATCAACGAGGTGGTCTGCCACGGCATCCCGTGCGACCGCGTCCTCGAGCCGGGCGACATCATCAACGTGGACGTCACCACCATCTACAACGGCTTCTACGGCGACACCTCCGCGACCTTCTACATCGGCAAGCCGTCGCCGGAGGCGAAGCACGTGACCGAGGTGTCGCGGCGCTGCCTGCAGCTCGGCATCGCGCAGGTCCGGGACGGGGCGCGCCTCGGCGACATCGGGGCCGCCATCCAGGAGTTCGCCGAGGCCGAGGGCTGCTCGGTGGTGAGGGCCTTCGTCGGCCACGGCATCGGGCGGCGCTTCCACGAGGCGCCGCAGGTCTCGCACGTGGGCAAGTACGGCAGCGGCACCCGGCTCCGCGCCGGCATGTGCTTCACGATCGAGCCGATGATCAACCTCGGGACGTACGAGGTGGAGATCCAGGAGGACAAGTGGACCGCGCTGACGGCCGATCGCTCGCTGTCGGCGCAGTTCGAGCACACCATCGTGGTCACGAGGACCGGCTGCGAGGTGCTGACCCGGCGGAGCAAGCCGCTCGCGAACAGCGAGATCTTCCCGGATCCGTTCGCCGTCTCCGCGGCGCGGGCGCTCTGAGGCGCGCGCCGGCGCCGCGCGAAGGTACGGCGCGCCGCATCGCGCGCCGCGGGCCGGCCGGCCCCGGCCAGAGGGCCGAGGTGGACCGGCGCCGACGACTGGAAACCGAGTTTTCTCGACCGATCGGCCGAGGATTAAGGGTAGAAGCAGGGCATGGCCTTGGACGAAGCGTCGCGTGCCAGAATCGCGCCGTATGTGTCGAGCCTGACGGCTGACGTCTTCTCGCTGTCGGGTCTGCCGGAAGAAGTCATCGCCGTCCTGTTCGCGTACTACTCGCGCAGCCGCGACGATCTGCGCACCAACCTGGCGCGCCTGCTCGGCGACGAGGAGCTCGACGTGGCCCCCGGCGCCGACGACCGGCCGCACCGGGGGCTCGCGTTCGCGTCGGACAAGGCGCGGAGCTTCCACGAGAAGTGGGTCGTCGGCTACGGCCACGCGTCGGTCGCAGAGCACGCCGTGGTGCACCTCGCGATCGAGAACGTGAGCATCGTCGCCTCCAAGGTGATCGAGGACCTGCGGCTCGGCTCCTACACGGAGAAGAGCACGCGCTACGTCGTCTTCGATCAGCACTCGTTCGTCGACCTGCCGGAGCTCGACCCGGAGCACGGCGCGAGGTACCGGGCCACGAGCGAGCGGCTCTTCGCGACCTACCTCGACCTGGTACCGAAGGTGACCGAGCGGCTGAGCGCGCGCGAGCCGAAGCCCGAGAAGATGTCGGACGCGGCCTACCGGGGCGCGCTGCGCGCGCAGGCGTGCGATGTCTTGCGCGGGCTCCTGCCGGCGGGGACGCGGACGAACATCGGCCTCACCGCGAACGCGCGGGCGCTCGAGATCCTGCTCACGAAGATGCTGTCGCACCCGCTCGAGGAGGTGCGCAGGGTCGCCCGCGACATGCACGCGGCGGCGCTCGCCGTGACCCCGACGCTGGTGAAGTACGCCGCGCCGAACGAGCTCCGGAAGGGGCTGCAAGCCACCGTCGCCGAGGCGATGAAGCGCGTCTACACGCCGCCGGAGGAGGGCGTGAGCGCGACGATGGTGATCAACCAGCCCGTCCGGCTCGTGCGCTACGACAAGGACGCGCTGGAGCGCATCGCGCTGGCGCTCGCGTACGAGGGCAGCGACCCGGGCGTGCACGCCTACAACCTCGGCGACGCGCTCCGCCGGGCGACGCTGCCGGAGCTCATCGCCATCGCGCAGGCGGCGTGCGCGAAGCGCGGCCCGTACGACGCGCCGCCGCGCGCGTTCGAGGCGTCGACGATGACCTTCGAGCTGATGCTCGACTACGGCGCGTACCGCGACCTGCAGCGCCACCGGATGCTGACGCCCGCGACGCAGCGGCTCACCTGCCGGCTCGGCTTCGAGACGCCGCAGGCCCTGTCGGACCTCGGCCACGCCGAGGCCTATCAGGACGCGATGCTCGCCGCGCGCGACGCCTGGCACGCGATGGAGGAGCGCTATCCCCTGGAGGCGCAGTACGCGGTGCCGCTCGGCTTCCGCGTGCGGACCCTGTGGACGCTGAACCTGCGCGAGCTCTTCCACGTGATCGAGCTCCGGTCGGCGAAGCAGGGGCACACGAGCTACCGGCGCATCGCCCAGGGGCTGTACCGCACCGCGATCACGGTGCACCCGTGGCTCAAGGACATGATCCGCGTCGATCTGAACGACTACGCGCTCGCGCGGAGCTGATCCGCGCCACGGACCCGCCTTGGGTACGCCGTCGCAGAGCGGCGGTCACCCGCACAGGAGACGGGCCCAGATCGGCGTTTTCGGCGCGCAAGCGCACTCCAGTGCGCTGAGCACCGAAAACGTCGAGATGGGCCCGTATCCGAAGCGGGTGACCGCCGCTCAGAGGCGCGCCGCCTCGATGAGCTCCGTCGCGGCCCTGAGCGACGCGCCGGTGACCTTCGCGCCCGACAGCATCCGCGCCACCTCGGCGATCCGATCCTTCTTGTCGACGCGCGTCACCGAGCTCTTCGCGATGCCGCCCGCGTTCTCCTTGGCGACCACGAAGTGCGCGCCGGCGAACGCCGCGATGGGCGCGAGGTGCGTGATGCAGAGCACCTGGTGGTGGCGCGCCACGTCGCCGATCGCGCGCCCGATCTTGTCGGCGACGGCGCCGCCGACGCCGCTGTCGACCTCGTCGAAGACGTAGAGCCCCGCCGGCCCGCACTCCGCGAGCACGCGCTTGAGCGCGAGCAGCGCGCGCGACAGCTCGCCGCCCGAGGCGATGCGGCGCAGCGGGCGAGGCTCGATGCCCTTGTTGGGCGAGATGAGGAACTCGACGCGGTCGATGCCGTCCTGACCGAGGCGGGCGCCGTCGACCACGAGCTCGGCGCGGTCGCCGCCGTGCGGCTCGATGTCGACGACCACCCGCGCGCCGCCCATGCCGAGCTCGGCGAGCTCCGCCGAGATCGCGGCGCCGAGCTTCTCGCCGGCCTTCCGCCGCTTCGCCGAGAGCTTGCGGGCGCGCTCGGCGGCGACGGCGAGCAGCGCGTCGCGCCGCCGCTCGAGCTCCGCGACGTGGCTCTCGACCCCCGAGAGGTGCTCCAGCTCCGCCGCGAGGCGCGCCCGCGCGGCGAGCACATCGTCGAGCGTGGGGCCGTGCTGCCGAAGCAGGCCCTCGAGGCGGTACATGCGGTCCTCGATCTCCGAGAGGCGATCCGGATCGGCCTCCGCGCGCTCGGCGTAGCGGGCGATCTGGCGGGCCGCCTCGCTGAGCTCCGTCCAGCAGCCGTCGACGGCGCGGGCGACGTCGTCGAGCGCGGGATCGATCTCCGCGGCGGCCCGGAGCTCCGAGGCGAGGCGCGCGAGCTCGTCGCACATGGCGTCGTCCCCTTGATCGAGGCGGGACGCCGCGCGCCGCGTGATGTCGTGCAGGCGGCCCGCGTGGCGGAGCCGGTTGCGCTCGGCCGCGAGATCGGCGAGCTCGCCGGGGCGCGGCGAGAGCGCGTCGATGGCCTGGAGCTGGAAGGAGAGGAACGCCTCGCGCTCGCCGCGGCCACGCTCCAGCTCTCGGGCGGCCCTGAGCTGGGCGGTGAGCGCCTCGAGCTCGCCGACGTCCGCCGCGAGCTCGCTGCGCGCCGGGACGAGGCGGCCGAAGCGATCGAGGTAGCCGAGGTGCGTCGACGGATCGGTGAGCGCGACGCTCTCGTGCTGCGAGGCGACGTCGGCGAGCTCCGGGGCGAACGCCTGGAGCTCGCCCGCGGTGCAGAGGCGGCCGTTCAGGTAGGCGCGCGAGCGGCCGGTCGCCTGGACGACGCGGCGGATCACGAGCTCGCCGTCGCTCGCGATGCCGGCGGCGTCGAGCATCGCCATCGCGCGATCCGAGCTGCGCACGTCGAAGAGCGCCTCGATCTCGGCCTCGTCGGCGCCGGGGCGGACCTGCTCCGCGCTCGCGCGGCCGCCGAGGACCAGCGAGAGCGCGCCCACGACGATGGACTTGCCCGCGCCCGTCTCGCCGGTGAGCACGTTGAACCCAGGCTCGAGCCGGAGCTCGAGGGCATCCATCAGAATGAAGTTCTTGACCCGAAGGGCGACCAGCACAGCGGCGGGAGGATAGGAAGCTTTCGGCCCGTCGTCAGCGGATCTTCACCTGCTTCATGACGGTGACCGGGATGCCCTCGAAGGGCGGCACCGTGGCGCTGCGGAACGCGGCGGCGATGCACGCGGCGGTGGCGGTCCCGACGAGGTCGCCCCCTTCCACGCGGGCCGACATGGTCTTGCCCGAGGGCGCGAAGGTGACGGCCACGCGGGCCGTGCCCGTGAGCCCCTCGCCGGTGCACCCGGCGGCGGCGGCGGCCGCGGACGCGAGCGCGCTCGTCGCCGCGCTCTGATCGAAGCGGGCCGGCTCGTCCCTCGCCGGCAGGAGCGACGAGGTCGCCGGCGGCTGCTTGGCCGCCGGCTTCGCGCGCTCGGGCGCGCTCGGCGCCGCGGCCCGGGCCGGCCTCTCGGCGGCCTGGGCCCCCTCGCCGGACTGCGGGCCGGCGCCCGCCGCCGGAGCAGCGGCCGTCGCCGGAACCGCGGCCGCCGCCGACGCGGCGCTCACCGCGGGCGCGGCGCTCGGCAAAGGCGCCGGCCCGGGCGCAATGCCCGCCTGCGCCGGCTCGAGCGGCGGCGCGGCCGGCTCGCCCGTCGGGCCGGGCGCGGCGGATGCGACCGGCGCCTCGGCGGCGACGCCGGGGGCGGCGGACGGCGAATCCGCGACCGGCTCGTCATCGAGGGACGGCTCCCGGTCGGTGGCCTGGTCGGCGGAGGCAGGCGCGGCGGGCGGCGGCGCCACCTCGGGCGGAGCCGCCGCCTCCGGCGGAGCCGCGGCGAGCGCGCCGCTGCTGCTCGCCGGCGCGGCGTGATCCGCCGCGGCGCTGGACGAGCGGCCGCGGGCCTGCGCCAGGTACAGCGCCGCGCCGAACACGATGAAGACCACCGTCACCCAGCCGGCGATCGCCATGTACTGGCGCGCCGCCGGCGTCGAGAGGGCGCGCAGGAGAGGGCCGGCGGTGCTCGAGGTGCGCGGCGGCGCCCCCTCCCCGGAGTCCTCGGCGGACGTGTGCCCGCCGACGGCGACGAGGTCGGGCTCGACGGGCTGCGCCGGGAACGGCGGGGACGAGCTGCGCGCAGGGGTGGCTCCCTCGAACAGCCCGCTGCTGATGCTCAGGATCTCCTCGTCGGCCCGGTCCTCGTTGCGGCGCGCCTCGTCCTCGGCGCCGGACGGCGGCGCCATGCTGCGGAGGTCGATCAGGCCCGAGTCCTCCTTGCGACCGGCGCGCCCGCGAAGGTCGGTCTGGCTGATCCGGTCGCCCGCCGAGCGGGCGGTCGCCCTGGGGGCGCTGCTCGCGCGCGCCGGCTGCTCGCGCGAGGGACGCTCGTCGCCCTCCTGCTCGCGCAGCCCCTCCGCGGCGCCCTGGGCTCCGGCCGCCTTCGGCCTACCGCGCTCTCGCCGCGACGCCTCGGCGGCATGCGCCGGGCCGGCGGCCGGCGGCGGGCTCGGGAACGGCGGCGGGCCCCCGGTCGGACGGGGGCTCGGGAACGGCGGCGGGCCCCCGGTCGGCGTCGCGCTCGGAAGCGGCGGCGGGCCCCCGGTCGGCGTCGGGGCCAGCGACCCCAGCAGGGCCAGATCCGCCGGAGAGTCGTCGGCGGGCGCCGCGGGGCCGGGGCCCGACCGGGCGCGGCGCGCGGACGGCAGGGGCTGCGGGGCGAGCGCCGCCATGGCCTGCACGTCCTGGAGGCGGAGCTCGGGCGACGAGCGGTGCGACGAGGGCCGGCCCTCGTCGATCGACAGCGGCGCCGGGGGCAGCTCGGACAGCGGCGCCGGCGGCATCTCGGACGGCGGCGCCACGGGCCGTGGGGAGGCGCCCGCGCGCGGGACCGCGGCGGACCGCGGTCGCGTCGCCGCCGGCGCCGCCGTGATGCGGTGCTCGCGCCGCGCCGGCGGGCGGACCGGGACCGGCGTCCGCGCGACGGTGCGCGGCCTCGGCGGCGCCTCGGGCGCTGGCGCGGGCTGGCTCGCGCGCTCGTCCTCGGCGTTGTCCACCCCGAAGGAGAGCGAGGGCGGCTCGACCCCGGGAGAGAGCATCTGCGCGAGGTCGTGGATCGAGACGGGATCGGAGTCGGCAGGGGGGAGCGCGGACGGGCTCCGGCTGGCCGCTGGCGGCGCCGCGACGCTGCGGCGCGCGTCGTCCCAGGAGACGCCGGCGAACGTGCGAGGCCGCATCTGGACGTCGCGCCGCCCCAGCCCGCCGTCCGGCGTCACCACCGCGTGCTCGAGCGAGGCCTCCGCCGCCGCGTCGAGCGCGTCCAGCGCGTGCGGCCTCGGGCTGGACGCCGGCGCGTCCTCCAGCTCCTGCTGCGCGATCCGCTCCGCGAGCGTGAGACCTCGCCGCCGGGCGGGGGGCGCCGACGCCGCGCGCCGCTCCGGGTCGCGCGCAGGCGCCGCCCTGCGCTGGATGCCCGCGCCCGGGAGCGTCGTCTCGGCGTCCAGCAGGTCGCTGGACAGCGCAGGCTCCCGCTCGAGCGCGCGCCCGGAGGACGGCTTCCCCCGCTCCGGATCGCTCGGCGGCTCGCGTCGGTCGCGCCCGCTCGCCGAGCTCGGAACGACCGAGGGGGACGACCGCGGCTCGCCCCGGTCGGACGCCGACTGCTTGCTCTTCGTCCGGCAGGATTTGCAGACAAACGGCAGCGACGGACGCATCTCGCGTCCTACCCCGATCTCCACGTAGGCCCTGCAGACAGAGCAGGCGAGTTGCACCTTGGCGAAGAGAATCGCGCAGCTCGTCTGGGCGCGCAATCTTCTTGGCAATTGACCGGGGCGGCCGCCCTCGGGCTCGCCCGCTCCGCGCCGCGGGAGTCCCCCTCCCCCCGGGCCTTCGCGGGGCTCGGCCCTCAGCCGGAGGGTGTTCCGGCGCGCGCGGGGAGCGGCGCGGGGGGGCGCACCCAGCGCTGCTCCAGCCACGCCAGCGAGACCGGCGCGCTCCGCAGCGCCGCGTCGACGGCGCGGGCGACCGGATCGGGGGCGGGCGGCAACCCGGGAGCGCGCGTCGACAGGATCCAGTTCGACAGCTCGTAGTGATGGAGGAGCGGGGCGAAGCGGTGCGCGTCGAAGCCGGAGAGGATCTCGGCCGCGCGGCTCAGGCGATCGCAGGGCAGGAGCGCGGTGGTCACGTCGAAGAGCAGCGCGCGGAGGTCCTCGAAGGCGCGCTCCGGATCCGCGGACACGCTCTCCAGGAGCGCCTCGAAGCCGTCGTCGGAGAGCCCGGCCGCCTCGGCCGCCTCGGCCATCGCCGGCACCTGCGTGGCCAGGAACTCGGCGTTCGGCGCGTGCCCGAGGAGGCGCCCGACGAGGTACAGATCGAAGGCGCTCGCGATGGCCTCGGCGAGCAGGAGCGCTTCCGCGCTGGGCGGAGCGCCGGCGCTCGCGGCCGTGAGGGCGCGGTGGGCGAGGTGGTGCCACGCGACGTGCGCGACCACGTCCGCGGCGAGGTGATCGCTGGCGATCAGGTCGCCCTGCTCGCTCTGGCTCCAGAACGTCAGGTTCAGGAAGACGACCCGATCCCAGCTCGCCTCGCCCTCGGGCACCCGGAAGCGGTACCCATCGCGCCGGAGCACCTGCTTCAGATCGTCGTAGAGCGCGACGTGCCGGAAAGAGCGCTCGTCGTCGATGGTCAGCTCGTCCAGGGTCAGGCTTCGCAGCTTCACGCGGCGACCTTAGACCCGGATCGTTCCATCAGCCACAGCGGAGGCCAGGAAGAACCCGGAGAGCTCGCGTGTTTGGGGCTGGAGCCGGGTTTTTCCCGACCAGCGCCGCACGTTCCCGCCCATGGCCGGTGTTGCAAGCGCCGCCGGCTTAGGCATGATGCGCCCGTTCCTGCGCCAGCCGAGGAGGCACACCGAATGATTTCCGTCAGGTCTCTCTGTTCCATCGCGCTCGTGCTCGTCGCCAGCGGTGTCGCCGGCTGCAAGGAGGACCCGCCTCCCCCCCAGCCGGAGCAGCCGGCAAGCTCCGCGGCGGCGAACAAGGGTAAGAACCTGCGGACGCCCGTGTCGCCGATCGCGAAGGTCGACCCGCAGTCGATGAAGGAGTACCGCGTCGACGTCTGCTACTTCGGGACGCTCTCGCTGAAACAGGCCCGCGACGCGTACCTCGCGAGCCTCGGCAAGGACGAGCCCAGCGAGAAGAAGATCCCGAAGTTCGGCACCGAGGACCTGGCGAAGGCCGGCGACGCCCCGAAGGGCTTGCTCCCCGCCAAGCCGCCCGTGCCCGGCGCGGCCGCGGCGTCCGGCAGCGCAGCCGCCGGCGTCGCCAAGGCCGGGCCGACGCCGCCCGGCAAGGACGACCGCCGGCCGTTCAACTTCAGCGCGCGCGCCCCGCACGAGCGCAACGCGCGGGCCTGCACCGTCGCGCTCAGCCTCAAGGAGCCGGCCATGTCGGACGTCGACGCGGCGCTCGCCGAGTACGCGCCGTTCGCGACGGAGCTCGCGAAGAACATCGCCACGGCGGCCAACTACTACCAGCGCGAGGAGTACAAGAAGGACAGCTTCGCGAAGGGCAAGGAGCTCCACGCGAAGCTCATCGCCGACTTCCAGAAGCTCGACGCGCACTCCGACAAGCTCGGCCTCGCGGTGTCGGCGTGGCACGCGTCGCACCTGCCCGACCTCTCGAAGGCGGAGGACGGCCAGAAAGCGGCGATCACGGCCCTCGAGGACGCGCGCGCGCTCATGGTGATCCTCGCCAGCAAGAACGTCGATCCCGCGGCGGCGAAGACCTCGCTCCAGAAGGTGGAGACGTCGACGGCGGCGCTCAAGGCCCACGGCACGAGCCACCAGACCGATCCGTGGGCCAAGATCATGGCCCCCGCGCTCGAGGGCTTCATCCGCGACGTGAAGGCGGCGGAGCCGAAGCTGACCGACCAGGGGATCTCCTCCCCCGCCCTGTTCCTGCCGGTCGTCACGAGCTTCGTGTCGGTGGTCGAGGGCAAGCACCGGGCGCTCTCGCGCTCGCTCATGGCGAAGGGCCAGGCGGCGACGCGCGAGGCCGCCGGGGCCGCGCAGCCGGCGGCGCCCGCCGCGCCCGCCGCCGAGCCGCAGAAGGAGTAGCGCGCCGCGGGCGGCGCTCCCCGCAAGGGAGGCGCGCCCGCGGCCGCCGATCGCGCCGCGCCTCCCTCCGGAGGCGCGGGCGCGATCAGAACGGGCGGCCGGTGCGGCGGGAGATGGCGAGGCGATAGAGGGCCTCGTACTGCCGCGCCGCCTGCGCCCAGCCGGAGTTCTTCTTCATCGCCCGCAGCTGCATCGTCCGGAAATACGCCGGGTCGGCGCGGTAGAGGTGCACCGCCCACGCGACGGTGTTCCCGAGCGCCATCGACGACATCTCCTCGAACTTGAAGCCCGTGACGTTGTTCTCGACCGTGTCGTCGAGGCCGCCGACGGCGCGCACGACCGGCAGCGTCCCGTAGCGCTGGCTATAGAGCTGGTTCAGGCCGCAGGGCTCGTAGCGCGACGGCATGAGGAAGAGGTCGGCGCCCGCCTCGATGCGGTGGGCGAGCCCCTCGTTCATGCCCACGTAGACACGGAAGCGGTCGCTCGATCCGGCGATCCGCGAGAAGAGGTCCTCGGCCCAGCGCTCGCCAGAGCCGAGGACCACGAGCTGGACGTCGAGCGAGAGGATGTGGTCGAGCGCGCCCGCGAGGATGTCGATCCCCTTCTGGGTCGCCAGGCGGCTGATGAGCCCGAGGAGCGGGACGTCGGGGCGCTCCTCGAGGCCCATCTCGCGCTGGAGCGCCGCCTTGCAGAGGCGCTTGCCGCTCAGGTCCTCGGCCGAGTACGTCGCCGCGATGTGGGGATCGGTCGCGGGGCTCCAGATGGAATCGTCGATGCCGTTGAGGATGCCGATCACGTCGGTGCCGCGATCCCGGAGCACGCCGTCGAGCCCCTCGCCGCCCTCCCACGTCTGGATCTCCTGCGCGTACCTGGGCGAGACCGTGGAGACGAGCGTGGCGTTGTAGATGCCGGCCTTGAGCAGGTTGATGCTGTCGTACGCCTCCAGGCAGAACCTGTGGAACTGATCCCAGCCGAGCCCCGTCGTGGGGAGCTGATGCTTGTTGAACCAGCCCTGGTACCCGAGGTTGTGGATGGTCAGGACCGACGCGGCGCGCGCGAGCGGCGACCGGTGCTCGAGGACGTTGAGGTAGAGCGGGACCAGGGCCGTCTGCCAGTCGTGGACGTGGACGACGTCCGGCCAGAAGCCGAGCGCGTGGCACAGCTGCATCGCGCCGCGCGACAGGAGCGCGTAGCGGGCGAGGTTGTCGCCGAACTCGCCGTGCGCGTCCCCGTAGATGCCGTCGCGGTCGTAGAGCACGTCGTGCTCGAGCAGGTACGCGCGGGGCGCGGGCGCGCCGGGGGTCTCGGGATCGAGGCGCGTCTCCCAGACGGCGGTCCACACCTCGCCCGTGCCGAGCGGGATGCCGAGCGGCTCCGGCAGCCGGCGCGGCATGAAGCGCTCCGCCGGCGCCGGCGCGTCCCCGCCCTGCGGAGCGGCGATCGCCGCCGCGTCGGCCGGCGCCTCGGCCGGCGCGGCGTCCGCCGGGGGAGCGGCGTCGGCAACGTCGGCCGCCGCGCCGGCGGCCGCCGCGGCCACCGCCGGCGTGGCGACCGCCGCGCTGCCCCGAGCCTGCTGCTCGGCGCGCTCGATCTGGCGGGCGAGGTAACGCTTGGCGACCCGGTAGGCCGGCATCACGACGCGCACGTCGTGGCCCGCTGCGGCGAGCGCGATCGGCAGCGCGCCCGCCACGTCGGCGAGGCCGCCGGTCTTGCTGAAGGGGACGCATTCGGACACCACGAAGAGAATTTTCATGCGCGGCATGGACATGGGAGGGGGGAACGCGCCCCTGTTCAAGGCGAGCGCGTCGCGTCCCTTCTACCAGCTTCACGAGCGATCTTGACCACGCGATCGACAGAGCGGGCGAGTCCGAGCGCCGACGTGTCCACCACGAAGTCGGCTCGCTCATAGAGCGCGCGCCGCGCCTGGAAGAGCGCCCGGAGCTCCTTCATGGCGTCGGCCCGGTTGGCCATGGGGCGCGCGTCCCCCTGCTCGACCACGCGCAGCCAGTGGTCCTCGGGCTTCGCCCGCAGCCAGACCGTCACCGCGCAGCGCCGCAGCCGCTCGAAGGTCGCCGGATCGGTCACGAGGCCCCCGCCCGTGGCCATGATCCCGTGGGCGCGGGCGTCGGCGAGCCGCGCGAGCTCCTCGCGCTCCAGGCGGCGGTAGTAGGCGTTCCCGTGGATCTCGAACAGCGCCGCGAGGCTCATCCCGGCGCGCGCGGCCACGAGCCCGTCGAGCTCGCGGAAGGGCACCCCGAGCCGCGCCGCGGCGCGGCCGCCGATCGTGGTCTTGCCGGCCCCGCGCAGGCCGAGCAGCGCGACGAGGACCCCGCCCGCCCCCGCCTCGCCGGAGGCCGGGCCGCGCGGCGCGTCCTCCGGGGCGAGCTCGCCCGCCGCGAGCAGCGCGGCGGCCGAGGTGCCGAGCGCGCGGCCGATGTCCTCCAGCTTCACCACGGACACGTTCGCCCGCCCACTCTCGAGCAGGACCAGGAAGCGCTCGCTCACCCCGGCGAGCTCAGCCAGCTCGCGCAGCGTGAGCGCGAGCTCCTGGCGCCGCTGCCGGAGCCGCCCGGCCAGGTGCGCGAGGATCAGCGACGCGCCGGCGTCGCCCGCAGCGGCCTCCGGGCCCTGCCCGGGGCGCTCCCGAGGCGATGTCTGGCGGGGTGGCATCTCTATAGTGCAATATATTTCATAATAGCCTATCCATCAAGAACTATACTGCTTGACTGAAGGCCAGCGCGGTGGTGGGCTCGTCGGTATGGAAGCGACCACCTCTTCTCCTTCCGCGGCTCCTTCGCCGCAGACCAGAGCCCGGGAAGAGGGCTCATCCGGCGAGGGCTCGCCCGTCCGCTTCGAGGCGGAGCCGGGCCGGTACCGGCACTGGAAGCTCTCGTTCGAGGGGGCGATCGCGCGCGTCGCGATGGACGTCGACGAGGACGCGCCGATGCGGCCCGGCTACCAGCTGAAGCTGAACAGCTACGATCTCGCGGTCGACATCGAGCTCGCGGACATCGTGCAGCGGCTGCGCTTCGAGCACCCCGAGGTGAAGGCGGTGGTCGTGACCAGCGCGCAGCCGCGGATCTTCTGCGCGGGCGCGAACATCTACATGCTCGGGTCGTCGCCGCACGCGTTCAAGGTCAACTTCTGCAAGTTCACGAACGAGACGCGGCTCGCGCTCGAGGAGGCGTGCTCCGAGAGCGGGCAGCATTACCTCGCGGCGCTGAACGGCGTCGCGTCGGGCGGCGGTTACGAGCTCGCCCTCGCGTGCGAGGAGATCTTCCTCTGCGACGACGGGAGCAGCGCCGTGTCGTTCCCGGAGACGCCGCTGCTCGCCGTGCTCCCGGGCACGGGGGGGCTCACGCGGCTCGTGGACAAGCGCAAGGTGCGGCGCGACCTCGCGGACGTGTTCTCGACGCTGGCCGAGGGGGTGCGCGGCAAGCGCGCGCAGGAGTGGGGGCTCGTCGATCGCGCGATCCCGAGGAGCCGCTTCGATCAGGCGGTGGCTCAGCGCGCCGCGGAGCTCGCGGCGGCGACGCCGGACCGGCCGGGGCCCGGGGTGAAGCTCGCGCCGCTCGAGCCGCGGCGCGCCGAGGACGGCGACGCGTCGACCTGCGACTACCGCCACGTCTCGCTGAAGGTCGACCGCGCCGCGCGGACGGCGGAGATCCGCGTGCTCGGGCCGGACGGCGAGGGGCCGTCGGACGCCGCCGGGATGCGCCGGGCGGGCGCGGACCTGTGGGCGCTCCGCGCGTTCCGCGAGCTCGACGACGCGCTCCTCGACCTCCGCTTCAACCACCCCACGGTGGGCCTCGTCCTCCTCAGGACGGCCGGCTCGCCGGACGCGGTGCGGGCCGCGGACGAGGCGCTGTGGGCGGCCCGGGGCGACTGGTTCGCGAAGGAGGTCCTGCTCCACATGCGGCGCGTGCTCAAGCGGCTCGACCTCACGGCCCGCAGCGTGTTCGCGCTGATCGAGCCCGGCTCGTGCTTCGCCGGGAGCCTGTTCGAGCTCGCCCTCGCGGCGGATCGGTCCTACATGCTGGACGGCGGAGACGACGCGTCGGGCGCGTCTCCCGCGACGGTTGCGCTGAGCTCGCTCAGCTTCGGTCCGCTCGCGATGTCGAACGGGCTGACGCGGCTCGCGTCGCGCTTCCTGGGCGCGCCGGAGCGCGTGGCCGCGCTGAAGGAGCGGACGGGCCTCCTGTCCGCCGAGGAGGCGCTGGAGGAGGGCCTCTGCACCTTCGCGCCGGACGCGATGGACTGGGACGACGAGGTGCGGCTCGCGATCGAGGAGCGCGTGAGCCTGTCGCCCGACGCGCTCACCGGGATGGAGGCGAGCCTGCGCTTCTGCGGGCCGGAGACGATGGAGACGAAGATCTTCTCCCGGCTGTCGGCCTGGCAGAACTGGATCTTCCAGCGCCCCAACGCGGTGGGCCAGCGGGGCGCGCTGACCATGTACGGGCGCCCGGAGCGCCCCGAATTCGACTGGAGGCGGACGTGAGCGCGGTCATCAACTCGGAGCGGATCCCGAACAACGTCGACCTCGCGTCGGACAAGAAGCTCCAGCGCGCCCTCGAGGCGTGGCAGCCGAAGTTCCTCGACTGGTGGCGGGAGACGGGGCCCGAGGGGTTCCAGGCGGACGACATCTACCTGCGCACGGCGATCAGCGTCGACCACGAGGGGTGGGCGCACTTCGACTACGTGAAGATGCCCGAGTACCGCTGGGGCATCTTCCTCGCGGATCGGGTGCCCGACCGGAAGATCGGCTTCGGCGATCACCTGGGCGAGCCGGCGTGGCAGGAGGTGCCCGGGGAGCTCCGGAACATGCTGCGCCGGCTGGTGGTGACGCAGGGGGACACGGAGCCGGCGAGCGTGGAGCAGCAGCGGCTGCTCGGCCAGAGCTGTCCGAGCGTCTACGACCTGCGGAACCTGTTCCAGGTGAACGTCGAGGAGGGGCGGCACCTCTGGGCGATGGTGTACCTCCTGCACAGCCACTTCGGCCGCGACGGGCGGGAAGAGGCGGAGGCGCTCCTGGAGCGGCGGAGCGGCGATCCGGACAAGCCGCGGATCCTGGGCGCCTTCAACGAGCCGTGCACGAACTGGCTCTCGTTCTTCATGTTCACCTACTTCACGGATCGCGACGGCAAGTACCAGCTGCTCGCGCTCGCGGAGAGCGGCTTCGATCCGCTGTCGCGCACGACGCGGTTCATGTTGACCGAGGAGGCGCACCACATGTTCGTCGGCGAGACGGGCCTGCTCCGTATCGTCCAGCGGACGTGCGAGCTGATGAAGCGCAACAAGAACGAGGACGCGCGCGCCGAGGGCGGCATCGATCTGCCGATGATGCAGAAATACCTGAACCTCTGGTACTCGCTGTCGCTCGATCTGTTCGGCGGGGAGATCTCCTCGAACGCCGCGTCGTTCTTCGCGTCGAGCGTGAAGGGCCGCGCGAAGGAGGAGTCGTACGAGGATCACCGGGCCATCGACGGCGTGTACGTGATCGACGTGCCGCACGTGCCCGTGGCGGCGGCCGGCGGCGCGGTGGCCGGGTGGCGGCGCGAGGAGGTGCCGCTCCGCAACGCGATGAACGAGGTGCTGCGCGACGAGTACGTGAGCGACTCGCAGCGCGGGATCGACAAGATGAACCGGGTGATCGAGGAGGCGGGCGTGCCGTTCAGGCTGCGGCTGCCGAGCCGGCGGTTCCACCGGAGCTCGGGGATCTACGCGGGGCTCCACTTCGACGTCGACGGCAACCCGCTCTCGAAGGAGGAGTGGGAGCGCCGGCGCGACGCGTGGCTGCCGACCGCGAGCGACGAGGCGTACGTGAAGAGCCTGATGGAGAAGCCGGTGTTCGATCCGAAGCAGATGGCGAACTGGATCGCGGCGCCGGCGAAGGGGCTCAAGGGCAAGCCCGTCGACTTCGAATACGTGCGGCGCAGCGGCTAGGGCGAGCTGCCCGGCCCTCGGAGGGCCTACGGTCTGCGCGGGAGCAGGGACGAAGTGTTCAGGGGGCCATACCCGTGTCGGCGGGCGGCGCGCCCGCGTCGGCGGGCGGCGGCGGCGCCTTCTTCGGCGGATCGCCGTGCTCGGCGGCGAGCTTCTTCACGAGGGCGTCGAGCAGCACCTGCTCGTGGTACTGCGGCATCGCGGGGAGCTGCACCGCGACGTGCACGCCGGCGCCGCCGTTCACGACCTCGATCGCGCCCTGCGTCGCCCTGCCGCCGCTCTCCGGGCTCCTGTACTCGAAGAGCAGGTAGCCGCTCGCGACGTCCTTCTCGACGATCTTGAAGCCGAGATCGACGCGCACGAGGCGCAGCGCCGTGCCGAAGGTCTGCTCGAATGTGTAGGGCGACGCGTAAGCGACGCTGGCGCTGGCGTGCCGCGCGCCGAGGACGCCGGCCAGGGGGAAGGCCAGCGCGACGACGAGGAGCGCGATCGACGGGAGGCGGCGCATGACCGCGGCGTAGAGGGGCCGGCGACGACGGGCCAAGTTTCTTGCCGGCGCGCGCGCGGGTATGCTGGCGTCGACCTCGATGGACCGACCCTACGTCGAGCAGCTCCGCATCCAGGGCTACGGCTGCGTCCAGGATACGACCCTGGAGCTCACGCCGCTGCACGCGCTCATCGGGCCGAACGACAGCGGCAAGAGCACCGTGCTGCGAGCGCTCCGGACCCTCTCCTCCGTCCTCGAGCGGGCGCTCGGGGCGCCGGCGCCGGACCCGCTCGGGCGCGGCGCCCCGGCGAGCAGGGCGCTCGGCGGCGCCGTGTTCGAGGTGTCGGCGGCGACCACGACGTGGCGCGTGGAGCTCGACGCCGCGGGGCGCGTCCGCTCGACGTCGTTCCCGAGGGACCTGGAGCCCCCTTCGTTGCTCGACGACGCGGACGAGGACGACGACGTGAGCGGCGGGCCGAGCCCCGAGCGCCCCGCCCCGGACATCGTCCAGGCCCTGCGCGGCACGCAGATGCTCCGCTTCGACCCGGACGCGCTGCGAGCCCCGCACCCGCTGATCCCCGACGGGCATCCGCTCTGCTTCGCCGACGAGCGCGGCACCGGCCTGCCGGCCCTCTACGACGCCGTCATCAGCCGCGACCTGTCGGCCTACATCGAGCTGAACGAGGAGCTCACCCGCCTGTTTCCCAGCGTGCGCAGCATCCACCTCGCCAACCCGAGCTCCACCACGAAGGCCATCGGGGTGAAGCTCGAGGGCGGCGGCGTCGTGCCGGCCGCGCTGATGAGCGAGGGCATGCTCTACTACCTCGCGTTCGCGGCGCTGCCGCACCTCGATCCGACGCCCCTGCTCCTCGTCGAGGAGCCCGAGCACGGGCTCCACCCCGCACGCATCGCCGACGTGATGCGCGCGCTGCGGCTCGTCTCCGAGAAGACCCAGGTCCTCCTCGCGACGCACAGCCCGCTCGTCGTGAACGAGCTCCAGCCCGAGGAGGTCACGGTCGTCACGCGCGCGGGCGAGCAGGGGATGAGGGCCACGCGCATCCTGCACACGCCGGGCTTCGAGGACCGGGCGCGGGTGTACGCGCTCGGCGAGCTCTGGCTCAGCTACGCCAACGGCGCGGACGAGGCGCCGCTCCTCGGCGGAGGCGCGCGGCCGTGATGAAGCCGCTCGAGAGGACCCGGGTCTTCCTCGTCGGCGAGGGCGAGAACGAGCTCGGCAGCCGCGCCGGAGCGCCGGCCTACCAGTCGGACAAGCACCCCGGCGTGCTCTTCACGCTGCTCTCGCGCGTCCAGCCGAACGGGTGGGTCGTCGGCGGCGCCCGCGAGTGGAAGAGCATCCGGAAGTACCAGGCGCGCGGCGCGGCCCACGAGGACACGCATCACGTGCTCGGCGCGGCCCTCGACGCGAAGGAGGCCGGGTGCGACGTCCTCGCGTTCTCCCGCGACATCGACCGCGATCCGGCGCGACGCGAGGCGATCGCGGAGGGCATCCGGCGCGTCTCGTCGAGCCTGTCGTCGCCGCCCGAGGTGATCGGCGGCGTGGCCGTGCCGGCGCTCGAGGGCTGGATCCTCGCGCTCCTCGGCGAGAAGGCGACCGAGGAGCTGTCGCCGCTCAGGGCGCAGGCGATGCTCGCGGCGAAAGGCATGATGCCGGACGACGGCGCCGCCATGGTGCGCGTCGCGGAGGACGCCGACCTCGACGCCGTGCCCCCGGACGCCACCTCGCTCGCGGAGTGGCTCGCGCGCGCCCGCGCGGTGCTGCCGCGGCGGACCGGCCGCGGCGCACGGTGAGGCCTCACCGGCGGCACTGCGGCGCCGCGGCCAGCGCGGCCCTCGCCGTCTCGCGCAGGCCGTGGGGCGTGTCCTTGTCGAGCAGCGGCTTGAGGCGCGCGGGCAGATCGGCCGGGTGCACCGCCCCGAGCGCCGCGAGGGCCGCCGAGCCGAGCCGCTGATCGCGCTCGCCGATCGGCGCCTTCGCCCGCAGCGCGAGCCGCGTCCACAGGTCGACCGAGCTCGCGTCGCACATCGCCCCGAGCGCGAGGATCGCGCGCGCGCGCACCTCGACGTCCTCCTCCTTGTCCTCCGCCCGATCGCGCACGGCCTCGATGTGCGCGGTCGCCCGGTGCGCGCCGAGGCCGTCGAGCGCGTTTCGGCGCACCTCGGGCGATCGATCGGCGAGCGCCCCGACGAGCGCCCGGTCGCCCGCCGGCGTCGCCGGCATCGCGCCGATCGCGAGCGCGGCGCCGCCGCGGATGAACGTCCACGGGTCGGAGGCGAGCCGCGCCGCGAGCGCCTCGGCCACGCCGGCCGGCAGCTTCACGCCGGCGGAGGCCGCGCGCGAGAGCGCCACGATGGCCGCCTCGCGCACGCGCACGTCCGGATCGGAGGCCGCCGCGAGCAGATCCTGCGCGAGCGCCGGCACCTCCGCCGCGACCCCGGCGGCGCGGAGGCGCACGTGCGGGTCCGCGTCCTTCCGGAGCGACGCGCGGAGGTACGCCTCCGCCGGCGCCTCGCCGGCGCGGGCGAGCGCCGCGGCCGGCGCCTGCAGCAGGTAGCGCCGCTCGAAGGGCGCGGGCGCCGCGGAGGCGAGCGCCTGGAACGCCGCGCCGCCGCCCTTCACCCGCCCGAGCGCGGGCCCGAGCGCGCGCAGCAGATCGAGCTGCGCGGCCTCCGGGCGGGCGCGGAGCCGATCGATCTGCACCTCCTCCTCGACCACGGGCGCGGCCCGCTCGCTCCGCGCCGCCAGCGCGAGCGCGGCCCGGAGATCCCGCCGCGTCGCGCCGCGCGCCCCGGCGAGGGCGTCGAGCAGCGCCGGGATCGCCTCGGCCGGCGCCACGAGCGCGAGCTCGCGGGCCGCCGCCACCTTGGCCGCGGCGGCGCCCCCCTTCACGATCTCCGCGAGCGCCGGCGCGGCCGCGCGCCCGCAGCGGCGGATGCGATCGCGCGCGTGGTGGAGCTCCGGATCGGGCTCGGGCGCCGCCGCGCGAGGGGCGCGCCCTGGCGCGGCGGACGTAGACCGCGCGGCCGCCGCCGCGCCGGACGCGGGGGCCGCCGCGCCGGACGCGAGCCGCGCGGTGAAGAACGGGATCTGCACCGCGCACGGCGCCGTGTCGATCACGCCGCGAGCGAGCTGCTTCCCCGCCGCGTCGAGCTTGTCGTAACCGGCGATCGCCGCCTCGACGGCCTCCGGCCCGCTGCGCGCGAGCAGCGCCGCCGCCGCCCTGGCTCGCTCGCCGCCGCCCGCGAGCGCGCCCACGAGCGCCCCCGAGCCCTGCCCGTCGAACGCGGTGCGCGCCGTGACCTCGGCGATCGTGACGCGCACCTCCGGCGCGGACGGCGCGCCGCGGTCGCCCGCGCCCCGCGGCGCGTACGCCTCGTCGAGGACGACGGCGAGGCACGACGCCTTGATCTCCTCGGGGAGCTTCACCTCGTAGCCGGCGGACTCCTTGGCCCACGCGTCCTCGGGCAGGCTCACCTGGAAGAGCCGATCGGGCGTCGCCACGAAGAGCGTGCGCGGCGCCGCGCCGCCGTCGACGCCGTCCTGGGGCTTGATGCGCAGGCCGAGGCCCGTGATCCCGACCTCGTCGGCCGACGAGAACGACACGAACTCGCCCCGGCCCGCGCCCGCCTTACCCTCGGACCACGCGGTCTTCGGGTCGCCGTCGGCGATCTCCGCGAAGCGCTTGCCGACCGCGCTCGACGCCGCGGTCGGGCGCAGCAGCCGGAACGCGGGCGCCGCCGCGTCGGCCTCGCGGCGCTCCGCGACCAGCTTGCCCGCGGCGCGGCGCTCCTCGGCCGGGAGGTTCTGGAAGCTCGCCCCCTTGAGGAGCGTCATCGTCCGGGGATCGACCTCGCTCGCGCCGACCAGCGCCGGCCGCCCGCAGATCGTCACGTCCTCGCGCAGCTGCCCGACGAGCACGCGGCTGCCGCTGCCGAGCGGCTCCACGACCACCGCGTCGCTCCTCCCCTCGCCGTGCTCCCCGGTCGCGACGCCCGTCCAGCCGCTCCAGAGCACGATCGGCTCCGTCCCCTTCCCGGCGAGCGGCGCGGCGACCAGCATCGCCCAGCTGCCGCCCGCGGCGCCCGGCGCGCTCGCGGGCGCCGGCTTGCCCGCGGCCGGCGCCTCGATCTTCGCGAGGTGCTTGCCGTCGGCCAGCGTGATCGGCACGACGCGCGCGCCGCCGAGCAGCGGCGCGACCTCGGACGGCACGGCGAGGACCTTGCCGCCGTCGGGCGCGCACGCGGCTGCAGCGGGACAGGCGCGGGCGGTGATGCCGCCGGGGTCGATGCGGACGGCGAGCGCTTGCTGGCCCGCCGCGTGCGGGAGCACCACGGGCGCGACCTGCGCGGCGGCGTTACCGAGGAGGGTCGAGGAGGCTGCGAGCACCCCGACGGCGGCGCCGACGCGAGGCCGCCGAGAACGAAACGGCGAACGGCTCATGCGCGCCATCCTAGTCGCCTCGGGCGGCCGAGCTCTCGAGAGTTGAGCGCCTCGAGCAGGGCGCCGCGGCCCATGGCCGCGCCGCGGCGCGTCGCCCGGTCGGCCCCGCCGCGCTCCGCCGCGGGCCCGCGCGCCCTCGCTACTTCGGCGTCTCGGAGGCGGGGATCCAGAAGCCGCCCTCGTCCGGCGGCGTCATCCCGAGCGTCTTCGGGAGCACGTTCGTCCAGCCCGCGACCGTCTCGAGCAGGTAGATCTCCGCGCCGGCCTCGATCTCGCCGACCGGCTTCTCCTTCTCGTCGCGCCGCGCGCGCACCGGGATCGACCGCGTCGCCTTCACGATCGGCGGCGCCTTGTCGAGCGCGAGCTGCGCGCCGGCCACCGCGGTCGTCGGCGGGATGTACTGGTCCATCAGCTCGCCCTTCTTCAGCGCCTCCAGGTCCTTGAGGCGCCCCCAGGCGTCGATCGTGAGATCGCCCCGCGACATCAGGTGGACGAACCCGTTCTTGGCCTCGGTGCTCCAGAAGAGCTGGGCCGCCCCCTCCAGCATCTTCAGCGTGAAGATCACGTCGCCGTTCGGGCGATCGAACAGCTCGATCGTCGACGTCTTCATCAGGTAGCCGCGGGCGCTGCCGGGGACCTCCATCTTGGCGGGGACGCCGCGCTGCAGCGAGAAGGCGTCGCACGAGGCCGAGGCCCGCGCCGTCTGCCCCTCGGACCCGGAGATCGAGAGCTCCGCGCGCAGCGAGTCGCCCGTGGCCGCGACGAGCTTCACCTTCTGCGCGCTCGAGATCCAGATGTGCCCCTGGATGACCGGGATGTCGCGCGTCGTGTAGGCCGCGACGTCCGAGGGCGCGATGTAGCCGTCGATCCGCAGCGCCGGCCCGCTGTCCGACGTGCTCAGCCTCGCCCGGCCGGAAGGCGGGTCCGCCGGGATCGCGCTCAGCGTCATCGGGACCAGCGCGCCGGTGAAGTTCGCGATCGTCCGGCCGCCGCTCGGCGCGTCGTAGAGCCGGGCGCCCTTGCTCACCGGCGCCGTCCCCTTCAGCTTGCAGGCGGGCCCCGTCACCGCCGGCGCGGCCGCCCCCGCCGCCTGCACCGCCGCGCCCGTCGCCTGCGCGGCCGACACCGCCACCTGCGCGGGCTCTGCCCTCGCCTCGGAGACGGCCGGCGCGCCCGGGAGCCCGGCGCCGCAGAGCATCCCCCCAACAGCCAGAAGACCAAGTCCCAGAACGTCGCTTCTCATCCACTTCCTCCGACGTACACGGGCAGCCCCGCTCGCGGCGATCCCGGGCGCGGTCCCCTCCTGTCGCGTCTGCCTGAGCCGCCGGCCTCCAGCGCGGCGGCGACCTGCTGGAACGCGCCCGGGAGCGCCGAGCCGTCCCTGCCGTTGGTCGGATCATCCTAGCGGATCATTCAGGCCCCGCCCGTGAAAGGTCCTCCGCCGCAGCGCTTACGCCATTTCGGGTGTATGGAGCAAGGCGCCCGACGCGGCTCGCGCCGGGCAGCCCGGCGGGGCGGTGCCCGCCTCCCCGGAAGCGACCCCATGCACGGATTCGATCTCGCCTTCGCCTCCCCCCGCAAGCTCCCCCGCGCCCGCGATCTGCGCGGCAACGTCGCCGTGCTCGACATCGCCTTCGCCTCCGAGGCGGGGGGCAAGAGCTTCGAGACCGTCACGCTCCCCCTCATCCAGGAGCTCGGGCCGCGGCTCGCCGCCTGGGTCGACCACCACGACAGCGCCCACCACGCGCGCTTCGCGGGCGACCCCCGCTTCGTCCTGTCGACAAAGGCCGAGCACGGCGCCTGCCCCGAGATGATCACCCCCGAGGTCGTCGCCCGCGCCGGGCGCGTCGACACCCTCGTCTGCCACGTCGACTTCGACGGCCTCGCCAGCGGCGCCAAGTGGATGCGCGGCGGCGTCGAGCCCTACCCCGGCTGCGACGACGACGCCCGCGCCATCGACACCCGCATCGGCGTCCCGGGGCCGGTGGCCACCCGCATGGACCGCGCCCTCCGCGCCCGCCCCCGCGACCAGGCCCTCTTCGGCCTCATCGTCCGGCACCTCGCGTCCGGCCTCTCCGACCCGTCGCTCTGGGCCCCCATCGACGCGGCCGGCGCCGAGCTCGCCGTCATGGAAGCCGAGACCCGCCGGATCGCGCTCCGCTACGAGCGCGTCGAGCCAGGCCTGGTCCTCGTCGACGCCTCCCAGCGAGGCGGGCCCTACGACAAGACCCTGCTCCTCCTCATCGGGCAGGAGCGCGCGCCCATCTCCGTCGTCGTCGACAACGACAGCGTCACCTTCGCCGCCCGCTTCGACAGCGGGGTGAACTTCCTCGAGACCTTCAAGATCTCCGGAGGGATGCCGACCCGCATCTCCCTCCAGCGCTCCAAGCTCAAGGACGCGCTCGTGGCGCTCGGGGTCAAGCCCGCCGACGCGGGCCGGCTCGCCGCCGCCCCCTGACCTTCCCCGTCACCCCTCCCCCCCTCCCCCGATTCCTCGGCCTCACCGACATCGTTGACGCTGTGGGCCCCGGCTGCTAGGGGCATTTCAGATCTGCAATTTGCATTTCTGCAATGACCGCGTGACCTGAGGCATCACGCCTGCGCCGAGCACGAGGGGTATGGCAGCGAGAAACTTGTCTTCGACGTCGAGCAGCGGTGTCGACGAGCTCCTGTTCCGGAACGACGCCGTTTCGCTCTGTCTCCTGGTCAACCGACGGCACCGGACGCTCCGCATCATCGACTTCCGGGCGGGGCCGACGCCGTCGAAGCGGAACTTCGTCCTGTCGGCCGCCAAGCGCGAGGGGGTCGAGAAGATCTTCACCCTGGTCGAGCGCGACGAGGTGCCGACCTGGACCCGCCTGGGGTTCGTCCGGGAAGGCTCGATCCCCGGCTTCTACAAGCGCAGCGACGCGTGGATCCTCGGGGCGGTCGTGTCCCAGATGTCCCCGCAGCTCCGCGAGGAGAGCGACGACGACGAGGGCGCCGAGGGCGAGGACAGGGCGGGCTCGCCGGCGGTCCTGCTCGCGGAGCGCACGATCGCCCGCGCGAGGCGGCTGCTCCGGGAAGGCGAGGGGCGGCCGATGCCCGCGATCAAGATCGCGCCGGCGAGCGCCGCCGAGCTGCGGCGCGCGGTCGCGGCGGCGCAGCGGGCCGGGCGGGCGCTCACGGGCTTCGAGCCGTTCGGGCGTGACGCCGTGCGGACGGGCTACGCGCTGTCCGCGCGGGGCGGCTTCACCCTCCACGCGGCGTGGGAGATGCAGTCGTGCTTCGGGAACTCGTTCCTCGAGATCCTCACCTCGCCGCGCCACGAGTCGGAGCGGCTCGCCACGACGGCGGCCATCGGCGCCCTGTGCGAACGCCTCGTCGAGGAGAAGGCCGTCAGCACGTTCACCTTCGCCCCCGCCGACGACCAGGAGCTGTGCGCCGCCCTGCTCGCGAACGGCTTCCGCCGCTCGGCCGTGCTGGCGCGCCACCTCGTCGTCGGCCGCACCCGCAAGGACGCGATCCTCTGGGCGAAGAAGCTCGTCGCGCCCGAGGCGTGAGCGCCGCCCGCGGCCGCGGCGCGCGGCGGCGGGCTACGGCGCGAGCGTGACCTCGTAGTCCTCGATGACCGTGTTCGCCAGCATCTCGTCCGCCATCTTCTTCAGCCGCGCCTCGAGATCGGGCGCGCTGCCGAGCGAGGGGTCGAGCTCGATCTCGATGATCTTGCCCACGCGCACGCCCTTCACGCCCGGGAACCCGAGCGAGGTGAGGGCGCGCTTCACGGCGTCGCCCTGGGGATCGAGGACCTCTTTCTTCAGTCGGACGGTGACGACGGCTTTCACTGACTTTGCTCCAAGCGCTCTCTGCGCGACGCTAGCACGGGCACGGGCGAGGCCGCGCCCACCTACACTCCCAGGTTGCGCGGGATGCGCACGGCCGGGTCCTCGAGGTCGGGGACGAACGCCGCGCCGGTGATCCGCTCGAACGCCTCGATGTAGCGGCGCGACGCCTCGATCCGGACCTCGTCGGGGATCGGCGGGATCGGCCCGTCGCCCTGGAAGCCGCGCGCGGCGAGCCAGCGGCGCACGTACTCCTTGTCGAAGGACTCCGGGTCCTGGCCGGCCGCGAAGCGCTCGTCGTAGGACGAGGCGAACCAGAAGCGGGACGAGTCGGGGGTGTGGATCTCGTCGATGACGACGATGTTCCCGCTCCGGTCCTTGCCGAACTCGTACTTGGTGTCGACGAGGATCAGCCCCTGGTCCGCGCAGAAGCGGGCGCCGTGCTCGAAGAGCGCGAGCGCCATCTCGGCGGCGGCGTCGAAGTCGCGCGGCGCGATCGTCCCGAGGGCGAGGATCTCCTCGCGCGAGGCGGAGAGATCGTGCCCGCCCTTCGGCGCCTTGGTGCTGGGCGTCAGGATGGGCCGCGGCAGGCGCTCGTTCTTGCGGAGGCCGTCGGGGAGCCGGTGGCCGCAGAAGACGCGCTCGCCGCGCGCGTAGTGCGTCCAGATGCTGGTCGAGGTCACGCCCGTCACGTAGGCGCGCACCACCATCTCGACCGGCAGCGGCGTGCACTCGATCGCCTCGAGGACGTTCGGGTCGGGCTGGGAGATCATGTGGTTCGGCGCGACGCCCCGCGTGCGCTCGAACCAGAACGAGGAGAGCCGGTTCAGCACCTGCCCCTTCAGCGGCAGCGTGCCGAGCACGCGGTCGAAGGCGCTGATGCGGTCGGTGACGACGAGCAGGCGCCGGCCGTCCGGCGTCGTGTAGCAGTCCCGCACCTTGCCCTCGTAGCGGGCGAAGGGGCCCGCGAGCGAGGTGCGCTCGAGCACCCGGCCGAGCGCGGTGCGCAGATCGTCCTCGGTGACCATGGGGCGCGGCTTACCCGGCCTCGCGGGCCGAGTCGACAGGTTTCCGAAGGCCCCGGCCGAGTTCCTTCCCCCGCGCCCCGGCTGGGACCCCCGTTGGTCTCCGGCCGGGGGGGTGGTAAAGGGGCCGCCCATGGCAAACCGAAAGAAGATCGCCCTCATCGGCGCCGGGAACATCGGCGGGGAGCTCGCGGCCCTCATCGCGCGCAAGGAGCTCGGGGACGTCGTGCTCTTCGACATCCCCCAGAAGACCGACTTCGCGAAAGGCAAGGCGCTCGACCTCGAGCAGAACGGCGCCGTGCTCGGCTACGACGCGTCCATCAAGGGGACCTCGGACTGGGCCGACTGCGCCGGGGCCGACGTCCTCATCATCACGGCCGGCATCCCGCGCAAGCCGGGCCAGAGCCGCGACGACCTCGTCGCGACGAACCTGCCGATCATCCGCAGCGTGGCGGACGGCGCGAAGCAGCACTGCCCGAACGCGCTGGTGATCGTCATCTCGAACCCGATCGACGCGATGGTCTACGAGTTCAAGCGCCGCACGGGCTTCCCGCGCGAGCGCGTGCTCGGCATGGCGGGCGT
The DNA here is from genome assembly GCF_028553905.1 of Sorangium sp. So ce836. NCBI lineage: Bacteria > Pseudomonadati > Myxococcota > Polyangiales > Polyangiaceae > Sorangium > Sorangium sp. So ce836. The sequence goes on along the minus strand of NZ_CP102233.1, from coordinate 2,134,237 downwards.
GCTCGACAGCGCGCGCTTCCAGCTGTTCCTGGCGCGCGAGGCGAACGTGTCCGTGAAGGACGTGCGCGCGATGGTCCTCGGCGGCCACGGCGACGACATGGTGCCCATCCCGTCGGCGTGCACGATCAACGGCGTGCGCGCGACCGAGTTCATCAGCAAGGAGAAGCTCGACGCGCTCATCGCGAGGACCCGCAAGGGCGGCGGCGAGATCGTGCAGCTCATGGGGACGAGCGCCTACTACGCGCCCGCGTCGAGCGCCGTCGTGATGGCCGAGAGCTACCTGCTCGACCAGAAGCGGCTGCTCCCCGCCGCGGCGTACCTCGACGGCGAGTACGGCTACAAGGACATCTACATGGGCGTCCCGGTCGTCATCGGCGGCAAGGGCGTCGAGAAGATCGTCGAGCTGCCGCTGACCGCGGAAGAGAAAGAGATGCTCGCGAAGAGCGCGAAGAGCGTCCAGGGCATCACCGACGTGGTGAAGGCCGCGAGCTGACGCCGGTCCCGGGCGATCCCGGGCACACGAACGAGGAGAGACCGCGGAGAGCGCAGAGGGCGCGAAGGACATCGATGAGAGAAGAGCTCTCATCCCTCCCCTCTGTGTTCTCTATGCCTCTGTGGCTCCTCTCTCCTCCTCGCTCCGACAGATCTTCTCCTCACGCCATCCGAGATCTCCGCGGCTCACTCCGCGGCGGGAGCCATCGAGAGCGCCTCGAGCCCGCGCGGTGAGGCGCCGGCGACGACGTCGGGCGCCGGGAGCTCCGCCGTCGCGTGGCAGCCGCGCTCGGCGATGTCGCTGATGCGCTGGCAGATCAGGTTCATCATCTGCCAGCCCTCGATCAGCGCGCCCCGGAGCGGGGCGATGTCCAGGCCGGGGAGGCTCTTCAGGAGCTCGACCCCGAGCCTGAAGTGCTCCGCGTCCACCTCGGCGTGCGTGGCGAAATAGTCCGAGTCGGGGAAGATCCGCTGGGCCGCGCTGAGGAGGATGTCGGCGCAGCGCTCGATGACGAAGTGGATGAGGACGGTCCGCTCCTCGGTGGACGCCGAGCCCATCCGCTCGATGAACCAGGACGACGCCGCGGCGATGCCCCGGTCCCAGGACGGCGAGGACGACGGGCCGTGCATCCGGGCGAGCCGCCGGTTGTGACCGACCTCCTCGGCCAGATGACGCTCGGCGATCTTGATCGCGGCGGGGTGCGACTCGAACACGACCCTGGCACACAGGACCTTCTGGAAGGCGTTCGACCAGATCTGGAGCGCGCCGAGCATCCGTCGCTTCACGTCGTCGCCGAGCGCGCGCTCGGATCCGATGAGCTGCATGAGGGGGCTGCCGGCGAACTCCCGCGCGTGGGCCTCGTTCTCCTCGACGAGGCGATCCAGAGGAGACTCCGATCGATCCGAGGGAGCGCCGCCCGGGGCGACCGCCGCGCACAGGCACGGCGTGTCCCAGCGGGCGTCCTCTCCCTCGAAGTGGATGGATATCGCGGAGAGCCCGTCCGGCGCCGCGCCCACGAGCCCCTGCAGCCCGCCGGGAGGCACCAGCACGACGTCTCCCGCCTGGACCCTCCGGACCGAGCCTCCGATGATCTCGCCCGAACCGTCGGTGACGACGATCATGCCTTTGCCGGGGAGCTGACGAGGCTTGATCGGCTGACCCCAGGCGAGGCGCACCCATCTCAGGGAGAGGCGGCACGCCTCGGGCAGGAAAGCCGAGAGCTCCTCGTGTTTCCGGATATCCCTGAAAAGCCCCAGCAGGGTGCGATCATCCGCTTTGAGAGACTCGATCGCGGGGATGCTGGCTGTGTTGACTACGCGCATCGACACTGTCCTCCGGACGACTTCGTGGTGTGGTGACTCTGCACGGCTTGATCGCTCGTGTCCAGACGGTACACAGGTGCGAAGGTGAAAGTCGGAGGCCAAGAGAAGGAAGAGAGCCTGTAAATTCTTTTCAACCAAGATTCCGCCTCTTCGCTGGAGTGCTCGCGTTCGGAGGTGGGTCCGCGTGCCGAAGGCGAACGCTTGGCCGAGCGCGCCACGCTCGTGTCCCATCACGAGGCGCCCCAGGATCTTAATGGCCGACGCCCTCTGTTTCGGGTCGCTCCAGTCGACGCCGAGCCCGCCCTTGATGCTGAGCGTCAGAAGCAGGAGGATGCCCACTTTACGGCAGATCTTCTCGGGCGGACGCCGGGAACGCGGGCGTGGTCACACCCAGGCAGTTGAGATTCGAGGTCGCTGCTGCGCGGCGGATGACGAACCGATTCCTCCTGACGACGACGTCGCGCGCTCTTCTTTATGATCCTCGCCGCGATGTGATCGATCGCATGCTCTACGGCTGTCCGCTGCCGGAGCACGTCACGCTCTGGCCGGTCTGCCGCGGCCGTCGGAGCCTGCGCTACAGAATTTCATCAGCGCTGGATAGCGCCCGACCTCGTCCCGAAGCGACTTGGGTGCAGCTGACTCGGAGGGGGCACGCCACACTCCTCGGGAGCGAGCTCCACCGTGTCACGCGGCTCTAACACCACCGTGTCACAGCCGGAGGGACTGGAGCCTGGGGCGCTCGGCGTGTCGATGGTGGCAGCTGGGTCACCGGGGCAGCCAGCGGGTCAGCACGCGGGCGATGGCGAGACGACAGGTGGCGAAGGAGTCGCTAACCCTCGGCCCAGCTCCGAGGCAGGTACGCCGCCTGAGAAAGACGAACAGTACTCTCACGCGGGTCAACCGCTTCATCAGTAACTGCTCCTGCCAAGCGACAGTCAATTTTCCCCCGTGCGTCCGTAAAGCTCCCCCCCCACCTCGTGAAAAGGGGGGCAGTTTTGCTCTCGCACCGGGATCATTTTTACTGAGCTCTACAGATCCCGGCGCGACAGCTCTACCGGCCGTGACCATCGTCCCATCCGTGCGCCTCCGGACGCGGACGAGCTCATCGTCCGGCGAGGCCGTCGAGCATTCCACCGGTGCACCCTGGATTATCAAAAGATCGACCTGATCGACGCTATAGGTGCGCCGGGCGCGACCGCTCGCCTAGGACGTTCCGTTCAAACCGTCGCTCAGAGGACGCCGTGCGTCCAGCGAGCGCGCTGGTCCCCGGGCCGCCGATGGATGGGTCCGCCGACAAGTTGGAAGTAAATAAAATTTAACTTGATTCGCAACGCGAGCACATTAGGGTGCATAAAAATTAACCGATCCGGAGTGACTGGTGAGTCGAGCGATACAGACGATCAGGCACAGGGTCTTCGAGATGCTGGAGGAGCGCGGGCAGAAGCAGCGCTGGCTCTTGTCCCAGCTCCGCGCACGCGGCTACGACGTCAGCGCGAGCTACCTCTCGCAGGTCAAATCCGGCACCAAGGAGCCCAGCAGACAGTTCATCGATGCCGTATGCAGCGTCCTCGGCAAGCCAAAGAACGAGCTTTTCTCCCAACCCAATAAGAGGGATAAGGACATGAAGGGAAAGAGGACCAGCGGAAGCCGAGCCAAGAACACCCCACCTGCAGCCAAGAACACCCCACCTGCAGAGGAGCCGACGCACGGCAAGGGCCCGATCAATGTCGCGATCGTGGGCGTGGGCAACTGCGCGTCGTCCCTGGTCCAGGGACGATATTTCTACGAGAATGCCGAAGAAGATCAGTTCGTCCCCGGCCTGATGCACGTCAACCTAGGCGGCTACCACGTCCGGGACATCAAGTTCGTCGCCGCCATCGACATCGACGCCAACAAGGTCGGGAAGGATCTCTCCGAGGCAATTTTCACCTACCCTAACAACACCGTGAAGTTCTCCGACGTCCCGCACCAAGGCGTGCGCGTCGCGCGCGGCATGACCCACGATGGGATCGGCAAGTACCTCTCGCAGATCATCAAGAAGTCCAGCGGGGGCACCGAGGATATCGTCAAGATCCTAAAGAGCACCAACACCCATGTTGTCGTGAACTACCTGCCGGTCGGCTCCGAGGAGGCGACCAAGTGGTATGTGGAGCAGCTCCTCGCGGCCGGGTGCGGCTTCGTCAACTGCATCCCGGTGTTCATCGCGCGCGACGAGCACGGCTACTGGCCCCGGCGCTTCGCGGACGCCGGGCTGCCGATCATCGGCGACGACATCAAGTCTCAGGTCGGCGCGACCATCGTTCACCGCGTCCTCACGCGCCTCTTCCGCGAGCGCGGGGTCAAGCTCGATCGGACGTACCAGCTCAATTTCGGCGGTAACACCGATTTCCTCAACATGCTCGAGCGCGAGCGCCTGGAGTCGAAGAAGATCTCGAAGACATCCGCGGTCACCTCGCAGCTCGGCTTCGATCTACCGCCCGACCAGGTCCACGTGGGGCCATCGGACTACGTGCCCTGGCTCACGGATCGCAAGTGGTGCTACATCCGGATGGAAGGCACCACGTTCGGTAACGTGCCCCTAAACGCAGAGCTGAAGCTCGAGGTGTGGGACAGCCCCAATTCCGCCGGGGTGGTCATCGACGCCATCCGCTGCTGCAAGCTGGCTCTGGACCGCGGCATCTCCGGGCTGCTCGAGGCACCATCGGCCTATTTCATGAAATCGCCCGCCAAACAGTTCGCGGACGACGCGGCGCATGACATGGTCGAAGACTTCATCCGCGGATGATCCCTCCTCCGACGCTTGTCCCGCTTCGGCTTGGGCGCACGAGCAGAGGCTCCCGCTCCGCCCCGAACGGCGATCATGGAACGGAGAACGCCAACAGGTTTGAGACAGGCCGGACGAGAATCCCATGAGTGGATCGCGCCGAGGGGCGCGTTCCGGCGCTGGGGCCCGAGCGGTCGAGGTCGGGGCGGCTGCGGCACGGCGGTGGGCGTGGCGCCCGGTTCGGGCCGACCGGGCTTGCGCTCCGCGAGAGCCTCGCTGCCGTGGAGGGCGAGCTGCTTGCGCCACGCCGCCAGGAGGGAGCTGTAGATGCCCTCGCGGCGCAGCAACGCCTCGATGTCCCCGCGCTGGGTGCACGCGGCCGCCTCGCGAACGATGCGCAGCTTCTCCGCCGCCGAGAACTTCCGCCACTTGGCCGGCTTCGGCGCGCTCTCGACGGCGGCGCCACTCGGGCGGGGAGCAGCGCCCTGCGCCGCTGGGGCGGAGCTAGGATCGACGGATCGGAGATGCGAAGGCTTCGGCACGGGTCAGGTCCATTCTCCGCCCTCTCGCCACAGATTTCCAGGGTAGCTTGTCTCACCCGACGTTGGCACAGAGGGGAAACACCTGCGCCCGGTCAGCACCGGCCGGAGGAGTGAGGACCATAGGTCTCCAGCATCCACTCCCTCCATGCGGCTCGGCGAGCTGCGCCCCCTGCGCCCAACCGCTCCGCAGAAGCAGGGAGGAGACGAACCGGGGCGGCACGGTCCAGGCGCGAGCAGATAGGCAGCCACCCAGCACGCTGTGTACGCTCAGCACAGGAGGTCCCAGCGTGGCTACGACGAAGAGGATGACGGAGACGGCCGGCGCCGCGAAGACCGCAAAGACCGCAAGGACCGCCGGCGCCGCGAAGACCGCAAAGACCGCAAAGACCGCCGGCGCCGCGAAGACCGCGAAGGCCGCAAAGACCGCCGGCGCCGCGAAGGCCGCGAACGACGTGCGCGGCGGCGGCGGCAACGGCGCCTTCGAGGCGCTGCGGAGCATCCTCCAGCGGCACGCGCGCGATCTCGTGGTCGTGCACGACACGCCCGACAACTACTACCTCGACACGCGCACGACGGCGCCGAACGGAAAGCCGCTCTTCTTCGGCGCGGCGCGGGCAGGACGGGCCTACACGAGCTTCTACCTCATGCCGGTCTACACGAACCCCGAGCTGCTCGGCGGGATCAGCCCGGAGCTCAAGAAGCGCATGCAGGGCAAATCGTGCTTCAACTTCAAGACGAGAGAGCCCGCGCTCCTCGACGAGCTCGAGGCGCTCACCGGGCGCTGCTTCGCGCAGTGGAGATCCGCGGGCCGCATCGGGTGATCAGGCGCGGGCGCGCCGCCCCGAGGAGCCGCCCCCGCGAAAGAGCGCGGACGCAGCGGCGCAAGGGGCGCCGGCTCAGCGGCCTTTCGACGCGCGCCCGTTCACCGCCCGCTCACGAGGAGAGGCTCCCCCTCGGCCCCGAGCAGCGACAAAGGGAACACCTGCGCCCCGGCCAGCACGTCGGCGCAGAACCACTCCGCGTCGGGGCCGCGCAGCGGCAAGGCCCGGAGCTCCTTCAACGTGACCCACCGCGCCTCGAGCGAGTGCTCGTCCGGCTGGCTCTTCGGCGGCGTGCCGTCCGCAGGGCGCGCGAGGAAGATGACCCGGAAGCGCGACTCGTAGCGGCTCGGGCTGTGCTCGACGCGCAGGATGCCCTCCAGCTCCACCGGGACGCCCGTCTCCTCCAGCGCCTCGCGCCGCGCCGCCTCGGCGAACGTCTCCCCGGGCTCGACGCGGCCCGCCGGCAGATACCAGAGCTGGCCGTGCTTGCGCTCGTGCACCAGGAGAAAGCGCTGCTGGAGCCTCACCAGCACCACGGCGAAGCACCAGGTCGGAATGGCCGTGCGGGACATGTTCGCTCCGATCGACAGCTTATCCGGAAGCGCCGCTCAAAATAAGAGGAACGCGCGGCGGCGCAAGACGGCGCGGAGACGGGCCGCTGCCCCGCGGAGGCGCTCGCCCTCGACGCAGATGTTGCGCGAGGCGAGGTTCTAGGCGCCGCCGTCGCGCTCGAGACGACGGCGGCCGTGAAATCGAGGCACGGGCGGACGGCACCGCGTTTGCTCCTACCGCCTGTGACGGAGAGATCGGCGCACGGCTCGACGCCGTGCGCGGAGCGCCGCGTCGGCAAGCGCATCGCGGGAACCGCCATGTCGACGCGGCGCCGGCCCGCGTCGCCGCCGGTCGCCCTCGCGAACGCCCCGGCGCCTCTCTGCGCTCTCCGCGAATACCGAGCTCACCGGAGGAGGAGGAATCCATGCTCAAGCGCCCGTGTTTCAGGTGGATGTCGCTGGCGTGCGGGGCCGTCGCGGCCTGCAGCTCCGGAGGCGGCGAGCGCCGCGGCGACGCGCCGAGCCCGCCGAGCGAGGCGACGTTCTCCCCGGTCGAGAGGCCGCCGAGGCTCGCGCTGCGCCTCGACCGCGTCGTGTACGATGCGGGCGACGCGCTGTCGGCGACGCTCGACCCGGGGGGCGTCGACCTCGGCCCCGGGCCGCTGACGATCGCCCTCGCCTCACCGGAGACGGGCGACGTGGAGCTCCTCGAGCTCGTCGCCGCGCGCGCCGGCTTCGCCTCGACGGCCCCCCTGCGCGTCCAGGCCGACGGGGGCGGCGCGCTCAACGACGGCGTGCTCAGCGCGCAGCCCGGAAAGCTGTTCTATGCGCAGTACTTCGTCGACAGGACGCGGGCGCCGCAGGGCGCGCTCGAGGAGGACGTGGTCTTCGACTTCGCTTTGCTCGCGGACCCCGCGGCGGCAGCGCCGACCGTCGACGCCGGCGTCGCGATGAGCGACGACGAGGGCCGCGCAGGCGCGAAGCCGAACGGCACCCTGCTCCCCAGGGGAGGGCTGCCCGTGCAGATCGCCACGCGGGAGCTCATCCTCTACCCAGCCGACGGCGACGAGCTCGAGGCGTTCCTGAGAGACACCGGCGGGAGCGTCAAGGCGACGCTCGAGAGCGACGAGGAGGGGGGCCGCGACGCGGTGCTCGTCGAGGTCGACCCGAGCGGCGAGCGGGCCTCGGACGCGACCGCGCTGCGGGCGCTGCTCGGGGAGGACGATCCGCTGTACGCCAGCGACGCCGGCGCGCTGCAGATCGCCTCGCTCGCCATGAAGCTGCAGCTCGACGGCTACCTCGTCGGTGTGAACCCGCGCTTGCAGCTGCAGGGAGCGCCCGTCATCTCGGCGACGGAGGAGGGGCACCTCACGCACTCGATGAAGATGACCCCGGCGCGAGGCAGCCCGCTCCCGTGCGTGCCGGGGGACGCGAGCCGGCCTTGCGTGGAGAACGTGCCGGCGGTGTGGGCGTTCAACGCGCTGTGGGAGATTGACGAGGAGCGGATCAACGTCGCCGTCCTCGACACGGGGTTCGCGCCGACCGACGATCTCCGCTGGCCGGACCGCGGCGATCTCGTCGCGTGCGACATGACCGCGGGCTGGTTCGGCGGCGAGCGCTGCGGGCCCGGGGCCGCGTGGGGGCCTCCGACCGTCGGCAACAGCTTCTTCGGCAAGCGATCGTGGCACGGGACCGGCGTGGTCGCGGCGATCGGCGCGAAGGTGAACAACGGCATCGGCGCGGCGGGCGTGGCGGGCCAGGTCGCCGTCCCGATGCTCTACAAATACGACGCGGCCGCGTATGCGTTCGAGATCGGGCGCGGCGTCCGGCTCGCCGTGTCCCAGGGGGCCTCGGTCGTGAACATCAGCGGCGGGTATCCGTGCCGGATCCTCACGAACCTCGGCCCCGACGTCGACATCTGCGCGCCGGAAGGCCGCCTCGGGATCTGCGGCGTCGTCACGGCGGGAGCGCACGCCGCCGCGGCGGCCACGTGCGCGGCGGCCAGCGCGATCCCGATCGTCGGCGCGATCGCGTGCGCCGCCGCGGTGGGCTCGGCCGCCGTCGCCACCGCGGCCTGCGTCGCGACGCTCTCGTTCGGCGACCTGAAGGGCCCGATCAGCGTCGGCGTCCGCGGCGCGGCCGCCGCGGGCGTGCCCGTCGTGACGATCGCCGGCAACGCGCTGTCGCGCGGCTCGCTCCCCGCGGTGGTGCGCGACCTCGTCGACCTGCGCGACCCGAGGACGGAGCGCTGGGGCATCGTCCCGGCCATGATCCCGGAGACGATCGTGGCGGGCGCCGTCGGTGCGGGGCTCGACAACGCGGAGTTCTACGGAGACCGCGTCGACATCTGGGCCCCCATCCGCACGGCGTACCTCGCGCCCGAGGGCATCGACGACATCGACGCTCCGCGGGTGCGCCGCGAGCTCGGCGGCACGAGCGCCGCTGCCCCGTTCATCGCCGGCGTCATCGCCAACATGCAGGCGGCGAATCGCCGCCTGAACCCGCGATCCGAGGGCCTGAGCGCGGCGGAGCGCGCCCGGATCGTCGCGCGCATCAAGGAGATCTTGCTGTCGCCGGACAACACGTTCAGCAACGCCGAGCTCGCGGCGCTCGGCTACGCCGACCAGCCCGATCGGCGCCGCAAGCTGGTGAACCCGCTCGCCGCGGTCATGGCCGCGGCCGACGTGCCGGACGTGGCCGCCATGGGGTTCTCCGATGCGTCGCTGAACTTCAGCGAGCTCATCGCGCGGAACGACACCGCCGAGACGGCGACGCCTCTGCCCTTCGGGCGATCGGTCAGCGGGACCATCCTGACCTTGCCGGCCGACCTACCGATGACCGCGGCCCCCGACGTCGACTTCTATCGGCTGCAGCTGCCGGCCTTCCCGGCCGTGCCGCAGGAGGTCACGGTGACGCTGGAGATGCCCGACGCGACCACCTACGGTCATGTGACGATCGCCGAGGGCCGGCTGATGGCGGTCAGCGCCTCGCCGACGCAGCGCACGTACCGCCTCGTCGCCGAGGCGGGAGAGCGCGTCGAGTTCGCCGTGCGGGCGGCGATGGGCGAAGACAACGTCTACAAGGTCACCGCCTCCGCGCCGGTCCCGGCGCGGCCCATCGGGCGCATCACCCAGCCGGCGAGCGCGGTGGAGGTCTGCGCGAACGAGGAGATGACCTTGACGGCCGAGGTCCTGTTTCCGGGGTTCGGCTCGGTGGTCGTGCCGGACGCGCGGATCCGGTGGCGCGCGAACGGCGCGAGCCACGGGACGGGCAGATCCCTCACGACGTCGTTCGCGGAGGGGGCCTCTCGCGTGGAGCTCCTCGCTTACGACGACCCGGCGCCGCTCGACAGCGTGCTCATCTCCGCGAGGACCTGCACGGACGACCCGCCCGCCGCGAGCATCGTGACGCCCGCCGGAGATCTGGAGCTCGAATCGTGGGACGGCTACGACAGCGAGCGATCCAGGTGGTTCAAGGACGTGACGCTGGTCGGCTCGGCGATGGACCTCGAGGACGGCCCGCTGAGCGGCGAGAGCCTGGTCTGGACCACGGACCGGACGAGCGACCAGCCAGCGGATCTCGGGACGGGGAGCAGCGTGGTCGCGCGGCTGTACTCGGGGGAATGCTTCGGCGACACGCACAGGATCACGCTGCAGGCGATCGACTCGGGAGGAAACCGATCGGCGCCGGCGACGCGCACCGTGACGATCTGGCAGGTGTGCTGATACGGCAGCCCGAAGAGCCCCGCGCGCTCTTCCGAGGTGAAACGGGTAGTCTCGCAAATCTTCGTATGATATTTGCCATGTTGGAGATACTTCGTTGGCACACGTGGGAAGGGAGTCGTCCGCGGCTGATGGCGGAATGCGCCTTATATCGGCATCTCATGTGGGAGACCCTCGCCCAGCATCGCCGAGCTGCTTCGGCTCGGCGGGGTTGGCCTGGAGAGGTGCCTTCACATGCTGTCTCGGAGCTTTGCCGCGGCAGCTCGCGTCGCGGCCGCGGCGCTTCACATTGCGCGCGCGGCGTCGACGTCGCGACTTATTGATGCATCTCGGAGAGCGGTGTCATGACCCTGAACAGCATGCTGGCTTTTGCGCGGTGTACCGGCGGATGCGTCATTGCGGTGCTCGGGCTCGGGTGTGCCCAGATCTTCGGCTTCGACAAGAGCTACGAGCTCGGGATCGATGGCCTCGGAGGCGCGGGCGCTGGAGGTGAAGACCGAGGGGCGGGAGGCGACGGCGGCGGCGGGGCGGGAGGGGCGGGCGCGGGAGGCGAAGGCGCGGGCGCGGGGACCGGAGGTGGAGGCGCGGGAACCGGAGGCGGAGGCGGTGGCGCGGGCGGTGACGGCGGAGGCGGAGGAGCTGGAGGTGGTTGCGTACAAGAGCCGCCGACGGGCGAACCCATGGACCTGTCGCTGATCGACGACATGGAGGACGGCGACGGCGCCATCATCCCCCTGGACGACGCCGAGAACCCCCGGCGAGGGGCCTGGTTCGTGGGAAACGATGACCTCGGCACGCAAAAGCCCGCCAAGAACGAGACGTTCTTCATGACCTCCATCGAACCGCCGCGCGGCGGCAGCCTGTCCGCCGCGCACTCCGAGGCGGACGACAAGTTCACCAGTTGGGGAGCCCTCTTCGGCTTTCGTCTGAACAGCAATCAGACGGAGACAAATCCGGGCGTCTACGACGCCTCCGAGTTCCGTGGCATCACCTTCTTCGCCCGTGCCGACAGCGGCTCCTCGACCAAGGTGCTCGTGGACGTCGTCGACGTGCAGACCTGGAACAAAGGCGGCATCTGCAGCACCCAGTGCGACGACCATTTCAACAAGATAGTCACGCTGACGCCTTGCTGGACTCAGTACAAGATAGCCTTCTCCGAGCTCAAGCAGTCAGGGTGGGGCCAGGCGTTCGCGGCGGTCGACCTGACGAAGGTCTGGGGCATCCAGTTCCGCTTCGGAGCGCGCAGCGGGTTCAACATCTGGATCGACGACGTGGCGTTCTACAGATAGGAGCGGCGCGGAACGGCCGGGGGTTCGGCCTGGTTCATCGTCACGGCCAGCGGCGATCGCGCTTCAGGTGCTCGCGCAGCGCGCCTAGCGCGGCCTCGTCCATCGCGTCCAGCGACGCCTCGCGCTCCGGGGAGAGCGCGATGCCGAGCAGCTCGCACAGGTCCCGCACGGCGGCGCGCAGGCCCTGCCTGCGCCCCTCGTCCCGCACCGCGTCGAGGCCGTCGTACCCCTTGCGCTGCAGCAGGTTGCGCAGGGTCGCCTCGTGCGCGGCGCTCCGGTCATAGAGCGCCTCGACCGGAACCGCATTCCGGAGCACCCCGGGCGCCTCGAGCGCCTCGCCGGCGACCGCGACGCGCGCCGGCTGCCGCACCTGCGGCCAGACGCGCGCCGCCGCGCGCGCGGCGGGCGCCAGCGGAGGCGTCGCGCGGGCCGAGAACGGCGCTGGCGCCGCAGGCGTCGCGTCGCGCTCGGGTGCGTCGGGCGCTGCTTCATGCACCTCGACCCGCCGCGTCCCGTGCAGCCGCACCACCCAGACCCAGCGCGTCCCTGCCGCCAGCAGCTCCTCGATCTTGCGCTGCAGCTCCGCCTCGTCCTCGCCCGTGTCCGCGTACTCGACCGCGAGCGGCGGCGCCGCCGTCGCCCACCCGGGCTCGTCGGGGATGTTCCCCACCACGAGGTCGGGCGCCCGCAGCATGTCCGGCCTCGGCGAGATGCCGATGTCCACGCCGGCGGCCTCGACCGCGGGATCCGTGTCCAGCACCTCGCCGCCCACCAGGTTGCTCCGACCGCCGCGCCGTCCGGTCGGCAGGCACTCGACGAGGCGTCCCTCGGACAGCTCGTACGGATCGCCAGGGCGGAGCTGGTCGGCGGTCACGGGGGAACGAGGCGGCGCGCTCATGGGATGTTTCATACCTCCTTGTTCCGGGGAGGCGCCGGCGCTGAGGTCGGTTTTTCGATCCGGCGGGAGCGCCTCCGGCGCGGAGCAGCGCCGACGAGCCCTGGAGAGGGCTACTGAGGAACGTTCACGGCCGCCAGGGCACGCAGCGTCTTTGCCAGGGCGGAGAGCGGGATCCCGGAGAGCGAGACCTCGCCACGGGCGACCTGGACCTTGACGTCCGGGGCCCCGATGTCGCGGAGCGCGCTACGGAGGGCGGCGGTGGCGGGCGGCTCGCCGGCCCCGCCGGAAGGGCGCGGTTTGCCGCGCAGCGCGCGCGTGGCTGCGCGGATCTCCTCGACCGAGGCTTCGTCCCCCGGGAGCCTCTCGGCCGGCGCGGCACGCAGCTCCGGACGAGCCGAGCGCTCACATGCCCCCGTCGCAAAGGATGCGCGCTCCTCGCGCCAGCGCTGCCATTACGTTCTATCTCTTCCTATCGTGCGCAAATCGCGATCTGGGTGCTCACGATCATCGCCTGTCGCAAAGGATGCGCGCTCCTCGCGCCGACAGAACCGTTACGTCTTACCTCTTCCCGCCATGCGCAAATCGGCACCTAATTTTGCGCATTTTTGAGCACGCTCACCGTGATTTCTCCTGGCCGACGACGCCGCCACAAATTAGACACCTCCTGCGTCATGACCGAGCCCGAAGTTCCTCCGCGAGAGGGGGTCACCGCCTGGCACCCCATGCTGGTCGCCCTCCTCGAATTTTACTTGCCCAGCGGCTGGCGGTTGTATCCCGAGCTCCTGCTGAATCGCATGCCCCTCCGGGTGGACATCGTTGTCCTGCGTCTGGCCGATCAACCGGCTGGAGACGCGCGCAAGCTCCACAGCATCTTCGGTCACCTGCGGCAGCACACGCTCATCGAGCACAAATGCCCCACCGACGATCTGGAGCCCGAGGACGTGCTGACCTTGCTCGCCTACGGCGCCCTGTATATGCGGCACAACAAGCTGCTCGACCCGGACGAGCTGTGCCTCATGGTCATCGCCGACCGCATTCCCGCGGGTTTCGCCAGGCAGGTCGAGCGCCACCGCGGGAGCTTCGCGCCGGTGGGCGGGGGTCTCTGGCGGGGCGAGCTCAACGGCCTCTTGCTCCACGGCGTGGAGGCACGCGAGGCCTTCCGGCAAAGCCCCACGGAGCATCTGCTCTACATGTTTTCCCGGGCGTACCTGAAGGGAGCGGGGCAGATCCTGCCGCTGGATCCGGAGGAAGCTCGGGTGTACAATACGCTGTACCAGCAAGTCGAACAGTTCCGGAGGCAGCGAGGCACCATGGCCATGAAGGACTACGAGCTGGCTCGCCATAGCTACGAAGAGGTGCTGGAGCAGATGCTCGCGCAGCTGCCGCCAGAGAGGCTCCTGGCGAAGCTCACGCCCGAGCAGCGCCTCGAGGGGCTCACGCTCGAGCAGCGCTTCGAGGGGCTCACGCCCGAGCAGCGCTTCGAGGGGCTCACGCCCGAGCAGCGCTTCGAGGGGCTCACGCCCGAGGAGATCCTGCGGGCGATTCCGCCCGAGGTGCGGGAGTTGATCGCGAAGAAGCTGAGCCGCGGAGAGCCGCAGGAGTAGGCGCCTGCCCCGCTCACAAAGAGCGACGCTCTCTTCCAGAGAGCATGCGCACGACCCGGACATGCGCGCGACCTGCAGCGCGTGATCCGGAGCCCGCCGGCTCGCCAGTCGACAGATCGGCGCCCCTCATGCGGCGTCAGTCGGTGCCATACCGTTCGCGTGGAGCTCCGGTAACGGCCATCGGGGGTGAAGGCGGCCCAGCCCTCGGGGCAGGCAGGAGGATGGCGAGGCGGCGGCCGGTAGCCACGTGCCAGGTCGCCGCTCTCGGGGCCAACGTTGGCCCGTCGAGCGGCAACGCCGTGACTTTGCCCCCGGTTCCAGCCGGCTGCCGGACAGGCTACGGTGAGCTCACCTCGAACGGGAGAGCCGCGCCGTGAACGACGTCGATTTCGCCTTCGCCTGGGAGGGCGCCTCGGAGGGAGCTGGCCCCTGGCGACACCTGCAGGTCGTCGAGCTCCGCGGCAGCGAGGCGATCTCGAGCCTGTACCGCTACGAGCTCACGCTCGTCGCCCACGAACCGGCCCCGGTCGTGGACCCCGAGGAGCTCGTCGGGGCCCGGGCGACCCTGCGCCTCGCCACGCACGCCGAGCCGGCCTACCGCGTGGTGCACGGCATCATCACCGAGGCGGAAGAGCTCGCGCCCATCTACGACGGCATGCTCTACCGCGTGGTGCTCTCGCCGCCGCTCGCGCGCTCGATGCACCGCACCCGCTGCCGGATCTTCCTCGAAAAGACCACGCGCCAGATCATCGACGCCGTGCTCCAGGGCGACCCGTCGCTGCACCGCGACGACGGCGCCTCGGTCGAGCCCGACGGGGGCGACGCGCTCACGTTCCAGGCGGCGAGGGAGCTCTACGCCTGGCGGGTGACCGACCCCTCCCGCATCGACGACGTGGCCGCGCGGCCCTACTGCGTCCAGTACAACGAGAGCGACCTCGCGTTCGTGTCGCGCCTCCTGGAGGAAGAGGGCATCAGCTACCACTTCGAGCACGGCGACAAGATGTGCCTCCTCGTCCTCGCCGACGCCGACGGCGGCAGGGCGCGCCTCGCCCCGTTCGCCCCGCTCGGCCCGGGGGTGCTCGGCCGCGAGATCGCCGCGATGAAGCTCGGGGCGCGCCTCCGGCCCAAGAAGGTGTCGCTGGTCGACTACAACTGGAAGAAGCCCGCGCTCGACATGGCCGTCACCACGACGGGCCAAGAGGACGGCGAGGTCCTCGTCGACCACGAGTACCCGGGGCGCTACCCGGACACGCCCGATCAGGGGCGGCCGCTCGCCCAGGCGAAGCTCGATCGGCTGACCGTGGAGGCGAGCTACGCCGTCGCCGAGGGCACCGCGCGGGTGCTCGGCGCAGGCAGCGTGTTCGCGCTGGACCACCCGGCGGCGCGGTACGACGGGGAGTACCTGGTGACCCGCGTCGAGTCGCGCGGCGAGCAGCAAGGCACGCTGCCGCCGGAGCTCTCGGGGCGCTTCGCGCTGCAGGGCGTGCCGTTCACGGCGCGGTTCGAGTGCGCGCGGCGCGGCAAGAACGGGAGCGTCGCCGAGTCGCGCTTCCGGCCGGCGCGCGTCACGCCGAAGCCGCGCGTGCAGGGGACGCAGACGGCGTTCGTCACCGCGGAGCCGAGCGCGAAGGGCGCGGAGATCCACGTGGGCGGCCCGCCCGGCGCGGAGATCGGCTGCGTGCGGGTCAAGTTCCACTGGGACCAGGACGCCGAGCGGCTCGCGAAGGAGCCGTCCTCGTGCTGGGTGCGCGTGAACCAGGTGTTCGCCGGCGTGGGCGAGGGCGCGGTGTTCCACCCGCGCGTCGGCGTGGAGGTGATCGTCGACTTCGAGGAGGGCGACCCGGACCGGCCGATCGTCGTGGGCCGCGTCTACAACGGCCAGAACCGCCCGCCGGGCGGCGCGCCGACGGTGAGCACCTTCAAGACGATGACGAGCCCCGGCGGCGGCACCCACAACGAGCTTCGCTTCGACGACACCGCCGGCAGCCAGCAGATCCTGCTGCACACGCCGAAGAACTGGAACAGCGAGGTCGGCAACGACCGGAGCGAGCAGGTGGCGGCGAACAGCGGCTCGTCCGTGGGCAGCAACCGCAACGAGTCGACCGGCGCGAACCGCAGCACCATGGTCGGCGGGAACAACTCGGAGATCATCGGCGCGAACGAGTCGACCACCGTCGGCGCGAACCAGAACGTGACCATCGGCGCGAATCAGACGATCTCCGTCGCGGCGAACCGGACCCTTTCCGTGACTGGCAACCAGAGCGCGAGCATCACGGGGAACCAGGAAGAGAAGGTCACCGGCAACCGCTCGGGCGACGTCACCGGCAACGACGCGCTCACCGTCACCGGGACCCGGAGCGTGACCGTGACCGGGGCGCAGACGACGTCGTACCTGGCCACCCACGAGGTGAGCGTCGCCGCGAGCCAGAAGATCAACGTCGGCGGCGAGCAGACCGTGGCGGCGACCGGGCCTCAGGGGCTGAAGTCGTCGGCGAGCCAGAAGATCGAGGCGCCGTCGCAGGAGATCAAGGCCGACGGGGTGCAGGCGCTCAAGTCGACGACCCTCGCCGTGAACGCGTCGAGCACGATGAAGGTCGACACGTCGCTCTTCGATGTGAACGGCTCGACGCTGGAGCTGAAGGGCGGCCAGATCCTGATCAAGGGCGGCCAGGTGGTCATCGAGGACGGCGAGATCGCCATCAAGGGCGGCAAGGTCACCGTGAATGGCTCGCCGATCGAGATGGACGGGGGCGGGATGGTCCAGGTGACGGCGGGGCTCATCAAGCTGAACTGACGGGACTGACGGAACTACGGAACTGACGAGACCGACGGCCGCGATGCGCTTCTCGAACGACACGCCGCTCCCCGCGGCGATGCTCCCGAACGCGGAGCTGGACGACCGGGTGACGGCGATCTTCCTGGCCGCGATCACGTACCGGATCGCCGGCGGCCGGCTCGCCCTCGCGGCCGCCCAGCGGCCGCTCCTGCTCGATCCGGAGCTCCCGTACCCGCACGACGGGATGCTCCAGAAGAGCGTCGCGTCGGTGTGCGCGACGGGGTTCGTCTACCCGAAGGAGGGGCGCGCGCGCGAGGCCACGGCGGTGCTCCGGGTGGGCGACCGCGACGCGGCGATCGTGGCGTACGGGCAGCGCGTCTGGCAGCGCTCGCTCGGCGGAGGGCTCGTGCCGAGCGCGCCGCTCGCGTTCGAGCGGGTCGAGATGAGCTGGCGGAACGCCTACGGCGGCGTCGTGCAGGAGGCGGCGCGGGTGGTGTCGCTCGACGACGACGACGGCGGCGGCGAGGCGTTCGTCCCGGAGCACGAGAGCGGGTATCCGCACAACTTCGAGGGCAAGGGGTTCGTCACCGAAGCGGCGCGCGCGCAGGACCAGCCGCTGCCGCAGCTGGAGCACCCGGAGCAGCTCATCCGGCGCTGGAACGACCGCCCCGAGCCGGTCTGCTTCGCCCCCTACCCGCTCTGGGGCGGCCTGCGCGCGGCGCACGTGTGGCACGACCAGCAGTTCGACCAGAGCGGCGCGAGCAAGCTGGCGAGCCGAGCGGCGCCGCGGACGACGTTCGACGCGATCGCGCCCGGCACGCGGATCGCGCTCGGCGGGATGCGGCCCGGCGGGGAGGCGCTGGTGTTCGAGGCGCCGGCGCCGCCCGTCGCGGTGACGGTGGCCGTGGGCGGCGCGTCCGAGCGGCTCGTGCCGGCGCTCGACGCGGTCGACATCGACGCCGAGGCCGCCGAGGTGCGGCTGCTCTGGCGGGCGAGCGTGAGCTACGGCCTTGTGCAGCTGGAGCACCGGCGGGCGCGGCTCGAGGCGACCGAGGCCTTCCCGCGCGGGTGAGGAAGGAGAGGGGCGGACGTGGCACACAACTTCCACGACATCAATGGCTGGCTGATCGTGGGCCTGGAGATGCACCAGGGGTTCCACATCTTCCCGCCGGCGCCGATGAAGTTCTTGAAGCTCGTGCTCTTGCACCCCTTCACGCTGGGGGACAGGCAGAAGCCGACGGTGCTGTTCAACGGCGTGCCCTCGGTGACGCACCAGCACGAGCCCAAGTTCCTCTGGCCGCACCTCGGGATCATCCCGGATCCGCTGGACGCGCTGACGCCGCTCCACATCCTGTTCGGCTCGCACAAGTGCTGGCTGCCGCGCGGCGCGGTGGAGATCTGCGGGGAGAAGGCGACCTGCTGCGTGATCGGCGGGCCGGTGTCGCTCAACGCGGACTGCTGGGACATCGGCCGGTGGCCGACCTCGCTGGTGCTCAACCCGGGGACGGTGCAGACGACGCCGACCTTCGGGGACTTCGCGATGGGGGCGGTGACGCTGGCGATCGACCTGGTGCTCGACTTGCTGTTCGAGGGGGCGGCCAAGATCGCGGGCGGGCTGCTGCTGAAATTCGGCGGCAAGGTGCTGAAGCCGCTGTTCAAGAAGGGGAAGGACCTCGTCGGCAAGGGGCTGCGGGCGGCGACGAAGCAGATGGGGAAGGCGGGGAAGGCCCTCGGGAAGGGGGCGCGCGCGCTCAAGGGCAAGGCGGCGTCGGCCTTGAAAAACCTGAAGTGCCGCGTCACCGGTCACCCGGTCGATACGACGTCTGGCCGGGTGATCGACGCCAAGCTGGACATCAAGCTTCCCGGCGCGATTCCGCTCGCGTGGGAGCGCCGTTACGCGTCCGACAGGGCGCTCGAGCGGACCTCCCTCGGGCGCGGGGGTTGGACGCACAGCTTCGAGCAGTGGATCGAGCGGACCGAAGACGGCCTCATCCTCCGCGACGAGGAGGGCCGCGACGTCTATTTTCGGCTGCAGGCGCCCGGATCGAGCGCGTTCCACCGGCCGGACCGGCTCACGCTCACCGCGCTCGAGGACGGCGGGTTCACCGTGTACAGCCACGAGACCCGGCTGACGCGCCGCTTCGCACCGGCGGAATCAGGAGAGAAGGCGCTCCTTCGCTCGATCAGCGACGCCCATGGCAACACCATCGCGCTCGAGTACACGGGGAGCCGGCTCCAGCGGATCGTCGACACCGCGGGCCGAGAGATCCGGGTCAAGCTAACCCACGGCGCCCGCATCGCGCGCCTGGAGGTGTGGGCAGGCGGTCGCCTCGAGCAGTGGGTCGATTATGCCTACTCCAAGATGGGTGAGCTCGCGAGCGCCACCGACGCGATCGGCCACGCGGAGCGCTACGAGTACGATGAAGACCACCGGATGGTCAAGACCACGCTGAAGAACGGCGTGAGCTTCTATTACGCTTACGATGAAGAGACCGGCCGATGCACGAGGACCTGGGGGGACGGCGGGCTGCACACGGTCGCCATCGAGGCCGATCTGGAGAGGCGGATCACCCGCCTCAGCGGTAATGACGAGCCTCGGCTGCTCTACTGGAACGAAGACGGGCTCGTCGTCCGGGAGGAGACGCCCGACGGGCTACTCCTCCGCGCGTGGGAGTATGACGAGGATCAGTACATCGCCGCCGAGATCAACGGGGCTGGAGAGGCGACGCGGTTCGAGTACGACGCGCAGGGCAACAAGACCCGACAGATCGACCCTGCGGGGAACGCCACGCAATGGCAGTACCAGGACGACCTGCCCGTACTGCACGTCGGGCCCGACGGGCTCGCGACACGATACCGGTACGACAGGAAGGGATCGCTCGTCGAGATCACCTACCCGTCCGAGCTCCGGTACGCGCTGGCTTACGACGGCCGTGGCCACCTGCGCGCCATCGCGCAAGGGCAGCGCAACCTGGTTGAGTATGCTTACGATATCCGCCACGACCTCGTCGAGGAGATCAACGCCTATGGCGGGAAGACGCGCTACGAGCACGACGCGCTCGGTCGCCCGACGCGCAGCGTGGATCCGCTGGGCCGGAGCACCCGGGTCCAGTACGATCGCCTCGGACAGCCGGTCATGGTCATGCGACCCGATGGCACGGCGAGGCACGCGGCTTACGATCCGCTGGGCAACCTGAGCAGGAGCACGGACGCGCTCGGGCGCGTCGTGGAGATGGAGCACGCCGGCACCGGCGTGCTCACCAAGATCACGCAACCCGACGGGAGCACGTGGAGGTTCGCCTACAGCGCAGGCGAGTCGCTGCGCAGGATCGTGAATCCGAAGGGGGAGATCTACGATCTCGCTTATGACGAGGCAGGCCGCCTGACGCGCGAGGCGGCGTTCGACGGGCGCGCGCTCTCCTACCGCTACTCGGCGGCCGGACGCCTGGAGCGGGTGAGCTATCCGGACGGCAGCTTCCGCGCTTTCTCGTACGATGCGCTCGGCGGCCTCGTCGTCGAGCAATCCACGGACGGTCCTGTCACGTACCAGCGCGACCGGTTGGGGCGCCTGCTGGGCGCGGTGCTGGAGCAAGACGGGCAGACCGTGGTGACGCGCCTGGAGCGCGATCGCCTCGGGCGCGTGGTCGCCGAGACGCAGGGGGAGCGCCGGATCGGGTATCACCTCGACGCCTCTGGCAGGCGCGTCGCGCGCATCATGCCGACGGGAGAGGCGACACGGTATGCGTACGACGCGCTCGGGCGGCTGTCTGCCGTCGAGCACGCCGGGCGCAGGATCGCCTTCGAGCGCGATGCAGTTGGGCGCGAGATCGCGCGAGGTGAGCTGGGGGGTCGCTTCTCGCTCCGAAGCGAATACGACGCGATGGACCGGATCGTCGAGCAACGGCTCGATCTGCGCTCACCCGGCGCCGAGGCGGCCACGATGGCGATGCGGCGGCTCTGGCAATATGACGCGCTCGGGCGGGTGCAGCTGGTCAATGACGCTCGGTGGGGAGCCACCGCGTATCGCCACGGATCCATCGACGAGCTGATCGAGGCGCGCAGCGCGCGAGGCCGCGAGGTCTTCACCTACGATGCGGTCGGCGCCGTCCAGAAGGTCTTGCGGGCGCTGGAGGCCGGCGAGGCCGATGAGGCGAATCCGCCCTGGGAGATCGCTCGCGGCGACACGGTGCAACGCACCGATCGCGCCGAATACGCCTACGACGGGCGGTCTCGCAGGATCGCACGGACCGAGACCGCCGGCGAGGCTCAGGACGAGCGCGCGCGGACGGAGTACCGCTGGGACTGCCGCGATCGGCTGCGCGAGATCAGGTTGCCTTCGGGAAAGAGCATCTCGTTCACCTACGATGCCTTCGGACGGCGGGTGCGCAAGGAGGTCCGCGCCGACGACCCCCGTGAGAGCCATGTGGTCGAGTTCCTGTGGGACGGTGACGCGCTGGCCGCGGATATCCGCAGCGACGGCGGCTACCGCTGCTTCGTCCACGAGCCCGACTCGCTCGTGCCGCTCCTGCAAGCCGAGCAGGGCGAGGTCTTCGTCTACGTGACCGACCACGTGGGCACGCCGAGGGAGCTCATCGATGCGGAGGGCAGGGTGGCGTGGTCCGCGGCCCACTCCGCCTGGGGGTCCGTGGCTGCGATCCACCAGGCGCCGGAGCGCCGGCGCCGGGTGGAGTCTCCGTTCCGGCTGCTCGGACAGTACGCGGACGAGGAGACGGGGCTCTGCGTCACGAGGTTCCGTTACTTCGACGCCGAGCTGGCCCGGTGGCTGAGCCCGGATCCGCTGGGGTTCGCCAGCGGGGGATCGCTCTTCGCCTTCAACGCTTCCCCGGTCACGACCGTCGATCCGCTGGGTCTCAAGCTCTGCGATGGCACGATCTACCGCGCGCTGAGCGCCGACGATTACGACGCGTTCTTGCGTGGAGAGCGGATCATGCCAAAGGGCAGCGGAGGTTCCATCGGCGATCATGTGGCCGGGAAGCCGACGAAGTACATCTCGGCGTCCGAGACGCCGGCCGGGACCAGCCATTATCAAGGGGGCAGCCCCGTGCTGGTCGAGATCGACGTCAAGGCGCTCAGGGAGACCGGCAGCACTGTCGTCGACCACAACAACGTGCTCCAGGCGGTCAAGCGAGAGGGGACCGCGCTCGACCTGAGGAACGCGATCAAGGCAGAGGAGGTCCTCATCAAGGGCGGTATCGACCCGTCGGCCATCAAGGTGATCAAGAAATTCTGGGACTGAGCGGCCGCCGTCGCGCGGCAGCGCGCCGCTTGCTGCAGGAGGGCGGAACGATGAAATACGTGCTTCGATCGCTGGACCGGTTCGGTGCCCCGAGGTGGGAGCGGCTCAGCCGGAGCGACGCGGCGGTGCTCGTCGGCTACTGGTACGGGAGAGGCGCGGCGGCGGAGCGGCCGCTCGAACGGTTGACGTGCGCTCGAGGCATGATGATGACGCTGTTCTGCGCTGGCGCACCGTGGGACGAGATCGCGAAAGCAGCGGACGGATACGTCAATGAGGCCCTCGCCGCCCCGCGCGACGCAGAGAGCACAATCATGCGGGCGATCCATCTTACCGAGTGCATGCAAATCCAGCTCGTCTTCCCGGACGACGCCGCGAGGCGAGCGCGGCTCATCGAGGCGGGGTCTGCGTTGCTCGCCGAGCAATCCGGGACACGCGGGGTCCCGGGACACGCGGAGACGCTCGCCGATCTGAAGCTCCACTTGGCTGCGGTGGACGAGCGCCGGGAGGCGCTGCCCGCCCTCGAAGGGCTGGAGTTAGGGTGCTACTCGCTGCTCGAACCGGTGCATCGCGCCGACGGCGCCGCCTTCGCTGAAGCCATCGATGCGATCGTGAGGGGCGCGAGGGACCGGGGCACGCGCTGCGCGCGCCCGGACAGCGCCCTGTTCGTGCAGCGGATCCAGGGCTTCGAGGATGTCGGCTCAGGCTTTCTGTACGGCGGATCGCGCCGGATCGGCGCGGTCTTCGGCCTCCGGGTGCCGGAGCCGCCCCCTGACACCTTGCCCTTCTATCCGCCGGACGCGCGCAGCGGGTGAGGCGGGGCGAGGGGGCCGCGGGCGACAGCAGGATCCCCCCCGGCGGCCCGCGCGATCACCACCGCCCCCACGTCACCCCGAGCTTCGTCTCCGCGAGCTGCTCCTCCCCGAGCGGCGCGAGGAGCCGGACCGCCCCGCACCACGTCAGCGACACCGTCCGCCGCTCCCCGTCGATGCGAACGGTCTGCAGCACCGCCTCCGGCGTGAAGATCTTCGGCGCCCCCGGCGGCCGCACCGACAGCGCCGGCGCCTCCCCGGGGAGCGCGAGCTGCACCTCCGGCTGCCCCTGCACCAGGTACTTCAGGATCACGAGCTCGTCGCCCCGCAGCCGCTCGGCGGCCAGCCCCGGCGCCGCGCCCTGCACGAACCGCGGCAGCACCTCGTTCTTGCGGAACGGCCCCCCGAGGTCCGCCCCGTCCGCGAACGCCATCTCCCGGATCGGCTTCGCCGGCGGATCGTGCTCCAGGAAGGCGCCGAGCCCCCGCATGATCCGCGGATACCAGGTGTGCGCCACCCAGCCGAGCCCGCCGGAGGCCGGCGCGTCGAGCCACGCCCGCGGCGCCTGCACGAAGAAGCGCGACGCCGCGAGCGGATCCCCCGGGTCCTCGATCTGCGGCAGGAGCTCGCCGTCCGCCCGGTCCCGGTCGACGTCGAGGAAATACCCCCGCCCGACCTTGTTCCGCGGGTAGGCGAAGACGCCCTCCTCGCGCGGCGAGGGCTCGACCCGCCGCCCCTTGCGGCGCTCGGGCGGGTCGAGCTCGTCGTGGGCGTACGCGTCGTAGCCGCCGTACGCCAGGTCCCACGACAGCGGCACGCTCTCGAACGGCGCCGGATCCGGGAAGCGCACCTGCCCCTCGAGCGTCACCTCCACGCGGCGCTCGCCGAGCACTCGCAGCACGCGCGCGCTCCGCCCCGCGGCCACGCCGACCATGAGCTCGCGCACCTTGCCCGGCGCGTGCGCCCGGCCGGTCACCACCACGTCGGTGGCCGGCTTCGGCGGGAACAGGTCCGTGTCGTCGCGCAGCGCGCGGTAGCGGTCGTGCTGGTCGGTCTCGATGTCGGGGTCGATGACGACCGGCGCCTGCTCGTCCGCGAGCGTCACCCGGCCGCCCGCGAAGGAGTAGGTGCGCTTGGCCACGCAGACCATCCACACCTTGCCGTCGTGGCTCTTAGCGCACCGCACGGTCTGGGTCGCACGCGGGGAGGCCTCTGCGCTCATCGGGCTCCTTGCAGGCTCGCGTTTCGACGGGTATCTCCGCCCACGCGCGCGCGCAAGGGCGAGGACCGGCGCGCGCCCGCGCTGAGCCGCGGCGCCCGCGCTGAGCCGCGCGCGGCGCCCGGCCCTGCGCTACGATGCGGCCGTGACGGACGCGCCCGCCCCTCCCCCGCAGGCTCCCTCGCCGCAGGATCCTCCGCCGCAGGCCGGCGCCCTGGCGCCCGCGCCCGGCGCGGAGCTCGCGCCGCGCGCTCGGGTGGTGCCCCTCGCCTCGGGGCGCTCCATCGAGATCGCCGAGGAGGGCGCCGGCGAGCGGATCCAGATCCGCGCCGCGGCCGGGCAGATCCTGGTCTCCATCCGGATGACCGACGACGGGCCGGTGCTGTCGCTCACAGGCGCGTCGCTGGAGATCGCCGCCGCGAGGACGCTCTCGCTCTCGTGCGACACGCTGCAGATCCAGGCGGCGCAGGACGCCGCCATCGAGGTGGGCGGGAGCCTGCACGAGCGGGTGCGCGGCAGCGCGGTGCGCGAGGCCGGCCGGAGCGCGCGCACGACGGCGCGCGAGGTGAAGGTCGAGGCGTCGCCCGGCGGCGTGGAGATCCGGGCGAACGACGACGTCGACATCGTCGGGGAGCGGGTGCGGCTCAACTCCGAGGATCCGCCGATGCCGCTGTCCTGGGAGGAGTTCCGCGCGCGCCAGGCGCTCGCCGGCGGCCCCGGGCAGCCCTCCGCGCTGGCCGCCGGAGAGGCGGCGCCGCGAGCGCCGGACGGCGGCGCCCGCCCCGGGGAGTGAGAGGAGCGCTCACTCGGCCCGCAGCTTCTCCAGGAGCGCCATCAGCTCGGCGGAGAGCGCCATGTGGCCCGCGGCCTTCTTCGTCCACACCCGCACGATCGGCATCAGCGCCGCCCGCTGGATGGCGAGCGCGTCGAGGACCTCGCCGGCCGCACCGCGCTCCAGCCCCACCGCGATCCGGGCGTACTCCTCCAGGGCGATCGGGCCGCGGAACGTCTCCACGGCCGCGACGTAGGCGGCGTCGTGCGCGGCGCGCAGCCGGCCGCCGGCGCGCGCGTCCTTGTCCAGGAGGGCCCGGAAGCGGCGCTCCACCGCGTCCCAGGCGCGCTCGCCGAGCCCGTGCGCGCGCAGCACCTCCGGCCGCGGCGCGCGCCGCTCGGCGATCTCGGCGGAGATCGCCGCGAAGCGCTCCACCGGCACGTCCTCCGGTCGCACGGCCGGCTCCGGCGCGGGCGCGGGCGCGGGCGCGGGCGCGGCGAGCGGCGACGGGGGCTCCTTCGCGGGCTCGGTCGCCGAGCTCGGCGGCGCGGAGGGCGGCGGTGCGTTCGCCTGCGCCGCGGCCGGAGGCGGCAGCGAGCTCGGCAGCCGCTGACCGAGGATCGGGGGCGGCGGCGGCGGCGCGATGCCCGGATCAGGGACAGGCGTCGCTGCGACGCGCCCTGTCTGGAACGGCAGCGGCTCCGCGGGCACGGGCACGAGGCCCGAGGTCAGGGTGCCCGGCGTCAGCGTGCGCGGCACCAGGGTGTCCGTCCCCTCGTCGAGGGCGCCGGCCGCGGCGCGCGGCCGCGGCTCGGCGGGCGCCGGCGGGAGCGGCGCCGACGACCGGTCGCTCGGCGCCGCCCCGGGGGCCGCGCGGGCGCGCCGCTCCCCTCCCCGGCGCCGCCCTGCGCCGCCGGCGCGAAGGGCAGCCCCGACGGCGAAACGAACGGCAGCGCGTTGGAGAAGCCCGCCGCGCGCAGATCCGGCACGAGCGTGGTCACCATCGCCGCCGGCAGAGCTCCGCCCACCGCCCCGGGCGCGGGCGCGCCGGCGTCGTCCCGCTCCGGCGCGAAGGCGGCGATCGCCGGCATCAGCGTCTCCGCCAGCTCGGCCTCGGCCTCCGGACGCTCCGCGGTCACCACCGCCGTCACGTCCTCGGCCGCGTGCCGCAGCGGCACCGCCCCGCGCCACGTCAGCGTGCAGATCCCGCGATCCGCGTCGATCCACAGCGTGTCGCAGCGCAGCCGCATCTCCTGCGGCGCGGCGCCGCCGCGGAGCAGCGCCGCGCGCGGGATCACGCCCTCCAGCGCGGTCGCGAGCTCGGGGTGCTGCGGGTGCAGGTGCTCGAGGATGAGCCGCTCGCCCGCGGGCAGCTGGTCGAGCTGCTGGTCGGGCGGCGCCGCGTTGAAGTAGCCGGGATCGATGTCCTCCGGCAGAGGCCGCTCCGCCCAGGCGTCGTGGCCGAACGTGGCGGCGTGCCGGCGCAGCCTCGCGGCCCGCTCGGGCCACGACGGCGCGATCGGCCCGAAGCCCGCGGGCGGCAGCGGCTCCGCCGGGCCGCGGAGCTCGGCGCCGGGCGGCAGGAGGCTCGGCGCCGGCCGGAGCCCGCGCGCGTCGGGCGCCGCGTTCGCGGGGATGCCCACCGGGTTCCAGCCGTCGGGCCCGCGCGCCGCGCGCTCCCACCGGAGCGACGCCCTGGCGAACGGCGCGGCCGCCGTGATCTGCCCGCCCGGCGTCCACGCGCGCTGGCCGTGCACCTCGATCCGCTTGTCGATCGCGCCGATCGCGAGCCGCGCCACGAGCGAGGCCGAGGGCTCGCCGCGGGGCGCGTGGGCGTGGCCGACCACGAGCACGTCCACGCGGCGCTTGAAGGGCGCGAGATCGCTCGCGGCCCACAGGCTCGCCCGGGGGTCGTCGCCCCACGGGACGTCCGCCTCCCACGGCGCCTCCTGCGCGGGCGCGAGGCGCGAGCGCCCCGGCTCGAGCGCGAAGGTCGCCTTGCAGACCACGGTGAGCGCGAAGGCCTCGGGGCGGGGCCGCCAGACGAGGGACGCGACGCGGAGCGGGCAGGTCGAGGAGACGCGCACGCCGGGAGCTTATCGCGCCCGGGCGGCCGGCGACGGCGCGCGGCGCGCCCGGCGCGGCGCCGGCGCTACTCCTGCCAGAGGACGCCGAGCTCGATCTCCACGGCGTCGAACGGCGCCGCGCGCACGGTGACGTCGCCCTCCCACGCGCCCATGCGCGCGAACCGCCCGCCGTCGATGCGGTAGACCTCGAGGCGCCGGCCCCGCGGATCGATGAGCCAGTAGTGCGTCACGAGCTCGCGCGCGTAGATCTCCATCTTGTCGCGGCGGTCGAGCGCCTCGGTGGACGGCGAGATCACCTCGCACACCCAGTCGGGCGCGAGGAAGATGGCCGCGTTCCGCATCGGGATCTGCGGCATCCGGTCGCGGCGCCACGCGGCGATGTCGGGGATCACGATGTCCGGATCGGTGCCGAGGTGCAGCTCGGGCTCGACCAGGAGCGCCCACCGGCCAGGCCCCTTGATGCCCCGGCGAAACGGGAGGTAGAGCTCGCCGGCCAGGACCGACGTGACGTTGCGGCAGGACAGGGACGGCCGCGGCGTCGCGTGGAGGACGCCGTTCAGGATCTCCGCCACCTGATTCGGGGGCGTGTCGAGCACATCCTGGTACGTGGCGCGACGACCGTCGGACATGGTCGGAACTTAGCACGCACGCCGCGCGCAGCGGCTCACGTCGCGAAGATCTGACGCATGTCCTGGAACGACTTGAACTCGAGCGCGTGGCCGCTCGGGTCGACCACGAAGAGCGTCGCCTGCTCTCCCGGCTCGCCGACGAAGCGGATGTGCGGCTCGATCAGGAACGCGACCCCGAGCCCGCGCAGCCGCTCGACCAGCGCGTGCCAGGCGCGCCACTCGAGGATGGCGCCGAAGTGGCGCACCGGCACGTCCTTGCCGTCGACCGGGTTCGTGGGGAGCACGGCGCCGGGCTCATCGACGAGGTGGGCCGAGATCTGGTGGCCGAAGAAGTCGAAATCGATCCACCGGGCGGCCTCGCGGCCGACGCGGCAGCCCAGCACGTCGACGTAGAAGCGGCGGGTCGCCTCGAGGTCCGAGACCGGGAAGGCGAGGTGGAACGGCGGGGCCGGGGTCATCGAGGTCCTCCCTTTGCGGCGCCCGCCATCGTAGGGGAGGCGGCGGTCTCGGGACAGGCCCGCCGCCGGGCCGGCGGCGCCCGCCGGCCCCTCCGCGCCGCCAGGCGCCGCCTGCGGGCCTGCCGCCGCCCGCGCCCCTGGACGCCCCCGGGCCCCCGGCCGGCGCGCCAGGGCGGGTCGAAATTCCCCGAGCGGCCCCCCGATCGCCGCAGCTTCGTTGTAGATTCCGCCGCCATGAGCGAAGCCGCACCCTCTCCCAGTCAACGCCCCCGCCCGCTCGTCCTCTGCATCCTCGACGGATTCGGCGAGCGCGAAGAAAAGGACCAGAACGCGATCGCCCTCGCGAAGATGCCGAACCTGGACGCGATCAAGCGCGACGCGCAGCAGACGCTGATCGGGACGAGCGGCCCCGACGTCGGCCTCCCGGTGGGGCAGATGGGCAACAGCGAGGTCGGCCACCTGAACTTCGGCGCGGGGAGGATCGCGCTGATGGACATCTCGCGCATCGACGTCGCGATCGCCGAGAACAAGCTCGGCTCGAACGAGATCATCGATCGCACGTTCCGCATCGCGCAGGACCGCAAGTGCCGGCTGCACCTGTTCGGCCTCGTCTCGGACGGCGGCGTGCACTCGTCGCTCGATCACTTCTTCGCGCTGTTCAAGCTCGCGAAGTTCCACGAGGTGCCCGTGGTCCTGCACGCGTTCCTCGACGGGCGCGACACGCCGCCGAAGAGCGCGTGGGGCTACGTCGAGAAGGTCCAGGAGGCGCTCGAGGGCGTCGGCGTCATCGGCACCATCGCGGGCAGGTACTACGCCATGGACCGCGACAAGCGCTGGGACCGCGTGACGAAGGCCTACACGGCGATCGTGCGCGGCGACGCGCCGCGGGTCGACACGCCGTTCGACGCGATCCAGCAGTCGTACGCGGCCGGCAAGACGGACGAGTTCGTCGAGCCCGTCCGCATCGGCGACTACAGCGGCATCAAGGGCGACTTCATGGCCGACTTCGCCTCGAAGGAGGCTCGCTGGGAGTGGTGGGGCGAGGAGGTCGGCCTCTCCGTCAACTTCAGGCCCGACCGCATGCGCGAGATCTCGGCGATGCTCACGCGGCGCAACCTGCCGCCCGAGGTCGAGGAGCTCCTCACCGATCGCGGCAAGCCGGTCTACGCCTTCCAGGAGCACTGCTACAGCTGCATGACCGAGTACGACGCGGCGCTGAAGCTGCCGGTCGCGTTCCCGAAGGACGAGGTGACCGACTCGTTCCCCGAGGTGATCTCCCGCGCCGGGCTCACGCAGCTCCGGTGCGCGGAGACCGAGAAGTACGCGCACGTCACGTACTTCTTCAACGGCGGCCGCGAGGAGACGTTCCCGGGCGAGGACCGCAAGCTCGTGCCCTCCCCGCGCGACGTCGCCACCTACGACAAGAAGCCCGAGATGAGCGCGGCCGGCGTCGCGAACGAGGTCGTGGCCGCGATCAAGAGCGGGAAGTACGACTTCATCCTCGTGAACTTCGCGAACCCGGACATGGTCGGGCACACGGGCATCCTCGAGGCCGCCATCCACGCCGTCGAGGCGGTCGACAAGGGGCTCGGCGACATCGCGGACGCCGTGCGCGAGGCCGGCGGCGCGCTCATGATCACCGCGGACCACGGCAACTGCGAGCAGATGAAGGACGAGCACGGCAACCCCCACACCGCCCACACGTTGAACCCGGTGCCGCTCTACTACCTGAACAAGCACGACCCCGGCGTCGTGCTCCGGTCGGGCGGCCGCATCTGCGACGTGGCGCCGACGATGCTCGAGATCCTCGGCATCCAGCAGCCCGCGGCGATGACGGGGCGCTCGCTCCGCGTCCGACAGCGGTAAGTGGGCGCCGCGGAGAGGCAGCTCGGCCCGTACATCCTGCGCGAGGCCGTCTCGTCGCGGGCGCTCACGGTGACGTACCGGGCCGAGCACGCCGAGCTCGGCCGGGCGGCGCTCATCAAGACGCTGAAGCCCACGGTGTCGGCCGCGAGCGCGTTCGCGGCCGGCCTCGAGCGCGAGGCGAAGATCCTCGCCCGCATCCGGCACCCCAACATCATCGACATCCACGATTTCCAGCGCGACGAGGACCGGATCTGGCTGGTGCTCGAGCCGCTCTCGGGCCCGACGCTCGCGGAGCTGTGCGCGCGGGCCGGCCGCCTCCACGAGGGCGCCGCGGCGGCCATCGCGCTGGAGATCGCGCGCGGTCTCGGGCACGCGCACGAGCGCGGGGTCGTGCACCGCGAGCTGCGCCCGGAGCGCGTCATCGTCACGCCGCCCGGCGGCGTGAAGATCCTGGAGTTCGCGGCGGCGTTCGACGGCCGGCTGCCGTCGCTGCCCGAGCCGTTCGAGGGCAGCGACACGTTCGCGCGGCCCGACTACATGGCGCCGGAGCAGATCCTCGGGGCGGAGGCCGGACCGCAGGCCGACGTGTTCGCGCTCGGCGTGGTGCTGTTCGAGATGCTCGCCGGCGCGCGCCCGTTCGACGAGCCGAAGCAGGAGCCCGCCGACGCGGGCGCTGCGCCTTCCGCCTCCCGCGCGTCGCGCGCGCCGCGCGAGCGCGAGGAGGACCGGTGGGCCGAGGGCCGGGCCGTCGCGCACCGCATCCGCAGCGCGCCGCCGCAGCCGCTGCGGGCGCTCGTGCCCGACGTGTCGCGCGGCCTGGAGCGGGTGGTGCTCCGGTGCCTCGAGAAGGAGCCGGAGCAGCGCTACGAGAACGGCCGCGCCGTCGCGGACGCCCTGGCCGAGGAGCTCGCCGAGCACGGCCACGCGCAGCCGAGGGCGCTCATCGGCAGGGCCCTCGCGGCGGCGAAGCTCGGCGGGGACGAGCTCCCCCTCGCCCACGTGCCGTCCGTCCGCCCGGCCGCCGAGCGGCGCCACGCGGCGTCGCTCGCGCCGGACGCGGTCCGGCTCCTCGGCATCTTCGCGCTGGTCGTCGCGGGCGGCGCGCTCATCGAGCTCGGCCTGCGCGAGCAGGACGCGGTCGGCCCGCCCAGCGCCGAGGCCAGGCAGCCCGGCGCGCCGTCGGAGGGGCGCGGCTACCTGAAGGTGCTCGCCCGGCCGTGGGCGGAGGTCGTCATCGACGGGGAGCTCATCGACGTGACGCCGATGGCGCGGCCGATCCCGCTCCAGGCGGGGCGGCACTACGTCACGTTCCGCCACCCGAACGCGCCCGAGGAGAAGCGCACGATCACCGTCTCCGCCGGGCAGACGGTCACGCTCGACGTGAGCATGCGGATCGACCGCAGCGCGCTCGACGCCGGCGCGCCGCCGGTGGAGGACAGGGACGCCTCGCCCTGACGGCGGGGCGGGCGGCGCCCGCCCCGGCGCGGCTCCGGATCGCTCCGGCGCTCGAGCCCGTCGGTCGACGCGCGATCTCGCATCGACGGGGGGCGTCAGCCCGTGCGCCCTTCGGCACCGCCGTGATGCGCGCTCGAAGAGGCTTGCCCGCCGGGCGGCGCGTTCGGGACCCGCCCACGGGCCTCCCGAGCGGGCTCGCGCGGCAGCTCCACGATGAACGTGGCGCCCGCCCCGGGCTCGCTCTCGATCTGGATGCTCCCGCCGAGCGCGTCGACGATGCGCCGCGCGATCCATAGCCCGAGGCCGAGCCCGCCGAAATGGCGCTCCGAGACGCCGCGCTCGAACCGCCCGAAGAGGCGCGCCTGCGTCGCGCGGGCGATGCCGGCGCCGCGGTCGCGCACGACGAGCCGGGCCCGGCCGTCGTCGCCCTCGACCCGGACATCGATGGGCTTCCCCTCGCCGAACTTGACGGCGTTCGACAGCAGCTTGTCCGCCACCTGAACGAGGCACACGCGATCCCAGATGCCCACGACCCCCGGCTCCGCATCGAGGGACAGCGTCGAGCCCGCATGTTCGAGCGCCGCCGCGTGCCTCGCGGCGACATCGCGGACCAAGAGCGACAGATCCACCGGCTCCATCCGCATCTCCGGCTCGCCCGCGGCGAGGCGCGCGACGTCGAGGAGATCGTTCGCGAGCCGCTCGAGGCGCCCGATCTGGCGCCCGGCGCGCTCCAGCTTCCTGGCCGCGCGGTCCGCCCCCCCGGCCCTCATCCGGCCGGCGCGCGCGTCCCGGAGCAAGGTCTGGACTTCCATCAGGAGCGGCGTGAGCGGCGTCCTCAGCTCGTGCGCGGCGAGCGTGAGGAACGTGTCGCGCGCCCGCACCCCCTCCTCGGCCTGCGCGAGCAGGCGCGTCCGCTCCTCCAGCAGGCGCGTCCGCTCCTCCAGCAGGCGCTCGAGGTCGCCGTAGAGGAACGCGTTCTCCAGCGCGACGGCGGCCTGGGCCGACAGGATCGCCACCACCTCCACGCGCTCGGCCGTGAAGGCGCCCGTCACGAGGTCGTTCTCGAGGTACAGCACGCCGCGCAGCGCGCTCCCCGAGAGGACCGGCGCGCACAGCACGGAGCGGGACTGCCGCGACACCGCGTAGGGATCGTCGCGGGTCGCCGGAGACGTGCGCGCGTCCTCGAGGACCACCGGCGCCCGGGTCCGCGCCACGGTGCGCACGACGGAGAGGCACGCGCGATCGCCGGCGCGCTCGACGGGCACGCCCGCCGCGCGGACGGCCCCGCGGGACGGGTCGCCCGCCGCCTCCAGGACGAGCGCGCCCTCCCGCTCGACGAAGAGCGCCCCCCGCTGCGCGCCGGCGTTCTCCATGGCGACGGCGAGGAAGCGCGTCGGGAGCTCGTGGAGCGCCAGGCTGCTCGTGATCTCGCGCGAGGCCTTGAAGAGCGACGCCGCGTCGAGCAGGACGGCCGGCGCCTGCGACGTCGTGATCAGCGCGCCCATGGGGGCGTGCATCGGCAGGAGCGTCGCGTGCTGCTGCTCGAGCTGCGCGACCTTGGCCACGGCGCCCCACCGCGCGTAGAGCCGCCGCGCTCGCTCCAGGTAGGCGCGCGCCAGGAAGTCCCTGCCAGCGGTCAGCCAGAAGCGCCCGGCGAGCTCGCACGCGAACGCGGCGTCCTGCACGAACCCCTGCGCCTCCGCCCCGGTGACGGCCTCGTCGTAGAGCCTGGCCGTTGCCCAGGGGTGCTCGCCCTGGATCCCGGACCGCACCGCCTCGATGAGCGCGACGAGGTGCTCGAAGTTCATCGGGGCGTGCCGCGCGGCCCGCCGCAGCTCGGCGAGGATGCCCTCGGCGCGCTCGACGAGCGCGCCGCGCCGCTCCCCCGCCTCTTCCGCGGCGACCATCAGGCAGGCCAGCGCCTCCGGGACCTGCATGCGGGTGAACAGGACGAGCCCGGGCACGGCCGAGAGGTGGGGCTCGATCCACGCGATCTCCTCGAGGACGCCGCGGAAGTCGCCGAAGAGGCTGAGCAGGAGGGTGCGGTGGAAGGCGATGTAGAACAGGGAGAACGAGTCGCCGGCGGCCTCCAGGCCGGGGCGCGCCGCCTCCGCGTCGAACGCCTCGCCCTTCAGGACCGTCGGCTGCCCGCCCGCGCCGAGGAGGTTCAGCGCGGCCTGCTCGAGGGCCCTCAGGTACCGCGTGGTGCGCTCCTGGTGGAGCGGCGCGATGGTGCGGCGCAGCTCCTCGATCTCCCGCAGGAGCCCGCGGAGCGGCGCGCCGCTGAGGTAGCCGTGGATGCAATACCCCATGCCGCAGTGGCTCGCCCACTCGAAATCGCCGTGCGAAAGCCCCTCCTGAACGCCGAGGCGCAGCGGCCCGAGCGTGTCGCGGAAGTGCGCCGTGCGCGGGTGGATCATGCACTCGAAGAGGTTGACGATCATGGCCGAGAGCTCGCGAGCTCGCAGCCGCGCCATCACCTCCATCGCGAGCCGGCCGAAGCGCGCGCCCCCCTCGGCGTCGCCCTCCGTGACGACGAGGAGATTGCCGAAAAATACGTACGACTGCGGGGACGACGGCGCATTGCCGTGCTCGATGGAGAGCCGCACGCCCTCGGTGACGAGGAGCGGGTAGTGCGCCGGCGCCACCTGGAAGGCCAGGCCCACGACCTGGCGGATGAGCTGCATGGCGGCGAGGGCGCACGGATCGCGCATGGGTGGCAGCGTCGCGAGCGCCTCCACGCCCTCGCCCGCGAGCCGCCCGCGGATGGCGGAGACGGCGCGCTGCGCGTCCACCATCGTGGGCTTCTCGGGGAATGTGAGCCCGAGCCGCCCGAGCGCGCGGAGGCCCAGACGCAGGGCTTCCCTGCTCCGGTCCTGCGATTGCGCGCTGCGGATGCGGAGCCCGTCGACCTCGACCTCGTCGAGGACCGAGGCCGCGTGCGCGGAGAGCGCGGAGACGAGCCGCTCGACGCCGCCGAAATCGCCGGTGAGGCAGGCCGCGAGCGCCGTCGCCCGGTACAGCGAGACCGCGAGCTCGCGCGCCCGCGCGAAGCCCTGTTCGCCCAGCACCCGGACGCCTGCGCCGAGCAGGGTCGCGGCCACCTCGAACGACGCCGCGCCGAGGGCCCGCTGGCCGCCGCGCAGGAACAGCCTGGCCACCTCGATCCGCTCCTCCTCGTCCGCGAGCAGCGCCTGCCCGGCCTTGAGCTGGTCCAGGATCACGAACAGGCGCTCGTCCAGGCGCTCGGCCGGCGTCATGGCGATGAGCCGCCGTCCGAGCTCGAGGTGCACGGCAGGTCGCTCCCGCTCCTCGATGAGCGCGTAGGCCGCCTCCCGGATCCGATCGTGCGCGAACGCGAACGTCGCGCCCGAGGGGTGGCCGGCGGGCGCCCGGAGGCGGAGCGGGATCAGCATCCCGGCCTCCACCGGCTCCCGCAGGTCCGAGAGCGTGTCCTCCGCGGAGGCGCGGCAGAGGGCCGCGAGCGTGGCGACGTCGAACGTATCGCCGAGGCACGCGCCCACGCGCAGCGCGCTCCTCGCGGCCGGCGAGAGCTCGCCGAGCCGCGCGCGGAGCAGCTCGGCGGCGCTCTCCGCCATCGGCGCGGCCTCGACGCGCGCGTCGTCCCACGTGAAGGAGGCGGCGGCCGGGTCGAACGTGATGACGCCCTCGCGGAGCAGCCGCTGCAGGAGCTGGCCGATGAAGAACGGGTTGCCCCCCGTCTTCCGCTCCACGATCGACGCGAGGATCCCCACGCGCGAGGCCGGGACCCGCAGCGCGTCGGCGACGAGCTCCACGACGGCGCGATCGCGCAGCGGCGACGGCGCGATCGCGGTGACCCTCGCGGCGCCGTGGCGCAGGCGCTCCATCGCCGCGCGCAGGGGGTGCCCCGCGGCGAGGTCGTTGTCGCGGTACGCGAGGATCACGCAACAGAAGCGCAGCTCCGGATCGGCGGCGAGCTCGCAGAGCAGATCGAGCGTCGCGGCGTCCGCCCACTGGAGGTCGTCGAGGAACAGGACCAGCGGACGTCCGTCCCGACACAGCGCGCGCACGAGCTTGCGGAGCACCATCGTCGAGCGGTTGCGCGCCTCCACGGGATCGAGCTCCCGCAGCGGCGGCTGCGGCCCGATCAGCAGCGTCAGCTCCGGCACGAGCGCCGTGACCAGGGCGCCGTTCTCGCCCAGCGCGGACAGGAGCTCCTGCCGCCATGCCGCGGCGGCGTCGGGCTCGGCCCCGAGCAGGTGGCGCACGACGCCCTGCAGCGCCTTGGCGAGGACGTCGTACGGCGTCGCGCGCTGGGACCTGTCGCACTTGCCCGCGCCGAACATCCCGCGCTTGCCCGTGATGGGGCAGAGCAGCTCGTGGGCCAGCGCCGACTTGCCGATGCCTGGCGGTCCGCCGACGAGGATGACCTCCGCGCGCCCCTCGGCGGTGGCGCGCTCCAAGGCGAGCGCGACGGCCCCGATCTCGTCGTCGCGACCGTACAGCCGGCGGGGGATCGCCAGCCGATCGGGGACGTCGCGCCGGCCGAGCGGGAAGGGCTCGATCCGGCGCGCGCTGCGCCACGACGCGACGCACCGGCCGAGGTCCGCTTCGACGCCCCACCCCGTCTGGTAGCGGTCCTGCGGCTCCTTGGCCATCAGGCGGAGCACGATGTCGGACACGACCTCGGGAATCGCGGGGTCGACCTCGCGGGGCGCGACGGGGGCGCACGCCAGGTGGGAATACACGAGCTCGAGCGGGTCGCTCTGCTCGAAGGGTCGGCGGCCCGTGAGCATCTGATAGAGCGTCACGCCGAGCGCGTAGAGATCGGCGCGGGCGTCGAGCGGCCGGTTCATGCGCCCCGTCTGCTCGGGCGCGATGTACGCGAGCGTCCCCTCGATCTGGGACGGCTGCGCGAGCTCGGCTTGCTCCAGCGGCAGCTCGCTCGCGATGCCGAAATCGATCAGCTGAACGGCGCCCGTGCGCTCGTTCCACACGACGTTCGACGGATTGACGTCCTTGTGGATGACGTGGCGGCGATGCACCTCGGTCAGCTCGCCCGCGACCGCAGCGCCGATCGCGAGCGCCTCGTCGATCGCGAGCCGCCGCCGAGCGCAGACGCTGGCGACGGAGACGCCACCGATGTCCGGCATCTCCAGGCACCGCTTGCCGTCGAAGGTGAGGAGCTGAAAGGCGCGCCCCAGCCGGCGGAGCACCGCGGCCTCGTGGTCGGGGCCCTCGCTCTCATCGCTGTAGATCTTGAGGATCACGGGGCGGGCGTCGCGCCCGTCCGTCGGCGCGACCGCGCGGAACACCTCACCCGACCTCGTACGGGCGACCGCCTCGATCTGCCCGTAGCCGGCGGAACTCAAGGCTTTGACGATCTGAGCTGCGACGTCCATGGACCTCATCCAGGTCGCCCGTCTCGCGCGCGGAGCGCCCTTGAGGGCGGCTGGCGCTCGGTGCGCGAGGGACCGGCGAAGAGGGTAGCGACATCGTGGCACCGCGCTGGGCGCCTGCAGCAGGGGCTAGCCGTCCCGGCCGCTGCGCGGCGCAGCGGCGCGCCGCAGCCGATCGAGCGCGATCAGCGGTCGCTCCCGCTTCTCGTGGAGCTCGCCGAGGCACGCGCCGCTGCCGCGCTCGAGCGCGCGGCAGCAGTCGGGCCGCACCTCGTAGATCGAGCACAGGAAGCGGCCGAGCTCCGCGTCCAGCGTGAGCGCGGCGCACCGGCCGTCCTCGACGCGCATGTAGCAGCGGTTGCCGATGAACCGCGTGAGCGCCCGCGCGCGATCGTCCATGCGATCGTAGTCGCAGCCGAAGACCCGGATGTACTCGGGCAGGGTCGAGAAGCAGCAGGTGCCGCACGCGGTGCACTCGGGCACGTCCGCCTCGCCGCGGCCGCCCGCGCTCGCCGCGCCGCGCGCGCCCCCGCCCGTCAGAGCCGGACCTCCACGTGCGTCCCGCGCTTCAGCTCCTCGAGCCACTTCTGCTTGGCCTTCTGCAGGATCTCCGCCTGCAGCCGCTGGAGGATCTCCGGCCGGGCGGCCTCGAGCGTCGTGAAGCGCGACGGCTGGCGGCTGAGGAGCTTCATCACCACGAGCGCGTCGCCCGCGCGCATCGGCCCGGCCACGCCGCCCGGCTCGATCGCCATCAGCGCCGCCTCGAGCTCCGGGGCCATCACCTCGCGCTGGCCGCTCGCCGCGGCCTGCGTCCCCTGCGGCGCGCGGACCCCGAGGTCGCCGCCCTCGTCGCGGGTCGCGGTGTCGTCCGAGAACTGCCGCGCGAGCGCCGCGAAGTCCTCGCCCCGCCGCGCGCGGTCGGCGAGCGCCGCCGCGAGCGCGCGCCGCTCCTCGATCGCCTCGGCGCTCGATCCGGGCAGGATGCGCAGGACGATCCACGCCGGGTGGTACTCGCGCCGCCGGCGCTCCTCGCGCACCATCCGGTCGTAAGCGGACCGCACGTCCTGCTCGGTGAGGCGCACCCGCCCCTTCACCCGGAGCTGCAGCATCTTCCCCTCGAGGATCTGCCGGCGGATCTCGTCGCGGTACTCCTGCTCGGTGAGCCCGGAGCTCGTCCGCGCCAGCCGGAACAGCTCCTCGACCGTCGTCTGCTCGGCGGCGGCGATGTTCCGGAAGGCGTTCTCGATCTCGTCCGAGGTCACGCGGATATTGGCCTTCTCGGCGGCCTGGCTCTCGAGCTCCTCGTCCACCACCTTCTGGACGAGCTCGCGGAAGAGCTGCGACTCGGCCGCCGCCTGCTGCGGGCCCGGCGGGACCCGGGCCTGGATCTGCAGGAGGAAGGGGCGGGCCCGCTGCCGCAGGTCCGAGAGCAGGATGGCGCGATCGCCGACGACCGCGACGATCCGCTCGCTCACGACCGCGTGGGCGAGCGGCGAGGCGAGGGCGGCGGCGGTGATGAGCCCGGCGAGGGCGATGCGGAGCGGGGCGCGCATCGCGCGGCTCTACCATTTGACCCCGGCCGGTTCCACGCGTTTCCGGCCCCGCGCGGCCCGACATGACGCGCCGCGCCTCGCTGCGGAGCGCGCCGCGCCACGGCCGCCCACGCCGCGCCGCGGCCGTCCAGCCTGTTGCCGCAGCGATCCCGGCGCGGTAAGCGGCCGCCATGACGACCTTTGCCGAGCCCACGCAGGGACAACCGATCTCCATGTCGCGGGCAGGCACGCTGGTCGACCGGACAACCCCATCGTCCCCCTCATCGAGGGCGCGTGGCCCCGCTCGGTCCCGCACGCCTCGATGGCAATGCGGGGGTGTGAGCAGTGAAGTTGTCCAGCACCAGGTGAATCCGACTCGCCCGCGGGTAGGCTCGGGCGATCCGACAACCCCGGCCCTTCAACCCTCGAGGAACTAGTGGAAACTCAAAATTCTACCATCATCTACACGAAGACGGACGAGGCGCCGGCCTTGGCCACCTATTCGCTCCTCCCGATCGTCGAGGCGTTCACGAAGGCCGCTGGGGTCCGGGTCGAAACGCGCGACATCTCCCTGGCGGGCCGCATCCTCGCCAACTTCCCGGAGCGCCTGACGGACGGCCAGAAGCTCGGCGACCACCTGGCAGAGCTCGGCGAGCTGGCCAAGACGCCAAACGCCAACATCATCAAGCTGCCCAACATCAGCGCCTCCATCCCGCAGCTCGTGGCCGCCATCAAGGAGCTGCAGCAGCAGGGCTACGCCGTGCCGGACTACCCCTCCGAGCCGAAGACGGAGGAGGAGAAGGCGATCAAGGCGCGTTACGCCAAGGTGCTCGGCAGCGCCGTGAACCCCGTCCTGCGCGAGGGCAACAGCGATCGCCGCGCCTCGCCCGCCGTCAAGGATTACGCCAAGAAGCACCCGCACTCGATGGGCGCGTGGAGCCGTGACTCGAAGAGCCACGTCGCGCACATGTCGGGCGGCGACTTCTACGGCAGCGAGAAGTCGGTCGTGGTGGACAAGGCGCAGGAGCTGAAGATCGAGCTCGTCGCCGGCGGCAAGACGACCGTGCTCAAGCCGAGCGTCAAGGTGCAGGCGGGCGAGGTCGTCGACGTCAGCGTGATGAGCGCCAAGGCGCTGCGGGCGTTCTACGCCGAGCAGGTGGAGGACGCGAAGAAGCAGGGAGTGCTGTTCTCCCTGCATCTCAAGGCCACGATGATGAAGGTCAGCGACCCGATCCTCTTCGGGCACGCCGTCAGCGTGTTTTATGCCGAGGCGCTCGACAAGCACGCGGCCACGCTGGCCAAGGTCGGCTTCGATCCGAACAACGGCATCGGCGACCTGTACAACAAGATCCAGGGCTTGCCCGCAGACGAGAAGGCGAAGATCGAGGCGGACATCAAGGCCGTCTACGAGCGACGCCCGACGCTGGCCATGGTCGACTCCGACCGCGGCATCACCAACCTGCACGTGCCCTCGGACGTGATCATCGACGCCTCGATGCCGGCGGCCATCCGCTCCAGCGGCAAGATGTACGGCACGGATGGCAAGCTCTACGACACAAAGTTCACGATCCCCGATCGCTCCTACGCCGGCATCTACCAGGCCACGGTCGATTTCCACAAGCAGCACGGGGCGTTCGACCCGCGCACGATGGGCAGCTCGCCGAACGTGGGGCTCATGGCGCAGGCCGCGGAGGAGTACGGCTCGCACGACAAGACCTTCAAGATCCCCGAGAGCGGCACGGTGCGCGTCGTCGACGCCTCCGGCAACGCCCTGCTGGAGCAGAAGGTCGAAGCTGGCGACATCTTCCGCGCTTGCCAGACGAAGGACATCGCGATCAAGGATTGGGTCAAGCTGGCCGTCGCCCGCGCGCGCGCCACGGGCGCCCCGGCGGTGTTCTGGCTCGACGAGAACCGCGCCCACGACAAGAACCTGATCGCCAAGGTCAAGGCCTACCTGCCCGAGCACGACACGAGCGGCCTGGAGCTCCCGATCCTGAGCCCGGTGGAGGCGATGAAGTTCACGCTCGGCCGCATGAAGGAGGGCAAGGACACCATCAGCGTCACCGGCAACGTGCTGCGCGACTACCTGACGGACCTGTTCCCGATCCTGGAGCTGGGCACCAGCGCCAAGATGCTCTCCATCGTGCCGCTGCTGGCCGGCGGCGGTCTCTACGAGACCGGCGCCGGCGGCTCGGCGCCGAAGCACGTCCAGCAGCTGCAGAAAGAGAACTACCTGCGCTGGGACTCGCTCGGTGAGTTCCTGGCGCTGCAGGTCTCGATCGAGGACCTCGCCAACAAGACCGACAACGCCAAGGCCAAGGTGCTCGCCAAGGCGCTGGACACGGCGATCGGCCTGTTCCTCGAGAACAACAAGAGCCCGGCGCGCAAGGTCGGCGAGATCGACAACCGCGGCAGCCACTTCTACCTCGCGCTCTACTGGGCGCAGTCCCTCGCCAAGCAGACCGAGGACAAGGAGCTGGCGGCCAAGTTCGGCAAGCTCGCCAAGACGCTGACGGACAACGAGCCCAAGATCAACGACGAGCTGATCGGCGCGCAGGGTAAACCCGTCGACCTCGGCGGCTACTACCACTTCGACGATCAGAAGACGTTCGCCGCGATGCGGCCCAGCGCCACGCTGAACGCGGCCATCGACGGCTTCTCCTGAGCCTCGCGGGGCCCCCGCCGAGCGCGCACGAGTCCACGGGCGACGCGCTCGGCGGCCACGGCCGCCGAGCGTCGCCGTCAGGGCTGCTGGGGCGCCGCTTCCAGGGAGCCGGAGTTACACCGTCTGCCGGCCCCGGCGTTACACCGTCTGCCGGAAAGCGCGCGATCAGCCGGAGCCGGCAGCGCCGGGGTATACCGTCCGCCGGGACGCGCGCTCGCGGACGGCCTCGCGCGCGAGCGCGTCGGCGCGCTCGTTGAGCAGCACGCCCGCGTGCCCTGGAACGTACACGAGGCGCGCGCGCGGCCGCGCCGCGAGCGCGTCCCGCAGCGAGGCGATGAGCTCGGCGTTCGCCTTGGCCTTCCACCCCTTCTGGAGCACGCCGATCGAGTACTGGCTGTCGGTGTGGATGACGATGGGCCGCTCCGGCTGGTCCACCTCCTCGAGCGACCGGAGGATCGCCGTCAGCTCCGCGATGTTGTTGGTCGCAGTGCCGAGGTACTCGCTGCGCTCGATCCGCCGGCCGCCGTCGATGATCACCACGCCGAGACCCGCGGGCCCAGGGTTCCCCGAGCACGCGCCGTCGGCGTAGACGATGACGGCCCCCTCCGGGACAGGCGCCGCGGCGGTCGCCCCCCGCGCCGGCGCCTTGCGCTGCCCGCGCGCCGCCCCGGCCGGCGCCGGCGCGCCTGCGCCCCCTGCCCCGTCGGGCTGCTCGCCGGCGCGCGCCTTCACGACCGCCTCGGCCGGACCGCAGGTGTCGTCGGGCAGCACCTTCGGGTCGACGATGGTCAGGTTGTCCAGGCGGGCCTTGTACTTGCGGCCGTCGTTCGGCTTGTAGCGGATCTCGACGCCGCCCCCTTCCTCGGCGACGAAGGCGCCGGCGGCATCGGCGCGGGCGTAGACGGTTTGACCTCGAAGCGATGCGCGAACCCAGGGCACGCGCGCACCCTGGCATGAATCGCGGGCCGGCGGTACGGGAGACCCGGCCAGCCGAGCGCGGACGATCGGACCGGACGGGCGCGGCCGGACGCGCGGCGCGGCGCGGTCACCGCTCGATGCAGAGGGCGAGGGACCACGAGCTCAGCGTGCCGGAGTCGGACCCGGCGTCGTCCCCGACCCGGAGCGTCCACGTGCCGCTCGCCGGCCGGGACACGAACGCCGCGAACGAGGCCTCCGGGCGGAAGCACCCGCGGAACGGCGCCACGCCCGCCGTGACCGGGGTCCTGCACCCCATGTCGAAGAGGGTCCCGCGGTAGTCGTCGCCGGAGCCCCCGTTGTCGCTCGAGACATCGACCATCGTCCCCGCCGGAGAGGCGAGCGAGATGTCGACGTCCGCGTCGAACGAGTGCGCGATATCGACCTCGAGCGTCACGCGCCGCACCGCGCCGCTCGCGCCGACCGCGAGGACGCTGGCGGCGACCGCGCGATCCGTGACCGCCTTGGGCACGTCCGTGGACGACTCCACCCACAGCACCTGCCCCGGCGCGCAGCCGCCCACGCCACCGTCGCAGCCGGTCGCGCAGTCCGGGTCGTCGCAATCCGTCTCGCCGTCGAGGTCGTTGTCCTCCGCATCCCCGCAGTTGCGCTCGATCGAGGAGGTACACACGCTCGGCGTGCCCCGGCACGCGTATCCCGCCTCCACGACGCAGGTCGCGCTGCATCCGTCGCCGCTCGCCGTGTTGGCGTCGTCGCAGCCCTCGACGCCGGCCCGCACGAACCCGTCGCCGCACCGCGCGACGCGGCACGTGATGGGGCAGCCGTCGGTGCTGTCCATGTCGCCGTCGTCGCACTCCTCGCCGGACCGGATCGCGCCGTCGCCGCACCCCTCGCGGAGGCACCCGGGGCTGCACCCGTCGCCGGAGATCCGGTTGCCGTCGTCGCACGCCTCGACGCCGGTGCGCACGAACCCGTCGCCGCACGCGGCCGCCGCGCAGCCGGCCGGGCAGGCGTCGGCGTCGCTCGCGTTGCCGTCGTCGCACGCCTCGACGCCGGCCTGCACGAACCCGTCGCCGCACGAGGCCGCCTTGCACGTCGTGAGGCAAGCGTCGGTGTTGCTCGCGTTGCCGTCGTCGCACGCCTCGCCGGCCGCGTTGACGACCCCGTCGCCGCACGCGGGCGCCGCGCACGTCCCCGCCGCGCTGCAGACGCGGCTCAGGCAATCGCGCCCGATCGCGCAGCCCATGCCGGCGGCGCACCCGACGCACGCCGGCCCGCCGCAGTCGATGTCCGTCTCCGCGCCGTTCCGCGCGACGTCGGTGCACGACGGGAGGCACGTCGTCCCCGAGCACCGTCCGCCGAGGCAATCGCCGTCCGCCGCGCACGCCTTGCCGGTGGCGCACGGCGGGCACGCCGGCCCGCCGCAGTCGACGTCGGTCTCCGCCCCGTTCGTCGCGCCGTCGGTGCACGAGGACGCCCTGCACGCCCCGTCCCTGCAGATCCCGCTCCGGCAGTCCGCGTCGGCGAGGCACGCCGCCGCGTCCGGGCACGGCACGCACGCGGAGCCCCCGCAGTCGACGTCGGTCTCCGCCCCGTTCGTCGCGCCATCGCCGCAATCGGGCGCCACGCACCTGTTCCCGACACAGACGTTGCTCAGGCAATCGCCCGGGGCGAGGCACTCGACGCAGGCGCCGTTTCCGTCGCAGTAGCGCCCTCCGGACGGATCGGCCCCGCCGCACACCGTCGTGGCCGGCGCCGGCGGATTCTCCGGCGCGCCGGCGACGCAGACGTCGGCCGAGCACGGGTCTCCATCGGAGAAGACGTCCAGCTCGTCGTCGATCTCGATCACGGCGCCTTGCCCGTCGCAAACGCTCTTCCTGCAGTCGCCCGGCACCTGCTCGGCCACGGGCTTTCCCCGCGGCGCAGGGTCGAGGCCGCACCGCCCGCCCTCGCAGGTGCGCCGCTGACACGCGCCGTCGACCCCGGGGCAATCCGCGGCCACGCTGCAGGGCGCCCCGCCCCCGCCGCTCCCGCCGCTTCCGCCGGCCCCTCCGCTCCCGCCGCCCTCGCCGTTCCCGCCGCCGCCGACCTCCGAGCCCGACGGCTCCCGGGGCTGATCGCAGCCGGATGCGGTGATGGCAGCGACGATGACGAGCGGCGACAGGGCCCTCGTGAACGGAGCGCTTCTGAAGAGGTCCGCTGGCACTGGCACCTCGATCTCCTCCGCGTCTCGCGGGAACGGCGATGTCCCTTCAAGGCTCGTTCCGAGCCTGACGGACTCGCGCGGTCGATCCTCAGCGCACTAGACTGATATGGAATCGAGAGGACGCCAGCGGCCGAGCGCGCGAGGCCGCTGCGAGACCGTGCGGACGTTCACGCCCGAGCGCGCGGCCAAGGCGGCGAGCGCACGCCAGGGCCGGCGCGCCGACATCAGACGATGTGTGCCCGGCTCGTTGCCATGACACGCCTTCATGCAGCCGCCGACGGTGAGGATCTTCGCGCCGTTGATCTTGGTGCGCATGCACGGGTCGGTGATCCTCTCGGCCACTGTCCCCATCGTGGGGTACGGGATCGGTAAGGGGCTCGGCGCAGCGGGGGTCAGGCAGACGCTCACGGCGATGCCCGTCATCTGATGGCCGGATTTGTCGGTGATCGTATCCAGCCCAAGCGCAGTCACTTTCCCCATGACAAGACCAGCGTACTGGCCT
Organism: Sorangium sp. So ce836; assembly: GCF_028553905.1. Classification (NCBI taxonomy): domain Bacteria; kingdom Pseudomonadati; phylum Myxococcota; order Polyangiales; family Polyangiaceae; genus Sorangium; species Sorangium sp. So ce836. The sequence continues at coordinate 2,089,681 of NZ_CP102233.1, read as the reverse complement.
CCCCGCGTGAAGGCAGCCGCCTTGTGGCGCACCGCATACCGCACTCTTTAGAACTGGCAGCATCTCCGACGCACCAATACATCCTAGACGGAACGTACCCGCGGGCGGAGTGAAGACATCCGCTCTGCCTTGCCACGTGCGAGACGTGCGCTCGTCGAGCAAATCTCCGTCGCGTCGAGCGGATTGCGTCCGGCCGCGACCTCCACGTAGCTTCCCAGGATCCACGCACGCCGCTCTCGGCGCGCGCCCAACCAAGGAGGTCAGTTCATGCCCAAGCAACCTGTGCAAGACCCCACGGACGTCGATCAGCTCTCGGCTGCCCAGATCGAGGAGCGCGTCGAGAAGACGCTCGCTCACGTCGAGGCCATCAAGGCGCTCTGGCCTGGCATCGAGCGGCTCGAGGAGGACCGGCGCAAGCGCAGCCTCGGCCGCAGCCTCGCCGTGCTGGGGCCACCGCTCGGCAAGCTGTTTGCGCTCCTGCGCCCCAAGGACGGCAAGGAGAGCGTCCTCGCCCGACCGTTCCATGTGCTCGGGGATCAGGACGACGGCGATGATCCCGAGCGGTTCGAGGTCGAGCTGCTGGAGCGGCGCCTGAAGCGCGCCCTGGCCGAGCAGAAGGTCGCCGACGCGCTCGAGGACCTGGCGCGCCACCTCGACGACGACGCCCTCGCCACCGGCGAGGCGGTCATCGGTCCGGGCCTCGCCGCGCTCGACCTGGCGCGCACGATCGCCCGCCAGAACGCGACCCTCCGCGCCGTCCTGGCGCCGGTCCTCGACGACTTCCGGGCGATGACCAAGCAGGCGCGCAAGGGGAAGAAGCCCGATGCGCCGAAGGCTGAACCGCCGGCGCCCGCGCCGATCTGACTCAGCCGCCGGCGCCGCACTGCCCGCGGGGTACCCGGCGATGCCTCGCCAGGCATCCGCCGGTACCTCGCCAGGCATCCGCCGGTACCTCGCCAGGCATCCGCCGGTACCTCGCCAGGCATCCGCCGGTACCTCGCCAGGCATCCGCCGGTACCTCGCCAGGCATCCGCCGGTACTCCGCCCGTTCGGCGGAGGCGCCGCCTCGTCAGTATTCGACGTCCTGCTTGAAGACGAGCTCCGAGGAGGGCGATGCGGGATTGGCGTTCTGCTCGAGGCTGATGACGAGCTCGAACCGGGTGAGCGGCACACTCACGTCCTTGAGCTTGCCGGTGCGGGCATCGGCGTCGAAGTTGAGCGCGCCGACCCGCTGCCAGGGCGAGTCGCTGTCCGGGCGCGCCCAGACGACGTAGGCGGAGCTGCTCGAATCGATGCGCTCGGGCGGCGGGAGGTTCTTCGCGCTGATGTCGAGGCGGGTCATGGCCGCGTCGAAATTGACGTCGGCCACGATCAAGGCGTCGGCGCCCGGCGCCTTCCCGATGCCCTGCGGCGTGTAGCGCAGCGGGCCGCCGCAGCCCGCCATCATCGCGCACGCAAACGCCACGACAGCGAGCCGCAGCACCTTGGAAACATATCCTCTCATCTCGGTAGCTCCTCCTTCATCCCTCTGCTGCGGGCGAAGACGCCTCGCGAGCCGCCGGCACCGGCCGGCGGCCGAAACCGCGGCGGCATCATAGCCGCTTTCGGCGGCGCGGACGGCGCTGACCGAGATGCATCTCGGCGGCCGGACGCGCTGGACGAGCCGGCGGGTCCGCTGCGCGCGCGCTCGCCCCTGGCTCCGCCGCCGCGCGCGCCTCGCCAGCCGCTCCGCCGCCGCGCGCGCCTCGCCAGCCGCTCCGCCGCCGCGCGCGCCTCGCTCCGCGCCGCCGCGCGCCCCGCCGACCGCGCGCGCCCTCCCCGGCCCTCGCAGCCGCGGGGCCCTCCCGCCGGCAGGCGCCGCTCGGTCGCGAGCACGACGCCGGCGGCCGACCCCCGGGATCGGCGAGCGGCGCGGTACGGACGGATCGCATGGCGAAGCGCCGACTATCGACTAAAGTCTCGAATTCGAGATGGATTTGGCACACACGCGGCTCGGAGCGCGGGGCGATCGCTGGTCGACCTCGAGGGGGGTCCTGGACGTCCGCACGCCCGCGTCCGACGTCGTGACGCGGCGTTTCGAGGGGTACGCGACGCTCGATCTCATCGAGCCGGCGGTCAGGCACCTGGAGACCCTGATCGACTCGGGCCTGCACCCGATCGTGTTCGACGATTTCGAGCTCGGCGCAGGCTACGACAGCGACGTCCGGGCCAAGCTCACGGCGTGGCACCTGCGGAACCCCGGCAAGCTGAAGGAGGTCCACATCCTCGTGAAGCCGGGGCTCGTCGCCATGGGCGTCACGGTCGCCAACCTCGCCACGGGCGGCCGCTTCAACGTCTACACCGACCGCTCGGCGTTCGAGTGGGCGCTCGCGGGCGTGCTGACCGCGAGGATCACGGCGGGGCCCGCCTCGTCGGCGCGCGCGCCGTCCCTGCGCTGACGAGCGCCCCCGGCGGCGCGCGGACGACCCGCGCGCCGCCGCCCCGCGCTCACGGGTGCTGCGCGACCCCGTTCGCCGGGACATTCCGCGGGCCGAGCGTGATCTCGCTCATCCGGCTCGCGTGCTTTCCCTCGATGCCCTCGTAGTAACGGCGAATCGCCGCGATATCGGCCTCGATGTCGCCCGTCGGGTAGAAGACGTGGAGGATCCCGCCGCGCTTCCTGGGGAAATCGAGGTATCCGAGGATGATGGGCACGCCGGCGCCGAGCGCCACGTAATAGAAGCCCGTCTTCCAGCGCTTCGTGCGCGAGCGCGTCCCCTCGGGCGCGATGATCAGCTTGAGCTCATCGTGCTGCTTCAGCACGTCGACAACGGCCGCGACGAGGTTGTTGCGGTCGCGGCGGTCGACGGGGATGCCGCCGAGCCACCTGAAGAAAGCGCCGAACGGCGGCTCGAAGAGCGTGTGCTTGCCGAGCCAGGAGAACTCGAGGTCGAGCATGTAGCTCACCGCGAGCGTGAACGGGAAATCCCAGTTCGAGGTGTGGGGCCAGGCGATCAGCACCGCCTTCGGCGGCAGATCCGTCACGCCCTCGACGCGCCAGCCGAATACGGACAGCCATGTCTGGCCGATGAACCGGCGAATGGCGCGGCGGGTGGCGGAAAGACGCGGTGCAGCGGCGCTCGGCATGGACGACCTCGACGGTAAGCAGCCGGAGATTCGTCGCAGCCCGGGTGGAAGTCACGTCACGCTTCCGTCATTCCGCGCCGCGGTCACGCGCGCGTGGAGCGCGGCGCGCGGCGCGCGGCGCGCGCACGGCGCTACGCGGATCTACGACCGTGACGGCGCGCGGCGCGCTCACCGCCGGTCATCGCCGCTCACCGCCGGTCATCGCCGCTCACCGCCGCTCATCGGCGCTCGAGCCCGTGGGGCTTGCCCTCGCCGTAGCCGGCCAGCGTCTGCACGCCGATGACGGCCTTGTCGTGGAGCTCGTCGAGGTTCGCCGCGCCGGCGTAGGTGCACGCCGACTGCACGCCGGTGATCATCTCGATGAGGATGGCCCCGACGCTCTCGCGGCCCTCGTGGATGTAGATGCGCGACGTCGAGATGCCCTCGCGGAAGAAGACCTTCTTGGCGCGCTCGAACGGGTCGAGATCGGCGGTGCGCTCGCTGACGGCGCGGGCGCTCGCCATGCCGTAGTTCTCCTTGTAGAGCAGCCCCTCGCGGTCCTCCATCACGTCGCCGGGGCTCTCGTAGGTGCCGGCGAGGGTCGTCCCGACCATGACGCGCGAGGCGCCGGCGGCGAGGTAGAGCGCCACGTCGCGCGGGTGGCGGACGCCGCCGTCGGCCCAGACGCGCTTGCCGTGGCGGCTGGCCTCGCGGGCGCACACGAGCACCGAGGAGAACGTCGGCCGGCCGGCGCCGGTCTGCATGCGCGTCGTGCACATGGCGCCGGGGCCGACGTTCACCTTCACGATGTCGGCCCCCGCCTCGATGAGGTCCCGCGTGCCCTCGGCCGTGCAGACGTTGCCGGCCACGAGCGGGACGGCGTCGCCGATCGCCCTCCGCACCGCGCGGACCGCCTCGATCATGCGCCGCTGGTGGCCGTGCGCGGTGTCGAGCACGATCGCGGAGACGCCGATCTCGAGCAGGCGCGCGGCGCTCTGGGCCGCCTGCGCGGAGATGCCGATCGCCGCCGCGACCATGAGCTCGCCGCGGGCGTCGAGCGTCGGCCGGAGCAGCTCCAGGCGCACGGCGTCGTCGCGGGTCAGCACGCCGTGGAGCCGGCCCTCCTGGTCGAGCACGGGCACCGCCTTCACGCGCGCGTCCTCCATCAGGAGGAACGCCGTCCGGTTCGGCGTGCCCGCCTGGATGGTGATGAGGCGCGACGACATGAGCGCGGACGCGGGCGTGTACTGGTCGCGGTTGCGCAGGTCGGCGTGGGTGACGATGCCGATGGGGCGGCGCTCGTCGTCGACCACGACCACCATGTCGTGCGACCGCTTCCGGATGATGCCGTGCACGTCGCGGAGCGTCGCCCGCGGCGAGACCGAGAGCGGCGTGTCGTACCGCGGGTCGGCGCGCTTGATGTGGCCGACGATGCGCTCGACCGTGTCGAGATCCATGTCCTGCGGGAGCACGCCGAGGCCGCCGAAGCGGGCCATCGTCTCGGCCATCCGCTTGCCGGTGACCGCGTTCATGTTCGCCGAGACGATCGGGTGCGAGCCGCCGGGGAAGTCCGTGGGGCGGAGGTCGGTGTCGAGGCGAGAGCCGCCGGCGAAGTACCCGGGGGTCAGGAACACGTCTTCGAGGGCGAGCTCCAGGGACTCGTCACGCTCGGGGTGGAGAAAGCGCATGCACAGCTCCGATCCAGGGTGGTGGCGCCGCGAAGGCGGCGCGGCGCGCGGCAGTCTAGTGCCTGCCGGCGGGGTGGGGCGCGCCGGCCAGGACGCGGTCGAGGATCGCGGCGATCCGGGCGGCCGCGGCCTCGGAGGAGAGGTCCGGGGGCGGCGGGGCGGGCTCCGGCAGGGCGCCCGTCTCGCGGAAGCGCGCGAGGTGGCGCGCGAGCGCCGCGGCGAGGCCCTCGACGTCGTCGGGCGGCACGCGCGCGCTGTCACTGCGGTGCGCGAGCAGCTCGTCGACCTCGGGGTTCGCCGCGGCGCTGACGATCGGCATGCCCGACGCGGCGTAGTCGTAGGTCTTCGCGGCGATCCGCAGCACGACGCGAGGGTCCACCAGGGTGAGCAGGACGTGCGCCCGCCGCAGCTCGGCCATCACGTCGCGCTGCGGGATCGGCGGCAGGATCTCGATGTACGGGGTGAGCCCGAGCCGCTCGAAGCGGTCGCGATCGTAGGCGGACGTCCGGCCGATCTGCCGCAGGACGAGCTCGCCAGGGGCCAGCCGCTCGCGGTCGATCAGCCGCCGCAGCACGGCCCCGATCGCGTCGGCCGAGGTCTCCTCGCGCAGCGTGCCGAGGTGGAGGATGACGAACGAGCGCGGCGGCTCCGGCGCGGGGGCCGGCACGTACAGCGCGAGATCGAAGTGGTTGCGCACGAACGACGACTTCGTCGCGAGCTCGGGGAAGCGCGCGCGGTAGGCCTCGAGCGCGCTCCTCGTGTTGAGGATCACGTGGTCGGCGCCCGCGAGCCAGCGGCGCTCGAGGCGCGGCACGACGGCGCGCCGCGCCCGCTCGGCCAGGCCGGACGGGGGGCCGTGGCCGGTCTCGTGCAGCGACCACGGGTCGCGCAGATCGAAGACGAGCGGCACGCCGAGCGCGCGCTTCACGTGGAGCCCCACCGGGCAGGCGGAGAACGGGCCGGCGCTCACCACGACGGCCTGCGCGCCGGCGCGGCGGGCGAGCGCGACGGCCACGCGCGCGGCGTGGGGCGCGTGCAGGGTGCAGCGATCGGTGAGCGCCCGGAACGGGCGGAGCCCCACGAGCGGGCCCCCGGGCCCCGCCCGGCGCGGCACGCGCGCGCGCACGGCGGCGAACGCGGCCTCCGCGGCGAGCACGGCCGGGTCGAGGAACGCATCGGCGACCTCCACCTCGGGCGGCAGCGCCGCGAGGAGCCCGTCGTCGCGCGCGTCTCCGGGGAAGGTCGCGGACAGGACCACGGGACGGAAGCCGTGGCGCGGCAGGTGCCGCGCGAGCTTCACCCAGCGGAACGCGCCCACGCTCGTCTGGGGCGCGAAATACGGCGAGATCAGCAGGAACGGGCGCACGGTCGCGGACTCCATCGCAACGATCCAGGCGCTCGGGCGCTCCGGCGCTCCGGCGGCTCAGCCATCGCGAGGCGGCCCGCCGCCGGCGCGCCCGCCGCCCTGGCCGCGGCCGAGCAGGTCCGCGTACAGCGCGAAGAGCGCGTCGAAGTGCTCGTCGCTCGCGGGTAGCCGCTCGCCCGCGGCGCGGGCCGCCGCGGCGCGCTCGGCCCGGGGGCGCTCCAGCACCCGCTCGATCGCGGCGGCGACCTCGGCGGCCGGGGCGCGCGGCGGATACGCCTCCGCGGCGCCGGGGCTCACGAAGTCCATGGCCGCGCCGGCCGCGGGGACGACCAGCGGCAGGCCCGAGCAGAGCGCCTCGCCCAGCACGAAGCCGAACGTCTCGGCGGCGCCCCCGTGGACGAACACGTCGGCGCTGGCGAGCAGCGCCGCGTAGGTGGCGCGGTCCTTCGCGAAGCCGAGGAAGCTCACCTGCGGCAGCCCGGCCGCGCGCCGCTCGAGCCGCGCCCGCTCGGGCCCGTCGCCCAGCACCGCCAGCGCCACCGGGCGCCGCGCCGCGAGCTCCCGCGCGGCGTCGATCACGAGCGCGACCCGCTTCTCGACGGCGAGCCGGCACGCGACGAGCAACAGCGCCGCCGAGGGGTCGTCCGCGAACCGCCCGAGCAGGCTCCGCCGCAGCGCGGCGTCGGCGCGGGAGGGGTCGAACGACTCGCGGCGCACGCCGAAGGTGACGCGGTGGACGCGCTCACAGCCGTGCGCGCGGAGCTGCTCGGCGATGAACGTCCCCGGGGCGATCGTCGCGTCGAACCGCCGCGACAGGGCCCGCGGCCAGGCGAACAGCGCGCCCTCCAGGGCGCGGGCGACCGCGCGCGGGCGCAGCCGGTCGAGCAGCGGCGCGGCGTACGTGCTGATCTGGTCGGAGTGGTACACGAACGTGCGGAGCGGGACCCCGCGCTCGGTCGCCGCGACGAGCGCGGCCGTGTACGGCGCGCTCGCCTGCAGCACGTCGGGCGCCTCGCGGCGGATGATCGCGCGGACCGCGCCGAGCCGGAGGAGGGCGTGGTACGTCGGGTCGTAGGGCATCGGCGGGCCGGCCACCCGCACGATGCGGCCCTGCTCGAGCGGCACCACCTCGTCGCGCGGCCCGGGCGCCACGACGACCACCTCGTGGCCGCGCCGGCTCCCCTGGCGCACGAGCTCCTCGAGGTACGACCGCACGCCGCCCCCGCGCGACGAGAAGAACTCCGCGACGTCGAGGATCTTCACGAGTGGTGGCTCCCTCTCCAGAGCAGGCCGCCCTTCCAGGCGCGCTTGAGCGCCCCGGAGCGGCTCATCACGTGGAGCAGCGCCGGCAGGAACAGGAGCGCGCTCGCCACGCACGCGATCTCGCCGCTCACCGCGACCCAGCCGAACGAGTTCAGCGCCTGGTTGTCGGCGAAGACGAGCGACCCGTAGCCCAGCACGGTCGTGTAGCTGCAGAGCGCCACCGGCCCGGCCGAGCGCTTCAGCGCGAGCGCCACGTCGCCGCCGAGCAGGCGCGCGCGATCGAAGACGTTGAACGGGTACTCGCAGCCGATGCCGAAGGTGATCGGGAGCGCGATGAAGTTCAGGAAGTTGATCTTCACGTCGAGCATGGCCATCGCGACCGCCGTCCCGAGCACGCCGAGCACGAGGGCCGACAGCACCGAGAAAGCGCCCATCTGGCTCCCGGTCGCGAGCACGACCACGCCGGTGACGGCCAGGAACGACACCGCCGTCGCCAGCGGGCCGTCGCGCTCCATCGACCGGATCATCTCGGCGAAGACCGTCGGCCTGCTCGCCGTGATGACGTGCGTCCCGTCGGGGAGGACAACGTTGCCGGTCGTGTTCGCCATCCGGAGGAGGTTCTTGCCGTTCGAGAACGAGACGTTGTTCTTGTACTTCACGTAGAACACCGTGCCCACGACCCCGTTGTTCTCCTCGAACCGCCGCCGGATGAGGTCGGGCAGATCGTGGGGCGTGATCACGCGCAGGGCCTCCGGCGGCCGCATCTGCAGGGCGCGCTCCCGATCCTCCGGGGACAGCGATTTCAGCACGCGCGGGGTCAGCCGGTCGCGGATCCGCCCCAGGATCTCGAGCTTCTGGCGCTGCTCCTCGGGCGAGCCGGGGAGGACGTCCGCGATGGTCGCGACGTCGGCCACGAGCTTGCCCTCCGGGTCCTTCGCGTCGTTCGCCAGGATCTGCGCCTTGATGGCCGGCACCTGCTCGGGGGTGTCCGCCAGCATCATCGCGCCCGCGACGTTCATCTTGCCGCCGAACACCTCGGACGCCTTGAGCGACCAGCTCCCCGCGCCCTTCTCCCGCGAGCTCTTCGAGCCGAGGCGCGCGAAGTTGTACTCCCACGGGTCCTTCACGTACGCGGGGAGCTTCCACGCCGCGAGGATCAGGACGGCCGGCGCCACGGCGAGGACCACGACCGGCCACCGCCTCGTGACGCGGGCGAGCAGCCGCGCCCCGGGCCCGGCGGTGCCCTCGTCCGAGACGCGCGGCGCCGGATCGCGCAGCCAGCGCGGGAGCCTCGCCTGGACGCGCTCGATGGCGACGAGCGTGGCCGGCACGAGCGGCACGATGGACGCCCACACCATGAGCATCCCGACGAAGCCGATCGTGCCGAACTGGCTGAACCCCCGGAAATGCGTGATCGTGAGCGACCCGTACGCGATCGCCGCCACGCACGCCCCCACGAGCTCGGCCCGGAACGCGTTGACGACCGCCTCGCGCCGCGCCTCGTCCGCCGCCATGCCGCGCGCGCGGAAGTCGCGGTAGCGGGACAGGAGCACGATCGGGTAGTTGACCCCGTTGCCGACGATGATCGCCCCGAGGAACGCGCCGACCGTGTTCACGTAGCCGTACGTCGCCGTCGCGAACGCGTACCCGGCGCTCGCGCCGAACGCCGTGGGCAGGGCGATCACGATCAGCGACCAGGGCGAGCGGTAGTAGAGCACCACGCCGCCGAGGATCAGCACGAGGGCGATGACCGTGGCCCACACCGCCTCGCTCACGAGCGACTTCTGCTCGGCGATCGCGTTCGGGATGTCGCCGGCGTACCCGACCTGCATGGCCGGGTGGAACTTCGCCGGATCGAGGCGCCCGACGAGCGCGGTCACCTCGTCGAGGAGCTTGGCCGCGCTGCGATCGCCCATCCCGGCGCTCCGCGAGACGATGCGGATCGCGACCATGCGGCCGTCGGGCGTGGAGAAGTAGCCGCTCGGGAACTCGTCGATCTTCTTCAGCCGCCGCTGGAGCTCCGCCCACGTGTCGTCGAGCGACAGGCCCTTCTTCGCCGGCGCGCCCGCCTCGCCCCCGCTGGCGGCGCCGCTCGCGCCGCCGCCCTCGCCCGCCTCGAGGTCGTCGATGAGGCCGCTGCGGAGCGCGATCTCGAGCTCGATCGCCTCGTCCGCCTGCTCGAGCTCCCGGACGCCCGCGTAGAGCCACTTGTTCTCGTCGAAGAAGCGGCGCACGTCCTTGGTGCCGGTCTCCACGTAGCGGATGAGCGACGCGGGCCCGCACGCGCTCCGGCACGCGTCGTCGGCGCACGCCGCGACGCAGGCCGCGCGCCGCCGGAGCGGCTCCTCCAGCTGCTCCGAGAGCGCGTCGATGAACCGCTCGTTCGCGCCGCGGTCCGGCGACTCGGCGATCACGATGAGCTGCGCGCCGCCGTCCACGCGCTTGGCCTGGCGCTCGTAGGCCATGAATGCCGGGCTGTCGCTCGGCAAGAGCTCCCGGAGCTCCGTGCGCAGCTCGAGCCGCGAAGCGTAACCCCATAGCCCTGCCATGGCGGCGATCGCCAGGCCGATCACGAGCCAGGGACGTCGCCCGCTGAAGTCGACGAGCGCCCCGATCATCCTGAGGAGCATGCTGAAGAACACCTCGAGCCGGCGCCGCGCGGAGGGCGGCGCCGGGCCGGTCTTACCACGCGCGGAAGGCGCGCACGGCGGTCAATGGCGAGAAGGACCTCACGCGCAGAACGACGGCTGGATGCCCTTCGGCCGCGGCGCCGCGGCCGGGCGCAGGTGTCCGAAGGCGAACAGGCCGCCGGTGAAACCCACCCACGAGCGGAAGTGCCGAAAAGTCTCCAGCCACTGGAGCGCCTTCGGCCCCTCGACGAGCGGCCGGATCCCGGCCTCCCGGGCGTGCTCGCGCGCGTTCACGAAGGCGTTCGCGAGCATCCGCTGCACCACGATCGGCGAGGACCGCTCGCGCGCGCGCTGCGCGGCCGCGCTCCCCAGCCGCGCGGCCGCCTGCGGGTCGCGCGCGAGCGCGAGCGCGGCGTTGCCGAACGCGGCGTTCGCCCTGTCCTCCGCGAGCGCCCCGCGGCCGGGATCGAGCAGCAGGCCGTTGTAGCCGCTCTGGATCTGCGAGCTCACGCCCATGCCGTCGGCGAACGCCACCGTCGGGGTGCCGCACCAGAGCGCCTCGCTGAGCACGTTGCCGAACGTCTCGCTCAGCGACGCGTGCAGGAAGGCGGTCGCGTGCCGGTAGTAGTCCGAGATGCGGCTGTACGGCACCTCGCCCGTCATGATGACCCGCCGGGCGACGCCGAGCTCCCGCGCGAGCGCCGCGTACGCCGCGCTGTCGGGCCCGTCGCCGACCAGCGTGAGCGTCGCCTGCGGGTGGTGCGGGGCGATGTGCTCGGCGAAGATGCGGATCAGGCGGTGCTGCGACTTCTCGCGCGTGTGGCGCCCGGCGCAGACGAAGCGCGGGCCGCGCACGTCGAGCCCGCGCTCCTCGAGCAGCGGCGCGTACGGGTCGGGGCCGAGCGGGCGATCGAACACGTCCTCGGGGACCATCCGCGGGATGACGTGGATGGGCACCGCCACCCCCCGTTCGCGCCAGTAGTCGCGCAGACCCTCGCTCAGCACGACGAGCCCGTCGCCCTGGTTGTAGAGATCCACGAAGAGCCGCTCCATCGGGGCGCGCAGCGTCTTGTGGAGCACCGTGTGGACCGCGCCGATCCGGGACACGCGCTCGGGCAGGAGCACGTCGTACGCGGCCGCGAGGTGCGTCGTGTTCACGCAGAGCAGCGGGATTCCGCGCATCTTGCGCAACCAGATGCCGAACTCGACCAGGAGCGTCGTGGTCTGGGCGAAGCAGATGTCGAAATCCCACCGCATCGGATCGAACACGAAGGACTCCAGGGGCATCGGCAGGTGCACCCCCGGATAGGTGCGCAGCGGCACGCTCGGCAGGGCGACGGTGCCGGGGGGCATCTCGTCGGCCGAGGCGTCCGGATCCCGGGGTCCGATCAGTGTTGCCTGGTGACCACAGGTGTTGAGCGCGCGATACAGGGCCCGCGTCTGGAAGACCGCCCCGTTCGCGTAAGGAATGCGCGTGAAGTCGCTGAGGATGGCGACCTTGAGCGGCCGCCCGTTGGCTCCGGAGAGGGCAGCGAAGGGATTTTCAGGAAGAGCCGCCTGCGCCCGGGCGGGGGAATGCCCTCCCCGCGCCGATCCCGTCGATGGAGCGTGGCGCACCGACGCGATCGCCTCGTGCTGTGCGCGATCGATGCGGTGCTCACCCAGCGGCCGAATTGCATCCATGGTCATCTTCGTTGCTCCTTCGAGAAGCGGCGCAGCCCTTCGTCAACGGCCGGCGCGCGCGGCGCGACGGGCGATATGACGTTCGTGTCGCGCTCCTGGCAGCCGTGTCGTCCTGCGCCCGCGAGCGCAGCCTGCTGCTCGCCACAGCAGCGATTCCTCGCCCTCGTCACTCCGAATCGACGGGGACGTTTAGCAAACCTCGTGCCTATCTCACCACCTGCCATCGTCGCGCGAGTGCGAACGCGGCGATGCACCTAGGCCATTCGGCGCGCCTCATCAAGCATGGCGAGCACGGCCGAGGGCGCGTCCGGCAGCGAGCCCGCGAGGTCGACGCGCGCGAAGTCGCCTGCGCGGACGCGCTCGAAGAAGCGCGCCACGCAGCGCGACGAGAGCGACGCGAACGAGCTCGCGACGGCGACCCCCGCGGCCGCGGCCAGGCTCGCGTTGAGCGCCTGCTCGTGATCGCGCCGTTCGTGGAGGGCGAGCACGGGCTTGCCCGCGAGGACGCACTCGGCGAGCAGGTTGCTCCCGGCCGAGGCCACGACGGCGGACGCGGCGGCGAGGTGGGCGAGGAAATCGCGGCTGTCGAACGGCATCGCCCGCACCCCGGGCACGCGGAGGTCCGGGTCGCCGAACGCGATCACGCGCCGCCCGCCGGCCGCGACGAGCTCGATCGCCGCCCGCGCGTTGCGATCGCGGAAGTAGCAGACGACGGCGCCGGGCTCGATCCCCTGCCCCGCGCCCGCGGGCGGCCGCCGCGGCGCCGGGCGCGCGACGATCGTGCGCGGCATCGCCGGCTCGGCGGGCAGGAAGTGGACGGCGACCGCGTAGGTCCGCCGGGTGACGGCCCACGTGGTCCGGCGGCAGGCGAGCACATCGAGGCGCGGCAGCGCCTCGGGCAGGCGGCAGCGCTTGAAGAGGAGGTCGTGGCCGAGCGCGACCGCGGGGATCCCGAGCGCGCGGGCGGCGAGCAGCGAGGGCACGTCGCCGTCGCTCAGGAGGGCGTCGGGCCGGAAATCCGCCTGCTCGACGAGCTCCTTGGCGAGGCGGCGCGGGAGCTCGATGACGCCCCCGAGGCCGGGGTAGATGGGCCGGACGAGGCGGTGCTCCGGGAGGGCGCCGAGCAGGTCCGCCGCCTGGCCGCCGCCGTAGATCCTGAGCTCGTGGCCGCGCTCGCGGAGGGCTCCCGCGATCGCGAGCGCGCGGCTCGCGTGCCCGCGCCCGCGGCCGTGGACGTAGTAGCCGATCTTCGCCACGGGACGTCAGGGCTCGCGCGGCGCGGCGCATCGCCCGCGCGGGTGACCGCCCACCGGGACGCCGGCGCCGCAGAGCGCCCGGTCGCGGTGGTCGTGCTGCCTGTCGAGGATCACGCGCGCGCTCCCCTGCTTCATCTCCGCTTCTTCCCCGAGCCGGCCCGAGCGCCGGCGATGGCCTTCACCTGCTCGTACCGGAAGCAGCCCACGAGGTGATCGTTGACCATCCCGGTCGCCTGCATGAGCGCATAGCAGATGGTCGAGCCGACGAACTTGAAGCCGCGGCGCGCGAGATCCTTGCTGAGCGCGTCCGAGACCTCCGTCTTCGCCGGGACCTCCGCGAGCGCGCGGAACGCGTTGACCACGGGCGCGCCGCCGACGAAGCCCCAGAGGTACGCGTCGAAGCTGCCGTGCTCGCGCTGCACCTCGAGGAAGCGCTGCGCGTTGACGACGGCCGACGCGACCTTGAGCCGGTTGCGCACGATCCCGGGGTTCGCGAGGAGCTCCTCGACGCGCGCGGGCGTGAAGCGGGCCACGCGGGCCGGGTCGAAGCCCGCGAACGCCTCGCGGTACGCCGCGCGCTTGCGCAGCACGGTGAGCCAGCTGAGCCCCGCCTGCGCGCCCTCGAGGATCAGCATCTCGAAGAGCGCCTGGTCGTCGTGCAGCGGCACGCCCCACTGCTCGTCGTGGTAGGCGACATACTCGGGATCCGCGGTCACCCACGGGCATCGCTCCGGCATCGCGCGGCACTGTAGCAGCTTCCTCTCCGCGCGATTCCGCGCGATCGCGCTCGCCGCTCCGCGGGGGCGACGTGCGCTTTGACTCCCCGCCAGCGCAGCGCTCCAATGCGGCCTGCACCCTGGGCCGCGCCGCACCATGAACGCCTCGAGCAGCTCTCATCCGACGGGATCCCAGGGAGCCTCCGGCCCGAGCTCGACGGAGGAGCGCCGCGCGATGGCGCGGGGCCTCCCCACCGCGCTGGTGACCTGGCCCACCTTCGCGGCGCTCGACGTGTTCGTCGTGCTGGCGGTGTTTCCGAGCGCCTCCATCGCGCGGCTGCTGCTCTACCGGCTGCTCGGCGAGATCATCCTGCTCTGGCTCTACCTCCTCGCGCGGCGCGAGCAGACCTCGGCCGAGCTCCTCGACGCGGCCCACGTGTTCGCGGTCTGGAGCACGGGGGGGCTGATCTCGGTGATGGCCCTGGAGTTCGGGGATCTCACCTGGAACTACATGCACGGGCTGTCGATCGTGATGCTCGTCGACGCGACGATCCTGCCCACGCACTTCACGCGCTCGCTGCGGATGACGCTCCCCGTGGCGCTCAGCTTCCCGATCATCATGGGCGCGGGGGCGTCGCTCGACCCGTCGCTCGCGGCGCAGTGGACGTCGCCGCGGTCGCTCGTGGTGTTCGCCTGCAACTACATCTTCGTGCTCGCCACCGCGATCCTCGTGTCGGCGGCGAGCCACGGCCTCTGGTCGGCGCGCCAGCAGGTCTACGAGGCCCGCAAGCTCGGCCGCTACCGGCTCGTGGCGCCGGTCGGCCGGGGCGGGCAGAACGAGGTGTGGCTCGCGTGGGACGAGTCGCTCCGCCGCGACGTGGCGCTGAAGCTGCTCCGCAGCGAGAGCAAGTCCGAGGGCGACGTGCGCAGCTTCGAGCGCGAGGCGCGCGCGACGAGCCGGCTCACGTCGCCGCACACCATCCGGATCTTCGATTTCGGGGCGAGCAGCGACGGCATCTTCTACATCGCGATGGAGCACCTGGCCGGCGCCGACCTGGCCACCCTGGTGCGCGATCACGGCCCGATGCCCCCCTCGCGCGTCGTGCACTTCGCGCGGCAGATCTGCCTCTCGCTGGCGGAGGCGCACGACGCGGGCGTCATCCACCGCGACATCAAGCCGCACAACCTCTACATCACGCGCGTCGGCGACGAGCAAGACGTGCTCAAGGTGCTCGACTTCGGGATCGCGAAGCAGGTGACCCTCGAAGGGGACGCGAGCATGACGGACGTCGGCGTGATCAAGGGAACGCCGACCTACATGTCCCCGGAGATGATCTCGGCCGGCGCGGTCGACGCGCGCAGCGACATCTACTCGCTCGGGGTCACGCTCTATTACCTGCTGACGGGGGTGGCCCCGTTCGACGGCCGGAGCTTCGGCAAGCTCGTCTACTCCCACATGACGATGCCGCCGATCCCGCCGTCGCTCCGCGCGCCGTGGCCGCTCTCGTCGGAGCTGGAAGAGGTGGTGATGCGGTGCCTCGCCAAGCGGCCCGGCGACCGATACCAGAGCGCGCGCGAGCTGCTCGCCGCGCTCGAGGCGTGCGCGCCGGAGCCGCCCTGGACGCCGGAGGACGCGCGGAGCTTCTGGGCCGCGCGCGCCGCGATGCCGCGCGCCGAGCCCCCGCCCCCGGATCCCGGCCCCACCGTGCGCCTGCGGCCCGACAAGGCCGTGCCGGTGGCCTGAGGCGGACCCCGGCCAGCGCGGGGCCGCCCTGCGCCTTCAGGCCGCCGCCGCGCGCCTTCAGGCCTGGCTGACCCCGCGCCGCGCGGCCGCCTCAGGCCTGGCCGACCGCGACCTCGGGGAACCGCCGCGAGGCGGGCGGCGGCGCCCAGCGCGCGGACGGAGGGGGCTGCCCGTCGAGCTGGAGCACCGGGCGCTTCTCGACCACCGCCGGCAGCGGCCGCTCGCCCCGCGCGGCGAGGATCGAGTCGTAGAAGGCGCGGGCGCTCTCGTCCCACCCCTTGCACCCCGAGATCGCCGCGATCCGCTCGGGATCGTACGGCGCGTACGCCGCGCGCACCATGGCCCGGGACAGCGCGGGCAGATCGCCGGGCGAGACGAGCTCGCCGAGCTCGGGGCTGCTCAGCACGTCGGGGATGCCGCCGACCCGCGTCGCCACCACGCGGCGGCCGGACGCGATCGACTCGATCACGACGTTGGGCGTGCCCTCGTGGTGGCTCGGCAGCACCAGCGCATCGCAGGCGGCGACCCAGCGCGCCACCTGGTCGTGCGGCTGGCGGCCCGTCAAGAGGACGCGGTCGCCGAGCCGCTCCGCCGCCGCGCGGCAGGCCTGCTCGTCGGCGCCGCTCCCGACCAGCACGAGGTCGATGTCCGGGTGCGCCGCGGCGACCCGCTCGAAGGCGGCGATCGCGTCGAGCGCGCCCTTGTCGCGGAGCAGGTGGCCGACGTAGAGCAGCGTCCGGCGGTCCGCGGCGCGGCCCAGGGCGGCGCGGGCCTCGCCCCGGTCGCGCGGCCGGAACATGGCGCGATCGACGCCGTTCATGACGACGTCGATGCGATCGCGCGGGACGCCGAGCGCGTGGACCCCCTCGGCGAGCTGCTTGCTCACGGCGACGACGCGCGTCGCGCGCCGGAGCCCCCACTCTAGCGCGGGCCGCACCGCCGGCTGCTGGGAGAGCACGTCGATGTCCGAGCCGTGCACCTTGACGACGGCCGGGACGCCGAGCAGCTCCGCCAGGCACACCGCGGCGAAGCCGTCCGGGTAGGCGAACGATCCGACGATCACGTCCGGCGCCGGGTGGTGCCGCGCGAGCTCGAAGAGCATCGAGGCCGCGTAGAGCGGGCCGTTGAGGTACGGCGCGACCTTCGGCAGGTACAGGAACCGCGGGTGGCGCACCGGCAATCCCTCGATCACCTCCTCGCGAGGCGCGTTGTCCGCGATTGACCACTTGGAGAACCTGGAAGCTCCCGGAAACCAGGGGATGGTGGCGAAGACGTCGATGTCACAATAACGCGACAGCGCGGCGAACTGCCGCCGGTTGAACGGCGCCTGGCCGGGGTTCATCGCGTTCGGGAAGACCTTTGTGATAAGCAGGATGCGCATACCTCTGCTCCTCCGGACTCGCCCGCAGGCTCGACAGGAGTCCTCCAAATAGGGGGGTGCGCGGCTCGCGCGCGGTCGAGCCACGGTCAGCAGAGAACATGCCACCTCGGAGAAGCTGGAAACGAGGCCGGAATGGCAGCAGCGGGCCCGCGCCAGCAGCAAGCGAGCATCCAGCCTGCCTCAGGCGAGGCAAATTTGCACAGGGTCGGATGGGGTCGCTTGCGTGAGACAGTTCAGCAGACAGCGGGTTTGTACATCAGTGCGCCAATTTTACAACCGGGGGCTAGAGGGAAAGTTTCGTCAGAAACGCATCCCCCTGGCCCGCGCCCGAGAGCGCCCCCTGACCGAAGTTGAGCTTGCCGTAGAAGCGGCCGGCGAGCAGCACGCTCCCTCCTGAGTCCGCCGTGACGTCCAGGCCGACCTGCGTCTGACCGTCTCCGAACAGCGAGCTGAACAGGTGAGCGCCCGAGGGGCCGAGCTTGACCAGGTAAACGTCGGTCTTGCCCCGGCTCTTCAGCAGCCCGCCGCCGAAGTCCGCCGCGCCGAAGAGCGGCCCCGCGAGCACGATGTTGCCGCCGGCGTCCACGTCGGCGCTCGCGCGCGCGCCCGTCTCGAAGTCGGTGAGCAGCTGGTCCTCCGCGTCGCCGAAGCGCCGGCTCAGGACGTGCGCGCCGTCGCTGGAGAGCCGGGCGACGTACAGGTCCCGCCCGCCGGCGCTCGTCAGCCGCCCGCCGCCGAAGTCGATGGTCGACGCGAACGTGCCCGTGAGCACCACGTCGCCCGTCGCCCCGTGAACCGCGACGTCGTGGGCCTCGTCGGCCTCGGCGCCGCCGAACCGGGCGCTCCACAGGTGGTCGCCCGAGGGGCCGAGCTTGGCCAGGAAGACGTCCGAGAGCCCCGCGCTCACCAGCGGCGCCCCGCCGAGATCGATCGAGCCCGAGAAATGACCCGCGACGAGCAGGTTGCCGTCCGCGTCGGCCGCGATCCCGTGGGCGTAGTCGTCGCCCTCGTCGCCGGCGCGCAGGGCGAGCAGCGTGCGGCCGTCCCCCGGGGCGAGCCGCAGCACGAAGGCGTCGCGCAGGCCCGCGCTCGTGAGCACGGCGCCGCCGACGTCGACCTCGCCGTGGAAGCCGCCCGCCACGAGGACGCCGCCCGCCGGATCGACGGCGACGCGATCGCAGCGGTCCGCGCCGGATCCGCCGATCATCCGGCTCCAGACGTGCTCGCCGTCTCCGTCGAGCTTGGCGACGAACACGTCGTCGGCCCCGTGCGACACGAGCACGCCGCCGCCGAGGTCGACGCTGCCGAACGCGCGGCCCGCCACGACGATGTCGCCGGCCGGGTCGACCGCGAGCGCCATCGCGAACTGGTTGCCGTCGCCCGCGAAGCGCTTGCTCCAGAGGTGGGTGCCGAACTTGTCGAACTTCGCCACGAACGCGTCGGCGCCCGTGGCCGTGAGCGGGCCGCCGCCGAAGTCGACGGTGCCCTCCATCTGGCCGGCGACGATCACGTTCCTGTCCGCGTCGACGGCGACGGCGCGGGCGTACTGGCCGTTCGCGTCGCCGAAGGCGCGGCTCCACACCTCCTCGCAGGCGGGCGCGCGCCCGTCGCAGTCCTCGTCCTCGGGCGTGTCGCACGCGTCGAACGCGGGCAGGACCTCGCCGGTGCACGGGCCCCACGAGGTGCCCTCGGCGTTGCAGGTGCGGGTGCCGTCCGCGCAGCGCCCGACGCCGCGCGTCTCCTCCGAGCCGGAGTAGCACGCCTCCTGCGCGCCGGGCGCGCACACGCACCCGGGACAGCCGCAGTCGGGGCCGCTGCACGCGGCCGGCGCGAGCTCCGCGATCCACGCGGCCACGCACGCGAGCTCCTCGGACGAGTACGGGAGCCCGCCGAGCGGCATGCGCGCGCCGCAGGACGGCGCGTCCGTGAGCTTCGCGTAGAGCACGCTCTTCTCCGGCCGGTCGGGGTCGGCGAGCACCCCCGCGCAGCTCTGGGCCGGGCGCCCGACGACGCGATCGCCGACGCCGAGCGTGACGAGGTCGAGGGCGGCCGCGGGCTCGCCCGGGCCGTGGCAGCTCGCGCCGCCGCAGCGCTCGGCGAACGCCGAAGGCACGTCGGCGCAGCCGGCCGGCGGGCGGTCGTCGGGCGTCTCGAACCGCGTTTTGTCGTCGATCCTGCCGGGACACCCCGCGAGCAGCGGCAAGGCCGGCGCGGCGAGCGCGGCCGCCGCCCAGAAGCCGCGGCGGAGGCCGGACGCGCGGCGCGCCGCGCGCGCTCCGCGCACCTCAGTACCCATAATAAGCAACCCCCAGGTGAGCGCCGAAGAGCTGATCGAGCGCCCCGCCGGCGATGTACGGGTCCCCGGGCTCGGAGTCGAAGTCATAGAAGAACCGCGCATACGACGCCCCGGCGCGCGCCTCGAGCCCCGGCGCGAACGGGACGGCGACCGCGACGCGGAGGTCGACGCCGCCGGCGCTGGGCTCGCGGAAATACGACGCGAGGGCGCCCATCGAGAGCGGCGCCTGGTAGCCCGCGCCCGCCTCCAGCGCGACCGGGCCGACAGGGAGGCGGCCGTCCGCGCCGAGGCGCAGGGCGACGTAAGACACCGCCGCTGCGTCGCGCGACGGGTCGCCGGTCGGCGCGACGTCGAAGTCGGTCCAGCAGAGTCCGCCGCTCGCGAACAGGACCGGCCCAGCCTGGCCAGCAGGGCGATAACGGCCCTTGAGGCCGGCGTGCAGCCGGCTGAAGGAGGTCGATACGCTCGCTCCCCCGGCGCCCTCCGAGTCGAGGCCGACGGCGCGCGCGTACGAGAGGGCGATCCCGAGATCGCGGAGCACCGGCAAGGCGCTGCGCGCGAGCGGGTACAGCTCCGCCCGGAGCGACGGTATGGGCACGCCGAGCACCTCGTAGGTGCGGAGGTTCTCGGAGAGCAGATCCGTATAGGACAGCGTACGACCTGCGATCTCGAGATCGACTCCAGCGCTGAAGAGCTCGGTCCCCACGGCGGCCCCCGCGTCAGGCGGAGCGCGCCCCTCGTCGCGCTCCGCGGCCTCGGGGCGGAGCGCCGCCGCGACCTCGGCGGCGCGCGCGGACGGGGGCGCGGCGAGCGCGGCGAGCGCCGCGCCGAGCAGCGCGGCCGCATGGGAGCGGCGCGCGCGGCGCCGCGATTGCGCGGGAAACAAAGGACAGGCGAGCGTGCGCCTCGTTGGCATCGAGCGCGAGCATAGTCGCTCTTCACGTCGCGGGTCGAGCGTCGCTTTCGAGAGACCGAGTCGGCGACATCCCGCGGCGATCCGGGGTCGTTTGCGACAAACCGCCACACAGCGCGCCCGCGGTAAGGCGAGCGCGCATGGGAGGATCGCATCGGCCCCAAGCTCCCACTTGATTCGCCCTCTCCTCGCGCGGCGCCTATCCTGGAGGAGCGGATTGCCATAGGCTCCCCGGAAGATGGCGAGAGGGCGCGCGCGGCACGGCGGCGCGCGATCCCGCCGTCGGCTCCTCCCCGCGCTCGCTGACGAGGCATCATGGCTGAACCACGAAGTCTCCGCTGGCCCATCGGCCTGCTCCTCCTCGCCTCCTGCACAGGTCAATACGGCGATTTGCCCGCGCACGATGGAGACGGAGAGGCGACGGCCCCGCTGTGCACCGCGATCGAGCCCGGCGAGTCGCCGCTCCGCCGGATGACCCGCGCGGAGTACGACAACACGATCTTCGATCTCCTGGGCGACGACAGCCGCCCTGCGAAGGGCTTCGTGCCAGAAGAGGAGTCGCTCGGCTTCAACAACCAGGCGGCGGCGCTCGTGGTGAGCCCGCTGCTCGCCGAGCAGTACATGACGGCGGCCGAGGGCGTCGCGGCGCGCGCGGTGGGCAAGCTCGTCCGCGAGGCGCCCGCGTGCCTCGAGGCCGCGGCGGGCGAGGCGTGCCGCGGCGAGGTCGCGGCGCTCGTCGCGTCGTTCGGCAAGCGGGCGTTCCGGCGGCCCCTCGCCGAGGACGAGATCGCCGACTTCGTCGCGCTCTTCCGGCGCGGGATCGCCCTCGGGGACGCGCCCGACGACGCGTCGACCGGCCTCGCGCTCGTCCTCCAGGCGATGCTGCAGTCGCCGCACTTCCTCTACCGGGTCGAGCTCGGCATGCCGGATCCGGTGGAGGACGACGTCGTGCCGCTCACGTCCTACGAGATCGCCTCGCGTCTCTCCTACCTGCTCTGGGGCACGATGCCCGACGGCGCGCTCTTCGCCGCCGCCGAGCAGGGGGCGCTCGGCACCGCCGCGGAGATCGAGGCCCAGGCGCGGCGCATGCTGGAGGACCCGCGGGCGCGCGAGGCCGTGAAGAGCTTCCACCGCCAGTGGCTCGGGCTCGCGAAGATCGACGAGATCGCCGCGGGCGGGAAGGATCCGGAGCTCTACCCCGAGTACGACGACGAGCTCTTGCCGCTCTTCCAGGCCGAGACCGAGGCGTTCCTGGACCACGCGATCTTCGAAGAGGACGCGGGCGTGAGCGCGCTGTTCACGGCGCCGTACTCGATGATGAACCGGGAGCTCGCCGCGTTCTACGGCGTCAAGGGCGGGCCGAAGGGCGACGCGTTCGAGCGGGTCGAGCTCGATCCGTCGCAGCGCGCCGGCTTCGTGACGCACGCCGGGCTGCTCGCGCTCTACGCGAAGCCGAACCGGTCCTCGCCGGTCCACCGCGGCCGGTTCGTGCGCCAGAGCCTGCTCTGCCAGATCCCGCCGCCGCCGCCGGACGTGGTCCCGGAGCCGCCCATGGTGGACCCGACGAAGACGACCCGCGAGCAGTTCGCCCAGCACGTCTCGGATCCGGGGTGCAAGAGCTGCCACGCGCTGCTCGACCCGATCGGGTTCGGCTTCGAGCACTACGACGCGCTCGGCCGCTGGCGCGACGCCGAGAACGGCATCCCTGTCGACGCGAGCGGCGAGCTCACGCAGACCGACATCGACGGTCCGTTCGACGGGGCGGTCGAGCTCGCGCACCGGCTCGCGCAGAGCGAGCAGGTGCGCGCGTGCGTGGTGAAGCAGTGGTTCCGCTTCGGCTACGGCCGCGCCGAGCAGAGCGAGGACGGCTGCAGCCTCGCGCAGGCGACGCAGGCGTTCGAGGCGTCCGGGTACAACATCCGGGCGCTGCTCGTGGCGCTCACCCAGACCGACGCGTTCCGCTACCGGCGCATGATCCGCGCAGCAGGCGCCGCAGAGGGCGGCGCAGAAGGAGAGCCGTGATGAAGCCGTTCCGACTCAGCCGCCGCGCCGTGCTCCGGGGCCTCGGCGGCGCGGCGCTCGCGCTGCCGTTCCTCGAGGTGATGGGCTGCTCGAAGCGGCTCGCCCCCGCGTCGGAGCAGACCGGGCGGGCCGCGTTCGGGGCCGAGTTCCCGAAGCGCTTCGTCGTCATCTACACGCCGAACGGCACCGTCCCGCCGGACTTCTGGCCGTCGTCGTCGCAGCTCAAGAACGGCGAGGAGCTGTCGCCCATCCTGGCGCCGCTCAAGGACCACAACGAGGATCTGCTGGTCCTCGGCAACGTGAGCGCGCTGTCGGCGCTCACGGGGCCGGGCGACGCGCACCAGAAGGGCACGGGGCAGTGCCTGACCGCGCGGCCGATGCAGGAGGGCGATTTCCCCGGCGACGCGGGGCTGTCGTGCGGCTGGGCCGACGGCATCTCGGTCGACCAGGAGATCGCGAACCACATCGGCACGAGGACCAAGTTCCTGTCGCTGGAGCTCGGCGTGCTCGTCTACGGGGCGAACGTGGGCGCGCGCATCGCCTACCGCGGCCCGGCGCAGCCGCTGCCGCCGGAGAACAGCCCTTACGCCGCGTTCGACCGCCTCTTCTCCGATCTGGCGGTCACGCCCGAGACGGCGACGAAGAAGACCGAGCAGCGCAGGGCGGTGCTCGACAAGGTGGCCGCCGACTACAAGCGGTTGCAGCGGCGCCTCGGCGCCGCGGATCAGGAGAAGCTCGCGGGGCACCTCGCGTCGGTGGAGGACATCGCTTCGCGCCTCGACCGCGGCGTGGCGCCGACCTCCGAGGCGTGCGCGCCGCCGGAGCTGACGCCGGACGTCGACCCGGACAAGGTCGCGAACATGCCCGAGGTCACGAGGCTCCAGCTGGATCTCATGGCCATGGCCCTCGCCTGCGATCTGACGCGGGTGGCGAGCCTCCAGTTCACGAACTCCGCGACGACAAAGGTGCTGAGCTTCCTCGGCCCGGACATCACCGAGGGGCACCACCCGATGGCGCACAACGGCTACGCCGACCCGGTGAACCGCCAGCGCCTCACGAAGATCAGCCGCTTCTACGCCGAGCAGCTCGCATACCTCATCGCGAAGCTGAAGAGCATGCCGGAAGGCAACGGCTCGGTCTTCGACAACACGGTGATCTTCTGGACGAACGAGCACGCCGACGGCAACCACCTGCGCCAGAACATCCCTTATGTGCTCGCCGGGAGCGCCGCCGGCCACTTCAAGACGGGCCGATTCGTCTCCCAGGCGAAGCAGGTCGGGCACAACGACCTGCTCGTCTCGCTGCTGCAGGCGATGGGCGTCGACACCGAGTCGTTCGGCGACCCGAAATACTGCACCGGGCCCCTGAAGGGGCTGACCAGCTGAGGGACAGGGGCGAGGGGGCGCGCTATCCGGGAACGCCGGCAGCGGCGGCGGCTCCCCCAACGCCCAGGCCGGCTGGATGAGCGACTGGCCGCTCGGCGAGCTGCGCGAGGCGGACGCGAACGGAGGGCGGAAGCTCCGGGGTGCGCTCCCTCGACGCTCACGAGATCCACACCATGTTCTCGACGATGCTCCCCAGCGCGACCGACGCCGCCCGAGTCCACCGGTTCGGCGGCCCCGAGGTCATCACCCTCGACAAGGTGCCGGTCCCGCTGCCCGGCCCGGGCGAGGTGCTGGTCCGCGTCGCGGCGGCCGGGGTCGGGCCGTGGGACGCCTGGATTCGTGCCGGCAAGAGCGTGCTGCCCCAGCCGTTGCCGCTGACGCTCGGCTCGGATCTCGCTGGTACCGTGGCCGCGGTCGGCCCCGAGGTGACCGGCCTCGCGCCGGGCGCCGCGGTCTTTGGCGTCACCAACAGGCGCTTCACCGGCGCACACGCAGGCTATGCCGTGGCGCAGGCGTGCAGGGTGACGCGCAAGCCTCTCCGGTTCGACGACGTGCAGGCCGCCTCCATGCCGGTCATCGCCGTCACGGCGTGGCAGGCGCTGTTCGATCAGGCCCAGCTCGAAGCCGGACAGACCGTGCTGGTGCACGGCGCGGCCGGCAGCGTCGGCGCGTACGCGGTGCAGCTCGCGCGCCGGGTTCGCGCCCGTGTGATCGCGACGGCCTCGGCCAAGGATCGCGACTTCGTCCGCGGTCTCGGTGCGGACGTCGTCGTGGACTACCGGAGCGAGCGCTTCGAGGAGGCCGCCAAGGACGTCGATGCCGTCATCGACCTCGTCGGCGGCGACACCCAGGCGCGGTCCTTCGCCGTGCTCAAGCGGCGTGGCATCCTGGTCTCGGCGGTGTCGACCCCAGATCAGGAAGAGGCCGCCCGTCGCGGCGTGCGGGCGAGCTTCTTTCTCGTCGACGTCACGACGTCCCACCTCGACCGCATCGCCGCCCTGCTCGACGCGGGCGAGCTCTCGGTCGACATCGGCGCCGTGCTGCCGCTCGCCGAGGTCCGCGGCGCGCATGAGATGCTCGACGGCACCCGCCCCCGCCCGCGTGGCAAGATCGTCCTGGCAATCACGCCTGCTCGCTGAGGTCCAGCGCAGCGGCCCTCCGGGCGCGTCCGACGAGGCCATTCTCCTGAGCAGCGCCTGCGGGCGCTGGCGAGCAGCGAGGCCCCGGCGGCTGCGGATCGCCCTTCGGCGACGCGGTGCTAGTACATCGTCGCCCAAGTTCGTCCCTGGTTGGGCGACAGGTCCTGCCGAGCCTGCCGGGCCTCCCAGCTGACACCATCCCGCTCAGACGAGAGGCGTCAGCACCCAGGGGAAGTCCTGCACCTGGACATCGAGGATGACCTTGAGGGGCGCGCGGATGCCCGTCGGCTCCCAGCGCCCGGTATGCGTGGCGATCTCAAGCCTCCAGAGCTGGACGGTGTCGCGCCACAGGCGCGCATGCGGGATGGGGTCGTCGTCGGGACCGGACTCGATGACGACCAGCTCGCCGCGCTTGCGAGCGCGCAGGTGGGGGAAGCCGCGCGCTGACAGCCGCGAGGCGACGGCTTCGGCGTGTACCGGGTCGGCGTGGAGCTTGGCCATGCGACCTGGACCGCATGCTCGCGGAGCGAAGCGTTGCTCCCGCGCTTGCATGCCTGGTTTCTCATCGACGCACAGCACCGTCGCTCCCTCGGGCGGCTGCACGTACAGGCAGCAGATCTTCGCCACCTTGGGTCGGAAGTCCGGGTCCGGGCTGTGCAACCAGAGCCGGACGCGATGCAGCTTCAAGCTGGCGCCCTCGAGAATCCTCCAGACCTCGGTCCGGCTCAGCTGCACGCCGGTCGACTCGGCAAGCGCATCGGCCAGGGTTTTGAGGGTCCAGACCTGCTCGAACGGCGACTTGTCGTCGGGGGGCCGCAGGCAGGCGAGCTTGATGAGCTCGTAATGCACCTCTAGAGAGATGCGCGCCGGCCGGCCAGTGCGGTAGTCGTCCTCCAGCGCCAAGGGGTCCTCGAGCGCGGCGATGCGGTCGCGCCACTTGCGCACCGTCTTGACGTCGCGGCCTACCTGCTCGGCGATGACGGCGTTGGACAGCCCCGGCTCGGCAAGCAGGGCGATCTTCGCCCGCACGACGATGCGGTGCGGAAGCTTCGAGGAGCGCGCGTAGCGAGCCAGGCGCTGGCGTCTCGATGAAATCCGAACCGAGCGGCGAATTCGCGGGGGTGTAGCTCCGCCAGGCCATCCTCGAGCCGTGACAGCTCCTTGCTCGTTCCGAACCACGTCGTCGTCCGACCGCCCGGTCGCGCGTCTCGATGATGGCGATCGCGTGTTTGTTGAGGAGGCCCGGGAGCGGGCGGCAGTCGAGGCAGAGGCGAAGCTGGACGCGGCAGCAGCGCGAAGGGCGAGGCGGTAGGCGAACGACGGCAACACCGATCTCCACGACCTCGAGGATATCTTCCCGCATCGTTTCGATGACACCCTCACCGGTTTGAATGGCAGCAGCGCGCTCGATGCCGAGCTCTGGCGATCACCTGTAGTGCTTCCGCCAAGAACGACGCCGGCAATCCCGTCGGCACGCGAATATGGTCGACGTCTCGAGGGTAGTAGTTCGCGCCCGTCGCGACGATCATCATATCTTCCACCAGCAGCGAGTCCGCGAATCGCTCCGTATCACCGGCCTCAAGGTCGAGCCACGCCTGAGTCCCGCTCCGCACGGAGTCCAGACGAACGCCGTGCTCCAGGGCCCAATCGACGACGAGCTGGTGACCGTGGTCGACTCGCTCGACGAGCGGCGCATTGCCATGCTTGCACAGGGCGGCGGCCCGGAGCTGAGCCTCGGTGGACACGGCGATTCGCTCCATTTCAAGATGCGAAGTCAGATCTGCGATCGTCCCCGGCTCGGTGACCAGCCATCCAACACGAAGCCCGGGAGCTCCGTAGTTCTTGGAGAAGCTGTTGACACCAAAGACATTTCTCCACTCTTCCACTAGCGCCAACGGAGAAACGAAGCGCTGCGGTCCATAGGTAAAGGAGTCGTACACCAGATCGAAGATCAGCGCGAAGCCGTGATGCTCCTGGTCCTTGAGCAGATCCTTCACTATCCAATTCTCGAGGCATGTGCCCGTGGGGTTGTGTGGAGTGTTGATGTAGACGACGTCGCCAGGACCCAGGCGGAATAGCCGCCAACTCTGCTCAGACCACAGTCTCGACCAAGGCTGGACGACTAATTGAAGCCCAGTGACGTCGAACAGTTGGGCCAGGCTCAGCAAGATGGGCCCCGCACAGACGGCGCGGCTCACCCCGGACCGCCTCAGGTGACGGACCGTCAACCCCAGGGCGTCGAGACCACCGTTGGTGATGAGAATCGACTCGGTCCCGACGTGCACTCCCTGGGACTGACCACGGTCGTGCAAGGCGTCGAGCAGCACTTCAACCCCCTGGCTCGGCGCATACCGGTGATCTCCGTCTCCCCATGTATACGGCGGGACCGGCGGAGCGACCGGCCAGACCGGAACGTTTTCGACAAGGAACTTCCAGTTTATATCGGATGCTCGCGCAGCACGCGCCAGTCGCTTGCCCAGCGGTGTCTGTTCCATACTTCCTCCAATCACCTGGACTTCAGCACGCAGCCGAACAGAAGCCCGGTCGAATCAACCTCTGGGTTCACGTGCTGTCGAGCGACCACCATGGCACCCGCCTCCTCGAAAAGATCCAACCAGAACCGCGTCGTCTCCAGCCGCTGCTCGGTCAGGACGTGCAGGAGATAATAGGGATTGTAGTAGGCGAGGCCCAAACCGTGCCGCATGACCGATGGATCCGCCGGTCGATGATCGACCTCGACGACCACGAGGGACGCATCCCCGCGGAGCGCGTTCCGCACGAGCTCGACCACATCCGCCCGGCCCTCCTGCTCGAGGATCTCCTGCAGCAGGAAGGCGGCGAGGAATAGGCGGCGAGGACGACCGGCGACGGGTCCCTCGGGATCGAGAGAGCGGACATAGTCCACTGCAGAAGCCCGACAGAACGTGAGCAGCTCGCTGCCGCTGAGGAGAGGTGCGAAGGGGTCTATACCGATGGCGTGAACGCCAGGGTAGTCTCGCGCCAGATCTGCCAGGAACGTTCCATCGCCGCAGCCCAGATCGATGAGCTGCGTAGCGGACATCGGCATATTCGCCAACAACCTTCGGACGAGCGGCAAGGCATCGTATCGGCTGATGCCGCAGCTTCCGATCCCGACCATCGCGCCGTCGCGGCTGGCATAGCTCCCTCCCCGGAGCGTCTCCGTGATCTGCTGGAACGTCTGCGCGTAACCTCCGATCAGCAACTCGTACCAGGGCCGGAACTCGGCGAGCTCGCGCCCCCGTGAGGTCAGCGAAACAGCGTCACCCTGCAGCAAGACGAGCCCCTCATTCGCGAGATAACGAAGAAAACCAGCGGTTCGTCCTCGGTGCGCTCCCGAATCCTCGAGATCTTGCAGAGTCGACGTGCCGCTGACCAGCCGGTCGAAGATGCCGCTCAGGAACAGATGATATATTCCCTGGGCCAGCGCGAAACCTCGAATGGGCTGCAACGCCTCGATCAGCCGAACTTCGAAATTGCTATCGGTCATCGGTGTCTACCTCATGCCAGATCTCGTGTTTGTCGCGTCGCGTCATCAAGCCACGTCGCCTCACTGCTCGCCGTACCCATGATTCGTCTCATCGCGCTCTTCTCCGATGCTCATCGGATTGAAGCCGATTTGGACGATCTCGAGATCGCACAGATCGTTGAGCAGGACCTTGAAACGCTCGGCCCGCTCCACGGATCTCGTGCTGACTCGGAGGAAGGGACGTTCGTTGCCCTGCCAATCGCGGACACGGGAGCGCGCCGCCGTGACGAATACACAATCTCCTCGGAACGGCTCAGCGTCCAGCCGCTCGCGGACGCGATGCTCGAGGATAGCTCGATCATCGTCGCTGTAACCGAAGAATTCGATGGTGGGCATATGACTCCGCTAGCGCTGTGCTGGAGCTTGGCTCGCGTTGTCGCCGGCGAGCCGCTCGATCATGAACAGTGTCCTCTTGCATCGGTCGCTACTGGTCCTTCCTGGGGCGGAACCCCCTCGGCTGCCGCGCGTCTCGCGTGGCCGCAGCGGCCTCGTCGCTTCGAGGCGCGATGACCCGGAGCGGCGCGCGCACGACGAGCAGCCATGGGGACTCGCCGGCCCACCGCTGCCCGCTGTCACATCTCTACATCTCTATCTCTCAAGCAGCCGACGTGCCAGGTCGATGCGGCTCGGATTCAGGCGATCCAGCTCAGCAGGGCAGCGCAACGAACCGATCCCGAAAAGGATGCCCACGATCGAACAGAGCACGCTCTGGCTGGCAGAGCCCGACGGCTAGACCGGCGAGTCGTCGGGAGGTCCGCCAGGCTCCATCACCATCAGGCGCGGCCTGGGCTTTCCTGTCAGGAGCGTCTGGGAAGTCCACCGTAAGCTCAGGTCACTTGCGAGGCACCATCCCAGCACTAGGGTAAATCCACGCGTGGCGTCGCGGCACTTACGCTCGTGCCGCGCGTCGGACCGGCGACATGCAGTTCGGACCGCCGCATGATCGATCCTGATTCGACGACGGGGAGAACCTCGCCAGCCTGGAGAACACATGCCCGCGTGCCCAGGACAGGCCTCCTCCAAGCATGAGCTCGGTAGCCACCGAGTTGTGCTTGCCTATCTGGCGCATCAAATCTGCTCATCGGAGGGACCAGGATGATGGGTCAAGCGACGGACGAAGCCGCTCGGCGCGCAGCCGTACGAACAGAAGAAGAGATCCAGACTTGGCTCATCGATCGGTTGGTTGCGCTGGCGCGGCTACCTTTGCGATCGGTCGATACCGGCGAGCGGTTCAGCCGCTATGGGCTCGATTCGCTCAGTGCGATGCACCTGCTCGCCGACCTGTCTCAGGCGCTCGGGCGCGACCTGCCGCCCACCCTGCTCTGGGAGCACCCGACGATTGACGCCTTGTCTCGGTACCTTGCTGGTTTGATGGGTGCGGCGGCCGCCAAAGGCGCAGACTCGCCGGCTTCGCCCGAGGACGTGAGCGCGGTCCAGCCCTCGGCGCGCGAGCCCATCGCCGTCATCGGCATGGCCTGCCGGCTTCCAAGAGCGCCCGACATCGAGGAGTTCTGGCGGCTACTTCGG
The DNA here is from genome assembly GCF_028553905.1 of Sorangium sp. So ce836. Lineage (NCBI taxonomy): Bacteria > Pseudomonadati > Myxococcota > Polyangiales > Polyangiaceae > Sorangium > Sorangium sp. So ce836. The sequence goes on along the minus strand of NZ_CP102233.1, from coordinate 2,060,020 downwards.
GAGGGAGTGGACGCCATCACCGAGGTCCCCCGCGCTCGGTGGAACGCTGACGCGCTGTTCGATCGCGAGCTGGCCGCGCCCGGCAAGATGAACACCCGCTGGGGCGGGTTCCTCGACCACGTGGACCAGTTCGACCCGCTCTTCTTCGGGATATCCCCCCGAGAGGCGGTTCACATGGATCCGCAGCAGCGGCTCATGCTGGAGCTGGCCTGGGAGGCGCTCGAGGACGCGGGTCTCGTGGCAGGAGAGCTCAAGGGGAGCCGAACAGGCGTCTTCTTCGGCGTGGTCTGGACCGATTATGCTGCGCTGGCGCAGCAGGCCGGCGCCGCGGCCGTCGCGCAGCACACGGTGACCGGCCTTCATCACAGCATCGTCGCGAACCGCGTATCCTACGTGCTCGGCTTGCAGGGGCCGAGCCTGGCGCTCGACACCGCCTGCTCCTCTTCCCTCGTGGCCGTACACCTCGCGTGCGAGAGCCTGCGCCGCGGCGAATCGACGCTCGCGTTGGCCGGCGGTGTCAACCTGAATATCGTCCCAGAGAGCACGATGCAAGTGTCCAAGTTCGGTGGCTTGTCGCCGGACGGACGGTGCTTCACCTTCGACGCGCGCGCGAACGGGTACGTTCGTGGCGAGGGCGGAGGCGTGATGCTGCTGAAGCCGCTCTCCCGCGCGCTCGCGGACGGCGATCCCATCGTCTGCGTGATCCGCGGCAGCGCTGTTAACAATGACGGAGCCAGCAGCGGGTTGACCGCGCCGAACCCGAGCGCCCAGGTGGACGTGCTGCGCGCTGCCCTCCGGCAGGCCGGCGTGGATCCCGCGGCCGTCGATTATGTGGAGGCCCACGGCACGGGGACATTGCTTGGCGATCCAATCGAAGCAGCGGCGCTGGGCTCCGTTTTCGGAGCAGCCAGGCCGGCCGAGCGGCCGCTCCTCGTCGGCTCCGTCAAGACGAACATCGGCCACCTGGAGGCCGCCTCGGGTATCGCCGGCCTCATCAAGGTCGCGCTCTGCATCAAGCATCGAGAGCTGCCGCCCAGCCTGCACTTCGAGACGCCGAACCCGTACATCCCGTTCAACGAGCTCCACCTCTCGGTTCAGCGTACGATCAGCGCCTGGCCAGATACGGACAGGCTCGCGACGGCGGGGGTCAGCGCGTTCGGCTTCGGAGGGACGAACTGTCACGTCGTGCTCCAGGAGTGGCCGGCGCCGCAGGCAGAGCTCCTGCCGCTCTCCGCAGAGCGCCCGGACGCGCTGCGGACAGCCGCGCAGAAGCTCCTCGGGCACCTGCCCCCGGCAGAGGCGCGCAGCTCGGTCCAGGAGCTCTGCCGCGCGCTGGCGCTCCGCTCCAGCGATGGCGACCACCGCCTCGCCATCACGGCACGCTCCTGTCGCGAGCTCAGGCAAAAGCTCCAGCGCTGCGTTGATGGCGAACCAGGACCGGAGCCGAACGGCATCGCGGGCGGACCCGGGATCGCGTCGGGCATCGCGGCGCAGGGGCGCCTCGGAAAGCCGGTCTTCGTCTTCTCGGGTCAGGGCTCGCAGTGGCTGGGCATGGGGCGCTCCCTGCTCGCGCGCGAGCCGCTGTTCCGGGCCGTCCTCGGGGATTGCGATCGGCTCATCCGGCGGTACGTGGGCTGGTCCCTGCTCGATGAGCTGACAGCGGGCAGCGAGCGCGCGCGGATGATGGATGAGATCGACGTCAGCTGCCCGGCCATCGTGTCGATCCAGGTCGCGCTCGCGGCGCTGTGGCGCTCGTGGGGCATCGAGCCCGCGCTCGTGGTCGGACACAGCATCGGCGAGGTCGCGGCGGCGCATGTCGCTGGCGCCCTGAGCCTCGAGGACGCCATGCTCGTCATCTCCACGCAGGGCCGCCTGATTCGCCGCATCCGGGGCCAGGGAGCCATGGGGCTCGTGGCGCTGCCGTGGGACGAGGCCGGCGAGGCGCTGGCCGGCCGTGAAGGGCGCCTCTGCCGTGCGATCCACGCGAGCCCCGACGCAACGGTCCTGAGCGGAGAGCCAGAGGCGCTGGCCGAGGTCTTCGCCACGCTCGGGCAGCGCGGCGTCTTCTGCCGCCAGGTGAACGTGGACGTCGCGGCCCATAGCCCGCAGGTCGATCCCCTCCGTGAGGATCTGCTCGAGGCGCTGCAGCGCGTATCGGCACACCCGGCGCGCGTACCCATCTGCTCAGGCGTGACCGGCTCGACCTTGGAGGGCGAGCGGTTCGACGCCTCGTACTGGGCGAGGAACCTGGCCGAGCCGGTGCGCTTCGCCGACGCGATGGCGTCGCTGATTCAGCAGGGACACAGCGTCTTCGTCGAGATCAGCCCGCACCCGCTGCTGAAGCACGCGGTCACGTCGAGCCTCAACCACGCCGGACAGCGCGGCGTCGTTCTGGCCTCGCTCCGCCGGGACGAGGACGAGCGCGCCGCGCTGCTCGACGCTGTCGGAGCGCTCTATGCGTCGGGCCATCCCGTGAGGTGGAGCGAGATCTGTCCCGCCGCGGGAACGGGCGTGGACGCGCTCGATCTCATGGCGGACACCCCGGCTCCGGCGAGCGACGCCGCCCCGGGCTCCGTTCCGGAACCCGAGCCCCATGAGAGCTGGTATGTGCTGCCGCTGTCCGCGCACTGCCCGGAGGCGCTGTCCGCCCACGCGGACGCGTACCTTTCGTTGCTGTCCCGAGCTTGGCCGTCCGGCGCCCGGAGCATCCGCGATATCGCCTATACGGCCGGCGCCCGGCGGAGTCACCACGATCACCGCCTCGCGGCGGTGGCGTGCTCGCCAGAGGGCCTGGTCGCATCCCTCGGGACGTTCGTGCGAGGAGGGGAAATGCGCTCGGGGCTCGTGCACGGCCAGGCGGGGCCCCGGGCGCAGCGCAAGGTGGTGTTCATCTTCTCGGGCCAGGGATCTCAGTGGGCGGGTATGGGCCGCGAGCTCCTCGCGCGAGAGCCTGTCTTTCGCGCCGCAGTCGAGAGGATCGACGCGCTCGTGGCCCGGCGCGCGGGCTTTTCGATCCTGCGAGAGCTCGCCGCGCCCGAAGATCGGTCGCGCCTGCACGGGACCGACGTGGCCCAGCCCGCGATCTTCGCGCTGCAGGCCGCGCTGTCGACGCTCTGGGCGTCGTGGGGCATCGCGCCCGACGCGGTCGTGGGGCACAGCGTCGGCGAGGTCGCGGCGGCGCACGTGGCCGGCGCGCTGGGCCTGGATGAGGCGGTCCGCCTCGTGTGCGCGCGCGGGCGCGTCATGCAGCAGGCAGCGGGGCTCGGGAAGATGGCGTCTGTCGCGCTCGGCGCCGAGGAGGCGGCGCGCGCCCTGCGCGGTGTGCGCGGTGTCGAAGAGCGGGTGTGCATCGCGGCCATCAACGACCCCGGCGCGGTGGTGCTCTCAGGCGCCACCGCGACGCTCGAAGAGGCGGTGGCGAGGCTGAAGCAGCAGGGCGTGCGCTGCTGCTACCTGCCAGGCAGCCACGCGTTCCACAGCCCGCAGATGGCTCCGCTCGCGGGCGAGCTGCTCGAAGCGCTCGGCGCCATGGCGCTGGATGGCCCGAAGCTGCCGCTGTACAGCACGGTGACGGGCGCCAGGCTCTCGGACGTCGAGCTCGACGTCGCTTACTGGGCGAGAAACCTCCGGGAGCCGGTCCGGTTCGCGAGCGCGATCGGCGCCGCGATCGATGACGGGTACCGGGTGTTCCTGGAGCTCGGACCTCACCCGGTCCTGTCCAGCAACGTGGAGCAGTGCCTCGCGGCGCGGGCGGTCGAGGGGCGCGCCGTTTCCACGCTGCGGCGCGGGCGGGAGGAGCGGCGGAGCCTCCTCGAAGCGCTCGGAGCGCTGTACGTGTGCGGCTGCGCGGTGGACTGGGAGCGCCTGTATCCGTCGGGAGGGCGCGTCGTCTCGGTGCCGCGGTATCCGTGGCAGCGGAAGCGCTACTGGCTCGATCCGGGACCGGCAGCGCACGCGGCCCCTCGGGGCGCGGCGTCAGGACACCCTCTCCTCGGGGCGAGGCTGCCGGTGGCGACGGTGGGAGCCGCCTTCGAGGCCGCGCTCAGCGCGGAGACGGCGCCGTACCTCGCCGATCATCGCGTCTTCGACGAGGTGGTGCTGCCAGGGGCGGCCGTGCTGGAGATGGCGCGCGCGGCCGCGGCGTCGCGCTTCGGCCATGAGCGGGTGAGCGTCGAGGACCTCCTGCTCCAGGCACCGCTGCTCTTGCCGGAGACCGGCGGCGTGCGCGTGCAGGTCGTGCTGTCGGCGGAGGCAGGACAGGACACCACCGTGACCGTGTGCAGCCAGACGCTCGAGGCGGCGCCGGAGCACGCGTGGACGGTTCACGCCAAAGGGCGCGTGCAGCCGTGGTCCGAGGAGGCGTGTTGGACCGCCGTGGATCTCGGCGCCGTGCAGGCGCGCTGCCAGGCGGTCGTGCCGGCGGCAGACATGTACGCGGCCTGTGGCGATGCGGGGCTCGCGTATGGACCGGCATTCCAGGGGATCACGGCGCTCTGGCGAGGCCACCGCGAAGCGATCGCGCAGGTGACGCTCCCGGCGCGCGAGCTCGAGGACGCCGGGGCCTACGGGGTTCACCCGGCGCTGCTCGACGCGGCGCTGCAAACGCTGCTCGCCGCGCTCGATCCCTGGTGCGCGTCGGCGCCTTCGGCGGTCCTGCCCGTCGGGGTGTCCGGCTTTCGCGTGTGGCAGCCAGGAGCGACGGTCGCGTGGGCGCACGCTCGCGTCCAACGAGCAGCGGAGCCCGGCGCCCCGGTCATGTCGGGCGACGTCGCGCTCCTGGACGCGCTGGGCCGGCCCATCGCCGAGGTATCGGGGATCCGGCTGAAGCACGCCGATCGCGCGGCGCTGCGCGCGGCGGACAGCCAGGCGCCCCTGGAGCGGCTGTATCGGCTGAGCTGGATGGAGGCGCCGCAGGCCTCGGGCGAACAGACGCCGAAGGAGCGCTGGCTCGTGCTGACCGACGGCTCGGCCGTCGGGGAAGCGCTGGTGGAGCGCCTGCGATCCTCGGGCGCGACCTGCGTCGTCGTGGCGCGAGGGCCGTGGCAGGTGACGCGCGACCGCGGCGCGGCGGGGGCGAGCCGGATGTTTCCCGAGGCGCTCGATGCAGCGCTCGCCGACGAGCCGGCGGGCGCGCCGCTCCAGGGTGTCGTGGTCCTGTGGGACGTGACACCGTCCCCAGCGCTGGCGGGGTCGCCCGCGGAGCGCGCGGATGAGCTCGCGGCGGCCGGCCTGCACCTCGTGCGGACCCTGGCCCGGCGCGCGGCGCCGGCCCTGGCCCGGCGCGCGGCGCCGGCGGGGGCTCGGCTCTGGTGGGTCACTCGGGGCGCCCAGGCCGTGGAGCCCGGCGATGTCTCCGACGTGGCGCAGGCGCCGCTCTGGGGGCTCGGGCGGGTGGCGATGCAGGAGCACCCGGAGCTCGGGTGCACGCTGGTGGATCTCGATCCGTCCGCCCGAACCGAGGACATGGCAGCGGCCCTGATGCGGGAGCTCACGAGCGCCGACGGAGAGACGCAGGTAGCGCTGCGCGCCGGCAGGCGGCGCGTCGCTCGGCTCGTGAGGGCGGACGCGGCGGCCGGGCTCGCGATCCCCGAGGCGGTGTCCTATCGGCTGGAGCACGGGCGAAGAGGCCTCCTGAGCGAGCTGCACCTGGCCGCAGCGGAGCGCCGGGCGCCCGGGCCGGGCGAGGTCGAGATCGAGGTGACCGCCTCCGGGCTGAACTTCCGCGACGTGCTCGCGGCGCTCGACGTGTACCGCGGCGAAGCCGGACCGCTGGGCAACGAGTGCGCGGGGGTGATCGCGGCGGTGGGCCAGGGGGTCGATCGCCTCTCGGTGGGCGATCGTGTCATGGCGATCGCCAGGGGCACCTTCCAGCGGTACGTGACCGCCGACGCGCGCCTCGTCGCCCCGCAGCCGGCGGGGATGACGCCCGCGCAAGCAGCGACGGTGCCTGTCGCGTTCCTGACCGCCTGGCATGCGCTGCACGACCTGGGGCAGCTCCAGGCAGGGGAGCGGGTCTTGATCCACGCCGCCGCCGGGGGCGTGGGCATGGCGGCGGTGCAGATCGCCGCGTGGCTCGGGGCCGAGGTGTTCGCCACGGCGAGCCCGCCGAAGTGGCCGGTGATCGAGGCGATGGGGGTACGGCACAGGGCCAGCTCGAGGTCGCCTGAGTTCGCTGCTCTGTTCCGGGCAGCGACGCAGGGCGCCGGCATGGATGTCGTGCTCAACTCCCTCGCGGGCGAGCACGTCGACGCGGGCCTGTCGCTGCTCTCTCCAGGCGGCCGCTTCCTGGAGATGGGCAAGACCGACGTCCGATCGAGCGAGGTGATCGCCAGGGACTACCCCGGGGTGCGCTACTGCGCCTTCGATCTCTGGGAGGTGGGGCCAGAGCGGATCCAGGCGATGCTCGAGCTCCTGCTCGAGGGGTTCGCGTCAGGGCGGCTGCGCCCGCTGCCCGTGCGAACGTTCGCGATGAGCGACGCAGAGGCAGCCTTCCAGCTCATGGCGCAGGCTAGGCACACCGGCAAGGTCGCGCTCTTGCCGGCGCCGGGGCCGCGGATCATGGCGGACTGCTCCGTGTTGATCACGGGCGGGCTCGGGGCCCTCGGGCTCCACACGGCGCGCTGGCTCGCTGAAGAGCACCGGGTGCGGCACCTCGTGCTCGCCGGCCGCCGCGCCCCGGACCGCGAGGGCGCGGCGGCGATAGAGGCGCTGCGGGCCAGAGGGGCGCTCGTCACCGTGGCCCAGATCGATGTCGCCGACGCGACCGCGGTGCGCTCGCTGCTCGCCTCGCTCCCGCGGCACCTGCCGCTCAGGGGCGTCATCCACGCGGCGGGGGTGCTGGACGACGGCATGCTCGCCGACCAGGACGCCTCGCGCCTCTCGGCGGTGCTCTCGCCGAAGGTGCGCGGCGCATGGAACCTGCACAGCGAGACCCGGCACATGCCGCTCGACTTCTTCGTGCTGTTCTCCTCGGTGGCGTCGCTCCTGGGCCCGCCTGGCCAGGGCAGCTATGCGGCGGCCAACGCGTTCATGGACGCCCTGGCGCACCTCCGGCGCGCCGAGGGGCTCCCGGCGCAGAGCGTGAACTGGGGGCCTTGGTCCGGAGGCGGCATGGCCGGGAAGCTGGGGGAGGCCCACAAGGCGCGCCTCGCTCGGCAGGGAATCGGCACGCTGCCGCCGTCCGAGGCCGTCGCGCTCCTCGGGCGCGCGATGTCGCGCGGAGAGACGCAGCTCGGGCTGCTGTCGCTCGACGCGCGGGCAGCGAGGCTTTCGTTCGCTGCCGCGAGCGACGTGCCGCCGCTGTGGCGAGCGCTGGTCGCGCCGTCGCCCGCACGATCCCCGGCGGCAGACGCGGGCGCGTACACGGCGCGGCTCGCCTCGCTGCCCAGAGCGGCGCGACCGGCGGCGATCGAGGCTGTGGTGCGCGCCGAGGTGGCGAAGGTGCTGTCCCTTGGATCCCCCGACGACATCAGCGCCGAACGACCTCTCCAGGAGATGGGCCTCGACTCGCTGATGGCCGTGGAGCTGCGCAACGCGCTCTCGGCGCGCGTCGGTCAGCCGCTCCCCGCGACCCTGGTGTTCGACTGCTCGACGGTGGCGGCGCTGGCGCGTTACCTGCTCGAGAAGGCGCTGCCGGAGCCGACGACCGGCGCCGCGCCGCCGCCGCCCGCGGCGCGCGCCGCGGACAACGAGCCGATCGCGATCGTGGGCCTCGGCTGTCGTTTCCCGGGCGGCGTGCGGGATCCTGAGGGCTTCTGGCGGCTGCTGGACGAGGGGGTGGATGCGATCCGGGAGGTCCCGAAGGATCGCTGGGACGTCGACGCCTACTACGATCCCGACCCCGACGCGGTCGGGAAGACGTACACCCGCTCGGGCGGCTTCCTCTCCGAGGTGGACAAGTTCGACCCGGGCTTCTTCAGGATCTCGCCGCGAGAGGCGGCCCGGATGGATCCGCAGCAGCGCCTCCTGCTCGAGACGAGCTGGGAGGCGCTGGAGCGGGCCGGGCTGCCGCAGCAGCGCCTGATGGGCAGCGACACCGGGGTGTTCGTGGGGCTCATGTACCACGACTACGGCGTGTTGACCTCGGGCGCGCCCGAGCAACTCGACGGGTACGTGGCCATCGGATGCGCGGCGAGCGTGGCGTCAGGTCGAATCTCGTACCTCCTGGGTCTCAGGGGCCCAGCCATGACGGTGGACACGGCGTGCTCCTCGTCGCTCGTAGCCGTCCATCTGGCCTGCCAGAGCCTGCGGGCCCGGGAGTGCTCTCTGGCCCTGGCGGGCGGCGCGACGCTGGTGCTGCTCCCCGACATCTTCGTGGAGTTCAGCCGCCTGCGCGCCCTCGCGCCGGACGGCCGCTGCAAGCCCTTCGACGCATCCGCCGACGGCGTGGCCTGGAGCGAGGGCTGCGGCATCGTCGTGCTGAAGCGCCTGTCCGACGCCGAGCGCGACGGAGATCCAGTCCTCGCGGTGATCCGCGGCTCGGCCGTCAACCAGGATGGGCGCAGCAACGGGCTCACCGCGCCGAACGGCCCGGCGCAGGAGGAGGTGATCCGGCGCGCGCTCGCGCAGGCGGCCGTGGCGCCGTCCGCGGTGGGTTACGTCGAGGCACACGGCACGGGCACGCCGCTGGGAGACCCCATCGAGCTCCTGGCGCTCGGGAGGGCGCTGAGCGCCGGGCGCACGCCGGACCGACCCGTGGTGGTGAGCTCGGTGAAATCCAACATCGGGCACACCCAGGCGGCCGCGGGGGTAGCCGGAGTCATCAAGGCGGTGCTCGCGCTCCAGCATCAGCGCATCCCGCGGATGGTGCACTTCACCACGCCCTCGCCGCACGTCGCCTGGCAGGAGCTCCCGCTGCAGGTGGCCGCCGAGTCGGTGCCGTGGCCGGCCACCGGAGCGCCGCGGATCGCCGGCGTGAGCTCCTTCGGGATCAGCGGGACCAACGCCCACGTGGTGCTCGAGGAGGCGCCACGGAGCGCCGCAGCGTCGCCCACGGCGACGCGCGCCGTCACGCTCCTGCCCATCTCGGCGAGGAGCCCGGAAGCTCTCGCGGCGATGGCCCGGGATTACCGGGCCTGCCTCGCCCAGGCGACCTCCGAGGCCCCGGCGACGCTCCATGACGTGGCGTATACGGCGAGCGTGCGGCGCAGCCATCATGAGCACCGCCTCGCGCTTCTCGGGAGCAGCTGGGAAGAGCTCGTCACGTCGCTCGACGCCTTTCTCTCCGGCGAGCCGCGCGCTTCCGTCATGCAGGGGCAGGCGGCGCCCGGGAACCGGCAGCCCAGGGTGGTGTTCGTGCTTGCTGGGCAAGGCTCCCAGTGGGCGGGAATGGGCCGAGAGCTGCTCGCCGAGGAGCCGGTCTTCCGGGCCGCGCTCGAGCGATGCGAGCCGCTCGTGCAGCGCCATGGTGGCTTCTCTCTGATCGACGAGCTCGCCGCGACGGAGGCGACCTCCCGCCTCGACGAGACCTTCGTGGCGCAGCCGGCCCTCTTCGCCCTCCAGGTGGCGCTGGCAGAGCTCTGGAGCGCATGGGGCGTGACGCCCGACGCGGTGATCGGGCACAGCGTGGGCGAGGTGGCCGCCGCACACCTCGCCGGGATCCTGAGCCTGGATGACGCTGTCCGCCTCGTGGTCTCCCGCGGACGCGTCATGCAGCGTGCGACGGGCCTCGGGAGGATGGCGGCTGTCGCGCTGCCGGCGGAGGAGGCGGCGCGCGCCCTCCGTGGCGTCGAGGACCAGGTGTCTGTCGCCGCCGTCAACGATCCCGGCTCGGTCGTGCTGTCCGGCGACGGGGCGGCGCTCCGGCGCGTGGTGAAGCGCCTCGCGCAGCGGAAGGTGCACTGCCGCATGCTCCGGGTCAATTACGCCTTCCACAGCCCGCAGATGGCCCCGTTCCAGCAGGAGCTCCTGAGCGCCGTCGGCGCGCTCGAGCCGCGCCGCCCGGAGCGCCCGATGTACAGCACGGTCACCGGTGCGAGGGTCGACGGAGAGCTCGATCTGCAGCACTGGGCGGACAACATCCGAGCACCGGTCGAGTTCGCCCGCGCCGTCGAGGCGTCGATCGCCGACGGTCATGATGTGTTCTTGGAGGTGGGGCCTCATCCGGTCCTCTCCGTTCACCTTCGGGCGTGCCTTTCCTCGCGAGCGGAACAAGGTCATGTCCTTGCCTCGCTGCAGCGCGGTCAGGAGGAGCGGCGGAGCCTGCTGCGGTCGCTGGGCGCGCTGTACACCACGGGCCGGCCCGTGGCGTGGGAGCGCCTTTACCCCGCGGGCGGGCGCTGCGTCGCGCTTCCGACATACCCCTGGCAGCAGCAGCGTTGCTGGTTCGAGTGGGGCTCGCCGGGCGGAAGCGCCCCGGTGCGCCCCAGGAGCGCTGGCTCGAGCGCTGGCTCGAGGGACGAGGGCCACCCGCTCCTCGGCGCGCCCCTGCCCGAATCGGAGCATCCTGAGACCCGCTCCTGGGAGCAGACCCTGAGCGCGGGGGCGCTGCCTTACCTGTCAGATCACCGACTGCACGGCGAGGCCGTGCTGCCCGGGGCCGCCTACGTCGAGATGGCGCTCTCCGCCGCCGCAGGGGCCGGCCGCGCCGGGACGCCGGCGCTGGAGCACGTGCGGTTCGAGCGCATGCTCGTCATCCCGCCGAAGGGCGGGCGCACGGTGCAGGTGACCCTCGCCATGGAGCGCCACGACCATGCCTCGTTCCAGATCCTGAGCCGCGAGGCCTGCGGCGCGTCCTGGCAGCGGCACGCCGCGGGACGGCTCCGCTGGAGCGACGGGGCCGCAGGAGCGCATCCGACGAAGGAAGCGCCGCACCGGATTCAGCAGCGGTGTCCGAGGCCGATGCGCGGCGCCGAGCACTACCAGCACATGAAGGCGCTTGGGCTCGATTACGGCGCTTGTTTTCAGGGCGTGCAGGAGCTGTGGGTCGGCTCGGGCGAGATCCTGGGCCGGGTGCGTCTTACGGACGCGCTGGCGGGGCAGGACGGCGCTTACCAGCTGCATCCGGCCTTCCTCGACGCGTGCCTCCAGGTGCTGGGCGCCTCGCTGGCCGCAGAGGCGCGCGCGCCCGTCGACGGCCGGCTCGTCGTGCCCGTGGGCCTGCGCCACGCGCGCGTCTACGGCCGGCCCGGCCAGGAGGTGTGGGTGCACGCGCGGCTCTCGGCCGGGCCGGCCGCGGCCGACGGCGAGCTCACCGGCGACGTGGACCTGCTCGAGGACGACGGGAGGGTCGTCGCCGAGGTCCACGGGCTTCGTGCCCAGCGGCTCGCCCGCGGCGCCCTTCCCCAGGCGGCGCCCGCCGGAGGAGAGGCGCCGCTGTTCGCGCTCGAGTGGCAACGCAAGGAGCCCCTGGCCCGGGCACCCGAGGTGCGACGTGCGACGGGCGTCCTCCTGCTCTTCACGGATCGGGGCGGTACAGGGGCGGCCGTCGCTTCCCTGCTGCACGAGCGCGGGGAACCCTGCGTGCAGGTCGTCGCGGGGCAGCGGTATGCTCGCCTCGCGCCCGGATCCTACGAGATCGACCCAGCCCATCCGGGCGCGTTTCATGCGCTGCTCCGCGATGCGCTCGGCAAAGATCTTCCATGTCGAGGCGTCGTGCACCTCTGGAGCCTGGATGCGACGGCGGCGGCGGACACGACGCCCGAGTCGCTGGAAGCGGATCTGCGCCTCGGCAGCCTGAGCGCGCTGCTCCTGTCGCAGGCGCTCGTGCATCGAGGTGGCCGCGATACGCCGAGGCTCTTCCTGGTGACGCGCGGAGCGCAAGCGGCGGGGCTGGAGGGCGGCGCTGCCTCGGTGTCCCAGGCGCCGCTCTGGGGCCTAGGCCGGACGCTGGCGCTCGAGCACCCCGAGCTCGCGTGCACCAACGTGGATCTGAGCCCGGTGAGCTCGCCGGGAGAGGCGCGATCGCTGCTCCGGGAAATCGAGCTCGGGGATCGCGAGGATCAGATCGCGCTGCGCGCGGACGGCCGCTTCGCGGCGCGCCTCGTGCGCACCTCGCTCGCGAGCGAGGCCGGGACCGCGGTCCACCCCGCCCTGGAGCCGGCCAGGGATCGGCCGTTCCGTCTCGAGATCCAGGAGCCCGGCGTGCTGGAGCGGCTCAGCCTGCGGGAGATCCCGCGCCGCCGTCCAGGCCAGGGGGAGGTGGAGATCGAGGTCGAGGCCGCCGGGGTGAACTTCCTCGATGTGCTCCTCGCTCTTGGGGTCATGCCCGACGACACTGCGGAGGCCAGCGGCGCGTCACCCAGCCTCGGGGGCGAGTGCGCCGGGCGCGTCGTCGCGCTGGGCGAGGGGGTCACGGACCTCGAGGTAGGCTGCGAGGTGTTCGCGCTGGCCCCCTGGAGCTTCAGCTCGTTCGTGACGACGAGACGCTCGTTCGTCGCTCGCTGGCCCGAGCGCCTGAGCTGCGAGCAGGCCGCGACGATCCCCATCGCCTTTCTGACGGCCTACTACGCGCTCGCGTACGTCGGCAGGCTCCGCGAGGGCGAGCGTGTCTTGATCCACGCGGGCGCCGGCGGGGTCGGAATGGCCGCCATCGCGTGGGCGAAGCACGTCGGCGCCGAGATCTTCGCCACCGCCGGGAACGACGAGAAGCGCAATCTTCTGCGCTCGCTCGGCGTCCAGCATGTGATGAGCTCGCGATCACTCGAGTTCGTGGACGAGGTGCGGCGGATCACGAACGGCGAAGGGATCGATGTGGTCCTGAACTCGCTGTCGGGGGAGTTCATCGACGCGAGCTTCGGGCTCCTGCGGGATCACGGCCGGTTCGTGGAGATCGGAAAGAGGGACTACTACGAAGACAGGAAGCTCGGGCTCAGGCCGTTCCTCCGGAACCTCTCGTTCTCTCTGGTCGATCTACGGGCGATGCTGACCCAGCGACCGGAGCTCGTTTCATCGCTCCTCGAGGAGGTCGTGCGCCTCTTCGACGCTGGCGTGCTCGGGCCCGTCCCCTGCCGCTCGTTTCCGATCGCGGAGGCGGTCCAGGCCTTCAGCACGCTGGCGCAGGCGAAGCATGTCGGCAAGATCGCCCTGACGATGCGGGATCCGGAGGTGCGGATCGCGCCGGCCTTCCCGGCGGACCGCCCGCGCATCCGGGCGGACGGCAGCTATCTGATCACGGGCGGGCTCGGTGGCCTCGGGCTCTCGCTCGCGCAGTGGCTGGCCGCGCAGGGCGCCCGCCACCTGGCGCTCGTGGGGCGGCGCGGCGCCTCCGCGGCGGCCCGCGCCGTCATCGCCGCGATCGAAGGGGCGGGTGCGCAGGTGGAGGTGATCCAGGCGGACGTGTCGCAGTACGACGAGGTCTCCGCCGTGATGCGGGAGCTCGGCCGCCGCCTGCCGCCGCTTCGCGGCGTCGTCCACGCGGCCGCGGTCCTCGACGATCGACGAGCCGCGGACCTGTCGACGGAGAGCTTCCGGAACGTGATGAAGCCCAAGGCGCTCGGCGCGTGGAACTTGCACGCACTGACCCGGGACATGCCGCTCGACTTCTTCGTGCTGTACTCGTCGGCAGCGTCGCTCCTCGGCGCCGCCGGACAGGCAAACTACGCAGCCGCCAACGCGTTCCTCGACGCGCTCTCGCACCACCGCTGCCGGACTGGCTTGCCGGCGATGAGCATCAACTGGGGGCCGTTCTCCGAGGTCGGGCTCGCGGCGGCGGACGACAGCCGCGGCAAGCGGCTCGCGAGTCGGGGCATGCGGAGCCTCACGCCGGCAGAAGGGTTGGAGGCGCTGGGACGCCTCCTCGCGCGTCCGACGGCGCAGATCGGGATCTTCGAGCTGAACGTCCGCCAGTGGCTGGAGTTCTACCCGGTCGCCGCGCGCTCGCCGCTCTGGGCAGAGCTCTTGAAAGAGCAGGACCCTGGAGCGCCGAGGTCTTCGGGAGCGCTCAGCACGAGGAGGGCGCTGGAGGATGCGCGACCCGAGGAGCGAGTGACGATCCTGGAGGAGCACCTGAGCGAGCAGCTCTGCCGTGTGCTGTATCTGCCGGCGTCCCAGGTGGACAGGACCACCGGGTTCAGCAGCCTCGGGGCGGACTCCCTGAGTAGCCTGGAGCTCCGTAATCGGATAGAGGCCAGCCTCGGGATCAAGCTGCCGGCCACATTGCTGTTCATGTGCCCTAACCTGACGTCGCTGGCTCGCCACCTGATGGAGGAGATGGGGCTCTCCGTCGAGACCAGCGGCGCAGCGGCTCCGGCAGGCGAGGGCGATGCGCCGTGCCGCTTCACGGAGGAGGTGGAGAAGCTCTCGGAGGATGAGCTGCTCGCGCTCTTCGACGACAAGCCCGCCGGTTGAACGCGCTCATCACGTGGCCAGTCCGGCCGCGCTGACGCTGCCGAGATCACCACCACGGACGAGCTTTCGCCGGAAAGGAAGGCTCATGCGGGCACGAACGCTCGCGCCCCGCTGGCCGGGCGTCGAGCGGGCGGCTCACCGGTTTCGCGGCGAGCGACACTTGCGCGGCCTCGAGGCCAGCACCACTTACGCGCACCAGAAGCGAGCACCTTGTACGCAGGCAATACCGAGCTGGGCATCGAGGGCGAGCGAGGGGGCGGGATGGGCAGTGTCGATGTGGACTACCTGGTCCGTTTGAGGCGTGCGGCGGTCAGGATCAAGGAGCTCGAATCCAAGGCTCTCGAAGCCGAGCAAGCGAGGACGGAGCCGATCGCCGTCGTCGGGATGAGCTGCCGGTTCCCCGGCGGCGCGGCCGATCTGGAGTCGTTCTGGCAGGCATTGAAGGACGGCACCGACGAAATCGGGGAGATCCCCACGGACAGGTGGCCGGCGGACGCGACGCCACCGGATCAGCCGTCGACGCGCTGGGCCGGACTCCTCCCCGCGTCCGCGATCGACGGGATGGACGCGCCGTTCTTCGGGATCGCGCCTCGCGAAGCGGCGAGCATGGACCCGCAGCAACGGCTCGTGCTCGAGGTGGCCTACGAGGCGCTGGAGGACGCCGGTCATCTCCCCGAGCAACTGAACGGGAGTCGGACGGGCGTGATGCTCGGCGTATCAAGCGCGGATTACCAACACCGCTTGTTCTCCGCGGGGCCCGCTCACCTGGACGCTTATGCCGCCACCGGCACGATGCTCAGCGCGGCGGCGGGACGCCTGTCCTACGTGCTTGGGCTGGAGGGGCCGTCCCTCTCCGTCGACACCGCTTGCTCCTCATCGCTCGTGGCCATTCACCTGGCCTGTCAGAGCCTGCGCAACGGCGAGAGCGCGCTCGCCCTGGCGGGCGGGGTCAATGTCATCGTCATCCCGACCGGGATGCATCTCTTGGCGCAGATGCAGGCGATATCGCCGGACGGCCGCTGCAAGACCTTCGACGCGAGGGCCAACGGGTACGTGCGCGCGGAGGGCTGCGGCATCGTCGTCCTCAAGCGGCTCTCGGATGCGCAGCGCGACGGGGATCGGGTGTGGGCGTTGATCCGGGGCTCAGCGGTCAATCAGGATGGCCGCTCCTCGGGGCTGACCGCGCCGAACGTGCTCTCGCAGGCGGCGCTGCTCCGGACCGCGCTCGCGAGCGCCGGCGTCTCGCCGTCCCAGGTGGGCTACGTCGAGACCCACGGCACGGGGACTTCCCTCGGAGATCCCATCGAGGTCGAGGCGCTGAAGGCGGTCGTGGGCGCGCCTCGACCGGATGGATCGACCTGCGCGCTGGGAGCCGTGAAGACGAACGTGGGCCACCTCGAGGCAGCCGCGGGCGTAGCGGGGCTGATCAAGGCCGTGCTCGCGCTCAAACACGAGACGATCCCTCGCAATCTCCATTTCGACACGCTCAATCCGAGGATCTCCCTCGAGTCCACCTCGCTGGTCATCCCGGTGGAGGAGCTGCCCTGGAAGGCCGGCGGGGCGCCGCGTATCGCCGGGGTGAGCTCGTTCGGGATCACCGGGACCAACGCTCATGTGGTGCTGGAGGAAGCGCCCCGATATGCAGCGGCGCCCGCCGGCGAGGCGTCCGCCGTCCTCCTGCCGCTGTCCGCGAAGAGCCCTGAGGCGCTCAAGGCGCTGGCCCAGGCCTACGCGAGCCACCTCGCCCGCGCGCCCGCCGAGGACACGGCGAGCATCGGGGATATCGCCTACACCGCGAGCGTGAGGCGGGGCCATCATGAGCATCGCCTCGCGCTCGTCGGGGGCAGCCTGGAGGCGCTGCGCGCCTCGCTCGACGCGTTCCTCCGCGACGAGACTCACGCCTGTCTGGCGCAGGGGCGGGCCGAGCCCGGCCCCCGGCCCAGGCTTGTGTTCGTCTACCCGGGCCAGGGCTCGCAGTGGGTCGGCATGGGGCGCGCGTTGCTCGATGAGGAGCCGGTCTTCCGCGCTGCCATGGACGCGTGCGATCACGCGATCCAGCGCGAGGCCGGCTTCTCGCTGCTCGAGGAGCTCCGCGCCGGCGCGTCCGCATCGCGGCTCGAGCGCATCGACGTCGTCCAGCCGGCGCTGTTCGCGATGGAGGTGGCGCTCTCGACGCTGTGGCGCTCCTGGGGAGTGCACCCCGACGCGGTGGTGGGCCACAGCATGGGCGAGGTGGCCGCCGCGCACGTCGCCGGCGTCCTCTCGCTCGAGGATGGGGCGCGCATCGTCTGCCGGCGGAGCCGGCTGCTCCGCCGGCTCAGCGGCCAGGGCGCCATGGCGCTCGTGGGTCTGTCGCTGGATCGAGCGGAGGAGGCGCTCTCGGGCTACGAGGATCGGCTGTCGGTCGCCGTCAGCAACAGCGAGAGGTCCTCCGTCCTGTCGGGAGACCCCGGCGCGCTCGACGAGGTGCTCGCGCGGCTCTCGCAGGCGAACGTGTTCTGCAAGCGGGTCAAGGTGGACGTCGCCTCGCACAGCCCGCAGGTGGATCCGCTTCGCAGTGAGCTGCTCGACGCGCTGTCGGGGCTCGCGCCCGGCGCGGCCACGCTGCCCATCTACTCGACCGTGACCGGCAGGGCGCGCGAGGGCGCGGGGTTCGGTCCGGAGTACTGGGTCGAGAACCTGCGGCGCCCGGTGCGGTTCTCTCAGGCCGTTCAGCGGCTCATCGCGGACGGTCACGCGCTCTTTCTGGAGGTGAGCCCGCACCCGATCCTGCTGCCGGCCCTGGAAGAGGGGCTGGATGTCGGCGGGCAGTCCGGGGCGGCGCTGCCGTCGCTGCGCCGGGGAGAAGAGGAGCGGCGCAACCTCCTCGAGTCGCTGGGCGCCCTGTACACCCGCGGTTATCCGGTGGAGTGGAGGCGGCTGTATCCGAACGGAGGGCGGTGCGTGCGGCTGCCGACGTACCCCTGGCAGCGGCAGCGGCTCTGGATCGAGGTCGCGCGCGGGTCGACCGCGGTGCGCGGCGCGGTCGACACCGGGCACCCGCTGCTCGGCGCGCAGCTGCCCGTGGCGGGCGCGGGCGCCGTGTTCGAGGCGGTGCTCGGGCCCTCGCTCGACGATCACCGCGTCTTCGGCGAGCCGGTCGTACCGGCGACGGTGATGCTCGAGCTCGCGCGCGCGGCCGCGACGAGGCAGCCCGGGTCGGGCCGAGCGCGGGTGAAGGCGCTCGAGCTGACCGTGCCGCTCGTGCTGCCGGCTTCAGGGGAGCTGCGGATGCAGGTGGTCATGTCCGACGCGCCGGCCGGGAGCGCGGCCGTGGGGGTGTACAGCCAGGCCGCCTCCGCGCCGGCGGGCGAGGCGTGGACCCTCCACGCGAGGGGGCATGTGGAGCCGCTCCCCACGGACGCGGAGCCGCCGGCGCTGGATCTCGCCGAGGCCCGCGCGCGCTGCAGCGCGGCTGTCGACGTCGCGGCGCTCTACGCGGCGTGGCGCGACCTGGGGCTCGACTACGGTCCTGCGTTCCAGGGGATCACGGCCCTGTGGCAGGGGGAAGGCGAGGCCGTCGCCCGCGTCGGGCTGCCGGCGGGGGCCAGCGGCAGCGCGCTCGCGGACACGGCGTGCGGCGTGCCTCCGGCGCTCCTCGACGCGGCGCTGCAGGCGCTGAGCGCCGCGATGCCCCTGCTGGCCAAGGGACATGTGTACCTGCCGGTCGAGGTCGGAGAGTTCACCGCATGGCAGCCCGGGGCGACGGCGTTCTGGGTCTACGCTCGAGGGACGAGCGCGCCGGGACCGGAAGCCGAGGTGCTGTCGGGCGACGTTACCGTGCTGGACGAGCGCGGCGGGGTGCTGGCCGATGTCAGGGGAGTCCGGCTCAAGCGCGCCGACGAGAACGCGCTGCGGCGGCCGCGGAGCCCGGTCCCGCGGTCGTCGCTGTACCAGGTGGCCTGGCGGGAAGCGGCGCCGGCGCCGGACGTCAAGACGCCCTCGGGCGCCTGGCTCCTGCTGGCGGAGGGCTCGGCCCTCGGCGACGCGGTGGCGGCGCGCCTGCGCTCGGCGGGAGCGCAGTGCACGACCTTGGCGCTGCACCAGGACGCCGCGCTTCGGGGTGGAGAGCTCCGCGCCACGGCCTCGCGCGTCGGCGAGGCGCTGGGGCGGGCGGTGGCCGCCGCGGCGGAAGCCGGACGGCAGCCGCTGGAAGGCGTCGTGTGCCTCTGGGGAACGTCGGCCGCGACGGAGGCAGGGCGCTCGCCTGCGGACGCCGCGGAAGCGCTCGCGGCCGCAGGGCTCGCCGTGGCGCAGGCGCTCGCGCGGCAGGGCGCGAAGGTGCTGTCGCGTCTGTGGTGGGTGACCGAAGGCGCGCAGGCGGTGCGCCGGGGCGAGCAGGTCGCGGCGCAGCTGGCGCCGCTCTGGGGGCTCGGCCGGGTGGTCATGCAGGAGCACCCGGATCTCGGCTGCACGCTCCTGGATCTGGAGCCGGGCGCCGAGGACGCCGTGGAGGCCCTGTGGAGCGAGATCACGCGGGCCGATGAGGAGAACCAGGTGGCATGGCGGTCGGGGAAGCGCCTCGCGGCGCGGCTGGTCGAAGCGCCTGCCGCGGCGGCGCTCGCGGTCCCCGACGCAGCGTCGTACAGGGTGGAGATCGCGCAAAGAGGTCTGCTGGAACAGCTGCGCGTGGTCGCGGCGGATCGCCGGGCGCCGGCGGCGGGCGAGATCGAGATCGAGGTGACCGCCTCGGGGCTCAACTTCCGCGACGTCCTGAGCGCCCTGGGGATGTACCCAGGCGAGGCCGGGCCGCTCGGCAGCGAGTGCGCGGGCACCGTCACCGCCGCGGGCGCGGGTGTGGAGGACCTCGCTCCGGGCGACGCGGTGCTCGCGCTTGCGCCGGGCGCCTTCAGCCGGTTCGTCACCGTGGATGCGCGCCTCGCGATCCGGCAGCCGGCAGGGCTCTCGGCAGCGCAGGCGGCGACCGTGCCTGTCGCGTTCGTGACAGCGCTGTACGCGCTGCGCGAGGTGGGCCGGCTCCAGCCCGGCGAGCGGGTGCTGATCCACGCCGCCGCCGGGGGCGTCGGGATGGCCGCGGTGCAGATCGCGCAGTGGCTTGGCGCCGAGGTGCTCGCCACGGCGAGCCCCCCCAAGTGGGCGGCGGTCCGGGGGATGGGCGTGCGCCACGTGGCCAGCTCGCGCACGCTGGCGTTCGTCGACGACTGCCGCGCCGCGACGCAGGGCGCAGGGGTGGACGTGGTGCTCAACTCCCTGAGCGGCGCGTTCGTCGACGCGAGCGCCGCGCTGCTGTCGCCGAACGGTCGCTTCCTCGAGCTGGGCAGGACCGACGTGCGATCGGCGGCGGCCATGACGGCAGCCTATCCGGGGATCAGCTACCGGGTCCTCGACGTCTGCGACGTCGGGCCGGATCACATCCAGCAGATGCTCCGGGACATCGCCGGCGGCCTCGCTTCAGGACACCTGCGGCCGCTGCCGGTGCGCTCGTTTGCGACGACCGACGCCGAATCCGCGTTCCGGTGGATGGCGCAGGCCAGGCACACCGGCAAGGTCGCGCTCTTGCCGGCCCCCGTCGCGCCGGCGCCGGCGGTCCCTGCCAGCAGCACCGTGCTGATCACCGGCGGGCTCGGTGCCCTGGGGCTGCACGTGGCGCGGTGGCTCTGGGAGGAGCACCACGTCCAGCACCTCGTCCTGGCGGGACGGCGCGCGCCGGAGGGCGATCGCCTGGCCGCGGTGGAGGCGCTGCGGGCGGCGGGGGCTCGCGTGACGGTGGCGCAAGCCGACGTGGCGGACGCTGCCCAGGTGAAGGCGCTGCTCGACGCGATCCCGGAAGAGCTGCCCCTCCGCGGCGTGATCCACGCCGCGGGTGTGCTGGACGACGGGGTGCTGTCTCAGCAGAACGCGGAGCGGTTCGCCGCCGCGCTCTCGCCCAAGGTGCGCGGGGCGTGGAACCTGCACGAGCAGACGCGCCACGCGCCGCTCGCCTTCTTCGTGCTCTTCTCCTCGGCCGCGTCGTTGCTCGGCCCGCCTGGGCAGAGCAGCTACGCCGCCGCCAATGCGTTCCTGGACATGCTGGCGCACGCACGGCGCGCCGAGGGGCTGCCGGCGCACAGCCTGAACTGGGGCCCCTGGTCGGGTACGGGCATGGCCGCGGGGATGGATCCGCTGAAGCAAGCCCGCCTCGCGCGCCGGGGGATCAGGGGGCTCGCGCCGGAGCAGGCCCTCGCGCTGCTCGGGCAAGCGCTGGCGCGGCCCGAGCCCGAGCTCTGCGCGTTGCTGCTCGACGCCCTCGCGCTGCGGCAGGAGCTCTCCTCGGGCCCCGTGCCGCCGCTGTGGCGAGCGCTCGTGGCGCCGCACGGGGGACGTGCGCAGGCGCGCGCCGCCGGCGGGTGGGCCGAGCAGCTCGGCGCGCTCGCGCCGGCGGCGCGGGCGGCGGAGGTCGAGGCGGCGGTTCGCGCCGAGGTGGCGAAGGTGCTGGCGCTCGGCTCCGCGGCTGACGTGCGCACCGGCCGCCCGTTCAAGGAGCTGGGCCTCGACTCACTGATGGCGGTGGAGCTGCGCAACGCGCTCGCAGCGCGGCTGCGCGTGCGGTTGCCTGCGACGCTGGCGTTCGATCACCCCACCGTCGAGTCCATGACGCGCTACCTGCTCGATCTGTTGTCGCCCGACCGCGAGAGCGCGAGGCCGGCGCAGCCGAGCGCGCCCGCGGCGCTCGAGGAACCGATAGCGATCGTGGGCATCGGCTGTCGTTTCCCGGGCGGCGCGCGGGATCCGGAGAGCTTCTGGCGGCTGCTGGACGAGGGGGTGGATGCGGTCGAGGAGGTGCCGAAGGACCGCTGGGACATCGACGCGTTCTACGACCCCGACCCCGACGCGGCGGGCAAGACGATCTCCCGCTGGGGAGGTTTCCTCTCCACGGTGGACGAGTTCGATCCGGGCTTCTTCGATGTCCCGCCGTGGGAAGCGGCGAGCCTGGACCCGCAGCTGCGTCTGCTCCTGGAAGTGAGCTGGGAAGCGCTGGAGCGCGCGGGGCAGACGCTGGAGCGGCTCGCGGGCAGCGACACCGGCGTCTACATGGGGATATGCAGCAGCGAGTACCCGTCGTTCGCGGATGGACGCGCTGAGGCGGTCGATCCGCACGTGTTCCTGGGGACCGCGCACAGCACCGGCGTGGGGCGCCTCTCGTACTGGCTCGGGCTCAAGGGCCCCAACATGCCGGTCAACACGGCGTGCTCGTCGTCGCTCGTGGCTGTTCACCTGGCGTGTCAGGCGTTGCGCGCCGGCGAGTGCTCGCTGGCGTTGGCCGGCGGGGTCAACCTGATCCTGACGCCCAGGGGTGCGATCTGCTTCAGCAAGATGCGGGCGCTGTCGCCGACCGGCCGCTGTCGCGCCTTCTCGGCCGACGCGGACGGCTTCGTGCGCAGCGAGGGGTGCGGCGTCGTGGTCCTCAAGCGGCTATCCGACGCGAGGCGAGACGGCGATCCGATCGCGGCCGTGATCCGCGGATCGGCCGTCAACCAGGACGGCCGCAGCAACGGGCTGACGGCGCCGAGCGGGCCCTCGCAGGAGGCGGTGATCCGGCGAGCCCTCACGCAGGCAGGCGTCCCGCCAGCGGCCGTCGGGTACGTGGAGGCGCACGGGACAGGGACGCCGCTCGGCGACCCGATCGAGGTGCAGGCGCTGGCGAAGGTGCTGGGCGAAGGACGCGCGGGAGACGAGCCCGTGGTCCTCGGCTCGGTGAAGACGAACCTGGGCCACACCGAGGCGGCGGCGGGGGTCGCGGCGCTCATCAAGACGGCGCTCGCGCTCCAGCATCGACGCATCCCGAGGTCGTTGCACTTCACAAGCCCGAACCCTCACGTCCCCTGGGAGACGCTGCCGGTGAGGGTGGCGACCGCGAGCGTCCCCTGGGCGGCGAACGGAGCGGCCCGGATCGCCGGCGTGAGCTCGTTCGGGTTCGGCGGGACCAACGCCCATGTCGTGCTGGAGGCAGCGCCGGATCTCGAGCCGCGGCAGGAGGAGGCGCCCCGGCGCCCGCTGCACGTCCTCGCGCTGTCGTCCAAGGCTCCCGAGGCGCTGCGGGAGCAGGTAGAGCGCTACGCCGAGCACCTCGTGAGCCATCCGGAGCAGTCGCTCGCGGACCTTTGCTACACGGCCAACACCGGCCGCAGCGGCTTCGCCCATCGCTGGGCGGCGGCGGCGGAGACACCGGAGCAGATGGTGGCTGCCCTGAAAGCCGCTGGCGCCGTGCTCGCCACGGCTGCGCCGGCCCAGCTGCAGGACGGCGAGCCGCCGCGGCGGCCGAAGGTGGCTCTCCTGTTCACCGGGCAGGGCTCGCAGCACGCAGGCATGGGCCGGGAGCTCTACGAGACCCAGCCGGTCTTTCGCGAGGCGCTGGACCGCTGCGACGCGTTGCTCAGGCCGCTGCGCGAGCGGTCGCTCCTCTCGGTGCTGTACCCGAAGAAGGGGGAACCCGACCTCCTGCACGAGACCGCCTGGGCTCAGCCCGCCTTGTTCGCGGTGGAGTACGCCCTCGCGGAGCTCTGGCGCTCATGGGGCGTGACGCCGGACGCCGTGCTCGGCCACAGCGTGGGCGAGTACGCGGCGGCCTGCGTCGCAGGCGTGTTCTCGGTGGAGGACGGGCTCCGGCTGATGGATGTGCGGGGGCAGCGGATGCAAGCGCTGCCCGAGGGCGGAGCGATGGCCTCCGTCCGCGCGAGCTCAGCCCGCGTGGCCGCGGCGATCGAGGCCCAGGCCGACGCCGTGTCGATCGCGGCGTTGAACGGACCCGAGCACGTCGTGATCTCGGGCGCCGACGAGGCGGTGCGGGCTGCGTGCGAGGCGCTGTGCGCGGCAGGAATCGAGACGAAGCGGCTCCCCGTGGCGCACGCCTTCCATTCGCCCCTGGTCGAGCCGATGCTCGCCGACCTCGAGCAGGCAGCCGCGAGCGCGGCGCTCGCGTGTCCGCAGGTCGCGCTCGTCTCCAACGTGACCGGCGGCCTGGTCACACGCGAGCTCATGACCGCCTCGTACTGGAGGCGCCACGCGCGCGAGCCGGTGCGGTTCGCCGATGGGATCGCGGCGCTTCACGCCGAGGGGATCGAGCTCTTCCTCGAGATCGGCCCGCGACCGACGCTGCTGGGGCTCGGAGAGGCATGCTCGCCGGACGCCAGAGCGGCGTGGCTGCCTTCGCTCTGCCCCGGGCAAGGCGACTGGCCGACGATCGTGAAGAGCCTTTGCCATCTGTACAGGAGCGGCGTCCGCGTAGACTGGGACGGCTTCGACCTGCCGTATCTGCGCCGACGCGTCGACGCGCCAACCTACCCGTTCCGCCGGTCGCGGTTCTGGATCTCCGCGGCGGCGCAGGAGAGCGGGCCGCCGCCCGCGCCGCGCCATGCTGCGGACGGGGCAGCTCCGGCGCCCGAGCTCGCGGAGGCTGCGTCGTGCCCCGCGCCGGACGGAGGCGCAACCCTGCCGGGCGCGCCGGAGCGGGGCACGAGGCTCCTCGAGGAGATCCGCGAGGTCTTCGCCGGATTCTTCGCGCTGCCCGCGGCGGAGGTGCAGACGGATCGCAGCGTGCTCGAGATGGGCCTGGACTCGCTCGGATTGTTCCGCTTCAGGAAGGTGATCGAGCAGCGTTTCCAGGTGACGATCCCGCTCAGCGCGTTTTACGAGGAGGCCGCGAACCTGGAGCGCATCGCGTCGCTGATCGACAGGACGCTGCCGCCCGAGCCGGCCGCGGTGGTCGAGGCTCGGCGCCCGCCGCCCCCGCCGAGCAGCGCGGGCCGCGCGCAACCCTGCTCACCCTTCCCACCGCAGGAGCCGGTCGCGCCGAGCACGCTCAGGACCGGAGACGAGGCGGGGAGCGCCGTGGAGCGGATCGTCCTGGAGCAGCTCGCCCTGCTCCGGCCGCAGCGCCAGGGGGCCGAAGCGAGCGGGGCCGTGGAGCGGATCGTCCTGGAGCAGCTCGCGCTCCTGCGGCAGGCCCACGACGGCGCCGGCGTCGGCGCTCCCGCGGGCGCGGCCTGTCTGCTGCCCCCGCCGCCTTCGTCCGGCGACGCTCCGGCGCGCCTTGCCCCGCGCCCGACCCGGGAGGAGCAGGCGCCGCGCCCGGCCGCCGCCGCGCCCCGACGAGAGGGCGATCCGGCGACCTTCGTCCCCTACCGCCCGATCCAGACGGCGCGCGAGCCCGAGAGGGACGCGAAGAAGACCGCGTTCGTGGAGGCGCTTGTCCGCGAGCTCACGGCGCGCACCCAGGGCTCGAAGCACCTCACCGAGGAGCACCGCGCCGCGCTCGCCAACAACCGCGCCGTGGCCGGGTTCCGGTCGTCCTGGAAGGAGATGATCTACCCGATTCATGCGGTCCGGGCCGAGGGGAGCAGGATATGGGACGTCGACGGCAACGAGTACATCGACGTGACCATGGGGTTCGGCGTGTACCTCCTGGGGCACGCCCCCGCGTTCGTCGTCGAGGCGGTCATCGAAGAGCTCCGCCGCGGCGCGCCCATCGGGCCCATGACGGAGCTGCCGAGCCAGGTGGCGAAGCTCATCATCGAGGCGACCGGGGTCGAGCGGGTCGCCTTCTACAATTCAGGGACGGAAGCGGTGATGGTGGCGCTCCGCCTGGCGCGCTCCATCACTGGCCGTTCGAAGGTGGCGCTCTTCGGAGGCTCGTTCCACGGCAGCTTCGACGGCGTCCTCGCGATGCCCGGCCTCGACGGCCCGAGCTCGGGCGCGGTGCCGATGGCGCCCGGAACGACCGACGCCATGGTCAGCGACGTCATGGTGCTCGACTACGGCGCGCCCGACGCGCTCGAGGCGATCCGCGGGTGCGGGGACGAGCTGGCCGCCGTGCTGGTAGAGCCGGTGCAGAGCCGGCGCCTCGACTTGCAGCCTCGGAGCTTCTTGCACGAGCTGCGGCGGATCACGACGGAGTCGGGCGCGGCCCTCATCTTCGACGAGATGATCAACGGGTTCCGGATCGGGCGCGGCGGAGCTCAGGCGCACTTCGGAGTTCGCGCCGACCTCGTCACCTACGGAAAGGTCATCGGCGGCGGGATGCCCATCGGCGTCGTGGCCGGGACACGACGCTTCATGGATGCGGTCGACGGTGGTCTGTGGCGGTTCGGCGACGATTCTTATCCACGGGTGCGGAACACCTTCGTCGCGGGGACGTTCTGCCACCACCCGGCGGCGATGGCGGCGGCACGCCAGGTGCTGCTGCACCTGAAGCGCGAGGGCGACGGTCTGCAGGAGCGGCTCACCCGGAAGACAGCGGAGCTCGTGGCAGAGCTCAACGGCCACTGCGAGCGCGCGGGCGCCCCGGTGCGCCTCGTGCATTTCGGCTCGGTGTTCCGCTTCCAGCTCAAGGGGGACTGGGAGCTCCTCTTCTACCGGCTCCTCTGCAAAGGGATCTACGTCTGGGAAGGCAGGAACTGCTTCCTCTCCACGGCCCACTCCGAGGAGGACATCCGCCGGCTCGTCGCTGCCGTGAAGCAGTCGATCGACGAGATGATGGCGGCCGGGTTCGCGCCCGCGCCCGCGTCCGTGCCGCCAGAACAGCCCGGCAATGACAGCGCGGCGACGGCGGCCGCACCGGCGGCCGGTCCCGCGGTCTACCCCATGTCCTCTGCCCAGCGGCGGGTCTACGTGCTCAGCCAGACGGAGGCCGGCGAGCGCGCCTATCATGTCATCGGCGCCCAGGAGATCGTCGGCGCCCTGGACGAAGCGCGTGTCGTGGCGTGCTTCCGGACGCTGATGCAGCGGCATGAGAGCCTGCGCACCGGGTTCGATCTGCGCGAGGACGGCCAGCTCGTTCAATGCGTCTACCCCTCTGTCGAGCTCGACGTCACACGAGAGCAGGGCAGCGATATCGACGCATGGCTCCGGCAGCTCAACCGGCCGTTCGCGCTCTCCCGCCCGCCGCTCTTCCGGGTAGGGCTGCTCGAGGTCGGCGAGGACCGGCGGATCCTGGCGCTCGTGCTGCACCACCTGCTCGTGGACGGCCTCTCGGACGTGATCCTGCTGCAGGAGTTCGCCTTGCTGTACCGCGGCGCTGCGCTCACGGCTGCGCCGCGGCAGTGCCACGAGCACGCGGCCTGGGAGCAAGAGTTTCTGCGCAGCGAGGCGTCGGCTGCGCAGCTCAGGTACTGGGAAGAGCGCCTGTCCGGCGAGCTGCCGAGGCTCGCGCTCTGCACCGACTTTCCGAGGCCGCCGGTGCGCCGTTTCGAGGGCGCCGAGGTCTGCCTCGAACACCCCGCGCAGCCGCTGCGGCGGCGGGCGCAGGAGCGCGGCACGTCGCTCTACATGCTGCTCTTCGCGGCGTACCACGCGCTCCTCCAGCGCTTGACCGGGCAATGCGATCTCGTCATCGGCACGGCGCACAACGCCCGCCAGCGCGGCGGCTTCGACGAGGCGGTCGGGATGTTCGCCAACGTGCTGCCGCTGCGGGTCGCGATCTCCGAGGACGCCACCTTCGTCGAGCTCCTCGACGAGGTGAAGCGGCGCTGCCTCGAGGCGTACGAGCACCAGGACGTCCCCTTCGAGACCCTCGTCCAGCGCATGAAGGCGGGCGGCGATCCGAGCCGCAACCCGCTCTTCGACGCCATGTTCTCCTACGAGCGGGCGGACGAGCGGGGGATCCGGCTCCCCGGGCTCGAGATCAACGAGCTCAGGAGGCCGAGCGAGGAGGCCCCGTTCGATCTCTACCTGGACATCGCCGAGACGCGCGGCGTGCTCCGCCTTCGATTCGAGTACTCCACGGCGCTCTGGAGGCGGGAGACAGTGGAGCGCTATGCGGCGTACTTCCGCAACCTCCTCGGAGAGATCGAGGGCGATCTGGCGCGCTCGACGGCAGAGGCGCCGAGGAGGCGGGTCGGCGAGCTCTCGCTCCTGACCGCGGAAGAGCGGCGCGAGCTGCTCGTGGCGTGGAACGACACGAGCACCGCCTACCCGCGCGAGCTGGCCGTTCACGAGGCCTTCGAGGCGGAGGCCGAGAGGACGCCGGACGCCATCGCGGCGGAGCACGGAGAGCAGCAGCTCTCGTACAGGGAGCTGAACCGCCGCGCGAACCAGCTCGCGCGTCACCTGCGCACGCTGGGGGTGGGGCCCGAGGTGATGGTCGGTCTCTGCGTCGAGCGGTCGTTGGAGATGCTGGTAGGCCTCCTCGGCATCCTGAAGGCGGGTGGGGCCTATGTCCCTCTCGATCCGACGTATCCCAGGGAGCGGCTGGCGTTCATGATGTCGGACGCGGCGCTCCCGGTGGTGCTGACGCAGACGTCGGTGGCCGGCGCGCTGCCGCGGTCCGCGGCCGCTGTGGTTTGCCTGGACGCCTGCGGAGGCGTCATCTCCCGCGAGAGCGCGGAGGACCTCGGGGGCCGTCATGGCGGCGAGCGCCTCGCCTACGTGATGTACACGTCTGGCTCGACCGGTCGGCCCAAGGGCGTCTGCGTCCCGCATCGCGCCGTGGTTCGGCTCGCGTGCGCCACCAGCTACATCCGAATCACCCCGAGCGATGTCGTGCTGCAGTTCGCGCCGATCTCCTTCGACGCGTCGACCTTCGAGATATGGGCCGGCCTCTTGAATGGCGCGCGCGTGGCCATCGCGCCTCCCGGACCGGTCGATCTCGCCGAGCTCGGGCGGACGCTGGCGCACCACCGCGTGACGACGTTGTGGCTCACCGCGCCGTTGTTCCACCGCATGGTCGAGGAGCGCCTCGACGATCTGCGCGGGCTCAAGAACCTCCTGGCCGGCGGCGACGCGTTGTCGGCGCTCCATGTCCGGCGCGCGCTCGCGGGGCTGCCCGGCTGCCGTCTGATCAACGGGTACGGGCCCACGGAGAACACCACGTTCACCTGCTGCTGGCCCGCCGAGGCCCGTGCGCTCGTCGGCGCCTCGGTCCCGATCGGCCGCCCCATCGACGACACACGCGTGTACCTGCTCGACGCCAGGCTCCAGCCCGTCCCTGTCGGCGCCGCCGGGGAGCTCTGCACGGCGGGCGACGGGCTGGCGCGGGGCTATCTCCACGACGACGCGCTCACGGCGGCGAGGTTCGTCCCGGACCCGTTCAGCAGCGAGCCCGGGGCGCGGCTGTACCGCACCGGGGATCTCTGCCGTTATCGGCCGGACGGGCTGATCGAGTTTCTGGGCCGCGCGGATCATCAAGTGAAGATCCGGGGCCACCGGGTCGAGCTCGGGGAGATCGAGGTCGCGCTGGGGCGGCACCCCGCGGTGCGGGCGGCGGCGGTCGTGGCGCACGAGGACGTGGCCGGGGAAAAGCGCCTGGTTGCGTACCTGGTCGCGCGCGAGGACGCGGTGCCAGCCGCGACCGAGCTGCTGGCGCACCTGCGCGAGACGCTCCCGGAGCCCATGCTCCCGACCGCGTTCGTGTGGCTCGCCGCGATGCCGCTCGGCCCGAGCGGCAAGGTCGATCGTGGCGCGCTGCCGGCTCCCTCCACGGCGCAGGACGGAGGCTTCGTCGCGCCGCGCACGCAGGCCGAGCAGCTGATCGCGGATATCTGGGCGGAGGTGCTGGGCCACGCGCGCGTGGGGAGCAGCGACAGCTTCTTCGCGCTCGGCGGACATTCGCTGTCTGCGATGCAGGTGGCTTCGCGGCTCCGCTCCGCGTTCGGGGTGGAGCTCTCGTTGCGGGCGCTGCTCGAGGGGCCCACGGTAGCCGAGCTCCGCGGGCACATCGAGGCCGCCCAGCGCCGCGGCGTGCCGGCTCCGCCGCCGATCGAGCGCGCCGGGCGCGAGGGCGAGCTGCCGCTGTCCTTCGCGCAGCAGCGGCTCTGGTTCTTGGATCAGCTGGAGCCGAACAGCCCCTTGTACAACCTCCCGGCGGCGGTGCGCCTCACGGGGTGGCTCGACGTCGCCGTGCTGGAGCGGAGCCTCTGCGAGATCGTACGGCGCCATGAGGTTCTCCGGACCAGGTTCTCCTCTGCCTCCGGGAAGGCACGCCAGGTCATCGAGAGCGAGGTCGGCTTCGCGCTGCCCGTCATCGACCTCGGGGCGCTGCCGACGTCGGCCCAGGACGCCGAGATCCGGAGACGGGCGCAGGACGAAGCCGCGCATCCGTTCTCTCTCGGCGAGGTGCCGCTCTTCCGGGCGGCGCTGCTGCGGATCTCCGACACGGCTCACGTCCTCCTGTGGACGATGCACCACATCCTCTGCGACGGCTGGTCGATGGGCGTCTTCGTCCGCGAGCTCTCCACGCTCTACAGCGCGTTCTCGGCCGGGCGGCCGTCGCCGCTGCCCGAGCTGCCCATCCAGGTCGCGGATCACGCCCTCTGGCAGCGTCGATGGCTCTCGGGCGAGGTGCTCGAAGCACAGCTCGCGTACTGGACGCGGCAGCTCGGCCGCGCGCTGCCCGTGCTGGAGCTCCCCACCGATCGACCGCGTCCAGCAGTGCAATCGCACCGGGGTGCGTCCCTGCCGGTGGAGCTGCCCAGCGAGCTCTGCGCAGCCCTCCGGGACCTCTCCCGGCGGCAGGGCGTGACGCTGTTCATGACCTTGCTCGCGACGTTCGAGGTGCTCCTGTCGCGCTACGCGGGGCAGGACGACATCGTCGTGGGCACCCCGGTTGCGGGTCGCACCCAGGGGGAGACCGAGGGGCTGATCGGCCTGTTCGCCAACACGCTGGTGCTGCGCAGCGACCTCTCGGGAGAGCCGACGTTCATCGAGCTGCTCCGCCGGGTGCGCGAGGTGACACTGGACGCGTATGCCCACCAGGCGGTGCCGTTCGAGAAGCTGGTCGAGGAGCTCGCCCCGGTGCGGGACCTCAGCCGCTCACCGCTGTTCCAGGTGATGTTCGCCTTCGAGAACACGCCTCCACCGGCGGCGTCCCTCGGCGATGTGAGCCTGACCCCTCTCTGGGTGGAGAGCGCGACAGCGAAGTTCGACCTCACGCTGTCGCTCCAGGAGAGCGAGGGCGTAATCCGGGGAGAGCTGGAGTATGCCACGGACCTCTTCGACGCGGCGACCGCGGCGCGGATGGCACGGCACTTCCAGACGTTGCTGGAAGGCATCAGCCTCTCGCCCGAGCGGAGCATCTCGGATCTGCCACTCATCACCGCAGCGGAGCGGCATCAGCTGGTCTCGGAGTGGAACGACACCCGGGTGAGCTACCCCGAGGACACGTGCATCCACGAGCTCTTCGAGGCTCGAGCGGAGGAGCGGCCGGACGCCGCCGCGGTGGTGTCCGGACAACGAGCGCTCTCGTACCGCGAGCTGAACCAGCGCGCCAACCGGCTCGCGCATCACCTGCGGTCGCTCGGTGTCGGGGCGGAGGTTCGCGTGGGGATCTGCGTCGAGCGGTCGCTCGAGATGGTGATCGGGCTGCTCGGCATCCTGAAGGCGGGCGGCGCCTATGTGCCTCTCGACCCGGCGTACCCGCAGGAGCGGCTCGCCTTCATGCTCGAGGACAGCGGGGCCACCGTGCTCATCACGGACGAGCGGCTCCACGGCGCGCTGCCCGCGCCCTCGTGCTCCCGGGTCCTGCTCGAGGCGGCGCAGGCGCAGGGGGGCCGCGAGAGCGCCGAGAACCCGCGCTGCCACGTGGCGCCTTCCGACCTCGCGTACGTCATCTACACGTCGGGCTCCACGGGACGTCCCAAGGGCGTCGCCATCGAGCACCGGAGCGCGGTGGCGTTTCTCCACTGGGTCCAACAGGTCTTCTCGCCGGACGAGCTCGCCGGTGTGCTCGCCTCGACCTCGCTCTGCTTCGATCTGTCGATCTTCGAGGTGTTTGGCGCGCTGAGCGCCGGCGGCACGGTCATCGTCGCGAGGGACGCCATGGAGCTGCCGTCTCTCCCCGGGCGCGACGCGGTCACGTTGATCAACACCGTCCCTTCTGCGATGGCCGAGCTGCTGCGCATGGGCGCCCTGCCGCCTTCGGCGCGCACGGTCAACCTTGCAGGGGAGACGCTGGACAGCGCGCTCGCGCAGCGCGTTCACGCGGTGCCGACCGTCGAGCGGCTGTACAACCTCTACGGCCCCACCGAGGCCACCACGTACGCGACCATCTCCCTCGTGGGCCGCGGCTCACGTCTGCCACCCAGCATCGGCCGCCCGATCGCCAACACCCGGGTCTATGTGCTCGACGCGCGGCTCGAGCCTGTGCCTGTCGGCGTGTATGGCGAGCTGTACGTCGGCGGCGCGGGGCTATCGCGCGGTTACCTCGGCCGGCCCGAGCTCTCGGCCGAGCGGTTTGTCCGCGATCCGTTCTCCCCCACCCCGGGCGCCCGCATGTACCGGACGGGCGACGTCGCGCGCTTCCGGCCGACGGGAGAGCTCGAGCTCTCGGGGAGGCTCGATCATCAGATCAAGCTGCGCGGATACCGGATCGAGCTGGGTGAGATCGAGGCGGCCTTGCGGCGACATCCCGCGGTGCGCGACGCGGTGGCGATGGCGCGGCACGACGATGGCGGGGACAGGCGCTTGGTCGCGTACGTGGTCGCGCGCGAGGGCGAGGCGACGTCGATCGCCATGCTGCGCGACCACCTGCGCCGGCTGCTCCCGGAGCCGATGGTCCCGTCCGCGTTCGCGTGGATCGAGGCGCTGCCGCTGACCCCGAGCGGCAAGGTCGATCGGAACGCCCTCCCCGCCCCCTCCCGGACGCGGCCGGAGGAGGGTGATTTCGTCGCTCCGCGCACCCCCCCGGAGGAGCTCCTGGCCGGCCTGTTCGCCGATGTGCTGGGCCGAGATCGGGTAAGCGTCCTCGACAGCTTCTTCGAGCTGGGCGGGCACTCTCTCTCCGCGACGCAGCTGCTCTCGCGGCTCCGCGCCAGCTTCGCGGTGGAGCTACCGCTGCGCGCGCTGTTCGAGACACCCACCGTATCGGGTCTCTGCGAGCGGGTCGAGTCCGCCCGGCGCAGCGGCGCGCCGCTGGGGCCGCCGATCGAGCAGGGACGCCGCGACGGCGAGCTGCCGCTGTCGTTCGCGCAGCAGCGGCTCTGGTTCCTCGATCAGCTGGAGCCGAACAACCCAACGTACATCATTCCAGCGGCCCTGCGCCTCGATGGGCCGCTCGACGCACAGGCCCTGGAGCGAAGCTTGCGAGAGATCGTGCGGCGCCACGAGGCGCTCCGGACGAGCTTCCCCGTCAACGACGGTAGAGCGCGCCAGGCCATCGCCCCCGAGCCGTCGCTGACGCTGCCCGTGGTCGACCTCGGGGAGATCCCGGCGCCGGCTCAGGAGGCCGAGGTGCGGCGGCGGGCAGAGGCCGACGCGAGGCTGCCGTTCTCGCTCGCGGAGGGGCCGCTCGTGCGCGCCATGCTGCTACGCCTCTCCGAGAGGGCACACGTCCTCCTGTGGTCGATGCACCACATCATCTCTGACGGATGGTCGACAGGCATCCTGCTACGGGAGCTGTCCGCCCTCTATGAAGCGTTCTCGGCAGGTCGGCCCTCCCCCTTGCCCGAGCTGACCATCCAGGTCGCGGATCACGCCCTCTGGCAGCGACGGTGGCTGTCCGGCGAGGTGCTGGAGGCGCAGCTCGCCTACTGGAAGCAGCAGCTCGCCGGGGCGCCGCCGGCGCTGGGAATGCCGACGGACCGGCCGCGCAAGGCCATAGCGTCGCACCGCGGCGCCACGGCGCCGGTCGCGCTGCCGGGCGAGCTGTACGCCGCCCTGCGCGCCCTGAGCCGGCGGCAGGGCGTGACGCTGTTCATGACCTTGCTGGCGGCCTTCCAGGTGCTCCTGTCCCGCCATGCGGGGCAGGATGATATCGTCGTGGGCACGCCGATCGCGAGCCGCAACCAGGTCGAGCTCGAAGGGCTGATCGGGTTCTTCGTGAACACGCTTGCGCTGCGCACCGATCTCTCGGGCAACCCGACGTTCGTCGAGCTGCTCGAGCGGGTGCGGGAGGTGACGTTCGGGGCTTACGCTCACCAGGATCTGCCATTCGAGAGGCTGGTC
Organism: Sorangium sp. So ce836; assembly: GCF_028553905.1. Classification (NCBI taxonomy): domain Bacteria; kingdom Pseudomonadati; phylum Myxococcota; order Polyangiales; family Polyangiaceae; genus Sorangium; species Sorangium sp. So ce836. Next base: position 2,026,822 of record NZ_CP102233.1, on the reverse strand, counting down.
GAGGAGCTCGCGCCGGCGAGGGACATGAGCCGATCGCCGCTCTTTCAGGTGATGCTCGTGCTGCAGAACACGCCGCCTCTGGCGCGCTCGCTGGGCGACGTGGCGCTCTGCCCGATCCCGGTGGAGAGCGCCACGGCGAAGCACGATCTCACGCTCAGGCTCCAGGAGACGGACGGCAGGATCGAGGGGGAAATCGAGTACGCAACGGACCTGTTTGACGCCGCGACCATCGCCCGGATGGCGGAGCGCTTCCGTACGCTCCTGGAGGCCGTGGTGGCCGATCCTGGGCGGCGGATCGGGGAGCTGCCGATCCTCCCCGACGAGGAGCGGAGTCGGGTGCTCGCGGCGTGGAACAACACTGGGGCGGCGTATCCCCACGACCGTTGCATCCACGAGCTCGTCGAAGCGCAGGTCGAGAGGACGCCGGACGCCCTGGCCGTCCTCTGCGACGATCGGCAGCTGTCGTACCGTGAGCTGAACGGGCGAGCCAACCAGCTCGCGCGCCATCTCCGCTCGCTCGGGGTGGGCCCGGAGGTGCTCGTCGGCCTCTGCGTCGCGCCGTCGCTGGACATGATCGTCGCGATCCTGGGCGTGCTCAAGGCCGGAGGCGCCTACGTCCCCGTGGATCCGGGCTATCCGCCGCGGAGGATAGCCGCCCTGCTCCAGGATGCCGCGGCCCCGGTGCTGCTCACCCAGGAGCGGTTGTTACCGCAGCTCCATGCCGGTCCGGCGCGCGTGGTCTGCCTGGACGCCGGCTGGCCCGCGATCGCCGAGGAGCGCGCGGACAACCTGGCCACCACGGCGCGCCCGGAGCATCTGGCGTACGTCATCTACACCTCGGGCTCCACGGGCGCGCCGAAGGGCGTCGAGGTCCTCCATGGAGGCCTGGTCAACTACGCGAGCTTCATCTGCAAGAAGCTCGGCTCCGATCGTGGGGCCAGCCGCGGCCTCGGTTTCGGCGTCGTCTCGACGATCGCGGCCGACCTCGGCAACACCAGCATCTTCCCCGCATTGATATCCGGTGGATACCTGCACGTGCTCGATCAGGAGACACGCACGGACCCGGAGCTCTTCAGCGCGCGCGCGCGCCAGCATCCCATCGACGTCCTCAAGATCACGCCATCGCACCTCACCGCCCTCCTCGAGGCGAGGGCGCCCGAACACGTCCTGCCGCGCAGGTACCTGATCACGGGCGGCGAGGCATGTCCGTGGAGCCTGGTGAGGCGCGTGCGGCAGCTGAGCGACGTGCCCTGGATCAACCACTATGGCCCGACCGAGACCACGATCGGCGCGCTCACGTTCGACGTCGGGGGCGGCGAGGCTGCGCGCGACGCTGGGGGGACCGTGCCGATCGGGAGGCCTGTGGCCAACACCCGGATCTATCTTCTCGATCCAGAGCTCAGGCCGCTCCCGATCGGCGTGCCCGGGGAGCTGTTCATCGCCGGCCGCGGCGTGGCCCGCGGGTACCGCAATCGACCCGAAGAGACGGCAGGGCGCTTCCTCCCCGACCCGTTCTGCGGTGCGGCGGAGCGCTCCGCGGCCGCCGAGCCGCCCGCGCCCACCCCGCCGCGGATGTACCGGACCGGCGATCGTGGCCGGTACTTGCCCGACGGAAACATCGAGTTTCTCGGTCGCCTCGATCACCAGGTGAAGATCCGTGGGTATCGCATCGATCCTGGTGAGATCGAGGCGGTGTTGAGGCAGCACCCCCGGGTGCGAGACGCAGCCGTGATCGCGCGTGATGGCGTGGCCGGGGACAAGCGCCTCTGGGCGTACCTCGTGGCGCGGGATGGCGCGGCGCCGGGGGCGACCGCGCTGCGCAACGACCTCCTCGAGACGCTGCCTGAGCACATGGTGCCTGCAGCGTTCGCGTGGCTGCAGGAAATGCCGCTCACGCCGAACGGCAAGATCGACCGAGCGGCGCTCCCGGATCTCTCGCTCGCCGGCCTGGAGCAAGAGCGCGGCTTCGTCGCCCCGCGCACGCCGCTGGAAGAACGCGTGGCGGGCGTCTTCGCCGAGGTGCTGGGCGTCGAGCGAGTCTCCGTCGGCGACGACTTCTTCGATCTCGGCGGGCACTCCCTGCTCGCCGTGCTGGTGATCTCTCGGCTGCGCTCGGCCCTCGGCGTCGAGTTCCCGCTACGGGCGCTGTTCGAGGCGCGCACCGTGGAGGAGTTCGCGCGCGTCCTCGGCGCGCTGATGGGTGAGACCGACGTCGAGGAGACCGTCATCTGACCGGACCGCTGCTCTGGAGATCGTCCCGTGGATATCATCGATCGTCTGGAAACCCTGGGTGTCGAGCTGACGCTGGACGGAGACGACCTGCGGGTCAGGGCGCCGCGTGGGGTGCTCTCGCCGGAGCTGAAGGAGGAGCTCAAGGCCGTCAAGTCGGCTGTCCGCGAGGTCCTCCTTCAACGTCGCGCGACCGGCAGCAGGCCGGCTCCGGACACCCCCATCGTCCCGTCGCCGCGCGACGGGGAGATCCCTCTGTCGTTCGCGCAGCAGCGGCTGTGGATCCTCGACCAGGTAGATCCCGGCAAGCCCATCTACAATGTCCCTTCCGCCACTCGCCTCTGCGGGCCGCTCAGCGTCTCGGCGCTGCAGCGGAGCCTGCGCGAGATCGTGCGACGTCACGAAGCGCTGCGGACGACGTTCCCCTCGGTGGACGGGCAGCCGCGTCAGCTGATCGCTGGCGAGGTCTGCTTCGAGCTGCCGGTGGTCGACCTCGGCGCGCTCTCGGCGTCTGCCCAGCACGCCGAGGTGCACAGGCGAGCGGACGCCGACGCGCACCGGCCGTTCTCCTTGGCCGAAGGGCCGCTGTATCGAGCGACGCTGCTGCGGCTGTCCGACACGGCGCACGTCCTGCTCTGGACGATGCATCACATCATCTCCGACGGCTGGTCGGTGAGCGTCCTGCTCCGCGAGCTGTCGGCGCTCTATGAAGCCTTCTCGGCGGGGCGGCCTTCGCCGCTCCCCGAGCTGCCCATCCAGGTCGCCGATCACGCCCTTTGGCAGCGGCAGCGGCTCTCTGGCGAGCAGCTCGACGCCCAGCTCGCGTACTGGAAGCGCCAGCTCGACGGCGCGCCGCACGCCCAGGAGCTGCCCACCGACCGCCCGCGCCCAGCCGTCCAGACCTACCGGGGAGCCACCCAGCCGCTGGAGCTGTCCGGCCAGCTCTGCGCCGCCCTGCGCGCCTTGAGCCGGCGCTGCGGGGTCACGCTGTTCATGACCCTGCTCTCGGCCTTCAAGGTGCTCCTGGCCCGCTCTACCGGCCAAGACGACATCGTCGTCGGCACGCCCGTCGCCGGGCGGACCCACGTCGAGACCGAGGGGCTCATCGGCTTCTTCGTCAACACCCTGGTGCTGCGCACCGATCTGTCGGGAAACCCCACCTTCGTCGAGCTGCTCGCGCGGGTGCGGGAGGTGGCGCTCGGCGCCTATGCCCATCAGGACGTGCCCTTCGACAAGCTCGTCGAGGAGCTGGCGCCGGCGCGCGACATGAGCCGGTCTCCGCTCTTCCAGGTGATGCTCGTGCTGCAGAGCACTCCCTTTGCGGCGCTGTCGCTGGGCGACGTGACGCTCTCCCCGCTGCTCGTGCACAGCGCGACGGCGAAGCGCGACCTCACCCTCTCCCTCGACGAGGTCGACGACCGCATCGAGGGCGTTTTCGAGTACGCCACCGACCTGTTCGACGGCGAGACGATAGCGCGCATGGTCGCCCGCCTGCGCACCCTGCTCGAAGGCGTCGTGCAGGCGCCCGAGCGGCGCATACAGCAGCTGCCGCTGCTCAGCGCCGAGGAGCGCAGCACCCTGCTGCACACGTGGAACCAGACCCGGACCAGCTACCCCGAGCACGCATGCCTGCACCAGCTGTTCGAGGCGCAGGTGGACCGAACGCCGGAGGCGGCGGCGGTGGTGCTCGATGGCGAGCATCTGTCCTATCGAGCGCTGAACCACAGCGCCAATCAGCTCGCGCACCGACTGCAAGCGCTGGGGGTGGGGCCAGGAGCCCGCGTCGGCCTCCTTGTCGACCGGTCGCTGTCCATGATGGCGGGGCTCTGGGCCATCCTCAAGGCCGGAGCGGCGTATGTGCCGCTCGACCCCTCGTATCCAGCCGAGCGGCTGGCACTGCTGCTCGAGGATGCCGGCGTCGAGCTGGTGCTCACCCAGCAGCGACTGGCGGCCCGGCTGCCGGCACCGGCGCCGAAGCTGCTCTGGCTCGACGCGCCAGAGCAGGCGCTGCCCCGCGAGAACGCCGACAACACGGTGAGCGGGGCCGGGCCGGACAGCCTTGCTTACGTGATGTACACCTCGGGCTCCACCGGCAAACCCAAAGGCGTGATGATCCCCCACCGCGGCCTCGTCAACTACCTTTGCTGGGCCATCGACGCATACCGCGTGAGCGAGGGCACCGGCGCACTCGTCCACTCCTCGCTCGCGTTCGACCTGACGATCACAGGGCTGCTGGCGCCGCTGCTGGTGGGCGGGCGCGTGGTGCTCGTCGCCGAGACTCACCCGCAGGCGCTCGCCGACGCGCTCAGGCGCGAGCGCGACCTGACCCTGGTCAAGCTCACGCCGGCGCACCTGACCGTGCTCGGCCAGCTGCTGCCAGTCGAGCTGGCGGCGGGGCGGGCTCGCGCCCTGGTCATCGGCGGCGAAGCGCTGACGTACGAGCAGCTCGCCTTCTTCCAGCGGCACGCGCCCCAAACTCGCCTCTTCAACGAGTACGGGCCCACCGAGACGGTCGTCGGCTGCTGCGCCTACGAGGCGCCCCAGCCAGCACCGCAGACGGGAGCGGTCCCGATCGGTCGCCCTATCGCCAACACCCGGGCCTATGTGCTCGACGCTGACCTCTCTCCGGTGCCCATCGGCGTCGTCGGCGAGCTCTATATCGGAGGTGACGGCGTCGCCCACGGCTACCTCAACCGCCCCGAGCTGACGGCCGAGAGGTTCATCCCGGACCCCTTCCAGCTCCGCGCTGGCGCTCGGATGTACAGGACCGGCGACCTGTGCCGCTGGCGCTCCGACGGCCTCCTGGAATACGTGGGCCGGCGCGATCACCAGGTCAAAATCCGCGGCTACCGCATCGAGCTCGGCGAGATCGAGGCCGTGCTCCGGCAGCACCCCGCCGTGCGAGATGCCGCTGTCGTCCCGCGCGAGGACACCCCCGGCGACAGGCGGTTGGTCGCGTACCTAGCGCTACGCGACGGCGCGGCACCGGCGTCGACCGAGCTTCGCGAGCACCTGGGCAAGTCGCTCCCGGAGCCCATGATCCCTGTGTTGTTCGTCCCGCTGCCGACCCTACCGCTGACCACCAACGGCAAGGTCGACCGACGCGCGCTGCCCGCTCCCGACGGGCGGAGCCAGGCGCCGGAGCGCTCCTTCGTCGCGCCGCGCACGCGCGTCGAAGAGGTGCTGTCCGGCGTCTGGGCCGGCGTGCTGCGCCTCGATCGCGTCGGTGTCCACGACAGCTTCTTCACGCTGGGGGGCGACTCCATCCTTGCCATTCAGGTCGTCAGTAAGGCCCGGCAGGCGGGCGTCGTCCTGTCGGTCAGACAGGTGTTCGAGCACCAGACCATCGCCGCCCTCGCGGCGGTCGCCACCCCCGCGGAGAGCACCCGGGCCGAGCAGGGACCGAGCGCCGGCGCCGTGGTGCTGACCCCTATTCAACGATGGTTCTTCGCGCAGGAGAGACCCGAGCCCAACCATTTCAACCAGGCCGTCCTGCTGAAGACCCGAGAGCCACTGGACACGCGCGTCCTCGAGCAGGCCGTCGACCTGCTGGTGCGCCACCACGACGCGCTGCGCCTGCGCTTCGTGCGCGACGGCGCGAGCGTTCGTCAATTCCATGCAGACGCCCCGGGGCCGGCGCACGTGGCTGTCGTCGATCTCTCGTCTACTCCGCCCGGACAGCTCGCGCACGCCGTCGAGGCGGTGGCCACGGAGACCCAGGCGAGCCTGCACCTCGAGGGAGGTCCGCTCCTGCGTGTCGTGCGGATCGATCTCGGGCCAGCGCGATCAGGCCGGCTCCTGATCGTCATCCATCACCTCGCGGTCGACGGCGTGTCCTGGCGGATCCTGCTCGACGATCTCGGGACCGCCATCGCCGCGCTCCGGCGCGGCCAGGCGCCGATGCTGCCGTTGAAGACAACGTCGTTCCAGCGGTGGGCCGAGCGGCTCTCGGACCATGCGCAATCCGAGGCCGTGCGCGAGGAGCTGCCCTTCTGGCTGAACATGCCTGGGCCGCGCCCTCTTCCCCTGGACATCATGGGGGGAGACAACACGGTGGCTTCTGCCAGGTCGGTGGAGGTGGCGCTCGACGCCGAGGAGACCCGCGCCCTGCTCCAGGACGTGCCCGACGTCTACCGGACCCAGATCAACGACGTGCTGCTGACAGCCGTGGCGCAGGCGCTCGCGCCGTGCATCGGGGCGCCCACGCTGCGGCTCGACCTCGAAGGGCACGGGCGCGAGGAGATTTTTCCGGGGCTCGACGTCTCGCGCACCGTGGGCTGGTTTACGGCGTTGTTCCCCGTTGCGATCGAGGTTTCGTCCTCGTCGCCGGGACGAGCCCTGATGGCGGTCAAGGAGCAGCTCCGTCGCGTTCCGCAGCATGGCCTCGGGTATGGTCTGCTCCGTTACCTGCATCCGGCCGCCAGCGCGGCGCTCGCATCCGCGCCACGCTCGGAGGTGAGCTTCAACTACCTCGGTCAGCTCGACAGCAGCATGTCGGGCTCGTCCTGCTTCGAGTGGGCCGATGAGCCGACCGGTCCGGCGCACAGCCCGCGTGGCTTCCGCCCCTACCGGCTCGACATCCAGGCCTGGGTCGCCGGAGGGCTGCTCCGGATCCGATGGACGTACAGCGAGAACCTCCATCGCAGGGCGACGATCGAGCGTCTGGCGCAGCGGTTCATGGAGGCGTTGCGCGCGCTGCTCGCGCATTGCCTGTCGCCCGAGGCGGGGGGGCGCACGCCGTCAGACTACCCCCTCGCCCGGCTCCCGCAGCCGGCGGTGGATCGGCTTGTCGGCCGAGGGCGTGACGTGGAGGATGTGTATCCACTCTCCGGCTTGCAGCACGGGCTGCTCTATCACACGTTGCGCGACCCGGCGTCGGGCATGTACGTCGAGCAGCTGACGTTCCGGATCGACGCCGGGCTCGACGTGGAAGCGCTGCATGCGGCGTGGCAGCAGGTCGTGGATCGCCACCCGATCCTGCGCACGGGCTTCGTCTGGGAGGGATTGGACGAGCCCGTTCAGGTCGTTCGCACGGGCGTGGTCCTCCCCTGGTCGGAGCTCGACCTGCGCGGGCTCACGGCAGAGGAGCAGGAGGAGCGGCTCGATGCCTTGCTCGCCGAGGACCGGGCCCGCGGCTTCGAGCTCGCACGCGCGCCGCTGGCGCGGAGCGCGCTGCTGCGGCTCACCGAGGACGCGTACCAGCTCGTGTGGAGCTATCACCACCTGCTGCTGGACGGCTGGTCGACAGCGCTGCTCTTCAAGGAGCTGCTCGCCTGCTACGAGGCTGCTCGCCGGCGGGAGGCGGCCCGCCCGCCGCTGCCGCGCCCTTATCGCGCGTACATCGCGTGGCTGCGGCAGCAGGACGTCGAGCGCTCGGAGGCGTTCTGGCGCAAGACGCTCTCCGGCTTCAAGGCGCCCACGCCGCTGCTGCCTGCCGCCCACCCTGCGGGCTCAGCCGCAGCCTCGACGCCCGCGACCAAGGAGCGCCGGCTGTCGGCCGCCGCGACAGACGCCCTGGACCGCTTGGCACGCGCCGAGGGGCTGACGCTGAGCACCCTCCTGCAGGCGGCCTGGGCACTCCTGCTGAGCCGCTACAGCGGTGAAAGCGACGTGGTGTTCGGCGCCACGGTGTCGGGCCGCTCGGGCGGCGTCGACGGCGTGGAGGCGATGATGGGCCTGTTCATCAACACGCTTCCGGTGCGCGTCCAAGTGTCGCCGGACGTCCACCTCCTGCCCTGGCTGAGGCAGCTTCAGGCGCAGCAGGTCGAGCAGCTGGCCCATGCACACAGCCCGCTTTCTCAGGTGCAGGCGTGGAGCGACGTCCCGCGAGGACAGGCCCTGTTCGAGAGCCTCCTCGTCGTCGAGAACTACCCGGTCGACATGGTGCTGGAACAGCGGGAGAGTGGACTCGCCATCTCCGGGGTCCGCGCCCTGACACGGACGAACTACCCGCTCGTGGTGGTGGCGGTGCCGGGTCCGGAGCTCTCGATGCGGATCGGGTATGCGGCGGACCGGTTCGACGCCGCGACCATCGAGAGGACGCTGGGGCACCTGCAGATGCTGCTCGAGGGCATGGCGGCCGATCCCGCACAGCGCATCGCCGCGCTCCCGATGCTGACCAGCGCCGAGCGCCGGCAGCTGCTCTGGGACTGGAACGCCACGTCGGTGCGCTTTTCCGGGGAGGCGCGCCTTCACGAGCTGTTCGAGGCCCAGGCGGCGCGCACGCCGGATTCAGTCGCCCTGGTGTGCGGCGAGCGGCAGCTCACGTACCGGGAGCTGAATCTGCGCGCGAACCAGCTGGCACACCGCCTCGTGTCCCTGGGGGTGGAACCGGAGGTCCCGGTCGGCCTCTGCGCGGAGCGCTCGGTGGAGCTGGTCCTCGGGATGATGGCCGTCCTGAAGGCGGGAGGGGCGTATCTGCCGCTCGACCCGACCTGTCCGGAGGAGCGGCTGCGCTTCATGCTCGCGGAGGCAAGGGCGCCGGTGCTGCTCACCCAGGAGAAGCTCCTTCCGTCGCTCCCCGACACGGGGGCGACGGTCGTGGCCCTCGACGCCATCGACCTCGGCGCGGAGAGCGCATCGCAGCCCGCCTGCGCGGCCACGGAGGAGAGCCTGGCATACGTGATGTTCACCTCAGGATCCACCGGCCAGCCCAAGGGGGTGATGATCTCCCATCGCGCCATCGTCAACCACATGCGCTGGATGGCGGCGACGTGGCCGCTCGTCGCCTGCGACGCCGTGCTCCAGAAGACGCCTCTCGGCTTCGATGCCTCGATGTGGGAGATCCACGCGCCGCTGATGAGCGGCGCGCGCCTCGTCCTGGCCCGTCCTGACGCGCACGCCGACCCGTCCGGCTTGATCGATGCCGTGCTCGAGCACGGGGTTACGGTGCTCCAGGTCACCCCCTCGATGCTCGAGCGCTTGGTCGAGGTGCCCGCGCTCGAGCGATGCACCGGCCTCTCGCGCATCTACTCCGGCGGAGAGGCGCTGAGCCGCGCGCTCGCCGAGCGCCTTTTCCGCCGGCTCCCGTCTGCCACGCTGGTGAACCTCTACGGTCCGACCGAGGCGACCATCGACGCGACCTACTGGAGCTGCGAGCGCGGCGCTCCGGACGCCGCCTGGGAGCCGATCGGCCGCCCCATCGCGAACATGAGAGCCTACGTGCTCGATACGGCCATGCTGCCCGTGCCGATCGGCGTATCCGGCGAGCTCTATCTCGGGGGCGCGGGCCTCGCGCGCGGCTATCTGAACCGCCCCGAGCTGACGGCGGAGCGGTTTGTCGCCGATCCGTTCCATGAGCGCCCGGGGGCCTTGCTGTACAGGACAGGAGACCTGTGCCGGTGGCGCTGCGACGGGGTGATCGAGTTCCTGGGCCGGCGCGATCATCAGGTGAAGGTTCGGGGGCACCGCATCGAGCTCGGGGAGATCGAGGCGGTCCTATCGCAGCACCCGACGGTGCGGCAGGCGGCCGTCCTGGCGCGCAAGGACGCGCGCGGGGACACGCGTCTCGTCGCGTACGTGGTGGCGCGCGAGAGCGTCGCGCCGCAGGCAGCAGAGCTGCGCAGCCACCTGAGAAGGTCGCTCCCGGACGCCATGATCCCCGCAGCGTTCGTCGGGCTCGCGGCGATGCCGCTGACGCCGAACGGCAAGATCGATCGCGAAGCCCTGCCGGGGCCCTCCCTGGCGGCGCAAGCCGAGCGAGAGGTGGTGTTCGTCGCCCCGCGTACGCAGGTGGAAGAGCTGCTCTCGGGGCTGTTCGCCGAGGTGCTGGGGGTCGAGCAGGTGGGCGTGCACGACGACTTCTTCGCGCTCGGAGGGCACTCGCTGCTCGCGATGCAGCTGCTCTCGCGGCTCCGCGCCCGCTTCGCCGCGGATCTGCCGCTCCGCGCGCTGTTCGAGGCGCCGACGGTGGCTGGGCTGTCGGGGCGGGTCGAGGCGGCGCGGCGCAGCGGCGCGCCGCTGCCGCCGCCGCTCGTGCCCGCCGGGCGCGGAGGGCCTCTACCCCTGTCGTTCGCGCAGCAGCGGCTGTGGTTCCTCGAGCAGCTGGAGCCGCACAGCGCGCTGTACGTCATCGCCGCGGCGGCGAGGCTCGACGGCCCGCTCGACCCGGCCGCGCTCGAGCAGAGCATGGCGGAGATCGTGCGGCGGCATGAGGCCCTGCGGACGAGGTTCCCGGTGGTCGACGGCCAGGCGCATCAGACCATCGACAGCGAGCCCACGATGAAGCTCACGGTGGTCGACCTAGAAGCGCTGGCCGCCGACGCGCAGCAAGCGGAGGTGCGCAGGCGGGCAGAGGCCGAGGCGCGCACGCCGTTTTCGCTGGCCGAAGGGCCGCTGCTGCGGGCGACGCTCCTGCGGCTGTCGGAGCGACAGCACGCGCTGGTCGTGTGCATGCATCACATCGTGTCCGACGGTTGGTCGACGACCATCCTGGTGCGAGAGCTGTCGGCGTTGTACGAGGCGTACGCGGCGGGCCGTCCCTCGCCCCTGCCCGAGCTGCCGGTCCAGGTCGCGGATCACGCGGTCTGGCAGCGCAGCTGGCTCAGCGGCGAGGTGCTCGATGCACAGCTGTCCTACTGGAGGCGGCAGCTGGGCGGGGCGCCGCCTGTGCTGGAGCTGCCGGTGGACCGGTCGCGGAGGGCGGCGCCATCGTACCGGGGAGCGACGCAGCGGCTCGAGCTGTCCCCCGAGCTGGCGGCGGCGCTGCGGGCGCTGAGCCGACGGCACGGGGCGACGCTGTTCATGACGCTGCTGGCGGCCTTCGACGTGCTGCTGTTCCGCTACACGGCGCAGACCGACATCGTCGTCGGCACCCCGGTCGCCGGTCGCACGCCGGTCGAGGTCGAGGGGCTGATCGGCCTGTTCGTCAACACCCTCGCCCTGCGCGTGGACGTATCGCAAGATCCGGCGTTCGAGGAGCTGCTCGGGCGCGTGCGCGAGGTCACCCTGAGCGCTTACGACCACCAGGATATGCCCTTCGAGCAGCTCGTGGAGGAGCTCGCGCCGGCGCGCGACATGGGCCGGTCGCCCCTCTTCCAGGTCATGTTCGTGCTGCAGAACGCGCCGGCGGCGGAGCTGTCCCTGGGCCAGGCGCGGCTCTCGACGCTCCCCGTCGAGAGCGCGACGGCCAAGTTCGACCTCACCCTCTCGCTCCAGGAGACCGAGCACCGCATCGAGGGAGCGTTCGAGTACGCCACCGACCTGTTCGACGCCGCGACCGTCGCCCGCATGGCCGGCCACTTCCAGACCCTGCTCGAAGGCATCGTGAATGCGCCGCACCGGCGCATATCGGAGCTGCCGCTCCTCACCGAAGCGGAGCGGGAGCAGGTGCTCGTCGCCTGGAACGACACGAAGGCCGAGCTCCCCCGCGAGCGCAGCATCCACGACCTGTTCGAAGCGCAGGTGGAGAGGACGCCCGACGCCGTGGCGGTGGTGTTCGAAGGGCAACAGCTCTCGTACCGGGAGCTGAGCCAGAGGTCCTGCCAGCTCGCGCATCAGCTGACATCCATGGGGGTAGGTCCGGAGGTGCTGGTCGCGCTCTGCGTCGAGCGGTCGCTGGACATGGTGGTGGGGCTCCTCGGGATCCTCAAGGCGGGAGGCGCGTATGTGCCGCTCGACCCGACCTACCCCGAGGAGCGCCTCGCCTTCCAGCTGGAGGACGCGGGCGTCTCCGTGCTCCTCACAGAGGAGCGATATGCCGGCGAGCTGCCGCGGCGCCGGGCTCGGCTGCTCTGCATGGACGTAGACCGGGCGGCCATCGCCCGGCAAAGCGTGGAGGGCTGGCGAGGAGTGTCGGCGCCGGACAACCTCGCCTACGTGATTTACACTTCGGGATCGAGCGGAGTCCCCAAAGGGGTCTCGATCCCGCACCGCGCCGTCGTCAACTTTCTCCATGACATGCGAGCGCGGCTGGGGCTCGAGGCGGCGGACCGGTTGCTCGCGGTGACGAGCCTGTCGTTCGACATCGCCGGACTGGAGCTCTTCCTGCCGCTGTGCTCGGGCGCGTGTGTCGAGGTGGTGAGCCGCGAGACGGCCTCGGATGGGGAGGCGCTCCGCGCTCGGCTCGCTCGGTCCCGGTGCACCGCGATCCAGGCCACCCCTGCGACCTACAAGCTCCTCCTGGAAGCGGGGTGGGAGGGAGATCGGAACCTCAAGATCTTGGTCGGCGGTGAGGCGGTGCCCCGCGCGCTCGCGGACGCCCTCCTCGATCGTGCAGCCTCGGTGTGGAACATGTACGGTCCTACCGAGACGACGATCTGGTCGTGCGTGCACCCGATCGACAGGCGCGGCGGCCCCGTGCCGATCGGGCGTCCGATCGCGAATACCTCGGTTTATCTCCTCGATGACGGGCTCTGCCCTGTCCCGGTCGGCGTGCCCGGCGAGCTCTACATCGGCGGCGCGGGCCTCGCGCGCGGGTATCATCGCCGCCCGGCGCTGACCGCCGAAAGGTTCGTCGTGGATCCGTTCTCCTCCGAGCCGGGAGCCCGGATGTACAGGACCGGTGACCTGTGCCGCTGGTCGGTCGACGGAACGCTGGAGTACCTGGGCCGGCTGGATCATCAGGTGAAGGTCCGCGGCTTCCGTCTCGAGCTCGGGGAGATCGAGGCGGTCCTATCGCAGCACCCGACCGTGCGGGAGGCGGTGGTCGTCGCGCGCGACGGTGCGCCGGGGGACACGCGGCTCCTCGCGTATTTCGTGGCCCGCGAGGGCGCGACCCCCGGGTCAGCCGAGCTGCGTCGTTATCTGCAAGCCAGGCTCCCGGAATACATGATTCCGCACGCGTTCGTGGAGCTCGAGGCGCTTCCGCTGACGCCGAACGGCAAGATCGATCGCAAGGTCCTCATGGCGCGTCCTCCGGCTCCACCGGCGCACGAGGACGGCCGGGTCGCCCCGCGTACGCAGGTGGAAGAGCTGCTCTCGGGGCTGTTCGCCGAGGTGCTGGGGGTCGAGCAGGTGGGCGTGCTCGACGATTTCTTCGCGCTCGGAGGGCACTCGCTGCTCGCGATGCAGCTGCTCTCGCGGCTCCGCGCCCGCTTCGCCGCGGATCTGCCGCTCCGCGCGCTGTTCGAGGCGCCGACGGTGGCTGGGCTGTCGGGGCGGGTCGAGGCGGCGCGGCGCAGCGGCGCGCCGCTGCCGCCGCCGCTCGTGCCCGCCGGGCGCGGAGGGCCTCTACCCCTGTCGTTCGCGCAGCAGCGGCTGTGGTTCCTCGAGCAGCTGGAGCCGCACAGCGCGCTGTACGTCATCGCCGCGGCGGCGAGGCTCGACGGCCCGCTCGACCCGGCCGCGCTCGAGCAGAGCATGGCGGAGATCGTGCGGCGGCATGAAGCCCTGCGGACGAGGTTCCCGGTGGTCGACGGCCAGGCGCATCAGACCATCGACAGCGAGCCCACGATGAAGCTCACGGTGGTCGACCTAGAAGCGCTGGCCGCCGACGCGCAGCAAGCGGAGGTGCGCAGGCGGGCAGAGGCCGAGGCGCGCACGCCGTTTTCGCTGGCCGAAGGGCCGCTGCTGCGGGCGACGCTCCTGCGGCTGTCGGAGCGACAGCACGCGCTGGTCGTGTGCATGCATCACATCGTGTCCGACGGTTGGTCGACGACCATCCTGGTGCGAGAGCTGTCGGCGTTGTACGAGGCGTACGCGGCGGGCCGTCCCTCGCCCCTGCCCGAGCTGCCGGTCCAGGTCGCGGATCACGCGGTCTGGCAGCGCAGCTGGCTCAGCGGCGAGGTGCTCGATGCACAGCTGTCCTACTGGAGGCGGCAGCTGGGCGGGGCGCCGCCTGTGCTGGAGCTGCCGGTGGACCGGTCGCGGAGGGCAGCGCCATCGTACCGGGGAGCGACGCAGCGGCTCGAGCTGTCGCCCGAGCTGTCGGCGGCGCTGCGGGCGCTGAGCCGACGGCACGGGGCGACGCTGTTCATGACGCTGCTGGCGGCCTTCGACGTGCTGCTGTTCCGCTACACGGCGCAGACCGACATCGTCGTCGGCACCCCGGTCGCCGGTCGCACGCCGGTCGAGGTCGAGGGGCTGATCGGCCTGTTCGTCAACACCCTCGCCCTGCGCGTGGACGTATCGCAAGATCCGGCGTTCGAGGAGCTGCTCGGGCGCGTGCGCGAGGTCACCCTGAGCGCTTACGACCACCAGGATATGCCCTTCGAGCAGCTCGTGGAGGAGCTCGCGCCGGCGCGCGACATGGGCCGGTCGCCCCTCTTCCAGGTCATGTTCGTGCTGCAGAACGCGCCGGCGGCGGAGCTGTCCCTGGGCCAGGCGCGGCTCTCGACGCTCCCCGTCGAGAGCGCGACGGCCAAGTTCGACCTCACCCTGTCGCTCCAGGAGACCGAGCACCGCATCGAGGGAGCGTTCGAGTACGCCACCGACCTGTTCGACGCCGCGACCGTCGCCCGCATGGCCGGCCACTTCCTGACGCTGCTGGAAGGCATCGTGAATGCGCCGCACCGGCGCATATCGGAGCTGCCGCTCCTCACCGAAGCGGAGCAACATTGGCTGGTCCGGGAGTGTAACGACACGCGGATGTGGATCCCCGAGGAAGCGACTCTCCACGCGCTCCTTGAGGCGCAAGTGGAGAGGACGCCCGACGCCGTGGCGGTGGTGTTCGAAGGGCAGCAGCTCTCGTACCGGGAGCTGAACCGTCGCGCCAATCGTCTCGCCCATCGTCTCGCCTCGCTCGGGGTGGGCCCCGAGACGATGGTCGGCCTCCATGTGGAGCGGTCGCTGGACATGGTGGTGGGGCTCCTCGGGATCCTCAAGGCCGGCGGCGCCTGCGTCCCGATCGACCCGAGCTACCCCCAGGAGCGCCTCCACGCCATGCTCCAGGACAGCGCCCCTCCTGTCGTGGTCACCCAGGCGAAGCTCGCAGGCGCGCTCCCTCCCAGCCCTGCCGCAGTCATCTGCTTCGATCCGAGCGGAGAGAGCGCCATCGAGGAGAAATGCCAGGAAAACCCCACAAGCGGAGTCAGGCCCGATGATCTCGCTTATGTGCTCTTCACCTCCGGCTCAGAGGGCAGACCCAAAGGGGTGCAGCTCCACCACCGGGGCCTCGTCAACTTCGCCATCGCGGCCGCTGCGCGATTCGGCTTCACGGCAGCGGACCGGGTGCTCCAGTTCTCCTCGATGAGCTTTGACGCTCACATCGAGGAAGTCTTCCCCGCGTTTCTGGTGGGCGCCGCCGTGCTGCTCCGGGGCGACGAGTTGAGCGCCTCGACCGCTTCTTTCTCGAGGTGGCTCGCGGAGCGGGCGGTCACGGTCGTGAATCTGCCGACCGCCTACTGGCACGAGTGGGTGCGCGACCTCGCGGCCTCGGGCCAGGCGTTGCCCGAGACGCTCCGCGCCGTGATCGTCGGCGGCGAGCAACTCCAGGCGAGCGCCTACGCGCGCTGGGTCAAGGTGCCGGGGGCCAGGCGGGTGCGCTGGTTCAACGCCGCCGCGCCCACCGAGTGCTCGGTGGACGCCTTCGTCCACGAGGGCGATCCGTCGGCGGAGGAGCTCCCGGACGAGGTCCCGATCGGGCGACCGCTCGGCAACGTCAGCGGGCACGTCCTCGACCAAGCCCTGAATCCGGTCCCGATCGGCGTCGCGGGGGAGTGGGTGATCGGCGGCCTCGGCGTCGCCCGGGGCTACCTGAACCGGCCCGAGCAGACGGCGGCGGCGTTTGTACCCGACCGGTTCAGCGACACGCCCGGCGCGCGTCTCTACCGCACCGGCGATCGCGCCCGGCGCACGGCCAGCGGCGACATCGTGCTCTTGGGGCGGCGCGATCAGCAGGTGAAGGTGCGCGGGTATCGCGTCGAGCTCGGCGAGGTCGAGGCCGTGCTCGCGCAGCACCCGGCGGTAGCGCAGGCTGCCGTCGTCGCCCGCGAGGACGAGCCCGGGCAGAAGCGGCTCGTCGCCTACGTGGTGCTCGCCGAAGGCGCGCGCTGCGGGCCTGACGAGCTCAAGGCGTTCGCCAAGCTCAAGGTTCCCGACTTCATGATCCCTTCGGCGTTCGTGGTGCTCGCGGCGATGCCGCTCTCCCCGAACGGCAAGGTCGACCGGCTGGCACTTCCACACCCCTCGGCGGCGCGACCCGAGCAAGAGGAGGCGTTCGTCGCACCGCGCACGCCGATAGAAGAGCTCCTGGCAGGTCTTTTTGCCGAGGTGCTCGGGCTCGATAGGGTGGGCATCTTCGACGGCTTCTTCGCGCTCGGGGGTCACTCGCTCCTGGCGACACGGCTGCTCTCGCGTATCCGGTCGACGTTTTCGGTCGAGGTGCCGCTGCGCGCCCTGTTCGAGGCGCCGACGGTCGCGGGGCTCCTCGCGCCGATCGAGGCGGCGCGGCGCGGGGGAGCGGCGGTGTGCCCGTCCATCGAGCCTGTCGCGCGCGAGGGAGAGATCCCTCTGTCGTTCGCGCAGCAGCGGCTGTGGTTCCTCGATCAGCTGGTCCCGAACCATCCATTCTACAACGTGCCGGAGGCGCTGCGGATGGACGGGCCGCTCAGCGTCTCGGCGCTGGAGCGGAGCCTGCGCGAGATCGTGCGACGTCACGAAGCGCTGCGGACGACGTTCCCCGCGGTGGACGGGCAGCCGCGTCAGGTGATCGCTGGCGAGGTCTGCTTTGAGCTGCCGGTGGTCGACCTCGGGGCGCTCTCGGCGTCTGCCCAGCACGCCGAGGTGCACAGGCGAGCGGAAGCCGATGCGCACCGGCCGTTCTCCTTGGCCGAAGGGCCGCTGTATCGAGCGACGCTGCTGCGGCTGTCGGACACGGCGCACGCCCTGCTCTGGACGATGCATCACATCATCTCCGATGGCTGGTCGGTGAGCGTCCTGCTCCGCGAGCTGTCGGCGCTCTATGAAGCCTTCTCGGCGGGGCGGCCTTCGCCGCTCCCCGAGCTGCCCATCCAGGTCGCCGATCACGCCCTCTGGCAGCGGCAGCGGCTCTCTGGCGAGCAGCTCGACGCCCAGCTCGCGTACTGGAAGCGCCAGCTCGACGGCGCGCCGCACGCCCAGGAGCTGCCCACCGACCGCCCGCGCCCAGCCGTCCAGACCTACCGGGGAGCCACCCAGCCGCTGGAGCTGTCCGGCCAGCTCTGCGCCGCCCTGCGCGCCTTGAGCCGGCGCTGCGGGGTCACGCTGTTCATGACCCTGCTCTCGGCCTTCAAGGTGCTCCTGGCCCGCTGTACCGGCCAAGACGACATCGTCGTCGGCACGCCCGTCGCCGGGCGGACGCACGTCGAGACCGAGGGGCTCATCGGCTTCTTCGTCAACACCCTGGTGCTGCGCACCGATCTGTCGGGAAACCCCACCTTCGTCGAGCTGCTCGCGCGGGTGCGGGAGGTGGCGCTCGGCGCCTATGCCCATCAGGACGTGCCCTTCGACAAGCTCGTCGAGGAGCTGGCGCCGGCGCGCGACATGAGCCGGTCTCCGCTCTTCCAGGTGATGCTCGTGCTGCAGAACACTCCCTTTGCGGCGCTGTCGCTGGGCGACGTGACGCTCTCCCCGCTGCTCGTGCGCAGCGCGACGGCGAAGCGCGACCTCACCCTCTCCCTCGAGGAGGTCGACGACCGCATCGAGGGCGTTCTTGAGTACGCCACCGACCTGTTCGACGGCGAGGCGATGGCGCGCATGGTCGCCCGCCTGCGCACCTTGCTCGAAGGCGTCGTGCAGGCGCCCGAGCGGCGCATACAGCAGCTGCCGCTGCTCAGCGCCGAGGAGCGCAGCACCCTGCTGCACACGTGGAACCAGACCCGGACCAGCTACCCCGAGCACGCATGCCTGCACCAGCTGTTCGAGGCGCAGGTGGACCGAACGCCGGAGGCGGCGGCGGTGGTGCTCGATGGCGAGCACCTGTCCTATCGAGCGCTGAACCACAGCGCCAATCTGCTCGCGCACCGACTGCGAGCGCTGGGGGTGGGGCCAGGAGCCCGCGTCGGCCTCCTCGTCGACCGGTCGCTGTCCATGATGGCGGGGCTCTGGGCCATCCTCAAGGCCGGAGCGGCGTATGTGCCGCTCGACCCCTCGTATCCAGCCGAGCGGCTGGCGCTGCTGCTCGAGGATGCCGGCGTCGAGCTGGTGCTCACCCAGCAGCGGCTGGCGACCCGGCTGCCGGCGCCGGCGCCGAGGCTGCTCTGGCTCGACGCGCCAGAGCTGGCGCTGCCCCGCGAGAACGCCGACAACACGGTGAGCGGGGCCGGGCCGGACAGCCTTGCTTACGTGATGTACACCTCGGGCTCCACCGGCAAACCCAAAGGGGTGATGATCCCCCACCGCGGCCTCGTCAACTACCTTTGCTGGGCCATCGACGCATACCGCGTGAGCGAGGGCACCGGCGCACTCGTCCACTCCTCGCTCGCGTTCGACCTGACGATCACAGGGCTGCTGGCGCCGCTGCTGGTGGGCGGGCGCGTGGTGCTCGTCGCCGAGACTCACCCGCAGGCGCTCGCCGACGCGCTCAGGCGCGAGCGCGACCTGACCCTGGTCAAGCTCACGCCGGCGCACCTGACCGTGCTCGGCCAGCTGCTGCCAGCCGAGCTGGCGGCGGGGCGGGCTCGCGCCCTGGTCATCGGCGGCGAAGCGCTGACGTACGAGCAGCTCGCCTTCTTCCAGCGGCACGCGCCCCAAACTCGCCTCTTCAACGAGTACGGGCCCACCGAGACGGTCGTCGGCTGCTGCGCCTACGAGGCGCCCCAGCCAGCCCAGCGGACGGGAGCGGTCCCGATCGGTCGCCCTATCGCCAACACCCGGGCCTATGTGCTCGACGCTGACCTCTCTCCGGTGCCCATCGGCGTCGTCGGCGAGCTCTATATCGGAGGTGACGGCGTCGCCCACGGCTACCTCGACCGCCCCGAGCTGACGGCCGAGAGGTTCATCCCGGACCCCTTCCAGCTCCGCGCTGGCGCTCGGATGTACAGGACCGGCGACCTGTGCCGCTGGCGCTCCGACGGCCTCCTGGAATACGTGGGCCGGCGCGATCACCAGGTCAAAATCCGCGGCTACCGCGTCGAGCTCGGCGAGATCGAAGCGGTCCTCCGGCAGCACCCCGCCGTGCGAGAAGCCGCTGTCGTCCCGCGCGAGGACACCCCCGGCGACAGGCGGCTGGTCGCGTACGTCGCGGCCGTCGAGCCCGAGCAGCCACCCGCGGAGCCGGACTCCGTCACTCGTGCGACGCAGGTCTCGGAGTGGAACGCGGTGTTCGATGACAGCTACCGCCGGCCAGCGCCGGATCACGACCCGACCTTCAACACCCAGGGCTGGAACAGCAGCTATACTCAGGAGCCCATCCCTCAGGAGGTCATGCGCGCGTGGCGCGATCACACCGTCCAGCGCATCCTCACCTTCGCGCCCGCTCGGGTCTGGGAGATCGGCTGTGGTACGGGCCTCTTGCTCTTCGCGGTGGCGCCGCGATGCTCCGTCTACCTGGGCACGGATTTCTCCCGGGCTGCCCTCGACCTGCTCCGGCCCACCGTCGAGCGGCTCGGCCTCGACCACGTCGCCCTCGCGCGCCGCGAGGCGAGCGATTTCAACGGCATGGAGGCCCGGCAGTTCGACGCCGTGATCCTCAACTCGACGGTGCAGTACTTCCCTGACCAGGCTTATCTCCGGGCCGTGCTGGAAGGCGCGGTGCGCGCCGTCGTGCCCGGAGGTTTCGTGTTCATCGGCGACGTGCGGAGCCTCCCGCTGCTCGATGCGTTCCACGCCTCGGTGGAGCTTTGCCGAGCTCCGCCGGAGCTGCCGCTCGCGGCGCTGAGCGAGCGGGTCCGCCAGAGAATGCTGGCGGAATCGGAGCTGGTCCTCGACCCCGAGTACTTCCACGACATCTGCCGCGAGATCCCGGGTCTGTCCCACGCGGAGATCGCGCTCAAGCGCGGCCGCGGGGGCGATGAGATGCTCCGCTATCGCTACGATGTCGTCCTGCACGTCGGAGAGGCCCGCGCGCCGGTCTCGATCTCCGCCTCCCGGGCGTGGACCGAGCTCGAAGGCGGCCTCGCGGGGCTCGAGCGGTGGCTCGTCGAGCAGCGGGTCGAGAGCGCCGAGGTCCTCGCGATCCCGAACGCCCGCGTCCACGCCGACACGTGGGCCCTGGGCCGGCTCGACGCCGTCGATGGCGACGCGACCGCGGGCGCGCTCTCGCGCCGGGCCGCGCTCGCCGCGACGGCAGCCGTGGATCCGGAGTCGCTCTTCGCGCTCGGCGAGCGGCTGGGCTACGCGGTGCGCGCCACGTGGTCGCGCGCCAGGCCGCCGGACCACATCGACGTGCTCTTCGAGCCCGCCGGGCCAGCGGCGGGGCGCCGGCCCTGGACCTCGGGGCGACCGCCTCACGGCGCCCGATCCGGCCTCCCGCGCGCCAATCAACCGCTCCGCGCCCGGCAGGCGCAATCGCTCATCCCGTCGCTGCGGGCGCACGTGCAGGAGACGCTGCCGGCCTTCATGATGCCTGCTGCGTTCGTGGAGCTCGGCCGGCTGCCGCTCACGCCGAACGGCAAGGTCGACCGCAACGCGCTCCCAGCGCCCGAGCTGCTGCGACCGGAGCAGGAGGGCGGCCTCGTCGCGCCGCGCACACCGGTGGAAGAGCTGATAACCGGCCTCTTCGCCGAGGTGCTGCGCCGCGACCGGGTGAGCCTCTCCGACGACTTCTTCGCGCTTGGAGGGCACTCGCTCCTGGCCACGCAGCTCATTTCTCGTCTCCGCAGCAGCTTCGCGGTGGAGCTGCCCGTACGCGCGCTGTTCGAAGCGCCCACGGCCCTGGCCCTCGCCGAGCGGGTCGAGGCTGCCCGCCGCGGCGGCGCGCCGCTCCCCCCGCCGCTCAAGCCGGGGGAGCGCGGGAGTGAGCTGCCGCTGTCGTTCGCCCAGCAGCGCCTTTGGTTCCTCGAACAGATGCAGCCGGACAGCGCGCTCTACAACATCCCCTTCGCGGTGCGGCTGGAAGGCCCGCTCGACGTCGCGGCGCTGGAGCGAAGCTTCTTCGAAATCGTGCGGCGCCACGAGGCGCTCCGGACCACGTTCCCCTCCCGGCGCGGCCAGCCGCGCCAAGTGATCGCCGGCGAGCCCAGCTTCTCGCTGCCGATCTGCGACCTCGCGGCGCTCCCGGTCCCGGAGCAGGAGGCCGAGGTGCGGCGGCGCGCCGAGGAAGATGCCGACCGGCCGTTCTCTTTGGCCGAAGGGCCGCTCCTCCGGGCGGCGCTGCTGCGGCTCTCGGAGAGAGCGCACGTGCTGCTCGTGTCGCTGCACCACATCGTGTCCGACGGCTGGTCGATGGGCGTGCTCGTGCGGGAGCTGTGCTCGCTGTACGAGGCGTTCTCGGCGGGGCAGCCCGCTGCGCTGCCCGAGCTTCCCCTCCAGGTGGCGGATCACGCCCTCTGGCAGCGGCAGTGGCTCTCGGGCGACGTGCTCGAAGCGCAGCTCGCCTACTGGAAAAGGCAGCTCGGCGGTGCGCCGCCCCTGCTGGCCCTGCCGACGGATCGGCCGCGGCCGCCCTTGAAGAGCTACCGCGGGGCGGCGCGTCCGGTGGCGCTGCGCCCGGAGCTCTGCGCGGCCCTCCGGGCGCTCGGCCGGCGGCACAACGTGACGCTCTTCATGACCCTGCTCGCGGCGCTCAAGGTGCTCCTTTCACGCTACGCAGGGCAGGAGGACATCGTGGTGGGCACGCCGATCGCGGGCCGGAACCAGGTGGAGATCGAGGGGCTGATCGGGTTCTTCGTCAACACGCTGGCGCTGCGCACCGACCTGTCGGGCGAGCCGACCTTCTTGGAGCTCCTGGCGCGGGTGCGAGAGGTCACGCTGGAGGCGTACGCGCACCAGGAGCTGCCGTTCGAGAAGCTCGTCGAGGAGCTCGCGCCGGCGCGGGATCTCGGCCGCTCGCCGCTGTTCCAGGTGATGTTCGTGCTGCAGAACGCGCCGTCGCCCGAGCTCAGGCTGGGCGAGGCGAGGCTCTCTCCGCTGCCGCTCGCGACCACGACGGCGAAGTTCGATCTGCTGCTGTCGCTCGAGGAGGGAGACCAGGGCCTGGTGGGCAGCGTGGAGTACGCCACGGATCTCTTCGAGGACGCGACCATCGCGCGTATGATGTCCGACCTTCAAACGCTGCTGGAAGGGATCGTGAAGGAGCCCAATCGCAGCATCGGAGAGCTCTCGCTCTTCACGCCGGAGGAGCGACGACGGCTGCTCTGGGCATGGAACGACACGAAGATCGAGCGTCCGCAGGACCCTTGTGTCCACGAGCTGCTCGAGGCGCAGGTCGAGAGGACACCCGACGCCCTCGCGGTGCAGCTCGGAGGAGAGCAGCTCTCGTATCGGGAGCTGAACCGGCGCGCCAATCGGCTCGCACACCATCTCCGGTCGCTCGGGGTGGGCCCGGGCGTGCTCGTCGGGCTCTGCGCCGAGCGATCGCCCGGGGCGATGGTGGCGCTCCTCGGCATCCTCAAGGCGGGCGGGGCCTACGTGCCCATCGATCCGTCCTACCCTGGAGCGCGCATCGCGGCGATGCTCGAGGACGCAGCGACGCCCGTGGTCCTGACCCAGGCGAGCCTCGCCCCGCGCCTGCCGCCGAGCGGCGCCAGCATCGTCTGTCTCGATACCGACGGAGAGAGCTGGTCGCGGGCACCGGAGGACAATCCCGCTCCGATCACGACGCCGGACGAGCTCGCCTACGTGCTCTACACGTCGGGGTCGACCGGCGAGCCCAAGGGGGTCGCGATGCCGCACCGCCCGCTCGCGAACCTGCTCTTCTGGCAGCTCCGCAGCTTCGGGCACCCCGACGCGGCGAGGACGCTGCAGTTTGCCTCGATGAGCTTCGACGTCTCGTTTCAGGAGATCTTCTCCACGTGGTGCTCGGGCGGCACGCTCGTCCTGCTGGGGGACGACGATCGCCGCGATCCGTCGCGCTTGCTGCACTGGCTCGACGAGCTCTCGGTGGAGAGGGCGTATCTGCCCCCGGTCATGCTGCAGCAGGTCGCTGAGGCAGCGGCGCGCGAGGGGCGCGCGCCCCGGGCGCTGCGCGAGATCACGACGGCAGGCGAGCAGCTCATCGTCACGCGCGCGATCGCCGATCTGCTGGCCGCCCTGCCGGGCTGCTCGCTTCAGAACCACTACGGCCCCACCGAGGCGCACGTGGTCACGGCCTTCACCCTGCCCGAGCGCCCGGAGCTCGGCCCGGCGCCCATCGGGCGGCCGATCGACAACGTGCGGATTCACCTCCTGGACAGGCATCTCGAGCCGGTGCCGATCGGCGTCGCCGGGGAGCTCTACATTGGCGGCGGCTGCCTGGCCCGGGGGTACTGGAGGCGCCCCGAGCTCACGAGGCAGCGGTTCCTCCCCGACCCTCACGGGGGCGAGCCGGGGGCGCGCCTCTACAGGACCGGCGACCTGGCGCGGTACCGGCCCGACGGCAGCATCGAGTTCCTCGGCCGCGTTGATCGTCAAGTGAAGCTCCGAGGCTTCCGGATCGAGCTCGGCGAGATCGAGGCGGCGCTGACCCGGCACCCCGACGTGCACGAGGCCGCCGTCGTCCTGCGCGAGGACGCGCCTGGCGACAGGCGCCTGGTCGCGTACATGGTGCCGCGCGGCGCGGCGACGGCGACCGCCGAGGTGCGCAGCCACCTGCAAGGCGAGCTCCCGGCATACATGATCCCAGCGGCGTTCGTGTGGCTCGAGGCGATGCCGCTCACCTCGAACGGCAAGCTCGACCACGGGGCCCTCCCGGCACCCGGAGCGGCGCAGATCGAGCGCGACGCCCTCCTCGCTCCACGCGATACGCTGGAGCTGGAGCTCGTCAGGATCTGGGAGGAGCTCCTCACCGTGCGGCCCGTGGGCATTCGCGACGACTTCTTCGCGCTCGGGGGGCATTCCCTCCTGGCAGCGCAGCTGATGGCGCGCATTCACGAGCGGTTCGGACAGGCGTTCCCCCTCTCCACGCTGTTCCAGGGGTCGACCGTGGAAGCGCTGGCACGACCGCTGCGTGAGCGGGCGCGCCCGCGCCCCTGGGCACCGCTGGTCACGATCCAGCCGGCTGGGGCGGGGCGTCCGTTCTTCTGCGTCCACCCGGGAGGTGGCAATGTCCTTTGCTACGCCGACCTCGCCCGCCACCTGGGGCAGGACCGCCCGTTCTACGGCTTTCAGGCCAGGGGTATCGAGGACGACCAGCAACCCCACCACCGGATCGAGGACATGGCTGCGCAGTACGTCGAGGCGCTGCGCGCCGTGCAGCCCGAAGGCCCCTACCTGCTGGGAGGCTGGTCGCTGGGAGGGCACGTGGCCTTCGAGATGGCCCATCAACTCCTGCAGGACGGGCAGCGGGTCGATTTCCTGGCCATCTTCGACTCGTCAGCGTCGGCACCTGCGGCGTCCCCTCCGGAGCCGGCAGAGGACGACGTGCGCATTCTCGTCGAGCTCGCCCGCGGCTTCGAGGTGTCGATCTCTGACGACGACCTCCGCGGGCTCGGGCCGGACGACCAGGTCGGCTATCTCGTGGACTGCATCGTCCGGCAGAACCTCTTGCCTCCGGGGTTCAGCGTCCTCCAGGCGAGACGCATCGCCAGGCTCGTCAGGGCCGGCGTTCAGGCGCTGGAGCGTTACGCGCCGCGCTTCTACCCCGAGCGAATCACGCTGTTCCGGGCCAGCGAACAGCCGGCGCCGCCCGCGCTCGAAGGTGCTCAGCCGGCGCTCCTGGATCCGACCGCGGGTTGGAGGGAGCTCTCGCCGCACCCGGTCGAGGTCCACGAGGTGCCCGGCACCCACCACACCATGGTCAGGGAGCCTCATGTCCGGATCCTCGCGTCGCGGCTCAGGCGATGCCTCCTCGCGGTTGACCCGCTGCCCTCCGGCGTGACTCAGGCAGCCGCCTGATCCGGCCGCACACGCCGGGATGATGGCGCGGCTCCGCGTGCTGACTCAGGGCGTGCCTCTCGCGGCCCACGCCGCGCCCGCAAAGCGATCCTTGAACGCGCTCAGACGGTGCAGGCTCGCCATCGTCGCGTCGAGATCGACGCCGAAGTCGATGAGGCACGCGATCTCGTCGACCCCGATCGCGGCGAGCCGCTCGACCGCCCTGGCGCACGTCTCGGGTGTGCCGAAGAGCGCCGCCGTCCGGAAGTAGCGCTCGAATGCCAGGACGATCACCTCCTCCTGCTCCGCCGGGGGGAGCGCCTGGAGCTCCTTCCAGAAGGCGCCCCAGAGCTCGACGGCGCTCCGGAGGTAGCTCATGAACGGCCGCTGGACGGCCTGCCGCACCTCCTCCAGGCGATCGCCGATGAACGTGTGCATCATCAGCGTCACCTTCCCTGCGGCCGGGTCGTGATCGTGCTCGGCGCGGGCACGGCGGTAGGCCGCGATCTTTGTCGCGAGATCGTCCAACGACTGGAGGATCAGCGCTGTGAGCACGTTGGCGCCGAACGCGCCCGCCTGGACGAACCGCTCCTCGCCGCCCGAGCACGTAATCCAGACGGGCAGATCCGGCTGCTTCGGCTGCGGGTAGAGCCGGACGGAGGCCATCTCGCCCTTGCCGTTCGGGAAGCTGACGCCCTCACCGCACCAGAGCGCCTTGACCGTCAGGATGCGGGAGAACAGGAGCGCCACGCGATCCTCGTAGCTCTCCGGCGCGAGGACGAAGTCGTTCGGATTCCAGCCTGTCGCAAACGCGACGTCCACCCGGCCACCCGAGAGATTGTCCACGACCGACCACTGCTCGGCCACCCGGATCGGGTGGTCCATCGGCAAGACCACGCTGCCCGCCCGGAGCCGGATCCGACGCGTCACCATCGCGAGCGCGCCGCAGAGGAGGCTCGGGCACGGGTAGAGCCCGCCGAACGCGTGGAAGTGGCGCTCCGGCGCCCAGATCGCCTTGAAGCCACGCGCGTCCGCCAGCTTTGAGGTCTCGAAAAAGAGACGGTATTTGTCGTCCGCGAAGTCTGCTTCGTTCGATGAGAAAAATAGCAGGCTGAAATCCATGCGGGGCTCCTCGGTTCTCGTCTGGGCGCTCGCTCGTCTGGGCGCTCGATTTCTCAGCCGCAGGCGATCGAGGCAAGCTTACCTAGAGCCCGATCCGGTCCTATGCAATGGCGCCGCGCCGCGCTATTCCCACCGAAACAGCTTGACGGACGCGGCGAGCGAGACCGCGCCCCACGTGAGCAACGTCGCGATCTGCGGGAGGACCTCCGATGCGCCCGCCCCTTCCAGCATCACCGCGCGCAGCGCGTCGTTGAGGGGTGTGAGCGGCAGCGCCCGCACGAGCGGCTGGAGGGCGTCGGGGAACCGCGACGAGGAGAAGAACGTCCCCGAGGCGAGGAGCATCGGCACGCTCACCAGGTTGATGATGCCGCCGGCCGTCTGCATGTTCTGCGCTCGCGACGCGAGGAGCAGCCCGAGCCCCGCGAACATCAGCGCTCCCGACGCTGCCACCGCCGTGAGCAGCGCGAGCGAGCCCCGCATCGGCACGTCGAGCACCAGCGCTCCGAACGCGAGCAACGTCGAGATCTCCAGCCCGAGAAAGCACGCCCGGGACACGAGGAGCGAGAGGAGGAAGTCGCCGCGGCGCATCGGCGTCACCAGGAAGCGCCTCATCAGCCGCTTCGTGCGCAGCTCGACGACCGCGAAGCCCACGCCCCAGAGCCCGCTCGACATCACGGTGATACCGATGATCCCCGGCACCAAGAAGTCGACGTACCGCGATCCCGGCTCGGTCGTCGTGACTTCCACCGCCTCGACCGGATCGCTGCGCCCTGCCGCGCGCTGGAGCACGTCGTCCGCGAGCATCCGCGCGAGCCGGCTCTCCGGTCGCGTCGGATCGAACTCGTACACCGGCCGCGCGCCGGGTACGACCACGAGATCGACCTTCCCCGCGCGCAGCGCGGCGCGCGCAGCGCCCGCGTCGAGCGCCTCCGCGGTGACCTCGGAGCTCGCGTCGAGCACGGCGCGAAGCGGCTCGGCCCCGGGCCCTTCTGCCACGGCGACTGCGACCGGCTGGGGTGGGCCGCTCCGGAAGGCGATCCAGAGCACGGTGGCGACGAGGATCGGGAGGACGAACGTCCAGAAGACCTGGCTGGGCTCGCGGTAGAACGAGCGCAGGCGGGTGAGCACGAGCTCCCGGAGCGCGGGTCGCTTGACCCTACTCACGGAGCTGCCTGCCGGTGAGGTGGACGAAGACATCGTCCAGCGTTGCGCGCTGCATCGAGAGGCGGGTCAGGCGGGCACCCACGCGCGCGAGGAGGTCGAGCAGCGCCGGAAGCGCGACGTGGGGCGCCTCGACCGCGAGCGAGAACCCGTCGGCGTCCCTGCGCGACATACGCGCGCTCGGGAGCGCGCCGAGCGCCGCGACGTCGACCCCTCCGCTGGGCTCCACGGCGAAACCGATCATCACCTCGCCGCCCAGCGCGGCGATGAGCTCCCTGGGCGTCCCGAGCGCCATCAACACGCCTCCATCGATGACGCCCACACGGTCGCAGAGCCGCTCTGCCTCGTCCATGTAATGTGTCGTGAGCATCACGGTGCCGCCGTGCGCGCGGAACTCGAGCACGAGGTCCCAGAGGTTCCGGCGAGAATGCGGGTCGAGGCCGGTCGTCGGCTCGTCAAGAAAGAGCAGCTCCGGGTCGCCGACGAGCGCGCAGGCGACGGCTATCCGCTGCTTCTGCCCACCGGAGAGCCGCTCGTACTGCGCGTCCTGCTTCTCCTCGAGCTGGACCGCGCGGATCAGCTCGTTCACCTCGCGTCCCCTGGCGTAGAAGGAGCGGAAGAGCGACAGGATCTCGCGGGCGGTGAGCCGCTCGGGCAAGTAGGTCTGCTGCAGCGTGATCCCGATCCGCTCACGCAACGCGCGCTCATGTGTTGTCCAGCGTCGATGGAGCACCTCGGCGTCGCCGGCCGTGGGCTCGCGCAGGCCTTCCAGGATCTCGATCATCGTGGTTTTCCCCGCGCCGTTCGGTCCGAGGAGCCCGAAGCACTCGCCTGTGTGCACGTCGAGATCGAGGCCGCGCAGGGCGTGCACGTCGCCGTAGCGCTTCGTGAGCCCGCGACAGCGGATGGCGAAGGACATGGGCCAGCGCGCGGCAGAGACCATGCCATGGAGACCATGCCAGGAAGAGCGAGCGGCCCCGATCATCGACGAACGAGAGCGTGACCGCCGCGGGCACGAACAGATTGGAAAGGTCGGAGCTCATTCGGCTTTCTTCCGAGCCGCCTGCGCGGAGCGCTCCGACGTGAGGGGACGGGCTGATTCAGCGGCGGGGCGCGGCGAGAGCCGCCTTTCGCCTCCAGGCAGCCGAACTCGAATCGAGGACGCCGGAAACCCGAGCCTGCCCGGCGTGACGTTCATCCTCAGCGCCGAGGGCTGGCCGGGCCCGAGGTGCTCCCCGCCCGAGCACGAGCGCTCCCCGATGCGAGCGGCCGCCATGGCCGGAGGCTACATCGACAGCTCTCGCAGCCCGGCCGGATGGCATTCCTGGTCGTCCTACATGCGACAGAGTAAATTCGAACCGCAGGCATACGTAATCGCGCTCGGCGAAGAAATGAGGCTGTCCACAAAAAAAAATATAATGCGACGGCGACCGGGTGCGACTTCGTGCCGCAAAGCGGATAGCGCTGCGGATCCGGGGCGCCCTTGCCGCCGCCCTGCGCCTGGTTCCCGCCGCTCCCGCCTCCCGCGCCCTGCCGGCCCGCTCCGGCGCCGCCGCCACCGGTTCGCCACCGCAACTTCGTCCTTGGGCGACGCGGTACTAGGCGACGCTGGGCAGGTTCGCCTACATTGCTATTTCATACGCCATGACCTTCCCGCGCCGCAGACGGCCTTTCGTGGTCGCTCCCCCTGCTCTCCTGGCCGCGCTGCTCCCGCTCGCCGGCTGCACCTCGTCCGACCGGCAGCCGGACGAGGCGCTGCGCAGCGCGTTCCCGGACCAGGCCGAGGCCGTCCTGAGCGTCGGCCCGGGGTTCGTCCGCAGCGGCGCCGGCATCGAGCGCGCCGCCGGGCCGCGCCGCGGCGGGGTCGCGGTGCGCCTGCCGAGCGACGGGAGCGACGCCATCCTCTTCGAGCTCGACGGGGGCACGACGCTCCGGATTCGCGAGGTGGGCGCCGGAGGCGAGGCGATGCTCGCAGACCGCGCCGTGGTCTACAGGCGCGCCGGCGGGTCGTCGTTCTGGAGCGCGATCCCGGACGGCGTCGAGGAGTGGCTGCTGCTCGACGCCGAGGCGGTGCGGCGCGACGCGCCCGTGGCCGCATGGGAGCTCCAGGGCGGCGCGCTCGCGGCGCGGGACGGGGCCGTCGAGATCGCCGACGCGACAGGGGCGGTGCGGCTCCGCGTGACGGCGCCGGCGGCGTACGCGGCCGGCGGGCGCGAGGTCGAGGCGCGGCTCGCGGCGCGCGGGGCGCGGATCGAGCTGTTCGTCGACGCGGAGGGCGAGCAGGTGCTCGTCGATCCGGAGTGGGTGGCCGCGGGGAGCATGGGGTTCCGCCGCCGCCGTCACGCGATGGCGAAGATCGGGGCCGGCCTGCTCGTCGCCGGAGGAATCGATATGGGGGGCGACAAGCTCCGCTCCGTCGAGATCTACGATCCGGCCGACGACGCATGGGCGGCTCCGCCGCCGCCAGGCAGCCAGATGAGGAAGCCGCGCGCCGACTACGCGATCACCGCGCTCGACGATGGGCGCGTCCTCGCCGTCGGCGGCGACGTCGGTACGATGAGCTCCACCTACGAGCTTTACGATCCAGAAAGCAACACGTGGGGGCCGGAATCCCCGCCCACCTTGGGCGTGGTCGCGCCGCTCTACCAGCACACGCTGACCGTGCTCCCGGCAGAGCATGCGAGCACCGTCGGAGACGTCCTGATCGTCGGCGGCACGCCCGATCTGAACAACTACACACCCGTCCGCGACGTCTTCCGCTTCTTCAACGGTACCGATACGATCGTGAGAGGCCCCGACCTCGAGACCGCCCGGACCATGCACGCGGCCACGCTGCTCGCGACAGGCCAGGTCCTGGTCACCGGCGGCTACAGAAGCACGTCCGGGCTCCCGACCACCGAGCTGTACGATCCGGCGGCAAACACCTGGACCCCGGGACCCATGATGCTGGGCGAGCGCTACCAGCACACGGCAACGCGGCTCCAGGACGGGCGCGTCCTCGTGGCTGGGCACAGCGTCGGAGCAGAGATCTACACGCCGTCCGCGTCGGGCCCGGGCGAGTTCGGCGCGGCCGGGGACTTCGACGGCTCCAATCGATTCCGTCACTCGGCGACGTTGCTCCCGAACGGCTGCGTGCTCGTCGCAGGTGGGCAGAAACCCGGGATGATCACCCTCGCCGACACGTGGCTCTACGACCCGGGCACGAACGAATGGAGCCGCGGGCGGCCGCTCATCGAGGCTCGCTCGTTCCACACGGCGACGCTCCTCGATGACGGCTCCGTGCTGATCGTCGGCGGGGAATCCTGGAATGACGGCGGGGCGCGCGTACCCCTCGCGACGTCGGAGCGGTATGTCCTGAGCCAGGCCGGCGAGGCGTGTGAGGCCGGCTGCGAGTGCCAGACCGGGTTCTGTGTGGACGGCTTCTGCTGTGACACCGCCTGTGATCGCGGCGCCTGCGACGCCTGCTCCGTGATCGCCGGCGCGTCCGCCGACGGCATCTGCACGCTCCTCACGGGACCTGCCTGCGACGACGGGAACCCATGCACGAGCGGCGACGTGTGCCACGAGGGCACCTGCGCCGGCGACAACGACGACATGGCGACCTGCGGTGACGAAAAGGAGTGCACGCTTCACGCCTGCATCGAGGGGAGCTGTATCGAGATGAACGACGACGGCGCGACCTGCGACGACGGCAATCTCTGCACCCGAGGCGACGTCTGCCGGGAGGGGGTCTGCGGCGGCGAGGAGATCACCTGCGATGCCGTGGATGAGTGCCACACCGACGGCGCGTGCGATCGGAACACCGGAGAGTGCGTCTTCCCGAAGAAGATCGATCAGACGCCGTGCGCGGAGGACGGGGTGTGCATCGACGGGCGCTGCGACCACGCCGGCGTTCCGGAGGCATCGTCGTCATCGCAGGGCGGCGCGGGCGGCGCGGGCTCGCCTCCCGCTGACGAGGACCACGAAGGCTGCGGCTGCAGGGTCGCGGGCGCGGCCGCGCCGGATGGGAGCGCGGCCGCTGCGCTGCTCACCGCGGCGGCGGCGGCTTCGCGCGCCGCACGACGGCGCCGCCGGCCTCGCCCGCCGAGCCCTCGTTGACCCAGTAGATCGCGCCGGCAGGGGCCGCGATCGCCCCCGGGCTGCGCTGCCCCTCGGCGAGCGTGAGCACCTGGCCTGCACCGCAGCCGACGCCGGGCGCAGCGCCGCGGGGCAGCGCCTTCACGGTGCCGTCGCCGCGGTTCGTCCAGTAGATGAGCTGCTCGTCGAGCGCCACGCCGTACGGGCCCTTGCAGCCCTCGACGAGCACATCGCGCCTGCTCCCGTCCACTGCCCCCCGCACCACCTCCCCGCTGCGGTAGTTCACCCAGAACACCTCGACCGGGTCCCTGGCGTCGAGCGCGATCCCGTACGGTGTGCTCTCCCGATCGCCCACGATCACCGGCGCGGCGGCGTCGGCCTCCCGGCACCGGACCTCGCCCGTCTCGCCCGCGCCGTGGTCGGTCCAGCAAACGACGCTGTCCGCCGCCGCGATGCGGTAAGGGTAGCTGCCGGCGTCGAAGACCGGCTCCGGCACCCGCCGGCTCAGATCCATCTGACCCACGCTGCCGGGCTCTCCTGGGCTCCCGGAGAGCTGCGTCCAGAACAGGCGATCACCGTTCGTCGCGAGCCCCTCCAGAGCGCCCGATCGTCCCGAGCTCGGCTCGTCCAGCAAGCGCTCTGGCTTGTTGCTGCCGACGATCAGCCGCATCAAAGCGCTCTCGCGATTGCCGATGCCGTGGTTCGTCCAGAAGACACGGCCGCCCTCGCCGAGCGCGATCTGGCGCGGCGCCGCCTGCCCGGAGGCGAGCGTCTCCGGCCGGCCGCCGGTGCGCGCGACCCGCTTCACGGCGCCGTCGGCCGGAGCGCTCAGCGAGCCCTGCTCGGTCCAGAACACGGCCTCGTCGCTCACCGCGAGCGACATCGGGCTCCGCTGCCGCGCGGCCAGGACGACAGGCTGCCGCTCGTCGACGGCGCAGAGCGGATCGCCGATCCGCTTGCGAGGGCAGCTCGCCGTGACCGGAGACGTGACCACGACGGGCGCAGGCTGCCGCTCGGGTGAGCAGATCGCCTCCGGGAGCGCGATCCGCCCCTCGGGCGTGCGCCGCCAGCCGACCTCGCTCTCCGCCTCGAGCGGCACGAAGCACCCGGAAGGGCCGCAGACGCCGTCCCCCTCGGTCGCGATCGCGACGTTGACGTCGTCGCTCGCCGCGATCGTGCACCCCTCCGGCTCGACCTCGGCCAGATCCGCGCCGCCGAAGCAGCGCGCCACGTCGAAGCAGGCCCGGTGCAGGACGTCGCGCTCCACGTAATCGGGCAGGAGCTCCGCGCTCACGTGGGCGTCCACGCACGTGCCGGCAACGCACGTCCGGTCCGCGCCGCACGCCCCCTCGGCGTCGGCCTCGCCCCCGCTGCACAGGAAATGGAGCGGCATCCAGAGCGTCGCCACGCGGTCCTCGGGGACGGTCGTGACCACCGTGTGCTCCACGCGGACGCGCCCGCGCAGGAGCCCCCGCACGGTGACGCGGATCTCCAGGCTCGGATCGTCGGAGACCGTCAGCCCCTGTGTTCCGGGAAGACTCACGTCCTCCGGGTCCGGGCCGAGCGAGAAGCCCTCGTTGATGATGCGATTGTCGCCGGACAAGACCTCGAGATCGAAGCGATCGAGATCCTTGGGCATCGCCATGTCGGTCTGGACGGCGATCACGACCTCCCCGGTGACGGGCGCCGAGCACGCCGCCTGGGCGACGGCGAACGCCGCCGTGGGCCACGAGGGCCGCCTCACCAGCGGCCTCCGAACGCGGCGGAGCGCGTGGGGCCGAGGGTCCCCTCGATCGTCGGCGCCGGCGAGGGCTGGAGCAGGAGGATGCCGCCGGTGACGGCCGCCACGACGACGAGGGCGCCGCCCGCGACCCACACCCACGCCGGGGGGGCGCTGGACCTCTCGATCGGCGTCAGGGCGACGCGGAAGCGGCTCAGCTCGTCGTCCTGGATCACGATCTCCGACTCATAGGGTGTCATGCCGGGCGCCGTGACCCGCAGCGCATGACGGCCGCTCGGCACGGCGCCGTCCCACTGCCCCTGACCCAAGACCTTGCCGTCCAGCGCGATGCGGGCGCCCGGCGACGCGAGCACGGAGAGCCTGCCGGCGTGGACCTGCGGCTCCAGCTGGACGTTCACGACCACCGTCGCGCCGGGCACCACGTCCTCCACCCGGACATGCTCCTTGAAGCCCGGCTTCTCGACGCGGATGCGCCTTGTCCCGGAGTCGACGATCACCTTGTCCGGGAGCGGCGTCTTTCCGGCCGGCGCGTCGTCGATCGTCACCTCCGCGCCCGCCTCGCTCACCGCCATGTCCAGGCGACCGACGAGGGCTTCGGCGCTCCGCTCGAGGGCGTTCATCGTCGCCCAGTCCTGCGGGGTCAGGACGCCGCGGTCCGCCTGCCTCAGCTGCTCCACGAGCGTGAGCACATGCCTGTACCGGTGCATGTTGGACTTGCAGACGACCATGTTCCAGAGGAGGCGCACGTCCTTCGAGAGCGCGTAGGCCTGCTCGAACTTGATGAACGCATTGGCGTAGTCGCCATGGTCGAAGAGGCTCTTCCCGAGCTCGTAATCGGCCTTGGCCGTGCCGGTCAGCACCTCTGCGAGCGGCGCCGGGGCCGCCGCGGCCGGCGCCGGGGCCGCCGCGGCCGGCGCCGGGGCCGCCGCGGCCGGCGCCGGAGGGGTCTGCTGCGCGGCCGCCTCGCCGGCCATGGTCAGCGCCAGGAGGGCGATCGCGACCGCGGGCCGCCTCGCCAGCATACGTGAACGCATCGGTGCCTCGTCGAATGAGGGGTGCCGCCGGTCAAAGACCGGTCATGCGTATCTCATTTGAGGGGGGGCGCGAAGGGATTCGTGGGCTGGACGGGCGTCGACTGCGCTGTCGGCGCCGCGACCGCCGCCGGCTCACGCCGGCGCTTCTGCGGCAGCGCGGGGCGCCGCACCGTCTCGGCCGGCGAGACCGGAGAGACCGACGGCTGCGGCGGCGCGGCCTTCGCCGGCTCGTCCGCCGCAGACGGGGGCTCCGGCGGGATGGGCCGGCCCGCCGGGACGTCTGCCGCGCCTTGCCGAGCGCGCTCCGGCGCCTCGTCGTCCTGCGCGACCGCCGCGATCGGCTGCGGCGCCTCCTCCGTCTCCGGCGGTCCGCGGCGCAGCGCGACCGCGCCCGACACCCCGAGCGCGAGCGCGGCCATCGCGACCGCGCCGAGCACCACCGAGAGGATCTTGCGGCGCGCCGGCCGCGCGACGGTCCGCGCCGTGGGCAGGATGCTCTCCAGCGCCCCCGGAGAGGCGGCCGCCGTGGTGTCCAGCTCGAGCCTCACCGCGGGCGCGGGCGCAGCGGGCTGGGGCGCCTCCGGGGCAGCGCTCAGGATCCGCGCAGCCCGCTCCGCGCGCTCCTGCCCGCCCGCCGGCGCGAAGGGCACGAGCGCGAGCGCCAGCTCGGCCACGGTCTGCGGGCGCTGGGCCGGATCCTTCTGGAGGCAGTGGAGGATCACGCGCTCGAGCCCCGCGGGGATGTCGCTCCGGAGCTCGCTGGGCCGCGCCGGGTCCGCGCTCGCGACCTGCAGGACGAGCTCGGTGAGCGCCATCGCCTCGAACGGCGGCCGCCCGACCAGCAGGCGGTAGAGGATCGCGCCGAGCGCCCAGATGTCGGAGCGGGCGTCGACCGAGCGCGACGATCGCATCTGCTCCGGCGACATGTAGATGGGCGAGCCGAGCATCTCCCGCGTCTGCGTCAGCGACGCGCCGCCGCCCTCGGCGCCGCTCGGCAGCTCCTTCGAGATCCCGAAGTCGAGCACCTTGAGGAGCTTCGTCCCGCCGGGCGTGGTCGCGAGGAAGAGGTTCGCCGGCTTGAGATCGCGGTGCACGATGCCCGCGGCGTGCGCCTCGGCCATCGCCACGCACGCCTGCAGGACGTAATCGACCGCGTCGAGGGTGCAGAGCGGGCCGTGGGCGCGGAGCACCTCGGAGAGATCTTCGCCCTCCAGATACTCCATCACGATGTACGGGACACCCGAGTCGAGCTCGCCGACGTCGAGCACCCGCACGACGTGCTCGCCCTTGAGCCGGACCGCCGCGCGCGCCTCGCGGAGGAACCGCTGCGAGAGCGCCGGGCTCTCGCCCTCGTCGCTGAGCAGGAGCTTGATCGCGACCCGCTGCGGCAAGAGCAGGTGGCTCGCCGCGACCACGAGCCCCATGCCGCCGCGGCCCAGGACGCGATCGACCCGGTACTTGCCGGCGATCACCTCTCCTTGGACGACAGGTGGGTTCATGAGAGCTCCGCGCGTTGCGCCCTCGCAAAGGGCGGCCGCGACCACGAATCTGCCGTGCGCGATGGTAGCACACAAGCCCGTCGCACAACCAACTATGGACACAGCGCTCGCCGGAGGGCGCTACGATTCGGCCATGACGCTCTCACCTCGACGCATTTCGCACATTTCCAGGGCGGCAGGTCCGCTCGCGCTGCTCGTTCACGCCGGGTGCGCCGGTGCGGTGATCATGGACGGCGGCGGAGACGGCGCCGGCGGCGCCGGCGGCGCGGGCCCAACGACGACCGCCGCCGTCGGCCCTTCGCCGACCCCTCATCCTCCGCCGACGCCCGATCCTCCGCCGACGACCTCCGGCAGCCCGGCGCCGGAGGTGAGCGCGGTCGTCTACGGCGACGCGACCGTGACCATCCGCGTCGCCAGCCTGGCCCTGTCTTGCCGCGATCCCGAAGCGCGCCCCACGTTCTCGCCCTGCAGCGACTGGTGGAACCTGGAGCTCCGCATGCCCGCGTCGATGCTCACCGTCGGCGAGGTGGACACGGCGAGCGGCGATTTCACGATCTATGGGACGTCATCGCGCGCGGATTGCAGCAGCACCGGGGCCGCCAGCGGCGGCGGCGACGTGGGCTTCGGCAGGCTCACCATCACGGCGATCGAGCCGACGTCGGTCGCCTTCGAGCTCGATGGCATGGGCTCCCTGTTCCTCGACGAGGACCCGAACGGCCGCTACGTCGCGGCCCGCTGCGCCGCGCGCTAGCGGGGCGAGCCGATCCCATCCCGCGCGCGGCGCCCGACCACGCGATCCGGCCCACCAGAGCCCCCGTCGCCCACCTGGGCGGGCCGCCGCGGTCTCGGGACGATCTCGGTCACACTCCGAGATCGATCCGCGACCTTGCACGTCGACGGGTCCACCCGACGGCGACGAAGCGACGCCCAGAGTCCCACGGGCGCCAGGACTTCGTCCGTCCGGAGCCCTGGGAGAAAGCTCATGTCGATCCGCACCTGGTTTCGCGCGCCCCGCGTCCGCCACGGCCTCGCCGCCAGCGCCGTCGTCCTCGCTGCCGGAGGCCTCGTCCTCGCCCGCGCCGCCGCCGGCGATCAGCGCCCCGCGAGCGCGTCCACCGCAGCCGCCTCGAGCGGCTCGAACAGCGCCGCCTTCTCCGGCCCCGGCGCTCACGGCACCTTCGCCCTCAGCCACACCAAGGTGCTGAGCGGCGGCGAACAGCGCGTCTTCGCCGAGCTGATCCTCACGGCCGACGCCGTCGAGCAGGCCAGGGAGCGCGCGCCGCTCTCGATCGTCATCGTCCTCGACACCTCGGGCTCCATGGCCGGCGAGAAGCACGAGCAGGCGAAGCGATCGGCCGTCCAGCTCCTCCGCGACCTGCGCGACGACGACGAGATCGCCTTCGTCCGCTATTCGAGCGACAGCGAGCTCCTCCAGCCGCTCGCCAGCGCCGGCCGCGTCCGGGCCGACCTGATCGCCCGGATCCAGGCCCTGGAGTCCAGCGGCGGGACCAACATCGCGCCCGCGCTCGCCCAGGGCGTGCTCGCCCTCGCCGACGCCGGCAAAGGCCGCGTGCGCCGGGTGATCCTGGCGAGCGATGGCCTCGACGGCACGCGCGCCCGGAGCGAGGAGGTCGCCCGGGACAGCGCCGGGCGCGGGATCACCACCTCGTCCCTGGGGATCGGCCTCGATTTCGACGAGGCGTACATGGGCGTGGTCGCCCAGGCGGGCCGCGGCAACTTCGCCTTCGTCAAGGACGCCTCGGCCCTCGCCGCCTTCCTGCAGCGCGAGCTCCGGGAGACCGCCGCCACGACGATCGAGGGCGCGTCGGCCCGGCTGAAGCTCCCGGCCGGCGTCCGCCTCGTCCGCGCGTCCGGGGCCGACGCGAGGCCCCTCGCCGCCGGCGGCGAGGTCGAGCTCGCGCTCGGCGCGCTCTTCTCCGGCGACGAGCGCCGCGTGATCCTCGAGCTCGCGGCCTCGCTGGACAGCGAGGCGTCGCGGACCATCGAGGGGCAGATCCGCTGGAGCCGGGTCGGCGGCGACGCCGCGCAGGCCCCGATCGCCGGGCTCACCCTGACCGGCTCGAGCTCCGCCGAGGCCGTCGAGGCGGGCAAGGACCTCGCCGTCCTCGCCGACGCCCTGAGCGTCGTCGCCTCGCACCGTCAGCTCGAGGCCGCGGACGCCTACCAGCAGGGCGACGTCGGGCGGGCCCAGCGCCTCATCGATCAGAGCATGAGCGAGCTCGGCGCGGTCGCCGCCGTCGCGCCGAGGGCCGCGGCGGCCCCGCTCCGGAAGCAGCTGATGGACTACAAGGCGACGCAGAAGGAGTTCCTCTCTGCGCCGCCGTCGAGCACCGCCGGCAAGGCGGCGGCCAAGCGCGCCGTCGAGAAGGACATCTCCAACCTGTCGAGGCGCTGACGATGCTGCGCGCGATCGCCTTCGTCGCCGCCGCTGCGCTCTCGCTCGGGCTCTCGCCGCTCGCGCTCCGGCTCGGCCCGGTCGCGGGCGCGCTGCTGCTCGTGGCCGCCGCCGTCCTCCTCGCCGTCGCGGCGAGCGGGGCGCTCGTCTCGCTCGCCGTCGCCGCGGGCGCGCTCGGGGCGCTCGCGTTCGGCCTCGCCGGCGCGGCGTCCCCGGCCGCGGCCGGCGCCGCGCTCGCCGGCCTCTGCTTCGCGGAGCGCTCGGTCCGGGTCCGGGGCCGGGGCGCCCGCCTGCTGCACGTCGGCGCGGCCCTCGCCGGCGGCGCCCTCGCCGGCTCGCTCCTCGCTGCCTTCGGCGCCGCGTCGCTCGCGCTCCGGGGGGTCGCGCTCGCGGTGTCCGCGGTGCTCGTCGCGCTCCCCTTCCTCGTCGACGCCGACGACGCCGTGGCCCACGCCCTCGACGGCGCCGCCGGCGAGATCACGGGCCCCGCGCGCGCGTCGCTCCGCGAGGGCGCGGAGCTCCGCCGGACGGTCGCGGGCGAGGCGCTGCGGGGCCGCCGGGCGGCGCGCCAGGCCCGGGCGACCTGGGCGTCGCTGCTGCGCCTCGCCGAGGCGCGGGCGAGGCTCGAGCGCACGCTCGCGGTGGGCCGCGCCGCGCAGGGGCGCGAGGCGCGAGAGGGGGAGCCTCCGCCGGCCGGCGCTGGGGGCGCCGAGGCCGCGCAGGCCGGCGCGCCGGCGGTGGAGGCGGTGATCGGCAAGGTGGACGCGCGGATCGCCGACCACGTCGCCGCGCTGACGCGGGCTTACACCGCGGTGAGCGCAGCCCGGGCCGCGGAGGCGAGCCTGGACGACGCGGCGCTCGTCGGGGTGCAGACGATGGGCGACTCGCTCGAGCAGGTCAGCAAGACCATGGTCGAGGAGGTCTGACGCGCGCCCGAGGTGGCTAGATCCATCCTCCAGGAGTCCGGCCATGGATCCGGGGAGAGAGAGTTCGACGCAGAAGCGCAAAAGAACGAGAGTCCGCGTCGCGCACGGCGCTGGACGCCGGGTACGTGCTGTCCTCGAGCGACGGCGAGCTCATCGTGATAAGGAGCTCTACCGGAGGACTTATGCAAGTGATCGTCGCGGGCGCTGGGATCGGCGGCCTGGCCGCGGCTCTGGCGCTGCACGCCTCGGGTCATGAGGTGACGGTGTTCGAGGCGGCGGCCAGCATCCTGCCGCTCGGGGTCGGCATCAACATCCTGCCCCACGCCGTCGAGGTGCTGGGCGAGCTGGGCCTGGCCGAGGCCCTGTTGGCGCACGGGGTGGCGACCCGCGAGCTTGTCTATTTCAACCGCTTCGGCCAGCGCATCTGGGGCGAGCCGCGCGGCCGCTTCGCCGGGCATGCCGCGCCGCAGCTCTCCCTGCACCGCGGCGCCCTGCAGGGCGTGCTGTTCGACGCCGCCGTCGAGCGGCTGGGCCCCGACCGGGTGATCTGCGACCGGCGCCTCGTAGACCACGAAGAGGGCGGAGGCCGCATCGTGGCGCGCTTCGTCGACCGCGCGGGCGCGGCGTGGAAGGTTCCCGGCGACCTCCTGATCTGCGCCGACGGCATCCACTCGGCGGCGCGCGCCCGCCTCTATCCGGACGAGGGGCCGCCGATCTACGGCGGTCACATCCTGTGGCGGGGGACCAGCCTGGCGGCGCCTTTCCTCACCGGCGCCAGCATGATCATTGCCGGGCATCAGGACCAGAAGTTCGTCGTCTATCCGATTTCCCCACCGGGGCCGGACGGCCGCCAGAGGATCAACTGGGCCGCCGATCTCGCGGTCGCCAAGAGCCTGCGACGGGAGGACTGGAACCGACCGGGCGACCCCGCCGAGTTCCTGCCCAGGTTCGAGGCCTGGCGCTTCGGCTGGTTGGATGTGCCAGGCCTGGTCCGGGACGCCGAGGCGATCTACGAGTTCCCGCTGGTCGACCGCGACCCGCTGCCGCGCTGGAGCCATGGGCGCGTCACGCTGCTGGGCGACGCCGCCCATCCCATGTATCCGAACGGCTCCAACGGGGCGACCCAGGCCATCCTGGACGCCCGCGCCCTGGTCCGCGCGCTCGCCGCCCACGCCGATCCGGTGGAAGCGCTGGTCGCCTACGAGGCCGAGCGCCTGCCCGCTACCGCCGCCATCGTCGCGGCCAATCGCCGCAACGGTCCGGAGCAGTGCCTGCAGATCGCCTATGAACGCGCGCCCGACGGCTTCGACCGGATCGAGGACGTCTTCGCCCCCGGCGAGCTGGAGGACATCGCCGCCCGCTACAGGGTGCTGACCGGCCTGAAGAGCGTTTCGGAGCCCCTCCTGCGCTGACAAGACCCCCGGCGCGCTTGGTCCTCCCCGTGGAGTGGGGCGTGGTCGCCGCCCCCTCCGCCATGGACGAGGCGTGAGCCATGCGCGCTCTCGGTTACAGACTTCGATCGCGACCTCATCCTCGACCTCCTCGATCAGCTGGAACGAGTGCGCGGCAACCAGGCGCAAACACGCAACGATCGCCTCACGGCAATCCGGTCCTTCTTCTGGCACCTCGGTGCGAGTGACCCCGCGTCTATCGGTGTCGCGCAACGCGTCCTGACGATCCTGGCGAAGCGCACCACGTCGGCGACGCCGCGGCATCTCGCCGACGACGAGCCTGCGGCGCTGCTGAACGCATCCGATCCGAAGAAGGTGCAGGGCCGCCGCGATCACGCCCTGTTGCTGTTCCTCGCCCGCACAGGGGCGAGGGTTTCGGAGGCCATCGGGATCGACGCAGCCGATCTACGACTGGACGAGAATAGCCCGCGCAAAGCCATTCCGACCTGTCAATATTTCCCGTCAACGACCGGCAGTTGATATAACTTACAAAAGGCACGGATCCGCTGATCCGCCTATAAAACCAATCGATCCCACGAGTTCACTCGACTGTGTAATATTGTCTACACCACGCTGGCTGGCCGGCGCTCTATCCAGGGATCGCGCGTCGGGTCGGGAAGACGCGCTCCTTCCCCCGTGCGTAGCACGGCCTTCCCCCGTGTGTAGCACGGCGGGCTGGCCGTCGAGTTCCGGGAGAGGCAGAACACCCCTCCCATGAGACCCCTGGCCGCCAAGGGGTGCGCCGAGCGTCCAGACTCCAGGGCGGCGTTCGGAGTGTCCTGACGACCTCACGCGCCTGCACACCCAAGAGTCGCACGAACTGGGCGTGATCCAAACTCCCCCGGTGCCAAGTCACACCCTTTGGGATATAAAATTAGCTGGTCGCAGTGCGTCGCCTTAACGGGCGAGCGAGCAAGGTTTGCGATGATCGTCGAGAGAGGCTACCTGCTCCGCGAGAAGATCGAGGAAACCGTCGATTTCACCCTGTACCGCGCATGCCGCGAAGGCGACAGCGTCCCGGTCTTGCTGAAAATCCTGCGCGCGGAAAGATCGACCGGCGCCGAGGTCGCGCGCTTCAAGCACCAGTACGAGCGCGTCGCGCGCCTCGCCTCGCCCCGCCTCGTCGCGCTGCGCGGCATCGAGGCGCTCGCCGGCTCCTTGATCGTCGTCCTCGACGACTTCCCGGGCCGCGATCTCGCGCGGATCCTCGCCGCGCGCCCGTCACGCAGGATGCCGGTCGGCGAGGCGCTCGATCTCGCGGCCGCGCTCGCAGAAGGTCTCGCCGCGGTGCACGCGGCCGGGCTCGTCCACCGCGATCTGCGCCCGCAGAACGTGCTCGTCGGCGCGCACGGCGCGGTCAAGATCAATGGCTTCGGCGTCGACGCCGAGATCACCCGCGCGCACGAACGGCTCTACGCGCCGGCGGTCATCGCCGAGGTGCTGCCCTACGTCTCCCCCGAGCAGACAGGCCGCATGAACCGCGGCGTCGACTACCGGACCGACCTCTACGCGCTCGGCGTCATCCTGTACCAGATGCTCACGGGTCAGCGCCCCTTCGAGGCCCTGGACCCGATGGAGCTCATTCACGCGCACCTCGCCCTCGCGCCCGCGCCGCCGTCCCGCGTCGATCCGGCCATCCCCGAGGCCGTTTCCGACGTCGTGCTCAAGCTGCTCGCGAAGAACGCCGAGGAGCGTTACCAGAGCGCCGAGGGCCTGCTCGCCGACCTCGATCGCTGCCGCGAGGCCCTGCGCGGCACGGGGACGATCGAGCCCTTCGTCGCGGGCCAGCGCGATCGTCAGGACCTCTTCCGGATCCACCAGAAGCTCTACGGCCGCGAGCATGACATCGAGACGCTCACCGCCGCGTTCGAGCGCGCGCTCGAGGGCAGCCGTGAGATCGTCATCGTCTCCGGCTACTCGGGGATCGGGAAGTCCTCGCTCGTGCACGAGATCTTGAAGCCACTCGCGCGGCAGAAGGGCTATTTCACGAGCGGCAAATACGACCAATACAACCGCGGCGCGCCCTACAGCGCGGTGATCCAGGCGTTCGACGGCCTCGTGCGGCAGATCCTCACCGAGAGCGATGCGCGCATCCTCCGCTTTCGGAGCGCGCTCCTAGAGGCGCTCGGGCCGAACGCGCAGGTCGTCTGCGACGTCATCCCGTCGCTCTGTCACGTGATCGGCCCGCAGCCGCCCGTCCCAGCGCTCGGCCCGATCGAGGCGCAAAACCGCCTGAACCGGTGCTTCTTGCTGTTCGTCTCGGTGTGCGCGCGGCGCACGCACCCGCTCGTCCTGTTCCTCGACGATCTTCAGTGGATCGACCCCGCGAGCCTCGTGCTGCTCCGCGCGCTCCTCGCCGACGACTCGCTCGATGCGCTCTTTTTCTGCGGCGCTTACCGTGACAACGAGGTATCGCCCGGGCACCCGTTCGTCGTGGCGATCGAGGAGCTCAAGCAAGCCGGGCTCGTCGTGCGCAACATCGTCCTCGCCCCGCTCGCGCGCCTGCACCTGATCGAGATGCTCTCGGATAGCCTCAAGCGCAGCGACTGTGGGCCGCTCGCCGATGCGGTGCAGAAGAAGACCGGCGGCAACCCGTTCTTCGTCAAGGAGTTCGTCCGGTCGCTGCACGACCACGGCGTCCTCGCGTACGCAGCCGGATCAGGCTGGCGCTGGGACCTCGCCGCGATCGACGCGCTCCGGTACACGGACAACGTCGCAGACCTCATGGTGCGCACCATCGCGCGCCTGCCGCCGGCGACGGTGAAGGCGCTCAACCTCGCCGCGGCGATCGGCAACCGGTTCGACCTCGACGTGCTCGCCGCGGTGAACGAGTGCTCGACGGAAGACGCGTACGCCCGCCTCGATCTCGCCGTGAGCGAGGGGCTCGTGATCGCCGGGCGCGGCGGCTACCGCTTCGCCCATGACAAGGTCCAGGAGGGCGCCTACGCGATGATCCCGGAGGTGGACCGACCCGCCTCCCACCTCCGGATCGGCCGGCTGCTCGCGGGCAAGCTAGACCTCTCGGAGAGCCAGAGCCTCTTCGACGTCGTCCGCCACATGAACAGCGCAGGCGACCTCGTGTCGGACCCCGCGGAGCGCCTGCACCTCGCCCGCATGAGCCTCGAGGCCGCATGCCGCGCCGAGGACTCGGCCGCCTTCGGCGCCGCGTTGCGCTACCTGCAGCTCGGCCTCCTACGCCTTCCGGAGGACGCCTGGGCGTCACAGTACCCGCTCCGCCTCGATTACGCGAAGAGAACCGCCCTGATGCTCTCGCTCTGCGGCCGGCATGACGACGCCCTCGCGATCCTCGCCGATGGCCTGGAGCGGGCCGCGAGCCGGCTCGATCGCACCGAGGTGCTGCGGCTCAAGATGAACGTGCAGGTGCTCAAGAACGACCTGCCAGCCGCGCTCGCGGAGGGGCTGGAGGCCCTGCGCCCGTTCGGGATCGACCTGCCTCCATTCCCGGACGAAGTCATGCTCGACGCCCAGGTGCGGGCGACGATGGATCTCGTCCGGGAAAGGACGATCGAGGCGCTGCCAGGCCTGCCGCCGCTCGCGGACCCGGAGATCCTCGCCATGCAGGACGTGCTCCAGGAGCTCTTTCTCCCCTGCTACTTCCTGGCCACGAACAACCTCGGCATCACGGTCGCACAGATCCTCGAGAACACGCTGCGCCACGGGCTCTCGAAGAACTCGATCTTCGGCTGCATGAACTTCGGGATGCTCCTCTGCGCCCGCGGCGACATCGCGCTCGGCTACCGCTTCGGCCGCGCCGCCGTCGACCTCGCGGACCGCTACACGGACAAGAAGTCCGAGGCGATGCTCCGCAATATGTGGGGCGCCTTCGTGCAGCATTGGCGAGAGGGCTACGCCACCTGCAAGG
This sequence comes from Sorangium sp. So ce836, assembly GCF_028553905.1. Lineage (NCBI taxonomy): Bacteria > Pseudomonadati > Myxococcota > Polyangiales > Polyangiaceae > Sorangium > Sorangium sp. So ce836. The sequence goes on along the minus strand of NZ_CP102233.1, from coordinate 1,982,477 downwards.
CGTCGCTGGTCGCCGGGATGCACGCCGGGCTCGAAACGGGCCAGTACATCTGGTCGTTCTACAACACGGTCAATGGCATCACGAACAGCCTCCTGCGCGGCCTCCCGCTCTCCGACCTCCTCGCCGAGGCGCAGAGCTACCAGCCGATGCGCAAGCTCGACGAGTTCAATGCCATCACCTGGATGGTCGGCGCGGTCGGACAGATGGCGCACCAGCTCTCGGTCGAGACCGAGCACCCCGCCACGCTCAAGGGGGCGTGGGTCGATATCGACGAGGTGATCGGGGAGTCCCGCCGCATCGACAACCAGGCCTCGTTCTTCTTCGCCCACTTCTACATCGTCGTCCTCTGCGTCTTCCAGGGGGCGTTCGAGGAAGCGGCGCGCGCTGCGCTCTTGCCGAACATCGAAATCCCGGCCGTGGCGGCCTGGCATGGCACCCCCGCGTTCCATTGCTACGCAGGCATCGCGTTCACGCAGGCGGCGGACGTCGTCTCCCCAGAGGAGCGCGCGCTCTTCCTCGCCCGCGCCGAGGTCTCCGCCGAAAAACTCTCGCGCTGGGCGGACCTCTGCCCGGAGAACCTGGCGCACCGCCGCGCCCTCCTCCTCGCCGAGCTCGAGCGCGCCCGCGGCGACGCGCGCGCCGCCGGGGACCGCTACGACGAGGCGATCGCGCTCGCGCAGCGCGGCGGCTATCTCCACGACGAGGCGCTCGGCAACGAGCTCGCGGGCCTCTGCTTCCGCGCGCTCGGCAAGGAGACCATCGCCGGCGCCTACCTGACCAAGGCGCACAGGGCGTACGGCCGCTGGGGCGCGACGGAGGCGATGCGGCGCCTCGAGCACGCGTACCCCGACCTCGTCCCGGGCGAGAGCCTCCGCGGCGAGAGGAGCCCGCAGGCCGGCGCCGCGCTCGACGTCGGCTCGGTGCTCAAAGCCTCCCAAGCCATCTCGGGCGAGATCGTCCTCGACCGCCTGCTCGACGCGCTCATGCGCATCATGGTCGAGAACGCCGGCGCGCGGCGCGGCGTCCTCCTGCTCCTGCGTGACGGACGGCTCGTCGTCGAGGCCGAGCACCACATCCGGGATGCGTCGGTCCACGTGCTCGGCGCGGCGCCCCTCGAGGACCGCAAGGACCTGCCGGCCAGCGTCGTCACGTACGTGGCGCGGACGCGCGAGACCGTCCTGCTCGGCGACCTCGCGATCGACGGGCCGTTCGGGCGCGATCCCTGCTTCGCCGGCGGTGCGCCGCGCTCCTCGCTCGCCGCGCCCATCGTCTACAAGGGCCGCCTCGCCGGCGTGATCTATCTCGAAAACGACCTCACCCGCTCTGCCTTCACCCCCGATCGCGTCGAGGTGATCCGGCTCCTTTCGGCCCAGGCGGCCAGCTCCATCGAGAATGCGCGCCTCTATGCGGATCTGCAGCAGGAGAACGCGGAGCGACGGCGCGCCGAGGAGGTGCTCCGCCATTCCTACTCGCTCCTCGAGGCCACGCTCGAATCGACGGCGGACGGCATCCTCGTCGTCGACGACGAGCAGCACGTCGTGCGTCAGAATCACAGGTTCGCGGCGATGTGGCGCATCCCGGACGAGATCATCTCCGCCGGGTCGGACGACACGTTCCGTACGTTCACCTCCGACCAGGTCCTCGATCCCGAGGCGTTCCTGCAAAAAATCCGCGCTCTCTATGCCTCGCCCGAGGAGTCCAGCGTCGATACCATCCCGCTCGCGGACGGGCGCGTCTTCGAGCGTTATTCGCAGCCCCAGCGCCTCGGCGGGCGCGTGGTCGGGCGGGTCTGGAGCTTCCGCGACATCACCGCGCGCGTGCGCGCCGAGCAGCAGCGCGATCAGCTCCTCCTGGACGAGCGGCGGGCGCGCACGGCAGCGGAGGAGGCCGTGCACCTGCGGGACGAGTTCCTTTCTGTCGCCTCGCACGAGCTCCGCACCCCGCTCACCAGCCTGCAGCTCGCCATTCAATCGCTGGCGCAAAGGCTCGCGCGGGGCATGGACGTCGAGCGCGTGCGATCCGCGGTCGCCCTCTCTTGCCGCCAGGTCAAGCGCCTCACCGACCTCGTCGATATGCTCCTCGACGTCTCCCGGATCCAGGCGGGGAGGCTCGAGCTGTACACGGCGCCCGTCGAGCTGCGCGCGCTCGTGGACGAGGTCGTCGCCCTCCTCGGCCATCAGATCGCGCAGTCAGGCAGCGCGGTCGCCGTGCGCGCGGAGCAGCCGGTCATCGGCCGGTGGGACCCGCACCGCCTGGAGGAGGTCGTGACCAACCTCCTCACCAACGCGATCAAGTTCGGGGAACGCCAGCCGATCGACATCGCCATCACCCGGGAAGATCGGGTCGCGCGGCTCTCGGTGACGGACCGAGGGATCGGGATCCCGGCCGAAGTGCAGGCGCAGCTCTTCCAACGATTTCGCCGCGGCGTCTCGTCGAAGCATTTCGGGGGGCTCGGGCTCGGCCTCTACATCACCCGCACCATCGTCGAGGCGCACGGCGGCCGAATCCGCGTGTCGAGCGAGGTCGGCCGGGGCTCGACCTTCTGCGTCGAGCTGCCGCTCTCGACCGAGCGCGCGGGGGATTTGTCGTCGTAGCGGTTGCCTCGAGCGGCTTCGTGCGTGATAGACCGCGGTATCGGTAGCCGCCGACAGCGAGCGTCTGATCCCGCACACCGTCACGCAGAGATCCTGGCGGGATTTCTGACCCGAGGTGCTATCGACCGAGAGCCCCGTCTCCGAGCGCGCGAATGGATCAAGGATCCGGCCGCCCGGCGCGGAGCGCCCGGGGATCGACGAGGACCCACTGCATGCCCGCGGCCCGCGCGGACTCGATCCCCAGCACGGCGTCCTCGAAGACCAGGCAACGCGCCGGCTCGACGCCGAGGCGCGTTGCCGCCGTAAGGAACGGTTCGGGCGCCGGCTTGGGCCGCGCATAGTCCTCCGCCGCGACGATCTCGTCGACGTACCCGCGGAGCCCCAGGAACTCGAGCGTCTTCTCCACCGACGCGCGCGGGCTCCCCGAGACGACGGCGCGCTTCGTGCGCGGGGGAGGGTCGCGGAGCGCGGTCACGACCTCGGGCACGCCGCGCACGCCCGGCAGCAGCCGGCGATACGCCGCTTCCTTCGCCTCGAAGACCTCGGCCACCGGCATCCGTAGCCCGTACTTCCGGTTCAGGAGCTCGACGATCCGGTCGGTCGTCATACCCGCCCAGCCGTAGAAGTCCTCGTCGGTGAACTCGCATCCATGCGGGGCGAGCGCCTCGAGCCAAGCCCGATGATGAATCGGCATCGAGTCCGCGATCGTCCCATCGCAGTCGAAGAGGTAGGCAGCGAACGACCCGGAGGGGAACACGAGCCCAGGCATGGGTCGCCACCCTACCCTATCGACCTTCTCCCTGCCACCGCCACAGAGCAGGGGAACGAGGCGGGGCTGGTTGGAACGGGCTCCGACGGCGTTCTTTCTGCGGTCCGCCTGACCAATACCTGGTTCAGCTGAAGCGCGCCCGGATCGGCGCGGGGCTCTCGCAGATCGGGCACGCGTCCGTGCGCTCGGCGATCTTGCCGCAGTCCTTGCAGTCGACGCGATAGCCGTGGAACCCGGGGTCGTGCAGCTCGACGCTCGTCTGTGCTTTGTCCGCGCGCTTTCCCTCGTACTTCACGCGCGCTGGCACGAACGCGATGAAGCGCACCTCGATGTGCTCGCACCGCGGGCACCGCTCCGGCACGGCGTACGCGTTGGTCGTCGTGAGCCCGCGCGCGAGGCCGCCTTCGGCGTGGCACCGCGGGCAGCGGTCGTCCGTGAACAGGAGGTGCTGGCACGCGCCGCACGCGATCTCGTACAGCCCGTCGACGAACATCTCGCCCTTGTAGACCCACTTGACCGGGCCCACGGGCTCGCCCTCCATGAGCGGCACGAGCCCGTCGACATACGAGCGCAGGTTGAGCCGCCGTCCTCCGCACGAGGGACACCCCGCCTCGACCATCTCGGCAAACGCGCGCTCGGAGATCCTGCTCATGTGCGCCCCCCTTCTAGCACGCCTCGGCGGCGCGCGGCCCCCGGAGAACGCGTGGAGCCTCGGAGGCGCGATCCCGGCCGCGTCACGTGCGGCGATCCCCGCCGGGGAGGGCCGCCTGCTCGCCTTGCTCGCCGCGCAGGAAGCCCAGCGCCGCGCGGGCGAACGGCTCCTTCCACGCGCCGAAGATGGGCCCGTGTCCGCCGTTCGGCACGAGCCACAGGCAGGAGCGCGGGATGGCGCGGTATATCTCCAGGGCGATCTCGGCGGGATAGAGGGGATCGCTGTCGCCGCTCACGATCATCGTCCGCGCGGCGATGGTCGACAGGTAAGGAGGCGTGAAGCTCATGTCGTCGTGGCTCTCGGCGAAGCGCCTCGGCTGACGCCACAGCGCCCGTATCTGCGCGTCGCCGAGCTTGTGGCGGCCCCGCATCTCCTCCCATTCCCCCTCCGATCGACCCTCGTCGGAGACCTGCCGCATGATCGCCCTCGCCTGCTCGGGGAAGTACGGAGCCGCGGACACGAGGACCATCGATTCCACGCGTTCCGGCTGCTGCGTGGCCAGGTGCAGCAGGGATTTGGCGCCGAGGCTGAGGCCTATGGCCCGGAACGTCGTCACCCCGAGGTGGTCGAGGAGGGCGAAGACGTCGAGGGCGCACTGGCGGATGGTCAGAGCGCCGGTCGGGTTCGTCGACCGGCCGTGCCCGCGCAGATCGGGGACGATGACGCGGTGATCGCGCCCCAGCTCGGCGAGGTCGAACACGTGGCCCCAGTCGCCGCCCACCCCGGTGAAGCCGTGAAGCAGCACGAGCGGCGGCCCCTCGCCGCGAAGCTCGTAGTACAGGTCGATGCCGTTGACGGACGCGGTCCGCCCGATGGCCGGCGCAGTCTCCATTCGCTCCTCCGATCGCTCGGCCGCGGCCAATCCGCAGCCGGATGCACCGGAGGGATAGGCGAAGCACTCCACTCTTGATAGCTGTGCCCTTCGCGCGTACGATGCGACTCGCCTGACGAGGAAACCGGCGGACGGCGCGACGACGCGATTCCGCTGAGCAGACGTTCAGCACTCCGCGTCCCCTGGTGCCGAGATGCCGTGAGGAGCGCGCTCGTCAGCTCCCGAGAAAGCAGCGCAGGAACTCGTCTGACTCGCGGAGGATGCGCGGAATCGAGGCCACGAGCTCGTGGCCGTCGTCCACCTCGACGAGCCGGACATGGCGCTTCCCCGCCGCGAACGTCCGCGAGAGATCGATGTCCACCACCTCGTCGTTCCGGCCGTGGACGATCAGCGTCGGGACCCGCACGTCGGGCCAGCCGCCCGAGCGGTCATCCACCTCGGCCGCGTCGCGCGCAAAGCCGAAGTCCACCCGGGCCCGCCGCTTCTCGGCGTAATCGTCGACCTCGAGCCACCCCCGCTCCTCCCATGCCCGAAAGGCCTCCTCGCCGAGCCGCCGCCGCCATCGCTCGATGATCCGGAACGCCGGCGCGAGCAGCACCAGCGCGCACACCCGCGCGTCCTCCTCGGCGACGCGGCACGCGGTGAGGCCCCCGAGGCTCGACCCCATCACCACGGCCCGCTCGCGCGCTCCGCCGAGCGCCTGCTTCACGGCGTCGATCATCGCGCTGAGGCGCAGGCGCTCGAGCGAGGGCACCCGCAGGTCGAGCCGCTCGACGGCGACCCCGCGCCGCTCGTAGTGCGCGGCGATCTGGACGCCCTTGGTCGAGCGCGGGCCCGAGGCGAAGCCGTGCAGGTAGAGCCAGCGCGGGCCGACGGCGGAGGGCGGTGTCGTGCTCATCGAGGTGCGGAGAGCCTAGGGCGAGCGCGCGGCGAGCGGCAAGCCGCGCCGCGCGGCCCTTCCGCTCCGGCAGGGCGATGCGTTATGACCCGCCGGAGACGCCATGATCCGCCCCGCCACCGCCGCCGACATCCCCACCATCGCCCGCCTCATCCGGATGCTCGCCGAGTACGAGCGGCTCGCGCACGAGGTCGTCTTCGACGAGAAGGAGCTCGCGGCGCACCTCTTCGGCCCGAGGCCCGCGGCGGAGGTCGTCCTGGCCGAGGCGGACGGGGTCGCGGTCGGCTTCGCCCTGTTCTTCCAGAGCTTCTCCACCTTCCTCGGCAAGCCCGGGATCTACCTCGAAGACCTCTTCGTGCTCCCCGAGCACCGCGGAGCAGGCCACGGCAAGGCCCTCCTCGTGCACCTGGCGAGGCTCGCGGTCGAGCGCGGCTGCGGGCGGTTCGAGTGGTCCGTGCTCGACTGGAACGAGCCCGCCATCGGCTTCTACCGGAAGCTCGGCGCCAGGCCCATGGACGACTGGACCGTCTACCGCCTCACGGGCGAGGCGCTCGCCAGGCTCGCCCAGGGCTGACGTGCTCGCCGCCCGCCGATCGTCCGCGGTGGAGCGGCGCGGCGCGCGGGCGCCGCGTCGTGCGCGGTGCCCGCGCGCTGCTCGTGGGGGCGCAGCGGAGCAGCACCGGCTGCTGCCAGGGCAGCAGCGGCCGCGGATCCTGCGTCGATCGCGGGCGCGCGGCCCTCGGGACGCGCGCCGTGGCGCGGGTGTTGCTGGAGCGGCGCACGCTCGTGTCGGTGGCGCGGCTCCCGGGCTCGGTCGCGACATGCGCTGTTGCTCATCGAGCGTGAGCCCACACTGCCCATCGAGGGTCGCCGCAGGCGTCGAATGTCCTCCAACCAACTCACCGGGCTCGGCGTGCTGCGCCACCGGAGCTTCTCGTTCTACCTCGCGTCGAGGCTGCTCTCCGCGATCGCGGTGCAGATGCAGAGCGTCGCGATCGGCTGGCAGGTCTACGCGATCACCGGCGACGTCTTCGATCTCGGCCTCATCGGCCTCGCCCAGTTCGCGCCGTTCTTCGCCCTGATCCTCGTCGCCGGGCAGGCGGCGGACCGGTTCGACCGGCGCCGCATCATCACGGTCGGCCTCGGGGTGGAGCTCCTCTGCTCCCTGCTGCTGCTCGCGTTCACGCTGTCGGGCCTCACGGTGGTGTGGCCCGTGTTCGCGGTGCTGGTGCTGTTCGGCAGCGCGCGCGCCTTCATGATGCCGGCGCAGCAGGCGATCCTGATGAACCTGGTGCCGGCCGACAGCTTCAGCAAGGCGGTCGCGCTCAGCTCGTCGAGCTTCCATGTCGCGGTCATCGTCGGGCCGACGCTCGGCGGGCTCCTCTACCTCGCCGGGTCGACGATCGTGTACGCGATCGTTGCGGCGCTGCTCCTCGCCTCCCTCCTGCTCATGGGCCTCGCGCGCGCGACCCAGCAGGCCAGGCGGAGCGAGCCGGCGTCGCTCGACGCGGTGCTGGAGGGGCTGCGCTTCGTGTGGTCGAGGCCGGCCGTGCTCGGCGCGATCTCGCTCGACCTGTTCGCCGTGCTGTTCGGCGGCGCGGTCGCGCTCCTGCCCGCGTACGCGCGCGACGTGCTCCACGCCGGGCCGACCGGCCTCGGCATGCTCCGCACCGCGCCGGCCGTGGGCGCCGCGCTCACCGCCGGCGTCCTCGCCTTCCGGCCGATCACGCGGCACGTCGGCCGCTGGATGTTCGGCGGCGTCGCGGTGTTCGGGCTCGCCACGATCGGCCTCGGGCAGACGCACAGCTTCACCGCCGCGCTCGTCGCCCTGTTCCTCGTCGGCGCTGGCGACATGGTGAGCGTCTATATCCGCCACATCCTCGTGCAGTTCGAGACGCCGGACGCGATCCGCGGGCGGGTGAGCGCGGTCAACGCGGTGTTCATCGGCGCCTCGAACGAGCTCGGAGAGTTCGAGTCCGGCCTCACCGCCGGCTGGCTCGGCCTGCTCCCCGCCATCCTCCTCGGCGGCGGCGCCACCGTCGTGGTCGCCGCGCTGTGGGCCCTCGCCTTCCCCGTGCTGAGCCGCATGGACCGCTTCCCGCACGCGAAGCGCGACACCGAGGAGAGCGAAGCCCGGGCCGGGGAGCCGGAGGCCGCCGCCGCGACGTGAGGGTGGGCGCGAGGCCGCGGCGCATCGCGCCTCGCGGCCCGCCGGGCGGGAGCGCTACTCCGCGCGGAGCGCCTCGATCGGATCGAGGCGCGCGGCGCGGTAGGCCGGGTAGAAGCCGAACACCACGCCGATCGTGACGGAGAGGCCGAGGCCGAGGGCGATCGACCAGACCTCCACGTGGAAGGCCCAGCGGCCGACCAGCTGCGCGAGCAGCGCGCCGGCGAGCCACGACAGGCCCACGCCCGAGAGGACGCCGAGCGCGCCCCCGAGCAGCGAGACGGCCGCCGCCTCGCACAGGAACTGCAACAGGATGGCGCGGGGCGAGGCGCCGACCGCGCGGCGGACGCCGATCTCCCGCGTCCGCTCGGTCACGGTCACCAGCATGATGTTCATGATGTTGATGCCCCCCACGATCAGCGCGACCACGCCGGTGCTGAGCAGCAGCATCTTGATGATGTCGAGGACGAGCATCTCCTGGGCGTGGCTGTCCTTGTCCTCGATCTTGAAGTTCTTCACCCCGTGGTGGCGGCGCAGGAGCGTCGCGTCGATGACCCCGCGGAGCGCGGCCAGCGGCGACCGGACGGCCGCGAGCGGATCCTGCCGGACGTAGATGCGCTCGGTCCTGTGCGCCGGCGCGTACAGCGCGTCGTAGGTCGTCTCCGGGACGAGGACCTTGCGGTTCCAGATGTTCGTGTCGTCCGTGGAGCCGAGGATCGGCCGGTCCTTGAGCACGCCGACCACGGTCCACACGTGGCCGTCGGCCGTCATGTGGACCGGCTCGGCCTGCGCGGCCCGCGCGGGAGGGCCGCCGAAGAGCTCGGCCCAGACCTCGTGGCCGACGACGCACACGCGCCGCCGCCCCGCGAGATCCGCCTCGCCGAGGAACCGGCCCGCCGCGAGCTCGAGGTCGTAGAGCGCGGGCGCCGCCGGCGTCGCGCTGACGAGCGTGACGCGCTTCTTCTTGCGGCCGGCGCGGGCCTCGGTGGGGCGCGCCGACTCGCTCAGGGCCGAGGCGCCGCCGAGGGCGCGCGACCCGGCGAGCGCGCGGGCGTCGTCCCGCGAGAGGTCGCGCCGGGTGCGCCGCCGGTCCTTGACGCTCACCTCGGCGGGGTGGACCTGGATGAGGTCGGCCTCCACGGCCTGCTGGCTCGCCCGGAGCAGCGCCTCCTCGCCGCCGGCGAGGAGCGAGGCGAGCAGCACGATCGAGCCGGTGCCGATGATGACGCCGAGCAGCGTGAGCGCGGCGCGGGTGCGGTCGGCCACGACCGCGCGCGTGGAGTGGAGGAGGTCGCCGAGCCTCATCGCCGCATCGCCGCCACCGGGTCGAGCCGGCCCGCGCGCCGCGCCGGCAGCCACCCGAACACGACGCCCACGCCGGAGGAGACGAGGAGCGCCGCGATCACCGCCGTCGTCGAGATCGCGCCGACCCACGCCGGCGTGAAGCGGCGGATGATCGACGAGGCGACCCCGGCCGCGAGCGCGCCGCCGGCGACCCCGAGCAGGCCGCCCGCGCCGGAGAGCAGCGCCGCCTCGCACAGGAACTGCGCGCTGATGTCGCCCGGCGCCGCCCCGAGCGCCTTGCGGATGCCGATCTCGCGCACGCGCTCGGAGACGCTGACGAGCATCATGTTCATCACGCCCACGCCGCCGATGAGCAGCGCGACGCCGGCGATGAGGCCGACGATCGCCTTCATCGTCGCGAACATCGCCTCGAACTGCCGCATGATGCTGCTGAAATCGAAGAGGGTGAAGTCGTCGACGCCGTGGTGGCGCTCGACGAGGAGCGCGTTGACGATGCGCTTCACCGGGTCGTTGTTGCGGACGTCGTCGGTCTTGAGGACGAGGAGCGCCGAGGAGCGCACGTCCTTCTCGACGTCCGCCGCGGTGTCGATGGGCGCGACGAGCAGGTCGTCCCAGCTGAAGCCGAAGTTGACGCCCATCCGCTCGCTCGCGGCCAGGACGCCGATGACGCGGCAGCGCAGGGCCCCGACCGTGACCCACCGGCCGATCGGGTCGCCGCGCCAGAGGCGCGCGGCGAGCTTGGGGCCGGCGACGCAGACCCGGGCGCGGCGGCGGTCCTCCTCGTCGGAGAACGCGCGGCCGCGGCCGACGGGCATCCGGAAGGCGTCGAGGAAGCCGCTGTCGGCCGCGACGAGATCGGTGCGGTCCTCGGCGCCCTCGTCGGAGGTGACGTCGCGCGAGCCGAGCATGGCGTAGAGCGTGTGCTCGGCGACGTGGGGGATGCCGCGCGCGAGGTGGTCGCGGTCCTTGCGGGTGAAGCCGGTGACGTACATCGCCTTCTTGCGCTCGGCGCGCACCGGCTCCTTCGGCGCGACGAGGATGAGCCGCGCCCCGCCGAGCTGCTCGATGCCGCGGCTCAGCGTGAGCAGCCCGCCCTCGGCGAGCGAGGTCATGAGCACGATCGCGAAGGCGCCGAGGGTGATGCTGAGGACGGTGAGGAGCGACCGCAGCTTGTGCGCCGAGAGCGCCTTCGCGGCGATCGCGAGGTAGACGGCCCACCTCACATCTTCGTCTCGTTCTCGGCCGCGGAGGGCGGGTTGATGAGCACGCGGGCCCCCTCCGGGACGCCGCTCACGATCTCGACCTCGCGGTCGTTGCGCGCGCCGAGCGCGACCTCGACCTGCTCGGTGGTCGGCTTGCCGTCGGGCCCGTCGACGACGCGCGTGACGAGCTGCTTGCCGCCCTCGGCGGAGACGGCCTCGATCGGCAGGGAGACCACGCCGGGCCTGCTGTCGAGCCGGATGCGCACGTCGGCGGTCATGCCGGGCTTGATGAGGTCGTCGACCTGGGAGAGCTCGGCCTCGACCGGGAAGACGTCGACCTCGCGCCCCTCGAGCTTCACCGAGGCGGGCGCGATCTTTGTGACCTTGGCCGCGTACGTCTTGCCGGGCAGGGCGTCGAGCGTCAGCGTCGCCGGCTGTCCGGGCGCGACCTTGGCGACGTCGATCTGGTTGAGGTCCACCTTGACCACGAGCGTCGAGAGGTCGGCCACGGTGAGCAGCGCCTTGCCCTCGAAGGTCGACTGCACCCCCGGGGTGACGACCTCGCCGGGCTCGATGTTGCGCTGGATCACGGTGCCGTCGAGGGGCGAGTAGATCTTCGTGTAGCGGAGCTGGTCCCGCGCGGCGCTCAGCGCGACCTCGGCGAGCCGGACGGCGATGGTCTTCTCGGCGAGCTCGTGCTTGGCGAGGTCGAGGTCCTCCGAGGGGGTGACGCTGGCCTGGACGCCGGCGGTCCGCCGCTCGACGACGCGCTTGGCGAAGGCGGCGGCGGCCCTTGCCCGCGCGAGCTCGGCCTCGGCGCGGGCGACCTCGCGCGCGTTGTCGGTCGGGTCGAGCACGAGCAGGAGCTGGTCCTTTCCGATCCGGGCGCCCTCGTCCGCGAGCACCTCGGCGACCTGGCCGGCGACCTTGGATTTGATCTCGACCTTCTCGCGGGCCTCGATGCGCCCGGTCTCGAGGATGTCGACGGCGAGGTCGCCGCGCTTCGCGGTCACGACGAGCGCGGGGTCGATGGGCGGGGGGCCGCCGCCGGCCTTGGCGACGACGACGGCGCCGACCCCGGCGAGCGCCAGGGCGGCGATGAGCCACGGCCAGAGGCGCCGCCGCCGCCGGGCGCTCACGAGCGGCCTCCGGGAGGCGCCGAGCCACGGCCTGGAGGCGACGATGCCGGTCCAGGAACCGATGACGCCGGTCCAGGAACCGATGACCCCGGTCCAGGAACCGATGACCCCGGTCCAGGAACCGATGACCCCGGTCCAGGAACCGACGACCCCGGTCCAGGAACCGATGACCCCGGTCCAGGAACCGATGACGCCGGGACGTCCACGCGCCTGCCGCGCGGGCCGGTGTCCTCGACGATGGCGCCGTCCCGGAACGTGACGACCCGGGTGGCGTACGCGGCGATCGAGGGGTCGTGGGTGACGACGACGACCGTCATGCCCTGCCCGTGCAGGGCGCAGAAGAGCTCCATGACCTGCTGGGTGGTGGCGGAGTCGAGCGCGCCGGTCGGCTCGTCCGCGAGGAGCAGCGGCGGCTCGTTGACGATGGCGCGGGCGATGGCCACGCGCTGCTGCTGGCCGCCGGACAGCTGGTTCGGCAGGTGGTGCGACCGGTCCGCGAGCCCGACGCGCGCGAGGGCGCGCGCGGCCCGCTCCCGCCGATCGGCCGGGCGGACGCCGGCGTAGACCATGGGCAGCTCGACGTTGGCGAGGGCGCTGTCGCGCGGCAGGAGGTTGAACGACTGGAAGACGAACCCGATCTTGCGGTTGCGGAGCCGCGCGAGCTCGACCTCGTCGAGCTCCTCGACCGGCTCGTCGTCGAGGAGGTACCGCCCGGCGGTCGGCCGGTCGAGCGTGCCGATGACGTTCAGCGTGGTCGATTTGCCCGACCCCGAGGCGCCCATGATGGCGACCATCTCACCCCGGGAGAGCTCCAGGGAGACGCCGCGGAGCGCCTGCACCTCCACCTCGCCCATCCAGTAGACCTTGGTGATCGCCTCGAGCTTCACGAGTGGAGACATGGGGGTCCTCGGAGGCGGACGGCGCGGCGTCCCCGGCGCGCGCGATCTGGGTTCTCCCGGTGCGGGCCTGAGGCCCCAGCTCGTTGCTCCCGCCATCGTGCCGTGAGGGCCGCTCGTCGGGGTGAGGCGTAGGCGAACTGCGGCAGCGAAGCAACCGAAGCGCACGGGCGCGACGGGAGGGCGACACCGCCCGCAGTGGCGCGCCCAGTGACGGCGCGCCCGGAGCGCCGGCGCAGGCTGCGTCGAGCGCGCCCGCGGCGGCCTGAGCGGGAGGGGCGCGATCGCCGAGTGGTGCAATCCTGCGCGAGCGTCCGCCTGCTGTGGCAGAACGCGACGCGCAGCGCAGCGCGATCCCGCCGGCAGCGGCGAATCGTCGTCGCGGCAAGCTTTCCGCTGGGCGGCCTCCCGATTGCATTGCCCCGGCCGCGCTGGGGGGGAATTGAGGAGGTTGGAATGGCGAACGAGCAGAAGCAGGGAGTCGGCGCGCAGGGACAGCAGGGCTCGGGCCTACAGGAAGGCCGCAGCGAGAGCAGCGTTGTCCCCGACAAGGACTACAACCTGGTCAGCGTGCTCTACCATGCTCTCCAGGGCGCAGAGACCTATTCGAAGTACGTTCAGGACGCGCAGAAGCAAGGTGATCAGGAGCTCGCCTCCTTCTTCGGCGAGGTGCGGCAGGAGGAGCTGCGGCTCGCGGAGCGCGCGAAGCAGCTGCTCGGTCAGCGGCTGAGCGGCGGCGGGCGCGCGGGCCAGGGCGGCACGCGCGGCAGCGCCTGACGCGCTCCAGCGGTCGAATCGACGAGGCGTCAAGGACGCCAGGGGAGCGCGGTCTTCCTCTGGCGCGCTTGGCGCCTTGTTTTGTCGTCGACGTGCGAGGGACGAGCCGTGGCGGGCGCCCGCTCCCTGCGCGCGCCGGAAGCTCGCGCGTGCGAGAGCCTCCGTGGTATGCGCATGCTCCATGCCCCTCCCCAAGCACCCCCGCGCCGTCATCACCGGCGCCGCCTCGGGCCTGGGCCGCGCGCTCGCCGTCGAGCTCGCGGGCCGTCAGGCGAAGCTGCTCCTCGCCGACCTGAACGAGGAAGGCTCCCGGGAGACGGCGCGCCTCGTCGCCAGCGCCGGCGGCGAGGCGCACGCCGTCCGCTGCGACGTGAGCCGCAGCGATGAGGTCGCCGCGCTCCTGGGCGAGGCCGATCGCGCCCTCGGCGGCGTCGATCTCGTCGTGAACAACGCGGGCGTGTCCGCGGGCGGGCAGGTCGGCGAGACCCCCCTCGAGGACTGGGCGTGGGTCATGGGCGTCAACCTCTGGGGCGTCATCCACGGTTGCCACGCGTTCGCGCCGCGCTTCAAGGAGCAGAGGAGCGGGCACTTCCTGAACATCGCCTCCGCCGCCGGCTTCCTCTCCATTCCGGGCGCCGCCTCGTACTGCGTGACCAAGGCCGGGGTCGTCGCCCTCTCCGAGACGCTGCGGCTCGAGCTCGCCCCGTACGGCGCCGGCGTGACGGTGCTCTGCCCGACCTTCTTCAAGACGCAGATCGTCGAGAGCGGACGCGGGTTCGATCAGGCCACCCGGGAGGCCGCCCGCAAGCTCATGGGGCGCAAGGGCGTCCAGGCCGACTACGTGGCGCGGCACGCGATCGAGGCGGTCGACGCCGGCCGCCTGTACGCGGTGCCCCACCGCGACGGCCGGTGGATGTGGCGGGTGAAGCGAGCCCTGCCCGAGCTGCTCCAGGACGTCGTTATGCCCCGGCTGACGCGCAAGGTGCACTGATCCGGGGCGCGCCGGCCACGGCGGGCTGACGAGGCGCAGGTCGGCGAGCTCCCGCTCGCGCACGACCGCGCGCGCAGGGCGCCGGCATGACGGCGCTCTGTCCTACCTGTTCCATACCCCCGGGATGAACCGCAAGATGCGAGAGCCCGGGTCCTCGAAAATCGATGTGGTCCAACTCATGAGATCACCTCGTCTTCCGGAGAACAGGTAAGGAGAGCGGGCTCGCTCGAGAGGCCTTTTCTTCCGGCAATACGGGCAGATACCTGGCGTCGTGGAGGGGCGCTCGCTTCATCGCGCCTCCGGATCGTCGCGTGTGCGTCGGAGCGCGCCGACCTCTGGTATCGTGGCATCTCCTATGCGTTCGCCGCTCCCTCCGCCCCTCGCCCTCTTCGCCCTGCTCCTGCCTGCGTGCAGCTCCACGGCGCCTCCGGGGCCCGAGGACAGGCTGCTCCGGTTCGAGTCCCCCGACGCCGCGGTCGAGATCAACACCGCGCCCTTCGCGCTGCGCATCCTCGACGCCGAGGGCAACACCGTGCTCGCGACCGTGAAGGGGGCCGGAGACGGCGCCTACGGCGGCCCCGCGGCCACGATCGACGAGGCCGTCCACCGCGCGGGCTTCCTGCCCGGCTGGGACGAATTCACGCCGATCGAGGGCCCCTGGCGGCGCGCCGCCCACGCGACGGTCCGCGCGGAGCGGAGCGACGGCGCCACGCTCGATCTCGCCCGCGATGGGCTCTTCCTGACGCTCGACGTGTCGCTGGAGGGCCCGCGCGTCCGCCTCGCGCTCGACGCCCGCGAGGCCGAGGACCAGGGCGAGCCGATCGCGCTGAACAAGACGAGCCTCTCGTTCGCGCTCCGCCAGGACGAGCATTTCTACGGCCTGGGCGAGCGCTTCGCGACCGTCGATCACCGGGGCCAATCGCTCTACGCGTGGGCGGAGGAGGGCGGCCTCGGCCAGGGCGAGGACGCGCCCGCGGGGCCGGGCAATCCGTATCCGAACGGTCCCTCGATGACCTATTTCCCCGTGCCGTTCTTCCTCTCGAGCCAGGGCTACGCCGTCCACGTCGACACCACGTTCCGGAGCGAGGTCCACCTCGGCAGCGAGGCGAGCGACGCGTGGCGGCTGGCCGTCGACGCGCCTTCGTTCGCGACCACCATCTACGTGCGATCCGAGCCGCTCGCGGCGATCGCCGATTACACCGAGGACACCGGGCGCCCCCCCGTGCCCGCGCCGTGGGTGTTCGGCCCGCGGCGGCGCGTCAACCGAGGATCGATGATCGACGGGGTCGACGAATACCTCCTCATGCGCCAGCGCAAGATCCCGATCACGGGGATCGACGACGCCCTCCACTTCCTCCCCGCGCTCTCGCACCTCGGCGTCGAAGCCGAGCTCGCGCACTGGACGAGCGACCTGCACGCCGCCGGCTACAAGGTCATGGCCTACAACAACCCCTACATCGCCGAGAACGCGCCGAACGCCGAGGCCGACTACACCTACGCAAAGGACCATGGCTTCCTCGTGAAGGGCCCGGACGGCGAGCCCTCGCTCACCACCTTCATCTCCGGTCAGCTCCTCACGGTGGCCGCGGTCGATCTCACGAACCCCGACGCGGTGGCCTGGTACAAGGACCTCCTGCGCCGCACGCTCGACCTCGGGTACGACGGCTGGATGCACGATTTCGGCGAGTACACGGCGCACGACGCCGTGTTCCACGACGGCCGCCGCGGCGCCGAGGTCCACAACGAGTTCCCGGTCCTCTCGGCGCGCGCGGCGCACGAGCTCCTGGAGGAGGAGCGCCCCGGCGATTACCTCTTCTTCGTGCGCTCGGGCTACCGCGGGACCCAGGCGCTCGTGCCCGCGGTCTGGGGCGGCGACGCCGAGGCGACCTTCGACGAGACCCAGGGGCTCCCGTCGGCGGTGCGCGGCGGGCTCAACCTGTCCATGTCGGGCGTGCCCTACTGGGGCAGCGACGTGACCGGGTTCAAGTGCATCACCAGCGCTCCCAACGACAAGGAGGTCTTCCTCCGGTGGGTCCAGCTCGGCGCCGCGTCGCCGATCATGATGGAACAGGACGCGTGCTCCAACCCGGTCACGAAGAAGACGAAATGGAAGCTCTGGAACGACCAGGAGACCCAGGACGTCTATGCGAAGTACGCCCGCCTGCACACGCGCCTCCTGCCGTATTTCATGACGCTGGCCCAGGAGGCGGCGAAGAGCGGCAAGCCGCTCTCGATGCACCCGTTCCTGCTGCACCCGCGCGACCCGGCGGCGTGGTCCGTCGATGACGCGTACTACCTGGGCCCGGCCCTCTACGTGGCGCCGGTGGTGCGGCGCGGCGAGACCTCGAAGACGGCGTGGCTGCCGCCCGGCGCCGAGTATGTCGATCTCGACGATCTCACGGCCTACGCGGGCGGCCGCGAGCAGGTGATCCCGGCGCCGCTCGAGAAGCTGCCGCTCCTGCTCGTCTCGGAGCAGATCCTCCCGCTGCTCGACCCGAGCATCGACACGCTGGCGCCCGCGACCGATCCGTCGGTGGTGACGCTCGAGCAGGTGAGCGACCGGCTCGACGTCCTGGTGGCGCTCCGGCCTGGCGGGCGCGCGCGCCTGACGCTCGCCGACGGCACCACGCTCGAGGCGTCGCGCGGGGCGGAGCAGGGCAACCCGGGCGCGCTCGAGGAGGCGAGCGCGGCCACCATCGAGGCGTGCGCGTCGTGCTTCCTCGCGACGAGCGAGGGCGGCGTGGAGCGCCTCCGCGCCACCTCGAAGCTCGCCGACAGCTCGGAGATCGCGCTCGAGGACGTCACGCTCACCGCGAAGGGCGGCCCCGCGCGCCGCGTGCGCTGGGACGTGCTCCGGCTCCGGCCGTGAGCGCGTCCGGGGGCGCCGCCCGCCGCGCCGCCGTTCTGCCTGGAACGCCGGGGAACCCCGGGGGAACGCCGGGGTTCCCCGGGACCGCCAGCTTGTGGCGCCGCCCGCTGACCCGTTGTAAACGCGGAGCGTGACCCAGGCGCGCTCGATCTTCGCCCCAGGACTCTTCGGCCATCAGGTCGCCCTCGTCACGGGCGGGGGCAGCGGGATCGGCCTCGCGTGCGCGCGCGAGCTCGCGTCCCTCGGCGCCAAGGTCGCGATCTGCGGCCGCAAGCCCGACAAGCTCGAGGCGGCCGCGAAGGCGCTCGCCGAGGACGGCATCGCCGAGGCCGACGTGCTCGCCGCGCCCTGCGACATCCGCGAGCCGGAGCAGATCGCCGCCTTCGTCGGCCAGGTCCTCGGGCGCTTCGGCCGCATCGACGTCCTCGTGAACAACGCCGGAGGCCAGTTCCCGAGCCCGGCCGTCGACATGACCCCGAAGGGCTGGGAGGCGGTCGTCCGCAACAACCTGAACGGCACCTTCTTCATGACCCGCGAGGTCGCGCGGCGGGCGATGATCCCGGCCCGGCGCGGCCGCGTCGTGAACGTCACCGCGTCGGTGAGCCGCGGCTTCCCGGGCATGGCCCACACCGGCGCCGCGCGCGCGGGCGTCGAGAACCTCACCCGGTCGCTCGCCGTCGAGTGGGCGGCGCACGGCATCCGCGTCAACGCCGTCGCCCCCGGCAGCAACATCCGATCGAGCGGCACGTCGCAGTACGGCGACGAGCTCCTCGAGCTCGCGCGGCGCGCCACCCCGCTCAAGCGCCTCGCCACCCCGGAGGAGGTCTCGCGGCTCATCGTCTTCCTCGCGAGCGACCAGAACGACTTCATCACCGGCGCGGTCTACGGGATCGACGGCGGCCAGCCGCTCTGGGGCGACATCTGGTCCATCCCCGAGCCGGAGGGCCCGCCGGGCGCTCCGCCGGACGGCAAGGGCTGAAGGGGCGCGGCGTGACCTACCCGCCCCCGTCCGCCGCCGGCCAGGCCGCACCGGAGCCCACCTCCGGCGCGCTCTCCGACGCCCTGGCGCCGCCGTTCGGGCCGCCGTCCGCGCCGCCGTCGTCCGCGCCGCCGTCGTCCGCGCAGCCGCCGGCCGAGCCGCCCACCTGGCTCGGGCGCGTCGCCCGGCGCGTGCGCGACTACTTCCTCGCGCTCGACCCGACCTTCCTGTCCGCGGCCGCGCCGCTCGCCGTCATCGCGATCATCCTCTTCACGCGCGCCCCGTCGACGAACTACATCTTCGACGAGCAGGAGGCGCTCCTCGCCAACCCGTACGTGAACGCGAAGGGCGGGCTCCGCTTCATCGACGCGATCCACCGCGATTTCTGGGGCCTGCCGCCCGACCGGAGCGTCGGCTCCTACCGCCCGCTGCCGAACTTCCTCTGGCGCACCGTCTGGGCCGTCACCAAGCAGCCGTTCTTCCATCACTTTTACAACGTCCTCTTCCACGCGGCGAACGCCGCGCTGCTCACGTGCGTCACGTTCTGGCTCACGCGCAGGCGCGGGCTCGCCTACCTCGCCGGGCTCATCTTCGTCGGCTGCGCGGTGCTCACCGAGGCGGTGAGCGGCATCGTGGGCATCGCCGACGTGCTCGGGGGCCTCGGCGCGATCGCCGCCCTCGCCGCCCTGGCGCTGCCCGCGTGGGCGATGCCGTTCGGCGTGTTCGCGGCCGTGCTCTTCGGCCTCTTCTCCAAGGAGAGCGCGCTCGTCTGCGTGCCGCTGATCCCGTTCGCCGCCCTGATCGCGGCGCCGCTCACGCACCCCACGCGGCCGGCGCGGCTCGTCCGGTCGCTCCTCGCCCTGCTCGCCGCGGGCGCGGCGTTCGTGCTGTACGTCGAGCTCCGGCGGCGCTGGTTCCCGGCGCCCATGCCGGCCGAGCTCGCGGCGCCGCTCCCGGAGGGGACGCCGCTCGCGAAGCGCGCGCTGCACGACCTGCTCGTCTGGTTCCACCAGGCGCCCCTGCCGCGCGATCCGCTCAACAACCCGCTCAGCTCCGCGGACACCCCGCACCGGATCGCCGGCGCGCTGCGCGTCTACTGGCGCGGCCTCACCCAGGTCGTGTTCCCGTGGACGCTCAGCGGCGACTACTCGTACCCGCAGGAGCCGGCGCCCGACCGGCTGGTCTTCTTCGGCAGCGTCGCCGGCGCCGCGCTGATGGCGCTGCCCCCGCTCGGCTCGCTCGCCCTCTGGATCGCGGCCCTGCGCCGCGAGCACCTCGAGCGGCGCGAGCGGCGCTCGGTGCGCGCCGCCTTCCTTGTCGACGGCGGCCAGGCGACGTCGCGGCGGTGGTCGCTGCTCCTCGCCGGGGCCCTGCTCGCGGGCGCGGCGGCCGCGCTCGCCGCGTACGACTGGCACGTGCTCCGCCCGGCGGGGCGCGTGCCGCTGCTCCGGGCGCTGCCGCTCGTGCTCTGGCCGCTGCCGTTCCTGCCCGCGCTGCTCCTCGGCCTCGGGCTGCTCGTCGAGGGCGGGCGCCCCCTGCCCTGCCCCGCGACCGCGGACCGGAGCGCCTGGGTGCCGCTGCGCCGCGGCTACGCGGGGCTGTGCCTCCTGGCGATCGGGCTGACCTGGGTCGTGGTCAGCTACTTCCCGCACTCGAACATCCCGGTCGTCCTGCCGACGGTGCGCGCCGAGCGCTTCTGGTACTTCCCGGCCATCGGCTCGTCGCTGGTCCTCGCGGTCGCGTTCTCGTGGCTGCACGAGGCGCTCGCGGGCACGACCCTCGCGCCGCGCAGGCGCTGGTCGTGGCGGGCGTGGCTGACGCCGGCGCTGTTCGCGCTCTTCTTCGGCTTCCAGTGCGTGCAGGCCTACCGGCACGCGATGGACTACCGCAACGATCTCGACTTCTGGGCGGCGACGAAGGACGCCGTCCCGAACAGCGCCAAGGCGCACCTCAACTACTCGGTCATGAAGGGCGCCCGCGGCGACCTCCCGGCCCGGCTCGCCTCGAGCGAGATCGCGGTGGAGCTCGCCCCGACCTGGCCGATGGCCCACGTGTACACGGGCGACACGCTCTGCCGCATGCACCGCGCTGACGAGGCCTTCCCGCACTACCGGCGCGGCATGGAGCTCGGCCCGAACGAGCTGAGCCTGATCGCGCTCGCGCTGCAGTGCCTGCACGACGAGCAGCGCCTCGCGGCGCACGAGGCGGAGCTCCGGCAGCTCGCGGAGGAGCACCCGGGGACGTGGCTCGCGTACCTCGCGGTCGACACGCTCGACAACGGCGCGAAGCACGGCGGCGTGGACCCGAAATACCGGCCGCGCGGCTACAACGAGGGGCCGAAGGAGTGACCGCGGCCTGGCACGTGTACATCCTGCGCTGCGGCGACGGGTCGCTGTACACGGGCATCGCCCGCGACGTGGAGGCGCGCCTGGCCCAGCACGCGGCCGGGCGCGGGGCGCGGTACACGCGCGGCCGGGGGCCGCTCGCGCTGGTCCACGTGGAGGCCGCGGCCGACAAGAGCGAGGCCCTGCGGCGGGAGGCGGCCATCCGGAGGCTCGGGCGCGCGGGGAAAGAGGCGCTCGCCGCCGGAAGCGGGAGCGCTCGGTGAAGGGCCGCCCCGTCCAGCGCCCGAGCGCGCGCGCCCTCGCGGCGCGGTCACCCCCACGACACGTCGAACTCGCAGGCCTTGGCGCCGCGGAAGCGGCAACGGGTGTGCAGGCAACGGCCCTCCCGGGCGCCCATGTGGGACATGAGCCGCTCTTGCCATACCGGGATGCCCACCGAGCAGGTGATCGGCCCGGGGCCGCGGTCCGGGAGCCGCGACGCGGTGAGGCGGACCGTGAAGCGCTTCGGGGCGACCTCGCTCGCCTCCATCGTGCCCTCGTCGAAGTAGCGCTCCCACAGCGAGGCGGACCTGCGCAGCACCGTGGCGGGGGACGCGGCCTTGAGCAGCACCGTGAAGAACCGATGCAGGTCCTCCTCGGCGATGGCGCTGGCCACGGGCCGGAAGCACTGCGGATGGCCGTCGCCGAACAGCGTCATGTAGCGGTCGGTGAGGCGGTTCCAGAGGCCCACCGGGTACCAGCCGTGCGGCAGGATGATGCCGCCGACCTGCGCGGCTTCCTGCGGGCTCAGGCCCTCCAGCCACCGCTCCACGCCGGCAGCGCCGTGCTGCGCGGCCACGAAGTTCTTGAACCCCCCCAGCGCGTTGCCCTTGACGTTGCTCATCGAGTCGCTCCACCGGGCGGCCATCGCCACGCCCGTCGCGTGCCGGGTGCGGCGGATCCTGACCAGGGTCCCGGGCAGATGCAATCGCGTCGGTCGGGCGCTCCGCAGAACCGGCGGGCGTGGTCGTCGGCGCGCTGTCCGCCGGCGGGCGCCGTACTACAATCGCCGGCGTGAAACCGTGCCCCTTCTGCGCGGAGCAGATCCAGGACGCCGCGATCAAGTGCCGCTTCTGCGGCAGCATGCTCGAAGAACGAGCGCCTGCGGCTGCCGCGGCCCTGGCCGCGCCGCTCGCCCCCGCGCCGGGCGCGCTCTCCCCTGCGCCCGGCGCGCTCGCCGCCGCGCCGGGCGGGGCGCGCGTCCTCTTCGAGGGGGCGCCGAGCTGGAAGGCGTGGTTCTGGTCCTACGTGGCCGCGAGCGTGCTCTCGCTCGTGCTGGTGGGCCTCGTGTGGCTCGGCATCCTGCACTGGAAGCGCAAGAGCCTCCGCTACAAGATCACCGACCGCACGATCGACTATGAGGCCGGCCTGCTCACGCGGCGGGTCGAGACCCTCCAGCTCTGGCGGGTGCACGACCTCGACCTCCGCCAGACGTTCATGGAGCGGCTGCTCGACATCGCCGAGATCCGCGTGTTCACGCGGGACGCGAGCGATCCGGAGCTCGTGATCCGGGGCCTTCCGGCGTCGCGCGAGCTGTTCGAGGCGCTCAAGAACGCGGCGGAGCTCGCGCGCCAGCAGCGCGTGCTCGGGGTCGTGCAGTAACGCGGCCTTCGCGCCGGCGCAGGCCAGAGAGGAGCCCCTACCATGTCTTCCAGGCGATCCCCGTTCGACGATCTTCCGGATGTGCGCGACGGCCTGACGCGCGCCGAGCGCATCATCCTCTGGAAGCTCTCCGAGCTCGAGCGGGAGTTCAACGGCCGCAACGTGCCCACGGCCACGCTCTACGGCCGCGTCGTCGAGCACATCGATCTCTCGGTTCCCGAGTTCCAGCGCCTCATGCAGCGCCTCGTCGGCGTGCGCTGAGGGCGCCCCGGAGCGGCTCGCTCCAGCGCGCGGCGCCCCTCTCCAGCGCGCGGTGTCCCTCTCCAGCGCGCGCTGCCCCTCTCCAGCGCGCGGCGCCCCTCGTCAGGCGGCCCGCTGCTCGAGCGCCACCCGCTGCTCGAGCGCGGCCCGCAGCGCGGAGACCGAGGCGCTGCGCAGGTACACGACGGGGGCGCCGTCCGTCGCGAGGGTCTGCATCTGATCGCGCAGCGCATGCGAGACCATCGTCACCATGATCACGATGAGCGCCACCTTGCCCGCGCTGTGGCGCGCGCCCGGGGGCACGCGGTTCTCGTAATGGCGCAGCGACCAGCCGTGCTTCTCCACCACATCGCGGTAGCGGCTGGACATGCCGCCGCTGCCCCCGATGACCAGCACCGTCTGCTCCTCGCGCTTCCTGTCGACCGCCTGGGAACACCGCTGCGCCTTCATGCGATCCCCCTGGAGCAAACCGTAAGCCACGCTCTCCAGCGCGCCATTTTCGGCGGAATCCCCGCTATCGGGCTCTATTCCCAGGCAAATTGTCGTTGCCCCGGGAGGCCTCTTGTCACCGTGACATGAGGAGCGCGCGAGAGGCGCCGCGCCCCAGAGAGAGCTCCCATGGAGCCACGCTCCTCGAGCGGGCATTGCCGCGCAAATCTCGCGGTCCGGGTCTATTCCCCGGCAGAATGTCGCCGCATCGCGGAGGCCTCTGTCATCGTGACATGGCGCGCGTGACGACCGGACGCTGCCCTGCAGTCGCGAGCATCGGGGAATATTCCCGTGCACAGCAGCCGCCGGCGGTGCGGTCAGCGAGGATCCGGAAGACAGGGGACGACCGCGAGCGCCCGCCGAAGCTCGACAGCGCCGCAAGGCCGTCCCTCGGTCCAGGGACATCCACGAGCACCGAGACAGACCTACATGCCGTCCCGGTTGCGCGCGGCGGATGCGCCCGCGGGCGGTGGCCAGGCTCGGCGGGGAGCAGGGCGCAACATGATTAGTTTGCAACACTAACAATCGCGGGCGCGCTCCGGACACACGCGACGGCGACCGCCGGCGACCTCGAGCTGTGGTAGGGAGCAGCACCCCCCTGCCCTGCCGTGCCATCATGTCTCCCGCCGCGCCGCCCAGCGACCCGCCTCCGCCTCCGCAGGGCACCGTCGAGCCGCCTCCGCAGGGCACCGTCGAGCCGCCTCCGCAGGGCACCGTCGAGCCGCCTCCGCAGGGCACCGTCGAGCCGCCTCCGCAGGGCACCGTCGAGCGCTGGGCCTGGGATTACGTCCTTGCGACCGATCTCGCGCACAAGCTCGAGCCGCCGCCCGTGCCGTCGGTCTGGGAGCCCGACCCCGCGCCGCCGCGCCGCCTCGTGCGCCCGGGCCGGCCCGCCGAGCTGCGCATCTCCGCGCGCGCGTCGAAGAGCCCAGGGCCCGAGGCGCTGCGCAACCCGGCGCGACGCGCGCAGCTGTTCCACGCGTTCATGCACCACGAGCTCCAGGCCGCAGAGCTGATGGCCTGGGCGCTGCTCGCCTTTCCGGAGACGCCGCGCGCGTTCCGCGGCGGCCTCGTCCGGATCGCCCTCGACGAGGTGCGCCACATGCGGCTCTACGCCGCCTACCTCGCCGCGATCGGCCACCGCTTCGGCGACTTCCCGGTGCGCGACTGGTTCTGGTCGCGGGTGCCCGCCGCCGCGTCGCCCGCGCAGTTCGTGGCGGTGATGGGGATGGGTCTCGAGGGGGGCAACCTCGACCACACCGCGCGCTTCGCCGAGCGCTTCCGCGCCATCGGCGACGACGAGGGCGCCGCGCTCACCGAGCGGGTCTGCGCCGAGGAGATCCCGCACGTGCGCTTCGGGGTCCGCTGGTTCCGCCGCTTCACCCAGGCGCCGGGCGGCGCATCGCCCCACCCGCCGGGCGGCGCATCGCCCCACCCGCCGGGCGGCGCATCGCCCCACCCGCCGGGCGGCGCATCGCCCCACCCGCCGGGCGACTTCGAGACGTGGATCCGCCACATCCCGCCGCCCCTCTCGCCGCTGCTCATGCGGGGCGAGCCTATGAACCGCCGCGACCGGACCCGGTCCGGCCTCTCCGAGCCGTTCCTCGACGCGCTGGCCGCATGGACCGAGCGAACGCCTGGGTCCTGAACTTCGACGCCGACGAGGAGCTCGCCCGCCCGGCGGGGTATACCCCTCGCGCCGCGGTCGCCGGCCGGGCTCCCGAGCTCGCCGGCCGGGTCGCGGCCCTGCTGCGCCCCGGCGACGTCGTGCTCAGCCCCGACCTCCCCGCGCCGCTGGTGCCGCCAGCGCCGCCCGGCACCGCGCTCGTCGGCCGCGCATGGTGCCCCACGCCCCGCGCCCAGCGCCTCCTCGGCCGCGCCGGCGTCCCCCTCGCGGACGCGCCGCCGCTCGAGGTGCTCCGCCGCGTCAACCACCGGAGGTTCTGCGCGGACCTCGGCCAGACGCTGCCGGGCGCGCGCCATGTCGTCACCCTGGCCGAGCTCGAGGCCGCGATCGCCGCGCCCACGCCGACCGGCCACTGGCTGCTCAAGCGGCCGTTCGGCTTCGCCGGGCGCGGCCGCCGACGGGTCGCCCGCGGCGCCCTGCCGCCCGACGCGCGGCCCTGGGCGGTCGCGTCGCTCGATCCCGCCTCCCCGGACAGCGGCCTGCAGGTCGAGCCCTGGGTCGAGCGCCGCGGCGACTTCTCGCTGCACGGCCACGTCGCCCGCGGCGGCGCGGTCCGCCTCGGCGCCCCCTGCGTCCAGCGCTGCGACGACCGCGGGGCCTACCTCGGCGCCGCGCTCGCCGGCGAGGGCGACCTCGACGGCGACGAGCGCCGGCGGCTCGTCGAGGCCGCGCTCGAGGCGGGCGAGGCGCTCGCCGGCGCGGGGTATTTCGGGCCCTTCGGGATCGACGCCTTCCGCTGGGAGGACGAGCGCGGGGGCCTGCGCTGGAATCCCCGCTGCGAGATCAACGCGCGGTACACGATGGCGTGGGCGATCGGCATGGGCAGCGCCCGGCCCGACCTCGAGTGACCGGCGCGCGACGGACACCCCGCGGAGGCCGCGCCCCGATCCCGACACCGACTTGTTGCACAAGAGATCGGCCGCTTCCTCTATAGCGGTGCTCCGACGACGAGACGAACCGTCGAGACGCCGGGAACGCCGCGATGGCGGCTCTCCGGGCTCTCCTGGCATCCTCACGGCCTTCTCGATCCATTTCGCTGTACCCGACGCAGCCGAGCACCGCGCTGGCAGCTCGTCGCCCGGACGGCGCGGCGCCGGTCAGCGCGCGTTCCCGGCGATCGGCCGCGATGAGCGCGCGAGAGGAGGGATCGACATGAGTCTTCCGGCAAGGACAGGAGCGCAGCGGCCAGCGCGGCGTCGCGCGACCGAGGGGCGGCGCAGGGCGCTTTCGCTCGCGAGCGCCGCGGCCATCGCCGCGCTGCTCGCGGCGTGCGGGCCGGAGGGAGCGGGCGCGGAGCCGGGGCCGTGCGGCGGCGCGACGTGCACCCCGGACCAGGTCTGCGTGTACCCGCCGGGCGACTGCGGCGAGGGAGGCATCGTCCCCGGGAACTACGGGGTTTGCCAGCCGCGCCCCACGTCGTGCGACACCGCCACGCCCCGGGAGGTCTGCGCGTGCGATGGGCGCGTCTACGCGAACGCCTGCGAGGCCGCGCGGGCCGGCGTGAGCATCGGGAGCGGCGAGGAGTGCAGCGGCGCCGCGCCGCCAGGGACGATCGCCTGCGGCAGCTACTTCTGCGACGCGGCCTCCGAATATTGCCAGAGCGTCGAGGATCCTCACGACGAGCTCTTCAAGATGCCGACGCGGAGGACCTGTGAGGAGATACCGACCACCTGCATGGCAGAGCCGTCCTGCGACTGCCTGGCCGCCGCCGCCGCCGATCCCCGCGAGGGCGATTGCTCCAGCGCGCCGGCCTGCACACGAGGCGAGTCGGGGAGCTTCGCCGTCCGGTGTACAGGAGATCTGTATTGACACGCCGCCGCGCCGAGCACCACGTGCCGGCCTGGCGAGGGTGCCTCCCAGGGCCGGACAGACGTCCTCGGCGGCGCCCTCATGCCACATCGAGCGCCAGCGGCACATCATGGAAAGGACACCGAATCACCACCAAAACGTTGAGGCTTTAACAAGAGGTCTTCCCGTAATTTGCTCGCGCAACGCCCCCATCGAGACTCGAATCCAGAAGAAGGAAGGCACGCACTCATGCAGAATTCGCGCGCGCGAGCTGAATTACCCGGACACAAGCGAGTGACGGCGAGCTGGTCTCGGCTGTCGATCGGCGTCCTCTGCGCCGTCCTCCCGGCGATCGCGGTCGTCAACGCCTGCGGAGCCGAGGGCGAGATCGAGGAGATCTCGGAGGCGCAACAGGCGCTGACCACCGTCTCCTTCCAGCAGGGGTCGCTCCCGAGCTCGTCGTACGCGGGCTCGACCGACGCGACGATCCGGCAGGCCGCCGCCACCACCAACTACGGCGGGGCGACCACGTGCGAGGCCGACGGCGACGACGGCTCGGGCGTGGACAAGTCCTGCCTGCTGAAGTGGACCCTCTCCGGCATCCCCGCGGGGAGCACCGTCCAGTCGGCGTCGATCACCCTCCAGGTCACCGACGGCTCCTCGAACACCTACAACGTCTACGAGGTGAAGCGCTCGTGGGACGAGTCGCAGGTCACCTGGAACAACGCGACCTCCACGACGGCGTGGGCCACCGCGGGCGCGATGGGCTCGACCGATCGCGGCAACCTCGTGGGCAGCGTCACCGGCAGCGCCGGCTCCAGGACGATCACCCTGAACGCGGCCGGCGTGGCGCTCGTCCAGGCGTGGGTCGACGGGACGTCCAACAACGGCATCGTCATCGCGAGCTCGTCGAACACGGACGGCATCGACTTCGCCTCCTCGGAGCACGCCACCGCGGCGCAGCGGCCCAAGCTCACGATCACCTACGGATCGTCGAGCGGCACCGGAAGCTCGACCGACCCGGGGCTCCTCATCGCCTTCATCGGCGATCAGGGGAACAACGGCAACGCGGACGCGGTGCTCGATCTCATCAAGAACGAGGGCGCCGCGGCGACCATCCACAACGGCGACTTCGACTACGCCAATAGCCCGGCGGCGTGGGAGAACCGGATCAACAGCATCCTCGGCCCGAACTATCCTTATTTCGCCATCATCGGCAACCACGACGCCGCGGCGTGGGGCGGCAGCAGCGGGTACGCCAGCTACATCCAGGCCCGCCACGCGCGCGTGCCGGACATGAACTGCACGGGCGAGCTCGGCGTCAAGGCGACGTGCAACTTCCACGGGCTGTTCATCGTGCAGTCCTGCATCGGGACGAGCGAGCTCCGCTCGACCTGCGCCGCCAACGCGGCCGATCAGGTGAGCTTCATCCAGGACGCGCTCGCCAATGACAGCTCGATCTGGTCGGTGTGCGCCTGGCACAAGAACCAGGCCGACATGCAGGTCGGCGGGAAATCGAACGAGGTCGGCTGGAGCGCCTACCAGGCGTGCATGAACGCGGGCGCGATCGTCGCGACGGGGCACGAGCACTCCTACTCGCGCACGCTGACCCTCACCGACGTCGGCAACGCCTCGACCGGCCACGGCAAGACGGGCGCCTTCGACCTGGTCGAGCTCGGCCCGAACCGAAACTTCGTGTTCGTGTCGGGCCTCGGCGGCGTGGGGATCCGCGATTACGAGGCGGCGAGCCACGACGACGACACGTGGTGGTCGTCGTACTACGCGAGCAACAAGTGGGTGAAGAACGGGACGCTGATGTCCGGCACCGCCGACTACGGCGCCCTGTTCATCCGCTTCAACGTCGGCGGGGACCCGAAGCGCGCGACCGCGTACTTCAAGGACGTGGACGGCCGCCTCGCGGACGAGTTCACGATCCAGGTCCAGTAAGGCGCAGGGCGCGCCCGCGCCGTCGGGCCCCGCGGCCGCGGGGCCCCCTCCTTTCCCGGCCTCGCGCGGGGACGCGGCGACGGCGCCCCCGCGCGAGGCCGAGGATCGTCCGCAGATCGAGCTCTTGCGGGCGATCGAGGGCGCGGGCGATGGCCAGGCTGCGCGGAATCTCGAGCGGCTGCTCGAGCGTCGCGCGCTGCCGGCCTGGGTCGCCGCGTGGCCGGGCGCGGTTTCCTCGGACCGAACGGTGCTGCGCGGTTGACGCTGGCGCGCGACCCCTTGTAGGAACGGCCACCTCTGAACGGAGGAATACGAGGAGACTCATGATCGTGAATCGACGCTATGTTGCGCTGGCCTCCATCTGCCTCACGTCGATGCTCGGAGCGTGCGGGGACGACGATGTCGGCGATTCCGGTACCGGCACCACCTCGAGCGGCACGAGCACGTCCTCGGGCACGGGGGGCGAGGGCGGGGCTACGTCGTCCACCTCCTCAGGCACCGGGGGTGAGGGCGGCACCGGTGGCGACGGCGGTACCGGCGGCCTCGGGGGTGACGGCGGGACCGGCGGCGCCGGCGGGACCGGCGGCGCCGGCGGGACCGGCGGCGCCGGCGGGACCGGCGGCGCCGGCGGGACCGGCGGCGCCGGCGGGACCGGCGGCGCGGGCGGTGGAACCGGTGGAACCGGCGGCGCTGGCGGCGAGGCCGCTACCTCCGCCGTCGGCACCGGTGGAGCCGGCGGCGACGGTGGAGCCGGCGGTGACGGTGGAGCCGGCGGCGGACCGGCCTACGCATTCCAGCGGGTGGTCGGATTCTCCACGCCGGAGAGCTGCTACTGGGATCCGGAAGACCGGGTCTGGTACGTGTCGAACATCGGTGGAGAAGCCGAGGCGGGCTGGATCAGCCGCCTCGACGAGAACGGAACGGTCCTCGACGCGACGTGGATCGATGGGCTCAACGATCCGAAGGGGATGCGGGTCTTCGAGGGCGTCCTTTACGTGGCCGATGTCGACCGCGTGCTCGGCATCTCCCTCTCGGACCACACCATCACCGAATACCCCATCCCCGGAGGCATCTTCGTCAACGACGTCGCCGTCGACGAGGCCACGGGCCAGGTCTACGCCTCGGATTCGCTCGCGCAGGCCATCCATCGCTTCGACGCGAGCGACCCCGCGAGCGCCGAGCTCTTCCTGCAGTTCGACGACGTCGCCGGCCCGAACGGCATCCTCGTCGACGGCGGATCGCTCGTCATGGTGGGCAGCGGGGAGCTCGCCCCGTCGGGCGAGCTCGGGCCGGTTCTCTCCATCGCCCTCGCCGACGGCGCCATCACGCGCATCGGCGATGTCGCCGGCAAGTTCGACGGCGTCGAGAAGGACGGAGACGGCCTCTGGGTGTCGGAGTGGATCTCGGGCAAGATCTTCCGGGTCTCCGCCGACGGCACCTCGACGGTCGCGTACGACCTGGCCGCGGATCACGCCGTCGGCTCGGCCGCAGACATCGGCTTCGATCCGGAGCGCCGCATCCTCTGCGTCCCCGATCTGAACGACAGCGTCGCGTTCGTCACGGCGGAGTAGGCCTGCTCGGCCCGCCGTGGCGGACCGCCGGAGCGCTCCACGGCGGGCCGCCCGAGCGCTCCACGGCGGGCCGCCCGAGCGCTCCACGGCGCCCCTCGCACGCGCTCCCCGGCAGCCCGCCTGGGCGCTCGAAGCCGGGCCGCCGGTCGGGTACGCTGCGCCCCGGCCATGAAACAGCCCGCGCCGCGCTCCCCCGACGCCTCGGCCCCCGAGGCCCACGCGAACGCGCCCTCGCGGCCCTCGCCGCCGTCGTCCAACGCCACGACCCTGGTCCAGAGGCCGCGCGTGCCCGACGCCTTCGGGGAGGCGCCGACCATCGTGTACATGCCGAGCGACGAGCCCGGCCGCGCGCCCGACAACGCCGCGCCGGGCGCGCCCGGGGGCGCCGCGGCCGCCGCCGCGCCCGGCGGCCGGGAGCGCGGCGCCATCGACGACGTCACCCTGCGCATGCCGCCCAAGGCCGGCGCCCCGGGCGGGGATCACGACGACCGCACCCTCAAGATGCCCGCGCGGCCGGCGCGGTCCACCGCGGAAGACGACGCGCCGACCGTCAAGGCCGAGCCCAAGGCCTCCTTCGTCGAGCTCGACGCCGAGGCGCACGAGGAGGGCCGGCCTCAGGACCTCAAGTCGGCCGCCCGCGCCTTCTTCAAGCGCCACCACAAGAAGCTCTGGTGGCTGCACACCGCCTATGCGCTCAGCCTCGGCGCCTTCGTGGTGGCCTTCGCGCAGAAGGGGTTCCAGCACGCCCGCTTCCTCGCGATCTCGGTCAGCGTCGCCTGGCTGCTCGTGCTCCTCTTCTTCAGGCTCTTCGGCACCGGCGCCCGCCAGGACTTCGCGACGGCGTGGCGCGGCGCCCGGCTGCGCTTCCTCGTGATGACCTATGTCCTGAAGAACCTCTATCAGGGCATGCTCTTCTTCCTCCTCCCGTTCTACTGGAAGAGCGCCAGCCTGGACGCGCCGAACCGGTGGTTCGTCCTCCTCCTCGGCGCCTGCGCGGTGCTCTCGACGCTCGATCTCGTCTTCGACCGCGTGCTCATGCGCTGGAAGACGCTCGCCTCGGTGTTCTACGGGGTGACGCTGTTCGCCTGCCTGAACCTCGTCATCCCCGCGCTCCTCCCCAACACCCGGACGCTCTACACGCTGCTCTCCGCCGCCCTCGTGTCCGTGCTCGGCTTCTGCACGCTTCACCTGCCGTTCGGCGCGCTCTGGAGCCGGATGGGCCTGGTGTTCCTCGTCATCGCGTCGGCCGCCGGGGTCGGGCTCGCCTACGGCACGCGGGAGATCATCCCCCCGGTGCCGATGCACCTGTCCTCCGCGGCCGTGGGCCCCTCGGTGCTCCCGGACGGCCGCCTGGCCATGTCCGTGAAATCGTTACATTTTTCCGTGATTCGGGAGCTCCGCGCGGTGACCGACGTGGTGGTGCCGGGCGGCGACGGAGACCGCCTCGTCCACGTGTGGCGGCACGAGGGGCGCGAGATCCTCCGCGCGCCCGAGGAGACGCTGCGGGTGCCTGGCCCCGAGGGCGCGGTGCGGCTCAAGTCGCAGCTCGTGGGCGGGAGCCTGCCGCGCCGCCTGGCCGGGCACTGGACCGTGGATGTCGAGACCGAGGACGGCCAGCTCGTCGGCCGCACCGCGTTCGAGGTGACGGAATGAAGGCATCGCTCCAGGGCGACCGGGCCGGCGCCGCGCAGCGCGCGCGCTGGGTCGACGCCGGCAACATGGCGAACGGGTTCCTCGTGTTCGGCAACGTCGTCACCGGCTTCATCGCGATCGGCAACGTCGCCCGCGGGTTCATCGCGATCGGCAATGTCGCCGTCGGCGTCGTCGCGATCGGCAACGTCGCGTTCGGCGTCGTCGGCGGGTTCGGCGCGACGATCGCGGTCGGCGCCTTCGCCGCCGCGGGCGTGCTCTCCTTCCCGGTGCTCGACGGCGTGGCGGGCGTGGCCAGCGCGACCGATCTGCACCTGGTCCTGTCGGTGTTCCCGATCGTGCTCTGGTTCGTCGCGGCGCGCCTCTTCCCGGGGCGGCGCGCGCCCCGCCTGGGCCCGAGCCCCGAGCTGACGCCGCTCCGCGCGCTGCTCCGCGGCGACCGCCCCGAGGGCTGGGTCCGCGCGCGCGTCGAGCGGGCGGGCGCGGGCGCGCTCCGGCTCGCGCAGGGCGGCGCGCGGCTCGAGCTGCCGGCGACGCCGGAGGCGCTCGGCGCGTGCGGGGCGCTGCTCCCGGAGGGCGGGAGCGCGCGGCTGTTCGCGTACGTGCGGGCGGAGGAGCACGTGCGCGGCGGCGAGGGCGGCTACCGCGAGGCGCAGCGGCGGGAGCGGGTCCTCACCGTGGCGGACCTGGTGAGGCCGCCGGCGTGGGTCCCGCCGTGGATCGACGGCGGCGAGGCGCAGTGGTGGCTCTCGCGCGCGTGGAAGGTGGGGGCGGTCGCGGCGGCGGTCCTGAGGGCGGCGCAGCTGGTGGCGGGCGCGATGGGATGAGCGGCGAGCGTTCTGGGCCGGCGCTGCGGATCCGCGAGCGCGGCGCGGCGCCGACGCGCATGGCGCGCGCCCCTCAGCGCTGTCCGGCGCCGGGGAGGCTCTGCGCCGTCACGTCTCCGACGCGGCCGTCGAACGGGCTGGCCACGGTGACGTACGGCGTCAGCCAAGAGAGGCGCTGCTTGAGCCGATCGCTCCGCTCCTTTTGCCAGATCTCTCTCTTCTTGATGGGCTCGGCGGCGCGCAGGTCCGGATCGGCGATCCATGCGATCACGTGCACGCGCGCCTTCTGTTCGACGAGGAGCCGCGCGCAGCTCTCCACCCAGGGCTCGGCGCCCTGCCTGCCCGCGCCGACCAGGCCGGCGACGGTGTCGCGTACCTTGCACGCGATGGCGACAGGGAGCTCGTGGGGCTGCCGCCTCTTCGTCTCGATGGGATACCCCCGGTAGTCCTTCACCTCGATGAGATAGAGCCGGTCTTCGCGTACCCCGACGATGTCGACGGCCTTCGTCCCCACACGAGCCAGAGCTCCCGTGTCGTCGTCGGTCCACTCGCCCTGGAGCTTGCCGATTCCGCTCAGGAAGGCGCGGCTCTCGTCCCACTTCTCCGCCAAGGACCAGCTGTCGCCGAACTCGAAGCGGATCCGCTCCACATCGATCGCCTTCACCGCGGCGTCTCGCCCGGCGCGAAGAAGGCCTGTTGCTCCCGCTCGTGCAGAGACGCGATGGCGTCGAGGATCGCGTTGTGCTGGAGCGCGGCGAGCCGCTCGCCCCGCTCGACGAGGACCTCGCGTTCTTCGCGGCGAAGCGCGAAGAACGCGGCCTCTCCTGGGCGCAGCGCGCCCGTGTCGACCTTCAAGGATAGCTCCGAGGTGAGCGCGTAATCGTGGGTCGCCATGAAGACCTGCGCGCCCGCGTGAGCGAGCCCGGCGGCGGTGTCGCTGGTGAGGCGAGCGCGCTTCGGGTTGAGGTTCGCCTCGGGCTCGTCCCAGAGCAAATAAGCGTTCTCCGAGAGGGATCCATTGATGAGCAGGTAGGCGATCATGGCGAGCTTGCGGTCTCCTTCGGCCACCATCGTCACCTCCATGTCGTCCCCCGGGTAGTTCACGTAGAAGCGCCCGTCCCTCATGAAGACCTCCCCACCGAGCTCCTGCTCGATGGGGTCGAGGAGCGCCGCCGGTCCGCGAGACCGGAGCGGCTTCAGCCCGAGCGCCACGCAGAGATCGAAATAGGTGCGGTCGAACGCCGATTCGCGGCGAAGCCACGCTTCGACGAATCCAGGAAAAATCGAGAGGACCTCGCGAGGAGGAATGAACAGCGGCCTGCCGATCTTGGACAGGTCTCCAGTGGCCTTCGACGTCAACGCTGCGCCCGGGGTCAGCGTGACCTCGACCCGGGCATCTTCCCACTCGAGCGAGACGTCCGCCTGGATGGTTTGGGCGAAGCTGTCCAGGGAATCGGGCAGGAAGACCCCCATGAGCATGCCTCGAACCAGCTCGTCGAGCTTCGGCTCCGCCGCGCGCTCGAGCCCCTCGCCCGCGGCGAACCGGCGCGCGGCCTCGGTCAGCGCGTAGACGAGCTTGAGGACGTGGGACTTGCCCGTCCCGTTCTCGCCGATGAGCACGTTGACGCCGGGCGCGAAGTCGAACGCGGCGTCGGAGAACACGGTGAATCCCTGGAGGGTGAGCCGGGTGAGCTTCATCGCGCGCGGAGTCTACTGGACTCGGCGCGCCCCCGCGAGGAGGCGGAGGCCGCGGCTCGGACAGGCGAGCGCGAGGTCGGGCGCCTCCGCTCGTGGTCGTGAAGAGCGCCGCTCACCCCTCCACGATGGCCGGGCTCCCGCTGTACACCACCGCATCCAGGAGCCGCTCCTCCCGCACCAGCGCGAGCGCCGGCGCGTCCCGGCGTAGGTAGATGCTGCCGCCCGCGTCCGCGAACCCGCACGCCTCCGCCCCGCGCTGCGAGCCGATCTCCCAGAGCGCCTCGGCCGGCGTCCCCCCGCCCTCGCCCCGCAGCGTCACGCGCTGGCCCGTCCGCAGCCGCTCGCCCAGCTCGACGCCCCGCAGGTCCTCGAACGGATCGGTGATCACGTGGCTGTCGATCCCCACGCACAGCCGCACCCCCGCCCCGCGCAGCGCCCCGACGTCGGGCAGCCCGTCGCCGAGGTCGCGCTCGGTCGTGGGGCACAGGCACGCGAACGCCCGCGCCGCGCCGAGGAGCGCAGGCTCGTGCGGCGCGAGGTGCGTCGCGTGCACCGCCACGAAGCGCTCGCTCAGGACCCCGCGCTCGGCCAGGAGCTCCACGGGGCGCCGGCCCGTCTCGGCGAGGCACGCCTCGATCTCGGCCGGCTGCTCGGCCACGTGCATGTGCACCATGAGCCCGCGCTCCGCGGCGTACCGCGCGATCTCGCCGAGCCACGCCGGGGGCACGGCGCGGACGCTGTGCGGCGCCACGCCGACGCGCACGTCCTCGCAGCCCGCGTAGCGCGCCCGGAGCGCGTCGACGTCCGCGAGCGCGGCGTCGAGCGAGCCGTCCGAGAACCGCCGCTGCGCCCCCTCGGGCGCCCGGCCCGCGCCGGCGCGCGCGTAGACGACCCGGAGGAGCGCGATCCGGAGGCCCTCCGCGCGCGCGGCCTCGATGACCGCGTCCGCCAGCACCGTGCGATCCGCGTAGGGCGCGCCGTCCGGCTGGTGGTGCACGTAATGGAACTCGCCCAC
Organism: Sorangium sp. So ce836; assembly: GCF_028553905.1. Classification (NCBI taxonomy): domain Bacteria; kingdom Pseudomonadati; phylum Myxococcota; order Polyangiales; family Polyangiaceae; genus Sorangium; species Sorangium sp. So ce836. The sequence goes on along the minus strand of NZ_CP102233.1, from coordinate 1,947,428 downwards.
CGTGCGGACGCCCGCGGCGCGGAGCTCGCGATAGGCCACCTTCGAGATCGCGTGAATGGACTCGGGCGTGAGCGACGCCGCGAGCGCATACATGGCGGTCCGCCACGACCAGAAGTCGTCCGACCCCGACGGCCCCGGCCGCTGCGCCTCCCCGCGCATCCCGCGCTGGAACGCATGGGAATGGGCGCTCGCCAGCGCCGGCAGCTCGATGGCCCCCGCCGTCAGCCTCATCGAGTTCGGCCTACCACGCCGGGGAGGCCGGCGGAAGGCGCGGCGCCCTCGCGCTGCGGGTCACTCCTCTTCCGGTTCCGGCAGCGCGAAGAGCGCCATGCAGCCGGTGCTGAGCTTGCCGCAGGCCTCCATGACCGCCTCGGTGTCCCGTTCCTGGTCGTACCACGCCACGGTGAGCGCGCCGCACTCGGGGAGCACGTCGAGAGAGTACGCTCTCGTCGCGGCGGCGCACGCGTCGAGCTCCGCGATGGTCGCCGTGCACTGCGTGGGCTGCACACAGGGTCGCTCCTGCAGCTCTGCGAGGAACTGCTCGATCTGCGCCGCCTGCTCCGGGTCGGCCATGCAGCTCTCGTAGTGCTCGGCGCACCTCGCTCGCACCCCGGCGTCGTCGGTCCCGGGATTGTCCCCGAACTTCGCGCCCAGCACGCCGAACATGCGGCAAAAATAGTTGATGTCCAGCCGGTCGGCCTCGCACGTGCGGTATCCCTTGCACGCCTGCTCGGCCTCCGCGGGCGTGAGCTCATCGACCACCGCCGACGGGTCGAGCCCCGTGCACGAGGCCTCGCCGGTCCGCTCGCCGCCCGTCGCTTCCTCCGGCGCCGGAGCCCCGTCATCCCCGCAGCCGAGGCCCGAGAGACCACAGGCCAGGCACACCCCCACCACACCTGCCCAGAACGTCGATCGCATGCTTCCAAGCTCCCTTGAAGGAATCAGGATCAAGCTCCGCCCCACCGGCGAAACCACCTTTCCTTACGCAGGGCCGCTGTCGCTTCCCCCTCGTGTTCGGCGTCACAATGCTGCTGTCGCCGCCGCGGCGGGCGCGCGCGTCGCGACGGCCGCCGCGCGGGCCGCCGCGGCCGCCTCAGGCCTTGGGCTCGACCTCGAGCTCGGGCAGCCCTTCCAGCTTCACCTCGACCTCGGCGGCGGGCGGCGGCGCGGGGACCTCCTCGCGGCGGGCCGCCATGACCGTCAGCGCGCGCGGGAGGCACTCGACCGCGAGGGGCGTGGTCCCGACCTCCTCGCCGTCGATGAGCACGCGCTGCGGCGGATCGGTGCTGATGAGGACCCGCCGGGCGGCGAGGAACCCGATGTTGTCGCGCTCGGCCGGCTCGCCGTCGATCGCGGTCCTCAGGAGGTGCAGGCCCGTCGCGACCGCCTCGACCAGCGTCGTCGCCGACACGATGGTGACGTCGAGCCGCCCGTCTTCCGGCGACACGACCGGCGGCCCCTGCGCCAGCACCGTGCGCGCAGGCGCCATGTTCGCGACCGTCACCGCCACCGCCCGGCAGTGGATCCGCTGGTCGTCCGTCACGATCTCCACCCCGAACGGCTCCAGGCTCATCAGCTTCTTCAGCCCGGTGCCGATGTACGCGAGCACCCCCCAGCGCTGCTTGGCGTCCTGCGGGGTCTCACCCACGGTGTCGGCGTGGAGCCCGACCGCCGACAGCAGGATCATGGTCCGCCCGTTCGCGCGGGCGGCGTCGATGCGCGTCGGCTCGCCGCGGACGAGGACCTCGATGGCCCCCTCCAGGTCGGCCGGGATGCCCAGCGTGAGCGCGATCGAGTTCGCCGTGCCGAGCGGCAGGATGCCCAGGCACGTGTCCGTGCCGAGGAGCGCGGACGCGACGCTCGAGATCGTCCCGTCGCCGCCCGCCGCGATGACCAGGGGGGCGCCCTCGCGGCGCGCCGCGTCGGCGCACGCGGCGGCGCTGCGATCCTCGCTCGTCTCGTAGACGCTCAGCGCGAACTCGCGCTGGAGCCGCGAAGGAAGCGACTCGACCGCATCCCCGGCGTGGCCTGCAGCAGGGTTGAAGATCAGCGCCGCTCTCCGCTCGGTCATCGCCGTATCCTAGAACGCCGAAGCGGTTGAAACCCCAAGAAAATTCGCCATGGAGCCCGCGCGCCGCCGCGGCGGCGCCGTCGCGCGCGCCGCTCGCCCGCTCGGGCGCGCTCCCGGCGGTTGTGCCTGCGTGCGCCATGCTCGCGACAGCAACGCCCCGCCGCCCAGCGCGAAGGTGCTCTCTGCAGGACGATGGCACGGCGATTGTACATCGGCGTCACCCATGAGGTTTCAACGATTCGGTCGAATGGCTTCCCTCGCGCTCGCGCTGCTCGGCGCAGGGACGCTCACCGCGTGCGGCGACGGCTCCGCGGGGGGCTCGGGGGGCAGCGGCGCCGCGGGCGGCGGAGACGCCACCGGCGGAGCAGGTGGTACGGGCGGCGAGGGTGGCGGTGACGGCGGCGACGGCGGCGAGGGTGGAGGCGACGGCTACGAATGGCCCGTCGAGACCTACCCGATCGACATCACCCCGTCCGAGTTCTGGAAGAACCAGATCGAGCTCCCCTTCGACCTCTTCGCGGCGTACTCGTCGTACGACGGGCCGACCTGGGTGAAGTTCACCGTGCTGATGCACGACCCCACCAAGGTCTATTACCAGAACAGCAACGAGTACCCGTTCCACGCCGAGTTCGACACCGAGCGGCTCGACCCGTTCGTCGGCATGACGCTGGACGAGTTCGACCAGGTCTCGCTCCACGAGGAGGGACAGAAGGCCATCCTCGGCGCGGTGCTCATCTCGCCCTTCGCGACCACCGAGCCGGAGTACGGCATCCAGCTGGTCCGCCAGGACGCCTACGATCCCGAGATGGCGCGCGTCGTCCTGAACCTCGTGAAGGACAGCATCGTCGCGCCCGAGGGGACGAAGCCCTTCTATTTCCCGACCTACGAGCAGACCGAGTCGGCCGCGGCGAACAGCGCGTTCTTCGCGGAGAGCGGGTTCCCCGTGAGCTCGGTCGAGCGATGGTTGAACGGCGACGCGTGCTACTCGACCGGCTGGGCCATAGGCCGGCTCCGCTATGTGCCCCCGGACATGATCGACGCGGCCTACGCGAGCGGCGATCTCCGGGCCGAGGACATCCTCCTCACCGACTCCGTGCCCGCGGAGGTGCCTTATGTGGCGGGCATCGTCTCGCTGTCGCCGTCGACCCCGAACGCGCACACCGCGCTCCTGGCGACGTCGTTCGGCATCCCGTTCGTGTACGTCGGCGACCCGGCCACGGCGGAGCAGGCGAAGGCGCTCGACGGCAAGGAGGTCGCGCTGCGCGCCTCGCTGGAGTGGGGGGTCGTGTGCCGGGCCGCCCTCTTCGACGCCGAAGGCAAGCTCGCGCCGGCGGACCGGGAGCAGCTCCTCTCGCTGAAGCGGCCGGGCGATCTCGGGCTCCAGCCCAAGGAGCCGCTCGGGGCCTATTCGGGCTCCACCGAGGATCTCGGCCCCGCGGACATCGTCCACTTCGGCGGCAAGGCCGCGAACTTCGGCCTCTTGCGGGACGCCATCCCCGAGAGCTCCGATGTCGCGGTCGCGCTGTCGTTCGATCTCTGGGACGATTTCCTCGACCAGGTCATGCCCGGCGGCAGCACGCTGCGCGCCGAGATCGCGGAGCGCCTCGGCGGCTACACGTATCCGCCCGACATGCGGGCGCTCAAGGTCGATCTCGCGGCGATCCGCGATCGGATCGCCAAGGACACCGCCTTCTCCGCGGGGCAGCGGCAGGCGATCGAGGCGGCGATCGCGGACTTCTCGCCCACGAGGAAGATCCGGTTCCGGAGCTCGACCAACGTGGAGGACAGCGCCGTCTTCACGGGCGCGGGCCTCTACGACAGCTACAGCGGCTGCCTGGCCGACGACCAGGACGCCGACGAGGTGGGGCCGAGCCACTGCGAGGCCGGCGAGGACGCGGAGCGCGGCGTGTTCCGCGCGATCCGGAAGGTGTACGCGAGCTTCTACAACGACAACGCCTTCCTCGCCCGGCTCCTCTACGGCGTGGACGAGGCCGAGGTCGGCATGGGCGTCCTCGTCCACTACTCCTATCCTGACGAGGACGAGATGGCGAACGGCGTCGCCACGCTCTCGCGCGGAATCCCGCCCTCGGACGAGATCAAGATCGTGACGCAGCTCGGGGCGACGTCCGTCACCAACCCGGAAGGGGGAGCGCTGCCGGAGGTCGTGACCGTGAACAGCGATTTCGGCGAGACCTACGTGCAGCTCCGCGCCGGCTCGACGCTGGTCCCGCTCGGCGATCACGTGATGCAGTGGGAGGACGACTACCGCGCGCTCGCCTCCCTGCTCGGCCGGGTCGAGGAGAGGTTCCGGGAGGTGCACCCGAGCAAGACGGCGTTCCTGCTCGACTACGAGTTCAAGAAGATGAAGCCCGGGAAGCTCGTGGTGAAGCAGGTGCGCGAGGTCTCGGTCCCGAGCACGACGCCGACCCTCACGCCGTTCCTGCTCTCCGAGCCGCGGGAGCTCTGCACCTTCCAGGGCGAGTTCGGCGACGTGTTCGCGAACCACCGGCTCAAGGTGCGCGCGCGCCTCTCGACGAAGAGCGCGTTCCTCACGCCGGAGGCCCTCGGCGCGACCTTCTTCGAGGACGCGACGCTCGACTACCTCTCTTCCGGATCGGTGGCGACGCTGACGGGGAGCCCGGCGGCGTGGCCGGGCGCGACGCACACGTACGCCGACCAGACGGCCACGGACGCGTTCGTGGACGGCGACGGGGCGGGGGCGGTCACCTTCGCGCTCGTCACCTCGGCCGTGCCCGAGCTGCTGCCGCCGTCGGTGGGCCCGCTCGTCGCGCTGCGCGACTTCGGGCTCGAGCTCCGCGCCGAGTACGCCACGCCGGTGTGGTCGCGCGACTGGGACGGCACGCCGCTCAGCGTGTCGGCGGAGGCGGTGCGGCTCGGCGCCTGCCCTCCGGAGGGTCCGCCCGTGGAGGGCGCGCTGCTCCAGGAGCGCTCGCTCTCGTCGGCGTCGTCCGGCGTCCAGGTGGAGACCTCGTTTTACTGGCCGCCTTACCCCAAGGGCCCGACGGCCGGGTACACGGCGCCTCTCCACAAGTGGGTGGAGACGCGCATCACGGGGCTGACGAGCGGCCCGATCGTGCTCAAGGGCTACCACGCGCAGACGTACCGCCCGGCGCACCACAACTTCTCGGAGGATTTCCTCTTCGAGCCCCGGCTCGAGCCCGGCCTGGACCCGGCGCTCCTCGCCGAGCTGGAGGACAAGGGCATCCGGTGGATCTACGTCCGCACCTCGGATATCGAGGGGATGCCTCCGCAGGTGTGGACCGCCGACGCGGCGGGCGAGTTCACCCAGATCGACTGAGCGCCTCGCGGGCGGTCCGCGGCGCCCCGGCGCGCCGCGCGGCCGCCCGGGGCTCCGCCGCGGCCGTCAGTCGTCGTCGCGCTCGTCCCCGAAGAGCACGCCCACCTGGAGCTCGATGGCGTCGAACGGCTCGGCCCTGACGCGCTCGCCCCGCTCCGCGCGGAGCGCCACGAGGTATCCCTCGGGCGTCCACCGGTACACGGTCATCGTCTCCTCCCTGGGATCGACGATCCAGTAATGTGGCAGCTGGCAACGCTGGTAGACACGCATCTTCTTGACCGTGTCGTTTCGCGCGTTGTCCGGGGAGAGCACCTCGCAGACCCAGTCGGGCCGGAGCCGGACGGGGCTCCCGCTGGGGCGCTCCGGCGCGCGCTCGCGGCGCCACCCGACGACGTCGGGCCGGTACACCTGGTCCGGCGCGAGCTCGACCTCGACCTCGGTGGCGAACCACCATCCTCCGGGCCAGCGGCCGCCGGGGCGCCGCTGGAAGGGGATCTTCACGTGCGCGACGATGGCGGACTGCGCGTCGCCGTGCTCGAACGAAGGCACGGCCTTCTGCATGAGCTCGCCGTCGACGATCTCGTGGAAGCGCTGCTCCTCGTGGATGGCGAGGAGATCCGCCACGGTGGCGGGGTGTGGCTTTTGCGCAGCGGTGGGCACCCGTCGAGCATAGCGCCTCCCGGCGAGGGGTCGCGCTCCTTCGGATTTTCAAGCAATTTCAATAACTTATGATCTAGATCGACCGCTGCTCCGGGCCGCGGCGCGCCGTGGACCGGGGCCGGCGCGCGCGGGGGTTGACGCGCGGAGGCTGCGGATGAACCAGAGGCCCTGGTTCTTACCGTCGACGAGGAGAAGATCATGAGCCTTTACGAAAGCTCGTTCCCGCAGATGGCTCGCATGCTCGGACAGGTGCTGGTCTGGCTCGACAAGGCGCAGGCGTACGCCGAGCAGAAGAAGTTCAACCCGGAGGACCTCCTCACCGCGCGCCTCGCGCCCGACCAGTGGAACCTCCGGCGTCAGATCCAGACCGTCGCTCACTGGCCGGTGCGGCTGGCCGCGCTCCTCACCGGCGCGGAGGCGCCGGCGCGCGAGAACGCCGAGGAGGAGACGATCGCGGATCTGCGCGCGCGCATCGGGACAGCGCTCGAGCAGCTGAAGGCGCTGAAGCCGGAGCAGCTGAAGGGCGCGGAAGAGCGCACGATCCCGCTGTTCTTCCTGCCGGGCAAGGGCATGAAGGCGGCGGACTTCGTGTTCCAGTTCGCGCTGCCCAACTTCTACTTCCACGCCACGACGGCGTACTCGATCCTGCGGCACAACGGGATCGACGTCGGCAAGGGCGACTTCATCGGATCGCTCGACCTCCGCGACCTGTAACCGCGGCGGCGTCCCTCGCCCCACCAGCCCGCGGCGCCTGCCCTTCCCTCGGAGCGGCGGTGGAGCGACGCGCAGGCCCACGAACCCCGGAGGAGCCCAGGCGCGAGCCGCCGCTTCGCCTTCCTGGAGCGGGTCAGGCACTCCATCCCGGGCCGACCCGACAGGCTCAACCGCCCCAGTCGACCTTCGGCCTCCCCGGCGGCGTCACGTTCGGCATCTCGTGGAAGAGCGCGCGCCCGAGATCGGGCAGCGGCGCGCACGCCTGCTCCCCCAGGTTGGTCAGCTCGAGCGGATCCTCCAGCACGTTGAAGCAGTGGAACTCGCCGTCCCACTCGCGCGCCTCGATCTTCAGCGGCCCCTGCATCATCCCCCAGTTGCGGAAGGAACACCCCCACACCCACGTGCAGTTCGTGAGCGGCACCGGCGCCACCGTGCGCTCCGGCCGCGTCAAAGGGTGCCCCATCATCCGGCCGCGGAACGGCGCGAGCCGCGGCTCGTCCCAGAGGCCCATCAGATCGAGGAACGTCGGCGCGAGATCGAGGTGCCACACGAACTCGTCCCGCGCGCCCGCGATGCTCGCCCGCTCCTCCGGGGCCAGCGTCCCCTCCGGCGCGTCGATCCACGCGGGGACGAGGATCTCCTCGTCCCACAGCGAGCTCGTGTGACCGAGCTGCCAGTGCTCCCGGAACGACTCGCCATGATCCGAGGTGTACACGATCACCGTGCGCTCGCCGCTCGGCGTCCCCCGGATGTGCTCGATGAGCCGGCCCACCGCCATGTCCGACAGGTAAACGACGTTGCGATAGTAGTTCTTGAAATGCTCGTTCTTCTCGGGCGCCTTGTTCAGCTCGCTGGGCTGAAAGGGCGCATGGAGCGGATCGCTCACGTACGGGAAATGGATGTTCGAGTAATGCACGACCGCGAAGAACGGCTCGACGAGCTCGCCCCACTCCTCGATCACGCGATCCGTGAGCTGCCGATCATAGGCGCCGTAATCGAGGTCGGCGCCCGGATCGAGCTGGGTCGCGACGACCCGGTGCGAGACCGGGATGTCCTGCACGTAGAGCCGGGCGTTGCCGAACATGAGGTTCTGGCTCGTCCAGTACGCCGTGTCCCACCCGGCCGCGTGGGCATAATCCCAGAGCAGCGGGGCCGAGCCGAGCACCGCGAGGCTCTCCGTCGGGGAGACGCCGGACCAGATGTTCGAGATGGAGATGGCCGTCGTCGAGTCGTGGGCCCGCATCTGCAAGAGCGGCATGCGCGCCGGCGCGGCGGCGTTGGAGAACGGCGTCGCCAGCTCGCAGTCCGGGTCGTGCTCGACGCACGTCACGTCCGCACGCTGGCTCTCCTGCAGGATGAGCACGACGTTCCGCGGCCGCGCAGGCCGCGCGGCGAGCGGCGGCACGCGCGCCGGGTCGCGGCGCTGCACCCGCAGATCCGGCGAGTCGTCGGTGATGCCGAGGTGCTCTTTGACCACGGCGGTGATGCCGTGGAAGTAGATCATGTCGGCCGACGACGACTGGATCACCCGGTAGCTCACCGGGATCCTCGTCACGCCGATCAGCGCGAGCGGCACGAGCGCCGCGGCGACGCGCCGCCGGAGGCGCCGCGGGCGCACGAGCCGGCGGGAGAGCCGGAGCGCCGCGAGGGCGAGCCCGAGCGCGACGGCGAAGTGGACGATCACGCGCGGGTGCCCGAGCGGGAGCGTGCCCACGACCGACCAGGGGATCGACTGGGAGTGGATCTGCGAGTCGATCGAGCAGTAGATGTTGTAGAGGGCGTGGAAGCCGCCCTGGACGCCGCACGCGAGCGTGAAGAGCGCGACGAACAGGCCGCCCGTCACGCCGCGCAGGGCGCCGCGGCGGCCCGAGGCGACGTAGAGCAGGACGCCCCAGAACCCCAGCGACACGGCGACGGTCGCGGCGTACCCCGCGGCGTGGAGCCGATCGAACGTGGCCATGTGGCGGCCCCGCCGCAGCACGTCGACGACGAGGAGCCAGAGCGCCGGCGACGCGAGCACGGCGAGGCCGAGGAAGCGGCGCCGACGGCGCGCCGCCCGGCGCGCGGCGCGCGGGCGAGCGGCGGCCGCGGCGCCCTGTCGATCGAGGTCCTGCGCCATCCGGATCAGTCGCGGCGAGGCGCCGCCGCGAGGTCGCGGAGGTGGGCCGGGGCGTCGACGCTGCCGGCAGGGCCGCCGTAGATCGCGTCGGCGAGCCGGGGCAGGTCGCCGCAGGCGGCGGGCCCGAGGTCGTGCTGCTCGCGGGGGTCGGCGAGCACGTCGTAGCAGTGCCAGGCGGTGTCCCAGGCGCGGGATTCGAGCTTCATGTTGCCGCGCATCATCCCCCAGTTCTTGAACGCGCAGCCCCAGATCCCGGTGCAGTTCGTGAGCGCCAGCGTCGCCGGCCCCGGCGACGGCCGGAGCAGGCTGCGGCCGACCATCGCCGCCCGGTAGCCCGCGAGCGCCGGCTCTTCCCACAGGCCCATGAGGTCGAGCAACGTCGGCGCCACGTCCGTGTGGAACACGAGCTCGTCCCGCGCGGCGCGCAGCGCGGACTCCTCGGCGGCCGTCAGCGTGCCCGGCGGCGCGTCGATCCAGCCGGGCACCCGGATCTCCTCCTCGAGGATGGAGCCGGTGTGACCGAGCTGGCCGTGCTCGCGGAACGCCTCGCCGTGATCCGAGGTGAAGACGATCACCGTGCGCTCGCCGACCGGAGAGCGCCGGACGAAGTCGATGAGCTCGGCGATCGCCGCGTCCTGCCGGTAGACCGCGTTCCTGTAGAAGTTGCGGTACGCCTCGTTGTCGTCCGGCGCCTTGCTCTCGAGGGCGGGCTGGAACGGCGCGTCCTCCGGGTCGACCAGGTACGGGACGTGGGTGTTGCCGAAGTGGGCGACCGCGAGGAACGGCTCGCGCAGCGAGGGCAGCTCGGACCGCACGTGCGCCGACAGCAGCCGGTCGTCGGCCCCGAGATCGATGTCGGCGAGCGGATCGAGCTCGGTCGCGCCGCACTGGTGCGAGACCGGCAGGTCCTGCACGTAGAGGCGCGAGTTGGCGAACATCATGTGGTGGCTCGTCCAGTAGGCGCCGTCGAAGCCGGCGGCGTCCGCGTAATCGAAGACGAGCGGCGCGGTGTGGAGCTCCTCGCGCGTGGCGATCGGCTGGAGGCCGGACCAGAGCACCGCGAGCCCGATCGCCGTGGTCGAGGCGTTCGAGCGCATCTGCGTGAGCGGGAGCCGGCCGGGCACCGCCGCGTCGATGCGCGGCGTGCCGGGGCACCCGGAGGGCGCCGCGCCGGCGGGCGCGGGCGCCGAGCACGCGGCGTCGGCGCGCACGCTCTCGGTCAGGATGAAGAGGACGTTGCGCCGCGGGCCGGGCTTCGGGGTCAGCGGCGGCAGCGCGGGCGGCGTGCGGAGGCCGGGGCGCACCTGCGCCGTGGTCTGGACGCCGACGAGCTCCTTGATGAGGCCGCCGATCGCGTGGAAGTAGATGACGTCGGGCGTGGACGCCTGCACCGTGCGGTAGGAGCAGGGCAGCACGAAGGCGGCCACCACGCCCGCGGGCGCGGCGAGGCGCGCGGCACGGGCCCACGCCGTGCGGCCGGGGCGCACGATGCGCCGGCCGAGCCAGACGAGCGCGACCGCGAGCAGGAGCGGCGGGAGGACCGAGCGGAGGAAGTTCTCCCCGTCGGCCCGGAGCTGGCCGAAGAGGCTCGCGGAGAGCGACGTCCCGAAGAGCGTGGCGTCGAGGTTGAGGTACGTGGCGTACTGGCGGTGGAAATAGAGCTGGCCGCCGAGCGAGAGCGTCGCGAGCGTCACGAAGAGCAGGGCCGCGATCCACCGCGACGCGCCGCGCCGCGACGAGGCCGCGAAGAGCAGGAGCCCCCAGAGCGCGGCGCTCTCGACCATCGCGCCGAGGTAGCTCGCCGCGTGCTTGGCGCTCAGGTCGAGCAGGCGATCGCCGCGGATGCGGACGTCCGCGAGCACCACGAGGAGCAGCGGGAGCGCGAGGAACAGGCGGCCGTAGCGGCGCCGGGCGCGCGCGAGGGAGCGCAGCCGCGCGCGCGCCGCCGCGCGATCCGGGCCGAGATCGCGGGCGAGGCCGCGGGACGAGCGGCTGGCGGCGTCGGCATCGGGCGCCGGGGGATCGTTCAACGTCTTGAACGGGTGCACGGGACGCGCGCGAGTTTAGCGAGGACGTGGCATGTCGGGAACGTTTCTGCGGCGGGCTGGTGGCGGCGCGATGACGGGCCCGGCCGGCCGGAGGGGGCGCGCGGGCGGAGAAACCCTTCGACAGCCGCCCGGGGCGTGCCATGAGAGGCGTCCGACATGGCGGAGCAGCTCTTCCTGAACGGGTTGCGCGGCGCTCAGCAGGCCCGAGAGGCCGCCGCGCCGCCGGCCGAACCGTCCTCGTCTTCCCCAGCCGGCGCGCCGCCGGCCGAACCGTCCTCGTCCCTCGCAGCCGGCGCGCCGCCCGAGCCGCGGCCGTCCCCCGGCGCGCCGGCGCCCGAGCCGCCGCGCCAGACGGCGGCGAGGCTCAGCGCCGAGCTGGAGGCGGCGCTCGTGCGCGAGCTGATGGCGGCGTACCAGAGCCTCAACTACACGCATTTCCGGCGGAAGCTGCGCTCGGCATCGATCGAGCTGTCCGACGCCGCGAGCCGGCTCGGGCGCTGGATCTCCGAGGCGCGCGCGATCGAGATCTCGCGGCCGCTCGTGCTGACGCAGCCGTGGGGGGTCGTGATCGAGGTGCTCAAGCACGAGATGGCGCACCAGTACGTGCACGAGGTGCTTGGCGTCACGGACGAGGCGGCGCACGGGCCGGCGTTCCGCGAGGTGTGCGAGCGCCTCGGCATCGACGCGACGGCGTCCGGGATGCCCTCGGCGGAGGCGGGCGGGGCGGCGCGCGGCGACGGGAGCGTGGACAGCGCGGACGCCCGGATCCTCGATCGCATCGCGCGGCTGCTCGCGCTCGCCGACAGCCCGAACGCGAACGAGGCGCAGGCGGCGATGAGCGCCGCGCAGCGGCTGATGCTGAAGTACAACCTCGACGTCGCGAAGGCGCGCGCCGCGCGGCAGTACGGCTTCCGCCACCTCGGCGCGCCGAGCGGGCGCGTGGGCGAGAGCGAGCGGATCGTCGGGGGGATCCTCGGGAAGCATTTCTTCGTCGAGGCGATCTGGGTGCCGGTCTACGCGCCGCTCGAGGGCAAGCGGGGCAGCGTGCTCGAGATCTGCGGGACGCCGGCGAACCTCGAGATGGCGGCCTACGTGCACGCGTTCCTGCACCACACGGCCGAGCAGCTGTGGAACGAGCACAAGCGGACGCACGGCGTGAAGGGCAACAAGGACCGTCGGACCTACCAGGCCGGCGTGATGCTGGGGTTCCTCGAGAAGCTGAACACGGAGCGGAAGGCGTCCGCGGAGCAGGGGCTCGTCTGGGTGAGGGACGCCGACCTGGACGGCTACTACCGGACGCGCCACCCGCACGTGCAGCACCTGCGTCACGCGGGCAACCAGCGGACGGCGGCGCACGCGCACGGGCGCGAGGCGGGACGGAAGATCGTGCTGCGCCGCCCGATGCAGGGGGCGACCGGCGAGCGGGGCATGCTGCTGCCGCCGGGCAAGAAGGGCTGAGCGCCGCGGTCGCCGACGTCCGCCCCGGGCCGCGCGCGGCCCGGGGCGGACGTCGGACGACGGCGCGCGGCCCGCATCGGGACGGCGATGCGCGCTCGACGGGCGCGTTGACGGGGATGGAGCGGTTCCGGCACGATGGCCCGGTGTGCGGGCCAACCTAGGAGAAGAACGAGATGCCGCTCCGGTTCACCATTGAAGAGCGATTCGATGCGTCCCCCGAGGACGTCTTCCGGCTCGCGACCGACATCGACTCCTTCGGCGACTGGATGCCGAATTTCGTGCGGGTGGAGAAGCTCACGGGCGACGTCCCCGGCAAGGGCACGATGTGGCGAGAGACCCGCAAGATGTTCGGCAAGGAGTCGACCGAGCTGTTCGAGGTCACGGCGGCGGAGCCCGGCAAGAGCCTGGACCTCTTCGTCGACGGGAAGAAGGGCACGACGGGGCGCGGGGAATACCGCTTTCGCTACGTCTTCGAGCCCCAGGGCGCCGGGACGCTGCTCCGGATGGATGGCGAGATCGCCGGGATGGGGTGGTTCATGGAGACGCTCGGGCGGCTGTTCATCGGCAGCTTCAAGAAGGCCGTGCACGGGGATCTCAAGGCGATGAAGACGCACCTGGAGCGGCGGCGGGCGAGCTAGAGCACCGTTCAGGTCGATTTGTGGTAATTCCGGGCGCTTCGATGGAAGGCTCGACGGTCTCGCCCGCCCATGATCTCGTCCGCGTCCGGAGGTGCACGGATGGAACGATGGTCGCCGCCGGTGGAGCTGTCGCGGCACGGCGATCCCATATCCATGCGCGTCGTGGTCGTAGGTCACGGCGAACGGCGCCGCGCCGACCGGCGACGGATACGTGATCGCCTCGACGCGGCCGAGCTCGTCGTAGCGCAGCTTCGCCTCCAGGGGAGCGCGCTCGCCGTCGATGCGGAGCGAGAGCGTGTCGAGCTGGCCGCGATCGGTGTACGCGTACGTCTTCTCCCCGTCGGGGCTCGCGAGCGCGTGGAGCTTCCCGATCCCGTGCGCCGCGGTGTCCCAGGTCCACGTGGTCGTCACGCGCTGGGCGCCGTCCCGGTCCACGCGCGAGCGCGGTCGCCCGAGCGCGTCGTACGCCCACGTGGTCGCTCGCCCGAGCGCATAGATCGATGAGAGCATCAGGGAATGCTTGGAGCGTTGTCAACGAGCTCAACCCATAGTCTCGCTGGGTGTATCTCGTCATCTACCAACACTCTAACAGGCACCCTCGGACGACTATCCATCATCTCAAGCAATACTCGGTCCTCGGACGTAACTAGCGCCACTTTTCCTCCAGGGGTGTCAATGGTCCCACGGAATACTTCTATGCCGCCTGTGGTGATGCCGGGCGGGAGATCGGCTCCAAGCGTCAAGGTTACGTCGCCGTCGACATCGGCCATCGTGCGAATTGAGACGCAGGAGGCGTTGGCGGACACTACCTGTCCTGGATCGTATGCGGACACATCCACGTCGCTGTTCGATGGATCAAACACGAAGACGATGGGATGCGTTGGGGAGCATGTTGTTGTGTTCACTATTGTTCCATTCTTCTCAATTCGCGCAGAACTTCGCCGCCTTGGCGAGCCTTGCAATGGTTGCAATGTGGAAGAAATATCTTTGGCTCATCGAGTGCCTGTGGCGGCTGACGATCGGCAATAGAATTCCCGCTCTTTGTTCCAGGCTCCTTGGTGCCACAGGTGTGGCAGCCGTGCCTTTCCATTAGCGTGTTAACTTGCTTTTGCTCGCTGGCAGTTGGCCGACCTCGATGGGCGGGGATCGACTCCTTTGCGAACGGACCTGGCTTGAGGGTAGTGGGTTCCTCCCCAACGGGCGCTGCGCCTTGCGGGCCTGTGCTGCCTTGCGACATCATCGCCTGCGACAGCCCCTGGAGCCCCGCCGCGATGTTGCTCACCCCGCCGACGATGAGCCCGGTCGACACCGCAATCGCAGGCACGCCGATCGCCGCGCCGATGCCGGTTGCACTCGTGATGCCCCCGAAGACCTCCCCCGTCAAGCCCCCGATCGTGACGGCGAGCCCACCCACGATCTGCCCGATAGCCAGCCCACATGGGGTTTCTGCGCTGCCCGAACGGGTCGTAGCTCCGCCGCTCGATCACGTCGCCGTCCTCGTCGGTGAGCGCGTCGACCGAGCCGAGGTGGTCGACATGCACGTAACGGGTGCGTATCCGCCCAGCCAACGCCATCGTGATGGCCGGCGCGGCGCCGGCTACCTGTTCCCATCGCGAAGGAGGAAGCGATGGCGACGAGGGTGGAGTGGGCCGAGCGGGTGGAGCGATGGGAGCGGAGCGGGCTGAGCGCCGAGAAGTTCGCGCGACGCGAGGGGTACAACCCGAAGCAGCTGTACTGGTGGCGCTGGAAGCTGCGGGCCGACGGCCCCTCGCAGTCCTCGCCGCCGCCGACGACCGAGCCGCCGCGGTTGCTGTCGGTGCACGTCGTGGCCGGCGCATCGCCGGCGGTGACAGAGCCGATCGAGATCGCGCTGCCCAACGGGCGGGTGGTCCGCGTTCGTCCGGGCTTCGACCCCGCCACGCTCGAGCGCGTGCTGGCGCTGGTAGCGAGGAGACGCCGTGCTGACGCTGCCGCCGTCGGTGCGCGTCTACGTCGCGGCGGAGCCGGCTGACCTGAGGAAAAGCTTTGATGGCCTGTCGTCGCTGGTCGCGCAGCGCTTCGGAGCCGACCCGCTCTGCGGGCATCTTTTCCTGTTTAGGAATCGGCAGGGTGACCAGGTGCGCATCTCGTTCTGAGCACCCGGGGAGGGGGATGTAAAGCAGTGGCGCAATCAGCTCTTTGCTTTTGCGCCAGCTCTCCTTGCGAGCTCATACGTTTGCGCGGCCCAGACCAGGACTGCATGCGCTGCGCGAGCGGCAGGGTCCTTGTCGCCCATCGCGTCCAAGATGACAAATAGCCGTTTCCTCCCCTCTTCTTCACAATCGACCCAACGGTTCATCGCATCCTCAAGTGGTAGAATGCGACAAACCGGCACACTGACTCCAGGTGTCTCAGGATCTTTCGCGCGTCCAGGTGTCGCCTCGTCCAAGACCAGTCGAGCCAACGTCAGCAGCGCCGTTGCCACCTTGCCCGCAGGAGCGCTGTAGTACGCATCGAATCCTTCTTCGATGATGGCCTGTACATGACTCTTGCGTAACGGAACGATGCGCCATTCCATTTGAACAACCAACTCGTCGATAGCCTTGACGTTTGATTCACGATTCTTAGAATCCATTTTCCAACCTATCAAGCACGTGTCGCAGCTACGCTACCCCTTGGCGCCCTACTCCTGGAAGTGTCGTGTTCAGCGACGAGCGCTCGATGTCATCCCAATCGGATCCGCGTGCAGGACTGGACCCGCCTTCGTCACGCTGCACCGGGAAGCTCGTCAGCGTGGCAGCGCGGCGCGCGAGCTCGTCCCCCGCCCCGGCGGGAGCAGGGAGCGGCGACCGCAGCCGCGGCTGTGGAGGCGGCGGGAGCTTGGCCCGTGGACTCCTGGCAGCCGGGTCATGTGCCGGCACCACGGGCGGCGGGACATCCAGCGCGCGAGCGGGTAGCGATGGCGGACGCGGCGGCACCGAGATCGACGCTGACGAGGCCGCCGCACGCGGCGCGTTCTCGCGGCTGGTGATCGGCTCATCGAGCTTGATCACGACGGTTTCCTCCGCATCCGTCCGGTAGTCCTCGTGCAGCCGCCACAGGCGCTCCCAGTACCGAGCAGGCACGCCCGTGAAGGCCTCCAGCTGCCGCGCGAGGCCGGGCGTCATCGGGAGGTCGCTGCTCAGCAGCCGCTCCACTTCCTTCGGGAACAGCCCCGTGTTCTCGGCGAGTTTCCGTTGCCAGGCAGGGGTCGTCGCACAAAACGATTCGAGGACCCGGCCCGGCCACGGGATAGGGCGCGCTCGGACGTCCGCCATCGCCGCGACCAGCGCATCGACATGGCAGTCCAGCAGGCGCTGATGTCGCTCAAGCTCCCGCTCGGCCTTTTCCTTCGCATCGGTGAGGGCGGACTCCTCGTCCTCATGCGCCTGCTCGCGCGCCTCGCGCAGCCCGCGTTCGCGTCCCATCGCCTCGCGCGCCGTGACCGCGAAACCGATCGCAACGCACGACATCATCGCGAGGACGATTGGCGAGACGAGCCACATCGCACCCAGCATGTCTTCCATGATATTTCGCCTCCTGGACGTGACCATTGCTGTCCGACGCAAGGTGGATCTCGGCCTTGTGCTGCCCGACGACAGCACCGTCCCCACCGCTTGCTTAGCTGTCGGCGGACAGCCGATACTTCAGCGAATTTGCGTTAGGAGCGCTTCACGCTCCGCTGCGAGCTGCCCTTGCGGGAACTCCCGCGCGTGGATCTCGAGCAATTGTCGCGCCTCGGCATCTGCGAGCGCGTTATGGGCTTCGATGGCTCTTCGGGCCTCGTCAATGAGGATCCGCTCGCGCTCGCCGGCGGCTGGGGCTACGGCGCGGACGGGGAGCGAGGTACGACGAGCCGGCGCGCCTGATGGCGCAGGCACGCGAGCGTCCCCATGTCGCGACAGCGGCGCGATCTCCTGCGCCGCCGTCGCGGCCGTCATCGCCATCGTCTGCATGTGGCGTTGAGCCGGTGGCGGCGCGATCTCCTGCGCCTCCGGCGCGGGCGCAGGGGCGTGCACCACCGCCGCCCGCAACCACGACTCCGGGCTGAACGAGTCCGGCAACGTCGCGATGACAGCGCCGGTCAGCACGACGACCGCTCCCTGGATCAGGGTCCTAATGCCCAGGCGTCCTAGCTTGCTCAGCCATCCCTCGCTGCCGCGCAGGTCGATGGCGAACGGGACACATGCAGTTTCGTCCCATCCGCGCGAGCGTTGCCGCGCCCGCCGGCGTTCCACGGCCGCGGCGAGATCCTCGAGCGCTCGGCGGTACTGTGTCCTCACCGTCTTCGGCTTGAGCCCCAACTCGGAGGCGATCTCGACGAGCGGCACCTCCTCGAGCCCGTGCTTGATCAAGACGCCGCGGTACTTGGGGTCGACCTGGTTGATCAGATCGCGGATGAGCGCCTCCCGCTGCCGGCCGCGAAGCAACTCTTCCGGACTCGGGCACTCCGCCTGAAGCTCGTGGTCGTCGAACGAGGTCAGCACTTCCCTTCGACGCCGTTCGTTCCGGACGTGGTTCCGCGCCTGGTTCAGGACGATGGTGGCACCGTAGCGCGCCCGGGCCTCCCCGAGATCGAGATCGACCCGCTGCTCCGCTTCCAGCTCCCGCAGCAAGGCGTCCTGCGCGAGGTCCTCCGCGTGTCGCGCAGGGACCCCGAAACGCCGCGCGAGGCGCCGGAAGAACGCGAAACCGGTGGGGGTGCTGGTTGGCTCGCCCATAACCGGTAGAACACCCGGGCCGCCCCGAAGGCTTCAAGAAAGTGCCGAGCGACGCCAGCATTGGTCGGACAATGTGCGACATGTACCGCCGCGTCACACGCGCTCGCGGAGCATGGCCGGCCGCATTCCGCTATCCGGCGGCATTTTGTCGCCCAACCGTCCACTTGACGGCGTTTTCTTAGCGGTTGACGCCGCGCGGCTGGCGTAACTACCGTCCATGCATGCGTTTCGGTGCGCAATCGCTGTGGAGTTGCATGATGGTTGCCGTCGCGACCGGCATTACGCCTCCGGTCTGTGCGCAGAGCCGCAATCCGGCACCCGTGCGAAGCGACGTTTCGCCGGTAAAGGAACATCTTCGCCGCGCCCGGAGCGCTCGGGCAAAGGGACGGTGGACCGAGGCATACGCGGCCTACAAGGCCGCCTTCGAGGCCATCGACTCGACATCTGGCGCAGAGGGAGAGCCGGCTGAGATCGCCGGAGAGCTGGGCCTCTGTGAGCTCGCGCTGCGTAAGTACCGTGACGCGGCTGAGCACCTCGCTTGGAGCCTTGAGCGACGCAAGGTGCTTTCTCTTACCCAGCAAAAACGATATGGGGACGGACTGACCACGGCAGCGCAGTTCGTCGCGACGCTCTACCTGTCGGTGGATCCGCCAGATGCGGAGGTGCTTGTCGACGGCAAGCCGATCGGCCCACCCAGGCGGACCTACACCCTGTTCCTCGAGCCGGGCAAGCATCTGGTGCGGGCCCAAGCACCGGGCCGTGGGGAAGCATTCCAGTCGCTGGACGCGCGGGCGGCGACGGAGCCGACCATAACGATACAGTTGCCGCGCGCCGCGGTGAGCAGTTCGGGCCAGGGAGCACCAGCGGGCCCTGCGAAGAAGGCTGCCACCGAGGCGCACGCGGTGAGGAGCTCCGCGCGGGTGCCGGCGCCGTCGGCCTCCTGGCCGGGGACGTTGCGGATTGGCGGCGTCGCGCTCACGACGGCGACGGCAGCGGCCGGCGCACTCTTTCTCTTGCGCGCTCATGTGTTGCACCGCAACCTGCGCGAGGCCAACAGCGTACGTCGGGAGCAGGGGTGGACGCCTCACACGTGCCGGGAAGCAAGCGCGCCGGCGGCGTGCGCTGGCATCCAGGACCAGGTCAAGGAGCGAGACCTGTTTGCCACCCTCGGCAAGGTGTCGCTGGCGACGAGCGCTGCGTTCGGCGTCGCTACAGCGGCTTCTTTTTTCACGGAGGTTGCGATCTTCGGCGAAGCGCAGAAAGCCGCTGGTGTCCGCGTCGCGCCGCTGGCGACGAGCGAACGGGCGGGTGTACTCCTCGAAGGGGCCTGGTGAGCAGGAGGCTGGCTTGACGCGTCGGATCGTGTACTGCCGAGTTCGAGAGCTCCTTCGCTCGCTCGCGCCCTTCACGCTCGGCTTGGCCGGCGGCACCGGCACATCTGGGTGCTATTCGGATAACTGCGTGGACGCCTTCCTGTGCGAGATTCCTCCTCCGGAGCCATCGCCTTGTGATGGCGACCCGGCGTCGGCGCCAGCGCTCGACATGTGTGGGGTGTTCGTCAGCGAGCAGGGCGACGACAACGACGCGGGCACGAAGGCCGCGCCGATGAAGACATTGCAACACGCGATTGGGCTCGCCGCGAGCGGACGAGGCCACGGCGAGGCGCCGACCCGGCGCGTGTACGCGTGCGGCGGATCGTTCCAGGAGAAGATCACGCTGCCCTCGGGGGTCGACCTCTGGGGCGGCCGTCGATGTGCCGGCGGCGATTGGTCGTATCGGGGATCGTTCGGCGGACCGGATCACCCGACGATCATCGCTCCGCCGGAGGGGATCCCTCTGCGGGTGATCACGGGAGAAGAAGAGGGCGCGACGTCGACGGTCTTCGGCGTGCGCGTCGAGGCGGCGGACGCCTCGGCAATCGATGAGAAGTCGTCGATCGCGATGATCTTGAGCCCTGGGACCAGGGCGATCGTGCGGGCGAGCGCGATCGTCGCGGGTAACGGCAAGGACGGGGAGCCGGGAGGGGACGCCCCGAGGGAGCGGGCGAACGACGGCCTGGAGGGAAACGACGGCGTGTCCGCCTGCTCCGCGGACTTCGCGACGGGCGCTCTCGCGGTCGTGACGGTGTGCGGCGACGGCACCGAGTCCACGGGCGGAGACGGGGGGTACGGCGGGCTCGAGTCGGGGGGCGACGGTGCGCCGGGGCAGCCGAAGGCGATGGAGAATCCGGAGGGCTACGGCCTCGCTGGGCTCGGCGCGGACATGGCGAGATGCACCGAGGGGACACACGGCGCGGATGGCGCAGACGGGGGTCGCGCGGAAGGTGCAGTGGGCATAGGCCACCTCACCGAAGAGGGTTGGATCGGCGAGCGCGGTGAGGGCGGGAAGAAAGGTGGCGTCGGTCAGGGTGGCGGGGGCGGGGGCGGCAGCCGATCGCGAGGCGAGATGACGGCGTGTCCAGCAGATCTCCCGCAGGCGGGTGCGGCTGGAGGTTCAGGGGGCAGTGGCGGCTGCGGTGGCCTTGGAGGGAAGGGCGGCGGGTACGGCGGGTCGAGCATCGGCATCGTCGCCTTATGGGGGAGCGCGTTGACGCTCGAGGCGACTCGGGTGACCACGGGCAACGGCGGAAACGGCGGCGTCGGCGGAACGGGCCAACCGGGCGGCTACGGTCGATGGGGTGGCGACGGTGGAAAGGGCTTCACTGGCCCCATCACATGGGGCGCATGTCGTGGCGGCTGGGGCGGCCGCGGCGGTCGCGGCGGTGATGCCGGAGGCGGCCTCGGAGGGCATTCGTTGGGTGTCGCCTCGGTGGGCGCGTACGTGTCCCTTGCGCCGAGCGCGATCTTCAATCAGGGCAACGCCGGCGTCGGCGGGCTCGCGGGCAATGCGGCTCCCGGCGACCAAGTCGGTCAAGGCACCGATGGAATTCCGACGTTCTGGTACAGGTTCGATGCGCCCGACCCGGAACCACCTCGTTGAACCGCGCTGAACGGGCGACCACCGTCAGGAGACGCTCATGGGAAAGACCACCGCTGCTGCCTTCGTCCTTCTGCTGTCGCCGTGGATCACCGGCTGCGGAACCGTGCCCGACGTGAACGACCCTGGCGTGACGCCTTGTGAAGGCACCTCGTGCGAGAATGAACCGCCCCCGGAGTCGGTCTGCGTCGAGCATGTAGCCGCCCATGTCCTTGACGATGGCTGCGGCGTGTTCATGGCCGGCGCCTTGGGTGGCGGCGACGACAGCAACCCCGGCACGAAGGCGAGGCCGGTGTTCACGGTCCATCGCGCCGTCGAGCTCGCGCGCGCTGGACGAGGGCGCGTCTTCATCTGCAACGACGGCTTCCCGGTGATCGGGCACATCACGCTGCCCTCTGGCGTGGATCTCCTCGGCGGTTACGACTGCCGGCGATGGGTGCGCGACCCTGAAGACACGGTGTCCACACTCGTTCATATGATGGATAGCGACCCCTTGGTGACCATCGAGCCCGCGGGCCCCGACGACAGGGGGGCCGCGGACGGGGTTTCGATCCTCGCCGATCTCGAAATGGGGGCGAGGGGTCCGGTCGCGGTGCTCGTCCAGTCCAACACGGCGGTGGAGATCCTTCGAAGCCGATTGAGGACCGGGAGCGGATCGGCAGGTCGCCCCGGGGTGCGATGGTCCGGGCTGAATCAGGCCGCGGCAGGTCCCGATGGGCTGTATGGAGGAGACGCGTGCTCAGCGACGACCGTCCCCGGCGGCGCCGCGGTGGTGAACCCGTGCGAGGGCGGGCTCCCGAGCACAGGCGGCAAGGGAGGCGACGGCCTTCCCGATGGCGCGGGCGACGGCGACGACGGGCAGCCGATCTCCACGACGTACCCGAATGAAGGACGCGGGGGAGGCGGGGATCCGACCGGCAGGCAGTGCGACGGCGGGATCACCGGGGCCCCCGGCATGTGGGGCACCATCGGCGCGGCGGGGCAGGGCATCGGGCATCTCACCGAAACAGCATGGGTACCCGACTGGGCAGGCGACGGCAGCAGGGGCATGCCGGGTCAAGGCGGGGGCGGTGGGGGCGGCCGTCGAGGCGGGCTCGCGGCGTGCGGCGCGGCCACCAAGGGAGGCGCCGGCGGCGGTTCTGGAGGCGCCGGCGGCTGTGGCGGTCGAGGGGGCCGAGGGGGCGAGAATGGGTACCCGACGATCGGCATCCTCGTGCTCCATGCCAAGGTGACGGTGCGCGACAGCGTGATCGCCACCCTCCGCGCGGGTCCGGGCGGCGACGGCGGGCTGCCCGAGGAGGGCGGCGATGGGGGCCGAGGCGCACCGGGCGGCGCCGTGGGGGACGGCACGTGGTCCTGTCCGGGGGGCAACGGGGGCCCGGGAGGCGCCGGCGGCTACGGCGGTCCCGGGCGCGGTGGCGACTCGATCGGCATCGCCTACCTCGACGAGGACCAACTCAAGCTCGAGGGCGTCACGTACGAGCTGGGACCGCCGGGCAAGGGCGGTGTGAGCTGGGATTGGTCTGGCAACGAGATCCGAGGGGAGGACGGCAGCGCCGTGAAGACGCTTCGGTTTCCTGAGTAGTCGGAATCACCTCACAGGAGGACGGCGCTGCGGCACATCCGATGCGACGCCGGCTCTGCCGCTATGCAGATGCAAGAACGGCAACGGAGATCGGAGCAACCGCTCGCTCGCGACGGGGTGTCAAGCGACAGTGACGGCTCTGACCCGATGCCCAGCGGAGGAGGACCGTCACCACGGTCACGCAACCGGACGCGAGTTCGAGAGCGGCACCCCAACGAACTTCGCTCCAAGGCATCCAACCGATTCCATACTAGCCTTCACAGTATCCGAGACAATTAGCTCCACCAGCGAACCCTCGATACGGAAGAAATGGGCGTCGTTCGGAAGCGCACTTTCGTCCAGCGTGTGTTTCGTGATCTGTCGATACTGGCCGCCTAGATTCGAACGATGATCCTGCTTGGTCCACTTAATGAACTCGGATCGTTCCTCGTCGAGGCATCGGACGACGCGAACTGAATTCAGGACGAACATGCCCCTCTGACCCGCAATCTCCAGGGGAATGCACTGGACGTCACTTCCCGCCACGGACCTCACCGCGTTCGCGAGCGCCGTCGTCGCAACGGGCACATTGAAGCTGGTGAGGCTGAAGTCTAGGACGCGACCTGCGTGAGTTACTTCACCTCGCAATGGTTCACTGGCATCCAGTCGATGTCCCGCATCGAGCAGCGGCTCCAAGCCAATGCAGAGCCAGACTTCGCCCAGGTGCCATCGTCCCTTAATGGCCATTTCATCTCGGAGCAGAAAGAATTGTCGCATCACTGCCCCCCGTTAGGAGCCGGTTGAGCCCGCCGGTCCGTCGGTTGTCCACGCGCGGGTAAACCCCGGGGAACGTGCCGGGTGGTACTACACGTTCAGCAAGGATGGATCATTCCAGACATCCTCATACTCGTCAGCGACGAGGAAGCGCCACCCCGGCGGAAGACCGAGGAAGCGAACGGCAATCGGGCACCATTCTACGAGATGCACGGCATGCAACGGAAGGAAGAACTCCGGGTCGTCGCTCAACTCCTCCCCGGCCCAGATGTACCAACCGGTAGTGTCGCCTGTCGGCGGGTGCCGAAGACCATTGACAGGCAGCAACCCTTCGCGCACGTTCCGCGCGATTCCGATCTTCAGCTGCGGCGGCGCCGCAACGAAGTCTGCGCCGTGCCGCTTGCAGAGTTCCTGCTGTGCGCGCGTCGTCTCGTCCACGTTCACGACTAGTCCCCTTCCAGAAGTTGCCGCTGTTCACCAGAGTACCTGCTCATGTCGGCCCCCTGCCGAGCAGAGCAGGTCGGACATTGCGCCTGCACAGCGTCGACGCTTCTCATGCGTGTCTTGTCAATCATACCCGTCTCAAGGAGGCAAAGGCGGTCGAGGAGCACCTGGCGGCGCCTTGGGGGACGGCACGTGGTCCTGTGAAGGGAGCAACGGCGGCCGAGCAGGCGACGGTGGCTACGGCGGCCCCGGCCGCGGGGGCGACTCGATCGGCATCGCCTACCTCAACGAGGACCAGCTCACGCTTGAGGGTGTCACCTGTGAGCTCGGACCGCCAGGCGAGGGCGGCATCAGCTGGAGCCACGATGGCAGCATGGTGACAGCGGAGGGCGGGAAGACCGTGAAGACGCTTCGCTTTCACGAATAGGTACGATCATCGGTCAAGATATTCACGAGAGAGTCTTGCCTTCGAAGTGTCGGATGCACCCCTGCTCGTTGATGAGCGCATTGGCATAGCCGACATGCTGGCATGCGCTTGGAGGGGCCGCATGCACGTTCTCACTGTTTCTACTGCGAAGAAGCATGGGCGCCGCGAGCATCTACCAATCCCGTTACCATTGCATTCCAGGTAACATTCTCCTGTCGCGAGAAACTGCCCAGCAGCCACGACGGCATCGCGGGATGACCGGCATCCTCCTGATGATGAGCACGCATCCTCGCGGACTCCAGCTCTGCTCGAGCGTCGGGAGGGGAGCTACTCTTCACTTAACCGAGCCAAGAATTCATCAAACCGAGTTCCATAACAAATCTCATCGTCTAGGCCGACAAATGGAACACGGACAATCCTCGCCGGCTCAGTCCGACGATCGAACGCGAAAGCCTCTCCGCCGCCATCCGATCCGAACGCAAGCAAGTGTGGCGCAAATTCGTCGATATGGTGCTGCTCGTTCAAGCTGATAATACTTGCCACGGGCCACAGGACGAGATAACGACCCTTTCTTCCGATTGGCCCCTCAGCGCCATCGGACCGCTGCATGAATTCAATATATCCTGGTGGGAACCCAACCTTGGCTCGTGCCACAAAAGCGCAAATATCCTCGGCCGACGCGGGCGAATTTTGACTGAGTTGCGCGGTGAGCAGTTCGATGTCGATCATTTGCCAATTACCCCTTCCACATGGGTTCGCATACGGTTCCAGAATGTCGTGAGCGGCGCGTGTTCAGCCTGTATGACTGCGATCTTGTTTGATAGATCTGTGGGGCTTCCACCGAATTTAACCGGTGTAATTTCGTGAATTTGCAAGCCCTTCAGCCTGGAATCCGCAGCGTGCAATGCTTGGTTCGTGGCGTTTGCTGCACTGCGAGCTTCGGCATACTCGGGGCCACTGAGCAGTCGAAACGGACCGGAGGGTCGCGGCGCGCCTGCAGGATATCCTGTCCAATCGATAATTGAGAAGGAACCCTCCGGGAGCGCCTTGGCGCCCCCCCTTGCGGCTTGCACTCCAACTGTCGGCTCCTCCGCGAGCGCCGCTAACCCTCTGCCGGTCCCGAAGACGGTCGCTGCCGCGAGGAGCACCGTCTTCGTCCCCGCCGCGCCCGCTACCCGGTAGTCACCTCCGTCGATCGCGAGCGCCGTGTCCGCCGCGCCCCGCCCGATCTGGTAGAGCGGGTTCACGGCGTTCAGCGCGCCGAGGAGCCCGCCCTCTTCGTACCCCGCCCACGCCGCGTTGCCGAGCTCGTATCCGCTGTAGATCCCGAGCGTCAGCGCGTTCAGCGCCAGCGACCGCGCGACCCCCGCCGCCAGCTCGACCGTCCCCTCCGCGGCGCCCAGCAAGCTCTGGCCAACGACGGCGCTGGCGCCCGTGTGCTCCGGCGCCGTGCTCACCGGCTGCGGCACGTACCCGGACGCGCTACCGGTCGTGCTGACGTCGATCGGCGGCATGGCGCCGCCCGTCTCGGCAGCCACGGTGTTGGTATCGGCGCCGGAGCGCGCCTCGTGCTCCGGGGACGGGACGACACTCAGCTTGAGTCCGATCGGCGCCAGGTCGAGCACTTCCCAACGGAACTCCGCGCCGGCCGGCAGCGGTGAGCGAGCCCCGGCCTCCGGGAGCGCTTCCTGAAAGCCGCCCGGGTCGACGTAGGCGAGCGGGTTGTTCAGCACGTAGCTGTACGGGTTCCAGCTCTGCCCGAAGGACGGGATCGAAACGATCGGGTCCGTGGTCAAGAACCGCCCGATCCTGGGATCGTAGATCCTCCCCTTCATGTTCACGAGCCCGAGCTCGTCGTCGCTCTCGTGCCCGGTGAACCCTTGCGTCGTCTCGCTGGAGAACGACGCCGGCGCGGTCTCTCCCCACACGGGGTTCCTGCGCTGGCCGAACGGGTCGTAGCTCCGCCGCTCGATCACGTCGCCGTCCTCGTCGGTGAGCGCGTCGACCGAGCCGAGGTGATCGACATGCACGTACCGCGTGCCGGCGTCCGCGCCTCCGCGGGTCACGATCGCCACAACGCGCTCCGGCGAGTGGACGTGGTACCGATGCTCCGCGGTGCCCGATGCCGCCTTGGTGACCCGCTCGTACAGATCGCCGAAGTAGAGCGTCTCCTGC
Organism: Sorangium sp. So ce836; assembly: GCF_028553905.1. NCBI lineage: Bacteria > Pseudomonadati > Myxococcota > Polyangiales > Polyangiaceae > Sorangium > Sorangium sp. So ce836. The sequence goes on along the minus strand of NZ_CP102233.1, from coordinate 1,921,302 downwards.
TCCGGCGTCGTCTTGCGGATCCGCTGCTGGTCGCCGTCGTAGCCGAACGTGATGGTGCTCGCGCCCTGCGTGATGCGCTCCGGCAGGTCGAACGGCGTATAGCGCACGGTCGTGCCGCCGGGCCGCGCGATCTGATTGCCGACGGCGTCGTAGGCGAAGCTGCCCGCACCCGTGCCCGCGCCGGCGCCGGTGACCGCGTGCGGGTGCAGCGGGTCGTCGTACGAGAGCGTTCCGATGTCCGACTTGAAGGTGAGATTGCCGTTCGGGTGGTAGTCGTACCGGAGCGCGCAGGGCGCCGACGCGCTCTCGACGTCGCCGAAGTACGCGCAGGTCAGCCGCTGGAGCGGATCGAAGCGGAAGCGCTCCGTCGTGTTCTCGGGCTGAAGCGCATCGGTGCGGCGCGTGAGATTCAGCAGATCGTCGAACCCGTAGTCCAGGTCCTGCACTTCACCCGCGCCGCTCCGCGTCACCATGTGCCTCAGCCGCTGCTTGTCGGCGAAGTAGCTCCGCTCCGTGACGACGCCGTTGCCGAACACCTCTTCCCGGAATCGCCCCGCGTCGTCCACGTCCGTCAAGCGCCAGTAGGCGGAGCCCGTTCTGCGGTCGCGCACGGCGATCACATGGCCATGCGCGTCGTGGTCGTGGTCCACGACGAACGGCGCCGCGCCGGCCGGCGCCGGATACGTGACCGCCTCGACGCGACCGAGCTCGTCGTAGCCCAGCCTGGCCTCCAGGGAAGCGCGCTCGCCGTCGATGCGGAGCGAGATCGTATCGAGCTGGCCGCGGTCGGTGTACCCGTACGTCTTTTCCCCGTCGCGGCTCGCGAGCGCGTGGAGCTTTCCGATCCCGTGCGCCGCGGTGTCCCAAGTCCACGTGGTCGTCACGCGCTCGGCGCCGTCCCGGTCCACGCGCGTGCGCGGTCGCCCGAGCGCGTCGTACGCCCACGTGGTTTCTCGCCCGAGCGCATCGGTCGACGAAACCAGCTCGCCGAAGCCGTCATGGATCGAGACCGTCGTACCCCGATCGGGGTCGTCGAGCTGCCGGACGCGGCCGAACGCGTCGCGCGTCGTGCGCGTCACGGCGTCGCCCGGATCGGTGACCGTGTGCAGCATGCCGAACGGGCCGTAACTGTAGCGGGTGATCCCGTCGGCTGCGTCGGTGATGGACTCGGTTCGCCCCAGCGGATCCTGCTCGGTCACGGTCACGTGATCGAGCGGGTCGGCGACACGCACGCGCAGGCCATCGTACTCCGTTGTCGTGACCGCGTTCCACGGCGTCGTATGCCGCACCTCGCGGCCTACCGCGTCGTATTCATAGCGATCGTACAGCCTCTCGCTTTCGGGGGTATCTTCGCGGACCGGCACCGAGCGCCGCGCGATGTGCTCGCCCAGCGCGTCGTAGCCAATCTCTTGCAGGATGCGCTTCGCATCGCCCGACCCCTGCGCCGGCTCCGGCTCGGGCCCGTACCACCACCACCGGATCGGGCGGCCGAGGCCATCGAGCTCGATCGTATCGTCGGCCCCGCCGGTCGTGGTGCTTCGCTGCCTCACCCGCCACGCGTCCTGCGCCGGGCCGCCGTCCTTGGTGCGGGAGAGCGTGACCGTCGTCGTGCCATCCGGGCGCGTCTCGACGCCGAGGCGCCCGAAGCCGTCGTACGCCCACGTGGTCACGAGCTGATTCGGATCGACCCGCTCGAGGAGCACGCCGAGCGCGCCGTCGAACTCCACGAGCGTGGTGTGCCCGGCCGCGTTCACGTACTTCTCGGGGAACATGCCCTCCTCGTCGAAGTCCGTGCTGGATGTCCGCTTGTGCCCGAAGGCGTCCTCCGCCGTGACGCCGGTGATGTTCCCGAAATCGTCGCGCGCATAGGCGATCGTCAGCTTCGTGTCCGGCAGGCCGTCGTCGCTCTCGGTGGACTCGGTCTCCACCTCGCCGTAGATCGTGGTCGTTCGCGTGAGGGTCCGGCACTGCGACATCCCCGCCGCCGCGCTGCACTCCTTCTGCGTCTCGAGCTGGCCGAGGACCCAGCGCTCGGTGTCGTTCTTGAACGTCCGCGTCACCTTGAACGTCAGGTCGACGCCGCTCGTCGAGCCCTCCTCGGCGCGCACATTGCCGAACGTGTCGAAGTCCGTCACCGTCGACACCGAGTCGCGCAGCAGCGTCGCGCCGTCGCCTCCAGCCTCGAATTCCCGCACGTACGCCTCGATGGCGGGCGTCGCGCCGTTCGGGGGTGGATAGATCCCTTGCGCTCGCCTCACGCGACGCTCGGTCGGCAGCGTGAAGTACGTCGCGCCGTCGTTCGTCGGTACGAGCGTCTGCGTCACGTCGACGAACGAGAGCTCGATCTGCTCCGGCCTGGGCTGGCTCGCAAGCCCCGGAGCCCAGCGCCAACTCCGCTGGACGCTCCCCGCGAAGGGAAAGACCTGGAGCTCATCGTCGAAGGTGATGTGATCGTACACGTCGAGCGCCGCGGCGCCCGTATCCAGGTCGGTGACGATCCGCTCCCCGAACCCGAGAAATCCTCGGCCCAGCCGGTGGTAGCGCCCGTCGCGGTAGCTGACCTCGAAACGCCGCGGTCGGTCCGCCCCGTTGTTGAGGGCGTACGCGCTGACCACCCGACGAGGCCCGACCACGCAGCGCCGCGGGTAGCCGCAGTCGTCCGCCGCGCCGGAACGTGCGAGGTACAGCGGGCTCTCCCGCGCCGGATCCTGCGCTCCGTCGCCCGCTGCCACCGACGCGTCGCTCAGATGCCCGTAGGAGATGCTCACGTTGGGCACGAAGCCGGGCTCGGTCGGGTCGTGCGCGTTCATCCCGTCGGAGACAGCGACCAGGAGATCCTGGTCGGCCGAGAGGTTCCGGAACACGTTGAACACGCCGCCGAGCGACAGGATCACGTCCTGCGCGCCGTCGCCGTCGACGTCGCCGGTGCGCGCGCCGCGCGGATCGGCGAGGGTGACCGCCTCGCCGAGGCTCGCCTCGAACGGCAGCCCCGGGTCGACCAGCCTGAAGGGCGGCCCCGCACGGTCGCCGGTCGCCAGCAGGACGGCCCATGACGGGAGCACGTCGGAGCCGCCCAGCAGCATGCCTGGTGGAACCGGCGTGAGGAGATCCTGCCGCCCATCGCCGTTGACGTCGAGCGGCACGGCGAACCGGAAGAACGCGTCCTGATCGGGAAGACCGAACAGATCGCCGAAGCTGAACGCGTCCACGGTCCGGAACGGCGAGGCCACGAAGGTCGGGCCCGTGTTGAAGTAGGTATAGAGCTGGTGGTCACCCGGGCCGGATTCGACGGCATCGGGCAAACCGTCGCCGTTCGCGTCGAGAAAGACGACGCGGCCCCCGGGCCATACGACGGGCAGCTCGGTGTCGATCACCTCCCAGCGCCCCTGGCCCCGGCGCATGATCGCGTCGTAGCTCGATCCGAGGAGGACCGTCCCGTCACCGAACCGCCGCAGGGACGGCACGACGAGATCGACCTTGCCGTCGGCGTCGATGTCGAGCGTGTGGAGCTCCGTATCGCAGGGATAGCCGGTGAGCAGCTCGATCGGTTCGCCCGCGGGATCGAAGCCCGCGGGCGTCGCGCCGCGCGCAGGCCTCCAGGGGTGGACGGCCCACACGGCAGCGAGCGGGAGCGGTGCCTGTCCCTCGCGGGCGTGGTCCTCGCACTGGATCAGATCCGGCACGCCATCGCCGTCCAGATCGGCCAGGTGCATCGATGCGCCGGGGCTGCTCAAGCTGGGCGGCGCGGGCGTGCCCCCGAGCGGGAAGGGCCGGCGGATGCCCGTGTCATGGAGCGCGAAGGTCCAGTCCGGTCGGGACAGCAGCACATGCCACGTGACCTCGGTGCCGTAAACATCGTGGATCAGGACGTCCGCCCGCCCATCGTCGTCGTAGTCCAGGACCGTCCCGAGCTCGGGCTGAAGAAGGGCCGGATCGGAGGGTCCCACCGGATCGGCGACCGTGGGCCACTCTTCGAGGAACGCGAGCTTCGCCGGTGCGAGAAAGGACGGCGAGGCGCGCTGCCCGACGTTTCGCGCCACCCGCCACGCGGTGATCGGATTCCTCGGTGTGCTGAGCCCCGCGACCATGTCCGGGATCACGAGGTCATCGCGCCCATCCCCATCGAGGTCGAACACCATCGGGCTCGCCCTCTCGGAGACCGGCTCGTCGATGTCCGTCGTCACCCGCTCGAATCCGGGCCTCGCGTGGCTGTACTGAAAGCGCGTGGGAGGCTTGCAGACCCTGTCGCTCGCGCATTCCTTGACCTCGGTCAGGAGCGTGCGGCTCGTCGTCGGGCTGAGCTCGTAGCGGAACCCGTAGCTCCGGACCAGCGCGTCGCCGGGGCCGAGCATCTGGATCTCTTCGAGGCGAAGCGAGCGCTGGAGCGCCATGCCGCCCGAGTAGCCGGTCCGAATGGCGGCCGGATCCTTCGTCGCGTACACGAAGCGTACCGCCCGCGAAGGCTCGAGCGACGGCGTTCCCTCGAAAGCCGTGTAGCGGATCTCGTCCACCGCGTACTCGGCGGCATGGCCGTCCTCCGCCTCGGCGATGCAGTACGCGTACGTCATGGCGTTGCCGCGGCCGTCGCGGGCCTTGCTCGCGAGCCAGGCGCGCGGGACGCCGCCGCGCGCGAGCGGCTTGCTGCCCTCGGTGCGCCCGTACTCGACGACGCGGCCGGTGGGCAGGGTTGCCTCGAAGAAGAGCGCCTCGGCGGGCGCGCCGCCTTCCGGACCGTAGTGCCCGACCACCTTGACGAAGGTGTCCGGGAACGTCCGGTACTCGATGGTCCCAGGTCCCTCTCCCACGGGGACGAGGCGCTGGCCGTCGAGGCAGAGCGCGTCGTCGCCGTCGTACCGCACGCCGCGGCTCTCCCCGTCTTGCGCGAGGCTCTTCGGACATCGCGTGATCGCGGACAGCCCGGCGATGGCGAATCCGGCGCCGAGCACGCCGTCGTCGCCGTCGCTGCGATACACGAGCTCGATCCGAGGACCCATGCCCGCGCGCGAGGGCGGGGCGGCCAGCTCCATGGTGTACACGGCCTCCCCGGTGCTCGTGACGGAGAACGCCCCCGGGATGGCGCCGGCGGCGACGGTTTCGACCGCCGGTGCGGGGCGATCCGCGGCAGGGCCGTGTGCGCGCTGGGTCCGGCAGGCGACGAGGCCCGGCGGTTCCATGGGCGGGTCGCCGGAGATGCACTCGCACCCCCCCTGCGCGAGCACGCAAGCGAGAAACATCAAGAGCGGGGTGAGGGCCAGCGGCACATGCCGCAGAACGCACGCCATCGCAGCCTCCCTCGCACCGAGGAGGCCATGGCGCCGCGACCCGCGTCAAGCGATGAGCGTGAGTCGGCACCCGTTCCCTATGCTGAGCTCCAGGCATTCATCAGGGTGTCTGTGCCCGGCTGGCGTCCATGCGGTAACAGGGATCGCGCTGCGTCGAAAACGCTTTCGGCCGTCCGCGCCGGAGGCGCAGCACGGCCCGCTCGATCGGACGGTGCATCGACATCATCGCCCGCCCATCGCCCTGGGTATGGCCCTGGCGGCGCTCGGCGAGGGCGACCATGTCATCGCCCAGCGAACCAGGGAACCAGGAAGAACGAGGCTTCGAGAAATCGCTTGACTCCGCCCGCCTGCCCGTGATGCCTTGACGATCAAGGGAGGTATTCTGCGTGGCGACGTCCATCCCCTTCGATCCGACTCCATACCTGCGTCCTCCGAAGCTCGACGTCCGGCAGGGCGTCGCGCTCGCGATCGCGCTCCTCTCGGCGCTGCCGAGGGACGCGACCGCCGGCATGAAGCGCACGGCGCGCGCCGTACGCAAGGCGACGCTCGCCATGAACAAGGCGTGGGACCAGAAGCGGCGCGCGGCCGGCGCCCCGAAGCCCGCGAGCAAGGTCAAGGCGGACCACCGCGTCGATACCGCCTGGGCCGCCCTGAAGATGCGCGTCGATGCCTGCGCCCTCTTGCCGGCCCCGGCGCACCCGAGGGCCGAGCGAGCCAACGAGATCTCGCGGCTCTTGTTCCCGGAAGGCCTCGAGTTCCTCAAGCTCTCGATGGATCTGGAATGGGCCGAGAGCAACGCCCTCCTCGGCCGGATCGCCGAGGACGACGCGCTCGGCAAGGACCTCGTCGCCATCGCGGGCCAGGAGTTTTTGGCCGAGGTGCGCGCCGCCCATGAGGCCTATGGCGAGGTCCTGGGGATCACGAAGGCGCACGAGACGCCCGCGGACGTGGCGGCCCTGCGCGAGCCGCTCCGGGAGCTCGTGGGCGCGATCGGCGATTACCTGCTTCAGGTCGTCGCCAGCGTCGATCGCGAGAGGCCGGAGACGGTCCAGTCGGCGCGCGCGGCGCTGGCCCCGCTGGACCGCCTGCGCCAAGCCGCCGCCCGGCGGGCTGCCGGCAAGAGCGGCAAGGGCGGGCCGGCCGCGGACGAGCACGAGGACGACGAGGAGGCGCTCCCCGAGATCGAGCTCGACACGCCGGTCCCGGACGTGCCGCAGTAGCCGCCCCGTTCCAACGGAGCCGGCGGCGCCGCCCCCTCGTGCAACGTCGCCGCCTCGGACGACCCACGGCGCCTCGAACTTGTACAAGGTTGCCGCCTCGGACGACCCACGGCGCCTCGAACTTGTACAAGGTTGCCGCCTCGGACGACCCACGGCGCCTCGAACTTGTACAAGGTTGTCGCCTCGGACGACCCACGGCGCCTCGAATTTGTACAAGGTTGTCACCCCGGACGACCTGGTCTCCTTCAGTTCACGCCGATCCGTCTTTGTTGACCCGGTGCGCGGCGCCAGGCACCATCCCGCGCGGCGCCCGGCTGGCCTGCCTGCATGGCTGGAGGCTCGAACCCGGCTCGCCACCCGTCCTCTAACAAGCTGTTGAGGTGCTTTGATGCGCGTTCGTACGATTTTCTTGCTCTGCCTTGCCCCCTTCGTCATCGGCTCGCTCCAGGGCTGCGGCGATGAATCCAACCCGGGCGGCGGCGGCGAAGACGGGCCGCTCGGCGCTTGCCCGCCCGACTCCGCGGCGGAGCAGGCGGCGGGCCTAGAGGCGCTCCAGGGCAACTGCAACATCTGTCACTCGACCACGAAGGTGGGGGCGGCGGCCCGCGCCAACGCGCCCGAGGGCGTCAACGTCGACGATGAGGCGTATGTCAGCGGGAACGCGGAGAAGATCTTCGAGGAGATCGACGAGGGCGAGATGCCCCCGACCGGCCGGCTCCAGGACGCCACGGTCGAGTCCATCCGGATCTATCTCGCCTGCGAAACGCAGTAGCACCCCACCCCCTCACGCCACGTCCGAACGCTGGCGCGCCGCCTCGCGAGGCGGCGCGCCAGCGGTCCCCGCCAAGGGCCGCCCGGCCCGCTTGCAGGCCCCGCCAGAGCAGCGATAACGTGGCCGCGGCACCTCCCGGGACATCCCACCTCGGAAGCACGACGGCTCCCTTCGACATGAGACTCGACCCGATGCGTTTACAGCGGGGCTTCAGCTTTGTTGTGGCGTTGACGATTGCCCTCTCGGCCTCCGGGTGCTCCAACGACCCCCCCGAGGGCGAGGGCGCCGGCGGACAGGCGGGGCACGGGACCACCACGACGAGCGGCGCCGGCGGAGACGGCGGCAGCGCCGGCGGCGGGGACGGCGGCAGCGCCGGCGGCGGAGACGGCGGCAGCGCCGGCGGCGGGGGCATGGAGGCAGCGCCGGACTTCGCGCTGTTCATCGTCCCCGCCACCATCGACGTCCCCTATGACGGGCTGACGTCCGTCGATCTCTCGATCCATCGATTCAACGGCTTCGACGAGCCGATCGAGATCATCGTCAACGCACCTCCCGCCGGGCTCGTGTACACGCCGCTCGTGCTGCCGCCCGACGCCGCGTCCGGCGCCCTGGAGGTCGGAGCCTCGGGCGAGCTCACGGCGGGCACGACCTTCAACCTCGAGCTCGTGGCCCGCGCGGAGGACCTCCTGCGGTTCGCCGCGGTCGCCGCCACCGTGGTGACGGCCTCGCCCTGATCGCCGCGGGCCCCGGCGCGCCGCTCCCTCGAGCGCTGTGCGACCGCGCGATCCGGAGTATGGTGCAGGCATGTTCAGGCTGGATGCCCGCTCCGGGGCCGCGCTCGCGCTGGCCTCCGCGCTCGCGCTGACCGCCGCGCTCGGCGCCTCCTGCGCCGGCGCGCCCCCCGCGCAGCGCGGGACGGCGGCCTGCCCGCCGCTCTGCCCGCAGCCGACGACCCCGCCGCCCCAGGCGCCGCCGGGGCCCGTCGTGCCGGGCACGCCGGGCGACGCCCCGGTGTTCGATCCCGAGCGCCTCACGCTCGTGCTGGACGACCCGAGGCTCGCGCCGGTGCAGAAGCTCGTCGCCGAGGAGGCGTACGCGAGCGCGGCCGCCGCGATGGCCCAGGCGCTCTCCGCGCCCCTGTCGCCCGCGGACGCAGCGGCGCTTCGCTACCAGCTCGGGCGGCTGCGCGCGCTCGCGGGCGACCCCCTGGGCGCCGCGAGGGAGTACGACGCGGCGGCGGCCGCCGGCGGGCCGCTCGCCGATTACGCGCGGTTCGCGGCGGCCGATCTCCTCGCCAGGGCGGGGCAGCCCGACGCGGCGATCGAGCGCGCGGGCGCCGTCTCCTCGGACGTCGCGATCGCCGACGAGCTCGATCGCGTGGTCGCCCATGCGCTCGCCGAGAAGGGCGACATCGGGGCCGCGGCCGCGCGCTGGCAGGCGTACCTCGCCCGGAGCTGGCCGGCGTCGACGTGGGTGCCCGAGGCGCTCCGCTTCGCCCGCGCGCTGCTCCGCCATCCGAAAGAAGACCACGCCGAGGAGGCGATCCGGCTCGCCCGGCGCGTCCTCGACGAGGCGCCGGGCGGCGCGGGCGCGGGCGAGGCGAAGGAGATCCTGGAGCAGGCCCTGTCGACGCTGCCGTTCGCGCGGCGCAAGCCGTTCCTCGACCCGGGCCCCGCCGACCTGCTCGCCCGCGCGCGCGCCCTGCTCGCCTCGCGCCAGGACAAGGAAGCGCTCGCCGTCACCGAGGCGCTGATCGCCCTGCCCGAGGCGCAGGCGCCCTCGGCCTTCGCCTGCGACGCGTTCGCCGCGCGCGGCGAGGCGCTCGGGCGCGTCCGGCGGCGGGCCGAGGCCGCCGACATCTACGGCACGGCGATCGAGCGCTGCGGGCCGGCCGCGCCCGCGGCCGCCGCATCGGCGAGCGCGCCCGCCGTGGCCACGGGAGCGAGCGCCCCCGTCGCCGCCGCGGGCGCCCCGCCGCCGCCGCGGGCGCCCCGCCGCCGCCGCGGGCGCCCCCGCCGCCGCCGCGGGCGCCCCCGCCGTCGCCGCGAGCGCCCCCGCGGCGCCCGCGGCCGCGGGCGCAGGCGCGCCCGCCCCCCGGCGGCCCGAGACGCTCTACAACGCCGCGCGCGCGTCGTTCCGCGTCGATCGGCACGCCGAGGCCGCCGCGCGCTTCGCGCTGCTCGAGAAGGAGTACCCGGATCACCGGCTCGCGGACGACGCGCGCTACCTCGGCGCGCGCGCGCTGCTCGCGCTCGGCGATCAGGCGCAGTTCGTCCAGATGCTCACCGCCATGCCCGACGACTACCCGTCGGGCGACATGGTCGCCGACGGCCTGTTCGAGCTCGCGCTCTTCGAGATGGAGCGCGACGGCTGGGCCGGCGCGGTCAGGCCGCTCGAGCTCGGGCTCGCGCGCTTCCCCCACGAGCGCGCGTACCACGCCGCCGGCAGGTTCCCCTACTACCTCGGGCGCGCCCACATCGAGACCGGCTCGCCCGACAAGGGAAAGGCGCTGCTCGAGCAGGTGATCCGCGATTACCCGCTCTCGTTCTACATGGCGCTCGCCCACGCCCGGCTCGCCGACGCCGATCCCGCGGCCGCCCAGCGCGCCCTGTCCGCGGCCCTCGAGCGCGACGCGAGCGCGCCGTACGCCGAGCTCCGGAGCCCCCTGTTCGCGCGCCCGGCGTTCACCCGCGCGGTCGAGCTCGCGCGCCAGGGGGAGGCGAAGCTCGCGCGCCGGGAGCTCGACGCGCTCGGCGTGGGGAGCCGCACGGCGCCGCGCGAGGTGATGTGGGCCTCGGCGTTCCTGCTCGCGCGCGCGGGCGCGCTGCCGCAGTCGTACAGCATCCTGCGCACGGCGATGGCGAGCGACGGCCGCGTCGAGCTCGCGGGCGACTGGGTCGACCACTACCCGGCCGGGCGCTGGCGCAGCGCCTGGGAGCTCGCCTACCCGCGCCCGTTCGCCGCCCTCGTCGCCGCGGAGGCGAAGCGCAGCGGGATCCCCGAGGCCCTCGCCTACGCGATCATGCGCGAGGAGTCGGCCTTCGACCCGAAGGTGGCCTCGCCCGCGCAGGCGTACGGGCTCATGCAGCTCATCGTGCCGACCGCGAAGCGCATGGCCAAGCCGCTCGGGCTGCCGTCGAGCGCCGAGGCGCTGAAGCGGCCCGAGGTCAACATCGCGCTCGGCTGCCGTTACCTCTCGGTGCTGCGCGGCCAGTTCTCGGACAACCCGCTGCTCGCGATCCCCGCCTACAACGCGGGCGGCGGCGCGCCGAAGCGGTGGATCGCGGAGCGCCCCTCGCAGAGCTTCGACCTGTGGGTCGAGCGCATCCCGTACGAGGAGACGCGGCTCTACACGAAGCGCGTGCTCACGAGCCTCGCCGTCTACGAGCTCCTCTACACCGGCGATCAGCCGAGCGAGGCCCTGCGCACCCCGCTGCCCGCGAGCCCGGCGGCGCGCTCGGCCGTGGCGAACGCGGCGCCGTGACGCGCGCCGGGGCTCGCGGCGCGCGCGGCGTGCCCCGCCGCGCCCCGGCGCCCGCCGCGGGGGCGGCCTGCTCCCGCGCTCCGCGCCGAGGTTTCGGCGAGCGGGCCGCGCGGAAGCTTTGGTAGAGTCCGCGGGTGGTCGACCCCTCGAGCCCTTCCCATCAGCTCGTGGGCGCCGTGTTGAACGGGCGCTTCCGGCTCGTGCGTCTCCTCGGCGAGGGCGGCATGGGCGCCGTCTACGAGGCCGACGGGCTGCGCGGCGAGGGCAAGCGCGCGATCAAGGTGCTGCACCCCGAGTTCACGCAGGAAGAGCAGGTCCTGCACCGCTTCTTCGCCGAGGCGGAGGCGACGAAGGGGTTCGTCCACCAGAACATCGCCTCCGTCTTCGAGGCGGCCCGCGCCGAGGACGGCACGCCCTACCTCGTCATGGAGCTCCTGCAGGGCGTCCCGCTCGCCGCGTACATCGACACGGGCAACCCCATCCCGCCGCAGCAGGCCGTGCCGATCATCCACGAGGTGCTCCAGGCCCTCATGGCGGCGCACGGCCACAAGGTGATCCACCGCGATCTGAAGCCGGAGAACCTGTTCCTCGTGCGCGATCCGCGCGGCGGCTTCCGCGTGAAGCTGCTCGATTTCGGCATCGCGAAGGTGATGGACGCGGCCGGCGGCATGGGCCTCAAGACCCGCGCCGGCACGCTCCTCGGCACCCCCGGCTACATGAGCCCCGAGCAGATCAAGAACGCGCAGGGCGTCGACGCGCGCACCGACCTCTGGAGCGTCGGCGTGATCTTCTACGAGATGCTCACCGCGACGCAGCCGTTCCCCGCCGAGAACGAGTTCGCGCGGCTCACCGCCGTGCTCGCCAAGGAGGTGCGCCCGATCGAGCAGGTCGCGCCGCACCTCGCCGCCTGGAGCCTCTTCTTCCAGCGCGCCCTCTCCAAGGACGTAAACGGGCGCTTCCAGACGGCCGAGGAGATGGCGCAGACGCTGAGCGCCGTCGCGCACCGCACCGGCATCGCGACGCCCGGCGCGTGGGCCGATCCGCAGGCGTCGCTCCCGCCGCCGCACCACCTGCCCTCGCTGCCGCCGCCGGCGCATCCGCACCCGCAGCTGCACGCGTCGCAGCTGCACCCGCCGCAGCCGCCGTCGCAGCTGTACGCACCGCAGCCGCCGTCGCAGCTGTACGCGCCGCAGCCGCCGTCGCAGCTGCCCCCGCCGCCGCACGGGCCGGGCGCGACGACGAGCATGCCGGTCGTGCCGAGGCCGGAGTCGGCGCCCCCGCCGCGCCCGACCACGCCGCCGACCCAGACGACCCCGCAGGTGGCGCCCACGGCGTCGTTCGCGGCGCCCCCGGTCCCCGCCGGGCCGACCCACGTCAGCGCGCAGCGGCCGACGGGCGTGCCGACGCTCACGGGCGGCCACTACGACGTGCGGGTCGTGGAGGTCCCCCTCCCCGCCGAGGCCGCGCCCTCGGAGGGCGCCGCCTGGTGGCTCGTCGGGGTCATCGGCCTCGTGTGCCTCGGCGTCGGCTTCGCGCTCGGCGTGCTGGTGAGCGGATGAGCGCCGGAGGCCGCGTCCGCGCCCTGCTCGCCGTCACGTGCGCGGCCTCCGCCCTGGGCGCGCCGCGGCCCACGCGCGGCGACGGCGGCGAGCCCCCCGTGCAGGTCGTCGACCTGCACGTCGACGTGCCCTGGCAGGTCCACTTCAAGGGGCGCGACCCTCGCCTGGGCGAGGGCCACGCCCGCAGCGACACGCTCGTCGCCGGCAACTACCTCGGCATCGTGCTGCCGATCTACCTGCCCGACCGGGCGCGGCCCGAGGGCCCGCGGATCGAGGACGCCAGCGCGGTCCTCGCGACGATCGAGGCGATCATCGCCGCGAGCCCGGTGCTCCTCCCGCTCGGCGCGGCGCGGGCCGAGCCGGGGAAGATCAGCACCTTCCTCTCGATCGAGGGGGCCGGCGCGTTCGCGGAGGACATCGCGCAGATCGACCGGTTCATCGCGCGCGGCGTGCGGCTCATCAGCCCGAGCCACGCGAAGAACACGCGGCTCTCGTCGTCGGCGACCGGCGAGCCGGCCGCGTTCGGGCTGACGGAGCTCGGCAAGCGGTTCTGCGAGCGCGTCTACGCGCAGGGCGCGCTCATCGACGTCTCGCACATCTCGGACGCCGCGTTCGCGGATCTCGTGCCGATCGCGGCCGCGCACGGCGCGCCGATCGTGGCGACCCACTCGAACGCGCGCGCGGTGGCGAACCGGCCGCGCAACCTGACCGACGAGCAGCTGCGGCTCATCGGGCGGAGCGGCGGGGTCGCGGGGCTCAACTTCCACGCGCCCTTCGTGAACGGCACGAACGAGGCGGACCTCGACGACGTGCTCGCGCAGGTCGAGCACATGGTCCGCGTGGCCGGCGTCGATCACGTCGCGATCGGGTCGGATTTCGACGGCGGCATCATCCCGACGAAGGGGCTCGACGACGCGTCGGCGGTGCCGGCGCTCGCCGCGCGGCTCCGGAAGCGCGGGATGTCGCGCGAGGACGTGGTGAAGATCTTCTCGCAGAACGCGCTGCGCATCCTCGGCTGGCGGCCGGCGGGCGCGAGCGGGGGGCAGCGGCCCAGGTAGGGTCGCCGGCCGCGCGCCGCCTCGGCGATCGTGGTAAGGGCCCCCATGCGCACGGAAGTCGCTCGGTCGCTGCGGGGGCTCCTCGCCCTCGCGGTCGTGGGGGCCATCCCGGGCCTGAGCTGCGCGGAGCTCGGCCACATCGAGGGCGTCGGCGAGGCCGTCTGCCCCGAGCTGCGCGGGCCGGGCGACGTCCTCGGCGCCCAGTTCTCCGCGGACGCGCGGGCGAACGTCAAGGTGCGGACGTTCGTGCAGGCGGCCAAGGACATGGCCGCCGTGTCCGCGGCGATCGAGGCGCAGGTGGCCGACGCCTGCCGCCGGATCGGCGCGGATCTCGGGATCCCGCCCGCGCAGATGGCGCCGCGCGACGAGGCGGGGGGCCAGGCGAGCGGCGCCTGCGGCCCGGTCTCGGCGGCGATCGACGCCATCCTGCGCCAGGGCGCCGGGGTGCAGGTGGCGGTGACGCCGCCGGCCTGCCAGGCGAACGCCCAGGCCGGGGCGCGCTGCAGCGGCGCGTGCGACGTCCAGCTGGATCCGGGGCAGATCGTGGCGCAGTGCGAGCCCGCGCGGCTCTCCGGCTACTGCCAGGGCCGCTGCGCGGGGCGGTGCGAGGGGCGCTGCGCGGGGCAGTGCCGGGGGCAGTGCTCCGCCTACGACGCGCAGGGGCGCTGCGTGGGGTTCTGCAACGGCGAGTGCGACGGCGGCTGCGACGCGACCTGCCACGCGCGGTGCGAGGGCACCTGGCAGGCGCCGCAGTGCGCCGGGATGGTGCGACCCCCGAGCGCCGACGCCGAGTGCGAGGCGAGCTGCCGCGCGCACGCCGACATCTACGCCGCGTGCACGCCGGCGCTCGTGCAGGTGCGCGCGTCGTACGGCGCCGAGATGGCCGCGCGGCTCGCGGCGACGCTGCAGGCCAACCTGCCGGCGCTGCTGCACGCCGAGGTGGCGCTCGGGCGCAGGCTCCTCGGCGACGCCCAGACGGTGGTCCAGGTCGGCGCCGCGCTGCCGCGGATCGTGGGCGACGCGGGCGCGCGCGCGCTCGCGTGCGTCGCCGGCGCGGCCGAGGCCTCGACGAGCGCGTCGGTGCGCATCCAGGTGAGCGTGCGCGCGAGCGCGAGCGTCACGGGGCGGGTCGGGGCGACGGGCGGCTGATCCAGCGCGCGCCGTCCGCGCGCCGCGCTCGCCTCCGCGCAGGAAGGCGATCCTTCGCCGCCGGTCCCCCGCGGCACGCGTCGCCCGGGCTCCCGGCTCGTCCGGTCCTGCCCGGGTTCCCGGTCCGCGCCGTCGCCTCGGCCGCCGGGCCGCGCCCGCAGCTTCGCGGCCAGGCGCCGGCTACCGAGGCTTCCCGCCGCGCCATGCGGCTTCATGAGATCCGGGACGGAGCGCGCGCGACGAGGCGCCGAGCTCGGGCGAGACGAGGGGGGAGCGATGATACGAAGAACATTCATCAGGGTGGTCGCTGCAGCCGCGGGGCTCTTGTCCCTCGCCGCGATCCAGGACGCCGCCGCCCAGGAGAGCGTGTTCTCCGCTGGCAACGGCGTCATCTATGGCACCCGGCAGAACGGGGACCTCCAGTGGTATCTCCACCGAGGCTGGCAAGACGGAAAGGCGAGCTGGACCGGCCCGCAGAGCGTCGGGACCGGCTGGAGCTCGTTCACACGCGTGTTCGCGGGAGAAAACGGCGTCATCTACGGCATCCTGCCGAACGGGGACCTCCGCTGGCATCGCCACGACGGCTGGCAAACGGGGACCGTCGACTGGGCCGACGCGCGGACGGTCGGGGCCCGCTGGAACGCGTTCACGCGCGTCTTCTCCGGAGGGCGCGGCGTCATCTACGGTATCCTCCCGAACGGCGATCTTCACTGGTATCGCCACAACGGCTGGCAGACGGGGGCCGTCGACTGGACCGGTCCGCAGAAGGTCGGCACTGGCTGGAACGCGTTCACCCATGTCTTCTCCGGAGGGCACGGCGTCGTCTACGGCATCCTCCCGAACGGGGATCTCCACTGGTATCGCCACAACGGCTGGCAGACGGGGGCCGTCGACTGGACCGGCCCGCAGAGGGTCGGCACGGTCTGGAACTCGTTCGCGCACGTCTTCTCCGGAGGGCGCGGCGTCGTCTACGGCGTCCTCCCGAACGGCGATCTCCACTGGTATCGCCACAACGGCTGGCAGACGGGGGCCGTCGACTGGACCGGCCCGCAGAAGGTCGGTGCTGGCTGGAACTCGTTCCTCTGAGCGCTCGCGCGAGCCCCGCTCACCGGGCGATCCTAGAGAGCACGAGCTCGGCGTCCCGGCCTGGACGGAGCGCCGCGAGGCGGGGCATGCCCCCTATGGCCGGCGCCTCACGCCGGCGGCGCGCCGAGCGCCTGCGGGCGCCGCGCGCCGTCGTCCGCATGGACGGCATGGACGGCGCCGCGCCGGTCGGACTACCCTCCCGCTCCCGCCGGGAGGATCCCATGACCGATCTCGACGACCGCTGTCTCGATACGTTCCCCGAGTGGCTGCGCAGCCTCGCCTCCGACGCCACGGACCTGGCCGGGCTGCTCGCCTCGCCGGACAGCCCGGAGGCGGCGCGCCGCTCGCTCGCGGCCGGCCTGAACTACCTCTTCAAGTCGCTCGACCTCATCCCGGACGGCATCGAGGATCTCGGCTTCCTCGACGACGCCTTCGTGCTGCGCGTCGCGGCCTCCTTCGCCGCGGCCGAGAGCCAGGAGCTGCGCGACCAGGCGCCGGCCCTCGCGCGGCTCGCGCGCGACGCGGATCTCATCGCCGAGCTGCTCGGCGGCGACTACGCGCGGCTCAAGGGCTACGTGCGCTCGCTGGAGAAGGGCGCCGCGCGCGGCCGCACCGTGGACGATATCCTCGGCGACGAGCAGGTCCGCGCCTCGTTCATGCACGAGATCGCCGGCTGGGCCTCGAGCTACACCGCCCCGACCTTCAGCCGCGACGCGAAGAACCTGATCAAGCTGAAATCGTTCCTCTCCACCAAGCTCCCGGCCTGACCGCGCGCGGCCGGCGCGCCGCCGCGCGGCGAGCCGCTGCGGGCGCGCCGCTCGCCGCGGCACGCCCACCCCCCGCGTAGTACATAACCCCCATCACCCCGGAGGACCGCGTCCGATGTCAGCCGCTCCCTGCCTCTCCGCGCTGCTCGCCGCGCTGCTCGCCGCGGGCTGCGACGCCGATCGCCCCGCCTCGACGGCGCAGCGGCCCGCGCCCGCCGCCACCTCGGCCGCGCCCGACCGCGCCGCCGCCTCGCCCGCGCCGCCGCCCGACACGGATCGCTCCTACGCCTACCCGGCCGCCGAGCGCGTTGTGGCCATCGGCGACGTCCACGGCGACCTCGCGGCCACGCGCGCGGCCCTGCGGATCGCGGGCGCGATCGACGGCTCGGATCGCTGGATCGGCGGCAAGCTCGTGCTCGTCCAGACGGGCGACGAGATCGACCGCGGCGACGGCGAGCAGGCGATCGTGGACCTCTTCGACCGCCTCGCCGTCGAGGCGCGCGCGGCCGGCGGCGCCGTGTACGCGCTGAACGGCAACCACGAGGTCATGAACGTCCAGCTGGACTTCCGCTACGTCACCGAGGGCGGCTTCAAGGACTTCGAGGACGTGCCCGGGCTCGACGCCTCGTCCCCGCGCCTCGCGCCCGTGCCGGCCCCCGCGCGCGCCCGCGCCGCCGCGTTCTTCCCCGGCGGCGTCTACGCCAAGAAGCTCGCGGCGCGCGACGTGATCATCACCGTCGGCGACACGGTCTTCGCGCACGGCGGCGTGCTCCCGTCGCACACGCGCTACGGCGTCGCGCGGATCAACCGCGAGGTGCGCGCGTGGATGGAGGGGAAGAGCCCGTCCGCGCCGGCCGTGATCGCGGCCGAGGACGGCCCGGTGTGGGCGCGCCTCTACTCCACCGATCCGGCGCCGACCCCGGGCTCGAGCCCCTGCGCGGCGCTCGACCAGACCCTCGCGGCCATGTCCGCGAAGCGCATGGTCGTCGGCCACACGGTCCAGAGGAACGGCATCACCTCGGCCTGCGGCGACAAGGTCTGGCGGATCGACGTCGGGATGGCCGCGCACTACGGCGGAAAGCCGGCGGCGCTGGAGATTGCCGGCGACACCGTGCGGATCTTGACGGGCGAGGCGACGGGCGCGAACAGCGCGAGCGGCGAGAAAAAGTAGACGTTCTCGTGAGAAAATCGCATCGCTGTTTACAATACGTTCTCGCGCGCCAGCTGCAGCGAGCGCGGCAGGAGGCGCGGGTGGCGCGAGCAGCGCGAGCGGCGCAAGAGACGCAGGGCGCGCCGCGCGCCGGATGGGCCATCGACGCGAACGACGCGAACGACGCGAGCGGCACAAACGGCGCGAGCGGCACAAACGGCGCGAGCGGCACAAACGGCGCGAGCGGCACAAACGGCGCGAGCGGCACAAACGGCACGAACGACGCGGCGGCGCGAACAGCGCAGCGGCGCAAACAGCTCGGACAGCGCGAGAAGCGCCGCGGCGCCCGTCTGCTCCATTGACGGGCGCCGCGCGGACCGGATAACGTCGATGGCAAACTGGGGCTCTTCGATCCCCAGGGGAAGGGAATCAGATGCCTGAGCGTCCGCTCGCGCTGATCCACGAGGCGAATCGGAGCAACGGGGAGCCCCCCCTGGCGTCCGGCGAGCAGCGCCTCCCCCTCCCGGTTCCTCGTGTCGCACCCGCGCTGCTGCGCCGGTGCCGGCCGCCCGATCGCCGTACAGCGCGGCGCGACGCGGGGAGCGGCTGATGGACGACGACGAGCTGCTGCGCACCTTGACGCGCATCGCGCAGCAGGATCCGCCGGGCGATCCGCGCCGGCGGAAGCTCGGCGAGGAGGCGCGCCCGGACGACGCGCGGAGCGCCCAGCGAGACGACGCGGACGCCGCGAAGACCGCGGAGCCCGCAGACCCCGCGGCGTCCACCACGGGCGCAGGGCGCGAGGGGCGCGGGGCGCGGGTGCCCCTCGACGACGAGACCCGCGCCCGGCTCGCCGACGAGCTGATCGCCCAGCTGCGGGACACGCGCGGCGACGCGCCCGCGCCGCCGTCGCTGCCGCGCCCGATGGTCGACCGGAAGTCCGGGATCCGCTTCCGGAGCCCCCACGAGTGGGACGGCGACGCGGACGAGCCGGGCGACGCGGCGGACGCGCCGCCGCTCGGCGCCGACGCCGACTCGCTCAGCGGGACGAGCGCGCCGTCCACCACGGATGCGCCCGTCTGCCGCGCGATCGGCGGCGACTCGGTGCCGCCCGGGGCCTCGGAGCCGCCCCGCGACGCGCGCCCGAGCGCGGCCCCGGCGCAGCCGGCCCAGCGCGCGCCGGACGGGGCGGACGCCGGCGCCCTGGCGCCGCGCCCGGGGCCGCTGCTGGTCCCCGAGCTGGTCGTCGAGCGGCGGAGCGCCCCGCGGGCGAAGATAGGGGCGCGGGTGCGGACCGCCGTGGGCGTGGCCGGCTGGGTCGTGTCGGCGGCGCTCGTGTCGCTGCTCGCGCTGCGCCCTGCGCCGTTCGCGCCCGGCGCCGCCCCGCTCCCCGACTACACGATCGCGACGACCCTCGGCGCCGGCCCGCAGCAGGGCGATCGCGATCCGGGCGCCCCGCGCCGCGTCGGCCGGGGCGCCCGGATCACGATCGCGCTCTCGCCCGACGCGCGCGTGCCCTCGCCGGTCGCCGTGAAGGCGTTTCTGGTGCAGGGCGGGAAGGCGCGCTCGTGGCCCGTCGACATCGAGCTCGACGGCAGCGGCGGCGCGCGCGTGTCGGGCACGCGCGAGGCGCTCTTCAGGGACGTCGCGGCGGGCCCGTGCGAGGTCGTCTTCGTGATCGGCCAGCCCGGGTCGCCGCCGGTCGACGCCGAGGCGCCGCCCGACCAGGCCGCCGTCCAGCTCGCGGGCGGCCGGCTCCTCCGGCAGCGATTGTTCCTTGACTGACCGCCACTTGGACTAAGGAGAAAGGCTGTCCTTCCCGGCGGGCGGCGCGCGCCTCGCTCGCGGACCGGCGGCGCGCGCGGCGCCGGCCCGAGCAGGGAGGAGCAGAGGTCAGCACGCATGAATCGACGGATGTTCAAGAGCAAGATCCACCGCGCGACCGTGACCCACGCGGATCTGCACTACGAGGGCAGCGTCACGATCGACGTGGACCTCCTGGAGGCCGCCGACATCCTGCCCTACGAGGCGGTCGACATCTGGAACGTGACGCGCGGCTCCCGGCTGACGACCTACGCGCTCGCGGGGGCGCGCGGCTCCGGCGTCGTGTGCATCAACGGCGCCGCGGCGCACCTCAACCAGCCCGGCGATCTCGTCATCATCGCCACGTTCGCGGACATGGACGAGGCCGAGGCGCGGCGGCACGCGCCGCGCGTGCTCCGCGTCGACGGGCAGAACCGGCCGCTCGCCGACCAGCCGCCCGAGGCGCCGGGGCCGCTCGCGCCGGCGGCGCCGCCCGCTGCCCAGCCGGGCGCTGCCCAGCCGGGCCCCGCGCCCGAGGCGCCGGCGCCGCGCGCGCCGAACTGAGCGCGCGTCACCCGGCGTGCGGCAGCGCCCGCGCCACCGGCGCGCGGGCCAGCCGGACGAAGCGCATCGAGAGCACCCCCGCGACGGCGATGAGCCCCGCGGTGAGCCCGAACCAGAGGCCGCGGACGCCGAGGTCGAGCCCGAAGGCGAGCCCGATCGACAGCGGCAGGCCGAAGGCCCAGTGGGCGCCGAGGTTGGCCCAGAAGGGGAACCGCACGTCGCCCGCCCCGCGCAGCGCGCCGGCGGCGACCGCCTGCACGCCGTCGAACAGCTGGAAGAGCGCGGCGATGCGGAGCAGCGGGACGCCGATGGCGAGGACGTCGGCGTCCGGGGTGAACGCGCCGATGAGGGCGCGGGGGAAGGCGGCGTAGGTCGAGGCGCTCACGCACATGACGCCGGCGCCGAGCAGCACGCCGAGCACGCCGGGGCGCAGCGGCGATCGGCCGGCGCCGACCGCGTGGCCCACGCGGACGGCGGTGGCGCCGCCGACGCCGATGGCGCCCATGAACGCGAAGGAGGCGAGGCCGATCGCGATCTGATGCGCCGAGACAACGGTCGCGCCGAGGCGCCCGGCGAGCAGCGCGGTCATCCCGAACACGCCGACCTCGGCGACGAGCTGCAGCCCGATCGGGACGCCGAGCCGGTAGATCACCGCGACCGGCACGGCGCCCTCGTCCGCCTGGTCGCGGCGCGGGGCCGCGCGCCGGCGCCGCGCCGCGACGAGCACGATCGACGACAGCACGGCGCTGGCGAGGCTCGCGGCGAGCCCTGCGCCGAGCGCGCCGAGCTGCGGCAGGCCGAGCGGCGGGAGGCCGACCCAGCGCAGCGCCTCGTCGCCGCGGACCATCAGGTTGCAGGCCACGAGGTTGACGGCGTTCGCCGCGACGACGGCGACGAGCGCGGGCCGCGTCGCGCCGTGGGCCTGGAGGAAGCTCTTCCCGGCGAGGAAGACCGGCCAGAGGAAGATCCACAGCGCGTGGCCGACGATGTACCGGCGCACGCCGGGGACGAGCCCCGGGTCGACGCCCATGGGGACGAGCGCGAAGGTCGCCGCGAGCGCGGCCCCGAAGGCGACGACGCTGACGAGCAGGCTCGCGCGCAGGGTCGCGCGGAGCGCCGCCCACGCCTGCCCCGGGCGGCCGGCGCCGATCGCCTGCGACGCGAGCGGATCGACCGCGGCCGAGACGCCGATCCCGAGCGCGTTGCACGTGTGGACGAGGGTCCTGCCCATCGCGCAGGAGGCGAGCTCGTTCACCGAGACGCGCCCCACGATGGCGACGTCGACGAGCGTCATCGCGACGAGCCCCGCCTGCGCCACCGCGATCGGCAGCGCGAGGCGCGCGAGGGCGCGCAGCTCGGACCGCGCGCTGTCGGCGGCGAGAGGGGCGGAAGCGGGGTTCACGGGGGCAACGGCGTCGAAAAGGGGCGCCACCATAGCGCGCCGGGGTGGGAGCGCTCGCCGGAGGTGGGACAAGCATCCAAAAACTTAGTATTTACAATAACTTATAGCGGCGCAGACGAGCCGACTCGAGAAGAGAAGAAGAAAAAAAACGCAAAGGCGCAAAGTCGCAAAGGGAGAGAGAGATAGGACCTCTCCCAGCTCCGGGCGTCGTCTTGGACAGAGAGAACATTTCCGAGCTCCTGCCGCCGTGCGCCCAGCAGCGCCCAATCATTTCTCTCTCTTTTTTGCGTCTTTGCGCCTTTGCGCCTTTGCGTTTTTTCTTCTCGTTCCCGCCGCGCGTCGCTCCACCGTCTTCGCGCCGGCGCCTCACCAGGCGAGGTGCGCCCGCCCGTCGAGGAACACGCGCTCCGCCTCCGCGAGCCCCGTCGACTCGACCTCCACCACGCGCAGGATCCCCGTCGCGGGCCCGAGCATGACGTCGCGCCCCGCCTCGAAGCGCTGCGCCCGGACCAGGGCGCGGTAGGCCTTGTCGAGCAGGAGCGCCCGATCGCGCGACGGCGCGACGAGGTACGCGAGATCGCGGTCGCCGCCGGGCGCGCCGCGCCGCACCTCCGCCTCGTCGAGCGCGCCGCCGGGGAAGAAGCGCGCGAGCATCTCGGCGTTCCCGCGGTAGTCGTCGGCGCCGCGGGCGCGGCGCAGGTAGGTCAGGACCTCCGGCTCCGCATGGCCGGCCTGCGGCACGTCGGGCATGCCGCGCAGGTCCTGGTGCCGCCAGCCGGCGGCGCCGGGCACCTTGCGCGCCAGCGAGAAGGTGTGGTCCACCGCGACGCCCACGGCGCCGTGGCAGCCCATGCACGCGCGGTGCTCCTCCGCCGTCTGCAGCCGCAGCCGGCCCCGCTCATCCTCGATGAACGCCTGGATCTGCCAGCCGAACGCGTTCCGAAGGCCGACCTCGGGCCCGCCGGCGTGGAACGGCGGCTGCCCCTCCGCCTTCTCGTCGGCCTCGCGCTCGTACGCGCGCGCGATCGCCCAGTCGTCCGGCGCCTCGACCTTGCGCGCATAGCGCAGCTCCTTCATCCGCGCCGACAGCAGCGTCGGGCGGTCCGGATCGAGGTACCGCACCGAATGCAGGAGCTCCGCCCCGCGCGGGTAGAGCCACGCGCGAACAGGGACGCCGGCCGCCCCGCCGGCGTACCGCGCGGGGAGGCGAACGACGCGCGTCACCGCCGGCTCGAGCGCGCCGTCGCCGTCGAGGTCGAAGCCGGCGAGGAGCTCGCTCACCGGCTCGACCTCCCGCCCGGCGGGCGCCTCCGCGGGCGGCGCCGCGCCCCCCACGGAGAGCGGCGACGGGGACGCGATCGCGGCCTCGAGCAGCGCGAGGTTCAGCTTGTAGACCTCGCGCGACGGCGCGCCGGAGGCGTCCTCGCGGAACGCGGCCGGCAGCCGGAGGAACACGTCGCCGGCGCTGCCGTTCGTGGGCCAGAAGCTCCCCGGGAACGGCTTGTACCGCACCGCCCGGAAGCCGCTCCCGTCGCGCGCGAAGCCCTCGTCGTCGAAGCCGGCCTCGAGGTCGAGATCCGGCACGTAACCCGGGTAATCCGGGCGGCCGGCGAGCGCCTTGCGCAGCGGCGCGTAGTTGTCCTCCCGGATGTACTCGAGGATCTCCTCGTCGCTCGTCCGGGCCGCGGCCGCCGAGAGGTCCTCGAGCAGGTTGGTCCAGGGGTTCTTCCGCGCCGCGTCCGAGAAGCTGTACGCCGCCTGGAGGTCGTGATCGGCGAGCGTGTTCGGGCCGCGCCCGATCGTGTGGCACGTCCAGCAGCCGTTCGCGCCGCCGGCCGTCGACGCGTAACACATCGGCGGGATCGACGCCTCGGGGTTGCCCGCGTGCCCCGCGCGCGCCGCCGCGGTGGCGAGCGGATCGTAACCGCCCCCGCCGCAGCGCGCGGCCGCGGCGAGGACGGCGGACAGCGCCGCGATGGCCAGGAGCAAGGACAGCGGAGGTTCGCGGCGAGCACCCACGGAGATCACTCGGGCAGGAAGGTGACCGCGATCACGCTCGACAGGGCGCCGTCGCCCTTCGGCCAGGTGCTGTAGGCGTTCTCGCCGGGGTGCTGCACGGACATGAAGATCGTGCCCATGTCGGGCGCGAACGACGGGCCGGTCGCCTCCGCGTCGCTCGGCAGCGCCACCACGCGGAACGCCTTGCCGAAGCTCGGCTGGGCCACGCCCGCCTGGCCCTCGCGGTGGGCGGGGTCGAGATCGAGGTAGTAGAACGCGTCCGCGTGCGAGGCGACCCCGAAGTTGCCGTCCGTGCCGAACCACACGCCGCCCTCGCGATCGAGGAGCAGGTTGTCCGGGCAGGAGGCGTCGAAGTCGCCCTGCGTCTTCGCGCCGTGCCACACCTCGAAATACCGGAACGAGGTCGACGCGCCCGGGTGCGCGGGGTCGGCCTCCTCCAGCGCGAAGATCGAGCCCACGGCGTCCGCGCGCTTCGGGGACGTTGTCGCGTGCGTGGCCGGATCGTAGAGCTTGCCCCCCTGATCGAGCGCCGTCTGCCCCGTGTGGTTGGTGAACGCCACGTAGATCCGCGGCGTGCCGCTCGGGTCCCGCGGGTTCCACTCGATGTCCTCGGGCCGGTTCAGCTCCATGATCCCGACCTTGTTGCTCGCCGTGAACAGCGCGCGCCACACGTCGTAATCGGTCGCGAAGCCGCCGAGGCCGTTCCAGGTCGCGTCGCGCAGCGCGGCGCCGACGGTCCTGGTCGCGTCGCCGAGCGCGGCCGCGTTCGGCGCGACGGCGGCGCTGTCCACCGAGAGCTCGATCCACTGCCCCGCGCCGGGCGCCGCCTCGGTCGGGGCCGCGCCGGTCGCGAGCAGGGTGTTGCCGGTCGTGTTGTCGAGCCCCGCGAGGTGCGCCGCATAGAGCTTGCCCTCGTCGAGCAGCCCGCGGATCTCCGCCCGCGTCATCCCGGCCGTGTAGTTGCCGGCCGTCACGTACTTGTAGATGCGGCCGCCGCGGCGATCGTCGGTCCCGTAGACCACGATCGGCTGGCCCGGCAGGAGCTTCCAGTCGCCGTCGACGGCGAACGTCGCGGCCTCCCAGCGGGCGCGGCCCATGAAGCCGAATTTCTTGTGGCCCGTGCCCGCCTCGGTCTTGCCGTCGTACTCGTCCGCGGGCTTCCCGGGGTCGATCTCGGTGAGGTACCCGTAGTGATCGCGGGGCTGCCTGCCGTTCGGATCGGAGATGCGCCCGAACTCGGCGCTGGTGCTCGCCTCGAAGGCCGGGCTCACCGGCGCGCCCGGGTCGAAGCCCCGGCCGGCGAGGAACTTCTGATCGCCCGACCAATTCGCCTCGAGATCGCCGTAGTAGTCCTGCACGTTCTCCTCGGCGGTGATCACCGTGCCCCAGGGCGTCTGCCCGCCGGCGCAATCGCCCATGATGCCGGCCACGATCCCCTCGGGGAGCGGCGCGCCCGTCAGGTCGTCCTTGCCCGGGCCCGAGAGCTCGTGCCCCGCGATCCGGCTCAGCGTCTTGCTGGTCGCGTCGTAGCGAACGGCGCGCGCGCTCCGGTCCACCGACCACGCGCCGGTCGCCGGGTCCTGCACGATCCGGAGCCAGGAGCCGCCGACCTCCTTCTTTTCCCAGCGGATGTACGTGTCGACGTCCGCCTGCGCCCAGACGTTCGCCTCGACGTCGTTCGCGAGGACACCGAGCTTCTTCAGGTGCCGCGCCAGCGTGAGGTGCTGCCCGGTCGGCGCGGAGCTGGCCGTCGGGCTCTTTCCGGAGACGTACTCGTGGTTGACCCAGAGCCAGCCCGCGCTGCCGGAGCCGTTCCATTGCGGCGCGCTGCCCGCGGCGGCGGACCACCCCTCGCCGAAGAAGGCGGTGTAATCGTTGTTGGCGCCGAACCGGGGCGCGTCCGGCGCGGTGCTGAAGGTCAGCGGATCGAGCCAGGTCACCACGATGTCCGAGCGCACCCCGGCGAGCGTCCGGATGGTGTCGGTCGCGGCCGCGTGGAGCGGGAACTGCTCGCCCGCGGGCAAGGCGCCGGCGGCGAACATCTCCACGCGCTCCTTCACGTAGCCCGCGATGTTCGCGGCGCTGGTCCACGGGACCGCGTCCTCGCCGTCCTCGCCCTTGGGCCCTGGCGGCCCATCCTGGCCCGGCGCCCCGTCCTCGCCGTCCTCCCCGTCCTGGCCCGGCGCGCCGTCCTGGCCCGTCGCGCCGTCCTCGCCGTCGTCGCCCTTGGGCCCGGGCGCGCCGTCCTCGCCATCCTGCCCGTCCTCGCCGTCCTTGCCATCCTGCCCCGGCGCGCCGTCCTCGCCGTCCTTGCCATCCAGCCCCGGCGCGCCGTCCTCGCCGGGCGGGCCCTGCTTCCCATCCTCACCACAACCGCCTGCGCTCGCGGCAAGGCCGCTCGCGAGCACCAGAAGCAACGCCGTCCTCAGGGTCCGCCTCGTCATCATCGCATCTTCTCCGCGGGGTAATGGGCGGAGACGATGCCTGCCCACCGTGGCGCCCCGATGCGACGATTGCGACGAGTTCTTGTCAGAGGTCGCGCGGATCGCGGGGCGCGACGGCGCGCAGCGCTCGAAGCGCGCGATTACCGTGGGCGTGAGCACAGCGGGCGTGGGCACCGCGGGCGTGGGGGCGAGCTCACATCGGAGGCGCCGCGCGCCTCGTCGGCGCGGCGCTACTCGTCGTCGTCGTCGGGCACGACGACGTCTTGATCGAAGCGCGCGCGCGCCTCGAGCAGCTCCTTGTCGGAGATCCAGGTGCGCTCGCAGCCCTGGAGCGGCGCGACCTGGTAGACGTCCTTGCGCTGCTCACCGTGCCCGTCGTCAAGGACCCGGACTACCTCGTGATGGAGGCCGCAAGAGGGGCAGAGCGCTCGCATGAGGGGTCACTATAGTGCGGCCGCGCTGGGTGCAAGACCCTCCCCCGGCGCGCCCGTGGACGGGCGGCGGGGGAGGTCAGCGCGGGGGAGAGGGGGCGCGGTGGCCCGGGAGGAGGGACGCCCGGCTCAGGCCGTGGCGTTGGCGCGGACGGCGGCGGTCTTCTCGGCGTCCGACTTGATGCGCATCCCGTAGAAGGAGCGGTACACGAACACCATCGAGAGCACGAAGAAGATGCCCGCGAGCACGAGGCTCGTCGTGCGGTCGATCTCGATCGCCAGCTCGACCGCGAGGAGGCCGAACAGGGTCGTGAACTTGATGATGGGGTTCATCGCGACCGACGAGGTGTCCTTGAAGGGGTCGCCCACGGTGTCGCCGACGACCGTCGCCGCGTGGAGCGGCGTGCCCTTCTCCTTGAGCTCCACCTCGACGAGCTTCTTCGCGTTGTCCCAGGCGCCGCCGGCGTTCGCCATGAAGATCGCCTGATACAGCCCGAAGAGCGCGATGCTGATGAGGTAGCCGATGAAGAAGAACGGCTCGAGGCAGGCGAAGGCGAGCGTCGAGAAGAAGACGCCGAGGAAGATGTTGAACATCCCCCGCTGCGCGTACTGCGTGCAGATCTCGACGACCTTCTTGCTGTCGGTGATCGAGGCCTTCTCCACGCCCTCGAGGCGGATGTTCGCCTTGATAAACTCGACCGCGCGGTAAGCGCCCGTCGAGACCGCCTGGGTGGACGCGCCGGTGAACCAGTAGATGACCGCGCCGCCCGTCACGAGGCCGAGCAGGAACGGCGGGTGGAGCAGCGAGAGCTTGTCCACGTTCGTCGTCAGCTTGTTCGTGAGCACGACGATGATCGAGAAGATCAGCGTCGTCGCGCCGACGACCGCCGTCCCGATCAGCACCGGCTTCGCCGTCGCCTTGAACGTGTTGCCCGCGCCGTCGTTCTCCTCGAGGTAGTGCTTGGCCTTGTCGAAGTTCGGGGTGAAGCCGAAATCCTTCTTCAGCTCGCCCTCGACGTTCGGGACGTTCTCGATGAGCGAGAGCTCGTAGACCGACTGCGCGTTGTCGGTCACCGGGCCGTACGAGTCGACCGCGATGGTCACCGGGCCCATGCCGAGGAAGCCGAACGCCACGAGGCCGAAGGCGAAGACGCTCTCGGCGATCATGAGCCGATCGAGGCCCTGGGCCGAGAAGAAGTACGAGATGCCCATCAGCACGACCAGGACGAGACCCATCCAGTACGCGCTGAAGTTGCCGGCGGTCAGGCCCGACAGCACGTTCAGCGAGGCGCCGCCCTCGCGCGACGCCTCCACGACCTCGCGGACGTGGCGCGACTCGGTCGAGGTGAAGACCTTGATCATCTCCGGGATGATGGCGCCCGCCAGGGTGCCGCAGGTGATGATCGACGACAGCTTCCACCAGAGCGTCGTGTCGCCCCCGAGGTTCGGGATCATGAACGCCGAGACGGCGTAGGTGAGCCCGACCGACACGATCGAGGTCAGCCAGACGAGGCGCGTCAGCGGGGCCTCGAAGTTCATCTTGTCGGCCTCGGCGTAGGACGCCTTCGCGATCGCCTCGTTGAGGAGGTACGAGCCGATGCTCGCGAGGACCATCACGATGCGCATCACGAAGATCCAGACGAGCAGCTGGACCTGGACGGCCGCGTCGGGGACGGCGAGGAGGATGAACGAGATGAGCGCGACGCCGGTCACGCCGTAGGTCTCGAAGCCGTCGGCGCTCGGGCCGACCGAGTCGCCGGCGTTGTCGCCGGTGCAGTCGGCGATGACGCCCGGGTTGCGCGCGTCGTCTTCCTTGATGTTGAAGACGATCTTCATGAGGTCGGAGCCGATGTCGGCGATCTTCGTGAAGATGCCGCCCGCGATGCGGAGCGCGGAGGCGCCGAGCGACTCGCCGATGGCGAAGCCGATGAAGCACGGGCCGGCGTAGTCGCCGGGGATGAAGAGCAGGATCACCAGCATGAGCATGAGCTCGGTGCTGATGAGGACCGCGCCGATGCTCATCCCGGCCTTGAGCGGGATCGCGTACGTCGGGAACGGCTTGCCCTTCAGGCTCGCGAACGCGGCGCGCGAGTTCGCGAACGTGTTGATGCGCATGCCGAACCACGCGACGCCGCAGCTGCCGGCGATGCCGACGAGGCTGCTCAGCAGGATGACCAGGACCTTCGTGGCCTCCATGTGACGCAGCACGCCGAAGTAGAGGACCATGACCGCGCCGATCAGGACCTCGAGGATCATGATGAACTTGAACTGCGTGACCAGGTACGTCTTGCAGGTCTCGTAGATGAGCTCCGAGATCTCCCGCATCGCGCGGTGC
This sequence comes from Sorangium sp. So ce836, assembly GCF_028553905.1. NCBI lineage: Bacteria > Pseudomonadati > Myxococcota > Polyangiales > Polyangiaceae > Sorangium > Sorangium sp. So ce836. The sequence continues at coordinate 1,892,777 of NZ_CP102233.1, read as the reverse complement.
ACGGGGAGCTTGTTCAGCTGCGAGAAGATGGCGAGCCCGAAGACGAACCCGAGGGCGCAGACGCCGATGCCCCCGAGGAGGAGCGTGCGGCCGTCGATGCCGCCGAAAGACTGGGTGCCTAGGTCGGGGAGGACCAGATCGGATTCGCTCGCGCTGGCGAGCCCGCCGCTGAGCAGCAAGGCGAGCGCAGCCAGGCCGGCCAGCAGCGGTGCGAGCCAGGCCTTTTGGGACCGGATGACGTTCATGGACGGTGTGCCTCCATCGCAAAATCCGAGGCAGAGGACGGCGCCATCGCCGCCCGCAGCTTCGTGGTTCCGAGGGGTTGGCCGCCTGCGTAAAGGGGAAGGGGACCGGCGAGCTGCCGGAGGGGTCTTGCTCTAACGCCGACGCTTCAGCACAGCCTCGTCCCTCAGCGGCCGGTGGTGGCGGGGCGCCAAGAGTTTCCTCCCAAGCCCCCCGCCTCGACCGGGAACGCCGAGGCGCGCGCTAGCTACCATGTGTGGCAGACGCCGTCGAGAGGGTGCGATGCGCGCGCATGACGAGAGCGCTTGTCAGCGCCGCGATGTCAGGAGATTACGTAGGGAGATTGCGTAGGAGGATGGCGCGGAGCGCGGGGAGATCGCGTAGGAGGATGGAGCGGAGCGCGCATTGGCGCGCTCCTTCACCGATTGTCGCGTTCAGCCCTGTTCAGTTGCGCTCGGTCGCGTTGTTCAGCCTCCGGTCCGAACCGGAGAGCCGCTGATCCGACCCGGAGTCGGCGTTGGGGCTGGCGTGCGAGGTGAGGAGCTCCGCCACGAGGTCCCGGCATTCCGGCTTGTTGCGGAGGTGGCTGAGGAGCAGGTTCGAGGCCTCGCTGAACGACTTCTCGTAGGCGAGCCCCTCGCGCGTGCGCGCCGCGACGCGCTCGCGCCCCTGCGCGAGGTCCTCCTCGAGCGCCTCGGCGTAGCGGGCGAGCTGGGCGCGGAGCTCGTCGATCTGGCGGCGCAGGTCGCGCGCGTTCGCCTCGCGCGCGTTCTTCTTGTGCTCGTAGCGCCCGAGCTGCTCGCGCTTCGCCTGCGCGGTCGCGCCGGCGGCGCCCGCGCGCTCGTAGACGAGCGGATCGTGGTTGCCCTGGCGCGCCGCCGCGTCGGCGAGCTGGCGGGCGGACAGCGCGAGCTTCTCGGCGGCGGCGAGCTCGACGCGGACCTTCTCGACGTCCTCGCCGTCGGCCATCGCCTCGCGCATCACGCGCGACTCCTCGTGCGCGAGCTCCTCGACCTTGCGGCCGATCTCGGCGCGCAGCGCGCGGCCGCGGCGCTCGAGCGCCTCGAGCTTGCGGGTGAGGCTCGCGACCTCGCCCTCGAGCTTGTTGGCGCGCGCGGCGAGGTCCCAGGCCTGCGCGAGGCCGTTCTGGACCTCCTGCGGCACCTGCCCGGACGGGTAGGCGCGGGAGACCATGCGCGAGAACAGGGCCGCCCGGCTCGCCCACTCGATGACGCCGGCGCTCTGCGGCGGCGGCGGGGGCGGGGGCACCGGGACGCCGTCGCCGCCCTCGACCTCCCACGCGTGGGCCGGGAGCCCGCGCTGGAGCGCCTTCAGCTCCTCCTGGAGGTGGTGGGCGTCGCGGTAGCGCTTGCGGATGTCCTTCTCGAGCAGGCGCAGGACGATCGCCTCGCCCTGCGCGTGCGCGTCGGGGCGGATCGAGCGGGGGCGCGGCGGCGCGTGGGTCCGCTGCATCTCCAGCAGCGTGTCGCGATCGTTCGCGCGGAAGGGGAGCTGCCCGGTGAGCATCTCGAAGAAGAGCACGCCGAGCGCGTAGAGGTCCGACTGCGCCGTCGCCTCCTCGCCGCGGGCCTGCTCGGGCGACATGTACTCGGGCGTCCCGAACACCGCGCCCTTCGGGGCGAGGCGCGGGTCGCGCGCGATGGCGGCGAGGCCGAAGTCGAGGATCTTGACGAAGTCCTTCCGGCCGCCGCGGTGGGTGAGCAGGATGTTGTCGCTCTTCAGATCGCGGTGCACGACGCCGAGGTCGTGGGCGCGCGCGAGCGCGGCGCACATCTGCTCGAGGATGTCCACCGACCGCGCGATCGGCATCGGGCCGCGCGCGAGCTCCGCCGAGAGCGGCGTGCCGACGAGGTACTCCATGACGAGGTAGAGCTCGCCCTCCTCGGTCTCGCCGATGTCGTGGATATCGATGATATGGGCGTGATCAACGCGGTTTGCGGCGCGCGCCTCGCGCAGCATCCACGCGCGGAGATGGGTCTCTCCGCGGAGATCGGGCCGGATGAGCTTCAGGGCGACGACCCGGTCGATCAGCACGTGACGGGCGCGGTAAACGACGCCCATGCCGCCTTCGCCAAGCCGTGCCTCGAGCCGGTACCGGCCGGCCACGACCTTACCGATCAACGGATCGGTGCTCGAAGCCTTGGGACCTGCCGGTCGCTGAATCGCGCGCTCCATGGTGCCTTCGTTTCTCCTCAGCGCTCCCCGGAGAGCCGTTCGCGTCTCTCAGGGGCCTTATTGCGCTGTGCGGTGAGTCGGATCGCTCGCTGAACGTATCCGGTTTGAAACAGCCGGTCTACGGGGCCGCGGTCGGGTGCGGAGGAATCTGGAGCGCGCTCCGCGTGGAGGTGGGGTGGGAGACCGGCGCCGATTGCGCGCTGGTTCAAGCCTCCGCTGTCCGCGGAGCGGGGCGCGCCTCCGCGGTCCGCGGGGCCGAGCCGCCGCCCGAGGACGGCCGTGCAGGCGGGGGCGCATCGCCTTGCGGGCGGGCGCTCCCCGGGCGAGGATCGAGGGGCAGGCGACAGACGAAGCGCGCCCCGGCGGGCGCGCCGCAGCGCAGATCTCCAGCGCGGCCGTCCGCGGGGGCGAGGGCGAGCGTGCCGCCGTGCCGCCGGACGATGTCCGTCGAGATGGAGAGCCCGAGGCCGGTCCCGTGCCCTCGCGGCTTCGTGGTGAAGAACGGATCGAAGATGCGCTGCGCGAGGTCGGGCGGCACGCCGGGGCCGCTGTCGGAGATCGCGACGGCCGCCATGTCCTCGTCGATCCAGGTCTCGACGCAGATCACCGGCGCGCCGGGCGGGCCCTCCGCCGCGCCGCCGGCGCCCTCCGCCGCCTCCGCCCCGACCGGCGCCGGCGGCGCGGCGCTCGCCTCCTCCAGCGCCTGGATGGCGTTGACGAGGAGGTTCATGAAGACCTGGTTGATCTCTCCGCTCCGGCAGGTGACGGGCGGCAGGTCGCCGTAGCGCCGGACCACCTCGATGCGCGCCTGGCGGAGCCGCGGGCCGAGCAGGAGCAGCGTCTCCTCGAGCCCGGCGTGCAGATCGACGGGCAGCGGCTCGCCGGAGACGCGCGAGAAGCTCTTCAGGTTGGCGACGATGCGGACGCTGCGCTCGACCGCGCGGTGGACGAGGGTGGAGATGCCGACGAGGTCCTCGAGCGCCGCCTCGGTCTGGAGCTGCTCGCGCAGCGCCTCGAGGGCGCGGCGGCGGTCGTCCGGGAGCTCGCGCTCGGCGGCGCGGTAGGCGTCGAGTACGGCGCGGAGCTCCGCGGCGAGCTCCTCGATCGGCTGGGCGGCGCCGGCGATGGCGTTCAGGGGGTTATAGATCTCGTGCGCGACGCCGGCGACGAGCTCGCCGATGGAGGCGAGCCGCTCGCCCTGGATGAGCGCGGCCTGCGTCCGCTTCAGCTCGGAGAGGGCGCGCGTGAGCTCCGCGGTGCGCGCGGCGACGTTCTCCTCGAGGCCGGCGCGCTCGCCCTCGAGCTCGTCGATCGTCCGGGACAGCGCCTGCCGCATGCGCTCGACGCTCTCGCCGAGGCCAACGACCTCCTTCGGCCCGGACAGCCGCGGCACGGCGGCGCCGAGCTCGCCGCGCGCGACCTCGTCGGCGGCGCGGGCGAGCTGCGCCATCGGCCGCGAGAGCTCGCGCGCCGCCCGCGCGACGACGCCGAGGGCGGCGAGCACGAGGAGGGAGAACGAGGCGAAGAGCGCGGTGATGGCGTTGAAGTCCTCGTTGAACGACGAGCCGGTCGCGAGCGCGCGGTAGAGGCCGATGGAGGAGAAGAGCGAGAGGAGCCCGGTGAACAGGAGCGGCAGCCCGAAGTCGCGCAGCATGCGCCGCCGGAGGGGCGTCGGGGGCGCGCCGCCGCGCTCGGGCGCGCCGGTCCACGCGCGCAGGAGGTCGACGGCCCGCGCGACGGAGTCTCTGTGCCACGCGCGCTGGTAGAACGAGACGCCGAAGGCGAAGAGCGCGCCGAAGCCGAGCTGCATGAGCGCGTCGGCGGCGCTGAAGGGGGCGCCGGGGCGGAAGGTGGCGCCGGGGCGGACATAGGCGATGCCGATCGCGGTGCACCCGAGCCAGAGCGCGAAGTTCAGGGAGGCGAGGACGTCGGGGAGCCGCTCGGCGCGGGCGAGGCCGCGGGCGAGCAGGGCGCGGTCGCCGGACGGGCCGGCCCGGAGGGCGGCGACGATCGCGTGCGTGGCGGGGCGCACGGCGAAGGTGAAGCCGAGGGTGCCGGAGAGCGCGAGGAGGGGGACGACCTCGAACCACGCCTGGAACACGACCTGGCTCTGGGTGCGGAGGAACGCGACGCAGAAGAGCAGCATGACGTGGCCGCCGACGATGCCGGCGGCCGTGGCCGACTCGGCGAGGCGCGGCCGGAGCGCCGCGGCGAGGGCGCGCGCCGAGGCGGCCTCGGAGGCGCCGCCGTCGGCCGCGTCGGCGCGGAGCAGGCTGCGGTGGATGGCGAGGCGCATGCCGCCGGCCATGACGCCGAAGGCGACGGCCGTGACCAGGAGGCCGAGCCACGACGGCGGCGTCGCATGGCCGATCCCGAGCGGGCCGGGCCACGAGGGCGGCCCCGCGGGGGGGCCGCGGAGGGCGAGCGGCGAGACGGCGAGGGGCCACGAGAGGGTGCGGATCGCCGCGGCGATGGCGAAGCCGCGGTCGCCGCGGCGGACGAGCGCGCCCGAGAGCGCGGCCGAGAGGGCCATCGAGGCGAGCAGGAGGATCGCCGGCCAGGGCGTGGTGAGGGCCGCGGGGACGACGGCGGAGAGGAACAGGAGGGCCGAGAACAGCTCCCAGCCGGTCGCGACGAGCTCGGCGCGGGCGCGCGGGGTGAGCGGCGCGCGGAGCTTGGGGGGCGGCGGGGTGCTCACGGGGCCGGCGGCATGGAAGCCCAGGGCGCGCGGCTTCGCAACGGCGGCCGGCGGCGCGGGCGCGGCGCCGGCGGAGGATCGTGCGCTGGCGCTTGACGGAACACGGATGACGGAAGGCGAGGAACGACGGCCGACGCTCTTGGCCCCCGGGCTACTCCCAGTACAGCGTCGCCCGCCCGATCGCCGTGAACGGCCACCCCGGCGAGTAGTGGATCCCCGTGACCGCGGCCGGCTCGTACGGCAGCCGCGAGTCGCTCGCGAACTGGACCTCGCGCCACGTCGCGTCGAACAGGTTCTGGATGTCCACGGCCGCCTCGACGTTCCTCCACCGGAGCCCCGCGTTCGCGTCGACCACCGTGAACCCCTCGGCGGTGAGCGACTCGTCCTCGGTCGCGGGCCGCGCGCCGATCGCCTTCACCCGGAGCGCCGCGAACGGCGTGAAGGCGCCGAACGCCCTGCGCACGCCGATGCCCGCGGTCAGCGTCCGGGTCGGCGCGAGCGCGACCGCGCTCCCGTTGCCGGCGTTCGCGCGGAAGCGCGCGCGGGTGAAGGTCGCGTCCACGTCGGCGAAGAGCCAGCTCCCGAGCCGGTAGCGCGCGCCCATCTCGATCCCATAACGCCGCGTCTCCCCCGACGCCTCGGTCACGCCGGCGTCGCCGCTCCAGACCAGCTCGGAGTCGAGGTCGAGCAGGAACCCGGCCGCGCTGAGCGAGAGGCCGCGCACGGGCGCGACCCTCGCGCCGACCTCGTAGCCCTTCGCCGGGGTGATCAGCGTCGCCGCCCCCTGGCCCAGCACCGCGCCCCGGGCGTCGTTCGAGTGGAAGCCGCGCCCGTAGTGGGCGAAGAGATCGAGCCCGACGGCCGGCGAGACGATCGCCGAGAGCTTCGGGAGCAGCTGCATCTGCCCCCGCGCGCCGCTCGACCGGTTCCCCGTCCCCTCGAGGTCCTCGCGCAGGTCGTCCACGTTGACGTCGATCCACTGCCCGCGCACGCCGAGCACGAGGCGGAGCCAGCGCCGGAGCCGGGCGTCCTGCTCGACGTACACGCCGATCTGGCCCTCGTCGACGTGGGTCCGATCCCGCTCCTCGAGCCGCTCGCGCGCCTCGTCGTGGTGGAGCGACTTGTCGATCGCGTCGGCGCGGATCTGCGCGCCGAGCGAGGTCGTGAACCTCGCCCCGCGGTGCTCGATCTGCTTGCGGAACCGGAAGTCGGCGCCCAGCACCGTGCGGTCGTCGTTCTGCTCGATCTGATCGCCGTGGACCGGATCCTCGGCGAAGAACGTGAAATTCGAGTACAGCGTGAAGCGATAGCGGAGGAAGTAAGCCATCGCGCTCAGGTCGGCGTCCCGCCACGCGGTCGAGGCGGAGACCGACGCCATGTGCCGCGCGGTCGACCCGCCCTCGGTCGGATCGACGGCGCCGAAGTGATCGATGCACGGCTGCCCGAAGGCGGAGGGCGGCGGGTTCAGACCGCCCTGCTCCCCCTCGCCGCACACGGCGCGCGCCGGGATCTGGCCGGAGCCGTACCAGGTCGAGCCGTAGGACATCCACGTCGCCTGGACCTTGCCGGTGCTGCCGAGGTCGCGCGTCGCCCTCAGGAAGACGTTGAAGCGCTTGAGCCGCTCCGGGCTCTGGAACGGCCCGTCGTTCCGGTAGACCTCCGCCGCGGCCACCGCGCGCCATTCGTCGCCGAGCTCCGGCGAGGCGATCACGAGGCCGCGCAGGATGCCGTACTGCCCCACGCTGAGCTGCGCGGTGCTCTCGTCGAGCTTCTCGGCGAAGCGGAGGTTGACGGCGCCCGCCGTGCCGAAATCGCCGATGTTCGCGTAATAGGGCCCCTTGTAGCCGTCGAGCCCGATCACGAGCTCCGGGATCATGAAGTAGAGGTCGGTGAAGCCGTGCCCGTGGCCGTGGCTGACCAGGTTGACGGGCACCCCGTCGACGAAGAACGCGACGTCGGTCCCGTGGTCGGCGTCGAAGCCGCGCAGGAAGTACTGGTTCGCCTTGCCGCCGCCGGCGTGCTGCACGGCGAAGAGCCCGGGGACCGACTCGAGGATGTCGCCCGGCCGGAGCCGCGGCCTGAGCTCGAGCTCGCGGTGCCCGACCGAGACGCGCGAGGCGGCCTCGCTGCCCGGCTTCTCCGCGTGCACCGTGACCTCGATGGGCTCTTCCTGGGCGCGCGCTGGCGGCGCGGCGAACAGCGAGATCGCCAGCGCGGCGATCCGATGGAGTCGATGACGGTGTCCGTGGCCCTTCGTGACGTTCTCGCGCAGCATTCATGTCCTCCTTCGCGCAATCGCGCGGAGCGGCGCCGGGCCGCTCGCATCGAGCTCCGGGAGGAGGAAAAGGTCGCCCACGGCGCGATGCCCTGGACCGACCTCTCGCCCCCGCGGGCGACCGAAAGGCAACGCGGGGGGCGGCTCGGGATCCGGGACGTGCGCAGGGCTGCACCGGCTCGGACCTCACCGCCTCCCTCGAGGCTCCCAGGTCGAACCGGCGTCGGATGTGTCCCCGTCGCCGGGCGCGGGCAGGTCTTCGGGCTCGCGAGCGCTCCGGCCGCGCCGGCTTCCTACTGTCCACCGCTTCCCAGCCCTCATCGGGCCAGTGCGTGGGGTGGAGGTCGTTCTCGCTTACCGCTGCGGGGCAGCCCCGGAATCTCACCGGGTTCCCTATTCAGCCTGAGCGAGCGCCCAGGCACCAGCGCGGCGCGCACCCTAGGAGGATGCACCTCCGGCTGTCAATCGCTCCCGCTCACCTCGCCCGCTCCGCGCGCGTCCCTCGCCATGCGCCCGCCTCGCGCGCGCCACCTGAACGAGAGCGCTCGCCGCGCGACGTCCGCGCGCCGGCCGAACGTTCGGGCTCTGGCGAGGATGGGCTCGCTCCTCCGTGGGTCGCGTGCTACACGGCCGCCGCCGTATATGCCGCGTAACGACCTCCGCAACATCGCCATCGTCGCCCACGTCGACCACGGGAAGACCACGCTCGTCGATCACATGCTCCGCCAGGCGGGCGCCTTCCGAGAGAACGAGGTCGTGGCCGAGCGCGTCATGGACTCGAACGATCTCGAGCGGGAGCGCGGCATCACCATCCTCGCGAAGAACACGAGCATCCGGTACCGCGGGGTCAAGATCAACATCGTCGACACGCCCGGCCACTCCGACTTCGGCGGCGAGGTCGAGCGCACCCTGATGATGGCCGACGGGGCGCTGCTCCTCGTCGACGCCGCCGAGGGCCCGCTGCCGCAGACGCGGTTCGTGCTCTCGAAGTGCCTCCAGCGCGGCTTCCCGGTCATCGTGGTCATCAACAAGATCGACCGGAGCGACGCGCGCGCCCACGAGGTGCTCTCCGAGGTGTTCGACCTCTTCTGCGATCTCGAGGCGAGCGACGGGCAGATGGACTTCGCGACGCTCTACGCGATCGGGAAGCTCGGCCAGGCGAAGCGCGAGCTCGAGCACGAAGCCAAGGACCTGGAGCCGCTCTTCGAGACCATCCTCGAGCGGGTGCCCGGCCCCTCCGGCGACCCCGACGGGCCGCTCCAGGTCATCGTCTGCAACACGACCCACGACGACTACGTGGGCCGGCTCGCGGTCGGCCGCGTGGTCCGGGGCACCGCCCGGTCCGGCGCCGACGTCGCGCTCCTCGGCGAGGGCGGGCAGTCGCGCGGCTACGTGAAGATGCTCTACGCCTACGAGGGGCTGAAGCGGGTCGCGGTCGAGAGCGCCGCCGCGGGCGAGGTGGTCGCCATCGCGGGGCTCGACTCGGTCACCATCGGCGACACGATCGCGGACCCGGCGACCCCCGAGTCGCTGCCGCGGATCGTGGTCGAGGAGCCGACGATCAAGATGAAGATCGGCGTCAACACGTCGACCTTCGCCGGCAAGAGCAAGCAGTCGAAGTTCCTGACGAGCCGTCACCTGAAGGAGCGGCTCGAGCGCGAGGCGATGAAGAACCTCGCGATCCGGGTGGAGCCGACCGAGGTGCCCGACACGTTCGTGGTGCTCGGCCGCGGCGAGCTCCAGCTCGCGATCCTCGTGGAGACGATGCGGCGCGAGGGCTACGAGATGCAGCTCTCGAACCCCGAGGTCGTGACGCGCGAGATCAACAGCGAGGTGATGGAGCCGGTCGAGCTCGTGGTCGTGGACGTGCCCGACACCTACGTCGGCGTGGTGACCGAGCGCCTCAGCACCCGGCGCGGCCGGATGGTGAAGATGACGAACCCCGGCTTCGGGCGCGCCCGCCTCGAGTTCCGGGTGCCGTCGCGCGGGCTCATCGGCTTCCGGGGCGAGTTCCTGACGGCGACGCGCGGGACGGGCCTGCTCAACACGATGTTCGACGGCTGGGCGCCCTGGGGCGGCCCGATGATGCGCCGCCCGACCGGCGCCATCGTCGCCGATCGCGCCGGCGTGGCGACCCCGTACGCGCTGCACCACCTCCAGCCGCGCGGGACGTTCTTCATCGTCCCCGGCGTCGAGGTCTACGAGGGGATGATCGTCGGCGAGCACAACCGGCCGAACGACACCGACGTCAACGTGATCAAGGAGAAGAAGCTGTCGAACGTGCGCAACCACGGCAAGGACGAGAACGTCCTCCTGGCCAGCCCGCGGCTGCTCACGATCGAGACGGCGATGGAGTGGATCGACGGCGACGAGCTCGTCGAGGTCACGCCCGACGCGGTGCGCGTCCGCAAGAAGGTGCTCGCGTGCAACCGCCGGGAGCGCCGCGAGGACGCGATCGAGCAGGCGCAGGCCGTGGAGTGAGCGGCGGGGGGCGCCCGGCGAGCGCGCGCCCGGCGAGCGCGCGCCCGGCGAGCGCCCCCCGCCCCTGCCCGCGCCGGTGTGGACCGGTGTAGACTCCCCGGCATGAGAACGACGCTGCTTCCGGCGCTCCTCGCTTCGCTCGTCGCCCTCGCGGGGGCGAGCGCCTGCGGCGGGAGCGTCGTGGTCGACGGCTCCCCGGGGGGCGACGACGGCTCCGGGGGCGCCGGCGCCAGCGCGACGTCGAGCGGGCGCGCGAGCGTCGGCGCGGGCCCGCAGTCGGCGAGCTCCAGCGCAGCGGGCTCGGGCGGCGGAGCGCGGGCCTCGTGCGATTTCTTCTGCGCCCTGTTCGACGGCACCGCCTGCCCGGACCCCGGCTGTCGCGACGCCTGCGCCGAGCTGCTCTCGGTGCCGCGCCCTTGCAACGACCTGACCGCGCCGTTCTTCGACTGCATGGGCGGGATCGTCCAGATCCCGTCGGTCACGCGCTGCGAGCAGATCTCGGCGTGGCTCGATCCGCTGTTCGCGTGCATGGCCTCCAGCGACCCGGCGTGCGACGCCGACTTCGTCCAGGTGGACTGCGCCCCGTTTTACGAAGATCAGCGGGCCTGTCAGCTCAGCCAGGGCCGGTAACGGCGGGCGACGTCACCGGCCCTGGCGCGGCCGCGCGCCCGGCCGGAGGGCGCCTCGCAGCGGCCCGAGGGCGTCGGTGACGAACGCGACGAGCGCCTTCACGCGCGGCACCGCGCGCGTGTCGCGGTGCACCCCGAGCCACAGCGTGCGCTCGGGCGGCGGCGACGGCGGCGAGAGCAGGCGCAGGCCCGACGTCGCGTCGCCCAGGTAGCGCGGCAGGCACACGAGCCCGACCCCGGCGGCCCCCATCGTCGCCTGGGCCTCGCGGCCGTTCGTGCGGGCGGCGACGCGGGCCTTCGCGGCGACGGCGCGCAGCCACGCGAGGTCGGCGACCGCCGGCGGCTCGTCGCTCATCGTGACGAGGGCGTGGCCCTCGCACTGCCGGTCGAAGTCCGGCAGGCCGCGCTCGGCAAGGTAGGCCTCCGACGCGTAGAGGCCGAACCCGATGCGCGCGACCTCGCGCTGGAAGACCTCGCGGTGCTCGAACGCGGCGGGGCGAAAGGCGATGTCCGCCTCCCGCCGCGGGAGGCTCAGCCAGCGCGCATCCGCGACGAGCTCGACGGAGATGCCGGGGTGACGCGCGAGGAACGGGGCGAGCAGCGGCCCGAGGACGCGGGCCGCGAGCCACTCGGACGCGGTGACGCGGAGGTGGCCGGTCAGGCCGGCGTCGCGTCCGGCGGCGGCGCGCTCGGCGGCGAGCGCGCCCTGCTCCATGCGCTCGGCGTGGCCGAGCACGCTCTCGCCCGCGGCCGAGAGCGCGAACCCCGACGGCGAGCGCCGGAAGAGCTTCGCCCCGAGGCGCCGCTCGAACGCTTCGATGCGCCGCCCCACGGTCGGCTGGGTGACCTTCAGCGCGCGCGCGGCGGCCGAGAGGTTGCCGTGCCGGGCGACGGCGAGGAAATAGCGCAGATCGTCCCAGTCGAGCATGGTCTTCGCGCGGGGCGCTGCTGCGCGAGAGCGCCCCGCGCCATGCACAGATGCATGGCGAGTATACGGCGATGGCGGATGTGCGGGCAACGGCGGAGGGTGCATGCTCTCTCCACGCATTCGCGCGCTCGTCTCTGGCGCAGCGCTCGCGCTCTCTCTGCGTGAGCTCTTTTGCGTGTTGCGTGACGCCGCGCGCGTCTCGCGCGTCCGCGCGCCTCGCACGTCCGCGCGGTCTCACCCATTTCATGTCGGATGACCCGATCGAGGCCACCATGCATTCGAGTCGTCGTACGTTTCTCCACCGCGTGGCCGGGACGGCCGCGACAGGCCTCCTGGGCTCGGCCCCGCTGGCCGTGACCGCCTCGTGCGCCGCGGAGCGCGGGCCGGCGCCGCCGCGGCCGGCGGCGGGCCGGAAGATCAAGGCCCTCGCCTTCGACGCCTTTCCGATCTTCGATCCGCGGCCGATCGCCGCGCTGGCGGAGGAGCTCTGTCCGGGCAAGGGCGCCTTGCTGAGCGAGGCCTGGCGCACCCGTCAATTCGAGTACACGTGGCTCCGGGTCGCGGCCCGCGAGTACGCCGATTTCTGGCAGGTGACGGCGGACGCGCTGGCGTTCGCCGAGCGGGCGCTGCGGCTCGATCTCGGCGAGGCGAGGCGGGCGCGGCTCCTCGGGGCGTACCTCGAGCTCGAGGCGTGGCCGGACGCGCTCCCCGCGCTCGCATCGCTGAGGCGCGCGGGCCTCCGGCTCTCGTTCCTGTCCAACTTCACGCCGAGGATGCTCGGCGCCGCGATCGAGCGCTCCGGCCTGGGAGGCCTGTTCGATCGCGTGCTCAGCACCGACCTGGCGAGGACCTACAAGCCGGATCCGCGCGCGTACCGGATGGCGCTCGACGCGCTCGGCCTCGAGCGCGAGGAGATCCTGTTCGTCCCGTTCGCCGGCTGGGACGCCGCGGGCGCCCGCTGGTTCGGCTATCCAACGTTCTGGGTCAACCGCCTGAGCCTGCCGGCCGAGGAGCTGGGCGTGAGCGCCGACGCCGCGGGAGCGAGCCTGAACGATCTGGTCGAGTTCGTCACGGCGGGGGCGTGACCGCCGCCGAGCGCCATCGCGGAGGGGCGTGGCCCGCAGCGCGGCTCAGGCGATCTCCAGCCGCCGCGAGGCGCGGATGCCGACCTGGCGCATCTCCTCGATGATCGGCGCCATCCTCTGAAGCGACCTCGCCGTCCGCTCTGGCCCGGCGAGCTCGGGGCTGCCCGTGCCATAGGGCGGCTCCGGTGCGTATTCCATCTCCAGCTCGCACTCCCTGGCGACCTCGTCGCCGCACAGGCGCCCGATCAGGCGCAGCGCCAGATCGAATCCGCCGGACACCGGCCCTGAGGTGAGCCGATTCCGGTCTTCCACCACGTTCCCCTTGGTGGGGATCGCGCCGTAGTAGGCGAGCTGGTCGTGCAGGTGAAAGTTCGTGGTGGCCCGGTAGCCCTTGAGCAGGCCCGCGGCGCCCAGCATCAGGGCGCCCGCGCAGACGCCGGACAACCACGCCGCGCGGCCGCCGTATTCTGCGAGGAACGCGAGCGATTCTTTGTCCTCCATGACGTGGGGCGGAAGCGCCGGAACATGGAGGACGTCGAGCGCCTTCGGGCATTCGCCGAAGGTGGTCGTGGCCCGCGTCGTGAAGCGCGGGACGCCCGCGATCTCGTCCCTGTTCTTCCAGACGAGGTGGAGGTCCACGTTGGGCAGGACGCCGAACACCGTCTGAAGACCGATGTTGTCGGGCAGGAAGAAGCCGGGGCAGACGAAGAGCGCCACCTGGAGCTTGCGCTCTACGGGGAGGCTCAGGGGCAAGGTGAACGAGGCATCGTCATGAACGCTCATCGAGGAATCCTTTCTGTTCTGGTCTCGCGCCAGGGCGCGAGGAGGGCGCGCGCTTCGGCGAGCGGTGCGCGTGAGCATGCGCCCCGCGCGGGATGGCAGAGGGACAGAGCGCCTGCATTTTCTGCCACGCGCCGCGCCGCGAGCCGGGCCCGCGGCGCGGCGCCCTCGGCTCCGGCCTCGGCGGAGGCCTGGCAGGAAATGCGGGCGCTTTGTCGTTGCGGTCGGGTGCGCAGCGGGTACCGTCGCCGCGTGAAGCGGCCCCGCCCCTCGAAGCGCGCTCCGCGGGGCTCGCCGAGCCCGAGCCCGCATGCGCCGACGCGCAGGATCGTGGTCGTGGCCTACGACGGCGCGGGCGCCATCGACGTGATGGGACCCGTCGATGTCTTCGCCTTGGCCTCGGCGTGCGCCGCCTCGAGGTGCCCTGGCGCGCCCCCGGCGTACGCCGTCGAGATCGCCGGGGTGTCGGGCGGCGTGATCCGGACGCTCTCCGGGGCGCAGATCGTCGCCCACAGGGCGCTCGAGGACGTGGCCCGCGGCGCCGATACGGTGCTGGTCGCGGGGGGCGATCCCCGCGAGGCGATGCGAGACGCCGGGCTGCTCAACTGGCTGCGCGCGGCGACGCCCGAGGTGCGGCGCATGGGCGCCGTCTGCACGGGCGCCTTCATCCTCGCCGCCGCTGGGCTGCTCGCGGGGCACCGCGCCGCCACGCACTGGCGCGAGGCGGCCGCGCTCGCGCGCCAGTTTCCCGCCGTCGAGGTCGATCCCGACGCGATCTTCGTGCGGTCCGGGAAGATCTACACCTCTGCGGGCACGACAGCGAGCATCGATCTCGCGCTCTCGCTGGTGGAGGAGGATCTCGGGTACGACGTGGCGCTCGAGGTGGCGCGCGGCATGGTGGTGTTCCTCAAGCGCCCTGGCGGACAGTCGCAGTTCAGCTGCCCGCTCCGCGCGCAGGAGGCCGCCGCGGGGCCGCTCGGGCGCGTGATCGCGTGGGCCCTGCGGCACCTCGACGCCGACCTGCGCGTCGAGGTGCTGGCCGAGAGGGCCGGGATGAGCCCCCGCAATTTCGCGCGGACCTTCACGAGGACGCTGCAGACGACGCCCGCGAAGTTCGTCGAGGCGGCGCGGCTGGAGCAGGCGCGCTCCTGCCTGGAGGGGGGGCGAGCGTCGATCAAGCAGCTCGCGCGCGACTGCGGCTTCGGCACGGACGAGCGGATGCGGCGCGCATTCCAGCGCACGCTCCAGGTCACGCCGGAGGAGTACCGGCGGCGCTTCGGGCGATCGTGAGCCGACGCCGCGGGGAGCGGCGGACTCGAGCGCAGGAGGCGTGGCCGGGCTCCGACCTGCGCAGCAGCCTCGACGGAGGCTGTCATGCACTCCCGTGGAGGTACGCCGGCCGCGGCGGTGGCGAGGAGGATCGATTTCTCCGATACCGATGGATCAACATAGTTCTTAACAATTCATTGGAGAATAGGAGTGGCCGGGGGACAGCGGATCTGTAAGCTGCGCGGAGCGCCTCCTCCTTCTGGGCCTTGCCTGGCGAGGCGCGAGCGAAAGGAACTCACGATGATGAGGATGGTTCGACGGGCTCTGGCCTCCGTGATTTTGCTTTCCGGCGTGGGTCTCTGGGTGTGCGCCGCCGGCGCGCCTGCGGCGGCGGCCACGGAGGCCCCCGCCGCAGAAGAGGCGCAGCCCGCGGCATGTTGGGAGTGCGTCAAGGACAGCGATTGCGACGCCAGGTGCGACGGCCCGGGCACCGGGGTTTGCCGGTGGTCCGGCTGTACGCGCTGCCTCTGTACCCAGTAGCCGATCCCCGCGACTGGCCGCACACGCGGTCAGACGTCTGGCCGTCGGTGGTCTCTCTTGCCCGAAGGAATACCTCGCCGGGCCGCGCCTCGCCCCGGAGGCGCACCCGATGCCATTCGAGGTGTTCGCGCGCTCGTTCCTCAATCCGGACGGACGCCGCCGCGCGGACCCTACCGGGCGCGCTCGTGCTCGCGCGCGAGCGCCCGGAAGCCCTCGTCCACGAGCTCGAGGAGATCCTCCGTCGCGCCGCGCGCGAGCCACGCATCGATCGCGCACTGCATGATGGCGATCGCGCAGCTCGCCAGCACCCGCGGCGCGAGGTCGCGCTGCGGATCCAGGCCCATGCGCGCGGCCAGCGGCTCGCAGATGGCCTCCGCGCAATGGCCGAGCCGCTCGCTCTGCCTCGCGCGGATGGCCGGCGTCTTCGCGACGAACTGCTGGACCGCGACGAAGCGCGGCACGTTCCCCTCGTAGAGCCGGCCGACGGTATCCCGGATCGCGTTGCGCGTCGCGACGACCGGCGCCTCGCTCCGAGGGCGCGCGCGGATCGACGCGCACGCCACCTCGATGAGCTGGTCCATCCAGGCGATGAGCAGGTCTTCCTTCGACTCGAAGTAGCGGAAGAACGTCCTCCGCGAGATCTCGACCGCTCCGAGCACCTCGTCGAGCGTCGTCTGCTCGTACCCATGTTTCAGGAAGAGGTCGATCGCGGTCTCGATGATCTGCGCGCGCGTCCGCTCCTTCTTGCGCTCTCGGAGCCCCGGGGCCTGGCCCTCCGCCATGGCGCCAGCCTACCACACGCAGGATCGGGGTGCCTCTCCTTGACAAATGCTACTCAGTAGCACATTCTTCCTCCTGTCGCGGCTCCCCGCCGACCTCCAGCGATTTCGCGCGATTTCGGGCGAGGGAGCGCGCCTTCACGGGTACGGAGTCCATCCATCGCCGCCGCTTTGAGCGGCGCCGCGGCCTCCGCGCGACCGTCGCGCGCATGGGCCGTCGCGCGCGGGGCGCATCGCCGGAGGCCGCTTTGCTGCGGCCAACGACCTTTCCGTACGCGCGCCGGTCGGCTCGGGCGATCGGCGCGTCCACGGTCGTTGTCCGCCGAAGAGCGCGCGGGGAGGCGGCCCTCACAGGAGCAACGATGAACACCACGGAACACGACAAGGTCGCGCTCATCACGGGCGCAAGCCACGGTATCGGCCTCGAGCTCACGCGCCGCCTGCTGTCGGAAAGCTTTCAGGTCGTCGCGCTGAACCGCTCGGGGTTCCCCGAGGGCGATCCGCTGCTCCGGGAGAGCCTCGAGCGCCGGAGGCTCCGTGTCCACACGGCAGATCTGTCCGATTTCGAGAGCCTCAGGCGCGCGCTCGGCGCGATCAAGGCGAGCGAGGAGAGGATCGATGTGCTGTTCAACAACGCCGGCGGCAGCGTCCCGGAGCTGACCTTCTCCAGGCAAGGTCGCGAGCTGCACTTCGAGCTCCAGACGGTGGCGCCGTACGTCATCGCGATGGAGCTCAGGGAGCTGCTGCGGAGGGGGGCCTTGAAGACGGTCGTGAACACCTCCTCGAACGCGTTCGACATGACGAGGCGCTTCGACCCCGACGCCCTGGAGCGCCCGGCGTCGTTCAAGCAGCTCTTCGGCCCATACGCGACGTCCAAGCTCGCGCTCTCCCTCTGGACGCGTGAGGTGGCGCCGCTGCTCGAGGAGGACGGGATCAAGATCCGGAGCGTGGATCCAGGGGCCAACAACACGCTGAGGAAGGGGAAGCGGTCGGGGCTGCCGTTCTTCGTGAAGACGCTGATGAGGCTCTTCTTCCCGCCGCCGACCCAGGGCGCCTCGCGGCTGTACGAGGGGGCGTTCGGCGCGCACCGGGAGCGCTCGGGCGTCTACTTGAGAAAGGACCGCGCGATGGATCTCCCGTTCCTGGAGCATGGTCCGAGGGTGCTGGAGAAGGTGCGCTCCATCCACGAGCGGGAGTTCGCCGCCAGCTGATGCGCCCGCTTCGTCAGGGGGCGGCGACCTGCGCTCCGGCCGCCAGGCCGCCCTCGAACCCGCGCGCGCTTCCGCGAGCGCCTCGCTCCCGCGCGGGCTCGCAGCGCTCACGTGGACGGGTTGGCCACGCGGCCCACGAACAGGATCGTGCGGGCGTCGTTGTCCCGGATGAAGAAGACGAACGGTCGATCGAAGCGGATGGCCGCGGTCTCGGGCGCGCTCTCGTCGAGCGCCACCGCCGTCGCCGCCGCGGCCTCCGTGCCGGCCTCGTTCACGTCGACGAACGCCTTGTGGACCACGGCGCTGATGGACAGGTTTCGCGTCCCGTCGATCCCCGAGAAATCCGCGTTGGAGAACGGGGCGGTCATCCCCAGCTCCTTGAGGGGCGGGATGAGATCGAACCGCGACTCCACCCTGAACTTCGGCAACGTGATGGTGACGTTCCGCGTCTCTCGGAAGACGAGGAGGGTGCTGAGCGCCGAGAAATCGAAGCCCGCCTCGAACTCGCCGAGGTCCGATGGCAGCACGAGCACCATCGACAGGCGGTCTTCCTGGTACGGCACCTCGACCGCCTGGTACCCGTCGTCCTCGTGATACCGCATGTGCGCCGTGTTGGTCATCATCGGCACGGACGCCTTGGAGCCGTCCGCCAGCGTGAAGTCGCCCGGCGCCGTCGCGTCCTCGTCAAAGGGGAACTTCCACGCCGCGTTGAAATAGATCGCGTTCGTCAACACGAGCCGCGTGGTGCTCTGGACGTCGTTCGCCTGTAGAAGGTCCTTGATCCGGTCCTCGGTGCGCTCGGCCACCCAGTCATTGATGATCTCCCGCGACGCCTCGGCCGCCCCCGCGAAATCGAGGAGGGTCATCCCCGCCCCGTAGTGCTCCGCGAGCACGTCGAGGAACGAGGGCAGGAACGGATGGCCTATCTGACCCCAGAGCGCATTGGCGATGTTGAGCTGGAACTTGCCGCGGCCCGCCCCGCTCGACCCCTCGCCGCGGCTCTCGAGCACCCCGTTGAGGACGTTGAACGTCGGGTGCAGCCGCTCCTGGGACAGCGTCGTGAAGTGCAGCGTGCTCGCCATCTGCTCTTCCGTCTCGGTGCGCGCTCCCGCGTACGTCATCGCCAGCGCGCTCGAGATGCTGTACGGCGAGTAGAAGAGGTTGCCCGGCTGGGCGCCGAGCTCGTGATAGAGGTCGAGCGCGAACCTCGTGTTGCCGTCGGCGAGGTCGTCGCGCTCGACGTCCGAGACCTGAGGGTCGTGGATCCGCTCTTTGTCGGAGGCGGCGACGCACGGCGGTGCGCCTCGGTCGCTGCACGCTGACTGTGGCTCCGGTTCGGTTCTGTCGGAGACGCAGCCGGCGAAGATCAGGGACAGTGGGAGGAGGGCTGAAAGGACCTGGAGCTTGCGCATGCGACCCGGCAGAGCAGGTGTTGTGCCAGGGCGGCGCGAGGAGCGCCGCGGCCCGTGACACCGACTCCCCGCCGACCCAGGGCACCCGTGGATGGCGCAGCTCCGCTGGCCAGCAGCGCAGCGGAGCGGCGGGCGCGATCGATGAGGCAGAGTTGGCCCACTGTGGCGCAGCTCCCGCGCTGCTCCACGCGGAGGGCGCGGGCGACGCGCTCCCCCTCGGCGCGGCGCCACGCCGGCCCGGCCGTGGAGGCGCGCCCCGTGCTCCGGGCAGCCGCGGGAGAGGACGCGGAGCTCGCGGTCTCCATGGTGGCGGCCGTGGAGATCGGGCGGGGCGATGTGCCGGCGGGCCGCGGGATTTCCCTCTCCCCGCCGCCGCCGTCGTAACGTTTTGCTGTACCTAGCTGGCTCGTGCGCTGGCTGCGCGCTGCTCGGCCGAAACGACAAAAGCCACGCTCGCCTGGCGGCTCAGAGCTTGGGTATGGTCCGCGCTCGAGGGATCACGCCGATGCGCAAGAATCTGATTTCGATTGGGCTGCTCACCTGCCTGCTCTGGTCGTGCGACTCGTCAACGTCGGGTCCCGACGATCCTGCAGCGGACGGCGCCGCCGGCGGCACCACGAGCACGGCTCAGACGGGAGGAACATCCGCGAGCACCGCGAGCGCTGGCGGCAACGCGGCGGGCAGCGGTGGTCAGACGAACGAGGGCGGAGGCAGCGCAATGGCCGACGCGACCTCCGCAGGCGTGGGCGGCGACGGCGGCGCGGGCGGCGCCGGCGGTGGCGGCCCGCCGGACGGCGACCGCAACAAACTGGCAGACAGGTACAAGAACTACTTCCCGATCGGGGCAGCGGTGGATTCGCAGTCGTACATGACGCACGCCTCGCTGCTGAAGACGCACTTCGATGGAGGATGGCGCGTACCGCACGGGCAACCTCGCAGATGGACAGCGGAGCCGCTGGTACGAGATCATCGGCGAGAGCTATATCGCGGAGGCCTTCAAGTCCGCGCACGCCGCCGATCCGGACGCCAAGCTGTTCTACAACGACTTCTACAACTACCTCCCCGCCAAGCAGCAGGGCATCTACAAGATGCTCAAAGGGTTGCTCGAGCAGGGCGTGCCGGTCCACGGCGTCGGGCTGCAGGCTCACCTCAACATCGAGCCCTCGACGGTGACCACGAACCAGGCCTATTACCAGCACGTGGCCAACATGGAAGAGGCCATCGAGCTGCATTCGTCGCTCGGCCTGGAGGTGCAGGTCACCGAGCTCGACATCTCGCTGTACATCCCCGGCGTGACGTACAACCCGAGCACGTTCTACACGACCGCGACCTTCACCGACGCGCTGAAGGCCAAGCAAGCCGCGCGCTACGGGGAGTTCTTCGAGCTGTTCCGGAAGTACCGGTCCGTCATCACGGGCGTCACCTTCTGGGGCATCGCGGACGACAACACCTGGCTGTCCGAGTTCAGCTCGGGGCGCAAGGACTTCCCCCTGCTCTTCGACGTCGACCACGACCCGAAGCCGGCCTACGACGCCGTGGTGGATTTCTGAGCCGCCGCGAGGGCGCGGGGCAGCTCAGCCCGCGCGAAGCCCTCCGAGGTCGACCCACACATCGACGCTCGCGGCCAGCCCGCGAGCTCGTGCCTTCGCCGCGCACCGCCGTGGCATCCGGCGCGGGCGCGCTCTGCGCTGCCGACCTGCTAGGCTGCGCGCATGCGGAGCATCGCCGGGCGCGCCGCGGGCGTGGACGCAGCGGGACATCGCCTCGCCTGCCCGGGCGACGGCACGATCGCGCGGGCCGGCGCAGCTCCGCGCGCGCTCCGGTCGCGCTGCTCCCGCCCGTGCGGGCCGGGCTCGCGGATCGGGGCTACCCTCGTGCTCGTGACGACGACCTCCTGCAACAGCGTGCGACCCCAGGAAGCCCTGCCCGGCGAGCCCGCGGCCGCGCCGGGCGGCCCGTCCGCGACGGCCCAGCAGGCCGCCGAGCAGGGCCCCCTGCCCTCCCCGCCCGGGCCGCCGGCGCCCGCGGGCCGCCTGGCGCCGCGCCTCCGCCGGGCGGCGCTGCGGGGCGCGCCACGGCCGAGGCGATCGCGGCCTCCGCGCGCGCCTTCCTGGACGGCCTCGACGGCGAGGCGCGCGGCCGGGCGCTGCTCGCGTTCCGGAGCGGCGAACGCGAGGACTGGCATTACGTCCCGCGCCGCCGCGCCGGCCTCGCGCTCGGCGACATGGACGGCGGCGAGCGCAGCGCGGCGCACGCGCTGCTCCGGGCCGGCCTCAGCCCGGAGGGGTATCGCAAGGTGGAGGGCGTCCTCCTGCTCGAGGGCATCCTCGGGGGCATCGAGGGCAACCCGGCGTTCCGCGACCCGGGCCGTTACCACCTCGCCCTCTTCGGCCAGCCCGGGCCCGAGGCCCCGTGGGGCTTTCGCTTCGAGGGACACCACGTCTCGCTCAACTTCACCTCCGCAGGCGGCGGCGTGGCCACCACCCCGGCGTTCCTGGGCGCCAACCCCGCCGAGGTGCCCTCGGGGCCCCGGAAGGGCCTGCGCGTGCTCGCGGTCGAGGAGGACCTCGGCCGCGCGTTCCTGGCCTCCCTCACCCCCGCGCAGCGCCAGCGCGCCGTGATCGCCGCCACGGCGCCGCCCGACCTCGTGACCGAGGCCTCCCGTCGGGCCGCGCTGGCAGGCTTCGAGGGCCTGCCAGCGGCCGAGATGACCCCGGCCCAGCGCGCCGCGCTGCTGCGCCTGCTGGAGGCCTATGCCCGCAACTTCCCGGCCGACGTCGCCGACGGGCACCTCGACCGCATCGCGCGCGCCGGCGTGGAGCGCCTGCACTTCGCCTGGGCGGGCAGCGCCTCACCGAAGCAGTCGCATTATTACCGGATCCACGGCCCCACCCACCTCATCGAGTACGACAACCGCGGCGGCGATCACATCCACACCGTGTTCCGCGACCTGCAGGACGACTTCGGCGACAGCCTGCTCGCGCGGCACCTCCAGGAGGGCCACGGCGCCCCCGCCCGCGGTCGGCCCTAGCGCTCTGACACGACTCTAGGATGCCGAGTCACCGCGCCGTGGCGCGCGTGACCCTTCGGCGCGCGCGTCACCTCGGCTCGTAGGTCGCGACGATGTTGCCGTTCGCGAAGGTGCGCTCCGAGACGCGGCGGAGCGCGATGGCGCGGTCGAGGCCTTCGAAGAGGGTGCGGCCGCCGCCGAGCAGGATCGGCACGATGACGAACGTGTAGCCGTCGATGAGCCCGGCCCGCGCGAGCTGCGCCACGATCGTGCCGCTCCCCATCACCAGGATCGGCTCGCCGCTGCCCTGCTTCATCGCGGCGACCCGCTCCACCAGGTCGCCGCGGAGCAGGGAGGCGTTCGTCCAGCCGACCTGCTCGAGCGTGCGCGAGGCGACGACCTTCTCCAGCCGGGCCATGCCCTCGACGACCTCGGGCATCTGCTGGCGCGCGGTCTCGGTGGTCCAGAAGCCCGCCATGAGCTCGTAGGTCTTGCGGCCGAAGAGCAGCGTGCCCCGGCCGCCCTTCGCGTTCTCGGAGGTGAAGCGCGCCCACTCGGGATCACCCGCGGCGGACGCGTGGGCCCAGCTCATGTCGCCTCGCGCATCGACGAAGTAGCCGTCCAGCGAGACGTTCTCGAACACCGTCAGCCTTCTCATCCCAGCCTCCTCGCGCGACCTCGTTGGAAGATCTTAGTCCTAAATTAGGACTGGACGGTCCTGAAGTCAAACTCCATCGTGGACCCCATGCGTAGCTACCTGGATCCGTGCGGGATCGCGCGCGCTCTCGACCGCGTGGGAGAGCGGTGGGCGCTCCTCGTCGTGCGCGAGCTCCTCCTCGGACCGCGGCGCTTCACCGATCTGCGCGCCGGGCTCCCTTCCGCCAGCCCCAACGTGCTGTCGCAGCGGCTGCGGGAGCTCGAGGACGCCGGCGTGGTGCAGCGGCGCGCGCTCGCGCCGCCGGTCGCGGCGACGGTCTACGAGCTCACGCCCCGGGGGCGCGAGCTCGAGCCGGTGCTCGTGTCGCTGGCCCGGTGGGGAAGTCGGGCCGTCCCTCTGCCGCGGGGCGAGCTCAGCCCGAGCGCGCTGATGATCGCGCTCCGCACCACGTTCGACCCCGGCGCGCTCTCGCGCGGGAGGCTCGCGGTCGTCCTCGACGGCGAGCCGTTCTCGGTCGAGATCGCGCGCGGCGCCCTGTCGGTGGCGCGCGGCGAGCCGGAGGCGCCCGACGCGACGATCACCACGACCGCGCGCACGCTCCGCGCCGTCGTCTTCGCTGGACACGAGCCGCGCGGGGTCGAGATCGCCGGCGACACCGCCCTCGCGACGCGCTTCCTCGGCGCGTTCGCGCGCCCCGCGCCCGCCTGAGCGCCCCGGCGAGGGCAGAGCCGGTCTGACGTCGAGCTCCGTCGCGCGGTCGAAGCCGAGCGGCTCGTCGCTATTGCCTCATGCCGATGGCCAGGCCGTGGCCGTCGCTCGACCGAGCCGACGCGCCTATCATAAAGATGCAGCTCGGTGCGAACAGCGGGATGTCGCCTCGTTCCACTCCTCGAACGCCGCCGTTCCATATCGCCGCCTGGCACTGCTCCTGGTAGCACCGCATACTCTGGACGTGAGCCTTGAGCGGTTGCGGGGCGGGCTTCGTTCGCCCGCCTCCGGGCCTCCTGCTCCGGCGGCCCCTGCCGCCATCCTCTTGCGGCGTGACGAAGGTGCACCCATGAATCCATGCACCCGAACACGCGCTTGGCCCGAAGACATAAACTACCATACCAACACATTGGCAAAACGAATGAAACACATCTCTCACATGACGCCCATGCGCGCCCTGATCTGCAGCCTTGTCGCCGGAGGCATCTCGCTGAGCGCACCCGCCGAAGCTCAGGCGGTGGAGTTCGGAGTCTACGAAGGAGAAGGCTGCCCCGCAGGATACACGCCGTTGACCGCGGTCGACGCCTTCTGGACGTTTGTCGCCCGCTGCGATGAGCTCCCCTATTCAGGAGTCTTTCGTATCGCAGGCGGCTCTTCGATCGATGGCCCGTGGAACAACTGCCAGCAGCATGCTGACGATACCCGCGAGCTGGAATACACGCTCTGCAAACCCAACTACGAGCTCTTTGACATCGACGGGACCACCTTCGCGGTGGTGAGAGGCGGAGAGCAGTGCCTCGAAGGCTTCGAGCACGTGGATTTCGCCACCGTCTCCGCCTACTCGGAGGAGATATGCACTCACGTCGGGTACTGGGGGATCGCGAGGATCGGTGGAGGGGGCTCCATTGACGGTGCAGGTTATGGTTGCGGCGTCCGCGCGACCGACTCTCGCGAGCTCGGTGATGCCATCTGCGTAGAAAGCGAGTGAAACTCCGAGCGAGAGGCTGGCTTCGGCGCTCGCCCACGAGGGGGTGAGCTCGAGAGCTCCCGGCCTGTGAGCGTGCGCCCGGCGGTGCTTCAGCCGTCGAAGCGGACGCGCGTGCCCGCCGCGGGCCGGAGCACCGGGAGGTAGCGCGAGGCCGGGAATCCGCCCTGGAGCCTGGGGCCCGAGGCCGGGAGCGCCCGCCCGAGCGCGACGAGGAACTGGACGATCTCCATCCAGGCGAGGTGATAGCCGAGGCAGAAGTGCGCGCCGCCGCCGAACTGGGCGATCTCGAGCGGCGAGATCGCCTCCTTGCGGCCGAGCCAGCGCTCGGGGCGGTAGCTGTCCGGATCCGGGTAGAGCTGGGGATCGCGCGAGAGCAGGACCAGCGGGATCGCCACGCTGGTCCCCCGGGGGACGGTGCGGCCTTCGAGCTCGAAATCGGCGACGGCGCGGCGGGCGTCGTGGGGCACCGGCGGGTGGAGGCGGAGCGCCTCGCGGAACACGGCCTCTGCGAAGGGGAAGCGGCGGAGCTCCGCGGGCGAGCGGGGGAGATCCGGCGCGCTCGACGCCTCCTCGCGGAGCGCGCGCCAGATCGCGGGGCTCTCGGCGAGGTGGGCGACGCACCAGGCCATGGTCGAGGCCGAGGTCTCGTGGCCGGCGAGGAGGAGCAGGCGGAGGTTGCCCACGAGATCGTGCTCCGAGAGCGGCGCGCCGTCCTCGTCGCGCGCCTCCAGCAGCGCGGGCAGGAGCCCCTTCGCCTCGCCGCGGGCGCGCACGTCGGCGAGGATCCGGCGGATGCGCGCGTCGAGCCAGCCGCGGGCGCGGAGGCCGCGGCGCCTCGGCGAGCCCGGCACGTCGAAGGGCAGGTTGAGGATGAGGAGCATCAGATCCTCGTAGTGGCGGCGCCACTCGGGGAGCTCGTCGTCCTCGACGCCGGTGATCTTGAACATCACCTCCAGGGCCAGCTCGCGGGTCTCGCGCAGCACCAGGACGTCGCGCCGGCCGAGCCAGGAGCGGACCTTGCGCTCGACGCTGGTCGCGACGATCGCGCCGACCTCCGCGGCGTCGAGCCCCTTCGGCGAGAAGGGCCCGTTCATGGCGGTGCGGATGTGGCGGTGGGAGGCGCCGTCGTGGGCCATCAGCGTCTGGCCGAAGAGGTGGCCGACCCCGCCTTCGGTCAGGTACGAGGAGTCGACGGTCTTGTTCTTGAAGAGCGAGAAGGCCTCGTTCGAGGCGTAGACGAGCTGCCAGGCCTGGAAGCCGTGGGTCCAGAAGAAGAGGGAGCCGAAGCGGCGCTGGCCCTCGCGGAGCAGGCCGAGCTCGTCGACGGCGATCGCCGGCATGTGGCCCACGACCGGGAAGCCGCCGGGGAGGACGGGGAAGCCATGCCGGGTCTCGACGCGGCGGGCGAGGGGGTTCTGGCCCCGCTGGAGCGGGAGGGCGGTGGAGGAGAGGAGGCGGGCGGTGCTCATGGCGGGTGTGAGCTCGTCTTGTACCATCGCGCTGGCGCGGACTGGGCGCCGGGATCGCGGGGCGGAGCGCGCGCGGGGAGCGAGGGGAGCAGACCGAGGAAGAGAGCCAGCATAGTTTTCGCTCGGAGTTGATGTGGATGTCTCTCGTGCTCGTCTCTCGTCTCTCGTCCCTCGTCCCTCGTGCTCGTGCGCGATTCTCCGGAGTTCGCGCGCACGCGCACGAAGTGACGAGCACGGAAGACGGGAGACGGAAGACGGAAGACGGAACGTGGGCGAGTCCGCAGCGAGCCAGCCGGAGCGCCGCAACGGGCCCCGCCGCGCCTCGGTCGCCCGCACGCCTCTCGACCGTTGGTGCGCTCTTTGCTGAAGCCCCGGTCCCCCCAGGAGGCCATCTCATGACCGATCGCAAAGATCCTGCGAAGTCATCATCCAAAGATCCGGCGCCGGCCGAGAAAGGCGCGGGCAGCGCGAAACAATCGATGGGCGGCCCGTCCGCGAAGCCACGGGCGGCACGGCCGAAACGCAGCCTCCTCGAGCGCGCGGCGACCGCGCTCGGCAGCGGGACCAGCAGCGACGACGCCGGGGTGCGCAACGTCGCGGCCGCCGATCGCCTCGACGCGAAGGTCGACGCCACCGAGGCG
This sequence comes from Sorangium sp. So ce836, assembly GCF_028553905.1. Classification (NCBI taxonomy): domain Bacteria; kingdom Pseudomonadati; phylum Myxococcota; order Polyangiales; family Polyangiaceae; genus Sorangium; species Sorangium sp. So ce836. The sequence continues at coordinate 1,866,777 of NZ_CP102233.1, read as the reverse complement.
CTCGTCGCCGCAATCCCCGAGAACGTGAACAAGCCAGCCGAGTACGCGCTGCGCGGCAAAGTGCCACAGCCGCCGCAGGGTGCCACAGCGAAGCCCGAGAACCTCGACGCGACCGCGAGCACGATCACCGAGAGCAACGAGTCCGAGAAGAACGGCGCCAAGGCGGCGCCCGGCGCGAACCCGAACCAGGGGCCGCTGCAAAAGCACCGGGTCGACTCGCTCGGCCGGGCGCTGACGACGAATCAGGGCGTCCCCGTCGGGGATAACCAGCACTCGCTGCGCGCGGGGCTGCGCGGCCCGACGCTGCTCGAAGACTTCATCCTGCGCGAGAAGATCACGCACTTCGACCACGAGCGCATCCCCGAGCGCGTGGTGCACGCGCGCGGCTCGGGCGCGCACGGCTACTTCGAGTGCACCGAAGACATCACCTCGCTCACCAAGGCCGCGCCCTTCGCGAAGGTCGGCAAGCGGACGCCCGTCTTCGTGCGCTTCTCGACCGTGGCCGGCGAGCGCGGCAGCGCCGACACGGTGCGCGACGTGCGCGGCTTCGCCGTGAAGTTCTACACCGAAGAGGGCAACTGGGACCTGGTCGGCAACAACATCCCCGTCTTCTTCATCCAGGACGCGATGAAGTTCCCGGACGTGGTGCACGCCGTCAAGCCCGAGCCGCACCACCAGATGCCGCAGGCCTCGAGCGCGCACGACACCTTCTGGGACTTCATCTCGCTCATGCCCGAGTCGATGCACATGGTCCTGTGGCAGATGAGCGACCGGGCGATCCCGCGCAGCTACCGCACGATGCAGGGCTTCGGCGTGCACACCTTCCGGCTCGTCAACGCGGCGGGCGAGGCGACGCTCGTGAAGTTCCACTGGACGCCCGTGCTCGGCACGCACTCGCTCGACTGGGACGAGGCGGTGAAGATCGCGGGCGCCGACCCCGACTTCCACCGCCGCGACCTCTGGGAGGCCATCGAGGGCGGCGCGTTCCCCGAGTACCTCCTGCAGATCCAGACGTTCACCGAGGCCGAGGCCGAGACGTGGAGCTTCGACGTGCTCGACGCGACAAAGATCGTGCCGGAGGAGCTCGCGCCCCTGCGCACCGTCGGCCGGCTCGTCTTGAACCGCAACCCCGACAACTTCTTCGCCGAGACCGAGCAGGTCGCGTTCTGCACGCAGCACATCGTCCCCGGCATCGACTTCACGAACGACCCGCTGCTGCAGGGCCGCAACTTCTCGTACCTCGACACGCAGCTCTCGCGCCTCGGCGGGCCGAACTTCCACGAGATCCCGATCAACGCGCCGATCGCCGAGGTGCACAACAACCAGCGCGACGGGTTCCACCGCCAGGCGATCAACCGCGGCCGGGTGAGCTACGAGCCCAACTCGCTCGCCGGCGGCTGCCCGTTCCAGGCCGGCGCGCGCGGCTTCGCCTCGGTCGCCGAGCGGCTGCTGGCGCAGCAGGCCGCGACCGAGCCGAACAAGCTGCGCGCGAGCCCCGAGAAGTTCGCGGACCACTACACGCAGGCGCGCCTGTTCTGGGCGAGCCAGACGCCCGTCGAGCGCGAGCACATCGCGCGCGCCTTCCGCTTCGAGCTGACGCGCGTGCAGACGCAGGCCATCCGCGAGCGCATGGTCCGGATGCTGCGGAACGTCGACGAGGCGCTGGCCGCGCGCGTCGCGGCCGACCTCGGCATGCCGCTCCCCGAGCCGCTCTCGATGGCGGCGCCGCCCGTCAAGGCCCCCGAGGTCGCGGTGTCGCCGGCCCTGTCGCTGTTCGCCCGGCCCGGCGACGGCCGCATCCTCGGCCGCCGCGTCGCGATCCTCGTCGCCGACGGCGTGAGCTCCGCGGCGTCGGGCGCCCTCTACGACGCGCTGCTGCTGGAGGGCGCGGTGCCCCGCTACGTCGGGCAGCGCCTCGGCGTCGTGCGCGCCGCCGAGGGCGACGAGCTGCCGGTCGAGGTCACGATCGAGGCCGCCCCGAGCGTCCTCTTCGACGCGGCGGCGCTGCCGCCCGGCGCGGGCGCGGACGCGCTCTCGCGCGACGGGCTCGCGGTCGAGTTCGTCCAGCTCCAGTACCGCCACTGCAAGCCGCTGCTCGTCCCGGCGTCGGCCGCGTCGCTCGCCGCGGCCGCGGGCATCAAGGCCGCCGCGGCCGCGGGCGCCGACCCGGGCCTGCTCGTCCTGCCCGACGACGCGATGGCCGAGGCGGCCCCGGCGTTCATCAAGGCGATCGCCACGCACCGCGCGTGGCAACGCCAGACCGAGCCGCCGGCGGTCTGACCCGAGTCGCCCCGCGCCAAGAACCTCCTCGGCGCCACCTGACCTCGCGCAAGGACGAGCGAGCTGAGAAGGCTCCGTGACGGCTGCCAGCACGCCGCCGCCCAACGTTGTGCCGATGAGCGGCCGGCGCACGACGGCCGACGAACGACGAGGCAACGCTCTCGCCGGTCCGCCGCGTGGGCGGGTCATGCGTCGCCGTCCGCCGGCACGTACGATTGGAACCGATCGTGGCCAGGCCGTCGCCAGTGGATGCGTCCGCATTTCGGGCACTCCCACATCTCACCCTCCAGATCGAGCTCGGCATAAAGGCTCTCATGGAAATCCTTGGACTCCTGAGTACCGGGCTCGGGAAGCATGCCGCCTCGCTCGACGTCGCAGAGCTGGTATGTCCGCCACACGTGACGACCATAGGTGTCCATGTCTCGGTCGCGTATGACGTGCATGCTGTCGTTCGGGCAACCGACGTCGCTGAACACGTGGCCACACTGGCAACTGAAGCGTCCCATGTCCGTGCCCCTTGGCGCATGACGCCCTGGCGATAATCCGCGGGCGAAGCCCGTCTGAACCATCGCCCTGTCGGGCCGCATCCGTCAACGGTCAGGAGAGCACTTCGGCGGCCGTCTTCGCCCCAAGGACGTTATGCCTCGAGCGGGCGGCGAGCGAGCTCGCGACCCGCCCGGACGACGCGGTGTTCGAGATCGCCGCGCGCTGGGGCTTCCGCGACACGAGCCACTTCACGCGCCTGTTCCGGGGGCACTTCGCCGCGACGCCCGCGGCCTACCGGCGCGCGGCGCAGGAGCGGCCGGGCGACGCGCGGCCGGGGGCGACGAGGCCCCGTCAAGGCATCGGGATGACGAAGGTGGTGATGGAAAAGGCCGGGACCGTGGCCACCAAGCGATAGTCTTCGATCGCCATGTCGGGCAGCCGATCGAGGTCCTCCGTGCGCGAGGTGCGGTGCGCTTCCGCCGCGAGGCCGACCGTGGGGAGCCGCGTGAGATCGAACGTGTAGCCGCGGCTCGCGTCGCGATCGCCGTTGCGGACGACGAGCGTGAGAGAGCGCCCGTCGGCGCTGACCGCGGCCACCATGTCCTCGCTGTCGACCTCGACGAAGGTCGCGCCGGGCCGGATGTAGCGACTGAAGCCGGCATGCATGTAAAAGCGCTTGATGGGCGTGTAGGACTGCTCGCGGTCGTTCAGCGTGAAGCTCGCCCAGCTGCGCGACGGATCGCCCGACTGCCAATCCACCCAGGCCTCCGGCCTCAGCTCGCGCAGATCCCGGATGATGCGCTCCGCCATGAACAGCGCCGCGTCCGTGTCGTCGCTCAGGCTCTGCCCGAGGGGCCCCGACTCCGACTGCCACAGCCGCTTGCCGAGCCGGGTCGCCAGCTGCCGGAGCTCCTTGCGCTGGCTGCCCGCGTAGGAGTGGACGTTGATCTGCTGGAAAGCGGCGAGCGTCTCCGCGCCGAACGCGCCGATGTTCCGGACGGCATCATCCATGCTGTTCTCGTCCGACGCGCTGACCACCGTCTCGTCGAGGCCCTTGCTGGCGAGCTGCGCGGCCACCTCTCGGATGATCTTCTCCTGGCTCGCCCGGTCGAAGTGGCAACCTTCCTGGGAGCCATCCGATTTCCACCAGTTGGCGTAAGGCTCGTTCAGCGGCTCCAGCGTGCGAAAGGTGATCGCGTGCTCGTCCCTGTAATGACGCACGACCTCGGTGAGGTAGTGGGCGAAGTCGTCGTAGTGGTCGGCTTTGAGGTTGTCTCCGCCGCTCCTGCTGCCCGAGGCGCAGCCGCTGCTCGTCATCCAGTACGGGGGAGAGTTGGAGAACGCCTCGAAGATCAGGTCCGCTCCGCGCTCTGCGATGCGCAGGAGGATGGCGCGCTGGCGTTCGTCGTTCTCCCACGTGAAGGTCCCGTCGGCGCCTTGGAACCCCGGCATCTCGCGATGCTCCTTCATGTGCTCGTGGGACGGGTTCTCCCCTCCACCGATGTTGTAGCGGAAGATGTTGTAGCCGAGGCCGCTCACCGGATCGACGACCGCTTCGACGACCGCGTCGCGCTTGGCTTCGTCCCACCCGCCCACGTGATTTGCCCACCAGCACAAGCTCGTCCCCCAGCCCTCGAACGATTGGTGGAGCGCGTCCGTGTCGATCCTGACCAGCTCCGTGCCCGGAGCGGCGGTCACCGTGGGGCGTGGCTCGCTCGGTGAGCCCCCGCTCCCGCCCACGTCCCCCGTGCCGCCGCTGCTGCTCGACGATCCGCCCCCCGGGCCCGCGGTCGCGCTGCCTCCGCTTCCCCCCTGGCCGCCGCTCGCCGCGGCCGCGGCGTCCACGGAAGGGCCCGGATCGCTCGGGGAGCACGACACGGCCGCGGCGAGCGCGGCGAACGACGCGACGAGAGCTCGATGTTTCATGGAAGTGCGTGCGGTTGCGATGAGCGCTGTCTTGCTCGTGACGGCGTGATGCCACTCCGGGGAGGCGCGCGGGATCCCCACGGCCTCAGGACGTTCTCACGAGCGGAGTCTCGTCGAACGGGCAGCGCCTTGCACCCGAAAAGCGCCTCCCGCAGAGAGCGGCATGGCGCTCGGGGCGCAAGATTGCAACCGACCTTTACCGCATCGTGCGCGTCGGCGAGCATGTACGCCGCGTGGCAGCGCTGCCAGCGCGCCGCTCCGGTCAGCGCCTCCGCCTCTCGCGATCGACCCGCCGGTCCGCGGGCCCGGCGGGCTGCGCCCGCGCTCGTCCACGTCCACGGGATCAGGGGCCTCGCCGAGGTGGAGGCGCGAGCCTCCATCGCTCCGCCGATGGAGGAGGCTGCCGCCTCCATCGCCGGGCGAGCGGCGGTCGGCCCACGGCCCGCGTCGCGAATTTGCGCTGCGAGAGCGTTGAACGCACAGGAGCGATCAGGCGGATCGTCGTAGGCATGCTCCCTGCTCCTCGGTCGGGCGCGGTCTGACAGGCAGGCATACCAAGGGGAGTCGCACCATGAAGATTACTGCGTATCATGTCGGTCTCGGTCTCATCACCTTCTCGAGCGTCACGGGCTGCCTGGCGGCGGATGACGGCAGCTTCGACGAGGAAGACACGGCGGAGAGCGCCGAGGCGCTCGGAGGAAACCCTGACCCCTGCGCGATGGGGACCGACCCGAACTTCACCAGCGCGCAGCTCACCGCGGTCGGAGCGAGCGAGCATTACGTCCGCGCCTACCAGTGGATCGACAGCATCTGTCCGGCCAGCGGGCTGGATCGAGCGACGACCATCGTGGATTTCCCCGTGCCCAACTATTACCAGCACCAGACCCCGGAGACGTACCGCTTCGACGTGGCTCCTACCTTCTGGGGCTCCTCTTCCACCTCGTGGAGCGACGCGGCGCAGGCGATGAGCGACTGCGCGAACACCAAGATGGCGACGCGCGTGCAGCGCTGGGACTGGGCCACGAGCCAGTTCGTGCAGCTCACGTACAAGGAGCAGGCGGGCGCGTGGGTCTGGGACAACGCGCTGACCGGCCGCGGGCACTGCTCGACGCCGACCTTCACCTATTACCACGAGAACTACGGGACTGCGCAGCAGGTCGCCACGAGCAAGTACCGCGTCCGCACCTGGGCCACGCAGTCCGACGACTCCCACGCGACCGTCTGGATCACGGGGACTCACACTGGCCTGTAGCCCTGCGGCGCGGCGGCCCAGGCGCTCGCCAGCATTGAACGACCACGCGCGCCCGATCACCGCCGCGACGGCCCGCCGATCGGCGCACGCCGGGCTGCTGCGCCCCGGGCGTCGACGCTGCCGACGCGCTCCTCGCCCATCAGCGCGATACAAACCGTCATCGAGCCTGATCCGCGCGCCGGCGCGCCGCCGTCGCCCCGCCCCGACGACCCAGGAGCGGCCGGCGGCTCGCGGCGCGGCTGCACACCCGGGACGCCCCTGACGGGCAAAGACCGTCACAACGGCACGTATGGGGTTGACCCTGACAGGCAAGGACTGCAGCGACTGCGTGCATGGAAAAACCCTGACAGGTAAACACCGTACGTTGTCCAGTGCTCCGGCTCAGCTCGCCAGCCGCGCATGGGGCGCTACGCTGTTGCTTGGATCAATGGTGATGCCGCAGCCGCGCCCATGGCGAGCTCAGCAGCACCATGGCCTTCCATGACATGGCGGCGACGGCCGCCCGCGGAGGAGCGAAGCGATGACAAGGACCTTGTTGGTGGTGTTGGCGTGCGCGGCTGCCGCGCTGAGCAGCGCGTCGTGCGGTGGGACGGACAAGGACGATCGGGGTGCCGACGGGAGCGAGACCGGCGGCGGCGACACGTCGGGGACCGGCGCGCAGCCGGGGTCCGGCCAGTTCTCCGTCGACGCGCAGGGCGGGACCTTCACCGCGGAGGACGGCTTCACGATCGAGGTGCCGTCGGGCGCGGTGAGCGAGGAGACGGTGATCACCGTCGAGCGCGTCGAGGACGCCCCCGAGGGCGCGGTGGGGCCCATGTACGTCCTCGGCCCGGAGGGCCAGACGTTCGACAAGCCGATCACGCTCACGCTGCCGATCACCATCGCGCTCAAAGCGGAGCTGGGCGAGGACACGGTCCTCGGCGCCTATGGCTTCACCGCGCAGGAGGGCTCGAACGATTTCGCGCCGCTCGCGCGTCACGACGTCTCCAAGGAGAGCGTCGTCACGGAGACCGACCGCCTCTCCAGCGTTTACCCCGGGATGCCCCTGCCGACCGCGATGGCGAGCCAGCACCGCTACCCGAACGCGCTGGCCGCCGACGGGTCCTTCCTCTACTTCGCGAGCGGCGGCACCGAGGACGTCGCCACCGGGGACAACAACGACGGCTTCATCTACCGCGTGAAGCCGGGCACCGCCGCGGCGGAGGCGATGATCCCCGCCGATCCCGATCCCAAGTCGCTGTGGGTCAACGACTCCCACGTGTACTGGGCGAGCGGCGGCGACGATGATCCGGTGATCCCCTCGGCGATCCGGCGCGTCGACAAGGCGAGCCAGGAGGTGGAGACGCTGGTCGAGGTCGGCTATGTCGTGAGCGTCATCGGCGACGCGTCCGCCCTCTACTTCGGCGACGGCTTCGGCGAGAAGATCTACACGATGCCTCTCGACGGCGGCGAGCCCGTCGTCCTCGCGGAAGGCGCCGGAAATCCCGAGCACCTCGCGCAGGACGCGGAGAACATCTACTGGACCGGCGGCGCAGCGACCAACAAGGTCTACAAGGTGGCGAAGTCGGGCGGGGAGGTGACCGTCATCGCCGAAAACGAGGCCGAGCCGGCCGGGATCGCGGTGGACGCGGAGTTCGTCTACTGGGCCAACGTCGGCGACGGCGGCGTGTTCAAGGCGCCGATCGCCGGAGGGCAGAAGACCCTGGTCCATCAGGGGGTCTCGATGGCGGGGCTGGCCCTCCGGGGCTCGACGCTGTTCTCGACGGACACGGGCGGGAACCGCAGCGTCAACGCGCACGACCTCGAGAGCGACAGGACCGTCGTGCTCGCGCTCGGACAGCCCGTCGCCTGGCGCGTCCTCGCCCCGGAAGGCCAGGGCGTGTTCTGGTCCAACGCCGGCGATTACCGCTATCAGGGTCAAGTCGTGTCCTATCACGCCCCTTGAGCGCCCCCGTCCGGGCGGCGACCGCGAGCGCGCGCCAGCAGGGGCGCCCCCGACGCGCGCGCCTCGCGCATCGCCCCTGATTGCAATATTCCAACATCACGGTTGCCGCCGGCTGGCGCGGGACCCAGCAGGACGACGTCGCGGACGCCACGTTCCGCTGACGCCGTCCCCGATTTCGCCCAGAGCGGCCCGGGGAACCGCGGCACCGCCATTTCCCACTTGATCCGCCGTCATGGACGGAAGAGGGAGCCGGCGCTCGCTCCGGCCGGGAGCGATCGAGAGGACCATCACCCGTGGATGCATTGTCGTATCAGTCGCTCGTAACGGGCGCCGTCGCGCTCATGGTCGCACGCAGCTTCTACGTGCGTGTCAAGAAGGCCCCCGAAGGCAACGAGACGATGGCGCGCATCGCGCGCTACGTCCGCGAGGGGGCGATGGCCTTCCTCGCGCGCGAGTACAAGGTGCTCGCCGTCTACGCCGCCGTCGTCTTCGCGCTCCTGGCCGCGACGCTCGGGCTCCTCGCGGCGGGCGCCTTCGCTTCCGGCGCGTTCCTGTCGCTCATCGCCGGCTTCTTCGGCATGAAGGCCGCGACGTACGCCAACGTCCGCACGGCCGAGGCCGCCCGCGCCCACGGCAAGCCCACCGCGCTCGTCACCGCGCTCGACGGCGGCGCCGTCATGGGCCTCTGCGTCGCGGGGCTCGGCCTCATCGGGCTGGGCGGCATCTACGCCCTGTTCCGCAACCACGAGCACCTCGCGACGATCGTCCACTCGTTCGCGGTCGGGGCGAGCTCGATCGCGCTCTTCGCCCGCATCGGCGGCGGCATCTACACGAAGGCCGCCGACGTCGGCGCCGACATCGTCGGCAAGGTCGAGGCGAACATCCCCGAGGACGACCCGCGCAACCCGGGCGTCATCGCCGACAACGTCGGCGACAACGTCGGCGACATCGCGGGCATGGGCGCCGACATCTACGAGAGCTACGTGGCCGCGGTCGTCGCCGCGATCGCGCTCGGCCTCACGATGCCGATCGCCAAGCTGCAGCAGCTCGCGCCGTCGGCGAGCGAGCTGGAGCTCCGCGCCATGGCCGTGTCGCTGCCGCTGCTCCTCGCGACGATCGGCCTCGCGGTCTCGGTCGTCGGCATCTTCATCACGCGCGCGCTCAAGAACCTGCCCCCGGCCCGGGTGCTGCGCCTCGCGCTCATCGTCCCGCCGTTCCTCGTCGTGCTCGCGGCGGCCGCCATCCTCCCGGAGCTCGGCTTCAGCTTCGGCGCCGTCATCACCCTCGCGGCCGGCGCGGCGGGCGGCGCCATCGTCGGCCTCGTGACCGACTACTACACGTCGATGGGCCCCATCCACAAGGTGGCCCAGAGCTCGCTCACCGGCCCCGGCACCAACGTCATCCGCGGCATCGCGGTCGGCCTCGAGAGCGTCGCGATCCCGCTCGTGACCCTCGTCGCCGTGGGCTGGATCTCGAACCACTACCTCGGCCTCTACGGCATCGCGCTCGCCGCGGTCGGCATGCTCGCGGGCACCGCGATCGTCATGACCGTCGACGCGTACGGCCCGATCGCCGACAACGGCGGCGGCATCTCCGAGATGGCCGGCCTCGGCAAGGAGGTCCGCGCGATCACCGACGAGCTCGACGCGGTCGGCAACACCACCGCGGCCGTCGGCAAGGGCTTCGCGATCGGCTCGGCGGTGCTCACCGTCGTCGCGCTGTTCGCCGCCTTCAACATGGAGGTCGACGCGGTCCGTCGCGCGAAGGGGCTCCCGGAGCTCGTGCTCTATCTGACCGACGCGAAGGTCCTCATGGGGCTCCTCTTCGGCGCCCTCCTCCCCTGCCTCGTCGGCGCGCTGACGATGACCGCCGTCGGCCGCGCGGCCGGCTCGATCGTCGAGGAGATCCGCCGTCAGTTCCGCGAGATCCCCGGCCTGCTCGAGGGCAAGCCGGGCGTCGACCCGCAGCCCAAGGTCATCGTCGACATCGCCACGTCGGCCGCCATCCGCGAGATGATCGCGCCGGGCGCCATCGCGGTGCTCGCGCCGGTCGTCGTCGGCTTCGTGGCCGGCCCCGAGGTGCTCGCGGGCACGCTGGCCGGCGCGCTCGTCGTCGGCGCGGTGCTCTCGCTGATGATGGCGAACGGCGGCGGCGCCTGGGACAACGCCAAGAAGCACATCGAGAAGGGCGGCCTCGACGGCCACGCGAAGGGCTCCGACGCCCACAAGGCCGCCGTCGTCGGCGACACCGTCGGCGATCCCTTCAAGGACACGTCCGGCCCTGGCATCTCGATCCTCATCAAGGTGATGGGCGTCGTCTCGCTCCTCATCGCCCCGCTCATCGCCTGAGCGGACGCGTCGTCGCCACGACCCGCTCTGCGCTGTTCTCGCCCCGCCTCACGGGCCGAATCTCCTCGGCCGACGACATCACTTCAGCGCTGCAAATGGCCGTTGAGCCGTCCGGGATGATGGCGTAAACGTCATCATCCCGACTCGACAGGGTTCATGAGGATCAGCCGCCGCTCGCAGGTGCCGCCGTTCGCGGTCATGGAGGTGCTCGCCGCCGCCAACGCGCGGCGCGCGGCGGGCGAGCCGGTCATCAGCCTGTGCGCGGGCCAGCCGGGCTCAGGGGCGCCCGCCGCCGTGCGCGCGCGGGCGGCCGCGCTCCTCGCGGCCGGCGACCTCGGGTACACCGAGGCGCTCGGCATCCCGGCGCTGCGCCTCGCGCTCGCGGAGCACTACGGCCGCTGGTACGGCGTCGACCTCGACCCGTCGCGCGTCGCCCTCACCACCGGGTCGTCGGGCGGGTTCCTGCTCGCGTTCCTCGCGGCGTTCGAGCCGGGCGACCGCGTGGCGCTCGCTCGCCCGGGCTACCCGGCGTACCGGAACATCCTCCGCTCCCTCGGGGTGGAGGCGGTCGAGCTGCCGTGCGGCCCGGAGAGCCGCTTCCAGCCGACCACGGCGCAGCTCACGGCCGCGCACGACGGCGGAAGGCTCGACGGCCTGATCCTGGCGAGCCCCGCGAACCCGACGGGCACGATGGTCGACGCCGCGGAGCTCGACGCGATCGCGCGCTGGTGCGCGGAGCACGACGTCCGGCTGGTGAGCGACGAGATCTATCACGGCCTCACGTACGGCGCGTGGGCCGGGCGCCAGGCGACGGCGGCGCGCTACGGCGACGCGGGCGCCGTCGTCGTCTCGAGCTTCTCGAAGTACTGGGCCATGACGGGGTGGCGCCTGGGGTGGCTCGTGCTCCCGCCGAAGCTCGTCGCCCCGGTCGACGCGCTGGCGGGGAACCTCGCGCTGTGCCCGCCCGCCCTGGCGCAGCACGCGGCCCTCGCGGCCCTGACCCCGGAGGCGTACGCCGAGGCGGACCGGCTGGTGGAGGGCTATGCGGCCGCGCGCGACCTGCTGCTGCGGCGGCTGCCCGAGCTCGGCTGGAAGGTCGCCCCGCCCGACGGCGCTTTCTATCTGTATGCCGACGTCGGCACGGACGACTCGGTCGCGTGGTGCGAGCGGCTGCTCGCCGACACGGGCGTGGCGCTCACGCCGGGCACGGACTTCGACGGGATCGACGGCGCGCGGTACGTCCGGCTGTCCTTCGCGGCCCCGGTCGAGCAGGTCGACGAGGCGGTGACGCGGATCGTCGCCTGGCAGCGCGCGCGGTGACCGACGCGCCACGTCGGCCGCCACCCTCCCGACCGCGTCAGCCGCCCTCCGGCATGAGCACGGCGAGCGCCGTATCGATGAACGCTCGCAGCTTCGCCTGCGTCTGCGCGCGGGCGGGAAAGTAGAGGTAGAACCCGGGCCCCGTCGGCGCGCGGCGCTCGAGCGCCGTCGCGAGCGCCCCGCTCGCCAGGTCCTCCGCGACGGCGAGATCGAACACGTACGCGAGCCCGAGCCCCTCGCGCGCGAGGGACACCGCCAGACAGGCGTCGTTGACCGTGAGCGCGCCGGGAGCGTGCACGGCGACCTCGCGGTCGTCGCGCACGAACTCCCAGCGGTAGAGCGCGGAGCTCTGGAATCGGTACCGGATGCACGTGTGCGCGAGCAGATCCTCGGGCTCCTCGGGGCGGCCGTGGGCCGCGAAGTACGCCGGTGCGCCGACCACGAGCCAGCGGAGATCGCGCGTGAGGCGCACGGCGGTCATGTCCTGGGCGAGGCCGTCGCCGAGCCGCACGCCGGCGTCGAAGCCGGCCTCGGCGAGATCGACGAAGGCGTCGTTCACCGAGATCTCGACGGCCACGTCGGGGTAAGCGCGGCGGAAGCGCGGGAGCACCGGCTCGACCACGAAGGGCACGGCCGTCCGAGGGACCGTGAGGCGGAGCAGCCCCGCAGGCCGGCCCCGGAGCTCGTCGAGCGCCTCGAGCGCGGCGCCGATCTCACCGGCCGCGGGCGCGAGGCGCTCATGGAGCCGCTCGCCGGCCTCGGTGAGCCCCACGTGGCGCGTCGTGCGCGAGAAGAGCGGCAGGCCGACGCGGCGCTCGAGCGCGCGGATCGCCTGGCTCACGGCGCCCGTGGTCACGCCGAGCTCCGCGGCGGCGGCGCGGAAGCTCCGGTGCCTCGCCACGGAGAGGAAGACGGTCAGCCCCTCGAAGCGGTCCGCCGCGCGGTTCATCGCTCGATTGTATAGCAGCGCTCATCGGTCCGTTTCGCGCGGCGGGCCTACCGGTCGCGGCGGGGCGGGCGCATCTAGCCTGTGCGCGGCGGGGCATGCCGCCCTGCTCGACGGTCGGATGGTTTGGAGAACGCGAGCCCACGGGCTCCTACGATGAGGAGGCAGCATGGCCATCACCCTGGTGAACCCCAGCGGGTTGCCCAAGATCGAGGCGTACCGACAGGTGTCGATCGCCACCGGGTCGAGACTGGTGTTCATCGCGGGCCAGGTCGCCTGGGATGTCGAAGGGTGCACGATCGGTGTGGGCGACTTCGCCGCTCAGGTCGAGCAGTGTTATCTCAACGTCGCCACCGCCCTGGCGGCGGTCGGCGGCACCTTCAACGATGTGGCGAAGCTGACCATCTACGCCGTCGGCTGGACTCCCGACAAGATGCCCTTGTTGCTCGAGGGGATCGCTCGGGCGGCCGCGAAGCTGGGAGTCGTCCCGGTCCCGCCGGGCACGCTGCTGGGCATCAGCGCGCTCTCCGACCCCGATCACCTGGTCGAAGTCGAGGTCGCCGCGGTCCTCGACTGAGCGCAGGACGGCGCGGGGACCCGGACGCGGGTCCGGCGGACCCGCGGCGCGCTATTCTTCCCCTGCCCCGGCCAGCGCGCCCTCCCGGTGGGTGTGGCCGCGCCCCAGGGTGAAGGGCACCGCTCGCCCGCGCCCCGCGGGCGGCCCAACCGCCCTCCCCTCGATGCACCAGGACCTCCTCGATTTCCTCCTCGCCCTCGACCGCGTGCCGCAGGATCCGCGCTGGCACCCCGAGGGCGACGCGCTCTTCCACTCCCTGCAGGTCTTCGACCTGGCCCGCCGCGAGACCGCGGATCGCTCGCTCTGGGCCGCGGCCCTGCTCCACGACGTCGGCAAGGCGTTCGCCTCCGCCGATCACGCCGAGGAGGGCGCCGACGTCCTCGCGGAGCTCGTCTGCCCGCGGGTGGTCTGGCTCGTGCGGCACCACCTGCACCTGCTGCGCGCGCCCGGCCCGACGAAGCGGCGCCTCCGGCGCACGAGGGCGCTCGCCGACCTCACGCGGCTCCGCCGGTGGGACCTCGGCGGCCGCTCGCCGGCCGCGGCCGTGCTGAGCGCCGAGGCCGCCGTGGAGGTCCTGCTCGACGGCGCGGATCTCTCCCTGCTCTCGATCGGCGGCGAGCCCGCCCCCGCCCATGATCTGCGAAAGGAGCCGCTCGCGTGAGCGCAAGGCGCGCCGGGAGGTCCTCTGCGGCGACGTGGATCGCTGGGGCGACGATCGCCGGCTCTGGGGCGACGAGGCCGGGCCGCCGGGGCGAGACCGGCTCTGCGCCGCGGTGCGGGATGCGGTCGAGACCGCGCTGACGGCGAAGCAGCGCGAGGTCGTCGAGGCCTATTTCTTCGACGGTCTGTCGCAGGGCGAGATCGCGCGCCGCCTCGGGGTGGCGCAGCAGGTCGTGCAGAAGCGCCTGTTCGGGGCGCCGCGGGGCGGCCGGCAGGTCGGCGGCGCGATGCTCCGGCTGCGGCAGGCCCTGGCGCCGGCGCTCGCGGCGGCGGCGGCGGCGCGCGGCGCGGCGGCAGCGCCGGCAGCGCGCGCGGCGCGGGTGAGCCGATGAGCGCCGAGCGAACCGGCGGGCTGCGGGCCCGCATCGCCGCCGAGGCCGCGCGCCTCATGTACGAGGAAGGCGTGGACCAGTACTTCACCGCCAAGCGGATGGCCGCGAAGCGGATCCTCGGCCAGGTCGAGGGGCGGCGGGCGCGGTACCGGCCCGCGGACCTGCCCTCGAACGGGGAGATCCGCGAGGCGCTGCTCCTCTTCGCCGAGCGCGCCGAGGGGAGCCAGCGCACGCGCCGGCTGTTCGCGCTGCGCGTCGTGGCGCTGGAGGCAATGCGCGCGCTCGCGCCGTTCTCGCCCCGGCTGATCGGCTCGGTCTCCACCGGCCATATCCGCCGCGGCAGCGACGTCGATCTGCACGTGTTCCCCGCCGACGAAGAGGCGCTGGAGCGGCACGTGCGGGCGCTCGGCTGGACCTTCGATCGCGAGCGCGTGACGATCCAGAAGGGCGGCGAGCTCCGGGAGTACGTCCACTATCACGTCGCGGACGTGGCGCCCCTCGAGCTCACGGTGTACGCCCCGCGCGAGCTGAGGGCGCGGCCCCGCAGCAGCACCGACGGGAAGCCGATCGTGCGCCTCGGCGTCGCCGCGCTCTCGGCGCTCTGCGCCCGGGACCACCCCGCGGCGTGGGAGCGCTACCTCGCGACCGGCGAGGTGGAGGGGATGGACGCGCTGCTCGAGGCGGACGAGGACGAGCCGCTCCCGGGGCCGTTCGACGGGTTGCTCAGCGACACCGGCGGCACCGGAGCCGACGACGCGCCGGTCTGCGCCGAGCCCGGCGAGGAGGACGACCCCCATCAGGAGTACGATCCGCTGCCCGGCTTCGAGGGGACGGCCTGACGATCACGGCCGGGCTTCGTGGGCCGGTGCGGGCGCACGCGCGGCCCGCTGGCCGGCGCATTTCGGGGCGAGGCAGGTGTAATCGGCTCGCGGCCGGTGCGTCGTCCCCGGCAAGACCCTCAAGGAGGAGACGCCATGCAGACGAACGCTCGATACGTCCACGCCCTCGGCCCCGCCGCCCTGACGCGCTTCTACGACCCGGCGATCCGGCTGCTATTCCGCGAGGAGGCCTTCCGGAGCCAGCTCGTCGCGCACCTGGAGCTCGCCCCCGGCCAGCGGGTGCTCGACGTGGGCTGCGGCACCGGCACGCTCGCGGTGCTCGCGCAGCAGCGCCACCCCGGGGTGGAGGTGCACGCGGTCGACGGCGACGCCGAGGTCCTCGCCCTCGCCCGCGAGAAGGCCGCGCGCGCCGGCGCGGGCGTGCGCTTCGAGCGGGCCATGGCGTGGGCGCTGCCGTACCCGGACGGGACCTTCGATCGCGTGGTGTCGAGCCTCATGTTCCACCACCTCGGCGCCGACGACAAACGGCGGACGGCGCAGGAGATCCTCCGCGTGCTCCGCCCCGGCGGCGCGCTGCTCCTCGCCGACTTCGGGTCGCCGCGCAACGCGCCGGGCCGGGCGGCCGTGCGGGCGCTCCGCTGGTTCGACCGGCTCGCGCACCGCCACGACGACGCCCTCGCGCGCCGCTTCGACGACAACCTCGCGGACCAGCTCCCCGCGGTGCTCACCGGCGCCGGGTTCTGCGACGTGGCCGAGATCGACCGGATCGGCACCGCGATCCTGCCGATCGCGACGGTCCGGGGTTACAAACCCGGCGACGTGGCGCAGGCCTGAGCGGCGCACAGGCGCGCTCGACGAGATCGACGAGATCGACGAGCGCCGCCGCGGCCGCACGAGGCGGCCCGGGGGCGCGCGTTGCTCCGCCTCTCCGCGGCGGGTACAGTCGGCGGGGCATGCTGGTCACGACGGTGCTGGAGCGCGGGGCCATCTCGGTGCTCGACTACCGGTGCAGCGCCGGCCCCGCCGACGCGCCGTTCGTCGAGCAGCACCGCGGCTTCTCGGTCTCCTACGTGCGCAAGGGCAGCTTCGGTTACCGCGTCCGCGGGGAGTCGTTCGAGCTCGTCGCCGGGTCGCTCCTCATCGGCCACCCCGGCGACGAGTACATGTGCACGCACGAGCACGTCCGCGGCGACGAGTGCCTGTCCGTCCACCTCGCGCCGCCGCTGATCGAGGCGCTCGGCGCCCCGACCGACGCCTTTCGGACCGGCGGCGTGCCGCCGCTGCCCGAGCTGATGGTGCTCGGCGAGCTCGCCCAGGCGGCCGCCGACGGCAGGAGCGACATCGGCGTCGACGAGGCGGGAATGCTCTTCGCCGCCCGCTTCGTCGAGGTCGCCTCCGGGCGGGAGCAGCGGCCGCCCGAGGCCCTCGCGCGCGACCGTCGCCGCGCCGTGGAGGCGGCGATCTGGCTCGACGAGCACGCGCACGAGCCGGTCGATCTCGAGGGCGCCGCGCGCGAGGTCGGGCTCAGCCCGTTCCACTTCCTGCGGCTGTTCGCGCGGGTGGTCGGCGTGACCCCGCACCAGTACCTGGTCCGCGCCCGCCTGCGCCGCGCGGCGCGCCTCCTGGCCGACAGCGCCCGGTCGATCACCGACATCGCGCTCGACGTCGGGTTCGGCGACCTCTCCAACTTCGTCCGCACCTTCCACCGCGCCGCCGGCGTCTCCCCCCGCGGCTTCCGCCGGGCGGCGCGCGGGGATCGCAAGATCTTCCAAGACCGGCTCGCCGGGCGCCCCTAGGATGGCCGCCGGACGCGGGCGCTCGGCCCGCGCCGCCCCCCATGACGGCACACGGATTCCTCCTCTTCGACACGGCGATCGGCCGGTGCGGCATCGCGTGGGGCGCGCGCGGCGTCGCCCTCTTGCAGCTCCCGGAGGGGCGCGAGGAGGGCACGCGCGCGCGCCTGCTGCAGCGCATGCCGGGCGCGCTCGAGGCGCCGCCCCCGCCCGACGTGCAGCGCGCCATCGACGGCATCGCCGCGCTCCTCCGCGGCGAGGCGAGCGATCTGTCCGGCGTCGCGCTCGACATGGAGCGCGTGCCGCCGTTCCACCGCCGCGTCTACGAGGTCGCGCGCACCATCCCGCCGGGCGCCACGCTGACCTACGGCGACATCGCGGCGCGGCTCGGGTCGATCGGCTCGGCGCGCGCCGTGGGGCAGGCGCTCGGGCGCAACCCGTTCGCGATCCTGGTGCCGTGCCACCGCGTGCTCGCGGCCGGCGGCAAGGTCGGCGGCTTCTCCGCCGACGGCGGCGTCACGACGAAGCTCCGCCTCCTCGAGATCGAGCGCGCCCGGCCGGCCGGCGCGCCTCGGGCCGACGGCGGGGCGGCCGGCGCGCCTCGGGCCGACGGCGGCGGCGCGTTCGGCTTCGATCCGGCCGCCGCCGTCGAGCGCCTGCGCGCGTCCGACGCGGCCCTCGGGCGGCTCATCGATCGGGTCGGGCCGTTCGGCATGCGGCTCGACCGGACGTCGAGCCTCTTCCTCGCGCTCGCGGAGTCGATCGTCTACCAGCAGCTCACCGGCAAGGCCGCGGCGACCATCTTCGCGCGCGCGCGCGCGCTCTTCCCCCGGGCGCACGAGAGCTTCACGCCCGAGCAGCTCCTGCGCGCCTCGGACGAGGAGCTCCGCGCCGCCGGCCTCTCGCGCGCGAAGCTGCTCTCGCTGCGCGACCTCGCGCGGAGGACGCAGGACGGCGAGCTCCCCACGCTCGCCGAGGTCCACGGCATGGAGGACGAGGCGATCGTCGAGCGCCTCACGCAGGTGCGCGGCATCGGCCGCTGGACGGCGGAGATGCTCCTCATGTTCCGGCTCGGCCGCCCCGACGTGCTGCCCGTGGACGACTACGGCATCCGCAAAGGTTTCGCGATCGCGTTCAAGCAGCGCGAGCTGCCGGGGCGCAAGGACCTCGAGCGGCGCGGGGCGCGCTGGCGGCCGTACCGCACGGTGGCGAGCTGGTACCTGTGGCGCGCGGTGGATCTGGCGCGGGGAGACGGACCTCGCGCTCCCGCGGCGGACGGGGCTCCCCGGGACCGCGCATAAGCCGGCGCGGCTGTCGGCCGGCCCTGGCCTGGACGCGCGGTCTTCGCAGGGGCCGCCTGTCAGGCACGCTCTGACGACGGCGGCTGCAGAAACGCCACAGCGGGCTGTGCCGCATGGCGCGCGGCCGCGCGCAGGACCTCCGGAGCACGCGCGACGGCTGGCCGGCGTCGATGCGCGGGGTTAAGTTCTCGCCGGCCACAGAGCGAGAGCGCCGCGTGGAGCGCCGCACGACGTTGGACAAGGGTCGCCGTCCCGACGGCGCCCAGAAGAGCACTGGAGGAGCACGACAGTCATGCTGAAGAACCTCGAAGGGCAGCGCGTTCCGGATGTCACGTTTCGCACGCGTGTCGACGGTCAGTGGAAGGACGTGACCACGAAGGACGTGTTCGCGGGCAAGAAGGTGGTGGTGTTCGCCCTGCCGGGCGCCTTCACGCCCACCTGCTCGAGCAGCCATGTGCCGCGCTACAACGAGCTCGCGGCAGAGTTCAAGCGGCGCGGGGTCGACACGATCGCGTGCGTCTCGGTGAACGACGCGTTCGTGATGGATGAGTGGTGCAAGGCGCAGCAGGCGGACAAGATCCTGTTCCTGCCCGACGGGAACGGGGAGTTCACCGAGAAGATGGGGATGCTCGTCGACAAGGCGAACCTCGGGTTCGGCAAGCGCTCGTGGCGCTACTCGATGCTGGTCGAGGATGGCGTCATCAAGAAGATGTTCATCGAGCCCGAGAAGGAAGGCGATCCCTTCGAGGTGTCGGACGCGGACACGATGCTGAAGCACCTGGATCCGTCGTCGCAGGCGCCGCACGACGTGCTGATGTTCACGAAGCCGGGGTGTGGCTACTGCGCGAAGGCGAAGCGGCTCCTGGACGAGCAGGGCCTGGCGTACGAGGAGGTGGCGGCCTCGCCGCGCCGGCTGCGCGCGGTGAGCGGGAAGTCGTCGACGCCGCAGGTCTTCATCGACGGGAAGTACGTCGGCGGGGCCGACGACCTCGAGGCGTATCTCGCGAAGGCCTGATGTGACCGAGACCTGGCAGCTCTCGCCGGGACATGGCGCCATGCCCCTGGCTTGCCGCTCAGGGGCGGTACCGCGGATCGTCGAGGAAGGCGGGATCGGTCAGCGACCGCAGGAACGCCAATAAATCGGCCTTCTCGTCCGGCGAGAGCCCCAGCTCCTCGATCTGCGGATCGGTGGAGAAATGGCCCAGCCCACCGCGATCGTAATGGTCGACCACCTCCTCCAGCGTCGCCAGCGATCCGTCGTGCATGTAGGGGGCGCTCGCCGCAATGTTGCGCAGACCGGGCACCTTGAATTTGCCGAGGTCTCCCGTCCGTCCGGTGATCCTTTGCCGCCCGACGTCGCCGCCGTCGCGGTAGGTGCCGTTGTTGAAGAAGCCTTCGTTGGTGAGCATTCCGGCCGGGTGGCAATGGAAGCAGCCAGTCCGCTCGCTCAGGAACAGCGCCTCGCCGCGGCGCTCGGCGTCTCCGAAGCTCGTGTCGTCCCCGCGCAGGTGCCGGTCGTAAGGGCTGTCGGCGCTGACGATCGAGCGGACGAAGCTGGCGATGGCCTGGCGCAAGGACGCCTGGCCGGGAGGCCCGCCATAGGCATCCGCGAACGCCTTCACGTAGCCGTCATCGCCGGCGACACGAGCGACGGCCTCGGCGAGCGGTAGACCCATCTCGTCGGGGTGCTCGATGGGCATCCCCGCCTGCTCTTCGAGGGTGGCCGCGCGGCCGTCCCAGAAGAAGCGCTCGCCCCACGCCAGGTTCACCAGCGCGGGCGCGTTCCGCTGTCCCAGGCGGCCGTCGACCCCCCGGGAGACGGGGTCCGGCTCGGCGAAGGCGTGCTCCTGGCGGTGGCAGCTCGCGCACGCCACCTCGCCGGTGCGAGAGAGGCGCGTGTCGAAGAAGAGCCGCTTGCCGAGCTGGGCCCTCGCCTCGGTGAGCGCGTTGTCGACCGGCGCTCTGGCCGCCGCGGCGCGCGCCGGAAACCCGCCGGGGATGGCGTCCGTGACGAGCGGCGGCAGAGGTCCGGAGCCCGCCGACCCGTCGTCGCCGCATCCGCCCGCGAGGAGCAGCGCCGCCAGGCCCAGGGCCCCTCCGCGGCTGAAGCTCGGCGTCACGGATCGAAGGCGAACACCGTCAGGGCGGGAAGGCTGCGCCGCAGGCGCTCACCCGCGAGGAGCTCGTCTCCCACGGGCCCGGGCGGCCCGATGTACCCGGTCAAGTCGACGTCCGCCGTGGCGCCCTCGAAGATCTCGTCCATGACGAGCCGGACGACCTTGCCCGTCGAGCCGCTCTCGGGCACGGACACGGCGCCCCGTACCTCGACCCTGGGGGCGAGATCCATGGCAAGGTTGCCTCCCATGTGAACGGCCGGCGGAACCGTGGCCGCCCCTCCCTCGGGATCGACGGGATCACCTCCGGCCGGCGGATCCACCCTGCCCTCGTAGCGCAGGAAGAGGTAGCCGGTGTGCGGCCACGTCATCTGGGAGGCATCCGACAGAGGCGCGACGTTCTGCGCGGGCTGGGAGACATTGCAGGCCTGGTGCAAGCCCCAGACGAAGCTGACGCCTTCATAGCTGCCAGCCGGAGCGCGCAGCCGGAGCGTGGCCGAGCCCGGCTCCTCGGCGTTGTAGAAGTGGACCCCGTGAGGGGCGGGGGCGCCGTCCGGGCCGACGATATCGACGGGCACGAGATCGCCGCCCGCCTGGATCAGCGCCGCGTGCGAGACATAGAAGCGAACGTTGAGCGGCGTGACGGCGCTGCCGTCCGGCGCGGCGTTCGGCTCGCCGAACAGGAACGGCTTGCCGTCGAGGACGAGCTCGAACGCGAGCTCGACGAGGGTGCCCTCGGTCCTGATGGGCGCCGGCAGCTCTGCGCAGCCGGCCGGCCACGTCGCCTCGGCCGCGCCGCCCGCGCCGCCCGCGCCGCCGTCTCCGGGGTGGCCGGCCGCTCCACCCGTGTCGCTCTCTCCTCCGGCCCCGTCGGGCTCGCTGCCGCCCGCCCCGCCGGTCCCGGGCGCCGTCTGCTGAGGCGAGGGCGCGCCGCAAGCGGCGGCCACGCCCAAGAGCAATCCGATGAAGCCGAACAAGCGAGGAGATTTCATGGCGGGCTCGATTGTACGCGAGGACGCACCCCACGGGAACGGGTGACGCATCTCGGGGATTGGCAAGAGAACGCGAGGTGTCCTCTCCCTGGCGCCGCGCCTTCCTCCTCGGCCTCCTCGGCCTCCTCGGCCTCCTCGGCTTACTCGGCGTACATCTGGTCGATCACGCCGCGGAAGCGCTGCTCGATCACGTTGCGCTTCATCTTGAGGGTCGGCGTCATCTCGCCGTCCTGCACCGAGAACTCGCGGCCGAGGACGGTGAACTTCTTGATCTGCTCGAAGCTCGCGAGCCCCGCGTTCAGGGCGTCGATGTGCACCTTCACCTGGTCGACCACCTCGGGGGTCGTGATCGCGGCGTCGCCGTTCAGGGCGCCACGGCCCTTCAGCTCGGCGAGCTTCGACTCGGTCAGGGTGATCAGCGCCGACAGGTACTTGCGGCCGTCGCCCACCATGCACACCTGACTGATGATCTCCGCCGCCTTGAGCTTCTCCTCGATCGGCAGCGGCGCGATCATCTTGCCGCCGGAGGTCTTGAGGATCTCCTTCTTGCGACCGCGGATCTTGAGCTGCCCGCGCTCGTTCCACTCGCCGAGGTCGCCCGTGTGCAGCCAGCCATCCTCGAGCGCGGCCGCGGTCGCCGCCTCGTCCTTGTAATAGCCGACGAACACGTGCCGGCCGCGCGTCAGGATCTCGCCGTCCTCGGCCAGCTTGAACTCCACGCCGGGCACGGGCTTGCCCACGGTCCCCGCGCTCTCGACGCCAGGCTCGGTCATGCAGATGACGCCTGTCGACTCGGTCTGGCCGAAATCCTCGAGGATCTCGAGGCCGAGCGCGCGGAACCAGGTCGAGATGTGCGGCGCGAGCGCCGCCGCGCCCGAGGCCAGCATCTCGGCCTTGCCCAGGCCGAGGGCGGCGCGCACCTTGCCGAGCACGAGTTTGTCCGCGACCTTGAGCTGCAAGGCGTCGAGCGGGCTCGGCGCCCGCCCGGCATACCGCGCCTCGGCCACGCGCGCGCCGACCGAAAGCGCCCACTCGGCGAGCTTCTTCTTCGCGCCCTTGCCGCCGCGCACCTTCGCCATCACGCCTTCCATCATCTTCTCCCAGAGGCGCGGCACGCAGAGCAGCAGCGTGGGCTGCACCTCCGGGAGCTCGACCGAGACGTTCTCGAACTTCGAGCAGAAGCTGACGGTATAGCGCTGGGTGACGCCGACCCCCACGTTCTGCAGCTTCTCGGCGATATGGCAGAGCGGGAGGAACGAGAACATCGTGCCGCGCGCGAACGGCAGGCCCCAATACTTCACCACCATGTCGGACGTGTAGGCCAGGTTGTCGTGCGAGATCATCGCCCCCTTGGGGTTGCCCGTCGTGCCCGAGGTGTAGATCAGGAACGCGCCGGCCTTGGGATCGATCTTCGCCAGGTAGTCGGCGTACGTCTTCGCGCCCGGCCGCTGCGCGAGCGCGCGGCCCTCGGCCAGCGCCGATTCGTACGAGATCGCCTTTGGCGAGATCGACGTGTCGCCGTCGAAGACGAGGATCCACCGCACGCTGTCAGGGGCGGCGGACTCGCCCTTCTCCCCGGAGATCTTCTGGAAATATTCCCGGTTTTGCACCGCGAGCAGCGTCGCCTCGGTATGCGCCAGGATGTATTGGATGTCCTTCGCCGTGGAGTTCGGATAGAGCCCCGCCGACTTGCCCCCGACGAGCAGCGCCGCGAGATCGACGTGCACCCATTGCGGGCAGTTGTACGAGAGAATCGCGCCGATCTGGCTCGCGTCGAACCCCCTCGACTCGAGGAACAGCGCCAGGTGGTGGACCCGGTCGCGAACGTCTCGCGCCGTCAGCGTCGTCCATTCACCCCCGGATTTGTAACGCTGGGCCGGCGCGTACGGGGTTTCATGGGCCCACTGATCCAGACGGTGGAGAACGGTGCTCATGGCATCTTCCTGCGGCCTCGGGGCCTCGGGTGGGTGATCGGAGCCCAGGATGCGGGAGCCGCCGGGGCATTGTCAATCAGCCTCGAGAGCGCGCGCCGACGTCGAGCGGGTGCGCACGTCGCTCGTCGATCGTCCAGCTCGCCCGGGCGCTCCTGGGAGAGCGCGCCGCCTTCCGGGGCGCCGGCCGCCTCCGGGGCGGGCGCCGTGGGCCCCCCCAGGGCCGCCGCCGAGGTGACGAATCCCCGACGCGCGATCAAATATTTACTTGCGCATATATACACCAGTGCGTATGTTAAGCGCATGCCCAGCTCGGAACTGTTCGAAGTGCTGGCCGACCCGACGCGGCGTCTGATCCTGGAGGCGCTGCTCGACGGTGAGCGCGCGGTCGGTGAGCTCGTCGAGCTCGTCTCGATTCAGCAGTCCGGCGTCTCGCGCCACCTGCGCATCCTCGGGGAGGCCGGGTTCGTGGAGGTGCGGGCGGAAGGCACCCGGCGGCTCTATTCGCTGCGCCCGGAGCCTTTCCGAGAGCTCGACGACTGGGTGGGGCGCTATCGGTCGCTCTGGGAGAAGCGCCTGGATCGGTTCGGCCAGGCGCTCGAGGCGAGGCGAACGGCGCGCGACAGCGGGCCCAAGAAAGGACGAAGTGAATGAACGCGACGGTCGAAAAAGCCAGCATCCTCATCGAACGCACCTACCCGGCCTCGGTCTCCGAGCTCTGGGAGCTCTGGGCGACCAAGAATGGATTCGAGTCCTGGTGGGGTCCGGAGGGGTTCCGGGTCGAGGTCCACGCGCTCGAACCGAAGGAGAACGGGCTCCTCCATTACACGATGATCGCCGACGCCCCGGAGATGATCGAGGCCATGAAGCGCGGCGGGCAGCCGACGTCCCACGAGGTGCGCGCCCGCTTCAGCGCCTTCTCGCCCCACAAGACGCTCACCATCACGAGCGTCATCGACTTTCTCCCGGGCGTCGAGGCTTACGAGAGCAACATCGAAGTCCTCTTCACCCCGCTGGCGCACGGCGCGCACATGGCCGTGACGCTCCACGCGATGCACGACGCGCACTTCACGGAGATGCAGAGGGCCGGCTTCACGAGCCAGCTCGGAAAGCTCGACAAGCGCTACACGAAGTGAGGGTCCCCTCGCGGGGCGCTCCCCGGCTCCGGCCGCTTTTCCGCGGCCGTCGCCCCGGCGCTCGTGGCCGCGCCGGCCTCGGCGGGATCGATGCGCCGCCGCACGGCCTCGCGCCCGGCGAGAGCGGCGCGTCAGTCGTCGATCGCCTGGTAGACCGAGGTCCAGAAGTCGAGATAGACCGGCGACATGAGCGGGAATCCAGCGCGCTGGGTCATCAGGATGCCGACAAGGTCCTCCCTGGGATCCGAGCTCCAGGACGTGCCGTAACCGCCGTCCCAGCCGTAGCGGCCGGGGCTCGCCGTCACGTCGTCGCGCCGGGTGACGATCGATACGCCAAACCCCCAGCCGCGGCTGTCCCAGTAGCCGGGGAAGAACCCGGACGCCGCCTTCTGCTCGGGCGTCAGCTGGTCGGTCGTCATCGCCTCGACCGAGGGGCGCGACAGGATGCGCTCGCGCCCGTGCTTGCCCTTGTTCAGCAGCATCTGGCCGAAGGCGAGGTAGTCGTCGGCCGTCGAGACGAGCCCCGCGCCGCCGTCCGGGAACACGGGCGGGCGGCTCCACTGGCTGTCGGCGACGCCGTCGTGCAGGTCGAGCGCCCCGGCCTCGGCGCTGGCCCAGTAGCTGGTCGCGAGCCGATCGAGCTTGTCCGCAGGCACGCTGAAGCCGGTGTCCTTCATGCCGAGCGGCTCGAAGATGCGCTCGCGGAAGAACGCCTCCAGCGGCTGGCCCGCGGCGCGCGCGATCAGCACGCCCAGCACGTAGGACCCGGTGTTGTACATCCACCGCTCGCCCGGCTGATGCATCAGCGGCAGCGCCCCGAGCCGGCGGATCCACTCGTCCGGCGCGTGCGGCGTCGACGGCTTCGGCGGCCCCAGGCACGCGAGCTGCTGCTCGCGCACGGCCCTCTGGATCGGCGTGCCGCCCGGCGGCCCCATGATCATGCCGAACCCCATGCGGAAGGTCAGCAGATCGCGCACGGTGATCGGCCGGCTCGCGGGCACGGTCTCGTCGAGCGGCCCGTCGATCCGCTGAAGGACCTTGCGGCCCGAGAGCTCGGGCAGCAGCCGATCCACCGGCTCGTCGAGCCGCAGCTTGCACTCCTCGACCAGGATCATCGCGGCCACGGCGGTGACCGGCTTGGTCATCGACGTGATGCGGAAGATCGTGTCGCGCCGCATCGGGTCGTCGCCGCCGACCGCCTTCACGCCGATGGCGTCGACGTGCACCTCGCCCCGCCGGCTGATCAGCGTGACGAGCCCCGGCGCGTCGCCGCGCTCGACGTGGCCGCTCATGACGTCGCGCATGCGGCCGAGCCGCGCCCTGGAGAGCCCACCGGTGCTCATTGACTGCTTCCTCCGTTCATGTCCGAGGTCTTCACGTGCTGTCACGTCAGGCGGCGCCGGCGAGCTCTGATCGGCGATCCGGGGCAGGCGCGCTGGCCGGCGGCGGACCGGCCGCCGCCAGGCTCACCCCGGCTCGCGCCCCGGGATCTCCGGCCGCACGCGCACGCTCTTCCACCGCGCGAGCTGCACGAGCCCGGCCGGGGCGCCGCGCGGCTTGCTCACGTCGGCGACGCGGCAGACGTGGACCTCCACCTTGGCCGCGCCCCGCGCCTTCGAGTACCACGCGGCCGCCGCGGCGGCGCGCTCGACCACCTCGCGCGGGAGCTCCCCGCGCCCCGGGTTGCGCACGATCACGTGGCTGCCCGGCGTGCCGCCGGCCACGTGCAGCCAGAGGTCGTGCGGCTCGGCGATCTCGAAGGTGAGCGCGTCGTTGTCGTCGTCGCCGCGGCCGACGAGCACCTCGAAGCCGTCGAACGTGAGCGTGCGGTACGGCCGCCCCTTGCTGCCCATCCCCCGCCCCCCGCCGTCAACCGGCCGCGGCGCCGGCGCTCGGCCGCGCGGGCCGCGCGGGCGCCGCCTCGGTCTTCACCTCGGCGCCGAGCCACGCGAGCAGGTCCCGCACGACCTCCTCGCGGTTGATCTCGTTCAGCATCTCGTGGCGCCCGCCGGGGTAGATCCGCTGCGTCACCCGGCGGAGGCCGGCGGCGCGGTACGCCTCGATCATCTGCGTCACGCCCCGGAGCGGGCCGCCGACCGGGTCGCGCGAGCCGGAGAAGACGTAGACCGGCAGATCCTTCGGGATCCGCGCCTGCCGCTCGGGCCGCGCGATCTCCACCATCGCGTCGAGCAGGTCGATCCACAGCGAGACCGTCGCCGGGAAGCCGCAGTGGGGATCGGCCATGTACCCGTCGACCTCGGCGCGATCGCGAGAGAGCCAGTCGAAGGGCGTGCGCGCCGGCGCGAACTGCTTGTTGAAGCTGTCGAAGCTCATCGACTGGAGCAGCTGGCTCTTGCCCCGCTCGCCCAGGCGCCGCCGCTCCGCGCGCGCGAGGAGCCGGCCCGCGTCGACGAGCGGGCTCGGCTTGCCCGAGGAGCCCGAGAGCACCGCGCCCTGGATCGAGCCGCCGCGCTCGATCAGGTACTCCTGCACGAGCGAGGAGCCCATGCTGTGGCCGAAGAGCACGACCGGCAGGCCCGGGTGCTCCTCCTGCTCGCGGGCGATGAGCGCCGCGAGATCGCGCACGACCCGCTGGAAGCCGCCCTGGCTCGCGAAGAAGCCGAGCTCGCCGCGATCGCGCGCCGTCCTGCCGTGGCCGCGGTGGTCGTTCGCGTAGACGGCCCACCCGGCGGCGCAGAGCGCGTGCGCGAGGCGCGCGTAGCGGCCCGCGTGCTCGGACATGCCGTGGGCGATGTGGAAGATGCCGCGCGCCCCGTCGTCCGGGAGCCAGCGGTGCACGAAGAGCTCTCGACCGTCGTCCGCCTGAAACGTGAAGGTGTCCGCGGGCATCGGGAGAGGACCCTACCACCGCTCCGCGCGCGACTGACCACGATTCTCGATGCTTCCGCGCCGAAAGGACTTTTCGGTACGGTCCTCCGTGGCATGAGCTTCGCACGACGATCCGGCCATGCCCGAGCGCCGATCGTTGCCCGTGCTGTCGTTGCGCGACACCGTGCTCTTCCCTGGGATAGCGACGCCCATCACGGTCGGACGGCTGAAGACGCTCCGCGCGGTGGAGGCCGCCCTCCGGATGGAGGGAGAAGACAAGCGCATCTTCGCGGTCGCCCAGCGCGACGCCGCCGAGGAGCCCACCACGGGCGGCCTCTTCTCGATCGGCGTGATCGCCCGCATCACCCAGGTGCAGCGGTTCGGCTCGGGCCTCCAGCTCGTGCTGTACTGCGAGCGGCGAGCGGCCGCGCCCCGCTACACCGAGGTCGACGGCGTGATCCGCGCCCCGGTCATCGAGCTGGCCGATCTCCCCCTCCGTCCAGAGGAGGACAGCGCCCTGGAGGCGCTCTCCCGCGAGGTGCGCGAGCGCGCCGTCGAGTACGGCCGCCACCGCGGCGCGCCCGAGGACGTTCTCAAGCAGTTCGTCGGCAGCATGTACGGGCCCGCCGAGCTCGTGAACCACATCGCCTTCTACCTGGACCTCCCGACCCCCGAGAAGCAGGGGCTGCTCGAGATCCTCTCGACGGAAGAGCGGATGCGCAGCCTCGCGCTGCACCTCTATCGGCAGATCGGGATCGTGGAGACCCAGGAGAAGATCCGGACGACCGTCGAGGAGGAGCTCGGCGAGCGGCAGCGGGAGCTCTACCTGCGCGAGCAGCTGCGCGCGATCCAGAAGGAGCTCGGCGAGGAGGACGACGAGAACGCCGCGGCACGTCTGGAGCACAAGCTGCAGCGGGCGGGCCTCCCGGCGGACATCCTGCAGGAGGCCCGGCGCGATCTCTCGCGCCTCCGGCGCATGGGACGGGAGACATCGCCGGAGGCGCAGGTGCTGATGACCTGGCTCGAGTGGGTGGCCGATCTGCCCTGGAGCCAGCGCACCGACGACCACGTCGATCTCGATCGGGCGCGGGCGATCCTCGACGAGGATCACCACGGCCTCGGCGACGTGAAGGACCGGGTGCTCGAGTTCCTCGCCGTCCGCAAGCTGCGCGTCGAGCAGGCGCGAGGCGAGGGCGATCGGAGCCGCGCGGTCTCCCGCGGCCCGATCCTGCTCTTCCTCGGTCCGCCCGGGACCGGCAAGACGTCCATCGCGGAGTCGATCGCGCGGGCGCTCGGGCGCAAGTACGTCCGCGTCTCGCTGGGCGGGGCGCGCGACGAGGCGGATATCCGTGGACATCGTCGCACCTACGTGGGCGCGATGCCGGGCCGCATCCTCCAGGGGATCAAGCGGGTGGGCTCGAAGAACCCCGTGATCGTCCTCGACGAGGTCGACAAGCTCGGCGCCTCGTTCCAGGGCGATCCGGGCGCGGCGCTGCTGGAGGTGCTCGATCCGGCGCAGAACGAGGGCTTCGTCGATCACTACCTCGGCCTGCCGTTCGACCTGTCCGAGGTGCTGTTCATCTGCACGGCCAACTTCCGGGAGACGATCCCCGCGCCGCTGTTCGACCGGATGGAGACCGCGCTGTTCGCCGGATACACGGAGCAGGAGAAGCACGAGATCGCCCGGAGGTACCTGCTCCCCCGGCAGCGGCGGGAGTGCGGGCTGCGCGAGGATCAGCTGCGCGTGACGGGCGCGGCGCTCGGCGAGATCATCTGCGGCTACACGCGCGAGGCGGGCGTACGTCAGCTCGAACGGACGCTCGGCGCCCTGGCGAGAAAGGCCGCGCGCAGGATCGCGGGCGGCGAGATCGAGCGGGCTGTGGTGAGCGCGGAAGAGGACGTGAAGGAATTGCTCGGTCGCGCGAAGATGCGCCTGGAGCGGAGGCTGCAACACGATCAGCCGGGCGTCGCGACCGGCATGTATTACACGCAGATGGGTGGCGACATCATGCACGTCGAGGCGAGCGTGATGCCCGGCAAGGGCGATTTCGTCCTGACGGGGCAGCTCGGCGAGGTCATGAAGGAGAGCGGCCGCGCGGCGCTGAGCTATGCGCGCGCGCACGCGGCGGAGCTCGGCGTGCCGCTCGATCGGCTGCTGCGGCGCGACGTGCACGTCCACGTTCCGGCGGGGGCGGTGCCCAAGGACGGCCCGAGCGCGGGCGTGACGATCGCTGTGGCGCTGGTGAGCGCCCTGTCGGGCAGGCCGGTGCGGAGCGACATCGCGATGACCGGGGAGATCACGCTGCGCGGCACGGTCCTGCCGATCGGGGGCCTCAAGGAGAAGGTGCTGGGGGCCCACCGGGCGGGGATCTTCGAGATCCTGATCCCGGCGGACAACGAGGCGGATCTCGACGATCTGCCGGCCGAGGTGCGGCGCTCGCTGGAGTTCACCCTGGTGAGCACGCTCGACGAGGCGATCGCGGTCTGCCTGCGGCTCCGGCCGATCCGCCTGGAGGCGCCGGAGGAGATGCCGCACGCGCGGGCGTCCTGAGGCGCGCGCTCCGGGACGGCCTCAGCGGCGATCGGCGCTGTCGGTGTTGACGGAAGCGGCCCCCCGCCGCTCGGTCAACCCGGCGGAATCCTCGACGATGGCCTGGAAGCTCCGCAGCTTCCCGGCGTCGCGCATCCCCACGCGGATGGAGAAGCCCGGGTCGTCCGGGCGCCGGTAGAGCAGGATGGCCGCGTCTTGCCGCTCGAACAGGAGGCAGCGCCGCGGGTACGGCAGCCGCGTGAACCCCAGCCGCTCGAAGACCACGGCCGCGTCCTCGGCGCTCGGGGGCGCGCCCGCCGGCCCGTCCGCGGAGAGATGCTCGGCGCGGTGAGGGAAGGTCGGGAGGTGGACATTCCTCATCGCCAGCACGAACAGCATCTCCCGGAGGCTCACGAACCGCCGGGTGAGGCGCGTCTTCCACGTCTGCTCGCCGAACGGAAAGCGGACCACCTGGCAGTCCTCGGCCTCGGACGGAGCGTCGAGATCGAGGAACGTGTGCTGCCCGTCCGGAGAAGCGTCGCCGAAGGCGTAGAGGAAGCGGCGCGGCGGCATCCACGGGGCAAGCTCGTAGAGCTCTGCGATCTTCGTAGGGTGGTACTCGTGGAGGCCGTCGAGCAGCGGCCCGCCCTCGGCGCCCATCGCCAGGGCAAACGAGCGGTAGAAGCCCGGGCAAGGGCGGCCGAAGCGCTCCTCGAGCTCGTCGAGCCGCCAGCCGTAGACGCCCTGGATCCGGCCGCGGTACCCCGGCGCGTAGCGGTCCAGCAGCGCGAGGAGCTCTTCCATGGTCAGGGACACTCCGCGTGGTTGTCACAGAGCATCTCCGGGACGAGCTCCTGGCAGGTCTCGCACGAAGGCACCGACTCTTCGTGATCGAACTCCTGCGGGCCCCTCGCGGTCACTTCGCCTTCCGTCCTCGTGTACGTCACCTTGACCAGCTTGCCCAGGGGCGAATACCACTTCTCCGACATGGTCTTGACCTTGTGTCCGCCCGCGCCTCCTGCCTGGAGGAGCTTGGGAGCGGCGCAGTCCCAGGCATTGCGGTCCATCTTCTCGAGAGCGCTCTTCTGCCGTTCGCTCTGCGTGAAGCCGTCGACGAGCGCGAACGTCCCGGTGGCCTTCACGGCGCCCCTGAAGCCGGGCGTGACCTCGCCGGAGGCGGCCGCGAGCATCTTGGGGCTGCTCGTGCACTTGCAGATGCACGCCCCGATCATATAGGCCTTGGTGTACGTCCCGGACTTCTCGTCCTCCCCGAGGACAGGACCCAAGTCCGCGATCTCTTTGTTGATGTCGCGGAGCTCCGCCGAGAGGGCCTCGGTCGCGCGCTCGGCCTCTCGCCGGAGGGCCTTGATCTCGTTCTCCTTCGCCGTGACCTTGCCGCGGGCTTCGCCGTAGGCCTTGCCGAGCGTGGCCTTGCCCTCCGCGGGCGCCTTCTGGAGGGCTGCCAGGGCGGACGCCGCGGTCGCCTGCAGCGCCTCGAGCGTCTTGCTCTCCTTGTCGATCTCCAGCTCGAACTCGGACCGCTTCTTCCGCCGCTCCTTCAAGGCCTCGAGATACCTGCGGAGGAGCGCCTCTTGCGCGCGGAACCTGTCCCGGAGCTCCTTGAAGAGGTCGAGCAGGGTCGCCACCACCTCGCCCGTCTCGTGAACCCGGTGGTTGTCGACCGGCTGCTCGCACACCGCGCACGGCGCGTCGTCGCCGTAGGCCAGCCCCGTCTGCCCGTTCGAGATGAACGCCGTGTTGAAGGTGTTGCCGTTGTGCAGGGTCGGGTCGAGGAACCGGGCCACGCCCTTGCCCTCCACCTTCACGTCCATGCTCGATCCGCCCCAGGTCAGCTTGCCCTTGATCTTCGACGAGATGACGCCCCCGGCCGCCCCCGGCTCGTCGCCCGTGCTCGTGCTGAGCTCCGAGCTCGCGAGGGCCACGGGGTTGCCCGCGATGCTCGTCTGCTTGCTGCCCTTGGCCAGCATCGCGTCCTGCGCCGTGTTCACGAACGGCGTGGGCACCGGGCCGGCCGGCGTGGGCACCTTGCAGACGTCCGGCGGCGCCGCGACGTGCGTGAGGCCGTCGCCCTGATGCAGGACCAGCCGGCCGTTCGCGAAGACGTTGCTCATCGCCCCTCTCCTCCGCCGGAGCCCCCGGAGGCCCCCTCCACCACGCACGCCCCCACGCGCCCCCCGCGGCCCCGCCCGCCGTCCGCGCTGCCGTACACGAGCGCGCGCGGCGCCCGCCCGGCCGCCCTCGCCGCCTGCGCCCACCTCCGCCGCCGGTGGAGCGCCGCGGCCAGCATCACCGGCGCGGCGCCCGCGCCCGCGTCGCCCAGCCACTCGCCCGCCGCGCGCAGCGCGAGCGGCTCCGGCATCCACGCGGCGTTGCGCAGGTACGCGCGCGAGAACTCCGTCGCCCAGAACGACTCGCCCGGCTGGCAGCTCATCACCTCGTCCACGCGCCGCGCCCCCGCCGCCTCGTCCCCCCGGAGCGCGCGGAACACGCCCGTGAGCCCGTCGGCCGCGCTCGGCACCCGCGACGCGAACGGCGCGGGCTCGGCCCCGAGCGCGACGCCCAGCACGACGCCCAGCGCCTCGACGCCCATCGCCGCCGCGGCCCCGGGCCGCGCCACGACCACGAAGCCCGCCGCCTCCCCCGGGATGCGCCCGTCGCGGTTCTGCGGGGAGAGGTGCAGCCGCGCCGCCGCGAGCGCCGCGAGCGAATCCGCGTCGCAGAGCGAGTCGACCGCGCCCACCACCGCCATGGAACCGACCCGGCCCGCGCGCAGGTCCCCGATCGCCGCGGAGAGCGCCTCGAAGAAGGCCGCGCGCCCGCCCTCGAACGCCCCGACCAGCGCGAGCGCGCCCCCCGCCTGGCCCGGCGGCGCGGCCAGGAGCGCGCCGAGGAGCGGCTCGCGCGCCACCGGCGCGCCCAGCGACGGCTCCGGCAGCCCGAGGTAGAGCGGCACCCGCCCGGTCGGGGACGCCTTGAGCCGCTCCCGCACGCCGTCCAGCGCGGCGCGGCCGAGCGCGATCATCCGCTCCGTGCGGGTGGACGACGGATCGAGCGTCGAGAGCCGCGACGCGCGCACCGGCTCGCCCACGCCCGGCGCCGCGGCCTCGGCGAAGCGGGCGAGCCCCGCCCGCATCGACGCGAGCGTCATCTCCTCGGTCGTCCCGATCGGCGTGCACAGCCCGAGGCCCACGACGCGCTCGCCGCTCACGGCGCGTGCTCCCACGGCTCCAGCAGGCGGACGGTGGTGACCTCGTGCCCGGCGAGCTCGCCGTGGGCCGCGAACGTCGCGCGGTAGACGAGCGAGACGCGCCGCTCGTCCGGCTCCAGGTAGACCGCGTCGAGCGCCATGAGCCGCCGCTCCACGCGCCGCGCGAGGGCGCACTTCGCGACCACCCGGCACACGGGCAGCGAGAACGCGATCGGGCCGTCCGGCGAGACGCCGTCGAGGAGGACGGGCTCGCCGCCGCGGAGGTGCGGCGAGGCAGCGAGGCGCCGCGG
This sequence comes from Sorangium sp. So ce836, assembly GCF_028553905.1. Lineage (NCBI taxonomy): Bacteria > Pseudomonadati > Myxococcota > Polyangiales > Polyangiaceae > Sorangium > Sorangium sp. So ce836. The sequence continues at coordinate 1,833,661 of NZ_CP102233.1, read as the reverse complement.
CGCCGCCTGGAAGAAGCGCTCGTCGAAATCGGCGGGCCAGAGCGGGGCGCGCCGCTCGACCCACGCCGCGTCGTACGTGCCCGCGAGCCCGAGGCGCGGCTGCCAGCTCCGGGCCACCGGGCCGAAGCCGCACGGCGGAGGCCGGTCCGACCAGCCCTCGATGAGCGCGTCGGGGTCCTCGATGAACGGCAAGGGGCGGCCCTGCGCCTCGCGCTCGCTCGCATGGAGGCCCATGCCCACCGGGTTGCGCGCGTCGTGCGCGCCGGCCGCCGCCCCGCCGAAGCTCTGCTCGTAGCGGAGCGGCATCGACCGGAACGGCTCCGGGCTCGAGGGGGACAGCCCCGCCCTGCCCCGCTGCCAGACGCGCGCGCCGAAGACCAGCGCCCGCTTCTCGACCCGGCCCACCCGGACCGCGACCGAGGCCGTGGTCGCCCGCCGCCCGCCGGCGGTCCACGCGTGGCCGTGGAGCAGCACGTCCGTCATCGGGCGCGTGTACGCGGCCTCCGATTCATAGCGAAGGCTCGACGCCCCGGGCTCGCCCCAGTACTCGTCGGCCGCGCGCGGCGCGGGCTGCTCGTCGCAGAGGCGCAGCGGCCCCGCGGCCGGCCGCCCCGGCGCCGGCAGGACGAAGCTGCCGGCGACGACGACGACGAGGCATTCCACGCCGTCCCGCGTGAGCGACGGGAAATCGGCGGCCGCGAGCGGGGTGAGGTTGTCGAGGGCGGGCATCCAGCCGGTGAGCGGGGATGTTTTCAGACTCGCTGGCCCACGACAAGCAGCTCGACACCGCCAAGCGCGAAGCATGTAGTATCGGGGCGCTCGCGCGCGCGCTCCCGTGCGCTCGCCTCTCGGGAGGAGCGGGATCCGTGCACACATTCCAGATCGAAGGCGTCGGCGGAGATCTCCGGGTCGTCCATTTCGAGGGGCAGGAGGCGATCTCCGAGCTCTTCCGGTTCGATATCACGCTCGTGAGCCTCGCCGGCGACCTCGCCCTCGGCGCCGCGGTCGGAAAGCGCGCGTCGCTCGGCTTCCGGGTCGGCGAGGACGTCCGCCGCGTCCACGGGATCATCGCCCATTTCGAGCTCGGCGAAGAGGGGAAGAAGCTCACCACGTACAGGGCCGTGCTGGTCCCCGACGTCTTTCGCCTGCTCCACCGGCGCGACAGCCGCATCTTCCAGGAGCTCTCGGTCCCCGACATCCTGAAGAAGGTCCTCGAGGCCGCCGGCGTCGCCGCGGGCGACTGCCGCTTCGCGCTCCGGGGGCGCTACGCGCCCCGCGAGTATTGCGTGCAGTACCGCGAGACCGACTGGGCATTTGCCTGCCGGCTGATGGAGGAAGAGGGCATCGCCTACTGGTTCGATCACGACGCGGAGGCGCACACGCTCGTGCTCTGCGACGACCCCTCGGCCCACCCCCCGATCGACGGCGAGGCGACGCTCGTGTTCCGCCCGCCGCTCGGCGCGCTCGTCAGCGGCGAGCACGTCTCCCGCCTCCGCTACGCCGAGCAGGTCCAGCCCGGCAAGGTCACGCTGCGCGATTACAATTTCAAGAAGCCGGCGCTCTCGCTGGAGAGCTCCGAGCAGGGCGAGCGCGACGACGATCTCGAGATCTACGACCACCCCGGCGATTACGACGCGCCGGGCGCGGGCCGCGAGCGCGCGCGCGTCCGCCTGGAGGAGCTCGCGGCGAGGCGCCGCATCGCCGAGGGCGAGGCCGCGTGCCCCCGCCTGCTCGCCGGCCGCACCTTCTCGCTCGCCGAGCACCCGCGCGACGACGTGAACCAGGCGTACCTCCTCGTCCGCGTCGAGCACAGCGGCCACGAGCCCGCCATGGAAGCCGTGGTGAACGAGGGCAAGCCGCCCTGTGAAACGCGGTTCCAGGCCATCCCCGCCGGCGTCCCGTTCCGCCCGCCGCTCGTCACGCAGAAGCCGTCGATCAAGGGCGTCCAGACCGCGATCGTCACCGGCCCCGCGGGCGAGGAGATCTACACGGACGAGCACGGGCGCATCAAGGTGCAGTTCCACTGGGACCGGCAGGGCAAGCGGGACGAGCGCAGCTCGTGCTGGATCCGGGTGAGCCAGATGTGGGCCGGCAGCGCGTGGGGCGCGGTCGTCCTGCCGCGCATCGGCCACGAGGTCGTCGTCGATTTCATCGAGGGCGACCCGGATCGCCCGCTCGTGGTCGGCAGCGTCTACCACGGCGCCAACGTGCCGCCGTACGCGCTGCCCGCCGAGAAGACGAAGAGCGCCCTCAAATCGAACAGCTCGTCCGGCGGCGAGGGCTACAACGAGCTCCGCTTCGAGGACCGGAAGGGCTCCGAGGAGGTCTTCCTCCACGCCCAGAAGGACTGGAACACCGTCGTTCGGAACGACAGGACCCAGGACATCGGCCGCGACGAGGCGCTCCACGTCGCCCGCGACCGGACCAAGCGCGTGGACAACGATCAGCGCGAGGTCGTCGGCGGCCACAAGGCCATCGAGGTCACGAAGACGCACACGGAGAGCATCGGGCAGGACGAGCGCCTCGACGTCGGCGGCGACCGGAGCGTCGCGGTGGCGGGCGGCCACGCCGAGTCGATCGGCAAGGACCAGTCGATCGACGTTGGCGGCGGCCAGAGCGTCTCGATCGGCAAGTCGGCGTCGATCTCGATCGGCAAGGGCAAGACCGAATCGGTCGGCGAGGCGAGCGACGAGACCGTCGGCAAGAGCAAGTCGGTGAGCGTGGACGAGGCGTACGCCATCACGGTCGGCAAGGACATGACCGTCACGGTCAGCAAGAGCGCGCGGGACGAGATCGGCGAGAACAAGGCCGTCATCGTGGGCAAGGCGCTCACCATCCAGGTCGGCGACGCGCAGATCCTGATCAAGCAGAGCGGCGACATCGTGCTGCAGGGAAAGCAGCTCGTCGTGAAGGCCGACGGCCCGATCCAGGTGGAAGGGCAGAAGCTCGCGGTGAAGTCCGGCGGCGACGTGAGCGTGCAAGCCTCGGGCAACGTGAGCGTCAAGGGCGGCAAGATCGGGATGAACTGACGGCGTGTCCGATCGGGGCCGCGGATCGACCGGAGGAGGGCGCATGGCGAGGCGAGCGAGCGGGGGCGGAGCGGCGGCGTGCACCGGAGCCGGGGCGGCTCGGTGCGAGCCGGCCGAGCGCGCGGGCGCCAGGGGATGAGCGCGCCCCTGCAAGCCTCGCTGTGCGAGGAGCACGCCGACCAGGCGGCGTTCCTGTGGCTCCTCCGGGATCGCGCCGCCCGGAGCGCGGCCTACGGCCTCGACGACCTGGCCGAGCTCGACGACCGGCTGGAGGCGCACCTCGACGGGCTCAGGCTGGCGGGGGACGCGGGCTGGGAGGCGTGCCGCGCGCTGCTCCAGCGGGCCGAGGGGGGCGAGGTGTTCGGCGCGGCGGTCGTGGCGGTGCATCGCTGGGACCTGCGGGGGCTCGCGCGGGTCCTCGACGTGGGCGGCGGGGCGCCGGACCTGTCGCGGGGCATCGCGTCGGCGCTCGGGTGGACGCCGCTCGAGCGCGTGCGGCGCCTCCTGCCCGGGCTCCTCGCCGGCCGGAGCCCGCCGGCGCTGCAATGGCTCGGGATCGCGGCGTGCGCGGCGCACGGGGAGGACCCCGGCGCGCCGCTCGGCTACGCGCTGCTCGCGCGCGACCCGCGGCTGCGCGCGCGGGCGCTGCGGGCCGCGGGGCAGCTCGGGCGGGTCGACCTGCTCCCCGAGGTGCGCGCGTCGCTCCGCGCCGACGACGAGGCGTGCCGCTTCTGGGCGGCGTGGTCGGCGGCGCTGCTCGGCGAGGGCGCGTCCGCGCAGGTGCTCTGGGAGCTCGCGAACGGAGGCGGGCCGTTCGCGGCCGAGTCCGCGGGCATGGCGATGCGGCGGATGGCCCCGGCCGTCGCGTCCACCTGGCTGCGCGCGCTGGAGAGGTCCGCGCTCGATCCGCGGGTGCCGGTGGCGGCGGCGTGGGCGCTGGGCGACCCGGCGGCCGTGCCGTGGCTCCTGGAGGTCGCGGGAGATCCGGCCCTCTCACGCCTGGCGGGTCAGGCGATCGCGCTGATCACCGGGCTCGATCTGGCGGCCGAGCAGCTCGCGCGCAGGGCGCCGAGCGGCGTCCGCGCGGGGCCGACCGACGATCCGAGCGACGAGGCCGTGGCGATGGATCCGGACGGGGACCTCGCCTTTCCCGACGTCGCGGGGATCTCGGCCTGGTGGCGCCATCGCGCGGCGGAGTACCGGCCGGGGACGCGGTACCTGCTCGGCCGGGCGATGACGCGAGAGGGGCTGGAGCAGGCGCTGCGGGAGGGCAACCAGATCGCGCGCCGGGCCGCGGCGGTGGAGCTGAGCTTGCGGGAGCGGGGGCGGGCGGTGTTCGAGGTGCGGGGGCCGGGCTTCGCGCAGCAAGAGGCGCTCGAGCGACGCGGCTAGCGCGATCCGACGAGCGCCTTCACGCCGCGGCCTGCGGGCCCTCTTTGCCCGTCGAACCGCCCTGCTCCTCGGAGCAAGGCGGCCCGAGGGCGATTCGCGCTACGGCAGGTTGGCAGAAGAGATCTGCCAGGTCCTGTCGCTGCAGAAGCGGCAGTTCGCGCCGACGAGCATGCCCTTGCCCGTGGCCGATACGTCGCCCTTGAGCCACCAGTTGAGCCACGCCAGGTTGACCTGCGTGAACTCGCCGCCGTTCCGAGCCCACAGATCGCCGCCATGATCCGCGCCGACCTTGGCGAACATCATGACCGGGATATCGCCCAGGGCGGCGATGTTCTGGTAGTCTCTCGCGCCGTTCTCGTTCGCGCCCAGGCTATCCGCGGTGCCGGTGACGATCAGCACGGGCGAGTGAATCGAGTTGTAGAAGGCCGGATCCGGCGAGAAGGTGCCGCTGCTCGTGTGTCCCCAGGTCGTCATCCTGGGATCTGCGGCGGTCCCCGCCGCCATCAAGCCGCCGCAGGAGAAGCCGTTCGCGGCGACCTTCGTGGTCTCGATGCTGTGGTAGTAGGCGCTGCAAGGCTTCTCGTTCTCGGCGATCACCCAGTCGACGTAGGCGAGCAGCACGTCGCCTCCGCCCCCGAGATCGCGGTTGGGCTCCTTGCCTCCCGGTGTCCCGTCCGCCACCACGAAGTAGCCATGCGAGGCAATTTCGGCCATGGCCGCTTCAGTCGAGAGCCCGTCTCGCGAACATCCGCCCTGCCCCCACACGAAGATCGGATACTTGGTGCCACCACCGAGATCCGCCGGACGGAAGATGGTGCCCTCGTTGATGCGCGGGTCCGAGTTCGTCTCGACGACCACCTGATGAGGGCCGCTCCCCGACACCCTTCGATCCGTCGGTCGTGACTCGGTGCACGTGCCGGTGAAGCCGCCGCCCGAGCCTCCGTTCCCGCCCGCCATTTCCCCGCCGCCGGCAGACGCTCCTCCGCCCGCGCCGCCCGAGCCGGAGGCGTCAGCCCCTCCGGCCGTGCTTTGTGAGCCCCCCGAGCCCGCAGGCAGAGGCCCTCCGGTGGAGCTCGCCTGCTCGCCGCCCGAGCTGCTCACGCTCCCTCCTGTGCCCGCCGCGGCTCCGCCGCTTCCCCCAAGGTTGCCGTCATCACTTGAGCCGCCGCAAGCGCCGACAATCATGCCCAGCGCGGCCCAGGTGAAAGCCCAAGTCGATTTGCTTTTCATAGCGACTCCATATCACATCGAGCAAGCGAAGAGAGGGACCCCATTCGCGTCTCTCCCGCGAACCGCGGGCAAAGGCCGTGCGCGCCATCGGTCGGCGCTATGGAACATCCCGATATCTATCTGCTCTTGCCATCCCCCCGTGGTGCTGACGGGCACATGCACACGGATCGTCAGGCGCCCCACAGACCCCGGTGGCACGCCGTCGATCCACGTCGTCGATCGCCGAAGCAAAAGGATGTCTTTCCGCGTCACTGTGAACGTTCACATGTCGGATGTCAATTCCAATCGTCAAGCCCCGGACCTGGGCGTCAAACCCCGGATCTGGGGAGCTCGCCGCGACCGATCCGTCGCCACGGGCGGCCGTGGTCGCCCCGCTCACCAGCCCCCCGCGCCCGGCTCGCGCGGGCGGCGCTCGCCGAGCCGCCCGCACAGGCGAGCCCCTCAGGAGCCCACGACCGGGTGGGAGGGAGCCGTGGCGCCCTGTCTCGACGTAAACTTACCATCTGAGGGGAACTCTTCGAGCCCTCGATGACAAAGTCGAGCGACCCGTGATTGATCGAGAGCGCTCCCGTACACGGGGAGAGGGGGACGACGCGTTCCCGATCTCCGTCGCCGCGACCGCCGAACCACGCTCGGCGATCCGCGGTACTGCACCGGGCCGCTCACGAACCTGACATGGTCGCTCGAACGAGACGCGAACGACTGGCAATGAAATCGGACGCTTCTTGTCGGCGACTTCACTTTCTCGCGAGGCTACACCGATGAGCATGAATCGAAAGCAGTCTTTGGCGGCGACCTCGACGATCGCGGGCCTCTTCGTGCTTCTGGCGACCGGATACGCGAGCGCGGCGGAGCACTATGTGGCCCCGGACGGCAGCGATTCAAACCGCGGGACCATGGACCAGCCGTTCGCCACCCTCTCCAAGGCGAACAGCGCCGCCTCCGCCGGTGACACCATCTGGGTGCGCGGCGGCACCTACTACATCACGACCCAGCTCGTCCTTTCGAGGAGCGGCACCTCGGATACGAGCCGCACCAAGATCTGGGCCTACCCAGGTGAGAAGCCGGTGCTCGACGCGTCGAGGTATGTCACCAGCAACCCGGCCGTCGACGTGCCGGTGGTCTTGGTGACCGGAAGCTGGATGCACCTTCGAGGGCTCGAGATCGGCAACGCCAAGGTGGGCAGGAGCGGCGACCACTCGTACTCGCTGCTCCGCACCAAGGGCTCCAGCAACAACATCTTCGAGCTGCTCGACCTCCATCATGGCTTCGGGTCCGGCCTGTTCATCGATAAAGGCAACGGCGGCAACCTGGTCCTCAACTGCGATTCGCACGACAACTACGACCAGAACGGCAGCCAGGGCGACGGCCAGAACGGAGACGGCTTCGGGGTCCATTACCAAACGACGGGTCCCAGCACGGTCATCCGGGGGTGCCGCGCCTGGAACAACTCGGACGATGGCTACGACTACATCTCGCAGGAGGTGCCGGTCACCACCGAGGGCAGCTTCGCCATGTCGAACGGTCGGGGCAGCGAAGGCAACGGCAACGGGTTCAAGGTCGGCAGCAGCAAGACGGGCATCCGGCACATCGTGCAGAACAACGTGGCCTGGAAGAACAAGGCCGCGGGCTTCTACGCGAACCATTCGTCGGGCGGCAACACCTGGCTCAACAACACCGCGTACAAGAATGGAACCCAATACAACATGCTGGCGAGCCCGCCCGACGACAGCAGCCAGGCCATCATCTTGACCGGAGCGCTCGCGCACAAAATGCGGAACAACATCGGCTTCCCGAACAAGAACTCGAACATGGGGGGCGTCGACACCGCGTTCAACACGTGGGACCTGAACATCACGGAGACGAGCTCGGCCTTCGAGAGCACGTCCGACGCCGGTTGCACCGGCCCCCGCGAGGCCGACGGCAGCCTCCCCTCCGCGTGCGTGTTCATGAAGCTCAAGGCCGAGAGCGCCTTGATCGACAAAGGGACGGACGTGGGCCTTCCGTTCGTCGGATCGGCGCCGGACCTCGGAGCTTACGAGTTCGGCGCCGGGCCGACCGAAGGGACGGGCGGCGGCGCCGCCGGTGGCTCGGGCACCGCTGGCGGCGGCATGGGCGGCACGGCGGCCCATGGGAGCGGTGGCGACGGGTCCGGTGGCACGGTCGGCACCAGCGGTGGAATGGGCGCAGCTGGTGGCGCCGGCCAGGGTGGCGCGCTGGGCGTCGGCGGCTCCCCGGAGACCGGCGGCGCCACGGGCGGCACCGACGGCGAATCGACAGGCCGCGCCGGAGGCGCAGGGACCTCGGAAGACGAGAGCTCCGCGGCGGGTTGCGCTTGCGCCGTCGGTTCCGAGGACGCCACCGCCGGGATGGGCGGGTTCGCGTTCCTCGCGCTCGCCTCCGCGTTCGCCGCGCGCTCCCGCGATCGGAGGACGACGCGACGCGAGGGCGGCCGGCAGTCGAGGGTCTGATCCGACAGGCCCCGCGACAGCAGGGCTACTGGCACGTCGTTCCCTGGAGCTCTTCGGCAGGGGTCGATGGCACAGGAAGTCCATAGGACTCGGCCAAGCGCGCGTATGCGTCCATGTTCGCGTTGGTCGTATAGGTATTGTCGCTGAAGTCGAACAGCGTGCGATCACCATACGCCGTCGGCTCCCAAAGGAACGTGCCCCGGCCCATTTGGTTCGGGAACTCGCGCACGACGGAGTTGATGAGATCCCTACGGACATCGGTGTACTCGCAGCTCATCACGGGCAGCTTGTATTTATCGATGACGTACCCGAATTCCTCACTCCAGTCCTGGCCATTGTTGGTGGTTCCGTAGGTGGAGCCGCAGATTCCATCCACGTCGATGGGCGGATCGTTGGTCAAGTGCGCGTCGACCCAGGGGCGGAAGCCGCCGTCGGGTCGCGGTCGGCCGTGCTGCGCCCAAACGATGATGTTCGGGTCGGTCTCGCGCACGGCCCGAATGCCGGCATTGACGAGACCGGAGAAGCTTGCCCAGTTGCTCATGGACACCCCCGACATGCGCGAGTTGGTCTCGTTGCCGACCTGGACCATGTCCGGCTTCACGCTAGCGGCCACCATTTCATCGAGCACACCTTTTACGTGGCCGTAGGCGGCCTCCTGCATCTGAGAGGGGTTCATCCCAGCCCAGGCGGACGGTACGTTCTGGTGACCGATGGACGCCCAGGTGTCGCTCATGTGAAAATCGAGGAACAGGCCCATCCCGCAGGCCTTGACCCGCTTCGCCATGGCGATGGTATGCGCGGTGTCGCCGAAGGCCTCCGTCGGGCGAGCGCCCGAATAAAGCTCCGAGGTGTAACCTCCCGGACAATCCGGACACACGAAAGTCCGGAGCCGAACGAAGTTGAACCCGTGGTCGACCAAGATCCTCTCGATGGATTTGGTCTGGCCCTGGTCTCGGTAGCGCCGGCCGATCGACTCCTGTTCGAGGGTCCATGAGATATCGGCACCCAGGATATACGGAGGGTTGAAGATCTCGCCGGTGCCGGGATCGGCGCCCCCGCTCCCCGAGGCACCACCGCTCATGCCGGTCCCGCCGGCCGCCTCCCCACCCGTGCTCGTCGCGTCACCCGAGCTCGAGGTTCCGCCGGAGCCGGTGGACCCGCCGGAGCCGGTGGACCCGCCGGAGCCGGTGGACCCGCCGGAGCCGGTGGACCCGCCGGAGCCGGTGGACCCGACCGAGCTGGAAGTGTCGTCGATTCGGTTACCTCCTGTGCCGCCGTCGTCCACCGCGCACGCTCCGAGGAGCACCAGGCCGGCGGCCGTCGCTGCCGATAAGCAAGATCGCATGGGAACATCCTTTCAGCGGACGCGAGACACGAGTCGGTCCGCGGGCAAATCCTCGTCCTCCGGCGGCTCACCTGCGGGGCGCATGACCGCCCCTCCAGAACGAAGCAAGAGACCACCAGCAGGCCTCTATGTGAGCGCTCACATTTCCGATGTCAGCATCGTGTCGGCCACCGTCCGTTGCGGCGAGGCGATGGCCATCGTGGGCGTGACGCGACGCGGCCCGCGAGGCCGATGAGCCTCGCGGGCTGTGCGCCGCCGTTCAGCCGAACGACGACGCGAGGCGACCGCCGGCCATCGCGTGCAGCGTCACATCCGATCACAAGGTGGATCGAGCCGCCCGCGACCAATCACGATTCGATCACGAAACCTCGAGAGCGGCGAAGATCGCGTCGGGAGGTACTTTTATATCGCGGAGAGGACGGCAGACCGGCACGCGACGAGGCGCTCTAGCGCAAGCGGAACGGCGCGAGGGACGAGGTGGCTCGGTAGGGTCGGGCGATCGACGGGCGTCACGAGGCTTGCATGCTCGTGCACCTCGACGGGGAGCATGGCGGCTCTTCCTCGCGGCCGCCGCGGCAGGAGAGAGCATGGAGAGGCCCGCCCGTCGAGGTCATTTCACGGCCAATGCGGGGAGCGTCAGCGCCCCTGGACCTCGATGTTGGTCACGCCCCAGCCCTCATCGAACAGGCCGATCAGCCCGGACGCGGACAGGTCGAGCGCGAGGTCGGGCGCGGAGTGCGGGAAGACCAGCTTCATGCGATACACGGAGTCGCCGTACGGATAGGCGAGCGTGTTCACCTCGAGCGCTCCCGACCCGGCCAGGCTCCCGTCCAGCGGATAGCTCTGGGTGCTCAGGGTGTTGGAGAAGGTCTCGCTGAGCAGCTCGACGCCGTCCGCGGAGGCCGTCCAGACGCTGGGGCCAAAGGGCCCATCGCCGTCCCAGGCGTTGATGACGTAGAGGTCGAAGCTGACGGTCAGCTCGGTGTGGGGGGCGAGCTCGTCGAGCGTCAGGTGCGCCGTCTCGTTGCCGAACTGCCCCAGGAAGGTGCGGTCTCCGAGCGGGGTGACGCTTGTGACGATGGACTCCCACTCCGGGCCGATGGATCCGGTGAAGTTGTTGAAGTAGACGCTGCGAGGGCTGTCGATGATCGGCCCGCCCTGCCCGTGGCTCGCGAGATCCGTGGCGGCCTCCTGGGCCGAGACCGCGAAGCTCGGGTCGCCGGTGAGGCCCACGTCGAGGATGCACGTCTGCTTGATGACCTCGTCGGTGATGCCGGCGCAGGCCAGCTCGCCCGCGGCCCGCTGCGCGGGGGTCAGGCTGTTGAGCCACGCCGGCTGCCCGGGACCGGCCGGACCGCCGCACGGCGTGCCCTGCTGGATGAGCGCGACGTCGCCCTGGGCGGCGCCCACCCGCCAGACGTCCGCGTAGCTGTTCGTGTCCTGGTACATCTCGAAGAACGTCAGCGCGCTGCTCAGCACGCTGCCGTCGCGGGCCATCATGAACTCGTTGGTGGCGTCGTCATCGGCGTTCCCGAAGAGGCCGACCATCTTGCCCACGCTGGCCGGCGGGACGAGGAAGAGCGTGTCCAGGTACAAGCCGAGGGAATAGCTCCTCGGACGCAGCGCCAGCCGCTCTCCCGTCGGCCAGGCGAGCACGGTCCTGCCGCTCGCGGACTGGTAGACGCTCCCGCCGCCGGCGAGCGCGAGCGCGCCGCTCGACGGCACCGTCGTCGGCTGCCCGTTCACGTAGAGCGCGCCGGTCGCGTGGAACTCCACGAGATCACCCGCGACGCGCGCGCCCACGGCCCGGCCGGTCGAGACGCCCGGCGACACGGGGCACTGCCGGATCTGGATCTCCAGATCGGGAGTGGCCGCGCTGGTCGCCAGCACGAAGTCGCCCTCCCCCTGGAAGTCGAAGGCGACACGATCGAAGCTGACATAATGGGGATCTCCGTTGCACGTGGCGGGCTTGCAGGACGGGTCCGGGGTGTCCACGCGGCACCCCTTCATGACCTTGACGAGGAGGGCGTCGCTGCCACCGCCGCCGAAGGAGTGACCGCAGAACGGCGCGTCGGTCCTGCCCGTCAGGAAGACGTTGCCCTTCGGATCGACGGCGACGCCTTGTCCCGCCTCCATCGCGTTCGTGCCGATGTACTCGGTGCGCAGGTGCGCCCCCGCCGCGCTGTACTCGCGCAGGTACATGTCCGCGCTCCCGAGGGGCGCGTCGGAGTCGAGGTCGCGGCGGGTCTCGCCGGTCAACACGACGGATCCACCGACGACGGCCACCGACGTCGCGGAGACGTTCTCGCTCGCCGCGGTCTGCCGGATCCACTGCGTGGTGAGGCTCGCGTCCAGCTTGGCGAGGAAGGCGTCATATGTCGTCGAAGAGGCATAAGGGGGGAAGTTCCCGTTCGTCGTGCCGGAGACGTAGACGACGGTCTGACCCGACTCCACCGCGGTGGTCAGGCTGAACGCCTGGTCCTGGAGGCTCGTGCCGAGGAGCGCCACCCCGCCCAGGGCGCCGCTGTCGCTGTAGCGGGCGACAAAGGCGTCAGCGCTGCCGCCCGCGTACGGTTGGCCTGCCAGCGCGCCGGTGGTGTAACCGGCGACGTAGACTTGCCCATCCGCGCCGACGGAGACGCTGCGCGCGATGGTCGTCTTGTTGTTCACTCCGAGCTGCCTGGTCCAGACGAGATCGCCGCTCGCCGAATACTTCGCCACGAACAGCGACGTGGTGCCGCTGGTCGGCGGCGGGCTCACCCCGGCGAGATTCCCGCCTGTGGAGCCCACCACGTAGACGCTGCCGTCAGGCGCGTGGGCCACGGACCACGCTTGATCCACCGCAGCCGTACCGAGCTGGCGCCGCCAGGCCTCGGTCCCGTTTGCGTTCAGCTTGACGACGAAGGCGTCCGAAGATCCCTTGTGCTGGCCGGCCTCGATCGCGCCGCTCGTGTGGCCGACCACGTAGAGCGACGCGTTGCTGCCCGTGGGGCACTGGGCCGAGGAGACGGCGACGCCCGTCGCCTGGTCGTTCGCCGACGTGCCGATCTGCGCGCCCCACACGAGCTTCCCGTCCTGCCCGACCTTGCGGATGAAGGCGTCGCTCGCGCCGCTGTTCACCTCGCCCGAGATGGCCCCGGTGGTGGACCCGACCTGGTAGACGGCATCGCAGGACGCGGCGACCGCGTTCCCGAGGTCCGCGCCGGCCGTGGGCGTCTCGTCATGCCACGTGAGTCCCTCGAAGCTCGGGCAGGTCACGTTCTGCAACGGGAGCGGGAGGCCATTCGCGCGATCTCCGCCCGTGGGGTCGAACGGGAGGGTGGACAGGGGGGAGTCGTCCTCCCTGGGCCTCAGCTCCTCCTCGGTCGCGCTTGTATCGTCGTTCAGCTCTCCAGCGGGGGCGAGATCATCCCCCTCCGCTCCGGAGCCGTCGTCCGCGGAGGAGATCGGCGCAGCCTGGTCGGGCTGGGGGCCTCTCGTCGAGCCCACCGGCAGAGGATCGCCGGTCGAGCCGCTGCAAGCGGCGACGCCTGCTGCCAGGATGCACACGGAGAGCGTCTCACCATGAAATCGTTTCATGCTTGAACCTCGCAGTAATGATGTCGATTCGAAGTGGCCCTGAGGCTGGGAGAACCCGATGTTTCATTCTCGTTGTCGGGTGCCCCCGAGCTCTCCAGCCCGTCGGGGGGCCGCGAACCCGGCCTTGACGCTGCCGGTCCACGACGAGCGCGCTTTTCCTCGTCACCGAGAGCTCAGGGCTTCCGGACAGCCCCTCAGCGCGCTCCGATTCTCGCGGGGGCCATGAGCAACGAGAGTGCCAGACCTCTCAAGCTTCAGATCTGCACCCCATGGCCGCAGGCCAGCTCATCGGCTGGGCCCGCAGCGCGCGCAGGCGAGCGCCGCGCCAAGGACGGGATCGTTCCGCCTCCATGCAGAGGGAGAGGGCATATGCGGCAGCGTGCTCGTCCCCCAGGGACGCAGCGCTTCATTCGGGGACGCGGGCTCTATCGCGGCCCCCCTCTCCGGCGACCGCTCGCCATCGACCGGCTTTTCCGGCGGGATTTCCGACCCGGGTGCCAGCGCGCCGCCGCCTCGCTCACGGCGGCCTCTCCGCTCCGCGCATCGCCCTCGCCTCGGGAGGACGCGCCGTGGTACTGCCATGGACCGTGCGCTCCGCTCGATGGCCTGTCGCGATGACGTCGCTCGGCCGCGCCTCGGCCGCGACGCTGGTCTGGGGGCTGCGGGGGCAGCGGTACGTGACCGCGGTCGTCAAGGCGACGTTCGGGCTCGTGGCCGAGGGCGCGATGGCGCTCGGTGAGCCGGACCCGATCGTGCCCGGCGAGGTGCCGGATCCCTCGGGCGTGGGGCTGCGCTCGGCGGGGGATCTGGCGCCGTACCTGCGCGAGGTGGACGTGCTGCTGACCGGACACGCAGGGGTGCCTCCGACGGTCGCGGGGGAGATCCAGGTCCGGCTGGCCGTGGTGCAGGAGGGGGCCCTGCGGCTCGACCGGTGCGTGACGCTCGACGGGAGCGCGGGGAGCGCGCTGGGGAGCGAGGGGCAGAGGCGCGTGCGGGTGGACGGGATGGGGCCGCTGTCCCGCCGCTGGCCACGGCGCGAGGCGCTGCTCGGGGCGGCGGATCCCAGGCGGCTCGAGGGCGTGGCGCTGGAGGTGCCCGACGGGCTCGACTGGGGGTACTTCCAGGCGGCGCCACCCGAGCAGCGGATGGAGCGGCTGCTCGGCGACGAGTGGGTGGTGCTGGGGGGCATCGTCGCGCAGCGACCGCGGCTGCGCACGCAGCTCCCGGGCGCCCGGGGCGTCGCGCGGCTCTACCGGCGCGAGGAGCGGGCGCCGCGCGAGGGAGCGGCGCTGTCCCTGCGGGCCGACACGCTGCAGATCGACGCGGATCGGCGGTGCTGCTCGGTGGTGTGCGAGGGTACGCGGCCGTGGGCGAGGAGGATCTCGAGGCGCTCCGGTCGGAGCCGAGATCGACCAGGCACCGCGCGACCTCCGGGCGGATCCCCGTCAGCACCACCTTTGCCCCGAGCAGCCGCACGGCGCCCGCCGCCTGGAGGATCCCATGGGTCGCCTCCGCGTCCACCCCTGGGACGCCGGTGATGTCCAGGATGGCGACCCTCGCCTGGCGCCGCTGCAGCTCGTCCAGGAGCGCGCCCGTGGCCTGCTGCATCCGGGCCCGGTCCAGCGCCCCGATGAGCGGCATGACGATGGCGTCGTCGCTGATCGGGATCACCGCCGTGGACAGCTGCGCCAGCATGGTCATCTGCGCGCGGATCGTCTCCTCCTTGCTCTGGCGCAGCGCCTCCTCGGCCCGCTTGCGATCCGTGATGTCCAGGAGCGACACGAAACAGCGCTCCCACGTCTGCTCGCAGCCCGCGCTCATCGCGAGCCGGAGCGTGACGGTCCTCCGCTCGCCGTCGAGCGTGGAGATGAACGTCTCTTCCTCGAAGGACGTCGCCCCGTTCCCCAGGGCGACGAGCTCTCGGCGGAAGGTCATCACCGCGGGCTCGACGAAGATGACCGACAGCCCGGCGAGGATCTGGCCCTTGCTCGAGGCCCGGCAGAGCTCTAGCGTGGCCTTGTTCGCGTCGAGGATCTTCACCAGGGCGATGCCCGTGAAGAGGTCGTCGGCATGGGCTTGGAAGTGCGCGTCCAGGTCGGTGACGCCCGACGCGATGATCCGGTCGAGGTGCCGCCTGACCGCCGACCAGTCCTCCTCCCAGAGGGAGATCGGGGAGCTCTCGAAGATACCGCGGTAACGCGCCTCGCTCCGCTCGAGCTCCTCGATCCGCCGGCGTAGCTGCGTCAGCTCGTCATTCGTGCTCATTGATGTCATGCTCGATCGGTTGCTGCCGGGAGCACAAGCGCCCAGGACCAGGATGCTACGGCGGCCCCTTCACCGTCACCGACCAACCACCGTCAGCGTACGCCGACCACAGTCAGAGCACGCCAATCACAGCCAGACCATCGGCCTCTACCGTTCACGCCGAGCGAGGGCGACATCCTCGAAGCCTCGTTCGCGCCGTCGTTCGCCCGCGCGGCGCGCCAGTCGCCTCGCGCTGGACCAGCGCGTCGCGCCGGCCGTCCTCGCCGGAACCGCCATGGCCCGGAGCGCGCGCATCTCGGTAGTGGCGACGACCCGCTGGGCCGATGGGTCGACGCCATCGCCGAACGCCGGGGTCGCCACATCGCGGCCGTGGCGCTGGCGCGGCGGCTGTCGGGGGTGCTGTGGGCCATGTGGCGCGACAGCACGGCCGATCAGTCGACGGCCACCTTGCATTTGGGCCGTTGGGGAAGCACATCCCCTCAAGCCGCTTCGGTCCTCGACGCCATTCGTTCGCAGATGCGCGCGAGCGCCACGTCGCGGCGGCCACGATCCTGGGGTAGCTTTGGCTGCTGCGGATGCAATCTCGGAGCGCCCTGCCGTTACCCGACGTGCCTGCCCGGTCGCTGGCCGCGCCCGGGCTGGAGCCGATGACCGTTCGCCGGGCGAACCCCGTCGACGCCTCTGGTGTATCGCGGCTGCGGATGCTCCTGCGGGTCGAGGAGTCGGGCTCCATCCTGGAGCCGGACGAGCCGGCGCCGTCCTTGCAGGAGGAGATCGCCCGGATCGCTGCGCAGGACCGCGACCCCGGGCTGCTGACGCTGGTGGCGGAGTCGGCGGGGCAGCTGGTGGGCTGGCTGGAGTTCTCGGGAGGCGAGCACCGCCGGACCGCGCACCGGGGCTGGGTGGTGCTGGCGGTGGCAGCGGGCTACCGGAGGCTGGGGATCGGCCGCGCGCTGCTGGAGGCCCTGCACGACTGGGCGTCGCGCCACCGGCTGATTGAGCAGGTGGCGCTGCACTGCGCGGAGAACAACGCGCCGGCACTGGCGCTGTACCGGAGCCTCGGGTACGTGGAGGAGGGGCGGTCGCGGCGCGCGCTGAAGCTGGCGCCCGGACGCTACGCCGACGTGGTGCAGCTGTGCCGGGACCTCCGCGAGGGCGGGCCCGCGGTCATGCCTGGTCCGTCCACGGATCGCCATCGTACGGGACGGTGAGGATCCAGTACACGCCCAGGTTGGCGGTGGTGAGCGTGGTGAAGAGGTTGAAGTCCACCACCGCCCAGTCCCAGTAGTACCCGTCCCCGGCCAGCGGTAAGTCTTGGAGGCGATTCTGCTCCTCGACCAGCTCGCTGAAGCGGTCGCCCCAGTATTCCACCAGCCCCGTGTCCAGCTCCGGCTCGCGTTGGTCCTCGTAACGACTGTCGTTCAGGCTAAATTCGTTCAGAGTCTGGCTGACGTCCAAGCTCTCGTTTCGGCCATCGTTGGCCAGAGTCTGGCTGACGTCCAAGCTCTCATTTCGGCCATCGTTGGCCAAAGTCTGGCTGACGTCCAAGTTCTCGCCTTGGCTATCGTAGTCGTCATCCGACCCGTCGTCGATGAAGGAGGAAAAGGAGACGTCCTGTTGTTGGATAAAACACTCATTTACCCAAGACTCCGCGATCTTCGAGCTCTCTGGCGAGGTGGCGTTGCAGCCCCACTCCTTCAGCAGCACAGTGAGGGCATCCTTGCCCGTCATTGTTGCTCCCGCCTTCATCCGTTCGAGCACGGCTTTCACGCGATGAGGCATCTCGATGAGCTGCTCCTGCCCCTTTTTCTGAGATTCGAGCCCCACGTTCAGCCTGGGGCCAATGACGACGCCGTGGGGGCCGAACTCGGCGGTGGACTGCACGTTCGGGCAGTGCTCGAGCACACGCTTTACGACCTCCCAGGTGGGGTGGCGAAATCGGTCCCTGTTATCGGCGCTGAAATGGACCCAGGAGGGATTGACCGCCTTCAGAAAATTCACCGAGAACGATTGCGCGGAGCCGTGGTGACCGCCCGCGAGCGCGAACGACTTGAGATCGTCCTTCCACTCAGTGTGGAACAAGATGTAAGCTTCGGTGGAGAAGGTTGCATCGGCGCAGATCAGCACCTGTTTCTGATTGTAACGGAGGGCGAGCACGACACTGGCCGTGTTGGCCTCGGTGCCCCGCAGCGCGCCGGTCGTCTCCAAGGCGTTGATCTCCCCGCGGTCCGCCAGTCTCGCGTTGGCGCTGACGATCCAGACGTCCATCCCAGCGCACTGGATCAGTCGCTTGCCCACATCGGTCTTGGGGGACTCCGAGAAGGGTTTCTCGTTTTCGATG
The DNA here is from genome assembly GCF_028553905.1 of Sorangium sp. So ce836. Taxonomy (NCBI): domain Bacteria; kingdom Pseudomonadati; phylum Myxococcota; order Polyangiales; family Polyangiaceae; genus Sorangium; species Sorangium sp. So ce836. The sequence continues at coordinate 1,816,009 of NZ_CP102233.1, read as the reverse complement.
AACTCTGCCAGCAGCTCTTTCAGGAACTGCCCGCTGTCGCCCGAGTAGCTGGACGCCTTGCCCCCGCAGAGGACCGTCTTGATCTCGACGCCTTCCAGGACCTCGGCCAGCAGGTTATAGTGGTCCCCGTCGGGGTGCGAGATGACCAGGTAGTCGAGCCGATTGACGTGGAGCAGTCCTTTGATGTACTCCCGCGCAAGCGGGGCCACCAGCTCCTTACAGCTCTTGCTCCCGCAGTCGACGAGGATGGTCTCGCCGCCGGGACACTGGATGAAGGTGCAATTGCCCTGACCGATGTCGATGAAGTGGAGGACCAGGTCTCCGTCCACCGCAATCGTGTCCGTCGAGGAATCTTCGGTCGCGATTTTCCCGCGCCTCTCCAGGGTGGTCCGCTCCGGCTCTTTCCCCTTGGCCTCTTCGAGGGCCTCTTGGGACTTGCGCTCGGCCATCCGCTTTTGTCTTAGCTTGCTGCGCCCGGTCACTGACCGGAAATCCAGGTTCGGCTCCTCCTTCGCGTCCCTCTCGGCGTAGTTGTTGGTTTCCAAGGAGGGCGTCGTCCCCCCGGTGATCGAGCTCCGCCGGCCGTAGTTGCCTTCCACGGTGTACTCGTCTCCGCGGCTAAATCGCCGGGTTCCTGGGAGCTTCGCTGCCGAGGTTGTCGTGCAGGGTGGCGATCCGCTCGCGCGTGGCGTCGTCGATCTCGCCCGTCTCGGTGAGATCCTCGCGGCGCTGGAAGAGGCGGAGCGCGGCGCGGGTGCGGTCGTTGAACTGGCCGTCGGGCTCCCCGCAGTCGTAGCCGAGATTGTTGAGCCGGTTCTGGACCCCGCTGACCTCCTCGATGGGGCCGACGCGGCCGAAGGAAATACCGATGACCAGCAGCGGGCGAGGCGAGCGATCCACGCGGAGCACGCCGCGCCGGGCGCCAGCGGGGACGTAGCTCTTCACGACACCCTGGGCGTCGGAGCGGCCGGTGATCTTGAGGCCGCCGTCGATGACCAGCTCGTAGGGGAGGTCCGCCAGCGGCTTACCGCACGAGACGAGACGGACCCGGTACTTGGCGGGGATGCCCTTGCGCTTGAACCTGTGGCTGGCGCCCGTGGCGCAGGAGACCTCCTTGATCCTCTTGTCCGGGATGACCAGCTCGTCGCCGGGCAAAAGGGCGTTCATGTCCCGCCGGCGCGCGCGGAGCCCCGCGTTGTCCGGGTGCGACCAGACGGTGCGGTCGAAGAAGCCGTACTTCTCCGAGATGGACGTCGTCCCTTCGCCTTCCTCGACGCGGTGACTGATCGGCACCAGACGATTGTAATCTGGGGGGGTCCTGGTAGCATTGATTTTCACCCGCCGGATCCAATGAGGCGTCGCCGCAGTGGAGGTGGCCCTGGCGGCCACGCCGCTGGGCCATGAAGAGACCGCCACCGCGCCCCGCTCGGGCGCCGTGCGCCGCTGATCTGAGCGCGCGGTGCGCGGCGCCGCGCTCATCGTGATGGCGCAGGCGGCGAGCGGGCTCCTGGTCCCGCGGCCTCTCCGCGCCGCGCATTGCCTGCGCATCGCACTCGCCTCGGGAGGACGCGCCGTGGTACTGCCATGGACCGTGCGCTCCGCTCGATGGCCTGTCGCGATAACGTCGCTCGGCCGCGCCTCGACCGCGACGCTGGTCTGGGGGTTGCGGGGGCAGCGGTACGTGACCGCGGTCGTCAAGGCGACGTTCGGGCTCGTGGCCGAGGGCGCGATGGCGCTCGGTGAGCCGGACCCGATCGTGCCCGGCGAGGTGCCGGATCCCTCGGGTGTGGGGCTGCGCTCGGCGGGGGATCTGGCGCCGTACCTGGGCGAGGTGGACGTGCTGCTGACCGGACACGCAGAGGTGCCTCCGACGGTCGCGGGGGAGATCCAGGTCCGGCTGGCCGTGGTGCAGGAGGGGGCCCTGCGGCTCGACCGTTGCGTGACGCTCGACGGGAGCGCGCCGGGGAGCGAGGGGCAGAGGCGCGTGCGGGTGGACGGGACGGGGCCGCTGTCCCGCCGCTGGCCGCGGCGCGAGGCGCTGCTCGGGGCGGTGGATCCCAGGCGGCTCGAGGGCGTGGCGCTCGAGGTACCCGACGGGCTCGACTGGGGGTACTTCCAGGCGGCGCCACCCGAGCAGCGGATGGAGCGGCTGCTCGGCGACGAGTGGGTGGTGCTGGGGGGCATCGTCGCGCAGCGACCGCGGCTGCGCACGCAGCTCCCGGGCGCCCGGGGCGTCGCGCGGCTCTACCGGCGCGAGGAGCGGGCGCCGCGCGAGGGGGCGGCGCTGTCCCTGCGGGCCGACACGCTGCTGATCGACGCGGATCGGCGGTGCTGCTCGGTGGTGTGGCGAGGGTACGCGGCCGTGGGGGACGAGGATCTCGAGGCGCTCCGGGTCGTGGCCGGCGTGGAGCTGCCGGGCGAGGCGCTGCCGTGGGTCGACCCCTTCGCGCAGGAAGCGCGGGAGGCGGGGCGAACGGCGCCGCTTCCCGCAGCGCCCTCGCGCGCCACGCTGCCGCTGCCGACCCAGGCAGCGCCCGTGGTGACGAACGTCGAGGTTCATCCGCTCGAGGGCACCGTGGAGCCGCTGAGCGCGCACGTGCGCAGGCCGGCGACGCCGTTCGAGGCTCGGCCAGAGCTCCCTCCGGCCGCGCTGCCAGCGAGCCGGGCGCGGCCAGGAGAGCCGGCGATCGAGGATCACCCGCTCGCAGGGACCGTGGACCCGCTGAGCACGCCCGCGGGCCGGCCAACGACGCCGTTCGAGGCTCGGCCAGAGCTCCCTCCAGCCATCTCCGCGCCGCTCCCCTCGCCCACGCCCACGCCGCTCCCGTCGCCCGCGCCCGCTGCCCCCTCGGGGCCCATCGCCGCGGCCCCGCCGCTGCTCCCCCCGGAGCTCTCCGCCGAGCCGCCGGGCCTCGGCGACGCGTTCCTCTCCGCCATGACCGAAGCGGGCGCCTTCCCCTGACGATCGCATCGCGCGCCCGGCCTCGGCTCGCCCCTCGCCTCGGGGCCTTCCTTGCGCGAGGGCGGGCTGATACGCTCGCGCGAGCCCGGGAAGGAGCATGGTGCTTTGAAGCGGCTGCTATCGCTGGGTCCGCGGCGCTTCGCGATCGAGCTCGCCGACGGCCGTGAAGACGGCGCCGATCGGCTCGGCGATCGCGCGAGGGACGCCGCGTGGCTGCGCCAGCTCTTCGCCGAGCCGCAGAACCGCCCGGCGCTCCGGCGGCTGCTCGACGACGCCGCGCCGGCGAGCGCCGTCCGCCGCCTGGCCGACGCGGACGTGCTCGGCGCGCTGAGCCGGCTGCTGCTGAGCGGCCGGGTGCGGCTCCGCGAGGCTCCCCTCCCCTGGCTGCCGTCCTACGGCGGCGACGAGGCCAGCGCCGACGACCAGGCGCCCGCCGACGCCGCCCCGCGCGCGCCCAGGACCGAGCTCACCTGGGTCGAGATCCGCCTCATCGGCGAGGACGACAAGCCCATCCCGCACGAGCGCTACCGGGTGGAGCTGCCCGACGGCTCGATCCGGGAAGGCTCGCTCGACCACGAGGGCCGCGCCCGGCTCGACGGCATCGACCCGGGCGCGTGCCTCGTCACCTTCCCGGCGCTCGACCAGGAGGCCTGGGAGCGCGTGGGTTGACCGCGTAGACTCGCGCGGTGGCCACCGAAGCCGATCTCCTCCGCGATGTCCTCGCCGCGCCGGACGCCGACGCGCCGCGGCTCGCGTACGCCGCCTGGTGCGACGACCAGGACGACCCGGCCGTCGAGGCGCGGGGCAGCTTCATCCGCGCGCAGATCGCGCTGCTCGCGACCGACGAGGCCGCCGAGCCGGATCGCCACTTCCGCCTCACGTGCGAGGCCCGCGACCTCGAGGAGGCCCACCGCGCCGCGTGGATCGCCGCGCTGCCGCCGGAAGCGCGCGATCCCGTCTTCGACCGCGGCTTCGTCGAGCTCGTCACCCTCGACGCCCGCGCCTTCCTGCAGCACGCGGACGCGCTCCTCGCGCTCGCGCCGATCCGCCACCTGACGATCGACGCGCTCGGCGACGCGGCCGAGGAGCTCTTCGCGTCGCCGCGCCTGGTCGGCGTCCGCTCGCTCCGGCTCGACCGGGTGGGCCTCACCGACGACGACGTGGAGCGCCTCGCGGCGTCGCCGCACCTCGCCGAGCTGCGCTGGCTCTGGATCGGCAACAACCGCGTCACGCGCCGCGGCGCGGAGGCGCTCGCGGCGTCGCGGCGCCTCCCGGCGCTCGGCTACGTGGGCTTCGTCAACAACCCCTTCGACCCCTCGGAGCACCAGGGCCACGATCAGGGCATCATCGTCGATCGCTGGCTCCCGCCCGAGGGCCGCGCGCTGGAGGCGAAGTTCGGCGCGCTGCGCTGGCTCCACACCGAGGCGCGCACGCTGCTCGAGGTGGTGCCGGACCGGCTGCGCATGCCCGGCTGATCAGTACACGAGCTGGTCCGCCGCCCGGTACTGGGTGGTGAGCTTCGCGATCGGCGCGTCCCAGGACGGCTTCCAGCCCGTCCGCGCGAACTGGGCCATCCTCGCGAGCTCGCCCTTGATCTTCGCCTTGAGCGCCTCGCGGTTCTTCCAGACATCGTCGAAGAGCGCGCGGTCGGTTTGCCTCACCGCCTCTCGCGCCTCCGCGATCTTCCTGGCCAGGACCTCGTCGTCGCCCACCTGCTTCGCGAGGTTGTGCGGTTGTTTGTTCAGCGTCTTGTCGAAGCTCTTCCAGCCGTCGTACTTGCCCTCCCACCCCTCGGGCAGCGGCTCCGCCTGGCCGAGCGCGTGGCGGACGAGCGCCTTCTTCAGCTCGTCGAGCGTCACGTACCCGCTCTGCGTCTTCTTCCGGACCTCGATGATCCTCCGCGCGAGATCGACGTCCCCGAGGAGGGCCTCGAGCTCCTTCTGGGACATGGTGTTCACGTTCGTGTTCGGCGCCTTGCCGTTGCCGGGATCGAAGTAGTGGTTGGCCTCCGCCACGTTGAGGGCGGAGAACACGAACCCCACGAAGATGATCCGCCCCTGCGCCGGGAGCGTCTCGTGGTACGCGCGCATCTTCTTGACCGCGGCGTCCTCGGCGCTCACCAGCGCGGCGTTGCCGGTGGCGGCGGCGCCGAGCACGCGCACGGACTCGTCCTTGGTCTGGAGCCCGACCATCCGGCCGTCGGCGGGGGACACGATGGGGACGAGCTCCAGCATGGCCGCGATCTTCTCGGCTTGCCCCACCTCGCGGATGTCCTGCCCTGCGCAGCGGATCACCCGATCGTAGCTCCTGGCGTCCTGGATCGCCTGCGGGCGCGCATAGCTGTCGTAGAACTTGAAGGCGCCGTCCTCGAGGTCGGACACCTGCTCGTCGTAATCGCGGATCAGCGCGGGGATGGGCTGCTTGCTCATCTGGGGCGCGTTCGGCACCTTGTCGTACTTCGCGTCGGGGCTCTGCTTAAAGGTGATCCGGAGCCGCGGCGCGGCCTCCTCGACCCGGTCGAGATCGCACCCCTGGCCGAAGCGCCACTTTCGCGCCGCAGGCAGGATGACCGCGAGCTGATCGTTGCGCCCATAGGCGAAATCATCCATCCGCATCGGCTGGCCGCGCCGCTCGCTCGCGCTGGCGGCCGGGTGCTTGAGCAGGATGTCGTTGCGGCCGATGGGGAACGACTCGTGGAGCGTCTTCGTCGCGAGCCAGTCGATCCATTTGCCCGTCTCCTCGGCGCGCTCCACCATGTTGACGCCGACCCCGCCGCCGCCCATCACGCAGTAGCGCTCACCGACGTTCCAGTCGGTCTCTCGATAGAGCCCCTCGGTCCCGGAGAGGATCGACCGCCGCTTCTTCGCGTCGTCCCAGCGCTCGACCGGCTCCCAGAGCCGGGTGCGCACCGCCTCGTAGAGCTCCGACGTGACCATCGTCTCGTCCACGGCGCGCGGCTTGCCGGCGCCGGTGCAGATATCGATCTTGTCGGCGTAGAGCCAGTGGAGGTGCGCCGTCGTGTCGGCGAGGAGCAGCCGGTAGCGCGGGGAATGGTCCGGGTGCGCCAAGCGGAGCATGTCATTGAGCTCGTCCTCGTCGATGCCCTCCCGGAGGATGGCGCCGCGGGCGCTGTCGTGGAGGGCCTTCACCCCGCGCGGCACGATGGCGAGGACGCACATGGCGAGGCGCAGCAGCTCCAGCGGGCGCACCGCCGGGCCGTAGGCGGTCGCGATCCACACCCGCTTGTTCGCGCGCACGTGCTCCGCGAGCCGCGCCCGCTCGGCCCGCGTGTCCGCGGCGAACCTGGTCGAGTCGCGCGGCCCGGTGACGTCCTCTTTCCCGTCCTCGTTGGGCCCGCCGAGCACAGGCCGCTGCGCGACGCCCGGCAGGCCGAGCAGCTGGGGGAATTGCCCCATCTTGTGCTGGTTGTAATGGCTCCAGGGGTCCTCGAACCCGATGTGCAGGATCTCCGCCGGGGCGACCCGAGCCTTGCCCCACGCGCTCTGCCGCAGCGTCGTGTGGTTGACCGTCGCGGCCGTGCCGTCGCCGATGATCACGTAAGGCGGGGCCGGCCTGCGCAGCGCGTTCTGCCCCTCCCGCTCGGCGTGGGCCTCCGCCTTGTAACGGTCGTAGATCTCGGTGACGCGCTTGACGCTGCGGCTCTCCTTGTAGACGAACCCCCAGCGCTTCCCGAGCCCCGCGGCGATCGACCGGAGGACGATCAGCAGGAGCTCGCTGCTCACGGTCTTGCCGTGGTAGACGATGCTCGCGGGCTCCTTCTCGCCGTCCCCTCCGACGATCAGCAGGCCCTTGTGGTCGAGCGGCCTCGACAGCTCGGTGCTGACCTTGTTCCTGGCCTCGTTGCCGGTGACCGAGGTGCCCGCGACGGTGTCAGTGATCGTGATCTCGGTCCAGTAGATGTGCACGGCGCGCCCCTCCTCACTCCTCGTGCCTGCGCTCGATCTCCTGGAAGGTGTCGTCCTCCGGCAGCGACTCGTCGAGATCGTGCGCGGCCCGGAAGCGGGTCAGCGCGTCGGCGAAGGCGGGGCTCCGCTGCCCGTCGACCTCGCCGTGATAAAAGCCCAGGTTGGCGAGCCGAGACTGGATGCCGCGGATCTCGTCCGAGGGCTGGAGGTAGCCGAGCGCGATCGTGACGACCTCCTCTCCGCCGGACAGGAACAGCCGCGCCTGCCTCGCGTTGTTGGGGATGAACTCCTCGATGCGCCCGTCGCCGTCGGCCTTCTTGTCGTTCGGGCGGAGCTCGCCGTCGACCTCGAGGAAATACTCCTCGTTCGCGCGGGGCCTGCCCTCGTGATCGAGGAGCCGGATCCTGAGCTTGGCCGGGACCCCGCGCCGCCGGAAGGTGTGCACCTTCGCGGTCTGGCAGCTCTCCTCCCTGGGCCGCGGATCCGGAACGACCACCTTGTCGACGCCGGGGACCAGCGTGAACGGGTCCCTCCGGAGCTCGCGGAGCGCCTGGTTCTCCGGGTGATCCCAGAGCGTCTGCCAGAAGAACCCGTTCTCGTAGGCGATGCTGGTGAAGCAATCGCCCACGCGGACGCGATGCGCCTTCATGCCCGCCCCCGCGCAGCAGGGGGCGTCGCCGGGCGGCGCCCGGGCGCAGCGCCGCCCTCCACGCCCACGCCCCGCTGAAGGCCCATCCCATCAAAAGACCAAAGGGCCCCCGGGAAGTCAAGCGCCCGGCCCGCTCGACAGCCGGCGCGGGCGGCGCGCTGGCCGCGCGCATTGCCCCCTTCGCCGGACTTCCTCAGCGGCTCGTGTGGCGGCGAGGCCATCGCGCGCCGTCGTGCCGGCGCGCCTCAGGTGGGCGGCTGCGACGCCGGCGCGCCTCCTCCGCCGAGCGCGTCGGCCAGCGCGGCGGCGGCGGCGGCGGCGAAGGCGTCGAGCGTGGCGGGCTCGGTCCAGCGGGTGGCCTCGCGGGCGTCGAGCGCGTGGTGGGTCTCGATGAGGATGGAGGGCATGGCGGGGCGGCGCAGGACGAAGATCCGCTGGTCCTGGGGCCGCCGATCCACGAAGACGCCCGGCTGGGCGGTATCCGGCGCGTACAGGCCGCTGTACGCGGCGCCGCCGTAGGGCAGCAGGCCGGCCTCCTCCATGCGCCGCGCGAAGGCGCGCGCCAGGGCGAGCCGGCGGGCGCCGAGGGCCGGGTCCCCCTCGTCGGACCAGAGCACCGCGAACCCCGGCGCAGCGAGGCTGAGCGGGCACGAGCGGCCTTCTGCGGGCGACCACGTGTCGATCCTGCCGCGCACGTCCGAGTGCAGGCTGACGAACGCGTCCGCGCCCCACCGGGCGGCGTCCTCGACGCGCTCCGCGTAGGGCAGCGGCCGGTCGCCGGTCCTCCCCACGCGCGCCTCGAAGCGCCCGGTGGCGTTGAGCCGCTCGGCGAGCGCGCGCGCCGCGGAGAGCGTGAACTCCTGCTCCTCGACGCAGAAGCAGGACACGTTGCCGGTGTTGCCCGGGGCGCCGTGGCCCGCGTCGAGGTAGATGCGGCGGACCCCGAAGTCGGGCGGGAACACGGCGGAGGGGGCGACGACGCGGGCGCCCGGGAAGGGCCACCCGCTCGGCGCGATCGGGAGCTTGAGGGCGCGCCGCGCCGCGATGTCGCGCGGGAGGCCGGGGGCGAGCGCCCGCGAGAGGGCGGCGGCGCCGGCGGCGCCGGCGAGACCGAGGACGAGCTTCCTGCGCGAGATCACCGCGGCCCCGCTTGCTATCAAAGGCGGGGCGCGGCGTCAGGTTCTCGGCAAACCAGCGCGCGGGAGACCGCGCTACTGGGCCGACGTGTAGCAGACCTCGAGCTTCGGCCGGACGGCGACGTTCGCTTGCTCGCTCGACCGGATGTCGGTCCGGCCGTTCACGTCCTGGAGCGCGATGCCGTAGTTCGGCTGGGCTCCATCCACCCACGTCTGGACGAGGGCCGCCACGTCGGCGGTCGCGACGGCGTCCGCGGCGACCGCGGAGATGGTGGCCGCGACGGCCGCGTTGTACCCGGGGAAGTTGCCTGCGTGGACGGTCGACTCCTGCCAGGGGCCGTTCACGCGGTGCAGCTCGATGGTGCTGGCGCTCGCCTTCCACGCGTGGGAGAGCGAGAGGGTCGCTGAATCGACGTCGGCTCCCGCCGGGATGAACGACAGATCGAAGGCCAGCACGCCGATCTGCGGGCCCTCCGGCAGCGTGTTCAGGACGACGTACGGGTAATCGCCGTAGGGCCACGAGACGCCGGGCTGGATATGCGCGTCCGCCACGCTCCCGTTGGTGCCGCGCTGCACGACGACGCACTGCGACTGGACCGGGGGCTCGCAGGCGTTGCCGATGCCGTCGTTGTCGGTGTCGGCCTGGGAGGGGTTGGGCACCGCCGGGCAGTTGTCGCACGAGTCGAAGACCCCGTCCTGATCCGTATCGGCGGCGACCACGGTGACCCGATCGAGGAGCGTCCCCTGGCCGTTCGAGATGCCCAGATCGTTGAACTGGAGGCGCGTCGTCGCGCCGGAGGCCACGAGGGTATAGGTATAGTAGACCCACGCGGAGCTGGCGGTCGTGAGCGTGGCGACCGACTGGCCGCCCCAGACGACGCCGAGCACGTTCTGGTTCGCGCTGGTGCCGGGGCGCGCGGCGAAGGCGAACCGGAGCTGGTACGTCACCCCCGGGATGGTGGTGAGGTCCTGGTAGATGCCGCTCGAGTTGCTGGCGTCCAGCTCGACGTGCTGCTCGCCGTGCGCGGGGCTCATGCCGTTCGAGTGGTCATGGATCTGGATCTGTCCATAGGCGGCCTGCCAGCCTTGAATCGAGCTGTAGATCGACGAGTTGCCGCGCGTCACGTTCGGCGCTTCGAAGCTGCCGTTCGTGACGATGTCGCCGGAGGGCAGCACCGAGCAGGAGACGAGCGCCGCCGCGCCCTCGCCGACGGCTTCGTCGTTCCCGTCATGCGGCTCGGCGGCCGCCATGCAGCCGGAGATCATGGAGGCGAGCACGAGCACATAGATCGACGGATAGGTGGTTCTCATGAGAGAGCTCCTCGTTGCGGCGCCGGCATAGCGGCGCCGCGCCGTGCGGCGAGCTGCCGCACGCTATGGTTTGAAAAATGTATTTACAAATCGCAAACGATGCTGATAAACTGTTACGTTTGCCGCGCAGACGGGTCGACGTAAGCCGTTATTCGTCAACCAGCGCGCGCGGCACGACGGTACGACGGGACGGCCGCTGCGAGGCGCTCGCCTCCCGGATCGTGGCCGACCTCGAGCCGTCTCGACCGAGGAGGCCCGCGTCCCCCTGGAGGAGGACCACTGGCCTGGCGATCGATGGACGGAGTCGGACGAGCGCGATCACGAGCGATTCTTGCAACTGCCAGCCGAGGCGCTGTCTTCGTTATATCATGAAATGGGCGAACGGATCATCATCATTCGCACCCGGTGTGCAGATCGACCGACGTCGCTCAGCCTTGCCCAGCCTTGCTCGGCCTTGCTCGGCCTTGCCCAGCCTTGCTCGGCCTTGCCCAGCCTTGCTCGGCCTTGCCCAGCCTTGCCCCACCCCGTCCTGGTTTCATGCGAAATCGAACCACAGTGGGCACAGAGGGCACAGAGGGAAGAGGAGAGAGAACAATTTAAGAGAGATATAATTTTCCAATCTCTCCTCTGTGCCCTCTGTGCCCTCCGTGGTTCCACTTCTCCCCAGCACGGGACCTCGCTCGCGAGCCCCGCCTCGACCGCGCCGGAGAAGAAGCCGAAGAACGCCGCGTTGACGCGTTGACAAACGGGGCGCGCGCTCCGATCGTCGAAACCGGAACGACCGTTCCGGTTTCATGCGAAGAGAGGGCGATGGACGAAGGAAGAGATTCTCGCGCGCGGTGGACCGAGGCCGACATCCCCAGCCAGGTGGGCCGAGTCGCGGTCATCACGGGCGGAAACACCGGCATCGGCCTCGAGACGGCCCGGGCGCTGGCGGAGCGCGGGGCCACGGTCGTGCTCGCGTGCCGCGACATGGAGAGGGCCGGCGCCGCGGTGGCGCAGATCGAGGCCCGCGCCCCGGGCGCGGCCGTGCGCGCCGTGCGCCTCGACCTGGGCTCGCTCGCGTCGGTCCGCGAGGCCGCCGGCGAGCTCCGGGCCGCGTACGACCGCATCGACCTGCTCGTCAACAACGCCGGCGTGCTGTCCTTCAAGCGCGAGGTCACCGCCGACGGCTTCGAGCTCCAGCTCGGCGTGAACCACCTCGGCCACTTCGCCCTCACCGGCCTCCTGCTCGACCGGCTGCGCGGCGTGCCCGGCTCGCGCATCGTGACGGTGGCCAGCATCGCGCACCGTCAGGGCGACATGGACTTCGACGACCTGCAGTGGGAGCGGGCGTTCCGGGGGTTCCCCGCGTACGGGCGGTCCAAGCTCGCGAACCTGCTGTTCACCTACGAGCTCCAGCGCCGGCTCGCCGCGGCCGGCGCGAAGACGATCGCGCTCGCCGCGCACCCCGGCGGCTCGAACACCTCGATCGTCCGCGGCGCGCCCGGCTGGATGCGCGCCCTCAGCAAGATCGCCGAGCGGCTCCAGCTCGGGCAGAGCGTCCCGATGGCCGCCCTCGCGTCGCTCCGCTGCGCCGTCGATCCGGGCGCGCGGGGCGGCGAGTACTACGGGCCCCCGGGCCGCTTCGGGATGACCGGCTTCCCCGCGCGCCTCGAGTCGAGCGCCCGCTCCCGCGACGAGGTCGCGCAGCGCCGCCTCTGGGAGGAGTCCGAGCGGCTCACCGGCGTGACGTACGCCCTCTGACGAGGACGAGGCGCCCGTCGACCGACGGATGGAACGCGGTGAGGCCCGCTCACCCCTCGCCAGCGCTCCGCTCCCGGAGCGGCAAGAGCAGCCCGAGGAAGGCGACCGAGATCGCGGTCCCCAGGGCGAACAGCCCCGCATAGCCGAGCCGCTGGGCGAGGGTGCCCGACAGCCACACCGCGGGCGACTTCCCGAGCACCTCGACGCTCGCCAGCAGCGTGTAGTGCGTCGCGCCGACCGAGCGCCGGACGCGCGACATCATGAAGGCGAACACCGCGGTCGTGAGGGCGCCGCCGAAGAGGTGCTCGGCGACGGTGACCGCGATGACGGCCCCGGCGGTGGGCGGGCCCGCCACGGCGAGGGTCCACTCGCCGGCCATCGCGGCGGACCGGAGCGCCGAGGTCACGCCGACGGCGGCGAGCAACGGCAGGCGCTGCGCGAGGAGCCCGCCCGCGAGCGAGCCGGCGATCGAGGCGACGAGGCCGTACGTGCCCACCCAGAGGCCGATCTGGTGCGGCGGGAAGCCGGCGTCGACGAGGAAGGGCTTGAACATCATGTCGACCATCGCCTCGCCGAGCTTGTAGGTCCCGAGGAACGCGACGACCCAGAGCGCGCCCGGCGCCCGCAGGGCGACGGCGACCGTCGCGAGCACCTCGCGCAGCGAGCGGCGCGCGCGCGCCTCGACCTCGCCCGCGGGGGGCTCGCGCAGCGCGAACGAGGCGAGCACCGAGGCGAGGACGAGCGCGGCCATCGCGCCGAACTGGCCGCGCCAGCCGATCCACGCGCTCGCCCAGACGAGGAGCCCGCCGGCGGCGAGCATGCCGACCTTGTAGCCGACCACCTGCGCCGCGTTCGCCAAGCCGAGCTCGCCGTGCCCGAGCAGGTCGATCGCGAGCCCGTCGACCGCGATGTCCTGGGTGGCCGCGAGCAGGTTCATGAGGAAGACGAGCGCGAGCAGGGCGCCGAGGTGGCGCGACGGCGGGACGAACGCCGCGGCCGCGCACGTGAGCGACAGCAGCACCCCGAGCGGCAGGATCCACGAGCGGCGCCGGCCGAGCCGCTCCCACCCGAAGCGGTCGACGAGCGGCGCCCAGAGCGCCTTGGCGACCCAGGGGACCGCAAGCGCCCCCGCGAAGCCCACGCCGGCGAGGGAGACGCCGCTCGCCCGCAGGAAGACGGGCAGCGCCGTCGCCTGGAAGCCGAACGGGATGCCCTGAGCGAAGTAGAGTGCGGCGAGGGCGGCGATCTTGCCGGCGGACGTTCGGTCTGCCACGACCGACAATCGTAACCGAGCGGACGAGCTTCGGTCGCGCCAAACGCGGATGCTGGCGTAGATCTCGATCCGGCGGCGAGCGCGCCGCGCCGACCTCGATGAGCACGCAGCACCGACCTCGATGAGCGCGCCGCGCCGACCTCGATGAGCGCGCCGCGCCGACCTCGATGACCACGCAGCGCCGACCTCGATGACCACGCAGCGCCGACCTCGATGACCACGCAGCACCGACCTCGATGAGCACGCAGCACCGACACACCACGTTGGCCGACCGGGCGAGCCCGCGCCGATGATCGCCGACATGTTCTCGCCGCGATCGCTCGCGCCGGCGGGCGCGGTCCGGGTGCGGTGGCTGGGCACGGCGGGGTTCGCGGTCGAGCACGCGGGCGCGGTGGTGCTCATCGATCCCTACCTCACGCGCGCCTCGCTCCGCCGTTGCGTGCTCGGCCGGCTCGCCCCCGACGCGGCCGCCGTCGCGCGCCACGCGCCGCGCGCCGACGCCGTGGTCGCCGGTCACACCCACTTCGATCACGCGCTCGACATCCCGGCGATCGCGCTCCGCACGGGGGCGACCGTCTTCGGCTCGCGCTCCGCGGTGGCGCTCTGCCGCGCGTCCGGCGTCCCCGCGGCGCGCGTGCGCGACGTCGAGCGCGCGCCGGGCGGCCAGCCGGTCGTCGCCGAGGTCGGCCCGTTCCAGCTGCGCTTCCTCCCGAGCGCCCATTCCCGCCTGCTGCTCGGCCGGGTCCCCTTCCCCGGCGACATCTCCGATTGCGACGAGGTCCCGCTCCGGGCCGAGCGCTACCGGTGCGGCGCCGTCTTCGCCGTGGAGATCCGGGTCGCGGGCCGGCGCATCGTCCACCTGGGCAGCGCGGAGCTCGTCGAGGCGGGCCTCGATTGCAGGGAGCCCGACCTGCTCCTGCTCTGCGTCGCCGGCTGGACCGCCTCGCGCGACTTCCCCGAGCGCGTCGCGCGCGCCCTGTCGCCGCGCGCGGTGCTCTTCTCGCACTGGGACAACTTCTTTCTGCCCCTCGATCGCCCCGCCGTCGCGCTGCCCGCGATGCAGGGAGAGCGCCTGGCAGAGCGCCTCGGCCGGGCGGCGCGCGACGTCAAGATGGGCGTGCTGCCGCTCCTCGGCGAGGTGTGGATCTAGCGCCGGTGGCACGGAGCCCGGCCGCCCGCCGTCACATCGAGTCGAGCACCGCGACGCGATTCTGGGACGAGGTGCTGAGCGCGCAGGGTGCACCGCGACCTGCGATCGGGTCGCTTCGACGCGCCGGCTGGGGCGCTGAGGCTACAGCCCGAACACCCTGACATCGCTGCGGCTGCTGGCGTGATGGGGCCAGCAGGCGATCTCGCCGCTCGCGAGGGCGGCGCAGGCCTCTTCGTAGCCGACGGAGACGTGAACGGCCTCGCCGATGTCGATCTCCGACGGGGTTGCGTTCGCGGAGGCCCACCAGCAGACGACCCTGCCGCCCTGCCGGAGCGCGCAGGACAAATTGTACCCGGCGCTCACCTGGATCGCATCGTCGAGCCCGGGCACCTGGTGCGGCCCACGGGCGCCGTCGGCCCGCTGGTAGCGATCGCTCCAGCAGAGGACCTCGCCCGATGCGAGGCGGGCGCAGTCGTGCGCCCAGCCGGCCGAGATCTCGACGGCGCCTTCGACGCCCTCGACGCCCACGGCCGTCACCGCCTCCCCACCGGAGGTGAGCCACCCCCAGCACGCCACCTCTCCGGTGGCCCGCAGCGCGCAGGTGTGATCGATGTTCGCCGCGACCTGCACGGCGTCGTCGACGCCGGTGACGGTGACCGGAACCTGCGTCACGCCGATGCCATAGGCGTCCTCGACGTGCTCGACGCCGAGCACCGGCGCGGGGGACGGGCCGCCCCAGCAGACGACCTTGCCCGAGCCGAGGACGCCGCAGACGTGGTGATGACCCGAGGAGAGCTGGACGACGCCCTCGACCCCCGGAAGCTCGAGGGGCACCGCGCTGGATGCCCCGACGGGAACGGCCTGCCCGAGCTGCCCGTAGTGGCTGAGGCCGAGGCAGGAGACGCGCCCGCCAGCATGGAGGAAGCACATCTGCTCGACCAGGCCAGACGCAGCGACGATATCGTCGAGGCCCGGCTGCTCGACCGGACCGGCCAGGCGGGTCCCCAGCACGAATCCGTCCCACCAGCAGAAGGCCTTTCCGGAGGCGGAGGCGGCGCATTTCGGAGCGCCCTCGGCGATGCGCACGGCGCACTCCGCAGCGGAGCAGGAGGGAGCCGGCGGCGGGTCGGGAGGTGCGCCGCCCGAGCCAGTCGAGGCAGCGTCCTCGCCGCCAGCACCGGCGCTGCCGGTCTCCGGGACGGCAGGACCGCCGCCGGTCTCCAGGACGGCAGGACCGCCGCCGGTCTCGGCGATGGCAGGACCCCCGCCGGTCCCGGCGATGGCAGGACCGCCGCCGGTACCGCCCGAGGTGTCGTGCGGGGCGATCTCGACGTAGCCGCAGGCGGCGAGGGCGGCGGGGAGAACAACGATATAGAGGAGAGGGGTGACGATGGCGCGGCGCATGGGATCCTCCGTCGGCGGGCGTCGTTGCCGGACGGAGGGACTATGGAGGCGGACGGCGGGGGTGCTCCTTAATGAGGCCTTAAAGCAGCGCCGGGCGCCCTGAGCGCGGAGTCCCGGCCTCTCGAGCTCACGCCCGTCGTGCCACGCCCGCGTGGCCTCTGCTTTGCTAGAAGCGCCTGCCACGATGACGAGGCGCGCCGAGACGATCGCCAGCGCACCTGACGATGCGGGACGGCTCGTCGCGCCGCTGCACGGATCCGAGCAGCTTTGCGCCGCCGCTGCTGCTGGAGCAGCAGCTTGACCCGCAGGTTCGCCGCCGGCGTCACCGCGCGACATCCATTTTCGCTCGGCAACCGTGTCCATGCTCGTAGACATGCCGTCGCTCGATAGATTGCGAGGGACGCCAACCGGAAGGGAACTTTGCATGAAGTCCTTGTTGAGATTGCTCGCCCTGGTGCTCGCGCCGCTCGCCATTGCGCTGAGCGCCCGGGCCGCCGAAAAGCCCAGCGAGATCCGCGTGGCCAACCCCGGCGTGGGCGTCGGCAACCGCCCGGTGGTGGGGGGCTCGGCCTGGTCGCTGCTCAACCTGCGCGGCGCGCTCGAGAGCGAGTTCAAGAGCGACGGCGTTCCGGTGCGCTGGAGCTTCCTGCGCGGCGCCGGACCTGCCGTGAACGAGACGTACGCCAACGGGCTGACCGATTACTCGCTGCTCGGCGATCTGCCCTCGATCATCGGCCGCGCCGGCGGCCTGAAGACGCGCATCCTCGCGAGCGGGCCGAAGACGAACCTGTACATCGCCGTGCCCGCGGACTCGCCGATCCAGAGCATCAAGGATCTCAAGGGCAAGCGCTTCGCGGTGTTCAAGGGCACCTGCCTGCAGCTCTCGGCGGCGCGCATCCTCGAGGCCCACGGGCTCAGCGAGCGCGACGTCCGCGCCATCAACATGGATAACGCGACCACAAAGGCCGCCCTGGCCACCAAGGACGTCGACGCCGCCATCGGTCTCACCGATCTGCTCGCCCAGCGCGATCAAGGCCTCGTGCGCATCATCTATTCGACCAAGGGCGACCCCCGCTACACCTGCAACAGCACCATCATCGGCTCGGACGATTTCATCCGGAAGTACCCCGAGGTCACCAAGCGCGTGGTGCGACAGTACGTCCTTGCAGCCAAATGGCTCGCGGATCAGGAGAAGGACCTGACAGAGGCGTACCGCCTCTGGGCGCGCTCCGGCACGCCGTTCGCGTCGTTCAAGGAAGACTGGGCTGGCGAGTCCGCGCGCGAGAAAGACAGCCCGCTCGTGGACGCGTACGTGATCGCTCGCTACAAAACGAGCATCGCGGACGCCAAGCGCCTGGGCTTGATCCGCGCGACGTTCGACTTCGAGCCCTGGGTCGACCGCAGCTTCCTCGATCAAGTCCTGAAAGAGGAGAAGCTCGAAGGTTTCTGGAAGCCCCGCCCGGCGCCCTGACAGCGCCTCGCGCTCGACGCGAAGCTGCCGGGACAGGCAGACCGAATCGCCGCTGCCAGCTGTCGCGCGCGGCGCTGGCGGCGCCCGGCGAACGGCGTACACTGACGCTCCGCTATGACGGCCAACGACGACATCGTGGTGATCGTGCGCGAGCTGGACGTGGTGGTGGAGCGCGCCGGCGGGCTGTTCCTCGGCCGGCGCCACGCCCTCCCGCCGTTCGCCGATCCGCCCGTGTTCCTCGGCAGGTTCGAGGATCGCGGCTGGTACGCGGCGCGCGCTCGGCCCGACGTCGAGCTCCCGGCCGAGCTCGCGTTCGCGTCGGTCCGCTCCCTGTTCTCCGAGCTGCCCGAGCCCACGCTGAACATCCTGGGGCGCGCGCTCGCCGGCGTCGAGTTCGCCGAGACGCACCGCCACTGCGGGCGCTGCGGAGCAGCCACCGAACCGGGGCCGTCGGCGTCGGACGATCGCGAGCCCAGCGCCGGTGAGCAGACGCGGCGCTGCCCGCGCTGCGGCTTGAGCGTGCACCCGCGGATCGCGCCCGCCGTGATCGTGCTGGTGGAGCGCGAGGACCGCGTGCTCCTGGCGCGCAGCGCGCGCTTTCCGCCCGGGCGCTTCAGCGCGGTGGCAGGCTTCGTGGAGATCGGCGAGTCGCTCGAACAGGCGGCCGCGCGCGAGGTCGGCGAGGAGGTCGGCGTTCAGATCCGCGATCTGACGTATTTCGGCAGCCAGCCGTGGCCGTTCGGTCGCTCGCTGATGATCGGCTTCTCGGCCACGTACGCCGGCGGCACGCTCACGCCGGACGGCGTCGAGATCGTCGAAGCCGACTGGTTCCCACGCGACCAGCTGCCCGACCTCCCGCCCAAGGTCAGCATCGCGCGCCGCCTGATCGACGCCTTCGTCCAGCGCCCCTCGCCGCGGTCCTGAGCGAGGCCCGCGCGGCGCGCCGAGAGAACAGCGCCGCCTCCGGCGCTCCCTATTTCACGGCCTGCTCGTTCGCGTAGGGGTTGAACTCGTTCGTGTAGAGGCGGCTCAGGGCGATCTCACCCGGCTTGAGCTCGCCGCCCTTGACCATCCAGTCGAGCCAGATCTGAAAATCGCGCTCCGCGATCAAGCCGCCCTTGCCGGCGACGCCGTAGCTGCGCCAGAACCGGATGGCCGCGTCCTCCTCGTTCCGGCCGCGCTTCTTCATCAGCGCGACGAAGCGCTCCACCACCGTCTCGCGCGGGGTATTCCGGGCCCACTCGATGGCCTTGGCCGTCGCCTCGACGAAGCGCCGCACGGTCTTGGGATTGTCCTTGATGAAGCTGGTCTTCATCACATAGCTGCCCGCGGTGAACTTGCCGTAGAGCTCGTAGTCCGAGAACAGCGCGCGGAGGCCGCCGCGCTCGAGCGCGCGATCCCGGTAGATGTCGCTGAGCGACGCCACGTCGACCTGCTTCTCGCGGAGGAGCTGCTCGCCGTTCACGGGGGGGACGACGAGCAGCGTGATGCGCCGGGCTTCGTCCAGCGTCATCTGGTTTCGCGACAGGAACTCCTTGACCATGAACTCGCTGTGAGCGCCGAGCGTGTTCATGGAGATCGACTTGTCCAGGAGGTCGCGCGCGGCGCGCAGCGGGCTGTCTTCCAGCACGTAGAAGCCGCTCTGGCGCTGCTCGTCGACGCCGTAGTAGCCCGCGACGGCGATGATGGGCGCCTTGGCCGCGATCAGCTTGATGATGGCGCCGTTGAAGGCGCCGCCGAAGTCGGTGTCCCCGGTGACCACGGCCTGCACGCTCTGCGGGCCGCTCACCGTGCTCCCGATGAAGTTCAGGCGGATCGGCGCGAGGTAACCGAGATCCTCCGCGAGCTCGATCGGCGACACCGTGCCGTTGTTGCCCTGATACCGGAGCTCGAGCGTCTCGAACTCGCCCTCCGGTCCGGCGGCGGAGGCGCGCGACGCCTCGTCGCGCGAGCAGCCCGCCGCGCCGCACAGCGCCAGCAGGAGGAGCAGGAAGATCACAGGCGACGCGGCGCGGAGCAGGCCAGGCCGGACGGGACGCGGAGGAGCCACGTCCGCAATATTGGACAAGTATCCGTTCAAATGCAAGCATCCCCGGACAAGCATGTCCTCCAGTCCCTCGCCCGCCTCTTTCCGTGTGGCCGTGCTCGACGACTACCAGCGCGTGGCGCGCTCGCTCGCGCCGTGGGACGCGCTGGGCGCGGACGTCGAGGTCGAGTTCTTTCACGATCACGTGGCCGACGCGCGAGCGCTCGTGAGCCGGCTTTCGCCGTTCGACGCCATCGTGGCGATGCGCGAGCGGACGCCGTTCCCGCGCGCGGTGCTCGCCGAGCTCCCCAGGCTGCGCTTGCTGGTCACCACCGGCGCGCGCAACGCCGCCATCGACGTGGACGCCGCGCGCGAGCTCGGCGTGGTCGTGTCCGGCACCGGAGGCCTGCCCTACCCCCCGGCCGAGCTCACCTGGGGCCTGCTGCTCGCGCTGGCGCGGAACATCCCGCGCGAAGATCGCGCGGTGCGCGCCGGCGAATGGCAGACGAGCCTGGGAATCGGCCTGTCCGGCAAGACGCTCGGGCTGCTCGGCCTCGGCCGCCTCGGCGCGCAGGTCGCCCGCGTCGCGCTCGCGTTCGGCATGCGCGTGACCGCCTACAGCCAGAACCTCACGCGCGAGCGCGCCGCCGAGCACGGCGCCACGCTCCTCCCGCTCGACGAGCTGTTGGCGGGCGCCGACGTGGTCAGCATCCACCTGGTGCTCTCCGAGCGGACGCGCGGGCTGCTCGGGGCGCGCGAGCTCAACCTGCTCAAGCCCGGCGCGCTGCTCGTGAACACCTCACGCGGGCCGATCGTCGATGAGCGCGCGCTGATCGAGGCGCTCACGAGCGGTCGGCTCGCGGGCGCGGCGCTCGACGTGTTCGACACCGAGCCGCTGCCCGCGGAGCACCCGCTGCGCCGGCTGCCGAACACCGTGCTCACCCCGCACCTCGGGTACGTCACCGAGGAGACGTATCGCATCTTCTACTGCGACGCGGTCGAGGACATCGCCGCGTTCCGCGCCAACCAGCCGGTGCGCGTGCTCTGACCTGCGAGCGCCCGTCTACGGCGACCTCGAGCGGTGGCTCGATACCCACGCACACCTGTTCCAGAGCGACGCTGGCGCTACAGCCCGAACACGCGGACATCGCCGCCGTCGCGCCAGGACCAGCAGGCGATCTCGCCGCTCGCGAGGGCGGCGCAGGTCTCGTCGTAGCCGACGGAGACGTGAACGACCTCCCCCGTGTCGATCTCCTGCGGTGTCGCCGTCGAGGAGGCATCCCAGCAGACGAGCCTGCCGCCCTGCCGCACCGCGCAGGTCCGGTTGTACCCGGCGCTCACCTGAATGGCATCGTCGACCCCGAGCACGTGGATCGGCTCGCGGGCGCCGTCGTCTCCCTGGGTGTCGCCGCCCCAGCAGACCACCTTGCCCGACGCGAGGCGGGCGCAGTCGTGCGTCCAGCCGGCCGTGATCTCGACGGCGCCCTCGACGCCCTCGACCTTCACGGCCGTCACCGCCTCCCCACCGGTGGTGAGCCATCCCCAGCACGCCACCTCTCCGGTGGCCCGCAGCGCGCAGGTGTGATCGACGCTCGCCGCGACCTGCACCGCGTCGTCGAGGCCGGTGACCGCGATGGGGGCCTGCGTCTGCCCGACGCCCTCGACGCCGAGCACCGGCGCGGGCGACGGGCCGCCCCAGCAGATGACCTTGCCCAAGCTGCGGACGCCGCAGACGTGGTGATGACCCGAGGACAGCTGAACGACGTCCTTGACGTCCCGCAGCATGAGCGGCTCCGCGCTGGACACGCCGACGGGAACGGCCTGCCCGAGCTGCCCTTCGTGGCTGAAGCCCTGGCAGGAGACGCGCCTGGTTGCGTGCAGGAAGCACATCTGCTCGGCCAGGCCAGACGCAGCGACGATATCGTCGAGGCCCGGCCGCTCGACCGGACCGCCGGTCAGGCGCTCTTCCAGCATGACGCCGCCCCACCAGCAGAAGACCTTTCCGGAGGCGGCGACGGCGCACTTCGGCGCGCCCGCCGCGACGCTCACGGCGCATTCCGCGGCGGTGCAGGAGGGCGCAGGCACCGGGTCGGGAGGAGCGCCGCCCGAGCCGGTCGGGAAAGCGTCCTCGCCGTCGGCACCGGAGCCGCCGGTCCCCACGACGGCAGGACCGCCGCCGGTGGCGCCAGGCGTGTCGTACGGGACGATCTCGACGGAGCCGCAGGCGGCCAGGGCGGCGGGGAGCGCGACGGTAGAGAAGAGAGGAGCGACGATGGAGCGGGGCATGGGTTCCTCCGTGCGGCGGGCGTCTCCGCCGAACGGAGGAACTATGGAAGCGGCCGGCGGGGGCGCTCCTTAAGGAGACCTTAAAGCGATGCGGGCCCCGGCGTGCCTATCGCCGTCGGCTCACGGAGCGAGCGCCTTCTTGTCGAGGCGACCGAAGTCCCAGACCACGGAGGAGCCAGGACCGTAGTCGACCGTCACCGGCTCCTGCGCGGCGATGCGGTCGAAGGCGGCGCGCGGGAGCACGAACTGGACGGTGTGGAGATCGCCGTTCGGATGGCGCGCTCGGATGCTCCGCTCGGCGCCGACGGTGAGCACCAGGCCCGTGGCGCGGAGGTCGAAGAACTCGGCGCTGGTGAGCGTGAGCTCGACGGCGTCGGGGCCGCTGATCTTCATGCTCTTGATGGCGTTGCCGGCCGTGATCCGCCGCGGCTCGGGGGCGGTCGCGCCGGCGGAGCGCGCGATGGACATGGGCGGCGCCGCGCTCGACGCGGCGGGGGCGAGCCGCGCCGCAGCCGCCGGCGCTTCGGTGGTGGCGCGCGTCGCGCGGAGGTTCGCCACGAACAGGCTGTTTCCGTCGAGCGGGGTGGTGAAGGTCAGCCGGGCCCCGCGCACCGACCCGAGCGTGGCGCCGGTGAACAAGGACAGCGGGATGCGCGCGGTCGGCAGCGTGCTGCCGCCGCGCGGCGGCGAGCCGAGCTCCAGATAGTCGTCGATGGCGACGGCGCTCGATCGGCTATCGTCGGCGTTTACGAGCTCCACAAGGAACGACGCCTCGGTCGGGTCGGAGCCCCAGCCGCGGTCGGCGCGGAGATCGAGATAGTCGTACCCCGTGAGATCGAAACCCGTGCCGACAGGGGACCAGTTCGACTGGAAGAACGTCGAGCTGCCCTCGGCCACGTCGTGGATCCAGGCGACCGAGTGCGAAGGGTCGTGTCCGCTCAGGGCGATGTGCTCCACCGAAATGGTGCCGCCGGTGGTGTTCGGCAGGCCGTAGGAGCTCGTGCCGGTCGGGCTGATGAAATCCTCGAGCAACAGGCTGTCGGTGGAGTCGCCGCCGGTGTGATAGCCGCGGCGAACGCGGTACGGGACGTTCGGGAACGGGAAGGCCGGGTCGAACAGGGCGTTCGCGGCCTCGTCGCGGTCCTCGCCCACGTTCGCGGTGAAGAAGGAGACGGCCGCGAGGCGACCCGTCTCGCGCTGCGCCGGCGACCCGTACTCGAGCGGGTCGAAGAGCTCCTCGTGGTCGATGCAGCCCGTGATCCCGCCGGTGTTCCCGTCCGCGAGCTGCCACTCGCTGTTGTAGTAATTGTGGTTGGCGCCCCAGACATGATAGAAGGACTTGAAGAGGGGCTCCGGCTCGGGGATGCTCATCATGCGATCGAACGGGCGCAGCCCGGGCAGATCGCTCAGGTCCCAGTCGCAGGCCGGCAGGATCACGTTCCAGGCCGTCTGGTCGGCGTTCAGGCGCTGGCCGTTCTGGCCCTGATCGGTCGGGCCGATCTCGAAGATCCCGCGGATGCTCACCGGGCTCTCGATCAGGGCGGGCCACGGGCTGCCGCTCCGGCGGTATTCGTTGTAGGCGAACCGCACGGCCTCGCCGCCGCGCGAGTGGCCCATCAAGCCGACCTGATCGAAGTCGATGCGATCGTGCAGATCCACGCCGAGCTCCGTGGGGGTCGTCTCGGCGCCGCTGTCCCAGCGGCTCAGCCGCTCCAGGTGGCGGAGCAGCAGGCGCCCGCGCGGCCCGATGACCAGCTCGTCGCTGGGCGAGCCCGAGGCGGCGTGGATGCCGCGGTTCGTGTTGATGGACACGACGAAGTAGCCGCGCGCGGCGAGATCCGTGGCGATGTAGTCGTAGCCGCGGTGGTTGGGGACGACGACGTAGTTCGCCGGGCACGTCCCGGTCGTGGCATACTGGTTGTTGTTGTCCACCCGCGGGTTTTGGCCCGTGCCGCAGGTGGGGTGGTTACCGTGCATGAACACGAGCAGCGGATACTGCCGGCCGGCCTCGAGGCTCGCCGGGCGGTAGAAGGACGCCCAGAGCTCGGTCTCGTAGTCGGGGCTGACCATGGTGTCGACCGCGGCCGGGAACTTGTACTCTGCGATCGCCACGCCGTTGCCCATCGGGGGCAGGTCGCTGCTCACCGACAGGAGGACCGGCTGGATCCCCGGGCTCGGGATGTTGGCGCAGAAGCCGAGCTGGACGTTGCCCGACGCGGGGATCGCCGCGTTGCTGCCCTGAGGGGTGACGGTGATCTGACCCGAGCTTCCGCTGAACGTGCCGTTCCAGCTCGAGAAGATGGCGCCCGCGCCGACGTCGAGGCCGACGCTCCACGTGCCCGTCGTGGCGGTCGCGTGCTGGTTGCTCACGGTGATGCTCGCGCAGTACCCCTGACCCCACTGCGAGTCGATCACGAGATCGGCGCTGATCCCGTTCGCGCCCTGCAGGGCGGCCTGCGATGTGCCGATCGGCTCCGTCGAGCCGTCGCCGCAAGCCGGCACGAGCGCCAGCGCTGCAGCGGCTACCCACATGTCCCATCTGCTCTGGAGGTTGTGCATAGATCTCACCCAAGTTGATGACAAAGCGCTCCATCGTCGCCCCCTGGTTCGGCAGGGCGACGACGCGGCCGGCCCTCGGCTCCGCGGGGGAGGCGTCGAGCGAGCGCGCACCTGGAGACGAAGATGCCCTCATGATGAGGGCGCAGGAACGATAAGCCCGCCGAACCGGTCACCCGTGTTGTTAGACGCGAATATTCGTCTCGTCAATGGGCGCGCTATGCCCTATTCCCGGCATTCGCCGTCATGGCCTGCGCGCGCGACGCTGGAAGCTATCGTGTGAAATATCGTAAAGAACGATGAAGTTGACTCATGGCCTCCTCACGAGAGCTCCCTGCGCCACCGGCGGCTCTGGTGGATCGTTGGACGGGTCGTGCTACAGAGTCCGCGACGGCCGACCGGCCTTCGCAGGAGCGGCGCGGCGCCCACGCGAGGACGCGGAGCGTCAACGGCGACGGAGCGACGCCGGGTTCACGAGCTCCTGGATCGACGCACGCCGCACTTTTGGAGCCGAGCGGTGACGCCGTCGCTGTTGCTGAAATTGTTCAAATCGCGCGCTGCTTTTTGGCGAACGGCGTCGCCGCGCGCCGCCGTGCGCCGGTATTCAGGTGTATGTTCCGCGGCATGCAAGCGCTTACCCTGGCCAAGTCTTTCGCACGGCTCACGCTGACGGCGACCCTCGTCGCGGGTTGCTCTGGATCTTCCGACCCCGGAGGCGACGGCGGAGCGACGGGCTCCGGCGGGCTGCCGACCGCGAGCGGCTCGACGAGCGGCGGCGCGGGCAGCGGCGGCGGCTCGACCACGGGCGGCGCCGGCGGCACGAGCGTCGGCACCGGCGACGCCAGCGGCGGCACCGGCGGCGCGGGCAGCAGCGTCGGCACCACGGCCGGGACGGGCGGCGGCGGAGCGGCAGGCACCGGTGGCGGCGGCGCGGGCGACGGCACCGGCACGGGCGGCACCGCGAACCCGGGCTCGGAGCTCGGCAACGGCACCATGGAGGGCTCGGGCAGGTCGAGCGAGCGGTACGAGACGGGGCTGGTCTCGCGCGACGGCACGCCGTACGTGCTCATCACCAACGGCTGGGGCCCCGGGTTCGGCAACCACACCGTCTCGTGGGAAGGCACGTCGTTCACGGTGGAGAGCATGAGCGGCTCTGCCGGCTCGATGGGACAGCCCGCCTCGTACCCGACCGTGTTTTGCGGCCGCTACTCGGTGAGGGAGGTGCCCGATTGCGGGTTGCCGGCGCCAAGCGCCTCGATCACGAGCCTGCGCACCGGCTGGCGCTGGGCCAAGAACGGCAACGAGGGCCAGTACAACGCCGCGTACGACATCTGGATGGGCAACGGCACGCAGCTCCAGGGCTACCTCATGGTGTGGCTGCGCGATCCGCCGCGCTATCAGCCCGCCGGGCAGCCGAACCCCGCGCACCAAGGCGTGACGGTCGCGAACGTCCCCGGCACGTGGAACATATGGAACGGCATGGTGAACGGGCTGCCGATCACGAACTGGGTGCGCGCCGAGGGCAACGACAGCTACGAGATCGAGTTCGACGTGATGGACTTCGTGCGCGACGCGCAGACGCGCGGGCTCAGCGTGCCCGGCAACCAGGTGAACGCGGTCGCCGTCGGGTTCGAGATCTGGGAGGGGCCGATCACGAACTTGCAAAGCGTCGACTTCTACGTCGACGTGAACTGACGTGAACCGAGCGCGCGCTTTTGCCGAAACCGGCGGCAGGAGGCGGGGCTGACGCGGGGCGGGTGATGGGGGGCGGCTCGCCCCTCGGCGTCAGGGGTTGAACGTCGCGACGAAGATATCGGAGCCGCCGGCGTGGGGGATGAGGCCGGTCCCGAAGTCGACCGCCGCGCTCGCAGCGCCCGTGAGGGCGATGGTGCCGGCCGGAGAGATCGTGATGCCACGCGCGCTGGCGTCGAAGCCGAGGGTCCAGAGCTCGGCGCCGCTCGGATCGAGCTTGGCGAGCCCGTTTCCGGCGACGACGATGTTGCCAGCGGCGTCCAGCGCGAGCGTGTCGCCGAAGGGGATCGAGTCGCTGAACACGTAGGCCCCCGCGGCGTCCAGCTTGAGGAGCACGGGGCCGGCGGGCAGCACGCCGCCGCCGAGATCGACGGTCCCGTCCGTGACGCCGGCCACGAAGACCTCGTCAGCCGCATTGACGGCCACCGACCAGGCCGCCTTCCCCGCGCCGCCAGGGGGAATCGACGGATCCGGCGCGAACGGGCGGCTCCAGAGCACGGCGCCGGTCGGGTCGAACTTGCTGACCGTGAGATCCCCTGCGGCGGACTCCGGCGCGGTCACGGTCAGCGCGTTGCCGGCGCTGTCGATCGCGAGATCGGCGTAGTAGAACGGGTGGCCGTAATCGTCGGGAGGGGGCGTGATCCTGTGGTTCCAGAGGACATCGCCGCCAGGGCTCAGCTTTAGCAGGTAGGCACCGTCCGTCCAAATGTTGACGTAGACCAGGTAGGTGTTGCCGAGCGCATCGACGGCGATCCGCTCGGGAAAGCTGTAGATCTCGAGCGGCCTGTCCGGCGGCCTCGGCGGGACGATGGGGGCTTGACTCCACATGAAGTTACCATCGCGGTCGAACTTGGCCACGAAGGCTGCGGCATCAAGGGCCGCGAAGGGGGGGAGGCACTGGTTCAACACCCTAGCGCCGCGCGGCGAGTATGCGCCGGCGAGCAGGAGGTCGCCGTTGCCGTCGACGGCCATGACGAGCGGGCGGTCGCTGGGCAGGCGCTCGCTCCAGAGCAGCGCGCCCGATGGATCGAGCTTGAGCAGGAAGTGGCTTGAGAGCGGGGAGGGGCCGGTCAGAGGGCCCGCGCCGAAGTCGACGGTTCCTGTGAAGGTGCCGGCGACATAGTAGTTGCCTGCGGCATCGCTCGCGATGTTCAGGCCCTCGTCGGCGCCGGCGCTGCCGAACCCGCGCGCCCACGACAGCATCGGGCAATGTGGGTCGCCGTCGCAGTTCTCGTCCTCCGGCGTGGAGCAGATATCCTCGGCGGGCGTCACTTCGCCCACGCAGGCGCCGAAGCCAAGGCCGTCGGGTCGGCAGGTCTGCGTCCCCGCAGCGCAGGGTCCGACGCCCCTGGTCCCGGCAGGGCCGGAGTAGCACGCGATGACCGAGCCCGGCACGCACGTCTCGGACGGGTCTCCGCCGCTGCCGCCGCTGCCGCCGCTGCCGCCGCTGCCGCCGCCTCCTCCCTCGCCGCTGTCGCCGCTCGCCGGCGGATTGAACGTGGCAGCATAGATATCCCGGCCTTCTGTATGCGCGATCGGGCCGGTTCCGAAGTCCACCGGGCCGCTCACAATGCCGGTGACGGCGACCGCGCCGTTGGGGGATAAGGCTATGTCCCATACGCTGGCCGCGAAATCGAGCGTCCAGAGCTCGGCGCCGCTCGGGTCGAGCATCGTGAGCCCGCCCCCGCCGACGAAGATGTTGTCCGCAGGGTCGACCGCGATGCTGCCGCTGCGGTGGACGGGATGGCTGAACACTTCCTCGCCCTCCTGATCCAGCTTGATGAGAACGTTGTCAACTAACACGAAGATCTCGCCCGCCGAGTTGACCGCCACGTTGCCAGCGGAGAGGTAGTCGTACATTGGCCGGGACCATAGCAAATCGCCATCCGGAGAGAACTTTGAGACGATAAGGAAGGAAGTGTAGTTGATGTGGTCCCATCCCGTGCCCGTTGTCACCACGTTGCCGGCGCTGTCGAGCGCGAGCTTTCTGTAGGAATTGGCGTCCGGACCGCGACGCGTCCAGACGACATTGCCCATTGCGTCCATCTTCACCATCTCGGTCCTTTCCTCTACCGCGAAGGCGATGTACGCGTTGTTGAGAGCATCGAGGGCCATCTGCGTCACCGTGGGCCCATAGTGCACGTCGCTGCTGAATCCACCGCTCCAGATGTGATTGCCGTCGGGATCGAACTTGGCCATGTACATCGCGGCATTATCGAACCCACCGTTGACCGAGAAGGCGCACCCGCCGAAGCCGAGGTCCCTGGAACTGTTAAAATGGTTATAACGGTCGCCCTCGTAGCTGCCGACGATCAGGACATTGCCATTTCCGTCGATGGCCAGGGCCTCTCCGGCCTCGCGCAAGGGGGTGCCGAAGCGCTTGCTCCAGAGCGGCGCGCCCGAGGGGTCGAGTTTGAGAAGGAAGACGTCACTGTCGCCGGCGCTGGTCAGAGGGCCGGTGCCCAAGTCGACCGTTCCTTCGAAGGAGCCGAGGATGTAGTAATTCCCCATGGCGTCGACGGCGATGGACGATCTGATATACGTGGCCTCGATGCCGAACCCGCGCGCCCAGGCGGCCGGTCGCGGGCAATGGGGGTCGCCGTCGCAGCTCTCGTCCTGCGGCGTGGCGCAGACCTCCGCAGCAGGGGTGATCTCACCCGTGCAGGGCCCGTAGCCGAAGCCGTCAGGACGACAGGTCTGCGTCCCGGCCGTACAGCGCCCGACGCCGATGGTCCCCTCGGGGCCGGAGTAGCACGCGACGATGGATCCCGGCACGCATGGTGCGGTGGTAGCGGAGCCGCCGCTCCCGGTCGAGGTGCTCTCGTCGCCGCCGCCGTGGCCTGCGGAGCCGCCGCTGCCCGTGGCAGCCGAGCCGCCGCCTTCTCCTGTGGCTGCGGAGCCGCCGCTGCCCGTGGCAGCGGAGCCGCCGCCTTCTCCTGTGGTTGCGGAGCCGCCGCTGCCCGTGGCAGCCGAGCCGCCGCCTTCTCCTGTGGTCGCGGAGCCGCCGCTGCCCGTGGCAGCCGAGCCGCCGCCTTCTCCTGTAGTTGCGGAGCTGTACCCGCCGCCGCCCGCGGCGCCGCCGCCGCTGCTGCCGGGCCCCCTCGGATCGCATTCGTTCGTGGGGCCGAGGGCCGCGAGAAGCACGGCGGCGGAGGCGCGCCGGTGAAGCCTGGATCTCGAACCGATGGATTCGGAGGTTCTGGCCATGCCACCTCCGATGCTCGCGGCAGACGCCACATTCAGCCCGCGAGCGAGAATGACGCGCGTCCGGGCGAGGCCGAGGGATAGCAAGCTCCCCCTCGGCGCTGGCTCGCAGCGGCGGCCGCCCACCGTACCCGCGCTGGTTCCGAGCGGGTTCCTCCAGGCGCGTTCGCGGGGGCCACCCGTGGCGCCCGGCCGGCCCAGCGCGCTGGCTGGGGGAGGCTCGACCCCTCGCCATGAAGGCCGATTCCTGCGCAATCGCGCGGCCGCGCTGGTATCAGGGCCGTCATGACGACGATGCGCGCCAAGCGAACGGTCTCGGCCCCTCGTAGAGCCCCCAGCGCGGCCGCTCCAGCGGTCGCTGCTCCGCGCACGGCGCCGGAGCGAGCCCATGTGCTCGACGTCCCGTTCGCGATGCGCGCGGTCGCGTCCGCGAGCGGCGCGCGCTGGGACGCGGCGCACGGCGTGTTCGTCGCTCGCGCAGAGACGCTCCCGCCGGCCCTCGCGCCGTTCCGCGCCGCGCCCTACTCGTGGGAGCGACGCATCGAGCGCGAGCTCAACGACGACCCAGCGCCCGCGCCGGCCGCCCCCGCGGGGGCGATCGTCCTCCGCCCGCACCAGCTGGACGGCGTGCGGGCCATCGCCGCCGCGAAGGCCGAGAGGCGCGCCGGGTTCCTCCTCGCCGACGACGTCGGCCTCGGCAAGACGATCACCGCCTGGGCCGCGGTCCTCCGGATGCCGGACGTCGCGGCGGTGCTGATCGTTTGCCCGCTCGCCGTCGTCGCGCACTGGCGCCGCACGGTCGAGGCGATGGGCGACGCAGGCAAAGAGATCGTCATCATCAATTATGAT
Organism: Sorangium sp. So ce836; assembly: GCF_028553905.1. NCBI lineage: Bacteria > Pseudomonadati > Myxococcota > Polyangiales > Polyangiaceae > Sorangium > Sorangium sp. So ce836. The sequence continues at coordinate 1,786,308 of NZ_CP102233.1, read as the reverse complement.
CGGCTCGGCAAGCTCTTCGAGGTGACCCCGGAGGCGCGGCGAAGGATCCGATCGAAGAAGGGCCTCGCGCGCGCCGGCAGCGCCGCGGAGTTCGACGTGGTGATCTGGGACGAGAGCCACCGCTGCAAGAACCCGGCGGCGGCGCGCTCCAAGCTCGCGGTGAAGCTCAACGCACGCGCAGGGTTCGTGCTGTGGCTCTCGGCCACCGCGGGGCAGAACCCGCTGGAGCTATCGTATCTCGCGCCGCTCTTGGCGAGCGCGACCGGGAGCCGCTCCGCGGATCTCAAGGACTTCGAGCAGTGGTGCGAAGGCCAGGGGCTCGGGGTCACGCGCGGCGCGTTCGGCAGGTGGGACTGGCGCGGCGATCCGGCGGACTGCGAGAAGGTGCGTGCGCTCCTGTTCGACGGCCGTCCCGCGGTGGGGATGCGGCGTCGCCCGGAGGACGTGGCCGGCTGGCCCGAGATCAACCGCATCCTCACCCCCATCGAGCTCGACGCCTCCGCGCGCGAGCTCTACGCGCACGCGTGGACCGCGTTCCGCCGGGAGATGGAGCTCGTGCCGAAGGGCGCGAACCCGAGGTCGGCCCTCGCCGCGACGCTGCGCCTGCGGCAGAAGAGCTCGCTCATCCGCGTGGCGGGCACCGTGGAGCTCGTGCGTGAGCTGCTCGACAACGGGCATCAGGTCGCGGTCTCCGTCGCCTTCCTGGAGACGCTCGAGGCCGTGCAGGCCGCGCTGGCCCGCGAGCGCGTCCCGTGCGCGCTGATCCACGGCGCGATGCCGGCCGGCGAGAAGGAGGCCGAGCGCCTCCGCTTCCAGCGCGGCGAGCCGCGCGTCGCGCTCTTCACCGTGGAAGAAGGGATCTCGCTCCACCAGGGAGAGCACAACGAGGTCCCGCGCTCGGAGGTGATCCACGATCTGCGGTGGTCGGCGATCCAGATGGCGCAGATCGAGGGCCGCTGTCACCGCGATGGACGTTTTGCGCAGGTCTACTGGGCCTATGCCGACGGTACCGTCGAAGAGAAGATCGCCGCGATCGTGTGCCGCAGGATCCAGTCGATGAAGGCGATGGTCGGCGACGACGTCGAGACGATGCGCGAGATCGAGCGGCTGCTCGCCGGAGCCGATTGAGGCGCGCCATGCAGTGAAGCCGTGGTCGAGGGGCGGATGAAGCTCGTCAGCGGTGGAGTCGCCGCTGGAGAGGCTACCGGCGTCGGCCGTGGCGCAGGGGGACAGCGCGGCGTCGGCCGTGGCGCCGGACGACAACTCACGCGACGCCGAGATGGTCGCGCTCACGACGGTCGACCTGCTCATCCTCGACGACTTCGCGCTCGAAGCGATGAGCAAGGAACTCGGCGCGCCTCGCCCACCCTCGTCAACGTGACCGCGACGGGCACCGGGGGCGGGGTGGACGTTCCTGCTCCTGCGCCCCCTTTTGGGCAGCTGGATGGCTCGCCTCCCAGGGAGGCTACAGCTGAAGGTCCCCGACCGAGCTCCTGCAGCTTCTCCTCGTCCTCCTGCCCCCGGTCGTACGGTAGAGGCCAGCATCATCTGCCACCTTCACGCACAAAGGCCGAGGTACGCGGTTTGCGTCCAGATACCCATGCGAACCATCCAAACGTTTCTCGCCATGCTCTCTCTGTCTGGGGTCGCGCTGTGTGTTGCTTCATGCGCCACACCAGCGACAGAACCAAGGTCGGAGACGGAGGACACCGCACAGACCAGCGAACCAGAACCTGATCATGCAACACCTGACGATGAGGAGCCGAAGAGCGACTCCGAAACAGCAGAATCAAGCGGCGCGCTCAAGGTCATCCGCTGCAAGAAAAGCGAGCGCGGCGAAGAGTGCATGGAGCGGTGCGCTGAACAAGGAGTTCCTTGCGCGGCAGGACGCCGCCATCCATACATGCGCAATGTAGGCCTTGGACTGCTAGGACAGTGCAGATCAGCCGTCAGAGTCAACTGCTGCTGGTATTATTATAAAAATGGACACGTCTGTAGGTTCATCGGAAATCTTCATCTCTGTCTGTATCAGGGTGGACGTCATGATTGAGGGCACGCACGTTGGACTCGAACTCGTACGAGATGCATTTCCAGTCCGGGCCGACTAGGGACTCCATGCACCGAAGAGCGAGCGGGTACAGCTCGGGCGACCGCTCGCCGCCCGAGAGCGCTGCGGCGCCCAGCACATGAAGCCGGTGCATCCGCTGGACGTCCTCCAAGGTGATGGCCGTAGGTCCCTGCATGCGGCCGTGTACGTGCTCCATCATCGCCCACTGGACGGCGGCCATCGTGTTCTCCCACGCCGAGGGATCCACCCCGAGCTCGGCATCGCCGCGCTCGAGCGCGTCAGCCAGGATGCGGATGTAGCCGACTGCATAGACCTCGGCACTAGACGCCCAGTCGAGCTGATCCTCCAGGTGTTCCTGGTCGGCTCGGTCGGCTTCGTCCGTGGGGAGTCCCGGATCGAGCAGCGACTCTATGCACTGAAGAGCGAGTGGGTGCAGCTCGGGCGGCCGCTCACCGCCCGAGAGCGCAACGGAGCCCAGCACGTGGAGCCGTCGCATCCGCTCGACGTCCTCCAGGGTGATGGTCGGTGGCCATGTCGCGCGCCCGTGCACGTGCTCCATCATCGCCCACTGGACGGCGGCCATCGTGTTCTCCCACGCCGAGGGATCCACCCCGAGCTCGGCATCGCCGCGCTCGAGCGCATCAGCCAGGATGCGGATGTAGCTGACCGCGCAGGCCTCGGCGTTGGCCGCCCAGTCGAGCTGATCCTCTAGGTCTTGCTCATGGGGTCGATCAGAGTGGGCCATGCGCGGAGTCTACTCCAGCCTCACGAATGTGGAGCAGCGCCCACACGGATGGCCCCGGGCTCGCGCTCCAGGACGTCGACGCTGGCGCGCTCGCTGAGCTCGCCGACCACCGGCCGCGCCGAGGTGTGACCTCAGGCTGCCCGCTCCACCTTCGGCGAAAGCGATGCGGCTCTGTCCTGCTCGGGCAGACCCGTAACCGACACCCCCGGCTCACCCCGGGCACGCCGCGTCGCACCCCTTGCCGCCGCAGTCCACGCCGAGCTCGTCGCCGTTCTCCACGCCGTCCTTGCAGCTGGGCGCCTCGCACGCGCCGGCCCAGCAGACGCCGCTCGCGCAGTCATCTCCCGACGTGCAGCCGCCGCCGTCCGGGCAGCGGCGAGGGCACGCGCCGCTGCAGTCCACGCCGGTCTCGTCGCCGTTCTTCACGCCGTCGTTGCACGTCGGCGCCTTGCAATGCGCCATCGTGCAGACCCCTGATTGACAGTCCGTCGCGGCGTTGCATGGATCCCCGTCCCTGCACGGCGCGCAATCCCCACCACAGTCCTGAGCGGTCTCTCCGCGCCCAGCATCGAACACCATGTTGACGCAGTGGGGCGGGACGCAGAACACACCGTCACACGCCAACCCTGCAGCGCAGTGCAGCGTGGGGTCATCGTGGAGGCACTCGACGCACCGCCCCTCATGGCACCGACCCGAGCCCGAAATTGGACAGATCACCCCGTCGAGCAACGCGTTGAGCGGCCGATCATAATCGCAGAGATCGTTCGTGCACTGGTTGCCGTCGTTGTACACGTCGTACGCCGGCACGCTGACCACGCGCCCCTCCTCCGTGCACTCGTCCTGCTTGCAGTCGCCGCGGAGCTGCGATGCGAGCCGACCCGGCTTGATGGCGAGCTCGCATTTCCCCTCGACGCAGCGCCCCGCGCCGCACCGCGGATCCGGCGGACCGGGGCACTCCGCGTCGCTCTCGCACTGCGCCGAGGGATCCACCACGCCCGAGCACTCCGCCGTTCCCTCCGCGCACTCATCGCAGGGCCGGCACATCAGGAAGCAGCCCGGCTCCTCCTCGCCGCGCGCGCAGCAGACCACCTTGCCCGGCTCGGCGCACTCGCAGCGCTCGTTGATGCACACCGTCCCCGGCGCGCTCTGCCCCTCGGACAGGCAATCGTCCGTGGTCGCGCAGTCGCCCCCCACGTACGGCTCGTCACCACAGGCGAAAGAAAGCGCCAGACCCGTGAGAAATAAAAAGCCCCCGATACAAAGCTTGACAGAGCTCATCGTGTGTCCAGTCCTCCGGCACAAGGCTGGGCAGCCGGCAGCCCCGGCGGCCCCAATCCGCCGGGAGAGTCGTTGGCCTGATCCTCGAACGGGCTCACTATGCCGCGCTCGCCCCGCGGACGTCACGCAAGTTTTCGCCAGTGCGCGGCGCGCGGACGCCGCCGTCCGGTCACGCGCGGGTCAGGCCAGGATCGATGTCGAATCCGTGGTCAGAAGACGCCGCTGACCGTAAAGCCATCCGCCGACATCCTCACGTCGGCCTGAGCGCGCGGGTAGAACGTGTATCCGAGCGTGACCGCCAGGACCGCTCCACCGGTGATGAGCCCGGCCACCCCGAGCTGCCGGAGGGTGCGCATCTCGCCGTGGGCCGCGGCGGCTTGCTGGCACATCGGCCAGCGCACGCGGAAGCAGCCGTTCGGCCCGGCGGCGCGGGCGGCGGCGAGGACCGCCTCCTCGCGCTTCTCGGCGCCGACGAGCAGCACGCCGCCGGCCGCCGCGAGGGTGGCGGACAGGCCGAGGCCGCCCGTGACGAGGGTGCCGTCCGGCATCGGTCGCGGCGGCGGCGGCGGGGGGCTCGGTCGCGCCGCGCGCGGGCCTTCGGGCGGCGGCGGTTCGGCCGGCGGCGGGGGGAAGGTGAGCCTCACGTCCCGCGTCTCGCCGCGCGGGACGTCGACCTCGGCCGAGGCCGTCTTGCCGTCCAGCGTCGCGCGCACGACGCGGCGCCCGGGCTCGACGGGGACGGGGTTGTCGCCCTCGATCTCGGCCGGCGCGCCGTCGATGGTGACCGTCGCGCCCGCGGGCGCGAGGATGCGGAGCTCGCCGGCGAGCTGGCGCGCGCGGGCGAGGTCGACCAGCCGCGACTCGTAGAGCGCGCGCTCGTCGGGGGTCCGCGGCGCGCGCATGATCTCCTTGCAGAGCGACAGCCAGCGTACGGCGGCCGGCATGTCGCCGATCCGGAACGACAGCGCGCCGATATTGCAGGCCGCCACCTGGGAGCGCTCGAGCTTCCACACGGCCATCCACAGCTCGCGCGCGTCGGCCAGCCGCCCCTCGTCGACCGCGGTGTGCGCCTGCGCCACGAGCCGATCGCGGGCGCCGGACGGCGGCGCGGCCGCGGCGCCTGCCGAGGCTGAGAGGAGCGCGGCGGCGAACGCCGACGCGACGGCACGACGGATGTTCCTGTGCACGGAGATGGGCCTCCTCGGCCCTGGCTCGGGCTCGCGCGGGCGCCGCGGAGCCGGCCGCCAGGGATGCGGAGGCTCACGTACCAGAAGGATGGCAGCCGTGAAAGCGCGGCCCCACGGACGGGGTTCGGCCCCCGCCGGAACCGGTCCTGCAGGGGTGGGAGTGGCGGTCGACCCTCCCGAGAGGTGGCCTTGCACCTGATCGAGGGGGGGTTCGACCCCCTTCACGTCTGGCCGGACACCTGGTCCCGAGGGGGTTCGACCCCCTTCACGTCTGGCCGGACACCTGGTCCCGAGGGGGTTCGACCCCCTTCACGCCTGGCCCGGCATCTGGTCGTGTGGAGGTCGACCCCCGCGGGACCTGGCCAGCAAGACCCACGCAGGCCGCGCCAAGCACGGGTGGTACCTACTTCGAACATGGAAGGCGGGAAGAGAAGATCGATGATCTCCCCGCCTTCATGTGAATCACTCCGGGGCCATTGAGGCCACCACCCGACGACGACCTTCCCCTCGGCTGTGGACATGCTCGCGCCGCTGGTTGCGCCCGGAACAGCCCGACGGCCCGAGTCGTCGAATGGCCCGGGCGCCGTGGGCAGAGGCGATCTCCCCCGATGCCCTCGACGCCCCGGTGATTCTCGTCTTCCGAGGGCGATCCCCTGTGCGCGCAACGCCGGGGTTCGGCGCGGAGGCGGGCGCCGGATGGAATGGACCGGCATTTGCCGCCTTTCCCGGCGCGTGAACCGCGCGCCCACGGGCGGAGGCCGGGCGGCCGGACATCGCCGGCGGCCATGCACCACACGCGCGGCAGGAGAGGCCCGCGTGAGAACGTCCATGAATGTCGTGATGGCGCTGTGTGTGGCCGCCACGCTCCCTGCGACGGGCGGCTGTGCGCGCGGCGACGGCCTGGACGACGAGGGCCGCTCCATCGCGCCTGCGGCCCCACCCCCCGGCGCCACGAGGCAGCGGCGCGACGGCCGCGGTTGGAAGATCACCCAGACGGCCGACTTCAACGCCGACAGGATGGCGGATGTGGTCTGGTACGACGCCGAACGAAACCGGATCGCCGTGTGGTTGATGAACGGAAGCGACCTCCTGGCGCCCGGACCGTTCATCCCGGGGCCCGGCGGCGACGGCTGGCTCGTCTGGGCGAACGATTTCGACGCCGACAACATGGCGGACCTGCTCTGGTCCCACGACGAGCGGAACCTGATGGCGGTCTGGCTGATGGACGGCAGCCGCCTGCGCGCGCCCGGACCGTCCATTCCGGGGCCGATCGCCGATGGCTGGATCGCCCTGCCCGGCGATTTCGACTTCGATCGAATGTCGGATGTGCTCTGGATCAATGCCGAGCACAACCGGATGGCGGTCTGGCCGATGAACGTCACCCAGCCGCTCGCGGCGATGCCCCCGATCCCGGGGCCGATCGGCGGCTTCGCCTTCGGCTTTCCGGTCGACGTCAATTTCGATGGAATGGCGGATGTGGTCTGGAACGATATCGAGCGGAACCTGCTGCGGGTCTGGCTGATGCACGGAAGTCGACCGCTCGTGGAAGGGCCGGCGATCCCCGGGCCGATCGGCGACGGCTGGGTCGCCGCCGGCGTGGGCGACTTCAACGCCGACGGCATGCTCGACGTGCTCTGGAGCAACCAGGAGAGAGGGCTGATGGCCGTCTGGATGCTGGAGGGGACCCAGCTGCTCGCGGCGGGACCCGTGATCCCGGGGCCGATCGGCGACGGCTGGGAAGCGCGCGCCGCCGGCGACGTCAACCTGGATCGGATGGCGGATGTGATCTGGCAGAGGGCCGGGACGGGCGAGATGACCGTGTGGCTGATGGACGGGAGCCGCGTCCTCGCGCCGGGGCCGGTGATCCCGGGCCCTCACGGCGGCGGCTGATCGGCCGCCGCCGGTCGTCGCGACGCGCCCTCACGATCCGGCCCGCAGGAACGCCGCCTTGATCCGCTTCTTCCCCCACCCCGAGAACTTCACCGTCGCGATCGGATCCGCCCCCGGGTCCACGCTCTCCACCACGCCCGGCCCGAACCGCTCGTGGAACACCCGCATCCCGCGCCGCAGCGCCATCCCCTCGCCGCCCTCGCCCCCCGCGTCGACCGCCTCCCGCTCGACGTACCGCTCGCCCGGCGCCCGCTCCACCCGGTCCACGCCGCGCGCCGCCGGCGACCTCGCCGCCTCGCCGTCCCGCGCGAACCGCGACCACGCGAGCCGCTCCTCGGCCTGCGCCGCGGGCCGCCGGCCCTCCCACGAGCCCCGCCCCTCCCACGCGCGCTCCCCGGAGCCGCCGAACCTCCCCCCCGACGCCGCGTACCCGCCGCCCCCGACGTCGACCCGACGCTGCGCCATCATCGCCGTCGGCGTCGCCATCGGGCGCACCGACGCCGGCGGGAGATCCGCGAGGAACCGGCTCGGCAAGCAGTAACGCGTCTGGCCGAAGATCGCCCGCCGCGCCGCGTGCGTGATCCACAGCCGCTCCCGCGCCCGCGTGATCGCGACGTACGCGAGCCGGCGCTCCTCCTCGATGTCGCCCTTGCGGTTCGGATCCTGGCTCCGGAACGGGAACAGGTCCTCCTCCATGCCGGTCAGGAACACCGCGTGGAACTCCAGCCCCTTCGCCGCGTGGATCGTCATCATCGCGACCTTCGGCATGTCCACGAGCGCGTCCACGTCCGACACCAGGCTCACCCGCTCGAGGTAGCCCTCGAGCGTCGCGTCCTCGCCGGCCGCGATCGCCTCCTGCTCGTAGTCCACGAGCGACTGCACGAGCTCGCGCAGGTTCTGGAGCCGCGCCTCGGACTCGACGCTCTCGTCCTGCTCGAGCATCCGCGCGTAGCCCGACCGCGCGAGCACCTCCTCCGCGAGCGCGCTCGGCGACGCGCTCCTCGCCTCGGTCATGAGCCCCTGGATCAGATCGCGGAAGCCGAGCAGGCTGCGCTTCGCCGCCGTGGCGAGCGGCTCGAGCTTGCCCCCCGGCATCGCCGACGGCGGCACGCGCCCCTCGATGAGCGGATCGATCGCCTCGAAGAGCGACACGCCGAGCAGATCCGCCGCCTGGATGAGCTTGTCCACCGTGCTCTGGCCGATCTTGCGCGCCGGCACGTTGATGATGCGGTTGAGATCCACGTCGCTGCGGGGGTTGGCCACGACGCGCAGGTACGAGAGCAGGTTCTTCACCTCCGCCCGCTCGAAGAAGCGCGTGCCGCCGATGATCTGGTACGGGATGCGCGCCTCGCGCAGCACCTCCTCGAGCACGCGCGACTGCGCGTGGATCCGGTAGAATACCGCGATCTCGTTCGGCGACACCCCCTGCGCGATGAGCTCCTTGACGCACTCGACCACCCACGCGGCCTCGTCGTGCTCGCTGTCGGCCGCGACCACGTCGATCTGCGGGCCGTCCGCGTTCGCCGTCCAGAGCTCCTTCGGCTCGCGGTCCGACGCGTGGCGGATCACGCCGAGCGCGCCGCGCACGACGTGCCCGACCGAGCGGTAGTTCTGCTCGAGCTTCACCACCGTCGCGTGCGGGAAATCGCGCCGGAACCCGCGGACGATCCGCACGTCGGCCCCGCGCCAGCGGTAGATGCTCTGGTCGTCGTCGCCGACCACGCAGAGGTTGTCGTGGGCCTTGCAGAACGCCCGGACGAGCCGGTACTGCACCTGGTTCACGTCCTGGAACTCGTCGACGAGCACGTGGCGGAAGCGCGCCCGGAGATCTTCGCCCGCCAGGCTCGTCGGGTCCTCCGCGATGCGGAGCACGGAGAGCAGCAGATCGTCGAAGTCCACCGCGTTCGCCGCCTTGAGGTGCCGCTCGTACGCCTCGAAGCACCGCGCGATCGCGTCGTCGAAATAGCCGTTCCGCTCGAACTCGCCGGGCCCCCGCCCCTCCTGCTTCTCGGCGTGGATGCGCGAGAGCACCTGGCGCGGCGGGTAGCGCCGGTCGTCGAGGTTGAGCTCCTTGAGCACGCGGTTCATGACGGCGCGCTGGTCGTCGTCGTCGTAGATGACGAAGTTCTTCTCGAGCCCGGCCGCTTCGTGGTGCCGGCGCAGCAGGCGGGCGCACACGGCGTGGAACGTGCCGACCCAGAGGTCCTTCACGATGTCGGCCCCGATGAGCCCCTCCAGCCGGCGCTTCATCTCGGTCGCCGCCTTGTTCGTGAACGTCACCGCGAGGATCCGGTAGGGCGGGACACGGTGCGTCACGATGAGGTTCGCGATCCGGTACACGATGACGCGCGTCTTGCCGCTCCCCGCGCCCGCGAAGATGAGCAGCGGCCCCGCCGCGTGGCGGGCCGCGCGCGCCTGCGGCTCGTTCAGCTCCTCGTGGGGGAGGCCAGGCTCGGGCGGCGGAGAGCGGTCGGCGTCGGGTGCGGCAATACGATCCACACGGGGTCGCTAGCACGACCATCGCGCGAGCGGGAGCCCGGCCAGCCCGGAGACCGCCGCGCCGTTGCCCCGTTTTTTCCGCCGCAAAAAAGGCGCGCTCGCCGTAATCTGCCCCGCGCGTGCGCCGCCGACAGGGCACAGGAACGACGCGGCCCGGACGAGCGGCCCAGGAGAGATCATGCGCATCGCGCTCACGCACAACCTGAAGATCACGGGGTCCGCCGAGGAAGCGGAGTTCGACAGTCCGGAGACGATCGCCGCCATCGCCGGCGCGCTCGAGCGGGCCGGGCACGAGGTGGAGCGGATCGAGGTCAGCGGGCCGGCCTCCCGGGTCCTGGCGCGGCTCGAGGCGCTCCAGCCGGACCTCATCTTCAACACGGCCGAGGGCCACAAGGGCAAGACGCGCGAGGCGTTCTATCCGTCGCTCTTCGACGAGCTCGGCATCCCGTACACCGGCTCCGACGCATACACGCTGAACGTCGCGCTCGACAAGTCGCTCACGAAGCGCGTCCTCGCGAGCTACGGCGTCACGACGCCGCGCGCCCGCCTCGTCAACCGGACCACCCTGGAGAGCGGCGCCCTCGACGACGTGAGCTTCCCGGTCATCGTGAAGCCGAACTTCGAGGGCTCCTCGAAGGGGATCTTCCGGGAGTGGAGCGTCTGCGAGGACGCGTACCACCTCGCCGAGGTGGTCGAGCGGCAGCTCGCGCGCTTCGAGGCGGGGCTGCTCGTCGAGCACTACATCGCCGGCATCGACGTCGCGTGCGCCTTCGTCGACGGCCTCAAGGAGGCGAGCGGCGCGCGTCCGAGCGCCGCGGGCATCCCCGAGGGGGTCCTCACGCCCATCGAGTTCGTGATCGATCCCCAGGTGGCGGGCAGGCACAACGTCTACGACTTCAACCTGAAGCACGCGAAGCCCGAGCACGTCACGCGCCGGCCCGCGCAGCTGCCCGCGGCGACGATCGAGCGCATCCGGTCGCTCACCGCGCGCGTCGTGCGCGCCCTCGACCTCAAGGACCACGCGCGCTGCGAGTTCCGGGTCACGCCGTCGTCGAAGCGCGGCCTGGACCACGACGTGCACTTCCTCGAGGTCGACGGGCTGCCCACGCTCCAGCCGGGCGCCAGCGTCTTCGTGGCCGCGGCGCAGCGCGGCGTCGACTTCGACGGCGTGATCCGGGCCATCGTGAGGAGCGCCTGCAAGCGGCGCGGGCTCCTGCCGCTCCTGGAGAGCACCCCGCCGCGCCGGGCGAAGCGGACCGCGCTCCGCGTCGGCTTCACCTACAACATGAAGCGGAGCGACACGGTCGCGACCGACGGGGGCCCCGGCAAGGGGGGCGCCGGGGCCGCGTACGACTCCGAGGCCGAGTTCGACTCGCCGCGCACCATCCAGGCGATCGCGAGCGCCATCGAGAGCTACGGCCACACCGTGGTCCCGCTCGAGGCGACCCCGGATCTGCCGCGCGCGCTCGGCGCCTCCGGGGTCGACGTCGTCTTCAACATCGCCGAGGGCCTGCGCGGCCGCGGCCGGGAGGCGCAGGTCCCGGCGCTCTGCGAGCTGCTCGGCATCCCCTACAGCGGCTCGGACGCGACCACGCTCTCGCTGGCCCTCGACAAGGGGCTCACGAAGCAGATCCTGCGGGCCGCCGGCATCGAGACGGCCGAGTGGCAGGTGGTCACGACCGGGCGCGAGAAGCTGAAGCCGTTCCGCTACCCGGTGATCGTGAAGCCCAACGCCGAGGGGACCTCGAAGGGGATCACCTCCGCGTCCGTGGTCAAGGACGAGGCCGCCGCGCGCGCCGCGGCGAAGCAGCTGGTGGATCGCTATCACCAGCCGGCGCTCATCGAGGAGTACATCGCGGGGCGCGAGTTCACCGTGGGCCTGCTCGGGGAGCGGCGGCCGAAGGTGCTGCCGCCGATGGAGGTCGTCTTCGTCGACCCGCCCTCGTACCCCGTCTACGGCTACGACGAGAAGCAGTCGGACACGCCGCGGGTGCGCTTCGAGTGCCCCGCGCAGCTCACGCCGTCCGAGCTCCGCCGCATCGAGAAGGTCGTGCGCGACACGTTCGCGGCCCTCGCCTGCCGCGACGTGGCGCGGGTCGACCTGCGCATGGCCAAGGACGGCCGGGTGTACGTCATCGAGATCAACCCGCTGCCCGGCCTGACCCCCGACTTCAGCGATCTCTGCGTGATCGCGAAGGTGGCGGGGATGGATTACCGCATGCTGATCGGCGAGATCATGGCCGGCTGCCTCAAGCGCCACCGCGACGCCCGCGCAGCGACGCCGCAATCCGCGGGCGCCCTCGCTGCTGCGCCGCAGGCCGGGGGTGCCCTCGCCGCCGCGGCCCCTGCCGCCGCGGGCGCGGCGGGCGCCTCGCCGGCGTCCGAGCCGGCCCCGCAGGCCGCGCACGCCGCGCAGGCTGCGCCGGCCCCGCAGCCCGCGCCGGCCCCGCAGCCCGCGCCGGCCCCGCAGCCCGCGCCGGCCCCGCAGCCGCGCCGGCCCCGCAGCCGCGCCCCGCAGCCGCGCCCCGCAGCCCGCGCCGGCCTCGCAGCCCGCGCCGGCCCCGCAGGCCGCGTCCGGCCCCGCGCTCGCCGGGCCGGCGCCGCTCGCGGCGGAGCAGCCTCCATCGTCGGCGGCATCGGTCGTGGAGCGCGAGGTCGCCGGCCCGTGAGCGCGCCCTCGATCTCGATCAGGCGCCCTCGGCTGCGCGATCTCGGCGTCGCGATCGGCCGCTTCCCCACCGGTCCCGAGAACGCGATCACGGACGTCGCCGGGGTCCGGGTCCACCACGTGACAAAGGTCGAGGGCGAAGGCGAGCTCCTCCCCGGCATCGGCCCGGTGCGCACGGGCGTGACCGCGGTCATGCCCGCCGAGGGCGACATCTTCCTGGATCGGGTCTTCACCGCCAGCTACGTGCTGAACGGCGCCGGCGAGGTGACCGGCCTCGCGCAGATCAACGAGTGGGGCCTCTGCGAGACGCCGATCCTGCTCTGCAGCACGCTCTGCGTCGGCCGCGTCCTCGACGCGACCGTCGCGTGGCTCTCGCAGCGCCACCCGAAGATCGGCAAGGAGTACGACGTCGTGATCCCGGTCGTCGCCGAGTGCGACGACAGCTATCTCAACGACGCCGTGGGGCGGCACGTGACGCAGGCCGACGTCGACGAGGCGCTCGACAACGTCCGCGGTGGTCCGGTGGCCGAGGGGTGCGTCGGCGCCGGCACGGGCATGCAGACCTTCCATTTCGCGGGCGGGATCGGCACCTCCAGCCGCGCGGTCCCGGTCGGCGGGGTCGACTCCATGGTCGGCGCGCTCGTGCTCTCGAACTTCGGCGATCGCGAGCTGCTCCGGGTCGACGGGGTCCCGGTGGGCCGGCTCATCAGCGATCGTTTCACGCACGTCCCGCGGCGGGGCCCTGCCGGCTCCATCATCGTGCTCGTGGCCACGGACGCTCCGCTCATCCACCGCCAGCTCGCGCGCCTCGCGCGTCGCGCCGCGCTCGCGATCGGCCGGACGGGCGGGTACGCGGCCAACAACTCGGGGGAGATCGTCCTCGCGTGGAGCACCGCGAACCGGGTGCCTCGCGTCGCCACCGAGCAATGGAGCGCCCCGCGGTCGAGCCGCTCGCTCAGCGTGCACCCCCTCGCGCCCGGCCGGCACATGGCCGAGCTCGTCCTCGACACCGAGGTCGACGGCCTTTACGAGGCCACGGTCGACGTGGTGGAGGAGGCGATCCTCAACGCCATGTGCGCGGGCGCGGACATGATCGGCCACAGCGGTCATCACGCGCCCGCGTTGCCGCTCGACGCGGTGGCCGAGGTCCTCGCGCGCTACCGCCCGCCGCACCCGTGCGACCCGCCTCCCCTGCGCTAGCGCGGCGCTCCCCCCGCTCCTGGTGCACGGACCGCAGAGCTGCGGTCACCCCCCGCTCCTGGTGCACGGACCGCAGAGCTGCGGTCACCCGCACAGGAGACGGGCCCAGATCGGCGTTTTCGGCGCGGAAGCGCACTCTCGTGCGCTGAGCACCGAAAACGTCGAGGTGGGCCCGTATCCGAAGCGGGTGGCCGCAGCTCTATTCGGGATCGCCGTGGAGCAGCCACTCGTGGGCTGCGTCCTCGTCCCAGAAGCGCCGGAGCACCTTGTCCGTGCCGCTCTCGCGCGCGACGCGGTTGAGCTGGAGCGCGACGATGTCGCTCTCGATGATCTCGGCCACGCGCATCACCCCGAGCTCCAGGCCGAACTCCTGGACCGCGCGGATCTTCTCCGCCACCTCGGGGGACATCGGCCGGAAGCCCCGCACATCGGCCTTGATCTTGATCTCCCGCCCCTGGAGGCCCTCGCACGCCTTCCTCAGCTCGCTGACGAAGTTCTCCATCTCTTCGAGGCGGACGCGCCCCTCGAGGACGAAATCCACGATGGAGTGGATCCGGTCGACTTTGATCTCGAACACGTTGGGGGACCTCCTGCCGGTTCCCGAAGGGGCGGGATGGGGCCGCGTGATCATACCCCGGATCGCGCGGCGCGAGCCCCGGGATCGCGCCGCGCGCGCCGCGGCGATGCTGGTGGTCGGCCGTGGGGGAGCGCGGACGGCGCCGCTCCGGCGCGGCGCGGACGGTGTGGTTTTCCTGGAAAGACGCCGCCCGGGGCGCCGCGCCCTGCGGGGCTCACGCGCGGCGGGAGCGCGCCGGGCGCCGTGCCTCCCGGGCGCCGGCGCCCCGCCGCGCGCGGCGGCTCACGCCGCGCGCGCCTCGCCGGCGGGCGACTTGCCCCGCCCGCGCCGCGCGGCGATCGCCTGCTCGTAGATCGCCGGGTACCGCGAGAGCAGCGTGGGCCACTGCCGCTCCTTGAGGATCCACTCCCGCGCGCTCTTGCCGACCCGCTCGAGGCGCTCCGGATCCTTGAGCGCCTCGACGCAGCGCCGCGTGAGGTCGGCGCTGTCGCCCGCCTTGAAGACGAACCCCGTCTCGCCGTAGCGCACGAGCTCTCCCATCGCCGGCACGTCGCTGACCATCACCGGCCGGGCCATGGACATCGCCTCGAGCGGCTTCAGCGGCGTGGTGAGCGCGGTCGTCCGGGTCCGGATGCGCGGATACACGAGCAGGCTCGCCATCGCGTAGATGTTGAACACCTCGTCGTGCGGCACCCGCCCCGTGAACGTCACCTTGGACTCCACGCCTCTCTCGCGGGCGAACGCCTTGAGCTCCATCTCCTGGCCGCCGGCCCCCGTGATGACGACGTGCGCGTCCGGGATCTCCCGCGCGATGTCGCCGATCGCCGCGATGAGCGTCTGGAGCCCCTCGTACGGCTGGAACGTGCCGACGTACCCGATGAGCCTCTTCCCGGCGAGCCCGAAGCGCTCCCAGGCCCCGGGCGGGGCCTCCCGCGGCGCGAACTTGTCCGAGTCGACGCCGTTGCCCACCACGTAGAGCGCGTCCGCGCTGCGCACCCGCGGCGCGACGGCGTTCTTCAGGCTCTCGCAGATCGTCACCGTCGCGTCAGCGTACTTGTAGACCACCGTCTCGAGGCCGGCCGCGATCTTGTAGGGCACCGAGTCCTCGGCGAACTTGCCCCGATCGACCGAGGCGTTCTCCCAGAGGTCGCGCACCTCGTAGACGAGCGGCAGCCCGAAGCGGCGCGCCGCCGCGAGCGCCGGCAGCCCGACCAGCATCGGCGAGTGCGCGTGCACCACGTCGGGCTGGAACTCCCGAATCGCGTCCTCGACGCGCGCCTCGAGCGCCCGCACGAGCGAGAGCTCCCGCACGAGCGGCAGCTTCTTGCCGGTAGGCTCGCGCGTCCGCCAGTAGGAGATGCCGCCGATCTCCTCCTTCAGCGCGTCCCCGGATCCCTGCTGCGCCGACGTCACCACCGCCGGACGCATCCCGTGCTCGGCCTGATGCTTGACGATGTAGTCGCTGCGGATCGTGTACCCCGCAATCACAGGCAGCGACGTATGAAGAACATGAAGCACGCGCACGAATCACCACCCTTCTTTACGATGATGCGCCGCGCAGCCTACCCGAGGCCGCCGCGACCGTCACGAGGCTCGTCCACGCCGAGGGGCCTTCGCGCCGCGCTCGACGCGGACGCACGACCTCGACGCCGTCGCCTCGCCTGGCGGGCCCGCGCGCGGGCTGGCCCGCCCCGCCGCGGCCCCGCTGCGATCGCCGCGGGCCGGCCAGCCGCGCGCGGGGTGACGACCCCGAGAGCCTAGCTCTCGCCTGCCCCGTTGCGGTACGCTCCGCCGCCCCATGACCCTCAAAATCGCGATCGTCGGCTGCGGCAAGATCGCCGACGGCCACATCGAAGAGATCCAAAAGATGCCGGAGCGGGCTCGGGTCGTCGCCGTATGCGACCTGGAGCTCCTGATGGCCGAGCAGATCGCGGTGCGCTACGGCATCCCGAGCCACTACGACTCGTTCGACCGGATGCTCGACGTCGAGAAGCCCGACGTCGTCCACATCACCACCCCTCCGCAGTCGCACCTGTTCCTCGCGCGGCGGGCCATCGAGGCGGGCGCCCACGTCTACGTGGAGAAGCCGATTGCGCTGAACCTCTCGGACGTGCGGCGCCTCATCGAGCTCTGCACCGCGGCCGGGAAGAAGATGACCGTCGGCTGGGAGTACAACTTCGATCCGCCGGCGGTCGAGATGCGGCGGCTCATCGGCGAGGGCGTGCTCGGCGAGCCCGTCCACGTGGAGAGCTGCTTCGGCTACAACCTCTCCGGCCCCTTCGGCGCGGCGCTCCTCGGCGACGGCTCGCACTGGGTCCATCGCCTCCCGGGCAAGCTGTTTCACAACAACATCGATCACCTGCTGAACAAGATCGTCGAGTTCGTCGACGACGAGCAGCCGAAGGTGACCGCCACGGCCTACGCGCTCCGGGAGAAGCGGTTTGGCGACGCCCGCGACGACATGCTCGACGAGCTCCGCGTCACGGTGCAGGGCGCGCGCGTCAGCGCCTACGGGACGTTCTCGTCGCACGCGCGGCCGCCCGGGCACTTCCTCCGCGTCTACGGCACGAAGAACACGCTCCACGTCGACTACACGAGCCGCACGGTCACGCTCGACGCGTCGCCGAAGCTCCCGAGCGCCATCGGGCGCGTCGTCCCCGCCTTCGATCAGGCCCTCTCGTACCTGCGCGAAGGGGGCAAGAACGTGGCGCGGTTCGCCCGCAGCGACTTCCACTTTTTCTCGGGGATGAACCGCCTGTTCGGGCTCTTCTACGACAGCATCACGCGGGGCGCGGAGCTGCCCATCTCGTACCGGGACATGATCCGGGTCGCGTGGATGATGGATGAGATCTTCCGGCAGGCCCCGCAGGAGAAGGCGCGCACATGAAAGTCCTTGTCACCGGCTCGAACGGCTTCCTTGGGTCGGCCCTCGTCGACCGGCTGCTCGCCCACGGCGAGACCGACCTCCGCTGCCTCGTCCGCCCCGCGAGCAACCGCGCGCGGCTCGAGGAGATCGAGCAGCGCCGCGGCGTCCCCCTCGAGGTCGCCGTGGGCTCCCTCGCCACGAAGGAGGCCGCCGAGCGCGCCGTCGAGGGCGTGGACGTCGTCTACCACGTCGCCGCGGCCATGGGCGGCGCGCCCGCGGACATGTTCCTGAACACCGTCGTCGCCTCGAAGAACCTGCTCGAGGCGCTGGTCCACACCGGGCGGTCGCCGCGCGTCATCCTCATCAGCTCCTTCGGCGTCTACGGCGTGGCCGACCTCCCGCGGGGGTACATCGTCGACGAGAACACGCCCCTGGAGACGAAGCCCGCGCAGCGGGATCTCTACTCGCAGGCGAAGCTCCGGCAGGAGAAGCTCTTCTGGGAGTACCAGGCGCGCTACGGCTTCCCGCTCACGGTGCTCCGCCCCGGCGTCATCTACGGCCCGGGCGGCAACGCCTTCTCCAGCCGCGTCGGGATGAGCCTGTTCGGCGTGTTCCTGCACCTCGGCGGCAGCAACATCCTCCCGCTGTCGTACGTCGACAACTGCGCCGAGGCGATCGCCGTCGCCGGCCGCAGCGAGGTCGCGAAGGGGCAGGTCTACAACGTCCACGACGACGACCTGCCCACGGCCGACGTCTACCTCGCCCGCTACAAGCGCGAGGTGAAGCCGATCCGCTCGATCAAGGTACCGTATTTCGCCCTCACCGGGATATCGAAGCTCGTCGAGCGCTACCACGCCTACTCGAAGGGGCAGCTGCCGGCCATCTTCACGCCCTACAAGTCCGCGACCTCGTGGAAGGGGAACCGGTTCGACAACACGAAGCTGAAGGCGCTCGGCTGGAAGCAGCTCGTCTCCACGGAGGAGGGCCTGCAACGGACGTTCGCCTACCTCCGGGAACGCGCGACATGACGCGTCGGCCGTCGTTCGCGCCGCTCGCGCCGCTCGCGCCGCTCGCGCCGCTCGCCCTGGCGCTCGGCCTCGCGGGCCTCTCCGCCGGCTGCGACCGGCGGATGACCCCGGGGCCCCCGGCGGTCCACAGCGGCGCGGACCCGCAGACGCAGGCCGGCGCCGCGGCCCTCCAGGCGGCGGCGCCGGGCGTCGCGGCGCAGCGCTTCGAGGGGCCGCCGGCCCCGCCCGCCTCGCCGGTCACGGGGCACCCGCGCCTCTGGGTGCGCGCGGCCGACCTGCCGAAGCTCCGGGCGCGCGCCACGCCGGCGAACCCCATGTTCAAGGAGCTCGCCGCCGTCGCCGCCGAGGCCGCGGCCGGGATGGACAAGGGCGGCATCCCCTCCGAGGGCGACTGCGAGTTCAGCCGCGTCTACTGCGAGGCGCACGCCGAGCTCTTCGCCTTCATGTCGCTCGTCTCGAGCGACGAGGCGGCCCGCAACGACTACGCCGCCCGCGCGCGGAAGATCCTCCTCCACATCGTCGACCGCGTGAACAAGGGGGATCCGAAGGACCCCTTCAACCACCCCAAGTTCTCGACCGGCGACCGCGCCCGCTGGGCCGGCGAGTCGTTCGGCCTCACGGTCGACTGGATCTACGGGTACCTCTCGGCCCAGGACAAGGCGGCGATACGGCCCGTCTTCCTGCGCTGGGCGGAGGAGCAGCTGAAGTCGTCGACGACGAGCCACGACCACCCCGAGCCGGTGGGCAAGCTGAACGACCCGGTCCTGCTGAAGGAGCCGCGGAAGCGCAGGTACGCCGTGAACAACTACTTCACGTCGCACATGCGCAACCTCGCGCTCCTGTCGCTCGCGTTCGACGAGGCCGACGATCCGCCGGCCCCGAACCACAAGGGCACCTACCCGCGGCTCAGGGACTACTTCGCCAACGTCACCGGGGCGTGGCTCTACATGACCGACAGCGTCCTCCGGAACGACGCGCGGGGCGGCGCGCCGCCGGAGGGCTTCCAGTACGGCCCCGCGACGCTCGCCTACGTGAGCCAGACGCTGCTCGCCATCCAGACGTCCGGCGAGGCCGATCCGGCGAAGTGGGGCCCGCAGGTGCACCTCGACGGCAACCCCTTCTGGCACGAGTTCATCCCGGCCCACCTCCACAGCCTGAGCCCCGCCGCGCCGGCGGGGCGGATCGGGCCGACGCACGAGGCCGCGTGGACGGGCGACGGCCAGCGCTACGAGTACACCGATCACATCGACCCGTTCGCGGCGCTCGGCCTGCACGCCCAGAACGGCGGCAACGCCGAGCGCCTCAACGCGCTGCGCTGGATGGCCATCCACGCGGGCCCGGGCGGCGCCTCCGGCCTCGCGCGGCGCGCCCGCTCGCAGCTCGGCCAGGTCCACAAGCGCCACTCCATCCTGTACTTCCTGCTGCTCGACCCGGCGGTCACCCCGACCGATCCGCGCCCCTCCCTCCCGCTCACGCACTACGGCCCCGGCCTCGGCCAGGTGTTCGCGAGGACGAGCTGGGGCCCCGAGGCGGCGTGGTTCCAGTTCCAGCTCGGCTGGGAGCACATCGACCACCAGCACGGCGACGGCCTCAGCTTCGGCCTCTACCGCGGCGGCGAGTGGCTCACGAAGGAGCGCATCGGCTACGGCGCCTTCTTCGGCAACTCCGAGCAGCACAACACCCTCGCCGTCGAGAACGACAGGAACCGCCGCTACGACGACCCGAACCGCGGCACCTTGTGGCAGCGCGGCTCCCAGTGGCCGCTCGTGCACACGCACGATCCCCGGGTGCTCGCGAAGAGCTTCGCCGAGGGCTACGTCTACGTCCTCGGCGACGCGACCCCGCTCTACAACTCCGACTACGAGGACATCCACGACGTCACGCACGTCAGCCGCTCGCTCGTGTGGCTCAAGCCGGATCACCTCGTCATCTACGATCGCGCCGCGACGGGCAAGGAGGGGCGGTTCAAGCGGTTCTTCCTGCAGACGCCGAGCCCCGCGCAGGTCGCGGGGAAGCTCGCGACCGTCACGACGCCCAAGGGGCAGAAGCTCTTCGTGACCGCGCTGCTGCCGGAGAGCGCCGTCCTCGTGGCCGAGCCGTACAAGCCGACCGGCACCTGGGACACGAAGCCTGCCGAGTTCGAGCCGATGCTCGCGACCCTCAGGACCGAGCCGCCGGCGCCGATGCCGAAGGACGCGCGCTTCCTCCACGTCATCGAGGGGGCCGCCGCGGGCGCCGCGGCGCAGCCGGCGACGCTCGTGCGCACGAAGCAGGGCACGCCGTACGCGGGCGCGGCCGTGAAGGGCACCCTGGTCCTGTTCCCGGTCGCGCTGGGCGCCGTGTCCCAGGTGCAGCTCACCTCGCTGCCCGGCGTCACGAGGCACCTCGTCACGGGGCTCACCCCCGGCGCCTCGTACGACGTGATCAGGAAGCCGGCGGCAGGCGGGGACGAGATCGCGATCCGTCCAGGCTCAGGCCCCAACGCCGCCAAGGCCGACGAGGGCGGCGTCCTCGCGTTCTGAGCCGGTCGGCTTGTCCCCGGCGCGCCGCGCTGCGATAATTTAGCTTCCCCGCCCACGTCCTCTACGGAGATGCCATGAGCAAGAAGCACCTCGTGTCCGCCGGCGCATTCCTCGTCGCGCTGGGCGCCCTGTTCATCCCCATCGAGGGCAAGGCCCCCGCCGCCACCGGCCCCATCGCGAAGGCCACCTCGCTCGACCTGTCCGGCTTCTCGAGCGCCCCGCCCGGCGCCCCGCTGGATCTGCTGTTCATCCACCACTCCGTCGGCGGCCAGCTGCTCGCGGACCCGGGCCCCGAGAAGGAGAAGGCGTCGTGCGTCTACGAGACGCACCCGAACGGCGGCGGCCTCAAGAAGAGGCTCATCGAGCAGGGCTACCGCGTCCACGAGGCCTCCTACGGCAGCGCGATCGGCGAGGACACCGACCTCTTCCACTGGGCGCCCAAGTTCCGCGACAGGATGGACAGCGTGCTCCGGGTCGCGCTCAACGACCAGATGCTCCCGGACGGCGCGGTGAACCGGATCGTCGTCTTCAAGTCCTGTTATCCGAACAACCGCTTCGTCGGCGAGGGCACCGCCCCCGGCGACCCGTCCGGCCCGGAGCTGACCGTCTGGAACGCGAAGGCCACGCTCTCGTCGCTCCTGCCCGAGCTCGCGAAGCGCAAGGACACGCTGTTCGTCTACATGACCGCGCCGGCCAACATCCTCAAGCGCTCGAAGGAGCCCGCCTGGAAGTGGACCGCGAAGAAGATCCTCGGCAAGCCGTCGGAGGCCGAGGTCGCGCAGCGCCAGGCCGACCTCGCCCGCGCGTTCAACAACTGGGTCAAGTCGCCCGACGGCTGGCTCAGCGGTTATCCGGAGAAGAACCTCGTCGTCTTCGACTACTACGACGTGCTCACGAACAAGGGCGAGTCCAACTTCTCGCAGCACGGCTCGGAGAGGAACACCGACAACCACCCCTCGCGCGAGGGCAACGAGAGGGCCGCGGACGAGCTCGTGCCGTTCCTGAACCAGGCCGTGCGCCGCATGGGCCTCAGCACGTAGCGCCGAGCGCGCGGCGACGGCGATCTCGCCGGGAGGCGCCGGCGCAAGTCGCTTGACGCGGGCCGCGATCCTCCGGAACGTCCCCCTCCACCCGAACCGCGTCTTCGCTGAGGACCCTCGTCATGCTCGCGCTCCCCGGGGTCATCCTTCTCATCATCTTCATCTACGGCAGGCCCCAGGAGTGGGACGAGCGCTTCGAGAGCCTGCCGTTCTTGTACCTCTGGCTCGCCCTCGCCTTCATGGGCATGGGCCTCGACCTCGCCCTGGGCAAGGTCAGGCTGAAGGCGACCCCGCAGCTCCGGTGGGCGATCGTCGTCTACTTCTGGTGCGTGCTCACGCTCGGCCTGCGGAACCCCGCCGAGTTCTCCGAGGGCTTCGTCTCGATCAGCGTGACGTTCATCCTCTTCTTCCTGATCGGGCACAGCCCCGAGGGCTTCAAGGGCTTCCAGAAGCTCGCCGGCACGGTGCTCATCATGGGCCTCTTCGTGGCGGGCGTCGCCGTGCACCAGGGGTTCTCGTCGTTCCAGTGCCTCGCGATGACGCAGACCATCGGCGGCTCGCGCGGCGAGGCCGGCATCCCCGACGGCCGGCCGTGCGAGATGCGCGTGGACTGCCGCGAGGGGCCCGGCGCCGATCCCGAGGCCGAGTACCTGTGCGAGCGCGTCGGCCTCTTCAAGACGTCGACGATCAACGGCCGGGTGCGCTGGCGCGGCGTGCTCCAGGATCCGAACGAGCTCGCGCTCACGTCGGGCATCGTCCTGCCGTTCAGCTTCGCCCTGTTCGAGCAGAAGCGCTCGTTCACGCGCGCGCTCCTGGTCCTCGCCTCGCTCCTCGTGATCGCGACCGCGATCATCCTCACGCAGTCCCGCGGCGGCCAGCTCGTCTTCGCGACGGTGCTGGGCGTCTACTTCGTCAAGAAGTACGGCATCCGCGGCGCGATCTTCGGCGCGGTCTTCGCGGCGCCGCTCATGCTCCTCGGCGGCCGCGGCGGCGGCGAGGCGGACGAGTCGGCGAACGAGCGCACGGAGATCCTCGCCGAGGGCCTGATCATCTACCGGATGTTCCCGCTGATGGGCGCGGGCTTCCGCCAGTTCACGGAGCACCACTGGCTGACCGCGCACAACGCGTACCTCCTCGCGCTCTCGGAGCTCGGTCCCCTCGGGATGTTCGCGTGGACGGCGATGATCTACCTCACGCTCAAGATCTCGCTGGTCGCGCTCAAGCGGTACGAGCACGGCGCCCAGTTCGCGATGATCCGCGCCTGGTCCATGGCGATCATGGCCGGCTTCTGCGGGATGATGGTCGGGATCTTCTTCCTCTCGTTCACCTACCACTACGTGCTCTGGATCTACTTCGGCCTCGCGGGGGCGCTGTATTGCGCGATCCGGAGCGTCGATCCGAACTTCTCGATCCGGCTGGAGAAGCGCGACGTCTACCGGCTCATCCTGGCCGACATCGCCATCGTGCTCGTGATCTTCGTGCTCAGCAAAAGGGCCTAGCTCCGCCCGCCTGCGATCCCGCCGGGGATCGCCGACGCGCGGAGCCAAGGCGGCCGCGCCGCGCGCGCCGGGCGCGGCGCGCGGCGCCGGCTCAGCGCCCGAGGCCGAGGACCATCACGAGCGGCGTCTTCAGGATGATCGAGAGCTCCATCGACAGGAACGTCGAGAGCTTCTCGAGCGACGCGGCGTACGCGAGGTCGAACAGCAGCTTCATCCGCATGTCGTCGGCCTCGGCCCCCTCCGCCTCCTCGAGGCCGAACGGGTTCGTCAGCGTCGCCTCGAACGCGGCGACCTCGCTCTCCGCCGGGGCGCGGCCGGTGTAGCCCAGCGACACCTGCGCGAGCCCCGTGATGCCCGGCTTGATGTCGCGCATCCGCTCCTCGAAGAAGGGGATGGCGAGCGCCAGGTTGACGAGCAGCTCCGGCCGCTCGGGGCGCGGGCCCACGATGCTCATGTCGCCCATGAGCACGCTCCAGAACTGCGGGATCTCGTCGAGGCGCGTCTTGCGCAGGAAGCGCCCGACGCGCGTGATGCGCGGGTCGTCCTGCTGGGCGAGCACGGGCCCGGTCATCTTCTCGGCATCCACGCGCATGGAACGGAACTTGCGCATGTGGAATTCGACGAACCGCGGGTAGCTCACGCCATCCCGCACTTCCGTGCCGATCAGCATGCCCGCGCGGCGCTGCATGTAGAAGATCGGCCCGGGCGACTCGAGGTAGATGGCCGCGCCGATGATCGGGTAGAGCGGGAGGGTCAGCGTGAGACCCACGAGCGAGCCCGCGAGGTCGATCGCACGTTTCGCTACACGAACGCCAGGTGTCACTGTTTACCTTGTGGCTCCCATAGTCGAGAACGTGGTAGGGTACAAGCTCGGATGGAGGTTTGGGCGTGATCCGACTCCGCGTACCAGGTTCGTTGACCTATCGCCACCTCGCCCTCCGCGTGGTGGCGGCCGCATGCAAGATGGCCGCGCCTGGGAGGGTCGAAGGCGGAGGATCGCCCGGCCCGACCCAGGAAGATTTCGAGGACCAGACGGTCTCGGCGTTCGGCGAGGCGTTCAACAACATCGCGATTCACGGATACCGGGCTGGCCCGCCCGGCGACGTGGACATCGAGATCGAGTCCGACGCGGACGGCATCATCATCCGCCTGATGGACACGGGATGCAGCTTCGACCCCGCGGCCATCGACAACCCTCCCATCGACGACCTCCCCGAGTCCGGCATGGGGCTCTTCATCATCAAGTCGTTCATGGATGAGGTCGATTACTGTCCCGGCAGCCCGAATGTCCTCCGCCTCGTGAAGCGGCGGGACGGCAGCTCGTGCGTCGCCGGCGACGGCAGTGAAGGCAGCAGCGAACAAGAGCATTCCGATGCCGATTTCGCCGAGGCGACGGGGCATCGGACGAGCAGTTTCCGAATGCGGAGCGTCTCCCGCTTGGGCGCAGCCCGCGCCGCTGGGGGAATCAAAATCCAATGAGCTATACGCGGACCGATAACGGCAATGAGACGGTTGTGCAGTTCGAGGGGACCCTCGACGCGGTGACCGCACCGGAGTTCAGGACGTTGGTGGACGAGCTGGTGGCCGAGAACCGGCAGAACATCACGCTCGAGCTCTCGTCGCTCCGGCTGATCGACAGCTCCGGCGTCGGCGTCATCGTCTCCCTGTTCAAGCGGGTACGGGCCAACGGCGGCCAGGTGCGCATCGTGGGCCTCCGAGATCAGCCGCGCGCCATCTTCCGCCTGCTGCGCCTCGATCGGGTGTTCCCCACGTGACGCTCCGGGGCGGCGCGCTCGCCGCCGGCACCGCGGCAGCGGCCGCGGCCGCGCGCGGGGACGGGAGCGCGCCCCGCGCGCCCCGCACGCCGCGCGCGCGGCGTGACCGCGACCACGTCGCCTCGCGCGTGTGCCGGGGGCGTGACGGGCTCGGAGCAGCGAGCGGCGAGCGCGGGCCGCGTGCAACAAGCTGGCGCTCGGGCGGCGCACGTCTACGATAGGCAGCCGTCCGCCGGACGTAGGTGCGCGTTCTCCGGGTCCGGCGGAGCAAGGCAACCTTCGAGGAGCGCGAACTATGGACAAGAAGATGAACCAGCAGACCTCCGGGCCTACCCCGCCCCAGGAGGCGCTCGGGGCGCTTCCCGTCGATGCGACGGCGCGACCTGCGGGTCCACAGCCGCCCAGCATCAGCGCGATGATCAACCGGACCCTGGCGCACTGGTACGTGGCGGTGCTCGTGGCGCTCGCGGGGATCGCGTTCACGGTGCTCGTCGTGCAGTCGAGGAAGCCCGCGTACCGCTCCGAGACGGTGATCTTCTACCGGGAGGGCGTGAAGGCGACCTACCTCGGGCCGGACGGGCCCGACCCGCTCCGCACCCTCTCCGCGCGGCTGAAGGAGACGCTGCTCGCGCGCTCCAACCTCGAGAAGGTCGTGACCGAGTTCAACCTCTTCCCCGACGTCCTCGAGAAGCGGGGCATGGTCGACGCGGTCGACCGGCTCCGCATGAAGATCACCTTCAAGGCCCGCTCGACCGACACCTTCGCGATCTCGGCCGAGGGGGAGACGCGCGAGCAGGCGCAGGAGGTGACGCAGCGGCTCGCCGACATCCTCGTCGAGGAGACGACGCGCATGCGCAGGTCGCAGGCGAAGCTGACCAACGAGTTCCTCGACGCCGAGCTGAAGCGCGCCGAGCAGGACGTCGAGAAGGCGGAGACGGAGCTCGCGGCGTTCCTGGCCGAGCACCCCGAGTTCGCCGCCGAGCAGGCCGCGCCCGGCGGCGCGCAGACCGGCGCCGCCATCCGCGCGCAGGAGCGCCGCTCCACCACCACCGACCCGACGCTGGAGGCCCTCGAGCGGCAGGCGCCCCGCCTGCGGGCCCGGCTCACCGGCAAGCCGGAGCAGGTGGCGCCGAGCGTGGGGGGGGCGCCCTCCCCCGCGCTGGTCCGCCAGAAGGACCAGGCCGAGCAGGAGCTCGCGACCGCGCGGCGGGACCTGGCCGACAAGCAGTCCCGGTTCACCGAGCAGCACCCGGACGTCCGGGCCGCGGCCGCCCGCGTGAGCAACGCCGAGGCGGCGCTGCGGCGCGCCGAGGAGGCGCTCATCCTGCCGCCCGCGCCGGTCGTGGAGGTCGCCGCGACCGACGAGGCCGAGAAGGCGAAGATCAAGGCCCAGCTCGCGAAGATCGAGCGGGAGATCGCCGCGCGCAGGAGCGCGAAGATGGGCAACCAGGCCGACGCGAGCGAGACGGCCAAGGCGATCATCAACACCGAGACCGAGTGGTCGCGGCTCAGCCGCGAGAAGGCGCGGGCGCAGCAGCGGCTCGCCGACCTCGAGGGCAAGTCGTTCCGCGCGGAGATGGCCGCGAGCTCGGAGCAGGGCGGCTACTCGGCGCAGATCGAGGTGCTCGATCCGGCGTACAGGCCGAGCGCGCCCTCGAGCCCGTCGCGGCTGATCCTCGCCATCGCGGGGCTCTTCGTGTCCGTCGCGGCCGGGATCGCCGCCGCCGCGGCGCGTGGCATCGTGCTCGACGATCGGGTTTACGACATGGAAGATATCGATCGAATGGCGCTCGCTCCGGTGCTCGTCGTCGTGCCGGCCAACGCGCGGGGGCCCCGAGGACGCCGTGGCTGAGACAGGCGGAGCTGAGCCGGGAAAGCCCCCGCCGGTCGCGTCTCTGGAGCGGGCGCTCGATCAGGTCTGCGACTTCCTGAGTCGCGCGGAGCAGACCGCGCGGGTCCGCGCCCTCGTCATCGAGGCGCGCCGGCTCCGCAACGTGGTCGGCAACTGGCGCTCGATCGCGCCGGATCCGGACGTGCGCGAGGAGATGATCGCCCGCGTCCTGCGCCTCGCGAACGACGCCGAGGACGTGGTCGCGGCGGAGCGCCCGAGCCAGGACGACTCGAGCGCCGCGTTCGACTCGCCGACCATCCGCCACGACCTGCCGCCCGCGGGGCAGCACGGAATGGGGCTGCGCCTCGGCCCCGGGCCTGCGGCGGCCGGTCATCCCGGCATGCAGGCGCCGCTCAAGTCGCCGCCCCAGGCGGCGGCGATGTTCCTGGCGGGGCTGTCCGGGGAGCACGCCGAGCACGGCGCGCCTCACGGCCACCCGGCGATGCACGGCGCGCCCGCGCCCGCGCTGCCGCCCGGCCCCGAGCGGCCCTACGCGGCCCCGGTGGTGACGCGCGTCGTCGACCTGAGCGCGACGCTGAGCAGCCCCGGGTTCGCGCCGAGCGGCCCGGGCGCGCCTCACGGCCACCCGGCGATGCCGGTGCCGATCGAGCGGGTCATCGCGCCGCCGGCGCGCGACGTTGGCGTCCGCGACGCGGCGCCGCACGGCGCGGGCGGGCCGCCGTTGGAGCGCTCGTTCAGCGGGACGTTCCACTCGCCCCCGTCGCTCGTCTTCGACCGCGTGGTGCCGGCCGCCGCGCGCGAGGTGACGGTGCGCGAGGTGCCGTCGCCTCGGCCGCCGCAGCCGCCGCCCGAGAGGCCGCTGGAGCGCTCGGGCACCGCCACGTTCTCGTCGCCGCCGTCCCTCATCTTCAACCGCGTGGTGTCGACCCCGGCCCAGCAGGCCGTGGACGCGAAGCTGCAGTCGCTGGATCCGACGTTCGAGGAGCCGCCGTCGCTGCACATCGAGCACATGCGCTCGCTGCCGAGCCCCCCGGAGAACGCCGGGCTGCTCCCGGAGGAGTCCCTGGGCGGCTTCGGCGAGGTCACCGTGCGCCCGCTGCCGCTGCCGGACGCCGTGGATCTGAACATCGTGATGATCCACGCGCCGTACTCGCCCCAGGCGGACGCCTACCGGACGCTCCGGCGCAAGCTGCCGTCGGCCGTCGGGGCCACGATCGCCGTGACGAGCGCCGGGCCGAGCGAGGGCAAGACGTCGTGCGCCATCAACCTGGCGCTCGCCCTGCGCGAGACCGTCCGCGGGAAGATCCTCCTCGTCGAGGCGAACATCCGCCAGCCCGGCATCGCGAAGGCGCTGCGGTTCGATCCCCCGAGCTGCTTCAGCGAGCAGCTCCAGCGCCACGCCGCCGATCGGTTCGCCCCCTGGGTCGTCGTCGACCAGGCGGCGCCGGCGCCCGCCGTGGCGCCCGGCGACGACGGCGTCGACTCGTCGGACCGGAACGCGGCGCCGATGGGCGGCAGGGCGCCGGACCCGAGGCTCTCCCTCCAGACGCCGGTCCACATCCTGGCCGTCGACCCGCGCACGGAGCGGCCGCCGATCCTCGACGCGGTGGCGTTCTCGAGCGCGATCGAGAGCCTCAAGCGCGCGGGCTACTCGTACATCATCATCGACACGCCCCCCGTGCTCGGCAGCATGGACATGAACGTGATCGGCGACTCGGTGGACGGCGTGATCCTGACGTCGCGGGTCAAGAAGTCGACCCGCAAGGCGATCCGCCAGGCCATCGAGCAGCTCCGGCCGGCGCCCATCCTCGGTGTCGTCCTGCTCGACGCCTAGGCGCGCGGCGCGCGGCCCGCGGCTTCCCTGCTCGAAAGGTCGGGGAGGCGTAGCCGAGCGCCGGCTCCATTGTTACCTTGCGGCCCTCATGCGCTCCGGACGAGGCATTGCGGTCGCGGCCTTCGGCTGCGCGATCCTCACCCACGACGACGCCAGAGCGCAGGACGCGTATCTCCAGGGCGTCTTCACGGGCTCGATCGGCGTCACCGACAACGTGAGCTCGGCGGCCGAGCCTCCGGCCGGGCCTGGCCCCGACGCCGACGGCTTCGGGACCGTGAGCCCCGGCCTGATCTTCACCTACACGACGCCGCGGACCTCGCAGACGCTGTCGTACACGTTCTCGGCGAGCTTCTTCTTCCGGCACTGGGAGGCGAGCTCGTACTCGAACATGGCCATGTGGTCCGGCCGCTTCGTCACGTCGCCGAGGACCACGCTGACGCTCGGCGCGGCCGGGTCGCAGGGCCAGCTCAACACCTTCCAGCTCGAGCAGACGCCGGGGACCACGACGATCCAGGGCACCGCTGGCGGGACGACGAACTTCGTGCAGGCGTCGTTCAACGAGGGGTTCTCGTTCCAGCCGTCGCCGGTCTGGGCGCTCGGGCAGGCGGCGACGTTCCTCGTCTACAACCCGCTCCAGGATCTCCCGCAGCGCACGTACACCGTGTCGAACACGCTGAGCGCGCAGCGCATCTTCCGCCACGACACCGTGTCCGGCGCGCTCTCGGTCGGCTACACCCACTTCGACAACGTCCCGGTGACCGACGCCGATCCCGCGACCCCGGACACGATCGAGGATCGCGATCAGCTCCTGACCACGCTCGTGGCGAGCTGGCAGCACGACCTCGGCCGCCGCTTCTCGAGCCAGCTCGACGTCGGCGGGGTGGTCGCGACGGACCTGACCGGGGGCGCCGACTCGCTCGTGCGGCCGGCGGGGCTCGCGGCGCTGCGCTACACGCACGACCGTGGCGAGGCCGAGCTCGCGTACGCCTACGCGGCCACGCCCAACGTCTTTTTGCAGCAGATCCAGCTCTCGCACCAGCTGACGCTCCGCGCCGCCGCGCCCCTCCAGCCGGCCTGGCACCTGTCGGTCGAGGGCTCGGCCGGCGGTCAGATCGCGCAGCCGCTCGAGGCGAACGCGGCCGGGGGGCTCGAGACGGGGCCGACCACGGTCGCGGTGCTCACCGACGTGGCCTTGCTCTGGAGCCCCGTCGTCGTCATCCCCGATTTCGCGCTCGCGCTCCGGTACCAGCACACGAACCAGCGCACCGAGGCGAGGACGTCGGAGCTCCCCGACACGCGCATCGTCCGGAACGCGGTCCTCGTGTCCGTGTCGGGCGGGTTCCCGCGGCGGATGGAGCCCGGCTCGCGCATCACGATGACCCAGCCGTTCGGCTCAGCGGGCCCGGTGGGCCCGCCTCACCGCGATCCCACGCCGATCGAGCCGCCCGAGGGCACGGAGCCGCCGCCGGGCGGCGCCGCGCCCTAGGTCCAACGCTCGTCCCCGGTCACACGCCCACCGTAGGCCCCCGGGGGAGGCCTCAGGTCAGGTACGCCGCGCGAGCAGGAAGGCCCTGTCGTCCTCGGGCAGCTGGTCCCCGCGGAACTCCTCGAGCATCTGCGTGAGCTTGTCGGCGATCGACGCCACCGGCCGCCCCGCGCTCGCCGCGCACAGCTTGGCGAAGCCGGTGCCGAGCGCGTGCAGCCCGAGCATCTGCTTCGACGAGTTGCGCAGCTCGGTGAGCCCGTCCGTGTACATCGCGAGCACCTCGCCCGGCGCGAGCACGCTCTGGTGCGCCTCCATGGGCACCGGCCCGATCCCGAGCGCCGGGTTGACCGCCGCCTGGAGGTGCCGCAGGCCGCCCTCCGCCGTCGCCACCAGCGCCGGCGGGTGCCCCGCGTTGACGCACTCCATGCGGCCCGTCGCAGGGTCCAGCGCGACCGCCACCATCGTCACGAACGACTGCTCGGGCAGGTACTCGCAGAGGTAGGCGTTCAGCCGGTCCATCATGCCCGTGATGCCGCGGCCCGCGTCGACCGTCGCCCGCACCATCGTGTGCACGCTCGACCCGATGAGCGCGGCCTGGAGCCCCTTGCCGCACACGTCCGCCACCGCCAGCATCAGCCGGCCGTCGGGCATCGGGACGATGTCCACGTAGTCGCCGCCGACCCACCGGCACGGCTCGAAGCCGAGCGCCACGTCGAGCGCCTTGAACTCCAGCCGCTTCGGGACGAACGTCCGCTGGATCTGGTGCGCCATCTCGAGCTCGCGCTCGATCGCCGCGTGCGCCTGCGCGTGGCGCCGCGCCTCCCACGCCGACTCGGCCTGCTGGTAGACCTCCGCCGCGAGCGCGATGAGCCCGAGCCACTCGACGCTGCCGAAGTCGGGTGGCAGGGTCACGTAGAGCAGGTTCATCAGCTGCTCCTCGACGCGCAGCGGGCAGGCGACGACCCAGAGCGCCATGACGTCGCGCGACATCGTGAGCTCGACCGTGGCGCTGTCGCTCACCAGGTTGCCGGCGAGCACCGGCTCGCGCGTGTCCTGCACGGCCGCGAGCACGCGGCGCGAGATGTACGGCGGGGCGACCGAGTCCTCGCGCCGGAGCGACTGGAACGGGCGGTGCGGCCCGGACAGGATCGTGAGCGCGCCGTTCTGCCGGAGCCGCAGCGCGAGCGCCATGCTGCCGTGGAAGTCCTCCCGGACCATCAGCTGGCAGAGCGCGTCGAACCGGTCCGTGGCGTCCTCGATGCTGAGGAGCCGCCGCGACAGGTCCATCAGGGTGAACAGGTGCTTCGCGGCGATCCGCGGCGGATCGAGCTCGCCGAGCTTGCGGATCGCGGTCGGTTTGTCCTCCTCGAAATGGAGCCCGCCCGGGTCGAGCGGCACGCGGGGGGCGCGCGCCGTGAGCTGGAACTCGAGGATGTAGTCGCCGATCCCGATGCGATCCCCCGGCTTCAGCACCTTCTCGTTGATCCGCTCGTCGTTGACGAGCGTGCCGTTGGTGCTGCCGAGGTCGCGGATCCACCACCGGCCGAACGGATCGCAGAAGAGCTCCGCGTGGCGCCGGGAGACCGTGTAGTGGTCGAGCGTGAGCTGCACGCCCGGCGCCCTGCCGATGACGATGTGCGACTCGGTCAGCGGCCGCCGCGTCCCCGGGAGATCGCCGAGCCGGATCTCCAGGTGGCCCTTCCAATCCGAGCTCGACGGCGCAGGGCCCAGGTTCTCATCTGCAGGCGACATCGTTCGACCTGGCCCGACCATGGGCGGCGGCGTGGACATGGACCGTCTTCGATGGGTACCGAACCGGCGCCCTGACATCAAGGGGATGCTCGCGATTTCGCGAGCGCGGCGAGATCCGCGTACGTAAAGGCCGTCATTGAGACGCTGGCGGACGCTCACGGACGCTGGCGGACGCTCGCCGAGCATTTCCGCGCCGCGGCGCCCACAGCACGGGCGTTGAGCGACACGCCGCGGCGCGGGCCGGCAAGGCGGCGAGGACGCCGCCGATGGGTGCCCGGTCACCAAACCGCCGCCCCGGCCCGCGCCCGCGCCCGCAGGCGCGGCGCACGCGGGCCGGCAGGGCGCCGTCGTGCCGCTCGGGGCGCCCTCGGCTAAGCCTTGATCACCTTGGGGTGCACGTTGCGGTAGACGCCGCGGGCGTCGACGATCAGGGCGGCGTGGTTGAGCACGAAGTCGTAATCGACCACGGAGTGATCGGTGACGACCATGACCGCGTCGTGGCTCTTGAGCGTGTCCTCGTTGAGGGGCACCGACGAGAGCTCCGGCAGGTGCGGCCAGGTGCGCATGCGCGGCAGCTTGGGCACGTGCGGGTCGTGGTAGCTGAGCACGGCGCCGAGACGGCGCAGCAGCTCGATGATCTCGAACGCGGGGCTCTCGCGCGGATCGTCGATGTCCTTCTTGTAAGCGACGCCGAGGAGCAGGACCTTCGTGCCCTTCATCGGCTTGCCGCGCTCGTTCAGCCCGAGCTGGAGCTTGTTGACCACGTAGTGCGGCATCTCGACGTTCACCTCGCCCGCGAGCTCGATGAACTTCGTGGACACGCCGAACTCGCGCGCCTTCCAGGCCAGGTAGAACGGATCGAGCGGGATGCAGTGGCCGCCCCAGCCCGGGCCCGGGTTGAACCGCATGAAGCCGAACGGCTTTGTCGAGGCGGCGTCGAGCACCTCCCAGACGTCGATGCCCATGGCGTCGTAGACGACCTTGAGCTCGTTCACGAGGGCGATGTTGATGGCCCGGAAGATGTTCTCGGTGAGCTTCGCCGCCTCGGCCGCGCGCGCCGACGAGACGGCCACGGTGCGCGCGATCGCCTGGGAGTAGAGCGCCTGCGAGAGGGCCAGCGACGCGCGATCCACGCCGCCGACGACCTTCGGGATGGTCGCGGTGCTGTGATCGCGGTTGCCCGGGTCCTCGCGCTCGGGCGAGAAGGCGAGGTAGAAATCCTCGCCCATGCGGAGGCCTGATTGCTCGAGGATGCCCTTGACCAGCTCGTCGGTGGTGCCGGGGTACGTGGTCGACTCGAGGACGACGAGCTGCCCCTTCCGCAGCCGCTCCTTGATCTTCTGGGCCGAGCCGACGACATAGCTCATGTCGGGCTCCCGCTGGGCGGTCAGCGGGGTGGGGACGCAGATGAGGATGGCGTCGGGCTCGTTGAGCCGGCCGAAGTCCGCCGTCGCCTCGAACCGACCCGTCTTGGATGCCGCCGCGACGCGCGAAGGATCGAGGTGCTTGATGTAGCTCTTCCCCTCGCTGAGCGCGGTGACCTTCTCGGGGTCGACGTCGAAGCCCAGCACGCGGAAGCCCTTCTCGATGAACGTGAGCGCCAGCGGCAGGCCGACATAGCCCATGCCGATGATGCCCACCTGGGCTTCGCGCGAGTTGATCTTCGCCAGGAGGCTCTCGACCGCAGCGGGATGCGTCTCTGCCATTTCCTTTGATCTCCAGTGGTGGAGGGGAGCCGCCACGCGGGTCCCGACCCATGTTGAAGAGAGGGGCCCGACGCTACCACAGGCCCCCAAATTTCGCTCGATTGTCGAAAGGGGTCCTCGCGGCCGCCTGGAGGAGAGCGACGGCGGCCGGCGGTCGGCGACACGCGTCACACGTCAGCGACGGCGGCGCACCGCTTCGCGGGCGAGCTGGAGGAAGTCGCGCGACGCCTGCCGCGCGATGACGAGCGCGGAGCCGGCGAAGACCACAGCGCCCGCGAGGACCTCGGCGCCGAGGCGGAAGCCGCGGGGCAGCTCGCCGAGCGGCCGTATCGCGTAACGGACGGCGAGCACAGCAATGACCATGGGCACGCACGCGATCAGCGGGCGGGCCAGCGGGCGCAGCAGCCGCATGTACGGCACGCCGTCGGCGCGCTTCACCACCCAGAGGCTCCCGAGGGCGTGCACCCCGAACGCAACGCCGACCCCGGCGCACGCCCAGAGCACGCCGCCGATCGCGCCGAGCAGCGCGATGCCGCCGATGATCGCGGCCACCTTGAGCCACTCCAGGATCATGATCGCCTGCGTCCGGCCGTAGACCTGCATATACGAGGCCATGACCCAGCCGATCGGGCGGGTGACGCCGAGCGCCGACAGCACCGCGAGGAGCGGGCCCGCCGGCTCCCAGGCCTCGTTGAAGAACGTGTCGTTGAGGATCGTCGGGGCGACCGCGCCGAGGCCGACGGCGAGCGGGAAGATGAGCAGCGAGAGCAGCGTGAGCGCGCGGACCAGGGCGGCCTTGCGCTGCTCCGGCTCGAGCTTCGAGAACGACGGGACGAGCACGTCGCCGATGCGCTCGCCGACCTGGGAGGCCGGGATGTCGGCGAGGTTCCACGCGAGGTTGTAGAGCCCGCCGACCTGCTCGCCGAACAGCCGGATCATGACGAGGTTGTCCCACTTCGAGGCCCCGAAGTGCGCCAGCGACCCGAAGTTGAGCGGGATGCCGAAGGCGAACAGGTCGCGCGCCTTCTCGCGCGACAGCGGGCTCGGCGTCAGCCACTCGGCGAGCTTCACCGCCGGGACCGTGGTGACCACGCGCACGACGGCGCGCAGGAGCGTCGCGACCACGATGGCGTTGCCCCCCCAGCCGCGCACGGCGAGGAGGACCGACGCCGCGGTGTAGGTGAGCTCGCCGGCCGCGTTGCGGAGGCTCACGCTGCGGAAGCGCATCTCGCGGATGAGCAGGCGATCGGGGACGTACCAGATCCGATCGATGATCATCGCGAGGATGAGCCCGGGCATGAACTCGAGCATCCCGGGCGCGCCGACGAGGTGCACCGCGATCGGCTCTCGCAGGAGATAGATGACGCCGATGGCGAGCAGCCCCGCCGCGTGGAAATAGACGGTGGCGTTGAAGACTGTCTGGCGGTCGAGCTGCGGCTGCGACGCGATGTACTGGCCGATCCCGAGGCTCGACACGAAGTGCGCCGTCATGATGACGACGGACGCGGCCGAGACCTCGCCGTACACGTCCGGCGCGATGAACCGGGTGAGGACGAGGGTGCCAATCAGCCCGATGACGCGCGAGCCGAGCCCGGTCGCGATCGTCCAGACCGCGCCGAGGACGGCCTTGCGGGCGAGCGCGGAGGAGCCGGCCACGGTCAGGGCACGAAGACGGTATCGCCCGCCTTGAGCACGAGGTCCTGCTCGGGCCGCTTGCGCGAGGCGATATCGTCGTAGTTGATGGGGATGTGCCGGAATTTGCCCGGGCTATCCATGCGGATGAGCAGGATCTGATCGGTCGAGGCGAACTGGTTCGGGCCGCCGGCCATCGCGAGCGCCTCGGAGACCGAGACGAAGTAGTTCGCGTTGAAGATGCCGGCGCGCGCGACGTTTCCGCTGACCACGAACCGGTAGCTGTTGATTCCGGTCACGGCGACGGTGATCACGGCCGTCTCGTCCTTCACGAACTCGGAGAGCCGCCGCTTCAGCTCCTCGCGCACCTGGGTCGGCGTCCTGCCGGCGACGTAGACGTCGCCGATGAGCGGCATCGTGATGTACCCGTCGGCCCTGACCAGCGCCTCGCTCGACAGGTCGGCCATGCGCCACACGTTGACCCGGATCTGGTCGCCCACGCCGATCACGTACTCGTGCTTGCGCGGATCGTACTCTTTCGCGTAGTTGGCCGGGTTGTAGACGTACGTGGGCGCGCACCCGGCCGAGAGCGCGGCGAGGGCGAGGGCCGCCGCCGTCAAAAGCACTCCTCTCATGAAGGACCGTTTCTTGGGACGGGCTTTGCCTTCCATGGGCGTCTGCATTGAGGAGGATGTCAGGCAGTACAGGGTTGCGAATCACGAGGCGATCGCGGCCGTATGGCCGCGCAGCCCACGAGCGGCGCCAGCATTGCAGGAAGGCCGTCCGCCGCCAAGGGGAAGTTTTCATCCTGCGGCAGGGCGCGGGATCCTCGCGCGGAACGAGCTTGACGGCCCGATGGCCGCTCTCAAAGCTCGGCTTTGATGCTGCTTCATCTCCAACGGATCGCCGTCCCCTTCGAGTACCCCGTCTACCTCACGGACGGCGTCTTTTCGCCGAGCAACGGCGATCTCGCGTCCGCCATCGCCTCGAAGGAGCCGCGCCGGCGCCACCGCGTGCTGCCGGTGATCGACGGCGGCGTCGCCGCGGCGTGGCCGTCGCTCGCGGAGGACATCGCGCGGTACGTGGGCGCGCACGCGGACAGGCTCGCGCTCGCGGCCGAACCGATCGTGGTGCCCGGCGGCGAGGCGGCGAAGAACGACGCCGCGGCGACGGCGGCGCTGCAGGCGAGGCTCGACGCGCTCGGGATGGATCGGCAGTCGTTCGTGATGATCGTCGGCGGGGGCGCGGTGCTCGACATGGCCGGCTACGCGGCCGCGACGGTGCACCGCGGCGTGCGGGTCGTGCGCGTCCCGACCACGGTGCTCGCGCAGGCCGACTCCGGCGTCGGCGTGAAGAACGGGGTCAACGCGTTCGGGAAGAAGAACCTGCTCGGCACGTTCGCCCCGCCGTTCGCGGTGATGATCGACCCGCGCTTCCTGGAGACGCTGCCCCTGCGCGACAAGGTGGCCGGGATGGCCGAGGCGGTGAAGGTCGCGCTGATCCGGGACGCGAGGCTGTTCTCGTGGCTGTCCGAGCACGCGCCCGCGCTCGCGTCGGGCGCGCTCGCGCCGCTCGCGGAGCTCGTGCGCCGCTCGGCGGAGATCCACCTCCAGCACATCGCGACCGCGGGAGATCCGTTCGAGCTCGGGAGCGCGCGGCCGCTCGATTTCGGGCACTGGGCCGCGCACAAGCTCGAGTCGCTCACGAGGCACCGGCTCCGTCACGGCGAGGCGGTCGCCATCGGGATCGCGATCGACACGCTGTACGCGGAGCTCGCCGGCCTCTGCAGCGAGGCGACGTCGGCCGCGGTGGTCGCGACGCTCGAGGCGCTCGGCTTCGCGCTGTGGGACGACGCGCTGTCGCTCGCCCGGCCGGGCGGCGAGCGGGGCGAGCGGCTCTGCGTGCTCGACGGGCTGGACGAGTTCCGCGAGCACCTCGGCGGAGAGCTCACGGTGACGCTCCTCGAGGACGTGGGGCGCGCGCGCGAGGTGCACGCGATGGACGAGCGGCACATCGTCGCGGCGATCGCGCGGCTGCGCGAGCGCGCCGGGCGGCGGGGCGCGCTCGCGGCGGCCGGCGCGGCCGGGGCGGCGCGGTCGTGAGGCTCGCGTGCGCGGGGGCGCCGCACCTCACCTACTGCACGAACATCCACCCGGGCGAGACGTGGCCCGAGGTGAAGCGGAGCCTGGAGACGCACCTGCTCGAGATCTTGTCGCGCGCGGCCGGACGGCCGGAGGGCGGAGGGGCGGAGCGCGCGGGGACCGGCGAGCGCCGCCGCTGCGGCGTGGGCCTGCGGCTCTCGGCGCGGGCGGCGGCGGAGCTCGCGGCGCCGGCGGAGCTCGAGGCGTTCCGCGACTTTCTCGAGCAGAACGGGCTGTACGTGTTCACGCTGAACGGGTTCCCTTACGGCCGGTTCCACGGCGCGCCCGTGAAGGAGCGCGTGTACCTGCCGGACTGGCTCTCCGACGAGCGCCTCGCGTACAGCGATCTCCTGGCGACGCTCCTCGCCGCGCTCTTGCCGGCCGAGGAGGGCCTGATGGGCAGCGTCAGCACCGTTCCCGGCGCGTTCCGGCCGCGGGTGCGCGGGCGGGACGACGCGGAGGCGATGGCGCGGCGGCTGGTCCAGCACGCGGCGCACCTCGTCGAGATCCGCCGGCGCACGGGCAAGCGCGTCGCGCTGGCGCTCGAGCCGGAGCCGCGCTGCTTCCTCGAGACGACGCCCGAGGCGATCGGCTTCTTCACCGATCACGTGTTCGCGCGGGAGCGGGCGCGGGAGCTCGCGGCGCTGTGCGGGATGAGCGTCTCGGCCGCGGAGGAGGCGCTCCGCGAGCACCTCGGCCTCTGCTTCGACGCGTGCCACATGGCGGTCGAGTTCGAGGACGCGCCGGCGTCGCTCGCGGCGCTCCGCGCGGCGGGCGTCGGCGTGCACAAGGTGCAGATCAGCGCCGGGCTGCGCGCGCGCGTGGCGGAGCGCGATCCGGCGACGATGACGCGGCTGCGCGCGTACGCGGAGGACGTCGTCTACCTGCACCAGGTGGTCGAGCGGCGCGGCGGCGCGGCCGGGGGCGAGCTCGTCCGCTACCTGGATCTGCCCGAGGCGCTGTCGGCGCTCGAGGGCGCGGGGGCGGCGCCGCCGGAGGCGCGGCCGGAGGAGTGGCGCATCCACTTCCACATGCCGATCTTCCGGGGGTTCGAGGGCGCGCTCGCGACGACGCAGCCGGAGCTCGCGGCGCTGCTGTCGCACCTCCGGGACGTGCCCGCGACGCAGCACCTCGAGGTGGAGACCTATACCTGGGATGTCCTGCCGGAGGATCAGCGGCGCGGCGGCGTGGTCGAGGCGGTGGCGCGGGAGCTCCGCTGGGTGGAGGAGCGGATGGTGGTCGAAGGGAGCGGCGGCGCCGGTGATGGCGGCGTCCTCGGCGCTGGCAGCGGAGAGAGGGTGTGACGATGAGCTCACGCGCGCGGGTGTATTTGCGGCTCGGCCGCGTCTCGAACTTGCCGACGGTCTGGACGAACGTGCTGTGCGGCATGGCGCTGTCCGGGGCCGGCCTGCGGGCGCCCGAGGTGGCGCTGGTGGGGTTCGCGGTGTCGCTGATGTACGTGGGCGGCATGTTCCTCAACGACGCGTTCGATCGGGAGATCGACGCGCGCGAGCGGCCCGAGCGGCCGATCCCGTCCGGCCTGGTGAGCGCCCGCGAGGTGTTCGCGGTGGGGTACGGCCTGCTCGGCGCGGGGGTGCTGCTCGTGGGCGGCCACGCGCACCTCGCGGGCCGGGGCGCGGCGCCGGGCGTGGCGAGCGCGCTGCTCGCGGGGGCGATCGTGCTGTACGACGCCTGGCACAAGGGGAATCCGCTGAGCCCGGCGCTCATGGGGCTGTGCCGCGTGCTGGTCTACGGGACCGCGGCGCTCGCGGCAGGGGGGCAGCTCGGCAGCGCGGTGCTCGGAGGGGGAATGGCGCTGCTCTTCTACCTGATCGGGCTGACGGCGATCGCGAAGCAGGAGAATTTGCTGGCCGTGCGCAGCCTGTGGGCGCTCGGCTTCATGGCGGTGCCGTTCCTCTACACGCTCGGGGCGCCGCTCACGGGGCTGATGGGGACGGTCGCGTACGGCGCGCTCGCGGGCTGCGTGCTCCACGCGGTGAGGCTCTTGCGGGGGACGCGGAAGGACCGGATCCCGCGCGCCGTGGTGACGCTCATCGCCGGGATATCGCTGCTCGACGCGGTGCTCATCGCGCGGAGCGGGGCGCCGGGCGCCGGCGGCGCGGCGGCGCTCTCGCTCCTTGGATTCCCGCTGACGCTGGCGATGCAGCGGGTGGTGCGGGGGACGTGAGGCAGCGGGGGGGCGAGGGCCCCCGCCCCGCCGATCAATCGAACAGGTGGCTCAAGACGACCTTGCCGACGTCGGTGGCGTGGACGCTCTCCCCCGGCGGCAGCGAACCGCAGCTGGACATGAGCAGGGGCCCGCGCCCGGGCCCCTCGAGCAGCCGCCCGTGAGATCCCCGGACGAGCCCGGCGTCGAGCGGGATCACATCCATCAGGTACCGGAACCCGAGCTTCTTCTTGAGCAGCCTCCACGCGACGCTGGCCGGCAGGGCGCGCAGCGCGGGATCGGCGAACAGCTCCACGGGGTCGTACCCGGGCTTGCGGTGGATATCGACGGTCCTGGCGTACTCGGGCGCCTTCTCGTCATCGAGCCAGTAGTAGTAGCTGAACCATCGATCCTCGCGTGAGACGGCGACGAGCTCGCCGGACCTCGGATGATCCAGGCCGGCGGCGCGCTTGCCCTCCTCGTCGAGGACGACGTCCACGCCGGGCAGCCCCTCGAGCAGCGCCTTCACCTCGGCGACGCGCTCCGGGCGGCGCACATAGACGTGCGCCACCTGGTGGTCCGCCACCGCGAACGCCTCGGACGCGCCGGCGTCGAGCTTCTCGAGCCCCCGCTCGACCCGGACGCGCACGAGGCCTTGCTCCCGGAGCGCCCGGTTGATGTGCACGACCCCGGACACCCGCGTGATGCCGTATTCGGACAGGACGATCACCCGCGCCCCGTCCTTGCGCACGTGGTCGATCAGCTCGCCGCAGACCGCGTCCACGGCGCGCAGATCCTCCTGGATGGCGGGATCGTCCGGCCCGAGCCGCTGGAGGTTGTAATCGAGGTGCGGGAGATAGACGAGCGTCAGCGTCGGCCGCCGCGTGTCGTACACGTGGCGCGCGCACCGCGCGATCCACGCCGTCGACCGGATATCGGCGTTCGGGCCCCAGAAGTTGAAGAGCGGAAACTCGCCCAGCCGGAAGACGAGCTCATCGCGCAGCAACGCCGGCTCGGTGTAGATGTCCGGCAGCTTGAGCCCGTCCGCCCAGTAGATCGGCCTCGGCGTCACCGCGTAGTCGGCCGAGCTGTACATATTGTACCACCAGAACAGCTTGGCGCAGGTGAAGGTCGGATCGCGGCGGCGCGCCGCGTCCCAGATCTTCTCCCCGGCCACGAGCTGGTTCGCCTGGCGCCACAGGTTCACCTCGGCGATGTCGCGGAAGTACCAGCCGTTGGCGACGCAGCCGTGCCCGCCCGGGAGGAGGCCTGTCGTGAAGGTCGACTGGACCGTGCACGTGACCGCGGGCAGCACGGTCTCCAGCGGGCGCATCGCGCCTTCGCGCGCGAGCCGCTGCAGGTTCGGCGTGGCGTCGCCGAGGAGATCGCCGGTGAGCCCGACGACGTTGAGAACGACGGTGCGGTGCATGGGCGCGCTCGGTCAGCTCTGCACGACGGGGGTTTGCCCGCGCAAGACCGAGTTGCCCTCGAACAGCGCGCGCTGGTCCACGGCGGGCGCCTCGCCGAACTCCGCGAGATCGAGCCGGCCGCTCTGGGCGAAGAAGGCGAGCGGGTTCTTCCAGACGATCCGCTCGATCACCTCGTCCGCGATCCCGTCCTCGCGCATCCGCGCCGCCGTCTTCGGCACCTTCAGGGGATCGCTCACGCCCCAGTCCGCCGCGCTGTTGATCAGGATCCGCTCCGCGCCGTATTTCTTGACCAGCGCGACCATCCGGTCTTCGTCCATCTTCGTGTTCGGGTAGATCGAGTGGCCGGCCCAGCAGCCGGTCGCGAGCACGAGCGGCAGCGTCTCCTCGTTGTTGTGATCGACGAGCACGCGCTCCTCGGGGAACTTGAGCTCCCGCACCAGGGCGAGCGTCCGCTCGGTCCCCCGCTTCTTGTCGCGGTGAGGCGTGTGCACGAGGATCGGGAGGTCGTGCGCGCGCGCGAGCTCGACCTGCAGGGCGAAGTACTTCTCTTCCTCGGGCGTCATGTCGTCGAATCCGATCTCGCCGACCGCGACCACGCCCTCCTTGTCGAGGTAGCGCGGCAAGAGATCGATGACGCCCTGCGCGACGCGCGGGTTGTTGGCCTCCTTGGGGTTGAGCGCCAGCGTGCAGAGGTGGCGGACGCCGAACTGGCTGGCCCGGAAGCGCTCCCAGCCGAGCAGGGACGCGAAGTAGTCCTCGAACGTGCCGACGTGCGTCCTCGGCTGACCGAGCCAGAACGCGGGCTCGAGGACGGCGGCGATGCCGGCGTCGGCCATCGCCTGGTAGTCGTCCGTGGTCCGCGATGTCATGTGGATATGAGGATCGAATAGCTTCACTGGTCCCTCCGCCTTGCGCGCTTCACTCGGGGATGCGCGTCGCGCGCTCGTGCTCGTGCTCCGGGGCGAGCAGGCCGATGTCCGCCGGGACGCTCCGGCCAGCCGCCCTCCTCTCGCTCGCGAAGTCCTCTGCCATCCTGGCGAGCTCGCTCGTTCGCCGCCGCTCCAGCCCGACGATCCGCGCGAGCGCGACGCCCATGAACATGGCCTTGAGGACCATCTGGTTGAAATTGAGCTCCGGAAAATACGCCGCCGGGTAGCGGTTCTCGCAGGCGATCGCCTCGAAGACGGGCAGCTCGTTGGTGCGGCACGCGTCGACCGCGAGCGGCAGAGAGCGCTCCGCGCCGGTCACGAACGGCAGGGCGCGCAGGAGCGCTTGCCGTTCCCGGCTATCGCCCTGCTGATAGCAAGTCCAGAGCAGCGACTCGACCTCCATTTCGGGCAGGCGCCTGGACACGAGCGCGAGCAGGGTCACCCGGCCCAGCTCGTCCAGCCGCCAGCCCTCCACCGCCGTGGACCCCAACGCCGCTTCCAGCGCGTCGCGCTCGTCCGCTCGAAGCGCGAGCGGCGCCTTGCCGAGCGCGCGCGCAGCGGCGGTGAACGTCGACAGGAAGTGGTCGCGATCGAACCAGGTGGACGTCTCGCCGACCACCGCATCAGGCGCCTCGCCACGGCGCGCACCAATGCCGGTCACCTGCTCGACGCGCTCTCGCCAGGTGCCGGCCGCAGACGGAATCCGGCGTGACAGGATTTCGAGCAGCAGTAGGGAAGCGTCTTGCATTGTAGTTGCGTTCACCGATCCCGGTTGGGTGCAGAATCCGGAGATGCGGCGCCATCAGGTGGAAATTTATACCAAGGGGCGCGTTGTTCGGATAGTCTCCTACGGCATGATGGACCAGAAGCGTTTCCTTTTGTCTTTCATGCCCATCGCGGCCGCCGTCGTCGGTCTGAGCTTCACCTTGAATGGGTGCGGGGGCGATGAAAATAACGGATCAGGGGGCAGCGGTGGAGCCGGTCCTGGTGGAACCGGCACGGGCGGCGGCGCCACAACGGGTCCGGGCTCGGGGCCGGGCTCGGGCTCGGGCGCCACGACGGGCACGGACGCTTCGGCGACGGGCAGCGGAGGCGGTCCGGCGGCGACGACGACGACGAGCGGAACGGGGGGGTCGGGCGCCGGCGCGACGACCGGAACCGGCGCGGGCGGGCATGGGACGATCGAGTGCGACGAGCCGGGCGGGACCGTGCCGCCGCTCAAGCTCACCGAGGTGGCCAGCGGCCTGCGTAGTCCCGTCTTCGTGACGAGCGAGCCGGAAGATGCCAGCCGCCTCTACGTGGTGGAGCAGGGCGGGACCATCCGGCTCATCCGCGGAGGCGTGGTGCAGAGCACCCCGTTCCTCGATATCACCGCGCAGGTCCAGCAGATCCAGTACGACCAGGATGAGCGAGGTCTCCTCGGGCTCGCGTTCCACCCTCAATATGCGACCAACGGGCGGTTCTTCGTCTACCACAACACGAGATCGAGGACGCTGGCCCTTCGAGAGTTCAAGCGTTCAGCGTCCAATCCGGACCAGGCGGAGCCGGCGCAGGTCAGCGAGCTCTTCTCGTTCCCGGTGCTGGTCGGCAACCACAACGGCGGGATGCTCGCGTTCGGTCCCGATGGAATGCTCTACGTGGGCGTCGGCGACGGCGGCGGGGACACCTCGAATCCGGACCCGGACAACAACGGGCAGAACCTCGCGGTGAAGTACGCCAAGATCCTCCGCGTCGACGTCGACAACCACCCGACGCCGCCGGCCGGGAACGTCGCCGGTGGAGACCCGTACGTGTGGAATTACGGGCTGCGCAACCCGTGGCGCTTCAGCTTCGACCGCTGCAGGGGCGATCTCTACATCGGAGACGTCGGCGGGCGCCTGTTCGAGGAGATCAACGTCCAGCCGCGCGGCGAGGGCCACAAGAACTACGGGTGGAGCGTCACCGAGGGGGACGTCTGCCTCCAGAACGATCAGGAAACCAGGTGCGACTCGCCGACGATCACGCCGCCCGTCAAGCGCTATGATCACGACAACGGCGACGGCTCGATCACCGGCGGCTACGTCTACCGCGGCAGCACGATCCCGGCGCTCCGGGGGAAGTACCTGTACGGGGACTTCGCGTCGGATCGGGTGTGGATG
Organism: Sorangium sp. So ce836; assembly: GCF_028553905.1. Taxonomy (NCBI): domain Bacteria; kingdom Pseudomonadati; phylum Myxococcota; order Polyangiales; family Polyangiaceae; genus Sorangium; species Sorangium sp. So ce836. The sequence goes on along the minus strand of NZ_CP102233.1, from coordinate 1,742,399 downwards.
TTCACCTGGCGGGACGGCGTCGCCACGCCCGCGAGCCCGAGCGATCTCGGCACCCAGCTCAGCCAAGATCTCAACTCCGTGAGCACCATCGAGGGCCTCGCCTCCTTCGGCGAGGACGCCGCGGGCGAGCTCTACATCGTCTCCTACGGGGGCAAGATCTTCCGGATCGATCCGGAATAGGTCGCCCCGCGCCGCGAGGCCATCACGCCGTTCATCGTCGGTTCACGCTGTCCGAAGAGCAGCTTGCCAGATCTGGATCCTAGCTATGCAGAAGAAGGTAAGGTTGGGGGTTGGTTGGGTGCTCGCGCTCGGGCTGCTGAGCCGCGGAGCAGCCGCCGGAATCGATGATCTCAAGGGGACCAAGGCGGGCGAGATGCCGCAGCCGAACAACCTCGGCACCGCCGAGCGCTGCGCCGGATGCCACCGGGCGGAAGGCCAGGACTCGCTGGATTACATGCCCACGGACACGTGGGCAGGCACCATGATGGCCAACGCGTGGCGCGATCCGGTCTTCAAGGCCGCGCTCACGATCGCCAACCAGGACGTGCCGGGGATCGGCACGTTCTGCTTGCGCTGCCACACTCCGGTCGGCTTCGTGAACGGGAGGGCGACGCCGCCGGACGGCTCCGGGCTCGACCCGAACGCCGCGTCCGACGGGAAGATCGTCGATGGTCAGGGCGTCAGCTGCAACGTGTGCCACCGCGCGAAGCCGACCCTCGGGCCCGACGACATGCCGTCGTACCACCTCGGCAACGCGCAGCTCGTGTTCGACGCCACGCCGGAGGCCGCCGGGTTCACCAGCACGCCCGTGATGTACGGGCCCTACGAGAACGTGGAGTCGAACTCCCACGTCGGCGAGCGGGACCCCATGCTCGCCGGCTCGCGGTTCTGCGGGCAATGCCACCAGGTCACGAACCCGGAGATCATGCTGAGGAACGCGGACGGCACCGAGACCAGGATCGAGTTTCCGCTCGATACGACCTTCGAGGAGTGGGCGTCCAGCGACTTCCGCGACGGCGGAGCGGACCCTCGGAGCTGCGTCGACTGCCACATGAAGAGGAAGACCGGAGAGCTGACCGTGGCCGATCTCGGTCCGCCCCGCACCGATCCGCGCGACCACGTCCTCGTCGGCGGCAACCACTGGGGCATCCAGGCCGTCATGGCGGCCGAGAAGGAGTTCGTCGCGGAGCGCGAGGCCTCCTTCCAGCTCGCGCTCGACCGCACCCTCGAGAGCCTCGCCTCGGCCGCCTCGGTCGAGCTCGTCGAAGCCCCCGGGGAAGCGAGGCCCGGCGACGAGATCACCGTCACCGTCCGCGTCGAGAACCTCACCGGCCACAAGTTCCCGACCGGCTACGCCGAGAGCCGGCGCGCCTGGATCGCCGTGTTCCTCGTCGGCGAGGACGGCGTCGAGCGGCCGCTGCTCGGCGGCTACGACGCGGACACCGGCGAGATCCAGCACGAGCCGCCCACCCACGAGTACCGGGCCGTGCACGGGCGCTGGGACAGCGACGCGGGCGCGGGGGAGAAAGAGGAGCACCTCGCGCTCCACGACATGATCATCTCCGACACCCGCATCCCGCCGAAGGGCTTCGTGCCGTCGCAGACGACCCAGCCGACGCCGGAGATCGACTTCGGCGACGGCAACGGCGGATACCGCAACTACGACGAGGCGCGCTTCACGCTCACCGTCCCCGCCGGCGCCTCCGGCGCCCAGACGCTCTCGGCGCGCGTCTACTACCAGTCGATGACGAAGGAGTACATCGAGTTCCTGCGATCCGAGAACGTCACGGACGACAGGGGAGAGCGGCTCCACGCCATCTACGAGGAGACCGGCGAGGCGCCGCCCATCCTCGTCGCGAGCGCCGACACGTCGATCGATCTGGGGGAAGCGCCCGACAACACCGGCGGCGGCGACGCCAGCGGCGGCGGCGACGCCAGCGGCGGCGGCGGGGACGGCCCGAAGGGCAGCGACGGCGCCCGCGAGGCGGGCGGGTGCGGCTGCCGGACGCCCGAGAGCGGCCACGGCGGGTGGCTCCCCGCGGGCCTCGCCGGGCTCGCCCTCGCCTCCGCCGCAGCCCGGCGGCGGCGCGCGCGCCAGCGGCGCTGAGCGCCGTCCGTCACGAGCAGCAGCGCCGGGGCGGGCGCACCGCGCGTCCGCCCCACACCTTCGCGGCGCGCCCTTTTCGCTCGCCTCGCCCCCCGACGACGGCATAGATAAAGCGCGCCGAGCGCCTCCCCGGCGAGCCTCACCTTGTCCATCTCCCGCCTCGTCGATCCGCTCCTCGTGCTCCTCGTCGCCGCGGGCATCGGCCTCGCGCTCTCCGGCGGCGGCTGGACGTACCGCGCGCGCTGGTCGAAGGTCGGGCGGGCGCTCGCGTGGAGCGCCTGGCTCGCGCTGTGGCTCCTCTCGTTGCCCGCGGTCTCCACCGCGATCTCGCGCCGGATGAGCACGGCGCCGAGGGACCTGCGGCCGGAGCTCGCCCAGAGCTCGCCCGAGCGGCGGGTCCTGATCGTCCTCACCGCCGGGATCGACGCCGACGAGTTCGGCACGCCCGCCCTGGAACGGCAGACGGCGGACGGCATCGAGCGCGGCATCGGCGCCGCGCGGGTCTACCGCACCTACGGCTTCGGCCACGTCATCGTCTCGGGGCGGGACCTCCGGCGCGCGCCCACCGAGCTCGCCGGCGCCATGGCCGACCTGCTCGTCGAGCTGGGCGTGCCGAGGAAGAAGATCATCCTGGAGACCGAGTCGCGCGACACCCGGGAGAACGCCCTCCACTCCGCCCGGATCGCGCGCAGCCTCGCGCCCGACGCCGTGGTGCTCGTGACGAGCGCGCTCCACATGCCGCGCTCGATCCGCATGTTCGAGCGCGCGGGCCTCGACGTCCTCCCCGCGCCGGTCAGGTTCCAGGCGCCGCCGAACGAGGGGCCGGGGCGGCTGCTGCCGTCGTCGCTCGCCCTCCTGCGAACCCACCGCGCCGTCCACGAGCTCGTGGGCCTGCTCGAGCCGTAGCCCGCGCGAGCGCGGCGAGCGGGCCGCGAGCGCGCGGGCCTGCTCGGAGCGCGGCCGCGTCGATCGCGGCCGCGCCCCCGCGCCTCACGCTACCAGGTGACCTTCTGCGAGCCGCGGACGTAGCGCCACAGGCCGACCACCGCCGCCGCGTTGAGGACCACGAACGTGCGCGCGAGCGCGCCGAGCTTGCCCGCGGCGCCCCCGAGCAACGCGAGCAGGTAGAACGCCGCCTGGCCGCCGAACAGCGCGCGCGCCGCATAGAGCGTCCACGACGCGTCGCCGCTCGACTCGGCGCCGACCCACGCGGCCGTCGACGTGAGCACCAGCGCGACGAGCGCCCAGGGGCACACGAGGCGAAGCAGCTTGTGAGAGAAGATCTCGAACCAGGACGGGTTCCGGAACGGGACGAGCAGCGCCGGGAGCAGCGAGAAGAGCTGGTAGTTGCCCGCCAGCGTGCGCACCTTGCGGCCGAACTCGCGCTCGTCGCCGAAGGCGTCGTCGTACGCGATCGCGTCCTCTGCGAAGAGGATCGAGCGGCCCTCGAGCCGGAGCCGCATCGGCACCCACATGTCGTCGAGGATGACGCCCTCCGGGAGCTGGCTCATGTCGGCGCGGCGGATGGCGTAGATGGGGCCGGTCACCCCGACCATGCTCCTGAACCGCCCCTCCTGGAGGCGGATCCAGTTCTCGTAACGCCAGTACGCCCCCGAGCCCGCCGAGCCCTTCAGCACCAGGTTGCCGGAGACGCAGCCCGCGCCGGGATCGGCCAGGAGCCGCACGAGCGCGCGCAGCGCACCGGGCACGAGCGGCTGGCGGACGTCCGTCATGAGCAGCACCTCGCCCGTCGCGACCCCGAGCATCGTATTCACGCCGATCGGCTTGCCGCGCCGCGCCTCGCTGACGATCACCTTCACCCGGGGGTCGCGCTCCGAGAGCTGCTGGGCCACGCGCACCGTGTCGTCGGTCGACCCGTCCGAGTAGAGCAGGACCTCCAGCTTGTCCCTGGGATAGTCGAGCGCGAAGAGGCTCTCGACCTTCGCCGGCAGATACGACGCCGCGTTGTAGACGGGGATGCACGCCGTCACCGTGGGGACGTAGCTCGGGTCCTCCTTCCGCTGCGCGGGCCAGAGGCGCGCCAGGATGCCGATAACGATCGGGTACCCGAAGTACGTGTACACGAGCACCGCGACGGCCAGGAAGGAGGCGATGACCACGCTAAACTGTAAAGCGCCGGTCGGGGGCGCTTGTCAATCGACATGGATGGACGCCGCCGAGCCCCAGCGGTTCGCGTTGCTCGCGCGTCACGCGACGCGCGCCATGTCGAACGCGTCGCGCGTCGCGCTCCGATGCGTCGCGCGTCGCGCACGATCGGTGGCGCGCGCCGCGCGCGATCAGTCGCGCACCTTCACGCTCCGGATGACGTCCCCGTCCACGAGCGCAGCCCACGGCCCGGCGGCGACGCCGACCGCCGCGTACTGGCCGTCGAGGTGCGGCGCGCGCGCGTGCATGACGAAGAGCTGGCTCGATCCGGTGTCGCGGCCGGCGAGGGCCACGCCGACGCGCAGCGGCTCGAACGGGACCGGCGACGTCTCGCAGCGGAGCGCCGGCCTGCCGGGCGGACCTCCGGCGCCGTCGCCGAACGGCGCGCCGAACTGCGTGACGAAGCCGGGCACCACGCGGTGGACGATCTTGCCGTCGTAATAACCGGAGCGCGCGAGATCCACGAAGCGGGTCACCGCGACCGGCGCGAGCGCTGGGTCGAGCGTCATCGTGAGCTCGCCGGCGTCCGTGTCGAACGTCAGCGCCGCCGGCGCGCGCGCGAGCGCGGAGGCCTCCGCCGGCAGCTCGCCGGCCGGCGGCGCGACGGCCGGCCGCCCGGCGTCGCCCGGCAGCCCGGCGTCGCACGCGATCTTCCGGCCCCGGAGCACGCCGAGCGCCGTCCCCGCGCGCGCCCGCGTCGTGGGGTAGCTCGAGCGGCAGAGCTCCTCGATCCGCGCCTCGGCCTGCTTGAGCGAGAGCGCCCCCGCCGCGTCGATGACCGCGCCGATCAGCTCCGGATCGTCGCGCACGCCAGGGCGGTCGAGGAGCGAGAGCAGCGCGCCCTCGATCGCGGGCGACGTGACCGCGGCGGGCGCGCCCTTGTCGTCGAGCCGCCGCTTGCGCTTCCGCTTCCCCTGCGCCGGCGCCTCCGACGCGCGCTGGGGCTGCCGCGCGATGACGTCCGCCGCGGCGGCGACGAGGCCCGGCTCCTCCGCGGCGAGCGCCTTCGCGAGCAGGTCGGGCGCGCCGGCGATCTCCTCGTGCGAGGCGATGAGATCGATCGCGGCCTCCCGCGCGCGCAGATCGCCCGACCCGGCGTAGGCGCGGTACGCGGCGAGCCGCGCGCCCGTGATCGCCTCGCGGCCGATCACCTCGACGACCGCCCGGGCGCCGATCGAGCCGCGCACCGGCGCGGCGGCGTCCGGCTTGCTCCCCGGATCCGGAGGCGCCGTGACGTCGCAGCCGAGGAGCAGCGGATCGCGGTAGTTCGCGCCGGCGAGGAGCTTGGCCGCGCCGCAGCGGAGCCACGCGACGCGGCGGAGGATCGCCGCGGGCGCGCTCGGCGGCGGCGGCAGGGCGGCGAGCTCGCGGAGCGGCTTGCGCGCGGCGCCCGCGGAGCCGAGCGCGTCGAGGGCGGTGAGCAGCACGCCGAGGTCCTCGCCCACGAGGCCCGTGAGCGCGATCGGATCCGCGCTCGGGACGAGCGCGGGGAGCGCGTCGGCGAGGGCGCGCTGGCCGGGCGCGCCGAGCCGCTTGAGGGCGCGCGCGGCCTCGGCGCGCTCGCTCGCGGCGAACACGCCCCGCGTGCCGAGCACGCGCGCGAGCTCGGGGGCGGCCGCCTCCCCTGCCCGGCCGAGCGCGCGCACCGCGAAGAGCCGCGCGTCGCCCGCCTCCGCGAGCCGCGCGGCGGCGACGTCGCGGATGCGGGGGATGACCGTGAGCGGGACGTGCTCGAGGCGCCCGATCGGGTAGAGCGCCTCCGGGACCGGCGGGCTGGCCGCGCTGCCCGAGGCGAGGTTGAGCAGCGCGACGAGCGTCTCCTCGCGCAGCTTGAGCTTGATCGCGGCGAGATCTCCGAGCGCGTACGCCGCGTGGATCGCGCGCTCGCGCGGCCCCTCGAGCCACGCGACGAGCGTCGGCTCCGACGCGTCGGCGCCGCACCGCCCGATGGCCCGGGCGAGCGCGCCGCCGGCGTCGAGCCGCGGCGCTCCCGCGGGGGCGCCGGCGCTCGCCGACGCAGCGGCGCTCGCCGACGCAGCGCCGCTCGCCGACGCAGCGGCGCTCGCCGACGCAGCGCCGCTCGCCGACGCAGCGCCGCTCGCCGACGCAGCGCCGCTCGCCGACGCAGCGCCGCTCGCGGACGCGGCGGCGCCCGGCGCGGCCGCCGGAGCCGGGCGGGCGTCGCGGGCGAGGGCGCGCGCGACGAGCGCCGAGACCGTCTCCGCCTCGTGGCCCTTGCACGAGAACCCGAGGCCGTAGGCGGCCCACGCGATCACCTCGTCGTCCTCGTCGGCGAGCGCGCGCGCGAGCCCGGGCCGCGCCGCGTCGCCGCCGATGCGCGCGAGCGCCCGCGCGGCGGCGCGCCGCACGTCGACGTCGCGGCTCTGCTGATCGGCGGCGGTCACCTCCAGGGCGGCGCGGCGCTGCTCCGCGGCGAGGAGGGCGTCGAGCCGCGCCTTCGCGCTGGCGCTCGGGGCCGGCGCCGCCGCGGAGCTCCCCGCGTCCGGCGCGGGGCCGGGCGCCGGCTGCCCGGTGCAGGCGGCGAGCGGCAGGAGCAGAGCGAGGAGCGAGGAGGGTCGCCGTCTCGGCATGATCACGTCTCACCCCGGCGCGCGCCGTCGAGCAGCCAGTCGGCGCTCTCGCAGAGGATCTGCCGGCGGCGCATCGCGCGCGCGTCGAGCCACATCGAGACCACCTCGTGACCGCGCAGCCACGCGCGCGCAACCATCGGAGCGCGCACGTGCGGCGACGGCAGCGCGCAGGCGTCGATCCCGACCTCGCGGAAGTTCTGGAGAGCCCTCGCCATGTGCCAGGGGCAGGTGACGATCGCCGCCCGCCGCGCGCCCATGCGGCGCAGGAGGGCCGCGCTGAAGATCGCGTTCTCGTGCGTCGTCAGCGACCAGAGGTCCTGCAGGATGGCGCGGGCCGGGACGCCGGCGCGCAGCAGCTCGGCGGAGAGCACGCGCGCCTCGATCTGCGCGCCCCAGCGCCGCCCGCCGCTGGCGATCACCCACGGCGCGACCCCGTCGCGGTAGGCCTGCGCCGCGCGCGCCGCGCGGCGCGCGCCGGGGGCCGCCGGGCGCCCGGACGGGAGCATCCTGCAGCCGAGGACGACGATGGCGTCCGCGTGGAGCGGCATGCGCCCGACCATAGCCCATCGGCCGTGGCCGTCGCGCGTCTGCTGCGCGGGGCGGGCCCTGCCCTCCGGCCGCCAGGACGCCGCCGCGGCCTCCCGCGCCGCCGCCACCCACGCCGCCGCGTCCTCCTGCGCCGCCGCCGCCACCCCCGCCGTCTCCCGCGCCGCCGCCCGCCGCCGCCCGCGCCCTCCCCGCCGCCGCGGCCTCCCCCGCCCCGCCTGCGAGCCCCCGCGCCGCCGGATCCAGGCCGTAACGTGGCCGGCTTCCTGGCGCTTCCGCGGCCTGTCGCTGCCCCGCCGCCTACCCCGCAACTACATTGGCGCCGTGCCCCTGCTCCCCCGGCCAGGTCTCCACGTCTGCGACCTTCCTTGCTCCCGGTGCACCTGCCGGCTTGACGCTGCCCGCGCTCGGAATCTAATAGCTCTACCTTGAAACGGGCGGGGTTCAGCGAGCGAGGCAGGATGCGGATCAAGATGTGGGGGGTTCGCGGAAGCATCCCCACGCCCGGTGCAGGCACGGTCGAAGTCGGCGGCAACACGAGCTGCTACGAGATTCGTGCCGGTGAGACGCTGGTCATCCTCGATGGCGGGACGGGGCTCCGTCTCCTCGGCCAGGATCTGGTCAAGGAGATGCCCTTCGAAGCCTGGATGTTCTTCAGTCACGTGCACTGGGATCACATCCAGGGCTTCCCGTTCTTCACGCCCGCGTTCGTGCGCGGGAACAAGATCCACCTCTACGGCGGCCTCAACGTCTCGCGGACGCTCGAGGAGACGCTCGCCGGGCAGATGGACTACCCGAGCTTCCCGGTGCACCTCACGGAGATGGGCGCGGCGATGACGTTCCGCGATCTCTACGAGGGCGAGGTGGTCACGATCGGCCCGAACGACGACGTGCGCGTGACCAACGCGCGCGGCAACCACCCGAACGGCGTCTACGCGTACCGCGTCGAGCACGAGGGGAAGGTCGTCGTGTACATCACCGACTCCGAGCACTACGCCATCGTGGATCCGAAGCTGAAGAAGCTCGCGATGGGCGCCGACGTGCTGATCTTCGACGCGATGTACACGCCCGAGGAGTACGCGGGCGAGGTGGGCGGCGGTCCGAAGACCGGCTGGGGCCACGCCACGTTCGTCGCGGGCTGCGAGCTCGCGAAGGCGGCGGGCGCCAAGCAGCTCGTCCTGCACCACCACGACCCCAACCAGACCGACGCCATGGTGCGCGAGAAGGAGATGCGCGCACGCGAGCTCTTCCCGAACACCATCGCCGCGCGCGAAGGCACCGTCATCGAGATCTAGCGCGGCGCCCCGCCCGCCTCGTGGCGGGCGCCGCTCGGCGCTCTGGAGGAGGCGGCGTCGCTCGCCGCCCACCCCGAGCGCTCTCTCCGGATCAGGCGCTCCTGGCCATCGGCTCGCGGGTGATCTCCTCGATGCGCGCGCGCATCCGCTTCTTCGCGCGCTCCTCGATCTGCCGCACGCGCTCCTTGCTGACGCCGAAGTCGGCGCCGAGCTGCTCGAGCGTCACGGGGCTGTCGGTCAGCCAGCGCTGGTTCATGATGCGGCGCTCGCGGGGCGACAGCTCGCTCACGACCTTCTGCAGCGCGCGCGAGAGCTGCTCGCGCTCGTCGGCGGCGCACGCCTCCTCCTCGGGCGTGTGCGAGTTCGACGCGATCCGCTCCACCGGGGCCACGCCGTCGTCGCTCGGAGAGCGCTCCAGGCTGACGTCGCGCGCCATGAGCAGCGGCAAGAGCTCGGCCGCCCGCTCCTCCGACAGGCCGCTCAGCTCCGCCAGCACCGCCGGGTCCTTCTCGTGCGTCTTGCGGTAGATGCGCAGCGCGCGGCGCTCGCTCTTCGACGAGCCGAGGCGCACGATCCGGTACCCCCGCGCCACGTGCTCGCGGATCTCCGCACGGATCCAGTAGGCCGCGTAGGTCGCCAGGCGGCAGCCGCGGTCCGGATCGAAGCGCTCCGCCGCCTTCAGGAGGCCGATGTTCCCCTCCTGCACGATGTCCTCCATCGGGAGCCCCCACCGGCGGTACTCGAGCGCGATCGTCATGACGAACGGCAGGCACGCCTCGATGAGGCGCCGGCCCGCGTCCCGGTCACCAGCGCGCCAGCGGAACGCCAGCTCCCGCTCGGCCTCCGGGCTCAGGGTGGCGTAGTTCGCGAGCTCTGTACGATAAGCCGAGAATGCCGCACGATCCCAGGTGGTGCTCATGGTCCCTTTGTTCTCCGCCGCGCGCCGATCAAGGAGGACGTGGGTCGAGAGACCCGTGCGAGCCGGTGGGCGGCACCCGGCCAGATGCAGGCTCGATGCCGGGATAAACCCTACGAAATCGCCTTTTTTTGCGCTGGAATGCGCAACGTGTTCGGATCCCTGGAGGGACGCGAAAGCTTTGCGGGAAAGCGAAGGAGCACGGATGCGCGGCGCTGAGCGCAGATCCACGGCGCGCGAGCGGCGAATGAGAACACGATGTTGCGTCCAGGTTTCGGGCTTGGGTCGGGCCGCCCGCGCGGACGGCATGGGCAGCGACCGCGGGGCCGTCCGCGCGACGCTTGCGCGGATGACCGCGGTCGCCCTTGCGCCCGCGGCCCGCGCGCCGATGACCGCGGTCGCCCTTGCGCCCGCGGCCCGCGCGCCGATGACCGCGGTCGCCCTTGCGCCCGCGGCCCGCGCGCCGATGACCGCGGTCGCCCCTGCCCGCGCGGCCCGCGTCGTGATATCCGGAGAGCAGTGAGGACACGCGTCGCGAGCTCCGTCGCGTGCATCGCCGCCTGCCTGGCGACGCTCGCCTTGCTCTCGCGCGAGGCGGAGACGCCCCTGGCGAAGGCGCGGCGCGGGCTCTCGCGGCCCCTGCTCCACGCCCTCGCGCCGGACGACGAGGAGATCGACGGCGTCGGCTGCGACCCGAACGCCCTCGACCGCGGCATCGCGGTGCCCAGCGGGGCGCCGACCTCGCTCGGCTGCGAGCAGGCGCGCGCCATCGTCGCCCAGGCCCGCACCACCCTGGCCGCCCCGCCGCTCCGCATCGATCCCGCAAAGTTTGCCGAGGCGACCTCCGACTGGCTCGATCCGCACGGGCTGTGGTCGGTCGCGCCCGACGCGCCCGTGGGGGCGGCGCTGCGGCGGGAGGCCGCCGAGCTCCTCGCCGATCTGCAGGCGCCCGTGGGCAGCGGGCCGTGCTCGGCGGCGCTGCGCGTGGGCCAGGAGCTGTCCCGGTGGTCGCGCGAGCTCGACGGGATCTTCGACGAGGGCTTCCGTCGCGGGCTGGCCCGCCCGCCCGCGACGGCCGCCGAGGCGTGGTCGCTGATCGCCGCGGCGCCGTTCGAGGACGGCGAGGTGACGCGGAGCGCCCGGGATCTCGCGCGCGAGCTCGGCCGGGAGGTCGGCGCGCTGCGCGCGCACTTCGGGGAGCCGCTCGCCCGCTACGCCGACGCCGTGCGCGAGCGCGCGGCGCCCTCGATGAGCGACGAGGGCTGGGCGCGCACGGTGATCGCGGCCGCGGTGCGCGCCTACGTGCCCCAGCTGGACGCCCACGGCGCCTGGGCGCCGCTCGAGGAGGAGGTCTCCATCTACGACCTCGATCTCGAGGCGCACCCGCCCGCCCGGCTCTGGCAGGAGATGACCCGCACCGCGATCGGGGTGCGCATCGATCGCGGCGCGCTCGCGCCGCTCGCGGACGGCGACGTGGTGATCCGGATCCAGGATCTTCCGATCTCCGGGATGAGCGTCGAGCAGGCCGAGCAGCTCGCCGTGCTCGCCGACGTGCGCCCCGGGACGACCGCGCGCGTGGCGCTGCTCCGGCGCGGCGCCGCGGCGCCGCTCGAGCTGAGCGTGGCGCCGCACCCGATCGGGCCGCAGCCGGCGGAGGCCGCGCCGACGGAGCTGCCGCTCGATCTGGTGCGGTTCGGCGACGGCAAGGTCGCGGTGATCGCCATCCCCGACGTCCCCGACGACCTCGGGGACCGGGTCGCGGCGGCGCTCCACCGCGCGCGCGCGCAGGGCGACACGCGGGGCGTGATGCTCGACGTGCGCGCGAACGGCGGCGGCTCGACCGACGGGGCGATCGCCGCGCTGGGGCTGTTCCTGCCGGGCGTGCCGCTGTTCCCGATGCGGCGCCGCGACGGCGGCGTCGAGGTGGAGCGCTCGCCCGACGTGCCCTCGGATCGCGGGTGGAGCGGGCCGCTCGCGGTGCTCGTCGACGGCGACTCCGCGAGCGCGGCGGAGATGATCGCCGGCGCGATCGGCAGCTACCGGCGCGGCGTGGTCATCGGCGATCGCACCTACGGCAAGGGGTGCGCCCAGGAGTACCTCGACGACGACGCCCACGTCGGCGTCCTGCGCCTCACCACGCTGCTCTACGCGCTGCCGGACGGCGCGCCGGTGCAGAAGGTCGGCATCGTGCCGCAGGTGCAGCTCTCGCTGCCGGCGACGAACGAGCGGGAAGCGCGGGTGGACCGGGCGCTCGGCCCGTGGCGCGGCCCCGACGTGCGCGATCTGCACCGCGTGCGCGAGGTGCCCTGGCCGGCGCACGCGGGGCGGGTGGGGCCCTGCCGCGACGAGACGATCTGCCGCGCGCTGCGGTCGCTCGGCGCCGCCCCGGCGGCGGCGCGCTGACCCGCGTCAGCGCTTCCAGAACTTGCCGAGGAGGCCGCCGGTGGGCGTCGGGTCGCTGGTCGTGCGGCTGCGCATCTCCTGCACGCGCACCTCGCGGATCGCGTCGAGGTTCTTCGGGTTGATCTCGGCCGCGAGGCGGAAATCGCGGATCGCGCGATCGATCCGCCCCGACCGCTTGAGGAGCATGCCGCGGTAGAAGAGCGCCCGCTCGTAGCGGGGCTCCTTCCGCAGGACGACGTCCAGCGTCTGGATCAGGTCGTCGTAGTGCGCGCTCGTGGCCCCCTCCGCGAGCGCGGGCGGCTCGCCGCGCCGCTGCGCCTGGATCCAGACGAGCAGCGTCATGTACTCCGGCTGCTCCGGGTCGGCGTTCAGCGCGCGCCGCGCGCGGATCTCGGCGCCGGCGAGGTCGTTCTTCTTGAGCAGGATCTCGGCCTTCTGGAACTCGAGCGCGGCGTCGACGACGCGGGCGATCTTCTCCTCGTCCTCCGCGGGGGGCGCGGCCTCCTTCGGCCCCTGCAGGTACTCGGCGCGCCGCTTTGGATCGCTCAGCGTCTGGTAGGCCTCGCTGATGCGGGCGAACACGCGCGCGACGAGCGGCTTGACGTCCTGGAGCTCCGCCGGCGTCCGGTCGGGGTGCCACTGCTTGGCGAGCGCGAAATAGGCGCTCTGCACGCGCTCCGGGGGGACGTCGTCCGCGACGCCCAGCATCTGGAAGAAGCTCTCGCCGTCGATCGCGGCGGCGCGCGCCTCGATCTCGGCGCGGCGCGCGGCGAGCTCGGGGCTCAGCGCGGCGCGCGGTGGCGGCGGGAGCTCGGAGGCAGGCGCGGCGCCCGCCAGCGCTGGCGACGCGCCCGCCTGCAGCCTCGCGGGCTCCGGCCCGCGCGGGGGCGGAAGCGGCGACGCCGCCTCGGCCCGCCCCGCCCGCGCAGCCCTGCCCTCCGCGCCGACGGCCGCCATCTTGACGGTGGGCGCCTGCTGCATCGGCGGCTGCGCGCGGGGCCCGGCGAACGCCGGCGCGAGGGGCTGCTTCGGGACCTTCGGCTCCGCGCCGCGGGGCGCGCCGCCCGGATCGCCGCCGGCCGCGCGCGGATCGAAGGGCGCCGCCGGGCCCGGGAGCGCGACGCCGCGGCCGTCCGGCGCCACGGACGGGGGCGGCATGGACGACCGGCGCGGGGCGACCGGCTCGGCGAACGGCAACCCTGACCGCCTGCTGGACGGCGCCGGCGCGTCGGACGGCCGCGGCGACGCGCGGCCGTCCGCCTCGCCGCGCGCCGCGCGCGGCGAGGGCGCCGTCGAGCCCGAGGTAGGGCGCGGCGACCGCGCCGCCGCGGCGGCCGGGTCGCGCTGCGCCTGGCCCGCGTCGGCCGGGGCGGCGCTGGCGGACCGCTCCCGGCCGGAGCCGGCGGGCGCGCCGAGGCCGACGGGGCGCCGGCCCGGCGCGCCGAGATCGAGGTGCCGCGTGATCGCGAGCGCGTAGATCGTCAGCCGCACGACGCGCTCCTGCGCGACGCCGGCCCCGACGAGATCGGCGAGCGTCATGCGCCGCGTGCGCAGGAGGTCGACGACGGCCGCCTCGTCGCGGTGGAGCTGGAACCGCTTCATCTCGGCCTCGACGTGGAGGCCGAGCTGCCGGCTCTGGATCCGGTCGAGGGTCGCGTCGATCAGCGGATCGTCGGCGTGGAGCCGGACGCCCGCCATGATCACCGCGAGCGGCTCGCACCCGATGAGCTCCGGGCCGCCGTAGGACGACAGCAGGTTCTGGCCGTCGTAGTAGGCGTAGCGCGTGTCGGGCGGGAGATCGTAGAGCGCGACCAGCTTGCGCACGAGCTGCTCGCGCAGCACGGCGAAGACCGTCTCCCGATCGAGCAGGCCCCGGGAGACGAGCAGCCGGCCGTGCAGCACCCGCCGCTTCGTGATGTCCCGGAGCGTCTCCCGGAGCGTCGCCTCGTCGAGGAGGCCGAGCTCGAGGATCACCCGGTCGAGCGGGGCGATGATCGTCCCGGTCCAGATCTTCGCCGGCACGCCGTCGCTGAAGAAGATGCCGTGGCGGACGCCCTGGGGGTCGATGAAGCACGCGGTGCCGGTGAGGCGCCGGTCGAGCATGTACACGAGCAGGTGGACGAGCGGCGTGCGCGCGAGCGCGCCCTCCGCGGTCGGCGGCTCGCCCGGCAGCGACAGCACGGCGATGGGGCCGGCCATCGCCGAGGGCGGCAGCTCCGACACCGGATCGCGCTCGCGCCGCGATGGCTGCTCTCCCCAGCCGCGGGCGCGCAGCGCGGCCGGCCGCGCGCTCTCCTCAGGGACCTCGTCCGGATCGCTGTCTGTCTGCACCGACCACGACTCCTCTCCGTGAGCGCCCTGCGGGGGCGAGTACGGGTCCGCCGCCGCGGCGGGCTCCTGCGGTGGATCCGGCCAGCGCGCGGTGGTGCGCCCGGGCCGCAAGGTGGGCGAGAGCCTGCCGGACGGCGCCGGCGGCAGATCCGCGAGCATCCTGGCCTCCGCGCCGCCGTCGTCGACCGGCGCCGGCGACGCGGCCTCGGGCGGCGAGGCGGGCCCGCGGCCGGCGTCGCCGGGCCGCGGCTGCGTCCTCCGGCTCACCGGCGAGCTGGTCATCGGCAGCGTCGGCGACGAGGGCCGCGTGATCGGCTGCGGCGGCGGCATGCGCAGGTTGGCGAGCGGCGACGCCGGCGCCTGCGCCGAGCGGCCGGGCGGCTCTGCAGGGATCGTCGGCGTCCTCAGCGACACCTGCGGCGCCTCCTGGACGGCCGCGTGGGCGCGCATCGACGCGGCGGCGGGGTCGTCGCTGGTCGCGACGATCCGGCGGATGTGCCGCGTCGGCTCGCCGTGGCGAGGCCGCTCGGCGAGATCGACCTCGAGCGCGCGCCCGATCGGCCCGCCGGAGGCGTCGAGGACCAGCCGGACGCGCGGCTGCGAGTAGCGGGCCGGGTGCGCCGGCGTCTGCACGACCAGCGCGACCTCGCCGGTCGAGAGCTCCACGAGCGTGCCGGTCGGAAAGATCCCGAGCGCGCCGACGAGCAGCCGCAGCACCGCGCGGTCCGCCGGATCGGTCGCCTCCTGCTCGAGCTTGGCGATCGCCTCGTCGGCGGAGAGCGGCGCCTCGCCCGGCGCGGGCGTCAGGAGGTCGTTGAAGGCGCGGGCGGTCGCGAGGATGCGCGCCTGCAGCGTCGGCTGGCGGAGGCCGCGGTAGACCGGGCCGAGCGCGGCCTGACGGCGCACCCAGTGCGCCTCGTAGGCCACCACGGTGCGCATGACGCTGGGCTCGTTGACGAGGCCGAGCGCGGTCAGCACGACCGCCGTGCCGGCCGGGACGTCCGCGTCCTGCTGCTCGCTCAGCTGCGGGACGAGCCCGCCGCCGCCGCTCCGCGCGACGCCGGTGAGCCGCGGCCGCGCGATGTCGAAGAGCAGCGCCGCCATCGAGAGCCGCTGCAGGAGCACGACGTCGCCCGTGATCTGCCGGGCCATGGCGAGGCTCAGGATCGCGGTGTTCACCGCGCGCCCGGCGTCGTCGTGGTTCTGGTTGCGGAGCGCGGTGACGCCGAGGAACGCCGGAGTCTCGTTCGCGGAGAGATCGACGAGGCGCTGCGTGATGCGCTTGACGCCCTGCCGCAAGACGTAGCGGCCCTGCCGCAGGTCGTCGTAGAACCGGCGGAGGATGACGATCGCCGTCGCGTAGGTCCGCACGATCGCCGACGTCTCGTCGCCCTCGCGATCGACCGCCACCTCGCGGCGGAGCACCTCCTCGTCCACGGCGCGCAGGCGGACGCGCGGCGCCGGGCGATCCGCGAGCGCCGGCTTGGCGCTCCGGAGGGCCTCGGCGAGCGCGGAGGCGAGCGCGTAGAGGTCGCTCGCGCGGACGTCCTTCGCGATCCCGATCTCGGAGTAGCCGCAGCGGCCCAGGATGTCGCCGAGCTCGAGCGCGCCCTCGTAGACGGCGCGGTTCGCCTTGAGGAGCTGCCCGGAGACGAAGACCGAGCCGCGGGTGAACAGGATGGAGACGTTGTGGCCGGAGCGCTGGCCGAAGTCCTGGACCAGCGAGACCGTCTCCTCGACCTGCCGCACCATGGCCTGGTTGTCGATGGCGTGCAGCGTCGAGAGCTTCACCAGCCGGAAGAGCGCCTGCACGACGCTGGCGGCGAGATCGCGCGCCTGCTCGCGCCGGATGTTCTCGGACACGTTCTGGCTGATGACGTCGACCTGGGGAGCCGTCACGGGAGATCTCCGACCGTCGAGATCCGCTCGCCGAGGCGGCCGGCGATCGCCTCGGCGGCGGCGCTCGCGGCGTCGCGCAGCGCCTGGCTGTTCCAGGGCCGCCGCTTCGAGGCCGCGAGCGCGGCGTCGAGCGCCTCCTGGGAGCGCGCCTCGCGGCCGAGCAGCTCGGCCGCGAGGCAGCGGGTCTGCTCCGCGGCGTCGTCCGCGAGCAGGCCGTGCCGCTGGAGCAGCTCGACGGCGACCGACTCGCCGCGCGCCGGGTTCAGCGTGTAGAGCGCGCCGAGGAACTCGCGCCGCTCGTCGAGCGTGAGCTGGTGGAACGAGCTGTCCTGCACGCGGCGGACGAGCAGCGGGCCGGCGGCGCGGACCTGGTGGTGCGCGAGCGTGCGGAGCGCCGCGACGCGCACCTCCGGCGGCGCCGACTCGGCGAGCGAGAGCAGCTCGTCCCGGATCTGCTCGGGGCTCGTGGCGAGGTGGGCGATCGCCTCGCAGCGGAGCGCCGCGTTCGCGCACCCGGAGAGGCGCCTCAGCGCGCCGAGGGCGCCCTGCGTCCGCGACGCGGCGAACATCTTGAGGATCGGGCGGGCGACGTCGAGCTCCAGGGTCATGAGCGCGTCGACGACGCCCTCCTCGTGCCCGGGCAGCGTGCGCTCGAGGTGGCCGAGGAGCGCGCGGCGCAGGGGCTCGTGGCCGACGTGCCCGACGACCTCCATGGCGACCGGCAGGGTTTCGCTGCCGAGCTTGTGCAGGATGGGCGCGAGGCGCTGCGCGACGAGATCGAGGTCCACGGGCGCGGGCTGCGCCGCGCCGCCGGGGGTGCCCGGCGCGACGACGCGCGTCGCCTCGCGGAGGAGCAGCCGCATCGTGTCGGGCGGGAACATGCCCCGGGCGAGCTCCGTCGCGAGCGCGCCGCCCTGCTGCCTGGGCGCGAGCGCGTCGAGCGCCTTCTCCAGCGCGTCGTGCATGCCGAAGAGCACGTCGAAGCGGCGCGCGAGGATGAGGTCGCGCGCCGAGGCGGCCAGCGGCTCGGCGACGAGCTCGACGTCCTGGTAGCGCCTCGCGTTCAGGAAGGCGTCCGCCACGATCTCGACGAAGCGCTCGCTCCAGCGATCCGGGCTGAGCACGAGCTGCGTGCCGAGCGCGCGCTGCGCGACCGGGTCGAGCGCGAGCGCGCCCGCGGCGCGGCGCGCCGCCCGCAGCGCGGCCGCGTCGGTGTCGATCACCATCGCGGCCGCCTCGGCGCGGTTCGCCCGCTCCTCGGCGGCGCGCCGGGCCATGCTCTCGACGTCGTCGGCCTCGTGCCAGAACTGCTCGCGATCGGCCGCGTCCCCCTCGGCGAAGACGCTCACGACGTCGTAGCGCACGTGCTCGAGGCGGCGCTCCCACAGGGCCGCCGCGACGTCGTCCTCGGGGGCGAGGTCGCGCAGCGGATCGAGCAGCAGCACCTCGCAGAAGGCGCGCAGCTCTTCCTCGGTGATGCCCGGGAGCAGCTGCACGCGCCGCACGCCGGCCGCGAAGAGGTTGTACGGGACGAGATCGAGCGGGTGCTGCGGCTCCCACACCGTCCGCCGGCGGTGCTCGAAGGCGTACGGCGTCAGCGCCCAGTGGACGAGGCCCCCGTCCGCGCGCAGCGCCTCCACGATCGCCTGGAAGGTCGCGCGGAGCTTGTTGTCGGCGTCCGGGTGGCGAAAGCCGTAGTGGCGCACCGCCGGGAGCAGCCGCTCCAGGCGGCGGAACACCTCGGTGAGCCGCGCGACCGCGGGGTCGTCCGGCTCCGCTTCCGCCGGCTCTTCCTGGGGCGCGGGCTGCTCCGGCGGCCGCATCCCGACGGCCGTGGGGGACTCGTCCGGCGGGGGGCGCCCCGTGCTCGGCGGCGCGGGGCGGCGCGGGACGGACGCGCCGAGCTCCTCGAGGAGGCGCAGCACCTCCTGCCGCATCTGCGCGGCCGAGTCGAAGCGGTTGCGCCGATCCCAGGCGAGCGCCTTGTCGACGAGGCCGATGACCGAGGCGGGCAGCTCGGGCGCGATCCGCGCGAGCGACGGGGCCGGCGTCGTCGCGGCGAGGATGAACGCCTCGTTGTCCGAGCGGCCCTGGTGCAGGCGCTGCCCGCTGAGCACGGCGTACAGGGTCGCGCCGATCGAGAAGAGGTCCGCCCGCCCGTCGACCCCCTCGGTCAGCCCCATCGCCTGCTCCGGCGCCATGAACGACGGGGTCCCGAGCGCCGTGCCCGCCTTGGTCTTGTCGCCGGGCGCGCCGCGCAGCCTCGCCACGCCGAAGTCGAGCAGCTTCACCACGTTGTCCTTCGTGACGAAGATGTTCGCGGGCTTCAGGTCGCGGTGGACGATGCCCTCGCCGTGGAAGCTCTCCAGCGTCTGGAGCACCTCCCCGGCGATCCAGAGCGCCTCGGCGACGGGGAGCTTCCGGCTCTTGCGCTTCCAGAGCTGCTGCACGGTCTCGCCGTCGAGCAGCTCCATCACGAGGAACGGCTCGTCCTGCTCGGTGATGTCGTCGTCGAGGATCGCGACCCGGCCGGGGTGATCGATCTTGTTGGCGACGTACCCCTCGCGCAAAAACCGGTCGCGGATGCCGACGTCCCGCGCGAACTCGGCGTGCAGGATCTTCAGCGCGGCGCGCGAGCCGTTCCGGTGGGTGGCGGCGTACACCGACGCCATGCCGCCCACGCCGAGGAGGGCGTCGATCCGCCACTTGTTCTTGAGGGTCATCCCGACGCGGGCGCGCGCCCGCTGCTTCTCGTCCGGGGCGTCCGAGACCTCCGAGGGAGGAGGGATGACGGACTCGGGGATGACGCCACGTGAGGTCATTCGGCCACCGGAAGGCGGGAAATCGTATCACCTCCGCGCCCTCACCAGGTTCCGGATTTCGGGGGGCAGGCGGTGCGCCTTACCGTTTCCCGGCGCCCGGCGGGTGCAGGGCGACCGCTGGCACGGGAGCTCGTTCCGCCGCCGGAAGTCCGGCCAGGGATGCGATGAGGTGCCGCGCGGGCGGCGAGCCGGCCGGGATTACGAGGGCCGAGCGCCGGCCGATGGCGAGGGGGCCGCGGGCGCGGGGGCCGCGGGCGCGGGCGCGGGGGTCGCGGGCGCCGGCGCCGGCGCAGGCTTGCCATCGACCGGTCCGGCCTCGGCGGCCTTGCGGGCCTTCTCGCGCCGCGCCGCCACGCGCCGGCGCCGCTCGTAGGCGCTGGTGACCTCGCGGACGATCTCGGAGTGACGCCGGAAGACGTGCGCTGCGGTCTTCCGGATGGCGGCGACGCGGTCCACCATGAGGTGCAGCATCTGGTTGCGGATCGTGGCCGCGGCGGCCGAGGCGACGCCTTCGGGGACCGTTTCCATCGCTCGCCGCTGCAGATCCTCCGCGAGCTTCCTGGCCTCGGCGATGAGGCGCACGTCGAACTCCTCGTCCGCCTCGACCAGGCGGTCCTTGAGCGCCTCCGCGAGCCCTGCGTAATCGCGGAGCGCCTGGGAGAGGGCGCTGGAGCGCTGGCCGTCCTGCGCGTGGAACTCCTTGATGCGGGCGAGCTGCGCGTCGGCGGGCTCGTCGACGTCGTCGTCCAGCAGGAACTCGAGCGCCGACTCGAGCTCATCGACGACGAACCGGGCGCGTTCTCCGACATCGGTGACCGCGGGATCGACGATGAGAAGCAGCCGCGTCTGCGCCTCCTGCACGGCGTGGACGATGGAGAGCAGATCCTCGCTGGTCGACGCGGGCAGCCGGCTCTTGACCCGCTTGAGGCCGGGGCGATCGCCGTCGGGCTCCCAGTAGTTCTCCACGAACGCCGCGGCGGCGACCGCCTCGCGCACGGCGACGTCGTACGGCACCTTCAGCGGGTTGTCGGTCCGTCCCGTCTCGGCGGCGGCCTTGACCCAGCGTTCGTAGTCCTTTCCCTGCTTTGCCATGGCGATTGCTTGTCCCCTCCTCCTGCGTCCGCGCCTTTCCGGCGCGGCGCGAAGCGGCAAGGATGAGCTCGCTCGCGGCGATGTCCAGCGCGAAAGGGGCTGGTCCGGACGCGAGCGGGGGAACCCCGGGGCGATAGGGCAGAGCGGCGGCGAGCGGAGCGCCGGGGGGTGTGTCCGGATGGCCGGGGGACGTGTCCGGATGATGGGCGGAGTGTCCGGATGGCCGGGGGCCGCGTCCGGATGGCAGGGGGCCGCGTCCGGATGGCAGGGGGGCGCGTCCGGATGGCAGGGGGCCGCGTCCGGATGGCAGGGGGCGTGTCCGGATGACGGGTGGCGTGTCCGGATGGCGTCCGAGCGCCCGGCGCTGGTCGCCGATGGTTCCAGCGATCGATCCATTTCTTGAGAAAGCCACGCCTCCACATCGATAGATCCGCGCGAACGCCAGGAGGACGGCCACCGCCTTCGCCCGTGCCTGGGCCAGAGGTGCTTCGGCTGCCGTCATGTCCGCGCGTGCTTCGACGAGGAACATGGCCGTGACAGCCGCCCGCAGCTCGATCGAACACCACCTCGCGACCGTGCCGGTCGACGGGCGCGCCCCAGTCGACGACCGCGTCACCGAGCCGGTGGCTCGCGGCGCCGCGCCTCCAACCCCGCT
Source organism: Sorangium sp. So ce836 (assembly GCF_028553905.1). NCBI lineage: Bacteria > Pseudomonadati > Myxococcota > Polyangiales > Polyangiaceae > Sorangium > Sorangium sp. So ce836. The sequence goes on along the minus strand of NZ_CP102233.1, from coordinate 1,721,576 downwards.
GGTCACCGAGCCGCTGTCCGCCGGTTTCACGCCGCGATCGGCGCTTCCCTGGCCGCCGCCTCGGCCGCCTCGGTCGGCGACCGCTCCCGTGGCGACCGCTCCGTTGCCGCCCGCTCCGATCGCGCCGCGGGTCGCCACGCAACCCATCGTGATCGAGGTGCTTTGTCCGCCAGTCCGCCGGGCGCCGCGCCCCTCGAGGGCGGAGTCGCCGCCGCGCGCGCGGGCGGTCGCCCCGCGGCCCCGTCAGCTGGCGGTGAGCTGGCTCATCGTCGCGTCGATCGCGGCGTTCTTTGGTATGGTCGCCGCACTCCTGATGCGGTGGTGGGTGGGATGAGCCAGGGCGAGCACAGCGCTGCGGACGACCATGCCGGGACGCCTTCGCCCCCGGCTCCCTATCTTCCGGGCAGCGTCGTCGCGGGCCACAGGCTCGTGCGGATGCTCGGCTGGGGCGGCCTCGGCGCCGTCTACGAGGCGGTCGACGAGTTCACGCAACGGCGGGTCGCGCTCAAGCTGCTGCTCCCCCACTACGCCAGCGCCGAGCAGGTGCGCGAGCGCGCCCGCAAGGAGGCCATCGCGCTCTGCCGGCTGCGGCACAAGAACATCGTCGCCGTGCACAGCGCCAACATGCTGCCTGACGGCACCGTCTGGATCGCCATGGAGCTGCTCGAGGGCCAGTCGCTCCGCCGGATCTGCCAGGTGGAGTCGCCGCTGCCGATCGCGCGGGCGCTCCACATCGGGATTGAGATCGCCGACGGCCTCGCGGCGGCGCACGACCTCGGGATCGTGCACCGCGACGTGAAACCGGAGAACGTGTTCGTCGACCGGCACGGCGACGTCAAGCTGCTCGACCTGAACATCGCGAAGGTCCATGTCGACGGCCTTCCGAGCACGCAGCCGGGCCAGCGGTTCGGCACGACGGCGTACATGGCGCCGGAGGAGTGCTACGGCGATCCGTGCACGCCGGCGAGCGACGTGTACGCGCTGATGCTCGTGCTCTACGAGATCCTGGCCGGGCGCTACGTGTTCGCGACGGGCCGCGGCCTCTCGGAGTTCCCGAACGAGAAGCAGCTCGTGACGGCGCACCTCCTGTGGCTGCCCAGGCCGCTGCACGAGGTCGCGCCGTGGATCCCGGCGTACTTCTGGCCGGTGTTCCAGCTCGGGATGGCGAAGGACCCGGCCGCGCGCTTCCGGCACGCCGGCGCCGCGGCGAGCGCGCTCCGCGAGCTCCGGGAGCGCTACCAGTCGGACGTGCGCGCCGGCCGGCTCGCCGGGGGCCCGGACACGGCACAGCCGGGACAGCCGGGGTCCCGGCGGGAGCACCACGCGCCGCAGTCGCCCGAGCGGCTGCTCACGGCGCCGAGGCCCGACGAGAGCCGGGTGATCCTCCATGGGCCGGCGGCCTCGGCCGACGTCGGCGGGAGCGGGGCGCGCGAGGAGGGCGCGACGCCGGCGGCGCGGCCGGCGCAGCCTCCGGCCCCTCCGTCGCATCCGCCGTCGAGCGCGGCGCCGGCGGGCGACCCGGGCTGGCCGCTGCTCGTGACCCCCGGGCCTCTCACGGTGCGATCGTCGCCGGGAGGCCAGGGGGCGAGCGGCTCGACGTCCGGGCTGCCGTTGACGGACCGCGTCGCCGACCGGCGCTGGCGAGCGCAGCTCCTGCGCCGCTGCGTCGCCGCGGCGGTGCTGGCGATGCCGATCTCGGGCGCCGTGACCGCGCTGTACCTCCATGCGCGCCGCGAACACCCCGCGGAGGCGGCGCCCGCCGGCGGGGGCGCGGCCGCCGGCAGGTTTGCGCCGGCGGCGCCCGCGCGCCCCACCTCGAGCGCGTCCGTCGGGACGGTGCGGGCGGAATCCTCGCCCAGCGGCGCGCGCGGGACCGGGACATCGCTGGACCGACGCGACGCACGCGACGCACGCGACGCACGCGACGCACGCGCAGCGCAGGCCGACGCGCCCGCGCGCCCGGTCGAGACCGGCGCGCCCGCGCGCGCGGCCGCCCCCCCCCGAGGTCGAGGCGTCCGCGACCGCGCTGTCCCCCGGCGCCGAATCCGGGGGGATGGCGTCCGGACCGAGCGCGCCGCCGCGGGCGAGCGCGCCGCCGCGGGCGAGCGCGCCGCCGCGGGCGAGCGCGCCGCCGCGGGCGAGCGCGCCGGTGACACGGGCGCGTCCGGTCGCGGGGGCGGCGCAGGCGCCCGCGCGGCGCCCGTGGGACTGGCTGTTCACGTCGAAGTCGAAGGGTCGCGACGAGGAGAGGGGCATCTACCCGGACGAGGAGGAGGACATCTACCCGATGCCCTCGCGCGGGCGCGCCCCCGCGCCCGCCAGGCCGGCCCCGCCCCGGAACGGGGAAAAGCTGCCGTTCGGCGACAAGCCGATTTTCTGAGGGTGCGTGCAGCGCCACGAGCAAGGAGCGACGAGATGCCGACCGATGAACCCAGCGCGACCGATCCCTACCTCGACGAGGTCGTCGAGCGGACGCTCGCGCCCTACCGCGGGATCGCGTCGCGCGACGTGATCGAGGCCATGCGCGAGCTGCTCGTCGAGGCGCTCACCGAGGACGAGGTCGGGCGGGACCTCTTGGAGCGGGCGCGGCCTCGCGCGGCGCCGCTCGGGAGCGGCGTGGAGGCGCGCGACGGCGTCGGGGAGCCCCGGCGCAAGGCGGGGAGCGGCGAGGATGGATGAGCTCAGGGAGATGCTCACGCCGGCGCAGCAGGCGCTCGCGGCGTCGGCGCTGCACGAGGTGAGCGGCGTTGCGCGCCGGCTCTCGCCGAGGCTGCGCAAGCACCTCTCGTTCGACGAGCTGATGTCGCTCGGCCGGACGGGGCTCATCGAGGCGGCGCTCGCCTACGATCCGGCGCAGAACGACAGCTTCCCGCGCTTCGCGCGGCACCGCATCCGGGGCGCGATGCTCGACGGGTACCTCCGGGAGGCGCGGGAGCAGGACCGGGTGATCGCGCTCTGCCTGCAGGGCGGGTACGACTACATCGCGCGGAAGCGGCGGTACGGCGACGTGATGACCGACGTCGACGGCAAGGCGGAGGAGCGACTCCTCGACCATCTTGACGGCGTGGCGGCGAGCGTCTTCGCGACGGCCGCCGGGGTGGCGAAGCCGGCGACCGGCGAGGAGGCGCTGTCGCGGCGCGAGCGCCACGCCCGGGCCCACGCGCTGCTCCGGAGCACCCTGAAGCGGCTGACGCCGCGCGAGGCCGAGGTGCTGTCGATGCATTACGTGGAGGGGCAGCCGCTCAAGGAGGTCGGCGGCGCGCTCCGGCTCCCGCACCCGGGCGTGTACCGCGTCCACGACCGCGCGATCGTGCGGCTCGGCAAGCTGCTGCATGCGGCCGGGGTGACCGAGGCGCCGCCGCGCGAGGACGAGCTGTGAGCGGGCGGGCGCGGCTCGATGAGCGATGAGAAAGATGAGAATTCGGACGCGCAGGGGCGATGAAACGCCGTGAAGGGCCAGCGGCACGGATGGGAGGCGAGGCTGTGAAGGACGAGGACCGGGACGAGCGCGGAGGCCGTGAGGCGGGCGCGGGCGCGCCGGCGAGCCCTGCGCCAGGAGCGAGCCCGCCCGCGGGTCACCCCGCCTTCCAGACGGGCGTGGTGTACGTCGAGCCCGAGCTGCGCGACGAGGTACAGGCGTACTGGCAGGCGTACGCCGCGTGGGAGAGGACCAGGCAAGGGCCCCCGCCGCGAGAGCCGCGCGTCAGCGTGCGCGTGGACCACGCGGACAAGCCGAGCACGGCCGCCCGGCTGCGGGAGGCGATGGCGCCTGAGGACGCGGCGCGAGGGGCCGGCGGGAAGAGTGCCGGCGGGAGCAGCTGCGCGGGGGACGAGGCGGCGGCGGTGATCGACAAGAGCGCGCTGCCGTCGGCGCACCGGCCGGGGAGCGCGGCGGCGGTAGAGAAGGACGGCGCCGAGACCGAAGCCAGGCCGGGGAAGGTGCGGCGCGTCGGGACGGTGGCGGCGGTGCTGGCGCTGGCGGCGGGCATCGGGGCCGCCGCGATGTGCGGGGCGAAGGCGCAAGCGCCGGAGAGAGGCGCGGAAACGCGAGCGAGCGAGACGGGAGCGGTGAACGGTGCGGCGGCGGCGCGGAGCACGACGGCCGACGCAGCGAGCGAGGCGGCGGCCGAGGCAGCCAGCGAGGCGGCGGCGAGCGGTGCAGCCGCAGCGAGTGGTGCGCCGGCCGTGAGCGCGACCGTGAACGGTGCCGCGACGGTGAGCGCAGCAGCGGCAAGTGGTGCGCCGGCCGTGAGTGGTGCGCCGGCTGCGCCGCTGATGAAGCGGCCACAAGCGCCACGCAAGGTGGTGAACGCGCCGAAGGAGAAGCGAGACGTCAAGCCGGAGCCTGCTGGCACCGCCGGGGCGCCGCCGGCACCGCCCGCGGCGACAACGGCGACGCCGCCGCCGGCGGAGCAGCGGACGCGCATGTTCGGAGTCGAATCATGAAGAGTACAGGTACAGCGATGTGGATCCTGTGCGCCGCGCTCGCGGCGCCGTCCGCCTGGGTTTCGGAGGCACGCGCGGCGGAGCCGACAGCCGATGTCATCGCGAAGCAGCGTGCGCTGTTCGAGCAAGGCAACGCGCGTTACGACGAGCGGAGGTGGGCCGAGGCACACGACGCGTACCTCGCGGCCTGGAAGCTCAAGAAGAGCTACGACGTGGCTGCCAACCTGGGGGACGTCGAGCTGATGCTCGGCGACGCACCGAGCGCGGCGGAGCACTTGGCGTATGCGCTTCGCGAATTTCCCGCGGGCGGCAAGCCGGCGCTGCGGGCGACGCTCACCAAGCGGTTCGAGGAGGCGCGATCGCAGGTGGGCACGCTGGTAGTGCGCGCGGACGTGGAGGGCGCGCGGGTGTTCGTGGACGGGACGCTGCGAGGGCTGACGCCTCTCGCGGATCCGGTGTTCGTGGAGCCTGGTACGCACACGATCTCGGTGGAGCACGAGGGGTACGAGACGCAGCAGATGACGGCGCAGCTCGGAGCCGGCGGCACGATCGAGAACGGGCTGCAGCTCAAGCGGAAGGCGGCCGGCGCGCCGCCGACGAAGGCGCCACCGACGAAGATGAAGGCGCCGGAGGGGGCCGTTGCGCGGCCGGAAGAGCGGAGCTGGGTGCCGGTGATCGTGCTCGGAGCGGCGAGCGTCGTCGGGCTCGGCGTGGGGGTGGGCCTGACGGTAGCGTCGAACGACGCGAACAACGATGCCCACGCGCACAGCCGATCGATCCGGGACGCTGGAGGGCAATGCGTCGAGCCGTCGACCGCGTTCACGGAGCAGTGCGCCGAGCTGGATCGGCGGGGATTAGAGGCCAGCACTCTGGGTTATGCCGCGTTCGGCAGCTACATCGCATCGGGCGTGTTCGCTCTCGCCACGGCGACGTATGTGCTTTGGCCCAGCCGAGCAGGGACCGGCTCGACGGGGGTGTCGGTGCGACCCGACGTCCGTCTGGATGGCAGCGGCATCCTGGTCGTGGGGACGTGGTGATGAGCCGGAGGGGTCACTTCGTGAGACTTCGACGAATGCAGGCGCTCACGGCAACCACGGCGTTCGTCATCGCCGCCGTTGGCTGCGATGGGCTCTGGTTCGATATCCACAACGACTGCGAGCTGATGCTCACGTGCGAGCACTTCCGCCCGACGAGCAGCGCAACCGGTGGTGGCGGCAGCAACGCCGTGTGCGACGCCGATCCGACGGAGGACGCGAGCACGGCGACGGAGGAGTGCGCGGTGTTCGCGCGCGCGAGCGCGAAGGCGGGCGGCGACGGCACCAGGGCGAAGCCGTACGCGTCGCTCGCGGAGGCGATCGCCAATGCGAACGGCAAGCGGGTGCTGGCGTGCGCGAGCGGGGCGTTCGCGGAGAGCGTGACGATCAGCGCGGGGGTCGAGGTGATCGGCGGCTTCGACTGCGGCGCGAGATGGACGTGGAGCAAGACAGCGCGGAGCGCGATCGAGGCGCCCGCGGACGAGATCGCGCTCACGCTGACGGAAGCAGCGAGCGGGGCGAAGGTGCGGAGCTTCCAGGTGACGGCGGCGAGCGCGACCGTGGCGGGCGGCTCGTCGATCGGCGTGGCGGTGGCGGACATCGAGGCGGAGCTCGCGCAGGTGGACGTGACCGCGGGCGACGGGATGGACGGCGCCAAGGGCGAGACGCCGATGGGGGCGCCGCAGGCTGGCGCCAGCGCGCCGGCGACGAGCGCGTCGAACGCGTGCGAGCTGCCCGCGGCGGTTCGGGGCGGCGAGCCCGGCGTGACGACGTGCGAGGACGGAGAGACACTCGGCGGCGCGGGTGGGCTCGGTGGAAGCCCGGGGATGGATGACGGCAACGGGCAGCGCGGGGAGGACGGCGCACCGCTGCCGGAGGAGAACCCGAACAACCGCGGGCTCGGCGGCATTGGCCAAACGGATGCGGCGGGTGAGTGCAGGCGTGGCGAGGACGGCAAGAGCGGCGATGCCGGCATCGCAGGTGACGCGGGCAGCAGCACGACGCTGACGCTGGACGGCATCGCAGGCGGCGACGGCGGCAACGGCATCAACGGCACCCGAGGTCAAGGGGGAGGTGGCGGCGGAGGAGCGAAGGCGGGGCTGTTCTGCGGGCCCGCTGCGGCCCCGGTGGAGGGCCCCGGCGCCAGCGGCGGCGGCGGCGGGGCCGGCGGGTGCGGCGGGAAAGGAGGAGGCGGCGGCAAGGCCGGCGGGTCGAGCATCGGCATTCTCAGCCTCGGCACGAAGTTGGTGCTGATGGACGTGACCGTCGCGGTGGGCAAGGCGGGCAAGGGGGGAGATGGCGCCGGCGGAAGAGGCGGTGCAGTTGGGGGCAGCGGCAGCACCGGTGGTACCCCGTCGTCCCTCGGTGGTTCCGCCGGCTGCCGAGGCGGGGACGGCGGCCAAGGGGGAGCCGGCGGCCCCGGCGCCGGCGGCCGAGGCGGCCACGCCGTTGGCATCGCCTATGCGGCGGCACCGAGCGACGCGCCGGCGGTGCAGTTCACCCCCGGCACGCCCGGCGACGGCGGCAGCGCCGCGCCCGGCGGCCCGCAGGAGAGTGCCGGCGCGCCGGGGAGCGCCGGGAGCTGCTGGGACTTCGCGACGGGCAAAGGCTGCGGGCAGTGAGCGCCATCCTGTTTTTTCGTGACGATTCCACGAGGTCAGACGTAAGGATGCGCAGCGTCAGGGATGTCATCGAGGCAGCGCTTGGCGAGCAGCGCCATCAGCAGCAAGATGGGCCTCCTCAGCTCGAGAGGTGCGCCCATGTCGAAGCGTCGGTGGTTGCACAGCAGCGGCATGCGTCGCGCGGACAACGTGATCCACGTGAGCCCAATGCTGATGTGGGAGCTGTCGTGGGTGCGCAAGATGGGCCTCGAGGACATCGACTGGGACCCAGGGCGCTACTGCGTTTGCTGCAGAGCGGAGCGAGCCGCACGCGGAGAGGCCGTCGAGGCTCTCGCGCCGCCGTCAAAGACACGGCCCGACTGCTTCATGCGGGACGATGGCGAGCACGCGACGCCGTCCGGCAGCCCGCCACGGAGCCCCAGCGGACGCGGCGGCATGCCGCTGCACCTGAAGCTCGTGCGACCGCCGCGGCCCGAGCCCGAGGACACGTGATCGAGGGGCGCCGCACGAGCGGCGCCCTTTCAGGAGAGCACGCGAGCGCTGTGAGCACGGATCGCGTGCGCTGACGACCCGCGGCAGCGCCGCGGCGCGCTGCCCCGGAGAAATGACCCGGCGCCCTGCCCTTGCAGCGCGCCCTGGCTCGGCTCGTCCTGGCGACGAGCGCGCGAGGAGGACGAAGGTGTATCCACAGCTCGCCATTGAAGCGGCAGCGCAGTCAGACGTGGGCCGCCGCCGCAGCCACAACGAGGACAGCTTCGCGGCGCTGCCCTGCCTCGGGCTGTTCATGGTGGCCGATGGACTCGGAGGCAACGCGGCCGGCGAGGTCGCATCACGCATGGCCATCGAGGTGGTCAAGAGCTGCATCGAGGAGGACGGCGATCTCGAGGACACGTGGCCGTACGGCACGGCGAGGCCGCACAACCGGGACGAGGTGCGGTTGGTGATGAGCGTGCGGCGCGCCAACGGGGCGATCTACGAGGCGAGCCAGCGAGAGGACGAGATGCGCGGCATGGCGACGACCTTCGCGGGCGTGCTGCTGGGGGTGGGCATGGCGTACATCGCGCACGTGGGCGACTCGCGCGTCTACCGGATGCGGGATGGCAAGCTGGAGCGGCTCACGCGGGATCACACGCTGCTGGAGGAGCTGCTCCGCGACGGCGACGGCGCGCTCGCAGCCATCGAGGCGCTGAGCGACCGGGCCAACGCGGTGACGCGGGCGCTCGGGTGCGACGAGAGCGTCGCGATCGAGTCGGTAGCCGCTCCGCAGAGCGCGTTCTGAAGCGAGCTTGTGGAAGGCGGCCCCGTGCGTAGAGTCGCGGTGCGATGACGGAGCGACGGAGCGGGGACGCAGGCGTCGAAGTCCCGAGCCTGATGACGGCGGTGCTGAAGCTGTCCGCGCCGCATGTCGCGTGGCAAGGCCGCGAGGACGTCCCCGCCCGCGCGAAGGGGCGCCCGCGTCGCGCGGCCGGCCAGGAAGAGCGCGCGGGAGCAGCCGAGCCCGCAGGCGTGGGGCGCCGCAAGAGCGCCGCCCAGCCGTCCGCGGAGCAGGAGGGCGGACGGCGGCCGACCCGAGGCGCGGACAAGCAGCGCCAAAGCGAAGCGACCCGGAGGCGCCCCGCCACGACGAGCTCGACGGCGGCCGGGCGAAGCGACGACAGCACCGGCTCGACGAGCCGACGCACCTCGGCGCGGAAAGGACGCGCGCCGGCCTCGACCGCTCCGGACGCGACGAGCGCTGTGGGCGCGGCGGATGCGGGCGACGCGGCGCGATCAGCGGTCGCGGAAGGCGAGCCGCGAGCCGGTGATCCGAGCCAGGTCCAGGTACTTGAGCCGCCCTTCGGCGATGAGGCGTTGTCGCGTCGCGACCCAGTTCTTGGGACTCAGGTCGAGGATGCGACTGAGCGGATAGCTCGGAGCCACGGTCAGGATCTCCTGCAAGTAGAGCTCGGGGTCGAACCCGTGCATCTGGCAAGTCGCGATGAGCGACGTGATGGCACAAGACCGGACAGCGTGCTCGTCGCTGCCGTGGAAGAGCCAGTTGCGCCGTCCCTTGACGACGCGGCGCAGAGCCCTCTCGGAGGCATTGTTGTGGATGGGGATCTCCCCGTTGGAGAGGAACTCGCAGAGCGCCTCCCTCTGGTTGTGCAGATAGACCAGCCCTTCGCGCAACGGCGAATGCTCGGGGACGACCTGCCGCTGCGCCTCGACCCAGGCGAAGAGCTTCTCAATCAGCGGTGCGGACTTGCGCTGCCGGATCTCGAGGCGCTCGTCCGGGCTGCACAGGGCGCATTCCTGCTCGACGCGGAAGAGCGCCTGGAGGGTCTGGAGCGCGAACGCCGCCTCCTTGCCCGCCCCGGCCTTGAACGCCTTGAAGAAGCGCCTTCGTGCATGGCTCCAGCAGCCGGCCTCACGCGCCTTGCCCGGCCCGAACAGCACGTTGTGGTTGGCCGAGGCGTCGGCGACGAGCGTCCCCTGGTAGCCGCCGAAGAGCTTCGCGACGGTGGGCCCGTCGTACGTCGGTGTATAGCGGAACAGCACCCCATCGCCCGGCGCGACCAGGACGAAGACATGCCCATAGCGGTGCTTGTCCTTGGCCCGGATGGCGGTGCCCGTCGCATCCATGGCGAACCACGACCTCGAGAGCGCGTCGCTCCAGATAGCATCGGCGATGCGCATCGCGATGCCACCACAATCGTACTGCCAGCGGGTCATGTTGCCGCGGCCGATGCGGAAGCCGTGGCGATCCGACTCCACCTCTTGCCGGTAGTAGGGCGTGTGGTAGTCGAGCTTGTGGACGAACAGGTGGGCCAAGAGGCTCGGATCGGCAAGGCACCTGTCGATCGGGCGCTCCGGCAGCGACGCGATCTTCACCGGTCCGCTGTCCTCCGCAGCGTCCGACTCGGGCGTGTAGCGTACAAGGACGCCGTCGACGAAGGGGCTTTGCTTGAAGGACGTGTCCGCGGGGATCCCCAGGAGCTCGTGCTCCCGCACGACGAGCGGCTCGCCGCGCTCGTGATTCAAGGCCGGCCCGGCGGCTGGCGAAGGAGCCGGCGCCTCTTCAGCTGCGCTGCTCGCCGCCGGTGCCTCCGCCTTGGCCACGTACTTGAGGCGACGCGTGACGAGCTCGAGGAGGCCGCCACGCCGGTAGCCGATGCTCGAGCTGTCTTCGGCGCCCACACGCTCGAAGCGCTCGAGGCCTTTGAGCAGCACCTCCTGCGGCAGCGACTCGATGATCACCCTCGGAATGACACCGATGCGGCGGCGCCCGTGCTCGTGGCGCTTGACTGGCTTGCCACCTCCGGGATCGGAGCCGGAGGAGGATTCTGCCGTCCCCGCGTGCTCCGGTGGGCTCGCGGAGCCCGGCGGCGGGCCGCTGGCCTCGCCCGGGTCCACTTCGGGCGCGGCGTCGACGCTCTCGGCCTGCGACGAAGTCGGAGCCGGACAGGCATCTGGCTCTCCGGCCAGCGAAAGCCGCAGCTGGTCAGGCGAGACCTGCTCGGAGACGTGGCGCCGGAATCCGATCTCCAGGGTCCGAATCGTCTCCTGCAGCTGTTGATTGTACGCCTTGAGCGACGCGACGGTGCGAGCGAGCTCTTGGGCCTGCTGCTCCGCCGTCGAGAGCTCGGCCAGCCTCGCCTCGAGCTCCTGCACCCGCCGGAGCAGCGCGTCGACCACCGACGCGGGGCCGGCGGGGCTCCCCTGTCCTTGTCCCCTGGCCTGGAGATAGCCGAGCACGAGCGCCGCGCCGTCAAGGCGCTCTGCCTCCGTCGACTGCGGCAGCGCGGTCTCACCGGGGCGTGTCGTCGAGGTCAAGGCGCGCCATGGATGCCCCCTGCGCTTGCTCTTGACAAGTACCTTATGCAGCGAAAATTCGCTGTTTTCGATGAGAATTTCTCGTCGAAGGCGGGAATGCAGGGCCGCCATGGTGCGCCATCGGCGGCGCGCTCTCGCGAGGTCTTCGGGCGCGATGCAGCGCGCGCCCTGCTCCATCTCCGCATCCGGCTGCGCCGGCCGCCATCGGGCCGCGCTGGCGCCGGCAGCGCGGTGAACGAGCGCCGGCGCAGACGCCTCAGTGGACCAGCCGGCGGCGGCTTGCCAGCTCTTCTACAGGCAGACCGGCGAGCAGCTGCGCGAAGTCCTGTGCTGACAGCTCGATACACCTGCCGTCGGCCTCGGTGAACGAAGGCAGAGCAAATGCACCCTTCGAGAGACGCTTATACAAGATCGTGTATCCATTGCGATCCCACCAAAGGGCTTTGAGCCGGTTACGCCTCCTGTTGAGGAACAAGAACAGCGCGCCGCTGGCCGGGTCCAGGCACAGCACTTGCCGGGTGATCGCGGCGAGCCGGTCGAACGCACCACGCAAGTCCACTGGACCGACCGCCAGATAGACGGCTATAGTCGCGGGGGTCACCGTCCCCTCCGCAACGCTTCGAGCGCTTCCACGAGCTCGCGCGCGCCTATCCCACATACCTGCATCCGCGTCCCGTCGGCAAACGCGACGTTGAGCCGCAAAGGCGGCGCCTCGCGGCGCTCCGGGCGCACCACGACGGGTAGGAACGGAATCTGCTGAGCCGCCTTGGGGGCTCTTGGCGACGCACCCTCGTCTGCGCGCTCACCGTCAGCCACCCATCGGTCGGCAGTCATCTTGTGGACACCGAGCTCCGTGGCGATCTCGGTCGGTGTTGCCCCCGAGCGGGAGCGCGCCTTGGCGTAGGCCTCGGCTCGCTCCCGCAGCTCGCTCGGGAATTTCCCACGGCTCTTCTGCTCTCGATACCTCGACAGCTCTGCACGCAGCTGTACCAGCTCCCTGCTTCCTGGCATCGCTCGCTCCTCTTCGCTCGGCGAGGGCACGGCCCTCATCTGGCGTCGCGTAGCGTGCAACCGAATCTGGCCAGGGGAAAGACGCGGTCAGCGGAGCGGCTACTCGAGTCGCGGGTGGAGGCGACCGCGCCGGGCGACATCTTCCTCGTCTGCTCGGACGGGCTCTGGGGGCCGGTGCCGGAGGGGCAGATCGCCGGCATTCTCACGGCCCATCGCGACCTGGGTCTGGCGGCGAGCTTGCTCGTCGATCTGGCCAACGAGCACGGCGGGCCGGACAACGTGACGTGCGTGCTGGCGCGCCTCGGAGGCGGGTGACGTGCGCGACTGCGACACGACGCTGCGGCTCGAGCTGTCGCTCGCGTGGACGGCCGAGGCGCCGGAGACGGACGCACCCCTCCCGTCCCGCGCGGAGCGCGGGACTTGGGAGGGGCGGACCGCGCGCAGGCCCGAAGGGCCGAGCACGGGCCGGGGGTGGGCATCTGTCATTCCCCTGCTCCTCTTCCTCTTCTCTCTCTTCTCTCTCTTCTCTGGATCAATCCAGCTCGCAGACCGGGACGAGCGCGGAGGCCGTGAGGCGGGCGCGGGCGCGCCGGCGAGCCCCGCGCCAGGAGCGAGCCCGCCCGCGGGTCACCCCGCCTTCCAGACGGGCGTGGTGTACGTCGAGCCCGAGCTGCGCGACGAGGTACAGGCGTACTGGCAGGCGTACGCCGCGTGGGAGAGGACCAGGCAAGGGCCCCCGCCGCGAGAGCCGCGCGTCAGCGTGCGCGTGGACCACGCGGACAAGCCGAGCACGGCCGCGCGGCTGCGGGAGGCGATGGCGCCAGAGGACGCGGCGCGAGGGGCCGGCGGGAAGAGCGCCGGCGGGAAGAGCGCCGCGGAGAAGAGCGCCGCGGAGAAGAGCGCCGCGGAGAAGAGCGCCGCGGAGAAGAGCGCCGGCGGGAAGAGCGCCGGCGGGAGAAGCTGCGCGGGGGACGAGGCGGCGGCGGCGGTGATCGACAAGAGCGCGCTGCCGTCGACGCGCCGGCCGGGGAGCGCGGCGGCCGAGGAGAAGGACGAGGCGGCGGCCGGGCCGGGGAAGGCACGGCGCGCCGCGACGGCCGTGGCAGCGCTGGCGCTGGTGGCGGGGATCGGGGCCGCGGCGATGTGCGGTGTGAAGGAGCGAGGGCCGGCGCAGAGCGCGGCGCCCGCGCAGAGCGCGGCGGCGCGGGGAGCGGCGGAAGCGAGCGGCGAGCGAGCGATGAGCAACCCGGCGGCGAGCGGCGCGGCAGCGGCGAGCGACGCGGCGACGAGCGACCAGCGCGCGGCGAGCGCGGCGGCCGCCGTCGCGGAGAGCGCGCCCGTCGGCGCGACGTCGGAGGCGTCCGTCGAACGCGCTGCGCCTGGCGCGGCGCCGGATCGAGTTGAAGCCGCGAGCGCTGCGCGCCGGAGGCCCGCTCCCGAGACGCACGCGCCGGCGCCGAGGGCGCCCGCGGCGCCGCCGCCGAGGCGGCAGCCTTCACCCGTGACGACGGCCGACACGCCGCCCCAGGCCCCCGTCGCCTCCGCAGCGGCGGCCAACTCGTCGGCCGAGATACCATCACCGACGCCTGCGGCCAGCACCAACGAGTCCCTCGATCTACCGGCCAAGAGCGCCCCCCACACGGAGCCGAAGTTCTGATCATGCGCAGGCACATTCGACGTATCGCTTCCGTCGCCGGCTTTCTCGCCCTGCTCTCGTGGACCGCGCCCGGCAGGGCACAGCCGAACGCTGCGCCCCACGAGGCGGAGGTCGCCGCGATGACCCAGCAGGCTCGGAAGCTGTTCAAGGAGGGCGTCGACGCCTTCGCGCGAGACCGCTGGGCCGAAGCGCGGGCCGCGTTCCTGGCGGCGCTGTCGCTAAACCCCCATTACACGATCCGCGGGAACCTGGGCGCCTCCGAGCTCAAGTTGGGCCGGTACCGCGACGCCGCCGAGCACCTCGCGAGGTACGTGCGCGAGATGGCGGAGGACGCGACGAGCACGGCGGCGGAGCGGCGGCGTGGCGCGGCGATGTACGCGGAGGCGCAGGCGAAGGTGGGCACGCTGGTGGTGCGCACGGACGTGGACGGGGCACAGGTGTTCGTGGACGGCGCGTTGCGAGGGCAGACGCCGCTCGCGGATCCGCTGTTCGTCGAGCCGGGGACGCACACGATCTCGGTAAGGCACGAGGACTACGAGACGAAGGATATGACGGTGCAGCTCAGCGCCGGCGGCACGATCGAGAACGGGCTGGAGCTCACGAAGAGGGCGGGGAGCGCGCCGCCGCCGAAGCTGCCAGCGACGACCGTCGCGCCGCTGGCCCGCGGCGCGGAGGAGCACGCCCGCGGACCGAGGACGGCGCTGCTGATCGGCGGCGCGGCGACGGCGGGCGCGGCGGCGGTCGCGGGCGTGGTGTTCACCGTGCTGGCGAACACGAGCGCCAGCGACGCGGAAGAGCAGCGGGATGCGCTGGCGCGCAGGGACGCCGCTCCATGCCCTCGCACCGGCGGAGCACCTGCATGCGTCGACCTGCGAGAAGCGTACGAAGCTCGCGTTAACTTCACCAATGCGGCGTTCTTCAGCTTCGTCGGCGCTGGCGCCATCGGTGTGGGAACCCTGGTCTACGGGATGATGACGCGGCCCTCGTCAACGCCGCAGGCGCGTATGCGGCTGGCGCCGCTCATCGGTACGAGCAACTTGGGGCTCTCCGTAAGCGGTTCACTCTGAACAGGCACGATGGAGCAAGGAGACAAGAGCATGCGTCGTGCTTCGTGCTGTGCATGGGCGCTCGTCGCGCTGGCGATGAGCTCGGGAATCTACGTGGCCGGGTGCTTCCCGTTCCCCTTGAACTACAACTGCGAGAACACGTACACGGACTGCAGTTCCGGCGCTGGTGGCGCCGGCGGCGACGCGAGCCCGACGTGCGATGCGGACCCGACGCAAGATGCGAGCACTGTGACGGAGGATTGCGCGGTGTTCGCGAGCGCGAGCGCGAAGCCGGGCGGCGACGGCACCAGGGCGAAGCCGTACGCGTCGCTCGCGGAGGCGATCGCTAACGCGAACGGCAAGCGGGTGCTGGCGTGCGCGAGCGGGGCGTTCGCGGAGAGCGTGACCATCGAAGCGGGGGTCGAGGTGATCGGGGGCTTCGACTGCGGCGCGAGATGGACGTGGAGCAAGACAGCGCGGAGCGAGATCGAGGCGCCCGCGGACGAGATCGCGCTCACGCTGGCGGAGGGCGCGAGCGGGGCGAAGGTGCGGAGCTTCGCGGTGCGCGCGGCGAGCGCGACCGTGCCGGGCGGGTCGTCGATCGGCGTGGCCGTGGCGGATGTGGAGGCGGAGCTCGCGCAGGTGGACGTGACCGCGGGCGACGGGATGGACGGTGCGAAGGGCGAGACGCCGATGGGGGCGCCGCAGCCAGGAGCGCCGGCGGGGGCGGTGTCGAACGCGTGCGCCCTCGTCCTCGGCGGCGAGGCCGGCGTGACGACGTGCGAGGACGGCGAGACGAGCGGCGGTCCCGGCGGGCGCGGTGGAAGCCCGGGGATCGATGACGGCAACGGGCAGCGCGGGGAGGACGGCGCGCCGCTGCCGGAGGAGAACCCGAACAACCGCGGGCTCGGCGGCATTGGCCAAACGGATGCGGCGGGTGAGTGCAGGCGTGGCGAGGACGGCAAGAGCGGCGATGCCGGCATCGCAGGTGACGCGGGCAGCAGCACGACGCTGACGCTGGACGGCATCGCAGGCGGCGACGGCGGCAAGGGCATGAACGGCACCCGTGGTCAAGGGGGAGGTGGCGGCGGCGGCGCGAAGGCGGGGCTGTTCTGCCAGCCAGGCGCGGAAATCGTGGAGGGCCCCGGCGCCAGCGGCGGCGGCGGCGGTGCTGGGGGATGCGGCGGGAAAGGTGGAGGCGGCGGCAAGGCCGGCGGGTCGAGCGTCGGCATCCTCAGCCTCGGCACGAAGCTGGTGCTGACCGAGGTGACCGTTGCCGTAGGCAGGGCCGGCAAGGGGGGAAATGGAGCTGACGGGCAGAACGGGGCCAACGGCGGCGCCGGTGCTTCCGGTGGCACCGCATCGGATAAGCCCCCCTCCATCCCCGGCTGCGATGGCGGTCGAGGCGGCCGAGGCGGAGCCGGCGGCCCCGGCGCCGGCGGCCGAGGAGGCCACGCCATAGGCATCGCCTATGCCGCGACACCGAGCGACGCGCCGGCGGTGCAGTTCGCCCCCGGCACGCCCGGCGACGGCGGCAGCGCCGCGCCCGGCGGCCCGCAGGAGAGCGCCGGCGCGCCGGGGAACGCCGGAAGCTGCTGGGACTTCGCGACGGGCAAAGGCTGCGGGCAGTGAGCGCCATCATGTTTTTTCGTGACGATTCCACGAGGCCAGGCGTAAGTCCGCGCAGCGTCACGGATTTCGCCGGGACAGCGCTTGGCGAGCAGCTTCATCGGCAGCAAGATGGGCGCCCTCTGCGCGAGAGGTGCGCCCATGTCGAAGCGTCGGTGGTTGCGCAGCAGCGGCATGCGTCGCTCGGGAAACGTGATCCACGTCAGCCCGACGCTGATGTGGGAGCTGTCGTGGGTGCGGAAGATGGGCCTCGAGGATATCGACTGGGACCCGGAGCGCTACTGCGTTTGCTGCAGAGCGGAGCGCGCCGCCCGCGGAGAGGCCGTCGAGGCTCTCGCGCCGCCCTCGAAGACGCGACCCGACTGGTTCGTGCGGGACGACGACGAGCACGCGACGGCATCCGGCAGCCCGCCACGGAGCGCCAGCGGAAGCGGCGGCATGCCGCGGCACCTGAAGCTCGTTCGACCGCCGCGGCCCGAGCCCGAAATGACGTGATCGAGGGGCGCCGCCGTACAGGCGCCCTTTCCGGAGAGCACGCGAGCGCTGCGTTGACGGACCGCGTGCGCTGACGACCCGCGGCAGCGCCGCGGCGCGCTGCCCCAGAGAAATGACCCGGCGCGCTGCGCAGCGCTGCGCAGCGCGCCATGGCTCGGCTCGTCCTGGCGACGAGCGCGCGAGGAGGACGATCGTGTATCCGCAGCTCGCCATCGAGGCGGCAGCGCAATCAGACGTGGGCCGCCGCCGCAGCCACAACGAGGACAGCTTCGCGGCGCTGCCTTGCCTCGGGCTGTTCATGGTGGCCGATGGCCTGGGCGGCAACGCGGCCGGCGAGGTCGCGTCGCGCATGGCCATCGAAGTGGTCAAGAGCTGCATCGAGGAGGACGACGATCTCGAGGACACGTGGCCCTACGGCACGGCGAGGCCGCACAACCGGGACGAGGTGCGCCTGGTGATGAGCGTGCGCCGCGCCAATCGCGTGATCTACGAGACGAGCCAGCAAGAGGACGAGGTGCGCGGCATGGCGACGACCTTCGCGGGCGTGCTGCTCGGGGCGGGCATGGCGTACATCGCCCATGTCGGTGACTCGCGCGTCTACCGGATGCGCGGCGGGAAACTGGAGCGGCTGACGCGCGATCACACACTGCTGGAGGAGCTGCTGCGCGACGGCGACGGCGCCCTCGCGGCCATCGAAGCGCTGAGCGACCGGGCCAACGCGGTGACGCGGGCGCTCGGGTGCGACGAGAGCGTGGCCATCGAGTCGCGGGTGGAGGCGACGGCGCCGGGAGACATCTTCCTCGTCTGCTCGGACGGGCTGTGGGGGCCGGTACCCGAAGGGCAGATCGCCGGCATTCTCAAGGCCCATCGCGACCTGGGCTTGGCGGCGAGCTTGCTCGTCGACCTCGCCAACGAGCACGGAGGGCCGGACAACGTGACGTGCGTGCTGGCGCGCCTCGGAGGCGGGTGACGTGCGCGACTGCGACACGATGCTGCGGCTGGAGCTGTCGCTCGCGTGGACGGCCGAGGCGCCGGAGACGGACGTACCCCTCCCGTCCCGCGCGGAGCGCGGGACTTGGGAGGGGCGGACCGCGCGCAGGCCCGAAGGGCCGAGCACGGGCCGGGGGTGGGCATCTGTCATTCCCCTGCTCCTCTTACTCTTCTCTCTCTTGTCCGGATCAATCCAACTCACGGACCGGGACGAGCGCGGAGGCCGTGAGGCGGGCGCGGGCGCGCCGGCGAGCCCCGCGCCAGGAGCGAGCCCGCCCGCGGGTCACCCCGCCTTCCAGACGGGCGTGGTGTACGTCGAGCCCGACCTGCGCGACGAGGTACAGGCGTACTGGCAGGCGTACGCCGCGTGGGAGAGGACGAGGCAAGGGCCCCCGCCGCGAGAGCCGCGCGTGAGCGTGCGCGTGGACCACGCGGACAAGCCGAGCACGGCCGCGCGGCTGCGGGAGCGCCCCGGTGCGGCCATGCCGAGCGCCGTGTGGAGCGCGCGATCTCGGTGTCCGCAGGGAACGAGGTGCGGCATGCTGCAGAGCGCGGTGTATCGAAGGCAGCGCGTGGGATGAGGGCAGCGATGAGAACGTTGATCATCAAGGTAGCGAGCAAGGCATCCACTCTCGCAGCGGGCGGAATGCGGGATGCGGGAGGCGCTGGCGGCGCACAGGCGCAACGCGCCGAGCATCGCCGGGGCGCGGGCATCTCTCATCTCTCCACGCCACGGCTCGGCATCCTCGTGATGGCCGCCGGAGCTTCCCTCGCCGGATGCGCCGTTCGGTCCGGGGATGCCACGGCAACGCCGATGCACCCGTCGTTGTCGCTGCAGGAAACGCTCGCGGAGCGGACGACGCAGGCGGAGGAGCGCACGAGCTACTCGAGAGCGGACAGCACCGAGCCAGCGCAGCAGTCCTCGTCCGTGGAGCCGACGCCCGAGGAGACGGCGCTGCTGGAGCAGGCCTCGGTGAGGCTGAACGAAGTGCTGGCCAGGATCGTGACCCTCAACCTGGTGACAGAGCCGGAAGGCGCACAGGTGACGGTCGATGGATGCGTGAGGGGGCGGAGCCCGCTCTTGTATACGGTGTTCCTGGAGCCGGGTCGGCATGAGATCCGTACGGACCTCGCGGGCTACATGCCGACACGGCATGTCATCGAGATGACGGCGGGGGAGACGCTTGGACTGACGGTGCACCTGCGTCCGTCGCGCACGGAGGTGCCCCCCCACGATGGATGCACCGGTAAAGGAGGCGTCGCCTGCGACGAGCCATGTCGCCGCGGAGTCGGACCGTTGATGAAATGAGCGCGCAGCCTCGAGACGCCGAGGCGGCGCGCGTGAGGCATGGCGACCTCGCGCGGAGCCGATCGAGCGCGACGGGTGATCGAGGTGTGGGAGGTGGTGACGAGAGACGCACCCCTCCCGTCCCGCGCGGAGCGCGGGACCTGGGAGGGGCCGGCGGCGCGGAGGCGCGAAGCGCCGAGCACCGCCGGGGGGCGGGCATCCATCAATTTCCTGTCCCTCCTCTTCGAATCCGGGTCGAGCGTGCCGGATCTGCGGGACGAGACCGAGCTTCGCCTCCCGCTCGCGTCAACGTGGACGCGATCGTTGGATTTCGCCCTCCTGTTCCCGTGGTTTCTTGGTGCCCTTGGCGTCATGGCGGTCGGCTTCGCAGCGCGACTTCCCGCAGCAGGGCTAGGACGGCCCCGTGGCGCCCCCGAGCGCGCGGCACCGGGCGTCGTGGAGCACCACACGCACGCCGCGGTTGGAAGGAAAGATCGCGTTCAGGCGCTCCGTGACCGCCGGATCGCCGGTGAAGACGTCGATCTGCCGCCCGACGACCTTGATGCCGCGATCCTCGGCGACGAAGCAGCCGTCGTGGCGGCCCCCGCCCGGGAGCGGCAGGCCGGCGAGCTCGGGCACGTAGAGGGCCGTGCCGAGCGGAATGACGCTCGAGTCGACCGCGACCGTGCGCAGCGGCGTGATGGGGCGCCCGGTCGCGCCGCGGCCGTACGGGAAGCGCCGCGGGTCGAGCCGCTCGAAGCAGACCTTCTGGCCGGTGCGCGGGCAGACGTCCGCGCACGCGCACCCGCGCCGCGCGAAGCTCACCGTGTCGCCCGACGCGAGCCGGCCGCTCCCCTGGACGCAGACCTGGTCGTGGAACGCGCGCGGGACGCTCGCGAGCGGCGCGCACGCGGCGTCGTAGAGCACCGCGTCCTTCGGCCCGCCGCCCTCGGTCGGGAAGTCGTAGTAGGTGTTCCGGAACAGCCCCGGCGCCAGCCCCGGCGCCGCGGCCGCGCGCGCCGCGCCGTCCGCGCGCGCGGGCCGGCCGTGCTCGCGGACGAGGATCGCGGGCTCGTCCTCCGCGGAGGCCGCGCCCGCGGCGCCGCGCCGGTCGGCGCGCGTCGCGTCGACCGCCTCGCCCGGCGCGGCGGCGTCGCGGCCCGCGGCGCCGGCGCCCGGGTCGCGATCGCCTTCGCCTGGCGGCGGCGCGTGGAGCCAGCCGCCGCCTCCGCGCGCGATCCGCGGCTCGCTCGAGCCGTCCTGGGCCCAGTCCGCGCCGCCCTTCGCCGCGCACCCCGCGGCGAGCGCGATGAGCAGCGCGCCGAGCCCGCGCACGGCGGGCGCCGCGCTCGTCAAAAGGCGCCTCCGAGGCGCGAGAGCTCCCGGATCGCTGCGGCGGCGACGTCGGCGCGCGCCCAGAGGGCGGCGGGGGCGCCGGCGCCGGCCGGCGCGGCGCCGGCGGCGATCACCACGGGCGCCGGATCGCCCGCGCCCGGCTGGCCGAGGCGGCTCGCGACGAGCCGCAGCGGCTCGAGCACCAGCGCGAACGCGATGTCCGCGCCGAGCGGGGCCAGCGCGGCCTTCATGGCCGGGGCGTCGCCGAGGCTCTCGCCCTGGATCGCGGCGACGGCGCTGCGGAGCCCCGCGCTCGGATCGTTTCCGACCGACGCGAAGAGGCCGTCGTCGCGGACCAGGTAGTGCAGCTCGATCGCGGGCGGCGGCCCCGCGCCCGGCGCCCCCTTTCGGGCCGGCGGCGCGCCCGCGCCGCCGGGCTGGCCCGCCGCGGCGGTCTGCTCGATGCGCACGCGCCGCACCTCGCCGCCCTGCTGCGCGAGCTCGGCCTTGCCCGCGGAGACCCGGAACCCCTCCCGCTTGAGCGCCGCCTGGATCGGCGGGAGCTCGGCGGTCCCGACGAGGTCCTGGATCGCGGCCTCGAGCTTGGCCCGGTCGCTCACGGCGGCGCGCACGAACGCCGTGGGGCCCGCGCCGTCGAAGCGGACCCCGCCGGCGAACCAGTCGCCGCGCGCGTCCGACGCCGCGCGGATCGCGGCGCCGAGGCGCTCCCGCTCGGGGGGCGGGAGGCCGCCCTCGACGAGCCCCGCGACGGCGTCGACGAGCTTCGGCACGTTCTCGGCGCGCGACGCGGCCCGGTCGCGGACCAGGACCCCGACGAGCGCGTCGGCGGGCAGATCGAGCAGCGGCTTCACGTCGCCGACCGCGAGATCGGCCGACGCCTTGGACGCCGGGCCGCCCCCGGGCTTCGGCGTCCCGGAGGCGCGCAGGTGCGCGCTCTCGTCCAGCGTGAGCGTGAGGCGCGCGCGCTCGAGATCGCCGAGCACCGCGAGCGCGCCCTCGATCATCGGGGCGAGCGGGACCGCGGTGGCGGCCGGCGCGCCGTCCGGCCCGCGCGCCCTGTCCCAGGCGCTCCGCGCCGCCCTGAGCACCGGGCCCTCGAGCGCGTGGCCCGGGAGCTCGATCGCGAGATCCTCCTTCGGCACCTGCGCCTGCGGCATCGTCCGCGCGACGTAGGGGCCCAGGGCGGTCAGGTCGCCCGGGGTCTCCGCGACGAGCAGGTAGTTGCCGAGGACGCCGAGGGCCGCCGGGCTCGTCCCCTGCAGCGGCTCGAGCAGCGCGATCGAGGTCGCCGCGTCGGGCGTCGCGCGGAAGCGCGCCCCCTCGCCCCGCGTGAGCTGATCGATCAGGCGCGCGCCGTCCTTCACGTGGACGCCGAGCGCGGCCCGGGGGTGCGGCCGGTCCGGCGTCTCCACGGCCACGCCGAGCGCCGGGACGTTGCCGTCGATCTCGGACGCGACGGCGATGGGCAGGCCGAGCAGCGACGCGGCGAGGGCGCCGGCGCTGCCCGGGAGGAGCGCCGCCGGGCCGCCGACGAGGGCGCGCACCTTGGCCCAGGTGGCGTCGGGCGTCGGCAGGAACGCCTCCCCGATGAGCCCGGCCGGCGCGGGCACGGGGCTCAGGCCCTGGACGCCGGCGTCGGCCGGCGCGCCCGGCGATTTGCAGCCGAGGGCGCCCGCGCTCAGGCCGAGGACGAGGGCCAGGAGCGCGGCGGCGCGCCGGGACGTGGCGGAGGTCGATCGTACGCTCACGACCGAACCGTAGCGCTTTCCCGCCGCGGTCGACCACGAACCTGCAAAACCGCCGCGCGCAGCGGCGCGGCGCGGCGGCGCGTCAGGGCCTCGTGGGGCGGCGGGCCGCGGCGACCCCGGCGGACTCCCCGAGGCAGATGCGCGCGAGCGAGAGCAGCATCGCGTTCTCGCGGACGCGGTGCAGGAAGCTCTCGCGCTGGGCGGGCTCCGGGATCTCCGCGGCCCGGGCGAGGAGCCGGTCGCGGCCCCGGGCCGCGGCGGCGCGGGCGCCCTCGACGTCGCCCGCGGCGCGCGCCGCCTCGACGACGGCCACGAGGACCAGCGACTCGAAATCCTCGATGCCGCCGTAGCGCGCGAGGATGCCCTCGGCCTCGCGCGCCGCCGAGAGCGCGGCGTCGGCGCGCCCCTGGGCGGCGAGGGCGCGCGCGAGCGCGGCGAGCGCGCCGGCGCGGGCGGGGGGCACGACCTGGAGCAGCTCCGCGGCGTCGCGGGCGTCGGACTCGGCCGCGGCGAAGTCCCCGGCCGCGTGGGCGATGAGGGCGGCGTAGATGCGAGTGCCGCCCTCGAAGCGCAGGTTGCCCTGCGCGCGGGCCTCCAGGATGGCCTGCCGCGAGAGCGCGAGCGCGTCGTCGAGCCGGCCGCTGGCCGCGAGCACGCGGCCGAGGTTCTGCCGGGCGCGCGTGGCGACGGTGCGCAGCCCCATGCGCTCGGCCGCCGCGAGCGCGGCGGTGAGCTCCTCGCCGGCCCGCTCGAAGTCGCCGAGCGCGAGGAGCGCGAAGCCGAGGCTGACGCGCGCGTTGCACGCGTCGCGGACGCCGCCGGCCCGCTCGAACGCGGCGACCGCGGCCGCGTAGCCCGCCACGTCGCCCGCGGGATCGCCGAGGTGCCGCGCCCGCGCGCCGCGCAGCCGGTGCACCTCGGCGGCGGCGCGCGGCGAGAGGGAGTCGAGATCCCCCGCGAGGGCGCGGACCCGCGCGATCAGCGCGTCGGCCTCGGCGTAGCGCCCCGCGGGGAAGAGCTGGCGCGCCGCCGAGCACAGGGCGATGACGCGCGCCGAGCGGATGTCCGCGGCGACCCGCGCGCCGGCCGGCGCGCTCCCGGGCGCGCCCGCGTCGCCGGGGGCGCCCTCCGCGGCCGCGGCGTCGCCGCACGCGGCGACCTCCTTCGCCCACGCGGTCGTGAGCATGGTATCGCCCCTCCGGCCGCTCGCGCTCATCAGCTCGTCGGCGGCGCGGAACCAGAGCGGCGCGCCGCGGGGCAGGCGCCGCGCCGCCTGGGCCGCGCAGCGCTGGGCCTGCTCGAACTCGCCGCGCCAGCGGTGCGCCTCCGCCTGCACCAGGCGCAGCGCGCTCAGCGTGTCGCCTTCGCGCGCGCCGCTCGGGCCGGCCGGGGCGCCGTGCTCCCCGGCGGGCTCCTCGCCCGCGAGCCGATCGCAGAGGTCGCCGTGCCGCGCGCCCCGCTCCGCGAGCGCGATCGCCGCGGCGAGATCGCCGCGCTCGAGCGCCTGCTCGGCGCCGCGCAGGAACCACTGCATCGCCCGGCCGTGCTCGCCGCCGTGGTCGAAGTGCTCCGCGAGCGCGATCGCGTCGCGCTCCCCGGCCTCCTCGAGCCACGCGCCCGCGAGCCGGTGGCCGAGGAGCCGGTCGCCCCGGGTGAGCGTCGCGTAGGCGGCCTCGCGGAGGCGCGCATGCCGGAACGCGTACTCCTCCTCGCCCGGGAGCCTGCACGCGGGCCGCCGCTCGATGAGCGCGCGCGCGGCGAGCTCGAGGAGCCACCTGTCCAGGTCCTGCGCGCCCTGCGCCCCGCCGAGCAGGGCGGCCACGCCGCCGCGCCAGAACGCCTCGCCGAAGATGCTCGCCGCGCGGAGGATGCGGCGCACCGCCGGGTGCAGATCGTCGAGGCGGGCGTGCGCCATCGCGAGCACCGTCTCGGGCGAGCCCTCGGCGTCGCCGCGGGCGACCGACCGGATCAGCTCCTCGAGGTAGAACGCGCGCACCGGCGCGCGGCCGTCGGCGCGCGCCTCCGCCGCGAGCGCCTCGCGGGCGAGCTGCCCCGGGGCGCCGGGGGAGCGCTCGCCGCGCCGAGGCTCGGCGGGGCCCGCGCCGGCGCAGATCTCCGGGAAGAGGCGCTCCATCTCGCCGCGGCCGAGCGCGAGCAGGCCGGCCGTCACGTCGTCGATCAGCACGCCGCCGCGCGGCGGGGCGCCGTCGCTCCCGTCGCTCCCGTCGACCGTCGCGCGCTCGCCCCCGGCGCGCGGGCGGGCGCCGAGCAGCGCCGCGGCGCGATCGATCACCTGCCGCGCTGGCCAGCGGCCGGAGGCGACGTCCTGGCCCGTCGCGAGCGCGATGGAGACGTCCGCGGGCAGCAGCGCGCGCAGCGCGAGCGCGCAGCGCGCCGCGTGGGCCGCCTGGTCCATCGGCGCCCTCGCCTGCGCCCCGGCGGGGCGCGGCGGCTCCGCCAGCGGATCGGCCTCGCCGGCGATCGTGACGAGGAGCCACCTGGCGGCGAGCCGGTCGACGCGCCCCCCGAACGGCGCGACCGCGGCCCGGACCGCCGCCTCGGTCGCGGCCCTCGGCGCGGACTCCTGGAGCTGCGGCGGCGGCCGAGCGGCGCCCGGCGCGCCGGACCCGGCGCCCGCGGCGTCGCCGGGGAGCGCGCCGTGGATGAGCACCACGCTGATGAGCCGCGGCTCGCCCGCGGCGCTCTCGGCCAGCGCCCGGGGCCTCGTGCTCGGCGTGCCGCTCTCGCCGGGATCCCTGGCCTGCTCGCGGGCGGCGCGGAGCTGCGCCGCGCTCGCGAGGACCTCGTTCCCGTCCCGCGGGCGGCCGTCCGGGTCCTTCTCGAGCATCCACGCGACCAGCTCGTCGAGCGCGGCGGGCACGTCGGGTCGCAGCTCCGAGAGCCGGCGCGGGCCCACGAGGGCGGCCTTCGCCAGGATCGCCATCACCTGGTCCCCGGCGAAGGGCGGCCGGCCGGTGAGGCAGTTCCAGATCACGCACCCGAGCGAGAACACGTCCGCGCGGGCGTCCACGTGCGCGTCGCCGCGCGCCTGCTCGGGCGCCATGTACCCCGGCGTCCCGAGCGTCACCCCGTTGCGCCCGCCCTCGCCGTCCCGGAGGACGCCGCCGTCGTGCCCACGCGCGGGCAGCCCCGCGGAGCCCGCCGCGCCCGCGCCGGCGCGGGCGATGCCGAAATCGACGATCTTGGCGCCCTCCAGCGCGCCGCCCGGCAGGAAGATGTTCCCGGGCGTGACGTCGCGGTGGACGACGCCCCGCTCGTGCGCCGCGCCGAGCGCGCCCGCGAGGCGCTGCAGCAGCGTCACCGCGCCGTCCACGCTGAGCCGCGCCCGCGCCACGCGCGCGGCGAGATCCTCGCCCTCGAGCCACTCGAGCGCGAGGTACCGCTGCTGATCCGCGGTGACCCCGTGCGCGACGTAGCGGACGATCCCCGGATGGCGCAGCCCGGCGAGGAGCTGCGCCTCGCGCTCGAGCCGCCGCTCCTGATGCTCGTCCCCGCGGTGCAGGATCTTCAGCGCGACCGGGCTGTCGTCGGTCAGGTCGGTGGCCCGGTACACCGAGCCCATCCCGCCCGATCCCGCCAGGCCATCGATCCTGAAACGGTCCGCGACCGTGACTCCCGGGCGCATCAACCGGGCGATTATACGTGGGGCCGCGGTCGGGGATAGGGGAAGCCCTCGGCGCGGCGGCGGCGCGCGACCCCGGCCGGCGCGCGGCGCGCGCCGCCGCATACGCCCCCGTCGCTCCGCGCGCGTCCGAGGCGGCGTCAGCGGAAAGCTGCGGAGCAGGCGCACCGCTGCGGTAAGCTCTGGTCGATGCCTCGCCCCGGCTACGACAGCGTGGTGCTCATCACCGGCTTCCCCTCGTTCATCGCGCGGAAGATGCTGCAGCACATCCTCGCGTCCGAGCCGCGCGCGCTCGTGTATGCCGTGGTGCTCGCGAAGTCGTCGGCGCAGGCGAGCGCGGAGCGCGACGCGCTCGCGCCGGCGGATCGCGAGCGCGTCGTGCTGATCGAGGGGGACGTCGCGGCGATGGATCTCGGGCTGTCGGGCGCCGAGTTCCGGCAGCTCGCGCGCGAGGTCGACCGGATCCACCACCTCGCGCACGTGGGCCACGCCGGCGCCGACCGGAGCACCGCCCACGCCCAGAACGTCGTCGGGACCGCCGAGGTGATCGAGCTCGCCCGGGCCTGCACCTCGCTCCAGTGCCTCGTGCACCAGTCGACCGCGTTCGTGGCCGGAGATCGCACGGGGACGGTGTACGAGGATGATCTCGACGCGGGTCAGGCGTTCCGCAACCCCGTGGAGGAGACGCGGATGCGCGCGGAGGTGCTCGTGCGGCGGGCGATGCGCCACGTGCCGGCGGCGGTGGTCCGGCCGACCACGGTGGTGGGCGACTCGGCGACCGGGGAGATCGACCGGCTCGACGGGCTGTACCTCCTCGTGCTGCTCATCATGGCGGCGCCGGCCGACATGGCGATCCCGCTGCCCGGCCGCGGGGACGTGCCGCTCAACATCGTCCCCATCGACTTCGTGGTCCGCGCGACGCACGCGATCGGCCTGCACCGGCTCGCGCCGCGCCGCACGTTCCACATCGCCGACCCGCACCCGCTGTCGGCGCGGCGGGTCTTCGACCTCATCGCCCGGGCGAGCGGCCGCCGCGCCGCGCGCGGCCACATCCCGTCGAACCTCGCCAAGGCGCTGCTCCGCACGCCCGGGATCGAGCGCTTCGTCCGCAGCCCGCGCGCGTTCGTCGAGCAGCTGATGACCCCGGTGCGCTACGACGCCCGGAACGCCGACCTCGTGCTCGGCGGCGCCGGGATCGCCTGCCCCCCCTTCGAGTCGTACGTCGACGTGCTCGTCGGCGCCGTGCAGGAGCGCGTCCGCGAGCGGCGCGAGCGCCAGGAGCTCGAGGCCAGCGCGGACGCCGAGCTCGACATCGAGGATCCGCTGTCGTGAGCGGCGCAGCCTGCGCCGCGGCCCGCGCGGACGTCCCGGAGCGCAGCCTCGCCGCGCCGCCGCGCCGCCTCGCCGCGGCGCTGCTCGCGGCCGCGGCGCTCGGCTGCAGCTCGACGCGCGAGCACGTCGCGCCGCCGTCGCCCGAGGTGGGGGCCGCGCCGCCCGCGCCCGCGGCGCCCGCGCCGCGCCCGGCGGAGGCCGCCGCCCCCGCGCCGGCCGCGCCGCGCCTCGGCGACGCCCCGCTGGCGCGCCCGCCGGAGCTGGATCTCTTGCGCCCGGAGGACGGGCCCTACGCCCACTTCTTCGCGGCGCTCCGCGCCCTCGAGCAGGGGCGCCGCAGGGACCACGTGCGCGTCGCCTGGCTCGGCGACTCGCACGCCGCGGCGGATTTCTGGAGCGGCGCGGTCCGCACGGCGCTCCAGCGGCGCTTCGGCGACGGCGGCATCGGCTTCGTGCACCTCGGCTATGCCGCCTACCGCCACGACGGCGCGCGGCTCACGGCCGATGGCAAGTGGCGGACCCGCCCGAAGGCGCCGGGCGGCTCCACGCCGGTCGACGACGGCGCCTTCGGGCTCGGGGGGATCCTCTTCAGCGCGCATCCGGGCCCGGCGCGCGCGGAGATCACGGTGACCGGGGCCGGGCCGTCCGCGCGGCTGCTCTGGGACGTGTGCTTCCGGTCCAGCGCGCCGACCGACGAGCTCGCGGTGACGATCGAGGGCGGCCCGAGCGAGATCCTCCGCGGCGCCGCGGGCGACGACGCCGGGGCGCTGCAGCACGCGAAGCTCGCGAGCGTCGGCGCGACGAAGCTCGGCGTCGTGCCGTCGGGCGCGCCCGAGCTCTGCGGGCTCGTCGTCGAGGCCGATCCGGAGGTGAAGCCCGGGGTGGTGCTCGACACGCTCGGCATCAACGGCGCTCGCCTGGCGACGCCGCTGCGGTGGAACGAGCTCGCCTGGGCCGCGGAGCTCGGGCGGCGCTCGCCGGAGCTCGTGGTGCTGGAGTACGGCACGAACGAGGCGGGCGACGTCACCACGGATCCGTCCCTCTACGCGAAGCAGCTCGCCGAGCTGCTCGCGCGCACCCGCAGGGTCGAGCCCGACGCCGACTGCCTCGTCCTCGCGCCCACGGACCGGCGAGACGCGCCCGATCGCACGCCCGTCGTCCGGGACGTGCTTCGCGACGCCGCCCGGGAGGGCGGCTGCGCGTTCTGGGACACCTACGAGGCGATGGGCGGGCGGGGCTCTATCGAGACCTGGTACCGCGAGCGCCCGCCGCGCGCGTCGCGCGACGGCGTCCACCTGACCTTCCGCGGCTACCGCGAGCTCGGCGTGAAGCTCTCGACCGAGATCCTCGAGCGCTACCGCCCCTGACGCGCGCGCCCCGCGGGGGCTCCGTCCGACGGCGACGGCGGATCGAGGGGCCCGTGGCCTTGCTCGTGCCTTTCGGCTCTCGGTACCCGATCGGCGTGAAGGCTTCTCACGCGCGATGGGCGAAGGGGGCACATGCTGCATGCCGGGGACGTCGCAGGAGGTCGCTTCCGACTGATTCGGCCGATCGGCTCGGGCGGGATGGCGAGCGTCTGGTGGGCGCGCCACGAGCTCATCGGCCGGGACGTTGCGCTCAAGCTGTCCCCGGCGCTCCGGGACGACCAGGTCGTCGCGCGGTTCATCCGCGAGGCGAAGATCATCGGCAAGTTCCAGCACCGGAACATCGTCGGCGTGGTCGACGCCGGGGAGCTCCCGGACGAGGGCTACCTCTTCCTGGCCCTGGAGCTCCTGCGGGGCTCGCCGTTCGCGGATCGCCTCGTCCCGAGCCGGCCGCTGCCGCCCGAGGAGGTCGTGCCCGTCCTCATCGAGGTCTGCTGCGGGCTCTCGGCCGCCCACGCCGAGGGCGTCGTGCACCGCGACATCAAGCCGGAGAACATCGTGATGGCCATGGTCCCCGGCGAGGGGATCGTCCCGAAGATCGTCGACTTCGGCATCAGC
The DNA here is from genome assembly GCF_028553905.1 of Sorangium sp. So ce836. Classification (NCBI taxonomy): domain Bacteria; kingdom Pseudomonadati; phylum Myxococcota; order Polyangiales; family Polyangiaceae; genus Sorangium; species Sorangium sp. So ce836. Next base: position 1,692,484 of record NZ_CP102233.1, on the reverse strand, counting down.
CAGCTCACGGACGCGGGCGACGCGATCACCGTCGATGGGCAGCTGCTCGGGACGCCCTCGTACATGAGCCCGGAGCAGGCCCTGGGCAAGCGCACCATCGACGCGCGCGCCGACATCTGGGCGGTCGGCGTGATGCTCTACGAGGCGCTCGGCGGCGCGCAGCCGTTCCGGGGGGGCAACCACCACGCGGTCCTCCGGCGCATCCTCGAGACCGAGCCCGCGCCGCTCCCGCCCTCCGTCCCGCAGCGCCTCCGGAAGATCGCCGCCCGCTGCCTCGAGAAGGACCCGGCGCGGCGCTACCCGGACGCGGCCTCGCTGCGCGCGGATCTGACGGGCGCGCTCGACGATCTCGGCGCGAGCGCGCCCGCGCCGATCGTGATCCTCTCGCCGGCGTCCGTGGGTCGGCGGTCGCTCGAGACGACGCGCCCCCGCGGCGCGCTCGCCGCGCCCCCGCGGCTCGCCCTCCGCGCCCTCGGACGGCTCTGGACCTCGAGCGCGCGGGCGCCCCGGTGGCGCGAGGCGACGACGCTCGGGAGCGCGCCGCGCGCCGCGTCGCCGGACGCGCGGCGGCGCGCGCGGGCGATCACGGCGCTCCGGGTCGCGGGCGCGGCGGTGCTCGCGGCGGCGCTCAGCTCGGCCGCGCTGCGGGCCCCGACGGACGAGGAGGCCGGGAACGCGGCGCGCGAGAGCCTCCGCCACGTGCTGGCCGCGGCCTTCGCCGACAGCGGCGCGTGGCGCCGCGGCGCGGGCGCGCCCGGGGCGGCGGGGATCGACGCGCCGCGCGCGCCGCACGCGGCGTCCGGCAAGGCGGCGGGCCGCGGCGGCGCGATGGGCTCGCCCGAGCTCGCGTCGGCGGACCCGGGCAGCCCCGAGATCACGGCGGCGGCGGAGGACAAGCCCCCGCGCTCGCAGGCGCCGCGCGGCGCCTCGAGATCCCGCATCACGAGCCCCGGGTTCTGATGAGCGGCGCCGCACGGATCCCCGCTCTGCGCGCGCGCTCCCGCCGGCGCGCCGTCGCGCTCGGGCTCGCTGGCTGGGCGCTGCTCTCGGCGCCCTGGGTCCGCGCGCAGGACGACGGCGCGACGCGCGCGCTGCGGCTCCAGTTCGCGCAGGGGCTGACGCTCGAGGGCGCCGGACGCTGGGCCGACGCGCTCGCTCGGTTCGAGGCGATCGCCCGCCACCGGCCCACGGCGAACGTGGCGTTCCACATCGGCCTCTGCCACGAGCGGCTCGGCCGGCTGCGGACGGCCGAGCGGACGTACCAGGACGCGCGCGCCACGGCGCGGGCCGCGGCGCCCGCGGTGCTCGCCGAGATCGACGCGCGCCTCCAGGACCTCGAGGGGCGGATGCCCCGGATCGTGCTGAACCTCGCCGGCGCGACCGAGGGCGTGACGCTGCTGCTCGACGGCGAGGAGGCGCAGCCATCGCGCGCGATCCGGGTCGATCCGGGCCCGCACGTGGCCGTGGCGCTGCGGCACGGGATCCCCGTCGCCGCGAGCGCGTTCTCGAGCCACGAGCGCCGCACGCGGTTCGTGACGCTGACCGTTCACCCCATCGCGATCGGCGCGCCGCGCCCCTGAGCTGGCCGGGTCCGCCGGCCTCGCTCGCTCCGCGCGCCCGCGATCCAGGGCGGGATCTCTGGCGCGCGGAGCGCGCGCGGCGGACCGCTCGCCTCGCCGGGCGATCGCCAGCGCGGCGCGCGCGCCACGCGCGGCGCCGACCGGGACGGCCCGCGCCGGGCCCCCCACACCCGAGCACTTGTGTGCGCGCGGAGGAGCCCTCACCCCTCGCTGCGAGCGCGGGCGCGCCGCGGCCACGCTCGCAGCGAGAGCGATCGCGTCGCGCGGCTTAGCGCTCGTCGCCGGCGTGTCAAGCCGCGAGCGCGACAGCGGCGCGCCGCCGAGATCGCGCCGATTTGAAGGCTTTTCGCGGCGCGCGCGGCGCTGGCCAGGGGCGTCAGGCGCCCGCTCGGACCGCGCTCTAGGTGCGCCTGACAGGGCGCTCCGGACACGGCCAAGCTCGCCGTGTCCGCGGCCATGAACGCTGGATCCAGCTTCTGACGTCCTGATAGCATGCAAGTCCCATGGCGCTCGACAGGCCGCCCGGTGCGGGCTCTGCTTCGCGACTCGGCAATTATGAGCTGCTGAAAGAGCTCTCCGGCGGCGGGATCGGGTCCACGTGGCTCGCGCGGGCGGCGTCCGACGACGGTGAGGCGGCGAGCGCCGCGCCTGTCACGATCCTGCGCATCTACCGGCACCTCACGAAGAAGCCCGAGACCGCGGACGGCATCCTCCGCGAGGCCGGGATGGCGCAACAGGTCCGCTTCCCCAACGTGCTCTCGGTGGTCGACGCGCGCGTCGCCGACGGCGAGGTGTTCATCGTCTCGGAGTACGTGGAGGGCGAGCCGCTCGGCGCGCTCGTCTCGGCGGCCGGCGCCGAGGGGCTGCCGCTCCCGGTCGCGCTCCGGATCGGGGCCGACGTGCTGCGCGCGCTCGCGTCCGCGCACGCGACCGAGCCGGCGCCGCTCGTGCATGGCGAGCTGAACCCGACCCACGTCACCATCGGCATCGACGGGGTCGCGCGGGTGAGCGGGCTCGGCGTCGCGCGGGCCATCGCCGGGCTCGCGCCCATGGGGACGAGGAACCCCGATCGCCTGGCCTATGCCGCGCCGGAGCGGGTCAAGGCGATGGCGGCGCACACGGCGGCCCCGCTCGATCCGCCCGCTGATCTCTTCTCGGTCGGCGTGATCCTCTGGGAGCTGCTCGCGCGGCAGCGGCTGTTCTCGTCGAAGCTGGAGTCCGCGGTCATCCAGAAGGTGCAGACGGCGCCCATCCCGCCGCTCGCGGCGGGCGCCGTCCCGGCCGAGGTCGCCGAGGTCGTCCGGACCGCGCTCGAGCGCGATCCGGCGCGCCGCTTCGAGAGCGCGTCGGCGATGCTCGCGGCGCTGGAGGCCGCGGGCGCGGGGCGGATCGCCGCGGCGGAGGACGTCGCCGCGACGGTGAGCCGGCTGGCCGGCAAGACGATCGAGCCGCGCAGGACGATGATCGCGGCGGCGATGGCGGGCGCGACCGGGTCGCAGCTGTCGCCGCCGCCGCGCGCGCGCGGCGCGACGCTGGTGGGCGTGGCGATCCCCGTGGTCGAGAGCGCGCTCTCCCCGCGCGGCGATGGCGCCCGCCACGCGATCACCGCGCCGTCTCCGCGCCCGCGTGGGACGCCAGGCCCGCCGGCGGTCGCGGGCGCCGCGGTCGCCGCGAGCCAGCTCCGCCCGTCCGGCGGCGCGACCGCGCCGAAGGAGGCCGCGGCGCCGAAGAACGGCCTCGCGGCCAAGGCAGGGGCCGGCGCGTCGAACGGCGCCGGGCCGGCGGCGCACGCCGACGTGGACGTGGACGTCGACTGGGGCTCGCCGGACGACGTCGCCGGCCGCGGCTTGCCCGCGCCGCGGCCCCCTGCGGCGACGCTGCCGCGGATCGAGCTCTCGAGCGAGAAGACGGAGAGCCGCGACGCCGCCGTGGCGAGGCCCGAGGTCCCCGCGGCGGCGACGGCGACGGCCGCGCGGAAGGAGCAGCCGCCTGCGCGGCCGGGCGTGCCGCGGCCCGGCGATCCGGGGGACAGCCTGGTTGCGGCGCGGACAACGCCGACGCCGGCCGAGGGCACGGTGCCGAAGCGGCCGACGCCCGTTCCGGCCGCGCCGCTCCCGAGGCCGCCGCGCCCGCCGGCGCCGCGAGGGGTGCCGTCGCCGCCCGCGGCGCCCGCGGCTGCCGGCGTTGCGCCGCCCGCGGCTGCCGGGTCTGCGACCGCGGCGAGCCCGGTGACGCCGCGCGTACCCGTGCCGCCCGCCGCGCCGCCGGCTCCTGCCGCGCCTCGCGTCCCGGTGGTGCCCGCCGTACCGCCCGCGCCGCGTGCCGCCGGCGCGCCCGCGGCATCGCCGGCGCCGGCCACACCGCGCGCGCCGGTGGTGCCCGCGGTGCCCGTGGCGCCGGCCCTGCTCCGGTCCCCCGCGGCGCCCGCGCCGGCCGCTGCGCCCGCCGCGGCGACCGCGGCGCCGGCGACCCCCGCGCCCGCCGCGCCGCCTGCGCCTCTCCAGGCGCCGCCTTCTCCTGCGCCGGCGTCGTCTACCTCGCCGGCCATCCCTGCCGCGCTGAGGGCGCCGCCCGCGCCGGTGTTCGCCCCTCCAGGCGGCGGGGCGGCCGCGCCGGCGGCGGCAGCGGCGCACGAGCTCGCGATCGCCGGCGAGCCGGCGCCGACCTCCGGCAGGACGCTCCACACGCCGACGGGCGCCCAGGGCCCGACGAAGCTGTGGGGTCGCGCCGCGTCGGCCGTCGACCGTCTCGGGCCGGGGAGCACCCTCGGCCGCTACGAGATCCTCATGCCGGTCGCCAAGGGAGGCATGGCGGCCGTCTGGGCCGCGCGCCTGCAGGGCACCCGCGGCTTCCGGAAGATCGTCGCGATCAAGACGATGCTGCCCGACGTCTCCGACGACCCCGACTTCGAGTCGATGTTCCTCGACGAGGCGCGGGTCGCGGCGCGCATCCGGCACCCCAACGTGGTCGAGATCCTCGACCTCGGCGAGGAGGACGACGTCCTCTACATCGTCATGGAGTGGGTCGACGGCGAGACGGCCGGCACGCTGCAGAAGGCCGCCAAGCGGCTCGGCGGCATCCCGCAGCGGATCGTGCTCCGCATCGCCTCCCAGATCTGCGCGGGCCTCCACAACGCGCACGAGCTCCGCGACGACAGCGGCGCGCTGCTCGACCTGGTCCACCGCGACATCTCGCCGGCGAACGTGCTCATCTCCACCGCCGGCTTCGTGAAGATCGTCGACTTCGGCGTGGCGAAGTCGAAGGGGCGGCTGCACGTCACGCGCGCCGGCGGCATCATCAAGGGGAAGACGCCGTACCTGTCGCCCGAGCAGCTCGGCGGGCTCCCCATCGATCGCCGGAGCGACATCTTCTCGCTCGGCGCGCTGCTGTACGTGCTCACGACGGGCCTGCACCCGTTCCGCGCCGAGACCGAGCTCTCGACCGTCGAGAACATCACGATCAAGAACCCGCTCCCCCCGCGCGAGCTGAACGGCGCGATCCACCCCGAGCTCGAGCGGATCATCCTCAAGGCGCTCGAGAAGGATCGCGAGAACCGCTTCTCGACGTGCGCCGAGATGCAGCGGGCGATCGATCAGGTGGCGTCGACGCTCGGCGAGCCCACGACCGACGAGGACGTGGCGGCCTTCGTGCGGCAGGCGATCGGCGAGATCCAGTCGAAGCGCGCGCAGGAGCTCCGCGACGCGATCGCCGCCGTCGACGCCGGGTCGGCCCTGAACTCGGAGCCGCGCTCCGGCGCCTCGCCGGATCTCCACGCCGCGCCGCCCGACCCGGGCCCTGGCGCGCGCGAGGGCGCGGCCGCGGCCGGCGCGGCCTCGCGCGCCGCGGCGGCGCCCCCGGCTGCAGCGCAGGAAGAGGAGAGCCCCGTCAGCCTGGAGCCGATCTCGCTCGAGGAGATCGCCGCGCCGGCGAAGCCCGCCGAGGCCCCGCCGCGGCTCATCATCGCGCCCGCGCTGCAGGCCGACATCTCGCCCGCCGAGCCGGCCGAGCCGTCGAGCCCGCGGCCCTCCTCGCGCGACGGCAAGCCGCTCGGCTCGTCCGTGCCGCGGGTCCTCCCGGCGGCCGGCATGCCCGCCACGAAGGTGCTCGCCGCGGCGGACCCGCCCGCCTCCAGGGCGGCGGCGCTCGGCGCGCGCTTCACGAGGGGCGGCTCCCGCAGCCTGGCCAACGACGTCGGTGAGGTCACGGCGGTCGACCGGTCGTTCGAGACCGGGCAGCGCCGCAAGCGGCTCCAGCTCATCGTGGCCGGCGCGGCGATGTTCTGCGTGGCGATCGGCGCCGTCGCGCTGGTCGTGCGCGGCGGCGACGAGCGCGCGACCTCGGAGAGCGGCAAGGCGCGCGTCGACGCGCTGCCCGCGCCCGAGCCCGCGGCCTCCGCCGCGCCCACGGGCGCGACCACGAGCGCGGCGGAGGCCGCGCCGGCCGCGCCGCCCGCGACCGCGGAGCCTCCGCAGGCAGCGCCGCCGCCGCCTCCCGAGGAGGCCCCGGCGCCTGCCGCCGCGCCTCCCGACGACGCGCCGGCGCCTGCCGCCGCGCCTCCTGACGACGCGCCGCCCCCGGCGGCCAAGGCGCTCCCGGCGCCGACGCCGGCGCCCGCGGCGACGCCGGCGCCCGCGGCGACGCAGGCCGCGCGCCCCGCGTCGACCGCGCGCCCTGGCTCGACCGCGCGGCCTCGGCCGACGTCCACCTCGACGAAGCCCGCGCCCAAGCCGGCATCGACGGCCAAATCGACCACCAAAAAGAAGTACAACCCCTCGGGGATCTGACCACCGTGCGACCTCGACCCTGGCTCCGTGCGCTGCTCTTCGGTGCGGCCTCTTGCCTCTGCCTGTGCACGCTCCCCGCGCCCGCAGCGGGCGCGGACGCCCCCGCGGCCACGCCGTCGCCGGACGCGGTGGAGAAGGCGCAGAGCCTCTTCAAGAAGGGCGCCGCCCTCTACGAGAGCAAGCGCTACGCGCTCGCGCTGGAGCAGTTCCGGGCCTCGTACGCCGCGGTGGCGAGCCCGAACTCACGCCTGTACATCGCGCGCTGCCTCGCGGATCTGGGCGAGCACACCGAGGCGTACCTCGAGTTCGAGCAGGTCGCGGCGGAGGCCGCGGCCCGCGCGGCGACCGAGCCGCGCTACGCCCAGACGGAGCAGACGGCGCAGCTCGAGCGCGACGAGATCGCGCGCAAGATCGCGCTCGTGACGGTCGCGGTGGCGCGCCCGGACGCCGCGATCTCCCTCTCGATCGCCGGCAAGGACGTCCCGCGCGAGCGGTGGGGCAAGCCGTTCCCGGTCAAGCCCGGCAAGACCGAGGTCGTCCTGCGCACGAAGACCACCTCGATCCCGCAGACCCTGGATCTCTCGGCGGGCGAAGCGAAGACCGTCTCGCTCGATCCGGAGGAGCCCGGCCAGGCCGGCGCCGCGGACGGCGGTCCCGCGCTCCTCGACGAGGGACCGAGCTTGCCCGAGGAGGCGCCCTCGGCGCGGGCGTACCTGCGCCCCTACGCCTATGCAGCCGGCGGCGTGGGCGTGGCGGGGCTCGCCGTGTTCACGGTCGCCGGCTTGATGGCGAACAGCACCTACAGCGATCTCGCCGAGAGCTGCCGGGGCCCCTGCCCCATCGAGCGGAAGGACGACGTCGATGCGGGCAAGGCCCAGCAGACGATCGCCAACGTCGGGGTCGTGGTCGGCGCGATCGGGCTCGTCGCGAGCACGACGCTGCTGGTCCTGAGCTTCACGGGCGGCAGCGCCGGCGAGCCGCCGCGCAGCACCGCCTCGACGCAGCTGCTCGTCGGCCCCGGCTTCGCCGGCCTGCGCGGCACGTTCTAGCTCCGTCGCGTTCGGTGAGCCGCCTGGAGGCGAGGAGCGTCAGGAACACAGATTCCTGAGCACTTTCGCACCCTTGTCGCCTTGGCGGTCGCCCGTCCAGGGCCTTCACGAGGGCGAGCCGCCTGCACCCGGCGACAAAACGAACGGGCGGGATCGCTACCGCGACCCCGCCCGCCTGCCGTCGATCGCTCGCGCTACCGCGGAGCGATCAGCGACCGCCGCCCTTGGCGACCTTGGCCTTCTTGTCCCCGGAGTGGCCGTGGAACGTACGCGTCGGCGCGAACTCGCCCAGCTTGTGGCCGACCATGTTCTCCGTCACGAACACGGGAACGAACTTCCTCCCGTTGTGCACGGCGAAGGTCAGGCCGACCGACTCGGGCAGGATCGTCGAGCGGCGCGACCACGTCTTGATCACCTTCTTGGCGTTGGTCGCCTGGGCCGCCTGGATCTTCTCCAGCAGGTGACCGTCGATGAAGGGCCCCTTCTTAATGCTCCTCGGCATGACTAACCCTTGGTCCCGCGCCGACGGACGATCATCGTGTCGGTGCGCTTGTTGTTCCGCGTCTTGAGGCCCTTGGCGAGCTGACCCCACGGCGAGCACGGGTGGCGCCCGCCGCTCGTCCGGCCCTCACCGCCGCCCATCGGATGATCGACGGGGTTCATCGTCACGCCGCGGTTGTGCGGCCGGCGACCCAGCCAGCGGGAGCGCCCCGCCTTGCCGAGGCTGATGTTCGCGTGCTCGGCGTTCGACACCTGCCCGATCGTGGCGCGGCAGTCGAGGTGCACCTTGCGGATCTCGCCGCTCGGGAGGCGGACCTGCGCGTAATCGCCGTCCTTCGCCATGAGCTGCGCGGCGACGCCGGCCGAGCGGACGAGCTGGCCGCCCTTGCCCTTCTTGACCTCCACGTTGTGGATGGAGGTGCCGGGCGGGATGAAGCGGAGCGTCAGGCTGTTGCCCGGCTTGATGTCCGCGTTCCGGCTCGCGAGCAGCGTCGCCCCGACCGCGAGGCCGTCGGGCGCCAGGATGTAGCGCTTCTCGCCGTCCACGTAGTGCAGGAGCGCGATCCGCGCCGTCCGGTTCGGGTCGTACTCGATGGCGGCGACCTTCGCCGGGACGCCGATCTTGTCGCGCCGGAAATCGATGATCCGGTAGCGCTGCTTGTGACCGCCGCCGCGGAACCGCGACGTGATGCGGCCGTTGTTGTTCCGGCCGCCGGTGGACGTCTGCTGCTCGAGCAACGACCGCTCGGGCTCGACCTTCGTGATGTCCTTGAAGTCGCTGACCGAGTAGTAGCGCCGCGCCGGCGAGGTCGGCTTGAAGGATCTGATTCCCATGGCTATTCCGCCTTCTCGTCGAAGAACTGGATCTCGTCGCCCTCTTTGAGGGTGACGATCGCCTTCTTCCAATTGCGCAGCTTCGCATAGCCGCGCCCCATGCGCTTTTCCTTGCCGCGCATGATCATGGTGTTGACGTCCACCACGCCCACCTTGAAGAGCGTCTGGATGGCGTCCTTGATCTGGATCTTGTTCGCCTCGCGGCGGACCTCAAAGATGACCTTGTTGCCTTGGTCGCGGAGCCGGCTCGACTTCTCCGTGAGGATGATGGGCCGGCGGATAATCTGCTCGGGCTGCATGGCGGACTCCCCTGACTAGCGAAGGCAACGCGCCTCGAGCGCCTTGGCGGCGTCCCTCGAGACGATGAGGTGGTCGTGCCTGAGGAGGTCGTAGACGTTGACCCCCTCCGGCGGCAGATACTGGTGGTTCTCCAGGTTGCGGAGGCTCTTCACCAGCTTCTCGTTCCCGGCCGTGTCGACGACCAGCGACTTCTTATCCGCCTGCAGCGTCGTGAGCGTGGCCGCGATCGCCTTGGTCTTGACCTCGGGGACCTCCAGGCTGTCGAGCACGATGAGCCGGCCCTCCTTCGCGAAGAGGGAGAGCGCGCTCTTCAGGGCGCCGATGCGCACCTTGCGGGGCGGACGGTACGACCAGTCCTTCGGCTCCAGGGCGTGCGCCATGCCGCCGCCCGCGTGGTGCGGCGCGCGGATCGAGCCCTGGCGAGCGCGGCCGGTGCCCTTCTGGCGGTAGAGCTTCTTCGTGGAGCCGGCGACCGCGCTCCGCTCCTTGGTGGCCTTGGTGCCCGAGCGGCGAGAGGCGAGCTGCGCCTTCACGACCTCGTAGAAGAGGTGCTCTTTCACCTCGGTCCCGAAGACCTCGTCCGAGAGGTCGAGCTCGCCGACCTGCTCCCGCTTGAGGTTGTAGACGGTAACCTTCATGGTACCTGGACTCCTAGCTCTTGATCTCGACGTCGACGCCGGCCGAAAGGTCGAGCTTCATCAGCGCGTCGAGGGTCTGCTGAGTCGGCTCGATGATGTCGAGAAGCCGCTTGTGCGTCCGGATCTCGAACTGCTCGCGCGACTTCTTGTCGACGTGGGGCCCCCGGAGCACCGTGTAGCGGCGGATCTCGGTGGGCAGCGGGATGGGTCCCGCGACGTGGGCGCCGGTCCGCTTCGCCGTCTCGACGATATCGCTCGTCGACTTGTCGAGCAGCTGGTGGTCGAACGCCTTGAGGCGAATCCGGATCTTCGTTGTATCAGCCATGGTGCTCTTCCTACGCGAGGATCTTGGTGACGACGCCGGCGCCCACCGTCTTGCCGCCCTCGCGGATGGCGAAGCGCATCTGCTCCTCCAGCGCGACCGGGGCGATGAGCTCGATCGTCATCGTGATGTTGTCGCCCGGCATCACCATCTTCACCCCCTCGGGGAGGTTCACCGTGCCGGTCACGTCCGTCGTCCGGATGTAGAACTGCGGCCGGTAGTTGGTGAAGAACGGCGTGTGGCGCCCGCCCTCCTCCTTCTTGAGGACGTACACCTCACCGGTGAACTTCGTGTGCGGCGTGATCGACCCGGGCTTCGCCAGCACCTGGCCGCGCTCGATCTCTTCCTTCTCCACGCCGCGGAGCAGACACCCGACGTTGTCGCCCGCCTGCCCCTGGTCGAGCAGCTTCCGGAACATCTCGACGCCGGTCACGACCGACTTCTTCGTGTCCTTGAAGCCGATGATCTGCACCTCGTCGCCGACCTTGATCACGCCGCGCTCGATGCGGCCCGTGGCCACCGTGCCGCGGCCCTTGATCGAGAACACGTCCTCGACCGCCATCAGGAACGGCTTGTCGATGTCGCGCACCGGCTCGGGGATGTAGCTGTCCAGCGCGTTGAGCAGCTGCTGGATCGTCTCCTCCCACTTCGGGTCGCCCTGGAGCGCGGGCAGCGACGCGCCCCGGACCACCGGCGCGTTGTCGCCGTCGAACTTGTACTTCGACAGGAGCTCGCGGACCTCCATCTCGACCAGGTCCAGCATCTCCGGGTCGTCCACGGCGTCGCACTTGTTCAGGAACACGACGATGTGGTTCAGGCCGACCTGCCGGGCGAGCAGCACGTGCTCGCGCGTCTGCGGCATCACGCTGTCGAGCGCCGACACGACGAGGATGGCCCCGTCCATCTGCGCCGCGCCCGTGATCATGTTCTTGATGTAGTCGGCGTGCCCGGGGCAGTCGACGTGCGCGTAGTGGCGCTTCTCGGACTCGTACTCGACGTGCGCCGCCGCGATGGTCACCGTCTTGGTCTCGTCACGGACCGTCCCGCCCTTCGCGATGTCGGCGTACGAGATCGCCTTCGCCAGCTGGCGCTTCGACTGCACCTTGACGAGCGCGGCCGTGAGCGTGGTCTTGCCGTGGTCGATGTGACCGATGGTGCCCACGTTCACGTGCGGCTTCGTACGAGTGAATTTCTCCTTGGCCATGGCGTCTTCTTAACCTCGCTGCTTGGCGACGATCTCTTCCTGGATCGCGGCCGGAACCGGTGCGTAATGAGAGAACTGCATCGAATGAGTCGCGCGACCCTGCGTCTTGGAACGGACGTCGGTCGCGTAACCGAACATGGTGGCGAGCGGGACCTCCGCGCGGATCACCCGGGTGTTCGCGCGTTGCCCCATATCGAGGATGCGGCCACGTCGCGAGTTGAGGTCGCCGATGACGTCCCCGAGGTAGTTCTCGGGAGAGACGACCTCGACGGCCATCATCGGCTCGAGGAGCACGAGGCCCGCCCGCTTCGCGCCCTCCTGGAAGGCCATCGACGCGGCGACCTCGAACGCGGGCCCCGAGGAGTCGACCTCGTGGTAGCTGCCGAAGTGGAGCCGCACCTTGATGTCGACGACCGGGTAGCCCGCGAGCACGCCGCGGCCCATCGCGTCCCGGATTCCCTTCTCGATCGAGGGGATGAACTCCTTCGGGATGATGCCGCCGACGATGTCGTTCTCGAACACGAAGCCCGCGCCGCGCTCGGCCGGCTCGATGTCGATCCGCACGTGGCCGAACTGGCCGTGCCCGCCCGACTGCCGGACGAAGCGCCCCTCGACGTCCGTCGCCTTCTTCGAGATGGTCTCGCGGTAGGCGACCTCGGGCTTGCCGACGTTGGCGTCGACCTTGAACTCGCGCTTCAGGCGGTCGACGATGATCTCGAGGTGGAGCTCGCCCATCCCGGCGATGATCGTCTGCCCCGTGTCCTCGTTCGTGTAAGTGCGGAACGAGGGATCTTCATAAGCGAGCTTCTGCAGGCTGAGCCCGAGCTTGTCGAGATCGACCTTGGTCTTCGGCTCGATGGCGATCGAGATCACCGGGTCGGGGAACTCCATCCGCTCCAGCACGATCGGGTGCTTCTCGTCGCAGAGCGTGTCCCCGGTGCGGGTGTCGCGGAGGCCGACGGCGGCGTAGATGTTGCCCGCGTAGCAGACGTCGATCTCCTCGCGCTTGTTCGCGTGCATCCGGAGGATGCGCCCGAACCGCTCCCGCTTGCCGCGGGTCGAGTTGAGCACGCTGACGCCGCTCTTCGTCGTGCCGGAGTAGACGCGGAAGAAGGTGAGGTTGCCGAACTGGTCGTTCATGATCTTGAACGCCAGGGCCGCGAACGGCTCGTCGTCGCTCGCCTTGCGCGCGACGACCTTGTCCTTCTTGTCGGGCAGCGTCCCCTCGACGGCCGGGATGTCGACCGGCGACGGCAGGTAGTTCACCACGCTGTCGAGCAGCAGCTGAACCCCCTTGTTCTTGAACGCCGAGCCGCACAGGACCGGGACGAACTTGAAGCTGAGGGTGCCCGCGCGGAGCGCGCCGTGGATCTCCTCCTCGGTGATCTGGTCGATGTCGCCGGCGATGAACTTCTCCATCACCTTGTCGCTCGCGTCGGCGCACGCCTCGATGAGCCTCTCCCGGAGCTCCTTGCACCGCGGCAAGAGGTCGGCGGGGATCTCCTGCCACTCGTAGCGCTGGCCCTTCGTCTCCTCGTCGAAGACGGCGGCCCGGAGGGTCACGAGGTCGATGACGCCGCGGAACGAGTCCTCCGCGCCGAGCGGGTAGTGGATCGCCACGGGGTTCGCGCCGAGGCGCTCGCGGATCGAGTCGACGCACATCTCGAAGTCGGCGCCGACCTTGTCCATCTTGTTGATGAACGCGATGCGCGGGACGCCGTACTTGTCCGCCTGCCGCCAGACCGTCTCGCTCTGCGGCTCGACGCCGTTGCCGCCGTCGAACACCGCGACCGCGCCGTCGAGCACGCGGAGGCTGCGCTCGACCTCGATCGTGAAGTCGACGTGACCGGGGGTGTCGATGATGTTGATCCGGTGAGAGACGCCCTTCTGGGGCCCCTGCTCCGGCGACCAGAAGCAGTTCGTCGCGGCGGACGTGATGGTGATGCCGCGCTCCTGCTCCTGGACCATCCAGTCCATCGTCGCGGCGCCCTCGTGGACCTCGCCGATCTTGTAGTTGACACCCGAGTAATAAAGGATGCGCTCGGTCACCGTCGTCTTGCCCGCGTCGATGTGGGCCATGATCCCGATGTTGCGCGTCCGTTCCAGGCTGTACTCGCGTGCCACTTTTCCTTCTCCGTCGTGTGATGCGTGGGGTGAGGGTTCCGGACTCAGGATGCAAAACACCCTCTCCAGCCCGTCCCGCCTCCGTTGTGGCGGGCACTTGAACCTGGAGAGGGTGTCGGGGTACAGCAGCAACTTTTCTAGGTCTCCGGGAGGCGAGCGCTGTCGCGCTCCCTCGAGAAGACCGGCTCTGTAACCCGATCCTTATGTCGACTGTGCCATCTCGCTCTACGCGTCTCCTCGCCTGGGAATGCGACGTGACGAACCGTCAAATGAACGAACCAGCGCAGATCCGGGATCCGCGCTGGCCGCCTCGCTCACCTACCACCGGTAGTGGGCGAACGCCTTGTTGGCCTCCGCCATCTTGTGCGTGTCGTCCCGCTTCTTGACCGCGTTGCCGCGGTTCTGCGCCGCGTCGACGAGCTCGGCGGCGAGCCGCTCGCGCATCGTCTTCTCGCCGCGGCCGCGGGAGTAGGTCACGAGCCACCGCATCGCCAGCGCGACGCGCCGCTCCGGGCGGACCTCGACGGGGACCTGGTAGGTCGCGCCGCCGACGCGCCGGCTCTTCACCTCGAGCTTCGGCTTCACGTTGTCGAGCGCCTTCCGGAAGACGTCGATCGGCTCCTCCTTGAAGCGGTCGCGCACGATGTCGAAGGCGCCGTAGAGGATCCCCTCGGCGGTCGCCTTCTTGCCCGACTGCATCAGGGAGTTCGTGAACTTGGCGACGAGCTTGTCCTTGTACTTCGGGTCCGGGATGATCTTCCGCTTCGGGACTTCGCGACGACGGGGCATCTTCGTTCCTCTGCTCGGCTATCGCCCGGTCAGGCCTTCGGGCGCTTCACGCCGTACTTCGAGCGCTTGCGGTTGCGGGTGGCTTTGTTGGTGGAGCTCGGCCCGGCGGCGCCGGACGCGTCGAGCGTGCCGCGGACGACGTGGTAGCGCACGCCCGGCAGGTCCTTCACGCGGCCGCCACGGATGAGGACGACCGAGTGCTCCTGCAGGTTGTGGCCTTCGCCCGGGATGTAGCTCGTCACTTCCATCTGGTTGCTCAGCCTGACACGGCAGACCTTGCGGAGCGCCGAGTTGGGCTTCTTCGGCGTCGTGGTATAGACACGTACGCACACGCCTCGGCGCTGCGGGCAGGACTTGAGCGCAGGAGAGGCCGTCTTGTAGCGGGCGGCCTCGCGGCCTTGGCGGATGAGCTGGCTGATGGTCGGCATAGAGACGCGGATTTCCACCTGAGGGATGGGGACGCGCAGGATACCCAGGAGCCGAACCGTGTCAAGCGGTACGACGCCCGTTCCTGCTGGATGCATCCGCGCGCTGATCTTCGGCGGCATCTTCGGCGATGGGCGCGGTGCTCGGGCGCGCCCTGGAGCGGTTGACCGGCGCGCGATCGCGCCGCTCGGGAGAGCGCTGCGCAGGGCGCTCGCGCGCGGCACGAAGCGGACGCCGGCGCGCGCCGGCGGCTCTTGGCGGCCCGGCTGCTGTTCGGTACGGTCGCTGCGTGGCGAAGAAGCCTTCACGCGCTCAGCGTAAAGAAAGCCGGCGGAAGGCGCCGCAGAACGGCGCCGCGTCAGGGGCTGCGTCCCGCGTGGACGCGAGGATCGCGGGGCCGCCGTCGCGCAGCGACCCGGTCGACGATGCGGCGGATCGAGCACGGGTCGAGCCCGCGACGGGCCGCCAGGGAGACGACGCGCTCAGCGGGCGAGCGCGCGGCGCCGCCGCCGCGAAGGGCGCGGAGCCCGCGCGAGCGCGCGGCGCCGCCGCTGCGAAGGGCGCGGAGCCCGCGCGAGCGCGAGGCGCCGCCGCTGCGAAGGGCGCGGAGCCCGCGCGAGCCCGCGGCGGCGGGGCGCGCTCGAAGGCGGGGAGAGATCGCGTGCTCCTCGTCTTCCTGGGCGTCGTGGCGCTCGCCGCGGTGATCGTGTTCGCCGCGCAGTCGCCCCGCGCGCCGGAGCGCGCCAGGGCGGAGCCCGCGAGCGCCGCTCCCCCGCCGCAGGAGCGCGCGGCGCCGGAGCCCTCCAGCGCGCCTGCTGAGGCGCCCGCGGAGGCGAGCGAGCCGCCGGCGCGACCTCCCGTCGACTCGTCGCCGCCGACCATCGTCACGGCCGAAGCGACCGCAGCGGCGCCGGCGAGCGCTGCGGCCTCGCAGCGCGCTGCGACCAGCGCCGGCCCGCAGGGGGCAGCGGCGGGCGCCGCGTCCGCAGCCGCAGCCGCAGCGCCGCCGAAGAAACGCGCGAGCGCGGCGAAGCCAGCCGCCGTGCCGGCCGGAGCGACGCCGCAGGCCTCGGCAACGCAGGCAACCGGCGCGACGCCGCCGGCTGGAGCCGCGCCGCCGGCCGGAGCCGCGCCGCCGGCCGGAACCGCGCCGCCGGCTGGAGCCACGCCGCCGGCTGGAGCCACGCCGCCGGCCGGCGCCGCGCCCCCGCCGGACCCAGCGCCAAGGCCCGCCGACGCGCCCTACGAATGACCGAAACCGCTGCGATGAAAGGACGCCCGAGATGCTTCGCTTGAATGCCTCGCCCGACGCCGCCCGCACGTCGCGCCCCTCGCCGCTCCCGTGCGGTCGGACGCTCGCCCTGCCGCTCGCCGTCGCGCTGTCCGGCCTCCTCGTCGCGACGACCGCGCCCGCGCAACCTGCGCCGCAACGGCAGCCTCCTGCGGCGCCGCCGGCCCAGCCAGGGGCCGCTCCACGTCAGCCCGGCGCGGCCGCCGTGCCGCCGGTCACGTCACAGCCGGGCGCTGCGCCGCCGGCCGCTGCGCCGCCCGCTGCGCCGCAGCCCGGCAGCGCTCCCCCCGCGGCGACGGACGCTGCGACGCCCGCGCCCATCGCGCCGCCCGGCGCCGCGCCGCCCTCGCCAGCGGCGCCGTACCCCGCGCCGCCGTACCCCGCGCCGCCGCAGCAGGCCCCTCCGCCCCCGCCGGGAGCATCGCCTGGCTACCCGCCGCCCGGCTACCAGGGCGGCTACGCGCCCTACGGCGGCGCCTACCCGCCGCTCCCGCCGGGCTACCCGTCGCACGCAGAGGCGATCCCGCCTGCGCCGCCGCCGGTCCCGCTGCGCCGAAACAGCCCAGGCTTGATGCTGGGCGGCATCGCGCTCACCGCCGGCGGCACGATCGCGTTCTTCGCCGGCACCGGCCTGCTCGCCTCGGCGAGCGAGCGCTACGAGATCTATTGCGATTTCGGCGGCGGCACGGGCATCTGCGACACGCGCACCGACGGCCCCCGCCAGGTCGCCGGCGCGCTCGTCTCGATCGGAGGCGGCATCATGCTCGCCGTGGGCATCCCGCTCTGGATCATCGGCGGCAAGAAGGTGCCGGCCACCGCGGAGGCGCCCGAGGAGCCCGCCCAGACGACGCTCTCGTTCGGCCCCGGGTCCGCCGCGCTGCGGACGCGGTTCTGACGGCGCTCCCCTCGCCCGCCCCCGGCCCGCGCGAGGCCGCCGGGGCGCGCCGTCGCTCAGGATAGGCCCTTCTTCTTCTTGCCGCCCTTGCGGTGCCGCGACTCGCCGTCCGGCGCGCTCGCGGGCATGCGGAGGATGTGGAAGCGGCCGCCGCCGCGCGCCAGCGGATCGCTGAGCTTCACCCGCTCGCGCGCGAGCTCGATGAAGCGCTGCTGCGACCGCAGCTGCGGGGCGCCGCTCGGCACCTGGAGCTTGTGGTAGCTGCCGTCGCTCGCGAGCTCCCAGGTCTTCGCCGTGTCCGAGGTCACGGTGTTCAGCATGTCGTCGACGCGCGAGCGGATGGCCGGCTCGATGATCGGGACCATCAGCTCGACCCGGCGGTGGAAGTTGCGCGGCATCCAGTCGGCGCTCGACATGTAGACCTCCTCGTTGCCGCCGTTCGCGAACCGGAACAGCCGCTTGTGCTCGAGGAACCGATCGATGATCGCGCGCACCTGGATCCGCTCCGAGAGCCCCGGGATCCCCGGCCGGAGGCAGCAGATGCCGCGCACCGCGAGCTTGATGTCGACCCCGGCCTGCGACGCCGCGTAGAGCGCGTCGATGACGTCGACGTCCACGAGCGCGTTCATCTGCGCCACGATCTCCGCCTTGCGCCCGGCCCGCGCGTGCGCCGCCTCGCGCGCGATGAGGCCCAGCACCGCCTCGTGCAGGCCGAGCGGCGCCACGATGAGGCGGTTCCACTTGGGCGGCGCGCTGTAGCCGGTGAGCAGGTTGAAGAGCGAGGTCATGTCCTCGCCGATCTCCCGGTTCGCGGTGAACAGGCCGATGTCGGTGTAGAGCCGCGCGGTCTGCGGGTTGTAGTTGCCCGTCGACAGGTGCACGTAGCGGCGCAGCTTGTCCTTCTCGCGCCGCACGACGAGCAGCGCCTTCGCGTGCGTCTTCAGCCCGAGCAGGCCGTAGATCACCTGCACGCCGCTCTGCTCGAGCGTCCTCGCCCACTGGATGTTGCTCGCCTCGTCGAAGCGCGCCTTCAGCTCGACGATGGCCGTCACCTGCTTGCCGCTCTCGGCCGCGCGCGCGAGCGCCTTCAAGATCGGCGAGTCGCCGCCGGTCCGGTAGAGCGTCTGCTTGATCGCGAGGACGTTCGGATCGTCCGCCGCGCGGGAGACGAACTCGGCGATCGGATCGAACGACTCGTACGGGTGGTGCAGGAGCACGTCCTGCTCCCGGATGACGGCGAAGACGTCCTCGACGTCGCGGAAGAGCGGCGGGACCTGCGGCGAGAACGGCTCGTCGCGGTACTCGCGGCGCTCGTCTTCCGCGACGATGCCCATGAGATCGGCGATGTGGAGCGGCCCAGGCACCCGGTAGACCGCGAGCGACGCGTCGACCTTGAGGGCGCGGCAGAGCCGCTGGACCGAGGTGCCGGCGCCCTCGCCGATGCCGATCTCCAGGCGCACGGCGTTGCCGCGGTCGCGCCGGCGGAGCTCGGCCTGGATCGTCTCGAGGAGGTCCTCGCCCTCCTCCTCGTCGATCTCGAGGTCCCAGTTCCGGGTGACGCGGAAGGGGTACGTGCCCCGCAGCCTTCCGGAGGGGAAGAAATCCTTCACGTGGCGGGCGATCACGTCCTCGAGCAGGACGAAGGCGCGCGTCGCGCCCTCCACGCGGACCTTCATCAGCCGGCTCAGCATCGGCGGCACCTGGATGACGGCGAAGCCCGGCTCCTGCGCCTCGTGCTCCCGGGAGAACATGATCCCGAGGTTGATCATCTTGTTGCGCAGGTGCGGGAACGGGTGCCCCGGGTCGATCGCGATCGGCGTGAGGATCGGGAAGATGTCGGTGCGGAACCGATCGTCGAGCGCGCTGAGCTCGGTCGGGCCGAGCTCGTCCGGCTTGACGATCACGATGCCGGCGCGCTGGAGCGCCGGGATCAGGTCCGAGTTCCACAGCTGGTAGGCGTCGTCGACGAGCGCGTGGACCCGCGCGCCGATCGCCACGAGCTGCTCGTGCGGCGTGAGCCCGTCCGGCGGGACCTCCGCGATCGTGCGCTGCGTCTGCGCCTGGAGGCCGGCGACGCGCACCATGAAGAACTCGTCGAGGTTGGAGAAGAAGATGCTCAGGAACTTGAGGCGCTCGAACAGCGGCACCTCGTGCGATCTCGCCTCCGCCAGCACCCGCGCGTTGAACTCGAGCCACGAGAGCTCCCGGTTCAGGTAGTGATTCGGGTCCCCTTCGATCGGGATCGGCCCCGCCGCGGCGGGGCCCGACGCGGCGGGGATCGACACCGGGCCGCTCGCCGGGGCGGCGCTCGCTCCCGACCTCGCGCCGGCCGAGTCGCCGGAGCCCGCGCCGGGCCGGTCGGCCTGAGCGGTATCCGAGTCGCCGCCTGGGCCGGAGCCGAAGGTGGTGTCGGTGGAAGAGGGCAGGTCGATCATGGTCGAAGCTCCGAAGTTAGCCCAGGTCTGGTAGGGTCCGCCCATGGATTTCTGGCGACATCCGGACGAGCTGAGGCGCGCTTGCGAGCGGGCGCGCGCGGCGGGGCGCCGCGTCGGCCTCGTTCCGACGATGGGCGCGCTCCACGCAGGCCACCTCGCGCTGATCGCGGAGGCGCGGCGGAGAGCGGACTTCGTCGCGGTGACCATCTTCGTCAACCCGACGCAGTTCGGCGCGGGCGAGGACCTCGCGCGCTACCCGCGGATGCTCGAGCGCGACCGCGCCACGTGCGCCGAGGCCGGCGCCGCCGGCGTGTTCGCGCCCGAGGTCGACGCGATGTACCCGCCCGGCGAGGAGACGCGCGTGCGCGTCGGCGCGACCGCGGCCCCGCTCTGCGGCGTCCACCGTCCCGGGCACTTCGAGGGCGTCGCCACCGTGGTCACGAAGCTGCTCGCGCTCGCCGGCCCCTGCGTCGCCGTCTTCGGCCGGAAGGACTACCAGCAGCTCCAGGTGATCCGGCGGCTCGTCGCCGACCTGTTCCTGCCCGTCGAGGTCGTCGGGGCGACGACGCTGCGCGAGCCCGACGGCCTCGCCATGTCGTCGCGCAACGCGTACCTCTCGCCCGAGCAGCGGAGCGCGGCGCGCGCCATCCCGCTCGCCCTGGCCGAGGCGTGCCGCGCCTTCGCCCGCGGCGAGCGGCGCCCCGCCGCGCTCCTCGGGCCGGCGCGCGCGCGCCTCGCGGCCGTCGCGACGAGCATCGATTACGTCGACCTCGCCGACCCGGAGTCCCTCGCGATCTGGAGCGAGGAGGCCGCGATCGGCGACCGGGCCCTGCTCGCGGTCGCCGTCCGCCTCGGGACGGCGCGCCTCATCGACAACGTCGTCCTCGGGGCGGACGCGCCGCCCGTCGCTGTCGAGGAGATCGGGTAGATGACGGCGAGGACGAGCGCCGAGCAGGAGGCCGCCGCCCCGTCCCCGCGCCCGGCCGGACACGCCGGCCGCGGCGTCTTCCTCGTCTTCGAGGGCATCGACGGCGCCGGGACGAGCACGCAGGCCGAGCGCTACGCGGCGCACCTCAGGGCCGCGCGGCGCCTCGTCCACGTCACCCGCGAGCCGAGCGCCGGGCCGGTGGGCGCGCTGCTCCGGCAGGTGCTGACCCACCGGATCTCGCTGCCCAGCGCCCGCCAGGCCGAGGTGATGGCGCTCCTCTTCTCGGCCGACCGCCTCGATCACCTCGGCGCCGAGGTCGAGCCGCTCCTCCGCGACGGGTACGTCGTGATCTCGGATCGCTACGACCTGTCGAGCCTCGCCTACCAGTCCACGACGGCCGCCGACGGCGGGGAGCCCGGGGATATTCTCGAATGGATCCGGACGCTGAACCGTTACGCGCGGCGGCCCGACGCCACGGTGGTGATCGACGTCGCGCCGGAGATCGCCGAGCAGCGGCGCCGCGGCCGCGGGGGGGCAGAGGAGCTGTTCGAGAAGACCGAGCTGCAGGCGCGGCTCGCGGAGGCCTACCGCCGGGCGGAGGAGCTCGTGCCGGGGGACCGCGTCATCCACGTCGACGGGGGCGGCACGGTCGAGGAGGTCTCCCGCGCGATCGCCGCCGCGCTCGCGCCGGTCGTGGAGCGGTGAATCGGGGCGGCGGCGCCTCGAGCCTCCGAGAGGAGCCGCGGAGCGCGCAGCGCCCCTGCGCCGCCGCGCGCCCTCCGCGCCTCGCTGGCCCGAGCCTCCGCGTCGCGCGCTACGGGCAAGCCGCGTTCGCGATCTCCACGTCGTCGATGTTCCAGCTCGACACGGTGTCGACGAAGGAGTCCCGCCCGATCTCGTAGCCGAACCGGATCCGCAGGCGCGCGCTCTTGTGGGGGGTCAGGTCGTAACGGATCTTCGTCCAGGCCGGGTCGCGGACGCCGGGGTAGGTCCCCGACTCGAAGAGCACCTTCCACCGGACGCCGTCGTAGACCTCGACCCGGTTCGTCATGTGGGGCGCCTCATCGCTGTTCAGGAAGCGCCAGAACGTCAGATACACGCCGCCCTCGACATCGGCGTTGATGACTGGGCTCGTCAGATAGAAATACGGATGAACGCCCGGAGGCGCGTTCCCTCCGATGACCACGCCGGCCACCCCGTTGTCCGGCGTCTCCGTATGATCGAGCGCCGGATCGGCGTGCCCGTAGGTCTGCCCGGTGGACGCCGCCGCCGCGCCGATCTGCCAGGTCGGACCGAGCTCCCACCCGGCCGCGTTGCTCTCGAACGTATCCCGGAAATAGACGGCCGGCGTCGCGGCGGCGCCGCCGCCCTGGCAGACGCCGGCAAGGCAGGACTCCCCCACGGTGCACCAGTCGCCGTCGACGCAGACGCCCCCGTCGGGGACCGAGCGCGCCGTGCACACCCCGGCGTCGCTGCAGACGCCGCGCGTGCAGCCGACCGTCCGTGAGGAGCACGACGCCCCCGGGGTAGGGATGGAAATACAGGCGCCGTGCTCGTCGCAGACGCCACGATTGCACTCGTCGGTCCCGGAGAGGCAGGCGCCGCCCGGCGCGATCGGCTCAGCATAGCAATTGCCAGAGCCCGGATCACAGGCGCCATCGTTGCACCCGACGCTCAGCGCGCTGCAGTCCTTGGGGACGCCCCCCTCGCAGCGGCCGCTCTGGCAGGTCTTGCCGACCATGCACAGGTCGCCGGAGTCCGCGCACGGCGCGCCCTCGTTCCCGGGGACCGCCTCGCACGCACCGGTGGCCGGGTTGCACTCGCCCACATGACAGGAGTCCGGCACTTGGAAGAAGAAGCAATCCCGCTGGGTCCCGACGCAGGCGCCGTCCGCGCACGCGGCGCTCAGCACGCAGCGATCTTCCGTCACGCACGACGCCCCGTCCTCCTTCGGCTCCACCCCGCAGCGGGGCTCGCCGCGCGCGTCGACGCACGTGACGACATGACAGCTGTCCGGCTCGATGCCGCAGTCCTCCTGCGCGCCGCCCTGACACACGCCGTCCGCGCACGCCTCGCCGACCGTGCAGGCGTCCCGGTCGTCGCACGGCTCCCCGCCCGCGCTGGGGACGAGCTCGCACTTGCGCGTCGCCTCGTTGCACACGGCCGCCATGCACTGCGGCGTCGGGACGAGCGAACAGTCGATCTCGCACGGAGCGCCGGCGCCGCCCCCGCTGCCCCCACCGCTCGCGCCGCTCGCGCCGCTCGCGCCCGGCGCGCCGCCGTCCCCCGCCGCGCCCGAGCTGCCAGCGGACGTCGCGGTCGAACAGCCGAGATCCGTCAGGGCGACAGCGGCAATTACCCATGGAATCCACCTAGTCATGTTCGCCTCTTTCCAGCAAGCGTGACGCACCTCGTGGGAATTACGCGTCCTTCGCGGCCGCGCAAGGAAACATGATGTTCCCGCGCGCGAGCACCCGGAACGGTCCTCGCGCGCCGCGCCGCGGCGCCGGCGGCCGCGCGGTGCACGGTGTGCGGTGTGCGGTGTCAAAGAGCACACGAGGCCTCTCGCGTCGCGAGGGGCCGTGAGGAGCCACGAAAACAAGACAGCGACGAGAGCAAAGACATCACGTCACCAAGGAGGCCCACAAACCGGAGAGCCCCTATCGCCCCTCGCTCGAGAGTTGCAGTATGCTGACGAGATCGTCTCGGAGCTCGCCCCCCTCGATAGACAGACCACTTCGCGCGTGGAGCCCTCGCGGCCGCGAGCCACGTCGCATCAATTTGAAGAGGAGCGCAGAGATGTCCTTCCGACGTCATTTGGTGTTTGCCCCTTTCCTCGTCGCCGCCGGGCTGGCCGCGCCGTCGGGCGGCTGCGCGGCCACCGAGGAGAGGAGGCCCGCGCGCGTCGACCCGCCGGAGGACGGCGGGGGCGGCGGAGGCGGCGCCTTCGGAGCGAGCGCCACGGGCGGAGGCGCGTCGCTCGGCGCGGGAGGGTTCGGCGCGACCGGCGAGGGCGGCTTCGACGAGGGCTCCTCCTGCGCCCAGACGAGCGCGGAGGCCGCGCTCATGCCGCTCGATATGCTCATTTTGCTCGATCGCTCCGGGAGCATGCTCGGCGCGAAATGGAGCGGCGTCACGAGCGCGCTCTCCACGTTCGTGAACGACGCCGCCTCCGCCGGGATGAACGTGGGGCTGACCTACTTCCCGCGCGGCAACAATGGAACGAACGACTGCGAGCACACGGTCTATGACGAGCTCGCGGTCGCCATCGGCGAGCTGCCGCTGCACACGCCGGAGATCTGCGCCTCCATCCAGCGCACCGCGCCGGGCGGGGGGACGCCCATGCGCCCGGCGCTCCAGGGGGTGCTCTCGAACGCGACCGCCTACAAGGACGCCAACCCGTCCCACAAGGTCATCGTCGTGCTCGCGACCGACGGCGATCCGTCCGGGTGCGCCGACAACACCGTCGCGAGCACCGCGGAGATCGCGCAGCGGGCGCTCAACTACAACGGCGTCCAGACGTACGTCATCGCCGTGGAGGGCTCGACCGTGTCCAACCTGGATCAGATCGCCGCCGCGGGCGGGACGGCGCGCGCGTTCGACGTCACCGCGGACGTCGCCGCGTTCTCGGCGAAGATGGCCGAGATCCGCGCGTCGGCGCTGCCCTGCGAGCTCCTCATCCCCGACCCGCCCGCGGGCGCGACGCTGGACACGAGCCGGGTCGCGGTGAAGTTCGCGACGGCGAGCGCCAGCGCGCTGGAGATCCCGAAGGCGGACGGCGAGGCCGACTGCGGCGCGGGGCCAGGGTGGTATTACGACGACGAGCTGCAACCGAAGAAGATCGTCCTCTGCCCCGCGTCCTGCAGGGCGGTGCAAGGCGAGGTGCAGGCGAAGCTCGACGTGCTCTTCGGGTGCGAGCCGAAGCTGAACTGAGCGCCTCGCGCCCGGCCGCCGCCCGCGCGGGGCCCAGGGCCGCCGCCCGCGCGGCGCTCAGGCCGCCGCCGCCCGCGCGGGGATCACGGCCGCCGCGGCGCCTCGGTCTTCAGGGCGTCGAGCGCGGCCAGGAGCTCGGCCTCGGTGAACGGGAGCCGCGCCAGGGCCGCCTGCTCGTCGGCGAGCGAAAGCTCGATCTCGCGCTGCGCGTCGCGGGCCCGGAGGACCCACGAAGGCGCCTCCCCGGTGCGATCGCCGAGGCGGACGGTGCCGGCCAGCATCTTCTGCCCCTTCTCCAGGAGCACGCGGTAGCGCAGGCGCATCGCCCCCTCGAAGAGCAGCTTCTTCCTCGGGGTGTCGGCGCTCGGCGGCGGCGGGACCTGCATCACGTCGCGGTGGAGCTCCTTGTAGAGCTGCCCGATGCGGTAGCCCGCCATCGCCGACCAGTGGGCGTCGAGGCTCCGCATGGCCTCGGTGTAGGCGCTCTGCGCGTCGAGCAGCCCCTGGCAGCGCCGCTCCAGCGCCTCGGCGAAGTCTGGCGGCGCCGGCACGAAGGTGATCGCCTCGCTCCGGCGCCGCCGCACCTCGCCGAGCGCGAAGCTCACCTGCGCGAGCTCGAGCGGCGGCTTGCCCGCCTCGCCCAGCCGGTGCGCCTCGATGAGATCGCGCGCGAGCCCGATCTGACGCGCCGCCGCCTCCACGAGATCCTGCTCCACGAGGCCGAGCGCGAGGGCGCCGCGCGCCTCGATCGCCTCGAGGACGCTCAGATCGCCGAGGCCGAGCAGGCGGCGCGCGACCTCGACGAGCTCGGGCCACCGCTCGAGGGCGGCCGCCGCGCGCGCGAGCCGGAAGAGGGCGCCGCGCGCGACCGCGTGGTCCGGGAAGCGCCGCGCGACCTCGCGGTAGCGCTCGGCCGCGAGCGCGCGATCGCCGAGCGCCTCGTGCGCGAGCCCGGCGTTGAACAGGCTGGGCGGCGCGACCTCGCCGTCCGGCGCGAGGCGGACCAGCCGATCGAACAGGGGCGCCGCCTCGCGCGCCTTGTCGGCCAGGAGCAGCGCGCGCGCCCGCTCGAACTCCGCCGCGAGCTCCGCGTCCGAGTAGGGCGAGACGACGACCGGCGCGAGCTCGACCGGCGCGCGCGCCGAGGCCGCCTGCG
Source organism: Sorangium sp. So ce836 (assembly GCF_028553905.1). NCBI lineage: Bacteria > Pseudomonadati > Myxococcota > Polyangiales > Polyangiaceae > Sorangium > Sorangium sp. So ce836. Next base: position 1,667,295 of record NZ_CP102233.1, on the reverse strand, counting down.
GGGAGCGCGCGGTGGCCCCGGAGGTGCATCCGACCGAGGCGATCACAGCGGTCAGGACGGCGAGCGGGGCGATGCGGGGAAGCGACATGGCCCGGGAAGAATAGCCCCACGGTCGAGGTTGTCCCTCTCGCGCGGACGGAGATGCCAGCCTGGCCGTCCGGAACGAAGGTGTACCGCTGTGCGCCTGTAGGGCAAACCCTGGTTTCAGCTGCTGTTCCGGGATGTTACAGAGGGTACCCCCCGACAAAAAGCCTGCATCGAGCCGCCATGATGCGGTAATCTCGCTTCGTTCAACAGGCCGCTGTTCGCTCATAGCTCGCGGCGGCGATCTCCTCTCCAGCGACGATCGGAACGAGGGCTTCTGTTGTGGGCTCTCGAAGGCATCACGGCCCTCTTGTGGGCCTTGGAGGTGGGTACATGAAGCATCAGATCATCTCTCCTCGCGCGATGACGGCAGTCGGCCCGGAGCAGCGGCTGAGCATGGCGGAAGCGCGTCATCGCGAGCTCGACTCGCGGCTCAGGCAGCTGGGTCGACGGGCCTTCTTAACACCGGGGGAGAGGATGGAGGCAGCCCAGCTCAAGAAACACAAGCTCGCCGCGAAGGACGAGATCGAATCGCTGCGCCGGCGGATGTCGTAGCGCGACCCGGCTGACCAGCGATCCCACAGCGCCGCGCACGGCGCCCCGCCCCACGTCTCCTCTCGCAGCTCCTGTCCAGGCCATCCAGCGCGCCCACACGGTGGGACGCTCGCACGAAGCGCACGACGAGCGCGCGGTGCAGTGCCGGTGCGCGGAACGATGCGGGCGCGCGGAACGACGCGGGCGCGCGGAACGACGCGGGCGCGCGGAACGACGCGGGCGCGCGGAACGACGCGGGCGCACGGCGCCGGCGACGCGCGGGGGGCGTGCGAGCACCGCGGACGCGGGCGCGCTGCGGTCAGAGCGTGGGCGCCGGAGGCTCCGACGCATCGGCGGGCGATGCAGGAGCAGCGTCGGGCTGCGGCGCGGCGCCGCCCTCCGGCAGCGCCTCGGCGCCGCCGTACACGTCGCGGTTGAGATCCGCGAGCGTCTCGGTGAGCCGGCCCTTCTGCTCGCTCGTGATGCCGCCGGGGGTCTGCTTCTCGATCGCCGCGGCGAGCCCGAGCCAGTGGCGCGCGTTGTCGCGGTAGCCCTTGCGCGGATCGGCGACACCGGTGCCCTGCGGCGCAAGATCGGCCAGGCGGTAGTCCGTCATGCCCCGGAGGTAGGCGTACTGCGCCCGCTCCGGGACCGAGAACGAGTCCATGTCGTGCTCGAGCACGCGGAACAGCGCCAGCGCCTGCTCGAACCGGTTCGCCTCGTAGTGGCTGCGGGCACGATCGAGATCTTGCGTGTAGGTCGCGCAACCCGGCGCGAGGGCGAACGACGAGAGGAGAAGGACGCACGAGACCAGGCGGCGCATGCGCGGAGGGTATCTCTCGCGTCGCGGCGCGATCAAGCGGGAAGGCAGCGCACCGCGCGACGCGGCGACGGCGGCCGCGATCGGGGCGGGGCGTCGAGGCTCCGCGCCCGGCGGTCGGGGGCGCGCCGCGAGGCCGGCGGCGCCACGCTGGCGCGCCGCGAGGCCGGCGGCGCCGCTCACCGCAGGAGGGTCGCCGCGAGCACGCCGCCCACCGCGAGGAGCGCGATCCCCAGCACGACGACCGCCCAGATCAGGCCGCGCACCGCCGGCGCCGCCGCCGCGACCGCGCCAGGCGCCGCCGCCGGACCCGCCGGGGCGCGCGGCGCGGCGGCGGCCGGCGGCGCGACGGCCGGCGGCGTCACGGCGGCGACCGCCAGCGTCGCGGCCGCGGCCGGCAGCGTCGCGGCGGCCGGCGGGGGTGCGCCGCTCGGGGCCAGGGCCACGGTGTCGGCCGTGTCCCACGCCCCGGCCCGGGAGCCCGCGGCCGACGGCGACCGCGCGCCCGGGAGGCCCGCCGAGGGGCCGCGCTCCATCGAGTCGGCCGTGCCCGACGCCACCATGAACGCCTCCGCGAGCTCCCTGGCCGAGGCGAAGCGCGCGTCCGGATCGACGGCGAGCGCCTTGCGCATCCAGGCCTCGACCTCCGCGGGGACGCGCGCGGAAGGCGCCGCCGCCGACAGCGCGGGCGCAGGCGTCCCCAGGATCTTCGCGATGAGCGGGCCGAGCGCCGGGGCCGTGAAGGGGCGCTGGCCGGTGAGGCACTCGAAGACCACGATTCCCAGGGACCACAGGTCAGACCGGTAATCGACGCTCTTCAGGCCTTTCGCCTGCTCCGGGCTCATGTAGTAAGGCGTCCCGAGGAGCGCGCCCGTGCGCGTGGGATCCACCCCCGCCATGGAGAGCGCGTCCGTCGCCTTCGCCACCCCGAAATCGAGGATCTTGACGATCTCGCCGTCATCCTCGCGCGCCATGAAGATGTTCTCGGGCTTGATGTCGCGGTGCACGAGCCCGGCCTCGTGGGCGCGCGCGAGGGCGCGGCACACGTGAGATACGACCTTCGCCGTCTCCGCCAGCGTGATCCGCCCGCGCGCGGAGAGCCGGTCGCGCAGGGTCTCGCCCGCGAGGCACTCCATCGCGATGTACGGCAATCCATCGTCGGTCAGGCCGTGGTCGAGCACCTTGACCACGTGGGCGCTGCGGATCCGCGCCGCGAGCTGCGCTTCGCGATCGAAGCGCGCGCGGGCGCCCGCGTTCTTGGCGGCCTCGACGTCGATGAGCTTGATGGCCACCGGCGTGCGGAGCGACAGGTGCTCTGCCAGCCACACCGAGCCCATTCCGCCCTTGCCGAGGAGCCGGGCAAGGCGATACTTCCCGGCGATACACTGACCTTCCATGGCGTGCGCTCACGGTAACGCGGAGCGCGCCGGTCGTCATCAGTACGGGAGTTGGTCGACGATCCCCCTCGCCGGCTGGCTCGGCGCCGGGGGCGTCACAGGCGGCGTCGCCGAGGGCGCCGGCGCCTTCGCCGTCGCCGTACCGGAGGGCGCCTTGGGCGGAGGCCGCCGCGCAGGAGGCACGGCGGACGCCGCGGCGGCCTCCGCCGCGCGATCGTCTCGGGCGAGGGCGGCCGGGGCCGCCGCGCTCGGCGCGGAGGACGGAAGGGGCGCCGGGCCGGACGCGCGCGCGCCCTCCGCTGCGGCCGTCGAGGAGACCAAAGGGGCGGGCGCGCCCTCCGCTGCGGCCGACGTGGAGACCAATGGGGCGGGCGCGTCCGCCGGAGGGCGACGGAGCGCCGCGAACGCCGCGACGCCGATCGCCGCGAGGAGCGCGGCGCCTGCGCACGCCCGCTTCAGCGACCTCGCGGGGCCGCCTCGATCCGTGACGGCGGCGGGCGCGGCGGAGCGCGGGGGCGCGATCAGCGGCGCGAGCGCGTCGACCACCTTGCCGCCCGCGAGCGCGCCCGGCGACGCCGGGTCGGCGTGGCGGCCGAGGACCTCGATGAGGGGCCCGAGATCGTCGAGCCGATCCTCGCGCCGCTTCTGCAGGCAGCGATCGAGCACGTCGGCGACGTCCGCGGGCAGGTCGGGGACGGCCGAGCGGATCGACGGCACGTCGCGCTGCAGGAACGCCGTGTACATCTCGCCGAGGGTCTCGAACTCGAGCGGCCTCCGGCCGGTGAGCGCCTCGAAGAGGATGACGCCCATGGCCCAGATGTCCGCCCGATGATCGATGTCCTTCTCGCTCATCGCCTGTTCGAAGGACATGTAGTGCGGCGTCCCGAGGATCGAGCCAGTGCTCGTGTTGGCTCCCTGGGTCTCCGAGCTGATGGAGGTCGGGTCGAGCACCTTGGCGATCCCGAAGTCGAGCACCTTGGGCACGCACCCGCCGGCCGGGGGCTCGGAGAGGAAGATGTTGTCCGGCTTGAGATCGCGGTGCACGATCCCCTTGTCGTGCGCGGCGCGGAGCGCGGCGGCGACCGGCGAGAGGAGCCGCGCCGCCTCGTGGAGGTGCAGGGCGCCCCTCTGCCTGCGCAGCCCGGAGAGCGGCTCGCCGCGGAGCAGCTCCATGACCATCACGGGCGTGTGATCGTCGCCCTCGAAGACGTCGAGCACCTCGATCACGTTCGGGTGCTGGATCGCGGTCGCCGCCTTGGCCTCGCGGAGGAAGCGCCGAGTCTGCGCGGCGTCGGCGACGCCGCGGACCACCTTGAGCGCCACGTCGCGCCCGGTGCCGAGGTTCTTGGCCGCGTACACCTCGCCCATCCCCCCGCGGCCGATGAGGCGCTCGATCCGGAAGCGCCCGGCGACGACCTTGCCGGCCGGGAAGGAGCCCTGGAGATCGTCCGACACGAGCGCAGCGTACCGTGGTTCCCGGCCGGACCCAATCCTCGGCGGCGCGGTCACATCGGTCACATCGGTCACATCGGTCACATCGGTCACATCGGTCACATCGGTCACATGGATTGCGCGCACCGGAAGCCGGTGGCCTGATTGAACGTCGACGGCCCGTCATGGCTGCGCGCGGTCGCCTGCGCCGAGAGCTTGTATCCCGCCCAGGAGCTCCCGCGATAGGAGAAGGCCTGCGCCGCGCCGGGGGCCGGCGCGCGGCACACCGGATCGACGAGGAGCGCTCCGCCCGGCTGCCAGCACGGCGCCGTGTAGGGAGCGAAGGTGTCGGCCACCCACTCGGACATGCTGCCCGCGAGGTTCCGGACGCCGAGGGCGGTCACGTCGCCCGGCGCGCCTCCGGCGACAGGCCCCCAGAGCATCGTCCCGCCGAGCGGGCGACAGCCGGCGTTCTCGAACACGCCCGCGTCGGCTTCCACGGGGTGCCGGCCCCTGCCGAGCAGCGCCGTCGCGCAGAGATCGCCGGCGTTGCCCCACGGATAGGCGGTCTCGTCGGCGAGGTTGCCGGCCGCAAACTCCCATTCGGCCTCGGTCGGGAGCCGCTTCCCCAGCGCGGAACAGACCTCCTCCGCCTGCGCGTGCGTGACGCAGTTGACCGGCAAGGCGTCGCTGTCGCGGTCGTCGGCGCCGAGATACGTGCACGCGCCCCGGCCGGACCCCGGCGCGTCGAGGTCCCGGACGCCGGGCTCGGACCGGAGCTGCCCTGTCGCCGCGAGCTCCCGCACCGCGCCCACGGTCACCTCGTCCACGTCGATGGCGAAGGCGCCGAGCCGCACGAGGTGCTCGGGCTGGCTCAGCTCGTCGAAGTCGACGGCGAAGCCCGGCCGGGGCGCGCCGAGCAGGAAGACCCCCCCGGGCACGCAGACCATGCCGGCGGGCGCCGGCCCCGCGCAGGGCACCGGGGCCGCGCCCGGCCAGGAGCCGGGCCGGGGCTGGGGCTCGACGTCGGAGAGCAGCGGGAGCACCGGCTCCGGCGCGAGCGCGCCCGTCTCCGGGTCGCAGGTCGCGCCCTCCCCGGGGGCGCTCGGGACGCCGAAGCAGCGCATGGACAGGTCGAGGGCCACGCGCGTCTCGCCCTCGAGCAGCGGCGGAAGCACGGCGACCGCATCGATCAGCGCGGCGGCGTCGGGCAGGCCGTCCGGGCCCGCCTGCTCGGCCCGGTAGAGCCGCGCGCGGACCCGCACGGCGGCGCCTTCGCCCCGCGGGACCACGCCGAAGCTGACCGGGAGGCTGTCCGGCCCGTCCACCCCGATGAGCCGCATGCACCCGGTGCAGCTCGCGTCGGTGCCCATCACCTCGAGCAGCAGGTGATCGCCGAACCGGGGCACCGGCGCGTCCGTCGAGACGCTGACGAGCCACTGGCGAGGCTCGGCTCCGCACCCGGAGAGCAGGAGCCCCGCGGCCGCGAGCGCCCCCAGGGAGCGCCGGGCCGTCACGGCGCCCCTCCCGCGTAAACGCACCGGAAGCCGTGCAGCGCGTCCAGCACATCGCCCCTCCGGAACGCAGCGCGGGTGTTCGCGGGGCCGCTGGCCCAGTCTCCCCCGCGGGCGGCGCGCGATCGGGTGGTGTCGTCGTCGCACCGGGGATCGACGAAGATCCCGGGAGCGCCCCAGCAGCCCTCTCCGTAAGGAACCAGCCTGTCGGCGCACAGCTCGCTCAGGTTCCCGCCGAGATCGAGGACGCCATCCCTGGACGCGTCGCCGAGGCCGCCGCACGCCGCCGACGGCGGATGGGCGCCGACCTCCTCCGGCCCCGTCCCGCCGGGGCACAGCGTCCCGCGCCCAGCGCTCGCCGTGCAGCACGCGGGCGACGCGTCGCCCCAGGGATAGACGCGCCCCTGGCCTCGACCTCGCGCCGCGTGCTCCCACTGCGCCTCGGTCGGCAGATCGCCGCCGCTCGCCCTGCACGCCTCGCGCGCCAGCTTCCACGAGAGGCAGTTGAGGGGGTGATCGTCGTTCGCGCCGTCCGCGGCGCCGAGCCAGCGGCAGCCCGCGAGCGCGTCCCTGTCCGGATCGGGCCCGCTGGGGAGCTCGCCCGCCGCGCCGAGGAGGCCCTCGTTCAGCAGATCGCGGAAGCGGCCGACCGTGAACTCCGTTCGATCCATGAAGAAGGGGCTCACGTAGACCGGCCGCGGGGGCGCGGCGGCGGCGTCGCTCTGCTCGTCGATGGCGGCGAGCTCGGCCTGGCCGAGGAAGCTGAGCCCGCCCGGGATGCAGACGGCGTCGGCGCCCGGCGGCGGCGCGGCCCCGCAGGGCACCTCGCGCGCGCGGGGCCACGTGCCGGCCCGCGTCGCGGGCGCCCCCGTCTCCGGACCGACGAGGACTCCCTCGGCGGGGGCGGCCGCGCGCCGGGGGCCGTCGAGGCACGTGCGCGGCGGATCGCGCAGCGACACGGGCACGCCGAGGCAGTCGGCCGAGAGCAAGAGCTCGACCGTCTCCACGCCGGACGAGGGGAGCGCGACCTCGAGCAGCCGATCGATCGCGGCCTCGGGCGGAGGATCGATGGTCGAAAACGCCCTGCCCTCGACAGCGTCCTTGCCTCTCGTCGCGACGGCGCCGCGGAACGCCCGGACGCGCAGGCGGAGCACGGCGCCGCCCGCCTCGGGCGTGGCCACCCCGAAGGAGAACGGCCAGGAGGAAGGATCCGGCAACACGAAGTTGGCCGTACAGTCGACGTCGTCGATGCAGCTCGGGCGCCACGCGTCGTCGAACCTGTCGATACGCACCGTATCGACGACCGCCTCCGGAGAGATCGACGGATCGGCGAGGAGCTGCGCGGCGACCGGGGCGTCGGTGTCCACGACGACGAGGAGCTGCGGTCGCTCTCGCCCGCCGCAGGAGCCCGAGTGCACAGCCATGCTGAGCACGGCGAGGCTCGAGAGCGCGCGCCTCGGTTCCACCACGTTCCGCCTTTCTCGTTGCCGTTCGACCGGCGCCAGGGGTAGCATCACTGTTATCATCCAGGGAAGGCGGAGCCAAGCACGATCGAAGGAAGATCCAAGTCCGAAGCACGAAGATCGATTGCCGCTCTCGCCGACCGACGAACGCCAAACGCTGCTACCGCTCGCGAGGAGATTGTATGTCGTGGGTAACCCGGCCCGTGCTCGCCGTGCTCTCTGTGTCGCTCGCGGCGGCGCTCTCCCCGGCGTGTGACGGGGGTCCCCTGCCCGCGAGCTCGGGGACGGCGTCGAGCACGGCATCGGGGACCGGCGGAGGCGCCGGCGCCGGCGGAGGCGAGGTCACCTACCGGACGAGCGCGTGCGGCGCGTGCGTCGTGGAGACAGCGTGCGTGTCCCAGGTGAACGCCTGCGCGGCCGACCCGGGCTGCGCCGCCTACCTCGACTGCCTCGACGCGTGCCCGCTCGGCCCGAGCGGGGATGCGGACGTCGCGTGCGAGAGGGCATGTCCGCCCGTCTCCGGCTCCGCTGGCCAGAGCGCGCAGCAGGCCTTCATGGACTGCCGCGCCTCGGGTCCGGGCGCGCGGTGCGCCGGCTGCGGTCAGGTCCCCGCCGCGACCGACCCGGACTTCAACCAGACGTGCCCGCCGTCGATGGAAGAGAACGAGTGTTACAAGTGCGAAGACGAGCGCTGCTGCGAGACCTACCAGGCGTGCAGAGACGACCAGGACTGCCAGGATCTCGTCGCGTGCATCAAGGCCTGTCCAGGCGGCGCGGACTACCCGCCCTGTGAGGGCCAGTGCTACCAGGATCACGCCGCCGGCTACGAGCGCTACGGTCACCGGGTCGCCTGCATGGAACACTTCTGCTTCGACGACGACGCCTGCGGCGAGGAGCCGCTGCACCCTTGTGTCGAGTGCCAGATCCTGCGCTGCGCCGACGAGATGGCGGCTTGCCATCACGATCTCCAGTGCGCGCTGCTGGAGAGCTGCCAGGTCCAGTGCGAAACCGGGGACCAGGCCTGCCTCACGGCGTGCGAGGAGGCGTTCCCGACCGCGGTGGAGACGCACAACGCTCGCCTCGGCTGCGCGCTCGCGCACTGCTTGTCAGCCTGCGGCGGGACCGAATGACGGGGCCGTCGGCGAGGAGAGGCGCCCTGCGGACGCGGTGGCTCCTGGGTGGCCTTGTCGTGGCGGGATTGGCGCTTTCGGCCGAGGGGCGCGCGAGCGCCGAGGAGCCGAGCGGGCCCGCGGCTCCGGCGGAGGCGCCGGCGGCCGACGAGCGCACCGCGCGCGGCAGGGCGGCGTTCCTGCTCGGCGTGCAGCGCTCGAAGGACGCGCAGTGGGGCGAGGCGCTCGCCGCCTTCGAGGAGGCGGCGGCGGCGCGGGACGCGCCGATCGTCCAGTACAACATCGGCTTCTGCGAGCGCGCGCTGGGCCGCTACGTCGCGGCGCGCCGCACCTTCCGCCGCGTGCTCGCGAGCGCGGACGGCCTCGCACCCGCGCAGATCGACGACGCCAGGGCGTTCGTCGCCGAGCTGGACCAGCTCGTCGTCCGCGTGGCGGTGACGCTGGATCCCGCGGGGACGCCGCTGACCGTGGACGGGCGCCCCCTCCGCCTGGACGACGGCGACGGGACCCGGGTCTTCGTCGCGCTCCCGGCGCCGGCCGGGCGCGCGGAGGCGCCGGCGGAGAAGGCCTTCACGGTGGAGCTCGATCCCGGCGTCCACCTCTTCCGGGCGGCGCGGCCGGGGCGCCAGGATGCGTTCGTCCAGAAGACCTACCGGCCCGGGGAGCAGGCCACGCTCGACCTCCGGTTGGACCTGCTCCCTGCGCGGGTCGCGGTGCGCGCCGAGCCGGCGCAGGCGCTCGTCCGCGTGGACGGCCGCGAGGCCGGGCTCGCGCCCATCGACATCGAGCGGCCGCCGGGGAAGTACCGGATCGAGGTGGTGCGCGACGGGTTCGAGACGTACGCGGCGACGCTCGATCTGCACGCGGGGCAGCGGGCGGATCTGACGGCCAAGCTGGTCCCGGTGCGGCAATCGGTGCTGAAGACGTGGTGGTTCTGGACGGGCGCGGCGGCCGTGCTGGCGGGCGGCGCGGCGCTGACGTACGCGCTGACGCGACCGCCGCCGCCCTACGACGGGGGGAGCCTGAACTGGGTCGCGGAGCCGACGGCGATCCGGTGGTGAAGGAGGCGGCGGTCAGGGGCGACGACGAAGGCGGAAGCCGAACTAAAGCCCAACAATTTTCTACACTTATCCCTCATCGCGAGCTCTCTCCGGGCCGTGCGATCAGGCCCTGAGGGACGTCGCCCCCGCCCGGCTCACCCCATGAGCCGCCTCCCCAGGAGCCGCGCCGCCAGCTTCCGCAGCCAGTCGGCCCGCCGCGGGTCGGGCGGCGCGAGCCGCCCCGTGCGCGCGGCCTCCACGATCGCGGCCGTCTCGGGCGTCGGGTCGGCGCACGCCTCCAGCACCCGGAAGACCGTCGCGTCCTCGTGCCCGACGCCCGCCTCCGCCACCCACGCGTCCACCGACGCCGCGAACGCAGGATCGCCCGGGAACGGCTGCTCGACCTCGTTGCTCGGGCCGAGCCCGTTGATCCCGGCGATCACGAGGTCCTTGCGCTCCTTGTAGGTCAGCCCCGCGAGCTCCTCGGGCAGCAGCGGGCGGCCGATCCAGATGTCCTGCACGCCCATGCCCAGCGGGAACTCGAGCCGCTTCTCGAGCGGCTCCGGCGGCAGCGCGCCGGCGAAGCGCACCGGCACCACCGGGACGCCCACCGCGAGCGCCATGTCGATGAACGAGCCGCTCATCTTGCGCACCGGCGTGCGGCACTCGAGCGACCTCGTGCCCTCGACGTGCACCATCACCCCCTTGCCCGAGCCCTGCATCTCCGCCCCGAGCTCCGCGATGATGCCCCCGAGCGACGCCTTGTCCTCGCGATCGAAGTACGTGATCACCTTCGGATCGCGCGCGCCCGGGTACGCGAAGCAGTGCGCGAGCATCGTGCCGAGCCACGTGGTCCGGTGCTCCGCCTTGGCCAGCGTGACCGTGGAGACCTCCGTGAGCCCGGAGACGGCGATGCCGAACAAGAGCGACTCGACGCCGACCTGGTGGTTGCCGAGGTAGAGCAGGCTCCGGCCCTTCACCGCGCGGAACGCGGCGGGATCGGCGACGTGCACCCGGCGGATGAACCGCTCGATGAGGCCGAAATACAGGTCCTCCGCGGGCCACCGGCCGAGGCCCATGGCCGCGCCCCAGTAGCGGCGCACCGGCGCGATGTCGATCACGGGCGGGCCCGCGTCGCGGACCACGACCTCGGAGCCCTCGCGCGCCACCGCGAACGGCCAGCGCGTCAGCGGCTGCGCCGAGGAGACCCCGGCGAGCGAGACCGTCGACGGGTGCACGCCGGCGCGCCGCGCGACGTGATCCTTCACGGCCACCGCCTCGACGAGATCGCCCGACGCGGCGTACAGGTGCGCCACCGTGCCCGGCATCCAGTCCATCGTGCGCACGTCGGCCGGGCTGCACCGCGCCTCGCCCGACGCCGCGTCGAGGCGCGAGACGCCGAGGTCGACCGGGGCGCGGTCGCGCAGGAACGCCCGGCGGATCCCGGGCGGCGCGCCGCCCACCGACCCCTGCGGGAGCAGCACCTCGACGAGGCGGAGCTCCAGCCAGACGCGCTCGCCGGCGGCCTCCGCCCCGGCGCCGGCGCCCGCGATGGCCTGCACCCGGAACGAGACGAAGCGATCCTCGCGGCCCTCGTAGCGCACCTCGACGCGCACCGGCGCCTCGGGGATCGGCCCGTACAGGCGCAGCGACGGGATGCGCGACGGGAACGCGATGTGCGCGGGCGGGCTCGCCGGATCCCACAGGAACAGCCGGTCGTGCGGGATGGTGTGGGTCAGCGCGTCGAGCATGCCCTGGTGCAGCGCCCCGGGAGGCACCGAGCCCTTGCCGGGATCGAGCACCGCCGAGGAGCCGCGCGCGCCGAGCCGGAGCGAGGTCAGGTACTGGAACGCGGGGCCGTGGAACAGCGTGCCCGCCGCGTAGGGGTCGTCGGCCTCGGGCGCGTCGAGCGCCGGCTCCGGCGCGGGGGCGGGCGGGTACGCGCCGGCCACCCGCACGCGGCCGGTGCACACGGGCTCGAACCGCGAGAGCGCCGGGTTCGAGGCCTCGCGCCACGCGAGGAGCCGCACGTCGAGGACATCGCCGGTCCCGGTGGCCTCGGCCTTGATGCGCACCGGCCCCGGCACGGGCAGCCAGCGCAGCACCACCACGTCCTCCACGGCGACGACCACGCTCCCCGGGCGCGCCAGCAAGGCGGCGCCGGCCAGCCGGTCGACCATGCTCATCCCCGGGAGCGCCGGGACCGTCCAGGTGGGGCAGTGGTCCGCCACCCAGCCGGCCGGATCCAGCACCTCCTCGGCGCCCTCGGCCTCCGGCGGCGCGGCGCGCCCCGCGAGCGCTCGCGGGCCCCGGACCTCGCCCTCCGGCGGCGCGGCGCGCCCCGCGGTCGGCTCCTTCGGGCCAGGCCCCTGGCTCCGGAGCACGGCGCCCGGGAGCGAGGCGAGGTGGCGCGCGTCGCCGCGCGGGTCGAAGCCGACGTCGCGTCGCGGGCGGGGCGGCGGAGCGCCGTCGACGATGCGCACGCCGAGCGTGGCGCCGTAGATGCGGAGGCCGTCCACCCAGAGGTAGGACTCGGCGACGACGTAGGGCCCGCGATCGTCGCGGCCGACCTCGAGGATGTCGGTCTCGACCGTCACCCGCCGGCTGCTCGGCAGCACCTGGCCGCGGTAGCGCCAGGCGTGCTCGTGCCCCGTCATCACCGGCTCGAACCGCGGGTCGCGGAGGCCCGCGTGGAGGTCGTGGTGCAGCATCCAGAACTGGATCGTCTGCAGCATCGCCTCGATGCCGAGCGAGCCGGGCTGCACCGGATCGCCCAGGAAATGGGCCTTGAAGAACCACTCCGACGGCTGGACGTCCCGCCGCGCGCGCAGCCGGCCGAGCCCCTTCCGGCCGCCGCCCTGCCACAGGCCGTCGATCCGGTCGATCATCAGCAGCGACGGCCGCGCGAGCCCGAGCTTGCCCCCGCAGTACCGCTCGGGGCGCGCGCGGAGATCGACCTCGACATCGGACGGCGCCTCCAGCGCGGCGACCTCCTCGGGCTTCGGCGGGATGCCGATCTGCGTCGCGAGCGCGGCCTTCGGGAAGAAGCCGAACACCGTCTCGAGGTCGTACACCCGCGTGGCGCCGACGCTGCACTCGACCCGGAACGACAGGATGATCATGCCGCCCGATCGCGAGATGTTCGTGAGCTGCGACGTCGTGCGCAGCGCGCCCGCGTCCGGCAGGACCTCGGCGCGCAGCGTGCCCTTGCCGTCGAGGTTGCGGAAGTACAGCGCGCCCTCGCTCGAGAGCGCGCAGCCGGCGTAGCTCGCGAGCCAGCCGCACGTCTGGAGCGCGGCCTCGAGCACCACCGCGAACGGCATGGTGAGGCTCGCGTTCTCGTCGAAGTACCAGGCGTCCTCGGGGACGTCGTACTCCACCTCGACCTTCGCGCCGGCCTTCATCGCCGCCATGGGGCTCGAGACCGAGAGGACCCGGCTCATGAAGTGGTACGGCGGCCCCGGGAGCCGCGCGACGTGCCGGCCCTCGTCGAACCTGCGGTAGAGCGGGCCGAACGCGTCCGACGGCCTGCCCCAGGCGCACGAGAGCAGGCTCTTGTAGTCGAACGGGAAGCCGCCGGCGTCCGCGTCGGCGCCGCCTGGGGGCGGCGCGCCGAGCTCGGCCCCGGGGACCCGCGCGACCGGCTTCGGCTCGACGTGGCCGTCGAGCAGCTCGGGGAAGCTCGAGAGCGGCCAGTCCGGGCGGAGGCGCAGGCCGACGCGGCGGGCGTGGAACGCCTTGAGGCCGTCGACCGTGCACAGGAAGTCGGCGAACACGGTCGGCTGGGGGCCGTCGTGGACCTCCTCGACGAAGACCTCGTACGTGAGCAGCCGGCTCTGCGGGACCACCTGGCCGCGGCAGCGGAGCAGGTAGGGGATCTCGGGCACGGGCTCGAAGCGGAAGCCGTCCGCGTCCACCGTGAAGCCCATGGCCGCCATGTAGAACGCGAGCGCCTGGAAGCAGCCCTCGAACATGAGCGTGCCCGGCATGCACGGGTCGTCCTTGAAGTGGCCCTCGAAGAACCAGCCGTCCTTCGTGATCGGCATCGTGGCCCTGAGATAACCGCGCTTCCACGGGCCGCCCGCCGGGTCGAACACGTCGACGCGATCGAAGAACAGCATGGGCGGCGCGCTGATCCGCGGCGTCCGGACGTGGGTGCTCAGGCGCTCGAAGCCGGGGCCGAACGCCGCCGCGCCGTCGCCGGCCGCGAACGCGAGGAGGTCGGCCCGATCGAAGGCGGATTTCTGGCAGGCGATGCGCGGCGGATCGAGGCGGGCGGTCGCCGCGTGCTCGGCGGTCTCCGCGTCCCAGAGGACGCCGCCGGAGCTCGCGAGCTCCTCGTCGGTGAAGAAGCCGGCCTGGCCCTTGCGCGTCTTCAGGCGCAGCTCGCCGCCGATGCGGCAGTCGTAGTGGAAGAAGAACAGGCGGACGTCGCCGTGCTTCGCGTGCCCGTCGACGTGGATGTCGTAGACGAGCGTGTCGCCCGGGCGCGGCAGCCCGCCGTAGAAGGTGAGCTCGCAGCCGAGCAGCCGGTAGACGCGCTCGCCCTTGTTCTCGAAGTCCGCGCCGAGCCAGCTGATGAGCAAGAGGTCGGCCTGGCCGCTCTCGATCATGATGCCGGCCGGCATCGCGCCGTCGTGCAGGTACCAGGAGTCCCACCGCACGTCGGTCTCGGTCCACATCGTGCCGAGCTTCATCGAGCCGGGCTCGGCGTCGATCCCGGTGACCCGGTCGGCGAGCAGCAGCGGCGGCATGGGCATGCGCACCTGACGGCGGTAGCCGTCCTGCCGGGCGAAGAGCGGGCCGAAGACGTCGGAGATCCGGCCCGAGGCGAGGTGCTCGAGCTGCTCGCGGCTGAACCGGGGGCCGCGCAGCGCGAGGGCAGCCGCCGCGGGGAGGTCCGGCGCGGCGGCGGGGCGCGGTGGAGGCGGCGGCGCGGCGGCGGCGGGGCGCGGCGGAGGCGGCGGCGCCGCGGCGGCGGGGCGCGGCGGAGGCGGCGGCGCCGCGGCGGGGCGCGGCGGCTCGATCGACCGCGGCGGCTCGACGGGGCGCGGCGACTCGGCGCGGGGCGGGCGCGGCGGCTCGGCGGGGCGCGGCGGCTCGGCGGGGCGCGGCGGCTCGGCGCGGATCAGGCGCGGCGCCTCGACCGGCCGCGGCGACTCGGCGCGGACCGGCGCGACGGGGACGACCTGCGCCGAGGGCGCAGCGTGCACCGCCGCAGCCGCGCCCGACGACGCCTCGACGAGCGCGTCCAGCGCGCGCTGCCGCATCTGCAGGAACCGGCGGTGGACCTGGGCTTGCTGCTCCGCCCACGCCCTGTGGATCTGCGCCATCTGCACGGTGAACGCCGCGGCGCCGGCGATCACGTCGCCCGGGATGTCCACGGCCGCCGTCTCGACGAACGCCGGCGCGACCTGCAGCGGCTCGACCTCGATGCCCGCCGCCGCGGCCTCGACGAACGCCGGCGCGACCTGCAGCGGCTCGACCGCGATGCCCGCCGCCGCGGCCTCGACGAGCGCCGGCGCCATCGGCGGCGGCTCGTCCCAGGACGGCGGCGAGGCCGCGTCGGCGGCAGAGAACCCCGTGGGCCCGGGGTACAGCGGCGGCAGGTCGTCGAGGGCGGACGGCAGAGGCGGCGCAGGTTCCATGGAGTCTCCAGCGGATGAGCGGGGGGCCGCGCCGGGCATGACGATCGCCGGCGGGTGGGCGGGGAGCGTGAGCGCCGGCCCCCCCGAAGGTCGCGGCGGCGGGAGCGGCGCGGCCGGACCGCCGGCCCCGATGCGGACCGACAGCGAGCCCCCGCCGAGGCCGGCGCAGCGGACCTCGGCGACGCGGACGTCGTCGGACCACGGCGCTCCGTCGGGCTTGCGGCCATGACGGCAGGCGAGCACCGCGGCGGCGACGTGCAGCAGGCCGGAGGCGGCGTGCGCATGGCCGAACCGCGGCGCGAGATCCGTGGCCGACAGCACGAGCCCCGGCTCGGCCGGCTCGTCCACGACCACGGCCAGGACCGGGTGCCGCTCCCGGACGGCGTCGTCGAGCCGCTCGAGCACGAGCACGACCGCGGCGTCGCCCGGAGGCAGGTGGACGCCGAGCGCCTCGAGCGCGGCCGCGTGGGCGGGCTCGCACGAGACGTCCACGGCGCCGACGATCGCCGCGTCCACGGCGCCCGCGCGCAGGGCGCGGGACGCGACCCGCAGCGCCCAGGGCCCGGAGAGCTCCTCGGCCGCGATCGTGAACGACGGCCCGCCGACGTCGAGGTGGCTGTTCAGCCGGTTCGCCGGGATGTTGGGCATGTTCCCGACGACGCCCGCCGCCCGGAGGGGCGCGATGATCGCGTCCTTGAGCGCGTCGACGTCGACCGACGGGCCGAGCCGCGCCGGCGCCGACTCGGCGAGCCGCCAGCGCGCCATGTACCGGCACACCTCGGTGTCGGCGCCCATGCCGATGAGCACGGCGGTGCGATCGCGCGGCAGCGCGAGCCCCTCGGTGGCCTCGATCGCCGCCTCGAGCAGCAGCGTCTGCTGGGCGAGCGCCTGCTCCAGATCGCGCGGCGGGAACCGGAGGCGATCCGCGGGCAGCGCCACGGTCGCGCGGCGGGGATCCGCGCCGCCGCCCGAGAGGAGCGGCTCGGCGAACGCCCGTACGCCGCTGAGCTCGCCGACGCACACGCCCATCGCCACCACGGCCAGGTGGCCCGCCGGGGCGGGGCGCGCCGCCGTGGCGGGCGGCGCGGCGAGCGCGGCGCGGCCCCTCGGCGCGGCGGGCTCGTACGCCTCCACGAGCAGGTGGGCGTTGTTCCCGCCGAACCCGAACGCCGAGAGGCCGGCGAGCCGCCGGCCCTCCCAGGGCTCGGCCCGCTGGAGCACCCGGAACGGGCTCGCGGCCACCGCGTCGCTCAGCGGATCGGCGTGCAACGTGGGCGGGCGGATCCCCGCCGCCATGGCGCCGAGCAGCTTGAGGAGCCCGGCCGCGCCGGCCGTCGTGACGAGGTGGCCGAGGTTCGACTTGAGCGAGCCGAGCGGGACCTCGCGGCGGCCGAACACCTCGGTGAGGGTCGCGATCTCGGTCGCGTCGCCGAGGGGCGTGCCCGTCGCGTGGCACTCGAGGAGCGAGACCTCGCCGGGATCGAGGCCGGCCATGGCGTACGCGGCCCGCATCGCGCGCAGCTGGCCCTCGACCGCCGGCGCGAGCAGGCCGCGGCCGCGGCCGTCGTTCGACAGGCCGATCCCGCGGATCACGCCGAGGATGGGCCTGCGCGCGGCCTCCGCGTCGGCCAGGCGCTCGAGGACCACGAACGCCGCGCCCTCGGCCGGGACCAGGCCGTCGGCCGCCGACGAGAACGGGCGGCTGCGCCCGGTGCGGCTCAGGGCCGACAGCGCGCAGAACCCGATGTGCATGAAGAGGTCGTCCGACCGGCACACCGCGCCGGCGAGCATCCGGTCGACCTCGCGGTCCTGCAGGCGCTCGCAGGCGAGCGCGATCGCGTAGAGCGACGACGCGCACGCGGCGTCGAGCGCGAACGCCCCGGCCCCGAGGCCGAGCGCGTCGGCGAGCAGGTGGGCGGGCAGCCCCGACATGAACCGGTTGCGCGGATCGGGCCGCGCGACGCCGGCGAGCTCGCCGAGCCACGTCGCCTCGGCCCACGCCGACATCGCCGACGAGGGGAACGAGAGGTTCCCGAGCACCGCGCCCGCGCGGTCGGATCGGCCCTCGTGGCCGGCCTCGCGCAGCGCCTCGCGGCCCGCGTAGAGCACCCACTGGAAGAGCGGGTCGAGCGCGAGCAGCGACTCGGGCGGACCGCTCCTCCGCGGGAACGGGTCCCGGGCGAGCACGCGGCGGAAGTGCTCGTCGAACCCGGCGACGTAGCCGCCGCGGTCGCTCCACGCGCGGTCCTTCGCGTCGCGCACGTCGCGCGCGCCGCGCCCGTCGCCGTGGCCGGAGGCGAGCGCGCGCTCGCGCGACAGGCGCCAGCGGCCGTCGGGGGCCGCGGACAGGAGGTCCCTGCCCGCGAGCACGTTGTCCCAGAGGGCCGCGGGGTGGAGCGCGCCCGGCAGGACGCACCCGCGGCCGACGATGGCGATGGGCTCGAACACGCTGGCCACGATCACGCCTGCCCGCGCGCCGTGTCGGGGCGGAGGACGTACTGCACGTCGCGCAGCTCGGCGACCATCGCGCCCGTCTGGTCGACGAACGCGATGTCCGCCTTGGTGCGGTCGCGGGCCACGATCTGCCCGCGCACCACCGCGCGCAGCGGGCCGTCGGACGGCCCCTCGGCGAAGGTGTGCAGCGCGCCCACGGACATCGGGAGCGCCGCGCCGCCGAGCACGTGCTGCGTCCACAGCGTCGCGAGCTGCAGCCCGCCGTCGAGCGCCGCCGGGTCGGTCTTCCACGGCTGCGCCACCCAGCCGGCCTCGCGCAGGCCCACGACCGTCCCCGCGATCCCGTCGCGGCTCACGCCGTCGAGCTGCCGGATCACCTGGAAGTCGCGGCCGTGGAACAGCGTGCGGCCGTCGTACAGGTCGCCGCCGGAGGGCCACGGGCCGAGCGACGGCAGGGCCGGGCCCCTCGGGGCCGCGCGCCCCTCGGGCTGCGCCATCTCGATGGTCGCCGCGTAGTGCAGCGCCCCCTGGGGCCCGCGCAGCTCGGCCGCGAGCACCGCGCCGTGGCCGTTGCTCACCTCGCGGCAGTCCACGCGGAACACCTCGCCGCCCGACTCGTACGCCGCGAGCTTGATCCCGCGCAGCACCCGCACGTCGCGCAGCTCGGTCACGACGAGATCCGGCCGGCAGGCGCGCGCGGCGCGGGCGAACCACTCGAGGGCGATCACCACCGGCACCACGGGGACGCCGTTGATGGCGTGATCGCCGAGGTAGGGGTGCGTCGCGCGGTCCGCGCGGACGGCCAGCGCGACCCGCCGGCCGTGGCCCTGGGCCGCGAGCGTCGTCGGCTCCGCGCCGAGCACGAGCTCGACCGCGCCGGGCGCGGCGGAGCCCGCGCCGCGGTCGCCCGAGCCGTCGCAGAGCTCGTCGAGCAGCATCCTCGCGCCCACGTCGAGCGGGATGAGCGGCACGCCGAGCTGCGCGAAGTGCGCCTCGAGCGCCGCGTTCACCATGCCGCCCTGCCAGGGCCCCCAGCCGAGCGACCTCACGCGGCAGCCCGGGCGCCGCGCGGCCTCGGCCGCGGCGACCTTGTTCAGGACCTCGTTCGCCATCGCGTAGTCGCACTGCCCCTTGTTGCCGCTGCGCGCCGCGATGGAGCTGAAGAGGACGATCGCCTTGAGCGGGTCGCCCTCGGTCGCGCCGAGCAGGGCCCGCAGGCCGTCGACCTTCGTGCGGAACACGCGCTCGAGCTGCTCGACCGTCTTCTCAGCGATGAGCTTGTCGGCGAGCACGCCCGCGCCGTGGACGATCGCGGTGACGGGGCCGAGGGCGCCGCGCACCTGGTCGAGCGCCGCGGCCACGGCGCGCGCGTCGTTCACGTCGACCGGCACGTAGACGGCCTCGCCGCCGGCCGCGCGGATCGCGTCGAGCGTCGCGCGGACCTCGCGGCTCGCGAGGATCTTCGCGACCTGGCGGCCGATCTCCGCCGGCGTCGCCTTGTGGCCCGCGGAGGCCGCGGCCTTGACGAGCGCCGCCTTGAGCGCGGCCTCGCCGCCGACGCCGCGGCACACGGCCGGGTCGTCCTCGAGCGCGGAGCGGCCGAGCAGCGCGAACCTCGCGCGGCTGGCCTTCGCGAGCGCGATCAGCGTCGCCGCGGTCACGCCGCGGGCGCCGCCGCTCGCCACGACAACGTCGGACGGCCCGAGGGGGAGCGGCCCGGGCTGCGCGTCCTGCCGGACGCTGCGCGGCGTGGTGCGGCGGCCGTCGGCGCGCAGGCCGATCTCGAGCTCGACGCCGCCGGACAGGAGCTCCGCGGCGATGGCCTCGGCGAGCTCGGCGGCGGGCCGGCCGCCGCGCTCGAGGTCGATCGCGCGGCACGACGCCTCGGCCCACTCCAGGGCCGCGGTCTTCACGAGGCCCGGCAGCCCGCCCACCCAGGCGCGGTCCGAGCCGGCGAGGCCGAAGTCGCCGCCCGTGTCCTGGACCGTGACGAACAGGGCCGGCTGCGCCGCGATCGCCTGGGCCGCGAGGAACGCCTCGCGGTGGACGGCGAGCGCCTCGTCGGCCGTGGCGGCGTCGCGCAGGCCGCCGAGGAACACGGCGCCGCGGGCCCCGCGGGGCACGGCGGCGGCGTACTCGGCGGCGATCCCGCGCGCCGCGAGGGCGGCGGCGAGCGCGGGGCCGACCGCGTCGTCGCCGGTGACCACCACGGTGCCGGCGTCGAAGAGGCCGGGCATCGCCATGCCGGCGGCGGGCGCCGGCACCTCGACGAGCGTCCACCGGCCGAGGTGCGCGGCGGCGGGGTCCTCGGCGGGCTTCGCCGGGGCGTCGCCGGCGGCGGCGGGGCCGAGGCGCGCGCGGAGGTGGTCGACCACCTGCCCGAGCGTGCGCAGCTGCGCCAGCGCCGAGGCGTCCACCTCCGACAGCCCGGGCGTCCGGTCCCGCACCGCCGACAGGATCTCCACCCGCTTGATGCTGTCGATCCCGAGATCGCTCTCCAGCTCCATCTGCAGCCCGAGCATCTCGGCCGGGTAGCCCGTCGTCTCGGCCACCACCGCCATCACCACCCGCTCGACCTCGGCCGCACCGGGCGTCGCGGCGGAAGCGCTGGCCGGCGCGGGGGCGGGCAGCGAGGCGCGGAGGTGGTCGACCACCTGCCCGAGCGTGCGCAGCTGCGCCAGCGCCGAGGCGTCCACCTCCGACAGCCCGGGCGTCCGGTCCCGCACCGCCGACAGGATCTCCACCCGCTTGATGCTGTCGATCCCGAGGTCGCTCTCCAGCTCCATCTGCAATCCGAGCATCTCGGCCGGGTAGCCCGTCGTCTCGGCCACCACCGCCATCACCACCCGCTCGACGTCGGCTGCCGCGGGCGCCGCCGCCGCGGCCGGCGCGGCGGCCGGCGTGGCCGGAGCGGCCGCAGCGGGCGCCGCCGCGGCGGAGGGGGCGGCAGTCGGCCTGACGGCGGCCGCCGGCGCGGCGGCCGGCAGCGAGGCGCGGAGGTGATCGACCACCTGCCCGAGCGTGCGCAGCTGCGCCAGCGCCGAGGCGTCCACCTCCGACAGCCCGGGCGTCCGGTCCCGCACCGCCGACAGGATCTCCACCCGCTTGATGCTGTCGATCCCGAGGTCGCTCTCCAGCTCCATCTGCAATCCGAGCATCTCGGCCGGGTAGCCCGTCGTCTCGGCCACCACCGCCATCACCACCCGCTCGACGTCGGCTGCCGCGGGCGCCGCCGCCGCGGCCGGAGCGGCGGCCGGCATGGCTGCAGCAGGCGCCGTCGCGGCGGAGGGTCCGGCAGCCGGCCTGACGGCGGCCGCCGGCGCGGCGGCCGGCAGCGAGGCGCGGAGGTGATCGACCACCTGCCCGAGCGTGCGCAGCTGCGCCAGCGCCGACGCGTCCACCTCCGACAGCCCGGGCGTCCGGTCCCGCACCGCCGACAGGATCTCCACCCGCTTGATGCTGTCGATCCCGAGGTCGCTCTCCAGCTCCATCTGCAATCCGAGCATCTCGGCCGGGTAGCCCGTCGTCTCGGCCACCACCGCCATCACCACCCGCTCGACCTCCGCGGATGCGGCGGACGCCGCCGCGGCTGCGCCCGCCGGCGCGGCTGCTGCGGGCGCCGCCGCGGCGGCGGGTGCGGCGATGGCCGGCGTTGCGCCGGCCGCCGGCGCGGCGGCGGGCATCGAGGCGCGGAGGTGGTCGACCACCTGCCCGAGCGTGCGCAGCTGCGCCAGCGCCGAGGCGTCCACCTCCGACAGTCCGGGCGTCCGATCCCGGACCGAGGAGAGGATCTCCACCCGCTTGATGCTGTCGATCCCGAGATCGCTCTCCAGCTCCATCTGCAGCCCGAGCATGGAGACGGGGTATCCGGTCTTGTCCGCGACCACCTCGAGGACCATCCGCTCGAGATCGACCCCCGGCGCGGCGGCGCCCGCCGTCTGCGTCGCCCCGGCGGGCGAAGGCGGCGCGACCGCCGGCTTCGCTGCCGCGGTGGGGGCGGTGGACGGCGGCGCGGCCGCCGGCTTCGCTGCCGCGACGGGCGCCGCAGCCGCCGGCGCCGCGGCCTTCGCTGCCGCGATGGGCGCCGCCTGCACGGGCGGCGCGGCCGCCGGCTTCGCTGCCGCGACGGGCGCCGCAGCCGCCGGCGCTGCGAGCGCCGCGTGATGCTCCCCGCCCGCGCCGTTCAGGCCGTCCTGGATCGCGAGGCTCCTGCCCCCGCCGATGAGCAGCGCCGGCGCCCCTGCGGGCCCCAGCGACGCCTCCGAGACCGGCCCTCGATGCACCGGCGCGAGGATCGTGGGCGAGATCCGCGCCTCGGGCGCCGCCGTGACCGGGAACGGAGCGCCGGTCGCGAGCGCGGCGAGCCCTGCGAAGGAGGCCTCGGCCGCCTGCAGGAAGGCGATGTGGGTCTCGGCCATGGTGCGCTGGTACACGCTGTGGGCTTCCGCCGTGGCGCGTTGCGCCTCCTGGTAGGCAGCGAGCCACGACGCGCTCACGGCCGGCGACGACGCGCGCACGGCCGGCGACGACGCGCGCACCACCGGCGACGACGCGCTCACCACGGCCGGCGACGACGCGCTCACGGCCGCCGACGACGCGCTCACGGCCGGCGACGATGCGCTCACGGTCCCCGACGATGCGCGCACGGCCCCCGACGATGCGCTCACGGTCCCCGACGATGCGCGCACGGCCGGCGCAGACGCGCTCACGGCCGGCGCAGACGCGCTCACTGCCGGCGCAGACGCGCTCACTGCCGGCGCAGACGCGCTCACTGCCGGCGCAGACGCGCTCGCAACCGCCGCTGGCGCGCGCACCACCGGCGCAGACGCGCTCACGGCCGGCGCCGGCGCGCGCACCACCGGCGACGCCGCGCTCGCGACCGGCGCCGCCGGCCTCGCCGCGCTCACCGCCGCCTCGAGCGCCGGCCTCGCCGCGCTCGGCTTCGGCAGCTCCTTCGCCCCGCCCTGCGGCGGGTACGGCTTGCCGTAATTGCTCCCGTTGATCGCCAGCGACAGCTTCGGCTTCGGCAGCGCCCGCGGATCGACCGGCGCCGCGACCCCGTCCCAGAGCACCCGCGCGTCGAGCGGCACCCCCGCCACGGCGAGCCGCGCCACCGCCTCGAACAGGCTCGTCACCCCGTGCTTGCCCTTGCGGTCGAGCGCCACGGCGCGGTGCGGCCGCCCGCTCAGGATGTCGCCGACCAGGTTCGTGAGCACCGAGCCCGGCCCGACCTCCACGAACGTGCGCACCCCGGCCGCGTACATCCGCTCGATCTCCTCCACGAACCGCACCGGCTCGGCCAGCTGGCGCGCCAGCCGGTCGCGCACCGCGTCGCCGCCGCCCGGGTACGGCTCGACCTCCGCGTTGCTGTACACCGGCGCCCGCGGCGCCTGCACCGCGATGCCCCCCAGGAACTCGCGGAACGGCGCGCTCGCCTCCGCCACGAGCGGCGAGTGGAACGCCGCCGCCACGTCGAGGCGCCGCGCCTGGATCCCCATGCCCGCGAGCCGCTTCTCCGCCGCCTCGATCGCCGCGACCGACCCGGACAGGACCACCTGCTTCGGGCCGTTGTGGTTCGCGACCACCACGTCCCCGAGCCCGAGCGCCCGCACCTCCTCGATCGCCCGCGGGACCGCGATCATCGCGCCCCGCTCGGACGACGCCGCGCCCATCAGCTCGCCGCGCCGCCGGGCCACGCGCAGGAGGTCCGCCGCCGGCAGCGCGCCCGCCGCGTGCAGCGCCGCGATCTCGCCGAAGCTGTGGCCCGCGAACGCGTCGGCCCGCACCCCGAGCGCCCCGAGCAGCGCGAGGTGCGCGAGGCTCGTCGCGCCGATCGCGGGCTGCGCCCACCGCGTCTCGCGGAGCCGCGCGTCCTGCGCCGCGCGGTCCTCGTCCGAGAACACCGGCCGCGGGAACACCACCTCGTGCAGCGGAGCGTCCGCGATCGGGACGCTCGCCGCCGCGTCCCAGGCCTCGCGGGCCGCGTCGAACGTCATCAGCACGTCGGCGCCCATCGCGAGGTACTGGCTCCCCTGCCCCGGGAACAGGAACGCCACCTGCCCCGGCGCCTCCCCGGTCGCGTAATGCACGAGCGGCGCGGCGAGCGCCTGCTCGGGCTTCGACCCGAGGTGCGCCGCGACCTGCTCGAGCTTCTTCCGGAGATCCGCCTCGTCCGTGGCGCACAGCCCGAGCCGCGCGGGCCGCGACCCGTCGAACGAGAGCACCGACTCCCGCGCCAGGAAGCGCAGGATCTCCGGGGTCTCCGCCGCCTTCGCCGTCGCCCGGACGCGGTCCGCGAGCGCCGCCGGCGTGTCCGCCGACAGGAGGACGAGCTCCGCCGGGACCGACCGCACCCGGTGCGCCCGCGGCGCCGGGCCCGTGTACTCCTCCAGCGCCACGTGGAAGTTCGAGCCGCCGAAGCCGAACGAGCTCACCGACGCCCGCCGCGGGTGGCCCGCCGGCCGGATCCACGGCCGCGCCTCGGTGTTGAGATAGAACGCGGTCTTCTCGATCTCGAGCTTGGGGTTCGGCTTGTCGACCTTGATGGTCGGCGGCAGCACCTTGTGGTGCAGCGCCATGATCGCCTTGAACAGGCCCGCCGCGCCCGCGGCCGCCTTTGTGTGGCCGATCTGCGACTTCACGCTGCCGAGCGCGCACCACTGCCGGTCCTGCCGCCCCGACTCGTCGAACATCGCGCGCAGGCCCTCGAACTCGGCCGCGTCGCCGGCCTTGGTCCCGGTGCCGTGGGCCTCCATCAGCTCCACGGTCTCGGCGCCGTACCCGGCGGCGGCGTAGGTCCGGCGCAGCGCCTTGGCCTGCCCTTCCGGCACCGGCGCATACACGCTCTTGCTCCGCCCGTCGGACGACGACCCGATCCCGCGGATCACCGCGTACACCCGGTCTCCGTCGCGCTCGGCGTCGTCGAGCCGCTTGAGCGCCACCATCGCGATGCCCTCGCCGAGCAGCGTGCCGTCGGCCTTGTCCGAGAACGGGCGGCAGTCGCCCGACCGCGACAGGGCCGGCGTCTTGCTGAAGCACATGTACATGAAGGCGTCGTTCATCGTGTCGCAGCCGCCGGCGATCACGAGATCGGACTGGCCGAGCGCGAGCTCGTTGATCGCCATCGACATCGCCGACAGCGACGACGCGCACGCCGCGTCGGTCACGCAGTTGGTCCCGCCGAGGTCGAGCCGGTTCGCGATGCGCCCGGCCACCACGTTGCCGAGCAGGCCCGGGAAGCTCGACTCCTGCCAGGGCACGTAGCTGTTCGAGATCCGGTCGCAGGCGCGCTTCACCTCGTCCTCCGGATACCCGAGATCCCGGAGCGCGTTGGCCCACACCGGCCGCTGGATCCGGCTCACCATCGAGGCGAGGAGCTCCTGCGCCGAGGTGACGCCGAGGATCACGCTGATCCGCTCGCGGTCCATCGACTCGAACTGCCCCTGCGCCGCGTCCTCCAGCACGCGCTTCGCCACGATCAGCGCGAGCAGCTGCGTCGTGTCCGTGGCCGGAACGATCGACGGCGGGACGCCCCACTCCAGCGGATCGAACGGCACGTTCTTCAGGAAGGCGCCGCGCTTCGCGTAGGTCTTGTCCGGAGCGGACGGATCGGGATCGTAGTAGTCCTCGACCAGCCAGTGGGAGCTCGGAACGTCGGTGATGAGGTCGGTTCCAGCGAGGATGTCGCGCCAGAAGCCGTGAGCGTCGAGCGAGCCGGGGAAGATGGCGCTCACGCCGACGACGGCGATGGCCGGAGTACGCGGGGACGAAGGGTGCATGACGGACCTCAGCAGGTGATCGGGCGCTCAGACGAGCGGGCGAGGGGTGAAGTGGAAGGCGGCGCTCGGCACGGGGACGCCGTATGTCCGGAGCTGCTGCGCGCGCGTGACGACGGCCGCGCCCTCGAGCAGGTTGCGCGCGACCTGGACCACGGTGCGGTTCGCGGGGGCCTCGAGGAACGACCCCTTGACCCAGCGGTTGAAGGCGCCCATGGCCGGGCCACACCAGATCTGGTAATCGGCGCGGCGCTTCGGGTCCCCGGCGATCGCCCACTTGCTGGACATGCCGAGATACCACCGGAAGATCAGCGCCATCTTGTGCTTCGGCTCGCGGGCGGCGCGCTCGAGCTCGGCCGGGTCGCGCTCGGCGAAGAACCGCTCGCAGCCGGCCCACACCTCGTCGCACGACATCTGGAACTGCTCCCGCTCGACGCGCGCGCGCACGTCGGCAGGCAGCGACTCGATGGAGTCGTGGGCGACGTACAGGTCGTAGAGCCGCTGCGCGCGGACGCCGAACATCGTGCCGCGCTTGAGCACCTGGACCTGCACGCCGAGCTCGAACATGTCGGCGGCCGGCGTCATCGTCACGTCCGGCAGGTCGGCCTGGGCCAGCATCTTCTTGCCCTCCTCGGACAGGCCCGACTCGACGCATGCCTGGTTGACCGAGCCCGTGAGCACGTACGCCGCCCCGAGCGCGAACGCCGCGGCGACCGTCGACGGCGTGGAGAGGCCGCCGGCCGCGCCGACGCGGATCGGGCGCTGATACCCGTGCTTGGCCGCGAGCTCGTCGCGGACGCCGAGGATGACCGGGAACAGCGCGACGAGCGGCTGGTTGTCGGTGTGCCCCCCGGAGTCGGCCTCCACGGTGATGTCCTCGGCCACCGGCAGGGACCGCGCGAGCTCCGCCTCTTCCCGGGTGAGCCACCCGTTGCGAACGCACGTATCGAGGATCTCGGCCGGCGCCGGCGACAGGAAGCGCGCGGCGACCTCCGGGCGCGAGATCTTCGCGAACAGGTGGTTCTGCCGGTCGATGCGGCCGTCGGGCAGGCGCCTGATGCCGCTGTAGGCGAACCGCACGACCATCGGGTTCAGGCCCATGTAGGCCGCGGCCTCGGCCCGCCTCACTCCCTTTCTCAGGTAGAGCTCCACCGTGTCGCTCTCGAGCCGCGGCTGGTTCGGAGCGTGGATGAGGTTGCAGCCCCAGGTGGGGCCTTCCGTGCCGAGCGCGGCGACGATCTCGTCGACCGCCTGCTCGATCCGGTGGAGCCCGAGGCCGGCGGCGCCGAAGAACCCCATCATCCCTGCCCTGGCCATCTCGATGGTCAGCCGCGTGGTGTGGATACCGTTCGCCATCGCGCCGGCCACGTAGGGGAAGCGCAGGCGGTGGACCTCGAGGAAGGAGCGGTCCCCGAGCCACTCCGGATACAGCGCCGGCAGCGTGCCGAGGAGCGGGAACGTGGGGACCCCGTTGACCTGATCGTCGCGGATCACTGCGCCGCCGCGGGACACGCCGACGCGCCCCTCCGACGTCTCGCGCACCACGTGCACCGGCTCGCGCACGCAGGAGACGGCCTCCCGCAGATCGGTCGACGTGAACGCGGGGAGCCACGGTCCGCTGCGCCAGATCCCGATCGGCTGGAGGCCGGCGCTGCGGAGGGCCTGCGGTTCATTAATCATGCTGAGCTGCCTCCCAATGACAAGCTCGCGGTCTATAACATCCGTCGTCTCCGGCCCGCGGTAATGGTTCGGTCACGGCGCGACGGCATGGCCCGATCGCGCCGTCCCCCCAGGATCGGCCATGAAAGCGCTTTCCCTCGGCGCGTCCGCGCCCGCGCCTCATGACGCGTCGCGCCTCGGTCTCCCTGGCGACCCATGGGCTCAAGCATTCGGAATCGCTTGCTTTTTCTGCGGCCCGCGGCTCCGGGGCGAGCGCTGCGCGGCGGCCCGGAGCCGCGGGCCGGCGCGCATTGTCAGCGTCTCGTCATGAACCCCCAACCGGCCAGCGCGGCGCGCCCTGAGAGAGAGAGACTGAACCGCCGAGATGGCAAGGACCCCAGGAGAATCCAACAGGCCTGCTCCCCGTTTCTCCTGACGCTCTTCACGTCCAGGCGGTTCAACCCCCTCTCCCGCTGGAAGGCGGTTTGATCTCGCCCAACTATGTCCCCGCAGAAGAATTCGAACCACGGAGGCGCAGAGGTCTTCTCTTCTCCAAGATTCCCTTTCGTCCCCGCGCCCACGGTAGGCCTCCGGCGAGGCCTCCCCCGAGCCAGGGGCCGCAGCGATGGCTAGAGCGAGTACCCGCCGTCGCTGACGAGCAGCGCGCCGGTCATGGTGCCCGAGGCGTCGGAGAGCAGGAACGCGATGAGCCCCGCGATCTCGTCGGCGCTCGCATACCGCCCGAAGGGCGTCGCCATCGCCGCCATCTGATCGAACGCGGCGCGCTCGCTCCCGGCGGTCGCGACGAGCTCCTGGAAGAACGGCGTCTGCGTCCAGATCGGCGTCTCGACGCCCCCGGGCAGGACGCCGTTCACGCGGATCTTGTCGCGCGCGCCCTCCTTCGCCGCGACGCGGACCAGCTGCGCCGCGCCCGCCTTCGAGGCCGCGTACGCGGCGATGCCCGGCTCGGCCTTGACGGCCGCGACCGAGGAGACGACGACGGCCGTCCCGCCCTCGCCCGACCTCCTGAGGAAGCGAAGACCCGTCCGCAGCGTCAGAAAGGCGCCATCGAGGTTCACCGAGAGCACGCGCCGCCAGTCCTCGAACGAGGTCTCCGCGAGCGGCGCCCCGTGGGCGATACCGGCGTTCGCCACGACATGGTCGAGCCTCCCGAACCGGCGCTCGACGGCCTCCTCGATCTCGGCCCACGGGGCCTCGGTCCCCACGTCGCCGTCGCGCACCAAGAGCTCCGGCCCACGGAGATCCGCCGCGAGCGCGTCGAGCGCCGTCCGGTTCCGATCGATGAGGACCAGGCCGCCCACGGCTTGCGACAACCTGCGTGCGGTGGCCGCGCCGATACCCGACGCGGCCCCGGTGACGAGCGCGACTCGACCTGACATGTGCTCAGCCCCTCTACCACGGCGAAGCCGCCGTGTGCACCTGCGCCGTCCCAAGGCGGGTACCCAAGACGGGTGGAAGAGACGCGCTCTCGCCGGCACCGCCAGCCATCACCGGGTGTCGTTCGACGCGGGCGACGCGGGCGACGCAGGCGCAGCCGGGCGCGCCGCAGACCGGGGCTCGCCAACCGCGACGGAACGCTTCCATGGAGGGCACACCCGACCGGCGCAACACGAGCCCCGCCGCGCTCGTTCGCCGGGCTCCCCCGCCGGCCGCCCGTGCTCGGCGGCCGCGTTCCGGTGCGGTGATGCTTTGAGGTCGCTCGCGCTCGTTTTATGCTCTCGCGACGAGCCAACGATGCGACGCCTCTACCGGCTCTCTGCCAGGGTCAGCAAGCTCCTCCAGGCCAGTCGAGCGCGCGCCGAAAAATCACGGACGTCCAGGGCGGCGTCGCCGGCCGAGGCGCGGGTGCGCGCCGCCGACATCGCCGCGCAGCAGCAGGCTCAGGCGAGCCTCGAGCAGCAGCAGGCGGTGCTGAAATACGTCATCGCCAACGTCCCCCACGCCATCTTCTGGAAAGATCGCCAGGGCCGGTTTCTCGGAGGAAATCAGAACTTCCTCAACGACACGAACACGAGGGTCCTGGAGAACCTTGTCGGCAAGACCGACTTCGACGTCTGGGGGAAGCAAGACGCGGAGTCGTTCGTGCGCGTCGACCGGGAGGTCATCGAGCGCGGCACGCCGATGCTCGACATCGAGGAGCCGCTGCTCCGCCCGGACGGCGAGCGGCGGGTCCTGCTCACCAGCAAGGTGCCCATCCGCGACGAGCGCGGCGAGGTGACCGGGCTCCTCGGGATCTACGCCGACATCACCGAGCGCAAGCGGATGGAGGTCGAGCTCCAGAAGGCCAAGGAGGCCGCCGACGCCGCCGCCCGCGCCAAGGGGGAGTTCCTCACGGTGATGAGCCACGAGCTCCGGACGCCGCTCTCGCTCATCCTCGGTCCGCTCCAGTCGCTCCTGTCGGGCCAGGACGAGCCGCTCTCGCCGCGGGTGCAGGCCGATCTCGAGCGCATCCAGCGCAGCGGGCGGCGGCTCCGCCGGCTCGTCGACGACGTCCTCGATTACCAGAAGATCGAGGCCGGCAAGATGCAGGTCGACTGGGAGGCGGTCGACGTGACAGAGCTCGTCGCGGACATGGTGGAAGAGGCTCGCCCCGCGGCCGAGCGCGGCGGAGTGCAGCTGTCGCTCCAGGTGGATCCGGCGCTCGGGACGGTCCCCCTCGATCGGCGCAAGTTCGAGAAGATCGCGCTCAACCTGCTGGGCAACGCGCTGAAGTTCACCCCGGCGGGCGGCCGGGTCGACGTCGGGCTGCGGAGGGCGGACGGGCTCTTCGAGCTCTCGATCGAGGACACCGGTCCTGGCATCCCGCCGGACCAGAGACACCTGCTCTTCCAGCGGTTCCAGCAGATCGACGCGTCGGCCACGCGCAAGCACGAGGGGACCGGGATCGGGCTGTCGCTGGCCAAGGAGCTCGCGGAGCTCATGGGGGGCACGGTCGGCGTGGAGAGCGAGCCCGGGGTCGGCTCCCGCTTCTTCGTGCGGCTGCCGCGCGCGGCGGACGGCGTGATGGCGTCGCGGGCGCCTCGCGCGCCGGAGCCGCCGAGGCCGTCGGTGCCGCCCGGCGGCGCGGACGACCCCGTGGCGTCCAGGCCGCGCGTCGCGGACCACCTCGCGGCGCCCTCGCCTCGCGCCGCGCCGGCGGTCCGCGGAGACGGCCGCGCAGAGGCGCCTGCGCCGCGCGTGCTCGTCGTGGAGGACAACCCGGACATGGCGTCTTACCTGGAGGGCATCCTGTCCGCCGAGCACGAGGTCCTGCTCGCGACGAACGGCCGGGAGGCGCTCGAGGTGGTCGGGGCGACGAGGCCCGACGTCATCGTGTCGGACGTGATGATGCCCGAGATGGATGGCTTCGAGCTGGTCCGGCGGCTCAAGCGGGAGCCCGAGCTCCGGGACATCCCGATCCTCCTGCTCACGGCCAGGGCGAGCCGCGCCGAGGCCGTGGGCGGGCTCGAGGTCGGCGCCGACGAGTACCTGAGCAAGCCGTTCGACCCGCTGGAGCTCAAGGCGCGGGTCCGCGCGGCCGAGCGGCTGCACCGCGCCTACCTGGAGCTCGCCGCGAAGAACCGCGAGCTCGCGGCCGCGCTCAAGCGGCTCTCGGAGACGCAGGAGGAGCTCCTCCAGGCGGGCAAGATGGCGGCGATAGGCACGCTCGTCGCGGGGCTGTCGCACGAGATGAACAACCCGGTCTCGGTCATCGTGATGACCGCGCAGCTCCTGCTCCGGCGGCACCGGAAGGGGCACGGCCTGCCCGACGAGGCCGCGATCATCAAGGCGCTCGGCACCATCGAGCGGCAGGCGAACCGCTGCTCGGACCTCGTGACGGCGCTGCTCGAGTACGCGCGCGGCAAGCCGGTCGGCCGGCAGCCGTGCGACGTGCGCGAGGCGCTCCGCCGCGCGGTCGACCTCTCCGGGCCGCGGGCGCGCGAGCGCCGGGTCCACCTCCAGGCGAACAGCGCCGCGTCGGCGCTGCCCGCGGTGCTCGTCAACACGTCGCAGCTCGAGTCGGCCCTGCTCAACGTGATCGGCAACGCCCTCGACGCCAGCCCCCAGGGCGGCGCCGTCGTCGTCGGGGCGCGCGCGCTCCCGCGCGGGGACGTCCACGGCGTGGAGATCGACGTGCGCGACACCGGCTGCGGCATCCGCGCCGAGGACCTGAGCCGCATCTTCGAGCCGTTCTTCACGACGAAGCCGCCCGGGCAAGGGACCGGGCTCGGCCTGTCGCTGACGCACCGGTTCATCCAGGAGCACCAGGGCAGCATCCGTATCGAGAGCGCGCTCGGCGAAGGCACGACGGTCCGCATGTGGCTGCCCGCCTTGCAGGCGGACGGGGCGGAGTGAGCTCGTGAGAGGCGCTTGAGGCGCGTAAAAGCCGTGTAAAAGCCGAGCGTAAGAGAGCGGCCGGACTGAAGCGTGAGAGACAGCGAGTAATACGGGCCACAGCGCATCATCTCCCACTTCAGCCCTCATCGCCGACCCTTCCACGTCCTTGACAGACCCATCTCCTTTGAGATGTGATCGTAAGGTCTGTATGCACCTTGGGATCCATGCCTCTTCGCGGTGCGTCCATCGAGCCGACATGGGTTCCACGCATCTCATACGACGCCTGCGCTGCCTGGAGGCCGGGTTGCTCGTGGGGCTCGCGTCCCTACTCTCGGCGTCCTGCGCGCCGAGCGAGCCCGAGCGCCCCGAGAACGCGGTCGTCATCGGCGCCCTCCTGCCGTTCTCCGGCAGCGAGTCGGCCATCGGCCGCAACCTCGAGCAAGCGATGCTGCTCGCGATCGAGCACCTGAACGCCGCGGGCGGGCTCGACGGGCGGCCGTTCGACCTCCTGAGCCGGGACAGCCACTCGAGCGCGGAGCGCGGGATCCACCAGCTGGCCGCGCTGCTCTACAAGGATCGGGTCGACTACCTGGTGGGGCCCGAAGAGAACGACCTCGCCCACGAGATCTCGCGGGACGTGAAGGAGCTCGACCGGTTTCACATGCTGCCGGGGTATGCCGCCCCCTCCGTCGCGCGCAGCGAGAGGAAGGGGGGCTGGATGCGGCTCGCCCCGACCCCGTTCGACATCGGCTGCGCGCTGGCGAAGGACGCCATTCGCGACGGCATCCGGACCGTGAACACCCTCGCCGCGTGGGACGACTACAACGCCAAGGTCAGCAGCGAGTTCGCGACAAACTTCGTGGGGCTCAGGGGCAGGGTGCTCCCGTCGGTGCCGCTCACCGCGGGCGAGCATACCTACACGGACAAGATCGAGTTCGCCTTCGGTTCGCAGCCCGACCGCACGCTCCTGGCCGCCTTTCCTGCCACCGCCTCGACCATCGTGACCGAATGGACCGTCGCCGGGCGCCCGGGCGACTGGCTCCTCGGCCCCGCGCTGCGCGCCGAGGCGTTCCTCGCCAACATTCCTGCGGGCGTCCTCGATGGGTACTCCGGGGTCTCGCCCTCGCTGAGCCTGCGGAGCGAGTGCCAGATCGTGGACGAAGCGGAGGAGAAGGTCGAGTGCACGACCGGGAACGCCGCCGCCTTCATCGAGCACTTCTCCCGCCGGTGGGGCGGGGAGGTGCCGTTCCCCGCGGCGCACTTCTACTACGACGGCGTCGTCCTCATCGCGATGGGCCTCGTGTACGCGCAGGCGACGAGCGGGAAGATCCCCGACTCCGGAAACGCGCTGCAGAAGATCATCCGCGAGCTCAACAGCCCTGACAACGAGCCGGCCTCGTGGCGGGATCTGAAGACGGCGATGACCAGGCTTCGCGAGGGGGTCCCGCTCCGGTACGTCGGGGCGGCCGCGGAGTACGAGTTCGACGGCTACGGGGCGAACAAGCACCACTTCATGCAGAAGTGGACCATCCGCGACGAGGCCTTCGTCGATCTCGACCCCGTCCCCGTCACCTGCCGCGTCAGGCAGTGATCTCGCGGCGAGCGTGACGTTCGCGCAGCAGTGCGCACGATCGACGAGCCACGGACGAGGAGGAGCAGCTCATGGGGCGGATTGGACGATGGAGTACGACGGTCCTCGGTCTCGCGCTGGCGACGGCGGCGTGCGGGTCCGACCAGCCCCCCGGCGCCGGCGAGCAGATCACGCCCATCCAGCGAGCTCCGATTCCAGACAACGAGTTCACGCCCGTGGAGCTCGAGGACACGGTCGACCGCCTCGTCGCCGAGATCAACGCGAGCGCGCTCCGGACGATGCCGATGGCGGTCGTGCTGAAGAACGCCGCCGGCTTCTGGGCGCCGGTCGTGACGGCCGCGACCCGGGCCATGGCGGAGCTCGGGGTCGTGGGGAGCGTGATCGGGCCGATCGAGCTGTCGGAGGACGGCCCCAAGCCGGAAGAGGTCCAGAACGAGCAAATCGCGCAGGCGGTGGAGGACGGCGTGGAGGGGATCGGCCTCGCGCCCTTCGGCGACCTCCAGACCACCGCCGTCGACGAGGCCGCGGCGAGAGGGGTCCACGTCGTGACGCTCGACAACGACGTGGCGGCCTCGAAGCGCTCGATCTACGTCGGGACCCTCAACGAGTCTGCCGGCGCCACGGCGGCGAAGACCCTGCTCGCGCTGCTGCCCGCGCCCCCGGGGACGGTGATCATCCACGGCAGCATCGACGAGGCCGGGAGCGCCGGCCTGGAGCGAACGCAGGGTGCCCAGGCCGAGCTCGAGGCAGCCGGCTACGAGGTCGTGGTGGGCCAAGCCCACTGGACCCTCTCGGGCGAGACCGAGGACGTCGAGTGGATGACTGCCGAGATCGAGGCGGCGGACCCGCCCGCCGTTGGGCTCATCGGCCTGTTCAACGTCTCGTATCGGTGCGCGATGGCCGCGGAGGCCGCGGGCACGGAGCTCCCCATCGTCGCCTTCGACTTCGATCCGATGACCGTCGAGTACATGCGCCAGGGGCGCATCAGGGCCACGCACATCCAGCGGCAGTACTACCAGGGCTATCTCGTGCCCTACGTCCTCTACGGCATCAAGAACCTCGGCCTCGAGGCGACCAAGCAGATCCTCGCCCCGCAGATGGTCGACGGCACCCGGGTCAACACGGGCCTCGACGTGGTCCCCGGGGACAAGGTCGACGCCTACAACGACTTCCTCATCTCGATCGACGCGAACCAATAGCGGCGCCGCGGCACGCGCCGTGAGCAGCGGGTAGACCAACAGGCGCTATGCGCCGACACTGCCTCCCAGTGTGGGTAAGGAAATTCCTGTTGCAAATATGAAATAAGCTACGTACCGTCGGGAACTGAAGGGCATTCTCTGTGCGCCTGTCCGCGCTCCTCCGGGGGGGGCATCCGACGGCGCCCGGACATGCCTCTGTCTTTCGTGGGGGCGCGGATGACGTACGCTCTTGGATTCGACCGTTCCTTGCATCGGGTACGCGCTGCCGCGCCGGTCGCCTGATGCTCGACGCCGGCGCCGTCTCCACGCCCTCGACGCCCGACCGGCAGCGCGCCGGGCGCGCCAGCGTCCCCCTCGGCATCGGCGTCAAGCTCGCGGCGGCGACCGTGGTCGTCCTCACCAGCGTCACCGTGCTGGTGGCCAATCAGGCCATCGAGAAGACACGGGATGATCTCGTGTCGGCGAAGGCGAACGCCGCCTCGATGATGGCGGATCTGCTCTCGGGGGCCCTGACCGCGCCGCTCGATTTCGGCGACCGCGACGCGGCGCAGGGCGACCTCGACCAGCTCCGGTCGAACCGCGCGCTGATCGGCGCGATCGCGTGGGGCAGCGACGCCGAGCCCGTCGCCAAGGTCGGGGCGCCGCCAGAGGGCCTGTCGGCCTTCATCGCGCGCGGCGCCGAGAACCAGGTCCTCGAGCGCGAGATCCGCGTCGCGCGCTCGGTCGTGCGCGACGACGGGCGGCGCCTCGGGACGCTCGTCCTCGTCCTCTCCCTCGATCCCGAGAACGCCGCGTTCGCCGCGGCGCGCCGCAACATCCTCGAATACGCGGGGCTCGTCGGCGCGGTGACCGCCTTCCTCCTCCTCGGGTTCGCCCGGTGGCAGATCGTGCGCCCGCTCTCGCGGCTCGTCGACGCCGCGCGGCGCCTCGGCGAGGGCGACCGCACCGTCCGCGTGCACGTCCGCACGAACGACGAGCTCGGCCGGCTCGCCGACGTCTTCAACGCGATGAGCTCCGCCATCCTCGAGCGCGAGGGCAAGCTGGAGATGGCCACGGAGAGCCTCCGCGAGCTCTTCGACAACATGCGCGAGGCGATCGTCGCCTTCGGCCCCGACGGCCGGCTGGGCGTCGAGGCCTCGAAGCAGGCCAGACAGCTGTTCGGCGAGCGCGCCGAGGCGGGCCGCCACGTCGCGGAGCTCCTCTACGGCGACGAGCCCCTCTGCGTCGAGAGCCAGGCGCTCCGGCAATGGATCGACGCCGCGTTCGGCGCGGAGCTCGACCTCTTCCCGGACGTCGCCGAGCTCGCCCCGCGCTCGCTCTGGTTCGAGCGCGCGCCGGGCGACCGCAGGTTCTTGCGGCTCGAGTTCTGCCCCGTCGTCTCCGGCCAGAAGGTCGCGCGCATCATGCTGCTCGCGACCGACGAGACCGAGCTCCGGCGCCTCGAGGCGAGCGTCAAGACCAAGGACGAGGAGCACGCGCGCCAGATCGCGGCCATGCGCCGCCTCGTCGCCGGCGGCGGCCAGGTCTTCGTCCGCTTCGTCGAGATCTCGCGCGAGCGCGTGGCCCGGTGCGCCGAGCTCCTGAGCCCCGGCGGGCGGCTCGGCGCCGCGGACCTCGACGAGCTCTTGCAGCAGCTGCACACCCTGAAGGGCGAGGCCCGCTCGTTCGACCTCGAGCGCCTCGCGGACGAGGTCATGACCCTCGAGGACGAGCTCGCCGCGCTCCAGGCGCGCGCGCGCTCGGAGGACGAGCTCTCCGTCGACCTCGGCGCGGCGTCCTATCGCGCGCGGCTCGAGCGCGTCGCGGAGGAGCTCGCGCGCGCGCAGCAGACGTTCGTCGACGCGTCGCCCGTGGGCAGCGCGATCCTCGACCAGATCACGGTCCGCCGCACCGACGTGAGCCGGCTCGGCGAGCTCCTCGCCGGGCAGCGCGGCGAGGCCGCCGAGATCGTCCGCCGCCTCGCGGCCCGCCCGTTCGGCGAGGTGCTCGCGCCGCTCGTCGAGCGCGTCCCCCGCTGGGCCGAGAAGGAGGGCAAGCGCGCCCGCCTCGAGATCGAGGGCCGCGAGGTCCCCGTCCCCGCCGATCTCGCCGGCCTGCTCCCGGGCGTGCTCATCCACCTCGTGCGCAACGCGATCGCCCACGGCATCGAGACCCCGGACGCGCGCGCCCAGGCGGGCAAGCCCGAGCTCGGCGTGATCCGCGCCGTCTGCGACGAGGATCGGCCGCTGCCCACGATCGTCGTCGAGGACGACGGCCGGGGGCTCGACCTCCACGCCCTCGCGGCGCGCGCCGGCGTCGACCCGACCGACCTGCGCCGCGCGCGCGAGCTCCCGTTCGCCCCCGGCGTGAGCACGAAGGGCGACGTGAGCGACCTGGCCGGCCGCGGCGTCGGCCTCTCGGCGGTCCGCGCCGACCTCCTCTCGGTCGGCTGGCTCATCGAGGTGGACGCGTCGCGCCGGACCGGGACGGCGTTCGTGATCCGGCCCCGCGACCGGGCCGTTCCCCCCAGCAACGGAGATTGAACCGATGTCACACGGCGGACGCATCCTGGTGATCGATGACAGCGAGATCGTGCTGATGCGGATCCGCGTCGAGCTGTCGAGCGCCGGCTACGACGTCGTCACGACGACGCAGCTCGTCGGCACCGCCCGCCACCTGCGCGGCTGCGATCTGGTCATCATCGACTTCTTCATGCCGGGCCTCGACGGCGGCGCCGTCCTGCGCTCGCTCAAGGCGGCGGCGCCCGCGGGCGAGCGGCCGCCGCTCTTCTATCTCTACACGACCGACGCCAAGGCCGGGGCCCGGTACGCGGAGCTCGGCTTCGACGGCGTCTTCGGCAGGAAGGGCGATCTGCTCGCCCTCACCCCGCAGGTGGAGGCGGCGCTCCGCATCCGCAAGCTCTCCGGCCTCGTCCGCGCCAAGGAACGCAGGGCGTGACGCTCTGCCGGCGCGCCTTCGTGCTCGGCCTCCTCGCCGCGGCCGCCCTCGCCCCGGGCCACGCGCGGGCCGAGACGGCGACGGCGCCGTTCGCCGTGCAGGCGGAGATCGTCACGCGCATCCTGCCGTACGATCGGGGCTTCTCGGAGCGGGTGAAGGCGCAGGTCTCCTTCCTGCTGCTCACGAGGGCGGGCGACGCGGACTCGGCGAGCGCCGCGCACCAGATGAGGCGGGCGCTCCTCGACATCGGCAAGGTGCGCGACCGGCCGATCCGCGTGGAGTCCATCGAGTACTCGAGCGCGCCCGAGCTCGCCGCGGCGTGCCGCGCGCGCGACATCCACGTCGTCTACATCTCCTCCGGGCTCGCGAAGGACGTCGCCGCCATCCGCGGCGCGCTCGCGGACACGGGCATCTTGAGCTTCGCGGCCGTCGAGCCCTACGTCGCGCAGGGCGCCGTGCTCGGCGTCGACGTCGCGAACGGCAAGCCGCGCATGAGCATCAACCTCGCGCAGGCCCGGGCCCAGCGCATCGACTTCCCGGCCTCCATCCTCAAACTGGCAAGGATCTACTGACGTGCGCTCGCCCCGTTTGGCACTGCTCTGCACAGCGTCGATCGCGTGGTCGACCGCCGCGCCGCGCGAGGCGCGGGCCGAGGACGTCAGCTCCCTCCTCGAGATCCTCGAGGAGAACGTCGTGTCCGGCGCCTCCCGCGCCGCGGAGCGCGCGAGCGACGCGCCCGCCATGTCGTCGGTGATCACCGGCAAGCAGCTCAAGCTCTTCGGCATCCAGCGCCTCGCCGACGCGCTCAACTTCCTCGCCAGCGGCGTCTTCGCGCACTACCGCATGTCGGCCCCCGAGGTCGGCGCGCGCGGGGTCGCGCTGGCCCGGGACGCGAACAGCCACGTGCTGCTCGTGCTCGACGGCATGGTCGTGAACGAGCAGGGCGGCGGGGCCGTCTTCCTGCACGACATCCCGGTCGACGTCATCGACCACATCGAGGTGGTCCTGGGCCCGGGCTCCGTGCTCTACGGCGCGCAGGCCATGCTGGGGGTCATCAACGTCGTCACGAAGAAGGCCGCCGACCACCATGGCCTCCACGCCTCGCTCACGCTCGGGGTGTCGCCGCCGCTCGACGAGTCGGGGAGCATCAGGGCCCCGACGGTCGACAGCCCCGGGGGCGAGAACACGGTGGCGCTGAGCCTCGGGCGCAGCTTCACGCTGCTGGGGCAGCCCGCGGGCGTGGTGGCGGCGGCCGACATGCACACGTTCAAGGGCCCGCACTTCGCCTTCCCGAAGCAGCCCATCCCGGTCGGGCCCGACGGCGCGCCCTCGCTGGATCTCGGCTCGCACGCCGAGCCGGGCACCTGGGGCGGCCCGGTCGAAGAGCAGTGGTTCCGCCGCAAGGCAGGCGCGTACCTGCGCGTCGACGTCGGCGACCTGAGCGCCGCCGCGCAGATGACGCGCTCGGTGTGGGCGGCGCCCCAGATGGATCTCTACGAGAACCGCGTCGGCGCCTACGACGACGCGCACAACGACAACGCGCAGTCGCTCGCCCTGGCCAGCGTGCGCTACCGCGCCCGGCTGAGCGAGCGCCTCGAGGGCGTGGCGCGCGCGTATTTCGGGTACAGCCGCCTCCTGCGCTCGCGCTACGTCATCGGCCACGACGCGCTCGTGCCGCACGTGCCGCTCGGCGTGATCGATCCCGAGCAGTGCCCGCGCGGGCCGTCCGGGCCGTGCCGGAAGGAGTCGCTGTTCCTCTCCCGCTGGGTCGGGCTGGAGCTCCAGGCGGTGGTCGACTGGGCGGGCGACGGCGCCTTCTCGACCATGGCGGGCGTCGACGGGCGCCTCCGCACGTCCGCGTACGAGATCGTCGCGTTCGACGAGCTCTCGGGCAAGAGCTACGGCTCCGACCCCGCGCTCACGCGCTGGCACGGCGGCGGGCACCGCCTCGAGGACGAGGCCGCGCTCGGGGCCTACGTGCAGCAGACGCTGCGCCCCTTCCGGCCCATCGCGCTCAACGCGGGCATCCGGGTCGACCTCGACTCGCGCATCCCGCTCGAATATCTGCCGGCGGCGATCTCGCCGCGCGCCGCGCTGATCGCCGAGCCGGACGATCGCATCTCGCTCAAGCTCATCTATTCGAGCGCGTTCCGCGCGCCCAGCTTCGTCGAGCTCTACATGGTGAGCGGCAGGCTCCTGCCGAACCCGGACGGCCTCAAGCCGGAGAGGGTCTCGTCGGTGGAGGCGGTGTCGTCGTTCCGGACCGGCGCGTATTCGATCACGGCCGGCGGCTTCGCCTCGACCTGGCGGGACGTCATCGAGCTCCAGATCGTGAAGGCCCAGGCGCCCAGCGTCTCGAGCTTCAAGAACGTACCGGGCATCCGGAACTACGGCGCGAACCTGGGATTCGAGGCGAGCTTCCTCGATCGGCGGCTGCGCGTCGGCGCGAACTCCACGTTCGCGGTGACGCGGCGCCGCTTGTCGGCGCAGCAGATCGAGGACAATGCGCCGTTCGGCGTCGGGGACGAGGTCCCCCTCGCCGTCGCGCCGTCGGTGTACGGCAACGCGCACGTCTCGTACGAGATCGGCGCAGGCGCCGTGTCCCTGGCGGCCGCGTACATGGGCCGCCGGATCGCGGATCAGGCGTATGTTGGCGGCCATCCGTCGAACATCGCCCCGCGCCCCGAGGTGTCGCCGCAGCTCGAGCTCCGCGCGGCGCTGACGGGCGCGCTCCCCGGGGTGAAGGGCGCCGGGTACACGCTCGGCGGTCAATACGCGTTCTCGGCCTACGAGCCCTACGTCGTCGGCCCCAACCAGGGGCTGCCGCGCTACCTCGTGGAGCGCGGCCCCACCGCGGATTACGCGCTGACGAACCGGCTCACGATCTTCGCCGGGATCGAGCTTCACCTGGGCGGCGAGGACGCCGCCGGCGGCCCGCCCGCGGCGGCCGGGCCCTCTTCCCGCGCGACGGCCTCGCGCGCGCCGCAGGGAGCTTTGCCGTGAGCTTTGCCGTGAAGAAGAGCGCGCTCCTCCCCTCGTTCCTCGTCGGCTCGTCGGCCGCCGCGTGCCTCCTTTCGTGGGGCTGCATCGAGATCGGCCACCCCGTCGAGGTGGGCTGTTTCGTCGAGGTCGACAACCCGAATTGCGTCGACACGGGCGTGTCCGCGAGCTCCTCGCGCGCGAGCGGGACCACCTCGACCGGCGGCGGTGACGGCGGCGGCGCCGCCGGCGGGGCAGGCGGCCATGGCGGTGGCGGCGGCGCCGGCGGGACAGGCGGCCATGGCGGTGGCGGCGGCGCCGGCGGGACGGGTGGCCATGGCGGAGGCGGCGGCGCCGGCGGGACAGGCGGCCATGGCGGCGACGAACCGTGATGGACACCGAGCGTCCAGATCCACGAGCTGGGGGCGCCGACACCGCCTCTTCGCCCCTCCACCAGCGCGCCGGATCGCCGTCGCTGTCGCCGAAAGGACTCGAAAAGGCGTTGTCAGCCAAACCTATCTCACCCAATCGCAATATCGTTCCTGACTGCTCTCTTGGTTCTTGAGCGTGGAGGGGGTTCATGCGCCATCGAAAGTTCTCCGGTATTCTCCTGGCGGCCGGCCTGCTCGCCTGCAGCGACAGCGAGAGCGCGACGGGTGAGCCGATCACCATCGCCTACATCACGCACAACAAGTGCAACCGGTTCCACGACCTCGGGCGCGAGGGCGCCAGGCAGGCGCGCACGGAGCTCGCGGCCACGAGCGCGCGCCCGATCGAGGTGTTGATCCTGGATCCCGAGTGCCCGGAGCTCGACGAGAACGGCGACCCGGTCGTTTCCGACGACGAGTGCTATTTTTCCCGGCCGCAGATGGCGGTGCTGGAAGAGGTCATCGACAAGAAGGTCGACGCCATCTCCATCGACGTCTTCGACGGGGTCTGCGAGAACGACCTCATCAACCGGGCCGTGGACGCCGGCATCAAGGTCGTCACCTACGGCGGCGACGCGCCGGACAGCAGGCGCCACACCTACTACGGCATGGACAACAAGGCCGCTGCCGCCTTCCTCATGGATGCGCTCGCGACCATCAACGGGAAGACCGGCAAGATCGCCTTCCAGACGATGATGGAGGAGAGCAAGGACGGCGGCTACACCCCCACCGCCGCAGGAACCTTCATCGACCGGACCGCCGGCTTCTCCGAGGCGCTGAAGAAATACCCGGACATGACGAACGCCGCGACCCTCCCCTGCCTCTGCTGCGACTACGAAGACCCCTTCTGCACGCACCAGGCGGAGCAGGCGCTGGAGGACGACCCGGAGATCACGGGCTTCTTCTTCTCCTACAGCAAGCTCCTCGGCGAGCCGGACCTCGCGGCCAACGCCCCGCTGCTCGCCGAGAAGGCGATGGCGAAGGAGATCCACTCGGTCGCGTTCGATACGCTGCCGGAGTACCTGGATCGCATGCGCGCCGGCTACGTGGACGTGCTCCTCGGCCAGAAGCTGTTCGGCTGGGGCTACGACACCGTGATGCTGGCGTACGACCTGGTCACCACCGATCGGCGCGTGGACCCCTTCACAGACGCTGGCTGGTACGTCGTCTGTCCGAACAACCTGGACGAGTTCGAGCGCAATACCCAGGCGATGGACTACCGGACGCCCCTGTCCGACTGCAGCCTGCTCCCCTGAGCCCGGCGGCGCGCAGCGCCGCAGGCGACGTCGTGTGACGCGCGCCACCATCGCGGCTCGCGCCTGCGCGAAAGCGCTGGCGCGCCGCGCCGGGCGCCCTCGACAAGGGGGCGGCGTCGTCGATTCCGCCGCTCGCGCCCGCGGCGATTGGCTATCATGTGTCAAGCTCAGGCCCGCGCTCGCCGCCGCCCGACCTCGAAGGAGCCACCATGAACAAGGCCGTGCCGGGATGAACGAGACCAGGGGCAAGGACCACCAGGAGGCGAGCGGCGGGCGCGCTCAGCGGATGCTCGACGCGACGCCGGCGCTCCTGTGTGTCGTGGACATGAGAGAGCGGCGGCTCACCGCGCACAACGCCGCCCTCGCCCGCGCGCTCGATTGCTCCGACGAGGAGCTCTCGACGCGCGGCCTCGCGGCGCTCTCGGCCCGCGTTCACCCCGACGACCTCGCCGGCCTGGCCGCGCGCGCCGAGCGGCTCTCGTCGGCGCGCGACGGCGAGGTCGTGGACGGCGAGCTGCGGGCGCAGGGCCGCGGGGGGGACGAGCGGCTCTTCGCCGTCCGCGCCGAGGTCTTCACGCGCG
Source organism: Sorangium sp. So ce836 (assembly GCF_028553905.1). Taxonomy (NCBI): domain Bacteria; kingdom Pseudomonadati; phylum Myxococcota; order Polyangiales; family Polyangiaceae; genus Sorangium; species Sorangium sp. So ce836. The sequence goes on along the minus strand of NZ_CP102233.1, from coordinate 1,625,037 downwards.
GCGAGGACGGCGCCGCGCGCGAGATCTTCCTGTCGGCCGAGGACGTGACCGAGCGGCGGCGCCGCGAGCGGCGCCTGCTCCGGAGCGAGGCGCTGCTGGCGTCGTTTTGCGAGCGGGCGCCGGTCCTGCTCTACGCGAAGGACGGCGACGGCGCCTTTCTCCTGGCGAGCCGCTCGCTCGAGGAGATCGCCGGCGCGGCCCCGGGCGGCATGGTCGGCAAGACCGACAAGGACTTCTTTCCGCCGGAGGTCGCGGCGATTTACAACGATGTCGACGCGCTCGTGCGCAGCAGCGGCACCCCGTTCGAGGCCGAGGATCCCGTGCCGCACGCCGCGGGCGAGAGGACGTATTACACGATCAAGTTCCCGGTCTGGGGCGAGGGCATCCCGGAGGGCTCGATGGCCGGCGTCTCCCTCGACATCACCCGCGTCAAGGAGGCGGAGCGCGAGCGGGAGGCGGCGCGGGACGAGCTCATCGCGGCGCAGCAGGACACGATACGGGAGCTCGTCACGCCGCTCTTGCCGATCGCCGAGGGCGTCCTCGTCATGCCCCTCATCGGCTTCTTCGACAGCGCGCGGGCGGGCCGCATCATCGAGACGCTGCTCCAGGGCGTCGAGCGGCACGCGGCCCGCATCGCGATCATCGACATCACCGGGGTCAAGGCGGTCGACGAGCGCGTCGCCGAGATGCTGGTGCACGCCGCGCGCGCGGCCGGGCTGCTCGGCGCCGAGGTCGTGCTGACCGGCATCCAGCCCGCGATCGCGCGGACGATGATCGAGCTCGACATCGACCTGCGCGGCCTGGTCACGGAGGGCACCTTGCAAGGCGGCATCGCGTACGCCCTGAAGCGCCGGTGACGGGGGCCGGCCGCGCACGGGCGCAGGGCGCGCGCCGGCGGGCCCGCGGGCTCCCGTTCGATCCATCGGTAAAGTTGTGCCAAGAGCGCCGCTCGCCGGCGAGCGTTCGTACGAGCTTCGATGAAGGATGTGGCGCGCCCCCGTGTGGTAACTTCGGCGCATGACGAGCGCGAGCGTGACGCTGCCAGTCCCGGTCGCGGCGCCGCGCCGGGAGGCCGCGGGCGCCCGGATCATCGAGTTCCTGCTCGTGGGCGGCGCGACGCTCGTGCTCTTTCCGCTCGCGTGGCTGCTCCGCCGGGCCGTCGGGCTCGACGCGTCGGAGCTCGCGATCGGCTTCTTGACGTTCCACGCCGCGTCCGTGATCAACGATCCTCACTTCGCGGTCACGTACCTGCTGTTCTACAGGGACGCGAGGCGCCGCGCGTTCGACGGCGCGCTCCCCCCGGCGCAGCGGGCCCGCGCCATCGTCGCGGGGCTCCTCGTCCCGCTCGCGCTGCTCGCGTGGGCGGCCTTCGCGCTCTCGACCGGCTCCGCGCGGGCGATGGGCTTCATGATCCAGCTCATGTTCCTCCTGGTGGGCTGGCACTACGTCAAGCAGGGCTTCGGCGTCCTGACGGTGCTGTCGGCGCGGCGCGGGTTCCGGTTCAGCCCGCTGGAGCGCAGGGTGGTCCTCGCGCACTGCTTCGCGGCCTGGGCCTATGCGTGGGCGAGCCCGGCCGATCCGGGCAGGGAGCTCGAGGAGAAGGGCGTGGTCTACGCCTCGATCGCGCACCCGCCGGCCCTCGAGCCCATCGCCGGCGCCGCCTTCGCGCTGAGCGGGCTCGCGCTGCTCTGGGTGCTCGCGCGGCGGTGGCGAGCGGACCGGCGGCCACCGCCGCTCTCGCCGCTCGCGGGGTTCCTCATCACGGTGTGGCTCTGGACGGTGTACTCGAGCCTCGACCGGCTCATGATGTACGTGATTCCGGCGCTGCACTCCGTCCAGTATCTGTATTTCGTCTGGCTCCTGAAGCGGAACGAGGCGCGCGACGCCGAGGGCCCGCCGCTGTTCGGGAGGCCGACCGGCCTGCGCCTCGGCCTCCTGGCCGCCTCCGCCGTCGGCCTCGGGTGGGTCGTGCTCCGCGGCGCGCCCGCGCTCCTCGACGGCGCGCTGGTGCTGAGCGCGAGCGGCGACGAGGCGATGGCCGGGCTGGGCCCGACACCCTACCTCGCGGCCGTCTACGTGTTCGTGAACATCCACCACTACTTCATGGATAACGTGATCTGGCGCCGGGAGAACCCCGAGACACGGTATCTGCTGCGCCTGGACGAAGGGGCCGGCGCGAGCGGCTGAGCGGCCAGCCCGCGCCCCCGCGCCCGCGTCACGGCCTCCGCTTCACCACCGCCCCCACCGCGCGCGCGGCGAGCCAGACGACGGACGCCGCGGCGCCGAGCGCGCTCGCCGCCGCCAGGGAAGCCCGCATCAGCGCCGGATTGACCTTCTCCGGCCGGTGATCGGGCAGGTACGGGCGGGCGGCGCGCGGCAGCACCCACGCCTCGCTCCCGGGCCCCTCGCCGCCGATCGCGCGCACCGCGCGGGCGAGGCGGCCGCGGGGCCGCGCGCGGCTCTGCACCCACGGGATGAAGCGGGCGAGCGGGACGTGGCCAGGCGCCTGCCGCTCCATCCAGGCGACCGTGCGGTTGAGCTCGCCCGCCGTCGCGGGCGCGCAGCCGTCGCCGTCGAGGCGATGCCACTCGCCGTGGCTGGGCAAGAGCCACGCGAACCGGAGATGGCCCGCCTGCGCCAGGGCGGCCAGGCGGCGCACGGAGCCGGTCTGGCGCTCCCAGTCGTGCCAGCACTGGAGCCGGAACGCCATGATCTGGCCGAGGCGCCGCGAGTAGGCGAGGTGGTCGCCGGTGAACAGGAAGCGGCCGCGGTACAGCAGGCACATCGACCCCGCGGTGTGGCCGGGCTGCGAGAGCACGGCGAGCTCGGCGCCGGCGAGCGCGGCGTCGGCGAGCGGCGCGCCCTCGAGGGTCATGGGCTCGGGGCGGTCGGGGAGCTGGATCTCCACGTCGGTGGTGACCGCCGTGTACTCGCCGCCGCGCGCGCTCACGTCCGCGAAGCCGAGGATGCGGCGACATCCGGGGAAGCGGGCCGCGAACTCGGCGTGATGCGCGGTGTTGTCGCCGTGGGTGAGGAAGATCCACCGCACGCCGCCGCGCTCCTCGAGGAAGCGGAAGATGGCCTCGCTCGGCTTCGGCAGATCGACGAGCACGTTCCCGCCAGGGCGCTCGATGAAGTAGGCCGTGGCCCCGACGGTTTCCCTCGCGGGCTCGCCGAGCGCCCAGACGTCGTCCTCGATGCGGCGCGGCCAGGTGCTGAACGGAGCGCCGAGCTCGCCGGCGCGAGGGCGCGCGGCGGGCGGCTTGAGGCGCAAGGCGTGGACCGGGCAGGAGGCCACGGCCGTGCGCGCCGCCTCGAAGTCGGCCCGGCTCCGCGGCTGGCGCAGGACGCCCGTGAACGCCCCCTCCTCGTACGTGCCCTCCAGCACCGCGGGGCCGCGGCGCTTCACGTCGCCGTCCATGGCCTCCCAGTGCGCAGGCGCCACCTCGCCCAGGAGCTCTGGCGCGAAGTTCCTGCAGACACCTGCGCCGCAGCAAGCTCGCGTGACGTGCAGTCGTCCCCAATCTTCCCCATCGATGCCGTCGGTAGGCGTGTTGTTCATGGGCGCGCAGACTACCACGCTGCCCCCGAGCCGCCATGGGCGCTCAGCGGTCCGAGCCGGTGAGTAATCATACCGAAGCAGGCTGAGCGCCGCCGCTCCGCCGCTGACCTCTCCGGTCGTCCAGGTTGTACACACCCGTGGTCCGCGCGAGCAGCTTTACGACGTTGCGGCGGCTCCCGTCATCCGCCGCTCACTCCCGCTCCGGTGACCCGGGTCCTCTCCGGCGCCGGCGAGGCCGCCGCGCCGGCCTGCGCGCGTCCGGTGTACCCCCAGCCAAAGACAGGGTCGATGACCCGCTCGTTCACGAGCTCGACCAGCCATCGGGCGTCGCCAGCCGGCGGCCCTGGGAAGAGCCGCGCGCACGCCGCGCTCTCGGCCCCCAGCGCCGCGCGCGCCGCCCGGAGGCGCCGCTCGCCGCGCGCCCCCGGAGCCTGCATGCGTCCCCCGGACGAGCAGGACGTCCCGCCGAACGGGCGCTCCAGATGCACGATCGAGAGAGCGGGCTCGCGGCCTCATCCGTTCATGCGCGGGAGGTCTTCAACCTCTTCTGGCCGCAGGTGGAGGTGATCGCCACGTCCGCCGCGTCGCGCCCGCGGGCGATCGGCGCGCGCCCCATACGAGGCACGTTGTTGCGCGCGTCGAACGTACGCCACCGCCCACCGAGATAGGCCTCCAGCCAGACCGAGGAGCTCATGGCCCCGTGGGGGAGGACGCGCGCCGAGGTCGCCGAGGTATCCAGCGCACGACCGGGCCCGATTCGCCCCCGAAGGTGATGTGCCGATGAACGAAATCACAGAGGGCCCGCACGCGAGCCCACGGACTCGCCCATCGCGGGCTCGCCTCACGAACGGAATCGAATCGAGTGGCGCAGGGACATACGCGCGCGAGAAGCGCGGTTCCGGACTCGTCGCATCGTGACCGTGAGCCGACCGCGCGCCGGCCCGCCCTCGATGTACAGACGAGCCACGGAGCTCCTTGCTGTCCTGATCGCCCACTCCACCCGCGTGTTCGCCTGGCTGGGCATCGTCCGGATGCCCCACAAGCGCCAGGTCGCCCGGCTGGACACCGGGACCGCGGGCGCCGAGGGGTGAGCGCCCCTCCTCGGAAGAGACATTTCGCACCACGCCCGAGCAGCCACGACGCGAAAAAGCGTCGCCTCGGCGAAATCGGCGCATGCTGCGCCGATATGCGTGGTGCCCTGGCGCATCTTTCTGCTATACATTGGCGTACACGCAGTGAAGTTGTCGGCGATGCCGTCTGGCCCATCGACCAGGCTCGGCAAATACGGCCGTCATGCGACGTTCGAGGCAACTTTCGCACAGCCGTGGGATGCACGCGCGTCTCGTGCCTTCCACCGTCGGAGGAACGTCGAGATGACTCACACGTGCACGCCGGGCATCATCGCCGCGCCGAGCAGTGCGACGCAGTGCGACAGCCTTGCCTCGGCCACGAGCTCGCGCGCTGTGCGCGGGGAGGTACAGACCGTGAAACCGTGGTTGTCGCGGGTCGTGGACGGAGTGGAACAAAGGCTCTGCTGGCGCTTCCAGGTGCACGGGAGGAGCGATGTCACGTACGAGCCGGCGAGCGGCCAGCACGGCCCCTTCGATCGCGACAGGCAGCGGCACCTCAAGGCGGGTGAGACGTTCCAGCGGCTCGACCGCTCGGGCTCTCCCCGGAAGTACGGCGGGCTCGTCTGGCAGCCGAAGCGCTCGATCGCCGGCTCAGGCCGGTGAGCGCCGGCTCCACGGGAGCTCGGCCGCCAGGCCGTCACGGAGAGACACGTCACCCGGTCCGCACGCAAGGGCCGCCCACGGAGCTGTTCATCACCGCCATGTCCATCCCCCAGAAGCCAGTCGCCTCCGCCCTGCTGCTCGCCACCGCGGCCCCCCTCAACTTCCGCGCCACGTCGCGCGACCGGAGCGGCTCGACGCTCGGGGTGCTGCTCGACGCGTCCGGCGCTCAGCAGCACCTCGTGATCGAAGAGGGCGGCCCGGAGGGGACCTGGATGCTGTCGAGCGCGCTGCCCCCCGGCCACGCCTCCTTTCTTCTGTACGAGAGCGCCGCCAACGTGCTGCGCGGCGGAAACTTGAGTGAGGGCGGGACCATTTCGTACCAGGGAGCGCTGTACAGGATCGAGACGTCGCTCGACGGCAATACCCGTACAGCGAAGGTGAGCGGCAGCGTGTGATCGGCCGCCGGTCGATCACGCTCACCAGCCGGATCGATCCGCAGCCGCTCGCGCGGCGCCATCGCCGTTCTCCGGGTCGGAGCGGCAAGCGCAGCGACGACCGTCGAACAACCCCCCGGACGACGACTGGGCTCGACGGCAAGCCGTTCGTCCTCAGGCCGTTCGACGAGCACACCGGCGCGTGGTTCTGGTGGGGTCAGCCGTACTGGAACTGACAGGCCCTGCTCGGCGACGATCAGGCCGTCACCGGCCCCGACGCGTACCGCGCCGCGTACCGCACGTTCGCCGAGGCGAAGATCCGAGATCCGGAGAGCCTCTCCCGCGACATGCTCCGAGCGCGCCTCGTCGAGGAGCTCTCCGAGCTCGGCGCAGCCTACCCCGCCCCTCGAGCTCCCGGCGGATCGCCAATCTGGAGATGAGCGAGCGAACGCGCCGGAGCACGGCGCTGCGGACGCGGATCGGATCAGGCAGCCTGGGCGGCGAACGATCGGCGCCAGGATTGCGATCCAGGCATGAACCTACATATTGCGGCGATGCCAGCTCCGCTCGAACACTACGGTCTCATCGGTGACACGACCACGGTCGGTCTGGTCTCATGTAACGGCTCGCTCGACTGGCTCTGCCTGCCGCGCATCGACTCGGACGCGTGTTTCGCGAGGCTGCTCGGCCGCGACGATCACGGCTACTGGACCATCCGGCCAGCCACGGCGATACGGAGCTTGGAGCGGCGCTATCGGCGGGACACGCTGGTCCTCGAGACCGAGTTCGCCTGTGAGGGCGGCCGCGCGCGCCTGATCGACTTCATGCCCCCAGGCGTCGCCGCGCACGAGGCCACCCGGCTCGTCGACGGAGCCTACGGCGTCGTCGCGCACGACGTCATCCGGATCGTCGAAGGGATCGAGGGCGAAGTCCCGATGCACTCCGATCTGATGGCGCGGTTCGGCTACGGCCGCATGATCCCGTGGATCCAGTGTGACGGAGGCCGAGCGACGCTCACGTCTGGCCCCGCCGCGCTCGCGTTCAGCAGCCCAGCGCCGCTCGACCCCGACTGGAACGCGGCCCGATTGGAGACGAACTTCGTCGTCCGCGCGGGTCAGCGCCTGCCGTTCACCCTCACGTTCTACCCGTCGCATGAGCGCGCGCCGGCCCACCCCGTCGACGCCGAGCAGGAGCTCGCGCGGACCGAGCGTCACTGGCGAGCGTGGGCGGGCCGCTGCCGCTACCAAGGCCGCTGGCGTGATGCCGTCGTGCGGTCGCTCCTCACGCTGAAGGCGCTCACCTATGCGCCCACGGGTGGGATCGTGGCGGCGCCGACCACGTCCTTGCCGGAGGACCTCGGCGGCGTTCGCAACTGGGACTATCGCTACTGTTGGTTGCGCGACTCCACGCTCACGCTCGACGCCCTGATGCGCGGCGGGTACCTCGAGGAAGCTCAGGCTTGGCGCGACTGGCTCATGCGCGCGGTCGCCGGTGCTCCTGCGCAGCTGCAGATCATGTACGGCGTGGCCGGGGAGCATCGGCTCACCGAGGTCGAGCTGCCGTGGCTCCCGGGATACGAGGAGTCGAGGCCGGTGCGGATCGGCAACGGCGCATACGATCAGTTTCAACTCGACGTCTACGGCGAGGTGCTCAACACGCTCTACGACGCCCACGCCCAGGGCCTGCCGGATCTGCCGCACACCTGGGACCCTATCGTGGAGATCGTGGACTTCGTCGAGAGGTCCTGGCAGCGACCGGACGAGGGCATCTGGGAGATACGCGGGGGGAAGCAGCTGCACTTCACGCACTCGAAGCTGATGACCTGGGTGGCGGTGGATCGCGCCGTACGCATGATCGAGGAGTTCGGCGTAGGCGGACAGCATCGACTCGCGAAGCGGCTCCTGCGCTGGCGCGCGTTGCGCGAGGAGATCCGCGGCGACCTGCTCGCGCGCGGATTCAACACGCGCGTCGGCGCCTTCACTCAATCGTACGGCTCGGAAGCCCTCGACGCGAGCGTGCTCCTGATCCCGCACATGGGCTTCCTCGCCGCCGATGATCCCCGCATGCTGTCCACCGTCGCGGCGATCGAGAAGGGCCTCACCCGGGATGGCCTCGTCCTGCGCTACGCGACCGAGACGGGGGTGGACGGTCTGCCGGGGCACGAGGGGACCTTCCTCATCTGCAGCTTCTGGCTCGCCGACAACTACGCGATGGTCGGTCGCCTCGACGAGGCGGAGGCGCTCCTCGATCGCTTGGTCTCCCTCCGCAATGATGTCGGCCTGCTCGCCGAGGAGTACAGCCCCGAGCTGCACCGCCAGCTCGGCAATTTTCCACAGGCGTTCTCTCACGTCGGGGTCGTCAACACCGCACACATCATCGACGCGAGGAGGGCCGGGAAGGAGGTGTCCTTGCCATCCGCGGCGTAGTCTCTGATTCGGCATGTGCGGGAAGCAGCAGGGGCATCGCGACATCGCCGACGCCACGCTCCGATGATGCCTTCTCCCCGATGTGCCCGATGTGCCCGATGTGATCGACGAGGGCCTCGCAGCGTACGGTCGCAGACGACCGTCGGGTAAGCGGCCGGTCGAGCCCCGTCAAATCCGGTCAAATGCGGTGCTCGCCGCGGGCTTGCCGCCTCCGGACGAACGCCCCATGGGACCCATCGCCGTGCCCTCCCTGGCACGCACGACGGCGAGCGGGCAGGTGCTCGCAGGAAGAGGGGACGCGTGAAGTCGGTCGCTGCCTTGATGGCCGAGAGGGTGGTGTGTCTCGTGGAAGAGGAAGACCGACCGGATGCTCGGCCGCTGGCGTACGGGCACGCGCTGCTCCGCACCCTCGCAGTCGGAGTGTGCGGAACCGACCGAGAGATTGCCGCGTTCACGTACGGGTCCGCCCCGGCAGGGACGGACCGGCTCGTGCTGGGACACGAGGCTCTCGCCGAGGTCGTGCAGACGGGTGACGGCGTGGTTCGCCTTCATCCCGGAGATCTCGTGGTGCCGACCGTGCGTCGGCCCTGTACCAGAGTCGAGTGCCCGGCCTGCCGCGTCGGGCACCAGGACTTCTGCGCGACGGGCGAGTTCATCGAGCGCGGCATCTGCGGAGCGGACGGCTTCATGACCGAGCTCTTCGTCGAGGAGGAGCGCTACCTCGTCCCCGTCCCTCCGGCGGTCGGCGAGCTCGGCGTCCTCGTCGAGCCGCTGAGCGTCGTGGCCAAAGCGTTCGCCCAGCTCGACGCCACCCTGACGCGCCTGCCATGGGACGACGACGGGGCGCGGGGCCTGGTCCTCGGCGCCGGACCGATCGGCGTGCTCGCGGCGATGGCGCTGGTCGCGAACGGCGTTCGGGCGGTCGTGTATTCGAGGGAGCCGAAGGACGGCGATCGGGCGCTCTTGGTGCGCAGCGTCGGCGCCGACTACGTATCGAGCGAGTCCACCGACGTCCCGGGGCTGGTGAGGCGCCTCGGGCGGTTCGACGTGATCATCGAAGCGGTCGGCGTGCCGGAGTTCGCGTTCAAGACCCTCCCCGCGCTGGCGGCGAACGGCGCGTTCATCCTCACCGGCATCCCTGCGCCGGGGCCCGCGATCGGCTTCGACGCATCCGGTCTGATGCGCGATTTCGTCCTCCAGAACCAGCTGATGTTCGGGACCGTGAACGCCGGCCGCAAGTCCTACGAGGCAGCCGTCCGGATGCTCGAGCAGTTCCTGATCCTGTTTCCCGCCCCCGCGCGCCGAGTGATCGCGCGGCGGATCGCGCTCGACGAGGCGCCGGCCTCGCTGCGAGCCGCGGGGGGCGGAGCGAAGACGGTGATTCACATCGCAGAGGCCGGAAGGGCGACGCGCGACGAAGGGCTTCGGGCTGCTGGGTAGGCCGTGGCGCCCCTCGTCCAGGGAGGTGAGCGATGAAACAGAAGCGAAAGCTGCGGAGCCAAGCGTGGTGGGACGACGCGACGAATCCGGAGATGACGGCGCTGTACCTCGAGCGCTACCTGAACTTCGGGCTGACCCGCGGAGAGCTCCAATCCGGCCGCCCCGTCATCGGGATCGCCCAGACGGGCAGCGACCTCGTGCCATGCAACCGCCATCATCTGAGCCTCGCCGTCCGAGTCAAGGAGGGCGTGCGTGACGCCGGCGGGATCCCGCTGGAGTTCCCGGCGCACCCCCTCCAGGAGACAGGCAAGAGGCCCACCGCAGCCCTCGACCGGAACCTCGCGTACGTCGCGTTGGTGGAGGTGCTCTTCGGATACCCGCTCGACGGCGTCGTCCTCACGACCGGCTGCGACAAGACCACGCCGTCCTGCCTGATGGCAGCGGCGACGGTCGACCTGCCCGCGATCGTGCTCTCGGGCGGGCCGATGTTGAACGGATATTACCGGGGGAGGCTCGCCGGCTCGGGGCTCGTGATCTGGGAGGCTCGCCGGCTCCTGGCGGCCGGCAGCATCGACTACGCGGAGTTCATGGACATGGTCGCCGCGGCCGCGCCCAGCGCGGGGCACTGCAACACCATGGGAACGGCCTTGTCGATGAACGTCCTCGCCGAGGCCGTCGGGATGTCGCTGCCCGGATGCGCGGCGATCCCGGCGCCCTATCGGGAGCGGGCGCAGATGGCATACGCGACCGGGCGCCGGATCGTGGAGATGGTGCACGAGGACCTGACGCCGAGCGCGATCATGACCAAGGCGGCGTTCGAGAACGCGATCGCCGTCGCTTCGGCGATCGGCGCGTCGACCAACTGCCCCATCCACATGAACGCCATCGCCCGCCACGTCGGGGTCGACTTGACCATCGACGATTGGCAGAGGGTCGGGCAAGCCGTCCACTTGCTCGTCGACTGCCAGCCCGCCGGGCGCTTCCTGGGAGAGGACTTCTATCGCGCAGGGGGGGCGCCCGCCGTCATGAACGAGCTGCTCCGCGCAGGCCGTCTCCACGGGGATGCTCTCACGGTGTCCGGACGAACCGCGGGTGAGAACGTGGCGAGCGCCGTCGTCGCCAACCGCGACGTGATCCGACCGTACGAAGATCCTCTGCTCCCCGCCGCCGGCCTGCTCGTCATGAGCGGGAACCTCTTCGACTCGGCCGTCATGAAGAGCAGCGTGATCGGAGAGAGCTTCCGCAACCGCTACCTGTCGGACCCCGCGCATCCCGATGTCTTCGTGGCGCGGGCCGTCGTCTTCGAGGGGCCGGAGGATTACCACGCTCGCATCAACGATCCGTCGCTCGGGATCGACGAGGGCTGCATCCTCGTCATGCGCAACACGGGGCCCATCGGTTATCCTGGCTCCGCGGAGGTCGTGAACATGCAGCCGCCCGACGCGCTGGTTCGAGAGGGATTGTCACTGCCGACGCTCGGCGATGGCCGCCAGAGCGGCACCTCGGACAGCCCCTCGATCCTCAACGCGTCGCCCGAGTCCGCGGTGGGCGGCGGCCTCGCGCTGCTCCGGACGGGGGATCGCATCCGGGTCGATCTGCGCCAGCGTCGCGTGGACGTGTTGCTCTCCGACGAGGAGATCGAGCAGCGCCGCAAATCCCTGAAGCCGCCGCACCTCGAGAGCCAGACGCCATGGCAGGAGGTTTACCGGAGCGCCGTCGGTCCCCTGTCCACCGGCGCTTGCTTCGAGCCGGCCGTTCGGTACCAGCACCTCGTTCAGCTTCGCGGGCTGCCTCGTCACTCACACTGAACGGCAGGGGAACGGAGGGAAGGACCATGAGCATGGAACGGACGGGGCAGGTCGTCGTGCTGGACTACGATTTCGGCGACGTGGACATCGAGCGCTCTCTCGTGGAACCGGCCGGCTTCGAGGTGGTCGCCGCGCAGTGCAAGACCGAGGACGACGTCGTGGCCGTCGCGCGCGACGCCGTCGGCGTGCTCACGCAGTACGCCGAGGTCAAGGGGCGAGCCATCTCGGGGCTCCGGCGCTGCCAGGTCATCGCTCGGTACGGCACCGGGGTCGACACCGTCGACGTCGCGGCGGCGACCCGCCGTCGGATCCGCGTGACAAACGCGCCGAACGACTGGTGCGCCGACGAGGTCGCCGACCACGCCGTGGCGCTCTTGCTCACGCTCGCCCGCAAGCTGCCCGCGTACGATCGTGCCACGCGCGGTGGATCCTGGTCCTGGCAGGACGGCCGGCCGATCCACCGGATGCGGGGCGCGACCCTGGGGCTCCTGTCGTTCGGCGCGATCGCCCGAAACATCGCCGCGAGGATGGCGAGCTTCGGTGTCCGCGTCGCCGCGCACGACCCCTTCCTCGACACGGACGAGATCCGCGCCGCCGGCGCTGCCCCCGTGTCCTTCGACGAGCTCCTGGAGCGCTCCGACTACCTCGTCATCCAGGCGCCGCTGACCCGCGGGACCCGTGGTCTCTTCGGGGAACGCGAGCTCCGGCGCATGAAGCGGACGGCGATCCTCGTCAACACCGCCCGTGGTCCGATCATCGACGACGGCGCCCTGTACCGGGCGCTCGAGGAGGGATGGATCGCGGGGGCCGGGCTCGACGATATCGCCGAGGAGCCGGCGAAGCGCCAGGACTGGAGGCCGACGAGCCCGCTCTTCTCGCTCGAGAATGTCGTCATCTCGCCCCACGCCGCCTACTACTCGGAAGAGTCGATCGAGTTCGTCCGACGATTTGCGGCGAGCGAGGTCGTTCGCGTCCTGTCCGGACAGGAGCCGATGTCGCCCGTGAACCTCATGGCCGCTTGAGCCCGCCGTCTCGCCGGCGCCGGCGGGTATGGCGGATGCGTTGAAGGGAATTGCTGGACCTGTCGCGCGTCGAGCCCGACTCGTAAGGAGATGCCGCATGGAGCTAACCAACATTCGTGAAATACAGATTCCAGCGAGCCGGGTCGGCCTAGGGACCTGGGCCATGGGCGGGGTTCAATGGGGGGGCGCCGACGACGACGCGTCGGTCCGCACGATTCACGCGGCGCTCGACCTCGGGATCAACCTGATCGACACCGCGCCCGCCTACGGGTTCGGGCACTCCGAGGAGGTCGTCGGACGGGCCATCGCCGAGCGGGGCCAGCGCGAGCGGGTGGTCCTCGCGACAAAAGTGGGCCTCGAGCGGCGCGGCGACGCGCTCTTCCGGAACGGGACGCGCAAGCAGATCCTGGAGGAGGTCGAGCTCTCGCTCATGCGCCTGCGCACCGACTACATCGATCTGTATCAGGTTCACTGGCCGGATCCACAAACGCCTTACGAAGAGACGGCCCAGGCCATCCTCGATCTCCAGCGTGAAGGCAAGATCCGCGCGATCGGCGTCTCCAATTACTCGATCGACGCGATGCAGCGGTTCCGCTCCGTCGCGCCGCTCTCCTCGGCGCAGCCGCCGCTGAACCTCTTCGAGAGGCAGGCGGAGGGGGACATCCTGCCTTGGTGCCGGGACAACGGGATCGCCACGCTCACGTACGGCGCGCTCTGCCGCGGGCTCTTGAGCGGCGCGATCGACGAGAAGACCGCGTTCAAGGGGGACGACCTCAGGAGGACCGATCCGAAGTTTCAACCTCCACGCTTCACGCAGTACCTCGACGCGGTAAGGGGCCTCGATCGATTCGCGCGCGACCGCTACGCGCGGGGCGTGCTCGCGCTCGCGGTGCGCTGGGTGCTCGACCACCCGGGTGTCTCGGTGGCGCTCTGGGGAGCTCGACGGCCGGAGGAGCTCGCGCCGATCAACGATGTGATGGGATGGAGCCTCGACGACGAAGCCCGCGCCCACATCGACGCCGTGCTCACCGGAGCCGTGCGCGACCCGGTGGGTCCCGAGTTCATGGCGCCGCCGGAGCGCCCCGCCGAGGCGCGCAGCGCAGCCTGACGCTACCGGCCCGGATCCTGCGAGTCCATGGCGAATCACGCCGCCCGGAGCCCCGGCTCCGGGCGCGCTCGACCGAAGGCGTCGCTCCTGCCCCAGCGGCCGGGGATGTCGAGCAGTCGAATCTCCCCGAGCTCGGCGGGGACCGCCGGATCGACGAACAGCCGATTGCCCATCGGCTCCAGCCCGAGCACGGCGCGCAGAAAGAGCAAGGGCGCTCCGGTGGCCCAGGCCTGCGGGCTGCACGCGGTCGGATACTCGACCGGGAACTTGGTGAGCTCTCGTGGATACCCGGCAAACGCCTCCGGCAAGCGGTAGTGGAAGAAGGGAGCCGCGGCCAGGTTGCCCGTGGCGATACGCCCGGCCTCCACGCTGAAGCCGTAACGCCGGAGCCCGAGCGCGATCAGAGAGTTGTCGTGCGGCCAGACCGTGCCCACGTGATATCCGATGGGATTGTACCCGCCCTCGTCGTCGGCCAGGGTACGCACCCCCCAGCCGCTGAACAGATGGGGCCCGAGGAGGTGCTCCACCACTCGTTCGGCCTTGGATGCTTCGACGATACCGCTCCAGAGCAAGTGGCCGATGTTCGATGCCAAGGAGTCGACCCGGCGCTTCCGGCCATCCAGCGCGAGCGCGAAGAACCCGCGATCCTCGAGCCAGAAGTCCTGATTGAATCGACGCTTCAGCTCGACCGCGTCTCGCTCCAGGCGCGCCGCCAGCTCGGGGTCCCGCCAGAGCTCGCGCGCGAGCCGGGCGCTGCGCACCTTCGCGTCGTAGACGTAACCCTGGATCTCACAACACGCGAGAGGCCGCGGCGCGAGCGATCCGTCATGAAAGACGATAGCGTCCCACGAGTCTTTCCAGCACTGGTTCTCCAGGCCGGTCTCGGGGTTGCGCGTGTCGTATTCGACATAGCCATCGCCGTCCCGGTCGCCCCACTGGTCGATCCATCGAAGAGCGGCGCGCGCGGAGTGCTCCATCGACAGGACGAGCTCCGCGTCGCCGGTCCAGCGCTCGTACTCGTCCAGCAGGATCAGGAAGAGCGGCGTCGAGTCGGCAGCGCCGAAGTAGGGAGAGTGCGGCCGCTCTTCGAAGGCGGTCAGCTCGCCCCAGCGAACCTCGTGGAGGATCTTCCCCGGCTCCTCATCGCGGAAGTCGTCCCGGCGGCTGCCCTGGCGGCGCGCGAGATAGCGGAGCGTGGAGCGCGCGAGCTCGGGGACGAATGGCAACGCTTGCAGGCTCGTGATGATGCTGTCGCGGCCGAAGGCCGCCATGAACCACGGCAGACCAGCGGCCGGAATGGCGGCGTCCGGCATCAGCTTGGAGAAGAAGCGCAGCGCGGCCAGGTCGATGAGGCTCCGCTCGTACGTCCGGGCGAGCGTCTCGTTCGAGGTGAGGAGCCGTGGTGCGTGGTCGATCCAGCTCTCGAGGCTGATGCCGATGTTCGGGCGCGCGTGGCGCTCGCCGTGGGCGTACTTCACCCGGGTGTGCCGCTCCTCGAGGCCGTCGATCGCCGCCACGACGTCGAGGCACGTGCTCCAGCGGCCGTGCGGCTCGATGCTCACCCGAAAGGTCAGGCCGTCCGGATCGATCTGCGCGGGCTGCGAGGCGGAGATCCACGTCTCGCGCACGAAGCGCTCGCGTCGATAGCCGAGGACGAGCCGATTGTCTTCGATACGGTGATAGCGCTCGCCTTTCTTCGGGAGCATGTCCTTGACCTCGAACAGGTCGGCGAAATCGGCGGCGGCCTGGATGCGGACCTCGAGCTCGACGAGATCCTTGCCGTGGTTCATGAGCAGGAGGTCCTCGTGGAAGCCATCGCCCGCAAACCGGCTCCGGACGATCGAGAGGGTCGATTCGACGTACATCGCGGCAGGCCTCGGGACGAGGAAGAACTGGGCCTGGAAGTACTGCACGTCGTCGGTGGACAGCGCGGCCGGGACGATGCCGTCGATCGTCAGGATCCATTCGGAGAGAAAGCGCGTATCGAGGTGAAAGAGGCCGAGCGGCCGGTTGACGGAGTGTTCGATGTTGCCACGCGGATCGCTGACGACGAACGTGCCGCCGTCCAGAATACTCACTTGCCGTTCCATGGGCCCTCCGACGACGGCGGCTCAGCGCGTCGCTTCTGGCGTCTGGTCGTCCCTCGGGGAGAAGACGCTCTGAAACATCTGGGCGACGCCCAGGTCTCCTCGCACGCCGACGCGGCCCTGCATGATCGCCGTGATCAGGCTCTGTTCACCGCGAACGATCCGCAGGAAATCGTCGAGCGAGCAGGAGAGCTGGCAGTCCTCGCTCGCGCCTTCGGGCGCGACTCCGAACGACCCGTCGGCGATCTCGACGAGGATGCGCTCGTCGTCGCTGAGCTGCACGGCGCACACCCTCCGTATTCCTCGCAGACGAGCGTCGTAGCGTCCTGCCGCGAGGGCCTCGATGAGCTTCCTTGCTTTCGACATGACCAAAGAGTGTGTCCGGGTTGCCAACCTGGCCTTCGCGCTTCCCACCCCAGCAAGGGGTGTGCCCTTCTGCGCGACGCGGAGGCCGCCTCCTTCACGGTCGCGTGTGGAGCACGCGAGCGCCGCCCACCGCGATCAGGATCATCGACGTGCCGCCGGTCAGGAGGCTGATTCCGACGAGCAAGCCGAGCACCCTCGCGGCGGTGGTGACGCCGCCCGTGACGATCAGCATCCCGAGCCCCAGCGCCAGGATGCCGTCGAACACGAGCCACCCCGAGCCCCGCAGCCCGCGGTGCTGATAGGCGCGGATGAGCTTGAGCGCGCCCTCGGCGACGAAGTACGCCGAGGCGAGCACCATCAGCGCGAGCTTGCCGGTCATCGGGAAGAGCACGAGGAGGAGCCCGAACGCCACCTGCACCAGGGCGCTCACGAGCTCCCAGCCGGCGCCGGCCCAGCCGCGGCTCTGGATGGCGTGAGAGCCCTCGGCCACGCCGGCGAGCACGATCAACCAGCCGAGCGCGATGGCGGTGACCCGAGAGGCGACGAAGGGCAGGAGGAACGCGAGCACCCCGAGCACCATCGAGGCCACGCCGATCGCGAGGAACCAACCGCGGTTCTCCCGCACGGTGTCAAAGTCGACCGGCGCAAAGCGCAGCGGCTTCGGGGACTCTCCGAGCGGACCAAACATGGGCACCCCTCTGGTTCGTGGAGCACGCGTGTCCCGTCGGTCACCCGCCCCACGCGGACGAGGTGGCCGGGACGACGTCCGCTTGGGAGCATCGTCCGTGCCAGCGCGCCGGCGGGAACATTGTGCCTGGCGATCGTGGGAGGCGTCACGGCCGTGGGAGGCGTCACGGCCGTGGGCGGCCAGGAGCGCACCGCCTCATCAGCGGGAGATGGCCTTCGCGGCCCCGGCGCTCGGAGCGGTCGCCTGCCGGACCTGGCCTCGCCGGCGCTTCCAGCCCTGAAGCCGGAGGATCGATCTGGCGCGGATCACGGGCAGAAGGTGACCTCGAAGCTCGTCTCCGACGAGCAGGCGTGGAGCCCGGCGGCGTCGTCGTACGCATAGCTATAGGCGGTGGGGCACATCTGGTGCATCCGGACCACGTAGTCCGTGTGCTCCACGCTCCGCGGATCCGCGGTGTTCCGGCACGCGTCCGACGTCATGCACCCCCTCTCGGCCGTGCACTGGCCCGTGGCCGGATCGATCGGTGTCGGGCAGCAGAGGTGGAGCCCGGGATCGGCGCTCTCCGGCTGCCCCAGGCCCCAGGGCGCCGGGTAATTCCACTTCTTGCAGGGCGCCATGCAGCCGACCACGACGCCGTTTCTGTCGCGCACCCGGAGATCCTGGTGCGCCACCGCGGGGAACTGGCCGTTGCCGAGATCCTCGTCGCCGGGGCAGAGCGCGAGCGACAGGCCGGAGCAGTCCGAGGTGATGCAGCTGCCCTGCTCGGCGCCGACGCCCTTGGGGGCGACCTTGAAGGGCAGCGTGTAGCCGTCCACCTGGCTGAGGTTGTACCAGGTCTGGTCCGCGCTGCCCCTGGGCGCGAAGGTGGCCTCGAACTTCGACTCGATCGGCGGCTGGCAGCCGCCGGCCGGGCAAGGGGCGACGCTGTCGCCCGTGGTGCAGTTGCGGCCGCCCTCGTCACAGCCGGTCTTCGGCCAGAAGCGCGTCGCGCTGATGCCGCCGTCCGGCACGTCGTAGGTGTACGCGGCGCCCCGGGTGAGCTTGACGTTCTGCGGGCCCTGCACGTTGGTCGAGTGGGCGATCCAGATCGGCGCCGAGCAGTTGTTGACGATCGTGAGGGTGCGGGCGCCGGAACCGGTGGAGGAGCCGCCGCTCACCTTGTCGAGGGTCCAGCGCTGGTTGGTCGTGCCGCCGTAGGGATATTGAAGGATATCCGTCCCGTCGGCGGCGTTGCCCCACGCGAGGTCGACGACCTGATCGGTGTGGCGCGCGTGGATGCTGAACTGGCTACCCCCGCGATGGACGAGCTTCCACTGCTGGTTGGCGCCGCCGCCGTACGTCCACTGCTGGATGACCGCGTTCGGCGCGGCGCTCACGTCGCGCACGTCGAGGGCCTTGTCGCTGTTCACATTGACGATCTTCCAGTAGCCGTCGGTCGTCGGGGAGATGTGGAACTTCTGCGCGTTCGTCCCGTTGCAGGTCCACTGCTGCATCCGCGTGCCGTCGGCGGTGCTGGCCGAGGGCACGTCGAGGCACTTGTTCGTGGCGACCGAGCGGATCACATAGTCCCCCTCGGTGACGCTGGACACCAGCACCGCGTCCGCGTCCTCGGCGCTGGCCTCGGTCAGCGCCCCCTCGTCAACGGCGACGAGACACCCGCCCAGCAGCGCGATCCACCCCAGCGCCAGCGACAGACCCCCCACAGCGATCTTGCGAGCCATGATGCCCTCCTCGTGGTTGCGATGCGCCCTGGATCCCGGCGCGATCGCTGGTCGAGGCGTCAGTGCACGCGGCGTTCCACGCGGGCAGCCCGGGCGCGCACGGCCGGGCCGGCGAGGCTCCACCCCGCTTTGCCGAGATCCAGCGGGGTCCGAGGGGCGATCCGCGGGATCGCCCCTCACCAGGGCGAGGTGATCCGCGCGATCACCGTTCGGTCTCGAGGGGCGATCCGACGGATCTTTCCCGGGGCTGACCTCAGTCGACGAGCACGCAAAGGCGCTCGAATCCGAGGGCGCGTAGAAGCCAAAGGCTTCTTTCGTCGTACCGTCGAGCGTCAAATACGGAATCGGCTTCGGCCTGCTCCTGGCCCCTGGCGTGGGCGAAGGGGACGATTGCCACCTGCGGCCGGAGGGATCGAGGCCATCGAAAAGGACGCAGAGAGCTCGTTCGGTGGCAGGCCGTCGAAGCTGCGCACCGGCTGCACGCCCGGCGGATTCCACAAGAGTCAAGATTTTACAAGAGCTAAAAAAAGTCCACTAGTGCGGTGCGCGCAACGTGCGGACACCACGAAATGACACAAAATCGACTTGAGACGATCGGCAAAGTGGGGAATAACGTCAGCGACACTCGCGGGTCGGGCCCTCGTCCGCAATCCCATCGCCCGACCCCAGCGGGATCCTGCTTCACGACCCCCTCAGGAGGAGCGCTCGACATGCGTCTACGCACTGCACGTCCCACGATCTCTTTGGCCTTGTTCGCAGCGCTGCCTTGGGCGCTCGCCGCCTGCGGCTCCGGAGGCGGAGGATCGGATCCCACCGGTTCAGGAGGAAGCTCTGCAGTCGGTACGGGGGGCGGCGGCGGCAGCGGCACCGGAGGGGCGTCGACGGTCACTGGCAGTACGTCCTCTTCGGGCGGTGCCCCGACCGGGACGGGCGGCGGCGTGACGACGGGCGGAGCCAGCAGCAGCGGTGGTGGGGGCCCAGTCGGGACGGGCGGAGCGCCGGGAACCGGTGGTACCGACGGCAGTGGCGGCGGCGACGCCGGAAGCGCCGAGTGGGGCGAGGTGGAAAACCCTGGAGCCGGGTGCGCCGTCGGACCGATGCCGAGCGTCGCCTCGCTCACGGCGAACGCGAAGCTGCCGGACCCCTTCAAGAAGATGGACGGCACCCGCATCGCCGACAGGAGCGAGTGGGCCTGCCGGCGCGAAGAGATCCTCCAGCAAGCGTACAAGTTCATCTACGGCGACAAGCCCGTCCCGGCAGAGGGCGCCGTGTCCGGCACCGTGAGCGACAGCAGGATCACGGTCCAGGTCAACGATGGCGGCGGCAGCGCCTCGTTCAACCTCACCGTGAACATGAACGGGGCGACGGCGCCGGCCCCGGCCATCATCGGCTACGGCGGCCTGAGCGGCATGCCAGTCCCGAGAGGCGTCGCGACGATCACCTTCACCGCGGTCGAGTCGACGGGCGGCAGCGGCGCGAAGAACGGGCCGTTCTACAGCGTGTACGGCTCGGACCATCCCGCGGGTTACCTCACGGCGCAGGCCTGGCAGATCAGCCGCGTCCTCGACGTCTTGGAGCAGAACCCCGGCGTCATCGATCCGCGCCGGGTGGGTGTGACGGGTTGCTCACGCTGGGGCAAGGGCGCCTTCGTCGCCGGCGCGCTCGACAACCGCATCGCCTTGACCATCCCGGTGGAGTCGGGTCTCGGGGGCACGGTCGGCCTGCGCCTCGTCGAGGTGCTCGATAGCTACAGCGGCTCCGAGTGGCCCTATCATGGCATCAGCTACGTCCGCTGGCTTTCGGAGGTGGCGCTCGGTCAGTTCACCACGGGCAATAACGCTGGGGCCGACAACACGAACAAGCTGCCCGTCGACATGCACGAGATGATGGGCCTCATCGCTCCACGCGGCCTCTACATCGTGGACAACCCGAGCACCATGTACAACGGGCTCGATCGGAACTCGGCGTGGGTCACCGCCAACGTCGGCAAGATGATCTTCGAGGCGCTCGGCGTCGGAGACCACATGGCCTACACGGGCGCAGGTGGGAGCCACTGCAGCTGGCGCTCGCAGTACACTGCATCCCTCAACGCCATGATCGACAAGTTCCTGATGGGCAACGACGCCGCGACGACGGGCACTTTCGCCACGGACCTGCCCAACAAGCCGAACCACCTGGACCACATCGACTGGACACCGCCGACGCTCACCGGCGAGCTTTGATCGAGCGCAGAGGTAACCCATGAATCATAGAGCATTCCACTCTCTCGGGGTCGCCCTGGCCCTGACGCTGGGCGCTTGCGGCCCTGGCGAAGACGGTGACGCCACGGGAGGCACCGGAGGCGGTGGAGCCTCGGGCAGCCAGAGCTCCGCGGGAGGCGCCGGCGGCGCGCCGCAAGAGACCGGCGGCGCCTCATCGGGCGGCACCGGCGGCGGCGCGACGTCGACCGGCGGGGCGGGGCCGAGCGGCGGCACCTCCAGCGGCGGTGGACCCGGAGCGGGCACCGGCGGAGCGACGGGGTCGGGCGGCGCTCCGGGTGGCGACTGCACGCGCGAGCTCCTGGATGGCCTCCTGGACGACTACTTCGCCGCCCTCGCCGCCGGGGATCCTTCCAGCCTACCCCTGGCAGGAGGCGTGAAGTTCACCGAAAACGCCGTGCAGGCCGAGATCGGCACGACGGACTTCTGGAGGAACGCTGGCGAGGTGAAGCATTCGCAGCGTGCCCTGGATACCGAGGCGTGCAGCGCCGCCGCTCAGGCGGTGATCCCGGAAGGCGGGAGGGATCTTCCCGTCGCCCTTCGCATCAAGGTGGAAGGTTCGAAGATGACGGAGATCGAGACGATCGTCGTCCGCCCGGGCGATTACACGGCTTCCTTCGCGGTCGCCTCGGATCCCGCCGCGATCATCGCCATCGCGGACGACATCGGTTGGCACGACGAGGTCCCGGAGGCCGAGCGGGCCACCCGGCAAGAGCTGACGAGCTGGATCGACAAGTACTTCCGCGCGTTCCCCTCCGGCGTCTGCAACGTCACGGGAGCTTGCAAGCGCTTGGAGAACGGGGGCGGCAACTTCTCTTGCCGCGCCGGAGCCTCCTGCAGCGCCGGCGCTCCTGGGTCCGGCGGCACCTTCATCCCGCGCGTCATCCTGGCCGACGAGGTGCGCGGCATCGCCGTCGGTCTCACCATGTTCGACTTCATGACGGACGGGCATCTGGACATGCATATGATCAAGATGTCCGGCGGTGAGGTGCACGCCGTCCACGCCATCCTGCGCGACACGAACGGCGTGTCCGGCTGGGAGTGATGGCGACCTCCCTCGCCGCTCGCGTCGAACCGCCGTCCTATCGGCACGTAACCTCCTCGTCGTAGCCGCCCCCGCGCAGGCCCTTCCGGCCGCGGGTGGAGCGCTCCCGCGCCGCCGAGCCCCTTCGATTCCTCCCGGCCTCGCTCTTCCACGGCGTCCCCTCGACGCGCCCCGCCGCGCAGCAACCGGCGTTGGGCGCATCACAGTCCCGTGTGGAAGCCATTTACCCACGTGGTGTGCGGGTGTTATGCAAAAATGATGGGCAGTTACACCACGACGGAGGAAATTCGAAGCGGCGTCGAGACTGTCATCTATCGCGGATACCGGAACGTCGACCGGGCGTCCGTCGCGATCAAGCTCTTCAGGAGCGCAACCCCGACCTCCCGGCAGATCGCCAAGCTCCGCCACGAGTATGCGATCACCAGGGACCTCGATCTCTCGGGCGTGGTGAAGGCCTACGGGCTCGAACGGGTGGGCGCGAGCCTCGCGCTCGTCACGGAGAGCATCGAGGAACAGCCGCTGAGCGACATCCTCCAGGCCCAGCGCCTCAGCCTGAGGGCCGCGCTCCAGATCGCCGACTCCGTCACAGATGCCCTGGACGCAATCCACCGGCGCCACATCATCCACAAGGACATCCAGCCGCAGAACATCCTCGTCCACACGGAGACGCTGCAGATCAAGCTGGTCGACTTCGGCATCGCGACGCGCCTCTCCCAGGAGATCCAGCGGGCCGCGAGCCCCGATTCGCTCGAAGGGACGCTGTCGTACATGTCACCGGAGCAGACCGGGCGGATGAATCGAGCCCTCGATCACCGCACGGACCTGTATTCGCTCGGCGTCACGCTCTACGAGATGCTGACCGGCGAGCTGCCCTTCCCGGCGACGGATCCGCTGGAGCTCGTGCAGAGCCACGTCGCCAGGCAGCCCACGCCGCCGCACGAGCGGGCCCCCGGCGTGCCCGAGGCGGTCTCGAACATCGTGGTGAAGCTCCTGTCCAAGACGGCGGAGGACAGGTACCAGAGCGCGGACGGGCTCAGGGCCGACCTGCGCGAGTGCCTGGAGCAGCTCCAGGCGACCGGCCGGGTCACCCCCTTTCAACTCGGCCGGTACGATCGCGGTCACGGGCTGCTCCTCCCGCAGAAGCTCTATGGCCGAGACGCGGAGATCGCGGCGCTCCTCGCGGCGTGGGAGCGGGCGAGCCGCGGCGCCGCCGAGCTCGCGCTGATCTCCGGTCACGCCGGCATCGGCAAATCGGCGGTAGTGAGCGAGCTGCACCGGGCGATCGCCGAGCGGGGAGCGCGCTTCATCGCGGGCAAGTTCGACCAGTTCAACCGGAGCGTCCCTTACGCCTCGCTGGCGCAGGCGTTCCGGGACCTCGTCCGGCACCTGCTCACCGAGCGCGGCGAGGCGCTCTCGCGCCTGCGGCGCAAGCTCGCGACCGCCCTCGGCCAGAGCGGGCAGGTCCTCGTCGACCTGATGCCGGAGCTGGAGCTCGTCATCGGCCCCCAGCCGCCCGTGCCCGAGCTCGGGGCGGCCGAGTCCCAGAACCGGCTCAACCTGGTATAGGTGCCGCGCAACCTGGCGGGGCGCCAGATCACCGACCTGTTCGACGCCCCGGCGCTCAAGAGCCCCGAGCACAAGGCCGCGCTGACGATCCTCACGAACGTGAGCGCCGCCATCCTCGGCGCGAACCCTTCCCTCCACGCCCTCGTGTGCGTCAAGCACGCCAACATCTCCCTCG
The DNA here is from genome assembly GCF_028553905.1 of Sorangium sp. So ce836. Taxonomy (NCBI): domain Bacteria; kingdom Pseudomonadati; phylum Myxococcota; order Polyangiales; family Polyangiaceae; genus Sorangium; species Sorangium sp. So ce836. Next base: position 1,601,598 of record NZ_CP102233.1, on the reverse strand, counting down.
AGCACGGCCACTCGGAGGTCTCCGCCTGGGGCTATTTGATCTACGCGATCGTCCTGATCGAGCAGGGCCGATACGCGGAAGCGTACGAGTTCGGCAGGCTCGCGATGGATCTCGACGAGAAGATGGGCTGCGCCGTGGTGTCGTCCAAGGTGAAGTCGAGCTTCGCGGTGTTCATCTCTCCTTATCGGGAGCCGCTCCGGCGATCGTTCGCCTACCTGGCGCAGGCGCACCGGGCCGGGCGCGAGGCGGGGGACCTCCAGTTCGCCAGCTACTCCCTCTTGCACGGGATCACGAACCGGCTGAGCCACGGCGTCGCGCTCGGCGCGGTGTCCGAGGAGATCGAGCGGTCCCTCCCGTTCTTGCAGCGGACGAGCGACGTGATGTCGGGCCTCATCGTGACCTCGTCGAAGCAGATGATCGCGAACCTGCGCGGCTGCACGCTGGGTCACCACACCCTGAGCGACGGCGTCTTCGACGAGGACGAGTTCAGCGCGACGCTGGGCGCGCCGAACCACGAGTTCATGGCGGCGTTCTATCATATCCAGAGAGCGCAGCTCGCGTTCCTCTACGGCGACCACGAGCGCGCCCTCGCGCTCATCGCCCTGGCGGAGCCGCTGCGCCCGTACCTGGCGAACATGTGGATGTCGACCGAGGTCCCGTTCTACGCGAGCCTCATCCTGCTGGCGCTCTACCCGTCGAGGGCGCCGGGCGACGAGCAGGCGCGCTGCGCGAGCGAGATCGCGCGCCGCGCGGCCGACGTCGCGGCGTGGGCCGAGAGCTGCCCGGAGAACTTCCGCCACAAGCATCTCCTGATCTCCGCCGAGCGCGCGCGCGCCTCGGGGGACGACGCGGCGGCGACGGATCTCTACGAGGCGGCGATCAAGGCCGCTCAGGAGAGCGGGTTTTTGCACCACGAGGCGCTCTCGAACGAGCTCGCCGCGAGGTTCCACCTGGCGAAGGGCCGGACGAAGATCGCGCGCATGTACATGGCCGACGCCGCCCATGGCTACGCGCGGTGGGGCGCGGAGGCCAAGGTCGCGCAGCTCCATGGGAAATACCTGGAGCTCGCGCCGCGGGGGGCCGCCGCGATGGAGTCGGCGAGGCCGGCGCGGCGGACGGCGAGCCCCGGGCCCGGCGAGGACCTGGCTCTCGCGACCATCGCGAAGGCCTCTCAGGCGAGCTCCGGCGAGCTCTCGATCGAGAACAGCCGCCTGTACGGCGCGCTGGAGGAGAAGGTCCGGGAGCGCACGGCGGAGCTGGAGGAGGCCCGGGCGAAGCTGGTCCGGCTGGAGCGCGAGGCCGCCGACAAGCGGAGGGCGGGCGGCTTCGCGCGCGAGATCGAGGAGGCGCTGGCGGGCGCGATGCGGGCGCTCGCGAGGGCCCTCGGACAGGACGAGTCGAGCTCGCGACCGAGCCTCACCTTCGACTCGGGGGTGGAGATCGGCAAGCTGCACGAGGAGCTCAGCCAGCGCTTCCCCGACGAGGAGATGGCTCGGATCGGCGGGCGGCTCCAGCACATCTTCGAGAACCAGGAGGAGCTCGACGCCGCGCTGAGGCTCGTGTCCAAGGCGACGGACCGCGCGCTCGCCGTCACCAGGGAGATCATGAGTCTCTGCAGCATCGAGGGCGGCCCGCCGTTGCGGCCCGCCGGATGAGGCGCGCCGCGATCAGCAGCGCTCGCCGTCGTCCTCGGCTTCGGCCAGCCCGACCTGGGTCGGTGGCCTCGACCTGGGTCCGGTCGCCTGCGTGGCCGCTTCTACAGCCCGGAGGCCGAGCGCCCAGCTGTACCGACGCTCATGACGCGCGCGGTCCCGGCGGCGGCAAACTTGTACCCGCGTGAGGGTGAATCTGTACGATCCCTGGATCACGTCGCCAGGCCATCGGAACGCTTCGCGGAAGGTCGAGCTGCCCCGTGGTCGCCCACCGCAGCCTCCGCACCCTGCCACCGTCGCGCAGGGCGCGGGCGTCAGCCGACCGCACCCCGCCACCGTCGTGCAGCGGGTCTCCAGCGACACCGAAGTCCGCAGCCTGTTGATCGACGCGAAACGCATTCTCGAGGAGAGCAAGCCGAAGATCGACGAGGAAGGGCTCGCCGTCATCGAGAGCACGCGCGCGGATGAGATCTTCCGCAGCCTCATGGGCCATCTAGGTTCCGTCGAGGACATCAAGGTGCTCGGGGAGGTGTTCAGCAAGAAGGACATCGAGCTCGTCCTCAACAGCGTCTCGCAACGCTATCGCCTATCGCACTGGTCCGATCTGATCTCGCTCGCCGACGTGCATGGCTCCAACGTACCGCGGGTCACCATGAAAGCGATCCGGCACGAGATCGGCGATAAGGAGGCTTCGCTCCGCATTCTTGATCGCTGGCTCGAAAGGCGACAAAACCAGCAACTTCTCCATCAGGACTACCTCGACGACAAGATCGATTACAGCGTCGACGAGCCCGTTCCCCTCGGCGCTTACGCCCTCGCCGAGGTGCTCGCCGTCGTGGGCGACCTCGCGATCAACCCGCTCGTCGTGACCTCCCCGGTGCTCCCTGTCGAGACGATCTCCCAGATCGGTATCGAGCTCGAGCCCGGTCCGTCCTTCATCCGAGGCAAAGCCACCGAAGCTGACATCCGGTGGGTCAGGGCGCATTGGCACCAACCGGTCACCGTCGCTTACCTGACGTGGCAGGGTGCCCGGGAGGAGCGCGCGCTCGATATCGTGTTCGACAACACGCCGGAATGGCCTGCCATCGAGGTGCGCATCGGACCGCGCCGGATCGCTCGCCTCCTCTCTGCTGACTGCGTCGAAGGCATCCTCAAGACCATGAGCGCCTCCAAGCTCGGCGAGCCGTGGACCGTCGAGACGGTGATCGAGGGGCGGAGGTGCACGGTGCGATGGGCGCCGCAGCCCGGCTGGCCGGAGCATATCGCGCGCTACATGCCAGTCGAACATGGCTCCTACAAGGTTGACAAACATCGCTGGGACAACATCCACATCTCCCACACGATCCCGATCGGCCGCTTTCTTCGCCTTGACCGGAAGCAGCAGATCGACCTCATCCCCCACATCGCGCAGTCCACGCACAAACCGATCGCGGAGAACGGACTGCGGACCATCGCCCATTTCTTCTTCCACTTCGCCGGGCGCAACGTCGGCGACGTCAAGACCGAGCTACGCGACAAACTCACGCCCAACATCAAGACGCCGCTCGACACGCTGTTCCAGGTCTTCCCCCATGGAACCGAGGAGACCGACACGGTCAAGGCAATCCTGGAGGCTGCCATCAAGAATGCCAGCCTGACCGGCAAAGTGACCCTGAAGCAACCGGATACCAAGAGCGACTTCCGCGTACCACAGGGCCAGTCGTCGACGCGCCGCGGTCATCTATCGATAGAGGAGAAGCCAAAGCTGCCCTTCCTCGATCTCGCGCACGCCGACATCCGCGTGCTCATCGAGCATCGCAACAAGGAGCCCACCCCCTTCTGGCGCGCGATCCACGGCGCCGTCAGGAAGGACAAAGCGATTCCCTCGAATTTCCTCGAGATCTTCCGCCGGCTCGACGAATGAGCCTAGAACACCGATCGCGTCGATCGAGCGAGAAATAAACCGCCAAGACGCCAAGGACGCCAAGACATTCATTGTCTTCTTCTTGGCGTCCTTGGCGACTTGGCGGTTCGAAAATCGGCTCACCTCGGGCAGGTTCAACCCGTTTGTCGCCCCAGGCCTACCTCCTCCCCTCTCCTCCCGTCCCGCATGCTCCCGCGGCTCCCCTCGACCTGTCCTCGCTCGCCCAGCACATCCGCGCCCGCATCAGCCTCAGCTCCATCTTCTCCGGCGGCGTCGCGAGCAGGAGCAGCCGCCATGAGTCGTCCGCCGGCTGCCGGTACAGCGCGTAGACGGCGATCCGGCCCTTCTCCGGCACCGGCAGCGTCACCTTCTGCTCCACCCCAGGCAGCACCGCGATCGAGCTCAGCACCGACTCGTCCGGCGCCATCGCCTTGGCGGCCACGTCGTCATACGACTCCGTGGCGAACGCCTTGTCGTCGATCGCGCGGGCGAGCACATAACACGAGCGCGACTCGTTCATGTCGGTCGAGGGGCGGATGGTCAGCTGGATCTGCCGCTGAGCGGAGCCGCAGCCCACGACCGCGACCCCCAGAGACACCCCGAGTACTGCGCGCAAGGCCGGCCGCTTCATGCTCCCGCCGAGTATCTCCTCGCCACCCTCGAGCTGCCTAGTTCCGGGCGACCAGCGCCACGCAGCGCCGGCCGCGGTGCTCGGGCGGCACGATCAGCGCCCAGGGATTCGGCTGGATGTCGAACCCGATCACCGGATCGAAGGGCCAGGTGACGGCGCCCTCCGGCGCCATCGAGGCGCGGCAGAGCAGCCGGTAGAAGCGCCACGCGCTCCCCTCGCCCTCGAGCGTCCGCAGCACGGGATCGTCGCCGTCGGGCGAGCTCAGCTCGAGGCCCACGCCCGCCGCGCTCGACGTCCACCACGCCACCGGCAGGGGCTGCCACGAGGGCGCCTGGTTGAAGCCGAAGACGGTCGCCTCGCCCGAACGGAGGAACGCCCGGGTGGCGACGGTCCGAGCGCCGCGCCGCACCTCCGGCAGAGGCTGCGGGCGCACCTGGATCGCGATCGGCCTCGGCTTGCCGCCGTCGTCCCAGAGCACCGCCGCGACGCCGTCCGCCCAGCTGGAGAGCTCGATCGCCTCGCCAGGCACCTTCACCGCCCGGAATCCAGCGGGCGACTTCGGCGCGCGCGCGCCGCCGCTGCCCCGCTTGCAGACCGGCGAGAGGAGCTGGTCGAGCCCGGTCCGGAACGTCCCCTTCGGCCCCACCGCGGCCAGGAGCTCGTCGGGCGACACCTCGGCGTCGGCGCGCGGATCGAGCGGGAACCGGCCGAGCAGCGGCGCGACGATCGGGCGGATCTCCAGGCGCCAGGCGTCCTGAACGGTCCGCTCCACGCTCTGCAGCGCGAGCGCGTAGGTGAGCTCCACAGGCGCGAGGAAGGGCTGGCGCAGCGCCTTGTCGAGGACGCGCGCCCCGTCCAGCCAGGCGTTCACCTGGCCGAGCGGCGCGGGCTCGTCGACGTCGAGCACCGCGACGCCGAGCTTGCCGATCGGCGGCAGGCGATCCTCGAGCGGCGCGCCCGCGGGGCCCGGCGACGCCGGCCCCGCGGCGTCGAGCGAGGGCAGCATGGGGGCGATCACCGCGTAGTACTTGTCGAGCGCCGGGTACTTGCCCTTCTCGCCGGTCATCACCGCGACGACGGGCTGGAACGGCGCGAGGGCCTCGGCGAGCGCGCCGAGGTCGGCGTTGCCCTCGGGATCGACGCTCGCGTTCTCGGCGACCGTGGCCCAGAAGTCCGTGAACCACGAGGCGGGGCCGACCATGTCCTCGAGATCCACGCGCAGGCCCGCGGGCGAGGTCACGTCGAGCCGGAAGCTCCCGACGTAATCCCACAGCGCCGACCGGTAGCCCGCGGCGTAGCGCGCGAGCTCCTCGCGAACGAGGCCGGTGAGCGCGGCGCGGCTGTCCTCGGGGACGCGCGCGCCGTCCAGCGCGGCGTCGAGGGCGAGCAGGGCCGGCTTCACCTCGGCCTGCACGGCCCTCGCCGTGAAGGTCCCCGGCAGGCTCTTCGTGGGGCCGCGCAGCCGGAGGCCGCCCGCGCCGACGGCGGGGTAGTCCGTGGAGCGGACGAAGAAGGGTGACCGACCGGTCGCGCGCACGTCGCCGACGAAGGCGTCCGCGTACCGGCCCGCGCGGCTCGCGAGGACCAGGGTCGACCAGGCGCTCGCGCGGTAGGTGCGCGCGGGGCGGCCGTCGATGACGACCGGGTAGGCGAGATCCGCCTCGCCGGGATCGGCGCGCCCGAGCGCCGCGAGATCGTCCAGCGCCTTGCGCACGCTCTTTCCCTGCGCCGAGGGCACGTCGAGGCTCGCCCGCTGCACCATCCCGAGCAGCGCCTCGAGCGAGTCCCAGTTCTCGCTCACCCACCGCGGCGCCCGCTGCTCGGCCGCGCCGCGGCCGAGGAACGCGTCGATCTCGCCGGGGCGCGCCTCCCCGAGCAGCTCGATCACGTCCTCCAGCGAGCGCGCCTCGAGGGCGCCGTCGGCCGAGCCGGACAGGGCCTGGCCCGCGTCCTGGAGCGCCGCGAGCTCGTCCGGCGCGATCGTGTCGCGCTGCATCGCCGCCTCGAGCTTCTCGAGCCACCGCTGCCAGTCGTCGAGGCTGACCTCGGCGCCGTCCGACGCCGGCGGCGCCACCGCGCCCGCATACGGGCGCTCGCTCCACGCCAGGTAGTCGGTCACCATCCGCGCCGGGACGTCGAGCCCCGCGGCCCAGGCCTCGGGGGCCCGGAGGATGCGCCTGCCCAGCGCGTCGTCGCGCGAGGCGTAGAGCAGCGACAGCGCGTAGACGCGCCGGGTGCGGTCGGGCCCCTGGGCCGCGGGCACGAGGTAGAGGTCCCGGATGCCCTGCAGGAAGGCGCGGGCCAGGTCCCGCTTGCCGTCCGGGAACGCGGCGCGGAGCGGCGGCCAGAGCGGGCGGAGCGCGGCGCCGAGCGCGTCGGCGGCGGCGGCCTCCGCCTCGCGGGCGGGGGCGTCGGTGGTCCAGCTCCGCTGCGGCGCCCGCCGGGCGCGCTTCACCTCGGCCTCGAAGCGGCGCACCGCATCGCCGGCGTGGTCGACCGCGGCCCCGTGCCACGCGTGCACGCCGAGCAGGAGCGCGGCCACGACCGAGGCCGCAGCGACGGCCGCGCGCTTCCTCCGCCGGTCGAGCGCGCGCGCGTCCTGCTCGACCGCCGCGCCCTCGATCGCCAGCGCGTCGCCGAGCAGGTCGGGCTCGCCGCCCTCCGCGACCCCGGCGAGGACGATCCCGTCGAGCGACGGCGCGGCAGGGCCGGCCCGGCTGCCCAGCAAGGGCTCCAGGAAGGGCGCGAGCTCGGCGAGCAGGCGCGGCCCGGCGCCGGCGAGGAAGCGGGTGAGCCGGCCCATCGGCGCGGCGGGGAGCGCGCGGAGCCCCGGGTAGAGCTGGGCGTCGAGCGGCGCGAGCGCGGCCGAGAGCTCGGGCGCGAGGCGGCCGCCGGGGGCGAGGGCCGCGGTGTGGCCGGCGTCGCGCGCCAGCGCGGCGAGCTCGGTGAAGCCCTCGGCGCCCTCGTCGAGGTGGGTCAGGCACACGCGCACCCGCGGCGGGCTGCCGCGCATCGCGGTGAGCAGGTCGACCTTGTCGCGCACCAGCGCGCCCAGGCGGCGGAGGCCGCCGGGCGACCACGAGGGCGCGCGCACGTCGAGCACCGCGAGGACGAGCGGCGCCTCGAGCGCCACCGGGCCCCAGAGCGCGCCCAGCGCGTCGCGGGCCTCGGGGCGGACGTCCTCGAGCAGCTCGCCGGAGATCTCCTGCACGAGCGCGTTCCGCCCCGCGTAGAGCGTGAGGCGCGGGTCCTCCGGCGCGTTCGGCGCGACCAGCGCAGGACGGCCGCCCTGCTCGAGGGCGGCGTGCACGAGCCGGGACTTGCCCGCGAGCCGCTCGCCGAGCACCACGACCACCGGGTCGCGCCGAGCGCTCGCGGGCAGGCCGCGCACGAACCGCCCCCACACCGAGGAGAGCGACGGCGGCTCCGGCGCCCTCGGCGCGCGGCGCCGCTGCCGCACGAGGAGCACGACCGCGATGATCACGAGCGCGAGCCCGAGGACCGCGATCGCGGCGATCAGCCAGGGGCTCACGGCCGGGAGCCCCGCGATCGCCCGCGACACGCCGCCGTCCCCCGCCGCGTCGTGCCGCCGTCCTCGGGCCGGAGGGAGCTCGCCCGAAGGGAGTAAGCATAGGGAATTATTGGCATTTATTCCCGTCTCCAGGTTCAGGTGACAGCGCCATCACCCCTCCGCGGCGGGCGCTGTCTGCGCCGGGAGGAGGAGCGCCTCGAGGACCTCCTCGGCCTGCTCGAAGGCGAGCGCGAGCGCCGCCGGATCGCGCTCCGCGGCGGGCGCGCCGAGGGCCGCGCGGAGGGGCGCCAGCATCGCGCGGGCGGCGCGGGCGGCTCCGGGCGGCGCGCAGGCGTCGACCGCGTCCTCGATGGCGGCGAGGAGCGCTCCGGGGTCGGGGGGCGGCGCGACGGCGGACACGGCTGCGCCCTCCGGGCGCGCGGCGGCGGGCGCCTCCGGCACGGCCGGCGCCGGCGCGGCCGCGGCGGGCGCCTCCGGCGCGGCCGGCTCCGGCGCGGCCGCGGCAGGCGCCTCCGGCACGGCCGGCTCCGGCGCGGCCGCGGCAGGCGCGGCCGCGGCGGCAGGCGCCGGCCTCCCCAGCCACGGGCGCGGCGGCGGCGCGGCCGCGCGCGGCGCCGTCGCGTTCCACCGCGCGAGCAGCGGAGACGCTGGCAGCTTCGGCTCGGGCCCCTCCGACATCACCCGCCAATCCACCACATCGCACGTGTCAAGGCCAAAAGGACGACCTGCCAGGCGACGACGGCGCCGATCGCCGCGAGGGCGTAGAACGACCGCGGCCGCGCCCTCCGGAAGGCGACCGGCGCGGGCTCGGCCCCGGGGGGAGGAGCCGCCGGGAGCCGCTCCGCGAGCCGCGCCTTCCACTGGGGAATCCGCGCGGGATCGTCGACGAGGCGCCCCTGGAAGCCGGCCTGCAGGCAGAAGAGGTAGGCCCCGATCACGAACGGCGGCGCGTCGGGCTGGCGGAGGAGCGCGGCGGCCTGCTCGTAGAACGCGTCCCCGCCGTCGCCGTCGGGGAACAGGTCGCGCTGCAGCTCCGGCCACGCGGGCGGCGCGCCCGCGGCGACCCGGGCGAGCCGGCCCTGGACCAGCTCGTCGAGCAGGAGCACCAGCGGCACCAGCGCGGCGACGGCGTGCTCCTCGGGGAGCGGCGGCGACAGCGCGGCGAGCAGCTCGTCGAGCCGGCGGCGGAGCCGGGCGCGGAGCACGGCGAGGTCCGGCGCCCTCGCTCGGTCCGCGAACGCCGCGGCGACGAGGCGCGAGGCGTCCTCGTGGGCGGCGACGAGCTCGGCCCAGAGCCGCGGGGTCACGCGCGCGCTCCTCCGCCGGCCGGCAGCGCCCGCCGCGCCTCGTCCGCGCCCGTGGTGATCTCCACGTCGACCGGATCCTCCGTCCAGGCGTCGAGCAGCTCGGCCACCTGCGCGGCGAGCCGCCTCGTGAGCGGCGCGTCCTCCGGGCTGCGCCGCCGCAGGGAGAGCCGGTAGACGCGCCGGATGCCGCCCGCGCGCCGCGCCGGATCGGCCGCCTCCGAGGACTCGAGCGCGTCGAGGAGCGCGTGCGCCCCCCGGTACGGCCCGTCGCCGCCGGTCCCGAGGATCTCGAGCAGGCCCACGAGATCCCGCCGGTCGAGCGCGGGCCGCATGCGCAGCGAGAGCACGTCGAGGCAGCGCGCGGCGTCGCGCGCGAGCGGGCTCTCCGCGGGCCGGCGCACGGGCCCCGCCGCGCGGAACGCCACCGCCGGCAGGTGCCGCGTCTGCGGCGCGATCGACACCCGGCCCACCGCCGACGACCACAGCCCGGATTGCGACCAGCGCGCGTCGACCCGCACCTTGGCCGGCCGCTCGAACGCGTCGGCGAGGCACAGGCGCAGCCGCGGCTCGCCCGCCTCGCCGTCGTCCTCGATCTCGTAGGTGTCTCCCTCCTGCGCCAGCGCGGCCGGGAGGATGGGGACCATCCCGCGATCCCCGATCCGGTAGACCCCGCGCACGCCCTGCAGCTCCAGCCCCTCGAGGACCGCGCTCGGGCTGCGCACCGGGTAGCTGTCCCTGGTCCCGTCGCAGAGGATGGGCGCGGAGAGATCGGTCCAGGCGTTCACGGCGGGCACCACGAAGAGGTGGAAGGCGTCGTGCGTCACCGCCATGTCGGCGGGGAACGCCTCGTCGAGCTCGAGGTGGATCGCCAGCGTGCCCCACGGCGCGGGCGACGCGGGGACCGAGACGTGCACGAAGAGGTCCTGCTCCGGCTGGTGGAAGAACGAGCGGATCTGCGCGAGCGCCCCCGGCTCGCCGGTCTCGTCCTCGATCCGCCGCGGGGGCTCCGCGCCGAAGGCCACCTGGCACGGCCGCTCGCGCTCCTCGCCGTCGGCCACCGCGAAGGCCCGCGCCACGTGCTGCTCGAGCGCGTCGTGCAGCGCGAGCGAGGCGCGGTAGTCGTTGAGGCGCCGCACGTGGAAGGCGAGCTCCACCGCGCCTCGGACGGGGCGGAGCGCGCGCAGCCGGATCACCACGCGGAGGCGGCGCCGCGCCTCGACGAGGCCCGCGCCCTCGATCGCGATCGGGAGGACGGCGAGCGCCCGGCCGGTCGAGAAGATCCCGACCTTGCCCTCCGGCGTCGCCACGCGGAGCAGCGCGCCGCCGGGCAGGGTCAAGGGCTCCACGAGGCCGCCGTCGGGCACGGCCTGCACCATCAGCGCGGCGGGGGAAGGGGCGAGCAGGTCGTCGAGCGTGCCCGCGGCGATGCGCCGCACCGCGGCCCGCGTCGACGCGGCGGCTGCGGCGCGCGTCCGCGCCGAGAAGAAGGCCATCGCCTCGACGAGCCGGCGGACGTCGGGATCCTCGCGCCCGGGCAGGAGGCCCCCCTCGACCTCGCGCCGCGCCGCGAAGGCGTCGAGCGCCGCGAGCTCGGCCAGGAACAGCGCAGAGAGCGTCTCGATCGGCGCGGTCATGCCTCCCCCCTCACCCCAGGTTGACCAGGCTGCCCTGCACGTTGGTCAGGCTGCCCTTCAGCGTGGCGACGCCCGACGACTCGAGCGACATCATCCCGTCCGCCTTCACCTCGACCTGCGCGCCCGACATGGAGGCCTGAGCCGGCCCGAGCTTCAGCTTCGCCCCCGCCGAGAGCGTCGCGCCCGCGCTCGCGAGGGCGAGCGTGTTCTGCGAGGCCCCGGTGAGGTTCACCTCGCTCTGCCCCTCGGCCGCGACCTTCTGCCCCGAGACGCTCACGTTCGCGTCCGACTTCAGGGTCATGTCCTTCGCGCTCTTCACGGCGAGCGCGTCGCCGCTCTCGTACGTCGACGCCTTGCCGGAGCTGAGGTGGATGGTCTCCTCCGCCTTCACCTCGAGCTGCTTGCAGGTGATGGTGACCTTCGCCGCCTCCTGCGTGATGATGCTCGTCGCGCCCTCGCCCGCGACCTTGATCTCGATCTTGGTGCCGTCCATCGTGAGGGTCTGGGTGATGTTCGCGTCGGCGTTCTTGACGGTGACCGTCAGCCCCGCCGCCTTGTCCATCTCGATCGTGCAGACCAGGGTCCCCATCTCGCCTAACCCTTCTTCTCCTCGACCTTGAGGGTGAGCTTGCCCTCCTCGAGCTGGAAGAGGATGGTGTCCTTGTCGTTGGTGCGCTGGATGCGGAGCACCGGCTTGTCGTCCTGGTAGTCGTGGAGCACCGAGGTGTTGCTCTTCGCCGACTTGCCGAGGAAGAGGTGCTGCCCCTGCCCGTCCGCGGGCGCCCTCGCGTCCGCGCGCCAGTCGAGGAGCGCGTGGATGCGCGCCCGGGTGAAGTCGAGCGCGACGAGGACGCGCTCGTCCTTGTAGAGCGGCAGGTACAGCGTCCCCGAGCCGGAATAGGGCTCGTAGGGCGCGAGGATCTCCTGATCGGCGAAGAGGGGGATCTTCACCTTGTAGCGCTCGGCCGAGGTGTCCTGGTCCGTGTCGAGCTGATAGGTGATGTCCGTGTCCTCGCCGACCGCGCTCACCACCTTGCCCTCCAGGTAGCCGGGGAAGCGCGGGTCCACGATCGGCGGCAGCCGGAGCGCGGGCTCGGTCTTCGCCTCGAGGCGGGCCGACATGGTGAGATCGAACGCCGTCGACGGCTCCCCGTAGCTCTGCTCCGGCCCCTCGTCGGCGGCGCGCGCCTCGAGCGAGAGCCGGTAGACGCGCCAGGGCTCCTCGGCGAGGAGCAGCGCGGGGCTGTGCCCGCCCTGGCCGCTGATCGACACCAGGCTGCCCGGCGCCGTCGCCACCGTGGGGAAGCGCCGGAAGACCACCTCCACCTCCCGCCCCGGCAGGAGCGGCCGCGCCTTCTCCAGCGCCACCCGGTCGTCCACGTCCTTGGCGATGGGCGTGCGCAGGAGCACGTCGCGGTACACGCCGTCGGCGGCGTTCGCGTTCTCGACCGGCTCGGCGCGCGTCGCCTCCGTGTAGGAGCAGACGACGCGCGGCTTGTGGCGCGGGATCTCGGGGAAGATCGAGGTCAGCCGGGCGACGTCCTCCGCGGGCAGCTCGGCGGCGGCGCCGCTCGCGTCCTTGGCCTTCTTGATCGCGTACGTCCCCTGCGCGTGATCGAAGGCGAACACGCCGTCGTGGTGCCGCACGCACCAGAGGACGAGATCGTAGAAGCTGCTCCCCGAGGCCGGATCGAGGTGAAAGAAGATGTGCGGGGCCGCGGCGGTGAGCGCGTCGAGATCGTACGTGAGCGTCGCCTTCGCCCCCTTGTGGGCCTCGATGGCGTCCTTGAAGGACTTGCCGGCCAGGAGGTCGCAGGGGAAGTGCTGCCGCCAGAGCGCGCGCGCCGGGTCGGCGAAGCGCACCCGGTAGTACCGCGAGATCGCGTCCGCCGCCTCGCGCGCGTCCTGGTGGACCTCCTCGCGGAGCTGCCGCTCCAGCACCACGCCGCCCGTCTTCAGGGCCGCGTCGGCGGGCTCGGTGTCCGTCTCCAGGCGCGCCGCCTCGATGGAGAGGCTCACCTCGGCGAGGTCCGGCTTCTGGAAGTCGGCGAGGATCTCGTCGGTGTACTTGCCCCGCCGGCCGCCGTCGGCCTGCACCACGAACTCCACCCAGCCCTCGACGCCCCAGCTGTGCATCTCCAGGGCGAGGCCGCGCACGTCGCCGCCGGGGATCGCGTGATCGACGCCCCCGAGCTTGAGGCTCAGCGTGATCGAGAGGCGCTCCCTCACGGCCGCGCCCCTCCCCTCCGCGCTACGCCGGCAGCACCCGGACGTGGCGGAAGACGCTGTGAAAGAGCACCGCGAAGGCGCAGGGCTCGCCGCGGCAGCGGCCGGTGAGCCGGAAGCGCACCCAGAGGTTCCTGTCGCGCCCCACGAGCGCGAGCGAGGGGTCGGCGAGCCGCGGCTCGAAGCGCTTGATCTGCTCCAGCATCCCGGCGACGAGCGCGGCCACGAAGGCGTTCTGCGCGACGATGCCGTCGTGGCCCCCGAGGCCGAAGACCTCCACCGAGGCCGCGTGCCCCTGCTTCGCGTTGAGCACCGCCTCCAGGTTGCGCGCGACGCTCTCGATCGCGTCCTCGTCCGGCTTGCCTGCGAGCTTCCCGAAGAACGACACGCTCCCGCGCCTCCGCCGCCGAGTATAGGCCCGTCATGGACGCCTCCAGCAAAGGACCACCCGGTGCCCCTCGAGGTGCGGCGGCGGGTGGAAGGCGATCGCCCGCTCTCGCACCACGTGCGTCCACTCGCCGCCCTCCTCGCCCGGCGCGGCGCCGGTGGACAGCCGGTAAAAGTCGACCGCGCCGCCGAAGCCGTGACGGAAAGGCGCGGCCGGGACGGGCGCGATGCGGACGCCGCGGAGCGCGTGCTCGCGCACGAGGCGCAGCCGCCCCGGGCTCGCCAGGCGCGCGCCCTCGAGCGGCGCGACGTCGGCCGCGCGCGCCTTGAGCACGGCGACGTAGACCTCGGGCGCCGAGAGCGCCTCGGCGGGCAGGTCGGCGGCGACGAGGCGCCCGCCGTCGGAGACGAAGGCGGCCACGGGCGCGGCCGGCCGCGGCAGCTGCATCCGGCCCGCGACATGGGTGAGCACGGCGCCGAAGCAGCGGCCGGGCGCGTCGTGATCGTAGGCCGGCGGCCGCCAGGGCGCGGCCCGCTCGTCGAGCAGGTAGAGATCGAGCGAGAAGGCGCGGAGCGCGCTGTACACCGCGTAGGGGTGCATCGGCACGCCGCGCTCGAGGTCGTCGAGCAGCGCGGCGAGCTTGCGCGCCTCGAGCCGCACGCGCTGCACCGGGCCGAGCGACTCGCCGCGGCCGAGCGCCTCGATGGCGAGCTCGTCGAGCGCGCTCTCCAGCCCGCCGAGCTCGCCGCGGAGCTGCCCGAGCGCGCGGCCGAGGTAGGGGGTGGTGTCGAGCCGGAGCAGCGCGGGCGCCGAGGCCTCGTCGAGGCGGAAGGCGCCGCCCTTGGCGAGCGCGAAGCGGCCGAGGGCGACGCGCCCGCGGCCGCCGGTGCGGGTCGGGTCGGTGGAGAGATCCACGACGTGGAACGTGCGCGGGACGTCGGGCGGCAACGGCGGATCCATGGATGCCTCGCCCGCGTCGTCGTCGACCACGTGGGCGAACACCTCGATCTCGCGCTGGGCGGCCTCCTTGAGATCGAGGGGCGCCCGCACGCGGGCGTTGCCCGGCACGTCGACGAGCGCGCCGTCCGGGAGCACCGCCGTCAGGCCGGTGACCCAGACGACGCCGTTCGGCGGGCTGTCGCCGTTCCACTCCAGCCGGGCGACGCCGTACGCGGGCGCGCCGAGGAGCGACGCCCGGAGGGCGGCCTCGGCCGCGAGCGCGGACTCGAGGCCGAGGAAATGCTCGGGCAGGAGGACCTGCCCGAGCCGCCACGTCGGGCGCGCCAGGGTGGGGGCGGGCATGGTGCTCCGGGCGGCCGGATCAGCCGACGGTGAGGCCCCAGGCCTTGGCGAAGTTCTTCCCGTCGCCGACCGCCACCTGGAGCGCCTGCGCCGTGGGCTGGGGCTTGATGCCGGTCATGAAGCCGTAGTTCTCCGGCGACTGCACCTCGGTCGAGGGGTCGTCGTTCACGGCCAGGTTGAGGTCCTCGCCGCGCTTCTCGAGGATGCCCTTCATGTCCGTCTTGTTGCTGTGGAAGCAGAGATAGTACTTCTTCGCCAGCGGGTCGTACTCGTAGATGGAGAACTGGAACTCGGCGAGGACGTTGGTCATCGAGTTGTAGACCAGCGTGGCGATGTTCTGCTTGTTGGTGATCGAGACCTGCCCCGAGAAATAGACGGCGTCGGTCACGCCGGTCTCCCACTGGATGTCGCCCAGCACGGCGACGGCCTTCACGTCCGTGGTCGGGTTCGTGGGGTCCTTGCAGGTCTGATCCGCGGTGAGGTCGGTGTCACCGAGCTTGAGCTTGGTGATGAAGCCGACCGGCGTCATCTTGTCCTTCTTGTAGTTGTATCCCTGGTACACATCGAGGGTCTTGCGGAACGTAGGCATGGGCGTTCATCCTTTCTCGCGACGCGGGGGAGCTCCTCGTCCGTCGAGCCTCACGGCCCGCCGAGCGCCGCCTCGAGGCGGAGCTCGACGTCCATTCCCTCGAACTGCACGTGCGGCAGGACCGATATGGTCGCCTTGTACCAGCCGAAGGGCCCCGGCTTCGGCTCGACGGCCACCGCCACCGCCTTGAAGGGGTAGTAGAGCAGCGTCAGGTCGTCGGGGTTCGTGATCGTGGTCACGTACTGGCCCAGCCACCCCTCGAGGACGCGCTGGATGTAGGGGCCGTCCGCGGTGCTCCCGATGTACTCGCGCATCATCCGCTTCACGAAGTGGGCGATGCGGGTGATGGAGAACGTGTACGCGAGGTTCGTCACGAGGTGCGCGTTCTTGGTGTTCAGGTCCTCGACGAAGAAGCGCGGCTTCTTGATGGACTGCGAGCTGAAGAACGTGGCGATCGCCTCGTTCTTCTTGTGCACCAGCGGGATGAAGCCGTTCTTCGCGAACTGGAACTCGCGGTAGTCGGGGATCGCGATCTCGACCGGCGGCTGGATCTCCTCGTAGCCGTTCCTCGTGTACGTGTGGACGGTGAGCCCCTCGACGATGCCGCCGCCCTTCGGCCCGCGGATGTGCTGCGCCCAGCCCGACATCTCGTAGGAGCGCACCATGTTCTTGGCGAAGAGGATCGCCGAGTTGCCCCAGAGGAAGTTGCTCCCGTCGTCGGTGCGGCCGGGGTGGACGGTCTCGGTGTAGCCGACCGCGTTGCCGCGCTGCGCCGAGGCGCCGTTCGCCCAGGGGCGGCGGAGGAGATAACGCGGCAGCGTGAGGCCGACGTAGGCCGCGTGGTCGGTGTCGCGGAGCTCGTTCCACTTCCCGAAGCGGGGGTGCGAGAGCACCGCGTCGAGATCGGCGATCTCGGCGACCTCCTCCATCGTCTTGCAAGGCTGGAAGAAGGTCGGCTGCGCGGAGGCGACGAACGGGCAGTGGCTCGCGTTCGCGACCTTGCCCATGGCGCCGAGCCACTCGACGTCCTCGTCCGAGGAGTCGAACTCGTAGAGCCCGATCATCGAGGCGAACGGCTTGCCGCCGTAGCGGTCGTACTCCTCGACGTAGGCCTTCTGGAAGAGCTCTCCGCCGAAGATGTCGGACTTGTGGTCGACGAGGTCGTTGTAGAGCTCCTCCTTGCTCACGTCGAGGAAGTCGATGATCACGTCCTCGTCGTTCACGCTGGACGCCAGATCGTCGAGGCCCCGCCACGCCGCCTCGAGCGCCTGGAAGTCGTCGTCGTGGAAGACGACATCGAGGTATCCCGAGATCTTCCGGTCGATGGTCTCGGTGAGCCGGCCGATCGTGTCGAGCACGTCGCTGAAGCTCTTCATGTCACGGTTGATGTCCGCGCTGTTGACGAGCAGCGCCGCGAGCGCGTTCATGAAGCGCGCCCCCTCGTTCAGCTCCGTGCTGCGATCGTCGAACTGGAGCGGCGACGTGGTGTCGGCGTGCGCGGCCGCTCCGTCCTCGAGGCCGAAGGACAGCGGCCCGGCGCCGGGCGCCGCCGCGGGCGCGCTCGCCGCCTTGATGATCGCCTTGGGGCGGCCGTTCGACAGGAGGTCTCCGGGGGTCTCCCCGAGCGTCTCCAGGAGGCGCTCTTGCAGTTCTCTTGCTTTATCCGTCAGAGCCATCGTTGCTTCTCTCGCTTCCTTTTGACCGGCTGATTCACGCTGGCCCGGGGCTCACGCGCCCGCGGGCGCCTCCCCCCCGCCGGCCGCCGCCGGGCTCGCGCCGCGCTCGATGCGGAGCAGCGGGAAGCTCTCGTCCGCCCACTCCTTCAGGTCCCGGAACGACTGCAGCTTCGCCTCGATGTTCGCCTTCGACTCCCCGTAGCCCGGGAGCATGTCCTTGAGCCGCTTGCGGAGATCGTGCCGGTTGCGCAGGCCCGACTGCAGGTCGAGCAGCAGGCGCTTGAGCACGCGCAGGCGGTACACCTCGGGGATGTTCAGGGCGACCGAGTCCGGGGTGAACGAGTCGAGCGAGGTGAAGGGGATGGTCCGCTCGGCGCTCACCTGCTGCTCCCCCGCGATGGTCACGGCAAAGACCTTCACCTTCCGGTCCTCCGCGGCGCCGGAGCCGTCGTCCTCGTCCGCCGGTTTCACGGTCACGCGGCCGGCGTCCACCGCGAGCCCCCGCACCTCGACGAGCCCGGTGACGATGCCGACCACCTTGTTGGTCGCGGGATCGACGTAGGTCCCGGTCACGGCGCCCACGAGGTCGATCTTGGCCTCCTCGGCGGTCACCGTGCCCTCGGCGATCTTCGTCGCGAGGGATCCGCTCACCTGGACGGTGCCCTCGATATCGCACATCCCGTTCTCCCTCGCCGCGCTCTCGAACCGCGCGGTGCCGCCGAGGCTGAAGTTCTTCGCCTCGTCACGGGCGAGCGCGGTAGCGGGGATGGAACACGTCACCTGGTCGAAATGGATCTGGCCGGGGATGACGCTCCTCAGCGCCCGGAGCGCCTCGTCCTCGCGGGGGATTCGCCAGGTGGGGACCACCTCGTTCAGGTGGTTGTCGACCGTGGTGCCGCGCTTGATCGAGCGCACCGTCCTCTTTGCCGTGTCGGGGAGCAGGTTGGCTCGCCGGAGCGACCGACCCGCGAACTCGCCGAGGACCAGCAGGCGATAAGGCAGCTTCTCTTGCTGGACCGTTCCGGTGATGTTGGTCCGGTACGTGATTGTCAGCCGGGACTTGAATATCTGTTCCTGGATCGGCTTGCTCAACGCCGTCCTCCTTCCGCGCTCCGCAGGGATCGAGGAGGCCACCCCGCACCCCGCGTGTGACCCCGTAGCAAGGCCACCCCGCACCCCGCGTGTGACCCCGTAGCAAGGCCACCCCGCACCCCCGCGTGTGGCCCCATCGCAAGGCCACCCCGCACCCCGCGTGTGGCCCCCTAGTGAGGCAAAGCGTCACACACGCTTTCGTCGCAGACCAACTTTCCGGTTATCCCTGAGGCACGCGCCCTTCGAACAGGATCGTCGCTTTGGGCGGCTCGCCCCGTCCGAGCGCCTCGAATCCGAGGTGGGAGGCGCCGAGGAGATCGAGCCGGCCTCGGGCCTCGCGATCGACGAGGACGACGCGGAGGTGCGCGCCCGTGTCGCGGAGCGCGGGCAGGACGTGGGCCGAGAGGCGGCGCCGGGCCTCGGCGGCCCACGGCTCGCCGGACCACGTCGTCGACTCCTCGGTGGTGAGGATGACGTCGAGCCCCGGCGCCGCGACCTCGACCTCTCCCCCGAGCGCCGCGTGGCCGAGCCTCGCCTGGCCGAGGCGCGGATCCTCGGCGGCCATCCCGCGCCGCACCGGCGCGCGGCGCACGGTGACCCCGAGCTCCGGGTAGATCCTGGCCAGGATCCAGCGGAGCGCGAGCGGCGAGGCCGGGCGCGCGAGGGCGAGCGCGTCGCGCCGGAGGTCGCCCGCGCGCGGCAGGAGCCGCTCGGCGGCCTCGGGCCCGAGCCCGTCCACCCGGTCGCGGAGCAGGCGGTCGTCGAGCAGCGCGAGGATCTCCTCGAGCGCCGGGCCGGCGCGGGGGTGGGCGAGCAGCTCGTGGAAATACGACGGCAGCGGGCTGGTGCTGCTGCGCAGGCCGAGGTTCAGCGTCACGACCACGTGATCGGGGGCGAACTCGACGCCGTCGACGAGCGTGGGCTGCGTGGCGAGCGAGGCGCGGCCGCGGAAGCGGATGGCGAGCCCGGGGAGCTTCTCGCGGAGGAGCGCGACCAGCGCGGGCGCGTCGAAGGCGCGGGCGCGCCGGCGGATCGCCTCCTCCAGCGCCGCGCGGTCGCCGGCGGGGGGAGCGGCCTCGTCGGCGGGCGGTCGGGCCTTGTCCATCGCGGCGCTCAGTGCTCGAGGAACGCCTCGAGATCGACCTGGTAGAGCTGCTCCAGCGCTTGCCACGCCGGGGTCTCCGCGGCCTCCCAGTGCGGCGCGATCGTCTCGATGTTGGCGCTGAGCAGGCGGAAGTAGGGCGAGAGCAGCCGGGGCAGGTACACGCGTGGATCGAAGTGATCCACGGCGGCCTTGATGTCGCGGGCCACGATGGCGGCCTTGCCCGTCTCGCCGCGCTCGAGGAGATCGGCGAACACCTCGAGCTTGCGGATGAACCGCTCGAGCGCCGGCGACACCTCGATGAGCCGCGCCCCCGGGGCGCTCGCGGCCGGGGCGGGGCGCGATTCCTCGGGCGGCTCGCCCTGCGCGCCGGCGTCGTCGGCTCCCTCGGCGGCCTCGGCCGGCTCCGCCTCGGCGTCCGGCGGATCGAGCTCTTCCGGTTCCGGCGGTTCCGGCGCGGCGGCGGGCTGCGGCGGCGGATCGGGCGGCGGCGGGAGCCGCTGCAGGCAGAGGTCGACCCGCGCCCGCAGGCCGGCGAGCTCCATGGCGCAGCGCGGGGACGCGATCCGCTCGGAGATCGCCGCGTCGAGCGTCGCGGCCGCGTCGGCGCAGGCGCGCGCGAGGTCGCGCTCCACGCGCGCCGACCACGCACGCCAGGTCGCGTCGCGCTGGCTCTCGCGGTAATCGATGCTCGACTTGACGCTGCGGAACAGCAGGCAGAGCGCCGAGTCGACGGCCCGGTCCCGCCGCGCCTCGGGCCGGAGCGCCGCCCAGCGGCGCCCGATCGCGCTCGCGAGCGCCTCCAGCATGGCGGGCAGCGCCGCGGGGCCGCGCTCGTCGAAGGCGCCGAGCAGGAACGCCGCGATGAGCCGGACGTCGGTGCACCCCGCCCGGATCGCGCGCGCGGCCTGCTCCGCCGCGGCCCGGGGCTCGCCCGCCTGGGCGAGGCGCGTCACCTCCTCGACCGTGGCCTCGGCCACGTCCTGACCGGGGCCCTCCAGCGCGCGCGCGACAGTGGCGGTATCGAACATCCTCGGGGGCCGTGGCGTGGGGGGCGGATCAAGCGCCGAGGAGCGAGCCCCGGAGCTCGGCGAGGCGGCGGAAGACGGGGTGGCTCGCCTTCCGCACCAGCAAGCCGGACGAGTATTGCCGGCGGCACCATTCAGCGTCCACTTTCCCGCCCTTCCTGCGCGGGAAGAGCGGAAAGACGCTGATCCGGTCGGGCACGAAGTCAGGGCCGAGATCCTCGCGGAGCGCCGCCTCGACGGCGGCGGCGGGGGGCGCGGGCGCGGCGGCGAGCGAGCGCGCCGCGCCGGTGAACACGAGCAGCGCAAAGGCCCAGCGCGCGCCGGGATCGCCGGTGGCGATGGGCAGGACGCACGCGCCCGCGACGCCGGGGATGGCCGAGGCGCGCTCGACCACCTCGCTGGCCGGGAACACCCGCCCGGCGCGGCGGGGGGCGAGCGTGGAGCCCCACAGGTACTCGGAGCCGCGGCGCGCGAGGAGGAACCACCCGTCCTTCTCGGGATCGCCGCCGGGCATGGGCACGAACACGCCGACGCCGCCGGCCGCGGGCTCGCCGCTGCCGGCGGCGTCGAAGAGCGCGAACGGCCGGCCCGGCGCGGGCAGCGCCAGCGCCTGGAGGCTGCCGGGCCGGCGCGCGGAGAAGAGCACGGCGCCGCCCGAGGCCGCGTCGACGAGGAGGTTGGAGGTGGGGATCTTGCCGAGATCGTTCCGCCTCACGAAGTCGTTCCAGGCCACCCAGTCGAGCGGCTCGTCGACGCTCTTCAGCCAGTGGCGCAGCTTCGGCGGGGGGCCGAGCGGCGTCTTGCGGAGCAGCTCGCAGAGCGCGGGGGCGACGCCGAGCGTCGTGATCGGCTGTTCGTGGAGGAGGGCGGGGTTCGCCTCGATGTCGGCGAGCGGGAGGTGCACGAAGGACGCGCCGGCGAGCATGGTGGCCATGAGCGCGGCGGGCTGGTGCTGCTGCGGGGGGAAGCCGGGCAGCGCGAGCGCGTCGCCGGCGCCGGCGCCGAGGCGGTAGGCGAAGACGGCGTCGCGATAGGCGTTCTGCCAGGCGATCTCGGCCGCGAGATCGACCGGCTCGGCGAGCGGCGCCCGCAGCGGCGAGAAGAGGCGTGCGCAGGGCTCGTCGGGCGCGTAGGCGTGCGGCGGCGCGGCGTGCGGCGGGCCGCCCTCGACGAGGCGCAGGGCGCGCTCGGCGAAGGGGCCGAGCGGCGGCGCGGCGGGGTCGACGACGACGTGCGCCGGATCGAGGGCTTTGAGGCGGCGGAGAAGGGCGTGCTCGCCCGCGGGCGCGAGGAAGGAGACGACGAGGCCGAGGCGGAGCGCGGCCGCGAAGGCGACGAGCCAGTCGACGCCGAGCGGGAGCACCAGGGCGACGGCGGCGCCGGGCGCGACGCCCGCGAGGGCCCAGGCCTGCGCGCAGGCCGAGGCGCGCGCGGCGAGCTCGGCGTAGGAGAGGGAGCGCCAGCCGGCGCGGCGGTCGTGGACGACGAGCGCGACACGGGTGGTGGCGGCGTGGCGACCGACGGTGTCGTGGTAGAGATCGTACGCTTGGCCGGGGCGGCTGCGCGGCGCGGGGGCGATGCGGCGGGCGTGCTCGGCGAGGGCCGACCAGAAGGCGGGGGGGTCGTCGTGGGAGGCGGTGAGCCAGGCGAGATCCGGGACGTCGTCTTCGCGGGAGAGGTCGAGAGAGCGGAGCGCGGCGGGGACGTCCATGGTTAAGCAGGGAATGGGGCCGCGAGGCGCGGACTGACAAGTTTTCCGGCGGCGGCGCGGCGCTGAGCGGGGCGCTCCGGGGCGCCTCGAGCGGGTCAGTTGGCCGCCGGTTTCACGGCTGATAGCGTTTCTTTCAACCGGACATGCGCCCATCCGCGCCCTCATCTCCCGTCCGCTCGCCGCGCGTCGTGCAGGCGTGTTTTCCTGAGCGCCGCGTCCCTGCGGGCGTGCCCGTGCAGCGCTTCGCCCGCGCGGCGCTGCCGCCCCACCCGGCGACCGCCGCGCAGCCCCGCGCCGCCCTGGATCCGAAGCAGCGGCCGCCGCACCCGGCGACCGTCGCGCAGGCCCGGCCCGGGCTGAGCTTCTCGCCGAAGCCGCCGCACCCCGCCACCGTGATCCAGCCGCGCGCGCCGTTCGGCGCCGCGCCGGATCCGGCGCGGACGGCGCAGCGGAAGGAGGCCAACGTGCATGCCTTCCAGACGCCCGCGGGCTTCCTCGAGGGGTCGTCGAAGGGGCAGCCGCTGCCGCCCTCGGTGCAGCTCCGCATGGAGCGCTATTTCGGCGCCGATTTCTCCGACGTCCGCGTGCACGTCGGCCCCGAGGCCGCCTCGATTGGCGCGCTCGCCTTCACGCTCGGCTCCGATCTGTATTTCGCCCCCGAGCATTACCAGCCGCACACGCGCTATGGCCAGGAGCTGCTCGGCCACGAGCTCACCCACGTGGTCCAGCAGCGCGAGGGCCGCGTGGCCAACCCCTACGGCGACGGCATCGCCGTGGTGCAGGACTTCGAGCTGGAGGCCGAGGCCGACCGCCATGGCAAGGCGGCGGCGGAAGGACGGATGGGGTCGGGCTCGTCGGGGCCGGTGTCCGGCGGGCTTTTCGGGGGCGGCGGGCCGGGCGCGCCGCCGGCGCGCGGCGGGGTGCAGGCGAAGGGCGGCTATCAGCTGCTCGTGGGCGCGTACATGCATGACGAGGCGCTCCCCGAGCCGCTCGCGGGGCACAGCTTCGTGGCCATCGAGGACCCGAGCGGCGAGCGCCGGGCCTTCGGGTTCTCGCCGGCGCATTACGGGAGCTACGACCCGAAGCGCGACCTGGGACGGCTCCGGATGGGCGTCGAGGGGGTGGTGCACGACGACGCCCGGGCCTTTGACAAGCCGGGGGTGAAGACGCGCGCTTATTCGATCACGCGCGAGCAGGCGCAGGCCGCGATGGCCAAGGTCGCGGAGTACGAGTCGGGCCGGCACCGCTACACCCTGGACCGGCGCCAGTGCTCCACGTTCGCGCTCGACGTGCTGCGCGCCGCGCGCGTACCGGTGCCGGAGCAGGGCGCCGCGCCGAGGCCGCGGGTGATGTACGAGGCGCTCGACGACGAGGGCTGAGGAGAGCTGAGGAGAGGAGAGCCGAGATGGAGCGAGCCCGGACGAAGCCGCCGCACCCTGCCAGCGTGGCGCAGACGAAGGCGGCGCCGGCGAAGAAGGAGAGGCCGCCGCATCTGGCCACCGTGGCGCAGACGAAGGCGGCGCCGGCGAAGAAGGAGAGGCCGCCGCATCCGGCGACGGCGGCGCAGACGAAGGCGACGCCGGCGAAGAAGGAGAAGCCGCCGCATCCGGCGACCGTGGCGCAGACGAAGGCGGTGCCGGCGAAGAAGGAGAAGCCGCCGCATCCGGCGACCGTGGCGCAGACGAAGGCGGTGCCGGCGAAGAAGGAGAAGCCGCCGCATCCGGCGACCGTGGCGCAGCCGCGGCCTGCGATGCGCGGCGTGGCCGTCCGGCCGCCACATCCGTCGACCGCCGGGGCGGCGACCGTGACAGCACGACGATCGGGCGCCGGCGCCGTGCAGCGCTCCGAGCGATCCGAAGTTGCATCGTTCATCGCGGTCGATTCCCTGGCTGCATACTGCGAATGGGCGAAAGAGCACGCGATCGAGCTCCGAGGGAAGGGGGGCCGGAGGCTATGGAAAGAGTACGGTGATAGAATCAAAGACAAGGTGGGCAGAGACCGGGCGTTCAATAAGGAAGTGGCGCTCCTCCGCAGGCTCGACGGACGCGGCAAGGGCACTCGCTGGGACGAGGTGGCGAGCGTCGATGACCTGCTCGATAAGCTAGAGAAGCTGTACAAGGGCGAACCTCGCCTGAGCACCCTGATCATCACCGGACATGCGAACGAGAGCGCACACAACCTGGGCCAGGGCAACCTCAATATTTCTGAAGATCTCGATCTCGGCCGGGACGATGCCGACATCTACGAGGCGCTGCAGCTCCACCGGTCGGAGATAACGACGTACGGGCTCTCCTTGGGTCACTGGCCTGGCGTCTTCGAGCGCCTGCGGCCGATCGCCTGCCCCGAGGGGAGGCACAACAGGTTCTACGTGTTCCTCCTGGGATGCAACTCGGGTGGCCCTCCTCCCTCGACGCAAGGAGGAAACTTCCTCCTCAACAAGATCGCCGATGTCCTGTTCGTGAACGTCTTCAGACGCAGGATCGGCGTGGGCGTCTTCGGTGCATCGCTGGAGACCGTGTCCGTCGATACGGAGAGGATTCTCCGTCACATCGACCAGATCAAGGACGCGGGCAAGCCGTGGTTCAATTTCAAGAAGTGGGAGGCCGCTGACGCCTACGAGGACGGCGAGCCGGGTCTCTACGGTGTGTTTCGTGATCCCTCCTGAGCCGGGAGGAGCCAGACCGCTCGGAATTTAGCCCTCCGTCGACGCCCACCCCTATCCTTCCCCACCATGGCCGTTCAAGTCTGCCTCGGCGCCACCATGATGTGCAGCTTCGGCGCGGCGCCCGCCACCTTTATGGTCCTCCCGGTCCACCAGACCCTCGCCACCACGCCCGCCGCCAACATCGGCGACAGCGTGCCGATCCTCAACATCCTCCCCTTCGGCGCCTGCACCTCCATGGCGAACCCCATGGTCGCCGCGGCCACCGCCGCCGCGTTCGGCGTGCTCACGCCGATGCCCTGCATCCCCGTCCCGGCGGGGCCGTGGGTCCCGGGCAGCACCAAGGTCCTCCTGAAGGGAATGCCCGCGCTCGACAGCGCGGCCAAGGCCACCTGCGCCTGGGGCGGGGTGATCCAGATCGTGAATCCTGGGCAGACCAAGGTGATCGACGGCTGACAGCGCCGGGCTGTTCGCCCGGCGACCGCGCATGCCGATCATCCGCGGCCATCTCGACATGGTGCGGCTCGCCCGACACTGCGGTGCGCTCGTACGGCGGGTTCCTCTCCGCAGTCGCTGAACCCGTTTTTTGAAGCGCGCGCACCACGCCGAATGATGGCGTCCTGGCGGTTACGCCGCGACGCCGAGCCGGCGTTCATCGTGGCCGTCGAGCCGGGACGGTGGCTCGCGGCGCACGCAAAGACCAATCGAGCAACGGAACGCCGTAATAGTTGATTTATTTTGCCCCGAGACCTTCGATTCTTTTCTTCAGATTCGTCAGCAGCCCAACGAGTTTACTTGTCTTTGATTTTAGGACAGGTGCTTTTGAGTCCAACTGTATGTCGGGTATGTCGAACAGCAGGAACTGTGGCGGGTCCGCGGTGAGCAGGTATTGCACGTCGGCGATCAGGTGCCCATTTTTAAAAACTCTGTCGTGTAGCAACTCTAGGCTGTTGAATATTAGTTGCAGCGCCTCTTTGTCTGAATATGCTCTGTGCGAAATGAGATCTGGCGGAATCAAAGGGCTGGTAAGCTTGACGCTGATCTGCGAAGCTCCCTCGATCCACCCCAGGAGATAGCCAAGACAGTTCCTGCGGCCATCTTCTTTTTTTGATGGCAAGCCCTCTATGATGCGTTCGTCGAACGGAACGACGCTCAACCCCAAGCCGCGCAAGCATCTCAATGCGTTCAATTGTGTTCTGATCCCTTCGTTCTCCTCGGGAGAGAGGGCGACGGCGAGTCCGATCTTCGGGTAGTCCTTGAGCTGGATGACGCGTTTGTGAGCTCCTACGCCGATCCTCTGGCAAATCTGCAGTAGAAAGTCTCCGTCGTATTCCTTTTCTTTGGCCTGCATGACGAGCCCGTGAGCAGCGTCAAAGTCGAGAGACTCGGACGAATCTCGGTCCTCCCTCCTCTCCATTCGCTGGAGAACGGCCCGAGGTGCGACCGGAGACATGCCACCTGGCGCTTCGCGACGCCACGCCCTCGTGGCCGGGTGCGGTGGGCGCTCCACCATCCCACCAAGCGCCGGCTTGTTCTGCACCGTCGTGGCCGGGTGCGGCGGCAGCGCTTTCCCGGACACCGCCGGGGGCGGCGCCGGCTTGTTCTGCACCGTCGTGGCCGGGTGCGGCGGCAGCGCTTTCCCGGACACCGCCGGGGGCGGCGCCGGCTTGTTCTGCACCGTCGCCGGGTGCGGCGGCAGCGCTTTCCCGGACACCGCCGGGGGCGGCGCCGGCTTGTTCTGCACCGTCGCCGGGTGCGACGGCTGTCCCGTTGTTCCACCACGTCTCGCAGGGTTCCGCAGCATGATCTCGGCCGATGGTCCCTGGCTGTGTCCACCTGGTCAAGTTCCCCGTCGATGTACTCTGAGCTCTTGGGGCGCAGTTCCGCCCGGCACCGAGATCATCCATGTTTTATCACGCCGTCGATCACCTCCACATCGCCTCGAGCGCGACAGCGCAAGGCGCCCAAGCGCCGGAGTGCGTCTAGCGGCGAAACAGAGGTGTGATACGCCCGCCGCGCAGAGCTTCCTTCAGCCGCATCGCGGTGCGTGGACGGCTCCGCCGACGGTCCAAGAAATCGACGTCTGAGCTCGCCGTGACGTATCTTCAAAGCGCCCCTCCGTGCACCTCACCCTCGAGCTCACCCGCACCGACCGCCCCGACGAGGCCTTCCTCTCTCCCGAGGGCGCCACCGACTACGTCCTCCGCACCGAGGGCGGCGGCGCCGAGACCGCCACCCTCGACTGGAGCCGCGAGCTCCACGCCGACCTCGACGCCGTCCGCCGCCCCGGCCGCGATCCCGCCGTCGTCCAGCGCCTCGGCAACCGCCTCCGCAAGTTCCTCGCGCCCGCCGGCTGGGCCCGCCACGAGGCCGCCATCGCCGCCGCCGTCGAGCGCGGCGAGCCCGTCCGCATCACCCTGCGCGCGAGCGCGGCCGAGCTCTACGGCCTCCCCTGGGAGCTGCTCGCCCTCAAGGCCACCGGCCAGCACCTCGGCGAGCTCCCCGACGTGCTCCTCCGCTACGCCTGGCCCGACAGCCGCACCCGCCCGGAAGAGCCCTCCCCCCTGCCCGAGGGCGGGCGCCTCCTCGTCGGCTGGTCCGCCGCCGCCGGCGGCGTGCCCCTCCGGCCGCACCTCGACGCCATCGGCAGCGCCGCCGCGCGCGGCGACCACCCCTTCGACCCCGAGCGCGACGTCCTCGAGCACCTCTCGGTCGACCGGCTCGCGGGCGCGCTCGACGACGCCGCGCGGTCGGGCCGGATCGTCACCGTCCTCCACCTGCTCTGCCACGGCGGCGCGGCCGGGCAGAGCTACGGCCTCTGCTGGGACGCCGACGACGGCAGCGGCGACCGCGTGCTCGTCGACGCCGGGCGGCTGCGGCAGATCCTCGCCCCGCACGCCGGCCGCGTCCGCCTCGTCGTGCTCTCCGCCTGCGACAGCGGCAACGCCGGCCACCTCGGCAACCACCTCGGCAGCGTCGCCCAGAACCTCCATCAAGCCGGCGTCCAGGCCGTCATCGCCTCGCGCTTCCCGCTCTCGGCCGAGGGATCCGCCCGCTTCTCGGAGACCTTCTACCAGGCGCTCCTCGCCGAGCCCGCCTCCGTCGAGCGCGCCTTCCTCGCGGGCCGGCGCCGCCTCGCGCGCGACCCGCAGAGCCTCGACTGGGCCGCCCTCACGCTGTACGCCCGCCCCGAGGACGGCGACGACTCCCGGCCTGTGGCGATCCGGCCCTACCGCGGCCTGCTCGCCTTCCAGCCCGCGCACAGCCGCTTCTTCGTCGGCCGCGACGCGGAGCGCGACGAGGCGCTCAGCGACCTCGCCGCGCTCCGCGAAGGCGGCAAGCCGCGGCTCCTCGTCGTCGCCGGCGCCTCGGGGACCGGGAAGTCCTCGGTGGTCCTCGCCGGCGTCGTCCCGGCGCTCCTCGGCGCGGAGCGCGAGCCCGCGCGCGGCGGCGACGAGGTCGAGGCGCTCCAGCGCACCGTGGGCCGGCTCGCCCAGCTCCTCGGCGACAAGGGCAAGAGCACCCCGGTGCAGCAGGCCCTCCAGACCCTGGCGCGCGAGGCCGCCGCGCTCGCCGGCGCCGCCGCCGGCCGCTGGGAGGTCGCCGTCTTCCGCCCCGGCGCCGACCCGACCGGCGCGCTCGAGGCCGCGCTCGAGCGCCGCGCCCGCCGCGCTCGCCCGGACGCGCCCTTCCTGCTCGTCGTCGACCAGCTCGAGGAGATCTTCACCCACACCGCCGACCCCGCGGCCCGACAGGCCTTCGCCGCGCGCCTCTGGGGCCTCGCCAGGGAGCCCGGCGGCCCCTCGGTCATCGCCACGCTGCGCGTGGACTTCCTCGGCCAGTGCGGCGAGATCCTGCTCGATCCGGAGGCGGGCCTGCGCCTCGACAGCGTGGCCTACGACGAGGCCCACCGCGTCTTCGTCGCCCAGATGAAGCCCGCGCAGCTCCGCGACGTCGTGGAGGAGCCGGCGCGGCGCGTCGGGCTCGAGCTCGACCCGGGGCTCGCCGCCCGCATGATCGCCGACGTGGGCGCCGAGCCCGGGGCGCTGCCGCTGCTCGAGTACACGCTCGACCTGCTCTGGCAGCGGCGCGCGGGCCGCGCCCTCTCCAGCGCGCGCTACGAGGAGCTCGGCGGCGTGTTCGGCGCGCTGGAGAGCATGGCCGACCGGGTGCTCGACGGCCTCGACGAGGCCCAGCAGGAGGCCGCGCGGCGCCTCCTGCCGCGGCTCGTCGGCGTCGGCGACGGCAGCGCCGGCGACACCCGGCAGCGGGTGCCCCTCGCGCGGCTCCTGCCCGCCGATCCCGGCCAGCGCGCCCGCTGGGAGGAGGTGCTCGCCCGCTTCGTGGACGCGCGCCTGCTCACCCGCGGTGAGGAGGCGGGCGAGGTCGTCGTCGAGGTGGCCCACGAGGCGCTCATCCGGCGATGGAAGCGGCTCGGCGCGTGGCTCGCCGAGGACCGCGGCCGGCTCGGGGAGCTCGCCAAGATCGAGCGCTGGGCGCTCGACTGGAAGGGGCACGGCGCGCCGCTCCAGGGCGCGCAGCTCGGCTACGCGCGGCAGTTCCGCGAGCAGCAGGCCGAGGCGCTGAGCGCGGCCGCGCTGGAGATGATCGCCGCGAGCGAGCAGGCGGAGCGCGAGCGCCTCGAGGCCGAGAAGAAGAAGCAGGAAGGCGAGCGGCGGCGGCTCCGGCAGATCGCGGCCGCCGCGGTCGTCACGGCGGCCGCGATGCTGGTCCTCGGCAGCGTCGCCGTGGTGGCCCACCAGCGGGCCGAGCAGAAGGCGCAGGAGGCCGCGCAGAAGACGCGGGAGGCCGAGGAGAAGGCGCAGGAGGCCGCGCGGAGCGACCAGCGGAGCCAGGACGCCCTCCACCTGGCCGCGGCCTCCAACCTCTACGGCAAGGGCCAGTACGCGTGGGCCCTGAGCGTGCTCCTCCGCGTCTCCGAGGGAGGGCGCCGCGATCTCTGGACGGGCCTCGCCCAGCGCCTGCTCGTGGCCCCCGTGCCTCGGGCGCTCCTCGGCCACACCGGCGGCGTGCAGGACATCGCGTGGAGCCCGGACGGGCAGCTCGTCGCCACCGGGGCCGCCGACGGCACGGTGAAGATCTGGACCCCGGCCGGGGAGCTGCGCGCCTCGCTCGAGCACGGCTCGCGCGTCGAGGCCCTCGCCTGGAGCCCGAAGGGCGATCGCCTCGTCACCGGCGCCTACGACGGCAAGGTGCGGCTCTGGAACCCGAGCGTCTCCGGCAAGACGCCCCTCGTCGCGCGGGATCGCCACGAGGCCGCCGTCACCGCGGTGGCGTGGAGCCGCGACGGCGAGCTCGTCGCCTCCGGCTCGGCGGACATGACCGTGGCGCTGTGGCGCGCTCGCGGCCCGGCCCAGCTCGCCTTCGAGCGCCTCGTCGGGAAGGAGCGGGATCGCCACGCGGCCAGCGTCGTCTCGGTGGCGTTCAGCCGCGACAGCCGCCGCCTCGTCAGCGCGTCGCACGACCGCACGGCGCGCGTCTGGGACCTCCAGGGCGCCGCGGCGCCCGCGGTCCTGCGCCACCGGAGCCTGGTCTACTCCGCGCGCTTCAGCGCGGATGGCGCGCGGATCGTCACCGCGTCGGCGAACGAGGCGCGGGTGTGGGGCGCGGACGGGTCGGGCCCGCGGCTCGTGCTGAGAGGGCACGAGGCGGACGTGAGCTCGGCGGCGTGGAGCCCGGACGACGCCTGGATCGTCACGGGGTCCGACGACAACACCGCCCGCCTCTGGAGTGCGGGCGACGGGGCCCCGATCGCCATCCTCCGCGACCACGCGGCCAACGTGAGCGCGGTCGACGTCATCAGCGGTCGCCGGGGCGGGCTGCGCATCGCCACCGGATCCTGGGACGCCACCGCGGACATCTGGCGCCTCGACCGCTTCGACCTGCCCATCTTCACGCGGCCCGCCGGACGCGCCGGGACCGACGCGCTCGCCCTCGTCACGTGGAGCCCCGACGGCAGCCGCGCCCTCACCGCCACGAGCGCTGGCAAGCTGCAGGTGTGGTCGCACGGCAACCGCGAGGGCCCGCTCGCCCTGCCCGGCGAGGTCCGCGATCTCAGCGCCGCGGCCTTCGACGGGAGCGGCCGGCGCCTGGTCGTCGCGTCCGCATCGGCGGCGCGGATCTGGGATCTCGACGCTCCGTCCCGGTCCCCCTCCACGCTCGCCGGCCGGAGCGGGCCCATCTCCCTGGTCGCGCTGAGCCCTGACGGCCGGCGCGTCGTGATCGCCTCGGGCGACACCGCCGAGGTGTGGGAGCCGGCCGCGCCGCAGCGCCCCATCACCTTTCGCGCCGAGGAGGGCAACGTCACCTACGCTGCCTGGAGCGACGACGGAACGCGCCTCCTCACCGCCTCCGGGGGCGTCGCCGAGGTGTGGGAGCTCGCCGCGCCCTCGCGCTCTCCTGCTCTCGTGTTGCATCACCCGCGCCCCGTCCTCGCCGCCGCCTTCGCGGGCTCCGGTGATCGCATCGCGACGGCCGCGGGCGCGGCGACGTACCTGTGGGGCGCGCGCGGAGACCTGGAGGGCGTCCACCTGGAGCACGACGGCGCCGTCGTATCCGTGCGCTTCGCCCCGAAGGACGACGTCGTCGTCGCCGTCGCCGGAAGCGGCGGCGTGCGCGCGTGCGCCACGAAGGCGCCGTACGACTGCCCCTTCGCCGTCGCCGGCGGCGAGGCGAGGGCGTCGCGGGCGTTCATCGACGGCGCCGGGACGCACCTCGTGATCCTCGGCACCGACGGGATCAAGCGCACCTGGGACTGGATCACGAAGCCGGAGGCCCTCGCGCGCCGCCTCGCCGAGGAGGACGCCGGCTGCCTGCCGGCCGAGGTGCGGCGGAGTTACCTCGAGGAGAGCGAGGACACGGCCAAGGGCGCCTACGAGGCGTGCAGGAAGGCGGAGGCCTCGCGCCGCGCGCCTGCCCCTGACCGCGTGGCCCGCGCGGAGCCTTGAGCCGGTGGCGCCCGGCGGAGAAGATCCCGATCATGCCCGTCCCCCACGACCTCCACCTGCTTCTGTCGCACCACGACACCGGCGAGCCCGTCCTCTCCCAGGGTCTACCCGAGGGGGCGTCCGCCCCGGCCGAGCGGCCGGCGGACCTGCCCGGCCCCGCGTACCTCTGGGACGAGGGCGGCGACCCCGGCGATCTCGAGGCCCAGCGCTGGGGCGTGATCGCCCCGGAGGGCCCCGCCGGCGATCGGCTGCTCGAGATCGCGAGGCCGCTGCTCGACGCGCGCCGGGAGGCCCAGGGCGGGCACGAGATCAAGGTCTTCCGCGCGCCCGCGAAGCTCGACATGGCGGGCGCCTCCCGCTGGCGCAAGGAGGTCTTCGATCGCGGCGCCGATCTCGCCGTCGACCTGCCCCGCTACCAGCTCATCCTCGGCGACCTCGACGAGGTGCCGCTCGCGATTCAACAGGTGCAGGGCGGCGACGGCTACGTCGGCCGCCTCGCCTTTCCCGACGCGCGCGGCTACGAGGCGTACATCCACAAGCTCCTCCGCGCCGAGCGCCACCCCTCGGCCGCGCGCGAGGCCCGCTCGCTCTTCTACACGGTCCACGACGGCACGCCCGCGACGGCGCTCGGCCACAAGGCGCTCGTCGCGCCGGGGACCGAGCTCGCCCGCCGGCGCCAGGGCGCCGGTCAGTTCCCCGCGCGCGAGATCCTCGAGCTCGGCAGCCCGAGGGCCCCGTCTCCGTCGGAGCTGCTCGACGCCGTGTCGAGCCCCGATCCCGGCGTGCTCTTCACGTTGAGCCACGGCGCGGGGGCGCCGGCCGAGGGCTGGCGGAGCGCCTCCGAGCAGCGCGAGGGCCAGGGCGCCATGATGTTCGGCAAGGAGGGCCGCCTCGCCGGGCGCGACCTTGGCGAGCGCCCGTTCCTGCCCGGCGGCGTGTGGTTCATGCTCGCCTGCTACGGCGGCGGC
Organism: Sorangium sp. So ce836; assembly: GCF_028553905.1. Lineage (NCBI taxonomy): Bacteria > Pseudomonadati > Myxococcota > Polyangiales > Polyangiaceae > Sorangium > Sorangium sp. So ce836. The sequence continues at coordinate 1,569,227 of NZ_CP102233.1, read as the reverse complement.
ACCCCGGACTCGAGCGCGTACCGCCACTGGCTGGAGCGCCTGCGCCAGGCCGGCGAGTTCGGCGGCGAGGCCACCGCGGTCCTCAAGGCGCTCCCGCGCGCCGCCCCGTTCATCGCCGCCCTCCCCCGCACCGCCCTCGCCAACCCCGACGGCCCGCTCGCCTTCGTCGGGCACATCGATCTGGCCTGGACCTATAGCTTCGAGGAGCGCGACGGCGGCAAGTCCCCGGTTGCCCGCCCCGCGCGCTTCGTCGCGGTGCTGCGCTCGCTCCTGCGCGGCGACCGCGCCGGCGTCGCGTTCCGCGAGCTCACCCGCGCGTTCCAGCAGGCGAACCTGGAGCTGACCAGCCTGTACGATCGCGAGGCCCAGCTCGGCGCCCACACCCGCGACAATGCCCGGCTCGGCCATCTGTGGATGTTGCGGCAGGATCTCGCCGGCTATGTGTTGCTCGGTGATCCGGCGGCGCGCCTCCCGCTCGCCCGCGGCGCGGTCGCCCAGCCGGCAGCGACTCCGGCTGCCCTGGCGACCCCAGCGGCCGCGCCGTCCGCGCCCGCGACGCCCCCGGCGCTGGCGGAGGAGCTGCCGCTGGAGCTGGAGACGCTGGAGGAGGCGATCGGACATGTGCTCATCCGCGAGCGCAGCACCAAGGAGATCGCAGCGGAGTACAAGCTGGATCTCGGGCTGCTGAAGCGGCTGGCCGATGCCTATCGAAAGGGAGGACGGGCGGCCCTGGGACGGCAGTGACACAGATAGCCTGGAGGGCGAGGCAATGTTGTCCGCAGCGACGGAGCCAAGCGCGGAGCCAAGCGCCCGCGCGCTCGTCGTCAGCCGGACGTGGTCCAGCCCTCCCCGTGCCTCATCGAGGACGGCGGTGATGAGGGAGGCCGGGATCGCGTTCGCGTCGGGTCACCCCTGGCCAGCGCAACCCGGGTCGGGTCGCCTCAACCCGGGTCGGGTCGCCTCAGCGCGCTGAGCCCAACCCGGGTCGGGTCTCAGCAGTCGCGTCGGGCGGCGCCTGCGCGAGCCCCCGCCGCGCACGTCGAGGACGGCCGCGGTGAGCTCCATCGCCCCCTCGCGCGGCAGGTGGCCGTCGAGGAACATGCGCGCGCGCCCGTAGGCCATCGCCCGGCCGGCGACCTCCGTCACGATGGAATCGATGGGCCGCAGCTCGCCCCGCGCCCGCGCCTCGTAGAGCATCGCCTGCTGCCGTGATCGCGCCTCGTCCTGGGCGGCGAGGAGCGCGCGCGCCTTCCGGGTCAGCGCGGAAGGCAGGGCCGGCCCGGCCCGCGCTACCCTCACGAGCGGCCCTCGGAGCCGATCTTCGTGCCGCGCGCGCCCGGCGCGCCCGAGGGGGAGGGCCACGTCCTCGCCTTGGTGACCGATGTGCAGGCCGGAAAGAGCGCTGTCTATGTCTGGGACGCCGCGCGCCTCGGCGAAGGGCCGCTGGCGCGGGCGCTTCTGCCTCACGCCTCGCCACGGACGTTTCACGGGGTATTCCTGCCCGCGCACGGCGGGTAAATTGCCGCCCGGAGACGAGAATAGAGCGGTTCTCAGCCGGCACTGATACACCGTCTCCCGTCGCCGTGCCATGCACGATTCCTCGGAGTCCGCGCGCACGAGCACGGAAGACGGGACACGAAGAACGGGACACGAAGTACGAGACACGAAGTACGAGACACGAAGTACGTCTGCAACAACCCCAAGCAAAACCGCGCTAGAAGAAACGCCAGTACGCCGCGCTCGATATCCGACGGCGCGCGTCTCGCCGGCCGCCGAGGCGCGACCGGCGCGTCAGGGCTCGCCGGCGAGCTTCTTCACGGCGGCGAGCAGGAGGTCCGGCTTGAACGGCTTGATGATCCAGCCCTTCGCGCCGGCCTTGCGGGCCTTGTCGATGAGCTCGGGCTGCCCCTCGGTCGTGAGCATGAGGATCGGCACGCCGGTCGCGAGGCCCTTGTCCCGCAGGCTCTCCAGCATCTCGATGCCGTTCATCACGGGCATGTTCACGTCGGCGATGATCATCGCCAGATCGCCCTTGTGGGCGGTGACCGCCGCGACCGCGTCCCGGCCGTTGTCCGCCTCCACGATGCTGTAGCCCGCACCGGACAGGAGAATGCCGACCTGCTGGCGGACCGTGTTCGAATCCTCGACGAGAAGAATTTTCTTGGCCATCTGTCGTATCTCCTTAACGCGGCCCGCGGCTCAGAACAGCAGCACTTCGCCCTCGCGCTGCGGATCGGGCATGTCGACCTCCTCGAGCTCCAGCGCCGTGTCGGGGGCCATCGCGTCGAACAGCACGGCGAGCCGGTCGGTCCCCGCGTCGAAGAGGAGCCGCCGGAAGCCCTCGCTCTGCTCCTCCCGGGCGCGCAGGTGCTCGCCGATCGCGGCGCTCGGCGTCGAGAGCACGATGATGAGCCCGAGGTGGCGCAGCCGGTTCTTCACCCGCCCGAGGAGCTGGTTCGCGAGCTCGCTCGCCCAGTCGCACACCATGTCCTCGTCGAGCTGGCGCCGCTCTCGCAGCGGGTGGCAGCGGGTGATGAGCGCCACGGGGGCGACGATCGTCAAGCTCCCGCGGAGGTGATCGCCCGTGAAGCCGATGAACGAGACCACCGCGTTGCCCGGCGTCGCCTCCGAGTCCTGGTGCTCCAGGAGCCGGAGCTCGACGCCGTTGTCGCGAAACAGGTGGACGCACGACGCCGCAAGCTCGTCATAGATGCGGTGCCAGCTCTCCGAGTTCATTGCGCTCTCCTCGATCTGTCGCTGTCCATGGTCGATGCGCTCATCGCGACACCCGATCCGGGTGGCCCGCGCTCGGCGAAGGGCCCGGGCTCGGTCCGCGCGAAGGGCCGGCGAGGGGCGCGACGCGCCGGCTCGACGGCGGCAGCGGCGCGCCGGCCGCCTCCCCGAGCTCCCGGGGGAACCGGAAGCGGAACGTCGTCCCCTGGCCGCGCTCCGTCTCGATCTCCACGCCGCCGCCGAGCCGCCGGCACTCGTGGAGCGCGACGCCGAGGCCGACGCCGCGGCCGGAGACGTCCGTGACCTGCTCGGCGGTGGTGAAGCCGGGAGAGAACAGCGCGGCCTCGAGATCCCGCCGCGTGGCGTTCGGCAGCCCGACCGCCCCGGCCTTCTCGCGCACGCGCTCCCAGTCGATGCCGGCGCCGTCGTCGCCCACCTCGATGAGGACCTCGTCCGCCGTCGCGCGCGAGCGGAGCGTGAGCGCGCCGCGCGGCGGCTTGCCGGCCGCCTCGCGCGCCTCCGGCCGCTCGATCCCGTGGTCCATCACGTTGCGCACGACGTGCCCGAGCGCCTGCCACATCGCGGCGAAGCGCGGCGCGGGGAGCCGCACGCCGCCCGCGTCGATGCGCACGTCGGGCCTCGGCTTGCCGAGCTTCCGCGCGAGCGTCTCGGCCTGGTCCTTCATCCGGTTGAACCGCACCTCCGTCCGCTCGTCGCGGAGGGCCGCGATGGCCCGCTCGAGATCGGCGTGGTCGCGGCGCTCCTGCACCATCGCGAGCAGGGCCTCGATCTCCTCGTCGTCGACGTCGACGCGCGAGGTCTGCGCCGCCCCGGCGAGCAGGCCGCCGACCCGCGCGACGAACGCGGACCACGCGTCCTTCAGCGCGTCGATCTGCTCGTCGGGCGGCAGCGAGCGCTCCTCGACGACGAAGCTCTCGATCTCGTGCGCCACCTTCGCCACGCTCGTCACGTCCCAGAGCCCGGCGTTCCCCTTGATCGTGTGCACGAGGCGCATCACGTGGTCCACCTCGGCGATGCTCCGCGAGCTCACCGCGTCGACGAGCTTGGTCGTGTCACTCACGAACCCGAGGAGCCCGAGCCGGTCCTTCACGGCGCGCTCGAACACCTGGATGTACTCGCGCTGCCGCTCGGACTCCCGCAGGGAGTCCATCGTGGCCGTGACGTCCGTGATCACCATCAGCGCGCCGCTGAACTGGCCCTCATGGGACAGGATCGGCTTGAAGCCGAGCGTGAGGTGGCGCCCCTCGCGGTGCAGGACCTTCGGCAGCTGATCGAGGACCACCTCGAGCGGGAGGAAGTCGTCGCGCGCGGCCTCCCACCCCATCTCGAGCAGCGCGCGGGCCCGGGGGTCGTGGCCGGCGACGCGATCGGCGAAGTGCTCGTCGTGCGCCGGCACGCCGAAGAGGCGCTCGAAGGCGGCGGAGCGCGCGGGCTCCATCGTGCCGTCGCGGTGGATCGTCACGAGGGCCTGATCGACGTTGTCGAGCACGAGGCGCATCTCCCGGTTGCGCTCCTCGAGCTCGCAGGTCCGCTGGGCGACGGTGGCCTCGAGGTTCTGTCGGTGGCTCTCCAGGGCCTCGTCGCGCGCCTGGATGCCCGCCAGCATCTCGTTGAAGGCGTCGGTGAGCGCCCCGAACTCGTCGTCGGCGGTCTTGCTGGCGCGCGTCGTGTAGTCGCGCGTCCGCCGGACGTGGGCCGCGGCCTCGCCGAGGACCTCGAGCGACCGGGACAGCCCCCGCACGAGCACGAGCGCGAGCGCGCCCGACACGAGCAGCACGACCCCGGAGACCGCGATGCCGTTGAGCACCGTCCTCCGCGTGTCCGCGACCTTGGCCGAGGCGGCGTTCCGCATGCCGGCGATCGCCTCGTGCTCGATCGCGGCGAGCCGGTCGAGGCGCCCTTGCTGCGCGTCGAACCACGCGTCGTGGTCGACGGCCAGGTCCTCGTCCGTCGACGCGATCGCCGCGGCGCGCAGCTCGTCGGCGCGCCGCACGCGCGGATCGCCGCGGGCGGCGTCGTAGAGCGCCCGCGCCGGCTCCGACGCGTTGGCCAGGAACACCTCGCGATAGAGCTGCTCCTCCGTCATCAGGGTCACGAGCGTCTTGAAGGCGCCCGGCTCGAACTGCGTCGACGCGAAGGCGTGGGCGAGCAGCGCGTGCTGGCGGCTGGCGCGCTCGGCGAGCTCGTGCACGGCGACGATCGACTGGATCCTCCGCAGGAGCTCGCCCTCGTCGCTCAGCTCGGAGAGCCCGGCGTTGGCCCGGATCAGGCTCGCGTTGATGCCGCCGAAGATCTTCAGCGCGCTGTCGAGCGGCACCGGCTTCGCGTCGGCCTGGCGCCGGAACGCGCCGAGCTCGCCGACGTGGGCGCGCGCGTCGGCGAGGTCGCGCGCGAGCCGGGACGGCAGCCGGGAGAGATCGCGCTCGGCCAGGAACGCGTCGAGGTGGGCGAGGCTCTCGTCGGTCGCCGCCCGCGCGGTCTCGAGCTGGGCGCTCGCGCGGGCGAGCGCCACGGCGCGCTGGAACGGCCGCGCGGCGCCCCGCGCGGCCTCGGCGTCCCGCGCGTCCGGAGGCCGGATCTCCAGCCCCTCGACCAGCGCGGTCCACGCCCGCTCCTTCTGGAGCGCGTGCAGCGGCTGCGCCATGATCGACGAGAGCTGCGCGAGGTCCTCGATCGAGCCGATCGCCGCCGCCCTCGCGGCCTGCTGCCGCGCGTCCCACACGATCATCGCCGCGAGCAGCAGGGCGCCGACGACGGGCACGCCAGCGAGCGACCACAGCTTCAGACGAATCGACGCCTTACGCAAGGTAGGCATGCCCCCGCTCCCCCGGCGCGGCCCCTCGGGCGCGACGACGGCTCGCCCTCTCTACAGCGAGACGCCCCGCGAGGACGCATGAAATCGCGCGCCGTGTCCTCACCTTCGGCCCCGGAACGATTGACGCTGACAGGCGACGGGAGAGGCGCGCGGACGCGGCCGTCATCGGCGCGCCTTCGCGCACCATGTGCGTCTTCCTGATTCAGGCTCTTTCTTGTTGCGACGTTTCACTGGCCGTGGTCCGCAGGCCCGGGCGGATCGCGTTGTTGCCCCACCCGGCATCGACGCTGTGTATGCTACGCGCGAAGGTCGCGAGTCCGCAAGAGCGCGCGCGGCGCCGCGCCTGTACCGCAATGGAAGCTCTTCGAACAGGGAGAGAGCAATGATCATGGGTCGGAGTTCACAGCGGCGAGCGCGAGCAGAGCGCCTCGCGCGCGCTTCGAGCGCTGCGATCGCAGGAGTGCTTGTCACGGCATCTCTCGCGCACGCGCAGAGCCCTGCCGCCGGCGTCGCCCCGCAGCCCGCTGCGCCTGCGCCCTCTGCGGCCGCCGCTCCGCCTGCGCCCGCCGCTCCGCCTGCGCCCGCCGCCGCGCCTGCGCCCGCCGATGCGCCTGCGCCCGCCGCCGCGCCTGCGCCCGCCGATGCGCCTGCGCCCGCCGATGCGCCCGCCGCGGCCGGAGAGGCTTCCATCCTCGCGCGGCTCGAGGCGGCGGAGAAGCGCTCGGCGGACCTCGAGAAGCGCCTCGCGGCGATCGAGGACGCGCAGGTCGCGCCGGCGCAGGACGAGGGCAGAGAGCTACTCCAGCTCTACGGGTTCATCGACGTCGGCGTCCAGCGCACGTGGGCTCCGGAGAACTCGGGCCTCGCAGCCGCCCTCCCGCAGGCCAACGCCCTGAACTTCGTCGTTGGGAATTTGAACCTCTACCTCGACGCGCAGCCGAGCGATCACTTTCGCTTCCTCGGGGAGCTGCGGTTCACGACCGCGCCCGGCGGCGCCCCGGTCCCGGTGACGACGCCGCTGCCGCCCGACGTTGCGTACCGGATGACCACGCAGGAGTACGGGACCTTCGACTCGACGTCGATCGCGCTCGGCTCGCCGACCTTGTATGGCGGGCTGGTGTCGATCGAGCGCGCCCACATCGACTGGACGCGCTTCAACCTCTTCAAGGTGCGCGTCGGGCAGTTCTTCACCCCTATCGGCATCTACAACGTCGACCATGGGAGCCCGGTGCTCATCACCGCCGCCATCCCGTATTTCATCACCTCGCGCCTGTTCCCCACGCGGCAGACCGGGTTGATGATCTACGGTAGCGCGTTCGCGGGCCCGTGGGAGCTCGGGTACAACGCATACGTGAGCAACGGGCGCAACGAGAACGCGCCGTTCGCCTTCGACGACAACCGCGGGTTCGGCGGCCGCCTGCACGCCAGCTTCGAGGACCCCGGCAAGCTGACGTTGAAGCTCGGGGCGTCGTTCATCGCGAGCCACGCCCGCGACTGGGTCGTCGATTACAAGATCACCGACCCCAATCCGGACATCCATTCGACGTGGTCGTTCCAGGAGTACACCGGTGCCGGAGACGTCTCGCTCGACATCGGGAAGACGCGCGTGCGCGCGGAGGCGGCGGTCGTCCGCGTGGTCTACGACGAAGGGAAGCGCCAGGGGGGGTTCGGGTCCTACGCGCCGGACGCCTGGAAGACCTCCACGTACGCCGTGGCGGCGCACCGGCTGGATTTCCTGAACATGGAGCCGTTCGTCATCGGCGCTATGCTGCACGCGCCTTTCCTGGGGCACGACACCATGTTCCAGGTCGGCGGCGGTCTGAACTTCTACATCACCCCGGACGTCACGCTTCGGACCCAGGTGCTGCGCACGATCATGACCGTCCTGCGCGAGCAGGAGAGCACGGCGCCGGCGATCCCGGCCCCGGAGGACTTCCGCACAACGGCCGCGCTCGCTCGTCTGATTCTGGCCTTCTGAGAGAGGTTCAACGCAATCATGAAGCGTTTATCCCTTCTGCTCCTCCTGGCCCTGCTCGGCATGACCCCGTCGGCCTCGTCCTTCGCCGACGCGGATGAGATCGTCGTCGTCGTCAACCAGGCCAACCCCGTGCGGGCGGCGGGACGCGACACGCTCCGCCCGATCTTTCAGACGACGCGCACGGAGTGGTACGGCAAGTCGGCGGTGCCCGTGAACCTCCCCGAGGACTCTCCGCTGCGGCAGCGCTTCGACATGGCGGTGCTGGGGCTCGATCCCGAGGGTGTCGCCCGCTACTGGATCGATCGGAAGATCCGCGGCGGCGAGCGGCCGCCGCGCAAGGTGCCGACGGCGAGCGCCGTCCTCCGCGCGGTGGGCGAGGAGGCGGGCGGCATCGGGTACGTCGCCGCCAGCGATCTCAACCCCACCGTCAAGGTGATCGCGCGCATTCGCGACGGACAGGTGGTGCCGCCGTGAGCCGGTCGAGAGAGGAACGAACGATGGACATCCAGCCGTCTTGCCTGTTGCTGCCCAGCCGCCGCGGGGCCTTGGCCCATGCGCTCGTCGTCGCGTGCGCGGCGCTGCTGGTGGGGTGCTGGGATTCCAACCCCTGCGATCCGGGCCAGTTCGTCATGTGGAACGTCTGCTATGACCCTCTCCCGCCCTTCCCTCCCACCACGGCCAGCGGCAGCACCACCGGCACGGGGAGCGGCGGCGGCGGCGCGACGGGCACCGGCGGCAGCGGCGGTGACGGCGGCGCCACGGGCTCCGGCGGCAGCGGCGGTGACGGCGGCGCCACGGGCTCCGGCGGCAGCGGCGGTGACGGCGGCGCCACGGGTACCGGTGGCGGCGGTGGCGGCGCCGCGGGCACCGGCGGCAGCGGCGGTGAGGGTGGCGCGATGGGCACCGCCGGCGGCGGAGGCCCCTAGGCTAGAGCGGTTTTCCACTGGGCCTGGCACACCGTCTCTCGTCTCCGTGCCCGTCTCCGGCACACGCGCCGCCGAGCGGCGGTCGCCCGCACAGGAGACGGGCCCAGATCGGCGTTTTCGGCGCGCAAGCGTGCTCCAGCACGCTGAGCACCGAAAACGCCGAGGTGGGCCCGTATCCGAAGCGGGCGACCGCCGCTCAGAAGAGGATGACTTTGCCGTCGAGGGGGAGCGGGGACGCGTTCGAGAACACCAGGGAGCTCTCGTCGAAATCGCCGCTCAACGTGACGAGCACCTCGCCCTTCAATGTCCTGAAGGAATAACAGCACTGCTGCTTGCAGCTCCGGCCCCGGCGCTCCACGTCGCTCGGGTGGCGCAGCTGCGGCAGCTCGGCTTGAAGCGCGATCTGGAACCGGGCGAGGCGGCTCTTCACCTTCCCCATGAGCTGATTGGCCACCTCCCGCATCCAGTCGCCGACGCCGTCGACCATCGGCGGCACCCCCGTCATGGCGCGAAACACACCCTGGTTCGCGGACAGGGCCAGGAAACCGGAGAAGCCGCGCGCCGAGAACTCGACCGTGCTCGCGGGATCGGTGTGAAGGCGCACCTCCTCGCGGCTATCCCCCGTATCCGCCGGCGCGATGGCGACGCCGTAAAAGTGAAAGAGCTCCACGGTCGCGCCCTGAACGAGGACATCGATCGTCCGCACCTTGCGCGACGCAGGCGGCCGGGACGACGGCGAAGGCGACGGCTCGCTGGGCGGGCCGGGACGCCCCGACGAGGACGGCGGAGGCCGCTGCGAGGAGCTCGGGGCGCGGCGATCGGTGCTCGGGCGTTCATGGATGCTAGGCCCAGGCCACGCCTCGGACTGCCCATCGCTCGGGATGCCGCGCCGATGCCCCATGATAAACGCACAGCGTAGCTCATCTATCCCATATGGAGCAATGATGTTCTCAAACGAGATGCGCGAGCACGCCGCGACACGTGCACCCACGTCGATCGACATCGACGCCTGTTGTGGGCATGCGCATGCCCATGCCAGATTGCGCGGAAATTTCACGCGCGGCCGCCGAGACGCAGCGCGCCAACACTGGGCCTGAGGCGCGGCGCCCCCCGCGGCGACGCGCTCCTGCGCGCCCCTTCCCAGTGGAGTGGAGCGCACAGTAACGTCGTCGCTCATGGGTGGCGTGGATCGGGACCCCGCCGGGCTCCTCGAGCGGGTGCCAGAGCTCGCGGATCTGGCGAAGATGAACCCCGGCGTGCGCCGGGCGATCGAGCAGGGTCGCCCGCACGCCGTCTACCGGCGGCTCTTCTGGATGCGGTGGCGCGAGCGCCTCCTGCCGCGGCCCGGCGCCGCGGGCGCCCAGCTGCGCGCGCTGCTCGACGCCCTCCTCGCGCGCCGGCGGCTGTTCCTCGAGCCCATGCGGAGGAGCCCCTGGCTCATGACGATGAACGGCGTCGGTGCCACGGTCTACGGCGAGTCCGACCGCGACCCGGAGGACGGCACGTACATCAAGACGCTGTTCTTCGTCTTCCTCTTCGTCCCGCTCTATCCGCTCGGGAGCTACCTGGTCGCGAACGGCGCAGAGGCGCGCTCGTGGCGGTTCATCGGGCGCGCGCCGCTCGGCCCGGCGCTCTACCTCTGGCAGCGCGCGGTGGCGCTCGGGATCACCACGGTCGTCGCGCTCGGCGCCTGGAACGCCCTCGCCGCCGCCCGCTATACCACCGTCCGGGTCGCGAACGCGCTCCCCTACCCCGTCGAGGTGAGCGTCGGCGACGCTTCCATCCAGGTGCCGGCGCGAGGCCTGGAGCGGCTCGAGGGCCGCGTCGGGCGGCGGCCCGTCAAGGTCACCGCCCAGGGCCGGACGATCGAGGAGGGCGAGCTCGACGTCCCGCGCGGCACCGACGTCGTCGCGTGGAACGTGCTCGGGCTCGCGCCCATCTACCAGCTGGAGGTGCGGTACACGGCCGATCGCAACGCGAGCTCGAGCGACGACGCGGCCCCTACCCTCTTCTGCGGGCAATCGGCCGTGATCGTGGACGACGTCGACTTCGTCTTCGAGACGCCGCCCGAGCAGCTCAGCATGCCCAAGGGGCAGGCGTTCGTCTCGCGCACGCTCGTGACCCTGGCGCCCGTGGAGCCGGGCGGCTGCGCCTTCGCGCTCGTCGGCGCGGGGAAAGCGGCGCTCGGCGCCGAGCTCGCGGCGCGCTACGCGGAGCACACCGGCTACGACGTCCCGGCCTCGGAGCGGGCGGTCGGGCTCCTGATGAACGCCGAGGACGAGCAGGGCGCCGCCGCCTTCGCGGACCGGGCGCGGCGCGCCCACCCGGAGTCCATCGAGCATCACCGCCAGTACCAGAAGGTGATGACCATGGTCGGGCGCCGCCAGGAGCTCATCGACGAGTACAAGGGCCGCCACGAGGGCGACCCGGGCTCGGCGGACGCCGCGTACCTCTACGTGCGGCTGCTCTCCGGGCCGGCCGCGGACGAGGTCCTCGCCGGCATGCTGGAGCGCTTCCCGGACCACCCCTACCTGCTGCGCACGCTGGCGTACCAGGCGGGGCACGACGGGAAACATCAGCTCGCCCTCGACACCCTGGAGAAGCTGCGCGGCGTCGATCGCGCCCTCGCCGACGACAGCGTCGCGCTCGAGGTGACCGCCGCCGTCGGGCTCGGGCAGGTCGAGCGGGCGCGGAGCCTCGTCGCCGCGGCCCTCGCTGCCAGCCAGGAGAGCCCGCTCGAGCGCCGCGAGCTCGCCGAGCAGGCCCTGCTCCTCGCCCAGCTCGATCCGAAGACCTCGGTCGAGCGCGCGCTCGATCCGCTCCGCGGGAAGGGCGACGAGGAGACGGCGCTGCTGCGCCTCCGGGCGCGCGTCGACGCGGGGCTCGAGGTGAGCGCGCCCGAGCTCGCCCGGGTGAGCGACCCGGCCCTGCGCGACGCCCTCGAGCTCACGGTGCTGTCGCGCTCCGACCCGCGCGCGGCCGTCGCGCGCCTGACCGGCGCCGAGGCGGCCGTCTTCCACCACCTGTCCCTGCCCGTCTGGGCGCTGCTCATGGCCGAGGCCGTCCACGCGGAGGGCGCGGGGGCCGCGCTCGCGAAGCTGGAGCAGCGCTCGCCGCTCGGGCGCGTGCTCACGCGCGGGCTCGTCGAGTACGTGCGCGACGGGACCCGCTTCTCCGAGATCGACGATCTGCCGGACGCGGTGCGCGCCGCCCTCCACTTCGGCCGGGCCCGGCACCGCGCCCTCGCCGCCGAGGAGCGGCAGTCGCTCCTCGCGCTGGCGCGGCGCGAGGACGCCCTGCACGGCGCCGTCAGCGTCGCGATGGAGTCGTGGCCGCGGTGAGGCCGCGCGGCCTGGCGCACCGCGCCGCGTGGCTGCTCGGCATGGCGGTGGGCTTCTACCTGCTCGCCGCCGGGATCGCGCTCGGGCTCTTGTGGGTGCCGTACGCGCAATCCGAGTACGGCGACGGCATCGAGCCGTCCGGCTTCCTCTGCGGCGCCGGCGCGCTCTGGGTCGCCTGGGGCCTGGTCCCGCGGAGGCCGCGCGCCCACGATCCGGGCGTCCCGCTCGGCGAGGGCCGGCACCCGCGCCTCCAGTCGCTGATCCGCGACGTCGCCGCGCGCGCCGGCCACGCCACCCCGGCCGACATCCACCTCTTCCACGACGCCAACGCCTTCACCGCGGTGCGGCGCGAGGCGTGGCTCCGGAGCCGCACGGTGGTGGGCGCCGGGCTCCCGCTGCTCGCCTGGCTGAGCCGGAGCGAGCTCGAGTCGGTGATCGCGCACGAGTTCGGGCACCACGTCTCGGGCGACCTCGCGCTCGGCCCCTGGGTGCACAGGACGCGGCGCACCATCGGCGGCGCCCTCGACCACCTCGACGGCTCGAGCTTCTGGCTGCACCTGCCGTTCGTCGCGTACGCCGAGCTGTTCGTCCGCTCGAGCTCGGGGATCTCGCGCGCGCAGGAGCTCGAGGCCGACGCGGTGGCCGCGCGGATCGCCGGGCGCGGGCCCACCGCGCGCGCGCTCCGGATCACGCACGAGAAGGGGCCGCTCTGGAGCGCCTACCTCGAGATGGAGGTGCTGCCCGTGGTCTCCGCCGGGCGCTCCCCTCCGCTGCTCGAGGGCTTCCGGTGGTTCGAGGGCGCCGTGACCGCGGAGCAGGGCGCCCTGGCCGAGCGGCGGGCCGAGCGGGCGGGCGAGGCGTCGTCGGTCTACGACACGCACCCGTCGCTGTCGGAGCGGCTCGCCGCGCTCGGCGCCGAGGCCGGCGGGCCGGAGCCGGGCGCGCACTGCCTCGACCTCCTCGACGACGTCGCCGCGGCCGAGGAGGCCGTCCTGCGGTCGCTGCTCGTCGACCCGTCGCGGCCCCTGCCGCGCATCGCGTGGGCGGACGTCACGCGCGAGGTGTGGCTGCCGCGCTGGCGCCAGCAGCTCGAGGCGCACCGCGAGCATTTCCGCGAGCTTCGCCCGAGCCAGCTGCCCGAGGCGCTGGCGCAGATCGACGCCTGGGCGGAGCGCACGCGGGTGGGCCTGGCGCTGCTCTCGCCGGCCGCCGAGCGCCGCCGGGTGACGGGCCTGTTCAGCGTCTGGCTCGCCGTCGCGCTGGCGGAGCTCGGCTTCGAGCTCGACGGCCTGCCCGGCGCGCCCGTCCGCGCGCGCCGCGGCGAGCAGGCGCTGGAGCCGTTCCTCGTGGTGCGGCGCCTGCTCGACGGCAAGCTCGACGCCGGCGCGTGGCGCGCGCGCTGCGCCGAGGCGGGGGTGCCGTAGCCCCGGCGCCAGCGCAGAGGAGCGCCCGGCTCACCGCTTCGGTCGCGGCCGCTCCCCGGCCGTGGCCGCGGCGAGCCAGCCCCGGAGCGCCGCGATCTCCTCGCGCGCCGCCGCGCCCGGGAGGTGCACGAAATGGTAGCGATAGCCGTCGAGCGCCGGGCCGAACGGCTGCACGAGGGCGCCGCTCTTCAGGTCGTCGGCGACGAGGACCAGGCTGAGGAGCGCGACGCCCTGACCGGCGATCGCCGCCTGGATCGCGTGGGCCTCGTCGGAGAACGTGGTGCCGCCGTCGTCGCGGACGCCGGAGAGGCCGGCGCGCTCGAGCCACAGGCGCCACGTCGGCGTGTCGCGCTCGACGCGCCGCCACTCGAAGTGGAGCAGCGGCGCGCGGCGCAGGTCCTCCGGGCGGCGGACGGCGAGCCCGGGGCTGCAGACGGGCGCGAAGCGATCGGCGATCAGCGCCTCGGCGGCGAGCCCGGGGTACGGGCCTCGCCCGTACCGGATCGCCGCGTCGGCCTCGCCCGCGGCGAGGTCGACGGGCTCGTCCGACGCGTGGAGCCGCAGGTCGAGCCCGGGGCACGCCTCGCGGAAGGCCGCGACGCGGGGCACGAGCCACTTGGCGGTGAACGCGGTCGTGGCCGACAGGGTGATCCCGCGGCGCGCGCGGCGGGCGGTCAGCTCGTCGATCGCCCTCGCGAACGCGTCGAACCCGTCGCGGAGCACCGGATAGAGGCGCTGCGCCTCGCGCGTGGCCACGACCTGCCGCGCGTGGCGCTCGAACAGCCGGACGCCGAGGGTCTCCTCGAGCAGCCGGACCTGGTGGCTGATCGCGGTCGGCGTCACCCCGAGCTCCCGGGCGGCCCGCTTGAAGCTGAGGTGGCGCGCGGCGGCCTCGAAGGCGCGGAGCGCCGTGAGCGGTGGGAGCCTTCGCATGGGGGTGAGATAGCTGATTCAATCTCATCTATCAGCTGAGAATTACTCGTTGGTCATCCGCCCGCGGCGCCCCATATTATCCGCGTGAACGCGCCCACCACGGGCCCAGGAGCAGAGCGACAAGCGCCGCCGCGGCGCCTCGGTAGATGAATCGCGCTCATCTCGGATCGACCCCGCTCGGCCGCGGGCGGCGCCCCGCGCGCCGGGAGGGATCGCCGGGCGCGCGCAGCGGAGCGATCGAGGCCCAGGCTCGTGGGGGCGCCCCCGCCCCGCTCAGGAGACACGCCATGTCCACGATACTGCACATCGACTCGAGCGCTCGTCCGGGCAGCTCGGGCACGGTCCGCCACGGCTCTCACACCCGGCGCCTCACCGCCCGCTTCGTCGCGCGCTGGCGCGCGGCGCGTCCAGGCGACGAGATCCTTTACCGGGACGTTGGGCAGAGCCCGCCCTCGCCCGTGACGGGCCGCTGGATCCAGGCCGCGTTCACGAGGCCCGACCGGCGCGAGCCCTGGATGAGGCAGGCGCTCGCGGAGAGCGACGCGCTCGTCGACGAGCTCATCGCCGCCGACATCGTCGTGGCCGGCGTGCCGATGTACAACTTCAACGTGCCCGCGCAGTTCAAGGCCTATATCGACAACATCGTCCGCGTGGGGCGCACGTTCGGCTTCGACCGCTCGCGGCCGGGCGAGCCGTACTGGCCGCTCCTCGACGGGCACGGGAAGACGCTCGTGATCCTGACGTCCCGCGGCGACCACGGATACGCTAAGGGCGGACGGATCGAGGCCATGAACCACGTCGAGCCGAGCATCCGGACCGCGTTCGGCTACATCGGAATTACCGACGTCGAGTCCGTGGCGATCGAGTACGACGAGTTCGCCGACGAGCGGCTCACGGCGTCGATCGCGAGAGCAGAGCTCGAGGTGGATGCCCTCGTCGACCGCCTGCTGGCCGCGCGCCGAGCGGCGGCCGGATCGTCGCCCGCCCGTCGAGATCTTGCTCACGCGCCCGCGCGCGGCGGGGTCCACAAGGAGGTTGACACCGGAGAAAGTTCCAGGATTCCCTGAACGCGCGATGCTGAAGCGCAGAGATTTCCTCCGAGCCACCCTCGTCACCGCCGGCGCGCTGGTCGTCCCGGCCTGCGGCGATCCCGAGATCGTCAATCCGCTGGGCGCCGAGCCCGGGCGCGAGCTCGCCGACGGGTCAGCGTACTTCCCCCAGTCGGTCGCCTCCGGCGACCCTCGCCCCGGCAGCATCGTCCTCTGGACCCGCGTGCAGGACGGCGAGGAGGATCTCGATCTCGAGGTCGAGGTCGCGACCGACGCCGAGTTCACGCAGCGGGTGGCGCTCGACGCCGGACAGACGAAGGTGAAGGCGCTCGGGCGGCACGATCACTGCGTCAAGGTGAAGGTCCGCGGGCTCTCGGCGGGCACGGTCTATTACTACCGCTTCATCTATGTGAAGGGCGACACGGGCTACGTGTCTCGCGTGGGGCGCACAAAGACCGCGCCGGCCGAGGAAGACGACGTCAAGGTCCGCTTCGCCTACGTGTCGTGCCAGGACTACATCGGGCGCTTCTACAATACCTACCTGGCGCTCGCCGAGGAGGAGCTCGACTTCTTCGTCCACCTCGGCGACTACATCTACGAGACGACCGGCGATCCAAGCTTCCAGAGCACCTCCGGGCGCAGCGTCGTCTTCACCGACGCGGCCGGCGCCATCGACCTCGGCGAGGGCGAGAGCGCCTATCAAGCGGCCCGGTCGCTCAGCAACTACCGGGAGCTCTACAAGACGTATCGCTCCGACGCCAACCTCCAGAGGGTCCACGAGCGCTTCGCGATGATCGCCACGTGGGACGATCACGAGTTCTCGAACGACTGCTACGGCGCGACGGCCACCTACTTCGACGACCGGGAGGACGAGACCGACGTGGAGCGCCGCAGGGCCGCGAACCAGGCGTGGTTCGAGTACCAGCCCGTCGATTACGGCGACGACGTCGAGCAGGACCCCGGCGCCTCGCTCCCGGACGATTTCCGCATCTACCGCGACTTCGTGTTCGGCCGGCACGTCCACCTGGTGATGACGGATCTGCGCAGCTACCGCCCGGATCACCTCGTCCCCGAGGGCGCCTTCCCCGGCAAGGTGGTGCTCGACCAGGTGACGCTCATCGAGGAGCTCCAGGGGGTCCCCGAGTTCGCCATGCCCTACGTGTCGCACATCGAGACGTACGAGGATGGCCTGTACGCCTCGGTCCTCAAGGAAGCCGCGGAGGCCGCCGGCTACGACGCCGCCGACGTGACGGGCGACATCAGCGTGCTCGTCATCAATCAGATCGTCGCCGGCGTGAACGAGGGTTTGCCGGAGGACATGCAGATCCCGCTCATCGAGCCCGCGGCCTCGGCGCTCTTCGATCGGGGCATCGCGTACGTGGATCTCGGCAAGTTCAGCGCCCACGGCTCGGTCGGGGCGCGCTACCTCACGGCCAAGGACGCGTTCGAGCTCTACGCCGCCTTCCGCTACAAGGAGACGCAGGGCGCGAGCGAGGACGTGATGGGCGCCGAGCAGGAGGCGTGGTTCCTCGAGACCATGGAAGGCTCGAAGGCGACCTGGAAGATCTGGGGCAACGAGTTCTGCCTGCTCCCGCTCGCGGTCGATCTCTCCCCCTACAGCATCCCCGAGCAGTTCAAGCGCCGCTTCACCATGAACGTCGACGCCTGGGACGGGTTTCCCAACAAGCGGAACGAGCTCCTGGAACGGCTCGTGGAGGTGGGCGGCGTCGTGGCGATCACCGGCGACATCCACGCCTTCTACGCGGGGACCGCGGGCCTCGCCGGCGATCCCTCGAAGAAGATCGTCGAGCTCGTGGGCGGCGCGGTCTCGTCGGGGGCCTTCCGCGAGCTGTTGATGAGCCAGGTGACCGGCGATCCGGTGCTCGGCTCGGTCCCGGGCGCCGCGCTGCTCGCCGCCGGCATCGACGATCTGCTCATGTCGACCGAGACGAAGGTCAACCCGCACCTCGCGCACGCCGACAGCAACGCCCACGGCTACGTGGTGATCGAGGCGAGCGGGGAAGAGCTCGTGGCCGAGATGCGGCGCATCGGCGCCGCCGACGCGCTGATCGACTACTCGGAGAAGCGCGGCGAGCTGGAGATCGGGAGCAAGCGCTTCCGCACCCTGCGCGGGGAGAGCGAGCTCTACCTGCACGACCGCGGCGCCTGGAAGCGCTGGGACCCCGACGCGCAGAAGTGGATCTGAGCCGGCGCGCGCGGAAGGCGCTGCGCGCTGGCGCGCTGGCGCCGCGGCGGGATCACGGCGGGACGAGGGGGAGCTGCGTCTCGAGCGGATCGATCCCGCGCAGCACCGCGGCGCCGTGCGGCCCGGCGCGGCGACAGGCCTCCTCGACCGGGAGGCCGTGGGCGAGGTGGAAGGTGAGGGCACCGGCGAAGCTGTCGCCGGCGCCGTAGTCGCCGAGGACGCGGGCGGGCGCGGGCGGCGCGTCGACCAGCGCGGCGCCTCCGGGGCGGAGGACGCGGACCGGGCGCGGCCCGTCGGTGAGGACCAGCGCGCCGGGGCGAGGGTCGTAGGCGTCGAGCGGGGCGTTCTCGCGCGGGTCGGAGGCGCTGCCGAGGACGACGTCGGGCGCGATCGCCGCGGCCCGGAGCGCGGCGCCCCTGCGGGCCGTCACCACGAGGCGGCGGGCGGCGCGCGCGAGGCGCAGGCTCTCGGGGTCGGCGCCGGTGAAGTACGCGGCGTCGCAGCCGGCGAGGATCGACCAGGGGAGCGGGTCGGTCGCGGCGGGCTGGAGCGGGGCGCCGGTGACGATGATGGTGCGGCGGCCCTCGGCGTCCACGACGACGACCACGCGCGGGTGATCCACGGCGCGCACGGCGGCGTGGACGTGGACGCGGCCCGGCGCGACCCGGATGCGCGCCTCGACGGCGCGCGCCGCGGCGTCGTGGCCGAGCGCCGTGAAGAGGTGGATCTCGGCGTCGCTGCGGCAGAGCTGCGCGAAGGCGAGGCCGCCGCCCCCGCCGGGGAGGAAGCGCGCGTCGAGCAGGTGCACGATGTCGCCCGGCGCGGGGACGCCCTCGGCGCGGCCGAGCGTCACGTGCTCGACGTGGCCCACGACGGCGATGCGCGGCGCTGGCATGAGGGGCGACATAGCACGGCGGCGGCGGGAGGCGGGGGCGCGGCCGGGGCGCCGAGGGAAAGGACGGCGAGGGCTGTCAGAAGCCGGAGGGACGCGGCGTAGGAAAGGGGGTGGCCCGAGAACTCATATGCAGAGGAGATCCTCACCATGTCCCAGGACGCATTCGACAGACCCATTCCTCACCCAGCGTCACGCCTCGCCGCCGCGCTCGTCGCGGGCTGCGAGAGGACGGACGCGTCATGAGGCGGCTCAGCAAGAGCGCGCTCCCCGCGGTCCTCGCCGCGCTGGGCATCTGCGCGAGCACGGGAGACGCGCGCGCGGCCGAGGGCGCATCCGCGTTCTGGAACAACGCCGTCGAGGTGGCGGTGGGCGACGGCGCGCTCACCCGCGGGCCGGGCTGGGGCTGGAGCGCCGGCGCGTCGTCGGTCCAGCAGATCGAGGCGGGCGACGGGTTCGTGGAGTTCTCCACGAACGAGGCGGACCGGACCAAGATCGCCGGGTTGAGCCACGGCGATGACAGCCAGTCGTTCTGGGACATCGATTACGGGCTGCTCCTGCGCGCCGACGGGGGCGTGGAGATCCTCGAGCAAGGGTACGGGAAGGGCTACTTCGGGACGTACCAGGCCGGCGACGTCTTCCGCGTCGAGGTGTTCAATGGCGAGGTGCGCTACCGCAAGAACGGGGTGGTGTTCTACACGAGCGCCACGGCGCCCACCTACCCGCTCGGGCTCGACGCCAGCCTGCACGACGAGGGCGCGACCGTCACGAGCGCCCAGGTCACGAGCTGCGCGGCCGGCGACACGAGCTGCATGCCGCCGGGGTTCTGGAAGAACGTCCGCTACGCCCCGGCCAACGGGACCTTGCTGACGCGCAGCCCCGGCTGGGGCTGGCACGCCGGCGCCTCGTCGGTCGAGCAGATCGAGGCGGGCGACGGGTTCGTGGAGTTCTCCACGAGCGAGGCGAGCCTCCAGAAGATGGCGGGCCTCAGCAACGGCGACGCCGATCAGGGCTACGGGGACATCGATTACGCGGTCTACCTGCGCGCCGACGGGGGCCTGGAGATCTTCGAGCAGGGGTATGGAAAGGGCTATTTCGGGACGTACCAGGCCGGCGACGTCTTCCGCGTCGAGGCGTTCAATGGCCAGGTGCGCTACCGCAAGAACGGGCTCGTGTTCTACACGAGCCACACGCCGCCCACCTACCCGCTCGCGCTGGACACAAGCCTGCACGACGAGGGCGCGACCGTCACCAGCGCCCAGGTCGCGAGCTGCGCGGCCGGCGACACGAGCTGCATGCCGCCGGGGCTGTGGAGGAACGTCCGCTACGTCACCGCCAACGGAGGTTTGCTGACGCGCAACGCCGGCTGGGGGTGGCACGCCGGGGCGTCGTCGGTCGAGCAGATCGAGGCGGGCGACGGGTTCGTGGAGTTCTCCACGAACGAGGCGAACCTCCAGAAGATGGCCGGCCTCAACCACGGCGACGGCGATCAGGGCTTCGGAGACATCGATTACGCGGTCTACCTGCGCGCCGATGGAGGCCTGGAGATCTTCGAGCAGGGGGCTGGACAGGGATATTTCGGGACGTACCAGGCCGGCGACGTCTTCCGCGTCGAGGTGTTCAATGGCCAGGTGCGCTACCGGCAGAACGGGATGGTGTTCCACACGAGCAACACGGCGCCCACTTACCCGCTCGGGCTCGACACCAGCCTGCACGACGAGGGCGCGACCGTCACCAGCGCCCAGGTCATGAGCTGCGCGGCCGGCGACGCGAGCTGCATGCCGCCGCAGGAATGGAAGAACGTCCGCTACGCCACGGCGAACGGAAGCCTGCTGACCCGGGATGCCGGCTGGGGCTGGCACGCCGGGGCGTCGTCGGTCGAGCAGATCGAGGCGGGCGACGGCTACGTGGAGTTCTCCACGAACGAGGCGGACCTCCAGAAGATCGCCGGCCTCAGCCACGGCGACATCGATCAGGGCTACGGGGACATCGATTACGCGATCTACCTGCGCGACGACGGAGGCCTGGAGATCCTCGAGCAGGGCGTTGGACAGGGATATTTCGGGACGTACCAGGCCGGGGACGTCTTCCGCGTCGAGGTGTTCAATGGCCAGGTGCGCTACCGCAAGAACGAGCTTGTGTTCCACACGAGCAACGCGGCGCCCACCTACCCGCTCGGGCTCGACACAAGCCTGCACGACGAGGGCGCGACCATCGCCAGCGCGCAGCTCGTGAGCTGCGCGGCCGGCGACACGAGCTGCATGCCGCCGGGGCTGTGGAGCGACGTCCGCTACGTCACCGCCAACGGAGGCCTGCTGACGCGCACCGCCGGCTGGGGCTGGCACGCCGGGGCCTCGTCGGCCGAGCAGATCGACGCGGGCGACGGCTATGTGGAGTTCTCCACGAACGAGGCGAACCTCCAGAAGATGGCGGGCCTGAGCCACGGCGACGCCGATCAGGGCTACGGGGACATCGATTATGCGATCTACCTGCGCGCCGATGGAGGCCTGGAGGTCTTCGAGCAGGGAGTTGGACAGGGCTACTTCGGCACCTACCAGGCCGGCGACATCTTCCGCGTCGAGGTGTTCAATGGCCAGGTGCGCTACCGCAAGAACGGGCTCGTATTCCACACGAGCCTGACGGCGCCGACCTACCCGCTCGGGCTCGACACAAGCCTGCATGACGAGGGCGCGACCGTCGCCAGCGCCCAGGTCGTGAGCTGCGCGGCCGGCGACACGAGCTGCATGCCGCCGGGGTTCTGGAAGAACGTCCGCTATGCCCCGGCGAGCGGGAGCTCGCTGACGCGCGCCGCCGGCTGGGGGTGGCACGCCGGGGCCTCGTCCGTCCAGCAGCTCGCGTCGGGCGACGGCTACGCGGAGTTCTCCACGAACGAGACGAGCCGGTACAAGATGGCGGGCCTCGGCCACGCCGACACGGATCAGGGTTACGGGGACATCGATCACGCGATCTACCTGCGCGGCGACGGAGGGCTGGAGGTCGTGGAGCACGGCTATGGCCAGGGCTACTTCGGGAGCTACCAGGCCGGCGACGTCTTCCGCGTCGAGGTGCAGGGCGGCCAGGTGCGCTACCTGAAGAACGGGACCGTGTTCCACACGAGCAGCGCGGCGCCCACCTACCCGCTCGAGCTGGACACGAGCCTGTACGACGAGGGCGCGACCATCACGAACGCGACGGTCTCGGGCGCCGGCGGCGGGGGGGACCCGACCGCCGGCTGCGGCGAGGTGGGGCCCGGCGACGAGCTCAGCGACACGAAGACGCCGACGTTCTGCAATCACCCCACCACGATGCCGAACGGCGATGCGCCCCCCATGGGCCAGTACTTCGGCCACACGTGCACCTCCGTCGTGCTCCAGACCGTCTATTACAGGCACACCTCCGGCAACCACAGCGGGCTCGATTTCTCCGTCCCCGCGCGCAGCCCCCTGTACTCGGTCGGCTATGGCAAGGTCATGTGCGCCGGGCCGAGCGCCTGCACGAACCGGTACCCCACCGCCCGCGGCGCGCCCTCCCAGATCGATCTGACGATCCGCTATGGCTCGGTGTACGTCATCTACGGCCACGCCGCGTCGAGCCTGGTCGCGGAGGGAGATCTCGTCGTCCCGGGGCAGGAGATCGGCGAGTCGTCGGACTGGCCGGACAACGACCACCTGCACTTCGAGGTCCGCCGCGTCGCCGACAACAAGGCGCCGAATCCGGTGCCGTTCTTCTCGCAGGACCTCCGGAGCTATCTCGAGGGCACCGTCACCGACGCGCACTTCTGCACGGGGCACTTCGACGATCAGGCGGACGTGGGCTTCACGTCGCACACCCAGCTCGACGAGCGGCCCTGCACCGACGCGAACGACGGGACGACCGGCCCGATCCGCTGCGAGGGGGTGTGCACCCAGCACAGCCCCGCGGACTGCGAGGTGAAGACCCTCCCGAACGGGGACAAGGAAGTGCACGAGTACTGCAGCGTCTTCAGCTGCGGCGGCGGCGCCTTCGTCTGCGGGCTCCGCCGGAACACGGCCGCCCAGGCGTGCCGGTGACGCCCGCGCCGTGACGCCGCCCATCCACCCCGCCTGCTGAGCCGAGCTCGCCGGCGCCGACCCCCGCGGAGTCGCCCCCTGGCCGCGGCTCCCCTGCGCTCGGACAGCGCCCCCAGCCGGTGACATTCCGGTGACCTTCCCGTGCGATCCTGCGCCCGTGCTCTCCCCTCGGGCCAGCCGCCTGCGCGACTGGGCGCTCTTCGCCGCCGCCGCGAGCGTCCCCGCGATCTGCGTCGGCGTCCTCGGCCTGCGCGCCGTCTCCAACGAGGCCGACGGCGCCCGCCGCGAGGTGGCGCTCGGGCTGGCCACCGCCTCCGCGCGCCTGTCGCGCGCGATCGACCAGGAGACCGACCGCGCCGAGGCCGCCCTCGCCGCCCTCCGCAGCGACGGCCCCCTCGGCGGCCCCCTCGACAGCTCCCCCCACGGCCCCCCCGAGTCCGCCGCGGCGGCGCTCGCCGCGATCGCGCCGCCGTTCGCCGCGCCGGTGCTGCTCGCGCCGGATCGCTCCGTGCTGCTGCCGGCCCAGGCCGCGCCGCCGACCGCGCCCGCGCCCGACGGGTGCGCCGCGCTCGCCCGCGCCGCCGCCGGGCCGGACGCCCAGGCCCGCGCCGCCGCGCGGCGCGACTTCCTCGCGCGCTGCGCCGAGGCCCGCTCGCCCGCGGGGCGGTGGCTCTGGCCCGTCCTCGCGCTCGACGCCGCGGCCGATCGCGCCGTCGACCACGGCGCCATCGCCGCGTGGCTCGAGGCGCACGCGGCGGGGCTCTCCGAGCCGGAGCGGAAGGCCGCCGCGATCGAGGTGGACGCCGCGCTCTCGGGCGAACCGCGCGAGCGGGCGGCCGCTGCCCTCGCGGCCCCGCGCCCCGAGCGCGACGCGCTCGTGGCCGAGCTCCGGCGCGGAGGCCTCGACGCCGCGCTGCGCGCGCGCCCCGACGCGCGCGGGCTCGTCTCCTTCCGCGCTGGCGCCGCCGCGGGCGCGCTGCGGGCGCTCCCGGACGGGCGCTCCGCCGGCTTCGTGATCCACGGGAGCTCGCTCGCCGGCTGGCTCCACGGCGTCGCACGCCCGCTGCCGCCCGACGTCCGCGCCGACGTCCTCGCCGGGGCCGCGGCCGCGGGGGCCGGGCGGGCGCCCGTCGCGCCCGAGCTCGGCGGCGCGCCCGCGGCCCTCCTGCCGATCGCGCCGGAGCTCGCCGTGCGGCTCTCGCCCGCGGATCCAGCGGCCGTCGAGCGGCACGCCGCGCGCGGCAAGCGGCTGCTCGTCGGCGTCGGCGCCGCCGCCACGGCGCTCGCCCTCGGGCTGGCCGCGGTCCTGTTCGCGCGCATGCGCGCCGCCCGGCGCTCCAGCGAGCTGCGCACCGACTTCGTCGCCGCCGTCTCCCACGAGCTCCGGACGCCGATCGCGTCGGTGCGCATGCTCTCGGAGCTGCTCGAGGAGGGGCGGCTCGCGCCCGACGAGCACCGCGAGGTGTTCGAGGCGCTCGGCCGCGAGTCGCGGCGGCTCGGCGAGACCGTGGAGCGGCTGCTCGGCTTCAGCCGGATGATGGCCGGACGCGCGGCCGAAGGGCGCGCCCCGGCCCGCGTCGCCGACGCGGTCGCGGCCTCGATCGACACGTTCGAGGAGCGGAACCCGGAGATGCCCAGGGTCGTGCGCGAGCTCGACCCGGCCGCGGAGGCGAGCATCGACGCGGGCCAGATCCAGCTCGCGGTCGACAACCTCCTCGCCAACGCCCTGAAGTACGCGCCGCTCGCCGCCCCCTACCTCGTGCGCGTCGCCCGCGAGCGGGGCGGCGTCGCGATCGCCGTCGAGGACCGCGGCCCGGGCATCGCCCGGCGCGACCAGCGCCGCATCTTCGAGCCGTTCGAGCGCGCCGACGACCGGCTGAGCCGCGCCGTCTCCGGCAGCGGCATCGGGCTGTCGCTGGTCCGGCACGTCGCCCGCGCGCACGGCGGCGGCGCCCGCGTCGACAGCGAGCCGGGCCGCGGCGCCGCGTTCACCCTGTGGATCCCAGGCCCCCGAGGACCGAAGGAGCACACGCCATGACCCAGAAGACGCCCGAAGGCAGGCTGGAGACCGTCCTCGTCGTCGAGGACGACCCGACGCTGCGCCTCGGCCTCCAGAAGACGCTGCGCTCCGCGGGCTTCCGCGTCGAGGTGGCGAAGACCGGCGCCGAGGGGCTGTCGATGGCGCTCGCCGCGCGGCCCGACCTCGTGCTGCTCGACGTGATGCTGCCCGGGCTGAACGGCTTCGAGATCTGCGAGGAGCTCCGCCGGCACGACGCCGACCTGCCCATCCTGATGGTCACCGCCAAGGGCGAGGAGCAGGACAAGGTGCGGGGGCTCCGGCTCGGCGCGGACGACTACATCGTCAAGCCGTTCGGCGTCTCCGAGCTCCTCGCCCGCGTCGACGCGGCGCTGCGGCGGCGGCGGCTCGGCGAGGCCGAGCGCGCCGTCGTGCAGTTCGCGGAGGTCGTCATCGACTTCCGCGCCCACCGCGTGGAGCGGCGCGGGGCGCCCGTCGAGCTCACGGCGCTCGAGATGAAGCTCCTGCGCTTCTTCGTCGAGCGCGAGGGCGCGCTCCTGCCGCGCCAGCGCATCCTCGACGCGGTCTGGGGCGCGGACTACTTCGGCACCGATCGCACGGTCGACAACTTCATCAACCGGCTGCGCGCGAAGCTCGAGCCCGACCCGAGATCGCCGCGGCACCTCGTGACCGTGCGCGGCGCCGGCTACCGGTTCACCCGCGCTCCGACGCCGGAGACGGAACGGTGACATGGCGAAGACGGCGCCAACAAGGCCAGCGCGCAGACTCCCCCTCACGCGCTGCCGCAAACGGGCCGCGCGCAGGAGGACATCGATCGTCATGAACACCATCCATCGCTCCGCCGCCGCCGCCATCGCCGTGGGCCTGCTCTCGCTCGCCGCGTGCGTCGACGGGCCGGAGACCGCCGCGCCGGGCGCCGGGGCGCGCGTCGACCTCGCCGCCGGCGCCGACAGGCGGCCCGACATCTCGCTCGCGATCGAGCAGGCCGAGCGCAGGCTCGACGCGGGCCGGGAGATCGCCGCCGCGCGGCAGGCGCTCGCCGAGGTGCTCGCCGATCCAGCGCTGACGCTGGATCAGCGCGATCAGGCCAGGCTCGCGATGAGCCGGGTGCTCGAGGCGGAGGGCGACCACGAGGCCGCGATCGCCGCCGTGGAGTCGCTCCTCGGCGAGCACGCCGTCGAAGAGCCCTGGCCGCTCCAGAGGGCCGCCGAGCGGCGCCTGCGCCTCCTGGTCACCGGGAGCGAGGAGAAGCCGCTGCCGGAGGAGCCGTTCGACGCGGAGCGAGCGTCGCCGTTCGCCCGGGCGCTCGCGCGGTATTTCCCCGTGCAGGAGTCGGGCCCCCGGGAGCTCACGGTCACCGTGATCACGTTCGGCGGGAACCGGGAGGTGAGCGAGCGCCTCAGGACCTTCGCGATCCCGACCGCGATTCGAGCGCTCCGGCAGGAGGCCTGCCCGCGCTGCGACAAGGTGTCGATCAACCGCATGTCGCACGGGACCGACGGCTGGACCCAGATCCCGGCGGCCCGGCCGCTGCTCGGGTCGAGCCTCGCGGTCTTCTACTTCGATCTCGGCAACCACCGCATCCCCGCGCGGTACGACGCGGACCTGCCGCTGCCCACGGCGGACATCGCCGCGCGGCTCGAGAAGGGCGAGGGGCTCATCGCGGTGCGCGAGCGCGCCGGGGCGCCGCCCGCGATCCTGATCGCCGCGCCGCGGAAGGCGCAGCTCCCCGCGGTCGAGGAGGCGCTCGCCGCGATGACGGAGGTGCCCGCCGGGCCGATCGCGGTGCCGCTGCCGGACGGCCTCACGCCGGCGGAGATCCAGGCCGTGGTGCGGACCGGCTTCCCGGCGTACCGGACCTGCTACGAAGCGCTGCTCGAGCGGCGCCCGGACGCGGCGGGGAAGATCCCGCTCTCGTTCGCGATCCACGGCGACGGGACGGTGGCCGACGTCCAGGTCGACGCCGCGGCGGCGACGCTGCGCGACGCGACGGCGGACCGTTGCATGGTGGAGGCGACGAGGGGGCTGCGGTTCCCGGCCATCGGGAAGAAGACCACGGTCGTCTATCCGATCGAGTTCTCGCCTGGCGACTGAGGGAGGGCCGGTGACCGAGGCGGGCGCCCGCCTCGCGAGCGCGGCTGGGCGGGGCGCGCCGCGGCGGCGCGCCCGCCCGCCCGCCTATTGCGCGAACGCGCCGATGGTGAGCTTCGGGCCGTCGCTGCGCCGCTTGGCCTGCTGGTGCGGCTCGTACTGGTAGTCGACCGGCGGGAGGCCTTCGAGCGCCGCTCCGGCCTCGATGAGCGGCGCGCCCGTGGCCGGGATGAAGTCGTGGCTCGACGCCGAGGCGAACGCCGGGTCGACGCCGAAGATCGAGCTCTCCAGGCCGTCGACCCTCCCGATCAGCTTCGGGCCCGGCACGGGGTCGAACGCCGTCCACCCCTTCCTCACCCAGTTGCCGGCGAGGACGAGGACCCCGGCCGCCACGTCGTCGCGATCCCCGAGGAAGGTGACCGCGCGGATGTCCGTCGGCTCCTGGCTGCTGGCGAACACGTTGTTGCGCGCCTGGATCCGCTCGTCGTTGGTCGAGGCCTCGAACACGGCGGAGCGCTGGTAATCCCGGTACGTGTCGTTCTTGACGAAGACGGTGTTGGAGAAGAAGTGGAGCGTGCCCTTCCGGTAGTACTCGGTCTGCCCGCTGTCGCCGCCGTAGTGGATCATCGACGGGCCGTAGCCGCTGCGCAGGAGCACGTTGCCGTAGATGAAGGTCTCGTGGAACGACGGCAGCGCGATCGAGTCGGTCGCCTCCTGCGCGTCGACGAGGTCGATCAGGTGGGCGCCGTCCTCGATCCAGTTGTACCGGATCACGACGCCGGCCGAGCGCTCCTTGATGTTGTTGCCGTTTCCGCCGCGCGTGGGGCCGAAGCGGTTGAACTGGTAGATGACGTTCGACGCCTCGTTGTAGACGTTGTGCTCGTTGAAGTCGCTCAGGCTGCCGTTGTCGTGGATGTAGCTCGACTCGATGAGCACGTTCTTGGTGAGGATGTCGCCGCCGGCGGTGCCGATGAAGAGGCCGTTGGCGTTCTCGTGCACCTCGCAGGCGCGGATGGTCACGTGGTCGCCGCGCTCCACGAAGATGCCGGCCGCGTTGTCCGCGTACGACGCCGCCGACCCCGCCTTGTCGGTGAAGCGGTGGGGGGGCGAAGCGTTCTTGATCTCGAGCCCCTCGATGACGATGTGGCTGGGGTCGAGATCGTACGGGTCGTCGTGCTTGTGCCCGACGATGATGAGCCCCCTCACCTGGTGGCCGTCGAAGGGGAAATCGAGCTCGGGCCGGGTGGTGGCGCCCTCGCCGTCGATCACCGGCAGCTCGCCGTTCGGCCCAGGGACGCCGCAGAGCCGGATCGGCTGCTCCGCCGTCCCCTGGCCGCCGAGCATGATCTTCTCGTGGTACCCCCCGGCGCGCCAGAAGACGCGCACCGTGTCGCCGGCGGCGAGCGTCTCGAACGGCACGTCGCCGAGCGTCTCGAACGCCTTGCCAGGGCCGACCTGGTAGTCCCGGCCGCTCCCGACGTGGGTGCAGTCGATGCTGACCGGCGGGATGTTGACCGGCGGCGGGAGGGTCACCGGTCCGTCCTCCGTCGCTCCACCGAGCTCGCCGGTGCATCCGGCCGTGAGGAGCAACCCGATCGCGCAAGCTCGAATTTTCACAGAAGCGTCCTCCTCGTCATGGGCTACAAAAGCTCCACTGTAATTTTTCAGAGTCACGGTGAGGCATTCTCGCCGTGGCGAGGCAAGATGACACAACAATGCCCGTTGTCATGCGACCAGACACTGCTGTGGTGGCAGATCCTGCGCTTTAGGTGGCAGGATGTACTCCAGCCTGTGCTCGACGCGGCTTCCGCGGCCTCGTCGCGGCGCGCGCCGACCACCGAGGATGGTAGTGAGCTGGCGACGAGCTGTCGAATCGCCAGAGCGAGAGGACACCGAGAGAAGAATATTCCTGAGCCCTCTCGGCGCCCCTGGCCTCTCGGCGGCTCGCTTCATCGGCCGCTTGTTCACGGTTTTCGAGGCGATGACGTGCGCCATGCACGGTGTGCATGCATCGCATGCGGCCTATGAGTTGGCTCGCACCGATGAGCTGGTTAGTTATCCAACGACGGAGACGAGCCCCGGCTCGGCGATCGCTCGAACCCTGCATCCCGCGGATCGACGGGCGCGCCGCACAGCGCGGCTCGACAATTCCTGAGAGAATCCGTTAGGAGGACCATGCGCCCGAGTCCGCTGTTTTCCGCGCCCGTCGTGCTCACCGCGCTCGCCCTGGCGGGCGGCGCGATCGCCTCCGCGCCTGGGTCGATCTTCACGACCCAGACGCCTGCCGTATTCGCCAACGACAGTTTTTACGAGCTGGGCACCCGTTTCCACACGCTCCGCGACGGCAACATCACCAAGGTACGAATCTACACGAACGCCGCCGAGAGCGGCGCCCACGCGGTGCGGATCTGGGGCCTCGGCGCGGACGCGCCCCTCGCCTCCCACACGTGGAACATCCCCGGTGGAACCGCTGGATGGAAGGAGTTCACGCTGCCTGCACCGGTGCGGGTCGCGGCCAACAGGACCTATACGATCTCGGTGTCGACCAGCGGAGATCACTGGTACGCTGCTACGAACGGAGGGTTCAACGCCCCGATCGTGAACGGCGATCTCGTCACCTACGTCGGCAGCGGCGTCTACACCACCTCGGCCGGCCAGAGGCCCGCGATGGTGTACAAGAACAGCAACTATTTCCGCGACGTCGTGTTCGAGCCGGAGCCGCCGAGCACGTTCGCCGACGATTTCGAGGACGGCGATCTCGACGGCTGGGACCAGTCCTACGCGGGCTTCCTCATCACGACGGACGGGACCAACAAGGTGCTGTCGTACTCGACCACCGACTCGAACGCCAAGCTCTTCCCCGAGGCGACCAACTGGCAGGACTCGGTCGTGGAGGCCAGGATCAAGATCCCGAGCTGGTCGGGCCCGGGGAGCGTGGGGTTCAACTCGCGGTACAATATCTATGAGCTCGACCGGTATACCTTCATGTACAAGAGCACGGGCGAGCTCGAGATCGCCGTCCGCGACCTCGATGTGGTCGTGTCCTCCGTGTCGAAGCCGCTCACCCTGGCCCCGGGGACGTGGCACACCTTCAAGGCGGTGACGGTCGGAACCACCCTCGAGTTCTACGTCGACGGGGTGCTGGAGCTGACCACCACGGACACGACCTACGCCGCCGGCACGTCCGGGGTCGAGGTCCTTCGGCAGGGGGGCGCGGCGTATTTCGACGACGTCTCGATCACCGCGCCGTGATGGGGGCGGGTTCGCGCTGCGATCCCGTCCCTTGCTTTTTCTTGCTCTGACCGCGCGAGGACCGAAGCCATGAAGCGAACGATGCCGGACGGCGTGCTCCCCCTCGAAACACTCGGGCGCTCGGCCGCACCCCGGCGGCGCGGGGCGGCGCTCCTCGGCGCGGTCGCCCTCGCGACGTCGGGCGCGCTCGCGGGCTGCGTCGGCGACGTCGGCGGCGACCGCGACGGGCGCGACGGGCCGCCACGCGACAGCGGGCTTGTCGACGTCGCCAGCGCGGGCATGCGCCGGATGACGCCGGAGCAGTTCACGAGCTCGATGCGCGACCTGTTCGGCGATCCAGGGCTCGATCTCGACCTCGACCCGGACGCGGGCGAGGTCGCCTCGCTCCTCGCCGTGGACAAGCTCAACGCCGCCGCGGAGGCGATCGTCGCGCGGCGCGCGTCGTGGGGGACCCCGGTGTTCCCGTGCGACACGCGCGGCGCGGACGACGAGGCGTGCGTGGACGGCTTCGTGCGGACGTTCGGACGCCGCGCCTTCCGGCACACGCTCGATGAGGCCGAGGTCGCGATGCTCAAGGGTCAGTTCGCCCGGGCGCGGGAGGAGCAGTCGTTCGAGGACGCCCTGCTCGTCGTGCTCAAGACCATGATCCAGTCGCCCAACGTCTATTATTTCGTCGAGCTCGGCCGCGACGGGGACGGCGGCGACGCGCTCGCCTCCGGCGTCCGCCCGCTCACGGGCTGGGAGCGGGCGTCGCGCCTCTCGTATTTCCTCTGGAACACGATGCCGGACGACGCGCTGCTCGACGGCGCCGAGTCGGGCGCGCTCGACACGGCGGAGGGCGTGCGCGCGCAGGCGGAGCGGCTGCTCTCGCACGACCGCGCCCGCGCCACGGCGAAGCGCTTCTTCGCCGAGTGGCTCCAGCTCGACGGCTCGAACAAGCACGCTTCGCTCGAGAACGCGCCGAAGAGCCGCGAGCTCTACCCCGAGGACTCCCCGGCGCTGCGCGCCGCCATGCGCGCCGAGGTCGAGGCCCTCGCCGAGCGCGTGCTCTTCGAGGGGGACGGCCGCTTCGAGACGCTGCTCACGACCACGGACGCATACGTGAACGGGCCCCTCGCCGCGCTCTACGGGGTGGAGGGCCCCGCGGGCGACGGCGCGTTCGCCTGGGTCTCGCTCCCGGCCGATCAGCGCGCGGGGCTCTTCACGCGGGCGGCCTTCCTGAGCGTGTTCGGCAGCGTCGAGGTCAAATCGCCGATCCGTCGCGGCGCGTACATCCTGGAGGAGGTGCTCTGCCGCCCCCTCGGGCCTCCGCCGCCCAACGCGAGCGACGTGCCGGTCAAGGGCGGCGCCGTCGAGGAGGGCGGCGCGCTGGTGCACAGGACGGTTCGAGAGGACGTCGAGGCCAAGACGTCGAGCGAGACGTGCGCGATCTGCCACAAGGCCATCAACCCGATCGGCTTCGCGTTCGAGCATTACGACGCGCTCGGGCGCTGGCAGGCGCAGGAGACGGGCGAGGACGCAGGGGCGCTCGACATCGACGCGCGCGGCCGCCTGCCGGCGATCGGCCCGGACGGGGAGAGCGTCGAGGTCGACGGCGGCGTCGAGATGTCGGCGGCGCTCGCGGCGAGCGCCGCGGCGCGCGCTTGCCTCACGAGGCACTTCTTCCAGACGGCGCTCCGGCGCATCCCCGTCGACCAGGATCTCGCGTCGATCGAGGCGGCCACGCCTGCGCCCGAGAGCGGCGGCAGCCTGCGCGACCTGATCCTCGACCTCACGACGAGCCATGCCTTCTTGCACCTGCGAAAGCCCGAGGGGTGAGCCCATGAACCGCGCCGCATTCAGCCGAAGGAATTTCCTCCGAACCGCGACCGGCCTGTGCATCGCGCTGCCGTTCCTCGAGGCGACCCACGGCGCCGTCTGGGCCGCTGACGGCAGGGCCAGGCGGTTCATCGTGTTCTTCAGCCACGGCGGCACGATCACGTCCCGCCACAACTCGGGGGAGCTGGGGGATCCGTGGAAGCCGGGCGCCTGGAGCATGCTCGACCTCTGGTCCCCGGGCGGCGAGGGGCAGGCGCTCGAGGTCCTCGGCGAGGAGATGGCCGCGCTCGAGCGCCACAAGGGCGATCTCACGCTGCTCCGCGGCGTCGACGACGCCGCCGGCTTCGTCCAGGGAGACTACGGCGGGCACCACGGCTGCTCCAACGCGACCGTGCTCACGTGCGCCGACACGACCTCGGGCGGCGACGACGCCAGGGCGCTCGGCCCGTCGATCGATCAGGTGCTCGCGGAGCGGCTCGCCGCCGAGCGCCCGACGCCCTTCTCGTCCATCGATCTCATGGTCGACGGGCACAACTACGGAGAGCCGCTGTACCGCGCCTCGGGCGAGCCGGTGTCCACCGAGAAGGACCCGACGAGCGCCTTCGACCGGCTCTTCAAGGACGTGACGGAGACCGCTTCGGGTCCGACGCCCGAGCAGCTCCGGATCCGCGCCCAGCGGAGGAGCGTGCTCGATGGGGTGAGCGAGCACCTCGCGGCCTTGAAGGGGCGCGTGAGCGCGGCCGACAGGCACCTGCTCGACGCGCACGCCGAGCACATCCGGAGCCTGGAGAAGAAGCTCGAAGGCGTCGCCAACCTGGCGGCCTGCACGAAGCCGGACGTCGGCGGCGCGCCGGTGTACCAGGGATACGGGTCCTACACGGGAGGAGGGATCAAGGAGGCAGCGCCGCTCCTGGTCGACATCCTCCTGCACGCGCTCCGCTGCGGCCTCACGAACGTCGCCACGTTCCAGATCGCCGACGTCCTGACGAGCTGGCTGCCTCAGCCCTACACGACCGACCTGGGCCACAGCCTCGGCCACGCCGGCCTCGACGTCGGTCCGAACGGCGCGGAGCCCGACAAGCTCGAGGACTGGCGCGCGACCATCCTCGCGAACCGCAGCTGGCGCATGGAGATCTTGGCGCGCCTGCTCGACGGGCTGAAGAGCACCCCCGAGGGCGACGGCACGATGCTCGACAACAGCGTCGTGCTGTTCACGAGCGAGTTCGGGTGCGGCGGCGCGCACTCGCCCCGCGACATCCCGGTCCTGCTCGCCGGCAAGGCCGGCGGCAGGTGGCAGGGCGGGCGGCACGTCAATTACAACAAGCGCGGGGGCGGGGATCCCGGCCAGTCCGGGTACGAGACCGACGTGTCCACGCACAACGTCTACACGTCGATCCTGCGCGCCTTCGGCCACGAGGACGCGCACTTCGGGAACGACACCGCGTACAAGAAGGGGCCTTTAGCGGAGCTGCCGTGAGGGCACGCCGCGCGCTCCTCCAGCGGGGGCGGCTGGATCTCGCGCGGCTCCCCGGACTCCTCGCGAGGTAACGCGCAGTTGCGCCGGCGCTCGCGGCGCGGAGCCTCAATCCCGGTCCGGCGCTCCCAGGGGGAAGAGCGGCCGGAACTGCCGCGCCTCCTCCACCGCGCGGGCGAAGGACGGGCGCGCGAGCAACCGCGCGCGGTAGGCGCGCAGCAGGGGAAACGCCTCGGAGATCCGGTGCGTCCAGTCCGCGTAGAACAGCGAAGGCGCGGCCGCGCAGTCCGCCATCGTGAAGTCCTCGCCAGCGGCGGCCCAGGTCCTGCCGGCGAGCTGCCCTTCGAGCCAGGCGTAGGCGAGCTCCAGCTTCGTCGCAGCATGGGCCAGCCCTTCCTGGCGCTTCACCGGATCACCCGTCAGCGCACCGTCCACCGCGTGCTGCATCGGACTCATGACATGCAGGTCGAAGAAGCGGTCGAGAAAGCGCACGTCCAGCGCGGCCATCGGGTCTGCGGGCAGCAGGCGCGCTGGCCCGGGATGCACGAGCTGCAGGTACTCGATGATGATGCTGGTCTCGACGATGTTGCGCTCTTCGTCCACCAGCAGCGGGAACTTGCGCAGAGGCCAGCGCCGCAGCCACTCGGCCGCGTGCTGCGGCGTATCCGGCCCGAGGCAACGGAACTCGAAGGGTGTGCCGTTCTCGTACAGCGCAATGAGTACCTTCTGCGTGTACGAGGAGAAGGGATGACCGTACAGCACGAGCGACATCGCGGGCCTCCTGGTTCGGACCACTTGTAAATTGCAAGTGGTCCGAACCCTACTCCTACCGCTTGCGTATTGCAAGTACTAGTCTCAGGAGGATGGCCGTACCGCAGACAGGACGATCCGGCTGCCCGATCAACCTGACGCTCGAACAGCTCGGCGACCGCTGGAGCCTGATCGTCATCCGCGACGTCATGTTCGGGAACAGGCGCAGCTACGGCGAGCTGCTCGCGCAGAGCGAGGAGGGCATCGCCTCGAACATCCTCGCGGACCGGCTGAAGCGCCTGACCGCGTCCGGCCTGCTGACGAGACGCTCCGATCCGAAACACCGGCAGAAAGGGATCTACAGCCTCACGGAAGCGGCCATTCAGCTCGTGCCGCTGCTCGCGCACATGGGCGCCTGGGGCCGCCGCCATACGCGCCCGAGCAAGGAACTGTCCGTGCGCGCGGAGCTGCTGGAAGAGGGCGGCGCTCCGCTCTGGAACGCCTTCATGGACGAGCTGCGCCACCTGCATCTCGGCGCGCCGCGTCCGGCGCGCTCGGTGTTCGGCGAGCTGCAGGCCGCCTACGAGAAGGCGCTGGCGCACCGCGCCCGCTGAGGGACGTGGAGGGGCTACCCTCAGAGGTGGACGCGCTCCGAGGACGCCGCCGCCTCGAGCATCCGGGACGCCCCGGTGAAGGCGGGGTTGTCGCGCTTGAGGGGCATCTTGCTCATCGCCCGTTCGGCCATGGCGGTGATCGTGAGCGACGGGTTCACGCCCAGGTTCGAGGGCACCATCGAGCCGTCGACCACGTACAGGTCCTCGTGGCCGAACACCTGATTGCGCTGGTCGATCACCCCGCGCTCCGGGCTGTCGGCGATGGCGCAGCCGCCGAGGATGTGCGCGGTGGTCGGGACGTTGAGCACGGCCTCGTTGATGGCGTTGCGCGGGGTGCCGTTCATCAGCACGCCGAGCCGCTTACCCACCTCGTTGGCGATGGGGATGTACGCCGGCGGCTTCGGCTGCCCGGGCGGCCTGTGGGTGGTCATGCCGCCGCGCTTCCAGACGAGCTGCATGTAGTTGTCCACCGTCTGCATCACGAGGAGGATCGTGGAGCGCCTCGCGAATTTGAACGGCAGGAGGCCGAAGATCAGATCGATGGGGTGGAGCAGCCGGCGGCCGAGCCAGCGCAGCCAGCGCGGCAATCCCGGCCCGTCGTCGGTGAGCACGGTGCCGAGCGCGCCCATCACGTCAGAGCCGGCCGGGTAGCGCACCGGCTCGATGTGCGTGCGCGCGTCCGGGTAGATGCCGCTCGTGATCGCGATGCCACGGGAGTAGTCGACCCGGTCGTCCCTGGCGGTCACCCCGAGGATGACCTCGCTGTTGGTGCGCACGTAATTGCCGAGCTGCCGGGAGAGATGCGGTAACCGGCCCTCGGCTCTCGCCCTGAGCAGGAGCTTCACGGTGCCCAGCACGCCGGCGCTGAGCACCACGCCGCGCGCCCGGAGCTTGCGGCGCCGCTTGTCGAGCAGCGCGGTGGAGCGCTCGAGGGTGAGCTCGTAGCCGCCGCCCGGGAGCGCGTCGATGGCGGTGACCATGGTCTCGGGCTGGATGGTGCAGCCCTTCTTCTCGGCCAGGTAGAGGTAATTGAGATCGAGCGTGTTCTTGGCGCCGAAGCGGCAGCCCACCATGCAGCCGCCGCAGTGGACGCACGTGGCGCGCTCCGGCCCCTCGCCGCCGAAGAACGGGTCGGGCACGCGCTGGCCCTCCTGCTCGCCTTCCTTCGCGAAGAGCACGGCCACGCTCGTGACGTGAAACGTGTCCCCGCGGCCCATCTCGTCGGCGATCTGCCGGAGCTGTCGGTCCGCCGGCCAGAGCTTCGGGTTCGCGGTCACGCCGAGCATGCGCTTCGCGGTCTCGTAGAAGGGCATCAGCTCGTCGCGCCAGTCGGTGCCGGCAGGCCAGCCCGGGTTGCTGAAGGCCTCGGGCGGAGGCACGAGCAGGGTGTTGGCGTAGACCAGCGACCCGCCGCCCACGCCCGCGCCCGACAGGATGAGCGTGTCCCGGAGCAGGGTCAGCCGCTGGATGCCGTAACACAGCACCCTGGGCGCCCACAGGAACTTCCGCACATTCCAGTTGGTCCGGGGAAAATCCTCCTTGCTCCAGCGCTTGCCGCACTCGAGCACCGTGACCTTGTAGCCCTTCTCGGTGAGGCGCAGCGCGGAGACGCTGCCCCCGAAGCCGGAGCCCACGATCGCGAAGTCGACATCGAAGTCCATGCACACCTGCTTCTCGGAGCGGAGTATGGTCCAGCCGCCCTCCGGCGCCTACCGCGCGGACGCAGGTCCGCCCCTCCGCTCGCGGACAGCCGCGCGACGCGCCCCTGAGCCGGTCATGATAGAAGGGCGCGATGGCGTCCTTGAAGCCTCGTCCGGCGTCGGGGCCCGCGCCCGACGAACGCGCCCGAGCGCTGCGCGATCGCGTGACCGTGGGGCTCGTCACGGCCCTCCCCAAGGAGTTCGCGGCGGCGAAGGCGATGCTGGACGGCCCCGTCGAGCACTCGGCCGGGGGCGAAGGCGCGGGCCGGGACTACGTGCTCGGGGAGATCCCGGCGAAGGGCGGCGGCGCGCACGCGGTCGCGCTCGTGAGCACGGGCATGGGCAACAACCTCGCGTCGGTCCGCGTGACGCAGATGCTGGAGCACTTCCGGCAGATCCGCAGCGTGGTGATGGTCGGGATCGCGGGCGGGGTGCCGCACCCCGAGAAGCCCGCCGAGCACGTGCGCCTCGGCGACGTCGTGGTCGTCGACCGGCGCGGGGTGGTGCAATACGATTTCGACAAGGAGACCGCCCGCGGCAAGATCCCCCGTCCGTCGCCGCGGGCGCCGGGCGCGTGGCTCCTCGAGGGCGTCGACGCGCTCGAGGTCCTGGCCTACGAGCGGAAGGCGCCGTGGGTGAAGCTGATCGACCGCGGGCGCAGGCTCGTGGGCGCAAAGCGGCCTCCCGACGCGGAAGACGTGCTGCGCGATCCGCTCGATCCGTCGAAGATCCGCCCGCACCCGGCGGATCCGCAGCGCAAGAAGGGGCAGCCGCGCGTCTTCCAGGGGCCGATCGGGTCGGGCAACACGCTGCTCAAGGACGCGCGCCGCCGCGACCAGCTCCGCGACGAGCTCGGCATCAAGGCCGTGGAGATGGAGGGCTCGGGGCTCGCCGACGCCGCCTGGCAGCACGACGTGGGGTATCTGGTGGTGCGCGGCATCTGCGACTACTGCGATGAGCAGAAGGGCGACGCATGGCAGATGTACGCGGCCATCGTGGCGGCGGCCTACGCCCGCGCGGTGCTCGAGCGGATGCGGGCGAGCCGCGAGAGCGCGACGGAGCGCCCCGCCGCGGCCGACGGCGGCGCGCGGGCGCGCGAGCGCGGCGAGCGCGGCCGCGCGGGGGACGACGAGCGCGACGAGCGCGACGAGGACCTCCTCGACCACGTCGTGCGCATCTGCCGGATGCGCGAGGAGGCGCGCGGCAAGCGCGTCACGATCGCCTGGAGGGAGGCCCCGCCCCCGTTTCATGCGGTCGCCGAGGTGGTCACGGCCGAGCCGCTGGGGCCGGCGCTCCTGGGGCCGGCGCTGAACTTCGCCCTGGGCGCCGTGGCGGGCCCCGTCACCCCCGCCGCGATCGAGCTCTTCCGGACCCAGGTGCACGCGCGCGCCCAGCGGCGGAGCGCCGCGACGTTCTCCCAGCTCGTCTACGACGGCCCGCCGGCGCCCGAGGCGCTGGTGCGGGAGGCGCACCGCAAGGGCGTCTGGCTGGCCAGCATCGCCGAGTATCAGGGCCTGATCCACTTCGGGCCCTACGTCGAGCGGCTGATCCACCGGCTGGAGCGCGATCCGATCTACCCGCCGAGGCTCTATGTCCCCCAGCGCGCGGCGCTGACCGCCGCCGGCGGCCCGAGGCAGGAGGTCGACCACGCGCTGGACGCGATCGACGACCTGCTCGCCTCGCCCGCGGCCCGGTTCGTCCTGGTCCTCGGCGATTTCGGGACCGGAAAGACCTTCTTGCTCCACGAGCTGGCGCGCCGCCTCGGGGCGCGGGAGGGGCCGCCGTACCCGGTGCTCATCGAGATGCGATCGCTCGAGAAGGCGCACTCGCTCGACGCGCTGGTCGCCAATCACCTCGCGCTCTCGGGCATGGAGCGGTTCGATCTGCCGAGCTTCCGGTACATGCTCGCCGAAGGCCTGATCGCGCTCCTCTTCGACGGCTTCGACGAGCTGGCGCTCCGCGTGCGCTACAGCCGCGCCGCGGACCACTTCGACACGCTGATCCAGGCGGCGCAGGGCAAGGCCAAGGTCGTGCTCACCAGCCGGACGCAGCACTTCTATTCGGACGACCAGATCCGGACCAAGCTCGGCGAGCAGGCGGAGCGGATCCCGGGCCACCGGATCGCCACGCTCACGACGTTCTCGCCGATCCAGGTGCGCCGGTTCCTCGTCAACCTGCTCGGCAGCAGGGAGGCCGCCGACGCCCGGGTGCGGCTGCTCGACGACGTGAAGGACCTCCTGCGCCTGTCCGAGAACCCGCGCCTGCTCGGCTTCATCTCCGAGATCCCCGAGCGAGAGCTCCTCGAGGCGCGCGACCGGACCGGGAAGATCACCGCCGCCGGGCTGTACCAGAGCCTGATCGACCGGTGGTTCCGGAGCGAGGACGCGCGCGTCCACGTGCGGGGCGCGGCGGCGTCCCTGGTGGCCGAGGATCGATGGAGGGCCGTGACGACGCTCGCGCTCCGGCTCTGGTCCAAGATGGAGCCGAGCGTCCACGTGGACGAGCTCCCGGCCGAGGTGGCGAAGGCGATCGCCGACCTGAGCACGCGGCAGATCGATCTCGAGGAGGCGGTCCACGCGGTCGGCTCCGGCACGCTGCTGGTGCGCGATCCCGAGGGCAATTTCTCGTTCCTCCACGCCTCGGTGCTGGAGTGGCTCGTCGCGCGGGAGGCGGCGGCCGAGCTGCGCCGGGGCGGCGAGGCCACGGTGCTCGGCTGGCGCGAGATGTCCGATCTGATGGTCGAGCTCTTCACGGCGATGGCCGATCGCGAGGCGAGCGTCGCCTGGGCGCGGCAGGTGCTCGGCGGGGCGTCGGGCGAGATCGCCAAGCGGAACGCCATCGGCGTGCTGAAGCGGCTGAACGTCGAGGCCGAGGAGCGGGTGAACCTCGCCGGCCAGGACCTGCGCGGCAAGGACCTCTCGCGCCGGAACCTCCGCGGCGCGGACCTCCGCGGCGCGGATCTGCGGGCAGCGATGCTGATCGAGACCGACCTCGGCGGCGCGTCGCTCGCCGGGGCCGCGCTTTCGCGCGCGGACCTCTCCGGGGCGCGGCTCGCGGAGGCGGACCTGGAGGGCGCCGACGCGTCGTCCGCCAGGCTCCTCCGCGCCGATCTGCGCGGCGCGCGGCTCGCGTCGGCCCGGCTCCGCTATGCGCAGCTCGTCGGCGCGCGGCTCGACGAGGGCGCGCTCGCCGGCCTGGACGCGTTCGGGAGCGCGGCCCCCGACGCCGCCCACGCCGACGTCGTCACGGCTGCGGCCGCGTCTCCCTGCATGGCGGTGGCGGTGAGCCCCGATGGGCAGCTCATCGCGTCGGCGCATCGGAACGGGCCGGTGTGGCTGTGGGACGCCGCCACCGGGACGGCGCGCCGCGCGCTGGCCGGGCATGCGGCGACGGTCCGGAGCGTCGCGTTCAGCCCGGATGGCGCCCTCCTGGCCGCGGGCAGCGGCGACGCGACGATCCGGCTCTGGGACGTGGCCACGGGGCGGGAGGTCCGCGTGCTGCGAGGCCACGCGGCCCCGGTCACGAGCGTCGCGTTCGGCCCTGGCGGCGCCGTGCTCGCGTCGGGCAGCAACGACAGGACCGTCCGGCTCTGGGACGTGGCCACGCCGGCCGAGCCCCGCGTGCTGACAGGCCATCGGGCCATCGTCCGGAGCGTCGCGTTCAGCCCGGATGGCGCCTCGCTGGCCTCGGCGGCGGACGACCAGACCGTCCGGCTCTGGGACGTCGTCCGGGCCGCCGAGCGCCGCACCTTGATGGGCCACGCCGGCATCGCGAGGAGCGTCGCGTTCAGCCCGGATGGCGCGTGGCTGGCCTCGGGCGCGCACGACAGCACCGTCTGGCTCTGGGATCTGAGCACGGCGGCCGACCCCCGAGAGCTGATAGGCCATGAGGCCTCGGTGAGGAGCGTGGCATTCGACGGGAGCGGCCATCTGCTCGCGTCGGCGGGCAACGACAACACCGTCCGGCTGTGGGACGTGGCCATCGGGGCCCAGCGCGAGGTCCTCCGGGGCCACACGGCCACGGTCAGGAGCGTCGCGTTCAGCCCGGATGGCGCGACCCTGG
Source organism: Sorangium sp. So ce836 (assembly GCF_028553905.1). Classification (NCBI taxonomy): domain Bacteria; kingdom Pseudomonadati; phylum Myxococcota; order Polyangiales; family Polyangiaceae; genus Sorangium; species Sorangium sp. So ce836. The sequence continues at coordinate 1,529,061 of NZ_CP102233.1, read as the reverse complement.
CCTCGGGCTCCACGGACAGCGCCGTCGTGCTGTGGGACGTGGCCACGGGGACGAAGCGCAGGGTCCTCCGGGGCCACGCGTCGACGATCCGGAGCATCGCCTTCAGCCCCGATGGCGCCTCGCTCGCGACGGCCTCGGAAGGAGGCGCCATTCGCCTCTGGGACGCCGGCACCGGGGGGGCGCGCGGCGTCCTCGAAGGCCACGTGGACCACGTGAGGAGCATCGCCTTCAGCCCGGATGGCGCCTCGATCGCGAGCGCCTCCGCGGACGGCACCGTCCGGCTGTGGGATGCGGCGACGCGGACGGGGCAGCGCATCATGAAGGATTTCCCCCTGTCGGCGATCACCATCGCCTTCAGCCCGGATGGCGCCTCGCTGGCGTGGGGTGGAAAGGACAGGACGGTCCGGCTGTGGGACGTGGCCGCGGGCGCCCAGCGTCGCGTCCTGAAAGGCCACGCGGACGCCGTCCGGAGCATCGCCTTCAGCCCGGACGGGGTGTCGCTGGCGTCGGGCGCCGACGACGGGACCGTCCTCCTGTGGAACGTGGCCGCGGGGGCGGTGCGTCACGTGCTGAAATGCCGCTCGGCGCTCGTCAGGAGCGTCGCCTTCCATCCGGAGAGCGCCTCGCTGGCGGCGGGCGCGGGCGACGGCGCCGTCCAGGTGTGGGACGCGGCCACCGGCGACGAGCGGCTCGTCCTCCGAGGCCACGCGTCGGCCGTGGCGAGCATCGCCTTCAGCCCGGATGGCGCCTGGCTGGCCTCCGGCGCCGAGGACTGCACCGTCCGCCTCTGGGACGCGCTCACCGGGGCCGAGCGCCGCGTCCTGCTGGCCCACGCGAGCGCCGTCCAGGGGATCGCCTTCAGCCCGGACGGCGCCTGGCTCGCGAGCGCCTCGGACGACGGGACCGTCCGGCTGTGGGAGGTGGCGACAGGCACCTGCCGCGCGGTGCACCTCTCGCGCGCCGACGGCTGGGCGGCGTTCACGCCCGACGGCCGCCGCTACAAGCTCGGCGGCGCGCTCGCGGGGTCGTTCTGGTACGCGATCGGCCTCTGCCGGTTCGAGCCGGGGGAGCTCGACGCGCTCCTCCTCTCCCTCCAGCGCGTCCCCGACGACGAGCCGCTCCTTCCCCCACCACACCAGAGTTAACTTAACCGGTTCAGTTGCCGTTGCCGAATGCGGTAGGCATCTCCCTTCCTCCGCCCGGTCGCCGGTCGTCGCTGTCTGTCCGTCGAGGCAAGCTGGGTCCTTTAGAGCCGCCCCATCGCAGCGCTCCGCCAGCCGTCCACGCGCGCCGCGGCGCGGCGCCGCAGGAAAGCGACACGCCGCGCAGGACTTCGGCGAAGATGAACCGATGCCGATGGACTACCGGCTCGGGAAGGTGCTGTACACCGGCGCGGAGACGCGGGTCGTCACAGGCGTCGACCTGACCAGCCGGGCCGACGTCGTGCTGAAGATCCCGCGCCACGAGCTGCCGGACGAGCGGATCGTGGCGCGGCTCCGCGGCGAGCACGCGCTGCTCCGCGAGCTGAGCCTCCCCGGGACCGCCCGCGCCCTCGACCTCGTGCCCTACGGCGCCGGGGTGGCCCTCGTGCTCGAGCGCTGGGGGGACTGCTCCCTCGATCTCGCCCTGGCCCACGGGCCCCTGCCGGTCGAGGCCGCGCTGCGCCTCGGCGCGTCGCTCGCGCGCCTGCTCGGGCAGCTGCACCGCCGGGGCGTCATCCACCGCGACGTCAAGCCGCAGAACGTCCTCGTCGACGCCGAGCGCACCGAGGTCCGGCTCATCGACTTCGGCCTGGCCGCGCGGCGGGCGGCGGCCGGCGACGCCGCCGAGGCGGACGGCGCGGCCGTCGGGACGCTCGCCTACGTGGCGCCCGAGCAGACCGGCCGCATGAAGCGCGCCCCCGACGCGCGCGCGGACCTCTACGCGCTGGGCTGCACGCTCTACCAGATGCTCACGGGCACGCTGCCCTTCGAGCAGACCGACGAGCTGTCGCTGATCCACGCGCACATCGCCCGCAGGCCGCCGCCGCCGCACCAGCGCGCGCCGGCGCTCCGGATCCCCGAGGCGGTCGGCGCCGTCGTGATGCGGCTCCTGGAGAAGAGCCCGGAGCAGCGCTACCAGACCGGCGACGGCGCGGCGCACGACATGGAGCACGCCCTCGAGGAGCTCCGCGCGACAGGCGCGATCCGGCCGTTCGCGCTCGGCGCGCGCGACTGGGAGGACCGCCTCCGCCGACCGTCGCGGCTCGTCGGCCGGGAGCGGGAGCAGCGGGCGCTCCGGGAGGCCCTCGAGCGCGCGCGCGGCGGCGAGACCGAGCTCGCGCTGCTCTCCGGGCCGTCCGGCGTCGGCAAATCGGCGCTCGCCGTGGCGCTGCGCGAGGAGGCGCGCCTCGCCGGCGGCCTGTTCGCGCCCGGCAAGTTCGACGTGCTCCAGCGCGGCGCCCCCTGCGCGGCGCTCGCGCAGGCCTTCCGCGCCATCGCCCGCCGCAGGCTCTCGGACAGCGCCGAGGCCCTCGAGGGCTGGGCCGCGACCTGCCGCGCCGCGCTCGGCGAGAGCGCGCGCGTCCTCGTCGACATGGCGCCGGAGCTCGCGCGCGTCCTCGGCGAGCCCCCGCCGCTCCTCGAGGTGAGCCCGGCCGACGCGAAGCACCGCTTCCAGCTCGCCGTGCAGCGCTTCGTCCGGGCGACGGCGAGCGCCGAGCCCCCGCTCGTGCTGTTCATCGACGACCTCCAGTGGGCCGACGCGCCGTCGCTGGCCCTGCTCGAGGCGATCGCGACCGACCCGGAGATGAAGCACCTCCTCCTGCTCGGCGCCTGCCGGGAGGGCGAGGTGGGCGAGGCGCACCCGCTGCGCGCGCTGCTCGAGGCGATCCGGGCGAGCGGGCGGCGCGCCGAGGTGCACGCGCTCGGGCCGCTCGACGGCGATGCGCTCGCCGGGATGGTCTTCGACATGCTGCCCGGCGCCGGCGCCGGCGACGAGGCGCAGGCCCTCTGCTCGATCGTGCGGGCGAAGACCGACGGCAGCCCGCTGTTCGTCGAGCAGTTCCTGCGGGCGCTGCACGAGCAGGGGCTGCTCTCCCGCGACCTCGCCACGGGCAGGTGGCGGTGGGAGGCGGAGCGCATCGAGCGGGCCGCGGTCACCGACAACGTCGTGGCGCTCTTGACGGCGAAGATGGGCCGCCTGCCCGAGGAGCTCCGGCGGACGCTGGCCGCGGGGGCGTGCGTGGGGGCGGCCTTCGAGGCCTCCCTGGTGAGCGCCGCCGCGGGGCTCGCGGCCGCGGCGCTGCGGAGGGCGGCCGAGGCGCTGCTCCACGAGGGGCTGCTCGTGGCCGCGGGCGAGGGCGAGGCGTACGCGTTCGCGCACGACCGGGTGCAGCAGGCCGCGTACGAGCTGCTCGGGCACGGCGAGCGCCTCGACCTCCACCTCGCGCTCGCGCGCGAGCTCGATCGGCGCTGGTCCGAGGGCGGGGGGGACGCCGAGCTGTTCGCCCTCCTCGACCACTACCTCCGGGCCGCGGAGCGCCTGAGCGCGCCGGCCGAGCGGCGCCGGGTGGCGGACCGCTGCCTCGCCGGCGGGCTGCGAGCGAAGGCGGCCTCGGCCTACGCCGAGGCGGTGCGGTTCCTGCGGGCGGGCCGCGATCTCCTGGACGGAGGCGGCGGCGCTGCGCCGTCCGGGGAAGGCGCAGCGCTGGCCTCTGCGAGCGGCGCCCCGGCCGCCGAGGCCGACGGCGGCGCCCCGGCCGACGGCGGCGCCCCGGCCGCCGAGGCCGACGGCGGCGCCCCCGCGGCCGACGGCGCCCACGATCTCCGCTTCGAGCTCCTGCTCGCGCTCGCGGAGGCCGAGTGGCTCGCCGGGCAGCCCGAGGTGGGCGAGCGGCTGTTCGCGGCGTGCCAGGAGCGCGCCAGGGACGCGGTCGCGCGCGGCCGCGTGGCGCTCGCCCAGGTGCCGCTGCTCACGGTCGCCGGGCGCTACCCCGAGGGCCTCGGCGTCGGGCTCGCCGCGCTCGCGGAGCTCGGCTGGTCGTTCCCGCGCGAGCCCGAGGCGCTGGCCGCGTTCTTCGCCGCCCAGGCCGCGCGCATCGCCCCCCTGATCGCGGCGATGAGCCCGGCGTCGTTCCGCGCCCTGCCCCGCTGCACCGATCCGGTCGCCCGCGTGGCCGGCGAGCTGATCGGGGCCTCCATCACCGCGGCGGCGCTCAGCGAGCCGCCGCTCGCGGCGAGCCTGATCTTCGCGATGCCCGAGATCGCCCTCCTGCGCGGGCTCTACCCGCGCGCGGCCTACGGGCTGAGCATGAGCGCGGTCGTGTTCATCGGCGTGCTCCAGGAGCTGCCCCTCGGCGCCCGGTGCGTCGAGCTCGTGTACGCCGCGGAATCGGCGCAAGGCCTGCTCCTCGCCGGCGCCCTCCACACGGGGAGCATCGCCGCCCAGTGCGTGCACCCGGACCTCGCCGCCGTCCACGAGCGCTGGCGCGACGTGCCCGAGCTCGGCGCCCGCGAGGGGGCCATCACCCACAGCGACGTCGGCCAGGTCATCCTCCCCGCCGCGCGGATGGCGGCGGGCGCGCGGCTGTCGAGCTGCCCGATCCCCGCGAGGCCCTGGAGGGACCTCATCGCCGGCCAGAGCGCCCCGGCGTGCCGCGCCGTCCATCACCTGCTCGCCCAGGCGGGCGAGGCGGACGTGGGCGAGGCGATCCGCCGCATCGCCGCGCTCCCGGCCGGCTCGCCGATGGTGCGGGTCATCGTGCTCGGCGCCGCCGCGTTCGCGGCCGTGCACCTCGGCGAGGATCGCGAGGCGCTGCGCCTCGCCGCGGAGGCGAGCGCCGAGTGGACGGCCGGCTGGTGCAACCCGCCGGCCCTCTGGGCCCTCGAGATCGCGACGATCCTAGGCGCCGCGCTGCCGCCCGCCGGGGCCCCGGACGCCGCCGACGAGGACCGCGGCGCCCGCGCCGCCTTCGCCGCCCAGCGCGCGCGGCTCGCCCGGCTCTCGGCGTTCAACCCGGCGACCTTCCGCCACGCCCTCCTGCTCACCGAGGCGCGCGAGGCGCAGGCCGCGGGGCGGCACGAGGACGCCGAGCGCCTCTACGACGAGGCCATCGAGCACGCCCACCGGCGCGGCTTCGTCGGCGGCGAGGCCCTCGGCCTGCGCCTCGCGGGCGAGCACCTGCTCGGCCGCGGCCGCGCCCGGATGGCGCGCGCCTACCTGCGCGACGCGCACGGCGCCTACCTGCGCTGGGAGGCCGCCGGCGCCGCGGCGATCCTGCGCCGCCGGCACCCCGAGGTCTTCGCGGCGGCCGAGGCGCCCGGCGACGTGCCGGCGGGCGCCGCGGCGCACCTGGCCGGGGCGCCCGCCGCGACCACCGCGCCGGGCCCCGCGGGCAGCCGGATCGACGTGGTCTCGCTGCTCAAGGCCGCCCAGGCGCTGGCCAGCGACCGGGACCCGGGCTCGCTCATCGCGCGCATGATGCGGCTCCTCGCCGAGAACGCCGGCGCCGAGCGCGCCGTGCTGGTGCTCTCGCGCGGCGAGCACCTCGTCGTCCGCGCGGAGCTCACCGTCGATCCCGAGCGGATCACGCTCCACCGCGACGAGCCGGCCCTGAGCTCGGCGCTCCTGCCCGAGAAGGTCGTGCGCTACGTGGCGCGCAGCCGCGAGCCGCTCGTGCTCGGGCGCGACGGCGGCGACGGTCGCTTCGACGACGACCCGTACCTCGAGCGCCGCGGCCCGGCCTCGCTGCTGCTCGTGCCGCTGCTCCACCAGGGCCGGCTGCTCGGCGTGATGGTGCTGGAGCACGCCGGCGTCTCGGGCGCCTTCCCCGAGGCGCGCGTCCAGGTGGTCTCGCTCCTGGCCGCGCAGGCGGCGACCGCCGTCGAGAACGCCGCCCTCTACAGCGAGCTCTCGAGCTCGCACCACCGCCTGGAGCAGCTCGTCGAGGAGCGCACCGCCGAGCTCAAGGCGGCCAAGGAGGCGGCCGACGCGGCGAGCCGCGCCAAGAGCGATTTCCTCGCGAGCATGAGCCACGAGCTGCGCACGCCGCTCAACGGGATCCTGGGCTACGCGCAGATCCTGGGGCGCCTGGACGGGCTGTCGCCCCGGCACCTGCGCGCCGTGCAGATCATCCAGTCCTCCGGCGAGCACCTGCTCACGCTGATCAACGACGTGCTCGATCTCGCCAAGATCGAGGCCGGCAAGCTGACCCTGATGCCCGACGAGGTACATTTCCCCTCGTTCGTGCAGGCGGTGCTCGGCATCTGCCAGGTGCGCGCCGAGGCCAAGAGCCTGACGTTCCTGTTCGAGCAGGACGGCGCCGCGCTCGGGACCGTGATCACCGACCAGAAGCGGCTCATGCAGGTGTTGCTGAACCTGCTGGGCAACGCCATCAAGTTCACCGAGCGCGGCCGCGTGGTGCTGCGCGTGACGGCGGGCGAGGCCCCTCCGGGCGCGGGCGCCGCGCGGCGGGTGCGCTTCCGCGTGGAGGACACGGGCCCCGGCATCGCGCCCCAGCACCTCGAGCGGATCTTCGAGCCGTTCGAGCAGGTGCCGACCGAGGGCGCGCCGGTCGAGGGGACGGGCCTCGGGCTCGCGATCGCGCGGCGGATCGTGGAGCGGATGGGCGGCGCGCTCCGGGTCGAGAGCCAGCCCGGGCGGGGCAGCCTCTTCGAGTTCGAGGTGCCGCTCGTCGACGCGAGCGCCGCGCCGGCGGCCGCCGCGCCGGCGGCCGCCGCGCCGGAGCGCCGGGCGCGGGTGACCGGCGACGAGGGGCCCGGCCGCGCCGCGGTCGAGGCGCCGGGGCGCGCGCTGCCGCCGGCGGAGGCGCTGGCCGGGCTGCTCGACCTGGTGAACCGAGGCCGGCTGAGCGGCCTGCTCCTGGAGCTCGAGCGGCTCGAGCGCGAGGACGCGCGCCTCCGCCCGTTCCTCGACGAGCTGCGCGGCCTGGCCAAGGGCTTTCAGGTCAACCGGCTGCGCGAGCTCCTCCGCGCCGCCGCCGGCCCCGCTCCGGCGGCGGCGCCGTCCGAGAGCCGCGCCGCGCCGCGGTGACCGCCTGCGCGCCGGAGGCCGCCGCGCCGCCTGCGCGCCGGAGGCCGCCGCGCCGCCTGCGCCGGAGGCCGCCGCGCCGACCGCGCGCCGGAGGCCGCCGCGTCACTCGCGCGCCGCGGGCGCCGCGGCGCGGCGCGACAGCGCGCGCGTCTTGCTCATCGCGTACGCGATGCCGTCCTGGAGCGTGCTCTGCGTCACCATCCCCGTCATCTCGGCGCCGAGCGCCACCAGCTCCTGGGCGACCTCCGGGCGGATGCCGGTGATCACGACGCGCGCGCCGAGCAGGCGCACCGCGCGCGCCGCCCGCACCAGCGTCTCGGACACGTGCGCGTCGACGCGCGACACGCCGGTGATGTCGAGGATCATGACCGCCGCCCTGCGCGCGCTCACCCCCAGCGTCGCCGCGTCGACCATGCCCTGCGCGCGCTCCTCGTCGACCACGCCGATGAGGGGCATGACCAGGATCTGGTCGTTGATCGGGATGATGGGCGTCGACAGCTCGGCCAGCCTCGCCGCCTGCGCCGCGATGATCTGCGCCTGGAGCGCCGAGCGGGCCTCCTCGAGCGACGCCCGCTCGGCGAGCTCGCGCTCGAGCCGCTCGTTCGCGCGCTGCAGCTCGCGGGTGCGCCGCTCCACCGTCTCCTCGAGCGACTCCTTGGCGCGCTCGAGCTCCGCCACCGCGCGGGCGAGCGCCTGCGTCCGCTCCCCCACCCGGCGCTCGAGCTCGTCCGCCAGCCGGGCGAGATCCGCCTGCGCGGCGGCGCGCACCTCGATCTCGTTCTCGAGCTCCGCGTTCTTCCTGGCCAGCGCGGTCAGGGCGCGCCGGAGCGACAGCTGCGTCTTCACGCGCGCGAGGAGCTCGTCGCGCTCGAACGGCTTGGTCACGTAGTCGACCGCGCCCAGGCGGAACCCACGCAGCTTGTCCGCCATCTCGGTGTGCGCGGTGGTGAAGATGACGGGGATATCGGCGGTCGCCGGGCTCGACTTCAGCCGCTCGCAGACCTCGAAGCCCGTCATGCCCGGCATGGTGACGTCGAGCAGGATGAGGTCGGGAGTCTCGTACTCCAGGCGCTCAAGCACCATGGGGCCGTCTGTCGCGATGCTGACCTCGATCCCCGCGGACTCCAGCGTGCTTGTGAGCACCTCGAGGTTCACGAGAACGTCGTCTGCGATGAGCACGAGCCCGGGCGACGGCTGCTCAGCCCGCATCCCTTCACCTCCCCTGAGCGCCTGAGCAGGAACGCTCGCGTTCCCCCCCGGCGTGAGTGCGTTATCAGCCTCGTCGCTGACCTCGCCCGCATGGTCACGTACCCGGTTTCGGCTGTCAAGCGCCTTACCTCGCGGGCCTCGTCGGCCGCAGTCTCGCCCTCGCGACGAGGGCGAGATTCCGTCGCGAAGGACCCGTTGACGCGGAGCACGTCTCACCTTGTGGGCACGCCGGCACCTTCCGCCGGGGCGCGCAGCGGGGCGCGCGGCGCGGAGCGCCTGGCTTCGAACGGAAGGCGTTCAGATCATGAGAACAAAAAAAACGCAAAGTCGCCAAGGCGCAAAGACGCAAAAAGACAAATAGATAAATGGATAAAGAGAGATAGAGAGGGATGACAAAGCCGATGCCGTACAGGTGTCGCGTCCTATCGTTTCTCGTCTTCTCTTTCCCCTCGAACGTCGTGGAGTCCTTTCGTCTTTGCGTCTTCGTTCTTCTCGCCGGCTCACCGCAGAAGGAGCGCTCACCGGGCGGCGCGGGTCGGGGGCGCCGCGCCCCGCCGTCGCCGCGGCCACGCCCGGAGGGCGGCCTGCGCGACGCGCTCCAGCTCTTCCCTCGAGGCGCCGTCGCGCGCCTGCACCGACATGCCCTGGATCACCGCGCCGTAATACTTGGCGAGCGCCGCCGCGTCGGTGTCTGTGGGGAGATCGCCCTCCGCGATCCCGCGCTCGATGCGCCGGCGGAGCGCGGCCTCGCTGGCCGCCCGGCGCTCGCGCAGCGCGGCCTCGACCTCGGCGGAGCCCGGCGTGCAGTTGGCGGCCCCATGGACCATGAGACACCCGAGCGGATGATCCGGCGCGCTCGCGAACGCCGCGAACTCCAGGAGGACGCGCGACACCGCGGCCCGGGCGGTCGGCTCCTCGGACAGCGCTCGCGGGACGCTCGCCCCGTACATCGCGGCGTACAGCGCCACCGCCTCGAGGAACAGCTCCTTCTTGCTGCCGAACGCCGCATACAGGCTCGGCGGCGCGATCTTCATCGCGGCCGTCAGCTCGGCGAGCGACGTCGCGTCGTATCCGTGCCGCCAGAACACGCGCAGCGCCGCCTCGAGGGCGACACCGCGATCGAAGGCGCGCGGCCGGCCGCGCGCCGCCCGGGGGGACACGTTCTTCATAGCGATCACTATAGAATGCCTTGACGGGCGGGCTCATCCAATTTACATAGCGTTCACTATGAAATTCTTCCGTTCATCTGCCGTCGTGCTCGCCTCGGGCCTGTTGCTCTCGCTGCTGCCTGCCGCGCTGGGTGGGTGCGCGAGCCCGTCGCCGCCGGCCGCTGCCTCGGCGCCGGCCGCTGCCTCGACGCCGGCCGCTCCTCCGGCGCCGCCGGCCGAGGCGGCCGCTCCTCGGGGCGACGAGGCGCTCCAGCGCCGGCTCGACGCGGTGGTCGAGGCGGCCACGGCCGAGGGGCGGATCGTCGGCGCGGTCGTCGTCGTCGCGCGCGACGGCCAGGTCGTCTACCGGCGCGCCGCCGGCTTCGCCGATCGGGAGGCGGGGCGGCCGGTGCGCGAAGACACGGTGTTTCGCCTCGCGTCGATGACCAAGCCGATCGTGTCGGCGGCGGCCCTCGCGCTCGTGGACGCAGGCGCGCTGGGCCTCGACGATCCGGTGACGAAATGGCTCCCTTCGTTCTCGCCGCGGCTCGCGGACGGCCGGGCCGCGACGATCACGGTGCGCCACCTGCTCACCCACACCGCGGGCCTCAATTACACCTTCATGGAGGCCGCGGACGGGCCTTATCACCGCGAGCGCGTGTCCGACGGGCTCGATCAGCCCGGCCTCTCCCTCGAGGAGAACCTCGCGCGGATCGCCAAGGCGCCGCTCCTCTTCGAGCCTGGCAAGGCGTGGCACTACTCGCTGGCGACCGACGTGCTCGGGGGCGTCGTGGCCAAGGCGGGCGGCGCGCCCCTCCCGGACGTGGTGCGCCGGCTCGTGACCGGACCGCTCGGGATGGACGCCGCGTTCACGGTCGCCGACCCGGGCCGGCTCGCGGTCCCGTACGGCGACGCGGGCGCGCGCCCGGCGCGGATGGCCGATCCGCAGGTCGTGCCGTTCGGGCCGGCCAAGATCACGTATTCGCCGTCGCGGATCCTCGATCCGCGCTCGTACCCGTCGGGCGGCGCCGGCATGGTCGGCACGGCCGACGATTACCTCAAGTTCCTCGAGGCGGTGCGCACCGGCGGCGGGAAGATCCTGCGGCCCGCGACGGTCCAGGCCATGACCTCGAACCAGACCGGTGACCTCGAGGTGCAGCAGCCGGGCGGGAAATGGGGCTTCGGCTTCGGGTTCGCGGTCCTGAAGGCGCCGGAGCCGGGCACGATGCCGTCCGCCGCCGGCAGTTGGCAGTGGGGCGGCGCTTACGGCAGCAATTTCTGGGTCGACCCGACCGCCAAGCTCACGGTGATCGTCTTGACCAACACGGCCCTGGCCGGCATGGCGGGCGAGTTCCCGGACGCCGTGCGGCACGCGGTCTACGGCCCGGCGCAGCCGTGACGCGGAGGCGCGCGCCGCTGCCGAGCGGCGCGGCGCACGGCGGTGTGAACATCCTCGCTCACTCGCGGCAGATGCCCGTGACGCACATCTGTCCATCGGGACAGGCGGCGCCGCACGCTCCGCAGTTGCCCTCATCGTTGCTCAGGTTCACGCAGCGGCTGCCGCAGTACGCCAGCCCCGCATTGCAGGTGCACTCGCCGGCGGTGCAGAAGGAGCCGCCGCCGCACGCGTTGCCGCAAGCGCCGCAATTGAACTGATCGAGGTTCGTGTTGGTGCAGAGCGGATCGCAGTAGGTTTGCCCCGTCAGCGGGCAAGTGCAGGCGCCGGCCTGGCAGGTCGAGCCTCCCGCGCACGTGGCGCCGCAGGCCCCGCAGTTCGCGTTGTCCGACTGCGTATCGACGCACAGGGGATCGCAGAACGTCTCGGTCGGGCCGCACGGGGATTCGCTTTCGCCGCCCTGTCCGCCCGCGCCGCCGAGGCCACCTTGCCCCCCGGCGCCGCCCTCACCGCTCCCTCCTTGGCCCCCCGCGCCGCCGGCGCCGCCTTCACCGGTCCCGCCCTGGCCCCCTGAGGCGCCGGTGCCGCCGGCGCCGCCCTCGCCGCTCCCTCCTTGCCCTCCCGCGCCGCCTAGCCCCCCGGTGCCCCCCTGAACGTCTCCACCGCTCCCGGCGTCCCCTCCAGCGGCGCCGCTCGTGCTCGTGGTGGCGTCTGACGTAGTGCTCGTCGCCTGGCCGCCCTCGCCGCCGCCGCACCCGACCATCGGTACCGAACAGACGACCGCGCCCGCCAACCAACCCAGGATCCCCATGCGTACACGCGCACGATGCATCTCGTCCTCCAATGTAAGTAGAGCAGTGCTCAAGATCTGTTCTGTTCTGGGGAGTCACCACGACTCCCACGTACCGCTGTTGCGGCGGGCCGCGCGCGCGGCTCAGCTTTTTCTCATTCGTCCGGAGGAGCGACTGCATCTGTTCGAAAAACCGCGGAGATCTCGAGCCGAGGCCCTCCGCTCGAGCCATCGAGTAGCCTCCATGACATATGCAGCGGTGTTTCCGTAGGAGAGATGAGCCGGGATACGGGCAGACTGGTCCAGCCGCGCTCGCGGCGAAGAGGTGCCATACCCCAGCTCGCGACGTCACGTCGGAACCGGTCCACGACCGGAGTCGGCGGCGCACAGGCAGCGATGTGCGCCGCTCGGAGCGCAGGCTTGGCTTCCTCGCGCGATTCCGCAGCACCTGGATCGCCGACGTGCGCGCCTGGTGGTACCGGCGATCGAGCGGCCTCCGCCGAGCAGCGGGCGTCCCCGGCCCCGGGGAAGGTCAGGAGCAGCCGCGGAGGGCTCCCGCGGACGGGGAGCGACGTCGAGGGCTCAGCAGCCCGTGCTCTGCGAGGCCGTGAGCGTCGCGCTGTAGGCGTCGGGCGAACCGGCCTGGAACACCACCACCTGCGTGGTCGCCGCCCCGACGAGCGCGCTGGCCGGCACCTCCCAGACGTAGACGTCGTCGGCAGTGGCCGACGGCGGAGACGACCGGCGTCCCGCCGGACACACCGCGCTCACGCCGATCAGCGACACGCTGCACACCGAGCGCGAGGGCCAGGTGTTCGATGCGATCGAGCTCTCGGGCCGGCTCTATGTGGATCACCCGAACGTGACCATCCGGAGATCGCGCCTGGTGGGCGACGAGTATTACGCGATCTACACGACGATCGAGGACGCGCACCTGACCATCGAGGACTGCGACATCACCGGCGGCGTGCTCCTCACCGATCACACCGTCGCGCGGCGCAACCACCTGCACGCCGGCGATGGCAAGGGCCGAGACGACGGCTTCATCTTCGGCGCCAGCCGTGTCGTGCTCGAGCACAACCTCCTCGGCGGCGCGGGATCGCATATCGACGGCATCCAGGTCATGGCCGGACAGGACATCGTGATATGCCACAACTGGATCGATCCCTCGGCGCCGCCGGTCGACGACGGCGGCGTGAACGCCGCGCTCTTCTTCGGCCCCGACAACGGGCCCATCGGACGTGGTGGTGAGCCACAACCGGCTGCTCGGCGGCGGGAGCTGGTACCCGCTCCGCCTCGACTGCGGCGGCACCATCGACGTGCGCGGCAACCGCTTCGATCGCGACGTGATGGGCAGCCCCGTCCTGAACAACGGCGACCCGCCCACGACCTGGGAGGACAACGCGTTCGACGACGGCACGCCGATCCCCGCCCCCTGATGGGGGAAGGAGGACGTGCCCTGTTCACCCCCCGGGCGCGAGGATCGCCCGCGACGACCGCTGCCAGAGAGGGGCTTATCCGCCGTCCGTCGGCGCCCCGCCCCCGGCCTCGCGCGGCCGCCTGCGGTAGAGCAGCCGGCTGACCGGCAGCCCGTCGGCGATGGCGTGGTGCTCGCGGGGGCTCCTGGCGCCGTAGGGGTTCTCGCCGAGGTGCGGCGAGCCGGGCGCGTCGCCCGCCGGCTCGAACGCCGGGTGCGCGCCGATCTGCTCGGCGTACAGCCCGGCGCGCTCCTCCACGTCGGTCTGCACGAACAGCTCGCCGCCGTCCACCAGCAGGCGCGCGAGGCTGTCGAGCAGCGCCGGGCCCATCACCAGGCGCTTCTCGTGGCGCTTCTTCCACCACGGATCCGGAAAGTGCAGGAAGAACCGCGCGATCGACGCGTCCGGCCGCAGCCGCCCGAGCGCCTCGCGCGCGTCGGCGTTCAGCGCCCGCACCCGGCCGCCCAGGCCGCCTTTGCGCAGGCGCTCGTCGACGATCGCCGACCACTTCAGGCGGATCTCCAGCCCGAGCAGCCGCGACCCGGGGCTCGCCGCCGCGCGCTCGAACAGGAAGCCGCCGCGGCCGGGGCCGATCTCGATCTCGACGGGGCCCGTGCCCGGGAGCAGGTCGTCGATGGAAACGTCGTCCCCGTCGGGGAAGCGGGGCGCGTCGGCGTAGGGGTGGTTCGGGCGCGGCTGGAAGACCATGGAGCCCCGGCGCTCTACCAAATGCCGGCCACGCGCGCGCGGGAAATCGCGGCCCGGTTCGGGGGCGCGGTGGTATTCGTCGGGCCCCATGGCGGCTCCCCAAGCGCCCTCCCCGCTGCGCGCCCTCTCCGCGCGCGCCCTCCCCTACGCGCCCGCGCTCGCCGCGAGCGGCGCGCTCGGGGCGCTGTGCATCCGGGCGGTCCTCGATCAGGCGGGGCGCCCGGCGCTGCCGCTCGACGACGCGTTCATCCACATGCAGTACGCCCGGCGGCTCGCGGAGGGCGGCTTCTTCAGCTTCGTCGCCGGCGAGGGGTACTCGACCGGCGCCACGAGCCTGCTCTGGCCCGTGCTGCTCGCCCCCTTCTACGCGCTCGGCCTGCGCGATCTCTCGCTCGTGTACGCGATCTGGGCGCTCGGGCTCGTGTTCCACGCCGCCCTCGCCGTCGAGACCGCGCGCCTCGCGCGCCCCCTCGCCGGCCCCGCCGCGGCCGCCGGCGCGGGCGCGATGTGCGCCGGGTTCGCGGCGTTCGCGTGGTTCGCGTGGAGCGGGATGGAGACGGTCGCGTTCGCGTGGATCCTCACCCGGACCGCCCGGCTGGCCGCCGGGCTCCTCGAGCCGGCGAAGGGGGAGGCGGAGGCGGCCGAGGACATCGGGCAGCCAGCGATGCCGGCCGGCTCCGCTGCGATGCCGGCCGGCTCCGCTGCGCCGCTGGCCGGCTCCGATGCGCCGCTGGCCGGCTCCGATGCGCCGCTGGCCGGCTCCGCTGCGACGCCGACCGGCTCCGCTGCGACGCCGACCGCCTCTGCCCAGCTGCCCTCCGCCTCCGCCGAGCGGCCCCCCGCCGCCGTCGCCCGCGCCCTCGCGCTCGCCGGCTTCGCGGCGCCCCTGCTCCGCCCCGAAGGCGCGCTCGCCTCCCTCATCGCCGCGCTCGCGCTCGCCGTCTGGGCGGCCCGCCCGGCGCCGCCATCCCTCCTCCCGGCGTCGCCGCCCCCGACGCCCTCCGCGCCGCCTCGCCGCGGCAGCGCCATCGCCCGCCTCCTCGACCGGCGCCTCCTCGTCCTCGCGCCGCTCTTCGGCCCGCTCGTCGTCCCGGCCTTGAACCAGCTGTTCGCGGGCCACCCGACCTCGTCGACGACCACGGTCAAGTGGCTGCTCGGCAACCCCAACTACGACGGACCGACGCTCCGGGACGCCCTCCTCCAGAACATCCGGCTGCTCGTGACCGACGTCCTCGACGGCGGCCAGTGGACCGCCGTCTTCCTCCCCGAGGGCTCCGCCGCCGTCATCGCCCTCGGCGCCGTCGCGCTCGCCGTGGCGGCGCACCGGCGCGGCCGGCCCGCGCACGCCGCGATCGTGGCCGCGCTCGCGCTCGGCGCGCTGCTGCCGTGCACGTACCTGAGCTTCCTCTGGAACCGCGTGCGCTACGTCTGGCCGTTCGCCCCGGCGTGGCTCGTCATGGCCGCGTGCCTCGCGCGCGAGCTCGGCGACGCCGCCCAGCGGGTCCGGCGCTCGCTCCACTACGTGACGCCCCTCGTCGCCGGCGCGTTCGCCGGCGCCCTGGCCGCGCGGCTCCCGTGGGCCATCCACGACCTCGCCAACTCCGCGCGCGCCATCGATCGGCAGCAGGTCTGGCTCGGCCGCTGGGCCGCGCAGCACCTGCCCGAGGGCGCCCGGATCGGCGTCAACGACACCGGCGCGCTCGCCTACTTCAGCGGCCGCAGGACGTTCGACGTCGTCGGCCTGACGACCGAGGGCGAGGCGCGCTACTGGGTGGCCGGCGCGGGCTCCAGGTTCGAGCACTACGAGAAGCTGCCCCCGGAGCGCCGGCCGACGCACTTCATCGTCTACCCGCACTGGATGGCCTGCGCGCCGGTGCTCGGCCGCGAACTCGTCGACGCCACGGTCGAGGATCAGGCGATCCTCGGCGGCACCACGATGATCGTCTACGAGGCGCGCTGGGACCTGCTCGGCTCCGGGGCGCTGCCGGTGCGGTCGGCGCCTGGCGAGCGGATCCTCGATGAGGTCGACGTGTCGGATCTCGAGTCGGAGGCGGCGCACGGATATGCGCTGGAGCCGCTCGCCGACCAGCGCAACGTGGCGGTCGCGCTCGCTGCGCCGGAGAGCGATGCGCCCGGAGAGGTCGACCGGGCCCGGGCGGAGATCGCCGACGGGGGCCGGTACTACAGGGCGGCCGACCGGTTCGTCGTTCACGTCGATGCGCCACCGGCCGAGGCGCGCCTCGTGATGCGGGTGGCCTCGGACGATGGCGCCGAGCTCGCGATCTCCGTGGCAGGCGAGGAGGCGGGGACCGTCGAGGTGCCGGCCGGGACGTGGGTGGAGCGCGCAGTGGCCCTCCCCGCCGCGCGCCTCGCCGGGGCGACGCCGATCGCGATCACCCTGCGGCGCGGGGCTGGATTTCACGCCTTTCATTACTGGATCGTGGGGCGCTGAGATGCTGTTGCGTCACCACCGGGCCTGAGCCGGTGGTTACGCCTGCATCCGGATGCGCGGCATTCGATGCTGCCGATAAGTCAGGGCACACGCAGGCCACACGGCGTGACGAATCCGGGGAGTCTGACCCCGCTGGTGCTCGGCCCCGAGGGCGTCCCGGTCGTCACGGACGCCGAGCAGGCGAAGGCGGCGCCCGAGGTGGTCGTGCTCTCGGCGATGGCGCACGGGCAGGAGGAGGCCGGTGAGGCGATCGGCGTGGCGTTCCTGGCGGCGGCAACCGGGCTCGATCAGGAGCGGCGCGGCCTGTACGCGGACGTGGTGCTATCCTCGCTGAACGCAGCGGCGAGGCGGACGTTGGAGGCGATGATGAAGAGCGGATACGAGTATCAGAGTGAATTCGCGCGCAGCTACGTGGCGAAGGGTCGGCAGGAAGGCCGGCTGGAGGGGCTCCTCGAAGCCAAGGCGCAGGGCGTGCTCGCCGTGTTCGAAGCCCGCGGGCTGGAGGTCCCCGCCGACATACGGGAGCGCGTCCTCGCGAGCAAGGACGTCGCCGAGCTGGACCGGTGGATCCGCCGCGCCGCGGTCGTCACCGATGCCAGGGAGCTCCTCGACACGAACGGCTCCTGAGTGCGCCGGGGCTCCGGAGGCCGCCGCGCGGCGGTCTCGTTCCTCCGGAACCCGATCGTAGAGCTGCTCGTGAGCAGGGAAGCGAGGTCGAGCAATCCGCGCGATACGCATTGCTCCGACCGGCCGCTCACGACGCGCCGAGGCCGCCCCTCAGCGTCCGCTCCGTGGTGGCCCGCGACTCGCTCAGGTAGCGAGCCGCCGGCTCGGGGCCTGCTCTGGGCCCCCGCGGAGCCCCGTACCCTCGCGTCACCCGCTACGCTGGTTTCCGGCGATCTCGCTCACACCGGGTCGCCTCTCCCGCTGGATTGTTTGGTTTGCCATCTCTTCGCAGCGATCAACAAAGCGGTGACGGCGTGACCTTTGCGTTCCGAGTACGTCAGGAGGGTGCTCGCCCCACTTTGCCATGCTTCCTCTTTCGAGCGCGCATACTCGGCAGCCGCGTCCTCATGCGCCCGGAGGAAGTCCCGAAGGAGAAGGTTGTCGTGCCAGAGGCTGGTACCCCACTCGACGACCGCAAGGTTGGTGTCGTGCGCGCCTCTTCGCCTGAAATACTCGCGTCCGACTACGCCAGCTTCGCCGAGGTACTGGTACCCGAGCGCCTCGAGTGCTCTCCTATCATGCGCGGCCAGCGGCCACTCTAGCGGCGAAACAAGAATGTCGATGATCGGCTTGGCCGCCATTCCGGGCACCGAGGTGCTGCCAAAGTGCTGCACCTCTCGGATCCGGGCGCCGAGGGCGTTCGACAATTCACCCGCATCTGCAGTGTACCAGATCGGCCAGCGGGGGTCGTATTCGACCACCCTGATCGGCTCATCGATGTCAGCGCTAGTTCTGCTCAGACGGCTCATGGTTGTCTCTATCCCCGGATCTTCGGATCCGGCCGCTGCTGCGGCACCGTTTATCAGAGGCGCGACGGCTACGGGCGGCGAGACTCCGGCAGAGGGAGCCGGCTCTCATCGGACTTGGAAGGCGAGGCTGGGCGTCGCTGCGTACGGTGTCCGGACCATCGCGCCGGTTCTCGCTGCAGCTCCAGCCATCCCCGTGGTTGTGCCCATCGCCGAGATCATCCGAGATACCGTCGCGCGTCAAGAGCAGGTGCCGCCGGCAGCGATCCCTATGGCCCAGGCCAGGGGAGGTGCCCCCTGCGTGCCGTGATCGCCCACCCATCGCCATGGATGCACTTCTTGTCCGCTTGTCCGCGCCGCACTGCGGCCACCTACGCTCGGCCTCAGGAACGGCGCGTCTCGCACGGCAGACGGGGGGAAGCGGCGCGCGCCCACGGTGCCCCCGCAGCGGCTTCGGCGGCTCAGGAGGTCGCGGCGCAAGCCCCTGTTCCGGCTGCCGAGGCGCTTCGGCGCCGGCTCCGGCGAGAGCGCCGAGCCAGCTCGATGAGCTCGGGGATCTGCCCGGCGGCCGTGAGTTGCTCGCGCTTCCGTCGCACATCCGCCAGATCGGCGGGGAGCGCTGCGTGGGACTGCGGGGGAAGGATCCCCCTGCTGGGGCTCCTCCCTGCGTCGCCCGAGTCCGGCGATCTCGCTCACGTCGCGCCGTTCCCCCGATTCACCATTGCTGAAATTCATCAGGTCACACGCAGGTCACAGAGAGAAGAGACGGCTCTCCGTAGTCGAGGCGCCGGCAAACCGACCCCGGAGACGAATCTGCGGGGCGCATGCGCGAGAGATACGGCGGACGCCGCGTCGGACGCGTCGGAGCGGTGTCAGAGGCCATCTGGGGCTCGATTCCTCTCGTATACTCGAGTGCCCTCTCGTGGAGCCCTGTACCCTGGCGTCGTCGGGGCACACGGAGGTCACACGGCGCCGCCTGGCCTCCTCGAAGCGCGCGGGCGTAGCCGAACGACGTCAGCGCGGGAGCCGCGCGGGCATCGTGAACGAGAAGCGGGTGCGCACGATGCCGTCGGCGCCGCGCTCTTCGCGCTCGTCGACGGAGATGCTCTCGAACTCGGCCGTCGTGCGTCGCCAGAGCGCGAGGCCCTCCGGGTTCTCGGGGCGCACCGTGAGCGTCCAGGGGCCCGGGTGCGCGGCGATCATGTCAGTTAGACGCAGTTGAGAACACAGTCCCAAACTGGATCCATACCCGCCATCCGATACGGGGCCCGGATGTGCCGGAATAGACCATCACAGATGGGTAAAATAGGCGGTGGTTGACCAAGGCCCACATCCGCTCTCATTGCACGCCCGCACCCGCCAGGAGTATCCAGTTCCCGATGGAAGGTTGGTCCCGATACCTGGCATGGAGTTGGCGTTTTCGGCCGTATTAAGGAATCCACCATACAGCTGGACCCATCCGGAACCGGACGAGTATTTTAGATCGATCTGATAGTACGTCGTCCCTGGGTATACCGCGCCCCATTGCAACGTAACCGGGAAGCTCACAGAGACGCTACCAGACGGATACATACTGGACGGCGCCGCAGACGGAAACCCTGTGTGTATAGACACTCCACTACTGATCGTAGAGTTAACTGGGGCCCCTAGAGCATTCATTACGCCGTGATTCAATTCCCACTTCGCTGCATCTGACAGGTCGCGAACAGTCGCCTTGCTGCAACGATTGTTCCAACAGACGGTCACAATTTGTCCACATGAGACACCCGCGCTCGTGCTTGGCATCGCGACAAAGCGGTCTGCGTCTGAGTAGCTTGCCGATGTCGCATTGGAGCAGGTATTATCGCAGTAGAATAATGGTTCCCAGTATCCGCTGGAAGAGACCTGGTCTGGATCGTGACAGGTTGCTTTCGACTTTCCAGAGCAAAAAATGGCACCAGGATTGCTGGAACTAGATGCGCATGACCAGCAGGAGTTACAGGTTACATAACTAACCGACCCCCAGGCCAAGGCGCTGACGTTGGTAGCAATCGCTGTGAGCGGCTCCTCGTAACTCGCTATATCTTCGGATAGGTCCGTCTCAACGGTGCAACCAACGGAGAGAGCAAGGAAGCAGCCGATACCCACCTGGATCGGGACTAATGTGAGCCTGTTGATCATAGGCACCTTCTGCGTAGGATAGATTACGCATTATATCTTACTTTAATCCATGAGTTTCAAGAGCATCGGCGTCCGCAGGCTTCAGAATGGTCGCATAATGTGGTACCATGTAGGCACCCATGTTGCTGTCGTCGTCAGCGGCTTCTGCGTAAGCTGCCCAGGTGTCGCCATCGGCGTGGCCGATTGCCGCTCACGTCGGGGCCGACGGGGCTCGGCGCGTTGCTGCTCGGCCTATGGCCCGGGAGAGGCACGGCGGCCACGGCAGGGCCCTCTCCATCCGCGTCGGAGACCGAGGCCCGCTTTGTTCACGTCGCGCCGGCGTCGCCGGCGAAACTGCGCGCAGCATAATTAAGGGACAACTACGAGGTCCAAGTGGGAATTTCTTGACCGCTCCAGTCGTGATCCGTTCTGCATACGGGCTTGTGGTCCGTGAGGATCGCCGCCGCCACGCCTCATGCCTCTACCCCTCTCTGGCATCTCCGGCCTCGACCGTCTTCTTCCTGAGCGCCCGGATGAGCTTCCGCAGTGTCGGCGGCGCTCGCGACCCTCAGCGCGCCGCCAGCGCGAGGAGGCAGGCGCGCAGCTCCTCGGCGCACTCGGGGCATTGCTCGAGGTGCCGCGCGGCCTCTCGCAGCGCCTCCGGCACCGGGGCGCCCTCCGCGACGAGCTCGGCGTACTGCGCCGCGTACTCCAGCCATTCATCGCACGTCAGCTCGTCGGGCTTCGTCGCGAGGACGGCCTCGGCCAGATCGCGGATCTCTTCCTGGGACAGGCGCTTCATGGCGCTCCTCTCGAGGGCATCCCTCCCTGGGACGGGATGTCGAACGCTTCTCTTACGTCGTCCTCGCCGAAGCCGGCCGCGGCGAGGCCTTGTCGCAGCTTGCGGCGAGCGTCGTGGGTCAGCTTGTACAGGGCATTCCGGGTCGTCCCGAGCTGCTCGGCGATCTCGACCTGGGGCATGCCCCTGAGCTCGGCGATGAGCGCCCGGCGCTGCCGATCGGTCAGCTCGGTGTCGAGCACCTGGTACAGGGCGGCGATCATTCGCTCCCTGGCCACGTGGGCGCTCGAGTCAGGGGCCGCGATCGGGATCGGCCCGCCCGCGCCCTCGGTGAGCTGCTCCAGCGACACGTCCTTCCAGCGGGCCCTCCGCAGCTCGGTGAGCGCCACGCGGATGGCGACGGTGATCGCCCAGGTGGTGAAGCGGCTGGCGCCCCGGAAGGAATCGAGCGCGCCGAGCACCTTCAGCGTGGCGTCCTGGGTCAGGTCGTCGATCACGGCGTCCCCTACGCCGGCACGGCCGGCGAGCGCCCGCTGCAGGCCTCCCCGCACGACGTGCCGCAGCTCGGCGACAGCGGTGCTCGCCTGCGCCTCGGGCTCGCGGAGGAGCCGCAGCCACTCCTCGTTCGTCCGCTCGCTCATCCGGCCGCCTCGAAAAGAGTCCCCCTGCGGAAGTAAGAACCGGAGCCCCCACGGCGTCCCATGGACCGAGAGCGGGCCGCCGACGAGGCAGGCCCGAGAGACCGAATCCACGAGGGAGAGCCCACCATGTCGACCACCGACCGTACCGCCCAGCTCGCCGACATCCAGGTTACGAAGCGCACGGAGCCCAGCCTAACCGAGTGGGGCGTCCGGATCGAGGCCCTCGGCGGCCGCCTGCTCCGCGCCGGTCTGGCGCTCACGCTGCTGTGGATCGGCGGCATGAAGTTCACCGTGCTCGAGGCGCAGGCGATCCGACCGTTCATCGAGAACAGCCCGATGTTCTCATGGACATATCCCGTGCTGGGGTTCCAGGGGATGTCCAACCTGCTCGGATTTACGGAGATCGCGATCGGGCTCGCGGTCCTGTCCCGGCCGTGGTCCGCTCGGATCGCGGCCGTCGGCAGCCTGCTCGGGGTGCTGACGTTCCTGAGCACGCTGAGCTTCCTGATCACGACACCCGGAGCGTGGGCGGATGACATCGGCGGGTTCCCAGCGATCGGCGCGCTCGGTCAGTTCCTGATCAAGGACGTGGCCCTGCTGGCGATCTCCGTCTGGTCCCTCGGGGAGGCGCTCCGCGCTGCAAGTCGCGAGGCGTAGGGCCGAGGGAGCGACCAGGGCGACGAGCGTCCGTCGATCGGATCGAGACCGATCATCAGTGCCGCCCGACGAAGAAGCCATGACGGGCCACGGTGCCCGGAGATCAGTGAGCCGACGGCGACCATTGCGAGAGAGATGATCCGCTACAACTCCAAGCTTCCACTCGTGATCTACGTTCCGGATGGCCTCGATGCGGCATTCCGGACGTTCACCACGCCTGGCGGGTTCCAGACGAGAAGCTGAAGCCATTTCCATGACGTGATCCGGTCGTAGGGCATCGAGCGCGCCGAGCTGAGCCGCCTGGACAACCATGTCGGCGCCTCAGCCGAAACCGCTCACGGACGCCGACGGGCGTCCAGCTGCACTGTGGTCAGGGTTGCGCGCGCGTCACTGCGCGCGCGCTCAGCCAGCGCGCCGCCCGGGAGAGCGGCGCAGCGCGACCGCGAGCTCCGCATGGGCGCGAGAGGGCGCCGCAGGACAGCGCGGCTGGCCTGGTGAGTCACAGCGCGGCTGGCCTGGTGAGTCACAGCGCGGCTGGCCTGGTGAGTCACAGCGCGGCTGGCCTGGTGAGTCACAGCGCGGCTGGCCTGGTGAGTCAGAAGACGCCCGATACCGCATGAATCGAACGAGAACGAGCGCGAAACCGGCTCCCCGGCCTCAGCCGTTGTGATACATCGAGGACACCTTGTCCGACGCGCCCACTCAGGTTCACGCGCCGCTCGACCTGCACGACGACGCCCCGGACGAGGGGCCGCGCGAGAGGGCCGCTGTCGACCTCCTGCTCTTCGAGCTCGGCGCGGCCACCTTCGCCCTGAGGGCGCAGCAGGTCGAAGAGGTGATCGCATGGCGCACGCCCCTGCCGCTGCCGCGCGCCGATCCGCGGGTGATGGGCATCCTCCAGGACCGCGGCAGGATCATCGTGATCGTGTCGGCCCCGCTCGCCGAGCCGGCGGCCGCGCCGCTCCGCATCGTCGTCTGCCGCACGCAGCGGGGTTACCTGGGTTTGCCCGCCGGCAAGACGCGGTGTGTTGGCGCGGTACAAGTGTTCGGAGAGCTCGCGCCGAAAGCGGTGGTCGACACCAGAGAGGGAGTAGTAACCTTCCTCGACGTGATCCACCTGCTCGACGCCTCCGAGGGCGCGCCGCAGCCGTCCGTCGCGCCGCGCGGCGATCCGGCCGCCTGGTTGGGTCGATGAGCGATCCGAGCTCCCGATCTCCCACGGCGCGGGCCAGGCCGCCGGCCGATCCGACCGATGAAGCGGGGACGCCCGCGAGCGCGTCTCCGCCGCCGAAATCGCCGTCGAGCGCGCCGCCGAGCCCGCCGGTGCTCGTCATCGACGACAGCGAGATCGCCCGGGACGAGGTCTCTCGCTTGCTGCGCTCGGCCGGCTTCCAGGTGGTCGCGCTCCCCTCCCCCATCGGGGCGACCCAGGCCATCGTGCGACATCAGGCGCGGATCGTCGTCGTCGACGTCTTCATGCCCACCATCCGGGGGGACCGGCTGCTCACCCTGTTCCGGAAGAACCAGCGGCTCGGGCACCTCAGCGTCATCTTGATGTCCGGGCACTCCGAGCGCGAGCTCGAGCAGCTGCAGATGGAGGTCCAGGCGGACGCGGTCCTCTCGAAGCGCAACCTCGATCGCCTGCCGGCCCTCGTCCGGCGGCTCGCCGGCAAGGAGCGGTGACGTGGGGGTGGTCGACGCCCGCCGCCTCCCCGACATCGGTGTCTGATGCGGCGCTGGGCAAAGATCCGTTCGAGGTCGTTCAAGGCTGACCAGAGACCCATGGCGTTTCCGAGCTCCTCGATTCGAATGCTGATGGCCCTCCTGCTCGTCACCACCGCGAGCGCCGAGGGCCGCTCGGCCGCTTCCGTCCCTTACGAGCTGAGGGGCGCCATCCTCCTGCGCTCCATCGGCTACGAGAGCGGGTTCGCGAGCCGGAAGGGCGCGGCCGTGCTCGCCGTCGTCGGCGGGGAGTCGGGCGAGAGCGCGGAGGACGCGAACGCGATGGCCACCGTGCTCTCGAAGCTGGCCGCGAAGACGACCGTGGCCAGCCGGCAGGCGACCGTCCTGCGCGTGACGTACACCGGAAAGGCCCAGCTGCAGGAGGCGCTGCGCGCCGGCGGCGCCGAGGTGGTCTACGTGGCGCGCGGGCTCGCCGCGGCCATCCCGGACATCCCGTCTCGCGAGGGCGCCGTGGTCCGCATCGTCGTGTGCGGCGACGGCGACGACACGAAGCGCGGCTGCGCCGTGGCCGTGGGGCTCGCCGGCACCAAGCCCGAGCTCCTCCTGAACGTGAAGCTCGCCAACGCCATCGGCCTCCGCTTCGATCCGCAGTTCCTCCGGCTCGCCCGCATCGTCGACTAGGGCCCTCGCGGCGCCGGCCGCAGGCCCGCCGGCCCGGCGCGCCGCCCCTCTCGGGATTCACGGTTCACGATTCGCGACTCACGATCCCTCCCCCAGCGTCCGCCATCGATCAGCGACCCTCATCGATCCTCCTCCGCCGCCGCCATGCTCAACTTTCGCTCCATCCGCTGGAAGATCGCCGCCCTCGTGGCGGCGGTCGCCATCGTGCTGTCGGCGCTCGATCTGTGGCTGATCCCCGACCGCACGGCGCGGGCCAGCGAGGCCGAGCTGCGCGAGCGCGCCGGGATCCTCGCCACGATGCTGAAGGAGCCCATCGGCGTGGCCATGGACCTCGAGCAGCCGCCAGACACTTTCCCGGACACCCTGCGGACCGCCATGACCGATCCCCTGGTGAGCTGGGTGTCCGTCTACGACGCAAAGGGCGCGCGCATCGCCGCGATCGGCGCGGTGCAGGCGCCCGGGAGCCCGGCGGGCGCGCAGGGCGGGGACGACGGGAGCGTCGTCGTCAGCGAGGCCCCGATCCGCTCGCGGAGCGGCGACCGCCAGCTCGGGACGCTCGCCGTGGGGCTGCGCAGCGACCGGATCGCCCAGCGCCGCGCCGACGCGCGCAGGACCATCGCCCTCCAGTCGGCGGGGATCATGCTGCTCGGCCTCGGCCTCGCGTGGGTCATCTCGGCGCGCATGACCCGCTCGATGGCCCACATCAAGGAGGCGGCCGACCGCATCGCCCGCGGCGACGTGTCGGCGCGGCTGTCGCTCCGGATCTCGGGCGACGAGCTCGGGGACATGGCCAGCGCCTTCGAGCGGATGAACACCCAGCTGCGCGAGCTCCAGGAGACGGCGTCGCGGGTCGCGGGCGGCGATTTCACCTGCAAGATCACCGGCGACGGGGAGCTCTTCGCCGCCTTCCGGGCCATGGTCGCGAGCCTCCAGGAGCTCGCCACGCGCATCGGCAACACCTCGTCGGAGGTCGCGTCGGCCGCGGCCGGGATGTTCTCGTCGGTCCGCGAGCAGGAGACCACCGCCAACCAGCAGAACGCGGCGCTCGAGGAGATCCGCCGGACCGTCGAGGCCCTGACCGCCAGCGCCGATCACATCGCCAAGGACGCGGCCACCGTGCACGAGATGGCCCAGCGGAGCCTCGTCAGCGTCCAGCGCACCGCGAAGCAGACGCGCTTCGTCAGCACCCACTCGGACCGCATCGGCGAGATCCTGTCGCTGATCCAGAGCATCGCCGACAAGTCGGATCTGCTCGCCCTGAACGCCGCGCTCGAGGGCACGAAGGCCGGCGAGGTGGGGCGCGGGTTCTCGCTCGTGGCCGCCGAGATGCGCCGGCTGTCCGAGCACGTCATGGACTCGGTGCGCGACATCCGCAAGCTCGTGGCGGACATGCACGCCGCCTCCCACGCGTCCGTGCTCGCGACCGAGGACGGCATCAAGCTGGCCCGCGACACGGCCGCCGCCGCCGCGAAGATCTCGGACGCCGTGGACCACCAGCGCGAGGGGACGGCCCGGGTGAAGACCGCGATCGTCGACATCGTCGGCGCGGTGAACGACACGCTGACGAGCAGCGCGGACGCGACGCGCTCGGCCGAGTCGCTGCTCCAGCTGTCGCACGCGCTCAAGGCGACGGCGAAGACCTTCCGGGTGAAGCCGGCCGGGGCGAAGCGCGAGGGGCCGGCGCCGGCCATCGACGAGGCGGACGCGGATGAGGAGCCGGGCTGACCTCGTCGCCGCGTTCCACCGGGCCATGCCGGACCGCGTGGCCCAGGCGACCGACCTCTGGCTCGGCTTCGAGCAGGGCCAGGCCGGCAACCTCCCGGTCCTGCGCCGGCTCCTGCACACGCTGAAGGGCGAGGCGCACATGCTGGAGCTCGCCGCGTGCGGCGACCTCGCCGAGCTGGCCGAGACCGTCATCGACGCGGTGCGGGGCGGCGCGCGCCCCACGCAGCTCACCGGCGACAGCCTCCTCGGCGCGCTGGAGGCGCTCGGGCTCCTGTCGGCGAGCGCCGGCGAGGCGGCCGCGCTCGACCTCGGCCCCGTGCAGGAGACCCTCCGCGCGGCGCACGCGGAGCTCACGGGCCCGAGCGCCCCCGCCGGCGAGCCCGCGCCGCCGCCCGCCCCCGCGGCCGAGAGCGCCCTGCCGCCGCGGCTCGACCCGGCGGCCGCGCCGGACCAGGCCGCCCCGCCCGCCGCCCTCGACGCCGCCGCGGTCGGGGCGCTCCTGCACGAGATGCAGCGGCTCCACGGCGAGCGGGAGGTGCTCCAGCGGCGGCTCCGCGAGGCCCAGCGCATGCTCCGCGCGCTGCTCGTCGAGATCGACCCCCGGGGGGCCGCCGCGGACCGGGTCGCGGAGCGCATCACGAAGACGCTCGGCTACGGCGCGGAGATCGAGCGCCTCCTCGGCGCCGTGCGGGCCGACTGGTCGAGCAACGAGTTCGCGGCCGGGCGCGCGCTCGGCGAGCTCGACGAGGTGGTCCGCAGGGCGTCGGTGGTGCGCACCGAGCGCCTCCTGAACCAGGTGTCGCTCGCCGCGAGGAGCGCGGCGCGCATGCTGGGCAAGGACGTCGAGGTGCGGGTCGAGGGGACGGGGCTCCTCGACGCGGCGGTGGAGCGCCGCCTCGAGCCGGCGCTGCTGCACCTCGTGCGCAACGCCGTCGACCACGGCATCGAGCCCGCGGACGTCCGCGCCCGCCGCGGCAAGCCCGGCCGCGGGGCGGTGGCGGTGACCGTGGTCCAGACCGACGCGGCCGTGCGGGTCGAGGTGAAGGACGACGGCGGCGGGGTCGATTTCGCGCGCCTGCGCGAGGTGCTCGCCGAGGTGGTCCCGGACGTCGCGTCCCTCGACGACGCCGAGCTCATCCCGTACCTGTTCGCGCACGGGCTCACCACGACCCGCAGCGTCGGCGCGATCTCGGGCCGGGGTGTCGGGCTCGACGTCGTGGCGCGGGAGATCGGCGCGCTGGGCGGGCAGGTCCGGGTCGACTCCAGGCCCGGCCTCGGGACGACGATCCTGCTCGTCGTGCCGAAGAGCCCCCACGGCGAGGAGGTGGTCCCCGTCACCTGCGGCCGGTTCCGGTGCGCGGTGCCGACGCACGCCGTGCACTCGGTGATGCTGCTGGAGGAGGTGCTGCGCACCTCGGACGGGCCGCGCGTGCGCCTGGCCGGCGGCTCCGGCGTGGAGCTCGTGCCGGTCTACGCGCTCGGGGCGGTGCTCGGCGACGGGGGCCAGCCCGCGCCGGGGGACGCGGCGCTCGTGCTGCACCACGCCGCGGGCCTGTTCGCGGTGAGCGTGGACGGCTACGAGAACCCGCGGCTCGTCGCCCTCGTCCGGTCGGAGGAGCTGCCGTGGAGCTCGCCGCTCGTGCGCGGCGTGGCGCCGACGGCGGACGGCGGGGCGATGCTGCTCCTCGACGTCGAGCGGGTGTTCGCGTGGGCGCGGCAGGCGCCCCGGGAGGCGCCGGCGCGCGCCGCGGCCGCCGCGCCGAAGCGCGAGCCGCTCGCGCTTGTCGTGCCCAAGCGCGAGCCGCTCGCGCTGGTCGTCGAAGACGCCCCGGTCGCGCGGGAGCTGCTCTCCGGGATCTTGCGGGCGATCGGCCTGCGCGTGGAGGAGGCGAGCGACGGCCGGGAGGGGCTCGCGCGGGCGCGGGCGGCGCCGCCGGACGTGGTGCTGACCGACATCGAGATGCCGTACATGAACGGCCTCGAGATGGTGGCGGAGCTCCGGCGCACGCCCGCGCTCGCCCGGGTGCCGGTCGTGGTGCTGACGACGCAGACCGCCGCGACCCACGCGCAGAACGTCGCCGCGCTGCGCGAGCTCGGCGTGCGGGCGGTGCTGTCGAAGCAGCGGTTCGTCGAGGAGGAGCTGCGCCGGATCGTCGCGGAGAGCCTCGGTGGCGCGTGACGACGCGGGTCGTGATCCGCGTCGCGGAGCTCGTCGAGCTCGCGCGGAGGCGGGTGCTCGATGAAAGGATCAATTTCGAGCGCGACCCGCGCTGAGCCGCGGGCGCCCCCCCGGCGCCGGTCACCTCGCGTCGCCCGGCTCGCCCGGCAGCGCGATGGAGATCTCGACCCGCCCCGCGGGCGGCTTGCTCTCTCCGAGCGCCGCGCCGGCGGGGTCGTGCTCGGCGTGCCCGACCGCGGACAGCCGGGCTCCTGGCAACGAGCACGCGTCCTGGAGGGCCTGCGCGACGCTCGCCGCCCGGGCCGCGGAGAGCGCCCACGGCGTCGGATACCCGCTCTGCAGCGCGGGCGACACGAGCTCCGGAGGGCCGCTGACCGCGCCCACGCGGATCGGCGCCTGGCCGATGGCCGCGACGGCGCCCGCGACATGGCACAGGAGGGCTCGGCCCTGCGGGCTCACGTCGAGCTTGTGAGGAACGAACACCGCCGTCTCCGGGAGCGCGACGAGCGCCTGACCGTCCGCGACGGCGACGGCCGCGGTCCCCTTCTTGATCTGCTTGTCGAGCTTCCCTGCGAGCTCGGTCTTGAGCTGCTCGATCCGCGCGAGGCCCGACTTCTTGGCGTCCTCGGTCTGCCGTCGGTCCGCTTCGAGCTTCTCGACCTGCGCCGCCTTTTGCTGGAGCTCTCCGCGCACCTGGCTCAGCGTCTGTTCGAGGTCTTGGCCCCGCTGGTTCGACTTTCGCTGCTCCTCGATCAGGAGCAGGTGAGCGCGGCGGAGCGGAACGTAGTAGGCCGCCACGAACGTCGCGCTCGCGACGAGGAGGAGCGCCGGCACCAGCCGGACCCAGCGCCGGAAGCCGGACGATCCAGCGCTGTTGCTGGCCGCGACCTCATCCGCTGTGCTCATGAATGCCTCCATGCTCCGCCCCCATCGGCCGCGAGAATACCTACGTGGCGAGGATCCCGCCAGCGCCACGGGTCGCGCCTCAAGTCGCTGAAAAAATCCGTACCATCTCGAAAGCGCGCCGCGCCTCATGTCGGTGTGTACAGGTGCGCTCGGGCCGTGGCATCCTCGCGCGCGCAAGGGAGGACTTTGTATGAAACCGCCGCCCCTTCCGGCCCGGCGCCCTGCGCCGCCCGTTCCAGCCAGGCGCCCCGCGCCGCCCGTTCCGGCGACCGATGATCGCGAGAGCCTCTGGCACGTCGCGATCGCGCCTGACGACATTAAGGTGCTCACGTTGGACAAGCTCGACGATCTGTTCCGGCTCGACCTCATCGACGAGTCCACGAAGATATGGAAGCCCGGGATGGCCACGTGGCAGCCGCTCGGCGTGGTGGCGGGGCTCGATTCGGACCCCCCGGTCGAGTCGGCGCGGGTCCCGGCTCCGCAGAGCACGGCGCGGCGGGGTCCGCCGCCCCCGCCCAGTCCTCCGTCGCGGAACATGGATTCCGATCATCCGACGCCGGTGGTGTCGAGCCTGTCGTCGATGTTTCCGGTCTCACCCACGATGCCGATCGGGGAGCTGGACAGCTCGCCGCACCTGGTGACGCGGACCGAGGTGCAGGCGCCCCCGGCGGCGATCCTCGCGGCGTCCCGGCCGACGCCCCCGCCCGGGATGCCGGATCTGCGCGCCCCGCTGCTGATGATCCAGCCGGCCGAGGCGGTCGAGGCGCCGCCCCGCGCTCGCGCGCGCGACACGGGCCGGGCGCAGCGCCTGATGCTCGCGCTGTCGGTCGTGACGGGGCTGATGTTGACGCTCTACCGCAATGACGTCCTCCTCGATGCGGCGCGCTCCGCGGGGCGGGAGGGCGTGTATCAGAAGATCGAGACCGCGCTCGGCGGCCCCGGGTTCGGGACCCCGCGCTCGATCGACCCGCTCCGCGCGCCCGCGGAGCCGGCGCCCACCAAGTAAGCGCCCCGCGCTCCAGCCTCCCTGCGCGGCGCGCGACGTTCAGCCCTCCTGACACGGCCCCCCGAGAAGAACACCGCCGAGGCGCGAAGGACGCCGGGAGAATCGAGCGATTCCCCCCTTGGCGTCGTTGGCGCCTTTGGCGTCCTTGGCGGTTCATCTCCCTCTCACCAGAACGACCCAGAGAAGGAGTCGCCAAGGCGCCAAGGACGCCAAGAGGATGAAGAGAGGCTCTCTCGGCGTCTCGTCCTCTCGGCGTCTCGTCAATTCACCTCTTCACGTGCGAGCGCCGCAATCGTGCGCTCGCTGCCAGTGATGGCTCACTCCGAGGCTCGCATCCGCGCCGCCCGTCGCGTGACGCGCTGACCAGAGCAGCAACGTCCGTGCCACTGGACTCGTCGCCTCGGCCACGTGTTGGTCATGTGCCGGCGTCATAAATCAACCTTGACAGTGCGGACGAGCTCTGCGCTTGCTATAGTAAAGACCTTACCCTAATCGGGGGCGCACCTTACCGGAAGCCATGCGGTCCCCGGTAGATGCCGAAGCTTTGTCCAGCGCGTCCACCGCCCCCTGGAGCGGTGGGATTTGGTCGGCAACGTCACTTGAAACGAAACAGTGAGGTAGTTCTATGTCGCTTGTTATCTCACGCGGCCCAGCTGTTTTCCTGACTCAAGTTGGTTTGCTCACCACGGCTTCGTTGGCCGTCCTCGGGTGCGTCCAGGCGGATCCCCTGGACGAGCCGGTCGAAGCTCACGCCGACGCCATCTTCGCCCATGATTTCGGCCATGACGAGGCCGGCGCCGCCGCCGACGACGCGTCCTTCACGTCGCGCGAGATCACTCGAGGATTCGAGTATCCTATGCGGATCGTCTGGGGGCCGGACAACACCCTGTGGTTGACCGAGCGCACCGGAAAGCGCGTCGTGCGCGTGAGGCCGGAGGACGGCGTGCGGACGACGGCGATCACCATCTCGGAGGTGTACCAGGCGGGGGGGCAGGACGGGCTCCTGGCCCTGGTCCTGCACCCGGATTTGCTGAAGGGCAAGGGGAGAGACTACGTGTACGTCTCGTACACCTATGACGCCGATCCCGGCACGGCGGTGGACCGCAGGACGAAGATCCGCCGCTACACGTACAACCCGGCGACCAAGACGCTGGGGAGCCCCTTCGACCTCATCACGGGCCTGCCGGGGAGCGACGATCACAACTCCGCGCGGCTCCTGTTCGGCCCTGATCAGAAGCTCTATTACACGATCGGAGATCAGGGGAACAACCAGTTCGGCAGGAAGTGCATCCCGATCCGCGCGCAGGCTCTGCCCACGAAGGCCCAGGTCGCGGCGCAGGACTGGTCGACGTACGTCGGCAAGGTCCTGCGCTTGAACCTCGACGGCTCGATCCCGCACGACAACCCGCGGATCGACGGTGTCCGGAGCCATGTCTACTCGTACGGCCACCGCAACCCGCAGGGCCTCACGTTCGGTCGCGACGGCAAGCTGTACGCGAACGAGCACGGGCCGAAGACCGACGACGAGCTGAACCTCATCAAGCCCGGCAAGAACTACGGCTGGCCCCACGTCGCGGGGTATCGGGACAACCAGGCCTACACGTACGACAACTGGTCGGCCTCGAGCCCGACGCCGTGCGAGGAGCTCGCGTGGAACGACTACCAGGCCCCGCCCTCCGTCCCGCAGCAAGAGGAGAGCACCTTCAACCATCCGGACTTCACGGAGCCGCTCCACACCTTCTTCACCGTCGACGACGATTACCAGTTCTTCGATCCGGCGTGCGGGTTCCTCCAGTACATCTGCTGGCCGACGATCGCGCCCTCCTCGCTCCACTATTACCCCACCGAGGGGCACGGGGGGCACGGGGGGCACGGGGGGCACGGGGGGCACGGGGGGCACGGGGGGCACGGCATCCGCGGGTGGGGGAACTCGCTCCTGATGACCACCCTCAAGGCGGGCGCGCTCTACCGGGTGAAGCTGAGCCCGAACGGGAAATCCGTGGTCGGCGAGCCGGCCGTCCTCTTCAAGACCGTGAACCGCTACCGCGATCTCGCGTGGAGCCCGGACCGCCGGACGCTCTACATCATCACCGACACCGCCGGAAATTCGAGCGATCAGAACGGCGGCGCCACGACGGCCCTGGAGAACCCGGGAGCGCTCCTCGAGTTCAAGTACACCGGCGCGCACTGAGCCAGCGCCGGGGTCGCGGGGCCAGCGCCGGCGCGGCGCGGGCCCGCGATCGCGCGCAGGCTCGGCGCCGCGCGGGCGCGGCCCTCACCGCGCGGGTACGCCGGCCGGCGGTCCCTGGGGCGGCTGCATCCCGCCGGCCGTGATGGACACGGTCGCCCCGCGCGAGAGCCCGAGCGTCACCCGCGTCCCCGCGGGGACGGTGGAGAGCGGCCGGTAGAGATACGCCATCTTCCCCCGGACGTCGTGGCCGTCGACGGACACGATCACGTCGCCCACCTGGAGGCCCGCGTGCGCGGCGGGCCCTCCGGGGCGCACCTCGATCACCTCGAGGGTCTGCGCGGACAGATCCATGGCGAATGCGTCCTTGATCGAGAACCCGAGATCGCCAGGCGGATTTTCCGGCCCGACGCGGCGCTTCGCCAGGACGACGCGCCCCACGTCGGTCACCGCGCCCGGCTGCGCGTCCACCGGGAGCACCGCGACGTCGTAGGGCGAGCCCACCGGATCGGACGGCGCACACACGAGCATGAGGGGCCCGGAGGGGGCTTGATTCACCTCGAAGCGCCCCGCCTCGTCCGAGCGGCTCTCCTGCTGGCTGCCCGGGCCCACGGACGGCGCGCCCTTGCGAGGATAGGCGCTGATCCGCACCCCGGCGATCGGCGCGCCGCCGTCGAGCGACGTCACCTGCCCTTTCAACGAGGCGCGCGGCGCGAGCGCGAGCACCACGCCGCTCCGCTGCTCGCCTGGCGCGAGCGCGACCTCCACGGACGCCGTCCCTTCCTGCGTTTCGGTGGAGATCTCGTATTGCCCCTCCGGGAGGTCGCTGATCGTGAATGCGCCTCCCGTGAAGGCGAAGGTCTCGGCGCGGAGGAGCGCCGCTCCGCGGTCGAGCGCGCGGACGGTGAACTGCTCGGGGACCTTCCCGGACGGCACGGAGAGGGTGCCCGAGATCGCGCCGGCCGGCTTCAGGGTGAGCGTCACGCTGTCGCCGGTGTGGACGTGCTCGGCGAAGGCCTCGCCCCCTCCCTTGCGGTACGCGTGGACCGTGTACGTGCCCTGGGGCAGGCTCCCGACGACGAACTTGCCCTCGGAATCGGCGAGCACCGGCGATTGCGCGAAGGCGCCCCACCGCGCCCTGCCCTGGTTGCTCGCCCCCGGCGGGATCGCGCCCTCGAGCTCGCGCTCGGCGTGGACGAAGGCGTCCGTCACCGGCTCGCCGATGTCGTCCACGACGCGCCCGTGAATCTCGCCGTTCCGGCGCTCCACGACCAGCGTGACGCGCGCGCTCGCCCCCGCCTCCACGCGCGCGGAGACCGCCCGTGGCGCCCCGCCGCGCGCGCCCGGGCCTTGCGGCGGCAGCGCCGGCGGCGCGTCGCCGGCCACGACCTGGTAATCGCCCGGCGGGAGCCCCCGCATGACGAAGCTCCCGTCGTCGAGCGACTTCACCATCCCGCCCGCGGGCGGCCGCATGAGCCCCATCGCCGCGCCCGGCGTCCCCATGTCCGGCGGTGTCCCCAGGATCGAGACGTTCACGCTCGCGACGGGCTTCCGGTCCTCGTCGGTGACGATCCCCTCGATCGCGCCCCCGCGGTCGACCACGATCGTCACCTCGGGGGCGTGCCCGTCGCGGAGCTCGACCTCGACGGGCGCGGGCTCGGCATGGCTGACCGGACGCGCCATGATCATGTACTTCGCGGGCGCGAGCCCCTTCAGCACGAAGGTCCCGTCGGCCTCGCTCCGGGCGGCCGCTCCGGTGGCTCCTCTGGCTCCCATCATCGCGGGCGCGTACGCGTGGACGGCGGCGAGGACCGGGTTCTGGTCGCGGTCCACGACCCGGCCGCGGATCGCCAGGCCGGCGCGCACGGTCCACACGAGGCCTTCCACGTCGGCGTCCCCCACCTCCACGGCCGGGTAGGTCGGC
Source organism: Sorangium sp. So ce836 (assembly GCF_028553905.1). NCBI lineage: Bacteria > Pseudomonadati > Myxococcota > Polyangiales > Polyangiaceae > Sorangium > Sorangium sp. So ce836. The sequence continues at coordinate 1,494,848 of NZ_CP102233.1, read as the reverse complement.
TCTGCGATGTGATGGGCGCAGGCCACGAGCACCTCGTAGGAGCCGCGGAGCACGGCGTCGAAGAGCACCGAGCCGTCGGCCTCGACGGCGGCGCTCTGGATCCCGGCCTGCCCCGGGCTCAGCAGGCCGACGACGCCGCGCTCGCAGGGCGCGCCGTCCGGCGCGACAGCCACGCGGCCCGCGACGACGCGCGCGCGGTGGACCTCGATCACCACCTCGCGCGAGGTCTGCCCAAGGCCGAGGAGCACGCTCTCGCGCGCCTGGCCGAGCTTGCCGAGCGCGCGGGCGACCAGCCGGTAACGCCCCGGCGCGAGCCGATCGACGCGGAAGCGGCCCTCCGCGTCGCTGCGCGCTGCGGGCATGCCGTGCATCATTCCCCACGCGCCTTCGCTGTCGAGGGAGATCGTCGCCCCCTCGACCGGCGCCCCGGAGCCTGCCTCGACGACCCGCCCGACGAGCGCGGACGCCGGCGTCAGCAGGAGCTTGAGCGAAGGCCCCGGCGCCACGCCGTCCCTGGCCGCCGCGGCGTAGCCGTCGGCCTGAGCGCGCGCCACGTAGGGCCCCTCGTCGATCCACGCGGCGTAGAGGCCCTGGGCGTCGGACCTCGCCACCACCGAGCCCATCCCTGGCTCGAGCCAGTCGAGCGTGACCAGCGCGCCGGAGATGGCGCCGCCGCCGATATCCTCGACCTGCCCCCTGACCTCGACCCCGCCGGCCAGAAGGACCAGATCGACGCCGGCGCGCGCCTCGCCGGCGCCGAGCTCGACGAACGGCGTGCGGGCGGCGTCGGGCGAGGCGTAGCGCGCTGGGCGGTGATGCGGCGCCGAGGCGGTGATCGTCCAGCGCGCGGGCGGCAGGCCGGAGAGCGCGTAGCGGCCGTCCGCCGCGGAGGGCGCGCACACCGGCTCGCGCGCCTCCGCGGACGGCGGCGCGCCCGGCGCGGCCGGCTCGACGACGGCGCAGACCAGGGCGCCGGCGACCGGCGCGCCCGCGGGCTCGGCGACGCGGCCGGCGATGCTCCCGGGCTCGCGGGGCTTCGGCTCGGTCGCGCGCCGGCGCGCCTTTCCCGCGGCCGGCCCCGCGCTCGCCGGCGGAGGCGCGGCGCTGCTCGGCGGCGCCGGGGTGGAGCGGGAGCAGGAGGGGCGGACGAGGAGAACCAGGCAGGCGAGGCAGAGCACGCCGAGCACGCCCATCGTCTTGGTCCAAGGTCGCTTCATCGGGCTTTCTCCGGGGCGTTCGCGAGGGCCGCCAGGGTAGGGCACCGGAAGCGAGCGGAGGACGAAGAGCACGTCGCCGGCGCGGAGCGCGCGAACACCGCTCCGTTTTCAGGCAGAGCGAAACGGATCGCTATTCCGATTGTCAGGGGCAGGGCGCTGGCGCACGATCCGACCGAGGCAGGGACGATGTGAAGCCATCCGCGAGAGCAGAGAAGCCCGAAGCGCAGGCGCCTGCGGCGCGGGGCGTGCGCGCCGACGCGCAACGCAACCTCGACGCGCTGCTCGAGGCGGCCAAGGCCGTCTTCGGCGCCAAGGGCGTGGACGCGCCCGTGCGTGAGATCGCCGCGCGGGCGGGAGTCGGCGTCGCGACCGTCTACCGTCACTTCCCGCAGCGCTCCGACCTTGTCGCGGCGGTGTTTCGACGCGAGGTCGACGCATGCGCCGCCGCCGGCCCCGCGCTGGCGCGCGAGCACGAGCCGGCCGAGGCGCTGGCGCGGTGGCTTCGCCGATACACGAGCTTCATCGCGACAAAGCGCGGGCTCGCCGCGGCCCTGCACTCCGGAGACCCTGCCTTCGACGCCCTGCCGGAGTACTTCCGGCAGCACCTCGAGCCGGCCCTCCAATCGCTGCTCGACGCGGCGGTGAGCGCCGGTCAGATCCGCGCCGACGTCGAGCCGTACGACCTGCTGCGCGCGGTCGGCAACCTCTGCATCGCCACCGGCGAGGACGGAGCTCTCCACAGTCGGCGCATGGTCGACCTGCTGATCGACGGGCTGCGCTACGGCGCCCCCGGGGCGGGTCTCGCTCCGGGAGGGCGACGCCGCGCGCGCTGAAGAGGTGCGACGACGGTCTGCGCCAGCAGCATCGCCTGGGTAACGGCGACGGCGCCGGACACGTTTGTGTCGAACACCCCGCGCGCAGCGCATCGAAGGATACGTTGCTCACGAGGGGCGACTTGGCGTGATCCTCGAGGCTGCCGTCGATCTCGGCCTACCCGACGCGGATGCGCGCTTTCTTGTGCGCGAGTTGCTCCGGGGTCGATCACGCGCACGCGCACGAAGGACGAGCACGGAAGACGGAAGACGGAAGGTTCGGGGCTCGCGACGGAACGGGCGTAAGGCAGAATACGCGACCTCCGCACACATGGCCTCCTGGTGTCTCAGATCGGGACCTCGCCGACGATCAGGGTATGTGCCGCGCTCGCCTTCATGCTCTCATGAAAGGAACCAAGAAAGGTCCGGTGCAACGAGATGCGCGTGTTGTCTTCCTTGACCGTGGGGCACCTGCTCTTGCAGCTGTCCTTGCTCCTGTCCGCCGTCGCCGGCACCGCCTGCGGCGCCGATTCGCCGCCGGTGGAAGGGGAAGACCTCTCGTCGTCGACATCGTCGGGTGGGGAGGGCGGCACCGCGGGCGCCGGCGGGCTGGGCGGCGGCGGCGATGCCAGCGGCGGGGGCGGCGCCGGCGGTGAAGGCGGTGGGGGCGGCGGCGCCGGCGGCCGGGGTGGCGCGGGTGGTCAAGGCGGTGACGGCGGCCAAGGCGGCGCCGGCGGCCAGGGCGGCGCCGGCGGCCAAGGCGGCGTCGGCGGCCAAGGCGGCGCCGGCGGCCAAGACGGCGCCGGCGGCCAGGGCGGTGCCGGCGGCCAAGGCGGTGCCGGCGGCCAGGGCGATGCCGGCGGCCAGGATGGCGCCGGCGGCCAGGGTGGCGCCGGTGGCCAAGACGGCGCCGGCGGCCAGGGTGGCGCCGGTGGCCAAGGCGCTGGCGGCGACGGTGGCTCCGGCGGCGACGGTGGCTCCGGCGGCGAGGCCGGCTCCGGCGGCGACGGTGGCTCCGGTGGCTCCGGCGGCGGCGAGGACGTCCCCCCGGTGCGCGTCCGGCTCATGGCCGCGAACCTCACGAGCGGAACGCGCCAGAGCTACGACCCAGGCCACGGCAAGCGCATCATGCAGGGGGTCAGACCGGATATCGTCCTGCTCCAGGAGCTCAACTACGGCGACAACGGCGCGGACGCGCTCCGCACCTTCGTCAACGACACCTTCGACAGCACGTTCAGCTACTACCGCGAAGCGGGCGCGCAGATCCCGAACGGGATCGTGAGCCGCTACCCGATCCTCGAAGCCGGCGAGTGGGAGGACAGCGAGGCGCCCAACCGAGACTTCGCCTGGGCGCGCATCGACATCCCCGGGCCGATCGACCTCTGGGCCGTCAGCGTCCACTTCCTGACCGCCAGTTCGAGCAGGCGCCAGGCCGAGGCGCGGCAGCTCGTCGAGCGCATCCGCGAGAGCCTCCCCGAGGGCGATTACCTGGTCATCGGCGGCGACTTCAACACCGACACCCGGACAGAGCCGTGCATCTCGACCCTGTCGGAGGTCGTCGTCACGTCCAGCCCTTACCCCGCCGACAGGAACGGAGACTCCGATACGAACGCCGGCAGGAGCAAGCCGTACGACTGGGTGCTCGTCGACGCCGACCTGGATGCGCACGAGACCGCCGTCATGATCGGCGAGAGCAGCTTCGCGAACGGCCTCGTGGCGGACACCCGCGTCTACACGCCGATCGCGGAAATCAGCCCCGCCCTCGCGACCGACAGCGGCGCCGACCAGATGCAGCACATGGGCGTCGTGCGCGACTTCCTGATCCCCGTGGACGCGTCCCCCGTCGATCCGACGCCGGGCACGGCCGCCGTCTTCCTCAACGAGATCCTCGCCAACGAGCCCGGCAGCGACACGGCCAGCGAGTTCGTCGAGATCGTGAACCTCGGCTCGTCGGCCGCCTCCCTCGGCGGGTGGACGCTCTCCGACCGCGTGTCGGTGCGGCACACCTTCGCCGCCGGGACGACGCTCGCGCCCGACGCGGCCATCGTGGTGTACGGCGGCGCGACGGCCGTGCCCCCCGGCGCGAGCGGGGCCGTCGCCGCCTCCACGGGGCGCCTCGAGCTCACCAACACCGACGACACCGTGACGCTCAAGGACGCGTCCGGCGCCACCGTGGACGCGATGACCTACGACGCGACCCTCTCCACCGACGGCGTCTCGATCAACCGCGACCCCGACGCCACCCCGGGACAGCCCTTCGCGCTGCACACCGCCCTCGCCGCGAGCGCCAGCTCGCCCGGCACGCGCGTGGACGGCTCGCCGTTCTGAGCCGCAGCGGCCTGCCGGGCGCGGCGGCCGCCGCGCCCGGCAGGCGGACGCCGCGACGCCGCGACGGAAGCGCGCCCGCGCTCAGTTCCATAGCCGCGCGACGAGGCCGTACGTGGGGAACGTCTGCCGCGTGCCGGCCACGAGCAGCTTGCCGTCGGCCGAGACCGTCATCGACTGCACGGCGTTCTCCTCGCCGAGGAACACCGCCTGCACCCCGCCCTCGCCAAACGTCGGATCGAACGCGCCGTCCGGCAGAAAGCGCGCGAGCGTGGGCCGGCTGGCCGCGAACTCCCCCACGTTGCCGGCGACCACGATGCGGCCGTCGAGCTGCAGCGCCATGTCGACCGCCGCGCCGCCCGGAACGCCGGCGAGCGCCTGCCCGTCCTCCCCGAAGGTCTCGTCGATCGTGCCGTCCGCCTCGAAGCGCACCACGAGGTAGTCGCTCGATCCCCCCTCCTCGCTCCGCGCGGCCACGACGATGCGGCCGTCGGGCTGGACGGCCATCGCGACCGGCTCCTGACGGCCGGCGCGCGTCACCTGCACCCTCCCGAAGCCGCCGAGCGCGCCGTTCGAGGCGAGCTCCAGCAGCACGATGTCCCGCTCGCCGCCGTCCTCCACCCAGCCGGCCACCAGCGTCGAGCCGCGCGCGCCCGCCGCGAGCGCCGTGCCCGCGCTCGCGCCCGGGCTGCCCATGAACGGGACGGTCCACCCCTCCGCGCCGAAGTCGCGGTCGAGGCGCCCGTACGTGGGGTTGATGGCCGCCACGAAGAGCTGGCCGTCGCGCTGGCCGGTCACGAGGAGCCGCTCCGAGGCCGACAGATCCATGGCCGCGACGCGCTCCTCGCCGCCGAGATCGATCAGATCCTTGCCCGTGTTGCCCGAGTCGACGCGGTCCAGGGTCCCGTCGTCGCGGTAGCGGAGGAAGGCGATGTCGTCCGTCGTCTCTCCGGGGGCGTAGCCGACCAGGAAGACGGAGCCGTTCAGGAGCCGCGTGATCCCACGGATCTCCTGGTATTTCGTGCACCCGCAGAAGCGGTCCGACACGCCGCCGCCGCCCGCGAAGGACGCGTCGGCCGCGCCGTCGCCGAGCAGGCGGAAGCCCTTGAGCCGGGACCCGCCGAGGCCGTCGATGCTGGTGCCGGCGGTGAGGATCTTCCCCTGCGCCGTCTGCCGGATGTCGTGGAGGCCCCCGCCGTCGGAGTCGAGCTTCCAGGCGGAGATGCCCGCCTCGCCGAAGCTCTCGTCGAGCGTGCCGGGCTTGCCCGTGACCACGGCGCGCACGGCGTCGGTGCGCACGGTCCCGCCGGAGGTCGCGATGAGCTCGAGGTCGAACGTGGTGCCCAGCGTGAGCGCGCCGGAGGCGCCGACCTCCAGCCTGCCCGCGCTGCTGCCCGGCGGGATGGTGATCGCCTTCGCGACGAGGCCCGGAGGCGGCGCCTGCACGTCGACCTCGACCGGCCCGTCGAAGCCGCCGATCCGGGTGATCGCGACGTCGACGTGATTGACGCCGTTGTACGGGACGTTGACCCCGGTCGACTGGATGGCGAACGTGAAGTCGCCCTGGGCCTGGCCCCCCTGCCCTCCGCCCCCCTCGGCCGGCCCTCCGCCGTGCGTCGAGGTCGACGCCGAGGTCGACGCCGAGGACGACGACACGCTGGCGCCGCCGCCGCCCGCGCCCGGGTCGAGCGACACGTCCTCGATGCCGAGGAGCGCCTCGCAGCCGACGAGCGCCGCGGCGCCCCCCAGGAGGGCCGCGCGGGCGGCGATGCGGGCCAGGAAGGCGGGGTCCGACGGGGTGTGCGGTTCACGGGATCGAGGAGGCTAGCTAGGCGCCGTCTGGGGCTTCCTCGGCTGGCAGGTGATCCTGCGCTTCCTTGAGCGCGCGCCCACGGAGCTGCGCGACCCCATCCTCGGCCGCAGCACCTCGTTCTACCTGTTCTCGCTGCCGTTCTACGATGCGGTCCACATCCTTGCGTGGGCCCTCGCGCTCTTCGCGCTCGCCGGGGCAGCGGTCGACGCGGGCCTCGCGCCGGTGCGGCGGAGGATCCGTTATCCCGCCGAGGAGCACGTCGCAGCGCCTCCTGCGGAGCACGCCGCAGCGCCGGACATCGTGGGTTCCGCCGCGGGCGCCGCGCCGGCCGTCGCCGCACGGTACCGCGCGCTCTTCTTCTCTCTCGGCGCGCTCGCGCTCGTCGTCGCCTGGGGGCGCTGGCTCGCGGCATATCACCTCATGTACTCGCCCTGGGGCGTGGTCGTGGGTCCGGGCTGGACCGACGTCCACGTGCGCCTGCCCGCCACCCGGATCGTCGCCGTCATCGCGGCGCTCATGGGGTTCGCGCTCTTCCTCCCGCCCGTGCAGCGCGCCCTCTGCCGCCTCATCGCCGGCGAGCGCAGGGCGGGCCGGCGCGCCCTGGCGGGGCTCGCCGCGCTGCCGGCGCTCCTCGTGGCGGTGCCGTGGGCGCTCGGCATGTACGTGCTCCCGCTGCTCTTCCAGTGGCTCAAGGTGGTGCCCAACGAGCTCGCGCTCGAGCGCCCCTACCTCGCCCACAACATCGCGTTCACCCGCGCCGGGTTCCGCCTCCACGACGTCGAGGTCACCGAGTTCCCCGTCTCCGACCGGCTCACCCGCGAGACGCTGGAGAACAACCAGGATCTCCTGTCCGAGGTGCGCCTCTGGGACGCGCGCGCTCGACGCCGTGCTCCATCAGTTCCAGGCGATCCGCCTCTATTACGACATGCCCGGCATCGACATCGATCGCTACACCGTGGGCGACCGCTACCGGCAGGTGATGCTCGCCCCGCGCGAGCTCAGCCCGGAGAACCTGCCGCGCGAGCACCAGACCTTCGTCAACCGTCGCTTCAAGTACACGCACGGTTACGGCGTCGCGATGGCCTCGGCGCACGACTTCACGCACGACGGGCAGCCGAACCTGCTCGTGAAGGACATCCCGCCCGTCTCCGCCTCCTCCGAGCTCGAGGTCGAGCGCCCGGAGATCTATTACGGTGAGACCACCCACGGCTACGTGGTGGCCAACTCCAGGGAGCCGGAGCTCGACTATCCGAGCGGCTCGGAGAACGTCTATACGCGCTACGCGGGCACCGGCGGGATCGCGCTCAACGGCTTCTTCCGCAAGCTCCTCTTCGGGTGGAAGCTCGGCGGCACGAGCTTCCTCGTGTCCAGCATCCCCACGGAGGACAGCCGGGTGATGTTCCGCCGCGAGGTCCGCGAGCGCGTGGGGGCGATCGCCCCCTTCCTGGCGCTCGATCGCGATCCGTACATCGTCGTCGCCGGCGGGCGGCTCCACTGGATCGTCGATGCGTACACCACGTCGAGCTACTACCCCTACAGCGAGAGCTTCTTCTCCGCCGAAGGCACCGGGATGAGCGGAGCGCGCGCGCTGGGCGACGCGGGCGGGCGGGCGGGGTTCACGCATCACCTCCGCCGCGCGAACTACGTGCGCAACTCGGTCAAGGCGGTGGTCGACGCCTACGACGGCTCGGTGCGGCTCTACATCTTCGAGCCGGAGGATCCGATCATCCAGGTCTACAGCCGCATCTTCCCCGGCCTGCTCCTGCCGCGCGAGCAGATGCCGGCGGAGCTCCGCGCGCACGTGCGTTACCCGGAGAATCTCCTCCTCGCGCAGGCTCGTTTACGCGAAGTACCACATGAAGGATCCCGAGGTGTTCTGCAACCAGGAGGATCTCTGGACGCGCGCGACCGAGAAGTACTACGAGGAGGTCCAGCCGGTGGAGCCCTATTATGTGATGTGGAAGCCGCCGGGCGAGGGGCGACCCGAGTTCACCCTGATCCTGCCGTTCACGCCGAAGAACCGGCAGGTGCTCATCGGCTGGATCGCCGGCATGTCCGACGGCGCCAACTACGGGCGCATGCTCGCGTACAAGTTCCCCAAGGAGACGCGTGTCCTCGGCACCCAGCAGATGGATACCAAGATCGATCAGGATCCAGCGCTGTCGGCGCAGCTCTCGCTGTGGAGCCAGCGCGGCCAGAAGGTGATCCGCGGCAACGCGCTGGTCATCCCCGTCGAGGACACGCTCCTCTACGTCGAACCCATCTTCCTCCAGGCGGACACGGCGGCGTATCCGGAGCTCCGCGTGGTGATGGTGATGCACGGCGATCGGATGAGCTACACGAGCTCGCTCGACGCGGCGCTGCGCGGGCTCGTCGACGGCGGCGCGCCCCCGGCGGCGGCCGCGGCGGGCCTGCCCGGCGTGCCGGAGGCGCCGGGTGGGCCCGGCGTGACCGACGGGCTGGCGCAGCGGGCCAACGAGGCCTACGCGAGCTACCTGCGCCTGCTCGGCGAGCATCGCTTCCACGAGGCTGCCGCGGAGCTCGAGGCGCTGAGCCGGACGCTCGAGGAGTTCCAGGGACCGTCCGCCTCGCTCGACGAGCGGCAGCGGGACGCCGCGCGTGACCGGTCGGGGCCGGCGAGGCGGCTGCGCGGTCGCTGGCCCAGCAACCGAGCGCGCAGTCGTCGCACGCCGCACAGGCAGGCACACCTTTCGCTCCTTCATGGCAAGCCATGCCCATCGTCTGCGACACCGACTTTTCTCCAGCCGCACAGCAAACTGGGCGGGCCGCTGCCTCCCTCGCCCAGCGGCTCGGCGAGGAGCTCTATCTCGTCCACGTCGTCGACGAGCTCGGCTCCGACTTCCTGATCGGCCACGAGGAGGACGCGCTGCTCGATCCAGAGCGCGAGATGCTCGACCGGCAGACCGACGCGCTGCGACAGCTTGGAGCGCGGGTCGAGGCGCGGCTCGTCGCCGGGTTCCGGCACGTCTGGCTCGCCGAGATCGCGAGCGCCTGCCGAGCCCGCCTGATGGTGATCTCGCACCGCCCCGGGAACCGGCTCGAGAGGCTGCTCGGGGACGGCGTCGAAAAATTACTCCGGATTTCGCCCGTCCCGGTGCTGGTCGCCGAAAGCTCCGATCGCCTGGTCGATTGGCTGCGAGGCGAGCGCAGCTTGCGCGTCCTGGTCGGGCTCGATCCCTCCGACGCTTCTCGAGCCGCTCTGGGCTGGCTCACTGGGCTCGACGGCGCGGGACCGCTCGAAGCGCTCGTCGCGACCTTTCACCGAGAGCTCGGCTTCGTGAGCTTCTGGACGCGGCTCGTGTCTGCCGCGGCGACCCGAGGCACCGTGCATCCCTACCGCGACAGGCCCGCGGCCGGTGCTCGCAGCCCGGTGGAACCACGCGCGCTCGACGGGGCGACCTCACACGTCGAGGTCATCACCCGTCATCCAGCCGCCGAGCTGCTCCGCCTGGCGCGGCGAGAGCAGGTCGATCTCCTGATCCTCGCTCGCGATCCGCCGCAAGGTCGCCTGTGGCCAGCGCCGGTCTGGCGCACCATCCTTCAGCCGAGCCTGCCGTGCAGCGCCGTGTGCGTGCCGGCGACCTATGCGCCGGCAGAAGTCTCGAACTCGCGCGGTGAGCCCGCGGCTCAACGCATGCGGCGCCGACGCCCACGGGCGCGATGGCTTGTGCGGAGCGCGCGCGGAGAACGGAGAGCCCATCGCGGCATGCAGGGCAGAGCGTAGCCACATGCCAGGGGGGACGTACCCCGCTCGGCAACAAGGGTTCTCGCATGCTACCGACCCTCGCATGGACCATCGCTGTTCCCTTCCTGGGCGCGGCGCTCGTGCTATTTCTCTCATCGCGGTGGGCCGGACGCGTCGCGCTCCTCCCCCCTGTGCTCGTGCTCTTCCTCATGCTTCCGCGCTGGTCCGAGGTGTCCGGGGGGGCATCGACGACGATCCCGATCGAGTGGCTCCCCTCCGTCGGGATCACGGCGAACCTGCGCCTGGACCGCCTCGGCGCCTTCTTCGTGCTGCTGGTCGCCGGCGTGGGCCTCGGCGTCGTCCAGTACAGCCGCGCATACCTCGGACCGAAGGGCAAACCCGCCTACTGGGCGACGCTCCTCGCGTTCATGGGGGCCATGATCGGGGTCGTCCTCTCGGACTCGCTCGTGCTCCTCTACGTCTTCTGGGAGCTGACCACCATCGCGTCCGCTCTCCTCATCGGGATGGACTTCACCGATCCGGAGGCACGGAGCGGCGCGATCCGCGCCTTCCTGGTCACGGGCGCAGGGGGCCTCGCGATGCTCGCCGGCGTGGTGCTGCTCGGGCAGATGGCCGGCACCTACAACCTGTCCGATCTCGCCCCGCGCGCGGGCGATATCATCGCGAACCCGGCCCATGTCACCGCGCTCATCCTCCTGCTCGCCGGGGCGTTCACCAAATCGGCGCAGTTCCCGTTCCATTTCTGGCTCCCGGGCGCCATGGCCGCGCCCGCGCCCGTCAGCGCCTACCTTCACTCCGCCACGATGGTGAAGGGAGGCGTCTTCTTGATAGGCCGCCTGTTCCCGGTGTTTCATGCGTCCCCCGTCTGGCAACCTGTCCTCGTCACGGTGGGGCTCACCACCTTCGTCGTCGCCGGATGGGATGCCGTCCGGGCCTGGGACCTGAAGAAGCTCCTCGCGTACAGCACGGTGGCGTACCTCGGCGTGCTGACCGCGCTCTACGGCCTGTATGCGAGGGCAGGGACGCGCGGTGAGCTGCTCAATATCGCGAACCACGCGCTGTACAAGTCCTCTCTGTTCTTGCTCGTCGGTTGGATGGAGAAGGTGACGGGCACACGCGATCTGTCGGTGCTGAAGGAGGAGCACTGGTTCCGGCGCGAGCCGGTCGCCGGGGTCTTGATCGGGTTCGGCGCCGCCGCCATGGCGGGCTTTCCCTTCGTGCTCGGCTTCATCAGCAAAGAGGTCCTCTACGAGGCGCTGCTCACCGTTCGTTCCCCGGCCGGCGTGGCCGCGCTCGTGGCGGCCCTCGTGGGCGGGGCCTTCGCCGTCGCCTATGCGCTCAAGCTCTTCGTCAGCTCGTTCTGGGGGCCCGAGATCCCGCCCGAAGATCGCGGGCATCCGCGGCACCAGCTCTCGCCATGGCTGCTGCGCGTCCCCCTCATCCTGCTCGCCCCGCAGGTGATCGGCGGCGTGGCGCCCGGGCGGCTGGGTTCCCTCCTCGAGCCCGGAGCCGAGCGGCTGGGGTGGCTGGCCGTGTGGCACCACGTGGACGCGCTCTTCGCCCTCAGCTCGAGCACCATCGCGCTGGGTGTGGGCGGTTATCTCCTCTGGAGGCGGCTCGCAAAACCTCCCAGCGAGCCGGAGACACAGATCCTCTCCGACCGCATCTCCGGGGCCGTCCTCCACCTCTCGGGCTGGGCCGGTCGAGCCGTACAGGCCGGGGGACTGCCGCGTTACCTGGCGGTCATGCTCCTGTTCGCCGCCGCCGCCTCGTGCGCCGCCGTCGCCCTGGGGGATGGGCTCGCCGGCACGGGGACGTGGGGCCCCGATCGCGGGATCGCGTGCCTCCCGGCGCTCATGGTCGTGGCCGGCGCAGCGCTGACGCCCTTCGGGAAGAGCCGTGTCGCCAGGATCGTGACCATGGCGGTCGCGGGGTACGGCGTCGCGGTCTTCTACATCCTCTTCCGCGCGCCCGACCTCGTGCTCACGCAGATCCTGGTCGAGACGGTCTCGCTCATCCTGCTCCTGCTCGCCTTTCGCAGGCTCCCCAGGCTCGCTCCCGACGCGCGGCCTCGAGGGGTGCGCATCGCGCACGCCGCGGTGGCCGGCACCGTGGCGGCCCTCGCGGCAGCCCTCGCCTGGAGCACCGGTGTCCATCCTCCGAGAGCCCCTGCCGGAGCGGATCAGCTTGCGCTGTCGCTCCCCGAGGCCCACGGAAGAAACGCCGTCAACGTCATCCTCGTGGATTTCCGGGGCGCCGACACGCTCGGCGAGATCACCGTGCTCGCCGTCGCCGCGCTCGGCGCGGCGGCGCTGCGCCCGCGGCGCGAGCCGACGCCGGCGTCCAGCCCAGAGGGGTCCGGGTCATGCGATCGCCCTTCCTGAGCTACGTCGCCACCGGGGTGCTCCCGCTCATCGTCGTCTTCGCGCTCTTCCTGCTGCTCCGCGGGCACGACGCGCCGGGCGGCGGCTTCATCGCCGGGCTCGTCACGACCATCGCGTTCGTCCTGGCGGCCCTCGCCTTCGGCGCGGGCACCGTGCGGGCCGCGCTCCCCCCGCTCGCCTGCCGGATGCCCTGGATCGGCCTGCTCGTCGCCGCGGCGTCGGGGCTGCCAGCCGTCGCGCGCGGCCAGGGCTTCTTGACCCATTACCACGTGCAGATCGGCGCCGCCGAGGCTCCCGCGCTCCGCCTCTCGACGACGCTGCTCTTCGACGTCGGGGTCTATCTCACGGTGGTGGGCGCTGCGATCAAGGCGCTCGACGCCTTCGCCGCGGAGGCGCCGCCGTGATTGGAGCCGCCGCGATCGCCGCCGGGGTGCTCCTCGCCGCGGGTCTGTACCTCATGCTGTCCCGCGACGTGCAGCTCGTGGCGATGGGCTTCTTCCTCCTGTCCAACGGCGTGAACCTCTTCGTGCTGACCGCCTCGGGCATGCCCGCGGACGCGGCGCCGCCGTTGATCCCGGAGGACGATCCGGCCGCCGCCCTCGCCCTCCCCGCCGCCGATCCGCTCGCGCAGGCGTTCATCCTCACGGCCATCGTGATCGGCTTCGGGATGGCCGCCTTCCTGCTCGCGATGGCCGTCGACATCCACCGGAGGAAGCGGAGCGATGAGCCGTCCGGGAGGGACGACGCATGAGCGCCGCGATCGTGGCGGTCCCGGTGCTGCTGCCCCTGTCCACCGCGGCGCTCCTGGCGCTGTTCTCCGGGAAGCCTCGGCTGGAGCGGTGGCTGTCGCTCGGAAGCGGCGTCCTCCTCTTCACGACCGCTCTTTCGATCACCGCCCGGACGACCCGCGGCGCGATCCTCGTGCTCGCGCTCGGAGGCTGGAGCCCGCGCGTCGGCATCGTGTGGGTGACGGACTCGCTCGCCGCCCTGATGCTGCTGTTCGCGTCGATCGTGGCCCTGGCCGCGCTCGCCTACGCGCCCGGATCGCTGCGCGATGCGCGCGAGCGGCGGTGCTTCTACCCGCTCCAGCAGCTCATGATGGCAGGGGTCAACGGCTCGCTCGTGACCGGTGATCTCTTCAACCTGTTCGTGTTCTTCGAGCTCATGCTCCTCTCGTCCTTCGCGCTGCTCGCGCTCGGCACCCGGGCGGCAGGGCAGCAGCATGCGCTCGCGTACGTGGTGATCAACCTCGTCGCCAGCGCCGTGCTCCTCGGCGGCGTGGGCGCGGTCTACGGCACGGCCGGCACCGTGAACATGGCCGAGCTCGCGGTGCGCGTCCGCGAGGGGGGCCTGCCTTCTGCGTTCTGGGGTGCGGGGGCGCTGGTGATCGTCGTCTTCATGGTCAAGGCGGCCCTGGCGCCGGTGTTCTTCTGGCTGCCCGACGCGTACCCGGAGGCATCGGCCGTGGTGAACGGCCTCTTCGCCGGGCTCCTCACCAAGGTAGGCGTTTACACGCTGTTCCGCACCGTTCCGCTCCTGGGCGCCGCCGCTCCCGGCGCGCTCCGCCCGGCGCTCCTGGTGATCGCCGCGGTCACGATGGTCATCGGGGTCGTGGGGGCGCTCGGGCGAAGCACGATGCGCGGCATCCTGTCGTTCCACATCGTGAGCCAGGTCGGCTACATGATCTTCGGGCTCGCGCTGTTCACCCCGATCGCGGTGGCAGCGGGGCTGTTCCACACGATCCACAACATGGTCGCGAAGACAGCGCTGGTCTTCGCAGGGGGAGTCGTGGAGGGCATCGGAGGGCCGGGGGCGCTCGGCCACGCCCGCGGGCTCGCGCGCACGCACCCGTGGGTGGCCGCGGGCTTCTTCGTCCCCGCCATGTCGCTGGCCGGACTGCCCCCGCTCAGCGGGTTCTGGGGCAAGCTGCTCCTCGTCGTCGGTGGCTTCCGGGCCGGAGCCATCGTCGCCACCACGGTATCGCTCGTCGTCGGCCTCCTCACGCTCGCGTCGATGCTCAAGATATGGACGGCTGTCTTCTGGGGTGAGCCCACGGGCCTGCGGTCGCGTGGCGCCGGCAGCGACCGGGGCATGCTGGGCGCGACGCTCGGCCTCGGCGCGCTGACCGTGATCCTGGGCCTCGCGGCGGCGCCGCTCTTCGCGCATCTCGAGCGGACGGCGACCACGCTCCTGGAAGTGACGCCGTACGTGGACGCGGTCCTCGTGCAGCGACGATGAGCCGATGAACCACCTCGCGTTGAACCTGCTCCTCGCGATCGTCTGGGTCCTGCTCCACGCGGAGTTCTCTCTGAGGCGACTGGTCGTGGGCTTCCTCGCCGGCTTCGCTGCGATCGCGCTCACCGAGCGCGCGCTCGGCCGGCGCCATTACTCGCGCGCTGCGGCCGGCGTGCTCGCCCTTTCCTGGAGCTTCCTCTGGGAGCTCGTCCTCTCGAGCCTCACGCTCGCGCGCGACATCCTCCGCCCGCGACCTGTGTTTCATCCGGCGTTCGTCCGCCTCGACGTGCGTGACCTGAGCCCCGTGCAGACGATCCTCCTCGCCTGCCTCATCACCCTGACGCCGGGCACGCTGACGGTCGACGTGGGCCTCGAGGAGCAGGCGCTCTACATCCACTCGCTCTACGCGCGCGATCCGGCGGAGCTGGGCAGCCGGCTGCGCCGCTTCGTCCATCTGATCCAGCGCGCCGCAGGCCGCGCGCTGCCGTTATCGCCGGAGCAATGACATGGGAAGCATCGATCCGCGGTCCGCCGTCCTCTTCACCTCGCTCTTCGTGCTCGGCGTCGGCATCGGGCTCTGCACGATCCGCATCGCGCGCGGGCCGACGAACTTCGATCGATTGCTCGCGTTCGATTGCCTGTTGATGAATGTCGTCGGCGTGGCGCTCGTGGCATCGATGCTGCTCGCGACGGACGCGTTCATCGACATGGTGCTGGTGACCGCGCTGTTCGGGTTCATCGGCACCGTCTCGCTGGCCGCCTACCTGGAGGGCTCCCTTGCTCGCTAGCGCGCTCGAGATCGCCGCCGCCCTGGCAGGGACGTTCTTCATGTTCGTGGCGTCGCTCGGCGTCCTGCGCCTGCCGGACTTTTATGCGCGCATTCACGCGCCGACCAAGGCGGCGACGCTGGGGCTCGCGTTCCTGCTCGCCGCGCTCGCGCTGCACTTCAGGGAGCTCGCGAGCGTGACCAAGGCGGCGCTGGCGCTGCTCTTCGTGGGCGTGACCGCGCCCGTGGGCGCGCACATCCTCGCGCGAGCGGCGTACCGGAGGGGCGTACGGGCGCCCGGCACGCTGGTCGACGAGTACGGGCCTTCCGTGCAGCGCCTGCGCAGCGAACAGGAGCGAGCGGAGGAGGTGAAGGAGGACGGGTGAGCCGATGCCGCCCGGGAGGCGCTGGACGATCCCGTATCACCTGCGTCGCGCATGCGCTTGTTAGAAGACGTCCCTGGATGGCCTCCTCTGCCCTGCGCGGCGTGCTCGTCCAGCACGCACCGCTCGGATTCGAGCCGTCGTGGCACCGCGTATCACTTGATTTCGATCGTATCGACCATCCACTCGTGCTGAGCATCGGCCACGAACGTGAGGCCGCCGCCGGCTCCGCTGGCCGCGCCGTCTTGCTTGGGCGCCCAGACGGCGACGAGCCAGCCGCCACGGATAGGCGTCCGATAGGTCGTATGTCCCGAGTTGGTCTCTTCTTGTATCTGTTCCCAGTGAAGCTTCATGAACATGATGTCGAAAGTACCACGCCACTCGCGTTCGGCAACGTGTCCAACATGGCCCCTGCCTGTCTCCTGCGGAGTCCGTGCAGCGCGCACGCGGGGCAGCGCTACTCCGCCTCTCTCCCTTTCGGCGCCCGAGCGACACCGCGGGGCCGCGGCACCGCGCCCTTGCCGGCCGGCCACCCCTCGCGCTGACGGGAGCGGTCGCCGTCGGTCTCCTCGGTCTGGTCGTGGAAGAGCACCTGCGTGGTCGGGAACGGCAGATCCACGCCGCCCTCGGTGAGCGCCCGCCTGATGGCGACGAGCACCTGATCGCGCGCGTCGAGCGCGTCGTGCTGGCGGGGAGGCCTGATCCACCAGCGCACGCGCAGGTTCACCGAGCTCGCGGCGAGCTCCATGGCCAGCACGTCGGGCGCCGGCTCGGCGAGCACGCCGTCGACGCTCCGGAGCGCCTCCAGGATGAGCGCCTTGGCGCGCTCGATGTCGTCGCCGTAGCCGATGCCCACGTCGTACTCGATCCTGCGCACCTCGAAGGCCGTGTTGACCATCACCGAGTTCGTGAACAGCTCCGAGTTCGGGATCACGACGCGCCGGCCGTCGTACGTCTTGAGGAGCGTCGCGCGGGTCTGGATCTCCTCGACCGTGCCCTCGTAGCTGCCGAAGCGGATCTGGTCGCCGATGCGGAACGGCTCGGTCAGGAGGAGGAGGATGCCCGCGAGGTAGTTCTGGAGCACGTCGCGGAACGCGAAGCCGATCGCGACCGATCCGATGCCGAGGAACTGGAGGAGCGCGGCCGGCGTGAAGTTCGGGAAGACGATGACGCAGCCGACGAGGGCGCCGAGGATGAACATCGCCCCCTGGGTGAGCCGACCGAGGACCAGCCCGAGGTTCTGGTTCCGGCGCCGCTTCATCGCGAGGCGCCGGATCGTGGATCTCAGCAGCTTGCCGGCGATATGGAAGGCCGCGAAGACGGCGAGCGCGATCGCGATGCTGGGCAGCGACGCGATCAGGTCGGTGGCGAGGCGATGCACCTTGTCGGCGGCCTGGGCCCATGCGGAGGCGTTCTCGCCGGGCGGCGCGGCGCTGGCGTCCATGGCGTCTTTCTACCGCTGCTCGGGACCCCCCGGAAGCGGCGCATTCCCCCCCTGGTCCACGGTGGTGTCGCCCAGCACGCCCTCCACGTAGACCCGCTTCGCGAGCACGACGAGGGCGGCCAGGAGCGGCGTGGCGAGGACCACGCCGAGGCCGCCGGTCAGCGTGCCCATCAGCACCTGCGTCGCCAGGATGAGCCCCGGCGGCAGCGACACCGTGCTCCGCTGGATGAGCGGCGTGATCAGGTAGCTCTCGACGAGCTGGATGCCGAGGTAGAGCGCGGCCACGTAGCCCGCCATCGCCGGGCCCTGCAGCAGGCCGAGCAGGGCGGCCGGCACGAGCGCGAGCAGCGGTCCGATGTACGGGACGAACGTCAGCGTCGCCGCCAGGATCGCGAGCACCAGCGCCAGGCGGATGCCGAGGAGCGCGAGGCCGATCCAGGTCATGACGCCCACGACGGCCATGGAGAGGAGCCTCCCGAGCAGCCACCGGCGAAGGATGTGCCCCGTGTCGTCGAGCACCGTCGACGCACGTTCCCGCCGTGCGATGGGGACGAGGCGGAGCAGGCCCTTGCGGTAGGTCGCGGGCTCGGCCGCGAGGAAGAGGCCCACGAACAGGACGATGACCGCGCCCGCGAGGGCGCCGAGCGTGGTCGAGAGCAGGCGGGTGGCGCCCACGAGCGCCTGCCGGGCGTGCGGGAGGACCCGGACGTCCGAGAGGCGCTCGGCGAGCTCGCGGCCCCAGGCATACCGTCCGGCGTGCTCGGCGATGCGACGCGCGGCCTGGGGCAAGCGCTGCGCGAGCTCGTCCACCTGCGCCGCGAGCGAGGGCGCGATGAGCCAGACGCCCGCCGTGACGACGGCGGCGAGCGCGGCGACGGTGACGATCAGCGCCCAGCCGCTCGAGAGAGGGGTACGGCGGCTCAGCCAGTCCCCGATGCCGCGCAGGAAGACAGCCAGGAGGATCCCCGCGAAGACGAGGGCGACGACGTCGAACACGGCCCGGAGCGTCCAGAGGAGCAGCCCGATCACCGCGGCGGCCGCGAGTGCGACCATGGCCGTGGAGGAGGCGATCGCTCGCGCCTGCCCGAGCCCGTCGGCCTCCGAACTCGGTCTCTTCTCCGCCACCTCGGCCCCGTCGGCGCGCGGCCGCGCCTCTGCTCACCTCCATTCCGCCAGCCGTGTTGCACGTCAAGGCGTCGAGGGCGCCCCCGCGCGCACCTCACCCGCGGCGGGCATGCACGGGGGATCTCGAGTCCAGCTCACGAGTGCGCACGGTGGTGACGGCGCTCGGCTGTGCCCGGCGCCTCTCCGGGAGCATCTCCCGTCTGCAGCGTCGCCCGAGGCTGGCCGGGCGCTGCGTTCCCGGCGGCGGGCATGGAGGGGCTGCCGCCGCGTATTTCGAGCCCATGGCGGCACATCCAGCCCGGCGCCCCGTGGCGATCTATCCCTGCCCGGCCCATCGCCAGGACATTGCCGTCGCACAGGACAGCCGATCTCGGCACAAGCGGAGGCACGCTAGTCGCAAGGATGTCGGGGCATGTTGCGAGAAACCTGCATGCGGATGTTCTGGTCGGGGACGGTTCTGCTCGTGGCTGTCGCCGGCTGTCGAACCGACGAGCCGCGCGGAGAGGCCCTCCGGGAGAACCGGCAGGGGGAAGCACCGGCGCAGCAGCCGCAGCGGGGAGCGCAGACGCCGCCGGAGAGCGCGGCGCGGCAAGCTCCTCCAGGCGAAGTCGAGGTTGGCGGCGTGCTGTCCTGCCGCCCCGAGGCCGAGGTCGAGGCCGCCATGACCCGCCTTATCGCGCTGGCGGACGCGAACCAGGACGGGGCGCTCTCGAAGGACGAAGCGCTCGGTCTGACGAACGTCGTGGTCGGCGGCTTCTTCTTTCGCGCCGACGAGAACGGCGACGGGGTGGTGACGCCCGAGGAGGGAAGGAAGGTGCGAGCGGAGTTCATGAACCAGAACCCCGCGGCCGCCGCGCTCTTCCAGGAGGCGCGCAGGACGACCGGCAAGAGCCCCTTCGCGACGCTCGCTCGGCTGTTCGACGTCGACTACGGCAAGCCGCTCCCCATCGCCGAGGCGCGCGACGCGGCCCGCGCCGCGGTGGAGGACCTGTACCGCGCGGCCGATCAGAACCGCGACGGGATCCTCTCCCGCGCCGAGGCCAGCGCCGTGGTCTGGGACGGCGCGCGGGCGCTGGGCCGGTCGGCGTTCGAGGCAGCCGACGGCGACCGGAACGGGCGTCTGACCCTGCAGGAGTTCCAGGCAGCCCTCCAGGAGCCGGCCAAGGTGGCCTTCGCCATGGCCGATACCAACAACGATGGACAGCTCACCGAAGAAGAAGGGGCCAGAGCGATGGGGCAACTCGTGAAGCGGCTCGGTATCCAGCCGCCCGCACCGAAATGAACAGACGGGTTGGGGAGGAGATGATGCAAAGGGAACACGGAAGATCTAGGGTGGCCTTGGTCCTCGCGGCGGCGGGGCCTCTGCTCGTGGCCGCATGTGATCGGGAAGAGAGGACGCTCGGGACGACGCGCCCCTCGGACGGCCCCCAGGTCGAACCGCGGGTGGCGGTCGCCAGCGCGGTCGACAGCATCGTGGCGGCGCGGTGCGACCGCGAGGCGCGGTGCAACAACGTCGGCCAAGGCCGGGAGTACGCGAGCAAGGACGCCTGCGCCACCAGGATCCGAGCCGAGTGGCGCGACGAGCTCAATTTCGCCGAGTGCCCGGGCGGTATCGACTCCAAGGAGCTGAACGAATGCCTGCAAGAGATCCGCAACGACGACTGCAACAATCCGTTCGATACGCTCGGCCGGATCGCCGCGTGCCGCTCCAGCGATCTCTGCCGAGCCACTCGGTAGTCGTGCTCACTCCGTCGCTCCGGGGCTCAACCCGGATCGATGGAGCGCAATATCGGGCTTGCGGTCGAGGGGCGCTGAGCCGCTCGGCTGCCGCGCCCGCTCTCTGATGTGACGTGTCGTGAGGGAGGGAAAGCCATGCAAAAGATTGCTGGGAAACTGGTCGTGGGCCTGATCTCGGTGTCGGGAATGAGCCTGTTCGCGGCGGCGTGCGGCGGCGAAAAGGGGTCGGGCGGGGAGGCGCAAACCCCGGGTGACGGGCAACGCGAGGCGCCGGTGCCGGTCGGCAGCGCCGTCGATAGCATCGTGGCGGCGCGGTGCGACCGCGAGGCGCGGTGCAACAACATCGGACAAGGCCGGGAGTATTCGAGCAAGGATGCGTGCTCGAACAAGATCCGATCCGATTGGCGCGACGATCTCAACTTCACCGAGTGCCCGGGCGGCATCGACGCCAAGGCGCTGAACGAGTGTCTGGAGGGGATCCGCAATGAGGAGTGCGGCAACCCGTTCGACACCCTCGGGCGGGTCGTCGCCTGTCGCTCCAGCGATCTCTGCCGCGACACGCGCTAGGCGCTGGTCGAACCGGGCGCCGCTCCGGTCATGTTTGCGAAGAGGGAACAACGGACGCGCCGCCGCTCGGCTGCGCCCGAGAGAGGCTCATTCCCCACGGGCAAGGGCAGTATAGAGCGAGATGAGCGCCCGCTCGGCTGCGCGCAGCGCGGTCAAGATCTGCTGGTCGGACGCGGGTACGCGGTCCGCGGGGTGAAGGAGCGCCGTATCCGCCCGAAACTCCCGCACGGCGGCGGACACGCGGCACGATCCGCGGTGCGGACCGGCCGCGCGCGCCTGCGTGGCGGACGCCACGTCGCGGAGCGCGTGCTCCGTCGCCGCGCGGAAGCTCGCGTACCGGGCGGCGACATCGAACCAGACCGCATCGTTCTGGAGTCCGCCGGCGACCTGGGAGACGCCGGCCGTCGTGTGCGCGAAAGGTACCCTGTCGAGCGCCTTGCCCAGCCGCACGATCGCGAGCCGCACGAGGCTCTCCAGCCGCGGCCGCTGCGCCGCCTCCGCCCACCGCACGGCCTCCGAGTACGCGGCGATCGCGTCGCGGAACGCGCGGAGCGCCTCATCGGCCTCTTCATCCGGCGACTCCGGCTCGAGCTGGGCCGCGGGTGGCGGCCGGATGTCCGCGGGTGGAGCCACCACCGGCGAGGTGTACGAGCAGGCGCCGAGGCTCAGGCTTGCGCAGCGCGTCCCGGCGATGCGTCGAAATCCCACGTGAACGCGCCCTGTATGCGCCGCTCCATCGGCCCGGCGCCGATCGCAGGGCGACATCGCTGGCTGCGCCGCAGGATGGCATACTGCCGCACATGCCGGCGGATCATGGGCGTTCAGCGCTCGCGCGACAGCCGAGATCATCCCGGGAGCAGGGCGGGACGAGCCTGCGGTCCATCGTTCGGGGAGTGATCGCGGTGATGGCCGTGCTCCTGCTGCTCTCGGCGGCAGCCATGGGACTGCTCACCAGGTTCCTGCACCGGACGTCGCGCCTCATCGACGACAGCGTCGAGGGCGTCCGGCTGGCGATGGAGCTGCAGCAGCAGATGACGCAGTACAACCGCCTCAGCAACCTCGCGCTGGCGTCCGCCGAGCGCGGGCTCGCACCCGCCGAGGACAACGGCCCAGCGCTGGAGGCGATCGTCACCGGCGCGAACCGGCGCCTCGTCGAGGTCCGAAAATACGTCGGCAGCCCGGAGGAAGAGTCCCTGCTGCGCGAGGTGGAGCAGCGCATGCACGGCTACTTCGCCTCCCGGAGCACCCTCCTCGAGCGCCGCGTGACGCCGGGCGAAGCCATCCGGGCCTCCTCGCCGCGGCTGGAGGCCGCGATGACGAGCCTCCAGGACTTCGTCGACAAGAACCGGCGGCAGGCCGAGGACGCGATGCGCCGGGCAGCCGCCTGGGACTCGACGGCGGACGCGCTGAGCGTCGCCGTTGCCCTGCTTGCCGCGATCGCGAGCGTGTCGTCGCTCGTCGCCCTCGAGCGCCGCGTCCATTCCCCGCTCGCGGCGCTCGAGCGGGCCATCGAGCGCTTCGCGCGCGGCGACAAGGCCGCGCGCGCCCCGGCCGCGGGGCCCTCGGAGCTGCGCTCGATCGCGCGCGTCTTCAACGCCATGGCGAAGAGGCTGGCACACCAGGAGGAGAATCAGCTCACCTTCATCGCCGGCGTTGCCCACGACCTCCGCAACCCCCTGACGGCGCTCCGGTTCAAGGTCGGCAGGTTCGACCCGAGCGGCCCGGCGCCGACCGCGGAGCAGGCCCGGCGGGAAAACGATCTCATCGCACGGCAGGTCGTTCGCATGGATCGGCTCGTCGGCGATCTCCTGGACGCCACCCGGATCCACGCCGGCCGGCTCGAGCTCAAGCTGGAAGCCTGCGATGTGCGCGAGCTCGCGCGCGAGGCGGCGGAGCTCTTGCGCCCTCTGTCGTCGTCTCATGAGATCACCGTCTCGATCGCCCCGGGACCTGTGGTTGCCCGCTGTGATCCGACGCGCATCGCGCAGGTGCTCAACAACCTCATCAGCAATGCCGTCAAGTATTCTCCTCAGGGAGGAGAGATCACCGTCTCCGTGGGAGAGGACGGCGGCCGTGCCTCCGTCGCGATCGCCGACCAGGGCATCGGCATCGAGCCGGAGGAGGTCGAGCGGATCTTCGAGCCGTTCCGCCGTGCCGGCGCGTCCCGCGACCTGGTGCCCGGCGTCGGGCTCGGGTTATGGCTCGCGCGGCGGATCGCCGAGGCGCACGGCGGATCGCTCGACGTGAAGAGCACACCGGGCCAGGGATCGGTCTTTCGCCTCGCGCTGCCCCTCGCGGAGGGCGCAACGAGCGCGACGTCACGGAGCGCCCGGGCGGCGTCGACGCTGCGGAGCTGAGCGAGCGCCTGCGAGAGATCCGAGGGGACAATCACCACCACCCGTTCGGCCCTTTCGGCCATCCCTGGACTTTCACAGTCCGACCGTCAGGTCTATGGACATGGTTGACGTGACGCGGCCATGCCCGGCCCGCTCAGGATGGGTCCGGCCGCGCCGGGTTCTCTGCCTCCGATAAACGTCGCGGTGGAGCTGCGCTGCAGGCTGCCGCCCCATGGATCATGGAGCATGTCGCGTGTTCTTCAGCAACTGGAACAGCCTGGGTCGGATCGTGCTGGTCGGCGGCCTCGCCTACGTGGCGCTGGTCGTGCTGCTCCGGGTCTCCGGGAAACGCGTGCTCTCGAAGATGAACGCCTTCGACCTGGTCGTCACCATCGCGCTCGGCTCGACGCTCGCGACCGTGATGCTCTCGAAGAGCGTGGCGCTCCTCGAGGGCGTGCTCGCGTTCGCGCTGCTCATCTCGCTCCAGTTCCTGATCACCTGGCTCTCGGTCCGCTCGAAGACGGTGAGCCGGATGATCAAGGCCGAGCCGATGCTCCTCGTACACCGCGGAGAGATGCTCCCGGGCGCGCTCAAGCAGGAGCGCGTCGTCGAGGCCGAGATCCTCGCGGCTGCGCGCGAGCACGGGCTCATGTCGCTGGCGGAGGTGGAGGCGATCATCCTGGAGACGGACGGCAGCTTCTCGGTGATAAAGCGCTCGCCATCGAGCGAGGAGGCGTCAGCCACCCCATGAGCAGGGCGCTCGCCCGTCGCGCTGGCTCGCCTCTGGAGCGCGTCGACTTGCCGACCCCTTGCGGCGCCGCTGCGTCGACCCAAGAGGTCGCGCGGACATGCAGCAGGAGGTAGATCCATGCCGGAGAAGGGAGCTCGTGAGCACGCCACCCACCAGGTTGATCTGAATACCGCGTCCGAGGACGAGCTGGCCGAGGTCAGCGACATCGGAGCGCAGCGCGCGCGAAAGATCGTCGAGTATCGACAGCAGCGCGGTGAGTTCAAGAGCGTCGACGACCTCGTGAACGTCGAGGGATTCGGGCAGACGCTGACGGACGATCTGCGCAACGCGCTGACGGTGTCGAGCGGGCGCAAGGTCGCCTAGACTAGGCCACCGGCGCCACCGCGTCGAGACGGCGGCCGCGGCGCTCGCGCTCGGGCGCCCGGTGCGGTTGCAAGAGGTGGTGGGTGGCGGCCAGGCGCCGCGCGGCCGGGATCGGTTACTCGAGGCGCGGCGCCGTCCACCGCATCCAGCGGGCCAGGTCGGCCCTCGCCCCGTCGGCCCGCAGCACGTTGGTGCTGTCGGTGCCGCCTCCGACGAGGAACTTCTTCACGTACGCCTCGAGGACCGCCCGCTGCGACGAGGGGAACGCGCAGTGGGTATGATAGCTGGTCTGCCAGTAGCCCATCTTGTCGGGCACGCCGAGCCCCTCCCAGATCGCGTGGGCGATCGACCCGGCCGTGAAGGTGCTGTCGATACCGAGCCAGTCGACCTGGTTGTCGATGACGAGCAGCGCGCGCGGAGCGACGAGGCCCATGACCATGTGATGATCGAACGGGAGGTTGTTCACCCGGCTGCCGAAGCTCGAGCCGAAGTTCGAGCGGAACCACGGCTGCTCGTTGGCCGCGTTGGACAGGGTCTGCACGTTCTCCCCGGCGTTGGCCCCGGCCTGCGAGACGCGCCAGCTCGCCGAGCCTCCGGCGCCCGACTCCTGCGGGATCGTCAGCACGATGCGCTCGTCGAACGCGCCCGCCATGAGCGCTCCCTTGCCGTTGCGCGAGCAGCCGGTCACGGCGATGCGCTTCGTGTCGATGTTGGCGCCCGGGGTCTTCTCCAGCGCATCGATGACCCGGCTGATGCCCCAGGCCCACGCGATCATCGAGCTGGCCGCGTGGCTCCTGCCGTAAAGATCGTAGAACTTCCCCGTCCCGCGCGAGCCGCCCCCGGACTGGGCGCCCATCCCGTTGTTGTCGAAGTTGGCCGTCGCGACGCCGTTCCGGGTGAACACGCTCGTGTCCAGGTTGTTGCCGCCGACGCCGATGACGAGCGGGATGGGCCCCGCAGGCGCCCCGGAAGGCCGGCTGATGTCGATGGAGAAGGAGATGCTCTTTCCTGCCTCGTTGACGCCGACCGTCAGCCTGTTCCCCGAGAACGATCCCGTGACTTTGTCCTTGGAGATCGCGGGCTTCGGTCCGGACTCATACTCTTCGACCTGCGCCTTGATCTCCGCGCGCCGGCACGCCCACTCCGACTTCTTCGTGATGCGCGAGCCGCTCACGTTCAGGAACGGATCCTGATGGGTCTCGAACGCCGGCAGCGCCGACGCGGTAGGCAACGACGGCCTGGGGCAGCTCGCGCCGCTGTCTTCGACAGCGCCCGACCCACCACCGCCACCGCCGCCGCCGGACCCGCCGCTGCCGCCGGAGCCGCCCGACCCGCCGGAGCCACCGGAGCCGCCCGCGCCGCCGCTGCCGCCCGCCCCGCCGCTCCCGCCGGCACCGCCGCCGCCGCCCGCGCCGCCGCCGCCACCCACGCCGGTGGTCGACGACGAGCTCGACGACGAGCTCGACGACGAGCTCGAGCTGCTGGACGAGGAGGACGCGCTCGTGCCGCCGGTCGTGCCGCCGCTGCCGGTGACCGAGACGATCGTAGGCCGCCCGCTGCCGTTCGCGCAGAACCCGAAATCCGTCGAGCGACCCAAGGCCACCGCTCCGTTGTGGCTCGCGTTCGTGGCGGTGAACTGCCCGCCCGATCCGGTGGGGGTCGCGTTCCACACGTTGTTCGTCGTCGAGCCGTTGAGCCCGACCACCACGCTCCAGCCGGTGGTCGCCGGGTCGCGGGTGTTGTTCTTCACCGTCACGTTCGCGCAGTAGCCGCTCCCCCAGTCCGACGTGACGGCGAGAGTCGCCGCCATCGAACGGTCCGAGCTGTCCACGGCCGAGTCGAGCTCACCGAGATCCTCGCCCTCGAGAGGCTCGACGGCGCACCCCAGCACACTGCAAGCCAACGAAGCGGACATGTAGCCAAGCAAGCGAGCGATTCGCATTAAGGTTCTCCGTGCTCGGACCGGCTGAGCCGCAGGCTTCTGCTCAAGATGGATCTGTGAACCATCGAGACGCCTGCGAGCTCCCCGCTCCATGGGTTGTAAGTTCGAATTCCCGGCCAGCGTGCTTTTGATCACGTTGCACCCGCGGTGCCTGTGCCGACCACGTGCCTGGCATCACAAGACGTTCGTCGGGGAATACTCACATGTGGACACGTCGCGTGATGGAGCTGGGCATCCGGCGAAGCAAGAGCGCTCGGACGCACGGCCCCAGGGAGCAAGTCATCCTGGAAGCAGCCTCACGCGGAGTCGACCCTTGAGCGTCCGGTGATCGACGGCAGCGCCCGGTCGATCGTGGTCCGGGCCGCCAAGGGGGATTGGACCATTGAATACAAAATCGGCCCACAAGTCAAGGCTCTTTTGTTTCCGCCGGCGGTTTGTCGGTGCAACGTACAGCCACGTTGCGCGCGCTCTCCCGGGCATAGAACCCTATGGGGCTCGTTCACTCTCCTGGGAAAGCGATGACATCTCGATAATCGGCCCTGGGAGGCGCCCGAGCCAGCAGCATCTCCTCCCGTGTCAGCCCGTGTCAGCCCGAGATGAGCGTCGCGATTCACCCTTGACGCCGGCAAACCGCTTTGGTCTTGCTTCTCCCTGGCCCACCTTCCACGCGAAAGGCTGATGCAGATGACGCCCCCTTCAGAAAATGAGATTTCAAGTCGCTCAGGCCCAACGCCTGCCAAGCGGCCCCCTTCGATGGCGATCCGGAGAGCCCCGCTCCTCCTCGTCGGGCTCCTGGGCGTCGCGCTCGCAAGCGCCTGTTCCTCGAGCGGCGCCGACGGGCCGAACGGGACCACCGGCAGCGGCGGGTCCAGCTCGGCGGGAGGCTCCACCGAGGCCACCGGGCCCGGGGCGACCGGCACGAGCGGCGGCTCGGGCGGCGGCGCTACGACCGGCGCCGGGGGCGACGGCGCCGGAGGCGAGGGCGGAATGCTGGGCTCCGACGAGGAGTACCCCCTGCCGGACTCCCTGCCGGACGAGACCGGAGCAGACCTCTGGCTCCGGTACCCGAAGGTCCCGATTCCGAGGCGCCTCGCGGAGTACCAGGCTGCCCTCAAGCGCGTCGTCAAATCGGGGAGCGGCGCGAGCCTCGACATCGCCGAGGCCGAGCTCGTCAAGGGCCTGAGCGGCCTGACCGGCGGGACCGTCGAGACCGGCGCGGCCGTCGACGGCCCGGGCGCCGTGGTGATCGGGACGGCGACCGCCGACGTCATCAAGGGCCTCCCGCTCGCGGCGCGCCTCGGCGACCTGGGCCCCGAGGGCTACCTCGTCGAGACCGCGGACGTGGGAGGCCAATCGGTGATCGCCGTGGCGGGCAACACGGAGGTCGGCGTGCTCTATGGCGCCTTCGCCCTCCTCCGGCACCTCCAGAGCCACAGCGCCCTCGCCGGGCTGTCGCTCAAGGGCTCTCCCAAGATCGAGCATCGCATCCTGAACCACTGGGACAACCTCGATCGCAGCGTCGAGCGCGGCTACGCGGGCCGCTCCATCTGGGACTGGAGCGCGCTGCCGGGCACGCTCTCCCCCCGTTACAAGGACTACGCGAGGGCCAACGCCTCCCTCGGCATCAACGGGACCGTGCTCACCAACGTGAACGCCAACGCGCAGGTCCTCACGCCGTCGTACCTCACGAAGGTGAAGGCGCTCGCCGACGTCTTCCGCCCTTATGGCATCAAGGTCTACCTCACGGCCCGCTTCAGCGCTCCGGTCGAGATCGGCAACCTGAGCACGGCCGACCCGACCAACGCCAACGTCAAGCAATGGTGGGCGAACAAGGTCGACGAGATCTACCGGCAGATCCCCGACTTCGGCGGCTTCCTCGTGAAGGCGAACTCCGAGGGTCAGCCGGGGCCGCAGGACTACAACCGCACGCACGCCGACGGCGCCAACATGCTCGCCGACGCCCTCGCGCCCCACAAGGGCATCGTGATGTGGCGCGCCTTCGTCTACTCGGACACGAGCCCCCCGGACCGCATCAAGCAGGCGTACGAAGAGTTCAAGCCCCTGGACGGCAAGTTCAAGGAGAACGTCCTCGTGCAAGCGAAGAACGGCCCCCTCGACTTCCAGCCTCGGGAGCCGTTCCATCCGCTGTTCGGGGCCATGCCGAAGACGCCGCTGGTCCTCGAGCTCCAGATCACGAAGGAGTACCTCGGCGAAGACACGCACCTCGCCTATCTCGGCCCGCTCTACGAGGAGGTCCTCAGGGCGGACACCCACGCGAACGGCGACGGCTCGACCGTGGCGCGGGTCATCGACGGCTCCCTCCACGACTATGCGACCACCGCGATCGCGGGCGTCTCCAACGTCGGCGACGACGCGAACTGGACCGGATCCCACATGAACCAGGCGAACTGGTACGTGTTCGGGCGGATGGCGTGGAATCCAGACCTCTCCGCCGAGGCCATCGCCGAAGAGTGGGTCCGCCAGACGCTCTCGAACGACCCCGTCGTCGTCGAGCCGGTCGTTCAGATGATGATGAGCTCCCACCAGACGCTCGTCGACTACATGACGCCGCTCGGCCTGGTCCACATCATGGGCAGCGACCACCACTACGGGCCAGCCCCGTGGGTGAACAACCTGGGCCGCGCCGAGTGGAACCCGGTCTACTACCACAAGGCGGACGCGAGCGGCATCGGCTTCAACCGATCTCCCTCGGGCAGCAACGCGGTCGCCCAGTACTTCGCGCCCGTGGGGCAGCAGTTCGGGAGCCGGGAGACGGTGCCTGACGATTTTCTGCTCTTCTTCCACAAAGTCGGCTGGCAGGACAAGCTGAGCTCCGGGCGCACGGTCTGGGAGGAGCTCGTCCATCGCTACAGCCTCGGCGTGGACGGGGTGAAGCTCCTGCGAGATGCATGGCAGTCCGTCGAGGGCCGCATCGACGCAAAGCGCTTCAAGGAGGTGGCCGAGTTCCTGCAGATCCAGCACTACGAGGCGCGCTGGTGGCGCGACGCGTGCCTCTCCTACTTCGCCCAGGTCGGGAGGCTTGAGGTCCCGAGCGGCTATGCCCCGCCGGCGAACTCGCTGAGCTTCTACCAGGGGCTCCGCTGCCCCACCGACGCAAAGAAGCCCCGCTGCTCGCAGGTCTACACGGGGGAGCCGTCGCCCGCCATCCTCCCATGAGCTCGTCCGGTCGGCTCGGCGTCGCCCGAGCGGCCTGCGGATCGACACCGGATCATCGGTAGCTCCGGGCCGCGCGGCGCGCTGTCGAGCCCGCTCACGCCCCTCATCACGCGCATCGGCTCACCGGGGACGACCAGGTACCCCGGTGTCCTGCCCGTCGACCCGGCGACGCCGCGGGGTCACGCGCGCTGGGGCCCTGTGGCCCGGCCCCCTGTCGAGCGCGCTGTCGATCGAGTCGACGCTCAGCGCCGAAGCTGATACGGCTAGACGGCACATGACGCAATCATGGCAGCTGGACGAGCTCGGCCGGTTCTTCGAGCTGTCCGTCGATCTGGTGGGCATCGCCGGCTTCGACGGGCACTTCAAGCGCATCGGCCAGGCCTGGGAGCGCACGCTCGGCCACTCGCGCGAAGAGCTCCTCTCCAGGCCCTTCCTCGACTTCGTCCATCCGGACGATCGAGAGCGCACCCTCGCGGAGTCGGCGCAGGCGTTCGCCGGCACCGGCAGCATCACGTTCACGAACCGTTACCGGTGCCGCGACGGCTCGTACCGATGGATCGAGTGGAACTCATCGGCCAACCAGGAGGCGCAGGTCGTCTATTTCGTCGCGCGCGACATCACGGACCGGAGGCGCGCGGAGGAGGCGTTGATCGCCGCCGAGGCCCGGTTCCGGGCGGCGACCGACGGCAGCCTGGACGTCTTCTGCGTGCTCCGGCGCGCGCCGGGCGAGCGCGGGGCGGACGGGGACTTCGAGTTCACCGAGGCCAACGCCAAGCTGCTCGAGATGTTCGCGAGGCCGCGCGAGGCCGTCATCGGCCGGTCCGTCGACGAGATCACGCCGGAGACCCGCCAGGTGGGGGTCGTGGCGCTGATGGAGCGCGCCCTCCGGACCCGCGAGCGGGTGCTCGAGGCGATTGAGTTCCCCACGCCCGACGGCGGGAGCTTCTGGATGCATTACCAGATCATCCCGCTGAGCGACGACGACGTCGCGGTCACGGCCAGGGACATCACGCCGTTCAAGCGGCTGGAGGGCGAGCTCAGGGAGGCGCTCCAGCGCCGGGAGGCCTACGCCGAGGAGCTCGGGGCGAAGAACCTGTTGCTCGCGGAGGAGAACGCCGAGCGCGAGCGCGCCGAGGCGCTCTTGCGGCAGCAGCAGGAGACGATGCTCGCCATGTCCACGCCCATCATCCAGGCGTGGGAGGGGGTCCTCGTGCTGCCGGTCATCGGGAGCGTGGATACCGCGCGGGCGGCGCAGATCATGGAGCGCCTCCTCCCCGAGATCGTGCGCACGCAGGCGCGTTATGCCGTCCTCGACCTGACCGGCGTGAGCGCCGTGGACGCCGCGACCGTGTCCCACCTGCTCGCCGTGGTGCGCGCGGCGAGCCTGCTCGGCAGCAAGTGCCTCGTCTCGGGGATCTCACCCGCGATCGCCCGGACCATGACCGAGATCGGCGGCGCCGAGGGGGCGTTCATGACCTTCGGCCTGCTCCAGAACGCCCTGCGCTACGCGCTCTCCCGTTGCCAGGGCGGCGGCGCGGGCTGACGCGGCGCGCCCGCCCGGAGCTCTGCGCAAGCGCGCTGCGCGGCCGCCGGAACCGTGCTGGGGCGCCCCGCGGGCGTGGATCTCGCTTGCTGGCCCCGTGCGTGAGTGAGATCCTCGACACACCTGCTTATCACCTAGCCTGGATGGCGCGGCCCCGCACCGGAGGTCCGGCCAGCCCACGGCGCGTTCGCCAGCCTCAACGAGGGTATCATGAAGGGAACCGGCACCTCGGCCGCAGCCATCCGGAGCATCGAGCCGTCCTCCTCGCGGCGTGGGGGCGCCCGCGCGGCAGGCGGGAGTCGCGGCCGGGCGGCGCTGCGCGCGGCCGCCGCCGGGATGGCCCTGCTCGCGCTCGCTGCGCTCGTCGCCGGATGTCCGTTGTGCAACGGCAACGACGTCGCTTGCTCGGACGGCGCCCACATCTCGGGGCCTATCGGGCTCGCCTCGGACGCGTCGGCGCACATCGAGGTCCGGGCCTGCAGGAACGGGAGCTGCGGGGAAGCGACGCTCGGCTCGGATCCGGGCGATTCGCGGAGCTCGCCGGGCCCGACAAACGCCGCGACCGCCGCCATCGACGGCGGGCGGTTCGGCTTCTCGCTCTTCGATGACGACCCGACCAACGCGCAGTGGGAGCTCTCGATCGGTTTCTCGCCGGACTTCGGCAAGGAGCTCGAGGACGGGGACGTCTATTCGATCAGCGTCATCGACGCCGACACGCAACGCGAGCTCGTGAGCTTCGAGCGCAGCATCCTCTACGGTGAATTGCAGCCCAACGGCGAGGGCCCCTTCTGCACGTCCTGCAACGTCGCGGACATCAAGCTTCCTCCGCCCGCCGCGCAGTGATCGCGAGAGCGCCGCCGGCGGCGGCGCTCCGCCGCGGGCGGGGTCAGCCGCGCTGCAGCCGGCTGACGGCGAACGCGCCGTCGCCGAGCAGCGCCTGCGCGCCGAGCCCGATCATCAGAAAGGCGACGTACTCCCAGCCGCCCCCCTGGCCGGAGAACATCCAGCCGTTCGGGAGGTGCACGAGCAGCGCGCCGGCCATCACCGGCAGGAGCGCCAGCGCGACGAGGCGCGTCCGGAGCCCGGCCAGGAGCGCGGCGCCGCCGAGCAGCTCGGCGAGGAACACCGGGTACGCCGTCCAGCCCGGGAAGCCGCTCGCCGCGAAGAACGCCACGGTGCCCGGCAGCGTGAACACGAGCGGCTTGGCGAGCGCGTGCGCCAGGAACACGGCGCCGAGCCCGAGGCGCAGCAGGAGCGCGGCCACGTCGGCCGAGCGGGGGGCGGAGAGGATCGTATCGAGTCGGTTCATGGTGGATGCCTCCATGCCCCGAGGAGTAAGCCCCGGCGCGGCGCGGCGGTAGAGCGCGCCCCGGAACGAATTGTTCTCCGGGGAGAACGATCCGCCGCTACGCCCACGAGACCCCGCGGAACGCCGCGGCCAGGTGATCGATGAGCCGGCGCACCCGCGCGGGCGGGCGCCGGCCGGCGGCGTGCACGGCGTAGATGCCCATGGGGCGCGGCGCGAAGGCGTCGAGCAGCGTGACCAGGCGCCCGGCCCGGAGATCCTCGTCGACCATGAAGCGCGGCAGCACCGCGAGGCCGATCCCGGACACGGCCGCCTCGCGGAGCGCCGTCCCGTTGCTCGCCGTGAGCGGGCCCGAGACGGGCACGGAGATGCGCCCCGAGGCGCCGTAGAAGCGCCACTCGTCCTCGACGCGCAGGTGGACGTAGCGCAGGCAGTCGTGGCGCAGGAGATCCCCCGGCTGCTCGGGCCGCCCGCGCCGCTCGAGGTAGCCGGGCGCGCCGACCACGTGCAGCGCGGTCGTGGCGAGCTTCTGCGCGACGAGGCTCGAGTCCTTGAGCTTCGTGATCCGGATGGCCAGGTCCACGCGCTCCTCCACCAGGTCGACCAGCCGGTCGTTCAGCGCGAGCTCGACGTGCGCCCCCGGGCTCGCCCGCAGGAACCGCGCGAGCGGCTCCGCCAGGTACATCTGCGCGAAGGTGACCGGCGCGTTGAGCCGGATGCGGCCGCGGTCGGCGTCGGACGCGCCGCGCACCGCCGCCGCGGCCTCCTCGAGCACGCGCGCGCAGCGGGCGTAGAGGTTCATGCCGGCGTCCGTGACGGTGAGCTTGCGCGTGGTGCGCACGAGCAGCCGCTCGCCGAGGCGCTCCTCCAGGCGCGCGACCCGGGTGCTCACCATCGACTTCGACACCCCGAGCTCGGCCGCCGCGGCGGTGAAGGAGCGGCGCTCCACGACGCGGGCGAAGCACAGCATGGCGGGCAGATCGTCGAAGAGCGGGTCGAGCATGCGCCCACGGTGCCCGGCGGGGCGGATTGTTCGCAAGGGAGAACGAGGTCCGCGGCCGCGAGGGTCTTGCCGGCTCCCGCTTGCCTTCGTCCCTCCCCCTCGGTAGCGTCGGCCCTGGGTAGAATTCTGTGGCGGCCCCGATCGTCGTCGACATCGCGTCGGGCCCTGCCGTGCACGGCGAGCTGCCGGCGCTCCTCATCGAGGCGTGCTCCCGCGCCGCCGGGGGCGGCGGGTGCGCGCTCGGCGATCCGAAGCGCACCGGCACCCCGGTCCGGGCGCTCGCCGTCGTGTGGCTGGAGGGGCCGGACCACCGCCGCCTGCGGGTCGACGTCGCCTCGGTCGGCGCCGCCGGAGGCACGCTGTCGTCGCGTGAGATCGAGTTCCGCGAGGAGGATCCGCTGCCGGACCGCTACCGCACCGCGGGGCTCCTGGTCGCGGCCCTTTCGTCGGAGCGCGCCGGCGCCCCGGTCGCCGGCGCCCCGGTCGACGCCGCCTCGGCCGACGCCGAGCAGGCCGCGGAGGCGCCGCCGCCGCGCCCGCTGGGCTGGTTCATCGGCGCCGGCGGGCTCGCCGGCAACGGGCTCGAGGGCGGCCCCGCCAGCGCCGGCGGCTGGGCCATGGCCCTGGCGCTCGACCGGCGCTCGGGCTTCTTCGGGACGCTGTCGGCGTCCTATGCCACGACCCTGCGCGAGCCGGCCCCGGGGCTGTCCGTCCAGTGGCTCGGGCTGGGGGTCGGCGGCGGCATCGCCGCGCCCGTCGCGCCGCTCGACGTGCTCGTGCGCGCGAGGATCCTGGCCGCGGCCGAGTGGGTGATCGCCTCCCCGAGCGATCCGAAGAAGCCGGAGGAGACAGGGCACGGGTGGACCTTCGGGACGCGCACGGCGATCGACCTCGCGTGGCCCGCCGAGGGCAGCGTGGCCCTCCTCGGCAGCGCCGAGGCCTTCGTGCGGATCCATCAGACCGACCTCCGCGTGCACCCGAAGCCCAAGGCGACGCTGCCGAGCGGCGGCCTCACGGGGATGCTGGGGGTGCAGCTGCGCCTGCGCTAGTGAGCGCCGCGCGTCAGAAGTACCGCCAGAAACACCGTGATCGCGGCGGCGCCGCGCAGACATCACGCCGCGTCAGCTCTCCGTGTCCACCGACCCCACGCCTCCCACGCCACAGGTGACCGGCGCGATCACCTTTCCGGGGTTGAGGATGCCGTCCGGGTCGAAGGCACCTTTGATGCGGTGGTGCAGCGCGAGCGACGCCGCGCCGAGCTGGCGCGTGAGGAGGCCGCGTTTGAGGGTGCCGACGCCGTGCTCGCCGGTGATCGTGCCGCCCAGATCGAGCGCCTGCGTCATCACCTCGTTGAAGGCCGCGACCGCGCGCGCCTCGGCCGCGGCGTCGTTTCGATCGAACACGACCAGCGGGTGAAGGTTGCCGTCGCCCGCGTGCGCCACCGTCGCGACGGTGGTCTGGTTTGCGGCGACGATCGCCTCGATTCGACGGAACATCTCCGGCAGCTGCGGCAGCGGCACGGAAACGTCGTCGACGAGCACCGTGCCGAGCTGCTCGAGCGCCGTGAGCGCGAGGCGGCGCGCGGTGAGCAACATCTGCCCCTCGCCCTCGTCCTCGGTGGTGGCGATCACCGTCCCGCCGGCCGCCTCGCAGGCCGCCTGCATGCAGGAGAGCTCGGCGGCCCCGGGGGCGTCGCTCTGCGCGATCAGCATCGCGGCGGCCTCGGTGTCGAGGTCGAGCGGGCGGAAGCGCTCGACGGCGCGGATGGCCGCGCGGTCCATGATCTCGAGCATCGACGCATCGACCGACCGGACGATCGCCGCGACCGCCCGCCCAGAGGCCTCCAGCGACCCGAACGTCGCGACGAGCGTGGTCGCCGGCGGGCGCCGCCGCCGCAGGCGCAGCGTGATCTCGGTGATCAGCGCGAGGGTGCCCTCGGAGCCGACCAGGAGGCGCGTCAGATCATAGCCGGCGACGTCCTTGCGGCTCCGGCCGCCGGTGCGCAGCGCCGTCCCGTCCGCGAGGACCGCCTCGAGGCCGAGCACGTAGTCGGACGTGACACCGTATTTCACGCAGCACAGTCCGCCGGCGTTGGTGGCGACATTGCCGCCGATCGTCGAGATGGCGTAGCTCGACGGGTCGGGCGGATACCACAGCTCCCGTTCATGCGCCGCGGCCTTGAGCTCGCCGTTGAGCACCCCCGGCTGGACGACGGCGACCATGGCCGCC
Source organism: Sorangium sp. So ce836 (assembly GCF_028553905.1). Taxonomy (NCBI): domain Bacteria; kingdom Pseudomonadati; phylum Myxococcota; order Polyangiales; family Polyangiaceae; genus Sorangium; species Sorangium sp. So ce836. The sequence continues at coordinate 1,459,663 of NZ_CP102233.1, read as the reverse complement.
TCGTCGATCGCGAGGATCCGGTTCATGCGCTCGAAGCTCACCACCACGCAGCCGTCGATGGCGGTCGCCCCGCCCGCCACCCCGGTCCCGGCGCCGCGCGGCACCAGGGCGATACGGTGCTTGGTCGCCCACCGCGCCAGCGCCTGCACGTCGGCGGTCGAGGACGGCCGCGCCACGGCGAGCGGCCAGCCGCCCGGCGCCCAGAGGGCCTTATCGTGGCGATACCCCTCGATGACGTCCCGATCCGTGACGAGGCCATCGCGCAGCATGAGGGCGAGCTCGCCGAGCGGGCTCATGTGCCGTAGAACTCCGAGAGGTGCGCCCTGAGGAGCGTCGCGGCCGACTTCGCGTTACCGCGCTCGATCGCGCGCAAGAGCGCCCGGTGCTCCTCGACCACCCGCGGGCGGATCGCCGCGAAGGAGCGCGCCCGCAGCGCCTCTTCGAGGTGGAGCCGGATGCTGTCCTTGACCGCGACCATCACGAGGGAGAGCGCCTGGTTGCCAGAGGCCGCGACCAGCGCGGCGTGGAACGCGATATCGACGTCGTAGAAATCGGTGGGCGAGATATCCTCCCGCTCCATCTCCTCGATCGCGGCGCGCGCCTCATCGAGGTGAGCGGCGACAGGCGCGGCCGCCGACCGGGTCATCGCGGCGGTCTCCAGCGCGACGCGAAGCTCGATGAGGTCCGGGAGCGACACACTCCGGAGCTGGACCACGTGGGTGAGCGCCTCACAGAAGCGGTCGACCGCCGCGTCAGGGCTCGCCGCCTGCATCGGCGAGGTCCGGCCGCGCGACGCGAGGAGCCCCTGCGCCTGGAGATGGCGGAGCGCCTCGCGGATCGTCGCGCGGCTGACCCCGAACTGCTGAGCGAGCTCGCGCTCGGGCGGCAGGCGCTCGCCTGACGAGAGCGAGCGATTGAGGATCGCGTCGCGGATTTGGTCGGCGACGTCGACGTAAATCGCCGAACGGGACACGGTCCGGAATCGTGGCACGTTGGTCATGTTGTCCTTTGGTCAGACCAACGTACTTTCGGCATTCGGCGCAGTCAAGGCAGATCTGGAATCCCTGCCGGCCAGCTCGAGCAGCGCCAGGAAGATGGCGCCCGGGGGCCTCCATCTTCCTGGCGCTGCTCACCGGGTCCTGAAGCTCTCTGCCCGACCTGCGGACGCGCGGCGTACCGCGTCCAGAGCCGCTGCCGACGCACCCCGGCCGATCTGCCCTGCCAGGGTGTACCGGCGCGCCTGCACCTGCTGTCCGGCGCTTCCGATGCGAGCCGCTCGACGAACGGGCAGCTCCGCGGAGGCGCGTTCGCGGGTCGGCGCACGCCTACTTCGCCGCTGCCCCTGCGGCCTCCTGCGCCTTACGGTAGGCGGCCATCGACGTCTTCGTCGCCTGGAGGATCTGCGAATACGCCGCGTCGCTCCCCGCTGACTGGCACGTCTGCGCGTCGGCCCCGAACAGCGTGTCCTTCATCATTCGGCGGGGCCTCGACTTCGCCTGGGCGACGAAGTTCAGCCCTTTCTCTCGCCAGAGGGCGCAATCCTCTGCCCCGAGGTCTTGGCACATCCGTGCGTCCAGATCCTCACAGACGTTGCACCCCATCGCCAGGGCACCAACAACACACAACATCAGAACGTTCATCTTCGATTGCATGAAATGCCTCACGATCCGCACCTGGGTATCGTGCCGCGGAGGGTAACCCAGGTCCGCCTGGCGGCTCAGTTCGGGTCGATCGACGTGATCGGTGCACTAGCAGCTCGCGACCGTTTTACTGCAATACCAGGTCGAAGCGCAAGCGCTCTTCATCACAACCGTCGTGAAAAATCAGGTTGGTCCCTTCGGCGGGTGTCGCCGATCCGCCTAGCGGGTGAACGCAGCGGCCGGTTTCGCTGTTTTGCAGGCTCCCACCGGACGTCACGTCGAAAGAGAGGCGTGCTTCGGGCGCGCAGGAGGGGTTGAGGATCAGGGCAACGCCGTTGTAGGCGGTGCCTTGATTCGGGTGAATACAAAGTCCGCTCGGGACATGCTTCAGCAGGCCGCTGGCCAGAACCCTGAACGAAGAGGCGAGCGTGCTGCAGCTGCTCGACAGCACCAGCGGCGTGTCGTTGTCCGGCTTCGTAGCGCCGCCTTCCGGGACAAAGCATTTGCCGCTGGTGTGCTGCACGATCTTGTACTCGTCCACCGCCGGGCTCAACGCGTAATCTCTCGGCGTGATTTGGGCGAACGCGCGTGGGCCGAAGCCGCGGTAGGTGTCATCGGAGGCGATGACGGTCCCCAACCAGTAGTCGCGGTACCAGTGCAACCACGAACGGCCACCAATACCGGAGCTGGCGTAACGATTCGGCGCAGATCCTCCGTCCAGCAGCCCTTCGGGAAGCGGGATCCCCAGCTCTTCGAAAAACCCATCGAGGCCGTGTATGGGTTCATGGATGAACACCTCCGCAGGCTCGCTGTTGACGGTGGACAGCCAGTCCGAGGCGACCGTATTCTTCCCGTTCACCGTCGTCCACATGGTGTAGTTCGATTCGTAGCTGCTCCCCGGGCCCCACCCCCAGCCCCCCGGCTTGCTGTTGCCGGGCGTGAAGAACACTTGCACGGTGTCGTACTGGCCGCGGGGCACGAAGCTCTGCACGTCTTGCTGAAGGTGGATGGCCGCCGGCAAATAATTATCATTGCCCGAGCCCGACAACGACGTGATGGGATCGTTGGACACGACGCTGGAGCCATGCCATGCGACACGGCCGTCAGTGATCAGATCCATCCAATAAGCCACCCGATCTTCGAAGGCGAACTGCACCGCGTCGACGACGCTGGTCGACAGCGAACCTTGCGTGACACCAGGGACGTCGGTATAGGGCTTGACGAGGAGGAGCCCATGAAAATCGAACTCTACGCTCGCGAGGCGCTCACCGAAGCCGACAGGCTCCAGGTACCAGCGTGCGCTGTCGTTGCAGGTCCCCAGGGTGGGCTGTGCGCCGCCGTTGGGGATGGCGCAGCTGTTCCCGTTCGAGCGCAAGCGATACAGGGCAGGGCGCTCCACCGTGCGGGCGCGCAAGGTCTCCACGGTCCACTCCGCCGCGCTGCCGCTGCAGCCGCCGAGCACCGTCGTGCCGCTCGACGCGACCAAGCACTGGCCGGTCTCCTCGTGAAAAAACTGATACTTGCTCGCGCCGACGCCGACCAAGCGCCAGTGTTGATGGTCATCGCCCGAGTAATCGGCGCCGACCAGCTGCCCGGTGATGGCATTGCGGCTCAACGTGCCACGGTCGGCGCGGGACATCAGTCGCCAGAGTCCAATTTCAAACTCATCGTCGCCGGCGTTCGTCGGCTCGACGCGCAGGCTATGCACATCGAACTCCGCGGTGCCTTGCGTGTCCCGCAGCTCTACCGTGTTGTTCCCGGCCTGCAGCGTCACCGGGAACGGGCCGAGCTCCTTCCCGGTCGGGCGCGGGCTCTCTGTGGCGGTGGACGTGATGACGGCGATCTGGCTGCCGTTCAACCAGAGGCTCATCGCTCTGGTCTGCGACAGCACGGCGATCTTCACATAGAGGTCCGCGTTGCCGCCGGCGCCGCCCGCTACGCTCCAGGCGAATCCGGTGTTGTCATTGAGGTCGACACCCCAGCTTTCATTCGTGCAGTTCGCGCCGCCCGTGCACCCGCTCACGCCGGGCCCACCGCTGGACGAGCTCGCAGGATAGACGGCCGCGTGCGCCGAGCCCGCCGCTCCGAGGAATAGAATCGATGCAATCGCTGTCGAGGTGTATGGAAGATGCTTCAAGCTCATATACAAGTACCCTTCTAGACAAACAGGAATGAGATGCGCGAGCGCGACGCCGCCAGCGACGTCAAGGAATAAAACAAATGATTTAAACGAATGTTTAGCATGAACGCACGCGCTGTCAAGGTCCGGCGTCGACGACGGCGCGAGGCGGCTGCTCTAGCACGGCGGAGGCATGAAGCGAGAGGAGCCGGCCGACGTCCGCGAGCGGAGCATCACCTCCTGCATGGAGGTCATTGAACGCGGGAAAGTTGACGATGTATCAGCAGCTCATCCATGCATCGCGGGGGCCGCTTTCGCTCCACGGCCTGCGGGCTTGAGCCGATTGGAGTCCGCGCGTCCAGGCGTCGAGCGAAAGGCGCAGCCGGCCGGCGCCGAACGCCGCCGGTTCGAGCGCGGGGATCCGGGGCGTGGCCACGGGCCTGCTCGGCCGCCCGATGTCAGGCTCCTCGGAACGGTGAGCCCAGCGTCACCCGCGCACCCCGCGGCAGGTAGGGGTCGCTTGTGGCGGGCGGGACCAGGGCGGCCGCGGCGGGCGTCGGAAAAGCGCCGCGGCTCAGCCTGCTTTCGGGCGGACCGGCTACTGCATGAGCATGGGAACCGCCGAGCCACGACCCGCTGACCGCCGGCTCAGGCTCGTCTCCGCTCAGACCGACGGGCAGCCCGCGCCCGCGCCCGCCAGCGACGAGGAGCTCCTGCGCGCCTTCCACCGGGGCGAACGAGGGATCGGCCTGCGCCTGTACGAGCACCTGCTCCCCGTGGTCGACCGGACCCTGTACCGGATCCTGGGGTGCCGCGAGCAGGACCACGCCGACCTCGTGCAGGGCGCGTTCGAGCAGATCGTAAGCACGCTCGCGAAGCGCCGCTTCGCGGGGGAGTGCAGCCTGGCGGGCTGGGCGTCCGTCATCGCCTGCCACGTCGGGCTGAGCGCGCTGCGCGCCCGCCGCCGCGAGCGCAAGGTCATCGATCGCGCGCCGGGGCCCCCGGAGGGCGGCGCCGCGCCCGAGCCGCCCGCGCAGAGCGCCGACCCCGAGCGGGCGGTGAGCGCGCAGCGCGACCTCGAGGCGCTGCGCCGGCACCTCGCGGCGATGGACGGCGACCGCGCGACCGCGCTGCTGCTCCACGCCATGGGCTATTCCATCAATGAAGTCGCTAACTTGACCGGCGTCTCCGAGGCCGCGGCCCAGTCGCGGCTGTCGCGGGGGCGGCGGGAGCTGAAAGCGCGCTGCGAGCCCGACGCGGCGGCGCGACGCGACGCCGATCGGCCCGAGGAGCCACGATGAAGCAGGACGACGTTGACGCCACCCCGGAGGACCGCGCCGATGCGCCCGGCGTGGAGGCCTCGCTGCGGGCGCTGGTCGAGCAGCCGGTGCCGCCGCTGCCCAGGGCCCAGGCGCGGTACCTCCAGCAGCGGATCGCCGGCCGCATCGACCAGCTCGCCGCCGAGGGGGTGGAGCGGCGCGGCCGCTTCGCCCGGCGGAAGCGGGCCGCCCTCGCCGCGGCGGCGCTGGCGGCCGCCCTGGCGGTGTCGGTCGCCGGCGTCCTGATCGGGGTCCGGGCGCGGGACGCCTCGCCCACGGCGGCGCAGGTGACGGCGCTCCAGGGCTCGGTCGAGATCGCGGCCGGGGACGCGACGCGCTCGCCGCCGTCGCTCGCCCTCGTGCCGCTCACGAGCGACGAGGAGCTGCGGACCGGCGAGGGGGCGCGGGCGAAGGCGTCGCTCGCGACGGGCGCGACCGTCGAGGTCGGGCCGTCGACGCGCGTGCGGTTCGCGCCGGTGGGGACCGCGCGCGACCGCCTCGGCGACGTCGTCACCCTCGATCAGGGCAGGATCGCCGTCGAGGTGCCGCCGCTGCCGGCGGGCGTGACCCTGTCGGTGCGGACCCTGGACGCCGTGGTCACGGTCCACGGGACGCGCTTCTCCGTCGAGCGGAAGCCCGGCGCGGCGGGGGAGCCGGCCGAGACGCGCGTGTCGGTCACGGAGGGTCGGGTCGCCGTGCACAGCGACGCGGTCGAGCGCTCCCTGAGGCCCGGCGAGACGTGGTCGTCCCGCGACGAGGAGCGCGGGGCGGACCGGCCCGCCGAGGGGCGGCCGGGCGACGCGCCGGCGCCGCCGCGCGGGCAGGAGCAGGACAGCGCAACCGGCGAGGGCGGCGAGGGCGGCCGGGCCGGCGAGGGCGGCAAGGGGGAGCCGCGCCCGCCGCGCGACGCGCGCGAGGCGCCGGCGCGGGGCTCGCTCACGGCCGAGAACGCGCTGCTCCAGAGCGCGATGGCGGCGCGGAGGGGCGGGCAGCCGGGCCGGGCGATCGAGCGGCTCGACCGCCTCCTCGGCCGCTACCCGGACTCGCCGCTCGCCGAGATCGCCCGCGTGGAGCGCCTGCGCGCGATCGAGATGCTCGGCGACAAGGAACGGACGGCGGCGGAGGCGCGCCGGTACCTCAGGGACTACCCGCAGGGCTTCGGGCGCGAGGAGGCCACGTCCGTCTCGCGCGCCAGCGGCGCTCGCCCGTGAGCGCCCGCGCGCGGCGCCGTGTCGATTTCTGACGAACCCCTGCCTGCTCTCGGCGCCTCCGGCGACTTCTACTTCATTCGAGGCGCTCACCGCGCCGGCGAGCGGGTTCGCCGGCGGCGGCAGAGGTCGTGCTTGCTTTCGAGCTGGGAGGATCCCGATGCGTTCGTTCGCGTTGAAAGGGTGGTTGTGTGGTGGGCTGTTGTCTCTCGCGATCGTCGGCCCGGCCTGTACCGTGCTGGGGACGGGAGACGCCGGCAGCAACGTGGTCTCCGGCGGGGACGACTGCGCCCCGTCGGACGAGGGAGGGAGCGCGCCCGCGCCGAGCTTCCCGGGGTCCGGCACGTCGGGCGCCGGCGCCCCGATCAGCGCCGATCTCGATCCGCTGTCGTGCGGAGCGAGCGGCCGGGGCATCCCGGTGGACGGGACCGCCCAAGTCGACTGCTATTACACGAACAGCAACCCGACGACGCCGATGGCCTTCGTCGAGCGGGTCGTCGAGATCGCCGAGAGCGAGGAGCTCGTGCACGTGCGGCTGACGCTCAACCCCGCGTTCGTCGACAACACCTACGGCGAGACGGCCATCGGCTGGGGCGGCGAAGAGCAGCCCGAGCAGCAGCCCGCGCCCGGGCCCGGCGGCGGGCCGAAGCCGAAGGGGCACAAGGGGCACACGTTCAAGGATCTCGTGGGCAGCGACAAGGCCCAGTTCCAGATGACGGACGGGAGGGGAGAGCTCGTGCTCGACTTCTTCGTCGACTACATCTCGGCCGACGAGACGGAGCCGTCGGGCTATGGATCGCTGGGCGTGCTCGGCGGAGAGGGCAAGATGCTCCTCGGAGACGCGGGGGCCGTCGTCGCGGCGACCACCTCGCTCGACCGCGATCTCAACGCGTGCGGGTACGGCGGGTACGTCGTCGACTCCCCGGAGACGGACGAGAGCTATGCCCCGAATCCGCAGGCACCGGGCTGGGATTACCGGGTCGTGTACGACGTGTGGGTGAGCGCCTCGGCGTTCGGCGCGGCGGGCTTCGGCGACGCGACCATCAGCTATGTGCACGCGTCGCCGAGCAAGTACCCGTCGGACACGCTCACCGTGACGCCGGGGCCGTGCCCGCCGACGACGTGCGAGGGCGAGGATCCGCCCGCCGGCGACGGCGGCGGCGATCCTGGCGAGGAGCCGGGCGGGGATGTGGAGTGCAAGAAGTCGGGTGGGGAGTGCAAGGCCAACTCGGACTGCTGCTCGGACAGCGACGCGTGCTTGACCGGCGTGTGCCAGCCGTTCGAGGTGCCCCGGTAGCGCGGCGCTCCCCGGCGCCGGGGCGGCCGTCCGCCCCGGGCCGGGCCGCCCAGCTCAGACCGGGGCCGGGCGGTCCAGCGCGGCGTTGAAGACGGTCGCGGGCCCCCGCCGCCCGTCCGCGATCCGGATCGCCGAGCTGCTCGGCGTCCGCGACCTGCTCATGCCCGGCAACCTGGTCGTCACGCGCTCGCGGGGCGCGGGCCGCACAGCGGGCGCAGCGCGTCGCGCTCGGCCTGGGGAAGGACCGTGACCGGGTACTTCGGATCGCCGCTCGCGCGATCGAAGAACGGGTGTGGCCACCCCTTGCCGCGGATCTTCCAGCCAAGCACCTTCCCGATCATGCGCGCGAGCAGGGGCACGTTCGGCTTCACCGTCCCGGGCGGAGGCTCGCCGACCGCGAACTTGCCGAAGATCCCGCCGCGCGGCGGGCCGAAGACCTCGTCGCACGGGCTCGCGCTCGGCGCCTTCTGAAACAGCTCGGTGACGATGCCGAGGAGCGGCAGCCGCGGCGTCGGCGTGTTGCCGAGCGGCGTCTTGCAGCAGCTCGCGTACCACCGATAGAGGCCGCGCGGCGTGAGGCGCACGGCGGCGATGACCTCGCTGCCGCGATCGAACGAGATCGCCGACGGAGGGACCTGCACGATGTCCGAGCCGCCGTGCTCGTCGAGCAGGTCCTCGCGGCCGAGGTGGTGCAGGAATGCCTGGCAGTCGCTGCAGTAGCAGATGGCGCGGTTCACCGCGCTCGGCGATGCATCGCGCAGCCATCCGTGGAGCTTTCCGCAACGACACTGGAGCTCGATATCTCGGGACATGGATCCCACATATCATGTCCTGACGCGCGGCGCGCGCGCTTCTCGCCCCGCGCGCCCGCGGCGCGTCCCCTCCGCCGCCGGCGCCGTGCTCGGCGATCCGCACTTCGTCCGTACCGGAACTGCGCTCCGGCCGCCCCGCCCTTCTCGTCCTTCCGGCTTCCGGCCGGTCAGGTCTTCACGGCGCCCGCGGTGAGCCCCTGGACGAGGTAACGCTGGAGCAGGAGGAACCCGGCCACCACGGGCACGCTGACGACCACCGAGGCGGCCATCACCTGGTTCCAGTAGATGTTCGACTGCGTCGCATACCCCTGCAACCCCACGGCCAGGGTGCGGCCGTCGTCGTCGGTGAGCACGGAGGCGAACAGGACCTCTCCCCACGCGGTCATGAAGGCGTAGATCGCGACCGCGACGACGCCCGGCTTGGCCGCCGGGAGCACGACCCGGAGGAGCGCGGTGAGCGGCCCGGCGCCGTCCACCAGCGCGGCCTCGTCGAGCTCGCGCGGGATGGTGTCGAAATACCCCGCGATGAGCCAGATGGAGAACGGCAGCGAGAACGTCAGGTACGTGAGGATGAGGCCGAGCCGCGTGCCGTGCAATTCCAGCCCGGTGGACCGCTCGATCGTGACGAAGAGGAGGAAGAGCGGGAGCAGGAACAGGATGCCGGGGAACATCTGCGTCGACAGCACGGCGGTGAGGAACGCGCGCCGGCCCCGGAAGCGGTACCGGCTCACCGCATACCCGGCGAGGATCGCCAGCGCCACCGAGGACACCGTCGCGGCGGCCGCGACGACGGCGCTGTTCACGAAATAGCGCGCGAGCGGCACGGTCCGCCACATGTCGACGAACGGCTGGAGCGTGACCTCCGTCGGCACCCAGGTGAAGGGCCCCTGGACGTCGCGCAGCGGCTTGATCGCCGAGATCAGCATCACATAGAGCGGGACGACGGTGAAGACCGCGAGCGCCGCGAGCACGGCGCGCCGCAGCCAGGCGACCCACGCAGCCTCACGCATGGCGCGCGCTCCTGCCGGTGATCAAGAGATAGCCTGTCGTGACGACGAGCAGAAAGCCCACGAGGAGCACGGACATCGCCGAGCCCAGCCCGAAATTCCAGGTGATGAACGACGCCTGGTAGATGTGGATCGCGATCACGTCGGCCTGCGGCGGCGCCGCCCGCCCGAAGAGCGTGTACGGCGTCGTGAAGTCGTTGAAGCTCCACAGGAACAGGACGAGCAAGAGCACCTGGTTGACCGGCCGGAGCATCGGGAGCGTGATCGACCGGAAGCGCGTCCACGGGCCGGCGCCGTCGACGCTGGCCGCCTCGTAGAGGTCCGACGGGATGGCCTGGAGGCCCGCCGTCACCGTGAGGAACGCGAACGGCCACGTCCGCCAGATCGCCACCACCACCAGGCTGAGGAAGCTGTTGCCGCCGAGCAGCCAGAACGGGCGTTCGTGGACGAGGCCGAGCTGATCGACGAGCACCGTGTTCACGATGCCCGTGTCGCGCTGGAGCATGAAGCTCCACGTGATGACGCCGGTGAAGATCGGCATCGCGAACGGGATGAGGAACAGCGTCCGCAGCGCCGCGCGGCCGCGGAACGGCTTCTGCAGCGCGACCGCGGCGGCCGTGCCGAGGAGCCACGAGCCGCCGACCACGAGGACGCTGACGGCGACCGTGATCGCGAAGGAGCGCAGGAGCTCGACGCCGATCGGAGAGCCGAAGTCGACCGCGATGCGGTAGTTGGCGAGCCCCGCGAACGGCGCCTTGCCCCAGTTGCGGATGTAGCGCTGCGTGAGCTGGAGGAAGCTCATCCACGCCCCGACGAACATCGGGACGATGTGCACGGCGAGCTCGGCGACGAGCGCGGGCAAGAGGAGCACGTACGGGAACGCCCGCGGCCACCGCGAGCCCGCCCGCGGCCCCGAGGCGCCGCGCGCCGCCCCGGCGGGCGCCTCCCCCCCGGCGCCTCCCGCGCCGCCCTCCCCCATTACTTGCCGCTCACCATCTGCTGGTTGGCCTTGGTCAGCTTGGCGCGGATCGCGGCCTCGTCCACCGCCTTGCCGGAGGCGGCCTCGGCCAGGAGGTCCTTCATGGCCGTGCCCACCAGCGTCTCGAACTGCGTCGTCTCCTCGATCATCGGCATCGACTCCGCCGTCTCGGCGAGCACCCTCTGGAACACCTGGATGTTCGCGGTCTTGAAGCGCTCATCGGAGTAGGCCTCGGTCACGACCGGCAGGGAGTTGAAGGCGGCGTTCAGGATCCGCTGCTCCTCGGGGCTCGTCATGAACGCGACGAACCTGAGCGCGGCGTCCTTGTGCTTGCTGTCCTCGAAGACGGCGATGTTGATGCCCGCCACGTGGCTGTTCACGCGCTTGCCGTTCGCGGGCAGCGGGTCGGGCAGCGGGATCGGCGCCACGCCGTACGTATCGCGGGCGAGGCCGTTCTGCTCGATCGCCGTGGCGGCGTAGCTCTGGATCATGAGCATCGCCGCCTTGCCGGCGGCGAAGTCCTTGAGGATCTGCGTGTCGTTCACGTACTCGGCGTTGCTCGGGTTCACGACCTTGTGGACGCCGAGCAGGTCGATGTACTGCTTGACGCCGGCGACGAGCTCCGGGTCGTCGAAGCGCGCCTGCTTGCCCTCGAAGATCTTGGCGCCCTGCTGGCGGCCGAACATGAACGCGAAATGGGCGTTCTCGGTGTAGCTCGCGCCCATGATGGCGAGGCCGTAACGGCCGCTCTTCGCGTCGGTCAGCTTCTTGGCGACGGCGACGAGCTCGGCCCACGTGGCCGGCGGCTTCTCGACGCCCGCGTCGGCGAACATCTTCTTGTTGTAGAAGAGCCCGTAGGCGAGGCCGTAGAGCGGCACCGAGGCGGGCGGCTGGCCGGGCGCGCCGGTGGCGGACATGCTCGCCGGGATGAACCGGTCCTTGCCGCCGACCTTGGCGAGCGCGGCGTCGTCGAACGGCAGGAACGCGCCGGTCGCCTGGAGCGACGCAGACCACGAGTTGCCGATGTTGAGGACGTCGGGGCCCTTGCCGCTCGTGGTGGCGCCGAGGATCCGGTTGAGCAGGTCCGACCAGGGGATGACCTCGAGCTTTACCTTGATCCCGGTCTGCTTCTCGAACTTGTCGAGCTCGGGCTGCAGCACCTTCTTGTCGTCCTCGACGCTGGGCGCCTGGTTGCTCGCCCAGTACGACAGCGTCACCGGCTCGGCCCCCGGCGAGGCCGCCGCGGCCGACCCTGACGGCGAGGGCGACGACGACGGCGCGTCGCCCCCGCTCTTGCCGCACGCGGCGGCTCCCACGGCGAACAGGGCAAATGCGGCTACGGCCTCGATCGTGCGTGACCTCACGGTGACTCCCTCTCCGTCTGAAGATTCACTCCCTGTCGCGCGGGTCGCGCGAGCCCCCGGGCAGGCTACCCCCTGCGCGGCCGGGCGTGCAATGGGGAGCGCGGCCGGACGCGAGCCGCCCACGCGGCGGCGCGGCGCCCGATCACCGGCGTGCGACGGAGCGCGCGCAGCGCCGCCGCGTGATGACGTGATCGCGTGTTCATCTCATCACAGGATCCGACGCAGGCCGCCTCCTGCGCCATGGCCGGTACGTGCAAGGAGCGCCCGCGAGGAGAGCACTTAATCGGTTCAGAGTCAACGGCCAAGGGGGGCGGCGCGCTCCGCCCGACCCGGGCGCGGGCAGCGGCAGCCGGCTTGACGCGCCGCGGGCGCGCGGGGAGCCTCGGCGGCATGGCGCCTCTTCCGCCCACAGGCCGCGATCGGCTCATCGCCATGCTCCGCGCCCCTGACGCCCGCGACCGGCTCCCGATCCGCATCGGGGGGCCCACGCTCCAGGTCGGCGTCACCTGCGAGGACGGGCGGTGGCGGCTACGCCGGCTCGTGCTCGATCACGACGCGCTCACGGAGTTCGGGCGCCGGCAGCTCGCCGCGGGTCGAGGGTTCTTCCCCGATCACGCCAACATGTTCCTCATGCCGATCGGGGAGGTGCTCGCCGAGGCGGGTGATCTCGATGCCTTCTGCGAGGCGCTCCGGCGGCTCGCCTGGGATCCTGGCTGGTGAGACGACGCCGTGGCGAGCGGGCGACGTCATGCACGGGGTGCATGACGTCCATGCTGCATTCTCATTGGAAAGATACTTTCCAATGACATAGACATCGCCGTCGCGCCGATACGACGAGACCTCGCGCAGGCGGTCCCGCTGGACGGCCGCGCCTTCCCTTGCGCTCGACGTGGGATCACCACGGGACGCGTCCTCCACTGACGTTCGCACCTCGGAGAGCGAGACACGGCGCGTGCGCGCCGCGTCGAGCGCGGCCGACGGAGGACGCCGGCCCGCGGGCACGGAGCGCGAGGCGGGCGACCGGGCGTGGGTGCTCGAGACCATCGGGGCGACAGGAGAAGCAACCAGTGCGCGCACCTGTATATGCTTTGCTCTCATTGTCCTTGGTCGCCTGCAGCGTGGAGGGCTCCGGCGAGCCCTCCGAGGAGATCGGCGCGGCGGACGACGCGCTGATCGGGGGGCGACCGGCGCTCGAATCGGAGTATCCGTCGACGGTCCTCGGCCCGGGATGCACCGCGGCGAAGGTCGGGCCGCGCCACTTCCTCACCGCCGCTCACTGCGTGGATGACGAGTACAACGCCACCGTGTCCCCGAGCTACGGGCCGGGCGGCTCCTACTGGGTCAGCGCCACGAATACGCCCCCGATCTGGCCCTACGTCGAGCTGACGATCGAGCAGACGTACATCCACCCGCAGTGGCTCGCGGACTGCGCCGCCGCGCTGGCGGGCGGAGCGACCGATTGCGCGGTCAACGTCCTCAACCCGGGGCACACGCCCGACCTCGCGCTCGTCGTCGTCAACGAGCTCTCGCCGACGATCCCGGCGGCCGTGGTGGACGGGGCGCCGGTCGCGGTGGGAGATCCCGTCGTGGCGACCGGCTACGGCTGCGAGGACCCGAGCGGCACGGGCGGCGGTCTCTTCAAGCTCCAGGAGCTCACCGCGTCGGCCTCCTCGATCCTGAATCACCCCGGCTCCTACGTCTCGGGCCAGGGCATCGTCGACGTCGCGGCCGCGTACGTGCTCACGCCGGGCTACGCCAGCAGCACCAGCTACGCCAGCCTGTGCCCCGGCGACTCGGGCGGCCCGCTCTACCGCCAGAGCTCGACCGACCTCGTGGTCGTGGGCGTCAACGCCTATTACACGTTCCCGTCCGGGTGGCCCGGCCCGGCGCCCTCGCAGACAAACTGGCACACGCGGCTCGACACGTCGGCGCGCTACCCGGTGACGTCGTGGCTCCAGGCCCTCGGGGTGAGCGTGATCAACGGCGGCACGGCGCCGACCTGCACCGACGGCGTGCAGAACGGCACCGAGACGGACGTGGACTGCGGCGGCACGTGCGCGGCCGATTGCGCGAACGGCGATACGTGCAGCACCAACGCGGACTGCACCAGCCAGAACTGCGTGGCCGGGGTGTGCCAGCCCAGCACCGGGACGGCGCCGTGCAGCAACCTGTGCACGAGCCCCACCGCGTTCACGGGCCCGAGCTACAACTCGGGCAACCTCGGCACCGGCGCGCGCTGCTTCGAGACCACGGCGAACCTGACCGGCGCCAACTGCGGCAACTTCGCGAGCGGCCGCACGTTGTCGGTCAACGGCACGGCCGTGACCTGCAACGGCGGCAACATCTCGCTGCCCGCGAAGCGCAACGGCGGCTACTGCTTCCAGGCGTCCGCCGGCAACGAGTCGTGGGCGTACTTCAGCACCTGGTAGACGAGATCTCGTGAACCGAGGCGCCTCGACCGAGGCGCACGATGGTGAGGCCGCGGCCGCCCCCGCTCGGGGTGCGGCCGCGGCCGCTCCATCACCGGAGCTTCTCCTGCGCCGACGGCACCTCGAGCCCGAGGTGCTTGAAGAGGAACGCGAACACGTCCGTTTGCTCCTCGATCTTCTCCCCGAGCGGCGTCCCGATCCCGTGGCCCGTCGAGCCGCTCGCCCTGAGCAGGATGGGCGCCGGGCTCGACGTGGCCGCCTGCAGCCGCGCCGCCATCTTCCGCGAATGGTACGGGTCCACCCGCGCGTCGTTCGCGCCCGTCAGCAGCAGCGTGGCCGGGTACGCGGTCCCGTCCTTCACGTGGTGATACGGCGAGTAGGCATAGAGCGCCTTGAACTGCTCCGGATCCTTCACCGTGCCGAACTCGGTCACGTTGAACGCCCCGTTCGGCGTGAGCTCCACCCGGAGCATGTCGTAGATGCCGACGTGCGAGATCACCACCTTGACCATGTCCGGGTGCTGCGTGAGCTGCGCGCCCATCAGCAGGCCGCCGTTCGAGCCGCCCTGGATGGCGAGCCGGTCCGGGCGCGTCATGCGGCCGTCGACGAGGTGCTTGGCGCACGCCGCGAAGTCGTCGAAGACGTTCTGCTTGTTCGTCAGGTTGCCGCCGCGGTGCCACGCCTCGCCGAACTCGCCGCCGCCCCGCAGGTTGGCGACCGCGAACACCCCTCCCTGGTCGAACCACAGCCGCCAGAGCGGGTTGAACCCGGGAGAGATGCTCGTCCCGTAGCCGCCGTATCCGGTGAGCAGCGCCGGCGCGGTCCCGTCGAGGACCGTGTCCTTGCGGCGCAGGATGCTGATCGGCACCTTCGTCCCGTCCTTCGAGGTGCACGCCTCGCGGACGACCTCCACGTCGGCGTAGGACACCGGGGACGTCATCGCGAGCGGGGTCTTCGTCACCTTGCCGTCCTTGGCCGCGTACGCGAACCAGGCCGCAGGCTCGGTGAAGCTGACCCCGCGGAAGAGCATGTCGTCGCCGTCCGCGCGCACGAGCTGCCGCACCGAGGACACCGGCGGGATCGGCACGGTCCCGAGCGCCTTGCCCTTGAGATCGAAGACGCGGATCTGGGACGGGCCGCCGAGCAGATCCCGGACGTAGAGCCGGCCCTTCGTGGGCAAGAAGTCCTGGATCACCGCCTCGCTCTCGGGCACCACGAGCTCCGCCTTCGCGAGATCGGGCTTGCCCGGCGCGAGGCGCAGCACCTTGCCGCGGGGCGCGTCCTTGCGCGAGAGGAGGTAAAGCCGGTCGTCGGCGCCGAACTCGGCGTGGATGATCTTGTCGGGGAGGTCGGCGAAGCGGGTCCATTTGCCCGCGGTGTCGAGGAGGTAATGCCAGTACTCGCCGCCGTCGCCGTTCTGCACGCTGGCGAGCACGAGCTTGCCGCTCTCGCTCGTCCTGAGCTCCACCTCGGCGATGCGGGGGAATTCCTTGCCGAGCGAGTACTTGTCTTCCTGGTCCGGCGCGCCGAGCTTGTGGAAGTAGATCTGCTGGTAAAACCCCATGTCCTCCTGCGGGCGCTCGCCGGGGTGCGGGTGGCGGGTGAAGTAGAACCCCTTGCCGTCGCCGCTCCAGGCGAGGCTGCCGCCCGCCGTGCCGCTGCTCGCGTAAGGGACGATGTCGCCCGTCTCCTTGCCGGTCGCGACGTCGTAGACGCGCACGGTGCCGTTCTCGCTGCCGCCCTGGGACAGGGAGACCGCGACCTTCTTGCCGTCGCGCGAGGGGACGAACCAGTCGATGGTCGTGTGCCCCTTCGGGTCGACGACCTCCGGATCGACGACGACCCGCTCGGAGCCGGGGTCGTTCGCGGATTTCATGACCACGAGGAAGGGCTGCTGCTTCGGCGGCTGGTCCTTGAGGGCGAAGAGCTGCCCGCCGGCGTCGTCGACGGCGTAGTAGTTCGTGGAGGTCGCCGACAGGATCGCCTCGACGCGCGCCCGGATGGCGCCGCGCGAGGGCAGCGCGTCGAGGGTGGCGCGCGTGAGCCGGTTCTGGTCCTCGATCCAGCGCTGGACCTCGGGAGAGCTCGAGTCCTCGAGCCATTGATACGGGTCGACGACCTTGGTGCCGTGGTACTCGTTCGTGACCGGCCGCTTCGGGGTCGCCGGGTACGGCAGGCGAGCTCCCCCTGCCGCGGACGCGGCAGGCGCGGCGACCGGCGGCGGGGCCGCGGCGGCGGGCGCCGCCGGCTCTTCCGGCGGCCGCGGCGCAGGCGCGCTGCACGCCGCGAGCAGCGGCAGCGCCAGGGTGATGGCGGGGATCGTGCGCAGGCGGTTCATGCCGTCGAAGCTAGCCCCCGCCGCGGCCGCCGCGGAAGAGAATCGGCCGGCGGCGGGCGCCTCGCGATCCTGCAACGCTGCAAGGCCGCCCTCGCAGGATCGAAACCGCCGGATCGATGTCCCCGACAGAAAATGCGGGGAATTCCGGGGGGATGGGTCTGGTACGGAGGATGCTTATCCGCCGGCCAGCTCCGCCGGCGGCCTCCGCTACCCCCCGAGGCGCCCGGCGGCGCTGCTATTTTGTCCCTCGATCTCGGGCGGCGCGTTCCCCCGGGTCCAAGCGGTTGCGGCGCCGCGCGCCGCGCGGCCCATCGCGCGTGCTGCTGCGGGCCGCTCCGGGCCGGCGGCGCGGGCGCCGGCGTCCTCGCGTCGGGCGCCGAGAGCGCCGAGGCGGCGCGCGGGGCGCGGCGCCCTTCGTGCTAGCGTGCGCCGCATGGCGAACGACGTGAACGAGGGAGCGACCACGACCGCCGACGTCGAGGTCCGCGAGATCGACGACAGCGTCCTGAAGGACCTCGAGTCGAAGTACGCCGACGTGGCCTGTCCGATGCACGGCGGGCCGCCGACGTTCGAGCTCGCCTCCGACGGGTCGGTGGTCGAGCGCTTCTGCTGTCCGGCCCTGCTCTCGATCGTCCGCGAGCTCCAGGTCGCCGCGGGCGAGCGGCCTCCGCCGCCGGACGAGGGCGAGTGAGAAGGATCCAGGGAGAGCCGGCGGAGATCGCTCCAGGGCGCCGCCCTGACGGCTCCCTGCTCCTGGACTAGGCCTCTCCACGACAGATGGCCTGAACGATCTCGCGCGTGTGCCCGCGCAGCCACGCGTGCGCCTTGTCGCTCTCGAAGCGCTGGTGCCACAGCTGGACGATCCGGAGCTCCGGCACATCGAGCGGCAGCGGCAGGGCGCTGAGGTCGAGCGCCCGCAGGGTCGGACCGCAGACCCGCGCCGGCAGCGCGACCACGAGATCGCTCTCGCGGGCGAAATGGGCGGCGGCCGCGGTCGTGGGGGCCGCCGCGACGACGCGCCGACGGAGCCCCTGGGACTCCAGCGCGTCGTCGATCGGATCGCGCAGGCGACCGCGCCGCGACACCGTGACGTGGAGCGCCTGGGCGTAGCGCCTGGCGGTGAGCCGGCCGCGCGCGAGCGGATGACCCCGGCGAACGGCCACGACGACGCGATCCTGGCCGATGAGCTCCCCGCGGATCTCCGGGAGGGCCGGCGCCGTCGCGCCGATCTCGAGATCGACGCGCCCGTGGCGCAGCTCGTCGGTATCCCCGGCGGGCTCGCCCAGGAACCGGAGCCTCACGTGAGTGGCCTGCTCCTGCACCGCGAGCACGAGCCGCGCGCCGAGCGCCGTCGTGAGCGCGTCGTGGAAGCGGACGGTGAAGGTCCGATCGAGCTTCTCGAGGTCGAGCGCCCGCTCCGGCGCGAACACCGCATGCGCCCGCTGGACGAGGGCGTGGACCTCCTGCCGTAAGGCCAGCGCGCGGGGCGTCAGCGTCATCGTTCGCCCGGTGCGCACGAGGATCGGGTCCCCCGTGGCGTCCCGGATGCGCCCCAGCGTTCGGCTCATCGCGGGCTGCGAGAGGTGCAATCGGGCCGCGGCGGCGCTGACGCTCCGCTCCTCGAGGAGCGCGTCCAGCGCCGTCAACAGGTTCATGTCCACATGCATCTGGGTAATCCTTCGTATAGCAAGGATGCATTGGACGACATACCACGTCCAGGGTTTACTCCTCCGCGCTGGAGCTCGCGAGGACGCGCGGGCCGCACGCCCAGGAGGATTCATGTCGACCCATTCGGAGCCGATCACCGGCCATGCCACGCGACGGGACCGGAGCGCGGCCCGCGCGGACGACGAGGCCCTGCTGCCCGCGGTCGTCGCGGCGCTCTCCGCGGCAGGAGAGCGGCTCGTCGCTCGCTTCTCGACAGCGCCGCGCCTCGCGAGCCGCGAGGAGATCTTCGCCGCCCTCCGCGACAACGACGCTGTGTCGCTCGACGCGCTCCGCGAGCCGCTCGCGCGCGCTCGCCCGGGCGCCGGGTGGGTCGAGGACGAGCTCGAGCGCGGGCCGCTTCCGCCAGGCGAGTGGTGGGTCACCGACGCGGTCGAGGGGAACATCAACCACGTTCACGGGATGACGGACTGGTGCGTCACGGCGACGCTCGTCCGCGACGACGAGCCGGTCCTGACGGCGGTGCACCTGCCCCTCCGCGGCGAGACGTACACCGCCCGGAAGGGCGCCGGCGCAACTCTCGGGGCGAGGAGGCTCCGGGCCTCGGCGAAGACGGCGCTCGATGCCGCCTTCGTCGGGACCGGCCAGGCCATGCCGGGCGAGGACCAGGAGACGTACCGGCGGATCGGCCAGTCGGTCGCCGCGATGCTCGGACGCGCGCTGGTGCTGCGCGTCTCGGTCCCGGCCACCCTCCAGCTCGTGGAGGTCGCGGCCGGCCGGATGGACGTCTTCTGGCAATACAGCCGGATCCTCTCCGGGCTCGTCGCGGGCGCGCTGCTCGTCGCGGAGGCCGGGGGCGCGGTCACGGACACCCGAGGGAACCCCTGGCGCCTGTCCAGCGAGGACTTCCTGGCCGCAGCGCCAGGGCTTCACGCCGGTGCGGTCGCCGTCCTGTCCACCGTTCGCTGAGGAGAGAGGTCTTGAACATGGAACGCGTCTCGGAAACCATTGGAATCCTCGGATCGGGCCGGGTCGGAAGGGTCCTGGCAGGCAAGCTCGCGGGCGCTGGGCACGCCGTCACCGTCGGCACCAGGGACCCCGCGCGCGCGGCAGCGAGCTTGTCGGGGGCGGGCGTCGCGCTCGGCGATCCCGCGGAGACCGCGCGAAGGGCCGCGATCGTCGTCAACGCCACCCCCGGAGAGACGAGCGTCGAGCGGCTCGGTGCCCTCCGCGACGAGCTGAAGGGGAAGATCTTGATCGACGTGTCCAATGCGACGCTGCGCGCTCAGGACGGCCTGCCCGGCAGCCTGCTTTACCCGAACGGCAGCGTCGCCGAGCGCCTCCAGGCGGCGCTGCCGGAGACGGCGGTGGTCAAGACGCTGAACACGATGCTGTTCACCGTCATGGCGGATCCCACGAGCCTCGGCGTCCGCCCGACCGCGTTCCTCTCCGGCAACGACGAGAGCGCGAAGGCGGTGGTCGCGAGGCTGCTCGGCGATCTCGGGTGGCCGGCGGACTGGATCGAGGATCTCGGGGACATCGCGACCGCGCGCGGGCCCGAGGCGGTCGCCCTGCTCGTCCCCTCGGTGCTGCGGAGGCGAGGGCTCGCGCCGTTCGCCCTCGCGCTCGCCCGGTGACGTCGCGACGCGGCGAGGCCTGCCGGAGCTCGCGACGACTGCGCCCGCTCCGCGGGGCCGGGCGCGAGAAATCGTCAGGCATGTCTAAAGGGTCCTGGGTGTGACGCGGAATAGGCTCATCGATGAGGCCGCGCTACCCGGGGACACATCGGCTGCAGATCGAGGATCGCGCGTCGGTCGCGACACAAGGGCGCGCTCCTGGGCTGCGGGCGCGGTTCGGCCCTCCCCTCCCCTCGCGAGCGAGGCGCGGGGCGAGCTCCCTGCTGCCATGGCTCGTCGGCACGGCGGGGTGGCTCCTGCCGGCGCTCGCCGGAGCTCAGCCGGCCGCCGGACCCCAGGTGTCGCGCGAGGCCGCGGCGACGCCCTCCGAGGCGCCGAGCTCGGTGGTCCCCCCGCGCCTCCTGTCCGCCCCGGAAGCGCCGTATCCGCCGGGGGCCACGGGCGACGCCCCCGTCGTCCTCCCCGTGACCATCGACGCCAAGGGGTCGGTGCTCGAGGCGGCGCCGATCGAGGTCGTCGTTCGCGGCGAGCAGCTCCCGCCCGCCACCCAGTCCATCGCGCGCGGCGAGGTCCGGCAGCTGCCCGGCGCGTTCGGGGACGCCTTCCGCGCCGTCGAGATCCTCCCCGGGGTGATCCCCGCCATCTCCGGGCTTCCGTACTTCTATGTCCGCGGCGCGCCCCCGGCGAACGTCGGCTATACCCTCGACGGCATCCGCGTCCCGCTCCTGTATCACTTCGCCGCCGGACCGTCGGTCGTCCATCCGGCGCTCGTCGAGCGCGTCGACCTCTACCCCGGAGGCTACCCCGCCCGGTACGGGCGCTACGTCGGCGGCATCGTGGCGGCCGAGACCGCGGAGCCGTGGCCCGAGCTCCACGGCGAGGGGAACATCCGCCTGTTCGACGCAGGCGCGATGGTGGAGGCGCCGTTCGCGGACGGGCGCGGGACCGTCCTGCTCGGGGGCCGGTACTCGTACACGGCGGCGATCGCGTCGCTGATCGCGCCGGACGCCGCGATCGACTACCGCGACTACCAGGCTCGCCTGACCTACGATGTCACGCCGGACGATCGCCTCACCGTCTTCAGCTTCGGATCGTACGATCTGCTCGGGGAGGAGCGGGACGACGGGCTCGCTATCCTGTTCGGCGTCGAGTTCTACCGCCTCGACCTCAGGTACCGACATCGGTTCCAGAACGGCGAGCTGCGGCTCGGCGCGCTCCTCGGGCTGGATCGGACCGCGCTGGCGGACAATCGCACCGCGCGAGACCACATGCTCGCGATCCGGGCGGATTAC
Organism: Sorangium sp. So ce836; assembly: GCF_028553905.1. Taxonomy (NCBI): domain Bacteria; kingdom Pseudomonadati; phylum Myxococcota; order Polyangiales; family Polyangiaceae; genus Sorangium; species Sorangium sp. So ce836. Next base: position 1,438,557 of record NZ_CP102233.1, on the reverse strand, counting down.
ATCGCTCGCATCCACCCCGACGCCGAGGTCCGCCTGGGGGTGGACGGGTCCATGGATGCGTACGCCACCGACATCGTCGGTTATACCGTGAGCCGTGGAGGCTCCAAGCGGCTCGAGCAGGAGTTCGGCTCGCGCGACGACGCGGCGCTGGGCGCCCACGCCGACGTGGTCCTCACGCTCTCGCCCCGGTTCGAGCTGACCGCCGGCGTGCGCGCGGACCTGTTCGCCTCCGGCGGCGCGACGGCCGTCGGCGTGGATGGCCGGCTCGCGTCCCGGCTCGACGTGACGAAGGGCCTGCGCCTCGTGAACGCGTTCGGCGTCGCGCACCAGCCGCCGTCGACCGTGGCCCCGCTCCCCGGGGTTCAGGTGGCGGGCCTGCGCGGCGGGCTCCAGAAGAGCGCTCAGGGGAGCGCCGGCGTCGAGGCGGATCTCCCCGAGCGGGTCACCGCCGGCGCGACCGCGTTCTACAACGCGTTCTTCGACATGACGGACGCGCTGGGCGCCGTGGCGCACCGGTGGACGGATGACGTCGACGACCTCGCGGACGTGCCCCGGACCCTCGGGGCGAGCTACGGGATCGAGCTCTACGCGCGGCGCCGCCTCACCCGGCAGCTCGGCGGGTTCGCCTCGTACACGCTGTCGCGCTCGACCCAGGCCGCCGGGCGCTCGCGGTCCCCGGCCCCGTTCGACCGGACCCACGTCGCCAGCCTCGCGCTGACCTACCAGCTCGACCGGCACTGGCGCGCCGGCGCGAGGTTCCTGTTCTACACGGGCAGCCCGGGCGCCTCGCTCGGCGCCGAGGAGAGCGACGGCTCGGACGGAGCGCCGAGGATCCATCGCGATCCTCCCTTCTATCGGCTCGACGCGCGCATCGAGAGGCGCTGGGCCATCGGCGAGCGCGGCTGGATCTCGGCCGTCCTCGAAGGGATGAACGTGACCGCGAACAAGGAGGTGATCGGTGGGAAGGCGATTGGCCCTGTCACGATTCCGAGCATCGGTGTGGAGGGTGGGCTCTGAGCCCAGGAGGGACCGATGACGATCCGCGCTTCGCACCTCTCGACCGCCGCGCTCCTCGCCCTGGGCGCTTGCCTGCCGAGCGAGACAAGGCCCGAGCCCGGCGAGCTCGTCTACACGCTCTCGGGCGCGGCCGACGTCCTCGGCGGCGTGCAGAGCTCGGACGGCTGGAGCATCGAGTTTTCGAGGTTCCTGCTCGCGGCGTCGTTCGTGTCCACCCACGAGTCCTCCGCGTGCGCCGTCGCGGCCCTCGCGGACACGCCCACCCTCGTCGACGTGCGGGTGCCGGGGAACCACGAGGTCGGCAGGGTCCTCGCCACCGGGGAGTGCGGCTTCACCTACCATGTCGGGCCCCTCCCGCCGCGCGAGCACTACGACGTCGAGGAGTGGCTGGGGCCCGGGGTGACCGAAGAGGACCTGGCCCTCGTCGAGTCGCTGACGACCGGCGCGTACGTGGAAGGCGAGGCGACGAAGGGGGCGGTGACCAAGGTGTTCCGGTGGCCCTTTTTCATCCACGATTTCTGCAGCGGTGGATCGCTCTGGGGCGCCGGCGACGGCGCGGGTCCGACGATCCGCGTGCGCTCCGGCGCGACCGAGCGGGTCGATCTCGCGATCCGCGGCGATCACCTCTTCTTCGATCGCATGGACGAGGCGGCGGCCCAGGTGCGATTCGACCCGATCGCCGGAGCGGACACCGATCCTGCCTATGGAAACGCCGACGGCGAGGTGACCCGGGAAGAGCTGATGAACGTACCGCTCTCGGCCGTCGCGCGGGCTGACGGCGCTTATTCGAGCGAATGGCCGCTCGACCTCGCCACGTGGATGGACATGCGCATGGCCAACGTGGGCCACCTCAACGGTACGGAAGCTTGCTCGTCCCTGGACCTGGAGTAGGCCGATGAAGCGCCCCTCGCGGCGGGCCGGACGAGCCCGTCGCTCGGTCTCGGGGCGCAGCGACGCGGAGACGATGCCGGCCATGTGAGCGGACCGGGTTGTGTCCGGCAACGTCCCGATGAGGCAGCCGCGCCGTGTCACCCAGGCACGACTCGGCGCGACACCTCCGGCGGTGCGTCCGCCGCGCCCCTCCAGGCGCCCCCGACCTCCCGGGAAGGCGGCGACTGCCGCCGGAGTTGGACGGATCTACGCTATGGCGCTGGACAGCATTTGGGCCTTGCGGCGCAGAGCCGATCCGTGAGACTTTCCGTGGGGGGAGGTCACAAAAGGCGACGGACTAGATAGACCTGTCCGGCGGCTTCGGCTGACCAATCGACGGATAGTTGGGCAGACTCACATGTTCTCAGTGCCTTCTGTGTCCCGATAGCCGATCGGTGTTTGTACGTAGTACTCGATGGATCCATAGCTGATGGACAAGCAAGTCGATGTCGTGGTCGTAGGCGCCGGCCCGGTCGGGCTCCTGCTCGCGATCGAGCTCAAGCTGGGCGGCGCCGGTGTGCTGGTGCTGGAGCGGCTCACTGCGCCAAGCGTCGCCCTGAAGGGGACTGCAGTCGGACCGCTCGGCGTGGAGGCGCTCCAGCGCCGGAGCATGGGCCCAGCGCTCGCCGCGGCGGAGGATCGCCACTTCGCGGCCATGGGACCGGTGGGCGTAGAGAGGCGGGCGCAGGCACACAGGTCCAGGGGGCATTTCGCCCTTCTCCCTCTCCGATCAGAAGCAGTGGGCGAGCCCGAACGGCGCATGCTCTGGGTGAACCAGCAGGGCGTGGAGGCGATCCTGGGCGCGCGGGCGGCCGCGCTCGACATAGAGGTACGGCGCGGGTGCGAGGTCACCGGCTTGGACCAGCATGACGATGGCGTCGCGCTCCACTGGGCTTCCCCGGACGGGCCGGAGCATGCGCGCTGCGCCTGGCTGGTCGGATGTGACGGAGGGCGCAGTTCGATCCGCAAGATGGCCGGTTTTGCCTTCCCCGGTACGCCGCCGAGCCAATTCATGTACCAGGCCGTGCTCGACCTCGACCACCCCGAGCGCCTGCCGCGCGGATCGACCCGCACGCCGGAGGGCGTCGTCATGAACGGACCTCGGCCTCGCTGGCTTGCGATGCACGACTTCAGCGGTCCGCCGGCTGATCGAAATGCGCCCGTCACGCGCGAGGAGATCGAAGGCGTGCTGCGCCGAATCAGCGGAGCGGATGTCCGCGTGACGGCGATGGAGCAGGCGAATCGCTTCACGGACAGCGCACGTCTGGTCGACACGTACCGCCGGGATCGCGTCCTGCTCGCGGGCGATGCGGCGCACATCCATTCGCCCTTGGGCGGCCAGGGGCTGAGCCTTGGGCTGGTCGATGCGGCCAACCTCGGCTGGAAGCTCGCCGCCGTCATTCGCGGCGACAAGCCGGACAGCCTGCTCGACAGCTACACGTCCGAGCGGCGGCCCGTGGCCGAGGCCGTGCTGGCCAACACGCTCGCCCAGGTCGCGCTCACGCGGCCCGACCCGCAGTCGAGCGCAATGCGGCAGATCTTCGCGAAGCTGATGGAGATCGACGCCGTGAATGGCCATCTCGACGGACTGACGAGCGGTCTGGCCACGCGCTACGACCTCGGCGCGGGGCGAGACCTGGTCGGACGCCTCACCGGCGATCGCCCGGTCGGCCGCGCCGACGCTCGAACATCGCTGTTCGCGGAGATGGCGGAAGGCGAAGGCATATTGCTCGACGCGTCTCCCGACGGGCACGCGGCCGGTCTCGCCGCCGGGTTCACGCGGGTGCGCTGCTTACCGGCCGACGCAGGCCCGTCGATGCTGATCCGCCCCGACGGGTGCATTGCTTGGGCCGGCGACGTGGGAGACGTCGAGGGGTTAGTGGACGCGCTTGAGCGCTGGTTCGCGTCCGCCGCTCCCCGGCCAGGCGGCCTCCAGGAACGGTCGTGCTCGGCCGGGCCATCGTCCTCCGCGCCGTTGCGATCGGAGCAGCGAACGTAGCCGACGACGTCACCACTGGCGGTAAGGACGCGGTTTCTGCCCGTCGTGTCTGGGCCGACGCATGTGTGCCACGGCGGCGAACCTGATCGAGGACGTCCTGCCCGAGGTGGCGCACCGTCCGTGGGTGTTGACGTCTCCATTTCCGTGGCGGCGCAGGCTCGCCCAGGACGGGGCGTTGTTCGGCGTGCTGACCCGCATCTTCGTCGAGAGCGTGGAGCGGTTCTACGAAGAGCGCGCCGCGCGCCGAGGCGCGTGCGGCGCGGTCAAGGGCGGCGCGGTGACCGTCGTGCAACTCACGTCCGGCGACATGCGGCTCAATCCGCATCTGCACGTGGTCTTCCTCGACGGGGCTCATCGCGAAGACGGCACCGAGCTCGTGTGGAACGAACTCGGTCACCTGCGAACGGACGAGGTCGGTCAGGTCCTAGAGCACGCCGTCGGGCGGATGCTCCGTTACCTCCGGCGGCACGGGCATCTCGAGATCGAGCACGACGTCGAGGAGGACGACGAGCCCGAGGCCGTGCTCTGTGCCTCCGCCGTCTCGGGACGAGAGCCGCCCGCCGGCCCGCAATGGCTCCGCGGACTCTCGTCGTATTGTCCGAGCGCGCTCGCGTACGACAAGAACATCGTCCGCTTCCTCTCCGCGCTCGGCGAGCCGACCGATGTTTCAGCACGCTCTCCCAACCGGGGACCACCGTACTGGAAAAGCACCGTTGTGCGCCGCAAGGCGCTCGGTGACGCCGTATAGCGTCTCGCGACGCGCCTCCCGGGCCAGACCAACGCCCGGACGGACACGTGTGCCCACGGCACGCCGATGCGCCCCTTAGCGCGCGCGGCGCCGCCCGGACCACGCTCTTTCGACCCAAAACCGAGCCATCACGACGCTCGCGGTCCCACCCTTTCGCTCTGCCGCGCTACACTTCCTCGCGCTGCGATCCGGCTTGATTTGCCTACGCGCCGAACGCGCTGCCGCCCGCCGCGCCGCCGCCGGCGCCCGCGCCGCGAACCGCCACGGCGCGCCCCGCCCGCACGCCCCACCGCGCTCGTCACCTGCCGGAGCCTGAACTGCGGCAGCCTGTGCCTCGCGAACGGCCGCTGCGTCCCCGACTGCGGGGGCCTGTGTCTCTTGAATGCGCCGCGCCCGTAGGGCGACCCTCGCGTCGAACAACCGAGAGATGAACCGCCCAGGTGGTTTGGGCTCCACGCGGGTGTCCTCTTCTCGACGCGACGTCCTCGGCGTCGTGGGGGTCCGGGACGCTGTTCTTTCCGGCGGTTTCAACCCGTTTGCCGTTCCAGGAAGTCCCCATTTGTCGGGCTCCTCGAAAGGGGGCCGTTCAACGCGCGGACACCTCACTGCGTGATCGCGCAAGCGTTTGCCTGATCAGGAAGAGGCGAGCTCCCGTCACCCCCACGACACGACACGCCGGGCGCCGCGCAACCTGATGATCCTGCGCGTGGCACGGCGCCTGCACACCTGCGGATGCATGCAGGTGCATGCAAATGCAAGAGCGGCCTTGCCCAGCCGGCGAGTCGCTGGCCCCTGACGGAGAGGGACGGGGCCTTCGTGCATGCCGGCTTCCGTGCCGTCGGCCGCGGGATGTCCCGCGCCTCCGGTGCCGCGCCCGCCGCGGGCCGCGAGGACCTCGGTCGTCGTCCGGCCGGGCGCGCCCTGGTCGCTTTCCAACCGAGGTGATCCATGAGCGCAAAGCAGAAAATGAAGCTGAACATCGTGAATGGCGGCCCGGCCGAGCTCGACGCCCCGCTGTCCCTGCTGGAGGTCCTCGCGCGGCCCGAGCAGGCCCCGGCCTTCGATCGCCGGTTGCTCCGCGCCGAGGGGCGAGCGCTCCGCGCGAGCAGCTACGGCTTCGAGACCGAGATCCAGGGCCTGAACATGGATGAGCTGGACGTGGAGGCCTACGAGGGCACGTTCGTCATGGATCACAAGCTCCTGTCCCCCGCTGTTCTCCCTCACCCACGACGAGCTGAACACCAAGTGCGCCGGCAGGGCGCTCTCGCTCCTCACGGGAGAGCGACTGTCCAACTGAAAGGCAACCGAGCGGGCCCGCGACACGCGGCCCTCTTCGATCCTCAGGTGCCCCCTTGAACACGCAGACGGTCCGCGATGAATACAGGCCCAGGCAGCGGAGGTGGTCGGCGGCGGAGCTGCTCGATCGCTTGACGCTCCGGGAGATCGAGCTCTCCAGCGAACAGCGCGAGGAGTTCGAGCCGTCCTTCTGGAACTTCCTTTGCTCGGAGGACGACTCCCGTCACTTCTACCGGCAGGCGCAGGCGCGGCGCGGACGTTACAGCGACGCGCTCTTCTCGTTCCTCGAGGTCTGGCGCGAGGACGAGGCCAACCACGCGGCCGGCTTCAAGAAGATCTACCAGGCGCTCTACGGCCAGAGCAGCGAGGCGATCGACGCCCGCCTCGCCGCGAGGAGGGTCGATTTCTCGCGCATCGAGGAGTTCCTCGGCGACGAGTTCACGCTCTGCCTGGTCCTCGCGTACGACGAGCTGGCGACGACGCACGCCTACCACCGCGATTTCGCCTTCTACGAGTCGCTCGGGCCGGACGAGCTCAAGACCTGGATCCGGCTCGTGACCAGCGACGAGGCCCTCCACCACGCCAACCTCCTCCGGCTGATCGGCCACCAGCACCGGCACCGCATCCCGGAGGCGCGGCGCGCGCTGGACCGGATCCTCGAGATCGATCTGCGCGGCGGCGACTACGAAGCCACCTTCGTCCTGGATCACAGCGGCGCCGGCTTCAACCTATCGCCCGAGGAGCTCTCGAGCCTCTGCGCCCAGGCCATCGTGAAGAAGCTCGAGCGGATCCACGGCGGTGTTCCCACCGCCCAGGAGCTCATGTAAACCGGCTCCACCCTGCGTGTCCCGGCCCGGGGCAGCCACCACCTCTCAGGAATCAACGTGAATCGTCGTCTCTGGATCTTGCTGCTGCTCGCGGTCACCGCGTGTTGGGGCGCCTCGTTCGCCATCATCCACCAGGCCGTCAAGCACGTCGATCCCTACCTCTTCGTGACGCTCGGGTTCACCGTGGCCGCGGCGCTCATCCTCGCGCTCGGCCGGGGGCGCATGCTGGCGGCGATCACCCGGTCGACGCTCCGCGACGGCGCCTGGCTCGGCCTCCTGCTGGCCGCCGGATACCTGCTCCAGACCGCGGGCCTCGCGAGGACCTCCCCGAGCAACGCGGCCTTCCTGACCGCGATCTCGGTGGTCCTCGTCCCCGTGCTGCTCGCGTTCGGCGGCTGGCGCCTCCCGAGGGCGGGCTGGCTGGCCGTCGTCCTCGCCGCCGTCGGGCTCGGCATCCTCACGCTCGATCCCGAGACCCTCTCGCTGAACCTTGGAGACGTGCTGAGCATCGGGTGCGCCTGCGCGTACGCGGGTCAGATCGTCCTGACCGGCCGGTGCTCGAGCCGCCACGACCTCCTGGCGCTCACGTTCGTGGAGTTCGTGGCGACAGCGCTCCTCAGCGCGGCGGTCTGGGCGATCAGCGGGGCGCCCACGGCGGGGCTCGACGTGCCGGGGGTGTGGGGCGCGCTCGGCTTCGCCGCGATCCTCTGCACCGTCGTCGCCTACCTCGTGATGAACGCCGCGCAGCGGGTGGTCTCCTCCTGGGAGGCCGGGCTGGTCTTCACCACGGAGCCGATCGTCGCCGCGGTGGTCGCGCTCGCCATGGGCGTGGAGCCGTGGCGCCTGAGGACGACCGTCGGCGGGCTGTTGATCCTCGCCGCCATGGTCACCGCGGAGGCCGCGCAGCGCTCCGCGGGCGGGGAAGAGGGCGATGGCCACCCTCAATACGCCCGATAGCGGATAGCGGATCGACGAGGGAGGGTACACCTCGAGGCCTGCCGCGGACCCGGGCGTCCCGGAGCAGTGGGAGTAGTCGCCGGGGTTCGAGCGGAGGAGCTCGATGAGCGCGAGGGAGTCGTACTCGGAGGTGAGGTCATTCCAGATGACCGGCTCGTACTCCTCGACGGCGCGCTGCCGGCGCCGGCGCGCCTCGGTGGTCGACTCGTGGCTGACCCCTGCGAGCAGCTGCGACGGGTACCAGAGCCTCTGTCGCGGCGCGTACGCCGCCTCGTCACGCGAAACCATCCTGGTCTCCTGGTCCAAGCGGGGCGCCGCCGGCCGCGGCCGCGCCCTACCTCGACTGCGGGCTGCTCTGCCGCGGGTTCGCGCGGCTCCGGTGCGAGCGCTGCGAAGAGAGTCGGCTGGTGGCCTTCAGCTGTAAAGGACGCGGTTTCTGCCCGTCGTGTCTGGGCCGACGCATCTGTGCCACGGCGGCGAACCTGATCGAGGACGTCCTGCCCGAGGTGGCGCACCGTCCGTGGGTGTTGACGTTTCCGCTTCCGTGGCGGCGCAGGCTCGCCCAGGACGGGGCGTTGTTCGGCGTGCTGACCCGCATCTTCGTCGAGAGCGTGGAGCGGTTCTACGAAGAGCGCGCCGCACGCCGAGCTCTTGCGCCGCACATTTGCGATCGATGTCCTCGAGTGCCCAACTTGCAAGGGGCGGATGAAGCTCGTCGCCATGATCACTGAGCCCCGGAACATCGTCCGCTTCCTCTCCGCGCTCGGCGAGCCGACCGATGTTCCAGCACGCTCTCCACAACCGGGGACCACCGTACTGGAAAAGCACCGTTGTGCGCCGCAAGGCGCTCGGTGACGCCGTATAGCGTCTCGCGACGCGCCTCCCGGGCCAGACCAACGCCCGGACGGACACGTGTGCCCACGGCACGCCGATGCGCCCCTTAGCGCGCGCGGCGCCGCCCGGACCACGCTCTTTCGACCCAGGACCGAGCCATCACGACGCTCGCGGTCCCACCCCTTCGCTCTGCCGCGCTACACTTCCTCGCGCTGCGATCCGGCTTGAGTTGCCTACGCGCAGCGGGAGCTCTCGCAGGCCGAGCTCAAGGGCGTGCTCCGCAAGGAGCTGAACGGCTACCCCGGCCTGCGCGCCGTGGTGCAGGATCTCTCCCAGTCCGGCTTCACGGCACAGCGCGGGTTCCCGGTCGAGTCCTCGGTCCGCGGCCCCGACTGGGGGGAGCTCACGAAGCACAGCGAGCGCATCCGGGGCGAGCTCGCCCAGAGCGGCCTCGTCGTGGATCTCGACACGGACTACCAGCTCGGCATGCCCGAGCTCCGCATCGTGCCCGACCGCGCGCGCGGCGGACCTCGGCGTGAGCGTCGAGGCGATCGCGACGACGCTGAACACGCTGATCGGCGGCGGGCGCATCGCCAGGTACAACGACAACGGGCGCCGCATCGACGCCGCGCGGCGATGCTCCGCGCCGGCCCGGTGCGGCTGCGCCCGATCCTGATGACCTCGATCGCGACGTTGATGGCCGCGGTCCCGTCGGCGCTGGCGCTCGGCCCCGGCGCCGAGATCCGGGCCCCGATGGCCGCCGCGATCATCCGGAGGACTGCTCGTCTCGACGGCGCTCAGCCTCCTCGTCGTGCCGGCGTTCTACGTGCTCGCCGACGACGTGCAGGGCCGCGTCGCGCGGCTCCGGACGCGGCGCGCAGGGCGAAGCGCGCCCGCCAGCACGGCGCACCCGGCCACGCCGCAGCAATAGCGGCGCCCTCCCTCCACCGGCGGCGTTACCGGCGTGGCGGCCCCATGGAGATCGTCTAGCCCATCGCGGGCAGCGGCGGACCGGTGATGATCGCCTCGCTGCCGGAGCGCCCGATGGACAGGTGCCTTGCCGATCCGAGCCTCTTGGCCCACCTGTTCGTCCACGAGCTCGACTACCACACGCCCTGCTACCGACAAGACGTGGAGTCGGACCGGCACGGTTTCCGCATCGGCCGCGGCAACATGACACGCTGGCAGTAGGATTGTGGTCGGGCAGTCCGGCGATGGCCGCGGTCCGGCGCCCACCCCTCTTAACGCGGCGCTCCGAAGGAGCCCTGCCAGCCATGTCCTCCCTCGGGCCCGAAGATACCCGCGGGCCGGTCGATTGGAATTGACACCAGAAATGTGAGCGTTCACAATCCAGTCGACGGCCATCCTTTTGTTTCGGTCTGCTCGGGTCCTCCTGAGTACCGAGCTCTTCGTCAATATGATCCATTCAGTCGATTTTTACACCGATCCTGTTCGCTCGGTCGTCGTGGAGGCGATTGCTGATCGATGGCGATCGGCGTTTTGCCAAGATCGATCCAATAGAGGACGCGACGACCCTCGCTTGTTCGACGGCTGTCGTGAAATCCTGGGTGCTGTCCACCGGAGATGATTTCGTCAAGAATCCGGCGATGCTGGCGAAGCGACCGGATGGCAAGCTCGGAAACGAGGGAACCTATGTTGCGGCGGGCCGTGCCAAGGCGCTCCTCTGGCGCACCGGTGTCGTCACATCGGCCCCGTCCGGGAGTTCGTCTGAGCCGGGTGGGTGGCACTTTGCCAGGGAGGCGGATCCCGTAAGGAACGTTCTGTCACCTGAGGGGAGTGTGGCGAGTCGCCCTTGACACGCTCGAATCGTTTAGTTTCCGTTTCACCTGATTCCGGTACGTAGGAGACCTGTGATGCAAGATCAAACGTTCAGCCGACTCGCCTTTTGTGTCACCCTTGCGAGTTGGGTCGCGATTTCGTGCGCCCCCGCCGAGTCCGACTCGAACAACGACGGAGGGGGCGGAGGCGGCGGAGGCGGCGGAGGGGGCGGAGGCGGCGGAGCGACGGCGACCGGTTCCGTTAGTAGCACGAGCGGCAGCGGCGTTGCGACCTCTAGCGGCACCACCGCGGCTGGGACCGGCGGTGACAACAGCGGCGGGAGTGGCGGGGCTGAGCCGACCGGCGGCGGCGGTGCTGGCATGGGTGGCTGGCCCGAAGGAGCCATTCCCATGGGGAACGCGCCTGTGCCGAGCGCGGGGTGCGGCAAGGCAACCACGTTGACGACCAAGGAGTATACGATCTCAAGTTCGGGCCAAAATCGCGTGTACTACGTCGATATGCCCCGCAACTACGACATGAACAAGCCCTACCGGCTGTTCTACACCTCACATTGGATCGGCAGCCGCTGGCAAGACGTCAAGGGGCAAGACTTCTACTTTCTCAAACCGCAGCTGGAGGCCGACGGAGAGCAAGCCATTTTCGTGGCCCCCTCCTCGGACGGTGCGACGTGGCAAGAGAAGGATCACGCGCTGTTCGACGACATCATGGCGTTCATGAATGAAAATGTCTGCTACGACACGACCCGCGTGTTCGCGACCGGCTTCAGCTTCGGAGGGATGATCACCTATTCGCTGTCGACGAACCATCAAGCGGAAATCCGTGCGGCCGTGGGCATCGCCCCGGCCAACTACAACATCTGGTTGCCTGAAAAGACACATAAGCCCATTGCTTGGATGCACACGACGGGCATGAGCGACGGGACTTGCCCCTGGGTGAACAACGAAGGTCTAAAGAGAGGGGCCAAGTTCATCGCCCTCGAAAAAGCCGAAGACAACGGCTGCACGATCCCGGACAATATCCCGACTTCAAACGGCGCGTACAGCTGCTACGATTTCAAGGATTGCGATCCGGAACATCCGACGCGGGTGTGCACCTTCGGCGGCGGGCACACGAACATCGACGGCAATCCGAATTGGATTCCCATCGAGTCGTGGAAATTCTTCAAGCAGTTCTGACCGACGCCCTCGCCGCGGACGGGACCCTCGCCCGCGCGTAGCGCCGCGCTCGGGGCGCCTCGCCTGCAGAGGAATAGGGGCCGCCTCCAAACGCCCGAGCTGGGAACTGATTCAGCCCTTCGACTTTACGGGTCGGAACGGGTGAAGGCCGCCAGGCTCTGCGCGTTGCGCGTCTGCAGGGAGACCTGCCCGGTGCCGTCGAAGTCCGCCACCAAGCCTTCCGATGCCGACACCGCGATCGATGACGAAGTGGGTGATGCCGCAGCGCATAGGCTCTCTTACCACGTCGCCGTAGCGCGCAGCGCAGGAAGAGGACGCGGCGCTCCTACGGCGCTCGCCGAGGCGCTCCGCTTCAATCCTTCAGGGCGCTCTAAGCCCCAGGCATCTTGAGGCCACGCTCGTCCATCACGGCTTTGTTGCGCGCCTCGCTCTTCGCGTACGCCGGGCGGGCTTTGACCCGGGCGGCGTATCCGGTGAAGCTCGGGCGCGGCTCGAGCATCTTGAAGTCGAGCATGTACGCGATGGTGCCGCCGAAGATGACGTCAGCCATCGAGAACTCCTTGCCGAGGACGAAGTCACGGCCAGAGATGGCCGATTCCATCGTCGCGATCATGTCGTCGTAGTTGCCCCAACCGGCGGAGCCGGCGCGGAACTCCCAGTTGCCGGCCTTGGCCATCGAGCCGGGCTCGATGACCGAGGGGGCGAAGAGCGACCAGCGAAAATAAGTGCCGCGCGCCGCGTCGTCGAGCTTCGGCGCGAGGCGGCCCGGGGCATAACGATCCGCGAGATAGAGGCCGATCGCCGCGGATTCGGTGACGACGGTGTCGCCGTCGACGAGCAAGGGCAGCTTGCCCATCGGATTGAGCTTCGTGACGCCCTCCTTCTTCTGGTCGCCGGCCATGATGTCGACGAACTTGAGCTCGTACTCGACGCCGACTTCCTCGAGCATCCACACAGTGTTGGCGGCGCGCGAAAACGGGTGGTGGTAAAGAACGATGGCCATGGTGGTGTCTCTTTCTCCGTTCGTTTCCGCCGGTCGGTCGGCGGCGCGGCGGAGGTTACCAGAGGTCGGCCCCGTTGGGCGCGGCGCCAGGCGCGGCAGATTTGAATTTCTCTGCCCGCCGCGTTCATGGGATCATCGCGCCATGGGCGACGGATCGCCCCCTACCATGAACGGGCGCCGGCTCGCCTCGCCCCGTCCGTGGTGATCGTTGACATGCCGCTCGCGCCCCGCGAGCATCGAGCGTCCAACCATGCGTCGACCTTCCCTCGCCTTGTGTCTCGTGGTGGTGTCGGCGCTCGCGTACGGCGGCCCCGGCTGCGGCGATGACCAGCTCTGCGCGCCGGGCGCGCTCTCCGCGTGCTTCCTCCCCGACGGGTCGCTCGGCGCGCAGCGATGCAACGACGACGGCACCGCGCTCGGCGCCTGCGGCAGCGCGCCGGGGGCGCTCGGCAGCGGGTGCGGCCCCCTGGGCGAGGCCTGCTGTCCGTCGCTCCCGGCCGAGCTCCGGGCGGGCTGCGACGCGGTCGCGGCGCAGGCGAACGACGCCGCGTGCGACGACTACGCCGGCAGCGCCAGCGCGGCCGGGTTCTGCAGCGGCGGCGCCGCGCCGGACGGCGTCCCCTACGGCCCGGGCTGCGCCGGCCTGCTGAACGACTGCTGCGCGTCGTTGCCCGCGCGGCTCGCGTCCGCCTGCCACGGCACGGGATTCCGCGGCAACGAGGCGCTCTGCCGCAGCTTCCTCGAGCGGGAAGCCCAGGCGAACGGCCTCTGCGAAGGGGCCGATCCCGCGGCCGAGAGCTGCGACTACCTCGCCGAGCAGTGCTGTCCCTCGCTGCCCGGAGGGCCGCGCGAGCGCTGCGAGGACCTCGCCGCCGAGGCGGACGCGGACACCTGCCTGGACTACCTGAGCGGCGCCGCGGACGCGGGCCGGTGCCCCACGCTCGGCGGCGGCGAGCCGCTCGCCTCGGCGGCCTGCGACGCGCTGCTCGAGACCTGCTGCGGCACGCTCGATCCCGCGCTCGCTTACGAGTGCGACTTGAGCGCGCTCTCCGGCAGCCGCACGCGCTGCGAGGCGTTCGAGAGCGCCGCCCGGGCCGCCGGCCTGTGCCTCGGCGACGGCGGCGGCGGCGCGGGCGGGGGCTGCGGCGACACGTCGAGCGACGTGGACAACTGCGGCTTCTGCGGGAACGTGTGCGGCGACCAGCACGCCGTCCCCTCCTGCGCGGTCGGGGCCTGCTCGCTCGCCTGCGACCTCGGCTACGGCGACTGCGATCGCGACGCCGCGACCGGCTGCGAGGTCGATTTCGAGCGCGACGTGGACAACTGCGGCGCCTGCGGCAAGGGCTGCAGCGACAGGAACGCCGCGGCCGCCTGCGAGGCCGGCGCGTGCGTGCTCGAGTGCGACGCGGGCTTCGCCGACTGCGACGGCGAGGGCTCGACGGGCTGCGAGGTCGAGCTCGACGCCGACCCGCTCCACTGCGGCGCCTGCGGCAACGACTGCTCCGGCGGCGCCTGCGAGGGCGGGACGTGCGGCCCTGGCGCGCTCCAGCTCGCCTCGGGCCTCGCGGTCCCCTCCGCGATCGCGGTCGACGCCGCCGCCGTCTACGTCGTCGGCTTCCGGCCCGCCGGTGGCGTCGCCGTCCGCGTCGACAAGGCGTCCGGCGCGACGACCTGCCTCGCCACCGGGGCCGCGCCGGGCGCCGCGGCCTGCGGGGCGAGCGAGCGCTTCGAGGGCATCGCCCTGACGGACGCCGGCGCGTTCGTCACCGGCGCCGCCGGCGTGCTCCGGTTCCCGACGTCCGGCGCCGCGACCACGGTCACCGCGAGCGTCCCCGACCCGTGGGCCGTCGTCAGCGACGGCGCCGCGGTCTGGTTCACGTCGCTCTCCCACGGCGGCCTGTACCGCGCCGACGCGCTCTTCGCCGGACAGCTCGCCGCCGAGATCACCGGCGCCGCCGCCCAGGTGGGCGGCGCGCTCGCCGCCGACGCCGATCACCTCTACTGGACCTGGGCGGACGGCACCGTCATGAGGCTCCGCAAGGACGGCTCCGAGCCGCGTCAGATCGCGTCGGCGCAGGATTTCGAGCGCACCAACCTGACGCCGCAATACCTCGCTGCCGACGCCGCCCACCTCTTCTGGAGCACGCCGAGCGGCTATCTCTTCCGCCTCGACAAGGACGGCTCCGGCCTCGTGGCGCTCGCCGACGGACAGCCCGGTCCCGCGGGGATCGCGGTGGATCCCCGGGACGGCGGGGCGCTCTACTGGGTCAACCGCCTCGGCTCGGTGCGCCGGGTGCCCAAGGCCGGCGGCACCGTGGACACGCTCGCCGTGGGGCAGGCCAGCGCGATCGCGATCGCCGTGGACGAGGCGTACGTCTACTGGGCGACGCAGGCGGGCGACCTGCGGAGGATCGCCAAGTGAGCCGCTCCCGGGGGACCGGCCGCCGCGCGCTCTCGCGGCTGTGCGGCGCGGCCGCCGTCCTGCTCGGCGGCGGAGGGCTGCTCGTCGTGGGCTGCGGCCAGGAGCCGCCGGCGGGCGACGTCGCGCCGCCGCCGCTCGGGCCGCAGGACGACACCGACGCGTGCGAGTGCGCCTCGGGCTTCTATTATAACAACCAGCCGATCCCGGTCGCGCAGACGCGCTGCGACGCGTTCGTGTGCGGGCGCGACCTCATCTCGTATCAGTGCCTCGACGGCGACACCGCCGCCGACACGTGGCGGAGCTATCCAGAGAACCGGTGCGGCGATCTCGCGTGTCCGGCCGAGGGGACGTTCTGCGGCGAGGACGTGGTGAACGGCGAGCCGGCCGCGCTCTACCAGTGTCCGGGCGCGGGGCAGATCCCGCTCGAATGGCGCATCTGCCCGGGCGGCTGCGAGGACGGCGCGTGCACGGGCAAGGCGAGCGGCGAGTGCCCGTGCGAGATCCCGCCCATCCCGGGGGGCGAGCGCATCCCGGTGCGCTGCGGGCTGACCCTCTGCATGCCGACGGGCGTCGGCGGCGCCGGCGTGAAGCAGGTGTGCACGGCCGAGGGCTGGCGCAACCTCGGGCTCGCGTGCAATCAGCCGCAGGGCGATTGCACGGCGTGCCGCGGCGTGCAGGACAGCTCCGGCCGCGAGGTCACGACCACGGCCTGCGGCGCGGAGGTGTGCGGCCTCGGCGTCGGGAACCAGAGCCGCTGGATGTGCGGGGAGGAAGGCTGGCTCGACCTCAACCTCCCCTGCGATCCCGGCGCTTCGAACGGAGAGGCCGGCGCGGCGCTCGGCCGGTGTCCGGTGGAGTTCCGCGACAACGACGGCCAGTGGAAGCCCGTCGAGCCGGGACAGACCTTCTGCGGAGATCAGGTGTTCGGCGGCCGCGCCAACAAGGACCTCGCGATCAACCTGGGCGAGCTGGACCTCCGCATCCACGGCAGGGCGGATCGGCTCTACGCCTGCCCGGGCCCCGGCGCGCGCCCCGTGCCCTACCGCGACTGCGGCGGTCGGCACGGGAGCGGCGCGTGCATGCGCGTGCGGGAGATCCCGCCCGTGCGCTGGCACGAGGTGACCGGCGCGCAGCCCGGCGCGAGCGAGCCGAAGATCCGCGACTGGGACCGCTGCGACGAGTCGTGCCCGCCCGTGGGCGCCATCCACTACTTCCCGATCTCGGTCGGGAACGAGCTCAAGGATTGCCGGCACCTCTTCTGCGGCCAGCACCAGATCACCGGTCGCGTCGGAACCCTGTATCACTGCGCCTACGACCTCGCCTCCTCGAACTACACGTGCCCGCCCGTGAGCGACGCGGCGGTCGTGGGGCGTCCCGTGCCGTACGAGGAGTGCTCGAGCGGCTGCGGGCTCATGGACCTCGCGACGAAGAGCGACACGTGCGACGCCCGGTCGGAGCAGCAGCCGTTCGGCATGCCGGATCCCACGCCCGCGCCGAGCATCACGTCGACGTGCGATCCGATCGACGACTACCAGGGGCGCCCGGTGCCGGTGAGATCGCTCCGCCTCGGCGCGCAGGTCTGCGGCCCGGGCGGGCAGGTGCTCGCGTGCGAGGAGCGCCAGCTGAGCCGCCCCGACGGCTGGCGCGCCACGGGGATCCCCTGCGGCACCTCCTGCGGCGTCTGCGGCCCCGACCCGTACGGCGACCAGACCCCCGTGTGCGCGTATTTCGCCGACGCGGAGGGCCTCACGTGCGACCACGCGAGCTCCACGTGGGGCTGGTCGCCGTGCTCGAACGACGAGGCCGTCCTGCTCAACACCCCGGCGTATTGCGGTCACAGCCTCCCCGGTGTCGCTCAGGGCGACCCGAACATGCTGTATGTCTGCAAGGCCTATTGCCCGCGCAAGCAGGGTGAGAAGACGGTCTGGGCTCCCTGCGAGGGCACGGAGGGGGATGGCCGCGGCAATCGGCCCCGGACGCGCCTCTACATCCCCGACCACACGGTGTATTGCGCCCTCGGGTGCCAGGGCAACGGGGCGAAGAACGACGAGTGCAAGCGGCCCGGGGGCGGGAAGCGGGCGGCTCCCATCGCTGACAGCTACGTGATCCGGCGGTTCGGCGTGGTGGCCCCGGACTACGGCGGCCGCCACCTCGGCGAGGATCTCGTCCGCAGCGCGGGCACCACGGCGGGCGCGGAGGTGCACCCCGTGGCCGACGGCCGGCTCCTCTGGAAGGGCATCAACGGCTCGCAGTACCTCGGCGTGGCGCTTGTCGAGCACCCGCCCAAGGACGGGACGGGAGAGCGCTACTGCTCCTTCTACGGCCACCTCGACGTCGACGGGCTGGCGCCCGGCCTGACGCCGGGACAGGAGGTGACGACCGACGACGTGCTCGGGAAGGTCGTGCGCTGGAACGACATCCCCCGCCTGCACAACCTCTACTTCGATTCGAAATGGGAGGAGTGCCCCACCTCATCGGCCAAGTTCTATTGCGATACCGGCGGCTCGGCGGAGAACTCGCACCTGCATTATACGGTGCTCTCCGACGCGCAGTGCAGGAGCTTCGCCGGCAGCTGGAGCGCTCCCTACGGGTACGACGAGTGCATGACGCCCGATGAGGACGCCGTGGCCCTCACCGCGATGAAGGCGGAGGACGCGTGCACGACGCCGATGGCGGGAGCGACGACGGAGGGGTACGTCTCGCCGACGTGGTTCATCGAAGCGCCGCCGCGGTGAGCGGCGGCCTCCGCGGCGATGACGGCCGCCCGCTCAGGGCTTGCCGAGGTAGTCCATCTTGCCGATGTCGAGCCCGTTGTGGCGCAAGATCGCGTAGGCGGTCGTCACGTGGAAGAAGAAGTTGGGCAGCGCGAAGCCGAGCAGGAACGGCAGGCCCTTGAACTTCATCGGCTGATCGCGCGTGGGGATCGTGACCTCGCGGTCCTCGGAGCCGTCGATCTGCTCGGCCTTCAGGGTGTTCAGGAACGCGATCGTCTTGGCGATGCGGGCCTGCAGCTCGTCGAAGCTGGCCTCGTTGTCCTCGTACTTCGGCACGTCGACGGCTGCCAGCCGCGCCCCACAGCCCTTCGCGCTGTCGCTCGCGATCTGGATCTGGCGGGTGAGCGGCAGCATGTCCGGGGCGAGGCGCGCGTCGAGCAGGACGCGCGGCTCGATCTTCTTCGCCTCGGCGTAAGCGGCGGCCTTCTTGAGGATCGCCGAGAGGTTGCCGAGCCCCCTCACGAGCACGGGGACCGACGCCTGATACATCGAGATCGCCATCTTCATCTCCTTGCTATCACACGGTGCGGAAAGCGCGGCCCCCGGTACGTCACGCGCGGCGCGGTGCGGGAGCACCGCCCGTGGGGACACGCGCGGGCGCGAACATAGTGGTCGCCCCGCGCCCCGGGCAAGCGTGCCGGCGCACAGAAATCGCCTGTGGCCTCCGGATCGCTCCCGGCGCCGCGCGGGCCCGCCGGCCGCCGCGCGCTCCGCGCGCTCGGCGGCCGAGCGCGCCGCGGAGGCGGCCCGCCTCGTGGGAGCCCCGTGAAGTAATGTAAAGCCTCTTGACGTACCGGGCTTCCGACCTTCCTAGAGGCCCAGGATCGGGCGAGCGTTGCCGCGTCCGCCGGTTCCACCGTTCTTGAAAGGATCCTTGTCGATGAACACCAAGCTACGCCGATCGCCCTCTCGCCTGCTCGCGCTCTCCGCCCTTGCCCTGGCGTCCTGCGGAGTCGAGCCGCTCGAGGAGCAGCCGCCGCTGGGCAGCGCCGAGGCGCCGTTGAACGGCGCTGTCGCGATCGCGGGGCACGTCGGCAACGACGCCTCGAACGCGGGGATGAGCGGCGTCATCGTGCAGCTCGGCGGCGCCGCGAGCGCGCAGGCCGTCACCGACAGCCACGGCAACTTCCTCTTCGCCGGCCTGCCCGCGGGCACGTACACGCTCGCCGCGTCCAAGCCGGGCGCGACGCTCACGCCGAGCACGGTCAACCTCGGCAGCGTCACGGCCGATCGGCTCCAGAGCTTCACCTGCGCCGGCGCGTGCGGCGCGGGCCCGGCGGTCGATCCTTACAAGGAGATCGCGATCGTCGACCCGTCCGTCACGCAGGACGCGCGCGCCTCGAACGCGACCGGCGGGCCCTGGAGCTTCCGGTACCTGATCGAGCAGATGACCCCGAGCGGCGTCGATCCCGCGGATTTCGTGGCGGAGTGGCTGGAGGGCTTCCAGCCGCTGACGATCAACGGCTACCCCACGACGAACCGGGGGATGTCCTCGCTCTTGAACCTCTGGCCGACGCGGCCGGACGGCAAGCTCGACCTCGCGCAGGCGCCGTTCCGGCTCCTCGGCATCTTCAACCGGACCGACCTGCACGCGAGCGGCAGCGGCGAGGCTCGCTTCGTGTTCGGCATCGTCCCCCCGAACCACTTCATCGGCGGGATGACGGTGATCTTCGAGTACCGCCTGCCGGCCAGCTCGATCGCGCCGGACCGGCACAGCTGGATCGCCCGCTTCCACGCGCTCGGCCAGCACGCCTTCGGCGCCCAGTACAACCAGGAGCTCCAGGCGATCACGGATCTCTTCACGCAGCGCGGCGCCGAGCGCAGCACGATGGGCAACCCCAACGCGAGCGCGCTCGCCCAGCTCCGCACGAGCGAGGATCTGATGGGCGCCCCCTGGTCGTGGCGGGAGTTCCACCTCGTCCCGGAGCCGACCGGCTATCAGGCCTTTTTGCGGCTCGTGGAGGCCGCCCAGACGCCGGATCAGCAGCTCAACGGCGACGCCGGCCTCGAGGCCTTCCTGCTCGCGAACCGCACCGGGATCATCGCCGGCGCGACGCCGCTCGATCCCTCGTTCCTCGGCGGAGAGGCGGAGGGCAACATCGTCCCTTCCGCCACGAAATGGGTCTTCCCCGGCGTGGACGAGCCGCTGCGCCACGCGTTCGCCGGGCAGACCTGCAACGGGTGTCATAACGCCGAGACCGAGCAGCTCGCCACCTTCTATCACGTGGCGCCGTTCGCGACCCCCGGCCCCGACGGCACCGGGGTCCTCTCGAATTTCGTCAAAGAGGTCGAGATCCCGCGGCGGGTGAGCTTCATGCAGAACCGGCTCACCTGCGCCCCGCTCGCGGGCGACTGCTCGCCAGGGTCCGAGTCGGTCGCCCCCTGATCGTCCTCTTGGCGCCTGAACGCGGGCGCGCCGATCCGGTCGATGGCGGTGGCGCGCCCCGGAGGAGCGCGGCGGTTGTGCTCGACGGCCGCGCCGCCTGCGCGCTATAGGGGGAGGTCATGCGAAATCGTCTTGTCCTCTGCTTGGTCGCCGCAGCGCTCGCGGCCGCGTGCGGCTCCACGACCACCGACCCGGACCCGACCGGGAGCGGCGGGTCGGCCGCCAGCTCGACGAGCGAGAGCTCGGCTACCGGGACGTCGTGCGTGCCCGGCTCGACCATGTCGTGCACCTGTCACGCCATCAACCCGCCCGGCATCGCGACGTGCCTCCCCGACGGCAGCGCCTACGGCGCTTGCATGGGCGAGGACGGCAGCGACTGCGCCTGTCCCCTGGGACGCGGCGACGGGTGCTGTGCGGGCGACGGCATCTGCTGCGCCTGCGTGCAAGGCTGCGATCCGGGCACGGACATGCAGCAAGACGCCGAGACGGACGCGCTCATCGCCTGCGTCTGCGCGGCGGGCGTGTGCGCGGACGAGTGCGCGGTGGAGTGCGCCGGCGGGGGCATCACGGCGGACTGCGCGCCGTGCGTGCAGCAGGCGCGCACGGACGCGTGCAAGGCGGAGTACGAGGCTTGCGGCGGAACGTGAGCGCTCTCGACACGCGCGGATCGCGCCGGACGGCCACGCTTGCGCGACGGACCCCGGAGGTTGCGCCAACTCACGACACACGCTAGTTATCGGCCAGCCAGGGATACGCGAAGCAGGCGGAGCTCCCGCGAGCTCTCTTGTTGCCGTGAAGGCAGAGATCGTGACGTCGGTCGCTCGGGGGGCTGGCAGAGCTCGCCGTGGAGGCCTCGACAGACCTGCGCCGCACCGGTGAGCTGACCCGGGCGCCTCGCGGGCGCCCCGGCCATCCGGCGCGTCGCATGGCGGGCGGGGCTGCCGACGAGGCAGGCTGCGCTCGTGGGGGCGCGCCTGTCCGTGATTCGAAGCTTCATCAGGGGAGGGATTGCATGAGACTGTCCTCAGCTTGCTATATCGTCGCAGCTTGCGCGTCCGTCGGTTGCGAACCCATGACGGACACGACAGAAGAAGCGGACACGATAGGAGATGCGGTCACGTGCGAGGCGCCCTTTCCGATCGTGACCCACCGCGGCACCACGTCGCTGGCCGGGCGCCCGCCTGGTACCACGGTCGATGACAACCTGCTCGTGCGCGGCAGCTCCGGGCTCCTGGAACCAGGGGGCTCCGGCTCGGAGCCCCCTTCCCCGGACAGCCTCCCGAGGCCCGCGCCCACCCCCCTCACGAGAGACAACCCGTTCGCGTCCGGGTTCAACGGCCTCACGCACCGCGACCAGCTGCTCGCCGGCACCGGGGAATACGAGGGTACGCAGCTCAGCGTCGAACCCCCCGACGTGCCGCTCTGCGTCGGCAACGGCTTCGTCCTCCAGGCGGTGAACAGGGCCGTCACCGCTTACGACACGCGCGGCGACCGGCTCGTCGACCCGATCCCGCTGAACCAGTTCTTCCGCCTGGCGCCGTTCGCTGACCCGGAGACGGGCACGATCAACGACTTCACCGCTGACCCCAAGTGCTATTTCGACCCGGAGGTCCGGCGCTGGTTCCTCACGGTCCTGCAGACGGACGAGCCTCCGGAGAACGCCAGCGCGAACACGCGGTCTCACGTCGAGCTGGCGGTCAGCAAGACGGACGACCCTACCGGAGGATGGAACCTCTACGAGATCGACACCACCAGCGATGGCGAGAACGGCACGCCTGAGGTCGCCGGGTGTCCCTGCATCGCAGATCAGCCGCTCATCGGCACCGACAAGTTCGGCTTCTACGCCAGCGTGAACCTCTTCTCCTTCGAGTCCTTGCAATTTCAGCGCGCGCAGGTCTATGCGCTCCAGAAATCCGCGCTGCTCCGGGGCGATGTGCCCAACGTCGACGTCCTGGACGTCCCGCTCCTCGAGGGGGCGGGCTTCTCGCTCCAGCCGGCGCTCATCCCGCCCCGCGGCAAGTTCGAGGAGAAGAGGCGCGGCACCGAATACTTCCTGAGCTCCGTCATCTCGGGGCTCCCGGAGGAGCAGATATCGCTCTGGGCGGCCAGCAACACGAGATCTCTCGAGCGTTGCGCGCCGGACCTCGAGCTCGATCAGGTCTTCGTGCCCAGCCAGCTCTACGCGCAGCCGCCTCCCGCGCTCCAGAAGCCCGGACGGACGCCGCTCCGGCGGTTCCTGAAGCGCCTCGGCTTCGATGAGCCGCTCGAGCGGCTCAACACCAACGATGTTCGCATGCAGCAGGTCTACTTCGCCGACGGCAAGCTGTGGTCCGGCCTCAACACCGCCGTCGGCGACCCCGAGCGCGCGGGCATCGCGTGGTTCATCGTCGAGCCGAGCGTGCGCCGCGGGCTCGACGCCTGGGTGGTGAACCAGGGATACATCGCGCTCGACGACACGAACAGCGTTCTTTTCCCCGCCGTCGCGGTCAACGCCCGCGGGCAGGGCGCGATCGGCTACTCGCTCAGCGGGCCCGACTTCTTCCCGAGCGTCGCCTACTCCCTGCTCGACGAGCGCGGCGCCGGGCTCGTTCACCTCATCGCCGAGGGAGCCGCGCCGGAGGACGGCTTCACCGGGTATACCGCCTTCGGCGGCAACGGCGTCTCGCGCTGGGGCGACTACTCGGGCGCAGCGGTGGACGACGACGGCTCGATCTGGCTGGCCGCGGAGTACATCCCCGATCTGCCGCGTTCCATGCTCGCGAACTGGGGCACGTTCATCGCCCATGTGAGCCGGGACGCGAGGGACCCCGAGCCGCCGTGCAGATGAAGGCTCGTCTCCCGCGCTGAGCGGCGGTTCTCCGGCCAATCCAGCGCTATGGCGCCGGCTCCGCCGCCTTCGCCGGCAGCAGCGCCTCGACCCGGCGGATCAGCTCCGCCGGATCGATCGGCTTCGGCAGCACGCGCCCCCCGTACGCCGCCAGGAACCGCCGGCTCACGTCGCTCGTCCCGCCTCCGGTCATGAACAGCACCCGGTCCGCGAGCGCCGGCAGCTCCGCCTCGATCCACTCGTGGAGCTCTATCCCCGAGACTTCCTGCATCACGAGATCGCAGAGCACGACGTCGAAGCCCGCGTCCCGCCGGAGCGTCCTTTGCGCCTGCGCGCCCGAGCCCACGCACACGACCTCGTGCGATGACCCGAGCAGCCCCCCGAGCGCCCGCAGGATGAGCGGCTCGTCGTCCACGACGAGGATCCGGGCGCGCCGCGCCGGCCCCTCGTCGCGCGCCGGCGCCGGCGGCGCGGCGGGCTCCGCGCTCGTCCAGACGGGCAACCGGACGCGGACGCAGGTGCCCACGCCGGCCTTGCTGCTGATCCCGATGCTCCCGCCGCACGACTCGACGATGCTCCGGCAGATCGCGAGCCCGAGCCCGGTCCCCTCGCCCGCGCGCTTCGTGGTGAAGAACGGCTCGAACAGCCGGGGCATGTGCTCCTCGGCCACGCCGCAGCCCGAGTCCACGATCTCCGCGACGACGTCGCGGCCCTGCTGGCGGGTGCGCACCTCGACGAGGTTGTCGGCGACGCGCCCCTCCCGGATCGACTGCGCCGCGTTGATCAGCAGGTTCACGAACACCTGCGTGAGGCGCCCCTCGGCCCCGCCCACGCGCGAGACCGGGGCGAGCTCGCGCACCACGCGCGCGCGGTGCTTGATCTGGGCGTGCACGATGTTGAGCGCGCCCTCGATCACCGCGTTGACGTCCGTCGGCCCGATCGCCTCGTTCGCCTCGCTGCGCGCGAACACCCCGAGATCCCGGACGATGTGCATCACCCGCGCCGCGCCGTGGCGGGCGTCGTCGAGCGGCTGGGCGAGGTGCTCCGTGGCCGCGCCCTGGCTGGCCAGGCGCCGGATCTCGCGGGCGAGCAGCTCGAGGTTCGCCACCACGTACGCGAGCGGGTTGTTGATCTCGTGGGCCACGCCCGCCGCCAGCTGGCCGACCGCGGCGAGCCGCTCGGTGCGCTCGAGCCGCAGCCGCAGCTCCTCGGCCCGGCGCCGCCCGGTCACGTCGCGCAGGAGCGCCATGCGCGAGGGCCGCCCCTGCCAGTCCACGTCGACCCATCGAACATCGATGAAGACCGTGTGCCCGCCGAGCTCCAGGCTCGTCTCGCCGGCGGGCAGCGCCACCGGGCAGCCCCGCCCGGCGACGAGGCGCCCCTCGCCGAGCAGCGCCTCCGCGGCGGGGTTCGCGAACAGCACCGCCCCGCCGGGGTCCAGCACGATCACCCCGTCGGCGCTCCGGGCGATGAGCTGGTGCAGATTGGCCTCGTTCTCCCGCGCCTCCGCCATGGTCCGCGCGAGCTGCGTCACGAGCTGCTGGCGGCTGACCGCATAGCGGATGGCGCGCCACAGCGTGTCGGCGTCGAGGCTGCGCTTCACGAGGTAATCCTGCACCGAGGCGCCGAGCACGCGCTCCGCGAGGCGCACGTCGTCATGGCCGGTCAGCACCACGATGGGCACGTGCGCGTCCACGTCCCGAACGCGCTCGACCACCTCGAGGCCCTCCCCGTCGGGCAAGGAGAGATCGAGGAGGACGACGTCCCACCCCTCCTTCACGCGCGCGAGCCCCGCCGCGAGCGTGTCCGCGTGCGCGAGCTGGGCGCGCTGCCACGGCACGGTGTCGAGGTGGCTCTGGACGATCGAGGCCGCGATGGCGCTGTCCTCGATCAAAAGAAGGCGAAAGCGCGGCGCCGGCGGAGCCTGGCTGGATTCGGCGGACATAGGTGACCCCCCTTCGACCAAAGAGCTCGAAGGCTTTCCCGGAAGTCAAGCACCTCGCGAGGGCGCCGGCATCCGCGTTATCGTCGCGCAATGGAGTTCGTGGCGTTTCCCAAGATGCCGTGCCTCGGCGCAAGCGATGCTCCGACGTGGGTCGCGCTCGAGAAGATCCACGGCGCGCAGCTCGTGATCGGCGTCGACGCGGCCGGCGTCCGCTTCGGCAAGCGCAAGGAGTGGCTCCGGGACGAGGACCCCTTCTTCGGCTGGCAGCTCCTCCGCGCGTCGCTCCGGGACGCCGCCCGCGCGGCGTTCGCGGCGGTCGGGGCGGAGCGGCTCGTCCTCTATGGCGAGCTCTTCGGCGGCGGCTATCCCCACCCGGACGTCCCCGCTGGCGGCGTGATCCCGGTGCAGACCGGCGTCTGGTACGCGCCCGATCTGCGGTGGGCGCTCTTCGAGCTTCGCGCCCTCGGCGGCGGCGAGGACGCGTTCCTCGCCTTCTGCGAGGCGGCGCAGGTCGCCGCCGCGGCGGGGCTGATGATGCCGCCGCTCCTCGCCCGCGGGCGCAAGGCGGAGATCGCCGCGTTGCCCGAGCGCTTCCCGTCGCGCGTCGCGTCCGCCCTGGGCTTGCCGCCGCTCGGCGCGGCCAACCTCGCGGAGGGGCTGGTCGCCAAGCCCGATGTCCGCATGCCGGCGGGCGCGTACATGGCATTGAAGCGCAAGATCGCCGAGATGCGCGAGGACCGCTTCGACGAGAGCGCGCCGTGGGATCCGGAGCGCCCGGTGGATCTGCCTGCGCTGATCCGCTGGGGCGAGCGGCTCGCGAACGGCCCGCGGCTGGCCTCCGCCGCCTCGAAGGTCGGGCGCCACGATCGCGCGGCCGTCGACGAGGAGGCGGCGCTCGACGTGCTCGTCGATCTCGAAGCGGCGTTCCCGGGCGCGATGCGCGCCCTCTCGCGCGAGGACGGCGAGGCGCTCGAGCGCGCCGTCAGGGCGGCCGTCGCGGGGCATCCGCTCTAGCGGCTCATCCGCTCTAGACGAGAGCAGCGCTCGGACGAGCATCGGAGTCGTCTCTCCGCGCGGGAGCGCCGCCGTTCGTCACGGATCCGAGCTCTCGACCAGCGCTGGCCCTCGGCTATCATCCGCCCCGTGCAGATCGAGCCGCCGCGCATCGTTCGACTCGTCCTCGTCACCAGGGCGGGAGAGCTCCTGGGCGCGCTGCCGCCGTATCGCGTCGCGACGCCGTGGTGGCAGGAGACCGGAGCGGTCATCCAGGGGGCCCGCGAGCGCTTCGGCATCGAGGTGACGGTCCTCCGCATCCTCGCCACCGAGCTCCCGGCGCCCCACGGCGGGGGTGTCACCTACGTCGTCGAGGCCGAGGCGCCGCCGCCGCCCTGTGTCGAGCCCTGGCGCGGGGCGCTCGACGATCACCCGCTGCGGCAGCCGTGGGCGCGGCCGGGCGGGCCTTCCGACGACCTCGCCTGGGCCGACTCGGTGCTGCGCGCTCGGGGCCTCTCGCGCACGGCGCCCGCGGAGCAGATCCGGTCCTGGAACCTGTCGAGCGTGTGGCGGCTCCGCGCCGGGGGCCAGACGTTCTGGCTGAAGCACGTTCCGCCGTTCTTCGGGCATGAGGGGGCCCTCATCGCGCGGCTCGCGGGCGGGCCCGTACCGGCGCGCCTCGGCCACGACGGCCGGCGGATCCTCATGCCCGAGCTCCCGGGCGAGGATCTCTATCACGCCGAGCTGCCGACCCTGGAGCGGCTCGTCTCGCTGCTGGTCGGCCTGCAGCGCGACGCGAGCCGGCGGGTCGACGAGCTCCTGGCGCTGGGGCTGCCGGACTTCCGCGGGCCGGCCCTGACGCGGCTCATCGCCGACGCGGTGGCGCGCACGCCCGAGCTGTCCGCCGGCGATCGGGCGACCCTCGACGGGTTCGTCGACGGCCTGCCCGAGCGCTTCCGTCGCCTGGCCGAGACCGGTTTGCCCGACACGCTCGTCCACGGCGACTTCCACCCTGGCAACGCCCGCGGCGACGCCACGTCGGTCGCGCTGCTGGACTGGGGCGACAGCGGCGTCGGGCACCCGCTGCTCGATCAGCCGGCCTTCCTCGACCGGATCCCGCCCGGCGCCGTCGGCCCGATCCGGAGCCTCTGGGGCCGCGCGTGGCGCGCTGCGATCCAGGGCTCCGACCCCGAGCGCGCCGCCGAGCTGCTCGCCCCCGTCGCCGCTGCCCGCCAGGCGGTCATCTACCGCAAGTTCCTCGACGGCATCGAGCCGTCGGAGCACCCCTACCATGCCAGGGATGTGCCGGAGTGGCTCGAGCGAACCGCCGAGATGGTGCGCTCGCGCCCTTGACGCGGTTGTCGCTCGGGGTTGATGCAGCCGTTTTCTGTCTCTCGTGCTCGTCTCTCGTGCTCGTGCGCGTGCGCGAGTTCACGGAGTCAGCGCGCACGCGGTCAGCGCGCACGCGCACGAGCACGAGAGACGAGCACGGAAGACGGAAGACGGGGACGAAAGACGGAGGACAGTGTGCCAGTCGCCCGCGCGGCGCGGGCGGGGACGCGGCAGGCGGGAACGTGACCGGCCAGGCCGACTTAGCCGTTGGTGGCGAGGAGCTCCCGGGCGTCGGTGACGCGCCACGTCCTGCGGCCCCGCTCCAGCTCTCAACAGCCCATCTGCTCCGCGGCGCCTGGCCCTCGGCGGGACCGGGCCGTACTTTTCTTCGCGCGCGGGGCTCGACGGCGCGAACCCACGGCGACAGGAACAGAAGAGAGATCATGCAAAGCGCGCAGGGCATCGCCCGTCCGAGCCCCGCACGCAGCAGATCGACCGCTGAACGCCGCGAGCAAACCCAGTCACGAGGACCATCGAACCATGTACACCACGAAGGCCTGCTCCGCCGCCAGCGCGACATCGCCGCTGGCCCCCACCCAGATCCCGCGGCGCGACCCGACCGCGCACGACGTGCAGATCGAGATCCTCGTCTTCACCACGTCGCAAGGCAAGACCGAGGACGCCCTCCGTCTGGGCGCCGACGAGGTCGTCGTCTCCCGCGATGCGAACGAGATGCAGAAGCACGCCGGCAGCTTCGACTACATCCTCGACACCGTCTCCGCGGACCATGACGTCAACGCCTTCCTCAACCTGCTCCGCCGCGACGGCAACATGACCCTCGTCGGGGCGCCCGCGAAGCCCCTGAGCGTCGCCGCGTTCGGGCTCATCATGGGGCGCCGCAGCCTCTCCGGCTCGAACATCGGCGGCATCGCCGAGACCCAGGAGATGATCGATTTTTGCGGGGCGAACGACATCACCGCCGACGTCGAGATCATCCCCATCCAGAAGATCAACGAAGCCTACGAGAGGCTGCTCAAGTCCGATGTGAAGTACCGCTTCTCCATCGAC
Source organism: Sorangium sp. So ce836 (assembly GCF_028553905.1). Lineage (NCBI taxonomy): Bacteria > Pseudomonadati > Myxococcota > Polyangiales > Polyangiaceae > Sorangium > Sorangium sp. So ce836. The sequence continues at coordinate 1,410,224 of NZ_CP102233.1, read as the reverse complement.
ATGGCGTCTCTCGGATCCGAGTGAACGGCGCGACGCGCCCATGAAGACCTATCCCAAGAAGGACTTCCCGGTCGCCGAGATCCGTCGGTTCCTCGAGCCCGGCCCGATCGTGCTCGTCAGCTCGGCGTGGCGGCGCGAGACAAACATCATGACCATGGGCTGGCACACGGTCATGGAGTTCGCGCCGTCGCTGGTCGGGTGCGTCATCAGCAGCGCGAACCACAGCTTCGAGCTGATCCGCCGGAGCAAGGAGTGCGCGATCAACCTCCCCACCGCGGAGCTCGCCGAGGCGGTGGTCGGCATCGGCAACTGCTCGGGCCGCGACACGGACAAGTTCTCCGCCTTCGGGCTCACGCCGGTCCCGGGCGCGGCGGTCGGGGCGCCGCTCATCGCCGAGTGCTACGCGAGCCTCGAGTGCCGGCTCGCGGACGCGCGGCTCGTGAAGACGTACAACTTCTTCATCTTCGAGGTGGTCAAGGCGCACGCCGCGACCACGCCGCGCTACCCGCGCACGATCCATTATCGCGGCGACGGCATCTTCATGCTCTCGGGGGAGAACACGCGCCGGTATCGCCGGCTCTTTCGTCCCGACATGCTCTGACGCGCCGCCCGCGAGCAGCGCCGGGGGAGCGCGCTCCGCCCGGGCCGCGGCTCAGCGCGCCGGCGCGTTGACGAGCCGGGCCGCGCACCGGCCCTCGTGGCAAAGACAGCCGCCGCCGCAATCCATCGTTCCCGGACGGCACTCCTGCGTGCAGATCCGCCCCTCCTCGCACGCGGGCGCCGTGGCCTTCGCGACGCAGGCGGCCGGGTGGCACCCGCAGACGGGCACGCAGTCCGCGTCGCTCTGGCACGGGTCGCTGCCCACGGCGATCGAGTCGTCCGTCGGCGCGGCCGTGGGCGTCGTGGCCGGCTCGGGCGCCGGCGGCGCGTTCGAGCCGGGAGGCTCGTTCCGCGACGCCCCGCACGCAGCGCAGCAGAGCACGGTGGCCAGGAGGAGCCCCATCGAGCGATCGAGGATGTGTCTCATGCGCGTGCTCTCTCACGGATCACCACGAGGTTCCATCACGACCTGCGAGCTCACGCGGCGCGGCGCCGGCTGCCCCGCCGCCGCGCGCGCCGGAGGCCGCCCTGTAGAGCCCCCGGCGGCGCCGGGCCGCCGCTCATCGCCCGCGGAAGCTCTCCACCAGATGGTCCACGAGGGCGCGGACGCGGCGCGGGAGATGGCGGCCCGCCGGGTAGACGACCGACAGATCCGCCGCGCGGACGAACCGGTTCAGCACGGACTCGAGCCGGCCCGCCTCGAGGTCGCCCTCGACGTCCCAGAACGACTTCTGCGCGACCCCGAGGCCGGCGAGCGCCCACGCGCGGACCAGCTCGCCGTCGCTCGAGCTGCGCCGCCCGCGCACGCGGACCGCCTGCGTCCCCTCGCCCTCCGCCGCGAATGTCCACGTCGCCTCGTTCCGGCCCTCCGGGTTCCAGAGCAGGCAATCGTGATCGGCGAGATCGCCCGGCGCGCTCGGCCGCGGGTGCCGGGACCAGTAGCCGGGCGCCGCGCACACGACCCGGTGCCCGGTGGCGAGCCTGCGCGCGGTCAAGCTGCTCCCCTGCAGCGGCCCCACGCGCAACGCCACGTCGAAGCCCCCGCGCACGAGGTCGACGACCTCGTCCGAGAGGTGGAGGTACACGCTGATGCGCGGGTGCGCCTCCAGGAACGCGTCGAGGACGGCGCGCAGGCGGCCGCGCCCGAGATCCGAGGGCGCGGTGATGCGCAGGCTGCCCCGCAGCGAGCTCTGCCCGCGCCGGATGCACGCCTCGCTGCGCTCGATCTCGTCGAGGATGCGGCGGCAGTCGACGAGGTAGCGCTCGCCCTCCTCGGTGAGGCGGAGCCGCCGCGTGCTGCGGATCACGAGCTGCACGCCCAGCCGCTCCTCCAGGGCCGCGAGCCGCGCGCTGACGGTCGACGGCACGGTCGCGAGCGAGCGCGCGGCCGCGCTGAGGCTGCCGCGGTCGACGATCTCCAGAAACGTCTGCATCTCGAGGAGCGCGCTCATCTTTCGATTTTATCGAAAGGTGTTGCGCGGCTCGAGCCCGTACTCGCCCTGGCCGCCGCGCTCCACCCTTCCCCTGCGCTCGCGAGCACGGACCGGGCGCGGACAGACCTCGAAGCAGGAGCAAACCATGAGCATCCAGAACAAGGTCGCCCTGGTCGTCGGCGCGCAGGGGATCATCGGCCGCAACCTCATCGATCACCTCGAGGCGCTCGGCGAATGGGACGTGATCGGCCTGTCCCGGCGCGGCGGCGCGTCCGCGGGCCGCGTCCGCCACGTGGTGGTCGATCTGCTCGACCGGGAGGACTGCAAGAAGAAGCTCGGCGGCCTGGCCGAGGTCACGCACATCTTCTACGCCGCCTATCAGGACCGACCCACGTGGGCCGAGCTCGTGCCGCCCAACCTCGCCATGCTCGTCAACGTGATCGATGCGGTCGAGCCGGTCGCGCCGGGCCTCCAGCACATCAGCTTGATGCAGGGCTACAAGGTCTACGGCGCGCACCTCGGCCCGTTCAAGACGCCGGCCCGCGAGACCGACGCGCACCACATGCCGCCCGAGTTCAACATCGATCAACAGGCGTTCCTCGAGGCCCGGCAGGAGGGCAAGGCCTGGTCCTGGTCGGCCCTCCGGCCGTCGGTGGTGTGCGGCTTCGCGCTCGGCGTCCCGATGAACCTCGCCATGGTCATCGCGGTCTACGCGGCGATGTCGAAGGAGCTCGGGCTGCCCCTGCGGTTCCCCGGCAAGCCGGCCGCCTACGACACGCTGATCGAGATGACCGACGCGCGCCTGCTCGGCAGGGCCACGGTCTGGGCGGCGACAAGCGCGCCGTGCCGCAACCAGGCATTCAACATCAACAACGGCGACATGTTCCGCTGGAGCGAGATGTGGCCGAAGATCGCCCGCATGTTCGACATGGAGGCGGCGCCCCCGCTGCCGATGCCGCTCGCGGACGTCATGGCCGACAAGGAGCCGCTCTGGAACGCCATGATCGAGAAACACGGCCTGGCGCCGCACCCCTACCGGGACGTGTCGTCGTGGCGCTTCGGAGATGCGGTGTTCTCGTGGGACTACGACGTGATCGCCGACGGCTCGAAGGCGCGCCGGCTCGGCTTCCACGAGCACGTCGAGACGGAGGCGATGTTCCGGGGGATCTTCGAGGATCTCCGGCGGCGGAGGATCATCCCGTGATGCTCCCGCGCTCCCTCACGCGAGCGCCCGGATCTCCCGCAGCACCGCCTCCACGTTCGCCTCGGTGTTGAGCAGGCTCGGCGCGACGCGGGCATACGAGATCCCGTACGGCGACGTCGACGCGATGATCTTCCTCTCGCGGAGCCTCCGCACCACGGCGGCCGGCGTCATCCCCGCCACCTCGAAGCACACGAGCCCCGCGGAGAGCGCGTCGTCGAGCGGCGTGTGCAGCGTGACGTGGCGCATGCCCTTGAGCCCCTCCTTGCACTGCCGGTTCAGCGCGTGGATGCGGTCCGCGACCTTTGCCTTGCCGATGCGCCGGTGGAACGCGAACGCCGCGGGCAGCGCCCAGCGGTGCTCGAAGGAGTGGAACCCTCCCGGAGACATCATGTTGGCGGTCGTGGTCGGCGCCGGCTGACCCCGCATCCAGGCGCCGTATCCCTCCTTGCCGAAGTGCGGGATGCTCGGCCGGAGCATCGGCCAGAGCTCGGCCCTGCCCCAGAGCACGCCCGTGCCCCGCGGCCCGAAGATCCACTTGTGACAGCCGGCCGCGAAGAAATCGCAGCCGAGGTCGGCCATCGTGGCGTCCTCGACCCCGAAGCCGTGCACGCCGTCCACGCAGCAGACGACGCGATCCCCCGGCGCCCGCCCCTGGTTCGCCCTGGCGACGACCTCCGCGATCGCGCGCACCGGCGTCTTCACCCCCGTGCTCGAGTGGACCCACGTGATCGCCACGACCCGCGTGGCCGGCGTGATCCCCCGCGCGATCGCGCCCGCCATCTCCGCCTCCGTCGCGGCGCTGCCCCGCTCGTAGAGCGCGACCTTCCGCACCGCGGCGCCCGACCGCTCCGCCGCGAGCCGGAGCGACTCGTGCGTGGAGTAGTGATCGTGCACCGTCGTGAGCGCCTCGTCCCCGGCCTTGAGCGGCAGGCCGAGGTAGAGCGAGGCGAGCCCCATCGTGGTGCTGTCCGTCAGCGCGATCTCGTCGGCCCGGGCGCCCATGTACGCCGCGGCGGCCTCCCGCACCGGCGCCGCGCCCTCGTGCTCGCCGAGCGCGTCCACCGGGTTCTCGTCGAGCTCCCGCCGCAGCGCCTCGATCGCCTCGCGCACGGGCCGCGGGTGCGACGCGAGCAGGAAGCTCGTCATGTGGATCCACGTCGGCGACACCTCGAACTCGTCCCGGACGCGCTGCCACGCGTCGGCCGGCGCCTGGGCCCGATCGGCCGCGGCCGTCACCGCCTCCGGGGCCGCGCAGCCCGCGGCCCCGATCGCCAAGAGGCCTTCGAGCAGGCTGCGCCTGGGTAGCTTCGTCGTCATCTGCAGCTTCCTCCTCCGTGCTGGGCGCGGTCCCTCTTGGAGCCGCAGGCTCGCGCGCCCAGGGGCGCTTCGATGCCGCGGGCAGGGAAGTCCCCTCTCGCCGCGCCGGCCGGGGAGGTTGCACGGGGGCGGCTGAGAAGCAGTAACTATCTGGAACCAATCAGCTTTTCACCGAGCGGGGAGCGGGGCGGCCCGCAGCGTTCCGCGCTCTCGGCCGAGTCCCGTCACGCCGCTCGATCGCGACATTCCCGGGTTGGCGTGGATGGCGGGTGTCGTCGGCGCGGGGTCCGCGCTCCGGTGCCGGGATCTCAGCGGATGAGGTAGCCGTCGATGAACGAGGCGACGTCTTCGGCGAGGGTACCGACCTCGACGGGGACGCCGGCGGCGCGCAGCAGCGCGATCCCGCGGCCGAGGTTCCGCGGATGGCTGTCGATCACGGCCACGAACACCGCGCCGATGCGCCGGGCGATCAGGGCCTTCGCGCAGGAGGGGGTGCGGCCGAAGAACGAGCAGGGCTCCAGCGTCACGAACGCCGCGCAGTCCGAGAGATCGCCGGGGAGCGTCGCGAGCGCCATGGCCTCGGCGTGGTGGCAGCCGGGCGCCTGCGTGAAGCCCTCCGCGACGATGCTCCCGCCGCGCACCACCACGCAGCCCACGGGCGGGTTCGGGCGGCAGCGGGGGAGCGCGCCGCGCGACACCTCCAGCGCCCGCGCCATGAAGCGCCGCTTCTCCGCCTCGGTGGTCGAGGGCCGAGCCCGCCGGGCGATCCGTGCCTCCGCGGCCGGCGCGCTCACGGCGCCGGGCTCGGGTAGCGGGCGTGGATCTGCTCGATCTCGGCGAGCACCTCCTTGCCGAGCACCACCCCCGCGCTCTTCACGTTCTCCTCGAGCTGCTCGAGGGTGGTCGCCCCGATGATGGTGCTCGCCACGAACCAGCGGCTGCGCACGAAGGCGAGCGCGAGCGACGCCGGGGTGAGGCCGTGCGCGCGCGCGAGCTTCACGTAGGCCTGCACCGCCTCGTCCACGTTGGGCTTCCGGTAGCGCTGGCCGAACGCCTCGAACCGGGCGAGGCGCGAGCCCGGCGGGGGTCCGCCGACGTACTTGCCCGTCAGGAGGCCGAAGGCGAGCGGGCTGTAGGCGAGCAGCGGCACGTCCTCGCGGCGCGAGGCCTCCGCGAGCGCCACGTCGAACGTGCGGTTGACGAGGCTGTACGCGTTCTGGATCGACACCGGCCTCGGGAGCCCCAGGTGCTCCGCGATGCGGCTGAACTGCGTCACCCCCCACGCGGTCTCGTTGCTGAGCCCGAGATAGCGGACCTTGCCGTCGCGGATGACCTCCGCGAACGCCGCGAGCTGCTCGGGGATCGGCGTGCTCGAGCGCTCGTTCGCCGGATCGTAGGCGGTGGCGCCGAACTGCGGCACGTACCGATCCGGCCAGTGGATCTGGTAGAGATCGATGTAGTCCGTCTTGAGGCGCCGCAGGCTGTCCTCGACCGCGCGCCGGACGTTCGCGCGGTTGACCGCGAGAGAGCCGCCCCGGATCCACGGGAAAGGGCGGCCCGACGCGGCGATCTTCGTCGCGAGGATCACCTTGTCGCGCGGCCTCTGGCTCAGCCACTCGCCCACGTAGCTCTCGGTGCGGCCCTGCGTCTCGGCGCGGGTCGGCACGGGGTACATCTCGGCCGCATCGACGAAGTTGATGCCCGCGTCGAAGGCGTAATCGAGCTGCGCTTTCGCGTCGTCGAGCGTGTTCTGCTCGCCGAACGTCATCGTCCCAAGGCAGAGCTCCGAGACCCGGAGCTCGCTGTCACCCAGCTGTCGGTAATGCATCGCTTTTCCGTCCGTGGGCCTCCAGTACCACGGGGCGGCGGCCACGTCCACCATGACGGACGTATGCTCTCCTATAACGGACGCGCCACGGCGGCGCGGCGAGCGTCACGGTACCGTCGATGCTCGAAAAGACGTACTCGGAACGTGTAGCGTTGCGCCGACAGCGGAAGCGCATCGCAGGGGACCACGGTCGATCCTCGCCTTCCCCGCTCCCCGGCGGCGCCAGCGCCGAGCGACCCACAGCGATCTCCGATTCCGCCAAGCATGCTGCGCGGACAGCGTGGGTGGAGCGACGCTCCAGGCAGAGCGGATAAGCGAACGGGGCAGTGAGGCCGCGCAAAATAATCTGAAGGGTCGCTCCCCCTGGCGGCACTAAGGGCAGTGAGCTGGCCGAACGGGGCGGCGGGGAGCACGCCACCGGCGAGATCAGACGCAACTCTGCTCGAATTCAAGTCGACGGCTCGTCGACGCCGTCGACGCCGTCGACACGAGGCGACGAGCTCGAGTTTGCGCTGCGCTCGCATCCCGCACGTTCCTTCGGAACGCCTCTCAGCGCATTTACGCATCCTGATCATAACATGATTTGGATCCGGGATCGATCTGCGGTGCGCGATCGGGCATGGGCTCGGATCGCGCCGGTCGGTCCGACGCTCCGGGGTAGGACGAACCAAGGCGGAGGACGAGGTGAAGATCATACAACGACAGTGCGTCGCGGCCCTCACGGCAGCCTCGCTGGGCTGGGTGTCTGGCTGCGCCGGCGAGGCGCGGTCCGACGTCGACGCGCCGATCACGGGCACGGCCGCGGCGGAGATCATCGGGCCGAACGTGACCGAGGTCGTCGTCTACGACAATCCGGATCTCGCAGACGACCTGCCGCGCGAAGTGCCGGTCGTCGTGAGCTTCAAAGACAACAAGCCCGACGTTGTGTTCCAGATCGGCTGCGGGTCGAACTACGGGCCGCTCCTGGAGGGCTTCGGGTACCCGCGGACCCTCGACCTCAACCAGGCTGCGTTCTACGACTCGTTCGACGCCATGAGGGCGCAAATCGAACGCGACGCGGGCGGGCAAGTCCCCATCCATACGCTCCGCTGCGACGCGAATCCCAACGTCACGCGCCAGCAAATTTTCCAGGTCTACCGGCGCGTCGACGCCGATATGGGCAAGGGCGAGGCCGAGTACTACCTCCGGCTCCGCGACGACCCCGGGACGATCTACAGCGTGGGCTGCAGCAACGTGCTCTCGGCGCTCTCGTGGACGGCGGCGGACGGCAGCAACATCGAGCAGGTGAGCATCCCCATCAACCGCGCCGTCCTCGATGTCTGGAAGGCGCAGGAGATCGCGACGCGGGAGATCAACTGCCACTCGAGCACCGGCCGAGCGCTCCCGCGGGCCCGGCGCGAGCTCCCGCAGCTGGCGAGCGAGAGGAACTACACCGCCGAGGCGGAGCTCTACCTGGTCCGCTACCCGTTCACCGGGATCAGGACGCGCGTGACGCCCTACCTGATCGCCGGCGGGAAGGGCTACGCGATCGATTGCGGTTCGAACGCCGACATGATGAAGCAGGCCTTCGGCTTCGACCCCGCCGCGACGCTCGAGGAGCTCTCGACGAGCGACCCGCGCTTCACCGCCTCGGATCCCGGCCGGCAGCCGCACCTCGCGTGCGACAGGAACGTCAAGATCTTCCAGACCGCCGACCAGTCGCCCTCGGCGCGCTATTTTCAGCTCGACGGCGGCAAATCGCTGGTTCGCTTCACGTGCCCGAGGGCCGCGAGCTTCTTCGCCGAAGGGGCGCCGTCGGCGCAGTCGGTCCCGAGGGCGGCCGTGCCGTACCTCTTCGTCGATCCGAACGCTCCGGCCAGCCAGACGCGGCTCTTGGAGGTCGGTTGCTGGGGCCCCGGTCGCGCCAGGATGGCGCAGCTGTTCTTCTGGGTGTCCGGGCGGGAGCCGAACGACGATGAGCTCCAGTACACGGCGACCCTCTACGAGCTGAACAACAGCGGGGGCTCCCCGAGAGAAGAGGTCGAGGCAAAGACGATGGCGGGGCTCGCCAGCCTCGTCTTCGCCGGGAGCATCGACCCGCTCGACCGCATCCTCGATCGCGCGGTCGGCGACGGGAAGAGGAGCAACCCGCGCCGCACGCACCTGGACGGCGGGCGTGTCTTCGGCGAGGAGCGGACGTACTTCACGAACGACATCAACGCGAGCCGCGAGCGGGCGTTCCGGTACGGCCTCTACAGGTGGGTGAACGACCGCGTGGCGAACGCGACGCCCGCGTCGCGCGACGAGCTCCTGGCGAGCTACGATTGGGCCTACGGATGCTGGCAGACGCCCGTGGAGGTCGGCCCGTGCCCCGCGCCTGAAGGGATCGCGTGGTGGACAGGCGAGTTCTACAACCCCGCGAACAAGGACAAGAGCTACACACGAAGCTCGCTGGAGGCGGAGCACGCGAGCTATCTCAAGAGGTGCTCTGACCGCGCCAACGGCTGTTTCTACGAGATCGAGAACGTGACCGACCGCGCCTGCCACAGGAGCGGCAGGCCGTGCGTCGGGGACGCGGCCTGGGCGGACTACATCGGGGCGTTGCTCCGTGGCAACCATATCCCCGGGAACTACCTCTCCATCATCTGCGTCGTGGAGACCTGGGGCAATGCTTCGCCGAATATCGCGGCCTGCCGCAAAGAGCGCTGAGCGGCCGCGCCCACGGGAGTGACACCATGAAGATCAGGGTTCTGAGCATCGTCGCCGGCGCGGCGTGCGTCGCCGGCGCGGCCGGCGTCGCGCGCGCCGACGTCGCTCCGCCTCCCGCGTGCAGGGCGGCGGCCTCCGACGGGCCTGTGTTCACGCAGAACAAGCGCCTCTGTTACGAGACGCTCGCGGCGCGCGGGAGCTACCAGGAGATCGTCGATCTCATCGAGGTGGAGAGCCTCGGGCTCACGCCGCAGGAGCGGTACTTCCTCGGGATGGCCTATTTCGGGCTGTCGAACCGGACGGGCGCCGACAGCCTCCGGTGCCACGCCGCGCTCCGCGCCAGCGGGCTGCTCGAGGCGTTCCTGAACGAGCAGCAGGCGCTCTACCGCGAGCAGCACTCGTTCGGCACGTCCGACGACATGAAGTACACGTACCACGCGACAAAGATGATGGCGGCCCTCAAGGTCGTGAAAGGGTGCGAGGAGTCGTCGCACACGCCGGCCAGCCTGGAGCGCTACGGCCGGCGGTACGCGGTCGAGCGCCTGCGGGGGCTCTTCTACAAGACGTCGGGGCCGGACGCGCTCCGCGACGGCTTCGACGAGAAGATGACGCAGCTCGGCGACCAGATGAAGGCGTTCGTGGCGACGGCGTCCAGCGTGGAGACGTGCTACGGCCTCAACCTGACCGAGATCGACCTGGGGCGGCGATACCTCTTCGGGATCCGCGATCGTATCAACGGCCTCTTCGGCGCCGATGCGGTCAAGGTCGCAGCGCAGCCCGTCGGGGGTGACGAGTCGTTCCCCAGCTTCGTTTACGACGCGACGTGGAGATCGCAGATCCTCGGGACGATCGGCGCCAAGACGACCCGCTTCACGGATCTCCTGTTGCCGGAGAAGCGCGGAGAGATCGCGGTCATCGAGGCGGAGATCATCGCCGCGATCGGCGGCATGTCGATGGAGGATTACGTGAGTCGCAAGGAGCGAACGGTGATCGAGCTCAGGGATCTCTCGACATCGCTGATCCTGGGGACGAACTTCTGGACGGCGATGGAGGCGCCCGAGCGAGCTGGCAGGGCCGCGCTGAACGACGCCCTCGCGAAGCCCAACCGGAACGAGCTCGCGCGGACGGCCGCGCACGTCGAGACGCTCTGGCAGGAAGGGATGGCGAGGTACTGCAATCCCTCGAGGCCGGCCTGGTACTGCAGGAGGATGCCGTGAAGAGACGCACCTTTCGCGTCGCCCTGGCGGTCGTGCCGCTCTCGGCGCTCGCGTCGCTCGCCTCGCACGCGGCCTCGCTCCCGACCCCGAGCGGCCCCGCGATCGAGGTGCCGTCGTTCGTCGATGTCGACGAGGCGTTTCGCAGGGCGACCGCAGGGCGGCCGCTCGATACGGCGCTCCTCTCCTTCGCGTCGAACGAGCTGCGCCCGCGTGCGTCGGGCGGCGGCAGCTCGGGCGGCGAGATCATCGAGGACGATGTCATGCCCATCGAGGAGGTCACCGGATCCGTAACGACCGTGCGTCTCCTGCCCATCGCCGGCGTCGAGCCGGCCACGGCGCGCGAGCTCCACCGCCGCGTCGCGCTCCTCGAGCTCCTCGTCGGGGCGCTCCGGAGCTACCGCGAGCCCGAAGGCGCGCCGGCGGGCCGGAGCGACGAGGTCCTGCAGATGGCGAACACCGCGCACCTCGAGCTCTTCGTGGCCCATAGCCTCGCATACCTCGAAGGGCAGACGCGCGAGGAGAAGTGCCTGTCGTATCAGCGGGCGGCCGAGCACGCGCGGTATGTCGGGTTCGACGCCGACTTCGGCCTCCCCGTGCCGGTCCGCGCCGGCTGGGAGACCCTCCTCGAGGAGGCCCGGACGTTCCACGCCGGGCCGTTCGCCGAGCAGATCCCGGCGAACCTCTGCGCGATGCGCAAGGCGGTGCGCAAAGCCGAGGTCGAGTCGATGCTCCGCGCCGGCATCGACCAGCGGATACGCCTGCGCGTGGAGGCGGAGATCGACGCGACGTCGGGGAGCCTTGCCGAGAAAGAGCGGCAGTACGCGGCGGCGCTCCAGGGCTCGGCCGTGGAGCTCCCGACGCGCGAGATCTTCCTGCTGAAGAAGACCGTCGAGGACACGGCTTCGCTCTACGAGCTCGTGGAGCGCGACACGCTCGGCCTCGAGCGGGCGCCGGCCACGACGCCGCCGGGGCAGCCGCTCATCTCGCGCCTCCGCGCGAAGCGCGGCGAGATCGACCGCATCCGGAGCAACGCCAGCGCCGCCGGGGTCGACGCCGACGTGGCGGCGGCGCGCGCCACGCTCGAGCGCCACGCGGCGCTCCTCGGCGCCGTGGTGGCGGCCCTCCGCGAGATCGCGCGGACGCCAGGGCTCGACTGGTCGACCGAGGAGAAGCTCGGCGTCTGCGCGACGATCCCCGACGCGCTCACGCCGGAGAACTTCGCGGATTACGCCGCACGCGTCGACGCCTGTCTGACCGAGGCGGCGCGAGCGTACAGCGCGCTCAAGGACGCGGCGGGCGCGAGCGACCCGACCCGGACGGCCTTCGTCGAGAAGGTCTCGGGGCTCTCGAAGGCTTATATCGGGTACATCAATAGTCTTTAGCCCACGGCAAAGCTTGCTGGAGCGATCCATGAAACGACTGCTGTCTTCATTCGCCCTCGGTCTCCTGCTGCTGCCTTCGCCTGCGCGCGCCCAGGAGATCGAGTGCGTCCCTTCGAACGAGACCGCGATCCGCGCGGAGGTGGGGCGCCTCGTCTCGGAGCTCAAGATCGCGCAGTACCGCGCGAACATGGCGCTCCTCGAGGACAGCTTCGGCGATCTCGAGGCGCTCGTCGGCGCGAGGGGGAGGTGCCCCGAGTCCATGACGACGCGCGTCTGCGACGCTGATTGCTATTACCAGCGCGCGAACGTCTATCGGTTTCGCGCCACGGGGCTGCCGCTCCTCAACGCGAAAGGGGCCGGGGCGCCCAGCGATACGCTGACGAGCCCCGCGGAGCTCCTCGCGCAGGCCACGGCGGGGCTCGAGATCGTCGAGCAGGGGATCGCGCGCCTCCCGCGGCAGGCGAGCTCGGGCACGGGCGAGGAGCAGAAGAACATCGCCTGGAGCCGGTATCTCAAGGCGATGGCGCAGCTCCAGGGGCTCAAGGCGAAGCTGCTCGTGGCGGCGGGCGACGTCTGGTACCGAGAGGCGTCCGTCGCGCGGCTCGACCACATGAGCTACCTGGTCGGCGAGGCGCTCGGCGACGCGCCCGCGGCGGACGGGGACAAAGGGAGCGAGTACTACAAGGCGGCCACGTATTACGACCAAGCGTTCTGGCTCGTCCTCGAGGCCAAGGGCTCGCTCCCCGATCGGGACCTCTTCACCGCCGAGCTCGCGACGCTCGCCACGATCGAGAAAGACGTGACGCTCCGCCTCGACTCGGTGCGCAAAGGCTACCTGTACATCAACATCGACCCCGAGGATTTCCCGCTCGTCAGCATCGAGCGGCTCGGCCAGCAGCTGCGGATGCAGGAGGCCGCGATCGAGCAGCAGGATCTGAACATCCAGAACATGCTCGAGACGTGGGCACGGAAATACACCGATCTTCAGAACCAGAAGTTCGACATGGCCAACATGAAGCACTCTCGGGCCATCGAGCTCGAGGTGTACAAGATGGCGCAGCTCCAGGACATGGCCGAGCAGCTCAAGAACGACGTGCAGCAGAAGCTGAACGCGATCCAGAGCGACATCTCGACGTTCGAGCTCGAGCAGAGGATCCGCGTGCTCGAGCTGGCCTTGAAGCGCGAGACGAAGGAGCTCGAGAACCAGATCGTGCTCCTCCGGGGCCAGCGCGAGCAGGATCTCCTCGCGCTCGACCAGGACGCGGCGCGCGAGCAGATCGCCGAGATCCAGTTCAACATCGACATGACGCTCGCCGCCTTCAACTTCGAGATGCAGCGCGACGGCCTCGAGCTGCAGATCGACGAGCTCTTGAACCGCATCGCGTCCGACGACAAGGAGCTCGAGCTCGTCGACAACCGTAAGGCGCAGATCGAGCGGCAGATCGCGCTCGAGCAGAAGCGTATCGAGGGCTCCGAGATCGTCACGAGCCGGCTGCGGACCTCGCAGGAGACGGTGTTCCAATCGATGCGCGTCCCCGTCGTGCACCAGATCTGCTCGGTCGACGCCGAGCTCGCCTTCTACACCGGGGCGGCGCAGGGGTTCACCGATCCGATCTCCGGCGCCTCGTGCACGAGCCCGCCGTCCATCGAGACGCCGAAGCCGGCGCTCCTCGATGAGATCTGCGTGGCGCGGAAGGAGCTCTCCACCAAGAGCAAGGAGGAGATCGACAAGATCAGGGCCTGCATCGACGGCTCTGGCACGAGCTGCTCCACGAAGGACGAGAACCTGAAGCGGGTCGCGGAGGAGCTCTACACTCAGAACCTGAAGATCTTCGACCACCAGCGCGACATGTGGCAAACGACGATCAACCAGATCAAGGATCGCATGCGGGCGCTCGACGCCGCGATGGCCGAACAGAACGGCCTCGACGCGCTGAAGGGGGCCGCGCTCGCGCTCTCGGCCACTGCGGGCGTCCTCGCGGCCATCCCGGACGGCGACACCGGCATCATGGGCATATTCCCCGTCAAGACGTTCCGCTTCGTCGAGGCGGCGGCGGCGGCGGCGAAGGTCGCGGCCGACACGGCCGCGCAGGTCTACGAGTGGCAGTTCGGAGAGCTGCAGTTCGAGCAGATGATCGCGCAGGAGAGGCACGAGCTCAACGTTCGGGTCGAGGAGCTGAGGAGGGAGATCAACGCCCTCGACGTCCACAGGCTCATCGAGGAGTGGACGAAGAAGCGGGCGCTCGCCGAGATCTCGGTCCAGCTGGCGGAGCTCGACAAGGAGGTCGTCGAGATCACCGGCGAGGAGAAGCTGCACGCGATCCAGTGCAGGCTGGACCGGGGGGAGATCGCGGCGACGGTCGCGAAGCTGCGGGCCGACCGCGCGGCGCTCGTGGCCGATCTCCAGACCAAGTCGGACGAGTCGGCGCTCGTCGATTTCGACATCGACGAGCAGGAGAACGTGCGCGAGCAGGCCCAGATCGAGATCCAGCGGCTCACCCTCGCGCTCGGGGAGCTCGACATCGAGGCGAGCAGGATCCAGCAGGACAAGCGGAACCTCCTCGCCATGAAGTCGTCGATCGAGGCGCAGATCAGCCGGATCAGCCACTACCAGGGGAAGGTGCACGATCTCGAGGGGCACTACGACGCGACGCGCCAGGTGCTGAACGACATCCGGGAGAAGATCCGGCAGAACACCATCAACATCTCGGAGGGGCAGATGGCGTTCCTCGCGTCGGTCATCGAGGACGAGAGGGCGGCGACCTTCGTCCAGATCGAAGACCTCCGCCGGCAGATCCGGATGGTGGAAGAGGCGAGGGATCTCGAGCAAGAGCTCCTGGCCATCGAGCGGGAGATGCGCGAGGCGGCGCTGGAGAGCCGCACGCGCATCATGGGGCTCGTCGAGATGGCGCCCGTGAACCACGCCGCCGAGGTCCTCTTCTGGGACTTCGAGGACATGCAGGCGGAGCTCACGCGCGGAGCGAACGAGTTCCTCGAGGCCAAGCGCCGCGTCGTCGAGAACGTCAACTACACGTACAATCTGTACCGGAACCGCTACAACGTGCTGAGCGACTTCGCCGGCGACGTCGGGCACCTGTCTGCGGATAAGACGTTCATCGGGACGGCGGCCGAGCTGGATTCGTTCCTCAGCGACTGCGGGACGGTCGGTACGAGCGAGGTCTGCCGGCCCTCTTCGCTCGCCTGGAGCACCGAGACGATGGCGGGCAGCGTGGCCGAGTTCACGCTGGAGAAGACGAGCGGGCTCGTGTCCGAGCTCCTCGAGAACGGGCGCGTGCGCTTCGAGATCTCGCCCTTCGCCGGCTCGCAGGCGGATAGCCGGAACCTCGGCAACTTCGTCCTCTGGGACGAGATGACGATGAACGAGAGCGAGCCGATGCGCCTCGTGCACGTGCTGGCCGGGGTCTCGAGCTCGTCATGCCGCTCGCAGCAGATGCAGATGACCCACCTCGGGTTCGGGACCGTCTTCTCGCGCCTGTCGAAGGACAGCGGCGAGATCGTGCCGAGCCTCTTGGTGAAGCGGCCGGTCACGGCGCTCCTCCCGGTGTACGGCGGCTCGGACATGGATCTCATGAACGACGAGTACCTCCGCTTCCGTCGCGGCCCGTACACCGCAGAGGGGCTCGAGCGGCGCCTGACCGACGGCTTGATCCAGAACGCGTATCCGTTCGTGGGCCACCCGCTGGTGGGGACGTACGAGATCACCGCCGACGAGAACCTGGTTCGCTGCCTGAGCCAGGGTGCTCCGTCGTTGAAGCTCGGGTTCATCTTCGTGCGCAAGCCGGTGCGCTGACGTTCGTGCGCGGGCCGGCGAGCTGAAGCGTCGTATCTGAAGATAGAAGGAGTTTGGCCGATGGTTCGACAGGATTTGGCGTCCCACATCCCGCTGGTCGTCGCGGCGGTGTTCGCGACGCTGCCGGGGATGAGGATGGCGGCGGCCCAGGTGGACGACGAGTGCTCGCGCAACCTCGCGTCGTGCGACCTGCAGGAGCGGAAGACGCACCTCCGGGCGCAGCTCTGGTCCGGTGCCTGCGACCCGTCGCAGTGGGACGCGCTCCCGCGGCAGGGCTATCCCATCGAGAGGGTCGATGGGGACCTGAAGATCAAGGTGGGTCCGCGCGCGCCGGTGCACTTCCTGAACGGGGTGTGCGAGGCGCATCGTCGGGACGGCGACGTCGACCACGGCCTCCACGAGCTCGAGAAGGCCGCGACCGTCGGCCTGCTCCCAGCGCAGAGGAGCGCGGCGGCGCTGTTCGAGGGGCTCCTCCACTGCCGCAAGCTCGCGGAGCTCGAAGATCGGTATCAGGGCGAGCTCACCACGAGGCTGGCGCCCCGCGAGGCGTTCTGCATGCACCGGGGCATGGCCAAGGCGAGCTTCACGCGCGTGCGGTGGGAGGGGCTCGAGATGAGCTACGACACCTCGGACTTCAGCCTGACGGGGCACGCGGAGCGCATGGCACAATGCTATGAGGAGTACCTGCACGGTGGGTACGACGCCACGTGCGGTGTCGTGTCGTCGCCCTCGCCGGCGGCCATCGACGCTGCGGCGGAGACCGTCTCCCGCGACATCCTCGCGGATTATTTCGGCACCGCGACGGAGGACGCCCCGCCCGGCGACAGGGCGATCCCGCCGCTCAAGGCGATGCTGGCGCGCAAGATCGAGATGGCCGACAGCTCGCTCCGCGACTCGGCGGCGCTCCTCGACGGCCTCGTGCGGAAGAAGGATCTCCTCGTCGGCTCCTACGAGGGGATCGCGTCGATGTTCTGCCTCCCGGGGAGCGAGACCGCCGGGCTCTGCTCGGGGCCGCTCCCCTCGGCCGTGGCGCGCCTCCACGAAGGGTACGAGCGCGCGGTGCTGCGGAGCCAGACGATCCTCGATTTCGTCGATCGCTGGGTCGGCGGCCTCTACGAGGTTCAGGGCAGGGACGTCCGCGGAGAGCTGCAGAAGAGCCACGAGGGGCTCCGCGACATGCTCGCGCGCGCCGAGCTGCCGGCGGTCCCGAACGAGATGACCCTCCTGGAGAAGCTCGATCTCATGAAGCGCGACATGGCGCTCCTCGCCGACCGGAGCGCCGTGGAGAACGACACCTTGAAGCGGCAATGCAGCATCTACTTCTGCGAGATCCGGAATCGAAACCGGACGTTCTTCACGAACGCCTGCAACCAGGTCGACGCGACCGCCGGCCGCCCGGTGAAGGACGTGAACGCGCTCTGCGCGGCGGACGTCGCCGGGACGGTCGTCTCCGGCGCGCAGACGGCCGCCGCGCTGTGCGCGGGCGTGGGCCTCCCGGCGTCGTACGTCTCCAACACCGCGATGACCGCGAGGGCGGTCGACACCTGCATGAGCGAGTTCCACCCGTGACCGTACGCAGCGAGGCGAGCAAGATGGTAACGCGAAGATGGTTGTGGGCGCTCGTCCCGGTCGTTGCGAGCGCGTGCGGAGATGCGGGCGAGCGCGAGATGCGGGGGATGGCGAGCGCGCACGCCCTGCTCGCCGCCAAGCCGACGCTGTTTCGCTACCGCGCGATCGGCGCGGCGGGCTCGGAGGTGCGGTACGCCGCCGAGCTGCCGCAGGAGGACGGGACGACGACCCTGCTCCGCCTGGAGGGGTGCCTCGAGGAGCGCGTCGTGCGCGAGCTCTTCGGCGTGAGGCGGAGCGCGATCGCCGAGCGGACCGGCGTCGTCATCGACGCGACGGCGCCGATGATCGCGTGTCCGGATCGGATCGCCGCGGACGCGAACGTCTATGCGGAGCCGAGGACGCAGGGCCTGTCGCGCCTCGAGTACCGGCTGGACGGCGAGCCCTCCCAGGCAGGGCCCGGGCGCTATTTCGTCATTCCCAACCGGTGCGGAGGGCTGATGAAGCACCTCGGGATCGCCGAGCGCGCGCGGCGCGCGCCGGCGCCTCCCCTGGGGAGCCCCGGCTGGACACCCGAGCCGGGCGCCACGCCGATCCAGCTCTCGTGCGCGAACGAGCGCGCGACGGAGCCCTACGATGGCTGGGAGGTCCACGCGGCCTGGTTGCCGAGCGTGGAGTTCCGGTGGATGGTGCTCGTCAAGAAGGGGAATACGTCGTTCTTCGTCGAGTCGATCGACGGGCGGCCCTACAACGACGTCTCCGACGTCGAGCGCGAAAGGGGGCTCGCCGGCCTGAGGGCGCTCCTCGCGGTGCCGAGTTCGTCGGAGTCGACCGTCGTCGTCCCGGAAGACGAAGAGATCCAGCCCGACCTGCCGTTCTTCGACGTGTGCCTGGATCGGTGTGGCGCGGCCAATTGGGTCCCGGCGCACAAGGTCCTGAGGGACGGCTACCTCGAGTGCGAGAGCGGCTCGCTCGATCCGAGCACCGGCGGGTGCCTGGACGGGGAGCGGAGGGGCTATACGGACCGCCTCGAGCTGAGCGGGGCGACGAGCCGGCGGGCGCCGCTCGGCGGCGTCGTCCTGGATCTGCCCATCTGCACCGCGAGCGAGACCTGGGAGCGCCGCTTCGGCCTCTCGGGCCGCGACGGCGGCGGCACGTGGCTCACGCGGCTCATCGCGGCTTACAACGCTGGCAAGAGCGAGGGCGCGGCGCCTCGTTCGGTCTCGCTTCCGTGCCTCGTGCCGGACCGCACGTGCTCGGTCGCGCTCCGCGAGGGCGCGGACCTGTCGACCACGACCGTCGCCACCCTGACGCGGAGCTGCGCGGTGGACGCCGAGGCCCTGGAGGTCCGCGTGGGCAAGCGCGCCACGGTGAGCCGGCCGCCGTTCACGCTCGACGCGGCGGCGCTCCCCGCGAAAATGCGCAAGGTGCGCATGGTCGGTGAGCCGGAGGGCTCGATCATCAGCGTGGCGCAACCGACCTGCGGCTTCGGCTCGAGCGCCGCGTGCACCGACGCGCAGCCGTCCATCCTGGTGCAGGGGGATATGACGGTCGATCTCGAGCATCTCCGGCTCGTGTCGCGCGCCCCCACGGAGAGCACCGCGGGCCCGCCGGCGCCGCTCGCGCGCGTGGGCGTGCAGGCGGCGGGCAGCGCCGCGCGAGGGCTCGTCCTGCGGGTCCGCGACGTGGTCATCGGCGGCGACACCGCGCCTGTGTTTTACAAAGGCATCGTGTTCTCGGGAGGCACGCTCGCGCTCCACAGCTCGAGCGTGCGCGCCTTCACCGAGGGGGTGTCGGCCGACCGGGCGCGCGTGTCCATCGTCTCGTGGCCGGTCGCCGGGGGCCATAGCATCGAGTCGCTCGCCCAGCCCGGGCTCACGGCGGACGACCTCGTGGATCTCCGGGGGGAGTGGCTCGGGGGCTCGGTCGCGAACTTCCGCGCGCTGACGCTCAGCGCCGACGTGCAGGCGTTCGTCGTCGGGATGCGCGTGTCAGGCCCCATGGCGCTGGCGTGGAGCGACGACCGCGCGACGTGGACCGAGGACGGGCTCCTCGCGGTCGACAGCACGTTCACGAGCGCCCCCGGCTACTTCGATCGCGAGTCGGTCATGCTCTCGGTGGCGGGCAGAGGCCAGCTCAACTTCGTGAATTCGAAGGTCGTCAACTTTGGACACGTGCTCCGCTGCCCATCGCGGCTGTCGGGAGGGACGGCGAAGATCATCTTCGATCGGCCGGAGTTCGACGAGATCACGTATGGCCTGAGGCAGGGAGCCTGCACGGTCGAATCGGCGACGCTGTGGGATCCCACCGGCGAATAAGGCGAGAAGGACCATGACGAAGAGAAAGAGGATCGTCGCCGCGGCCGCGGCGGTGGGGATCGTGTCGCTTGCGCTGTCGCTCGCGTACGTCGTGTTGCGCCGCGCCGAGGTCGACCGGGGCGTCGATCTCGAGCTCGCGCAGTCGGTGAGCGCCGACTTCGGGGCCCGCGTCGAGGAGCTCTTGAAACCTTACCTGAAGGCGCAGCCGGGCGTGCGCGTGCGCGTGACCTACAGGCCCCTCGCGGCCGAGGAGGGCTTCGCGGGGGCCCGTGGCGCGCACCTCGTCCTGCGTCCCTTCGAGCCCGCGGAGGCGGACGAGGTCGCGCCGCTCTTCGCCGCGGACTACGCGGTGCTCGCCTACGACCGCAGCCGCGTCGCCGAGCCGCCGGCGAGCTTTCCGGATCTCGTGACGCAGGCGCTCGCGCTGAAGGCGAAGGGGGACGTGGCGTATGGCCTCGCGCTCCCCGAGGAGACCCATCCCCTCCTCCCGTTCTTCTCGGACGTCTTCTGGCCTGCCGCGCCGCCGCGAGAGGCGGAGTCGACCGCGAAGGAGGTCTTCACGCTCCTCGGCGATCTGCGCTTCACGTACGGCCTCTCGCCTCACGCGTGCACGTCCGACTGCGCGGCGCGCCTGCTCGCGGAGGGTCAGGTCCCGTTCGCGGTCCTCGGCGAGTGGCGGATCCCCGAGCTCCGGCGCGCGCTCGGCGAGCGCCTCGGCGTGGCGCCGCTGCCGTCGCTCTCGCGTGGGGGGCCGCCGCTGCGGAGCGTGCGGCGCACGTACGGCGTGCAGCGCGCGCCGGCGCTGAAGGATGGCGAGGCGAGCGCTGCAGACGGGGTGATCGCCTACCTGCGTGGCGAGGGGCAGAGGCGCGTCTTCGCGGCGCTCGGGAAGCTGCCGCTGTCGGAGCCGCCGGGCGCGCAGGGCGGCGTCGCGGAGGCGCAGGCGCCCGCGCGGGTGGAGCAGGAGGGCGCGCTGCGCGCGCCGCCGGTCTCGGTGGGCTGGGCGAGCGTGCGCGCCATGGAGGCGGCCCTCGCTCCGCTCTGGGTGGAGTTTGCCGACGGGCGCATCGGCGCGGAAGGCGCCGCGCGTGCGCTCGTCGAGAAGGTCGTGGGGATTCCCTCATCAGAAGGAGTGAACTAGCAATGAAGCGGAGAAGCTTATGGTCTGGCGGTCTAGCGTTCGTGCTGATCGCGTGCGGAGGTAACAACCCAGAGGACGACGTGGCGAGCTCCGGGGAGGAGCTCTCGAGCCAGGCGTCGGCGGCGGCCACGTCGCCCAGCGATCTGTCGGCGCTGGGGGCGCGACCGGCGCTCGGCGTCACGGTCTCGCCGGAGCGCGGTGAGCTCTCGGCGAGCCTCCCGTTTCCCACCTTGCCGTCACGCGCATCCTCCAAGGTGGAGGTAGCGCTGTCGTATCGGGCAGTGTCCGCCGACCTTTCGGAAGGGTTCGGCGTGGGGTTCGGCTTGAGCGTGCCGTCGATTCAGATGACGACCGACTGGGGCGTGCCCTACCGTGCTCGCCTGAGCAGCTCGCAGGATGTGACGGCGCGCCTGTCGCTCGGCGCCGAGCGGCTGATCTGGGTCAAGACGGAGACGGTGAGCGGCAAGACGAGGATCGAATACCGGCTCGACGCCTCGGAGACGACCGTTCGGCTCTACCGGTATCCGCAAGGCGGGACCGTGGCGATGCGCGACGCGTCGGGC
The DNA here is from genome assembly GCF_028553905.1 of Sorangium sp. So ce836. Lineage (NCBI taxonomy): Bacteria > Pseudomonadati > Myxococcota > Polyangiales > Polyangiaceae > Sorangium > Sorangium sp. So ce836. Next base: position 1,389,156 of record NZ_CP102233.1, on the reverse strand, counting down.
GCGCTGAAGAGCGTGGCGTTCACCGGGTTCGAGGTCGTGTATCCGGACGGCCGGCGGGAGATCTACAGCGAGGAGGCGAACGTCGCCGAGGGGGTGGCCGGCTCATCGGCGTTCTCCCCGACGCGGTGGCCGCTCGTGCACGCCATCTCGCCCACGGGCGACGCGGTGTCGTACGAGTACACGAAGGCCGGCGAGCGCTCGTACCTCAAGGGCGTGCGGTTCGCCGGGGGACGCTCGGTGTACACGCTGGAGTCGGTGCCGCGGACCGAAGGGCGGGTGAGCCACTTGATGGGCTACCCGCAGGGGCCGGGGCAGCTGACCACCAAGCTCGTGGCGACCTTCGACGGCGAGCCGATGTACACCTGGTGCTTCGTGCACGCGGTGCACGGCGACAGCGGCCCGGAGATCGTGACGCACCCGGATTGTCAGGCGCTGGCAAGCGACGACTTCGCGTCGGACCGGCAGCGCGTGGCCGCCGCGCTCAGCAGCGAGAGCAAGCTCTTGGGGGTCTATCGGTTCGGGCGCAGCCAAGCGCCGTTCGACCGGTCGACGCCGGCCGAGCCGCCGATCCGGTTCCGCTACACGGCGTGGGGAGCCGACGACCTGTCCGGCCACGAGCTGGTCTATGACATGGACGTGCCGGACGTCTTCGGCTTCGGTCCGAGCGGCGGCTCGGAGCTTCTGGACATCAACTCGGACGGCCTCGCCGACATCGTGCGGTACTCGGCGCGCGAGGGGACGAGCGTGCCGTCGTACAACAGCGGAGATCTCGCCGAGGCGAGCCTGTTCACGCCGAGCGGCGCGCCGCTCGCCGTGGAGCGGACCACCTCCGGGGTGTCGCGGAGCGAGGTGCCCCGGTTCGACGCGGCAGCGCAGGCCACGAGCGTGTTTCTCTCCGGCGACTTCGACGGCGACGGTCGAACGGACCTCGTGCAGGCGACGGCGTCGGGGACGCAGACGGAGCTCGCGCATTATGCGGGCCGCGCCGACCGGACGCGACCGTTCGCCACGGCGTCGAGCGCGGCGGCGGTCGATGTCGAGCTCTCGCGGTTCGCGCGCGGCCGGACGCAGGCCGTGGACCTGAACGCCGACGGCAAGGCGGACCTGCTCACGACGGTGGCCGGGTCGACGGACAGCACGTGGACGGCGTTCATCAACGTGACGGAGCCGGGCGCCAGCGCGCTGTCGTTCAAGCCGCTGGTGGGGTTGACCTTCCCGTACCGGCAGGGCGCGGGGACGGAGCTCGACAACCCGGCCTATCGCTTCCTGGACGCGAACGGCGACGGGCTGACCGACTTTGCGGTCATCCGGTCGAGCGGAGCCGGAGAGAAGGGCATCTGCATCTACGAGAACCAGGGCAAGGTGACCGCGTACCCGGCAGGCTCGTCCTCGGTGGCGAAGCTCGCGACCGGATCGCTCTTGTTCGGGGACCCGAGCGCGAACGACCCGGTGTGCGCGCAGGGCCGCTTCGTGTCGGTGCCCGGGCTCTCCGCGAGCCAGAACATCAACGCGATGTGGCTGATCGACGTCAACGGCGACGGCGACATGGACCTGGTCAACGTGACGGCGGCGGCCAACGAGCTCGGCGTCTGGCTCGGACAACGGGATAGGGGCTTCGCCGCCGAGCGGCGGGTGCCGCTGGATGAAGGGGTGTCGGTCGATCCGGAGAACAAGTGGAACACCCGCGTCCTGGACATCGACGCCGACGGCGCGGAGGAGATCCTCGTCTACGAGCCGAACGCGGGCGGAGGCCGGATCAAGGTCATCGATTTCAACCGAGACGGGGTGAAGAACCTGATCGGCCCTGACCTCTTGTCGGAGGTGGAGGAGGGCCCGGGGCTCAGGCACGCCGTGCAGTACGCGACGAGCACGGATGAGTTGATCCGCGACGCGCGCCGCTTCGGCCGGGACGACGCGCGGGTGCGGGCGCTGCCGTATCCGACGACGGTGGTGAAGCGGCAGCTGACGGCGGTGGGGGCGGAGCCGCCGCGGGTGCGGGAGTTTCAGTACCATGCGCCGTATTTCAACGAGCGGGAGCGCAACTTCGCAGGCTTCGGGCAGAGCGAGGAGCTCGATGCGGGAGACGACAGCGCGGCGAGCATCGTCCGCCGGCGCGTCTACCAGGTGTCCTCGGCGGCCGCGCCGGTGAGGCGCTTCTTCGCCGGCAAGCTGCGCACCGAGGAGTCGTTCCACCCGCGGCTCTCGGGCGCGCAGGCCGCGCGGATCGCGGCGGGCGCGGGCCTCGGGCCGAGCGGCATCGATGGGGTGTCGCAGACGGCGGAGACCTGGGTCGAGGAGCCCTACGCGGTCGAGTCGCTGCTCGCGGTGCACGAGGAGCGGTGGGCCTTGGTGCCGGCGGCGCCCGGGCCGAAGACGCCGGCGTTCCTGCAGCAGGCGAGCATTCGGGACGCGCAGTGCGGCGACGCGGGCTGCCCGCCCGCGTGCGTCGCGGGGCCGTGCGCGGAGGCGGCGACCGTGACGCAGACCTTCACGTACGACACGACCTACAACCGGCTCGTCCGCCAGGAGGAGTCGGCGTCCGCGGTCGCCGGGCCGAACGGGACGCAGGTGCCGGCGCGGCGCTACGTGAACACCTTCACGTACGACGCCGGCTGGGAGGCGCGCGGCGTGCTGACGGCGCGACGGGAGATATCGCGGCTCTCGGGGCCGTCGGGGCGGGTGCTGGACAAGACGTCGTACGACTACGGGGGCGACCTTCCGCTGCCGCTCCGCGCGACCCGGCCCCTCCTCATCGAGCCGGAGGCGCTCGCCGCATTGCCCTCCGCGGTGCGGGCTCCGCTGGAGGCGCCGCGCACGGAGGTGAAGGCGTTCCGCTACGACGTGTTCGGCAACGTGGTGGAGAGCTCGGATGCGCAGGGGCTCCTGAGCACGAGCGTCTATGACCCGACCGGCGTCTTCGTGGTCGAGACGCGGAACGCGCTCGGTCACGCGACGCAGTACTGCTACGGCACGACGGGCTGCGCGCTGACGGCGCTCGCCCCGGCGGCCGAGGGCGTCGTCCCGGCGCGGAGCCCCTGGCCCACGCACCTCCGGACGCCGCAGGGCGACGTGGTGCTCAACGAGGTTGACGCCCGCCATCGTCTCGTGCGCGTGGCGCACTCCAGCGGTGCAGAGAGCCACTACGCTTACCGCGACGCTGGCGCGCAATCCCCCGCGCTGGTTCACATCGCGGTGAAAGGCGCGGCGGCGGGGCGCACCGGCATCGAGCGCCTGGCCGCCTTCCGCGCTGACGGCCTCGCCCTCGGCGAGGCGGTGGCGCACGAGGCGGGGGGCGCACGCATCGTGTCGTTCGCCCGCTACGGGCGCCGCGGCGATCAGACCTTCGACGCGCTCCCGTACTCCAGCGAAATATCCGTCGGCGAGGCGTTCGATGCGGGTCGCTTCCCTTCGCCGCAGGGCGCGGCGCGCGGGGAGATCTCGGTCTATGACGGGCTCGGGCGCCGAGCGATCCGCACGGACGCGACGGGTCTGGTCACGCGCGTCACCGTTGAACCCTGGGGCCGGCTGATCGAGCGGGACCTCGGCGCAGGGCAGGGAGCGGGCCGCGAGACGCGGCGCGAGGTCGCGCGCGACAACGAGATCTACGCGATCGTCGACGAGGTCGGGCAGGTGCATCGTTACGAGCGGGACGAGAGCGGGCGTCTGCGCGCGATCGTGCTGGCGGGCTCCGAGGCGCCGCGCCGCGTGGCCCACGACTCGACGGGTACCGTCGTGATGACATCGCTCCCCGGTGGCCTCACGCGGCTGTGGATCCGTGACGCGCGCGGGCGCGTGACCGATCAGCGCACCTGGGACCGGGCGTTCCGGGTCTCGGAGAGCGTCGAGACGACCTATGACGCGCTCGACCGCCCGATCTCCATCTCCACGTCGTCGTCGTTGCGCCCGGACGGCTGGGACGAGATCGAGCTCACCTACGACGGTCGCGAGGGGGAAGAGGGGCGCCCCGAGCTCATCGGGCGCCTCGGCGAGGCGACGATTGTGGACCGCGTGGGCGGGCACCGCGTGCATGAGGCCTTCGCGTACGACCGCGATGGTCAGGTCACGGGCCGGCGGGTAACGTTCGAAGCCGAGGACGCGCGCCGCGAGTATGACGAGCGGTTCACGTACGACCTCGACGGGACGCTTTCCTCATACCGCGATCCGTTTGGCAGTGTGTTCACCTTCGCGCGCACTCCATCGGGGGCTCCTTCGTCGATCGCGTGGTCCGCTGGCGGGCGCGCGGCCGTTCCGCTCCTCGCGGACATCACGTACAACGCGCGCGGCGATCTCGCGAGCTACCGTATCCCGCAAACGCGGCTTCACCGGCAGCTCACCTATGACGCGAGCACGGGGGAGCTCGTGCAGCTCAAGGCGTGCGCGGGCGACGCGTCGTGCGCGGGCGGAGCCTTCCAGGATATCGCCTACGACCGTCGCGCGGACGGGCGCATCGTCGCCGCGCGAGAGGCATCGGATGTCGCGTCGTATGAGTACAGCGCCCGAGGCGAGCTTACCAGGGCTGTCGTGGCAGGCGTGACCCACGCCTACAAGTACACGCCGTCCGGCCAGGTCGACGCGCTGGGCGAGGGGGCGGAGGCGCGCCAGTTCGGCGTCGAAGCGGCGGGCGGCGGGCTGCCGCTCCCGGAGGGAAGCTCTGGCGAAGTGGATGAATTCGGGCGCCTCGTCGCGTTCGGGTCGTTCCGCCACGCCGAGTACGACCCCTGGGGGCGCCTCCGGCGCGTCGAGGTCGACGGCAGGGCCATCGTGTACGGCTATGAGGTCGCCGGCGATCGGGTCTCGAAGCGCTCGCTCCGCCGCGAGGGAGAGCGCGAGGTCCCGGAGTCGCTCGTCGTCTATCCCACGCAGACGACGAGCGACGACGGCGTGGAGCGCCAGAGCCTCGTGCGCCTCGGCGATCGGCGCGTCGCGCTCGTCGTCGACGAGGCGCGCGTCCTCGCGCTCGTCGACGATCAGCTCGGGGCCGTGCGGCGCGTGGTCGACGAGCGTGGCGAGGTGGTCTTCTCGGTCGACCCGACGCCGTTCGGGACGCTCGCGGGGGGCACCGGGGACGCGTCCTCGGGCCTCGCCAGCACGGAGATCGTCCTTGGCTTCACCGGCCAGCTGCGTGACCCTGACACGGGGCTCGTGCACATGGGCGCACGCGAGTATGTCTCGACGCTGGCGAGCTTCGCGACGCCGGATCCGTATGCGCTGATGCGGCCGGAGTTCTGCGTGGACCGCCTGATGGAGTGCCACCCGCACACGTACGTGGGGCACGATCCGGTCAACTTCACCGACGAGGCGGGCCTCATGGGCAACAACAGCAGCAAGAAGAGCTCGTCACCGTCGGGTCACCACGGCTCGAGCTCGTCGCGTTCCAACCACCATTCGGGCGGCTCGAAGAAGGGCTCGGGGGGTCATGGCTCGAACAGCCGGCGCTCGCAAGACTCGTCGTCCGGGTGGAGCTCCCACGAACGAGAGAGGCTCGATGCGGAGCTGGCACCTCTCGCGGAGGACGGAAACTATGCCCAGGCCGTGAGACAGGTGAATCAATTGCTCGACGGGCTTACGGGCTTCGGGCTCAGCGATCGGCCGGCCACGCTGCTGAGGCGTGAAATTCGTGATAACAGGGATTTCAGGAGTCGCCTGTCCAACACGTTCACGCTGGGCGAGCACGTTCAAGCGCAGCACGCAGAAGTTGAGATCTTCCAGCGTGAGGTAAATCAATTCGATGCGCTGTCTCGAACCATAGCGGGCATCGATCCCAACATCCGAGGTTGGATGTCTTACGCGTTCGCGCAGCGTCTCCGCGAGCCGGACGTCGACTCGACCAATCCGTTCGAGTGAGCGCGTCGCGCGCCGGGGTCGTATCGCCGGGGAGCCGAGAGGCTCCCGACCGCCGGCTGGGCGCGACCGCCACGACGAAGATCCGCCGCAGCGACTTCTGGATGAGCTTCATCGCCGTCCTCGATACCGGCGGCGTCCTCGTGGGGGATGAGGTCTCGATCACCCTCGATATTCAGCTGATCAAGCAGGCGACGTGACCGGGATGCGCGCGGCGCCCCCTGCGTCGAGCCAGGCCGCGAGCGTCTTCAGCCCCGGGTGAAGCGCGCGGAGCGAGGGGATGTCGACGTCGACGCGGAGCTTCGTCGCGACCTCGACGACGCGCGCGATCAGGGGGTTCTGGCGCAGCGCCTCGGCCGGAACGGTCACATACGCGAGCGGCCGCCCCGTCGCGCGCCCGAGCGCGGCCGCCACCTCCTCGCCGGTGAGCACGTCGCCCGCGAGCTCGAGCGTCCGGCCCGCGAAGGCGCCGGGCGCCGCGAAGACCGCGGCCGCGATCGCGCCGATGTCGTCGGCCGCGATGAAGGGGATACGATGCCCCGGCGGGTAGAGGAACGTGAACGTTCCCGGCGTCGCGTAGAAGCTCGGCGGCCCGCGGCGCCCCGGCGCCGGCCGCCCGCGCACGTCACGATAAGGGCTCGATGACGGACGAACAGCGTTGTAGCGTCCATAGAAATGGTTCGATCGTCCAAAAGAGAAGACGCATGGACATCCTGACGGAGACGCTGCGCAGCGTGCAGCTGCGGAGCCAGATCTACGGAAGGCTCGAGCTGAAGGCGCCCTGGGGCATGCGGGTCGACGGGCACGACGTGACGACCTTTTACGCGCTCTCGCGGGGCGGATGCGTGCTCGACGTGGGCGGGCGCCGGCTGACGCTGGCGCCCGGGGATGTCGTCTTCCTGCGCGCCAGGCTCGCGCACGCGCTGCGCGATCGCCCGGGCTCGCGCGCCGTCTCGCCCGAGGAGGTGTACGCCCAGCGCGGGGGCCGCTGCGGCGGCATCGTGCGCTACGGCGGCGAGGGGGCGCCGACGACGATCGTCGCGGGCGGGCTCCACTTCACCGACGCGCGCCTGAACCCGCTCGTCGCGAGCCTGCCCGAGCTCATCCACGTGAAGGGCGACGGCGGCGTGGCGACCCGATGGCTCGAGTCGACGCTCCAGTTCGTCGCCGCCGAGATGGACGCGGAGCTGCCCGGCCACGAGCTTGTCGCGGGCCGCCTGGCCGACGTGCTGTTCGTGCAGGCGCTGCGCACCCACGTCGCGGGCATCACGTGCGAGGAATCGGGGTGGCTGCGGGCCCTCTGGGACCCGACCCTCGGCGTCGCCTTGCAGCGGATGCACGAGCGGCCCGCCGACCCGTGGACGGTCGAGGCGCTCGCGCGCGCCGCGGGCGTGTCGCGCTCGGCCTTCGCCGCCCGCTTCAAGGGGACGCTCGGCCTCGCGCCCCTCGAGTACCTGACGCGCTGGCGCATGCACCGCGCCGCCGAGATGCTCGCCGACGAGGCCGCGAGCACGGCGGAGGTGGCGGGCGCGGTCGGCTACGACACCGACGGCGCGTTCGTGAAGGCCTTCAAGCGCCACATGGGCGAGACCCCGGGCGCCTACCGGCGCAAGGCGCGCGCCCGGGAGAGCCGCTAGCTCTGCCCGCCAGGAGCCCGGCCAGGGATCCGGGGAGAGAGGAGCCGTTGCAGGGGCGCACCGCGATCAGGCCCCGCTGCTCTCGGCCAGCCGCGGCCGTGCGAGAATGTGCGGCGTGACCACATCGCCGCAGAAGCCGCGCAAGGATCCGCGCCAGGAGCGCTCGCGCAGCACGGTCGACGCCATCCTCGAGGCCGCCGGTCAGCTGATCGAGCGCGAGGAGGAGGCGAAGCAGAGCCGCGTATCGACCACGCACATCGCCGAGCGCGCCGGCGTCAGCGTGGGCTCGCTGTATCAGTACTTCCCCAACCGCGAGGCGCTTGTCGCGGCGCTCTTGCGCCGCTTCGTGCAAAAACGCTTCGCCGAGATCCGCCGGGTGCTCGACGAGGTCGAGCCGCTCCCGCTGGACGCGGCGTTGCACCGGCTGGCCGGCCGGCTGATCGAGCTCGAGCTGGCCCACGCGCGCGTGACGAAGGCGCTCATGAAGTGGTTCGTGCGGGTGGGCGACTTCGATCTGATCGCCGACGCCGATCGCGAGGCCGAGGCCGCGCTGGCCGAGCTCCTGGTGCGCATCCGGCCCAAGACCCGCGCGGTGGATCCGCAGCTCGGCGGCTTCTTCCTGCTCCACGCAATGCGAAACACCTTGGGCATGGCGGCCTTCCGCGAGGGCGACATGCTGCGCGCGCCGGGCGCGCAGGCCGAGCTCACCCGGCTTTTGTACGGCTATTTGCGGCCCGACTGACCGCCGCCGGCGCGCGCGGGCGCGGCGCCGGAAATGCGAATGGGCGGCGCCGGTCGCGCTGCCTAGATCGAGGCGCATGCGTTCCTTCGAATGGGTCACGCGCGCCGAGCCGCACCGCGAGCGCCGGCGCCGTATCGTGCGCGAGCACCCCGAGATCCGCGCGCTGTTCGGCTACGACCGGCGCACCATCGCGGTCACGCTGGCGGTGGTGCTCGCGCAGTTCGCCGTCGCCTGGTTGCTCGGCGCGTTCGGCGCGCGCTGCTGGGTGGTCACGCTGGCGGCGGCGACGTTCGGCGCGGTGCTCTCGCACTGGTGCGCGATGGCCATCCACGAAGCGGCGCACGATCTGGCCGCGCGCCGCGCGCGCTCGAACAAGCTGCTGGCGCTGATCGCCAACCTGCCCATGGTGCTGCCGGTGGCGATGAGCTTCCGCCGCTACCACCTCGCGCACCACGCGCTGCTCGGTGTGGCCGGCGAGGACACCGATCTGCCGCGTTCGCTCGAGGTGCGGCTGATCGGCGCCGGCCGCGCGCGCAAGCTCCTGTGGCTGTTCTTCTACTTCGTGGCCTACCTGGGCCGCGCCGCGCGCTTCGCCAAGCCGCCGAGCCGCGACGAGTGGATCAACCTGGCCATCCAGCTGCCCGCCGCGTGGCTCTCGTGGCGCCTGCTCGGCGCGCCCGGCTTCGCCTACTTGCTGCTGTCGACCTTGATCGGCCACAGCCTGCACCCGGTGGCCGGCCACTTCGTGCACGAGCACTACGTGTACGCGCCCGGGCAGGAGACCTACAGCTACTACGGGCCGCTCAACCACGTGACGTTCAACGTGGGGTACCACGTCGAGCACCACGACTTCATGAACGTGCCCGGCTGGCGCCTGCCCGCGCTGCACCGCATCGCCAGGCGCCACTACGACACGCTGGTCTCGCACCGCTCGTGGACCTGGGTGCTGTGGCACTTCATCACGGACCCAGCCATGGGCCCGCACGCACGCATCGTGCGCTCCCGCGCCGTCCATGATGGCGCCCGATCTTCGAGGATTCCTTCCCCGAGGGGCGCCAGACCGTCGATGAGGACCGAGCTGAGCTGAGCAAGCGAAGCGGCACGCCTCGACGATGGCGGTGAGGGGGCGAGGTGCGGGCGGGCGCGTCAGAACGCCGGCACCACCGCGCCGCCGTAGGTCGACTCGATGAAGCGCCGCACGTCCTCGGAGTGCAGCGCCTTGATCAGCGCCTGCACCTCGGGCCGGGCCTCGTCGCCCTTCCGCACGGCCAGCACGTTCGCGTACGGGTTGCCCTTGGCGGGCTCGCTGGCGAGCACCTTCGCGTCGAGCTTCAGGTTCTTCTGCGCCTCGAGGAAGTAGTTGCCGTTGATGACGGCGGCGTCCACGTCCTCCAGCGTGCGCGGCTGCTGCTCGGCGTCGATCTCCCGGAGGGCGAGCTTGCGCGGGCTGTCGAGCACGTCCTTCACCGTCGCGGCGACCCCCACCCCCTCGCGGAGGCGCAGGAGCCCGCGCTGCGCCAGGAGCTGGAGGGCTCGGCTCCCGTTGGTCGGGTCGGCCGGGATCGTCACCTGCGCTCCCTCGGGCAGGTCCTCGAGGCGAGCGTGCTTGGTGGAGTACAGGGCCAGCGGCTCGAGGTGCACCGCCGCCGCGCTGCTCAACGAGAGCTTCCGGTCGGCGCAGAAGCGCTCGAGGTACGGCACGTGCTGGAAGTAATTGGCGCCGAGCTGGCCGTCCGAGAGCGCGATGTTCGGCTGGATGTAATCGGTGAACTCGACAACCTCGATCTTCGCCCCCTCGCGCTCGGCCAGCGGGGCGGCCACCCGGAGGATCTCGGCGTGCGGCACGGGGGTGGCGCCGACCTTCAAGGTGCGGCTGCCGCCGGCGCCGGCCGGCTCGTCCGGCTTGTTGCAGCCGGAGAGCAGCGCCATCAGGGAGAGCAGGAGAGCGGTGAGAACGATCGCAGGGGTTCGCTTCATGGTTGGTCCTCCGGAGGGCTCACGTGGCGAGGCGGCGCGGGCCACGGCCCTGGAACGGGTCAATCGCGAGCGCCGGCGCCCCGGGTGCTCGTGCGGTCGAAGCGGGAGGCGAGCCGGTCGCCGAGCAGCTGGACGCCTTGCACGAGGACGAGGAGCACGACGAGACAGCCCAGCATCACGTCGGTGCGAAAGCGCATGTATCCGTATTTGACGGCCAGGTCGCCGAGGCCGCCGCCGCCCACGGCGCCCGCCATGGCGCTGGTTCCGAGCAGGCTGATCACCATGAGCGCCGCGCCGCGCACGAGGGACGGCAGCGCCTCGGGCAGGAGCACCCGGAGGATCACCTGCCGGTGGGTGGAGCCCATCGCCACCGCCGCCTCCACGAGCCCGGGGTCCACCTCCCGCAGGCTCTGCTCCACGACGCGCCCCAGGAAGGGGATCGCCGCGACGACCAGGGGCACGATGGCGGCCGTGGTGCCGATGGTGGTGCCCACGAGGAGCCGCGTCAGCGGCACGATCGCCACCATGAGGATGATGAACGGCACCGAGCGCCCCACGTTCACGAGCGTGCCGAGCGCGCGGTGGAGCAGCGGCCGCTCCCAGAGCCCGCCCCGGTCGGTGATCACCAGCAGCACGCCCAGCGGGAGCCCCGCGACGAGGACCAGGATCGCGGAGACCGACGTCATGTAGAGCGTCTCCACGGTGGCCGTCCACAGCGACGCCGCGAGCTCGCTAGTCATGCGCCACGGGCTCCGGCCGATACCGCTGCTCGCGCAGGTGGTCGAGCGCCTGCTCCAGCGCCTCGGGGGCGCCGGTGAGCTCGACCAAGAGTCTGCCTACCGGGACGCCCCCCACCCGCTCCAGCGTGCCTTCGAGCAGGGTGGCGTCCACGCCGAAGCGGCGCGCCAGCACGGCGAGCACCGGCTGAGCGGCGGCGTCGCCGACGAGCGACAGGCGGACCAGGCGGCCTCCGGGGCGGGCGGGCCAGCCGCCCGCGGCGAGCGGCGCATAGCACAGCGCGCTCAGGCGGGTGCCGGGTTGCGCGAGCAGGTCGACGACCTTGCCCTGCTCGACCACCCGGCCCCGCTCCAGCACGGCGACCGAGCGGCAGATCTCCTTGAGCACGTCCATCTGGTGGGTGATGAGCAGGATGGTGAGCCCCAGCTGACGGTTGATGTCCCGCAAGAGGCCGAGCACCGAGCGCGTCGTCTCCGGATCGAGGGCGGAGGTGGCCTCGTCGGACAGAAGCACGCGCGGCCGCGGCGCGAGCGCCCGGGCGATCCCCACCCGCTGCTTCTGGCCGCCGGAGAGCTGGGCCGGGTAGGCCTGCGCCTTGTCCGTGAGGTCGACGAGCGCGAGCAGCTCCTCCACCCGCGCGCGGATGCGGCCCGGCGGCCACCCCGCGATCGCCAGCGGATAGGCGATGTTCCCCGCCACGGTCTGCGAGGAGAAGAGGTTGAAGTGCTGGAAGATCATGCCGATGCCCTGGCGGGCCTGCCGGAGCTCCCGCGGGCCGAGCGCCAGCATGTCCCGCCCGTCGACCTGCACCTCGCCCGCGGTGGGCCGCTCGAGCAGGTTGACGCAGCGGATGAGGGTGGATTTGCCCGCGCCGCTATGCCCCAGCACCCCGAACACCTCGCCAGGGGCCACGCGCAAGGAGACGCCGTCCAGCGCGATCACCTCGCGCTTGCCCTGCCGGTACACCTTGCTGACGTCCCGCAGCTCGATCACGGCCGACGACCACCTCCACACCCGCCCCGCGACGGGCGCCGGGAGTGGGCCGCCGGCGGGGAGCGACACCCGTGCCGCTCGCGCGGAAGCTGCGGGCCAGCTTATAGCGGCCACGTCGCGCCGGAGCAACACGAAGGTCCGCGATTGCTGCCCACGCAGCAGCGCGCTCCCCGCCTTCAGCGGATCGATGAGATGTCGAGTCGCTCGATGCCTGGTTCCCGGGCGGCCCTACGGCGTGCAGTAAGCGACGGTGCGCCCACCCTGCGCGGCCGTGGCGCAGCCGGTGTAGCCCGCGGCGCGGCAGTCGAGCGCCGCCGGCTCGCCCCAGCCGCAGTACCGGAGGACGGCGCCGTCGCACGCCTCGTCGTCGCCGAGGTCGCACGCGCCGCCGACCAGCCCGCAGGAGGCCGCGCCGGCGAGCTGCCCGCTCTGGAGGAAGCCGCACCCCTGGCCGGCCGGCTCCAGCGCGGCGCAGTCGCGGCGGCCCAGCTTGCCGCCCGCGCAGGTCTCGAGCACCGCGCCGTCGCACCGCTGCGAAAAGAAGGGGCACGCCTCGCCCGTGCCCACGCAGCCGAGCGCGCCGCGCTGCTCGTCGAACCCGCAGGTCTCCCCCGCGATCGAGAAGACCTGCTCCCCGTCACGGCCGTTCACGTGGACCAGGTTGTACTGGCTCGGACAGTGGACCCGCGTCAGGAAGCCGGCGGGGCTGCACTCGACGAGCACGTCCGCGTCGTCGGGATCGCACGCCGCCGGCGTGGTGGCGTAATCGCACGGCTCGGCGCCGCACCCGGCGACGAAATCGGACATGCAGGAGAGCCCGGCGGCCGCGCAGTCCATCGCGGCGAGCGGCGCGCCAAGGTCGTCGCAGATCACCCAGGTGTCGCCCTCGCACAGATCGGCGCCGGCCCTCTCGCTGCACGCCGCGCCGAGCTCCTCGACGGCCGGCGTGCACGCGCGGACGCCGGCGCAGTCGGCCGCAGCGAGCTTGCAGTCCATGGCCGCCAGGCCGAGCCGCCTCGCCCCGACGGTCGCCCAGGCCCACCGCTGATCGAGCTCGTGGCCGAGGCAGGCCTGGAGCCCCACCGGCGTGCCGCCGTCCGCGTCACATGCGTTGATCCGCAGGCACGCCTCGACGCGCGGGTCGAGCTCCGCCGGGCCGCCGCCGCCGCCGCCTTCACCCCCGCTGCCCCCTCCCCCGCCGGCGCTGTTGCTCGTGCCGCCGGGGTCGCCGCCGCCCTTGCCGTCGTCGTCGCCGCAGGCCAGGAGCGAGAGGCCCAGCAACATCATGATCACGCATCGTGGGATGCAGATTACAGTCATGGCGTATCTTATCACGGTGGCGGGCACGGGGGACGAGACACCGCGCGAGGCGCTCCGCGCGCTGTCCACCTACGCCCATGCGCTCGCAAGCCGGCGGGCACGCGCGATCTCCGGCACACACGCCGTGTACCGCGCGCGCCAGGCGGCGTCGGGGATCGCCTCGGCCCGCGCCGCGATCCCGCGAATGGCTTCGTCGAGCGCCGCCCGCGCCTCGTCGGCCCTGCCGCCGATCCAATGGGCCTCCGCCAGCGCCACCCGCGCGTCGATCTCGACGTAGCCGCCTCCGCCCAGACACGCGAGCCCGGGCTCGATGCGGCTGGCCACACGTGCCGCCTCATCGCGGTCACCCAGCTGGATCAGCCCGCGGACGAGCAACGCCGTCACCCAGAGCCGCCGCAGCGGGATGCGAGCGCACAGCGCGTCCGCCTCGCGCGCCTGCTGCACGGCGTCGTCGAACGAGCCGCGCTGGAGAAGCACCTCTGCGCAGATCCCGTGGGCCCAGCCTCGGTACCCCACGCTCACCCCTGCAGCGCCGAGCAGCGATCCGGCCATATCGCTCGCTTCTGCCCATTTCGACGGATCCGAGCCGTGCGAGAGCAGCGCCGCCAGATGCAATGCGGATTGACGTTGCGCAAACGGGATCGCAATGCGCTGCGCCAGCGCGACGGCCCGCCGCAGCGTGGCCTCGCCCGCCGCGGGATCGCCGAGCTCGGCCTCCGCCTGACCGAGCCTGTTCAAGGCCGTGATCTGGTTCCGGAGATCCTCGATCGCCTGGAACGCCTCGACCGCTTGTCGCGTCAGCTGGAGCTGCCTCCAGGGGTCCCGCTCGAAGGCGCGCACGTAATCGCTGCGCCCGATGGCGATCGCCCCCCGGAGGTCGAGATCCAGGGCGGGCATCGCAGCGGCCAGCGCGTCGGCGCGGTCCAGCAAGGCTTTGCAGAGCTCGCGTCGCCCGTAGGTCTGGAGCAGCGATGCGGCGAGCGGCGCCCAGAGCATGTACTCCCGGCCCGCCTCCGTGTCCGGCTGGAACCGGACGAAACGGTCCGCCGTCTCCATGAAATCGTCCTCTGCGCCCAGGACGAGGGACGCCCACGCACGATGGAACAGGGCAATGCAGGCCCACCGGCTCCCGCGCCCCGTGAGCGGCAGCGCCGCGGCGCTCGCCTGCTGCGCTGCATCGAGCTCCGATCGCCAGCAATGCGCCATCGCCTTGAGCGCCAGCAGGTTGCCGAGGATCTCCCCCCGCACGCCGCAGCCGATGCCGCGCTGCGCGCGAGCAAGGGCGCTCCCGAAGTCGCCGCGATCGCACGACTGCCGGCCCGCGCGCAGGTAATGGAACGCGGCCTGATCGAGCGCTCGCCCGCGCTGGAGATGCTCGGCCAGCACCACGGGATCCGGCTCCCCCGCCCGCTCCAGCCATTCCCCCGCCAGCCGGTGGCCGAGCACCCGATCGCCCTCGGTCAGCATGGCATACGCGCCCTCGCGCAGGAGCGCGTGCCGGAACGCCAGCTCCTCCTCCGCGGGAAAGCGGCTCTCGCGGCGGCGCACCAGGATCTCCAGCGCCACCAGCGCCTCGAGCCTGGCGGTGACCTGGCCCCGTCGCGCCTCGCCGCCGACGAGCGCCGCCACCCCTCCGGCCCAGCAGACCTCTCCGAAGACGCTCGCCGCGCGCAAGAGCCGCCGGGCCTCGTCGTCCAGCGCCCCGAGGCGCGACTCCACCATGGCGACCACCGTCCCCGGCACATCCGGGCCTCTGCCCTCCGCGGTCCAGCGGATCAGCTCTTCCAGGTAAAATGCGTTTCCCTCCGACAGGCGCACGATCCGCGCGATCGCCTCGGCGTCGGCGCGCTCGCCCAGCACGTGCCGCGCGAGCCGCTCGCCCGCGCGCCGGCTCAGCTCGTTGAGCCGCAGCTCGTGCAGCCGCCGCCCCTCCCAGAGCCTCGGGAACAGCTCGCGCACCTCCGGCCGCGCCAGGGCGAGCACGAACAGCGGCCGATCCGAGAGGTCGCGCAGCGCCGCGTCGAGGAGCGACACCGTGGGTCGGTCTCCCCAGTGCAGATCCTCCAGCACGACGATCAGCGGGCCGCCGGCGACGATGGCGGCGAGGTAATCGAGGAAGGCGGCGCGCACCTGGTCCGCCATGCGCTGCGCGTCGCGGCGCGCGGCCCGGAGCGGCAGGCTGTCCTCGTCCGGGAAGGCAGCGCCCACGATCTCGCCGAGGAACTCCTCGACGCGCCGCCGGTGGCCAGGCGACACCCGCGCCTCGATCTCTGCCGAGAGCTTCCGGCGCCGCACCTCGATCGGCTCGCCCTCTTGGATTCCGCACGCGCTCCGCAGCGCCTGGCCCAGCATTCCGAGGGGCGAGCCGGCCCGCAGCGCGTCGCCGCGCACGGCCCACACCGACACCTGCTCGCGCTGCCCCCGGATCTCCTGCAGGAACTCCTGCGCCAGGCGCGACTTGCCCACGCCGGGCGGCGCCGTCACCAGCGCCGCCTGCGCCGTGCTCTCCTCGATGCTCTCGAGCACGAGCGCCCGGAGCATGCCGAGCTCGAGCTCTCGCCCCACGCACGGCGTGGCCCTGCCGAGGAGCAGGCGCGTCCCCTCCGCCAGCGGGCATTCGCCGTGCAGCGTGAAGAACCCCTCGCCTTCCCGCACCTCGAAGCGCGCGTCGAGCAGGCCCGCGACGACCTCGTCGATGATCACCGTGGCCTCCGGGGCGACGTGGCGCGCCGTGGCGCTCGCCAGCAGCGCCGCCCGGTCGATCGCCGGCCCCATCGACCGCGCCGTCCGCTCCCCCCACCCCATGGCCAGCGCGACGCGCCGGCCTGCGGCGCACCGGCGCAGCGCGAGCGCGCACCGCGCCGCCTGCGCGCACAGATCCGTCGCCGTCTCGGTGCCCGCCAGCATCACCACGACCGACCCGTCGAGCAAACGCTCGCTCCGGCCGCCATGCGCCTCGCCCTCGCGCAGGACGGCCTCGTCGCCAGGCGAGAGGGCCAGGGTCGTCTCCCCGTCGAACGCCATCACCTGGGCGTCCGCCGCCGCGCTCACCACGATCACCGCCACGGCGCGCTGCTCGCTGCTCGTGAGCGAGGGCGAGCGGACCTCGCTCACGGCCGGCGACGGCGACGCATCCCCGAGCGCGCGCAGCGCCACCGCCGCCGCCTGCCCGCCCAGAGGCCGCTCCTCCCGGCGCTTCGACAGCATCCTCCGCAGCAGATCGTCGAGCGCCTCGGGCACCCCGGTCCGCAGGGTTTGCAGGCTCGGCGTCTCCTCGAACAGCACCTTGGTCAGGATCGCCGCCACATGTTGGCCGCCGAACGCAGGCCTGCCTGTCAGGCACTCGAAGAGCACGCAGCCGAGGGAGAACACGTCCGCGCGAGCGTCGATGCTCGCCTCGCCCCGCACCTGCTCGGGCGCCATGTAACCCGGCGTCCCCATCAGCACGCCCGAGCGCGTCATCCGCGCCGCCTGCCCGAGCCGCGCGATGCCGAAATCGAGCACCTTCACGCCGTCGAGGCGCCCACCTGGCAAGAACAGATTGCTCGGCTTCAGGTCGCGGTGCACGACGCCGCGCTCGTGCGCAAAGCCGAGGATGTCCGCCACCGCGGTCGCCAGCGCCACGCTCTCGTCGATCTCGAGCGGACCACGCGCGAGCCGCGCCGCGAGGTCCTCGCCTTCGAGCCACTCCATGACCAAGTAGGGAGCGCCCTCGGCGCTCGCCCCGTGCGCCACGTACCGGACCACGTGGGGGTGAGACATGCCCGCGAGGATCTGCGCCTCTCGCTCGAACCTCGCCGCATCCTCCGCGTCGCGCTGGGGCGAGAGCTTCACCGCCACCGTCTCGCGCGTCTCCTGGTCGTGCGCCTTCCACACCTCGCCCATGCCCCCCGCTCCCGCGCGGTGCTCAAGGCGGTAGCGTCCGGCCAAGACCGCTCCTTGCTCCACGATGGCAATTATCCGTCGATACGGCGAGGGATGTAAAGAGGCTCGCCTCGGCGCTCTCCGCGCGGCCGCGGCGGCACCGGCCGGCCTCGGCTGGATGCCGGACGTCGTGGGCGCGGTGGGGGATTCGAGCCGTGCACCGCCGCTCGTCCGACAAGGTTGCGAGAGCCGGTGTCGATCGTGCGCCCCACGACGCGCGGGCGCCTCCCTGTTCAGACATGCACCCTCTCGAATGCCCCCATCAGGTCGACTGCAGCCCTCAGCGCCTGGGTTGCATCCCATGCTTTTTGTGGTTTAGTTCCGCCTCCTGAAGAAATTCGCTTACCCGAAGGGATATAACATTGATGTCGACGAACCTCAGCGCCAGAGCTCTTCTCGTCGCCTCGATTTCGCTGCTCGGCTGGGCTGGCTGCATCTCCGTCGATCACCAGGACACAGACTTCGACGGTGACGACGCCGATGAAACGGGCGCGGCCGTTCAGCCGCTCTCGACGATAAACTTCCGCTCCAGCTCGACGGCGACCGGGAAGAACCTGACCGCGTTGACCCTCGCGAAGCCGGCGGGCGTCGTGCAAGGCGACGTCCTGCTCGCGCGCATCGCCAACCGGAACCAGGTGGGCGCGGTGATCGCTCCACCGGCGGGGTGGACGCTCCTCCGCTCGGATCAGAGCGCGTCCGCCCTCAAGTCATGGGTCCTCTGGAAGGTGGCGACCGGCGCGGAGCCCGCGAGCTACTCCTTCGGCTTCGACGTCTCGGCCTACCTGGCGGGGAGCATCGTGGCGTTCAGCGGCGCCGATCCCGCGAGCCCGATCGACGCGGCGAGCGGCCAGAAGAACGGCAACTCCGCGACCCTGGCCGCGCCCGCGGTCACCACCACGGCGGCGAACGGCGTCGCGGTCTGGTTCGGCACGCAGGTCTGGACGGGCTCGTCCTGCCCGGCGAGCCCGATCGTGCCGCCGTCGGGCTTCACCGAGCCGTTCGACACGTGCCTGCTCTCGTCGTCGACGGGCCTCCTGTTCGACGCGGCGTACAGGCAGCTCGGCGCCGCGGGCTCGCAGCCGGCGTGGAGCGGCGCCTCTCCCTTCGCCAACACGAACACAGCGCAGGTCGTCGCGCTGAGGCCCGCCGGCGCCCCGAGCTGCTCCGCGGGCGACACGTTCGCGAGCACCTACACGACGGTCGGGAGCCTGACCTCGACGGACATCGTGGAGATCTCCGGGCTCGCCGCGAGCCGCGTCAACCCCGGCATCCTGTACGCGCACAGCGAGAACAACGCGAGCTTCGTCGCCATCCAGAAGACGAACGCGGCGGTCGTCGGGAGCTACGTCGCCGGCGTGCTCCCCTGGGACTGGGAGGACATCGCGACCGGTCCGTGCCCCGCGGGGAGCTGCATCTTCATGGGGGACATCGGCCGCTTCAGCGGACGCCCGCCGCCCTACCCGACGACCTTCGCCGTGGTCCGCATGAGGGAGCCGAACCTCGCCGCGGGGGAGACGAGCGGCACGGTGTCCGGCGATCGGTTCCCCTTCCAGTACCCGGACACGCCGCAGAACGCCGAGGCGCTGATGGTGCACCCGACGACGGGGGACATCTACGTCGTCACGAAGGAGGGCACGACCGGGCTCAGCAAGGTGTACAAGTTCCCGAGCCCGCTGCCGGCGCCTGGCACCCTGTCCACGCTGATTCACGTGGCCGACCTCCAGATGCCCCTCGGCCCGGACGAGAACTTCCGGTCCGTCACCGCCGGGACGATCCACCCGTGCGCCAACCGGTTTCTGCTGCGCACCTACCGAGCGGTCTACGAGTACCGGGCGCCGGCCGGCGCGGGCTTCGAGGCGGCCTTCGCGGCGTCGCCCGTCGCGCTCACGGACACGGTCGAGGGTCAGGGCGAGTCGATCGAGTACGAGGCGGACGGCTCTGGGTATTTCACGATGACCGAACGGGAAGCCGCGCCATACCCGCTCAAGCGCGTGGCGCGCCAGTAGGCTCCGCGTCGAAGCGCCCGTTCGCGAGCCGCGGTCAAAGGGCCTGCGGATGGCGCGAAGCCGCGGGGCGGCTCTACGTTCGTCCGAACGAGTCCTCGTGGGACATCTTCACGTCGTCCAGGGTCAGGGAAGACATGACGCTCTCGTAGCTCTGGAGCAGCATGCGGCACGAGACGGCATCCGCAGGATCTCCCACCAGGAGATCCTTGTTGGCGTCGTCCCAGATGTCCGGACCGCGATCCGACGTCACGGGGATGGTCCTGTCGCGGCGGTCGTACTTGACCCGTTCCAGCTTCGTGTTCGGCACCCGGACCCGCTCCAGATCGGCCTTCAGGTGCGATATCGCCCTGGCGAAGCGCTCCGAGAAGCACCGGTTCGCCTGACACATGGTCCTGACCACCTCGTAGGCCCCCAGCGTCCACAGCCACATCAGATCCGAGGCGCGGGTCCGCGCCTCGTGGGGGAAGGCACCTTCGCTCGAGGCGCACGCGTCGAGGCCCGCGAGGATCTCCCTCGATATCGACAGCAGGACCTGGTGCCGGCCGGACAGGTAGAACGAGAACGCCGCCAACGGAGGCTGGGTGGACATCTCTTCTCTTCTTCGCGCGAGCAGGAGGGGTGTCGTCACCGCTCCGGCGGAGACGCGAGCAGCTCCTCGCCGAGCTCCCGGAGCGCGCCCTCCAGCGCCGCCGGGTCGCTCGCGTCGATCTCCCATTCCTTGCGGCTGTAGTACTTCGCCGCGCCCCGCGGGGCGCCGCTCAGGTCGAGGCAGTAGTCGAAGCCCTTCACGTCGCACGGCCGCGCGTCGAAGGCGACCTCGTGCTTCGACTTGTCCTGCGGGAAGAGCAGCTGCAGCTTATCGTTGCCGCGCAGCTCGTAACGGAACAGCGCATACGAGCCCTCGAACTGGGACGTGCGCCGGAACATGCCGATCGGCTCGTCGGCGAGCATCACCATGAGCTCGATCTGGTCCGTGTCGTCCCTCGGGAGCCGCTCGATCCAGAGGCGCCCGACCAGCGTCTTCGCGTCGGACCCGCGCGAGCTCAGGAGCCCGTAGCCGCCTGCGGCCGCCGCGAGGGCGATCGCCGCCGCCGTCATCATCTTGGAAACGCGGTTCATGGACGGCATCCTACGCCTTTCCAGCGCCGGGCGGGGCCCGGAGGCGCACGGAGCACCGCCGCGGGCGCCCCCAGCTCGGCGCCGAGGTCCCAGAGGCGCCGCGCCGCTCACCGCGCGGGCGTCTGCCCGGTGACGAGGCGGCCGCACACGAGCTGGCGCGCGACCTCGGCGACGCGGCGGCCGAGGTGCTCGGCCGTGCGCAGGTCGGCCTCCGGCGGGGCGACGTCGGGGCCCTGGTCGACGTTCGACTGCGCGCCGGCGCCGAGCCAGAAGCCGAGTCGATTCAGGTCCTCCTCCGATCCCTTCGTGGAGTTGTTCGCGGGCGGGAGGCCGAGATTGACCCAGTGCATGCCGTGCTGGGCGGCGAAGAGGGCGATCTGGATCAGCGTCGCCAGCTTGTCGCCGGAGCGGGAGCCCGAGTTGGTGAAGCCGGCGGCGACTTTGTCTTTCCAGGCGAAGCCCTTGGCCATGACGGCGCGGGAGCTCGCTTCCTGGAAGGCCTTGAACGCCGCCGAGGCGCTCGCCATGTAGGTCGGCGCGCCGAAGATGATCGCGTCGGCGGAGGCCAGATCGCCCCAGCGCGCCTGCGCCTCCTCGACGGTCAGCAGCAGGGCCTCGGCGCCCTCCACCTGCTGCACGCCTGCTCGGACGGCCTCGGCCTGCCGCCCGGTGTGGCCGTGGCCGCTGTGGTAGACGACGGCGACGCGGACGCCCGGCAGGGGCGCTTCTCCCCTCGTCGCCGGCCGCGCGCCCTGCTGCGCCGTGAGCTGGACCGTGTGCACACTCAACGTACTTCCTCCTTGGCTGTCGCCGCCGGTCGCGGGCGCGTCCGGCGCGTCACTGCTCTGACGACGCGCGGCGAGGAAAGGTGACCGGCACGCGCGCACGACCGTTCGGCGCTGCCCGGCCTGCCCGGCGCATCACGGCGGCGCGACGTCGACGACCGCGAGCCGGAGCTGGCGGAGGCGGGCCGGGTCGCCGATCACGTCGATCGCGGCGATCCGACCGCCCTCGATGGCGACCTCGAGGACGAGCTGCAGCCGCCCGCGCGGGGCGACGACGACGCCGACGGCGCCGTTCACGAGGGCGGGCCGGGCGAAGCGCGCCCGACCGGCGTTGGTGGCCGTCTCCTCGGCGACGCGCCGGGCGCCGCGCACCTCGGTCTCCGCGCCTCCCCGCAGCGCGGCGCGATCGGCGCGCCGGACGACGTCCGGGGCCAGCACCGCGAGCAGCGCGCCCAGATCGCCGGCGCGCGAGGCGGCGAGGAAGGCCTCCACGACCTCCCGATGCCCGGCGAGCTCGGCGGCGGGCGCGGCGGCCCCGCCGCGCACGCGATGGCGGGCGCGGCTCGCCAGCTTCTTCGCGGCGGCCGGCGACCGGTCGACGATCGCGGCGATCTCGTCGAACGGCACGGCGAACAGGTCATGGAGCACGAAGGCGACGCGCTCGGCGGGCCCGAGCGCGTCGAGGACCACGAGCAGCGCGAGCCCGACGGCGTCGGCCAGCGCCGCCTCGTCTTCGGGGCCGGGCGACCCGCCGTGGTCCACCACCTGATCGAGCTCGCCGCTCTCGGTGAGCTCCTCGCCCCGGCGCCGGCGCGCGCGCAGCATGTCGAGGCAGACGCGGCCGAGGATCGTGGTCAGCCATCCCGTCACGTTGGCGACGGCGCTGGCGTCGGCGCGGCTGGCGCGCAGCCAGACCTCCTGCACGGCGTCCTCCGCCTCGTCCACCGAGCCGAGCATGCGGAACGCGACCGCCCGCAGGTGGCTGCGGGCCCGGTCGAGCTGCTCGGCCAGCTCGGCCTGACTGATCATCGGTCACCTTTCGTCGTCGCGGCTCGTCATACACCTCGTGAGAGGACGGCGCAACGTCGAGAGCCGTCGTCGGCAGGTGATGTCGGGAGCCGATCGCGCAGCGACGAGCCGTGGAGAGCTCGGCCGTCTTTCGCGCGCCCCCCCGCCGCGCGGAGGCGCTCGGAGCGTCCGAGTGCACATCGTTCCGTCGAGAGCCCGTCAGTGCAACATGGCTGGACGGCAAAATCAGCTGCAGTTGGCGATTGGCGCTCCTTTCTCCCAAAGACCCGTGACTGCAACATGGCTGTACGGCAAATCGTCGAACAAGGCGCTTGACTTCGGCTCGCGCTTGCGTGTTTTAATCTCATGACATGCTCGGGCCCATCTCGCACCGGGCATGTTCGCGCAAGACTCGCCTCGACAGCCACGGTGTGACCGGGCATACGACCTGTGCAAATGGGTGCACGCGGTCGTGGTGAACAAGCTCTGGCCGGGAATCATGCTGCCCCGGTCCATGGGCGGTGGGGCTCGCAGGCGCTTCTGGTTTACTTATCCATCTTGAACAGAAGCCTGAGGCCCGTCCGTCCGGATCATGGAGAACCTTGATGCGTATCGATCGCTTGCTTGGCGCTGTGTCCCTCTCCTTCGCGTGCGGCCTGCTGGCCTGCGCCATCGAGCCTGCTGACCTGGAGGACAGCGAGGCGTCCGAGTCCGCGGCGAGCAGCGCGGACAACACGATGAAGGCGGATCTCGCGCTCCAGTCGGAGTGGGGCAGCGGCTACTGCGCGAACGTGACGGTGACGAACACGAGCACCGGCCGGTCCACCTCCTGGGGCCTTGTCGTCGGGCTCAACGGCTCGACGGTGGCCAACGTGTGGAACGCGCGCTCCTCGGGCTCGGGCGGGCAGCTGACCGTCACCAACGAGAGCTACAACGGGACGCTGAACGCGGGCCAGTCGACGTCGTTCGGGTTCTGCGCGAACGGCACCGGGAAGCCGACGATCGTCTCGGTCAACGGCAACGGAGGCACGGGCACCGGCACGACCACCTCGTCGTCGAGCAGCTCGTCGAGCAGCAGCTCGAGCTCGTCGTCGAGCAGCGGCGCGGGCGGCTCCGGCGGCGCCGGCGGCGCCGGCGGCGGCGGCGGCGCGGGCGGCTCGGGTGGCTCCGGCGGCGGCGGCGGCTCCGGCGGCGGCGGCGGCGCGAAGTTCGTGGGCAACATCACGACGAACGGCAGCGTGCGCGACGGCTTCGCGAGGTACTGGAACCAGATCACGCCCGAGAACGAGGGCAAGTGGGGCTCCGTCGAGCGGAGCCGCGGCGTGCGAGACTGGAGCGCGCTCGACCGGATCTACAACTACGCGAAGTCGAACAACATCGTGTTCAAGCAGCACACCTTCGTGTGGGGTGCCCAGCAACCCAGCTGGCTCGGAGGGCTCTCCGGCTCGGATCAGCAGGCGGCCGTGAGGGACTGGATGCGGGCGTTCTGCGCGCGTTACCCCGACACGAAGTACATCGACGTCGTGAACGAGCCGCCGCCCCACACCACGCCTTCCTACAAGAACGGCATCGGCGGCGACGGCGCCAGCGGCTACGACTGGATCGTCAACTCCTTCAAGTGGGCCCGCGAGTTCTGCCCGAACGCGGTCCTGATCCTCAACGACTACAACAACATCGAGTACGAGAACGATCACCAGAACTTTATGCGGATCGCGCGGGCGGTGATCAACGCGGGCGCCCCGGTCGACGCGCTCGGCGCGCAGGCCCACGACGCCTACAAGCTCAACACGAACACCGTGAAGGGGTACATCGACAAGCTCGCGTCGCTGGGCAAGCCCGTGTACATCACCGAGTACGACATCGGCATCGCGGACGACAACCAGCAGAAGAGGGTGATGGAGGAGCAGTTCACGATGTTCTGGAACCACCCCTCCGTGAAGGGCATCACGCTGTGGGGTTACATCGTCGGCGCCACCTGGCGGGACAACACGGGCATCCAGCATTCGAACGGCACCATGCGGCCGGCCATGAGCTGGCTCATGGGCTTCCTCGGCCGCTGATCAGCCGCGGGCCGGCCGCCGCGTGCCCCGACCTCGCGGGCCGTCCGGGCGAGCATGGGGACTCCTCATTCCCGCCCTGATGGCCCGCCGCTGGTCGCCAGCTCCGCCGTGAGCTCGTGGTTGAGCATCGCCGCGGCCTGCACCCCGGACGCCGCCGCGAGGGTCGCCCCTTGCATTCGTGACACGAGATCCCCGCCCGCATAAACGCCGGGGATGGACGTCTCGCGGCTCACCGGGTCGACCTGCACGAAGCCGTCGTCGTCGAGGGCTACGCCCAGCGCCCGGACCAGGCCCACCTGGCGTTGCGGTGGATGGGCGAACAGCACCTCGCACGGGATCACCGCGCCGTCCGAGAGCTCGACGCTCTCCAGCCGATCCTCGCGCGCGACGAGGCGCGCGACAGGCCGCGCCTCGACGCGGATCCCCGCGGCGCTGAAGCGGGCGCGGACGTCCGCCGGGACGTCGAACGCTCCGCTCGTGAAGACCACGACGTCTCGCGTCCATCCACGCAAGAGGAGCGGGAAATGGAGCGACTGCGCCCCTCGCGCCAGGTAGCCCCACCTCCGGTCCTGGACCTCCCATCCGTGGCAGTAGGGGCATTGAAGGATCGAACGACCCCACAGCTCGCGGAACCCCTCGATGGCCAGCGGCTCGTCGATCAGCCCGGTGCAGAGGAGGACCCGGCGGGCCTCGACCGTGCCCGCCGCCAAGGTGACCTGGAATGCGCCACGTCTTCCGGCGATGGCCTCTATCCGGAGGTCGCGCGCCTCCACGCTCGGGTACGTCGCGAGCTCTCGGCGGCCGATCGCCCGGAACTCGTCCGGCGGCGTCCCGTCGCGCGTGACGAAGTTGTGGATGTGCTCGGCAGCCGCGTTCCTGCGAGCCCCCGCATCGCAGAGCAGGACACGCTTGCGCGCGCGGCCGAGGGCCAGAGCGGCGGAGAGCCCGGCGGGACCGCCTCCCACGATGACGACGTCGTATGACATGTTGGCTTTCCTCGCAGAGGATGGTGGTCGCGAAGCTCCGCAACCCGATGCGCAGCCCGGGACGGCCAGGGCGGTGCCGAGCGCCGCGCTCGCCTGAAGCCACGCGCGTCGCGTGAGCAGCGGGTCGTCGGTCTCGTTCGCCATGTCCCCGTCGTAGCTCCCCGCGCCGAGCCCCTGAAGGGCGGGGTTTTCGGTCCGATCGACGAGGTTTTCGATGGGAGTCGGCTGGAGCGGGAGGAGGAGGGGCTCCTCCTCCCGCTGACGAGATATCTTACGTTTCGCGAGCGCGCGCCGGATCCGGCGAGACGGCGGTCGCCGGGGACCGCTCCACCCGCCGGACGAGGCCCAGCACGACCACGGCCATGAGCGTGCAATAGGCCGAGAGCGGCCATGCCGTGTCCCCGGGCAGCAGGACGACCAGCGTCGTTCCGACGATCCCCACGATGAGGCTCTCGATGCAGTAGTAGAGCGCGGTCGCGGTGCCGGCGACGTGACCGAAGCGCTGGAGCGCGCCGTTGGCCGCCACCGAATTCGCGAAGACGATGCCGATCGCGATGAGCCACATGGGCGGGACGAACGTCCAGAACGACGGGGCGGCGATCACCTGCCCGACGACCAGCAGCGCGGCTCCGAGGAGCAGCATTCCCATCCCGCGGACGAGGCTCCCGGCCCTCCCCCACCGCGCCACGAACCGCTTCGCGAAGCGGGTCGTCGCGATCATGACGAGCGCGACCGTGGCAAACAGGAGGCTGAAGGTGAGCTGCGAGAAGCCCGCTCGATCGATCAGGACGCGCGACGCCGTCGAGAAGAAGACGAAGAACGCGCCCATGGCCGCGCTGAAGCCGAGCGTGTAGGTCCAGAACGAGGCGTCCGCCAGGATCTCGCCAAACGCCGCTCGCGGCTTCGACGCGTGCAGGGGCCGCGTCTCGTGCCACCGCGGCGCCGCGTTCAGCGCGGCCGCGGTGGCGGCGGCGCCGAGCGCGACGAAGATCGCGCGCCAGCCGAAATGGTCCGCGAGCAGCGCGCCGATCACGGGACCGAGCGCGGGCACGAACGCCAGCATCGAGCCGAACAGGCTGTAGATCACCGCCCCCTCGGCGCGCTCCGCGTAGACGTCGCGCACCGTCGCGAACGTCGCGACGAGCGCCGCGGCCGCGCCCAGCGCCTGGAGGACGCGGAGGGCGACGAACACCGCGGCGGACTCGGTGCCCGCGAGCAGGTACGACGCGGCGGCAAACAAGGCAGCACCGCCGAGCAGGACCGGCCGTCGACCCACCCTGTCCGAGATCGGCCCGAACACGAGCTGTCCCGCGCCCAGGACGACCATGTAGAGGCTCAACGTCAGCTGAACGACCGACGGCGACGTGCCGAGGATGCCTGGCATGCTCGGCACCACCGGCAGATAGACATCCATGGCCAGCGAGGCCAAGAGGTCGAACGGGGCCATCAGCAGCAGCGCTGCGGACAGCGAGAGATTCCAATGTGTTGGCAGATTTCGAGGCACGACGATACACCCGCGCAAATGGTGGACATTCGGCGGCGATCTGCCTCCAGGACGGCACGCGTCGGACGATCGAGAGCAGATGGCCGCAGCAACGATTTCAGGGGTTGCTGCGGCTCAATCGTCTGACTGGGCTGTATCCATCCTTACACCTTGGCCTGCGTTCGTTGCAGGCGGCGAGAGAATAGCGGTGATCGAGAGGCTCGTCGAGGGATCACGAGGGCTCGACCCCGGCGGCCATGCGGCGATGACCCGCGCTTCGCCTCACGAGGGCGGCCAGCGGACGCCGAGCCCCTGGTGCGGCGAGTCGGCGCTCAGGCGAACGTCGTCCGCGGGGGGCGGGAGCGCGCGCCACGCGTCGGGGTGCTGGTCGGGCTGCTTGCCCTGGCTCTCCTCGAGCGCCTCGTAGAGCGCGCCCTGGTGGAGGACATAGGCGCCCTTCGGGTACACCACGGCGCGCTCGTCCGGGCTGAGCGTCGCGCGGTCGGTCCACCACTCCAGGCGGCGGTAGTTCTCGTCGATGGCGCCCGCCATGAAGTCGCGGAAGCGCGCCCGGGGCACCGCGACCGTGGGGTTGTCTTCGGCCGTCACGCTGTCGAAGAGCCACTTGATGAACGGGTAGGGCCCGTCCACCCGGTTGTCCCGGAGGATGTGCGGATTGGGCGCGTTGCTCCCCACGCCGAAGACCTGCACCGGCTCCTCCGTGTCGGGGTACACCTCGCCGTAGTTGAAGTGGAACCCCAGGAACACGTTGCGCTCGAACCGTATCGTGGCCCCGGTGTCCACCGCGTGCGTGTACACGCCGCTGAGCGAGGTGTCGGCGAAGTAGTTGTCCGTGAACGAGATCGTGTCCCCGGGCGAGCGCGGGTCCTGGTCCACGCGCGTCGGGAACACCTCGACGAAGAGGTCACCCGTCCCGATCACGATGTTGTGGTGGAAGGTCGAGCTGCCGTAGCGCTGGCCGAACTGCACGTTGCCGTCCTGGTAATGGTCGAACGCCGACCGCCACCGGACCGCCCCGGGCCCGAGGACGTTGTGGTGGATCTCGCAATCGGACCCGAGCTGGCCGACCTGCAGCGCCTCGGTGCCGGTGCGGAGAAACCGGTTGTCGTACACCTCGAGGCGCTCGAACGCGTGCTGCGGCTGCGCCTGCGTGCTGCCGAAATAGATGCCCTCGGACCCGACGTCGTGCACGTACAGGTCGTGGACCTTCACGTTGCGCATCGTGGCCTGCCCGTCGTCGTCGGTCTTGGCGATGACCCCGGCGAACTCGACGCGCGCGACCTCGATGACCTCCAGCTCGAAATCCGTCGCACCGCCGCCGATGGCCAGCCCGGACAGGCCCTCCTTGCTGAACGCGTCGTCGATGAAGATGCCGTACCTCCCCTGGCTGTGGGCGAAACCGCCCTCGGCGTGCCCGCGGAACCCCTCGTCGCCGGTCTTCGAGACGGGATCGTGGCGGCCGGTCAGGATCCAGCCCTTGCCGCCCTTCAGCACGAACAGGTGATTGGCGGCGTCGCCGCCGACCTTGACCTGGCCTCCGAGGTTCGTGATGACGAGCGGGCGCTCGGCGCCGCGCTCGGGCAGGCCGCCGAGCAGGATGCTCCGGTACTCGCCGGCCGGGATGTAGAGCCGATCGAGCGCGCTCCAGTCGACCTCCGGGAACGCCTCGGCCAGATCGGGGACCGCGATCGCGGGGCGCTCGCCCTCCTTCGGGGCCGGCGCCGGCAACGTGAAGGTGGTCGTGGGCTCGCCGAAGCGGCCGTAAGACGGGACGCCCGGCGCCTCCCCGCCGGCCCCGGCGCCGCTCGCCCCGCCGGGCCCGGTGGCCCCGCCGGCGCTGCCCGCGCCCGCCGAGGCGCCTCCGGCGCCGGCCGCGGACATCGCCTCCTCGCCGCCGCACGCCGCCATCGCGACGAGCAGGGCCCCTATCCTCGCGCTTTGCCTCATGCAATGGAGAATACGCTCGAGGCCGCGCCGTGGAACGCGGTCCCTCCGAGGCAGGCTTGAGATTCCGGGTGTCCGTCGCCCTACGATGAGGGCGCGGGCCCACGCTCGATCCGGAGGTCATGCGGGAGTGAGGGTATCAGGTGCGACCAGCACATCCTCAGATGTGCCCTCGTCTCCCACGAGCGCCTGCCGGTGCTCCCTGGGGAAACTTCGAGGGACGAGCGGGTTGAAACCGCTCGGAAGAGCAGCAATTCGAGCCGCCGAGGCGCCAAGATCTTGTTTTCTTCTTGGCGTTCTTGGCGTCCTTGGCGGTTCATATCTCGGTCGATCAACGTGGTCGGTGTTCTAGGTCGTCTTCAGCGCGATCAGGACCGCACGACGTGCAGCCGCGCTCGTCTTCTGCCTCGCGTGGGGGCGGCGTCACGGACAGCTCGAGAAGAGGCGCGTCCCACGCGCCGTGAGCTCGGCGATGTTGCTCGCCTGAGCGGCGCAGTCGATCGGGTTGCCTTCCACGATCATGGAGACTCCTGCGCCGAAGCTCGGGTTTTCGGCGAGGGGCGACAGGTCGGATACCCAGTTGCTCGAGAGCGTGACGTAGAACAGGTGAGGAAGGCTCGCGAGCGGAGACAGATCGGAGATGTGGTTGTTCGCGAGCATCGCCTGGCGCAGGTTCGTCATCGTCGACAGGGCCGAGATGTCGCTGATCTCCGCCTCGTTCGCCACGAGGACGTGGAGCGCCTCCAGGCCACCCAGCGGCGCCAGCGTCGGGAGCGGGGAGCCGCCGAGATACAGCTGGGTGAGCTTCGCCAGCGAGCCGAGCGGTCCGAGATCGCTGATCGGATTCGAGATGAGCCGCAAGGTGAGCAGCTCGGTCATCGCGCCGACGACTGTTACGTCCGAGATCTCGTTGCTCGACAGATTCAGGTGCTCCAGCTGGAGGAGCGAGGACAGCGGCGCGAGGTCCGAGATCAGGTTGGCGTCGACGTTGAGGTAGCGCAGCTCCGTGAGCGAGGACAGCGGCGTGAGGTCGGTCACGAGGTTCGAGGTGAGGTCCAGCGCCGTGAGCGAGCGGATGCATTCGAGGCCAGAGAGCGACTGGACGCCGCGGTACCTGGCGTCGATGTAGTCGAGCGACGCGACGTCGGCCGGGAGGAGGAGGCCGTCCGGCATCCCCACGGACTCGCGCACGGCTGCCTCGAGCGCCGGATCGGCGAATGCGAGCGGTCCGGCGCACGCCTCGCCGCCTCCGGCTCCGCCGCCGCCCGCGCCGCCGCCGCCGCCCACGCCCTCGCCGCCAACGCCACCCGTGCCGCCGGCGCCGCCACCGCCGCCAATGCCACTCGTGCCGCCGGCACCGCCACCGCCGCTGCCGCCCGGCCCTGGCTCCTCCACAGCGTCCGTTGACCCGCCCGCGCCCTCACCGGTCGTGACGCCCTCCCCGGTGGTGACGCCAGCAGGATCACCCGAACTGGTTGCGCCAGGCACCGGATCAACGGCGGTCCACCCGCACCCGGTACCCGCCGCTCCTGCCAGGAGCGCAATACCCAACCATCGGCCGACGCTGTCTACGTTGTACATATCTCCTCGTCCTGTAAAAAGCCAGACGGAGCGCCGCCCCGTCGAGCACGGGGCATCGGCAGGCAAGCTGCATAAAAAGGAAGTGCACCTCTCGAAGCATGAGAGATGCCATCCATGCCTGCGCGTCGCTCCGGCCTTGAGGAGCGACGAGCCCCGGGACCCGCGGAGCGCCCGGGCCCGCGAGCGCTCGCGCGCTACCGCGCGGACGCATGTGCCAGCGTGCCAGCGTGCCAGCGTGCCAGCGTGCCAGCGTGCCGCCGCGCCGCCGCGCCGCCGCGCCGCTGCCGGCGCGTGCTCGGGGTCCGGAGCCGCGCCGGCGCGAGGCCCGCCGCGCCGCGCTCCGGCGCTCCCGCGCCCGTCACCCCGCGCGACGGACCTCGGGCGCGCCGTCCTCTCGCCGCCTCGCCTGCCGGTACCCGACGGGGCTCACGCCGTGGGCCCGCGCGAAGGCCCGCGCGAAGGCGGGCTCGCTGTCGTAGCCGACGCGCGCGGCGACGAGCTTCACGGGGAGCGTCGTCTCGCCGAGCAGCACCGCGGCGCGCTGGAGGCGCAGCCGGCGCACGTGGTGGCCGAGCGGCTCGCCGAGGAGCGCCGTCGCGCGCGCCGCGAACGCCGAGCGCGAGAGCCCGGCCTGCCGCGCGAGCTCCGCGAGCTCCCACGCGCGCTCGGGCGAGGCGCGCACCCGCGCGAGCGCGGCCACGACCGGCTCATCCCGGAGCGCCTCGGCCCGCGGCAGCGACGCCCCGGGGTCGCGCAGCGCGCTCGCGAACAGCGCGTGAGCCCACGTCTCGCCGATCGAGCGGCGCAGCGCAGGCGACAGGTCCGGCGCGCCCGCGAGCAGCGCGAGCGTCTCGGTCAGCCAGCGCGCGAGCCCCGGCGTCGCGCCGGTGACGTGCACCGCCGGCGGCAGCAGCGCGAGCCACGGGGCGCCCGCGGCGTCGAGGTGCAGGTCGACGATGACGAGGTGCGTGTCCGCCGGGGCCTCCGTCGCCAGGGCGCCTTCGGCCACGGCGTGAATCCCGCGGCAGAGGGCGTCCGGGGGCGCGAGCGACGTCGTCGGCCGATCGCGGATGGTGTGCTCGTCGGCCCGCGGCAGGAACACGAGCTCTCCCGCGCCGAACGCGAGACGCCGCCGCGCCACATCGATGCACCCGCCGCCGCGCCTGGCCGCGTACACCCGGGCGGACGCGCGCCGCGCCGGTTGCCGCTTGCCCCAGCGCTCGCCGAGCGCGAAGCGCATCACCTCGGTCTCGCGGAGCGCGACGCTCCGGGCCAGCTCGTCGAGCGCGGCAGACATGGTGAGCACGACTCTACCGCACGCGCCGGGCCCCGCCACCGCCGAAGTGGACGCGCGGATCCGAGAGCCGGACGCGCGGAGATCGCCGCCTGGCTACGCTGCCCCCCGTCGACACCACGAAAGAAAGGGGCCTTGAATGACTCACCCTCTGCAGCACCCCCGCCCGCTCGACGCCGCGCAGGCGCTCGACGCCCACCTCGACCTCATCGGCCGAGACACCGAGCGATGGCTCGACCTCTTCGCCGACGACGCCATCGTGGAGTTCCCGTATGCGACCGGGCTCGGCGTGCCGGGCCGATTCGAGGGCAAACCGGCCATCCGGCGCTATTTCGAGGGCATCCTGGAGCGCTTCCGCGACCTGTCGCTCCTGGACGCGCGGCGGTATCCGACGACCGACCCTGACGTCGCGATCGCCGAGGTGCACGGCTCGGCGACCATCCTGCCCGCGGGCAAGCGCTACGAGCAGAATTACGTGATGATCGTCGCCACGCGGGACGGCAAGATCGTGCGGTACCGCGAGTACTGGAACCCGACGCCCGTCCTCGAGGCCTTCGGCGAGGTCGCCGCGCGTGGGGAGGTGGCGCCGTGAGCGCGCGCGCAGGGAGCGGCGCGCCGCGCGTCCTCGTCATCGGCGGGACGGGCACCACCGGGCGGGCGATCGCCGCGCGGCTCGAGGCCGCCGGCGCGCGCGTCCGCGTCGCGAGCCGGACGGCGCCCGCCGGCCGCGACGGCGTGGAGCACGCGCGCTTCGACTGGGCCGACCCGGCGACGCACGAGGAGGCGCTCCGCGGCGTCGATCGCGCGTACCTCCTGGCGCCCGCGCTGGTCGAGGACCCCTCGACGCTCATGGTGCCCTTCGTCGAGCGCGCGCTCGCGGGCGGCGTGCGCCGCCTCGTGCTGCTCAGCGCGTCGGTCGTGCCGGAGGGGAGCGCCGGCCTCGGCGTCGTCCACCGCGCGCTCCGCGAGCGCGCGCCGGAGTGGACCGTGCTCCAGCCGTCGTGGTTCATGCAGAACTTCGTGGATCCGCGCCACGCGCGCTGGGCGGGGATCGTCGGGCCCGGTGAGATCACGACCGCGGCCGGCGGCGGCCGCGTCGGCTTCGTCGACGCCGAGGACATCGCGGAGGTCGCCGCGCGCGCGCTGCTCGACGAGGCGCCCCACGACACCGCGCACGTCATCACCGGTCCGGAGGCGCTCAGCCACGACGACGTGGCGGCCATCCTGTCCGAGGTCGCCGGCCGGCCGATACGCCACGTCCGCGCCGACGAGGACGCCGCCCTCGCGTACCTCGTGAGCTCGGGGATGCCCGCGCCCTACGCCGCGTTCCTCGTGCGGCTCGACCTCGCCATCCGCGACGGCGCCGAGGACCGCGTCACCGACACCGTGCAGCGCGTGACCGGCCGCGCGCCGCGCGCCTTCCGCGACCTCGCGCGCGCCCACGCGCACGTCTTCCGCGGCGCGCCCGCCGCGCGCCGCGACGGCCCGGCCGCGTAGGCGCCCGCCGGCCGGACCGGGCCGAGCCGCGGAAGCGCGCGCCGGCTCGGCCGGCCGCCGCCCTCGCGGCGCGGACTCCACCGCTCGCCCACCTGCCGATCCCCTTGTCTGCCGTGCTGGGACTGGCAGACTGCGCCGCTGGATCATGCAGGCACAGCGTCGTTTCGAGGACTGGCAGGATTTCTTGGACAACGCCTCTTTGGGCGTCCACCTGGTCGACGCGCGCGGGAAGATCCTGTGGGCGAACAAGCTCGAGCTCGAGCTCCTCGGCTACGCGCCTCACGAGTACATCGATCGGCATGTCGCGGAGTTCTATATCGACAGGGACGCGATCGACCACATCCTGGCCGCCCTCGCGGGGGCCGGTCAGCTGCTCTCCTATCCGGCCCGCCTGCTCGCCAAGGACGGCAGCGTGAGGCACGTGCTGATCAACTCGAACGTCTTCCGGCGCGACGGCCGGTTCGTCCACACGCGCTGCTTCACGACCTGCATCTCGGAGGCCGTCTATGCGCAGCGGAGGTGTGAGCTGCTCCGGGGCCCCCGCTCCACGGGGGAGCCCTCGACGTGATCCGCGGCGCTGCGCCGCGCGGCCGTCACCCGCGCCAGAGCTCCTTCACGCCGTCGGCCATGAACTGCACGGCGATGGCGGCCAGGATGAGGCCCATGACGCGCTCGAGCACGGCCACGCCGGACGCCTTGAGCGCCCGCTGCACGAGCCCGGCGCCGCGCAGCACGAGGTAGGAGGCCGCGAAGGTGATGGCCACGCTGGCGAGCACCAGCGCCATGGACACGGGGTCGTCGCCACCGCGCGCCATCAGCACCATCACCGTGGCGATGGCGCCCGGCCCGGCCAGCAGCGGCATGGCGAGCGGCACGAGCGCCACGTCCTCCTTCTCGATGCCTTCCTGCTGCTCGGACGGGGTGGTGCGCGTCGCCGAGGAGCGGGCGCGCAGCATGTCGAGCGCCGTGACGAGCAAGAGGAGGCCGCCCGCGACGCGGAACGCGCCCAGCGAGACGCCGAAGACCTTGAAGATGACGCCGCCGAAGAGCGCGAAGAAGAGCATGAGCCCGCCGGCGACGGCGCACGCCCGCCGCGCCGTGCGCCGCACCTTCTCCGGGGGATCGCCGGCGGTCATCGTCAGGAACAGCGGCACGATGCCGATGGGATCCACGACGAAGAAGATCGCCGACAGCGACACGAGGAAGACCGAGACGTAATTGGCCATGCTCACCGGAAGCGTCGCGGATCCCGCGGGCCTGACGCTCTCCCACATCGTCGACGGCCGCGCTAGCGGCGCGGACGCGCGGCCAGGGAGCTCATGGCCGCCCGAGAGGGGGCTGGGCGTGAGGCGCCGGGCCGGATGGCCGCAAGGCGGCCAGCGCGGCCTGGTAGACGATCTGGAAGCGCGCCTGCTCGGGCGCGAGCTCGGCGGCGCGTTTCAGCGGCTCGAGCGCGTTGTCTCGGTGGCCTTGCCGGACCAGGGCGAGGCCCAGCGCGTGGAGCAGCTCGGCCTGCTCGGGGAGGCGGGCGACGCCGCGCCGGAGCAGCGCGACGCCGTCCGCGTCGCGCCCGAGCACGCGATAGAGGTCGGCGAGGTTCACGTAGGTGGGGACGTAGCCGGGCTCGATGCGGAGCGCGGCGAGGTAGGCCTGCTCGGCGTCGCGCGGCTTGCCGGTGCGGGAGAAGACGAGCCCCAGGTTGTTCTGGGCTTCGGCGCGATCGGCGTGGAGGGTTTGCGTGGCGATGTACTCGCGCAACGCCCCGTCCAGGTGCCGCGCGGCGCGCTCGGGCAAGGCGCCGAGGTCGACGCCCGCGAGCAGGCGCGCGGCTTCGACGCGCACGCCGCGCACCGGATCGGCGAGGAGCGGCGCGGCGACGGCCGCGATGCGGCGAGGGTCGTAGCCCTCCAGCGCGCTGAGCGCAGCGCGCCGGAGCAGCGGGTCGGGATCGGCGAGCGCGGCGCGGAGGACGGCGAGCGACGCGGCCGTCGGGGCGGCGCGCAGCGAGGCGAGCGCGGTGGCGCGCGCGATGGCGGGGAGGGCGCGGTCCTCCGCGATCCGCTGGAGCTCGGCGGCGGCGGCCGGGTCGCCGGGCGCGGCGCGCGCGCGCGCGAAGGCCTCGGCGTACCCCTGGTAGCCGTGCGCCGGGCGGCCGAGCCAGGCTCGCACCGCGTCGGCGGACCAGCTCGCGGGCTTCTGCGCGTGGCAGTCGGCGCATGGGCTCGGGATCCCGAGGCGGACCGAGAGATCCGGCCGAGGCACGCGGAAGCCGTGATCGTGACGGACGTCGACGCCCATGTACGTGCGCGCCGGCATGTGGCAATCGACGCAGCGCGGAGCGCCGGGCGCGCCGGGCGCGGCGGCGGCGTTCGCGGCGTGGTGGTGATGCTCGGGGACATCGAAGCGCGCCGGTTCGTGGCAGGACGCGCACACGCCGTTGCCCTCGGCGCGCAGGCGGCCGGAGTGCGGCTCGTGGCAATCGCTGCACGTCACGCCGGCGCTCGCCATCTTGCTCTGCTGGAACGAGCCGTAGGTGAAGACTTCGTCGCTCATCACGCCGTCGGGCGTGTAGAAGGGCGCGGTCAGCAGCTCGAGCGCGACGCTGTCGAGCAGCGGGGCGCCGTGCCGGAACGGCTGCGAGAGGCTCTCGCGGCGGCTGTGGCAGAGCGCGCACGTGGCGCTCTCGGTGCCGCTCGAGGGGCCCTTGTCGCGCCGCGCGGTGCCGCTGGGCAGCCGCGTCCACGTGGCGTTCTGACGCTCGTCGAAGCGCACGTCGAGGTCCTTCGAGGGGTCCGGCGGCCGCGCCTCGGCCCAGTCGAGGTGGCGCGCGCCGCCGCCGTGGCAGCCCTCGCACCCGACGCTGATCTCGGACCAGGTGGTGGTGAAGCGGTCCTCGGCCGCGTCGTATCCTTTCGTGACGTGCGTCGAGTGGCACTCGGCGCACATGTGATTCCAGTTCTGGCTGGCGGCGGTCCAGTGCAGCACGTCGCCCGCGCGCACGCTGTCGCGCTCGTGCAGGTGGTACCAGCGCTGCCCGCCGCGCGCCCGGGGGCGCGCGTCCCACGCGAACGGCAGCGCCTGCAAGCGTCCGCCCGGGCCGGCGACGAGGTACTGCTGGAGCGGCTCGACGCCGAAGGTGTACAGCACCTCGTAGCGGTGCAGCTGGCCATCGGGGCCGTCCGTGGTGACCCAGTATTTGCCGTCCTGGCGATCGAAGCGGTGGACCTGCCCGGCGTAACGCAGGCGCGCCCCCTCGAAGTCCCCGAGCACGGTGGCGGCGCTCGCGTGCTGCATGGCCCGCGCGTGCTGCGAGCCCCGCCACGCGGCGTGCTCCTCGGCGTGGCAGGGCGCGCAGCGGTCGCTGCCGACGAAGTCGGCCGCTGCGCGCTCCGGCGAGCGCTCCGCCGGGCCTGCCGGCCGTGCGGAAACCGACGAGGCTTTCGCGGCGTCGCCGTGCGCCGCGCCCGGAGCGCTCGCCGTGGAGGCGTCGGCCGGCGTGAGGGACGATGCGCCGGTGGGCGCGCGCCAGACCGCGAGCCCGGCGAGCGCCAGGATCAGGGCGGCGATGGGCCACCAGCGAACGGGTCGGGAGTCAGCCATGGGCGGAGCGGAGGCGAGCGCCGCCGCGAGGCCCGGGTCGTGCAGTGACGCCCGGGTCTCGCGCGCGGCGCGATGCGCGTTTACTCGGAGATCTACTCGGTGAGGATGACGCGGCGGCCTTTGGCGTACTGCGTCCACGCGGCGGCGAGCTCGGCCGCCACCTCCGGATGCGCCGCGGACACGTCGTTGATCTCGCCGCGGTCGGTGGCCAGATCGTACAGCGTCCAGGCGCGCGGCGTCGGGCCGTAGGGCGCGCCGAGCCACAAGAGCTTCCAGTTGTCGCGGATCACGTAGCGGTGGTTTCCGTGCTCCCAAATCAACGCCTCACCGGGCGCGCGCACGGCGGTCGCCCGATCGTCGAGCACCGGCAGGATCGAGCGCCCGCTGATCGGCACGACTTCCCTGCCCTTGTAGGTGTTCCCCGGATTGGGCACTCCGGCCAGCTCGAGCACGGTCGGCAGGAAGTCGACCACGTGCGTGGTCCCGTCGAACTGCGGCTTGGCGTGGTGCTGTCCCGGCAGGCGTGCGATGGCCGGAACGGCGACGCCGCCTTCGGTCGTGTAGCTCTTCCACAGCCGGAACGGCGTGGCGCTCACCTCGGCCCAGCGGGGCCCGACGCCGATGTACGAACCCGGTCGACCCAGGTTCTCGAGCGTGTTCACCACCGGCCCGGAGCGGCTCGGGTCGCTCGCGGCGAAGCCCTCGCGATTGCCACCTTCCGCGCCGTTGTCGGACTGGAAGAAGATGAAGGTGTTCTCGTACTCGCCCACCCGCTTGAGGTACTGGATCAACCTGCCGATGTTGGCGTCGAGGTTCTCGACCATGGCGGCGTAGATCTCCATGCGCCGCGCTTCGTAGATCCGCTCCTCCGGGGTCAGCTGCTCCCAGGTTTTCGGATTGGTGCCGTCGCTCGGCAAGCGCGGGTTCGGCGTGAACGATTCGGGGATGATGCCGCGGCTCTTGAGCCGCGCGAGGCGCTGCTCGCGGATGGCGTCGTAGCCCGCGTCGTAGCGGCCGCTGTACCTGTCGATGTACTCGGGCGGCGCCTGGAGCGGCCAGTGCGGCGCGGTGTACGTCGCGAACGCGAAGAACGGCTTGCCGTCGGCGCGGTTGCTCTCGATGTACTGGATGAGCTTGTCCGTGTAGAGCTCGGTCGCATAGAAGCCGCGCGGCGGCTGCGTGTGCACGCCGTCCTCGCGATAGAGCCGCGTCTGCGCGGTCGTCGGCGGGTCGGCGTACTCGTTGAAGAACGCCGCCACGCCGCCGAGCAGGACGTACGATCTCTCGAAGCCGCGCGCCGGCGGGCTCTGATCCTCGTCGTCGCCGAGGTGCCACTTGCCGGCGATGTACGTGTGGTAACCGGCGTCTTTCAGGATCTCGGCGACGGACAGCGCGTTGTCGGTCAGGTGGCCCTCGTAGCCGGGCTGCCCTGCTTGCGGTCCAGTGCCGCCGCCCATGCGACCCAGCCCGACGGAGTGGCTGTCGGTGCCGGAGACCAGCATCGCGCGGGTGGGCGCGCACAGCGATCCGGAGCGATGCCCGGTGAGGATGCGGCCTTCGGCGGCGAGCGTATCGAGGTTCGGGGTGCTGATCTCGCCGCCGAACGCGCCGAGGTCCGAGAAGCCCAGATCGTCGGCCACGATGGTGACGATGTTGGGCAGCTCGGCGCCCGTGCCGCCTCCGCCCGCGCCGCCTCCGCCCGCGGCACCGCCTTCCCCGCCAGCGCCGCCCGAGCCCACTGCACCGCCTTGCCCGCCGGCGCCGCCCGAGCCCGCTGCACCGCCTTCCCCGCCAGCGCCGCCTCCGCCCGCGGCACCGCCTTGCCCGCCGGCGCCGCCTCCGCCTGCGGCACCGCCTTCCCCGCCGGCGCCGCCCGAGCCCACTGCACCGCCTTGCCCGCCGGCGCCGCCCGAGCCCGCTGCACCGCCGCCGCCTTCGCCCGCCGCGCCAGCTTCACCCGAGCCGCCACCGCCGCCGGCGCCGCCCGTCCCGCCGCCGGCGCCGCCCGTCCCGCCGCCGGCGCCGCCCGTCCCGCCGCCGGCGCCGCCCGTCCCGCCGCCGGCGCCGCCCGTCCCGCTGCTCGAGCTGCCGGCGTGACCGACGCTGCCGCCGCTGCCCGAGTCGTCGTCGCTCCCGCAGCCGATCGGGCCGAGCAGCACGGCAAACAACCAGGGCCCGCTCGCGAGCGCCGAACCAATCCATCGATGACGTCCGAAAAGCCGCTTCATACCTGTCTCCTCAGGAGTGCTGAAAGCGCCGCATGCCGGAGTCGAACGTCGTCGGAAGCGAGCTCCCGCCCTTATCCCGAAGGGACGCCTCGTTCGCGCGCTGGCCAAAGCTCAGCCGGCGCGCCACGAGAAGGGCGGACTCCGACGGTGACGAGCCGCGTGGCTCGGCCGTCACGACGCTCGACAGCGTGACGCGTCGCCGTGAACACGGGCGCGCTGCCTCGCTGTTCTCCTCGCCGCAGCTCGCGCCACGGCGCATGCGGCTAACTACAGCGACAAGGGCAAGCGCTCGTTCGACGCCACGCGCCTGGGGCCCCTAGGCGAGAACCGAACGTCCGCGCGGCAACGAGGGAAAGAGACATGCGTCCGCTATAACGGAAACCATGGCGTTATACAAGACGATTTTCGCGCCCCGAGCCGATCGGCCAGCTGCCCGGGTTGCCGGTGGCGCCGTCGGGCCCTCATCGCGCCCCCGCCGCGACGCGCGCGAACGCGTCGGGAAAGAGGCCCACCTCGGCCTCGCTGCGCGTCTCCAGCGTCTCGGGATCGAGCCGGAGCACCTTGCCCGGCGTCACGGTCTTGTCGCCCTCGCAGACGATGAAGAGCCCGTGCTCCTCGTCGAGCTCCGCGAGGTGCGGCCTCACGCATTCCTCGCTGATGTTCCGGGAGACGGCGCTGCGGTCGTCCGGGGTCATGCCGATCCGCGCGATCGTGTCGGGGACCTGCGTCGGTACGTAGATGGCGCTCCCGTCAGGGGTCCACGCGGCGAAATAGGGCGCGCCGATCGTGAGGATCGTCTTGGACTCGTCGAACGTCCCCGACGCGACATCGAAGAAGCGCACATCCCTGCTATCCGTGTTGCTCACGGCGATGGTCTTCTGATCGGGCGACATGACGGCGGCGTAGGGCCCGTAGGACGACGCGTGGGCGTCGGCCGGGAGGGGCGGCCCGACGGGGACGAGCTTCACCTCGGCGTCCGGGTCCGTCAGGTCGACGATCGCGAGGGCGTCGTCGCCATAACAGGCGACGTAGGCCCGGGCGCCGTCCGGCCGCGAGAGGGCGATCCCGTTCGCGGCCTTGCAGACCGGGATGCGCGTCGGCTCGGCCGAGCCATGGGGCAAGACCGCGTCCGGATCCACGATCGCGAGCGACGAGCGGGCCGCCTCGATGTCCTCCGGGTTGTCGAGCGCGCGCTTGAGATCGAAATGAGAGACCACCACGCGCCCGCCGTCCTCCGAGATCGCGAGGTCGCCCGGGTTGGCCTCGACGCGCACCTGCCCGAGGATGCGCAGGTCGTCGAGCGCGAGCTTCTGGACATAGCCGGCCACCGCGCTCCCGCCGTGCACCGCGTGGGGGCCGGTCGAGCCGGCGGTGTCGGGGTACGACAGCGCGACGTAGAGCGCGCCGCCCGCGGCGTCCACGGCCACGCGGTGAGGCCCATCGATCGTCACGGGCTCGCGGCCCACGGGGCGGACGCCGAACCGCTCGCCGGTCTCGAGCGCGATGAGGGAGATGGTATCGGAGAGGCTATCGGTCACCACGCCCATTCCGCCGTCCGGGATCACGATCTCCGGACGCCGGTTCGGATAGGGGTCGCCCTCGTAAGCACCGTAGCGAACTTCGATGATGGGATCGGGGTCGCTGCAGCTCGCCAGCGTCGCCGCCGCGAGCGCGCAACCCAGGAATCGCGCGATGACCATGGATGACCTCGAGACGAGCGCCGCCAGCCCGGCCCCTCCGCATCCTAGCAGCCGCCCGCGCTGGACGCGGCTCGCCGTATCACGGATCCGCCCGCCCGCGCGCCCCGTGGCGCCGAGCGGCCGGCAGCCGCGAGGCGCTGCACCCGGGGAGCGAAATTGCGCTGCCACGGGCGCACTCGGCCGCCCAGGCCGGCGCCGCGCCGCGCCCCGGTGCTAGGCTCACGCCTCGTGACTTCACCCGCTCGCACGGCTCCCAACGACTCGACGCTCGCCGTGATGGGGCGCGCGCTCCGGCACCGCAACTACCGCCTCTTCTTCTTCGGTCAGGGCGCGTCGCTCATCGGCACATGGCTGACGCGCGTCGCCACGAGCTGGCTCGTCTACCGCCTCACGAACTCCGCGCTGCTCCTCGGCATCGTCGGGTTCGCCGGCCAGATACCCACGTTCCTCATCGCCCCGATCGCCGGCGTCCTCGTCGATCGCTGGGACCGCCACCGCGTCCTCGTGATCACGCAGGTGATGGCGATGGTGCAATCGGCGCTGCTCGCCGTCTTCGCGCTCACGGGCACCATCACCGTATGGCACGTCCTCGCCCTGGCCGCGTTCCAGGGGGTGATCAACGCCTTCGACACCCCGGCGCGGCAGGCGTTCGTCGTCCAGATGGTGGAGGCGCGCGAGGACCTCTCCAACGCCATCGCGCTGAACTCCTCGATGGTCAACGGCGCTCGGCTGCTCGGCCCCTCGATCGCCGGCGTGCTCATCGCCGCCGTGGGCGAAGGCTGGTGCTTCGCCATCGACTCCATCAGCTACCTCGCCGTCATCGCCTCGCTCCTCGCGATGCGCATCACCCGCCCGGAGAGGCGCGAGGCCAAGCGCGGCCACGTCCTCGCCGACCTGCGCGAGGGGTTTCGTTACGTGTCCTCGTTCCCGCCCATCCGCGCGATCCTGCTGCTCCTCGCCCTGGTGAGCCTGACCGGCATGCCCTACACGATCCTGATGCCCGTGTTCGCGGGCGAGGTGCTGCACGGGGGCGCGAACACGCTCGGGCTGCTCATGGCGGCGTCGGGGGTCGGCGCGGTCACCGGGGCGCTCTGGCTCGCCTCGCGGCGCAGCGTCCTCGGGCTCGGGCGCGCGCTGTCGATCGCCGGCGCGCTGTTCGGCCTGGGCCTCGTGGGGTTCTCGTTCTCGCGCTCGGTGTGGCTGTCGGCGCCGCTGCTGGCGATCATCGGCGGCGGCATGATGGTGCAGATGGCGGCCAGCAACACGCTCCTCCAGACGATCGTCGAGGAGGACAAGCGCGGCCGCGTGATGAGCTTCTACACGATGGCCTTCTTCGGCATGGCCCCGTTCGGCAGCCTGATCGCCGGCTGGCTGGGCGGCCGCATCGGCGCGCCGGCGACCGTGCTGTGGGGCGGCGTCGCGACGCTCGCCGCGGTCGGCGTGTTCGTGCGCAAGCTGCCGGAGCTGCGGCGGCTCACCCGGCCGATCTACGTGCGGCTCGGCATCCTGCCCGAGATCGCCGAGGCCCTGGGCCAGACCACCGAGATGACGTCGTCGGCCAAGGAGTAGGAGACGCGCGCTCCGTGATCCAGGCGCCAGGGCTCGACAGCATCTCGGATCGCCCGGATGACCCATACCGCCGCGCCGCCTCGGCCGAGGCGGGCTGTGGCCGCTCGGGTCACAGGCGCGCTGCGCCGCCCGCGCCGCTCAGTCGAGCGGCACCGGCCAGGACGCCGCGTCCACCACGTAATCGCGCGCGTCGACGCCCCGCTCGCGCGCGAGGGTGAGCGGGACGGGGCGGTAGAGCAGCGTGGCCGTGACGTTCGCCGTCCCCGAGCAGCCCGCGGGGACCGCGAAGCCGTGCGAGGTCACCGCGACGTGCCCCGGCGGGATGCGGTTGTCGCTGGCGATGTCGACGGCGCGGTGCTGCGGCGCGTGCCGCGCGCCCGCCGGATCCACGAGCACCTTGGCGAAGGTGTAGCCCGCGGCGCCGGCGAACGCGGCCGCCGGTCGCTCGACATCGGCCGGGGCCGCGGGCAGCGGCGCGCCGAGGTAGACGATGTCCCCGGCCTGCGCCGGGATCGCGCCGCTCAGCGCGATCGCGCCGCCGCCCGCCTCGACCACCCGCGCCTCGCCGACCGGCGCGCGGATCTCGAGCCCCTTGGCGGCCGCGTCGAGCGACGGATCCGCGAAGCGGCCGACGCCGGTGTAATCGTCGTACGCGCCGGTCGGGCGGACGACCCGCACCACGTCCCCTGCCCTCGCGCGCGCCGCGCCCTCCGGCCAGGCGAGCGCCGCGCCGGTCAGCTGCGCCCCCTGGCCCACGCGCGCCTCCGCGAGCGCGCCGCCCGTGTCGTGCACGGTCATGCCGCTCGACGGCGCCATGGGCGCGCCGCAGGCCTCCGCGGCGACGAGGAGCACGAGCGCGCGCATCGGCTCCCCGGTCGGGACCGCGTGGCCCGCGAGCTCGCTCGTCAGGGCGACCGTGACCTCGATCTCGCCCGACGCGACCGAGGCGGCGGCGACGCGGACCTCGACCGAGTCCCGGACGAGCGGCGGCTCGCCCTGCAGCGGGCCGAGGAAGGCGTGCGAGAGGACCGACCCCGGCGGGCGGACGAAGCCGAGCGAGACGCTCGCGTTCGCCTCGGTCGTCACGTCGACGCTGCTCTTCAGCGAGGGGGTCTCCGGCATGTGGCAGGCCTGGCACTGCGACGTGGGGCGGTTCCACGCGCTCCCGGCCCACTCGGAGAACGTCTCGTGGATCGGCAGCCCGTCGGGCCAGCGCGCCGGGTCGAGCGCCGCGCCCGGCAGGAGCGCCGCCTGCTTCTGCTCGTGGCAGCCGCCGCAGTACTCCGAGGTCGAGTACTTCGGCTGGTAGCTCCCGCCCATGAACCTGTTCGGCACGTCGGGCCGCGGGCCGTACATCACGTCGAGCAGCTTCGAGGAAGGATCGGCGGAGCTCCGGTCCCACGGGCGCTGGATCATCAGGGCGCCGGCGACCCCGGGCGGCTTGCTCAGATCGACGTCGCGGACCTTGTGGCACGCGTCGCAGTGGTCGCCCTTCTCGAACGCGATGCCGGTGGCCTCGAGCAGATCGCGCCCGCCCGCGGGGCCGTCGATCCCCGCCGCGTGGCAGTCGGCGCACGCGCCGAACGCCGCCGGCCGCTCCGCCGCGGGCAGCGCGGGGTCGTCGCACGACGGCCGCCCCGCGCCGCCGCAGGACGGGTTGAGATCCGGCAGCACGCCGCTCCCGAGGTAACACCGCATCGCGACGCCGGCCTCGGTCCCCGGGACGCGGCCGGCCTTCCAGCGCCCGCCCGCGGCCGCGCACGAGGCCTCGTCGCCGTGGGCCAGCGAGACCCCGGCGTAGACGGCCTGGAGGAGCGGGCTCTTCGCCGACCGCGCGTGCCCCGACTCGAGGAACTGGGCCACGAGCGTCGTGTGGCAGTGATCGCAGAAGCGCGTCGAGTTGTGGGGATCGCCCTCGCCCGGGTCTCCGTAGGTGTAGCCGAGCGCGTTGTCCGGCGGCGACACGCGGCGCAGGGCGATCTCCACCGGCTCATCGGGGAGGACCTCGAATTCGATGCCGTCGGTCCGATACCCGATCTTCGCGGCGACCACGGTCGGCTGACCCGGGATGTCGCGCGTGATCTCGACGGAGAACGCGCCGTCCGGGCCGGTGACCAGGGCCGGCGCGCCGCCGGCCTGCATCACGATGGCGCCCTCGAGCGGCGCCGCGCCGTCCGTGACCACGCCGGTCACGAGGAACGTGTGCGGCAGCTCCTCCGGCGCGCCCCCGAAGCCGGCGCCGACGCTCACGTAGGTGGTCGTCACGGACGTCGCGCCGGCGCCGCC
The DNA here is from genome assembly GCF_028553905.1 of Sorangium sp. So ce836. NCBI lineage: Bacteria > Pseudomonadati > Myxococcota > Polyangiales > Polyangiaceae > Sorangium > Sorangium sp. So ce836. The sequence goes on along the minus strand of NZ_CP102233.1, from coordinate 1,344,817 downwards.
CGGCCCGCCGCCGCCCTGGCCGGCCGGGGGCGGCGGCGCCTCCGAGCACGCGCCGGCGAGCAGGCACGCGGCGAGCGCCGCCGGGAGCGCGGGCGCTCGTCGCCGGATCAGGGGTCGCGCCGCCGTTCGCATCGCGGGAGATCGGTACGGTAAACCCGGCCAGGCGGCCTGTCGACCCGGTAGCGCGTGCGGGTCGAACCGCGGTCAGTAGGGCGCGTCGCCGATGATCGCCGTGCGCTCCATCCTGCGCACCGCAGGCCAGTAATCCTGGACGGCATAATGCTGGGTGCAGCGGTTGTCCCAGATCGCGACGCTGTTCTTCCTCCAACGAAAGCGGACCTGATACTCGGGGATCGCCGCCTGGCTGATCAGGTAGCTCAGGAGGTGGCTCGCCCCGGGCGTGAAATCCTGACCGACGCGCACGTTGTCCGGCGTGTGGAAGTTGACGAAGTGCGTGGTGAAGGCGTTGACGAACAGGACCTTCTCGCCGGTCTCCGGATGGGTGCGCACGACGGGGTGCTCCGCGTCGGGATAGCTGGCCCTGAGCGCGCGGCGCTTCTCCATCGACATCGTGCCGCCGAAGGTGGCCTCGAGGCTGTGCCTCGCGCGGAGCCCGGCGATCCGCTGCTTGATGCGCTCGGGCAGGCGGTCGTACGCCTCGACCATGTTGACCCAGACGGTGTCGCCGCCGACCTCCGGCGTCGCGACGCAGCGCAGGACGCAGGCCATCGGCGGCGCCTCGCGCCAGGTCGCGTCGCAGTGATACGAGTTCTCGTAATGCTCCGGTGGGCTGTCCAGATCCTTGTAGATGCGCACCAGCCCCGGATGATCGGGATCGCTGCCGGCGACGGGGTGGTCCTCGAGCTCGCCCCAGCGCCTCGCGAAGGCGACATGATCCGCGCGCGTGATGTCCTGGTCGCGCAGGAACAGGACCCGGTGCTTCAACAAGAGCGCCCTGATCTCCGCGAAGAGCGCGTCGTCGCGCGCGGCGTCGGCCAGGGTGACGCCGCCGAGCTCGGCGCCGATGGTGCAGGTGAGCGGCTCGACCTGGATGGATCCGCGCGCCGGTGCGCGGGCGGCGGCCGATCCGGTGGATGCAGAGCTGGTCATTGGGTCCTCCGAGTTCCGCTTGCGTCAGCGCGGTGATCGACAGGCGATCTCATGCCTCAAACGACGAAGATCGAGGATCCGGTCGTCCTGCGCGACTCCAGATCACGGTGCGCCTGGGCCGCGTCCTCCAGCCTGTAGCGCTGGTTGATGTCGATCCGGATCCGCCCCGCGGCGACGTGGCCGAACAGCTCGCCCGCGAGCTCGTCCTTCTCCGCGGGATCGGCGATGTAGTCTGCGAGCGCTGGGCGCGTGACGAACACCGACCCCTTGGCCGCGAGCTGCGCCACGTCGAGCGGCGGGACCGGGCCCGAGGCCGTGCCCATGCACACGAGCAGCCCGCGCCGCCTCAGCGAGGCGAGCGAGCCGGCGAACGTGTCCTTGCCGATGCCGTCGTAGACGACCGACACGCCGGCCCCGCCGGTCAGCTCGCGCACGCGCCTCGCCACGTCCTCGCGGCCGGAATGAATGACGTGATCGCAGCCGTGGGCGCGCGCGATCTCCCCCTTGGCGTCGGTCGACACCGTGCCGATCACCACGAGGTCGAGGAGCTTCGCCCACTGCGAGACGATCAGGCCCACGCCGCCCGCCGCCGCGTGCAGCAAGATGCTGTCGCCGGCCTTGAGGGGCCAGATGCGGCGCATCAGGTAAGCCGACGTGAGGCCCCGCATGGTCATCGCCGCGGCCGTCTCGCAGCCGATGCCGTCCGGCAGCCGGATCAGCGGCGCCGCCGGCAGGATCCGCTCGGTGCAGTATGCGCCGAGCGTATCGAGGAAGCCGGTGTACGTCACCCGGTCGCCCGGCGCGACGTTCGTGACGCCCTCGCCGACCGCCTCCACCACGCCGGCGGCCTCCACCCCGATGCCGCTGGGGAGCGGTACGGGATAGAGCCCGCTGCGAAAATACGAGTCGGCGAAGTTGAGCCCGACGGCGACGTGCCGGACCCGGGCCTGGCCGGGACCCGGGCTGCCGACGGCGGCCTCCTCCCAGCAGAGGACCTCCGGCCCGCCGGTCTTGTGGAAGCGGACTGCGTGTTCCATCGAGCTCCCCCCGGATCTCGCCCCGGCGCTAGGCCGCCACGCGCAGCGGCACCCCTCGCTCGCCCGCCTTGCGGCTCGGCGCATAGCCGAGCTTCGCGAGCGTCTCGTCGGCGCTCCGGTACGTCTCGCCGATCTTGTAGATGCGGCGGGCCTCCTTGCCGTCGGCGAGCTCGCGGCCGAGCTCGCGCGCGATGCGGACGGTCTGCTCGATCTGCTGCACGGAGGTCATGCGCTGGCCCTTGCGTCCCCAGAGCGTGTCCTCGATGCCGCAGCGGGCGTGCAGCCCCATCGCGATCGCCATCGAGTTGATCGGCAACACGTTCCGCATGAGGGTCTCCAGCGTCAGGCAGGCGCCGTCGGGCACGCGTCGGATGAACTCCATCATGTTGTAAGGGTTCGGCCCGTCGAACCCGCCGCCGATGGCGACCCACGTGACGTTGAGCGGCCCGGCGTAGGCACCGCGGCGGATCAGGCGCTCCACGGTCTCGAGCTGGGGGATGTTGGCGAGCTGGAAGTGAGGCTGGATCCCCGCCGCCGAGAGCCGCCTCAGGTGCTCCTCGACCCAGGCCGGGCCGGCCGGCACGGTCATCTCGCGGTATGCCTCGTGGACGTCCGGCCGCGCGAACGAGCTGCCGGCGACGTCGTCCTCGCTCATCAGCTCGACGACGTTCATCTGCGTGGTGTTGATCGCGATCGTGACCTGGTCGGGCTTCGGCGAGAGCTCGGCCAGCCTGTGGCGCGTGTCATCGCTCAGCCATTTGGCCTGCTCCCCTCCGCTCTCCGGGGAGAAGGAGATCGATCCGCCGACCTGCAGGATCATGTCGGGCACCGCGTCGCGCAGGCGCGCCAGCAGCTCGTTGAACGTGGACAGCCGCTTGGAGCCCTTGCCGTCCGGCTCGCGCGCGTGCACGTGCAGCACGGTGGCGCCCGCGTTGTAGCAATCCACCGCCTTCTGGACCTGTCCCGCCATCGTCACCGCGATGTCTTCCGGGAAATCGGCCGGCTCCCACTCCGGCCCGTACGGCGCCACCGTGATGACGAGCTTCTCTTGATTCTCGGGGAAGAGAGAATCGTCCAGAAAATTCATGTGGACTCCTCGCTTCAGGTCGCCGTCGAGCCGGGCGGTGCGGAGGTCGTGCGCGTCGGCGCGCCCGAGCACGCCAGTGAAGTCCTCCCTGGTCTCTGGCCTCTGCGAACGCAAGGGCGCCGCTGTCAGGGGCGGCTCGGCCGCCACGCGTCGTCGGCGGAGTACCTGGCGATGAGATCGTGAAGCGGGCGATCGTGCTCGCGCAGCTCCGCGCGGGTGTCGATCTCGTCGTGGATCCCGTTCCCCGGGATCGACTCGATGCAGCCAGGCTACAGGCGATCACCGCGACCAACGCGCATCGTCCACGCATGCTCGCGATGGTACACGAGCCCAGGAGACGCCCGCAGAGCCGCTGATCTCGCTGCTCCCACAGGTTCCGGCCAAGACGGACGCGCGCGAGAGCGCAGGGACACGACCGACGGGACATCGTTATGCCTCGGCCCGGCGAGGGCGACTGAGGTAGTGTGGATGGCCGCCCGTGACGGGCTCCAAGCCCATCGCTGCCGCGGAGAGGGATCATGGAACGTTCCGTCTACATCACCAGCACTGGCGCCTTCTTGCCTGGCAAGCCGGTCCCCAACGACGAGATGGAGCAGTACATCGGCAAGATCGACGACAGGCGCTCCCGGCTCGGGCGCCTCGTCCTCCGGCAAAACGGCATCAAGACACGTCATTATGCGGTGACGCCGGACGGGGTGCACCTCCATACCGGCGCAGACATGGCGGCTCGCGCGATCCGGGACGCGCTCTCCCGCAGCGAGATCGCCGCGGAGCGGCTCTCTTTCCTGGCGGCGGCCACCACGCAGGGCGACCTCCTCGTCCCCGGCTTTGCCAGCGCGGTCCACGGCGAGCTCGGCCTGCGGCCCATGGAGATCGCCAGCTTCCAGAGCGTCTGTGCCAGCAGCATGATGGCGTTCAAGTCCGCCTACCTCCAGCTCAAGGCGGGCGAGCACGACTGCGGCGTGGCCTGCGCCGCCGAGCTCTCCAGCCGCTTCTTCCGGCCCGGCTTCTATGCCGGTCGGGAGCACGAAGACGAGGGCTCCTCCGCCTTGATGGAGACCGAGTTCCTCCGCTGGACCCTCTCCGACGGGGCCGGCGCCTGGCTCCTGGAGACCCGGCCGAACGAGGGGCGCCGCTCGCTGCGGGTGGACTGGATCGATCTCTGCTCGTACGCCGATCGCTTCGACCCCTGCATGTACGCGGGCACCGCCAAAAACCGGGCGGGCGAGAGGAAGCCCTGGAGTCACTACGACAGCCCTGCGCTCGCAGCGCAGCAGGGCGCCGTCGTCCTCAAGCAGGACTTCGATCTGCTGTACCGCATGTTCCCCGTCTGGGCGAAGCACTACCTCGAGCTCGTGGATCGGCGACGGCTGAGGCCCGGCGCCATCGACCACTTCCTCGCGCACTACTCGTCCCACTCGCTCCGCGGGGAGATGGTCAAGCTGCTCGCGAAGACCGGCGCGATGGTGCCCGAAGCTCGCTGGTTCACGAACCTCTATTCCGAGGGGAACACGGGGGCCGCGTCCATTCTCCTCATGCTGCACCGGCTGATCGAGGAGCGGGATCTGCAGCCGGGCCAGCAGGTCCTCGGCTTCATCCCGGAGAGCGGCCGCTGCGTCATCGCCTTCATGCTGCTCACCGTCGTCTGACCCGCCGTCATCCCCAGGGAGGTTCCGCATGCTTCCGGAGCGCACATCGCCTCGAGACGAAGATTCACCGCAAGCCGTCCTGCGCGGGCTGTCGTCCATCTGGCTGGATTTCGAGTCGCAGGTGCATCATATCCCGATCGTGCGGCGCGTGCTCGAGCGTCGGATTCGCCTCGCCGATTACCACGAGCTCCTGCTGAACCACCGGGCGCAGGTCATGAACGGCGCGCTCTGGATCGCGCGCGCCGCCTCCAGCGTCGGCCACGAGTTCGCCGAGCTGCGCTCGCGCTTCATCCGCCACGCGGCCGCGGAGCACCGCGATTACCTGATGCTGGAGCAGGACTACCTGAAGAGCGGCGGCGACCCGGCCGGGCTCGCGCGGCACGAGCTGAACATCGGCAGCGAGGCCCTGTCTGCCTGGATCTTCCACCGCGCCGATCAGCCGAACCCCTTCGACCTCCTCGGCGCCATGTACATCATCGAAGGCCTCGGCAAGCGGGTGGCGGCCCAGTGGGCCGAGCATGTGCGGTCCGCGCTCCGCCTGGAGGCGCAGGCCGTCACTTTCTATCTCTATCACGCGAAGGCCGACGAAGATCACCTGGGCGAGCTGGAAGAGGCGCTCCGCTGCGGCATCTTGAACCTCCCGGGGATGGCGCCGAGGATCCTCAAGACCGCCCGGGTCACCGCGCGGCTCTACCGCCTCCAGCTCGAGGAGATCGGGAGCTATTGACATGGATTTTCAAGACTTTTTCAGGAAGATGAAGCACGACCCCAAAGATCCCGATCCGTGGCTGGCCTTGTACCTGGACCGGTCCTTGCCGATCGACGACAACGCCAAGGCCGCCCTCCTGAAGAGCCAGCGCAGCTTCACGCGCAGGGTCGTGATGCCGATCGTCAAGCCGTTCGCCCGCCTGTCGATCTCCGGGATCAAGCTCATGAAGATCCTCGTCCCGGCGAGCTGGCAATCTCCGTGGTTGTTGCATCGGTCCATTTACTGGGGCCTGCGGCTCTTCGTCGCCCCGGAGGCCAATTACCTCATCCTGCGCCACTTCACGATCGGCACGGAGATCTTGAAGTTCATCGAGGACAACGTCCCGGGCGTCGACATCGAGACGACCACGCCGCTGAGGACCAGGAGGCTGGAGGACCTGCTGGACAACACGTTCACGGTCCACGATCTGACGTTCTACAACTTCATCATCGAGCTGAACGCGAAGCTCCGCGCAGAGGGGCGTGAGATCGAGCCCCGGCGAGAGATCGACTACTCCGCCATCACCGATGACGACGCGAGCCTGGACGACCTCCCGGACACCTGGCTGAACGTCGTCGACCTGCAGACCGCCATCGAGATCTACACGCCGCTCTATGCGCTGTTCCTGTCCGACCACCATTTCTGGCGGGCGAGCAACTCGCTGCAGCTCGACGAGATCATCGCGCTCTACGTCGGCAAGATCCTGAATGACCCGCTGCCCGTCGCCCTGGTGCACAACCATCATCCGATGGTGCCCAGCTCGACGCTCGAGGCCGGCTTCCGGTTGATGCTGCATGGCCTCGACTCCGAGACCCTGCACGGACACCTGAGGAAGCTGAAGGCAGCAGCGAAGAGCGGGGCCGCGCGGGGAGCCCTCGCGCCGTGACGCTCTCCTGAACCCTCCTCCTGGAACCGATCCGCCCTGCTGGCGGGCCAGGATACATCCAGCGCAGTCCGGCCGGCGGCAGCCGCCCGCCGCCGCTGCGACCCGCGTCGCCGCCGCCCCGCAGCCGCCGCACGATGCGCTTGCCAGCGCAGCGGCTGGGAGGCTGGGAGTCTGGACGGCTCCTCCTTCATGCGTAAGAGAAGGATCGCACGCAGGCCATGAGAGACGTTTATACATAAAATGCACCCTCGCCATCCAATTCGCTCTGGCGCCTCGGAGACGCATCGCCGAGAAGGTTTTCTCCCGCGTCTGCGGCCCTGCGAGCGAGGTGATCCGCGAGATGCTGAAAATGCTGAAACCGCCAACCGAGCAACAGCCGGCCCGCACGCCCCGCGCACCGCGCGGCGGAAGGCGGAAGGCGGTACGTCGTGAAAGCAGGCGGAAACGCTGACGGGTCACGTCCCCTTGGCCCTGCCGCCGCGTTGTTTACGAGCTACTTCCTCCTGGCTGTGTTGGGTCTCCAGTGGGGGACGGTCCGCGGCGCCGCCTCCCCGGTGTTTCCCGCCGCGGGGGTCGCGCTCGCCGGGCTCCTCCTCGGGGGCCTGCGGCTGTGGCCGGCGGTGTTCGCCGGAACGATGGCCGCGTTCCTCCTGGAAGCGCCGCCCCTCCCGCTGTGGGTAAAGGCCGCCCTTGCGTCCGGGAACACGCTGGCAGCCCTGGGCGGCGCATGGGCGCTGCGCCGCGCTCGCCTGCGGCCGGCGCTCACGCGCCTGGCCGACGTGCTCGTCGTCTGCGCCGCCGCCCTGGGCAGCTCGGCCATCGCCGCCACTGCAGGGACGTTCGCGCTGGCCGGCGCGTTCGACCAGGGCTTCAGGCAGGCGCTCGTAACATGGCTCAACTGGTGGGTCGGCGACGTGACGGGGGTGATCGTGATGACGCCCCTCGTGCTGAGCTGGGCGCGTGGCGAGCCGGTCGGCCGGGACCGGGGGCGGTGGCTGCACCTCGCGCTGTGCACGGCGGCTGCCTGGGCCCTGGCCCGGCTGAGCTTCGGGCCTGAATCCTCCCGCATCGTCCGTCCATGGCTGATCTTTCCCGCCCTGACCTGGGCGGCATTGACGTGGGGCGTTCGTGGCGCGACGGCGGCAATGCTCCCGGTCGCGGTCGTCGCGATCCAGGCCACGACCGAGGGGCACGGGCCGTTCGGCACCCCCGCGGGGCTTCAGTTCGCGCTGCTCCAGGAGTTCATCGGCGCTACCACCGTGACCACGCTGGTGCTGGCCGTCGTCGCCGACGAGCGACGCAACAGCGAGGCGTTGCGCAGGAACGAGGAGCGGCTGCGGCGAGCTAGCCGCGCCGGGCGGATCGGCCTGTGGGAGTTCAACATCGACAGCGGAGCGGCAGCCTGGACGCCCGAGGCCTGGGCGCTCTTCGAGGGGTGCTGTCCGGGGAGCGGCCGGGTGGACTACGCGCGCTGGCTTGAGACCATCCATCCCGAGGACCGCGCGGCCGTCGTCCGCACGGTCGACCAGGCGATAGAGCAGGCTCGATCCAGGCTGTCCGAAGCCCATTACAAGGATGAGTACCGCGTCCTGCACGCCGACGGCACCGTCCTGTGGGTGGCGTCGACCGGCGCCTTCGAGCGCGCGGGGAACGAGCTCGTGATGCTCGGGGTCGTCCGGGATATCACCGAGCGCAAGCACGCCGAGGAGGCGCTGCGGGAGAACGAGGCGCGGCTGCGCCTGGCGCTGCGCGCCGGGCAGACCGGCGTGTGGGATTGGGATGTCGTCACCGGCCGCGTCGTCTGGTCCGACGAGGTGTGCGGCATCTTCGGGATCCCGCCTGGCACGTTCGAGGGGACGCTCGAGGCGTTCGAGCGGCGGATTTACCCCGACGACCGGATGCGGGTCCGGGCGGAGGCGCAAACGGCCATCAAGGGGCGGACGAGCTATGCGATCGAGTTCCGCGTCGTCCGCCCCGACGGGCAGATCCGCTGGGTCACGGACTTCGGCACCGTCGAGCGCGACGAGGCCGGACAGCCTCGTTCCATGATCGGCATGGTCACCGACATCACGGAGAAGCGAGCGGCCGCGGACGCGATACGCGAGAGCGAGGAGCGATTCCGCAACATCGCCGACAACTCCCCCGTGATGATATGGGTGACCGGGCCCGACGCCTGCTGCGCCTACCTCAACAAGGTCTGGTCCGACTTCACGGGGCAGGCTCAGGCCGCCGGCCTCGGGTTCGGTTGGCTCGACACGCTTCATCCGGAGGACGCCGAGCGCTCGGCGAGCGTCTTCCGCGCCGCCACCGCCAGGCGGGAGCCGTTCCGCCTCGACTACCGCCTCCGCCGCCATGACGGGCAGTACCGGTGGTGCATCGACGCGGCGGTCCCCCGGTTCAGCCCGAGCGGCGAGTTTCTCGGTTATGTCGGCTCGGTGATCGATATCACCGACCGCAAGCAGGCCGAGGAGGAGCGGGCGCGCCTGCTCGAGGTCGAGCAGGCCGCGCGCAGCGAGGCCGAGCGGGCGAACCGGCTGAAGGACGAGTTCCTCTCGACGGTCAGCCACGAGCTGCGCACCCCGCTCACCGCCATCCTCGGCTGGTCGCACCTCCTGCGCCGTCGGTCGAGCTGCGAGGACGAGGACCTCCGCAAGGGACTCGCGGTCATCGACCGCAACGCCCGCGCGCAGGCGCAGCTCATCGAGGACCTGCTCGACATGGGCCGCATCACGTCTGGCAAGCTCCGTCTGGACGTGCAGCCTCTGGACCTGCACGACGTGGTCGGCGCGGCCGTTTCGTCCATCGCGCCCTCGGCGGAGGCGAAAGCGATCCAGCTCGAAAAAATCTCGAGTCCCGCCGTGGGCGTGACGCGCGGCGATCCGAGCCGGCTGCAACAGGTGGTGTGGAACCTCCTGAGCAATTCCATCAAGTTCACCCCGGAGGGCGGGAGTGTGCAGGTGAAGGTCTCCCGCGCCGGCAATCACGTCGAAATCACCGTCTCGGACACCGGGGAAGGCATCGAGCCCGAGTTCCTCCCCTACGTCTTCGAGCGTTTCCGCCAGGCCGACGCCTCGACGACTCGGCGGCACGGCGGGCTGGGCCTGGGGCTCGCCATCGTGAAGCACTTGGTCGAGCTCCACGGCGGCACCGTGCGGGCGACGAGCGCCGGCGTGGGAAAGGGCACGACCTTCACCGTGGAGCTCCCGCTCGGCGTCGCCCACGCCCCGGCGGAGGGCGGCACGGACGGGCGCGAGGTCGATGCCCGGGCGAGCGTCGATGACATCTGCGAGCTCTCCGACCTGAGCGGCATCTCGGTGCTCTTCGTGGACGATGCCCTGGATACCCGCGACATGGTCAGGACCTTCGTCGAAGAACGCAAGGCGCGCGTCAGGCTCGCAGGATCAGGGGAAGAGGCGCTGAGACTGATCGAGCTGGAGAGGCCGGACGTGCTCGTGAGCGATATCGGGATGCGCGGGATGGATGGCTACGAGCTCATCCGCCGGGTGCGGGCGCTGCCGCGGGAGCGCGGCGGGGACGTGCCGGCCGTGGCGCTCACCGCGTACGCCGGAAACGAGGACCGCACCAGAGCGCTGCTCGCCGGGTTCCAGACGCACCTTGCGAAGCCGATCCAGCCGACGGAGCTCCTGATGGCCATCGGGGTACTGGCAGCGCGCGGAGAGAGAAAGGGGCGGCCGCAGGCGGTCGACGGGGGGCCGCGCTTGCCCTAGAAGCGCACGGCGAGGCTCAGGCCTCCGCGGGCATGGGGAACCAGAACACCGAGCCCACGAGCAGACCGCGCCGCCTCAGCTCCTCACGCTGCGGCCTGTGACAAGTCACGGTGCAACCCGTGACTTGTCACGCCGCGACCCGTGACAGGTAACGGCGAATCCGCCCGCATTTCCGCCTCGGCAGTGCCTTTTCCGCACGGAGCGTGATGGCCGGACGACCAGGCCATTGCTGAACCTGGCACGAGGCGTGCGACGACCTCCGGGCAGCGGTCGAGGAGGGCCGTCGTTCACGACGACCGCGAGGCATCGGGCCTCCGCGCATTGGGCCTCCGGACGATGAGCGCCCCGGCAGAGCTGGCAGCCAACGCGCAGGCGACACGGCTGCCACGAGCCCGAGCCGCGTCGATCGTTCGTCCACGTTCTCGCGGATCTTTGAAGCCGAGCTCGAACCGATTCCAGGAGCTCGCCAGCTCCGGCCATGGGGGCCCGAGCGGCACGGTCCAGGCTGCAGAAGTAAGGATGGAAGTGACGGGATGATTCAGCTGGTCAAGCATGACACTGGGACAGGGACGGGACAGCCTTCGAACCCACAGGATTCGAGCTCTCCGGGGCTGCCGGCGGCGCGCGCCAAGGACCGCTTGCTAGGGAGGTTGCTCGCTGGCTGCGCGGTGATTGGGTCGCTGTTCTTCGCCTATGAGCTCGGCGCCCGGGCGACGCTCCCAGGGCGCGAGCGGCAGCACGACGACAGCCCGTCGCGGCAAGGCTCGATCGCTCCGAACGCCGCCCCGGGAGCGGAGGACCTCGCGCAGCACGCCCGCGCTGATGAGCACGCCGCCGGGGCTGCCTCGCCGCCCGTCCGGCTCGTCGAGCCGGGGCCGCCTTCGAGCGAGCCCGCCGCGCCGCCCAGGGAGCCGTCGCCGCGCGAGCACCGAGATCGTGTCTTGCGTGAGCTGCGGGCTTCGGGCCCGGACCACCGCTTGTTCGCGCCCGCGTCGGCCGTCGTCGGCGCGTGGACGAGCAAGCTCGCGCAGCTGGGGGCCCCGGGGGCGTTCGAGCCGCTGGAGTGCTACGCGAAGGGCTGCTCCGTGACGGTCGTCCACGCGTCCGCGGTGAAAGCGGAGGAGGCCACCGAGGTCATCACCCGGACCCGCGAGTTCAGCGGCTGGCAGGCCGGCAAGATGCGCAGCGGCTTGATCGAGCACGACGGCGATCGGGTGGAGGTCACCTGGATCCTCGACGCGCCACCGCCGGACAGCCCCGTGCTTCCGGAGGAGCTGCCTCGGGACAACCTCGACGAGCTTGTGGAGCGCGGCTCTGGTCGATGAGGGCTGCGCTGCCGCGGCGCGGCGTGGAGCCTTGATCGGCTCGACGTCGACGTGAACGGAGAAGAGAGGAGGACGGTATGAAACACAAGGTACGAATAGGGGCGCTGGCATTCTGCGCGATCGGCCTGGTCACGGTCGGGGCGCACGCGCAATACGTTTACACTCGAGGTCCGAACCACGTCAACATGAGCGGCAGCCGCTGCCGCGCCGCGTTCGCTTACGATCAAGAACACCTATCGCAGAGGGACGGGGACGCGGACCGTGAGCTGCTACGCCGCGATGCGCGCCTCCGATAACTCGGTTTACTACAGCGCCGCGGTCTCGGATACCGGCGGCTCCGGCGTCGCTCGGATCGACCTGGCGGGGTCGACGAGCGGCGGTGGCCAGTGGGCGGGCGGTACGGGCGACGGCACCACGCTGGAGGCCCATGAGGATACCGTCGTGAAGGGCCTGGAGTTCGTGTGCTCGGTGCCCGGACAAACGGCGATCCTCGGTTACAAGGCCAAGCTCTGCCAGCTCACGGGTGACTGCACTCACGGAGTGGGCGATCCAGAGGATGACACCACCATATCGACCACCGCCGGGAACTACGTTCAGACGAGCGGCATCGAATGTTCGCCGGCGGGCACGGAAGGTACGATCGCAAGCGTCTATCGGCACGGGTACGGGGCCACGAACCTCGGGAGCTCTCCCGTCGACATCTTCTGCCCGATCGCTCCACCCTCGGACGACAGTCGGGAGCATAATCGCAGCGTCAGAGACACGACGGTCTACTACTCGGATCTCTACAACACAAGTGGCTCGAACTCGAACTCCTGCGTGGGCGGCGCGACTTGCCCGAGCTGCCGGCTCATGTGGTACGATAGGGATGGGATCATGCAAGATACCGGCGCACTTTCGAAGATTGCCGGCGTTCGTAAGTTGTACCAGGGAGCCGCCGCGGAGCTTATCGGTAAAGAGCTACAGTTCGGGGTGATGTGCCGGGTGCCGCCGGGGTTGACGATCGAAGGGATCACCTCTCTCGTGACCGTGAGTGATATCTCAGGCGGAATTTGATCGTCGTGGATCCTGCTGTCGAAGAGGAAGCCGGTGACGAGCCCCGAGCCTACGGTTCGCTCGAAAGGAGAGGTCGTATCTTCATCGTCAGGAGGGGGATGATCTCCCGGACCTTGGGGAGCTGGGTTCGATGCGCCGGGAAGACGAGGTGCACCGGGATGGGGCCGCTCGACCACTCCGGGAGGACCTGAGCGACCTCTCCGCGGCCGAGGGATCCCCGGATGAAGCTCTCGGGGACGAAGCCGATCCCCTCGTGGGCCTTCATCAGCTCTTCGATCGCCGCGAACGAGTTCGCGCTCGTGGTGATCCTTGCTTTTATTTTTGCCTTCAGGCCCGAAGCCGTCTGCAGGCTCCAGGCGGCTTCGGAGCCGGCCTTGTCCGGGCCGAGGAAGCCCAGGCACGAGTGCGCGCGCAGATCCGCTGGACCGGTGATCCGGGCGGACCGCCGCAGGTATTTCGGGCTCGCCGCCAGGATCAAACGGCCGAGGCCCAGCCTCTTCGCCTTGAGGCTCGAGTCCCTCAGGTGGCCTCCGCGGATCGCGACGTCGATCCGGTCGCGATGAAAATGCGCGAGCTCGTTCGAGAACATGATCTCGACGCTCATCTGCGGAAACCTCTTCCGGTACTCGGCCACGGCCTCGGCGATCTCCAGCGGCGCGAACTCCGCGGGACAAGCGAGGCGCAACGTCCCGCTCGGCTGCGCCTGCGCCCCGGAGGTCTCATCGAACGCGTCGACGAGCTGACGGACCGCCGGCGCGCTCTTGTTGAAGTACTCCTCGCCCGCGTCGGTCAGCCGCAGGCTCCGCGTCGTCCGCGTGAGCAAGCTCACGCCCAGGACCTTCTCCAGGGCGGCGACCCGGTCGCTCACCGTCGAGGAGGGCATCTCCAGGCGCCTCGCGGCCTCCGTGAAGGACCCCGCGGTGACGACCTCGACGAAGATCCTCGTGGCATTCAGGTCCCAGCTCATTATCCGTAGCCCCGGATAGACTATCCGGATTATCCGGCATAGTCAAACCACCCGTCGCGACGGACAATGAGGCCAACGGGAGACGACACATGAAGAAGATCTTGGCGCCCGAGGCCCTGAAGCAGCTCTTCACCGAGGCGCGCTCGCATCACGACTGGACCGAGCAGGACGTGACCGAGGACGACCTGAAGGCCATTTACGAATTGTTCAAATGGGGCCCCACGTCGGTGAACTCGATGCCGGCCCGCTTCCTCAACATCCGCTCGAAAGAGGCGAAGGAGAAGCTCTACCCCGCGCTGATGGAGTCGAACCGGCGTCAGGTCGAGCGCGCCCCCGCGACGATCGTCATCGCCTACGACGAGAGGTTCTACGAGCGGCTCGACGAGCTGTGGCCCGCGTACGACGTCAAGCCGTACTTCACGTCGAACCTCCAGCTGAGCTACGAGACGGCTTTCCGGAACAGCTCGCTGCAAGGGGCTTACCTCATGCTTGCCGCGCGAGCGCTCGGGTTCGACGTCGGTCCGCTCTCCGGATTCGACAACGCGCTCGTCGACGAGGCCTTCTTCAAGGGCACCTCGCTGCGATCGAACTTCATCTGCATGGTCGGCTATGGGAAGCCGGAAGGGCTCTTCCCGCGCGGCCCCCGGCTCGGCTACGAGACGTCCGTGAAGACGGTTTGAAATGGCTCCCAGGCCGTTCGGACGCCCCGGGTCGTCGCCACGCGGCGCCGGCGGTCGCGCGGCTCCCGCGCCGCGCGCCAGGCCCGCCGGCAGAGGCTACCGCGACGGCGCGAGATCCGGCGGCGGGGGCGGCGGCGCCGCGCCCTTCGCGGGCCGCGGGGCCGGCGCGGGCGGTGGAGCCATCCACCACTGCGACTCCCGCGGCGACGGGGTCGGCGGCGGCGCGTCCAAGAGCTGCAGCTCGCGCAGCTCGGGCGCGGTGAGCTGCCGCGTGCTGCCGTGCCCGGACAGCGTGGTCGCCGTGGCGGCCGCGTAGGCCTCGGCCTGCTCGAGGACCCGCACGAAGTTCCCGCCCAGCAGGCTGAGGATGTCCCCCTCCGAGTAGCCGCGGCGGAGGAGCTCCAGCGTGATGCCCGTGAGCCCGTCGGCGCCGGCGCTCCCCGCCTGGAGCGCCTCGCCCCCGCCGAAGACCGAGCCGACGGCGACGTGATCGATCCCCGCGATCTTCACCAGGTAATCGATATGGTCCGCGATCCGCGAGGGCGGCGGCGGCGTCATCGGCGCTTCCTGAGCCCTGAGCTTCTCGATCTCCTCGCGGAGCGCCGTCGCGTCGCCCTGGAGCCGCTCGCCGAGCTCCTTGAGGTGCGCCCCGTGCTTCTGCACGAAGCGCTCGGACTGCTCCGCATAGGTCGCGTCGAGGAAGAGCGCCCAGGCGTTCACCAGCACGACGCCGCCGTTCTCCGCGACGGCGCGCAGCATGTAGTCGTCGAGGTTGCGCCGGAGGTGGCCGGCGGCAGGCATCGTGGACGACGTGATGACCGGCGCCTTGGCCACCTTCATGACGTCCTGGAACGTGTCGTCCGACGCGTGCGAGAGGTCGACGAGCATGCCGATCCGCTGCATCTCGCGCACCACGGTCTCGCCGAAGGAGGAGAGGCCGCGGTGGCGGGCGAGCCCGGGCTCGAGGGGTCCTCCCGCGGAGTCCGCCCAGCTGTTCGTGGTGGTGTGCGTGAGCGCCATGGTGCGGACGCCGAGGCGGTAGAACGAGCGCAGCGCCGGCAGCGAGTTCTCGATGGCGTGCCCGCCGTCGATGCCGAGGAGCGCGGCGATCCGGCCCTCACGCTTGGCGCGGCGCACGTCCCGCGCGCTCCGCGCGAGCAGCAGCGCCTCGCGGTGGCGCTCGATCTGCCGGTGGGTCGCGTCGATGAGATCGAGCGCGCGGCGCGCGGCGCCGCCGCCGAACGAGGCCTGCGCCGAGGGCGCGCCGACGTGGATCGAGAAGAACGCGCCGGCGGCGCCCGACGCCTTCATCCCGGCGAGCTCCTCGGCCGTCGCCTCGTGGTCCGGGCTCGCCCGGCGAAGCGCGCCGCCGAGGAGCGGCGACGGCACGCTGCTGTGGCCGTCGAGGAGGGTCGCCTTGGCGAGCAGCCGTGTGGCCCGCTGCTCCGGCGTCTCGGGCCCCACCGGGCTCTCCACGACCTCGGGCGCGGGCTCGGTCCACGGCCCGACCTCGTTCCCGGCCATCGCGAAGGGATCGGGCGACTCCGCGGGTGCTCGAGGAGGAACGCAGGCCGCGAGCGACGCGGCGGCGAGGAGCGCGAGGGAAAGGCGTGTGCGCATGATCGGAGCGTATCACGCGATCTCAGCGGTAGGGCAGACCGCGCGGCGGCCGGATCGTGCCCCTGGTCCCCGATTCAGCGGCGCCCGACGGCGTCGTAGGCGCGGCGTCCGAGTGGGTTCGGATGCCCCTTCGACCCACGAAGAAGCACCTGACAGGAGAGTATTGCGTCCCTGCCGGCCCGCGCCGCGGGCCTCGCTTGACGTCCTCGAATCGCTCTGCTCTTTCCCGCGCTGGCATCCCAGCCAGCCCTCGAGCAAGAAGCCGGGATGCTCCGACCGATCACGGGCTACCACAAGGACGACGCGGACGACTGGGTGGCCGAGCTGAGCTGCGGTCACGGCCAGCACGTCCGGCACAAGCCCCCCTTCGTCGTGCGCCCGTGGGTGCTCACCGCCGAGGGCCGCGCCTCGATGCTCGGCACCGAGCTCGATTGCGTGCGCTGCGATCGGCTCGACATGCCGGGCGGGCTGGTCGCCTACAAGCGGACCGCGGAGTTCGACGAGGGCACGATCCCCGGCGGGCTCCGGAAGAACCACGCGACAAAGCCCGGGGTGTGGGGGGTGATCCACGTGGTCTCGGGGCAGCTCCGCTACCGCGTCGAGTGGCCCACGCGGCGAGAGCTCCTGCTCACCCCGGAGACCCCCGGGATCGTCGCGCCGGAGGTGCTGCACCACGTCGAGCCCGAAGGTCCGGTCAGGTTCTTCGTGGAGTTTCACGCGAAGGGCGCGTGACCAGGATCGATCAGGAGACCTCATGTCGCTCAGGCAGCGCGATTACCTCCTCCGCATGATCGAGCAGCTCGCCGAGGCCATCGGCCGGATCGCCGGGCTCCGGCGCGCCGGCCAGCTCGACGAGGCGGAGCTGCTCGTCCGCGCCACCGCGGACGGGCTCTTCGGCCCGATGCGGGACATGCTCGACCGGGTCGACGCCGCGGGCGCGGCCACCCTGCTCGGCGATCCCGAGAAGATCGGCGCGTACGCGGCGCTCTGCGCGGAGCAGGCGGAGATCCTCGAGCTCCGGGGCCGGGCCGCGCAGGCGCTCGCGGAGCAGAGGCGCGCGCTCGAGCTCCACCTCGAGGCGATGAGCCGCGCGCCCGAGGGCAGCCCCCGCGCCGAGGAGGCCGCTCGCGCGCTCCTCGGCCGGGTGGACGCCGCGCGCCTGTCCGAGCGGTACCGCGCCCTCGCCGCGAGGCTCGGCTGACCGGGACGCGGGCGCGCGCGCCGCGCCGCCTGCCGGCTTGCCATGACGCCGGCGTGAGCCCATGAGACGCGGAGCCGCCGTGGAACCGATCACCTCGTCCGCCAGCTTCGCCGCGCTCGGCATCGGGCCTGCCCTCCTCGGCGTGCTCGCCGAGCTCGGCTACGAAGAGCCCACCCCGATCCAGCGCGAGGCGATCCCGCACCTCCTCGGCGGGCGCGACCTGCTCGGGCAGGCCGCCACCGGCACCGGGAAGACGGCCGCGTTCGCGCTGCCGCTGCTCCAGCGGCTGGAGATCGGCAGCGCGCCGCCCGGCCGCCCCGTGGCCCTCGTGCTCGTGCCGACCCGCGAGCTCGCCATGCAGGTGGCCGAGGCGATGCACCGCTACGGCCGCCGGCTGGGCGTGCAGGTGCTGTCGGTCTACGGCGGCCAGCCGTTCGGGCAGCAGCTGCGCGCGCTCCGGCGCGGGGTCCACGTCGTCGTGGCGACGCCGGGCCGCGCGCTCGACCACATCGGCCGCGGCACGCTCGCCCTCGACGGCATCCGCACCGTCGTGCTCGACGAGGCGGACGAGATGCTCGACATGGGCTTCGCCGAGGCGCTGGAGGAGATCCTCGCGGCCACGCCGGGCGAGCGGCAGACGGTGCTCTTCTCGGCGACGCTGCCGGCGCGGATCGCCGCGATCGCCGGCCGGCACCTGCGCGACCCGGTGCGGGTCAAGATCGCGGTCGAGAAGGCGGCCCCGGGCGAGCTCCCGCGCGTGCGCCAGACGGCGTATATCGTGCCGCGGGCGCACAAGCCCGCGGCCCTGACGCGGGTGCTCGACATGGAGGACCCGTCGTCGGCGATCCTCTTCTGCCGCACGCGCAACGAGGTGGACGAGCTGACCGAGGCGCTGCGCGCCCGCGGCTACGAGGCCCAGGCGCTCCACGGCGGCTTCTCGCAGGAGCACCGGGATCGCGTGATGGCGCGCTTCCGCGCCGGCGCGGCCGACCTGCTCGTCGCGACCGACGTGGCGGCGCGGGGGCTCGACATCGAGCACGTCTCGCACGTCATCAACTACGACGTCCCCTGCGCCGCCGAGGTGTACGTCCACCGCATCGGCCGCACGGGCCGCGCCGGCCGGGAGGGGGCGGCGATCACGCTGATCGAGCCGCGCGAGCACTACCTGCTCCGCAACGTCGAGCGGCTCACGGGCCAGCGCATCGAGGCCGCCACCCTCCCGACGGTGGCCGATCTGCGCGCCCGGCGCCTCGAGCTGACGCGGGCGTCGCTCCGGGAGGCGCTCCTCCAGGGCGGCGCCGAGCGGTTCCGGGTCGTGGTCGAGGGGCTCGCCGACGAGTTCGACGTGATGGACATCGCCGCGGCGGCGGTGCAGCTCGCGCACCGCGCGACGGAGGGGGATCGGGAGGAGGACAAGGCGGAGATCCCGTCGTTCCGGCCGCCGCCGCCCGCGCCGGAGCGCGCGCGCGACGACCGCGCGCGGCGCGCCCCGCCGGGGGCGCGCGGGCGGCCGGGAGAGGCCCCTGGGCGGCCGCGGCGCGGGGAGCGCGAGGAGCGGGAGGCCGACGGCAGCGTCGTGCGGGTCTACATCGGCGCGGGGCGCGCCGCGGGCATCCGGCCGGCGGATCTGGTCGGCGCGATCGCGAACGAGGCGTCGCTGAGCTCGCGCGACATCGGGGCCATCCAGATCGCGGACGGCTTCTCCGTGGTCGAGGTGCCGGCCGACGCGGCGGACAGCGTCATCGAGGCGCTGCGCGCCACCCGGCTCAAGGGGCGCAAGGTTCAGGTCCGCCGCGACCACCACGCCCCTCCGGCCCGGGCTGGAGGTCCGACGCGAGCCCCAGCGCCGCGAGCGCGCGGATGAACAGGAACGCGAGGTCGTGCTGCCCTGGCGCCATCCCGTAGCGGGCGGCGCGCGGGAAGGCGTGGTGGTTGTTGTGCCAGCCCTCGCCGAAGGTCAGGACCGCCACCCAGCCCACGTTGCGGCTCCCGTCGCGGGTCTCGAACGCGCGGCGGCCGAAGCGGGGCGCGTGGCAGACCGAGTTCACCAGGTAGGTCGCGTGCATCCAGCACACGAGCGGCAGGAAGAACACGAACGGCACCGCGCCCCAGCCCAGCGCGAGCCCCGCGAGCAGCACCGCCGCCGCCTGCGGCGCGAACCGCCACCGGAGGAGCCACCGGTAGTAGGGATCGCCGGCCAGATCGCGGCAGTACCGCTCCGGATCGCGGGGATCGGTCGAGCCGTCGTCGACGATCCACCCGAGGTGCGCGTACCAGAGGCCTCGCCGCGGCGAGTGGACGTCGCCCTCGCGATCGGTGTGCGCGTGGTGCCGCCGGTGCGTCGCCACCCACGCGATCGGGCTGCCCTGGCCGCTGATCATCGCCACCGACACGAGCGCGTACTCGACCCACCTCGGGCAGCGGAACGCGCGGTGCGAGAGCAGCCGGTGCAGGCCGACGATGGTGGACAGGTGGAGCGCCGTGTACAGCCCGGCCGCGAGGGCGACGAAGCTCGCGCGGATCGGCAGGAGCAGCCCGAGGACGGCCAGCGCGTGGACCAGGGCGAAGTAGGCGATCGCCGCGCCGCTCGCGCGGCCCCTCATGACGGCTCCCCTCCCCGCACGACCGCCGCCGGGCCGCTCCCCCGCCGCGGCCGGATCCGGGCGAGGCCGCGCGGATCCGCCCGGCAGGACGAGGCGTCGATGCGCTGCGGCTCGAGGCCGAGCTCCCGCATCCTCGCCGCGTCCCACGCCTCGATCGGGTCGCGCCCGGCGATGTAGCTGCGCGCGCGGTTGGCGAGCGGCGCGCGCAGGCTCATCACCTCGGGCGCCGACATCACGACGCACGCCTTGTAGCGGGGCAGGTCGCTCGTCATCAGCCGGCTCCACAGGTGGCGGCCCACGCTGCGCAGGCCGCCCAGGGCGCGGCTCAGGCGCTGGAAGTGCTCGATCGCCTCGGAGGCGTCCAGCCGGGTCGGCCGGTGACAGAGGGTGTACCCGTCGAGGTCCCGGCTGGTCACCCCGGGCAGGAGCCGCCCCTCGGCCGCCACCTGCGCGAAGAACGGCGTCTCCGGGTACGGACAGACGATCCCCAGGAACGTCGGGCACTGATCCCCGAGGTCGTGGAGGTATTCGGGCAGCCGCTCGAGGTACTCGTTGGTGTCCCCGTCCGCGCCCACGAGGAGCCCGAACGAGAGCACGATCCCGCTCGCCGAGGCCCGGTGCATCACCTCGCGGACCTCGCTCAGCTTGTTCTGGCCCTTGTTCATCGCGCTGATCGACTCGGGGTTCAGCGACTCCAGCCCGGTGTAGACGTAGCGGCACCCCGCGCGCCCCATGAGGCGCACCAGCTCCGGGTCGCGCAGCACGTTGAAGGTGAGCGCGCAGCCCCAGATCTTCTTGAGAGGGATCAGCGCCTCGCAGAGCTCCCGCAGGTAGCGGGGAGAGCCGCCCAGGTTGTTGTCGAGGAAGCTGAACGCGTCGCCGGTCACCCCCGGAATGCGCCGGTTGAAGATCATCCTGTCGCGGATGTCCCGGATCACGTGGTCGATCGGGCGGTATCGGTACTGCTCGTGCCCGGTCAGCACGCAGAAATTGCAGGAGAAGGGGCAGCCGCGCGACGCCTCGATGCCCGGCAGGCGAACGAGGTTGTTCCGGTAATCGATCAGATCGTAGCGGTAGGTGGGGATCCGGTCCGGGGGCACCGGAGGGAGCGCGTAGACGGGCTGGAGCTCGTTCCGCTGGAAGTCGGCGATGAGGGCCGGGACGTTCGACTCCGGGTCGCCCGCGATCACCGCGTCGAAGTGCTGGAGCGCGTCCGCGCGGAAATGGCTCGCGTGCCGGCCGCCGGCCACGGTGGTGACGCCGCGCCGCCGGAGCAGCGCGGAGAGCACCTTTGTGTGCTCGTAATAGGCGTGCAGGTACGAAAAGAACACGAGGTCCCAGGGACGATCGAGGGGGATGTCCGTCTCCTTCTCGTTGTAGAGCTCGATCTCGGCGTCCGGCGGGCACAGGGCCGCGATGAGCTCGGGCACGGAGGACTGCATGATCGAGCGCTCCTTGCGGTGCAGGCGGCTCGGGTGGGTGTAGGTCGAGAGGATCGCGATGCGCATCGAGGGGGGCTCCTGAAGAAGCCGCCAAGAATAGGCCATGCGCCGCGCCGCGAGCAGCCCCGGGATCGCTGTCCGCTGGACCACCCAAGTCGCCCTCGATCTTCCCCGCGTCCCTGGCGGCCCTCTCCGTGGGTCGTTATAGTGGCGCCCTTCGACGGGGGGGCGTGACGATCCGTCGCAGCGAACGAGCTGCCGACGCCCTGATGGAGGTGAACGGATGCGGACCTATGTGCTCGGTCTCCAGGAGGTCGATCGAACGAAGGCCAAGGTGGTCGGGGGGAAGGGCGCGAACCTGGGGGAGGTCTCCAGGATCGAGGGGATCCGCGTGCCCGCTGGCTTTTGCGTCACGACCGAAGCCTTCCAGCGGATCATGGGAGAAGCGCCGTCGATCGGCGGGTTGCTCGATCGGTTGTCGTCGCTCGAGGTGGAGGACCGGGGCGGGATCCGGGAGCTCAGCGGCGAGCTGCGCCGGATCATCGAAGGGACGGCCATGCCCGAGGACCTGCGGGATGCGCTCACCCAGGCTCTCTCCAGGCTCGGCGCGGGCGACGCTTACGCCGTACGGTCCAGCGCGACGGCGGAGGATTTGCCGGGGGCCTCCTTCGCGGGCCAGCAGGATACGTACCTGAACGTCATCGGGACGCAGACGGTCCTGCAGCACGTCCGCCGGTGCTGGGCATCGCTCTTCACCGAGCGGGCGGTGACCTACCGGATCCAGCACGGCTTCGACCACCGCAAGGTCCACATGGCGGTGGTGGTGCAGAAGATGGTCCTCGCGCAGGCGGCCGGGATCTTGTTCACGGCCGATCCCGTCACGTCGAACCGGAAGGTGTCGTCGATCGAGGCTGGCTTCGGCCTGGGGGAGGCCCTGGTCTCCGGCCTGGCGAGCGCCGATCGCTACAAGGTGCGGGGCGGCCAGATCATCGAGAAGGCGATCGCCAAGAAGACGCTGGCCACGCGCGCCTTGAAGGAGGGCGGCACCGAAGAGCGGGCGATCGAGCCCGAGCGGCAGGGCGGCCAGGTGCTGACGGACGCGCAGATCCTGCGGCTCGAGCGCCTGGGCCGGCAGATCGAAGGGCATTTCGGCCACCCCCAGGACATCGAGTGGTGCCTGGTCGAGGAGGAGCTCCACGTCGTCCAGAGCCGGCCGATCACGACGCTGTATCCCATCCCCCGAGCAGGGGATCCAGGCAACCACGTCTACATCTCCGTCGGCCATCAACAGATGATGACCGACCCCATGAAGCCCCTCGGGCTGTCCTTGTTCCAGCTGTCCGCTACTGGCCATATGTACGCAGCGGGTGGCAGGCTGTTCGTCGATCCCACGAAGCAGCTGGCCTCACCGGCCAGCCGGGACGTCCTCATGAATGTCATAGGGCGCTCCGATCCGCTCATCAAGGACGCCCTCTCGACCCTCCTCGAGCGGGGAGACTTCATCGAGCCCTTGCCCGCCGATCCGACGGCCTCGCGCCCCGGCCAGGGCGAGCAAGGCACGTCGCCCTCGCGCTTCGACGCGCAGGTCGAGGACGACCCGGCGATCGTCACGGCGCTGATCGAGCGTGCCCAGGCCGCGCTCGAGGAGCTGAAGCGCGACATCCGGACCAAGACCGGAACGGCGTTGCTCGACTTCATCCTGGAGGACATCCAGCGAATGAAGAAGTCCTTGTTCGGTCCACCGAACATGGGCGCGATCATGGCGGCCATGAACGCTTCATGGTGGCTCAACGACAAGATGATGGAGTGGCTCGGCGAGAGGAACGCCGCGGACACGCTCTCCCAGTCCGTGTCGAACAACATCACGTCGGAGATGGGCCTGGAGCTCATGGACGTCGCCGACGTGATCCGCCCTTATCCGGACGTGGTCGCGTATCTGCAGAACGTGAAGCACGATGGCTTCCTGGATGAGCTGGTCGAGCTCGACGGTGGGCGGCGGGCCCGGGACGCCATCCTGGCGTACCTTCAGAAATACGGCATGCGATGCGCCGGGGAAATCGACATCACGAGGGCCCGCTGGAGCGAGGAGCCGACGACCCTGGTCCCCTTGATCGTGAGCAACATCAAGAACTTCGAGCCTCACGCCGGCAAGCGGAGGTTCGAGCAGGGGCGGCAGGAGGCCTTGCAGCGAGCGCAAGAGCTGCTCGACCGGTTGAGGCAGCTGCCGGATGGGGAGCAGAAGGCCAGCGAAGCCCAGCGGATGATCGGCCGGCTCCGGAGCTTCCTCGGTTATCGCGAGTATCCGAAGTACGCCATCGTCAATCGCTACTTCGTTTACAAGCAGGCCTTGCTGCGAGAAGCCGAGCGGCTCGTGCAGGCCAACGTGATCCACGACCTCGAAGACATCTACTATCTCACGTTCGACGAGCTCCGCGAGGTCGTGCGCACGCATCGGCTGGACGACCAGATCGTCAGCCAACGGAGAGCCGAACACGAGCTCCACAAGAAGATGACGCCGCCGCGCGTCATGACGTCCGACGGGGAAATCGTGTCAGGTGCGTACAAGCGAGCCGATCTCCCCGCCGGAGCCCTCGTCGGCCTACCGGTCTCCTCCGGCGTCGTCGAGGGGCGAGCCCGCGTCCTCATGGACATGGCCAATGCGGATCTGGAGGCGGGGGACATCCTGGTCACCGCCTTCACCGACCCGAGCTGGACGCCCGTGTTCGTGTCCATCAAGGGCCTGGTGACCGAGGTGGGGGGCATGATGACCCATGGCGCGGTGATCGCCCGGGAATACGGCTTGCCGGCCGTCGTCAGCGTGGAAAATGCGACCAAGTTGATCCGGGATGGGCAACGCATCCGCGTGAATGGATCGGACGGGGTTGTCGAGATCCTGACCTGAGGAAGGTGCGGCCTTCCGCTTGCTGGACGGGACCCCGGCCGGGCCAGCCCGACATGTAGGCGGGCCGCACGTGGTCGGCCAGACGCCCCCCACCGCACGCCCACCTGGGTCGCGGTCTCCGGGGTCGGACATCCAAACGCGATCCGAAGTCAAGCTCCTCGTTGCGGCCGTCCCGCCCACCGTACAGCCACGATGCACGCGCTGGTGTACATAGAGCCCTCTATGGGATCCAGTCCTCCTGGAAAAACAACGCTGTATCTACAAGCGAGCCATGCACCGGACGAGGCCGCCTTCACTCCACGGCCTGCGGAAGCGGCAGCTGCCCACCTGCGAAGCGTTGCCGCCGGCTGCCGGTGAATGTAAGAAGGGGGTGGGGTATTGGTGCGACAGCCGCAACCTGCCTCCGCCGTGTTTCTTGCCGCTAGGCTCTTGCTTGGTTTCGCCGCACACTCGTACAGTCAGGGGCCGTAGTTAACCTTCCGAGTAGCGTGAATACTGCGCCGAATATCTTACCCAGCGCCTCGGCCGAGCTCGGGCCCGGGTCCGTGTTGGGTCGTTACGAGCTGCTGCTGCCGATCGCAGCAGGCGGCATGGCCATGGTGTGGGCGGCGCGGCTGAAGGGGACGCGCGGCTTCCAGAAGATCGTCGCCGTAAAGACGATGCTGCCGAAGCTGTCCGAGGACGACCAGTTCGAGCGCATGTTCCTCCTGGAGGCGTCGCTCGCGTCCCAGATCCGCCACCCGCACGCCGTCGAGATCCTCGACCTCGGCGAGCAGGACGGCGTGCTGTTCCTGGCGATGGAGTGGATCGACGGCGTCCCGCTCAGCCAGGTGATGAAGGTCGCGAAGCGGCGGAGCGGCGTGCCGATCCCGATCGCCATGCGCATCGTGGCGCAGGCCTGCGCCGGCCTGCACGCCGCGCACGAGCTCAAGGACAACAGCGGCAAGCTCGTCGGCCTGGTGCACCGCGACATCTCCCCGCAGAACATCCTGGTCACGTACAACGGCATGGCCAAGGTGGTGGACTTCGGCGTGGCCAAGGCCACCGCGTTCAACGACAGCACCACGAAGGCCGGCCAGCTCAAGGGCAAGGTGAGCTACACGGCGCCCGAGCAGGTGCGCGGCGACGCGATCGACCGGCGCGTCGACGTGTTCGCGATGGGCATCGTGCTCTACGCGCTCACCACCGGCAAACACCCGTTCCGCAGGGAATCCGAGGGCGCGACGCTGTTCGCCATCTCGTCGCCGGACCCGGTGGTGGCGCCGCACACGTTCCAGCCCGACTACCCGCCGTTGCTCGAGGCCGTGCTGATGCGCGCGCTCGAAAAAGAGCGCGACCAGCGCTACGCCACGGCCAACGAGCTGCTGCGAGCGCTCGACAGGGCGCTGCCGCCGAACCAGCGAGCCACCGAGGACGACGTCGCCCATTTCATCCGCGAGCTGTTCGAGGAGGAGCACCAGCAAACGCGCGCGGCCCTCGCCGAAGCGCTGGAGCGCGCCGACCGCAATCCGCCGAGCGGCAACCTCGGCATCTCCGACGTGACCGGCACGAGCCACTCGGTGGTGAGCGCCTTCAACCCCGTCGACCCCCGCCGCGCAGCCCCGGGCGCGGCGGGAAGGGGCGCGCTCGACGACGAGCTCCCTCCGTTCGCGCGCTCCAGGAGCCGCGCGCCGCTCGCCGTCGTGATCCTCTGTCTCTTCGCCGCCGGCCTGCTCACCGTGCTGCTGCTCCGGAGCGCCGACGCACCAGCCCCTCTTCCTTCCGTCGCCGCGACCGCCGCCCCGGCGCCGGCGCTCCCCAAGACGGAGGCGCCGGCGCCTCCCCAGGCGGAG
Source organism: Sorangium sp. So ce836 (assembly GCF_028553905.1). NCBI lineage: Bacteria > Pseudomonadati > Myxococcota > Polyangiales > Polyangiaceae > Sorangium > Sorangium sp. So ce836. The sequence goes on along the minus strand of NZ_CP102233.1, from coordinate 1,318,944 downwards.
GCGCCCCCTGCGACCGAGGTCGGCGCGCCCCCGGGCGAGCCCTCTGCCTCCGCCTCGGCCAGCGCAGCGCCGGCGCCGCGCCCGGCATCACCCGCGAGCCCAGCGCCCCGCCGTCGGGACAAGCCCGCCGAGCAGGTCAAGTCGCCGAGCCCGGCGCCGACGTCCGCGCCGCCCAAGTCGTGGAAGCACGATCCGGGGTTCTGACGCTCAGAACGCGCCTGAGAGACTCGCGCCTATCTCGGATGCGCCCGCGACGGGCGCGAGCTCGAGCGAGGTCTTCGCGGGCTCTTTGGGCTTCTTCTGGAGGAGCAAGATCGCGGTCGCCGTGCCGACCGCGGCGACGCCGACGCCGAGCGCCACCTGCGCGCCGTAGTGATAGAACTTGAGGTCGTCGTAGCGCGACGCCATGGAGCGCGGGCACGACTTGCCGCCCGGACCGCAGGCGTCTTCGAGATCCTTGAGCGCCCCCTGGCGGAGCAAGAACAGCACCCCGGAGCCGACCAGGCTCGCGGCGCCGACGCCCCCGACGACGACCGGCACCACCTTGGACGGCGGCTTCTCCTGCAAGGCGCCCGCCCGGATCAGCAACTCTTGCGGCAACGCTTCGAGCGTCACCTCGACGCGCGTCACCCCTCCCTCTTTCAGCTCCACCGTCTTTTGAAACGGCTTGTGATTGGGCGCCTTGGCGGTGAGCGCGTGAGGCCCGGGATCGAGCGGCACCTCGACGCCGATCGACGCACCGCCGAGGGCGACGCCGTCGAGCGCCATGGCCGCGGAGGCCGCCCCCTTGCCGCGCGCGATGACGAGCTTCGGGATCCGGGCGCGCAGCCGGCCGATCGACTGCTCGACCTCGCCCCGAAAATCGGGCCCCACGGCGTCGGCCTCGGCGAGCGCCAGCTCGTAGCCGCCGAGCGCGGCCACGAGCCGCCCCAGGTTCTCCTCGCACACGGCGATGTGGAACCGGACTTGCGGCGTCATCCGCACCTGGCCGACCTCGCGGAACTGCTGCAGGGCCGCGGCCCAGTTGCCCGCCTGCTCGAGCTCGGTCGCTTGCTGGAACTGCGCGCGAGCTCGCTTGAGCGCGTCGTCGTCCTGGGCGAGCGCGGGCGCCTCGAGCAGCAGCAGCACCGCTGCGACGCGGAACATCCGTGGAAAATTCCTCACCGCTGCGACGCGGAACATTCGTAGAAAATTCCTCACCGCTGCGACGCGGAACATTCGTAGAAGACTCCTCATGCGAGGCTTACCATAGTCGCTTGCCGTCTCCGCTCCTGTCAACGTGGCGGCGCGGCCTTCGCGGCGCGACGCCGCGCCGCGTCGTCGTCGGAGGTGCGAGCGTGCCGGCAGAGCTCGGCGCTGTTCCCGGCGCTGCTCCTGCCGCCGTCTCGATTTGTGGCCGCGAGATCCGCCGGAGGATGATACTTTTGCCGTTGGATGTCGACCCCGAGCTTTCTGCGTTGCTTCGCGCTGCTCCGCGCGTTCTCGGCCGCCGCGCTGACGGCGGGGATCTCCGCCGCCTCGTGCAGCGTGCCGGACTTCGAGTTCCCGTCGGAATACGACCCCGGCCCGCCGGCGCACTGTACCGATGACGCGCAGTCCGACGGCGAGACGGGCCTGAACTGCGGCGGCGAGTGCGATCCGTGCCCGCTCGGCGCCGGCTGCGCCGCGAGCCGCGACTGCGCCGAGGGCGAGTGCATCGACGGCATCTGCCAGGAAGCGGGTTGCATGAACCACGCCCGCGACGGCTCGGAGTCGGACATCGATTGCGGCGGCAGCTGCGACAAGAAGTGCGCGACCGGCCAAGACTGCAACCTGGCCAGCGACTGCGAGAGCCGCGTGTGCCAGGAGGGCCTGTGCGTCGCGCCGACCTGCACCGATGGCGTGCACAACGGCACCGAGAGCGACGTGGACTGCGGCGCCGACTGCGGGGGCTGCGAGGACCGAAAAAATTGCCGCTCGAGCAAGGACTGCCTCAGCAGCGATTGCATCGACGGCGTGTGCGGCCCCACCTGCCCGGATGGCTACGCCAACTGCGATCGCCAGGTCGAGGGTGAGTGCGAGGTGAACCTGCGCGGCGACGTGGACAACTGCGGCGCCTGCGGCCAGAAGTGCGCGCTGCCGCGCGCGACGGCCGAGTGCCAGGGCGGCGCCTGCAAGGTCAAGGAGTGCGAAGCACCTTACGCCGACTGCGACGGCGACCCCGAGAACGGCTGCGAGGTGAACACCGCGACCGACTCGAGCCATTGCGGCGGGTGCGACGAGCTGTGCCCGGCCGTGAACGGCGACGCGTATTGCGAGGCGTCGGAGTGCAAGATCGCGTGCGACGAGGGCTTCACCGACTGCAACGGCCTGGTCGGCGACGGCTGCGAGAGGGCGGTCACCCGCGACGTGTTGAACTGCGGCGGGTGCGGAATCGAGTGCAAGCCCACGGCGGGCGGCAGGCCCTGGTGCCGCGACGGCGAGTGCGGAGAGACGGTTTGCCCGGCCGGCAGGGGCGATTGCAACGGCGACCCCGACGACAGCTGCGAGGTGAACCTGGCCGCCGATCCGGAGAACTGCGGCACGTGCGGCAGCCTGTGCACGGTCGCCAACGGCACCGGCAAGTGCACGGCCACCGGCTGCGCCATCGGCACCTGCGAGCCGGGCTTCGCCGACTGCGACGGCAGCTACGAGAACGGCTGCGAGACAAACACGGCGACGAGCCTCAGCCACTGCGGCGGCTGCGGCGAGGTCTGCACCATCGCCGGCGGCGCCCCCAAGTGCGAGGGCGGCGAGTGCAAGGTGAGGACCTGCAACAGCGGGATGGGCGACTGCGACGGCGACCCGGACAACGGCTGCGAGACGAACGTCAACGCCAACCAGACCCACTGCGGCGCCTGCGCGGCCGCCGGCGGCGTCAACTGCAACACGATCTACGCAAACGCCACCGCGACCTGCCAGAGCGGCGCCTGCTCCTTCGTCAGCTGCAAGGCGGACTATGCCAACTGCAACAGCTCGCTGACCGACGGCTGCGAGGCCAACATCAGGACCGATGAGGCGCACTGCGGCGGCTGCGGCACCCAGTGCAACACCATCCACACCACCAGCAACCTGTGCATCGACGGCACCTGCAACCCGGTGTGCACGAGCGCGCAGTACGACGACTGCGGGGTACCGAGGAACGGCTGCAACATCGACCTGTGGAGCGACGCGAGCAACTGCCTCGGCTGCAACCTCGTGTGCGAGAGCGGGGCCAGCGCCCACGTCACCAGCAACCAGTGCAGCCGGTCGGGCTGCAACCCGGTGTGCAGCGGCCTGTGGCGCAACTGCGACGGCGACGGCATGAACGGCTGCGAGAAGGACGTCTCCAGCGACATCAACGCCTGCGGCGCTTGCAACACCCGGTGCCTCCAGGCGAACGCGAGCACCACCGCCTGCAGGAGCGGCACCTGCGTGCCCACCTGCAACCCGGGCTGGAAGGCGTGCGGCGACCCGAGCGACGGCTGCACCACCCAGCTCGGCACCTCCAGCAACTGCGGCGACTGCGGCCACGTGTGCTCGGGAGCGAGGCCCATCTGCTCGAACGGCAGCTGCGTCGTCACGCCGGACATCGTCGTCGTCAACTCGGGCACCGGCAGCGTGAGCGCCAGCGGGTCGACGACGCCCATCATCACCGTGAACCACGCGCTGCAGTCGCCGTCGGGCAACGATCGCATGGTCCTGGTCGGGGTTGTCGCCTCCGAGAACGCGCTCGTGCCGGTGAGCGTCACCTACGACGGCACGCCGATGACGCTCTTCAACGGGGTGACAACCGAGAACAACGCCACGGCGCGCATCTACTACCTCCTGGACAGCCAGCTGCCGGCCACCACCGGCACCAGGCCCGTGGTGGTGCAGATGGCGAACTCGGCCAGCTGGGGCATGTACTTCGCCAACGTGGTGGAGCTGAAGGGCGTGCATCAGTCGAACCCGTTCGCGAGCGCCACCTCGACTGGCCTCCTCAACAACGCGATGGACTGCAACGGCACGGCCCGAGGGGTCACCACCAACTTCAGCGCGACCAACTCGTTCGTGTACACGGTGATGGCGGCGCGCAACGCCAACGCCAGCCCCGCCATCAGCCCCACCTCGGCCACCTCGACGATGAACCTGCGCCTGACCTCGCCGGCGACCATGGTCGCGCTCGCCGGCTACCTCGTGGCCAACTCCAACACCACCATCTCCTGGAATGTGAGCAACTGCTGGAGCACCGCCGGCGTCGGCGTCGCCGTGCGGCGCGCCGGCGGGGGCTGAACCGAGGCAACGCGGCCGTCGTCGTGAGGGGACAGCGCCGGCGCCGAGGGCGGCGGCGTGGCGCCGCAGCGGCGGCCGCGCCGGGCCGCGGGTGGGTCCGGGCTCACGCGGGGCCCTCGCCGCCGGAGGCGCCGGTCCGACCTGAACGACGCTTGGCCTTCTGCCCGCGAGCGCTCGTGACGCTCTCGATCAGCGCGCGGAGCTTCGGCTGCTCCTGGGTGCGCGCCGGAAAGTACAGGTAGAAGCCAGGTCCCTTCGTGATGAACGCCTCGAGCACGCGCTCCAGCCGTCCCTCGGCGAGGTCGCGCTCGATGGCCTGGTCGGGGACGTACGCGAGGCCCGACCCCGCGCACGCGAGCGCGACCATGAGCGCGATATCGTCGACGACGACGCCGCCGGGAACATCGACCGTGATCGTCTTGCCCCGGCGTTCGAGCTCCCAGCGATAGACGGTGCCGCTCGCGATGAGGCGCTGGCGGATGGCGCGATGGTGGACGAGGTCCTCCGGCGCGCGCGGTCGCCCCGCCTCCGCGAGGTAGGCCGGCGAGCCGACGATCGACCACGACGAGTCGCTCGTGATCGGGACGCGCACCATGTCCTTCTCGACCGCGTCGCCGAGCCGGATGCCCGCGTCGAAGCCGGCTGCCACGAGGTCGACGAAGGCGTCGTCGAGCGAGACCTCGATGGACAGCTCCGGGTACGCCTCCCGCATCTGCGCCACGAGCGGAGCGAGGAGCCATGCGCCGCTCATGCGCGGCGCGGTGATGCGGAGGTTCCCGGAGGGACGCCCGCGGTAGTCGCCGAGCGCGGCGAGCGCGCCCTCGACGTCGGCGATCGCGGGCTGGAGGCGCTGAAAGAGGCTCGCGCCCGGCTCCGTGAGCGCGACGCGCCTCGTGGTCCGCTGAAACAGCACCACGCCGTACCGTCGCTCGAGGAGCTTGATCTTCTGGCTCACGGCGGTGGGGGTGACGCCGAGCGCCGCGGCCGCGGCGGTGAAGCTCTTGCAGCGGCCCACGGCGAGGAACGTCGTGAGCCCGTCGAGCGCGTCGATCATGCCCGATTATGAAACGTACGTTCATAGAGCTTCAAGCGTTCTGCGCATTTTCTTCACGATCGGGATGCTGCATGTTCACTCCTGCGAGGGGGCGCACCCCCGGACCAGAAGAGGAGATCCCCATGGAAACGAGCGAGAACGAGCGTGTGTGGTTCATCACGGGAGCATCGCGCGGAATCGGCGCGGAGATCGCGAACGCGGCGCTCGCCGCCGGCGATCGGGTGGTCGCCACCGCGCGCGATCCGAGGAGCATCACGGAACGCTTCGGGCAACATGAGGCGCTCCTCCCCGTCGCGCTCGACGTGACGGACGAGGCGTCCATCGCCGCCGCGGTCGAGGCCGCCGTCGCTCGGTTCGGCCGGATCGATGTGCTGGTGAACAACGCCGGCTACGGCGTCGTCGGCGCGATCGAGGAGACCCAGGGCGACGAGGTGCGGCGCGTCTACGAGACGAACGTGTTCGGCCTGCTCGCGGTGACGCGCGCCGTGCTTCCGCAGCTCCGGAAGCAGCGCGCCGGCAGGATCATGAACCTCTCGTCGGTGGGCGGCTATCGGTCGGGGCCTGGGTTCGGCATCTACTGCTCGACGAAGTTCGCCGTCGAGGGGATCTCGGAGGCGCTGCACGCAGAGCTCGCGCCGCTCGGCATCGCGGTGACGGTCATCGAGCCGGGCTACTTCCGAACGGAGTTCCTGGAGGCGAAGTCCGCCGTGGCGACGGGAAAGGTCATCGACGATTATGCGGAGACCGCGGGCAAGGTCCGGAGCTACGCGAAGGAGGTCAGCCTCCAGCAGCCTGGCGACCCGGTGCGGCTCGCCCGCGTGGTCGTCGAGCTCGCCCGCGCGGAGAACCCGCCGCTCCGTCTTCCGCTCGGCACCGACGCCATCGCCGCGATCGAGGCGAAGAACGCGTTCGTGGCGCAGGAGCTCGCCGCGTGGCGCGCGGTCTCGGCGTCGACGGACTTTCCGGCCTGAAGCTCGCGCGCCCGAGCGGCGCTGGCGGTGCGCGACGGAAGACGTGGTGGCCGGCGAGGTCGACGCGCTCGCCGCCTCGTTCGCGAAGGCGGATCGCGAGCGCTCCAGCGACCTGCTCGCGCGGCTCCTCGATCAGGCTCCGGACCGTTGAACCAGCTGCGCGACGGCGCGCGCGCTCGCCTCGTTCGCGGGGGATAACACGAGCACCGAGAGGCCGTCGCTGCCTTCGACGTGGAACACCGACGACTCGAGCACGATCTCGCCGACATCGGGACGGACGAGCCGCTTCTGAAACCCGCCCTGCGACCGGATCTCACCTTCGTCCCACAGGCGGCGAAAGTCGGGGCTCGTCTCCATCAATTCGTCGATCAGCGCCGTCGCCTGGTCAGATTGGCCAGCACGCGCGATGTCGACGCGAAAGGACGCTAGACAGGTACGGCGAACGTCTTCGACGTGGTGCACCTTGTTTTCTGACCCCGGTTGGAAGACCCGGCGCAGCAAGTTGCGGTCGCGCTCCGGGACCGCCGCGTAATCGCCGAGCACCGCGACCGCCGCGCGATTCCAGGCGACGATCTGGAACGTCGGCGTCTTCACGAACGCGGGGATGGAGAGGTTGTCGAGCACGAGCTGGAGCGACGGCGTGACCGCTGCGGGCGGCGCGGGCTTGCGCGGCGGCGGACGGCCGTGCGCGAGCAGAAACAGCATCTCGCGATTCGCGTCGTCGAGCTCGAGGGCGCGGGCGAGGCGCTCGAGCACGTCGCCCGACGGCACGCCGCCGCGACCTTGTTCGAGCCATGTGTACCAGGTCACGCTCACACCGGCCCGGGCGGCGACCTCCTCGCGGCGCAATCCGGGCGTGCGTCGGCGCGCGGTGGTTGCGGGGCGGACGCGCTCGCGGCGGTCGCGCAGGAACCTGGGGAGGGTGGTAGCCGCCATACCAGTATAGCTGCTCATCTTTTCGGACGAGCTACCCGAGGCTACGGTCCTCACATGACCAAGTCAATTCGAGTGTTCGTCACCGGCGCGACCGGCTGGATCGGTACGGCGGTGCTGAAGGAGCTGCGCGGCGCCGGCCACAGCGTACTCGGCATGGCGCACAGCGATGCGGGCGCCGACAAGCTGAAGGCGCAGGGCGTGGAGGTTTATCGCGGCGACGTCAGGGACCCGAGGAGCCTCGTCGAGGGCGTCCGCGCGACCGATGCGACGATCCACCTGGCGTTTCACATGGACTTCTCGGACTTCCCGCGGATGAACCAGATCGATCGCGGCGCGATCAGCGCGATGCTCGATGCGATGGCGGGCACGAACAAGGCGTTCATCGGCACGAACGGCACGCTGGTGGTTTCGAAGCCTGGCAAGGTCGCGCTCGAGACGGACGAGTCGCCGGCGAGCTCGCCGCTCACGGTCCGGTTGCAGGCCGAACGTCTGGTGGTCGATGCCGCGAAGCGCGGAGTGCGTGCCAGTGTCATCCGGCTGGCTCCGACGGTGCACGGCGCTGGTGACAAGGGCTTCATCCCAATGCTGATCAATATGGCGCGCGAGAAAAAGGCCGCTGGTTACGTCGACGATGGCAACCATCACTGGCCCGCGGTGCATCGCGACGATGCGGCGCGGCTGTACCGGCTCGCCGTCGAGAGCGCGCCGCCGGGGTCCGTGCTGCACGGCACCGCTGAGGAAGGCATCACGATGCGCGCGATCGCGGAGACGATTGGCAAAGGCACCGGTGTGCCGACGAAGAGCGTGCCGGCCGCGGAGGCAGGCGCTCACTTCGGGTGGATGTCGATGGTCGTCGGGCTCGATAACCGGGCCTCGAGCGAGGCGACGCGTGAGCTCCTCGGCTGGAAGCCGGAGCAGCCGGGCCTGCTCGACGACATGCGCGCTCACTACTTCTGATCTACCGTGGAGCCATATTATGACAAGCGCTGATGTCTCCGGCGGCCGCTCGTCATCGACCGGCTTTTCTGGCGGGATTTCTGACCCGCGGTGCTAGTCCGCGGTCGTCTTCCGCCGCTGGAACTGCGCGAACAGCGCGGCGCGGACCTCGTCGTGCAGCGGCTCGCCCGGGATCCCCCGGAGCGTATCGATCGTCAGATCCATCTGCCGCAGGTAGGTCCGGCACCGATCGCACCACGCGAGGTGCCGCGCGCAGCCCTCTTCCTGCTCCGAGGACAGCTTCCCCTCTCTCCGGTCGGTGATCATCTCCGTCAGCTGACAGCACGTGACGACCATGCGCGCTCACCCCCTCGTCAGGTATCGCTCCAGCGCGGCCCGGAGCTTCGATCTGCCGCGGTGCAAAAGGACCCGCTGGTTCGCCTCGCTGATGCCCAGGATCTCGCAGACCTCGTCGGAGGGACACCCCTCCACGTCGCGCAGCAGGACCACCGCGCGCTGGCCAGGCACCAGCGCCTCGATCTCCCGCTGGAGCACGACGCCGATCTCCTTGCGCAGCAAGAGCCCCTCCGGGCTCTGCTCCGTCCAGGGGACAGGCGGGCTCACCCAGTCGCCCGTGCTGTCGAATCGGGCCGGGTCGACCGCGGGCTCGCCGCCGTGCTCCCCGTCCTCCAGCCAGGAGACGGGGACCGTGCGCTTCTCCCGCGCGCCCCACGTCCTGGCGCGGTTCGTGAGGATCCGGAACACCCAGGTCTTCAGCGCGGAGCGCCCCTCGAAGCGGACGAGCCCGTCGAAGACCGCCGCCCAGGTCTCCTGGACGACCTCCTGCGCGCACGCGGGGCCGGCGATGGTCCGGGCGAGCCGGAGCATGGGCGTGTAGAGCTGGGTCACGAGCTGCTCGAAGGCCTGCTCGTCGCCCGCGAGGAGCCGGCGGACGAGCGCGAGGTCGTCCGCCGGCGCCGCGGAGCAGGCCGCGCCGTCCGCCGCGGAGAGCGGGCCTACCTCGGCCGATGCGCGCTGCGCCGGCGCGGCCGCAGTGCCGCCGGCGCCGGCGTCGGCCAAAGCGTCGTGGGACACGCGGAGCACGGTACCACGCCGGCGAGCCCCCCATCAATCGACGCAGATCCCTGGCGGCTCGCCCCGCGGAGGACGGCGGCCGCCGCCCGGGTCACAGCGAGGTCAGCGCGTCCGCGACCTCCTTCGGCTTCGTCAGGAAGGGGGCGTGGCCCGCGTCGATCGAGATCACCTTCTCGCAGGGCAAGGCCGTGTACTGCTGTCTCTGCTCCGCAGGGCTGATGGCGAGATCCTGGAGCGCCTCGATGTAGACCCGCGGGACCCTCCCCCACCGCTCCTCGGTGACGTGGATGGGCTCGTCGAACGGCTTGGCGGGCTCCTCGCGCAGGTGGCTCTCGAGCGCCTCGATGTCCTCCGGAGAGCAATCCTGGCAGAAGGCTTCCTCGGCCCACCCCTCCTTGAAGCTCAGCGAGGTGCCGTCGCTCGACGGGACCGCGTACGCCTTGATCTCCGCCCCCGCGTCGTCGGCCCACTCCTGGTTCAGCGACTGGCCGTCCTTCATCAGGAACGCGGTCAGGTAGACCAGCGTCTTCACCTTGTCGGGCCGCTGCTCGGCCGCCTGGCTCACCACGATGCCGCCCATGCTGTGGCCCACGAGGATCACGGGGCGCGAGGCGCTGTCGATGGCCTCCACCACGGCGTCGGTATAGGCTTGCAGGTCGGCGTTCGCGAGGGGCGTCCGGTCCTCGCCGTGCCCGGGGAGATCGAGGGCGATCACCTCGTTGCCGCCGGCCTCGAGGAGCGGCACCACCTTGTCCCACGCCCAGCCGCCCACGAAGGCGCCGTGGACCAGGACATACGTGTTCTTGTTCGACCCCTGAGGGCCGCCGGCTCCGGTCGCGCCGTCGCCGTCCCCGCCGCCGCAGGCAGGGAGCGCGGACGACATGAGCGCAGCGGCCGAGATCATGGTCCCAAACCGCAGGACCTTGCGAAGCAAACCGTTCATGGATGTCTCCTCATCGTCGCCTGGCTCTCCTCGAGCGCGACGTCATCAGGTGTCTCGACGTGCGATGAATGCGCGCGCCCCTGCGCCCGGGCCTGTCCCCGGCGCCACGGCGGCTCATCCCGCTACCAGCACAGTCTCGGAGGGGGCCCGAACGTTACAGCCCGATCGAGGAATCGTACGGAGGGGTGCCGGGGCGGCGCGCCCGGCGGCCCCTGGTGGCGCCGCGCGTTCTGGGCTAGACGCGCCGCGATGCCCTGGCGAACGGTCGAGCCCCGAGGAACCCGCGCGCCCGCGCGCCGCAGCCCGCTCGAACGCGAAGAGGACCGCGAGCCGTCGGATCGGCAGGCCCGAGGAGGGCGCCGTGGCTAGCGAAGACGATCTCGTCGCGCGCGACCGCCGCTGCGTGATGCACCCCTACGCCGCGCCCATCTCGAGCGCGCCGCTCTTCGCCGTCGAGCGCGCGGAGGGCGTCCGCCTCACCCTCACCGACGGCCGCGAGCTCGTCGACGGCATGTCCTCCTGGTGGGCCGCCATCCACGGCTACGGGCACCCGGCCCTGACGGCGGCCATCAGCGCCCAGCTCGGGCGGATGAGCCACGTCATGTTCGGGGGCCTCACCCACGCGCCCGCGGTCGAGCTGTGCGAGGCGCTCGTGGCGCTCACGCCCGAGCCGCTGACGCGCGTCTTCCTCGCCGACTCCGGCTCCGTGTCGGTCGAGGTGGCCATCAAGCTCGCCTTGCAGTTCTTCATCGCGCGGGGGCGGCCGGAGAAGCGCCGCCTGGTCAGCGTGCTCGGCGGCTACCACGGCGACACGTTCGGCGCGATGGCGGTCACCGACCCCGTGAACGGCATGCACCACCTGTTTCGCGGCGCGCTCGCCCAGCACCTGTTCGCCCCGGCGCCCGGCCCGGCCTTCGGCGCGCCCTGGTCGCCGGAAGCGCTGGGCAGCATGGCCGCCCTGCTCGAGCGGCACGCGCACGAGGTGGCGGCCGTCATCCTCGAGCCCGTCGTGCAGGGCGCCGGCGGGATGCGCTTCTACCACCCGGGCTACCTGCGCGAGCTGCGCGCCCTCTGCGACCGCCACGACGTGCTGCTCGTCCTCGACGAGATCGCGACCGGCTTCGGCCGCAGCGGGGAGATGTTCGGCTGCGAGCACGCGGGCATCGCGCCGGACATCCTGTGCCTGGGCAAGGCCCTCACCGGCGGCACCATGACCCTGGCCGCCACGCTCTTCACGGAGCGGGTGGCCGAGACCATCGCCGGGAGCGAGCCGCGCGTGTTCATGCACGGTCCGACGTTCATGGGCAATCCGCTCGCGTGCAGCGCCGCGCTGGCCAGCGTCCGGCTGCTGCTCGATTCGCCCTGGCGCGCGCGGGTCTCGGCCATCGAGGCGCAGCTCCAGCGCGAGCTCGCCCCCTGCCGCGCCCTCGACGCGGTGGCCGACGTGCGCGTGCTCGGCGCCATCGGCGTGGTCGAGCTCAAGCGGCCCGTCGACATGGCGCGCGTGCAGCCGGCGTTCGTGGAGCGCGGCGTCTGGTTACGGCCGTTCGGGAAGCTGGTCTATACCATGCCTCCTTACGTCATCGAGCCGAGAGACCTGTCGCGCATCAGCGAGGCGATCGTGGGCGTGCTGTCCGGGATCTGAGGCGCGGCGCGCTCCGCCGCACCCCGCCGTGCTAACGTGCGCGCCCCGGTCATCGCTCCGGTGCACACGGATGACGCACGACCACGAAAGGGTACGACCATGACCAAGGGCGCGTGTCTATGCGGAACGGTCCGCTTCGAGATCGACGGTCCGTTCCAGACCATGCTGAACTGTCATTGCTCGATGTGCCGCAAGTTCCACGGCTCGGCGTTCGCCACGGCCGCGGTCGCGCCGCTGCCAGGCTTTCGCTGGCTCGCCGGCGAGCACACCGTCCGCGCGTCGAGCGCGAGCCCTCATCGCTCCTTCTGCGGCACCTGCGGCGCGGCCGCGCCGCTGCTCGCCCCGGACAGGCAGCTCGCCCTGGTCCATGCCGGCAACCTCGAGGGCGATCCCGGCATCGAGCCGCAGTTTCACCAGTTCGTCGGCTCCAAGGCGCCCTGGTACACGATCACGGACTCCCTGCCGCAGTTCGAGCAGTGGCCGCCCCAGATCCAGGCGCCGGTCGTCGAGCGCCCCTCGGCAGCGTCCAGAGAGGGAGTCACTCAGGGCAGCTGCCTGTGCGGCGACGTGGCCTTCGAGTTCGAGGGCGCGCCCCTGCGCATGATGTACTGCCACTGCACGCGCTGCCGCCGCGGGCGCAGCGCCGCGCACGCGGCCAACGTGTTCGTGGCCCTGGACAGGTTCCGCTGGGTCCGCGGCGACGCGCAGGTCGCGAGCTACAAGGTGCCCGAGGCGCGGTTCTTCAGCGTGGCCTTCTGCGTGGGCTGCGGCGGCGCGGCGCCGCGCCTGTCGCCCGAGCGCGGCTTCGCCGTGGTGCCCGCGGGCGCGCTCGACACCGATCCCGGCATCCGGCCGGCAGCCCACATCTTCGCCGGCTCCAAGGCGAGCTGGTTCCGGATCACGGGCGACGTGCCGCAGTTCGCCGAGCTGCCGCCCCAGGCCTGACAAAGGCGCCACGGCGCAAAAGCGCAAAACGACCGCGGGCGATGAACGAGGATGCGATGGTCAGGGGGCCGGGCGCCGCCCGGCCCGGAGGGCGTCCCGCTGAGCGAGCAGCCATGCGCGCCCCTCTTCCTCCGTGGCAAAGAACTGCTGCGGGTAGGGCCGTCCCGTGACCATCTGGATGCCTTTCGCGAGGAGCGCCACGATGACGCGCACGGAGAAGCTCGCCCCGACGAGCGCGATCGCGTCGAGGCGCGCGCTCCGCACCTCTTCCGTGAGCGCCTTGCGCGCCGGCGGCGGGACGGGGCCCATGTGACGCGCGTCGACGAGCACCAGGACGTCGCCGCCGCTCTCCGCCACGCGCCTGAGCGCGCCGATGATCGCGCGCGCTCGGTCTTCCGTGAGCTCGCCCTGGACCGCCACGCGCAGGATGCCGTCGGGCTCTTCATGAACTCCGGGCCTCGCGTCCTTCAAACCGAGATCGCTCATGCCGAGCATGCTAGCGCCTCTGCGGCGCGTTGTGCGCCGGTGCTGGCGTCAAGCGACCGGACGCCGCCTGGCCCGGAGCGCGTCTCGCTGGGCGAGCAGCCACGCGCGCGCCTCGCCCTCGGTGTCGAAGAACTGCTGCGGGTAGAGCTGTCCTGTGAGGATGTGCACGCCCTTCGCGAGGAGCGTCACGACGACGCGCAGGGGGAAGCTCGCTCCTACGATGGCGACGGCATCGATGCGCGCGGTGCGCATCTCTTCTGCCGATATCCGGCGCGCCGACGCCGGGATGGATCCCGTGTGACGCACGTCGGCGAGCACCAGGACGTCGCGGCCGTCGTGCGCCGCCCGCCGCAGCACGCCGATCACAGCGCGCGCCCGGTCGTCCGTGAGGTCACCGTGGACCGCCACACGCAGGATGCCGTCGGGCTCGTCACGAACATCGAGGCACGCGTCCTTGAGGCCGAGATCGCTCACGCCGAGCATGCTAGCGCCTCGTGCTGCGCGACGACATGCGTTTCGTAGGGTCAAGCCGCCGACGCCGCGAGCGAGCGCGCCGCTCGCGTTGCGCAGCGAGGGGCGCGACACCCATCACGGCGGCTCGCTCTACCGCGTTCGCTGCCCCGTCGCTCGCGGCGCTCGCAGCACGGCGCTCCGTCCCTCGGACCGAGCCGGCGCGACGCCGGTTCAGTCCATCACTTCGCGCCCGTGAGCCGCAGCACCTCGGCCCGTTCGGCGTCGGTCGGCTCGCGCTGGCAGTCCTTGCCGGCGCTCTGCAAGGCGTCGAGCTGGCGGACGAGATCGCCGGGATCGACGCTCAGACAGCCCTCCTCGAACTGCGAGCACTCGGCGACCGAGAGCGCGGTCCCCGCGACGTAGCGGCAATCGGGATCCCCGGGCGGGTATCTCAGGAACGTGGAGGCCTGGGTGAGCAGACATGCGGGGTCCGACGGCGTGCTCGCCTCCTTGCAGCGCGCGGCGGCGATGCGCGCCATCCGTTCCAGATCGGCCGCCGGGTACATCTGGACCCGAGGGCGCGCAGGCGGCGCGCTCGCGGCGCCGGCGATCCGCGGGCCCGCCGCCGGCCGCGGCGTCTCGGAGCACGCGCACGCAAAGCCGACGCACGCGCCGACGAGGGCGAGAAAGGATCCCCCAGGCCTCATGGTTGCGACAAGTACCACGCCAGCTTCATCGCCCGCAACCAACGCAACCAACGCAACCAACGCAACCGACGCAACCGACGCAACCAAGCGCGCCTCGCCCGGCTCTCCCCGCGCCTCCCCCTTACCTCCATCGAGCCAGCCCCGGCGCGCAGGTCCCCGCTGGCCGTACCTCGGCGGCCCGCCAGGCCGGGCCGCGCCGCCGCGCCGGCCCTCGAGCGGCGGCTCGCGCTCTCCCATTACCTGGCAGGTAATCGACCCCCGCCCGCGGCGTGGTTCAACTCCTCCTCACAACGCGCGACGAGGAAGGAGACCCGCAATGACTGAACAGCGCATCGACACGCCAGCCACCCCCGTGGATCCCGGATCCGGTCCGGCGGCGAGCCCCGGAGAGCCGCAGGGGGCGCGGAGCAGGCCGCGGCACGCCGCCGGCCCGTTCATCGAGGCGCGGGACGGCGCGCGCCTGTTCCACCGCGACTGGGGCGCGGGCAAGCCCGCGCTGTTCCTCTCCGGATGGGCGCTGAGCAGCGAGATGTGGGGCTACCAGATGGTCGACCTCGTCGATCGCGGCCTGCGCTGCGTCGCCTACGACCGGCGCGGGCACGGCCGCTCCAGCGATCCGGGGCGGGGCTACGATTACGACACGCTCGCCGACGACCTCGCCGCGGTGCTGGAGCAGCTCGATCTGCGGGACGTCACGCTGGTGGGCCATTCGATGAGCGGCGGCGAGATCGCGCGCTACCTCTCGCGCCACGGCGACGGCCGGATCGCCCGCGCCGTGTTCCTGGCGCCGACCACGCCGATGCTCCTCAGGGCGGCGGACAACCCGGACGGGCTCGACCGGCGCCTCGTCGAGCAGGCGCGCGCGGCGATGCGCGCCGACTACCCGAGATGGCTGACGGACAACGCGCCGCCGTTCTTCGTGCCCGACACGTCGCAGGCCATGAGGGAGTGGGTGCAGCACCTCATGCTCCAGTGCTCGATGAAGGCGCTCCTCGACTGCAACCGCGCGTCGGTCGAGGCCGACTTCCGCGACGAGCTGCGCCGGATCGCGGTGCCGACCCTCGTCATCCACGGCGACCGCGACGCGTCGGCGCCGCTCGCGCTCACCGGCGAGAAGACGGCGGCGCTCATCCCGGGCAGCCGCCTGCTCGTGCTCGAGGGCGCGCCGCACGGGCTGTTCGTCACCCACCGCGAGCCCGTCAACCGCGCCCTGCTCGCCTTCGCGCGCGCCTGACTACATCACCCGCGTCGGCGAGCTCACGCGGCTCGGATGAGCGCCTGCGCTCAGATGGCCTGGCAGTAATAGAATGCCATGTTGTCGCAGTGATCTCCGCTGCACTTCGCGCCTGCGATGTAGTAGCCCGGCGGGAAATAGATCGACCCACCGTTCTCCTCGGAGATGAAGCCGCTCCAGTAGCAGCTGCCCCAGGTCTTCCCGTTGAGATGGGAGCACTGGAGCGACACGTTGTCGCAGTAGCTGCCCGTGCACGCGAGCCCCGTGACGAAATCCCCGTAGTTGCACCTCCGGTAGTTGGTGTTCTCCTCGGAGAAGTAGGAGGTCCAGTACGTGGACGTGTTGTAGGTCCCGAGGGAAGAGCAATAGCCCTTGATGTTGTCACAGTCGGAACCGCTGCAATGGAACGCGCTCATGGCGTTGCCGCTGTCGCATGCGACGGGCGCCCAGCCGTCGGACGTCTCGGCCGTCCATCCATTCGTGATGGCGTCGGCCGCAGTTCCGACCTCCTCGTCCGTCTCGATGTCGACGTCGCTCGCGCTGTCGACCGACTCAGCCATGCAGCCGGCGACCATCAACAGGGTCGACCCGAGCAGCGAAACGAGCGACAGCGTCGATGAGATCTTCATGATGAACCTCGTGGCGCGACCGCGCGCGAGCCGGCTTCGCGTCGGCGGCGCGGTCGCAAGTATTGGAATTGGAGTTCTTCGACCTGGCGCGGGCATCGAGGCTTCGAGGCCCGCGCCGCCGGAATGAGCAAGGCACATACCATCGCCCTCGGGCCCGGTTCCGCCCCAACATCGCGTCGGAAAGGCTCGGATCCGGGCGGGCGCCACGCGCGTCGCCCTGGCGGGCGGGCGGCGTTGCGCAGAGGCTCGCTCAACGGTTGAGCGAAACCTCGTCCAGTTGCGCAGAACGTTGTGTCGGGAGGAGCGTCACGGCGTGCCCCCGGTACGACCGGCTCGCGTGGCCGCCCGCGTGCGGGGCGCGCGAAGGGCTCGGGACCGGCGCGAACCCCTGAAAGCGGGCCGCGACATCGCCCTCGGAGCGCTCGACAAGGGTGAGCGCTGCCCGCCAAGGTGTCGTATCGTCCGCGCGAGGCACCGAACACCATGCGAAAAGAGCGGCTGGCCCTCTCTCTCCTGCAGATCGCCCTGCTCGCGGCGTGCGCGCAGCGCCCTGACGCGGACGGCCCTGACGCGGACGACGGCGCAGGGGCGGGCGCCGGGCCCACGTTCCCGTGCCCGCCGGGCGCGGTGGAGACCGACGCGGGCTGCGAGCCGGCGGGGGTCCCGCCCGAGCGGTGCGGGAGCGGCTTTGCGCCCGACGGCGCGCAGGGCTGCGTGCCCGTCCTGCCGAAGGAGGCGGGCCCGCCCGGGCAGATGGCCGTCCCCGGCGAGGCGGCGTGGCGTGAGGTCGCGCCGTGCGGGGCGGGCCCGTGGGGCAGCGCGCCGATCGACGAGGCGACCGCGTTCGTCGACGCGGCCTACACCGGGGCGGACAGCGACGGCACGGAGGCCAGGCCGTGGACGACGATCCAGGACGCGGTGGAGCACGCGCGCGCGGGCGCCCTGATCGCGATCGCGGAGGGCAGCTACGTCGAAGAGCTGCTCATCTGGAGGCGGCCCGTGCGGCTCTGGGGCCGGTGCCCCGCGCTTGTCGAGATCGTCGGGCCGCCCGGCGCGGCGATCGCCGTCCAGGTCGACAGGGGCGCGAGGGGCGCGGAGATCCACGACCTCGCTGTCCGCGGAGAGGGCATCGGCCTCGGTGTGAGGAACGTGCTCGATATCGTGGTCGAGCGGGTCTGGATCCACGACACGAGCGACGTCGGCCTGCTCGCCGCAGGCCCGGATACCGGGACGAGCCTGACCGTGCGCGGGGCGCTCGTGGAGCACACCACGGGCGCGGGCATGGTCGTGGCGGACGCCGCCGTGACGCTGGAGGGCACGGTCCTGCGCGACATCGATCTCGCCGCCGGGGATCCGGAGCACCCGTTCGACGGCCATGCGATGGCGATGCAGGTCGAGTCGGTCGAGCGCCGCGCGAGCGTGACGGCGCGATCCGTCGTCATCGAGCGCGTCGGGGGGCTCGGGATCAGGCTCTCCGGGGCGGACGGCGTCGTCGAGGACAGCGTCGTCCGCGACGTCGCCTGGCTCGCGGCGGACATGCCGGGCACTGGGCTCGCGGCGACCCACGTCCCGAGCTTCGAGCCGGGGACCCTCACGGTCCGGGGCAGCGCGCTGGAGCGGAACCACACCGCCGCCATCGCGATGATCGGCGCTGAGGCGACCATCGAGGCGACGGTCGTGCGCGACACGGGCGCGGGGTCGGCCGAGGGCGATCCGGGCGGCGCGGGCGTCTACGCCGAGCCGAGCCGCATCGACGGGCGCCCCGCCCGCGTGGCGCTCCGGCACGCCCTCGTCGAGCGGAGCCGCGAGAGGGGGGTCGTCGTCAACGGCTCCGACGTCGAGATCGATGGACTCCTCGTGCGGGAGCTCGTGCCTGGCGCGTCGGACTACGGCGCGGGGATCGAGATCGCGCACGATCGGCGACGCGCGGATGTCCGGGTGCGCGGCAGCGCGGTGGAAGGCAGCTACGGGACCGGGATCGCCGTCTTCGGGGCCGACGCGGCCCTGGACTCGACCGTGGTGCGCGACACGAGGCCGCTGCCGTCGAGCCAGGATCTCGGCAGGGGGGTCAATGTCCAGTCGCTGCCCGACCTCGGCGAGCGCGGGAGCGCGCGCCTGCACAACGTCCTGATCGAGCGGAACAGGGACGTCGGCCTCTTCCTCAGCGACTCGGACGCGACCGTCGAGTCGACCACGATTGCGGACACCCTGGGGCGCGCGCTCGACGGCAGGAACGGCTACGGCATTATCGCCTACAACGACGAGACCGGTCTGGCGAACGTCCTCGTCCGGGACAGCGTGATGGCGCGGAGCGCCGGGGCCGGTATCTACAACCGCGGCGCGACGGTGCAGATCGCGTCGACGACCTTCACGTGCGAGCCGCTCGACATCGTGAGAGACGTCGATGAGCTCTCCCCGGCGGTCTACGAGGATCTGGGCGGGAACGTCTGTGGCTGCGAGGGCCGCACCATCGACTGCAAGGCGGAGCCGACGCGCCTCGAGCCCCCCCGTGCGCTGCCGCCGCCCCCGCCTCTGCCCGAGAGCGAGGGCTGAGACTCCCGCTCGTCCGCCGCCCTCGTGTCGTCGCGCCTCTCGTGGCTCAACCCGGGTCGGGGTGCTCAACCCGGGTCGGGGTGCTCAACCCGGGTCGGGGTGCTCAACCCGGACCGACCCGCCCGCCGGGGCCGGATCCGGGCGAGGCCGCGCGGATCCGCCCGGCAGGACGAGGCGTCGATGCGCTGCGGCTCGAGGCCGAGCTCCCGCATCCTCGCCGCGTCCCACGCCTCGATCGGGTCGCGCCCGGCGATGTAGCTGCGCGCGCGGTTGGCGAGCGGCGCGCGCAGGCTCATCACCTCGGGCGCCGACATCAGAACGCACGTCTTGTAGCGGGGCAGATCGCTC
Organism: Sorangium sp. So ce836; assembly: GCF_028553905.1. NCBI lineage: Bacteria > Pseudomonadati > Myxococcota > Polyangiales > Polyangiaceae > Sorangium > Sorangium sp. So ce836. The sequence goes on along the minus strand of NZ_CP102233.1, from coordinate 1,299,737 downwards.
ATCGCCAGCCGGCTCCAGACGTGGCGCCCCACGTTGCGCACGCTGCCCAGGGCGCGGCTCAGGCGCTGGAAGTGCTCGATCGCCTCGGAGGCGTCCAGCCGGGCCGGCCGGTGACAGAGGGTGTACCCGTCGAGGTCCCGGCTGGTCACGCCGGGCAGGAGCCGCCCCTCGGCCGCCACCTGCGCGAAGAACGGCGTCTCCGGATACGGGCAGACGATCCCCAGGAACGTCGGGCACTGATCCCCGAGGTCGTGGAGGTATTCGGGCAGCCGCTCGAGGTACTCGTTGGTGTCCCCGTCCGCGCCCACGAGGAGCCCGAACGAGAGCACGATCCCGCTCGCCGAGGCTCGATTCAGGACCTCACGGACCTCGCTCAGCTTGTTCTGGCCCTTGTTCATCGCGCTGATCGACTCGGGGTTCAGCGACTCCAGCCCGGTGTAGACGTAGCGGCACCCCGCGCGCCCCATGAGGCGCACCAGCTCCGGGTCGCGCAGCACGTTGAAGGTGAGCGCGCAGCCCCAGATCTTCTTGAGCGGCATCAGCGCCTCGCAGAGCTCCCGCAGGTAGCGGGGAGAGCCGCCCAGGTTGTTGTCGAGGAAGCCGAACACATCGCCGGTCACCCCCGGAATGCGCCGGTTGAAGATCATCCTGTCGCGGATGTCCCGGATCACGTGGTCGATCGGGCGATATCGGTATTGCTCATGCCCGGTCAGCACGCAGAAATTGCAGGAGAAGGGGCAGCCGCGCGACGCCTCGATGCCCGGCATCCGGACGAGGTTGTTGCGGTAATCGATCAGGTCGTAACGGTAGGTGGGGATCCGCTCCGGGGGCACCGGGGGGAGCGCGTAGACGGGCTGGAGCTCGTTCCGCTGGAAGTCGGCGATGAGGGCCGGGACGTTCGACTCCGGATCGCCCGTCACCACCGCGTCGAAATGCTGGAGCGCGTCCGCCTGGAAATGGCTCGCGTGCCGACCGCCGGCCACCGTGGTGATGCCGCGCCGCCGGAGCAGCGCGGAGAGCACCTTGGTGTGCTCGTAATAGGCGTGCAGGTACGAGAAGAACACGAGGTCCCAGGGGCGATCGAGGGGGATGTCCGTCTCCTTCTCGTTGTAGAGCTCGATCTCCGCGTCCGGCGGGCACAGGGCCGCGATGAGCTCGGGCACGGAGGATTGCATGACCGAGCGCTCCTTGCGGTGCAGGCGGCTCGGGTGCGTGTAGGTCGAGAGGATCGCGATGCGCATCGAGGGGGGCTCCTGGTTCAGTTCAGGCCGACGGCGACGCTCGCGAGGCCCAGGGCGGCGTGCGCGAGGGTCACCCCGGCGAGGGTGCGGTGCCGCGCGTAGAGCGCGCCGAAGAGCAGGCCGATGGCGAAGGTGAGGAGGGCGAATCCAAGCGAGACGTGGAGGTGGTAGACGCCGAAGAACGCCGAGGTGAGCGCGAGCGGGACGGCCCGGCCCGACCGGGGCAGGAAGCGCTCCAAGGAGGTCTGGATCACGCCGCGCGCGACGAACTCCTGGAGCAGGCAGTGGGGCGCATAGAGGACGAAGAAGAGCGCCCGCGAGGTCGCGTCGTAATCGGCGATCGATCCCCACGTGACGAAGGGCTCGCCGCGCGTCCACGCGCCGAGCCGCAGCGCGAAGCAGGCGGCCGCGAGGGCGAGCGCGACGGCCAGCGACTCCGCCAGGCTGCTGCGCAGGCCGGCCGTGGTCACGCCCATCCGCGAGAGCGGCAGCGACTGGCGGCGCACGTACCACGCGACGGGGACGAGGAGGGCGAGCAGAAGCCCCCAAGAATAGGCCATGTGCTGGGCGGGGGGCAGCCCAGGGGTCACCGTTCGCTGGACCACCCGCGCCATGAGGAGGAGCGCCGCGGCGAGGGCGATGAAGGAGGTGATCTCGCGGCGGAGCTTTCGCGCAGGGGCCCCACACACGGGTTCGAGGCTGCGTTCGCGCAGCCCGGGAGCGATGGTTGCCGGAGCGTCGATGGCCATGCCGGCTCGCTGAGCAGCGGATGTGCCACGCTGCGATCGGCGGCGAAGGACGCTGTCGGCCGGCGGACGAGGTGCGTGAAGGCGGCGCGAATTGAGCCGATACGGCACAATCCGATGGCGCATTCGCCTTGGTGGTCCCGGCCGGCGCCCGGTGCGCGGCGCGCGGGCGTGTGTCCGAGATCACCGGAACCGCGCGTGGCGCGCACCGGGACCGCTCTCGGCGCGGCCCTCGCCGGGTGCCTGGCGGCGAGCGCGCGGCGCCGGCGCGCCTCGCTGGCTCAGCCCTTCACGGCCTGCAAGGTGTAGCTCGCGGCCAGCCGCTCCGGCCTTTCGCGGAGCCGCCATTCGCCGCGCTCGTCTTTCACCATGCCGTCTCCGAGCGGGTTCCAGGGGACCGAATCGTGCTCGGTGAGCGCGGTCAACCGCAGGTTCGCCCCGAGGAGCGCGGTGACGATCTCGCCGAGGCCGTGGTTGAAGCAGATGCTGTCCGGCGCGGCGAGCTCTCCCTCGTGGGACACGTACGTCTGCTTCTCGTGGAACAGCGTCCCGCCCTTGACCTCGAAGTAGGGATATTCCACGACCAGGAGGCCGTCCGGGCGCGGATCGGCGAGCGACCAGAGCATCGGATGGCCCTCGCGCAGGAACAGGCGGCCGCCGGGCTTCAGCAGCGCCGCGACCGTGGCGGCCCAGCGCTGGATGTCGTCCAGCCAGCACAGCGCGCCGACGCCCGTGTACACGACGTCGAAGCGCTCGGGGCCCAGCGCCGCCACCGCGTCGTAGACGGTGCTGCACACGTACTCGATGTCGGCGCCGCACTCCGCGGCGAGCCGCCGCGCCACGGCCAGCGCGGGCTCGGAGAAATCGAGCCCGGTCATGCGCGCCCCCAGCCGGGCGAGCGACAGCGTATCCGTGCCGATGTGGCACTGCAGATGGACGACGTCGAGGCCGCGCACGTCGCCGAGGCGCGCGCGATCGAACTCGACGACGCCCGAGAGCCACCGCGGGTCTTCGCGAAACCTGTGGAGCTCATAGCCTTGCTCGTGGTGCGGCACGCGGCTGTTCCAGTTCGCGAGGTTGATCGCCACGTAATCGCGTCCGTGAGAGCTCATGGCGAGAGGATACACCGCGCTTCGTCTCTCGTCCCCGTCTCTCGTGCTCGTGCGCGTGCGCGTTGACTCCGGGAAATCGCGCACGCGCACGCGCACGAAGGACGAGCACGGAGGACGGGAGACGAAGCACGGAGGACGAGAGACGAAGCACGGAGGACGGGAGACGAAGCACGGAAGCGGTCTGCATTGAACCCGAGCGAAAACCGCTCTGGGCCCCGTCCGGCAACCCCGTCGAGCTCCGGCAGCCCGCTCATTGAGGTCTGCTCCGCCAGGCACGTCGTCTGGCGGCCATCGGGTTCCTGGGGAGACCGCCTCAGGCCAGCAAGCATCCCCCGGCCTCATGTAGTGACAGGTATCACCCCCGCTGGCTCGCCCCCCTCCAGCGCGCCCTTCCGGCTCCCGCGGTCCAGCGAGACGCGCTGCGTTCGGCTATCCTGGCGTCCGATGCGCGCACGCCCATCGCCGCCCTTGGTCCTGCCCGCCCCCGCCGCGACCGCGCGCGAGGCGCGCTCTTCCGGCGCCGTGGCCGCCTTCGATCGCGCCTCGAGGCGACGCCCGCGAGCTCCGGGCCCTGGCCGAGCGCGGCCGCGAGGCGCTGCGGCTCGCCCCACGGGCGGCGCGGCGCGGTAGAACGTGCGGAAGTGAGCAAGGAGAGAGACGTGGCCGGCGCGATGTCCCCCCGGAAGGATGCGCAGAACGACGCGCAGCATGCCCTGGAGCTCGCGGTGTTCGCCGGGGGCCGCGTGACCCGGCACCCGCTGCCGGCCGAAGGCCGGGTGTCGCTCGGCCGATCGAAGGAGAACGACGTCCAGATCGACGAGAGCTCTGTCTCGCGCCGCCACGCGATCATCCACCTCGGCGCCCGGCTCGCCATCGAGGACCTCGGCAGCGCGAACGGGACCCGCCTCCGGCGCGAGCGCAGCGCCGGGCCGACGACAAAGCTGCTCGAGCTCCAGCTCGAGCCAGGCAAGACGACGGAGCTCGCGGTCGGGGACGCGGTCAACCTGGGCTCGACCCTGATCGTGATCCTGCCGCGCGAGGGCGCCGCGAGCGCCGCCGCCGGCCAGGCGCCGGGCGCGCCCATCGTGCGCGACCCGGCCATGCAGCGGCTCTACGCGCTCGCCGAGCGCGTGGCCGCGTCGCCCCTCAGCGTGCTCCTGCTCGGCGAGACCGGCGCCGGCAAGGAGGTGCTCGCCGAGCACATCCACCGGCGATCGCCGCGCGCGCACGGGCCGTTCCTGCGCCTCAACTGCGCGGCGCTCGCCGAGTCGCTCCTCGAGAGCGAGCTCTTCGGCCACGAGAAAGGCGCCTTCACGAGCGCCGGCCAGGCGAAGCCGGGGCTGCTCGAGACCGCCGAGAAGGGCACCGTGATGCTCGACGAGGTCGGCGAGCTCCCCCCCGGCATCCAGGTGAAGCTGCTGCGCGTGCTCGAGGACCGGAAGGTGATGCGCGTCGGGGGGCTGAGCCCGCGGCCCATCGACGTCCGCTTCATCTCGGCCACGAACCGGGACCTGACCGCCGAGGTGAAGCGCGGCGCCTTCCGCGAAGATCTCTTCTTCCGGCTCAACGGCATCGCCCTGACGATCCCGCCGCTCCGCGCGCGCGTCTCCGAGATCGCGCCGCTCGCGCGCGCGATCGCCGAGCGGACCGCCGGCGCGCTCGGGCGCCGGGCGCCGGCGCTCGCCCCCGAGACGCTCGCCGCGCTGGAGGCGCACCGCTGGCCCGGCAACATCCGCGAGCTGCGCAACGTCATCGAGCGCGCCGTCGTGCTCGCCGGCGGGGACACGCTGCTGCCGGAGCACCTCCTGCTCGACGTCTCCGCGCCGCCGCCGCTCGTCGATACGCGCACCCCGACGTCCCTCGAGGCGCACCCGGCCGAGGTCGCCGCGCCCGCCGGTTTCCTCCCCGGCGGTCCCCCCCTCTCCCCCGGTCCCCTCCCCCCGGACGCTCCCCGATCGGCCGAGGCCGCGGGCGGCCTGCGCGGCGAGCTCGACGCGATCGAGCGGCGCCGCATCGTCGACGCGCTGGAGCAGTGCGCCGGCAACCAGACGCAGGCCGCGGCGCTCCTCGGCATGCCCCGCCGCACCTTCGTCGCCCGGCTGAGCGCCTACGGCATCCCGCGGCCGCGCAAGGGCAAAGCCAAGGGCTGAGGCGGCCGGCGCCGCCCGCCGGCGAGGGCCCGCGTCGAGCCGCGCAGGCGCCGCGCCAGGGGGCGCTTCATCCCGCCGGTCAATGCCTCACTGCGAGCCAGCGAGCTTCAGCACCTCGGCCCGCTCGACCTCGGTCGGCTCGCGATGGCAATCCTTGCCGGCGTTCTGCAGGGCGGCGAGCTGGTGGTCGAGATCCTTTGGATCCACGCTCTGGCAGCCCTCCGAGAAATCGGAGCACTCGGCCACCGACAGCGCCGTCCCGGACACGAAACGGCAATCCGGATCCTCGGGCCGGTATTTCAGGAACGGCGTGGCCTCCGCGAGGAGGCACGCCGAATCCGACGGCACATTCGCCTTCTTGCAGCGCGCGGACGCGACGCGGGCCACCCGGCGCAGCTCCTCTGCGGGATAGACGCGGCCCCGGGGCCCCGCAGAGCGCGCCATCGCGTCGCTCTGCGCCGGCGCCGGCGCGCCCGCCGCCGGCACGCCGTCCGCCGGCGCGCGCGCGCCGTCCGCGCCGTCCGGCAGCGACGGAGATAGCGGCGACGAGGAAGCGCACCCGCAGGCGAGGAGCACGGCAATGGTATTGAAAAGAATTCCCCCAACCTTCATGGGCATCTCATATCACACCTTGTCGCTCGCTCGCAATGCAGAGTTCTTGCCCATCCCACCGACGCCGAGGCGTCGTCCGGCGTCGTCCGGCGTCGTCCGGCGTCGGTTCCCGGTTCCGCCGGCAATGCGTCTCCGATTGAAGAATTGCAGCGCAAGCGCCCCCGCGCGGGGCGCAGCGCTGTCGCGATGTTCAGCGATTGCGCCGCTCGCCCTCGCCGTCACGCGCGCTCGGGCGCGTCGCCGAGCCGCTCCCGCGCGAGCGCGAGCGTCGTCCGGTTCTCCGGGACCTCCTCGAGGAAGCTCTTCCGGTAGGCCGGGTCCGGGATCGTCCCGGCAATGCGGAGCAGGCGATCCCGCGCCGCGGCGAGCGCCGCCTCGGCCGCGCCGCGGCGCCCCACCGCGTCGAGGCACGCGACGTGCGCGAGCCGGATCCGGGCGCCCTGGAAGAGCCCGCAGGCGCCGCCCATCGCCTGGACCGGCGCGAGCGTCTCCTCGATCGCCGCGAGCGCCTCGGCGGCGCGGCCCTGCCGCAGGCGCAGCTCCGCGCGCGCCGCGATCACGCCCGGGCGATCGGTGCGGTCCGCCCCCGGGAGCAGCCCGAGCGCGGCGTCGAGCTCGCGGTCGGCGCGATCGAGCTCCCCCGCGCGGCCGAGGACCTCGGCGAGCAGCCAGCGGCCGCGCCCCTCGTGCGGGGAATGGGACCGCGCGCGCCCGGACACGATCAGCGCCTCGGCCAGGCGGCGCGCGCCGTCGAGATCCCCCCGCACGAGCGCGACATGGACGCGGACGAAGGGCCGGTACGACGACCAGGCCCCGTACTCCTCGTCCGGGCCCGGAACGCAGCCCAGCACCTCCTCCGCGCGCGCCGTCGCGCCCAGCGTCCACAGCACCGTCCCGAGCAGGATCCGGATCGCGCCGGCGCCGCGCGCGTCGTCGACCCGGAGGGCCGCGTCGAGCGCCGCCTGGACGCGCTGGAGCGCGCCCCACGGGTCCTCCACGGCGAGCTCGCAGCGCAGCCCGAGCTCGACGTCGGCCGGCGCCTCGCCCGCGAGCCCCCGGTCGAGCCGCGAGAGCGCCGCCTCGACGTCGCCGCTGCGGTGGGCGATCTCGGCGGCGCGCAGCCAGTAGCGCGACGCCCGCGCGCGCTCGCCGCCCTTGTCGAGGTGCTCGGCCAGGACCAGCGGGTCCGCCTCGCCGCGCTCCTCCAGCCAGCGCCCGGCCAGCCGGTGCCCGAGGGCGCGATCCTCGTCGCCGAGCATGGCGTACGCCCCCTGCCGCAGGAGCGCGTGCCGGAACCCGAACTCCTCCTCGCCGGGGAACCGGCTCGCCGGCCGCCGCACGAGCAGCTCCGCGCCGGCGAGGATCGCGAGCCCGTCCCGCGCCGGCGCGCCCACGAGCGCCTCGACGCCCGAGGCCCAGCACGCCTCGCCGAACACGCTCGCCGCCCGGAGGAGCAGCCGCGCCTCGGGCCCCAGCGCGTCGAGCCGCGACTGCACCATCGCCACCACGGTCTCGGGCAGCGCCTCGCCGCGGCCCTCCGCCGCCGCGCGGATGAGCTCCTCGAGGTAGAACCCGTTGCCGTCGGCGAGCGCCACGATCCGGTCGAGGGTCTCCTGGGGCACGCCCTCGCCGAGCGCGAGCCGCGCGAGCCGCTCGCACGCCTTCTTGCCGAGGTCCTTTAGCCGCAGCTCGTGCACGCTCCGCTCCGCCCAGAGCCGGGGGAACAGGACCGTGACCTCCGGCCGCGCGAGCGCGAGGACGAACAGCGGCTCGTCGGCGAGGTGCCGCAGCGCCGCGTCGACGAGGCGCATGGTCTCGGGGTCGCCCCAGTGCAGGTCCTCGAGCACCAGCACGACCGGCCCCTCCGCGCACGCGGCCCGGACGAGCGCGAGGAAGGCGCGCTGCACCTGCTCGGCCATGATCCGCGCGTCGCGCCGCGCGGCCCGGAGCAGGGAGCTCTCGCCGTCCGGGAACGGCGCGCCGATGAGCTCCCCGACGAACGCCGCGGTCCGGGGCCGCTCCGCCTCCGGCACCCGCCGCGCGACCCGCGCGAGCACCTTGTCCCGCCGCGCCGCGAGCGCGTCGCCCTCCACGATGCCGCACGCCCCCTGGATCGCGCCGGCGAGCAGCCCGTACGGCGAGCCCGCCCGCAGCGGGTCGCCGCGGCCGGTCCAGGTCGACGCCCGCGGGGCGCGCTCGGCCACCCGCCGCAGGAACTCCTGCGCGAGGCGCGACTTGCCCACGCCGGGCGGCGCGATCACCAGGACCGCCCGCGCCGAGGGCTCGTCGACGCACGCCTCGAACGCCGCCTCGAGCATGCGGAGCTCGCCGTCGCGCCCGACGCACGGCGTGGGCTTGCCGAGCAGCGTCCGCCCGCCGCCGGCGCTCGAGCGCTCGCCGACGAGGAAGAAGCGCTCCTCGTGCTCGCGCACGTCGAACCGCGCGTCGATGAGCCCCACGAGGCCCTCGTCGATCGCGATCGGCCGCGCGTCGCCCGGGCCGGCCGGGCCGCGCGCCGAGATGAGCCGCGCCGCCCGGTCGATCGCGTCGCGCAGGAGGCGCATCCGCCCCGCGGCGGCGCTCCACCCGAGCGCGAGCGCCATGGGCCGGTCGGGGGTCTGCCGGCGCAGCGCGAGCGCCACCCGCGCGGCCTGCCACGCCAGGTCCGTCGCCGCGCCCTGCCCGGCCATGGTCAGCACCGCCGCCCCGCCCGGCAGCGGCTCGACGCGCGCGCCCCACGCCGACGCCTCCTCGACGAGCTGGCTCGGCACGGTCGCGATCTCGGTCGCGACGTCCGCGAAGGCGGCCGCGTCGATGGCGCCGATGAGGAGCACCGCGACGGACCGGCGCTCCGTCGCGGTCAGCGCCCCGGGCCGGGACGGCGCCGGGCCGTGCGCGCTCGCGGGGGCGTGCTCGCCGCGCTGGATCGCGAGGAGCGCCTCCGCCGCCTCCCGGCCGTCGCGCGGCCGGGCGTCCGGTCGCTTCGAGAGCATCCGCGCGCACAGCGCCGCGATCGGCTCCGGCACGTCGCTCCGCACGTCCCGCAGCCGCGGCGGGTCGGCGAAGAGGACCTTGGCCAGGATCGACATGAAGTGATCCCCGCCGAACGCGGGCTCGCCGGTGAGGCACTCGAAGAGGAGGCAGCCGAGCGCGAACACGTCCGCGCGCGCGTCCACCACGTCCTCGCTGCGCGCCTGCTCCGGCGCCATGTACGCGGGCGTCCCGATCACGACCCCGCTCTGGGTCATGCGCGTCCCGCCCGCCCAGGCGACGCCGAAGTCGAGCAGCCGCACGTCGCGGGAGCCCTCCCCGACAAGGAACACGTTGCTCGGCTTGAGGTCGCGGTGGACGACCCCGCGGGCGTGCGCCGCGCCGAGCGCCTCCGCCACGCAGCGCGCGACCTCCACGCCCTCGTCCACGCCGAGCGGCCCGCGCCCGAGCCGGCGCGAGAGGTCCTCGCCCTCGAGCCACTCCATCGCGAGGTACAGGGCGCCCGACGGGAGCGAGCCGTGCGCCACGTGCCGCACGATCCCGGGGTGCTCGAGGCCCTCGAGCAGCCGCGCCTCGCGCAGGAACCGCGGCGCGTCGGCGCCGCTCGCGGCGCGCAGGAGCTTGACGGCGACGGGGGCCCCGCGCTGGAGATCCGTGGCGCGGTAGACCTCTCCCATCCCGCCGGTGCCCGCCTGGGCTTCGAGCACGAAACGCCCTGCCACGAGGTCGCCAGGCCGCATCGGGCGACGAGGGTACGTCCGCGCTCCGGGGCTGTCGAGCGCGCGCGGCGCCGGGCGGGGCTCGCGCCGGCGCCGCTTGCGCAAGGCCTGCTCAAGTCGAGCGGGGGTGACGCGACCTGCCGCGCCGGGGCGCGAGGGCTCCCCGGGTATGGCCCGGATCGCCGCGTCCTCGCCGTGGCACGACGCATGCTCATGCTCGGAGGAGAATCGCCGCGCGCGGAGCCGACGTCCCGGCAGAGGGGCGCGCAGGCGACCCCCAACAAGGAGCTTCATCATGATGCGTGCATTGTTTGCTTCGCTGGCCGTCGTGTCGTTCTCCGGTTGCGCCGCGGCGCCCGCAGAGGATGCGGCCGAGCAGGATCTCTCTACGATGGATGCGGCGGCTGCGGAGGGCGAGGTGGACGTCGCCGTGGCCGCCCTCTCCTCGTCCGTCACGTTTCATTCGGAGACGCCGTTCTACATCCCCCCGCACGTCGGCGGCGACGCCGACTTCGACGGGCACGGGCCGCGCGTCAACCTCGACGTGGAGCTCCACGTCTTCAATGGCAACGAGGTCTGGGCCTCCGTCCACATCGACGCCGTCGAGACCAAGAGCGACTGGACGCGCGCCGAGGGGACCGGCTGGTTCCACCTCTACACCGCGCCCAGCACCATCGCCGAGATCCTCAGCCCCACGTACTTCGAGCACGAGTACACCGACACCGACCACGCCCGCGATCTCTACGCCTTCTCGCCCGGGAGCCTCGTGTCCCTGCTCGACTACGTCGGCGACACGAAGGGCAAGGAGGCCGGCTCCAGGACCGGCGTCCAGGTCTTCTTCCAGCCCATCACCGTGGGCCTCCTGTGACGCCCCCGGGCGCGCGCGGGCCCGGCAGGGCCCGCCGCGCCGGGGGCGCGCCGGACGAGCGAAGCGGATAGGATTCGGACGTTCCACCCACGAGACGAGGAGATCATCGAACCATGAGCACTGGATCGGGCACGGGCGAGCTGGATGTCAAGAGGGGAGACCTCTTGTCGAAGGAGCCGGACGAGCCGGAGCAGCCGGACCAAACGCAGATCCCCATCGACTCGAAGCTCCGCTTCATCGAGGCGCTGACCGAGAGCCCGCTCCTCCAGGTGGCCGTCACGGGCTCGAACCCTCCCCCCGGATACGCGGCGAAGGCCGAGTACTGGTCGAGGCGCGGCCCCCTGAAGACGAGCGCGATCATCCTGGAGTCGATCGGGTTCACGAACCGCTCGGGATCGGCCGGGTACCCGAAGGAGTTCCATGACTGGCTCGCCGGGGGCAGCGTCCTCGCGACGGCTCAGGAGGTGTCGGCGCAGCAGTGGGTCCAGGGCGTCCACCAGCCGACGTCTCCGAACAGCGCGCTCTACTGGGCCGTCGATCCGGACGCGCCAAGCACGCGGCGGATCGGCCTCCTCGTGGAGCTCGGGAGCGCCGGCGAGCTGCTCAACGTGATCTGGTACAAGACGAGGCAGCCCACGGGCGGCCTGATCTTCCAGAAGGCCCCGAGCAGGCTGACCTTCACGCAGGTGGTCGTGGGAGAGATGAAGAAGCCGTCGACCGATCCGTACGACATCGACGCTCAGAGCACCTGGTACCACTACCGTGGCGAGATGAGATCCGCGTGAGCGGCCCGGGCGAGGCGGGAGGCGCGCGGGCCGCTCACCGCGGCGCCGAGCGCGCCAGCCTGAACCCGATCCCCCCGAAGCGATCCCCGGGCTTGCCCGCGAAGCGCCCGGCCGCGCGGCAGAGGTTCGGCGACGTCGACCACGCGCCGCCCCGCGCCGCGCGGAAATCCGGGTCGCCGTCGTCGGCCGGATCGAGCAGCACGACGCCCGCCTCGGTCCGCGTCCCCTCGCGCTTCCACGCGTTGATGCACCAGTCCCGCACGTTGCCCGCCGCGCCGCGCAGCCCATAAGGGCTCTCGTCCAGCGGGAAGTCGTCGACCGGGCGGCGGCCGGCGACGCCCTCGTGGCTGCCCAGCATGCACCCCCAGGTCGGCTCCAGGAAATCCCCCCAGGGCATGCAGCGGCCGTCGACGCCCCGCGCCGCCTTCTCCCATTCGAGCTCGTTCAGGAGGCGCCACGGCGCGCCGGTCTCGGCGGCGTACCAGGCGGCGTAGCGCATCGCCGCCCGCCAGTGGACGAAGGCGACCGGCATCCGCGGCTCCTCCTGGACGTCGGTCGGGATGAGCCCGAGCCGGAAGCGGCCGTCGTCGCCCCGCTCGAACCGGAGCGAGTCCGGGCCCGCGTCCGAGGCGGCGCGGCCCAGCGAGAGGCGCGGGCAGCACTCGAGCGCCTCGGCCTCGCGCCCGCTCGCCACGAGCGCGTTGAGGAAGGCGAGGTACTCGGCGTTGGTGACCGGGTGCCTCCGGACGATGAAGCCGTCGCACCAGAGCCGGCGCCGAGGGAGGCTGTCGCCCGCGTCGGGATCGCCGCCGGAGACGAACCAGCCGGCCGGCACGTAGAGGTCGTCCTCGACGAGCTCGCCGAGCCGGAGGAGGCGGACCGGGTGCGGCCCTCCCCCGCCGGGCCGGACGCCGTCCCAGGGGCGCCCGCGCTCGATGAGCACGGGATAGCAGGCCTCGTGGTGCCCCGGCGCGCGCAGCTTCAGGAGGTAGCTCCCGCGCGGGAGCGCGACCCCGCGGAGCGGCGTGGGGCCGAGCTCGCGCGCGCGCTCGGGCACGAGCCGGCGGTCGCGCTCGACATAGCGATGGAGCGAGACCTCCGCTCCCTCGGGCTCGGTCGACAGCGAGAGCGCCCCGTCGCCGGCGAGCAGCACCGCGTGGCGGCCGCGATCGTGCTGCCGGAGGAGCGCCTCGGCGCGCGCCGCGCCCCGGGCGTCCCGCGCCTGCTCGGCCTCGATGAGCTCCTCGGCGTGGTGGTCGGCCAGCGCCTCGTGCGCCTCGCGGAGCTCCGGCGCCTCGTTCAGCGCCGCGCGGAGGAGCTGCATCCACTCGACCTGGCCGAGCGACGCCTCCCGCTCGAGGTGCTCCGCCTCGTCCTCGAGCCGCCACCCGCGCGCCTTCTGCTCGGCGGGATCGAACGAGCGCAGGCCGTCGAGGAGGGCCCGCGCCTCGGCGCGCAGCGCCCGCGCGCGCGCCCGGATGGCCTCGATCTCCGGCTGGATCGCGCGCGCCTTGTCCACGATCGCGAGCGCGCGCTCGCGGCGCCGGGCGCCGTCGAGCCAGCTCCGGACGTCGGCGGCGAGCGCGCCCGCGTCGGGGTAGCGAGCCTCCGGAGCGAGCGCCATCGCGCGGGCGCAGATGGCCGCGAGCTCCGCGGGCACCTCGTGGGGGGCGCGCTCTTCGACCGGCGTGAGCCCGCCGCTGAGGAGCGCGCTCCAGACCGCGGCGAGCTGGCCGCCGTAGGGGTGGCGCCCGGCGAGGATCTCGTAGAGCACGACGCCGAGCGCGTAGACGTCGCTCGCCGCGCCGAGGCGATCGCCCTCGCCGCGCGCCTGCTCCGGGGCCATGTAGAGGAGCGTGCCCAGCACCTCGCCGGGCTGCGTGAGCGGGGCCGCTTCGAGGACGTCCGCCGCGCCGGCGGCCCCGGGCGAGGCGTGGAGCGGCGCGGCGGGCCGCGCGAGCCCCCAGTCCATCACGAGGACCTCGCCGAACTCGCCGATCATCACGTTGGCCGGCTTGAGATCGCGGTGCATCACGCCGCGGCTGTGCGCGTAGGCCACGGCCTCGCAGACGCGGAGGAACGTGTCGACCGCCCGCCGCAGCGCCACCGGCGACAGGCTCCCGCCGCCGGTCGCGTACAGGTCGGCGAGCACGTCGCCCAGGGTGCGCCCGCGCACCTCCTTCATCGTGAACCACAGCCGCCCGTCGGCGAGCGCGCCGCAGTCGTGCACGGGCACGATCCCCGGGTGCTGGAGCGCCGCGGTCAGCCGCGCCTCGGCGAGGAAGCGGGCGCGATCGAGCGTCGCGTCGCGCGCCTCGGACGACTGGATCTTCATCGCGAGCACGCGCCCCATGATCTGGTCGCGCACGCGGCGCACCTCGCCCATGCCCCCGCGCCCGATGCAGCCGAGGTCCTCGTAGCGCTCCTCCGCGGCGAGGGGCTCGGGCGCCGCGACGGAGACGGGCGGCGGCTCGGGCGCCGAGGCCGGGGACACGCGCAGCCTGAACGTGACGTCCGACGCGGCGCCGGCCGGCGGCGCGTCGCCCGACTCGTCCGGGCTCGCCGCTCCGCGCGCGGGCAGCGTCAGCTCCATCTGCTCGCGCTCGCTGCGGTTCATGATCCGTCCACTCCGCGGCCCCCGCCCGGGAAGCGCTCCGGGCCGAGGTCCGCGCCGACCCTATCGTCGAGGCGCGCAGGCCTCAAGCCGAGAGGGGCTGTCGGCGCGGCGGGCGGCGGGCCCTGGTCAGCCCGGATCCTGCAGATCCTGGTACGGGCTCGAGTCGAGGGGCAGCTCCAGGGTGAACGTGGTCCCGCGCTCGGCGTCGCTCTCCAGCCTCACCCTCCCGCCGTGCGCCTCGGCGCACCCGCGCAGGAACGCGAGGCCGAGCCCCCACCCGCGCGGCACCGCCTCGGACGCGCCCGCCCGGAAGAACGGCACGAACACGCGGGCCTGATCGTCGGACGGGATCGCCGGGCCCTCGTTGCGCACCGCCACGACGGCGAGCTCCGGCGCCGCCTCGACCGTGATGGCGACCGGCGCCCCCTGCGCCCCGTGCTGGAGCGCGTTGCTCACCAGCATCCCGATCGCGCGGCGCAGCGCCTCTTCGCCCCAGATCCCCCGGACGCACGCCTCCCCCTCGACCACGAGGCGCTGGTCGTGGAAGGCCGAGAGGTCGTCGGCGACCTCGCGGGCGATCGCGGCGAGATCGCACGCGCCGAGCGAGAGCGGCAGCCTGTGGCCAGCCTGGAGCCGCTGCACGTCCCGGAGGACGCGGATCATCTCGTCCATGCGCCTCAGGCTGCGGACGATCCGGCCGGCGAGCCGCTTCGTGTCGTGCTCCGCCCGGGCCAGCTCGAGGCTCTCCGCGTAGAACATCGCCGCGGTCAGCGGGCTCCGCAGGTCGTGGGTGATGCGCGACAGGACCTGCTCGCGGCGCCGCTCGATCTCGGCCCCCTGGGCGCGCGCCGCGGCCTGCTCGGTGGTGTCGAGGATCTGCACGAGCAGCCCCCGCGGGCGCGCCTGCTCGTCGAGGAGCGGCGCCGCGATCGCGGTGCCGTGGAACGCCCTCCCCCCGGGGGGCGCGAACGCGATGTCCGCCGCGACGTCGGTGACGCCGTCCCGGATCACGCGATCGAGCAGCGCCGCCAGGCCTTCCGCCTGCCGAAACAGACGGGCGAGGGGAACCCCCGAGAGCTCGCCGAGCGACAGGGCGGAGAGCCCGCAGAACGCCGGGTTTGCGTAGAGGACGAGGTGCTGTTCCCTCGCGGTCAAGACCGTGGGGAGCCGAGACCGCTCGACCGCAGGCCGGTGCTGGCGTGCGAGGTCCACGTCGGCGGCGTCAGCCATCGGCGTCTCCTCCCGCCGCGCAGCGCGCGCCGGGCGCATCGTCCGCGCGGGGGATGGCCGCGTCGAGGGCTGGCGTCGCGTGGCTCGTCATCTCCACGCCAGCACATCTACTACGGAAGTGCGCGACGGGAAGCGTGGCTGGAGACCGGACGAACGCTCGTCCGGACTCGAGGATGGCAGCCTCGACAATCGTGGTCTGCCGAGCTCGCCAGAGGGCGCCAGGCGAGCGGGTCAGCGTGCGTTGGCGTCGGAGACGGGCAGAATCAGCTGCGCATCGCGGCGGTCGCCTGGGGCCGCAGCGCCGGGCGCGGCCGCTTGGCGACCTCGGCCTTCCGGGGCACCGAGGGCCGGGCGTCGGCCCTCCAGGGCTGGAAGCGCTCGTCTTTCCACATCAGGAGGCCGCCCGACAGGGGCGCGTCGGGGGCCGCGCCGTCCTCGGAGCGCAGCCAGACGAGCGGGCGCGCCTCGAAGACCGGCGTCGTGCACGCGATGTCCTCGAACGCCGCCGACCAGGAGCCGGTGTTCCCGAAGAACACCCCACCTTCCCAGCTGCCCTCCGGGTTGTGGGTGTGCCCGAAGACCACGGCCTTCGCGCGGTGCGCCCGGGCCACGAGCCGCGCCGCCCGGTTCACGCCCTGCCAGACCGCGTCGAGCGTGGGCTTCGGGACCGCGCACTCGTAGGCGACGAGGAGCGTCGGGGCGAGCAGGGCCGCCGGCGCGAGCCCCTCCGGCATCCACCACAGGCACGCGAGCGTCGCGATGAGCCCGACGAGCACGAGGCCGAGCCGATCGAGCCAGAGCTCGCGGGCCACCCGGCCGAGGCAGTCCTCGGCGGGCCGCGCGAACAGCCGCGCGTGCTTCACCACCGCGGGGAACGGCGCGCCCGTCTCGCGGGCCGCGGCGGCCAGATCCGCGCGCCGGAGCGCGCGGCGGCACGGGTCGCGGCGGCGCACGAGCTCGAGCATCGTGCGCAGCGCGCCCACGGCGAACGCGAGCACGAGCGACCGGCCCGAGAACAGGTAGTACCGCGCCCAGTGGGAGAGGTACCCGAAGCCGGAGAGCATGAACGACGAGTCGACGTGCGGGTTGAAGTACCCCATGCGCGACACGAGCAGGCGGCTCACGAGCGAGCCCATGGTCGGCTGGATCTCCCCCCGCCTGCGGCCGAACGGCGCCATCGGGTAGCGGTAAGAGCAGTACGAGTCGTACTGATTGCCGTGCTCGACGATGACGCCGTCGCGCGTGCGGTGGAACCAGGCGCGGAACACCACCCGCGCCTCGAGCGCCGCGCGGAGCTCCCGGGCGGCGCTCGCCGCGGGGGCGCCGTCGCGGGCGGCGAGCGCGTGCAGGGCGGCGTCGGCGATGCGCCGCCTCACCGCGTCGCGCACCTCGGGGAGCGTGAGCTGGATATCGTGGTTGCCCGCCACGAACACCACCGTGTGCCCGTCCGCGACGACCCGGCCGACGGCCGCGACGAACACGGGGTGGTCGCGCAGGATGGCCTCCATCGCCGGCACGGCGTGCTCGGCGGTGCGCGGCAGGTCGTGGACCACGCTCTCGTTGTCGATCACGCGCGGCGCATCCAGGTCGAAGATGTCGCCGTTCAGGACCAGCGTGAGCTCGTCGCGCTGCGTGTGGAGCCCCCCGGAGCCGCCCGTCCCCTTCCGGATCTCTCCTCGGAGGGCGTCGAGCATCGCCGCGATCTCCCCGTCCGGGGAGTACGGCGCCTGCCGATAGCGCATCCAGAGACCGGCGGTCGGCTCGAGCTCACATAGATGGATGTCTGAGATAGCCACCGTGTGATGCATCGGCGGGGAAACTGACATATCCACATTTCCACGCCAGCCACGGGACCGTCAAGACTTGGTGTCATGGGCCGTGAGGGGCGCCCCGGCGGAGTTTGCCCGGAGCGTGAATCCACGGCCGATCGCGCGCTGCACACCTGTTCGCCACGGTGCATTCCTGTGAATGTCGCGAGCTCGCCACATGCGCTGTCGGGGCGCGGGGGCGCAACGTGCATTGAGAGCCACCTTCAGGAATTCTCATCAGGCGAGCGGATACCATCGGTCGTGGGTCCATCGAGCCGGCCCCCACTCCGTTGGGGTCGCCCCCCCGGGACGCGCGCGGATGCGGCGCGAGCGGCGGGCGGCCACGGCCTTGGCGGCGGGGCGGGCGGGCAGATCGGCGGCGGCGCTGGCGAGCCGGTCCGCTGGGGTGGGCGGGCTCGCTGCGCGGGCGGCTGGTACGGTGCACACTGGCGGGGCAAGGTGGACGCTCGCTAGCCTGGCTGGACGGACGGCTGAGCTCGCGGGGCGTTCCGCGTGGAGAGGTGACCATGTCGACCCATTTCATCGACGGCTGCTGGGTGTCCGGCACGGGGGAGCCGTTCGCGAGCCGGAACCCCGTGACGCAGGCGCTCGTCTTCGAGGGGCGCGCCGCGGCCGAAGGGCAGGTGGACGCGGCCGTGCAGGCGGCGCGCGGCGCGTTCAGGGCGTGGCGCGACGGCGGCGCGGAGGCGCGGGTGTCGCTGGTGAAGCGGTTCGCCGGGCTGCTGGGCGAGCACAAGGCCCGGCTCGCCGACGTGATCGGGCTCGAGACCGGCAAGCCGCGCTGGGAGGCGCTCACCGAGGTCCAGACGATGATCGGCAAGGTCGACGTGTCGCTCATGGCCTTCCGGGAGCGGACGGGCGAGCGGCAGGCCGAGGCGGGCGACGCGACGGCCGTGGTGCGGCACCGGCCGCACGGGGTGGTCGCGGTGTTCGGGCCCTACAACTTCCCGGGCCACCTGCCGAACGGCCACATCGTGCCGGCCCTGATCGCGGGCAACTGCGTGGTCTACAAGCCGTCGGAGCTCACGCCCAAGGTCGCGGAGGAGACCGCTCGGCTGTGGCAGGAGGCGGGCGTTCCGGCCGGGGTGCTCAACCTGGTTCAGGGAGGGAAGAGCACCGGGATCGCGCTCGCGGGTCACCCGGGCATCGACGGCCTCTTCTTCACGGGGAGCTCCGCGACGGGCAGCGCGCTGCACCGGCAGCTGGCGGGGCAGCCGGAGAAGATCCTCGCCCTGGAGATGGGGGGCAACAACCCGCTGATCGTTCAGGACGTCGCCAACACCGAGGCGGCGATTCACCATATCCTTCAATCGTCCTTCATCTCGGCGGGCCAGCGGTGCACCTGCGCGCGGCGGCTGCTCGTGCCGGCGACGCCGGAGGGCGACGCGCTCGTGGAGCGCCTGGTCGAGGCGGCAGGGCGGCTCAAGGTGGGCAGGTACGACGACGCGGAGCAGCCGTTCATGGGCGCGGTGATCTCGCTCGCGGCCGCGGATCAGCTGCTCGAGGCGCAGGCGCGGCTGGTCTCGCTCGGGGGCGAGGCGCTGCTCGAGATGCGCCGGATCGAGGAGGGGACAGCGCTGCTCTCGCCCGGGATCATCGACGTGACCGCGATCGAGGAGCTGCCGGACGAGGAATATTTCGGACCGCTCTTGCAGGTGCAGCGCTACGAGCGCTTCGACGAGGCGCTCTCGCTGGCGAACCGCACGCGCTACGGGCTCGCCGCGGGGCTGATCTCGGATCGCAGGGAGCTCTACGAGCAATTCTGGCGGGAAGCCCGGGCGGGGATCGTCAACTGGAACAAGCCGCTCACGGGGGCGTCGAGCGCGGCGCCGTTCGGCGGGATCGGCAGCAGCGGGAACCACCGGCCGAGCGCGTATTACGCGGCGGACTACTGCGCTTATCCGGTCGCGGGGCTGGAGGCGGCGAGCGTGGCGCTGCCGGCACAGCTGGCGCCGGGGATGCGGGGGAAATAACTAGAGGGCAACGGCCGCCGGCGGGAGGGGAGGGTGCGCGCGGGGGGCGAGGGGGGCCCTTCCCGCGGACTCGCGCCTTGTGGTGGCGATGGCCATGAGGACGGGAGATGGAGATCTGGGAGGGGGTCGCTGCGATGCGGGCCGGCGCTCGGATCCGCGGGGCCCTTCCCCCTCGCCCCCCGCGCGCACCCTCCCCTCCCGCCGGCGGCTCGAGGCGCTCCGTTGGAGGGGGGAGAGGGGCGGTGAGCACCAGGGGGAGAGAGGCGCTCTGTCGAAGAATGGGTGAGGTCAGGAGGCGGAGCTCTGCGCGCCAAGCTCGACCGGCATGGCGGTGAGGCTGCGGATGCCGGGGTTCTGGCGGTAGGTCAGCGGGGCGGAGGAGAGCGCGGCGTTCGGGAAACGGCGAAGGAACGTGGAGATCGCGGCCTGGGCCTCCACCCGGGCAAGCGCGGCGCCGGCGCAGTAATGCACGCCGAGACCGAACGAGATGTGACGGATGTCCGTGCGGCGGAAGTCGAGCCGGTCAGGATCGGGGAACTGCGAGGGATCGCGGTTCGCCGCGCCGAGCACCAGGAAAGCGCGATCGCCCTTCGCGATGCGCGCGCCGTCGAGCTCGATGTCGTCGAGGGCGACGCGGCTCATCCACTGGACCGGAGAGTCGTAACGGAGCAGCTCCTCCACCGCCGGGCCGATCAGCGCGGGAGTCTCGCGGAGCGCGTCGCGCTCGGCCGGGTGGAGGAGCAGCGCGAGCAGGCCATTGCCGATCAGGTTCTTCGTGGTCTCGTGGCCGCCGAAGAGCAACATGCAGCACGTCGACAGCAGCTCCTGCTCGCCGAGGATCATCCCCTGCTCCTCCGCGACGAGGAGCTGGCTGAGCAGGTCGCTCCCGGGGCTCTGCCGCCGGGCCGCGATCACGCCGCGGAAATAGTCCTCCATCTCGGCGACGGCGCTCAGCGCGCCGCCCGCGATCTCGAGCGTCGGCCGGCCCGAGCCGAGGAACCCGCCGAGCGCGTTCGACCAACCCTTCAGCCGGTGCCGATCCTGGGTGGGCACGCCGAGCACCTCGCCGATCACGAGCAGCGGCAGGACGTCGCCGAGGTCGCGGAGGACGTCGATCCGGCCCGTGGGCGCGACCGCGTCGAGCAGCTCGTTGACCAGCGCCTCCACCCGGGAGCGCAGCCCCTCGACGAGCCGCGGCACGAACGCCTTGTTGATGAGCGACCGGATGCGCGTGTGCTCCGGGGGATCGAGCAGCAAGGCCCACGACGCCAGGTTGCGGCGCAACGGCTCGAGCCGCTGGCGCACGTCCTCCGGCAGCTTCGTCACGAAGGCGCTGGAGCGCTTCGCCGAGAGGCGCGGGTCGCGGAAGCCCGCGGCGACCTGATCGTAGCGGGTGATGAGCCAGCCGTTGTAGGCCGCGCTGAAGTACACCGGCGCTTGCTCGCGGAGCTTTGCGTACACGGGATACGGGTTCGCGAAGGTCTCCGGCGATTGAAGGCGAAACGGATCGAGATCAGCGTCCGCCGCTGGAGTGGCCGCAGGCGTCGCGTCGGGCTTCGGTGCGTCGGGCGAGTTCATTCGCCCAGGGTACGACGGCCGCGCCCGCTTGGGAACCGGCGCGGCCCGCGCCCGGCCGGGAGCCGGCGCCGCCCGCGCGGGGGCCGGCGCGGCCCGCGCGCGCCGAGCGCCCGCCCGGCCGGCGCACCGCGGGAGAGGCGGCCAGAGCCTGCCCGCGGCGCGGGAGGCGCTTCGCTAGGCCCAGAGCTTGATTCCGCCGAGCAGGCCGGCGACGTTGTCGACCACGACGACATTCTCGGGCAGCCGCGAGACGTCGAGCAGGCGCGCGTTGCCGCCGCCGAGGTAGAGCTTGCGGTAATTGAAGATCGGCTCGAGCTGCGCGATCATCTGGCGCACGCGCTTGTTCCAGCGCTTCGGTCCGATGCGCTTGCACTCGGCGTCGAACACGCGATCCTCGTACTTCAGGTCCCGCTTTCCATAGGGGTGGTGCCCGAGCTCGAGGTTCGGCACGTAGTGGCCGTCGATGTACAGGGCGCACCCGAGCCCCGTGCCGAAGGTGAGCACCATCTCGAGCCCCCTGCCCTCGACGACGGCGAGCCCCTGGATGCCCGCGTCGTTGGCCACGCGCACGGGCTTCGCGAGGCGGCGCTCGACCGCCTCGGCGAGCGGGTAGCCTCTCCACTTCTCATTGTCGAGGTGCGGCGCCGTCTTGGTCACGTTGTCCATCACCACGCCGGGGAAGCCGATCGAGACGCGATCGAACTCCCCCAGCGCGCGGGCCATCCCGTCGATGACGTCGAGGATGGGGTCCGGCGAGGCCGGCTGCGGCGTCGGCACGCGCATGGGATCCGCCATCGGAGTCCCCTGCTCGTCGAGGATGGTGCCCTTGATCCCCGTTCCGCCGATATCGATGCAAAGCGTGCGCATGGATTCCTCTGTCTCCTCCCGGAGCTCTTCCTCCGAGGCTGCCGCGGGCACGTCGGCGCGCCCGCGATCGCGGCGGACATCATCTGGAGCGCCGGCCGTGTGTCAACTGGAGCCGCAACATGACAGCCCGAGCGTCGCGAGCGCGCGCCCTCGCGACGCGTTGTTAACGATAACAATGGCTGGCGCCCGCCCCTGGAGAGGGAGCGGAGCGCGCCGGGCGCCCCTGGGCCGCTGCCACGAGCACGGCCGAGACGCGCTGCGAGCGCAGGTACCGGCTCCAGCGCACGGCTTTTTGACGCGACGCTCCGGCGGAGCCCCCGCCCGCCTCGTCCCGCCCCGGGGCTCGCGGAGCCCCGAGGGCCGGCCGATTTGTGGTTGACATGGGCCATGTGATCGTTAACATTTGATCCGAGCCGCATCCTTTTGCTTCGCCTTGGAGGGGTCCGCCAAGGCCTTCGCCCGCGATCGGCCTCGGCACCGATTCCGCTCGCTCGGCGTCGGGGGCGCGGTTGCGGATCGATGATGGATAGCGTTTCACCAAGGGTGTTCCGCCAGAGAACACGATCCACCTCGCTCGTTCGGCGAAGGTCCTGAGATCCTTGGCGCTCCCCACGGGAGATGTTGTTTCGAAGATCCGGCGGAGCGGCCGCGTGGCGAGCGTGGGGACGGCGTGACCTGCGTTGCGACGGATCGTGACGAGATCGTCCTCGGGGACACCGGTGCGTTCGATGAGGCCCGTCTGGTAATTTTACGGAGCCACGCGAGAGGCGATGAATTCACCGTCTCATTGCACTTCTTCGTTATGGCTGTCGACCGCTCCTCGAGAGCTCCAGCGTGCCCCTCTGGGGGCTACGCCCATGATACTCTGACGACGTCGTCAGGGAAGCCAGCTGTTCGACAATTACCTTCAGCGTGCCCACAGCGGGCGAAGAGGGACATTCATGTCTAGGCCCTCCCATCATGACCAGGCGCTCCCGCTCAGAGGCGCTCGGTCGGCGATCCTGGCCGCGTTGCTCCTGGCCAGCGGCTGCATCGGAAACCTGGGCGATTCTTCCGGCGCGGAGCCCGGCGACAAGCCCGGCGCCGAGCCCGGCGTCGAGGATCCCACCCCCGGGGCCCCGCTCGCGTGCAAGGACGGCGTGGTGTACCCCGGGCGAGCGCCGCTGCGGCGGCTCACGCGCGTCGAGTACAACAACACCGTTCGCGATCTCCTGGGCGACACGACCGATCCCGCCTTTTCGCTGCCGAGCGAGGATGTCGGGAACGGCTTCGGCAACGACGCGGACACGCTGTCGGTCTCGAGCCTGCTGGCCGAGCAGCTGGGCACCGTCGCGGAGGGCGTCGCCCAGCGCGCGACCGCCACCCCGGAGGCGCTCGCGAAGCTCGCCCCTTGCGCGCGCAACGTGGCGGCGGCGGACGAGGCGGCGTGCGCGCGCACGATCATCGAGAGCCTCGCCCCGGTCGCGTACCGCAGGCCGCTCGCCGGCGGCGAAGCGGAGGAGCTCCTCGCGCTGTACAGCGTCGGCCGGACCGACGCGACGTTCGCCACCGGCGTCGCGACGATGATCGAGGCGCTGCTCCAATCGCCAGATTTCCTCTACCGCATCGAATGGGGAACGCCCGACCCGGAGCGCCCCCAGCTCCGCCGACCCACGGGCGACGAGATGGCGACGCGGCTCTCGTACCTGCTCTGGGGCACGATGCCCGACGAGGAGCTGCGCATGGCCGCGCAGGCGGGTGAGCTCTCGACGAAGGAGGGCGTGCGCAAGCACGCCGAGCGCATGCTCGACGATGACCGGTCTCGGCCCACCATCCGGTTCTTCTTCGACAACCTCCTCCCCATCAGCAGCCTCGCGGATCTCGAGCGGAACGCGGAGGCGTTCCCGACCTTCTCTCGCACCATCGGCTCGCTGATGCGCGAGGAGACACAGCGGTTCCTCGAGCACGAGATCTTCGAGGGGACCGGCTCCTGGGCGTCCATCCTGACGGCCCCGTACACCTTCATGAACGAGCGGCTCGCGGCGTTCTACGGCGTCTCCGGGGTGAAGGGCGACGAGTTCCAAAAAGTAGAGCTCGACACGACCCAGCGCCTCGGGCTCCTCACCCAGGCGGGCGTGATGGCCGGGACGACGCACTCGAACAACACGAACCCCGTGGTCCGCGGCTCGTTCGTGCTGCAGAAGCTCATGTGCATCCCGATCCCGCTCCCCACCGGCGATATTCTGGAGAAGGTGAAGCCGCCGGATCCGTACTCCGGCGCGACGGCGCGGGACCGCTTCAGCCAGCACAGCAAGGACAAGGCGTGCGCGGGGTGCCACCAGTTCATGGACCCGGTCGGCTTCGCGTTCGAGAACTACGACGCGGTCGGGCTGTACCGCACCACCGAGAACGACGTCGTCATCGACCCGAGCGGCACGGTCCCGGGCACGCTGGGGGACGTGAGCGGGCCGATCGAGCTGGTGCAGAAGCTCGCCGCCTCCGAGGAGGTGCAGCACTGCTTCGCCAAGCGCTGGAGCGAGTTCGCGTACGGCCTCACCCTGCGCAAAGAGGACCAGTGCACCGAACAGGCTGTCACGACCGCCTTCGAGGCGTCCGGGTACAACGTGAAACAGCTCCTGATCGATCTCACGCAGACGGACGCTTTCCACTACTTGGCTTCAGGACAGGAGTGACGGTCATGTCGAATTTTCGTTTGAGCCGACGTGCCATGCTGCGAGGGGCCGGCGCCATCGCGGTCTCGCTCCCCTGGCTGGAGATCATGGGCCCCGAACGCCAGGCGCACGCGGCCCCCGCCCCCGCCAAGCGTTTCCTCGCCGTCTACACGCCCGGCGGGACCGTGATGAACCGCTGGAGGCCGACCGGCTCGGAGACGAGCTTCACCCTGAGCCCCATCCTGGCGCCGCTCGCGCCCGTGCAAAACCGGCTGCTCGTCGTCGACGGCCTCGACATGAAGAGCGCGCGCGGCGAGCAGCATCAGGCCGGGATCATCGCCTGGCTCACGGGCACGGCGCAGGAGGGCGCCAACAACGGCGGCTACGGGAAGGGGCCGTCCATCGATCAGGTGATCGCCGCCCGGATCTCCGCCGGTCAAAAGGCGAAGGCCAGCATCCAGATCGCGTTGCGCTGGGCGACGGGCAAGTCTCACGGCCTGCTGTCGCCGATGAACGCCGTGAATTTCGAGAACGACGCGCCGCACAAGCCGATCCCGCCGCGCCTCGATCCGGTGGAGATCTTCACCGAGCTCTTCGGCACGCTGAACCCGAACGACGGCAACGACGCCGCCCGTCGCCTCGCGCGGAAGCAATCGATCCTCGACTTCCTCGACCGGCGCTACGCGACCCTGTCCGGGAAGCTCGGCGCCGCCGACAAGCAGAAGGTCGACCAGCACCTGACGAAGATCCGCGAGATCGAGCAGAGCCTCAGCAACACCCCGGTCGCGACGAGCGCGTGCAAGGTGCCGACGAGGGTCGACACGTCCGACTACAACCCGCGCACGGGGCTCAACTCGTCCGACAACGGCTCGATCAAGGACACCTCGACCGACGCGGCGATCCCCAAGGTCGGCAAGCTGTTGACGGACATGATGGTGATGGCGCTCGCCTGCGACATCACCGCGGTCGGCACCCTGCAGTGGAGCGACACCGAGGCGAAGCACACCTTCCCCTGGCTCAACCTGACCGAGCACCACCATTTCTACCAGCACGACGGCGGCTTCAAGCCGAACGAGTGCGAGGCCATCTGCAACTGGTACTCGAAGCAGCACCTCTACCTGCTGCAGGAGATGGAGAAGGTCGACATGGGCGGGCACTCGCTGCTCGACGAGAGCGTCGTCTTCTTCGGCTCCGAGCTCTCGGATCCGCCGACGCACAAGAAGAACGACATGCCGTTCCTGCTGGCCGGCGGCGGCGGCGGCCTGCGCACCGGACGCTGGGTCCGGTACCCGAACCTCCCGCACAACAACCTGCTCGTCTCGATCTTGAACCTGTTCGGCGACACCCGGACCACGTTCGGCGACCCGCGGGACTGCACCGGGCCGCTCACCAACCTGACGTAGCCGCTCCGGAGGCGGGGCGCCGGCTCGCTCGACCGCGGCGGGGGCGGCGCTCGCCCCTCGCCCGCGCGCCCGCTACGGTGAGCCGCAGTCGTCGCAGGCGACGCTGGGCGGCAGCTCGCCGTTCACGAGCGCGTCGAGCCATCGGACGAGGGGCGTCCCGCCCGACTCGACGGTGTAGAACTCCGGCCGCCAGAGGATGCAATGAGCGCTGCCGGCGGCGAGGTACGATCGGAAGTTCGGCGTCGACGCCTCGATGTGGTCGACGGACGCTCTCATGGCCTCCGACCACGCCTCCGCGCCGCCGCCGCCGCCCATGGCGGTGTAGAAGAAGATCTGGTCCTCGTCGTGGACCGTGTTGTACTGCGACAGGCGCATGTCGGGGTAGTGCGCGCCGATCTTCTCGTAGAGCACGTACAGGTTCACGAGCTCGGCCGGCTCGAGCCCGGGGATCCACGTCGGATAGGCGCCCTCGGGCTTCCAGGAGGGGAGGCTGTCGTTGAAGAAAGCGTCGGTGATGACCCCCGCGCCGCTGTCGGCGAACTGGACCACGGACGCGCTCTTGTAGTGCTCCCGCAGGTGGGCGGACCACAGGATCGAGCCATACGCGCCCGCGCTGCAGCCGGTCACGAAGACCTTCTCGGGCGCGGGGACGTTCGCGTAGATCCAGTCGAGCGCGGCGCGGACGTTGACGGCGCCCTTGTGCCGGACGGTGACGGCGCTGCTCCCCTGGCCGTACGTGGCTACGTTGTCGCCCCAGTGGATATCCCCGGTGCAGTAGGGAATGTAGACATGGTGCCAGTACCTGAACGGGTTGTCCGGGTTGTCATGATCGTAGATCCCGGTCGTCAGGGGATCGTCGCCGACGATGTCCTGGAAGATGTCGGCGCCGGGGGAGCAGGTGGCGGCGCTCCAGCACGCGCCGCCGCCGCGGAACTCGACGATGAGCCGATTGACGGTGCCCGGGCGCACGAGGTACTTGAACGGATCGCCGCGCGCGCACGTGGTCTCGCCGCCCGGCTCGATGGTGTTCCATCCGGACGGCAAGCTCAGGATCCCTGCCCGTGGCGGGCTGTTCGGGCCTTCGTCCTTGGCGGACGAGCCGCCACAGCCGACGATGGCGAGCAGACACAGCGGTATGTGAAATGGAGGGAATGCGGGGTTGAAGCGCATGATGGGAGTGAGGATAGCATTCCGCGACTCCCAGGCTTGTCCGCCGGCGACGGCCGCGGTGACGAGCGCTACGGCGCCGGGGCGTGCTCTGCCCAGAGCTGCGCGGCGGCGGCGCTGACCGCGCTTCGAATCGAGCCCTCGTCGAGGCGCGCTCGGTCGCGCGGCGCCAGGGCGGCGCAGATGGCGAGCGCGACGAGGTAGAGGGCGCCGATGAGCCCGATCCACCGCAGACCGGACGCGCCCAGCCGGGAGATGATCTCGATGGGCACGATCTGCGCGCGGATCTGGACCACGCCGATCACGAGGACGGCGCGGTCTCCTTCCTGGAGCTCGATGTCGGCGGGGCCGGTCAGCAAGCGCCCGAGCCCGTCGGCGCCGTGGACGCGCGCCCTCGTCCGCCGCGGGACGTGCAGCACGTAGCGCGCGCCGGTCACCTCCGCGATGACGGGGGCCGCCCTGTCCAGCTCTCCCGACGGCACGCGCGCGATGGATGCGGGCGTGTCGCCGATGTGCGCCCGGCCCTCGGCGAGCAGGTGGCGGACGCCGATCACGTCCTTGCCTCGGACGGCCACGAGCTCCAGCGCGCGCCGCGCGGAGGCGCTCGCCGCGGGCGGCCGTGATCTCCGGTCGCTGACGGGTTCGGCCCTCGATGCCTCATTAGGACCTTTCGCCATACTCTACAGCCCCCTTCGTCGTCCGCGGGCAGGGGTGGACTCTGCATGTCCCCTGGTCACCTGCCCTCGGCGCGCCGCCCCGCTCGCCGCCACATCACTCCCCTTCCCCGGCTCCTCTGGCATGGATCGTTCCGCCGCCGAGCGCGCAGGGACGTGGCGCCCCGGCGGCCCCTGCCAGCGCGCCTCATGGCGGAGAAGGAGGGAGAACGCGACGGAGAGGACGACCGCGGCGGCGCCCGAGGCGCGGCGGTGGGCGGCCGTCGTCGCTGACGGACCGGAGCGCGGGCTCGACCTCGACGTCCGGCGCGTGGTCAGGAAATGAGGTCACACGGAGGCGGTCTACGGCGGAGGGGGCCACCGCGGAGGGGGCCACCGCGGAGGGGGCCACGGCGGAGGGGGCGGCGAGCGCCCCTCGGCCGTGGTTGGCGGCGATGCGGGCTGGTCTGTCAGGGCGTCACGTAGCAGAGGTCGAGGCGCGGCCGCTCGGCGGCGCTCCACTCCTCGCTCGACCGGAGGGTCCGCTTGCCCGTACCGAGCTCGCGCAGGAGCACGCCGTGGTTGGCGAGCGCGCCCGAGACCCAGTCCTGGACGAGCGCGGTCACGTCGCACGACACGGTGGTCGTCAGGTTGGCCGGCACGGCGAGCGACGCCTCGACGGCGGGGTCGAAGGCGCCGTTCAGCGTGTTGTACGTGACGGTGGCCTCGGTCCACGGCGCGGTGATCGCGTGGACCTCCAGCGTCGCGGCCGTCGGGGCGTAGAGCGCTCTCACCGAGAACGTCGCGCCCTCGATGGTGGCGTCCCCGGGGATCCCCGAGAGATCGAAGGCGACGAGGCTCATCTTCTCTCCGGAGCCGGAGACGCCGGTGAAGAGGCCAGGATACGAGCCCGAGGTCGTGTTCGGCTCGGAGCTGGAGATGAATGCGTCGGCGGCCCCGCCGGCGCCGCCGCGGCGGACGGCGACGCAGATCGGATCGCAGGCGTTGCCCACGCCGTCGGCGTCGTCGTCGCCCTGCCCCGGGTTGGCGTCGCCGGGGCAGTTGTCGCACGCGTCGCCCACGCCGTCGGCGTCCGCGTCGGCCTGGCTCGCGTTCGCCGCGAGCGGGCAGCTGTCGCACGCGTCGCCCACGCCGTCGGCGTCCGCGTCGGCCTGGTCCGGGTTCGCGGCGAGCGGGCAGTTGTCGAAGGTGTCGCTCACGGCGTCAGCGTCGGAGTCGACCCACTCGGGGACGCTCACGTCGAAGGAGGCGCTCGCCGCGTTGCCCGCCGCGTCGGTCGCGCTGCAGGAGACGGTGGAGACGCCGACCGGCATGACGGTGCCCGGCGCGGGCGAGCAGGTCACCGGGACCGCGCCGTCGACAACGTCGATCGCGACGGCGACGAAGGCGAGCTCGGCGCCCCAGGGCCCCGTCGGCTCCAGGGTCATCGAGCCGGGGACGGTGAGGACCGGAGCGCTCGTGTCCTCGACGATGACGGCGAAGGTGCCGTAATCGAGGTTGCCGGTGGCGTCGAGCGCGTAGCAGTGGACGACGGTGACGCCGATCGGGACGGTGGTGCCCGGGGGCGTCGTGCAGATCACGGGGACGGCGCCGTCGACGTCGTCGATCGCGGAGACCGTGAACGTGGCCGGGGCGCCGCTCGCGCCGGTCGCCTCGAGCACGAGGTCGTCGGGCACGGAGAGCGTCGGCGCGGTCGTGTCGCCGACCGCGCCGGTGCCGCAGTCGAGCCGCAGATCCAGGTCGAAGACCGGCGGCGGGATGCGCATGATGTGGCTCTCGACATACGGCTGCGCGGCGTCGTCGGGCGCGTGACAGCCCGGCTTCTCGGCGCGGACCTTGTAATAGCCGGTGACGACATCCCAGCCGAAGTGCCCCTCCCCGTCGGAGATGCTCGGGTTGGCGCGGTTCATGGGCGACATGATGGCGCTGCCGTCGGGCACCACGGTGAAGGAGCCCGGCGCCCCGCTGTCGGAGCGGAAGAGGGTGACTGTGGCGCCGTCGATGGGAGCGCCGCCCACGGTCCGGACCCACCCGCTCGGGTCGATGTAGATCGGGAACGCGATGCTCGTGACCGTCGAGCCGCACTGCGTCTGGATGAGGATCGTGGCTGCGCCGTGGTTCGGGTAAAACGGAGGAATGACGGCGGTGAACTGGCCGTTGCCGTCGAGCTGCATCCAGCCTGACGCGAACGTGACGGAGCCGAACTTCACGTCGTAGGTCGCCGTGCCGCCGGCGCAGCCGGGCGTGGTCAGGGTGGTGGGGTCGTGCCAGTAGACGACGGGCACGTCGCCGCCGCCCTGGAACGAGGGCTCGAGGCCGGTCCCTGGGGGCGGCGCGACCGGCGTGCCGAGGGTGATCGTCGCCGACGCCTGATCCGCGACGCCGACGGACACCTCGCTCTGGATCAAGACGCTCCCCGCCGGCGGGAACGCCGTGATCGTGTACTGGCCCTCGACGAGGGCGTTCGCCGTGAACCCACCGCTCGCGTTGGTCGTCCCGAACCACGGGCAATCCGGCGCCGCCGCGGACACCGCCCGGCAGATCTGCACCGGCGCGCCGGCCACCCCCGCCATCTGGCCCTGAGCGTTGAGGGCCTGGACGGTGCCCGTGATGACGCTCGAGCCCAGCCCCCCCGTATTCTCATCTATCTTGATTTTGTAGCGCCCTTTTTGACTGCTCCCCATCTCGTTGTCGATGAGCCTGTAAGATACATCGTAGTCCGTGAAAATGTCCCTGGGCTCTGGATCCGTTTGAAGCTGCGGCTTCGGCAGCTCGAAGGCTCCTGCCCCCGTCCCAGAGGCGAAGCCGACGCGGGCCGTCTCGCCGCCGATGCCGCCGAGGCCGCCGCTCGCAGACCCGGAGTTCCACAGGATCTGATCATAGTTGAACCAGATGTCGAAGTCCCCTGCCGGCCGGTAATCCTGGCTCGACGGATCGCAGTTCGCGTCGGGGTCTCCCGCGACGCACGTCCGCGCGTCGACGAGGAGGACCTGAAAGATGTTCAGCTTGTCGGTGCTCTGAGGGTAATAGCCGACCCCTGCGAACCCGTTCGGCGGAGCGACGGGGTCCGCCCACAGCACGCAGAAGGCCTTCCGGGGCCGTTGATAGCCCGGGAGTATCCCCTGGAGCTCGCCCCAGTGCACGACGCCCGAGCCGGCGCCCGTGGTGTCGACGTCCGCGAAGAAAGGAGCGATGATGGCGCGGTTCGTGGTCTCGAGCGGGAACGGCGTGTAGACGTTGAGGGGGCCGTCGAAGGTGATGTTGCCGTTGTTGTTGATGTAGACCGTGTTGTAGTGCCGGTCGTAGAAGTTGACCTCGAAGGGGAGCGGCACGACGCCGCTCGATCCGTCGTCGTTCGGCGGCAGCGAACCTCCCGCAAGGCAACCTGGGTCGTAGATCACGGCGTCCGGCCCGGCCGCGAGCACCTCGCTCGAGACCCCCCCCGTGAGCGCCACGATGCCGGCGGTCAACACCCGATGAACATTGCGTCTCATCCTGTCCTCGCTTCGCCTCCACACAAAGAGGCGCCATGATAATGCATCTGCCCGCGGCGCCATGGAAGCTTTTTGTTACGATCAATCGCGTTTGCTCGTGGCGCCTTCAGCGCGTGCGGGGCGCGCCTCGCCGCGGGTCATCTCAGGACGCCTCGCGCTACTCCATGAATAAGACAGAGAAAACCTGCGTACCCGGGCCGGAGCGCGCGGATCCCGTCGCAGACAACGGCAGCGCATCATTCAGCCACAACAGAAATGCTCTCACGTAGTTCCGGCTTGACGACGTTCCTGGCGCCTGGTTCTCATGGCCGCAATGTTGCGGGGCTCCATATCGCTCGGGGAATGCTCGGCGGTCCGCCATCCCCTGCGGGCAGCGTGGCTGCTCGCGGCGATCACGGCCTGTGGAGGCTGCGGCGAGGCGACGGCGGCCGACGCGCTCTCGGAGCGGTTCCCAACGGTGGCGGCGCGCGTGCTCGACGGGGGCGAGGCGCTCGTCGAGAGGGGCGCTGTCTTCGCGATCCCGGGAGGCCCCGCCCCGGGGCTCCTCACGGTGGAGCTCCCCGGCGACGCGGGACAGGCGATCCGCTTCCGCCTCCCTGGGGCCGGAGGGTGCGACGGCCCCGAGGCCGTGTGCCCCGGCGCCATGGACATCCGGGTGCGCGAGGCGGGCGCTCAAGGCAAGGGGACGCGGGCAGGCCGCGCGATCGCCTATCGGCGGCCCGGGGGCACATCCTTCTGGACCGCCGCGTCCGGCGTCGCCGAGGAGTGGCTGCTGCTCGAGCCCGAGGTGGTCCAGCGCGGCGCCCCCGTGGCCTCATGGCACATCGAAGGCGCCTCGCTGCGCAAGGCGGGCGAGGTGGTGCTCGTCGTGGACGAGACGGGCGCTCCGCGGCTGCGCGTGACGGCGCCGGAGGCCTTCGCCGACGGCGGCAAGCGCCCTGTCGAGGCGCGACTCTCGGTGGAGGGCGCGACGCTCGCGCTGCACGTGGACGCCGAGGGGGAGGCGGTGCTCGTCGATCCGGTCTGGGAAGGGGTGCCCACCGGGATGAGCGCGGCGCGCCGGGAGCACACCGCGACCCTGATCACGAGCGGCTCGCGCGCCGGCCAGGTCCTCGTCACGGGCGGGTACAACGGGGCCATCGCCCTCAGCAGCGCGGAGCTGTACGACCCCGCGACGAACGCGTGGTCGCCCGCGGCCGCCATGAGCACGGCGCGATACCAGCACACCGCGACCTTGCTGAACGATGGCCGCCGCGTGCTCGTGGTGGGCGGCCGCGTCGACGCAACGTATCTGGGAACGGCGCAGATCTACGATCCCGACACGAATACCTGGACGAACGCCGAGAACATCCCCAATCGAGCGCTCCATACGGCGACGCTGCTCGCGGACGGCGACGTGCTCGTGGCGGGCGGCTATGATGGCACCTACGCGCTCGGCGAGGCCCGCCGCTACGACCCGGAGACGGGCAGATGGTCGACCGCGGGGACGATGAGCACTCGTTACGCGCACAGCGCCGTGCTGCTGAGCAACGGCGCCGTGCTCGTCGCGGGCGGCTACGGCACCGCCTACCTCGCCACGGCGGAGACCTACGACCCCGCCGCCAACGCGTGGTCGGCGGCCGGCAGCCTGGGCACGGCGCGGCGGCTGCACAGCGCGACGCTCCTCCCGAACGGCGATGTCCTGGTCGCCGGCGGCACGAACGGGACGCACCTGGCGAGCGCCGAGCGATACAGCCCGACGGCGAGGACCTGGTCGCCGGCCGGCACCATGCCGGGCGCGCGCAGCAGCCACGCCGCGGTGCTTCTCCCCTCGAGCGGCCAGGTCCTCGTCGCCGGCGGCTTCGACGGCAGCGCCTATCTCCAGACGACCGCGCGGTACGATCCGGCCGCGGCGCCGTCCGCGGCCTGGACCGCGGACGACGTCATGGCCACCGCCCGCGGGTCTCACACGCTCGTGGCGCTCGCCAATGGCCAGCTCCTCGCGGCGGGCGGGCGGAACACCGCGCTCGCCCTGTCGAGCGCCGAGCTCTATACCATCGAGGCTCCCAACGGCGCGTCCTGCCTCGCCGATGGCGAGTGTCTGAGCGGCCACTGCGTCGACGGGGTCTGCTGCAACACCGCGTGTGGCGGCGGCGCTCCCGGCGACTGTCAGGCTTGCAGCACCGCGGCCGGCGCGTCCGCGAACGGCGTGTGCGGGCCGCGCGCCTCGGGCGGCCTCTGCCGCGGCTCGGCCGGCCTCTGCGACGTCGAGGAGCGCTGCAACGGCAGCTCCCTCGACTGCCCTGCCAACACCTTCGCCTCCGCCACCACCGTGTGCAGGCCGGCGGCGGACCTGTGCGATGTGGCCGAGACCTGCACCGGTCGATCCGCCGACTGCCCTGCCAACGCTTTCGCCTCCGCCACCACGGTCTGCCGGCCGGCGGCGGACGTGTGCGACGTGGCCGAGACCTGCACCGGCTCCGCCGCCGCATGCCCCGCCAACGCCCTCGCGCCGGCCACCACGGTGTGCAGGCCCGCTGCGGACGTGTGCGACGTGGCCGAGACCTGCACCGGCGCCGCCGCCGCATGCCCCGCCAACGCCTTCGCCCCTGCCACCACGGTTTGCCGCGCGGCGGCGGACGTGTGCGACGTGGCCGAGACCTGCACCGGCTCCGCCGCCGCCTGCCCCGCCAACGCCTTCGCCCCTGCCACCACGGTCTGCCGGCCGGCGGCGGACGTGTGCGACGTGGCCGAGACCTGCACCGGCGCCGCCGCCGCATGCCCCCTCGACGCCTTCGCGCCCGCCACCGCGGTCTGCCGGACGGCCGCCGGCCCCTGCGACGTGGCCGAGACCTGCACCGGCGCCGCCGCCGCATGCCCCGCCGACGCCCTCGCGGCGCCGGACACGGTGTGCGCCCCCGGCGCCTGCGTCGACGCGACCTCCAGCGTCCCGCCGAGCCGCTGCACTGCCGACGGCGCCTGCGTCGAGCGCGCCGCCGTGGCGTGCGGCCTCTACGTCTGCGCGGACGACGCGTGCCTGACCCGCTGCTCCGCGCACGAGGACTGCGCCGGAGGCGCCTACTGCGCCCGGCCGACCTGCTCGACGAAGAAGCCCCTCGACGCGCCCTGCGAGGCGACGGTCGAGTGCGCCGAGGGCGCCTGCATCGGCGGCCTCTGCTCGCGCGACCGTGACGGCGACGGCATCGTCGACGCGGACGACAGGTGCCCCGACACGCCGAGCACCGCGAACATCGACACCGACGGCGACGGCAAGGGAGACGCGTGCGACGAGGACGACGACGGCGACGGCAAGCCGGACGTCGAGGACGCTTGCCCCACGGTCGCGGACCCGGGCACCACCTCCGATCGGGCATGCAGCTGCGAGCCACCCAAGCAGGACGGCGACCCCTGCGACGACGGCGATCCCTGCACCCTTGCCGACACCTGCCAGGCGGGGCGATGCGCCGGCACCGAGCGCTACGTGTGCCCCCAGCCCGATCCGGGCCCGTGCAAAAGCTTCGTCTGCGTGGCGCCGAACGGCGCCTGCGTCGAGCGCAGCAAGCTCGAGGGGACCCCATGCCCCGGGGGCGAGTGCCGCGCCGGCGGCTGCCTGCTCGACGACCCGCCCGGCAGCGGGAGCTCTGGCGGCGGCGGGCCGAGCGGGACCGGCGGCGGCAGCGGCGGCAGCGGCGGCAGCGGCGGCGGGACGGGCGGGGCCGAGCCGGGAGCGGGCGGGTCCGCCGGCGGCTCCGGCGGGGCGGGCGCGGCGGCGGGCGGCGATGCCGGCGGCGACGTCGCCGGCGGCGAGGAGCCCCCCGGCGGCGCCCCTCGAGGGGAGCTCCGGCTCCACGGCAACGGCTGCGCGGCGGGCGCTTCCCCCGGCGGCGCCCCGGGTGATGCCGGCCACGGTCCGCTCTGGCTCCTCGCGGCGCTGCTCCTCGGGCGTCTGCCTATTTCGTGGCGCGCTCCCCGCGCTGGTGTAGATCGCCGCACGTGAGGAAACGCCCCCTCGGCAAGACCACCCTCCAGGTCTCGGAGCTCGCCCTAGGCACCTGGGGTCTCTCAGGCGACGGCTACGGCCCGGTCTCCGAGGCCGAAGCCGATCGCGTCATCGATCGCGCGCTCGCGGTCGGCATCGACCTCTTCGACACGGCCGACGTCTACGGCCGCGGCGAGATGGAGCGCCGCCTCGGCAAGCGGCTCAAGGGCGCCGGCGCCACGTTCGTGGTCACCAAGATCGGCACCGATCTCGAGGGCCCGCCGAAGAAGCGCTTCGACCCCGCCTACCTCCGCACCGCGTTCGAGCGCTCCCAGGAGCGGCTCGCCCGCGACGTGGTCGACGTCGTCCTGCTCCACAACCCCACCGTGGCCGCGATGCAGACGAAGGAGCCCCTCGCCTACCTGAAGGAGCTCAAGCAGGCCGGGAAGATCCGCGCCTTCGGCGTGAGCGCCGGCTCCGCGGACGTCGCCCGCTCCGCGCTGCGCGACGAGGTCGATCTCGTCGAGCTCGCCTACAACGCCTTCCTCCCCGGCGACCTCCACGAGGTCGCCGGCGACGTCTCCGAGAGCGGGGCCGGCGTCCTCGCCCGCTCGGTGCTCGCGCACGGGCTGCTCGCCGGCCAGTGGAGCCCCGACCGCGAGTTCTTCCCCGACGATCACCGCATGCACCGGTGGAACCGCGACGAGCTCCGGACCCGCCTCCGCCAGCTCGACGCCCTCCGGCCGCTGGTCGCGGGCGCCGTCGTCTCGCTCCGCTCCGTGGCGCTGCGCTTCGTCCTCGCGAACAACCTCGTCTCGTCCGCCGTGCTCGGCCCCCGCTCGGTCGCCCAGCTCGACCAGCTCGTCCGCGAGGCCGGCATGCCCCCCTACCTCCGCGACACGGCGCTCGCGGAGCTCGCAGGTCGCCTGAATCAGGCCGGGATCGAGGGGTGAGCAGGATGAGCCAGAGCGACAGGGAGCTCGACGAGATCGTCCGCATCGCGCGCGCGGCGGCGGCGATCGTGATGGACGTGTACGCGACGCCGTTCGCCGTCGAGATGAAGGGCCCGGGCGATCCGGTGACGCGCGCCGATCGCGAGGCGAACGCGCTCATCTGCGGCGCCCTCGAGGCCGCGTTCCCCGGCGAGGCGATCCTCGCCGAGGAGAGCGTCCCGGCCGGCGACGAGCTCGCCGCGCGCTTCGGCCGGGAGCGGGTGTTCTTCGTCGATCCGCTCGACGGCACGCGCGAGTTCGCCGACCGGAACGGCGAGTTCGCCGTGATGATCGGCCTCGCGGTCCGCGGCAGCGCGGCGCTCGGCGTCGTGGTGATGCCCACGACCGGCGAGGCGCTGGCCGGCCGCGCCGGCGACGTCGACGACGGGTGCTTCGCCTTCCTCGAGGCGCGGGACGGCAGCCGCCGCCCGCTCGAGGTCTCCCGGGTCGCCTCGCCGGCCGACGCCACGCTCATCGTCTCGCGGTCGCACCGGCCGAAGGAGATCGAGCCGCTCATCTCGCGGCTCGGCATCGCGAAGGTCGTCCCGTGCGGCTCGGTCGGCGTGAAGATCGCCCGGATCGCGACGGGCGAGGTCGACCTCTACGTGCACGGCGGCGGCGGCGCCAAGCTCTGGGACAGCTGCGCGCCCGAGGCCGTGCTCCGCGGCGCCGGCGGGCGCTTCACCGACCTCGCCGGCGCGCCCATCGACTACACCGGCCCCGGGCTCAAGCTCGCCCGCGGCATCATCGCCTCGAACGGCGCGCTCCAGGACGCCGTCGTCGCCGCGGCGAGGTCGGAGCTCGGCTGAGGCGCGATGCGGGCGCGGGCGGAGATCGTCGTCATCGGCGCGGGGATCATGGGCCTCGCGATCGCCTACAACCTCGCGCGGCACCACGGCGTCACGGACGTCGTCGTCGTCGACCGGAGCTACCTCTGCGGCGGCGCCAGCGGCCGCAACGGCGGCGGGGTGCGGGCGCAGTTCTCGAGCGAGGGCAACATCCGGCTCATGCAGGAGAGCATCCGCATCTGCCGGGATTTCGCCCGCGAGATGAAGATCAACATCTGGTTCCGGCAGGGCGGCTACCTCTTCCTCGTGCGCAGCGAGGCCGGCCGTCGGACGCTCGAGAAGAGCGTCGCCGTGCAGAACGAGTGCGGCCTCGGGACGCGGATGCTCACGGCGAACGAGGCGCGCGCGCTCGTGCCGGAGCTCTCCACCGAGGGCGTCGTCGCGGCGAGCTACAACCCCGACGACGGCGTCGTGTTCCCCTGGCCGTTCGTCTGGGGCTACGCCGAGCGCGCCGAGAAGCTCGGCGTCGACATCGCCACCTTCACGAACGTCCTCGGCTTCCGCACGCAGGGCGCGCGGATCGACGCCGTGGTCACGGATCGCGGCGAGATCCGGACGCACCGGGTGGTCAACGCCGCCGGCGCGTGGAGCCCGGAGATCGCGCGCATGCTCGGCGTGGAGCTGCCGAACCGCCCGCACCGGCACGAGATCTGCTCGACCGAGCCGCTCAAGCCGTGGCTCGGCCCGCTCGTCGCCGACCTGTCGAACGGCCTCTATTTCTCCCAGTCGATGCGCGGCGAGATCGTGGGCGGCATCTCCAACGAGGATGTCCCCGAGGGCCTCGACATGGGCTCGAGCCACAAGTTCCTCGCGCTGTACGCGCGGGCGCTCGTCACGGCGTGTCCGGTCCTCGGCAGCGTGAAGGTGCTGCGGCAGTGGGCTGGCTGTTACGACCTCACCCCCGACCAGAACCCCATCGTGGGCGGGGTCGACGAGGTGGAGCACTTCTACCAGGCCTCCGGGTTCATGGGGCACGGCTTCATGATCGCGCCTGTGATGGGCAAGCTCATCGCGCAGCACATCGCCGAGGGCACGTCCCTGCCGCTGTTCGATCGCTGGAACCTGCGCCGCTTCAAGGAGGGCAGGCTCCTCAGCGAGGCGATGATCATCGGCTGATCCCGGCAGCAGCGGTGTGCCGCGGCATCCGTGTATCCATTCGGTATTCTTCTAGCCATACGCTACCCGGACAGGGGTGCCGGCTACCCGGACAGGGGTGCCGGCTACCCGGACAGGGGAACCGGCCGCCCGGACAGGGGTGCCGGCTACCCGGACAGGGGAACCGGCCGCCCGGACAGGGGTGCCGGCCGCCCGGACAGGGGTGCCGGCTACCCGGACAGGGGTGCCGGCCGCCCGGACAGAATAGCGCGGTGCCCCGTACGCTGGGGGGCGATGAGCACCCCCATGTCCAGCACATACGCCCGCCCCTCTAGGGCGGTTTCAGCTGGGATTGGTACACCG
This sequence comes from Sorangium sp. So ce836, assembly GCF_028553905.1. Lineage (NCBI taxonomy): Bacteria > Pseudomonadati > Myxococcota > Polyangiales > Polyangiaceae > Sorangium > Sorangium sp. So ce836. The sequence goes on along the minus strand of NZ_CP102233.1, from coordinate 1,261,774 downwards.
ACTCTCGTCTTCGTCCTCCGTCCTCCCTCTCCCCTCTCCCGTCTTGCCTCTCTCGTGCGCGTGCGCGTGCGCGCTGATTCTGGGGAATCGCACACGCGCACGAAGGACGCGCACGGAAGACGGGAGACGAGCACGGGAGACGACTGACGGAAAACGTCTGCCTCAAACCAGATTGAACCCCCCTCTAGCGCGGTTTTCGCCCGTCTCTGCTACATGCGTTACAGAGCGGCGGTCACCCGCACAGGAGACGGGCCCAGCTCGGCGTTTTCGGCGCGGAAGCGCACTCCAGTGCGCTGAGCACCGAAAACGCCGAGATGGGCCCGTATCCGAAGCGGGTGACCGCCGCTCTAGTGAATCCTCGCGCCTCGTCTATACTCGCCCCCCTCCCCCATGGGTCACCTCATCCTCATCACCGGATCCTCGAGCGGCATCGGCCTCGCGACCGCGGTCGCCTGCGCGGCCGCGGGCCACCGGGTCGTCGCCACGATGCGACGCCCCGACAAGGCCGGCGCGCTCCTCGCCGCGGCCGCGGCGGCGGGCGCCTCGCTCGAGGTCGAACAGCTCGACGTCGCCGCGGCGAGCGCCCCCGACCGGGTCCGGGAAATCCTCCAGAAGCACGGCCCCGCCTACGCCCTCGTCAACAACGCCGGCATCGCCGTCGGCGGCGCCTTCGAGGAGCAGGCGGACGATGACGTCCGCGCGCAGTTCGAGACCAACGTCTTCGGGCTCATGGCCGTGACGCGCGCCGTGCTCCCGGCCATGCGCGACGCCGGGCGCGGACGCATCGTCAACGTCTCGAGCGTCTCCGGGCTCGTCGGCCTCCCCGGCGTGAGCGCCTACGCGGCCACGAAGCACGCCGTCGAGGGCTTCAGCGAGGCGCTGCGCTGGGAGGTCGCCCCCTTCGGCGTCCACGTCTGCCTCGTCGAGCCCGGCACCTTCAAGACCGAAATTTTCTTCGAGAACCAGCGCCGCGGCGCCCACATCTCGCCCGATGGGCCCTACGCCGCCATGACCCGGACGATCGAGCAGCTCGTCCTCCAGGACGCCGCCAAGGCCCCGCCGCCCGCCCCGGTCGCGGCGGCGATCCTCCGCCTCATCGAGGCGCCCTCGCCGCCGTTCCGCACGCTCATCGGCCGGGACGCTCGGGCGCTCGTCGCGCTGCGCCGTGTCATCCCCGACCGGCTCTTCGCCACGGGGATCCGCCGGCTCGTGTCCGTGCCGCGCTCGCGTTGACACGTCCCCGGGCGCCGAATAGTTTCGGCTCCGCCGTTTCCATGGCGGAGCGGCGCCACGTCGTGGCCGAAGGGGGGCCGCGCCCCCTGCCGCGCGCTGTTTTTGTCCACTTTCGTCCCCTCAGGCTAACGAAGGCTAGCCGCTGACCGCCTCTCCTTCTCGCGCGCCTCGCGACGGCGAGGTCAGGCCGGCAGCATCACCGAGGTCCCGGAGGAAACACCATGTCCCGCTCAGCACGCAGCATCCTGCCGCTCCTTCGCTCGCTCCTCCTGGGGGCCGCCACCGCGTCGTCGATGGCGCTCTCCGCAGGGATCGTCGCCGGGTGCGCCGACGAGAACGACCCCGAGACGCACGTCAAGCGGCTCGACGACCCGGCGACGGTTACCCCCTCGGTCAACCGGCTCGTCCAGTTCTTCGAAGACGCGATGACGCGCGACAACAAGGACCGGAACGGCCCGACCGTGAAGCCGCTCCTCGACAAGATCATCGAGCCGATGACGCAGCGGTGCGTGGCCGGCGACCTCGACGAGCGCACGAACTCGAAGCTCATCAAGTTCATCTCCGACACGCGCGACCCGCGCGGCGACGCCTGCCTCATCAAGGCGCTCAAGGACTACAAGCCCGAGTCGACCGAGGAGGACGTCCGCTGGGCCGTGCGCGGCCTCGGGGCGATGAAGTCGGAGAAGGCCGCCGAGCCGCTCATGGCCGTCTTCACCAAGCTCCAGCACGGCAAGCCGAAGGGCTCCACGATCTCGCGCGACGTGCACGACGCGATGATCGACATCAACAGCAAGTCGTGGGAGGACGGGCTCATCACGATGCTCGGGCGTCCGATCAACGATCCGAAGGACGTCGCCACGATGCGGAACGAGCTGTTCTGGCAGATCACCGCGGCCGAGCTGCTCGGCTGGCAGCGCAGCGAGAAGGCGGTCGTGCCGCTGCTCAAGGTGGTGCTGTCGCCGCTCAAGGCGGACGCCGCCGCGACCGCGATCCTCGCGCTCACGAAGATCGGCAAGCCCGCGATCCAGCCGGCGATCCAGCTGCTCCAGGGCGAGCACAAGGAGCTCGTCGAGTACTCGAAGGTCGAGAACCTGAAGGCCGCCGGCGACAAGCCGAGCGCGGAGCAGAAGAAGGCGGCCGAGACCGCCCACGTGGCGGCCGCCGCGCTCGTCCTGGCGACGATCGGCCGGCAGGAGTCGGTGCAGCCGCTGCTCGCCGCGCTCGAGAAGGCCGAGGACGTGCCGCGCGCCATCATCGCGCGCGAGCTCACCAAGGTGCCCAAGACGCCGGAGACCCTCGCCGCCTTCCAGGCGGCCTACGAGAAGACGCCCGCGGGCCTCGAGATGCCGCCGGCCGGCATCAACGCGCGGGTCATGCTCGCCGAGGCGGCGGGCAACTTCTTCGACGCGAGCCTCGTGCCGTGGCTCGTGAAGACGGGGCTCGAGGCGCGCGGCGAGGAGGACGACGTCGCGCAGATCCGCGACATCTCGCTCCAGACGGCGCTCAAGCTGATGAAGCCCGACCAGGTCGCCGACGTCGACCGGCTCGCGAACACCCGCACGAGCGGCGGCGGCACGGTCGGCAAGTCGATGGAGAAGGAGATCAAGCTCGCGAAGGACCTGCTGAACGGCTGCGCGACAAAGGTCGACTGCTACGTCGGCAAGCTCGGGGACCCGGCGTCGCAGACCAAGGAGACGCAGTTCCAGGGGATCAAGGCCGCCTACATGACGGGCGTCCTCGGCTCCCCGGACGTCCGGCAGCAGATCATCGACGCGCTGCCGAAGGTCTCGAACGCGGCCGTGCGCTTCGTGTCGGTCTCGGTCATCGACGCGCTGTCGCCGAAGGGCGACGCCGAGGTCGCGGACAAGCTGCAGAAGATCGTCGACGAGGGCGAGGCCTCGAAGGATCCGGAGAAGATCTCCGGCAACGCGCCCTTCAAGACGGTCATCTACCGCCTGTCCGCCCGCGCGCAGTGAGCGCCGCCGTCGCGCGCGCCACCCCGCGGTCGACCCCGGGGTGGCCGCGCGGCGACGGCGACCACGCGATTCCAGATGTTCTTTTCCGAGCGGCTTCCGGGTGCGATGTCGTGCCGGAGCGCGGGGCTGCCCGATTTTTCCTGGCATCTCCTCCGTCTTGACGGTTTACTCCGGGCCTTCCCCACGGGGCCTTCCTGGCTGAACGAACCATGATCGTGCTCGAGGTAACCCAGGGTCTCGCTGCCGGGCGCGCCTTCGAGCTCCAGGGCGAGCTCATCACGCTCGGGCGCTCTCCGGACAACCGCGTCGTGCTCGACGATCGCCACGTCTCCGGGGCGCACGCGCGCATCGTGAACGGCGCCGACGGGGTGATCCTCGAGGACCTGCGCTCCACGAACGGGACGAGCGTGGTGCGGCGGGGCGAGCGGCTCGAGCTCGGGCCCGGGCGCAGCGCGGTCGCCCTCCAGACGGGGGACGTCATCGAGCTCGGCTCGGGCGACGCGGTCACCCGGATGGTGGTGAAGATCCCGGAGGAGGCCGACGACGCGCGGGTCGTCTCGATCCGGCGCCTCGACGAGATCGAGCCCGCCGCGGCGAAGATCGAGCGCGATCCGAGCGCGCTCTCGGCCATGTACGCGGCGCAGAAGCGCATCGGCGCCGCGGACGATCTCGACGAGGTGCTCGCCGAGATCGCCGACGCGGTGCTCGCGCTCGTGCCGAGCTCGACGCACGTCACGGTGGTGCTGCGCGACGACGACCAGGAGCCGGGCGCGGCGCGGGCGGCGTTCGTCCCGGTGCTGACGCGCGTCCGCTCCCCGTCGGGCCGCGGGGCGCCGCCGGCGGGGCCGGTGCCGATCACGCGCAGCGTGTACCGGAAGGTGATCAAGGAGCGGGCGGCGGTGCTCGCGGCCGACGCGCCGATCGAGGTGGGGCAGACCGAGTCGCTGATGGGCGCCTCGATCCGCAGCACGCTGGCCGTGCCGCTCTGGAAGGGCGAGGAGATCATCGGCGTGCTCCAGGCCGACAACCGGAGCGCGCCCGGGATGCTGAACGCGGGCGATCTGGAGACGCTCCTCGTGCTGGCGGCGAACGCGTCGCTGGCGGTGGCGAACGCCCGGCTGATCAAGCGGCTCGTGCTCGCCGAGGAGCGGCTCCAGAAGGAGAACAGCTTCCTCAAGGGGCGCGAGGAGAAGCGCCGGGGCGGGGGCGCGGTCGACATCATCGGCAACAGCGACGCGATGCGCCGGGTCATCGGCCAGCTCGACAAGGTGGTCGACACGCGCGTCACGGTGCTGATCGAGGGCGAGACGGGCACGGGCAAGGAGCTCATCGCCGCCGCCGTGCATTACCGCTCCCGCCGCCGCGACAAGCTCTTCGTCGCGCAGAACTGCGCGGCGCTGGCCGAGAGCCTGCTGGAGAGCGAGCTCTTCGGCCACAAGAAGGGGTCGTTCACGGGCGCCACCGAGGAGAAGAAGGGCCTGTTCGAGATCGCCGACGGCGGCACGCTCTTCCTCGACGAGATCACCGAGACCCCGCTGTCGCTCCAGTCGAAGCTGCTCCGGGCGCTCCAGGAGGGCGAGATCCGCCCCGTGGGGGCGACGAGCCCGAAGCACGTCAACGTGCGCATCGTCGCGGCGACGAACCGGAACCTCGAGGACGAGGTGGCCAAGGGGCGGTTCCGCGAGGACCTCTACTACCGGCTCAAGGTGTTCCCGATCCGGCTGCCGCCGCTGCGCGAGCGGCGGGACGACATCCCGCTGCTCGCGGCGCACTTCCTGGAGCGCTACGCGGACGAGATCGGCAAGCCGTGCGGCGGGTTCAGCCAGCAGGCGATGGAGCTCATGGTCGCCTACGACTGGCCGGGCAACGTCCGGGAGCTCCAGAACGAGGTGCAGCGGCTCGTCATCCAGCTGGATCCGGGGGCGTTCGCGACGCCGGAGCTGCTGTCGCCGCGGATCCGGCAGGTCGAGGGGCTCGTGGCGCGGGCGGGGACGCCGAAGGGGTCGCTCAAGGAGATGATGGACGCGGTCGAGAAGTTCTTCCTCCTGGAAGCGCTGCGCGGGCACAACAACAACAAGACCAACGCGGCGAAATCGCTCGGGATCACGCGCGAGGGGCTCCACAAGAAGCTGCGGCAGTACGGGATCTGACGAGGCGCGGGGGCAGGGGCGGGGGGAGAGAGCCGGGTCGCGGGGGAGCCATCGGGAGGGGGTGGCGCGCGCGGGGGTGGCGGGGGGCCCTTCCCACGAACTCGCGCCTTGTGGTGGCTATGGCCCGCTGAACGGGTGAGGCAAGATCAGAAGCGACTCGCTTCGATGCTGGCCGGCGCTCGGATTCGTGGGGCCCTTCCCCCGCCACCCCCGCGCGCGCCACCCCCTCCCGATGGCTCTTCCCGTGGCGCGGCGGGTAGAGAGAGTGAGGGCGAGACGCTGGTCGTGAGAGCGAGGCTCGATATCGGCGTCGGCCGCGCGAAGCGCAAGACACCTGTCCACGATGCTCCGAGGTATGGCCCGTTGCGCCTCCTCGGAGCATCGCCCCTACCCCGGCGCACGCGGGACCTCTCCTCGTTGTACGCGAGCTATCTCTGCGCCACGTCGCGTTCGATGAGGCCCCGGTCTGCGCAGGCTTTGTAAAGAGCTTTGGACATTTCGAGCAGGTCGGTGTTACAACCGAATCTCAGGGGGGTGCGACGAGCGCAGGTCGGCGGCAGGGGTGGACCGGCGATCGACGCGGGTGGGGCGCGGCTACCGGCCTGCGCGCCGCCTCCGGCCCGCCCGGCGAGAGGGGGGGACGTGAGCGAGCTGGGAGACGAGCGTCTGAGGACGCGGACCGGAGAGTTCTCCTTCGACAGGGAGAACAGGATCATCCGCTTCGATGTCGACGAGGGCGTGGTCCAGACGCTCGCCGACGCGAAGGAGAACATCGCCGCGAACAAGCGATTCAGCAGGGGCACGCCGTACCCGATCCTGTGCGATCTCACGCGGTGCAAGGCCACGGACCTGGACGCGCGCAACTACTACGCATCCGAGGAGGCGACGCAGGCGCACCGCGCGATGGCGCTCCTCGGCCAGCGCCCGGTCGCGCGGATGATCGGCAACATCTTCCTCACCGTCTACGGGAACCGCGCCAAGCCCGTTCGGCTCTTCACCGAGGAGAGGGAGGCGATTCAATGGCTGAAAGGCTTCACTGACTGATGGGCACAGGCCCACTGGACGATCCGCGCGTCGCCGAGCTCTGCGAGCTCGTGCTGCGCCTGCTCCCGGCCGAGCGGCGCGGCGCCCTGCCGCCGGCCTTCGGGGCGGATCCGCTCGACCAGGCCCTCTCCGCCCTGAGGCCGCTCGCGGCGCCGCTGGCGGCGGCGCCCTCGGCCCCGGACGAGCTGAGCCAGCGACTGGAAGAGCTCATGGAGGTCATCGTGGCGCTCGTCGGGTTCAACTACGCCAGGAAGGCGCCCGTCAGCGACAGGAACGATGTGATCGACGGCATGGCGGCCGGGCTGAACATGCTCGGCGAGGAGCTCGCGAGCTCGACGGTCTCCAAGACGTACGTGACGAGCATCATCGAATCGATGCTCGACCTCCTCGTCGTGGCCGACCGCGCGAGCGGGATCCGGAGCGTCAACCAGGCCGCCTGCGACCTCTCGGGGTACACCCGGGAAGAGCTCGTCGGCAGGCCGCTCGACGCCGTGTTCCCCGGGCTCTCGGCCGGCGCGCTCATCGACGCGGGCGGCGCGCGCGACGAGAGGGTCTGTCTGCGCAAGGACGGGCGCGCCGTCGCCGTCTCGTTCCTCGCCTCGGTCATGCGGACCGACGGCGGGCAGATCCACGGGCTCGTCTGCGTGGCGCGGGACCTCACCGAGAGCCAGCGGGCCGACGAGGAGCGCTGGCGGCTCCGCGAGGCGGTCCACCGGCAGACGATCCTCGTCGAGGAGCTCTCGACGCCGATCATCCCCATCACCGGCGGGATCATGGTGGTCCCGCTCGTCGGCTCGCTCGACGAGCAGCGGCTGTCGCGGATGACCGAGTCGCTGCTGCAGGCGCTCTCCGAGAGGGCCGCCAGCGTGGTCATCCTCGACATCACCGGGGTGCGCACCGTGGATCGGCAGGCCGTGCACGGGCTCATCCGCTCGATCGGCGCGGCGCGGCTCCTCGGGGCGCGGGTGCTGCTCAGCGGCATCCGCCCGGACGTGGCGAGGGCGCTGGTCGAGATCGGGGCCGACCTCGATGGGGTCGCGACGTTCGGGTCGCTGCAGGACGGGATCGTCCACGCGCTGCGGGGGGCCGCGAAGGGCCGGCCTGCCGCGGGCGCGCGCTCCGCGTAGCGCCGTGCGGGCGGCATCGCGCGCGGTGAAGACGCGGGCGGCACGCTGAAGAGGACGGGCCGCGCTGTCTGGCCGATTCACGTGTAACGGGCGGAGATCTCCGCCACACGCTCGCCCGCATCGACGAGCAGCGCGTCACCGCCGATCCGCTGGAGCAGCGGGGCGACCTGTCGCAGGTCGTTGCCGTCCCCGGTCCAGAGCATCTCGGACCGCAGCGGAGCGCCGGTGACGACATCCAGCACCCCTCCGAGCACCTGCGCCGCTCTTTCGAGCGAGAGCACACCTCCGAGCTGCGCGAGCAGGAAGTAGCCCCAGCTGTCCCCGGGTGGATGCTCCTCGGCCGCGACCACGGCGAGCTCCGCGAGCGCCGCGGCGCGCTCCGGCGGGAGCGCGAGCGCCGCCTGGGCGAGGGCCGCCATGCGATCCGACCCCTGGACGGCGAGCGCGTCCGCCTCCTGCGCCGCGAGGGCCTCCGCCGTCCTCGCTGCCCCCTTGCTGCCCGCGGCCCCCGCGGCGAGCTCGGGCGCCGCGCCTTGCGAGGAGCTCGCACGCGCTGCCCGAGCGCCTTTCCTGGCCTGTGCTCCCTGGCGCGCGTCGCTCGCTGCCGCGGCGTCCACGGGGGCCCCGAGCGACCGGAGCCGCTCGAGCAGCGCGGGCATCACGCGCCGCGACCCCGGCGCGTCCATGAGCCCCCGCTGCGCGTTCGCTTCGAGCGCGACCTCGAGGGAGACGAACGGCGCCACGCGCCGCAGGTCCTCGTAGACCGACGCGTCCCACGCGTTGCCGGACGCGAGCGCCGCGAGGGCGTCGCGCGCGACCCAGTCCGCCGCTGCCGAGCGGACCTGCTCATCCAACCTGGGCGAGAGCAGCGCGAGCACCGCGCGCCGCGACGGGTGCTCCGGGCCGGTCGCGTCGACCGCGCGGGCGCAGAGCGCCGCCGGCCAGGACGCCGTGGCGCGCTGGAAAGACCCGAGGAGCTCCCTCGAGACGAGCGCGAGCGCCTGCGCGAGGACGTCGTCGAGCGCGGCGCCTGCGGCCGGGTCCGCCGCTGCGAGCCCGTCGCTCGCCTCGGAGCGCGCCTCGGTCGAGCGCGTTCCACCGGACGACCGCTCGGCGGCATGCTCCGTCGCTCCCGGCGCCTCGCCTCCGAGCACGCTCGCCGCGGCGCAGAGCACCTCCAGCCGCTCCGTGCGGTCCTCGGGCAGGCGGCGCAGCGCCTCATCGAGCAGCGCTGCCCGCTCCCCGCTCGGGCTCACCGTCGCCGCGGCGAGCAGCGCTCGAGCCGAGCAGGGCTCTCGCCGCGCCACCTCGCGCGAGCGCGCTGCCAGGCGCTCGCGTGCGGCGCCGCGAACGCGCTCGGCCCAGCTGGCGAGGAGCTGCGCCGCGGCCGCGCTGTCCGCGAGGGGCCCTCCGTCCACCCAGAGCCGCGATCGCAGGGACGATTCGACCAGCGCCGCATGGACCGCGAACGCTGCAGCGCGCGCCCTCTCGCCCGGTTCGACGTCCTCGCGCCTCGCGGCGACGCTTCCCGCATGCGTCGCGGGCTGCTCGACGATCCCGGCGGCCGCACGCTGCGCCGCTCGCCGCGCCAGGCGCGCGTCCTCGATGCGGCCGCGCGGAGAGGCCTGAACCGCCGCGCAAGAGGCCTCCCACGCCGGCTCGACGAGCTCGGTGAACGCGGTCCACGGCGCTCCCGAGAGCACCAGATGGCCCGCGCGGCACCTCGCCCAGTAAGCCCTCTCGTCGCTGCCCGGACCCTCGCCGCGCGCGGCGCGACGCGCCGCTTCCGCGAACCTCGCATGCGCTCGCGCGAGCTCCGCCGGCGCGAGCGATGCCTCCACGCCGGCCCGCCATCCGCTGTCGCGGTAGGTCACTCCCCCGCCCTCGACGAGCAGCCGCCCGCCCGGTCCCACCGCCTCGGCGAGCCCCGCGGCGACCGTCTCCGGATCGACGCCCGCCACCGCGGCGAGCACCGGGATCGGCGCGGGGGCGAGGGCGAGGGCGACTGCCGCGGCGAGCCCCTCCACGCCGCCGGTTCCAGGGAGCTGCTTCGCGGCGCCTCGCACCGGCAACCGGATTTCTTCCGTACCGCCGGCTCCCTCGCGGACGCTGCGCAGCACCCGGACGCCGTTCTCCGGCCCCTCGTCCAGGATCGCGCCCGGCGAGAACCCCACCGCGTCCTCGGGCGCGTCCACGATGAGCACCGTCCCGAGGGCCTGGAGCGCCTCGCTCGAGAGCCGGAGGCGCGCCTCGTGGGCGACGTCCTCGCTCGTGGCCGGCCGCTGGCCGCTGTCGAACGCTGGATCCACGGCTGCGAGCGCGGCGACCAGCGCCTCGGCGCTCGCGAGCGGCAGCGCCGTGCCCCACCTTCGCCCGATCGGCCACAGCACCGCGGTCGCGCCTCGATCACGCAGCGCCTCGACCACCCCGCCGAGCACGGCCCATCGATCCGTGTCGTCGTCCGCGACGAGGGTGGCCGTCGTCCCGCAGGAGAGGCGCTCGAGCGCGACGGCGGTCGCAACGCGAACCTCCGGATCTCCACCGCGCTCTGCCGCGGCCTCCTCGAGCGCAGTCCGGAACGTGTCCTCCACCGTTCGTCCAGCGGTCCCGCTCATACTAGCTCCGCCATCTCGGGCTCCGCTCAGGTCCCGGTGAAAGGAGGCGTCCTCGACGGCTGGGTTGCCCCGATCAACCCGTTCGCAGCGTCGTTCTCCTGGCGCGAGGTGTTGTCGTTCCGGTTGTTGCGCCAGATCGACTGCCCGTCCCACAGCCCCCGGTTGTTGCCCCTCCCCGGGTTCGGCGCGGCGACCCCGCCCGTCGCGTTGGCCGCGGCGCCCTGGTTGATGTTGCCCGGGTGAAGTCCGAGCTCCCGGAAAGTCTGCGCGCACATGTGGCAAGGGCACATCGCGGGCCCGCCCCCGTTCATCCCGTTGTTCGTCGAGATGCGGGCGCCGTTCCGGAAGCGCCGTTGCATCTCCCGCCGCACCTCGGCCCGGCTCATCCGGCGGTTCGGGTTATCCGTTCGGATCTGCTGCGCCATCTGGTGCAAGGCGGCGATCTCGGCGCACCCCTCGTTGCCCGCCTGGCGCCCGGGCCCGCCCCCGAGCGCGACGCGGGCGTTGTAGTGCGCATAGCCTACCGCAGGATCGAAGCCGGGATCGCCCCGCTGGGGCACCTGGCCGCTCCGCCCGACGATGTCCTGGCGGCCCGGCTGCGTGATGACCGCCATCGGGAGCAGGCCGTCGGGGTCGACGTGTGTCGACGGGTCGTTGTCGGCGTAGGAGAAGACGTTCAGGCCGCCATGGACGCCGAGCGGATCAGGGCTCAAATAGCGCCCGATCCTCGGGTCGTAGTAGCGATAGCGATTGTAGAAGAGCCCCGTCTCGTCATCTGCAATCTGCCCCAGGAAGCCCAGCGGCGCCTCCGCGCCCCCCTCGCGCCGCTCCACGCCGCCCCACGGGTCGCGCAGCGTGGATCCAGCCAGCTGCCCGTCACCCCGCACCAGGTGGTGGACCGCGCCGAGCTCGTCGGCCACGCAGAAGAACCATTCCTTCCCCTCGGCCTGAGCCAGCGGAGCCCCGCTGTCGTCATCGGTCAGGAAGACGCGGATCCGCTCCCCCTCCGCCGTCCGTCGGCGCTCCTCGAGCACGCGCGCGCCATCCCAAACGTAACGCGTGGAGGAGAGCGTGCGCCCGGCCGGATCGATCACCCGCTTGGCGAGCCGGCGAGCGAAGGTGTCATAGGCGAACTCCACCCGGGTGCCGTCGGGCCGCTCGACGGCCTCGAGGAGGCCGGTCGCATCCCACACGAAGCGCGTGGTGAGGCGATGGTCTGTCTCGCCCTCGGTGATCGCGATCACCCGACCGGCCGCGTCCGTCGCGACCTCCCGACCCCCGACCCGCTTGAGCCGGTTGCCCGGGCCGAACTCCGCCGGCTCACCCGCCGGTCCACGCAGCAGATTGCCGGTTGGATCGAAGAGGTAGTGTCTCGTCCTGGTCCCGTCGCCCTCGCGGTCGCCGACCAGCGCGGCAAGCCGGCCGAGCGCATCCCGGTCGAGCCGAAATGCGCCGAGCAAGCTGTCATCGACACGGAGCAGCTCGCCGTCAGCGTCTCGGTCGTACCGCCGAGCCACCGTGAGCCCCGCGTCGATCTTGCCGACCCACGCCGGCTCGCCCGGCCTCACGGACGCGGTCGTCATGTTGCGGCGCACGCGCTGCGCGCGGAGGAGCCCCTCAGGGCCGAGCTCCACCTCGATGCGCCCGCCGCCCGGGAGCACCCGCGCGCGCTCGCGCCCGCCCTCATCCTGCTCGAAGGTGATGCGCTGCCCCGCGCCGAGGATCACGGCGCTCGCGCCGCCCATGAGGTCGCGCTCCCAGGCGACCCCGCGCCCTCGCTCCGTCCAACGTCGCACGGGTCTACCCATCGCGTCGTAGTCGACGTGCACCGTCATCGTCTCGGCGCCCACGGTCTGACGTTCCTCGACGAGCCAGCCCACCGCATTGTAGCGCAGCTCCACCCGCACCGACCCCCGGGTCGCCTCGACGAGGCGACCGGCCTCGTCGTGCGTGAGCTCGTCCTTCGAGCCGTCGTCGTAGAGGCGGGCGACGAGCTGGCCGGCGAGGTCGTAAAGAAGCTCCGTGCGCTCGCCGCGCTCGTCCACCAGCGAGGTGAGCCGACCCGCGAGATCGTAGCCGTAGCGGCGCTGAGCGCCGTCGAAGCTACGCTCGGAGAGCACGAGTCCCCGCGCGTCGTGCTCGAAGGTGTGCCGCGCACCCGCGGCGTCGACGATCGCGACCAGGCGCCCCTCGCGGTCGTAGAGCTGGGTCGCGATCACCGCGCCGCCGATCTCCACCTGATGCAGCCAGCCGAGACCTCCCCAGCGATAGCGCTCTGTCCGTCCGTTCGCGTACGTCACGGAGGTGACGTTCCCGAGCCCATCGTACGTCATCTGGACGGCGCGCCCCTCGGCGTCCGTAATCGCGAGCAGATCGCCGCACGCGGAATACGAGTACCAGGTCACCGCGCCCGCCGGATCGATCGCGGAGCGCCGCCTGCCCCAGAAATCATACGAAAATCGCCATGTTCGGCCGAGCGCGTCGGTGCGCTCGGTCAGGTTGCCTGGCCGGTCGTAGCGATAGCGCGTTCGCCCTCCGTTCGGCGCCACCGTCTCGGTCGTGAGGCCCCGCTCGTCGACCTCCACCTCGAAGGCCGCCCCGATCGGATCTCTCCAGACGAGCCGCCGGCCGATGCGCTCCACCGTCGTCGTGGCGCCTGAAGGGTCCGTGAAGCTCCGGATGTGACCGTCCGTGTCCCGCTCGACCGTCAACGTCCGGCCGATCGGATCGGTGATCTTCAAGGGCCGCCCGCACTCGTCGCGCTCCCAGCGGATCGTGGCCCCCAGCGGATCGGTGTAGGACGCCACGTGGCCGCGCTCGTCGTAGGTGCGCGTCACGACGCTCGCGTTGTGGACCATCCTGTCGAGCCGACCGTCGCCGTCGGGGCTGTAGCGCTGTACCAGCGCGGAGTCGACGACCTCGCAGTAGCCGTCGGGGCCATACTCGAAGACGCAATGGAGAATGCCCTTCGCGGGCGTCCTCCTGTCCGCCAGCGTCGCAGGCAGATCGGGATCCAGGCACGGATCCACGCCCGTCTCCGGTGCTCCCCAGGTCTCGACGCAGCGGCCCTGGGCGTCATAGCGATAGTGGAACACCATCCCGCCCGGATAGCGGTGCTTCGTGATCCTGTGTTCTTCGTAGTCGAACGAGGTGACGAATCCGTCGGGATCGACGACCTCGGCGAGATCGCCCGCGGTCGTGTAGGTGTAACGCACGACCAGCGACCCGGACGAGAAGCCGTCCCGGCTGGGCACCTCGAGGGCTGCGATGCGGCCTCTCCCATCCCGGCGCACGAGGATCGCTCGCCCGGCGCTGTCCTCGAAGGCGACGAGGATGCCGCGCTCGTAGATCAGCGAGATCCGGTTATTGTAACGGTCGAGCACCGCGGAGAGCCCGAGCTTTCCGTCGCCCAGCGGGGCGTCGAGGACGAGCCGAAGCCCGTCGTCCCGGACCAGCTCCAGCCGCTCTGCGGCTGCGCGCCGCACGACCCACCCCTCCGCGCCCAGCAGCGCCTCGCCGATGCCGGGCAGAGGCAGCAGCAGCTGCGCCCCCTCGGCGTCGGTCACCTCGACGGCCCTGCGCCCGACGCGCGCCGACCATGCAAAGGAGTGCGACCAGCCGTGACCGAAGCCGACATCGACCGTCGTGCGATCGCTGGAGTACGAGCGCGCGAGCACGAACGGCAACGGACCCGGGAGCGCGAGGTCCGGCTCGGCATCGACGAACGACCGGCCGCCCAGAACGTCGACCGGATCGCCGCGCGAGGCCGGCCCTCGGTGGCCGGGATGGGTCGGCACGCAGCTCCCGCGCCGGCTGCATGCGTTGCGGCCCCCGCCTTCCGCGCCGCGCCCGCCGTTGCGACCGCGTCCGCCCTGTCGACCGCCGCTGCCATTGCCCCTCCGGCCGCCAGGGCCACCGCCCCCGGCGCCTCCGCCCATGACGAAGACGCCGGGGTTCATGCCGGGAATGGCCGGGATGTTGGGGACCGGTGCCGTGCGCGCCATGACTTCGTGACTAACGGCGCGGTCTCCGAGCGTCAATCGAACGCCCGGCGGGCTATTGCTTCGGATTCGCGCGCATCCGCTTCGATATCTGCTTCCAGCGCCGCTTCTCCTCGAGCTTCGCGCGCACGTCCTGCTGCCGGGCGAGGTAGCGCCGCTCCGCCCCGAGCTTCAGGTACGCGCCGAGGCGCTCCGGATCGAGCTCGCCCTCCTCGATGGCGCGCAGCACCGCGCACCCGGGCTCGCCGTCATGGCTGCAGTCCCGGAAGCGGCAGGCCGCGGCGCGGGCCTCGACGTCGTCGAAGCCCGCGGGCGCGGCGCCGTCGTCGGACCAGAGGCCGAGCTCCCGCACGCCCGGCGTGTCGATGAGGAGGCCGCCGCCGGGCATCACGAAGAGCTCCCGGTGGGCGGTCGTGTGGCGGCCGCGCTCGTCCGACGCCCGGATCGCCCCCTCGCGCTGCACCTCCACGCCGAGCAGGCGGTTGCTGAGCGCCGACTTCCCCACCCCGGACGAGCCGACCAGGGCGATGGTCTCGCCGGCCCCGATCTCGGCGCGGAGCGCGTCGAGGCCGGCGCCGGACAGGGCGCTGACCAGCGCGATCGGCGCGGCGGGCGCGACCTCCCGCGCGGCGTCGATGAGCCGCCCCGGATCGGGGCAGACATCCGCCTTGTTGAGCACGAGCACCGGGCGGGCGCCGCTGTCGATGACCGCCTCGATGTACCGCTCCAGGCGGCGCACGTTGAAATCGGCGTTCAGCGACGTGACGATGAACACCTTGTCGACGTTGGCCGCGAGCACCTGCGCCTCCATCGCGGGCCCCGCGGCCTTGCGCCGCAGGCACGTGCTCCGCGCGAACGTGTGCACGATGTAGGCGGGCCCGGCGCCGTCGCCGGGCCTGAGCCCCACCCAGTCGCCGACGGTGGGCAGCGCGGCGCGGCCCGCGGCCTCGTGCGCGAGGCGCCCGCTGACGACCGCGAGGCGCGGGCCGTCCGCGGTCTGCACGTGGTGCCGCGAGGCGGAGGCGAGGAGGACGCGCGCCGGCTGCACGGCCTCCTCCAGGGACGCGAGCTGGCTCGCGAAGAAGGGAGTCCATCCGAGCCCGATCAGATCGGGTCGCGGTTCGTTCTGCGAAGACGGATCAACGGAAAAATCGGAGTCGATATGCATGACGGACGAGCGCTCCATGGCGTTCGGCCGCGCGGCGCGAGCTGCGGCGCGCGGCGATCGACGGACAAGGGCGCGGCGGCGCGCGAACGCGCCCGCGCCGGCCATTCCACGCGCGGGGCCGCCGCGGCGCGGAGCTCGTCGACCGTCAGGACGTCACGCCGGAGGGCACGCCCGGCCAGGGCGGATACCCTGCAAGGCGCGCACAGCGCAGGACGAACGCGCGCCGATCAGGGCGCACGCACGCCTTCACGACGGCGTGGAGACGAGCTCAGCTGGCCGCGGCGGAGACGACGGCGGCGGCGCAATGGGTGTGCTGTGTATTCCCACTCATGACCTGACCTCCGTGTTCGGCTCACGTCACAACGACGCGGCAGCGCCTAGAATCCGCCACCGTCGCGCCGCCGTCAAGCGCCTCCTGCTCTGTTCGGCCGCATCGCGCCGCTCACGCACGCACGCACGCACGCACTCACTCACCCCGCCCCGCGCGCGTTGCACGCCGCGCGAGCGGCCGTGGTCGGTGTTCGACCACGGCCGACAGCTCGCCGACAATTTTCGGTCGGCCGGTGGTTGGTGCACCGACGAGGCCGGACCTCCGGGGCGGGCGGGGCCGTGACCGCGCCGGAGGTTGCGAGGAGGCCCTCGCCGCACTAGGGTCCTCCGCTCCATGCCCACAAACTTCGAGCTCGTCTCCGATTTCAAGCCGTGCGGTGACCAGCCTCGCGCGCTCCAGGAGATCTGCTCCGCTTTCGAGCAGGGCGAGACCTTCCAGGTCCTCCTCGGCGTCACGGGCAGCGGCAAGACGTTCACCGCCGCCAAGGTGATCGAGAAGCTGCAGAAGCCGACCCTCATCATGGCGCCGAACAAGACGCTGGCGGCCCAGCTCTACGGTGAGATGAGGGAGCTCTTCCCCAACAACGCCGTCCACTATTTCGTCAGCTATTACGACTACTACCAGCCCGAGGCCTACGTCCCGACGAGCGACACGTACATCGAGAAGGACGCGATCATCAACGACGCGATCGACCGCATGCGCCACGCGGCGACGCACGCGCTGCTCTCGCGCCCGGACGTGATCATCGTCGCCTCGGTGAGCTGCATCTACGGCATCGGCTCGGCCGAGAGCTACCACGGGCTCCTGATCAAGCTCGAGCGCGGCACCGAGATCCGCCGCGACGAGCTCCTGCGGCGGCTCGTCGACATCCAGTACACGCGCAACGACGTCGACTTCCACCGCGGCACGTTCCGCGTCCGCGGGGACGTCGTCGAGATCTTCCCCGCCTACGAGGAGTCGCTCGCGATCCGGGTCGAGTTCTTCGGCGACGAGATCGAGGCGATCAAGGAGGTCGACCCCGTCCGCGGCAAGGTGGTGGGCCAGCTCGATCGCTACGCGGTCTTCCCCGGCTCCCACTACGTCACCGAGCAGCAGCAGCTCCGGCTCGCGATCCAGGCGATCCGGGAGGAGCTGCGCGAGCGCATCGACTTCTACGACAAGGCCGTGCGCTTCCTCGAGAAGCAGCGGATCGAGCAGCGCACGATGTACGACCTCGAGATGCTGGAGCAGATGGGGTTCTGCAACGGCATCGAGAACTACTCGCGCCACCTCTCGGGCCGGAAGCCCGGCGAGCCCCCGCCCACGCTGATCGACTATTTCCCGAAGGATTTCCTCCTCATCATCGACGAGTCGCACCAGACCGTCCCGCAGGTCGGGGCGATGTTCCGGGGGGACCGGGCGCGGAAGGAGACGCTGGTCGAGTACGGGTTCCGGCTCCCGAGCGCGCTCGACAACCGGCCGCTCAAGTTCGAGGAGTTCGAGCAGCACTACGCCCAGGTGCTCTTCGTGAGCGCGACGCCCGGCGACTACGAGCTGCAGAAGTCGGCCGGCGCGGTCGTCGAGCAGATCATCCGGCCGACCGGGCTCATCGATCCGCAGATCCACATCCGGCCGGTGGCCGGGCAGGTCGACGACCTGCTCGCGCGCATCCGGGAGCGGGTGAGCCGCGGCGACCGCGTCCTCGTCACGACGCTGACCAAGCGGATGGCCGAGGATCTGACCGAGTACTACACCGAGCTCGGCATCCGGGTCCGGTACCTCCACTCGGACGTCGACACGCTCCAGCGCGTGGAGATCCTCCGCGATCTCCGGCGCGGCGAGTTCGACGTGCTGGTCGGCATCAACCTCCTGCGCGAGGGGCTCGATCTGCCGGAGGTGTCGCTGGTCGCGATCCTCGACGCCGACAAGGAGGGCTTCCTCCGGAGCCCGCGCTCGCTCATCCAGACGATCGGCCGCGCCGCCCGCAACGTGCACGGCGAGGTCGTGATGTACGCCGATCGCATCACCGACGCGATGAAGCGCGCGATGGACGAGACGAACCGCCGGCGCGCGATCCAGGAGGCGTACAACAAGGAGCACGGCATCACGCCGGCCACGGTGAAGAAGGCGATCCTCGACCTGTCGCCCACGTCGGGCACGCGCGACTACTACGCCGTGCCGAAGGGCCCGGCGAAGCCCGCGGCCGAGGCGGCGCGCGCCGCGGTGGACCTGGTCGACCAGATCGACGCGCTCCGGCAGGAGATGTTCGCGGCGGCGGAGAACCTCGAGTTCGAGAAGGCGGCGCGGCTGCGCGATCAGCTCCGCCAGCTCAAGGCCCAGCAGGGCGACGGGGAGGCCGGCATCGCGCGCGAGGTGGCCGAGGAGAAGCCGGCGCGCTCCGGGCGAACGGCGAGCCGGCGGGGCGCGGCCGCGGGCGCGGGCGCCAAGGCGAACGGCGGGCGCGCGGGCGCAGGGGCGAGCGGCGGCGGGCGCGCGGCGGCGGCGCGCGGGCGCGGGCGGTACCGGTAACGGCGACGGAGCCCACGGGGGAGGGGCCGGCCAGGGTGGAAGACGCCGGCAGTCTGCCTGTCGCCCTGCGCCGCTGTGCGACAGGCGCTCTTCCGGGCTTTCGAACGTCGCGAGGGATCGGCGTCGACCCTGCGGCGCGGCCCTGATAAGGGGCGCGCGATGGCCGCCTCCGATCCGATCCTCGTCACCGTCACCGGCAGGGACCTGCCGGGCATCACCGCGCGGCTCACCGGCATCCTCAGCGACATCGGCGCCACGCTGCTCGACATCGAGCAGGTGGTGGTGCACGGCAACCTGAACCTCGCGCTGCTCGCGCTCTTCCCGGAGACGCGCAGCGGGCTCAAGGAGCTCCTGTTCGCGGCGAAGGAGCTCGGCGTGGCGCTCGACTTCAAGCCGCTCGACGGCGGCGCGCCGCCGCGCGCCCCAGGCAGCCGCTACGTGGTGACGGCCATCGGGCGGGAGCTCGGCGCGAAGCAGCTGCACGACGTGGCCTCCACGCTCGCGAGCCACGGCGCGAACATCGAGAAGATCGCGCGACTGTCGGTCGAGCGCCTGTCGTCGGTGGAGATCCAGGTGCTGCTCCAGCGCGAGGAGGAGGCCGACACGCTCAAGCGGGCCCTCCTGGCGCTCGCCATGCAGAACAGCTTCGACCTCGCCCTGCAGCGCGAGGGCCTCTTCCGCCGGAGCAAGCGGCTCGTCGTGATGGACATGGACTCGACGCTCATCCGCATCGAGGTGATCGACGAGCTCGCGCGCGAAAAGGGCGTGGCGGAGCAGGTCGCGAAGATCACCGAGCGGGCGATGCAGGGGGAGATGGATTACGACGAGTCGCTCCGCCAGCGGCTCTCGCTGCTCCGCGGCCTCGACGTCGGCGTGCTCCGGAAGCTCGCCGCCGAGCTCCCCATCACCGAGGGCGCCGAGACGCTCGTCCGCGTGCTGAGGCGGCTCGGCTACCGGACCGCGGTGATCTCCGGCGGCTTCTCGATCGCGGCGGAGGCGCTCAAGGCCCGGCTCGGGATCGACTACGCCTACTCGAACTCGCTGGAGGTCGAGGGCGGGAAGCTCACCGGCCGGGTGACCGGGCCCATCGTCAACGCGCAGCGCAAGGCGGAGCTGCTCGAGACCATCGCCCAGGCCGAAGGCGTGCTGCTCGATCAGACCATCGCCGTGGGCGACGGCGCCAACGACCTCCTGATGCTCCAGCGCGCCGGCCTCGGCGTCGCGTTCCGCGCAAAGCCCAAGCTGCGAGAGGCCGCGGACACGTCGCTGTCCGCGAGCGGCCTCGACGCCATCCTCTTCCTGCTCGGCATCACCGAGCGCGAGCTCCTGGAAGTGGCGTGAGCGGCGCCGCCCGCAACAGACGAACCGGCCCACCGGGCTGAACCGATTCAGTGAACACGGCGTCCGCCGGGGGCGGAGGCGGCTCCCCATCCCACGGCGCGGCGCGGAGGGTCTCGGCGCGCTGGCCGGGGCGCCGCGCGGGGCAGCGCGGCCCCTCGCCCACGGCGGCTGCGCTGGGAGGGGGTGTGGGAGCGGCTGCGCAGGCCCCGGGCGGCGCGCGGCCCTGCGCGGCGCGAGGCTCGCCCGCGGGCCGTCGTGCTATCCAACCGGGGCCATGCGGAGGAGCAGGTCCACACGAGAGGCGCGCTCCACCGGCTGGAGCGGAGGTGAGGCGTGAAGCGTCCGACGATCACGGACATCGCGTGGCGTGCAGGGGTGTCCAAGGGAGCGGTCTCCTATGCGCTGAACGGCAGGCCCGGCGTGTCGGAGCCGACGCGCGAGCGGATCCTCGCCATCGCGGCGGAGCTCGGCTGGCAGCCGAGCAACGCGGCGCGCGCGCTCTCCGACGGCCGGGCCAGCGCCGTCGGCCTGGTCATCGATCGGCCCGCGCACACGCTCGGCATCGAGCCGTTCTTCATGCAGCTCATCTCGGGCATCGAGGCGGAGCTGTCCGAGAAGGCGGAGGCGCTGCTGCTCAAGGTGACCGAGGATCGCGCGGCCGAGCTGGAGACGTACCGACGCTGGTGGGCGGAGCGGCGCGTGGACGGGGTGATCCTGGTCGATCTCTGCGAGAGCGATCCGCGCGTGAAGCTCGTGGAGGAGCTGAAGCTCCCGGCGGTGGTGGTCGGCGGGCCGATGGGCAAGGGGCGGCTCTCGGGCGTGTGGAGCGACGACGCGAGCGCGATGCGCGCGGTGGTCGACTACCTGGCCGCGCTGGGCCATCGGTCGATCGCGCGGGTCGCCGGCCCCGCGGAGTTCATGCACACCGCGCTCCGCACCAAGGCGTTCAACGCGGCCGCCCGCCAGCGGCGGATCGAGCGCGTGCAGACGGTCCACGCGGACTACACGGGCGAGGCCGGGGGCCAGGCCACGAGGCGGCTGCTCGCGGGGGCCACGCCGCCCACGGCCATCGTCTTCGACAACGACGTGATGGCCGTGGCCGCGCTCGCCGTCGCCCAGGAAATGCGCGTGCCCGTGCCCGAGCGCCTCTCGATCGTGGCGTGGGACGACTCGGCGCTGTGCCAGCTCGTGCACCCCGCCCTGACCGCGGTGCGCCGCAACATCGCCGAGCACGGCTCCCGCGCCGCCGCGCTGCTCCTCCGCCTGGTGGCCGGCGAGCCGATCGACGACGTCGAGTGCAGCGCGCCGACGCTCGCGACGCGGGGCAGCACCGCGCCGCCCCCCCGCGCCTGATCCGGCCCCGCGCCGCCGCGGGTGCGTTCCTCCCTTGCAGAGCGCACGCTGAACCGATTAAGTAGCCTGATCGGGACGTGAGGTATATGCATCGCAATTTCGCCAAAGTCGCTGTTCGTCAACAGGCCGTCGCCTGGCTCGGGGCCAATTTCTGGTCGAGGCGCGGCGGCCCGCTCATGTGGCAGAGCTACGATCCGGCCCTGGTCCGCGAGGAGCTCCGGGTGCTCGCCGAGCACGGCCTCACGATGACGCGGTCGTTCTTTTACTGGCCCCACTTCATGCCAGAGCCCGACCGGATCGACGAGGGCTGCGCGGAGCGTTACGGCGATTTCCTCGAGGCGCACGTGGAGGCGGGGATGACCACCATTCCGACCCTCCTCGTCGGCCACATGTCCGGCGAGAACTGGGACCCGGTCTGGCGGCGCGGGCGCGATCTCTACGGGGACGTGTGGATGGTCGCCCGGCAAGCGTGGTTCGCCGAGCAGATGGCGCGGCGCTTCGCGGGCCACCCGGCGGTGACCGGCTGGCTCGTCTCCAACGAGATGCCGATCTACGGCGAGCGCGAGCGCTCGGTCCGCGAGACGGTCACGAGCTGGGCGAGCCTTGTCGTGCAGGGGCTGCGGGCCGGCGGGGCGAGCCAGCCGATCTCGATCGGCGACGGCGCGTGGGGCATCGAGGTCACCGGCAACGACAACGGGTTCTCGGTGCGCGACCTCGGGGCGCTCGTCGATTTCCTCGGCCCGCACGTGTACCGGATGGAGAACGACCTGGTCCGCCAGCACTACGGGGCGGCGTTCATCTGCGAGCTCACGGGCTTCCTCGGCAAGCCGGTCGTGCTGGAGGAGTTCGGGGTGTCCTCGGGTTTCGTCTCCGACGAGAACGCCGCGCACTACTACCGGCAGGTCCTCCACAACACCCTGCTCGCCGGCGCCACCGGCTGGATCGGCTGGAACAACACCGATTTCGACCTCATCGACCAGGACCCCTACCGGCATCACCCGTTCGAGCTCCATTTCGGGCTGACGACGACCGACGGTCGCCCCAAGCCGCAGCTCGAGGAGATGGCGCGCTTCTCCCGGGTGCTCGCCGACATCGACGTCCTCGGCTGCGAGCGCGAGCCGGCCGACGCGGCGCTCATCGTGCCGTCGTACCTGGAGGGCGCGTTTCCGTTCACCGAGGCCGAGGATCGCAGCTACCTGTTCACGACGCTGCGGCAGGCCTACATCGCGGCGAAGGAGGCGGACCTGCCGGTCGGGCTGACCCGCGAGCGGGACGGGATCGCCGAGGACTGCCGGCTGTATCTCCTGCCGTCGGCCAAGCAGCTGACCGCGCCCAGCTGGCATCTCCTGGAGCGGCTGGCCTCGGGCGGCGCGGTGGTCTACGCGTCGTACTCCCACGGCACGCACGGGTCGCAGCGCGGCCCGTGGTACGCGCACCTCAACGCGATGTTCGGCGTCGAGCATCAGCTGCGCTACGGGATGGTCGACCCGATCGAGGACGATCGCGTGCAGCTCACCTTCGAGCGCGGTTTCGGCCCGATCGCGGAGGGCACCACGCTCGCGTTCCCGGTCGCCGGCACCGAGCACAGCCGCGCTTACCTGCCGGTGCGGCCCAAGGGCGCGGAGGTCGTCGCGGTCGACCAGCGCGGCCGGCCGGCGCTGCTGCGGCGCCGGGTCGGCAGCGGCAGCGTCGTGCTCTGCACCTACCCGATCGAGCACTTCGCCGCGGCGACCCCGCGGGTCAACCCGGAGCCGACCTACCGCCTTTACGATGCGCTCGCCGCGCTCGCCGGCGTGCGTCGGCCGGTGACCGTGGACGACCCGCGCGTCGCGGCCGACACCCTGCGCCACCGGGACGGCCGCCGCTTCGTGTTCCTGGTCAGCCAGGCCGACGCGCCGATCTCGGTCGAGCCCGTCGCGGCCTCGGGCCACCTGACCGAGCTGGGCGGCAAGTCCAAGGTCCACGCCGTGGAGCTCGCGCCGTACGACGTGCGGATCCTCGAGCTGCGAGCCTGATCAGGGTGAGCGCGGGGCCGCCGTCCCTCGTTTCGCGCTGACCTGAGGCGCGCCCCCGCGGCTCAGTACCAGCGCGGCGTGCCGCAATCGATGTGCAGGTGGTCCCGGTGGCTCGCGTCGAAGTCCGGCCCGAGGACGCGCGCGGCCGCCCCCTCGGCGCGGAGGCGGCGGGCCACGCCCCGGAGAAAGCGCCCCTCGCGGGTGGTCGGGTCGCTCCCGTGGAGCACGTAATCGCGGAGCACGCTGACGGCGCGGCCGCGCTTCGGCGAGAAGCGCGCGATATCGAAGGCATTGCCGAACGAGTGCTCGCTCAGCCCCTCGCTCCACCTTCGCATCCTGCCGACCACTTCCCTGCAGGCGTAGCTCCCCAGGGTGCTGATGCGGGCGATCGGCGAGCCCAGGTGCGTCTCCGCCTCTTCCTGGACCACGCGCTCGATATCGGCCAGCCGGAGGGCGAGCGAGCAATCCACCTGCAGCGGCGGCGAGTAAACGATGCCGGTCGGGCCGCGCGTCAGCAGCACGCCGTGCGGGATGCCGCACCCCTTCTTGTTGGGCTTCGCGACGTCCGGCAGCGCCTGGAACCGCGCGCCGGATTGCTTGAGCGCGTCGCGGCAATCCGCGCCTGCGGCCGCGGCGATGTGGCTCCACTGGCGCTGCGCCCGCGGCGGCCGCTCGCGCAGGCCTGCGGCGTCGGCGAGGTCCTCGACCCAGGGGCCGGCCCATCCCGGCGACGCCGCCGGCGGCGCCGCGGGAGCTCCGCCGGCGAGGGCGGGCGCTGGCTCCGCCAGGGTCGGCGCTCCGCCGTCGTCTAGCGGCGCTGCTCCCGCGAGGGCTGGCGCCGCTCCCGCGAGGGCCGGCGCCGGGGGCGCCATCAGCGCGGTTCCACCGAGCTCCGCGAGCGTGGAGCCGCCGGGGGAGCAGGACAGCGCCGAGGTCATCGCCGCCGCAACGAGCCCCGCAAGGAAGCGCGCGTGCACATCGATGTCCGTACCCCAGCGGGCGACCGGCGCAAGACGCGCGATTCATCCATCTCTCCGCGAAGGCCCACACCACCGCCGCCCCCGCCAGGTTCGCTCCTCTCCCGCGCCGGTCGTGATCGCGCTCGCCGAGAGAGTCCCCACGAAGGCAGCAAGCTATTGTTTTAGTTCAGATTTCTCCATGCTTCCCGCCGTCGGGGTCCGCTCGGCCCCCCTCCCCGCGGTGCTCGCCCTCCTCCGGCGCTCCCGGCGATGCCGACCGGAGCAGGAGCAGCCCAGCCAGCGAGACGACCGCCGCTGCGGCCGTCACGCTCCACGGCAGCAGCTCTCCCTCGACGATCCCTTGCACCGACGGCGGCTTGAAATAGAGCAGCGACACCGCGAGCCCGTTGTTCAAGGCGTGCAGCAGGGCCCCGGGCAGCACCGAGCCGGTGCGGTGGCGCGCGTAGCCGAGCACGAGCCCGAGCGAGAGCGTCGGCAGGAGCCGGTACACCGAGCCGTGCGCGAGCCCGAAGAGGAGCGCCGACACGCCGATCGCCACGGCGGGCCCGGCGCGGCGCAGCCCGGCGTAGACGAGGCCGCGGAACAAGAGCTCCTCGCAGACGGCCGGCGTCACCGCGACGAGCAGCAGCACGACCAGGTACGGCTGCCCGCCGAGCAGCACGAGCTCGCCGAGCTCGCGGACGAACGGCTCGGGCGGGGGGAACCACCGGAGGACGGTGCCGCCGATCGCGGCCCACGCCGACGCCCCGAGGAGCAGCGCCCCGGCGAGGCCGCGGACCGAGGGCCGCCGGAGGCCGAGCGTCGCCAGCGGCGAGTAGCCGAAGCCGGCGACCAGCGCGAGCGTCGGGGCGAGGAAGAAGCCGACCTGCGAGACCGCGAGCTGGACCGCCACGCTGGCGCGAGCGATGAGCAGGCTGCCGTAGAAGAAGAGCACCTGGACGCCCGCGAACGCCGCGAGCGAGAACCCGGCCGACGGCGCCCCGCCGGCCCGGCGCCGGAGGCCCAGCACCGCGCGCGCCGACTCCTGGCCGCCGAGCAGCACGTTCTCGCGCTCGAAGACGCGCGCCGCGAAGAGGAGCGCGAGGCAGGCGTAGAGCGCCGAGGAGAGGAGCGCCGTGAACAGGAGATCGACCGGCGCCTCCCCGACGAACAGCGCCTTGATCAGCACCGCGATGTTGAGGACCGGGGCGTAAGCCGTCCACGGGTTGAGCTCGACCACCGGCAGGGCCGTGATGCCGGCGAGCAGCGAGAGCGGCAGGTACGCCGGCATGAGCGCGTTCTGGCCGTCCTTGAAGTCCTTCGCGAACACGGCGAGGGCAAGGAACAGCGCCGAGAACAGGAGCGTGACCGGCACGAGCAGCGCGAACGTCAGCGCGAAGATCCAGGGATCGACGACCATCACGTCCGGGAGCATCCGGCTCACCGTGAGCGACAGGCTCACCACGTTGCCGAGCGCCGTGAGCAGCGAGATGATCCACACGGCCAGGAACTTCCCCGAGATGATCTCGATGGATCGCACCGGCGCGCACAGCAGCGTCTGCATCGTGCCGCGCTCCTTCTCGCCCGCCGTGAGGTCGATGGCCGGAAGGAAGCTGCCGAGGAGCGACATCAAGATCAGCATCATCGGCATCATCGAGCCCAGGATCTGGCCGACCTTGCGGCTGTCCGCCGCGACGTCGCGCGGCACGACGTCGTAGGCGATCGAGAACCCCTCGGGCAGGCCGCGCGCGGCCTCGCGCTCGGCGACGATGGCGCCGCGGGCGCGCCGCAGCGCGCCCGTGAGGCGCGCCTCCGCCGTGGCGGAGTCGGCGCGCACCGAGTCGAAGTAGATCGCGACGGCGCCCTTTCCGCCGCGCCCGAGCTCGGCCCCCAGCGACGGCCACGGGACGAGCACCGCGTCGACCTCGCGCTCGCTCACCGCGGCGCGCGCCGCGGCGAGCACGGGGTTGTCCGGCTCGATCCACCTCGGCCGCGGGCCCTCGGCCCCCGGCGCCTCCTCCTCGGCTCGGGGTGGAGGGCCCGCCGGCGGCGCGAGCGCCCCGGAGAGGAGCCCCTCGCGCACCTCCGGCGGCGCGCCGGCCCACGGCACGAGCTCGAGCTTCGCCGCCGACGAGAGCCGCGTCGAGAGGCCCTCGGCCAGCTCGCCCCACACCGCGATCCGCGACGAGCGCGCCTCGCGCGCCGCCACCTCCGAGCCGACGAGCTTGCTCATCGCGAGCGCGAAGAGCGGATAGAGGAGGATCGGCACGAGGACGAGGCGCACGAGGGTGCGCCGGTCCCGGAGCGACTCGACGAGCTCCTTGCGCAGGATGGTCCAGACGATGGCGAGCCTCACCGCGCCGGCCCTCCCGGAGCAGGCGCGCCGGCGCTCCCTGAAGCGTCGCGCGCCTCGCGCGGGCGGCTCCGCTCCACGTGGTAGAGGAAGGCGTCGGTCAGGTTCGCGGTGGCGGTGCGCTCGAGGAGCTCCGGCAGCGCGCCGCTGTCCGCGATGCGCCCCTCGTACAGCAGGGCGATCCGGTCGCAGAGGTACTCGGCCTCGCCCATGATGTGCGTCGAGAAGAGGACCGCCCTCCCCGCGGCGCGCTCGCGCCGGATCGACTCGACGATGAAGCGGCCGCTGATCACGTCGAGCGCGGTCGTCGGCTCGTCGAGGATGAGCACCTCGGGCTCGTGGAGGAAGGCGCGCGCGATGTTGGCGCGCTGCTTCTGCCCCGCCGACAGCGTGCTGCACGGCCGCGAGGCGAACGCCTCCATCTCGAGGTCGGCCACGAGCGCGTCGATGCGGCGCGAGAGCGCTGCCTCGCCCATGCCGTACAGCCGGCCGAAGTAGCGGAGCACCTCGCGGGGCGTGAGCCGCTGGTAGAGCTGGGTGTCGCCCGAGAGGAAGCCGATCCGCTGCTTCGCCTCGAGCGGCCTCGCGGCGAGGTCGACGCCGCCGATGAGGACACGCCCGGCGGTCGGCGAGAGGATGCCGGCGAGCATCCGCAAGGTCGTCGTCTTGCCCGCGCCGTTCGGCCCGAGCAGGCCCACGATCTCGCCGGGGTGTACGGCGAGGTCGATCCCGTCCACGGCCGTGAAGTCGCCGTACCGCTTCACCAGACGCTCGGCGCGGAGTGCGGCGCGCATGGCGGCACTCCTATTCGGTCCGCGGCGGGGCGCAAAGCGCCGGTCTCTCGATGGGGCCGCCGCGCGAGGCGGCGCCGGCGCGCGCGAGCGCCCTGCTCACGCCGCCCGCCTCCCGTCGGCCCTGTTCCGCGGCG
Source organism: Sorangium sp. So ce836 (assembly GCF_028553905.1). Taxonomy (NCBI): domain Bacteria; kingdom Pseudomonadati; phylum Myxococcota; order Polyangiales; family Polyangiaceae; genus Sorangium; species Sorangium sp. So ce836. Next base: position 1,234,672 of record NZ_CP102233.1, on the reverse strand, counting down.
CCGCCCCTCGACGTCCGCCGCAGACCCCCTAGACTACCCTGAAAGCGCATGTCGACGAGCACACCTTCCATGCCCATGCCCTATCGCAACCGCACGACGTCCGAGCCGGTGCAGTGCCCCTGCGGACACGGCCGTGATCACTACATGGTGAGCGCCGAGGCGGAATACCGCTTCGTGGGGTACCTCCAGCTCGCGTTCGGGATCTCGGCCCGGCCGACGAGGGTGAAATACCGGTGCCGTCGCTGCGACACGGTGTTCTCGACAACGACCGATCCGGCGGTCCTCGACAAGCACTATTGACGCGCGGCGGCGGGTGCTCGTGAACGACAACATATGGCTGGCCGCCCCCCGCGGCCCGGGGGCTCCATGAAGGGCCGCGTCCTCATCGTCGCCGGGTCCGACTCGGGCGGCGGCGCCGGCATCCAGGCGGATCTCAAGGCGGTTACGGCGCTCGACGCGTACGGCGCGACCGCGATCACGGCGCTCACCGCGCAGAACACCCGCGGCGTCGCCGGCGTGTTCCCGGTGCCGCCCGACTTCATCGGCCGCCAGATGGAGCTCGTGCTCGACGACATCGGCGCCGACGCGATCAAGACCGGCATGCTCCACTCGGCCGAGGTCATCGACGAGGTCGCGCGCGTCTACGAGCGCCTCGGCCGCGGCGCGCCGCTCGTGGTCGATCCCGTGATGGTCGCCAAGGGGGGCGCGCGCCTCTTGGAGCGCGACGCCGAGGGCGCCCTGCGCGGCCGGCTCCTGCCGCTCGCCGCGCTGCTCACGCCGAACATCCCCGAGGCCGAGGCGCTGACCGGCACGGTCATCGACAGCGTGGACGCGATGCGCCGCGCCGCCGCGCAGCTGCTCTCCATGGGTCCGCGCGCCGTGCTGCTGAAGGGGGGCCACCTCCCCGGCGCCGTGGTCGTCGACGTCCTCCGGACCGCGCCGGAGCCCGGCGCTTCCGGGCACCCCGGCGGGGAGCAGCTGTTCGAGGACGCGCGCATCGAGACGCGCGCGACCCACGGCACCGGCTGCACGCTCGCCTCGGCCATCGCCGCCGGCCTCGCCCAGGGCCTCGCCCTCGTCCCGGCGATCGCGCGTGCGCGGCGCTACCTCCGCGAGGCGATGCGCGCCGCGCCGGGGCTTGGCCACGGCCACGGCCCGCTGAACCACGCCCACACGGCGCGGCCGTTCTCCTGAACAGCGCGCCGGGGCGGCGCCCTCCTGTGAACAACGCGCCGGGCGGCGCCCTCCCGTGGGCGGGCGCCGCGGGCGGCCACGCGCAGCCGGCCGCTGCGCGCGCAGTCGGCCGCGCCGGCGGGCCCGCAGCGGCGGCCGTGGCGGCCGCGCGCCGGCGGTCCCGCAGCGGCCGGCGGCCGCTCCGCGCCGCGCCGAACGGGCAAGCCGCAGCGCATGTGCAACGACTCGTTGCGCCCGGGGCTCGAATGGACGACCCTGCGCGCAGTCCGTATCGGCGTGCCGGCGGTTCAGCTTCGGCGCCGGCGCGGAGCTCTTCCTCACCCTTCGTGCGCCCGTGGCCGTGACCAAAGATCCCCTCCCTCCCATCGACGTCGGAACGGTCATCAACGACCGGTACGAGGTCCTGAAGAGCATCGGCAAAGGCGGCATGGGCGAGGTGTTCTTGGCCTTCGATCGCCTGACCCAGCAGCAGGTGGCGCTCAAGGTGGTGCCCGAGGCCTCCGCCATGCCGGGCGACGACGAGGCCCTGCGGCAGGAGGTGATCCTCGCCCAGAAGGCGCGCCACCCGAACGTCTGCCGCGTGCACGACCTCGCGCCGAGCCCGTGGGGGCCCATCCTCGTGATGGAGTACATCCCCGGGCAGACGCTCCACAACCATATCCGCAAGCGCAAGACGTCCGGCGGCTTCAGCGCCGACGAGTTCCGCAAGATCTCGACCGACGTCTGCGCGGGGCTCGCCGCCATCCATCAGCAGGGGCTCGTGCACGGCGATCTGAAGCCCGGCAACGTGATGGTCGCCGACGATCGCGCCGTCATCCTCGACTTCGGCTTCGCGAAGGAGCGCGCGCGCGCGGCCGTGCGCAAGCCGGGGGCGCCGCCGGACGGCGGCACGCCTCACTACATGTCGCCGGAGCGGCTGCGCAACGGCGGCGCGAGCCCCGAGGACGACGTCTACGCCGCGGCGCTGACGCTCTGGGAGATGTGGACCTGCCGCGTCCCCGAGCCCGGCTACAAGCCGCGGCTCAAGACGATGAAGCAGCAGATCACGTTCGACGTGCCCGCCGCGCTGACGAACGACGAGATCCGGCAGATCTTCCGCGCGCTCAACCCGGATCCGCAGATGCGCCCGCAGGCGCGGCACATGCGGTTCTTCAACCCGACGCAGACCACGACCGCGCCGATCCAGCTGCCGCGCGAGCGCATCGATCCCGGCCCTGCGCCCGGGCGGGCCATCAAGACGCAGTTCACCCCCGGCGCGCAGTCGCTGCTCATCACGTACGCCACGAACGCGCCGGACAGCGTCGCCACGCTGTTCCCGCTGCAGAAGCCGGTGCTCTCGATCGGCCGCCGCAGCGATCAAGATCTCGTCCTGGCCGAGGCGACCGTCTCCGGGTCGCACGCGCTCCTCCGCTGGCAGACGGGCTCGTGGCTGGTCGAGGATCTGAACAGCACGAACGGCACGTACGCGGACTTCCCGTTCGAGCGCAAGGCGCAGGTCTCGCTGCTCCACGGCGCCGAGGTGCAGCTCGGGGAGTGCCGCCTCATGGTGGTCACGTTCGGACCGGACTCGCCGCACCACGACAAGGCGAAGCGCTACCTCGCGCGGCGCGACGGCCTCACGGGGCTCCTCGTGCGCGAGCACCTGATGAAGGCCATCGACGAGGACGGCTTCTTCGCCGAGTGGGCCGAGGTGCCGATGCAGATCGCGCGCTTCGAGCTCCGCGGCCAGAACGGCCTCGTGAGCCTGCGGCCGACGATCCTCGAGATGCTCGCGCTGCGCAAGGCGGCGCTTCAGGTCGTCGACCTGACCCAGACGCTGCTGCTCAGCCTGACGCCTGCCGCGGCCGGGCGCACCGGCCCGCTCACGTTCGTCGTCTCGATCGTGGGGCCCAACCTGGACGAGGCCCAGCACGTGGTCGAGCAGGTCGTCGCGCAGGTGCAGGGCACGCTCCCCGAGACGCTCGAGCTGACCGCGACGCTCGTGAAGTGCGAGCCGGGTCGCCCCGCCCGCACGCTGATCGACTGACGGCGGGCGGCCGCGCCGCCGAGCCGTTCGATCGCGTGGAGCGCGACCTCCGCGTCGCCGGCGCCGTTGCGGTCGACGCGCGATCGCGGCCGCCTAGCCGTCCTCACCGCCGCGGGGCCGTCCCGCGGCCGCGTGCTCCGTCGGCGATGCGGCGCTCGTCACGCAGCCGCGCAGCCGCCGGCACGAGCACACGCTCGCCGGCAGCTCGCGCGCGACAGGACCGCTCCCGCGCCGGAGCGGCAAGCGATCACGAACCGCTGCAGGACTCGCCCGGAGCCACGGCGTGGTCGAGCACCACCTCGCCGGACAGCTTCCGGGCGTCGATCTCCCCCTGCCAGATGAGCTCCGCGCTGCCCTGCGCGTCGACGACGTCCCGCAGCAGCCGCACGTAGACCTTGCGCGGGGCGACCTCGGGGATCGACACCGCGAAGTCGAACGCGCAGACCGAGTCGCACCGCGGGTTCGCCGCATCGGGCTCGTCCCTCTCGGTGATCTCGTAGATGCTGTCGATCCGGTCCACGTGCATCGCACGCTGGCCGCAACAGTTGAGCAAGAGCCGGCTGTCCACGACCGCCAGGGAGCCGGTCGACGGATCGTAGCGCCAGCGCAGCACCTCGGCGCCGCAGTAGCTCTCCTCCCCCTCGACGGCGAGCCTCCGCTCCGGCTCCACGAATCCGCCGGCCTCGCTCACGGTCCCGACCTGCGCGGGCTCCGTCTCCAGACACGCGCTCAGAAGAACCAGCGATCCAACCGTTGCAAACGCCCTGCAGGCCCCCACGTACTTCATGCCCCGACGTCCTTGGCTATCCCGCCCCACTGTTAAAATACGCCCAAAATGAAGTAACAGGGGCTTCAATAAGAATTCGCAATCCGTTTCCGCGGCACATGCCCCGGATTCAGTCGCTGGCAGACGTGGGTAGGAGGTGCATGCACGCTGCACCCCGGAGCAGCTGCACGCACATTCGGGTGTGATCTACGCGTTCTTGGAATAAAAGTCCAGGCGAAAGTAGTAGAGTACGCTCGGTCGTCTGACCTCGGCCGTCATGGTCGGTCGACCTGCTCCACAATCCCACCTACGTCCGGTCTGTCGAGGTGCGTCACCGACCCGCCGTCGGCCGCGATCCCGCAGTGCCGGCCGCGGCGTGCGACGCGGGCGCCGTCGTCACCTCGCGGCGACGGTCGTGCTGCGCCGGCGCGGCGAGCTCTGCTCCTGGCAACCGATGTCTGCGGGGGCGTCGTCGAGGACGACCGCGCCCGCGGCGACATCCAGGTCGAGGGTGCCGCTCCAGACCACGGACGGGCTGCCCTGCCGATCGACGACGTCGCGCAGCAGCTTCACGTAGATCTCGCCCCGCGGGACGTCCTGCACGCCCACCGACAGGTCGAAGGCGCACTGCTCGCTGCAGCGCCCCCCGGCGTCGTCCGGCGCGTCGCGCTCGGTGACCTCGTAGAGGCTGTCGATCCTCTCGACGTGGATCGCGCGCGTGCCGCAGCAATCGAGCATCAACCGGGCATCCGCGAGCCGGAGCGTCGCCGACGGCTCATCGTACTGCCAGCGGAGCACCTCGGCGCTGCAGTAGCCCCCGTCCTCTCCCGGGGCGAGCCGGTGCTCCGGGTTCCGGAAGCCCCCCTGCTCGCTGATCTTCGCCTCCTGGACCGCCTCCACCGAGCTGCAGCCACCGGCGCAGAAGGTCCAGACGATCGCGATGGCGGTCCAGATACGGCTCGACACCATGCTCTTCTCCATGTTCGTTTCGCTGGCTGACCAGGGCGATCTACGACCGCTCCGGCGGTGCAACTTTCCAGCCAACTCACCCCTGAGCAGTCCGGAGGCTAAACGCGACCGACGCAGCGGGCCAAAGAAGCGGTGACCCAGGGCGCGCTCTCATGGCGCTCCGCTCGCTGCGGAGGCGCGCGCGCTCGCGCAGGAACGACCTGCGTGAGACGCGCTTGGGCCGAAGAAGTTGCCGGACGGAGAGCCCCTCGATCCAGCCGCGACGAGGCGCCCGCCGATCCCGCGCGCCGGACGTCCTGGCCGCGCCTGCCGCGGCGCGACGCGCGGCGTGCGGTCCGCTGGGCCGGGGACCGACCGTGCGGGACGCCTTGCCACAGGGTGTGCAGCGTCCGCACGCCCCGCGCCCGGTCTGCACGCCAGCGCCGGGCTCGGCTCAGCGGAGCTCGTCCCGGGACGGCGCCGGCGATCGGGTCAGTTCTTCGCCTCGACGGCCTTGCCGGGAGGAAGGGGATCCCAGCGCAGCGAGTCCCCGAGCAGGTTGGAGATGCGCTTCGGGCGCTGCCCGTCGACGCGCATGATGTAGAGCCCCGGGCCCTCGCCGGACGTGCGCGTCGAGAAGAAGGCCACGAGCCGCCCGTCGGGGCTGCAGGCCGGGTACCCGTTCCTGCCCTGGTTCTGGGTCAGCCGCGCGAGGCCGCCGCCCGTCTCCCCGGAGACGACGAGGTCGGTGTTCTTGCCGACCCCGACGGCGTAGATCGCCTTCACCCCGTCGGGGTGGTTGCAGAACGTGGGCGCCGACGCGAAGAGCCCCTCCGGCGAGATCGCCTTGCCGCCCACGTAGATGCGCTGCCCGTACCTGCCCTCGCCGGAGAAGGCGAGCTTGCCGGTCGGCGTGAACGCCGGGTGGAGCGCCATCCCCACCTCGGACGCCGGCTTGATGCTCTGGAAGTCGGGCCCGGAGAACAGCTTGATCGTCGATCCGACGCCGATGCTGAGCGCGACCTGGGAGCGATCCTTGGAGAAGGCGATCCCGTAGACCGAGCCCTTCACGGGCAGCGCCTGCGGGCCGCCCGCCGGCGTGAAGATCTTGTACTCGTCGCCCTTCACGCTCGCCGCGTAGTAGAGCTGCTCGCTCTTCCCGAACGCGGGGGCGATGGCGGTCTGATCCGGCGGGGAGACGGCCTTGGCGTCGTGCCCGTCGGCGTCGATCGTGAAGACGCGGCGCAGCGAGCCCGAGCCCGAGGCGAACGTCATGTGGCTGGCGAAGCCGCCGTTCTGGCCGGTGAGGGCGCCGATGAGCTGGTCGGCCACCCGGTGCGACTCGAACCGGACGTCGCGGAGCGGCACGATGAACTTCTTGTCGAACACGGGAGCCTGCCCGCGGTTCACCAGGAACGCCTGGCCGACGAGCTCGGCCTTGTCCGGGCCGACCTTCTTGCCGCGCACGCTGACGACCGCCTCGACCCCCTTCGCGGACCACGCCTTGACGTCCACCGGGCTGTCGGAGAGGTACAGGCCGTCGGGCGCGGCGCTGTCGGGCAGCACCTCGAACTCGCCGCAGAGCTCGAGATCGCGCCGGACCACGCTGTGGAGCGTCACGTCCTCGGGGTCGGAGACGAGCGACGGTAGGACGCCGATCTTCGGGAGCGGGCGCGACGCGCCGGCGACGACCGTGATGTGGCCGAGGATCTCCTCCGCGTCGGGGGGCGCGGTGGAGGCCGGCGCCTGCGCCGGAGCAGGGGGGGCAGCGAGCGCGGCGGCGGCGAGCGCCAGCGCGCCGAGGGCGTATTGAGCTAGTCGCATGTGTTCTCCCGACAGACGAAGGTGACGCTGACCTGCTTCTGACCGAGGTCGGGATAGTTCTCGGGCGGCGGCGGAAGCGCCTGCCCCTTCGCCCCCTCGAGCGTCGTCCGCGCGGCCGCGTCGAAGGCGGGATTCCCGCTCGGCGTCAGCGTGTAGCTCACCATCTGCCCGTCCGACAAAACGATCACCGCGCGCGGCTTGTACTTCGTGAGCTCCTCCGGCGGGAGCCCCGAGCCGTTCACGCGGAACCTGCTCGAGAACCAGCCCGCGATGCGGGCCAGGTACAGATCCACCGCGCGCGCCTTGAGGGGATCGGTCTCCGTCCCCTCCTTCACGCCGTCCGCGTGCCCCTCCTGCTCGACGTTGGGGGCCTCGCCCGCGTCGGTGGTCTTCGGATCGAGCTCGATGTCGACCTGCTTCGCGATCGCGGCGTCGGGCGGCGGCGGCGCGGTGCCCGCGTCGGCGACCTTGATCTCCGGCGGCGGGATGTCCTTCTCCGTCTTGCCCGCGCTCGGCGAGACGAACGCCTTCTGCTCGACGCGCGGCTTGGGCGTCTGGCGCACCCACCGATCGGGCAGCTTCATCCTGTCGCGCTTGCCGCCCAGCTTGAGCAGCGGCGTGTCCATGTCGAGCACCGGGATCACCTTCACCGGGACGCTCGGCCCCTTCTCGATCTCGGGTGCGGCGGCCGGCACCGAGAGGTCCGCCAAGGTGATCGCCACGGCGGCGCCCGCCTGCACGCCCACCGCCACCGCGACGGCGAGCGCGACGTCCCGCGGGCGGAAGTCGCTCCTCGGCCGGCGCTGTCCCGGCGGCGTCGGTCGCGGCGCGCGCGCCGCGGCCGTGCTCAAGGCGCCGCTCCCCCGGGCCGCGGCGCCGCGCCGCCGGGCGGAGGCGCCGCGCCTTCGGGCTCGAGCTCCGGCTGGACGAGGAGGTTCAGCCCCTCGACCCCGGCGGCCCGGGCGGCGGCCACGACCCGCGCAACGGCGCCGTAGCGGGCGTCCTTGTCGGCGCGGATGTAGAGCTCCTTCTCCTTCTGCACGCGCCCGTTCGACGCGAGCACGCCCTCGATGTCGGCGGTCGCGTCGTCCTCGCCGAAGAGGATCTTCTCCTCCTTCGTGACGGTCACGACGAGCTTCGTGTCCTTCGTCGGCGCCTCCTCGGCGGAGACGTTGGGCAGCTCGACACGCAGCCCGGCCGTGAGCAGCGGGGCGGTGACCATGAACACCACGAGGAGCACCAGCATCACGTCCACGAGCGGCGTGACGTTGATCTCGCTGAACCCGCCGCCCCGCCGCCTGCGCCCTCCGCCGACCGACATCGCCATGACCGGCCCCGCCCCTCAGCCCTTCGGCATCACCGGCGTCGGCCGGTCGCTCGTCCGCTGGAGCGCCAGCGGGATGGACTCCTGGATCCCGCGCGCCGACAGCGACGCGATCTCCACCCAGCCCTCGCTCGCCGCCTCGAGCGCGGCGAGCAGGTCGTCGATGCGCTTGTTGATCGCGTTATAGGCGATGACCGCGGGGATCGCGGCGAACAGGCCGATCGCGGTCGCGATGAGCGCCTCGCCGATGGCCGGGGCGACGACGGGCAGCGACGCGCTCTTCTGCTGACCGATGCGGAGGAACGCGTCCATGATCCCGTAGACGGTGCCGAACAGGCCGATGAACGGCGACGCCGCCGCGATCGACGAGAGCGTCGGCATGAGCGAGCTCGCCCGCTGCGTCTCGGTCACGATCGCGCGCTTCGCGATCGACTCGAGGAGCTTGCCCGTCCCGGCGCGGCGGCTGAGCTCCAGCACCACGCGGGCGCCCGGCGCGTCCGCGTGACGCTGCGCGAGCGCGAACAGCTGATCGGGCGAGTGGGCGTGCGCCGACTCATGCTCGAACCGCGCCTGCTGCGCCGAGAGCCGGGCCAGCTGGAGGACCTTGAGGACGGCGATCACCCAGACGAGGATGGCCGCGAAGATCAGCAGCCAGACCACCAGGAAGACGGGACCGGAGGCGTGGAGGATCAGGGAGACGGGATCGAGCTTGATCGGGACCGCCGTCGCCGCCTCGGGGGCGCTTTGCAGGAAGGCCATTTCGATCTCTTCGGGTCAGGGAATCGGCTCGTCGGGGATCCGCGCGCGCGGCCCCGTACAGTGCAGTTTGCGGCCGCGGCCCCCTCTCACCTGGAAGCGCGGCCGTGGCCCTCTTCACATCGTCGAGCGCCGGCGCGCGGCGCTCAGTCCGCCAGCAGGATGTCGACCTTCCGGTCGCGCGCCCAGCCCTCTTCGTCCGTGCCGGTCGCCTCGAACTCGCCCTTCGACGAGGTCGCGATGCGGCCCTGATCGAGGCCCTTCTTGGCGAGGTACTCCGCGACGCTGCCGGCGCGCTTCTGGCCGAGGCCCAGGTTGTACTCCGTCTCCCCGCGGGGATCGGCGTGGCCGATGAGCTTCATCCCCTTGCCCTTGAGCGGACCCGAGACGAAGCAGCGCGCGAGCGCGTCGAGCGCGCCCGCCGCCTCGCCCTCGATGGCCGTCGAGTCGAACGCGAAGCGGGCCGTCGGCAGATCGCCGCAGGCCTTGAGGATCTTGTCGTCGATGCGGATGGACCCGCTCGTCGGCTTGGCGGTGTCCTGCTTCGGGGCGGGCGCCGCGGTGTTCGCCACCGGAGGGGGCGCGACGGTGCCGCCGACATTCGCCGGCGGCTGCGGATCGGAGCCGCAGCCGGCCGCGAAGGCCGCGAGGGGCGCCGAGACCACGAGGATCAACGCAGGCAGTTTTGTCATGGGCATGCCGTTACCACGCCGGGGGGCGCGTTGCAGCATTTTGAGCGGCCGCCGGCGAGCCGGCGCGCCGGGACGACGGCCATTCCTGTAAAGTGCCGCGGATGCATCGCCGGACCCCGGCACGGGAATATTTGGGGCACCAACGAAACGTCCCGCCTCGCGCCGCCCGTGGCGCCCTCCATGCGCTCGGCGCCGCGCTCCTCTCGCTCGGCGCCGCGGCGGCGGTCGCGGCCCCCGGCGCGGCGCGGGCCGAGGCGCCGGTGCGGCGCACGTTCTTCCGGCTGCCCTCGTCGAACGGGTTCGGCGCGGTGCTCCTCGATCTGGGCGCGGCGAGGCTCACCCACTTCCGCGAGCACCTGTTCGCCACCGAGGAGCCGCTCCTCGACGAGCGCGGCGCGGAGGTCTGGGTCGGCAACCAGCCGCAGGCCGTGGCCACGCGCGACCTGCTCTACGACGCGTACTTCGGGCTGCGCTCCGACGGCAGGCAGCGCTGGCTGACCGACGTCCCGGTCGATCTCGACGCGAGCGGCTACGCCGGTTGGACCGGCGGGGAGCGCGGCGGCACGGGCGTCGTCACGATGGTCCAGCGGGTCGGCAACCTCGAGTGCGCGCAGTTCTTCTTCGCGCCGCAGGGCCTCGCGCAGGCGGGGTTCGTGATGGCGATGCGCGTCGAGAACCGGGGCGAGGTGCCGGCGGAGGGCGTGTCGGCGTTCTCGCTGCACAACTTCCACCTCGGCTTCGGGCGCCCGGGCGTGATGGCCGACATCGGCGAGTCGGGCGAGACCGTCGCCTACGACGCGAGCGACGGCCGGCGCGACTTCCTCGAGCGCGCCTTCGCCGGCGTGGTCGTCGCCCGCGCGCTCGAGCCCGTCGCGCGCCACGGCGCGTCGAGCGCGAGCAGCCCGGCGGACCTCAACGTCTACCGGATCGTCGCGGGCGGCGCCGTCGCCGACCTGCCGGACCTCGAGGGGGCCGCGCCGACCTCGGACGGCTCGGTGAGCGCGTTCCAGTGGGACCTCGGCAGCATCGCGCCCGGCGAGGCGCGGTGGGTCGGCGTGGCGTTCGCGCACCACGGCGACCCCTCGGGCGCGGCGGATCCGCGCGTACAGGGCGCCCTCGACGCGTACGTCGGCGACAAGGGCGCGGCGGAGGTGGTCGCGGGCGAGATCGCCGCGTACCGCGCGTTCCAGGGCGCGGTGAAGGTGCCGCCCACGGCGACGCCCGAGGAGACGGCGCTGCTCCGGCAATCGGCCGTGATGCTCCGGATGGCGCAGTCCCGCGAGAGCCACGCGTTCCTGCGCGAGCACCTGACGCGCGACCAGGAGCCGCGCGCCACGCGCTTCGGCACGACGGTCGGCGGCGAGCCCGCGGCGTTGCCGGCGACCGTCGCCCACCGCGGCCGCGGCGCGGTGCTCGCGAGCCTCCCGCCGGGCGAGTGGACGGTCGCCTGGATCCGCGACGGCGCCTACGCCACGGTGGCGATGGCGGCCCTCGGCATGCAGACCGAGGCGCGCGACGCGCTGAGCTACTACCTCGACGCGGAGGCGGGGCGCTTCCAGCGCTGGAACGAGCTCGCGTCGTACGACATGCCGCCCTACCAGATGAGCCTCGTGCGCTATCACGGCTTCGGGGTCGAGGAGACCGACGTCAACGATTTCGGCCCGAACCTCGAGTTCGACGGGTTCGGCCTGTTCCTCTGGGCGCTGCGCCGCTACGAGGAGCTCACCGGCGACACGGCCTTCGTGGACGAGCGCTGGGCCGAAGCGTCGGCGAAGGTCGCGGACGCGCTCGTCGCGCTCATCGACCCGGACACCGGCCTCGTCCGGAAGGACTCGTCGATCTGGGAGACCCACTGGAACGGGCGCGAGCGCTCCTTCGCGTACACGAGCATCACCGCGGCGCGCGGCCTGTGCGACGCGGCGGACATCGCGGCGCGGCGCGGCGAGGCGGAGCGGGCCGCGGGGTACCGCGACGCCGCGAACCGGCTGCGCGCCGCGATCGCCGCGCGGCTCACGGACGCCTCGGGCGCGCTCGCCGCGAGCCTGGAGGAGCTCGAGGCGGGCGCGGGCTACTGGGACGCGGCGGTGCTCGAGGGGATCGCGATGGGCCTGTTCGATCCGCGGGGCCGCATCGCCGCCGCCACGCTCGCCGGGCTCGACGAGCACCTGCGCGTCCCCGCGGGCGCCGGGTGGTCCCGGAACGACGATCGCTTCGATCACGCCGGCGCGAGCGACCTGAGCCCCTGGGGCAGCGAGTACGACAGCGCCGAGTGGGTCGTGACCGATCTGCGCGGCGCGGTCGCCGCGCGGCTCATGGGGGACGAGGCGCGCTCGGACCGGCTGCTCCGGTGGGTGCTCGACCAGTCGTCCGCGAACTACCTCGCGATCGCGGAGACCTATGACGAGACGAGCGGCGCCTACAAGTTCAACGCGCCGATGATCGGGTTCGGCGCGGGCGTCTACGCGCTCGCGCTCGCGGCGCGCGACGGGCTGGCCGTCGGGCCGGCGTGCGGCGCGTACTTCGATGAGGGGCCCACCGATGTGACGGGGGCCGGGGGCGGCCCCTCGAGCGGCAGCGCCGGCTACGGCGGGGCGGGCGCCGGAGGCGCGGGCGCTGCGGGCGCCGGAGGCGCGGGCGCTGCGGGCGCCGGAGGCGCAGGCGCTGCGGGCGCCGGAGGCGCAGGCGCTGCGGGCGCCGGAGGCGGTGACGGCGGCGGTGGCAACGGCGGCGGAGGCGGCAACGGCGGCGGCGGCATCCAGGACGACGCCGGCTGCGGCTGTCGCCTCGCGACCGCGGAGGGCGCGGCGCGCTGGCCGCTGCTCGCGGCGGGCGTGGCCGCAGCCGTCATCGCGCGACGGCGGCGCGGGAGGGCGCGGCGCTGACGCTCGCCGGGCGCGCGCGGCGCTGACGCTCGCCCAGAGCGCCTCGCGGGTTACTCCTCGCTCTGGTCCGCCTGTCGCTCCGGCTGCGCGGCGGCGGGCGGCGGGGTGCCGGCGACGGCGGCGGCCATCGCGTCGGTGAGCGACACGGGCGGCGCGGGCCGCGGCGCCTCTTCGGACGCGGGCGGCGCGGGCGGCGGCGCCGGCGGGCGCGCCGGCCGGGCGCGGGCCCCGACGCGGACGCCGCGCGCGCGCCTGCCGCGGCGAGGGCGCGGACGCCTGCGCTGGCGGCCGTGCGGGCGTCCGCGCCGGAGGCCGCGCTCGCCCCGGCCCTGGCCGCGGCGGCCGGCGCCGGCGCCGCGCCGCGCTCCGCTGCGCCAGCCTCGCCGGACCCAGGCGCCAGCGCCTCGCGCCCGCGCGGCGCTGCGCCGGGCTGCCCGGGCGCATCGGCCGGCGCGCTCACCTCGCGCGCGATCTCCCCGGCCCGGGAGACGCCGCGCTGCGCGGCGGGCAGCAGAGCGTCCTCCGGCGCGCGGGGCCGCTGGCGGGCGACCAGCGCGACCAGGACGGCGATCGCCAGCGCGCCGGCCGCCGACGCCGCCACGAGCGCGCCCACGCGGGCCCGGTGCCGCGCCCCCGAGGGCGCCGCGACCGGCGCGAGCGCGCCGTAGACCCGCAGCACGTCGTTCACGCTCGGCGGCGCATCGACCGCGACCGGCATCGACGCCGCGACCCGCCCCGCCGCCAGCCCGGTCACGCCCGCCGGAGCGGCAGGGCCGCCCCCGGACGGCGGCGAGCTCGCCGCCGGCGCCGCCGCCGTCCTCGGGGCGGGATCGGTCGCGAGGACCGACTTCAGGGCGAGCGACCGGAGATCCATCATCGTCGGGTCATCGTCGTGCCGCGGCACCGGGGGCGCGCTCGATCGCCGGAGCGGGGGGGGCGGCCGGATCGAGCGCGCCGCGGCGCCCGCCGCCGGCAGCCCGGCCGTGCCCCTCCCCCGCGCGCCGAGCATCGCGCTGCCGCAGACGCGGCACTCGATCGCAGCCCCGCCGCGCGCGCCGCCCGAGACCGTGGTGACGATTCCGCAGACTTCGCAGTAGACGTCCATGAGCCCCCCGCAGGCCTCGCACCGTGACGGCGCCGAGAGCCCGCCACGTCGGATTTTGTGATCTTAATTACATCGAGAGTATGGCGTGCTCGGGCCGGCCGTGCATGGGGTGTCCCCGGGAATCGAGCGCGGGACGCGCGATGGGTTGTCATCCTGGACGGTCGAGGAGGTTGCGCGAACCGTCCTGGACCGAAGGGTTCCCGGGTGGGCGCTTGCGATGCCTGCCTCTGAGCCGCTGTGGTAAGAGCCGCGCTTCGATGTGGTCGGGAGCGGGCCGGAGGTCCGCTCGACGGGGTCGGGGCTCCCTGCCGGGGGTCACGCTGACATGGGTCTGGGGGCCGCGTCCGGCCTCCGAAGCGCCCGGAGGAGTTCGAGAATGGGTCTCAGCGAAACGCTGCTCGATGCGAACAAGAAATCGCAGGTCATCGCCGACTGCTGCACGCTGGTCGACGAGGAGGTGGCTTCGAAGGGCGGGCTCTCCGGCCTGGCGGTCAAGGCCGGCTACGCGGCCGTGAAGGGCATCAAGCCCGGCTTCATCGCCCAGGTGGTCGAGAAGCTCCTGCCCGAGTTCGCCGCGAAGCTCGATCCCGTCTGGGCCGAGGCCACGCGCAGCGGCAACGCGAGCTCGTACCTGACCACGAACCGCTCGCGGGTCGCCGACGCGCTCCTCAGCGTCACCGACGAGAAGGCGAAGACGTCGACGAGCGGCGTGGTGCGCGGCACCTACGAGAAGCTGCGCGGCTCGGCGAAGAAGAACGTCGAGGACGCCGTCCCCCGCCTGGCCCAGCTGATCCAGAAGCACGCGTCCTGAGCCGCCCGGCGCAGCAGGCCCGCGCCGGCCTGCTGCGCGCCGCTGCGCCGCCGGCGCGCCTCGTGAGAGCGGGAGATGTCGGGGGACGGGGGAGCGCTCCGCGCGCCGGCTGAGCCGGCGCGCCGAATCGTGCGCGGGATGTCCGGGGAGCGCTCCGCGCGCGGCTCAGTCGGGCGCGCCGAAGCTCCGCGCGAAGAGCTCGCGGATGGCCTCGCGGCCGGCGTCGTTGAGATCCTGCGTGCCGATGCCGGCGAAATTCTCGCTGATGATGCTCGGCTGTCGCGCGATCTCCCAGGCCGTGCCGCTCCAGCGGAACCAGCCGCGCTTCTCCTGATCGTAGACGAACAGCGGCTTCTTCCAGAGCCGCGCGAGCTCCGCGCCCCAGCCGGTGCCGCCGCGCACCGTGCCGTCGTCCTGGAGCGTCCCCACGACGAAGACCTGGCTGGCCGCGTTGATCTGGTGCCAGATCGTCTGGAGGATGTTGCGCACGAGCGGGATCTCGCTCAGCACGCGGCCGAGGCGCCGCGACACGTAGACGAGGCTGAAGTCGCCCTTGCGCAGCTCGTCGTCCCCGAGCACGACCACGCCCCGCTGGCGCTCGAGGAGCCGGTGGCCCTCGAAGCTGTAGTTCAGCTCCTGCACCCCGTACCGCTCGGCGCACGCGCCGAACTCGGCCTCGGCCCCCTTGGCCCCGCCCGAGTGCAGGCGGAACTTCCGCGGGTCCTTCGGCCGCTCCGAGGGGGGGCGCACGTCCTCGTCGATGACCCGCATCGAGTGGGGATCGAGGCGCAGGTGGAGATCGGCGAGGTCCTTGTTGCCGTGGTCCTTGAGCAGCCGCAGGCGGACGACGTCGCGCTCCGGCTGGAGGTAGACGACCACGCTGAGGTGGCGCTCGACCTTCTCCAGCGCCGCCGGCAGCTTGCCCGGGGCGCCCGCCTCGTCGACCTGCGCCGCGATCCAGACCTCGGCGGAGCGCTCCTTGGCGAGGCGGCCGAGCGCCTCCATCGCCTGCTCGGACGCGACCGCCACGTCGAAGCCGTCGACGATGATCACGTCGGGCTCGAAGTGGGCGACGCCGCGCGCGAACGCCACCGTCTCGAGCATCTTCTCGACCCACAGCCGCGCCGCCTGCTCGGGCGAGTCGGGCGACGCCTTCACGTGGCCGAGGTGCGAGTAGATCTGCCGGTGCCGCTCGACCTCGAGCCGGACGGCCTCGGGCTCCTCGAGCCGCATCGACTGCGCGAGGTCGTGGAAGATCTCGTCGTAGTAGGCGCGGACGTGGTCGACCGCGTTCTCGTGCGAGATGTGCAGGACCCTGCGATCCCGGAGCAGATCGTCGAGCGCGATCTGCACGAGCAACGCCGTCTTGCCCACGCCGGGCCGAGAGACGATGACGCCGACGTTGCCGCGGCCCAGGCCGCCGTGCATCGACCCCTCGAAGACCCGCATCGGGCTCCGCTCGTTCACCTCTTTGCGGTACATGCCCACCCCCCTCACTTGGCCTTCTTGGCCTGCTCCTCCCGGTACTTCTTGATGAGCTCCTCCGAGAGCGCCGCCGGAAGGGGAGCATAGCGCGAGAACTCCATCGTGAACTCGGCTTTGCCCTGGGTCGCAGAACGAAGGACGGTCGAGAAGCCGAACATGTCGGACAGGGGCACCTCCGCCTCGACGCGGCAGAAGCCGTCCGCCTCGGTCGAACCGACGATGATGCCGCGCCGCTGCATGAGGATGCCGACGATGCCGCCCTGGAACTCGCCCGGCCCCTCGACGGCGACCTTCATCAGCGGCTCCAGGATCTGCGGGCCGGCCTTGGGGTACGTCTCGCGCCAGGCGCCGCGCGCGGCCTCCTGGAAGGCGATGTCGGACGAGTCGACCGAGTGGGCCGCGCCGTCGTTCAGCGTGACGGACACGCCCGTGACCGGCGCGCCGATGAGCTGCCCCTTCGGGAGCATCGACTGGAAGCCCTTGTCGACCGCTGGGATGAACTCGCGCGGGATCGCGCCGCCGACGACCTGATCGTCGAACCGGTACGGCGCCTCGGTCCACGGCTCGATGTAGCCGCCGACCTTGCCGTACTGGCCCGAGCCGCCGGTCTGCTTCTTGTGCGTGTAGTTGAAGTCGACCTTGCGCGTGATCGTCTCGCGGTAGGCGACGCGCGGCGGGCTCGTGACGACCTCGGCCGAGTACTCGCGCTTCATGCGCTCGATGTAGACGTCGAGGTGGAGCTCGCCCATGCCCTGGATGATCGTCTCGCCGCTCTCCGGATCCGCCCCGACGCGGAACGTCGGGTCCTCCTTCGTGAAGCGGCGCAGCGCCTTCGACATGTTCGCCTGGGCCTTGTTGTCCTTGGGCGTCACGGTCAGCGAGATGACCGGGTCGGGCACGTGCATCGACGTCATCGCGACGCTCAGGGTCCCGTCCGTGAAGGTGTCCCCGGAGTTGCAGTCGATGCCGAACATCGCGACGATGTCGCCCGCGCCCGCGCCCTCGATGTCCTCCATCTCGTCGGCGTGCATGCGGACGAGCCGGCCGACCTTGTGGCGCTTGCCCGTGCGGGTGTTCGTGATCTCGATCCCGCGGGACACGCTGCCCTGGTAGACCCGGAGGTACGTGAGCTGGCCGAAGCGGCCATCCTCGAGCTTGAACGCGAGCATCACGAGCGGCTTCTCCGAGTCGCTCGTCAGGGCGACCTCGGCCTCGTCCTTGTCGAGATCGACGGCCTTGTTCGTGATGTCGCCCGGGTTCGGGAGGTAGCGGGTCACCGCGTCGAGCAGGACCTGCACGGCCTTGTTCTTGTAGGCCGACCCCATCATCACCGGCACGATCTGGAGCTTCACGGTCGCCTCGCGGATCGTCCTGTGCAGGAGCTCCTCGGTGACGCGCTCCTCGAGGATCGCCTCGGTGAGCTCGTCCGAGTACATCGAGAGCGCGTCGAGCATCTCCTCGCGCGCCGCCTTCACCTCGTCCGCCATGTCGGCCGGGACGTCGCCGATGAGGATCTTCTCGCCGTTCGAGCCCTCGAACCGGTAGGACTTCATCGTGACGAGGTCGACGACGCCCTCGAACTTGTCCTCGAGCCCGATCGGCAGCTGCAGGAGGACCGGGTTCAGGTTGAGCTTCTCGCGCAGCTGCGCGCGGACCCGCAGCGGGTTCGCGCCGGCGCGGTCGCACTTGTTCACGAACGCGATGCGCGGGACGCCGTAGCGGCGCATCTGGCGGTCGACGGTGAGCGACTGGCTCTGCACGCCGGCGACGGCGCAGAGCACCAGGATCGCCCCGTCGAGCACGCGCATCGCGCGCTCGACCTCGATCGTGAAGTCCACGTGCCCGGGCGTGTCGATCACGTTGATCTGGTGCCCGCTCCAGAAGCAGTGCGTCGCCGCGGACTGGATGGTGATCCCGCGCTCGCGCTCGAGATCCATCGAGTCCATCTTCGCGCCGACGCCGTCCTTGCCCTTGACGTCGTGGATGGCGTGGATCCGCTTGGTGTAGAACAGGATGCGCTCGGTCAGCGTCGTCTTGCCCGAATCGATGTGGGCGCTGATCCCGATGTTGCGCAGCTTGGACAGATCGCTGATCACAGAAGGCTCCCCGCCGCGCACCCGTGAGGGCGTGCCCGTGGAGGGCGTGCGGCACGCAATGAACATCAGCCGGGCGGGCGCACTCTTGCGATCGCCCAGTCAGAAATTCGGCGCGGCTCTTAATTCGGCCCCATCCTAAGCGCCAGGGGGAAAATGATCCTCCGCGATCATTTCAACTACTTGGCCTGGATCCTGGAAAGCCCGACGGTCTCGTCCCACTCCGGTCCGTAGCCGTCGTAGTGGATGCGGTAGCGCTCCTGCCCCACGATGCCGGTGACGACGGCCGGGTACATCTGCCCGTGCCACTCGACGCGCACCCTGTCGCCGATCTTGTACAGGTTGGTCTGCGAGGCCTGCAGCCCCTTGCTCCGGACCTTCGGCGGCGGCGGAGGGTGGACGACGTCCCGGTCGACGAAGCCGCGGATCCGCTCTCGCGGTACAACTTCATCCCAGATGTCATCGTACCCCTGGTAGTGGACCTTGAACTTCGTCGGGCCCACGACCTCGATGACCTTGGCCGGGTAGTCGTTCCCCTCCCACGACACGAGGACGTCGTCGCCGATGGCGTATTGGCGCTTACAGCCCCCCAGAACCAGGGCAAAGGCCAGGAGGAGGGCCGCAGCGTGAGCGCGCGCTGCGGGCATACGTCTCGCCCGCCTTACCGCCCTCCTCGGCGCCCTGCAAGGGGGTTCGCGCCCGGGGCGCGGCGGCGTCCTGCGAGGGTCCGAGCCCGGCGCCGCCGGGGGGCGCCGGGGGGCGCCGCGGGGCAGCAGCGCGGCACGGAGGGCGCGCTTGCGTCGCCCTGCTGCGCGCCGCGCCGGTGACGCCGGGCGCTGCCGCGCGGCGCGAACCCGTGTAGAGGACGCCGATGGCCCGAGATGTTCGTCCTGGCACGGGGAGCCTCTCCCGCCCGTGCCCGTGCGGCTCGGGGCGCGCGTACCGCGAGTGCTGCGCCCCCTGCCATCTGGGGGATCGCGAGGCGCCGGACGCCGTGGCGCTGATGCGCTCGAGGTACGCCGCGTTCGCCGTCGGAGACGCCGCCTACCTCTGGCGGACGCTGCACATGGGCCACACCGACCGAGGGCGCGACAGGGACGAGGTGCTCCGCGAGCTCAAGGCGACGATCCACCACCACCGGTACCGGGGCCTGAAGATCCTCGACAGCCTGCAGGGCGGCGACTCCGCGTCGGTGCTGTTCCTCGCCAAGATCTTCGAGGCGGGCGCGGACCGCTCGTTCATCGAGCTCTCCGATTTCCTCCACGACGGCGAGGGCTGGCGCTACCTCCACGGCGTGGCCGTCCCGCGGGCCCGCATCAGCGTCCCGGCCGACGAGCTGACGATCGCGCGCTTCTCGTCGCTGGTCGCCTGACCGCGCTCCCGGCCGGGGGCGCCTCGGCCGGCCGGGAGCGCCTCGGCCGGCCGCCGCGTCTCAGCCGGCCGCCGCGCCCGAGGCGCGCGCCTCGTGCCACCCCACCGCCTCGACCACCGCGCGGTTCTTCTCCATCCACACCGCGATGCGCTCGCGCGTCGTGCGGTAGGCGTACTCCAGGATGGCGCGCCGCGCGCGCAGGTTGGCCGGGTTGTGGAGGAACAAGAGCGCGTCGTTCGGCGCGGGCTCGAGCACGAGGACCTGCATCTTGCCCTCGGCGAGCGTCCGCCCCACCGCCTGGTGGAGCCGCGCGTGCGCGCCGATCCGCATCGCCTGGTTGAAGATCCACAGCATGCCCTTGTCGCGCACGCTCTCGCGCACGCCGTGACCGGTCGGGACCGGGCGGTGCGCCGTGGAGACCGGCACGAGCGGGCTCACGATGATCGTGAGCTCCGCCCCGGCGGCCTGCGCGAAATCGAGGTGCGCCACGTGGCCGAGCCCGCCGTCGAGGTAGTGCCGGTGGTCGATGCGCACCGGCGAGAAGAACAGCGGCAGCGCGATCGACGCGGCGCAGGCGAGCGACACGGGGACGTCGTCGAACCCCTCGGTGCCGAAGATCACCCGCTCGCCCGAGTCGAGGTCGTACGTCGGGATGCGCAGCGTCCGCGGCATCGCGCGGAACGAGTTCGGGATGCCGCGCCGCAGGAAGAACTCGGCGAGGAACCGCTCGTAGCGATCGAGCTGGAACACGCCCGCGGGGAGCGAGTCGTTGAAGCGATCGAGCTGCTCGAAGAGGTACTGCTGCGCCGGCGCGTTCGGGGTCGCGTCGCCCCGGGTCGAGAGCCGGACGATGGCGTGACGGAGCGCGACCAGGCTGGTGGTGAGCGCGCGGCGCCACTCGCCGACGTCGAGGTGGAGGAGGTGGCCGCGCTCCAGCGGGAAGAAGTTGTCGACCGGATCGAGCAGGGCGCGGTAGAGCCGCTCGGTCGGGATGCCGCCGGCGAGGGCCGCGGCCACCGCGGCGCCGCTGCCGTGCCCGAGGTAGAGCGAGAAGCTCTGGTTGTCGATCCCCTCGACCCCGTCCTCGAGGGCCGCGAGCGCCCCGATCTGGTAGAGCGCGCCGGTCAGGCCGCCCCCCGGGAGGCAGAGGCTCACGCGGGCCCGCCTCGCCTCGCGGCGAGGGGCCGCGCGGCCCCCGCCGTTCGCTTCCACGGTCTCCGGGGCGCGGCCTTCGCCGTCCCCCGCTGCGATCTGCGCGGCTCGGCTCGCGCCGCCGCCTTGGCTCTCGAACGCCGGCATCATCGGAGGTCCTCTTCCCTCGCGCGGGCCGCCCCCTCGGCGCGGTTGCCGAGGGCGCAGGCGAGCGCAGTCAACACAAGCGCGCAGGCGGAGCTCACCGCCACGAGCCACCCCGGGATCGACGCGATCTCCGGCAGCGCCGCGCCGGAAGCGGCGGGCACCTCGAAGGCCGGGTCCGCGCCCCCGGCGGAGAGGAGCGCGAAGCACTGGATCGCGTTGTAGGTCCCGTGCATCACGATGGGCGGCAGCAGCGAGCCGCTCGCGACCCGGACGACGCCGAGGGCCGCGCCGAAGAGCGCGATCGGCAAGAGCTTCTGCCACTCGCCGTGGGCCGCGCCGAAGAGCGCGGCCGTGGTCGCGACCACGACCGGGGCGCCGTGCACGAGGCGCATCGGGCGGGCGAGCGCCCCGCGGAAGAAGGCCTCCTCCAGGGCGGGGCCGAGCGCGATGAAGATGAGGCCGAACGCGATCCGATCGAGCGCGCTCGCCTCCACGAAGGCCTGCACGAGCCGGGCGTCGCTGATCCCCGACGGGAAGCGCCGCTCGATGGCCTCGTAGAGGGCGGTGACGGGCGGCTCGAGCGCGAAGCCGAGCGCGACCGCGAGCGGGTAGAACGCCGCGTGCGTCCCGCGCACCCCGAGGAGCTCGCGGGCCTTCGCGCGCGGCGCGTGGACGCGGCGCACGCCGAGGAGCCCGAGGAGGTACGCCGCGGCCTGGCACGCGAAGCTGCCCACCACGTCGAGCCTCGGCGCCGGCGGCGGCGAGCCGGCCGCGCCGCCCGGCGCCGGCCGGAGCAGGGCGAGCACGCCGAGCAGGCACACGAAGACGAAGGTGACGGCCGCCGTCCAGCCGGCCGCCGCGAGGACCGGCATCGGTCGCTCGCCGCGGCCGCGATGGACGAGCGGGCCCTTCGCTCCGTCGCTGGGCGGAGGCTCGGCGGTGCTGCGCGGATCGCTCATCGACCTCGCAGATGAGGCAGCACACCCCGCTTCACGACGGTGTCCGTGGAGAGGCGATCGTTCGTCTCCGGGTAGTCGATGGTCGAGTGCAGCCCCCGGCTCTCGTGCCGGGCGGCGGCGCAGCCGACGATGAGCTCCGCCACGGTGGCGATGTTGCGCAGCTCGAGCAGATCCCGCGTGACGAGGTGCTTCCAGTAGTACTCGCGGATCTCCTCCTGGAGCAGGGCGATCCGCCGGGCGGCGCGGCGGAGGCGGGCGTCGGACCGGACGATGCCGACGTAGTTCCACATGGTCCGGCGCAGCTCGTCCCAGTTGTGGGCGACGACGACCTCCTCGTCGCTCGCGACCGCGTTGCCGGCCTGCCACTCGGGGACCGACGGGAACGGGCTCTGCCGGAGCTCGTCGATCTGCGTGGACAGGCGCGCGGCCGCGCGGTGGCCGAAGACGAGCCCCTCGAGCAGCGAGTTCGAGGCGAGCCGGTTCGCGCCGTGGAGGCCGGTGCACGTGCACTCGCCGATCGCCCAGAGGCCGGGGATCGTCGTCCTGCCGTAGAGGTCGGTGGTGACGCCGCCGCACATGTAGTGGGCGGCCGGCACCACGGGGATCGGCTGCGCGGTGATGTCGATGCCGTAGCGGAGGCACTGCGCGTAGATGGTCGGGAAGTGCTCTCGGACGAAGCTGGCCGGCCGGTGGGTGATGTCGAGCAGCACGTAGTCCGAGCCGGTCCGCTTCATCTCGAAGTCGATGGCGCGCGCCACGATGTCGCGCGGCGCGAGGTCCTTGCGCGGATCGTGGCTCGCCATGAAGGCCGTGCCGTCCGGCAGGCGGAGGATGGCGCCCTCGCCGCGCAGCGCCTCGCTGACGAGGAAGCTCTTCGCCTCCGGGTGGAACAGGCACGTCGGATGGAACTGGTAGAACTCCATGTTCGCGATCTCGGCGCCGGCGCGGTAGGCCATGGCGACGCCGTCGCCCGTCGCGACGTCGGGGTTCGTCGTGTAGAGGTAGACCTTGCCCGCGCCGCCGGTGGCGAGCACGGTCGCCCGCGCGAGGTAGGTCTCGACGACGTGTGGCTTCGAGGCGGGGCGGTGGCGGGGCGCGGGCCGCTCCGAGTCGCGCGGCCGCGGCGCCGGGTTCAGCGCGGCGTCGGTCTCGTCGAGCACGTAGGCGCCGGCGCAGACGTCCGGCCCGCCGAAGCGGGAGAGCGGGATCAGGTCGATCGCCGTGTGGTGCTCGGCGAAGCGGATGTTCGGGTTCTGCCGGGCCTGCTCGAGGAGCGCGCGCTCGATCTCGAGGCCGGTGGCGTCGGCGGCGTGCACGATCCGCCGCGCGGAGTGCCCGCCCTCGCGCCCGAGGCGCACCTGACCGTTCTCGTGGTCGAACTGGGCGCCCCGCGCGATGAGCTCGCGCACCCGCTCGGGGCCTTCGCGCGCGCAGATCTCGACGACCACGTCGTGGCAGAGGCCCGCGCCCGCCTCGAGGGTGTCGGCGATGTGCGCCTCGGGGGAGTCGTCCGGCGCGAAGACCGCGGCGATGCCTCCCTGAGCGTATTTCGTGTTGGACTCGTCGCGCGAGCGCTTGGTGACGACGATCACCTCGCCGTGCTCGGCCGCCTCGAGCGCAAATGTAAGCCCGGCTACACCGCTGCCGATAACGAGGAAATCGGTCGTAATCGCCACGGTCCGGTAGGGTAGCAGGAGCGGGGCGTGCGAAGGTAGGCCGTGGTGCGCGTCCTGCACGCGACGGCGCTGCGGGCCTGGCGTTCGGGCCGGCGCCGCGCGAGCGCGGCCGAGGCGAGCGCCGGCGTGGGCGGCGCCGCGCCGAGGGGAGCCGAGGCGAGCGCTGGCGTGGGGGCTTGTGTGAGCCGGCGCGAGGCCGATGCCGCGGGCAGGCGCGAGGCCGATGCCCTGGTCGAGGCTGGCTGCGCGTCCGCCCTCGCCCGCGAGGCGGTGGTGCGGCGTGTCTGCCGAGCAGGGGCCGGGGCCGGCAGCTCTCGTCGACGGCAAGAGCGATGTGCTGCTGGGCTGCCTTCAGCGACCGTCGGGTATCATTCGTGCTCGCCTATCTCGACCGGAGTCGCAGCCCCTCAGCTGCCGGCCACGCGCGCCGAGAGGCACGTCACTGGCTCGCGCTCGTCGCTCTCAGGAGCGCAGTCGAGCAGCAGGCTGCGTGGTGTGTCAACCTGGCGAGCGCATCAGGCGAGATGATGTCATCCGATACGCCACCATAACAGCGGTGCGGGAGACAACCCCTCCCCCGAATCCACCGGCGCCCAAGCGACGCCACGCATCAGAGCTCTCCTGTTGCTCGCACGACACCTCGACGCAGGGCCGCCGCGCCTGCATCGGTTCAAGCCTCAAGCATCCTTGCGCTCGACACGCGGTGAGCGCACGAGCCTCAGCTTGCCTCGGCGCTTGCTCGGCCTCTTCGGACCACCCGCCCCGGCAGCGGTCTTCGGCTCGCCGACAATCAGCAGCGGCTTCGGTCGGCTCTCCGATGGCGGAGCAATCTCCTCCACCGCATCTCCGCGAGCCGCACGCGCCGCGAGGCAGTGCTCGCAGCATTGCTCCGGATCCCACGGGATGTCGTCGAGACCCATCTTCCGCACCCACTTCCGCTCCCACTCCCCCAGCCCGCTCAGGCTCGGGCGCCTACGGGAGGGAGGCAGGTCGTCTCGGCTGGACTTCCGGCGCATCGGCATGGCGCTCCTTCGGCATCGCCAATTCTGCCGAGATCGGAAGAGCCCGCCAAGGGGTTTCTTCCACAAATTGATGCTCTTTCGGTAGTTTGCGTTCAACGATGTCTATTTATCAGGGAATCGTACGGCAGCGATCGCTTTCCGCGGTCCTCCGGGAGCGTAGTTCCCGCGGATCCTTCGCGATACCTCGCCACATCTCGGAATGCACCTTCCCTCCGATCGCTCTTCATGTGCTCGCCACCAACCTCTCCCTGCCCCCTCCACCGCGGCGCGAGCGGCGCTCCGACGACGCCGCCCGCTGTCTCATCGCTCGCGCACCGAGACTCCTGCTCCGCTGCCCCTACGGCTTCGGCGCCTGCGTTCTCCGCAACGTTGCTGCTTCCGCTGGGCTCCCCCGCACCCGCTGTGCCGGGCATTTGCATCGTCTGCCCTTCCTGCCTCACCGCCTCGCCCCGGTGCGCGATCGCCGGCGACGGCCCGCCGAGACCTCCTCCTCCGGGGCCGCCGGTGCCTCCCTGGCCTGCCTGACCGCGAGCGCACGCGTTCTTCGACCCGCCGACACCCATGCCGCCGACCCCGCCGGCTGCGCCCGGCGCAGATCGCCATCTGCGCCTCCTCTGACTCCATTGCCCGCCTTCAGCGCGCAGTCCTTCAGCGCCACCTTTCCCTTCACGCTCGCCAGCGCGAGACTCGCTCCGCCGGCTCCACCGCCTTGCCCCGGCAGCCCGCCGCAGCCGCCGACTCCGCCGCTGCCGCCGCTCGCTCCGGCTCACCATCGCTCACCACCACGACGTCGACACCATCGACCCGCGGCTCCGGTAGCACAAGCGCCATCGTTAGCGTCACTTCCGGCTTCCCTGCCTTTGCTGGCCTCACCTCCTGCCTGCACCACGCAATTCGCGCTGGTGTACACAAGAGAAGAGAGAGCACCACAAGGATGCCCACCCCCTGCCCATGCTCGACCCTTCGGGCCCGCGCGCGGTCCGCCCCTCCCACGCCCCGCGCGCGACGGGAGTGGTTCCCGGAGCGCCGGCGACCCTCGCGTCAGCGCTGCGGCGCATCCGCCCGGCCGCAGCCATGGCCGCTGGCTCTCGCAGAACACAAAAGCGATCTGCTGCCGGGCTGCCTTCAGCGACCGTCGGATAATATCCGCTCTCGCGGCCCGACGCAGAAGGGTTCAGCAGATCCTCGGTCCGTCCACCCGCGCCCTGGGCATTCCACGCTGTGGTGGAGAAGTTGTAAGCGCCGAGCAGCCCACCGTGCCGCGTTTCCGCGACAAAGCAGTCCCTACCACCCCGGCGCGGGGTGCGTCCACTTAATTCTTGTTGTCTCCTTCAGCTCAGCAGCTCACGCCCATTGCTCTCGTTCTCCGGCCGATTGCATTCCGTTGAGCTGTCCAGAATTGCCACGCGACGATACCGCGCTTCTCACTGCCCGCAGCTCGCATTGGCGGTGAAGTCCCAACATTCTCCGCTCTCACCCGCACCGCCGGCATTGCCGCGCGGCGCCGTGCTGCCTCCGTCGCCGGCTGTGCCCCCCATGAAGCTCTTCAGCGCAACTGTTGCGCTCGGCGCCGCGGCGTAGGCGATGCCCACCGCATGGCCTCCTCGACCGCCCGCACCGGGGCCGCCCATTCCGCCTTGGCCGCCATCGCCACCTCGGCAACCGATGGATCCACCGAGGGGCGAAGCGGCACCCCCAGTCCCGCCACTGCCCCCAGCGGCACCGCCTCTTCCACCGGCGCCATCCCCGCCCTTCCCTGCCTTGCCCACCGCGACCGTCACCTCCGTCAGCACAAGCTTCGTCCCCAGGCTCACGATCCCGATGCTCGATCCGCCGGCCTTCCCGCCGCCGCCTCCCTTGCCGCCGCAGCCGCCGGCTCCGCCACCGCCACCGCTCGCGCCGGGGCCCTCAACGGTGTTCGGACCGGCCGGGCAGAACAGCCCCGCCTTCGCGCCCCCGCCCCCGCCTCCCCCTTGACCTTTCTTCCCCGTTAGGCCGTTGTCGCCATCGCCGCCGGCGATGCCGGCCAGCGTCAGCTGCGTGTCGCTGTCCGCTTCGCCGGAGTCGCCGGCAGATCCAGGCGCGCCGGGCTGTCCCTGCCGGCAATTACCGCCAGTCTGCCCTACGCCGCCGAGACCGTAGTCCTCCGGGTTCGGCTCCGGCAGCGGCGCCCCGTTCTCCCCGGGCTGCCCATTGCCCTCGTCGGTGCCCGCAATCCCACCGAGCCCACCGGCGCCGCCGCGCGTATCGCCGTCCTCGCACATCGTCACGCCGGGATCGCCGCCTCGAACTGCCGCGGGTAAACCGCACGCACTCGACGGCCGCGTCTGCTCCGTGTCTGGCGCGCTCGCTCCCGCCTGCGGCGCCTCCATCGGCGTCTCGCCGTTCGCGCCAGGCATCCCATCGCCCGCAGTCACGTCCACCTGCGCCAGCTCCGCCTCGATGTCCGCCACGGCCACGCCGATCGACGACCCGCCCGGCTCCGTCGCGCTCGCCGCGCTGACCGAGAAGCTCCGCACCTTCGCCCCGAGCCCCACCACGCTCGCCGCCCCCAGCGCGATCACCGGAACCCAGCTCCTTTGCTGCGGCGGCGATGCCGGCTCCACCGACGCCCCAGGCGCCAGCGCTGCCGCAGGCGCGCCGGCGTGCGCGCTCGACGCGCCCGTGCCTCCGTCCGTCTTCACGACCGGCGCCGTCGCCTGCGCCTCGCTCTTCGCCAGCGCCATCGCCAGCGTCACTTCCGCCGTCCCTCCCTTGGCGACCTTCACCGTCTGGCTCGCCGGCGCGTACCCTTCCAGCCTCGCCTCCACCCGGTGCTCGCCCGGCTCGACGAACACCTCCCCCTCCAGCGGCGCCTTCCCCACGGCCTTGCCGTCGATCAGCACCTCCGCCCCCGGCGCGCCCGCCGTCACCGCCAGCGCTCCCACCTGCGCTCGCGACTCCGCCAGCCGTTTCTCCGCCGTCGTCTTCAGCTTCGCCGCCGCTTTCATCAGCGGCCAGTGCCGCAGCGCATGCGACAGGTACTGCGCTGCTTCTCCGTGCTTCTTCAGCTGGTACTTCGTGTTCCCGAGGTTGTACGCCACGTCGAACGTCGGGTTCAGCTCCCACGCCGACTGAAGCTCCGCCTCCGCCTCCACGTATTTTCCGTCCGAGTACAGGCGCAAGCCTCGTCGATAAAATGCATCGGCTCGCGCCGCTGCATCAGCGCTGGCCGAGGCTTCCCGCGGCGCCACGGGCTGTGCGGCAGCGATCTCCGGGGCGACAATCACGGTCGCCGCAGTGAATAACAGAGCAAAGGATCGGCAGGTCATCATCATGGCTCCACGCGGTTTCACTCCATCACATCATCGGCAAGCGGCCGCTCGGTAGGCACGGGTGCCGCCGGCGCCTACGGCGGGCGCGGCGCCGCACCCACCGGCCGCGCAGGCACCGTCGGTGCAGGGGCAGGCGGCTCGCCCTCGGTCGCGACATCGTCAAGGCTCGGCTCGGCCTCCGCCGGCGGCGTGGGCGCGACCGGCGCCGGCAGCTCCGAGGCTGCCGGCTGCGCCATCGCGCTCCGCGCCGGCGCCCCGCTCGACGGCGGCGCTGGCTGCTGCTCCTTCGGCGGTGTCGCTCGCAACAAGAGCGCCGCCAGCACGAACGGCATGCTCACCGCGAACACCGTAGGTACTGCCGGACGTCGTCGCTGTCCTTGTTGCTGCCCATCTCGAAGACCTCTCTCCTCAGCGACTAAAACGGCCTGCACCCGGCCGCCGCGCGCGGCCCCGCCGGCTTCGCGCCCCCTGCATCCGCAGGCGCCGCCTTCTGCCCCGGCGCCGCCTTCTTCCTCTCCTCCGACAGCACCCGCAGAAACGACGGCTTCTGTCGCTTCGGCATCGGGTAGACGTCCTCCTCATCCTCCACCTCCGCTGGCGCCGTCCTCACCGGCGCCGCCTTCTCCGACGGCGGCTCCCTCGCCCGCAACGGCTCCCTCGCCGGCGGTTGCTCCTTCGCTGAAGGTGCCTCCGCTTCCGCAACCGCTTCGGCCTTCGCAGGCGTTCCGGCCTCCACAGCCCCCTCGGCCGTGCTCACCGCGGCCGCCTGCGGCTCCGGTGCTGCAGGGGCCGCCACCGGCGCCGACGCGGCGGCGCTCGCCGCCGGCGCCGCGCTCGTCGACATGCTCCCGGCCGGCGCCGCGGAGGCCGCCGGCTCTCCCTCTGCCTCCTCCGGCGCGGCCCCCCTCATCGCTCGGATCCCCAGCGGCGCTCCCACGCCCAGGATGAGAGAGAGAAGAGAAAGAATTAGAGGCGAGACATGATGCCCACCCCCGGTCGGTGCTCGGCGCTTCGCGCCTGCGCGCCGCCCGCCCCTCCCAAGTCCCGCGCTACGCGCGGGACGGGAGGGGTCCCCTCGCCACAGCCCGCCGCCCTCCCGTGCTGACGCACCGTTCCTCCTCATGAGTTCCACCGCTCAGCTGTCGCCCACACGCGCCAGAATGCACGTCACGTGCTCGGGGTCTCCGTGCTCATGAGCGCAGTCCATCAGCAGGCTCGCCGCGAGACGCAGCTCATGGTGCGCGGCAAGGATGCCACGGATGCGGTGCTCGGGCACCGAGCCCCACAGGCCGCCCGAGCACACGAGGAAGATGTCGCGCGGCTCGGTGCGCTCGACCTGGGCTTTCGTCTGCACCGCCGCCTCGCAACCGAGCGCACGAGTCGCCGCATTCGCATGTTGGCTCAACACGGCCATCGCGTCCGGCGAGACGGTCCCATCCGACACACCACCGTCGAGCACAGCGTCATCACACGTTCGCTCCTCCAGCGTCCCGGAACGAAACCGGTAGACGTGCATGTCGCCGATATACGCCATGTACGCCGCCCCCGGCGCGAGCAGCACACCTGCGAAGCTCGTGGGCACGCTGTGCCGCTCCGGTTCCGGGCACTCGCCCCCGGAGCGACTGCTGCTCGATCGACGCGGGCTCATCATGAGCCGTACCTCGTCCCGGCATTGCGGCGCAGCTATCCCACGAGCACAAACGTCGTCCACGCTGTCTACCTCGACAGCTGGGTGCACCATCTCAATGGCTGTGCGGGAGACGGCCTCTCCGCCGGCCCCATCGGCGACCAGGAACAGCCCCAGGCAAGGCAATGTACCAAAGGTCTCCTCGTTGCTCGTACGACGCCTCGACACAGGGGCTTCCGCTCCTGCCTCGATGGCGAGCGTTGGGCACACCATCATCCACCTCGCACGCTCGTCCCAGGGACGAGTCCCAGGGACGAGCTGAGTCAGGGCACACCACGCCCGTGGTGCGCCGAACCCTAATCCGTAGCCCAGCGTACAGCGCGGCCGCCGTGTGCGGTCAGCGCGCCTGGGCCGTTAACGCCCGCTCGCTCGATCCGGCGCCCTAGCGACGGCGCCTTCGCTCAAGAATCCTTGCACTTGGAGCGTGGCGAGCGCACGAGCTTCAGCTGCGTCTGCTTACCGCCGCCCTTGCTCCGCCCCTTCGGACCGCCCACCGCGGGTGGGGTCTTCGCCCAGCCAAGGCCCAGCAGCAGCTTCGGTCGGCTCCCCGACGGCGGCGCAACCTCCTCCACCGCCTCGCCGCGAGCCGCTCGCTCCGCGAGGCAGTGCTCGCAGCATCGCTCCGGATCTCACGGGATGTCGTCCAGACCCATCTTCCGTACCCACACCCGCTCCCACTCCCCCATCCCGCTCAGGCAGGGACGCCTACCGGAGGGAGGGACGTCGACTCCGCGGGACTTTCGGCGCGTCGGCATGGCTGCTCTTTCGGATCGGGCAGCACTGATTCTGCCGATGCCGGAAGAGCTCGCCAAGCGGTTTCTTCCAAAAATCAGTGTCCTTTCACCGGCTTACGCTCAACAATTTCGATTTGTCACCAAATCCGACGGCAGCGTTCACTTTCCGCGATTCTCGCTGGAAACGAACTTCCTCCGGCGCCCGCTCGACACCTCGCCCACACCTCGGGATACACATCTCCCTGCGATCGCTCCTCACGCGACCACCAGCACCTCTTCCGCCCTCACTCCGCGGCCGTGCGAGCGGCGCTCTCGACGACGCCGCCCGCTACCTCACCGCTCGCTCACGGAAACGCCTGCTCCGCCGCCCTTACGCCGTCGACCCCGGCATTCTCCTCAACGTTGCTGCTTCCGCCGGGTCCCCCGGCGCCCGCTGTGCCGGGCATCAGCATCGTCTGCCCTTCCTGCCTCACCGCCTCGCCCCGGTACGCGATCGCCAGCGACGAGCCGCCGAGACCTCCTCCTCCGGGGCCGCCGTTGCCTCCCTGGCCTCCCTGACCGCCAGCGCACGCAGCTTTGGAGCCGCCCATTCCCGTGCCTCCGACTCCGCCGAGGCCGCCGATCCCGCCCGGCTGCAGGTCGCCGCCCGCGCCTCCCTTGCCTCCGTTGCCCGCCTTCAGCACGCAGTCCTTCAGCGTCACCTTCCCCTCCACGCTCGCCAGCGCGATGCTCGCTCCGCCAGCTCCACCGCCTCGCCCCGGCAGCCCGCCGCAGCCGCCGGCTCCACCGCTGCCTCCGCTCGCTCCGGCTCCTTGCACAGCACCGGGGCAGATCGTTGCGCCGCCCTTCGCGCCGCCGCCTCCGCCTCCGCCTTGCCCAGGCTTGCCCGCTTTACCGGCCCCGCCGCTCACGCCCACGTAACCTGACGAGTTCAGCGTGCCGGGGCCACTCGCGGCCTGCCCGGATTCGCCGGAGGAGCCGTTCGCTCCAGCATTGCCCCCACCTTTACTCGCGTCGCCAGGCGTCACCCCGCAACTCCAGTTCGAGCCGGTTGTCGCTGGCTCCCCAGCACCACCTTGCCCCTCGATCCCAACTTGACCAATGTCGCCACCGCCGCCGTTGGTCACATTGCCGTCACCACCACGGCCGCCGATCGACGGATCCCCGCCGCACGCGTTCACCACCTGAGCGCCGCCGGGAATCGCAAGATCCGGCACCTGATCGCCATTCAGATCGCTGCACGCATTGGCTCCGGCGTTTCCAGGTGACGCCTGCGCTGGCATCTCGCTCGGCGCATCCTCTCCCTCCGCGCCATCTGCCCCGTTCCCGGCGACCAGCTCGCACCGCACCAGTTCCGCCTCCGCGCCATCAACCAGCACCGCGATCGACGACGCTCCCGGCGTCTGAGCATTCGCCGCGTACACCGACACGTCCTCGATTCTCACCGTGCCCTCGCCCTGCATCACCTTCAGCGCGATTGCCTCTTCGCCCGGCGCTACGACCGTCCTCGCCGTCTCGCCGATCCATCGCCACCCCTTCGCGCAGTCGAGCCCGCCGAAGATCGACATGCCCGCGGGCACCTCCGCCGCCTCCGCAAACTCCTCCGCGCATGCGTACACCGCGCTCCCCTGCTCCGCCGCCGCCCGCGCCATCGCCACGCTCAACGTTTTCACGGGATCCGCCTTGGTCCCGACGGCATCATCGTTGCCGCTCGCCGACACGAACACGCCACACGCGTCCCCAACTGCCTCCGCGTTCTCGCTCGGCACGCAGCTCGGTGGCGTCCCGCCACCACTTCCAGCTTGAACGAAGTAGTCGCACGTCAACATCCGCTTGCAGTCCCCTGTCACATCCAGCCACAGCGCATCACAGCCCGTGGCCATGATGGCGGTCGCCACGGTCGCCCATACTCGCTGCTTCGTTTGGAATCTCATCTTCTTCTCTCTCGGGCTCGTTACCAAACGCCGAGCAGGGCGATCCCTGCGCTATGGGCACCCACCTCGGGCAACACGCGCACCGGCGCCGCTATCCGCGCCTCCGGACGAGGCCACAGCGCATAAGTCACCGCGGCGACGGCAAGCACGCCCGATGCGGCAAACGCTATTCGTGCCGCGTTGCCCAACGTTTCCTGCCGCGAGCCGGCGTCGTACAGCTTCGAGCATCGATCGGCGAACGCGCTCGGTGGATCCTTGCACTGTCCGCCTGCGTCGATGATCGCGCGCCCCTGCGCGTCGACGTCACGGCTCGCAGCATTCGATGCCACCGTCGTCCCGATCCCCACGCCGAGCCCCACCACGCTTGCCGCTCCCAGCGCGATCACCGGACCCCAGCTCCTTTGCTGCGGCGGCGATGCCGGCTCCACCGGCGCCCCAGGCGCCAGCTCTGCCGCAGGCGCGCCGATCTGCCCGCTCGGCGCGCCCGTGCCTCCGTCCGTCTTCACGACCGGCGCCGTCTCCTGCGCCTCGCCCTTCGCCAGCGCCATCGCCAGCGTCACTTCCGCCGTCCCTGCCTTGGCCACCTTCACCGTCTGGCTCGCCGGCGTGTACCCTTCCAGCCTCGCCTCCACCCGGTGCTCGCCCGGCTCGACGAACACCTCCCCCTCCAGCGGCGCCTTGCCCACGGCCTTGCCGTCGATCAGCACCTCCGCCCCCGGCGCGCCCGCCGTCACCGCCAGCGCTCCCACCTGCGCTCGCGACTCCGCCAGCCGTTTCTCCGCCGTCGTCTTCAGCTTCGCCGCCGCTTTCATCAGCGGCCAGTGCCGCAGCGCATGCGACAGGTACTGCGCTGCTTCTCGGTGCTTCTTCAGCTGGTACTTCGTGTTCCCGAGGTTGTACGCCACGTCGAACGTCGGGTTCAGCTCCCACGCCGACTGAAGCTCCGCCTCCGCCTCCACGTATTTTCCGTCCGAGTACAGGCGCAAGCCTCGTCGATAAAATGCATCGGCTCGCGCCGCTGCATCAGTGCTGGCCGAGGCTTCCCGCGGCGCCACAGGCTGTGCGGCAGCGATCTCCGGGGCGGCAATCACGGTCGCCGCAGTGAACAACAGAGCAAGGGATCGGCAGGTCATCATCATGGCTCCACGCAGTTTCACTCCATCACATCATCGGCAAGCGGCCGCTCGGTAGGCACGGGTGCCGCCGGCGCCTGCGGCAGGCGCGGCGCCGCACCCACCGGCCGCGCAGGCACCGTCGGTGCAGGGGCAGGCGGCTCGCCCTCGGTCGCGACATCGTCAAGGCTCGGCTCGGCCTCCGCCGGCGGCGTGGGCGCGACCGGCGCCGGCAGCTCCGAGGCTGCCGGCTGCGCCATCGCGCTCCGCGCCGGCGCCCCGCTCGACGGCGGCGCTGGCTGCTGCTCCTTCGGCGGCGCCTCTCGCAACAAGAGCGCCGCCAGCACGAACGGCATGCTCACCGCGAACACCACAAGCACGACCATCAACCACCTCGGCATCCACGGCCGGCGCTTCGCGGTCGCCGGCGCGCTGGCCGGCGTCTTCGGCGTCGCCACCGGCGGCGGTGTGATCGGCAGCAACGACGACGGCAGCAGCGACTTGTCGATCGGCGGCAGCGTACGGTCCGCCCACTGGCTCGGCGCCATCGCCCCCTGCTGCGCAACCGTACTCCGTGGAACCACGGCACCGGGCATCGCCGCTCCCAGCGGCGCTGCCGCGCCACCGTACAGCGGCACCGCCGCTCTGGGATGCGCCGCCGCTGATGCGTGATGCGCCGCCGCTGCGCCCTGCTGCGCCGCCGCTGCTGCGTGATGCGCTACCGCCGCTCCTTGACGCGCTACCGCTGCGCCCTGTTGCGCCGCGGCCCCCGGCAGCGGCGGCGGCCCCACCGCGCCGTGCTGCGCCCCCACCCCCGGCAGCGGCGACGGCCCCTGCGGCGCCGCTTGTTGCCCGTGGGGCACCGCCGGCACCACCGGGAATTGGAACAGCGGCTGCCCTGTCGGCTTCTGCTGCTGCATCTCGGACAGCGCCCGGTCCAGCTCCGGGTTGTTCAGCGCCTGCTGCAGCTTCCGCTCCGCTACCGCCGGATCCGCCTCGCGCCGGATGCTCTCCAGGTCCGGCAGGTACTGCCGGACGTCGTCGCTGTCCTTGTTGCTGCTCATCTCGAAGACCTCTCTCCTCAGCGACTAGAACGGCCTGCACCCCGCCGACGCGCACGGGCCTTTGGGCTTCGCGCTCCCTGCATCCGCAGGCGCCGCCGTCTTGGCCGGCGCCGCCTTCTTCTTCTCCTCCGACAGCACCCGCAGAAACGACGGCTTCTGCCGCTTCGGCATCGCGTAGATGTCCTCCTCGTCCTCCATCTCCGCCGGCGCCGTCCTCACCGGCGCCGCCTTCGACGGCGGCGGCTCCTTCGCCGGCGGTTGCTCCTTGGAAGGAGGTGCCTCCGCTTCCGCAACTGCCTCCGCCTTCGCGGGCGTGCCGGCTTCCCCGGCCCCCTCGGCCGTGCTCACCGCCCCCGCGCTCGCCGTCGCCTCCGGCGCGGGTGCGGCGGGGACCGGCGCCGGCACCGGCGCAACGACGCTCGCCGCCGCCGTGCTCGCCGACACGCTCTCGGCCGGCGTCGCGGTGACCACCGGCGCTCCTGTCGCCCCCTCCGGCGCGGCGCCGCTCATCGCTCGGATCCCCAGCGCCGCCCCGACGCCCACCACCGTCATCACCAGCGCCAACAGCGGCGCCAGCACGTACACGCGCGTCGCTCGCTGCGGCTGCACGAGCATCGCCGCCGGCGTCCTCGGCGCCTCTCTCTGCAACGACCCAGGCGCTTGCGCGCTCGGCGCCGTCACCGAGCTCGGCGCCGCCGGCGGTCCTGCGACCAGCGGCGGCAGCGATGCCGCTCGCTGCATCTCGGTCATCGGCAACGGCGGCGTCGCGTACTGCGCCGCAACCTCCCGCGGCTGCGGCATCACCTGCGGCGACGTCGCCTCCGGCGGCGGCGCCGGTGCGGCTCGTTGCGTCTCCGTCACCGGCAACGGCGGCGGCACGTGCCGCTCCGCAAGCGCCCGCAGCTGCGGCGTCACATACGGCGACGTGACCTCCGGCGGCTGCTGCGTCGGCACCGCTCGCTGCGCTCCCACCTCGGGCGGCGGCGCCGCCGGGTACTGCGCCGCGGCTCCCGGCAGCCCCGGCGCCCCTCCTCGCGCCGCCGCCCTCTCCGCCCACGCCCCCGCCAGCACCGCCGTCGTCTCCCGCGGCGCCGCGCTCCCGCGCATCCCCGCGCTCCCGCGCACCGGCAGCGGCGGCAGCGTCGGCGGCAGCGGCTCCGTATACCCCACCCCGCGCCCGCGCGGCACCCGCGACGCCGGCGCGAACGGCAGCGCGCTCGCCGGCGCCACGAATTGCTCCAGCGGCGCCGTCTCCCCGTGCACCCCCCGCCGCGTCCTCTTCTTCTCTTCTTCTCCCTCGCTCCCCCGCTCCATCCCGCCCCCCTCTCCCTCGCCCTCGCCGCGCGCCTCCTCCGCCTCTCCCGCCACCGGCGCGCTGTCCTCCTCCATCTCCACCCCGGCGAACGCCGCCTGCCGTTCCGCCTTCATCCGCTCCTGCGCCAGCCGCTGCGCCAGCACGTGCCCCGCCGGCACCGTGTCCCTCAAGAGCCCCCGCAGGTCCCGCGCCACCTCGTCGAACCTCGGATACCGCTCTTCCCGGTCGATCGCGATGCAACGCGCCACCACTGGCCACACGAACTCGGGGCAATCCGGCACAAGCTCGTGCACAGGCTCAGGCGCCGCCACAAGATGCCCCGTCAGCGTCTCCTCCGCCGTCGCCGGCTCCCCGTCGTCCAAAAACAGGTGCTTGCCCGTCAGCACCTCGTAAAAGATCGCCCCGAACGCGTAAATATCCGTCCGACCGTCCGGCCTCGCCCCCTCCCCGCGCTCCGCCTTCTTCGACGTCCCGTACAGCATCTTCACCTGCTCCGGCGAGATGTACCTCACCGTACCCACGTCCGGCAGGTCGTCCGTGTTCATCCCCCCATCGGCGAACTTCGCTATCCCGAAGTCGAGCAGCCACACGTGCCCCTTCGCGTCCCCCTTCGCCCCTACCATGATGTTCTCGGGCTTCAGGTCGCGGTGCCATATCCCCTTCGAGTGCACGAACGTCATCGCATCCGCCACCTGCAGCATCACGTGCATCGCGCTCAAGAAATCCAGGCGGTAGATCTTGTTCAGCACCTTCCTCAGCGTCCGCCCCTCGAGGTAGTCCATCACGATGTACGCCACGTCGTCCGGCGACACACCGGCCTTCCTCATCCTCACGATGTTCGGGTGCTTCAGCTTCGGATAGAACTTGCACTCCTGCCGGAACCGCCTCGCGAAGTCCTCTCTCCTCACGTGCCGCGGCGACATGCACTTGATCGCCACGACATCCTCCGAGTAGTCCTCCACCGCCTTGTACACTTCCCCCATCCCACCCGCGTCGATCACCTCCGTGATCCGGTAGTCCAGGAACACGTCCCCGGCCTTCAGCGCCTCACGCGCCATCACCACACCCCCAGGCCGCGCAGGAGCAGGGCCGCGATCAGCGAGAACACCACCGTGCTCGCCGCGGTCAGCGCCGCGAACAACCGCGCGTCCACCGGCGCCGCCCGTTCCGCCTCGCCCGGTGCCGCGCACGCGCGGGCCCCCGCCCCGCCGGTGCCGTCCGGCATCGCCTCGAACCACGCCCCGATCTCCGGCGTCCACGCTGCCCCCGCCTCCCCTCCGCCAGCCATCGCCCCCTTCGATGCCCGCTCTGCCGCCGCCGACAACGCCGCCCGCTCCGCTCCCCCGGTCCCCGCCACCCCCGCCACCCCCGCCACCCCCACCCGCGCGCTCCCTCCTGCCTCCCCCAGCTCCGCCGCGATCCGCCCCAGCTCCTCCGCGAACGCCTCGGCGCTCTGGAACCGTTCCTCCGGCCGCTTCGCCAGCGCCCTCAGCACGGCCCGGTCCAGCGCCGGCGGGATGGGCTGCGCGGCGCGCCGCGACGGAGCCGCCGGCGCCTCCAGCACGTGCGCGCGGAGCACCTCCAGCGCGTCGTCCAGGTGAGCGAACGGCCCGTGCCCCACCAGAAGCGTATACATCAGCAGCCCAACGGCATACACGTCCGCCCGCGCGTCGACCGGCTGGCATCGCGCCTGCTCCGGCGAGGCCGTTCGCGGGGTCCCGACGAGCAACCCGGCCTCGGTCGGATACGCCGGCCCCGCCAACGGAAAGGGCCGCTCCGCGCCCGCCGCGCCCGCCGCGCCCGCCTCGACGCCCCCATCGAGCACCTTCGCGACCCCGAAGTCGAGCAGCTTCACGACGCGCCCGCCGCCCGGCGCCGCCGACCCCGGCGCGCACAGGAACACGTTGTCGAGCTTCACGTCGCGGTGCACGAGCCCGACCCGATGCGCCGCCGCGAGCCCCGCCAGCACCTGCCGCACCAGATCGAGCGCCTCGGCCACCGGCAACGCCCCCCGCCGCGCGACCTCCTCCCCCAGCGTCCCGCCTTCGAGCCGCTCCATCACGAGGTAGGGCCGCCCTGCCGGCGTCCGTCCCAGGTCGAGGACCGCCACCACGTGCGGCGACGACACCGCCGCCAGCGCCTGCGCCTCGACCCGCAGCCGGTCGGCGAACCGCGGATCCCCGGCGAGCGCGCGGCGGACCAGCTTCACCACGACCCGCTTCCGGAGGGCGCGGTGCTCCGCCTCGATCACCTCCCCCATGCCCCCGCGCCCGAGCCGCCGGAGCGCCCGGTACGGCGTTCCTTCCAGCTCGTCCCCCCCGCCGCGGGGAGGCCCTGCGCTGCCTGACGTGAGGCGTGCCACCGGCGTGGTCTCCTGAAGGGGAAATCACGAGCACGGGGCCGGTTCCGACAGAGAAAATGCACCGGCGCGGTCGATTGTCGAAAAGCAGCGTCGATTCACGTAGTTGCCTGGCCACGAACGCCCGCGCATCCGCCCCGGCCCGCGCCCGCCGCTGCCGCGCCCGCCCGGGCGGCGCAGAAAAACGACGGGGGCGTCGCTTTCCCTGTCCGAACCGGTCCGCCGATGGTGATTTGAGAAGAGGAAGGATGAAGGGGCGCCGCGCCGCACGCGGGGTCCCGCCACGCGAGGCCCCATGACGCACGAAGCCCCCGAGCGCGACGACCTGGACAGGACGGGCGACGTCGATCCCCTCGTCGATGCCTGTGTCGCCGACGCGCTGAGCCCTTACCTCGGGGCGCTCTCGCCCGAGGAGATCGAGGACTACCGCAGGCTCCTCGAGGTCTTCATCACGACACACCCGGCGTCGATGCCGCTCTACGATCGCTTGCGGGCGAGGCCTCCTGTCCTGTCCGAGAGCGGCGAGGTGGCCCGCGAGGGCTCGGGCGCGAAAGGGGCGATGGCGACCCCGGCGGCGCCGGAGCGCGGCGACGGGACCTTCGGTGGGCGGCGGTGACGGGCAGCCAGCGTCCACCTCCCTCTCCTCCGGATCATGAGCGCGTGCTGGAGGCGCTCCCGATGGCGCGCCACGTCGCGCGGACGACGGCGCGGGTCTACGGCGTGAGGACGCGACAGGGCCTGGAGGACTGCGAGCAGACGGCCTATCAGGCGCTCCTCGAGGCGAGCCCCGGATACGACGCGGCGCGCGGCGTCCCGTTCGGCGTTTATGCCTGGAAGCGGGTGGCCGGCGCCGTCATCCGGCTGCTCACGCGCGAGGCGTCGTTCCGGCGCGCCGGCCTCGGCGCCGCGCTCGACGCGGCCGAGTCGATGCGCGACGCGAGCGATCCGTTCGGCGACGGCGACGCCGACGCCTTGAACCAGCTCAAGGACCAGTGTCGCGCGCTCGTCTTCGCGCGCTTCGTCGCGGGCGCGGGCGAGCGGCTCCGGGCGCACCCCGAGGACACGGTGGCGCGCACCCAGGCCCTCGAGGCGCTCCGGACGGCGCTCCGCGGCCTCGACGAGCGGGAGGCGCGCCTCATCGAGCTCCGCTACTGGCAGGACCTCTCCTGGGCCAAGGTCGCCGCGGCGCTCGGCGTGCACGAGAAGTACGCGACGCGCATGGACGAGCAGCTGCGGAGGCGGCTCAGGGGCGATCTGCGGGCCAGCGAGGTCGACGGGCCGCCGCCGAGCGAGGGGGGCTGAGCATCGATCGACGCGAGTCCGCAGAGTCCAACAGCGTGTCCGAGCAAGCCGAAGAAACGGCAACGCCAGGCGAGGCAGCTCCTGGATGAACTGCTATCGCGCCCGCAGCTTCTCCCCCACGAGCAACTCATGCCATGACGCCGAGTAATCCGGGGTGATCTCGAACGCATACCGGTAGATGTCCGGAACGTCGAGCATCCCGTCGTCCACCTCGCGCAGCGCGCCGAGCCGGAGCAGCTCCGACACCACCAGGTCGCCTCGCGCCGGGATCCCCGCCGGCTCGTCCGGGCGGCGCTGCGCGAGCCGCGCCTCGACCTCGCCGCGGCCGAGCCAGAGCGTCAGCCCGCGAAGGTTCTCCATGCGCCTCACGAGCGGGTACTCCTCCACCAGCTCCTGCACCCGCTGCCGCGACGTCCGCTGAAGCGAAGCCAAGAGGTCCCTGGGCGTCACGAGCGCTCCCCGGCTCCGAGGCGGCCCCTTCCTCGCCGACTCCGCGGCGAACGAGAGGAACCAGAGCAGCACCCTCGGCGTGACCCCGCCGTGCGCATCGCGCAATCGACCCATCATCCAGTCC
Source organism: Sorangium sp. So ce836 (assembly GCF_028553905.1). Lineage (NCBI taxonomy): Bacteria > Pseudomonadati > Myxococcota > Polyangiales > Polyangiaceae > Sorangium > Sorangium sp. So ce836. The sequence goes on along the minus strand of NZ_CP102233.1, from coordinate 1,195,043 downwards.
AGGGAGGAGGCCTTGACCACCCCTTGGCCGATCACCTTGCCCGCGAACCTGGCGACGAACGCACTCTGCACCTCGCGCGATTTCATCTCTCCAGGCATCCATCCGAACTCCCCTCGGTCCACGAGCGTGAGGCCGGCGACATCGCGCAGCCAGGCCCGCGCCGCCTCCGACTCCCCCGCGAGGTGTCGCGCCGCCACCTGCAACAGCGCTCCCGGATCCCAGGTGAGCGCCTCGGATCTCGCCCGGAGCTTGCTCGCGTCCGCGAAGCCGAGCTCCCCCGCGTCGAGCAGGTCGTCCCGCAGGAACAGCTTGCCGCGCAGGCGCCGGTAGCGGCTGGAGAGCGACAGCCACAGGGAGAGGAGCGCGCTCAGGTAGCGGCGCCGGACGCTGGGATCGAACTGGCCGATCCGGTCCAGCGTGTCGTACGTCGCCATGACGGAGCGATCAGCCGACGACAGCGCGCGCTCGGCCGCGTCCAGCGCCGCATTGACAGCGCCGAGGTTCGCCTCGGCAGCCGGCAACCATGCCCTGAGATCGGGCACGGGCGCCGCCAGCATGGACGAGAGCGCCTCCGGCACCTCGACGACCTCCGGCACCTCGTCCCGCAGCCGCCGGAGCAGGTGCGTCATCCAGAATGCCCGCAGCGTGATGTCGCTGGCTCCGGCAGCATAGGCCTCCAAGGTGCCCACCTCCGGATGGAGCGCCGCGGCCGAGAAGGCGTCGATCCACGTCGCCTCCGGGATCCGCTCGTCCTCGAAGAGCGCCCGCAAACGCGAGGCCGTGCGCGGCTCGTTGACGAGCCGGAAGAGCGCCGTCTTGCCCGTCCCCCGGCTGCCCAAGATGACGACGTTCTCGGGCCAGAGGGCGCGGCGGTGCGGACCGAGCGGCACGAACGTGGTCAGCGGATCCAGCGCCTCGCCGTCGCCACGCGCGCCGAGCCGCGCGAACGCATCGAGCACCTGTTCGCGCTCTTCCGGGCTCATGCGTCCTCGTCCTCCCTCGGCGGCACGCATAGGATCTCGACCCGCTTGCGCAGCTCCTCGAACCACGGAGCAAACAGCGACGTTCGGATACCCTGCAGCGAGGCGAACCGCGCGAGCCCCGCGTCGTAGCGCAGCACGAACGGCACGTGAGGCCCCGGATCCTGCTCGGCGATGGTGAGCGCAGCCCGCTGGTACACGTGCTCGGCAAAGCTCGCATAGCTGCGCTGCCGGAACTCCTGCTCCTCGAACAGCGCCTCGGGGAGCCCCTCCGACGGCACGAACGACTGCGCGACGACGCACTGGAGCCCTGTCGTCCCCTTGCGTCCCACGAGCGCGCCGAGCGTCACGTCGAGCCCGCGATATCCCTGCTCGCTTGCGCGGCTGACGATGACATCGACGTGCGCCAGCCGGTGCAGCGACAGCCCCGCGAGATCGTGCAGCCCTGCCCGGGAGTCGATCAGGATGTAGTCGGGCGCGATGTCCCGCCGCACGGCGAAGAGCAGCTCGCGAAGCGCCAGCTCCATCGGGCTCGTGGAGGCGTGACCGCCCTGGCCGGCATCGGCGCTGAGGAAGTCGAGGCGCGCGAGCTTCTCCAGGTACATGGGGCCGAGCCTGCCCGCCGCGAGCACATGCACGCGCTCCTCGTCGTCCCCGAGGGCACGAGCCCCCGCGACGAGGTCATCAAGCCGAGATGCGCCCGTCGCGACATGATCGGCCAGGAAATCGACGACCCCTCGCCCGGATTCCCCCTCCAGCAGCACGCCGAGGCCCGGCGCCTCCAGATCCAGATCTACGACCGCGACCCGCCGCCCCGCCTGCGCCAGCTGCCACGCGCACGCCGTCAGCGCGGTCGTCCTGCCGACCCCACCCTTGTAGGAGTAGAAGGTCACGATCGCCGGACCGTCCCCCAGCTCCCATGGCAGGTTGGGCTGGCCCGCTTCCAGCCACGCCTGCTTCGACAGGCGCCTTTCCATCTTGTGCCATGGAGCGCGAGCAGCGAGCCCGCGAACGCCCGTGGCGGGGTCGTCGTACGTCGCGCCCCACCGGGGTTGCGCCTCCGGGCGAGCCAGCACGGCGCGGGCGAGCCTGGCCTCATCGGCGTGCCGGGTCGCGGTCGACCAGATCGGGCCGACGAAATACCCGCCGAGCGCCCCCCGAAGCGCCTGCGCGAGCGCGTCGACGTCGACGGCCGCGGCGCCGGGCTCGGGATCGATGACGAGCCTCACCCGGCCGTGGAGATCCCGCACCGCGCAGCAGCGCCGGACCGTGGCGAAGTGGGGAGCCTCCTCGCACACCCGCACCAGCGTCGGAAGCACCTCATCGAACGTCACCATGGAGTGTGCCCCTCGGCGATACGACCGTCCGCCCAGAGCGCGACCGCGACGGAATCCACCACCTCGCGCGCCTCCTGGCAGAGCGCCTGTGCTTCCGACCGGGATCGCGCTCCGGTGCGCTGGTAGCGCGCCTCGACCCGCCAGGCGGACAGGGCAGAGCACCGTGCGGCATCCATCGGCACATCGTAGCGCCGCGCCAGCGGGTCGAGGTCCAGCATGAACGCGGTCACGTCGGCCGCGGAGGTCTCGACGCCGTGGCCGATGGCCTGGTCGAGCCAGCGCAGGGAGACGGTGGCCTTGCGCGCGCACTCCGGACCGTAGCCCGCGAGGTGATACGCCTGGTCGGGCGACGTGTAGCCGGCAGCCGGGTCCAGCAGGTGCTCGGCGTCCCGCACATGCCGCAGCGCCGCGGACAGCAGGTCGGCCGCCTTGGTGGAGAGGGTCAGCGCGCTCGATCGGGCCATCGCCGCACCGTGTGAACACGGTCTGGACGAGGGCGTCAACAGGCGAGGGCTCGGCCGGTCGGCGAGGTCGGACGGCGGCTGGACGCCGGCGCCGGGGCGGCCGCGGTTCACGCCGGCGGAAAAACTGCCGCCGTGATGGTGGCCAGGGCACGTTCGCGTCGCGCGAGCGGCCTTCCCGGACAGCGCTCGACCTGCAAGCCTGGCCGATGGTGCATTCCCCGGCGATCGCCGCCGGAGGAAAGCCAAGGAGGCACCATGGCGCTCAAAGACCTCTCTCCTCGTCAAATGGTTCAGATCACGGCCGCGTGGCTCGATCCGGAGCGCGAACGGCCGCGCCTCGTATCGCTGAAGCGGTGCGCACCGCTCATCGACGATGTCGAGGCCGCGCACGACGGTATCTTGAAATCGCACCGCCGGCAGAAGAAGGCGAACGACGAGCTCGCCGCGATCCAGCAAAAGCAGGTCGCGGTCGACCAGGTCCACGACCGCAAGGCCCGCGGCGCCCACGCGGTGCTCACCGGGTTCGCCGACCTCGCCGACGATCCCGAGGACGCGGCGATTTACCTCGAAATCCGCGATCAGCTGTTCGCGGATGGGCTCAAGTTCATCTCGGCGAGCTACAGCGATGAGGCGGGCGAGGTGAAGCTCGCGCGCGACCGGCTGACGCCGGAGTCGAAGGCGGCGCTCAGGGCGCTGCCGACGCCGGGGGGCAACTTGCTCAAGGCGGTACAGGCGTGGTTTGCCGCGGGCGACGAGCTCGGCAAGCTCGACGCGCAGCGCGTCCACCTGGAGGCGCAGGACAGGCCGGGCGAGGCCAATTCGCCGGGAGGGCAGCTCCGGGCCCGCAATCGCTGGATCAAGGTGGTGCGCAGCGTGCTCCAGATGCTGGAGCTCGAGGGGCCCGACGCGGAGACGATGGGCCGGCTGCTCGCGCCGCTGCAGCGAGAGACGGCCAAGGCCGAGCGCCGGCGCTCGAATGGCAAGGAGACCGACGCCGAAGGCGGCGCTCCGCCGGGCGAGCCCTCCATCGACGAGGACGCGCTCGGAGCCGGAGTGGACTGACGAGGCGCCCCCGCCGCCAGGCCCTCGTGACACACTCGATCCGTTGAAGCCCCCTGCCGCCAGGCCCTCGTGACACACTCGATCCGTTGAAGCCCCCTGCCGCCAGGCCCTCGTGACACACTCGATCCGTTGGAGCCCCCCGCCGGCAGGCCCTCGTGACGGACTCGATCCGTTACGCCACCCCCGCCGCCAGGCCCTCGTGACGGACTCGATCCGTTACGCCGCCCCCGCCGCCAGGCCCTCCTGACGGACTCGATCCGTCACGCCCCCCGCCGCCAGCCCCCTCTCCACGGATCGCATCCGTTAAACCCCCCGCCGCCAGCCCCCTCTCCACGGATCGCATCCGTCACGCCCCCCGCCGCCAGCCCCCTCTCCACGGATCGCATCCGTTAAACCCCCCGCCGCCAGCCCCCTCTCCACGGATCGCATCCGTCACGCCCCGCCCCGCCGCCAGCCCCCTCTCCACGGCTCACCTCCATACCTCCCCCTCCCGGCGCCGGCTCCCTCACGCCCTCACACCGGCTCACCCCCGGCTCCCTCCCCGCCGCGAGATTCCTCACAACGAGTCGCCTCCATCCCACAAGAACCGCCGCGTCTGCTTGACGCACCACGTCGGCGCTGCCATGACCGATTTCCTCCGCCTCGGGCGCGCTATTTCAGTCGGGCTCGCCGGATCCACGCTCGGGTCCGCCGGCCCGTCTGTGGTGTGGCGCGCCCCTGCCCGGGCGGACTACGCTCTGCGTTACCCCCACAGCCACAGGAGCCAACCGAGCCGTGAAGATCCTCGTTCCGCTCAAGCGCGTCGCCGATCCGGATAACGCGAACAAGGTGAAGATCCCTGCGTCAGGGGACAAAATCGAGACGACCGGGCTCGAGTGGAAGCCGAACCCGTTCGACGAATACGCGCTCGAAGCAGCGCTGCGCCTGACCGAGGACGGCAAGGCGCCGAAGACGCGGGCAGGCGAGGTCGTCGTCGTCACCTTCGGGCCCAAGGACACCGAGCAGACCCTCCGCGCCGCCCTCGCCACCGGCGCCGACCGGGCCATCCGCGTCGACGTCACCGACGACAAGCTCGACGGCGACCTCGTCGCCCGCGCCCTCAAGACGCTCGTCGAGCGCGAGAAGCCCGACGCCGTGGTCATGGGCAAGCAGGCCGTCGACGGCGACTCGAACCAGGTCGGCCAGATCCTCGCCGAGCTGCTCGACTGGCCGCTCGCCACCTTCGCCGCGACCCTCAAGGAAGAGAAGGGCGCCCTGCTCGTCGGCCGCGAGGTCGACGGCGGCGTCGCCACCCTCCGCGTGCGCCTGCCGGCCGTCGTCACGGTCGACCTCCGCATCGTCGCGCCGACCAGCGTCTACTCGATGAAGACCGCGCCCGCGTTCAAGTACAACGACGGCGTGCGCTTCGCGGCGCTCCCCGCCATCATGGCCGCCAAGAAGAAGCCCCTCGCCGAGGTGAAGCTCGCCGATCTCGCCGCCGACCAGGCGCTCAAGGTCCAGTACCACGCGTTCCAGCCGCCCCCGGCGCGCAAGGCGGGCATCAAGGTGAAAGACGTCGGTGAGCTCGTCACCCGCCTCAAGAACGAGGCGAAGGTCCTCTGACGGGACCCGAAGGGCACATCCCCGCCCGCGCGGGGGTGAACCGACACCATTTGAGGAGGTGCAGGAGGGATCATGGCTGACGTTCTCGTGGTGGCCGAGGCCGCCGATGGAAAGCTGAAGAAGACGACGCACTCCGCGGTCACGTTCGCCAGACATGCGGCGGCGGCGCTCGGCGGGACGTACGCGATCCTCGTGATCGGCGACGCCCTCGGCGAGGCGGCCGCCGAGGCGGCGACGCTCGGCGCGGCCAAGGTGCTCGTCGCCGAGTCGAGCGCGCTCAAGGACTACGTCGCCGAGCGCTACGTGCCGACCGTCGCGGCGGCGGCCAAGGGCTACGCCGTCGTCGTGGGCACCGCGAGCGCCTACGGCAAGGACCTGCTCCCGCGCGTGGCCGCGCGGCTCTCGGCCGGGTTCGCGAGCGACATCTCCGAGCTCGTGGCCGAAGGCGCGACGCTCAAGTACAAGCGCCCGATGTACGCCGGCAACGCGTACGGGATCTGCTCCGTCACGACCCCGGTCCAGGTCGTGAGCGTCCGGCAGAGCGCGTTCGCCCCCGCCGAGCCCGCCGGGTCGAAGTCGCCGATCGAGCAGGTCGCGGTCGTCGCGCCGAGCGCCGCCGCGGAGCGCGTGGAGTTCGTCTCCTTCGACCAGGTGAAGAGCGAGCGCCCCGAGCTCACCGAGGCCAAGGTCGTCGTCTCCGGCGGCCGCGCCCTGAAGGAGCGGTTCAACGAGATCCTCGACCCGCTCGCCGACGTCCTCGGCGCCGCCGTCGGCGCGAGCCGCGCCGCGTGCGACGCCGGCTACGCCGCCAGCGACCTGCAGGTCGGTCAGACGGGCAAGGTCGTCGCGCCGTCGCTCTACATCGCCGTCGGCATCTCCGGCGCCATCCAGCACCTCGCCGGGATGAAGGGGTCGAAGGTCATCGTGGCCATCAACAAGGACGCCGACGCGCCGATCTTCCAGGTCGCCGACTACGGCCTGGTCGCCGACCTCTTCACGACCGTGCCCGAGCTCGTGAAGCAGATCCAGGCCGCGCGCGGCTGATCCAGGCGGCGCGCGCGGCACGAAACCGGCCGCCGCGACCGGCCCCGCCGGGGCGCGCCGCGCCGCCCTCCCCGGGCCGCGGCCGTGCCCCGGCCTACCGGAAGAGTCCGTCCAGCGAGAAGTCCACGTACGCCAACGTAATTTCCGTGTCAGGTCGCCCGCATAGCATCTTGTTCGCGTCCGGCGGCCGTGGGATCCCTTGAACCCATGCCCGAACGTTCGGACATCCCGATCGTCACGGCGCTCGCGCAGGCGCGGGCCTCGCTCCTCGAGGCCGCCGCGACCGCCGAGCAGCGCCGGCTCATCGGCCCGGCGGTCATGGAGATCGATCGCGCGATCGTGAGCCTCGACCCGGCCGCGAGCGCCTCGTTCGAGCTCACGCCGCTCGCCGCGTCGGTGCCGCCCATCGACACGGAGGTCGAGACGCTGCGCCGCGAGGTCGAGCGGCTGCGCGCCATCACCCGGCACGAGCGCGGGCTGCTCGACGCGCTGCTCAGCGAGAGCCCGCACGGCATCATCGTCTCCGACGCGCAGGGCAAGCTGATCCTCCAGAACCGGGCGTCCGAGCGCATCTGGGCCGGCAGCTCCACCGCCGACAACGTCGAGGGGTGGGGGCGCTACCGCGCGTTCCACCCCGACGGCCGGCCGTTCGAGGGCGAGGACTGGTCGATGGCGCGGTGCCTCTCCAGCCGGGAGAGCGTGCCCGCCGAGGAGATCCACTTCCAGCGCTTCGACGGCACCCACGGGATGCTGCTCGGGAGCTGCGCGCCGCTCTTCTCGCCGGAGGGCGAGCTGCTCGGCGCCGTCTCCATCTTCGCCGACATCACCCAGTTCAAGCAGCTCGAGGCGGACCTGCACGTCAGCAGGACCAAGTTCTCGACGACGCTGAAGAGCATCGGCGACGCGGTGATCTCGACCGACGGCTCGGGCCGCATCGACTTCATGAACGCCGTGGCCGAGACGCTGACCGGGTGGACGCTCGAGGAGGCGCGGGATCGCCGGCTGTCCGAGGTCTTCCGCGTCATCTCCGAGCAGACGCGCGACGATCTCGACAACCCGGTCACCGAGGTGCTGCGCCACGGCGGCATCATCGGGCTCGACGACACGACGCTGCTCCTGCGCAGGGACGGCTCGGAGCTCGCGATCGACTCGAGCGGGGCGCCGATCCGGAGCGACGAGGGCGAGCTCGTCGGGCTCGTGCTCGTCTTCCGCGACGTGACCGAGAAGCGGCTCGCCGACAAGCGGCGCTACTTCATCGGCGAGGCGAGCCGGCAGCTCGCGCTGTCCGGCCTCGAGTACGACACGACCCTGTCCAACGTCGCGCGCCTCGCGGTGCCGCACATCGCGGACGCGACGGTGGTGGACATCGTCGAGCCCGACGGCTCGCTGAGCCGGCTCGCGGCCGTGCACGCGAGCACCGCGAAGCAGGCGCTCGGCAAGGAGCTGTCGGCCCGCTACCCGACCGACCCCGAGGTGCCGCGCGCGGTGCACGCGGTGCTCCGGTGCGGCGAGTCGCTGCTGCTCCCGGAGGTCGACGGCATGGCGTGGCAGCGGGCCTCGTCGCCGGAGCCCGGCCGCGAGGCCTGGTCCGGCGCGCACGATCCGGTCTACCTCGCGCTGCTCCGGGAGCTCGGCGTCCGCTCGGCGATGATCGTCCCGCTGCGCGCGCGCGGCCGGACGCGCGGCGCGATCACGCTGTTCTCGACCGAGTCGAGCCGGCGCTACGGCGTCGACGATCTCGCGCTCGCCGAGGAGCTCTGCAACTTCGCGGCGCTCGCGCTCGACAACGCGCAGCTCTACCGCGAGTCGCAGCAGGTCAACCGCGCGAAGGACGAGTTCCTCGCCACGCTCTCCCACGAGCTCAGGACGCCGCTCACCGCGATCCTCGGCTGGGCGCGCATGCTCCGGCAGGGCTCGCTGAAGCCGGACACGCACGTCCGCGCGCTCGAGGCGATCGAGCGCAACGGCACGCTCCAGGCGCAGCTCGTCGAGGACCTGCTCGACGCCTCGCGCATCATCACCGGCAAGCTGCGGCTCGACGTGATGCTCGTGGATCTGCCGCCGATCATCAACGCGGCCATCGACGCGGTCCGCCACGGCGCGGACGCGAAGGGGATCGAGCTCGCGGTGCAGCTCGACGCGGGCGCGGGGCCGATCTCGGGCGACCAGACGCGGCTGCAGCAGGTGGTGTGGAACCTCCTGTCGAACGCGATCAAGTTCACGCCGCGCGGCGGCAAGGTGTCGATCCAGCTCGGCAGGGTCGAGGGCCTGGCGCGCGTCCAGGTGAGCGACACCGGCCAGGGCATCGTCCCGGAGTTCCTGCCATACGTGTTCGACCGCTTCCGGCAGGCCGACAGCACGAGCACGCGGCCGCACAGCGGGCTCGGGCTCGGCCTCGCGATCGCGCGCCACCTGGTCGAGCTGCACGGCGGCACGGTGAAGGCGGAGAGCGGCGGCGAGGGCAAGGGCGCGACGTTCACGGTGGACATCCCGCTCGCGCCGCGGGGCGCGATCGCGGCGCTCCGGAAGGCCGAGGGGCTGAGCAACCTGGCCGCCGATTCGGAGCCGACGCTGCAGGGCGTGCGCGTGCTGATGGTCGACGACGAGCCGGACGCGCGGGAGCTCGTGACGACGGTGCTGGAGCGCAAGGGGGCGAGCATCACGGCGGTGGCGACCGTCGACGAGGCGCTGTCGGCGATCGCGCGCGAGAAGCCCGACGTGATCCTGAGCGATCTCGGGATGCCCGGGGAGGACGGCTACAGCCTGATCCGGCGGCTGCGCGCGCAGAGCCCCGAGCACGGCGGGCGCATCCCGGCGGCGGCGCTGACGGCGTACGCGAGCGCGCAGGACCGGACGCGGGCGCTGCTGGCGGGGTTCCAGTCGCATGTGCCCAAGCCGATCGAGGCGTCGGAGCTCGCGGCCGTGATCGCCAACCTGGCGGGGCGCACCGGATAGCGGGGCGACGCACGTGCTGCCGAGATGACCGGCCCTCGGCGGGGGTGGTCGCCGCGCGGCGCACGGAGGGCTGAACTCGCCTGGGACATCGCGCCTCGGCGGCTTCGCCGGAGGAGTGACGTCCCAGGCTCAGACACCAGCCCTCCGTGCGCCGCGCGGCGACCACCCCCGCCGAGGGCCTACCGCCTTCCTAGGAGCGCCTTCCCACGCAGGTGGGAGCCCGCCGCAAAGCGCGCTCAGTGGCGCGCCCGCAGGGGCCTTGGCGGGCCCGCGGGGGCGGCTCGCAAGGGAGCCCAAGCGGCAGCTCGCAGAGGCCGCTGAGGCAGCGAGGCGCCGTCGAGCGTCGCTGCAGGTGACAGGGATACCAGCGAGGGCCACGGGCGCCCTCGCTGCGATCGACCCGTCCGTATGTCGAAGAAAAGGGTCGGGGCGAGAGGATTTGAACCTCCGACTCCTCGGTCCCGAACCGAGTGCGCTACCAGGCTGCGCTACGCCCCGTACGCTGCCGCAAGAGCAACGCCCGCTGAACAGCGGGCGCGCAACATCGCCAAGAGTGAGCCGCTTGTCAAGACGAAATGAACCAGCGGCCCCCCACCCCAACCCGCACCCCCCAGAAATGCCGGCCCGCCGCAGCACGGACGAACGGCGGAAAGTGCCCAGAAACACACCTGTTTCGCGCCTCACCCGGCGCCCCGGACGTTTCACGAAGCCAAGAATCGGAGGAGCGCAAGAAAAAACTCCCGTCTCCGCCTTGCTCAGACCGTGTTAAAGTGTCACTGGAATCCCGATGATGCCGAGAGGAAGCAAAGCGCGAGGGGCCTGTGGCGCCGGTCAGGGCCTCGCCCCCTGCTCGCGCAGCGTCGGGCAGGGGACCGCCGGTGCGGCCCCTTCCAGAACAGACCAGGGCGACCGGTTTCGGCGGTCGTGCGTGTGCGTGACACACGAGCGACCGGCTTCGGTCGACCGTGAGACAAAGGCGACCGGCTTCGGCGGTCCTACGGGTACGTGAGAGGAGGAACAGGTGGCAATTGAGCTTCCCGCTGTGCGCATTCTGATCGTCGACGACGACCGGGCGATCTGTGACTACATGCAGACGCTGCTCGAGCGCGACGGCTATCAGGTCAAGACGCTGGGCGATCCCACGACCGTGGAAGAGGAGGTCCGCGCGGGCGGTTACCACCTCATCATCCTCGACCTCATGATGCCGAAGCTCGACGGCATCGAGGTGCTCAAGCGCATCCGCAAGGTCGACAACGACATCGCCGTCGTCATCTTCACCGGCTTCCCCAACCTCGAGAGCGCCGTCGCGTCCATGAAGCTCGACGCGGTCGACTACATCAAGAAGCCGTTCAACGTCGACGAGTTCCGCGAGGTGCTCGCCCGCGTCATGCGCAAGAAGGGCCTCGCGCGGACGCCCGAGGAGCAGCTCCACCGCGTCATCGGCGACACGATCAGGAACCTACGCAAGGACAAGGACCTGACGCTCAAGCAGATGGCGCGCCGCACGGGGCTCAGCGTGTCGCTGCTCTCGCAGATCGAGCGCGCCGAGTCGTCGGCGTCCATCTCGTCGCTCTACAAGATCGCGGTCGCCCTCGAGTCGCGCATCCAGGACCTCTTCGGCCACTACTGATCCGCGGTGGACGCCCGCGCGCCGCGACGCCGCGCGCGCGAGCGACCGGGCGGGCGCCGGCTCAGCGCCGCGCGCCGCGCTCGATCGCCGCGTCGAGCTTGCCGAGCTCGAGGCCCGCGAACGCGTCCAGGTGCGCGCCGGTCGCGTCGTAGACGATCACGTAAGGCAGCTTCGAGACGTGCTTGAGGTAGCGCTCTGCGAGCGGGGTGCCCCAGTCGACGATGTCGAGCTTGCGGTAGGCGACGTCCCGGCGCGCCTCGAGCACCTTGGCCATGTGCGCGTCCAGCTTGCGGCACGGCAAGCACCAGCTCGCCGCGAAATCGATGACCGTGACCTTGCCCGGGACGACGTGGGCGCCGAGATCGGGGATGTCCGCGCCGCCCTCGGAGATCGTCCGAGCGTCCGCCCCCTCGGGGAAGGTCGCCCAGCCGAGGTACTGCCCCTTGCCGCCGCCGAGCACCGCCTCGAACCCCTCGTCGGCGGCGAGCTGCTTCACGGCGCCAGCGACGTCGAACGAGCTCGACGCGGTGACGGCGATCTCGGCGCGGCGCTTGTCGAACGTGGCCGCGTAGACGCCGGGGCGCTCGCGGAGATCCGCGACGAGCTCGGCGCCGCACGCCTCGCAGTCGATGTTCCGCAGCGAGACGACGGTGGTGCGCGCGTCGGACGAGGCGGGCTGGGCGCCGCCACAGGCGGCCAGGCAGAGGACCGACGAGAGGACGATCGCGCTTCGCACGGTGTTCCCTGGCAACCTTGGCCTCCTTCGCCGGACCGCGCAACGTCGTGTAGGCTCGGCGGCGATGAGCTCCGTCGTGACCCGCACCCTCCCGGCCGATCACATCACGCCGGTCCGCGCCTACGCCGCGCTCCGCGCCCACGCGCCGGGCCGATCGTCGTTCATGTTCGAGTCCGCCGTCTCCGGCGAGCGCTGGGGCCGCTACGCGATCCTGGGGTACCGGGCGCGCGCCGAGACCCTCCTCCCGAGCGGGTTCGACCCGTTCGAGACGCTGGCCGAGGGGCTCGCGCCGCCGGCGGCGCCGGGCTCGCGCGACCTGGCGGCCCGCGTCTGCCAGTCGTGGGTCGGCTTCCTCTCGTACGATACGGTGCACCAGCTCATGGGCATCGAGCCGTGGCCCGAGGAGATGTACCTCGGGCGCATGCTGAAGGACGCGACCGTGGTCGTGTTCGACAGCGCGGCGCAGACGATGACCATCGCCGGCCGCTCGCAGGGCGCGGTGAACCGCTGCGCCTGGGAGATGACGCACGGGCCGGAGCAGCCGGGCCTGCCCGCGCTCGATCCGGAGGCGCTGCCGGAGCACCTCGAGACGCCGGTGACCGACGAGGACTACGCGGCGAAGGTGGCGGCCGCGCGCGCGCGGATCGCGGCCGGCGAGGCGACGGAGGTGGTGCTCGCCCGCAGGTTCCGGGCGCCGCTCCGGGGCGCGGATCCGTTCGATGTGTACCGCGCGCTGCGGATGCTCGCGCCGTCGACGCACCTCTACTTCCTCGACTTCGCCGAGTCGCCGTTCGCGCCGGGGCTCACCATCGCGGGGGCGTCGGGCGAGACGCTCGTGCGCGCCGAGCGCGATCCGTCGGCCGAGCCGCGCCCCGGGGACGCGTCGTTGGTCGAGGCGCTGCGCGCCGCCCTTGTGGGCGGCAGCGCCGTCGGCCAGCCGGCAGCGCGCGCGAGCGCCGTCAGCCGCAGCCTGGAGGCCGGCCCGCGGTGGGTCTACGGCGGCGCGGTGGGCTACTTCGGGGCGGAGGGCTCCGAGATCGCGCACACGCTCGGCGCCGTCTGGAGCGCGTCCGGGTACTTCGAGGTGATGACCGGCGCGCGCATCGGGAACGGAAGCGAGCCCCGCGCGGAAGCCGAGCGGACGCACCGCGACGCGCGCGGCCCGCTGTCGGCGATCCGCGCGGCGCAGGAGGCGCGCAAGGCGCACGACCTCGACAAGGAAAAGAGGGCCGCAGCCGAGAGGGCGGCCGCCGAGAAGGATGCCGCCGGGGACGACGCGTCCCGGGGCGGCTAGCGCGCTCCACCAGGGCCAGCGCCACCTTCGGGCCAGCGCGCGCGCCGCGCCCGCTCAGTCCGGCGCGAAGCCGTGGCGCACGCGCGCGGGCCCTGCCGAGGAGCCAGGCCGCGCCGGGCGCGGCGGCGCGGCGTGCGGCGGCGCGGCCGTGGCGGCGTGGGCGCTGCGCTGGGGAGAGGCGTGAGGGGCTCGCCGGAAGTACGCGGAGGAGGCCGCCTCGGGCGCGGCGGGCAGCGGCGCGGCGCGGTGGACGGCGAGGGAGGCCGAGAGCACCGCCGCCCTGGCGCCGCTGACCGCCATCGCCGGCGCGGGGCGATCCAGCCGAGCGCTCGTCGCGAGCGCCACCGCGCCGAGCAGCGCCACGAGGCCCGCCGAGAGGATCCACGCGCCGCGCGCATGCGGGCCGTCGAGCCCGCGCAGTACGTCGGCGCTCTCCGCGCTGAGCAGCGTGTCCGGGGCCGCCCGCTGGTCCGCGCTCGGCGGCTCGGGGCCAGGATCCGCCCGCGCAGCAACGTCGGACGCCACCTCCGCGGACAGCGCGGCCAGCGGCCGCGCCGAGGCCACCCAGGGGGGGACGCGCGCCGGCGGGGGCGGACGCAGCACGCCGGACGAGGGAGGCGGCGCGAGATCCGCGATGCCGACGAGCGCGTCCACCATCTCCTCGATCGATCGAAAGCGCCGCGCCAGATCGCGCGCGAACGCCTTCTCGAAGAAGCCGTCCAGCGCAGCAGGCAGGCTCGGCACGAGCTGCGTCGCCGCTGGCGGCGGCGCGAGCAGGATCTTCGAGGCCACGACGCTGGCGATGTCGCCGGGAAAAGGGAGCTGGCCGGTCACCGCGCGGAACAGGACCGCAGCCAGCGACCAGAGATCGGTCAGCGCATCGAGGGTGCGTTCCGACCGGATCTGCTCGGGGCTGAGGTAGTGGAGCGAGCTCGCGCTCACCTCGGCCGCGACCTCGCCCAGGAGCCGCGGCGCGACCGGCCGCGGGAGCCCGAGGTCGAGCACCTTCACGACCTCCTCGCCGCCGTCCAGCGCGAGGAAGAAGCTCTCCGGCCGGAGGCCCTGGTGGAGGAGGTCCGCCGCGTGGGCGCACCGGAGGGCCTCGCCGGCCTGCGCGGCGATGCGCGCCGCCTCCTGCAGCGAAAGGCGGCTGCGCCGGAGCAGGCGCGTCGCGAGATCCTCGCCGGAGAGCAGGTCCATGGCCAGGTAGACCACGTCGCCCTCGGCGCCGTGGTCGTGGACGCGCACCACGTGCCGCGACGAGAGCCCGACGGCAGCGCGGACACAACGATCGATCCGGAGGTGCTCCCCCGTCGCGCCAGCGTCGGGGTGGAAGAGCTTCAGGGCGACGCGCCCCCCGAGCTGCAGCTCGCGCGCGACCCAGACCGAGCCTCGGTCGCGCGCCAGCCGCGCGCCAGGGCGCACGAGCTGCCTCTCAAGCAGATATTTCCCCCCGACGATGGTGCCCGGTGTGATGTCCATATACCTGAGCCTCCTCCCCCACGGTAAAGTTGCACATCGACCTCGGGGCGCAATTTGTAGCGGCGCGGATCGCTTGAGAAATCGCCTCGACCGTGGATGCGCTGTGAGCGTTCGCACGGGGGGAGCGCACGGGGAGGGCCGCCCACGTCGGGCGCGGCCGTCAGGGGCTCTGCGGGTCGGGCGAAAAACGGAGCGGCACGACGAAGCGCAGGTCGCCGCCCTCCGGCGCCGGGAACGTGAGCGCGCGCGCGCGCCGGAGCACGCAGCGGGCGAGCCGTTCGTCCGGGAAGCGCGACTCGACCTCGAAGGCCTCGTCGACGGCGCCGCTGCCGGTCACGTGAAAGCGGACGGCGAGGCGGCCCCAGAGCGCCGGCGCGCCGGCGAGGGCCGCCTCGTAGCAGCTCCGGAACGCGGGCATGGCCTCGGCCACCGCGGCCTCGATCGCGTCGGGCCGGAGCTCGCCCGGGCCGGGAGCGAGGACGGACGGCGGGGGCTCGACCGGATCGTCGCCCGGGTAGACCTGCAGCGTGGCCACGACGGTCGAGCCGGCCTTGGCCCTGGGCAGCGGGAGCGACCGCGCGCGCTCGGCGAGGCACGAGACGACGTCCGGCGCGGAGAGGGTGGACGAGGTCGCGCGCGCGCCCGTCACCTTGCCGGCGCGGCTCACCGTGAGCCGCACGGTGGTCTTGCCGTGCAGCGACGGGTCCCTGTAGGCGCGCAGCCGATAGCACGAGTACACGTGGATCCAGAGGTGACGCCGGGCGATGCGCTCGACCTCGCGCGCCTTGAGCGGCCCCTTCACCGTGTCGATGTCCACGATGATCCGCGGCAGCGGGTGCCCCTCGGCCGGCGGCGGCGGCGCGGGGGGCTCTCCCCTGCCCCCGGCGTTCCAGCGATCCCGCTCCGCCGCTTCGGCCTGGCCGCGGGGCACCGGGTGCTGGCCGAGCTTGTAGGGCGGCTCGATCGCGATCGAGGGCCCCTGCGGCGCGGCCGCGCCGGGGGCGCCGCCCTCGCCGGACGCGGCGGGCGAGGCCGCGTCGGCGGCGCTCGGCGCGGCGGGCGGGACCGCCGCGGACGCGGGCGCCGCGGACGGCGCGCGCGGATCGGCGGTGGAGGCGACGGCGGGCGCCGGCGCGCCCGCGGGCCGCGGGGGGCGCGCAGGCTGGACGGCGGCGGGCGCAGGGAGGCCGGCGGCGCGCGGCGCCGGGCGCGGCGGCGCCGCGCACGCGGCGAGCGCGACGGCGGCCGCGAGGAGGGGCCGGGGATCGATCGCGAGCGGCTGCTTCATGGGAGGTCGACCTGGGAGCCGCGCCCGCGCGGGGCGACGCGCGCGCGGAGGCGGAGCGCCGCGCGGCGGGGCGCCGCGCTCAGAACCGGAGATCGCCGCGAGGCGCCTCCACCTTGCCGTCGAGCAGCTCGATCGCCTTCGCCACCTCGGGGTCGTCGACGGTCGGGACGTGCACCACGAACTTCACGTAGAGATCCCCCGGCTCCTTGCCCTTGCGGGCGATGCCCTTGCCGCGCAGCCGGATCACCTGGCCGGTCTGGGTGCGCGCCGGGATCTTGAGCGTCACCTCGCCGTCGGGCGTGGGGATGCGGATCTTCTCGCCCCGGTAGGCCTCGCCCAGGGTGACGGGCACGTCGAGGTGGAGATCGTCGCCCTCGCGCTTGAAGAACGGGTGCGGCGTGACGTGGATGTTGAGCAGCAGATCGCCCGGCTCGCCGCCGCCCATGCCCGGGCCGCCCTGGCCGCGGATGCGCAGGCGGCTCCCCTCGGCGGCCCCGGGCGGGACGCGCACGGTCACCGGCTCGGGCTCGCCTTCGCGCTGGAGCTGGAGCGTCGTGCCCCGCACCGCCGAGACGAAGTCGATGGTGAGGTTCTGCTCGACGTCGCTGCCCCGGCTGCGCGCGGGCGGCCCGCGCCGGCCCGCGCCGCCGCGGCCGCGGCCGAAGAGATCGCCGAGGATGTCGCTGAGATCGCCGGCGCCGCCGCCGGCGTTGCCGAAGATCTCCTGGACGTCGAAGTTGCCGGGCACGCCGCGGCCCCCGCCCGCGGCCCGGGCGTTCGCGTAGCGACGGTAGGCGCGGGCGCGCTCGGCGTCGAAGTTCTGCGACAGGCTCTCCTCGCCGAACTCGTCGTAGAGCGCGCGCTTCGCCTTGTCGCTCAGCACCTCGTGCGCCTGGTTGATCTCCTTGAACCTCTGCTCGTTGGCCTTCCCCGGGCTCTTGTCCGGGTGGTACTTCATCGCGAGCTTGCGGAACGCCTTCTTGATGGAGTCCTCGTCCGCATCGCGCGAGACGCCGAGCACGGAGTAGAGATCACGAGCCATGGTCGTCCGTCGTCATTCTGGGCTGCAGGAGATGCAGGCGATGCGGGCCGCGAGGGGCCCTCATCGGGCGGAAACCTAAATCTGCCTGCCGTTTTCGTCCACTGGTGCTGAGGACGGCCGCGTCCGGGGAGCGCGCGTGGCGGACCTCGCCACGCAGCGGCGAGCCGAGCGGGGCGGGCGCCTCGGCCATCGTGTCGCGGAGCCGCACCTCGGGCATGGCCCCCGGGTCTATCAAGGCCGGCGGATGCTGTCACCGGTCTGCGTGCTTAAGTAAATCGCGATGCTGCCCCTCCGAGACCGACTGCCCACCCGCAAGGTGCCGATCGTCAACTACCTGCTGATCGCGGCCAACGTCCTCGGCTTCTTCTGGATGCGGTCGATGATCGCGGCCGGGTTCCCGCCCGACCGGCTGCTCTCCTTGTGGGGCCTCGTCCCGGTGCAGCTGCTGCACGAGCCGGCCGACACCTGGTGGACGGTCTTCAGCAGCATGTTCATGCACGACCCGACGGGGTGGGCCCACCTCGGCGGGAACATGCTGTTCCTCTGGATCTTCGGCGACAACGTCGAGGATGCGCTGGGCAGCCTCCGCTACGCGGCGTTCTATGTGCTGTCCGGGATCGCCGCCGCGGGCGCCCAGATCCTGATCGATCCCGGCTCGATGATCCCCATGGTGGGCGCCTCGGGCGCCATCTCGGGCGTGCTGGCCGCGTACGCGTCGCTCTACCCGCGCTCGCCGGTCACGGTGCTGAACCCGATCTTTCTCCTGTGGTTCATCTTCGGCCTGTTCCTGGAGCTCCCGGCGTGGCTGGTCATCCTCGAGTACTTCGTGGTGAACCTGCTGAACGGGCTCGGCGCCATCGGCATGCGCAGCGGCGGCGTCGCGTTCTTCGCGCACCTCGGGGGGTTCGTCGCCGGGCTCTTCCTCGTCCGCCTCTTCATGGTGGGGCGCGCCCGGCGCGAGCACGAGCGCTGGCAGCACTGGCGCGCGGCGCCCCGGCGCCCGGCAGCCCGCCG
This sequence comes from Sorangium sp. So ce836, assembly GCF_028553905.1. Lineage (NCBI taxonomy): Bacteria > Pseudomonadati > Myxococcota > Polyangiales > Polyangiaceae > Sorangium > Sorangium sp. So ce836. The sequence goes on along the minus strand of NZ_CP102233.1, from coordinate 1,177,113 downwards.
CCCCGCGCCGTGGGACACGCCGCGGCGGCGCGACCCCTGGGGCTGGTAGCGGCGCGGCGCGATCGCGGCGCTCGTGGTTCGCCCAGGATGCAAAAGCGTGATAGCGTCCCGGCCGCAGCGATGCGACGACCCCTTCGAAGGCGCCCCACCGCCGGCGGTTCTGCGGCAGAGGCAGCGAACCCCCGGGCCAGGCTGCTGGCGCTCGCGGTCGCGCTCGCCGGCTGCGGTGGCCCGTCGTTCGACGGAACGGTCTACCGCGGCTCCGAGGTCGCGTTCCGCGTGCCCCCGGCGCCGGCGGGCTGGAAGCCGCTCTCGGTGTCGGACGCCGCCGTGGCGTACCGCGACGAGGCGAACGGATCGACCATCGCCCTGAACGGACGCTGCCGGAACGAGGACGACGTCCCGCTCGTCTCGCTGACCAACCACCTCTTCCTGCATTTCACGGAGCGCGAGGTGCTGAAGCAAGAGGTCGTCCCGTTCGACGGCCGCGAGGCGATGCACACGGTCCTCTCGGCGAAGCTCGACGGGGTGCCGAAGGTGTTCGACGTCTGGGTGCTGAAGAAGAACGGCTGCGTGTACGACATGCTCCTCATCGCCGATCCCGCCCGCTACGCCGCCGGCGAGCCGGCGTTCACGCGGATGGTCCGCGGCTTCTCGACCCTGCCGGCCGATGACGACTGAGCGCAAACGGCCCCCGGAGGCGGCGCCGCCCTCCGCGAGCAGCCCGGCCCCGGCCAGCGCGGGCCCGAGCAGCCTGCCGCCGAGCAGCCTGGCCCCCGGGAGCCGGGGGCCGGCCAGCATCGCCCCGCCGCCGCTCCCCCCGCTGGTCGCGAGGATCAACGACACGGCCGTCGGGTTCGTCGAGCACCTCGGGCAGTTCGGGCGGATGACGTGGGGGGCGATCAAGGCGATCTTCGATCGGCCGCTCGAGCTGCGCTCGACCCTCTACCAGATGGAGGCGCTCGGCGTGCGCTCGGCCGCGATCGCGTCCGTGACGGCGCTGTTCGTCGGGATGGTCATGGCGGTGCAGTTCGCCATCGGCCTGCAGAAGTTCGGGGGCATGGAGTACACGGGCCGCATCATCGGCCTGTCGTTCTCACGCGAGCTCGCGCCGACGCTGACGGCGGTCATCGTGGGCGGCCGCATCGGCGCCGGCATCGCGGCGGAGGTCGGGTCGATGGCCGTCACCGAGCAGATCGACGCGATCCGCGCCCTCGGCGCCAACCCGGTGAAGAAGCTCGTCCTGCCCCGGCTGCTCGCGAGCATCGTGGTGATGCCGGTGCTCGGCGCGTTCGCGCTGGTGCTGGGCTTCAGCGGCGCGATGCTGATCTGCGCGACCGAGTTCGGCATCCCGGCCGGCTTCTTCCTGCGGACGGCGCTGAGCTCGGTGACGTTCATGGATTACTTCAGCGGGATGTACAAGACGCCCTTCTTCGGGGCGATCATCGCGCTCGTCGGATGTCACTTCGGGCTGATCACGCGCGGCGGAACGGAGGGCGTCGGCCACGCGACCACGCGCACCGTGGTGGTGACGTCGATCTCCATCCTGATCGCCGACTTCTTCCTGACCAAGATGTCCATCCTGTTCTTCCCGAGCCGGTGATCGCGCCCGGTCCGGAAGGCGCCCCGATGCCGACGTCGCCGCGCCGAGGGACCGGGTTCGTCGCCCGGGTCGTGCCCGCGCTCCTCGCCGGGGTCGCGGCGTGCCAGGGAGACGCCGGGCGCGAGGGCGCGGGGGCGCCGGCGCTCGACGGCGGGGCGGCGCTGGCGGCCGAGGGCACGCCGGCGCCGCGGCGCCCGACGCGGTACTACCACCTGCGGCGGACGGACGACGGCTGCGAGCTCTTCTGGATCGACGGGGACCTCGTCTCCGCGTCCCAGACGGTCGTGTGCCCGCCCGACCTGGAGGTGGGCGAGCGCGTTCGCCTGACCGGCAAGACGTGCATGCGCGAGTCGGCGCAGACCCCGAGCCGCGCCGTGCCGGTCGTCTGTCCGCTGGCGCTCATGAACCTGGAGAAGGCGGACAGGGCGCCGCCCGACGCCGGAGCGCCGCCGGACGGCGGCAAGCCGGACGGCGGGCGGGACGGCGGCAAGCCGGGCGGCGGCAAATAAGAAGAGCGGCAAAAGCGCGCAGCCAGGCTCCTCCCCGGAGCATCGGAGTCCGAGGGGGGACGCATGAGAGACGCGGATACCGTCGTGATCGGATCAGGCGCCGGCGGGCTCACGGCCGCGCTCGCGCTCGCGCGCGCGGGACAGAAGGTGATCGTCGTCGAGCAGCACTACCTCCCTGGCGGGTGGACCCACAGCTTCTCGCTGGACGGTTATCTGTTCAGCCCGGGAGTCCACTACATCGGCGAGCTCGGCCCGGGAGGCGCCGTGCGGCGGCTCTACGAGGGGCTCGGCCTCTCGGAGGATCTCGAGTTCTGCGAGCTCAACCCGGACGGGCTCGATCACCTGATCGTCGGCGAAGCGCGGTTCGACGTGCCCAAGGGCTTCGAGCGGCTCGTCGCCCGGCTGACGGCGCGCTTCCCGCACGAGGCGGCGGGGATCGCGCGGTACTTCCGCGTCCTCCGCGGGCTGAGCGACGATCTCGGCCGCGTCGACGAGATGCTCGAGTTCCCGAAGGTGCTGCTCTTGCCGTTCAAGGCACCGAACCTCGTGCGCTGGGGCCTCCGCACCCAGGAGGATCTGCTGGACGCGACGATCCGCGACCCGCTGCTGCGCGCGTTCCTCGCCGCGCAGGGGGGAGATCACGGCCTCTCGCCGTCGCGCGTCGCGCTGCCGATCCACGCGAGCATCATTTGCCATTACCTCGAGGGCGGGTATTACCCGCGCGGCGGGGCCAGGCGCCTCCCGCTCGCGATGATCCGGGCGCTGCGCCGGCTCGGGGGGCAGGTGCGGATGCGCGCGCGGGTGAGGCGGATCGTCGTCGAGCGCGGGCGGGCGGCCGGCGTCGAGCTGGAAGGGGGCGAGATCTTGCGCTCGGCGAGCGTCGTCTCGAACGCGGACCCGGCGATCACCTACGGCGAGCTGCTCCCGCCCGAGCTGACCGCCCGCGAGCGCCGCAAGGTCGAGCGGATGGAGTATTCCGTGAGCCTGCTCAGCGTGTTCTGCGCCGTGGACATGGATCTGCGGTCGATGGGCTACGACTCAGGCAATTACTGGTGGTACCGCGGGAGCGACGTGGGCCGCATCTACGAGCGCGCGGAGCGCCAGCTGCCGCGCGGCGCGGTGGACGGGCTGTTCCTGACCATCACGACGCTGAAGGACCCGGGCCACCCGACGCGGGGCAATCACCACACGATCGAGATGTTCACGTTCGTGCCCCACGGCCCCTTCGCGCGCTGGGAGAAGACCCGCACGGGCGAGCGAGGGGCCGAGTACGACAAGCTCAAGGAGTCGCTCGGAGATCAGATGATCGCCGCGGCGGAGAACGTCATTCCCGGCATCTCCCGCGCGCTCGTGTTTCGCTCGGTGGCGACGCCGCTGACCAACGATTTCTACTGCGCCTCGCACCGCGGCGCCGCCTACGGCACCGCCAAGACGCCGTGGCAGCTCGGCCCGCTGTCGTTCTCCGTCAAGACGAGGATCCCGGGGCTGTACCAGTGCGGCGCGAGCACGCTGAGCCACGGGGTGGCCGGCGCCGCGATGTCGGGGCTCATGGCGGCGCAGCGCATCACCGGCGCGGCGCGCGCGGGGGACCTGCTCGGGCCGGCCGACGGATCGCTGCGGGTCTACCCCGCCGACCGGCCGGAGGAGTGGCTGCACGAGAAGAGGAGGGCCGTCGAGGCGCAGGCCGACGCGGACGAGCTCAACGAGACGACGTGAGCCCAGCGATCCGCGGAGCTAGCCCGCAGGCGTCCTGGACCGGAACGTGATCTGCACGAGCGGCATCACGTTGGGATCGTCCTGCGTCTCCCGCTCGAACTGGAGCACGTCGTAGTACCCGCACCGCGGCCTGCCGGGGTAGTCGCGGCAGACCTCCGGCCGAGCCTCGTAGATGGTGCAGCCGCGCGTCGTGAGATCGAGGAAGCGGCAGACACGGCCGAGCACCGGATCCGACTGCCGCCGGAGGATGCGCTCGCCGTTGTAGCGCTTCGTGAAGCGCTCCTCGGCGGCCTCGACCGTGAGGCCGAAGTGGCGGGCGAGCCGCCGCAGGTCGCGCGGCGTCACCTCGACCCGCTCGTAGATGGAGCAGCAGTAAGCCGGGCACTTCGAGCAGTCGTAAGAGACGCGGCGCTTCGCCTTGAGGGTCGTGGTCATGGATCGTGAGGGACGTGCGGCCGATGCCGGCGAGGAGAGGCGGCACGCTCGCTGGCGGGCAGCGGAGCATACGCGACCGCGCGAGCCTCCGCGACGGCGAAGCGCGCGCGACGGCGCGCGCTCAACATAGCGCGGCGGCGCGCGACGACGAGCGCGCGCTCACTCGGTGAACCCGAGCTGCTCCCGCGCCTCGGCCAGGCCGTCGCCCACGGCGAAGACGATGAGGTCGCGCGCCTCGGCGTTGCGCCCGATCCAGGTGACGCGATCCTTGCCCCCGGCGGGCGGCGCGTTCGTGTGGCCGCCCGACCACGCGATGCCCGTGAGGGCAATGTTGAGATCGCCCACCGCGAGGAACGCAGCCCGGTTCCCCCAGCCGTTGATCGCCGTGTTCAGCGTCGACGCCCGGTTGCCGATCGAGCCGATGACGTCGGCGGCGAGCACGCTGAGCTTCGGATCCACGCCGCCCGTCATCACCCGTTCGATCCGGCCCTGGTACTCGCGCAGGCGACCGGCGTCGGCGCCCTGCGGCGTCCACGAGGGCGTGAGCGCCTTCAGGTACGCCGCGAGCAACGGCCAGAGGTCGATCGGCGCCGTCCGCGAGAAGGCCGAGGCGTTGGTCTGGAGGATCTTGACGGCGCGGTGGATGAGGAAGAGCCGGACGTCCTCGCGCGGCGAGGCGACCAGGGCCTGCCCGAGGACGATCTTCGGCGGGCTCGAGGCGGCCGGGACGCAGACGGCGCCGAGCGCGGCCGTCACGTAGACCTGCAGGTTGGGCAGGCCGTACGCCGCCCCGACGCCGCGGGCGAGGTCGGTGATGTCGGCGTGCTGGGGCGGCAGCGGGGTCGCGCGGATCGAGTCGAGATCGAACGGCACCGCGGCGTCGAGCAGCGGGCCGGTCTTGAGCAGGAGCTCGCGGAACGCCGCGGTCATGAGCTCCGGCGCGAGGTGGACGTCGAGGCGGGCCGCGCCCGCGGCGTTGCCGGCGCCGCCCATCGCCGCGTCGCGGCCGTCGAGCGCGGCGACCGTCGCGCGCGCGATCCTCGAGGCGCCGGCGCGGCCGCGGAGCTCCGCGACCGTGGCGACCGTCGAGAACAGGTACGGCTCGAAGCGGCCGGTGCTCAGCGCGCGGCGGGCGTCGGCGAGGGCGCGATCGAGCAGGACACCCGCCGCGGAGGCCTGCTCGGTGCGCTGGTAGTAGCGGGCCAGCGCGCCGAGCGCGAAGTCGTCCTTGGGCCACGTCTTGCGGGCCGTGAGCAGCGTGGCCTCGGCCTTCTTCATGTCCCCCATCGACTCGTAGATCTCGGCGAGCTCCGCCGTGCGGCGGCACTTCTGCTCGGGCGCCTCCGCGGCGTTGATGAGGACGTTCTGCTGCTCGAGCGCGCGGGCGCCGTCGCCGGCGCGCTTGTAGAGCGCGACGAGGCGCTCGCGCGCGCTCACGTCGCCCGGCGCGCGCTTCAGGATCTCCTGGTAGGCGAGCTCGGCGCGCTCCGCGTTCGGGAGGTGCTCGTCGTAGAGCTCGCCGAGGCGGAGGTAGATCGCGACCTGCTTGTCGGGATCGGGCACGAGGCGCGCGAGCCGGATCCAGGCCTGCTCGGCGCCGGCCCAGTCGCCCTCGCCGGCGCAGACGTCCGCGAACGCGGACAGGGCCTCGACGTGGTCGGGGTTCGCGTCGAGCGCGGCGGCGAGCGCCCGCTTCGCCGCCGCCGCGTCGCCGACGTCGGCGAGCGCGCGGCCGCGGAGGACCTCCATCTCGACCCGCTCCGCCGGATCCGTCACCGCGTCGAGGCGGCGCTCGAGGAGGGCCGCCAGCTCGGCGCGCGCGCCCTCGGCGACGTAGATCGCCTTGAGCCGCGAGAAGACGTCGGCGTACGACGGGTCGACCGTGGCGACCGCCTCGAGGACGTCGCGGGCCCGCGCGGCGTTCTGGACCTTGTCCTGCCAGAGCACCGCCGCGGCGTAGAGCGAGTGCGCGCGCCCCTCGGAGCCGACGCTGGCGCCCGCCGCGGACTCGAGCGCGGCCGCGGCGGCGGCCGCGTCGTCGCCGCGCTCGAGCGCGTCGGCGAGATCGAGGTGCGCGACGAGGTAGTGCGGGACGAGCGTGATGGCGTGCCGGAAGAAGGCGACGGCGTCCTCGATCGAGCCGGCGAGGAGGGCGTCCTTGGCGGCCCGCACCGAGAGGGCGGCGGCCTCGGACGGGCGATCGGTGCGCTCGATGAGCTGGCGATCCGCCTCGATCGCGAGGGCGTGATCCGCCTTCGCGCGGGCGTGCGCGGCCATCTGGCGCAGCGCCCAGATGCCCCGGGGCTCGTTCCTGTACGCGATCTGGACCGGCTCGAGCGTCTCCTCCCACGGGAGCACGCGCAGGCGCAGCCGCGCCGACAGGAGCGCGTGCGCGATCGCCTCGGGGCCGTCGAGGACGCGCGCGATCTCGAGCGCGATGGGCTCGAGCTCCTCGTCGCGCCCCTCGCCGATGAGGTAGGAGGCGACCCGGCGGAGCGTCGGCAGGTGGTGCGGCGTCTCCTCCAGGATGGAGCGGCGCCAGAGCAGGGCGTTGCCGGGATCCTTGCGCCCGAGCTCGTCGAGCTCGGCGAGGCGCTCGTAGATCTCGAGGCGCTCCGCCGCGTCCGCCGCCTCGCGGGCGCGCGGGATCAGGGCGTCGACGAGCTCGCCGGCGCCGTGGCCGGCGACGGCCGCGCGGTAGAGGGCGATCGGCGCGAGCGCGTCGTCGCCCGCGGCGATCGCCTGGCGGGCCGACGCGGCGGCCTGCCCGAGATCGCCGGCGCGCTCGTGCTCGAGGGCGGCCTCGAGGGCGAGGCGCGCGGCCTCGACGCCCGTGGCGGCGCGGTCGTCGCCCTCGGCCGGGCCGTCGCCGCCCGGGTGGAGGGCGCGCATCAGCTCGGTGGCGCGCTCGGCGCGCCAGGCGGCGCGGTCGGCCGGGGGCTCGGGCGCGAGCCGCTCGAAGAGCTCGCGCAGGCCGATGTCCTGCGGGCGCGAGCGGTGCGCCGTCTCGAGGAGCGACGCGGCGGACGCGGGATCGGCCTCGGCGACGAGGAGCGCCTCGCGGACGAGGTCGTGGGCGCGCTCCAGCGGGTCGGTCGCGCTCTCGCGGCGGGTCCGGAGCCACTCGAGGAGGCCGTCGCGGTCCACGCGGGCGCGCGCGCTCCGCTCGCCGAGGTGGAGCGCGACGGGGAGCTTCGGATCGATCTGCGCGGCGCGCGAGAGCAGGCGCTCGCCCTCCTCGTTGTCGCCGGCGTCGAGCAGGCGGATCGCCGCCTCGGTGACGAGCACCGCGGCGCGCGGCCCCTCCTCGAGCGTGAGCGCGTGCTCCGCGAGGATGCGGGCCGCGCCGACGCCGCTCTCCTGCGCGGCGCGGGCGCGCGCGGCGCCCTCGTGCTGCGGATCGGCGGCGCGGGCGCGATCGAGGTCGCTCATGGCCGCCCGCTGATCCCCCGCGATCTCCGCGATCACGGCGGCGGCGAGCGCGCTGTCGCGCTCGGACGCGACCTCGCGGAGCGCCGCCACGGCCCTGGCGACGCGGGCGCCGCGGTCGCCGTCGAGATCGAGCTCGAGCGAGAGGGCGCGGAAGAGCGGGCTCTCGGGCGCGGTGTCGCCGTAGGTGACGACGGCGCGGGAGAAGGCGTCGCTCGCGTCGATGCCGCCCTCGGCCGGGACGGCCTCGCGGGAGAGCGCGCGGCCGAGGACCGCGGCGGCGCGGGCGCTCGGGCCGCCGAGGGCGCGCACGCCCCGCGGCGCGGGCGCCTCGGCCGCCGCGCCGCCGACGTCGCTCAGGGCGGCGCTCGCCGCGGCGCAGAGCGGCGCGAAGTCCGGATCGTCGGCGAGGGCGTCGAGCCACGGCTCGATCTCGCCCGCGGAGCCGCCGGCGAGCGCCGACAGGACGATGCGGTCGGCCGGCGAGAACGCGTCGCCGTCGTCGAGCGTCGCCTCGCGCGCGGCGGCGGCGTCGCCGAGCTCGATCGCCTGCGCGGCGAGGGCGCGCCGCGCCTGGCCGGCGTGCGAGCCGGCGGCGACGGCGCGGAGCGCGCCGAGCGCCGCCGGGCGGGTCTCCTTGCGCGCGGCGCTGAGCGCGGCGGTGAGCCACGCGACGCCGGGCGCGAGCGAGGTGCCGCGCAGGGGCTCGAGGCTCGCGAGGCCCTCGGAAAGGTCGCCGGCGCGGAGGTGGGCGCGGGCGCGGAGCAGCGCCTCGTACGGCGTGGCGGGGGCGGCGCGGCCGCGCGCCGGCCGCAGCGCGCCGCGGTGCGCGGCCACCTGCGCGCATGCCGCGGCGAGCGGCGCGAGCTCGGGCGCGTCGGGGAGGCGGAACTTCGCGATCGCGGCGGAGGCCTGGGCGTCCGAGTCCGGCGCGGCGAGCGCCTCGCAGAAGCGCTGGACGTGCGGGCGCGGATCGGCGGGGTGCATCCGGGCCGCGAGCTCCAGGCGCTTGTGCGCGCCGTCGGGATCGGCGAGCGAGACGCGGGAGAGCTCGGCGCCGAGCGCCAGGTTGTGGCAGCGCGCGGCCGGCGTCCCGAGGATGCGGGTCTCGGCCTCCAGCGCGTCGAGGGCGGCGGGCAGGTCCCCCTCGCGCATCAGGAGCCCGCGGAGCTGCCGGTGGGCGAAGATCAGGCTCGGGGCGAGATCGCGCGCCTCGGCGGCGATGGCGCGGGCGGTCGCGTCCTCCCCGGCCATCACGTAGAGCTCGGCGACGGGGAGCAGCGCGCGCGCCCGGGACGTCGGATCCTCGATGAGCTCGGCCTCGGCGCGGAGCCAGGCGGCGCGCGCCGCCCAGACGTCGCGCTGCTGCGACTGGACGAGGATCGCGCTCGCGTCCTGCTCGGCGTCGAACACGGACGCGGGCGGCGGGATCGACGGCAGCGGCGGGAGGCTCTCGGGCGCGCGTGCGGGCGCGGACGAGCGCGGCGGACCGAACGCCGAGCCGACCTCCGGCCTCCGGCTCGCGACGCGCGTCTGGGCGAGATCGTCCTCGTCGGCCTGCCCGTCGAGCAGGCTGGACTCGTCCACGAGCTCGCCGGGATCGCTCTCGATCGCGGCCTGGTCCCAGCGGCTCACCGGGGCGGACGGCTCGCCGGCGTACGGGCGGGTCGTGGGCCCGGGCTCGTCGAGCGCCTTCGTCTCCTCGTCGTCGAAGCCAGTCGTGTCCTCGTCGTCGACGTCCGGCGCCGCGGCGCGCCGGCTGCTGTTCACGAGGCTGAGCGGCGCGAACTCGAACGGGGAGTCGCCGCCGTCGGGGATGGGCGTGGCGCGGTCGCCCGGCTCGGCGGTGTCCTCGTCCTGCACCGGCTCCGGGCGCCTGGGCTGCGGCGGCAGCGGGGGCGGCGGGGGCGGCGCCGCGGCGGCGGGCTGCGGGCGCGGCGCCGCGGGCCTCGAGGACGCGGACGGCGCCGGGATCTTCGGCGTCCGATCGCCCGGCGCGAGATCGGCGGCGGGCGGCTTCACGTCGCTCGGCCTGCCCGAGCGCGGCGGGGCCGCGGGGCGGGGCAGCGACGGGGGCCGCGGCGGCGGGATGGGGGGCGAGGCGCCCCGGCGCGCGCCGGGCAGCGCGGGCGCCGAGGTGACGACCCCGTCGTCGGCGTCGTCGGCGCGCTGGTCCTCGAAGAGCATGTCGAGGAGCGCGTCGCTCTCCCCGGCGCTCTGCGCCGGCCGCGCGGGCACGGGCACCGGCTCGCGCGAGAACAGCTGCTTCAGGCCGCCCTCGCCGACGCGCTCGCCCTCCTCGGCGCGGATCGACTTGATGAGCTCGTCGGGGATCTTCGCGAGGAGCGTGGCCTCCTCGACGTCGCCCTCCGAGACCGCCGCGCCGTACATCGCCGGCGGCGGGACGGTGATCTTCTCCTGCGACGGGGTGCCCTCCTCGCCGCCGTTGCCAGAGGAGCTCTTGGATTGCGGATTCTTGCTCACCGGACCCCCATCCCGAGCTTCTTTCGGAGCTCGAGGTAGCTCTGCGACAGGACGAACGCGACCAGCTGGCGCGCCCGGTCGCTCTCGGCGACGACGCCGCCGAGCTGCTCGCGCGGGGTGTTGAGGATGTCCGAGAGGACCAGCGAGACGTCGCCGGCGGCGATGACGGCCATGCGATCGATGCTCCTGCGGGCGGCCTGCGCCCAGCGGTGCGGGTCCTGCTGGCTCGAGACGATGCGCTGGCACACCTCGGCGATGGCCTTCCGGGTCGCGCGCGACATCTCCTTGTGGATGGCGCGCGAGACCTCGCCGAAGACGGCGTAGGGCGGCTGGGGGACCGCGAAGCCCGCCTCGATGCACGCCGCCGCGACGAGCGAGGCGACGGTGTTGTCGTCCCGGGTCCGGAGCGAGGTGATGCCCCGGCGCAGGGCGAACGCCTCTCGCGCGATCGCCGAGCGCGAGGCGGCGTCGAGCGGCGTCGTGATCTCGGGGCCGAGCACGAGCGCCGGCAGCTGGCCGTAGACGCCCGTCGCGCCGCGCGGGCTCGGGCCGCCGACGTAGAGCTCGAAGTCGGTCTCGAAGCTGAGCGCGCCCATCCACTCGGCGACCGCGACGCGCAGCGGGTGGCCGCCGCGCGCCTCGATGCGGTCCTTCTTGCCGACGCCGAGCGACACGAGCGAGGGGCCGAGCGCCATGGAGATGGTCTCGGCCATCTTCGCGAACAGCTCGCCGACCGGCCCGCTGTCGAGCGGATCGGCGATGTCGGCCATGGCCTTGGCGTCGAGGGCGATCTGCGGCCGCGCCGGGACGCGGGCGTCGATCTTCCTGAGCTCCGCGGAGATGCCGTCGTCGATCCGGCCGAGCGCGACCAGCGCGCCGAGCGTGGCCTGCCGGAGCGGCGCGTCCTGCCCGGCGCCGGCGATCTTCGCGAGGAGCGCGACCCGGTCCGCGTCGATCGGGTCCGACGCGAGCGCCTGGATCAGCGTCGCCTTGGCGCGGCCGAGCACGCGGGTGCGGAACGCCGGATCGTAGTCCGTCGTGAGGACGAGATCGATCGCCTCCCCGTCGTCCGGGGCCTCCTCGAGGAGCTTCGCCGCCGCCCGCTCCGCGCGGCGGGGCGCGCGGAGCTGGTCCCGGTAGATGGCCATCGCGAGCCGCGCCGCCTCGATGCGCCCCTCGGGCGCGTCGCGCTCGACCATGAGCTCCTCGAGCAGGCGCGTGGCCTCCTCCCAGGCGCCGACCCGGGCGGCGACCCGCACGAGGCGCTCGCGGACCGGGAGCGTCGACAGCCCGGCGCGGTGCAGGCCGACCAGCACCTCCAGCGCCTTGTCGTGCTCGCCGAGCTTCTCGTAGGCGTCGACCGCCGTGATGCCCGACATGAGGCGCTGCTCCCCGGGCGCCTTCGCGACCCGCGAGAGCTCGGCGTAGAACGCCGCCGCCTGGCCGAGGTCGCCCTGCGCCTTCGAGATGTCGGCCGAGAGCGCGAGCGCGCCGATGTGATCCGGCTCGAGCAGCGTCACGTTCTCGAGCGCGGCGAGCGCCTCGTCGAGCTTGCCCTTCTTGCGGAGCACGCGCGCGCGCTCCCAGAACAGCTTGCAGATCTCGAGGTCGTTGTCGGCCACGCCGAGCCGCCGCTCGATGATGTCGAGCAGCCGATCGTCCTCGTTGCGCGCGCGGACCCGGCGGAACAGCCGGTCGAAGGCGACGCCGCGCCGCGGGTCGCGCGCGAAGGCGCGGTCGAAGGCGATCTCGGCGTCGTCGTGCGCCTCGGTGTGCTGGAGGAGCAGGAGCCCCGCGCTCTCCCAGAACCCCGCGCCGCGCGCGTCGTCCTTGCAGAGCGCGCCGAGCTGGGCCGAGGCGAGCGCCGTCGACACCGGGTCGCGCAGCGCCTCGGACGTGGCGCGGACGCCCTCCCAGGCGGCGACGTCGTCGGGCCTCCGCTCGACCACCGCGCGGAACGCGGCGAGCGCGCGCTCGTGATCGCCGGCCGCGAAGTCCGACCAGCCCGCGAGGGAGAGCGCGGTGAGCTGCGCGTCCTCCCCGAGCGCGTCGCCGAGCCCGTGCAGCGCGGCGGCGCGGCGCCGCGGATCGCAGCCCGGGAGCGCGAGCTCCAGGTTGGCGAGCTGCGCGGGCGCGTGCTCGCCCGACAGGAACGGGCGCGGCAGGTTCGGCTGGTCGAGCGCGCCGACGAGCGCGGCCGAGGCCTCCATCGCCGCGCGGGCCTCGCCCTCCATGTGGCGCGCGAGGGCGCTCCGGGCGGCGACCTCGGCCTCGCGGTCCTCGGCGCCGAGCGCCGCGCCGAGCCACTCGAGCTCGGCGTGCGGGCTCGGGTCGGCCGCGGCCCACGCCGCCGCGCGCGCCGCGGTGCGCGCGCGGTCGTGGTCGAGCGTGCGCGCGAGGCGGAAGCGCTCGGCGTGCGCGATGGACGTGGCGCCGTCGCCCCGCTCCTCGATGTAGTCGAGCGCGCGCTCGACGGCGCTCCGCTGCTCGAGCGCCGGCTGCCAGAGCAGCCGCCCGAGCGCGGCGGCCAGGGCGAGGTCGTCGCTCGCCTGCGCCTCCAGCGCCTCGAGCGTCGCGAGCGCCTCGTCGGCGTCGCCGCCCTCGGCCGCGCCGATCTCGAGGCCGAACCGCGACAGCGCGAGCGCCGCCGGGTCCTCGCCCGCCTCGCCCGCCACCTCGAGGGCGCGGCGCCGGCTGAGGAGATCGCTCGCCTCGTGGCCGCGGAGCGCCCAGGTGAGCGCCGTCGCGCCCGCCCGCGGCGCCTTGCCCCGCGCCGCCTCGAGCTCCTCGACGGCGCGCCCGCGCTCGCCGGCGCGCCAGAGCAGGATGGCCGCCTCGATGTGCAGCGCCGCCGACAGATCGGCGTCGTCGATCGCCGCGGCGCACGTCGAGAGCGTCGCGGCCGCGGAGGCGGGGCTCCCGGCGCGCCGCTCCAGCTCGGCCAGGAACACGGCGACGACCTCGTCGTCCGCCGACTGCTCGAAGAGCGCGCGGAGCCGGCTCCGCGCGCGATCGAGCTCGCCGCTGCGCGCGCTGCGCAGGGCCGCGACGAGCCACAGCCCGCGCGCGGTCTCCGGGCCCTCGACCTCCGCGAGCGCCTCGATCACCGTCGGCGAGCGCCGCGGGCCGGGGGCGCCGGGCTCGTCGCCGCGCTCGCGCCGGCTGCGGACGAGATCGACCGCGAGGGCGCCGAGCGCCCGCCCGAGCCACGCGTTCGGCGCGGCGCCGCCGTCGTCCGCGCCGGCGGCGGCGAGCTCGGCGAAGGCGCCCTCGGCGCCGTCCGCGTCGCCCCGGAGCAGGCGGCTCCTGCCGATCTCGAACCACAGGCTCGCCTTCTCGGCCGGGTCGACGCCGGTCGAGAGCAGCCGCTTCGTCGACTCCTCGTACCAGGCCGCGTCGCCGCGGAGCGCCGCGAACGACCGCCCGAAGCGCGCGAGCACGCCCGGGTGCACGCCGGCCATGCCGGCCTGCGACAGGGCGTCCTTCGCGGCGCCGACGTCGTCCGTCCGCACCGCCCAGACGTAGGCCGCGAGGAGCAGCGCGCGCCCCCTCGCCTCGTCGCTGCCGTACGACGCCGCCATCGCCTCGAGCGAGGCCGCGAACGCGGACGGGTCCTGCCCGTCGCCGAGCAGATCGATCTCCAGCGCGCGCGCCGGGATGCACTGCGGGTCGGCCGTGAGCGCGCTCCGGAGCGCCGCGAGGGCGGCCTCGCGGTCGCTCGCCAGCGCCGCGGCCTCGGCGATGCGGAGCCACAGCGCCGCGGCGCCGGGCCCGCTCGCGCCGCGCGCGATCTCCTGCTTGGCCAGGCCGGCGGCGGCCTCGGCCTCGCCGGCGGCCTCGAGGGCGGCGATGCGCGCCCGCCCGAGCAGCGCCGACCCGGGCAGCCGCTCCGCGGCCCGCTCGAGGAGCGACGCGAAGCCGCCCGTGCCCGCGCGCTGCGTCAGCTCGGCGGCGCGGAGCCACGCGTCGGCCGCGTACTCCGGCTTGCGCATGTACCGCGGGACGCCGTTGGCCTCGCCGCTCGCCTCGTCGTCGAGCGCGTCGGCGATGAGCTCCGCCTGGCCCTCGAGGGCGCGCGCGAGCGCGCCGAGGTCCTCCTCGCGCCGCGCGATCGCCTCGAGCGCGAGCTGCGACCGGAAGCGCGCCCGCCCCTCCAGGGCGGCGGCCGCGTCGAGCAGCTCGTAGGCGCGCTCCACGTTCTCGGTCGCGGCGGCGAGGTCGGCGAGCTCGATGAAGAGCAGCCCCTTCCACGTCGCGTCGGTCGCGAGCTCGGCGCGGGCCTCGATCGCGCGCATGCGGCCGGCGAGGTCCCCCTCCTTGGCCGCGATGAGCTCGAGCTCGAGCCACGGCGTCGCGTCCTCCGGGTTGCTGAGCGCCGCCTCCTCGAGCGCCTCCTTGGACGCCGCGAGGTTCTGCTCGTGGTCCTGGAGGTACGCCGCGCGCTCCCAGAACGCGCGCGCCCGCTCCTCGGGCGTGGCCGCGGCGCGCGTGAGCGCGTCGAGCAGCTTGCCGAGGTTCTTGATCGACTTGCGGCGCGTGAGGATGCGGACCAGCGCCTCGAGCGGCTCGCGGAACTGGGGATCGGCGTTGAACGCGGCGAGGTAGTCGCGCGCGGCCGTCGGCTCTTCGCCGAGCGCCTCCTCGAGCGCGCCGAGCTCGTGCAGCAAGAGCGCCTGGAGCTGTCGCTCCGGTTGGTCGCCTTGTTCCGCGCGGAGCCGCGCGATCAGGGCCGTCATGCTCTCCACGTGCCCTTCGGGTACCTGAACCGTCATCTCGCTCGCGTCGCCTCCGAAGGGGGTCTCATCTGTGCGCAACGCATGACGATGGCGGAGAGTAGCGAACCGAACGTCGCGGAGTAAAGCTCGCCGGGCGGGGGTGGGCTCGGTCGGCGCCGCGCGCGCGGCCGCTCCTCGGGCGTGGCCGCGCCGCGCGTGGCCGCGGCCTCCGCGCGCGCCCCTGGAAAGCGAGGAGCTCGCGGGCGCTGCCACGCGCGATCGGCGCGGCGCTTCGGGTGGAGGTCGCTCGCCGGCGCGGGCCTGCGCGGGCGATGGAGATGGAGAGAGGGAGGCGAGGACGACGGGGCGCGGGGCGACGATGCGCCTCGGGCAGCCGCGCGGCCCGCGTCGGCGCGGCGGCCCGCGTCGGCGCGGCGGCCCGCGTCGGCGCGGCGGGCGATCGAGGTGCCGGGGCGCGCCCTCCGGGTCGAGCCCGGCCGCCGCGGCTAGGCCTTGGAGAGCACGGCGTCGAGCTTCTCGTTGACCTTCGACTCGACCATGCCCTTCATCGCCTTCAGCAGGAACGGGAGATCGATCTCCACCTGGACGGCGGAAGCCTCGACGCGCACGAGGCCCGTCGTGCCCTTCGCGGCGCCGCCCGGGGCGTCGAACCGGATGAGATCGCCGTCCCATCGCCACCGGATGCCGAGCTTGTCCTCCATGCCCCGCGCGAGCTCTTCCGCGCGCTTCTTGGCATCGTCCTTGGTGAGCGCGTGCTGCCGGCGGATCTCGATCGTCGCCATACGGTATCTCCACTCGTTCGCGCGCGCGGCGACGCGCCGCGCGGTAGGCCCTACTTACTCGATCCGCCGCGCGATCCAAAAGCCGCGCGGCGTGTCGACCGGGCCGCTCACGCCCCCCTTGGGGAGGCTGAACAGCTCGTACTCCGGGGCGGGCTCGAGCACGCCGCGCGGGAGGTAGCCGAGATCGTCGGTCGAGCCCTTGTCCCCCTTGTCGACGGCGGCCTTGAAGTCCGTCTTGGCGACCTCGGCGAGCTCCCTGGCGAGCGCCAGCGCGGCGTCCTTGGAGCGCGCGCTCTGCGGCGCGCCCTGCGCCCCGCGGTACTGGACCAGCACCACGCCGAAGCGCACCTTCTTCGGCGCCTCGGCCGACAGCGCGGGCGGCGCCTCGCCCGAGAGGAGCGTGACGCCCGCGTCGGATCGCACGGCCAGCTCCGGGCCGCGCTCCTGGACGAGCTCCTCTGCGCCAGCGTCGGTCCCGGCGTCGCCGTCGCCGGCCGCCGTCGCCGCGGGCGAGCCCGCGTCGGCGTCGGCGTCGGCGCCCGCGTCGGCGGGCGCGCTGGCCGCGCCGCGCCCCTTCGGGCCGCCGTTCGCGATGACGAACGCCAGCGCGCCCGCAAAGAAGAGCGTGTAGATGACCGCCGTCGAGCGCTGCATGGGCGGCAGCGCGTTAGCACAAGTGCAGGACGCTTGGCGAGGCCTTCACGCCGGCGCCGTCCCGGCTTTACGCCGGCGCCGTCCCGGCTCCACGCCGGAGACAAGCGCGCGATATGCCCGAGGAAATCGCCGATTTGAGGACGGCCGGTAGAAGAGGCGATCCAAGGACCACAAGCCCTGCTAGTAAGGAGAGCGGATGTCGGGGCATCCCGGCCTTTCGCAGGCCGAACGAGCGTGAAGGCGCCTGCGGAAGCACTCGCAGCGCCGGCATTGGGTCGGGGAGCATGATCAAGGTCGAGTGCGACGGATGCAAATCGCCGTACCAGGTCGACGAGAAGCGCGTTCCCCCTGCGGGGCTCAGGATGCGCTGTCCGAAGTGCGGCACGAGCCTGCTGGTGACCAAGGGGGGCGCGAGCGCTGCGCCTGCGCCGACGCCTGCGCCTGCGCCGACGCCCGCGCCGCGGGCTGGAGCGGGAGGCTTGCAGCTCTCGGAGCGGAGCGCGCCGGCGCCGCACGACGACGCCGATCTGCCCGTGGCAGCCCCGGAGGACGTCGCGTTCCCCGCGGTCGCGCCGCCTCGGCGTCCGGGGCCGGCGCCGGTGGCCACGCCGCCGCGCCGCGCGGCGACCACGGTCCCCCAGCGGCCCGCGCCGCCCGCGCCGCCCGCGCCGGCTCCTGAGCCGCCGGGCCCGGAGGTCTTCGGCGAGATCGGCCTGCCCGACGTCCCCGATCGCCCGGCCCCGTCCGATCGGCGAAACGCCAAGACCGTGCCGCAGCGGCGCGGCTTCGGCGAGATCGACCTCATGGTCGAGCTCCCGAGCCCGACGGACGCCGAGGTGCAGGGGCTCGATCCCGACGACCTGCCGGTCGTCTACGGCAACGCGCCCGCCGCGCCGGCGCCGCTCTCGGCGCGATCGCGCGCGCAGTCGCGCACCGCGCCGGCGACGCCCACCGCGTTCGCCGAGACCGACCTGCCGGCGCGGGTCGATCCGCTCCCTCCGAGCAGCCGGCGCACCCTCGGGTTCGGCCTGCGGGACTCGCGGCCGAGCGCTCCTTCGACACCCGGCGCACCCGGCGCGCCCGGCGCGCGCGACTCCGGGGCCGCCTCGCAGCCGCTCGGCCGCGGGCGCACCCGCGGGATGGGGGACGTCGCGCCCCCGCGCGTGGCCCCGGAGTACGACTTCGGAGACCTCGACGACGACGCGCCCCTGGCGCCTCCGGCGCGCTCCAGCAGCGGCTCCATGTCGTTCGGCTTCGGCGAGCTCGAGCTGCCGCTCGAGGGCGACGGCGAGGCCGAGCTGCCCTCGCCCTCCTCGGGCGACCTGCCCATCGTCGCCGGCGATCTGCCGAGCTCGGTGCCGGGCGTCATCGGCATGCCCGCCCCGTTCCCGGGCGCGGGCCTGCCCTCGCCGGCCTCTGCCCCGCTCCCCTCGCCGGTCCGCGCGGGGCTCCCGGCCCCGGCGTCCGCGGGCTACCCCGCCCCGGCGCCCGCGGGCTACCCCGCCCCGGCGTCCGCGGGCTACCCCGCCCCGGCGCAAGCAGGCTTCCCGGCCACGGCCCCCGCGGGCTTCCCCACGAAGGCCACCGGCCCCGCCCTTCCCACGAAGGCCACCGGCCCCGGCTTGCCCGCCGGACCGGGCACCATCGTCGGCGCCGAGCTCTTCGATGAGGCCCCGCCGGACTACGACGACTCGCGCGTCGGCGCCGCGTTCCAGGCGCCCGGCCCGCGCCCGCTCCCGCCGACGCCGCCCGAGCCCCCGAGCAGCGGCGCCATGCCGCCGGCCGACTTCGGCCCGAGCGCCGGCGCCATGCCGCCGACCGACTTCGGCCCGAGCAGCGGCGCCATGCCGCCGGCCGACTTCGGCCCAAGCAGCGGCGCCATGCCGCCGGCCGACTTCGGTCCGAGCGCCGGCGCTGGTGCTGCGGCCGGCTTCGGCCGGAGCACCGGCGCCATGCCGCCGGCCGACTTCGGTCCGGGCGCCGGCGCTGGCGCTGCGGCCGGCTTCGGCCGGAGCACCGGCGCGATGCCGCCGGCCGGCTTCGGCCGGGGCACCGGCGCGATGCCGCCGGCCGATTTCGGCGACGAGATCGCGCTCGGCGAGGGCGTGACCCAGCTCGCCACCGGCGCCGCGCCCGCCGCCTACGATCCGTCCGACCGCTCCGCGAACTTCACGCAGACGCAGATGGACGCCGACGATCGGGGCATCGAGCTCAGCGAGCCGCACCCGAGCGTCGGCGACGAGGTCGATCTCACGGGCGCGGGCACCGAGATCGGCGACCTGAGCGCCGGGACGGAGGCGCAGGTCGAGAAGCCCGCGCCTGTCCAGGAAGCCCCGCAGCAGAAGTCGAAGATCAAGCGCTACGTCGTCGCGGCGCTCGCCGTCGCCGCGGTCGGCGGCGGCGCGCTCGCGCTCGTCCCGGACGTCGGCGCCTTCGGCGTGAACCTCATCAGCGACCGGCTCAACGTCTTCGCGCACGAGGCGGCGCTCGCCGATCTCCGGCAGCGGACCCAGTCCGCCCTCGCCAAGGACACCGCCTCGGCCGCGAACGGCGCGCTGAGCGACGCGAAGTCCACGCGCGCGAACGCGCCCCGCCACCGGCCGACCATGGCCTACGCCGCGTACGTCGCCTTCGCGCGCAGCATCCGCTTCGGGCACCGGACCGTCGACGACGCCTTCGGCAAGGAGATGGTCGCGCTCGCGGGCTCCCGCCCGGGCGACCTGCTCACCCTCGCCGTCGCGGCGCAGGACGCGGCCACGGGCCAGCTCCCCCGCGCGCGAGAGGCCGCGCAGGCGCTCGGCGCCCAGCTCAAGGACGACGTCGACGTCGCCGTCCTCGCCGCCGAGATCGAGCTGCTCGCCAAGGACGCGCCCAAGGCGACCGCGGCGTGGCAGCGCGCGCGCGAGCTGCAGAAGAGCGCGCGCACGCTGTTCGGCACGGCCCGGGCGCAGCTGCTCGCCGGCGACGCGTCCGGCGCCGAGGCGAGCGCCAGGAGCGCGCTCGAGGCGTCGCCGGACCACGTCGGGGCCCGCACCCTGATCGCGTCGCTCGTCTGGCAGACGCCGGGCCGCGAGCAGGAGGCGATCGAGCTGCTCGGCAAGGTCACCGGCGAAGGCTCGGTCCGGGCCGCCGCGAGCGACCCCGAGATCGTCGAGGCGTACACGCTGCTCGGCACCATCCACCTCGCGCGGTCGCGCATGAGCGCGGCCGAGCAGGCCTTCGCCGCCGCGGTGAAGATCGACCCGCAGGCGGTGCGCGCGCTCATCGGCAACGGCGAGGTCCTCTACCGGTCCGGCCGCTACTCCGAGGCGCAGGCGCGCTTCGAGGCCGCGGCCCGCGCCGACGCGCAGAACCTCGGCGCGCACATCGGCAAGGCGAAGACCTGGCTCGCGCAGGAGCGCATGAAGGAGGCGAAGGACCTCCTGAAGGGGCTGCAGAAGACGCACGCGGCCGATCCGCAGGTCGCCTACTGGATCGGGCGCACCGAGCTCGCGCTCGGCAACAAGAAGGAGGCCGAGCAGGCGTACCTCGACGCGGTGAAGTCGAGCGAGAACCGGCCGGAGGTGGTCGACGCTTACGTGGCGCTGTCCTCGCTCTTGTCGAGCCTGGGCCGCAACGAGGCGGCGGCGGCGAAGCTGTCGGAGGCGACGGCGAAGTTCCCGGACCTGCCGGCGCTCCACAAGGCGAAGGCCGAGGTCGCGCTCCAGACCGGGAGGAACGAGGAGGCGCGGCAGGAGCTCGAGCTCGCGCTCGCCAAGGAGGACGACCTCGGCAGCCAGTTCAAGCTGGGGGTGGCCTACCGCCGCCTGCGCCGGTTCGAGGACGCGGCGCGGCTCTTCGACAAGGTCACGGCGGCGGACAAGGACTACCCCGGCCTGGCGCTGGAGCGAGGGCTCCTGTTCGAGGAGACCGGGCAGAGCGAGCGCGCGCTGGAGATGTACGCGGACGCGCTCCGCAAGGCGCCGAACGACGTCGATCTGAAGCTGCGCGTCGGCTCGACCCAGGTGATGGCGGGACACGCGAGCCAGGCCGAGCCCATCCTGCGCGAGGTGATCCAGAACCGCCCGAACTCCGCCGAGGCGAACCATTTCCTCGGCCGCGCGCTCCTCGGGCGCGGCACGAACATGGCCGAGGCGCTGCGCTTCTTGGAGCGCGCCGCGGAGATCGACCCGAACCGCGCCGAGTACCACCTCTACGTCGGCTGGGGCGCCAACGAGACGGGCCAGACCGCGCGCGCGGAGATGGCGCTCAAGCGGGCGCTGGAGCTCGACGCGGAGCTCGGCGACGCTTACTGGCAGCGCGGCGTCCTCTTGCAGAAGCAGGGGGCGAGCCGCGACGCGCTGGCGGATCTGCAGATCGCGCTCCAGAAGCGGCCGTCGCGCTACGAGGCCTACGCCACGATGGCGCTCTGCTACCAGGATCAGGGCAACTGGGCGGCCGCGGAGGAGGCGTGGCGCAAGGCGATCGCGGCCAACGACAAGGTCCCCGAGTGGCACTACCGGCTCGGCAAGATCTACGCGTCGCGCGGCAACCGGGCCGGGGCCGCGGCCGAGATGGAGCAGGCGGTCACGCTGGGCGAGGCGCCGGAGCGCTCGACCCCGCCGTGGCTGTTCGACGCGCACTTTCTCCTGGCCGAGGCGCTCCGCGCGACGAACGACCGCGAGAAGGCCATCCGTCACTACCAGCGCTTCCTGGAGACGGCGCCGACCGACAACGCCTACCGGCGCGACGCGCAGCAGGCGCTGGAGAGCCTGGGGGCGGGCAAAGGGCGGTGAGCGAGGGAGACCTGGGCGCCTGCGCCGCGGGTCAGGCCCCCAGGCAAGTCGGCCAGGGGCAGCTGCCTCGCGCGTCACGCCCCCGGGGATGTCGCGACATGCGTAGATGCGTCGCCGCGCAGGCGGCGGGCATGTCGCGACATGGGCGGCAGCCTCGCCGAGCAGGCGGCGGGCATGTCGCGACATGGGCGGCAGCCTCGCCGCGCAGGCGGCGGGCATGTCGCGACATGGGCGGCAGCCTCGCCGCGCAGGCGGCGGGCATGTCGCGACATGGGCGGCAGCCTCGCCGCGCAGGCGGCGGGCATGTCGCGACATGGGCGGCAGCCTCGCCGAGCAGGCGGCAGGCATCTTGAGATAGGGTGTAGCTCTCCTACTGACAGCCGAATCACCTCCGGTGGTCGCTGAGCGCGACGTCGAGCGCCACCACCTTTCCAAGCGCAGCCGCCGCGACTTCGCGGGCCCTCAGTCCTCCTACTCCGCAAAATCATATTTCTCCTATCTCGGCATGCGAGCAGGCGGGTGGCGTGGGCAGCGCCAAGCCGCAGTGGTACGACCAACTTCCGGTGCCGAGCCTCTACGTCTGACTATAATCGAATTCGCTGGTTTCACGGGCGAGCAAGCAAGGTGGTCGATGATCCTCGGGAAAGGCTATTCGATCCTTGAGAAGGCCGAGGAGACTGTCGATTTCAGTCTGATCCGCGCGTGCCGCAAAGGTGACGACGTCCCGATCTTGCTGAAGGTCCTGCGTGCGGAAAAAGCGACTCGCGCCGAGGTCGCGCGCTTCAAGCACCAGTGCGAGCGCATCGCGCAGCTCGCCTCGCCCCGCCTCGTCGCGCTGCACGGCGTCGAGGAGCTCGCCGGCGCCCTCATCGTCGTTCTCGAGGACTTCCCGGGCCGCGATCTCGCGCGCACCCTCGCCGAGCGTCCGCCGCACAGAATGCCCCTCAGCGAGGCGCTCGATCTCGCGGTTGCGATCGCCGAAGGCCTCGCCGCCGTGCACGCGGCGGGGCTCATCCACCGCGATCTGCGCCCGCACAACGTGCTCGTCGGCGCGTGCGGCGCGGTCAAGCTCACGAGCTTCGGCGTCGACGCCGAGATCACCCGCGCGCACGAACGGCTCTACGCGCCGGCGGTGATCGCCGACGTGCTGCCCTACGTCTCCCCCGAGCAGACAGGCCGCATGAACCGCGGCGTCGACTATAGGACGGACCTCTACGCGCTCGGCGTCATCCTTTACCAGATGCTCACGGGGGAGCGCCCCTTCGAGGCCCTGGACCCGATGGAGCTCATCCACGCGCACCTCGCCCTCGCGCCCGCGCCGCCGTCCCGCGTCGACCCGACGCTCCCCGAGGCCGTCTCCGGCGTGGTGCTCAAGCTGCTCGCGAAGAACGCCGAGGACCGCTACCAGAGCGCCGAGGGCCTGCTCGCCGACCTCGAACGCTGTCGCGAGGCCCTGCGCGGCACGGGGACGATCGAGCCCTTCGTCGCGGGCCAGCACGATCGCCAGGACCTGTTCCGGATCCACCAGAAGCTCTACGGCCGCGAGCAGGACATCGAGGTGCTCACCGCCGCGTTCGGGCGCGCGCTCGAGGGCAGCCGCGAAGTCGTCCTCGTCTCCGGCTACTCGGGTATCGGCAAGTCCTCGCTGGTACAGGAGATCTTGAAGCCGCTCGCGCGGCAGAAGGGCTATTTCACGAGCGGCAAGTACGACCAGTACAACCGCGACGCGCCCTACAGCGCGGTGATCCAGGCGTTCGACGGCCTCGTGCGGCAGATCCTCACCGAGAGCGAGGCGCGCATCGAGCGCGGGCGGAGCGCGATCCTCGAGGCGCTCGGGCCGAACGCGCAGGTCGTCTGCGACGTCATCCCCTCGCTCTGCCATGTGGTCGGCGCGCAGCCGCCCGTGCCGGGGCTCGGCCCGCTCGAGGCGCAGAACCGCCTGAACCGGTGCTTTTTGCTGTTCGTCTCGGTGTTCGCGCGCAGCGCGCACCCGCTCGTCCTGTTCCTCGACGATCTGCAGTGGATCGACGCCGCGAGCCTGGGACTGCTCCGCTCTCTCCTCGCCGACGACTCGCTCGAGGCGCTCTTCTTCTGCGGCGCCTACCGCGACAACGAGGTGTCGCCCGGGCACCCGCTCATGCGGGCCATCGAGGAGCTCAAGCACACAGGGATCGTCGTGCGCGACATCGTCCTCGCCCCGCTCGCGCGCCCGCACCTGCTCCAGATGCTCTCGGACAGCCTCAAGTGCGACCACTGCGGGCCGCTCGTCGATGCGGTGCAGAAGAAGACCGGCGGCAACCCGTTCTTCGTCAAGGAGTTCGTCCGGTCGCTGCACGACCACGGCGTGCTCACGTTCGCTGCCGGGTCGGGCTGGCGCTGGGACCTCGCCAGGATCGACGCGCTCGCGTACACCGACAACGTCGTCGACCTCATGGTGCGCACCATCGCGCGCCTGCCGCCGGAGGCGGTGGAGGCGCTCAAGCTCGCGGCGGCGATCGGCAGCCGGTTCGAGCTCGACGTGCTCGCCACGGTGAGCGAGTGCTCGCCGGAAGAGGCGTACGGCCGCCTCGATCCCGCCGTCGGCCAGGGGCTCGTGCTCGCCGGGCGCGAGGGCTACCGCTTCGCCCATGACAAGGTGCAGGAGGGCGCCTACGCCATGATCCCGGAGGCGGACCGACCCGCCTTCCACCTCCGGATCGGCCGGCTGCTCGCGGGCAAGCTGGATCTCTCCGAGAGCCAGAGCCTCTTCGACGTCGTCGGCCACCTGAACAGCGCAGGCGACCTCGTGTCGGCCCCCGCGGAGCGCCTTTCCCTCGCCCGTATGAGCTTCGAGGCCGCCTGCCGCGCCGAGGACTCGTCCGCCTTCGGCGCCGCCCTGCGCTACCTGAAGCTCGGCCTCCTGCGCCTTCCGGAGGACGCCTGGACGTCGCAGTACCCGCTCCGCCTCGCATACGCGATGAAGACGGGCCTCATGCTCTCGCTCTCGGCCCAGCACGACGACGCCCTCGCGCTCCTGGCCGATTGCCTGGAGCGGGCCGTGGGCCGGCTCGATCGCGCCGAGGTGCTGCGGCTCAAGATGAACGTGCAGGTGCTCAAGAACGACCTGCCCGCCGCGCTCGCGGAGGGGCTCGCGGCCCTGCGCCCGTTCGGGATCGATCTGCCCCCGTTCCCCGACGAAGCCATGGTCGATGCCCAGATCCGGGCGACGATGGCTCTCGTCCAGGAAAAGACGCTCGAGGCGCTGCCAGACCTGCCGCCGCTCGCGGACCCGGAGATCCGCGCCATGCAGGACGTGCTCCAGGAGCTCTTCCTCCCCTGCTGGTTCTTGAGCCCCAACAACCTCGCCATCACACTCGGGAAGCTCGTCGAGAACACGCTGCGCCACGGGCGATCGGCGCACGCGATTTTCGGCTGCATCAACTTCGGGATGTTCCTCTGCGGCCGTGGCGACATCGATCTCGGCTACCGCTTCGGCCGCGCCGCCATCGACCTTTCGGAGCGCTACCCGGACAAGAAGTCCGAAACGGTGGTCCGCGACATGTGGGGCGCCTGGTTGCAGCACTGGAGAGAGGGCTACCCCGCCTGCAAGGATTCGTTGCTCGCGGCGATGCACGCCGGGCTCGACACGGGCCAGTACATCTGGGCGTTCTACAGCGCGAAGAACTGCATCACGAACAGCCTCCTGCGCGGCGTCCCGCTCTCCGACCTCCTCGCCGAGGCGCAGAGCTACCAGCCGATCTGCAAACTCGACGAGGCCAATTCCATCACCTGGATGGTGGGCGCGGTCGGACAGCTCGCGCACCAGCTCTCGGTCGAGACCGCGCACCCGGCCAAGCTCAAGGGTCCGTGGGTCGACATCGACGAGGTGATCGAGGAGGCCCGCCGGATCGACAACCAGGGCTCGCTCTTCTTCGCTCATTTCTACATCGTTCTCCTCGGCGTCTTCCAGGGCGCATTCGAGGAAGCGGCGCGGACCGCGCTCTCGCTCGACGTCGAGCTCCCGGCCGTGGCGGCCTGGCAGGGCATCCCCGCGTTCCATGGGTACGCCGGCGTCGCGCTCACGCAGGCGGCGGACGTGGTCTCCCCGAAAGAGCGCGCGCTCTTCCTCACCCGCGCGGAGGTCTTTGCTGAAAAACTCTCGCGCTGGGCGGACCTCTGCCCGGAGAACCTTTCGCACCGCAGCGCCCTGCTCGGCGCCGAGCTCGCGCGCGTCCGCGGGGACGCGCGCGCCGCCGGGGATCGCTACGACGAGGCGATCGCCCTCGCGCAGCGCGGCGGCTACCTCCACGACGAGGCGCTCGCCAACGAGCTCGCCGGCCTCTCCTTCCGCGCCCTCGGCAAGACCACCATCGCCCGCGCCTACCTCACCGAGGCCCACAGGGCGTACGGCCGATGGGGCGCGACCGCGGCGATGCGGCGCCTCGAGCGCGCGTACCCCGACCTCGTCCCCAGCGAGATCCTCCGCGGCGCGACGTGCCCGGAGGCCGCCGCGCCCGCCAGCGCCGCGCTCGACCTCGGCTCGGTGCTCAAGGCCTCCCAGGCCATCTCGGGCGAGATCGTCCTCGACCGCCTGCTCGACGCGCTCATGCGCATCCTGGTGAAGAACGCCGGCGGGAGGCGGGGCTGCCTGCTCCTCGCCCGCGGCGAGACCCTGTTCTTGGCGGCCGAGGCGAGGGCGGAGGGGCCCGAGATCGAGGTGCGTATTCCTCACGAGCCCGTGGCCTCCCCTTCGGATCTGCCGGCGTCCCTGCTCAACTACGTCAGGCGCAGCCGGGAAAAGGTGATCCTGGACGACGGGACGGCACGGAACCCCATCATCGCCGGCGACGACCTCTACCGGTACGCCAGATCCGCCCTCTGCCTGCCCATCCTGCGGCAGGCGGAGCTCGTGGGGTTGCTCTACCTGGAAAACGACCTCATCGCCGGCGCGTTCACCCCGGACCGGCTTTCGGTGCTGGAGCTGCTCTCGGCCCAGGCCGCCATATCGATCGCCAATGCAACGCTCTACGCAGACCTGCTCCAGGAGAACAGCGAACGCCGGCGAGCGGAGCAGGCCGTGCGGGACAGCAAGGAGCTGCTGCAGTCGATCGTCGACAACTCGACAGCGATCATCTACCTCAAGGATCTCGAGGGGCGCTACCTGATGATCAACCGGCGCTACGCCGAGCTGTTCCACGTCGGTGAGCAAGCGATCGTCGGCCGGACCGACTACGATGTCTTCCCCAGGGAGCGGGCCGATGCCTTCCGCGCCATCGACCAGCAGGTGCTGGCCACCGGAACAGCGCTGCAGGCCGAGGAAGAGGTCCCCCAGGACGATGGGCTGCACACCTACATCTCTCTCAAGTATCCCCTGTGCAACGCGGCGGGGCAGCCTTATGCCGTCTGCGGGATCTCCACCGACATCACCGAGCGCAAGCAGGCCGAGGCGGAGCGCCAGGCCCGCAAGACGGCCGAAGCCGAGAGCCGTGCGAAGACCGAGTTCCTCAGGAACATGAGTCACGAGCTGCGCACGCCGCTCAATGCCATCCTTGGCTACGCCCAGATCCTCAAGCGCTCCCCGGGGCTCGACGACCGCCAGGCGACGGGACTGAACACCATCCAGCAGAGCGGTCAGCACCTCTTGACCCTCATCAACGACCTGCTGGACCTGGCCAAGATCGAGGCGGGCAAGCTCGATCTCTACCCCGAGCCGATCCACCTCTCGACCTTCCTGAGGGGCGTCGCCGACATCATCCGCGTCAGGGCGGAGCAGAAGAGCCTTTACTTCGACTACGAGGTCACGCCCCACCTGCCCCAGGCGGTGCTGGCCGACGAGAAGCGCCTGCGCCAGGTGCTGCTCAACCTGCTGGGCAACGCGGTGAAATTCACCGACCGGGGGCGGGTGAGCTTCGGGGTGCAGCCTCTTTCCCAGGACGGGGCCTCGGCGCGGCTGCGCTTCGAGGTGGAGGATACCGGCGTCGGGATGACGCCGGAGCAGCTGGCCAAGCTCTTCCAGCCTTTCGGGCGGGTGGGGGACGTGCGGCGCCGCGCGGGCAGCGGCCTGGGGCTCATGATAAGCCACCAGCTGGTGCACCTCATGGGCAGCGAGATCCAGGTGGAAAGCCGGCCCGACGAGGGCAGCCGGTTCTGGTTCGAGGTGATCCTGCCGATGACCGAGCTCGCAGCCCCCCTCCGGCCCTCTCAGCGGGCCCCCATCGGCTACGAGGGGCCGCGCCGGAAGGTGCTGGTGGCCGACGACGTGGTGGGCAATCGGGCGGTGCTCTTGGACCTGCTGAGCGGCCTGGGCTTCGAAGTGTGCGAAGCGGCCAATGGCCAGGAGGCCGTCGAGCAGGAGATGGCGGCGTCGCCGGATCTGGCGGTGATGGATCTGGTCATGCCGGTGATGGACGGCCTGGAGGCCATCGATTGCATTCGTCGCAATCGCCGGGCTCGGGGGCTCGCGCGGCTGCCGTCCATCACGGTCTCCGCGAGCGCCAACGAGGAAGACCAGGCTGGGAGCATGGCGGTCGGCGCCGACGCCTTCCTCGCCAAGCCGATCGACCAGGAGAGCCTGCTGCGGATCATCGGGGCCCAGCTGGGGCTCACCTGGGTCTATGCCAGATCGGCTGAGGAGCGAGCCGGGGACGGGGAGGCCGCGGAGCTCGTGGCGCCGCCCCCAGAGG
This sequence comes from Sorangium sp. So ce836, assembly GCF_028553905.1. Lineage (NCBI taxonomy): Bacteria > Pseudomonadati > Myxococcota > Polyangiales > Polyangiaceae > Sorangium > Sorangium sp. So ce836. The sequence continues at coordinate 1,149,328 of NZ_CP102233.1, read as the reverse complement.
AGATGGACGTCCTGCATGCCCTGGCCCTGGAGGGCAGCATGCGCGACATCCGAAAGCGGGCGGGCTATCTGATCACGCTCGACGAACGCTATCGTCCCTTCGCCGACCGCCTGCATCGCCTGGCGCAGGACTATCAGTCCCAGGCGATCCTCAGCCTGGTCGAGGGGCACCTGCAGGGGGTCGAACCGAGGGCGATGGTGGGGCTGGAGCCGCCGCGGCGCAGGGAGGGCGGTCAGCGACCATGAGCGGAGCCACAGCGGCCGGTGCGTGCACCGGCACCATCCTGATCGTGGATGACATGCCAGCCAATCTCGGCCTGCTGGTGGATAGTCTGGAATGCATAGGTCATCGAGTGCTCGTCGCTCAGGGCGGTGAAGAGGCTTTGAAGCGGGCCAGCTTCACGAGACCCGACCTGATCCTGCTGGACGTGGTGATGCCTGGCATCGACGGGTTCGAGACGTGCCGGCGCCTGAAAGCGGATGAAAGAACCCGAGACATCCCGGTGCTTTTCATGACCTGTGTGACCGATGCGGCTGACAAGCTCGCGGGGTTCAAGCTGGGGGGCGTCGATTACATCACCAAACCATTCGACACTGGAGAGGTGATAGCACGCGTCACGACGCACCTGAGCCTGCGCGAGGCGCAAAAGGAGCTCGAAGCGAAGAACGCGCAGCTGCAGTGCGAGATGGCGATACGCCAGCAAAAAGAGGCGGCGCTGCAGCGTGCTCATCAAGAGCTGGAACAGCGGGTGCGAGAGCGCACGGCCGAGCTGGGCAGCTCGAACGCCGCTCTCCGCGAGAGCCAGCAGCTGCTTCAAGCCATCGTCGACAATACGGCCGCCGTCATCTTCGCCAAGGACCTCGAGGGGCGCTACATGCTCGTCAACCGCGGGTTCGAAGAGCTCTTCCACATGGGTCGCGAGCAGGTCCTCGGCAAGACCGACCACGACGTCTTCCCACGCGAGCAGGCCGATGGGTACCGAGCCAACGATTTGCTCGTCCTGCAGCAGAATCGGGCCATCGAGCTCGACGAGCTGGCTCCCCAGCGCAACGGCGTGCGCACGTACATGTCCCTCAAGTTCCCGCTCCGCGGTCCCGCCGGAAGACCTGAGGGCATTTGCGGCATCTCGACCGAGATCACCTCCCGCAAGCACGCCGAGGACGTGCTGCGCCATTCCTACTCGCTTCTCGAGGCCACGCTCGAATCGACAGCGGACGGCATCGTGGTCGTCGACGGCGCGAGGCGCGTCGTGCGCCATAACCACAAGCTCGCGCAGATGTGGCGCATCCCCGAGGACGTCCTCGCCAGCAGATCGGCCGACACCTTCTTCGGGTTCGCCGGCGGCCGGCTCCGCGAGCCCGACCTCTTCCTGCGAAGCGTCGATGAGCTCTACGCCGAGCCCGAGGCGAGCGCCGTCGATACGTTCCCGCTCCTGGACGGGCGGGTCTTCGAGCGTTATTCGCAGCCCCAGCGCCTCGGTGGGCGCGTGGTCGGTCGGGTCTTCAGCTTCCGCGACATCACCGCGCGCGTGGACGCCGAACAGCAACGCAATCGGGTCCTCCTGGAGGAGCGGCGCGCGCGTGCGGCGGCGGAGGAGGCCATCGGGCTGCGGGACGAGTTCCTCCTTGTCGCCTCGCACGAGCTCCGCACCCCGCTCACCAGCCTGCAGCTCTCCATTCAATCGCTGGGGCGAAGGCTCTCGCAGGGCATGGACGCCGGGCGCGTGCGATCCGCGGTCGCCCTCTCCGGCCGCCAGATCACGCGCCTCGCCACCCTCATCGATATGCTCCTCGACGCCTCCCGGATCCAGGCGGGGAGGCTCGATCTGAACAGGGCGTCCGTCGATCTACGCGAGCTGGTCGCCGAGATCGTCGCCCACCTCGGCGACCAGGTCGCGCAGTCGGGCAGCACGCTCGCCATGCGCACGGAGCAGCCCGTCATCGGCTGGTGGGACCCGTACCGCCTGGAGCAGGTCGTGACCAACCTCCTCACCAATGCCATCAAGTTCGGGGGAGGCTCACCGATCGAGATCGCCATCACCGGGGAAGATCGGGTCGCACGGCTCTCGGTGACGGACCACGGGATCGGGATCCCGGCCGAGGTGCAGGAGCAGCTCTTCGAGCGGTTTCGCCGCGGCGTCTCGTCGCGGAATTACGGGGGGCTCGGGCTCGGCCTCTATATCACGCGCACCATCGTCGAGGCGCACGGCGGGCGAATCCGCGTATCGAGCGAGGTCGGCCGGGGCTCGACCTTCTTTGTCGAGCTGCCGCTCTCGATTGACAGCGCGGCGCGCCACCACGGCGAGCCAAGGCAGCCGGAGCCCGGTTCGGGTCCAATTTCCGCGGATCTGGGTGGCCGCTCATAGCCGGGCGCCGGACGGGCGGCCCCCGCTAGGCTATCCTGGCGGATGATCTCCGACCTCACGATCCGCGCGGCGGTGCGCGCCGACATGCCCGAGGTGGCGCGCTTCGCGGCGCAGCTCGTCCGCCTCCACCACGCCCTGGATCCCCACCGCTTCCTGTGTCTTGAGCCGCTCGAGCCGGGCTACGAGCGATGGCTCACCCGCGAGCTCGCCGACCCCGGCGCCGCGATCGTCGTGGCCGAGCGAGGTGGCGCCGAGCCGGCGCTGGTCGGCTACGCCTACGGCCGCCGGGAGCCGCGCGACTGGAACAGCCTGCTCGACGCCTGCGGCGCGCTCCACGACCTCTACGTCGACGAGCCCGCGCGCCGGCTCGGCGCGGGCGCGCTCCTGCTGGAGGCCGTGATCGCGCGCCTCCGCGCCCTCGGTGCGCCGCGCGTCGTGCTCCACACCGCGACGCAGAACGCCGCCGCGCAGCGCCTGTTCGAGCGGTTCGGCTTCCGCCGCACGATGCTCGAGATGACGCTCGAGCTCTGATCGCCGCAGCGCGCCCCGGGCTCCTCGCTCCGAAGGCGATGGTGCCTGCGGTGCGCTGGCCGAGCGCGGTGGTCTCCTGGACGTTGGCCTTCCTCCGGGCAACGGTGCTGTCACTCGCCCGGAGCGATGTCCCATGAAGACGGGTGCGCGGGAAGATCATGGGATATTCTCCATGACTCCCCGCCTTCATGCTCAGGGGGCTTGCTCCCGGCTTGGCCCCAGGCCCGTGGCGGTCTGCGCCCACACCATCGTGTCGCGCGGCTCGCCCGCGGGCGTCAGGGCGTTCGCCTCGAGCGTCGTCACGTGCCGATACCCGAGCCGCCGGGGCACGGCGGCGCTCGCGGTGTTCCGCGGATCGCAGCGGATCTCGACGCGGCTCCACCCGACCTCCTCGAGCGCGACCCGGGTGAGCCGCGCCACGGCCTCCGTCGCATGGCCGCGGCCTGTCGCGGACTCGCGGAGCCAATAGCCGATCTCGATCGCGCCCGGACCGATCCGCGGGTGTAGCCCCGTCCCCCCGAGCACCTCGCGCTCGTCGCGCGTGAAGATGCCGTAATGAAAGTCGCATCCTGCCGTGAAGTCGTCCCGGAACTTCTCCAGCAGCGCGGTCGTCGCCTCCAGGGAGGCCGGCTCGTTCACGGCCCACGGCATCCAGGGCCGCAGGTGCGCAAGGCTGGAGTCGATCGCCTCCCTGAGCAGCGGGGCATCCTCGGGACGCCACGCGCGCAGCGTCAGCCGAGCGGTCAGGATAGACGCCGGCGGGCGCTCACCGGCCATCGCCCGGCTCCCTACCTTCTGTCATCGCGACCCCGACGCCGATGGCTGTCCCCGGTCGACCGCAGCAGACCGCGCGAAGGACACGTCCCCCACCGCCGATCCCTCCTGCATGGAGGCGAGCCGTCATCATGCATCGGAGCCTACAACGAAGACCTCCCCCGCACAGCCCCCCACGTCCGGCCCACCTCCCGGCAGCGCCATTTCTGCCGCAAACCGTCCCGAGCGCTCCCGACGGACGCCTCGACCCCCTCGCGGCGCGGCTTGACACCTCCGTTATAACGGACTAACTTCCGCCTCAGAAGAGTAAGGCGGAAAACAGCAGCGCTCCCTCCGTTGCGCCGGTGAGGAGGTCCCGCGTCCATGCCCGCGCGTGGATGACCCGCTCGAGCAGAGACGCCACCCGATGCGGTGGCGCCGACTGCGCCTCTCTCTGTCGCATCCGCGACCAGCAAGACACGAGGAGGAAGGATGAAGATCTGAACCTACGCCCCCCGAGAGGCGCAACGCCTCCCGGGCGTTTGACGTCATTCGCCCCTTCCCTCACGAAGATCCATCCCTGCGCCCGACGCTCCGCGGAGCGCCGGACGAGCAAGCCGACCCCCGATCACCTCGAACGCGCCGGCCCGGCGGCCCCTGGAGCCCTCTCGGCATCCCAGGATGCCGCCAGCACGACCCCCGCCGCGCGCCGCATCGACTGCTGCCGTAGCAGCACATCACCAGCATCGCCTTGCTCCTGTCGCAGCAAGTCCATGTCCACCATGACGGATTGCGATCCGTTCCTGCGACAGCGCTCTGGCACGTTACCTGCTTTTCCGGCAGCTCGTGAGATGACGCGCACGCAATCGACGATCGCCGCCGACGCCGGCGCGCGCTCCGAGCGTGGAGCCGCGCGGCGCACCTGGAACGAGGTCCGATGGGCCAGGATCCTGGTGCTCCTGTTCCTGCTCTTCGCATGGCAAGCCGTGACGTCGCTCGGCCTCGTGTCGCCGCGCGTGCTCGCGTCGCCGACCACGGTGGCGCAGACGGGGCTCGCGCTCCTCGCCAGCGGGGAGCTGCCGCGCCACCTCTGGGTGTCGCTCGGCCGGGTCAGCCGGGGGCTCGCCCTCGGCGTGAGCGCCGGCGTGACGCTGGCGCTCGTCGCGGGGCTGTTCCGGCTCGGCGAAGACCTGCTCGACGCTCCCATCCAGATGCTCAGGACCCTCCCTGTCCTGGCGCTCGTGCCGCTCTTCATCCTCTGGTTCGGCATCGGCGAGACGCCGAAGATCGCGCTGGTCTCGCTGGGCACGTTCTTCCCCGTGTACCTGAACACGTACGCGGGCATCCGCAGCGTCGACAACAAGCTCGTCGAGGCCGCGACCACGCTCGGGCTCGGCCGCATCGGGCTCGTCGCCCACGTGGTGCTCCCCGCCGCCCTCCCGAACGCCCTCGTCGGGCTGCGCCATTCGATGGGGGTCGCCTGGCTCGTGCTGGTCATCAGCGAGCAGATCAACGCCACGGCCGGCATCGGCTACCTCATGACGAACGCGCGAGAGTTCCTGCGGACCGACATCATCGTCCTCGGCCTCGCGATCTACGCCCTGCTCGGGCTCAGCACCGATCTCTTCGTCCGATGGCTCGAGCGCAACGTCCTCGGCTGGCGCGCGGCGTTCGCCGGCCGGTGAGGACGGCAATCCCATGGAACGCAGCGTGGAGGCTTCTAGGATGAGCGCGATCCCTGGTCCCGCCGTGCGCCTCCGCGGGGTCCGGCGGGCGTTCGGAGCCCGCCCGGTGCTCGGCGGCGTCGACCTCACCGTCCGCTCCGGCGAGTTCGTCGCGCTGCTCGGCGCGAGCGGCTCCGGCAAGAGCACGCTGCTGCGGGTGCTCGCGGGGCTCGACGCGCACGCGAGCGGCGACGTCGCGGTCCCGGACCGGCGCGCCGTCGTCTTCCAGGAGCCGCGGCTCTTCCCGTGGAAGCGGGTCTGGCGGAACGTCGCGCTGGGGCTCCCCTGCCCGCCCGACGAGGCGAAGCGGCGCGCGCTCCTCGCGCTCGCGGAGGTGGGGCTCTCGGCCCACGCGAGCGCCTGGCCGCTCACGCTCTCGGGCGGTGAGGCCCAGCGCGCGGCGCTGGCCCGCTCGCTCGTGCGCGAGCCGGAGCTCCTGCTCCTCGACGAGCCGTTCGGCGCGCTCGACGCGCTCACGCGGCTCCGCATGCACGGCCTCTTGGCCGAGCTCTGCGCCAGGCACCGGCCCGCCGTGCTGCTCGTCACGCACGACGTCGACGAGGCGCTCCTCCTGGCCGATCGCGCGCTCGTCCTCGCCCGGCCGTCGCCCGAGGCCGGCAGCGTGATCACCGCGGACCTCGCCCTCGACCTTCCGGCGCCGCGGCGGCGCAGCGGCCCCCGGTTCGCGGCGCTGCGCAGCGCGCTCCTCGGCCACCTCGGCGTCGAGGGCGACGAGCCGGACGACGCTCCCGTCCCCCGATCGACCCCGCGCGCCCAGCGAGCCGCCTCGCCACCCCCTGCTCCCGCCGAAGCGCGGGCCCTACCGTCTGTCGTCTCCTGAAGGAAGGCCCATGTCCATCGCCGCTCTCCTCGACGCGCTCGCCCCGCTCCGCCACGCCGCGGCGGCGCTGCTCGCCCTGTCCGTCGCCGCGTGCTCGAAGGCGGGGGACGCGCCCGCTCCCCCCGCGGCCGGCGAGCCGGCCGCGGTCGACCTGGCGGCGGTGACGCTCCGGATCGGCGAGCAGACGGGCGTCGTGAAGAGCGGGCTGGAGGCCGCGGGCCAGCTCGAAGGGATCCCCTACACGATCGAGTGGGCGACGTTCACCGCCGGCCCTCCGCTGCTCGAGGCCATCAACGCCGACGCGGTGGACATCGGCGCCGTCGGGGATACGCCGCCCATCTTCGCGCAGGCCGCCGGGGCCCCGATCCGGATCGTCGCGGTCACCCGGAATCGCCCGGAATACAAGGCGATCCTCGTGCCCAAGGGGTCGAGCGTCCGGGCCTTCCGCGAGCTCAAGGGCAAGAAGGTGGCGGTGGCCAAGGGCTCCTCGGCCCATTACCTGTTGCTGGCGGCGCTCCGCCGGGACGGCCTCGGCATGGCGGACATCGTGCCCGTGTACATGAACCCGAACGACGCCCAGCCGGCCTTCGCCAGCGGAGACGTCGACGCCTGGGCGGTCTGGGAGCCCTATGTGGCGAGCAACGTGCGGCAAGGGGCGGCGAAGCTCCTCGACGGCGCCGGGCTCACCGACGCGCTCTCGTTCCAGGTGAGCAGCGAGAAGGCCCTCGCCGATCCGGGCAAGGCCGCCGCGATCGCCGACTACCTGGCCCGGTCGCACCGGGCCCACGAGTGGTCGAACGGCCACAAGGACGTGTGGGCGCGCAAGTTCGCCGAGGTCACCAAGCTGCCGCTCGAGGTCGCGGAGGACATGTTCGCGCACCACGAGCCGAGATACGTCCCGCTCGACGACGAGATCGCCGAGGCGCAGCAAACGATGGCGGACGCCTTCTTTCAGGAGGGGCTCTTGCCGCAGAAGATCGAGGTCTCGAAGGTGATCGACGGGCGATTCAACGATCGCGTCCCGCCCCGTTGAGCGCGCCCTCGGGTCTGGACGACAGGAGCGCTTTTCGCGTGGCAGACGCCACGAAGGAGAACAGGATGACGAAGCTTCGACTCTACAGCGCGAAGGCGTGCCCCTTCGCGCACCGCACCCGGCTCGCGCTCAAGGAGAAGGCGATCGACGCCGAGCTGATCGAGGTCGATCTGCAGAACAAGCCGCAGGCGTTCGTCGACGCCTCGCTCTACGGCAAGGTCCCGGCGATCGAGCACGAGGGCCACCGCATCTGGGAATCGGCGATCATCAACGAGTACCTCGAGGAGGCCTTCCCCGATCCGCCGCTCCTGCCGAAGGAGCCGGCCAGGCGCGCCCTGGCGAGGATCTGGATCGATTACGCGAACACGCGCGTCGTGCCGGCGTTCGCCCAGCTGCTCCGGGCCGAGACGCCGGACCAGGAGGCGGAGGGGCGCAAGGCGCTCGGCGACGTGCTCGCGTTCATCGAGCGGGAGGCGCTTTCGAGGTCGTCGGGCCCTGGGCCCTACTGGCTCGGCGCCGACGTCAGCCTCGTCGATCTCGCGTTCTATCCGTGGTTCGAGCGGCTGCCCGCGGTGGATCGGCTCCGCGGGTTCTCCATCCCGGCAGAGCTCACGCGGCTCCGGGCGTGGATCGACGCCGTGGAGGCGCGCGACGCGGTCCGCGCCACCGCGAACCCGGTCGATTTCTACGTGGAGCGCTACGCGAAGTTCGTGAAGCCGGCGAAGGCGACGGCCGCCTGAGCGGCGCCGGGAGACAGGAGACATCATGTTGAAGCTCTGGGGTCACAAGAATTCCTCGAACGTGCAGAAGGTCCTCTGGGCGCTCGACGAGCTGAGGCTCGATTTCGAGCGCATCGACGCCGGCGGGCCGTTCGGCCGCGTGAAGGACGCCGACTATCTCACCCTCAACCCGAACGGGCTGGTGCCGACGCTCGAGGACGGGCCGCTGGTGCTCTGGGAGTCGCACGCGATCGTGCGTTACCTGTTCTCGCGGTACGGCTCGCCGCCCCTCCAGCCGAGCGATCTCGCGGACAGGGCGCGCGCCGACGCGTGGACGGACTGGCAGTTCGGGACCCTGTGGCCCCCGGTCCGGACGCTCCTTGTGCAGCTCCTGCGCACGCCGGAGGAGCGCCGCGATCAGGGCGCGATCGAAGGCGCGCGCAAGGCGGCGCTCGCCGCCCTCGGGATCCTCGATCGGCAGCTGTCGAAGCAGCCGTGGGTCGCCGGAGAGTACTTCACGTTCGCCGACATCCCCCTCGGGGTGGCGGCGCAGCGGTGGTACAACCTGCCGACCGAGCGGCCCGCGCTCCAGCACGTCGACGCGTGGTACGGCCGCATCAAGCGCCGGCCGGGCTTCGAGCGCTGGGTGGATCTCCCGCTCACGTGAGGCGCGCGCCGGCCGCGGGCGAGCGACGGCTCGCCCGCTCTGGCCGCTCGTCTCCGCCTCTCCCCGCGCGGACGGCCCTTCAGAACATCGGCACTTCGGTGTCCAGGCCGAGGAGCACGCGGCCCTGGACGTCGCGCGTGTGCGGCGCGACGAGGGCGTGCTGCGTGACGGCGTGGACGTCGCGGAAGCAGCGTTGAAGCGGGCTCTCCGCGTAGAGCGCCGCGGCGCCGCCCGCCGTGAAGGCCAGATCGACGGCGCGGGCCGCGCCGAGGGCGGCGTTCGTCGCGGCCAGCCGGAGGCGCGCCCGATCCCGGATCGAGATCGACTTGCCAGACAGGGCGGCGTCCCAGAGGGCAGCGACCGCCTCGACGAGGTACGCCCTGGCCGCGCCCAGCGTGGCCTCGGCCTCGGCCACGGCGAGCGCCGTCGACGGCCGCGCCGCGAGCGGCACCGCGGCGCCGACCGGCCGCCTTGTCGCCGCGAGCCGGAGGAGCTCGTCGAGGGCCGCGCGCGCGATCCCGAGCGCGGTCGCCGCGACCGCGCTCGCGAGCAGGCCGAAGAGGGGGAACGCGAACAGGGGCGCCGGATGGGTCGGCGCCGCCATCGGGAGGCGGATGCACCGGCGGCTCGGCACGAAGACGTCCGCGACCGCGAAATCGTGGCTGCCGGTGCCGGCGAGCCCGGAGGCGCTCCACGTATCCAGGATCGTGCACTCCGAGGCGCGGAACATGGGCACGACGGCCTCCGGCGCGCCCGCCGGCGACAGGCGCGGCGCCAGCCCGTCGAAGACCACCGCGGTGCCGCCCAGCCAGTCGCAGTGGTGACAGGCGCTCGCCATCGCCCACCTCCCGGTGACGCGAACCCCTCCCTCGACCTCGACGGCGCGCCCGCCCGGCGCGAAGACCCCGGCCGTGACGACCTCCGGGCGCGCATACATCTCTTTGCCCCCCTCCGCGGGGACGTACGCGTCGAAGGCGCCGGTCGCGCCGCAGATCATGGCGCACCAGCCCGCCGCGCCGTCGGCGCGCGAGAGCTCCTCGATGGCCTGCATCGCCGTGAGGGGGTCTGTCTCGAGCCCGCCGAGCGCGGCCGGACGAAACAGGCGAAAGAACCCCGCCTCCCGGAGCGCCCGCGCGACCGGATCCGGCAAACGGCGCTCGCGCTCTCCTTGCTGCGCGTGTTTCTGGATCAGCGGAGCGAGGCTGCGCGCCGCCTCGAGGAGCGACGCGGGTTCGGCGGAGGACATCGTGGCCATGGCAGGAGGCTCACCCCTTCCTGGGCGGCTGCGCGTAGCGCCCCTCTTCGGCATAGTATTCGGGGAATCCGACGATCTCCTGGAGCGCCTCGAAGCGCATCCGGGGGTCCGGGTGCCGGCCGGCGCGCAATGCGGCGAGCGCCTCGCGCATGGCGGCGGCGGCGACCGAGAGCAGGGTGAGCGGATACGCCGCGATCTTGTAGCCGATCGCCTCGAGCTCGGCCGGCGGCAGCACCGGGGTCCTGCCGTGATCCACCATGTTCGCCATGGCCGGCGCGCGCGCTTCCCGGCAGAACGTGCGCATCTCCTCGACGCTCTCGGGCGCCTCCAGGAACACGATGTCAGCCCCGAGATCGGCGAACGCCTGGGCGCGGGCCAGCGCCTCGTCGAAGCCGTGCGTCTGCCGGGCGTCGGTGCGCGCCATGATGAGCACCCCGGCGCCCTCGTCGCGCGCGTCCACGGCGGCCCGGATGCGGGTGAGCGCCTCGTCGCGGGGCACGACCTGCTTGCCGCGCGTGTGGCCGCAGCGCTTCGGGGCCACCTGGTCCTCGATCATGACGCACGCGAGCCCGGCCTGCGCGTAGCCGCGCACCGTGCGCTTCACGTTCATCGCGTTGCCGTAGCCCGTGTCGCCGTCGCCGAGCACCGGGATCGACACCGCAGCGCAGATCGCCCGCGCCTGGTCGACCATCTCGCCATACGAGATGAGCCCCGTGTCCGGGGCGCCGAGGCGCGCGGCCGAGACCGCGAAGCCGCTCATGAACGTGAGGGGGAAGCCGGCCTGTTCGACGAGGCGCGCCGACAGCGCGTCGAAGCAGCAAGGCATCACGAGGAGGCCGGGCGTCGCGAGGAGCTCGCGGAGCGTGTGAGCCGAGGACACGGCGCAGACGATACCGCGACCCGCCGCCCTCCGGGCAAACGAACGCCCGAGGCGCGCTGGCTCACGGGCCACACCGCGGGTTGCCAGAGCGCCTGATCCCGGCGCTCACATCCCTGTCGGGTACGTCTCCGCCTCGGGCTCGCGCCGCTCGGCCCTCCACTCCAGCGGCCTCACCGCGGTCGTCTCGTCGATGTGGACGACCGCGTCGAACTGCTCGCTGAGCCTCGCGTGGAAGTAGTGGCTCGCCCGCTCGGTCTCCGGGAGATAGAGCACGCCGATCGCGCGCTCGAGCGACCGCTCGCGCAGCGCCTCGACGAGCTCGCGGCGCGCGCCCGCCTCGGGCCGCAGGTCGAGCCAGAAGCGCGAGAGCTCCGTGTCGTGGAAGAGCCGCTCGTAGCTGCTCGGCAGCGACGGCCGGACGCGCTTGATCTCCGCGGGATCGCCCCACTCGGAGGCGGCCATCACGGTGCCGGTGTGCGTCGAGAAGCCGACGAGGAACGTGCCTTCGCCGAAGCGCTCGCGCAGGAGCTGGCCGACGTTCCACTCGCCCGCTTCGCCCATCTGCGTCGCGCGCGCGTCGCCGAGGTGCGAGTTGTGCGCCCAGAGGACGACCCGCGTCGGCGCGTGGAACCGGTCGAGGTGCGCGACGAGCGCCTCGACGGTCTCGGCCATGTACCGGTCGCGGAGGTTCCACGACGACACGGGGCCGCGGAACATGGTGCGATAATACTCCTCGGCGCTCTGCACGAGCCGCGCGTTCTGCTCGACCTGGAAGTACTCGTCCTCGGCGACGCGCCCGTCGAGCTTCGCGTACTCGGCCTGCTTCTTCATCAGCTCCATCAGCTGCTCGACGACCTCGCGCTCGCACGACCCGCTGAGCTCGAAGCCGGCCGCGTACCCGTACACCTGCGGATCCTCGCTGAACCGGTCGAAACAGCCGTAGCGGCGCCGCGCCCGCTCGGCGGCGTCCGGATCGACGCGGTCGAGGTACTCGAGCACGGCCTCCATCGAGGCGTGCAGGCTGTAGAGGTCCATGCCGTAGAAGCCCGCCTTCGCCTGCCCGCGCGGGACGCCGGCGTTGTGCTCGCGGAGCCAGCGGACGAGGCCGAGGACGTCCTCGTTGCGCCACATCCACTGCGGGAACCGCTTGAAGCCGGAGAGCGCCTCCTCGGCGCTGCCGTCGTCGTCCGTCCCGCGGACATAGCGGTTCACGCGGTACGCGTCCGGCCAGTCGGCCTCGACGATGACCGCGGAGAAGCCCTTCTCGGCGATGAGCCGCCGCGTGATCTGGGCGCGCGCCTGGTAGAACTCGTGGGTGCCGTGCGTGGCCTCGCCGAGCAGGACGAAGCGGCGATCGCCGATCGCGTCGAGCAGCGCGTCGTAGTCGCGCGCGCCGCCGCGCAGGGGTCGGGCGGCGTCGCGGACGAGGGCGGTCACGGGTTCTCGAGAGCTGGGCATGGTGTCACTCCTTGGTCCGTGGCGGCCGCGGCAGCCTCGGACACGGCTGCACCTCTCCAGTCCGCCGGATCGACGCCTCCGGCGAACGGCAGAGGATACCCGTGAGTTGCCGCTGTGCTCGCTGCTCCATGGTTCCGGACTCGGTGCCTTGGACAGGCACCATGAGCTGCAAAACCCGCGCCGGAACAGACCACGACCTCAGGAGCCGCCCGACTCCCAGAGACTCCGGAGCTCGGCTCGGCGCGCCTGCTCCGCGCCGGAGCGCCCGATCGAGCCGATGCCGCTCACGGCATGATGTCGCTCACGGCATGGTGGAGACGCGCGCGCGCTTTCCGAGCTGGACCGAGGCGTAGAGGAGATAGAGGCCGGCGAGCCCGACGAGCACGTAGACGATGCGGGTGATCGCGCTGAGCCTGCCGAAGATCGCCGCGACCAGGTTGAAGTCGAACAGCCCAACGAGCGCCCAGTTGACGGCGCCGATCACGACGAGCACGATCGCGGTCCACGTTAGCCCTGAAATCTCACGGTTGACCTGTTCCATGCCCTCCGGGAGAAGCACGAGCCGCGCCGCGCGCGACGTGCACCGCGCGCCCGCTGCGGCGCTGACGCCGCCGGCTCGCTCAGCCAGCGCTCAGCCGGCGCGCCTGGCAGGCTCCGCGATCGCTGCTGGACGCGATCGCGGATGCCTCGCTGGTGTCGTTATCGCGATAGGCGATGTCGTCCGGATGGGCTCACTTCCATGGCCCTCGGCGCGATGGAACCGGAAGGCTCGGGCGGGAGGCGGCGGTCATGCGTGCGCCGGCGCGACGTCGAGCAGCGAGGGGAGGATCTCTCCCGCGCCGCCGGTGAACACGAAGTCGCAGAGATTGGTGACCGCGCTGGGCTCGACGTTGACCTCGGCGATGAGGGCGCCGTGGCGCTTGGCCAGGGGGACGAACCCCGCGGCCGGGTACACCACGGCCGAGGTGCCGACCACGAGCAGGAGATCGCAGCCGTCGACGCCGGCGGCCGCTGCGGCCAGGTCGCTCTCCTCCAGGGCCTCGCCGAACCAGACGACGTGCGGGCGCTGCACGCCGCCGCAGGGGCAGTGGGGCAGCTCCGCGGCGGTGAACCGGCGGGCGCGGGTCTCCGGATCGGGGGAGCCGCTCCCCGCGAAGGCGGGGGTGATGGGCACGTCGCGGTTCTCGGTCACGCTCCCGCACGAGAGGCAGCGCACCTGCCACAGCGAGCCGTGGAGCCGCACCGGATCCCGCGAGCCCGCCTGTTCGTGCAGGCCGTCGATGTTCTGGGTGATCAGGGTGAACGCGCCGCCGCCCTCCCGGAACCGCGCCTCCAGCCGCGCCAGCGCGTGGTGGCCCGGGTTCGGCTGGCAGCCGCGCGCGCGCTCGCGCCGGTGGTTGTAGAACTCCCACACGAGGCCCGGATCGCGCTGCCATGCCTCGGGCGAGGCGAGGCTCGTCGCCTCGTAGCGCCGCCACAGCCCGCCGGCGCCGCGGAACGTGGGGATGCCCGACTCCGCCGAGACGCCGGCGCCGGTCAGGACGGCGATCTTCCTGGCGCGGCGCAGGCTGGACTGGAAACGCTCGCGGCTCGTTGCACTCATGGCGGACCTCCTGAGAATCGAGCAGGGAGGCGGGAAGATGGATGGGCGATCGCGCCTGCCCGGTGCTTCCCGCGTTCCGGCGCACTCTAGCGCACGCCGCGGGGCGACGTCTGCGCCGCGGCCGGCGCCTGCGCCGCGGCCGGCGCGCGCCGCACCGCGGGCGCACCCGATCCCGGCCGCGCGCCCGATCCCGGCCGCGGCGGACGCGCCGTCGACGCGCCCTCGATTTCGGGTGTAAGCCGGCGGAGGCGACCGCGTTTCCCTGGCACTCGGACGCGCCGGGGCCCGCCACCGCGGGCCCCCGCCGCGCCGGTCCCTCCGTCGACCGCCGGACAACCAGCGGCTCGCGGCCCTCGCGCGGCGAGAGCGGCGGAGGGATCCGTCTCGTCCCTGAACGGGGGCCGCGCGTGCGGCCCTCGCGAGGACCTGTGTCGGGGTCGGCGATGGCCGCCCCGCGAGAACGCACTGCGGGGATCCGCGCTCGCGATCCCCTTCAAGGAGGACACCTCATGCGCATCCGGCCCCTCGATCTCGTCGCCCCTGCTCTCCTCGCCGCGCTGCTCGTCGGCTGCGGCGGCGCCGCGCCTGCCGCCAGGGAGCCGGCAGGGCCGGCAGCGCCGATGGACACCGCCATCGCGCCGTCGATGCAGCCGGAGTACGACGCTCCGCACGAGGAGGGCCGCGCGTCCGCCGCCGCGGAGAAGGCCGAGGAGGCGGACGCCTCCGGCGCCCCGCCCGTCGCGGCGGCTCCGCCCCCGCCGGTCGCGCCTGCGCCCCCGTCGGCCGGCGTGACCGCGGCTGGCAAGCCGGAGGCGCGCCGCAGCGTGGCGGGCGCCGCGCCGGCGCCGAAGAAGGGCTCCGCGCCGGCGCCGGTCGCCGCCCCGCGTCCCGCCGCCCCGCCCGCGGTCGCCGTGACGGCGCCCGAGCCCCAGGGCAGCGAGTCGTACCGGGACTACGGCGTCAACCCGGTGGAGGACCCCGCGAAGGACCGGCTCTCGACGTTCGCGATCGACGTGGACACGGCCTCCTACGCGATCGCGCGCCGCAAGATCCTGGACGGCGCCCTGCCGCCCTATCAGGCCGTGCGCGCCGAGGAGTTCCTCAACTATTTCGATTATGGCTATGCGTCGCCCACGGCGGGCCCGTTCGCGGTGCACCTCGCGGCCGCGCCCTCGCCGTTCACGGTGGGCCATCACCTCGTGCGCGTGGCGGTCCAGGGCAAGCGCGTGTCGGCCAAGGAGCGGACGCCGGTGCACCTCGTGTACCTCGTCGATACGAGCGGCTCGATGCACGTGCCGGACCGGATCGAGCTCGCGAAGAAGAGCCTGCGGATGCTCACCGAGTCGCTCAAGCCGGGGGATACGGTCGCGCTCTGCACGTATGCGGGCAGCGTGCGGGAGGTGCTGGCGCCGACAGGCATCGAGAGCAAGGGGAAGATCCTCGCGGCGATCGCGGACCTCACGGCGGGCGGGTCCACCGCCATGGCGAGCGGGATCGATCTCGCCTACAGCCTGGCCGAGCGGACGCTCGTGAAGGGGCACATCAACCGTGTCGTCGTGCTCTCCGACGGCGACGCGAACGTCGGCCCGACCTCTCACGAGGAGATCCTGAAGACCATCAAGCGCGCGCGGGACAAGGGGATCACGCTGTCCACGGTCGGCTTCGGCCAGGGCAACTACAAGGATGTCATGATGGAGCAGCTCGCCAACCAGGGCGACGGGAATTACGCGTACATCGACAGCGAGGCGCAGGCGCGGCGGGTCTTCTCCGAGCAGGTGGGCGGGATGCTCCAGGTCATCGCGCGCGACGTGAAGATCCAGGTCGAGTTCGATCCGAGCTTCGTGAAGAGCTATCGGCTCATCGGCTACGAGAACCGCAACGTTGCCGACCGGGATTTCCGGAACGACAAGGTGGACGCGGGCGAGATCGGCGCCGGTCACAGCGTGACGGCCATCTACGATGTCGAGCTCAAGGACGCCGCGCTGAGGGGCGCGGAAGCGGCGCCGCTCGTCGTGCGGCTCCGCCACAAGGCGCCGCTCGGCTCGGACGTGGCCGAGGAGACGATGGTCAAGATGGCTCCGGGCGCCATCGCCCCGACCTTCGACGCGGCGCCGGCCGATCTTCGCTTTGCGTCCGCGGTGGCCGGCTTCTCCGAGATCTTGCGCCACAGCCCGCATGCGCGCTCCTGGAGGCTCTCCGACGTCGAGAAGATCGCGAGGGCGGCGGCGTCCAGCAAGGGCGATCAGCAGGAGTTCATCGGCATCGTCCGCCGCGCCGGAGCGCTCGCGGGCGGCAAGACGGACGCGGTGGCTGTGAGGGGCGCCGACTGACCGGCCGGGGCGAAGGCGGTGCTTGCCCGGGGGGGGAACGGCATCGCTGAAGCAGCGGTGGCTCGAAGGGCGAGGTGGATAGATGCCAGGAGGGGAGACAGGGAGAAGAAGAGTCAACGCAAAGGCGCGAAGGCGCAAAGACGCAACGCCGGCAACCGGCAACTCGGACCGTGACAGGAAACGACACGCCGGAGCTCGGCCGTATTTTCGAAGCGCACTCTATTGCACACACACTCACCGCAGATCACAACGCCGACTCCCCCCAGCGGTCCCTCGCGGTAGCGAAACCGCGATATCGCAGACCCGCGCCGCGTGGAAGCGCAACGCGCGCCATCCACGACGACAGCCGACGATAGCCGACCAAAGCCGACCGACGAGAGCAACCGGCAGACTGGATTCCAGCGCGGCGCAGATCCATTGCAGTTCCTCGACTGGAATCCGCGGAACTGTGACTTGACATCTCGTCACCGATGTCGCTTTTATCATTCACCGTCCTCGGGCGTGTCGCGCGGGACGAAGGCGGGAAGCGAGGACGCTGCCGTGGAAGCGCTGTGCGTAACGATGCGGGGGCGGTGCAAGTATTGCCAGGCGATGCTGCCCATCAACCGGGTCGACACGAAGATCTTCTGCTCGGGGTGCGGCACGTTCACCGAGATCGCCAACCGCGTGTGGCATCGTATGCTACGCGAGCCGCTCTACCGCGCTCCGCGCCTGTTGCCAGGCGAGGTGCAGCGCGTGCAGGAAATGTCGCTGTCGCTCGAATTTTCTCGGTCGAAGCCCGCGTGCCGCTCTTGCCGGACGCCGCTCGCGGTGGATTCGAGCGCGCTCACGCCCCTCTCGTGCTCGAGCTGCGGGGCGCAGCACGCCCGCCGCCGCTGGCCGGCGGACATCCCCATCGCCGGGCTCGATCCCGAGGCGGTCCTCGTCGGAGAGGAGGCCGAGATCGCGCCCCCGGACCAGCGCCCCGACGGCTCGGGGCTCGATCCTTCGCCCTGCGCGCTTTGCGGCGGCGCCCGCGACTCCAGCGCTCCCGCGGCGGACTGCGAGCGCTGCGCCGCGGCCCCGCACGTCCCCGAAACATCGTCGCAACGCGCCCGTGACCGCGCGCCGATACCGTGGCTCATCGCGTCGGAGCGGTTCGCCCCGATCAGCGGGAACGCCGCGCCCGTGCAAGAAGGGCTCTTCGACTGGAGGGAGGCGCCCAGGGTCGCTCCGCTCGACGACGGAGGGTTCGTCCTGCTCTCGCTCTCCAGCGGAGCGTGGACCGGGCCGCGGAACCTCGACGAGGTGCACGAGCGCGTCGTCATGGCGCTCGACCCGGACCTCCGGGTGCGGTGGCTCCGGCGCGAGCGCGTCCCCGGCAGGCTCGGCAAGCAGGCGCTCGGCCTCGCGTCCGACGGCGAGCGCATCATGCTCTATTCCTCCCGAGAAGGGCACGAGGTGCTCGACGGCACGACGGGCGCCTCGCTCGGGAAACATGCGACGAGCGGCGCGATGATCGCGTCGCTCCACGGGCGGGAGGCGCGCGCGCTCGGCCTCCACCTGAGGATCGACAAGGGACGCCTCGCCGTGGTGCAAGGCGACGCCGCCGCGCTCCCCGGAGCCGTCCTCGGCCGGCGCGGCGTGAAGGTCGTCCGGCGCCTGCCCGGCGGCGGGCTCGGCGTCCTCTCCCGACACCGCGGGGTGCGGCTCGACGTGGTCGATCCGCGCGGCGGGCTCAGGACGTTCCTTGTCAATCCGAAGGACGGCTCGCTCGACGGGCTCGCGTTCTCGGTCAGCCGGAGCGGGCTCGTCGGCGTGCTCAACCACCGCCGCCTCTGGGTGGCCCGGCCCGAGGACGAGGAGCTCCGCACCTGCCTCGACGGCCCGGCCGATCGCGTGTGGCGCGACTCCGTGCTCCTCGCCGCCGACGACGGCGTCTGGCTCTTCGAGAACGGCTCGGGCGCGCGCCGCTACGCCCCAGACGGCGCCCTGCTCTTCGACGCCGAGATCTGCCCGCGGCCCACGGCGCGCACGCCGGCGCAGCTCGCCAGCGAGTCGACGCAGAAGCGGATGGAGCGGGCGCGGCGACACCGGCTCTCGCGCGCCGGCAAGGCGGAGCACGAGCTCGGCGAGGGGGCGCGGAGCGAAGCGGCGCGCCGGACGAAATGGCCGCTGCGCGCGCTCGCATGGCTGCTCGGCCGCACGATGCTGCTCGCCCTCGGGCTCGCGCTGGCGTCCGGCCACGCGGGCGGCGCGCTCGGCGGCTGATCTCGAGCGAGCGGCCGCCCCGTCGGCGCGAGCGCCCGCCCCGCGGCGCCGCGCCGCCGCGTTCGTGGTATGCGGCGGACATGGGGTTGCTCGCGATCTGCGGCTCGATCACCGCCGATCTCCTCGGTTACGGCCCGCGGCTGCCGCGCCCGGGCGAGTCGGTGCTGGGCCGCCGCTTCCTCGTCGCGCCGGGCGGCAAGGGCGCGAACCAGGCGGTCGCGGCGGCGCGCTCCGGCGCCCGCGTGCGGCTCGCGGGCGCGCGCGGCGACGACGCCCACGGCGAGCTCTGCGCCGCCGCGCTCGCCGCCGACGGCGTGGACCTCTCCGCCGTGGCGGTCCACCGCGGCGCGACGACCGGCGTGGCCCTCATCTGCGTCGACGACGCCGGCGAGAACCAGATCCTCGCGATCCCCGGCGCCAACGCGCTCGTCGCGCCGCCCGCGCCGTGCGAGGCATCGGTCTGGCTGTGCCAGGGCGAGATCCCGGCCGAGGCCATCGCCGGCGTGCTGTCGGCCGCGCGGGCGGACGGCGCGCTGTCGATCTGCAATCCGTCGCCCGTCAACGCCATCGACCCCGCGCTCGTCGGCCGGTTCGACCTCGCCGTGGTCAACGAGCTCGAGCACGAGGCGCTGCGAGGTCACCTGCCGGCGCGCGTGGTGCTCACCCGCGGCGCCCGCGGCGCCGTGCTGCTGCCCTCGGGCGAGGAGCTCCCCGCCCTCCCCGCGCGCGCCGTCGACACGACCGGCGCGGGGGACGCGCTCGCGGGCGTGCTCGCCGGCGGGCTCGCCTCCGGGATGGCCATCGAGGCCGCGTTGCGCCTGGCGATCGCGGCGGCGGCCATCTCGGTCGAGCGCGAGGGGTGCCAGCCCTCCTATCCGACCCGCGCCGAGGTGGAGCGCCGCCTCGGCGCCTCCCTGAGCCCGTGATCGCCGCTCCGCCCGGCCTTCCGGGCGAGGCGCGCTCCCCTCACGCCGGCTGGACGCTCGCCGCCGCCCGGGCCGGGTGCTCCGCGATCCATCGATTCAGGAACGCCGCGCTGTCGTCCCAGCCCGCGCGCATCTCCTTCTCCATGATGCCCTCGAGCATCTTGCCGAATCCGAAGATCTTCGCCTCGATCGTGGCCCTCGCCACGCGCGTCACCTGGCCGGGGCCCGACGGCTCGACCTGCAGGGTGCCCCAGTTGCGCAGCCGATCGGAGAGCAGGCTCGGCGCCATGGTCCAGCTCCACGTCCGCGCGGCCTTGTCGAAGACGCTCTCCTCGACGTAACGGAAGTTCGGCCCGAGCATCGATTGAAGGGCGGCGGGGAGCGCGTGGATACGGGGCTGCCCGACCGCCTTGCGCACCCGCGTGCGCTCGTCCTCCCGCTGCTCCAGCACCTCGAACGAGGGGAATTTGAGGACGTCGCGGTACATCCGTTCATTGACCTCACCGCTGAAGAACAGCTCCCAGAAGGTGTCCTCGTCGCAGCGGATCACGTGCCTCGCCTCGATGTGGATCATGCGTTTGCCCTCTCCTGCGCACACCTTGGAGCCGGACGAGCCGACTGACAACCGGCGCGACGAAGCTCGGCGCAGATGTCTTGGCGCCGCCAGCGCACCGACGCCGAGCGCCGCGAGAGAGGCAGAGAACACGAGGGCACGCCGCCGAGTCGCCGCGCCGCCGAGGTGCGGTTTCTGCTGGCGACACACCTCAAGGCCGCCCGCGCTCACCGGCGCGGCGCTCCGGGCTCATCGGTAGAGTCCGCTTGACCGAGGTCGAGCGCCGGCCAATGATGGATTGATGACGATGCGAGAGAGGCTCTCCTCCTCTGCGAGCGCCGCGAGGAGGGGCGCGCGCGGCGAGGCCCGGCGCCGGGGCCGCCCTTCACCGCGGCAGGTCGAGCGCAGGTGACGCGGGTGAAGCGCGCTCGTGGGGGCGCCGCCCTCGCGCTCTCGATCTCCCTCGCCGCCGGCGCGCTCGCGGCGGCCGGCTGCGCCGAGCCCGCCGCGGTCCGCGCGGCGCCGGCCTCGGCGCACGGCGCGGCGCCGGCCGAAGGCGCCGCCGGCGGGCCTCCGCGCGCGGCGCCGGCGAGCCCGGCGGCGCCGTCGCCGGCGAGCCCCGGGGGGCGCCGGGCGAGCCTCCAGTTCGAGCTCAACGAACGCCCGTTCCCCTCGCCGCTCATCGATGCCGTCGTCGCCGGCCAGCCGACCGCGCTGATCGTCGACACCGGCGCCTCCCACCACGTGATCGCCCGCTGGCTCGCCGACGAGCTCGCGCTGCCGCTCTCGACCGCCGGCGACGTCGCGGTCGATCACGCGGGCAGGCCTCTGCCCGTCTCCCGCGTCGAGCGCGCGACGATCGCGCTCGCCGGGTGGGGCTCGGTGGACGCCCCCGCGCTGCTCGTCGTCCCCGTCCCCGACGCGCTGCAGCGGCTCGGGATCGGCGGCGTCCTCGCGCCGCAGGCGCTCGCCGGGCCGGGCCGCGCGGTCGTGCTCGACCTGCGCGAGGGCCGGATGACCGAGGCGCCCCGCGACGAGGCCGCCCGCGCGCTCCGGGCGCGGTTCGGCGAGGCCGCGGTCGTGGAGCTCGGCCATTGCGGCGGCCCGAACCAGGGCCACGAGATCACCGCCGCGGCGACGGTCGACGGGATCGCCGTGACGCTGAAGGTCGACTCGGGCGCGTCGCAGAGCTCCCTCTTCGCCGCCTCGCCCGCGGGGAGGCGGCTATCGCACCGGGCGGCCGGCGGCCGGAGCGCCTACGCCGCCTCCGGCAAGCACACCCTTCCCGTGCTGTCAGGCGCTCGCCTCCACCTGGCGGGGTTCGACGCCGCCGCGGAACTCGATCTCTTGCCCGGCGAGCGGCGGGGGGCCTGCCCGTCGGACGGATTTGCCGGAATGGATGTGCTCCGCACCTGTGTGCTGCTGCTCGCCGAGGACGGCGGCCTCGCCGCCTGCGCCCCGCGGTGAGCGGAGCGGCCGCGCTGCCGCGTTGAGGGCCGCGGCCCTGGCCGGGGCCGAGCCGCCGAGGGGCGCGCCATGCCCCAGCGAGGTCGCGATGCGTCGTGGTAGAAGAGGCGCACGCGTGGACGTCCGGTCGCCGCGGCGGGGGAGGGATCCAGCTCGCCGCGGCGCGGAGGCGTCGCGCGGTGGTCGGGAGGCATCATGTCGACAGGTTTCGAGTTCTTGACCCAGGATGACGAGCGGCTGCTGCTGGAGAAGTCGACCTGCGTCACCTACCGACCGGGCGAGCAGATCCTCGAGGAGGGCTCGCGCAGGCAGGGCATCTTCATCGTGCGCAGCGGCCTGGTCGGCGTCGAGGTCGCCCATCTCGGGCGCGGCGTGGCCCTCCGCCAGCTCGGCCCCGGCGCCATCTTCGGCGAGATGTCGTTCCTCGAGAGCGCCGCCGCGAGCGCCTCCGTCGTCGCCCGCGAGGAGTGCACCCTCGACGTGATCGAGGGCCCGTATGTCCACTCGCTGCTTGCCTCCGTCCCCGGCCTCGCGGCGCGCTTCTACCAGTCGCTCGCGATCATGCTCGCCCAGCGCCTCCGCGAGAACACCGCGATGCTCCCCCCGCTCCTCGTCGAGGACGTGCCCCAGGTCAACCGCTTTCACGCGGCGAGGACGGGCCAGGCCGGCACCAACAACATCCCTCCGAAGCTCATCGACACGGTCGAACAGTTCAAGTTCGAGATGATGATCGCCGACAGGATGGTCAAGGAGGCCAAGCACCCCGAGGCGGAGATCCAGGAGAAGGTGAGCGCCGCGTGCCAGACGATCGTGTCCGCGCTGCGCGAGCACATCGAGCGCGAGCGCCACCTCGAGAAGGGCATCGGCGCCTACGTCTTCCGCGAGACCTTCTCGCTCTTCATGCTGAGCCGCACCGTCGACCGCTGCTACACGAAGCCGCGCGGCTACGCGGGCGATTTCTATACGATCGAGATGATGTACAACGACGAGCCCGCGGGCGACGGCCGCCTCGGCCGCTTCATCGACCATTGGGGGCTCGAGCTGGAGGCCTGCCGCGCCGTCAAGAACAGGCGCGGCGTGCTGAGCCGCGCGCTCCGGGAGGCCTGCCGCGTCCACGGGCCCGGCCAGGTCCTCGTGACCAGCCTGGCGAGCGGCCCCGCCCGCGAGCTGTTCGACCTCTTCGCCGAGGGGGGCGAGCCGCCCGACATCAAGGCGACGTGCATCGATATCGACAACCAGGCCCTCGCCTACGCGGCCGGCATCGCCGAGGAGCTCGGCGTCATGGACCGCTTCAGCTTCGCCCAGGACAACGTGGTGCGGCTCGCCCACGGCCGCGGCAGGACGGTGCTCAAGCCCCAGCACATGATCTACAGCATCGGGCTCACCGACTACCTCCGCGACGACCTCGTCGTGAGCCTCCTCAACTGCATGCACGACAAGCTCCTCCCCGGGGGCATCGCGGTCGTGGGCAACTTCGGGGTGAACAACCCGAGCAAGGCCTTCATGGACCACGTCCTCGAGTGGGAGCTCATCCATCGCAGCGCCGATGATCTCAAGACGCTGTTCACCCGCTCGAAATTCGGGAGCACCCCCGTCGAGGTGCGCGCCGAGGAGGCGCAGGTCAACCTGTTCGCGTTCTGCACCAAGACGTGACGCGCCCGCGCCGCCGCGGCCCCCGCGGCCTCAGCGGAGCCAGCGCACCTCGTACTCGCAGGTGGGGTGTCCCTCGAAACGGCACCTCGTGTGGAGGCTCTGTCCGCCCCGCGCGCCCGAGAGCCGGAGCGCGTTCTCCTGCCACGCCGGCACGGCGTCCCTGCAGATCTGGCGCCCCGGGTCGGACAGAGGATCGACGCCGAGGTAGAGGATCAGGCGGAAGAACCGCTCGCCCTCCGCGAGCGGGGCGAGCCGGCCCCCGTTGAAATACATGCCCCACATCACGCCGGCCTGCCGCATGACGAGCGCGGGCGTGCCGAGCTTGATGAGCACCTTGTGCGCCAGCGTCAGGTCCTGCTCGGCGACGTAGGCCGCGAGATCGCGGATGACACCGGTCTTGTTGGGCCACCTCGAGATCTCGTCCGCGATGGCGTTCCAGACCGCGACAGGGTACCAGCTGTGCGCCACGAGATCGGGCGACGAGAAGACCGCGCGGGCGGCGGCGGGCAGCTTGGCGTCGAGGACCGACATGGCCTGGCTCCCCCACCGCGTCTGCAGGTAGGTCCTCGTATGCATGAGCGCTGAGCCTCGGATCTTCATCGAGACGGCCGCCCGCCCAGGATAGATGCTCTCCGGCCGCTCGGGCCAGCGCGGAGCGCCCGAGGTCGCGGCGCGCGCGCGGACACACGCGCGCACACGCGGCGCGCTCCGGCGCCGCCGCTCCGCTGTGTGTGCCCTCCGTCGCGCGCGGGCGCGCTCACTGCAGGCGCTCGGCGGCCGCCGGCGGCGGCGCGTCGCCCGGGCCCTTCGCCCGCCGCGCCTGCGCGGACGCGTCGAGCACGGCGCGCACCGCCTTCGCGAGCTGCGTGGGCGTGTACGGCTTGGCGAGGAAGTGGACGGACCCGTCGAGCAGATCGCCCGGGAAGAGGGAGTCCTCGGTGTAGCCCGACGCGTACAGGACGGGCAGCGGCGCGCGCGCGCGGGCGAGCGCCGCCGCGAGCGCGGGGCCGCGCGCGTCGGGCAGGACCACGTCGCTCACGAGCAGGTGGATGGCGCCTGAGTAGGTGGCCGCGAGCGCGACCGCCTCCTTGCCGTTCCGCGCCGCGAGGACCGAGTACCCGAACGAGCGCAGCGCGGTGACGCACAGGTCGCGCACCTGCGCCTCGTCCTCCACGACGAGCACCGTCTCCCCGCCCCCAGAGACGGCGGAGGGCGCCCTCGCGGGCTGCTCGGACGGCGCGCCGCGCACGCGCGGGAAGCAGATCGTGAAGCGCGTCCCCTGGCCGGGGGCGCTCGAGAACCAGATGTGGCCGCCGTGCTGCTTCACGATGCCGTGGCACGTCGCGAGCCCGAGCCCCGACCCCTTGCCCGGCTCCTTCGTCGTGAAGAACGGCTCGAACACGTAGTGCCGGATGGCGTCGTCGATGCCCTGCCCGGTGTCGGTGACCGTGAGCTCCACGTAGTCGCCCGGCTCGATCTCGGGCCTCGACGCCGCGTCGCCCGCCTCGATCGTCGTGTTCGCGGTCTCGATGGTCAGGCGGCCCCCGGCGGGCATCGCGTCGCGCGCGTTCACGGCGAGGTTCATGAGCAGCTGCTCGAACTGGCCGCGATCGATGTGGATGGGCCAGACCTGGCCCCCCGGCAGCACGGCGAGCTCCACGTCCTCGCCGACGAGCGGGCGGAGGAGCGGCTCGACGCCGAGGATGAGCGCGTTCGGGTCGACCACGGTCGGCTGGATGAGCTGCTTGCGCGCGAACGCGAGCAGCTGCCGCGTGAGCGCCGCGGCGCGCTCCGCGGCGGTGCCGATCTGCGTGAGGTGATCGAGCACGGGCGACGACGGCGGCACCTTGCGCACCGCGAGCTCCCTGTGCCCGAAGATCGCGGTGAGCATGTTGTTGAAGTCGTGCGCGACCCCGCCGGCGAGGCGCCCGATCGCCTCGAGCTTCTGGCTGTGCAGGAGCTGCTCCTCGAGGCGCCGGCGCTCGGTGATGTCGAGGCTCGTGCCGACGAGCCCGGTGATCGCCCCGGCGTCGTCCGTGAGCAGCTGCGCCGCCATCTGCACGTGCCGCAGCTCCCCGCTCGACGGGCGCACGACGCGGCACTCGACGGGGCTCGCGATGCCGAGCGGCGACGCGCTCTCCGCGCCGCCGAAGACGCGGTGGCGGTCCTCCGGGTGGATGAGGCTCGCGAAGAGCTCGAACGTCGGGCGCACCGACGGGTTGACGCCGAGGATATGGAAGAGCTCCTCGGACCAGCGGATGGTCCGCGACGCGAGGTCGTAGGACCAGCTGCCCACCTGGGCGATGCGCTGCGCCTCGTTGAGCATGCGCTCGCTGCGGCGGAGCTCCTGCTCGGCGCGGCGGCGCTCGGTGAGGTCGACGATCGCGCCGAAGAACCGGGTGGGCGGCCCCGCCCCCTCGACGACGGGCAGGCTGCTCAGGAGGCACTCCCGCACCGTGCCGTCCCGGTGGCGCACGCGGAACGCGCTCGCGCCGGTTCCCTCGCCGGTCTCGATCGCCAGCGTCAGGCCGGCGTGCATCCGCTCCCGGTCGTCGGGGTGGACGGCCGCGAGGAACGCCTCCGTCGACGGCTTGTCCGTCGCGGGATCGCAGCCCAGGATCCGGAACAGCTGCCGCGACCACGTGACGTGGTTCGAGTCGAGCTCCCAGAGCCAGTTGCCCATCTGGGCCGCCTGCTCGGCCTCGTCGAGCTGCGCCTCCGACCCGATGGCGACGGGGCCCCGCGCGCGGATCGGCGCCGCGGGCCGGTCCGCGCTGGAGCCGCGCTGGAGTGACGCCTCGGCGCGCGACAGCGCCTGCTCCAGCTCGGCGACGCGCGCGCGGAGCGCGTCGAGCTCACGGCTCGCAGCCGCGCTCATGGCCGTTCTGTCCCTCGTCGCGGAGCGCCGGTGCTCATGACGCGCATTGTATGCCGCGGCGCGCCCCGCGGGGGATCCCTCTTCTGCGGCGCGCTCCGCGGTCGCGGCGCGCGAGCGCGCCTAGCTCCGTCGCCGCACGAGCAGCGTTCGCGTGATCTCCACGACCTTTTCCTTGACCCTGCCGTCGGCCTTGCCGAGCTCGGGGGTGAACAGGTCGGCCCCCTGCTCGAGCAGCGCGCGGGGCGGCGTGTTCTTCACGCCGACGATCCGGAACGTGACGCTCCCCGCGCCCGCGCCGGCCTCTTCCCGGGCGATCACCTTCGACGCGGCGAAGAGCGTGTCGCCTGCGAGGACGCCGCTCGGGTGGGCGCCGTCGTCGAGGCCGAGGTCCCATACGCCGCACCCGGCCGTGTCCCGGCTCGAGAGCGCGAGCACCCAGGACAGCACGAGCCCGCCGTGGACGACGCGCGTCTTCGCGAAGGAGCTCGCCTTGCAGTACTGCTCGTCGAGGTGCAGCGGGTGGGAGTTGCGCAGGAGGGTCGCGAGCTGCATGTGCTCGCTGTCGCCGACCGTCCGGCCGACCTCGTGGGTGAGCACGTCGCCCACCTCGAAGTCTTCCCAGAAGCAGGCGAAGCCGCCGTGGCGCGCCGGCGGCGCGAGCGGGCCGCCGAGCTCCCTCGGCAGGCGCCCCGGGGGCTCGTCCGGCTGCACGACCGCGTGCGGCGCGTCCGCGGGGCGCTCCGCGACGCGGCCGGGGGGCACGAGGGCCTTGCGCTCGAACGAGCAGACGAGCAGCCCGTCCTGGTTCACCACCTGCGTCCGGACGTGGACGACGCCCTTGTCGCCCGTGGACACCGGCTTCTTGCCGATGACCATCGAGCTCGCGCGCAGCGTGTCCCCTGGATAGCAGGCCTCCGGGAAGCGCACGTCGATGTACGCGAGGTGCGCGATCGCCTGCTCGCTCACGTCGTGGACGCTGAAGGAGATCCCGAGGTTGAGGAGCAGCAGCGGGCTCACCGGCCTGTCCCTGAGCCCCACCGATCGGGCGGCGACGCGGCTCGAGTAGGTCGGGATCGCGTCCTGGAACGAGGCCGCGAAGAGCGCGAGCATCCCCTCGTCGACGGTGACGTCCCAGGGGTGGGCGTACACCGCGCCCACCGTGAAATCGTCGAGCTTGCGGCCGTAGCGGGGAGAGCGGACGCGGACCATCGGTCCGCGCGATGATGGCACAGGCGCGCACCGCTGACGACGGCGCCGCCCGCGCGCGCTGGCCCGGCGTGGCGCGGGCGCCCACGGCCGCGTGCGCCCGCGCGCCGCGCCGCGCCGGGGCGGGCCCGCTCAGGGCAGCGATCCCTCGAGCAGGGCGCGCGCGATGCCCTGCGCGAGCACCTCGCGCGTGCCCAGGTGGAACGCGAGGCTGCGCGCGTCGAGCAGGAGCCGCGCCGGGACCGAGCTCTCGGCGTAGCCGTTCGCCCCGTGGACCTGCATGCAGGCGTCGGCCGCGTCCCAGGCGACGCGGCTCGAGAACAGCTTCGCCATGGCGGACGTGAGCTCGCACGGCTGCCCCGAGTCCGCGGCCTGCGCGGCGGCGCGCGTGAGCTGGCGCGCGGCCGCGACGCGGGCGATGAGCCCGCCGATCCGGTGCGCCACGCGCGGGAAGGAGATGAGCTGCGACCCGAACTGCACGCGCGTCCTGGCCCGCTCGAGCGCGAGCTCCAGCGCGGCCTGCGCCACGCCCACGCCGCACGCCGCCGCGTAGACGCGGCCGATCGCGAGCGACCGCTGGAGCTGGGCGATCCCCTCGCCCTCGCGCTCGCCGAGCAGCGCCTCGCGGCCGACCTGGAGCCCCTCGATCCGGAGCTCGTAATGGCCCATGCCTCGCTGTCCGAGCGCCCGCAGCTCGGCCCCGGCGATCCCCGCGTCCGGGAAGTCGGCGCCGGGCGCGCCGCGCCGCTTGGCGATGGCGAAGAGGCTTGGCCCGAGCGGCTGCTGCCCCTGTCCGCCGGGCGTCGTGGTCCGCGCGAGGGTGAGCACGAGGTCGGCGCGCGACGCGCCGGTGACCCATGTCTTCTTGCCGGTGATGAGGTAGCTGCCATCGGCCTGGCGCTCGGCGCGCGTGGCGACGCGCGCGAGGTCGGATCCGTAGGCGGGCTCCGAGAGCGCGAGGGCGCAGCGCGCCTCGCCGCCCGCGATGCGCGGCAGCCACGTCCTGCGCTGGAGGTCCGTGCCGGATCGGGCGAGGAGGTCCGCCGCGGTGGAGGCGGTCATGGTGAGCACGCCGAAGCCGAGCGACCCGCGCGCGAGCTCCTCGACGGCGGCGGCCATGGCGGCCGCGCCGAGCCCATCGCCGCCGTGCTCGGGCGCGGTGGCCAGCCGGAACACCCCGAACTCCCCCATGCGGCGGACGATCGACTCCGGGATGAGCCCGTTGCGCCGGTGGATCTCCGGGGCGAGCGGCTCGACGAGGCGCTCCACGAAGTCGCGCATGTTGTGCCGTATCCAGCCGACGCGCTCGTCCTCGGCGCCGCCGCAGCCGGGGATCCCCTGCTCCGCGGCCGTGCGCGCGAGCGTTGCCACGGCCGCGCCCGACCCCGCGTCGCGCGCCCACGCGGTGACCGCGGGGTGTCCGATCGCCTTGGCGACCTCGTCGTCGCGGAGCTCGAACTCGCCGAGCGGCGCGATCTCGCCGCCCCCCAGATCGACGCCTCCGCGCAGCGAGAGCAGCAGCGCTCCGGCGTGCGCCTCGGCGACGGGCCTGGCCTCGCCGCCGGTCTCGCACGCCCAGCTGGCGAGCGCCCTGCAGGCCTCGATCTCCGCGTAGAGGTGGGCGAGCGCGTGGGCTGCGAGCTGGTGTCGATCGAGCAGCATGCGCGACACGTGCAGCGGCACGGCGGCGCTTGACCGGACGAAGCTCGCGCTCCTCGGCGCGCCCCGGAGGCCTGCGTTCGTCGGGCTCCCGACGTCCACCACCCGGTCCCGGAGCCGCCCTCGCGCGACGCGCGCGAGCTGCTCGACGGAGGTGATCGCCTCGCGCATTCCCCCTGGGCTGTCGGCCTCGAGCTTGCGAGAAACGATGGTGGCGTGCTGCTCCCGAATCGCCCTCATCCCCAATCCCCCCGATCGCGGACTACGATCCACCCCTTGCATCACGAGGCGCAGGGCATATCCCCTCCGCGCCGCCCCACGCCCATGCCCGCCGCGGCAGGCGCGGAAAGGCCTGCCGAGGATGGCACTCCAAACACGGTTCGTCGAGCCGGCCCGCACGCGCTCTGTCTCATATCGACGCCGCATTAAGGCCTTTCCCGAAGCTCGTTTATCGCTTCCGTCCGGCGACGCGCAAACAGCCCTGTTCCTCCGCAACCCCTAAGTCTCGGACGGCCGCCGAGCTCCCCCCTCGGGGGCCGTCACGCCGAGCAGAGCCCGCTACGCGGAGCTCACGTTCGGGACTGCCGCCCGCCTCGCGCACGCCCGGAGGAGCCTGTCCCCCAGCTCGACCGCCCACGACCGCACGTCATCGGCCCGCGGGCACTGCGGCACCGACTCGACCGCGTCCTGGATGAGCCGCTGGAGCAGCCGCGTCGTCCCCGAGAGCCCGAGCTCCAGCGCCGTGTTCGGCCGCCCCAGCGCCCCGTCCCGCCCCGCCGGCTTGCCCATGTCCTCCGGCTGGCCGATCAGGTCGAGCACGTCGTCCGCGACCTGGTACGCCTCGCCGATGCGCTGCCCGAGGTCCCCCCAGGCCGCCCCGTCCTGGCCCGCCGAGAGCGCGCCCAGCGTCGCCGCCGCCTCGAACAGCGCCCCCGTCTTCGCGCGCCGGTACGCCGACAGCGCGACCTTCGCCTCCGACTCCCACGCCTGCCCGGCGATGATCCCCTGGGGCATCCCGACGCCGCCCGCGAGCACCTCGAAGAACCGGACCGCCCGCCGCGCGTCCGACACCCCGCTCGCCACCGCGTGGAACGCGCCGCGCGCGAGCGCCTCGAAGGCGAGCACGATCAGCTGATCGCCGGCGAGCACCGCGATCGGCTCGCCGAAGGCCCGGTGGACCGAGGGCTGGCCGCGCCGGAACGGCGCGTCGTCGAAGCACGGGAGGTCGTCATGGACCAGCGAAGCGCAGTGGATGAGCTCGACCGCCGCCGCCGCCGCGTCCGCGACCTCCGGCGCAGGATCGCCGTACGCCGAGGCGACGGCCAGGCAGAGCCGCGGCCGGATGCGGGCGCCCCCAGGGAAGACGGCGTGGTGCGTCGCCGCGAGGAGCCCGGGCGGCGACGCGGGCGAGGAGAGCGACTCGATGGCGACGAGAAGGACGCGCTCGATCCGGCGATCGAAATCCATATCGGCCGAGTTTTGGGCGATGATCAAGGGATTGTCAACAGTTTGAACACTAGTTAAACAAAGTATAGACAAACCACCCGCGCCGGGTACACTGCGGCTCCATGGTGGACACACGAGATCGCGTCGTGGTGATCGGCGGGGGCATCGGCGGGCTGACCGCGGCCGCGCTCCTTGCATCGAACGGGCTCGACGTCGTGCTACTCGAGCGGGCGGCGCGCGTCGGCGGAAAGATGCGCGAGGTGGCCATCGGCGATCGCCGCCTCGACGTCGGCCCGACGGCGCTCACGATGCGGTGGGTCTTCGACGAGATCTTCGCGTCGCTCGGGCAGAGCTTCGGGGACTGCGTGCCGCTCCGCCCGGTCGAGACGCTCGCGCGCCACGCCTGGCCGGACGGCTCGACGCTCGATCTCTTCGCGGACCTCGAGCGCAGCGCGGATGCGATCGGCGCGCTCGCGGGGGCGCGGGAGGCGGACGGGTACCGCCGGTTCTGCCGGTACGCGCGCGAGATCTTCGACGTGGTGGAGGCGCCGTTCCTGCGCGCGGAGCGGCCCACGCTCAAGACGATCCTGAGCACGGCGGGCAGCCTGGGCCTCGGCGGGATGATGAAGATCGACGGGCACCGCACCCTCCACCGCGCGCTCGGCGACTTCTTCGCGGACGCGCGCCTGCTTCAGCTGTTCGGGCGCTACGCCACCTACTGCGGCTCGTCGCCGTACCTCGCGCCGGCGACGCTGAGCGTCATCGCGCACGTGGAGCGCGAGGGCGTCTGGCTCCCCGAGGGCGGGATGTACCGGGTGGCCGAGGCGCTCGCCGCGGCCGCGACCCGCGCCGGGGCGACCCTGCGCTGCGGCGCGCACGTCGCCGGCATCGAGGAGGGCCGTGGCCGGGCGGCGGGCGTCGTGCTCGAGGGCGGCGAGCGCATCGAGGCCGACGCGATCGTGATGAACGCCGACCCGGCGGCGCTGCGGAGCGGCCTGTTCGGCCAGCGCGCCGCCCGCAAGGCCCCGGCCGAGGCGCCGCGGTCGCTCTCGGCGGTCACCTTGGCGCTCGTGGCCGAGGTGAGCGGCTTTCCCCTGCTCCGGCACAACGTCTTCTTCTCGAGGGACTACGAGGCCGAGTTCCGCCACCTCTTCGATCGCGCCGAGGCCCCGCGCGACCCCACCATCTTCATCTGCGCCGAGGACCGCTGGAACCAGCCGTCCCCCGAGCTCGCCGCGACGCCCGCGCCCGCGCCCACGCCTGCAGAAGAGCGCCTGTTTTTCATCGTCAACGCCCCTGCGACCGGTGATATGCACACCCCCTCATCCACGGAGATCCACGAATGGGAACAGCGCGTGTTCCAGCAGCTGCAGCGGTTCGGCCTCTCGCTGAAGAGCACCGGCCCCTCGCCGGTGGCGACGACGCCGGCGGACTTCGAGCGCATGTTCCCGGCGACGGGGGGCGCGCTCTACGGGCCGGTGTCCCACGGGTGGAACTCCACCTTCGCGCGCCCGGCCTCGCGCTCGAAGCTCCCGGGCCTGTACTTCGCCGGTGGGAGCGCGCACCCGGGGGCGGGCGTGCCGATGGCGGCGCTGAGCGGCCAGCTGGCGGCGCGGAGCGTGATGGAGGACCTCGCTTCGACCTCGAGATCCCGAGCGGCGGCTACGCCTGGTGGTACCTGGACGCGGTGAGCGACGACGGCCGGAGCGCGATCACGATCATCGCGATGCTCGGGAGCGTCTTCTCGCCGTACTACGCCAGGGCCCGCGCGCGCGGCGCCGCGGACCCGCTCATGCACTGCGCGATGAACGTCGCGCTGTACGGCCCGCGCGCCGATCGCTGGGCGCTGACCGAGCGGCCGCGGGGCGCCGTCTTCCGGGCGCCGCGGTCGCTCGCCATCGGCCCGAGCGTGATGGAGTGGTCCGGGGGCGAGCTCCGCGTCGCCTTCGACGAGGTCACGGCGCCGGTCCCCTCGCGCCTCGCCGGGACGGTGCGCCTCCGCCCGTCCGCGCCCGAGCCCGCGGCGCTGGGCGCGCGCGCCGGGGTCGCGCTGGACCGGTGGGGGCGGCACCGCTGGTCGCCGCTCGCGCCGATCGCGCGCGCCGAGGTCGAGCTCGCGCACCCGTCGCTGCGCTTCTCCGGCAGCGCGTACCTCGACACGAACGCCGGCGACGAGCCGCTCGAGCGCGCGTTCGACCGCTGGACCTGGTCGCGCGCGCTCGGGTCGGACGGGATCGCCCTCACCTACGATGTCCGGCGCCGCGACGGCACGCGCGTGCTCCTCTCGCCCGCGTTCGACGCGGGGGGCGGCGCGCGCGAGCTCCCGCCGCTCGCCCCGCGGCCGCTCGGCGACACGCGCTGGGGCATGGCGCGGGAGATCGCCGCCGACCCGGGCTCCTCGCCGCGGCTCCTCCGCACCTACGAGGACACGCCGTTCTACGCGCGTTCCCTCGCGGCCGCGACGTTCGGCGGCAAGCCGGCGACGGTCGTCCACGAGGCCCTCTCGCTCGACCGCTTCGCCAGCCCCTGGGTGCAGTTCCTCCTGCCGTTCCGCATGCGGAGGGCGCGATGACGCTCGCGATCTGGATCGCCACGGCGCTCGCCGCCTTCGCGATCATGGAGGTGTGGGCCGCGCTCCTCCACGGCAGGGTCTGGCATCACGCCCTCTGGAGCATCCACCGCTCCCACCACATGAAGCGGCGCGGCGCCTTCGAGCAGAACGACGCGCTCGCGTTCCTCCACGCCCCGATCGCCGCCGGGCTCATCATCTACGGCGGCGAGGGCGCGCCGGGACCGCTGCGCGAGGCCGCGTTCGGCTTCGGCCTCGGCATGACCGCCTTCGGCCTCGCGTACGTCCTCGTCCACGACGGCCTCGTCCACCGGCGGCTCCCGGTCTCGGGCCTCGCGCGCATCCCCTACCTCGCGCGCGTCCGCGACGCGCACCGCGTCCACCACAGCACCGGGGGCCCGCCGTTCGGCCTGTTCCTCGGGCCCCTCGTCCTCGCGCGCCGGGCGGCGGCGGGCGCCGCGGAGGACGCGCCCTCTCAGCGCGCGCGGTAGAGCTCCCGCGCGAGCCCCGCGCCCCAGCGGCCGATGGCCCGGAGCGGCAGCGCGCTCACGACCTCGCGGTACACCTCGGGCCGCCGCGCCGCCGTCTCCCGCAAAAACCGAACAAAATCGGCGGGTTGCATCTCGTCGCGCAGGAGCGCCGCGTAGGCGTCGTCGCCCATCGCGTGGAGCACGGCGAACGCCGTGTTGAGGAGCGCGTTCATCTCCCCTGCCCTCGCCCCGCCGGCCGGCCTCGCCATGAGGGCCGCGAGCGCGCCCGTGCCCGAGTGCACCGGCGCGTCGCGCGCCGTGCTCGGCGCGCTCGGGTCCGCCACCGCGCGCGCCAGATCGGCGGCCGTGGTCGCGAGCTCGCGGACGTTCGCGCCGAAGCCGCAGAACGTCAGCGGCGAGTGCCGCGCCGCCGCGTCGCCCACGAGCCGCACCCGCCGCCCCGGCGCGCGCGGCGCGGCCGACAGCCGCGACCAGCCGGGGATGAACCCGAACGTCGGCCGGACGAGGCGCGCGTCGCCCTCCTTGTACCGCGAGAGGAGCCGGAAGAACCGCGCGTAGAGCGACAGGAGCGCGCCCGGCCCGACGTCCCCGGAGCGCGCGTAATAGAAGAGGTAGACCGTCGTCTCGCCCGGCCGCCCCGGGAACGCCTCCCAGAGGTGCTGCCGGCCCTCCTCGACGTCCTCCGTGGTGGCGAGGATCTCGCCGACGTCCGGCCGGATCCGCCGCGCGCCGTCGCCCTCGGCCAGCCCCGCGAGCACGCCGCCGACCGTCGGACAGACCAGATCCGCGGTCGCGTAGGGGCTCGCCGCGCCGCGCGCGTCGACGAGGAGCCGCGCGGACAGGCCGCGCGGCGCGGCGCCCGGCCGCGCCTCGGCCACCGCGAGCGCGACCGCGTCCGGACCCTCCGCGTGCCCGAGCAGCGCGTGCCCGTCGAGCAGCGTCACCCCGAGCGCCTCGGCCCGGGCCCGCGCCGCGGCGAGCAGCCCCCCCGCGTCGATGGCGTGATCGAGCACGCCGCGCACCGGGTACGTCCCGCCGCCGTGCCAGCGGCACAGCCCCTCGACGTAGCGGGCGACCACGAGCCGCCCCACCTCGCCCGGCGCGAAGATCCCCGACGCCTCGAGCGCGGCCACCTCGGCCGTCCCGGCGTTCCACTCGCGGTGCGCCGCGCCGATCCGCGCCCGGTCGAGCACCGCGACCCGCAGCCCGGCCGACGCGAGCATCGGCGCGAGCAGGAGCGACAGCCCGCCGCCCGCGACGACGACGTCGAAATCGACGGCCGCGCCCCGGCCCGGCGGCCGCGGCGCCGCCGCCGGCCGCGGGGGCTCGGCCCGCGCCGCGTCGAGGTGCTCGAGGCGCGCGAGCAGCGCCTCGCCGCCCGCCTCGCGCACGCGCGCCCGCGCCGCGTCGAGCTCCCGCGCCGCCGCGCCGCCCGCCCCGGCGCTCATCGGGCCGCCTCCAGGAGGAAGCGGACCTCGTCGAGCGGCGGCGCCGCGCCGAGCTCGCGCTCCTCCGCCGGCGCGACCGGCCTGCGGACGAGCGCCTGCAGCACCAGCCACAGCTTGCGGCCCGGCGACACCACGGCCCGCGCCGACACCGAGTCGAAGCCGCGGCGCGCGACGGCGCGCCCGATGTCCGCGTAGATCAGCCGCGCCGCCTGGATCGCGGCGCGGCAGTCGCGCGGCAGCATCGGGATCCCGGCGCCCGCGCGGCGGTAGAGCACCTCCGCCTCGGCGAGCAGCCGCGAGACGATCCGCCCCAGCCGGTCGTCGAAGGCGGGCCGCAGGAGCCACGCGTCCGGCTCGATCCCGGCCTCGCGCATCCACGCGAGCGGCAGGTAGATCCGCCCGCGCCGGGCGTCCTCCCCGACGTCGCGCGCGATGTTCGTGAGCTGCATGGCGACGCCCAGATCGCACGCCCGCGCGAGCGCGTCGGGCCCGCGCGCCCCCATGAGCGTCGACATCGTCGCGCCCACGGCGCCCGCCACGCGCGCCGCGTAGGCGTTCAGCTCCGGGAGCGTCTCGTAGCGGCGCCCCTCCGCGTCCCACGCGAACCCCTCGAGCAGCGCCTCGATGAACGCGCGCGGCAGCGCGTGCGCCGCCATGACGTGGGCGAGCGCCCGGTCGACGGGGCCGTCGTCGGGGCGGCCCGTCGCCGCGCGCGCGAGCCGCTCGCGCAGGGCCGCCACCGCCGCCGCGGCCGCGGACGGCGGGGCGTGCTCGCCGAGCTCGTCGACCGCGTCGTCGGCGACGCGGCAGAACGCGTAGAACGCCGCGGCCGGCTCCCTCACCCGCGCGGGCAGGAGGAGCGCCGCGGCGGCGAAGCTCTTCGACCCCTTGCGCAGGAGCGCCCTGCACGCGGCGAAGTCCGCCGCCGACGCCTCAACGGAAGGTCGATGCATCCGGCACCACCCGATCCAGCACGCGCGCCGACGAGAGCACCCCGGGCAGGCCGGCCCCCGGGTGCGTCCCTGCCCCGACGAGGTAGAGGTGCTCGACGTCCTCGCTCGCGTTGTGGGGCCGGAAGAAGGCGCTCTGCGTGAGCACCGGCTCCGGCCCGAACGCCGCGCCCCGGAACGACAGCAGCCGGTCCTGGAAATCCTGCGGCGTGAGGAGCCGCGAGCTCGCGAGCGCGCCCTCGAGCCCCGGCAGGAGCGTCGCCTCGAGCAGCGCCGCGACCGAGCGCCGGTAGCGCTCCTGGGTCGCGGGCCAGTCCGTGCCGCTGAGCAGGTTCGGCACCGGCGACAGCACGTAGAACGCGTCGCACCCGGGCGGCGCGAGGGCCGGGTCCGTGGCGGTCGGCCGGTGCAGGTACAGGCTGAAATCGTCTGCGAGCACGTGCCTCTGGAAGATGTCCTCGAGCAGCGGCTTGTACCGCGGGCCGAGGAGGATGGTGTGGTGCGCGACGTCCGGGTACTGCCGGCGCGTGCCGAAGTACCACACGAAGAGGCTCATCGAGTAGCGCTGCCGCTCGATGCGGCGGTCGGTCCAGCGCCGCCGCGCCTCGGGCGCCACGAGGTGCCGGTACGTCCACGCCGAGTCCGCGTTCGAGACCACGACGTCGGCCGCGAGCCGCTCCCCCGACGCGAGCTCGACGCCCCGCGCGCGGCCGCCCTCGACCGCGATGCGCCGCACCTCGGCGCCGCACCGCACCGACCCGCCGAGCCCCTCGATGAGGGCCACGAGCCCGCGCACGAGGGCGCCGGTGCCGCCGATCGGGAAGTGCACGCCCCAGTTGCGCTCGAGGAACGCGATCAGGCTGTAGATCGAGGTGGTCGAGAACGGGTTCCCGCCGACGAGCAGCGGGTGGAAGCTCAGCACCTGGCGCAGGCGGTCGTCCTTCACGTGCTTCGCGACGAGCCCGTAGACCGTGCGGTAGCTCTCGAGCCGCATCATGTCGGGCACGATGCGCGCCATGTCCGTCCACGACCCGAACGGCACGTGGGCGAGCTCCTCGAAGCCGACGCGGAAGATCGCCTCGCTCATCTTGACGAAGCGCTCGTAGCCCGCGACGTCGCCGGGTGACAGGCGCGCGACCTCGGCGCGCATCGCGGCGGCGTCGCCCGTGTAGTCGAAGGTCACGCCGTCGTGGAAGCGGATCCGGTAGAACGGCGTCACCGGCCTGAGGTCGATGTCGTCGGCCATCTTCCGGCCGCAGAGCTGCCAGAGCTCCTCGAAGAGGAACGGCGCCGTGATGACGGTCGGCCCCGCGTCGAAGGTGAAGCCGTCCTGCCGGTGCACGTACGCGCGCCCGCCCGGCGCGTCGAGCTTCTCGACGACCGTGACCTCGTAGCCCCGCACCCCGAGCCGCACGGCCGCCGCGAGCCCCCCGAAGCCGCTGCCGATCACGACGGCGCGCGGCCTGGATCCCCGGCGGCCCGCCAGCGGCGGGGCAGCCCCGTCCTCGCCCGGCGAGGCGCCGGGCCGCTCTTCCTGCGCCGACGAAGCGCTGGTGTTTTGCATGGCGGCGAGTATAAAGTTTGTCCCAGCCTTTGACAAAGGCGAAAGCATCTGCACAAGATGACCTTCCTGGGCCTCGCTGCCCGTCGGCTCGGCGCGTCGAGCCGGCGCTGGCGGCTGCGGCCCGGCGGGTCGACCAGGGTTGTCCACGTGAGCCGCTACAGAATCCATGCCGTCTCCAAGATGTGTGGCGTGTCCTCGGCGACGCTGCGCGCGTGGGAGCGCCGGTACGGCGTGCCGTCCCCTGCGCGCACGGCGTCGGCGTACCGCCTGTACAGCGATGACGACGTCGCGGTGATCAAGAAGATGCGCGACTACGTGAACGGCGGGATGGCGGCCGCCGAGGCGGCGCGCATGGTGCTCGAGACGGAGGCGCCGCGCGCGCCGGCGCCCTCGAACGGCGGCGACGCGTTCGCGGGCGCGAGCGAGCGCATCGTCGACGCCGCGATCCGGTTCGATCCCGACGGCCTCGAGGCCGAGGTGAACCGGGCCCTCTCGCTCGGCCCTGCGGTGACGATCTTCGAGCGCGCGCTCGGCCCGGCGCTCGAGCGGATCGGCGATCTCTGGCACGAGGGGAAGATCACGGTCGCGCAGGAGCACCTCGCCTCGCAGGTCCTCGGCGCGACGCTGGTGCACCTCCTGCGGCTCGCGCAGCCGGGCGAGAGCGGCCGGCGCGTGCTGCTCGCCGCCTTCGCCGACGAGGATCACGTGCTCGGGCTGTTCGGCATCGGCCTGCGCTTCTGCGCGTGGGGTTTCCGCTCGATCGTGCTCGGCCCGCGGACGCCGCCCGCCGCGATCGCGCGCGCGGTCGAGTCGCTCGCGCCGGACATGGTGGCGCTGACGGTCGCGATCCCGCCGCCGCCGCCGACCGCGCGCGAGCTCGTCGACGCCTACGCCGACGCCTGCCGGGACGCGGCGTGGATCGTGGGCGGCGCGGGCTCCGAGGCGCTCCGGCCGTTCATCGAGGCGCGCGGCGGCATCGTGGCGGCCGCGGACATCACGGAGATCCGCACGCAGGTCGAGTCGGCGCTGCTCTCGCGCCGGCGCCGCAAGGACGCGAGCTGAGCGCGCGCCTCGGTCGGCCCTCGACCTCGGCGCGCGCCGCGGTCAGCCCTCGACCTCGTTGCGGAGCAGGTCGAGGACCCTCGTCTGCGCCTCGGGCTTGAGCTTGCCCTCGGCCGCGAAGAGCACCTGGCCGCTCTTGCCGACGAGGACGACGTTGCTGATGCCGCGGCGGAGGCGGTAGGCCTCGCGGAAGGAGCCGTCCCAGTCGCAGTAGATGGTCGCGCGGACCTTCCGCGACTCCTCGCGGATGGCGTCCTTCACGAACCCCTTCGCCGGCCAGAAGTCGTAGGAGCTCACGTCGGCGATCGCGGTGACGGCCATGGCTCGCCGGTAGCGGTCGCCCTTCGCGAGCTTCGCCAGCGCGTCCTTGAGCGCCTGGTTCTGCGCCGTCGAGTCCTTGTCCTCGTACATGATGAGGATCGGCTTGCCCCGCAGCGCCTTGAGCTGGAGCTCGCGGCCGTCGGCGTCCTCGACGCGCGCGTTCGGCGCCCGGTCGCCCACGGTCGGCAGCGCCAGCGCGGCGCCCGAGATCAGCGCGAGGGACAGCGCTCCGGCGGACGCGGCCGCGAGGAGGCGGGCGGTCCACGAGCGGCGGGCGGCGGGCGGGCGGTTCGGCATGTCCATGGTTCGTAGCAATTTCAGGAATGCATTTCTAGGGTCGTTCAGGCTGGTCGATCTGCCGGGCGCGCGCGGCCGGAGCGTCTTGCTGGAGCTTGCCGGGGGCGTCTTGCGGGTGTCCTGGAGGTCCTCTGCGGGAGGCTGGCCGTGGCTGTCGTGTCCGCTTTTCCTGGCGGTCTGGTGCGGGGAGAGGTGGCTGGCCCGGCTCTTGACACCATCGGCGGCGTGCGAAGATTGGGCGGTGCGAAGAGACCGGCTCTCGGAGCCAAGGTCCCGTAACGCTACAACAAAAGGGCCGTCGCGAGCAGGGTGACGGCGCCGCGGGCGAGGCCCCGGCGCGCGCCGCGCGCGGGGGTCACGGAGGAGTCGTCATGCTGAACCGTTACACGGATTTCGATCGCACGTTTGCCATGATGGATGAGCTTCGCCGGCGGATGGATCGGGTGTTCGAGGACTACGACGCGCCCCGCTCGTCGCTCCGCGGCGAGTTCGACCAGTCGCCCCGGTACACGCCTGGCCCGCGCATCCACCTGTATGACACGGGCAGCGCGCTGGTCGTGAAGGCGGATCTTCCTGGGCTGACGGAGAAGGACGTGCAGATCTCGCTCAACCAGGACGTCCTGACGGTGAGCGGCGAGCGCAAGTCGGACGCGCCCGAGGGGTATCTGGTCCACCGCAAGGAGCGGGGCGGGGTGCGCTTCAGCCGGAGCTTCACGCTGCCGAGCAAGGTCGATCCCGAGAAGACGACCGCGGTGCTGAAGAACGGCGTGCTGACGCTGACGCTGAACAAGGCCGCCGAGGCGCAGCCGCGGCAGATCACGGTGACGGCGCGCTGAGGCGGGCGGGAGCCGACGGAGAGGGGCGCTCCCGCGAGCAGCGGATTTGGAATGCACTGAAGAAGGCGAGGAAGGAGTGAAGAAGATGAGCACCGATCGCAACTTGACGAACCGCGCTGAGACCAACCCTGAGAAGATCCAGCAGCGCCCTGCGGTGCCCCCGGCGGTGGACATCTACGAGAACGCCGAGGAGCTCCTGGTCGTGGCGGATCTCCCGGGTGTGACGCAGGATCGTCTGGCCATTCGCCTGGAGAAGGGGGAGCTGAGCTTCGAGGGTCGGCGCGCCGACGCGGCCGAGCGCGAGCAGAGCGCGGACAACCTGCCGGACTTCCGTCGCAGCTTCGTGGTCCCGCAGGGCATCGACTCGGACAGGATCTCCGCGGAGCTCCAGGCGGGCGTCCTGCGGATTCACCTGCCGAAGAGCGCGTCGCTCAAGCCCCGTCAGATCCCGATCAGCGCGGGCTGATGTGGCGTGAGAGCGGTCGAGGCGCCGCGTCGCCGGCGAAAGGCGGGCCCGTCGGGGCGGCGCTGGGGCGGCGCGCGGTGCCTCTCGCGCGTTCGGGGTGGCCTCTGTCGAGGTGCTGCCGTGGCGCTGGACGCGGAGAGCAACGTGCTATTCGCGACCCAATACACGGGAACCGTGAACCTCGGCGGCGGCGTTCTCCCGGCCAGCGGCACAACGGATATGCTCGTCGCCAAGCTCGGCGCGAACGGCGGGCATGTGTGGAGCAGGCAGTTCGGTGGCCCGCAAGGCCAAACCACGCCGATCGACATCGCCGTGACGCCGAACGGCGACGCCGTGATCACTGGGGGCTTCAGCGGGGCCGTGGCCTTCGGGGGCTCGACGCTCGCGACTGCGGACGTGTCGGACACGGACGGCTTCCTGGTGAGGCTGAGCGGTGAGGACGGCAGTCATGTCTACAGCGTCCGGATCGGGGACCGCGCGGGCGACCCCCCAGGCTATCAAGCTGGTAAGGGCGTCGGGGTCGATGCAATGGGGCATGCCGTGGTGGCTGGTACGTTCAAGAACTCGATCGAATTTGGTCCTGGCCAAACTCATGCGTCCGCCAGGATGGGACAGTCTGGTTGGGTGGCCAAGTTCGACGCGAACGGAGTGCCTCTATGGAATACGGCTTTCATCCATGGCGACGGCAGCACGGTCGATATCGCCGGCGTCGACGTTGACGCTGCGGGGAACTCCGGCATTGTCGGGAGCTTCTCCGGTGCGGTCACCTTCCAGGGTACGAACAATGGGGTAAACGTGCCACGGAGGACGACCGGCGCGGACGACGACGATCTGTTCGTCGTGCGCCTGTCGTCGACCGGCTCCCACTTGTGGTCGAAGCAGTTCGGAGATGCGACCGCGCAGCTGGGCGGCGAGCCGCTATTGGGCGTAGCGCTCGACAGCGAGGGCGAGCTCGTCTTCGCGGGCGGCTTCCGCGGAACGGTCGATTTCGGCGGCGGGGAGCTGACGGCCAGCGACTACGACTGGCTCATCGCCAAGTTCGACGCTTCGGGAGCTCACCGGTGGAGTCATCGCTATGGCGGCGCCGCGGCGGCCCAGATAGCGACCTCCGCGGCTATCCATGAGCAGACGCGCGGGATCGTCGTAGCGGGCATAAGCGACGGCGCGCTCGACGTGACGGACCCGCCGCTGATGATGGACAATCTTAGCGTAGTGGTGGCGCGGATGTCACCGTGAATGCGGCGCCACAGGACGAGCCCTCTCCGCGGAACAGGAACGAGACGAGCTGGGGCGTGTGTGTGACGCGCACAGCCTCAATGGGCTGTGTTGCCGGTAAAAATCGGCGGCGAGGACACACTCAGTAGCCTTTGACGGTTAGAGTCCAGGTGGCATCGCTGCCGCACGCGGTGCCCTCCACGTGGCGCACCTCGAGGCTGAACCAGCGATTGTCGTCCACAACAAGAGCGTCGTTCCACGTGGTCGAGAACGACTCTTTGGGCGTTCCCGTCGCCCTCATGCCGGACGCGAAGCAGTCCGGTCCGCTGATATCCCCTTCGTAGACGATCAGATCGAAGTTCATCCCCGGCGGAGAGGTGAGCGTGGCAGTGAACCGCTCGACGCTGGAGAGGTTCACGTTGTCGACGACATAGACCTTGAACCACTTCGACGTGGTCCCTGTCTCCGTCAGCGTCACCGAATCGCCGCCGTCATCGCCCGAGATCTCACCGAGGTCCTCTGCCCCAGTGCACGTGTTCGGTGAGCCATAGTCGCATTCGCCAGCCGCCCCTCCGGCGCCGCCCTCGCCTCCGTCGCCTTCACTGCTCCCGCCCTCGCCACCAGCGCCGCCGACTCCGGCCGAGCTCGAGCTCGAGCTCGAGCTTGAGCTCGCTCTCGAGCTCGATGACGCGTCCACCCCTCCGGCGCCGCCCTCGCCTCCCCCGCCGCCGCTTCCACCTCCGCCGGCTTGCTCCTCGTAGTACCCGGGCATCAACTCGTCGGTGCCGTTGGCGCACGCAGCGAGGATGAGGAGGAGCGCAGGAACGACCAGCTGCCGGTGGGGCGTGAGCATTGAGAGCATTCTATCTGCTCTCGCGAGAGCGGTCCAAGGAAGCCACCCGGGTCGAATGCGATACCGTGACGATGCGCACCATGGGCCCGTAACGCTGGCGACCCGACGAGTTGCATTCGTTACCATAAACCTGAATTTCCCAGGAGATGACGAAGGCGCACCGCACCGCAGCACGGACGGCCGCAGCAACGTCCTCGATACACACCTGGAACTCGGCACCTGGCGCGCTGCACGGGACCGCCGCCTGGCGCGCTGCGTGGGCGGGGAGGACATCGCTCCCTCCCGGCCCATCCAGCAGCGAGGAACCCGTCCAGACGAGCGCCAGGATCCCCGGACCTCGCTCGCACCGCGCCCGCCCCGTCCCGCCGGCGCGCGTCCACCTCGGCCCCCAGCATCGGCCCAGCGCGCCTCCGCTCCGTCCGCCCTCTATCCGCCGCGCTTCCGCCGCGCCTCCGCCCTCCGTCCGCCGCGCTTCCGCGCCGGCGCGCATTTCGATAGGCTCGACGTCCCTGACGCTGAAGCCCGCCCTCGACGCCCTGCTCTCGCTGCGCGCGAAGACGCTGCTGGCGATCGCCGCCACGCTGCTCGGGCTCAGCTTTGCCCTCTACGGCGTCTCGTCGCGGGCGCTCCTCGCCAACTCCATGGCCGCCGAGGCGCAGGACACGCGCCGCACCGTCCAGGTCGCCCTCAACCTGGTGAGCCAGGCCGTCCACGACTTCAACGCCCGCTGGACCGACTGGAGCCAGTGGGACGACGCGCACGCGTTCGTACAAGACGGCAATCAAGAGTTCGTCCGCTCGAACCTGGTCGCCGAGCTCTTCGATATCGCCCGGATCGATCTCGCCGTCTTCGCCGATGCGGACGGAATCCCCGTGTACAGCACCGGTTACGATCGCGCCGGGAAGCGCTGGGCCCCGCTCCCTCGAGGCATCGCCGAGCGGCTCCGCATCGGCGATCTCCTGTTCGGGCAGGACGCGCCGCCGAGCGCGGTCCGGGGCGGCATCGTCCTCCTGCCGGACGGGCCCATGCTCGTCTGCTCCCAGCCGAGCGTCGGCAGCTCGGGCCGCGGGCCCGTCGCCGGCACGGTCACGTTCGGCCGCTTCCTGACGGACGCCGAGATCAGGCGCCTCACCGAGCCCGCCGGCCTCTCGCTCGCCGTGCGCCGCCTCGACGACCCCGACCTGCCCGCCGACTTCCGCGAGGCCCGCGCCGCCATGGACGGCCCCGAGGCGATCCTCGTCCACCCGCTCGGCGAGGACCGGATCGCCGGGTACACCGTCCTCGACGACATCGACGGCCGGCCGGCGCTGCTCCTGCGCGTGGACAACGACCGGGCGATCCTCAGGATGGGCCACGACACCCTGCGCTACCTCGTGCTGGTGACGGTGCTCGTCGGCCTGGTCTTCGGGGGCGTCACCCTGCTGCTCCTGGAGAGGCTCGTCCTCTCCCGGCTCGCCCGGCTCAGCCGGGAGGTCACCGACATCGGCGGCGTCGGCGATCTCTCGGCGCGGGTCGCCATGCCGGGCACCGACGAGCTGTCGCGCCTCACCGGCTCGATCAACGGCATGCTCTCGGTCCTCGAGGCGAACGCCCGGCGGCAGAGCCAGCAGAAGGCCGCGCTCGAGCAGGCGAAGGCGGCGGCGGAGCGGGCCCACGAGCGCTCGGACCGGCTCCTCCTCAACATCCTGCCGCGATCCATCGCCGAGCAGCTGAAGGAGCACGAGCAGCTCATCGCCGAGCACTTCGAGGAGGTGACCATCCTCTTCGCGGACATCGCCGGCTTCACCTCCCTCGCCGCGCGGCTGAACCCGACCGAGGTCG
Organism: Sorangium sp. So ce836; assembly: GCF_028553905.1. Lineage (NCBI taxonomy): Bacteria > Pseudomonadati > Myxococcota > Polyangiales > Polyangiaceae > Sorangium > Sorangium sp. So ce836. The sequence continues at coordinate 1,105,238 of NZ_CP102233.1, read as the reverse complement.
TCGGCCTCCTCAACCGCATGTTCTCGTCGTTCGATCAGCTCGCCGACCAGCACGGGCTGGAGAAGATCAAGACCATCGGAGACGCCTACATGGTCGTCGGCGGCCTGCCGGCGCAGCGCCCCGACCACGCGAGGGCGATAGCGCGGATGGCCCTCGCGATGACCCGCGCCATGAGCCAGTTCCCGGCCGACGACGGCGAGCCGTTCCGGCTCCGGATCGGCATCAACACCGGGCCTGTCATCGCCGGCGTGATCGGCAAGAAGAAGTTCAGCTACGATCTCTGGGGCGACGCGGTGAACGTGGCGAGCCGCATGGAGTCGAGCGGAGAGCCCGGGCGCGTCCAGGTGAGCGAGGCGAGCTATGCCCTGCTCCGGGGGGACTTCCTCCTCGAGGAGCGGGGCCTCGTGGCGATCAAGGGCAAGGGCGCGATGAAGACCTATTGGCTCCTCGGCGAGAAGACACCGCGGTAGCGCGGCGGCCGCGCGACGCGCGACGCGCGACGTCCGACGCAGGGCGCGTTTCGCCCGGCGCGGCCGCGCGGACCGCGGCGGTCCGCGCCCGAGGCCGCGATTGACAAGGCCTGGCGGGCGTGCAATGGCTGCCCCCCGCCCGATGTCAGACCTGGAGCGACGCGCCCTCATGGACAAGCAGGCAACGAACGAGACGACGCTTCCCGTCACCGTCCGCGAACCGGGCCCCGGAGAGGACCGCGACGAGCTCGTGCGCCTCCTGTTCGGCGACGCCGCCGCGTCGGCCAAGCGGCCCGAGGAGTACGAGGCGCGCTATCCCCGCCGCCCCCTGCCCAAGGGCGCGATGGTCACCCGCTACGCGCCGAGCCCGACCGGGTTCATGCACATTGGCGGCATCTTCGTGTCGCTCATCAACAAGCGGCTCTCGGTCCAGAGCGAGGGAGTCTTCTTCCTCCGCCTCGAGGACACCGACGTGAAGCGCGCCATCCCCGGCGCGCTCGACACCATCGTCGACTCGCTCGCGCGCTTCGATCTCTCGCCCCAGGAGGGCGTGCTCCGCGCGCCGGCGAAGGAGGGCGGCGGGCCAGAGGCGCGGGGCGAGTTCATCCAGCAGGGCAGCTACGGCCCCTACATCCAGACGGAGCGGGTCGAGATCTACCGAGATTACGCGATCGACCTCATCCGCCGCGGCTTCGCCTACCCCTGCTTCTGCACCGTCGAGGAGCTCGACGCCATCCGGCAGGAGCAGATGGCGCTCACGGTGAAGCCCGGATACCACGGCCGGTGGGCGAAGTGGCGCGACGCGCCGCTCGCCCGGGTGAAGGACGCGCTCGCCAGCGGCACCCCGTTCGTGCTCCGGCTGCGCGCCCCGGACGACGTCTCGGGCCGGGTCGAGTGGAAGGACGGCGTGAAGGGCGTCATCTCCATGCCGGTCAACGATCTCGACACCATCCTCCTCAAGTCGGACGGCATCCCGACCTACCACTTCGCCCACGCCGTCGACGATCACCTGATGCGTACGACGCACGTGATCCGCGGCGACGAGTGGATCTCGTCGATGCCCCTCCACCTCCAGCTCTTCCGCGTGCTCGGGTTCAAGCCGGTCGAGTACGCCCACGTCCCGCCGATCCAGAAGCTCGATCGCGTGGAGGAGACCGACCCGGAGACGGGCGAGCAGAAGGTCTCGGACGCGCGCCGCAAGCTGAGCAAGCGCAAGGATCCCGAGGCGAACATCGAGTATTACCGGGAGATCGGCGTCCCGGAGACGGCCACGATCGAGTACCTGCTCAACATCGCCAACTCCGCGTTCGAGGATTGGCGCAAGGCGAACCCCGACAAGCCCTATTCCGCCTTCCCCCTCAAGCTGAACAAGCTCGCCCCCGGCGGCGCCCTGAGCGACCTGGTCAAGCTGAAGAGCGTCAGCCAGGCGGTCGTGAGCCGGATGAGCGCCGAGGAGGTCTACACCCAGGGGCTCGACTGGGCGAGGGCGTACGACAGGGAGCTCGCGGCCCTGATGGAGCGAGATCCGGAGTACACGAAGCGCGCGCTCGGCATCGAGCGCGGCGGCAAGAAGTCGAACAAGCGCATCGTCACCTGGCCCGACCTGCGCCCTCAGCTCTTCTTCTTCTACGACGAGCTCTATGACGGCCTTCAGTCGTTCGATTTCCCCGAGAACGTCCCGGAGGCGGACCGCTCGGCGGTGCTCAAGCAGATGCTCGACGCCTTCGATCCGGCCGACTCGAAGGAGGCGTGGTTCGAGAAGGTCCGGCAGATCGGGGTGACCCTGGGCTACGCCGGCGAGGTGAAGCAGTACAAGGCCTCTCCCGAGTCGTGGAAGGGCCATGTCGGCGACGTCTCGATGGTGGTCCGGGTCGCGATCTGCGGGACGCGCAACAGCCCCGATCTGGCCGAGGTCATGACGGTGCTGGGCGAGCAGCGCGTGCGGGCGCGCCTCGCGCGCTTCCTCTGAGGCGCGGGGTGACGGGCCCGCGGGCGGCGCGCCAAGGGCGCGGGCGGCCCGAGCGCCGCGTCCGGCGGCGGCAGGAGGAACGATGAGCGAGGTGTGCCGGTTCGCCCCGTCGACCACCGGGCCGGCCCACCTCGGCACGCTCGCCGCGGCGCTGCTCGCTTGGCTCGACGCGCGGTCGCGGGGCGCGCGGCTGCTGCTCCGGCTGGAGGACCTCGATCCCGACCGATGCCGGGCCGAGTTCGCGCGCTCCCTGGAAGAGGATCTCGCGTGGCTGGGGCTCGATTTCGACGAGCGCGTCGAGCAGCACACCCGGCGGGCGCACCACGAGGCGGCGATGGACCGGCTGGAGGCGCTCGGCGCGCTGTACCCCTGCCCCGCGACGCGCGAGGAGGTGCGCGCGATCGGCCGGCGCGCGCCCGACGGCGGCTGGGCCTACGACAACCGCGGCCGCGGCCGCGCGCTGCCGCCCGGCGGGTGGCGCGCGAGCGCGGAGCCGATCCGGGCACGGCTGCCGGACGGGGTGTTCCGGCCCGTCGACGAGGGCGGGCTCGACCTGTCGCAGGAGCCCGCGCTGGCGATGGGCGATCCGGTGGTGCGCCGGCGCGACGGCGCGTTCTCGTACCAGCTCGCGGTGGTGGTCGACGACGGGGCGGCGGGCGTGACGCGCGTCGTCCGGGGGCGCGACATCGCGCCGAGCACCGCGACGCAGGCGGCGCTCCAGGCGCTGCTCGGGCTGCCGGCGCCGGTCTACCGCCACCACCTGCTCCTCCTGGAGGAGCGCGGCGGCAAGCTGGCCAAGACGCACGGTGCGGCGCGCGGCGCGGCGCTCGCCCGGAGCGCGCCCGCGCTCTCTGGCGCGCTCGCGTGGTGCGTCGGCCTGCGGGATCGGCCGGAGCCGTGCACGCCGGCGGAGCTGCTGCGCGAGTTCAGCTGGGCGAGGGTCGCGACCGCGGACCGGGTCGTGGCGTGGCGGGACGGGGAGCTCGAGGTGCGCTCCTGACGAGGTCGCGCCGAGGAACAGCGTCGCCCTCTCAGGCCTGACAGCGTCGCCCTCTCAGGCCTGACAGCGTCGCCCTCTCAGGCCTGACAGCGTCGCCTTCTCAGGCCCTTGATGAGCGCAGGTCAGGCGGGCAGCGGCGAGGCGACGAGGCTCAGCAACGGAAACAGGGCGACGATCGCGTTCGGACGCGGCAGATCGTCGTCGTCGTCGTCATCGCGCCGGCCATCGCGCCCGCGACGGGAACGGCTCCCGAACAGCATCCAGGCACGCCGCGCTTGCGCGGCTAGGTCGCGCGCTCGGCCAGGCACGGTGTCGTCTCCATGGGGCATCATGTCGGGCAGCCGCTTACCACGATTCTGGGCCGACGCGCCAGCTTTCTGCGCGCAGGCTCGACCGCTGCGCCCCCCGAACTGCGGATCGCCGAGACAGAACGCTCTCTCCGACGAACGGAACAGCCTCACTGACTTTTGATGGGGTGGGCGCAGGGCGTCCCTGGCGGCACGCGCTCGAATGCGCCATGAACGTCGCCCGGACTCGTTCATGGCCGCCGATCTCACCGCCCTGAAGCCTTCGTCGCCTTTCGCCGCCTTCGAATCGCACGATTTCCGCGCGTACGCGGCAGCTCGCCTGCTCGCCACCATGGCGTACCAGATGCAATCGGTCGCCGTGGGGTTTCAAATTTACGACCTCACGCGCGATCCGCTCGCGCTCGGCTACGTGGGTCTCGCCCAGTTCCTCCCCATCGCGGGGTTGTCGCTCGCCTCCGGGCACGCGGCGGATCGCTTCGATCGGCGAGGGATCCTCCTCCTTTGCTACCTCACCTCGTCGCTCGCGGCGCTCGCGCTCTTCTTCCTTGCGCGCGCGCCGAGCCCGAACGTGTCGGCCATCTATGCCGTACTCGTGCTCCTCGGCACGGTGCGCGCCTTCCAGGGGCCAGCCGGCTCGTCGCTCCTGCCGTCCCTCGTGCCCGTGGCCCACTTCCAGAACGCCGCGACGTGGCAGTCGACGCTCTGGCAGGTCGGGGCCATCGGCGGACCGAGCGTGGGCGGGCTGCTCTACGGCGTCTGGAAGGCGCCCGCGCCCGTCTACCTGACCGCGAGCCTCGCGCTCGGCGCGGCGTCCGCCGGCCTCCTGGCCGTGCGGGCGCGCACGGGGCGCATGGAGAAGAAGCCGCCGTCGCTCGCCACGGCGTTCGCCGGGCTGCGCTACGTCTACCGGAGGAAGATCCTCCTCGCGTCCATCTCGCTCGACTTCGTGGCGGTCTTCCTGGGCGGCGCGGTCGCGCTCTTGCCCATCTTCGCGACCGACGTGCTCCGCGTCGGCCCCCAAGGGTTCGGCCTGCTGCGCGCCGCGCCCGCGGTGGGGGCCGGGCTGATGGCCGTGCTCCTCGCGTTCCGGCCGATCGGGCGACACGCCGGGACGAAGATGCTCCTCTGCGTGGGGGTGTTCGGGCTCGCGACGGTCGTGTTCGGCCTGTCGCACAGCTTCCTCCTCTCGCTCGTCGCGCTGACCGTGATCGGCGCCGCCGACATGGTGAGCGTCGTCGTGCGGATGACCCTGGAGCAGCTCGCGACGCCGCCCGAGATGCGCGGCCGCGTGAGCGCGGTCAACATGGTGTTCGTCGGCGCCTCGAACGAGCTCGGAGAGCTCGAGTCGGGCACCCTCGCGAGGCTCATCGGGACCGTCCCTACCGTGATCGTCGGCGGCCTTGGGACGATCGCCGTCGTGCTGCTCTGGGGATGGCTGTTCCCCGAGCTGCGCGCGGTGGACAGGCTCGAGGACACGCGCGCGACCTCCGAAGAAGACGCCGCCGAGAAGGCGTGACGAGCGCCGCGCGCGACGTGCGCCGCGCGCCCGCGCGGGCTCACGCTCGGCGGCGCGCAGCACACCGCCGCTGCCATGCTCGCGCCGCGCTAGACGAGAGATGAACGCGAGTCGCTCTCGCGAGGACCGAAGGAAGCCAATCCACGCTTCGGCCCCGCGACGAACGCGCGAAATGACTCTGCTGCGAAACCGCTTGCGCACCGCGTACCGCCGTCCGCACGATTGGCAATTTGACGAGGACGGTACAAATGCACGCTGGGCGGCACGCAATCATACAATGCATGACGATAATCGCAGCCAGGCTGTTCTAATTGCTTGACACAGAGGGACAATAGGACCTTACATATCTCATGGACTCGATTATCGCGTGGGCGGTCGGTATCATGATCGCATGGGCCCCGCCCGGGACGAGCCACATCAAGGACGCGGTCGAGACGCCCGAGGACGGCCGCGCGCGCTATCACGAGATCGCGCGCGCGGCGGCGAAGGTGGCGTATGATCCCGAGTTGAAGCCGCTCTTCGGCGGCCCGCGCGGGCGAGCCGAGACGATGGCGCTGCTCCTGTCGATCGCGTATTTCGAGAGCGGCTACCGCCGGGACGTGGACCTCGGCCTCGGGAAGCTCGCGCGCGGCTCGGGGGTCGACTCCTGTCTGCTCCAGATCCGCGTCGGCGCCGGCAAGACCCGGGAGGGGTGGTCGCACGAGGACCTCGTCTCGGATCGCGAGAAGTGCTTTCGCTCGGGGCTCGCGCTGATCAGGCGATCCTTCGGGGCGTGCCGCAAACAGGAGGCGCGCGACCGGCTCAGCGCATACACGCGCGGCAGGTGTATCGTCAACGACAAGCACTCGAGAGCACGTATCGGACGCGCGCAGAACGTGCCGCGCGCGCCGATGGCGGACGAGGCGGTGCTCGCCTCCATGCAGGGGGGCAAGGTCAAACCCGCTCCGCGGACGGCCCCGGCGACGGCGGCCGGAAACGATAGCTAGACGCGGCCGGACGAGGACCAGGAGCTTCCGAGACGCCCGGCCCCGCCTTCCCGCTGAAAGCTCGGCTAGGCGCCAGGGACGCCGACAGAAAAGCTATCGTTGACTGGCGCCCTCGGAAGATCGGCAGATCAATCGCTCCTCGAGCACCTATGCTGTGGAGCAGATTCTGGCTCAGGCCGGTCCGATGCCCTTTGGCTCGGAGAGCCGGGGTGCTGTAGATTCCCCGCCAACACGGGAGGACGACGATGAAGCTCACCTATGTTGCAGTGCGCGGACGCGTGGAAGTCGCCAGGCTCATGATGGATCTGAGCGGCGTGCCTTACGAAAACGAGCTCATTCCTCTGGAGAGATGGATTCAACCAGCTGCTCCGCGCGACGACCGCCTTCTTCTCGGCAGACCGCGTCCGCGCGTACGTGCGCAGCGATCGGCGGCCGCGCACGTGGACCATCCCCATGGCCACCTTCGGCGGGACACCGGAAGAGACCCACCAGTGGACCGACTGAGGTCCGACCGGGCCGGAGACGCCACCTTCGCCCTCGACCAGCCCGGCAGCGACGGCTCGCCGCGGCGCGCGGCTCAGCCGCGGAGCAGGGACATGGCCGCGTCGGCGGTGAGATAGCTCTTGCTCTTCATGCCGAGGCGGATCGACGACAGGCTCACCTCGGGCTCGCCCTGGATCGCCGCGAGCGTCAGCGCGTTGTGGCAGTAGATGTTGATGAGCTTCGGGCTGCCGCCGCTCCTCGCGTGCAAGAGCTGCTGTGACGCGAGGTCCAGCTTGAGCCCCCGCCCGCTCCCCCCGACCGACCGCATCCTGAAGTCGATGTACTCGATCATCTCCTGCTGCGTCATGCCGGGGAGCAGGAGCGATTGCGCGCCGGTGTAGAGCTCGCGCGGCACGCCGTTCGACGCGAGCGTCGCAGGCAGATCGGGGGCGCCCACCAGGATCATCGACAGCCGGCCCAGCGGGGCGCAGCGGAGGATGTCGTGGAGCTCCATCAGGAGCTCGTGATCCTCCGGATCCACGCCGTCGATGACCAGGACCGCGATCGCGTCCGGCCCGGCGCGGAGGAGCGCCTGCCCGAGGAACGCGTCGACGAGGAACTGCTGGCTCAGGGTCGGGGAGATGGCCGCCGCCCCCACCTGCCTGCACAGCGACACGAGAGGCCGCGTCCCGAAGAGCAGCTGCGGCTCGATCGTGAAGACGTGGATGCGAGGGACCTTGTTCTTGATCATCTCGCACACGAACGTCCGGCCGCTCCCGGGCTCGCCCACGAGGATCGCAGGGCGCTGCCCGGCGACGATCTGCGACGCCAGGGTCCTCAGGATCCAGGCATACGGGCCCGCATCCCAGAAGGAGCTCGGCTGCCGGATGTCGCTGAACGGATATCCGGTCAGGCCGAAATGGTCGCGGTAGCTGTACTGGCCGGTGAAATGCCCGAGCGCGGTCGAGCTGCTCACCAGGATCGTGCCCGTCGGCGTCGCGACCGAGCCCTTGGGCGCCGGCGGCAGCTCGCTCACCCGCGTGTCGGAGAGCTCCATCGTGGAGAGCAGGCTCGGGCGCTTGGGCTCAGGCAGCTCCCGCGGCCGCACGGTGCTGCGCCGGAGCATCAGCATGTCCTCGAGGAACGCCACGATGTGCCCGGCGGACGGCCGCTCCTGGGGCCGCTTGGCCATGCAGCGGCGCAGGAGCTCCGCGAGGAGCGGATCGATGTCCGGCATCGACACCTTCGGATCCGGGACCGGAGCGTGGCAGTGCGCCTGGAAGCAGCCGGCGAGATCCCGCGCCGAGTACGGCGTCCGGCCGACCAGCAGGTGGTAAAAGGTGCAGCCGAGGCTGTAGATGTCGGACGGGGGCGCGATCTCCTGCCCGGTCCACTGCTCCGGGCTCATGTAGAACGGCGTGCCCTCCAGCGAACGGGAGGCGCTGGTGCTGCCGAGCGGGCCGCTCTCCGGATGCGACGCCAGGCCGAAGTCCGCGATCTTGAGCGTCCCCGAGGCGTTCAGGAGGAGGTTCGCGGGCTTGATGTCGCGGTGGGAGATGCCGAACGAGGCCGCGAGCTCGAGCGCCGCCGCGGCCTCGCGCATCTTCTCGATCCCGAACTGCTCCGGCAAGCGTCCGCCTTGCTGCTTGGCCGCCTGCGCCATGGTCAGGCCGTGGACGTACTCCATGGCGATGTAACGGACGTCCTCGTCCTCGCCGACCTGGAAGATCTGCACCACGTTCGGGTGGAGGAGGCGCGCCGCCGCCCGCGCCTCGCGCAGGAAGCGGTCGCGCCGGTCGGGATCCGTGTCCGCGCTCCCCTTCGCGATGAGCTTCACCGCCACGTCGCGCTGGAGGACCGTGTCCCGGGCCAGGTAGACGGCGCCCATCGCGCCGATGCCGAGCAGCTGGATCAGCTGGAAGGGGCCCAGCCACTGTCCCGCAAGGTGGTTCAGCGTCATCGCAGGATCCGCGATCATCGGAGAGTCATTCCCATCTTGACATCAAACCCCTGCGCTCGCCCGGCGCATGCGTCGGCGCGAGGTCACCACCCGGCCGCGCGGCTCACAGCCGGCCCCCGCCCGGCCCCGCGTCGCTCCGCGCCCGGCCCCGCCCCAGGATGTGGCCCATCGTGAAGGCGGAGAGGACCAGGACCGTGACGATGATCGGCACGGCGTAGGTCGCGAGCGACGCGACGCTGGGCGACGCCCGGTCCGCCGCGGCGCCCGCCCCGGCCGCGGCCCGGTCGGGCCCGCCCACCGTGAGCAGGATGGCCGTGGCCATCGAGGCGGCGATCGAGAGCAACGCGATCGCGAGCCCGGCGACGAGGCCGCTCGGCCCGGTCGGCTCCTGCGCGGCCGCGAAGGCCGGCGCCGCGGGGGCGACGACCGGCGCCGCGGCGGGGACCGTCACGAGCGGACCGTCCAGCTTGACGTGGACGTTGAGGACCATGTCCTGCCCCGACCACGGGACGACGAGCCCCTGCGGGCCCGCCGGCACGCCGGCGGCCGGCCTCGGCCCCCGCGGCTCCTCGTGATCGACGCCGCTGCTCGCCAGGGCCTCGTGGGCCGGGTTCGTCTGGTAGTGCAGCGTGTCGGCGTCCTCGTCGATCGGGCTCCTCGGGCGCTTCTTCTGCGGCATCACCTCCGTCACGCTCTGCGGCGCCGGCGCCCGCGGCTCCGACATCGGCGGCCGCTGCGGGCGCTCGCGGGCCGGCGCCGCGTCGGCCTTGCCCTGGGCCCCGCCGGCGACGTGCTCGGCGGCCGCCTTCTTCATGACGTCGGAGACGAGGCCGTAGACCTCCTTCCACGCCACCTCGACCTCGCGCGTGAAGCCGTCGCCCAGCCCCTCGCGCAGCGTCCAGAGCAGCGCCTCGCCCACCAGGTCGTAGTGGCGATCGACGACCATGTAGCCGTGGTGCCGGACGCCGAGCGCCTGGAGCACGGGCACGAGCCGGCCGAGGTTGTTCAGCCCATCGACGGCCACGGCGAGCGTCTGCATGAGCTTCTTCTTCTGCTCGGCCATGTCGTTCTTGAAGAGCGGCCGCACCGACGGATCGAGCTCGAAGAGGCGGTCGTAGAAGAGCGCCGACGCCGCGTCCGAGATCGGCATCACCTTCGCCCACGAGCGCTGCACGAGCTCGATGGTGCGCTGGTTGATCGGCGCGCCCGCGCTCGGGCCAGCCGCTGCAGGCGAGGGCGCGGCGGCCGGCGGAGCCGGAGGCGGCTCGCCCTGCCACGGCGGGACGACCCCGACCAGCGTCCGCGCGGCCTGGGCCGACGAGGGCGGCGGCACCGACTTCGGCCGATGCACGGGATCCGCGGCCCCCGGGCGCGCCGCGGGGCCCGGCGCCGGCGGGGCGTGGCCCCGGGCGGCGTCCCTGCCGCCCGGCGCGGGCGTCGGCGGGAGCGCCTGCGTGGTGCCCACCGCCGCGTGCGCCGCGGCGCCCTTCTTCATGACGTCGGCGACGACGCCGTAGACCTCTTTCCACGCCGTCTCGACGTCGCTCGAGAACGCGTCGCCGAGCCCCTCGCGCAGGGTCCAGAGCAGCGCCTCGCCCACGACATCGTAATGGCGCTCGGCCACCATATAGCCCTGGTGGCGGACGCCGAGCGCCTGGAGCACGGTCACGAGCTTCGGCAGGTTGTTCAGCCCGTCGACGGCCACCGTGAGCATCTGCATGAGCTTCTTCTTCTGCTCGGCCATGTCGTTCTTGAAGAGCGGCCGCACGGACGGATCGAGCGTGAACAGCCGCTCATAGAACAGGGACGCCGCGGCATCGGAGATGGGCATCACCTTCGCCCAGGACCACTGCACGAGCTCGATGGTGCGTGCGCTCAGGAGCTCGGCGGGCGGCGCGGTGCGGGCGGCCTTGTTCAGGAAATCCGGGGCGCCGTAGGCCCCCGGCCCTCGCTGGGTGGCAGGCCCGGCCGACGTCGCGGGCAACGCGCGCGCCGCGGGCGCGGGCGCGCTGACCCCGCGTTGCGGCTTCGCGGCGTCCCCCGGCGTCGCGGAGCCGCGCGTGTTGGTCGGGGGAGCGAAGGGATCGTTCGGTTTGGCCATCGTGAGTTGTCCGCTGGGGGTTACCGGGATTGCATCGGTGAGTTGCGCGCTGTGGCGCGCGCGTTCAGAGCACAGGAGCTGCCGCTACCGCTATCCTACATCAGGGAGCCGGCGCCTGCCTACGGCGCGACGAGACCGCGGCGCTGACGAGGAGCGCGGCGCTGAGGAGCGCGGCGCTGACGAGGAACGCGGCGCTGACGAGGACTTCGGCGCGGCGAGGACCGCGGCGCGACGGCGGCGCGGCTCCCGCGGGGTGCGCGCCGCGGCGCTCTGGCTTTCCCCCGTGGATATCGCTGGAGAGCGACACGGGGTGGACCCGGCGCGAACGTCGGTGTCGGAAGAAGCGGTGCCCGCATCCCTGGTCCCCGGCCGCGCCTAACGCAAAGGGAGCGGCGCAAGGTTGGGGCATGGCCGAGGCTGCGGCCCCACGAGCTGGTGGGCGGGCTCGCATCGCCCGACGACGACGGGGCTCGTGGCGGTGAGCGGGACTGGCCGGCGGTGTTGCCGACGTGACCCGGCCGCGCGACGTCGGCGAACGGGAGGAGCACGCGCGGCCGCTGGACCGCAGCTGCCGTGCGGCGAGTCACACGGTCGCCGAGGCGAGGTCCCGGAGGGCTGAACGCGAAAAACGCGAGGCGGCCAGGTTCGGCCAGCCCTCGCGTCCTTTTGCGTCGCTTCGTGCTGTGCTGCTTCGGGTCGTGGTTGCGCGGGCGGGATTTGAACCCACGACCTTCGGGTTATGAGCCCGACGAGCTACCAGGCTGCTCCACCGCGCGGGAGGGAATCTACTCACGGCCCTGCGCAGGTCAAGGATTCTCTCACGGCGCACGTCGCGGTCGTTGCCGTGGCGGTCGCGCGGCAGCCCCTCAGGCTGGCTGACGGTACCGCCGGGCAGGCTCATCGCTGGGACATCGCGGGCGTGCTCGACGCCGAAGAGGCGCTCGCCTGAGAGGCGCTCGCCTGGACGAAGGCTCGGCTTCCGAGCTGGACGCGAGGTCCTGCGCAGCGCGCGACGAGCGCGTGGACGGTCGGAAACGGGATCGAGCGTGTCGTCGTGAAACGTGACCGGCTCCGATGGACGAGCGGGTCGATCCCGACGGCTCCTTCTGGCCGGACGCGTCCTCGCAGGCCGGGCTCACGGCACGAGCGAGCTCAGATACTCCTCGAGGTTCGTGTAGCCGTCGCCGTCGCGGTCTCCGTTCCGATCGTCCGCGTTCGCCGGGTCGAGATCTCGTGCGCGCTCCCACGCGTCCGGCATGCCGTCCCTGTCGGCGTCGCTCGGGGCGCTGCCCCCGGGCAGGGCGCCGACACCGTTCGCGAAGCCAAGGCTCGACTCGTTGCTGATCGTCGCGCCCCGCTTGCCGAGCGACGCCAGCTCGTCGAGCACGTAGCGATCCGCCTCGTCGCGGTGGATCGACGCTCCGGCGTGCGCGCTGACATACGCGTAGGCCTCTTGCGCGGTCATGGCGGGCACGTCAGGGAACTCGACGGAAGGCGCGTCCAGCCAGGTGACCGTGCCGAAATCGCCCTTGCCGAGGAGCCTGCCGTCGAGCGTGCCGTCCTTGTCGCTGTCGTAGTAATTGCCGTCGGCGTAAAGATTGTACGCGGGCGTGGGGCTATCCAGCGTGCCGCCCCTCGTCTCCGGGCCAGTGATGAAGTAGTTGCCCAGCATCGAGCCGTCCGAGCGGCCGCTGGTGTCGCCCAGGATGTAGCCGGACACGACCCAGTTGTAGACCACGTTGTTGACGAACTGCAGCGTGCCGCGCGCCTTCGGGTTGCGCGAGTTGTTGTCGATGTAGAGCGAGCGGATGATCGAGGTGCCGGCGGTGTTCACCAGGCCGCCCGTGCTGTGCGACTGGAGCCCCTGCGCGACGATCGAGTCCTGAAGCGTCAAGTTGTAGAGCTCGGCGCCGCTCTCCTGGTTGAGATCGAACGTGCCGTCGCGCCCCCAGCTGAGCGAGCAGTGGTCCCAGATCACGTCATGCCCGTTCGCCATGGTCACCGTGTCCTTGCCCGAGTCGCCCCCGGCGCCCATGCGGAAGCGGACGAAGCGTACGATGGTGTTCGACGCTCCGGAGAACGAGGTGCCATTGCCGTAGATGGTGATACCGCCGCCCGGGGCCGTTTGACCCGCGATCGTCTGGTTGCTCTTGAACACGAGGCGCGACGAGATCTCGATCACGCCGCCCACATCGAACACGACCGTGCGGTTCGGCTGGCTGATCGCGTCGCGCAGCGAGCCCGCGCCGGAGTCGTTCAGGTTCGTGACGTGCACGACGTCGCCGCCGCGCCCGCCGACCGCGTGTCGCCCGAACCCCTGAGCCCCCGGAAACGCGAGCACTTCGCCGCTCGGCGGCGCCCCGCCGCCGCCGGCACCGGAAGCCGCAGAGCCCCCGCCGGCAGGAGCGCCATCGCCCGACGAGCCGCCGCTGCCGGCGACCGTCGCCCCGCCCTCCCCCGCGGCACCACCGCTCGAGGCGACGCCCGTGATCGAGCTCGATCCGCCGCCGCCCACGGATCCTGCCCCGCCGTCCCCCGGCGCTCCAGCCGCGCCCGAGCCCGGGGGGCTGCCGCCGCCGTCGCCGCACGCGGGCGTGACGAGCGCCGCGAGCACGAGGAGAACAGCTGGGGTCGCGCTCGAGGCACGGAGCATGACCCCACGCGAAAGATCGCTGAGTCGCTTCATCGGCACCCTCCACGCGTCAGTGGCCACGGGTCCGCCGCCGGCCGTTCGTGGTGAGGAAGGATCGCCCCCGGCCAGCGCACCAGGCGGCACGGGGGTAAGGAGCGCGCGGGCAGCGGCAGAGGCGCAGTGATCCATGCCGGACCCAGTTGCTCGAGGGCGCGTGCACCCGTCACGAACCTTCAGGTCGATGCAGCCGAGAGACCGCTCCTCGACGCGAGCTTGCGAAGCACCGCGGATACGCGGACAGCAAAAAGCCCCGGGGGAATAACCACCGGGGCTGCGTGGGTTGGTCCTCAGGACCGTTTGGTTGCGCGGGCGGGATTTGAACCCACGACCTTCGGGTTATGAGCCCGACGAGCTACCAGGCTGCTCCACCGCGCGAGAGGGAATCTACTCGCGGCCCCCTGAAGGTCAAGGATTCTCTCACGGCACCATGTCGATTGTGTCGAGCTCGCCTCCGAGCCGGCCAGTCCCGGCTCCGCGCCGGCGGACGGCCTCAGCCCAGCCAGTCGGGCAGGAGCGGCGACGGCGCCGCCGTCGACACCACCCAGAGCTGGTGCGCCGCGCGCGTCGCGCCGATGTGGAGCAGGTGCCGCGACTCGTCGTCCGCCGGGTAGGTCGACGCGTTCGCGTCGACGAGCACCACGTAGTCGTACTCCAGCCCCTTCACCTGCCGGATCTCCGTCACCTCGACGCCGGGGCGGAACGCGAACTCGTAGGCGCGCACGCGCCGGAGGTTCGGGATCTCCGCCATCCTGAGGGCGTCGTAATAAACGTCCGCCTGCTCGGGGTGGCGCGCCAGGATCGCCAGCGTCGCGCGGGGCTCGCGGGCGAACAGCGGGCGGATCGCGTCGGCCAGGAACGCGACGGCGGCGCCGGCGCTCGGGAAATGGTGGTGCTCGACCGGCGCGCCGCTGCGCGGCGCGAGCGGCGGCGTCGGATCCGCGAGCGGGCCGAGCACCGCGCGGGCGAACGCGAGCACCTCGCGCGTGGAGCGGTACGCGATGCGCAGCGGCTCGACGTCGACCCGCGACAGGCCGAGATCGTCCAGCGTCGCGCGCCAGTCGCGGAAGCCGGAGTCCATGAAGAGCCGCTGCGCCGTGTCGCCCGCCAGCGTCACGCTGCGCGGCTCGGCCACCACGCCGAGCAGCACCGCGAGGTCGATCGGCGCGAGATCCTGCGCCTCGTCCACGAAGAGGTGCTCGTAGGTGAGCACGTTCTTCCCCTTGCGGAGCTCGCCCCGGAGGAGCTGGTACGCCCGCAGGAGGAGCGCGTCGTCCTCGGGATCGAGCACCGCGCGGTCGTCGCTCGAGACCTCGCGCGCGTCGGCGCCGCGCTCGTCGTCGCCCGCGGGCTCGTCGGCCATCGCCGCCTTGCGCTCGGCGCGATCGCCGGGATCGAGATCGAGCACGGCAGGGCACCGATCCGCGCACCAGCGCCACGCGCGCTTCACCTGCTCCGGGCCGAACTCGGGGTCCCCCGCCGCCTCGAAGGCGGCCAGCACCCGGTCGAGATCGGTGAGCAGGTCCGCCCAGAACGCGAGGGTGCCGCGCGAGTCGCGGCGCGCCCGCGCGTCGTCCTTGAGCTCCGACGCGCGCTGCTCGAGGAGGTGGAGCATCGCCGGGTGGGTCTTGTACCGGGTCACGACCGAGGGCGTGTTCTCCTCGACCGGCGCCTCGAGCCACGGGAACGCGCGCTTCCTGGCCACGCGCGCCCACTCGGAGAACGTCTCCACCGCGATGCCGCCCAGGCCGAGCGCGGGGAGCGCCTCGCTGATGTACGCGCGGAGCGCCGGGCTGCCGACGATGACGAGCATCTTGTCGGCGGTGAAGCGGCGGCCGCCGTTGTACGCGAGGAAGGCGAGGCGGTGGACGCCGATCGTCGTCTTGCCGCTGCCGGCGCCGCCCTGGATGACCACGATGCCGGCGTCCGGCTTCGAGATGAGCTCGAACTGCCGCGGGTCGAGGAGCGCGGCGATCTCCGGCAGGTGCCGGTCCTCGCGCGCGTGGAACGCCGCCCCGGTCCCGAGCCCGCCGCGCGCGCCGGCCGCGAGCGCGATGTCGCGCATGTCCTCGGGGCGCACCGCGCTGCCCTGACCGCCGGCGAGCTCGGTCGCCCGCGTCGCGATCTCGCGGAAGCCCGACGGCCCCCGCACGAACGTCCCCTGCGGCGCCGCGATGCGGTAGAGCTCGCCGTCGTCGATGGTCACGGTGCGCCGCACGAGCACAGTGCCCTCGACCTCGCGCTCGCCGAAGGTCTCCTCGTACTCCGCGCCCTCCTCGTAGCGGTAATAGATCTGACTGACCGGGGCGTGACGCCAGTCGACGATCCGCACGCCCGCGCTCGCGTCGACGAGCGTCGTGCGCCCGATGAGCACGTCGCGCTCGGGACGGCCCTTCTCCCGCAGGCGCAGGTGGCCGAAGTAAGGCGACTTCGGATCGACGGGCTCGACGACGTTCTCGTTCCGACGCGCGGCGATCCCTTGCAGGCGCTCCATCTGCTGCACCAGCGCCGGCACGTCCTCCAGCCGCGCCGCCGCGATCTGATCGCGCAGCGAGAGGAGCTGCTCCTCGTAGTTCTCGATGGGCGGCGGCCGCGACGGCTTGGTCGTGGCGGTGGCGAGGTGCGCGGTCACGCGGGCGAGCACGGCCTCCTCCTCGCGCACGATCGCCTCGCCGTTCGCGCTCAACCCGGCGCCGGGCGCGCCGGCTGCGGGCTGGGCGGACGTGGTCACGACGGTGGCCGAGGACGGCGCGGTGGACGGCTCTTCGGTGGGCGTGGGGCTCGTAGAACGATTCGCGGTCACGGGAATGCCGGTGCGGTGAGGATCGGGTGACAGGCTGAACAGCAGCGCCAGCGCGCCGGACATCCGTCGAGGCTCGCTGGCGCAGGAGGGTCGGACCTATTGACCGATCCGGCTCAGCTCCGCAACCGCCGCGTGGGGCCCCCCACCTGGGCGGCGCCCCGGCGCGCCCCGACGCGCCGGGGGCCGCCGTGCAAGCGCCTTCGCGGCGTGACGCGCCCTCCATCCGCGAGCGGATCCGCCGCGGGCGGTGGCGTTCTGGATTGAGGTCGCGTGGGTGAACACCGTAAAAGGCAGCGATGCAAAACTGCGCGACCCGGTCCGACCGGCTCCTCGAGCTGATCCTCTTCTCGCTGCGCGACCGCGGGGCGCTCTGCGCGCTGGTCCTCGCCGCCTACCGCGCCGAGCTGACCAGCCTGCTCGATCGCGTCTCCGCCGGCTCGATCGGGGACGACGAGGAGCGGGACGTCGCGTCGTCGTTCGTCCAGAAGGGTCGCGGAGCCGGCGCACGCGGGCGCGCCGGGGCGCGCCGCGCGGACCCCCGGATCAGCGAGGAGGACGCGTTCCTCGTCTACGATCTCGCCGGGTGCATCGCCGAGGCGGCGGCCGCGGCCCGCCTCCCGGTCGTCCGCCGCGACGCGCTCGCGCTGCGCGAGAAGGCGGCCGAGGTGCACGCCGGGGGCGAGCGCGCTGAGCGGGAGATGTTCGCGGCCGGCCTCAGGGTCATCGAGCGAATCCTCGACGCGGCGCGCGCGCAGCCCGCGCCCCGGAACGAGCCGGCGAGCAAGGACCTGAACTGAGCGCGGCCGGCGGGCGGCGGCGCGCCGCTCCCGTGATCTCCGTCCACGACCGAGCCGCACCAGGGCCGCGCGGGCGCGCGCACCTCTGGACGACGGCGCTCGAGGGCCGCGGCTCGCTCCCTGCTCGGGCGCGGGCGTGCGTGCACGCCGGGCGCTCCATCGCTGGCTCGCTCCCTGCACGGGGAGCCGCCGCGGGGCGCTCCACCTCGGTCCCTGGGATCCTCTCGCGTCCCGTCGGGTCGCTCCCGCGCTGAGGCGTTGCGCGTTGAGGCGTTGAAGACGACATGAGCACCCCCTGCGCCGGCTCCCTCCTCGCGCCGCGAGCGCTGCGAACCCCGCTCAGGCGCGCGGCCGCGAGCGCCCCGATGCGCGTCTCCTTCGCCGGAGGCGGCAGCGATCTCCCCGGCGTCGCCCTGCTGGACGGCGGGCGCGTCGTGGGCGCGGCGATCGATCTGCGCGTCCGCGTGGTCGTGGAGCCGTTCGATCGGGGCTGGGTGCGGATGGAGCTCGCCTCGCGCGGCCAGGGGCCGCCGGGCGGGCGCGCCGAGGCGGGCGCGCCGCGCGTGCTCACGCGGCGCCGCACGGATCCTCCGCGCGACGATCTCGCGTTCCGGCTGATCGAGGCGACGCTCGCCGCGACGGGCGTGGGCGACGGGGTCGCGCTCCGGGTCGAGACCGAGATGTCGCCCGGCGCCGGGCTCGGCGGCAGCGCGTCCGCGGCGGTGGCGGCGCTGTTCGCGCTGCGCGCCTCGGTGGGCGAGGTCGCCTCGCCGGAGGAGCTCTCGCGCGAGGCGGTCGCGATCGAGCGCGAGCGCCTGGGCAACGCGTGCGGCGCGCAGGATCAGGTGTTCGCGGCGTTCGGCGGGCTGCTCGATCTCGCCTTCGACGCCCGGGGCTGCTCGGGGGTGCGGCGGCTCGCGATCGGCAGCCCGGCGCTCGTGCCGGCGCTCTCGGCCGGGCTCTTGCTGGTGGACACGGCGGTGCGGCGCGTGTCCGGCGAGGTGCTGGATCGGGTGGACGCCGGCGCGGCACGCGAGGCGAAGGGCGAGCTCGTCGCGGCGGCGGGCGACGTCGCCCGCGGCTTCGAGATCGGCTCGCTCGCGCTGGTGCTCTCGGGCATGCGGCGCGGGGCGGCTGCCAAGGTGCGGCTGTCGGAGGCGGCGAGCGCCATCGCGGTCTCCATGCAGCAGCGGCTCGACGGGCTGGGGGTCGAGGTGCTCCGGATGTGCGGCGCGGGCGGGGGCGGGCACATCCTGATCTGGGCGACGGCGGAGCGGCACGCGCAGATCCTGGCGGCGCTCGGGCCGTGTCTGGTGCGGCGGCCTACGCTCGGGGCGGCGGGGGTGCGGCTCGATCCCGACGCTCACAGCGACCTGCGAGGCTAGGCGCTCGTCCTGAGGCGGGCCTTCCTGGCGCCGCGCTCGAGCGCGAGCGCGATGAGGCGCTCGATCAGCGCGCGCGGCGGGATGCCGCTCGCCTCCCAGAGCTTCGGGTACATCGAGATCGCCGTGAAGCCGGGGATGGTGTTGATCTCGTTCACGTAGAGCGAGCGGTCCGGGGCGAGGAAGAGGTCGACGCGGGCCATCCCCGACGCCTCCAGCGCGCCGAACGTGCGGAGCGCGAGCAGCTGGACGGCGTTCGCCTCGGCCGGCGAGAGGTCGGCCGGGATGCGGATCGTGGCGCCGTCGGCGTCGATGTACTTCGCGGCGTAGGAGTAGAAGCCGTCGGCGTGGCCGACGACGATCTCGCCGGGCACGGAGGCGATGGGGTCGTCGTCGCCGAGCACGGAGCACTCGATCTCGCGCACGCCCTCGATGCCCCGCTCGCAGACGATCTTCAGGTCGAACTCGAAGGCGTGCTCGACGGCCGCCTCGAGCTCGGCGCGCGCCGTGACGCGCCGGACCCCGACGGACGACCCGAGGTTCGCCGGCTTGACGAAGATCGGCCCGAAGCGGCCGCCCCCGGCGGCGGACAGGCCGGCGATCTGCTCGAGGCACGCGACCCGATCGCGCTCCCACGCGGCGCGGCGGAGCGCGACGTGAGGCACGATCGGGATCTCCGCGTCGCGGAGCAGGCGCTTCATCACGTCCTTGTCCATCCCCACGGCGGAGCCGAGCACGCCGGCGCCGACGTACGGGACGCCGGCCAGCTCGAGGAGCCCCTGGACGCACCCGTCCTCGCCCGTGGGCCCGTGCAGGACGGGGAAGACCACGTCGATCGGCGAGCGTCCGCCGCCCGGCACGGCCAGCGTCGCCTCGCCCGCCGGCCCCGGGTGGGCGTCGAGCGCGATCTCCGGCATCGCCTCGTTCAGCCGCGCGAGGCGGGGGTCGCGCGCGGCGCCGAGGAGCAGCGCCTCGTCCTGGAGCAGCCAGCGGCCGGACTTGTCGATGCCGATGAGCACCGGCTCGAAGCGGTCGCGGTCGAGCGCCTCGACGACGAAGCGGGCAGACAGGAGGGAGATCTCGTGCTCGGCCGATCGGCCGCCGAACAGGACGGCGACGCGCACCTTGGCGGGGTTCCGCATGGCGGCACCCTAGCCGCGATCGGGCGCGGGGGTGAAGAAGGCGGGGTCGGGGTGGCCGGGAGGCGCCGCGCTACTCGGAGAGGACGCGGAACGACGCGCGGACCGTCGCCATCGCCACGCGCGCGATGTGGCCGTCGGCGAGCTCGACGTCCACCGCGGTGACCTGCCCCTGGCGCTCGATCAGCCTGGCCACGCTCACCCTGGAGCCCCGGGCGACCTCGGCGCGCGCGACCTTGACGTCCGCGAGCGCCTCCAGCTGCACGCCGACGGCGATGCCGCTCGCCACCTTGGCCGGCGCCTCCTCGGCCGCGCCCGCCGCTCCGCCGGGGACGACCACGGCGAGCGCCGCGACGACGGCGACGATGAGGCTGCCCGCCATGCTCCTTCGACCGCGGATGAGCATCGGGGGTGATTCTACGCGGAAGGTTGGCGATGTCACCCGCGATGTCGCCGGATCCGGCGCTCCGTCCAGGGGGCGCATCGCGACGACACCGAGCGCGGCTGTCGGCACGGAGCCACAGCGGCGCATCGCGCACGTGGAGCGCGATCCCCGGAACGAGGAGCTCCACGCGTCGGCGGCGCGGCCGCGCCGGCGTGCTCCGCGACGCGACATCGAGCTCGGCAAAAGGGGCCCAATACGTGGTCGTCGCCCGTGTCCGATAACGGCGAGGAGTCATGATGAAGCCGAGATCGCTCTTTTCGATCACAGCCGCGCTGTTGTTTCTCTGCGCCTCGATCCCTGAAGCCGCCGCGCAGGACAAGACCCCTGCCAAGCAAGAGAATTACAGCTACACGTTCACGGACGACCTCCTCGATGCCTCGAACAGCAACGCGACGGGCGCCATGCTCCAGGTCCGGCAGCCCGGGCGCCGCGACAGGCTGCTCCGGCCGAGGCTCCACTTCATCCCGGAGATGCTCAAGTCGGTCGAGTCGATGTAACTCGATGTAACTCGATGCAACTCGATGTGACGATGTGACGATGTCCGGCGGGCGGCGCTCGTCGGGCCCGGCCCCGGGCGCGCCTGGGATTGACGCGTCCGTCGCGATGTGGTGCCATGACGGTGCTGCTCAGCTCGAGCCGATCGTCCGATGAGTCACCGCTTTCGTATCGACTCCTTCCCTGAGGTCGTGTGGATTGCACGAGGCTCCGACGTGCCGGCGCACGCAGGCGCCCAGCGGCTCTCGGCGCTGGAAGCGGCGTGGTGGCTCGACGTGCGCGCCGCCGACCCGATCTACGGCCGGCTGGCGCTCGCCGACATCTGTGATGCGCTCGGCCACACGCCCTCCTCGGGACCGTGGCTCGATCCGAGCGGGCTCCGGGCGCGGGTGCGGGAGGCGCTCCTCGACGGCCGTCTGGTCGCGTACCGCACGAAGCGCGTCTCCCCCGGCGCGCCCGTCCTGTCGCCGGAGCTCCCCGAGCCCAGCGGGCCTGAGCCGCCTGCCCGGGAAGAGAAGACCTGGATCGCGATTCAGCTCATGGACGACGCGGATCCGCCGCAGCCCGTGCCTTTCAAGAAATACCGCCTGGAGCTGCCCGGTCAGCTGCCCCGCGAAGGCTTGCTCGATCAAAACGGTCGGATCTTCGTCGAGGGGATCGACCCCGGGACGTGCAAGATCTCGTTCCCTGAGCTCGACGCCGACGACTGGCGGCCCGCTTAGGCGCAGAGACGGCATGAGCCGCCACGACGCTCGCGGCGCGGTCGGCGACCAGGCGTGGCGCGAGAAGCCGGGCGCGGAGCGCGCGCGGTGCTCAACGAGGTCCAGCCGCAGGCGGGAGCCTCCAGACGGGCTCGGCGAGCCTCCGGCTCACGGCAGACACCCCTGAGCGCACGCCTCCTCCTCGAGCTTCCGCGCCGCCTCGATGACCCGCTTCGCCTTCGGAATCTTGTCCCACTTCTTGTCGGGCAGCTCGACGGTGCACGTCACGTCGGGAAAGCCCGCCTTGATCACGATGTAGCCCGGCGCGCTCTCCCGCTCCTTCGGCGCGAGCCCGCAGAACCCGACGTCGAGCAGGAGCTTGTGAAAGGCCTCCAGGCTCTCGGGCTTTACCTGCCCATGCCCCACGACGTCCGGCCGGAACCCCGTGCTGCGCCGGCGCGTGGCCGCCCCGGAGGCCGCGATCGAGAACCGCTTACGCAGGGCCGAGGTGTGGACCTCCACGACCGGCGGCGGAGGCGGCGTCTCGCTCGCCGACGCGACGGCGGAGGCTGGCGCGCTGGACGCGGACGCCGACGCGGCGGCGGGGGCCGGCGCGCTGGACGCGGACGGCGGCGACGCCGCTGCCACGGCGGTGGACGCGGACGGCGGCGCCGCTGCCACGGCCGTGGACGCGGGCGCGCGCGGCGGCGCGGCTGGCTCCCCGGAGGAGCAGGCGGCCACGAGCGCCAAGATCGAGCAGAGACGGCCACGCATCGTCATTGCGCCTAGACTCCATAATAGACGAGGCCGCGGGCCTTCGCGTCGTGCCGCTGATCGGCCAGGCCGTCGCCGGTCGCGTGCACCCGCGGCCACAGGTAGGAGTGATGGCCCTCGAGGCCGCTCGCGACGAGGCCCTTCGCGTCTCTCGCCGTGAAGGTGACCACGACCTTGCTCGCGGGGGTCGCGAGATCGGCGACGAGCACCTTGGGGTCCTTGGTGCTCACGGACGCGCCGGCGCCGAGGGCGGAGTAGCTGCTGAAAATGGTCTTGAGGTCGAACTGCTTGAAGGTGTCGCGGATGTGGATCCACTGCAGCTTCACCTGGCTGATCTTCCCGCCGGCCAGGTGCGAGATCTCCACGCGGTACTCGCTCTCGTCGAACAGCCCGGCGTCGATGCGGTCGAGCACGTCGGGCCTGATCTCGAACGTGCCGCCGCCGTACGCGGCGCTGAGTTTGTGGAACACCTGGACGCGGTAGGGAGGCGGCGGATCGGCGACCTTGACCTGCTTCGTGGCCTTCGAGGCGGAGCCCAGGTAATTGGACAGGTCCTTCCCGCCGAGCGCCTTGCGCGCCGCCCACCCGTCGAGGGTGTCGCCCATGGCGTCCTCGTGGACCAGCGCCGCCCAGTTCTGCCCCGGGTTGGCGGCCTTCCACGCCTCGTAGAAGCTCTTCTTGTTCTTCAGGTGCGTGAAGAACGAGGTCGCGATCGAGATCGACGCGACCGCCGCGGGCGAGGCCTCCTCGTACCCGAGGATGCCGCGCACCTGGGGCGAGCTGCGGGCCATGACGCGCGCCCACATCGCCCACGTCGTGTTGTTGAGCGTCGAGCACTGGGCGAGGATGATCCACTCCGGCCCGCTGAACGCGCGGCCCGCCATGTCGTACTTGCCGGCCACGAAATAGGCGCTGAAGGGAATGTACGCCTCGCGCGGGTCGTCGGCGACGCCCGCGCTGGGGCGCGGGAGCGCCGCCGGGTACTCGGGGTTCATGTCGCCCCGGGCGAAGCCGCCGAGCCAGCCGTGAGAGCTCAGGTACAGCAGGCTGGCGCGGAAGAGGGTGCCCTTGGCGCCGGCCGCCGCGCCGCTGACGATCTGCTTCTTGGCGCCGTCGACCTCGACCACGGGATCGAGCACGAACTCGCTGAGGAACTTCGCGGAGAGCTCGGCGCCGGCGTGGCGCCCGACGAGCTTCTCGTAGCTCGTGCCCTTGAGCTCCGGGAAATCCACGGCCGCGCCGCCGCGGAAGCTCTGCCACAGGGCGTCCTGACCGAGCCCGTTGAGCCCGCCCGGGCAGATGCAGGCGATGCCCTTCGGATCCTTCGCGGCGAGGGAGCCGGCGCGCTTCAGCTTGTAGATGGGCAGGAAATCGTGCTTGGGGTCGACGAGGCGCCCGGGCTCGGCCGGGTCCTGGTCGAGCAGGTCGAGCAGGTTGCGCCAGCCCGTGGCGCCCCCCTTGGCGTCGAGGAGCTTGCCGAACGCCTCGCTGTCGACGGCCGAGGTGCCGTCGGCCATGGCGTAATAGAAGAAGCTGGGGGCCGCCTTGACGACGCTCATGCCGTCTCCTCCCGCAGGCTCTCTTGCATGGAGTCATCGCCTCCCTCGACGATCCGCCGGATCGCGTCGCGCGTCGGCCCGTCGAGCTCCCCCGAGCGCTCGAGGCCCTTCGCCGCCTGGAAGCGCAGGACCGCGCCGCGATCGCTGTCATCGTCGTGGGTGAAGCCGAAGTTGCGCAGGTGGCAAAGCATGGCCTCGTCCGAGGTCGGGTCGGCGTCGGTGACGAGGACGCGCAACGTGATCTCGTGATCGCTCCCCTCGGGCGTGTAGGTGACGCCGATCATCTGGCGGCCCTTGGGCACGGCGTTCTTGATCCAGCCCTTCGCGTCGGTCTTGCCATGAATCCGCGCCTGAGAGGGCAGGGTGAGGCGATACTCGACGTCGCCGGACGGGCGGTAGAGCTCGTCGTGGATCTGGAGCTCGAACGGCTGGAGCTCGACGCCGGGGCCACAGGGGCAGCGCTCGGCGATGCCGCGGTAGACCTGGCAGCGGAAGTGAGGGGTCTTGTCGTCCGGGAGCGGGGGCGCGTCCTTGCCGCGGAGGTTGCCCTTGCACGGCCCCACATCGCCCAGGCGGCACGGGAGGCCGCTCGGCCTGGTCGAGGGGCTGAAGAGGATGACGACCACGCGGCGGCTGGCGTCGTCGGCGACGCCCTGGGTGAAGGGGTTGTACTCGCCGCAGCCCATGAACTTGGAGCCGCCGACGTCGAGGACCTGCGCCGCGTCGATGGGCTCCGGGATCGAGCGCTGGAAATACGCCTTGAAGAGGGCTTTGCGGGTGTCAGGGCCGGCGTCGCCGTCGGGGCCGAGGCCGGAGCGCTCCTGAAAGCGCGCGATCGCGGCCCTGGTCTTGGGGCCGAGCACGCCGTCCTCGGCGAGGCGAGGGCTCCTGTCCTCGGGAGGCTGAACGGCGTTGAGCATCACCTGGATCGCGCTCGAGCCCCAGTGCTCGGCCCGATAACGCTCTTCCCATGGCTCCGGGTCATGGGTGAGCGCCGCGTAGGCCAGGCGGGCGCGCTGCTCGGAGAGCCCCTTGTTGTACGCCTCGTCGCCGACCGTGTCCGTGTGGCCGAAGATCGCCGCCTGTTTGCTGGGCTTGGCCTTGACCGTCGCGGCGATGGAGCCGAGAGAGTCCATCCCGCCGGGGCGAATGAACGTGCGATCGAAATCGAAGTGCGGGCCCGAGAGCTCACTGCACTCGATCTTCGGGCTGAAAATGAAGCGGTGGGCCTTCCCGGTCGAGATCGCCACGCCTTTTGCCTCGTCGCCCTCGGCCATGTCCCGCGCTCACCACCTCCGAAGCCGGCACTACATCGCGAGCGTCCCGCGGCTGTCAAGGCGCGCGCTCGGCGCGGCGCGGGCGCCCGCGCTTCGCCGGCCCGGATCGCCTGTTCCACCTCGGGGAGGATGCGGCGCGGGAGCCGTGGGCGAGGACGGAGGGCCCACCGGAGGCGCGGAGCTAAAGCACCCAGACCCCGACGCCCCGGAGCGACACCAGCGCGCCGATCGGCGGGGAACTGTACGCGACGCCCACGCCATCCACCGAGAAGTCGTTGCGCCGGAGCGGCAGCAGCGCGGCGGCGCCGACGTCGAAGCCGAGCGGACCTGAGAGGCGCGAGAGCGACAGCTCGAGCGGCACCGCCAGCCACGCCTTCTCCGCGACGTCGTTCCGCGTATAGCCGCTCGCCGCGACCTGGAGCCAGCCGGCGTGAATGCCGGAGCAGACATCGAAGCGCAGCGCTTCCGAGCCGGCGGCCGCGAAGCAGGCGCGCGCGGCGCCGCCGAGCAGCGTTTCGCGGAGCTCGCCCGGTCCGTGCCTCAGCGTCTGCGGGACGAGCCAGAGCGCGCCCATCGTCGCTCGCCATCGCGCGCCGCCGATGCCGACCTCCGCCGAGAGCGCCGGCGCGAAGGGGCGCACCACGCCGAACAGGCCGGTCGCGCCGGCCGCCAGCGTGAGCCGCGTCGCGCCGCCCTCCGGGCCCGGCGCCTCGCCTTCCCGCTCGCCGCCACCGGCCCCCGAGGGCACGCGCGGCGCGGGCGGCACCGCCGCCGAAGCCTGGGGCGACGGCGCTCCCGCGGCTGGCGCCGGCGCCCCGGCGGCAGCCGCCGGCGCTCCAGGGGCTGGCGCGGGCTCGCCGCCCACGTCGGCCTCGGGCGCTTGCAAGGGCGGCTCCCGCGCGTCGGAGTCGAGCAGCAGCGCGAGCGTCACCGCCGTCGCCTGCTCGAGCGCCGCGCAGCTGCCGCCGCGATCGCGCAGCTCGCGCGCGCCGCTCCCGCTCCGGATCGACGCGCGGAAGCCGTCGTCGCCGCGGGTGAAGCGGACGGCGTAGGCCCCGCTCGCACCCGTCTCCGGTCGCCCCCGGAGCTGCTCGACGCGCGCGATGAGGCGCGCCGCATCCGGACAGCTCTCGGCGCCGTCACCGCGCGTCACGCTCAGAAACGGCTCGGCGCGCGCCCTGGCGGTCCCCGCTGCGGCCAGCATCGCACAAAAACCCACGCAAAGAGCGCGAATCCTCCGCATCGGGACGACGCGAGCGTAGCCGCAGCGCGGAACACGCGCGATTTTTTGTGATCGGGTCGGGCCCGTCTCCCCACAAGGGGGCCGAGTGGTATCGTTTCCGCACCATTCTCCGCACCATTCTCCGCACGATTCCGCGCCCGAGCTCGCGGGTTCGGTTCGTTGCGCTCGCTGAGCAGGTCACCCGGACGCCACGGGCATGAGCACACCGGACCCCAGCTTTCGAGCCCTCTATGACGCGCACTTCAACTTCGTCTGGTGCTCGCTCAGGCGCCTCGGCGTGCGCGAGGCGGACGTGCTCGATCTGGCGCAGAAGGTGTTCTTGACCGCGCACCTCAAGCTCCCCGAGTTCGAGGGCCGCTCGCTCGTCACGACCTGGCTCTTCGCCATCTGCCAGCGGGTGGCGAGCGACTACCGGCGCTCCGCGCGGTTCCGGCGCGAGGTCACGACGGACGCCGCGGAGATGGACCTCTACCGCGGCGCGTCCGAGGAGCTCGCGCAGAGCGCGGAGTCGCGGCAGCGCGCGCAGGAGGCGGAAGCCCTCTTGAACAAGCTGCCAGAGCCGCAGCGCCTCGTGTTCGTCCTGTTCGAGCTCGAGGAGATGTCCGGCCAGGACATCGCAGATCTGCTGGGGATTTCGGTCGGCACCGTACGCTCGCGCCTGCGCCTGGCGCGCGAAGCGTTCTCGCGCGAGGTCAAGCGCCTCGCCCTCGCACAGGGCACGGGCCGAAAGGAGGCGGTGTGATGGGGGATCCGGAACGGTTGCTGAGCGCCAAGGGCGGCGCGGACCCGCTCGAGCGGGAGCTCCTGGGGAGCGTGCGCCACGTGGGCCCGCCCGAGGGCGCGAAGGAGCGCGCGTGGAGCGGCATCGCAAGCCAGCTCGCGGCGGCGGCGGCCGTGGGCGTCACGGCGGGCTCCGGCGCGGCGGCCGCCAAGAAGGCGGCCGCCGGTTCGCTCCTGTCGCCGGCGTTCGCGCTCAAGGCAGCGGCGGTGCTCGTGGGCGGCGGCCTGGCGCTCGGCGGAGGGTACTGGGCGCTCTCGTCGTCGGCCGAGCCGCCTGCGCCGCGCGGCGCGGCGGGCCCGGAGCGAGCGCCGGCGGTCGCGCCGGAAGCATCGGCGGTGGCGCCACGAGCGCCGGTCGCGACGGCGGCCGAGCCTGCGCCGCCTCCCGAACCGCGGCCGGAGGCTCAGATCGAGGGGGAACCGAGCCGGAGGCCGAGCGGACCGAAGCAGACCGAGACCGATCTGCTGCGCGCCGAGAGCGCGCTGCTCATGGAGGCGCGCGCCAAGCTGCGCTCCGGGGACGCGGCGGCGGCCGCGGCGACCCTCGAGCGCCTGCGCGCGCAGTTCCCGAACGGCGTCCTCCGCCAGGAGCGCGAGGTGCTCGCCATCGACGTGCTGGCCTCGCGCGGCCATCTGCAGGAAGCGAAGCGGCGCGCTCAGGCCTTCGTCAAGCAGTATCCCAATAGCCCCCACAGCGCGAAGCTCAAGCGATTCCTGGATCCGCCGTGAAGCGCTGGTCGGCCGCTCGCATCGCGGCGCTCGGCTGGCTCGCCGCCTCCGGGTGCGACGCGGAGATCACCTCGGTCGGCGCGTGGGCGCCGGCCGTCTCCGGACCTTCTTACATCGAGGCGGAGCTCGGAGAGCTGACCGGCGGCTTCACCGTGGGGGAAGACAGCCGCGCTTCCGGGGGCCGCTTCCTCTCGCCCCCCGACGGGATGAGCTCGGGCGACGCGCCTGGGCCCGCGCGCGCTCGCTACCGCTTCGACGTGCCGAGCGCGGCAGAATACGTGATCTGGGGGCGGATCTACGCGCCGAACGCGATCGACAACCGCTTCTGGTTCCAGGTGGACGGCGGAGCGTGGACCCTCTGGCGCATCAGCGTCGGCGAGATCTGGTTCTGGGACGATCTCCACGACGACACGCGCTACGGCGAGCCGCTCCGCTTCTCCCTCGCGGCCGGGGCTCACGAGCTCGTCCTCGCGAACGCCGCCGACGGCGTCCGGCTGGATCGGCTGTACTTCACGCCGGACGGCGACGAGCCCCCGGGCAACGACACGCCGTGCGATCCCCCGCATTCGATCGAGGTCGGCGGCGAATGCCTCCCGAGCTGCGGCGCCTTGCAGGGCACCGAATGCGGCGAGGCCCAGTGTGCAGGACGCGAATTGCTCGACGCCTACGACTGCGGGGTGTGCTGTCGCGTCGAAGGGCCGTGAGCCGAGCCGCTCCCCGGGGTCGGGTCGGAGCTCGTCGACCGAAGACACACCTCTTCGCACCCCATCGAGGCGTCTCCACGTCTCGATGACGAAAAAGGTGATCGCTCCCGCGCTGGACTGCCACCCACCCGGAGTCGCCAGCAGCCCCGAGCGGAGCCCTGAATGACTACGTTATCCATCGATAAATCCACGGTCCACGGAAGCGTGGGAGTGCTCGCCCTGGCGTTCGCGCTGTCGGCGTGCATCGGCAACCTGGGAGGCGTCGACGGCGCGCCGCCCGGGGACGGCGCGAGCGGCACGAGCGGCGGCGGCCCGGGGACGGTGAGCCCCGGTGAGGCGCTCGCGTGCGACGCGAACGTCGTCGATCCGGGGCCCTCGCCGATGCGCCTGCTCTCGCGGGAGCAGTACCTGAATACCGTGCGCGACCTCGTCGGCGACGTGCCCGGCCTCGAGGCGGCGCTCGGCCCCGCGAACGAGGCGTCGGCGTTCGGCCTCGTGCAGCCCGACGTGACGCAGGTCGAGCTCGAGCATTTCCAGGCCGCGGCGGACGTCATCGCCGCGGCGATCGCCTCCGACCCGGCGCGGCTCGACGATATCGCGCCTTGCGAGGCCGGCGCCGAGCCGCGCGCGTGCGCGCGCCAGATGGTCGTGCGCTTCGGCGCCCGCGCCTACCGCGCGCCGATCACGGACGCGGCGGACATCGATCGACACCTCGGGCTCTTCGGCGTCGGCGCGGAGACGAGCTACGCGCACGGGATCGAGATGCTCCTCCGCGGCATGCTGCAGTCGCCGCGCTTCCTGTACCGCGTCGAGATCGGCACCCCCGAGAAGGTGAGCGAGCGCGCCGTGAAGCTCTCTCCGCACGAGGTGGCCGCTCGCCTCTCCTACACGCTGTGGGGCACCGTGCCGGACGCCCGGCTGAACGAGGCCATCGAGGACGGCAGCCTGACCACCCGGGAGGGCGTCGCGGCGCAGGTCGGCTGGATGCTCGAGGACGAGCGCGGCAAGGAGCTCCTCCATCGCTTCCTCGGCAGCTGGACGCACCTGAACGGCCTGGTCGGCGTGGTGAAGGACGAGGGCGCCTTCCCCGAGTGGCAATCGCGGTCGTTCCGCGAGTCGCTGCGCGGGCAGGCCGACGCCTTCTTCGACCACGTGCTCCACGAGCAGGGCGGCGCCCTGCGCGCGCTCTTCACCTCGACGACGGTCTTCTACAACGAGGACCTGGGCGGGTATTACGGCGTCGCCGGCGGCGACGCCTTCCAGGCGCTCGAGCGCACGGACGGCACCGCGTCCGGCATCCTGACGCTCCCGGCGCTGCTCGCGGTCCAGGCGAAGCCCGCCGAGAGCTCGCCGATCTACCGGGGGAGGTTCGTGCGCGAGGCGCTGCTCTGTCAGCAGCTGCCGGCCCCGCCGGCCAACATCCCCAAGCCCCCCGAGGTCGACGCGAGCAGCTCGACCCGCGAGCGGCTGGCGCAGCACGAGGTGGACCCGAGCTGCTCCGGCTGCCACCAGCTGCTCGACCCGATCGGCTTCGGCTTCGAGCACTACGACGCGCTCGGCCGCTACCGCGAGCTCGACGGCGGCAAGCCGGTCGACGCGAGCGGCAAGGTGGTCGCCACCCGCGACATGAACGGCGATTTCGTGGGCGTGGCGGAGCTCGGCGAAATGCTCGCGGGCAGCGCCGAGGTGGAAGAGTGCGTGGCGCGCCAGTGGTTCCGCTTCGCGATCGCCCGCTTCGAGCAGGAGATGGATGGCTGCTCGATGGAGCGGTTGCTCGAGACCTTCAGGGCCGCCGGTCAGGATCTGAACGCGCTGCCCCGCGCCGTCGTGGAGACGGACGCTTTCCTCTACCGCCGTCCGATCGACGAGCACGCGAAGGAGATGCCATGAACCGCAAAGGCCCGATCGACCTCCGGACCCAGATCAGCCGCCGCAAGCTGCTCGGCGGGCTGGGCGCCCTGACCGTCGCGCTGACGAGCCCCATCTGGCGGAGCGCCACGGTGTTCGGACAGGACGCGAAGCAGCCGGGCGCAAAGCGCTTCATCGGCATCTTCTCGGCCAACGGCACGGTGCCGTCGGCGTTCTTCCCGCCGGGGGACGCGCACGAGGCGCCGCTGTCGCTCGGCCCGATCCTGGAGCCACTCGAGGCGCACAAGCAGAAGATGCTGGTGCTCAAGGGCGTGCACATGAATTCGACGGTCGAGGACGAGCTCGGCGTGCCGAGCGCGAACAAGCCCGGCGGCCCGCACATGAAGGGCCCCGGCGCGATGCTGACGGGCGGCTCGCTGCTCGCCGGCAGCTTCACCGGCGCGGGCGGCCCCGCCGGCTGGGCGGACCGGATCTCGGTGGATCAGCACATTGCCAATCGGATCGGCGGGAACAGCCAGTTCCCGTCGCTGGAGTTCGGCGTGCGCATCGAGGGGCAGGAGCCGCTCCGCGTCATCTCGTACCGCGGCGCGAACCAGCCGAACATCGCGGTCGACGACCCGTTCCAGATGTACGCGCGCATCTTCGCCAACGCGGACCTGTCCGATACGGAGCTCCAGCGGCTGATCGCCGAGCGCCAGAGCGTGCTGGATTTCCTCAAGGACGATATCGGCCGGCTGCAGGCGCGCGTCAGCGCCGAGGACAAGGCGCGGCTCGAGGCGCACCTCGGCGGGATTCGCAACATCGAGCAGCGGCTGCAGAGCTCGGGGGTCTCGTGCACGCCGCTCGCGATGCCGGAGAAGTTCGACACGCGCGCGATGGAGAGCTACCCGAAGGTCGGCCGGCTGCAGACCGATCTGATGCTGCTCGCGCACATCTGCGGCATGACCCGCGTGTCCACGTTCATGTGGGCCAACGCCGATAGCTGGCAATACTACCCCTGGATCGGCGTGAACGAGGAGCACCACGAGCTGTCCCACGCCGGCGACGACGACGCGGTCGCGAACGAGAAGCTCGTGAAGATCAACCGGTGGCACAGCGAGCAGGTGACGTACGTGCTGGACCAGCTGGCGCTCGCCAAGGAGGTGGACGGCAGCTCGATGCTCGATAACACGCTGCTCCTGTGGGGGAACGAGCTCGGCGCCGGCAATACGCATACGTACAGGGACATCCCGTGGGTGCTCGCGGGCGGCGCGGGCGGCTACTTCAAGATGGGGCGCTACCTGAAGTACGCGGACCTGCCGCACAACAACCTGCTCGTGTCGGTGTGCAATGCGATGGGGCTGGAGGACGTGACCACGTTCGGGATCCCCGGCGTGTGCACCGGGGCGCTGCCGGGGCTGGTGGCGTGAGCGGGGGTCGACGAGCGCAGCCCACCGCCAGACCGTGAGGTGATGGCAGGGCTCTGCGCAGCCGCGGCGGCGCCGCTCGGCGCTCGCGAGGGCCGCTATCCGTGGATGGCTCGTCCGAGCGTCAAGACGGACGCCGCGAGCATGAGGCCGGCGAACGCCCAACGCCGCACGACCGCGCTGATGCGACTGGATAGCCGGGCGCCGGCCAGGCTGCCGGCACACTCGCTGGCGCTCAGGCAAGCGGCGATCCGCCAATCGACCGGCGGGTGGGGGAGATGGCCGGCGAGACCAGCCATCGTGTTCATCGCGATGACGAGGATGGAGGTGCCCATCGCGGCGTGCACGGGGGTCCCCGTGAACACGACGAGCAGAGGAACGATGGCAAATCCGCCGCCGAGGCCGACCAGGCCGGTCAAGCAGCCGACCAGGGCCCCCCCTACCGCGAGCACGGCCAACGTCTGCCAGCCCGGCCGCCTTCTGCCCTGGTCCCGCGGAAGCGTGGGGCGGTTCCAGAGCATGGAAACGGACGCCACCACCGTGGCCATGAAGAAGATCACCTGAAGGACGCGCTCCGGGATCACGCCCGCGATGTGGCCGGAGAGGTAGGCTCCAGTCATCGAAGCGAGGCCGAAGGCGAGGGCGAACCGCCAGACGACGGCCTTCTCCATGGCGTACGGGACGACGGCGACGAGGCTCATCAGCAGGACGGCCACGAGCGAGGTGGCGACCGCGCGGTGGAGCGCGAGCCCGGCGATGCTGGTCAAGAGGAGCACGGTGAGGATCGACGGGCCAGCCCCGAGGATGGCCGATACGATCCCGATGACCATGCCGAGCGCAGCTATCAGGTACATCGTCATGGCGCTTCGCCGCGTCGTACCGACGCGTTCCGGGGACGAGCCGAGCGCGCCCGAGCGCGCGGAGCTCTCCCGCGCCGCCGGGAGGCAGGCGACGGCCGCCCGCGCGTCGGGCAGCGCGCCCATGCAGGATGGCATACTGCGTGCCCGAAGCCCTTACGCGCGCTGAACGCGTCGGGGAGAGGTACGAAATGGCGTCGGGCGAGGGCTTCGTTGTGTGGTTCACTGGGTTGTCGGGGTCCGGCAAGTCGACCTTGGCCGCCATGCTGGCTGCCGAGCTGCCGCGGCGGGGCGTGCATGTCGAGTCGCTCGATGGCGACGTCGTCCGCACGCACCTCTCGAAGGGACTCGGGTTCTCGCGAGAGGATCGCGACACGAACATCCGCCGGATCGGCTTCGTCGCGAGGCTCGTGGCGCGCTCCGGCGGGTGCGCGATCACCGCGGCGATCAGCCCCTACCGGGACATCCGCGACGAGCAGCGGCGCGCGATCGGGCGCTTCTGCGAGGTCTACTGCGAGTGCCCCATCGAGGTGCTCGAGCGCCGGGATGCCAAGGGGCTCTACGCGCGCGCACGCGCGGGCGAGATCAAGGGCTTCACCGGCATCGACGACCCGTACGAGCCGCCGCGCTCGCCCGAGGTGGTCGTCCACACCGATCGCGAGTCGCCCCGCGAGGGCGTCGCCCGGATCCTCGCGAAGCTCGAGGAGCTCGGGTATGTCCGTCCCGCGGCGCAGCCGGCCGAGCCGGCGCGGACAGGCCTCGTGCCCCCGCACGGCGGGGAGCTCGTCGACAGGTTCGTTCGCGGCGAGACAAGGCTACGCCTGCTCGAGCGCGCGGCCGGCTTACCCCGGGTGACGCTCGACGAGCGCGGGGCGAGCGATCTGGAGCTCATCGGCAATGGCGCCTATTCCCCGCTCAAGGGGTTCATGACGTCGCGGGATTACCTGCGCGTGGTCCACGAGCGGCGGCTGGAGAGCGGCCTCGTCTGGTCGATCCCGATCACGCTCGCGGTCCCGGGCGAGGACGCCGGCCGCCTCTCCCTCGGCAGCGAGGTGGCGCTGGCAGCGCCGGACGGGCGCGTCGTCGGTGTGCTCGAGCTCGTCGACCGCTGGACACCGGACAAGGATCTCGAGGCGCGCGGCGTCTACGGCACGACGGACGTCAGCCACCCGGGCGTCGCCTCCCTGCGGTCGTCGGGCGACGTGTACCTCGGCGGCGAGGTCTGGCTTGTCGATCGCCCCGTGGTGCCGCAGTTCCCGGAGCATCCCCGGGATCCGGCGGCGACGCGGGCGGCCTTCGAGGCGCGCGGCTGGCGGCGCGTCGTGGGGTTCCAGACGCGCAATCCGATCCACCGCGCGCACGAGCACATCACCAAGTGCGCGCTCGAGATCACGGACGGGCTCCTGCTGCACCCGCTCGTCGGCGCGACGAAGGCCGGCGACATCCCGGCGGACGTGCGGATGCGTTGCTACGAGCTCTTGCTGGAGAAGTACTACCCCGCGGACCGGGTCGTCCTCGCGCTGTATCCGGCCGCCATGCGCTACGCGGGGCCGCGCGAGGCCCTCTTCCACGCGCTCGTGCGCAAGAACTACGGCTGCTCCCATTTCATCGTCGGGCGCGACCACGCCGGCGTCGGGCACTTCTATGGGACGTACGACGCGCAGCGCGCGTTCGACGACTTCCTCCCGGGCGAGCTCGGCATCGAGCCGCTAAAATTCGAGGAGGCCTTCTGGTCCACGGTCGTCGGCGGGATGGCGACCGACAAGACCGCGCCGGGGGGACCGGAGACGCGCATCACGCTCTCGGGGACCCAGGTGCGCGAGCTCCTGCGCGCCGGGAAGCTGCCTCCACCCGAGTTCAGCCGCCCGGAGGTCGCGCAGATCCTCCTCTCGGCGACGCAGGAACGAGCGCACGATCAGGCGGCCTGAGGGTGCCCGCCGGCCGACGCGCCGGGGCGCTCCTCGCCGGTCTCCAGCCAGCGGGCGCAGTCGCCCCCCAGCTTCTCCAGCGCCAGCCGATCGAACCGCGCGCTCTGCGCTGGGGTGATCTCGGCGCGGTAGTCGCGGGCCGGCCCCTTGTGGAAGAACGCCTTGGGATCCCGCATGTGCGCGCCGGCGAACGGGGCCATCTGCTCGGCTCGCGCGCGCATGTAGCCGAACGAGCAGTGCTCCACGATCCGCTCCAACCGCAGCCCGGCCGGATCGACGTCGATGAACCCGGCGATGCGCACGATCTGACCGCGCAGATCCTCCTTGAGCCGCCGGTAGTGCACGAGGAGCACATTCGGCTCGTCCCGGAGCTTCCACCACGATCGCACGACGTCGAACAGGTCGCAGCAGCCGTACCCGTCGGTGTCCAGCCACCGGTCGAAGAACTCCTGCATGCTCTCCGGGATCACGAGGCGCGTCGGATCGCCGGACCACGCCGCGTGGATGCGGTTGATTGTATCCATGGTCTCGGCGGAGAACTGGCTCAAGTAGTTGTGGAAGCTGATGCCGAGATCCTTGCCGTTCCGGCCGACGAAGATGTAGCGGGCCTGCGCGGCGATGGGCACGGCGTCCGCGGGCAGGTGCGACTTCAGCACGCGCCGCTCGCCGGCCTCGCGCTGCGCCTTCAGCATCGCCAGCATCGCGGCGTGGTCGCCGAAGCTGGAGTCCAGCCAGGGGGAGGTGTCCGAGAGCGCCTCTTCCTGCTCTTCTCCGTTGTCGAGGATCTGCTGGATGATGCGCTGAGTCCATGTGGTCCCCGCCTTGAACGGGTCCGCCACGACGATGTCGCCGGAGATGAAGCCGCCCTGTGCCAGGAAGTCGTTCCAGACAAGGGAGCTGTTGAGGTAATCCCTGACGATCCGCGTCGGCGCGATCAACCTGTCGCTCGTGACCATGTGTCACCCTCCTTCATCGCCGCTGCGCGCAGGACGCCCGGACGACGGGCTCGCCCGCACCTGGCGGCAGTCGGCCACGCCCGCCGTTTCGATGTCTCGACGGAAATGGCATCTCAAGAACCGGACCAGCCCCGGCTGCATTCCGCACGCCCCCTGCGGGACGCCGCCCGCGCGGGCAAGGAGGGCAGACGCCCCGGGTGGTAGTGTCCCCGGGTGGTACCTCCAGCCTCGCCCGACGCCCCGGCGGCCCCGGCCCACGGCAAGGCCGCCGCGCCGCGTGCGGCGCCCGCGGCGCGGTGGAGCGCGAGCGTCCGCTTCGGGCTCGGCGTCCTGCTCGTCGCCACGGCCGCGGCGGCCTTCGCGGCCGCGTTCCGCTCGGCGCTCGCGCTCGCGCTCCACCGCGCCGCGGGCACGTCGGACGTCGTGTCGGCGATGCTCGCGGCGCCGCGCTGGGCGCGGCTCGCCTTGCCGGCCGCGGGCGGCCTCCTCGCCGGCCTGCTGGGGATGCTCGTGGCGCGGGCGCCCGCGGGGCACGGCGTCGGCGACGTCATGGAGGCCGTGGTCCTCGGGCGCGTCCGCCTGTCCATGCGCGTCACCCTGCTCAAGTCCGCCGCGTCGTGGCTGGCGATCGCGACCGGCGGATCGATCGGCCGCGAGGGGCCGCTCATCCAGTTCGGAGGAGCGGCCGGCAAGCTCGTCAGCGACCGCCTGGGCCTGCCGATCGACCGGGCGCGGCTGCTCATCGCCGCGGGGACCGCCGCCGGGTTCGCGGCGGCCTACAACACCCCGTTCGCCGCGGTGCTGTTCGTGCTGGAGGTCGTCACGGGCGTGGTCGTGCTCGACGCGATCGTTCCCGCCCTCATCGCGACGGTGGTCGCCGCGGCGATCACGCGCTCGGTCCTCGGCGAGGACCCCATCTATGGCCAGCGCACGTTCCACCTCCGGTCGCCGGCCGAGCTGCTCGCCTTCGCCGGGCTCGGGATCTCCGCGGCGCTGGGCGCCCAGGGGTTCATGCGGCTGCTGTCGTTCGGCGAGCGCCAGTTCCGGCGGCCCTGGCTCGGGCTGCCCTGGCGCCCGGCCGTGGGGGGCGCGCTGGCGGGCGCGGTCGTCGCGTTCCTCCCGGAGGTCGCCGGCAACGGCTACGAGCCGCTCAACGCGGTGCTCGACGGGCGGTTCTCGGTCGGCTTCGTGGCGCTGCTGTTGCTCGGCAAGTGCTTCGCCACGACGGCGTCCGTGTCGTCCGGGAGCCCGGGCGGCGTCTTCACGCCGACCCTCCTGCTCGGCGGAGGCGCCGGCGTCCTCTACGCCTGGGCGCTCTCCCACGCCGGCGTGCCCCTCGGCGAGGCCGGGGGGTACGCGCTGGTCGGGATGGCGGCCGCGACGGCGGCGACCACCCACGCCCCGCTCATGGCCGCGGTGATGGTCTTCGAGCTCTCCGGCGACTACGCCATCGTCCTTCCGCTCGTGCTCGCCACCGCGATCGCGGCGCTCGTGTCCCGTCGGCTCCGCCGCGAGTCCATCTACACCGCGGAGCTCCGACAGCGAGGGATCGGCTGGAAGATGACGATGGAAGGGCGGCGCATGGTGGAGCACGCCGCGGCGCCGCGCGACGGCGCGCGCCGGGGAGGGGGTCGCTAGCGAGTGCTCGGCGGGTTCGAGGCTACGCGTCGTCTGCGACGGCGATCGCGCTCGGGGCCGGCGCCGGCTTGCGGCTCTTCTTCGCCGCGGCCGCGGTGGCGGCGTTCCTGCGCATGAAATCGATGACCGGCGCCAGCACGTCCATCACCTTCCGATCGGTCTGCGCGTGCGTCTTGGCGATCCGGTAGGCCGCGTAGAGCGCCTCGCGGAACTTGATGGCGGTGTAGAGCGTCGAGTCGCCGAGCTCCCCTCCGATCGGCGCGAGGCTCTCCGCGAGCTTGCTGAAGAGCAGGTGCTTCTCGATGCGGTCCCGGAGCAGCGCGGTCTCGAAGCGGTTCGGGTCCATCCCTTCGTCCTGATCCGCGAGCGACTCGAACAGGGCGGGCTTCATGTTCACCACGTCGAGCACCTTGTTCAGCATCGCGTGCTCGCCGTCGCGCAGCCGCGGCGCGGTCTGCCGCTGCTCCTTCGTCAGCGTCACGAGCCCCGGGAAGAGGCTGTCGAGCCGCTCGCCGAGCTCGGCGGCCAGGGCCTTGGCCTTCTCGGCGCGCGCCCGGAACTCCTCGATCGGCATGTCTTCCCACGTGGTCCAATTCGAATCCTTCTTCTTCGAGGGCATTGGTTCTCCTCCCGTGCTGCGGTTGCGAGCGGGTACCGTAAGGTGGCATATCTGGGCCCGCAAGCATGGCAGACCACCGGAGCACGAACTCCACGCCAGGACGAGAGCGGAGATGGCTCTGCTGACGGCAGCATCGGCCGCAGCCGCAGCTCAACCGCAGGAGGAGCAGGGTCACTGCAACTCTTTACCATCGACGGTGCGCTCGGCTCCGGCAGCGCTCCAGGGTCTCTCCGCGCTCGTTCACGAGCCGTGAGCGCACGGAAGAGGCCTGAGCTGAGTCCTTCGTGAGGAGCGTGCTGGCCCCTCCAGAGCCGTTCCTGCCTATGCCACGGTCGCCCTGAGCCGCTCCACGGTCGCCCTGAGCCGCTCCACGGTCGCCCTGAACCGCTCCACGGTCGCCCTGAACCGCTCCACGGTCGCCCTGAACCGCTCCACGGTCGCCCTGAACCGCTCCACGGTCGCCCTGAACCGCTCCACGGTCGCCCTGAACCGCTTCGCTCAGCCCATTTTCGCCCCGCACCCCCGGTGGACCCCCGGCTCGCAGCCCCGAGCGCTGCTCGACGGGGGCCCGCCCCGCAATCGCCTCGGCACGCTCATGCAGCGCCGCTCCGAAGACCACCGCTGCCGCGGTCGCTCGGTCGCGCCGCTGTGCGAAGGCGGGGAAGCGTTTTTTCGCCGGACCTGCCCATCGCCTCGCCCTTCTTCGGGGCCGTCCAGGTCGAGGATTTCCAGCTCGTTCCGCTCCTCAAGGCGCTGCAGATGCCCCGGGTCTCGCTGCTCCTCGCCGACGACGTCGGTCTCGGAAAGACCGTGGAAGCCTGGCTCGTGCTCGCGACACCAGACAGAGGCCGGCGGATCCAGCAGTCCGCCCGAAGGCCGAGCGGCAGGGGCTTCCTCACGAATCTCCAGGTGCGGTAGACTCGGGCATGGCGAAGGTGCCGGAGAAGTTCCGCTGGGTGTTCTGGGACGTCGACGCCAAGGCACTCGATACGGCGACGGGCCGGAACTACATCATCCCGCGCGTGCTTGAGTTCGGCCGGCTGGAAGAGGTGCGCTGGCTCATCAGGACATACGGGATGAACGGAATTCACCGTTTTTTGCGGGAGGTCGGGCACCCCGAATTGAGCGCGCGGACGCTCGGGTTCTGGCGGGCGGTGCTGAAGGCGGAGGGTGAGGCGTGGGCAAGTTCACCGGATTGGCGAAGGAACAAAGCCGCGCCCTGGGTCGACTGAAGATCGTCCCAGGGATCGAGCGGTTCTACCTGGCCGGGGGGACGGCCGTCGCAGTGCATTTACGCCACCGTCGCTCGCTGGACCTCGACTTGTTCAGCGTGTCCGCAGACATCGATCTGACGATGCTGGCCCAGGCGGTTCGGGCTGTGGTGCCCGATATGCAGGTGATCAGCACGACCGACGCGGCGTTGCGGTACGGGTGGGCGACGTCCCAGTGGATATCGTAAGGTACCCTTACGGGCTGCTCGATGCGCCAGAGCCCGGCCCGGAAGCGTTCCCCGTAGCAGGGGTGCGGGACCTGGCCGCGATGAAGCTTGCCGCGATCGCGCGACGTGGGTTGCGCCGCGACTTCTGGGACCTCCACGCGCTCGCCGAGGGTGGGCTGCCGCTGCGGGAGGCTGCGGCGGCGTATGTGGCGAAGTTCGGTGTGTCGGAAGCGGATCTGTATCATGTGCTGCGATCGCTGACATATTTCGAGGACGCGGAGAAGGATCCCGTGTATCCGCGAGGATTGACCGCGACGAGGTGGGAGCGGATAAGGAGGTTCTTCCTGGCGGAAGCGCCCGGGTTGCTGACGGAAGAGGAGGAGTGACCATGGTGACCACCGACCGCCTCACCGGGCGAAGCATGCATCTTCGAGCCCCCTGGACGCTGCTCGAAGATGACCGGCTCTCCCGCTTGTGAAGCCCCCGGGGCAGGACGCGGATCGGCGTGCGAGGAGGTGCGCCGCGAAAGGCGCCTTGCCACGCCGGCGCGGGTCCACTGACATGGCGCGGAGCTCCGCGCAGCCCACGGCCGAGGCCTCGATGGCTTGGGCGCGAGCGAACGGGATGCCGGCGGAACGACAACTACGGCGGAGGCGACGACAACTACGCGAGAAGCAAGCGCGCGAGGAAGCGGCGGAAGCAGGACGGGAAGCACCAACTACGGCGGAGGTGACGACAACTACGCGAAGGGGATCCAGGGGGGCGGAGCGGAAGGGCGAGATGAAGGACCTGGCTGCAACCGGCAAAAATAGTTGTCGCTGACCGGCAAGAGTAGTAGTTGACGTCGATTAGGCGCCTGCCGGCCGCTTGGCCGCTGCCCTGGACCGCCGCGTTGCTGCCCTGAACCGCCGCGTTGCTGCCCTGAACCGCCGCGTTGCTGCCCTGAACCGCCGCGTCGCTGCCCCGAACCGCCATGCACCCCCGGTGCCCCCCACCTCGGCGCCGCGAGGGATTCGCGAGAGAGATAAAGTATGGGCACCTGAGGGAATGCTCCTCGGGGAGGACGCTTCCGCCGGTGCTGCGCCAGAGGTACCTCGCCTTGCGCCCCCATTTTTCCGTCAAGGACGTTGCGTTCGATAGGCGCAGCGACCGCGGTGGGCACGGAGCCCCATGCACGGGATCGATGAGCACCGAGAAGATCGCCCCTCTGCTCCAGGAACGCGGTATTAGTTTGCGCGCGTAGGCATGGCGGCGGAGGACGTGTGCGGAACCGTGAGATCCTGAGCCGGCAGTTCCGTGTGGTGCTGGAGCTGCACCGGCACCCACAAGGATTGAGCTCAGAAAAGCTGGCACTGCGTCTCGGCGTCAGTCGAGCGACGATCAACCGTGATCTGGAGCTCTTGCGTCAGCGGATTGGTCTCGCCATCGAGCGAGTTCGGCGCACAGGGGAGATCTGGCATCGGCTGCGTGAGCTGCCGCTTTCGTCCGTCGCGGCAACGCCGGTCCTTCCTGACTACCCTGTCCGTGAGCTCGACGCCGCTTCGCGGTGAACCGATGCCGCGCCCAGCGGCCTTCCGCTTCCAACGGACGCGGCACCAGTACCTCACTGACAGACGCTCATGGGTTCCACGTGGACGAACCGCTGCGCAACCATGAGCGTCATACGACGCCACTTATGAACCATCGATAGCGCACTATAGAGCACGCTGAGGTTCCGACGCTCGCCGCAGGAGGACACATGAACATCGCTGGCTCCATCACGCCCGCATTCATCGCTTTATGCGCCGGTTGCATGGTGAGCCCAGCCGAGCATACTGACCATGAATCGTCGCGACGGGACACTCAGGAGACCAACGACACCGGTTCGCCTCCCGCTCCGCCCCCAACGCTTGCGTCGATGGAGATCGCTGCTCAAGCGAATCACGAGCCCGCTTCGCGAGGCACCTGCGAGGACGCGTGCGAGCTGTACCATCGTCATTGGAGCCAGCTATGCAGCCGTATCCCAAGAGCCGCTCGACGACAGTGCCACGCTGAATCCATGGAAGGATACGGACTCTGCCAGAAGAACTGTCGCGACGGGTGCGACGCTGCCGGCTCGGCCCTGTACGACAGATGGGAGCTGTACTGCGACGAGCGCTGCCCGTGGCACTACAAAGGCGAATGCAACCTGCGCAACAGGCTGGGACGAGTCGTGTTTCGCCGCGTGTGCGGCTGAGCACCGCGCGCGGGGTTCGGCACGATCGGATGCGCTAGCGCCCCTCGCCTGAGCCCGAGCGGGCGCACCTCCCGCTTGACCGGGCGCCAGGAGCGTGTATCGGACGACACATGAACAAGATCCTCGGAGAGCGGAAGCTGGTCTTCAAGCCTTCCGACCGCTCACCGCCTCGGACGGTGGTCGCCCGGTTCGGCCATCCAGAACCAGGAAGCAACGGCATTTGGTGTGTGGACGTCGAAGTGGAGGAAACAGGGAAAGACGGTACAGCGAACCGAGCCCACGGCATGGACCAGGCTCAGGCCATCTTGCACGCATTCCTGCTCCTCGATGCCCAGATCGAGGCCATGGCGGAGGGCGGATCCATCGAGCTATCCGAAAGCAACGCGCCCGTAGAGCGAGCGTCTCCAGAGGAGCCGGAAACCTGGCGCTTCGCGCCGCGAATCGCGTCAGAATATGATTCCAGCCTCGGCAGCGAGATGATGCTCGCGAAGGTGGACGTCCTCGGCGAGCGAGAGCTGACGCTGACGGGGAAGGATGGCACCGAGGAAAGCGTGATCGTACGCCTCGGGCACCCATACATGTCCAGAGGGTACTGGCGCGCTCCGTGCGAAATCATCGGCCCGAAAGGCGCGGTGCAGCGTCGCTTCGGAACGGGAGAAGACTCGATTCAAGCGCTGACGCACCTGCTCTATCTCATCCCGATCCTTCTGGACAGCCTCGCGGAAGGTGGGGATTTTCATACGCGGGAAGGCGCGGCAGGCCACTGGTTCCCGCGGATCCCGATCGAGGAACAACCGGACACAGCATCAAAATGAGGCACAGCCCCGCCTACGGCAGCGCCGGCTTGCCGAGATCGATCACGAGCTCGTTCGTCTTGCGCCGTTCCAAGCGCTTTCGCTGCGGAGCTGGACCCCTCCGCGTCACGCGGGCGGCCCGCAGCAGAAGGTCGCCACGCCTCCCGGCCTGAGCTCGCCCTCCTGCTCGCCGCCTCTGGGTTCGCAGACAGGGATGCTCTCGACGGTCAACGTCGCGCTGACGCTCCGCGGGAAAACGCCGGGCGGCAGGTCGAAACATTGACCGTTGCCGCGGGCATCGGTGCTGGGAATCGGCTGCGAGCACTGCTCGTCGGCGTAGAAGGTGAGCGTTCGCGTCCCGCTCCGGTCGCCATCGGCGTCATAATCGCACTCGGTGCACCCCTCCACACCGGAGTGGGCCCGCACGAGCTCGGGGTGGCTGCGAGGACACGCCTGGAGCTCGTCCTCACCGAAATACTGAAGGCACTCGCGGAAGCCTGGCGCCGGCACCG
Organism: Sorangium sp. So ce836; assembly: GCF_028553905.1. Classification (NCBI taxonomy): domain Bacteria; kingdom Pseudomonadati; phylum Myxococcota; order Polyangiales; family Polyangiaceae; genus Sorangium; species Sorangium sp. So ce836. Next base: position 1,062,696 of record NZ_CP102233.1, on the reverse strand, counting down.
GGATACATTCGGAGCCAATCTTCGCGCAGTACTGATCCATGGGCCAGGTGCGCTCACACACCCGAACGATTTTCCCCCAGAGAGCGTCCACATCCTCCAGGGAGAGCGACGTGTCGCAGTCCCAGAGTCCATACTCCGCGGTGCCCCAGCCGAGGTCGACGTCGTCCGGCGCCGGCACCACGTCCGTCCTCTGGGACACGCAGCTGCCGTCCCAGTGAGGCGGCAGGACGAACTCGCTGACGGTGGGGGCTTCGATGACCACGTCCTCGGTACAGTTGTCGCCCTTCACGAGCTCGACCCTTTCGTATCGCCTCCCCCTCCGCGGCTCGGCCACACATCGGGGACAGCGATCGAGGGACTTCGGCTCTTGATAGTAATCCCGGAAATGATTGTAGTTGGACGCTTCACAGTCCGGCGCGTCGCGCGGGCTCCCCACCCAGGCGACGCGGACGCGCCGGTTCTCGAAGCCGTCGACGGAGTAGCTGCCGTCCCACACGGGCTCGGCGCAACGCCAGGGACAGGTGCCGGCATGGGGATCGGGGCAGTCGATGCCAGGGCACGGGCCGAAGTTGCACGACGCCCCGAGCAGCGCCGCCCCGGCGCCGAGCGCGAGGAGCGCCGCCCCCATCGATGTCGTCCGAATCCACGTCGTCCCGATCGCGCGCGTCATGTTCCCTCCGGCAAGCAACAGGCGATCACCTTTTTGCTCAAGCTCAGCTCGCCCACGAGCTCCCGGCCGCTCGGCGCGCAGCTCCCCGGCGCGTTGACCCGCCATTCCGCGCGCACGCTCCCGAGCGTCGAGCCGGGCTCGGCGTCGTGACAGACGCCGTTGCCGGCGACGACGGCGGCGGCGACGAGATCGCGGCACGCGCCGTCCTCGAACGTCGACACGAGCGCCTCGCACGTGCTCGGCGCGGTCTCGGTACACGAGCACGGCGTGCACGCGCGGCGGTCCTCGACCTCGCGCCAGAACGTGAACTGCTCCGAGAAGTGGAGGCCCGCGCTCTTCTCGCTGGAGGGACATCCGACGTCCTTGTCGTCCTCCGAGAGGAGACACCGGCGCCAGCCCGGGCTGACCTCCTCCGCGCCGAGGACACAGACCTGCGCAACGCCCGGGCACATGTCGCCCCGCAACGCGTTGCAGGTGACCACGACCTGCCCTCCCGCGGGCGCATCGCCGTCGCGCGGCACCGGGGACGTCACGACCTCGCAAGAGCGCGCGGTGACGGGCGCGATCCGAAACGAGCCGAACGCCTCGGCCCCGACCGCGCCGGGCGCGACGCACGCGCCATCCCAGCCGGCCGGTGTGTCGAACGGGGTCAACGTCTCGCCAGGGCTGTCGTCGCACATCCAGCCGGAGCTCACCGTGAGGCCGGCCGGGAGGACGCACGCGGGCGCGGAGCACGCGCACGGGCCGCACCCCGGATGCGCTCCCGGCGCGACGAACAGCTCGCTGTACAACGGCGGAGTCATGTTCTTGCGGTCCTCCTCGTTCCAGCGTGGGTTCGACACCACGGCCTCGTCGCACCGGAGGTCCTCGAGGCCTGAGGTCACCCGCACCAGGTACACACCCTGCTCGAAGCCGGAGAGCTTCATGGGGACACAGCTCCCCTCGCAGCCCCCGTTGCTGGTGCCGTCCTCGTTCATGACGTCGCACGCCAGGAGCTCGTGGCAGTCGTAGCCGTCCACGGTCCCGCAGCCGCTCGCCATCGCGACCGCCGCGCCGCCCACGCTCGCCAGCGCCGCCAGGACCTGCCCGGCCTCCCATCGTCTCATCGCCGCTTCTCCTCTTTCACGCCGGGTCCTCACCACGCCCCGTCGATCCGGACGCCGCCGCCGTGCGCGGTCGCGCGCGGCACCACGCGGACGCCGCCGTGGTCCGGCGCGGGCGCCCACCAGAACGACGACAGCGCCGCCGCGCCGATCACGCCGCTCGCCACGAGGCTCGCGACCGCGACGAGACCCAGGGCATCGCGGGCCTCGAGCGCGTCGCGGAGATGGGGGCACCGCGCGTCGGTGATCCCTTTCTTCGGGCTGCACCCGTTCTCCCCGCTCACGCTGCGAATCTGCTCGCGCAACGTCGCGGCCTCGCCGTCCTTGACCGCCCACGCGAGCGCGAACCCCGCGCCGACCACGACGCCCGCCGACGCGAGCGCGAGCCCCCCGATCCGGATCGCCGGTCCGACCGCCGTCCCCTCGCCCGCAGGCCGCATCGCCGCCGGCCCCGGCGCGGACGCCGCGGCAGGCGGTGCCGCCGCCGGCCGCGGCGCCGGCGGCTTCGGCTTCTCCTTCAAGGCCAGGCCGATCGCCGGCGTGTCCCCGCGCTGCGCCTCGAAGCGCCCCACGCCGTCCTCGTGGCCTGCGAGCGTCGCCCGCGCCTCGTGGCTGCCGGGCTCGACATAGACCACGTACGTGGCGAGCCCCTGGCCGACGCGCCGGCCGTCGATGAACACCTCCGCCTCGGGCTTGCCCACCACGACCGCGACCGCGGCGACCTCCTGCGCGGCCCGCCGGAGCCCTTGCTGGACCCGAGCCTTCCTGTCGGGCGCGAGCGCGTCCTCCGCCTCGAGCGCCCGGCGCAGGTGCTCCGCGGCGTCCCGGTAGCGGCGCAACGAGAGCTCCGCCAGCCCGAGCTCGCCGGCCCAGCGAGGGTCGCCGGTGGACGCCCAGGCGATTCGGTACGCCGCCGCGGCCTCTTCCCATCGCCCGGCGCGCCGCGCCTGCTCCGCGCGGCGGAGCGTCTCTGCGGTCGCCTCGGGCGAGAGCCCCGCGGGCGAAGCCGTCGTAGGCGAGGTTCCTGACGGCGCGACCGCCGAGGGCGCATCCCCCACCCCCGAGCCAGCCGATTGCGGCCCCTCGGCCAGCGCACCGCGGCTGTAGCCTGCGGCGACCAACAGCACCGCAAGCCCCGCGCACCTCGCCAAGCGCATGGGCGCCGAGTCTATTCAGCCCGCTGTTCGCCCGCAAGCACGCGCCGTAGGCGCCGAACGAGCAAGTGCTCGGATGAGAAATGAAACGACGTCCGCGTAAAGCATCATGTTCCGGCGTGCCCTCACGCTTCGCCACGTCGGCTCATCGCCGGCCTGAGGTCCGGAATCCAATGACAGCGCAACACCGCCAGCTCGGGAAGCGCGAACGATTTCGAGCGCCATCGGGTAACCGGCGGATAATGGATCGGGCATGGATGCAAAGGATCCGCGCGGCGCGCCCACCGGTGCGCCGCCGCCCACCTGGGAGACCATCGTCCGCGAGCACCTCGGCTACCTGCGCGGCTGCGTGGCGTCGGAGCGGATCCCGGCGGCCGACAGGGAGGATGTGCTGCAGGAGGTGCTGCACGGCATCTCGCGAGCCCTCGCCACGTTCGATCCGGCCCGGGGCGAGCTGCGCGCCTGGTTGAAGGCCATCGTCCACAACCATGCATCCGTGTACCGGCGCCGCGCCTACCGGCGGCGCGAGGCGCCGTGGCCGGACGAGCCGCTGGAGGTCGCCGACGACGCGCCGAGCTCCGAGGAGCGCCAGATGGAGCGCGAGCGGCGGCAGCTCCTGTCGAAGCTGCTCCTCGAGCTGCCGCCGGAGCGGCGCGAGGCGGTGATCGCCCACGAGCTCGACGAAGCGGGCATCGGCCATGTCGCGGAGCTGCTCTCGATACCCGCCACCACCGCGAAGAGCCGAGTCCGCCATGGGCGCGAGGAGCTCAAGGCGGCGGCGCGCCGCTGGCAGGCGCGCCATCACCGCCGCCTCGCCGCCCTGCTGCCGATGCGCGCGGCAGGTTGCTCGGGGGAGCGCTCGCGGCGCGCGGCGTCGCGGGAGCACCCGCTGCATCGCATCGGGCGCGCGCTCCGCCATGCGATGTCCGGCGCGAGGGCACCGCGGCCACGAACGGTCGCCGTCACCTGCGCCTCGCTCGCGGTGGGCGCTTTGGGCGTCGTCCTGACAGCAGGGCTCCTGCTGGTCGGACACGGCGGCGCTCTTCCCGGAGGCGCGGCATCGCCGGCCCCCTCCATCGCCGCGCATCCTCACGCGGCTTCGACAGCCACGCCGGCAGGAGGAGTCAGCGAGCACGCGTATTTGGTGGTGAACGACAAAACGCCGTCGCGAGGAGCGATGTCTTCCTCGAGGACCAGCGACAGCGCGTCAGGTCCTCCGGGCCCCCTGCCCCGCCAGCCGCAGCGCCGGCCCGGCGCGCAGGACGACGACCTGCGCCAGAGAATGGCCGCCGCAGCCCGCGCCATCGGGCACGACGCGCTGGCGCGTGCGCTGCTGGAGCAGCCCCGCCACGAGCTGCCGGGCGTCGCTGCCGCGCCCGGCCGCGACAAATCCCTGGCTTCCTCGACGCCCACGGCGCGCGTCCGCTGAAGAAGAGCGCCTCCGCGACGACGGATCACGACTGCCGGCGCCCCAAATCCTCGACGTGGGTCGACTCGACCGACGAGCCGCAATGTCGGCTCGCGCGCACGGGCGGCGCACGGCCGCCGCGGGCGAGATGGCTTTCAGGGCTTCTCTACAAACGCCGCTTGGCGAGATCCGGTATGCCGACTCGACGCCGCACGACAACCGCTGTCCACGACCGCAGCACGCCCCGGCGACGCTCTCCATCGATCGCAAAGCACCCCGCGCTCCGCATTCCCGTAGAGCGCATCCTCGCCGAGCGCCGCTGGGTCGCCGCGCTCGTCCTCTCTTTCGGTGTATCGCCCCGCGACCGCGAGGATGTGGCGCAGGCCGCGATCCTGGCCGCGTGGATCGCCGTCGAGGAGGGCAGATACTGCCCGGACGCGTCCGTCGACCCGCGGCGAGCGCTCCTCGGCTGGCTCTACGGCATCGTCTGGCGCAAGGTGGGACACCACCGCAAGCGCGCCTGGGTCCGCCGGGAAATCCCGGTGGCGGATCCGTGGAGCGTCCGGCCGGAGCCGCCGCGCGACGACGAGCTTCTCCTCGATGCGCGCGAGCGCCTCCTCGCCGTGCGCATCGCGATATCCTGGCTGCCGCAGCGCGACCAGCAGATGCTCGCCCGCTGCGCGGTCGGCCACGGTATCCGCGACATCGCACGCGCGCTCGGCATGCCCAGCTCGACGGCGGTGCGGCAACTCCACCGGGCTCGCAGGAAGCTTCGGTGGTTGCTCCGCCGATAAGGCCCAATGACCGCGATACCGATTTGCGCCAACACACATGTCCAGCTGCGCGGCCACGGTCGGCAGACGCTGGGACCAGCTGGGGTCGAGCCGTCGGCCGTCACGACCTCGTAGCCTGCCTACCGCTCTGGCGTCGCCTCATCTCCCTGCGCCAGTCGACCGACCAGCGCATGGAGATGGGGGGCGCTCAACCTTATCTTCTCGTGCAGCGCCACATGACTGACGCTGGGTCCGCCGCTCTCGGCTACCACGGCCACGGTTTGCCGCAGCCCGAGGTCGGTTCCGGCGTGCAGTAAGATGAGCCTCAGCCAATCCCTGGAGGAGGTGTTCTTGGCGTTCGCCGTAGTGCATCTCCAGTACCTTGTGCTCCTTCGCCAATTCCTCATCGTCGGGCAGTTCCGCCTCGATGGTCCGCCCGGGCGGCGCGGTTCGGTGTAACCTGCGCCGCCGTGCGATCGTTCGAGACTGCCGTGCTGCCCCCGCGCTGGCTCGCGGCCGTCGCCGTGCTCGCTGGCGTCCTGACCGGGGCCGACGCGCGGGCGGAGGTACAGCCCCTTCGCGTCGCGTACGAGGCGCACGAGGGCTGTCCCAGCGCCGAGGCGTTCCTGCGCGAGGTGACCGCGCGCACGGAGCTCGCCCGTGATGCCGCGCCGGACGAGGCGGCGCTCGAGGTGCGCGTGCACATCACCTCGGCCGAGGGCGAAAGCCGCGGCCGAATCACGGTCGGCACGGAGGAGGACGCGCGCGTCCGCGAGGTCGGCGGCGCCACGTGCGCGGACGTCGTCGCGGCCCTGGCGCTCATCACGGCCCTCTGGGTCGACCCCACCGCATCCCTCGATCCGCAGCGGCCGACCGCGAAGCCGCGCTCGTCCGAAGATCCGGACCCCGCCGGGGCCGCGCGCGCCGCCGCGGGTCCCACCGGGGCTGCGCCACCGGCCGGGGCTCTCGTCCCCCCCGGCGGCCAGGCGCCGGAACCGGCGAGCCCGCCGCGCGCGGGGCCGCCGCAAGCCGCGTCCCTGGCCCCAACCGCCCCGGTCGCGCGCCCCGCGACCGCGCCGCCCCGCCCGCCGTCACCGGCCGCCGGTACATTGCGCTCCCCGCAGCGGCCGCTGCCCTTGGAGCGCCGGTGGACGCTCGGCATCCAGGCGAGCGCGGCGTCCGGGGTCGCGCCCGAGGCCCTCCTCGGCGGCGGGCCCTTCGTCGAGCTGCGCGCCGATCTGGGCCTCCGCGCGTCATTTCGCGTCGCAGCCGAGGTGGCCGCCACCGGCGCCATCGATGTCGGGCCGGGCGGCGCCCGCTTCACCCGCTGGATCGCTCGGCTCGACACCTGCGCGGACGTCCTCCGACCGGCGCGCTGGCTCTCGCTCGGGTCCTGCGTGGGCGCGGAGGGCGGCTTCCTCCACAGCAGTGGGCTGGTCGGCGACACGATCACCGAGGTGAAGGACGCCACGGTACCGTGGGCCAGCCTCGGGCTCCTCGCGCGCATGACCGCCTCGCTCGGCGCCCTCGTGCGCGTCGACGTGCACGGTGGACCGCAATTTCCGCTGGTACAGCGCTCGTTTATGTTCGAGAGGCCCGCGCTGGTCATTCACGAGGTGCCCGCGGTCACGTGGGCGCTCCACGTCGGCGCCGGCCTCTCGTTTTGATGATCAGGCGGTCGCGAGCCGGAGATTGCTCGAGGTGTGAGCCGTGGTGAAGCGCTGACCCTGATGGAGCTCCCCGCCGCTGTTCCCCCCGAGAGCCGGGCGGCGGCGGGGCGCCTCGCCGCGCTCGTGGCGGAGCACTCGGCCTTCGTGTGGCGCTCGCTGGTGCGGCTCGGCGTGCCGCGCGCCGACGCGGAGGACGCGGTGCAGCAGGTCTTCCTCGTTGTGGCCCGGAAGCTCGGGGACATCGAATACGGCCGGGAGTCGGCGTTCCTGTTCAGCACGGCGCTGCGGATCGCCTCGCGCGCGCGGAGGACGCAGCAGCGGCGCCGGGAGGTCCTCGAGGACGAGCCCCTCGAGCGCGTCGATCCGGCGCCGGATCCCGAGGAGATGATGGATCGCGCGCGCGCCCGCGCGACGCTCGACGCCATCCTCGACACCATGCCGCTCGACCTGCGCGCGGTCTTCGTGCTGTTCGAGCTGGAGCAGCTGACGACGGCGACCATCGCCGCGATGCTCGAGCTCCCGGCGGGCACGGTCGCCTCCCGCCTCCGCCGCGCGCGCGAGCACTTCCAGGCCGCCGTGAGGCGGCTCGAGGCGCGAGCCCATTTCCGAGGTGAGTGCAATGAGTGATCCTGAGCGCCTCCTGGACCAGAAGGGGAGTGATCTGCAAACGGCGCTCCTCCGCGCGGCGCTCGACGAGAGCGTGCCGAGCGGCCTGACCCGGCGCACGCTCGTCGCGCTCGGCGTCGCCGCCGCCGCGGCGAGCGCGGGCGGCGCGGCCGCGGCGAGCGCGGGCGGCGCGGCCGCGGCGAGCGCGGGCGGCGCGGCCGCGGCGAGCGCGGGCGGCGCGGCCGCGAGCACGGGTGGGGCGGCCATGAGCGGGGCGGCCACGGGTGGGGCGGCCGCGGCGGCGAGCGGCGCGGCGGTGAGCGGCGCGGCGGTGGGCGCGGCCGCCGGGGGTGGGATCTTGAGCGCGTTCGGGATCGGCGTGCTCGCGGGGGTCCTCACGCTTGGGGTCGTGGAATGGACGGGCGTCGTCAGCGTCTCGGCGCCGGAGAGGCACGCTCAGGAGGCGCCCAGCGCGCCGGCAGCGTTCAGTGCTCCGCCCGCCCGCCGCGCCGCAGAGGCGGAGGCGAGGCGAGTCCCGGAGGAGCGCGCGGACGAGGGGCCGCCTCCAGCGGAGGGGTCGCTCACAGCGGAAGGGCCGATTGCAGCGGATGAGGGGCCGCCTCTGGCCGCGCCTGCCGCCCCGGCACCCGCCGCCCCCGCGGCGAACAGCCCGCGCGCGCCCGAGAAGCGCGCGCCGACGCTGGCCTCCGAGCTCGCGTTGCTCGACACCGCGCGGCGCGCGCTGCGGCGGGGGGATCCGGCGGCCGCGCTCGCGCTGCTGGATCGCCATGCGCGCGAGTTCGCCGGCGCTCAGCTCACCGACGAGGCCGCCGTGATCCGCGTCGAAGCGCTGGCGAGCCAGGGGGATCGCGCGGGCGCCCATGCGGCGGCGCGGCGCTTCCTCGAAGCGCACCCGGGCAGCCCTCACGCAAAGCGTATCGAATCGGCCGCCGGGATCGACGCGCGCGACGAATTCGTGATCCCGGGGAACAGACTCGGAGATTGATACCGCAGGAGGCTTTGTCATGAGGCTCTTGGATGACGTATCTTTACTCTGCTGCGCCTCGGTGCTCTCGCTCTTCGTCTCTGGGTGCGGGATCACGATTCTGGGCAATGGCAATGACGATGACAATGCCGGCGGCGGTGGCAACGGCGCCGCCTCCGGTGTCGAGGGGAGCTCGGGCGTCGGGGGGAGCTCAGGTGTCTGCATCCACGACATCCTGGCGACGTCCCAGATCCCACGCCTGTTGAACCGAGAGTACGACGCGGTGGTGCAGGATCTGCTCGGCGTGACGATCTTGGCGAGCGCCGACAACCGCCCGCCGTCTGAGGTCCTCGTTTCCGACTTCGAGGGCAGCCTGACGGATCTCGCGTGGAACAGATACCTCGTGGTAGCCGAATCTATTGCCGCCGAACTGATGGCCGGGCCGAACAAGTCCAAGTTCATTGCCTGCGATCCGGCGGCGCCAGGGTGCCTCGAGGCGACGATTCGCGCCTTTGGTCGCAAGGCCTTTCGTCGTCCTCTGATAGAAGAGGAGGTGCAGAGCTTCATGCGGCTCACCACGCTGGAGCCCCCGGGCACGCCCGAAGAGGTTGCTGAGGCCATCCTCATCGCCTTCCTCGCTTCGCCCTCGTTCATCATGCTCCCCGAGCTGGCGCAGGAGCGAGAAGGAGACGCTATCAAGCTCTCCAGCCACGAAGTGGCGGCGAGGCTCTCGTTCCTGCTCTGGGATTCCGTTCCGGATGACATCCTGAACGCCGCGGCTGATGCTGGTCAGCTCACCACCAAGGCGCAGATCTTGGCGCAGGCGCGGCGGATGATTCAGAACCGCCAAAAGACGGCGCGGGTCGTGGTCGCCTTCCATCGTGATTTGGCGGAGATTCGCGCAGGTTCGCTTTGGGGGACCCGCGATCACGACGGGACCAAGTACCCCGACTATTCCCCGGACGCGGCTCCCCTCATGGTGGCAGAGATGGACGCCTTCTTCGAGGAGGTGGCGTTCGCGGCGGGGTCGCTCAAGGACCTCTTCCTGAGCAACATCGGTTTCGTCAACAAGGACACCGCTCCGCTCTATGGGCTCAATCCCGCGAGCTACGGTACGCAGCTGACGCGGGTGGAGCTCGACCCGAGCGAGCGGCCGGGGTTCTTGACCCGCGTTGGGTTCTTGAGCTCCTACTCGTCCTACGCCAGTACGAACCCGATCCTCCGGGGCGCGTTCATCACGAGGCTACTCGGGATCGACCTGCCGCCAGAGCCCTTTATGGATACATCGTCGGTCCCTCCGAACGACTACACCACGAACCGTCAGGTCGTCGAGGCTTTGACCTCCACGGCGGCGTGCTCCGCGTGTCACGTGCCTTTTACCAATCCGCCGGGCTTCGTGCTCGAGCGGTACGACGCGGTTGGTAAGGCGCAGACGACCGATCCGCTCGGCGGTGCCATCGACGGGACCGCCGACGTCTACTTTAGCGCTGACAACACCAAGACGATCACGACACCCATCGAGCTGATGACCGAGCTCGGCACTGGTCCGGGCGTCAGGCACCACTATGCCGAGCGGTGGGTCTCCTTTGCCACTCGACGGTCGCCGAACTCGAGCGACGCCTGCGTCGTCGATGAGCTCAGCATCAAGCTGTCTGACGACGGCTATACCATTCTCGATCTGCTCGCCGATCTTACCCAAGCAGATTCTTTCCGTCTGCGAGTCGTCGGAGACTGAGAAGGGAATACGAACATGACGAAGAATCTGACCCGAAGAATATTCCTCCGAGGCCTGGGCGGAGCTGTCGTCGCTGCGCCTTTCTTGGGCTCCGTCGCGGAGCGTACCGCGAAGGCGCAGTCGGGCGGCGCAGAAGGTCCGAAGCGGCTGATCGTGTTCTTTACGCACAACGGCTGCATTACGAATCGATGGTTCCCGAAGAAGGCCCATGGCACCTTGACCGGCGCCGATTACGAGGCGACGACGCTCAAGCACCTCGCCCCCTTTGCGCCCAAGCTCCTGGTGCCCCGCGGCATCCGAGCGATGAACGAGTGGAGCTTGGAGCGGACCTACGGCCAGAACAACGATCCCCACACTCAGGTCATCGGATCGTATTTCACCTGCCACCCGGTGACGCCCGAGAGCGACAAGCTCAACGCCAAGCCAACCGGCCGCTCGCTCGATCACTTCTGTGCGGAGCAGGTCAACCCCAATGGCGCGCCTCCCCTCGTGATGTCCATGGGCCAGAAACGGCAAGACACCAGATCGAATATCTCGTACTCCGCGCCCGGAGAGATATTCGGGGGCGTCAGGTCGCCGATCGAGGTCTTCAACGACCTGACGAACCTCTTCGGTCAGGGCCCCGTATCGCCGGATTCGTACAAGGTGGCCCGCGGAAAGAGCATCGTCGACATCGTGCGAGACGACCTGGCGAGGCTCCAGAGGGTCGACATGAGCCAGTCGGACAAGAGAAAGCTCTCTGACTGGGTGGATCTCCTCCACCAGACATCGGGCACGGTCAGGGCCGAATGCTCCGCAGGGATCGCGGCGGCGCTCGGTTTGACGCCCGAATCCGTGCAGGCGGCGGAAGGTGACGGCTCAAGCTTCGACGTGCCGAAGCGCACGAAGGTCATTCTGGACCTCGCGGTGCTTTCGGCCATCTGCGACCAGAACCGCGTCATCTTCATGAAGTTCCCCCCGGCCGTCGTCTTCAAGTGGGACGGCATCGTTCATGGCAGAGATTCCGATGGCCTCTCCCACCGCACTGGCACCCAATCGATCGAAGGGGATTGCGCGCTTGGCGTGCTCGAAATGCTTCGAGAAATCGACGACTGGTACGCGAAGAAATTCGCATACCTCGTCGGTCGGCTCGACAGTATCGAGGAGGGCGACGTGAAGCTCCTCGACAACACCGCGACCGTCTGGTTCCAGGAATGTTCGGACGGCGCCGCCCGCAACCTCAACAACCTTCCGATCCTCCAGGCCGGGAGCTGTGGAGGCTACTTCAAGGTGGGTCAGGCCGTGAACGTGGACGGCGGCAGCGCCGACCTGACCCGCGGCAACAGCGAGGGTGCTTGCAAGTGGCTGGACGGCCCGTCTGTGCTCAGGTACAACGAGCTGCATAACCTGGGGACTCCGCCGACCGTCGCCTCGCAGCCGATCAACAAGTACTTCTGCAACTTGATGAACGCCATCGGGGTGAAGGCCGGTCCGGACGGCTTCCCGGCGATAGGTGGCACGCGAGAGGTGACTCGCTTCGGCAAGCACGACGACACCAAGCTCTTTGCCGACGTGAATAACCCACCGGACATCAAGGATCCGGGAGAATTCACGGCTCTTCGCGCGAGCAGCTAGTCGTTGCTTGCTCCCCGCAGGCGACGCCGCGCTCTCCGCCGCGTCGTGCTGCCCGGAGGCTGGCGTTGATGGAGTGACGGCCGTGACCTCGCGGAGACGCCGCGTCAGCTGTCGCCGCTCGGCCTTGCTCGTGATCAGGGCGAGCTCTTCGACGCCCGCATGCAGACCTGGAGCGCCTGCCGGAGGTTCCCGAGCGTCTTGATGCGCGTGAGATCCACGCCGGCCGACACGATGGTCTGAGCCACCTCGGCCCGGAGCCCGACCACCATGCCTCGGGCGCCCAGCAGCTCGACCGCGCGGATCACCGAGAGCACATGGTGCGCCGTGACCGTGTCGACGACCTCGACGCCCGTGAGATCCAGGATCGCGAACCTGCATTGCTTGCGCGTGATCGTCGTGAGCAGCACATCCATGATCTGCGTCGCGCGCTGGCCGTCGATGGCCCCGAAGATCGGCATCGTCACGACGCCGTCCCACACCTCGATGATCGGCGTCGACAGCGCCCGTATCGCGTCCTCCTGGCGCAACACGATCTGCAGCTGCTCGCGCAGCTCGTCCTCCACCCGCTTCCGCTCGCCGTTCTCGCGGGCGAGCCCCTCGTACAGGAGGGCGTTCTCCACGGAGATGGCCGCCTGCTTCGCCACGAGATCCAGCAGCGCCAGCCGATCCGCCTTGAACGCGCCGCTCGTGAGATCGTTCTCCAGGTACAGGATGCCCGTCAGCGCCTTCTGCCTCGTGATCGGCACGCAGCACGCCGACTTGGTCCGGCGGCGCGCGACGTACTCGTCGGTCGCGTAATGGCCGCCTTCGGACGCGTCGTCCAGGATCACGTGCTCTCCCGTCCGCTTCACGTAGCTGACGATGGACATCGGCACGCAGCCCGCGGGCAGCGTGCCCCCCTCCGCGAGGCGGTGGATCTCCACCGGCTGCTCGGCGCAGGCGCTCGCGAGCAGCGTGAACTGGCCATCCTGGACGAGGAGCAGGCGGCAGCGCTCCGCGGCCGCGTGCTCGATGACGACGCGGAGCAGGTTCGAGAGGAGCTTGTCGAGGACGATCTCGCTGGAGATGGCCTGAAGCGCCCTGACGACGGCGAGCGTGTCCAGCTGCCGGCTGCGGTCGCCGGCGGGGCGCCGGAGCGCGTCGATGACCGCCTGGTCGATGACCGCCTGACGGAGCTCCGGGTACCGCTGCTCGAGCCGGTCGACGAGGAGCGCCGCGCCCCAGCGGGCGTAACACGCCCGCGCCACGCCGAGATACCCGAGCCCCGCGGTCGTGGCCCCGCGGGCCATGTAAAAGCGCGCGGCGATCTCCGCGCAGACGCCCTCGTCGTGCACGAAGCCGCCCTCCCGGGCCGCGCCGATGGCGCGCTCGTAAAGCCCCATCGCGTCGAGCGGGCGGTCCTCGAGCCTGGCGATCTCGGCCTGGATCAGCGCATGTTTGTGCGAGAAGTTCTCGGGGCAGTTCTCCGCGAACCCGCGGAGGCGCGCCTCGTGCATCGCGAGGGCCTCGCGCCTTTTCCGAGGGTCTTCGGGATCGGCGGGGCTCGCCGCGAGGGTGAGGGCGGCATAGCAGTGATAATCCGGCACCAGGATCTGGAGCACGCTCGCCCAGTACATCTCCTGCGCCGCCGCCGCGGCCCGGGAAGCCTCGTCCAGCTCGCCGACGAGGAAGCGGGCCTGGAGCCGCGCCACGTGATACCAGAGCGCCGCCAGCGGCGAGCTCCCGTCGGCGAGCCGCTCCGTGAACTCCGCCTCGTCGAAGCCGTCGCCGCTGAACGTCAGCGGGCCGCTCGTCTGGCCCATCATGTTCTTGATGAAGCGCTGCAAGACGACGAGGCAGCGCTCGGCCATGGCGAAGCTCGCCGCCCGGACCGTCTCCATCCGCGCCTCGCTCGCGCGATAGAGCTCCTCCAGCGGCTCCCCTCGCGCGAGGCCGTGCGTGATCGTGCCGAGGGCGAGGAAGGCCGAGAAGATGAGGTTTCCGGACTCGATCGCCGCGCCGAGGCCCCTCCGGATGACCTCGAGGCTCACCGGCAAGGGGCGCACCCAGGGCGAGATCATGACCCCGTGGAGATCCGCCGCGACGCCCAGGAAATAGATCGATCCGCGGTCCTCGGCGAGGCGGTAGGCGAGCTCGCTGAAGCGAGCCGCATTCTTGTAGTCGCCGAACCGCTGCACGAGCGACATCCCGAAGCCGCCATACGCGAGCGCCGACGCGTCGGCATTGCCGCGGGTCATGCTGAGGTGCACCATCCAGCTGGCCGTCAGGTGCGCGACGTTCTCGTCCATGAACCAGGTCGCGACGTAGGTCACGGCCAGCGTGCTCATCACCGCCTGGCTCTCCGCGTCGGCCATCGGCGGCAGCTCGATCAGCGACGCGACGGGGCGATCCCCGAGCGCGCGCCACACCCTGTCGAACGCGGCCTGGACGTCGGCGTCGCTCGGGCGCTCGGGCACGCCCACGCCGAGGGCGCTCAGGCACTCGAGGATGCAAGGCATCGTGTCGGGGCTGAACCGGCTCGTGCGGATCTCGATCTTCACCCGATAGACCGGCGCCCTGTGCAGGAGCGTCTTCGCGTGCGAGAGGAGCAGGGCGCAGAGCCGCTCCGCCTCGTCGAGATCGCCGTTCTGCTGCGCGCACTCGGCGCGCTCGAGGTGCAGGGCGAACGCGAGCTCGTGCTGCGTCTCCCAGCAATCCTCGGCGAGCATGGCGCTCCCGGCAGCGAGGTAGTCTGCGGCCGGCCGGTAGGCCGCGGACGACTTGGCCCTTCGCCCGGCGTCGAGGTTCAGCGCGGCGACCCGCGCCCGCTCGCCCCGCTCGCGGATCAGGGCCGCGCCCAGGTTCATCTGGCTGGCGACGGCGAAGATGCTCTGTCCGGGCGCCTCCGCCGCGAGGAGGAGCCGCCCGATGCGGAGGTGCTCCGCCGCGCGCGTCTCCTCGGGGATCAGCGCGTAGGCCGCCTGCCTCACCCGATCGTGCACGAACGCGCACGTGCGCTGTCCGAGCGTCACGAGTTCCTCCCGGGCCGCCTCCCGGAGGTGCTCCCGGAGCGCCTCCTCCGGCGTGCCGGCGAGCAGCGCCAGCGTGGCGATCTCGAAATCGTCGCCGAGGCACGCGCCGAGCCGCAGCGCTGCCCGCGCCTCGTCCGACAGCCGCTCGAGCGCGCTCGCCGACAGGTCCGAGGCGCCGCCGAGCTGCCCCATCGCGTCGATCTCGGCGAGATCCCACCGCCACGCGCCCTCGCCGCCGTCGAACCGCACGAGCCCGCGCTTGTGCAGCGCGGTGAGCGCCTGCGCCGAGAGGAACGGGTTGCCGCCCGACGCGAGGTGCACGCGCTCGGCGAGGGGCTCGGCGGCCTCGGGAGCGCAGGAGAGCGTGGCAGCCACCAGCTCGCGCACGTCGGCGGCGGCGAGCGGCCCCAGGGGGACGCGGCGCACCGGCGCGCCCGCGGCGGTCAGCTCGTCCACGACGGCGGTCAGGGGGTGCGCGCGGCCGACCTCGCCATCGCGGTAGGCTCCGAGGATGAGCAGAGGGCGCGACGGCGCCGGATCGAGCAGGCGCCGCAGCAGCCGGAGGCTGGCGGCGTCCGCCCACTGGAGGTCGTCCAGGAACAGGACGAACGGGTGATCGGGGGCGGCGAAGACGCCGACGAACTGCTGGAACGCCCTGACGAAGCGGTTCTCCGCCTCGCTCATCGGCAGCCGCTCCACGGGCGGCTGCGGCCCGAGGATGAGCTCGACCCGGGGGATGACGTCGATGATGAGCTGACCGTGCCGGCCGAGCGCCTCGAGCAAGCGCGCCCTCCACGCGTCGAGGCGAGCCTCGCTCTCGGTCAGGAGGCGGCGGACGAGCTCTCCGAACGCCTGCGTGAACGTGGAATACGGGATACCGCGCTTGTACTGATCGAACTTGCCCGAGGCGAACGCCCCGTGGGCCCTCACGACGTGGTGGAGCAGCTCGCGCACGAGCGACGATTTGCCGATCCCCGAGGGGCCGGTGACCAGCGCGAGCGCCGGCGTGCCCGTCGAGACGACCTGCTCGAACGCGCCGGTGAGCGCGGCGATCTCGCGATCTCGCCCGATGAGGGTCCTCGAGATCTGGAACCGATCCGGCGTGTCCCGAGCGCCGAGCGCGAACGGCGCGACGTCGCCCGCCTCGCGCAGGGCGGCGGCGCACCGCTCGAGATCGTGCGCGAGCCCGCGCGCCGTCCGGTAACGCTCGTCGGGCATCTTGGCCAGGAGCTTCAAGACGATCTCGGACACGAGAGGAGGTGTCGCCGGCGCCACCTCGGTGAGCGGGCGTGGCCGCCGGGCGACGTGGCAATGGGTCCACTCGAGCAGGTCGCTGGCCTGAAAAGGCGGTGCGCCCGAGATCATCTCGTAGAAGATGGCCCCCAGCGAATACAGGTCGGCGCGATGATCGATCGGTCGGTTGATCCGCCCCGTGATCTCGGGCGATATGTACGGAAATAGCTCCGGCTGAGCGAGCACGTACGCCACGAGCTGCTCTCGGTCGTGAGCGCCGGCCGGAGGGGCGACGATGCGGAGCGGATCGCCGCTCTCCCCGACGAGCAGGCTGCGAGGCGACAGCCGGCCATGGATCGCGCCGTCCTTGTGCAGCTCCGCGAGCGACAGGGAGAGGCGCACCGCCGCGGCGAGGAAGCGCGGCATGTCCATCGGTGCGGCCAGCAAGGTGCCGGCAGCGAGGGCTTGCGAGTCCAGGAACGGCTGCATGGCGAGACTCTCCAGATGAGTCTGCCTTCTATCGCAGGAAGGCCGTCGGTGGCCACGCTTACGTCACGGCCGGGGTCGATCTCGGTCGCATCGAGGTGCGCGCAGCGATTGAGGGAATGGGCCGGAGCCTCCGGAAGCGCGGGTGACGGGCCGGCAGGAGGCGACGGGCGACGATGTGCGCGCCCGCGCGCGGGTCAGGGCGTGTCCGAGGGATCGGCGGGATCGCTGCCGGCGTCTTCTTCGTCGCCGTCGAGAAAGCCGTCGAGGTCGCGGTCGATCCCCGCGCGCTCTCCGGAGCCGGGCGGCACGCAGGTATACGTCAGCTCGCGGCCGGTCACGACGGCCAGGTACCGGAGCAGCGGCTCGCTGAGCGGCGGGGCGGCGCTGCGGTTCGCGGAGAAGTAGCCGCCGCCCAGGTAATGATAGCCGAGCGATCGGCCGAGCAAGCTTGTCCTCGCGACGAGGTCGCACTCGCCGGCGTCGGCGCGCGCGCGCAGCAGGTGGATGCGGGGCGCCGCGGTATGCGCGTTGTGGCGGGTCAGCGTGATCTGCTGGCCCACGATGGGCGCCATGTTGGTCGGGAACGCGAGGATGAGCGACTCGAGCCCGCGGCGGAGCGCGTCGCCCTGAGGCGTGACCGGGATGCCCGTCGGGTTCTCGGCGAACGGCGTCACGAATTGATCCGAGAAATCCGAGACCCGGAGGAACCTGAAGATCGTATCGAACGTCCCGTCGTGGATATAGCCGAACCCCCGCACCTGGTCTCCCATGAACGGGAAATCGTCGAAGGTGTTCGAGAGCGGGAGCTCCGCGCCGAACATCCCCACCTTCTGGTAAGCGTTGCGCAGGTGCGGGATCTTGAGCACCATCGGCTGGAACTCGAAGGTGGTGAACGCCGTCGTGCCGAAGAACCCCGGGGCGTCGGACTCCGGGTTTGCGGCGGGGTCCACGGCGTGGCAATCGCCGCACCGCTCGGTGATATCGACGACGACGTTGTTGAAGAAATCCTCGGCTTGCTGCTGGGCGGGGGTCAGCGAGTTGTCGAGGTTCCGGACGGGGTTCGGCGGGTAGGTCACCTTGAGGATGAAATCGGTGAAGGCCTCCATATCGGCCTCCGGGATGAGCTCGTGCCGCCCGAGCAGGTCCGTGAAGGAGGGCCGGAACTTCTTGAAGGCCGCGCGCTCGTCGAACGTGCCGGTGTCGGGCTGCGCAGAGGGCGCGTCGGGGGTGCCGCCCGTCCGATCGCCGCGCCAGTGCATGGGCCCGTGGTTGGCCATGCCGCGCAGGCTCTGCGTCGTCATGGGGCCCTTCATGGGGTGGAATTCGGTCGGCATCGGCTCGCCGGTGAAGAGGTTCGTGATGTTTCCGAACGGACCCGGGTTCGGCTCCACGGGGGCGTCCGGGTTGCCGAGGTCCCACGCCAGGCTGTCGAAATCGCCGAAGATATGGCAGCTCGCGCACGACGAGTCGCCGTGGCTCGAGGAGAACGCCGCGTCGTAGAGGAAACGCCGGCCGTTCACGATGGCGGGGGGCTCGGGGGTGAACATCGTGACGTGCGCCACCTCCTTGCGCTTCCGGGTGTCGACGATCGAGATGCCGTTGTCGAACCGCGTCATCACGTAGAGCTGGCGCCGCGCGGGGTCGAGCACGAGCCCCGTCGGGCCGCCGCCGGTCACCGGGATATGGCTCTTCGGGTCGGGGACGAACGTGTCGCCCTCGAGCTCCTCCGTGCTGAAGACGCCGACCTTGCTCGAGCCCAGCGCCGCCACATAGAGCGTCTCGCCGTCGGGGGAGACGGCCATGCCCGTGGGCTGGGCGAGGCTCTTCGCGCTCTCCGCGTTGGGCGCCGGCGCGCAGCAGCTCGCGTAATCGATGTGCTTGTTCAGGTGCCGCGGCGCGACCGAGCCGCCCCCGAGGACGGTGATCCGGCTCTCGTGGAGGTGCCCGCGCAGGCTGCTGCCGGCGAAGATGCCGGGCCCCTCGAAGCGCTGCAGGTTGAGCGCCTCGGTGTTCGAGACGTAGATCTTCCCGTTGACGGGGTTCACCGCCATGTTGAACAGGATGGTGCCGACGCCGGTGAAGAAGCCGGCGGGGCCGCTGACCTGCCTGGGCGGGCTCGCCATCGCGTCGATCGCGAACACGTCCTTGTCGGGCAGCGAGAGCTTGATGACGTGGTCCCAGTCGCGCCCGGCCTCGTCCTTCCAGTGGGCGCCGTCGTGCTGGACGATGAGGGAGACCTCCGGCGCCTGGAAGCCTTGCGCGTTCGTCGCCGGGCCGAGCGTCCCGCCGGGCCCGAAGCCGTCGGGGATGACCTGCTCGTTGACGGTGGTCGTCCGGTTGCCGGAATGGAAGCCCGCCGCATAGACGCGCTTGCCGTCCGGCGTCACGGCGAGCGCCCTGGGGGTGTCGGTGAACAGGGTGACGATGGTGAGCGGGTCGCCGCCGAGCGACGCGCCGAGGTGGTTCGCGTCGAAGACCCAGACGTCGGCGCGGCCGATGCCGGGCGTCGTGAACTGCGGGTCGAAGGGGACGTTCTGGCCGCGATGCGCGGTCGTGATGAAGGCGCGGCGCCGCCCCGGCCCGGCAAAGACGATATCGCGCGGCTCGTCGCCGACCAGCAGGGTGCGCACCACGCGCCCGCCGGTGCCCCCGGGGTCGAGCTCGACGACGCTCACGCTGTCGGACAGGTGATTGACGACCCACACCTCGTCATTGGTCCGGGCGGCGACCGCGACCGGCTCGACGCCCACCGGGATCGACGCGCGATGGGAGAGGCCGCCCTGGTTGGCCCGGAAGACCTCGAGGCGGCCGTCGGGCGTGTTGAGCGCGAGGAGCAGCTTGCCGTCGGGCGACATGGCGAGGGGGCGGACCTGGCCGCTCTCGAAGAGGGTGTACGACGGCGCGCCCCGCGCGAGATCGCTCGTCGCGAGCGTGCCCAGGGACGCGGCCGCAGCGACGGCGAGGCGCGCATGGAAGCGCGCGAGCTTGACGTTCGATTGCATGATTCCTCCCTCCCGTTCGTGTGATCCGGGGTGATGGCGGACGACGCTTTCAGGCTAACAGCATCTTCGAATCAATGGCTATCCCTCATCACGACCGATGCGCGCAGGCGGCCGACGCCGCGCGGCGAAGGGGGTCGAGTCGAGGGCGCGGGGCTGGCGCGGATGGCTGTGCGCGCGTGTCGGGAAGGAGTGCGATTTCCTCAAGGTACCTCGAGGAGGTAATGCCGAAATCCGCGCTCTCACCGTCGCCTCGCCATTTCGCGACGTAGCAGCCACCCGAGTCGGAGAGCTTCGGCCGAGCTCCCCTCCGCGGCGCGCTCGCCGCACGCGCGGCCGCTCGGCGGCGCCGCGCGCGCAGCGCCCGCCCGCACGCGCAGACGCGGCACGCAGCGCGCGGCGCGCCGAGGCGGCACGGAGTTCGCACGCCGCGCAGGGTCGAGCTCACATTCCGGGCTCGCGGGGGAGAAGACTCATGGCGCAGACCGTCGGCGAGTTCCTGCTGAGGCGCCTCGTCGCGTGGGGTGTCCGGCGCGTGTACGCCTACCCAGGCGACGGCATCAACGGCATCGTGGGCGCGTTCCACCGCGTCCCGGACCTGCGGTTCATCCAGGTGCGGCACGAGGAGATGGGCGCGTTCATGGCGTGCGCCCACGCGAAGTTCACCGGCGAGGTGGGCGTGTGCCTGGCGACCTCGGGGCCCGGCGCGATCCACCTCCTGAACGGGCTCTACGACGCGAAGCTGGACCACCAGCCGGTCGTGGCCATCGTCGGCCAGCAGGACCGCGCCGCGCTCGGCGGGCACTACCAGCAGGAGGTCGATCTCGTCACGCTCTTCAAGGACGTCGCGCACGAGTACGTGCAGATGGCGTCCTCGCCCGCGCAGGTCCGGCACCTCATCGACCGCGCGATGCGCATCGCGCGGGCGGAGCGCACGGTCACGTGCGTCATCGTCCCGAAGGACGTCCAGGAGATGGACGCCGTCGAGGAGCCCCCGCACAAGCACGGCACCGTGCACACCGGCCTCGGCTACTCGTCGCCGCGCGTGGTGCCCAAGGAGGAGGACCTGCGGCGCGCGGCCGACGTGCTCAACGCCGGCAAGCGCGTCGCCATGCTCATCGGCCAGGGCGCGCTCGGCGCCGCGCCGGAGGTCGCGCGCGTCGCCGAGATCCTCGGGTGCGGCGTGGCCAAGGCCCTGCTCGGCAAGGCGGCGCTCCCCGACGATCTGCCCTGGGTCACCGGCGCGATCGGCCTGCTCGGCACAAAGCCGAGCTGGGAGATGATGGCCAACTGCGACACGCTCTTCATGGTCGGCTCGAACTTCCCCTACCCGGAGTTCCTGCCGGAAGAGGGCCAGGCGCGCGGCGTCCAGATCGACATCGACGGCCGGATGCTCGGCCTGCGCTACCCGATGGAGTCGAACCTGATCGGCGACAGCGCCGAGACGCTGCGGGCGCTCATCCCCTACCTCAAGCTCAAGACCGACCGCTCGTGGCGGCGCAAGCTCGAGGAGAGCGTGGCCGACTGGTGGAAGGTGCTCGAGGCGCGGGCGATGAACGACGCCCATCCGCTCAACCCGCAGCGGGTCTACTGGGAGCTGTCGCCGCGGCTGCCCGACCGGTGCATCCTGACCGCCGACTCCGGCTCGTCGGCGAACTGGTACGCGCGCGACATCAAGATCCGCGAGGGCATGATGGCCTCGCTCTCCGGGACGCTGGCGACGATGGGCCCCGGGATGCCGTACGCGGTCGCGGCGAAGTTCGCCTTCCCCGACCGCCCGGTCGTCGCGATGGTCGGCGACGGCGCGATGCAGATGAACGGCATCAACGTGCTCGTCACCGTGGCGAAGTACTGGCGCGAGTGGAAGGACCCGCGCCTCGTCGTGCTGGTGCTCAACAACCGCGACCTCAACCAGGTGACCTGGGAGCTCCGCGTGATGAGCGGCGACCCCAAGCTCGAGGCGTCCCAGACGCTGCCGGACTTCCCGTACGCGGCCTACGCCGAGGCGCTCGGGCTCTCGGGCGTGCGGATCGACCGCCCGGACCAGGTCGCGCGCACCTGGGACGAGGCCTTCCGGGTCGACCGGCCGGTCGTTGTCGAGGCGGTGACCGACCCGGAGGTCCCGCCGCTGCCGCCGCACATCACGGTGAAGCAGGCGAGGATGCTCACGACGGCGCTGCTCCGGGGGGACCCGGGCGCGCGCGGGATCATCCGCCAAGCGTACCGGGACATGATCGAGAGCTGGATCCCGCACCGGGGTTGACCATGGCCGATCCGAGGCAGCGCGCGGCGGTCCCGGTCGAGCGGATCGAGGTGGCCGCATACATCATCCCGACCGACCGGCCGGAGTCGGACGGCACGCTCGAGTGGCGCGAGACGACGCTGGTCGTCGTGCACGCGTCCGCCGGCGGCGAGAGCGGGCTCGGCTACACGTACGCCGACGTCGCGGCGGCGCGGCTCGTGGCCGACAAGCTCGCCGGCGTCGTGCGCGGGCGCGACGCGATGGCGGTGCCGGGCGCGTGGGCCGCGATGGTGCGCAGCATCCGCAACCTCGGCCGGCCCGGGATCGCGCAGATGGCCATCGCCGCCGTCGACGCGGCGCTCTGGGACCTGAAGGCCCGCCTGCTCGCGCTGCCGCTCGCGACGCTGCTCGGCACGGCGCGCGACCGCGCGCCGATCTACGGCAGCGGCGGGTTCACCTCGTACACCGAGGCTGAGCTCGCCGAGCAGCTCGGCGGCTGGGTCGCCGAGGGCATCCCGCGCGTGAAGATGAAGGTGGGGCGCGACCCCGCGGCCGACCTCGCGCGCGTGCGCGCGGCGCGCCGCGCCGTCGGCCCGGACGCCGCGCTGTTCGTCGACGCCAACGGGGCCTACTCGCGCAAGCAGGCGCTCGCCCTCGCCGAGCGGTTCGCCGACGAGGGCGTCCGCTGGTTCGAGGAGCCCGTGACCTCGGACGACCTCGACGGGCTGCGGCTCCTGCGCGACCGGGCGCCCGCCGGCATGGACGTCGCGGCGGGCGAGTACGGCTACGACCTCGTCTATTTCCGCCGCATGCTCGACGCCGGCGCCGTCGACGTCCTGCAGGCGGACGCGAGCCGCTGCGGGATCACCGGCTTCCTCGCCGCGGCGGCGCTGTGCGAGGCGCGCTCGCTCGACCTGTCGGGCCACTGCGCGCCGTCGCTGCACCTGCACCCGGCGTGCGCGGTGCAGCGGCTCGCGCACCTCGAGTTCTTTCACGATCACGTCCGCATCGAGCGAATGCTCTTCGACGGCGCGGCGGCGCCCGCGGGCGGGGCGCTCGCCCCGGACCTCTCGCGCCCCGGGATGGGCCTCGAGCTCCGTCGCGCCGACGCCGAGCGCTTCGCGGTGTGAGGGGGGACCATGCAGCACATCGAGCAGCAGAGGGAGAGGTTTCCGGCGGAGGACGTGCCCTCCGAGCCAGTCCAGCGCGAGATCGATCGCGGCGTGATCCGGCTCCCCGGCGAGCGGCGCGTCCGGCTCGCGCCCGCGGCGAGCGCGGAGGTGGAGGCGCTCGCCGACGAGCTCTCGCGCGCCGTCGAGGGCGAGGTCCGCTTCACCGCGGGCGACCGGGCGCTCTACGCGACCGACGGGTCGAACTACCGCCAGCTGCCCATCGGCGTGGTCGTGCCGCGCCACAAGGACGACGTGATCGCCGCCGTGGCCGCGTGCCGCCGCCACGGCGCGCCCATCCTCGCGCGCGGGGGCGGCACGAGCCTCGCCGGGCAGACGTGCAACGTCGCGGTCGTGCTCGACTTCTCGAAGTACATGCGCGGCGTCCTCTCGCTCGACCGCGCGGGCAAGCGCGCCCGGGTCCTGCCGGGCACGGTGCTCGACACCCTGCGCGACGCCGCGAACGAGCTCGACCTGACGTTCGCGCCCGACCCCTCGACCCACGAGTACTGCACGCTCGGCGGGATGATCGGCAACAACTCCTGCGGCGTGCACTCGGTGCTCGGCGGTCGCACCGTCGACAACGTGCACGAGCTCGAGGTGCTGACCTACGACGGCCTGCGGATGCGCGTCGGGCCGACGAGCGAGGAGGAGCTCGACGCCATCGTCCGCGAGGGCGGCCGGCGCGGGCAGATCTACGCCGAGCTGCGCGCGATCCGCGACCGGTACGCGGATCTCATCCGCGCCCGCTACCCGCGGATCCCGCGCCGCGTGTCGGGCTACAACCTCGACGAGCTGCTCCCGGAGAACGGCTTCCACGTGGCGCGCGCCCTGGTCGGCACCGAGTGCACGTGCGTCACGGTGCTCGAGGCCACCCTGCGCCTCGTCGACTGGCCCAGGTTCCGGTCGCTCGTGGTGCTGGGCTACCCGGACGTGTTCTCCGCGGGCGACCACGTGCCCGAGGTGCTGCGCTCCGGGCCGATCGCGCTCGAGGGGCTCGACCACCGGCTCCTCGAGTACATGCACAAGAAGGGGCTGCACGAGCGCTACCTGCGCTATCTGCCGGAGGGCCGCGGCTTCCTCCTGGTCGAGTTCGGGGGCGACACGCGGGAGGAGGCCGACGCGCGGGCGCGCGCCGCCATGGACGCCCTCGCGCGCGGGCCGAACCCGCCGTCGATGAAGATGTACGACGACCCCGAGCAGGAGCAGGCGCTCTGGGAGGTGCGCAAATCGGGGCTCGGCGCGACCGCGCGCGTCCCGGGCGAGCCCGACACGTGGCCCGGCTGGGAGGACTCGGCCGTGCACCCGGACAACCTGGGCGGCTACCTCCGCGACCTGCGCGCGCTGTTCGATCGCCACGGCTACCACCCCTCGCTCTACGGCCACTTCGGGCAGGCGTGCGTGCACTGCCGCGTGGACTTCGACCTGGTGACGGCCGAGGGCATCCGGAACTGGAAGAGCTTCCTCGACGAGGCGACCGACCTCGTGGTCCGCTACGGCGGCTCGTTCTCCGGCGAGCACGGCGACGGCCAGGCGCGCGCGCAGTTCCTGCCGAAGATGTACGGCGAGGAGCTCATCGAGGCGTTCCGCCGGTTCAAGGCCGCCTGGGATCCCGCCTTTCGCATGAACCCCGGCAAGGTCGTCGACCCGTACGACGTCACCGAGAACCTCCGCCTCGGCGCGAGCTTCCGCCCGGCCGCCGTGGAGACGCACTTCCGCTTCCCGGACGACGACGGCGACTTCACGCGCGCGACGATGCGCTGCGTGGGCGTCGGCAAGTGCCGGCGCCACGGCGGCGGCACGATGTGCCCGAGCTACATGGCGACGCACGAGGAGGAGCACACCACGCGCGGCCGGGCGCGGCTGCTCTTCGAGATGCTGGAGGGGAGCGAGCTCCGGGGCTTCCGCGACGACGCGGTGAAGGAGTCGCTCGACCTGTGCCTGGCGTGCAAGGGGTGCAAGGGCGAGTGCCCGCTCAACGTCGACATGGCCACCTACAAGGCGGAGTTCCTGTCGCACTACTACGCGGGGCGGCTCCGGCCGCGCGCCGCGTACTCGATGGGGCTCATCACCTGGTGGGCGAGGCTCGGGCAGCGCGTGCCCGGGCTCGCGAACCTCGTGACGCAGACGCCGGCCCTCGCCGCGATCGCCAAGAAGATCGCCGGCATCGCGCCCGAGCGGAGCATTCCGCCGTTCGCGCGGCAGTCGTTCCGGCAGTGGTTCCACGGCCGGCCGCGGCGCAACGCCGGCGCGCCCCAGGTGCTGCTCTGGCCGGACACGTTCAACGATCACTTCTTCCCGGACACGGCGATCGCCGCGACCGAGGTGCTCGAGTGGGCGGGCTACGAGGTGATCGTCCCGGAGCAGCAGCTCTGCTGCGGCCGGCCGCTCTACGACTTCGGCTTTCTCACGACGGCCAAGCGCATGCTGCGCGACGTGATGAGCGCGCTGCGCGACCCGATCGAGCGCGGCGTGCCGGTGGTCGGCCTGGAGCCGAGCTGCGTCTCGGTCTTCCGCGACGAGCTCCACGGGCTCTTCCCCGACGACCCGGTGGCGTCGAGGCTCCGGGAGCTGACGCACATGTTCGGCGACTTCCTGAAGGGGGCGCCGGACGGCGATCCCGGCCGGCCTTTGCTCGGCCCGCGTGGGCGCGAGCTGCCGCGGCTCGACCGGCGCGCCGTGGTGCACGGCCACTGCCACCACAAGGCGATCCTCGGGATGGACGGCGAGCGCGACGTGCTGCGCGGCATGGGCCTCGACGCCGACCTCCTCGACTCGGGCTGCTGCGGGATGGCGGGCGCCTTCGGCTTCGAGGAGGGCGACAAGTACGACGTCTCGATCCAGTGCGGCGAGCGGGTGCTGCTGCCCGCGGTCCGGTCGGCGCCGAAGGACGCGCTGATCGTGGCCGACGGCTTCAGCTGCCGCGAGCAGATCCAGCAGACGACCGACCGGAAGGCGCTGCACCTGGCCCAGGTCGTGCGCATGGCGACGCTGCACGGCCCCGAGGGGCCGACGGGCGACTACCCCGAGCGCGCGTACCTGCCAGGCCCGGCGGAGGTATACATGGTGCCGCGCGCGAAGGCGGCGGCGCTCGCCGCGGCGCCGGCCGGCGCGGTGGCGCTCCTCTGGGCGGGCGGTCGGCGGCTCGCGCGGCTCGCGGCGGAGCGGCGGCGGGCGCGGCGCGGCCGGTGGCTCCAGGCGGCGGGCGCGGCCGCCGTGGCGCTCGCGGCCGTGGGGCTGCTCGGGAGCAGGAAGCCGGGCCTCACTGCCGTCGGGCGCCCGTGTGCGGTCCGGTGACGCGGATCGGCAGGCGGAAGAGCCTCCCGTCGTCGTGCTCGCGCAGGACCGTGACGAGCTCGGCGTGCGCCCACCCGAGGGGCGCCGCCGCGCCGGTCGCCTGGCCGGCGCGAGGCCCGCTATCGAAGACCTGCTCCGGCAGCATGTGGGTCGCGTTCGCGAAGCGCGCCATCGCGTCGAGGTAGGGCCGCATCCGCTTCCGCGCCGCCGCGGAGGAGCCGGACTCCTCGAGCGCCCGCGCGAGCTCGTACTCGGCCCTTTCGCCCGTGAGGATCGGCCACAACATGCCTCGCGTCCGCGCCCCCGTGCGCGGATCGAAGCCATACGCGTCGCCGACGTAGCGGTGGAATCCTGGGCCGAGCCCCGGGATCTCGACGCGCAGCGCGGCGTCGCACGCCGCCACCGAATCGGTGATGTCCGCCGCGAGCACCGGGCGCACGCCGAGCACGGGGAGCCGGAGGAAGCCGCAATCGACGACGTCGCGCTCCAGCCAGAAGCGCCCTCGCAGGACGTAGCCTCGATCGTCGTTCGGGTCCCTCGGGGCGTCCGGGCCACCGGCCCCGTCGACGCGCTCGTAATACCGCCCCTTGCCGATGCTCCCTCGAGTCGTGAACGTCCAGCCGTCGACCTGCCTGGCCCAGCGCTCGGCGGTCTCCCTGTACCGGGCCTGGCGATCGCGGTCCCCCCTCGTGCCCGCGATCTCCGCCGCATGGACGAGCGCGGCGCAGAGGAAGGCGAGGGTCGACGGCGAGACGCCCGACACCTCCTCCCATCGATCGAGCGGGGTCCAGGGGCCGAAGGCCACGAGGAAGTCGGCCGCGCGGCGCACGAGATCCCAGCATGCGTCGGCGGCGACGAGCTGCTCTTTATGGATGTGATAACAGAGGTCGATCGGCTGCGCGACCTGATCGAGCTCAAGGCCTTTCCAGTACGGCGCCCCGTCGGACCAGGTGTTCTGGTAAAACGACCCCTCTTTCGACACATGGAGTGCGCCGAAATCCCATGTGCCGTCGGACGCGGAGAGCTGGATGCCGCTCAGGAACCGCGTCGCGGCCAGGGGGGAGCGCGCGTCGCCGGCGGCGAGCAGCGCGAGCGAGATCTGGACGAGGTCGCGCGGCCACACGAGGTGATAGCCGCCCGTGATCCTGTCCGAGGTCCGCGGCGAGATCGCGCTCGCCCGGTCGAGCCTGACGTCGCCCCAGGGTACGGACGGCGACGCGATGAAGGCCCCTGGGTGCGTCCGGTCCTCCAGGGACTTCAGGACCGCCACGGAGCTGCGGTAAAGGCGCGCGAGGCCGCGCGAAGCGCTCCCGAGCGGGCGGAGGAACGCCTGATAGGCGCGCCACTGGGCGCGGTACCTGTCGAGGAGGGCGCCGGGCCCGTCGCGGAGCGACGCCCGGGCGGCGCGGTAGGCCTCGCCGATGTCGCGTCCGAACCCGAGCGCCAGCGTGAGCTCGGTGACCCCGGGGGAGAGCGGGATGTCCAGCTCCCCGGTGAGCACGACATCTCCGTCCGTCGCGTCGCGGTAATGCGCGGTCAGCGTGCGATGTTTCGTCAGGTCCCGATATCCGTCGCTCGCGGTCCCTGAAAAGCCGGCCGTGGCGTCGCGCCATGGGACGGAGGCCACGAGGGCCTGCGCAAAGGGGCCTTGCCAGGCGAACAACCCGGCTCCCGGCGCATCTCCGGTGCTCGCCATGGCGCTGTCGCCGAGCGGCGTGTTCCCCGCGCCGGGGTTGTGAAGGACGAAGAACCTGAGCCCCCGGGCGTTCCGGGTGATCTTCAGCCGCTGCAGGACCACGTCGCGATCGGGATCGGCGAAGATCGTCTTCTCGATCCTGAACCTGCCGCCCGGGTCTTCCGAGATCACCCGGAAGGCCGGCACGCCCTCCTCGATCCAGGAGATGCTCCGCCGCGCGTCTCGCCGCTCCTCGAAGAGGCCTCGACCGCCGCCCGTGACCAGGAGCTGACTGTCCCGTGTCTGCGGGGTGTCGTTCGTCGGCCAATACACCTCGGTCAGGATGCCGCTCGCCCCCGTGAACCAAACCTTGCTGATCGGGGCCGTATCGGAGCGCGCCGAATACTTCAGGTCCGCATCGTAGCTCTCGTACGCGGCGCCGAAGAAATCCTTGGAGCCGTGAGACCAGCTCCCGGAGGACGAGGACCCGGGCGCCGCGCCGGAGGGCGCCGCGGCCCTCGCCGCGGCGGCGAGCGGGAGCGAGGTGCCCAGGATTGCCGCCAGCGTCGTTTTTCCGAGGATCCGCATAGGCATGCTCCGCGCCGCGACCACTCCACTGCCCGTCGGCTGCGAGGTGTGCAACGCATGGTCCATGGACCGGGCGCGACGACGCGACGCGCTGGGCATTGGGCGCCCGTCCCCTCGGCGAGCGAGGTCGCGTCACCACCGGCGCCGGTCACGCGGCGCCCGCCGAGCAGATCGAGCACAGCGAGGCGCGGCTCGCGCGCGCAACCGGGGATGACGCGGCGTCGCTCCCGGGGAGCCCGCCCTTCCGCTATAGCAGCCGCGGGCCTGGACCCCCGGTCACTCCTCGCGCGACCACGGCAGGAGCCCGGTCGCCAGGCTCTTCACCGCCGCCGCCAGCTCGATCGGCTCGATCGGCTTGGGCACGTGCATCTGGTAGCCGGCCGCGAGCGCCCGCACCCGGTCCTCGGTCCGCGCGTACGGCGTCAGCGCCAGCGCCGGCGTCCGCCCCACCTTGCGCGGCAAGAGGTCCCGCACCTTCCGGATCAGCGAGTACCCGTCCTCGCCCGGCATCCCGATGTCGACCACGAGCAGCGCCGGCTCCGACGTCTCCAGCAGCTTGAGCGCCTCGGCGCTCGACGTCGCCGTGCTGACCTCGGCCCCGCAACGCCGCAGCACCGACGTCAGCATCGCGAGCGTGTCGGGATCGTCGTCCGCGATGAGCACGCGCACGCCCGAGAGCCGCGGGAACGGGTTGCGCGGGTCGGGCGCGATGCCGGCGCTCGTCAGCGCCGTCGCCGTGGCGCCCGTCGACAGCGGCAGCTGCACCGCGCACGTCGTCCCGCGCCCGGGGCCGGCGCTCGTGATGCGCACCGCGCCGCCGTGCAGCCCCACGACGTGCCGCACGATCGACAGCCCCAGGCCGAGGCCGCCGTGGCGGCGCGCGCCGCTGTTGTCCTCCTGCCGGAACCGCTCGAACACGTGCGGCAGCGAGTCCGCCGAGATGCCCTCCCCGTCGTCGATCACCTTGATCTCGGCGTGGCGCTCGTCCTGCGAGAGCTGCACCTGGACCAGCCCCCCGGGCCGCGCGAACTTCACCGCGTTCGACAGGAGGTGCCACACGACCTGCTGGAGCCGCGCCGGATCGCCCTCCACGAACACGCCCTCGGGATCGAGCCTCGTCTCGATCGCCACGCCCTTGCCGGCGGCCGAGGGGAGGATCGACTCGACCGCCGTCTGCACCGGCAGCGTCAGCTCCACCGCGAGCCGCTCGATCTTCAGCGTGCCCGTCACGACCTGCGACGCGTCGAGCAGCTCGTCGATGAGCGTCACCTGGTGCTCGGCGTTGCGCTCGATCGCCGACAGGGCCCGCGTCTCCGCGACCCGATCGAGCGAGCCCGCCTGCATCATCCGCGCCCAGCCGAGGATCGCGTTGAGCGGCGTGCGCAGCTCGTGCGACACCGTCCCGAGGAACTCGTCCTTCAGCCGGTTCGCGTCCTGCACCTCGCGGTACAGCCGCGCGTTGTCGAGCGCGAGCGCGGCGCGGTGCGCGACCTCCTCGGCGAAGGCGACGTCGGACCGCTCGAAGAACCGGCCGGACTCCGACGACACGAGCGAGATGGCGCCGAGGATCCGCCCGCGCGCCCGGAGCGCCACCACGAGGTACGAGAGCGGCGCGAGCGCCCGGTTGGCCGCGGCCTCCTCGCTCGTCATCGCGTCGTGCAGCAGCACGTCCCCGCGCACGTCGGCGTAGAGCTCCGACCGGCCCGTGCGCAGCACGCGCGCCACCGGGCCCGGCTCGCCGTCGACGCGGCTCGGGTGGAAGTACCGGAGGAGCGGCTCCTTCAGCGGGCTCACGTGCGCGACCGCGACGTGGCGCAGGCCGAGGCCGTCATCGATGTCCACCAGGCAGAAATCGGCGAGCACCGGGAGGGCGAGCCGCGCGAGCGACTGGAGCGTGGCCGTGAAGTCGAGCGACGCGGCGAGCGCCGTGCTGAGCTCCGCCAGGAAGGCGAAGCGCCGCGCCGCCTCCTCGGCCTCGGCGCGCGCCGCCTGCACCCGGATGAGCCGCGCGCGCTCCTCCTCGGCCCGCTTCCGATCGGTGATGTCGCGGTGGATGCCGACCAGGAACAGCGGGCGGCCCTCCTGGTCGTGGACCGCGTACGCGGTCACCTCGATCGGCACCTCGGAGCCGTCGCGCCGCACGCACGGGACCTCGCCGACGAAGGTGCGCGCGTCCTCGATCTGCTGGAGGATCCTCCGCGTGGTCTCGTCGCGGGCGTCCTCGCGGTGCAGGAGCGCCATGCTCTTGCCGACGATCTCCTCGGAGAGGTAGCCGAAGATCGACTCGGCCTCGCCCATCCAGTACCGGATGTTGCCCTCGACGTCGGTGACGAGGATCGCCTCGGGCATCTGCTTGAGCACCTCGTGCGAGAGGTGCATCGCCTCCTCCGTCTGCAGCGCGGAGAGGCGAGCCCGCTCGAGCGCCTGCGCGCTCTGCTGGACCAGCGCGAGCATGAACGCCCGATCGTCCTCGGAGAACGACTGCGGCGCCGAGAAGCCGAAGCCCACGGCGCCGAGCACGCGCCCCTCGAGGAAGAGCGGGATCGCGGCGTACGCGCGCTCGCCCGTGGCGGCGCAGCAGGACACGAAGCCCGGCTCGAACTCGACGAAGCGCTCGTCCGACTCGAGGAAGATCGGCTGCCGCTCGCGGACCGCCCGCGCGAGCGGCAGCTCCGCGCTCAGCTCGAACGTCTTGAAGCGCGCGATCTGCGCCTCCAGGTACCCCGTCGAGCGCACCGTCTCGAGCTCGCCGCCGAGCCCGGCGCGCAGCGCCACCATGCCCGTCACCGCGCCGGCGGCCGCGACGACGTCGCTCGCGAGCACGCGGAGCACCGCGGGCGGCGTGATCGCGTCGGACAGCGCGGCCGTGACCGCGAACAGCCAGGCGGCGCGGTCCGCGCTCCGCTCCGCGGACTGGCGCGCCTCCTCCGCCTTCCGGTAGAGGTAGGCGTTGTCGAGCGCCAGCGCCACGCGGTGCGCGAGCTCGGCCGCGAGCACGAGGTCGTCGGCGGAGTAGATGCGGTTCGACTCGGAGACGCCGAACGAGAGCACGCCGAGCTTGCGGCCGCGCGCGATGAGCGGCACCGCCATGGCCGAGCGCGTGCCGAGCTGCTCCAGCGCGGCGGCGCGCTCGGCGGCCTCCTCGCCCTGCTCGCCGTCGAGCTCGTGCAGGAGCTCGGACTCGCCGCTGTGCAGCACCTTGGCGATGCCGAGGCGCTCCTCGGCGTCGGGCGAGATCGCGCGCAGCAGCCCCTCGCGCTCGGGGTTCACGTGCTTGGCCGCGACCCGGCAGAACCGGTTCTTCGGCGCGCCCGCCTGCCCCGCGCGATCGGCCCCCGCCGCCTCGGCGGCGGCGCGCTGGCGGCGCTGCGCGTAGATCCCCGGCGCGGGCGTGACGTCGAGCGCGCTCACCCCCGGCGCGAACGGCGGCCCGTCGGCCTCGGAGAGCGGCGACGGCGGCGGCACGGAGCTGACCAGGCCCATCGCGTCGGCGGCGCCGCGCTCGATCAGATCGACCGTGCACCAGTCCGCGAGGAAGGGGACCGACAGGCGCGCGAGACGCTCCAGGATCGTGTGCGGATCCAACGATCCGGTGAGCTGCTCGCTCGCGTCCGCCAGGAACATCAGCTCATTATGGATCGCCCCGCCGCGGGGCTGCTTCAGGACCTGCCAGGCCATGGCGGTCTCGCTGGGGTTGCCTTCACGCTCCATGATGGTCGCCGGCGGCCCGCATCGTAGCGAGGGCCGATCGCAGAAGCCAGCGGCGCAGGAGCGGGGCCGGGCGCCTATACGTCGGCGCTGAGCCGCGCGCGGGCGCGGTGGACGAGCGCCTGGACGGCCCGGTGCGACTCGTCGCGGACCGCGCCGACGTCCTGGCCTGCCGTGGCGATGGGCGCGCCGACCTCGATCGCCGCGGGGATATGTCGCGTACGGCTCACCCGGGCCATGTGCGCCGCGAACGACTCGTCGGCGTAGGACGAGTCCGCGCCGCCGTACGCGAGGCCGACGGGGACGATCTCGGCGCCGACGCGGCAGGCCGCGGTGAAGCCGCCCGCGCGGAACGGCCGCACCTCATCTCCGGAGAACGTGGTCCCCTCGGGGTAAACCATCACACCACGGCCGCGCTTGAGCGCGGTGCACATCGCATGCACGACCGCGGAGCCGCTGCGCTTGCTCGACCGGTCGACGAAGAGCGTTCCGACGCGGCGCGCCGCCATGCCGATGACCGGCCAGCCGGCGAGGTCGGCGCGGCTCACGACGGTCGCCTCGAAGAACGCGAGCGTGACCATGATGTCGAGCGCGGACCGGTGGTTCATCACGAACAGCCGCCCGACGCCGCCCGGATCGCGCCCGGGGTAGTACGCCCCGCTCGCCACGGCCGGGTCGGCCGCGCCGCCGGCGGGGCCGCGCGTGGGCTCCGCCTGGACGAGACCGCCGGCGCGCACGTCGAGGCCGTACAACTTCAGGAGCGCGCGCCCATAACGGCGCATCCATGTATGGAGGACCACCTCGCGATCGGCGTCGCTGGAGAGCGCGGTGTCGATCTCGAGCAGGCCGTACATGCCGAAGGTGAGGCCGACGAAGCCGGCGGTGCGGAGCGGAAACCGGAGGGCGTCGAAGGGAAGAGCGCTGACCATGCTTCGGGTGTCCTGGTCGCTGGGCGGTTCAGGCGGCGGGGCGATCCTTGGCGTGGAGCTGCACGGAGAGGAAGCCTCGGCGCGCCCGGGCGTCGCAGGCGACCGCATACGGGATGCAGATGACCGCGGCGAGGCCGCCGCTCGCCAAGTTCGTGGCGAGCGCCCGGCGGGACGGCTCCCTCACGCGCCGGCGGCGGGGGCGCCCTCGAGCAGCCGCTTGAGGACGTCGTTCACGACGGCCGGGTTCGCGCTGCCCCCGGTCTTCTTCATGATCTGCCCGACGAAGAAGCCGAGCAGCGCGGTCTTGCCGGCGCGGTACGCCGCCGCCTGCTTCTCGTTCGCGGCGATGATCGAGGCGGCGATCGCCTCGATCGCGCCGGCGTCGCTCATCACGGCCATCCCCTTGTCGCGGACGATGTCGCCGGGCGCCCGGTCGGTGCCGGCCATCTCCATGTACACCTCTTTGGCCTGCTTGCCGCTGATCGCGCCCTCGTCCACGAGGCGGAGCAGCCCGGCCACCTGCGCCGGGGAGACCGGGAACGTCGCCGACAGGCCCGCCGTGCGGGTGTCGCGCAGCACCTCGCCCTGGACGAAGTTCGCGACCTTCACCGCGTCGCCGTGGAGGCGCGCCGCCTCCTCGAAGAACGCCGCGATCTGCGGGTGGCCGGTCAGGACCTGCGCCGCGTACGGCGTCAGCCCGAGCGACTCGGCGAAGCGGCGGCGCTTGTCGGCCGGCGGCTCCGGGAGCGCGGCGCGCACCTCGGCGAGGAACGCCTCGTCCACGACGAGCGGCGGCAGGTCCGGCTCGGGGAAGTAGCGGTAGCCGGACTCGTTCTCCTTGTCGCGGAGGAGGTACGTCTCCTTCTTCTCGGCGTTGTACCCGCGGGTCTGCTGCCGCACCCGGCCGCCCTGCTCGATGAGCGCGATCTGCCGCCGGATCTCGAGATCGATCGCCTCGGCCACGAAGCGGAACGAGTTGATGTTCTTGAGCTCGGTCCGCGTGCCGAGCTTCGCCTCCCCGACCGGGCGGACCGAGACGTTGGCGTCGCAGCGGAAGCTCCCCTGCTCGAGGTTGCCGTCGTTGACGCCGATGAACATCAGGATCTCGCGCAGCCGCTTCAGGTACTCGGCGGCCTCGGCGCCCGAGCGGAGGTCGGGCTCGCCGACGATCTCGATGAGCGGCGTGCCGGCGCGGTTGAGATCGACGACCGACAGGCCCCCGATGCCGTGGAGGTTCTTGCCGGCGTCCTCCTCCATGTGGACGCGCGTGATGCCCGCCCGCCGCTTGCCGGCCTCGGTCTCGATCTCGAGGGCGCCGCGCAGCGCGAGCGGCCGATCGTACTGGCTGAGCTGAAAGCCCTTCGGGAGGTCCGGGTAGAAGTAGTTCTTCCTCGCGAAGATGCTGCTCTCCTGGATCTCGCAGCCGAGCGCGAGCGCGGCGCTCACCGCCATCCGGACGGCGTCGCGGTTCAGCACCGGGAGCGAGCCCGGGAGGCCGAGGCAGACCGGGCAGGTGTGCGTGTTCGGCGGGTCGCCGAAGCTGGTCGCGCAGCCGCAGAACGCCTTGGTGCGGGTGAGGAGCTGCGCGTGGACCTCGAGCCCGATGACCGCCTCGAAGGAGCCGTACGTCGTCGCCATGGCTCGCCGTTCTAGCAGAACCGCGCCCAGGCGAGGGGGCTCCGGCGAGGCTGGCTCAGTGATCCGCGGCTTCGCGCGTGAGGCCGGGGTGCGTCGGGTCGCCCGGCTCGTGGCGCTTGTTCGCCGTCAGCCGCGAGCCCGAGCGATCGGTGAGGCTCATGAGGAGATCGCGCCGGTAGATGAACTGCTCGCGCGAGTCGTAGGGCACCGCGTGGAGGCCCGTGTCCATGCGGATCGCGTCGACGGGGCACGCCTCGACGCAGTAGCCGCAGAAGACGCAGCGGAGCTCGTCGATGACGAAGCTGCTCGGGAACCGCTCGTAGCCGTGCCGCCGATCCCCCTCGGGGTACTCGGCCGGATCGATCGCGATGCACTGCGCCGGGCACGCGGTCGAGCAGCAGAGGCACGCGACGCAGCGGGGCGAGCCGTCCTCGCGCAGGGTGAGCCGGTGGATGCCCCGGAAGCGCTCCGGGTAGGGGCGCTTCTCCTCGGGGTAGCTGATCGTCGTGACCCCCGGCTCGAGCGCGTTGAGCACCGGGTCCGGCTTCTGGCCGAGCACCATCTCCTTCGTGTTCTTGAAGAAGTGCTTCATCGTGAGCCCCAGCCCCTTCACCATCTCGGGGATGTAGGCCTGCACGTCGGCGCTCCGGGAGGGACGCGGGATCGGCTTGCCGGCGACGGGCCTGCCGGCCGGCTTCGTCCAGGGATTGCTCGGGGTAGCCTTCGCCATGGGATCCTCCTCTACGCCTGCTGGGGCGTCGCCTTGGTGCCCCCCGCCGCGGCGGCGAACCGGGCCGAGGTGGAGACGATGATTCGCTGGCGCTCGACCGGCTCGAGGAGGCCGGCGATCATCGCCACGACCGCCGCGAACCCGCCGACGGCGACGACCGCGTGGGTGATGTCGGCGGCGACCTGGAGGCCGCCGCGGAGCCCCGCCGGCGCCGAGTCGACGGCCAGGATCACGATGCCCGTCACCATCATGTTGACGAGCGTGAGCGGCAGGAGCTTCGTCCACCCGAGCCGCATCACCTGGTCGTAACGGAAGCGCGGCAGCGTCCAGCGGAAGAAGACCTGGACCCACGACATGAGGATCGTCTTGCCGAAGAAGGCGATGACGTACGTCAGGCTCACGGCGAGGTGGGTCATCTTGTACTGGAACAGCGTCACGTCGCCGAAGACGACGTTGATGCCGTCGCGGTCCAGGAACGGCAGGTGGTAGCCGCCGAAGAAGAGCGTGACGAGGAGCGCGCTCGACGTGATGAGCTCCACGTACTCGCCCGTCATGAACATGCCGAACTTCATCCCGGAGTACTCGACGAAGTAGCCGGCGACGATCTCGCTCTCGCCCTCGGGCTGGTCGAACGGGATGCGCTTCGTCTCGGCCGCGAGGGCCGCGAGGAACAGGAAGAAGGCGAGCGGCTGGACGAAGATGCCCCACGCGTGCTCGGCCTGCCACTGCACCATGTCGCCGAGCCGGACGCTGCCGTAGATCATGAAGAGCCCGACGACGCTGAGGCCCATCGCGACCTCGTAGCTGACCATCTGGCTCGCGGCGCGCAGGCCGCCGAGCAGCGAGAACTTGTTGTCGCTCGCCCAGCCGGCGAGCGCGGCGCCGATGATGCCGGTGCCCGCCATCGCGAAGATGTAGAGGATGCCGACGTTGAGGTCGGCGACCTGGAGGTTCACGACGTGACCGGAGCACGTGAACGACGGGTCGACCGTGCGCTGGAG
Organism: Sorangium sp. So ce836; assembly: GCF_028553905.1. Lineage (NCBI taxonomy): Bacteria > Pseudomonadati > Myxococcota > Polyangiales > Polyangiaceae > Sorangium > Sorangium sp. So ce836. Next base: position 1,026,269 of record NZ_CP102233.1, on the reverse strand, counting down.
GAGCGGGAGGTCCGCGAAGCCGAAGATCCCGTCGCCGTTGTCCGCGAAGCAGAGCTTGTCGCCGAAGGGGATGACCGCGAACGTCACCAGCGCCGGGAACATCGCGAGCAGCGGCGCGAGCGAGTGGAGGAGCCGGTCGGCGTTCTTCGGGATGAAGTCCTCCTTCCAGATCATCTTGATCGCGTCGGCGGCCGCGTGGAGCGTGCCGAGCAGGCGCAGCGGGATCTTGCCCTCGGGCACGCGCAGCGCCGTGTAGGCGCCCGTCACGACGAGCAGCGCGCCGAGCAGCCCGCACACGACCCGCGCGGCCGTGGGCGCCGCCGCGACCGGGATCGCCTGCGTGACGAAGAAGGCCAGCACGTGGCCCAGGACGCCGGCGTAGAAGATGCTGCGCGGGTCGACGCGGGCGAGCGCCTCCTCGGCCCCGTTGATCGGGCCGCCGCGGCGGGCCGACGCGCAGAACACGAGCAGGCCGAGCCAGGTCACGAGCACCGCGAACTGCGCGCCGATCACCAGCGTCTCGACGGCGGCCGGCCCGGTCATCGCGCGCGTCGCCGTGAACACGGCGAGCGCCCCGAGCAGCGCCGGCGGGAAGAACACGATGCCGCGCACGAGCATCGACGGCAGGTAGACGACCGCGCGGTTCGGGCCGACGCGGTCCTGCACCATCGCGCCCTGGCGCCGGTCGGCCCAGGTGGCGATCGCCGCCATGTTCAGCAGGAACAGGACGACGATGAGAATCTTCACGATCGCGAGAACGACCTCGACGAGAGTCATGCCGTGGCCTCCGTCTTCTTCGGCTCAACCCGCGCGCCGTCGGCGACGGCGGTCGCCGCCGCGGTGTGCGCGGGGGGCGCCGCGCCGAGCACCGCTGCGGCCGCGCCCGCCCCCGCCACCGCGCCGGGCGGCATGGCGCGGCGCAGCTCGGCGAGGGTCTTCCACCCGGTCTCGTACCCGAGCGCGCGCCCGAGCCGACCGATGAGCTCCCAGGCCGGGCGCGCGTCGCCGTGCGGGAGCAGCGCCCGCTCGCTCCGCTGCGCGAGGCCCTTCCGGTTCACGTACGTCCCCTCGGCCTCGGCCCAGGAGCACGCCGGCAGCGCGACGCGCGCCGCCTTCGCCAGCGGCCCCTCGTGGGCGGCGATCGTCACCACGCCCTTGAGCCGCGAGAGCGCCCGCTGCGCCTCGCCCGCGTCGACCTCGAGGTCCGACCCGAGGGCGACGACGTACGCGTACTGCCCCGACGCGATCCCCTGGAGCAGCTCCGCGACCGGGCGCGGCGGGGTCGCCGCCGCGATCTGCACGGCGCCGCGGGTGTTCGGGTTCTTGTCCTCGCTGATCAGGATGTCGTCGCCCTGGCCGAGCGGCCTGCCCGACACGAAGAAGTCGGTCGCGCCGAGGTACGTCGTGGCGAGGTGGTAGAGCGCGAAGTTGTCCTCGTTCGAGTGCTGGGCCGACAGGACGATCGCGACCCGCGACGGGTCGTCGGCGTGGCCGCTGAGCTGCTCCTTGGCCGCGGCCAGGGCGTCCTCGACGCTCGCGTCGTCGTTGCCGACGAGCGCGGTGAGCAGCCGCCCCTCGACCGCGTGCCGGTACGACAGCATGCCGTCGTCGCACATCCAGTACGTGTTGACCGCCATGTTCTCGCGCGGGCGGTGCCGGTACGGCATGTTGTTGCGCGGATCGTAGTCGAGGTAGGCGTTGCAGCCCGTCGCGCAGCCCTGGCAGATGGTCCGGGCGCTGCGGAGGAACCAGACCCGCGCCTTGAACCGGAAGTCGCGCGACGTGAGGGCGCCGACCGGGCAGACGTGCTCGGTCATCAGCGTGTAATTGTGGTCGAGCTCGCGCCCCGGCGAGACCGTGATCTCCCCGAGGTTGCCGCGCTCGCGGACCGAGAGCACCGGATCGCGGGCGAGCTCGTTGCAGACGCGGATGCACCGCGTGCAGACGATGCAGCGCTCGGCGTCGTAGACGATGGTCGGCCCGAAGGTGACCGCCTTCGGCTTGTGCACCGGCTCCTGGTGCATGCGCTTGCCCTTGCGCTGGTGCTCGAGCCAGTAGTCCTGGAGGCGGCACTCGCCGGCCTGGTCGCAGATCGGGCAGTCGACCGGGTGATTCAGGAGCAGGAGCTCCTGCACCGCCGAGCGCGCCTCCGCCACGTGATCGCTGCCCTCGGACAGCACCTCCATGCCGTTCGCGCAGGCCATCTGGCAGGCCGGCTGGAGCTTCGGCTTCGCCGCCGGCACGTAGTCCTGCTTGGCCGGGTCCCAGCGGAGGATGTCGAGGCTCATCGCCGGCCGCCCGGGCGGCGGCAGCACCTCGACGAGGCACATCCGGCAGTTGGCGGCGACGCTGAGGCCCGGGTGCCAGCAGTAATGGGGGATGTCGATCCCGGCGCGGTGCGCCGCCCGGATGATCGTGTCACCGCTCTCGAAGGGGATCTCCCTTCCGTCGATCTTGATCGTAGGCATCGTGCTCTCGGTTCCCGGCGGGGCCGCGCGGGCCCCAGCTTCCTTAGGTCGATGACGGGAGCGCCGTCGCTAGTGGTCGCACTCCCCGCCGATCATGTTGAGCGAGCCGAAGGTCGGCACCACGTCGGGGATCATCAGCCCGGTGATGAGCTGCGAGAGCCCCTGCGTCGTGGCGAAGCACGGCGGCCGGATGCGGACGCGGTAGGGCGTGCCGCTGCCGTCGGACACCAGGTAGAAGCCGAGCTCGCCGTTGCCGGCCTCGGTGTACGAGTAGCACTCGCCGGCGGGCACCTTGATGCCCTCCATGACGATCTTGAAGTGCTGGATGGTCGCCTCGATGGTCGTGTAGACCTCCTCCTTCGGCGGCAGCACGATGCGCGGATCGTCGATGTTGATCGGCCCCTCGTCGGGCATCTGCTCGAGCGCCTGCTCGATGATCCGCGCCGACTGGCGGATCTCCTCCTGGCGGCACATGAACCGGTCGTAGTTGTCGCCCCGCGTGCCGACCGGCACGTCGAACTCGAAGCGGTCGTAGACCAAGTACGGGTTCGCGCGGCGCACGTCGTACGCCACGCCGGTCGCCCGGAGCACGACGCCCGTCCACCCGAGCGCGAGCGCGTCCTCCTGCGAGATCGGGCCGACGCCGTCGAGGCGATCGAGGAAGATGCGGTTCTTCAGGATGAGCTTCTCGGCGTCGTTGATGAGCGCGAGCACGCGCGCGAGCCCCACCCGCACCATCGACTTGAAGTCGGGCGTGGGCGGCCGCGCCATGCCGCCGACGCGGCCGAAGCTGTGCGTCAGGCGGGCCCCCGTCTCCTCCTCGAAGATCTCCCAGAAGATCTCGCGCGCGCGGCACAGGTAGAGGAACGGCGTGAAGGCGCCGAGCTCCATGCTCATGGCGCCGCTGCAGATCATGTGATCGCAGATGCGCGCCATCTCGCCGAGGATCACGCGGTAGTACTGGCAGCGCTCGGGCACCGTGACGCCGAGCATCTTCTCGACCGCCAGCGCGAAGCCGACGTTGTTGAGCATCGGCGAGACGTAGTTGAGCCGGTCGACGTACGGGAAGACCTGCGTCCACGTGCCGCGCTCGCACATCTTCTCGAAGCCGCGGTGCAGGTAGCCGATCTGCACGTCGGCCTTGTTGATCGTCTCACCCGAGAGCTCGAGCACGATCCGCACCGTGCCGTGCATCGCCGGGTGGGACGGCCCCATGTTGAGGAGCATCGGCTCGCTCGGGAGATCGAGGTGGGCCTCGTCCAGATCGCGATCCAGGGGTTCCATCGTTCAGCTCCGCTCCTGCAGCGCACCCACGCCGATGCCCTGCGGTTTGCCCTTGTCCGAGGCCTCGTCCCCGCCGGTCGACTCGAGCGACGCGCCCGCGCCCGCGCTCTGCAGCGCGAAGTCGTGCGTCTGGCGGCCGAAGCTCATGCCCTCGTCGGGGCCGAACGGCGGCAGCTTGCCGATGTTCGGCACCTCCCGGAACGGGATGAGCGGCTGGATGCGGTTGGCCGGGTAGTCCTTGCGCAGCGGGTGCCCCTCGAACTCCGGGTACATCAGGATGCGCCGGAGGTCCGGGTGCCCGCGGAAGACGATGCCGAGCAGGTCGTAGCACTCGCGCTCGAACCAGTTCGCGCCCTTCCACACCGGCACGATCGAGTCGATCTCGGCGCCGTTGCCCTCCTCGTCGCCCACGCGCGCCTTGATCCGGATGCGGTGGTTCCGCTCGAAGGAGCGCAGGTGGCAGACCACCTCGAAGCGGGGCACGTCGCCGCGCCAGAGGTAGTCGACCGCCGTGAGGTCGATGAACATGTTCATCAGCGTCCGCGGGTCGTTGCGGAGGAACAGCGCGACGTCGCGCCACACCGACGGGTCGACCACCGCGGTGTCGTCGCCGAACTGCGAGTGCGTCTCCAGGACGGCGCCCGGGAACTGGGCGGTCAGGATCTCGAGGACCTTCTTGCTCACTGCTGGCTCCTCTCCTTGCGCTGGAGGGTGACGAGGCGCTCCGCGGTCTGGGCCGGGTCCTCGCGCGGCTTGACGATCGCCGGCGTGCGGTCGCCGCGCGCGATCTTGTCCTGGAGGAGCATGAGGCCGTCGAGCACCGCCTCCGGGCGCGGCGGGCAGCCGGGCACGTAGACGTCGCAGGGGATGATCTTGTCGATGCCGGCGACGGTCGTGTAGTTGTCGTAGAAGCCGCCGCAGGAGGCGCACGTGCCGAAGGCGAGCACCCACTTCGGGTCGGCCATCTGCTCGTAGATGCGCCGGAGCGCGGGCGCCTGGCGCTGGCTGATGGTCCCCACCACCCAGAGCAGGTCGGCCTGGCGCGGCGAGAAGCGCGGCACCTCGGCGCCGAACCGCGCCATGTCGTAGCGCGGGCTCGCCATCGCCATGTACTCCATCCCGCAGCAGGCCGTCACGAACGGGTACTGGAACAGGGAGTACTTCTTCGCCCAGTTGAGCAGCGCGTCCACGCGCGTCGTCGCGAACCCGTGCTCGGAGCCCTCCATCACCCGCGTCGAGGGCCCTCCACCCTTCATTTCTCCCATTCCAGAGCTCCCTTCTTCCACACGTACACGAGCACGACGACGAGCATCGCGATGAACGAGCTCATCGTTGCGAGGCCCGTCCACCCCAGGGAGCGGAACTGGACCGTCCACGGGTAGATGAGCACCGCCTCGATGTCGAACACGACAAAGAGGATCGCCGTCAGGTAGAACTTCACGCTCGGCTTGACGAATCGCCCGCCCGTCGAGTCGCTGCCGCACTCGTACGGGATCATCTTCTCGGGCGTCGGGTTCCTCGGGCCGAGGAGCGACGTCAGCGTGAACATCGCGAGCGCGATGACCGCGGCGACGAGAAACAGCAGGAACAAGGGGATGTAGGTGGCCATCGAGAGAGCACTCCTACGGGTCGGCCCCGGGAGGGTCGACCGCCTCGCCGCAGCGCGCGGCGCCTCGGGCGAGACCTCAGGGCCCGCGGCCCCGAACCATGCAGTCCAAAAGGTGAGAGCGACGCGGCGATTGCTGCCTGAAACAGCAAAAATCCGAGCGATCCCGGCTTAATCCGCGCCGGATCTAGTCGGCCGCCGCGGGGGTGTCAATGGAGGCGCTCGGTCAACCTGCCCCCAACCGGCGGGCCGTAATCCTAGGAGCGGTTCGCCACGAGGACCAGCCCTCTCCATGCGGTCAGCGCCGTCCCCAGGCTCGCCTCGATCTCCCGGATCTCCTCGACCATCTCGGCGTCCGGCACGCCGGCGCTCCGCGCCTCGCGGACGCAGGCGAGGGCGGCGACGTACTTCTTGCGCTGCACGAACGCCCGCGCGAGCAGCGGCCAGATGTGCTTCGGCGGGGCGCCGAGGTTCGCGGCGCGCCGGAGGGGGCCGATGGCCTCGCCCGCCCGGCCGTCGTCGAGCATGGCCTCGCCCAGCCGGCGGAAGATGTCGCCGGCCGCGGCCCCGTCGTGCGCGTACTGGACCGCGAGGCGCATGACCTCCTCGCCCTGGTGCTCCTCGCCGAGCTTGACGCACGCGGTGCCGAGCAGGCCCAGCCCCTTGGCGATCAGGCTGCGGGCGTCCGGGGTGAGCATCTGCCCCTCGGGCGTGCGCAGGAAGATCGCGAGCGGGGCCGGCCAGGTGCCGAGCAGCTGGATCACCTTCGGGTAGTCGCCGCGCTGGGACGCGACCTCGGCCTCCGCGACCTTGGTGAGGTCGATGGCGGAGCGCGCGCCGGCCGAGGCGCGCTCGAGCTCGTCGCGCACGTGCGAGCGGATGCGGGCGCGGAACTCGTTCAGCTCGTGCGTCTCCTCGATGCCGTCGCGCAGGAGGAGGAGGCGCGAGGTCTTCCCCTCGACGGACAGCTTGCGGAGGCTGTAGCCGTAGAGGGGGGCGAGGAGCAGGTAGCGGACGCCGATGTGGAGCTGGATGCCCTCGAGGTCGGTGTCGCGCTCGGGGGCCTGCGGCGTCGTGTCCTCCGTGAGGAGGGCGCCGACGAGGCGGTGGCGGAAGTCGGCGAGCGTGAGCCGCTGGACGTCGCCGTCGATCTCCTCCTCGCCCGGGGGCGCGATAACGAAGTCGACCAGCGTGTTGTCCGGGTTGCGGCGGTCGACGGTGAGCGCCGTGATGCGGGCGCCCGTAATCATCGAGAAGGCAAAGAACGCCTCGCCCACGATCTCGCAGAGCGCCTGGAAGCTGCCGATGCCGTCGCCTATGCGCTCGAACCAGCCGTCGGTCCGTACGGCATCGAGGGAGAACACGCGTTCCTTTGGCATGGTTCGACCCGGATCCGAAGGGCGCGTCCCGGATGACGGACGCAGGTCCCAGGGGGGCGAGACTCGCACGGTCGCGCGCGGCTCTCAAGAAAACTCCTAGGGATCGCGCGCATCGGCGTCGAGCGCGCCGCCGGCATCCGCCGTCGCCGTCCGCCATCCGCCATCCGCCATCCGCCATCCGCCATCCGCCATCCATCGCGCCACGCCGGTCCACCTGCCCCCACCGCGCTCCGAGCCCCGCCCCTGCCTGCTCGTCCCACCGCCGACGAGGCGCAGCGGCCGAACCGACCCAGCCCTGTGCCTCACGCCTCGCGCGAGCCGGCCGAGGGCGCCAGCGGCGTCGCCGTCGCGCGAGCCTATCCCCCACCCCGGCTCTGCTCCACGCGGGCCAGAAGCGGCTCTCAGCGGAGAGGAAAATTGAACCGCCAAGGTATCGAGGACGCCAAGAAGAAAATTTTTCGCTCTCTTGCTTCCTGGCGTTCTTGGCACCTTGGCGGTGTCTTCTTCGGGTCGACGCAGGCGGCCCGTCGGGCCTGGTCTAGGGATCGGTCCCCGCATCGGGATCGGATCCCGGATCGGGATCGGTCCCCGCATCGGGATCGGTCCCCGCGTCGGGACCGGGATCCGGGTCAGGATCGGGCGCGGGCACGGCGCTGATGTGCAGCACGAGGTTGCCGGAGGAGGAGGGCCGGCTGTCGCCGACGATCGTGATCACCTGGCCCGCGGTGAGGGTGACCTGCACCCGCGAGGCGACCCCGCTCGCGTTGTCGTTGCACGCGAGCTCGGCGCCGGTGCAGCTGCCGCCGTCGTGCACGTGAAGGATGGTGTCGAAGGTCGAGGTCAGCGTGTCGATGATGTAGGTCCCAGCCGCCGGCGCGGTGAAGCGGTAGACCCGGTCGTTGCCGCTCGACGCCGTGCAGCCCGGCGCGGCCGAGTTCGGCTGCAGCAAGGTGGAGCCATTCACCGTCTGCGGGACCGTCGAGCCGAGGTCGATCGGGTTGGCGCAGGTGCCCTCACCGTTGGACAGGGCGATGTTGAGCTTGAACGCCCCCGAGGCGGACGGCCCGGAGCCGTCGACCACGACGACCGTCTCCTGCCCCGCGACGAGCGGCACCGCGACCCGCGACTGGGGGCCAGTCGTGTTGTCGTTGCAGCCGAGCGACGGGCCGCCGCACGCGCCGTCGTGCACGTGGATGACCGTGTCGAAGCTCGAGCCGAACGTGTCGAAGACATAGACGCCATCCTCCGGGGCGACGAACGTGTAGGTCTCCTCCGCGCCGCCGGGCGCGCCGCACGGCGCGGCCACGAAGTCGCCGAGGCCGGCGGTCGTCCCGTTCACGGTCTGCGGGACGACCGGCTCCAGCTCGTTCGCCGGGCACGGGGGCGCCGGGATACCGCTCACGTTGAGCTTGTAGGCGCCGGAGGCGCCGTACGCGCCGTCGACGACCACGTACGCGGTCTGTCCCGCCAAGAGCGGCGTGGACACCACCGACTGGGACGAGGACGACGCGTTGTCGTTGCAGCCCAGCGAGGGGCCCGTGCAGCTGCCGTCGTGGACGTGCACCACGGTGTCGAGGCTCGACCCCAGCGTATCGAAGGTATAACGGCCGTCGACGGGCGCCGTGAAGCTGTAGGTGGCCTCGGGGCTGTTGCTCGAGGCGCAGGGCGACTCGAGGACGTGGTCGAGGCCCGACGTGTTGCCCGTGACCGACTGCGGGTAGGTCGAGCCGAGATCCATCATGGGGCACGGGGGCGGCTCCCACGCGGCGATGTTCAGCGTATAGCGCCCGCCCGCGGCCTCGAAGCCATCGACGACGGCCACGACCGTCTGACCGGCCTCGAGCTCGACCACGGCGCGCGACTGCGATCCTCCTCGCGAGTCGTCGTTGCAGGCGAGCACATCACCGCCGCACTCGCCGTCCTGCAGCTCCAGGATGGTGTTGAATTCGGAGCCGAACGTGTCGAATACATACTTCCCGTCCGCCGGCGCCGTGAAGGTATAGCTCACGTCGGGGCCGCCCGGGTGGCCGCAGGTCGGCGTGATGGCGTCGCCGAGCAGCTCGGTGTCGCCGGTGAACGTCTTCGGGAGCGCGTCGCCGACGTCCCCTGAAGGGCAGATCGGCGGACCTGCCTTCGACAGGTGAAGCGCGAAGTCGCCCTCCGCGCCGTCGAAGCCCGTCACGACGATCAAGACCGGCTCGCCCGCGCCGATGACCGCGCGGACCTTGGACTGGGCGATGGAAGGGGTGCTGTCATCGTTGCACGCGAGCTGAGCGCAGGTGGTCGCCGCCACCACGCCAAGGGCCGTATCGAAGCTGGACCCCAGGGTGTCCAGCGTGTAGGTCCCGGCCTCGGCGGGCGTGAAGAGGTAGACCCGCTCCGACGAGCCCGCCGCCACGCACGCGAGCCCGTAGTTCGTCTCTCCCGCGACGGTGGTCCCCGTCACCGTCTGCGGGAACGTATCTTCGATCACGTCGTAGGTGCCGATGGCGCAGGTGCACGCGCCTCCCTGGCAGATGGCCCCGCGCTCGCACGCGACCTCGCAGGAGCCGCAGTGCTGCTCGCTCGTCTGCAGGTTGGCGCACGCGCCGTCGCAGTCCGTGAGGCCTTCGGCGCAGGAGCAGACGCCCTCGACGCACAGCTGGCTGGCCGGGCAGCTGGTCCCGCAGCCGCCGCAGTGGGTCCTGTCGGTGAGCGCGTCCACGCACGCGCCGTCGCACGCCGTGAGCCCAGCGGGGCAGGCGCACTCGCCGTGCGCGCAGACCTGCCCCTCCCCGCACGCGGCCTTGCAATCGCCGCAGTTCCGCGGGTCGGTCTCGAGGTTCACGCAGCGGCCGGCGCACTCGGTCTGCTCTTCGCTGCACGCGCCGTCGGCTCCCCCTTGGCCCGGAGCGTCGGTGCCGCCCTCGCCAAACTGGCCGCCGCCCCCGCCCTCCCCGGGGTCTTCGCCCTCGACGCAGATGCCCGCCGCGCAGCGGCGCCCGGCCGCGCAGGCGTTGCCGCATTCGCCGCAATGGTCGGCGCTCGCCTGGGTATCGACGCATTCGCCGCCGCACTGCGACTGCCCGTCCGCGCACGGGTTCGACGTGTTGGAGCTCTCGGCGCAGGACGACGCGAGGACAACCCCCGCGACCAGGAGCAACGCAGCGGACGAGAGGGTGGGCCTGAGGCGTAATCCGGATCGTTTCATATGCATCCTTGGGGGTACCTGGCCGTTGGGGGCGGAGCGGATAACACGATACGCCCACGCCCGAGGTATCCGCAACCGGCGGGGGCGCTCGTGGAGGGAGAAGTTCGCCTGGCCACGCGCGGATCGAGCCGCGGCCTCGGCCGTGCTCGCCGCGCCGCGCGGAGGCGCCGCGGCGGGCTCGGCGCGGCGGGAGGCGGCGCCGCCAGGCCGGCGAGAGGGCGAGCGCGGCGCGTCCTCACGGAGCGCGGGTGATGTTCAGCGTGAAGCTGCCCGACGACGTGTCGTATCCGTCGACGACCACGGTGATGACCTCACCGGCGTTGAGCGTCAGCGTCACCCTCGACCTCGAGGAGCCGGCCCAATCGTCGTTGCATTTGAGCGTCTCGCCCCCGCAGCCGTCGCTGTGCACGTGAAGGACGGTATCGTACGACGATCCGATCGTGTCGATGACGTAGTCGCCGTCGACCGGCGCGGTGTAGGTGAACACCATGTCCGCAGCGCTCGAGTTGGGCGTGCAGCCGGAGCCGGGCGTCGCCGAGTTGGGCTGGCCCGACGTGGTGCCGGTCCTCGTGAGCGGCAGCTCCGAGCCGAGGTCGATCGCCGTCGAGCAGGTCCCCGGGCCGGTGAAGCGGTCCACCTGGAGCACGTAGTCGCCGGCGCTGGTGCCGCGGCCGTCGACGACGATGAAGACGGTCTGCTCCGCGACCAGTTCGGCGGAGACGCGCGACTGCCGGCCGCCCGAAAAGTCGTCGTTGCACCCGAGCGACGAGCCCCTGCAGCTCCCATTCAAGATCTGGAGGACCGTGTCGAAGCTCGAGCCGAGCGTATTGAAGAAGTAGGTCCCGTTCTCCGGCGCGGTGAAGCTGTAGATCATGTCCGGAGCGGTCGAGGAGCCGCAGCTCGGGGTGACCGACCCGGGCTGATCCACGGTGCTCCCCGTGACGACCTGCGGGTAGCTGGAGCCGAGATCGATGGGCGTCGAGCAGGTGCCGCCGCCGTCGAACCGCTCGATATTGAGCGTGAAATCGCCCGACGCGCTCGCCGATTCGCCGTCGATGAGCAGGATGATCGTCTGCCCCTCGTCGAGATCCAGCGTGAGCTGCGACTGCTGGGTCCCTGCCGCGTCGGCGTTGCACGCGATCGTGGGACCGCCGCAGGTGCCGTCGAGCGCGGAGAGGGTCGTGTTGAAGCTCGATCCGAACGTATCGATGAGGTACGTCCCGTCCACGGGCGCGGTGAAGCTGTAGGTCGTCTCGCGGCCGCCGGCGCCGCCGCAGGTCGGGCGCAGGATGTCCACCGCCTCCGCGGTCGTCCCGGTCACCGTCTGAGGCACCGTCGTCCCGAGATCGATCAGCGGGCACGGGGGTACGAAGGCCTGGCTCACGTTGAGCGTGTAGGCGCCGGAGGCCGAGCTGCTGTAGCCGTCCACGACGACGACGACCGTCTGCCCCTCGTCGAGCAGCACCTTCACCTGCGACTGAAGGACGCCGGTGGCCACGTCGTCGTTGCACCCGAGGCTCGGCCCGCGGCACGTGCCGTCGTGGATGTGGAGGACCGTATCGAAGCCGGAGCCGACGGTGTCGAAGGTATAGAGCGCGTCCGCCGGCGCGGTGAACGCATAGGTGACCTCGGGGCCGTCGCCGCTGCCGCAGGGCGCCGAGAGGGCGCTCTCGCGATCCGCGATCGCGGTGGTGCCCGTCACCCGTTGCGGGAACGTGGTGGCGTCGAGGACGAGCTCCGGGCACGGCGGCGGCACGTACTCGCTGACGTTGAGCGCGAACGGCCCGTACTCTCCGTCGGCGCCGTCGACGATCGCGACGACCGTCTCGCCCGCGGTGAGGTTCGCGACGACGCGCGACGTCTTTTCCGATGCGTTGTTGTCGTTGCAGGCGATCATCGAGCCGGCGCAGGTCCCGCTGCGCAGCTCGAGGACGGTGTCGAACGAGGAGCCGGCCGTGTCGAAGATGAACCTGCCGGCGTGCGGCGCGGTGAACGTGTAGCTCGCGTCGGGGGTGTCGAGCGAGCCGCAGCTCGGCACGAGGGCGTCGCCGAGCATCCAGGTGTCGCCGAGGACCGACTGCGGGAGGGTCGGCGCGATGGTGCCCACCGGGCAGACCGGCGGCGCCGCCCGGTCGATGTAGAGCACGAAGTCGCCTTGCGCGCCGTTGTACCCCGAGACGACGACGAGGACCTCCCTCCCCCCGTCGAGGACCACCGAGGCGGCCGCCTCGGGCCCCCCGCGATCGTCGTTGCACGCGAGCTCGCCGCAGACCGCGCGATCGAGCACGGCGATGGCGGTGTCGTAGCTCGACCCGGCCGTATCGAACCTGTACGTACCGGCCTCCTCCGCCGTGAACTTGTAGACGACCTCGGTCGAGCCGGCGGCCACGCAGTCCAGCCCGAAATAGGTGTCCGCGCCGAGCGTGGTGCCCGTCACGATCTGCGGGATCGTCGAGCCGATGTCCTCGTGCTCGCCGACGATGCAGGCGCACGTGCCCGCCTGGCAGACCAGCCCCCCGCCGCACGCCGCGCCGCACGCGCCGCAATGCTGGGGGTGGCTCGCGAGATCGACGCACTTGCCGCCGCAGTCCGTGAGGCCCTCGTTGCAGGCGCACTCCCCGTCCACGCACGTCGCGTTGAGCCCGCACCGGACGTCGCAGCCCCCGCAATGCAGCGGATCCTTCTTCAGATCCGCGCAGCCGCCGCCGCACTCCGCGAGGCCGACGTCGCAGCGGCAGGCGCCGCCCTCGCACAGCTGCCCGGCCGGGCATTCCTGGCCGCAGCCCCCGCAGTGATGCGGGTTGATGTCGAGATCGACGCAGCCGCCGCTGCACGGCTCGAGGCCAGGCGCGCAGAGCGCGCCGCCGGTCCCGCCCGCCTCCCCTGGGGCCTCTGCGCCATCGTCGTCCCCGCTGCCCCCGCCGTTCCCCTTGTCCTCGCCGACGCACTCGCCCGCCTCGCACCGCTGCCCGCTCGCGCAGCCGCCGTCGCAGCCGCCGCAGTGGTCGGGATCGACCTGCGTGTCGACGCACGCGCCGCCGCACATCGAGAGGCCGTCATCGCACGCGATGCTCGAGCTGTCTCCCCGCGCGCAGGACGCAGAGCAGACGAGGAGGGCAGCTGCCGCCAGCCAGAGCGCTGTGAACGACAGCTCGAACCTGGAGCGCAATCCGGGTTGACTCATGAACTTCCTTTGGCGGATACGCCGGCCGCCTCGCGGCTCTCGGAGATTTCGCGGTCGAGGATACGCCTCTTCGCTTTCGGTCTGCAATCACGGATCACCGCGCATCGACTCGAGATCGTTCGACCTCTACGCACTCGGATGCGCGCTCGTGAGATGGAGCGTAGGGCCCCGCACGGAGGGGCGGTCCGACGGAATGCGCGATACGCCCGCGCGGGGCGCACGCGTCACGCGGCCGGGAGATCCGGCAGCGGATCGGCCTGGTCGGAGGTGGGTTGACGCGCCTGGACGGCCTCCAGCGCCGTAGCGCCCGTCTCGGGCCCCGGCGCGTCTTCGGGCTGCCGCTCCGGGCCGAGGAAGCGGGCGATCGGCTCGAAGAGCTCGACGCCGGTATAGGCGCCCACGGCGAGGTCGCCGTGGCCGTAATCTTCCCGCGCCCCGAAGTCACGACCGAGCACGAGAAACCGCTTCGGCGTCTCCGGGTGATCGCGCCCCCACGCGTCGAACGCGGCGCGCACCGACGAGACGGGGGCTATCCTGTCGGCGCTGCCCGCGATGAAGAGCGCCGGCGCCGCGACGGACGCGAGCCCGTCGAGGACCCGCTCGCCGTCCACGCGGATCTCTCCGTCGCTCGCCAGCCAGGCGGCGAAGTCCGCGTTCAGCGCAGCGGGGATGTCCTCGATGCAGTTGACGAGCGCGAGCCGCGTGACGCCGGGAGGCACGTTGCGTGGATTGGCGACGGCGTGGTGAATCGGCGTCGGCAGCCACTCCGAGGCGAAGGCGACGCTGCGTGCCATGAAGCGGAGCGGCACGCCCGGGAGCAGCCGCCCCGGCAGAAAGCGCATGAGCCGCGCCGGCGTGGAGAGGCGGCCCGGAGAGCCGACGATGACGACCCGGCGCACCCGATCCTCCGGCACGCTGCGACCGAGCGCGGCATAGAGGAGCATGCCGCCCATCGAGAAGCCGACATAATCGAGCGAGCGGGCGCCGGTGCGCTTCAGGATGGCGTCGAAGGCGCAGGGCAGGTCGTACCGGACCATGGCCGAGAAGCGGACGCCGCGGCGCTCGAGGCGGGTGAGGAGGCGGCCGCTCCGCAACGTCAGCAGCCACACGTCGCGTCCGAGCGTGGCGAGGTGGCGGGCCAGCGAGTAATCGGGGTGGATGTCCTGGTTTCTGTGGTTCGCGGCGATCCCGTGGACCAGGAGGATCGGCGGCAGATCCGGCTGCGCTTCCGCGCCGGGCGGCACCGGGACGCGGCGGATCTCGATCGGGGCGCCGTCCTCGGTCCGCAGGACCTCTTCGACGCTGTACTCGAGCGGCAGGGTCAGCCGTTTGACCCAGTAGAAGAGGTGCGCCCACAGCCCGACCGCTGCCAGCGCCACGAGGGCCAGCGCGACCAGGAGGTAAGCCCCGAATGTCCAGACCATACGCCCAATCTACCTGCTGGCGCCGTTCCCGCATGCGAGCGCCCTCGGCAATAGTGGCGCACGGACGGAGCGCGGGCCAGCCGCTCGCTGAGCCCGCTTACCCGCGCACGGCGCCGGATGATCATGAATCCATGGGAACACCATGTTTCATGATCATTTCTACCAGCGCGCGAGAAAGTCACACAGCGCTGGCCCATCGACTCCGCCGCTTCGATCCCACAGCGCGCTTCAGCGATTGCTCTCGACGGAAACGGACGTCGCGACCGCCCGTTTTGAGCCGCATCCCCTCGCGCCGCCATGGCGGCGAGTGTCCGGGGCCACAGGGCTCGGCGTGAAGCCTTCGCTGCATGCGTGCACAAAGGTTCCATCGTGGCCGGCCCGGGACGTGGCATGCGGGTCGCATCACGTCGCGGAGAGGAGAGACGTGGAAAGGGTCCCGTAAGCACCCCGGTGCACGGGGGCACACATCAAGGCGCCGCAGCGGAGCTCGGGGGGGCTCCGCTGCGGCGCTCTTCGTGTCACGCCGGTGGCAACGCCGAGCCGACGAGCTCTGGCGTCCACTGAGACTAACTGAGACAAAATGAAAAAAGCGCCTCGCGGACCTGGGGGGGGAAGGTCTCCGCGACGGCGCTCGCCCACCCTTAGAGCAGGCTTTGTGCCGGCCTATCGTCCACCATATTTCAGGCGGTTATCGCGCGAAACCACCGCCGTCGTTGCATTCTTGAAAAACAAAATTGAAATCCGGTGCAAATTCGAAGGATTTAAAGGCTTTCCGTGGCAAGGCCTGCAGCTGTCCTGGACGAAATGACTGTGTACGGCGTGCTCACTCGTCCCAGTGGCGGCAGACGGGCTTCACGCCGCACCCCTGGCAGCGGACCGGATCGCGTCGCGACGGGCACTGCTGGAGCATGCCGAGGTGGCAGAGGGCGAAGTCGTACTTGACCGGGTCGGCGGGATCGAAGCTGCGGAGGGCGGCGGTGATCTCCTCGGCCGTCTTCCAGGTGGCTCCCCTGCGGTCGGTGAGGCCGATGTTGTAGCCGAGCTTCTGGATGTGGGTGTCGACGGGGATCAGGAGGGCGGACGGCGGTATCGGCCACAGGCCGAGATCCACGCCGTCGGCGGGGCGGATCATCCACCGCAGGAGGAGCATGAGCCGCTTGGTGGCGCTGCCCTTCTCGGGGTCGGGGAGGATGTGCGCCGCGCCCCGGTCGTCCGGGCGGCGGTCGAGCCCGCCCGCGCGCCGGATCGCGCGCACCCAGGCGCCGAGGGCCTGGCGCAGGTCGCGGCTGCGCGAGAGCTCGGCCGCGAAGGCGGCGCCGAGCGAGCCCGAGGCGCGCTGCACCCGCCGCGCGCCGACGAGGAGCGCCGCGAGGTCGCGGTCGCGGTAGACGCGGTGCCGGAAGCCGCGGAGGCGCGCAGAGACGGCCCGGGCGTCGTCCGCGGTGAGGGCGATCTGCGGGCCGAGCCGGTCGAGCGCCTCGCCGATCTTGGCGCGCAGCGCCTTCACGTTGCCGAAGGCGAGCGACGCGGCGAGGAGCGCGACGAGCTCCTGATCGGCCGGATCGGTGTAGCGATGGACGAAGGAGACCGGGTCCTGCGCGCGGCGCTCCTCGATGGCGCACCGCGCGCGCACCTCGTCCAGCGCCGCCTGCAAGGCAGCGCTCCGCCCGGCGTCCCGCCCGGGCGCCGTCTCGCTCCGCCGCACCGCCGTCTCGCTCCGCCGCACCGCCGTCTCGCTCCGCCGCACCGCCGTCTCGCTCCGCCGCACCGCCGTCTCGCTCCGCCGCACCGCCGTCTCGCTCCGCCGCACCGCCGTCTCGCTCCGCCGCACCGCCGTCTCGCTCCGCCGCACCGCCGTCTCACCGCGCCCGTCACGCCTGCGCGCCCTCACGTCGCCCCCGCGCCGGACGCCGCGTCGGCCGCGAGCGGCTCGGCCCGCGCGGTCCGCTCCGGCGCCTCGCCGTCGTGCTCGAGCGCCGGGAGCGACACGACGAAGGCGCTGCCGCGCCCGTCCTCGGTGACCGGGCTCTCGACCCGCACCGAGCCGCCGTGGCTCTCGGCGATGTGCTTCACGAGCGCGAGCCCGATCCCGCTGCCGCGCACCTGGCGCTCGCTCGCCCGCCGGCCGCGCGCGAAGCGCTCGAAGATGTGCTTCTGCTCGTCCGGATCGATGCCGGGCCCCCGGTCGCTCACCCGGATGGCGACGCGCTTCGCCTTTTGCGTCAGCGCGGCGAGGCGCCCGCCGCCCCCGCCCTCGACCTCGACCTCGACGGCGACGCGGCCGCCGTCCTTCGCGTACTTGAGCGCGTTGTCGAGCAGGTTCACGATGGCGAGCTCGAGCGCGCGCGCGTCGATGAGCGCCTCGGGCAGCCCGTCGGCGACCGTCAGCTCGACGGTCATCTCCTCGCGCTCGGCGCGGTAGCGGTACATGTCGACGGCGCGCGCGGCCACCTCGGCGACGCTCCCGCGCGCGAACTCGTAGGCGGCCTTGCCCCGCTCGACCCGGGCGAAATCGAGGACGTTCTCGATGAGCGCGGTGAGCCGCTCGCTCTCGCTCACGATGATCTGCAGGTACTGGCGGCGCTTCTCGTCGTTGGGCACGCGGTCACCGAGGAGGAGCTCGCCGAACATGCGGACCAGCGAGAGCGGCGTCTTGAGCTCGTGGGACACGTTCGCGACGAAGTCGCTCTTCAGCGCCGCGAGCCGCCGCTCGTTCACGGAGGCGAGCACCACGATCGCGAGCCCGGCCAGGGCGACCAGGGCCGAGAAGCCGACCATCAGGATCTCGATGAGGCGCTGCCGCTCCACCTTCTCGCCGAGCTCCTCGGCGGTGGTGAGCGCCATCTGGAGGCGCCAGTTGTAGAGCGTGGTGGGGAACGGGCGCCCGACCGTGAACTCGCCGCCGATGATGGGCGGGCCGAACACGATGCGGCCCTCCTCGTCGATGACGTTCATCCGGCTCTTCTCCCGATCGAGGTCGCGGAAGAGCCGGGGCATCACCTCGTGGACCAGGCGCGGCACCTCGTGCCAGGCGACCACGAGGAACCGGCGCCCCTGGTGCTCGCGCTGCCAGTAGCTCACGAGCAGGCTCTGCTGGTCGATGACGTGGTGGAGGTGGCGCAGCTCGGCCGCGTCGCCGCCGAAGTTCATCTGGGGCAGGAGGCGGGCGAGCAGGAGCTTGCGGAAGGCGTCGTCTTCCCGGCCGGACGCGCCGCGCGAGGCGAACGCGAGCACGTCGTGGGCCTCGTGGTCCATGTCGAGGACCAGGATGGCGCGCACGGTCGGCGTCTCGCGCGCCGCGGTGGGGAGCCACCTCCGCGCGATGACCGAGAGGTTCGCCACGTCGACGTGCGCGGCGACGACGTTGTCCTGCGCGATGATCAGCTTGTCGAGGCGGTCGACGCGCTCGTCGGCGAGGGTGAGGGTCGCGTCGAAGACGGTCTGCTGGCGGGCCTTCTCGATCTGCAGCGTGGTGCGCAGGGCGATCCCGCCGAGGACGAGCACGGCGACGACGATGGCGGGGACGAGGGCGAAGTACGGGACGCGATGGCGCTGCCCGACCGAGGGGAGGAGGTCCATCGCTCGGCTCCGCTAGCGGGCGGCCTTCTTCGCCCCCGCGGTCACGAGGCCGGGGTCGAGGACCACGCCGCGGGCCCCGACGAACTCCGCGAACTGCTGGCCGATGTAGGTGAGCGCGTTGCCGTCGCTCTCGGAGAACGGCTTGCCGTCGAGGGGGTTGCCGATCTCGAGGAGGCCGAGGTAGCGGCCCGCGAGCTCCACGGGCGCGCAGATGACGCTCCGGAGCTCGACGCCGATCGCGTTCCACCGGTCGTCGACGGCGCGCTCGTCCCTGGACGCGTCGGGCACCACGACGGCGCGCCTGGACCGCATGGCGGCGAGGGCGAGCGGCGCGCGCTCGGACAGCCTGGCGAGGAGCGCGCTCTTGCCGCCGTACTGCCGGACGACGACGAACTCGCGCCGGTTGATGTCGAACAGCGACACGAGCCCGAGGGCGCACGGGACCTTGTCGAGCGTGAGCGCGAGGATAAAGTCGGCGCCCGCGAGCGTGTCCTGGAGGAAATGCAGGTCGCTGCACGCCTCGAACAGCTCGGCGATGAGGTCGTCGCCGGAGAGGCGCCCGTTCCTCGGCGGGAAGGAGGAGCGCCTCCGCGGCGGCTGGCTCGGCGTGGGCGCGGGGATCTCGGCCGACGCCGGAGCGGCCTCGGGCCGAGGCAGCGCGCTCGGCGCGCCGGGCGGCGCGGCGGCAGAGGGCGACGCGTCGGCCAGCGGCGCAGCGGCAGAGGGCGACGCGTCGGCCAGCGGCGCAGCGGCAGAGGGCGACGCGTCGGCCGGCGGCGCAGCGGCGGAAGGCGACGCGTCGACCGGCGGTGCGTCGGCAGAGGGCGACGCGTCGGCAGCAGGCGCAGCGGCGGAGGGCGACGCGTCGGCCAGCGGCGCAGCGGCGGAAGGCGACGCGTCGACCGGCGGTGCGTCGGCAGAGGGCGACGCGTCGGCAGCAGGCGCAGCGGCGGAGGGCGACGCGTCGGCCAGCGGCGCAGCGGCGGAAGGCGACGCGTCGGCCAGCGGCGCAGCGGCGGAAGGCGACGCGTCGGCCAGCGGCGCAGCGGCGGAAGGCGACGCGTCGGCAGAGGGCGATCCCTCGACCGACGGCGTGGCGACCGGCGGCGCGACGGCCGAGGGCGACGCATCGGCCGGTGGTGCGGCGGCCGGCGGCGCGGCGGCAGGGGGCGACACGTCGGCCGGCGGCGCAGAGGACGCCGACGACACGTCGGCCGCCCGCGACGCTTCGGCGGGCGGCGCGGCGGCCAGCAGAGACCCCTCGGCCGGCAGCGCGGCGGCCAGCAGAGACCCCGCGGCCGGCAGCGCGGCGGCCGGCGGCACGGCGGCCGGCGGCGGGGAGGTGGCGCCGGTGCGCGGGCGGAACTGGATCTCGGGCTCCGCGGAGCGCCAGTCCTTCCATGCGAGGGTCGCGAGCGGACCGCGCTGAGGCCGGCCGCGGAAGACGTGATCGAACACCGCGATATGGATGAACTTGCCCGGGCGCGCGTCGTCGATGAGCTGCCGTGCCTTCTCGAGCCGGTCGAGCAGCAACGCGCTGACGAGATCGCGCGGGGTGCCCGTCGGGACCGCATAGACGAGCTCTCGGTACGTGAGCGGCGAGCGCTCGGACGGGTTCTCCTCGCGCTGCGATACGAGCTCGAACGGCGGCAGCGCGCTCGGCTCCGGCGCGGCGCCTCGCTCCGGCGCGGCGCCCCGCTCGGCCGCGGCGTCCCGCTCCGCCGCGGCGCCCCGCTCCGCCGCGGCGCCCCGCTCCGCCGCGTCGCCGCCTTTGGCCGCCTGCGCCGCCGCGGCCGCAGGCTCCGACACGAGGAGCGCGGTCCCCATCGAGATGAACGGGACCGTGGCCGCCACCGGCCGTTTCCCCGGCAGACGAGCCCCCGCCGGGTCGGCGGGCCTGGGAGACGCTGCGCCGGCCGGCGGCGCGCCCGCCGGAGGGTCCGACCCGTCCGTCAGCGCCGCGTCGTCCGGCGCGCGCTGCACGACGTACCGCACGCGCGTCGCCGGATCGATCGCTCGGTAGCCGCTCTCGAGCAGGTCCACGGAGAAATTGTTGAGCGGCCCGCCATCGCCGCGGAGCGCCCGGGCCTTCTGCAGCGCGGGCTGCCACTGCGGGGCCTCGACGCACACCTTCCTGGTCGGCGGCGCGTTCTGGCCCAATGACGAGATCTCGACGAACCAACGCATCGTTTGCGGTTCCAATCCGCGCTGGCGCTGACTGGGTCGCGCGCTCTGGCGCGAACATCGTTCTACTCGACGCGCGCGAGAGGGGTCAACGCGCAGACCGCACGGAGAGCGCGCGGGCGCCTTTGGCGCAGGGCCCGAAATATTCTCAACCGCCGACCGGCAGGGAATATCCGCCCTGTCCTGAAGTCACCCGCGCACGGCGAGGCGCCGCAGCCGAATTCGCTCGGCCACTGAACGGCCGCCGGGTATTCCTGTAGAGGCGGGAGATCTCGGCTGTCGCGCCGCCGGCGGTATCGTGCGATGGAAGGGGCCACTCGGCCTCGGTCGCCTCCAGGTGATCCGCCGCGCTGTCCGGTCATCCGCTGTGCTGTCTGGAAGCGGGAGCCGCGTCGCACGTCCGCTCGCGAGAGGCGCGAGCGCGGCGCCGGTCGCGCCGGCGCCTGCGGCCCTCGGGGCGGGCTCAGGCCGTCCAGCCGAGCAGCCGTTCGCCGAGGGTGAGCAGGCCGAGCCACAGGGCCGCCGAGATCAACGGGGTCGCCGCTGCGAGCCACGGGCGGCTGCGCCGCGCCCGAATGGCCATCACGAGCAGCGCAATCCAGATCCCCCAGAGCGTCGCGACCGCCCAAGGCGGCGCGAGGAGACCGGCGAACGCGTAAGCCGGGCCGATCACCAGGTGGACGGCGATCCCGACCCAGGGGACGATCTGTGATGCTCGACGCTGCAACTCCACTCGTGCGCTGATCCACCCCGGAGGGCCCGCCACGCTCACTATCGCGTCCGCAGGATGATGTGGAAGCCGAACGCCGTCTCCACGGCCCCGCTCAGCGAGCCGACAGCGACCTTCTCCAGCGCCTGCTCGAACTCCACCACGGATGCGCGCGGGTGACGGGCACGGCGGCGCCGGCCTCCGGCTCGGGCGCCGCAGCGTGGGCCGGCGCCGCGGCGGGGATCGCAAGATCGACCGCCTGCGGGCGCGAGGCCGCCGGTGGCGCCGTGCCCGCACCCGCAGGCGGTGAGCGGCTCGGGTCGCCTGCGCCATCGGCCCGCGCCGCACCGCGATCCGGCGCATCGGTCCGCGTCGCGCCGGGGGTCACCAGCACAAAAAAACAGAGCGCCCATTCGACGGCCGGGGGGGGGAGACCGTCACGGGCGCTCTGGCCTCTGCCCCAAGCAGGAGGCGGGCCAAGGTACATCTTTCTCGTTTTCGGGCACTTTCCCCATGAAAATGGCTTACACCTTTCAATCCTGAAGCGGCCGCTTGCAAACGTGCTGGACAGAGCCGTGGGCTGCGGGCGTTCACCCGTCTGCCCGCCCCTCCCCCGCGCCGGCGCCCCTCGCGGACCGGGCTCCGCGGGCTCGGGCCGCGCGAAAGTCGTGTAAAAGAGCCGCGTGTCACCGTCCAGCGCCGAACCCGTGTCCTCCGCGCCGCCCGGAGGAGCTGCGCCTCCGTCTCGGCCGAGCAGCGTCTCCCCTGGCGACACGAACGCCGCGGCCTCGCAGGGCGCCGGTCCGGCAGCGCCCCCGGGCTGGCTCGATCGCGTGGTCGCCGCCTGGCCGCGCCTCGATCCGGTCCTGTTCGCCGTCTACGCGGGCGCGTGCGTGCTCTACGCCGCCGCCGCGTTCTACCGCGCGATGCACGAGCAGACGGGCGGCATGTGGTCGGCGCCGCTCGATGACGTGTTCATCCACTTCGACTACGCCCGCGCCGCGGCGCGCGGATACCCGTTCGAGTGGTCCGAGGGCAACGGCTTCTCGAGCGGGAACACCAGCCTGAGCTATCCGTTCGTCCTCGCGCTCGGCTACCTCGTCGGCTTCCGCGGCCTCCTGCTGATGCAGTGGGCGGCGATCGTCGCCTGCGCCTCGACGCTCGGCTTCCTGCTCGTCGGCGCGCGGCTCCTCGAGCCGATCGGGCGCTGGGCGAAGTACCTGCTGCCGCCCGTGGCGCTCTCCATCGGCGCGCTCGACTGGTCGCTGTTCAGCGGGATGGAGAACGCCTTCCACCTCGGCGTCTGGGCCCTCGCCACCCTCGCCGCGCTCTCGGTCGCCGGCGCGGCCGCCGCGCCGCCGGAGCGCCTCGCCCGCCTCGGCTGGCTCGCCGGCCTCGCCGGGGCGCTCCTCTACGCCACCCGGCCGGAGTCGGTCGTCTGCGTCGCGGCCCTGAGCGTGTACGCGGCCGCGGCCGTGGGGCGGGCCCGCGGCGCGCGCGCCGCGATCGCGACGCTGCTCCGGATGTCGGTGCCCGGCGCGATCGCGTGCGTCGCCCAGGCGGTCGCCAACCGCGTGTTCACCGGAGAGTGGTCCGCGAGCGGCGCCATCGCCAAGCTCGCGCTGAACAACCCGTACATGACGTCCCAGGAAAAGTGGGACACCTACGAGTTCCTCGTCCGCTACGTCATCGCCCGCAACGCCAACCACCACTTCTCGGACGCCCTCCCCTGGGGCTGGATCGTCCCCGCCCTCGCGCTCGTCCCCCTCGCCTCGCGCCGGACGCGCGGGATCGCGGCGCTGCTCTGGGTCCAGGTCGCCGGCTGGCTCGCGCTCGTCGCCCTGAACGGCCAGGTGCGCTGGCAGAACGAGCGCTACACGATGCCCGCGGTCGCCTGGCTGCTTGTGCTCGCGGCGATGGGGCTCGCGCTGCTCGTCGCGCGCGCTGCGTGGGCCGCGCCCGACGGCGGCGCTCCCGGCGGCCTCGCGGCCCGCCTCGGCCTCGCGGGCCGCGGCCTCTGGGCCGCGCGCGTCGCGCTCGCGCTCGCGCTCGCCGCGCTCTTCTGGGTCCATCAGCTGCCCAGGATGCGCGACCAGATCTGGTTCTTCGGCCGCGCGAGCCGCAACATCCGCGATCAGCACCTCGTCGCCGGCAAGGTCCTCGCGCAGCTCGACGTGCGCCGCGTCCTCGTCGGCGACGCGGGCGCGCTCCTCTACGCGTCGGACCGGCCCGGGCTCGACCTCATCGGGCTCGGCGGCTACCACGACCTCCCGTTCGCGCGCGCGGGCGTCCACGGCCTCGGCGCGTCGCTGGAGCTCATCGAGCGCATCCCCGCCGACGACCGGCCCGACGCGCTGGCCATCTACCCGACCTGGTGGGGCGAGCTCCCGGCCATCTTCGGCAAGCGGATCGTCGGGATCCCCGTCGTCGGGAACGTCATCTGCGGCGGCGCCGAGAAGGTCATCTACCAGGCCGACTGGAGCCCGCTCGCGCACGGCGAGCCGCCCGCGTCGATGCGCGCCGGCGAGCAGGTGCTCGACGAGCTCGACGTCGCCGACCTCGTGAGCGAGCGGGAGCACGGCTACGCCTTCCCGCGTCCGCAGGCCGGCTTCGTCAGCTTCAGCGTGCTGCCGGATCCGCGCGGGTCCGGGCGCGATCGGTTCGACGCGGGGCGCGTCATCCCGGGCGGCAAGAGCGAGACGGCCCGCCTGCGCGCGCCGCGCTCAGGGCCGGGCCGGCTCGTGGTCCGCACCGCCGCGTCCCGCCCCGCCAAGATCCGCGTGACCGCGGACGGCCGCGAGCTCGGCCACCTCGCCGTCCGCGAGAGCGCCGGCTGGACCGAGGCGTCGATCGACCTGCCCGAAGGGCTGCCCGAGACGTTCACGCTCGCGCTCACGCCGGTCGAGGGAGAGTGGGTCGATCACCACGTCTGGGTCCTCGAGCGCGCCGCGCGCTTCGAGGCGCGCCCGCTCGCCGGGCCGTGACGTGCGCGCCGGCCTGCCCCGCGATCCCGCGCAGTGGATCGCGCTCGCGCTCTCCCTCGCCGCGCTGCTCGCCGGCGCCTGGCTCCTCCGCCGCGGCCGCTCGTCCGCCGCCGCGCGCCCCGGCCCCGCGCCCCCGCGCCCCGGCGCCGCGGGCCTCGATCCACCGCCGCGCCCCGGCCCCGCGCCGCGCCCCAGCGCGCCCCACGGCTTCGCCGTCGCGGCGGCCCTCGGGCTCGCCGCGGCGTTGATCTCGGCCGCGTACGTCGCGGTCTACCTGCGGGGCGGCCCCCGGATCATCGACGCGACGAGCTACTGGCTCGAGGCCCGCGCCATGGCCGCCGGGCACCTCGCGTGGCCGCTCGGCGAGCCCGAGGCCTCCGTGCTCGGCCGCTTCCTCGTCCGCAGCGACGCCGCTGGCGACGCGGCCCGGCGCGGCGCGGCCGAGGTCGCGGTCATCTTCCCCCCGGGCTACCCCGCCCTCCTCGCGCTGGGCTTCCTCGCGGGCGCGCCGCTCGCGGTCGGTCCCCTGCTCGCCGCGGCGCTGACCCTCGCCACGTACGACCTCGCCGCGCGGTTCGCGCCGGCAGCCCCGGCCTCCGCCGGGAGCGGCGCGCGGCTCCCCCTCGCGCCGCTCCTCGCCGCGCTCTTCTCGGCGCTCTGCGCCGCGCTCCGCTACCACACGGCCGACACGATGTCGCACGGGCTCGCGGCCCTCTGCTTCACGGTCGCGCTCGCGTCCGCGCGCCGCGCGCTCGACGAGGCCGCCCCCGCGGCGGGCGCGCCGCGCTGGTGGCGCGATCCCGCCGTCCGCGCCGCCGCGCTCGCGGGCGTCGCGGCCGGCTGGCTCGCGGCCACGCGCCCGCCGAGCGCGCTCGCCCTCGCCGCGGCGCTCCTCGTGGCGCTGCTGCCGGAGCGCCCGCCGGGCAGCGCCGCGGCCGGCCCTCGCGACGCCGCGCCGCGCCCGTCGCCGCGGCTCGGGCGGCTCGCCGCGGCGCTCGCGATCGGCGCCGTCCCCGGCCTCGCGCTGCTCGCCGCGCACCAGCGCGCCGCGACGGGCGCCTTCGCGTCGTCGCAGGGCGCCTACTACGCCGTCTCCGACGGCCCGCCCGGCTGCTTCCGCTACGGCTTCGGCGAAGGCGTCGGCTGCCTCTTCGAGCACGGCGACTTCGTCCGGCACAACCTCGCGGAAGGATACGGTTTTCTGGCCGCCGCCGGCACGACGCTGCGCCGCCTGAAGCTCCACCTGGTCGACGCGCTCAACGCCGAGCCGCTCTCGCTGTTCGTGATCGCCGGCGCCGCGATCGCCCTCCGGCGGCCGCGCTCGCGCGCCCTCGCGATCGCGCCGCTCCTCCAGATCGCCGCCTACGCCCCGTTCTATTTCGACGGCAACTACCCCGGCGGCGGCGCTCGCTTCTTCGCCGACGTGCTGCCGGTGGAGCACGCCCTCGCCGCCCTCGCCTGCGCCGCGATCGCGGAGCGCGCGGGATCGCCGGCCGCGCGCGGCGGCCTCGCGGGGCGGCTCCGCGCGCTCCTCCCGGTGCCGTTCGTTCCGGCGGCGCTCTTCGCGGCGGCGCTCCCCCTCGCCGGCTTCGCCTTCCGCGCGGGCTTCGACCACGCCGCGCTCCGCGATCGCGAGGGCGGCCTGCCCATGTTCGATCCCGCCGCCGTCGCGCGCGCGGGCGTCGCGCGCGGCCTCGTGTTCGTCGACACGGACCACGGCTTCAACCTCGGCTTCGACCCCGCCCCTGGAGACGTCGCGGTGCTGCGCTACCGCGGCGACGCGATCGACCGGATGGCGTGGGAGGCCCGCGGCCGCCCCCCCGCCTACCGCTACCGCTTCGCGATCCCGGACGGCGGCGGCCTCGCCTCGGTCTCGCTCGCGCCGCTCGCCTTCGACGCCGCCCCGCCCCGCGAGGCCCTCATCGAGGGCGAGTCGCTGTGGCCGCCGCGCGCCCAGCGCGGCGCCTGGGCGGCGCCCGAGCACGCCGGCGGCACGTGCGCGTCCGGGGGGCGCCTCCTCGCCGTGCACGCGGCGGCGAGCGGCGAGGCCGTCGTCCGGGTCGGCCTGCCCGCCCCGTGGCTCCGCGGCGCCCGGATCAGCCCGCGCGTGGCGGTCTCGGGCGACGGCGCGGGCGAGCTGGTCCTCGCCGTCGACGGCGCCCCGATCCACGTCTGGCGGGTCGAGCCCGCCGCGCCGGGCGCCCCCGGCGCGCCGCTCACCTGCGCCGAGCTCCCGCCCCACCCGATCCCCGAGGACGCCGTCGGAATCGAGCTCTCCATCGCGCGCGCGAATGCGCGCCAGCACGGAAAGTTGCGGCGGGACGCGCGCGAGGCCCCGCGCGACGAGGCCGGCGCCGCCGCGCCGAGGGCCGCGAATGCCGCGCGGATCCGCGTCGAGACCGCCGCTGAGAGCGCTCCGGGAGGCCCGGACGGCCCCGCGGCCGGAGGCCTCTTTGCGCTCGACGCGGTCGCGGTCGCGGGCGGGAATTCGGTTGACCGCTAGTCCCGTAACATGCGAGCTTTTCATAGGATTCTGTTGTCATGCGGCTCCTGGACCGGCGCATCTCCCGGAGCCCTGCGGTGGAAAGCGGCAAGTCGGGCGCCGGCGGCGGTCCGCTCGGGTGGGGGAGGTGGACCAATGACGAAAAGCGAGCTCATCGACGCGATCGCGGGACGGGGAGAGCTCACCAAGGCTCGAGCCGAGCTCGTGGTGAACTGCGTCTTCGACGCGATGACGCAGGCGCTCCAGCGCAACGAGGGCATCGAGATCCGCGGCTTCGGCAGCTTCACGGTCAGGCCTTACAAGCCGTACAGCGGCAGGAACCCTCGCACGGGCCAGCCGGTGCCCGTGCCCGCCAAGCGGCTCCCGTTCTTCAAGGTCGGCAAGGAGCTCAAGGAGCTCGTCAACGCGAGCCGCGCATACGCCATCTCGGGCGATGACGACGACGAGGACGACGACGACGAGGACGCCGACGACGAATGAGGCGACGCGCCGGCGACGCCCATGACGTCGCCGGCGGCGTGACGCGCCCGCGCACGCCCGCGACCTCGTCCATGTCGGTGGCGTCGATGTCGACGCGGCCCTTGCGCCGCGCGCGGCGGGACACGCTCGCCCCCCTGGCGGGCAGTTCCGCTGCGCGGTAGAAGCGGGGCCCCATGGTCCCCGCCGAACGTCAGCTCGAGATTCTCTGCAAGGGTGCCGTCGACCTCCATGTCCGCGCCGAGCTCGAGGAGCGGCTCCGCGAGGGCAAGCCGCTGCGCGTCAAGGCCGGCTTCGACCCGACCCGCCCCGATCTCCACCTCGGCCACACGGTGGTCATGCAGAAGATGCGGGAGTTCCAGGACTTCGGGCACACCGTCATCTTCGTGGTCGGCGACTTCACGGCGATGGTCGGCGATCCGACCGGCAAGAACGAGCTGCGCCCGCGGCTCTCGCGCGAGGAGGTCGTCGCCGCGGCCGAGACCTACCAGGCGCAGGCGTTCAAGGTCCTCGACCGGAACAAGACCGTGGTCCGCTACAACTCCGAGTGGCTCAACAAGCTCGATCCGACGCAGATGATCGAGCTCTGCGCGAAGTACACCGTGGCCCGCATGCTCGAGCGCGACGATTTCAAGAAGCGCTACGAGGAGGCGCGGCCCATCTACGTGCACGAGTTCATGTACCCGCTCCTCCAGGCCTACGACTCGGTCGAGCTCGAGGCCGACATCGAGCTCGGCGGCACCGATCAGCTCTTCAACCTGCTCGTGGCGCGCGACCTCATGCCCCGCTACGGCAAGCGCGCCCAGATGGTGATGACGATGCCGCTCCTCGAGGGCACGAACGCGCGAATCGAGGACGGCAAGGTCGTGGGCCCGAAGATGTCGAAGAGCGCGGACAACTACGTCGGCATCACCGAGCCGCCGTTCGACATGCTGCAGAAGCTGATGCTCGTCGATGACGGGGTCGTCTGGCGCTACATGGAGCTCCTGTCGTCGCGCCCGCCCGAGGAGGTCGCCCGCCTGCGGGAGGCGGTCGTGCGCGGCGAGGAGAGCGTCATCGCGGTGAAGGAGCTCTTCGCGCAGGAGATCGTCACCCGCTTCCACTCGGCCGACGACGCCCGCGCCGCCCTGGAGCGGCGCCGCAGCGTCGCGGCCGGCGGCCTGCCCGAGGTCGTCGAGGAGCTCCACGTCGCGAGCGACCGCGACGCGATCCCGATCGGCAAGGCGCTCGCGCTGGCCGGGCTCGCCAAGTCGACCTCCGAGGCGCTCCGCCTCGTGAAGGGCGGCGCGGTGCACCTCGACGGCGAGGTGATCAAGGACGACCAGCTCAAGCTCGAGCGTGGGAAGCGATTTCTGGTCCGCGTCGGCTCGAAGAACCGCCGCTTCGCCTACCTCGTCGTTGGCTGACGCGCCCGGGCGGGGGCTCGGCCGCCGCGGCGCGCTCGGCGGCGTCCTGGGCTGCGTCCTCGGCCTCGCGCTGCCGTCGTGCGGCGGCGCGCCGCGGCCGCCCGCTCGGCCGGGCCCGCCGCTGCCGCCCCTCGGCACGGCGGACCTCACGCGCCTCTTGCCGCAGGCGGGGCTCCGGTGGCTCGTCCTGGTCCGGCCCCGCGAGATCGCGACCGTGCCGTGGCTCATCCCCTCGATCGCGCTCGTGGCGCCCGAGGAGAACCTGGCCCGGCACGCTCGCGCGACCGGCATCGACCTGCGGCAGGTGCGCGAGGCCGCGATCGCGTCGTACGCGGGCGCGTCGGGCGAGGCCAGGTTCTACGTGGCGCGTCACAGCGGCGATCCCCGGACCATCGAGCGCCTCTTCCGACAGAGGCTCACGGGCAAGGAGCGGCGGGCGCTCGATCGCCCGGACGTCGTGCGCGTGATGGGCGACATCGGCACGGCGCCGCACGCGCTGGTGCTCCTCGGCGAGGACGTGGTCGGCGTGCAGGACGGCGGCAGCCCGCAGCGCGGGCCGGCGCGGGTGGCGTCGCTGTACGCGCTCGGCCGCCTGAAGCGCTCGCCGACGGCGCTGTCGGAGGGCCCGCTCGCGGCGCTCGCGGCCCGCTTCGGCCCGGCGCCCGCGCGCGCGTTCGCGCCGGGCCCGTTCGACGGGGAGCTCGCCCGCGGCGCGCGCGGCCTGCTCGCGGCGGCGACGGCCGTGGGCGCGGCCGCGAGGCCGAGCGCGCGCGAGGGCATCGCGCTCGCGATCGCGGTGGCGGGCGATTTCTCGACGAGCGGCGCGGCCGCCTCGGAAGAGCTGCTCGCGGCGTGGGAGGAGCTCGCGCACGGCTCGTTCGGCCACCTGCTCGGGCTCGACGCGCCGGTCGAGCCGCCGCTCGCGACGCACGCGGACGACGCGGTGGCCGTCGCCGTCGAGCTGGACCCGCGCGCGCTCGCCCGGGGGCTGGCCGCGGCGACGGGCGCGAAGGTCGAGGAGATGCTTCGATAGGCGCGGCCGCGCCTCGCCGGTAAACCTCATCGGAGCCATGCCCACCACGACCAGCGGCTACTTCCTGCAATGCGCCTCGCGCGGCACGCTCGAGCTCGTCGTGCCCGCCGCCGGGGCGCCGTTCGGCGTCGAGCACCACCGCCGCGAGGACGCCGCCGGGCCGTGGCGCCACGCGGCGACGTTCGCCGCGGACCTCGGCCCGGTCGGCGCGGTGGCGCTCATCCAGAGCAACTTCGGCGATCCGGGCCACCTCGAGGCGGTGGTGCGCGCCGGGGATCGGCTGGCCGCGCTCTGGTGCGCGCCCGCGCGCGAGCCGTCGTGGAGCGCGCCGCGCTTCTTCGCGGAGGGCGCGGCCGGCGACCCCGCCCTGCTCCAGGGCGCCTCCGGCGGCCGGGGGAACTTCGAGCTCGTGGTGCCGCACGCGCGCGGCGGGATCGCGCACTACCACCGCGACAACGACACCGCGGAGCTCGGCTGGCACGGCCCGGCGATCTTCGGCGCGGAGCTCGGGCGGTTCGAGGCGGTCGCGATGGTCCAGCGCGGCGCCGGCGCGCCCGGCGCGCCGGGCGATCTCGAGGTGGTCGCGCGCATCGGCGATCGCCTCGTGATGTTCCGGCGCCCTCCCGGGGCTGCGTGGCAGGGTCCGGAGGAGGTGGTCTCCGGGGTCCGGGGGACGCCGGCGCTCTTCCGGAGCGCGTCCGGCGGAGAGGGCGCGCTCGAGCTGTTCGCGCCGCTCGCGGGCGTGGGGCTCGCGTGGTGGCGTCGCGGCGACGGCGCCCCGGGCGCGCGCTTCCGCGGGCCGACGGTGTTCGCCACCGCGCTGGGCCGGTGTGAGGCGGTGTCCGTCATCGAGAGCCGCCCGCTCGCGCGGATCGAGCTCGCCGTGCGCGCCGAGGGGCAGATCGTCCACCTTGCGCGCGACGGCGAGCTCTGGTCGCGGCGCGCGGTGCTCCGCAGCGGGCTCGCTGCGGCGGACGCGCCCTCTCCGGCTGCGCCGCAGCCGCCCTCTCCGGCTGCGCCGCAGCCGCCCTCGCCCGCCCCCGCTCCCGCAGCGCCGCGCCCCGCCAGCGCTGCGCCGCAGCTGCGCGCCGGGCCGCACCGAGCGGGGTTCCGGCGCATCGGCGCGCTCTCGCTGTCGGAGGACGCCCGCTACCCCGACACCTGGCCGTTCCAGGGCGCCCTCTACCGCTGCCCTGCGCAGGGCGCCGCGCTGCTCTACTACCCCGCGTCGGCGGACGGCGAGGAGGCGCCGCTCTCGCCGGGAGGCCCGTTCCCGGTCATCGCGATCGCCCACGAGCGACGCCTCCCCACGAGCTCCGTCACCGCTGGTGCTGGGTCGCCGGCCGGCATCGGCCAGGATTATCGCCAGCTCGCGGGCGTCATGGCGCACCTCGCGCGCTGGGGCTTCGTCGTCATCGCGCCCGATCTCTCGTGGCTCGCCCCTGACGACGCGCCGCTGCGCCGCGCCGCGGTCCTCCGGGACGCGCTCTCGCACCTCCGGGCCGGCTCGCGAGGCCCGCTCCTGGCCGACTTCGACCGCGTGGGCGCCCTCGGGCACGGGCTCGGCGCGCAGGCCGCCCTCGCGCTGGCGCTCGATCCCGCCTGCCCGTTCCATGTCCGCGCCCTCGCGCTGCTCGCGCCGGCGGGCGAGCCGGAGGGATCCCCGCCCATCGACGCGCTCGCGCCTCGCCCGGTGCTCGTCGTCCGCGGCACCGCGGATCCGATCTCCGCCTCGGTCCCGGCGACGCTCTACGGCCGCGCGCGTGCGCCCAAGCACCTCGTGACCCTGCCGGGCGCGAGCCACTTCGGCTACACGACGTCGCTCGGCCTCGCCGAGCCGCTCGACGGCCCTGCCGAGCTCCCGCGCCGCGAGCAGCAGGCGATCGCGATGGGCTACCTCGCCGCGTTCTTCAGCGGCTATCTCCGGGATGCGCGGCGGTGCCTCGACGCGCTCTCGGGCAAGGAGTCGCTCGAGGGGCTCGAAGCGAGGGAGATCCCGGTGAGCGCGGAGACCGCTGGCCGCGGCGCTGGACTCTAGGGCTGGCCGCGCGGCGCGCCGCCGGCGCCGCCGCTCCTCGTGGAGGGGCCGCTCGTTCGTCGGGCGCAGGCGGCCGGACGATCGAGCGGCGCGATGCTACTTTCGAGCACGTGTTCCAGCTCGGCGGCCTCGTCGTCACGCTCGTCAACGCGCTCCTCGGCCTGCTCGTCTGGCGGCGGCTCCGCGCGGCGTTCCCGCGGCATGGAGCGCTGCTCGACGGGCTGTGCGCCGCGGGGCTGCTGCTTGTCGCGCACCCGGCGCTGCTCATGACCGTGGCGAGCTGGCCGGGGCTGCGCGCGCTCCAGCGCCACGTGCCCGAGCCGGTGTCGCTGATCGCCATGGGCGCTCAGGTGGCCCTGCTGATGTACGGGCTGCTCCTCGCGATCGCCGCGACCGCGGCCGCGGCCGTCCGAGCGCTTCGCTGCGGCCGAACGGCCCCGAATGCCGGGGCGGTCATGGGCGCTCAGGTTGGAACGAACGCTCGGGCCGATTCAGCCGCTCAGGCCGATTCAGCCGCTCAGACCGCCAATGCTCCAGCCGCTCAGGCCAGCTGCGCTCCCGGAGAAGCCGAGACCGGACCGGAGCCCGTCGACGAGACCCGCCGTCGGCTCGTCGTCGGCGCGTCGTGGGCGCTGCCGGCGGCGGCCGTCGCGGTGTCGATGGGCGGCGTGCTCGCCTCGCGACAGCGTCCGGTCGTGGTGAGGGTCGCGCTGCCCGTGCGGCGCGAGCTGACGAGCCTCCATGGCGTCACCATCGCGCAGCTCAGCGACGTGCACGTCGGCAGCTTCATGGACGCGGAGCGGCTCGACGAGCTCCGCGACGCCATCAACGCGGTCCGCGCCGACATCCACGTCATCACGGGCGATCTGCTCGATCACCACGTCTCCCAGCTCGAGCTGTCCACGCGGCTGCTCCGGGGCCTGCGCCCCGCCCGGGGGCAGCTCTTCTTCTGCATGGGCAACCACGAGTACATCGCCGCGCGCTCGGCCAGCATCCCGGCGATCGTGAAGGGCCTCGAAGAAGCGGGCGCCCAGGTGCTCGTCGACGAGGCGCGCGAGGTCCGCCTCGGCGGCGATCGCCTGTGGATGGGCGCGATCGATTACCCGAGCCGCGCGCGCCCTGGAGAGCCCGCCCGGCGCCCGACGGCCGACGGGCTGGCCCGCGCGCTCGGGCAGATGCAGGACGACGGCGCGCCGCGCGTCCTGCTCAGCCACCACCCGGGCACGTTCCGCGCGGCGCGCGAGCTGCCGTTCGACCTGATGCTGTCCGGCCACACGCACGGCGGGCAGATCTCGCTGGGCCGGATCGGCGATTACGCCCTCACGCCGATGCTGCCGGCCGGGCTTTACCACAACGGCCTTTACGAGCACCGCGGCCGGCGCCTCCACGTCAACGCGGGCGCCGGCGGCTGGCTGCCGGTGCGCATCAACTGCCCGCCGGAGATCACGCTCGTCGAGCTCGTGCCCGCCTGACGCATCGGAGCACGCCGAACGCGGGCTCCGTGTGGACGCGCTCGGCGTCCTGGGTGAAAGTGAGGACCATGGCACAAGCCGCGGCGCGCACGGGCCTTTCGCCCCAGGAATACCTGGCTTTCGAGCGTTCCTCGCCGCTCCGCCACGAGTACGCGGACGGCGAGATCTTCGCCATGGCAGGCGGCACGCTGGAGCACAGCGCGGTCGCCGCGAACGTCATCGGCGAGCTGCGGAGCGCGCTCCAGGGTCGAGGATGCCGTGTGCTCACCTCCGACATGCGCATCAAGATCGCCGCGACGCGCCGCTACGTGTACCCCGACGGCGCGGTCGTCTGCTCGCGCCCCGAGTTCGAGGACGAGCAGCGCGACACGCTCCTGAACCCGCGCCTCGTGGTCGAGGTGCTCTCGGACTCGAGCGAGGCCTACGATCGCGGAGAGAAATTCGCGCAGTACAGGACCCTGCCGTCGCTCGAGGAGTACGTGCTCGCGTCCCAGAAGGCGCCGCGAATCGAGGTCTTCACGCGCCAGCCGGACGGGGCCTGGCTGCTCCGGATCCACGGGCCGGGCGAGCGCGCGGCGCTCTCGTCCCTGGGCTGCGCGCTCGACGTCGACCGGGTGTACCTGGACGTCTTCGATCAGGGCGCGACGGGCGACGGGCCGCCGGCCGCGCCCTGACCGCGGCGGAGCGCCCTCCGCGCGCGCCGCGCCGGCTACAGCGTCACCTCGAACGGCGCGCGCGCGAGCTCCTCGCCCGTCTCCGACCGCACGACGGCCGTCCACTCCCCCGCCTTGCGCACCCCGCGCGTGAAGGCCCACGTCCGCCAGCGCGGCGACGGCCCGACCCCGAGCGTCACGTTGCCGACCGGGGCCCCGCCGTCCGGCGGAACGAACGCCACCGTCACCTCGCCCTCCGCGTCGCCGCGATTCTCGATCTCCAGGAAGGCATAGAGCCGCTCCGTCTCCGGCGCGCGGAACGTCGTCCCCGGCGCCACCGGCTCGCGGTCCTTCACCCCCTCCGCGAGCACCAGCCGCTTCACCTTCAGCTCCGCCGCGCCACTCCCCTTCTCCCTGCCCGCCTTGCCGCCCTTGCCCGCCGCGGCGCTCGCGTCCGGCGCCGGCGCCGCCGCCGTCACCGCCGCGGCCGGCGGGCTCGCGGGCGGCGCCGCCGCGGCGACCACCGGCTCGGGGCACCGCGCCGCCGCGGGGCTCGCGGCGGCGGCCGCCGCCGGAGGCCGCGCGTCGTGACGCTCACTGCAGCCAGCGAGCGAAACCGCGCAAAGCACCAGAAACGTCATCCGTCGAGCCATCCTCGTAGCCATCGAAGCACTCCTCCGTGTTCCGGGGCGTCCCCGTCTCGCCGTCGATATGGCAAGGCGCGGACCGCGGCTGATCCATCGGAATCATTGAGGATTTCTCCAACCACTGTGGTCGCCGGGCCGCGCCCTGTGTGTCCGGCGCGACGGCCGGACCGCGCCGCCGCCGGAGACCACGTCGAGAGGCTCACCCGCCCGACTTCCCTCCTCCGGCCGGATCGATCCCGTCCGCGCGCATCCTCTCCGCGCTCGCCGGCCCCGCCACGGTGCCGGCCGGGTGCGCGTACCAGCCGGCAGGATCCGCCGTGTCCGGCGCGTCGCGGACCTTCAGGAGGGTGAACATCCCGCCCATGTCGATGTACGAGAACGGCCCGGCCCCGCCGCGCATCGGCAGGCTGTTCGCGGGCATGGGCATGGGCATCTCGCCCATGCCGCCCATCCCCGTGGTCCCCATCGTCATGTAGTCGGGCATCACGCGGCTCATCCGGCGATCGAGCGCGCGGGTGTCGGCGCCGACCATGTTCGGGAGGCCGTGGCCCATCTGCATCATCGTGTGATGGGTCATGTGGCAGTGCACCGCCCAGTCGCCCGGCTCCTCGGGGACGAACTCGATGACCCGCGTGCTGCCGACCGGGACGAGGACCGTGGTCTCCGGGTACTGGGCGGACTCGGGGACATACCCGCCGTCGGTCGCCGTGACCTGGAACCACAGGCCGTGCAGGTGGATCGGGTGGTGATCCATGGGGCCGAGGTTCCCGAGGCGGATGCGCACGCGCTCGCCGCGGCCGACGAGGAGCGGCGCCGTCGCGGGGAACGCCTTGCCGTTGAACGTGAGGACGTTGAAGTCGCTCATCGCGTTCGGATCGGGCCGGCGCGCCCCGGCGTTGATCTTCCACTCGTGCGTCATCAGCACGAAGTCCCTGTCCACGCGCGGGCCGCGGGGCCTCTTCGGGTGCACGACGAACATCCCCACCGCGCCCAGCGCGATCTGGGTCATCTCGTCGAAATGCGAGTGATACATGTACGTCCCCGGATACCGCGCGACGAACTCGTAAACATACGTCTCGCCGGGCGGGATCGGCCGCTGGTTGAGCCCGGCGACTCCATCCATGCCGTTCGGCACCACGAGCCCGTGCCAGTGGACCGTGGTGGGCTCTGGCAGCCTGTTCGTCACGTAGATGCGCAGGCGATCGCCCTCGACCGCCTCGATGGTCGGGCCGGGCGTGCTCCCGTTGTAGCCCCACACCTCGCACTTCAGGCCGGGCGCGAACTCGTGCTCGAGGGGGCCCGCGACGAGGTGGCCGACCTTCACGCCGTCCACCGCCCGCAGCGGGAGCGTGCTGCCGTTCGGCGTCACCACGGCGGGCTGCCCCCCGGGCGCCGCGATCCGGCGGGGCGCCGGCGCCGCGGCGCCGGGCGGCGCGGCCGGGCGCTCCTGGGCGTGCGCGAGCCCGCGCGTGAGCAAGGCGGCGCCGGCGGCCAGGCCGCCCGCGTGAATGAACGAACGTCGATCCATGTCAGTGCCCTCCTTCGCCCGTGCCCGTGGCCCTCGGCATCGCGGCGGGCGCCTCCGCCCCCGCCGCCTCGACGCGGCGCCCCGAGAGGAGCGCGTCGAACGCAGCCTTCGCCGTCCAGTGCTCGCGCAGCGCCTCGACCGCCGCGAGCTCGGCGTCGAGCTGCTCGCGGCGCGCCGAGAGCAGCTGGAAGACGCCGACCTGCATCGCGTTGTACTGGAGCAGCGTCTGCTCCAGGACCCGCTTGCGCGCGGGGAGGACGACGCGCTCGTAGTGCCGCGCCCGCGCGTGCGCGGACACGAGCCGGTTCCGGGCGTCGCGGACCGCCGAGCGGACGTCGACGGCGCGCCCGTGGTAGCGCTCGAGCAGGCTGTCGAACTCCGCCGTCTGCGCGGCCTCGGCGCCGCCCCGCCGGTTGAAGATCGGGAGCGCGACGCGGAGCCCGGCGCCGAGGACCCACGGGTGCCCGTCGACCTCGCCGCGCTCGGGGAGCTCCCGCTCGCCGCGCACGCTGAACGACATGTCCGGCACCCAGCCCTCGGCGCGCAGGGCGCCGGCCCGGCCGGCCGCGGCCTCGAGGCGGCTGCGCAGCTCCGCGAGCTCGAGGCTCGCCCGCACGGCCTGCGTCTCGGCGCGCGCGGGCGTCGCGATCGCCTCGGGCGCCGGCGGGAGCGCGCCGCCGATCGTCCACGCGGTCGCCGCGCCGGAGAGGCCGAGCAGCCGGTGGAGCCGCTCGCGCTGCGTGAGGAGCTCCAGCTCGATCTGCGCGGCCGTGACGCGCGCCTCCTCGTAGCCCGCCTCCTGGGTCGCCACGTCGAGCTCCGGGACGTTGCCCGCCGCGAAGAGCGCGCGGGCCGCGTCGCGGGCGGCGGCGAACGCGTCGAGCGCGCGGTTCGCGATGCCGAGGCGCTGCTCCGCCGCCTGCGCGGCGTAGAACGCGGCGCGCACCTGGTAGCCGAGCTCGATGACGGCGCCGGCGGCGCGGAAGCGCGCCGCCTCGTGCTCCGAGCGCGCGGCCCGCGCGCGGAGCGGCGACAAGAGCGCCGAGGTCAGGTCGATCTCGACCGCGAGCTCGACGTGCGTGTGCTCGAGCCCCTCCTGCCGCGGCGTGACCTCGACCTCGATCTCCGGGTTCGGCAGCGCGCCCGCCTGCTCGAGCTGGCCCCGGGCGACGCCGACCTCCTTGAGGGCGGCGCGCAGCTCGCGGTTGTTGAGCAGGGCGAGCCGCACCGCGGCGTCCGCGGTGAGCGGCCGTCGCGACGCCTGGCCGAGGGCGCGCGCGTCGCCGGCGGGCTCCGGATCGACGGCATCGGACGTCGCGCTCGGCGGGAGCTCCGCGCCGGAGAGCGCGCGGATCCGCGCGATGTCGGCGGTGGCCGAGGGGGCGCCGCAGCCGGAAGCGGCCGCGGAGAGGAGGGCGAGGGCCGCCGCGCGCGGCGCGAGGCGCGCGGCGCGCGGGCGCGAGCGACGGGGTTCAGTGGGCATGCGCGGGCTCCTTGGGCCTGGGCGGCGCCTGGCCGGCCGGCGGCGCCGGGGCCGGCGCGGCGCCGGGGTCGTGGTGCTGGTGACCGCTCGGCGCCGTCGGGGCCGGCGCGGCGCCGTGGTGATGGTGGTGGTGATGCTGGTGAGGATCGGCGCCGGGCGCCGACGCGGGCTCGAGCCCGACCCAGCCGGCGGTGGGCTCTCCGGGCAGCGGAGGGTCCTCCGCGAGGGCGACGCCGATCCGCGGCGAGGGAGCCTCCGCGGCCTGCGGCGAGGCGGCAGACGATGCGGGGAAGCTCGCGGGAACGCTGCGCGGCGCGCAGCCGGCGAGCGCAACGACGAGCATCAGCAGGGCGTTCGGCCCGGCGAGGTGACGTGGTTTCATGGAAGCCGCTCCAGCATCGGCGAGCGCCATCACTTGCGGGGCTCGACGACGATGACGCCCCGTAGCATGTTCATGCCGCATTTGAACTCGATCTCTCCAGGGCTCAGCGCGGGAAGATCGATCACCACCGGCACGTTCGTCGGCAGCTCGCGCCGGATCCCGAGGGAAGCGAACACGACCTCGCGCGAGCACGGCGAATAGTCCCGCCGGACCAGCTTCAGGCGGACCCGCTCGCCCTCGGTGACGACGATGCGGCTCGGCTTGTAGCCGCCGTCCACCGCGATCTCGATCTCGCGGACGGTCTGGGGCGATGGGGTGGGCGCCTCCTCGGCCGCGGCGCTCGACACGAGCAGCGAGGGGGCGAAGAGCGAGGCAGCAAACAGACCGGAGACGACCAGGAGACGCGTCATGACCATGGGTACCTTCGTTCGGGGTTGTACCTGGCGGACGCGCACGCTCCGGCGGCATTACACCGCCTTCGATCGGATTCGTTGGCTGCCAGTCCGGAGTCTCATGGCTCAGCCTGCCCGGCGGCGTGTTCGGGTGTCCCGCCCGTCGTCGAGCCGGCCAGCCCGGACATGGGCGCTCTCGCGTGGTGACCCGGGGAGCTGCCCACGTCGAAGCTAGGCGTGGATGTACACGAGCGTCCCGCCCTTGTCGTTGAACGCGGCGTGCCAGCCCTCGGGGACGGGGGGATCGGTCCACTCGAACAGCCACGCGGCGTCGGCGGGCGAGAGGTTCACGCAACCGCTGCTCCGCACCTTGCCGAACGCGTCGTGCCAATAGACGCCGTGCAGCGCATAGCTGTTGTGGAAGTACTGGACATAGGGCACGTCGCGCAGATCGACCGACGTCTCGCTGAGATCGTCGCCGTCCATCGTCGCCGTGACGTGCTTCTCGCGGACGAAGAACGTGCCCTGCACGGTCGCGCTCGTGATCGTCGGGTCGGCGAGCTCGCCCTTGCCCGTCGACACCAGGGTCGCGAAGACGGGGCGCACGCCCTCGTAGGCGACGAGCATCTGGAGCTCGATCGAGATGTCGATCCACTTCCGGCCGCGCGCCGCGTGCCCCCAGAAATCGCGGCCCAGCCGCGCGACGCGCAGCGCGGACGCGGGGATCCACGCGCCCGCGTCCGTCTCGACGTAGGCCCCGCCGGCGGCCGTCTTGCCCGTGAGCACCCAGCCGGACCGGTACGGCGCCCAGGCGTCCGGCTTGAGCTCGCCCGAGGCGTCCGGCTTCAGCGTGCGCACCCCGTGGTGCATGACGAACGCGGGGGTCCCCTCGGTCTTCACCTCGACGCCGCGCATCGCCGTGGGGACGACGGCCGAGGTGCGGTCGATCGGGATGAGATCGAGCTCGGTCGTCAGGCCGAAGCGCCGCCCCGTCCACGCGAAGGTCGAGATCAGGCCGAAGGCCGAGTCGGCCCGCGCGCGCCCGCGGTGCGCGGGGAAGCGGACCTTCTCGGCGGCGCCGAACGGCTTCGGCAGGTCGCGGCGGCTCGCGAAGAACGGCGTGAGCGGCTCCGGCTCGCCGAGGAGCGCCTCGTCGCGGAGGGACCACGCCGGGGTGGCCTGGCCGCGCGAGCGCCCCTCGACGCGCCGCTGCTCCGCCTCGCTCGGCAGGTGGACATAGAGGTGCGGCGGCGGCTTCCGCGACACGACGTAGCGGTAGGGATACGGCTGCCCGCGGCGCGGGCCGGCCGGCGTGGCGGCGACGATCTCGTGATTCAGGTCGAGCGAGGCGCCCTTGCCGACGCACACGAAGCCGCGGGGGTGCACGGCGTACCACCCGCCGGGGCACCCCGCGTCCCCCGACGGCGCCGCCGCGCGCTCGACGACCGCGCCGGCCCGCAGGTAGCCCAGCTTGGCGGCGCCGCGCTCGGGCGCGGCGTACACGAACGTGCGCATCGCGATGCTCGCGAGCTTGTCGCCGCGCCCGGGGCGCAACGCCTCCCGGGTCGCCGCGGGCTCGGCCTCGCCGCCGGCGCCGGCGTCGAGGGCGGCGAGCAGCTCGGAGGCGCCCGAGTCGGCCGGCGGCTGCTCGGGGGCCACCGGCAGCGCGGCGGCCGAGCGCCCCGGCGGCTCCTCGCCCGGGCCGCAGGCGGCTGCGAGGGCGGACGCCGCGAGAGCCATCGCGCGGAGCGACCGACCCGGGCCATCGCGATGCCGCGCGCGCGTTTCCAGGAAAGAGCAAGCCATCATCGACGACGGGCCTCGTCTAGCTCAGAGGCCGCCCGCCGGCCAGAGGGCGTCGGCCCACGGCGCGCCGCCGCGCTGCGCGTGCGCCGAGCGTGCGTCGAGGAGGAGCGGACCGAGCAGCTCGGTGACTGGCTCCGCTGCCAGCCCGTGTCTCCCATCGTCTGCTGGAGCTGGGGCCCGACAGCATGCGATCGCGCAGATCTGCGCCCCCCGAACGCCAAATGTTAGCGATAACATATATGGTATGACCGGTCCGCGCGCGGCTATCCGCGACCTAGACTGGTGCGCAGCGGAGGCCGGCCCCGGCGCGCGTGTAGCCCCATGATCTCGGCTCGTACGAGCCCATCGGTTCCTGGAGAGGCACCGCGGCGGAGCCCTCACGCAGGACCACCTCGGTCTCGACCACGACGCTCGACCAGGACCGCCGGTCGCTCGCGATCTGCGCGAGCACTGGGTGGAGTCGCTGATGTCGAGCTCGGAGAAGCCCTGGCGAGCTCGTAGCCGGAACGCGCGCAGGAGTCGCCGCGCAGAGGAGGCGATATCTCGGCGCCGGCGGCCTCCAGCGTTGAGCCGAGCGGGACCGCGGCGACGACGGTCCGGCGCCGGCTCTTCTTGACGCGGCGCTCCGGACGCGACCCGCCAGCCTTGTCCCTCGGTTTGAGAACAGTCGCCGGCCGGCTGATTGGAATTGACGCCCTCGAATGTTAACGTTAACAATATGGTCCTGCGGGGTACCACCTTGTCTTGAAGGGAGAAGGAATCCCAAGCGCATGGAAACGTCAGGCCCCACCTGACTGCGCTGCCTAGCCGGCAGAGCGTTCTCCGTGCGATCCGGTCCCCCCTGGAAGAGCGACGCTATCTCAACAGGTCGTCCATGCATCCAAGGCGCCGCCCTCACGCCGCCGCCTGCGGGAGTTCGTCCAAAGTTGCCCCCGCGAAGGAGCGTTCCTGGCGAGGTCAGAGCCGGCGCAAACGGCTGAAATCGCGGCGATCCGCCATCAAATCTGTTGTTCGCGAGGAGTCATGCGAAGCTTAATCACTCGACATTTTTACGTGGCACTGATCGGCCTCATGCCGCTCGGCGGCGCATGCTCGGACGGGCCCGACCCCGCCCCCGATCCGGGTACCGGCGGCACGGCGACCAACGCCGCTAGCACGACCGGCGTGGGAGGCGACGCGGGCGGCGCGGGCGGCGCGGGCGGCGCGGGCGGCGCGGGCGGCGCAGGCGGCGCGGGCGGCGGGACCGGAGGCCAGGGAGGCGACGACCAGCTCGTTTGCCCGCCCGTACCTGCAGAGACCGGGGCTTATGCTGTCGACGCGACCGGCGTCACCTTCACCTTGGGAGCCGGCCTGCTGAGGCTGGAGGTTTGCAACGAAAGCATCATCCGGGTCCAGTACGCCAATGCTACTTCGCTCCCCGACAAGACCTCTCTGTCTGTCAATAACAAGTGGGGCACGCGGAGCTTTTGCGTCGAGGAGAGCTCTGGGGTCGTGACCATCACCACCACACGCCTGAAGGCCAATGTCGACACGGCCAGCGGCTTGGTCACCTATGCCGACCTGAACGGCAACGTCATCTTGTCGGAAGACAGCAAGGCCGTGACCCCCGCAACCGTCGAGGGGGTCAGCACGAACCGCGTCGAGACCGCCTTCAAATCACCTGCCGACGAAGCCCTGTTTGGCCTGGGCCAGCACCAGGACAGCGTGATGAACCGCAAGGGCACCAAACGACGCATCATCAACGCCAACACAGAGATCAACATTCCGGTGTTGGTGTCCAACAAGGGTTACGGGATATTCTGGGACAACTACTCCAGCTCGGAGTTCGACGGGACCAAGTCCAACAACACGAAGTACAGCTATTCGTCCGAAGCGGGCGAAATGGTGGACTACTATTTCTTCTACGGGCCGAGCATCGACGAGGTCGTCGCCGGCTACCGCACCGCGACCGGCGCAGCCCCGATGTTCCCGAAATGGGCTTACGGTCTCTTCCAGTCGAAGGACAAGTACGGCAGCCAGTCCGAGCTGCTGAGGGTCAAGGACGGCTACCGCGACAACAACATCCCGCTCGACTGCATCGTTCAGGACTGGGACTACTGGACCCCGTACGCGTGGGGCTCCCATCTCATGGATGAGAGCCGCTATCCCAATCCAGCATCTCTCATCACCCAGATGCATGAAGACAACGTCCATACGATCATATCGATCTGGCCGTTGTACCAACGCGTCAACACGGAGAGGAAGGCGGGAGAGCTGGACAACTATCGCGCGCTCGACGGAATTGGAGCGCTGTACCCCAGCGGCGGCTCACACCATTTCTATGACACCTTCAACCCCGCCGCCAGAGCGCTGGTGTACCAGCAGATCCACGATCGCCTGCTGGGGCCGCATGGCTGGGACGGCATCTGGGCCGACAACACCGAACCGCAGGGCTATCCGGACCCCGTCAACGTGCGGGCGGCCAACACCGCGCTCGGCAAGGGGGCGCTGTACGTGAACGCTTATCCCCTGCAACACTCCGCGGGGTTGTACGAGCACTGGCGTGCCATCGGCCCGAAGCAGAAGCGAGTCTACAACCTCACCCGCAGCGCCTTCGCCGGCCAGCAGCGATACGCCACGACGTGCTGGTCGGGAGACATCAACAGCGATTTTGCGACCTATGTCAAGCAGATCCCCGCGGGGCTCAATTTCTCGCTCGCGGGGATGCCCTACTGGACCACGGACATCGGCGGGTACTGGGGCCACAACGTGAACTGGAGCACCAGCGCGAACAATGAGCTGTTCACCCGCTGGTTCCAGTATGGTGCCTTCTCGCCGATCTTCCGGATTCATGGAGGCGGGTCGAGGGAGCTGTACAGCAACAGCTGGAGCGCCGCCACCAAGGCCAACCTCCTCAAAATCGACAATCTGCGCTACCGGCTGATGCCCTACATCTACTCATTGGCATGGAAGGTGACCAGCGAGGGATACACCATCATGCGGCACCTGGTCTTCGACTACCCCAACGATGAGAAGGTGTTCAATATCAAGGATCAGTTCCTGTTCGGTCCATCCCTCCTGGTCAATCCAGTGACCGCCGCGGGCGCCACCAGCCGCTCCGTCTATCTCCCCGCGGGGACCTGGTACAATTTCTGGACAGGCGCGACGACGAGCGGCGGGAGCACGGTCACGGTCCCCGCGCCGCTGAGCGAGCTGCCGCTCTTCGTCAA
The DNA here is from genome assembly GCF_028553905.1 of Sorangium sp. So ce836. Classification (NCBI taxonomy): domain Bacteria; kingdom Pseudomonadati; phylum Myxococcota; order Polyangiales; family Polyangiaceae; genus Sorangium; species Sorangium sp. So ce836. Next base: position 983,249 of record NZ_CP102233.1, on the reverse strand, counting down.
AGCGGGCTCGATCGTCCCCATGGGTCCCAACATTCAATACGCGACGCAGAGCATCGACCCGCTGGAGATCCGGATCTACAAAGGTCAAGACGGGTCCTTCACCCTGTACGAGGACGAGGGCGACAGCTATGACTATGAGGACGGTCGATATTCGCAAATCCCGCTCACGTGGGACGAGGCCACCCAGGACTTGACCATCGGCGCAAGGGAGGGGAGCTATGACGGGATGCCGGCCACCAGGACGTTCAAGATCGTGTGGGTAGGCGAGAGTCATGGCGCTGGCGTCGACGTCACCGCCGCTGCAGATCAAACGGTCACGTACAATGGCTCGAAGGTGGTTGTGAGCGCAGACTGAGCGACGGCCCGCACCTCCGCGACATCTCGCGGCCTTGTGTCGACGCTCGGGCAGACGGATGCTCCGCCGACCAGGCCGCTGGATGGCCAGCGCGCCCGCCGCCGCGGGCGTGCCGGCGGTCGCCGTGGTCGCACCGTGAGCAGCGAACCAAGGCCTTGCTGCGCCCGGTTCGCCGCGGCGAGCTCGTCCTTGGCCTTCAGCGCGGCGCTAGCGCGAGCTCCACCGCGCGTCGCCCTCGATCGCCCAGCCGAGCGCCCGCCGCGTCTCCTCGGCGACCGGCCCGTCGTACCGGTGCCCGGCCTCCTCGCTGCGCACCACGCGCGTGAGCACGCCCGCCTTCTCGAGGCACGCGGCCGCCGCCTTCGCCGCGGCGCCGCACCCGGCCTGCGCGCAGACGAAGAGGACGCGCTGCCCGCCGCCGTCCGCGAACGCCCTGGCCGCCTTCGGGGTCCACTTGTCGTGTCCGCCCTCGACCAGCACGAGCCGCGGGAAGAGCGCCGCCCGCCGCGCGGCGATCGCAGAGCCCATGATCGCGCCCAGCGAGAAGCCGGTGTAGAGCACCGCGCCGGCGTCGACGTGCTCGGGAAAGCGCGCGCGCAGCGCCGCGAGCCCCGCGTCGATCTCCTGCTCCAGGCGGGCGTTGCTCTCGTACGTGAAGCGGACGTCGCTCGCCGACGGCGAGTCGGACCGCGCGACGCCGCGCGGGCACAGGATGAAGGCGTCGCCTCCCGCGATGCCGCGCCACACCTGGCACTGCCACTCGGGCCGGTCGTAGTTGCCGTGCGAGGCGATGAGCACCGGGCGCCGCGCCGTGGCGCCGATCGGCACCGACACCACCGCGCTCGCGAACCCGTCGACCGCGAGCTCCACGAACGGCGCGTCCGCGCGGAGCGGCGCGACCTGCGCGGCAGCCGACGCGGCGCCCTCCGCCGCCGGGGCGGGCGCGGCGGCGTCCCCCGCGGGCGCCAGCGTCGCCCCGCCGTCCGCGGCCGGCGCCGCGCCCTCTCGCGCCGCCGCCGGCGCCGCGCCCTCTCGCGCCGCCGCCGGCGCCGCGCCTTCCGGCGCCGCGGCGGGCGCGGCGCTGGGCGGCGCGGGCGACGGCCCGGCGGCGCGGCCCGCGCGGTCGCACCCCAGCGCCGCCGCCGCGAGGAGCGCAAAGCAGACGAACGGGCGGGAGAGGGATGCGGCGGGGGGCGTCATCCGACCCAGGATGACGCATCGTCGCCGCGGAGACGACGCGCAGGCCGGCGCCAGATCGAGCGGACGAGGCGCCCTGCCCTACGGCAGCGCCTCGGCGAGCTTGTCCGCGAGCGGAGCGCCCCAGCCGGTCGGATAGTCCCAGCCGCGCCCCGCGCTGAACCCCTCGCCGTTCCCGTCGTCGGTCTTGCCCTCGGTGATGTCGCGGAAGGCCGCCTGCACGTTCGCGTCGGTATAGAGCGCCCGGTTCAGCCACCCCGCGACGGGCTTGCCCTGCGCGAGCCGATGGCTGTTCACCGTCGCCATCAGCCCGGCGAACACCGGGGCGGCGAACGACGTGCCGCTGCGCCGCTCCCACTCGCCCAGGTAGTAGAGCCAGTACGTGGAGTCCCCGGAGGCGTTCAGCGCGACATCGGAGACGGCGCGCCGCCCCTGCGCGTCCAGCACGACGCCCTCCTGCCACCACGGGGTCTTGAACTGGCGCGAGCGCCCCGACCCCGAGCCGCTCCACGCGACCTCGCGCGCGACCTCGCCGTCGCCGCCGAACTCGAGCCGGGTCCCGCCGACGCACGTCACGTACGGGCTCGACGACGGCACGTCGGGCTTCGCCGAGTCGCCGGCCGCGACGACGATCGTCATCCCGAGCGCCGCGCCCATCCGCGCCGCCTCGTGATACTGCTGCCGGATCGGCTCCGCCTCCGTCTCCTCGCGGTGCGCGAACGACGTCGAGAGCACCGACACCTCGCCGGCCGCGATCGCCTCGTTCCACGCGTAGAGGATCGAGAGGGTGCGCGCGTCCGGCCCCTCGTACGCGATGAGCTCCGCCTCGGGCGCCATCGCGCCCGCCCACTCCGTGTCCAGCGTCGTCTCGAGGTAGCGCGTCGAGACCGGATCCGCCGTGACCACGACCTCCGGGTTGTCGCGCGACGTGATGCCGAACGATTGCCAGAACGACTGGAGATCGCGGGTCTTGAACGTCGCCCCGACCACGATGCCGAGCTTCACGCCCTGCCCGCGGTGATCCTCGGCGTGGAGCCTGTCGACCGCGTAGGCGCGCGCGATCTGCGCTGGCGTGACCCCCTGCTCTTGCCCCTCCGGCGGCGTCTTCTCGATCGAGCCCGTCTCGCCGGGGAGCGGCGCGGTGTCCGCCGGGACGTCGACCGCGATGACGCCCGACGTGAGATCGATGATCTTCTGCGGCGGCCTGAGCGGATCCAGCGCGCCGAACGTGCGGAGCGGCTTGCCGCCCTTCGAGGGGTTCTCGCGCTCGAAATCGCGCAGCTCCGTGTCGAAGGCGGTGTTGAACTGCTCCACCGTGCCCGCGAACTCGAGCAGGAGCCGGTTCTTGGACCGGCGCCGGATCTCCATCTTGTGCTGGGTGAGCCAGGCCTCGACGGCCGCGATATCGCTCTCGGACGGGGCGTGGCGCTCCATCCACGCGTCGACCGACATGTACTTCCGGAACGTCTCCGGCTTCCCGGGATCGTACATGTCCTCGATCGCGCTCTCGAGCCCGGGGACGTCCCGGGTCGGGAACCCGATCAGCGCACGGAAGCGGTCCTCCTCCGGCGCCGGGCCGAAGTCGAGGTAGACCCCCGCGAGCGGCCGCGGGAGGCCGCTCGGGAGCACCGGTCCATCATCCCCGCACCCCACCGCGGCGAGGGCGAGCGACGCAACGCACCAAACCGAGAGCGAACGCATCAATGAGGGCCTTGCGAGCGAGGGGGGAGGAGGTCGTCAGGCGAGGCTCAGCACCAGACGTGCTCGACGAGGTAGCAGGTGTACGTCCCCGGATACCAGGTCTCGGGGTGCCCGCCGGTGTCGTTGTCGACGCAGATCTCGCAGTACGCGTGGATGCACTCGGGGTCGGTGCTCTGCGGGCTCGCCCCCGGGGACTTCACGGGCTTCTCCGAGTAGAAGAACCCGTCGGCCTTCAGCTGATCGAGCTCGCTCGCCGACAGCTTGCCGAAGGCGGCCGCGTCCGCGGCGATGCTGAACCTGTCGTCCGAGCTCTCCGTCAGCACGGGCGCCGGGTAGTCGCCGTAGTCGGCGCTCTCCACCGCGGCCATCTGCTCCGAGAGCAGGACCTCCTTGCCGTTGCCGGTGGCGAGCTTGATGCGCGCGTAGTCGATCGGCGCCGCCGAGTAGTCGAGGGCGTAGACCGTCTTCTGGTCCATCTCGAGGCTCAGGAACTTCCCCTCCGGGATGTCGGCCTGCGTGATCCGCTCATGCGTCACCGCGTCATCGACGACCGGCTCCTCCGACGCGCCGCATCCGGTAAAACCGGCCGCCGCGATGACGCCGAGCGCAACACTGAGAGCGAGCGATTTGGAAGAACGGATGGACTGTCGAATCATGTTGGGCATTCCTTTCTATTGGCTCACTGACGGAGGTCACCTAGCCCCGAGCTGGCCAGAGGGAGCTCCACCCCCTGTCGGTCCTTCGAGCGATGGCTGCCTGTCGGACCCCACGACTCCCGCGAGTCGATCGGAATGAGGGGAAGATGATTTCAAACGGTGCCGCAGCCCCCCCATACCTGGCAAGTAAATTCCCGGCGCGAAAGAGAATTCCATCGTTCTTTCTGCGGCATAGTGGTCGGGACGGTGCGCTGTGCGGGCCCGGCATACCTGCTGCAGTACAGCGATCCCACGGCGGGAATCAGGGGTTGCCTTGAGAGCCGGTCACGGACATACCGGAGCCTACATGGTGGACGAGCAGCGCGCGCGGTCCAGGCGAGTCGAGGGGACGGCTGAGGCCGACATCGTGGTGCTCGACGGCCCGCTCGGGACCGAGCTCGCCGCGCGGGGGGTCGAGACGCCGGCGCCGCTCTGGAGCGCGGCGGCCCTGCTCGACGCGCGCGGCTGCGACGTCGTCCGCGCGATCCACCGGGACTACGCGCGCGCGGGCGCCACGGTGCACACGGCGAACACGTTCCGCACGAAGCGGAGGCAGGCGGGCGCCGCGTGGGCCGAGCTCCTCTCGCGCGCGGTCTCGCTCGCGCGCGAGGCCGTCGGCGAGGTGGACCCGCGGCACCGCGTCGCCGGGAGCATCGCGCCGCTCGAGGACTGCTACCGGCCGGATCTCAGCCCGGCCGACGCGCGGCAGGAGCACCGCGCGCTCGCGCAGGCGCTCGCGGCGGCGCGCGTCGACGTCCTGCTCTGCGAGACGTTCCCGCACGTCGGCGAGGCGCTCGTGGCGCTCGAGGAGGCCGTCGCCACGGGCGTCGAAGCGTGGGTGTCGTTCACGGCGGGACCGGGCGCGGATCTCCTCTCGCCCGAGGACGTCGGCGCCGCCGCGCGGGAGGCGGCCGCCCGCGGCGCGCGGGCCGTCCTGGTCAACTGCACCCCGGCGACGCGCACGCTCGAGCACGTCGAGCGGCTCGCGGCGTGCGGCGTCCCGTTCGGCGCCTACGCGAACGCCGGCGCGGAGGCCGAGGGGCTCGGCTGGGCCGAGGGGCAGGGCCGCGCTTCGGCCGCGCGCTACGCCGACCTCGCGCGCGGCTGGATCGAGGCGGGCGCCACGATCGTGGGCGGCTGCTGCGGGACGGGGCCCGCGCACATCGCGGCGCTGCGCGCGCTCGCCGACGAGGCGGCGCGCCGCCCGGCGGGGCCTCTGCGCTGAGGCGCCGATCGCCGGTTGCTCTTCCCGGGTCGACGTGCCACCGATGCCCGAGGCGCAGGGCGGCGCCGGCGCGGCGCCCTGCAGACGATCCAGATCCCGAGATGGCACGCAGTCGCGATCGGCGACACACCACGGAGACGGAGCGCACGATGATCGACCTCTATTACTGGCCCACCCCGAACGGCTGGAAGATCAGCATCATGCTCGAGGAGACGGGCCTCCCGTACAAGCTCATCCCGGTCAACATCGGGCGGGGCGATCAGTTCAAGCCGGAGTTCCTCGCGATCAGCCCCAACAACCGGATGCCCGCGATCGTCGATCACGATCCGCCGGGCGGCGGGGCGCCGATCTCGGTGTTCGAGTCGGGCGCGATCCTGCTCTACCTCGCGGAGAAGACGGGGCAGCTCATCCCCTCGGATGTCCGTGGTCGTTACGACGTGACCCAGTGGCTCATGTGGCAGATGGGCGGCCTCGGCCCGATGACCGGTCAGGCGGGGCACTTCAGCCAGTATGCGCCGGAGAAGATCCCGTACGCGATCGAGCGCTACACGAACGAGGTCCGCCGGCTCTACGGCGTGATGGACAAGCGGCTCGCGGATCGGCCCTACCTGGCGGGCGAGTACTCGATCGCCGACATCGCGAGCTTCCCCTGGGCGATGCTGCACGATCGCTACGGGGTGTCCGCCGACGAGCTCCCGAGCTTCAAGCGGTGGATCGACGCGGTGCGCGCGCGGCCGGCCGTCGCGCGGGGGCTCGCGGCGGGGAGCGAGCTGCGGAACCAGAGCCAATCGCTCGACGACGAGGCGAAGCGCTGGCTGTTCGGCAAGAAGCCCCAGGCGTGAGCCGCCCGTCCGCGGGGCGCGTGAGGCGCGGCCTCGGCGCCCCGCGGCGGCGCGCGAGCGTCGCGGGCGCGCAACGCTTCGTGGACGGGGCTGCGGCCTGGGCGGACGGGTCGACCTCGGACGAACCGTCCCGTCCCGGCGCCCCGGCGATGCACACGCGGCTCGAGCGACGCGCCTCCGAGCAGGGCGAGGCCGGCGCGCAACGCGCCTCGCGGGCGGATCAGCGCGCTGCGCTTCGGAGGAGCGGTGCGCCCTGGCTGGACCCGGACGCCGCTGGCGCGCGCTGCATGTTCCGCCGCCCCAACGTCAAGCATGCCGGGAGCGGAAACGTATGCACACGTCGGATAGGCACACACTCTGCTCTGCGGTGAGCCGAGATGTCTGGGCCTGCTGGGCCCTCGTGGACATCGGGGGGAACCGATCATGTCGATGCATAGCAAGATGCTGGTGCCTGCAGTTCTTTTCGCTGCCCTCGCCGCCGGTTGCGCGGTGAGCACGGACGAGGCCGATCTCGATCAAGCCGAGCTCGACGAGGCCTCGATCGTGTCGGCCGAGCAAGCGCTCGAGGGGGCGCGGGGCGGATACATGGGAATGAGCACGTCCCAGCTCGGTCCGGGGCAGGCGGGGCTCGTCCCCAGCCAGGCGGGGCTCGTTCCCAGCCAGGCGGGGCTCGTTCCCAGCCAGGCGGGGCTCATCCCGAGCAAGGGCTCTTTCGGCCCGAGCAAGGGCTCTTTCGGCCCGAGCAAGGGCTCTTTCGGCCCGAGCAAGGGTGAGATGATCCCGAGCAAGGGCTCTTTCGGCCCGAGCAAGGGCTCTTTCGGCCCGAGCAAGGGCTCTTTCGGTCCGAGCAAGGGCGGGATCCCGTCCAAGGCTGGGTTCGGCTACGGCCAGCAATCCGGCCAGGCGATGCTGGGTCAGCAGGCCGGCGTTGGCCAGACCGCCGCCCTCGGCCAGACGGCCATCGGCCAATCGGGCGCTTACGGCCACGTCGGCCAGCTGGGCGTCGGCCAGCAGTCGGGCTTCGCGCCCGGCACCACGGGCCAGACCGGCGGGTACGGCCAGCAGCGCAACCCCTGATCTCCCCGCGCGCGAGCCCCTCCGGCTCACCGGAGCCGCCATGGGCCGCGCCCCGCGCGACGATCCGGAGCACGAGGCCGCCAAGACGCCAGGACCCAAGGAGACGTCCGCTGTCTCCCTCGCGCCCTCGGCGTCTCGGCGGTCGATCTCCTCTCGTCCTCCTCTCGTCCGAGCCCCCAGGGGACCGCGTTCAGGGCAGGATCCGCGCTTGGATCCACCGCGCCTCGGGCTGTCAGAACACGACGGTCCGGCGGCCCTCGACGATGACCCGCCGCTCCAGGTGCGCCCGGACGGCGCGAGAGAGGACGAGGCGCTCCACGTCACGCCCCACCCGGGTCATCTCGTCTGGACCCAGCTGGTGATTCACGCGCGCGACGTCCTGCTCGATGATCGGCCCCTGGTCCAGATCCCGCGTGGCGTAGTGCGCCGTCGCGCCGATGAGCTTCACGCCGCGCGCGTGCGCCTGATGGTACGGCTTCGCGCCCTGGAACGCGGGCAGGAACCCGTGGTGAATGTTGATGACGGGCGGCCCCTCATCGAGGATCTGCTCGGACAGGATTTGCATGTACCGCGCCAGCACGACGAGATCGACATGGTGCCTCTTCAGCAGGTGGAGCACCTGGCGCTCCTGCTCGCGCTTCGTCTCCGGGGTGATCGGGAGACAGAAGAAGGGGATTCGGAAGCTCTCGGCCACCGCCTCGAGCGTGGGGTGATTGGAGATGACGAGCGGGATCTCGCACCGGAGCTCGCCCGCGCGCTGCCGGAGCACGAGATCGTAGAGGCACGCCGGATCCTTGGTCACCAGGATCGCCATCTTCGGGACGTGATCGCTGTAGTCGACCGACCAGCGGGCCGAGAGCGACGTGGCGAGCTCGCGAAAGGCGGCCTCGATCGCGCTGCGGGAGGCCGAGCCGCCCAGGGCGGTGACCGCGGCCGGCGAGGAGAGACCGGACAGATCGACGACGAGGCGCATGAAGAAGCGCGGTCCCTCGTCCGTGAACGCATCCGTGTGATTGCTCGCGTCGATGATGTTCAGGCCGATGTTGTAGAAGAACCCCGCGAGTCGCGCGACGAGACCGGGCTGGTCGGGCGCGGCGACGAGGAAGGTTGCGTGGACAGGACCCGTCATGCGGGCCATGGTGCTCGCCCCGAGGCAGCGGCGCAAGCGCGGGGCGCGGCGGGCCGCTACCGCCCCTCGCCGCTCTCCGAGGACGGCGGCCCCGACGGATCCTCCGCGCTCCTGGGCGCCAGCGTGGAGAGCTCCGCCCAGGGGATGCGCACGGTGCGCTCGACGTCGCGCAGGTGGGCGCTGTCGTTGTAATAGATGAGGTGCCACGCCTCCGCGCGCCCCCAGCGCCGCCGGCGCTGCCAGTGGGTGAGCGACGTGTGGCGGGTGGCGAAGTGCGCCACCGGAAACGCGAGCGCGTTCATCTTGAAGAAGTGGAGGAACGCGACGTCGATGAAGCCGCCGTGCGTGACGATCGCGATCGTCCGCCCCTCGTGCTCGCGGGTGATGCGATCGAGGGCGACGGAGACCCGCAGCATGAACTGAGCCCAGCTCTCCCCGCCGGGGCTCGCCGGGCGGTACGGCTCGCGCTCGAAATCGATCGCATAACGCACCATCGCCTCTCCGACGGGCATCCCGTCCGCCTCGCCGGGGCGGAGCTCCTGGACGTCGTCGTCGAGCGTGACGGGCAGCCCGAGGGCGGGCGCGATGATCTCGGCGGTCTGCTGCGCCCGGCGAAAGGAGCTCGCGATCAGGACATCGGCGACGAGCTCGCGCGTCGCGGCCAGGCGATCGCGCAGCCGCTCCGCCTGGAGGACCCCGAGCGACGTCAGCCCGGTGTCCCCGCGCATCCCGCCCACGATATGGTTCACGTTGACGAGCGCTTCTCCGTGCCGGATGAGATAGAGGTTCGTCACGATCTGAGCCTCCGAGGCGCGCGACCTGGCGAGGGGGACGGCCGCGCGGGGCGGTCCGCGCCCGCTAGGAAGAGCAAGGCCCCCCTCGAATGTCAAGGGTTTGTGCCGCGGCCGGGCGGTCGCTCAGGGGCAGCCGTGGAGGAGCGCGAAGAAGGCCGCGCTCTCGGAGCAGACCTGCTCGGCGCGCAGGGCGCTGCAGAAATCGTCGGCCGTGCGGAAGAACTTCTCTCCCGTGCTGCCCTCGATGCAGGAGATCGAATAGACGAACCGCGGGCCGCTCTCTCCGGGGTCGCCGGGGCTCCCCGGCTCGGACGCGCCGCCCACCTGGGCGCCGGTGCCGCCGGCGTCCCCCGGCGGATCGACGCCGAACGCCGGGAATACCACGATGGGCAAGAGGCCGAAGAGGCCTGCTACGAAATGCGGGATCATGAGCTCACCTCCAACGTCGATGAAAATGCATCCGCGTACGAGGTAGCGAGTGCATCTGCCGTATCGATATGCATTCGACAGGCCAGCTCGGGTCATGTCCGCCCATTGCACACGGCCGCGCGGCGAGCGCGCTCCGGAGCGAGGGAGCCGACCCGTCCGGGCCGGAGGCGCCGGGCCCGGTCGCCGCCGACGGGGACGCGTCGCCGCCCGGGGCCGCGCCGGCGGCGCGGGGGGCCGCGCTCGCCAGCGCGCGGGGCCGCGCTTGCCAGCGCGCTCGGACATGGCCTACAAGGCGGGCCCCCTGGCCTACAAGGCGGGCCCCCTGAAGGAGACCTCATGTACCGTCGCAGCTTCATCGCGGCCGCGCTGCTCGGCGTCGCGGCCCTCGCCGGGTGCGCGCCGAGCTGGCGCGTCGTGACCCAGGCGAGCCCCGCTCCGTTCGTGGGCCAGCGGTATTTCGCCCTGATGCCCATCGACTTCGTGGGCCTCCAGATCATCGACCAGTCCGAGGACCGGTACCTCGCCGGCAAGGACGGGGACGACTACCAGCGCTTCATGGCCGACAAGGACTCCATCAACGAGGAGTTCGCGAAGGCCCTGGTCGAGGACGCCAAGGAGGAGGGCATCGAGGTCGCGGAGGCCACCGGCGCGACGTCGGCGCAGTTCGTGCTCAAGCCCTATGTCGGCTACCTGAACCCCGGCTTCTACGCGGTGGTCTCCTCGGCGCCCAGCCAGATCCGGCTGACCTTGCGGATCACGACGCGGGACGGCAAGGTGCTCGACGAGGTCCAGTTCTCGAGCCGCACGCCGTCGCCCATCCCGAACACGGCCATGAGCGCCGCCGAGGCGGACAAGCTGACGATGGGCGGCCGCTGGCGCGAGGACGCGCGCGTGATCGGGGCCTACGCGGCCCGCTATCTCGCGTCGCGCGTCGCCCCCTAGCGCGCGCCGCGGCGGAGCCGCCCTCCCCTCCCCGGGCGCCTCCAGGCCCGGGGAGCCGCGCCCGCGGGGCGCCGCGCGGGCCGCACGCGCCACGGCGGCCGCCCGCCCGCTTCACAGCAGGATCCCGCGGAGCAGGAGCTCGGCCACGCTGAAGTAGATCACGAGGCCGGAGACGTCGACGAGGGTCGCCACGAACGGCGCCGAGGCGCTCGCCGGGTCGAAGCCGAGCGCCCGGAGCGCGAACGGCAGGAGCGCGCCCGCCAGCGTGCCCCACGTCACGACGCCGACCAGGCTGAGGGCGACGGTCAGCGCGAGCAGCACGTAGTGCCGGCCGTAGGCCCCGAAGAGCTGCTCCCAGGCGAGGACGCGCAGGAAGCCGATCCCGCCGAGGATCCCGCCGAGCAGGAGGCCCGACGCGAGCTCCCGGCGGCTGACGCGGAAGAAATCGCCGATCCGGATCTCGCCGAGCGCCATCGCCCGGATGACCAGCGTCGTCGCCTGAGATCCGGAGTTGCCCCCGCTCGAGATGATGAGCGGCACGAAGAGAGCCAGCACGACCGCGCGGGCGATCTCGTCCTCATAGTGCCCCATCGCGGTGGCGGTGAGGAGCTCGCCCACGAACAGCGCGGAGAGCCAGCCCGCGCGCTTGCCGAGCATCTTGAAGAGCGGGGTCCGGAGGTACGGCGCGTCGAGCGCCTGCATGCCGCCGAGCTTCTGGATGTCCTCGGTCGCCTCCTCCTCCACGACGTCCACGATGTCGTCGGCGGTGACGATCCCCTTCATGCGGCCCTCGCCGTCGACGACGGGGATCGCCACGAGATCGTGCTCCGCGAAGCGCCGCGCGACCGCCTCCTGGTCGGCGTCCTCGTTGACCGAGACGACGTCGGTCCTCATGACGTCGCTGATCCGGAGGTGGCCGGGCGTGATCATGAGCTGCCTCAGCGACACCACGCCGCGCAGCCGCTGCTCGGCGTCGAGCACATAACCGTAGTAGATGGTCTCGAGGTGATCCCGGGCCTGCCGCTTGAGGTAGCTGATCGCCTCGTCGACGGTCGCCTCGGGCCGCACGCGCGCGAACCACGGGCTCATGAGCCCGCCGGCCTCGTCCTCCGCGTAGGCGAGGAGGGCGCTCACCTCCCGGCGCGTCGGATGGTCGAGCAGCGAGAGGAGCTCTTCCTGCTCGGCCGGGGACACCTCGAGGAGGATGTCCGCCACGTCGTCGGGCGCGAGCAGGCGGAGCCACAGCCTCCGCTCGCCCTTGCTGAGGGCGGCGAGGAGCGCGGCTTGGTCGGCGGTGGGGAGGCCCTGGAAGAAATCCTCCGCCTCCTCGCGCCGCAGGCGGCGATAGGCCTGCACCCGCTCCTCGTTCTCCAGGGCCGGCCACGACACGGACAGCTCGGCGGCCGAGAGCGTCTCGTTCGCCTGGATGGGCGGGCGTTCCATCATCGCCTCACCTCGTCGAGCGCCTGGCCCGCCCCGTCGGCGTCGCCCGGCAGAAGGTGCTCAGTCAGCGGAGCCCAGCGGCAAGCTCGGCCCTCGATCCACGGTGAGCCACGGGTTAGCAACGCGCGCGCCACGGCCGCGCCGGCCGCGCCGGCCGCGCCGATCGTGCCCGCGGCGTGCCCGCGGCGCCGCCCGCCTGCGCCAGCGGCCAGCGCTACGCGTCAGCGCTCCGCCTCGGGCGGTCCAATCGCCCTCCGGCACATTCCGACATCCTCGAATTTTTCCTTGGCCAATCGAACCGTGTCGACGCGCGGAGTTCGGTTTGACAGAAGCCAGCCGCGACGACTAGAATGGAAGCGCTTTCCTTCGGCTTGTCTTGTATCATGAAATCTTCGCCTCAGGCGGTCACGACGAACTCCGGCGCTCGGCCGTCGGTGCGCATGGAGGAGGTGGCCCGGCACGCCGGGGTGTCTCCGGCGACGGTCAGCCGGGTCCTGAACGACCGGGGCAAGTGCAGCGCGAAGACGCGCGAGCGGGTGCTCGCCGCGATACGCGATCTCGGCTACGTCGCGAACGCGGCCGCGAGGAGCCTCGCGCAGGGCCGGACAGGCTCCCTCGGCTTTCTCCTGCCCACCATCGGCACCGAGTTCATGTCGAGCTTCCTCCAGGTCGTCGCGAGCGCGGCCACCGAGGAGGGGTATGATCTCCTCATCGCACTGCGCTCGGAGAGCTCGCTGCGTCGGATGCTCGGCCGGCACAACACCGATGGCGTCCTGATCTTCGGCTCCGCGATGGGCGAGGCGAGCCTGAGGCGGCTCGCGGCCGAGGGGTTCCCGGCGCTGCTCGTCTATCGAACGCCGCCGCCGGACCTCTCCTTGCCGAGCATCGCCATCGACAACGAGGCCGGCGTGCGGGAGTCGATCGAGCACCTGATCCAGGCGCACGGCCGGCGTCGCATCGCGTTCCTGCGGGGCCCCGCGGGGAACGAGGACGCGGGGCGGCGCGAGGAGGCGTACCGGGCAACGCTCGTGCGCCACGGCCTCCCGGTCGATCCGCGCCTCTGCCGCAGCGGGCTCAGCGCCGAGGAGGCGCGCGCCTCGACGATGGCGTGGCTCCGCGAGCAGGCGGAGCTCGACGCGGTCGTCGGCTGGTGCGACGCCGCCGCGATCGGCGCGATGGATGCGCTGCGGAGCGAGGGCCGGGGCGTCCCCGCCGACGTGTCGGTGGTGGGGTTCGACGACATCGGTCCTGCCCGGCACCTCGATCCGGCGCTCACCACGGTCCGCCCGCCGACGGAGCTCGTCGGGAGGCTCGCCGTCCGGGAGCTCGTGCGGCTCGTCCAGAGCGGCGCCGCGCAGAGCGGCGCCGCGGAGCCGCAGCCACGGCTCCCCGTCGAGCTCGTCGTCCGTCGCTCCTGCGGCTGCTCGCGCTGACGAGCGCCGTTCTCGCGGCGGCGCGCGGCGGGGCGCTCAGGCGGGCGCGGGCGGGCCGAGCGGATCGACCCCGAACCGGCGCAGGAGGCGGCAGAGCGGCACGAGCGGCAGCCCCACGATGGCGGTCTCGTCGGCGTGGCGCACGTCGTCGAACAGCCACGGCCCGTGCTTCTCGAAGAGGTACCCGCCCGCGCTGCCGATGGGCCGATCCAGCGCGACGTAGCGGCGGATCTGCGCGCGGTCGAGCGGCCGGACGCGGAGCTCCACCGTGACGGTCTCGACCAGCGTCCGCGGCTCCCCGGGCGCGAGCGGCAGCCCCGGAGGCGCGTGCACCGCGACGGCGGTGTGGAGGGCGTGGACGCGCCCGGCGAGCCGCCCGAGCTGGTCCGCCGCCTCGTCGAGCGACGCCGGCTTGCGGAGGAGCTCGCCGTCGAGATCGAGCGCCTGGTCGGCGCCGATGATCAGGGCGCCTTCATGCGCGGCCGCGAGGCTCAGCGCCTTCCCCTCCGCGAAAGCGCGGGCGCAGGCGACGGGCGCCAGCCCCTCGGGCGCGATCTCGTCGAACGCCGGCGCGACGGCCTCGTACGCGAGCCCGAGGCGATCGAGGAGCGCCCTCCGGAACGGAGACGTGGAGGCGAGGACAACCCGGGACATGGCCGGATCCATGGCACGGAACGGCGCCCGTGCCGAGGGGGACCGGTCCCCCTGCCCCGCGCGCCGCTCGGACGAGAGGGAGGAGAAGACCGCCAAGGCGCCAAGGACGCCAAGAGAGGAATCGTGGGCTTCCCGTGTTCCTCGGCCGAGCTCTTCACCTCAGTTCTTCTTGTTTTCTGGGCGCCCTTGGCGCCTTGGCGGTTTGCCCCGTCGCACTTCTCGCTCTCTTGGCGCCTCGGCGGCTTTCTTCCTCTCGATTCATCGCAATCCATCTCCATATCCATATCCATCTCATTTTCAATTTCAATTCCCGTGCCAGGCGCGCCCGGGCGCCGCTCGAATCCCCGCGGAAACCCTCCGCACCTCGGAGCCGATTCGCCAACTGCATTCATTCCATCGAATTTGCCTGCGGGCACGGAGAGTCAGCAACATCAAAAACCCCGGGGATCCGTGAAGGAATGGCGTACATTGGCCGCCGTAAGGTGTCGCCTGAATTACCCATCATGCATTTCATTAAAAAGCAGCTTGCACTTCGACTCCGCAGCACGTGAGATTGCGGCGATGCAGCAACTCAATACAAGACACCTCGTCACGCTCTCTCTCGTCGCGCCGGGCATCGGGCTCTCCGTGCTGCTCGCGGCCTCGCCGGCGAGCGGAGCGACGTACGAGGTGGGTCGAGGCAAGCAGTACTCGAGCCTCGCGGAGGTCGCCCCTCGTCTCGCTGCGGGGGATGTGGTCGAGGTCCAGGGCGACGCGACCTATCCAGGGGACGTGATCTTCAAGAAATCCGGCACCGAAGCGCAGAAGATCACCATCCGCGGCGTCCGCGTGAACGGCCGCCGCCCCGTGCTGTCCGGAGGGACGAACACGGTGGTCTTCGGTGGCAATCATTACACCTTCGAAGGATTCGAGATCACCCGGGGCGCGAGCCGCTGCGTGTTCAACCGCGCGCACGACGTCACCGTCCGCGACGCGGTGGTGCACGATTGCCCAGGCCACGGCATCCTAGGCGCCGACTCCGAGTCGGGCTCGTTCACGCTGGAGTACGTCGAGGTCTACGCGTGCGGCTCCGGCGACAGCAGGCACCCCATCTACATCGCGACCGACGAGGAGACGCGCCTCGGCTCGGTGTTCCGCATGCGGCATTGCTACGTCCACGACGGCAACGGCGGCAACAACGTGAAGAGCCGCGCCGAGCGGAACGAGATCTATTACAACTGGATCGAGGGCGCGAAATACCACGAGATCGAGCTCATCGGGCCCGACGGCCAGGACGAGGGGCTCGCGCGCGAGGACTCGGACGTGGTCGGCAACGTCTTCGTCAAGACGGGCCAGCACTTCCTCGCGCGCATCGGCGGCGACGGGACGGGGCAGACGTTCGGTCGCTTCCGGTTCGTCAACAACACGTTCCTGCTCGCCCCCGGCTCGCGGCCGGCGATCCGGATGTTCGACGGCATCGAGAGCGTCGAGATGAGCAACAACGTGTTCTATCGGCGCGGCGGCGGCGGCGTGGAGGTCTACGTCGACAGGTCGGCGAGCTGGGTGACGGGAGCGGCGCTCATCGCGGGCGCGAACAACTGGGTTCCGTCCGGCTCCTCGGCCATCCCCGCGGCGTGGACGGGCACGCTGCAGGGCGCCGATCCCAGGTTCGCCGACGTCGGCTCGCTCGACCTCCGCCCGGCGGCGGGCAGCCCGCTCATCGACGCCGGCGCCCGGTGGACGCCGAGCCCGGCCGGGCACCCGTTCCCGAGCCCGCTCGCCGCGCCGCGGTCCGCCCCCGCCAGGGGCGTGCGCGCGGCCAGCGGAGCGCCGCAGCGGCCGACCGCGGGCGCGATCGACATCGGCGCCTACGAGTTCGGGCCCGGCCTCGCCGACGCCACGATCGCCATGAGGGCTGCCGCCGCCGACGACGCCGGCGGCGCCGCGGCCGAGAGCGACGGCGCGGACAGCGACGCCGCCGACAGCGACGGCGTGGACAGCGACGCCGCCGGCAACGACGGCGCGGACGGCGACGCCGCCGGCAACGACGGCGCGGAGATCGACAGCGACGCCGCCGCCAGCCACGCCGGCTCGTGCAGCGCCGGCGGGGCGCTCGCAGGTGGCCCGCTCGCCGGCTCGGGCGCGGCCGCCGCCGCGGCGGCCGCGCTCCTCGGGGCCGCCCTCCGGCGCCGCGGCCGCCGCTAGCTCGCGTGCGCCGCAGCGCGGGCGCTCACGCCACGAGCGCGCGCAGGAAGCGCCGCGCCGCGGCCGGATCGGGCAGCTGAAACGCCGCGGAGCTCTCCCCGCCGCCCACGTGGATGGTCAGGGCCGTCGGGGGGAGCGCCGCGAACAGATCCTCGTCCGTCCGGTCGTCGCCGAGCGCGACCACCATCGCCTCGGGCGGCACCGTCGCCAGCACCCGCGGCACGATCACCCCCTTGTTCACGCCGCGCAGCCGCACCTCCAGCACCTTCCGGCCGGGGATCAGCTCGAGGTCGCGCTCGCGCAGCACCTCCTCGAGCTTGGCGGGCACCTCGCGCGCCATCTGGCTGGCGAGCTCCGGGTCGGCCGACCGGTAGTGCCACGCGATCGACGCCACCTTCTCCTCGATGAAGCTGCCCGCCGTGCGGTCGACGAACCCCTGGAGGACGTCGCGGACCCGCGGCTTCCAGTCGAGCGACGCCTCGCGGAGCGCGACCCAGGGCTCGCCGGGGGCCGCGCGGGAGAAGAACCCGTGCTCCGCGTGCAGGCTGATGGGCAGCTCGCCCAGCCAGCGATCGAGATCCTCGCGCGGCCGGCCGCTCACCACGTGCACCTGCGTCCGCGGGCGCGCCGCGAGCTCGCGCAGATCCGCGATGAGCTCCTCGTCCGGCGGCGCGAGCTCGGGCATCGCCGCGAGCGGGACGAGCGTGCCGTCGTAGTCGAGCATCACGACCAGCGACGGGGCGCTGCGCGCGCTCGCGATCGTGTTCGGCTGGGGCGCGTCGGTGCGCCGCCGGACCGCCCCGACCTCGGGCGCCGCGCTGCACGCGCGCTCGAGATCGTTCAGGAAGCAGTGCGCCCAGCGGTGCACGTCGTGCGTGACGACGCGGCGCCGGAGCGCCTGCATCCGGACGCGCTGCTCGGACGGCGGCATGACGAGCGCCCGCTTGATCGTCGCGGCCACCGAGTCGATGTCGTACGGGTTGACCGGGAGCGCCTCGATCAGCTCGGCGGCCGCGCCCGCGAACTCGCTCAGCACGAGGGCGCCGGTGTCGTCGATCCGCGAGGCCACGTACTCCTTGCAGACCAGGTTCATCCCGTCGCGCAGCGGCGTCACCATCATCACGTCGGCCGCGAGGTAGAGCGCGACGACCTCGGACATGGGCATCGACCGGTGCAGGAAGTGGATCGGGACGTCGTCGAGCGTCGCGTAGCTGCCGTTGATGCGGCCGACGAGCTCGTTCACGGTGCGCCGGAAGTCGGCGTAGGCGTCCACCTTCTCGCGCGTCGGCACCGCGAGCTGGATGAACCGGACCTTGCTCCGGAGCTCGGGCTCGCGCTCGAGGAAGCGCTCGATCGCGAGCATGCGCCGCGGGATGCCCTTGGTGTAGTCGAGCCGATCGATGCCGAGCACGATCTTCCGCCCCTGGGCGCGCTCGCGGATGCGCCGCGCCTCGGCGCGGACCTCCTCGTCCCGGGCGAGCCGCACGAGCTCGTCGACGTCGATGCTGACCGGGTAGACGCCGAGCCGCACCTTCCGCCCCTCGACCGCGAGCGTCTCGAGGTCGGGATCGAGGCCGAGCACGCGCGCGGCGGAGTAGACGAAGTGGTACCGATACGACGCCGTGTGAAACCCGACGACGTCCGCGCCGAGCATGCCGCGCAGCACCTGCTCCCGCCACGGCAGGCTCCGGAAGACCTCGGCCGCGGGGAACGGGATGTGCAGGAAGAAGCCGATCCGCGCGTCCGGGATCCGCTGGCGCAGCATCGCCGGCACGAGCGTGAGCTGGTAGTCGTGGATCCAGACGCGGTCGCCGGGCCTGTGCTGCGCGACGATCGCCTCGGTGAAGCGCTCGTTCACCTCGCGGTAGGTCTCCCAGTCGCGCCGGGCGTCGAGGTGGACCTTCTCGGTCAGGTAGTGGAACAGCGGCCACAGCACGCCGTTCGAGAAGCCGTCGTAATAGCGCCGCACCTCGGCCGGCGTGAGGTGCACCGGGACGGTGCCGAGCTGCCGGAGCTGCTCCTCGAGCGCCGCGCGCTGCGCCGCGCCGAGGCGCGAGAGGTCGCCCGGCCAGCCCAGCCAGAGCCCGCCGTGGCGCTCGTGGGGGCTCCGCATCGCGGTGACCAGGCCGCCCGCCGACGGGGCGACGGAGACGTCGCCCCGATCGACGTGAACGGTCACGGGCAGGCGGTTCGAGACGATGAGCAGGCGGGACATGCGCGGGCGAAAAAGCTAGCGCATGGCGACCGCGCCGCGCCCTCGCGGCGCGGCGAAATCAGGGACGAGCCGATACGGCTGTTCGGGCTCGTCCTGAACGTCAGCGGTCGATCCGGATCGGGGGCGCGGTGTTCTCGGGGGTGGCGGGCTTCGTCGTGGGCGGAGGCGCGGCCGGGCGAACGGAGCGGCCCCAGTTGCGCTTGCTGCCCGAGTTGGACGGCTCCTCCGTCTTCGCCGGCGCCGCCACTTGCGCGAGCCTCGCGACGGTCTGGACGGACATCTCGGACGGCCCCTGCACGATGGAGTAGGGCTGGAAGCCTTCCTTCTGCAGCGTCAGCCGGCGCGGCGCCGCGCGCACCTGCTCGTTCTCGATCGAGAGCTGGAGCGGCGTGAGCCCGAGCGACTTGCCGTCCTCGAGGACCTCGGCGCCCGGCGGGATCGACTCGATGATGAGCATGAACGACGGCGCGCCCTTGTGCTCGCTGGGCGCGCTCGTCGTCGGCGGCGGCGCGGCGGCGGGCGGGGGCTCGGTCGTGGCCTCGCTCTGCGCGGGGCTGCGGGTCAGCACGAACACGACCGCCGCCACGACGACGGCGCCGATCGCGGCGAGGATCGCCGCCTTGCGTCCGCCGCCGGGGCGCGCCTCCTGCGAACCCGCGGCGCCCTTCGACGCGTCCGCCGTGGTCGCCGCCGAGACCCCCGTGCCGACGCCGGAGGTGCGGCCGCTCGCCTCGTCGTCCGTCGACGGCGCCGGGAGCGTCACCGCCTCCTTGAGCGCCTGCACGGTCGACGAGCGCGACGAGATCTGCACGCCGGGCAGCGACTCGAACGAGGTGATCTGCGTGCCGCCGAACGCGGTGGTCACGCCCATGCCGCGGGCGCACTCGCCGAGGCCCTGGATGAGCGCGTCCATGGTCGCGGGCCGCCCGTCCGGATCCTTCGCCAGACAGCGCATCACGAGCGCCTCGAGCGGCTCCGGGATGTCGACGTCCGGGTTCCGATCCTTCATGCGCGGCACCGGCTGCTGGAGGTGCGCCATCAGGATCTGGATCGACTTCTCGGACTCGAACGGGACCTTCCCGCAGAGCATCTGGTAGAGGATCACGCCCAGCGAGTAGATGTCGGTCCTGAGATCGACCTTGCCGTGCGAGATCTGCTCGGGCGACATGAAGCGGGGCGATCCGAGGAACGCGCCCTGCTGCGTGAGCTCCTCCGAGTCGTCGCCGAGCTGCTTCACCAGGCCGAAGTCGAGGATCTTGACCGCCTCCTCCGAGTCCTCGTTGGAGACGAGCATGACGTTCGACGGCTTGAGGTCGCGGTGGACGACGCCGTGCTTGTGCGCCTCGCGCAGCCCGCGCGCGATCTGCCGCGCGATGCGCATCGCCTCGGGCGGCGGCAGGCGCCCCTGCCGGCGCACGCGCCGGAAGAGCGTCTCGCCCTCGAGGAACTCCATCGCCATGAAGAACCGGTCCTGATCGTCGGCCTCGATGCGGCCGTAGTCGAAGACGGTGACGATGTTCGGGTGCTGGAGGCGCGCGAGGATGCTCGCTTCGAGGAAAAAGCGCTTGTGGAAGTTCGGGTCGAGCTGCCGCGACGCCTGGTTCGGGATCAGGACCTTGATCGCCACCGGGCGCCCGAGCGGGATCTGCTCGCCGCGATAGATCGTGCCCATGCCGCCGGTCGCGAGCATGGACAGGATCTTGAACTTGCCGTTGAGCACCTTTCCGAGCAACGGATCGATCGGCTCGCTGCGCGCTACTTCATCGACGACGTTTTCGTTGGCACTCATATGAACTCCGTCGCCTTCCCCGTGCGGGCGCGGGCGAGCCCTCCCCTCGGTAACGATGCCTCGCGATGCGTGAGCTTGGACCTCATGATCGTGGGGGGCGTCGGTGCGTGGGGCCGTCGGGGCAGTCTAAACGGAAGAAAAGTCCTTGGCGACCTTTCCTCGATCGCCCCGTCCGCGAGGCCGAGTGTCCCCTGCCAGGGGCCCTTCCGGAAGCCCTGCCCGAGGCCGGGCGGGAGGCGCTGCACCATGCGCCGAGCGCCATAGCCCCGATCGACGAGGACCGCCAGTTGCTGGCACCGAGCGTCTGCATCCCACCTGCGCACCACGAGACCCTGCGAGCAGATTACACTGCTCCGCGCCGGCGCAACGCTCTTCCGATCGCCCCCGCCTCGCGGCGCCGCCGCGGGCGCCGGACGTCCCCGCCGGCCCTCTCGCCCCGGCGGGTGGGGACGAGGTAGTAGAGAAGGATGCGACCCGATCGCGCCCTGCGGCGCTGGTGGAGGGGGAGAGAGTACCGGCGCCTACTCGACCAGGCGGCGTCCGAGCTGGCCGGCTCCCGCCACGCCGAGGCCGAGGCGACGTGCGCCCGGGCGATCGCCATCGCCGAGGAGATTTACGGCGCCGGGGACGCCGAGCTCACGGGGCCGCTGTACGCGCTGAGCTCGGCGCAGCTCGCGCAGGGGCGGCTCTCCGAGGCGCGCGCGAGCTCCGCCAGGGCGATCGCCATCGCCGAGGCGGCGGGGGCGGGCGCGGACCCGCCGCTGCCGAGGCTGCTCGAGCAGCTCGCCGCCATCCTGGAGCGCCAGGGGGCGGCCGAGGACGGCGAGGCGCTGTTCCGCCGGATGCTGGCGGGCTACGACCGGATGCGCGACCCCGATCCGCTCGAGCTGTCCGCGCTGCTGAACCGGCTCGGCCTGCTGCTCGGCCGGAAGGGGGCGCGCGCGGAGGCGGCGCCGCTCTTCCAGCGGGCGGTCGCGCTGCGTGAGGGGGCGCTCGGCGCCGGCCACCCGCTCGTCGCGGAGGCGCTGTACAACGCGGCCACGTTCTTCGAGGAGGACCGTCCGGCGGCCGAGCGGGAGGCGATGCTCCGGAGGGCGCTCGCGATCACCGAGGCGGCCCCCGCCGTGGAGGGGGCGCTGCGCGCGTCGATCCTCCACAACCTGGCGGCCGCGCGGGAGGCGCTCGGGGACGCGGCCGAGGCGGCGGCGCTGTACGAGCGCGCGCTCGCCGCGCGGGAGGCGCTCGTCGGGGACGCCCACCCGTCGCTCCGGCCGACGCTGGTCCGGCTCGCGCAGGTCCACCACGCCGCCGGGCGGCCCTCCGCGGCGCTGCCGCTCTACGAGCGGGCGCTCCGGCTGGCCGAGGCGGAGCTCGGGTCGGATCACCCGGTGGCCGGGGCGATCGAGGCCTGGATGGACGAGGCGCGGAGCCGGAGCTGACGGGGGCGATCGGGTTCAGCGGGAAGGCGGCGCGGGGTCGCCGCCCTCGCGCCAGCGCTCGACGAGCTCGGGGAGGACGGTCGAGGCCATCTGGAGCAGGTGCGCCATGTGGTGCTCCGGCGTGTTGCCGCGGAACCCGCGGACGTGGAGCTCGCCCACGGCGGCCTCGGTGGTCGGGATCATCTGCTTCTCGAGCTTCCTCGAGACGGCGCCCTCGGCCGCGCGCAGGCGCAGGTGCGGCGGCGCCTCGAGCGAGCGCGACCGCTCGACGGGGTGCCCGGCCGCCGCGCCGAGCAGGTAGTTGGCCGTCGCGCTGGAGCTGGCGTACGCGATCGGGTCGATCTCCGAGTGCGTGATCGTGAACAGCACCTGCCCCGCGGCGGCGAGCTGCGCGGCGCGCGCGAACGAGGCGAGCTGCAGGGTATTGAGCCCGCTCGGGTGGTCCGGGACGAAGCCGCAGTGGATGCCGTCCGTGACGAGGATCGCGTCGAGCGCGTCGATGCCGCGGCGGAGCTCCAGGATCTTCGCGATCGCGCCGTAGCCCGCGCTCCACGAGGAGAGCGCGAGCCGGCGGAGCTTCGGGGTCGGCAGGCCGCGCTGCGCGAGCGCCCGGTCGATGTCGGCGAGCAGGCTCTCGTAGACGCCCGGCTGCGCGTAGAGCTCCTCGTAGGCGCCCGAGCCGATGCCCAGGTTGATGACGGCGACCGCGGCGTTCAGCCCGGCGACCTCGGCGCTCTCGCGGACGAGCTGGGTGTTGCCGTGGAAATGGATCACGAGATCGTAGCTCGAGCCGGCGGGCCTGAACGTCTCGGGCGTGAAGAGCACGCCGCCGCGGATCGACGCGTAGCCGTCGTGCCGGATCTCGGGCGGCGGCGTCGCCCCCTGCCAGCGCGCGAACACCTCGGGCGCGACGAGCACCCTCGCCGCGGCGCCCTCGGCCACGGAGCGCGAGGCGAGGAGCAGCGCGCGGCTGACGGGCGTCATGGCGCGGAAGGCCTCGCCGTTGACCGGCATCCTCGCGGCGATCCCGCGCGCGGTGAGGACGACGACGGCGATCACGGTCGCCGCGGCGAGGGCGAACGCGCCGAGCGCGCGCCACGCGCGGGCGCGGCGCTCGCGCGGCGACGGCGCGGAGAAGGAGCCGTACGGCCCGACCCCGGCGAGGTGGAGCGGCGCCCCCTGCAGCGCGGGATCGATGAGGCCGGGCGCGAACCCCGGCTCCACCGGACCGGGCGCAGCGCCGAGGGGCGGCGGATCGAAGAGCAGCCCTTGCTCCAGCGGATCGGACGCCGCGCCGAGGGGCGGCGGGTCGAGGGGGAGACCGCGATCCAGGGAGCCCTGGACCACGGTGACGGGCGGCGGCGTGGGCGTCGGCGAGAGGTCCACAGGCGACCCGTCTGCGCGCACGGTTCCCTTCATGTCGATACGCCTCCTCACATCGGGGACGTAGCGCTCGGCCTTGGGTGCCAGGCGCTGCTTCTGTTCGGTGAGCGCGGTGCACGTGCGGCGCCGCGCTGCGTTTCTGCTCCTGCCATGAGCCTGGAAGGCGCCGTGGCAGCGGGAGGATCGACCAGCACGGCCACAAGCTCAAGCGGCAACCGTGCCGTAGGCGCAGATTTAAGCGTGACCGTAATACTGTGTGCCCTGCTGGATCACGCGTGGGTGAGCCCGCCGGGCGGCGAAGCGGGGGAGCGAGAGGGATGTGCTCGCGACGGCGCAGGGTGAGGTGCGCGCCGTGAACAGAGCATGGCGGCGATGAAACGCGCACTTGCACCCCTCTCCGTCACCCAGCAAGGTGCTCGCGCTTGTTCCCCCGTGAGGCCCGCTTCCTGCTCGCAGCGACGCTGCTCCACGCTGCCATACCGTGGCTCTCGCGGATCGCGGACCGCCCGGCTGCGCTCGTGGCCCGCTCGAGTGGCGCTTACAGCGAGGTCGAGATCGAGGTGCAGCCCGTCGCGCCGCTCGCTCCGCCGCAGGACGAGCCCCGCGCTCCGGACGTGGCGCGGCCGCGCGAGGACGCGGCGCCGGCCCTCGGGCGGACGGCGCGCCGCGATCGCCGCGTGCCGGAGGCGCCCGCGCCGGCGGAGGCGGCGGTCGAGCCGCGGGAGGGCCCCGTCGCCCCTCCGGCGCCGGCGCCGCCGTCCGAGTACGACGGGCCGCCGAGCGCCGAGGGGCCGCCGGGCGTGGCCGGGGTCGGCGGCGTGCCGGTGTGGCAGCTGCCCGGCGTGCTGCCGGACCGCGCGCCGCCGCCGGCGGCGCCGACCGCGCCCCCCGCGCCGCGCGAGATGTCGATGGACAGGGGCGGCGAGGTGCTGCGCGAGGCGATGCGCGATCGGGACAAGACGCTGGGGCTGGATCTGCCCGCCGCCGGCACGGTCGCGTCCGTGGTGGCGGACGCGGTGCGCGCCTCCGACACGCCCGAGACGGCGCGCGCGGTGTTCGAGGTGCAGCTGAGCGGCGCCGGCGCGGTGCTCGGGGTGCGCGCGCTGTCGTCGACGGCCGGAGCCGCGGCGCTCTGGGCGCGGGTGGCGCGCGAGGCGGCGGCGCAGCTCGCCGGGCGCGTCCTCGCGATGACCGCCGCGTTCGCCAAGGGCGCGAAGGTCTACGTGACGGTGAGCTCGTCGGTGAAGATGCCGAGCGGCGCCACGTCGGGCGGGATCCACCACCAGGGCGCGGGCTTCGGGTTCGACGTGGCCGACATCGGCGCGGGGCGTCACCGCCTGGTCCAGTCGAGCTTCCGCGTCGAGGCGATCGACTGAGGCGCGCGGGGGCGCGACCGGAGCGCGGGCGATCCGCCACCGGCGCGGGGGCGCTCGGCGGCCGGCGCGCGAGCGATCAGCGGCCCCGCGCGGTCCAGCGCCGGTAGCGCGCGGCGCTCGCGGCGAGGCCGATCCCGAGCAGCCCGAGCAGGCTCAGCGCCGCGGGGACGCCGGCGAGCCACACGAGCGCCGGCGGCGAGGGCCGCGTCGGGCAGACGCGCCGCGTGGCGAAGCGGCAGGCGTGGTGCTGCTCGAGCGCGTCGGCCGCGGCGCGGACCTCGGGCGCGTCCTCGGGCAGGCCGCGCAGGGCCGCCGAGGCCATCATGTAGGCCGCGGCGGCGGAGCGATCGTGCGCCGGATCGGGCGGCACGTGGTCGCGCACGAGCTCGAGCAGCCGGGCGGCGCGCTGCGCGGGCGCCTGCTCGGCCAGCGCTCCGGCGAGGTGGCGCGCGAGCGCGTCGTCGAACTGCAGGGCGCAGGCGACGGCGCGGTCTTCGCCGGCCGTGAGGTAGACCGTCTCGCCCGACGCCGTCTGGCGGGGCTCCGTGCCGGACACCGCGACCGGCCTGCGCAACGCGACCCGCGCCCCACGGACACAGCGGGGGACCTTCGGGAGCTCGCGCAGGTGCGCCGCGGCGTAGCGCTGGTACGCGACGCCGGCGACCGCGCCGAGCGAGAGCGCGAGCGCGAGGAGCGCGGCGATCCAGCGCGCGCCGACGCCGGGGCGCGCGGCGCGCTGCTCGCTCGCGCCGACGCCGGGCCGCGCGGCGTGCTCCTCGCTCGCATCCGGCGCGGCGCGCTCCTCGCCGGTCCCCGGCGCGGAGGCAGGCTCGCCCGAGGGCTCTCGAGACGACATGGCCGCGGGTATGGCCAGCCGCGACGACGCTGTCAATCGATGCGCCGTCAGGCAGGGGGCGCCGCGCCGGCGAGGCGCGCCACCTGCGTCCACGTGCGGGCCGCCTCCTCGTGCCCGGTCGCGGCCGCGAGCCTCGCCAGGAACTGCGCGCACGCCTGCTCGCCGCGGCGATCCGCGGCCTCGCGGGCGCGCGCCAGGGCGCTCAGCGCCTCGAGCAGGGCGCCCTCCGTACGGCCCGCGGCGGCGAGCGCGATCCCGTAGACGAGCAGCGCCCGCGCCTTCTGCGCAGGCGACGCCTCGGCCTCCGCCGCGATCCGGAAGCGCCGCAGCGCCTCCTCCTTCGCGCCGCGCCCGAGCGAGATCAGCCCCGTCATGCGCTCCACCAGCCCCGGGTGCTCGCCGGTGCGGCGGAGCTCCTCCACGAGCCGCTCCAGCGTGCGGAGCTCGCCCTGCACGAGCGCCTGCTTGGCCAGCTCGGCGAGGCGGACCGCGATGTCGTTCATCGACAGGACGGGCGACTCCGAGGTCTTCGCGAGCGGATCGCCCGAGGCGTCGGCGAGCGGAAAGTCCTCCTCCAGCGGCGGCGCGTCGGGGGAGCCCGCGGGCGCCGCGTCCGGGAGCGCCGCCGCGCCGTCCGGCCGCGGCGCGCGGGGAGCGCCGTCGCGCGCGCCGCCGCTCTCGACCGGCATCGTGGAGCCCCGCCGGCGCGCGGCGCTGTCGGCCGCCTCGCGCGACGCGTCGGCGAAGGAGCGATCCGAGACGGGCGCGCCGCGCTGCGGATCCGGCGCGTCGCCGACCACCTCGATCGGCGTGCGGAAGGTGGGCGGCTGGCTCGAGGTGCTGTCCGGCGCCCCGTCGAGCCGGTGCTCCCGCGCGGTCTCCTGCTCGTCGGCGAACGCGAGCAGCTCGGCGGCCGACGACTCGAGCAGCGCGTCGCCGGCGGCGCGCGCGGCGCGCCCGGCGAGATCGGCCGCGGAGCGTCGATCGCCCGCCTTCGCGGCGTGCCACGCGGCGTCGGCGAGGCCGAGCACGCCGGCGTGGTCCTCGACGACGCGCGCCGCGGCGAGGTGCCACGCGGAGCGCTCGCCCGGCGGGACGGCCGCGAGCAGGACGTCGCGCAGCGTGCGCGAGGAGAGCTTCAGCCAGCCCGGCTCCGGGCGGACGACCCAGCCGGCGCCGAGCAGCGCCGCCTGGGCCGCGGCGACCTTCGGGGCGCCGGTGCCGTCGCACAGGGCGTCGATCGCCGACTCCGACGCGTCGCCGCCGAGCGTCGCCAGCGCGGTGAGGACCGTGCGCGGGCCGATCGCGAGCAGGCGCAGGCGGCCCTCGATCGCGCGGGACGCGGGCGGCGCCGCGAGCTCGGCCCCGGTCATGGTGCGCGCGGGCCCGCCCCGCCCGGCGCTGCGCCGGCGCGGCGCCACGCTCCTGCCGATCCAGCGCAGCGCGCCGCTCTCCAGCGCCTCGCAGATGAGCTCGCGCAGGGCCAGCGGGAAGGCCGGCGCGCGCGCGGCCCACCTCCGCGCGCCCGCCTCGTCGATGCAGCCGTCGAGGAGGCGGCGGACGAGCTCCTGGGCGCCCGCGGCGGAGAGCGGCCCCAGCGCGGCCGTCGCGGCGAGGGTCATCGCGTTGAGCGGCGCGGGGAGCGGATCCGCGCGCCCGAGCCGGACGACGGCGCGCAGGCCGCCGCCCATCTCGAGCGCGATCGCGAGCACCTCCAGGCTCGCGGCGTCGACCTCGCCGGCGTCGTCGACAAGGATGAGGCCGGAGCGGGCGCCTTCCGGGGCGAGCCACGAGGCGACCACCTCGGCGGCGGTCCACGGCTCGACGCCCTCGCCGGCGATGAGCGTCGCGAGCGCGGGCCTCAGCCGATCCGGGAGCGAGGGCGCGCAGGCGCGGCCCTTCTCGGCGCGGATCGCCGCGCGCGCGAGGGCGCGCCGGAGCGCGCCGAACGGCTCGCGCGAGGCCCCGATCGGCGCGACGAAGAGGCTCCGCGACGGGGCGAGGACCCGGCTCAGCTCGAGGAGCAGCCGCGAGCCGCCGGCGCCGGGCTCGGCGCGGACGAGCGCGAGGGAGCCGGGGGGCACGGCGAGCGCGGCGAGCTCGCCGTCGCGGCCGATCAGCGGCGGCCGAGAGAGGCGCGCGACGCTCTCGGCGACCTGCCGGCGCAGCGGCTGCTGCGCGTCGAGGCGCAGGCCGCGCACCCGGCGCGCGCCGTCGACGCCGCGGTGGGCGCCGAGGGTCATGAGCTCGCCCGCGAGCACGGCGGGCAGCGCGGGGTCGAGGAGCACGTCGCCCGGGAGGGCGATGCGGGCGAGCATGACGGCGACGAGCAGCGGCTGCCCCCACGAGAGCGCGGTGAAGCGCCCGGCCTCACCCACGTACGTCATCTCCCCCTGCGCGATGCCGACCGCGAAGCGCGCGTCGGCGTGCACGGACGCGTCCTCCGCGGCGAGCGCGGCGAGCAGCACCGCCTCCTCGATGTCGTCCGGCGTGAACTCGAAGGAGAAGGTCTGCGCGCTCCAGGCGCACAGGGTGGCGCCGAGCGCCTCGGCGCGCTTCTTCAGCGCGAGCGCCCGCGCGAGGTAGCTCTCCTCGCCGCGCGCCGCGCCGCCCGCGTCGCGCGGCGCGCCCCGGTGGCGCGAGGGCGGCGCGGCCGCGCGCGGGGCGCCGCGTCGGCCGGGCCACGGCAGGACCGCGTCCGTGCTGTCCGGTCGCGAGAGGGCCGCAGTACCTCGAAAGGACACGACGATGCGCTCCGGCATTGCGGCGAGTGTAGCGGGGCGCGGAGAGCGCGTGGGCGGTTCTTGGCGTGCGCGCGCCCGCCCCGCGGTACGATGGATCCTCGATGCGATCGCCCCCCGCGCGCGCCGCAAAGGCGCGCTCTCGCCGCGCGCGCGCCGCCGCGCTCGCCGCCGCGGCGCTCTCGGCGCTGCCCTCCCCTGCCGCTGCGAACGGCGTCTTTCCCTCCGCGGACCAGATCGTCTTCGACCCGGCGGACCCGGCGCGCGCCGTGGCCCGGATGACGTACGGCCTGCTGGCCACGCGGGACGGGGGCGCGAGCTGGCGCTGGATCTGCGAGGGCGCGGTCGGGTACGACGACACGGGCGCCGTCGCTCCGCCCATCGCGGCGGCGGAGGGCGGCAGGGTGCTCGCCGCGCTGAGCGACGGGCTCGCGATCGGCGCCGAGGGCGGCTGCGCCTTCACGCGCGCCGCCGAGCTCGAGGGGAAGGCGGTGATCGATCTCTCGGTCCGGCAGGGCGACCCGTCGCACGTCGTCGCCGTCGTCGCGGGGCCGAGGCACGGCCTCTGGGCGTCGCGCGACGGCGGCGCGCGCTGGGCCAGCGCGGGGGCGCTCCTCCCGGCGGGCTTCCAGGCGCGGACGGTCGACGTCGCGCCCTCGGATCCGCGGCGCATCTATGTGAGCGGCCTCGCAGGCGGAGGCGGCCCCGTCAAGGGGGCGATCGCGCGCTCGGCCGACGGCGGGGAGACGTGGGAGACCTCGGTGGTGCCGGGGAGCACGACGTCGCGCGAGCCGTACATCGCGGGGGTCGATCCGCGCGACGCCGACGTGCTGTACGTGCGCATCGCGAGCGCGCCGGGGCGCCTGTTCGTCTCGAGGGACGGCGGCGCGACGTTCGAGCCGGCGTTCGACACGCAGGGGTTCGTGCGCGCGTTCGCGATCTCGCCGGACGGCACGGAGGTGGCGGTCGGCACCGACGTCGACGGCGTCTTCCGCGCGCCCTCGTCGACGCTCTCGTTCGAGCGCGTCTCGACGGTCGCGCCGCGCTGCTTCGCCTGGACGGAGGCGGGCCTCTACGCGTGCGCGAGCGAGTTCCTGGACGACTTCACGATCGGCCGCTCGCTCGACGGCGGCGCGACGTTCGAGCCGCTGCTCCGGCAGGCGTGCATCCGCGGCCCGCTCGACTGCGCGACGAGCACCTCGGTCGGGGCGCTCTGCCCGCTCGACTGGCCGCGCATCGCGATGATGACGGGCCACGAGGACTGCGCGCCGGACGCCGGCTCCCCCGCGGCCAGCAGCGGCGCGAACGCCAGCGCGACCGGCGCGACCGGCGCCGGCGGAGCGACGACGGCGAGCGGCGGCGCGGCGAGCGGCGGCGGAGGCGCGGCGAGCGGCGGCGGAGGCGCGGGCGGAGCGCCCGAGGTGTCCGCCGGCGGGGCGCAGCCAGCCGGCGGCGCGCGGCCGAGCGACGGCGGCTGCGGCTGCCGCACGGGCGGCGGGGGCGCGGGCTGGGCCGGCGCCGTCGCCGCGGCGTGCCTGGCGGCGGCCGCGGCGGCGCGGCGGCGGCGGCGCGCTTAGCGCCTCCTGCCGCCCGTCCCGGTCGCCAGCTCCGGCGGCATCTGCTCGGGCGCCGTGTCCGGCGCGTCCTCGCGCCCCACCTGCCCTTCGGTCCGGACCTCGGCCTCCTCGCGGCGCACGGTCGCCCTCGCCTGCGCCTGCTCGTGGACGACCTCCTTGCTGATCCGGAGCTCTTCCTTCACCACGGGCCGCTTCGAGATCTCCACCTGCTCCTCGCGGACAGGGACGCTGATCGACCCCTCCTCGATCGTCGTTCCGGACGCGATCGGGCGCGCCTCGCTCGCGGGGACGCGCTCGACGTGCACGACCTCGCGCGCCACGGGCACGGTGACCTGCTTCTCTTCGGTCACGACCTCTTTCCTGACCTGGACCCGACCGACCTCCTGCACCGTCTTCCCGGCCGTGAGCTCCTCCTCCACGAGCGGCACGCGGATCTCGTCGCTCGCCGCGATCGCGCCCTCGGCCCCGCGCCCCTGGTCGCGCCCCCCGGCGAGCTGGTCGCGGGCGTGCTTGAGGATGATGTCCCCGTCCCGGATGCCGAGCACCTCGTCGTAGCGCACGGCGTACTCCTTCGGGAAGAAGAAGCCCTTTTCGATCTCGAACGCGTCCGCGTCGAGCCGCGTCACCTTGCCCAGCTTCTCGCCGTCCGAGCTCCGGACGACCATTCCACGCGCGATCTCCTGTTGCTTCACCATGATCTACCCCCAACCCCGGAATCCTCCGGACCTGCATCGCGAACGGGCGCCGCCGGCACGGGCCGCTCGGCCCCCCCGCTGAGCGGCGCCCGCTCGGCCCACCGATCTCGGGCGACCGCTCGCTTTGCCCTGTCGCGGGTCGCGGCGCCCTCCGCTGTCCCTCCCCGCCATGCAATCGTCATGCAATCCGAGCGTCGACAGAGCGTCGACAGAGCGTCGGTGATCCTGGCGTCGCCGTCGCGCCCGAGACCGACGTCGTCGGGAGCGCGCCGCCGCGCCCGTCCGGCTCCGTGCGTCGCGGTGACAGCGGCGCGATGCTCGGGTCGCTGCGCCAGGCGTCAGGGAGCGATGACGACCCGCTGCGCGGCCGTCGCCGCGTCGCCGTTCGGGTCCTCCAGGGTGACCTCGACGTCGAGCGCTCGGCCCCGGACGGCCTCGACCGACAGGCCTCGATCCACCTGGAACCGGATGCCGTAGATCTCGCAGCGGCCTTCCCCTGCGCGGCGCAGCGTGACCAGCGCGGTGAAGGGGAGCAGCTCGAGATCGAGCTCGGGGAAGTAGCCCCCCACCCGCAGGCGCGAGCCCATCTGCCGGAGGCCGGTCGTGCGCAGCGCGAGCCACACGTGGTGCCCCCCTTGAGGGCCCGCCTCGATCGGCACCACCTCGCCCTCGTCCAGGGGAGCGAACGCGCTCTCCCCCTGCCCGATCACGATCGCCGGATCGCCCGAGGAGGGCGTCTTGCACGCGTCCTTCGCCGAGGCGATCCACATCGGATCGTGGTCGTCGAGGGCGGACGGGGCGATGAAGGGATCGACGCATGCCCCCGCCGCGCAGGTCGCGCCGGCGGCGCAGGCCACCCCGGAGCACGCCGCGTCGATCGAGACCGGCAGGAGCAAGCTTCGCCCGCTGACCGCGCGGGTCGCCGTCCGCCGCGTCACGACGGGCGCCGCCTCGCCGTCGCGGAGCGCCGCGATGGACAGCTCGATCTCGGCGCCGTCTCGCGCTCCCGCGATCGGGAGCTCCGCCGGCAGCGACAGATCGCCGCTGCCGTACGAGAGGCGCTCGGCGCGCGTGACGACGCCATCCACCGTCGTGGTGCT
Organism: Sorangium sp. So ce836; assembly: GCF_028553905.1. NCBI lineage: Bacteria > Pseudomonadati > Myxococcota > Polyangiales > Polyangiaceae > Sorangium > Sorangium sp. So ce836. The sequence goes on along the minus strand of NZ_CP102233.1, from coordinate 951,978 downwards.
CTCGATCGCGTGGACCTCGAAGCCGATCGCCATGTCCGTCGTGAGGCCGACCACCACGCGCCCGTCGGCCTCCTCGCCCCCGCAGGCCGAGAGGGCGAGCAGCGCGAGCAGCGCCTGGAGTGCCGGCCGCATGACCACGTGGAGCCGATCAGCGCGACGCGCGCCTGCGCCGCCGCGCGAGCCAGCCTGCCGCCGCGGCGAGCGCGGCGAACGGCGCGGCGAGGGGGGCCTTGCTCCCCGGGCTCACGGCGCACATGCCGGCGGACAGATCCCCCGTCACGCCGTCGGGACCGATGGAGACCTGGGCCTCGACCTCGACGGAGATGCCCTGCGCGAGCAGCGCGTTCACGCACGCCGGGACCTGCGATCCGGAGATGATGTACCTCCCCCCGCAGAAGAGCGCGCCGTCCCCGCTGCAGGAAGCATCGCAGTTCGCGCGGAACTCGTGCTCGCACTCCTCGAAGATCTCGTCCTGACAGGTGGTCTGGCAGTCCATGTTGGCGTCGGCGGTGCACGAGCCGCCGCAGCACTCGATACAGTGCTGATAGCAGCCTCCATCCACCGTCACGCACTGGGCGTCGCACTCGCTGTCGCAGTTCGCGTCCCACGTCGCGGAGCACCTCCCTGGATCGGCGGCGGCGGCGCACTCGGCGTCCCGCTCGGTGGTGCACTCGACGAAGCAGTTGTGGGAGCAGATGACGTTGACGCCCCTGTCGCAGTCCGTCTGGCACTGCGTCGTGCAGCTGTCCGTGCAGGTCGCCTCCGCCGACAGGGAGCACTCCGTCTTGCAGACCGGCACGAGCTTCGTGGCGCACGCCGTCTTGTAGATGCCGAGCTCGCTGCAGCTCGCCTTGCACTCGGCCGTGACGCGCACCTCGCAGTCCGAGAGCCCGTCGAAGCGGATGTTGCCGCACGCCTCGACCCCCGCGCTCGCGGGGAGCGCGGCCGAAAGACCTGCGGCGATGCTCGCCAACCCAAGAATTCTCGATACTCTCACGATGAGCTCTCCTTTTCGAACGGCCGCAAACACAGGATGTTACACAGGGCAAATCTCGTCAGGGAAGCGCTATTTGCGCGGCTCTGGCTCGCCGCGTGGGGAGCGTTTCAGGGCGCGTCGGTACGCGTCGGTATGCGTCAGTCCGCGTCGGTTCGCGTCGGTTCGCGTCAGTACGCGTCGGTTTGCGTCGGTTCGCGTCAGTCTCAGGACACCGGGCGCGCCTGTGAACGCCAGTTGATGGGATCCATGTGAATGCCGGGCGACGGGTTCGGCCGTCCCGCGAGGCCGCCGCGGCGCATCGCCGGCCGGCGGCCTCGCGGGATGAGCGCGGAATCAATCGGCGGGCCAGGGGTTCGGCGGCTCGGCCGGCGTGTAGGGCTGCACGCTCGCCTCCACCGTGATGAGGTTCTCGATGAACAGGTCGACGTAGCGCAGGTCGTCCTCGACGTCCGGGTCCGGGTGCTCCTCGAGCCACGCCTCGACGTTCGGGCGCAGCGCCTCGAGCGTGCGCCGCGCGGTGCGGGGATCGGCGTCGGCGGCGAGCTGGGCGGCGAGCTTGAAGCCGGCGTAGAGGTTCAGCATCACGAAGCCCTTCTCGACGGTATCGCCGGAGAAATAGCCGCCCTTCGGCGGCGCGTCGGGCGTGCTCGGCGCCTCGATCTCCACCTCCTGCGCGTGGATCTCGCCGGTCAGCGGGTGCCTCCACGACAGCGCGAGGGAGCCCACCGCGTGCGGGTCTTCGACGCCTCGCTGGTCGGGGTTCGGCACGAGCTCGATCAGGATGGCGCCGCCGCCGCCGCGCCGGCCCGAGCCGACGGGCTCCGCGGCGCTGGTCCGGCCGGCGAGGAAGAGGCTCGGGATGCGCACGGCCCCGCCGCGCTCGCCGCCCTGCCAGCCGTTCGTGCCGTAGGCGCCGCGCACGACGTAGCCGTCGCCCACGTCGACGTCGAGCTCGACGTCGAGCGCCAGGGGCACGAGGAACGTCTTCACCTCCTCCGTGAAGACCTCCTCCACCGCCTTCGGGTCCTCGAGGAAGTAGAAGTTGCCCGCGCCGACCTGGCTGATCCCGCGCATCGCGTCGACGTCGAACTCGGCGCCGACGCCGACGGCCGTGACGCCGATCCCCAGCTCCGCGTACCCGCGCGCGAGCGAGACGAGCCGCTCCGGAGAGGTGAGCCCCGCGGTCGCGACGCCGTCGGACAGGAAGATCACGCGGTTCTGCCAGCCCGGATCGAGGTGCCGCTCCGCGACCGCGAACGCGGTGAAGAGCCCCTCGTAGAGGTTGGTCGACCCGGCCGCCGCGAGCCCCTCGAACGCCTCGGCGAGCGCCTCCCGGTCCGAGCCCTCCGCGTGCTCCAGGACGACCTCGGCGGTGTTCGAATAACGGACGAGCGAGATCCGGTCGGTCGGCCCGAGCGCGTCGATCATCTCGACGAGCCCCGCCTTCAGGTACTCGATCGGGTCGCCCATCATCGAGGCGCTCGTGTCGACCGCGAGGACGAGGTGCAGCGGCGGCCGCTCGAGCGCGCCGAGATCCACGGGCGAGTTCATCCCGACCTGGATGAGCGTGCAGGGCGACCCGCTGATCATGTTGCCCATGATCCCGAGCAGGCCGTGCATGCACACGTCGTCGCCGCACGTCGCGGCGGGGTAGTCGAGCTTGTGCTCGGCGAAGAAGCCGACGTCGTCGAGCGTGTCCGGCCCGGGGATCTCGCCGTCCTCCAGGATCTGGCGGAACAGGCCGAAGTCCTGCGAGCCGCCCTGGGAGACGCCCACGCTGCCCGGCGGGGTCCCCGGTACGCTCGGATCGGCGAAGCCGCCGGAGTCGCTCGCGTCGTCGTTGCCGCAGCCGATCGCGCCGAGCGCCGCGGCGGCGCAGAGCGCGAGGAGAGGATGGATTCGAAGCTTCATGGCGTGACCTCCTACGGCGCCGCGGCGGCGGCGATCCAGACCGACTCGAGCAGGCGGGGTTGATCGATGGGGGCGGTGAAGCAGTCCGCGTTGCGGACGGGCATGTCCTCGGCGCGCACGACGAGGAGCGCCTCGGCGCCCTCCGCGAGCTCGGCGATCTCTCCGGCGCGCAGCGAGACGACGCCGGAGACGCCGTCGCCGAGGAGCGACACCTCGAGCGGCTCGACCAGGCTGCCGCACGCGTCGTGGAACCCGCGGCAGCCCTTGAGCGGGGTGAGCTCGGCCCGGAAATCGACGGACGGCTGCCGGCCGATCATCGATCCTCGGGCGAGCACGTTGCCGCGCAGCACGAGCACAGCGTGCGTCTCGCTCTCGATGTGGATGCCGCGCGCGAACGCCCGCTCGTTCTCCGGGCGCTCCGGGTAGACGCCGCCGTCGATCTCGACCGGGCTCAGGTGGAGGAGGTCGCCCGCGCTGAACGGGATCGCCTCGGCGGGAGCGCAGAGGAAGAAGGTCTCGCCGCGATCGAGCGCGAGGGCGTGGCACCCGTCCGGGGACGACATGATGCCGGTGAGGACCGCCGCCTTGGAGACGGGCACGGTCCAGTCGAGCCGGCCCCCTTTCACCGAGACGCCGCACGCCTCCGCGGGCGGCCGGGGCTCGGCGGGCGGCGCGTCGAACACCGCCGGGTGCTCGGCGAGCGCGAGCCTGGCGCCGTCGCGCTGCAGCGCGATCACCCGGCCGGGCAGCGAGTTGTCCGTCGTGGTGACGAGGAATTGCTCCGGGAACTGCTCCGCCGACCACGCGAGCAGCGTGAGCGGCAGCCCGTCGGCGTCGATCAGGTAGGCGTCGCACCCCGCGTTGTCGAGCGGGAGCGCGCGGCCGGGCGCGATGAGCCAGGTCTCGGCGTTCTCGAACAGATCGCGCGAGAGGGCCCCCTCCGGATCGGCGAGCATCACGCTGCAGTCGACCCGCGCCGTCTCGCGGAGCCGGCGCACGCGGAGGAGCTGCTCGGTCTCGGTCGCGTTGCCGATCAGGAGCGACGCGACCTCCTGCGGCGGCGGCGGTTCCCACGGATCGCACCCCGTGCCCTCGTCGCACGGCCCCGTCGGGCTGCTCGTGGCCGCGCACGCGAGGCTGCCCGCCATCAGCGCGAGCCGGTGCGCGATCGGGCGCCGCGCGGGCTCGGGCCGCCGCGCGGCCTCGCCGAGCACGCGGTACGACACGACGAGCATCGGCAGGGCGATGAGGTCGGTCGGGTCGACGGTGATGCGCCACGGGAGCGGCGTGAGCGCCATGAGCGCCTCGACCGCGCGGGCGGCCTCCGGAGCGAGCTTGATGGCCGAGAAGACAGCGCCGGTGGCGACGTGCGCCCCGAGGAAGCCGCGGCGCGAGGAGAGGCGGAGCAGCGCGGCGAGGACCGCGGGCGCGACCAGGAGACCCGCGAAGTCGCTGAGCTTTCCGGTCGCCCATCCGGGGAGCAGGCCAGACCCCTTGAGGGCGTGATCGTTGAGGACGAGGAGCGCCAGGGCTCCGATCCATAAAGGGTGAAGGAGCGGTCGATACGAGCGCAGATCTCTGGGCATCGGAGCTGTCCTTCCGTGCGATGAGGGCCAGCACGGTGGCCAAGCAAGCGAACGAAGGGCTTGCCGAGGACCGCCCCAAGGCAAGGGCCATACCCCACAAAAATGTTCGTAGATTCGATAACTTATGCGTCTACGCCCCGGCGCGCCCCCTGACGCTGATGTCAGGCGGCCGGGCTCCGCGCCGCGCGGCGCGGGCCCTGGAGCGCCCGCGCCGGCGGCGGGGCGGCGGCCCGGCGCGGAGGGCGCGGCGCGCGGACGCGCGGAGAGCGGGGGAATTCGGGTCAGGGCTTGAGGACGACCTTGACGCAGTCTTCGAGCTTCTTGTTGAAGACCTCGTAGCCGTGCGGGGCGCGCGAGAGCGGCAGGCGGTGGGTGATGATGTCGTCTGCGCGGAGGTGGCCCTCCTGGATGTGCCGCAGGATCTGATCGACGAAGTTGTGCGCCGGGGCCTGGCCGGCCCTCATCCTGAGGCCCTTGTCGAAGAACTGGCCCAGCGGGAAGTTGTCGTACGGCACGCCGTAGACGCCCACGATCGGCACGACCCCGCCGCGGCGCACGGCGCTGAAGGCGAGCTTCAGGGTCGATATCGTCCCGACCTGGCCGTGAAGCACGTTGGCGGCCTTCTCGAGGACGGTGCGATGCGCCTCCATCCCGACGGCGTCGACGCACACGTCCGCGCCGCGCCCGTCGGTCATCGATCGGATCGCCTCGACGGCGTCGGCCTTGTCGATGTTGATCGTCTCGGCCTGGGCGACGTCGCGCGCCTTCTTCAGGCGGTACTCCTCGCGATCCACGCCGATGACGCGCCCGGCGCCGCGCAGCCAGGCGATCTTCATGGTCGCGAGCCCGACCGGTCCGCACCCGAACACCGCGACCGTCTCTCCGCCCTTGAGCTCGGCCCACTCGATCGCCGTCCACCCGGTGGGCAGGACGTCGGTCGTGAAGAGGACCTCCTCGTCGGTGAGCCCCTCGGGCACCCTCCGCGGCCCGAAATCGGCGTACGGGACGCGCACGAGCTCGGCCTGGCCGCCGTCGTAACCGCCGTAGAGATCCGTATACCCGAACAGGGCGCCGCCCTTGCTCTCCATCACGCCGCCCTCGGGGCCGTAATGCTTGGGGTTGGATCGCTCGCAGTGGCCCGGGAGCTCCGCCTGACAGAAGAAGCAGTATCCACACGCGATGGGGAACGGGACGATGACCCGATCACCCTTCTTCAGCTTCGTGACCTGCGGGCCTGTCTCCTCGACGACGCCCATGAACTCGTGGCCGAGCACCATGGGCCGCGGCTGCGGAAAGAAGCCGTTGTAGATATGGAGATCGGAGCCGCAGATCGCGGTGGCGGTGACGCGCACGATGGCGTCGGTGGGTTCTTTGATGCTGGGATCCGGGACGTCTTCGACGCGGACGTCGGAAGGTTTGTGGAAAACGAGCGCCTTCACGATGCCTCCTCCTCTGGTGAACCCTCGGTACAGGGCGATCGACGGCTCTACCCGGTCGAGCCCACGCACGAACGGCTGGACAGCGGCGCTGGCTCGCATAAAGCGAGCCACGGAGGGGACGCGCGCCCGAGGACGGAATTCGAAGGGCTGCGGAGAATCCGAACGTGGCGCGGTGCCCCAGGGTGGCGCTTTGTCTCGGAGCCGCCGGGCAGCCGCACGCCGGGCCCCGCCCGCCGCCCCTCTCGCCGCGCGGGCGGCCGTTCCTCCGCGACGCCGCTGGCCCCTTCGCCGGCGCCGAGGTCTACTCGTCTCCGATGCTCCCCTCGTCCTCTTCCGGTTCCGGTTCCGGTCCCGGTCCCGCGCCGCTCCTCGGCGCGAGCTTCGTCCGCGAGCTCGAGGTCCTGCAGCGGCGGCTCGAGATCCGCGCCCGCTCCGGGGGCGCCGGCGAGCACCTCGCGCGGCGCCGCGGCGGGTCGGCCGAGTTCAAGGAGCACCGCGCCTACGCGCCCGGCGACGACCTGCGGCGCATCGACTGGGCCGCCTACGCCCGCACCGGCGAGCCGGTGCTCAAGCTGTTCCGCGCCGAGGAGGACGTCATCGCCCGGCTCGTGTGCGACGCGTCGGCGTCGCTCGACTTCGGGGAGCCCACGAAGCTCGACGCCGCCCGGCGGCTCGCGGCCGCGGTCGGCTACATGTCGCTCGCGCGCTCCGAGCGCGCGCAGCTCTTCGTGGCGGGCGACGGCATCGCCCGCGAGCACGCGCCCGTGCGCGGGCGCGCCGGGCTGGCCGCGCTCCTCCGCGCGCTCGACGGCGTGAAGGCGGCCGGCGGGACGCACCTCGCCCGGGCCATCGACGCCGTCGTGCGGCGGAGCGCCCGGCCGGGCCTGCTCTGCGTCGTCTCCGATTTCTTCGATCCCGGCCCGGTCACCGCCGCGCTCGGGCGCGCGGCGCAGGCCGGCCACGACGTCGCGCTCCTGCAGGTCGTCGCCGCCGAGGAGCTCGCGCCGAGCTTCGAGGGGGATCTGACGCTCGAGGACGCCGAGACCGGGACGCTCGTCGACGTCACCATGGACGCCGCGGCCCTCGCCGCCTACGCGGCGCGCTTCGCCGGGCTCTGCGAGGCGCTGCGCGGCTGGGCCCGCCGGCACGGGGCGACGTACGTGCGGGCGCGGAGCGACGAGCCGCTCGAGGGCGCGGTCCGCCGCTTCGTCGCGAGGAGCGTCGACTGACGTGGCCGCGCCGCTCGCCCAAGCCTCCGCGGGGACCCCGCTCGCGCTGCTCTCGCCGAGCGGCCTGTGGCTGCTCGCGCTGCTCGGCCCGCTGGTCCTCCTCTACATCCTCAAGATCAAGCGGAGCCGCCGGCGCGTCCCCTCGACGTGGCTCTGGGCCGCCGCGCAGCGCGACCTCATGGCGCGCGCGCCCTTCCGGAGGCTCCTCGCCCAGCTGCCGCTCGTCCTGCAGGCGCTCGCGCTCGCGCTGCTCGCGCTCGCCCTCGCCCGCCCTGCCTCGCGCGGGCGCGAGCTCACCGGCGATCACGTGGCGATCATCCTCGACGCGAGCGCCTCGATGTCCGCGGCCGCGCGGGGCCCGTCGGGCGAGGCGACGACGCGCATCGAGCTCGCCAAGCAGCTCGCCAGGGATCTCCTCTCCGGCCTCGCCCCGGGCAGCGACGCGCTGATCCTCGAGGCGGGGCGCGACGCGCGGCTCGTCGCGGCGCTCGATCGCGATCTCGTCCGGCTCAGGGCGGCGATCGATCCCGTCGCCGCGCGCGACGTCGAGGGCGATCTCGGCGCCGCGGTCGCGCTCGCGGTCGACCGGCTCCGGCAGCTCGGCGGCGCCCGCCGGATCGTCGTGATCACCGACGGCAACCTGGCCCGCCCCGGCGCGCTGCGCGGGGTGTCGCTCCCGCTCGACGTCATCACCGTCGGCGATCCCGTCGACAACGCCGCCATCGTCCGCGTCGACGTGCGCTCCGGCAGCGCGGGCAGCGCGAGCGGCGAGCCGCCGGAGGCCGGCGAGGAGGTGCAGGCCTTCCTCGTGGTCGCGAACTTCGGGGCGCAGCCGCGCGACGTCTACGTGACGATGCGGCAGGACAGCGCCCTCGACGTGCTCAGCTCGCGGCGCGTGCTGGTGAAGCCGGGCGAGCGCCTGCCGGTCGTGCTCACGTTCCGCCCGTCGCCCGGCGACTACCGCAAGGGGCTCGTCTTCGAGCTCTCGCCGCGCGACGCGATGCCGCTCGACGACGTCGCCTACGGCCGCGTGCCGGCCGGCGACAAGCTCCCGGTCTTCCTCGCGTCGGGCGGCGCCGGCCGGGCCGATCCGGGCGCGGGCGCGCAGCCGGGCGCGGGCGCGCAGCCGGGAGCGGCCTCTGGCGGCGCCGCCTGGCTCGAGCGGGCGCTCGCGTCCGATCCGATGACCTCGGTCACCTCGGGCGGGCTCGCCGATCTCCTGGGCGCGCCCGGGCTCGATCCCGACACTTTCGTGGTGATCGACGGCGCGTGCCCGCCCGACCCACCGGGCGGCGATCTGCTGATCGTGAACCCGCCGCCCGGGCGCTGCTTCGGCACCGTCGTCGGGGAGGCGCTCGAGCGCCCCACGATCACGTCGTGGGACACGGCCGATCCGCGGCTGCGCTTCCTCACGCTGGACGGCGTGCACCTCCGCGCCGCCTCGTCCCTCGCCCCGGAGGCGGCGGCGCAGGCGCTGATCCATGCCCAGGAGGGCGCGATCGCGACCGACATCTCCACGTCGTCGCGGACGGGCACGCTGCTCGGCTTCGACGTCGGCGAGAGCGACTGGCCGCTCAAGGCGTCGTTCGTGCTCTTCGTGCGCAACCTGCTCGAGCAGGCGCGGGCCCACCGCGCGCACGGCATCACCGGCCCGGCGCGCACCGGCGAGCCGCTGCGCGTGAGCGTCCCCGCGACGGCGCGGGATCTCCAGGCGATCGGCCCCGCCGGCGAGCGGCTCGACGTGGCGCAGCGGGCCGGCGTCGCGGTGGTCGCCGAGACGCCGCGCGCGGGCCTGTACCGCCTCGCCTGGCAGGGGCCGCAGGCGGGGTCGGTCGTGGTGCCGGCGAACCTCACGAGCGTCGCCGAGAGCGATCTCACGCCGAGGCCGGTCCTCGCGGAGGGCGGCAGCGAGGTCGCGGTCTCCAGCGCGGCGGAGGAGCCGGACGCCCACACCGAGTGGACCTGGCTCGTCGCCCTCGCGGCGCTCGCGTTCGTGATCGTCGACGTCTGGTACTTCACGCGCGTGCCCCGGCCGCTGCGGTGATCTGATTCGCGTCGCCGGCGGGCGCGACCTCGACAGATCGGACGCCTCGTGCGCTCCGGACGACGATCACCGGCGCCGGCTTGTTCGCCATCCTGGCAGATTTCATGCTTGTCAGGATAGTCGCTGGCTCCTTATCGCACAGCGCAGCGCGCGATGGATGCATCGCGCCCGTAGCACGAAGAAATGACTCGCCCGCGAGTGTCCCCGCCATGCCTGCGCCGTCAGGTCACCGGGCCCGCCGCAGGACCGATGGGAGGGCGCACAGCGCTTCAGCCACATCGGACGCGCACAGACGCCGTACGGATGACCAGCGTTCTACCACGGTCGATTCTGAGGAGGGGACATTGAAGACGAGAATCCCGATGTACAGCGTGCTCGCCATCCTGGCCGCAGCGGGGTGTGCGGGCGAGATCACCGGCGGAGCGGATGGGCCGGGGACCGGAGACGACCTCGCCGGCATCGCGGGCCCGCCGGATCCGAGCGCGCTCCGTCCTGTCTCGCGCGTCCCGCGGGCCCTCTTCGGCGCGAGGAATGACGCGGAGCACCTCACTTATCCCGCGGCCACACCGTCCGAGCGTCGCTTCCTGGACCCGGATGACCCGGACAGCCCGCTTCACTTCTTCATCACCGTTCACACGCGGGAAGAGGGCGTCGGGCCGATGTTCAACCAGCCGAGGTGCCTCGGTTGCCACATGAACTCGGACGATATCGAGCGGAATCAGTCCGAGGCTCTCGGCAGGCTCTGGAGCCCGCCCGCCGACCTCAATTTCGAGAACACCCCCGTCTCCCGCGCCGGACGGCAGGGCGTGACCGACTACTCGGAGATCTCGCGCTCGCAGCCGCCGCCGACCGCCTCGTTCACGCTCTTCGGCGACTACAACGTCGTCACGGGCACGTTCGATCCGCTCAGGCAGTTCGGCGGGCCCATTCAACACGTCAGGGCTGTCCCGCCTTGCGAGATCGATACCATTCCGCCCGAGTCCGTCGATCCGAACTTCGCGGGCGGCGCGGATCCGGTCACCGGGATCAGCGACCTCGGGTTCGTGCGGGCGGTGGGCGAGCGGGCCGCTCCGCCCTACATCGGACGCGGGCTGATGGAGGCGGTCTACGCCGGCGACATCCTGGCCAATGAAGATCCGGAGGATCTCGAGGGCAGCGCGTCGTCGCTCCCCCCGTCCCCGGACTCGCGCCTCTGCGCGAACGACTGCATCTCCGGGAGGCACAACGAGAACCGCGCCGACCTCGCGTTCGTCGGCGGCGACTCCGAGGTACGGCTCGCGCGGTTCGGGCTGCGGGCGGCAGGGCCGACGCTCCTCCAGTTCGACGTCGGCGGCACGCAGGGGGAGATCGGGCTCACGAGCCCCTTCTTTCCGACCGAGCAACCCCTGAACCAGGAGAACGAGGGCCGAGGTTGCGATGCTGTCCCCGATCCGGAGCTCACCGCCGAGACCGTGGAAGATTTGCGCACACTCCTGCGTCTGCTCGGGATCCCTGACGTCGCGTCCGAGCTGCTCGAGCCCGAGCCGTCGACCCCGCTCGCCGCCGACATCCAGGCAGGCGCGAGGCTCTTCGGCGTCGATCTCGCGGCGTTCCGCAGCCGCATGGTGCCCGGGATGACGCCGACGAATTTCGGCGACCCGGACGCCGACCGCGGCATCGCCGCGGACCGGCAGCTCAACTGCGTCGGTTGCCACATCCCGATCATGAGGACGGGGAGATCGCCGGCGCGGGTGGGCGGCGAGCTGCTCAGCAACCGCTGGGCGCCGCTGTTCTCCGACCTGCTCATCCACGACATGGGCAAGTTCCCGTTCGTCCGGCCAGAGGCGCTCAGGCCGGCGCCCTACCCCGGCATCAGCCGCAACCTCGCCGACTTCGCCCTGCCCGATCAGGGTCGCGCGATGGGCAACGAGTGGAGGACGCCGCCGCTCATGGGCATCGGCAAGACGGGCGCGCCCTTCCTGCATGACGCGCGGGTGTTCCTGAACGTCCTCCGCCCTGCCGAGACCGTGGCGAGCTACGCGGGCGCCGTCAACGAGCGCCTCGTGATCACGAACCTCGATGAGGCGCTCCTGGCCGCCGTCGAGCTCCATGACCTGCCGGCGCCGCCGGCCGACGCGCACGGCGAGCCGGACGACTCGCTCTGCCCGAGGCCGACGCTCGGTATCGCGGAGTACGACATCTGCGGCCGGAGCAGCCCGAACCGGAGCGAAGCGCGAAACGTGATGGAGAGGTGGCGCCGCCTGAGCCGCGCAGAGCAGCTCCAGGTCGTGAAATTCCTCGAAGCCCTCTGAAGCGGGGGCCGCGAGGCGGACGCCGGTTCGGGGGCACCGCCAGCCCGACTTCCCGCGGCAGCGCCAGGATCCTACCCCACCACATTGGCTGATATGGTTTTCGTCTCGATATCGACCCACAACCGAAATCTTCGAACCTCGAGCTCTTTCGCGTAGAAGATCTTCGGGTAGAGCTGACCGTTGAGCATCACTCCTCGTTTGCAGCTGGCCGCGATCGCCGCCTTCGTTGCGGCGAACAGCCTGGCCACGTTGGTCTTCTTGGCCACCGGGCGGACCGTGACCAGCTCGAGATCCTGACCACGCTGACGCGCACCGGCGAACTCGAGCAGATTTGCGGCCTCACGGTCGACAAAGCTCCAGTCCTGCTCACTTGCGGGCGCCTGCCGCAACGCCAGATACATCAGCAGATAGCCGCCGCTCAAATACTCGTCAGCTGCGAGAGGGGTCGCTTCGACGACGGAAAGCGCCGCGTCACGATGAGCCGTCTCGAAGCGATGGAGCACTAGATGCGCCTTGTGAGGACGAGCGACATCGGCGATCGTCTGGAAGAGCATCGCGGTGGGGATGAACGCCTCGATCCTGGTCATGCGGCGCCCGCGACGATGAACGCGTCGTCAGTCTCCGACATCCGCGCGGGACAAGCGCACCACCGGCTCACGCGCCCCTCGCCGGCTCGCCGACAGCCAGAGATCCCGCCCGTCAACCATGAGGTCCAGCACCTGCTCGCTCCTGGGATCGCCAGTTACCAGGATTCACCCTGCTCCGCAATGAACGGATGGATTCCGGACCATCCCGCGCCAGGCCGACAGATCCCCCGGACGCTTACGGCATTGTCGTCTGCTCCCCGTGCGCCGCCGCGAGGCTCGATCCGCGCGTCCGATCGCTTCAGCTTCAGCCGGTGTCTCTCACGGGCAAGCCGCCTGCTCCGCATGAGCCCGCCCCCGGTGCAGCCGATGCCCCCGGCGGCGCGACGACCACCGGCGGCTTGGCCGGCCGCGCTCTTCCAACCATGAAAGGCGTGGCGTTACGCCACAGCTCACCGGCGCGCTGGCCTCCTCGCGCGGGAGCCACTCGCCCTCGAGCGACACGCCCCGCACGTCCTCCCGGACTCCCCGCGCCTTCAGCCACGCGGCGAGCGCCTCGCCGAGCTCGCGCATGCTCGACCAGCGCAGCGACGGCTCCTTCTGCAGACCGCGCTCGACGATCGCCCAGAGCTCCGCGTCGAGGCCGCACGCGTCGACCAGCGACGGCACCGCGTCCTGCAGGACCGCGCGCAGGCCGTCCAGCGCGTTCTTCGACGAGAACGGCGGCCGCCCCGAGAGCAGCTCGTACAGCGTCGCGCAGAACGACCAGACGTCGGCCCGGCGATCGACGTCAGGGACGGCGAGCGCCTGCTCCGGCGGCATGTAGTCCGGGGTCCCGAACACCTCGAAGGCCCCCGTCCCCTGCCCCTCCTCGCGCTCGGCGACGAGCTTCGCCACGCCGAAATCGACGACCTTCGGCTGCAGCCGACCGCCGCCGCGGCGCACCAGCATCACGTTGTCCGGCTTGAGATCGCGGTGGACCACCCCCTTCTCGTGCACCGCGTGCATCGCGCCCGCGACCGGCAGCAAGAGCGAGATCGCCCGCTCCGGCGCCATCCCCCCCTCGCGCGCCAGCATGCTCCTCAGCGACTCGCCCTCGATGAGCTCCATCACCAGGTAGGGATCGCCCTTGGCCGTCTCGCCGAGGTCGAAGATCCGGACGATCTCCGCGTGGTTCAGCCGCCCCGCGGCGCGCGCCTCGCGGAGGAAATAGTCGGTCAGCTCCGCCGACCGGAGCTCGGGACGCATCAGCTTGATCGCGACCTCCGATCCGACCGCGACGTTTGTCGCGACCCAGACCGTGCCCATCGCCCCCTCGCCGATCTTGCGGACCAGCCGGTACTTGCCCGCGACGAGATCCCCCTCCTGGTAGTGCACGCCGCACGGGGCCTCACCGAACCCCTCGTCGAGGTCCCATGAGCTGTCGTCCGAGGTGCTCCAGGCATCCGTGGTCTCGATGCGCGACATGATCTCTCCTGCCCCCTGCTGCGCGGCCTCGCCGCACCGGTGCCCGCGCTGAAGCAGACGGCGTGCCATCTTTGACAAACATGGAAATGTGAACAGGAAGGGCCAAAACGCCGCCTGGTGCCCGCTCGAGACCGACAGAGACGCCGCACGGCTGCCCCGATGGGGCACTCGGCCACACCCGCGGAAGCGGCATCCCCGGAGCGCCGCAAAGATGATTTACTGCGGCACGACCGCATGCGGACCGAACGGAGGCCTCCCTGATCCCGGCGGCCGCGCTGCGCGCCCTGCCCTATCTCGCCACGCTGGCCGGCGCGCTCCTCTTCGCCGCGCTGCTCCGCCTCGCCCTCCGACAGGGCGCGCTCCGCCGCCCGATCCTGCTCGCCTGGATGCTCGCGGGCGCGCTTCCGGCGCTCTACGTGGGGCTGGTCTGGTGCGGGCTGCTCTCGGGCGCGCAGCTCCGGCTCGCGCGGCCCTGGGGCGCGCTGCTCGCGGCGGGCGCAACGTCGTTCGTGGCGCTCCGGTACCTCGCGCTCGCGCTCGCGTCGCCGCACGCCCGCAGGCAGGGGGCGTGGCGCGCGCGGCTCGGGGATCTCCTTACGCCCTTCGCGGCGTTCGCCGCCGCCATGGCCGTGGCCGGGCCAGAGATCGGCCGGCCACTCGACCGGCTCACCGTCCTGGTCGCGATCGATCGCAGCCGCTCGATCGACCTCGTGCCGAACGCCGACACGCGCGTCGCGCAGGAGCTCTCCGTCGCCGAGCTCGGCATGCGCGAGGACGACCGGATCGCCACCATCGCGTTCGCCGCCGGCGCCGCCACCGAGGATCCGCCGCGCCCGCGCTCGCAGCTCCCCGCGCCGCAGCGGGTCGCGCTCGGCCGCGACGGGACGGACCTCGCCGCGGGCATCCGGCGCGCCCTCGCCGAGGTGCCGCCGGACTCCGCGGCGCGCGTCGTGCTCGTCACCGACGGGGTCGCCACCCGCGGCGACACGATGGCCGCGGCCGCGGCCGCCGTCGCCGCCGGCCTGCCGATCGACGTGCTCCCGCTGGAGCAGCGGAGGGTCCCCGACGTCCGCGTGGTCGCCCTCCGCGCGCCCGCGCGGGCCGACGAGGGCGAGGCGCTCGATCTGCGGCTCGTCACCTCGTCGCCGTCGCCGGCCGAGGTCGAGATCCGCCTGCGCCGCGACGGCGAGCTCATCGCCCGCGCCGACGCCTCGATCGCCGCCGGGGAGGACGTGCTGCGCATCCGCGAGAAGGCGCCGGGGCCGGGGCTGCACCGCTACGACGTCGAGATCACCGCGAAGGATCCGCGGCTCGATCAGGCCGCGGAGGACAACGCGGCGAGCGCGTTCCTGCGCGTGCGCGGGGCCGCGGCCGCGCTCGTGCTGGAGGGCGACGCCGGGCAGGGCGCGTTCATCGCGCGGGCGCTCGCGGACGGCGCGTTCCGGGTGGACGAGGGGGGCCTCGACCGCGTCCCGGCCGACCTCGGGGAGCTCGCCGGCTACGACGTGGTGGTGCTCAGCGACCTCCGCGCGGCGGACCTGTCGCCGAACCAGATCGAGGCGCTCGCGAGCTACGTGCGCGACCTCGGCGGCGGCCTCGTCCTGATGGGCGGCGACCGGAGCATGGGGCCGGGCGGCTACGCGCGGACGCCGATCGAGGAGGTCTCCCCCGTCTCGTTCGACCTGAAGCAGGAGCGCCGGCGGGCGAGCCTGGCCGAGGTGATCGGCATCGACATCTCCGGCTCGATGGCGGCGAGCGCCGGCGCGCACACGAAGCTCGAGCTCGCCAACGAGGCCGCCGCGCGGTCGGCGTCGCTGCTCGGCCCCGGCGACCGGCTCGGCGTCGCGCACGTCGACACGGCGGTGCGGTGGAGCGTGCCGCTCGGGCCGGTGGCGGACAAGGCGGCGATCGACAGGGCGATCCGCGCCGTGGGGCCGGGCGGGGGCGGGATCTACGTCGACATCACGCTCGACGCGGCGTACCGGGCGCTCGACCGGGAGGCCACGAACCTGAAGCACGTGCTGCTCTTCGCCGACGGGTCGGACGCGGAGAACATGGGGCCGTGCCGCGCGCTGGTGGGGGCGGCGATGCGCCGCGGGATCACGACGAGCGTCGTGGCGCTGGGCCAGGGCGCCGACGTGCCGGAGCTCGAGGCGCTGTCGCGCCTCGGCGGCGGCCGGTTCTACCTGGTGGAGGACGCCGGGCGGCTGCCGGCGGTGTTCACGCAGGAGACGATCCTCGCGGCGAGGAGCGCGATCGTGGAGGAGCCGTTCCAGGTGGCGCTGGGCGCGCCGTCGTCGATCACGGCCGGCGTGCCGTTCGGCGAGGCGCCGCCGCTCGCGGGCTACGTGGTGACGGTCCCGAAGGGCCGGTCGACGGTGCTGCTGTCCGGGCCGGAGGGGGATCCGGTGCTCGCGGTGTGGTCGGCGGGGCTCGGCCGGGCCGCGGCGTTCACGAGCGATCTGAAGGGCCGCTGGGGGGCGGCGTGGACGCGCTGGCCGGGCGCGGCGCGGATGATGGCGCAGGCGGCGCGCGACGTGGCGCGCAAGGCGGAGGATCCGCGCGTGCGCCTCGAGGCGGACGCGTCGGGGGGCGAGCTGTCGGTGCGGGCGACCGTGATCGGCGACGACGGGCGGGCGCAGTCGTTCCGTCGGCTGGTCGTGCACGTGGCGGGGCCGGACGGCTTCGCGCGGGAGCTCCCGCTCGAGGCGACGGGCGCGGGGGCGTACACGGCGACGCTGCCGCTGTCGCGGCCGGGCACCTACGTGGCGGTGGCCCGGGACGAGCTGACGGGGGAGGCCGTGGGGACGACGGGGGCGGCGATGACGGCCGGCGAGGAGCTGCGCCCGACGGGCAGCGATCTGCCGCTGCTCGGGCGGGTCGCGGAGTTCACCGGGGGCAAGCGGCGCGACACGCTGGCGGGCATCTTCGAGGACCGGGCGTCGAGGCGGTTCGCGTACCGGGACGCGACGCCGGGGCTGGTGGGCTTCGCGGCGCTCGCGCTGCTGCTCGCGGTGGCGGCGCGGCGGCTCGCGCTGCCGGAGGCGGCGTGGGCGTGGGCCGCGCGGGCCGGGGAGCGGCTGCGGGCGCGGCGGTCGGGAGCGGCGGCGGAGGAGGCCGGCGCGGGCGAGACGGTGGGGGCGCTGCTGTCGGCGCGGGAGCGGGCGAGGACGGCGCGGGAGGGGGGGCAGGCGCGGGCGGCCGGGCCGAGAGCGGCGGCGATGTGGACGGCGCAACCTGGGTCGGCCGCGCAACCTGGGTCGGCCGTGCAACCCGGGTCGGCCGCGCAACCTGGGTCGGCCGCGCAACCCGGGTCGGCCGCGCAACCCGGGTCGGCCGCGCAACCCGGGTCGGCCGCGCAACCCGGGTCGGCCGCGCAACCCGGGTCGGCCGCGGGGCAACCCGGGTCGGCGGCGCAACCCGGGTCGGCGGCGCAACCTGGGTCGGCCGCGCAACCTGGGTCGGCCGCGGCGCCTCGCTCCGCGCCGTCACAGGGAGCACACCTGGCTGGGGCGCCAGGAGCGACGCCGGAAGGACGGCCGCTCACCGCCGCGGAGAAGATCCTGGCGCGCCGCCGCGGTCGCCTGTGACATGGCTTCTCGGCCATCGCGAGGCGGGCGCGACGTCGAGGGAAACCATGTACTTGCGGCGCCACCAGGCCGCAGCGACCGCGCTCACGCAGCGAGGACGTCGGAGTAGCGATAGGGGCCGTCCGAGGAGAACGCGAGCACGATCCGCTCCGCTGGAATGCCGCCGCGGACCAGCGCCGGCGCCATTCCGCGCTCGGTGCCGTCCGCCTGAATCCAGATCTCGTCACCGATCCGATCGATGTGACCAGGCAGCCGTGAACGCGCCGTCGCTTCTCGCGCCCGATGATCATGAGCAGGTAGTGGTCCGAGTCCCAATCGAACACCGTTTGCGTCGCCACGTCATCGTGGGCGTACGGGATGGCAGCATACTCGGAGAGCACCTTTTCGATCACCTCGCGGTCGGCGGTTCGGGCGTCCATCGTTCAATGACCTCCGTCTCGGCGTTGAACACAAGCAGCTTCATCCTCCTGTTGTCGAGGAGGATCTCCCCCAGGGCATCCTCGAAGATATCGACATAGGCCGTGTCGCTCACGGCGAGGTACAGCTCGCGATCGGGCGGACGGGGCAGCGCGAGGGCCGCTCACGCCTCGGCGGCCTTCGCCCACGGAGCTCGCGCGGGGTACACGGCCTGCATCCGGCACAGGAACGCGAAGTCGCTCTCGCCGCGCTGCAATCCGGCGGCCAGCGCACATCTCCCGGCACACTGCCGTGCCCTGCCGGCTCCTCCAGGTCGGCTGCCAGCAACTCCCCGCACGTCGCCAGCACCTCCCGGCATGCCGCCAGCAGCCCCGGGATGCCTGCCGGCACTCGCTGGTGCGGCTGCTCGGACCTGCTGGTACGGCTCCTCGGACCTGCTGGTACGGCTCCTCGGACCTGCTGGTGCGGCTGCTCGGACCTGCTGGTGCGGCTGCTCGGACCTGCTGGTACGGCTCCTCGGACCTGCTGGTACGGCTCCTCGGACCTGCTGGTACGGCTCCTCGGACCTGCTGGTACGGCTCCTCGGACCTGCTGGTACGGCTCCTCGGACCTGCTGGTACGGCTCCTCGGACCTGCTGGTGCGGCTCCTCGGACCTGCTGACACGATTCTGGCCGTCTCGCCGCGTGCTGGCCGCGCTCCCGGCCCGCTGGCCGCGCTCCGCGGTCCGCTGGGTGTGCGCCAAAGCCCGCTGGGACGCGTCCCGGGCGCGCTGGCGTAGCTGCGCGGCGACACAACCGTGCTCTCCGGATCACCGGAGCACGCCTGGAGCGCTGCGAGCTCTGCCGTCGTGCTACGCCTGCGCGCTCGCCACCCCACTGGAGGTAGGTTCATGGGAATCGAATTGTCGCAAGAGCAGCACACGGTCCTGAAGGAGACCCGCGCGGTCGCTACCCCCGCGGAGTTTCACGCCCTTAGGGGCAAGGAATGCGGGAAAGAGAGAAACCGCAAGGGCGCAAGGGGCGCAAGGAATCAGAGACCAGATGATATTTCTCTTTCCCTTGCGCTCCTCGCGCCCTTGCGGTCTCTCTGCCGCTTTTGTTGATTTCTTCAAAACTCCAACGTGATCGGTGCTCTAGACATCCCGCGCCCGTCTGTCAGCTTTCATCCCCCTTCAGCTTTCATCCCCGTGAAGACGACCTGGACCATCGTGCTGGAAGGTGGTAGGATTCTTGTATGTCGCGAGATACCTACGAGATCGTTGATGAAAGTAGCGGCGACGATCTGCGCCTGGTGCTTCGGGTCGAAGGGGAAGCTGCGGCCACTGCCAGCGCGTCATCGGACGCAGTCACGCAGATGCGAGATCAACTCGGCATGACGCGAGAAGACGTTCTCGCCGAGTTGAGGAATGCACTCGAGAGTTTGCACCGGAACCAACTCGACAAGGTCACGATCCAGCGCCTCCGGGAGCAGACCGAAGGCTCCCGATATTTTATAGCTTCTTACATATCTCGAGACTTCAATAAGGTCACCGAGGGCATCATCTGGTACGATCTGCCCAACGGAACGACCGGACCGAGCGACGTTCCGGCGCTGGTACGGAACAAACTGCGATATGATGTTCATGGTCACCTGACGGCTGGCAACGCCAGCGCTGAGGCCCTGCGGAGGGCCCTGCGATGACTGCTGCCGCACCCGCTGGGGCAACCGCTCTGCCCCTCGTCATGTTCGACACCAATGTCATCTTCGACTTTTTCTTGGGACGCGATCCCGAAATCCTTCTTCTCGCGCAGCTTTCTCGTCAGCATGTCGAGATTCGTATCCCCGAGTTCGTTCTCATGGAATTTCGGGGATCGATTCTTCGAGAACTCGGAGGCAAGGAGAAGGCTCTATCCTCCGTCCGGCAACTCGCGAACGAATTGGAGCGCGCTGATCACTGGATGAGCGGAGTTGACCGGCTCCGCGCTGGATGTGAACTCGTCATGGAGGATATTGCTCGCCTCCGAGGCAAGCTCGACACGTTCTTGGATGTGGTTCGTAAGCAATTCGACGTCGAGCCGCATTCACCCGACATTCATTACAAGGGTGACCTTCGGTACGTTCAAGGGCTCCCTCCGGATGAGCCCAAGCGCGGAGTCCAGGACTGCAGGATCTTTGAGGCCGCTCTGGCGATTGGGCGGGCGGACGCGACAAACAATAGGCCGGCGCGATTCTTTCTCACCAAAGATTCAGATTTTCTCAAAAAGGTCGGCGTGAAGGACGAGCTGGACGCGCTTGGAATCGAGCTTGTCGGTTCAGCAGGCCAGATCTACGGGCGGTTCGCCCCTCGGTAGCTCGCGACGCGTGGCGCGTGGACGGCGCTCACCCGCAAGCGGAGGTGGCCGCGATGAGCAGCGAGAGCGTCGATGCCCCCACCGAGACGGCGGTGGATGTCCTCGCCGCGACGGAGGCCGGCTTGATCGAGATGGTGCTCGGCGTCCCGGGCGTGGCGCCGCGCATCCTCGGCACGGGCGCCCTCGCCGCCCTCGCTCGCCTTTCTCCGGCGGCGCTCGCCGCGCGGGCGCAGATCGCGCTGCTCGACGCCACCCGGCTCGTGGCGGCCTTCGAGCTCGGCCGCCGCGCCCACGCCGCACGCGCTCGCCGGGGCGCGCGTCTCACCGATGCCGCCCGCGTGGCGCGCTACTTCGGCCCGAGGCTCGCTTGCCTCGTCCACGAGGAGCTCTGGATCGCGGCGCTCGATGTCCACGGTCGCGTGCGCGAGGCGCGCATGCTCGCGCGCGGTGGCGCCGATGGCGTGTACGTCGGCCATGCGGACATCCTGCGCGCGGCGCTCGACATGGCAGCCCAGAGCTTCGTCCTCGCCCACAACCATCCGAGCGGCGACCCGGCGCCTACCGAGGTGGATCAAGCCATGACCCAGGAGCTGCGCGCTCTCTCCTACGCGCTGAACGTGCCGCTCCAGGCTCACGTCATCGTCACGCCCAGCGGGCGCTACGCCGCCGTCCTGGAGTAGCCGTCGCGAGGCCATGTCCGCGACCATGTAGAGCCCCTCAGGCTCGCAGAGGTCCGGCGAGGAGCGTACGGTCCGTCGCCGCCCGACCGGCGCGGCCGGCGTCGCGTTCGCATCCGCGTCGGGCGGGTCCCGATTGTATGCCCGACAGGGTGTGAGCGAAATTGCTGCTGCCATGAGCAAGGTCACGGCGCTGAGGCTGGATACGGTCCACGAAGGTTCTGGACATCAGATGACCGGCATGGCCGTCAGCGTGTGCACGACGCCGGCGGCGCCCAGCCCGCTGCCGATTCCATATCCCACGATGGGCACGGTGGCCGAAGGGGTCATCGACGCGCCGATGCGGACGAAGATCGAAGGGAAGAAGATCCTGACGGTCGGCGGGTGCATGAAGGCGTGTCACGGCAACGAGCCGGGCACGTTGAAGGAGACGTTGAGCCTCAACACGGGCGGTCCGTGCTTCCCGTGGCTCGGCGCGCCGAACGTGCTCGTCGAGCTGGGGATGGCCGGTATCACCGGCAGCATGGGGCAGATGAACAAGTCGGTCACCGCCGGCGCCGGGACGAGCGCGAGCGGGGCGGGCGGCGCGGGGGGCGGCGGCGGCGGGGGCGGCGGCGGCGCGGGGGCGCCGGGCGGGAGGAAGCCGAGCACGCCGGGCGGCGGCGGGGGCGGCGGCGGCGGGAGGAGCCACAAGGGGGCGACGGCGGGCAAGTCGTCATCGCCGCCGGTGGACCAGTGCACGACCGAGGGGCACCCGGTCGACGTCACGGACGGCGCGGTGGTCGACGCGGCGACGGATATCGAGGTGGCGGGCATGATCCCGCTCACGTGGGCGCGGCACTACCGCTCCTCTCGGTACGAGGAGCGCAACGCGGCGCTCGGCCCGGGGTGGGCGTTTTCTTACGAGCAATGGATCGAGGCGGGAGAGCAGGTCCTCGCGCTGCGGGACGGCCAGGGGCGGTGGATCTGGTTCGAGAAGGTCGGGCCCGGAGAGCGCGCGTTCCACCGGCGCGAGCGGCTGGAGCTGCACCGAGACGGAGCGCGGGAGTACCGGGTGGTGGAGCTCGGGTCGCGGCAGGTGCGGGTGTTCGCGGCGGAGGGCGGATCGGCGAGGGCGCTGTTGCGCGCGATCCGGGACGTGCACGGCAACGAGATCCGCCTGGACTACGAGGGGGATCGGCTCGTCCGGATCGTGGATACGGCGGGGCGGGAGCTCGGGGTGTGGTGGAAGGACGGGCGGATCACGCGCCTGGAGCTGTGGGCGGAGCGGCGGCTCTGGCAGTGGGTGGATTACCGGTATGACCGCGCGGGGAGCCTGATCGCGGCGGTCGATGCGGTGGGAGGCGTCGAGGCGTACGAGGTCGACGTGCGCTGCCGGATGACGGCGACCACGCTGAAGAACGGCGAGCGGTTCTGGTACGCCTACGAGAATCCCCACGGGCACCGGTGCCGGAAGACTGGAGGGCGGGACGGGCTCTATGAGGTGGAGCTCCGGCGCGACGAGCGGGCGAGGACGACCGAGGTCCGCGGCGAGGAGCCGCCGGGTGTACACCTGGAACGCCGACGGCCTGGTCACGCGCGCGGCGCTGCCCGATGGGACGGTGCTGTGGGAGCGGGCGTACGACGAGGACGCACGCCTCGTCGCCGAGGTCAACGGCGACGGCGAGGGCGTGCAGACCTGGCATGACGCCCGCGGGAATGTGGTCCGGGAGATGGACGCGCTCGGCAACGAGACGCGGTGGGAGCACGAGGGCGACCTCGTGGTGCGCGAGATCAGCCCCGAGGGGCTGGTGACCCAGGTGATGCGCGACGCGCGCGGCGAGGTGAGCGCGGTGCTGCTGCCGGCGGGCGAGGCGGTCTCGTTCGCGCGCGACGAGCGCGGGCGCGTCACGGGCGTGTACGCGCACGGCGGCGAGCAGGGCGGGCTGCTGTTCGGCTACGAGCACGACGCGCAGCACAACGTGATTGCCGAGATCGACGCACGCGGCGCGCGGACGACGTACGCGCACGACGGGATGGGGAGGCCCGTGTCGAGGACCGACGCGCTGGGGCGGACGACGCGCGTGACGTACGATCCGATGGGGCGGCCGATCCGCGTGGAGCGGCCCGACGGGACGAGGACTGTTGCGACCTACGATCGCATGGGCAACCCGGTGCGGCTGGTCGACGCACTGGGGCAGACCACGCAGCTCGCCTACCAGGGCACGGGCGTGCTGGCGCAGGTCGTCGAGCCGGGCGGGGGCGTGTGGCGCTTCGAATATACGAGCAAGGAGCGGCTGCACGTCATCACGAACCCCAAGGGCGAGAAGTACGTCTTCGGCTACGACGATGCAGGAAGGGTGACGCGGGAAGAGACGTTCGACGGCCGCAAGCTCCGCTACGGCTACCGGAGCTCGGGGCGGCTCGGGCGCATTGAGCTCGCGGCCGACCGGACCTGGTGGCGCAACCTGTTCTACGACCGCGCGGGCAACCTCACCGGCGACGAGACGCCCGACGGGGTGATCCGCTACGCGCGCGATCGGATGGGGCGGCTGCTCGGGGCCGCGCTCGAGGAGGCGAGCGGGCTGCGCGTCGAGACGTGGTTCGAGCGCGACGGGCTCGGGCGCGTGGTGTGCGAGCGGCAGGGCGACCGTGCGATGCGGTACGCCTACGACACGCGCGGCCGGCGCATCGAGCGCGTCATGCCGAACGGGGCGAGGACGAGGTATGCCTACGACGCGCTCGACGCGCTGAGCGCCGTCGAGCACGACGGGCACCGCGTCGCGATCGAACGCGACGCGCTGGGGCGCGAGGTGCAGAGGACGAGCCGCGCGCCGGGCGAGGACGACGCGGCGGGCGAGGCCGCGGCGATCACGGTGCGGAGCAGCTACGATGCGATGGACCGGCTCATCGAGCAGCGCGCGACCGCGCCGGCGCCGGGCGTGCCCAAGGTGCTCGTCGCGCGGCAGTGGCTGTACGACGCGCGCGGTCGTGTCGAGCGCATCGACGACGCGCGCTGGGGCGCGACCGCGTACCGCTACGACCGCGTCGGCCGGCTGCTGTCCGCGCAGCGTGGGACCGTGCGCGAGGTGTTCGCCTACGACCCGGCCGGCTCGATCACGCGCATGCTCGAGGAGCTCGCGGGCAACGACGATCTGGCGCCGCTCGCGCCGGCGACGCAAGCGCAGCAGCCCCAGGGCTGGACGCAGCCGTCGTGGAGGCTCGAGCCCGGCGGCGTGCTGCGCAGGACCGAGACCGCGGCCTACGAGGTCGATGCGCGCGGGCGCCGCACCGCCAAGGTCGAGCTGGCGCGCTACCGCGAGAACCACCCGAGCGGCGGCGCCGCGACCGAGCAGGACATGACCCGCTACGTCTGGGACTGCCGTGACCGGCTCAGGGAGGTGCGGCTGCCCGATGGCACCCGCGTCGTCATGACCTATGACGCGTTCGGAAGGCGCGTGCGCAAGGAGGTGATCACCAAGGCCGTGGTCGGCCTGCCGCACGTGGTGGACTTCGTGTGGGATGGCGATGTGCTGGCGGCCGACGTCGACAACGAGCGCGGGGCGCGGACGTTCGTCCACGCGCCGGGGACCTTCGTGCCGCTGCTCCAGCAGCAGGACGGGCGTGTGCTCACCTACGTCAACGATCACCTCGGCACGCCCAAGGAGCTGCTCGACCCGCGCGGGCTCGTCGCCTGGTCGGCGGCCCACTCCGCCTGGGGCAAGGTCGCCGACGTCTGGCGCGATCCGGTCAGCGTCCTCAACCACAGGACCACCGTCGAGTCGCCGTTCAGGCTGCTCGGGCAGTACGCCGATGACGAGACGGGGCTCTGCTATACGAAGTTCAGGTTCTTCGATCCCGAGACCGGCGGCTGGTGCAGCCCGGATCCGCTTGGAGCGGCCGGCGGACGGCACCTGTTCATGTTCGACGGCAGTCCAACCCTCCACATCGATCCCCTCGGTCTCGCGAAGGGCAAGGTATTGGGCGAAGCAGGAAAAGCTTGGGAAGATGATGTCCGGAGGGTTAGCGGAGGGACATCTCAAATAATCGATGACCGAGAAATTGACTCAGTGACGTCCACGGAGCTCATCCAGGCGAAGGACTCACCGAGCGCAGTCACCAAGCCCAAGAATTTCCTCGGCAAGAGCACCAGAAATCAGATCAAGGAGACAGTCCGCCTCGCGGGCGAGCACGGCAAGAAGCCGGTCTACTGGTTCAAAGAGGAGCCACACCCTGAAGTTCGCAGCTACATCGAAGAAAAGGGCGCGGAGGTACGCGTTGGCCTGCCCTCATCAACAAAAGGAAGCTGCTCCTCCTAATGTCTGCGCACAAGGCGCAGCGCCGACACAACCATAGAGCAACGAGGCGATATACATGTCGTATTTCTATTCGGTCCGCGGCTGGCTGGAAGTGTCGCCCGACATTTTTTCCAGCATAACATCCACCATATCAACGATTCGAGAACGATGGCGCGACAATGAGAAAGCACATCTCTATATGAAAGGCTGGTGCTGGAGCAACGACTCGATCAATTGGACGCGCTACCTATTCTACGGCGCGGACGTCACAGAGGAAGGCCTGACAATATTCCGTAGCGTCATCAACGATCTAATTCTTCTCAAAGCCGATCTATCCGGATATTTCCACGCTCAGGGCGAAGACGGGGAGAAGAGCATAGTCTTCAGGATCGAGAACGACGTTCTGCTCGAAGAGGCGCGATTGGGGGTTTAATGCCGACGGCCTGGTGACGCGCGCGGCGCTGCCCGACGGGACGGTACTGTGGGAGCGGGCGAGCTGCATGAACCGGTCGTGCGGCTCCTTCACCCAGACCTCCAGCCGGACGAGAGGGGCGTCCGGATCGGCTCGGTCCCGCGCCTGGTAGAGCTCGGTCCCCTGAGGGCTCTTCAGCCGGCGATGGATGCGATAGGGCCCGAGGTCGTCGCCCATCCCGAGGGGCACGAGAGGCTGGTCGTCGAACGACTTCATGACACTCCGGCCGGCCGGCGCGGAGCCACGCGTTGCGCGATGGCGGTGGGCTGCTCACCGCGTCGCGGTGGAACCTCCGGGCTCGGCGGCGCGCGCAGCCCGCTCCGGGCTGGCCGGCGCGGGCGTTACGCGAATGCTCCCCCGGCGTGCGCCGGCGCCCTCGGGTGCCCGGGCGGGAGCCCGAGGCGCTGCCGCACCTGCGCGAGGCCGACGCCGACGCCCCCCGCCGCAAGCGCGAGCGGCCACGGCTTCCCCGTCGTCTGCCCGATGAACGCGCGCACCCGCCCCACGTCCTCGAGGACCGGCGTCAGCTGCGCCGGATCGTTGAAGTTGTTCACGAAGGCGTTCGCGAGCGCCTGAGGTCGGCTCGCGTTGTCCGCCCGCCCGTCGCTGCCGTACTGCGCGAAGAGGAGGTGGAATATCCCCGCGGACGCTCCGGAGAGGAGGAGGTTGTTGAACCGATCGGTGGGCCCGCCGCGCCGCGCGTAGAAGCGTTCGAAGGTGCGCGTCATCCATTCGGCGTCGAAGGGCCGGTCGCCGTGCTGCACGACGCACTCGACCAGGTTGCGCGCCATCTTGTTGCCGGTGTTGGCGCCCTGGCCGCCGATCGGGTCGAGCGACATCGCCGTGTCGCCCAGCGGCGTCACGATGCGGCCGGAGGGCAGCCGCCCGACGGGCTTGCGCACCGCCGGGACGACCCGACCCTTCTGCCATCCATGCTTGTCCGACAGCTCGGCTGTCCTGAACCATTCGTAGTCCCAGGGGATGAGCTCCTTCACCAGCTCCTTCGTGATCGCGACGATCTCCTCGCCCGTCGCCGCGCCCTGGAACCGGTCGAACGCCCCACCGGGTATCGCCTCGATGATACAGTTCCAGCTCGGCCCCACGTCCTTGTGGTGGTAGGGGATCCAGAACGCCTCCCCGAGGCCGGCGAACAGGTTGAACTTGACGGGGAGCAGCGGGACGCCGTCGAACCCGAGCTTCGGGCCGGTGACGCACATCATGACGAGGTTGCGCTGCGCTTCGGTGTGGACGCTGCGCGCCGGGTCGCGCTCGAACAGGTTGCACAGGTCGCCTCGTCCCGCGGCGACGATGGTGAGATCGTTCTCCGCCGCGATCGCGTCGAGCCGCGGGACGGTGACCGGCTCGATCGCGACCTTGCCCCCGCGCCGCTCGAGCTCGAGCATCCACCGGTGGCTCTGGAGCCGGAGATCGATCGCCCTGAAGGGCCGCTCCAGGCGCCCTGCCAGCGTCAGGAGGCGGTTGCCCGGCGCGGGGCACGCGGTCAGCTGGACGCCCTCGCCCGGGGGCGCGGCGTCCTCCCAGAAGGCCAGGCCGAGCTCGCGCTCGAGCTGGAGCGCCCTGTCGAACCGGGCGGCGGTGCCGGTCGGCTTCGATTCGTGGAGCCACTGCTCGGGCGTGCGATCCGAGTAGAGCGTCACGCCGTAGCCGGCCTTCACCAGCGCGTGCGCCGCCAGCAAGCCAGCCTGTCCAGACCCCACGATAGCAATCTTGCGCATAAGGAACCCCCGGGTTGGGTTGGTCTGCGCTCGTCTCACGACGACGCGCGCCGAGCCATCCAGGTCGGTTCGCCGTCAGGGGCACCGGAGGCGTCGCGAGCAAGGGAAGCCCAGTCAAAGGAGACCGTATCACCTCGGCCAGGAGCGCCGGAAGCCTCCTGCGAGGTGCTGGACGACCGACAACCGGAGAGGCCCCCCTCCATCGGAGAGAGCCCTCGGGGGGAGGGGGTGTCGCGCGGGGGGCCGAGGGGGAGGGCCCCACGAACCCGAGCGCCGGCCCGCATCGCAGCGGGTCGCCCATGGACTCGGCACCTCCGTACAGGAGGCCATAGCCACCACGAGGCGCGAGTTCGTGGGAGGGCCCCCCTCGGCCCCCCGCGCGACACCCCCTCCCCCCGAGGGCTCCGTTGCAGCGCGCGGAGCCCGCCCTGCACCGAGGCCCCCGCACCGAGCCCCCCGCGCCGAGGCACCGCCCACCGAGCCCGCCCGCCGGTTGCGAGGCGCAGCGCCTTGGAGTAGCGTCCGCGCCGCCGCAGGGCCGGGCGACGCCGATCGCCCCGCCCGAGCGGACGAGCCGGGCCTCGAGTGCGCGCCCCGGCTCGCGCGGCCCCCTCGCGCACTGGACGCGCACTGGAGACGAGAATGGCCCGAGGCTCGACAACCACGCACCGCGAATCGGACGCCGCCGAGTCGCTCATCGGAAGGGGCTCCCGCATCCGCGGGCGCGTCCACGGCGATGGCTCGCTCCGGGTCGAGGGCAGCGTCGAGGGGAACATCCAGCTGACCGGCGATCTCGAGATCGAGGACGGAGCGTCGGTCACCGGGGACGTCGAGGCGAGCTCGCTCGTCGTCGCCGGACAGCTCACGGGAGACGTGACGTCGCGCGGCCCCGTCACCATCCGGGCGACCGCGCAGTACGCCGGGAACGTGGGCGGCAGCGAGGTGATCCTCGAGGAAGGCGCGGCGTTCGCCGGCCGCATCGAGGCGGAGTTCGACCTGCCGGCCGAGCTCTCGGAGCGGACCGGCGGGCGCGCGCAGAGCCCCCGGCGCGAACCGGCGGGGCGGTAGCGCGCGTTGACGGACGGACAAGCGCGCCGCGACGGCGCGACGAGGAGCACGAACGTGGCGGGTACGATCATCGGAAACGGGCTCACGATCGAGGGCGAGATCACCTCCGACGACGAGGTGATCGTCGCCGGGACGGTGCGCGGCAAGCTCACCGTCGAGGGGCCTCTGACCATCGACGCAGGGGCGCTGGTCGAAGCGGACATCGGGGCGGCGTCGCTCCAGGTGGGCGGCAACGTGACCGGCAACGTCACGGCGGCCGACCGCGTGGACCTCCTCGCGGGCGGTCGCCTCGTCGGCGACGTGAAGGCGTCGCGGCTGACCATCGCGGACGGAGCCTCGTTCAAGGGCAACGTCGACATGGACGTGTAGCCGATGGCCGCCCAGTCCTCGATCGGGCCGACGACGGCCATCCGCGGGAACGTGCAGGGCGACGGGGATCTCGAGATCCTCGGCCGCGTCGAGGGGAGCGTCGTCATGACCGGCGACGTGACCATCGGCGAGGGCGCGCTCATCCAGAGCGACGTGCGGGGGCGGCGCGTGGTCGTCCGCGGCGCGGTCGCCGGGAACATCTCCGGCGAGGAGGCCGTGATCCTCGAGCCCGGCGCGCGCGTGGTCGGCGACCTCGGCGCGCCGCAGATCGGCATCCACGCCGGCGCGCTGGTGCGCGGCAACGTCACCACGGGCGCCCCGCTCGCCGCGACGCCCGCCCCGGTCCGGGCCGCCGCTACGGCAGCTGCGCCGCGCGCCGCCGCGCCCGCGGCTGCACGGCCGGCGCGGGCGCCGGCGGAGCGCGCGCCGGCGCCTGCCGCGCGGCCCGCGGCCCGCCCCGCGCCGGCGCCCGCGCGCCCCGCGCCGGCGGCCCGCCCGGCCCCGGTCGAGGCGAGGCCCGCGCCCGCGCCCGAGCCGCGCCTCGCGGCGACGCAGGACGAGGAGGAGGCCGATCTGTCGGCCTCCGCCGCGGGCGGCGAGGGCGACGAGGCCGAGGCGGGCGAGGGCGCCGGCGGGCCGCCGCCGCCCGTCGTCCCCGCGCTCCGGAAGGGGGCCGCGAAGGCGTCGCTCCGCAAGCGGGGCGGGCGGTGAGCGCCGCCGGCACGTCCGAGCGGGAGCGGTTCGTCGCGCTGCTGCGCGAGCGATCGTTCGAGCAGAAGCGCGTCGTGCTCGCGTCCGGCCGCGAGAGCGACTTCTTCATCGACTGCAAGCAGTCGGTGTTGACGGCCGAGGGCCACGCCCTCGTCGGCGCGCTGATGTTCGAGGCGCTCGACGCGCTCCCCCGGTGCGAGGCCGTCGCCGGCGTCGAGCTCGGCGGTTGCCCCCTCGCGAGCGCGGTGTCGCTCACGAGCTTCCTGCGCGGCCGCCCCCTCCCCGCGCTGTACGTGCGCAAGGAGGTCAAGGACCACGGCTCGCGCCGCCTGGTCGAGGGCGATCGTGGGCTCGTGCCCGGGATGCCCGTCGCGATCCTCGAGGACGTCATCACGACGGGCGGCTCGACGCTGAAGGCGGTCGAGAAGCTGCGCACCGCGGGCGCCTCGGTGGTCGGCGTGATCGCCCTGGTCGACCGCCTCGAGGGCGGCGCCGAGGCGATCCGCGCGGCGGGGCTGCCGGTCGTCTCGATCTGCACGCGCCGCGATTTCCTCCCCGACAGCCCGCTCGGCTGAAGCGGGCGGCCCGGGCGAGGCGGCGCAGCGGCGCCGCCTCCGCTTTGCGGCGCGCTGCTCCGCCTCCGCCCGCGGCGCGCTACTCCGCCGCCTTCGCCAGCGGCTCGCCGAGGAGCGGGTAGCCGAGCGCCTCGCGCTGCGCGAGGTACGTCTCGGCGATCGCCCGCGCCAGCGCGCGGACCCGGCCGATGTAGCGCTGCCGCTCGGTCACGCTGATCGCGCCCCGCGCGTCGAGCACGTTGAAGCGGTGCGCCGCCTTCACCACGAAATCGTACGCCGGGAGCACGAGCGCCTTCTTCGGATCGATCGCCGCCCCCTTCGCCGCCGGATCCGCGCCCCGGTAGAGGAGCCGCTTCACCTCGGCCTCGCACACGTCGAACGCCGCGAAGTGCTCGGGGATGTCGGCCTCCTCGAAGTTGTACGTCGACCACTCCCACTCGGCGCGCTGGTAGAGGTCGCCGTAGCGCACGATCTTCCCGCCGCTGTCCGAGTAGACGACGTCGTAGATGCTGTCCTTGTCCTGCAGGTACATCGCGATCCGCTCGAGGCCGTACGTGAGCTCGCCGGACACGGGGCGGCAGTCGATCCCGCCGATCTGCTGGAAGTAGGTGAACTGCGAGATCTCGAGCCCGTCGATCCACACCTGCCAGCCGAGCCCCCACGCCCCGAGGGTCGGCGACTCCCAGTCGTCCTCGAGGAACCGGACGTCGTGCTCGAGCGGGTTCGTGCCGATCGCCCGCAGCGACTCCAGGTAGAGGTCCTGGATGTCGATCGGGCTCGGCTTGAGGATCACCTGGAACTGGTGAAACTGCTGCATCCGGTTCGGGTTCTCCCCGTAACGACCGTCCGCGGGCCGCCGGGAAGGCTCGACGAAGGCCACATTCCAGGGCTCGGGGCCGAGCGCGCGCAGGAACGTCGCCGGGTTGAACGTGCCAGCGCCGACCTCCGAGTTGTACGGCTGCACGATGAGACAGCCGCGATCGGCCCAGAACTTCTGCAGGGTGAGAATGAGGTCTTGGAAGGTCATGGTGGGAGGGCCGGTTCTTAGCCTGGATCGCCCGCGCAGGCGACGCCCCGCGAAGGATCGCCCGCACGGTCCGCCCGAGGGGCGGCGCGTCGCGGGCGCCGCGCCGAACGCCGCGCCGGCGGACCGCCGCCGCCGGTCGCCCCTCCGGGCGTAAGCCCCGTCGAGGACGGCCCCGCCTCGGCCCACGCCGACCCGCCTTGGCCACGCCGGCCCGCCTCGGCCCACGCCGACCCGGAGGCGCCGCCCGCGCCGCCCTGCCGGCCGCTTGCGCCTGTCCGGCGCATGGCGTAGCTTCCGGCGCGTTGTATGGGCTCCCATGCATCTCCAGCGGCGCGGCGGAAGACCGCCGCGCGGAAGGCCCAGGGCGGGCCGGACGCGCGGCGGGTCATGGACGCGATCCGCGCCATCGTGCAGCGCCTGCGCGTCTCCTCGCGCGCGTGCGAGCGGCAGCTCGGCCTGAGCAGCGCGCAGCTGTTCGTGCTGCAGCAGCTCGACCAGGCGGCCGCCGCGTCCGTCGCCGAGCTCGCGCAGCGCACGCTCACCCACCAGAGCTCGGTCTCGGTCGTGGTGACGCGCCTCGCCGAGCGCGGGCTGGTCGCCCGGCGCGCCTCGCCGGAGGACGCGCGCCGGACCGAGATCTCGCTCACCCCCGCCGGCCGCGCGCTGCTCCGCCGCGCGCCGCGCACCGTGCAGGCCGAGCTCGTCGCCGCCGTGGATCGCCTGCCGGAGGACGAGCGCCGCGGGCTCGCGCAGAGCCTCACCACCCTCGCCCGGGCGCTCGGGGCCGGCGACGAGGCCCCACCCCTGTTCTTCGAGGGCGAAGATGCCCTCGCCGGCACCGCGGCGGCAAACCGCGAGGAGAGCTGACATGTCCAGCGTGCACGCCCCAAATGCCGCGGCCGGCGAGAGCATCCCGGTCGCCCCCTCGATGAGCCCGACCCTCGCGGACCTCCGCGTCCCCGCCCCGGGCGCCGCCGTCGACCGGCGCGTCGTCCTCGTGAGCGGCCTCGCGATCGCGATCGCCGGCGCCGCGTTCCTCGCGGCGGAGCTGCTCACCGCGCTCATCGCCGTCATCACGAACCTCGCGTTCTTCGGCCGGCTCTCCGCCGCGCCCGCCTCCCCCGCCGAGCACCAGGCGGGCGCGCTCGTGCTCGTCATCCCGATCGCCGGCGCGCTCGTCGTCGGCCTCATGGCGCGCTACGGCTCCCAGGCGATCCGCGGCCACGGGATCCCGGAGGCGATGGAGCAGGTGCTCTTCAACCAGAGCCGCATCCCGCCGCGGATGACGCTGCTCAAGCCGCTCTCCGCGGCGATCGCGATCGGCACCGGCGGGCCGTTCGGCGCGGAGGGGCCGATCATCGCGACCGGCGGGGCGCTCGGCTCGCTGGTCGGGCAGCTGCTCCGGATCACCGCGGACGAGCGCAAGACGCTGCTCGCCGCGGGCGCGGCGGCGGGCATGTCGGCGACGTTCGGCAGCCCGGTGTCCGCGGTGCTGCTCGCGATCGAGCTCCTGCTCTTCGAGTACCGCCCGCGCTCGGTGATCCCCGTCGCCCTCGCCACCGCCACGGCGGCCGCCGCGCGCCTCGCCGTCGGCGCGACCGCGCCGGCGTTCGAGATGCCGGCCGTCGCGCCCTCGACCGGCCCCGCGCTCGCCTTCTACGTCGCGCTCGGCGCGGTGCTCGGCGTCGCGGCCATGGGGGCGACCCGCGCCATCTACGCGATCGAGGAGGCGTTCGAGCGGCTGCCGCTCCACTGGATGTGGTGGCCGGCGATCGGCGCCGTCGCGATCGGCGCCGTGGGCTACGTCGCGCCGCGGACGCTCGGCGTCGGGTACGACAACATCGACGACATCCTGAGCGGCCGCCTCGCGCTCACCGCGCTCGTGTCGCTCTCGGTGCTGAAGTTCGTCTCCTGGTCGATCGCGCTCGGCAGCGGCACCTCGGGCGGGACGCTCGCGCCGCTCTTCACGATCGGCGGCGGGCTCGGCGCGATCCTCGGCCTCGGCGCCGCCGCGCTCTTCCCCTGGCTCGGCGTGGACGCGCGCGTCGCCGCGCTCGTCGGGATGGCGGCGATCTTCGCGGGCGCCTCCCGGGCGCTCCTCGCCTCGGTCGTCTTCGCCTTCGAGACGACCCGGCAGCCGATGGGGCTCTTGCCGCTGCTCGGCGGCTGCACCGCGGCGTTCCTCGTCTCGAGCCTACTGATGCGGCACTCCATCATGACCGAGAAGCTCGCCCGCCGCGGCGCGCGCGTGATGGTCGAGTACGCGGCCGACCACCTGGCGCAGATCCTCGTGCGCGACGTCGCCTCGCGCCCGGCCGTGACGCTCGCCGCCGACGACACCGTCGAGTCCGCCCGCGCCTTCCTGCTGTCGCGGGCGGAGGGCTCGCGCCACCAGGGCTTCCCCGTCGTGGACCGCGGAGGCGAGCTCGTCGGCGTGGTCACCCAGCGCGACCTGCTCGCCGAGCAGCCCAGCGCGCTCTCGATCCGCGACCTCCTCCGGCGCCCGCCCGCGGTGGTGTTCGAGGACAGCTCGCTCCGCGAGGCCGCCGATCACATGGTCGCCGAGGGGGTGGGCAGGCTCCCGGTGGTGTCCAGGGAGGCGCCCCGCAAGGTGCTCGGGATGCTGACGCGCAGCGACCTGCTCGACGCGCACCGGAGCCGGATCGACGCCGGGCAGCGGCGCGAGCTGGCGCTCGCCGCCGCGAGGCGGTTCGGCGACCGGGCCGCCGTCGCTGGTCTGACGGCCGATGGCTCTGCCGGGCGCAGCTAGCGGCGAGGGCGAGCGGCGAGGGCCGCGCGGCGGGCGGCGAGCGCCGCGCGGGCGGAGCTAGTCGACGAAGTAATCGCGATCGCCCGCGAGGCCCTGCTCGAGCGCGGCCATGCCCTTGGCGACGTCGAGCTTCACGCCCTCGCGCCGGAAGCTCATGCCCATGGCGTAGAGCGTCTTGAACAGGTTGTGCGAGCGGCACTGCTCGCCCATCTGGCCCACGCGCACGATGTTGAGGCCGAAGGCGCCCGAGATCTCGACGCGGAACGCCTTGGTCATGTACTCGCGGACCCGGGCGCTGTCGACGCCGCTCGGCAGCTTGATGGCGAGCACGCTGTTGAGGCGCACGTCCTTCGACGCGAACAGCTCGAGCCCCATCGCCTCGAGGCCCGCCTGCATCGCCAGCGAGCTCATCTCGTGGCGGCGGAACCGCCGCTCGAGCGTCTCCTCGCAGACGAGGCGCAGCGCCTCGTGCAGCGCGAGCACGCCGGGCACCGGCGCGGTGTAGTGGTATTGCTGGTACCCCCAGAACCGCTGCGCGCGCGTGGCGTCGTAGCACCAGTGCGGGCGCGGCGAGGGGCGCTCCTCGACCGTCTTCCACGCGTCCTGCGAGAACGCGCAGGCCGACACGCCCGGGATCGACGACAGCGCCTTCTGGCCGCCGACGATGCCGACGTCGATGCCCCACTCGTCCATGTGCACCGGCATGGCCGTGAGCGTGACCACCGCGTCGACGATCGTGAGGGCGCCCTGCGACTTCGCGAGCTTGCAGATCTCCGGCAGCTCCACCATGCGGACGCCGCAGGACGTCTCGCCGTGCGCCATCGTGACCACGTCGTAGCGCTGCTTCTTCATCGCCTCGCGCGCGTCGGCGAGCGTCACGGGCCGGCCGGGCGGCCCCTCGAGGAAGGTCACGTCGGCGCCCAGGCCGAGCGCCATCTCGCCGAGGCGGCCGCTGAACGTCCCCACCTTCAGGCAGAGGACCTTGCGCCCGGGCCAGCACAGGTTCGAGACGGCCATCTCCATCGCCGCGGACGCCGGCCCGGCGATGCCGATGATCTTGTCGCTGCGCGTCTGGAACGCGTAGGCCGCCATGTACTTCACGTTCTGGATGACGCGGTCCATGGTCGGGCCGAGGTGATTGATGATGACCCCGTTCGCCTGGGCCACCGCCTGCGGGATCGGCACCGGACCGGCGCCCATGAGGAGCAGCGGCTCGGACGGCAGGATCGCGGCAAGGGGCGTGATCGGCGGGGGCAGGATGGAGAACGACATGGCCAGGAACCTTGGGCGAGAGCGCGGAGCGCGCTAGCAAGCCCAATGCATCCTGCGGCGTCAAGCGCTACCGGGCAAGCCGGCGAGGCCCGCGACGGACCCGGGCATGGCGCGGGACGGCCTGAGAGCGCGCCTGACGCCGGGCCGAGGCGACAAATTCATCGCGTCCCGGGTTTCCCGGGGGGCCGGTCCGCGGGCTGCCGGCCCGAAGGGACCCGGCTCGTCGCACGGCCCTGGGGGGCGAGCCATGCGACGAGCGAGGCCCCCTCCGGCCTGCCGAGGAGGCCCTGCTCGTCGCACGGCCCTGGGGGGCGAGCCATGCGACGAACAGGGCCCCCTCTGGCCTACCGCGAGGAGGGAGGAGGGCGCCGCGGCGCTCGAGCCCGAGATCGAGCTCATGCACGGCGACGCCTCATCCCTGCTCCTCGTGCGGTCGGCCCGAGGCGATCCCGGACGTCACGAGGCGCGGCAGCGGAGCGAGAGCTCCTCCTCGTCGCGCCCCGAGACGGCATCGGGTGTAGCGCCTCACGAGAGGGTCAATCGACCCTTTCATACCACCGAGCGGCGGCGCGAGATCGCCTGATAGGCGGCCGTGAGCAGGATGGCGCCGATCAGGGACATGAAGAACCCGGCAGGCTCACCCTCGCGGTACATGAAGAGCATGCGGCCGAGCAGCCCGCCGACGAACGAGCCGACGACGCCGATGATCATCGAGACGACCCACCCGCCAGGCTCACGCCCCGGGACGATAAGGCGCGCCAGAGCGCCGACGACGAGGCCAAACAGGAGAAAGAGAATGAACGACATGATGAACCTCCCAGAGTGGAGCGAAGCGCTCCTGGTTGCTATGCAGTCTGTTCAGCAAGCGCCGCGCCATGCCGTGGAGTCCGGCCTCTCCACAGGCCATCAGGCGAGCTGAACGGCCAGGACAGCGCGCGGGGCTACCTTTCCCAGCGCGAAATCCGACCGCGGCGGGGAATGCGCCCTGGAGAGCCGGGACGGTCGCATCGAACCGTGGGATTGCTCGCGTCGCGACGCCGTGGCGGATTGCCTCAGACGGGCTGAAAAGCAGAGCGCGGGCGAGGTAGCCTGCCCCATTCGCCTCCACGACCTCGACAACGCGCCTCGCGCGGCGGTGGCGCAGCGGTTGCTATCTCCGGAGGGCAACGGCGCGCCGCGGAGATGCTCTGCGGGCGTTCACCATGAGGAGGGTACGATGAGCAACGAGAGCGATCGGAATGAAGGGGCTGCCGAGGAGATGGGCGGCAAGCTCAAGAAGGGCATCGGCAAGCTGCTC
This sequence comes from Sorangium sp. So ce836, assembly GCF_028553905.1. Taxonomy (NCBI): domain Bacteria; kingdom Pseudomonadati; phylum Myxococcota; order Polyangiales; family Polyangiaceae; genus Sorangium; species Sorangium sp. So ce836. Next base: position 915,841 of record NZ_CP102233.1, on the reverse strand, counting down.
GGCGACGAGCAGATGGAAGCGGAGGGCCGCGCCAAGGAGCTCCGAGGAAAGGTCCAGCAAGAGGACGCCAAGGCGGATGAGCGCGCGCGGGGCGCGCTCGAGGAGGCCGCCGGCGCCATCAAGAACCGGATCGGGAAGCTCGTCGACGACGAGCAGATGGCGGCCGAAGGAAAGGCGAAGGAGCTCCGGGGAGAGAACCGGCAGAAGGCCAATCAGTAGGGTGCGCGCCCTGCCCGCCCGCGCGAGCGGGCGCGAGAGGGCCCGCTCGACGGGAGCCCGGCCCTCCCCGGCCGGGCTCCTGCGCGGCCTCGCGCCGTCACACCTCGGCCGCCGAGACGCCGTGCCGCTGGAGGAGCTCGCGCAGGTGGCTCCGGTCCATCCGCGCCGCGCGCGCGGCGCGCGAGAGGTTGCCGCCGTTCGCGCGCACCAGCGCCGCGAGGTACGTCCGCTCCCAGCGCGCCACGGCGCGCTCCTTCGCCTCGCGGAACGACAGGCTGAGATCGTCGTCCCGGAGCGCCTCCACCGCCGGGGCGCCGCCTTCCTTCTCTCCCGCCATCACCGCCTCGCGGAACAGCGCCGGATCGATCATCAGCACCGCGCGCTCGACCGCGCCGCGCAGCTCGCGGACGTTGCCGGGCCAGTCCTGGCGCATGAACGCCTCCAGCAGCTCGCCCGGCGGGCTCTGGTCCGGCCCCTGCGCGAGCTGCCGATAGAAATGCGCCGTGAGCAGCGCGATGTCGTCGGGGCGCTCGCGCAGCGCCGGGACGCGGAGGCGGACGATGTTCAGCCGGTAGTAGAGATCCGACCGGAAATTCCCGCGGTTCACCTCCTGGCGGAGATCGCGGTTGGTCGTCGCGATGACCCGGATGTCGAGCTTGATCGGCTCGATCGTGCCGATGCGCCGGATCTGCCGCTCCTCGAGCACGCGCAGGAGCTTCGGCTGCATGTCGAGCGGGAGCTCGCCCATCTCGTCGAGCAGCACGGTGCCGCCCCGCGCCGCCTCGAAGGCGCCGGCGCGCGCCGCCTGCGCGCCCGTGAACGCGCCCTTCGCGTGGCCGAAGAGCTCCGCCTCGATCAGGGTCGGCGGGATGGATCCGCAGTCGATCACGACGAACGGCCCGCCCGCGCGCGGGCTGTTCTCGTGGATCGCCTCGGCGAGCAGGCCCTTGCCCGTGCCCGTCTCGCCCTCGATGAGCACCGTCGAGTCCGACGCGGCGATCCGCGGCAGCGCCGCGAAGATGCGGCGCATCGCGGTGCTCTGCCCGAGCACCCGGCCGTACCGGTCCTCGTCGCCGAGCGGCTCGCGGATCTCCTCGGCGAGCGGCTCGAAGCGGAGCGTCGACTGCCCGAGGCCGAGCGTGGCGCCCGGCTGGAGGTAGGCCGCCTCGACGCGGAAGCCGGAGAGGGTCGTGCCGTTCTTGCTGCCGAGATCGCGGAGCAAGAAGCCCCGCGGGGTGACGGTGATCACGCAATGGTGCCGCGAGACGGCCCGGTCGCTCAGGATGAGCTGGTTGCCGGGCGCCGTGCCGATCACGAACTCGGTGGCGTCCGACACCTGGGACGACCCGGCGTCGGGGCCGTTCGTCACCTGCACGCGGAAGCGGGTGAACGCGATCTCTTTGGAGCGGACCTTGAGGAGCGCCGTCTCGGCGCTCGGGTGAACCTTCGGCTCGGAGCCCATCGTGCCAGCCTACCACGACGGTGCCGCGCATGGCCGGGGCTGGCCGGCTTCGGCGGCCTCGGGGCGGCAGCGGCCGCGAGGCGCTCGTCTCCGCCCTCGCGGGCCTGCCGGTCCGCCCTCGCGGGCCTGCCGGGCGCCCCGGCGGCCGGCGTTCGGAGCGCGCGCCGGCCCTGGGCTCGCTCAGCCCGAGGTCGCCAAGAGCTCCGCGTCGCGCGCCTCGGCGCCGGGCCCGAGCGGCTGGCCGTACGAGAACTCGACGTAGTTGCCGTCCGGGTCCTTGAGCGCGCAGAAATACGCCACCGGATAGGGCAGCTCCTTGGGCGGCCAGACGAGGTGCTCCCGGCCGCGGCGCGCGATCTCGTCCACGGCGTCGCGGCTCTCGAGCGCAAACCCGAAATGGCTCATGTCCTCCGGCGCCTGCGGCGCGCGCCGGCCGCCCTCGATCATCACCAGGACGAACGCCCGCTCCTTCCCCTCCTCGGCGAGCCAGGCGACGCGCGTGCCGGCGTCGTTGCGCTCGTGAACCACCTTGAGCCCGCAAAACTCGCGATAAAAGGCGATCGTCGCGTCGAGATCGCTCACGTGGAGCGCGACGTGGGTCATCAGCGGTTTCATTGTAAACTCTCCTACTTTTTTTCTCCGGATAGACGACCAGGCGAACGAGCACGGCAGCAGCAGAGGCGCTCCCCCCGATCGCTCGATGAGGGGTTGCCGCCCTATGCGGGCTCGAACGCCTTGCTCGCCGCGTACCCGCGCGCGGCGGACCGGATCTTCTCGATCTGCGCTCGGTCGAAGGAGACGGGCGCCCCGGTGCGCGTGTAGCTCATCACGTTGTCGTCGACGCCGCTGTGCCCGAGCCCGAAGAAGTGCCCGAGCTCGTGCGCGAGCACGGTGGGCCGCGCGTTCGCCGCGATGATCACGCAGCGTCGCTCCGGCGTCGCCCGGTTCCGCCAGTGCACGCCCATCCGGAAGCGCCGCGGATCGTCGACGTCCCGCAGCGACGCGACAACCATCACGTTGATCCGGCGCGCCTCGATCGCCGCGGCGAGCGCGTCCCGGTCGGCGCGCGTCTCGAGCCGCAGGAAGCGCGGGGCGAGCGCGCGCGAGCCCACCTTGCGCAGCGCCACGCCGGCGGGCTCGAACAGCCGGACCGCCTCGGCGATCTGCGCGTCGATCCAGGCGTCGTCGCGCACCGGCTTTCCCGCCGCCTCCTCCACCACGGCGATCGACAGGGGAAACGCCGGGAGGGGCGCGGGCGCGCGCCCCGCGGCGCGGGCCAGGCCCGGGGCGAGCGCGCCGGCGAGGAATGGACCGGCTGCGGCGAGCACGACGCGGCGGGAGATCATGGATAAGACCCTATCTCATCGACCACCCCACGATCGCGAAAACGCCCGTGAGCCGCCGCCCTGCGCCGGCGCGCGAGGCGATGGAGCGCGGCCCGCCGCGGCCGCTTGCTCCCCTTGTGGCTGCGGCGCGCGGCGGGTAAGAGGTCTCTCCATGATGCGAGGCGCGCTCAGCGATGTCACGAGGGCCGTCGGCCACACGCCGATCGTCAAGCTGAACCGGGTCACCGAGGGGCTCGAGAGCGACATCTATGTCAAGTGCGAGTACCTGAACCCGGGCGGCAGCCACAAGGATCGGGTCGCGCTGAACATGATCCGCGACGCCGAGGCGAGCGGTCTCAGGCCGGGCGGGACCATCGTCGAGGCGACCAGCGGCAACACGGGCGCCGCCCTCGCCATGGTCGCGGCCATCCGGGGTTACAAGTGCGTCTTCGTCATGCCAGACAAGATGTCGCAGGAGAAGATCGCGACCCTGCGCGCCTACGGCGCCCGCGTCGTGGTCTGTCCCACCTCCGTCGAGCCCGACGACCCGCGCAGCTATTACCAGGTCGCGAAGCGCATCGCCGACGAGACGCCGAACTGCTTTTACGCGAACCAGTACCACAACCCGTCGAACCCCGAGGCCCACGTCGGCTCCACCGGCCCAGAGATCTGGGAGCAGTGCGGGGACGAGCTCGACGTCTTCGTCGCCGGCATGGGGACCGGCGGCACCATCAGCGGCGTCGGCAAGTTCCTCAAGCAGCGGAGGCCGGACATCAAGATGGTCGGCGTCGATCCGGTCGGCTCGCTCTATTACGATTACGTGAAGACGCAGCGGATCACGAAGCCTTTCGCCTACAAGGTCGAAGGGATCGGCGAGGATTTCTTCCCGAGCACGATGAACCTCAAGATCATCGACGAGATCATCCGGGTCGACGACAAGGAATGCTTCCTCATGACCCGGGATCTCGTGCGGCTCGAGGGCCTCTTCGTGGGCGGCTCCGCGGGCGCGGCGGTCGCCGGCGCGATCAAGTATGCGCGACAGAGCGGGAAGAAGGAGAACATCCTCGTCCTCTTGCCCGACGGCGCGTCCAAGTACATCTCGAAGATCTTCAACGACGACTGGATGCGCGAGAACGGCTTCCTCGAGGAGGACAAGGGCCTCGGGACGGTGCGCGATCTGCTCGCCGTCAAGCCGAGCGGCGCGGTGGTCACCGCCGACGCGAACGCGCGGGTCCGCGAGGTCATCGACATGATGAAATCGCACGGGATAAGCCAGCTCCCGGTCACCGAGGGCGGCAAGCTGCGCGGGATGGTCCACGAGGTCGACCTCTTGCGGCACCTCGTGGAGGGGAGCGGCACGCTCGACTCGAGCATCGGCGGGCTCGTCGAGAGCGACTACGCGACGGTGACGCCGGCGACGAAGGTCGAGCTCCTGAAGGGGGTCCTGAGCGACGCGAAGATCGCGCTCGTCGTCGACGAGGAGACGGTGCTCGGCGTCGTGTCCAAGATCGACCTCATCGATTATCTTGCCCGCAAGGCGACGCCGGCGCTCGGCTGAGCGGCTTTACAGGACAGGAAAGGGACACCGCGGTGACACACGACCTCGAGACGGTGCGGCGCGCGCTGCACGACCATATCGTGAACGAGATCCTGCTGCGCAAGGCGCCGCTCGCCCTGGACGAGGATCTCTTCGAGGGCGGGTCCGGGTTCGACTCCATGTCGCTGACGCGGGTGCTCGTGTTCATCGAGCAGCGCTTCGGCGTGAAGATCCCGGACGAGGAGGTGGACCTCGACGCGGTGTCGACCGTGGACCGCATGGCGCGCTTCGTCGCCGGCCGCATCGCGGCCGCGCGGGGCTAGCGGGGCCGCGGTGGCCGCCCCCTACCGGCTGCGCGCCGAGGACCTCTCGGCGCGCGGCGACGCCGTGGCGCTCGCGTCGCGCGGCGCCGCGGTGACCTACGCCGAGCTCGCGGCGCGCGCGGCGGCCGTCGGCGCGGCGCTCGCCGGGGCGGGCGTGTGCCCGGACGACCGGGTGGCGCTGCTCTCCTCGGGCCGCGCGCACGACGAGCCGGTGGCGCTCGTCGGGGTGCTCACGGCCGGCGCCGTGGCGGTCCCGCTCGACGCGACCGCGCCGCCCGCGCGGCTCGGGCGGATCGCGCGGGGCCGGGGGTGCCGGGCGCTCGTGCTCGACGCCGCGGCCCGCGGCCTCGCGGACGGGATCGACGCCGCGCTCGGCGGCGGCCTCGCGCGGGTGGAGCTCGACGCCGAGGGCCGGGTGCTGCGCGGGGCGGCGCCCGCCCGCGCGGGCGGCGACGATGGCGTGAGCCGCGAGGACGGCGCCGGAGGCGCGGGCGGCGAAGGCGCCGCCGAGGCGCAGGACCTCGCGTGCATCCTGCACACCTCCGGCAGCACGGGCGAGCCGAAGCCGGTGCCCATCACGTGGGCCGGGCTCGACGCGTTCACCGCCTTCTGCATCGATCTCATCGGCCTCGCGCCGGCGGATCGGGTGCTCCGGGTGGCCGAGCTGGTCTTCGATCTCGCGTGGTTCGACCACCTCGCGACGTTCCGCGCCGGCGCGACGCTCGCGACCATGGCGCGGCGCGATCTCGCCTCGGGCCGGGCGCTGCGCGACGCGGTCGCCGCGCTCGCGCCGACGGTCATCTACGGCGTGCCGTCGATGTTCATGAAGCTCGTCGCGGCGCTCCCCACGGCGGGCCCGGGCGCGCCGGCCGGGGCGCTCTCGCCGCCGGTGCGCGCCATCCTCTTCGCCGGCGAGGTGTTCCCGCCGCGCGAGCTCGCGGCGCTCGCGGCGCGCGCCCCCGGCGCGGCGCTCTACAACCTGTACGGCCCGACCGAGACGAACGTCTGCACGTTCCACCGCGTCGACCGCGCGGCGCTGGACGGGGTGAGCGAGGTCCCGATCGGCGTCGCGTGCCCCTACGCGGCCTGCGCCTTGCTCGCGCTGGACGCCGACGGCGAGGGCGGCCGCGCCATCGAGGGTCCTGGCACGGGCGAGCTCGTGGTCTCGGGGCCGACGACCGTGGGCGGCGGCCCGTACCGGACGCGCGACCGGGTGGAGCGCAAGGCCGACGGGCTCTTCTACTTCCGCGGCCGCATCGACCGGATGGTGAAGATCCGGGGCTACCGGGTCGAGCCGGGCGAGGTCGAGGCGGCGCTCGCGGCGCACCCCGCCGTGCGCCAGGCCGCCGTGATCGCCGTCGAGGACGCGCGGCTCGGCAAGACGCTCCGCGGCTTCGTCGGGCTCGCAGGCGAGGCGGACGACCGCGCGCTCCGGATGCACCTCGCGGAGCGGCTGCCTCCGTACATGGTCCCGGAGACGATCGTCACGCTGGACGAGCTACCGCGGACCCCGACGGGGAAGATCGATTATCGCGCGCTGCCCGGCTGAGCGCGCGGCGCGCCGCGGCCAGGCGCGCTCGCGCAGACCGCAGCTCGCGCCGCGCTCGCCGGCCGTGGGCGTCGCGATCCGCCCGGCCTGGCGCGGCCTCAGTCGTTCGACCGCTCCGGGGGCTCGTGCGAGCCCGGCTCTTTCCGGAACGAGACGGCCATCCGGTTCCAGGCGTTGATCGTCGCCACGAGCCAGGTCAGATCCGTGAGCTCCCGCTCCGAGAAGTGCCGACGCACGGCGTCATACGCGGGATCGGGCACATGATCCTGGGCCACGAGGGTCACCGCCTCCGTCCAGGCGAGCGCCGCCCGCTCGCGCTCGCTGTAATAGGGGGCCTCGCGCCATGCGCTGAGCCCGTACAGCCGCTGCTCGCCCTCCCCGGCCGCCCGCGCGTCCTTCCAGTGCATGTCGATGCAGAACGCGCAGCCGTTGATCTGCGAGGCGCGGAGGAGCACGAGGTGCTTCAGCGGCCCCTCGAGCGAGCTGCGCTTCACACAGGCGCTCAGCGCCAGCATCGCTCTGTAAGCCTCGGGGTTGACGCTCGCGTAATCGATGCGTGATTGCATGCTCATCCTCCGTGGGCATCCCTTCTGCGCCGGCCACGCCGCGCGCGACAGCCCACCTTTAAGCGGCGCGCGGCGCCTCGGCGAGGGCCACTTCGCCACGATCGACGGGATCCACCCGCGCGGCGCGCTCGCGCTCGCGCGCCGGGGCTCGCGCAAGACGCAAACACAACTATTTGTTGTTTTGCGCCTTTGCGCCTTCGCGCCTTTGCACCTTTGCGTTGAGCTCTCGCTCCGGATCCCTGGCCGGACTCCTGGCGGGTGGAACTAGCGCAAAGCCGCCCTGAGCCGGCGCGCGCCCTCGGCGATCTCGTCCTCCCCCACCGCGGCATAGCCGAGCACCAGCGCCCCCCGCCCGGCCGAACGCACGCGGAGCTCGGACAGCGCGACGCACCGCACGCCGTTCGCGGCCGCCCTCTCGGCCGCCGCGCCGTCCGCGCGCCCGGCCGGCAGCCAGCCGAGCAAGTGCATGCCGGCGGGCGCCGCGCGCACCTCGAGCAGCCCCCGGAGCTCCCGCTCCGCCGCCGCCACCAGCGCGGCCTGGCGCCGCTCGTACAGCACCCGCATGCGGCGCACGTGGCGCGCGAAATGGCCCTCGGCCATGAAGTCCGCCAAGACCGCCTGCTCCAGCGAGGGCGACGACACGTCGGCCAGCGCCTTGGCCGCGACGAACGCGTCGACCAGCCCCTCCGGCACCACGACGTAACCGAGCCGCAGCGACGGCGACAGCACCTTGCTGAACGTGCCCGCGTAGATCACCCGCGCGCCCGGCGACAGGCCTTGCAGGGCGGCGAGCGGCCGGCCCGCGTAGCGGAACTCGCTGTCGTAATCGTCCTCGAAGACCCAGCCGCCCGACGACCTCGCCCAGTCGAGCAGCGCGAGCCGGCGCCCGAGGCTCATCGTCACGCCCAGCGGGAACTGGTGCGACGGCGTCACCACGGCGAGCCGCGCCGGCAGCCGCCCCGCGACGGCCGACGCCACGTCGAGCCCCTCCTCGTCGACCGGCACCGGGACCGGCGTCGCCCCGGCCGCCACGAGGGCGCTCCGCGCCGCGGTGTAGCCCGGGTCCTCGACCCAGACCGGATCGCCCGGATCGAGCAGCACCTCGGCCGCCAGCGAGATCGCCTGCTGGGCGCCGCCGACCACGATGACCTGCTCCGGCGTGCACCGCACGCCCCTCGCGGTGACGAGGTAGTCGGCAATCGCCCGGCGCAGCGGCGCGTACCCCTGCGGCTCGCAGCGCGGTACGAGCGCCCGCCACGAGCGGTCCCAGCGCCGGCTCATCAGCCGGCCCCAGACGGCGCCGGGGAAGGCGTCGAACGCGGGCACGCCCACCTGGAACGCCCAGCCGGCAGGCCCGAGCTGCGCGGCCGCGCGCCGGAACGGCGACGCGGCGCCCGCCACGAGGGCGCCGCGCCTCGACAGGGCCCCGGCGCCCGGCGAGGGCGAAGGCCGCGGCTCGGGGCTCGGCCGGGCGAGCAGCAGGCGCTCCGGCAAGGCGTCGGCGACGTACGTCCCGGAGCCGATCCGGCCGCGCAGGTACCCCTCCGAGAGGAGCTGCGCGTACGCGCCGAGCACCGTGTTGCGCGACAGGCCGAGGTGGGCCGCGAGCGCCCGCGTCGACGGCAGCTTGCTCCCGGATCGCAGCCGCCCGGCGAGGATCGCGCCGCGCACCGCTTCGTAGACCTGCCGGTGGAGCGGCGCGCTCGACGCCGGGTCGAGCGCCACGGCCGTCACGGCGCCGGCGGGCGGAGAGGCCCGCCGCGGCCGCTTCGTCGAGGTCGTCCGCGCCTTCGTCGAGGTCGCCGGCGCCTTCGTCGAGGTCGTCCGCGCCTTCGTCGAGGTCGTCCGCGTCAACGAGGCGATCTCCGGCGCCGCTGAAGACATCGGTGGGAAGAACGGGAGGGAGCGTCAGCCGGGCGGCCTGCGCCGCGCGCCGCTCCCCCGGGGGCGCCCGTCAGTGCGTCCCCACCTTCGCGCCCGCGCTCGCGCGCGCCGACGCAGACGCCTTGAAGCTCGGCTTGGGGATCGAGATGCTGGGCGCCTTGATCTGCACGTTCACGCTCGGCGGCGTCACGCGGACGCTCGGCGCCTTGACGTTCACGTTCGCCTTCGCGTGGGCCTTCGCGCCGGCGCCGGTGTGGACGTGGACCTTCGGGTCGAGATCGGCCTTCGCCTTCAGGTCGGCGTGCGCGTGCGCGTGCGCGTGCGCGTGCCAGTCGGTCTTCACGCGCACCTTCACGCGCGGGGCGTGCGCGTGGACCGCGAACGCCGCCCCGGCCCGGTAGCCGCAGAGGGCCACCGCCGAGCGGCCAGCGTTCCGCACGGCGATCGTCACCTTCAGCGGATCGGCCGCGAGCGCGAGCTTGCCGGTCAGGTACGCCCCCGCCGAGACCCCCGCGGTCGCGGCCACCGGGGCGAGGACGACCACCTGCGGCGCCTCGGCCACCACGCCGAGCGTGACCTTGCGCTCGCCGATGTCGATGGGCTTCAAATCGACGTCGAGCACGTAGACGCGGACCTCGCCGGTCACCTCGTCGACCAGGAGCTCGAGGCGGTCGTCGCCGACGATCTCGATGCGCCCGCCGTGCGGGCCGAGCTTGCCCTCCGGGAGCCCGAGGTCCGCCGCCCCCTTGGCGTTGGCGTAGAGCTCGGCGGTGCCGCCGGCGGGGACGTGCAGGGTGCCGTTCCACGGCTTGCCCGCGACGTTGAGCGTGTAGCCGATCTCCGTGAGATCCGCCTCGAGCTTGGGGCCGGCGGCGACCAGGAGCCCGGTCTTCGCGTCGAGCGTCAGCGGCAGGGTCTTCTCCCCGGACGCGTCCTTCCACAGCAGCGTGCCGCTCACGTCCTCGCCGATCGGCTTGCCGTCCGGGCCGCTGACCGCGGCCTTGACGTTCCCGTCCGCGGCGACGTTGAAGGCGGCCTTGCCGCTCTCGTGCTCCTCGACGTAGGCGCCTTCGCCGATCGCCGACTCGGCGGTGGCGGTCACCTCGACCGTCGCGTTCGCCTCTGCCGGCTGCTCTTCCTTGCCGCACCCGGGCGCGGCAAGGCCGATCAGCAGCAGGGCGAACACTCCGGAAAGCTTGGTGATCTTCATGAAATCCTCCTCGGTGCGAGCGAGCCCTCGGCGGTGAGCCGCGGCCTCGCTCGGGCCGGCGCGCCGGAGCCGAAAGCTCCCCGGACGCGCCGGCGTCGGAGCGCATCATACGACGAGATGCCCCGGAAGGCGCGGACGAGCGCGAATATCGGTGGGAATCAAAAGATCCAGAAGAACCGAGGTGGGACAACGGGGCTCACGGCCGCTGAGCGGCCGTGTCGGGCCTACCCGCAATTCGTTCAGGCAGCGGGCCGCGCGTCGATCGATTCCCGATCACGCGCGCTGCGGCGCCCCGATCAGGGGCTCTCGGCGCCCTGGCCTTCGGTCGCCTGCGTCGCGATGAGCTGCGGGCACTTGCGCGACACGGCGTCACAATCCGGAGGAACGGTATCCAGCGAGCTCAGGGAAGAGTCGCACGTGAGCGCCCGGACCTGCTGCGTCTGGGCGACCAAGCAGACCTCGTACTCGGCCACGGTGGCGGTGCAGCCCGCGCGCTGGTCGGTCGGAGGCATGCAGTCCGGATGGGCGACCTCCTCCTCGGCCGGCTCCTCCGCGGAGACGCACTCGTCCCTCAGCGTGCCGCACGGCTTCCCGAGGGCGGTAGACGCGAGGAGCCCCAGGTATTCACAGGCATCTTCCTTGGTGAGCTTCACCCTCGCCTCGAGCGAATCGCAGGCGGACTGGACGTCGTCGGCCGTCAGGTCCTTGAGCTGCTTGCTGCTCATGGCGGTGTCCGTCGGGGCGGAATCTGCACCTTCGCCGCCGCACGCGGCGAGGGAGAGGACGGTCAGAAATGCCCCGAGATGAGTCGATCGCTTCATTCGCTATCTTCCTTTCTAAGTGCGGCCGCGGGCGCGGCCTTGGGGCTCCCGGGAGCAAGCCATGTACCTCGTTCTCAGTTGTGCACGATTGAGCCGCTCGACGGGGCGGCGGCCCCGCAAAACGGGACATCGACCACGGAGATGCGGAATCTGCCGAGCGAGAAAAGAGAACCATTCTCGACAATCCGAGCGTCCCGAGGGCGCCGAGACGTCCTGGCCCGAGCGCCGCGCCGGGAGGTCCTCCGCCGCTGTCGCGCCGGGGCGCCGGCGGAGGGCCGCAGCCTCGCCTCACCCCTCGTCGCGTGTGGTCGCCTGTCGGTGCGATGCCCTCACCGCGGCGCTCGTGCGATGATCGGGGCTCGACGCAGACTTGTTGTAGGATCGGCCGCCTCGTGACATCATCGCAGCCCCTCGGGTGGATGTACTCAGTCCCAGCGGCGATGTGGGGAGACCGCCTTTGGCCTACCACCTGGAGCGAATCCCAGCCCAGGCCCGGGGGGCCGCGGTCCCCAGATGATCACGACGCCAAGCTCGGGACAGGCCAGGCACGCTCCGGATCTCCCCGTGTCCATCGGGCCGTGGCGGGTGCTCGCGCAGCTCGGCCGCGGCGGCATGGGGGTCGTCTACCGCGCCCAACACAGCGGGACCGGCGCGCTCGCGGCGCTGAAGACCGTCTGCGTGGGCGACGCGAGCCTCGTCTCCAGCATCCGCCGCGAGATCCACGCGCTCCGGGGCGTCCAGCACCCGGGCGTCGTCCGGATCCTCGATGAGGGCGTCCAGGGCGGGATCCCGTGGTACGCGATGGAGCTGCTCGAGGGGCGCACGCTCCGGGACCACAACCAGGAGCGCTGGCGCCCCCGCGGGACCTCGAACAGCGAGGTGACCGTGAGCGTGTCCGCGATCCTCGACGCGGAGACGAGCACCGCCACGGCCGAGATCGCGCCCGACTCGATCATCCCGCGCTCGTACCAGCCGTTCGCGCCGCGCCCGTTCCACCGCGCGGCGGGCGGCGCGCTCCGCCAGGCGCTGGCGCTCCTCCGCGCCATCTGCCGGCCGCTCGCGTACGTCCACGGCCGAGGCGTCGTCCACCGCGATCTCAAGCCGGACAACGTGTTCATCCGCGAGGACGGGGCGCCGGTGCTCTTCGACTTCGGCCTCGCCTTCCGGTTCGAGGGCCACAAGGGGCGCGACGAGCTCCAGGCCGGCGGCCGGCTCATGGGCAGCCCGGATTACATGTCCCCCGAGCAGATCCGCGGCGATCTCGTCGACGCGCGCGCGGACCTCTACGCGCTCGGCTGCATGCTCTACGAGGCCGTCACCGGGGCGGTCCCGTTCCTCGGCGACTCCAGCGCGGTCGTGCTGTCCATGCACCTCTACGCCGAGCCGCTCCCGGCCTCCGAGCTCGTCGCCGACGTGCCCCCCGAGCTCGACGCCCTCATCGCGCGGCTCCTCAAGAAGCGCCCCGAGGACCGGCTCGGCTACGCCGACGACGTCGCGAACGCGCTCGCCGCGCTCGGCGCCGACGACGCGCCGTTGCCGCGCGACGAGGCGCCCGCGCCGCCGGCGCAGCCGTACCTGTACCGGCCGCGCCTCGCCGGGCGCGGGGAGGCGCTCGTGCAGATCAACGCGGCGATCGAGCGCGCGAACGAGCGCCGCCAGGGCAGCCTCGTCCTCGTCGGCGGCGAGAGCGGCGTCGGCAAGACGCGCCTCGCGGTCGAGGCGGTGCACCAGGCGGCGCTCGTCCACATGGCCGTGGTCACGGGCGCGTGCGCGGCCGTGTCCGCCGAGGGCGAGCGCGACGGCGCGGTCAGGGCCGCGCCGCTGCACCCGTTCCGCCCCCTCCTGCTCGCGGTGGCCGACCGGTGCAACGAGCTCGGGCCCGGCGGCTACGACGCGCTGCTCGGCCCGCGCGGCCGGGTCCTCGCGCCGTACGAGCCGTCGCTCGCCCAGCTCCGCGGCCACGAGCGCACCCCGGAGCCGCCGGAGCTCTCGCCGGACGCGGCCCGCTTCCGGCTGCGGACCGCGCTCGCCGACACGCTCGCCGCGTTCGCGGCGACGAGGCCCGTCCTGCTCGTGCTCGACGACCTCCAGTGGGCCGACGAGAGCTCGCGCGACGTCCTCGAGCACCTCGACGACGCCTACTTCGCGGCCCACCCCGTGGTCCTGCTCGGCGCCTACCGGACCGAGGAGGCGGCGCCCGCGCTCGCCCCGCTGCTCGGCGCGCCCTGGGCGTCGCGGATCGAGCTCGGGCGGCTCGATCGCGCCTCGGTCGGGCGGATGGTGCGCGACATGCTCGCGCTGGACGAGCCGCCCGAGGCGCTCGTGCGCTACCTCTTCGAGCAGTCGGAGGGGAACCCGTTCTTCATCGCCGAGTACCTCCGGGCCGCGATCCAGGAGCGGATGATCTACCGGGACGAGGCCTACGTGTGGCGCATCCGCGCGAGCGCCGAGGGCGCCGCGGCGCAGGCGCTCGCCCGCGCGGCGCGCGCGAGCCAGCCGCCCCCGTCGCTGCCGCTGCCGGGGTCGCTGCGCGAGCTCGTCGCGCGCCGGCTGTCGGGCCTGAGCCCGGGGGCGCTCGCGCTCGCGCGGCTCGCCTCGGTGCTCGGCCGCGAGCTCGAGGAGCGCCTGCTCCTCGGCGCCGCCGGCCTCGCCGAGGTCGAGGCGATGGACGCGCTCGCGGAGCTCGCCGGCCGCCACGTGCTCGAGGAGACCGAGCCGGGGCAGCTCCGCTTCGTGCACGACAAGCTGCGCGAGGTCGTCTACGCCGGCATCCCCGAGCCGGGGCGGCGGGCCCTGCACGGCGCGGCGGCGCGCGCGATCGAGCAGCGGCACCGGGACGCGCCGGACCTCGCGCTGTCGTACCCGCTCCTCGCCCACCACTACGCGACCGCGGGCGTCGTCCAGAAGACGCTCGAGTACCTCGACAAGGCGGGCGCCCAGGCGCTCGCGACCGGCGCGTCTGGCGACGCCGTCGATTTCTACCGGAGGGCGCTCGATCTGGACGGCGCGCTCCCGCCGGAGGAGCGCGCGTCGCCGCTGCGGCGCGCGCGCTGGGAGCGGCGGCTCGGCCAGGCCCACTACAACGTGGGCGACCTGATCGGCGCGGAGCGGCACTGCGCGGCGGCGCTGGAGCTGCTCTCGCGGGGCGGCGCGGGGTGGCTGCGCGGCGCGCCGCGTGGGGAGCGCGGCGGCGCGCCGATCGGGGAGCGGCTCCGCGCCGCGGCGGCCTCGATGAAGCAGCTCGGCCTGCAGCTCGCGCACGTCGCGGGCCTGCCGATCCCGGTCGCGAGCGACGCGGCCGAGCGCGAGCGCTTCACGGAGGCGTCGCTCGCGGCGGAGAAGCTGTCGGAGACGTACCTGTTCCGCAACGAGCCGACGCTCGCCTTTTTGGCCGCGCTGGCGGCGACGAACGCCGCGGCGCGGCTCGGTCCGTCGCTCGCGCTCGCGCGCGGCTACGCGACCCTGAGCGTCGCGTTCGGGTATGTCCCGTGGAAGGCCGTGGTGGACGCCTACGCCGCGCGCGCGGCCGAGGCCGCCGCGGCGCTCGACGATCCGCGGGGCGTCGCGTCGGTGTCGTTCCTGCGCGGGCTGACGGCGCTCGGCGAGGGCCGGTGCCGGGACGCGCGGGCGCTGCTGACGGAGGCGGAGCGGCTCGCGGAGGCGCTGCAGGACCGCCGCCGCAAGGAGGAGTGCCTCGCGCTGCTCGCCGGGGTGGCGCACACCGAGGGCCGCTGGGCGGAGGCGCTCGACCGGTACGGGGCGCTCGCGGACGCGGCGCGCGCGAGCGACAACGCGCAGGGGCACCTCTGGGCGGAGAGCGGCCGCGCGCAGTGCCGGCTGCTGCTCGGCGACGGCGAGGGCGCGACGGCCATCTTCGAGGCGCTGTCGGCCGAGGTGCAGCGGATCGGCGACCGCACGCAGCAGATCACGCACGGGCAGGTCGCGCTGGGACACCTGCTCCGCGGCGCGCGCGACGACGCGCGCGCGGCCGCCGAGCGGACGCTCCCCATGATCCGCGACGGGCAGCCGGCCGGCTATCACTGCCTGTACGGCTACGCGGCGACGTGCGAGGTGCTGCTCGCGCTGCTCGAGGAGGCCCGCGCCCCGTCGGAGCGGCGCGAGCTCGGGCGGCTCTCGGCCGAGGCGTGCCGCGCGCTCGGCCGGTACGCGCGCGTCTTCCCGCTCGGGCGCTCGATCTCGCTCCGCCTGCGGGGGCTCGCCGCGTGGCTCGCGGGCGGCCGCGCGCGCGCGCGGCGGCTCTGGGCCGCGGCGATCGGCGAGGCGCTGCGGCGCGGCCTGCCCGTGGACGAGGCGCGCGCGCGGTTCGAGCTCGCGCGGCACCTCGAGCGCGGGGATCCGGGGCGCGAGCGGCAGATCGCGCGCGCGGTCGCGCTCTTCTCGGCGCTCGATCTGCAGTACTGGCGGGACCGGGTGGCGCGGCTGCGAGAGCGGTAGTCGAGGAGGCCCGGCCGCCCCCTCCATGGCTTCTCGCTCGGACGTCCGCCCATCTCCGCGCCGCGCGACCTGCTCCCTCGACGGGGATGTGTCGTCTTCCTATGTCTGGAGCGGATGACCGTACAGGCACGGATGATGGCCTGGCGTCGTGACCACAACCACAGAGTCGCCGCGTTCACCGCAGCACGAGCTGTGTGGCAACAAACGCTGAATCATCCAGCTCACGAGTGCGTCTAGCATCGCGCCGGATCGCGCCTCGGATCGAGCCGATCGCCCCGCGCGCCGTGGCGGGCTGAGCGACACGGAAAAGGGGCCTCGCCCCGCGACGCCCGCGCGCGCCCCGCCGGACGTCATGTAGGCACAGCAGCCATCCACCCGGAACTCCGGAAAGGCCATCTGCCCTGGACGCCTGAGAGACCGCCGCGACGGAGAACCAAGAAGCGAAAACGTCGAGCCAATCCCGGTCTTATCCGTTGGACAACGTATGAACCCAGGGTATACACCGACGATCATTGCCGGCGCGCTCCCAACACATGGGCAAAACGCACAGGGAATCCATGCATTATCTGCGGAGCCCGTGCCCTGGACGACGAATTTCCGCGTCGACTGGGAGACTATAAGGTCTCATAAAGGAAGGCGAGCACGCGTCACCCCGCATCCGGCGGAGGAGCGGAAAGTTCTACAAGGCTGAGGGCCACCAGCATCATCAACACAGGTGATCCCAAGTAGCCAGATTGGGCCATGCCCATAATCACCGACGCTCGCGCGCGAGCCCGGGGCGACACCGGAAACAGTCACCATCAACGTTCGGCACTCGACGTCGTGAAACCTATTCAACCCATCTCCCCCCGACTGCCTTGCCTGCCCGCCGCGGCGCCGGCGTCGGAGCGGACTGCCTACCAGACCATCTCCGCGGTCGTCGGCTCATCGCACTATCGCGCGCTGTCCGACGACGCCTTGAAGGACGAGGACAACGCCGCCTGGGTGCTCGGCCTCGATCCGGACGTGAAGCAGGCGTGGCTCGACCGCATCCGCTGGATCCGCATCGTCGATCGCCTCGCCGAGAACGAGCGCATCGAGCCCCACGAGCGGCGCTTCAGCCGGTTCATGGAGGCCTGGAGGCTGCTCCGTTCACGCGGCTTCGTCGATCCGAGCTGCCCCTTCGCGAGCGAGCTCTCGGCCATCCGCGCGCTGTGGCTCCGGGACGCGATCGGCCCAGGACACGACCCCCCCGCCGACCAGGACGACATGCAGGCGCGCGCGCTCGCCGCCTGGGACGCCTACCTGCGCGCCCTCGCCGACTACCATGCTCCCGGGCTCCTCATCCGCACGATGAAGGAGCACGACACCATGCTGGCGCGGCTGTCAGGGCATATCTTCCAGCTGGTTCCGTTCCTGACGAAGGAGCACTGGGACGCAGCCGGGGAGTTCGGCCGGCTCGACCAGTTCTTCAACAACCTGAGGGACATGCAGGAAGACGCCGATCGCGGCCTCTGCTACCTGCCCGAGGAGGAGCTCACGCGCCACGGCGTCACGCGCGCTCAGGTGATCTCCGGACGGTGCGTCGAGCTGCCCGGATACCAGCGCCTGATGCGGTCCTGGCTCGAGGAGGTCATGCCTTCGCTCTACGCGCGGGCAGCGCCGTTCATCGACGCGCGCGGCCTCCACCCCTCGCTCGAGATCATGAGGGAGTGGAGCCTGCGCCGTTATGCCCGCATCGCGCGGGTGTTCCGCGCGACCGGCTTCGATCACCGCCGGTTCCCCGCGCGGTACTGGGCCGAGGTGCGGCGCGACCTCGCCGAGCGGCGGCAGCTCCCCCGCGCTCACCCCGCGTAACGCCTCACCGTCGAGAGCAGCGCGTCCGGGTCGAACGGCTTGCCCAGCCACGCGTCCGCGCCGACCTCGGCCGCCCGCCGGTGCGCGTCGGCCGCGGCGGTGAGCACGATGATGGGCGCCTGCCGCCCGTGACGCACCTCGAGCTCGCGCGCGAACTCCGGGCCGTTCATCACCGGCATCTTCATGTCGAGCAGGATGAGATCCGGGAGATCGTGCTCCAGCTTGGCCAGCGCCTCGCGGCCGTTGCACGCGATCTTGACCCGGTAGCCGTCCTCCTGGAGCACGAGGGAGACGAGCGCCACGAGGTCCGCGTCGTCCTCCACCAAGAGCACCGTCTTTGCATGTCTTTCGCTCATCGTCGGTCCACCGCGGTGGCCTCGCTGCTGAGTGGGACGGTGAAATAGAACGTGCTGCCCTTATCCTCCTCGCTCTCGAACCAGATGCGACCACCGTGACGGGTGATCATGTCCTTCGCAAGGAACAGCCCGATGCCCATCCCGCCGTAGTCGTGTCGGGTGTCGGTGTGGGCACGGAAGAAGCGCTCGAAGATCCGCTCCTGCTTGTGCGCCGGGATGCCGACGCCCCGGTCGCGCACCGACACGACCGCCTCGAAGCCGGGGGTCGAGCCGTGGCGCTGCGAGAAGAGCGCGGCGTCGCAGCGGGGCGGCGAGGACACCGGCGCGCGCTCGGCCACGGCGACGCTGACGTCGATGTCGCCGCCGTCCGGCGAGTACTTCACCGCGTTGTCGAGCAGGCTCGCGAGCACCTGGCGCAGCCGCTCCGGATCGGCGCGCACGACGGGCGGCCGCTCGGCGCCGAGCGAGAGCCGCACGCGGTGGCGGCTCGCCGACTTGGCCACGCGGTCGACCGTCTCCTCCAGGAGCTCCTTCAGATCGACGTCCTCCTCCGAGACCTGGAGCACGTCGAGCGTGACCTGCGAGATCGCCAGGAGATCGTCGACGATGCGGTTGATCCTGTCCGCGCCGCGGTCGATGGCCTCGAGCATCTTGCGGCGGGGCGCCGGCAGGTCGCTCGTGTTGCGCAGGAGCGCGAGCGCGTAGCCCTTCATGATCGCGACCGGCGTCTTGAGCTCGTGCGCGCCGACCCGGATGAACTGGTCCTTGACGAGATCGAGCTCCATGAGCTCCGTCACGTCGCGGGCGACCGTGACCGCGCCGAGGATCGCCCCGCCCTCGCTGCGGATCGGCGCCGCGCTGGTGCGCAGGAAGACGTCCCGGCCCGCGCGGCCGTTCGCGAGCACCTGCTCCTCCTGCACGATGGTCTCGCCGGCGAGCGCCCGCACCATGGGCAGCTCGTCGCGCGTGAAGGCGCGGCCGTCGGTGTGGCGCATCCGGCTGAGGTCCATCACCTCCTCGACGATCCGGCCGGCCTGCTCGGAGCGGCCCGACAGGCCGAGCAGCCTGAGCCCCGAGGCGTTGATCATCGTCAGCCGGCCCTGGCGGTCGCACGCGAACACCCCCTCGACGAGGTTGTCCAGCACGGCGCCGAGCTGCGCCGCGCGCTGCGCCGCGTCCTGCAAGAGGCGCTCGCGCTCGGCCAGGTAGCTGCGCATGCGCCGGGACGACTCCTCCAGGCGATCGACCATGGCGTTGACGCCGCCCGCCAGGGCGCCGATCTCGTCCTTGAAGTAGACCGGGATCCGCTCCAGCCGGTCGACCTCGCCGCGCTGGACGATCTTCTGGATGACCGCGGCGACCTGCTGGAACGGGCCCGCCAGGGCGCCCGCGAGGAAGCCGGCGCAGACGGGCGCCCAGGTGACCGCGACCATCGAGAAGATGGCCAGCGTGAGCTTCAGGCCGGGCTTGGCGGGCCCCGCCGTCTCGCCGAGCACCATCGCCGCCATCCAGCTCGTCGGCGCGATGGCGAGGCAGGCGCCGAGGATCACGAGGCGGACGGCGAGCGAGTAGCCCTTGCCGGGCACGGACAGGCCGCGCTCGCGGGCGATGAGCGAGATGACGCCGGCGGCGGGCGAGAGCAGGCGGCCGAGGATGCTGTAGGCGAGCGGCAGCGCGGCCGCGAAGAGCGCCAGCGCGAACAGGGCCACCGCGACGCCGCGCTGGACGTCGAGCGGGCTCTGGTCCGGCGCGATGTAGTAGAACGCAACGGTGACGGGCAGGTACAGGAGCGCCCAGGAGACGGCCCAGACCGTCGCGAACGAAAGCGGCGTGTCGTAGGCGGCGTTCGCCGCGGCGAGGATGAGCTCCTCCGGGGGCGCCGCGCCGCCCAGCTCCTCGACGCCCGCGCCGCTCCGGAGCGGGTGGGCCACGGCGTACCGCCGGAGGTGCTCGATCGGACGGAGCATGTGGACGAGCAGCGCGACGAGGCCCGCCGTCTTCACGACATACATGAGCCCGATCAGCCCGAGCATGCGCGCCTGGACCGACGAGTCCACGACGCCGAGGAGCCGCAGGTGAGCGACCGGGACGAGCAGGCTATACGGCAGCTCGATGCCGAACGCATAGGCCACGACCCGGGGGGTGAAGGATGGAGTCCGGGCCCTCCCCGGATTCCAGATTCTAGACCAGGCGGCTCGGCTGATCGCCACGTCCGTCACCCCCCATGTTGAAGCATGGCTGCGGGGTCCGCGCCTGTGGGGTCCGCCGCGCCAAGCCGATGAGTCAGGTCGCCAGGCCGCTTTGCTATGGAACCGATGCGCGGATTGTCGACCTATTTGAGCGACGGCTCATGTCGATTCGCTCGACTCCGACTCACGCGTTCCGTCCTGGCCTGGGCGATCTTTCGGTTTCCCTGATGAGCTCAGGCGGTGCCTTATGGCGCTCCTGGCGATCAAGAAAAGGATGGTGATCACGTGGCGCGCGCGCAAGCCGCTCGCCTCGCCGCGGTAGACGGGGCGCACGCTGACCTCGCGGACGCGGAGGCGGCGCACCGCGAGCGCGGCGAGCAGGTCGTTCGGGTAGCCGTAGCGGGGCCAGAGGCCGTCGAGGTCGAGCGCGTCGATCGCGCGGGACGAGATCGCGGTGTACCCGCACTGGCTGTCGGAGAGGGCGTCGAGCCTCGCCGCGCGGCGGGTGAGCGCGGCGAGCGCCGCCGTGGCCGCGAGCCGCGGGAGGGGCATGACGCGGAAGACGTCGGGGTGCCGCAGCCGATCGCCCTTCACATAATCGGCCTCTCCCGAGAGGATCGGGGCGACGACGCGGGGGAGGTCGCGCGGGTCCATCTGCCCGTCGCCGGCCATGACGGCGACCGCGGCGGCCCCGAGGGCGCGAGCGCGCCGGTAGCCGGAGACGATCGACGCGCCGACGCCGCGGCACTCGGCGTGCACGACGACCTCGAGGCGCTCGTCCCCGGCCCCGCGTGCGAGCTCGGCAGTGCCGTCTCGACTGGCATCGTCCACGACGATCACGTGGTCGACGAAGGCGGGGACGGCCCCCACCGCCTCGGCGATCCACCCGGCCTCGTCCCGCGCGGGGATGACCACTGCGACGCGCGCACCGTGGAGCACGCGGGTTCCTAGCGGAAGGCGCGGCCCTCGGCAACGCGCTCGGCGCCACGTCGCGCGCCGCGAGCCCCTGCGCGCCCGGGCGTGGTAGAGGGAGCGCGCTCCGCTCCACGCCTCTCCCTGCCATGCACCGCCGCACCGCCATCGCCCTGGGGATCACCGCCGCCGCGTGTGGGCTCACGGGCTTCACCGTCATGCGCCATCCCGGCGACACGACCCCCGAGAGGGCGTATCTCCGCCTCGCGAGCGCGCTCGGCCGCGGCGACGTCCGGCCCACCTTCACGGCCCTCGACGATGAGGCGCAGCGCGCCTGCCACGACATCCGCGACCATCGACAGAAGACGAGCGACCGGATTCAGGAAAGCTACCCGGAGCCGGAGCGCTCGAAGCTGCTCGCGCTGTACAGGGCGCACGCCGAGGCGCCCGACGGCGCGGACGTCTGGGTCGAGATGGCGGCGCGGCTCGGCTGGATCGCCCGCCTCCGCCGGGATCTGTCGGGCGTCGCGCGGGTCGAGGTCGACGGCGATCGCGCGGTCGTGGAGACCGCGCGGGGGACGCGCTACCCGTTCCGGCGGCGCGAGGGCGGCCTCTGGGGGCTGTCGATGTTCACCGCGGAGCTGGTCGCCGAGGCGGAGCGGGCCGCCCGCGACTGGGACGTCGTGGAGCGCGCGGCGCTGGATTACGACGGGTTGCGGCGATGACGACCGCGCGCGGCCGTGAGCGCCGCGCGCGCGGTCGTCATCGCCTGCGGGGGCCCGGTGGGGCCGTCACCTGCCTGCCTTCTGCCGGAGCTCGGCGTACGACGCGCCGGGCGTGGTCGTCTCGGCCGGCAGCCCGGCGGGCCCCCACCCCTTCTCGGTGAGCGCGCCGAACGCGTCGCGCGGCCCCTCGAAGCCGGCGCGCTGATCGATGACGGCCGTGTAGCCGGCCGACACCATGGCCTCGGCCGCGCGCATCGAGCGCTGTCCGGACCGGCAGCCCACGATGATCTTCGCGTCCTTGGGATAGAGGGAGCAGACCACATCGAGGAAGTCCGGGTTGGGCTTCATGCCGCCGGCGGCGGCGTGCATGAGCGGCACGTTGTGCGCGCCGCTCGGGTGCCCGGCCGCATATTCCGGCTCGCTCCGGACATCGAGGTAGAGATACCCCTCCTCGTCGATGAGCCTCTTTGCCTGTTCGGGTGATACGCGCTTGATGTCCGCCATGGGCGCAGTCTACCTCTGGCGCGGCGCTGTCGTCAGAACGTATGGATGAAGAGCCCGCTGCGGAGTTTCGGCTCGAACCACGTGCTCTTCGGCGGCATGAGCAGCCCCGCGTCGCTGACCGCGAACAGCTCGCCGATCTGCGTCGGATAGAGGCGGATCGCCATCGTGAACGCGCCCGAGTCGACGCGCCGCTCGAGCTCGGCGATGCCGCGGATGCCGCCGACGAAATCGACGTGCTTGTCCCGGCGGGGGTCGCTGACGTCGAAGATCGGGCCGAGGATCTGATCCTGGCAGATGGAGCAATCGAGCGAGGCCACCGGGTCGTTCGCGTCGAACGACCCCGGGCGGGCCTTCGCGGTGAACCAGCGGCCGCCCAGGTAGAGCCCGAAGGCCCGCGGGCCGGCCGGGGCCGCGGCCGCGCCGTCCTGAGCCGGCGCGACGTCGAGCCGCTCGCCGAGGACGGCGAGGATCGCCTCCGCGCTGCGGCCGGCGAGGTCTCGCACGACGCGGTTGTACGGCATGATGTTCATCTGGTCGTGCGGGAAGACCACGGCGAGGAAGACGTCGTGCTCGCCGCCGTCGCCGCGCAGCTTCCTGTGGACGCGCGCCGCCGCGGCGCTGCGGTGGTGGCCGTCGGCGACGTAGAGCGTCGGGATCGCCTGGAAGCGCTCCTCGAGGTCGGCGGTCGCCGCGCGGCCGAGGACCCAGAGCTTGTGCTCGACCCCGTCGGCGGTCGTGAAATCGTAGATGGGCGGCGACTGCGTGGCCGCCGCGACGGCGCGGTCGATGCCCGCGTCGGCGCGGTACGTGAGGAACACCGGCTCGTCGTGGGCGCCGAGCTCCTCGATGTGGCGGGTGCGGTCGTCCTCCTTGTCGGGGCGCGTCTTCTCGTGCTTCTTGATGACGTCCTGCTCGTACTCCGCGACCGAGGCGCAGCCGACGACGCCGATCTGCCGGTGATCGCCCATCTTCTGGGCGTAGAGGTAGAGGTGCGGCTCCGGGTCCTGCGCGAGGTCGCCGCTGGCGATGAGGTCGGCGAGGTTCTGCGCGCCACGGGCGTAGACGGCGTCGTCGTGCTCGTCCGTCCCTTCGGGCAGGTCGATCTCGGGCCGGGAGACGCGGAGGAAGCTGTGCAGGCCCCCGGCCGCGAGCGCGCGCGCCTCGGCGGTGGAGATGACGTCGTACGGCGGGCTGGCGACGCGGGCCGCGTGCGCCTGGGGAGGTCGGTAAGCGCGGAAGGGTCGGACGGTGGCCACGGCGAGCGACTAGCCCAACGGCCGGGGCGCGTCGAGACGGCTCCGGCTGCGCCGAGCAGGGCGAGCAGACCGCGCGCGCCCGCGCCGAAACCGGCGACGTCGGCGCTGATGGCGGCGCGCGGCGCGTGCTAGGAGGGACACGCGCGCTCCGCGAGCAGCCGCAGCCACCGACATCGCCCCCGCACGCCGCACGAAGAGGAACCTTGTCCAGCTCCGGTGAGTCCTACCCTCCGTCGCGCTTCTCGACCCTCCCGCCCGGCTCGTCGGACGACGACCTCGCCCTGCCGGGTGAGGTCCCCTCGTTCTCCAGCTCGCGATCCCGCCGGGTGATCGCCGTCGGGGGCGGCCGCGGGGGCGTCGGGAAGGCGACGCTCGCGGTCAACCTGGGCGTGTACTTCGCGCAGCTCGGGCGCGACGTGATCATCATCGACACCGACGCCTACAGCCCGGGGTTGCACGCGGCGCTCGGGATCGAGGCGCCGCCGCTCGTCACGCGCGAGGACATCGAGGAGGGCAAGGCCGAGCCGATCGCGACCACGGTGCCCGGGCTCCGGCTCGTCCCGACCGCGTACGATCCGATGACGGCCACGCCCCTCCGGCCGAGCCGCGCCGCCTACTGGATGAAGATGATCCAGGAGCTCGACGTCGACTACGTCATCGTCAGCCTCGGCGCGGCGACCGGCTCCTCGACGCTCGACCTCTTCCTGCACGCCGACGTCGGCATCTGCGTCACCACGCCCGAGCCGCTCGCGGTCGAGCACTCCTACCGCTTCTGCCGCGCGCTCTACCAGCGCACCCTGCGCCGCGCGCTCATGAAGGAGCGCTTCAAGATCCGGCTCGTCGAGAAGGTGGCCTCGTCGCTCCCGGCGCTCGCGACGCCGCGCGACTTCATCATGGAGGTGAAGCGGTTCGACGAGGGGGTCGCGTCGCTCGCCGCCGCGCAGCTGCCGCGGGTGAAGCCGCACCTCGTCGTCAGCCAGACGCGGCACCGCTCGGACCTGGAGCTCGGCCCGGCGATGAGCGCCGTCTCGGAGCGCTTCCTCGGCATCTCCCTCGATTACCTCGGGCACATCGAGCACGACGACGCGGTGTGGCTGACCGCGCGGCGCCGCCAGCCGCTCCTCATCGACAGCCCGACCTCGAAGAGCGCGCGCAACCTCGAGCGCGTGGCCCGGCGCATCCTCGCGCTGCTCGCCGCGCGCGACTCGCGCCCGGCCGAGGCGCACGCGCGCGCCTTGGCCGCCGCCTCGAAGAGCGCCGCGCCGGCCACCCTGTACGAGGCGCTCGGCCTGGCCCGGACGGCCGCCGACGACGAGATCCGGCGCGCCTACAAGCGGCAGCGCGACATCTACCGCGAGGGGAGCCTGCCGGTCGTCAGCGTGCTGAGCCCCGCGGTGCTCCAGAAGGAGCAGGCGCGCATCGAGGAGGCGCACGACACGCTGCTCGATCCGGTGCGCCGCCGCGCCTACGACCTCTCGACCTACCCGGACGACCCGCGCATGCCGCTCGGCCCGGCGCGCGCCGAGAACGCCGCCGCCGCGGCCGAGCTCGCCATGCTCCAGGCCGAGCTCGCGCGCGAGATCAACGCCGAGACGCAGTTCAGCGGCGCGCTCTTGCGCAAGGTGCGCGAGTCGCAGGGGGTCGAGCTCACCGACATCTCGCAACGGACGAAGATCTCGCTCGCGCACCTCCAGGCGATCGAGAACGAGGCGATGGGCGACCTGCCGGCGCCCGTCTATGTCCAGGGATTCGTTCAGGAAATCGCGAAGTTCCTGCGGCTCGATCCGGCCCAGGTGGCGAAGACCTACATGCGCCGACTGCGCGAGATCTCCGCCGGAACACGCCCCAGGCAGCATGGCTGAGGCGGCGCGCGCCGGCGTCGAGGCCGCGCGCGTGGGCGGGGAGGCGCCGGGCGCCGGCGGGGATCTCGCCTTCTCGGCGCTCGCGTTCGTGCTCGCGCTTTTGCCGCGGCTCTACGTGGCGATCGCGTGGGCGCGCGAGCCGGTGTGGGACGGCCATTACTACGACTTCGGCGCGCGCCGGATCGCCGCTGGCCTCGGCTACTCGGACGATCTCATCGTCGGCGGCCAGGCGGTGTGGCACCCGTGGTGCCACTACCCGGTCGGTTACAGCGGCTTCCTGGGCCTCATTTACAGGCTGTTCGGCGCCGGGCCGCACGTGGCGACCGTCGCGAACGCGGTGACCGGCGCGCTGCTCGTCGTCGTGGTCCATCGCCTCGCCCGGTACGCGACCACGCCGGCGCGCGCCCGCGCGGCGGCGCTCCTCGCAGCGCTCTCGCCGGGGCTCGTCCTCTACGCGGCGCTCGTGATGACCGAGCCGCTCGCGGCGCTCGGCCTGGTGACGGCGCCGTGGCTGCTCGCGCGCGACGCGGCCCGCGGACGGCCGGTCCGCGGCGCGATCCTCGCGGGCGCGGCGCTCGGGCTGGCGACGCTGGTGCGGCCCCAGAGCCTGCTCTGCGCGCCGGCGTTCGCGCTGCTCGCGCGCGGCGGCCCGGGCGGGGCGACCGGATGGGCGCGGGCCGCGTGGCGGCGCGGCGCGCTCGCGGCGGCGCTCGCGACCGCGACGGCCCTCGCCGTGGTGGCGCCGTGGACGATCCGGAACTGCCGCGTGATGGACGGCTGCGCGCTCGTCTCCACGAACGGCGGCTGGAACCTCGCCATCGGCGCGTTCCCGCGCGCGACGGGCCGCTTCGAGACGCTGCGCGCCGGCGACGGCTGCCCGATCGCGCGCGGACAGGTGGCCCAGGACCGCTGCTGGATGGCCGAGGGGCTGCGGTGGATCAAGAACGATCCATCCCGCTGGCTGGGCCTGATCCCGAAGAAGCTGAGCTTCACGTTCGATCACGAGTCGTTCCCGGTCGGGTACCTGGGCGAGGCGAACCCGGCGGCGTGGCCCGAGGGGCGGCGCGCGGCGTGGCGCCGGGTGCTCACGACGTCGCACCTCGCCTTGCTCTCCGTCGCGGGGCTCGGGGTGGTGGCGCTGCCGCGGCCGAGGCCGTGGCGGGCGCTCGTCGCGCAGCTGCTGGCGCTCGCGGCGGTGCTCGGGCTCGTCGCGTGGGGGGTGCTCGGGGACGAGCACGCGTTCTGGCCGCTCGCGGTGGCGATCCCGCTCCTCGCGGCGCTGCCGCTGCCGGGCCGGCCCGCGAACGGGGGCGTCGTCGGCTACCTCGCGTTCGCGGTCGCCTCGGTGGCGCTGACGCACGCGGTGTTCTTCGGCGAGGATCGGTATCACATGGTGGTGACCCCGGCGCTGTGCATCCTGGCGGCGTGCGCGCTGCGGCGCGGGGAGGCGACGCGCGAAGCAGGGCAGGAGGCGGCAGACCGCACGATGGGTTGAGGCTCGCAGCAAGCCCGATGCGTTGAATACGGACTTCGCCGCACGCTCGTTCTGGAATCGCACGGACGCATCGCCGGGCGCCCCCGGCGTCATCGTCGCACGCCGGGTGGTTGGCCCTCTGTCCGGGCCTATGCGAAGGCGCCTCGCCATGGTCTCCATGCGCCACGAGGTCCTCGTGGATCTCTTCAGAAACCGACCTTCCCTCGCCGCCGAGATCCTCGTCGAGGTCCTCGGCGTCGCGCTCCCGACCTATAGCGAGGCCCGAGTCGCCTCCATCGATCTGACCGAGACCACGCCCGCCGAGTACCGGGCCGATGTCGTCGTCGTGCTCCTCGATGGGGACAAGCCGGTGCGGGTCATCATCGTCGAGGTCCAGCTCAGGAAGGACGACAACAAGCCGTTTAGCTGGCCCGCCTATCTGACGGTCTCGCGCGATCAGCACCGCTGTCAGGCGGGCCTGCTCGTCGTCGCGCCCGACCCCCTCGTCGCGGACTGGTGCGCGCAGCCGATCGAGATCGGCGTGCCAGGCTTCGTCCTGCGCCCGCCCGTGCTCCGTCGCAGCAGCGTTCCGGTCGTGACGGACCCGGCGGAAGCGGTCCGTCGACCGGAGCTGGGGGTGCTCTCCGCAATGGCCCACGGCGAGACGGAGCAAGGCGCAACGATCGCCGGCGCCGTGCTGCCTGCGATCCAGGGGCTCGATGACGAACGCGCCCGGCTCTACTACGATCTCCTGTACAATTCCCTGAACGAGGCGGCCCGCCTCGCGCTGGAGGCGATGATGAAGGGCTACGAGTACCAGAGCGCTTTCGCGAAGAAATACGTCGCCCAGGGCCGTGACGAGGGGCGCATCGAGGGGCGCGTGGAAGAAGCGGTGCGCGCCCTGCTGAGCGTGCTCCGGGCTCGCGGCATCGCGGTGCCCGAGGCGGCACGCGAGCGCATCGTCGCCCTGAAGGACCCGGAACGCCTCGAGCGCTGGCTCGAGAAGGCCGCCACCGCGGCCGCGCTCGCCGAGGTGCTCGACGACCCGAGCTGAGGACGGCCAGGCACCGGCCCCCCACCCCACCGCCGGCTCCTACGACGCGCACGGCCTCGCCGCGGTGCGCGCCGGGACGCCGGCCGGAGAGCGCAGGGGCCGATCCCGCGCCCCTCAGGGCGCCGCCGCCGCCCCCGCCTCGCCGGGCGCCTTCCCCGCCCCCTCCGGCTCGGCCTGCAGGACGATCTCGATGCGCCGGTTCTTCGCCCGCCCTTCCTCCGAAGCGTTCGGCGCCACCGGGGCGAACTCCCCGGCCCCGGCCGCGGACAGGCGCTCCGGCGACACCCCGCCCTCGATGAGCACCTCGACGACCGCCGCCGCGCGCGCCGTCGAGACGTCCCAGCTCGACGCGCGGTTCGCGCCCCTCGCCTTCCGGTCGTCCGTGTGCCCGACGACCTGGAAGCGTTGATCCGCGATCGTCCGGAGCGCCCCGGCCACGTCGGCCAGGAGCTTCCGCCCGGCCGGCTTGACCTCGGTCCTCGCGCCGTCGAACAGCGCGTCGCTCGAGATCTCGAGCAGCGGCAGCCCGCCGCGGATCCCGACGCGGATCTTCCCCCCGTCCACCGTCGCCTGGAGCCGGCTCGCGACGTCGCGCATCCGCGCCGCGCGCGCCTCGGCCGCCGCCTGGTGGCGGCGCAGCTCGTCGACCTTGGCCCGCGCCTCGGCGAGCTCCGCCGACAGGCTGCCGCGCTCGTTCGCGAGCTGGCCCACGCTCTGCCCCGCGCTCCGGAGCCGCGCCGACAGCTCCTCGTTCATCGCGGCGAGCTCGTCCAGCCGCCGCGCGAGCCCGGCCTCGGTCGTCGTCACGTCGGACAGCTGGAGATCGCGCGCCCGGAGATCGTCCGCGAGCCGCAACAGCTCCGCCTCGATCGCGGCGGCCTGCGCCGACCGCTGCGCCGCCTCGGCGCGGGCGAGCTGGGCCTCGGCGCGCGCCCGCTCTCCCGCCTCGCGCTCTCTCTGGATCTCCGCGCGCGCCTGGTCGTACAGGTCCTGCCGGACGAGGCAGCCCGGCGTCGCCAGCCCGAGCAGGGCGGCCGTGAGGAGCCTCGCCGCGGCGGGCCAGCGCCGCGACATCCACGCCGGGATCTTACCGGCCGTCGTCGTGGTGTTCATGCGTCGCGCGCACTCTGGCACGAAACCGCCGGCGCGACGAAATCGCGGCGAACGTCCCGCGGCCGCCGCCGAACGAGCCGCCCCACGCCGGGCGATCCCCTGGTACCCTCGTCGGCGTGAGCTCTCGGCGAACTTGGGTTTTCGCGGGCGCCCTGGCCGCGACGACGCTGGCAGCCAGCGCCGCGGCGGCGTTCCCGCACGTCGTCCGCGAGGGAGAGACCCTCGCGCAGATCGCGGAGCGCACCTACGGGCGCGTGCAGATGGAGCAGGTGCTCGTCGCCGCGAACGCGCTCGACGCGGGCGCCGGCGTGCCGATCATGCCCGGCCTGCGGCTGGAGGTGCCCGCGCTCGGCCACCACCGCGTCACCGCCGGCGAGACCTGGGCGATCCTCGCGGAGCGCCTGCTCGGCGCCGCCGACCGGAGCGACGTCCTCGCCCTCTCGAACGACACGATGCCCTGGATCGAGCCGACCGACGGGCAGGAGATCATCGTGCCGTACAACCTCCGGTACGTCGTCGGACAGCACGACACGCTGCTCACCATCGCCTATCGCTTCCTCGGCAAGCGCGACAACGCGTGGATGCTCCACAAGTACAACCATTTCAAGAAGGACACGCTGCGCCGCGGCATGGTGATCCTCGTGCCGCTCACGGATCTGCCGCTCACGGCCGAGGGCAAGGCCGAGGCCGCGAGCGCCGGCGCGCTCGTGCGCTCCGAGGGGGCGGGCCGCGCGCGCGAGGCGCAGCGGCGGGTCGACGCCGAGCTGCCGCAGCTCGCGAGCGACGTGCGGAGCGGCCGCTACATCGACGCGGTGGCGCGGGCGAGCCGGCTGCTCGGCTACGGCGATCTCGCCCGGATGCAGATCGCCACGCTGCACCGGCACCTGCTCGAGGCCTACGTCGCGCTCGACGCGACCGGGCTCGCCGAGACCGCCTGCGCCGCGTGGCGCGAGCACGATCCGACCGCGCGGCTCGACCCCATCGAGCTCAGCCCGAAGATCGTGCGCGCCTGCACCTCGTTCACCGAGCAGCACCTCCGGCTGCCTCCGCCGGACCCCGCGCCGACGGAGCCCGCGGACGCGGGTGGTGCGCGGTGACCTCGCCGCCGCCGGCGCCCGATCGCCTGGCCCCCGGGCACCGCGTCGCGTCGCGGTACACCGTGGAGTCGGTCGTCGGCGAGGGCACCTCCGGCGTCGTCTACCGCGCCGCCCGCGACGAGGACGGCCGGCGCGTCGCGCTCAAGGTGATCCACCGGCACCTCTCCGGCGCGCCGCAGATCTTCCGGCGCTACCACCGGGAAGCCGCCATCCTGAAGCGCCTCGAGGGCCCGCACGTCGTCCGGATGCTCGACTTCGTCGAGGAGGGCGGGCTGCTCACGATCGCGCTGGAGCACATCGACGGCAGCTCGCTGGAGGAGCTCCTGCGGGAGCACGCGCCGATCGAGGTCGACCGGGCGATCGAGATCGCCCTCCAGATCTGCGCCGCGCTGGAGACCGCGCACGCGGCGGGCGTGGTCCATCGCGACCTCAAGCCGGCCAACGTGCTCATCGAGCGCCCGGGCGCGCCGCCGCCGGGCGGGCAACCTGGAGGCGCGCCGTCGCCGCTCGCGGGCCGCGTCCGCGTGGTCGACTTCGGGCTCGCGAAGGTCGTGCACGGCGAGCAGATGACGACCGGGCTCACCGAGCAGGGCATGATCTTCGGGACGCCGGAGTACATGGCGCCGGAGCAGGTGCGCGGCGAGGACGTCGATCCGCGCTGCGACATCTACGCGCTCGGCTGCATCCTCTACGAGATGGTGGTCGGCGCGGTGCCGTTCAGCAAACGGACGCCCATCGCCGTCATGACGGCGCAGATCACCGAGCAGCCGCTCTCGCCGCGCTCCGGCAAGCGCGACGGGCTCATCTCGGCCGGCCTGGAGGCCGTCATCCTGAGGGCCCTCGCCAAGGACCCCGCCGAGCGGCACCCGAGCGCCCGGGCCTTCGCCGACGCCCTGCGCGCCTGCCGCGAGCGGCGCGTCGTGGGCCACACCCCCACGGGCCTCGCGGACGCCACCTCGATCACCGAGCTCGGGCTCGAGCGCACCGGCCTGGACCACGCCGCGACGCCCCAGAACGACGTTTCCACCGCGGACGTCGCTCCCGCGGTTCCGCCCCGGGAGAGCCAGGGGATCGGGGCGCTGCCCGCGGGCCGAGCCGCGGCGCGCGGCGACGCGCTCGGCCGCGGCGCAGCGGCCGCGGCGACGCCGGAGCGCGCCTCGCGCGAGCGGCTCCTCTGGACCGTGGTGGCCATCCTCTGCGCGGCCGCTGGTATCGTGGTCGGCACGCTGTTCGGGGCACGTTAACGACGCCGCACCCCTGGAATGCGGCTATGGCGAGGAGCGCGCGGATCGTGGTAATCGCTAACATGCGTTCTCTGCTGTCCGGCGACGCTGATCTCGAGGCCTCCCGCTCCGCCCGGCCCCGGCGCGCGCTCCCCTGCGCCGCCGCCGCCCTCACCCTCCTCGCCCCCGCGGCCGCGTCGGCCTACGACTCGCTCGCTGCGCCGTGCGCCGACGACCCGTTCTATTGCCAGCGGGGCGCGCTCACCTTCCAGCGCAGGGAGGGAATCCCGCTCGAGCTCGACTTCGATACGGGCTGGGTCCCTCCGGGCTCACCGTTGCAAGTGAACCTCCGGGCCGCGGTCTACGCGAACACGCAGCTCTCGTTGAGCGGGGCGCTCGAAGCGTCGTGGCCAGAGGCGCTCGCGCTCGCGGCCCCCGGCGACCAGGGCGGAGGCACGTTCAGCTGCGATTACGGGCTCGACGTCAGCGCAGAGGGGCGCATCGGCATCTCCGTCCTCGGCCAAGACTTCGAGTGGACGGGCGATATCCCTTATGTGCCCCAGATCGATTTCCAGGTGCACGAGAGCGAGCCGTTCGACGCCTGGGGCTGGGAGCCGGGCATCGCGATGGCCAGCTCGACCGCGCCGCAGCGGCTCGCGTCCGTCTCCCTCGGCGACCTCATCGGCGGCTCGATCCCCGGGATCGAGGGGAGGTTCGAGCTAGACGTCGCCATGGATGTCGACGCTCGCTACGTGACCCACCGCGTGGCCGTCGAGACGCTCGATCAGGCGACGGTGAGCGGGGGCGACATCACGAAGGAGCGCAGCGCCTCGTTCACGGAGTACCTGGGCGGCCCGTCGGTCGAGCTCAACGTGCGTCCCGAGGGCTCGGTGCGCTACGAGGGCACGCTCCACCTCATCCCCGCGTTCAGCGTCAGCCTGCTCGGCCGCGAGTGGTCGATCCCGATCGCCGACATCCCGCTCGGCTTCCCCCTCACCGAGCGGGCGTGGATCTTCGAGAGCGAGCGCGTCCATGTGCCGCTCCCGGATCTCGCGCTGGACAAGCGGGAGATCGACTTCGGCCCGGTCGAGGTCGGGCGGGCCAACGTGGAGATCGTCCAGCTGTCGAACGCAGGGGAGGCGTTGCTCGACGTCGCGGTGACGACGGACGATCCGGAGAGCTTCGAGCTCGCCGACGAGGCGCTCGAGATCGACCCCGAGGCGGCGGTCGACTTCGCGATCCGCTTCGCGCCGAAGGCCGGCGGCGCGTTCGCGGCGACCGTCCGCGTCACGTCGAACGACCCGAGCGATCCCGTGCAGGAGATCACGGTGCGCGGGATCGGCGTCGCGCCGCCGGACGACGGGCCGGACGGCGGGGCGCTCGCGGAAGAGGACGGCGGCTGCGGCTGCCGCGCCGCCGGGGGCGCGGGCGACCGGGCGTGGGCGGCCGCCGGGCTGTCGCTCGCCGCGCTCGCGGGCGGCCTCAGGCGACGGCGCCGCGCGGCCTGAGCCCCGGATCCCGGCGCCGCGCGGCGCGCGCCTCAGGCCGCGCTCGGCGACCCCACGGAGATCTTCCGGCGCGTCGACACGGCCGCGATCTGCTCCAGCTCCTCGCCGCGCAGGGTCTCCTTGAGCACGAGCGCCTCCGCGGCGGCCTCGAGGCCCTCGCGGCGATCGACGAGCAGCTGCTTGGCCTTCAGGTACATCTCGCCGAGCCGCTCCCTCACCTCCTCGTCGACCTCGCGCGCGGTCTCCTCGCTGCACGTGCGCTCCTCCTGGATCACGCCGAGCAAGGGCGCGCCGACGTTGCGCGAGAGCGCGGGCAACCCGAGGCGCCGGCTCATCCCGAGGCGGGTCACCATCTCGCGGACGAGCGCCGTGGCCCGCCCGAGATCGTCGTGCGCGCCGCTCGAGACCTGGCCCAGCGCGATCTCCTCCGCCGCCCTGCCGCCGAGCATCACCGTGACGCGCGACTCGAGCTCCTGCTCGGTGACCAGCTGGCGCTCGCCGCGCGGCACCTGGATCGTGACGCCGAGCGCGCCGATCGTGCGCGCCACGATCGACACCCGCTCCACCGGATCGGCGGCCGGCAGCGCGAGCGCGACGAGCGCGTGCCCGGCCTCGTGGTAGGCCACGCGCCGCCGCTCCTCCGCGGTCATGATCTGCCCGCGGCGCCGGAGGCCGAGCTGCGACCGGTCGAGCGCCTCGTCGAAGTCGGCCTGGCTGATCTCGCTCGCGCCGCGCCGCGCCCCGGCGAGCGCCGCCTCGTTGACGATCTTGGCGAGGTCGGCCCCGACCATGCCCGGCGTGCGGCGCGCCACGAGCCCGAGGTCGACGCCCTTCGCGAGCGGCACCCGCCGCGCGTGCACGGCGAGGATCGCCTCGCGCCCCTGCAAATCGGGGCGATCCACGATGACCTGGCGGTCGAAGCGCCCGGGGCGCAAGAGGGCCGGATCGAGCACCTCGGGCCGGTTCGTGGCGGCCATCAGGATCACGGTGGTGCGCGCGTCGAAGCCGTCCAGCTCGGCGAGGAGCTGGTGGAGCGTCTGCTCGCGCTCGTCGTGGGTCGACAGGGCGCTGAGGCCGCCCCGGGTCCTGCCCACGGCGTCGATCTCGTCGATGAACACGATGCTGGGCGCGCTCTTGCGCGCCTCGTCGAAGAGCTCGCGCACGCGCGCGGCCCCGAGCCCGACGAACATCTCGACGAACTCGCTCGCGTTCAGCGAGAAGAACGGCACGTTCGCCTCGCCCGCCACGGCGCGCGCGAGCAGCGTCTTGCCGGTGCCGGGCGGCCCGACGAGCAAGAGGCCCCGCGGGATCCGCCCGCCGAGCGACCGGTACCGCGACGGCTCCTTCAGGAAATCGACCACCTCGACGAGCTCGTCCTTGGCCTCGTCGACCCCCGCGACGTCGGAGAAGCGCACCGGATCCTGCTTGGACCGGTCGTAGATCTTCGCCTTGCTGCGCAGGAACCCGAGCGGCCCGCCGGCCCCCTGCCCCGCCCGGCGCAGCATCATGAAGAACGCCGCGTTGATGAACAGGAGCGGCAGGAGCCAGATCGCCGCCTGCGCCCACGCCGAGGACCGGGCGCTCTTCGCCTCGATGCGGACGTGCTGCTCGAGCAGCGCCCGCACGAGCGGCTCGTCCTCGACGCCGGGCAGCCGCGTCACGCGGACGTGCTCCTCGGTCCGCTGCGCGCCGGCGTGGCGGACGAGCTCGATCTCGTCGGGCTTCACGACCGCCGAACCGACCTCCCCGCGCCGCACCGCGGCGACCGCCTCGTCGTAGGGCACGAACGGGGGCCCCGGCGGCTTGACGATCCCGGAAAAGACCAGGATCGCGACGGCGATCAGCAGGTACCCGAGCCACGTGCGCGACACCGGCCTTTTCTCGTCAGCCATTCCATGGAGCTGATGTGTGGCGGGCGTCACCTCGGCAAGCCCCGGGGCCCGGAAGAACCGGAAATCACACGGTAAAGCGGCGCGGGAGGGGAGCCCCGCCGGGAGCCGCCTGGCCGCGCTTCACGGCGCGTCCGCCCCCCGGCTCCACGCCTCCGCCGCGCTTCTACCGCCTGGTCACCGCTCGGCTGCCGCTCGCCACCGCTCGGCCACCGCTCGGCCACCCACGGTTGCCGCCGGGTGATTGCCCCGGGGATCCAGGCTAAGAAGCGCCCTTGTGCCGCTCGCTTCCGACCGCGCCTCGCTCGCCGCGTTCCCCATCGACTGGGGCGGGCTCGCCCCGCTCCGCCTCAAGTCGCGCGCCGTCGCCGAGGGCGTCTACGCCGGCATGCACCGGAGCATCCGCAAGGGCGCCGGCGTCGAGTTCGGCGGGCAACGGCCCTACGTGCCCGGCGACGATCTCCGCTTCTTCGATCGCCGCGCCCTGCTCCGCCACGATCGCCTCATGGTGCGCGAGTTCGAGACCGAGACCGACCGCGCCCTCTGGCTGTGCGTCGACGCGACCGCCTCGATGTCCTACCGCGGCCGGCGCGCGCCCGGCGCCAAGCTCGCCTACGCGGCGCTCATCGCCGCGGCCATGGCCCGCGTCGCGCTCGCCACCGGCGACCCGGTGGGCCTCGCGTGGCTCGGCGGCGCCGGCACCCACGGCCTGCCCGCCATGGCCGGGCGCGAGGCGTTCGAGCGGATCGTGGGCGCCATCGAGGCCACCTCCGCCGCCCAGGACTGGAGCGGCGACGCGGGCGCCATCGAGCGCGCGCTCGCGCCCGTCGCGAAGAAGGCCCGCCGCGGCGCCGTCGTCCTGCTCATCTCGGATCTGCTCGATCTCGCTCATGAATCCGGCACGGAGCGCGCCCTCTCCGCGTTCACGCCGCTCAGCACCGGCGGCCGCACGCTGATCGCCCTCCAGGTCCTCGACCCGAGCGAGGCGGAGCTCGACTTCGAGGGCAACGTGCGCCTCCGCGCGCTCGAGGGCGGCGCCGTCGTGGAGGCCGACGCGGGCGCGGTCCGCGCGCAGTACAAGGCGCGCCTCGACGCCCTCGCCGACGTCTGGGCGCGCGCGCTCGCGTCGCGCGGCGGCCGCCTGCTCCGCGCGACCAGCGCCGATCCCCCGACCGACGTCGTCCGCGCCCTGGTGCAGGCGATCGCCGAGGTGCGGCGATGAGCTTCGTCACGCTCGGCGCGCTGCTCGTCGCGCTCCTCGTCGGCGCGCCGATCGCCGCGCACCTCCTGCGCCGCCGCCGCGCCGAGGAGCGGCCGTTCCCGCCCGCGCGCCTGGTCCCGCCCACGCCGCCGACGGCGCGGCGCCGGAGCCTCCTCGAGGACCGCGCCCTCTTCGCCACCCGGGCCGTGTCGGTGCTCGCGCTCGCTGTGCTCGGCGCCACGCCGCTCCTGCGCTGCACGCACCTGTCGCTCAGCCGCAGGGCCGGCGCGTCGGTCGCGCTCGCCATCGTCGTCGACGACTCGCTCAGCATGCGCGCGCGCCCGGGCGGCGGCGGCGCGGAGCGCGCCGGCCCCTCGCGGTTCGAGCGCGCGCTCACGGCCGCGCGCGAGCTCGCCGGCGGGCTCGCGCCCGGCGACGCCGCGGCGCTCGTCCTCGCGGGCGCCCCGGCCCGCGTCGCCCTCGCATCGACGACCAACCTCGCCGCCGTCACCGACGCGCTCGCCGCGGTGACGCCGTCGGACCGCGCCACCGACCTCGACGGCGCCCTCGATCTCGCGCGCGATCTGCTCCGGGGGCTGCCCCAGAGCGACAAGCGCATCGTGCTCCTCAGCGATCTCGCGGACGGCGCGCCCGGCGCCCCGCCCATCTCGGGCACCCCCGACATCGCCACGTGGGTGCCGCTCGAGGAGCTGGAGGCGGCGGGGCAGGACTGCGGGATCGTGCGCGCGGATCGATCCAGCCAGAAGGCGCGCGTCCGCGTCGTCTGCACCGCTCCGCAGGCCGCCGCGCCCGGGCCCGACCTGCCCACCGCGGAGCGCGACGGCGGCGCGGCGGCGCCGGCCGCCTCCACCGCCGCGGGCGCGTCCGCCGCCGCGGGGCGGTCCCTGGAGGTGCGCGCCGGCGACGCGGTGATCGGCAAGGTCGCGCTCGATCCGGCGCTGCGCGCCGAGGAGCTCACGATCGACCTGCCCCCCGGGACGCCGGAGCTCTTGATCGCCGCGCTCACCGGCGGCGACGCGATCGCCGAGGACGACCGCGCGCCGATCATCTCTGCCGGCGGCCCGCTCTCGATCGCGGTCGTGGTCGACCCCGCGGCCACGCACGTCGAGACGGGCGGCCCGCCGCCGCTGGAGCAGGCGCTCTCGGCGCTCGATCTCGACGCGCAGATCAGGCCGCTGCCCTCGGTCCCCGAGCACGCGGACGAGCTGGCCGCGCACGCGGGGCTCATCGTCGACGACGCGCCCGGCTTCACGCCCGAGGTGCGCCGCTCGCTCGCCGCGTGGGTCGAGCGCGGCGGCGTCGCGCTCCTCACGCTCGGCCAGCGCGCCGCCGCGGCGCCGCTCGGCGCCGGGTTCGAGCCGCTGGTGCCCGGCGTGGTCCGCTGGTCGGCGTCCCCGGCGCGCGGGGTGGATCCGGCCACGGCGGGCTGGCTCGGCCCGTCCGCGGCCGGCCTCGCCGACGTCGCCCCGCGCGGCCGGGCCACGCTGGGCGCCGAGGCCTCGGAGGGCGCCGAGGTGCTCGCCCGGTGGTCGGACGGCGCCCCGTTCCTCGTGCGCCGCCCGCTCGGGCGCGGCGTCGTGCTGTTCATGACGCTGCCGCTCAGCACGGAGGAGAGCGACGTCGCGCTGCGGCCGGCGTTCCTCTCGCTGCTCGACGGGTTCGTCGGCGCCGCGCGCGCCCGCGGCGGCGCGCGGCGGCTCGCCGCGGGCGAGACGTGGACGTTCGACGGCTACCACGACGTCAAGGTCGAGCGCGTGCAGGTCGACCGCGGCCAGGGGCCCGCGGGGCGCGAGGCGCTCCCCGTCGTGGAGGTCGAGCGGCGGCTGCGCGTCTCGCCCCCGCTCGCCGGGCTCTACGAGCTCACCCTCGACGGCGAGCGCTCGACGCGCGTCGTCTCGGTCCCGGAGCGCGAGATCGATCTCCGCCCCCGGCGCGTCGCCGACAGCGCCCGCGCGGCCGAGCTGGGCGGCATGTCGGCCTCGATCGACGGATCGCCGTATGTCGCGCTGCTGCTGCTCGCGCTGCTCGCGGCCGAGCTCCTGCTGCGCGCCCTCGGCGGGCGGCGGGAGGCGGCGGAGCTCCGGGCGGGCTGAGGCCGGCGGCGGCCGCCGTCAGCGCGGCCCGCGAGCGGCGCGGCCGGCGCTCGTCAAACGCCGCACCGCCGCGCCGCCGCGCTCAGTGCGTCTGCCAGTGCGGGGGGATCTCGTCCGCCGGCGCGAACTCGGGCTTGGCCGGCGCGGCGGGCACGACGGCCGCTCGGGGACCGTTCGGCTTGAAGCTGTGCTCTGCGGCCGGGAACGTGCGCGACTGCACCTCGTCCACGTAGGCGCGCGTCGCCTCCACGATCTGATCGCCGACCTCGGCGAAGCGCTTCGCGAACTTCGGCGTCAGCTCGCGGAACATCCCGAGCAGGTCGTAGCAGACGAGCACCTGCCCATCGCAGCCGGCCCCGGCGCCGATGCCGATCGTCGGCACGGAGACCGCCGCCGTCACCTCCTGCGCGAGATCCGGCGGGATGGCCTCGAGCACGATCGCGTAGGCGCCCGCCTCCTCGAGGATGCGCGCGTCGGCGATGAGGCGCTCGGCCGCCACGTCGCCCTTGCCCTGCACCTTGAAGCCGCCCATCGCGTGCACCGACTGCGGCGTGAGCCCGAGGTGGCCCATCACCGGGATGCCCGCGGCGACGATCCGGCGCACGTGCTCCGCGATCGCGGCGCCACCCTCGAGCTTGATGCTCTCGAAGCTGCCCTCCTTCATCATCCGCCCGGCGTTCTCGAGCGCGTGCATCGGAGAGAGCTGGAAGCTCATGAACGGCATGTCGCCCACGACGTGGGCGCGCCGCGCGCCGCGCGCCACCGCGCGCCCGTGATAACAGATCTCCTCGACCGTCACGGGGAGCGTCGTCGCGTGCCCTTGCACGACCATCCCGAGCGAGTCGCCGACGAGCAGCAGATCGGCGCCGCCCTCGTCGAGCAGCCGCGCTATCGTGAAGTCGTAGGCCGTCACCATCGCGATCGGCGAGACCCCTTTGCGGGCGCTGATCTCGGGGACCGTGACCTTCGTCGAGCGCTGCGCTGGCCTGCGCGCGCCGCCCCCACCATTGCCTTGCGGACCGTACATATTCCTCCGGGTCGCGGCCGCACCTGCGGTCCACGCCTCCAGGGAGGCTAGGGCCGCGCCCGCGTCCGGGCAAGACGCGGCGCGCGCCGGCCGCGACCGGCCTGGTCACAATCCCCAATCGTCCTGGATACTTATCCACCTCAGCAGCCGCGGCGGGCGCGGGCGGGGCGCGCCCGCTCTTGCGCCGGCCCGCTCATCCGCGGCGGTGCCCGGCGCCGCCGGCGGGGAGCGCCGCTGCCGGCGCTCGCGACGCGCCCGGCGGCGCGGACCTCGGGTTCGTCAGCGCCGTCAGGACGTGGTCGCGCCAGGCGCCGTCGATGAACAGGTAATCGCGGGCGTACCCCTCGACGACGAAGCCGAGGCGACGGAGCAGCCGGCCGCTGCGCTCGTTGTGCGGCAGGTAGTTCGCCATCACCCGGTGGAAGCCGAGCGCGTCGAACACGTACGCGATCGCCGCCTCGAGCGCCTCGAACATCACGCCCGCGCCCACGGCGCGCTGGTCGAGCGAGTACCCGAGCGTCGCGGCCTGGAAGGCGCCGCGCACGAACTGGGTGAAGTTGCAGACCCCGATCACCTCGCCGTCGGGGGCGCCGCGCCACTGCAGCGCGAGCCGGAGCGCCCGATCGGCGGCGAAGTCGTCGTGATCGCGGAGGATGCGCTCGCGCCAGAACGCCTCGGTGTAGAAGCCCTCGGGGCGCGGCGGATCCCACCGGGCGAGGTGCTCGCGGTTGCGCTCGAAATAGGCGAGGTAGCGGCCGGCGAAGTCGAGGGGCGGGAGGTGGACGCGCAGCCGCGGGGTCTCGATGCAGACGGAGCTCTTCAACCCGGCCTCCCGCGCGGCGCGCCTACGACAGCGTGCCCTCGTCGAGGCGGCGCATCCCTTCGAGGAGCAGCGCCTCGGGCGAGGCGGTGATGCTGCGCGTGCTGGGGGAGAAGGTCGGGTCGAGGCGGAAGTCGCCCTCGCGGAGCGTGAGCATCCGGTAGAACGCGTCCTCGCCCTGCGCGCCGGCCCAGAGCGCGTGGACGACCTGCCCGTCGGCGAAGTGGATCTCGCCGGCCATGGAGTTCGCCTGGATCTTGAGCGCGCACGTCTTCCGGCCGTGCCAGAGGATCTGGATCATGTCCGGCAGGCCCATCTCGGCGAGCGAGCCGGACACGCCGCGCGGCGCGGCGGTCGAGGAGCGCCGCTCGATGAGCTGGCGGAGCTTGGCGGCCATGACGTCGGTCGACGCCGGCTTCGAGACGAAGTCGTCGACGCCGAGATCGAAGGCGCGCTGGGCGGTCTGCCGGTCGGTCTTCGCGGTGAGGATGACCCACGTCTTGTCGCGGCCGAAGCCGAGCTTCAGCGCGTCGGCGCGGAGCGCGAGGCCGGCGTCGGGCTCCTCGAGATCGATCTCGCTGACGACCACCTCGATGTCCTTCGTCTCGAGCTCGCGCCGCGCCTGCGCCACGTTGCGCGCGATCGAGACCTCGAACCCCTGCTCGAGGAGCCGCAGCTCGAGCACCGTCGTCTCCTCGGGATCCGGGTCGACGATGAGCGCCTGGTGCCGGTCGGAGAGGAGCTTCGCGCGCATGTCGTCGCCGGTCATGACCTGGCGGAAGAGGTCGACGATGTTCGGATCGAAGATGGTGCCGCGGTACTGGGCGAGCACGTCGCACGCCTCGGGCGGGCGGAGCGCCTTGCGGTACGGGTTGCGCGGGTTCTGGGTGAGGTCGGCGTAGGTGTCCGCGACCGCGAGGATGCGCGCGCCGAGCGGGATCTCCTTGCCGGACAGGCCGTCGGGGAAGCCGCTGCCGTCGTAGCGCTCGTACATCAGGCTGATCGCCGAGACGACCTCCTGCGGCAGCCCCACCGACTCCATGAGGTGCGCCGGGAGGTCGACGCTCTTCGTCGCGGCGAGCCGGTGCCCCTCGTACTCGGCCACGTTGAGCGCGGTGAGGTGGTACGGGCCGTTCTTGCCGAGGTCGTGCAGGTACGCCGAGGCCACGTAGCTCGCGACCGTCGTCGGCGGCAGGCCGATGCGCTCGCAGAGCTTGCGGACGATGCGCGCGACCGTGGAGGAGTGGCCCCGGAGGTCCTGCCGCGCGTTCTCGAGCAGGCTCACGAGGACGTTCAGCGTCTCGACGTACGCGTGGCTCGTGGTCGGGTCGGGCGGCGGCGGCGGGGCCGCCGCGATCGGCGCGGAGACCGGGGCGACCTGCAGCTGAGGCGGCGGCGAGGGCGGCACCGGCGTGGGCGGGGGGCCAGCCGGGGCCACGCGCGGCGGCGCGGAGGGCGCGGCGGGCCCCCGCATCACCGCCGGAGGCTGCGGCGTCGCGACGAGCGGCGCAGGGATGGGCGCGAGCGCCGGCGTCGCGTGCGCCGGCTGCCCGTGCATCGGCTGCGCGTGCGCCGGCTGCCCGTGCATCGTCGCCTGCCCGTGCATCGTCGTCTGCCCGTGCATCGGCTGGCCGTGCATCGTCGCCTGCCCGTGCATCGTCGCCTGCGGGTGCGCGGGCGGCGCGTGCGCCGGCTGGCCGTGCATCGTCGCCTGCCCGTGCATCGGCTGCGGATGCGCTGCCGGCACGTGCGTCATCGACGTGCGATCGGGGATCGACGCGCGCTCGTACGTCATCGACGTACGCTCGAACGGATTGCTGTTGTTGTTGTAGAGGATCTCGTCGAACGAGCTGACCGGCCGCAGCAGCGAATTGAAGGCGGTCGTGTCGCCCCGGTAATGGTAGGCGATGGCCGCGCGCACCGCCGCCGGCCGGGCGACGATGGCGCGTACGTCCCGCACGCCCGCGGCCAGCCGGATCTCGTGCAGCGCGGCGTCGTTGTCGGGATCCGCGGTCGCGACCGAGAGCGTCGTGTTCCGCTCGTCGAGCAGGACCGGAAAGACGCCGTGCAACGTCGCGGTGATCGCCGAGACCTTGGCGAGCACGCGGGGCTCGATGATCGCCTTCGAGAGCTTCTCGGTCGAGACGAAGCGGGTGTTGTGGACGGTCGCGATGAACTTCAGGAGCTCGGCCTCGTTGACGATATCGAGCTCGATGATGGCGTCCTCGATGCGGCCGCGGGTCCGCATCGCGTACTCCACCGCGCGACGATGGTCGTCCGGGGTGATGCGCCCCTCGAGGACGAGGCGATCGGCAATCCGCTGGTTCAATCCTTGAACGGAAGCCATCGAAACCCTGATTCTACTCAGAAATTGGAGGTAGGCGCGCGCCCAAGAACCCTCGCGGAACGAAAGCACGCGGGGAAAGCTGGCCAGCCGCTCGCGGCGTATGAGCCATGGGGTGCGCTCGATGGATGAGAGCAGAGCTCGGAGCGGTGCGCGAGCCCCGTGAGCATCCCGGCCAGCGCCGGTTGGCCCCCGAGGTCCCGCTCGACCCGATGCGCTGCTACGTGGAGATGAAGACTGACCCCGGGTAGGCGCTCACGCCACGTCCGGCGCGGTTCGCCAGGCCGGCAAACTCAGAGCCGGGAGAGGAAAACGGCCCCCGGGGCGGCGCGCCCGGTGACTGGGGTGCCGGGCGGCGCGCCCGGAGTCGGGCCGGCACGCCCGGAGGCGGGGGTGGGCCCCGCCCTGGGCGCGCCGGTGGCCGTCACTCCTCGTTCACCGCCGTGAGCGGCGCCGTCTCCTCGGGGCGCGGCCGCGGGGCGACGTACGGCGCCTGCACCACCGGCTCGCCCTCGACCACGACCTGGAGGCGCTTGTAGGCGGGCAGCCCCGTCCCTGCCGGGATCAGGCGACCCATGATGACGTTCTCCTTCAGACCGCGGAGATCGTCCGTCTTGCCGTTGATCGCGGCCTCGGTGAGCACCTTGGTCGTCTCCTGGAACGACGAGGCGCTGATGAACGACTCGGTCGACAGGCTGGCCTTGGTGATGCCGAGGAGGAGCGCCTCGGCGATGGCGGGCTTGCCGCCGCGCTCGATGACGTTCTCGTTCTCCTTCTCGAAGATGTGCTTCTCCACCTGCTCGTCGACCAGGAAGTTCGTATCGCCGACCTCGCGCACGCGGACCCGCCGGAGCATCTGCCGGACGATGACCTCGATGTGCTTGTCGTTGATGCCGACGCCCTGGAGCCGGTAGACCTGCTGGATCTCGTTCACGAGCCAGGCCGACAGCTCCTTCTCGCCCTTCACCCGGAGGATGTCGTGCGGGTTCGGCGGGCCGTCCTGGAGCGGATCACCCGCGCGCACCCGGTCGCCCGGCTGCACCTGGATGTGCTTGCCCTTGGGGATCAGGTACTCGCGCGCCTGATCGCCGAGCGCATGCCCGTCCGGCGAGTACGGCGTGATGATGACCTTCCGCTTGCCCTTCGTGTCCTTGCCGAACGTGACCTCGCCGTCGATCTCGCTGATGATGGCGTGATCCTTGGGCTTTCGGGCCTCGAACAGCTCGGCGACGCGGGGCAGACCGCCGGTGATGTCCTGCACCTTCGTCGTGTCGCGCGGGATCTTCGCGATGACCTCGCCGGCCTCGATGAGATCCCCCTCCTGCGCGACGATGTGCGCGCCGACGGGGAGCAGGTAGCGCGCCTCGAGCTCGCTGTTCGGGAGCTTCAGCGTCCTGCCGGACTCGGGGTCCTTCAGCGAGATGCGCGGGCGGACGTCGGCCGCCTTCGACTCGATGACGACCTTCCGCGAGAGGCCCGTCACCTCGTCGAGGCGATCCTGCACGCTGACGCCCTCGATGAGGTCGCCGAACTTCACCACGCCGGAGACCTCGGTGAGGATCGGCGTCGCGAACTGGTCCCACTCGGCGAGCA
Organism: Sorangium sp. So ce836; assembly: GCF_028553905.1. Taxonomy (NCBI): domain Bacteria; kingdom Pseudomonadati; phylum Myxococcota; order Polyangiales; family Polyangiaceae; genus Sorangium; species Sorangium sp. So ce836. The sequence continues at coordinate 872,393 of NZ_CP102233.1, read as the reverse complement.
GCTCGCCGGGCTTGGTGCGCTCGCCGTCGGCCTTCTTGAGGATGGCGCCGTAGACGAGGCGGTTGTGCTCGCGCTCGCGCCCCGTCTCGTCGACGACCACGATCTCGCCGTGGCGGTTCATGACCACCATGGTGCCGTCCTTCTTCTTCTGGACGACCGCGCGGCGGAGGCGGACGGTGCCCTCGGTGCGGGCCTCGAGGTAGCTCGCCTCGATCTTGCCGCGCGCCGCGGTGCCGCCGATGTGGAAGGTGCGCATCGTGAGCTGCGTGCCCGGCTCGCCGATCGACTGGGCGGCGATGATGCCCACCGCCTCGCCGATGTTGACCCGGTAGCCGCGCGCGAGGTCGCGGCCGTAGCAGAGCGCGCACACCCCGCGGCGGAGCTGGCACGTGAGCACCGAGCGGATGACGACCTCCTCGATGCCGGCGTCCTCGATGGACCGCACCGCCTGCTCGTCGAGCTCGGTGTTCGCCGTGATGAGCACCTCGCCGGTGAGCGGGTCGACCACGTCCTCCAGCGCGACGCGGCCGAGGATGCGGTCGCCGAGCGGCTGGATGACCTCGCCGGCCTCCTCGAGCTTCGCCACGCGGATGCCGTCGAGCGTGCCGCAGTCGAACTCGGAGATGACCGCGTCCTGCGCCACGTCGACGAGCCGGCGGGTGAGGTAACCCGAGTTCGCCGTCTTGAGCGCGGTGTCCGCGAGGCCCTTGCGGGCGCCGTGCGTCGAGATGAAGTACTGGAGCACGCTGAGACCCTCGCGGAAGTTCGCGGTGATCGGCGTCTCGATGATCTCGCCGGACGGCTTGGCCATCAGGCCGCGCATCGCGGCCAGCTGCCGGATCTGCTGCGTGGAGCCGCGCGCGCCGGAGTCGGCCATGATGTAGATGGGGTTGAAGCTCGGCTCGACCGACTCCTTGCCCGTCTCGTGGTCGACGACGGTCTCCTTGCCGATGCCGCCCATCATCTCGGTCGTGACCTGGTCGGCGATGCTCGCCCAGATATCGACGATCTTGTTGTACCGCTCGCCGTCGGTGATGAGCCCCTCCTGGTACTGCTCGACGACGCGCTCGACCTCCTTCTGCGCCTCGCCGAGCAGGATCTTCTTGGCCGGGGGGATCACCATGTGATCCATGCAGATGGAGATGCCCGCCCGCATCGCGTGGTCGAAGCCGAGCGTGCGGAGCCGGTCCGCGAGGAGGACGGTCTCCTTGTTGCGGTGGATGCGGTAGCAGACGTCGATGAGCGCCGAGAGCGCCTTCTTGTCGAGGGTCTTGTTCGCGTACTCGAAGGCGACCCCCTTCGGGAGGACCTCGGAGATGAGGACGCGGCCGACCGTGGTCTCGACGATGCGGCGCTTCACGTGGCCGAACTCGTCGAGCTGCGGGTTGCCGTCGTCGTCGATGACCGGCACGCGGACGCGGATGCCGGCGTGCAGGGCGACCTCGCCGTTGTCGTAGGCCATCCGCACCTCCTCGGGGGAGGCGTAGATGCCCCGCAGGTAGCCCTGCGCCACGCCGTCCTCGCCGACGGAGAGGGTGTCCGCGCGGAACGACCCCTTCTCGAACTTGCGCTCGCGGGTGGCGTAGTAGAGCCCGAGCACGATGTCCTGCGTCGGGTTGATGATCGGCTTGCCGCTCGCGGGCGAGAGGATGTTGTTCGTGCTCATCATGAGCACGCGCGCCTCCATCTGCGCCTCGACCGACAGCGGCACGTGGACCGCCATCTGGTCGCCGTCGAAGTCGGCGTTGAACGCCGCGCAGACGAGCGGGTGCAGCTGGATCGCCTTGCCCTCGATGAGCACCGGCTCGAACGCCTGGATGCCGAGGCGGTGGAGCGTCGGGGCGCGGTTCAGGAGCACCGGGTGCTCGCTGATGACCTCCTCGAGGATGTCCCAGACCTCCGGCCGCTCCTTCTCCACCATCTTCTTCGCGCTCTTGATGGTGTTGACGTAGCCGCGCTCTTCCAGCTTGTTGTAGATGAACGGCTTGAAGAGCTCGAGCGCCATCTTCTTGGGCAGGCCGCACTGGTGCAGGCGCAGCGTCGGGCCCACGACGATGACCGAGCGGCCCGAGTAGTCGACGCGCTTGCCGAGCAGGTTCTGGCGGAACCGGCCCTGCTTGCCCTTCAGCATGTCGGAGAGCGACTTGAGCGGGCGCTTGTTCGGGCCGGTGATCGTCTTGCCGCGGCGGCCGTTGTCGAACAGCGCGTCGACCGCCTCCTGCAGCATCCGGCGCTCGTTCCGGATGATGATCTCCGGCGCGTTCAGCTCGAGGAGCCGCTTCAGGCGGTTGTTGCGGTTGATGACGCGGCGGTAGAGGTCGTTGAGATCGCTGGTCGCGAAGCGGCCGCCGTCCAGGGGGACGAGCGGGCGCAGATCCGGCGGCAGCACCGGGATCACGGTCAGCATCATCCACTCCGGCCGATTGCCGCTCTCGCGGAAGGCCTCGACGACCTTGAGCCGCTTCGCGAGCTTCTTCCGCTTGGCCTCGCTGGTCGCGGCGCGCATCTCCGTCCGGAGCAGCTCGGCCAGGCCGTGCACGTCGACCTGCTTGAGCATCTCGAGGATCGCCTCGCCGCCCATGCCGGCGCTGAACTTGTCGTCACCGTACTCGTCGAGCAGCTGCAGGTAGCGCTCCTCGCTCAGGAGATCGCCCCTCATCAGGCCGGTCTCCTTCGGATCGATGACGATGTAGGCCTCGCAATAGAGCACCTTCTCCAGGTCCTTGAGCGTGATGTCGAGCATGTTGCCGATGCGCGACGGCAGGCTCTTCAGGAACCAGATGTGGGCGACCGGCGTGGCCAGCGAGATGTGCCCGAGCCGCTCGCGGCGGACCTTCGACTGGATGACCTCGACGCCGCACTTCTCGCACACGATGCCACGGTGCTTCATGCGCTTGTACTTGCCGCAGTTGCACTCGTAGTCCTTCACCGGCCCGAAGATCTTGGCGCAGAACAGACCATCGCGCTCCGGCTTGAACGTCCGGTAGTTGATGGTCTCCGGCTTCTTCACCTCGCCGTGCGACCACTCGCGGATCTTCTCCGGGCTCGCGAGCGAGATGCGGATGGCGCTGAACGAGAGCGGGTCTTTGGGCTTCTCGAAGAAGCTGAAGATGTCACGCATGGAGACCTCCGGAGACGGAAACGATACCGATGAACCTGCCCGCGCCCACCGAGTCGGACTTCGGGGGCGCGCCGCCCGCGCGGCGCGCCTCTCCCGTCACCACCGACCGGGCGCGCGGCGCTCGCGACGTGACGAACTGCATCACTCCTCTTCCTCCGCGGCCGAGGCCTCCACGCCCCCGCTCGTCTCGACCAGCTCGACGTTCAGGCACAGCGACTGGAGCTCCTTGATGAGCACGTTGAAGCTCTCCGGCAGCCCCGCCTCCAGGGTGTAATCCCCCTTCACGATGGCCTCGTACATCCGGGTGCGGCCCATCACGTCGTCGCTCTTCACGGTGAGGAACTCCTGCAGCGCGTAGGCCGCGCCGTAGGCCTCCATCGCCCAGACCTCCATCTCGCCGAGCCGCTGCCCGCCGAACTGCGCCTTGCCGCCGAGGGGCTGCTGCGTGACGAGCGAGTAGGGCCCGATCGAGCGCGCGTGGATCTTGTCGTCGACGAGGTGGTGGAGCTTCAGCATGTACATGATGCCCACCGTGACGTTCTGATCGAACGCCTCGCCCGTGCGCCCGTCGAAGAGGATCGCCTGGCCCGAGGGCGGGAGACCCGCGAGCTCGAGGGCGCCCTTGATGTCCGACTCGTGCGCGCCGTCGAACACCGGAGAGCCCATGAAGACGCCCTCGTCGACCGTCTTGACGAAGCGCTTGACGTCGCCGTCCTCGAGGTCGTCGAAGAAGCCGCTCATCGACTCGTCGCCCGCGTAGATGGCCTTGAGGTGCTCCTTGATGTCGGCGGCCGACCGCTGCTGCTCGAGCATCCGCTGCAGCTGGTTGCCGAGCTCGAAGGCGCCCCACCCGAGGTGGATCTCGAGGATCTGACCGACGTTCATGCGGCTCGGCACGCCGAGCGGGTTGAGCACGAGATCGACCGGCCTGCCGTCCTGCAGATACGGCATGTCCTCCTCGGGGAGGATGCGGCTGATGACGCCCTTGTTGCCGTGGCGGCCCGCCATCTTGTCGCCGACCTGGAGCTTGCGCTTGATGGCGATATAGACCTTCACCATCTTGATGACGCCCGGCGGCAGCTCGTCGCCCTTGGACAGGCGATCGATCTTGTCCCGGAAGTGCTCCTCGCGCGTGCGGACGAGCTCCTCGAGATCCCGCAGGATCTGCTGGACCCGCTCGGCGTCGTCGACCGGGATCTCGCCCCAGTACTTGCGGGGGATCTCGGCGAGCGAGGCCTCGTCGATGATGGCGCCCTTCTGGAAGAGCACCTTGCCCTTGTCGTCGACGAGCTTGCCCGTCGTCTCCTTGCCGAGGAGGAGCTCGCGGATGCGGCGGAAGAACGAGTCGCGGAGGATCTTGATCTCCTCGTCGCGCGTCCGCTCGATCCGGGCCCGCTCCTGGTCCTCGATGTCCCGCGCGCGGTCGTCCTTCTCGGTCCCCTTGCGCGAGAACACGCGGGCGTTGATGACGATCCCGCCGACGCCGGGCGGCACCTTGAGCGAGCTGTCGCGCACGTCGCCGGCCTTCTCGCCGAAGATCGCCCGGAGCAGCTTCTCCTCGGGCGAGAGCTGGGTCTCACCCTTCGGGGTGATCTTGCCGACCAGGATGTCGCCCGGGCGCACCTCGGCCCCGATGCGGACGATGCCGGAGTCGTCGAGGTCCTTGAGCGCCTCCTCGCCGACGTTCGGGATGTCGCGGGTGATCTCCTCCTTGCCGAGCTTCGTGTCGCGGGCGACGCACTCGAACTCCTCGATGTGGATCGAGGTGAACACGTCGTCCTTGGCGATGCGCTCGGACACGAGGATGGAGTCCTCGAAGTTGTAGCCCTGCCACGGCATGAACGCGACGAGCACGTTCTGGCCGAGCGCGAGCTCGCCCATGTCCGTCGACGGGCCGTCGGCGAGCACGTCGCCCTTCTTCACCACCTCACCCGTCCGGACGACCGGCTTCTGCGTGTAGCAGGTCGACTGGTTCGAGCGCTGGAACTTCATGAGGTGGTAGATGTCGGGCACCTCGGCGCCCTCGCCCTCGGCCCGGACGACGATGCGCGTCGCGTCGACGCTCTCGACGACGCCGGGGCGCCGCGCGATCACGCAGACGCCGGAGTCGCGGGCGAGCCGCTCCTCCATGCCGGTGCCCACGAGCGGCGCGTGCGACTGGACGAGCGGCACGGCCTGGCGCTGCATGTTGGCGCCCATGAGCGCGCGGTTCGCGTCGTCGTGCTCGAGGAAGGGCACGAGCGCGGCGGCGACCGACACCATCTGGTTCGGCGCGACGTCCATGAGCTCCACCATCTCGGGCGTGACGATCTTGAACTCGCCGTTGTAACGGGCCGAGACGAGCGACTCCTTGAAGCGCCCGCTCTCGTCGAGGTTCACGGTCGCCTGCGCGATGTACTTGCCCTCTTCCTCGAGCGCGGAGAGCCAGATCACGTCCTCGGTCACGCGGCCGTTCTCGACCTTGCGGTACGGCGTCTCGACGAAGCCGAACTCGTTCACGCGGGCGAACGTCGACAGCGACGCGATGAGGCCGATGTTCGGCCCTTCCGGCGTCTCGATCGGGCAGATGCGCCCGTAGTGGGTCGCGTGGACGTCGCGCACCTCGAACCCGGCCCGCTCACGGGTGAGGCCGCCCGGCCCGAGCGCCGACAGGCGGCGCTTGTGGGTGACCTCGGAGAGCGGGTTGGTCTGGTCCATGAACTGCGAGAGCTGCGAGCTCCCGAAGTACTCCTTCACGACCGCGCTGACCGGCTTCGCGTTGATCAGGTCGTGGGGCATGAGCGTGTCGATCTCCTGCGACATGCTCATGCGCTCCTTGATCGCGCGCTCCATGCGGACGAGGCCGATGCGATACTGATTCTCCATCAGCTCGCCGACCGCGCGGACGCGGCGGTTGCCGAGGTGGTCGATGTCGTCGACCGAGCCGCGCCCGTTCTTCAGCTCGATCAGGTGGCGCACCGTCTCGAGGATGTCCTGCGGCGTGAGCACGGTGAGGTCGAGCCCCGGCCGCTCGTCCTCGGGGACGTCCCGGTAGAACTTGTAGTTCAGCTTCAGCCGGCCGACCTTCGACAGGTCGTAGCGCTCGGCGTTGAAGAACAGGTTGTGGAACAGGGTCTTCGCGGTCTCGAGCGTCGGCGGATCGCCCGGCCGCAGCCGGCGGTAGATCTCGAGGATCGAGTCCTCCATCGTCTTCACCTTGTCGGTGAGGAGCGTGTCGCGGAGGTACGAGCCCACGTTCAGGCCGTCGATGAAGAGGATGCGGAACTGCTCGATGTTCGCGTCGCGCAGCCGCTCGAGCTTCGCCTCGGTGAGCTCCTCGTTGACCTCGACCACGACCTCGCCCGTCTCCGGGTCGACGATGTCGTGCGCCGCGACCTTCCCGACGAGCTCCTCCGGCTCGAGGCTGAGCCGCTCGAGCTTCGCCTCCTTCATCTTCCGGATGGCGGCGCGGGTGAACTTCGTGTTCTTCTTGACGATGACGTCGTTGCCGATCTTGATGTCGCGCGTCGTCCGCTGGCCGGCCAGGAGATCGTACTCGATGCTCTTCGAGTACTTGCCCCCCTTCTCCAGGTACACGGTCTCGGTCGAATAGAAGTAGTTGAGCAGGTCCTGCGTCGAGTACCCGAGCGCGCGCAGCAGCACGGTCGCGTGCATCTTCCGCCGCCGATCGATGCGCACGTAGATGATGTCCTTCGGGTCGAACTCGAAGTCGAGCCACGAGCCGCGGTAGGGGATGACGCGCGCGGAGTAGAGCAGCTTGCCGCTCGAGTGCGTCTTGCCCTTGTCGTGGTCGAAGAAGACGCCGGGGCTGCGGTGCAGCTGGCTGACGACGACGCGCTCGGTCCCGTTGATGATGAACGTGCCCGTCTCGGTCATCAGCGGGAGCTCGCCGAAGTAGACCTCCTGCTCCTTGATGTCGCGCACGATCCGCTCCCCGCCGTCGCGGGTGTCGTAGATCATCAGCTGGTTCGTGACCTTGATCGGGGCCGAGTAGGTCATGCCGCGCTGGCGACACTCGTCGACGTCGTACTTCGGCGGCTCGAGGTTGTACGAGACGAAGACGAGCTCGCTCGTGCCGTTGAAGTCTTTGATCGGGAAGACCGAGCGGAACACCGCCTGAAGCCCGACCTCCTCCCGCTCGTTCGGCGGAACGGTCATCTGGAGGAACTTGTCGTAGCTCGACTTCTGGATGTCGATCAGGTTGGGGACGTCGATGATGCGACGAACGCGACCCAGGTTCTTACGGACGCGGAAGTTGGATTGGACGACCGACGGCATCGATTTCCTCCGGCTCACACGAGCCGCGCGGGGCGGGCGCACGGCTCGAACCGAGCAACGAACACGAAGCTACGCACCAATGGCGAGCGAGCGTCCCCAGCATGTGGGGACCCAAAACATCTTGGCTGTGGGGGCAGAGCGGACCGCGTGGCGACCCATTGAGCTCCGGCATTGGTCGAGGACCCGCACCCGCGGTCCTCTTCAGAATTGACCGAGGACCCGTATCCGCGGCCCTCTTCAGCGTTGCGCGAGGGCCCGCATGCGCGGTCCCCTTCTTCAGACAAAAGCGGGACGTGCGGCAGGGACGATCGCCCTGCCGCCGTCCTCCGGCGGATCCCGATTTCCCCTGGCAGGGAGCGGTGATCGTTACTTGAGCTCGACGGTAGCACCTGCCTCGACGAGCTTCTTCTTCATCTCCTCCGCGTCCGCCTTGGAAACCTGCTCCTTGACGGTCTTCGGCGCGGCCTCGACCAGGTCCTTCGCCTCCTTCAGGCCCAGACCCGTGATCTCGCGGATCGCCTTGATCACGCCGATCTTGTTGCTGCCGGCGTTGGCGAGGATGACGTCGAACTCGGTCTGCTCCGGCGGCTTCTCGGCCGGAGCGGCGCCGGCGGCAGCGCCGCCGGCCGCGACCGCGACGGCCGCCGGGGCGGCCTTGACGCCCCACTTGTTCTCGAGGTCCTTGATGAGCTCGGCGATCTGGATGACAGGGAGGTTGGAGAGGTAATCGACGACCTGCTCGCGCGTGATCTCAGCCATTGCAAGACTCCTTCAAACTCTTCTGCGCGCCCCGGGGAGGGGGCCATGTAAACCAAAACCAGACGGGCGCAAGGCCCATTTTTACGAAAGCGCCCTCTCAGGCCGACGTGCCCGCCGCGTCTTCCTTCGCCTTCAGGAGATAGGCGAAATTCTGGAGAGGCGCGTTGAGCTGCTGCACGAACTGCTGGAGCGGCGCCTGGAGCGTCGCGAGCAGCGTGGCGCGGAGCTCATCCTTGCCGGGCATCGACGCGAGCTGCGACTCGACGGCGTCGGCGGAGAGGATCTGCCCCTCGATGAGCCCGGCCTTGATCTGGAGCTTCTGGTTGTCCTTGCGGAACGCCTTGACGACCTTGGCTGCCGCGCTCGGATCCTCGTAGCTCCAGGCCACGCCGGTCATGCCGGTCAGGCTCTTCGCCAGCGTGTTCGCCCAGGGGTGCTCCTTGATGGCGTGGCGGACGAGCGTGTTCTTCACGACCCGGTACTCGACGCCGGACTTCCGGAACTCATCGCGAAGCTTGGTGACCGCCTCGACGTTCATCCCCTTGAAGTCCAGGAAGACCGCGGAAGACATCCGCTCGAACTTCTGCCGGACGGAGCCGACGACCTCTTCCTTCTGGGACCGTTCCATGGGCTACGCCTCCTCTGTCTTGCCGACGAAGTGGACCGGGTCGATACGAACCCCCGGGCCCATCGTCGAGGACATCGTGATGCTCCGGAGGTAGATGCCCTTGGCCGTCGCCGGCTTGGCCCGGACGAGCGCCTGGATCAGCGCGTCCGCGTTGACCTGGAGCGCGTTCTCCGCGAAGGAGACCTTGCCGATCCGGGCGTGGACGATGCCCGCCTTCTCGACGCGGTACTCGACCTTGCCGGCCTTCGCCTCGGTGATGGCCGTCTTCACGTCGAACGTGACCGTCCCGACCTTGGGGTTCGGCATCAGGCCGCGCGGACCGAGGATACGGCCGAGCTTGCCCACCAGGCCCATCATGTCGGGCGTCGCGATCACGCGATCAAAGTCCATGAAGCCTTCCTGGACCTTGTTCACGAGATCCGCCTCGCCGACGAAATCGGCCCCGGCAGCCTCGGCCTCCCTGGCCTTCTCGCCCTTGGCGAACACCAGCACCCGGAGCGACTGCCCCGTACCATGCGGGAGCACCACGGCGCCGCGGACCATCTGGTCTGCGTGCCGCGGGTTGACCCCCAGCCGGACCGCGAGGTCCACCGTCTCGTCGAACTTGGCAGGCGCGGCTTGCTTCACGAGCGCGCAGGCCTCCTGCAACGTGTACTTTCGAGCGCGATCGACGACTGCTCGCGCTGCGAGTTTCTTCTTGGCGACTTTCGGCACATGCCCTCCTTCTTAACGGCTCTCGCCTCCCACGGTGCGCCTCAAACTACCGTGGTAAGTCTTCTATCCCGACCGCCGGTGCGCCCTCCTCGGAGCGCCGCCAGGCGGCGCGCATCCCCGACCGCGGGGAGCGCTGCGACCCACCTCAATCGACGATGTCGATGCCCATCGAGCGGGCCGTGCCCGCCATGCTGCGCATCGCGGACTCGAGGTTCGTCGTGTTCATGTCCTGCATCTTGAGCTGGGCGAGCTCCTGCAGCTGCTTCTGCGTGACCTTGCCCACCTTGACCTTGTTGGGCTCCTTGGAACCCGCGCCCGGCTTCTTCTTGGTCTCGAGCCCCGCCGCCTTCTTGAGGAGGACGGAGGCCGGCGGCGTCTTCATGATGAACGTGAACGAGCGGTCCGAGTAGACCGTGATCACCACCGGGATGATCATGTCTCCCTGCGCTGCCGTCCGCGAGTTGAAGTCCTTGCAGAACGCCATGATGTTGACGCCGTGCTGGCCGAGCGCCGGACCGACGGGGGGCGACGGGTTGGCCTTGCCCGCCGGAAGCTGCAGCTTCACGTACCCAGTGACTTTCTTCGCCATGATGAATCTCGCACCCTATCGAACCGCCGCCCGACGGGCGGTCTACTTTTCAGAGAAACAGCGGAGCGCCGCGGAGGCGCGGCGCTCGCCCGCAGGTTTGCAGCCGTTCGCCCCCGGCTAGCGCTTCTCCACGGCTGAGAAGTCGAGCTCCACGCTGGTGGGTCGGCCGAAGATGCTGACCTTCACCTTGAGCTTCTGCTTGTCCATCTTCACGTCGTCGACCGTGCCGGTGAAGTTCGCGAAGGCCCCGTCCAGGACCCGCACCTCCTCACCCACCTCGAACGTGAGCCGCGGCTTCGGCTTCACCGACCCCTCGACGATGCCCCGCCGGAGGTTGTCGATCTGCACCAGCGGGACTTCCTGCGGCGTCTGGTTTCCGATGAAGCCGGTCACCTTGGGCGTGTCCTTGACCAGGTGCCAGACCTGCTCGTTCATCTCCATTTCGACGAAGATGTAGCCGGGCAAGCTGAGCTTCTGACGGACGCGCGTCTTGCCGCCGGGACGGTTCTCCGTGACCGTCTCGCTCGGGATGAGGATCTCGCCGAACCGATCTTCCAGTCCGTACTGCTTCACGCGCTGCTGGAGCGCGTCGCGCACCTTCGCCTCGTATCCCGAGTAGGTATGGATGACGTACCACTTCTTGGCCATGGCGCTTGATTCCCTCAGGATCCCCCTGCTTCAGCTTCCATCGCCGTAAACGATGTTGGTCACGAACGCCCAGAAGCGGTCGAGCAGCGCCAGGTAGAGGGTCGCCACGGTGGTCGTCGCGATGACGACGAACGTCGCGTTCGTCACCTCTTTTTTGGTCGGCCACTTCACCTTCGCCAGCTCGGCGGCGACGTCGTCGCTCCAGGTGCGGAGCTCCGCGTTGCGGAACGCACGCAGCACGACGATGAGCGCGACCACGCCGCCGACGACCATGCCGTAGGTCATCTTGTCGTCGTCACCCACCGCGGAGACCGCCGGCAGCGCTCGGCTGAACCAGTCCTTGTTGGAGAGGGTCGCCCAGACGCCGTGGATGACCTTGCCGAGCAGGTAAGCGAGCAGCATCCCCGAGGCGAAGAAGCCGGCGAGCACATAGCGCTCGGTCCCGAGCTGCGTGGCCGCGACCTCTCCCTCGGCCTCTTCGGCGTCCTCGTGCTCGCCGGCGCGCTGCGCCTCGGCGCCCCCGGCGTCAGCGGCTTCCGGCTCCTCGCCCTGCGTCACGAGGGACGACGCTTCGGCGGGCGCGGGCGGTCCAGATTCGTCCGGCTCCCCATCCTCCGCAACCTTCGGCGTTTGCTTGTCTTCTTGACCCTTCGCCATAACCACACCAAACGCGCCGGCACGCGGCAGACAGAAGCCTGCTCGATGGGGCTCCGAGGGCGCCCCCTGGGCGCCCACATTCCCCGGCAGGGGCAGAGAGGCTCGAACTCCCGACCTGCGGATTTGGAATCCGCTGCTCTACCAACTGAGCTATACCCCTAGAATCGCTGCGCCTTCCTGAGCACCCGTTCACTTCGTCTCGTTGTGAACCGTGTGCTTCTTGCACTGCTTGCAGAACTTCTTGAGCGAAACCACCTGGTCGGGCGCCTTCGTGGTCTTGTAGTTCCGCGACTTGCACTCGCAGCAGGCCAGTGAGACGGCGATGCGCGCCGCACGCCACCCACCGGCCTGCTCGCCCACGTCGGCCTCCTACGCGAGGATCTTGGTGACGACGCCGGCGCCCACCGTCTTGCCGCCCTCGCGGATGGCGAAGCGCATCTGCTCCTCCAGCGCGACCGGGGCGATGAGCTCGATCGTCATCGTGATGTTGTCGCCCGGCATCACCATCTTCACCCCCTCGGGGAGGTTCACCGTGCCGGTCACGTCCGTCGTCCGGATGTAGAACTGCGGCCGGTAGTTGGTGAAGAACGGCGTGTGGCGCCCGCCCTCCTCCTTCTTGAGGACGTACACCTCACCGGTGAACTTCGTGTGCGGCGTGATCGACCCGGGCTTCGCCAGCACCTGGCCGCGCTCGATCTCTTCCTTCTCCACGCCGCGGAGCAGACACCCGACGTTGTCGCCCGCCTGCCCCTGGTCGAGCAGCTTCCGGAACATCTCGACGCCGGTCACGACCGACTTCTTCGTGTCCTTGAAGCCGATGATCTGCACCTCGTCGCCGACCTTGATCACGCCGCGCTCGATGCGGCCCGTGGCCACCGTGCCGCGGCCCTTGATCGAGAACACGTCCTCGACCGCCATCAGGAACGGCTTGTCGATGTCGCGCACCGGCTCGGGGATGTAGCTGTCCAGCGCGTTGAGCAGCTGCTGGATCGTCTCCTCCCACTTCGGGTCGCCCTGGAGCGCGGGCAGCGACGCGCCCCGGACCACCGGCGCGTTGTCGCCGTCGAACTTGTACTTCGACAGGAGCTCGCGGACCTCCATCTCGACCAGGTCCAGCATCTCCGGGTCGTCCACGGCGTCGCACTTGTTCAGGAACACGACGATGTGGTTCAGGCCGACCTGCCGGGCGAGCAGCACGTGCTCGCGCGTCTGCGGCATCACGCTGTCGAGCGCCGACACGACGAGGATGGCCCCGTCCATCTGCGCCGCGCCCGTGATCATGTTCTTGATGTAGTCGGCGTGCCCGGGGCAGTCGACGTGCGCGTAGTGGCGCTTCTCGGACTCGTACTCGACGTGCGCCGCCGCGATGGTCACCGTCTTGGTCTCGTCACGGACCGTCCCGCCCTTCGCGATGTCGGCGTACGAGATCGCCTTCGCCAGCTGGCGCTTCGACTGCACCTTGACGAGCGCGGCCGTGAGCGTGGTCTTGCCGTGGTCGATGTGGCCGATGGTGCCCACGTTCACGTGCGGCTTCGTACGAGTGAATTTCTCCTTGGCCATCGAGATGTCTCCTGCCGAAATGAAGTTCGCGACTGCGTTGCGCTGTCCTCGCTGGAGCCCACCATCGGGATTGAACCGACGACCTCGTCCTTACCAAGGACGTGCTCTGCCAACTGAGCTAGGTGGGCAAACGACCGACCACGGAGCGGGCGACCGGGTTCGAACCGGCGACGTTCAGCTTGGAAGGCTGACGCTCTACCAACTGAGCTACGCCCGCGGGGTTCCGCCGGGAGTGTTCCCAGCGGATCTACTTCTTGGTCGGACCGCTGTCGGAGCGAACGACCGCTCCGGTGGAGGGTGATGGATTCGAACCATCGTAGGCATTGCCGGCAGATTTACAGTCTGCTCCCTTTGGCCGCTCGGGCAACCCTCCAGATTTTCTCTCTTTTCTCTATCTTACCGCGTTTGTCCGTCCCGTGGCCTCCCGAACCGTCGACCTGCTGCCTTGCATCGGAGCTGGCGAGGGGACTTGAACCCCTAACCCCCTGCTTACAAGGCAGGTGCTCTACCGATTGAGCTACGCCAGCGACATCGACCCGCTGCTCGCCCCCGGGGCTCCGGGAGGCGTGCGTGCTGACCTAGCGATATGTCCCAAGATCGATCACTTCTGTACGAGCAATCAACTCCCGGCCCTGCTGGACCGTCAGCCTGCGCGGCTCGGGGCATCCCGGCCGGGCTGGACCGCAGCGAGGTGGAGCAGCTGGTGCTGTTCACGTCGCTCCGAAGGTAGACGAGTCCCGCGAAGGGAGGAGGCTCTTAGCCCCCTGCAAGAGACGTGTCAAGCGGTGTGCATCGTTTTCGTCCCGTTTTCGTCCGTTTCGCTGGAATCGGCTGCGAAAGCGCGGGGCAAGCGCGCCGTCGAGCTGCGGCGGGCCGGAGCTCCCGCCTCGTCCGGCAGCGCCGATCTCGCTCGAGTGACGACCGTTTTCAAGGCGGACGTCGCGCCCAGCGCGAAGCGGCGCGGCGCGGGAGCGGCGCGGGCTCGATCCAGACCTTCGCCGCCGGGCACGGCGGCGGGGGCCCAAGCCGCACGATGGCGCCGCGCCGGCACGACGGCGAGCCCGCGCCGCACCGTCGTCGCGCCGCGCCCTCCGGAGCACGACGCCGTCGCGACGCGCGGCGCGCTCCGGAGCACGACGCCGTCGCGACGCGCGCGCTCGCGGGGAGCCACGGGAGGCGAGCGAAGGCACGCTAGGGCACGCGAAGTCGCGGGAAGTCGCGGGAAGTCGCGGGAAGTCACGGGAAGCCACGGGAAGTCACGGCAGACGCTCCGTGGCCGCGCCTCGGGCGAGCAAGAGCTCCCTTGCGCTCGGCGCGCGGCTGCTGCGATCCTGCCCGGCGCACGTTCGCTCGAGCGCGCAGCGGAGCAGCGCCGGGCGTCGTCGCGGTTCGTCACGCTTCGGGGGGTAGAGGTTCGATCGCATGGACTGTCCCGCTTGCCATCAGCCAAACATCGATGGGGCGCGCTTCTGCGCCACGTGCGGCGCGCTCCTCCCTGTCGCGCCGGTGGAGGCAGACCCGCTCATCGGCACGATCGTGGGCGGCCGGTTCCGGATCGTCGGGGTGCTCGGCGAGGGCGGGATGGGCCGCGTCTACAACGGCGAGCAGCCGATGGGGACCTCGGTGCGGAAGGTCGCCATCAAGACGCTCCTCTCGCAGCACGCGAAGGACCCTCAGGTGGTCGCGCGCTTCATGCGGGAGTGCGGCACGGTCAGCGAGCTCGAGCACCCGAACACGATCAAGGTCTACGACTTCGGGCAGACGAACACCGGGGAGCTCTACATCGCGATGGAGCTCCTCACCGGGCAGTCGCTGGAGACGGCGCTCGAGCGAGGCGGCGCGCTGGCGCCCGAGCGGGTCGATCGCATCCTCGCGCAGGTGTGCGGGTCGCTCCAGGAGGCCCACGAGAAGGGGATCGTCCACCGCGACCTGAAGCCCGCCAACATCTTCCTGACCAGGCGCGCCGGCGAAGAGGACTACGTCAAGGTCCTCGACTTCGGCATCGCGAAGCGCGACGAGCGCAGCGCCAAGGCCGAGCAGAAGCTGACGCAGCAGGGGACGGTGCTCGGGACGCCGCCGTACATGAGCCCCGAGCAGTTCACGGGCAAGGAGCTCGACGCGAGGAGCGACATCTACTCGCTCGGCGTGCTGGCCTACGAGATGCTCACCGGGCGCCTGCCGTTCGAGGCCGACACCCCGTGGGCGTGGGCGACGCAGCACATGACGGCGCAGCCGTTCCCGTTCGAGACCGTGCCGATGGGCGCCGCGGCCCCGGCGAAGATGAAGGCGGCCGTCATGAGGGCCCTCAGCAAGAACCGCGAGGACCGCCAGCAGTCGGCGCGGGAGTTCTACGAGGAGCTCACCATCGGCGCCGGGCCCCGCCTCTCGGTGCTCGGGACGCCGCCCCGCACCCAGGTCGGGCTCGAGGCCCCGACCAGCGGGACCGCGCTGATGCCGTCGCGCTCGGGTCAGACGCAAATCGGCGAGCCGCTGTTCGTCGCGGGGCCGCCCACGGGACCGGGCAAGACCGTCGTCCCCCACCACGCCGCCACCGTGATGGACCAGGCGGCGCTGCCGGGGGGCGCCGTGCCGGCCCACCCGCCCGTGAACACGGGCAGCGGTCAGGTGTTCCCCGCGCCGCCGCCGCCGCCGGTGCAGAAGAGCAAGACGGCCCCGATCCTCGCCGCGGTCGCGGCCGTCGCGGTGCTCGGCGTCGTGGGCGTCGTCATGATGACGAAGGGGGGCAGCGGGGGCGCGACCGAGGAGAGCACGTCGACCGCGATCCCCCTGCCCTCGGGCGCATCGTCCGTCGCGCCGCCCGTCTCCGTCGCGTCGGACCCGACCGTGGCCCCGCCGACGAGCGAGCCCTCCACCCCGGAGCCCCCGCCCGAGCAGGCGGGTCAGGTCAAGACGCCCCCCGACCCCACGAAGAGCACGCCGACCCCGACCGCCGGGCCCAAGACCCCGCCCGCCGGCAACGAGAAGGCCGAGCAGGAGTGCAGGGCCGCGATCAACCTGGCGAACGGCGGCAACACGGATCTCGCGGTGAAGCGCTTCGCGGCCTGCGACGGCCCCAGGAAGGCCGAGGCGAGGGCCGCGATCAGCGCGAGCGCCAAGCGAGCCGTCGCCTCCAAGGGGTGCGCGGCCAAGTCCCACGCCATGGCTGCCGCGCGCATCGGGGCGGGTGAGGCGATGTCCCAGCTGCCGGCGCGGTGTCAGTGACCATGCCGCGCGGACGTGGCCGACGTGGCGAACGCGGCGAGACGAACGTGGCGAACGGAGCGGCGCGGGTGCGACGGCTGTGGACGATCGGGCTCAACGCCGGGCGGGTCCGGTCTGTTCCAGGCTTGCCTTGACGCCCGATTTTGACCGATGCTAGATCCTGCCCCGACGGGTTCTGAAAGTTCAGTGAACGCCACAACCTGGCTTGGTAGGTTGGCGCTTGACTTTGGAACATGGGGGAGAAGGTCGCTCACGGGAAATGGGCAGTAAGATTCGTTTGGCCGCGCCTCGAATGACCTGGCGCGACATATGTCGATCCGAACAGTTTGCTGGGCGATGGATCGCCCTTGACAACGTCCGATACGTTCAGGGCGGCTGTCAGCCGGCCGAGGCCGACGTCGTGGACGCCGACGACGACCTGGCCGACTTATGCGCGCGGATGCGCGAAGCCGACCGTACGGCCTGTGCGATCCTCTTCGTCGAGGAGGAGGCCGGGGTTCCGTCACAGGTCCAGCGACTGCCGCAGCTCTGGCGCCGCGTCGCGCACCACTGACCGGTCACAACCACATCATCCAACCCGCGACCTGACGTAGCGAGCGCTTCCGGAGCGACACAGCGCGCCGGGCACGGCTCGGCGAGCTCAGCTCCTGGAGCTCGCCGCGGTGGCAGTGGTGCACGCGCGCCAGCGCCCGCCTTGGCGGGTCGCCCCCGGGGCCGCCTGGATCTGCGCCGGCGGAGCCCGGCTGGGCGACGACGACCGGCTACTTCAGGATCGGCTTCAGCAGCGTCTTGCCGTCCTTGACGACGACGTCGTAGTCCACCGACTTGGCCGGGTTCGTCGCGCGCAGCTTCGCAGCCTGCGCGCGGAGGCTCTCGGCGAGGCGCTCGTAGGTGACGCCGGCCGTCGATTCCCGCGCGGCGCGCTTTGTCTCGACGTACTTCGCGTAGATCTGGCGCAGCCGTTGTTCCGGGAGCTCGTCGTCGCGCGCGGCCGATCGCTGCGGGGGCGGCCCGGGCCGCGGGCGCGCCGCGGGGTCCAGGCCGGCGCGCGCGGCCTCCGGCGGGCGCGACGACGCGCGCGGCGCCGCGTGCCGCGCTCCGCCGCTCGCCGTACCCGTGTCCGCCGCAGGCGGCGCGGTGGAGCGACGGCGCCGGCTCGGCGGCGGTCGCTCCGAGTGCACGCGGTCCTGCCGCTTCGCACCAGCGCCCCTCGCCTCGCCAGCCGCCGCGGTGGCGGGCGGCGCTGCGGCTGCCGGCGCTGCGGCTGCCGGCGCCTTCGCGGCGCCCGGAGCCGATGCGGTCGGCGGCGCTGCGGCTGCGGCTGCCGGCGCCTTCGCGGCGCCCGGGGCCGACGCGGCTGCCGGCGCGGCCGCAGCGCTCGGCGCAGCTCGGATGGGCAGCGGTGGCGGCGGTCGCTTCGGCGGAGCAGCCGGCGGCTCGGACGCGACGTCCGTCAGGGCCCCGGGAGACCCGGCGGCGACCGCCGCCGCGTCGCCGGTCTTGGCGCTCTGCGCGCGCTGAGCGCGCATCTCCGCCGCGAGCTCGGCCAACCGCTGGCGGTTGGCGGCGCCCGCCGCGGGCGGCGCCCGGTCGGCGGCGGGGCGCGCGGGGGTCCTCACCCCCGCTGGCGCTGCCTCGGTCGGCTTCGCTTCGGCCGGCTTCGCCTCGGCCGGCTTGATCTCCGGCGGCTTCTGCTGGGGCCTGGTCAGGCCGAGCCCCCGGGGCAAGCCCCCCAGCGGGGCCGGCTTCACGGCCGCCGCCGCTTGCGGCGTGGCGGGCGGCACCAGGGCGGGGCGCACCTGCGGGCCGGCGGGCGCCGGGGCCGGCGGCGATGCGATCGGCGGCGCGACGGCCTCATACGGCGAGGCCTCCTCGGCGGCCAGCTCGACCGGCGGCTGCTTGCGCGACGGCGACGCGGCGGGCAGCGGCGGCGGCGCCAGCGTGACCGCCTCGTCGTCGACGTCGATCTCCTCGTGATCGTCGGTGTCATCGCGGCGGGCTGCCTCGCGCGCCGCCTGCTGCTCGGCGAGCTCCGCGTAGCGCTCCGCCCGCTTCCGGCCGACGATCGTGAGCGCCTCCTTCGTTCCGACCCGCTTCGCTGCGCGGATGACGTCGCGACGGTATGTCCCGTTCTCGATCTCGCGCGCGATGCGGCCCCAGTACTGCTGGAACGTGTTGTAGCGCTGGAACAGCATCTGGAACTTGAACCGGAGCCCGGTGTTCCTGATCTGCTCCCGCCGCATCACCCAGATGCGGCGCTCGACGTCCTTGCGCGGGATGAGCGGCTCGATCCGCTCGATCCCCATGAAGTACTGCTCGTACAGCGCGCGCAGCCGCTCGATGCGCGTCTCCAGCTCCTCAAGCTCCCGTTCGACCTCGCTCGATTCCATCGCGGCTAGAGGGGCGTGATGCGCAGGTTGTCGAAGCAGACTGGCGCATCCCAGTCGTTGAAGCCCAGGTGCTCGTGCCCAGGGCCGGAGAGCGGCGCGGGATCGCTGAGCTCCAAGGTGTCGACGCCGTTGACCGACCAGGAGAGCGTCCTGCCGTCGCGGCGCTCGATCCGGAAGCGGTACGGCTGCCCCGGCGCGACCGGGCGCGCGCGCTCGTCGTCGCTGTCCGGATCCACGTCGATCTCGAGGCGATCCGAGCCGTGCTCGTCGAGCCGGGCGAGCACGTGCTTCGTGTTCTTCCATCCGCCGAGGATCACGAGGTAGCTCGTCGCGTTCGTGTAGCTCGCCGCCGTCGCGCCGCTCCGTCCATCGCCCCAGAGCTCCGCCTTGAGATCGCCGTCGGGGGCCTCGGCGATGGCGTCGAACTCGATCCGAGCGTTCTCGGGCAGCGGCCGTCTCAACCACACGCCGCGGTTCCGCGCGCCGCGGACGCAGAGCCGCCCCTCCTCGATCTTCCACTTGGGGCTGAGGGCGTTCCAGTCGGGGCCGAGCGCCGACCGGTCGAAATCGTCCTCGAACACCCCCGCGCGCTGCGCCCCCTGGACGCCGCCCGCGACGATCGACGCGGAGGTCGAGGCCGCGACCGTCCCGGCTGGCCGCGCGCTCGTGTCGCCGGTGGCCGGACCCTCGGGCACGCACGACGCGCTCACGAGCAGCGAAGGCACGGCGAACACGCTGACGGTGGCACGGCCAGAGAGCACGGAATCGATGCTAGCAGCGGTGCGCGCGGACTTCGAGACCGCTGGCGGACGCCATCGCCGGGAGGGAGTCGAGCCTGCGCCGCGCCGCCAGTCCGGGCGCATGGCGATCGCCCGACGCGGCCGGACCGGCGTCCGAAAGCGCCTTGGCTCGCCGCGTCATGCCCGAGAGACGGCGCTTGATGGGCTCCAATCCCGGGCGTAAGGAGAGGCGCCATGCATCCCATCCTGTTCCGCGTCCCGCTGCCCGTCTGGACCGTGCCCCTGCTCTGGGTCTTCCTGATCGCTGCGGGCATCGCCTTCGCGGGCGCGATCGGGCTGCTCATCGGCAAGAACAAGCCAGGCGCCGCTGCGGCGGGCGTCGCGGGCGTCGTGCTCGCCGTGCTCGCGTCCCAGTTCAAGGAGCAGACCTACACCCTGGGTCCGATCCCCATTTACAGCTACGGGGTCATGCTCGGCCTCTCGCTCGTCGTCGGCTGGTACCTGACGCTCGGGCTCGCGGAGCGCGACGGCCTGCCGAAGGAGACGATGGCGAACTGCTACGTCGTCACCGCGCTCGCCGCGGTCCTCGGCTCGCGCGTGCTCTACATCCTCACGAACCTCGACGAGTTCGACTCGTTCGGCGCGATGTTCGACATCCGCCGCGGCGGGCTCGTGGCGTACGGCGGGTTCCTGGGCGGCTTCCTGGGCTCGTACCTGTTCCTGCGGTCCCACCGGCTCCCGCTGCTCCCCTGGGCCGATGTCGCCGTCCCGAGCCTCGCCTCGGGCCTCATGATCACGCGCATCGGCTGCTATCTCTTCGGCTGCGATTTCGGCCGGCCGCTCGGCGAGACGGCGCCCGCCTGGCTGAAGAAGCTCGGCACGTTCCCCCACTGGGCCGAGGGCACGCTGGACCACGGCAGCGGGTCCCCGGCGTGGGTGCAGCACGTCAAGGAGCGCGGGCTGGATCCGACCTCCGAGGCGTCGCTCGCCGTGCACCCGACGCAGATCTACGAGTCGCTCGTCGGCGCGGGGCTGCTCGCGCTGCTGCTCCTCGCGCGACGGCGGCAGAAGTTCCGCGGCGAGATCTTCCTGCTCTTCACGTTCTCCTACGGCGTCTGCCGCTACCTGCTCGAGCTCCTGCGCGACGACGCGGAGCGCGGCTCGATCCCGCCGACGCTCCCGGAGCACGTGCTGCTCCCCGCCGGCCTCCTCGTCTTCGCCGTGGGGTACACGATCGGGTTCTCCCACGTCATCCGCAACGACGTGGCGCGCAAGGTGACGCAGGCGCTCGCCTTCGTCCCCGCGGTCGCGCTGTACCTCGCCCTCAAGCCCGAGACGTTCGGCGCGTCCACGGCGCTCCAGTACTCGACCTCCCAGGCGGTCGCGCTGGCGACCGGGCTCGGCGCGTCGATCGCGTTCGCGGTCTACTACAAGGCCGCCCTGGACCACCCGGAGCAGGCGATGGCGCTCCACCTCCCGCAGAGCCAGCCCGCCGCCGACGACGAGGGCGATGACGAGGGCGATGAAGAGGACGATGAGGACGATGAAGAGGACGACGCGCCGGGCGACGGCGACGACGAGGAGGGCGCGCCGAGCGAGAAGCGCGGCGCGAAGGCGAAGGCCGGCGACAAGCCGTCGCGAGGGAAGCGCGGCAGCGCGAAGGACGGAGGCCGGGCGACGGCCCGCGAACGCGGCGCCGCTGCCGAGGCGCCCGACACAACCGGAGAGGCATAGGCTGTGAAGATCGCATTCGGAGAGGGCAAGCTCATTCCGGCCGTCGTGCAGGATCGGCTGACTGGACAGGTCCGGATGCTCGCGTACATGACGCGCGAGTCGCTCGCCCGGACGCTGGAGACGGGGCGCGCCACCTTCTTCAGCCGATCGCGCGGCGAGCTCTGGGAGAAGGGGGCGACGAGCGGCAACACGCTCGCCGTCACGAGCATTCACGCCGATTGCGATGGGGATGCGCTCCTCGTGCTCGCGGAGCCGCGCGGCCCGACGTGCCACACGGGCAGCGCGAGCTGCTTCTTCCGGCAGGTCGAGGCCCGCGGCGACGCCGAGCCGGAGGCCGCCGACGAGGGGCAGGACGCGTCCGCGGTGCTCGAGTCGCTCGAGCGGGAGATCGAGGCGCGCAAGGCGTCGTCGGCGACGAAGAGCTACACCCGCAAGCTGCTCGACGGCGGCGCGCCGCTCATCGGCGCGAAGCTGCGCGAGGAGGCCGGCGAGCTCGCGCAGGCGATCGCCGGGGAGAGCGACGATCGCGTCGCGTCGGAGGCGGCAGACGTCATCTACCACCTGCTGGTCGGAGTCGCGTCGCGCGGCGTCCCGCTGCGCGCGGTCCTCGCCGCGCTCGCGGCGCGCATGGGCACGAGCGGCCTCGTCGAGAAGGCGCAGCGGGCGCAGAAGGACCGGGCGGGAGCGCCGTGACGCGCCGCCGTCTCAGGGCGGCGCGGGCGGGGGCGCGGGCGTGGCCGCCGCGCATCGCGTGAAGCCCTCGGTGAGCTGCGGCGAGGCGTCGGACCGCACCTCGCCGCAGCTCGCCATCGCGTAACAGGACCGCCCCGGTCGCGGCGGCGCAGGCGAGGGCGAAGCTGCAGGCGGCCATGCGCTTCACGCGCCGAGCGTGTAGACCGTGAAAAGCGGGCGCAATCCGCCGTGGCCGCTGCGCCGCGGCGCGCCCTCCGCGCCGGCGAGGGATGGGCTATCCTGGAGGCGTGAGCCCGTTCCGTGAGCCGCCCGGCGTCGAGCTCGGCCCGCTGGAGGTCGGCCTCGGGCGCGCGGCGCGGCGAGCGATGGTGGGCCTCATCCCGAGCGGCGGAAGGCTGATCGCGCCCGACGGCTACGCGCGGCTCATCCAGGGCGAGGGCGGCGCCTTCCGCTGGCGGTCGCATGCGGCAGGCGCGCTGGGCTCGCTGGGCCTCTTGCTGGCGGCCGCCTGCGCCTTCGTCGCGGCGACCGGCGGCATCAGGCTGCGCGGCGTCGGTGCGACCGCCGCGACGGTGGCGCTCGTGATCGCCGGAGGGCTCTCGCTGGCCGCGGTGCTGCGCGCCCTCGATGCGCCGCGCGAGCGGCTCACCGTGCGCGGCGCCGTGGTCGGCAGGGCGGCGAGGCGCGCGCTCCGCAGCGCATTGCGCCTCGCCCGCCAGGCGGCGCGCGCGCCGGAGCGGTTCGGCCCCCGCCGCGTCGCCGCGCTGCGCAGGACGCTCTCCATGCTCGCGGATCCGCTCGTCGCCGACTGGATCCCCGCGGACGTGCGCGGCCGCGCGGAGCTCCTCCTGGCCCGCGCCATCGCCGCGAGCGCCGGCGCGCGCTGGACGCGCGACGCCGGCGTCCGCGACGAGGTCCGGTCGCTGCTGCTCGCCGCGGCCGATCACCTGCTCGAGCCGACGCCGGCCCGGCTGGATCTGCTCACGCTGGCGGAGCACACCGAGGCCGCCCCGATCTCGCGCGAGCCGCGGCGGCAGCAGCGCGCGCCCGCCGCGGCGCGGATCCGCCGCGGGGCGCCGTCGCCCGAGGCCCCTCCCGGCGACGACGCCGCGGACGCCGCGTCGCTCGCCGAGCTCGACGCGGCCGAGCCCGCCGGCGGAGGAGAAGGCCGTGCTATGGTGCGCCGTTGACCGGTGCCCCGCTGAGCGATGCGTCGTCGAAGGGTGCGTCGCTGACGCCGCAGCAGGCTCCGGCGGTGTCGCGGCGATCCTGTGAATCCTGCTCGATTCCGGAGCGCGTCACGCTCCCCGGCCATCCCCCTGCCCCCTGTGCTCCGCCGCGCGCTCCTCGCGCTCTGTAGCGCGCTGCTCGTGGGGTCGCGCCCGGGCCCTGCGCTCGGTCAAGGCGCGGAGGCGGCCGCCGGCGCGGGGACCACGGCCCCCGAGCCGGCGCCTCGCGCGGCGGCGCGCCACCGCGCGGCCGGGCTGTCCGCCGGCGCGACGCCGCCGGAGAGGCACCGGGTCCGGTACACCCTCGACGGCATCGAGATCCGCGGCAACGTGCGGACCGCCGCGCGCGTGATCCTCCGCTACGTCAGGTTTCGCGCAGGCGGCGTGCTCGACGTCGAGGATCCGGAGATCGAGCTCACGCGCTACCGCCTCCTCGGGACCGGGTTCTTCGCGTCGGTCGGGCTGTCGCTCCGCAAAGGGGCCGAGCGTGGGAGCGCGACGCTCGTGATCGACGTAGTCGAGCGCAACACGTTCGTCGTGCAGGACCTCTGGCTCGGCATCGCGGCCGACGAGGACACGGCGGGCAACGCGCGGCCGCTCTCCGCGTTCACCGGCGTGCAGGCCGCCGAGACAAACCTCGCGGGGACCGGGATCACGCTCGGCGCCGGCGTCGGCCTCGCGGCGGACCAGCTCGCCCTGAGGACCCGCTTCGTCGATCCCGCCTTCGTCGGGACCCGCTGGTCGGCCGCGGTGACGGTGCTCTACAACGACGCGCGCGACTTCTTCGGCAACCGGGACGTCTCGTTCGAGTCCCCGCTGCTCGAGCAGCGCGAGGTCACGGGCTACGCGGTCGTCGCCTACAAGCGGTTCGGCGCGACGCTCGGCACGGGCCACGACGTCTCCTCCTCCTCGCAGCTGTCGCTCGACTACCACCTCGAGCAGATCGACGCGACCGTGCCCACGGTCGCCTCGCATATGCGCGGAGACCGCCGCGAGCCCATCGATTTCGACATCCTGGGCGGCAAGACGGTGCTCTCGTCGCTGCGCGCCGCGATCGACTACGACACGCGCGACGCGCCGTTCCTCACCACGCGGGGCACGCTCGCCTCCGTCGCCGTCACGGTGGGCGTCCCGCCGCTCGGCAGCGACTACGGCTACCAGAAGTTCGAGTTCGCCGCGCAACGCTGGTTCCGCCTCCCGATGCGGCACGTGCTCCGCGTCGAGGCGTTCGCCGGCGCCGTCGCGGGGGACGCGCCCTTCTTCGAGAAGTTCTACGTGGGCGACCTCACCGATCTCCTGCCGGATCGGCTGCTCGACCTCGCCCCCGATCGCAGGCAACCGCCGAACTTCCTCAGCACGGACATCATCGAGGTCCGGTACGGGGACTTCGCCGCGAAGCTCGAGGCGGAGTACCGGATCCCGGTCTACGCAGGCCGCGGCTCGATCTACGGCGTCGATCTCTTCGGCGCCGCAGGCCTGTACGGGCTCGCGACCCGCCGCGAGTTCACCGATCCGCCGACCGGGTACGAGGGCTTCGCCCGCGTGCCCGTGGACATCACGTACAACCTCGGTCTGCGGGTCGACACGGCGGTCGGCGGCGTGACGCTCGCCTTCTCGAACCTGCTCGGGCTGATCCCGGCGCGCCGCGGTGAGCGGAAATGACCTGCCCTGGCGCAGGCCGCGGCGCGGCGCGCTGGCTCTGGATCGCGCTGCTCGCCGCGCTCTCCCTGGGCGCGCGCCGGGCGACGGCCCAGGAGGGGCCCGGCGGTGCGGACGGCCGGCAGGGGACCAAGGAGATCGCCGACGCGGACGCGCAGCAGGCGCTCGGCACGCCGGCCGCGCTGCCCATGCGCGTGGCGAGCCTCTCGCTCGACAAGACGATCGTGCAGCTCACCGTCGGCTTCCGCGACGTGGTCGACGGCGAGATCTCGAAGAAGCTGCTCAGCGGGCTGCCGACCGTCATCACGATGCGCGGCTATCTCTTCCACGAGAGCGGGGGCAACCCGGTCGCGCTCGCCGCCAAGAGCTGCCGGATCGTCTACGACCTCTGGGACGAGGTGTTCCGGATCCAGCTGATCCAGGCCGGAGGTCAGTCGAGCACGGTCGCGGTCAACGTCGAGGGCGTGCTCCGCAACTGCGCCGAGGCCCGGAGGCTGCCGCTCGTGGAGCGGTCGCTCGTCCGCGACGGCAACCGCTATTTCGTGGCCGTGCTCGTCGAGGTGAACCCCATGAGCGCCGAGATGCTCGATCGCATCAAGCGGTGGGTCACGCGCCCGCCCGGCTCCACCGCGATCGGGCCCAGCGACTCGCTGTTCGGCTCCTTCGTCGGCCTGTTCGTGACGCGCATCGGCAACGCCGACCGGAGGCTCGTGTTCCGCACGCAGGCCTTCCTCCCGCCGGCTCCGCCGCCGAGCCCTCCCCCGCCGCCCCAGAGCCCCCCGAGCCGCTGAGGCGCGGCGCGCTCGCCCGCCGTCACGGCGCAGCGCCGCCGCGTCCGACGCTCGACAATCGCTGCGCGGCCAGCCCCGGTTCGTGTCTACTCCACCCCCATGCGCCTCTTTCCCATCGCGCTCGACCTCAACGGCCGGCGGGCCCTCGTCATCGGCGCCGACGGCGAGGTGCCCTACACCGTGGAGCGGCTCCTCGCGGCGGGCGCCCGCGTCTCCGTCGTGGCGCCGGGGCAGGTCGACGCGTCGATCGAGCGCGCCGCCCAGGAAGGGCGGCTCGAGCTGCACCGGCGGCCGTTCGCGGACGGCGACCTCGCCGGCGCGGCGATCGTGTTCCTCGCGCCGGGCGACGACGCGCTCTCGCGACGCCTCTACCGCGAGCTCGCGGACGCCGGGCGACTCGTCTGCACGCTGGATCGCCCGGAGGTGTCGAGCTTCGCCAACCCTTCGGTGGTCTCCGCCTCCGGACTGACCATGAGCTTCAGCAGCCACGGCGTCAGCCCGGGGACGATACGGCGCATCCGGGAGGATCTCAGCGCGCTCTTCTCGGATCCCCGGTTCGCGCGCTACATCGAGGCGCTGCGGCGGCTCCGCGAGAGCCTCCCGCGGGGCGCCGAGCGGGCCGCGCGCATGCGGAAGGCCACCTCGGGCTTCGGCGTGGAGGCGAGGCTGCGGTTCCCTGCATGGGTGGAGCGCGGCGACGAGCCTTGATGTCCGGAGATGCCGCGGGCCGGGCCGGGGGCGCCGCGAACGAGGGGGCGCGCGGTCCCCCGATGGACGCGAAAACCCTTGTGTAAAGCGGCCTTCAAGGCTTAAGTGGGCGCCCACGCGACACTATCCGCGGAGGAGGGCTTACGGTATGCGTTCACGATCGGGCCGGCTGACGATGTTGACCTCGGCGGCGATGGTCTCTGGGCTCCTGACGCTGACGAACGTCAGCCCGGTATCTGCGCAGACGGCGCCGCCTCCGGCGGGCAAGCCGGCCGCGCAGGCGCCCGCCGGGGCCGCGCCGGCGCCCGGCGCCACGCCGCCCGCCGCCGGCGCCACGCCGCCCGCCGCCGGCGCCACGCCGCCCGCCGCCGGTACGCCCGCGACGGCAGCGCCCGGAAAGACCGCCGAGCCCGCGGCGAAGGTGACCACCACCAAGCCGAAGAAGCCGCTGACGGAGAAACAGAAGAAGGAAGAGGCGAAGAAGCTCTACAAGGAAGCCGAGGCCAGGTTCGAGAAGGGCGAGTACGCCGTCGCGGCCGACCTGTACCGCCAGGCGGACGAGCACGTGCCCGGCGCCGCGCCGAAGTACAAGCTCGCCCTCTCGCTCGACAAGCAGGGGCTCGCGGCCGAGTCGGTCGCGGCGTGGCAGGCGTTCCTCGACTCGAAGCCGGACGCGGAGAAGTTCAAGGACAAGATCACCGAGGCGCAGGGGCGCGTCGAGGCCCTGAAGAAGACGCCGGCCAAGGTGAAGGTCGCGACCGTTCCGGAGGCGCCGCCAGGCCTCAAGATCGCGATCGACGGCGTGGCCCAGACGGGCACTGAGCTCTCGGTCCCGCCCGGCAAGCACACCCTCACCGTCTCGGCCGAGGGGTTCGCCGACGCGAGCCAGGAGCTCGAGGTCACCTTCGCCGAGGCGCGCGAGGTCAGCGTGGCGCTGACGCCCAAGCCGCCGGAGCCGGTCGCCGCGACGCCGGCGCAGCCCCCGGCCCCGCCGCCGGCCGCCGAGGTGCCCCCGGCGCAGCCGCCGCCGCCTGCGCCGGTGACCGAGCCGCGCTCCCCGGTGCCGGCCTACGTGACCCTCGGGCTCGCCGGCGCCGGCGTCGTCGTCGGGACGATCTTCGGCATCCAGGCGCTCGGCGCGAAGGGCGACTTCGACGAGCAGCCGACGACGAAGAACGCGGATCGCGTCGACCGCTTCGCGCTCATCTCGGACATGTCCTTCGCGGTGGCGCTCACGTTCGGCGTCACCGGCGCGGTCCTGCTCCTCACCGATGACGCGCCTGCCGAGCCGAAGGCCGCTGCTGCGAGCGCGAAGAAGAAGGCGTTCGTCACTCCGTACGTCAGCCCGACAGGCGGCGGCGCCGCCGCGCGGTTTACCTTCTAAGGGGACTACACCATGTGGAAGAACCAGTACCTTCTCGCGATGGCGCTCTGCGCCGGCGCGCTCTCGACCCTCGGGATGGGCTGCGAGCTCATCGCCACGGTCGACCGCTCGCGCATCCCCGGGGACGACGGCGTCACCGACGGGTGTGCTGACGGCACGAAGAACGGCGACGAGACCGACATCGACTGCGGCGGCCCCACCTGCCCGCAGTGCGAGCTCGCCAAGGCGTGCACGGCGAAAGAGGACTGCGCGAGCGGCTTCTGCGCCGACGGCGTCTGCTGCAACGCCGCGTGCGGCGCGGAATGCGACGCCTGCACCGCCGCTCTCAAGGAGTCGGGCGAAGAGGACGGCTCGTGCGGCCCCTCGAAGGCCGAGTCCGAGTGCGGCGAGGCGACGTGCTCCGAGGGCGTCCAGACGGCCCGCGGCACCTGCGACGGGACGAGCGTGGAGTGCGCGCCCGGCGAGGAGACGTCGTGCGAGACGTTCGCCTGCGATCCGGAGGCGAACGCGTGCTTCTCCGAGTGCTCGGAGGACACGCAGTGCGCCAAGTGCCACGTCTGCGATGGGGAGACCTGCTCGCTGGCCCCGGCGGGCACGCCGGGCCTCGGCTGCGAGGACGACCAGGCGTGCGACGCCGCGGGCGAGTGCAAGGCCGCGAACGGTCAGGAATGCACGGACGCGGCCGACTGCGGCAGCGGGATCTGCGTCGACGGCGTCTGCTGCGACACCGCCTGCGACTCGGCTTGCCAGGCCTGCAACGTCGAGGGGTCGGCGGGCACGTGCTCGAACGTCCCGCTCGGCGCCGAGGACGGGATGGACTGCAGCGACATCAACGTCTGCGACGGCGAGGGCGCTTGCAAGCTGGCGGAAGGCCAGAGGTGCGCCACGGACGACGAGTGCGCGAGCGGCAACTGCCTCGGCACCGTCTTCACCTGCGACGAGATCGCGACCCCGGATCCCTGAGCTCTCCCCGGCTCCCGCCGGGCTCCCCGCGGAGCCCGGCGGAGCTCACGCCCCGAACGTCCCTCGCGCGCGCGCGCTGCTCGCCTCGGCCCCGGCGCCGGAGGTCGGGCCGAGCACCGTCATCGACTCGGCTTCCCCGTCGAACAGGCCGCCGTCCTCCTCCGGCTCGCCGCCTTCGGCCTCCGCCTCGTAGGCGGGCACCGTCGCGGCCTCCTCCCAGCGGCTCTTGAGCCGATCCGCGAGCTTCGCGAGCAGCTCTCGCGTCGTCTCCCGGTCCGTGGCGGACAGGAGCACCGCGTCCGGGTGCCCGAGCAGCAGCCGCCGCCCCTCCTCCGGGGCGATCAGGTCCGCCTTGTTGAACACGAGGATGCGCGGGATGCCGATGAGATCGAGCTCGGTCAAGAGCGCCTCGGTCGTCTCGATGTGCTGATCGCGCGCGGGATCGCTCGCGTCCACGACGTGGAGCAGGAGGTCGGCGTCGGCGGCCTCCTCGAACGTCGCCCGGAAGGCGGCGAACAGGTCCTTCGGGAGCTCCCGGATGAAGCCGACCGTGTCGGTGATCACCACCTCGCGCTCCTCGGGGAAGCGCAGCCGCCGCGAGCGGGTGTCGAGCGTCGCGAACAGCTTGTTCTCGGCGAGCACGTCGGCGCCGGTCAGCGTGTTCAGCAGCGTGCTCTTGCCGGCGTTCGTGTAGCCCACGATCGAGACCACCGGCACGCCGAGCCGGGCGCGGCGCCGGCGGCGCTGCTCGCGCTGCCGGGAGAGCCGCTTCAGCTGCGCCTCCAGGAAGCTGACGCGCTCCTTCGCGCGGCGGCGCCCGATCTCGAGCTTCGTCTCGCCGGGACCGCGCCCCCCGATGCCGCCGGTCAGGCGGGACAGGGAGTCGTCCTTCTGCCCGAGGCGCGGGAGCGTGTACTTCAGCTGGGCCAGCTCGACCTGGAGCTTGCCGTCCGACGACTCTGCGCGCTGGGCGAAGATGTCGAGGATGAGCTGCGTCCGATCGAGCACCTTGAGGTCCGTGTGCTTCGCGATCGCCGACGCCTGCGACGGGGTGAGATCCCGGTCGAAGACCAGCGTCTCCGCGTCGAGCTCCGAGGCGCGCAGCACGACCTCGTCGAGCTTCCCCTTGCCGAGCACGAGCCGCGGATCGATGCGGTCGCGCAGCTGGAGGACCGTGTCCGCGACGTCGACGCCGGCGGTCCCGGCGAGCTCGGTCAGCTCGCGCAGGCTCTCCTCGGCCCGCGCGAGCGCGCCCGCCTTGGCCTTCTCGGCGACGTGCACGAGGATCGCCCGGCCGTCCTTGGCCGAGACCGATCGCGTGCGCGAGCGCTTCGCGAACTCGTCCTCGAGCGCCTGGATGAGCGCGCCGAAATCGACGTCGGCGCGGCCGACCGCGACGGGGCCCACGGTCCGGTACGGCAGCTCCGCCTTCCCGCGGCCGTCGCCGCCCTCGTCGTCCACGGTCACCGTGACCGCTCCCTTCCCGTGGACCGGCACGTTGTACGCGTACTGGAGGGTCCGCGGCTCTCCCTGCGGGGAGAGCTGCACGGCCGCGATCAGATCGAGCCGGAGGCGGACGAGGTCGACGAGGTCGTCCCGCGTGAGCGGCTCGTTGAAGAGGTGCGTGTGGACGAGCCGGAGCGCCCTGAAGCGCCCCTGCGCGGCGCGGAGGCGCCCGATGTCGGGCAGCATCAGCCGGGTCGCGTCGCCGACGACGACGTAATCGATCTCGCCCGAGCGGTGGACCAGGGCGCCGACCTGGCGCCCCGTCTCGTGCGACGCTTCGGCGAGCGCCTTGATGAGCTCGGGCGTGGCGATGCTGGCGAGCGGGACCTTACGGCGGTAGATGCGCTCGAGAGTCTTGGTGGCGAGGGGGCTGAGTCCGGTGGTGTTTCCGTAGAGGGTGGGCATTCGATGGTCGAAGGGGAGTGTTGCTCCCGCTCATTCATAACGCACGCAGGGCCGGTCCGCGACCTGGTCCGCCGCGGATCTCGCGTGGTTCGCGCCTTTTCTCGTCGCTCGCCTCCATCTCCCCCTCCCCTTCCAGCGTCCCCTTCCCCGCGCTTCGCGTCTCCCGCCCGCGCGCGCCTCCACGTTCCTGTAGAGGCCGCGGCCGAGCCGTGGCAACGCTGCCCACGATGGCCATCCTGACCCCCCTCTCGCTCGCAGATGCCCGCCGCATCGGCGCGCTCTACGGCCTCGAGGTCGCCGACGTCCGCGGCCTCCTCGCCGGGAGCGTGAACTCGAACTTCGCGCTGACGCTCGCCGACGGTCGCGGGCAGGTCTTCCTGCGCATCTACGAGGAGCAGCAGCTCGGCGCCGCCTCGCGCGAGGCGCGCATGCTGGCGCACCTCGCGGCCGGCGGCGTGGCCACGCCGCAGCCGCTCCGGCGCCAGGATGGAATGTCCGGGTCGGAGCACACCGCGTTCATTGCAGAGCACGCCGGCAAGCCGGTCGCGCTGTTCCCGTGGGTCGCGGGCGACTCGCTCTGCCAGGCGCGCGTCACGCCCGACGCGGCCCGACGCGTCGGCGCGGCACTGGCGCGGGTCCACGTCGTCGGCGCGTCGTTCGAGGGGGCGAACGCGAGCCGGTTCGACCTCGACAGCCTCGACCAGCGGCTCCAGGGCCTCCGCGCGCCCGCGCGCCCTACCGGCGAGGCCGCCGCGGCCCTCCCGCCCGACGTGGCCGCCGCGGTGGACGAGCTCACCGGCCGGCTCCAGCGGATCCGCGCCTCGGCGCCGCGGGCGCCCGGGCCCGAGACGCTGATCCACGGCGATCTCTTCCGCGACAACGTGCTGTGGCAGGGCGGCGAAATCTCGGCGCTGCTCGACTTCGAGAGCGCCTCGCGCGGCAGCGCCGCCTTCGATCTCGCCGTCACGATGCTGGCGTGGTGCTACGGCGACGACCTCGACCCCGACCTCGCGGCCGCGCTCGCCGCCGGCTACACGTCGGTGCGGCCGCTCTCAACGGAGGAGCGCGGCCGGCTATTCCACGAGAGCTTGGTCGCGGCGCTGCGGTTCTCCATCACGCGGATCACCGACTTCGAGCTCCGCCCGAAGGGCAGCGGCGTCTACAAGGATTTCCGGCGCTTCCTCGCGCGGCAACGGACGATCGAGCGCCTCGGCCCGGAGGGGCTCCTCGCGCTGCTGCGCGTCTGATCGCGACCGCTCGCGTCATGACCGCGCCTGTGTTGCGCCCGCTCTCGTCCGCTCGCGTCCGATTCGGGTGTGCGCGATGGTCGCCTCGTGATTTTGCGTGAAGTTCACGGCGCCGGGCGAGGGCGGCGTTGCGCGCCCGCGGCCCGACCGTTACCTTCGCCGGATGGCACAGGTCGGAACGCTCGATTTCAAGGGCTTCATCGAGAGACGGAAGGGCCAGCGCGCGGGCGGCGGGGACGGCGCCGGCAACGCGTACGCCTACGTGTCCGATAAGAACACGCGGCTCGCGTTCGAGAAGATGCGTCCGGTCGAGCTCGCCGTGACCGCCGCGGTCAGGCTGTTCAAGACGGTCGGCAAGAACGAGCTCCTCGGCCACGCCGTGAAGGTCGGCCCCGCGCAGTTCCCGCGCGTCCACAAGCTCGCGGTCCACTGCGCCGAGACGCTCGGGATCGCGACCCCGACGCTCTACATCGTCAACAGCCCCACCCTCAACGCGGCCACCTACGGCACGAACGACGACTCGTTCATCATGGTGCACTCGGCGCTCGTCGACCATTTCACCGACGACGAGCTGCTCAGCGTCATCGGCCACGAGTGCGGCCACATCCACAACAGCCACGTCGTCTATCTGACCGCGATGCACTACCTGACGCGGATGGCGTCGGTCTTCGTGAAGTGGATCGTCGGCCCGGCGATGCTCGCGCTCTCCGGCTGGTCGCGCCGGGCCGAGGTCACCTGCGACCGCGCCGGCCTGCTCTGCGCGAAGAGCCTCGACGTCTCGACGCGCGCGCTCACCAAGCTCGCGCTCGGCTCGACAAAGCTCTACGAGGAGCTGAACCTCGAGGCGTTCATCGCCCAGCACGACGAGGGCAAGGGCGGCATCGGCCGGTTCGCCGAGTTCACGGCCAGCCACCCGTGGCTGCCGAAGCGCGTCCTGGCGCTCCGGGCCTTCGCCGAGAGCGAGCTTTACCAGCGCCACGCCGGGCTCGGCGCGGGCGGCCTCTCGATGGAGGAGGTCGACGAGAAGGTGCACGAAGTCATCAAGATCTGGGGCTGAGGGGCTCGCTCCTCCTGGCTACCGACCCAAGGCCGAGGTCAACGCACATGCTCGAATCCTTCCACAGCCGCAAAGACGACGTGACCGGGGCGCTCCGGGAGCTCGCGGAGTTCGCCGAGGGCCTCGGCGCGAAGAGCGTCGGGACGCGCATCACGAACGATCTCGTGAAGAAGCTCGAGGCCGACAGGTTCCACCTCGTCGTGGTCGGCGAGTTCAACCACGGCAAGACGACCTTCGTGAACGCCCTGCTCGGCGCCTCGATCCTCCCCGTCGGCGTGACGCCCACGACGGCGGTGATCCACCACCTCGAGTACGCGGCCGAGCCGCGCGCCGAGGTGGTCTACGCGTCGGGAGAGCGCGCGGGCCTGCCCTTCGAGGACGTGCGGGCCTTCACCGTCGGCGGGGAGCGCTCGTCGAGCGCCGGCGAGGTCAAGTTCCTCGAGGTGGGGTACCCGGCCGAGCTCCTGCGCGAGCGCGTCGTCCTCGTCGACACCCCCGGGGTGAACGACCTCTCGCTGCAGCGCGCGGACATCACCTACAGCTACATCCCGCGGTCCGACGCCGTGCTGTTCCTCATCGACGCCGGCCAGCCGCTCAAGGAGAGCGAGCGCGTCTTCCTCCAGGACAAGCTGCTCGGGCAGTCCCGCGACAAGATCCTCTTCGTCGTGACGAAGCGCGACATCTGGAGCCACGACGAGGAGGCCGAGGCGCTCGCCTACATCCGGGGCGAGCTCGGCAAGCTCGTGAAATCGCCGGTGGTGTTCCCGATCTCGAGCGAGCGGGAGCTGGAGGGCGACCGGGCCGGCAGCGGCATGCCGGAGCTGCTCGATCACCTGACCCGGTTCCTCGCCGAGGAGCGCGGGCGCATCCTCCTCGACAACGCGCTCGGCGAGGGCCTGGAGTCCGCGCGGCTGCTCGGCAAGGGCGTGGACGCGCGGCGGCGGGCGACCGCGATGTCGCGCGACGAGCTCAGCCGCCGCATCGAGATGATCGAGAAGGACCTGGCCGGCCAGTCGCGCACCATCGAGGAGCGGCGCGCCGGCATCCGCGAGGAGGTGAGCGCCATCCGGGCGTGGGTGCGCCGCGACCTGGACCGCTTCGTCGACGACGTGCTCCGGCAGCTGCCGGCGATCATCGACGAGGCCCACACCGACGAGATCAAGGTCTACCTCGGCGCCTTCCTGGAGCGCACCTTCGCGGAATGGGCGCAGGCCGAGACGAAGGAGATCGCCACGGCGCTCGAGACGCTCGCCGAGAAGACGATCGCGCTCGTCCGCGAGGACGCGCACGACGTGGCCAAGCGGGTCAGCGAGGCGCTCGGGGGCGACGTGAAGACGCCGAACGTCGAGGTCGACACGTTCGGCTACGACGTCGGGGTCTTCGCGCTCTTCACGATCGGCCTCGGCGTCATGTTCACGAACGCCCTGCTCGGCGGGATCCTGGCGCTCGCGGCGCCGGTCCTGGCCGTGTACGTGAAGGAGAAGGTCGAGGCCGAGACCCGCAAGAAGGCGAAGGAGATGGCGCCGAACGCCCTGCGCGAGGCCGCCACCCGGATCGGGCCGAAGCTCGACGAGATGATCCAGGAGTTCGCGAGCCGCCTCGACGCGTGGGTGGTCACGGCCGGCCAGGAGCTGCACCGGGAGGTCATCGAGGTGCTCAAGGCGGCCCGCGAGGAGCGGGTCCGCGCCGAGCCGAGCAGCGAGAGCCAGCTCAGGGCGTGCGACGACCAGGCGGAGGCGCTCAAGGCGCTGACGGCCCGCCTCGAGGGGCTGCGCAGCGCGCTCTGGACCGTCGAGAACGGCGAGAGCAAGCCGATCCCCCCGCCCGTGTCCAGCGTGCCCAACGCGCCCGGCGGCTCGGCCTGAACTCGGCTTGAGCGAGCGCACGCCTCCTGACACGGGGGGAGGCGCCGCCCGGCCCGGCCCCCTCGGCCGGGCGCCGTGGCCATATCCAACCGTCCGGCGCTCATGCGAGAATGCGGCCGTGCAGCTCGACTTCGCAGCCCGTGAAGTGACGATCAAGCTCGTCTATTACGGCCCGGCGCTCAGCGGCAAGACGACGAACCTCGTCTCGCTGCACGGGCTCGCCGGGTCGGACGCTCGCGGACGCCTGATGACGCTCGAAACGCAGGACGATCGCACGCTGTTCTTCGATCTCCTGCCGCTCACCTTCCGCGCGAAGGACGGCGACGTCTCGCTCCGCATCAAGCTGTTCACCGTGCCCGGCCAGCCGATGCACGCCGCCACGCGGCGGCTCGTGCTCCAGGGCGCGGACGGGGTCGCGCTGATCGCCGACTCGCAGATCACGGAGACGCAGCGCAACGCCGAGGCGTTCTTCGACCTCCGCCAGAACCTGCGGGAGAACGGCCTGGATCTCGCGCGGATGCCGCTCGTCATCC
This sequence comes from Sorangium sp. So ce836, assembly GCF_028553905.1. Taxonomy (NCBI): domain Bacteria; kingdom Pseudomonadati; phylum Myxococcota; order Polyangiales; family Polyangiaceae; genus Sorangium; species Sorangium sp. So ce836. The sequence goes on along the minus strand of NZ_CP102233.1, from coordinate 837,313 downwards.
AGTTCAACAAGCGCGACCTCCCCGATATCCGGAGCGACGAGGAGCTGGCGCGGCTCGCCGCGCGGGGCAAGGAGCCGGTGTACCGGGCCATCGCGACCCGCGGCATGGGCACGGTGGAGACGTTCATGGGCCTGCTCCACCTCACGTGGGAGACGCTCGATCAGACGCACCAGCTCTCGAAGCGGCTGTCGATCAGCGGCGAGGAGCTCCTGAACAGCGCGGCGCGCCAGCTCGGGGTGACGAGCTCGGTGGGCGAACTCCTGGCGAGGCGTATGGGCGGCAGCTTCGAGAAGAGCTCCCGGATCGTTCCATGAGGCCCGACGCCCACAAGGGGACGCCGGCTGACTTCGGCCTCGACGACGAGGACCTCCTCCATGTGCCGAGCTCCGCGCCGATGCCGTCGGCGCGCGTCGCGGACGCGCCCAGCTCCTCGAAGCGCGACGGCGCGGCGAGCGCGCCCGAGCCCTCGACGCTGCCGCCCCCCGCGGCCGCGCCGGTCGTCGATCTGGTCGGCATCGGCCCGCTCTCGCTCGAGGATCTCGTCGATCGCCAGGCCCTCGGCGAGATGGCGACGTCGTTCCACGAGCTGTTCGGGCTGCCCATCCGCATCCAGTCGATCGGCGGCGCGACGCTCGCGGAGGCCGGCGCGCTCGCGCCGCCCGCGTCGCTCGCGTCGCCGAGCGGCCCTGCCGGCGACGCGCAGGAGACCCAGCGGACCGGCGCGCCGCCTCCGGATCGGGCGCAGCGGCGCGGCCCGGCGGCCGGCGGCGAGCTCGCGGATCCCCGCTTCCCCGGCGCGCTCTACCAGGTGTTCCCGATCGAGTACGACGGCCGCGCGATCGGCCGGTCGATCCTCGGCCCGTACCTGCCCGAGGGCCTCGACGCGCCCCCCGCTGCGGAGCTCGCCGCGGCGGCGCAGCTCGGGCAGGCGCGCGCGGCGGAGGGGCTGCCGCCGCTGCCGAGGCTCCGGCCGGAGCGGCTCGGCCAGATCGCGGATCACCTCCGCGCCGTCCTCGATCTCATCCTGTTCAGCGGGCACAAGTCGCTCCTCACGTCGACGATGCACGTCGCGTCGATCCGCGAGAGCTTCCGAGAGCTCTCGCAGAAGAACGCCGAGCTGGAGCAGGCGTACGAGCGGCTGAAGGAGCTCGATCGGCTCAAGTCGAACTTCCTCGCCACGGTGTCGCACGAGCTCCGGACCCCGCTCACGTCGATCATGGGCTACAGCGAGATGCTCGCCGAGGGCATCGGCGGCCCGCTGACGGGCGAGCAGCGCGAGTTCATCGACACGATCCGGTCGAAGAGCGAGCAGCTGCTCGGGCTCATCATGAGCCTCCTCGATCTCTCGAAGCTGGAGAGCGGCACGCTGATCGTGCACCGCACCGAGGTGGCGGTCGGCCCGGTGCTCGTGGAGGCGGCGTCGACGATGGCGCCGGCCGCCTCGAAGAAGGGCGTCGAGCTCCGGATCCACGCCGAGAGCGATCTCCCGCCGGTGCTCGGGGACAGCGACCGGCTGCGCCAGGTCTTCGTCAACCTCGTCGAGAACGCGGTGAAGTTCACCGAGGCGGGGGGCGAGGTGCAGCTCGTCGCCCGCGCCGTGAGCGAGGACACGGACGATCTCCCCGGGCTGGTGCTGGTCGCGCCGCTCCAGCAGGCGGTCGAGATCCGCGTCGTGGACACGGGCATCGGCATTCCTGCCGGCGAGCGGCTGAAGGTGTTCGATCCGTTCTACCAGATCGATCAGAGCTCGACCCGGGAGCACGGCGGCACGGGCCTCGGCCTCTCGATCGTCAAGCGACTGGTCGAGGCGCACAGCGGCACGGTCCGCATCGAGCCGAACGAGCCGCGCGGCACCGTGTTCGTGGTCAAGCTGCCCACGGTCGCCGGCTCGTCGTCGAACAGCCTCGTGCCGCCGATCTTCCAATGAGCGGGCGCTCCGAGTGGACGCGCATCGAGCTGCTGCGCGCCGTGCTCGGCGGCGCGGCCGGCGAGCACGTGCTCTGCGGCATCGGCGACGACGCCGCGATCCTCGCGCCCGTGGCTCCGCAGGGCGGGGCGCTCCCTGGCGGCGCGGCGCCGCTCGTCTGGACGGTCGACAGCGCCGTCGAGGGCGTGCATTTCCGGCGCGATCTCCTGAGCTTCGAGGACCTCGGCTACCGGGCGACGATGGCCGCGGCGAGCGATCTCGCCGCGATGGGGGCGCGCCCGCTCGGCCTGCTCGCCGCGCTGGTGTTGCCTCCGGACGTGAGCGACGACGATGTCGGCGCCATCGCCGCGGGCCAGCGCGCCGCGTGCGACGAGATCGGCGCGGCGATCGTCGGCGGCAACCTCTCGCGGGGCGGAGAGATCTCGATCACCACGACGGCGCTCGGCGCCGCGGCCGCGCCGCTCCGGCGCGACGGCGCGCGCCCCGGCGACGCGCTCGCGCTGGCGGGGCCGGTCGGCCTCGCCGCGGCGGGGTTCGCGCTGCTCGACCGGCGCCTCTCGCCGGCCGGCGCGGCGGCCGCCCCGGCGATCCGGGCGTTCCGCCGGCCGGAGGCCCGCATCGAGGCGGGCCTCCGCGCGGCCGCGGTCGCCCGCGCGGCGATCGACATCTCCGACGGCCTCGCCGCGGATCTCGCGCACCTCGCGGCCGCGAGCGGCGTGCGCGTGCTGCTCGACCCCGGGGCGCTCGTGAGCGCCGAGCTCCGCGAGGCCGCCGCGCTGCTCGGCGCCGATGCGCTGGAGCTCGCGCTCTACGGCGGCGAGGACTACGCGTTGGCCGTCGCGGGCCCCGACGTCGGGGCGCTCCCCGGCTTCGTGGCGATCGGCCGCTGCGCGCCGCGGGAGGAGGGCGCGAGCGACGTGGCGCTGCTCGGGCCCGACGGGCAGCTCACGAGCCTCGTGGCGCGGGGGTACGACCACTTCGCCTGAGCCGCGTGACGGACGGTGCTCGGCGGAGCGGCTGCTCCGGGCTGGTGGCCTGTTCTGAGCAGCTCGCGGCGCTCGCGAGCGCGCCTGGGGCTCTCCACATCGCGTCCGCGGCGCTCGCGAGCGCGCTGGCCGCCCTGGCTCAGTTGCACTCGGCGGGCGGCGTGGTTCCGCCGAGGCTCGCTCGGATCTGGGTGAGCGCCTTGGCGCGCGGGGTCTTTCCGCTCTTCACGAGCTTCTCGATCCCGGCGCAGAGATGGGATGCCGTCGCCGCCTTCGACTTGGCCTCCGGCGACTTGCCCGACTTGGTGGCGACGGCGTGGAGCGCCGTGCAGCACGCCTGGATGGAGGCGCCTCCCCCGCGGGAGGTCCCCGCCCCCGCCGCCGGCTCGGCCTCAGCCGTCGCCGCCCCCGCGTCTGTATCTGCGGCGGCTGCCGCGGGCTCGGCGGAGGCCGCTGCGGAGGGTCCCTGGGTTGCAGCGGGCGTCGGATCCGGCGTCGCAGCGGGCACCGGATCGGCGGCCACCGGCGCGACCGTTTGCGCGGGCGCGGGGATCGTCTCCGGCTCTGCTTCTTCTTTCTGGCAGGCGCTGGACAGGATGCCGCAGGTGAGGACGACGAAGGCCATGGACGAGCGCGACCGGATCATGCCTCGTCTTCTACAAAGCTTCGCGGAGCACAGCCATCGGGCCGACAAAGTAGAACCGCGTCCGGACGTCCCCGCAGACCTCGCGCGCAGCGGGGCCTTCCAGCCCCATCTCACCGGTTCAGGAGGCCATAGCCGCCAAGAGGCGCGAGTTCGTGGGAGGGGCCCCCCGCCAGCCCTCCCGCATCCCCCCCGCCCATCGCTCTTCAGCTGCAACCCATGCTGTTGCCGCAGTTGAGGCACTTGTAGCAGGCCCCGTTGCGCACGGTGATGTGCCCGCAGCCGTCGCAGACCGGCGCGTCGCCCATCATGTCCTCGAGCTGCGCGTCGAGCGCGCTCGCCGCCCGTCCGCCGCCGTCGGGCAGCGCCGACGCCGAGGAGCCCTGCGTGAACGACGCCACGCCGCTCTCCTGGGCCCGCGACTCGACCGGATCCTCCATGGCCGAGGTGACCGGCTGCACGTGGGCGAGATCGTAGCGGTTCAGGTACTCGACCCCGAGCACGCGGAAGAGATAGTCCACGATCGACGTCGAGAACTTCACGTAGTCGTGCCCTTCGACCACGCCCTGCGGCTCGAACCGGGTGAAGGTGTACTGCTCGACGAACGTCTCGAGCGGCACGCCGTACTGGAGCCCGATCGACACCGCCATCGCGAAGCAGTTCATCATCGAGCGGAACGCGGCCCCCTCCTTGTGGAGGTCGATGAAGATCTCGCCGAGCGTCCCGTCGTCGTACTCGCCGGTGCGGAGGTAGATCTTGTGCCCGCCGACGCGCGCCTCCTGCGTGAAGCCCTTGCGCTTCCTGGGCAGGCGGAACCGCTCGGGCGCCGCCGCCGAGGGCGAGCGCGGGCGCGCCAGCGCCGTCGCCGCCTGGAGCACGGGCCCGGCGATCTCGGCCTTGTCCGCCTTGCCCTTCGCGTCCGCCTTGCTGTCGCTCGAGCTCGAGGTCGACGAGAGCGGCTGCGACGCCTTGCAGCCGTCGCGGTAGAGCGCGACCGCCTTGAGCCCGAGGCGCCACCCCTCCTCGTAGATCCGCTGCACGTCCTCGACCGTCGCGTCGTTCGGCAGGTTCACCGTCTTCGAGATCGCGCCGGACAGGAACGGCTGCGCCGCGGCCATCATCCGGACGTGCGCCATCGGCGCGAGGAAGCGCCGGCCCTTCTTGCCGCAGCGGTTGGCGCAGTCGAACACCGCGTAGTGCTCCTCGCGCAGGTGCGGCGCGCCCTCCACCGTCATGCGGCCGATGATCGTCTCGTTCGCCTCCTCGATCTCCGCGGGCGAGAAGCCGAGGTGCTGGAGCAGCGAGAAGCCGAAGCGCGCCCGCGACTCCTTGGAGACGCCGAGCCGGTCGTAGGTCTCCTCGCCGAGGATCCACGGGCCGAAGGCGAGATCCAGATCGAAGACGCCGGGGATGGCGGCCTCGACCTTCGCGAGGTCGTCGTTCGTGAGCCCCCGCGCCTTGAGCGAGGCCCGGTTCACGTGCGGCGCCGCCAGGAGGGTGTTCGTGCCGGAGACGAAGGCGACGATCTCCTGCACCTCGGCCTCGGGGTAGCCGAGCCGCCGGAGCGCCTCGGGGACGGACTGGTTCACGATCTTGAAGTAGCCGCCGCCGGCGAGCTTCTTGAACTTCACGAGCGAGAAGTCGGGCTCGATGCCCGTCGTGTCGCAGTCCATCAGCAGGCCGATGGTGCCGGTCGGGGCGAGCACGGTCGCCTGGGCGTTGCGGTAGCCGTGCTCCTGCCCGAGCCGCACCGCCTCGTCCCAGTCGGCGCACGCCGCCCGCCAGAGCGACTCCGGGCAGCGGTCGCGATCGATCGCATAGGCGGCGTCGCGGTGCATGCCCATCACCCGGAGCATCGGCTCGCGGTTCCTCGCGAACCCGGCGAACGGCCCCTTCGCCGCGGCCATCTCGGCCGAGACCCGGTACGCGTGGCCGCACAGGATCGCGGTGAGCGCGCCCGCGACCGCGCGGCCCTGGTCGGAGTCGTACGGGATGCCCTGCAGCATGAGCAGGGTGCCGAGGTTCGCGTAACCGAGCCCGAGCGGGCGGTAGTCGTGCGAGTTCTTCGCGATGTTCCGGGTGGGGTACGCCGAGAAGTCGACCAGGATCTCCTGCGCGACGAAGAACACCCGCACCGCGTGGCGGTAGCCCTCGATGTCGAACGAGCCGTCCTCGCGGAGGAACCGGGTGAGGTTGAGGCTCGACAGGTTGCAGGCCGAGTCGTCGAGGAACATGTACTCGGAGCACGGGTTCGAGGCGTTGATGCGCGCCGTGTTCGGGCAGGTGTGCCAGCGGTTGATGGTCGTGTCGTACTGCACCCCCGGGTCGGCGCAGCCCCACGCCGCCTCGGCGACCTGACGCCAGAGGTCCTTGGCGCTCAGGGTGTCGACGACCTCACCGGTCGTCCGGGAGCGCGTCTCCCACGACGCGCCCGTCGCCGCAGCGCGCATGAACTCGTCGCTCACGCGCACCGAGTTGTTCGAGTTCTGCCCGCTCACCGTGTGGTACGCCTCGCCGTTGAAGTCGGAGGGGTACCCCGCGGAGATGAGCGCCATCGCCTTCTTCTCCTCGCGGACCTTCCACTGGATGAAGTCGACGATCTCCGGGTGGTCCATGTCGAGGCAGACCATCTTGGCGGCGCGCCGCGTCGTGCCGCCGCTCTTGGTGGCGCCGGCGGCGCGGTCGAACACCTCGAGGAAGCTCATGAGCCCCGAGCTCGTCCCGCCGCCCGAGAGCTTCTCCTGCTTCCCGCGGATCGCGCTGAAGTTCGTCCCCGTCCCCGACCCGTACTTGAACAGCCGGGCCTCGGCCTTGACGAGGTCGTAGATGCTCATCAGGTCGTCCTGGACCGACTGGATGAAGCACGCGGAGCACTGCGGCCGCTCGTACGCGTTCCGGGTCTCGACGATCTCGTCGACGGCGCCGGCCGCGTTCGCCCGGCTCGTGGACGCGCCCTTCCCGACGGCGCTCCCGTTCCCCGCGTCGGCGGAGGCCTCGTTCCAGGCGTAGTTGCCGCCCGACCCCTCGATGCCGTAGCGGTGGAAGAGCCCGCAGTTGAACCACACGGGCGAGTTGAACGCGCCGTACTGGTGGACGAGCAGGTACGCGAGCTCGGCCTCGAAGGTGTCCGCGTCCTTCGTGGAGGAGAAGTAGCCGCCGAAGTGCTCGCCCGCCTCGCGGATGGTGCGCGCGAGCCGGTGGACGACCTGGCGGACGCTCGTCTCGCCGAGCTCCTTCTTGCCGTGGATCCCTGCCTTGCGGAAGTACTTGGAGACGACGATGTCGGTCGCGAGCTGCGACCAGCCGGCGGGGATCTCGGCCCCTTCCATCTTGAAGACGACCGAGCCGTCGGGGTTGGTGATGACGCTCGAGCGGCGCTCCCAGGTGACCTCGTCGAGCGGGTCCGCGCCGCGGTGCGTGAACCGCCGCTCGAACCCGAGCCCGCGCGGGCGCGAGGCCCCCTTCTTCGCGGCCTTCTTCTCGGCCGCGCCGTCGACCTGCGCCCTGCCAGCCCCGCCGGTCACCGGACGGGCCCCCGCATCTTCCTTCGTCCGCGCCGTCATCTTGCCGTTCCCGGCGGGTAGCTTACCGCCGTCACCCACAACTGCCGACTGGGCCATTTCCAAGTCCTCCTGTAAGCCACCGCACCGGTCGGTGACTCGGATCGTACCGAAAGCACAAATAGTTCCCGGGAGAACACCGGAGGCTCATTCGCCTCGGATCTCCACAGGTCCCGTTTGCTTCTCCCCTGCTACCTGCTCAAACGTTCCGTCTTCCGACCAGTGAGCATAGGTCCAGGTGCCATGCCTGAAAGGCGGGCGCCGACATTCGGGAGCGCCTGACCGCCGGCTAGTCAAACCCGCGAACGGTCCGTGCGTCAAGGAGAACCGCTACATCTTGGGATCCCGGGCCGATCAGGGCCCACATATAGCGTCTCGTCCGTTCGGCGCGGGATTCGTCGCGATCTCTGATCAGTTCTGAACAGGTGCTACCCACCGGGCGCACAGATTACGCACAGCTTTCCCCCGCAAAAATCCGACCCCTTCCGGAAGGGATTCAAAGAATCCGGAGAGCCGGGCGAGGTGTGGGAGTGCGGGCGCGCCGGGGACGGGCCGCTCGGCCATCGACCCTCCTGAGGCGCCGGGCGGGGAGTGTGTGCGTGCGGGGCGCGCGCCCACACCTCCCGCAGCCGTCGCTGCTCTAGTCGAGCTCCGCCGCTTCCGCGCAGTACGCGAGCACCCGCTCCCCCTGGCAGTGGATCGCGAGCGCCGCCTCCTGCGCCACCGCATGCAGCCCGACGAGCTCGAGCAGCGTCGGCACCGGCGCCGGCAGCAGCGGCGGCGGCGGGATGTACCGCGACGCGCGCACGATCGCCGGCTCGATGGCCGCCGCCTTCGGCCCGATCATCTGGCGCAGCTCGTGGAGCGCCCGCTCGAACCCGCCGAGCATGTCGACGAGCCCGCGCGCCTGCGCCTCGGCGCCGCTGTAGACGCGCCCCTGCGCGAGCGGCTCGATCTCCTCGACCGGGCGCCGCCGCCCGCGCGCGACCACCCGGAGGAACGTCGCGTAGATCGCGTCGAGCTCGCGCTCCATCACCGCCCGCTCCCCCGCGTCGAGCTTGCGCGACGGGGAGAACAGGTCGGCCCGCGCGCCGCGCTTCACGACGTCGGTCGAGACGCCGAGCCGCTCGAGCAGCGGGCCGAGCGCGAAGCGCGCCGACACCACGCCGATGCTCCCCGTGATCGTCTGCGGCTGCGCGACGATCGCGTGCGCCGCCGCCGCCACGTAGTAGCCGCCGCTCGCCGCCACGTTCGACATGCACGCCACGACCGGCTTCACCTCCGCGAGCCGCGTGACCTCGTGGTGGATCCGGTCGGACGCGAGCGCAGACCCGCCCGGCGAGTCGATGTGGAGGATGACCCCCCGGATGCGCGGGTTCTGCCGCGCCGCGCGCAGGCTCGCGACGAGCCGCTCCTCGCTGGCGAGCGAGGCGCCCCGGAAGTGGGCGCGGTTGACGATCGCGCCGTGCACCTCGACGACGCCGATGATGGGCCGCGGCAGCATCGGCCGCAGCGAGAGCGCGCGCCGCGCGCGCAGGTAGCGGCCCGCAGCCACGAGGCGGCTCCTCCCGTGCCGGCCGGAGGCGAGGGCTCCCTCGCCCGCAGAGCCCGAGGCGCCGACCTGGGCGCGGCGCGGCGCGGTCGTGCCCGGGAGCAGCCCCGTCGCGAGCATGTGCTCGAGCTCGTCCTCGTACGCGACCGCGTCGATGATGCCCCGCGCCACGGCCTGCTCCGCGCCGTAGGGGGCCTCGTCGATCCAGCGCGCGGCCATCTCGCGATCGACGCGGCGCCCCTGGGCGAGCGCCGCGACGAGGTCGCCGAGGCGCGCGTCGAGCAGGGCGCCGACCTGCTCGCGCTGCGCGGCGCTCATCGTGTCGCGCACGAGCACCTCGCCGGCGTTCTTGTACATGCCCTTCGCGAACACCTCGGGCTCGACGCCGGCCCGCTCCAGCGCGCGGCGCACGTAGCGGCCCTCCACCGCGAACCCGAGCGGCGACACCAGCGTCTCGGGCCCGACGACGATGGCGCGCGCCGCCGAGGCGAGCAGGAGCATCGCGTTGTCGGCGCCCATCGGCAGGTACGCCACGATGTCCCTGCCCCCCGCGCGGATCTCGAGGAGCGCGTCCCGCAGCGAGGCGAGCACCGCAGGCCCCGCGTGGACCGATCGCATCCGGAGCAGCAGCCCCGCCGGGCGCGGGTCCTTCATCAGGTGCTTGCCGAGCTCACGGACGCGCTCCACCGAGAGCGGGGCCCTCTTCCGAGGACGCCACCAGAGGGCGAGGCGGACCCGGGGCGGCTGAAGATCGACCACGCGGCCGTCGATTTCGAGGACGACATACCCGCCCCGTGGTGCAGCAAACGCCCAGCGAAACGCGCTCACCGGGAGCAGCAGCAGGCGGACGAGATTGACGAGCAGGGCAGCGATCACCGGTGGCTCCTCGGAACGTTCAGGGGAAAGGCGGCTCGGGGTCCGGCATCGGGCGGCGGTGAGACGGCGGAGAAGGCAAGGTGCGCTGGGACCGGGCCGCGCGGCGCGAGCCCCGCGAGGCCGGCGGCCCCAGGCCTCGCGCCGCCACTGGAAAGAGAGAGCGTGACGCAAGGGGCCACCCTGTGGCTACACTGTCGCTCGAAGTTTCGAAGGGGACGGCGAGCCGATGTCGGTTAGGTCTTGAAGACGTCGTCCTCTCTCTTACAGACCAGCTCAGCAAGCCGCGGGCCGTAGGCCTCCGGCGCCCTGGGTGGCAGACCCCCATCACCGAACGTGCATCCCGAGCAGAGCGCCCCCACCCCGAGCCAGCTCCCCCCTCCAGCCCCGTCCACCCTGCGGCTCGTGCCTCTCGGAGGGCTCGGCGAGGTCGGGATGAACTGTCTCGCGCTCGAGCAAGCCGATGGCCTGCTGCTCATCGACTGCGGGGTGACGTTCCCGAGCTCGGACCTCGGCGTCGACGTGTACCACCCGCGCTTCGATCACGTGCTCGCGCTGCGCGAGCGGGTGCGCGGCGTCGTGCTGACGCACGGCCACGAGGACCACATCGGCGGGCTGCCCTTCCTCCTGCGCCACCTCGACGTCCCGGTCTGGGGCCCGCCGCACGCGCTGGAGCTCGTGCGCTACCGGCTCGCCGAGCACGCGCTCGAGGACAAGGTGCGGCTCCTGCCGACGCAGGTCGGGCGCGAGGTCGCGATCGGCGGCTTCGTCGTGGAGCCGCTCCGGGTGACGCACTCCATCGTCGACGCCACGGCGCTCGCGATCCACACGGCCGCGGGGCTCGTCGTCCACACCGGGGACTTCAAGCTGGACCCGACGCCGCTCGACAACGAGCCGACCGACGAGGCCCGCTTCCGCGCGCTCGGCAACGACGGGGTGCGGCTGCTCCTGTCCGACAGCACGAACGTGGACTCGCCCGGCGAGGCGGGGAGCGAGCGCGACGTCGCCCACGCGCTCGCGGAGCTCGTCGAGACCGCGCCGGCGCGCGTCGTGGTCGGCGTCTTCGCCTCCAACGTCCAGCGCCTGCTCGCCCTCGGTCAGGCCGCGGTCCGCGCGCGCCGCAAGATCTGCCTCCTCGGCCGCAGCGTGCAGACGCACGTGCGCGCCGCGCAGGCCGTGGGGCGGCTCCCGTGGCCGAGCGACCTGCTCGTCCCGCCCGAGGTCGCGTCCTCCATGCCGCGCGAGCGGCTCCTCGTGGTCGCGAGCGGCACCCAGGCCGAGCGGGCCTCCACCCTGACGCGGTTTGCGTCGGGGACGCACCCGCTGCTGCGCCTCGAAGAGGGGGATCGGGTCGTGCTCTCGAGCCGCGTCATCCCTGGCAACGATCGACCGGTCGTCGATATGATGGCCGGGCTGCTCCGCCTCGGCGTCGAGCTCGTGACGTGGTCGACGGATCGGCGCGTGCACGCGAGCGGGCACGCGCACCGGACGGAGCAGGAGCGCATGATCGATCTCACCCAGCCGCGCAGCTTCCTCCCCGTGCACGGCGCGCTGCACCACCTGACGCGGCACGCGGCGCTGGCGCGGGAGCGCGGCGTGGCCGAGGTGCTCGTCGCCGAGAACGGCCACGTCGTGGAGATCGGCAAGACGCAGCCGCTCGGCCGGAGCGGCCGGGCCGTGACCGGCCGGGTGGCGACGGCGGGCGGCGAGGAGCTCGGCGAGGAGATCCTCCGGGAGCGCGCGAACCTCGGTCGCTCCGGGGTGGCCTTCGTGTCGCTGGTCGTCGACGTGCACGGCGCCCTCGCGGCGCCGCCGCAGGTCGTCGCCCGCGGGGTCACCGGGGAGCTCGAGGGCAGCGCGCTGAGGGCCGCGGCGCGCGCGGTCGCGCAGGCGGTGAACGACTGCGATCCGCGCGCGCGGCGCCGGGACAACGACATCATCGAGGTCGCCCGGCTCGCAGCGCGCCGGACGATCGAGGCGAAGCTCGGGAGGCGACCGCTGGTGACGGTGGCGCTCACGCGGCTGTGACGCCGCTCGAGGGGAGCGCGCCGCCGGAGGGCGGCGGCGACGCGAGCGCGCCCCCGGAGGGCGGCGGCGACGCGAGCGCGCCCCCGGAGGGCGGCGGCGACGGGGCGAGGCTCTCGGCGCGGGACTTCCTGGGTCCAGTGCTGCTCACCCACATCGAGAGCGTGCGCGCCGATGCGCAGCGCGTCGTCGCCACGAGCGCGCACGGCGCCGAGCCGGACGAGGAAGCGGTGCACGACTTCCGGGTCTCGCTCCGCCGGCTCCGGACGCTGCTCAAGCCGGCGCGACGCATCTACGGCAGGAAGCGGATCCGCCCCATCGCCGACGGGCTGCGGGAGTTCGCGCGGACAACCGGGACGCTGCGCGACGAGGAGGTGCTGCGCGAGACGCTCACCGCGCTCGATCTGGACGAGGCGCCACGGGCGGCCGTCGCCGGCTGGGTCGCGCAGCGCTCGCGCCGCGAGCACGAGGCGAGGGCCCACATCGTCGCGCTGCTCCGGCGGGATCATCCGGGCGACGGGGGCGCGCCGAGAGCCGATGCGCCAGCGGGAGACGCGGACGAGCCGCGGGCCGACGCGGCGCCGGCGGGCGAGGCGGACGAGCCGCGGGCCGCCGCGCCCGTGGTGGGCGAGGCGGACGAGCCGCGGGCCGCCGCACCGGCGAAGGGCAAGCGGCTCCGGCTGGAGCCGTACCTCGCGCGCCTCGAGCGGCGCATCTCGCGCAAGAGGGCGAAGAAGCGCGGCGCCGAGGCGCTCGCGCGGCGGGCGATCCGCGACGCCTTGGAGGACGTGCGCGCGCTCGCGGCGAGCGATCCGAGCGACGGCGCGGCCATGCACGCGCTCCGGATCCGCTTCAAGCGGCTGCGCTACTCCGCGGAGACGTTCTCGCCGCTCTTCGGACAGCGCGCCGAGCGCACCGCCAAATCGGCGTCACGCCTGCAGCGCCGCCTCGGCCAGCTGCACGACGTCGACGAGGCGGTCGCGCAGATGACGAAGGCGGAGGAGCTGTCGCCCGACGATCGCGCCGCCGTCGTCGAGGCGCTCGGCGCCGAGCGGGCGCGGCTCGCGGGCAAGGCGACGGAAGAGCTCGCGCAGGAGCTCGATACGCTCGCGTCGCTCTGGTCCGACGCGCCTCCGGCGCCCCCGCCGGGGTGACGCGGCGCGCGGGCGCGGTGCAGCAAGGAGCGCCGCAGCAAGACGGCCGCGGACGGGCGCCGGGCCTCGCCGGCCGCGGAGCTCGCCATGACGGCAGGCGGTCGTGATACCGTCGCCGTGGCTGCATTCATCGAGGCGAAGCTCGCCGATCCAGGAGGTCGTGTTGCGCCGCTCTGCCGTCCAAAGCGTCACCGCGATCGTCGCTCTCCTCGCGGCGAGCGCGTGCACCCAGGACTTCGATCAGTTCGAGCCCGAGCTCTTCCCGCAGCCGTCCGGGAGCGGCTCCGGCGGCTCCGGCGGCGGCCAGGCGACGACCGCGAGCACCACGAGCAGCGGCGGAGGCGGCGGCGAGCAGTGCTCGAACGGCGACGACGACGACGGCGACGGCGCGGTCGACTGCGCCGACGACGACTGCGCCGGGTTCGCCTGCGTCGGCGTGCCCGAGGGCTGGCAGGGGCCCGGCCTCCTGTACCAGGGCCCCGACGCCGCGGACGTCGCCTGTCCCGAGGGCTTCTCCACGCGGGTGGACGTGGGCGGCCGCGATCCCGTCGACACGCCCGCGACCTGCAGCCCGTGCTCGTGCGGCGCGCCGGACGTGGCGTGCGAGCGTCCAGCGGTCACCGTGTATGGGGACGAGGGGTGTGGCGGGGCGAGCGTGACGCTGCCGGTAGCATCGGAGAACTGCATCAACCTCCGCGACTTCCAGCCTGGCAGCTACAGCGCCGACGCCCCCGACGTGGATTCGGCGACGTGCGCCGCGTCGGGCGGCGAGGCGACGTTGCCGCCGCCGCGCTTCGGCATCGAGGGGCTCGTGTGCGCCCCCGGGCCGGACGCCGGCGGATGCGACGCGGGCGAGACCTGCGCCCCGCGAGAGATCGACGCGCCGTTCGAGCAGGGCGTCTGCGTCTGGCGCGAGGGGGAGCGGCGCTGCCCCGAGGGGTTCGGCGAGCGACACGTGTTCGCGAGCTCGATGGTCGACAACCGCGGCTGCACGCGGTGCACGTGCGACGCGGGCGGCGTGCGCTGCGCGGCGACGCTGGCGCTCTTCGGGGCGACCCGCTGTCGGGAGCCCATCGAGACCGTGCCGTTCAACGGGGCCTGCGTCGACGAGCCGCCCCCCGCCGCCTCGGTGTCGATCGAGGTGACCGGAACCGGCAGCTGCCAGCCGCGCGGCGGCGACCCCCGAGGCGAGGTCGAGGAAGGCGACGACGAGATCACCGTCTGCTGCGCCCGCTGAACGAGCGTCGCGCGGCGCTGGCCGCGCCGCGCGACGCCGGCCGCGATCGCGCGGCGCTCGACGCGGCTACTGCCGGAAGATCTCGACGCGCTCGAGGACGACGTCCTGGTTCGGCCGGTCGCGCGTGGTCGCCACGTTCGCGATGCGGTTCACGACGTCCAGCCCGCTCACGACCTTGCCGAACACCGAGTGCCGGTTGTCGAGGTGCGGCGTCGGCCCCTCGGTGATGAACCACTGCGCGCCGTTCGTGTTCTTGCCGGAGTTCGCCATGGAGAGCACGCCGGGGCCGTCGTGCCGCAGCTCGGGGTTGAACTCGTCGGCGAACTTGTAGCCCGGGCCGCCGGTGCCCCAGAGCGGCGCCTTGTCCGGGTAGCGCGAGAGCGGATCGCCGCACTGGATCATGAACCCCGAGATGACGCGGTGAAAGCGGACGCCGTCGTAACAGGGCGTCCCCTGCATCCCCTTGCCCGTCGTCGGATCGGTCCAGTTGATCGCGCCCGTGGCGAGGCCGACGAAGTTCTTGACGGTGTTCGGGGCGCGTTGCTCCTCGAGGCGGATGGTGATCTCACCGAGCGAGGTCTTCAGTCGAGCGTGAAGCTGGCCGGTGCCGGGCACATTGATCGGGGGGAACTCCATCGGGCCTTCTCCTGTTCTTTGCCGCCGGGGCGGCGCCGTCAGCCGAGGGAGGAGGGCCGCGAGCCCCCCTCCTGCGTCCTGGTACGGCGGTCTTATCGCATCTGGCGCCGCGGACGAGCGGCGAAATCGCCTCAGGCGCGCTCGAACAGCGTCGCGATGCCCTGGCCCACGCCGATGCACAGCGAGGCGACCCCGACCTTGGCGCCGCGCGCGCGCATCGCATGCACGAGCGTGCACGCGATGCGCGCGCCCGAGCAGCCGATCGGGTGCCCGAGCGCGATCGCGCCGCCCCGGACATTGACGCGCGTCGGATCGAGCTCCAGCGCGCGCGAGCACGCGAGCGCCTGCGCCGCGAACGCCTCGTTGAGCTCGAAGACGTCCACGTTGGGCACGCGCAGCCCGGTCCGCTGGAGCAGCTTCTTCACGGCGGGGATCGGCCCCTCGCCCATGAGGTTTGGATCCACCCCCGCGGTCGCGGTCGCGACCACGCGCGCGAGCGGCGTCGCCCCGGCGGACTGCACGGCGTCGCCCGAGGCGAGCAGGAGCGCGGCGGCGCCGTCGTTGAGGGGCGAGGCGTTGCCCGCGGTCACCGTCCCGCCCTCGCGGAAGGCGGGCTTCAGCTTCGACAGCGCCTCGAGCGAGGCGTCGGCGCGCACGGACTCGTCGCGCTCGAACAGGACGGGCGGGCCCGTCTTCTGGGGGACGGGGACCGGGACGACCTCGGCGGCGAACCCGCCCGACTCCCAGGCGAGCGTGGCGCGCTCGTGGGACACGAGCGCGAACCGATCCTGATCCTCGCGGCTGACGCCGTGCTTCTTGGCCACGTTCTCGGCGGTCTCGCCCATGGACTGGAGCTCGAACCGCGCCGCCATCCTCGGGTTCGGGTAGCGCCAGCCGAGGGTCGTATCGTAGACCGTCGGCGCGCTCCGCTCGAAGCGCTCGGCCTGCTTGGGCATCGTGAACGGCGCGCGCGTCATGCTCTCGACGCCGCCGGCGATCACGCAGTCGGCCTCGCCGGTGGCGATCATGCGCGCGGCGTCGGCGACCGCTTCGAGCCCCGAGCCGCAGAGGCGGTTCACCGTCACGCCCGGGACCTCGTAAGGGAGGCCGGCGAGCAGGGCGGCCATGCGCGCGACGTTGCGGTTGTCCTCTCCGGCCTGGTTCGTCGCGCCGAGGACGACCTGGTCGAGGCGCGGCGCGAGCGAGGGCTGCCGGCGCACGAGCGCCGCGAGGACGTGCGCCGCGAGGTCGTCCGGGCGGGCCGTCGCCAGGGCGCCGGCGTAACGTGCGATCGGGGTGCGGACGGCGTCGACGACGAAGACGGGGCGCAGGGCAGCAGCCATGAGGAGAGCGTAGCTTCGCCCGGTCGGGGCGCCGCCCCGAGATCGCGCGCTCGAGCCCTCGTCCGCGCCGGGCGGCGACGAGGTCGCGCCTGCCCGCCGGGTCACGCCCGGTGGAGCACAGCGCCGCAGGCCGACCTCGCGACGGACGATCGGCCCGATCCGTCTCCCGACGGTGAGCTGGCGCGGCGCAGCATGGCGCTGGCGCGCCGCTGCGGATCAGTAGCTGTCGCTGGATCCGCCGCCGCCGGAGCGACCGCCGCCGCCGCCGCCGAACCCGGATCCACCGCCGCCGCGACCGCCGCCGCGGAAACCGCCGCCGCCACCGCGGAAGAGGAGCGCTTGCAGGGCGAACCACAGGAACCAGCGGAAGGAGGGCGAGACGATCGCGAGCAGCAGCGCCGCCACGATGGCGACGAGCGTGACGCCGACCTTGATCGGCGAGACCGGGGTGGGCGCCGGCCCGGGCGCCGGGCGCCGCTCCTCCTCGGGCGTCCCGGCGATGAGCGCACGGGCGATCTCGGTCGTCCCCTGATCGATGGCGTCCCGGAACCGATCCTGCCGGAGCAACGGGTTGATCGTCTGCCGGATGATGTCGTTCGACTGGAGGTCCGTGAGCGCCCCGCCCACGCCCTTGCCGGTCTCGATGCGGACGCGCCGCTCGGACGGGGCGATCACCAGGAGGACGCCGTTGTCGGCCCCCCGCTGGCCGAGCTGCCACGCGTTGAAGGCCTCGTACGCGACGTCCTCGATCGTCTCGCCCTCGAGCGATCCCGCCACGAAGGCGACGATCTCGAAGCCGGTCTGGCGGCGGAGGCGATCGAGCTTCTGGTCGAGGTAGAGGATGTCGGACGGGCCGAGCCGCCCGGCGGTGTCGACGACGTGCCCCGTGAGCTTCGGCGGCGTGAACTCGGCGAGGGCGGGCCGGGCGACGAGCGCGCAGACCAGCGCGATCGCGGCGGCGATCGCCCTGGCCACGGCCCGCAGCCGCGCTCCGCCCGAGATTGCCTGGCCCATCACCGCCCCCTCCTCTCAGAACGCGACCTTGGGCGCCGACTGGACCTCGGGGGAGGCGGTGAAGTACACGCGCGGCTTGAACGGCTGGCCCGTCGCCTTGTTCACCACCTGGCCCCGGATCTTCAGGAGCTCCGCGTTGTACTCGCGCGCCGCCTGGTTGTACTCCTCGCGCGCTCGAAGGATGCGGTTCTCGATGCCCTCCAGCTGGACCTGGAGGCTGTGGAAGCTCTGGTTGGCCTTGAGATCGGGGTACTGCTCCTGCACCACGAGGAGCCGCGAGAGCGAGCCGCTGAGCTGCTCCTGCGCCTTCTGGAAAGCCTGCACCTTCTCGGGGTCGGTCAGGTCCTCGGCCTTCAGCTGGACGCTGGTGGCGCGGGCGCGCGCCTCGGCGACGCTCGCAAGCG
Organism: Sorangium sp. So ce836; assembly: GCF_028553905.1. Lineage (NCBI taxonomy): Bacteria > Pseudomonadati > Myxococcota > Polyangiales > Polyangiaceae > Sorangium > Sorangium sp. So ce836. The sequence goes on along the minus strand of NZ_CP102233.1, from coordinate 819,959 downwards.
TCTGCTCTTCGTGCTTGGCCGACGCCTTCACCACCGCCACGAGGTTCGGGACGAGATCGTAACGCCGCTGGAGGTTCGCCTCGAGATCCGACCACTTCTGGGCCGCGATCTGATCCTTCTCGACGAGCACGTCGTAGCGCTGGCAGCCGACGACAGACGTCATGAGGGCGAGCACCGCCAAGAACACGGAAAACACCGCGAGGCGCTTCCGAAATGTCGATTTGTGAACAATCCGCATGACTGACTCCAGGGTCGCTTGCGTTACCCGACGGGTAAGGCGTCGCGCCGTGTCATGCAAAACCTCGGCCTCGTCGCGGTCGCGGGGTGTCCCGCCGGCGCCCCGGCGACGTGGTACCCTTCGCCTGCGCGATCGCGCCCGGGGCTCTCGCAGCAGGAGGGCCACACGCGTGGCGCACCGCCACAGCCGCCAGTCCCGATGAGCCATCGCCCGCGCATCGCAGCCCATTCGCTCAGCCCTGCAGCTTATGCGCCGTACGGCGACATCCTCATGGCCTCGCCGCACGGCCAGCCCGGCAGGCCGGCCAACCAGGGGACCGCCCGCCGCTTCGATCACCTCGCCGCGATCGAGAACCTCCGCCCCGGGCACGCGGCGCTGAACGTCTCGGTGTTCCGCTGCGCTCCGCGCTCGAGCTCTCCGCTGCCGCTCGCGCTGCTCGAGAAGCACCCCGGCTCGACGCAGGCGTTCGTGCCGATGAACGCGCGGCGCTACCTCGTCGTCGTCGCCCTGGGCGGCGACCGGCCCGACCTCACGACGCTCGCCGCCTTCATCGCCCACGGCGCCCAGGGCATCACCTATCGCCCCGGCGTCTGGCACCACCCCATGATCGCGCTCGACGCCGAGGCCGACTTCGTCTGTCTGGTCTGGGAAGACGGCTCCCCCGGCGACTGCGCCGTCGTCGAGTACGCCGAGGGCGAGCGGGTCACGATCGCGATCGATCCCTGACGCCGCTCCGCCCCGCCGCCCCGGCGAGGTGCGGCGCCCGCGCAGGCGGGGCCGCGGCGGAGGCGGTCCCGCCGGGCCGCGATGGGCCGCAGCCTCCGGGGGCGCGCCGCGCTATAGAGGCGCCCCCGACCCATCCATGCGCCGCTCGACCCCCAATTGCTCGTTCGTCGCGCAGGAGCAGCGAAGGCTGCTCGCCGCGCTCGATTCCCTCGACGTCGCCGACGTCGCCCGCATCCTCGAGGAGTTCGTCACCGACGAGCGCAGGGCCCGGCTGCGCGGCGTCATCGCGGCGCGGCTCGACGCGGTCACCGTCGCCATGGACGCGCCGCACGACCCGCACAACGGGGCCGCCGTGCTCCGGTCGTGCGACGCGTTCGGCCTGCAGCGGCTGCACATCATCGAGCGCGCCGAGGCGTTCCTCGTGTCGAACACCGTCTCGCGCGGCTCCGAGCGCTGGGTCGACGTGCGCACGCACGCGACCACCGAGGCCGCGGTCGCGGCGCTCCGCGCCTCGGGGCACGAGCTCGTCGCGACCCGCCCGGACGGCGAGCTGACCCCGCGCGATCTCGCGGGCATCCCCCGCCTCGCGCTGGTGCTCGGCAACGAGCGCGACGGGATCCGCCCCGACCTCGCCGCCGCCTGCGCCCGCGCCGTGCGCGTCCCGATGCGGGGCTTCGCGGAGAGCCTCAACGTGAGCGTCACCGCGGCGATCCTGCTCGAGCAGGCGACCAGCGGCCGGCCCGGCGATCTGCCCGAGCCCTACCAGACGAGCCTCTACGCCCGCGCGCTGGTGCTCACCGTCCCCCACGCGGCGGAGATCCTGGCCGCGCGGGGCATGCGCCTGCCGCCGCCGCTCGGAGGAGCGCCGCCCCCTCCGCCGAAGCCGCGCGGCCCCAAGCCGCGGACGCCCGCCGCGGCCCCCGCGCGGGAAGAGCGCGGCGCCGGCGCCCCGCAGGAGCCCGAAGGCGGCTAGCATGCAGCCCCCCATGCGAACCCCCGGTCCCCCGCGGCGCGAGCGCCGCCCCCGCGGCGCCGTCCCGAAGGCGCCCCGCGGCCCCCGCGCGCGCCTCGCCGGCGTGCGCTGGGCGCTGGGCGCGGCGCTCGCGGCCCTGCTCCTCGCCGGCTGCATCGAGGTGCCGCCGCCTCCGCCCAAGCCGCCCCTCGAGCCGAAGGACCTCAAGGTCCCCGAGGGCGTCGGGCTCGAGATGGCCTGCACGCCGACGGGGGTCGAGCTCTGCTTCGACGCCCGCGACAACAACTGCAACGGCGTGATCGACGAGGGGTGCGGGCTCCACACCGGGATCCTCCAGTTCACGATCGCCTGGGAAGAGGCCGAGGCCGACGTCGATCTCAACGTCTACGATCCGGCCGGAGAGCTCGCCCGCGTCGGGGAGCCGACGGCGAGCGGCCTCATGAAGGATCGCGACTGCCCGCGCGTGAGCGGCGAGTGCCAGGAGCAGAACGTGGAGAACGTCTTCCTCACCGAGGGCGAGCCGGCCCGGGGCCGCTACCGCGTCGTCGTGCGGCTCGACAAGCTGAACGACGCGACGGCGCCCGTCCGCGTCCGCCTGAGCGCGCGGGTCGGCCAGCGCTCGTACAGCATGGCGCTCGACCTGTCTCCCTCGCCCGCGAGCGAGGAGAAGAGCGTCGAGTTCACGCTCTGAGCCCCGGCGGGCACACCTCCGGCCCGAGCGCGATCCGCGAGCGCGCGCACCAGCGACTCCGCCCTTGCAGGAACGGGATCCAGCGACAGCGATCCGCGCGCTTCACCGCCGCCGCGCGGTTGACGTCCGCCATCCCCCCACCTTAAAAGATGTGGCCATTTTGCACCCGGAGACGTCCCGCGAATGAATCCCATTTGGATGCTCACATTGCTCGTCGGCCTCTTCGCCGCCTTTGCGTGGAGCGCCAACCGGCGTTGGCAGCTCCTCAAGGTCGGGCGCGGGGAAAACCGGCTCGACCGGCTCGCCGAGCGCCTCAAAGGCACCTGGGAGTACGCCTTCCGCCAGCGGAAGATGGGTTACTACCCGCTCGCCGGGCTGGCGCATAAGCTCATCTTCTTCGGATTCCTGGTTCTCCTGCTCCGCACGCTGATCCTGTGGGGGCGCGGCTTCGACCCGGCGTTCGACCTGTGGATCCTGGGGCACGACCCGGTGCGGCTCCCGGGCATCGGCGCGGTGCCGCTCGGCGGCATCTACGAGTTCGTGAAGGACGTCATGGCGTCGCTGGTCGTCGCCGGCGCGCTCGTGTTCATCTACTACCGGGCGATCAAGCGCGAGCGGCGCATGACCCTGTCGGGCGAGGGGCTGCTCATCCTCGGCATCATCCTCACGATGATGGTGAGCGACATGCTCTATGACGGCGCCTCGCTGGTGCTGCACCACCGCTGGTCGACCGCGGCGTGCGCGTCCGGCGACGCGGCGCTCTGCGAGCGCGTCGCCACCGTGACCGCCCCGTTCGCGGGCGTCCCCGCGGACCCGGCGGCGCTCCGCTGGCACCTGTTCCCCGCCCCGGCGGGCTCGCTGTTCGCCGTGCTGCTGAGCGGCGCGAGCCCCGGGGCCCTCGTCGTCCTCGCGCACGTCGGGTTCTGGACGCACGTCACGCTGGTGCTCGTGTTCCTGAACCTGCTCCCGCACTCGAAGCACTTCCACATCATCACGTCGATCCCGAACGTCTTCGCGCGCAACCTCGACCCGCGCGGCCGGCTGCCGCTCGTCGCGGGCAGCGCCGAGGCGATCGGCGAGATGGTCATGAAGGCCGCCGAGGAGCCCGAGAAGGCCGAGCCGGTCGGCATCGGGCGCGTTGAGGACTTCACCTGGAAGGCGATCCTCGACTTCTACACGTGCACCGAGTGCGGCCGCTGCAGCGACAACTGTCCGGCCCACAAGACGGGCAAGATCCTGAGCCCCAAGCAGCTCACGCTCGACCTGCGCGACCACCTGTACGGCCGCGAAGCCGAGTTCCTCAACCGGCCCGGCGGCCCGCGGGGCGAGGGCAACGGCCACGCGGCGCAGGCGAACGGCCACGCCGGCGACGGGGCGGCGGCGGCGCAGGACGGCCAGGGCGCGGAGGCGCAGGAGGGCGCCGGGCACGCGGAGCAGGCGGCGCCGGAGAACCCGGTCCCGACCCCGGAGGCGGGGTACAAGCCGGTCGACCTCGTGGCGAACGTCGTCCACCCGGACGTGCTCTGGGCCTGCACGACGTGCCGGGCCTGCGAGGAGCAGTGCCCGGTGATGATCAGCTACGTCGACAAGATCGTCTCGATGCGCCGCCACCTGGTCATGGTGAAGGGCGAGTTCCCGGCCGAGCTCGGCAATCCGTTCAACGCGATCGAGGTCAACGGCAACCCGTGGAACCTCGCGCGCATCGATCGCGCAAACTGGGCCGAGGGGCTCGAGATCCCGACGATGGCCGAGAAGCCGCAGGCGCCGGTGCTCTACTGGGTCGGCTGCGCGGCGAGCTACGACGACCGCGCGAAGAAGATCGCGCGCGCGACCGCGCGGCTCCTGAAGGCGGCCGGCGTCGACTTCGCGATCCTCGGCCAGGAGGAGACCTGCACCGGCGACCCGGCGCGCCGCGCGGGCAACGAGTACCTCTTCGCGATGCTGGCCGAGCAGAACGCCGCGACCCTGAACGGCTACAAGGAGCAGGGCGGCATCCGGAAGATCGTCACGACCTGCCCCCACTGCTTCAACACGCTCGCCAACGAGTACCCGGACTTCGGCGCGAAGTTCGAGGTCGTGCACCACACGGACTTCCTGCTCGGCCTGGTCGCCGAGAAGAAGCTCGTCCCCAAGAAGCCGGTCGAGGGGAAGGTCGTCTTCCACGACTCCTGCTACCTCGGCCGCTACAACGACGTGTACGAGCAGCCGCGCGACATCCTGAAGCGCATCCCCGGCGTGCAGCTCGTCGAGGCCGAGGGGTGGAACCGGCAGAAGGGGCTCTGCTGCGGCGCCGGCGGCGCGCAGATGTGGATGGAGGAGCAGAACAAGGACCGCGTGAACGTCAAGCGGACGCTGCAGCTGCTCCAGACCGAGGCGAAGACGATCGCGACCGCGTGCCCGTTCTGCCAGACGATGATCACCGACGGGCTCAAGGATCAGTCCAAGGAGGACTCGATCCGCCAGCTCGATGTGGTCGAGCTGCTCGAAGAGAGCTGCGCCCTCGACCGCCCGGCCGGCAGCCGCGCCGCTCAGGAGGCCGCCGGCTCCGAGGCGGCCGCCAGCGCCTAGCTTCCCCTACATTTCCGTTGCGAACGCACGCGGGACCGCCGCGCCGTGAGGCCCATGGCGTACGATCCCGCGTGTTTACCCACATTTGCGCCCTGGAGCAGGCCTGACGAGGATCAGGCACAGCCTTCTCGTGCGTCCCGTCTCGGCCTGAGCTAGATTCGGCCGTGCCGCCGGAGGTGGATGTGATTGAAGGCGCTCTGAAGGGGACCGCGAACCTGGACCCCCGCCCTACGCTGGAGGGAGCCGCGAATGCGGAGCACCGGCTCAGGGGGACATTGACTCACCCGATCTGCATCTCGGTCGATGCGGTCGCCGACAGCGCGCTGCGCGCGCATCAAGCAGCCTCGGGCGCGACCGAGCTCCGCTGCGACGTGTGCGACGCGGCCATCGAGGGCGAGCCCGCCGGGCGCGGCCTCTACGTGTGGTCGCGCGGCGATGAGCTCCGGTTCGAGGAGCCCGCCCTGTGCGGCGGCTGCGCCGTCGCCATCGGAATGACCGCGCTGTCCGCCTGGAACGTCGAGGAAGAAGAGGGCTGAGCCCGCCTCCGCGGCCGCGTCGAGGGGCGACGGGCGCGGGCCGCGCCGCCGCCCGGCGGCTCGCTCCACCTCAGCATCCCGTCAGAACGCCTCGCCAATCGCCAGGTTCACGGCGATGGGCAGCACGCCGAACAGCGCGTTCGGGGTCCGCTCGTCCTCGGGCCAGCCTTCCTCCCCGGGCGTGCACTTGCCGAAGACCTGCATGCACGGGACGCGGTAGCCGACGTCGAAGCGCAGCGGGCCGACCGGCGTGGTGTAGCGCAGCCCGACGCCGGCCGAGAGGTGCGGCCGCTGCGCCCCCGAGCGGAACAGGCTGAGCTCCCGGGTGACGTCGCCCGCGTCGGCGAAGATCACGGTGCCGAAGCTCTCGCCGAGCGGTATCCGGAGCTCCAGGCTCGCCTCCCAGAGCAGCCGGCCGCCGATGGGGACCAGCGGGGCCTCATCTCCCTGGACCTCCCCTTGGCCGGTCAGGCTCGGCACGCGGGCGTGGGGACCGACCTCGTTGAACCCGTAGCCGCGGTTGCTCGTCGCGCCGCCGCTGAAGAACCCGCGGAACTGCATGAGCTGGACGTCGGCCCCCACGTCCGCCCGGCAGCCCGCCCGGGCCGGATCGTCCTCCGCGAGGGTGTCGCACCGGGTCACATCCGCCGACGACGCGTCGCCGTAGCCGCTCGGGAACAGCCACCCGGTCGTCATGCGGAAGCCGAGGGTCCATCTCCTCGAGACGGGGAGGTAGGCGCGAAACTCGGGCTGGAGGCGGAGGTCGCGCGCGGCGCGGACCTCGTGCCCGACGATGGCGTTCGCCAGCTCGGTGTCGAAGCGCAAGTACCCGGCGAGCTGCGCGTCGAGCGCCACGTAGTAGCCATGGTGAGGGGTCAGCCGGTCCGGCTTGCCCGCCCGGTTCAGGCGGCGATCGTAGGACACGAGCGCTTGCAGATAGGGGATGAAGATGGACTGGAACCCCAGCGGCAGCGGCACGTCGTTGTAGGTGAACGGGCTGTTGAGCTGAACGTTGTAGAGGAGGGCCGCGTTCAGGTCCGATTTCAGGAACGGCCGCTCCAAACCGATGGAACCGACGTACTCGCGGTAGCCGACGATCGCGTGCTCCGGGGGCTCCGGAGGAGTGTTTGCCGCATTTCCTGGCTCCACCTCTTCCGGTTTCTTTGCCGCATCGGGCTTGGTGCAAAACTCACCGGTCCGCGGGCAATAGAGCTTGAACGAGCCGCGCAGCACCGCGGCCGTGCGCCGCTCGAACGCCCCCGGCTGGCGGAGCTCGGACCGGAGCTGGATCTCCGGCAGGAGGCGAAAGGTGTCCCCGAGATCCTCGCCGAACAGGGTCGAGAACTCGACCGGATAGAAGACCAGCCCCGGCCGGGCCTCGATGTTGAACCGGCGCAGACCGCCGAGGAAGTTGCGATCCTCCCACCCGGCGACGAGGTGCGCCTCGACGCGCGAGCCGACCTCGGCGCCGCCGCCGAGCTTCACGGCGCGCAGCGCGGCCGGCTCCACGGAGAACGTCACGGGGACGACCGGGCTCCTCGGCTGGCCCGGCGGCGCGAGCTCGGGCTTCACGGCGACGGCGCCGAACACGCCGAAATCGGCCAGCGCCTGCTCCGCCTCCGAGAGCGCCGCGGTCGAGAAGCGCTCGCCCTCCTCGATGCCGATCGCCGTCCTGACCGGCCCCTCCGGCAGCTCGCCGAGCCCCTCCAGCTTCACCTTGCCGAACGTGCACTCGGGGCCGAGCTCGATCGTGTAGCGGACCCGCGCCTCGTTCTTCACGAGGTCGACGTCGACGTGCCCCTCGACCGTCGCGTAGGCGAAGCCGCGATCCGTGAGCACGCGGAGCAGCGCCTTCTTCAGCTCCTCGTACTGCTCCTCCTCCAGGCGCTCGCCGATGCGGAGCCGGGCCTTCGCGTCGGTCACCGGCCGGACGACGTCCTTGCCCTTCTCCAGGGTCCAGTCCCGCCACTCCAGGTCCACCGAGGCGATCTTCACCGGCTGCCCCTCGGAGACGACGATGCGCACCCGCACGCGCCCCTCCTTGCCGGGGCCGCCGGTCCGCTGCACCCGCGCCGCGCGCGCCCGCGCGTTGTAGAACCCGCGCGCCCGGTAGTACCGCTCGATGCGGGCCATGTCCCGCTCGAGGACGAACCGGTCGAACCGCTCGTACTCGACCGTGAGCGCGTCCCAGATGCTCAGGATCGGCACGTGCTCGAGCGGGCCGATCAGATGCGAGCTCTCCGCCGTCGCGATCCGCTCGGCGAGCTCGTCGCCGCTGATCACCTCGTCGCCGTCGAACGAGACCTCCTCGATGGCGCACCCGCTGAGGTCCGGGCGCGTGCACGCCGGCGGTTGACGCGAAGCGGCACAGGCGGAGACCCCCAGCGCTGCGAGCGCCGTGAGCGCTGCAGCGGCCGATCGCGACGGCGGGACCTGAACACCTGAAAGAGAACTTTCGGTTGAGCCGGCGACGAGGCGATCGCCCCGGTGTGCGCGATGGCGAGGATTCAACGTTAGGCCCGTATTTTCGATATGCTGCCGTCCACTTCGGCCGCCGGAGGCCCGCTCCGAGTCTGAGCGGGCCTCGGAGCGGCGCGAGCGAGGGAGAGCCTACGAGATGGCAGAGCCGACGCAAAAGGAACCTGGTGCCGGTGGGTACCCGGGATATGGATTGCCGCACGAACCTGGGGCGCCCGCGAGCGCCGGCGCGCCGTACGGAGGCCCGCCTCCCGAGGAGCGGCGCGGCGCCCTGAAGGCGCTCGTGGCGATCGGCGGCCTCGCCTACGCCGGCGCGATCGCGGTGCCGGCGGCGACGTTCCTCGCCGGTCCCGCCGGCACTGCCGGCGCGTCAAGCGGGCGCGAGCGCTGGGTCCGGGTCGGGCGCCTCGCGGATCTGCCGCCGGGAGAGCCCCGACGCCTCAAGGTGATCGGCGAGGAGCGCGACGCCTTCACGGTCGCCAAGGACCAGATGCTCGGCGCCATCTGGGTCATCCGCGAGGGCGAGAAGATCCGCGCGATGAGCGCCACATGCCCGCACCTCGGCTGCGGCATCGAGCTCAACGACGACAAGAAGAGCTTCAACTGCCCGTGCCACGCGTCGCGCTTCGCCCTGTCGGGCGCGCCGGAGACGGGGCCGTCCCCGCGGCCGATGGATCCGCTCGCGACGCGGGTCGTGGACGGCTGGGTCGAGGTGGACTTCCGGCGCTACCGTGACGGGACCGCCGAGCTCCAGGAGATCGCAGGATGAGCTTCGGCGACTGGCTGAACGAGCGCGTCGGCTACCGCGAGCCCCTCCGCCGCCTGCTCGACGAGCCCATCCCCGGCGGCGCGCGCATCGGCTACGTCTGGGGCGGCGCGCTCGCGCTGCTGCTGCTCATCGAGGCCGTCACGGGCGCGCTGCTCATGACGGCGTACGCGCCGAGCGCGACCACGGCGTGGGCGAGCGTCGCGCACATCAACTTCACCCTGCGCGCCGGGTGGCTCATCCGGGGCCTCCACTACTTCGGAGCGCAGGCGCTCGTCATCCTGGTCGCGGTCCACGTGGCGCAGCTCGCGATCCACGGGGCGTACCGCGCGCCGCGCGAGGTCGGCTGGTTCCTGAAGCTCGGCCTGCTGCTGATGATCCTCGGCTTCGCCTTCACCGGCAACCCGCTCCCGTGGGACCAGGACGGCTACTGGGGCACGCGCGTCGAGACGGGCATCATGGGCGCGGTCCCCGTCGTCGGGACGCTCACGCAAGAGCTCGTGGTCGGCGGCAGCTCGCTCGGCCACATGACGCTGACGCGGCTCTACGCGCTGCACGTGTTCGTGCTGCCGGCGGCCACGGCCCTGCTGCTCGCCGGGAGCTTCGCGCTGTTCCGCAAGCACGGCTTCGGCGCGCCCCACGGCGCGAACCTCTCGAAGGCGGACCGGTTCTTCCCGAAGCAGCTCGGCATGATCCTCCTCGCCGGCGCGGTCGCGCTCGTCGTCCTCTTCGATCTCGCGGCCATCGAGCACGGCGCGCCCCTCGAGGCGCCCGCGGACCCGGTCAGCGACTACACCGCCCGCCCGGCGTGGTACTTCCGCCCGCTCTTCGAGCTGCGCAAGTTCTTCCCCGGCTCGCTGGAGCTCATCGCGACCGTCGGCTTGCCGGCGGTGATCGGGCTGTACCTCGCCCTGCTCCCGTTCATCGACAGGAAGCCCGGCCCGCTCCGCGCGCGCCTGCCGGCGCTCGCGCCGCTGTTCCTGATCGGCCTAGGGGCCGCCGGCCTCCTCGCGAAATCGTTCGCGTCCGACGCGAAGGACGAGGGCTACCAGCGCTCGCAGGCGCAGAACGCCCAGCGGACCGCGCGCGCGATCGCGCTGTTCAAGCAGGGCGTCCCGCCCGAGGGCGCGCTCGCGATGCTGCGCAACGATCCGGAGACGCGCGGCGAGGACCTCTACAAGAAGGAGTGCGCGAGCTGCCACCGGCTGAACGATCTCGGCCCGCCCAAGGACAAGCAGACGGCGCCGGACCTCACCGGGTTCGGGACGAAGGCGTGGGCGCTCGAGGTGCTGAGGGATCCCGACGCCGACCACCTCTTCGGCAAGACGCCGTTCAAGGAGATGATGCCGTCGGTGGTCAAGCCGCCGGCGGATCCCGAGGCGGCGAAGGTGTTCACGCCGATGAGCGCGGCCGACCAGGAGACGATCGCCGCGTTCCTCGAGGCGCAGGCGCGCGGGGAGCCGAGCGCCGGGACCGCGGGGGAGAAGCTGGTCCGGCAGCGGTGCACGAGCTGCCACCGGCTCGACGGCAAGACCGACGACGAGGAGTCGGCCGCGCCCGAGCTCCGCGGCTGGGCCTCGGTCGCGTGGATCGAGGCGCAGATCGCGAACCCCGGCAGCGGCAAGGCCTACCCGCCGGCGGCCATGGCGAAGGACCTCGAGGGCCACATGCCGGCGTTCGAGGAGAAGATCTCCGCGAACGACCGGAAGATCCTCGCCGCCTGGGTGTACCGCCGCGGCCTCGGCGAGGCCGCGGCCGGCGCCAAGGCGCCCGAGAAGAAGCCCTGAGCGAGCCGCGCTCGGGCCCCCGCCGTCCCAGACCTCCCTCCGCTCGCCCTTCCTCTCGATGAACGCCGGCGCGCGCTGATCCGTTCGGGTCGCGGCGCGCTGCCGGCGCTCGCGCGCACGCCCCGGCGCGCACGCCGGCATGCGCGGTGCTGTGCGTCCCCGAGGGCGGGGGCCGGTGGCGACATCGTGCACGGTCGCCTCCCACGCCGGCGTGCGCGCGGCGCTCGCCTCGACGGCGGCGGCGCGCGCGCGCCCAGAAAGAGCAGGATCCGTGGACCTGGATGCGGCCGTGAAGCATCACTTCCCGTGGATCGCGGGCACGCTGATCGCGTCCGCTGCCTACTTCCAGGCAGCGGGGGTCTCGCACCTGCTCGGGAGGACGATCATCCCGGACAGAGCCGCGGGCGTCGCGCCCCTGCCGCGGGTCTCCGGCCGCGCGCAGCGGAACGACCTGCACGCGACGAACGCCGACGCGATCCTGCAGCGCAACCCGTTCGACTCGGCGACGGGGCCGCTCCTGCCGCCGCCGGGCGGCGCCCCCGAGGCGCGCGCGGCCGCGGCGGGCGGCGATCCGTGGCGCGATCCGCTCTGCGACGCCGGGCGCGTGGTGCTCATCGCGGCCTCGCGGGACGACGCGTGGTCGTTCGCGGCCATCGAGGGCCCCGACGGGCGGACGCAGCTCCGGCGGCTCGGCGGCGACGCGCCGGGGGGCACGCTCGCGCGCATCGCCTGGGACCGCGTCTGGATCGCCGCGGGCGGCGCGCGCTGCCAGCTACAGCTCGGAAAGAGCGCGCGCGCGGCGGCGCCGGAGCCGCAGCCGCCGCCGCGGCCCCAGGCGACGCCGGTCGGCGGCGAGGGCGGCCTGAGCTCGATCCCGCCGGAGATCGCCGCCCGCATCCGGCGGGTGAGCGCCACGGAGTTCAACGTCGACCGGTCGGCGGTCGACCAGATCCTCGAGCAGCAGGCGCTCCTCATGCGCTCCGCTCGGGTGATCCCGGAGCGGCAAGGGGGCCGGGTCGTCGGGCTGAAGCTCAGGATCAAGCGGGGCTCGCTGCTCGAGTCGCTCGGGCTGGAGAGCGGCGACTCGCTGCGGTCGATCAACGGCTTCGACGTCACCGATCCGCAGAAGGCGCTGGAGGCCTACGCGCGGCTCCGGACCGCGAACCACCTGTCCGTGGCGATCGAGCGCGGCGGCCAGCTGATGACGGTCGACTTCAACATCCGCTGAAGACGCCGCGCCTTGGGCGGCGCCCCGCGCGCTCAGCCGAGGGCGTCGAGCGTCGCCTTGGCCGCCCGACCCGAGAGCGACTGCGGCGCGACCGACTCCCACCACGCCGCCGCGTGCTGCTCGGTCCACTCGGCGTCCAGGCGGAGCGCGGCGAGCCGCTCGGATAGCTCGCGCGCCGACTGCGGCCGCTTCGCCGGGTCCTTCTCCAGGCAGTCGAGGACGAGGCGGTCGAGCGCCGGCGGGATCGGGCGCCCCGCGCGCTTCGACGGCGCGACGGGCGCCTCCGTGGCGTGGAGCAGCACCATCTTCATCGCGGTCTCGGCCTCGAACACGAGCGCGCCCGTGAGCAGCCAGTAGGCGACGCACCCGAGCGCGTAGATGTCCGTCCGGCCGTCGATCGGTCGGTCGCCGACCACCACCTCCGGGGCCATGAACGCGGGCGTCCCGGTGATCGCGTTGTCCGCCGTCAGCGTGGAGGGGGCCGCGTCCTTCTTGCGCACGGCGACGAGCCCGAAATCGAGCACCTTCAAGAAATCGAGATCCGCGCCGTAGCGGCACAGGAAGAGGTTGGCGGGCTTGATGTCGCGGTGCACCAGGAAGGCCCTGTGCGCCTCGTGCAGCGAGTGGCAGGCCTGCCGCAGCAGGTGGACCACCCGCGCGGGCGGCTGCGGGCCGTCCAGCTTGACGAGCGTGTCGAGGTCCATGCCGTCGAGCAGCTCCATCACGTAGTAGAACGACCCGTCGCGGGCGACGCCGAAGTCGAAGATGCCGATCGTGTGCGGCGACCTGAGCGCCGCGGTCGCCTGCGCCTCGCGCTCGAACCGCGCCTTCGCGTTGCCGCCGCTCGCCGCCTCGCCCTGGAACGCCTCCGGGCGGATCAGCTTCACGGCCGCGGGGCGCGCGAGCATGCGGTGCTTCGCCCGCCACACCTCGCCCATGCCGCCGCCGCCGAGCCGCTCGACGAGGCGGTAGCTGCCGAGCTCCCGCGCCGCGTCGAGCTTGCGCCCGAGGCCGAAGACCACGCGCGACACGAACACGGAGAGCGCGAGCGCGATGACGCTCGGGAAGAAGCGGCGGACCATCGCCTCGCGCGAGGGCATCTCCATGAAGCCCGATCGGACGAGCACCCAGAGGCACGCCGGATCGGCGAGGATCGCCAGCGTCGAGGTGAACAGGGTGCGCACGCTCGGGGCGGGGATGATGATGGGGAACATCAGCACCCAGACGGCCACGGGCGGCCAGCCCGGCAGCATCGGCCCCTCGGGCCACGGCTGCGCGTTGGTGATGACGGCGATCGAGGCGGCGCCCAGGATCTTGTAGGCGAACGAGAGGTCGACGATCCGCGGCGGCGATAGCAGCCGCCGCCGCGCGACGACGAAGAGCGCGGCCGAGACGAGCACGAACGGCAGGAAGACCGCGAAGCGGATCGGGCGGGGGCCGAGCGCGAGGCCCGGGAAGAGCTCCGACACGATGAAGCCGGCGGCGCCCACGACGATCGTGAAGAGCGCCATCCACGCGATGCGCCGCACCGCCTCCTGCTCGAGGTCCGGGGGGAGCCGCGGCGACAGCCAGTCCCAGCGCGCCCTCGCGCAGGGATTGCTGGCGTCGGGGCCGAGGAAGACGGTCTCGCTCATGCGTCGCGCGCGGCGCACGGCCGCGCCCGCCAGCCTCTAGGGGAGCACGCAGGCGGGGGGAATAGAAGAGAGCGGCGCGGCGCCCGCGCCGCGCGCTCCGGCGGTGCGCCCGCGCCGCCGGAGCACGCGCAGGGCGGCGTTACTTGGAGAAGACCTGCGCCGCCGCGATCCCGGTGCCCTTCGTCGCCTTGAGGATCACCTTGCCCGGGCCGCCGATCGGTAGCGGGTTCTTCCAGCAGCCGGAGGCCTTGCCGCCGAGCGTCGCCGCGGCGCCGGTCGTGCTGTCCTGCGCGAGGACGACGGGCGGCAGCCCGGGCGCCGGCTGCGACACGAGCTGGATGTCGAGCTCCTGGACGCCGATGCCGATGCCGACGACCGTGTAGCACTTGCCGGCCGAGATGGTGATGTCCTGCTCGAGCGTCTGGCCCTCCTGGAACTGCGCCGCGAACGGCCCGCCGTCCGCCTTCATGCCCGGCGCCTCCGTCGTGCCCATCCCCTGCAGGACGGGCGTCGCGGCCACCGCGGCGACCGGCGGGATCGGCGTGGCGGCCGTGCCCGCCGGCGCGGCCGTGGCCGTCGTCGTGGGCACCGTCGTCGCGGGCGTCGTCGGCACGGCCGACGCGCACCACTGGCCCGGCGGGCACGGGTTGCTCGGGTCGATCGTCGGCTCAGGCGTCGACGAGCACGCCAGCGCTCCGAGCGCGGCCAGGGAGAGCGGGAGTACCTGGAAGACACGCATCATGAAAATGCTCCTTCGATGGGCATGAGCTCGCCCGATCACTGAACGAGGTGCCGGCGCTTCTTACACCGGCTGCGGTTCGACGTGTGGGCCGAGCGCGCGACGCAGCGGACTCGACAGCGCGGCGGCGACGGGCGGCAACGGAGGCAACGGACGCCAACGGACCGGGCCCGCTGCCGCCGCGCCGCTTTGCGCCCCGCGCGCGCCGTGCTATCCGAGGTTTGCCTGCGCGGTCTTGCAATTCCAAGTAGTTAAACTATACACGTGATTCGCGTCACCTGCGTGGGACGGCAGCGCGCGCCCAGTGGTGGACCTCCGCAGCGTGCCTTGCCTCCTGGCCTCCTCCGGCCCAGGCGGCGTGCTCACGCCGTGAGGGGGCCGTCCCGCTGTGTCCTGAGCGCCCGGCGTCGTCGCGCGGATAACGCGCATCCGTCGGAGCAGCCATGAGCCAGGATCAAAAGCCCCCTCCCGCCGAAGGCAGCGCCCTCTGGTACAAGGACGCGATCATCTACGAGGTCCATGTCCGCGCGTTCAGCGACTCGAACGCCGACGGCATCGGCGACTTCGAGGGGCTCGTCGACAAGCTCGACTACCTCCAGGATCTCGGCGTCACTGCGATCTGGCTCCTGCCGTTTTACCCATCGCCGCTGCGCGACGGCGGATACGACATCGCGGACTACACGAACATCAACCCGTCTTACGGGACGCGGCGCGAGTTCGCCCGCCTCCTGCGCGAGGCGCACCGCCGCGACATCCGCGTCATCACCGAGCTCGTCCTGAACCACACCTCGAACGAGCATGAGTGGTTCCAGCGGGCGCGGACCTCGCCCAAGGGCTCACGCTGGCGCGACTTCTACGTCTGGAGCGACACGCCCCACCGCTACAAGGACGCCCGGATCATCTTCAAGGATTTCGAGACGTCGAACTGGGCGTGGGATCCGGTGGCCAACGCCTATTACTGGCACCGCTTCTACTCCCACCAGCCCGACCTCAACTTCGAGAACCCGGACGTGCACGCCGCCGTGTTCAAGGTGGTCGACTTCTGGCTCGAGATGGGCGTCGACGGCCTGCGGCTCGACGCCGTGCCGTACCTCTACGAGCGCGACGGCACGAACTGCGAGAACCTGCCGGAGACGCACGAGTTCTTGCGGAAGCTCCGGCGGCACATCGACGCGAACTTCTCCGATCGCATGCTCCTCGCCGAGGCCAACCAGTGGCCCGCCGACGCCGCGGCGTACTTCGGGAACGGCGACGAGTGCCACATGAACTTCCACTTCCCGCTCATGCCCAGGATGTTCATGGCGGTGGAGCTCGAGGACAGCTTCCCGATCGTCAACATCCTGAAGCAGACGCCCGTGGTCCACGAGACCTGCCAGTGGGCGACGTTCCTCCGGAACCACGACGAGCTCACGCTCGAGATGGTGACCGACGAGGACCGGGACTACATGTACCGCGTCTACGCGCAGGAGCACACCGCGCGGATCAACCTGGGCATCCGGCGGCGGCTCGCCCCGCTCATGAAGACGCGGCGCCGGATCGAGCTGATGACCGCGCTGCTCTTCTCGCTGCCGGGGACGCCCGTCCTCTATTACGGCGACGAGATCGGGATGGGCGACAACATCTATCTCGGCGACCGCGACGGCGTGCGCACGCCGATGCAGTGGAGCGCCGACCGGAACGCCGGCTTCTCCCGGGCGAACCCGCAGAAGCTCTACCTGCCGATCATCATCGACCCCGAGTACCACTACGAGGCGATCAACGTCGAGGCGCAGCAGCAGAACCCCGCCTCGCTCCTCTGGTGGATGAAGCGGCTCATCACCCTGCGCAAGCAGAACAAGGTGCTTGGCCGCGGCACGATCGAGTTCCTGCACCCGGACAACAGCAAGGTGCTCGCGTTCATCCGCGCGTACGGGGACGAGCGGCTGCTCATCGTGGCGAACCTGTCGCGGTACGCGCAGCACGTCGAGCTCGACCTCGCGCGCTTCGAGGGCATGGTGCCGGTCGAGCTGTTCGGCAGGAGCCGCTTCCCGGAGATCACGAGCCGCTGTTACCCGCTGTCGCTCGGGCCGCACGACTTCTTCTGGTTCGCGCTGGAGCCGGCGACGCCGGCGGCGTCCGTGGGCGAGGCCCAGGCGGTGCCCGCGATCTCGACGAGGGGCTCGTGGTGGACGCTCCTCTCGCCCGAGGGGCGCAGGGCGCTCGAGCCGGCGCTCGGGAAGTTCATCGCGGCGCGGCGCTGGTTCCGCGGCAAGGCGCGCACCCGGCGCGCGACGACGCTCGCGGACGTCATCCCGATCCTGCGCAGCGAGCAGACGGTGGCCGAGCACTACCTCCTGCTCGTGCGCATCGAGTACACCGACGGCTCGCCGGAGACGTACGTCGTGCCGGTCGGCTTCGCCACGGGCGATTCGGCGCGGACGCTCGCCGCGCGGACGCGCCACGCGGTGATCGCCGACGTCACGGTGCGCGATCCGGAGCCCGAGGCCGCGGCGGCGCCGGAGGGCGTCCTGTACGACGCGCTGACGACGCCGGAGTTCGCCGCGCTCATCCTCGCCGCGATCCGCGCGCAGGGCGCCGCGACCGGCGCCGCCGGCGAGCTCCAGGCGCTGCCGTTCGGGACGACGCTCGAGGCGCTCGGCGCGGACGGAGAGCTCCCGGCGCGCGTCGCCGAGAGCGAGCAGAGCAACACCACCATCATTTACGGCGACAAGCTGCTCCTCAAGATCTTCCGGCAGGTCGAGGAGGGCATCAACCCGGAGCTCGAGATCGGCAGGTTCCTGACCGACCACCAGTTCCCCGCGACGCCGCGGCTCGCCGGGGCCATCGAGTACCAGGGCCGCGGCCGCGAGCCGACCACGGTGGCGATGCTCCAGGAGTACGTGCAGAGCCAGAGCGACGCGTGGACGAGCACGCTCGAGTCGCTGAACCGCTTCTTCGAGCGGGTGCTCGCCGACGAGGGGTCGGTGAAGGGGAGCGTGCCGCCGATGCCGGCCGGCACGCTCGTCGATGCGTCGCGCGCGGCGCCGCCTCCGGTCGTGAACCAGCTCATGGGCACCGAGCTCGTGAGGATACGGCTGCTCGGCGAGCGCACCGCGCAGCTCCACCTCACGCTCGGCCAGGAGAGCAAGAACCCCGCGTTCGGGCAGCAGCCATTCACGACGCTGCACCAGCAGTCGATCTTCCAGTCGGCGCACGGCATGCTCGCGCGCACCTTCACGCTGCTCCGGAAGCGCGAGCGCTCGCTCCCCGAGAACGTGCGCGAGCAGGTGTCGGCGATGCTGCAGCGCGAGGCAGAGATCAACGCCAAGCTCCAGCAGATCGTGTCGAGGAAGTTCGACGTCACCCGCATCCGGACGCACGGCGACTTCCACCTCGGCCAGGTGCTCTCGACGGGCGACGACTTCATCCTGATCGATTTCGAGGGGGAGCCGGCGAGGCCGCTGAGCGAGCGCCGCTACAAGCGCGGCCCGCTCCGGGACGTTGGCGGGATGCTGCGCTCGTTCGACTACGCCGGCGCCTCGGCGCTCCGGGACGCTCGCCTCCGGCCCGAGGACGTCACCGTCCTCAAGCCGTGGACCGACGCCTGGGTGGCGTGGATCTCCGCGAGCTACCTCGCGGGATACCTGGAGACGATCGCGCGCGCTCAGGCGGACGCCCAGCCGCGGACGGACGAGACGGCGCCGTACGTGCCCGCGAGCGACGCCGATACGGTGCTCCTGCTCGACTTCTACCAGCTCGAGAAGTGCATCTACGAGGTCGGCTACGAGCTCAACAACCGGCCCGATTGGCTGGACATCCCGCTGCGCGGGCTGGAGCGCTTGATTACGCCCAGGGCGTAAATCAGCACCCCGGTCCCCTTCCCCTCCCTTTCCTTTCCGGTCAGACCTGCTCGGGCGCGCCCGGCTCGGAGCGCGCCCGAGGCGTGGCGCTCGCCGGGACGCGACGGCTTCCTCGCCCGGCACGCTCGCGCGGCGGTGCGCGGCGAGGAGGTGCCGGGCGCGCTTGCCTCGGCGCGAAGAGAGAGGAGATGCCTTGGCCCGGAGCCATCGGCCCGTTCGGCAGACGAAGAGTCGAGTCGTTCGGCGGCTTCCTCTGGTAGGGTGTCGGCCTGCGCCGAAGAGAGCCCGGGAGCGCGGTTGACATGAACCTCGGGCCAGGAGGTCCTACCCAGTGAGCAGGATATCGCAACTCGGCCTGGGACTGTGCATTGCCGCTGCTCTCCTGATTTTCTCATCCACCGGTCGCGCCGAGCCCACAAAAGCGCCGGAGAGGGAGCCCGTCGAAGGTGCGGTGGCCCGCCTGCGCGCGCAGGCGAACGCCGCGCAGGCGGAGGGCCGCTTCGCGGAGTCGCGCGACATGTGGCAGGCGATATGGGGGATGGAGCGCTCGCAGGTCGCCGCCTGCAACATCGGGGCGCTCTCTTACCGGATCGGGGACGCGCCCGCTGCCGTGCGCTGGCTGTCGCTCTGCAAGGAGATCATGCGGCCGCCGAGCACGCCAGAGGAACGTGAGCTGTACGAGTCGCGGCTGTTCGACCTGGCGCGCGCGCGCCAGCTCGTGGGCGAGATCCGCATCGCCCTTCCCGCCGGGGCGTCGTGCACCATCGACGGAGAGCCGGTCACGATCGAGCGCGACAAGCTCATCCCGGTCAACCCTGGACGCCACACGATCGCCGCGACGCTGAACGGCGCCGCCGTCCGCGTCGACGTGGATGTCCGCCGCGGGGAGCTCCGCGACGTCCGGCTCGATGTGCCGGCTCCGGCGCTCAGGCCGACGGCGCCGAGGGCCCCTGCCCTCGCGAGCGCGCCGCCCGCCTCCAGGCTGCGGACCGGCCTCATCCTCGGGGGCGCCGCGGCCTCGACGCTCTTCCTGGCGCTCGGCGGCGGGCTGATGATCGTGGCGCACGAGGCGGAGATGAGCCGGAACGAGACCGCGCGCAGCGTCGGCGGCAACAACTGCCTTCGCCTCATCGCGCCGGAATGCAAGCGGGCCGCCAGGTACGAGGACACCATGTTCATGGCGCGCGAGTTCGGCGCCGCCAGCTTCATCGCCGGCGGCGTCCTGGCGGCCGGCACCCTCGGGATTGCGCTCTTCACCGAGGCTTCACCGAGCCCGCGCGCCGAGGTCACCGCGTCGGCCAGCGGCATCGCGCTCCGCGGCGCGTGGTGAGCCAGCCCCTCCGCTGAGCCCGCCGGCGCGCTGGACGACGCGGGCGCCGCCATTATCCTCGAGCGCTGGTGGGGCGATGATCCGGCTGGAGCTCGCAGGCGCGCATACGCGGGTGCACTCGACGCTGTGCGGCGCCTGCCCGCAGGGGTCGACCGGCTGCTGCGCCAGCCCGCCGGGGGTCGAGTGGTCGGACGTCGGGCGGATCGTGTCGCTCGGCGGCGCAGGCTGGCTGCTCGATCAGATGACCGCGGGCAACCTGCGCCCCGGCCGCCGCGGCCTGCTCATCCTGCGCGTCGAGCCCCAGGGCGGCGACGGCCACGCGCTGCCGAAGCGGTGCGTGTTCCACGGCTCCGAGGGGTGCACCATCCCGCCCGAGCGGCGCGCCGCGACGTGCAATTACTATGTCTGCGACGACGCCTTCGCGCACGGGGGCGAGGGTCGCGGCGACCCTGAAGCGCTGGCCGGCCGCAGGGCCCAGGACGCGCTCGTGGACCTCTACGGCCGCTGGGATCTCGAGCTCGCCGCGCTCATCCGTGAAGGCTGGCCAGACGGCCCTACGTGGAATCAGGATTTTCTCGTCTGGCTCGGTCGACACTACGATCGCCTCGCCGCCACTGCAGCGTCCGCCGCTCGGGCGCTCCGGGCTGGATAGTCCATCACGCGCGCCGGAGCGCTGGAGTCGGCAAGCAGGGCCACATTTTTCTATCATCAGCGCAATTCCCTCGCCGAAAAGGCGGTCAATGCATGATTTTTGTGGCGCAGTTGCTTGGACGCTCGCCGTGTTGCGACATACTCGTGCCCTCGATGGCTTGGCCGTATCCGGGGGCAATGGTGTGCCCGCTCGGGTCGCGCCGAGGAAAGGAGACTTATGTCACGGTGGTTGAAGCTCTCGTTGCTTGCCCTTGGTGCCAGCGCTCTCTTGGCTGCGTGCGGAGACGACGGAGAATCGCCCGCTGGGTCCAGCAGCACGTCGAGCGGCGCGAGCACGTCGGCCGCGACCGGCTCGGGCGGCGGCGGCGGGGGCGACGGCGGGAACGGCGGCGGTGACGGCGGGAGCGGCGGCGACGGCGGGAGCGGCGGCGACGGCGGGAGCGGCGGCGACGGCGGGAGCGGCGGCGGCGGGTCCCTGCAGGCCGAGGCGGAGTTCCTGGAGCTCAACGCGAGCGGCCTGAGCGGGACTGCGACGTTCACGCAGTCCGGAGAGGAGGTGACGCTTACCATCACGGTATCCGGCTGCCCTGCCGGCGAGCACTCCGCTCACATCCACGAGAACAAGAGCTGCGAGGAGAACGGCAACGCTGCGGGCGCCCACTGGATCCCGAACGGAGAAGGGCTCGGCAGCTTCACGTGCGATGAGGATGGCCAGGGCACGCACACGGTCAAGCGCGGGACCGACGTCTGGACCGTCGGCGGCGACGCGGCCACCGACGTGACGAAATATTCGATCGTCGTCCACGCTGCGGCAGACCCGAACGCCGGCGGCCGCATCGGCTGCGGCCTCATCGAGCAGGAGTAACCCTCCGCGGAGCTCCTCTGTGGAGCTCTCCTGTCCGGGCCCTCCGAGCGTCGCGCCGCTTCCCGGCTGGCTCGCGCTCTCCGGGCCCGGGCCGCTCGCGACGTCCGTCAGGCGCGCCAGCGTGGGACTCGGCCGCGCCGGTTGCGGCGACCCGCATACGAGACCGCCACGACGCCAAGCGTGCCGACAAGCTCCCTTGTCGGCGTCGCTGACGCCACGGCAGGTCACCCTCTTCTCGCGGGACTTCCCTTGTCTGCGTCGCTGGCGCCACGGCGGCTCCGCCGCTCCTCGCGGGAGCACCGGTATCGACGCAGCGGGCTCGCGCCGCCGTCCGATCGCCTGGCGCGTGGACAGCGGGCCAGCCGGCGAGGCGCGGAGTCTCTACTTCGGAGGCATCCCCGTGACCTCCTGACGGCGGAGGGTCACGGTGCGCTCGACGACGTCGGACGCGGAGAGCTGCAGGAAGATCGACTCGTCGAACCAGCCGGACCTGGACACCACGACGACCTGCATCCCCCGAGGGAGCTCGATGCTGAGCGGCGTCGTGCCGAGCATGCTGCCGTTCCAGCTCACGTTCGCGTCCGCGGGCTCGCTCCGGATCGTCACCTTGGCCTTCGCCACGTTCGGCTCGACCGCCTGATCGACCGCGGAGTCGGGGGGAGGCTGCGTCGACACGACAGGCTCCACCGGCTCCGCCGGTCTCCCGCGGAGCACCGCGACGGCCGACACGGCCAGCAGCGCCGCCACGCCGAGCGCGGAGGCGAGATACCCGCGCTGCCGCCACGACGAGACGCGCCCCACCGTCGCGCCCAGGCTGTCGGGGTCGACGGCCGCAGGCTCATGCTGGTGGTTCGTGGGGCTGCTGTGATCGGTGAGGACGGGCAGCGCCGCCGCGGTCGCGGAGGGCCACATGGAGCGGTTCATCCCCATGACCATCGACGCGCGCGGGAACTCGCCGACCATCGAGGCGCGCTGGATGTCGCCCGCGACGTCCAGCGAGGTCAGGTACTCGAACTGCGCGGTGACCTGCTGGCGCACGAGCGCCCTGCTCTCCGCGAACATCGCGAGCACGTGCGCGCCGAGCTGCTCGGTGCGGACATCCTCGCCCGAGCCCCGCAGGTAGCTCTCCAGCGCGTCGCCCATCTCCTGCGCGGTGGCGAACCGTCGCGCCGGGTCCCGCTGGAGCGCCCGCTCCACGATCTCGTCGAGCGCCGGATCGATGTCCGGCACGACGGTGGAGAGCCGCGGGATGTCCCGCGTGAGCAGCTGGTGCATCACGGCGACATGATCGCCGTCGAAGAGCCGCCGCATCGCCAGGAGCTCCCAGAGCACGATGCCGATCGCGAAGATGTCGGCCCGCCGGTCGACGTCGCCGCTCGCCATCGCCTGCTCGGGCGCGGCGTACGCCATCTTGCCCTTGAACGTCCCACTCTCGGTGTGCGCCGCGTTCAGGGACGCCTTCGCAACGCCGAAATCGACGATCTTCACCGCGCCGTCGTACGTGATGAAGATGTTGTGCGGCGAGACGTCGCGGTGCACGACGCCGAGCAGGCGGCCGTCGAAATCCGTGAGCTCATGCGCGTAGTGCAGCCCGCGCAGCGCCTCGACGACGATCCTGACCCACACCGGGCGCGTGAAGCTCGCGGCGCCGGGACAGCCGCTGACCACCGCCCTCACGATGTCCTTGAGCGGCTGCCCCTCGAGGTACTCCATCACGATGAAGTACCCGCCGCTCTCGCCCCCGATCTCGTAGGTCTGAACGACGTTCGGGTGATTGAGCCGGGCCGAGAGCTTGGCCTCGTCCAGGAACATCAGGACGTAGCGCGGGTCCTCCGCCATCCCGACGCGGAGACACTTCACAACGACAAGCTTGTTGAACGACCCGGGCCCGCGGGAAACGGCGAGGAACACATCCGCCATTCCCCCACGGCCTAATTTTGCAACCAGGCGGTATCGACCAAGCAAGCTATTGCTCACTTGCTTGTTCGTCGAGATGGTTTGGCCGCCTGCATTCACGACATCCCCCGCTATAAGAGCTTAATTACCCCGTTGACCCCAAGTTTGCAAAGACTTTTATGTTTGGAAACACTCCGCGCACATCCCGGACGCGTGGCGCGCCGCTCCATCGTTCGCCGCCACACCGTGGCATTCTGGCGCAGCGCTCCATCGCGGCCCGCGGGCAAACCCGGCCGACGCAGCGGATGTCAGGGTCCTAACGAAGTGAGTCGAACGCGCGCGGCCCAGGTGTAGGCGTGCATACAGTGCGGCGATGTCATCTCGCCCGCCGCTCGGCAACGGCTACCTCGTACAACAGCAGCTTCACGACCCGGAACGCAAGGGGCGTGGTCGCTCCTCGGCTCGACCGGCTCCCCGCCGGCGCAGCGCCCGCGAACCCGGAGAGCGCGTTTCCGTAATCCAGCCTACGCACTCTCGGTCGACCGCTCGCCACACCGGCAGTCGCGTCGCTCGCGGACGCGCAGGGGCTGCTCGAGCACGCGATGTCCGCCCGGCGCGGAGTCGCCTCCGCGCTGTCCCGGTCGTTCGTGGAAGGGGTCTTACCAGGGGTCCTGCGCCCAGAACCTGCGCACGACCTCGAGCGTGGCGTCGAGCTGCTCGAAGTGAGGGAGGCCCCGGGTGGGCGCGATGCGGGCGACCTCGACGCGCGCGTTCCGCTGCTGGAGGTCGCCGAGGCGCTCGAAGCGCGAATGGGGGTCTTGATCGTGGACGATCAAGGTGGGGACGGGCAGGCGCGCATACAGGCGCTCGAAGGCGTCCTCCGTGAACAGGGCGCCCGAGATGAACGCGAGGGGCGCGCGGTGGGCGCCTGGCTCCTTCGACGTGCGGATGGCGTAGTCGACCAGGCCGGGATCCGGCGCGCCGACGAAGCTCTTCTTCAGGAACCAGCGAATGCTCGGCGGCGAGGCCAGCACGCGATAGAGCGCCCCGGCGACCGGAGGGACGTGCGCGACCGTCCGGAGGACGGCGCTCGCGCCGGGCGCCTCGCGGCCGAGCCCCGTCGGCGAGACGAGCACGAGGCTGTGCACGAGGCTCATCTCCTCGCAGGCGACGGCGGCGGCGAACTCCGACGAGAGGGAGAGCGCGACGACGTCGGCGCCGCCCGGCTCGCGGACCACGTCCGTGAGGAAGCGGCGCACCGCGGCGCGATAGAGCTCGCGATCGTAGGCGCGGTCCGCGCGCTCCGAGAGGCCGAAGCCCGGGAGATCGAGCGCATAGACGGGCCGCTCCGCGCGGAGCGCATCGAACAGCGGCGCCATCTCCTTGGACGAGGCGGCCGCGTCGACCCCGTGCAGCAGCACCACGGGGCGCCCCGTTGCGCGCGTGTCCACGTAGTAGGCGAGGCGCCCGGCGCTCCACGTGTCGACGTGCCGGATCTCCGCGTCGAGCGCCGCCGCGAGGGGCGCGCGCTCCAGCCGGCGGAGCGCGCTCGGCACGAAGCGGAAGCGATCGACGACCCCATCGAAGCTCATCGCGCGCGCCGCCATCACGCCTCCTCCACGGGGGGCATCCCCTCGTCGTCCGCGCGCTCGATATCGGCGAGGCTCGCGGTCCTCGGAGCCGGCCGCCCGTCGGCGCCGCCTGCGGCGGCCTGTCGATCCTGGCCAGCATCGCGGCGCCCGTCGCGCTCTCCGCGCTCGGGCTGGTCCGAGACCTCCTGCGCGGCGCGCACCAGCCGCTCCAGGCGCTCCTCCTCCAGGTGATGACGAGCCCCGTTCGGACCACCGTGACGATCCTCGAAGCGGTGGTGCCCGTTCTCGGCATGGCCATGGGACACCGTGCGATCAGGTCGAACTGTCATGCTCAGCTCCTTCCGCATGGAGTCAAAGCACGGACCGTGCCCCTGCGGATCGCGGATCCAGAGATGCTCGTGGGGCCCAGAGCGGACTGAACAGGGGCAAAGGCGCCCCGAGTGTGACCTTTTGCCTCGATCGATCCCGCTCGATCCGCGGCGAAGCGCGGGTCAACGGCCTTGTCACGAATGGATGAAACAGCGGTTTTCCACGATCGGCCCGGCGGACATGATCGCAAGTCGAACTCGTTACTTCCGCTCCGTCGGCGCGGAACGTCCGCACGTCCTGGAAGGTCTGGCGCGCGCAGCGTGGGGCGGCCGCGCCGGCGCTGGAGGCCGAGGGAGCTGGCCGGCCGCGATCCCCGGGCGCCGGAGCTCAGCCCGCGACGTCGAGCTTCCGGCCGGTCGGCTTGTTGATGTCGGCGAAGAAGTCGTTGCCCTTGTCGTCCACCACGATGAAGGCGGGGAAGTCTTCGACCTCGATCTTCCAGACCGCCTCCATGCCGAGCTCGGGGTACTCGAGCACCTCGACCTTCTTGATGCAGTCCTTGGCGAGGCGCGCGGCCGGACCGCCGATCGAGCCGAGGTAGAAGCCGCCGTGCTTCTTGCACGCCGCGGTGACCGCGGGCGAGCGGTTGCCCTTGGCGAGCATGACGTAGCTGCCGCCGCTCGCCTGGAAGAGATCGACGTACGCGTCCATGCGGCCGGCCGTGGTGGGCCCGAACGAGCCGGAGGCATAGCCCGCCGGCGTCTTCGCGGGCCCCGCGTAGTAGACCATGAACTCCTGCATGTAGCTCGGCATGCCCTCGCCGCGATCGAGGCGCTCCTTGATCTTCGCGTGCGCGATGTCGCGCGCGACGATCATCGGCCCGGTCAGCGAGAGCCGCGTCCGGATCGGGTACTTCGAGAGCTCGGCGCGGATCTCGCGCATGGGGCGGCGGAGGTCGATCTTCACGACCTCGCCCTCGAGATCGGCGTCCGTGGTGTCGGGCAGGTACTTCGCGGGATCGGCCTCGAGCTGCTCGAGGAAGATGCCCTCGCGCGTGATCTTGCCGAGCGCCTGCCGGTCCGCGGAGCACGAGACCGCGATGCCCACCGGGCACGAGGCGCCGTGCCGCGGCAGGCGGATGACCCGCACGTCATGGCAGAAGTACTTGCCCCCGAACTGGGCGCCGATCCCGGTCCGCTGCGCGATCTCGAGGACCTTCTGCTCGAGGTCGCGGTCGCGGAAGCCGCGGCCGCGCGCGTTGCCCTCGGCCGGGAGCGTGTCGAGGTAGCGCGCCGAGGCGAGCTTCGCGACCTTGAGCGTGTGCTCGGCCGAGGTGCCGCCGACGACGATGGCGAGGTGGTACGGCGGGCACGCCGCCGTGCCGAGCGCGCGGATCTTGGCCTCGACGAAGGAGAGCAGGCTCTCGGGGTTCAGGAGCGCCTTGGTCTCCTGGTAGAGATAGCTCTTGTTCGCGGAGCCGCCGCCCTTCGCCATGAACAGGAACTTGTAGGCGTCGCCGTCCGTCGCGAAGATCTCGATCTGCGCAGGGAGGTTGTCGTTCGTGTTGACCTCCTTGTACATGTCGAGCGGCGCGAGCTGCGAGTAGCGGAGGTTCTGCGCGCGGTAGGTCTCGAAGACGCCGCGCGCGATCGCCGCCTCGTCGCCGCCGCCCGTGAAGACGAGCTGGCCCTTCTTGCCCATGACGATGGCCGTGCCGGTGTCCTGGCACGACGGGAGCACGCCGCCCGCGGCGATGCTCGCGTTCTTGAGGAGCTCGAGGGCGACGAAGCGATCGTTCGACGAGGCCTCGGGATCGCCGAGGATGCGCGCGAGCTGCGCGAGGTGGCCGGGCCGGAGGAGGTGGGCGATGTCGCGCATGGCCTCGCGCGCGAGCAGGGTGAGCCCCTCCGGCTCGACCTTGAGGAAGGTCGAGCCGGCGGCCTCGAAGGTGGAGACATGGTCGCGGCTGACGAGGCGGTACGGCGCCTCGTCATGGCCGATGGGCAGCATGTCCTGGTACTCAAATTCGGTCATCGTTCGGGTCTCCGGGGGCAGGGAGGCTGCGGGTCCCCCTTCTTTGCATGGCTCCGGCCCCGGGCTCAACACCCACCCAGCGCAGGCCGCCTCACGCGGGCAGCGAGCGCTCTACGCCGTCGAGCTGGGCCGATATCGACCGCAGGAGCGGCTCCCGGGCGCTCCGCAGGAAGAAGTGCCCGCCGGGGTACATCTCGACCCGGAAGGGCCCGCGCGTGAGCTCGCGCCAGGCCTCGAGGTCGGCGCGGCTCGCGCGCTCGTCCTCGAGGCCACCGAAGGCGGAGATCGGGCAGTCGAGCGGGGGCTCGGGGACGAACGGCTCGACCTCGTTGACCGCCACGTCCGCGCGCAGGGTGGGCAGGAAGAGCGCCAGGAGCTCCGGCTCGCGCAGCACCTCGTCGGGCGTGCCGCCCATGCGGCGGATCCACGCCAGAAACTCGGGATCGGACAGGCCGTGGAGCGGCGCGCGGTCGGGCAGGTGGGGCGCGCGCCGGCCCGACAGGAGGAGATGGCGCGGCAGGGGCGCGCCCCTCCGGCGCAGCTCGCGCGCGAGCTCGAAGCTCACCAGCGCGCCGAGGCTGTGACCGTAGAAGGCGAACGGCTTCGCGAGCCAGCGCTCGAGCCCTGTGGCGAGGGCCTGGACGAGCGGGGTGAGGCGATCGAACGGCGGCTCGCTCAGGCGCGCCTCCCGGCCGGGGAGCTTGATCGCGCAGACCTCGGTGTGCGCGGGGAGCTCGCGCCACCAGGTGCTGTAGATCGATGAGCCGCCGCCGGCGTAGGGGAAGCAGAAGAGGCGAAGCCGGGCACCGGGGTTCGGCCGCGGGCAGCCGACCCACGTGTCGGAGATTGAGCTCGTGGTCATCGTACGGCGCTCAGCGTAGCTCGCCGCCGCCGCGCCCGCCTCCTACCATTTGCTGCCGAGGGCGACGCGGATGGTGGCGACCTTCCCCTGGTCCAGGCCGAAGCCGAGATCGTCGTCCAGCGCGACCAGCGCGCCGACCCGGGTGAAGGAGCCCTTCACGAGCGGCTCCCAGTCGATGAACGGCTCCGCCGCCAGCTGGGCGGAGTTGCTCGAGGAGAGGGGGAACGCGGCCTGGAGGCGCAGGCCGATGCCGAAGTTGCCGAACGGGCGAAACGCGATCTCGTTGCCCTGCTCGATGACGGTCTTCGTGAAATCCCCCTCGCGGGTCGGCAGGAAGATCTGAGTCGCGACGTCGTGGGTGAGGAACAGGACCTTGCCGAAGTGGATCTCGGTCCCGACGCGCGCCCGGAGGGCCCAGTGCCCGAGCAGCACGCGCTGCGCGTCGAAGTAGGCCCGCGCGGGGAAATTCGCCACCGCCGCGGCCTCGAGGCGCGAGCCCGGGTGCGGATGGAGCGGGATCGTCAGGCTCATGCCGCCGAACAGCGCGAGGTTCGGCAGCGCGTTGCCTGCGTAATGCAGGCCGAACGTGGGGTTGCCGAAGAAGAAATGGCTGTGCTCGCCTTCGCTCCAGAATGGCTTGCCGAACAGGTCCGTGTCCTGGCGGCCCGAGACGTCGCCGTAGACGAACGGTATCTCCGCGTCGAGGTGGAGCCCCGCGACGATCTTGTACTGCGCGGCGGCGGTGATGGCGATGCCGAGCCGATCGGACTCCACGAGCCTGGCCTCGTCCGGGCCCGGGCGCGCCTCGACGATCTGCTCCTGGTACGACGAGCTGAGGACGTCGACCTCGAACCCGAACCGGCCTCCCTGGCTCTTCGCCCAACGCTCCTTCGTCTTGTCCGTGATGGGCTGCCGCGACGGCGGCGGCTCCTGCGCCAGCGCGGGCGTGGCCAGGGAGAGCATGAGGAACAGGGTGCCAAGAGACGCTTTGGTCGTGCTCACCTGGTGTCTCCCATCTCGTTCTCGACGCGCGGGCTCTGAGGGCGATGAACCACCTTGTCGCACTGCGCCGCCGCGCCGCACGGGCGAGGCCCCATGACCGCGGCGCTCGCTCGGATCAATGCAGCCCGAGCGCCCTGGATGCAAGCTTTTTGACCGCCGCGACCCTGCGACGCCTCGCGTCGGGCGGGCCCGCCGGAGCGCGCGCCGGCCGCGCGTTCGCCGAGGGGGGCGCCGCGGTTCGCGGCCGGCGCCGCGCCGAGCGGCCGCCGGCGGGGCGCCCGATCACTGCGGCTCGCAATAGCCGAAGTTGCACTTCGGGGCGTCGGACGGGCAGTCCGCGTCGCTGTCGCAAGGCGCGCAGTCGGCGCCGCCGCCGGCGACCGCGTCGAAGTAACACCAGCACGAGCGCGTCGGCATGAACGACGCGAGCGGCCCCATCTCCTCGGTGCGCCGCACCCGCATGGCGCACTCGGGGACGACGTCGTGCTGCGCCTCGAGCTTGATGAGATCGAGCCCCGCGGGCGGCTGCTTCCTGCCGGTGAGATAGTCGATCACCAGCGCCGCGCCGTCGCTCAACGGAGCTCCGGTGTTGATGCTCACGTGGGTGAGGAAGTGGAGAGGCCCCCAGATCGCGTAATGGCCGTCTCTGACGTTGCGCTTGTCGCGCTTCAGAGGGTCGGAGTCGGGGTAATAGCCGCAGCGCTGGTCGTAGTGCTGGTAAGCGAGCACCTTGAGCAGCGAGGCGCTCTCGCCCGCCACGTTGGCGCCGAGGACGCCGATGGTGCGCTCCGCGTCCGCCGAGAACGCGACGCTGTTCCTCATGTCGTCGCTCGACGCCGTGGGCGCCCCCAGCCAGCGCGACGCGGGGACGCGGATCGCCGCCGCCATCATCTGCTGCGTGCCGGAGCCCGCGTTGCGCTGGAAGATGAACCGCTCGTCGACCCAGGGCGCGACGCCGGAGCCCTGGCCGAACCCGTACACGAAGTACGCGGCCTCGGCGCTGATCGACGCTTGCGTCGAGGCGTTGGGGACGACGAAGGTCATCGGCTGGATGGGGCCGGTGAAGTCGCTGATCGTGCTCGAGGTCGTGAAGGCGGCGTCGCAGGTCGTCGCGAACACGTCGGACACCGCGACGTCGATCGGGCTCCCGTCCGGATCGGCGTCGCACAGGAGCTCGCTGTCGGCATCCCAGGTGCTCAGGCCGGCGCCCGAGAGCGGCGCGCCCTCGAAGAAGGCGGCGACCCCGGAGCACGAGCCCTGCCCCTGATAGACGACCGAGATGGGGGGCGTCGACGCGCTGAGCACCTTCGCGAGCTCGGCGAGGAACGGCTTCACCGCGCTCGATCCGGTGACGTAGACCGGGAAGGGCAGCGAGGAGCACGGCACGGCCTGCTGCGCCGCCGAGGGCGACGCGACGGCCAAGGCGGCGCCGAGCAGCGCCGCAGCAGGCAAGAGGATCGGGCAAGACCGGAACATCCCGTCGCGCATCATCGTCGGTTCGCGTCCGCGGCGTGGGTCAGCGACCCCCGCGCGCTCCTGGCTCCGGCAGCGGGGGGAGCCCGCCGTCGCGGAGGTTCGTGAGCCTCCCGCTGTCGAACGGCCGGCACGCCGCGTCGGTGCAAGCGTTGAGGAGCTGCTCGTTCGTCGTCGGCGCGCAGCTGTAACAGCCGTCGTCGCCGTCGCACCCGGCCGGCGGGACGCCGTCCGCGGGCACGCAGACGCGCCCGCCGGGGTCGCAGCGGGCGCCGGGGAACCGCGCGCAGTCGGCGTCCGTGGCGCACTGCCGATCCCGCCGCTCGACGAGGACCGAGCACGCGGCGAGCGCGAGCGCCGCGCAGAGGCAGGCGCCGAGCGCGCGCGGAGGCCGCCGCGTGAGGCTCCGCCGGCGCGCTCTGGAGGGCTGACGTTGCATGGCGCGCGCTGCCCTAGAAGGCGCCGAGGAGCCGGAGGGACGACGGAGCGACCGCGGCCCGGATCGAGGGCGACGCGGCGCGGGCTCCGCCGGGGCGCTCCGAGCCGCCGGCGACGGTGAGGTAGAGCGCGACCCCGCCGACGACCACGGCGGCGCCCGCGAGCAGATCGGCGGTGAGCGCGAGCGTCGCGGTCCGGGTGCGCGCGCGCTCGATCGCCCGGGCGTCGCCCGGGAAGGTGCCGAGCTCGGCGTCGAGATCGCCCGACGCGCCGAGCGCGAGGACCCCGGTGACCGCCGCGCCCGCGGCGAGGGCGCCGGTCGCGATCCAGGGCAGGACGGGCGCGCTCCGCTCCCGGCGAGGAGCGCGGTCGGCCGCGGCGCCGGGCCGCTCCGGCGGCGGGGGCGCGGCGAGGCGGGGGCCGGCGCTCGCGGCCGGCGGGGCCTGCGCAGCGGGGATCTCGATCCGGAGCTCGAGCTGATCGCCGCCGGCCACGTCGATGACCCGCGTGACGGCCGGGCGGCCCGCCGCCGTGGCGACGATGCGCCGCCGCCCGGCGCTCAGCAGCAGCGGCTCGGCGAGCGGGGTCCTGCCCACCGGGACGTCGTCGACGGAGATCTCCACGTCGGGCGCCGAGGTCGAGAGCGCGACGGTCGCGACGCGGCCCCGCAGCACGGCGATGTCCCGCTCGACCGCGGTCCGCCGGTCGGCCGCGATCTGCGCGCCGCCGTCGGCCAGGTACCGCTCGAAGGCGCGCAGCGCGCAGGCGTAGTCCCTGAGCTGGTAACAGGCCCCCGCGACGTTGTAGAGCACCTGGAACGCGGGCGCGAGCGCGTAGGCGCGGCGGAACTCCGTGAGCGCGGCGCTGTAGTCGGCCTCCTCGTAGAGCTCGACGCCGCGCCGGAAGCGCGCGTCGGCCTCGGCGGTCTTGTCGGCGGGCCGGGCGAGCGCGCCGCCCGGGAGGCCGGAGACGATCGCCGCGGCGGCGAGGGCGAGGGCGCGCGAGGTCGTCATCGGGCGTAGGGGCTCTCCAGGTCGATGCCGCGCCCCGGCCGCTCGCCCCCGCGCGGCGGGGCGGGCGGCGGCGTCGCGGCCGGGGCGGGCGCGATCGCCGGCGTGCTCCGGGCGATGGGCGCCGGCTTTCCCCGCGGCGCGCCCGGATCGCGCTCCAGCGCGAGCTTCACGACGAGATCGCTCTTCGCCGTGATCTTCTCCTCCTGCGACAGGAAGCCCGGCGCCTCGGCGCGGACGACGTGCTCGCGCCCGTCCTTGACGAGCTGGCCCTGATAATCGCCGCGCGACAGCGGCGCTCCGTCGAGGAACAGCCGCGCCTCCGCGGGCGAGACGCGGACCACGAGGCGCACCTCCTCCTCGGGCGGCGGCGGCCGCGGAGGAGGCGCGTCCGCCGGAGGAGCGGTGAGCGCCTCGACGGGGCCGGCCGGCGCCGTGTGAGGCGGCGGACGCAGGATGCCGGCCGCCACGACGCCCGCGGCGAGGAGGAAGGTGATCGCGATGGCGGCGAGCCGCCGGCTCGAGCGCGAGGCGCGCTCGCCGCGCCCGGTTCGCCGGGTCTGCCCCGTCTCGGTCGAGCTCACCGCGGGCGGCGTCGAGATCGCGTCCGAGGGGCTGAACGCCGCGGGGGCCGTCAAGGTCGGCGTCATCGACACCGGACCGGCGCCGATCTTCGGCAGATCCGAGATCGCGACCTTCCCGTAGCTGCCGGACCAGCGCACGTCGCGCAGCTGCTCCTCGACGAGCTGCTGGATCCGCGCGCGGTCGTCCGCGAACCGGCCCGCCACGAACGCGCCGACCTCGCGCGCGCTCATCCCGCCGTGACGCTCGCGGAGCCAGCGCTCGAGCTCCGCGTGCAGCTCGGCCGCGGTGGCGTAACGGTCGGCCGGCGCGTGCGCGAGCGACTTGCGGCAGATCCGCTCGAGCTCGGGATCGACGTCGGGCGCGGCCACGCGGAGGTCCGGGAGCTCGCCCAGGCCGAGCCGCCCGAGGATGGCGAGGTCGTTGTAGCCCTTCCACATGCGCCGCCGCGCGATCGCCTCCCAGAGGATCACGCCGACGGAGAAGACGTCGGAGCGCCGGTCCACGCGCTCGCCGCGCGATTGCTCCGGCGACATATAGGCCACCTTGCCCTTGAGCATCCCGGCGCGCGTCTCGGACAGCGAGTCGGCCGCCTTCGCAATCCCGAAATCGACCACCTTGATGACGCCGTCGTAGGTGACGAAGATGTTCTGCGGGCTCGCGTCGCGGTGGACCACGTGAATGGGCGTGCCGTCGAAATCGCGCAGCTCGTGCGCGTAATGGAGCCCGGCGAGCGCGTCGGTCAGGATCCGCACCTGAACGGGGAGCGACAGATCGGTCAGCCCCACGCGGGCGCGGAGCTGGCTGAGCGGCTGGCCGTCGAGGTACTCCATGGCGATGAAGAGCCGCTCGCCGTCCTCGCCCACCTCGTACGTCTGCACGACGTTGGGGTGATTGAGCCGGGCCGCGAGCCGCGCCTCGTCGAGGAACATGGCGAGGATCTCGGCGTCCTCGCACAGCTCGGCCCGCGCCCGCTTGAGGACGACCAGCTTGTTGAAGCCGGCCGGCCCCCGGGCGACCGCGAGGCAGACGTCGGCCATCCCGCCCCTGCCGATCTCGGCGATCGGGCGGTACTTGCGCCAACCTTGGGGGTCGCTGGGAGCGCTCATTCGACCTAGGCCGGCTCCATCCCCGAGGGAAAAGCCAGGCCCGAGGATGCGCTCAGCCTGTTACTTGCGCGCAAACGCCGGGTGACGTTCGCGCGAACGCCGCCGCGGGGGGCGCGGGCTCGCCTCCCCGCGCTCGCGGGCGGTCAGCGCTGGCCGCGCGCCGCGCCGGACCGGCGCTCTAGCCGCGCGTCGCGCCGGACCGGCGCTCTAGCCGCGCGTCGCGCCGGACCGGCGCTCTAGCCGCGCGTCGCGCCGGACCGGCGCTCTAGCCGCGCGTCGCGCCGGACCGGCGCTCTAGCCGCGCGTCGCGCCGGACCGGCGCTCTAGCCACGCGGCGAGGTCGCGGCGCTCCTGCGACTCCGCGCCTCCGCGCGCGCGCAGCGCGAGCGCGAGCACGCGCGGGAGATCGAGCGCCTCGCCGCGCGCGCGCATCTCCGAATACGATCGCTCGTAATCGCGGGGCACCCGCAGCGACCAGTTGTGATCGCCGATCGTCCCGGGAGCATTGTAGATCTCCTTCACCCCGAGCAGATCGGAGAAGAAGACCATCACGTTCGACGCCTGGCTCGCGAAGAGGTCGGCGAACTTGGCCTGCGCGAGCGCGCGCGGGTCGGACGCGAGCGCGCGCGCCATCGCGCCCTCCTCGGCCGGCGAGGGCGCGAGCCGGGCGGCGAGGTACGCGGCCTGCCGCTCGAGCGCGGAGGAGCGCCCCCACGCGTCGAGGAGCCGCCAGAGCGGCGGCGTGTCGTGCGTGCCCACCATGATCCAGTCGGAGGGCGCGGCGTTCTCGCTGCGATAGACGTCCTTCGGGTTGTCGAGATCGGCCTTCTGCGTGACCCGGAAGCGCCCGAGCCCGTGCCGCTCGAGGACCGCCTTGAGCGGGTGCGGGAGCGTGCTCAGGACCTCGCACACGATGTCGGTGATGGCGCGGCCGCGCGCCTCCGCGCAGCTCGCGATGGTGTCGAAGATGACGCTGTATCGCCCCACCTGCTCCGGCGTGAGCGAGGAGACCCAGTCGTCCGCGTACCGGGGCACGGCGCGGTTCAGCTGGGCGGGAGAGACGATCGCATAGCGGGCGAGCAGCGGGTGGTCCGGCAGGTCGGGCGACGAGAAGAGGCGCGCCCCGCCCTGGACCGCGCGCAGCGGGTCGGGGGCGTCGGCGGCGTAGACCCACGGGCAAACGAGGCCGTGCGGGTGATCGAGGCGCACCCCGTCGAACTCGTCGAACATCTTGTCCATGCGCGCGCGCACGAGGGCGAGCGCGCCGGAGGAGCCGTCCGCGTACTGCGCCGGATCCAGGACAGGGTAGCTCCACACCTGACCTTCCGGGTTGGTGCGGCTCGGCGGCGCCCCCATCAGATAGCCCTTCAAGAAGACCGATTGATGCGCCCAGGCGTCCTGAGGCGAATAGCCGATCTGCAGATCGCCGTAGAGCTTGAGCCCGAGCTCGCCCGTCACCTTGCGGAGCGCCGCGTGCTGCTCGTGCGCGAGGAGCTGGCAGAAGGCGTAAAACTCGAGCTCGTCGCGGTACCGTTCGAGGAGCTCTCGCCTGCGCTCCTCGCAGGCGACCACCTCGCCGGGGCCGGGCGCGAAGAGGCGGCGATCCAGCGCCGGCTCGCCCGACCAGCCGTGAAACCAGCCGCTCTGGTGCTCCTCGCAGAGGGGGCCGTAGAGCCCGTCGCGCTCGAGCCACGCCGCGTTCCGCTTCCTGAACGCGTCGAGCCGCTCGGCGAGGGCCCCGAGCTCGCCGCGCCTCCGCCGTTCGACGAACGACGCGTACGCCTCGCGGAGCGCGGCGCGCTGCGCGCGGTAGGCATAGCGGTGCAGCGCGCGCCCCTCGCTGCCGGCCGGCCTCTCGGCCGCGATCCTCCGCACCGACTCGGGGCGCAGGAGCGCGCCGAAGGGGCCGTCCTCCGCGAGCCGGGCGAGCGAGATCGACAGCGTGCTCCGCGAGAAGATGGTGCCGTCGTACGGAGACGCGTTGTCGGCCGAGGTCTCCCCCTGGGGCCCGAGCTGGATGCCGTTGAACCCGAGATCGCGCGCGAACCGGAGGAACCGGCGCCCGCCCTCGGTATACGGGGACCCGCGCCCGATGTCCTCGGCGTCGTCCGACGGAAAGCTCGGATCGTGGATCGCGAGCACCAGGTTGCGGATGCCCAAGAGCTGCAATGCGGCCTTGACGAGCCCCCGCTCGTCCTCGTCCGCTCGAGCCTGGGCCTCTGCCACGTCGCCCCTGTCGTTCCCGGCGTCCTTCATCGCGGTAGGTATAGCGATGAAGGGATCGGCCCGCCAAGACGCGAAATCATGGACAGATCGCCCTCGGTGGCTGGAGGATATCGATGTCCGGCGAAACCCGAGGACGGCTGTCAGGCCCCGAGCCGCGTGCCCGCCGCGACTCCCGTGGTCGCGCCCGCCGCGGCCTCCGCCGTCGGGAGCGTGAAGAAGAACGTGCTCCCCTCGCCCACCTTGCTCTCGACCCAGATCCGCCCGCCGTGCACCTCGACGAGCGCCTTCGCGATCGAGAGGCCGAGCCCCGTGCCCTTGTGCGCGGTCTCCTTCGCCTGCCAGTAACGCTCGAAGATCCTCGTCCGCTGGTCCTCCGGGATGCCCGGGCCGGTGTCGCGCACCGACACGCGCACCTCCCTGCCCCACGGCTCGGCGCGGACCGCGACCTCGCCGCCGGCGGGCGTGAACTTGATCGCGTTGCCGACGAGGTTCGCGATCACCTGCAGGATCCGCTCGCGATCGCAGAGCGCCCGCTCGACGCCGAGCTCGACGCTGTGCTCCAGGC
This sequence comes from Sorangium sp. So ce836, assembly GCF_028553905.1. Classification (NCBI taxonomy): domain Bacteria; kingdom Pseudomonadati; phylum Myxococcota; order Polyangiales; family Polyangiaceae; genus Sorangium; species Sorangium sp. So ce836. The sequence goes on along the minus strand of NZ_CP102233.1, from coordinate 783,812 downwards.
GCAGCGACTTCTCCGCCGCCTCCTCGCGCAGGAGCTCCAGGGCGTCGCCCAGGAGGACGGCGACGTCGTGCGGCACCGGCTGGACCGAGATGTGGCCGCCTTCGAGCTTCGCCAGGTCGAGCAGATCGCGGATGAGACGGTTCATGCGATCGGCCGACTTCTGGATGCGCTCGACCGGGCGCCGCAGCTCGGCCGCCTCGTCCGCGCTCGGCAGCTTCCGGCGCAGGAGGCTCGTGTTCATGACGATGGTCGCGAGCGGGCTCTTGAGATCGTGCGACACCACCGCGACGAGCTCCTCCCGCGCCCGGATCGCCCGCTGCGCGCTCTCGTAGAGCCGCGCGTTGTCGATCGCCAGCGCGGCCCGCCGGCCGAGATCCTCCGCGAGCGCGCGGTCCTCCACGCCGTACGGCAGGTCGTCGCGGCCCGAGGCGATGGTGAGCACGCCGAGCATCGTGCCGCGCGTGACGAGCGGCACGGAGATGTAGCGCTGGAGGCCGAGCTCCCTGAGCAGCGCCTCGCTGGCGGACACCGGCGGCTCGCCGTCGTGCGCGGCGCGCTCGCCCTCGGGGGCAGGCGCGCCCGCGATCTCGCAGAGCACCGCCTCGCCCGTCTGCAGCACGCGCGAGACGCCGGCCGGGAGGACCGAGTCCATCGGCGTCTGGCCCTGCAAGAGGCGCGCGAGCTCGCTCTTCTGGGGGTCGGCGTGGACGACGACCGCGCGCCGGAGCATCGCCTCGCGCTCGATGATGTCGACCATGCACCAGTCCGCGACGAACGGGACCGGCAGCCGCGCGACGCGGACCAGCGTGGCCTCGTAGTTGAGCGAGCTGGAGAGCAGCCGGCTCGCCTCCGAGAGGAACGCGGCGCGGCGCTGCGCCGCCTCCGCCGCCGCGCGCCCCGCCTCCGCGGCCGCGAGGTGCCGCGCCCGCTCGCGCTCGTTCTCGATCATGCGCGCGTAGAGCAGGCGGTGCACGAGCGCCGTGCGGAAGGTCGACGCGAGCCTGCGCATCATGCCCCGGTACCGCGGCGCGAACGGGGGCTCGTCCTCGAAGCACAGGATGAGGCTGGACGCGCCGCTGTCGCCCTGCCCCTCCAGCGAGAAGTGCCACGTGACGAGCCCGGGCCGCGCGAGCTCCGGGTACGGCAAGCGGAGGCCCGCGCCCTCGCCCAGAGGCGCGCCGGCCGCGGCCGGCGAGATGGGCAGCGCGCGCGAGCTCGCCGAGAGCCCCGCGGCGTCGAGCAGCCGCGGGGCGAGGGGCGTCGGCTCGACGAGCACGAGCACCGCGATGCAGCTCAGCCGCTCGGCGAGCCGCTCCAGGAAGATCGCCATCGACTGGCGCGGATCGAAGAGGTCGAGCGCGGCGACCGTGAGCTCCTGGAGGACGCTGAGCAGCGCCAGCCGCTCCTCCTGGATCTCGTGATCTTCGCCGCTCGGCATGACGGGGCTCCAGCCGCTCCGGGGCTCAGGCCCCCAGCGCGAGCACGACGGCGGTCTTGTTGTGGAACTGCGGCACCCCCCGGCCGAGCGTGCCCACCTCCCCGAACGTCAGGCAGCCCATCACCGGGACGCTCTGGCCGAGCTCGCTCTCGAAGGTGGTCAGCTCGTCGCGCACCGTGTCGCCGAGCATCATGCACCGCGAGATGCAGTCGAACACGAAGGCGCCGGCGATCGGCCCGGAGACCGCGTCGCGCGCCGTGATCGCGGCCTCGCGCGCGGCGCCGACGAGGCCGATGGGGTCGCCCTCCATGACGCGGATGAGGCACCCGTCCGGGACCTCGCCGACGCAGTAGAGCCCGCCGGGGGAGACCACGCGCAGCGGGTCGCGGATGACGTGCTCGCCGTCGGCCTGCGGGATGCCGAGCGGGTGGGTCATGGCGAAGGAGGCGAAGCCGTCGAGGTTGACCTGATGGCCCCTCGACCGGGCGGTGCGCTGGTAGACCGAGAAGGCGCCCTCGTACTCGAGCTCCGCGAGGACCGTGCCCTCGGCGCGGGTGACCATCGTCGGCGGGCCATAGGGGCGGAAGCCGTGGCGGATGCCGGTCGCCATGCGCGCCGGCGAGTCGATCGCGACCACGACCACGCTGTCCGAGTAGGCGCGGCCGCCCGCGAACTGCGCGGTGCGCACGAAGCGGAGGTTGTCGCCCGCGCCGCCGCCGGCCCAGACGACGCCCGTGCCGCCGACCTCGACCGCGCCGCGCACGACGTCGGCCGCGTTGCCCGTGAGCGCGTCCGGCAGCACGATGAGCGCGCGGCTCCACCCCGCCGGAACGGACGGCGGGAACCCCTCGAGCGCGCGCGAGGCGGCGAGCACGCCGGCGCGCCGCCCGTCCTGGCTCACCGGCTGCGCGACCCCGACGCCGACGCGCACGGTCTCCGAGACGACGAGCCCCACGACGAGCCCCTGCCGGAGAAGGCGGCTGCCCGCGAAGACCCCGGCCGTACAGCACCCCGCCCACGGCACGCCGGGCAGCTCGCTCGTCGTGGCCGCAGCGAGCGCGTCAGCGTCGTATTGATCCGTCGACAGGACGAGCGCGAACGCGGGTCGCGCCCCGTAACCGGCGTAATCGCCCTGCTCGGAGCGCGCCGGCTCGCGGAGCGCCGCGGCCACGGCCTCCGAGGCAGCCTTCTTTGGGTCCGCCGCGGAGCTCGCGCCGACAAATACCTGTGTCGCCATGTTCTCTTCCCCCCCTCGGAATGTAGGCACTCGCGTTATACTGGAGATTCACCCGAACGTCACGGCGCGCGCATTCTCCTGTGATGTCGTCCGTACAGGGCGCTCCCGCTCCTCGATCGACTCGCGATTTTCCCGGCGTGACGACCTCGAATGAAGCGCCGGGCAGAGCCACGGCGGGCCTGCGAGGAGGAGACCTGCTGGGGAGACATGAGGTGCCCGAGACCGAGGGAGCAGAATCCTTATCCTTCGATACGACCACGTCCCCTGCAAGCTCGTCGGGCGCGGCGGACACACCCGAGTCGATTGCACAGAAGCAACCGAGGTCGCGCCGCGCGCGCCGGACAACGCAGCGCACCACGCGAGCAACGTGGATTGCAGACCACGCTCGACGTCGCCTCGATGCCCAAGGCGGAATTGCGGCGCCTCGTTGCGACGGGAGAGCGGCCGGACGAGGTGTGCCCGCCTCCCCGGCGAGGGCGGTCAGCGCGGGATACCGGAGATGGGATGATCGGGACCGCTCAGGGATCCGCCCACAACAGCGCGTACGTCAGGGGGTGCCAGAAGCCGCCGCGTTCCGTCCCCGGAGCAGCCCCGATGGCCACGAGCACGAGCCCTTGACCGTCCGCGACGCCGTCCGCCGGCACATCGCTGTTCGCCAGGATCTCGCGCATCGACACCGAGGACGTCACCGTCGCCGAGAGCGGCTCATAGGTCTCGATCTCGACCTCCTCGAGCGCGCCGAGGTCGCCGCGCGAGAGGCCGACGAACGGAGGGAACGGCGAGATCGCGCCGTACGAGAGGTCCTGCGCGACGGGCACCGCGCTCACGTCCGCGCGCCCGGGCGCGAGCCGCACGTTGACCGGCGGCGCCGCCGCGCTCGCGTGGGCGATCTGCAAGCTCAGCTTGCCGAAGCTCGTCCGCCGCGACATGGCGACCGCCACGAGGCCGGCGGTCGGCGTGTCGGCCGTGTAGGCGTCGCCGCAGCCCTGCTTCTCCCTGGCGTGCGTGTGTCCCTCGCCGCCCAGGCAGCCGGTGGCGACGAGGAGGAGGCTCTTCTCCTCGGCGAACACCGGCGCCGGCACCACGGGGAGCCCCGCGGCGACGATCGGGGCGGCGGGCTCCGCGGCGAGCGCGAGGATCTCGGCGCAGTCGAGCCCCTCCGTCGCGCCGAGCTCGCCGGCGATCACGTGCGCGCGCACGCTCGCCCCGTCGGGGATCGCCGCGCCGAGCGGCTCGATCGCCCGGGACTGGGCGAAGCCGAGGCCCGCGTCTTCGCCCGGCCAGGGCGCCACGCCGGCGCCGGTGCCGTCGGGGTAGGCGAGGAAGCAGAAGCGGACCGCGTCGTGATCGGCGACGCCGTTCACCACGGTGAGCCTGGTCGGCCCCGGCGGCTCGACGGCGTCGCCGCCGCCCGTCCCCGTGGCGGTCGCGCTGCTCGCGGTCGATCCCGGGCCGCCGCCGGCGCCGGACGTGCTCGCCGCGCTCGGCGGATCCCGGCCGAGGAGGTCGTGGTCCTGCGTGCAGCCGGGTCCACCGAGCGCGGCGAGCAGGATCCCCCCGAGGCAGGCACGGCCGATCGAGACAACACGGTGCAGCACGCTGGGAGCTTACCGTGCTAGGCGGGGTCGATGCGGGTCCATCTCACCGCGACAGCCGCCGCCGCCGTCCGCCGCGGCCACCCGTGGGTGTACCGAGACGGCATCGCGGTCGGCGGCGGGCGCGCGGCCGGCCCCGGGGATCGCCGGCGCGGGGAGCGCGCGCCTCGCGGCGGCGGCGCCGCCGCCGCCGCGACGGGCGACGTGGTCGAGCTGTCGGCCGAGGGCGCGCCGTTCCTCGGGCGGGGGCTCTGGGACGCCGACTCGGCGATCGCCGTCCGCGTCTTCCAGCGCGCGCAGGCGCCGGCGCTCGACGAGCGCGCCATCGCGGAGCGGCTCGAGCGCGCGTTCGCCCTTCGCGACGGCTGGTTCGCCGGCCGCGACACGACGGCCTACCGCCTGTGCAACGGCGAGGGGGACCGGGTGCCCTCGCTGGTCATCGATCGGTACGACCGCGTCGCGGTGGTCCGCCTCGACGGCGGCATGCTCGCGCCGTGGCTCGACCGCCTGCTCCCGCACCTCGCCCGCGCGCTCGGCGCCCGCGGCGTGCGCTCGATCGGCCTGCGCGCGCGCGGGGAGGCTACGAGCGGGGACGCGGACGGCAAGAAGCTCGCGCACCTGCACGGGCCGCCGCTGCCGGATCGCCTCTTCGTGCGGGAGACGGGGGTCGCGATGGAGGTCGATCTCGCGCGCGGGCAGAAGACGGGGGCGTTCCTCGACCAGCGCGACAACCGCGCGCGGGTGCGCGCGCTCGCGGCCGGGCGCCGGCGCGTGCTCAACCTGTTCAGCTACGCGGGCGGCTTCTCGGTGGCGGCGGCGCTCGGCGGCGCGGGGCGGGTCACCTCGGTGGACTCGGCGCCGGCCGCGCACGCGACCGCGCAGCGCACGTTTCGCGAGAACGGCCTCGATCCCGCGGCGCACGACTTCGTGACGGCGGACGCGTTCGACTTCCTCGAGAAGGCCCGCGCCCGCGGCGACCGGTACGACCTCGTCATCTCCGATCCGCCGAGCTTCGCGCCGAGCGAGCGCGCCAAGCCGCGCGCGCTCGGCGCCTACCGGCGGCTGCACGCCGCGGTCGCGCGCGTGCTCGATCGCGGCGGCGTGCTGTGCGCGGCGTCGTGCTCGAGCCACATCACGGCGGAGGACTTCCTGGCGACGCTCGACGACGCCACCCTGGAGCGGGACGACCTGCGGGTGCGGGCGATCCACGGGCAGCCGGAGGACCACCCGACGCTGCCGGCGTGGTGGGAGGGGCGGTACCTCAAGTTCGTGGTGCTGGAGTGAGCGCGCCAGCGCGCCGCGGATGCGGCCGAGGCAGATCCGGCGGCCAGGCGGCGGCGGCCGGGACGGACACGCCGTGAGCATCGCCCATGCGGCGGCACCGAGCGAAGCGCAGGAGTGCAATTCACGCCCGGCACGGCCGGCGACGGCGGCAGCGCCGCGCCCGGCGGTCCGCCGGAGAGCGCCAGCGCGCCGGGGAGCGCTGAAGCAGCTGAGACTTTCACGACCGGCGAGAGCTGCGTGCAGTGAGAGCCATCATGTTATTTCGTGACGATTCCAAGAACTCAGACGTAAGGCCGCCCAGTATCACGGATTTCACCGGGAGAGCGCTTGGCGAGCTGCTTTATCAGCGGCAAGATGGGCGCCCTCGGCTCGAGAGGTGCGCCCATGTCCAAGCGTCGTTGGTTCCACAGCAGCGGCGTGCGCCGCTCGGGAAACGTGATCCACGTCAGCCCGACGCTGATGTGGGAGCTGTCGTGGGTGCGGAAGATGGGCCTCGAGGACATCGACTGGGACCCCGAGCGCTACTGCGCGTGCTGCATCGCGGAGCGAGCCACCCGCGGAGAGGCCGTCGAGGATCTCGCGCCGCCCTCGAAGACGCGGCCCGACTTCTTCGTGCGGGACGATGACGTGCACGCCGCGCCGTCCGGCGGCCCGCCACGGGGCGCCAGCGGCGCCATGCCGCGCCACCTGAAGCTCGTGCGCGCGCCGCGGCCCGAGCCCGAGGAGACGTAACGAAACCCTCGAAGGACGGATCCGGAGTCGTTCAGATCCGGAGTCGCGCGGAGCCGCAGTCAGCATAGGCCGACACGCCACACGGCGGGACTCGCTCCTCGCTCACAAGGGCGCCCTCGCGCTACCCCGTCGCCGAGGCGCGCCGCCCCACAAGGAACGCCGCCAGCGCCTCCGCCTTGGGCACGAGCGTCCCCACCTCGATGAGCTCGTCCTTCGTGTGAAAACCGCTGCCCCGCGGCCCGAGACCGTCGATGGACGGGATCCCGATCTCGGCCGTCGAGCTCGCGTCGGAGCCGCCGCCGATGAGCGGCGCCTCGGCGTCGCCGAGCCCCGCCGCCCGCGCGCAGGCCGCATACTCCCGGCAGAGCGCCGCGCTCGCCTCGGTCCGCACGAGCGGCGACCGCGCGACCTCGCCGTCCACGCGCACCGAGGTGCCTGGCACCTCGAGCGCCGCCTCGTGCGCCGCCGCGGCGAGCGCAGAGAGGGTCGCCTCGCCGTCCGCGAGGCTCACGAAGCGGAAATCGACCGCCGCCTCAGCCGCGTCGGGCACCGTGTTCCTCCCCTGCCCGCCGCTCACCTTGCCGACGTTGACCGTGACCCCCCGCGCGTAATCGGTGAGCCGCTGCGCCCAGTCGATGAAGCGGGCGAGCGCCCAGATGGCGTTCGCGCCCTGCTCGTGCGCGTTGCCGGCGTGCGCCGCCTTGCCCGTCGCCCGCACCGTCGCCCCCCCCGTGCCCCTGCGCGCGGTGATGATCCTGTCGCCCTCGCGCCCCGCCTCGAACACGAGCGCGCACGCCGCGCCCGCGAGCTCGCGCTGCAGCAGCGGGCGCCCCTCGGGCGACCCGACCTCCTCGTCCGACACGATCGCGAGCCGCACCGGGATCTCCGCAAGCGCGCCGATCCGCTCGAGCGCCCGGAGCGCCTCGATCGCCACCACGAGCCCGCCCTTCATGTCGAGCACGCCGGGCCCGCGCGCGAGATCGCCGTCCAGGCGGAAGCCCTCGAAGACGCCCGGGGGAAACACCGTGTCGAGGTGCCCGACGAGGGCGACGTGCCCCGCCGGCGACGCCTTCGCCGCCTCGCTCTCCACCACCCAGTGCGCCGCGAACCGCGCGCTCGGGAACCGGCGCACCGACAGGCCGGGGATCGTCGCGAGCTCGTCGGCGAGGACCTCGCCCACCGCATCGCCGCCGCGCGGGTTGTCCGTGAACGAGTTGAGGTTCACCAGCCGCTCGAGGAGCGCGAGCATCGGCGCCGTGCGGCTGGACAGCGCCTGTCGGAGGGCCTGGATCACCGCGCCAGCATGCCACGGAAGCCCGGGCGCCGCCGCGCCGCGGAAGCGCGGGCGCCGCAGCGCCGCGGAAGCCTGCGCGCGGGGAGCGCGGGCGCGCGGGGGCCCGGCGGCCTCTGCCCTGCCCGCTGCAGAAGTGATACGTGTCCGCCCATGAACCGTCCCAGAGCAACGCGGAGGCACCCGTGACAGCGTCGGAAGGCCCGCTCGTCATCAAGCTCGGCGGCGAGGTCGTGGGCAGCCCGGCCCTCGCCGTCCTCGCCAGCGATCTCGCGGCGCTCACCCGCGCCGGCGCGCGCGCGGTCGTCGTCCACGGCGGCGGCGCGCAGGCGACCCGGCTGCAGGAGCGCCTCGGCATCCCCGTCCGGCAGGTCGCCGGCCAGCGCGTCACCGACGCGGACACGCTCGACGTCATGAAGATGGTCGTCGCCGGCAAGCTCAACGTCGACCTCTGCTCCGCGCTCCTCGCCGCGGGCGCGCGGCCCGTCGGGCTCCACGGCGCGAGCGGGCCCGCCCTCTCGGCGATCAAGCGTCCGCCCCAGGTCTACCGCAGCGCCGGCCCCGATCCGGTGGACCTCGGCCTCGTCGGCGACATCACGGGCGTCGACCGCGGGCTCCTCGAGCTGCTCGGGCGCGGCGGCTACGTGCCCGTGCTCGCCTGCCTCGGCGCCGGCGCGGACGGGCAGGTCTACAACATCAACGCCGACACGGTCGCCAACCGCGTCGCCATCGAGCTCGGCGCCGCAGGGCTCTTCCTCGTGAGCGACGTGCCGGGCGTGCTGCGCGACATCTCGGACCCCGCCTCGCGCATCCCGAGCCTCACCGTCGCCGAGGGGCGCGCGCTCATCGCGAGCGGCGCCGTCACGCGCGGGATGATCCCGAAGCTCGAGGAGTCGTTCGCCGCGCTCGCGGAGGGGGTCCGCCGCATCCACATCCTGGGGCGGCTCCGCCCGGGCGATCTCGAGCGCGAGGCGAGCGCGCCCGGATCGATCGGCACCGTGCTCGTCCCCTGAGGACCGCGGCCGGCCTCGCCCCGACCGGCCGCGCGCCGTATGCTCCTGCCCATCCTCGATGATGGACGCCGTCCGCTCCGCGATCTCGTTCGTGCAGGCGCATCGCGGGCAGATCGCGATCGGGGTGGGCGTGTGCGCCGCCAGCTTCGTCGCGGGCACGGCGCTCGTCGCGTTCGTGCTCGTCCGTCTGCCCGAGGACTACCTGCAGAAGCAGGAGGACGAGCCGTTCCTGCCAGGGCGCCCCGCCTGGATGCGCGTGTCGGCGCGCGTCGGGAAGAACCTGCTCGGCGTCGTCGCCGTGGCGCTCGGGATCCTGCTCTCGCTGCCCGGCGTTCCGGGCCCGGGCGCGCTGGTGATCCTGATCGGCGTGATGCTCCTCGACATCCCTGGCAAGCGGCGGCTGGAGCGGCGGTTCCTCGGGGCGCCGAAGATGCGGTCGGTCGCCGATCGCGTGCGCGCCCGCTTCGGCCGCCCGCCGCTGCGCGTTCAGCCGGACTCCCGCCGCTCCTCGCCCGGCAAGGCCTGAGCGCTCGCTTCGCCCGGCGAGCCCGGGGCGGCGTCCGGCAGGCCCGCGGCGGCCGGCAGGACCGCGGCGGCCGGCAGGCCCGGAGCGGCCGCCTCGACCGGCGCGCCTTGGGCGCCGGCGGCCGCCGTCGCGGCCGCCGGCCCGCCCCGACGGGCCCCCGCGCGCAGCCGGAGATGCCAGGCGAAGAGCGCCGCCGCGAGCGCGAGCGCGAGCGCCGCCGAGACCCACTCGCGCGGCGCGAGCAGGAGGCAGCCGGCCAAAAAGGCGCAGGCCGCGAGCGCAAGGCGCTCTTCCGCGTCGGGCATCGGGGGCACCTCCGCTCCCCGTTACCGCCCCGCGCCGCGCGCATCAAGCGCGCCGCGCCGCCGCCGCGTGGGCCCGCGCGCATCGAGCGCGCCGCGCGAGGCGACCAGGGCCCCGGCGCGCCCGCGCGTCGCGACCCTGGTCGCCTCGTGCGGCGCCCGCGCGGTTGCGGTAGGTAGGGACCGATAGCGGCGAGCGCTCCGCTCGCGCAGCACCGACCTCGACGCCTTATGAACGCAAACGACGATCGCGACGAGCGCGGGCCCGACGGCGCGCTCCGGGACGAGGACCCCAGCGGGAGCCACGAGGCCGGCCAGAAGGCCGCCGCCGAGGGGGGCTCCGGCGCAGGCGAGGGCGCGCCCGCGGGCGGCGCCGCGAACGACGAGGAGCAGGGCGGCGCCGCGGCCGACGACCGCGCCGCGGCCGACGACCGCGCCGCGGCCGACGACGGCGACGCCGAGGGCGACGGCGCGCCGGCGGCGGCTCCCCCGCCGCGCGGGCCATCGATGTGGGACATCCTCCGGGACAGCTTCTTCACGTTCGACCGGCGGACGCTCGGCTTCACGCGCATCCTGCTCGGCTTCTTCCTGATCGGCGACCTGTTCCGCCGCACGTGGGCGTGGAACGACATGTTCGCGGACATCGGCGTCCTGCCGAACCACGTGAACCTCTGGCGCCCGCAGGGCAGCGGGAACTTCTCGCTCGTCAACGCCTTCTCCACGCCGGGCGAGCTCGCGGTCCTCTGGGTCGTGATCTTCGCGACCTACGTCTGCCTGCTCATCGGCTGGAAGACGAAGCTCATGCAGGTGCTCTCGCTCGTGTTCGTCACGAGCATGAACGGGCGCGTCCTGCTCATCGAGAACGGCGGTTACGTCGTCCACAACCTGCTCCTGCTCTGGACGTGCTTCCTGCCGCTGGGCGATCGCTTCTCGCTCGACGCGCTCCTCGCGTCGATGAAGCGGAGCCGCGAGCGGACCGCCGACGATCTCAACGATCGCACCGCCGTCGACGACCCGCTCAAGCCGAACGATCACGTGACCCTCGTCGGGCCCATCCTGCTGATCCAGCTCGCGGCGATCTACTTCTTCAACGTGGTGCACAAGACCGGCCCCGCCTGGAAGAACGGGACCGCGATCCACTACGTGCTCTACGTCGACCGGATGGTGACGCCGATCGTGGCGGACATCCGCGACTACGCGCCGAACTTCCTCATCCTGTTCATGACGAAGATGGTGATCGCGTTCGAGGCGGCCATGCCGGTGTGCCTCCTCTCGCCGCTCGGCCGCGTGTGGTCCCGGCGGCTCGCGCTCGTGATGATGAACGTGCTCCACGTCGGCTTCGGCACGACGTTCGTGCTGGGGCCGTTCGCGTGGGCGCTCTGCGTGTTCTCGACGCTCCTCTTCGGCCGCGAGGACTGGGAGATCGCCGCGCGCACGATGCGGCGCGCGCACCGGGCCCGCGTCGTGCTGTTCGACCCGCGGTCGCCGGGCGCCGTCCTCGCCTGCCGCGTGCTGAAGCGGATGGACCGGTTCGGGCTGCTGACGTTCGAGGCGTCGAGCTCCGCGGCGCACGGGCTCGCCGCGCGGCGCCCCGACGGCAAGGGGGTCGAGGGCGCCCTGGCGCTCGCGGACGTCGTCGCGGCGATCCCGCTCGGCCCCGCGGTCGCGTGGGCGCTCCGCCTGCCGCTCGTGCGCGACGCGGTCACGGCGGCGATGGCGGCGGCGCACCGCCGCAGCCTGGGCCGGGCGCTCGGCGCGCGGCTCCCGGAGCGCTCGGAGGTCGCGCCCCCGCCGGCGCCGCTCCGGCTCGCCGGCCGGAAGGCGCTCATCGGGCTGCGCGAGATCGGCGCGCTCGCGATGTTCGTCGGCGCCGTGAACCAGGCGGCGGTCGAGCTGTGGGTCATCAAGAACCGCTGGAAGGTGCCGCACCCCGAGGAGACGCGGGTCCTCGCGCAGAAGCTCCGGTTCCTCCAGGGCTGGTTCATGTTCTCGCCCAACCCGGTGATGGACGACGGGACAATCGTGGTCGACGCCGTCACGGTCGACGGCCGCCACATCGATCCTTTCACGGGCAAGCCGCCGAACTTCGACCTCCTGAACACGAAGAGCTTCGCGTACACCCAGATCTGGTGCGACTACTTCGCCCGCATCAAGCTGCCGGCGAACACCTCGTACCGCGACGCGATGAAGGAGTACATGTACCGCTACCCCGAGCGCACGGGGCGGCCCGAGGACGCGATCGTCTCGGGGGACGTGTACTGGGTGAAGGACTGGAACCCGAAGTGGGGGAGCACCCAGAGCTACGGGGAGGAGCGCGAGCGGCTCTTCTCCTTCCAGAACCCGAAGGCCCAGGCGCGCGCGCAAGCCGAGCCGCCCGGCGAGCCCGCGCAGACGGACCAGAGCCCCGCCAACTAGGCCTCGCTCGCGCGCAGGCCCGCGAGGGTCGCGCGAGAGGTGGTGCCGAGCTGCCCCGACCCTCGGAGGGGGCAAGGCACGGGGACCCCGGACAGAAACTGCTTTCTTCGCTTGACAGCCGCGCCCAGGCGGGTAGAGTCCGCGCTCTCGAAAGCGAGGGCCTGTAGCTCAGTTGGGAGAGCGCTAGAATCGCACTCTAGAGGTCGCAGGTTCGATCCCTGTCAGGTCCACCCTCGAAGTCGTTCAATTCTCTTTCTTAGCAGTTCTTCTTACCTCCCTCGGTATCGTCGCCAGCGAGCACGCACCGAGCTTGCGCCGCGGTTGGCTCCACTGCACCGCGCTGCGCCGTCCCCACGCACGGCGCCGTGCTTCGCGGCCGCCGCGAGGACGCTTCTCGCTCGCCGCGGCGTACTTCGCGCACCGCGGAGCGCTTCGCGCTCACCATGGAGCGCTTGCCGCGCTCGCCGCGCCGTGCCGAGCGCCCCGCGATAGCGCTGCGGCTGGCTCGTCGGAGGCGCCGAGTTCGCCCGACCCGAGGTCGATCGCGCGGCGGCACGCGGACGGCGCCACGCAACACAGGGGGACGGCGGGCGGACCATCGATGCGTTCGCCCGCCCGCGCCTCCGTGGCACCTGCCCCGCCGCGGCACGGAGCGGGGCAGCGCGCTCAGTCCTCGATCGGCTCGAAGTCCGCCTTGGTCGCGCCGCACTCCGGGCAAACCCAGGTGTCGGGCAGGTGCTCGAACAAGGTCCCCGGCGCAATGCCGCTGTCGGGGTCGCCGACCGCCGGGTCGTAGATGTGATCGCAGACCAGGCACCGATATTTCTTCATCCGTGGTTCTCCTCAGGGCTTGGCGAGCCGCGCACGACGCTACCACAAGGACTATCGCCCCGGAGGTGAACCTGCCGCGCCGCGGCCCCGCAGCGCGGCGTGGCGCGGAGCGACGGCCGGCTCAGCGGCGCTCCGTTCCGCGTCTTCGGCGTCTTCCGCACCTTCCGCATGCGGCCGCGGCCGCGACGCGCCTCAGGGAGGCGCCGGAGCGCCGCGCACGGCGAGCTGCTTCTTGCGCAGCATGCGCGCGATCGGCCGGTAGACGAGCCGGAGCAGCCAGCGGGGGCAGAGGACGCCGAGGTAGACGACGAACCACGCCACCACCCCGGGCACGACGAGCGCGCGACCCCGGTCCACCGCGCGGACGAGGGAGCGCGCGCAGCGCTCCGGAGAGATCGACAGGAGCAGAGGCGGCTCGAGGCCCGTGAAATTGCCGGCCATCTCCGTGAACTCGGTCTGCACCGGCCCGGGACAGACCTGCGTCACCCGCACGCCGGTGCCGGCCAGGTCGATGCGGAGGCCTTCGGTAAAGCTCGTGACGAAGTGCTTCGTGCCGATGTAGGCGGCCATCCCCGGCCCGAACGTGAGCCCGAAGCCGGAGCTCACGTTCGCGATCGCGCCGCGCCCGCGCGACACCATCGGGCCGACGAGCCGGTGCGTGAGGTACGCGAGGCTCGTCACGTTCAGCGCGATCATCTGCTCGGTGCGCGACCACGCCGAGAGGTCGAACAGGCTGAGATCGCCGAAGCCGGCGTTGTTGACGAGGACGTCGACCCCCCCGACCTCGGCAGCGACGGCGAGGAGCATCGCGTCGACCGCCGCCCGATCGGTGACGTCGCAGCCAAAGACGAGCACGGCGAGGCCCGGACGCGCCGCGGCGAGCTCGGCGCGCAGCGCCTCCAGGCGATCCCTGCGGCGCGCCACCAGCACGAGCGCCCGGGCGCGGCCGGCGACCTCGCGCGCCAGCGCGCGGCCGATGCCCGACGAGGCGCCGGTGATGAGCACGACCCCGCTGTCGATCGGCGATTGCACGGCCGCAAGGGTTGCCCAGCGCCCCCGGGCGACGCAAGGGCCCCGAGGCGAGCGCCCTCGCCACCTCCCCCGGATCGCCCGCCGCGTCCCGCCCCGCTGCGCCGCGCCGGCGAGCGCGCCCCGCGTCCGCCTGGATAAATCGGATGAAGCGGAAATGCATACTTCGGAGGGAGATGGACGCGAAGGCGGCACCTCAGCGCCCATTGCGCTACCTTCGAGACCAGGAGTCGCAACCTGGCCGTAACACGCACCGCGTCGCCGGGCGCCCCGCGCGACGGCGCCGCGCAGCGCGCCTTGGCCGACGGTCGCGACGGCGACGGCGGCGCGGCTGAGGCGCGCGTTGACGTAGCAGGCGGCTCTATCTACCGTGGACTTCGTCCTCACGAGCCAGGAGACATCATGCGTTCGCCCTCATCTCTCGTCTGTGTGCTCCTCGTCGCCGCCGGCCTCGGCGCCTGCGAACGATCCGCGGAGTACGAGTACAAGGCCCCCCCGGCCGCGACCACGGCAAAGCCCTCGACGACGGGCGACGTGAAGCCGCTCGTCTTCAATCCGGACGACGTCAAGTCCTTCAAGGTGCTGCCCGCCAAATTCGAGTACGACAAGAACCCGATCACCGATGAGAAGGTGACCCTGGGCAGGATGCTCTGGTACGAGGCGCGCCTCTCGAAGAACCACGATATCTCCTGCAACTCGTGCCATGACCTGTCCAACTACGGCGTGGACAACAAGAACTTCTCCTCCGGGCACAAGGGCCAGCTCGGCGGCCGCAACTCGCCGTCGGCCTACAACGCGGGCCACCACATCGCCCAGTTCTGGGACGGCCGCGCGGCCACGCTCGAGGACCAGGCCAAGGGGCCTATCCTGAACCCCGTCGAGATGGCCATGCCCGACGAGAAGCGGGTCATCACGACGCTCAAGTCGATCCCCGAGTACGTGAAGCTCTTCAAGGCCGCCTTCCCCGACGACAAGGAGCCGATCACCTACGACAACATGGCCAAGGCGATCGGCGCGTTCGAGCGCGGCCTGGTCACGCCGTCGCGCTTCGACAAGTACCTCGACGGCGACGACAAGGCCCTCACCGCCGAGGAGAAGGCCGGGTTCCACAAGTTCATCTCGCTCGGCTGCCCGACCTGCCACACGGGCGTCGCCGTCGGCGGCTCGACGTTCCAGAAGCTCGGCCTCGTGAAGGAGTACGCCGGCCTCAAGGACAACGGGCGCTTCGACGCCACGAAGGACGAGAAGGACAAGTTCTTCTTCCGCGTCCCGAGCCTCAGGAACATCGAGAAGACCTTCCCCTACTTCCACGACGGCTCGATCGCGACGCTCGACGAGACCGTGACCAAGATGGCGTGGCACCAGCTCGGCGTGGAGGCCAAGCCCGAGGAGGTGAAGTCGATCGTCGCCTTCCTCAAGTCGCTCACCGGCGAGCTCCCGACCGAGTACATCAAGAAGCCCGAGCTGCCCCCGAGCACGCCCGCGACGCCCAAGGCCGACCCGTCGTGAGCGGCGCGCCGATCCGATTGCGCCGACCGGGCCGATCGGGTCTGCTCCGCCCCCTCGGATGAGCGCGAGCTCCGGCGACGAGGGACGATCCGCGCCCGCTCCTGAGGACGGAGCGGGCGCGCCCGCGGACGGCGCCCCCGAGGCGCGCGAGGGGCGCACCGCGCGGGCGCTCGTCTTCGTGCGCGAGCGCTTCGACGGCGCGTGCGTCGCCTTCCCCGTCGCGGCGCCCGACGCCGCGAGCTTCGGCCGCGACGACGACGTCCTCGTCGAGCAGCGGCTCTTCTTGCGCGAGCACGCGGCGCGCGCCCAGCCCGAGGCGATCTCCCGGCTCTCGTTCCCGGAGGGGACCGAGCTCCTCTCCGTGGACGTCCCCGTCCCGCGCGACGATCTGCCGCGCAAGCTGCGGAGCGAGACGCCGGTGAGCTTCCCGTGCGTCGTGGTGCCCGCCGGCGAGCGGGCGGCGCGCGGGGCGCCCCAGAGCGCGCCGGCGGCGCGCGACGCGTGGGTGCTCGTGCCGAGCCTCGGCCACGCGTTCCACGTCGAGGCCGGCGAGCCGATCGCGCCGGCGATCCGGCACGAGGTGCGCCGGCTGCTCGCCTCGCAGGCGCTGTCGACGTGGGAGCACCAGGGGCTCCTGCCCGGGAGCGCGCACCGCCTGGAGGTGCTCCACGCCCCGCTGCCGGAGCCCGAGCCCTCGGGCGGGCGCGGGCAGCGCGGCGCCTCGGCCGCCGAGCGCGCGCGGCGGAAGAAGGCGGTGGACGCGCTCGTCTCGGTCGCGACGCCGCTCCACGTGGCCGCGCAGCGGAGCCCGGCTCCGCCGCCGCTCGCCTGCCGCGACGCGGAGCTCGCGCGCCTCGCCGCGCTGCTCGACGGCGACGAGCGCCTCGGCGTCCTGCTCGTCGGCCCGGAGCACGCCGGGAAGACGGCGCTCATGCAGGCCTACGTCGCGCGCCAGACGCGGCTCGTCTACGCGACGTCGGGCGCGCAGCTCGTCGCGGGCATGAGCGGGCTCGGGCAGTGGCAGGAGCGCATCCACGGCGTGATGGAGGCCGCCGCGGCGCTCGACGCCGTGCTGTACTTCGAGAGCCTCGACGACCTCCTGGCCGAGCGCGCCGAGGGGGGTCACGTGGACCTGGCCGGCGCGATGCGGCCCTACCTCGACGAGGGGCGGGTGCGCGTCGTGTGCGAGCTGCGGGACGACCGGCTCGACGCGCTCGAGGGGCGGCACTGGGCCTTCTTCGCCGGCCTGAGCCGCATCCGGGTCGAGCCGCTCTCGGCGGAGGGCACCCGGAAGGCGCTCGCCGAGCGCGCCGAGCGCGACCGCCGCGTCGAGCCGCACCGCCCCGCGGTCGCGGGCGACGCGCTGACGGCGCTCGTCGATCTCGCGGAGCGCTACCTCCCCTACAGCGCCTTCCCGGGCAAGGCGGTCCGCCTCTACGAGGACCTGCGCACCGTGCACGAGCGGGAGCGGACCGCGCAAGGGGAGCCGGTCACGCTCGGGCGGAGCGATCTCCACGAGCTGTTCTCGATGCGCACCGGCATGCCGGCGTTCCTCCTGCGCGACGATCTGCCGCTCCGGGTCGATCGCGTGGCGCGCGATCTCGGGGCGAGCGTCATCGGGCAGGAGCGCGCGGTGCGCGCGCTCGCCGAGACGATCGCCGTGGTGAAGGCGGGGCTCTCGCCGCCGGACAAGCCGCTCGCGACGTTCCTCTTCGTGGGGCCGACCGGCGTCGGCAAGACCGAGCTCGCCCGCGCGCTCGCGGGGCTGCTCTTCGGGTCGCCCGATCGGCTCTCGCGGTTCGACATGAGCGAGTTCTCGAGCGAGGGCGCGGCCGATCG
Organism: Sorangium sp. So ce836; assembly: GCF_028553905.1. Classification (NCBI taxonomy): domain Bacteria; kingdom Pseudomonadati; phylum Myxococcota; order Polyangiales; family Polyangiaceae; genus Sorangium; species Sorangium sp. So ce836. Next base: position 766,771 of record NZ_CP102233.1, on the reverse strand, counting down.
CCTGATCCGCGGGACCGACGGCGCGGGCGGCCTGCTCACGCAGCGCGTGCGCGAGCAGCCGTTCTGCGTGCTCCTGCTCGACGAGATCGAGAAGGCCCACCGGGCCGTGTTCGATCTCCTGCTGCAGGTGCTCGGCGAGGGGCGCCTCTCCGACGCGCGCGGCAGGACGGCGTACTTCCACAACGCGATCGTGATCATGACCTCGAACCTCGGCGCGGCGGAGCGGCGCGCGCAGGCGGGGTTCGCGGGCGAGCGAGGCGCGGCGCCCGCGGAGGAGCAGGCCGCGCTGGACGAGGCGCATTACCAGCGCGTGGTCGCGGGCGCGTTCCGGCAGGAGTTCGTGAACCGCATCGATCGCGTGGTGCCGTTCCGATCGCTGACCCGCGCGGAGCTGTCCGAGGTCGCCCGCCTCACGGCGCAGCGTCTGAGCCGGCGTCGCGGGCTCTCCGAGGCGGGCGTCGCGCTCGAGGTCTCGCCGCGGGCGCTCGCCCGGCTCGCCGAGGACGGCCACGCGCCGGCCTACGGCGCGCGGGCGCTCCGGCGCCACGTCGAGGAGCACCTCGCGGCGCCCCTCGCGCGGCTGCTCGCGGGGCTCGGCGGCGAGGCGCGGGACCTCACCGTGTGGGTCGCCGAGGCGGGGGAGCCGGAGGCGCCGGCGGAGGGCGCCGTGGTCGGCCGCGCGGAGACGCCGGCGCTCCGCCTCGTGGCGCGGCGGCGGCGCGCGGCGCGGGCGGGGCAGCAGGCGTTCGGCGTCGAGCAGGTCGGCGATCTCCGGCGCGAGGTGGACCTTTGGATGGGCCTCGGGCCGATCGAGCAGCTCCGGGAGCAGATCGACTTCCTGCTGACGCAGCTGAGCCTGTCGAGCGGGCGCACGCGCGATCGCCGCCAGGAGATCGACGCCGCGGCGCTGCAGGCCGAGCACCACCGGCTGAGCGAGCTCTGGGGGCAGCTCGCGGCCGCGCAGGAGGAGATGCACGGCGTCGAGGAGCTCGCGCTGATGGCGCTGCTCGAGGGCGAGGAGGTGCGCGAGCTCGCGCGCGAGGCGCGCGCGGCGTGGGAGGGCGTCCGCAAGGTGCTGCCGCGCGCGCTCGTGGCGACGGAGGCGCGGCGCGACGCGATCACGCTCATCCTGGAGGAGCTCGACGAGGGGGCGTTCGATCGGTGGCTCGCGCCGCTCCTCCGGGAGCTCCCGCGGCGGGGGTGGAGCGCGACGCTGCACATCGACGGCGACCGGGGCGGGCCCGGCGACGGCGCGTGGCCCACGAGCCGGCGGTGGGGTCCGCCGCGCTCTCCGGTCGACGTGCTCGAGGCGCTCGATCAGCCGAAGCGCGGCTTCCGGAACGTGCTCTTCCGCTGCACCGGCGCGTACGCGGGCGCGTTCCTGTCGCTCGAGCGGGGGCACCACGAGCTCGTCACGCGCAAGCGGGACGCGGGCGCCGCGCGCGACGCGTCAGGCGACGGCCGGCTGCACGTGTTCGTGCACTTCGTCGCGCACGCGGCCGGCATCGCCGAGGATCAGTGGGAGCACAGGTCGCTCGCCCCGCCCCCCGCCGGCTCGTCCGCGGCGCGGCGGCGCGGGGCGGCCGCGCGCGAGCACGACGAGGTCGAGGGCGCGGTGCTCATCGCGGGGCGTCGGGCGCGGCTCGCCATGGATCCGGCGTGGTACTGGGAGCGCCTCGACGAGGTCGCGCTGGCGCACCTGCTCGTGTTCGAGGACGAGGGGAGCGGGCTCGATCGGAGCGAGTACTTCAGCGCAGGCGGGGACGGGGCAGCGTCCGAGTAGCGCCGGAGCCCCGGTGTTCGTGCGCAGCGCTGCTGCGTCGTTCTCTTGAACATTGACCCTTTACGGGCATCACCACTCGATCGTTTCAAGATCCGACTCGGTCTTCACCGATTGTCCTGACAGAAACACTCGCTGTCTTCACGATTTCTCGTGCAGCGACCTGCGGAGCGAGGCATGAGCCGCGCGTGATCACGCGGCGCGCACGCCAGTACGTGCGACAGCCGGCATCAACAGCGGATGTTGCCAAATGCGCGAACGCTCCGACCAGTTCATCAAGAGTCTGCTGCGCGACGCGCTCCGGCGCATGGCGGAGTCGGACACCGAGGTCGAGGTCGCCGCAGCCACCCAGCGGATCGACGTCTGGTGTGTGCCCGATCCGGCGCGCGAGGCGGTGCGACGCGAGCTTGGAGTGCTGGGCGAGCTGGCGGCCGGGCCATGTATGTTCGAGGTCTTCCGCAACACCCCGGGCCTGCGGCACATGCGCGATTGCCTGCGCAAGCAGCTCGCGTGGCATCACGAGCTGGAGCGGCGGGCTCGGACCGCGCCCGATCGGATCGAGGCCCCGCCGGCGCCTCGCAACGAGGTGGCTTTCCCGTGGCTCATCGTCGTCAGCACGGGACGGCCCGAGACGGTGCTCGACGGGTTCGGCTGCCAGCCGCTGAGCCCGGGTGTGTACGGTCCGGCGCCGGCGCTGCACGTGCGCGTCGTGGTGCTCTCGGAGCTGCCGCGCACACGCAGCACGCTCATCCTGCGGTTGATGGGTGCACGATGGGTGCTGCGCGAGGCGCTGCAGGATCTGATGGCGCTGCCGGAAGACGCCTGGGAGCGGAGCGTCGCCCTGCCGCTTTTGGTACACTTCGGCTACGAGATCCCCGGGCAGCTCCCGGAAGACGTGGAGGATGACGTCATCATGGAGATCCAGGAGTGGTTCAAGAGCTACCAGGCGGAGCAGCGGCAGCTCGGCCTGGACGAGGGCAAGCGGCTCGGCCTGGACGAGGGCAAGCGGCTGGCGCTGGCGCGGCTGTTCGAGAAGCGGCTCGGTAGGACGATGACGGACGACGAGCGCAGCACCCTGGCCGAGAGGCTGGCGCGGCTCGGGGAGGAGCGTCTGGATGAGGTGGTCTTGACCCTGGACGGCGAGACCCTCGCGGCATGGCTCGCGAACCCAGAGGGGCGCTGACGCCCCCGCCGCCTTCGGAAGAACGCCTCGGCGGTGGCCGGCCGCGCAGCCCGCTACACTCGCCGCCGTGCACTTCACGATCCCGCTCTTCGAACGCCGCACCACGAACGTCGCGAGCGTGACGCTCGGCCTCGGCCCGAGCACGCGATCGCGGGCGGGGCGGCACCCGGAGCGCGTCCAGCGCCTGCTCATCGAGGACCTCAGGGCCCTCTTCGAGAAGGCGCGCGCAGCCGAGCTCGCGCGGTTCGAGATGCCGCGCGGCATCCGGCTCGAGAAGGTGCGCCTCGAGCTCTCGCTGTCCGGCGCCGGGTCCGGCGAGCGCCGCAAGGTGAGCGGGCTCTGCCCCGTCGTGCTCGAGCCGCGCTGGGCCTCGGAGCACGAGCGCATCGTCTTCGCCTACCACCCCATCCGGCAGGGCGACGCCGCGCCCATCCGCGACGATCTCCCGCTCGACGAGCAGCTCCGCGCGCTGTTCCAGGCCGCGTGGGCCGAGCTCGACGACGACGAGATCGCGCAGCTCTGGAGCCGGGGCAAGGAGCGCATCACGACGCTGTCGTTCTCGTGCACCCCGCGCTCGGCGCTCGCGGACCTGCCGGATCGGCCGGGCGACGACGACACGGGCGCCGACCCGGCGTTCCGCTGGAAGAAGCGCCGCGGCCTCAAGGTCCTCCCGAGCCTCGGCGTGAGCCTCACGCAGCGCGCGGCCCAGGGCAGCCTCGACGCGGGCGTGCCGCGGTCGCCGCAGCGCGAGCAGCTCGCGCTGCTGCTCGGCGCGGGCCGCGCCCAGCCGGTCATCGTCGTCGGCCCGCCGGGGTGCGGCAAGACGACCCTGATCCACCGGGCGGTGGTCGACCTCCTGGAGGCCGACGGGTACGGCGCCCACAAGAACCTCGACCGCGCGCGCGACGTCGTCGCCGTGAGCGGCCGCAGGGTCATCGCCGGCATGAGCCACCTCGGCGACTGGGAGAAGCGCGGAGTCGAGCTCGTCGAGGACGCGCGCAGCCGGGGCGCGATCCTCGTCGTCGACGACATCCACCACTTCGGCCGGATCGGGCGGTCGCGCCAGAGCGAGCGCTCGCTCGCCGACTTCTTCCGCGGCCCCCTCTCCCGCCGCGAGATCGTGATGGTCGGCGAATGCTCCCCCGAGGCGTTCCGCCTCCTCGAGCAGGACGCCCCGGCGTTCGCGGCCCTGTTCACGCCGCTCTTCCTCCCCGAGGCGACCCCCTCCGAGACGTTCCGCCTCATGGTGCGGGAGGTCCGCGCCCTCGAGCAGCGCCACGCCGCCCGCGTGAGCCCGTACGTGCTGCGGACGATCCTCGACCTCGGCGGCTCGCTCCTCTCGGCGCAGGCGCTGCCGGGCAAGGCCATGGATCTGCTGCGCGAGGTCGTCCGCGCGCCCGCCGCGGAGCCGGCGCGCGGCGACGCGGCGCGCGGGCCGCGGCCGGTCGGCTCGCAGGACGTGCTCCGGCTCCTGTCGCAGAAGACCGGCGTGCCGAGGCTCCTGCTCGGCGGCGACGAGCCGCTCGACGCCGGCGCGCTGGAGGAGGAGCTCGGCCGCCGGGTCATCGGCCAGCCGGAGGCCGTGCGCGCCGCGGCGGATCTCGTGGCGCGCATCAAGGCGGGCCTCGTGGATCCGCGGCGCCCGTACGGGGTGTACCTCTTCACCGGACCGACGGGGACCGGCAAGACCGAGCTCGCCAAGTGCATGGCGGAGCTCATCTACGGCAGCGCGTCGCGGCTCCTCCGCTTCGACATGAGCGAGCAGAGCGGCCCCGACGCGCCGGCGCGGCTCATCGGCGATCGCTACGCGCCCGACGGGCTCCTGACGCAGCGGGTGCGGGAGCAGCCGTTCTCGCTGGTGCTGCTCGACGAGATCGAGAAGGCGCACCCGTCGGTGCACAGCCTCTTGCTCCAGCTCTTCGAGGACGGCCGGCTCACCGACGCGGCGGCGAGGCCCGCGCACTTCAACCACGCGGTGGTGGTGATGACCTCCAACCTGGGCGCGCGGGCGCGGCCCTCGCTCGGCTTCGGCGGCGCGGGCCTCCCGGAGGCGCGGGCGCTCGCGATGGCCGAGGAGGCGGCCCAGGAGGTCGCGCGGGCCGTGCGCGAGTTCTTCCCTCCCGAGCTGTTCAACCGGATCGATCGCGTCGTGCCGTTCCGGCCGCTGACCCCCGAGGTGGCGGTGCGGGTGGCCGAGAAGGAGCTCGACCGGCTGCTCTGCCGGCGCGGGCTCGCCGAGCGGAGCGTCTTCGTGCGCCGGGGCGCCGGCGTGGCCGAGCGGATCGCGCGCGAGGCGTTCGTGGCCGAGGACGGCGCCCGCTCGGTGAAGCGGTTCATCGAGGACGAGATCGGCTCGCTGCTCAGCGACGCGCTCACCCGCGGCGCGCCCGCCGCGATGCAGCTGCTCCGCATCTTCACGACCGCCGCGCCCGGGCCGGATCACGGCGCCGCGTCGCCCCCGTTCTCCCTGCACCGCGAGGCGCTCGAGGAGGCCGAGCCCGCGGCCGCCGCGTGGGCGCTCGCGCCGCTGATGACCAAGCCGCTCGGCGCGCTCACGGCCGAGCTCTCGCCGCTGCTCGAGTTCGTCGGCGACCTCGAGCGGAGCGACGACCTCGCGCGCCTGTCGGAGCGGATCCGCTACCACCTCGCGGAGCACGGCCGGACCGCCGCGGAGGGATCCGCGGCCGAGGAGCACGCGGAGGCGGTCTACAACCTCGACGCGATGCGCGGCGCGATCCGGGCGTTTCGCGAGCGGATCGAGCTCGTCCAGCGGCGGAGCGGCGACGACGAGGAGCAGCAGCAGCTCGACCTGGAGGTGCGGCGGTTCGGCTACGTGACCGTGGGGGAGGACGCGTGGAGCCGCTCCCGGGTGCGCCTGTTCCACCGGCGCCATCAGCCGCGACCGCCGCGCCGGCCGGCGAAGCAGGAGGTGCTGGAGTGCATCGCCGAGGGCCACGCCCTCCGTCGCGCGCTCCGCACCGTGGACGCGCCGGGCCAGCACGCGGTCCTGATCGAGCTGCTCCGCGCGGCGCACCTCGACGAAGCGCCGGCCGGCGGCGCGGGCGGCGCGCGGGAGGAGGGGCTCTTCGAGGCGCTCGCGCGCGCGTACGGCGAGGCGGCGGGCGAGGTCGACGGGTGGGCGGGCGCGCCCGCCGGCCGCGCGCCTTCCGGGGGTCGTCGCGCGCCCGAGCTCGAGCAGGGCCGCGGGACGGCGGGGCTCGACGCGATGCTCTCGCGCGGGGCGGAGCTGCTCGTCCTGAGCGTCGTGGGCCTGTGCGTGCTCGACTTCTTCGAGCTCGAGACGGGCGCGCACGTCTGGACGTCGCTCGCGCGCGGCCCCGAGGTGGTGCGGGTGCGCGTCTTGCCGGCGCGCCCGGGCCTCTCGCCGGCGGGCGCGGTGCGGGAGCACCTCGAGCGGCAGGCGGCGTTCGACGAGGCGGCGCGGCAAGGGCGCGCGCTCCCGCCGAACCCGGCGGCGCTCCTGCCCGTGGTCCGGAGGATCCGCTTCGACCCCCCGCGCCAGCAGGGCAGGGCCGCCCCGATCGAGATCGAGGACTACGCGATGGGCTTCGCCGAGGCGTCGCTCGCGCGGAGCCTGTCGCAGGCGCTCGCGCCGCTGTGGCTGCTCAGGATGAGCCGGGAAGACGTGGCGTGAGGAGCAGCGCCCGCGGGGCTCGCCCGCGGGCGCCCGCCCGCCGGCGTGGGCCGACGCGGCGCGACGGCGCCCGTCGAGCCCACCGAGACTGATTCGACATCCGTCGAAACAGATTGACCAGGCGCGGGCGCTCGCTATTCTGATTCGATGACCGTCGAACCGGATTCTGCGGGGCCCACGCCGGGCGCTGCGGGGCCCACGCCGGGTGCTGCGGGCGCCCTGAGCGTCGAGGAGCGCATCGGCGTGCTCAAGGCGCTCGCCGACGCCTCGCGGCTCCAGGTCGTGAGCGCCCTGATCGAGCGGCCTCACTGCGCCGAGGAGCTGGCCGAGCGGCTGGGGCGCGCGCCGTCCACCGTGTCGTTCCACCTGCGGAAGCTCGACGAGGCGGGCCTCGTGACGAAGCGCAAGACCCAGTATTACCTGGTCTATGCCCTGCGCGCCGATCTGCTCGATCTGCGGCTGAGGGAGCTCGCCGCGCTGCCGCACGCCGAGGGCGGCCCGGCGCAGCGTCGCGTGGAGCGGTCGCGGAACAAGGTGATGCGCGCCTACTTCCGCGACGGCGCGCTGGTCCAGCTGCCGAAGCCATGGCGCAAGCGGCGCATCGTGCTCGAGCAGTTCGTCGGCAAGTTCCAGGCGGGCCGGCGCTACCGCGAGCGCGAGGTGAACGAGATCATCCAGACCCTGTATCCCGACCACTGCACCATCCGGCGCCTGCTCGTGGACGAGGGGTACATGGCGCGCGACGGCCAGCGCTACTGGCTGCTCGAGCAGGAAGCGAAGGCGCCCGAGACACGGATCGAGGCCCCGGAGCCGGGGAAGGAGACCCCCGGGACCGGCAAATCCATCAAGGGAGCGAGCAGAATGGAAACGCGCAAGGAGCTGAAGCGGAAGTACCTCGAGACCCCCAAGCAGGCGGGCGTCTTCCAGCTGAAGAACACGGTGAACGGCAAGGTCTTGCTCGGCAGCAGCACGAACCTCCATGGGCCGCTCAACAAGCACCGTTTCATGCTGTCGATCGGCGCTCACACGAACCAGGAGCTCCAGCGCGATTGGAAGGAGCACGGCGCCGAGGCCTTCACGTTCGAGGTGCTCGACGTCGTGAAGCTCAAGGACGATCCGAGCTTCTCGTTGAACGACGAGCTCACCTTGCTGGAGCAGATCTGGCTGGAGAAGCTGTCGCCGCTCCACCCGCGCGGCTACAACAGGGACACGAAGATCCGCGAGTGATGGCGGGGGCGGGCGCTTTCGGCCGCTCCCGCCCCGGCCCGGAGCACGGGAGAGGGATGCCTGTACGGCCCCCGGACCGTCCCGAAAGGGGCTGTCCGCTGCTCAGAACCGGAACAGCGGGCGGCCGTAGGGCAGGAACGGCCAGGGGATGGCGGCGAGCACGAGGAGCAGCGAGACGAGGACGCCGAGCGCGATGCGCCGGTGCCGCGTCGTGGGGTCCGCCGCCCGCTTGGCCCGGGCCGAGGCGACGTGGGCGACCGCCACCGCCACGATCATGAGGAAGACGTGCTCGACGGCGAAGAAGCGCAGCGCGGCGACGGGCATCGCGGCCTTCAGCGCGGCCAGCGAGGTGGGCCGCAGCGGACTGAGCACGACGTAGAGCAGGAGGCCGAGGAGGAGCTGGGCGTCGAGCGCGCCGACGAACGCGGCGCTCGCCTTGCGATCCGCCGGGGTCCACGGCTTCCGCTGGGTCCAGCCCTGGACCGAGCGCACGAGCGCAAGGAGCCCGAGCAGCAGGACGGCCCAGCGCAGCCACGAGTGCACGACGAGGACGAACGAATAGATCATGGAGCCTGCTTTCCGGCCGCGGTGCCGGCCTCGATGATGTACTGCGCCACGTCGGCGAGGTCCGACTCGCGGACCCCGCGGAAGCTGGGCATCGGCGGGACGTCGGCCCGCTTGCGGCCCGGGGTCACGGCCCAGCGGACGATGCCCGCGGGATCGGCCGCGTAGAGGGCCGCCATCTCGCTGAGCGGCGGACCCACCAGCTTGGCCGCGGGGGCGTGGCAGGACGCGCACAGCGTGGAGAAGAGGGCCTTGCCCTTCGCGGCCTGGGGCGAGAGCGCGACCCCCTCGTCGGGAGCCGGCCCCTTGCACGCGGCCAGGAGCAGGAGCAGGGCGGCGAGGATCGGTGACCGTGTCATGCGGCGAGCGGGAACATAGCGCGCCCGCGCGCCGGAGGAACGCGACGTCGTGACGCAGGGCTCGCCGGGGCGCCGGGGCGCCTGGCCAGCGCGCGCGGGGCGGCGGCGCGGGCGACGGTCATTGCGGTTTGAACAGGTCCAGGATCCCCTGCCCGATCGCGGCCGGGTCGGGCAGGGGCACCCCGGTCGGCTCGGTGCCCTCGAGGAACACCTCCTCGACGGCGTTCTCCTGGCCGGGCATCGCGGGCGCGCCCGTCTCCGGGTCGATGGGGAGGCGCACGATCCCGAGCGGCTCCGGGAAGTCGGTCGCCGGCCGCCCCGCGTGCGCCTTGTCCATGAACGCGATGAAGGCCGGCAGGGCGGCGCTGCTGCCCACCTCGGCGCCGCCGAGCGGCGTGGCGTCGTCGAAGCCGGTCCACACGGCGCACGCGACGTCGGTCGAGTAGCCGACGAACCAGGCGTCCTTCGCGTCGTTCGTCGTGCCCGTCTTGCCCGCGATCGGCCGGCGCAGCGCTAGCGCCTGCTTCGCCGTGCCGACCTCGACGACCGACGTGAGCAGGTCCGTCGTGACGTACGCCTCCGCCGCGGTCATCGCCGGCCGCGGCGGGGGGCGCGCCGGCAAGGGCAGCGCCTCGCCGCGCGGGCCCGTGATCTTCGTCACCAGGACGGGCTCCTGGTATACGCCGCCCGCCGCGAACGTCGCGTACGCGCCCGCCATCTCGCGCGGCGTGACCTCGTAGGCGCCGAGCGCGAGCGACAGGTCGGCGCCGAGCTTCGACGTGACCCCGAGCTCGCGCGCCCACGCGACCACGGCCTCGGGGCCCACGTCCCGGAGCGCCGCCACCGCGGCGACGTTCACGCTGTGGGCGAGCGCCTCGCGCAGGCGCTTCGGGCTCTGCCCCTCGCTCTCGTCGTAGTTGCCGGGCTTGTAGCCCTCGAGCGCCGCCGGGTTCGTCTCGAGCATCGACGCGGCCGTGAGCTTCCGCGCGTGGATGCCGTAGCCGTAGACGATGGCCTTGAACGTCGACCCCGGCTGCCGGTGCGCGTGGCTCGCCCGATCGAGCCCGCCGCGCGCGCCCTCGTAGCCGCCGACGAGCGCGACGATCTCGCGCGTGCGCGCGTCGAGCGCGATGAGCGCGCCCTGCGGGCCGAGATCGAGCCGCAGCTTGCCGGCCTCGGGCTCGCCCGCGAAGCGCACGCGCAGCACCTTGCCGACCTCGGCGAAGCGGCTCGGCGGGAGCCCGCGCGGGTTGTACCGGCGCTCGCTCCGCAGGTCGACGGTCCCCTGCGCCGTGCCCACGCGGATCGCGAGCGCGCCGCGCGCGTCGTCGGCGCCCGTCACCACGCCGAGGTAGGCGCGGTTCGGATCCCTGGGGGCGCCCTGGAACGGCGCCGGATCCCCCTTCTTTCGGGCGAACGGCGCGACGAGGCCGTGGCGCGCGGCGTAGGCGTCGAGGTTCTGGCGCACCGCCGCGCGCGCCGCCGCCTGCATCTTCGGGTCGATCGACGTCACGACCGTGTAGCCGCCGTACCTGGCCTCGGGCCCGACCGCCTTGCGCAGCGCGCGCTCGGCCTCGGCGAGGACCTCGGGCGCGAGCTCGTCCGAGTGCTCCGGCTCGGGGGCGAGGCGGATCGGCTCGGCGAGGGCGGCGTCGATCTCGGCGGCCGGCACGAAGCGCTTCTCGCGCATCTGGCCGAGCACGAAGGCGCGGCGCTTCTCGGCACGCTCCTTGTTCACGCGCGGCGAGTAGATGGATGGCCCCTTCACGAGGCCCGCGAGGAGCGCCGCCTCGGCGAGCGTCACCTGGCGGACGCTCTTGCCGAAGTAGAACCGCGCCGCCTCCTCGACCCCGTAGCGCCCGTGGCCGAAGTAGATGTGGTTCAGGTAGAGCTCGAGGATCTGGTCCTTCGTGAGCTCCTGCTCGATGCGGCGGGCGAGGAGGAGCTCGCGCATCTTGCGGTCGAGGGTGCGCTCGTGCGTGAGCAGCACGTTCTTCACGACCTGCTGGGTGATCGTGCTGCCGCCCTGGCGCGCCTCCGCGGAGCGCAGGTTGACGAGCAACGCGCGGAGCATGCCGAGGTAGTTGAGCCCGTCGTGCTTGTAGAACCTGGCGTCCTCGGCCGCGAGCGCCGCGAGGCTCATCACCGCCGGGATCTCGGTGACGGGCACGAGCGTCCGGCGCTCGACGAAGAGCTCGCCGAGCACCGTGCCGTCGCGCGCGAGGAACCGCGTCACCTGCGGCGGGTTGTAATTTTTCAGCTCCGCGGTTGTCGGCAGATCGGCTTCGTAGTGCCGGACGACGAGGAAGAACGCGATCACCGCGGCGGCGAGGAGGACGGCGAGGGCGATCGCGAGCCGCTTGCCCCAGCGGACGAGCTGCGGCCGGAGCGGCGGCCTGGGCCCGGCGCCGCGGGGCTTCCGCTGGAAGGTCCTGCCGAGCGCCGCGACGGCCGCGCGGAGCGCCGCGGCGACCCGCGCCGGCGGCGGAGGCGCGGCCGCGGGCGGCGCCGGCGGCGGAGGCGCGGCCGCGGGCGGCGCCGGCGCGGGGCGCTGCGGCGACCAGAGCCGCGTCGGCGCGCGCTCGCTCGGCGTCGGATCGGAGCTCGCCGCGCCTGCGTCGTACGGCAGCGTGGGCTCCAGCGGGGCCGACGGGGCGCTCGGCCCTGGTCGGGGGCCTTGCGCCTCGGGCAGCGCGGCGGGTCGTCGCGGGGGATCCGAGGCCATGCGTCAGCGCGCCGGAGTCCGCAGCGCGCTCGCGTCGCGGGTGAGGAGTTCCGGCCGAGCCACGGTATCACGGGCCCAGGCGCCGCGGACGCCGACGATCACTGGATGTTCCACCTGTAGCTCGTCCGCTTGCCCTCGAGGGAAGTGCCGGCGAGCAGCGCCGTATCGATCGCCACGAGCAGGCAGGTCAGGAAATCGCGCGTCGCGAGGGAGCACGTGGGCCAGGCTGGAGCTCTGCTCCACGCGCTCGCCGTTGTAATTGAGGATCTGGCCGTGCTCCTCGAGGGTGTGCGCGGCCCAGTAGGTGATGTGGCTATCGTCGTGTCCCGGCGCGGACAAGAGCACGAATCCAAGCAGTACGAAGGCGGCGATCACGGCGATCACCACGGCGGAACCGCGCGGCAGGCGTCTCATGCGGCGGCGACTCTAGTGCGGCGCGCCGCCGGAGATCCTGTCCGATTTGTGCGCCGGCCCGGCGGGACCTCGCCGGCGCCCTCGCGGCCGAGCGGTGTCCCGCTGCGGCGAGGCGTGGTAGCGTCCGCGGCGCCTGCCATGACCGATCAGGAAATCGACGCCATCATCGCCGAGAACCAGTTCCATCCGAACGTCGTCTGGCGCCGCATCCCCGGCAAGGGCCGTGGGGTCTTCGCTCGCCGGTTCTTGCCGAAGGGCACCGTCGTCGAGTGGGCCGCCGTCAGCTGCTTCCCGGCGTCGGATCTGAAGACCGAGGAGCACCGCGACTGTCAGGCGCTCCATCACGTGTTCACGTGGGGACAGGAGCCTGGGCGGGAGAAGGCGTATGCGTGGGGGCTGCTCGCGCTGTACAACCACTCGTCGACGCCCAACATCGAGATGAACGACGGTCCGGTGCCGGACTCGATGGCTGCCATAGCGCTCCGCGACATCCACGAGGGCGAGGAGCTCTGCTTCGATTACGGATACACCTGGTTCGAGCCTCGCTGATCCGAGAGCGTGAGCACCATGGTGAGCGACGCGCCGTTCCGGCCCACCTCGACGAAACCCAGGCGTCGGTAGAGCCGCAGCGCGGGGTTGTCCGGCGAGACGCTCAGCGAGATGGCCGGGTAGCGGTTCCGGGCCTCCTCCAGCAGGGAGGTCAGCAGCCGGGTGCCCAGCCCTCGCCCCCGGTGCTGGGGCAGGAGCGCGATGGAGAGCTCCGGGGTCTCGTCGTCGACGTGGCCGTACCCTCGCAGCGCGCCGGTGAGCCGCCGGAGCCAGGCGGCACCTGCGACCTCGCCTTCCTGGAGCGCCACGACGCCAAGATCGTCCCGCTGTCCCCAGCCTTGCACGTACCTGGAGAGCTCGGGCCGGCGCACGATGTCCCGCGGGGGCGGCGGGCTGCCCTCCGGGACGTGGATGGCCTGGTAGAGCATCTCCCAGAGCAAGGGCTCGTCGGCCGGGGTCAGGAGACGGATCATGAGCCTTCCGAGGATACCGGCGCTCGCGTCCCAGCCTGGCCCATCGCTCTGCCCTCGGACCGCTTCAGCGCTCGGACCGGACTTTCGTCGTTGCGGAGGTGAGGACGGGATTCGAACCCGCGTATAACGGTTTTGCAAACCGTTGCCTAACCACTTGGCTACCTCACCGACTGTTCGAAGCGGCGGGAGGTCATGCCTCACTTCTGCCCAGATGTCAACGCCTTTACCGCGCCCCGCCGGCATTTATGCGTCCGAGCCACCTCGACGGGAGTTCCGCCGTTGCGCACCTTCCGCGGCCTTCCGCGGCCTTCCACGGCCTTCGCGACCGTCCAAGGCCTTCCGCGGCTTTCCGCGGCCTCGAGCCGGCGGAGGGGGAGCGCACGGCGCGCGCTGGGGACGGGCCGCTGTCTGAGCATCTTGCCGGGGCTTCTCCTCGCGCAGCGAGGGGAAGCCCGGCCTTGCGAGTTCGGCGGGGCCCCAGCGCGCGCCGTGCGCTCCCGCCTCCCCCCTCCGCCGACCGCTGCCTTCCGGAGAGCGCCCCTTACTGCTCCCGCACCCTTCGCGCCCCCCGCGCCCTCCGCGCCGCTCCCGCGCTCGCCCGCCTCGCCCGTATCCGCGCCCCGAGCACCCGCCCGAAGTAGCTGCCCCAGTAGGTCCAGAGCCGCGTCGACTGGATCAACCCGCTCGGCACGATCCCCTTCCCCGCCTGGAACGGGTTGAAGCGCAAGGTGTTCTGGTCGATGTCCACCGGCTCGTACAGCTCGATATCGGCCACGGGCATCCAGCGCGCCCGCGCTCCCCGGCGCCGGACCTCGAGCCGCAGCAGCGCGAGCCCCGCCGCAGCCGAGCGCTCCAGCCTCTCCAGGCGATGGCCCTTCACCGTCGACGGGCGCAGCGGTATCAGCCGGAACTCCGCGCGACCGAAGCCCTCCACGTCGAACGGCAGCTGCGCGTAATAGTGGTTGTCCAAGAAATCACGCGTCTTCGTCGTGAAGATCGCGATCGGAAGCAGCCACAGGCGCCGCGCGCTCAAGAAGATGAGATCCTGATCGCCGGCGCTCACCACCGGCGTCACCTCTTCGCTCGTCCGGAAGCGCACCGCGATTCCCAGGACGTCCGGTCGGCGCTCGACCTTGACGCTCCGCCATCGCCAGATCCCGCCCGACAGCCGCACGAGCGCCGGCCCCCCGAGCCGCTGCGCCAGCGCGCCGACCTCGCCCTCCACCGCGAGCGGCTTCACCCCCGCGCAGTAGACCACGCCGTCCGGGTGGAACAGCCTCGCTCCCCGGAGAAGGCTGCCCTCAAAGGCGATGGGAGACAGGACTCCCCCGATCGCACGCCCAATCGCGTCCAAGAACCGCATCGTACCCCCCTCGCTCGAACCTGGAGCGCTGGGGGCCCATCGCAAGCCGGGCGCAGCCCGGTCAGCCCGCGCCGGCCTTCGCCGTCTCGTCCAGCTCCGGGCCGGTCTCGCGTTGCGCCCGGTGCTCGATCAGGCGCTTTACCACGAGCGTGAAGAGCGCGAGGAGGACGAGCAGCGAGGCGACGGCGAACGCCGCCGAGAAGTGGAACTCGTTGTAGAGCACCTCGACGTGCAGCGGCATCGTGTTGGTCTGCCCCCGGATGTGGCCGGAGACGACCGACACCGCGCCGAACTCGCCCATCGCCCTCGCGTTGCAGAGCACCACCCCGTAGAGCAGACCCCACTTCGCGTTGGGCAGGGTGATGCGGAAGAACATGCTCCACCCGCTCGCGCCGAGCGACAGCGCCGCGTGCTCCTCGTCCGCCCCCTGGCTCTCCAGGAACGGGATGAGCTCGCGCGCGACGAAGGGGAACGTCACGAACGTCGTCGCCAGGATGATCCCGGGGCGATCGAAGATCACCTGGATGTCGTGATCGAGGAGCCAGGGGCCGATCACCCCCTGCGCACCGAACAGGAGCACGAAGATCATGCCGGAGATCACCGGCGAGACGGCGAACGGCAGGTCGATCAGCGTGACCAGCAGGCTCTTGCCGGTGAACTCGAAGCGCGCGATCGCCCAGGCCGCGGCCACGCCGAAGACGAGGTTGAGCGGCACGGCGATGAGCGCGGTCGTGAGCGTCAGCTGGATCGCGGCCACGGCGTCCGGCGCGGTGATCGCCCGCCAGTAGCCCGAGAGGCCGTCCTTCAGCGCCTCGATGAACACCGCCACGACCGGCAGGAAGAGGAAGAACCCGAGGAACGCGAGCGCCGCCGCCGTGAGCGCCCAGCGCACCAGCGTGGGCTCGGAGGTCGCGCCGCGCACCGCCCCGCGCGACCTCACCCGCAGCTTGCCCGCCGCGCCCGCCATTACGACGCGACCCCCGGCGCGCCGGCCCCCGCGGCCCCCTCGGGCGCCGCGCGCGGCGCCTCGACCGGGCTCCGCGACGAGACGCGCGAGCCGCTCCAGCGCTGGAGTCGGTTGATCACGAACAGGAGCACGAAGGAGCAGATCAGCATCAGGAGGGCGAGCGCCGTCGCCCCCGCATAGTCGTACTGCTCGAGCTTCGTCATGATGACGAGCGGCATGATCTCGGTCTTGAGCGGCATGTTCCCCGAGATGAACACGACCGAGCCGTACTCGCCGAACGCCCTCGCGAACGACATCGCGAACCCGGTGAGGATCGAGGGCCAGAGCGCCGGCAGGAGGATCCGGCGGAAGATCTCGAAGCGGCCCGCGCCGAGCGACGCCGCCGCCTCTTCCTGGTCCACCTCGAGCTCCTCCATCACCGGCTGGACCGTCCGCACGACGAACGGGAGCCCCACGAAGGTGAGCGCGATTACCACGCCGAGGCGGCTGAACGCGCTCTGGATCCCGAGCGGGTAGAGGAACCGGCCGACCCACCCCTGCTGCGCGTAGATGGCCGTGAGCGCGATGCCGCCGACCGCCGTCGGCAACGCGAACGGCAGATCGACGAGCGCGTCGACGATCGACTTGCCCGGGAAGCTGTAGCGCACGAGCACCCACGCCACGAGCACGCCGAAGACCGCGTTGATGCCCGCCGCGATGAGCGACGCGGAGAAGCTGATCTTCAAGGAGGCGATCGCGCGCGGAGACGTCACCACATCCCAGATCTCGCCGGGCCCCAGCGTCGCCGTCTTGAGGAAGATCATCGACAGCGGGACGAGCACGAGCAGCGACAGGTACGTTACCGTAATCCCCATCGCGAGCCCGAAGCCGGGCAGAACGCTCTGTCGCCGCCAGAGGAGAGCCACAGAAATTTACTTGCCGGCCTGGTAGATCTGGTCGAAGACGCCGCCGTCGGAGAAGTGCGCCTTCTGGGCTTTTTGCCACCCGCCGAACACCTCGTCAATCGAGAAGAGCGCGACCTTCTGGAAGACGCCCTCCGACTCGGCCGCCGCGAGGACCGACGGATGCCGCGGGCGGTAGAAGTGCTTCACCGCGATGCGCTGCCCCTCCTCCGTGTAGAGGAAGTTGAGGTACGCCTCCGCCGCCGCCCGCGTCCCTCGCTTGTCGACCACCTTGTCGACCACCGCGACAGGAGGCTCGGCGAGGATGCTGATCGACGGCACGACCACCTCGAACTTGTCCTTACCGTTCTGCCCGCTCTGCTTCACCGCGAGCAGCGCCTCGTTTTCCCAAGCGATCAGGACGTCGCCGAGCCCGCGCTCGACGAACGTGGTGGTCGAGCCGCGCGCGCCCGTGTCGAGGACGGGCACGTTCTTGAACAGGCGGCCGATGAACTCCTTCGCCTTGGCCTCGTCGCCGCCCGTCCGCTTCAGCTCGTACCCCCACGCGGCCAGGTAGTTCCACCGCGCGCCGCCGGAGGTCTTCGGGTTCGGCGTGATGACCGCGACGCCCTCCTTCACGAGATCGTCCCAGTCCTTGATGCCCTTCGGGTTGCCCGCGCGCACCAGGAAGACGATCGTCGACGTGTAAGGAGCGCTGTTGTCCTTGAGGCGCGCCTGCCACCCCTCCTTGAGGCGGCCGCTCGGCACGAGCGCGTCGACGTCATAGGCGAGCGCGAGCGTGACCACGTCCGCCTCGAGCCCGTCGATCACCGACCGGGCCTGCTTGCCCGAGCCGCCGTGCGACTGCTTGACGGTGATGTCCTGCCCGCTCTGCTCCTTCCAGCGCTTCGCGAAGGCGGCGTTCACCTCCTCGTAGAGCTCGCGCGTGGGGTCGTACGAGACGTTCAGGAGCTGCACCGAGCCCGATTTGCTCGCCTCGCTCTTCGAGCACCCGGCCAGCGCGAGCACGCAGCAGAGCACCATCATCAAGCATCGCATCGCTCGTCCTCACTCCCTCATCCGGTCGCCAGATACCGCGCTTCACGCTGCGCGAGCGCGTCGAGGAGCTGCTGGAAGCGCGCCGCCCCGACGCGGCGGGCCATGAAGGCCGCCCGGCCGAGCTTCTGGCAGAGCTTCTTGGCGAGCAGCACGCCGCCGTGGCTGTTCACGTCGGTCAGCACGATGACGAGGTCCGCCCGCTCGATGGCCGCCCGCATCTCGGCCGCCCCGCGGCCCCCCGTGTTGCCCGTGTGAAACTCCAGACGGTGCCCGGCCTGCAACGCCATCCGCTCCAGCTGCGCCTGGTTGCGATCCAACCCACCGATCCAGGTGATCCGCATCGCGCCGTCTCCTTGATACCAGCAGCGGGCTCCCGCCGCTATAGCGGACATATCTCACGCTAAAGCAGAGGACGCAAGCGGAATCTGACAATATAACGGAGGACACGTCTTGGATACCGGAGGGACACGCGGCGGCCGGGGTCCGGAAACGGTGGGGGGCTACCCGCGCGATCCGTACGTCATGACGAGGTACATGACGGCCTCGGCGCCGCCCAGGTTGCGGTAGCTGTGGGGGCTGTCGGCCTCGAACAGGATGGCGTCGCCGGTCTCGAGGACGCGCCGCTCGCCGGCCACGGTGATCTCCACCGAGCCCTCCGTGACGATCAGGTTCTCCGAGGTCCCGGGGGCGTGCGCGTCGGCGTGCTCCACGGAGCGCGGCGCGAGGCGGAGCTCGTAGAACTCCACGTTGCGCGGCCGGTCCATCGGGAAGAGCGCCCGGGAGGAGAACTCGCCGTTGCGCGAGCGCAGGATGCGCGCGTGCGAGGCCTGCATGACGGTCGTGACGGGCGAGGCCGCCTGGCTCATCAGCGCCGAGAACGGGACCCCGAGGGCGCGCGCGATCTTCCAGAGGACGTTGATGGTCGGCGTGCTCTGGCCCAGCTCGATCTGCCCGAGCATCGCCCGGCTCACCCCGGACGCCTTCGCCAGGCGCTCGAGCGACAGGCCGCGCTCGGCCCGGAACCGCTTCAGGTTGGTGGCGACGACCGGCGTGAGGTCCGAGGATTCGTCGAGCGCGAGGTCGTCCCCGCCCGGCTCGCTCGCCGGGGGCGGGGGCGGCGGCGGCTCGGCGGTCGCCGCTCGCGCGGATGGCTGGGCTCTGCGTGCCTTCACTGGAGGCGTATCCGCCATGGTGGAGGCCGCGCGTCAAGCAAGCGAGCGCGGACGGCGCTCAGGCGCCGCCGGAGACGGCGTCCGCCACCGCGCCCCTGGCCGACGGGCGGGGCGCCGGGGGGGAGGCCGCGGGCGCCGCCGCGGGGAGCGCGGCGCGGGCGGTGTGGCCGGTGATGAGCCGGGCGCCGCGCTTGAAGGTGATGTACTGCCACATCCACGCGAACATGACGGCGAAGCGGTTCTTGAAGCCGATGAGGAAGAGCACGTGGACGCCCAGCCAGGCGAGCCACGCGATCGAGCCGGACATCTGCAGGCTCCCGACCCTGGCGATGGCGCGCGAGCGGCCGATGGTCGCCATCGTCCCCTTGTCCCGGTAGGCGAACTGCCCGCGCGGGCGGCCGGCGAGGTCGCCGAGGATGCAGCGCGCGACGAAGCGCCCCTCCTGGATCGCGGCGGGGCTGAGGCCGGGCACCTCGACGCCGTTCCGGTCGCGGAGCATGGCCATGTCGCCGATCGCGAAGGCGTGCGGGTGGCCGGGCAGGGAGCAGTCCGGCTCGACCTTCACGCGGCCGATGCGATCCAGCTCGACCCCGAGGGCGCGCGCGAGCGGGGTGCCGCGGACCCCCGCCGCCCAGATGACCGTCGCGGCGGGGAGGCGCTCGCCGTCCTCGAACTCGACCCCCTGCTCGTCGATGGTCCGGAAGCGGCGGCCCTTGATGACCTCGACCCCGAGCGACGTGAGCTGCTCCTCGGCGCTCGCCGAGAGGCTGTCGGGGAAGGCCTGGAGGATGCGCTGGCCGATCTCGACGAGCAGCACGCGCGAGAGCGAGGCGTCGAGGGAGCGGAAGTCGCGCTCGAGGATGTAGCGCGCGAGCTCGGCGAAGGCGCCGGCCATCTCGACGCCCGTGGCGCCGCCGCCGATGACGACGAAGGTGAGCAGCCGCCGCCGCACGGCGGGGTCCGTTTCGCGCTCGGCGGCCTCGAAGGCGAGCAGCATGCGCTCGCGGATGGTGAGCGCCTCGTCGAGGTTCTTGAGCGCCGGCGCGAAGCGGGCCCACTCCTCGTGGCCAAAGTAGTTGTTCGCCGCGCCGACCGCGAGGATGAGGTAATCGTACTTCATCGTGTCGGCGTCGACGGTGATGCGCCGGCCGGCGAGATCGACGCCCGTGACCTCGCCGAGCAGGACCCGGACGTTGCGCTGGCGCGACAGGACCGAGCGGATCGGAACCGCGATGTCGGCCGGCGAGAGGCTGGCGGTGGCCACCTGGTAGAGCAGCGGCTGGAACAGGTGGTGATTGGTCCTGTCGATGAGCGTGACCCGGACGGGGGCGTTGCGAAGCGCCTTTGCCGCGTTCAGGCCGCCGAAGCCTCCGCCGACGATCACGACGTGGGGCTCTTTCGCCGTCGTTGCCATGGTGCCTCCTGGCGAGGAACGCCTCCTCGGTGGCACGCCGATGGTAGGGGCCGCCGATCAGGGGGGCAAGCCGGGCGCGCGGAGGGCGCGACCGCCGATCACGCGGCGGCCTGCACGTCCGTGGGCGCGTCGGTCTTCAGGTCGATCTTCGGGCCTCGGGCCTCGCCGCGCAGCGCCTCGGCGAGCAGCTTCCGGCCGCGGTGCAGGCGGCTCATGACGGTGCCGACCGGGACGCCCAGCTGCGTCGCTGCGTCCTTGTAAGAAAGCTCCTCGAGGTCCACGAGCACCACGGTGTCGCGGAAGCTCGGCGGGAGCGTCGCGAGCGCGCGCCGCACGCCGGGCGACAGGGCGTGCATGTCGGCGCGGCGCTCCGGCGCGGTCCAGGCGCACGGGTCGGTCGCGAGCACGTCGAGGGCGTTGCGCTCGCGGCGGCTGCGCCGGCAGCGCGTGATGAAGACGCTGAAGAGGATCTGGTGCACCCACGCCCGCAGGTTGGTCCCGGGCTCGTAACTACCCGCGAACCGGATGGCGCGCTCCACCGTGTCCTGCACGAGGTCCTCCGCCGTCGCGGGCGATCGGGAGAGCCGCAGCGCGCGGCCGAAGAGCTCCGGTGTCATTTCGACAAGGCCCCGGAGCAGCTCGTCGACGGCCGCCCGCGCGCCCGCGCCCGGCGCCGTCCGGGCCGCGCCGAGCGACGGCCCGCGCCCGACCGCGCGTGTCACGCCGGGCAACAGCGGCGCTGGATTCGGGGACCGGGCGGGGGCATGGGCGGGGTGGACGAGCATGGCGGGACCTCCTGCGATGAGCGCTGGCAAGGCAGGTGCCACCGAGGGGATCGCGCGAAGGGCGCGAAAGGCGCTGGATGGCGCGGGCGGAGGCACGCGGGCGCGTGTCAAATCGACAGCAGGTCGCCGCGGCCCGTCAGAGTGGCGAAGAGGCCCGCGGGGCGCGCCGGCCCGGCGGACGCGCCCGCGGGGGCTTTTGTTTAGATCTGGCCGGACAGCGGATCGCCGCCGGCGGCCAGGGCCGCGATCAGGCCGGGCACGAGCTCCGCGATCTCGCTCGCGAGCAGCCCCCGATCGCTGCCCGTCTGCGCGCGCCACACGTCCCCGGCGAGCGCGTGGATCAACACCCCCGCGCTCGCGGCGGCGGAAGGCTCCATCGAGCACAGGAGCGCCGCGATCATGCCGGTCAGGACGTCGCCCGATCCGGCGGTGGCGAGCGCCGGGTTGCCCGCCATGCAGATGAACATGCGGCCGTCCGGGAGCGCGATGACCGTGCGCGCCCCCTTCAACAGGACGATCGCCCCGGTGCGGGCCACCGCCTCGCGCACGGCGCCGAAGCGGTCCTCCTCGACGGCCCGCGCGCTCCGGCCCAGCAGCCGGCCGAGCTCGCCGGAGTGCGGCGTCAGGATGAGGCGCCCGCGCGCGGTCGCGAGCGCCTCGGGGCGGCCGGCGAAGTGCGTCAGGGCGTCCGCGTCGACGACCTTCAGGCCGTCCCAGCCGAGCACGACGTGATCCACCGCGGCCCGCGCCCGCTCGTCGAGGCCGAGGCCAGGGCCGATCGCGACCGCCCGCCGCCCGGCGAGCGCGCCGTCGAGCGACGCGGCGATACCGTCCGGATCGATCGAGGTCGTCATCAGCTCCACGACGCGCGACTCCATCGCGGGCGCGGCGTCGGCCCAGGTGCAGATCGTCACGAGCCCCGCGCCCGTGCGCATCGCGGCGCGCGCCGTCAGCAGCGCGGCGCCGAGCTTGCCGGACGACCCGGCGATCACGAGCACGTTGCCCGCCTGGTGCTTGTAGACGCTCGCCTCGCGCGGGCGCAACGACGCGCCGACCGTCTCCTTGCGGATGACCTCCGCGACGTGGCCCACCTCGGCGAGGATCGGCCGGTCCGGGACGCCGAGATCGACCACGTGGACGTTGCCGGCGAGCCGCGCGCCCTCGGGCGTGAGCAGGCCGATCTTGAGGTGGCCGAACGTGACGGTCTCGTCGGCCTGCACCGCGGCGCCGAGCGGCGCGCCGCTGTCGGCGTCGAGGCCCGAGGGCACGTCGAGCGCGATGCAGAGGCAGGTGGCCGTGTTGAGGACGCCGATGACGTCGGCGAGGTGCCCCTCGATCGGGCGGTCGAGGCCCGTGCCGAAGAGGGCGTCGACCACGAGATCGGCCTCCGCGAGCGCGGCCTCGAGCGGGGCGAGCGGCGCGCCCGGGGGGAGCTCGGTCAGCGCGCCGCCGAGATCGACGTACGCGTCGTGGTTGATGCGGCTGTCGCCGGTGACCTTCTCGGACGAGGCCGCCAGGAAGACCTGGACCTCCGCGCCGCGGGCGACGAGGTGGCGCGCCACGACGAAGCCGTCGCCGCCGTTGTTGCCGGCGCCGCAGACGACGACGACGCGGGCGTGGAGCGGGTACGTCGCGGGCTGGCCGGGGCTCGGGACGTGCCGCACCGGGAACGCGCGGACCCGCGCGGCGCGGGCGTCGTCGGCGTCGCGGCGGCCGTTCGGCGGCGGCGGGACGCTCCCGGAGCGAGGGCCGCCGCCGGAGGCCAGCGTCGCGGGCCAGAGCGCCTTGGCGGGCGCGGCCAGGTGCGGCGGCGGCGCAGGGCGCGCGGCGTGGCCGAGGCGCGCGGCGTGGCCGGAGAGCGCGGCGGCGCCGGACGGCGCGGCGCTGCGCGCCTCGATGATGGCCGAGATCACGTCGGCGGCGCCGCGGCCCGCGTTCTCCATGAGGACCACGCCGGGGACGTGGCAATGGTGGATCGCGTGCTTGTCGAAGGCGCGCATCTGCGCGCGTGAGAGGACCGGAATCACGAGCGCTCTTTCCCTTCGTCGTCCAGGTGGGATCGGCTCTCGCCGCCCTCGTCATTCGTCGTCGCGGATCGGCTCTCGCCGCCCTCGTCATCCGTCGTCGGGGATCGGCCTTCGCCGTCCTCGTCATCCGTCGTCGGGGATCGGCCTTCGCCGTCCTCGTCATCCGTCGTCGGGGATCGGCCTTCGCCGTCCCCTTCCAGGATCACCACCGCCGCCGCCACCCCGGCGTCGTGCGTGATCGACAGGTGCACCCGCGTGACGCCCAGGCGAGCCGCGAGCGCGCGCGCCGGGCCGTGGAGCGCCATCGTCGGCGGCGTGCGCGGCGCGCCGCGGACCTCCAGGTGGTGCCAGCCGACCCCCGGGGCCCCGGCCAGCGCCTTCACCACCGCCTCCTTCGCGGCGAAGCGGCCCGCGAGCGCGGTCGCCCGGTCGACACGGTGCGCGAGCGAGCGCCGCTCGGGCTCGGACAGCACGCGCTCCCAGAACCGATCCCCCCACCGCGCGAGCGCCTCCTCCATGCGTCCGATGCCGCAGACGTCGATGCCGATGCCGAGGATCACGCGGCCACCTCGAGGAGCCGGCGGCCTGGCCCGGGCGCGACGGCCGGCGGCGGCGCGGCGCCCTCGCAGGCGGCGCTCACCGCGGCGCGATCGCCGGAACAGAGACACAGGGGGAAGGCCATGCGGGCGACTCTACCCTATTCAATGGCGACGCCCCGTGAAACGCGATCCGCGTCTCCCCCGATCGCGGAGAAACGCCCTCGCGGGCCGCGCGCCGGCGGGGCGGAGGCTCGGCGCGCGGCAGGCGGCCGCGGCCTCCGGCGCCGGCGCAGCGCGGCGAGCGCGGCGAGCGCGGCGAGCGCGGCGAGCGCGGCGAGCGCGGCGAGCGCGGCGAGCGCGGCGGGCGTCGCCGGAGGGCGCCGATCGCGGCTAGCATCTCCTCGCGGCGCCCATGCAGACAGCCCTCGATCTGACGGTCATGCTCCCGCCGAGCGCCTACGACTACGGCGAGCGCTCGTCGGGCGAGACCCACGGCGTGGTGCTGACCAAGCCCCACGTCGTCAATCTCATCCTCGATCTCGCGGGCTACACGGCGGACCGGGATCTCGCGTCGCTTTCGCTGCTCGAGCCCGCCTGCGGCCACGGCGCGTTCCTCGTCCCGGCCGCCGAGCGGCTGATCCAGTCGGCGCGCCGCCACGACCGCGACCTCTTGCAAATCGCGTCCGCGATCCGGTCGTACGACATCGCGCGCGATCACGTCGACCGCTCCCGCGTCGCCGTCGCCGGCGCGCTCGCCCGGCTCGGGCTGCCCCACGGCGACGCGGAGCGCCTCGCGGAGGCCTGGATCGCCCACGGCGACTTCCTGCTCACCAGCCAGGGCCGCCGCTTCGACGCGGTGGTAGGAAACCCGCCCTA
Organism: Sorangium sp. So ce836; assembly: GCF_028553905.1. Classification (NCBI taxonomy): domain Bacteria; kingdom Pseudomonadati; phylum Myxococcota; order Polyangiales; family Polyangiaceae; genus Sorangium; species Sorangium sp. So ce836. The sequence goes on along the minus strand of NZ_CP102233.1, from coordinate 742,759 downwards.
CGTCCGGATCGAGCAGCTCTCGCCCGAGCTGCAGGAGGAGTATCGCCAGCGGTACAGGTCGCTCTACGACCGCGCCGATCTCTACGTCGCGTTCATCGAGCGCGGCCTCGATCTCCTCGCGCCCGGCGGGGTCCTCTCCTTCATCTGCGCCGACCGGTGGACCCTCAACCGGTACGGCGCCCCGCTCCGCCGCATGCTCTCGAGGTGGTTCCGGGTGCAGTGCTATGTCGACCTGCACCGCGCCTCCCCGTTCGAGTCGGACGTCGTCGCCTATCCGTCGATATTCGCCGTGTCGCCCGGCAAGACAGGGAGCGTCCCGGTCGCGACGCTGCGCACCGCCTCTCCGGAGGAGTGCGAGGCCGCGTCCGCGGCCCTGCGGGGCGCGCCGGAGCGCGGCGGCGTCGCCGTGTCGGAGTACCCCTCCTGGTTCGAGGGGGACGACCCGTGGGTGCTCAGCTCGCCGGAGCACCTCGAGGCCCTGCGCGCCCTCGAGGCGCGGTTCGCGCCGATCGAGGAGGTGGGCGGGACCCGCGTCGGCATCGGCGTCGCCACCGGAAACGACAGGATCTACATCGTCGGCGACGAGGTCGATATCGAGCGCGACCGCCTCGTGCCGCTCGTCCTCCGAGACCAGCTCGACGGCGGCCGCGTCCGGGACGCCGGGCGGTTCGTCATCAACACGTTCGGCGACGACGGCAAGGTGGTCAATCTGGAACAATACCCGAAGCTCGCCGGATACCTGCGCGCCCACGAGGCCGAGATCAGGAAACGCTACATCGCCCAGAGGAGCGCCGCGAGCTGGTTTCGCACCATCGATCGCGTGGTCCCCGAGCTCGCCTCCGCCCCGAAGCTCCTCATCCCCGACATCGCAGGATCCAACGAGGTGGCCTACGAGGAGGGCAGGTTCCTCCCGCACCACAACCTCTACTTCGTCACGTCGGAGGCCTGGGACATGGAGGCGCTCGGCGGCCTGCTCAGCTCCAGGGTCGCCCTCTTCTTCGTGTGGTCGTACGCGGTCAAGATGCGCGGCGGATACCTGCGCTTCCAGGCCCAGTACCTGCGGCGGATCCGCCTGCCTCCGCCGGAGAGCGTCCCCGAGGAGCTGATCGGCGATCTCCGCGGCTCCTTCCGGCAGCGCGATTTCCACCGCCTCGACGCGCTCGCGCTCCGCGCGTACGGCATCGACGCGCTCCCGGGGTTCAGCTTCCTCGACACGAGGAGATAGCCCGCTATCGGGCGCCGGGCGCGGCGTGATACCGTCGCGCCTCCAGACAACGTTCGCGGGCGAGGGACGAACGGATGACGGCGGAGAAGATCGAGTGCGCTAGCCGTATCGAGGCGGTCGTCGTGTACGCGCGCGGGGCGATCGTCACCCGCCGCGTCGAGCTCGCGGCGCCCCTGCCCCGCGGGGCGCTCGAGATCTCGGTGCCGGGGGTCACGCCCCTCGCCGAGCCGGGGAGCTTCCGCGCGCTCGTGGCGGCCGCGGGCGGCCCGCCGGACACGGCGGCGGCCGCGCCGCGCGAGGTCGTCGGCGTGCGCGCGCGGCTCGCCGTGCCCCCGGCGCCCGCCTCGCGGGGCGCGCTCTCGGCAGAGCTCCGCGCGCTCGAGCTCGCGATCGAGCGCCTGTCGGCCGAGCACGACCACCTCCGCCGCTGGCGCGACCAGCTCGGGGCCGTCGCGCTCCACCCGGAGCTCGCGCGGCGCTTCCGGCCGGGCGACCCGGCGGCCCGGATCCGCGACGCCCTCGCGGTGAGCGGCCTGCTCTCGGGCGAGCTCGCCGCGCTCGACGCCCGCCTCGCCGCGCTCGAAGACGAGCTCGAGCGCGCCCGCAAGGAGCTCCTCGCCGCGCAGCTCGACGCCGCCCAGGCGACGAGCGGCGAGCTCGAGGAGCGCGCGCCGGCGCGCCTCGACGTGGTCGTGCGGCTCGCGCCGGCGCGCGACGGGTCGGGCGGCGATCCGGCGCTCCGGCTCGAGTACGCGGTCGGCGCCGCGCGGTGGTGGCCCGCCTACGCGGCGCGGTTCTCGCGCGGCGCGACCGAGGTCGCGCTGCAGCTCGACGCCCTCGTCGCGCAGGCGTCCGGCGAGGACTGGAAGGGCGTGCGCGTCGCGCTCGCCACGGCCGACCTCGTGCAGGACACGCGGCTGCCGGAGCTCGCCTCGCTCCGGCTGAGCCGCGCGCAGCGCCCCCCGCGCCGCGGCTACCGCCCCGCGCCGGAGGGCCTCGACGCCATGTTCGAGGGGTTCGACCGCTTCGTCGCCGCCCTCCCCCCGCCGGCCGCGCGGCCCACGGCCGCCCCGGCGGAGCTCCCGCCCCCCGCGCCCGACGACGACGACGAGCCCACGCTGAGCCGGGCCGCGCCGGGCCAGGCCAGCGACGGGCTGCGGGAGGCGATGGCCAGGATGGCGCCTCCAGCCGGCGGGGCCGCGCTGCCGCCGCCTCCTCGCGCCCCAGCCGCCCCGCCGCCGATGCGGCGGGAGCGCACCGCGGCCCCGATGCCGCCCCCGGCGCCGGCCGCCGCGCCGATGCCGCTCGCCGCGCCGGCGCGCAAGTCGCGCGGGCTGTCGCTCCCCTCGTTCGGCGGCGGCTACGGCGGCCCGCCCCCGCCGCAGGCGCTCCAGGCGAGCGCGCCCGAGGCGCCCATGGCCGCCTTCGCCCACGACGCGAGCGTCGAGCGCTGGGCCGGTCCGGCGGACGAGCTGCTCGACCACGGCGACGCGCTCGAAGGCGCCGGCGCGGCCCCGGCGCCGGTCGAGCCCGCGCAGGTCGAAGGGTGGCTCGACTTCGACGCGCTGCACCTCCCCGGGACGGGCCCGCAGCGCGGCCGGCTCGCGCGCGACGAGCCGGGGCCGTCGAGGCGCGCCGCGCGGCGGGCGCAGATGGCGATCGACGACCTCGGACCGCCGCCCCGGGCCGTGGATCCGCGCGACTCGCGCGGGCAGTTCGACCACCTCTACGCGGGCGAGAGCGCCGCCGACGTGCCGTCGAACGGCAGGCTCCACCGCGTCGCGCTGAGCGCCGCGCGCGCCCCGGCGACGCCGCGGTTCGTCGCCGCGCCGCGCGAGGCCGCCGAGGTCTACCGCGAGGCGCGCGTCGAGAACCCGTTCGACGCCCCGCTGCTCGCCGGGCCGGTCGAGATCTTCGTCGACGGCGCCCTCGCCGCGCAGTCCTCGCTCGGGCACGTCGATCGGGGCGGCCTCCTCCGCGCCGGCCTCGGCGTCGAGGAGCGGATCCGGGTCGCGAGGAACGCCCGCGTCGACGAGTCGAGCGCCGGCCTGCTCGGCGGCTCGCTCTCGGTCGAGCACGCGATCACCATCGACCTCTCCTCGTCGCTCGGCGTCGGCGTCGAGGTCGAGGTCCTCGACCGCATCCCGGTCACCGACGACAAGGACGTCGAGATCAAGCTGGTCTCGTCGCAGCCGAGGGCCGAGCCGTACACCCAGGAGGATCTCGGCGAGCCCGTGCGCGGCGGGCTGCGCTGGCGCGTGCCGATCGCGCCCGGCGGCAAGGCCTCGGTCGCCTTCACTTACCGCGTGGTGCTCTCCTCCAAGAACGAGATCGTCGGCGGCAACCGTCGAGAATAACAGGAGAAATTGGCGCGCCATGGCGACGGCAACGAGTGCGGGCGGTTCGGACCGGGCGGAGCGGAGCGCCGGCGGCGGGGACGCCGGCGGCGGGGCCGAGGGCGGCGCGAGCGCCGCCGAGCGGGCGCCTCACCCGAGCGCCGCGCGCGTGGTGACGCTGTTCGAGGATCGCGCCGAGGTCGTGCGCGCCGCGCGCGTCGAGGTCGGGGCCGGGGCGCAGTGGATCGCGATCGGCGGGGTGTCGGTATTCGTCGACGAGCGCACCGTGCAAGCGCGCGTCGCGGGCGCGGGCGCCGAGGGCGCGGTCCGGGTGACGGCGGCGCGCGTGCGGTGGAGGGCGCACCGGGAGGCGGCGCTCGGGCGCGAGGCGATCGACGCGCTGGAGCGCGAGCAGCGCGAGGCGTCCCGCCGGGCCGGCGCCGCCGAGCGCGCGCGGGACCGGGCGTCCCGCCGCGAGGCGCACCTCGACCAGCTGCTCGCGAAGTGGGCGCAGGCGATGAGCGAGGTCCCGAAGGACGCCGGCGAGCCGGCGCGCCTCGCCTCGTGGCGCGCCGGCGTCGAGGCCCTGCACGCGGCGCTGGCCGAGGCCCTCGGCGCGTCGGCCGACGCGCGCGCGGCGCGGGCGCACGCCGAGGACGACGCCCGGCGCGCCGCGGCGCGGCTGCGCGAGGGGTCGATCGAGCAGCCGCGCTTCGAGGCGGTGGTCGAGGTCGAGGTGCACGCGCCCGCGCCGCAGCCCGTCGAGATCGAGCTGACGTACCGCGTCGCGTGCGCGATTTGGCGCCCCGAGCACCTGGCGCGGCTCTCGGCTCCCCCCGCGGGCGCCGCCGCGGGCGCGGGGGGCGCCGGGGTGCGCAGGGCGCCGGCGGCGCGGTCGAGCTCACCACCTGGGCCGCGGCGTGGCAGACGACGGGCGAGGCCTGGGAGAACGTCACCGCGCGCTTCTCGACCGCGCGGCCGTCGCGGAGCGCCGAGGCGCCGCTGCTCGCGGACGACGTCCTCCGCGCGCGGCGCAGGGCGGAGATCGACCGCCGCCGCGTCGTCGTCGAGGCGCGCGACCAGGCCATCGCCACGGCCGGGCTCGGCCGCGGGGCGCGGGCGGTCGACGAGATGCCGGGCGTGGACGACGGGGGCGAGCCGCTGATCTTCGAGGCGGCGGAGCCGGTGACCCTGCCCTCCGACGGCCGCCCGACGCGCATCGAGATCGCGCGGCGCTCGCTGCCGGCCGAGCTCGCGCTCGTGCTGTACCCCGAGGCCCACCCCGCGGCGCACCTGCGCGCGACCGTGACGCTGGACGGCGGCGGCGCCGGCGGGCGGTCGCGCCCGCTGCTCGCGGGCCCGGTGAAGGTCGCGCGCGGCGGCAGCCTCATCGGCCGCGCCCGGCTCGATTTCGTCGGCGCCGGGGAGCCGTTCGAGCTCGGCTTCGGCGTGGATGACGCGGTGCGCGTGCGGCGCACCGTGGACGAGGAGCAGGACACCTCGGCGATCACCGGCAGCCGCAAGATCCGCCGCCGCGTGAAGCTCTCGCTCTCCAACCTCTCCAGCGACGTGAAGCGGGTGCTGGTCACCGAACGGATCCCGGTCAGCGAGGTGGCCGACGTCGAGATCGCGCTCGGGGAGGCCCCCGGCTGGACGCTCGACGAGGAGGACGGCTTCCTCCGCGGCCGCGTCGAGCTGCCGCCGAAGGGGCTGAAGACGATGTCGTTCAGCTACGAGCTCCGCGCCGCCGCGACCGTGGTGTTGCCGTTCTGAAATGCCATCGTCACCGTCGCGATCCTCGCCGAGGGGCGCCGTTGACAGGACGCCGCACGCTTCTGTAACTGATGGATTCTCCAGCAGCTTCACTCGCCGAGGAGGAGGATCGCCATGAGGCAGCAGATCGACGGGGCCGTGGTGCTGACCGCGGCCGACGAAGACGCCACCGAGTATTTGCCCAACAGAGGCGTCTTCTTCGCGCAGCTGCTGGGGAAGGGGCTCGGGCAGGCCTTCGGCTTCTACAAGGGCAGGATGGACCCCGGCTGCGAGATCTCGCGCGAGCTCCATACCGAGACCAGCGAGACCATCTACATTCTTTCCGGCAAGGCGCTCGGCATCGTCGGCGACCGCGAGGTGCCGCTCGGCCCCGGCCAGATGATGCACGTCGACAAGAACGTGCACCACGGGCTGCGCAACGCGGGCGCCGGGCCGCTGGAGTTCCTCGTCATCGGCCACCCCGACTTCTGATCGCGCGGTCCGCCCCTTGAGGTGCACCGCTGCCCTACGGTCCGCCTCCGGCGCGCTCGCCGCGGCAGCGATGCTCGGCGCGGCGGCGGCGCAGGCCGAGCCGGCCCCGGCCGCGTGGACCGCGGCGCCGCCGGCCGCGTGGACCGCGGCGCCGCCGGAGCGCGCGCGGCGCGAGGTCGCGTGGGACCCGCGCTGGCCGCGCTTCCGCGTGAGCGAGTACGTGGCCACGGGCCTCCTGGCCGCGACCGCCTTCGGGACGCTGGCCATCCCGCCCTCGGAGGGCCGGTGGACGACCGTGAACGGCTTCGACGGCTCGGCGCGAGAGGCGCTGCGCATCCAGAGCGATCGCCAGCGCGAGATGGCGCGGGACGCGAGCGATCTCCTGCTCACGCTCATGACCAACCACCTCGCGGTGGACGCCCTGCTGGTGACCTGGTGGGGGCACGGGCGCGGCAGCGTCGCGTGGGAGATCGCGATGATCGACATCGAGGCGCTCGCGTTCAACGCGGCGCTGAACGGCGTCGTCGCGGGGCTCACGAGCCGCGAGCGCCCCTACCGCGCCGGGTGCACCGGGCCCGAGCAGCAGCAGGACCACGACTGCCGGGGGAGCAAGCGCTACCGGAGCTTTTTCAGCGGCCACAGCTCGACGGCGTTCACGGCGGCGGGGCTCGTGTGCTCGCACCACGCGCACCTGCCCCTGTACGGCGGCGGCGCGCCCGACGCGCTCGCGTGCGCCGCGTCGCTCGGCACCGCGGCCGCCGTGGCGACGCTGCGGGTCGTCTCGGACCAGCATTTCGCGACCGACGCGCTCACCGGCGCGGCCGTCGGCACCCTGACGGGCCTCGGGCTCCCGTGGCTCCTGCACTACCGCGGCGGCGCCCCGGCCTCGACGTCGGGCCGCGCGCCGCGCGGGGACGGCGTCTCGATCCGCTTCGTGCCCGCGCCGCTCGGCGGGTACCTGGTGGGCAGGTTCTAGCGATGGCGCTGCGCCGCACGCTCGCCGCCGCCGCGGCGCTCGCCGCGCTCGCCCCCGCCGCGGCCCGCGCCCAGGACCCGGCCGACCTGCCGCCGCCCGCCGCCGATGCGCCGCCGGTGCCCTCGGGGGTCGACCTGCTCCAGAAGCGCTCGTACTGGGCGCGGAGCGCGGGCGCGCGCCCGTTCGTCTCCGCGGTGCTGGAGCTCGGCGTCATCTATTACCGGCCGAGCCTCGCGCTCGGCTACGGCAAGCCGCACTGGTCCTGGCTCGGGATCGAGGGCTACGCGAGCGTGTCGCCGAGCGGCGGCGCGGAGTACGTCGGCCTCCGCGCGGCGCTGCCCAGCGTGGAGCTCCGCGGCGGCGCCCGATACGCCTTCTCGACGAGCCAGTATTTCCTCGAGCCTCGGGCGTCGTACACGCGCAGGGAGACCGAGCTCATGCAGGGCCCCCTGTCGCGCTATGTCGCTGGGGAGATCGAGGTGTCGGGCTCGATACCCCTGCTCGGAGGCAGCCTGTTCGGCGTGGCCACGGGCTACGCCGTGCTCGGCGCGCCCGAGGGGTTCTACCTCTACGAGGAGGCGCTCCACACGGTGATGAAGCCGCCATACCTCTACCGCGCGCGGCTCGGGTTCCTGGGGGAAATGGACAAGTTCGGCGAGCTCCGGTTCGGCGCCGCCGCCGAGGTGATCGGCAACCCCGGCCGCGGCAGCGTCATCGTGCGCGTCGGCCCGGTGCTGGCCATCGCGCTGACACACCACCTGGACGCGGTGGGGACGGCGATGGTGGTGGCGGCGACGCCCGATCGGCTCGGCTTGCTGGGCGCGGATCTCGGGCAGCTCGGCCTGCGGTACCGGTGGGCGACCGGAGATCGCTGGCCGGAGTTCCCGTGACGCATGCGCTCATCGCGGGGCGTGGTAAGCGTCTCGGCATGAACAAGCTCATTCCCCTGACCTTCCTCGCCGCGGCGCTCGCGGCGTGCACCCAGCCCGGCGAGCCCAGCGCGCCGGCGGCGAACGGCGCCGCGGCGGCGCAGCCCGCCAAGGCCGCCGAGGCCAAGCCCGCCGAGGCGAAGGCGGCCCAGGCGCCGGCGACCCAGGCGAAGATCGGCCAGCCCGCGCCCGATTTCACGCTGCCGGACCTCGACGGAAAGCCCGTCAAGCTGGCCGACTACAAGGGCAAGACGGTCGTGCTCGAGTGGTTCAACCCCGGTTGCCCGTTCGTGCAGCTCTCCCACAGGAAGGGCGGCCTGAAGGGCGTGCCGGCGCAGCACATCCAGAAGGGCGTCGTGTGGCTCGCCATCAACTCGGGCGCTCCGGGCAAGCAGGGCACCACCCGGGAAGAGAACGTGAAAGCAACGCAGGAGCTCGGGATGAGCTACCCGCTCCTCATCGACGAGAAGGGCGATGTCGGGCGCGCGTACGGCGCACAGCGCACACCGCATATGTACGTCATCGACCCGCAGGGCACGCTCGTCTACGCGGGCGCCATCGACAGCACGAAGGGCGGTGAGCCCGAGCCGGACGAGCAGGTCACCAACTACGTCGACGCGGCGCTCGCCGAGCTCACCGCCGGAAAGCCGGTCTCCACGAAAGAGACCGAGGCGTTCGGCTGCACCGTCAAGTATTGAGCGCCCCGGAAGCGGGCCCATCCGCAGCATCGCATCTGGACCCACCCCGGCGTCACGTCGCGCGCCTCACCAAAGGTCGCCACGGACGTTGTCGCGCGCGTCAATTTTCTGCGTCCGCCCTGAGCAGCGCGCCCCCCGCACCCGCGCGCACGCCGCGCGGACATCGCCCCCGCGGCCAGCATCGCACCCTCGGCGCCGTCCTGAACCACGGCACGATACCGTGGCTCGGGCCGCCCGGGTGTTGACATGGACATAAACTACGGCTTACCGTTGCACGACAGTTCTGTAACGACATCGCTCGTAGCTCACGCCCCAGGCGAGACGCTCACTGGCTGGCGACCAGGCGTTCGGGAGATGGCGAGTCGAGGCCATCGCGCTGGGAGCTGCCGAGGCAGGTGCGGATGCGAAGGTTCATGTCGGTGCGCTCGCGGGCGATGAGCTATGAATCGTGCAGCGGCTCGCGCGCGGTCGTCGCGACCCCCCTCGGGCGGGATCTGCGCCCAGAGCCCGGGGGGCGCCGCCTTCGATGTTGAAGAGGGTCCGGTTCATGAGCCGAGCGGGGAGAGCGAGCCCGGAGAGCGCGAAGGTCGCGCGTCCGGCGGCCCCGGAGCCCACGTCGAGGCCCGTCCCGCTCGCGCCCGAGAGCGGGCCGTCGCGCTCCGCGGCGCCGGGAGGCTCGGGCGCCACGCAGGACACCGTGTTCGCGTGCGTCGATCCGCCGTCGTCGCGCGTGCCGAGCCGGTTTCCGATCCGCGACTGGGACCGCTACGAGTGCGTATCGCTCATCGGCAGGGGCGGCATGGGCACGGTCTACAAGGCCAAGGACCCGCGGCTCCAGCGGTACGTGGCGCTCAAGCTCATCCGGGGCAACGACCCGGATCTCGCCCAGCGCTTCATCTGGGAAGCGCAGGCCCAGGCCCGGGTCGAGCACCCGAACGTCTGCAAGGTGTACGAGGTCGGCGAGGCGCAGGGGCAGCCGTTCATCGCCATGCAGTACATCGACGGCCAGCCGCTCCACCGCGTGGCGCAGCAGATGTCGCTCGAGCAGCGGGTGAAGATCGTGGCCGACGTGGCGGACGGCCTCCACGCCGCCCACCGTCTCGGGCTGATCCACCGCGACATCAAGCCGGCGAACATCCTGGTCGAGCGGACGGCCGACGGCGCCTTCCGTCCCTACCTCCTCGATTTCGGGCTCGCGCGGGACATCGCCGCGGACGGCCGGGCGACGACCAGCGGCGAGGGGACGCCGGCGTACATGGCGCCCGAGCAGGTGTCCGGCGGCCAGCGCCAGCTCGACCGCCGCACCGACGTCTACTCCCTCGGCGCCACGCTCTACGAGATCCTCGCCGGGCGCCCGCCGTTCGTCGATCCGTCGATGACGAGCCTCGTCGCCCGGGTGGCGAGCGAGCGGCCCGTGCCGGTGCGCCAGATCGACAGGCGGATCCCGCTCGATCTCGAGACCATCGTGATGAAGTGCCTCGAGAAGGAGCCCCAGCGGCGGTACGACTCCGCGACGATGCTCGCCCTCGATCTCGGGCGCTACCTCGAGGGCGAGCCGATCGACGCGCGGCCCGCGAGCCTCGTTTACCGCGCCCTGAAGCGGGCGCAGAAGCACAAGCTCGCGGTGTCGGCCGCCGCGGCGGCCCTCCTCGTGCTCGCCCTCTCGGGGGCCGTGGCCCTGCGCGCGAAGCTCGCCGCCGCGCGCCAGGCCGAGCGCTCGGCGCACATGGCGTCGCTGGCCCAGGGCTTCGGGCAGGACGTGAAGGAGATGGAGCTCTTCATGCGCTACGCGTACGCGCTCCCCCTCCACGAGGTGTCGCGGGAGAAGGAGGTCATCCGCGCGCGCATGGGCGAGATCGACCGGAAGATGCAGGCCATGCGCGACGCCGGGGGCGAGCTCGTCGAGGGCCCGGGCCACTACGCGCTCGGGCGCGGGCACCTCGCGCTGCACGAGCCCGAGGAGGCGCTCTCGCACCTCGAGGCGGCGCTCGCGAGCGGTTACGCCGCGCGGGAGGCGAAGCTCGCGGCGGGCCTCGTGCACGGGATGCTCTACAGAAAAGGGCTCGACCGGGCGCGGCGCCTCGCCGACAAGGGGGAGCGGTCCGCGCATCAGCTCGAGCTCGAGGAGCGGCACAGGCTCCCGGCGCTGAAGCACCTCAGGGACAGCGCGCGAGCGGCCGCGGAGCCGTCCGCGTACACCGCGGCGCTCATCGAGCTCTACGAGGGGCGCTTCGACGAGGCGCTCGCCGACGCGCGGCGCGCGTTCGCGCGATCGCCCTGGGAGTACGAGGCGAAGATGCTCGAGGGCGACATCCTGCTCGCGAAGGGTGCGGCGGCGCGCGACCTCGGGGAGCCCGACGCGGCGCTCGCCGAGTTCCGGGACGCCGTCGCCTCGTACGAGGTCGCGGCGGAGATGGCCGAGAGCGATCCCGACGTCCACGAGGCGGCCGCGCGCGCTCTGAGCGAGATCATGCTGATCGAGGCGCAGCGCGGCGGCGGCGCCGACGAGCTCTTCGCGCAGATCATCGCCCGCTGCGACAAGGCGCTCCGCGCGAACCCGCGCGCGAGCGGCGCCCACGCGAAGAAGGCCTGGGCCCTCGTGCACCGGGCGAGGCGCGACCTCGCGCGCGGCGCGGATCCGCGGCCGGACCTCGTGCAGGCGATCGCCGAGAGCGAGCAGGCGGTCCGGGGCGACCCGTCGGACGCGACCGCGCACGGCGCCATGGGGGCGAGCATCTTCCTGCTCGCGTCCCACGAGAGCTCCCTCGGGCTCGACGTGCGGCCCTCGCTCGGGCGCGCGGTCGAGAGCATGGAGCGGTCGCTCGCGCTCGACCCGAGCTCCTTCTGGGCGTGGAACGACGCCGGCATCGCCTACGGCATGATGGCCGAGGACAGCGCGTCCCGCGGCGCCGATCCCCTCCCCCTCTTCGAGCTCAGCGCGTCGCACACGGAGCGGGCGATCGAGATCGCGCCGTACGACGCGCCGCTGCACCTCAACCAGGGCTGGTTCTACGCGCAGCGGGCGCAGTACGAGCTCGACCACGGGACGCCGCCCGAGGAGTCGCTCGAGCTCGCCAAGGACAACCTCGAGGCGGCGCTCCGGCTGCGCCCGGATAGCCATCCGGCCCACGGCGCCCTGGCCCTCGCCTACCTGATCCAGGGCCGGTACGAGCGGCTCGCCGGCGTGAGCCCGGAGGTCTCGCTCGCGCGGTCGCTCGACGGGTACGGCGCGGTGATGCGCCTCCGCCCGGGGGATCTCGAGGCGCAGCAGGGGGCCGGCCTCGCGCGCCTCGAGGCGGCGCGGTGGGCGCTCGACCGCGGCGAGGATCCGGCGGCCGAGCTCCGCGCGGCGCGGGGCGCGGTCGAGCGCGTCCTCTCCGCGAAGCCGGGGAGCGCGGGGGCGCTCCTCGCGCTCGGCCAGGTCGACCTGCTCGCGGCGCGGTGGTTCGCGTCCCGGGGCCGGAGCCCGGCGCCGCCGCTCGACGCCGCGGAGCGCGCGCTGCTCCGGGCCCTCGAGTCGAGCGACCGGAACGCGCGGATCTTCGGCGCTGTGGCCGAGGTCCACCGGCTGCGCGCGACCTCGGCCGCGCCGAGCTTCCTCGACGCGCGCGCGGAGGTCGAGGCGGGGCTCGCGATGATCGATCGCGCGCTGGCCATCGACCCGGCCCTCCCCGCGGCGAGCGCCGAGCAGGGCGCGCTGCTGCTGCTGAAGGCGAAGGCGGAGCCCGAGCAAGCGCCGCGCCGGGAGCTCTCCTTGCGCGCCGCGTCCGCGCTCGAGCGGGCGCTCCGCGACAACCCCCTCCTCGCGCGCGAGTACGCGCCCCTCCTCGACGAGGCGGGGAAGGCCGCGGAGGCGGTGAAGCGCTAGCTCCACCCGCTGGCGGGCGCTCTGCCCCGCGGTGCTACGCCCGGCGCTTCGGGCGTGAGATCCTGGACATGGCCTCGTCGTGGGCCCACTTGACGCGCATGAACTCGTTGGCGTCGCCGCCGCGATCGGGGTGCGTGACCAGCGCGAGCCGGCGGAACGCCCGGCGGACCTCGGCCGCGCCGGCCGCCTCCGAGAGGCCGAGCACCGCGAACGGCGACACGCCGCGCGCGGACGCGGGCCGCGACGGGGCGCGCCGCGACGGCCCGGACGCAGGCGGCGGGGGCGCCTCCCGCCGCGCGCGCGGCTTGGGCCACGGGGGCTCGCCGCGCAGGACGCGCGTCCAGGCCGTCGCCCACGCCGGCTCGATCTCGACGAGCGGGCGCCCGGCGGCGCGCTCGGCCTGCGCCCTCGCCTCCTCCACGGTCCGCGCGCCGCCCTGGCTCGCGTCCGGCGGGCGGAACGGCTCGCGCGCGGGCTCGACCGTCCACCAGGCGGCCCACAGGAAGCGGCGGCGGCGCGTCGGGGTCACCGCGTATACGCCGCGGAGCGGGAGCGTCATCGGGGGCGGGCCCTCAGAAGATCTCGGGGCACCACGGCGCGCGCGCGGCGCGGAACAGCCGATCCGCGCGCTCGACGGCGCCCTCGGAGAGCGCATCGACCTGGCCGGCGTCGGCGAGGCACCGGAACGAGACGCCGCCGAGGTACGCCGAGCCGAGCGCCGCGACGTCGAGGCGGAGGTCCGGCGCCGCGCTGGTCCGCGCCGCGCGCCGCTCGCCGCCGTCGAGCCGGAACCGGCCGGCGTTCCAGGGGCAATCGCGGTCGGCGATCTCGAGCGTGAGCGCCTCGGCGCTGCCGTAGGCGCGCGCCGCGAGCGCGGCCTCGACGTCCACGATGCGCACCCAGATCCCGTCGCTCGCCGTGAGGCGCAGGCGCCGCGGCTCGACGAGGAGCAGGCCGAGCGGGTGATCCGGCGGCAGGAGGCTCGCCTCGATCCGCTGCGCCAGGTCGAGATCGAAGAGGTAGCGCCAGACGAGCCGGGTCCCGAGCGGCGTCGCGCCGATCGCCTCGATCACGCGGACCGAGCCGACCGGGATGCTGGAAGCGTCCCACTTGTGGTGCACGCAGTAGAGCGCGTACGCCTCCGCGCGCCCGTCGACCTCGATGACGACGCGCTGGAGCGGGCCGCCCCCCTGGCGGGTGAAGTCGTTGTCGGCCAGCCGGCGGACCTGCCACCACACCTTCGAGCGCGCGAGCATCCCGGGGGCGAACGCCCGGGCGCGCTCCCAGATCGGCGCGAACGCCTCGATCGCCGCCGCCTCGTCGAGCAGCCGCGCCCGCCCCTCTGCGCCCGCCTCGTGGCGGAACGCGGCGCGATCCCGCTCGATCGAGATGGAGCACGCCTGGGACGCGATGCCGTAGCCGAAGCGGCCGTAGATGCCGCCCTCCGTGGCCCAGAGCGAGGAGATCGGCCGCCCCTCGGCCCGCGCGTCGTCGAGGTGCCGGCGGATGAGGCGCGTGAGGATGCCGCGGCGGCGGTGCGTCGGGTTCACCGCGACCATGGTGAGCCCGGCGACCGGCACGGCGCCGCCCGGGGCGGTCATCGTGAGCGAGTACGAGCCGGCGGCCCCGACGACCGACGCGCCGTCGTAGGCGCCGATGCGCGACGTGAGCTCCGGGAGGCGCTTCGCGCTCTGGAGGCGGTCGGGGCTCGCGGCCATGCCGAACGCGGTAAGGATGGGCTGGGAGAACTCGGCCTGCTGCTCGGCCGTCATCTGCCGGAGCTCGATATCCATGCGGCCACGATAGCAAAGGAGCCGCGCGCACCGGCGCAGAAGCAAAGGAGCCGCGCGCACCGGCGCAGAAGCAAAGGAGCCGCGCGCACCGGCGCAAAAGCAGAGGAGTCGCGCGCACCGGCGCGGCGATCTCCCCGGGCGGCGCCGCGCCCGCGGCGGTCTACGCGCTCAGCCGCTCCCGCTCCCGCGCCGCCGCGCGCCGGACGCGCGTCTTCAGCCAGGCCTCGATGAGCGGCCACACCGTGAGCGGCGCGTCCCTCCCGACCACGATGTCGAGGTGTCCGCGCGGGAACTCGCGGTACGTTTTGTCCGAGGACCGGCTGAAATTGTAGGCCGGCTTCACGGACGCCGGCGGCGCGAGGTCGTCGAGCGTGCCCGCGACGACGAGCAGCGGCAGGTCCAGGTGCTCGAAGCGCTCGGCGTAGCCGAAGAGGCTCCCCATGTGGTGGCCGCTCTTCCGCGACGCCGCCGCGTCCAGGAACATGTTCCGCAGCACCGTGATGCTGCCGCTGTCCATGGCGAGCGACATGTGCTGCGTGAGCACGCGAGTCTCCATCGAGCCCGGGACGAACCCGCGGATCGGCAGCGGGAAGATCGGGCTCTCGATGAACGCGCGCACGAACCGGAACGGCTCCCCCCACGCCGACAGCGGCAGCGCCCCCTGCCCGAGCGGGACCCGCTGATCGACCGTCAGCATCAGCCGGCCGACCAGCTCGAGCACCCGCGACCCGTGCGTGAACAGATAAGGGCTCCCGAGGGTGACGATCCCGCCGACCGCGTCGCCCATCGTCGGCGCCGTCGCGTAGCTGATGAGCCCCCCGAGCGAGTGCCCGATCAGGTACACCGGCCGCGGGCCGGAGATGCGCCGGACCTCCTCGATCGCCGCCGGCACGTCCTCGCGGACGAAATCCGTCACGTGACCCGGCCGCCGCGCGCCGAGGTGCCGCGACCGCCCGTGCCCGCGCAGGTCGAGGTTGAAGACGTCGAAGCCCGCCCGCGCCAGGTAGTTCGAGAAGCTGCGCGACGGCAGGTGCCAGATGTACCGGTTCTGGCCGTACCCGTGGATCAGCAGCACGCTCGCCACCGTGCTCCGCAGCCGCGCGCTGCGCTTCCGGATCATCGCGAGCGGCACGTCGTGCACCACCGGCTCCCGGTCGACCCCCGGGTCTTCCCCGCCCGGCGCGCGCGCCCCCTCGATCCCGCGGCTCGCCGGCGCGACCTCGACCGCCGTGCTGCGGACCCGCACGACCACGAGCTCCTTGATGAACCTGTCCCGCTCATCGCGGTCGACCGTCTGCTCGACCTGAGACTGATGCAGGATCATCCTTTCCGTCTATTGCGGATTATTTTGCCGTGCGCAACCTCGGGCCGACGCGCTTCGCACGCCGGGTGCGCCGGCGCCGCGGCGCCGCCAGCGCCGGTATCGTACGACCGCCAAGGCCAGGGCGCGAGCGAGCGCGCTCGGGCACTCCCTGGTGGAAAAAGCTCTGCCTTGGGCGGTCCGCAGGCGTCACACGGCGCGGCGTCTCGTGTACCCTCCCCTCGGCTGGTACCCGGTGCACCGGGGCGCCCGGAGAACCGGAGCTTGGCCTCGGCGCGTCCGTTCCGTGCGTGCCCGGGTCCGGCCTTGACCTTACGCATCGCTAGGTGACCTCAATGTACCACTTGAAGATGGGTCGGCAGCTCGCGGTCGGGGTGCCTGCCAGGGCCGCTGCGCTCGCCGCGTTGCTCGGCGCCGTGTGCTTCGCCGGGACGGCCCGCGCGCAGCCGAAGGACGGGGGCGGCAGCACCCCGGACGACGCCGTCGCAGCGGACGAGCAGGCCAAGGACGAGCAGGCCAAGGACGACAAGGCGCCCGCCAAGGACGATGTGCCGGAAGCGCCGCCCGAGGCCGCGGACGACAACAGCCCGTTCGAGAAGGACGGCAAGGCCCACAAGTTCATCGGCCTCCGGCTCCGGAACGTCATCGTCCCGAAGTTCATGATCAACCTGTTCGCCGACGGCGGCGCGACGGTGAACGTCTTCATGATCGGCCCGGAGTTCACCTCGCGCAAGAACGGGCTCGAGATCGATCTCGGGCTGTCCTACGCCGACTACTCGATGGATCCCTTCCTCTTCAAGGGGAAGAACGACGACCAGTTCGCCTGGGA
Organism: Sorangium sp. So ce836; assembly: GCF_028553905.1. Lineage (NCBI taxonomy): Bacteria > Pseudomonadati > Myxococcota > Polyangiales > Polyangiaceae > Sorangium > Sorangium sp. So ce836. The sequence goes on along the minus strand of NZ_CP102233.1, from coordinate 726,540 downwards.
GATGGTGTCGAGCGACATGAAGCTCCTCTATTTCACGAGCGATCTCCTCTTCGACGTCCCGATCGACGACAAGGGCCGCTTCTCGCTCCTCGTCGGCGGCGGCGTCGGGATCGGCCTTGTGTTCGGCGACCTCCACCGCGCGCAGGCGTACCCGGGCGCCCCGGGGTCGAACCCGAGCCCCGACGACGTGAGCGCGTGGAGAAAGTGCTCCGGCGTGGGCGGCCCGGGCGGCGCCTACTGCGACGGCTCCAACAACCATTACGGCGATTACAGCGAGCCGAGCTGGGTCAACGGGGGCTCGAAGCCGTCGGTGTTCCCGTGGATCTCGTTCCCGCAGGTGAGCTTCCGGTACAAGCCGATCAAGCAGCTGCAGACGCGGCTCGACGCCGGGTTCTCCATCACGGGCTTCTTCTTCGGGCTGTCCGCCGGGTATGGCCTCTGATCGAGGGATCGCGTGACGTCACACCCGCTGTTCCCCCCGCGGTATGAGCCGATCGGAACGCTCGGAAAGGGCGGCGGCGGCGAGGTGTGGGCGGTGCGCGACCGGATCACCGGCAAGGCGGTCGCGCTGAAGACGCTCGGCGAGGACGCGGACGAGCCGGAGGTGCTCGCGCTCGTCCGCGAGGCGGCGGCGCTGTCGGGCGTCGAGGGCCTCGGCGTGCCGCGCGTGCTGCGCTTCGGCCGGCTGCCCGCGTCGGGGCGGCCCTTCATGGTGCGCGAGCTCGTCGAGGGGACGAGCCTCGCCGACCTGCTCGCGCGCAAGGGCGACCTGGCCAGGAACCTCGCGGCCATCGCCGACGCGGCCGACCAGCTCACGCGCCTGCACCGCGCGCTCCTGCTGCACGGCGACGTGAAGCCCGCGAACGTCATCGTCGGCGAGGGCGGGCGCGCCACGCTGGTCGACCTCGGCCTCGCCGCGCCGTTCCGGGACGACGGCTCGCGGCCCGTGGGCCTCACGCCCCGCTACGCCGCCCCCGAGCTCTTCAAGGGCGACCCGCTCACCGTCCGCGCCGAGGTGTTCGCGCTCGGCGCGACCCTCGCCGAGGCGCTCCGCCAGAGCGAGGGCGAGCGCGATCCGAAGGTCGTCGACGCGCTCCAGGAGGTCGTCGACCGGGCCACCGCCAAGGAGCCGAACGCGCGCTACCCGAGCGCGGACGAGCTCGCGAACGCGCTCCGGCGCGCCGCGCGGCTCCCCTGCGGGCCGAGCGAGGAGCCCGCCGGGCCCACCGAGCCGGGCGCGCGGCCCGACGCGGGCGCGGGCGCGGTGGTCTGGCCGATCGTCGGGCTGGACGCGCCGTCCGGCCGGCTGCTCGCGCAGATCATGGCGCTGCCCGCGGGCTCCGGGCTCTCGATCGCCGGTCCGCCCGGGTCCGGGCGGAGCGCGCTGCTCCGGCGCATCGCGTGGTCGCTCGAGGTCGGCGGGTACGCCGTCGCGTGGGTCGAGGCGGCCCGCGTGGCCGACCCGCGCGGGGCGCTCGCGATCGAGCTGTCGGCGCACGATCTCGGCCGGGTGACGGCGCTCGTCGACGACGCCGATCGCCTCGGCGAGGCGGAGATCGAGCGGCTCGACGAGGTCCGGAGGGCCGGCGGCAAGCTCGTGCTGGTGCTCGGGGCCCCGCAGGAGCGCGCGGCCGGCGGCGCCGAGGGCGCCCCGGCGGCCGGCGCGCCCTCGCCCGGCCGCGCCGCGGCCTTCGCCGGCGGGTTCCAGCGCTTCGAGATGGCGCCGCTCGACGAGCAGGTCGCCCGCGAGCTCGTGCAGCGCACCATCCCGTCGCTGAGCGACGCGGTGGCCGCGCACGTCGTCGCGCGCGCGGGCCGGTGGCCCGGGCGCATCCGGGAGATCGTCGCGCGCATCGCGCGCGCGCCCGTCGCGTCGACCGAGGACGTCGATCGGCTGCTCGAGGCGCCCCCCGCCTCGGGGGCGGCGGCGTCCGGGTCGGGCGGCGCCGGCGCCGAGGCCGCGGCGCTGCCGCCCGCGGAGATCCACCGGCTGCTCGACCGCGGCCACTTCGACGCGGCCGCGGAGGCGCTCGGCCGGCTCCAGGGCGACGGCTCGCCCGTCGTGGTGATCGCGCGCGCGCGGCTCGCCGTGAACCGCGGCGACGCCGCGCGGGCGCTCGCGGAGCTCGCGCGCGTGAAGGACCAGGTCGAGGCCTCGGGCGATCGCGCGCAGGCGGCGTTCTGGTCGCTGCAGATGGCCCGGGCGCTGCTCCGCACCGGCGACTACGTCGAGGCGGAGCGCCGCGCGGGCGAGGCCGTCGAGCGGGTGGGCCCGGTCAAGCTCGAGGCGGAGCTCCCCGGCGCGCCGCGCCCCGAGGTCGCGACGGCCGCCGCGTTCGGCGCCTCGCCCGAGGCGATCGTCGCCGAGGCGGTGGCGACGCGCGGGCTCGCGCAGAGCTTCGCCTCGCGGCACGAGGACGCGAAGCGCTCGCTGGAGCACGCGGTGCGGCTCGCGCGGCTCACGGGCGAGCCGCGGATCCTCTCGGTCGCGCTCGTCTCGCTCGCGTTCGCGCTCCAGCGGGACGACCGCCTCAGCGAGGCGAAGACCGTCTACGAGGAGGCGCTCACGGCGGCGGAGCAGGCCGGCGACGCGGGCACGCTCGCGACGACCCGCCTGAACCTCGCCGCGCTCACGAAGCTCCAGGGCGACCTCGGCGCGGCCATCCGCCACCTCGAGGCGGCCGTCGACCTGGGCCGGCGCTCGGGCCGCGTGACGACGATCCGGCAGGCGCTCCTCAACCTCGCGAACCTCGACCTCTACCTCGGGCGGCTCGCGCGCGCCCGGGTGTCGCTCGACGCGCTCGCGGCCCAGCGCGCGGATCTCGCGCCGCAGCAGCACGCCCAGCTGCTCGCGCTCGAGGCGGAGCACGCGGCGCGCTCCGGCGACCTCGAGCTGGCCGAGCGGCTCTGCCTGGAGTGCGCCGAGGCGTACGAGGCGATGGGCCGGCGGATCGACGGGGTCGAGGCGCGGCTCGAGCGCGTGCTCTTCGCGGTGGCGCGCGCCGGCGCGGACCCGCGCGCCCTCGGCGAGGAGATCGACGTGGCGGCGGAGCGCCTCGGGACGACCGGCGCCCACCGGGCGCTGCTCGCGCTCGCGCGCGGGCGCGTCGCGGCGCTCGCGCGCGACGAGTGGCGGGCCCGGGCGGCGTACGACGAGGCGCTCGAGGCGGCGCGCGCGGCGGGCCAGCGCGACTGGATCTGGCGCGCGCTGGAGGCGCGGGCGCAGCTCGAGACGGAGCGGGGGCACCTCATCCGGGCGCGCCACGACCGCGAGGAGGCGCTGATCACGCTGGAGGAGATCGCCTCGAAGCTGCCGCGCGACCTCAGGGAGGTCTTCTGGAACGACGGGCGCCGCAAGGAGATCCGGGCGGCGGCGATGCTCGAGCTGATGAGCAGCCGCACGGTGCCGTTCGCCCAGACGGGCGCGGCGCCGGCGTCCGGCGCGGGGCCCGCGCAGGGCGCGGCGCCCGCGCAGGGCGAGGACCGGCTGGCGCGGGTGCTCGAGATCAACCGGGAGATCGCGGGCGAGCACGACCTCACGCGCCTGCTCGCGAAGGTGACCGATCACGCGATCGCGCTCCTCCAGGCGGAGCGCGGGTTCATCATCCTGCAGCGGCCGCCGCGCGGCGAGCCGCCGCCCGCCGCGGGCGAGGGCGCGGTCGATCTCTCGATCCACGCCTCGCGCGACCAGGCCGGGGACGATCCGCACGCGCGCTTCTCCAGCTCGATCGCCGAGCGGGTGATCTCCACGGGCGAGCCGGTCGTGACCGCGAGCGCGCGGGACGACGCGCGCATGAGCGATTACGTCTCGGTCCACCAGCTCATGCTGCAGTCGGTCGCCTGCGTGCCGATCCGGCAGCGGAGCGGGCAGGTGATCGGCGCGCTGTACCTGGAGACGCGCCTGAGCGCGGCGGCGAAGTTCGAGGCCGAGCTCCCCACGCTGACGGCGCTGGCCGACCAGGTGGCGATCGCGATCGAGACCGCGCGCCTCGTCGGCGAGAACGAGCGCCGCGCCCGCGAGCTGGAGCGCGCGAACGAGGAGCTGCGCGCCGCGCGCGCCAAGCTGGAGGAGCTCCTCGGCCACCGCACCGCGCAGCTCGCCGCGACGCGGCGGGATCTGCGCTCGGCACGCGCGGTGATCCGCGGCCATTTCGGCTACGAGGGCCTGGTCGGCACGAGCGAGGCGATGCGCCGCGTGTACGCGCTGATCGACCGGGTGAAGGACACGGACATCCCGATCCTCATCACGGGCGAGAGCGGGACGGGCAAGGAGGTCGTCGCGCGGACGATCCACAACGCGAGCCCGCGGGCGAAGAAGCCGTTCGTGGGCGTCAACTGCGGCGCGATCCCGGAGCACCTCCTGGAGAGCGAGCTCTTCGGGCACATGCGCGGCGCGTTCACGGGCGCCGATCGCGACCGCAAGGGGCTCTTCCGGGAGGTGACCGGCGGGACGATCCTCCTCGACGAGATCGGGGAGATGCCGCAGAAGATGCAGGCGGGCCTGCTCCGGGTGCTGCAGGAGAAGGTCGTCCGCCCGGTCGGCGGCGCGCGCGAGGAGCCGGTGGACGCGCGGGTCATCGCGGCGACGCACCGGGATCTCGCCGACATGGTCTCGCGCGGCACGTTCCGCGAGGATCTCTATTACCGGCTGCACGTCGTCGAGGTGCGGGTCCCGTCGCTGCGCCAGCGGATCGAGGACATCCCGCTGCTCATCGACTATTTCCTCGGGATCTTCGCCGCGCGCTACGGCCGGGATCGCCGCAGCGTCTCGCGCGCCGCGCTGAAGCGGCTGTCGGCGTACAGCTGGCCCGGCAACGTGCGGCAGCTCGAGAACGTGCTGCTCAACGCGTGGGTCCTGTCGGACCGCCCCGAGCTGGAGAGCGACGACTTCGAGCTCCCCGACGCGGCGCCGCGGTCGCTCCGTGGCCCCGAGGCCCCGCCCCCGCCGCGGGCGCCGCTCGGCGGCGGCGGGGCTCCATCGAGCGCCGGCCGGGCCCCGCCGTCGAGCGAGCCTCACCGGGTCGAGACGTCGCTCGACGCGCACAAGGCGAGCGAGCGCGAGCGGATCCTGGTGGCGCTCTCGAGCTGTAACTGGAACCGGGTGAAGGCGGCGCAGGTCGTGGGCTTGCCGCGCCGGACGTTCTACCGGCGCCTGAAGGAGTACGGCATCCAGTGAGCGCTCGCCGCCGCGCATAGGGCGCCGGTGGGGTGGGGCGGCGCTCGCTGCGGTCTTGCCGGGCTGCGCGCGCGCAGGCACGCTTGTGCCGCGCGGAGCGGGCGCGCCCTGCCGGTACGCCACCCCGAGACGCGCGCAGGATCCCGTGAGCGATCGATCGAACCTCGCAGCCTCCATCGACGGTGCACCCCTCCCGGACGAGGAGGCGCGCGATCTCTGGACGCGCTTCAGCCGGTACATGGATGAGCACCGCGGCGACATGGCGGGCTTCGCGCGCGAGAACGGCTACGTCAGCGTGACGCCGACCTTCGATCGCGGGCGAGCGCTGCTCGTGGTCCGGACGACGGAGGCGCCGCCGGAGAAGCCCGCCCCGCGCGGCGCGGGCGAGCCGGGGCCGCGGGGAGGCGGCAAGCCGGCCGCACGGGGCAGCGGCAAGCCGACCCCGCGCGGCAGCGGCAAGCCGGCGCGCGGCGGGCGGCGGCACTGAGAGACCATCCTCCGTCTCTCGTTCTCGTCTTCTGTTCTCCTCTTCCCTCTTTCCTCTTCGTGCGCGTGCGCGATTCACTCGGAATCAACGCGCACGCGCACGAAGGACGCGCACGGAAGACGAGAGACGAGAGACGAGAGACGAGAGACGAGAGCTTAAAGTAGAACCTCTGCCCTTCGGTCTCTCAAAACCTCTCTCGCTCGAAGCGCCCCGGGCTGACGGGCACCCTGGAGTCGCGCGCGCCCTCCTCCGGGCGCGCCGTGATCCGGCCGGAGAGGACCGCCTCCGCCAGCTCGCGGACCTCGGCGCTCGTCGCGCGATCGGCGCGCGCGAGCGCCTGCTCGGCCGCGGCGCGGGCCTCGGCCGCGCGGCCCGCGAGCGCGTGCGTCCGGGCGATCTCGGCGAGCGTCGCGGAGAGCTCCGCGGCGTTGCCCGAGACGTCCAGGAGCCGCTTCGCGCTCAGGTACAGCGCGAGCGCCGCGCCGAGATCCCCCTGGATGCGCGAGAGATCGCCGCGCGCCCGGAGCACCCCGGCCTGCCCCGCGCCGTCCTCGAGCACCTCGAACAGGGCGAGCGCCTGCTCGTAGTCCGAGAGCGCGTCCTCCAGGTCCGACGCGTCGGCCGCCGCGACGCCCACGAGCTCCGCCACCAGCTCGAACTGCTTGCGGCGGAGATCGCCCCGCGCCTTGAGCGTCGCGGCCTGGCCGCGGCGCTCGAAGCCGGTGCGGAACAGGGCGAGCGCCCGGTCGTAGTCGCGCACCGCGTCCACGAGGTCCTCCTGCAGCGAGCGCATGTCCCCACGCGCCTTCAGGACGGCGGCCTGCCCCAGCACGTCGCGCGTCGCCGTGAACAGCTCGAGCGCCTGATCGTAATCCCGCTCGGCGCCCGCGAGGTCCTCCTGCCGGGTCCGCAGATCGCCGCGCGCCTTGAGCACGGCGGCCTGGCCGAGGTGGTCCTCGGTGGCCTGGTACAGCGTGAGCGCCCAGTCGTAGTCGCGCGCCGCGCCCGTCATGTTGTCCTGGCCGAGCCGCATGTCGCCGCGCGCCTTCAGCACGCTGGCCTGCCCGCTCCGATCCCCCGCGCCCTGGAACAGCGCGAGCGCGGTGCTGTAGTCGCGCGCCGCGCCCGGCAGGTTGCGGAGGCGGACGCGCAGATCGCCGCGCGCCTTGAGCGCCCGCGCGTGCGCCGCGCCGTGCGGGCGGGCGCGGGGCGACTCCGTGGGCCCCGCGCCGTCGGCGTCGGGGGCCGCCCCGCGCGACCCGGCGCGCGGCTTGAGCGGCTCGCGATCGCCGAGCTGCAGGAAGAGCTGGATGGCCAGATCGTAGTCGCAGACCGCGCCGCCGAGATCGCCCTCCTCGGCGCGCGCGAAGCCCCGCGCCCGCAGCGCCTCCCCCTCCCCCGCGCGGTCGCCCGCGGCCTGGAACAGCGCGAGCGCCTCGTCGTAGTCGCGCACCGCCTGGACGGGGACGCCCTCCCGCAGGCGCAGCGCGCCGCGATCCATGAGCACCTGGGCCTGGCCGGGCGCGTCGCCCGCGGCCTGGAACAGCGCGAGCGCCTCGTCGTAGTCGCGCGCGGCGCTCGCGTAGTCGCTGCGCCGGAGCAGCAGGTTGCCGCGCTCGCGCAGCGCGTGGCCGCGCGCCTCCGGCGCCGTGCCGGTGAGGCTCGGGGGCGCGGCGCTCGATCGGGGGCCCCGCATCGCGCCGTCGCCGAGCACCTCGGACAGCGATCCGCTCTTCGGGGCGCAGCGCTCCGACGCGCTCTCGAACGAGCGCTGCGTGGCAGGCTCTCCATCCACGCCCTTCAGCTCGGACTGGGCTTCTGCGCGGCGACGCATGATAGACGGAACATCATACCGCGGCCGCGCCCCCCTCGTGGAGACATTGCGCCGACGCCCGCGCGTCCATGCACATTCCGACTCCGCGCCTTCCTCGCCCTCCGCGCCTCCACGTACACGCGTCGGCGCGTCGCCGTACATTTCCGCGATGGCGCTTTTCGTCGCGGTCAGCGCGGCGCTCGCCCCCGCCGTCCGGGTCGCGAGCCGCGGCGCGGCGATGCCCCGGCTGTGCCGCCGCGCACCGCCGCGGATCGCGCCCCCACGCAGGCGACGGCGACGCGGCGGCCCGACCTCGCACGGCGCCGCGCCGCGGCGGCCCGACCTCGCACGGCGCCGCGCCGCGGCGATCCCCGCGTCGCGGTGGCGATCAGAGGCCCTTGCGCGAGACGAGCACCGCGTCCCGCTCGACCTCGTACATCGCGCTCGTCACGAGCGCCGCGGCCGTGCGCTCGCGCACGTTGAGCACGCGCAGCTCGGCGTAGGTCTCGTCCGGGAGCAGCTCCTCGTCGACGCCGAACTTCGGCGCGTCGACCTGCGCCGGCCGCTCGTCCTGCACCCGCGGCCGGAGCGTCGCCAGCTTGCCGGCGCCCCCGAGCTGCTGCACCCAGCGGTCGCCGCGCCGCACCGCGAAGAAGCGCTGCCCCGGCTTCACCCCGTCCTTCTCGCCCTTGTCGATGAACACCACCTGGTGCTGCCCGAACAGCTGGTAGGGGTAGATCGCCGCGATGATCCGCGCCTCGAGGTCCGCGTCGGCGCTCGCCGGCGGCACCACGTCGAAGCGGCGCGCCACCCAGCCGACCCGGTCCCCGCGCTCGATCACGTCGAGCGACTCGACGAGCCGCGCGCGCACCATGTGCGTCTTCGGGTTGTAGCGATCGACGCGCGCGGTGCCGCGCACGGTCACGAGCTCGCCCTTGTCGTCGCCGCCGCTCTTCACCTTCTTGATCTCGCGGAAGATCGTGAGCTCCTGGCCGATCGCGACCTCGTGGTCCCCCGAGAGGCGGAGGTAGACGTCGTCGCCCTCGCTGAGGAGCATCTGGTCGTCGGGGCTGGCGACGAGCTCCCCCCACGTGTCCTTCTTCACGTCGTCGACCCAGCCGAGGTCGCGCAGGAAGATCGTCTTCGCCGGCACCCGCCCCCCGCGGCCCGCCTTGGTCAAGCCGAGCCCGATGCTGCCGCGGGTCGGGGCCTCGTTCGGGTCGCGGAGCCGGATCCGATCGCCCGGGTAGATCCAGTGCGGGTTCTGGAGCTGCGGGTTCAGCGCCCAGACCTGCGGCCAGGCGTAGGGGTTCGTGTAGTACCTGCCCGAGATGTCCCAGAGCGTGTCGCCGCGCCGCACCGAGTGCGACTCGGGCACGACCTGCCCCTCGACGACGTAGCTCCCGTTCGCGCTGCCCCGCACCGAGGCGGGGCCCTCGCCGCGGCGGCCCAGATCGAAGCCGTCCGACGCGCGGGACGTGTCCGTGGTGCCGCGCGAGCTCGAGGGCAGGTGGGCGTTCGGATCGAACCCCGGCTGCGGATAGCCCGGCACCACGACCTGCGTCTCGACGGTCGGCTGGGCCGGCGGGAGCTGGACCACGGTGACGCCCGGCCCCTGGCCGGCGCCCTCCCCGCCCCCCTGCTCCTGGGCGAGCGCCAGCAGCGGCGCCGCGGCGAGCGCGAGGGAGAGCGGGACCAGCGTTGCCTTCGGGTGGAACTTCATCGCTTGCGCCTCGACGGGGTGGAGGGTGGCGGGCTCGGCGGCGGCGATCCGCCCGGCGGCTCGTCGATCACGACGCCGCGCGCGGTCGAGCGGAGCACCGGCGGCCGCGCGCCGTCGTCCTCCGGCGCGAGCCGCACGACCTCGAGGTCGGGCCTGTCCAGCTCCTCCGGGGAGGCGGCGCGCGGCCCGGCCTCGTCCGGGCGCGCCGCGACGCGCGGGGCGACCCGCGCGCGCTCCAGCGAGCCCACCCGGTCCGCGAGCACGGCGCTGTCCGCGCGCACCCGGACGAGCTCCGCGCGCAGCTCGGCGAGCTGCTGTTCGACCGCGTCGCGTCCCCCGCCGCACCCGGCGGCGAGCGCGGCGAGCGCGAGCCCCATCGAGCCGATGCCCAGGCCAATCCTCATGCGGCGCCCAGCCTACCCGCCGCCGCGCCGGCCGGCCAAACGCTCGGCGATCTCCCCGCGCCGCGCGGCCGTCGCCAAGCACCGCGCCCGCCCCGCCGGAGCGACCCGGGCTCCACGCGCGGCGCGACGTCGCGCGTTACGGAGCGCGCGCAGTTCTGCTAGGGTCGCGCCCCGAGAAACGAGCTGCGAGGGGTGAACGTGCGGAAATTCTTCTTGATTTTCCTGATCGCGGCGGCGGGCGCCGCATGCGGCGGCGACGACGGCCCGGGGACCGCGGAGACCGCGTGCTTCGACTACGGCAAGTTCGACGGCGCGACCCCCGCGGTGAGCTTCGCGACCGACGTCCTCCCCGTCTTCCAGCGGTCCTGCTCGTTCAGCTCGACCTGTCACGGCGCCGAGGCCGGCTCGGCCGGGTTCGCCTACCTCGGCCCGGCGGTGAGCGAGCAGGCCACGCCGGCGCAGATCGACGCGATCGTGGCCCAGAACGTCGGCGTCCCGTCGCGCGCGCCGTCCGGGATGCCCCGGATCGCGGCCGGCGACCCCGCGAACAGCTTCCTCATGCACAAGCTCGACGACACCCTGAGCTGCGGGGACCTCGAGTGCGCCCCCGACCAGTGTGGAGCCCCGATGCCCTACACCGGCGACACCCTGCCCGCGGCGGAGCGCGACGCCATCCGCCGGTGGATCCACCAAGGGGCCAAGGTCAATTGATCGGCCGGCTCTCCGGCCACGTCGTCGAAGAGGGCGACGAGGGCACGGTGGTGCTCGACGTCGGCGGGGTCGGCTACGAGGTGACGGTCCCGCTCGGCGCCGTCGGGCGCGCGCGCGGCATCGCCGCGCCGTCCGGCTCCGACGCGATCACCCTGTTCGTCCACACCCACGTGCGCGAGGACGCGCTCCTCCTCTACGGCTTCGCGACGCGCGAGGACCGGGCGGCGTTCCGCGTGCTCATCGGCATCTCCAGCATCGGCCCGAAGATCGCCGTGGCCATCCTCAGCGCGCTCGGCGCGGGGGAGCTCGCCGCGGTCATCGCCCGCCGGGAGACCGCGCGCCTCACCGCCATCCCCGGCGTCGGCAAGAAGACCGCCGAGCGGCTCGTCCTCGAGCTGAAGGACAAGCTCGTCAACCTCCCCTCGGTCGCGCCCTCCGCCGCGGCCCCGCCCCCCGCGGCCGTCGGCTCGAAGCAGGAGCTCCTGCACAGCGCGCTCACCCGCATGGGCTACCGGCCGGCCGAGGCCGAACGGGCCGTCGCCGCCCTCGGCGCTCGGGTCGACAGCGCCCCGCTCGGGGATCTCGTGCGCGACGCGCTCGCGCTCTTGGTCAAGTGAGCGCCGCGCGAGGGCGCGCCGCCGGCGAGGCGAGCCGGCGGCCGCTCCGGGCCCCGCGCCGGCCGGCCGCACATTCCGCCGGCCGCCCGCACATTCCGCCGGCCGGCCGCGCATGAAGGAGCGACAGACTGTCGACAGAGGGCGGCCGCGGCGAATATGCTCCCGCCGCCGTTCGCCTTGAGACCCCGTCCGGTCGCTCGTTGTGAGGAGGCCTGGTGATCACCTGCCCGAAGTGCTCCAAGGAAAATCAGGACCATTACAAGTTCTGCCTCGGCTGCGGCGCCGAGTTGCCTCGCGACGTTTCGCCGAAGAAGTTCGCGGCGGGCACCCCGCCCCACGGCGTGCCGGCGGCCTCGCGGTCGAACCAGCCCTACGGCGATGAGCCGACCGCCATCGGCACCGGCGCCCAGAAGGGCCCCGCGGTCGCGCCCCCGCCGCCCGCGCTCGTCGATCCGGCGGCGTTCTCCGTGCCGGTCCGCGGCGAGGACACCGGCACGAGCAGGAAGGCCGCGGCCGCCGCGCCCGCCGCCGCGCTGCCGTCAACGCCCGCGGCGTCGGCCGGCGCGGGGACGGTCGTCTGCCCGCAGTGCCAGGAGCCCAACCCGCCGACGAACAAGTTCTGCGCGCTCTGCGGCTTCAAGCTCGTCAAGCCGGCGGGCGCCTCCGTGCAGCCGCCCGCGCCGGTCGTGTCCACGTCGGGCGCCGCGAACGTCGTGCTGACGGCGCTCCGGGCCGACGGCACCGAGGCCGGCTCGTACACCCTGCCCACGAACCCCACGACCGTGGGGCGCGACGCGGGCGCGATCTTCGGCGGCGACAGCTACCTCTCCCCGCGCCACGCGACGTTCTCGATCAAGGGCGGGCGCCTCTTCGTCAAGGACGAGGGCTCCCTCAACGGCGTCTACCGCAGGCTGCGCAGGGACACGCCGGTGCAGCTCGAGAACGGCGACGTCTTCCGCATCGGCCAGGAGATCGTCCGCGTCGAGTCGCTCGCCCCCGCGCCCGCGACGCCCGACGGGGTCGAGCGGCTCGGCAGCCCCTCGAAGGGCTACGTCGCGCGCCTGGCGCTGATCATCGGCAGGGACGCGACCGGCAACGCGTTCCCCGTCCCCGACACCGGCCTGCACCTCGGGCGCGAGCGCGGCGACATCCTCTTCCCCGAGGACGGCTACGTCTCCGGGCTCCACTGCCAGATCTCGCACCAGGGCGGCCGGCTGTTCCTCACGGACCTCGGCAGCTCGAACGGCACCTTCCTGCGCGTCCTCGGCGAGGCCGAGGTCGCCGGCGGCGACATCCTGCTCATGGGCCAGCAGCTGTTCCGCGTGTCCGTGTGAGGCCGCGCGGCCCGAGCTCCGAGGGCGCCACCGTCCCGCTCGCATAACCCCACGCCCCGCCGTACGCTGGGCATCTCTGAGGCACTCGCCATGGAAATGGTCCGCACCATCCGCGTGGTCGCCGCCGTGATCGAACAGGACGGCCGATACCTCATCACCCAGCGCCGCCCGACCGCCGTGCTGCCGATGCTCTGGGAGTTCCCCGGCGGGCGGGTGGAGGAGTCCGAGACCGACGCGGCCGCGCTGAAGCGCGAGGTCCGGCACCGGCTCGGCGTCGAGATCGAGGTGGGCCAGCTGATCTCGTTCGTGAGCCACCCGTACGAGCGCTACATCGTCGACCTGTACCTCTACGAGTGTCACATCAAGGGCGGCGAGCTCGCCTCGCTGGCCGTGAACGCGTTCCGGTGGGTCACGAGCGCCGAGTTCGATCGCTACCCGTTCACGCCGGCCGACGAGGCCAGCATGAACAAGCTCCTCGGCATGGCCTGACGCGCCCGGGGCGGCTCGCGCGGGCCAAGCGCCGCGCGCCCTCACAGGCGCGCGCCGGCCGGCCGGCGCGCTGGGCCGCCCTCACAGGCGCGGCGAGCGCCGGAGCAGCGCGAGGAACAGCGGCCCGCCGAGGACCGCGGTCACCGCGCCCACGGGCGGCTCCGTGCCGAGCCACCGGAACGAGACGCGCGCGAGGAGGTCGCACGTCGTGAGCAGCACCGCGCCGGCGACGAGCGACAGCGGCAGGAGCCGCCGGTGATCCGCGCCGGCCAGCCGGCGGACCGCGTGCGGGACGATGAGCCCGACGAAGCCGATGAGGCCGGTGCGGCTGACGATCGCGCCGACCACGCACGAGGACGCGAAGAAGATCCGGCGCTCGACGGCGCGCACGTCGACGCCCAGGGTCCCGGCCGACTCGTCGCCGAGCGAGAGGAGGTTCAGGCGCGCAGCGTCGGCCAGGAGCACCGCGCAGCCCGCGACGACGTAGGCGGCGACGCCGAGGAGGACCGGGGCCGTGGGCAGCTCGACGAAGCCGATGAGCCACCGGAGCAGCTGCTGGGAGCGCGAGGGGGAGACGATCGTCTTGAGGAACGTGATGAGGCCGGCGGCGATGGAGTTCACGATCACGCCGGCGAGGAGCATCGAGGCGCCGGAGGTGCCCTCGGCCGCGCCGCGGGCGATGGCGTAGACGAGCACCGTCGCGACGAGGCCGCCGGCGAGCGCCGCCGCGGGCAGGAGCGTGGCGCCGAGGACGGTCGCCGAGCCGACGCCGAGCGCGATCGCGAGCGCGGCGCCGAGCGCGGAGCCGCCGGAGACGCCGAGCACGTAGGGCTCGGCGAGCGGGTTGCGGAGCAGCGCCTGGAACGCGGCGCCCACGGCCGCGAGGCCGGCGCCGGAGATGGCGGCGAGGAGCACGCGCGGCAGGCGCACGTCGAGGAGGAGCGTCCGGTCGAGGCCCGGGCCCGCGAGGGCGCGCTCGACCGAGACGGGCTCGGCGCCGAGGAGGACGGCGAGGAGGAGCGCGAGGGCGAGCGCCGCGGGCGCCGCGGCGAGGGCGAGCGCGGGCGCGCGTGCGGGCCGAGAAGCGCGGCCGGACGCGGGCGCCGTCAACCCTGGCCGCCTCCGCCCGCCGCGGGCGGATGCAGGGCCGGCCCGCTGCCGCGCTCGGCGTTCCGCTCGTAGATGAGGCGCAGCCCGGTGAGCGTCAGGTCGTCGTCGACCACCTCGATCGTCTCGGTCTGCGGCGCGATGAGCCGCGCCAGGCCGCCCGTGGCGATGACCCGGCACGGGTAGCCGAGCTCCCGCCGGAGGCGGTTCACGAGCCCGTCGACGAGCCCGGCGTAGCCGTACACGATGCCCGACTGCATCGAGTGGACGGGGTTGCGGCCGACGACCCGGGGCGGGAGCGCGATCTCCACGCGGGACAGCCGCGCGGCGCGGGAGAAGAGCGCCTCGGCGCTGATCTGGATGCCCGGCGCGATGACGCCGCCCAGGTACTCGCCCTTCGGGGTCACGCAGTCGAACGTTGTCGCCGTGCCGAAGTCGACGACGATGACGCCGGAGGCGGCGTGATCGCCCCGGCCGGGCGCGGGCGGCGGCGCGGGCTCGGGCGACCGCTTCATCCACTCGTGCGCCGCGACCGCGTTGACGATCCGGTCGGCGCCGACCTCGCGCGGGTTCTCGTAGAGGATGGCCATGCCGGTCTTGATGCCCGGGCCCACGACGAGCGGCTCGATGCCGAAGGCCCGCTCGACGAGCCCCACCATCGTGTCGGTCAGCGTCGGCACGACGCTCGCGATGATCGCGCTGTCGATGCGGGCGAGGTCGACGCGGCGGAGATCGAGCATCTGCCGGACGAGCACCGCGTACTCGTCCGCGGTCCGCGAGCGCGCGCTCTCGCAGCGGAGGTGGTGCCGCAGCACGTCGCCCTCCAGCACCCCGAAGCTGATGTTCGTGTTCCCGACGTCGATGGCGAGCAGCATGCTGGCTGGACTCTAGCGCCGCGCGCTGGAATTCACGGAGGGATTTCGGACGCGCGCGGCGGCCTGCGGGCGTGGCGGTTCCCCTCGGTTCCCCTTGGTTCCCGTCGGTTCCCGTCGGTTCCCCTCAGCGCTTGCGCGCGAGCGTCACCCCGTCGCGCACGGAGAGCATGACCTGCTCGACCCGGGGATCCCGGGCGACGAGGTCGTTGAAGGCGGCGATGGCGCGGCCGTCCGCGGTCTCGGGGGCGAGGACCTCGCCGCCCCAGAGGGTGTTGTCGGCGACGATCAGCCCGCCGCGGCGGACGCGCGGGAGGGCCTCCTCGAAGTACGCCGAATACCGCTCCTTGTCGGCGTCGATGAACACGAGATCGAAGGCCGGGCTCGCCGGCAGGGCGCGGATCGTGTCGAGCGCGTCGCCGAGCGCGATCCGGATCTTCTTGCCGTGCTCGCTGCGGTCGAAGAACGACCGGGCGACGCGGGTCACGTCGGGGTCGCGGTCGCAGGTGATGAGCTCGCCGTCGGGCGGGAGCGCCTCGGCCATGCTGAGGGCCGAGTAGCCGGTGAAGGTGCCGATCTCGAGGACGCGGCGCGCCTGCATGAGGGCGACCAGCAGCTTGAGCAGGGTGCCCTCGACCCGCCCCACCTGCATGCCTGCCCGCGGATCGCTGGCGAGGGTGTGCTCGCGCAGCTCGTCGAGGAGCGCGGAGGGCGGCTCGGTGTGGTCGTGGACGTAGCGCTCCAGGTCTCGATCGAGGAGAGGGGCCATCGTGGAGGTTCCTTGTGGGGCCACGGTAGCACGCGGGCCCGTCACCCCACCTTGAGCCGCCGCCGGCCTTCGGGGTAGCGTCGACCATGACCTGTTCTTCCTGGAAGACGTGTGCTGTCGTGGCGCTCCTCGCAGCGGCCTGCAGCTCGGCGCCGGACAGCCCCGGGACGGGCGGCTCCGGCGGCGCGGGCGGCGCCGGAGCGAGCGGGTCCGGCGGCGCGGGCGCCGGGGGAGCGGGCGGCGCCGGGGGAACCGGCGGGGCGAGCTCCACCGCGGCTGGCGGCGGGGCGGGCGGAGAGGCGGAGTACGCCTGCGCGTCGCTCGGCGATCCCTGCACGACGTGCCTCGCGCTGCGCTGCCAGGAGCGCTATTGCGCGTGCCAGCGGAGCGCGGAGTGCGCCGCCCTGGCCAACTGCCTTCTCGGCTGCGATCCGGGAGAGGAGCCCTGTCGGCAGACGTGCATGACCGCGCACCGGGAGGGCATCTCCGGCGTCTCGCTCGAAGGCGGCTGTGCGGCCGAGCGGTGCAACGTGCAGTGCCCGTCGCGCGCACCGCTGTCTCCTTGCGAGTCCTGCCGGTATGCGCGGTGCGCCGCCGAGATGGACGCGTGCGTCGCCGACCCGTCGTGCCGGGCGCTCCTCGCGTGCACCGGCACGTGCGCCGCGGGCGACGCCGCGTGCCGGGAGCTGTGCGCGATGCTGTACGAGAGCGGCGCGCCGGCGGCAGCGGCGGTCTCGGCGTGCGAAGGGGCGCAGTGCGGCGCCGATTGTGAGGGTGGGTGAGCCGCGCCGCGTCGACCCCCGCGGCGCGGCGGCGCGGGGGTCGACGCGAGGCGGCGATCCGCCTAACATCTGCGCGTGCCTCTCCACGGATTGCGCGAGATCGCGCGGGACCCGTACACGGCCGTCCATCACGATCCGACCCAGCAGCTCGTGTTCATCTGGCGGTCTTCGCTGCCCTATCCGAGCATCGAGGAGCTCGAGCAGAGCTTCCGGCGCATCGAGCAGGCGATCGGGATCATCTCCAGGCCGCGCTCTCTCCTGCTCGTGGACGCCCGGGACGCACCGATGCGCAATGACGACGGGTTCGAGGTGACGTTCGGGCAGGCGCACGCGCGGTTGTTCCAGGGGTTCAAGAGGGCGGCGGTCATCCTGAGGAGCGCGATCGGGGTGCTCCAGGTGGGGCGGCTCTCGAGGGGGTATGTCACGCCCGTGAGGACCTTCACCCGGCCCGAGGACGCGCTCCTCCACCTGGGCGTTCGCGTCGACCTGACGCAGATCAAGAGCCCCTAGAGCGCCGAACATGTTGAAAACCATCTAATTCCAATGGTTTACGCCGCCTCCTGCATCAGCCGCTGGGCCGCTTCGAGGTTTTGGATCGCCGCTGCGCGGCGGAGGTCGAACAGGTTTCTCCTGGCGCCGATGTAGCGCGCGCTGTGTCCTTTCCGCGCTGCGATGTGGGCGAGCGCATGCTCCACAGCTGTCCGCTGCCGGAGCACCTCGCGCCCCGGCCCGGTCTGCTGCAGCTTCCGGAACTTGCGCTGCAGGGCTTCGTCCTTGGCGATCGATACCGTCCGACCTCGTCCGGAAGCGGCCTGGGTGCACTTAGCTCGCAGAGGGCACGCGCCGCACTCCTCAGGATCAAACTCGACCGTGTCGCCCGGTTCGAATACCTCGACCTGTCCTGCCGGACACGTGATCGTCTTGGCGCGCAGGTCGATCTTGAAGTCGCGCTTGCTGAACAAACCGGGGCTGCGAGCCCGCTGGCCCCAAGGTTTCGAGAACACCTGGCCGCCCGCGCGGAGCACGTCGTCAACGACCGGGCTGTTCACGTAGGCGCGATCGATGTGAAGCTCGACCAGACGTAGCCCCTGATGCTGGACGTCCTCGGCGAGCGGCGCGGCGCCCTCTTCTTCAGGCCGATTCGCTGGTGTGACGGCGCAGGCGACGATGACGGGAAGGTCAAGGTCGCGTGCGATGTGTTCCTTGTAGCCGTCGAACCGCTTCGAGCGGCTTTTGCGGCCGTGGCGCATCTCGACATCCTCAATGGAGACACGGCGGTCGGGCGCAACGCCTTGCCGGATGCGAATCGTGCCATCCTCGGCTGTTTCCAGGTCCTGGTTTCGAACCTGTGTGAGCGCATCAAGATAGGTGCGAAGTGGCTGCTCGACGACGTCGTCCAGATGCCGGTCCACCCACTGCTGCAGCGACGAGACCTGCCGCTCCAGGATCTGGACCGCCGCCGCTTTCTGCTTCGGGTCGCTCCAGTCGAGGTCGAGCCCGGCCTTGATGCTGGGCGCCAGAAGCAGCGGGATGCCCGCCTTGCGGCAGATCTCCTCGGCAGGACGCCCGGTGATCTTCGACACGACGCCGACGATGCTGCGCGCAGCATGGCCGAGCAGGTTGATCGTGTCCTCAACCCGCCCGGCCCCCGCTAAAGGGCGGCTGTCGATGGCCACGCGCAGCGCTTTGGACACCGCACGCCTCTCGCCCTCCGTCATCGCGCCGGACCGAACGAGCGCCACGGTCCGCTCCAGCAGCACTCGGTCCATCTCGTGCGCTACCATCCGCTCCCGGAACGCCTGCAGCGCGCCCTGCGAGAACGGAGGCGTGGCCGCACCCAGACAGCCGAGCACCATCTGCCAGCGCAGGTCGACGACGGACAGCTCCACCGCCTCGGCATCGGATGCGCCGACGTAGCCCTGGAGCAGCGTGACCATGCACATCAGCGCCGGCGGATGCGGCGGCTCGCCTGCCCCCGTCATCCGGTACATGCCCTCCAGCTGCTCCTGGAACGTCTCATCAAACAGCTCGTGCCGGTGCAGCCTGAGAAAGCCGAACAGGGCTCTCACGCGTGTCAGCCGCTTCATCAGCGACTGCTCCTGCCGCGACAGCTCCACCGGCGGCGACCATCGTTCCATCCGTGAACCTCCGGCCGCGGACGAGATCATGGCCCGGCGAGACGGTCGAGCCTTCCATCGAAGCGCCGGGGATTGTCACAAAATCAACCTGATCGGTGCTCTAGGGGCGCCGGTGGCGCGGGGGACCTCGCCGGGCTGCTCCGCCCGTCCACCGCGGGCAGCGGCGGCGAGGCTCACAGGTGCCGTGTCTCTTCCGGTGGAGCTTGCCAGTTGTTGTTGCGCCCGTCGGCGTACCGGATCGGCGCGGCGATGAGCTCCCCGGGGTCGACGTCGTCGAGCGAGGCGAGCTGAACCGCCACGTAGTCGCCGCCGATCTCCTCCACGTGCCCGCGCCCGAACGAGCGCACGCCGCAGCGCCGGCAGAACAGGTGGTGCCCGACCTTCATGCCGAACTGGTAGTCGCTCAGCGCGTCCTCTCCCGCGAGCAGCCGGAACGCGTCCGGCTTGATGATCGCGTTCCAGTTCCTCGTCTTGGTGCAGATGGAGCAGTTGCACTTGTTGGTCCCGGCGCTCAGGTCGATATCGGCCTCGAAGCGGACCGCGCCGCAGTGGCAGCTCCCTGCGTACGTTTTCTTCATCTGTGAGCCTCCCAGCAAGATGGCGTTCGCGCTCGAACGCTCGGCGGCCTGGAGACCCGACTGTACTCCATCTCGGGGTTCCTCGTGCAGCCATTCTTCCCGAGATACCGCGCGACAGCGCCTTCCACCTCGCTGTGGCCGGGGTCGCTCCCCGGCGGAGGCTCCGCCGCTCCAGGGCGGCAATTCCGCGGTGAATTCCGATCGCCGGCTGCTCCCGCTGAACTAGACTCCCGGGATGCAGCTACAGATCGACGAAGATCGACTGACCCTCACCCTCCAGGGCGCCGAGCGGCTCTGGGCCGTGAAGCTCGCGCCCATCGTGGTGCCCCGCGCGCACGTGGTGCGGGCGGAAGCGGCGCTTCCGCCCGCCACGTGGCGGCAGATCCGCGCGCCGGGGACGTCGCTGCCCGGGCTGATCAAGGCGGGGACGTACTATACCGATCGCGGCAAGGAGTTCTGGTACACGCTGCGGAGCCGCAAGGACAATCCGCTGACCATCGAGCTGGAGGGCGAGCCGTACCGGCGGCTCGTCCTCACCCTCGATGGCCCCCCTGGCTGGGCAGAGCGAATCAACGCATGGGTCAGCGGCTGAGCCGCCCGATTCCGAGCCTGGGGCGGCGCCCTCTCGCCGCCGGCGACGCGATGGGGCCTGCTCCCCGGATTACCGCTTGAGAAAACGCGCGAGCACGGGCAGCAGAGCTTTCGCGCTGACCATGTGGTCTTGGCCTGCGATCCGTTCGAACCTCGCGTTGGGGATCGCTTTCGTCAGCTGGCGCGCCACGTCGTGGATACCGGCCGGGCTCTTTTCGCCCACGATGATCTGCGTCGGCACGGCGACTTGAGCGGCCCGCTCGACCGGCGGGAGGTCCTTGGTCAAGGCGATGTCGTACGCGAGGGTCGGCGCGAGCGCGACCATCGTCTTCCAACCAGGGAACAGGGGCAGCAGCCAGACGAAGATGCCAGGCATGCCGATGCCCTTCAAGAAGACGCGCATCGCCTCCTTGTTTTTGCCGCCATCGAGCAGCCTTTGCACCTCCTGGCTCAACTGACCGTACGTAACCTTCTCTGCCTCGTCGTGCACATAGGAAGGGTCGTACATCGCCACCTTGTCGACCTTGTCGCCCAGGCGCAGGGCAGCCTCGAGGGCCAGCACGGCACCGGAGGAGTGTCCATACAGGTTGGCCTTGCCGCCGGCCGCGTCGATCATGGCCTCGATGTCCTCGACCTCGCGCTCTATCGAGTACGGCGGCGTGTCGCCGCTGTCGCCGCGCCCTCGGCGGTCGTAGTTGTAGACGGTAAACTCCCTGGCAAACTCCTTGGCATCTTGCAGGATGGGCTTGAACGAGCGGAAACAGCTAGCTCCAGTGATGTAAATGAGCGCGGGCCCGCTGCCATAGACATCGTACGCCAGCTCCGTGCCGTCTTTCGATTTGGCGATCTCCATGCTCGTCGGCACGGTATCACATCGGCCTCTCGCCGGACGCGGCGCAGCGCCGGCGCCCCTGGCTCCGGGTCCACGGTAGGCCCGCGCCGAGCCCTCCTGCGGTCTCAGGGACGAGCTTGATCGATCGATCCAGGGCTAGGCGAGCGGCTTTCCGCCCGTGACCCCGAGCACCTCGCCGTTGATGTAGGTGGCCTCGTTCGAGGCCAGGAACACGAACGCTGGAGCGAGCTCGGCCGGCTGCGCCGGCCGCTGCATCGGCGAGTCTTTCCCGAAGCTGGCCACCTTCTCCTCCGGGAACGACTGCTGGATGAGCGGCGTCCACACCGGGCCGGGCGCGACGGTGTTGACCCGGATGCCGCGCTTGATGAGGTCCTGCGCCAGGCCCTTGCTGAAGGTGACGATCGCCCCCTTGGTCGACGCATAGTCGAGGATGTTCGGGCTCGGCTGGTAGGCCTGGATCGAGGCCACGTTGATGATCGCGCTCCCCTCCTTCATGTGCGGCAACGCGTGCCGGACGAGGTGGAACATCGCCATGATGTTGACGCGGAAGGTGCGCTCGACGCGCGCGGCGTCGATCTCCTCGAACCGCTCGGCGGCCTTGCCCTGCTCCGCCGCGTTGTTCACCAGGATGTCGATCCGCCCGAACTTGCGCGCCGTCTCCTCGATCACCTTCCGGCAATGCGCCTCGTCGGCCAGATCGCCGGGGATCGTGATCGCCTCGCGCCCCGCCTCCTTGACGACCCGCGCCGTCTCCTTCGCGTCCTCGTGCTCGCTCAGGTACGCGATCGCTACGTGGGCCCCCTCCCGGGCGAACGCGAGCGCGACGGCGCGGCCAATGCCGCTGTCCCCGCCGGAGATCAGCGCGACGCGGTCCTTCAGCCGGCCGAGGCCCTTGTACGACGACTCGCCGTAATCGGGCCTCGGATCCATCTTGGCCTCGATGCCCGGCCGATCCTGGGTCTTGCCCTCGAAAGGCGGCTTCGGGCCCGCGCCCTTCGGATCCTCGCTCGGTCCAGTGTTCTGCATGCCTCCTCCTTGCCGCTGTCCTGTGGTGGGAAGCCGATCGCGCCCCCAGCGGTACCTGGCAATAAGGACGCCAGGCCAGCCCGACCATCGGTCGCAGCCTGCACTCCGGATCGGAGCTCCCCCTACCCGGCCGCGCGCCCCGGCGGCGCAGGCGCCCTTCCGCGCTCGATCGCGCGACGCGACGGCATCCAACGCGCGCAGCGCGCGACGCGACGTCCTGATGAGCCCGCGGCGCCCCGCCAGTCGAGGCTTGACAGCGGACAGCTGCTCCGGTGTCGTCGCCCTGCGTTGTCCCGCGGCACGCGGCCCGCGAAGGCGGAGAGGAGCACCGGTTTCCATGAAACACATCGACGAGAAGCTGCTGGAGTCGGATCTAGAATATCGCTTCGGGTATCTCATCGAGTTCGTCGGCTTTGGAGAGGCGGACATCGCCGCGATCCACGGCGCCGCGCTGCACCTCGCCCCGAAGGTCCAGGGGCTCGTCGACGCGGTGTACGAGAAGCTGTTCCTCTACGACGCCACGAAGCGCCACTTCGTGCCGAAGCAGCACGGCTACGAGGGGCAAGGGCCGGCGGACCTCCTGTCGCTCACCCTGAGCCACGAGCAGATCCAGTTCCGCAAGAAGCACCTCGCCGACTACCTCGTCCGGCTCGTGACCCACCCGTACGACCCGAAGATGGTCGCCTACCTCGACATGGTGGGGCGGATCCACACGGCCAAGGCCGGCAATCCCGAGATCGTCGTCCCGCTCGTGCAGATCAACGCGCTCATGGGCTTCGTCTCCGACGCCCTGCTCCAGACGATCCTCTCCCTCGGCCTGGACCGGGAGACCGAGGTGCGCACGCTGCGCGCCTTCAACAAGCTGCTCTGGATCCAGAACGATCTCCTCGCGCGCCACCACGCCCAGGCGGCCTGAGCCGCGCTGGCCTCCTGAGCGAGGCTGCCGCCTCTGGCCATGATCGTGGCGCGCCCGCCGGCGGCCACGCCGCGGCCGCGGCGCGAGGCCCCAACGTGGCCCGGGGCCCGACGCGGCCCGGGCCGCGCCCGGACACGGCGCCCCGGACGTGCGCGCGAGCGCTCGCCGTGAGAATCGTGCGATGCAGGCGCGGCGCTGGAACGTGCCGCCGGGCCGGGCGAAGATGGCCGCTTGCCAGGAGCGTGAGGCCGGAAGCGAGAGGCCTCCGCGGACCCGGCTCCACGCGCGCCAGCGAGGTGAAAGGCCATGCGTCGATTCTTCAGACAACCAGCGCTCGTTCTCTTGATGTCGTCCCTCCCCTTGGCCGCCGGCTGCGGCGACGAGGACCCCGAGCCCAGCCGCTTCGCGTGGCTCGCCATGCGCGCCGAAGAGGTGCGCGAGCTGTCGTTCGAGCGCGAGGTGCCGGTCCGCACCATCACGCGGGCCGAGGTCGACGCCGAGGCGGAGCAGGCCGCGGACGCGATCGACGAGGAAGCGCTCGCCGCGCTCGCCGCCACCTACGGCCGACTCGGCTTCTTCCCGCCGGACACCGACCTGCACGCCGCCTTCGGCCAATCGATGGACGTGTTCGCCGCCTGGTACTCGACCGAGAGCAAGGCGATCTCGCTCATCGGCGACGTGGACGACAACGTGCTCATCCACGAGTACGTGCACGGGCTCCAGGACCAGCACTTCGCCCTCGGAGAGCTCCTCGATGCCACGCTGACGAGCGACGCGCACCTCGCGCTGAGGGCGGCCATCGAGGGCGACGCGATGCTCGCCGAGGTGCGCTTCCTCATGCAGGAGTCGAACGACGCCGATCTGGACCGGCTCAACTGGGCCGGCATCATCAACGCCGCCCACAGGGCCGGGGAGCAGATCCTCGAGGAGAACGAGCTCCCTGCCCTGTTCGTCGACTATCCGTCGTTCGCCTACGGCTTCGGGTTCGAGTATTGCGCCCACAACCTGAGCGGCGTGAGCGCGGCGTCGCCCACGCCCGACCAGGCCTTCCCGTTCGACTGGTCACGGCAAGACGCGCTCTTCTCCGACCGCACCCCCGCGACCACCCAGCAGGTCCTCACCCTCGACGGCCAGGATCCCGTGGTGCGCGTCGGGCTGGAGGACGTGCCGCCCGAGCTCGCCGATCGGCTCGAGCCGGTCGACTGGGACTCGCTCGGCGAGTGGCTCTCCTACCTGCTCCTGCGCCCGCTCGACGACTCGCCCGGGAGCGGGGCCGTGCGCGCGCTCGCCGCGGCCTGGGACGGCGATCGCGCCCTGTTCGTGCGCGACCGGAAGACGGGCGCGGCCGGGACCGCGTGGGCGTCCGCGTGGGACGACGTGAGCGCCGCGGCGGTCGTCGAGTCCGCGCTGTGGTCTCTCTACGGCGGCTCGGCGATCGACGAGGGCGAGCCGCGCCTCGGGCTGGCCGAGGACGGCGAGCTCGTCTGGATCGAGCGGCGGGAAGAGCGCGTGGTCGCCCTCAAGAACATCGACGAGGCGCTCCTGCCCACGCTCGCCGAGGCGGCCTTCGCCTCCGGGATCAAGCCGATGCGCCTCACGCTCCGGAAGCGCCCCTCGCTCTCGGCGTGGCTCTCGCGGCGCCTGCCCGGGCCGCGCTGAGCCGAGGGCGCCGCCCGGCCGACCGCGGGCCCTGGACCGCGGGCCCCGAAATGGAGCGCTCCCGCCTCCGGGCCATTCAGCCTGGAAGCGGGAGCCAGGAGCCATCTGCGCGCGGCGCGGCGCGCTGACGGCGCTCCAGCGGAGCGCGCCGCGCGTCAGCACGGCGCGCTCCGGGCCATCAAGGCGCGCTCCGCGCCCTCGAGGCGCGCTCGTCGCTCAGATGCACAGAGAATCGCAGTCGTGATCCTCTTCGCACGCCGAGACGCAGTCGCCGTCGTCGTCGCACGCCGAGATGCAGTCGTCGCGCTCGGTCGAGCACGCGGTGATACAGCTGTCGTCGCCCTCGCCCGGGTCCTTGTCGTCGTCCGCGTCGACGAAGCAGCCCGCCGCCAGGGGAACCGTGGAGACCAAAAGCATAGCCAACATCTTGCGAATCATGGGTTGTCCTCCTTCGTGGTGTACTGTCCGCATGCGATGCAGGGGACATCGACTCACCAAGCAGGGGGCGTACCAACCGCCCTTCCGGCGCGACTCACGCGCTCTCGCGAGCCCCGGAGATGCGCGCCGCCGCGGGCGACGAGCCCGGCGGCGGACGTCGGGCCGCCGCGGCCGGTGGACGCAGCACGTCAATCCAAGGCAAATCGCCACACGGGCGCGGGCCAAGGCTGGGCTCGGCCCCTCGATGTCCGAGCTTTCCCCCGGCTTCAGCGCGCCGCGCGCGGCTCGGGAGCGGTGAGATCGAATGTCACACCCGCCTCGACCGTGAGCGCCTGACATCCGTCCAGGCGCTCACCTCGTCTCCCACGTCGGTCCGATCACCCCTCGTCGTCGAGCTTCGGCAGCTTCGGCGGCGGCCGGTCCATCGGATAGCGCCGCAGATCCAGCGTGTACGGCGCGTCGCCGTGGGGGGCCGCCGGCTTCCCCGCCACCGGCCAGGGCGTCTGCCCCTCGATCGTGAACCGCTGCGCCCGCCGCGCCGACGCCTCGAACCGCGTGAGCGGCGCCGCGTCGAAGGCGCGGCCCTCCGGGTGCCACACGTGATAGGCGCACGCGCCGATCGAGCGCTTGCCCCACGTGTCCACGATGTCGAGGTGGACCGGGTGGTGGATGCCGATGTGCGCGTGCAGGCTGTGCGGCGGCGCCCAGGCGCGGAACCGCACGCCGCCCACGAGCTCCGCCGCCGTCCCCGTCGGCCGGAGCGGCAAGACGTGGCCGTTCACGAGCACCGTGTGGCGCTCCGGCGTGAGCCCCTTCACCCGCACCTCGATGCGCTCCATCGACGAGTCCACGTAGCGCGACGTGCCCGTCGTGGTCAGCTCCTCGCCGAGCACGTGCCACGGCTCGATCGCGTTGCGCACCTCCAGCATCACGTCGCCGGCGTGCAGCGTGCCCACCACCGGGCAGCGCAGCTCGATGAACGGGCGGTACGCGTCCGCGGGCAGGGCGAGCCCGCGCTGCTTCAGATAATCGAGCACGTCCTCGAAGTCGCGCCACAGGTAGTACGGCAGGAGGAAGCGGTCGTGCAGCGCCTGGCCCCAGCGCACGAGCTGGCCGGTGTAGGGCTCCTCGGCGAACGAGGCGAGGAGCGTCCGGACGAGCAGCGCCTGCGCGACCGCCATCCGGAAGTGCGGCGGCATCTCGAAGGCGCGCAGCTCGATGAGCCCCTGCCGGCCGTGCGCCGTCTGCGGATCGAACAGCTTGTCGATGCTCACCTCGGCGCGGTGCGTGTTGCCCGTCATGTCCACGAGCAGGTGGCGGAACAGGAGATCCGAGAGCCACGGCGGCTCGTCCTCGCGGCGCTCGAACGCGCGCGCGAGCGCGATCTCCAGCTCGTAGAGGTTCTCGTGGCGCGCCTCGTCCACGCGCGGCGCCTGCGACGTCGGGCCGACGAACAGGCCCGCGAACATGTACGAGAGCGACGGGTGGTGCTGGTTGAAGGTGAGCAGGCTGGCCAGGAGATCCGGCCGGCGCAGGAAGGGGCTCGAGAGCGGCGTCGGGCCGCCGAACGTGAGGTGGTGGCCGCCCCCGCTCCCCGCCATGCGCCCGTCGATCAGGTACTTCTCGCAGTGCAGCCCGCTGTGCAGCGACGCGTCGAACACCGTCTCCAGGAGCGACGCGTACTTGCGCACCCCATCGGTCGGCGGGAGGTTCACCTCGAGCACGCCCGGGTCCGGCGTCACCGAGAAGCGGAGCACGTCGGCGCCGGGCGGCGGCGGGTAGCCCTCGAGCAGCACGTCGATGCCCGTCTCCAGCCGGGTCGCGTCGATCGCGGCGATGAGCTCGAAGAAGTCGGCCGGCGCGAGGAGCGGCGGCAAGAAGACGTGGACGGTGCCGTCGCGCGTCTCGACGCAGAGCGCCGTGCGCACCCCGTAGCCCGATCGCCCGGCGGCCGGCGCGGCGCGCTGGGCGTGCGCCGCGCGCTGCTCGTCGTGGGCGTGGCGCTGCGGCGCGCGCGCGCGCGCCGTCTCGGCGTGCTCCGGGTCGCCGTCGCCCTCCGCGAGCTCGACGCGGCGCTGCTTCTCCGCCGCCTCGGCGGCCTCGGGATCGCCGCGCCGCGGGTCGGGCGGCGACACGAGCTCCTCGATCGGCGGCGGCGGGGCCACCGCGACGAGCGAGCGGAGCGGCAGGCGCAGGCCGATGGCGCCGTCGCCCGGGAGCAGGAAGAGGTGCCCGCGCCGGAAGCCCCAGCGCTCGCTGATCCACGCGCCCCACTGGCGCGCGAGGGGCAGGACGAAGCCGACCTCGCTGCCGAGCCCCCGGTCGAGCACGCGCGCGAGGCGCCGCCGCTCCTCCGCGTCGTCGAGGTTCGCCTGGAGCGGGTCGACGTCGACGGGCAGGCTCGCCTCGTCCTGGAGGTGGCGCCACGGGTCCTCGTGGGCCGGCAGCAGGAACTCGGCCACGCCGAGCCGCGCCGCGAGCGCCTCGGCGAACTTCCGCGAGAGCGCGGCGTTCTTCGAGCGCGGCGAGCGGCCCGTCGAGGACGCGGGGTCCGCGTGGCGCGCCCCGGACATCTCGGTCCAGAGGCGGACGCCGTCGCGCCGGCCGATGATCTCGAGGGCCCAGCGGGGCAGGCTCTCGCCGGGGTAGTGCTTGCCGGCGCGGAGCAGCACGACGCCGCCCGGCGCCATCCTGCGCCGGAGCTCGTGCGCGAGCCGGAGCCCCTGCGACCACTTGGTCGGGCCGAGCGCGCCCTCGTGCCACTCCGGCGCGTCCGGGTACTCGCGCGAGTTGAACGTCGGCTCGCCGCCCATGGTCAGGGTGAGGCCCGCGGCGGCGAGCCGCGCGTCCGCGCGGTCGGCCACGGACAGGAGCTCCTGCCACACGGGCTCCTCGTAGGGCGTCGTGGGCCGCGGCTCGTGGCCGAGCCGGCCGACCTTCATCTCGAAGAGCACGTCGGTCGCGCGCGTGTCGCTCGTGCCCTCGACCGGCGCCGCGAGCGCGGGCGAGGCCGTGCAGGCGAGCGGGATGTGGCCTTCGCCGCAGAGCAGGCCGCTCGTCGCGTCGAGGCCGATCCAGCCGGCGCCGGGCAGGAAGACCTCGGCCCACGCGTGCAGGTCGACGACGTCCCGGCTGACGCCGCGCGGCTGGTCGGGGATCATCCCCTCGTCGGTCAGCTGCACGAGGTAGCCGCTCACGAAGCGCGCGGCGAGCCCGCGCGACCTGAGGGCGGCGATGAGCAGCACGGCCGAGTCGCGGCAGCTGCCGCGGCCGTGCGCGAGCGTCTCCTCCGGCGTCCAGATACCGGGCTCCTCGCGGATGACGTACTTGACGCGCCGGTTCACGGCCGTGTTCAGCGCGACGATGAGCGACACGGTGTCGCCCTTCGAGGGCAGCCCGGCGAGGAACTCGTCGAGCAACGG
Source organism: Sorangium sp. So ce836 (assembly GCF_028553905.1). Taxonomy (NCBI): domain Bacteria; kingdom Pseudomonadati; phylum Myxococcota; order Polyangiales; family Polyangiaceae; genus Sorangium; species Sorangium sp. So ce836. Next base: position 698,635 of record NZ_CP102233.1, on the reverse strand, counting down.
CCCGCGGGCGATCGACGGATCGGCGCTGTCGAGGAAGGGGGCGAGGTCCTGCTTGAGCTCGGACGGGTACGCGAACGGGACCTGCTCGACGCGCTCGTCGAGGTAGAAATCGAACGGGTTGACGGGGCGGACGTCCACGGCGAGCTCGACGAGGATGTCGAAGTGCGGGACGCGCTCGCCCGCGGGCAGGAGCACCCGGGCCACGTGGTTGCCGTACGGGTCCTGCTGCCAGTGGGCCGCGATGGGCGGGTCGATCTTGAGGCTGTACGACTCGATCTTCGCCTTCGCGTGCGTCGCGGGCCGCAGCCGGATGAGGTGCGGGCCGAGCGAGGTGGGGCGGGGATACGTGTAACGGGTCCGGTGCTGGATGAGCAGGCGCACGGTGTTTGTCTCCGGGGGTGGTCCTATCCAACCAGAAGTGCCCCCGTTCCGTCTCGCCCTCCGCGACGCGCTCCGGACGTACGACGCCTTGGTTTCCAGGAGGATTCGGCTCGAAGACGGCGGTGTAGCGGCGCGGGTCGCTGCGGTGTGGCGGGCGCGGCGGAGCGTCCGCGCGGCCGTGCCGCGGGCGTGACGAGCGCGGCGCGACGAGCGACGACGCGGCCGTGCTGCGGGCGCGACGAGCGACGGCGCGGCCGTGCTGCGGGCGCGACGAGCGCGGCGCGACGAGCGACGGCGAGCGAGCAACGACGCAACCGTGCTGCGGCGCGGGCGCGCGGCGGCCCGCGTTGCTGCATCTTTCGCGTTGTTCTGCCTGCCGTGCGGCGCGGCGCCCCGCGCGGGCGCCGCGCGCTTGCCGTCCGAGGGCGAAGCGGTGATCATCGCGCGCTGTGTCGGGTTCCGAGACGAAACAGCCCTCGCTGGCCCCGGTCGAGCTGGGGACCGTGCTCGCCGGCAAGTACCGCGTGGAGCGGATCATCGGCCAGGGCGGCATGGGGGTGGTCGTCGAGGCGCGGCACATCGTGCTCGACGAGCACGTCGCGCTGAAGTTCCTGCTGCCCGCGTTCACCGAGCACCCGGAGGGGTCGGCCCGCTTCCTGCGCGAGGCGAAGGCGGGCATGAGGATCAAGAGCGAGCATGTCGCCCGTGTTTCGGACGTCGGCACGCTCGAGAACGGCGCCCCGTACATGGTCATGGAGCTCCTGACCGGGAGCGATCTCGCGCGCCTGCTCCGGGACCAGGGCGTGCTCGGCCTGGAGGACGCGGTCGACTACATCGTCCAAGGCAGCGAGGCGATCGCCGAGGCCCACGGGCTCGGCATCGTGCACCGCGATCTCAAGCCGGCGAACCTGTTCCTGACGGCGCGCGCCGACGGCTCGCCGCTCGTCAAGGTGCTCGACTTCGGCATCTCGAAGATGACGACCGGCGCCGTCGACGTCCTGACGGGCACGGACGCGGCGCTGGGCTCGGCGCTGTACATGTCCCCGGAGCAGATGCGGCAGACGCGCTCGGTGGACCACCGCACCGACATCTACGCGCTCGGCGTCTCGCTCTACGAGCTGCTCGCCGGCCGGCAGCCGTACTACGCGGAGACGCTGCCGCAGCTCTGCTCGGAGGTGCTGACCGGCACCCCGACGCCGCTCCGGGACCTGCGCCCCGACGTGCCCGCCCCGCTCGCGGCGGTGCTCGAGAAGGCCTACGCCCGCGAGCGCGAGCAGCGGTACGCGTCGGTCGCCGAGCTCGTCGTGGCGCTCGCCCCGTTCGCGCCCGCGCGCACGTACCCGACGCTCGTCCGGATCGCGCGCATGGGCGGCCTGTCGCTGCACGCCGCGGCCGCCGGCGGGCACCGGGCGTCGCAGCCCTCGTTCGCTTCCGTGGACCCGCGGGCCTCGGCGCCGGCGCTGCGCGAGCCGTCGTGGCCAGGGCTCCCCTCGCCTGGGGCCGCCGGTCACGCCGACGTCGCGCCGCCGCCGCGGAACGGCACGCTGCCCGGCGCGGGGTCGCCGCTCTCGCGGCCGCCGGTCGCCCAGGCGACGACGCCGTTCCCGTACCCGCAGTCGCCGTTTTCCCGGCCGCCGTCGCCGGTCGCGTCGGCGACGACGCCCTTCCCGCACCCGCAGTCGCCGTTCTCCCGGGGGTCGTCGCCGGGCGTGCCGCCGGGCGACGGCGGCGGGCCGAGCCCGGCGCCGCCCGGCGACGGCGGCAGGCCGAGCCCGGTGCCGCCGGACGGCTTCTCGCCGCATCAGCAGATCGTCCCCGGCCCGTACAGCGCGCCGATGAGCTCGCGCGCCGCGGCGACCTTCGCCTCGTCGACCCACCTGGGGATCTCCTCGGACGGGCGCCGGCTCCCCGGCTTGCCCGCCTCCCCTGCCGTGATCATCGCGATCGCGCTGCTCTCGGCGACGCTCGTGCTCGGGGTGCTCGCCGTCGGCGTGTTCATGCTCCGCAGGGGCGACGCGGACGACGCGGGCGGCGCGGCGGCGACGCAGGCGACGGCGGCGGGCGCGACGGCGGCGGCGAGCGCGACGGCGACCGCCGCGCCGGCGCCGGCCCCGGAGCCGCCTGTGCCCGGCGCCGGGGCGGCGACGCCGGAGGAGCCGACGATCCTGCCGACCGGAGCGGCGACGGCCGCCGCCGCGGCGAGCGCCTCGGCGTCGGCGAGCGCCTCGGCGTCGACGCCTGCATCGGTGCCGACGAGGGCTGCGCCCCCTCGGGCGCCTGCGGGGCGCGGCGGGTCGGCCGCCCGCACCTCGCCGGCGCCATCGACCCAGCGTCCTCCCCGAGGCATCGACCTCAACGACCCGCACTGAGCCCACCGCCATGATCCTCTCGAGATTGCCTGCGCCCCGCGCGATCCGTCGCGCTCGACTCGCCGTCGCCTCGGTCGTCCTCGCCTCGGCCGCGCTGTTCGCGCCCGTGGGCGCTCTGGCGCAGGGCATGAGCAGCGACCCGACGCTCGCCCAGACGCTGTTCGAGGAGGGGCGCCGCCTGATGGAAGCGAAGGCGTACGCGGAGGCGTGCCCCAAGCTGGCGGAGAGCCAGCGGCTGCGGCCTGGCACGGGCACGCTGCTCAACCTGGCGCTGTGCAACGAGGCGCTCGGCAAGACGGCGACGGCGTGGGGGCAGTTCAAGGAGGCGCTCTTCGCCTCGAAGAAGGAGGGCAACGCCGCGCGCGAGGCGTTCGCGCAGGAGCACATCGCCGCGCTGGAGCCGAGGCTCTCGAAGATCGTGCTCAAGGCGGAGGGCACGCCCGGCCTCCTGGTGCGCGTCGACGGCCACGACATCCCCGCGGCCGCGCTCGGCACGCCGATCCCGATCGATCCGGGGTCGCACGAGATCGAGGCGACCGCGAGCGGCTACTCGGTGTGGTCGACGACCGTGCAGGTCGGCGAGAGCGCGGATCTGAAGGCGATCGCCGTCCCGAAGCTCCAGCCCGCGCCGCCCGCGACGGCGGCCGCGGCGCCGCCGGGGCCGGCGGCGGGCGGCGCCGGCAGCGCCGGGATCGCCGCGGGTGGCAGCGCCGGCGGGGGCGGCGGCGAAGGGCTGCGCACGGCGGGCTTCGTGATCGGGGGCGCGGGCGCGGCGGTGCTCGGCGTCGGCGCCGTGTTCGGGATCCTCGCTGCGGGGCAGGCGAGCGACGCGGAGAAGGACCCGGCGCTCTGTCCGGGCAAGCAGTGCACTCCTCTGGGTCGCGAGGAGATCGACGCGGCGGAGACCAAGGCGCTCGTGTCGACGATCGGCATCGGCGTGGGCGTCGCCGCGCTCGGCGCGGGGGCGATCCTCGTGCTGACGTCGGGCCGGTCGGGCGCCGAGGGCGCGAGCGCCGCCGGCGCGAGGCCGGGTGCGCCGGGGCGGGTGCAGGCGCGCGTGGTGCCGCTCCTCGGCCCGGAGGGCGGCGGGGTGAGCGTGGTGGGAGCGTTCTAGTCCGCCCGCCCGAAATCCGACCAGGGACGGCCGGACTTCGGCCACTCAGGGAGATCCCTCGTCGGGATCGACATCGGGAGCATAGCAGTCCGAGGTGCCGTAGCTGCTCGTCTTGCACACCTCGCCCGGGAAGCACCAGTAATAGCTCACACCGGTCGTCGTGCCACAGTACCGGACCCCATGTGCCCCGTCCTCGACGACGCACGCTTGCTCACCGAGCTCGGAGCAGTCGGTGACGACAGTGTCCGGCTGGAACCAGCACCTCGGTCGGGCCCCGGGGCCGGTCTGGCACGCGAACGGGCGCGCTGCTTCTTGGCTCGCAGCGCTGTACTCGCCGTACGGCGGCACGAACCCCGGGATCTCGGTCCCCGTTGCCTTCACGCTGCACACGGCTCCCGCCACCAGCGTGTCGAGGCGGCACTGGGGCGGAGGATGGCCCTCCTTGGTCACCGCGGCCTCGGTCGTGTCCGGCGTGTCGAGCCGCGGGTAGACGAGCTCCCTGGGCGCCTGCAGCACGGCCTGCTCCTCGTACAGCCGCCCCGTCTGCAGGCTGGCGCGCAGGATCCGGCCGCAGAGCTCTTGGCTCGCCAGGTCGCTGTAGGCCGTCGTGCAACGCTCGCGCGCGGAGGGGTCGAGCTCGGCGAAGGCCGCCGCGTTGGTCTCGGTGTCATTCGCCCACAGCCGCGGCAGGCAATCCTTGGTGGCAAAGTAGTCGGCCTGTCCCTCGGCGGCGACCGACGTGCCCAGCGCGCCGGTGCTGTCCCCGCGGCCGGAGGTCTTGAACGGGAACCCGCCGATGAAGTGCCCCATCTCGTGGCACATCGTGAGCGCGAACACCTCCGTCGTCATGCTCGGGGCCGTGAGCCATCCCTTGCTCACATCGATGGTCCAGTCCTCCCCGGCGTTGAGCAGCACATGGGCGCTGACCGCATCGCTGTCCCAGTCGATCCTCCACGAGATCTCGTGGGTGCCTGCCGGATTCGCGGCCGCGGCGTGGTCCTGGTAGAGCGCGACCACGCGATCGAGGATCGCTTCCGCCTCCTCGCGCGTCGGCGGGCGCGCCCGCGAAGGCGGCGCGCCCGCGCCCGCGCCATTGACAGGTGCATCGACCGTGCCCCCGATGATGGCGGCGGAATCGCCGTCGGTCCCGTGGGCGGAGACGCCGTTCGCCTCTCCCATGCACGCCGAAAGGAGGGCTGACGAAGCAAGAATGACGTAAATTTTCATAGTAGACTCCGTCGAATTGGATCAAGAGGATGGTCGACGTTCGTTCGAGGGGCGTCGCCCGACGCAGTCGAGGGATGGTTCGTCGGCCGGATCCCTGCACCTCACCGGACTTCATGCCGTCCCGGGGAGCGATCCTTCAGATTTTGTTTGTCACGGCCTGTCCCCGCCCGCGGGCTCTGCCACGTGGTCATGGTGGCGCGAGTCGGTAGACGGACGAAGGCAATAGGCTCCGATCGCCGCTCTCTGGACCTGGAGCCCGGCTTGTGATATAAGGTGGGGACCTCCTACGAGGCGGAGCCCCAGAAGGCCCGACGGCGGCAGCCCTCGGGCCTTCGACGTTTCGGCGGGCGCGACGTCTACGCCGCGGAGGCGAGGGGTGACCGACCGTTGATCCCGCCCGTGTTCGGTTGCCAACGAAGGATGATTGGAAGCGGCCACCAGCAGCAGCAGCGGCTGATACTCGCCATGAAAACCACATCGATTCCCCTGGCTCTCGTCGCAACGTTATCCGCTTGCCAGCCCAGCGAACACGACGACCCTGAAAATCTGAAAGCAGTACTGGTCTCGTATTTCGACTGCATCAGCAAGAAGGATTTCACAGGGATGAAATCCCTAACAACGACTGACTTTGTCATCTACGAGAACGGGAAGGTGATAAACAACGACGGCCTGATCGATATCATCAACAAATCCCCGATAGTCAAAGCCACTTACTCGTTCGATGGTTTCACGATCAACGTCGACAACGCCTCCGGAAGCATGAGATATTTCAACCACGGCGAGTTCGTAAAAGACGACACGAGCCTCACGACGCGCGACTGGCTGGAGAGCGCGACCTTCAAGAAGGTTGGAAACGAGTGGAAGCTGGACTTCATACATTCAACGGTTAAAAAGTAGGCACAATCATTCAAGAACGGCCTGGGAGCAGGTGGGCCGAGCGCCGCGAGGTTCGAGCTCGTCCGGTCCGTGGCTGGCCGGTCGGAGGTGGCGAAGCGCTGGCGTGCCCGAGGAGACCTGCCGCGCCAGGGATGCGTCCGCGACGGGGGGCCCGCCGGGCGGCCGGGGTTGACGCGAGCGACGCTCGCGCATAGCGTGCGCGCCGTCCGCATGTCTCGTGCCATGTCTCGTGCCCCCGTCACTGCCGCCACGGCTCGTCGGTGCCATAGCGCAAGGTGATCTCGGATGGCCGGTGGAAGCCCCAAGCGACCCGAGTCCACTTCCGACGGCTGGTCGCCCCGCACCGAGGCCTCGATGTGGCTCGGGCTCGGGCTGCTCGGCGTCGGGGTCGTGTGGTTCACGGTACGCGCCATCGAGATCGACAGGTCGCTCGACGCCGCGAGCCGGCAGCTCGCGAGCGCCCGGCCTTCTGACGCGCCGCCTCCCGCGCCGGCGCCCGACGCGGGCGCAGAACCGCATCTCGCGCTGGCCTGGACCGTGGGAGCCCCGGGCGAGCCGGCGGAGCCGCGGGCGAGCGTGCGGCGGGCAGCCGAGGAGCTGCTCGCGCGGCGCCTCCATCACGGGCTCCGTCGCGGGGCGGTGATCCGCGCCGTGGCCGACGCCGCCAGGGCGCCGGAGGAGCCTCGTGTTCTGGCGCTCGGCGTGCGGGCGGCCGGGCAGCCAGAAGCGCGCTTCTACCGGTTCGACGGCGGCGCCACGGGGCGGCTCGTCGACGAAGAGGGACGCGAGCCGGTGCCGAGCCAGTGGCAGGCGCCGCTCGCCACGCTGCGTCGGACGTCGCCGTTCAACCCCAAGCGGATGCACCCCATCCTGCACCGCGTGGTGCCGCACGAGGGCACGGACTATGGCGCACCGTCGGGAACCCCGGTCTATGCCGCGCTCGAAGGCACCGTCTCCTGGGTGGGCCCGCATGGTGGTCACGGCAGGTGGGTCGCGATCCAGCACGACAACGGCGTCGAGACGGGCTACGCGCACCTCTCGAGGTTCGCGGCGGGCCTGAAGCGCGGGGACCACGTGGCGACCCATCAGCTCGTCGGCTACGTGGGGTCGACCGGGCGGTCGACGGGGCCGCACCTGCACTTCAGCGCGAGCCGCAACGGCGTCTACTTCGACGCGGAGACGCTGCTCGCGACGCGCCTGCGGGAGCTCCCCGCCGATCAGCGCGACGCGTTCCGCACCGAGAAGGGCGAGCTCGACCGCGAGCTCGACGACATCGGGGATCCCCTCCCCGCCGCGCCGCGGCCCGGCGGCGAGGACGAGCCGGCGTCGCCGGCGAGCGATTCGACGTCGCAGCCGCGCGCGGCCGCGTCGGGCGCCCGGCGCCAGCGGCGATGACGCCGGCAAGGCCGCCCGGCGGCCTCGTCTCCCCCTGCGCGTCGGCGAGCCCTACGTACGGGGACGCGTCGCCACGGCGTCCGGCGAGGACGCGCGCGGGCGCAAGCGCGCCGCGAGCCTCGGCCGCCCACGGGAGGTGCAAGCACAGATGGACACCATGCACGTCGACCTGTTGATCCGGATCGCCGCGGGCGCGGCGCTCGGGGGCGTCATCGGATACGAGCGCGATCGCCACGGCCGCCAGGTCGGGCTCCGGACGCACCTGCTCGTCGCGATGGCCGCGGCGACGTTCATGGTCATCTCGGTGAAGTTCGTCTACTTCCAGCATTACGGAAAGGACGATCTGGTCGTCGTCGACTCCTCGCGCATCGCCGCGTCGATCGTCGCCGGCATCGGCTTCCTCGCCGGCGGCTCCATCCTGCGCACCGGGACCACGGTCCAGGGCATCACGACCGCGGCGGGCCTGTGGCTCGTGACGGCGATCGGCATGTGCTCGGGCGCGGCGATGTACGTCGAGGCCGTCGTCGTCACGCTCCTCGGCGTGCTCGCGCTCACGGCGCTCCGCCGCTTCGAGGACAAGGACGACCGCAGCACCCGGCGCCGGATCGCCCTCGTCCTGGGCGAGGAGTCGGCCGGCGTGGCCGACATCATGAAGGTGCTCGAGGCGCTCGGGGCCGTCGTCTCGGACATGGATTACGAGCGCCGCCTCGACGACAAGCGGCGCGTCAACGTGATGCTCGACGCGAGGATCCCGAACGCGATCGGCGTGGAGACGCTGATCGACCAGCTCGCGAAGCAGCCCGGTGTCCGGCGAGTCCACGTCCAGGCGCCCACGTGATGGACGCCGATCTGCGCACGCAGGGCGGGATCTCTGACGCACGGGACGAGTCGCCCCACGACGGCTTCGCCGCGGCGGACCGGCGCGGCCGGCGGGACTCCGCCCCTCAGCTCCCCTGTCCCATGCACATCCTCAAGCCATCGCGCAGCTTCGCGCGCGTCGTCACGCGGCTCAGGTCGAGCCCGTGCGAGATCATGGTCCGGGCGACCTCGGGCTGAATGCCCGTGATGACGCTCCGGGAGCCCAGGAGCTGCACGGATCGGATGATGCGCACGAGGCGCTCGGCCGTGCCTGGATCGATCGCGCTCACCCCGGTGAGATCGATGATCGTGGACCTCGACTGGGTATGGACCACCCGCTCGAGCAGATCCTGCATGATCGTCGCGGCCCGGTCGTCGTCGAGCCCACCCACCACCGGGATGGTGAGCACGCCGTCCCACACCTCGAGGATGGGCGTGGAGAGGGCGCGGATGAGCTCTCTTTGCCGCGCGATGAGCCCGAGCTTCTCCGAGAGCTCGATCTCGATCCGCTCGTGGGCGACCTCCAGCTCGGCGGTCCGTGTCCTGACCTTCTCCTCGAGGCTCGCATAGAGCAGCGCGTTCTCCAGCGAGATGGCCACCTGGGCGGCGAGCAGCCGGGTCACCTCCAGCCGGTCCGGCGTGAAGGCGCCGGCGGCCAGCTCGTTCTCGAGATAGATGACGCCCACGAGGCGCCCCTGCCGGAGGATCGGCGCCGCGAGGATCGACCGGGCCTGGGTCCTCGCGATGTACGGGTCGCTCGCGAACAGATCGCTGCTGGCGGCGTCGCCGAGGACGACGCTCTCCGCGGTCCGCGTGACGTAGTGCACCACGCTCGCGGCGACATCCCCGCACGCCTCCAGGGGCACGGGCGACAGCACCTTGATCTCGTGCGCCTCGACGTGGCCTTCCGCCTGGACCACGAGCCTGTCGTTGTCCCTCAGGATCACGAGCCCCTTCCTGGCGCCTGCGCTCTCGAGGATGCTCTGCATGAGCTTCTTGAGGAGCGAGGGGAACAGGATCTCGCCCGAGATCGCCTGCGAGGCCTTGATGACGGCGAGCGTGTCGAGCTTCACCTTGCCGTGGTCCACCTCCGCGGCGTGCTCGAGGGAGGCGCCCTGGGCGGCCCCGGCGTGGTCGCCCGAGCCGGTCTGGCGCGGCGCCTCCCGCCCCAGCGCCTGCGGGAAGGCCCGCTCGAGGCGCTCCGTCACGCGCGCGGCGCCCCAGCGCGCATAGAGCCGGTGCGCCTCGGCGATGTAGGCGTGCGCCAGGAACTCCCTGCCCATGTCGCGGTAATGGAGCGCGCAGAGCTCGTTCGCGAGCGCCTCGTCGTGGAGGAGCCGCGCCTCCCTCGCGGCGGTGATCGCCTGATCGTAGAGGGCGCCCGCGCCCTCGCGGCGCTCGATCCGCGCGAGCTCGGCCCGCAGGATGAGGCTGCGGTGGCGGAAGATCTGCGGGTTCTGCCCCGCCCAGAGATCGAGCTTGCCCGCGAACGCCCTGAGCCGATCGACGTACGCGCTCCCGAGCTCCGGGGCGGCGGCCACCGAGGCCCGCGAGAACGCCACGCCGCCATAGAAGTAGTAGCAAGGGCTCGCGTGCCAGGCCCCGAGCATCACGTCGGCGCCAGGGTCGGTCTCGCCCCAGACCTCGGCCACCCGCTCGTATTCGCCCTTGAAGACGCCGCCGATGACCGTGAAGATGTTCGTGAAGTAGAGGCTCGCGGTGTTGTTGATCCTCCTGGCCTCCGCGATGATGGCGTCGAGATCGACCCGGCGCGCGCGCGGCCTGCCGCCGTCCCCCTCGGCCGACGTGCTGAGCTCCTCGCCGAGATCGGCGGCGGCGGCGACGATCCAGGTGATCGCGTTGAACCTGTCGAGCTTGCAGATGTGCTCGCTGTCCTTCGCCTCCTGGACGAGCTCGTGGAGGTTCTTCCCCTGGAGCAGGCTGCTCAGCTGTGAGTTGCATGCATTGTAAAAAGCCCAGATGTACTGGCCCGTCTCGAGGCCGACGTGCATGCCCTTGCGCAGCGACGCCTTGTAGGTGGCATAGCTCTCCTTCCAGTGCTGCACCCACGCGCCCCACATGTTGCACAGCATGGCCTCGGACTTCTTGTCCGGATTGAGCTCGTTGAGGCGGATCGCCGCCCTGCCGAACGCGTAGCCCCGCTCGACGTCGAGCCGGGCGCACAGGATCGTCCCGAAGTTGACGTACGCGTAGATCGAGTTCCTCGAGATGCCGTGCGTGAGCGAGTTCTGCAGCATCTTCATCACGGTGATGCCGAAGTTGTTCGTCCCCAGCTGGTAGGTGGGCGAGAACATCTCCTGCAGCAGGTCCTGCAGGGCGGCGATCTCGGGATCGGTCAGGGCGGGCAGATCGATGAGGGACGCGATGGGCCGATCTCCGATCATGGCCATCGTCCGCTCGATCTCGGCGGTGAGCATGCCGTCGTCCGGGTACGGCGGCAGGTCGATGCCGAACGCGCGCAGGGCGGCGAGCCCCTCGTCCAGCGCGGCGGGCAGATCGTTCTTCAGGATCTGCACGTTGATCTTCAGGCGGCGGATCTCGGTCTCGTGCACCCGCCCCCTCGCCTTGTCGAGGCAGCTCGAGAGCGTCGCGAGCGCGTCGTCGTGCCGCTCGCAGAGCGACTCCAGCACGCCCTTCTTCGTGTGGTAGGCGAACGTCAGCGCGTACTCGGAGGTCCACGCGTCCGCGGGCAGCATGGAGATGCCGTGCTCCAGGTACTTCAGCGACGCGGAGAAGGCGCTCGACTCCTCGGCGCGCGCGGCGGCCCGGAGGTTGAGCCTGGCCGAGGTGAGCCGCTCCTCCGGCGCCGCGATCAGGTCGCCGGCGCTGTTCAGGTGATTGACGACATCGAACACGCTCTGCCCGTCGTCGGGGTCGAGCTTGCCGAGGAGCAGCCTCCCGATCCGGTGGTGGAACCCCGGCCGGTCCCGCGCGGGGATGAGGGAGTATGCCGCCTCCTGGATCTTGTCGTGCGCGAACCGGTAGCCCTCGCCGGCGCTCACGATCAGGCCATCGTCGATGGCCCTGGCGAGGCTGCCGTACGTGGCGTCGGGGGCTTCGGCGCTGACGGTGTTCAGGATCTCGAGCTCGAAGCTGTTGCCGATCGCCGCGGCGAGCCGGAGCACCTCTTGCGTGTCCTCCGGGAGGCGCCGGATGGTCTGCGCCATCAGGCTCAGGACGTTGTCGGTGTGCTCGAGCTCCTTGATCGTCGAGAGGTCCCAGCGCCACCCCGCCGCGGGCTCGAGGGCCAGGGCCCCGACCTCCACCAGGTGCCTCAGGAACTGCTTGACGAAGAACGGGTTTCCGCCGGTCTTCTTCAGCACCGCGCGCGCGAGCGCGTCCGTGCCGCCGGTCCGCAGGCTGTCGCTCAGGAGCTCGTTCAGGTGGGCGAGCCGGAGCGGCTCCAGGACGATGTCGACGACCCCGAGGCGGGCCGCCTGGAGCTCCTCGAGCGCGACGAGGAAGGGGTGGGTCGGGCTCACCTCGTTGTCGCGATAGGCGCCGCAGAAGAAGAGCGACCCCATCTCCTCGTCGGCGAGGAGGGATTTGAGCAGGCTGAGGCTGGCCGAGTCCACCCACTGCAGGTCGTCGATGAAGACGGCGAGCGGGTGGGCTGGGCGGGCGAACACCGAGACGAACCTCTTGAAATAGAGGTTCAGGCGGTTCTGGGCCTCGACCGGGCCGAGCGCCGGCACGGCCGGCTGCGCGCCGATGAGGTGCCCGAGCGACGGCAGGACGTCGCAGATGACCTGCGCGTTGCCCCCGAGGGCGTCGAGGATGGCCTTCCGCCACCTCTGGACGCGCTCCTCGCTCTCGGACAGGAGCTGCTTGACGAGCGCGTCGAACGCATGGACGACGGCGCTGTAGGGCGTGTCGCGGTTGTACTGGTCGTACTTGCCGCTGACGTAGTAGCCCCGCTCGCGCGCCAGCGGCTTGAGGATCTCCTGGACGAGGGACGACTTGCCGATCCCCGAGTAGCCCGAGACAAGCACGATCGCGCGCCTGCCCCGGAGCGCGTCGTCGAACGACTCGATGAGCCGCCGGATATCGCCTTCGCGGCCGTACAGCTTCTGGTGGATCTGGAAGAGATCGGTCCTGTCGTGCTGGCCCGGGGTGAAGTCGTCGATGGCTCCGCGCTCTTCCCAGCGCCGCCGGCACTCCTCCAGATCGTCCCTCAGGCCTTCGGTGCTCTGGTAGCGATCCTCGGCGTTCTTGCCGAGCAGCTTCATCGTGATGGCCGAGAGCGCCGGGGGCACCTTCGGGCTCAGCTCCGAGGGCGGGGTCGGCCTCACGGCGATGTGGGCGTGGATCAGCTCGAGCGGGTCCGCGGCCTCGAACGGCCTCCGCCCGACGAGGATCTCGTAGAACACGACCCCGAGCGAGTACAGGTCGGCGCGGTAGTCGACGCTGCGGTTCATGCGTCCCGTCTGCTCGGGCGAGGTGTACGGGAGCACCTGCGAGAGGACCTCGCGGCCGTAGATGGCCTCCCGCTCGCGCGTCACGATGGATTCGACGCCGAAGCCGGTGAGCTTGATCTGCCCCCCTTCCCCGAGCAGGATGTTCCGGGGCCTGATGTCGCCGTGGAGGAGGCCGCGCCGGTGGATATCGGCCAGGGCCTCGGTCATCCGGATGGCTCCGCTCAGGAACCCGCCGACGTCGAGCTCGCCCCGATCCTTCAGGAGCTCGGACAGCGCGACCCCCGGGAAATACTCGGTCACGAGCAAGAGCCCGTCCGCGTGCTCCTCGACCCCGTGGACCTTGACGATCCTCTCCGAGTCGATGCGCCTGATGGCGCTACAGGCGTGCTTGAAGCGCGTGACGTCGGCGATCCGCGAGAGATCGGCGTGGAGCATCCTCACCGCCACTTCCCTCCCATCGCCCTCCCGGCGGGCCCGGTACGTGACGGAGGCCGCCGTCTCGCCCGTCTTCGCGGTGATGTGATATCCGTTGATTCGAGTCGTCCCTCGCTCGGCCACAGGGCGTCTTGTCGTCATGGTCGATAGGAGGAGAGCGCCAACGATTCGATGATGTCAAGGGCGAAGCGCCACGCTCGTCTCAGGCGATCGGCGCTCGATGAGGATCCGCTCATCCCTCGGAAAAGCGATGTTCTATCCATGGCTTATCCACGCATGAAGGCGCTCGCCTTCACGGGACGGTCTTCCGCTGCAGCTCGATTCGAGAGGGCGCCCGGCTCGCGTCCTCCCATCGACGCCGGCGACGAAGAGCATCTCCGGGCACGATGCAAGAAATGTATGCAATAGCGCCTAACCAGCGTCCGTTCCGCTCACCGTATCCCCCCGGCGCGAGCCCCCCTCGGCGAAGATGATTCCTATCAGAAGCGCATGGTGGTTGGAACGTCGAGCTCGCGATCTTCCGCCGCGCCGGTGTGGTGGGGCACCCATGGCGTCTGCCTCCACGGCCGAGCTCGCCGGCCGATCGTCGCACTCCGGGCGCCGTGAGCGCGTGCCGCCGTCTGTTCTGGCGGAGGAGGTGCCAGCGGGGTGCCTGGCAGCTTCGGGTGAAGCGGCCCGGGGATGACGAAGAGGATTGCCGAGGACAAAGCGCCAGAAAGGGTTTTCCTGGCTCTCGCGGCCGTGGCGCTTTTCACCGTTTCTCTCTTCTGTCATCATGGATCCATGGCTGGGTTGAATTCCTCTGCTCTCCTCATTGGCGCTCTTGGCTCCTCGGTGGCTCCTCCCCTTCTCTCTTCTTTTCTCCTCGCGGTGCCCTGGCGGCCCGTCTCCTCGCCGTCGCGTCGTCGTCGTCCGTGAGGGCGCTCGGCGCGTGCGCGAGCTCGTATGACGGCCACCGACGCGCCAATCAGGGGGTGCCCTCACGTGACATCCGCGGTGGCGCGCGCTCGCTTTTGTGTCGATGGATGACGCCGGTCCGCCCCTCGAGACCTCCCTCCCCGCCAGGCTGCGCAGCTGCAAGCGCGACGTGATCGAGCGCTGGACGCGCCGGGTGCTCGACGATCCGAGGGCGGCGGCGCAGCGGCGCGGGGGTCCGTTGCTGGCGGACGAGGTCCCCAGGCTGTTCGATGATCTCATCGAGGCGCTCGCGGCGAGCCGGCGCGCCGAGCTCCGCGCCGGCGGGGACGGGGAGCCCGCGAGCGCCCACGAGCGGATCGAGGACCGCGCGCGCCTCCACGCCGCGCAGGTCCGCTGCGTCGCGGCGACCCTGCGCGAGCTGTCGCACCTCCGGGCGGCGCTGATCGAGGTGTGCGCCGCACAGGGGATCTCCCTCGGCGTGAGGGAGGCGCAGGTCCTTCACGCGGTGGTGGACGCGAGCATGTGGACGAGCGCCCGCGAGATCGAGGCGGCGACGCGCGCCGCGCTCGAGGACAGCGCCGCGCGCCTGCGGCTCGCCACGGAGGCCGGCGGCGTGGGGGTGTGGGATTACGACACCGTGACCGGCGCGCTGCGCTGGGACGACCGCTGCCGGCAGGTGGCCGGGCTGGGTCCGGAGCAGGACGTCGATTACGAGCTCTTCGTCGCGGCGATCCACCCGGACGATCGCGCGCGCGTGCAGGAGGCCGTGCTGCGCTCGCAGGACCCGGCGAGCGGCGGGGAGTACAGCATCGAGTACCGCCTCGTTGGGCTCGGCGACGGGATCGAGCGCTGGGTCTGCGTGCGGGGGCGCGCCTGCTTCGACGCCGCGGGGCGCAGCGTCCGGATGATCGGCACGGTGCTCGACATCTCGGAGCGCAAGCGGGCGGAGGCCGCGCGGCGCGAGGAGCTCGCGTTTCGGGATCGGTTCCTGGGCGCGCTCGGCCACTACCTGCGCACGCCGCTCACGTCCGTCACGCTGGCGGCGAGCGTGCTGATGCACCACGGCGACCTGGCGCCGGGTCAGGCGAAGAGCGTCGAGCGGATCGCGGCGAGCGCGCGCCGCATGGCGCGGACCATCGAGGATCTGCTCGATCTGACGCGGAGCCGCTTCGGCGGCAGCATCCCGATCGCGCCGAGCCCGGGGGACCTCCACCTCATCTGCAAGGGGGCGATCGACGAGCTCAGGGCCATGCACGCGGAGGTGCCGATCCGGCTCGATCTGCACGGGAGCGGCGCCGGGCAGTGGGATCCCGAGCGGGTCGCGCAGATGGTGACGAACCTCGTGCAGAACGCGGTCGACTATGCCGCGCCGGGGAGCGCCGTCCGGGTGGCGATCCGGCCGCGCGGGGAGGACGTGCTGGTCGAGGTGCACAACGACGGGCCGGCGATCGCGCCCGAGCTCCTGGCGACGCTGTTCGACCCGTTCCACCAGGCGCCGGTCGGCGGGCGGGCGAGCACGGGGCGCGGGCTCGGGCTCGGGCTGTTCATCGCGCACCAGATCGCGAGGGCGCACGGCGGGGCGATCGAGGTCGAGAGCGAGGCGGAGCGGGGGACGACGTTCACCGCGCGGCTGCCGCGGGGAGCGGCGGACGCGAGGTGTTGAGGCGAGGTTGGGGTGAGGTGGGGGTGAGGTGGGGGTCGCGTCAGGCGATGCAGCAGAACGTGGAGGGCGCGCTCGGCCGGAGCTCGCCGATGGGCTCGCCCCCGTGCGGCGCGCACGCGCCCGGCTCCACGGCGACGATCACGGCCGACTTGCTGCCCAGGGCGACGCCGGGCGGCGTCACGACGCAGAACGGGACGCTCGAGCTGACGACGTTCGACGCGAGCAGGTCCGTGCAGGCGGCGTCGCGGTACACGGAGGCCATGAGGGAGCACGAGGCGCCGGTCGGATCGCCGCAGCCGCAGGGCGTGCAGTCGCGGCCGTCGATCACGTCCGCGAAGAAGAGGTGCCTGACGGCGTAACCCTCCGGACAGTCGGCGTCGTCGCCCTCGTGGAAGACGCAGGTCGTGAAGCCCGAGGGCGCCGAGGGCACGCACGTCGTCGCGTCGTCGCACGCGGTGTACGCGCCGGCGAGGCACGCCCTGGCCCGCGTCGCCCACGGATCGAGCCTGGGGACGGGCGGCGGGACGTCGAGGCGCGGCGTGCAGGCGGCGGTCGTGACGACCGAGGGGGCGGCGATCGTGAGCGACTGCACGCAGGGCTCGCCGTTGCAGAGGTGATCGGCGGGGATCGCGTTGGCCGCGGTGCAGGCGCCGTCCCAGCCATCGGGGGCGGCGAAGGAGGTCGTCACGGTGCCCGGCTCGTCGCCGGGGCACGAGGGGGACGACGTTGCGGCCCAGTCGGTGGAGAGGGTGCACGAGGCCTCGGGCGGATCGCACGCGCAGGTCGCGCACTCCAGGGGCGGCTGCTGGAGATCGGCGAAGCCCTCGTAGCCGAGCGTCGGCGCGTCGGCGGGGCAGTCGGGGACGGCGTCGGGCGGACCGAACCAGAGCAGCGCCGGGCCGAACCAGCCGAGCGGCGCCGGCGGGGCGCACTGGCCGGAGCACAGGGAGCTGTGCGTGTCGCCGCCGGCGCCGCCCTGACCGCCGGCGCCAGCGTCGCCGCCGTCGCCGCCGGTGCTGGCCGTTCCGGCGTCGGGCACATCGCAGTACCCCAGGTCGATCTCTTCTTGGGTACAGGGGCCCGTGATGACGATGGGATCTTGTTCGCAGCCCGCGATGAGCAGCATTCCCGGAAGGACGAGGCGTGACATGCGCATGGCTGAGACCTTACTGAAACGCGAGTCTTCCACACAAGATGGATGATTGGCGAACATTCTCATGAACACCATTCCCGGAATCGAGAAAATTTTCTCATTTCTTCAGCGCTACTGGGCTTCGTTGCATTCGCTACCGGCTTGCTCTCACAGGTTTGCCTGTAGACCGATTCCGAGCGCCGCAGCGAGAGCGGGGGCGCTCCAGACGGGGCGCTCGCGCACAAGAGCACCTGGGTGGCGAAGGATTGCGATACCGATCACGGGATGAACGACCTCGGCGTATGCTCGCACGGATAGATTCTCTGCAAGAGGCAACGCGATGCCTGCCCGTACCCCCAAACCGGCGCGGAGGTTCAGCCAGGATGCCGCGTCGAAGGGAATGGTCGGCGCCGCGCGGAGCACACCGATTTCTGCGAGGCCGCAGGCGAACAGGGTGCGGCGGTTCAGGCAGAGGACGACATCCGCCGTGACGGTGGACACCGACACGGCCACGGCCTCGACTTTCCCTGAGAGCGAGGACAGGCCTCGCACCTCCAGCGCCGCGGACCACGCCGGCCAGCGTGCCCCGACGGACATCGCCGATCCAAGGGAAACGCCGGGCGTCAGCCCGAGACCCGTCACGACATCGAGGCCGGCCGTCCAGCGGAAGCGCTCCGAAGGAGCCGGCGGCGCGCTGTTCCCCGGCGGCGTTTTGCGCGGGGGCGACGTCTTCTGCGAGGACGATACGGGAGCAGGGACGGGCTGCAGCGGGCAAGGTCGGTCCGGCGAGCAGGGTTGTTCTGGGACCATCGCCTGGTCGGTCGGCTGCGGCTGAGCAGGCGGTGCCCCCGGCGCCGCGGGGAGGTCGGGCGTTGCGCCCGGGATCGCGGGGAGTTCGTCGCCGTCGAGGAGCACGGCGATCGACAGGGCGATGGCGCTGACGAGCACCTCGCAGTCCGCACTGGCGCTGAAGCCGTCGGCCCAGAGCCCCCGGCCGGAGCGATCGCGGAGGAACAGCGCGGCGGTGAGCTCGCCGCGCCGGCGCTCGATGGAGGCGGTCAGCGTGAGCGGCGCCGCCGCATCGAAGGGATCGACCCCTGCCATCTTCCGGATCGTCTGCTCGCGCAGGAACGGCTCGTCGGGGCAATCCTCGGCGCCCGGCCCTCGGAGGAACTCGAGCCGCACGCGGGTCGGCGTGGCCCTGGGCTCGGCCTGGACCGGCGCGATCCCGAGGGTGGCGATCGCGGCGGCGGTCATCGCGGCGAGCGCTGCGCGTTGCAACCGCCTGGCGATCGCGCTCGTGATCGCGCGCTGGCCGCGCGGTGTGCGGCGTGCGCGCCTTGTTCGCGCGGTCACGGGAGCATCTCCCTCGCCGCATTGCCGGCCGGCGCGGGCTGCGTCGGGTTGCCGGCCGATGCGGGCTGCGTCGGGTTGCCGGCCGGTGTGGGCTGCGCCGGGTTGCTGGCCGGCACGGACTGCGCCGGGTTGCCGGCCGGCACGGACTGCGCCGGCTCAAGCTTCGATCGGAGCCGCTCGCGCATCAGGTTCAGCCGCCCCTGCGGGAACCGTCGCTCGTGGGCGGCGATGCGCTCCATCGCGGTCGCCCGGTCGCCTTGCAACAGCGCCTGCCTGACCGCCTCGAGCAGCAGCACCTCCTCGGTGAGCGGATCCTGACGTCGCTCGGAGGAGGCATGCTGCCTCGGCGTTGCGGGCTTGAGGTGGCCGGAGCGATCCGCCAGCGCGGGCGGGGGCGTCCGGGCGGCTGACGTTTCTTTGGCTGGGATCGCGTTGGTCGCGTCGCGCGGCGGCGCCTTGGATCGCGGTGGCTCGCCTGGATCGGTCTCCGGTCGCGCCCCCGCGTGGACGGCGCGCGAGACGAGGAGCTGTGTCGCGATAGGCGCCAGGCGGTTGGCCCAGGAGACCGGCGCTGGAGCGAGCGCCGCGACCACGACGGCGGCGCCGACGATGGCCGCCGTCCCCCGAGCCAGCGCCGGGCGGACGAACCGGGCGAGCGGGCGCGCGAGGTGTGCGACGCGGGCGAAGCGCGCCGAGCGTGCCGGGTTCCGGGGCCGATCTGCGGGCTCGTGTCGTCCGGGATCGCTTCGCGGGCTGGGAAGGGTCGCGGGGGCGTTCGCCTCGGCGATGGCGGAGGCGCCTGCGAGGGCGGGGCGCGACGGGGCGGCGGAGCTGGGCGAGGCGAGGGAGAAGAGCGGGAGCATGAACAGGCCGGACCGGAGCGCGTGCTGCTCCTCGGCTCGCAGGCGCTTCACGGCGGCGCGGTAGTCCTCGCGCGCGAGGCGCAGGCGGCTCGCGGCGGTGTTCTCGTTGATCTCGAGGGCGCGCGCGACCTCGCGCATCGGGATCTCGTACGCATCGGCCATGAGGAGGACGGCGCGCCGTTCGGGCGCGATGCTCGCCAGCAAGCGGATCGCGAGCGCGATCCGCTCCTTCCTGACGATGCGCTGCTCGCTGCTCGGCGCGACGTCGGCGCCCTCGAAGCACGCCGCGTCCGCGAGGCCCACCGGCACCTCGCGCCGCCGGTAAGCGCGCTCGAGGTGGCTCCGCACCTTGCGCCAGGCGATCCCGAAGAGCCAGGCGGACTCGGATCGCCAGCGCGGGCCGAGGCTGGGCGGGCGCGATCGGCTGGAGGATGTGGGCGGGGACTGGCGAGCGGGCGAGGCGGGGTCGGCGGGGTCGTATGCGGGGTCGGCGGCAGCGGCGGCAGCGGCGGCAGCGATGGCGGCGGCGGCGGTGGGGATCGGCACGGCGGCGAAGACGAGGTCGTGCAGAGGCGACGAGGCGGACGGAGGCGGGAAGGGCGCGCCGCACGCGCCGGCGGGATACTGGGGGTCGTACCGGGGGAGGCTGGTGTAGGCGCCGAGCAGGACCTCCTGGGAGAGGTCGTCGATGTCGTCCTCGGCGACCCCGAGGTACCGGAGCATCCCCGGGAGGACGTGAACGGCGGTCGCGTGCATGGATGCCCAGGTGCTGTGCTGGACGAGGTCGGGGGGCGGAGGGGGGAGAGGGGGAGGAGGGGGAGGAGGAGGAGAAAGAGGGCTCATGCTTAGAATTGCGGGGAGCCTCCCGCGGTCGTCATGGAATCGACGGCGGGCGGTGCCGAGGGGTGGGGCTGGCGCGGTGCCGACCGGGCCGGGCGGTGGGTGGGACCGGCGGGGGAGCGAGATGGCGGGCAGCACGGGGGCTGCGGGCGACTTGCTGACGCTTGCCGGCCGGCTGGGCTGACATCACGGACAGGGCCCGCGGCCACGGTCACGCTCCCGCGGGGCCTGGAGCCCGATGAGCGGCCGACCACCCGACCACCCGACGGACGGAGCGCCGTCCGATCTCCGGCGCTCGATCTCGATGGCCCGGCAGAACCTACTCTTCGCCGACCTGCCGCAGCGCCTCTGCCATGAGCGGCGCGCTGACGCGGAAGCCTGCGTTGGCGAGGTCGCCGAGCACTGCCCGGAGAGACCCGAGGACACCGGCACGTCGCGCCTCGACGAGCAGCCCCAGCGTACCTTGGATGCGCAGTCCGCGGGCTCGCGCTACCGCGCGGCCCTTCCGTTCGTCGATGAGGAGCGTGTCTGCGCGGAGCAGCTCCGCGAGCGCGATCGGGGCGGCTTCCCCCGGGTCGAGCAGGTTCGCCAGCGCAGGATCCAGGCCGGTCCGTTCGATGTCGTCATTCACGCGGATCCATGGCGAGGCCCGGCGAGATGCGATCCCCGGTTCAGCAGGGCGCGCGATGACGAGCTCCTCTCAGGCGGCTTTTGGCACGAGGATCTCGCGGGGCACCGCGCGGACGATCTCGAGATGGGCGATGCGCGACAGATACAGAAGGGGCGTCGTGTCAGCGATGACGATCAGGACGAGGATCCAAGCTCCTGCCTGAAATCCTCGAGGTCAACATCGATCGCATCGATTCCATGCGCCGCGGCCTCCCGCAGGAAAGCGTCGATTCCGATCCCGAGGATCTGCGCGGCGCGGGCGCGGGTCATGCGCCCCTGGCGCACCTCGTCCAGCGCCCAGAGCAAGCGCAGCCGTCTGGCGAGGGCATCGATCGGCTCGCTGCCCGCATCCGGCGGAAGATCGACGCTCACCGTGATGTGCGGCTGGGCCATGGCTCCGCCGCAAGCCTACGCGGCTTCCGGGCGGCCAGCGAGCAGCCGCTCTCCGTCCCGACTCGAGGGCTTCCGTCGCGGTGCGCCGCGGTGGCGAGCCCCGGTGCGCCACGCCTGCGCCCGGTGCTGAGCCCGTCCGCGCCGCTCTCGGATGGGTGATCGACAAGGCGCCCGTTGGTGCGTCCCGCGGGCGAGAGGAGGCGAAGGCTGCGCTGGCCGCCCACTGCGTTCGGGGCCCACACCCGGCGGCTCAGGCCGGCTCGGCGGCTTCCCTCCAGCAGCTCGCGACGCAGCGCCGGCAGCACGACGTCGAAGTGCGCGCACACCTCGTCCGCGCTGCGGCGATCCGGTCCAGGGCGCCGTCGTTCTGCGCCACCTTCTCGAACGCACGCACCAGGCTGTCCTCGGGCGCCACCTCCTTCGTCGCCATCGCTAGCAGGGACGGTTCCTTCGTGTTCCAAGCCATCGGCGCCGCCCGCGGCAGCGACACGTTCCAGACGAGGTTCTAGATGCAATGGGGCCGCCGCCTTTCAGCGGCGGAGAGAGAGCCCGAAGCCCCGGACGAGCTTCTGGGCAGTCACGCTTCAATGAGGCCGCCGCCTTTCAGCGGCGGAGAGCCCGTCACCGTGACGAGCTGACCCGCAAGGGCAATCATGCTTCAATGGGGACGCCGCCTTTCAGCGGCGGAGAGTGCGGTTTATCCCGATGGCTCGTGGACGGCCTACTGGCTTCAATGGGGCCGCCGCCTTTCAGCGGCGGAGAGTTGGGCACGACCGGCACGAGGTACGTGTTCCCGCTTTAGCTTCAATGGGGCCGCCGCCTTTCAGCGGCGGAGAGGCTGCTTCACGCCCGGCTCCCGGCCGAAGGGGATCTCGCTTCAATGGGGCCGCCGCCTTTCAGCGGCGAAGAGGGATCGCGCGCTCTACGCGCGCCTGCTCAAGCTGAGCGCTTCAATGGGGCCGCCGCCTTTCAGCGGCGGAGAGCGTCGGCGCGATGCCGTCGCGTGCTCGCAAGCCTCGGCTTCAATGGGGCCGCCGCCTTTCAGCGGCGGAGAGGAGATCTGGGTCGACGCCGTGGCGTGGAGCGACGAGTCGCTTCAATGGGGCCGCCGCCTTTCAGCGGCGGAGATAGGCCTCCCAGGCCTACCTGAAATTTCGTGCACTTACAACCCGGTTTGCGAGAGGTCCCCGCCGCCCCCTCCGCTCCGGCCGCCGGGGGCCGTCCCCGCGCGCCTCCGGCCATCTCGAAATCCATCGTCTTTTAAACACCTGCCGGCCTTGCGAGCGCCCCCCGGCTTTTTCGCGTCACTCCACCGCTCGCAGCCGCTGCTCCCGCCCTCTTTTACCACGCCCCCTCCTCCCCTCGCCCAGCCCCTCCGTTCTCCCCGGCCGCTTTGCCGCTCGCTGCCCCACTTCCGCCGCTCGCCTCCCCGCCTCCAGCGCCGTTTCCCCCGCCTCGCCGCGCCCGATCCCAGCCTCGCGTCACCTCGTCCCCACCTCGTCCGACGCATCCCCCACCTCGCCGGACTCGTCCCCCGGCTCGCCCGACTCACCCCCCACCTCGACCGCCTCATCCCCCGCGGGGCGCTCGCCTTCCGACCAGGGGGAGCGCCCCGCCGCCCCGGGGGCTCCCGCCCGCCGCCCCGGGCGCCGCATCTCCCGCTCCAGGGTTTCTTCCCCCCGACCGCCGGCGCCCTTCCCTCCGACCCCCGGCGCCCTTCCCGCGGCCCCGGTCCTCCTTCTCCCGGACACGGCATCACGCCCGCCGAGCACACTTTGGACGCACTCGACGTCTCGACAGCCCTCTGCCTCCTTGTTAGCCATACGCCGGGAGGTGGATTATGGCCAAGCTCACGATAGGCCAGAAGGCCGAGCGGGTGCTCCTCTTGCTCATGGGGCTCCGCAAGAACAAGGTCGCCGCTGCGCTCGTCGCTCACGGCTTCTCCGATGACGATCTCGCCGAGGGATGGCGCCTGCTCCAGCGCGTCACCCGCACCCGGCTCGGCTTCGTCGCCACGGCCGCCGCGACGGACACAGGCCTCATCAACGCGCTCGACGCCTGGGAGAACAAGTGGTTTCCCATCGCGGCCGCGACCCTCAAGCGCCACGCCCCGAAGGCGCACGCATTCCTGTTCCGCAACCTCACGCAGACCGAAGGCGCCGCCGTCCTCGTCTCCGTCAGCACCTTCGTCGAGCGCTGGGAAAACCTCGCCAAGTCCAAGGAAAAGGGCGGCCCGGACGCCGAAGGCGACGACGGCCGCAAGATCCTCGCCAAGCGCGGCCTCACCAAGGCCGTCGTCGACGAGGCAAAGCAGCTCCTCGCACGCGCCGGAAAGCTGGAGTCCGTCGCAGAGCTCCCGCCCGCCGCCGCCACCACCGACGAGGACTTCGAGAAGGCCGAACAGGAGCTCTGGGACTGGTACCTGGAGTGGAGCACCATCGTCCAGACCGCCATCAAGGACCGCAGGATCCTCCGCGAGCTCGGCTTCCGCCGCAGCTCGCCCAGGGCCGCCGCCGCCGAGGACGTCGCGGCCGAGGAGGTCGAGGACGAGGCCGACGACGACAGCGACGGCGATACCGCCGCGCCCCAGGTCGAGCCGGGCGCGTTCCTCACCGGCGCCCCCGCCGCAGCCGCCGGGCGCAAGGGGCGCTGAACGGCGCGGGCGCTTCGCGTTTACGCCTCTCCGCTGGCTCGTAGCCACCCGCCACCCGTCATCGATCGAACACGCGCCGCCGCAGCACCGCGCGACACGACGCGGACAGGCAGCGCCGGCGCACGGCGCCAGCTGCGTCGGACAGCACTGACAGCGCGATTCCAGAACGAGATCGGGTCGTTCCTCGTAATGCTGCGGCTCCTGCTGCCTCCGCATACGCGCTAACGCTCTCCCTCGTTTCGTTAAAACAGCACATGAGGCACCAAGATTGCCTTGCCGAACCGCTCGCGCGAGCCAATGCTGGCCCCAGATCGATGCGCAGCAGATTCGATGCCTTCGGCAAGAACGTCCTGCGCGACACCCTCGCGCGCGCCGGCGCCGCCGACACCGCCGTCGAGGTCATCGCAGCTTCCCAGACCATGGACCTCTGGTACGTGCCCGATCCAGCCCGCGCCGCCGCGCGCGCCGAGCTGGGCCTCCTGGGTGAGCTCGCGGCGGAGCCCTGCCAGTTCGAGCCGTTCCACGACACGCCCGGTCCGGCCGAGCTGCGCGGCTGCGTGCGCAAACAGCTCCACTGGCATCACGAGCTCGAGCGCCGCGCCGGCGGCGAGGTACCCTTCCCGAGGCTGTGCGTCCTCAGCAGCGGCCGGCCCGCGACCGTGCTCGACGCGTTCCGGTTCGAGCCGGAGCCCGGTCGCCCCGGCCTCTACCGCGCCGCGCCGGGGTGGCGGGTCGACGTCGTGGTCATCGCCGAGCTGCCGCGCACCCGCGGCACGCTGCTCCTGCGCCTGCTCGGCGCCCGCGCCGTGCTCCGCGACGCCATCCGCGAGCTCGCCGCCCTGCCCGAGGACGCCTGGGAGAGGAGCGTCGCCCTGCCCTGGCTGGTACGCTTGCGCTTCGAGACCCAGGCCGAGCCGTCGGCGCGCGCGGCGGAGGACGCGGAAGAGGAGGAGATCGTGACGGAAGTTCAGCAGTGGTTCGAGCAGCTCAAGCAGTCAATCCGCGACGAGGCACGGAAAGAGGCGCTGCAGGAAGGCCTCAAGGAGGGGCTCAAGGAAGGGCTCAGGGCGGGGCAGCTTCAGGCCCTGGCGGCGCAGTTCGAGAAGAAGCTCGGCCGAACGCTCGCGGAGACCGAGCGCTCCGTGCTGGCCGAACGGTTCGACCTCCTCGGCCTGGACCGCCTCGACGATGTCCGGCTAGAGCTCTCCGCAGACGCGCTCGGCGCATGGCTCGCGGATCCGGCCGCAAGCTGACGACAGCTCGCCACCAGCACGGCCTCGCTCGGCCTTGCCTCCGCCTTCGTCATCGCTCCCGCCGGTCCGGTCTCGCGTCCGGCTCCGATTCGCAGACGCCATAGCTCACGATGTAGCTCTGCCTCACGCCGGCATCCTCTCCCGCTCTCCCGCTCTCCCTCTCTTCCGCTCTCCCTCTCTCATTCCTGGCTCAGCGCCGGACAAGCCGAGCTCGGCTGCGTACGTCACGTCGTCAGGTAAATTCGCCAGGGTATACGCAATGCTGCGTAGTCAGGCATCGCCCTCTTCCCATCCACCCCCTCCTCTGCGATGGTAAATACCGTCGCGTCGGCCGCGCGACGCCGGCGCCGAGCCGCATGAGCTCGCCCTATACCGCGCAGCCTGGAGCTTCGTACCGTTTTCCGCCCACGTTCCGCCCACGGAGGACCGATGCGCTCTCTCGACCTCGATACTCTCGCGAACGCCGTCGCCGGCGGCGCCGCCGCGATCCGCGCCATCACGCGCCTTGAGCCCGCAGGCGGCCCCGGCGACAAGGTCTTCCCGCCGACCTACGTGAAGGAGCGCAACGCGACCACGAAGTACGCATTGGAGCAGCGGCGCATCGACGGGCGCGAGGTCACGACAGTGCTCCTCGACTCGGTCGCTTCCCAGGCAAACCGCTTCGAGGAGGCGCTGCTCGACGGATTCCGGCGCGGGGAGCTCCCCTTCCCGATCGTGCAGGTCGACTTCTCGAGCGAGGAGGGGCTCGCGGACCTCGAGCAGATCACGGCGCTTCAGGCCCCACATCGCATCGCCGACGCGCTCCTCCGCGACAGCGTGCTGGGCGGCACCCCGTTCCGCCACACGGCCGTCGGCAAGGAGGTGACCGACGCGCGCCCGACCCACGCGACGGCCATGTTCAAGTACTGCCCGACAGCCCTGATCTTCGGCGTATGGGACAGCACCGGCCCCAAGGGCGGCCTCGGCGCCAAGTTCCAGCGCTGTCTGGTCTCCGAGATCGTCGGCATCGACATCGCGACCGGCGTGAAGACGGCGAGCCGCCTCGACCCCGCCGGCATCCAGACGAAGGCAGGCCCGGTGTTCAAGCACAAGGACCCCAGCCAGGACTGGACCGTCGACCCGAAGGAGGCCGAGCTCGCCAAGGGCAAGCCCGTCGAGTTCTCGCGCAGCGGCGGCGACGGCAAGAAGGGCTCTCCGTCGGCCATCAACCACGGCAACATCCCGCCGAGCATCGACGCCGCGGCGGGCGGGGTCACGATGAGCCACGCCGTGCAGACCACCGTGCTGTCGCTCGGCGCCCTCCGCCGCCTGCGCTTCCAGACCGCCTGCTCGGGCGAGCGCCTCCCCGCCGAGCAGCGCGACGCGGCCGAGACCGCGGCGCGCACCGCCCTCGCGGCGCTGGCACTCGCCGCCGTCGTCTACCAGCGCGACCAGGGCTACGATCTCCGCTCGCGCTCGACCCTCGTCGCGAAAGAGCCCCTCGTCTTCGAGCTCGTCGGCCGCGACGGCGGCGAGCCGGAGCGCTTCTCGCTCTCGCGGGCCGAGGCCGCGGCCCTGCTCAAGGGCGCCGAGCAGAAGGCGCGGCAGGTCGGTCTCGGCTGGGATCCGAAGCCCATCACGCTCGCGCCGGCGCCGAAGCTCGCGGGCCTCATCCGGAAGAGCCGCGAGCTGGCGGCGAGCGGCGAGGCCGAGGACGAGGGCTGATGCTCGCGATCGAGGTCGCCCTGCTGACCGGCCGCTACGTGGCGACCGCCGTCGACGACCGCGATCGGGCCGAGTGGCCGCCGCACCCGGCACGGCTGTTCTCGGCCCTCGTCGCGGCGTACTTCGACACGCTCGATCCGTCCGCCGACGAGCGCGCCGCGCTGGAGTGGCTGGAGCGGCAAGGCCCGCCCGAGATCACCGCCCCCGAAGCCGCCGCGCGGGAGGTCGTGACCGTGTTCGTGCCGGTGAACGACACGAGCGTGGTCGGCTCGCTCGACGACGAGGCGCTCACCGTGCGCGAGGCGCGCGCCGAGCTCGACGCCGCGCGGCCCGCGGGCGGAAAGCCGCTCGCCGCGGCCGAAAAGAAGCTCGTCAAGGCCGAGGCGCGCTTCCTGGAGGCCGTGCGCAAGGCGATCGCCCCGGTCGCGGCCGGGAAGGAGGGGAAAGACGGGCCGGTCAGGGCGGCGTCGATCCTGCCCGAGCGAAGGACGCGGCAGCCGCGCACGTTCCCGTCGAGCACGCCCGCCGAGATGGGGCACGCCATGCCGCGCATCGTCTTCGCGTGGCCGAGCGCGACCCCCACGCCCGAGCAGCGGGCGGCGCTCGATGCGCTCGCCGCGCGCGTGACGCGGCTCGGGCACTCCTCGTCGCTCGTGACCGCCCGCGTGCGCGACGACCGCCCCGAAGCGACCTGGATCCCGGACGACACCGGCCCGGGGCGCGCCGGCGACGAGGCGGTGCTCCGCGTCGTCGGCCCGGGTCAGCTCGCGGCCCTCGGCGCCGCCTTCGAGCTGCAGGCCGACACGCCCGGGCGGGTCATGCCGGCGTCGTTCCAGCGCTACGTCCGGCCTCGCGCCGCCGACGAGGCGAGCGCGCCGGCGCCCCTGTTCGGCGACGGGTGGATCGTCCTTCGCCGGGTCGCCGGCCCCCGCCTCCCCTCGATCCGGGCCGTCGACGTCGCCCGGACGGTGCGCAAGGCCATGATGGCGGCCTACGGTTCCGGCGCGCCCGAGATCCTCTCGGGGCACCGCGCGTCCGGCGGCCCGAGCGAGCGCCCCCACCTCGCCTACGTCCCGCTGCCGTTCGTCGGCAGCGAGCATGCCGATGGCGCGATCCTCGGCGTCGCGTTGATCCTGCCGCGGGACGTGACGCGCGACGAGCGGCTCGCCGTCTACCGCGCGCTGGACGCGTGGGAGCGGCAAGCGCGCGGTAGCGACGAGGAGCCGCCGCGGCTCCCTGTCCACCTCGGCAAGGCCGGCGAGCTCATGCTCGAGCGGCTGGAAGAGCAGACGTCCGCGACGACGCTGAGGCCCGCGACCTGGTGCGCCGAGGCCGCATCCTGGGCCAGCGCCACGCCGGTCGCGCTCGATCGCAACCCGGGCGATCTCGGCGCGCGCGATCCGCACAAGGAGGCCGCCGCCTACGCCGAGGCCGAGACGACGCTCGCCGTCGCGTGCGAGCGGATAGGACTGCCGCGGCCATCGCGCGTGACGGTCATGCCGGCAGCGCCCCTCGCGGGCGCCGACAAGGCGCGGCGCTTCCCGCCGTTCCATGCGGGCAAGCCTCCCGTGCAGCGCGTGCTGGTGCACGCGACGCTCACGTTCGAGGCGCCGGTGCGGGGGCCCATCCTGCTCGGCGCCGGGCGTTACTTCGGCCTCGGCCTCTTCCGGCCGCTGAGGGGAAATGGCTGAGCTCTCGCCCGACGACTTCCCCGCGTATTTCGAGGCGATCCACGGCGCGGCGCCGTTCCCGTGGCAAGCGAGGCTGCTCGCCGACGTGGCGCGCGAGGGGCGCTGGCCGACGCTGCTCGATCTGCCCACGGGCGCGGGCAAGACGGCGGCGATCGACATCGCCCTCTTCCACCTCGCGCTCGACGCCGCGTCGCCGCCGGCGCAGCGCGAGGCCCCCCGGCGCATCGTGATGGTCGTGGACCGGCGGACGGTCGTCGATCAGGCGTTCGAGCGCGCGAAGAAGATCGCCGAGACGCTGACGGGCGCGCGGGACGGAGTCCTCCGCGCCGTGGCCGATCGGCTCCGGGCGCTCGCCGGCCTTCGGGGAGACGAGGCGCCGCTCGCGCTGGCGCAGCTCCGCGGCGGCATGCCGCGCGACGATGCGTGGGCGCGGAGGCCTGATCAACCGCTCGTGGCCGTCTCGACCGTGGATCAGGTCGGCTCGCGGCTGCTCTTCCGCGGCTACGGCGTGAGCGACGCCATGCGCCCGATCCACGCGGGGCTGCTCGGCAACGATGCGCTCCTGCTGCTCGACGAGGTGCACCTCTCGCAGCCGTTCCGCGAGACGCTGCGCTCGCTGTGCCGGTATCGCACGTGGGCGAGCCGCAAGCTGCCCGACCGATGGCAGGTCGTGGAGATGTCGGCCACGCCGGGGAGCACGTCTGGAAGCGCAGGCGTGACGTCCGCTGCGTCAGACGATCGGCGCGTGTTCGGACTGAACGACGACGATCGACGCGACGAGCGGCTCGCGAGGCGACTCCAGGCGAAGAAGCCGGCCGTGCTCGCCGACGTGAAGGTGAGCGGCGGGGAGGGCGCGAGGCGAGCGGCCCTCGCCGAGGCATGCGCCGAGCACGCCCTGCGCTTCGTGGCGCCGGGGCGCGCCGTAGGCGTCATCGTCAACCGCGTCGCCACGGCGCGCGAGACCGCCGAGGCGATCCGGAGGCGGTCCGACGGCAGCGTCGACCCCATCCTCGTCACGGGCCGCATGCGCCCGCTCGATCGCGACGATCTCGACGAAAGGCTCGGCCCGCTCGTGCGCACGGGCCGGGCGCGCGACGCAGCCGCGGACCCGGTGGTCATCGTCGCGACGCAGTGTATCGAGGCGGGCGCCGACTTCGACCTCGACGCGATCGTGACCGAGTGCGCCTCGATCGACGCGCTCCGGCAGCGCTTCGGCCGGCTGAACCGGATCGGCGCCATCGAGGACGCGCGCGGCGTTGTGCTGGTGCGCTCGGACGCGCTCGCCAAGGATTACGTCGATCCGGTCTATGGCAAGGCGCTCGCCGCGACGTGGACGTGGCTCGGCGAGGCGGCGCGTGATTTCGGCATCCAGGCGATGGCGGCGGCGCTGCCCAAGGGGGAGAGGCTCGACGCGATGCTGTCGCAGACGTCGCACGCACCGGTGATGCTGCCTGCGCACCTCGACGCGTGGGTGCAGACGCGGCCGAGCCCGGAGGTCGATCCCGATGTCTCCCTGTGGCTCCATGGGACGGACCAGGAGCATGCGCCCGAGGTGCAAGTCGTCTGGCGCGCCGACGTGACCGGAACGCTGCTCGCGCAGGCGAAGCGAGACGAGGAGGCGCGCGAGGCGTTGTTGAAGCGCGTGGAGGCGTGCGCGCCGGTCGGGCTCGAGGCCATCTCGCTGCCGATCCATGCGGTGCGAGCGTGGCTCCAGGGCGGCGCGGCCCCCGAGCTCGCCGACATCGAGGGGCGCGCGATGGAGGACGACGAAGGTGATCGCCGCGACGGACGCCTCGCGCTGCTCTGGAAGGGCGACGAGAGCCGGGTGATCGAGCCCGGCGAGCTCTACCCAGGCAGCACGCTCGTCGTCCCTGGCACGTATGGAGGCCTCGCCGGCGGCACCTGGGATCCTTCGTCGCAGGTGCCTGTCTCGGACCTGGGCGATCGCGCCCGCTGGCAGCAGACAGGACGGCCGACGCTGCGGCTGCACCCGGACGTCATGCGGCAACATGCTGGCGTCACGGATGCTGCACTGCCAAAGATCCCCATCCCGGTCGTGGACGAGCGGTCGGATGCCGAGGATCGCGCGGAGATCGACGCATGGCTCTCGGAGACGACCGCGGCAGCGGCCGCGACATCCTGGCTTGGCCAGGTGCTCAAGGCGCTCGCGGTGAAGGGCAGGAGGCGCCCCGCCCTCGTGCGGCTCGACGGCATGCAGCTGGCGGGCGAGGACGGAGCGCCGCGGGTCGAGGAGGGCTATTTCGCGCTCGTCGGCCGCTTCCGCGCGCACGTCGAGGGGGCGGGCGACGTGACGACGGAGGACGACGGCGCATCGTACACGGGCGTCGAGGTGACGCTGCGCGAGCACCTGGGAGGCGTCGCTTCCTGGGCCAGGCGGTTCGCCGAGCAGTGCGGGCTCCCGCCCGAGGTCGCGCGCGCCGTCGAGCTGGCGGCGCGCTGGCACGACGCCGGGAAGGTCGATCCGCGATTCCAGCGGATGCTCCACGGGGGGAGCGAGCTCCGGGCGGCGGTGGCGCCCGAGCCGCTCGCCAAGAGCGCGCTCGTCGCTGCGGATCGCGCGGCGCGGGCCCACGCGATCAAGCGATCTGGATACCCGCGGGGCGCCCGGCACGAGCTCTCGTCCGTTGCGCTCCTTCAGGGCTGCGAACGGCTATTCGACAAGGATGTCGATCGCGATCTGGTCCTGCATCTCACGGCATCGCATCACGGCTGGTGCCGACCGTTCGCGCCCGTCATCGCGGATGACGAGCCCGTCGAGCTCGCCCTGGAGGTGGAGGGCACGATCGTACGCGTATCGAGTGATCACGGCCTCGCGCGGCTCGACGCGGGCATCGCCGAGCGGTTCTGGCGGCTCGTGCAGCGCTACGGCTGGTTCGGCCTGGCGTGGCTCGAAGCGATCCTGCGGCTCGCGGATCACCGGCGGAGCGACGAAGAACAGCGCGGCGACATCGGGGCAAGGAACAAGAGATGACCGAGCTCTTGCTGACCGGGATTGATGGCAAGAATCCGCTGGCGTTCCTGGCGGCGCTTGGGGTGCTCAACGCGCTCGCCGACCGGACGAAAGATGGGACGCCGGAGCCCAGGCTGGTCTGGCGCGCCGGCGGTACCTACCAGCCGGCGATCGTGGGCGGCCCGGATCGCGGCGCGCTGCTCGATGTGCTCATCCAGGATCTCGAGAGCTTCCGCGGAGAGCCCGCGATCGAGCGGCTGCGTTATCGCAAGGACGGCAATGGGGCCGAGGCGCACGATCTCAAGCCCCCTCCGGGATACTTCACGGAATACCTGAGCCGCCTGGTAAGCGACGATCTGCGGCGGAGCCTCGCCTTCGCCGCCGCGTTCGCGACGGATGTGGCGGTGGACAACAACGGCAACACGAAGCCGACCGCGCTGCATTTCACCGCGGGCCAGCAGGAGTTCCTCACGATGGTGAGCGAGCTCATCCAAGGCGTGCGCGTCGAGGACCTGGAAGAGGCGCTGTTCGGGCCGTGGAGGTACGAGCGGCCGCTCCCGGTGCTCCAGTGGGACAACACGTCGGCGCGCGACTATGCGCTGCGCGCGAGCGATCCCTCGAAGGACAAGAAGCTCGGCGTGCCCGGCGCGGACTGGCTCGCGTTCCGGGGCCTGCCGTTCATCCGGGTCGCGCCGATGCGCGACCGGATCGTGACGACGGGGTGCAGCGGCGAGTGGAAGACAGGGACCTTCAGGTGGCCAATCTGGACGGTGCCACTCCCGCGCTCCGTGGTCGGCTCCGTCCTGACGTCGCCGGAGGTCTTCGAGGTGAATCCGAGCGTCCTGCGCGCCCGCGGCATCGCCATCGTGTTCGAGTCTGCGATCCGCCGGAGCGATCAAGGCGGCTACGGGAGCTTCGCCCCGGCGCGAATGGCGCGCCCGGCGCGCGGCGACTGATCCGAGAGGCGGCTGGTCAAAGGGTGACTCACCCAATGTCGTTCCGACCATGGTCTTTCCATCGTAGGCTTCGCCATCGCTGCCGGTTGGATAGGACGGGGCCCGGCCCGCCCGGGCCCCCTGCCAACGGTGAGGGCGAACGACAGAATCAACTACGTCATTATTTTCTTTTTCAACTGAGCGCACACTGGGCCCAATGCCGCAGACAAGTTGCTGTCAGTGCGTTCTCCGTACGACACGACAGTCACACCTACAAGATCAGACGGCAGATCGATTCGCACATCACGATTACATACAATGAACACTCGACCACGACCGAGCGTACCCATAAACAAGCCAACCTCGAACACAACATTGTCACGCGGAGCCTTGCCAACCTGACCTCGCTTGGCAACAAGGTCATCCGGCGTGAGGACAAAGATCGCACAATCAGAATCCCTGGCTCTACACACAAGATCGTCGAGCACATTCGTCGAAGGACCGAAGACACCTTGAGTCCAGATTGTACATTCGGCGACGTACTGAAGCCCAGACTGTAGCTCTTCTGCAATAGAAATCGAGAGCCTTTCCGCCGACGAACCAATGAACACCCTCGGCGTCCTAAACCTGGCCAGCCTCGCACTGGAAGTCTTGTCGAACGCATGCCTGAGCATCGCCCCAGCATCGCGTTTCCACCTTACAATTGACCGCGACAAGATTCCGGAAGACAACACGGCGGACATTCGACCCATAGCGCCCTTCACACGGGCAACCGACTGCACCTTACCCATCTGACTTTGCACCATAGACACATCCTCCCAACCACGAGACCGAATGCGACAACAAATCTAATCTCACGGGAAGATATGGGCGCGCGCAACGGGGCCGCCGCCAACGGCAGCGGAAGGCCGAAATACTGGGCCCACCAGCGGTGCTGGTCATTCTTCAATTTTGCCCACATCGCCAACCTTGCCGATATGGGAGATTCCGGAGACGCTCTACATTATCCGACTCGGGAATCACCACATCTTTACTTTTCGACCTCTGGACCGTCAAGCAAAAATCGAAACCTTCGCCGTGGCCGTGTCGTGGCCATGTCGGCCCTCCTTCTGTACTTGTCATGAAGACAGCAGAAGCCAACGCCTAGACTGTGCGGTGCGGCCAGGCTGATGCCGTCCCTACGGGAGAGCGCGGACCTCTCGCTGAGGATGACAGAAGTGGCAATTTAACCGGCGATCCGCAATGCTTCGGAACCAGTCGTCATATCCGCATGCCTCCGCGTAGCAGGACAAACGCTTGGAGGGCACGACGTCTCCCGTCCAGACTGCATCGGGGAAAGTCGTTCCGCTATTAATGAGCAGCAGCTCCAGAATTAGCGCCTGGACTGGAGTGGAGCATCGTCGTTCAGACTGACTCGAATTCTACGAACCTGATTCCCGGCGCTACAGTTGTTTAAGAACGCCGCGACAAAAAAAAAGTCCCACTCGCCAGGAGGCCAAAGGAACATCTAGTACGGCAATGACAGGGCCGAGCCCGAGCCTGACGCGGTGCGCTCCTCTCACGAGGCGTGTGGGCTCGACAAGCTGCCAGCTGACAGCGGTCTCGAAATCCGCAAGGTGTGGTTCGGGGAATGTATCGGGGTCCGTCTCGATGCGCTGCTGGGCGAGGCCGTCGCGACCAGCGAGCTCATTCCCGACCTGGGCTTCGGCGTGCTCGGGCGCTTCGTTCGGTCGCGGGATCGTCACGATGCGGCCAAAGCGTCCCAGAGCTGGCTACGCCAGGCGATGGATGCCGCTGTCCGGCACTTCCGGAGCCCGTCCGCGGCCCGATCGCCCTCGGCTACGCCTCGCACTTCGGCCTCGGCACCATGGCCCCGGCCCCCTGATCCGGCTCCACGGATCTCCTTCATCCCCTCCCCACCCCGCCGTATCCTCCTCGCTGGAGGCCCCATGCCGACCGCGACGAGATCCCAGAACGCCACGCTCACCGGCGCGCTCCCGCTCGACCGCCCCACGGCGGAGCGCCCGCACCGGCTCTACGTGGCCACCTCGAACCACTGCAACCGCGCCTGCCCGTGGTGCTGCACCTGCTCGTCGCCCCGCGGGCGGACCTTCCTCGCCCTCGACCGCTACCGCGAGAGCTTCCCGGCCGAGGGCCCCTTCGAGGTGCAGCTCGAGGGCGGCGAGCCCACCATCCACCCGCACTTCGACGAGATGGTGCGCCTCGCCCGCGCCGAGCCCCGCTGCGCGCGCGTCGTCGTCGTCACCAACGGCGTCGAGATCCCGCGGGACCCGGCCGGGCTCGACGCCTGGCTCCAGAAGCTCGGCGAGCCCACCACCCTCAAGCTCTCGATCAACCACCACCTCCTCGAGCACGACAGCGGCCTGCTCCCCCTCGCGCGCGCCCTGCACGAGCGGCTCGCCGCGCTCGGCGGCGACCGCCAGCTCGTCCTCAACGTCCGACTGCGCAAGACGGAGGCCGACGGCGACGCGTGGGTCGTGGAGGCGGTGCGCGACGCGGGGCTCCTGGCGCTCGCCAACGTGTTCCACCTCCAGCGCTACGGCTTCGCGCAGAAGCGCGAGGACTGGGACGAGCCGTTCCTCGTCGGCACCCATTTCACGATGCTCAACCCGGACGGCCGCGCCTTCGGCCCCGACCTCGTGGCGCGCTCCGACGCCATGCGGGGCCTGCCGTGAGCGCGCGCCCCTTCCGCGACGAATGGCGCCGCCTGAAGAGCCGCGCCTTCGACCTGACGGGCAACAGCACCGCCGGCGAGACGGTACGCTTCGACCTGTGGGGCCGGCCGGTCGAGATCTACCGCAACGCGAACTTCTCCATCTACAGCCGGCAGCCCTGCAATGCGAAATGCCACTTCTGCGTCGAGGAGCTCAGGCCGGCGTCGCGCGGGCGGAGCCTCTCGCTGCAGAAGACCGTCGAGGACGACGACGGGCGCTATTTCGACGCCATGGCCGAGTCCCTCGACGCGCTGAAGCCGCTCGATCCCACGGTATCCATCACCGGCGGCGAGCCGAGCCACGATCCGCGGCTGCCCCGCATCCTCGCCCTCGGGCAGGCCCGCCGAGGGCGCAAGCGGACGCTCACCACGAACGGCTCCGGGCTGCTCCAGGAGCGCGACGGAAAGCGCGTGATCGACTGGATCGTCGACACCGGCATCCAGCACCTCAACATCAGCCGCGCCCACCCCGATCACGACACGAACGCCAGGCTGATGGTGATGAAAGACGGCCTGAGCGTCGGCGAGCTGCGCAGCGTCGTGGCGGTGGCAGCGGCGGGCGGCACCCGGGTGCGCCTCTCCTGCGTGCTCCTCGCGGGGCAGATCGACTCGGCCGACGCCATCGTGGCCTATCTGCGGTTCGCCCGGTCCCTCGGCGTGGACAACGTGATCTTCCGGCAGCTGATGAAGACCGATCCTACCGCGGTCATCGAGAACCACGTCGTGAAATACAGCGATCGCGCGCGCGTCCGGCTCGAGCCGATCCTCGACGCGCTCGGCGCCGACGCGCGGTTCTCGTTCGAGCGGCAGATCGTGGGCTATTATTACTATGTCGAGGTGTTCCGCTTCGAGGACATCGATGTGGTCTTCGAGGAGGCCGACCTCGCCCAGCTCGAGGAGACGAAGCGCTCGGGCCCGGGCATCGTCCACGAGCTCATCTTCCACCCGAACGCGCGGCTCGCGTCCACCTGGCAGCCCTGGGACGGCATCCTGGGCCCGCCCCCGGCGGCGCGCGCGTCCCTCGACCCGTCATGACGCCGCCCGTCATCCCCGTTCCGTACATCGGCCGCAACCTGCTCTTCCTCGAGGAGGTGCTGGACGAGCTCGACGCGCGCGGCGTCACAGGCCCGCTCCTGTTCCGCGCGAGCGAGGCGGACAAGCTGGCTCGCCTCCTCGAGCACGGCACCGACCGCGCCGGATATCCGGGAGAGCGGCCGTGGACCGACGGCCCGGACCAGGGGCGCCCGATCCGGCACGAGGACGTGATCTTCGCGACCACCGAAGGCGAGATCCGGCGGGGAGAGCGGGAGCCCGAGCGGTCCACGTCGCTCAAGAAATTCGCCGGGATCAATCGGCCGCTGTTCGTCGCGCACGACGCCCGCTGCTTCGTCAAGCTCTGCGACCGGCAGTACGAATACCGCGATCCGGCGCGGAAGCAGGCGGCGCTCCTCGCGCTGTTCCCGGTGACGCGGGTCGAGCCCATCCAGGGCTGGTTCTCCGAGGAAGACGGCCTCGCGTACCGAGCGCTGGCGCGCTCGCTCCGGGGCGGCGCGATGGTCGAGGTGGGCTCCTGGAAGGGGCTCTCCACGGCGTACGTCGGGCGGCTCGCGGCGAGGCACGGTGTCGCGCTCCATTGCGTCGATACGTGGGACGGCTCCAGCGACGCCTACGACGAGCGGTATCGCGCCCTCTTGGCCGCGGAGGACGTGCCGGGCGCGTTCCGGGCGAACATGGAGGCGCTCGGGATAAGGCCCCACGTCCTCCGGACGCCGTCCACGGACGCGGCGGCGCGCTTCGCCGACGCGAGCCTGGATCTCGTGTTCCTCGACGGCTCGCACGACCGCGCGGCCGTGCTCGCCGATCTCGAGGCCTGGTGGCCGAAGCTCAAGCCGGGCGGCGTCCTCGGGGGCCACGATCACAACGAGGAGCACGCGGGCGTCGTGGACGCGACAGCGCACTTCATGTCCGTGGCCGGGCGGCGGATCGAGCGCGGCGGCGGCTCGGTGTGGTGGGCGCGGCGATGAGCGCGTCGGAGAAGAGCAAGCGCCTCTTCGTCGCGACGGGCGCCTATTCGTGCGGCAAGACCACGACGCTCCGCCACCTCGCGACCACGCGGGGCTGCCGCGTGCACGGCGAGGCGCACCGGCGCGTGCTCGACGAGCTCGGGGCGCGCACCCACGGCCACCCACCCGACGCGCCGTTTCGCCCGATCGACGCGCCGGACCACCTCTGTCCCCTGTGCCGCAAGCGGGAGTTCGCCGCGCGGGTGCTGGAGACCCAGAAGGCGATCGAGGCGGAGGCGAGAGATGGGGACTGGCTGGAGCGCGGGTATCTCGATCCGGTCGAGTACTACCTGCGCACGAGCGGAGAGACGGCGTATCCCTGGCCGCCCGGCGAGCCCGCGTTCGAGCGCTATGCGCTGGTGTTCCTGTTCGCCGTGATGCCGGAGCTGCAGGCGCCGCGCTGGGGCAAGAGCAGCGAGGCGCGGGCCGCCGAGGCGGAGCGGATCAACCTGCGGCTCGGCGCGCTGTACCGGGCGGCCGGCTTCGAGGTGGTCGACGTCGGACCGGGCACCGTGGAAGAGCGGGCGGAGCTCCTGGCGAGCCGCGCGCGGCTCGGGGGCGCGGGACGAAGCGCTTGAGGTGGCCCGTCGTGGCGTGTGAGGGCGGCGACGCGCGGGGCGAGCGTGCTATCCTGCGTGAGCGCCCATGGTAGCCGCCGCGCACAGGCCGTCGCCGCCCTCGACTGCGCCCGCCGGTGAACAGCGGTTCGTGCTCCACGGCGTCTCCTGGCAGACCTACGTGAGGCTGCGGGACGAGCTGGACACGCCCGGCCTGCGGATGACCTTCTGCGAAGGGACGCTGGAGCTGATGCGCCCGTCCATCGATCACGAAGCAACGAAGACGCTCATCGCCCGCCTGATCGAGCTCTTCGCGCTGGAGCGGGATGTGCCGCTCTACGGCTACGGCTCGACCACGTTCCGCCGCGAGGCCAAGGCACGCAGTCTGGAGCCCGACGAGTGCTATTGCGTCGGCGAGGCGATCGAGGAGCTCCCCGACATCGCGATCGAGGTGGCGCTGACGAGCGGTGGAATCGACAAGTTGTCTGTCTGCAGCGGTCTCGGCGTCCGTGAGGTCTGGTTTTGGGAGAACGACGCCTTCCACCTCCACGCGTTGCGCGGCGAGGCGTACGAGGCCATCGCGGCCAGCGAGCTGCTTCCGGATCTGGATCTCGTCGCGCTCGCGCGGTTCGTCCGCTGGCCCGACCAGCACGCGGCGGTCAAGGCGTTCCGCGGCTGGCTGCGGAACGCCGGCTGAGCCCGCTCGGACTGCGGCGCCCGACGCTCACCCGTCCGCGAACTCCTGAGAGAGCCGCACGTCCTTGAGCTCCGCGCCGAGCAGCTCGATCGCGGCCGTGACGAGCGGGTGGTCGGCCACGGCGCGCCGGGCGGCATCGACGCGCGCCTTGCGCTCGGCGGTCTCGACCTGCGCGAGCGACGGGCCGGCGCTGCCGCGGGTGATCGTCTCGAAGACGAGCTCGGCGGGGCCGCCGAAATGGGATTGCAGCACGCGGGCGAGCATGTCGCGGGCCGCGGGCTCGGTGGCCTGGCCCGACAGGAACGAGTTCGCCTCGTAGCCGAGGACGACGCGCGTCGGCGAGAGCTCCAGCACGGCCGCGTGCTCGAGCACCGAGGCGAGCGCCGGCCGCAGCGCCCGGACCGCGGTGATCACCGCGCGCCAGGTGGCGAGATCGCTGGCGCTCATCGCCGGGGGCGGCGCGCTGCTCGTCCTTGACACGGGGCCCGGCGGCGCGTGGGCCGCCGGGGCGCTCTGCGGAACGGAGTACAGCGCCCCGCGCGGCGACGGAGGCGGGGCGCTGTCGGGGCGGTACGCCGGCGCGGCCGCGCCGTTCGCGTACGGCGCCTTCGCGAACGCCGGCGCCGCCGCGCCCGCGAACGCCGGCGCCGCCACGCCCGCGAAAGACGCCGCCGCGCCGTTCACGCCCGGCCCGCCGTTCACGAGGGAGACGACGTTCGCCGCCGCGCCGTTCGCCGCCACGCCGCCGCTCGGGCGCGCCACCACGCCCGCCGGCGGCGCGCCGTAGGCCGCAGCCACCGGGCCGCCCGCCGCCACCGCACCGCTCGGCCTCGCCGCCACCGCGCCGCCCGCCACGGCCACCGCGGGGCCGTGCGCCACGGCCGCGCCGTTCGCCCTCGCCGCCCCGCCCGCGCCCGGCGCGCCGCTCGCAAACGCGACGCCGTTGGCGGCCGCGCCGTTCGCCGCCGCGCCGTTCGCCCTCGCCACCCCGCTCGCCGCCGCGCCGAACGCCGGCCCCGCGCCGAACGCCGGCCCCGCGCCGAACGCCGGCCCCACGCCGGCGCCGCGCGCGTCCTCCGGCGCAGCCTCCGCCGCGCCCCGCCGGGGCGCAGCCGCGCCGCCGGACGGCGCGCCGGGCCGCTGCGGCGCCCGCTCCGGCGCACCGCCGCCGCCGCCTCCGCCGCCGCCTCCGCCGCCGTTCAGGCGCCGCTCGAGATCGCCGAGGCGGCGCAGCAGCTCGTCGATCGGCAGGAGCGGCGGACGCCTGGCGAGCCGCACGAGCGCCATCTCCAGCGAGGCCCGGGGCTGACCGCTCCGGACGATGTCGTCGAACGCGCGCGAGAAGCCCTGGTGCAGCCGCGTGAGATCGTCCGCGTCCGCGCGCGCCGCGAGCGCCCGCGCGTCGGCGACCTCCTCGTCGGCGAGATCGAGCAGCGGCGCCGGATCGTCGCAGACCTTCGCCACCACGAGATCGCGCAGGTGCGCGAGGAAGTCGCGGGCCACGTGCGGCAGGTCGTACCCCTCCTGCGCGAGCTCGCCGACGATGCGCACGCACGCCGCAGGATCGCCGTCCACCAGCGCCTCCGCGAGCCGGTGCAGCACCACGCGATCGGCGACGCCGAGCACCTTCGCCACGCCCTCGGCCGTGATGCGATCGCCGCTCGTCCCCACCCACGCGATCACCTGGTCGAGCAGGCTCATCGCGTCGCGCATGCTCCCCGCCGCCTCCCGCGCGAGCGCGCTGAGCGCAGGATCGTCGGCGGGGATCTTCTCCTGCTCGAGCACCCACCGGAGCCGCGCCGCGATCGCCTGCGCCCCGATGAGCTTGAAGTCGTAGCGCTGACACCGGCTCAGGATCGTGACCGGGACCTTGTGCACCTCCGTCGTCGCGAAGATGAACTTCACGTGCGGCGGCGGCTCCTCCAGCGTCTTCAGGAACGCGTTCCACGCCGCGTTCGAGAGCATGTGGACCTCGTCCACGATGAAGATCTTGAACCGGTCGCGCGCCGGCCGGTACGGCAGGCTCTCCTGGAGCTTGCGCACCTCGTCGACGCCGTTGTAGCTCGCGCCGTCGATCTCCTGCACGTCGACGTCCGCGCCGACGGTGATCTCGGCGCACGGCGCGCACGTCTGGCACGGCTTCGCCGTCGGGCCGTGCACGCAGTTCAGCGCCTTGGCGAGGATGCGCGCGCTCGTCGTCTTGCCGACCCCGCGGACGCCCGTGAAGAGGAAGGCGTGCGCGACGCGATCCCGCGCGATGGCGTTGGCGAGCGTCGTGGAGACGTGCTCCTGGCCGACGAGATCCTCGAAGGACTGCGGGCGCCATTTCCGCGCGAGGACGACGTAGCTCATACGCTGCTCGACTAGCACCTTCTCGCGGGCGCGTCGCCGCAGCTGTGACCGGCACGGACGGCGCCCCGCATTCCGGTCAGTTTGCCAGAGTTGCCGCTCGAAACGCACCCCGCTCCGCCGGGACCAGGGCCGGCCGCCACGCGCCGACGCGCGCCGGGGAGTCCCTGGAGAGGCGGAAGCGCCCGCTCGCGGCGAGACGGACCGGGACGGGGCGGGACCGGCCGGGCTCTCCGCGTCCCCTTCCCGGTTGCGGCGCGGCGCGGTTCACGGCATAGACGGCCGTCTGACCATGCAATTTCGCGGCGGAATGAATGAGCTGGTTCGCCAGGCGGCGCGCATGCAGCGCAAGATCGACCAGGTGAAGGGCGAGCTGAAGGACCGCGAGGTGAGCGCGACCGCCGCCGGCGACAAGGTCACCGTCGTGGTCTCCTGCGAGGGAAAGGTGCGCAGGATCGACGTCGACCCCGCCTTCCTCGCCAGCGAGGGCCTGGAGATGGCGCTCGACGCCATCGTGGCCGCGTCGAACTCGGCGCTCGAGACGGCCGACAAGCTCGTCGAGAGCGAGATCGCCAAGGTGACCGGCGGCGTGAAGCTCCCCGGCATGCACACTTGACCGCGTTGCGTCCCCCGGCCTCGCTCCCCGGCTCCTCGAAGCTCCCGAACGGCGGCCCCGCCGGCTTCCGCAGCGCGCCCGGCGGCCTGCCCGGCCGGCTGTCGCGCGTCGCCCAGCTGCTCGCCCGCCTGCCGGGCGTCGGCGAGAAGACGGCGCAGCGCTTCGCCCTCTTCCTCGTGACCGCCGGCGAGGACACCGCGCGCGACCTCGGCAGCGAGCTCGCGGAGCTGTGCGACCACGTCCGGCCGTGCACCCGGTGCGGCCACATCGCCGAGCTCGACGAGGACGGCCGGGCGCTCTGCGCCATCTGCCAGGACACGCGGCGCGACGGCGCCCTCCTCTGCGTCGTCGCGCGCGTCCAGGACCTGCTCGCGATCGAGCGGAGCGGGGCGATGCGCGGGCGCTACTTCGTGCTCGGCCGGCTCCTCTCGCCGCTCGAGGGGGTCGGGGCCGAGGAGCTGCCGCTCGAGGCGCTCCGGGCGCGCGTGCGCGACCCCGAGCAGCCGGTCCGGGAGGTGCTCGTCGCGACCCCGCCCTCGGTCGACGGGGAGGCGACCGCGCTGCTCCTCGCGCGCGAGCTCGGCGCCATGGGGATCCAGGTCACGCGGATTGCCAGCGGCGTGCCGCACGGGGGAGATCTGGAGTTCGCCGACCAGGTGACGCTGGGGCGAGCCATCGAAGGCCGGAAGAGCTTCGGCTAGCGAAAACCGCGCAGCTCGGCCCCCGACCCACGAGAGCGAGGGCCGGGGCCGGCGGGCCTTCCGCACGCCGGGGCGCTCCACGATTCAGAGGTCGACATGTCCAAAACCGCAATCACATCCGACCGTGCACCGCGCGCCATCGGGCCCTACTCGCAGGCCATCAGGGCCGGCGACCTCGTGTTCTGCAGCGGCCAGATCCCGATCGATCCCGCGACGGGCGAGCTCGTCGGAGGGGGGATCGAGGCGCAGACGGCCCAGGTGATCAAGAACCTGACCGAGGTGCTGGCCGCGGCGGGCGCGGGCTGGGACGACGTGGTGAAGACCACGATCTACCTGACGAACCTCGCGGATTTCGCCGTCGTCAACCAGGTGTACGGGGCGGCCGTCGGCGGCGCGCCGCCCGCACGGGCGACGGTGCAGGTGGCGGCGCTGCCCAAGGGCGCCGCCGTCGAGATCGAAGCTGTTGCCCATCTATCGCGATAATCGGGGAGCCGCGGCCGCGGCCCCCATCTCCAAAATGTCCCCGGGAGCCTCGACATGAGCACAAAGAACGAGAGCGAGAGCACGGAGCGGACCGCCAGCGCAGTTCCCGAACCTGCGCACGAGGGCGCCCCCGATGCAGAGAGCGGAGACAAGCCGCGCGCGCGCAGGGTCGTCCGCTCGGCGAGCACGTCGGCCTCCGCGAAGCGAGCCGACGAGCCGTCCGAGGGCGCCTCGGCGCAGCCCGCAGGCGAGGCGCCGCGCCCCTCGGCGAAGGCCGCCGCAAAGGAGCCGCAGGGGTCGCTGCTGGACGTGATCGCGCCCCGCAAGCGGCCGGCGCTGGCGGACGCGCCGCCGCCGGCCACGACGCCGCCCACGACAGAAGACGCCGCGCCGCCGCCCACCGCCGCGCCGCGCGTCGTGCGCGACTACCGCGCGCCCAGGCCCGAGCGAGCCGCCGCGCCCTCCGGCGCGCCGCGGTTCGACCGGGGGCCGAGGCCCGACCGCGGGCCGCGCCCCGATCGCGGGCCCAGGCCCGACCGCGGGCCGCGCCCCGACCGGGGGCCCAGGCCCGACCGCGGCCCCAGGCCGGAGCAGGGCGCCGGCGCGGCGCAGGGGGCCGGCGCGGAGCAGGGCGCGAGGTTCGACCGGGGGCCCCGGCCCGACCGGGGGCCGAGGCCCGACCGCGGCCCGCGCCCCGACCGCGGCCCGCGCCCCGACCGGGGGCCGAGGCCCGACCGCGGGCTGTCGGCGCGGCCGGTCGCG
The DNA here is from genome assembly GCF_028553905.1 of Sorangium sp. So ce836. NCBI lineage: Bacteria > Pseudomonadati > Myxococcota > Polyangiales > Polyangiaceae > Sorangium > Sorangium sp. So ce836. The sequence goes on along the minus strand of NZ_CP102233.1, from coordinate 655,517 downwards.
GAAGGCGGGGGCGCGCGGCCCCCGGCGGCCGAGGGACGAGCGCCCGCGGCGGCGAAGCAGCAGCAGCAGAGCGACCGGATGGTGACCGTGGTCGGCCAGGGCGCCGCCGCGACGGTCGTGACGGGCAAGGGCGCCCGGCAGCAGGGCCCGGCAAAGCCGGCGCACCTCCTGTTCGCGCTGCCGGCGGCCAAGGCGAAGCAGGTCGCGGCGGCGGACAAGCCGGCGCTCACGGCGCGCGAGGCGCTCGCCGCGAAGGCGAAGGCGAAGCAGGCGACCGCGGCCGCGAAGGGCAAGGCCGAGGGCGGGGCGCGGCCCGAGGGCAGCGCGGGCGCCGAGGCGGCGAAGGTCGAGTTCGACGCCGAGGTGCTCGCGGCGGGCTGGGACCGGGCGATCGAGGCGCTGCGATCGGCGGGCGACGCCGCGCCGGCGCTCGTCGACGCCTGGCTCGGCGCCTCCAACGCGGAGGCGATCGCGGCGGCCGCCGAGTCGGAGGAGGCCCCCGGCGCGGCGCGGAAGGCGGCGCGGCGCGCGCTCAACGTGCTGAAGTCGCGCGGGGCGGCGATCCCGACGCGCCCGCGCGTGGTGCGGCTCGCCGACGAGCGCGCCGAGGTGGTCGAGGCGACGCTGATCCCGCCGGACTCGAGCGGGACCGAGGCGATCGCGATCACGAGCCGCGACACCAGCGGCCGCTACCGGATCGCGGAGGTGATCGTGCGCGACGGGGTCGGCGTGGTGCACGCCGGCGCGGGGTGGCTCAGCGGCTCGCAGCTCAAGGAGGGCCGGGCGCGCGCGCAGGACAACCTGGGCACGGCGCCCGTGGCCGTCTCCCTGGAGTGGGCCCGCCACCGGATCGCGCTCGCGAAGCGGCAGAACGCCGCGTCGGGGCAGGTCCTGCCGCTCGGGCTCGAGGGGTGTCGCGATCTCATCGAGCCGGCGCCCGAGGCCGAGCCGCGGCACCCGGTGGCCGACCTCGAGGAGAGCCTGACGGACGAGCTGGTGGCGTCGCACATCGCCGGCTCCGCCTCGCTGCACGACGAGCCGGAGTTCCGGCACTGGCTGCCCGCGCGGCAGGCGCTCGACGAGCTCCTGCAGAAGGTCGGCCAGCGGCTCGGGACCGCCGGGATGCGCGATCCCGCGCTGGTGAACACGGCGCTGCGGGAGGAGCTCGAGCTCGCGACCGACCGGTTCTTCTCGCCCGAGGTGCGCGGGCAGCTCGCGACGCGGATCCGGAGCAGCGCGGTCTCGCTGCGGGCGCGCAAGGGCGACGCGGCGGCCACCGCCGCCCTCGCCGTGGCGCGCGCCATCAAGGAGGCGGGGCTGATCACCTCGCCGCCGCGCGAGATCCCCTTCCTGGCGGCGTTCTTCCAGAAGGCGCTCGGCGTGCTCGCGCAGCAGGGCGGCGGGCAGCTGCGGGTGCCGGTCCCGGCGGGCGCGGCCGCGCCGGCCGGGGGCGGCGAGGCGCCTGCCGAGGGCGCGGGCGGCGAGGCGCCGAGCGGCGAGGGCGCCGAGGCGCAGCAGGCGGCCGGCGGGTGATCGAGGGCGCCGGCGGCATCGGCGCGTGATCGAGGGCGCCGGTGACCCCGGCGCGTGATCGAGAGCGCTGGCGACCCCGGCGCGCTGGGCACAAAGAGCAGAGAGGCGTGCCCGGATCCTTCCGGCGCTCGCCTCTCGGCTTTTGTCCCGGCGGAGCTACTTCACGTCGATGGTGATATCGCCGTTCTCGGTGAAGAGCTCGAGGAGGCCGCCGTCGCCGTCGCCCATCGTGTACGACGTCGCGCTGCCCTCCCCGGCGGTCGCCCACGTCGAGGGGATGCCCTGCGCCACGACGTCGCCGTTGAGCGTCTGCGCGGTCATCGTCCCGTCCACCCCCGCCGGCACCGAGAGCTCGATCGCGCCGTTGCCGGAGGAGATCGCGCCGTCCGAGCTGCTCCACGCGTCGAGGTCGACGAAGACGCTGCCGTTCTTTGTGGCCACGTCGATCGCGCCGCGCGCGCCGACCACGTCGATGCTGCCGTTGTTGCTCACGATGGTCGTGCCGCGGGACGGGACGCCGTCGAGGTCGACGTCGATGCTGCCGTTGTCCTGCTCGATGCGGAGCCCGCCGTCGAAGTCGTTCGGCAGGACGACCTCGATGTCGGCGCCGAGGTACCCCGAGGAGCCGTCCCTGGTGCGGGTCGTGATGACGACGTCGCCGTCGGTCTTCGCGGCGAGCTCGAGGTCCTCCTCGATCTCGTGCACCGCGAGCTGGTTCTCGTCCTTCTTGCGCATCGTGAACGGGGAGAAGGTGACCACGACGTCGCTCACGTTCCCGGTGCGGACCTCGACGTCACCGTTGTCGCTCACGATGCGGATGCTCTGGGTCGGGAGGTACTCGACGCGCACGCTCTCGTCGTTGCCTTCATAGCGCACGAGGGTCTCGGCGGTGACGACACACCCGGCCGTCGCTGCGGCAGAGGCCGCGCAGATCAAGAAGCAGGCGATTCGAAGCGAGCGATTCATCATGGATTCCTCTCGGGCAGATTGTACGGCGGGCGAGGCCCGAGCCCCGTCCGGCCGCGCACGGAGCGCGCTGGCCCGTTTCTTGGACGCAGGCTCCGAGCGGCACATCCTGGATCGCAAGATTTCGACGCGGTCCGGCCGGCCGCCGCGGCTCAGGGCGCTTCCCACGGGAGAGGCGCCTCACCGAGACCCACCTTCTTGCGGAATGCGGCGTGCAGCGCCCGGGTCTTCGGCCCGGGGGCGCCCGCGCCGATGGCGTGCCCGTCCACGCGCACGACCGGAACGATCTCGCGGAGGCTCGAGGTGATGAACGCCTCTTCCGCAGCGAGGAGGCGGGCCATCGTGACCGGCTCGCAGCACACGGGGATGCCGAGCTCGCCCGCGACGTCGATGACGTTGGCCCGGGTGATGCCGACGAGGATCCCGGCCTCCCTGGGCGGCGTGATCAAGAGGTGCCCCGCGTGCTCCGCGCCCTCGTGCGCGGGCGGCCGCCGCTCCACCAGGAAGACGTTGGACGTCGTGCCCTCGACGACGTGGCCGGACGGGTCGAGGATCAGCGCCTCGTGGGCCCCGGCGGCCCGCGCCTCGCGCAGGGCGAGGAGGCTCTCGAGGTAGTTCGAGACCTTGGCCCCCGGCGCCGCATCGCCGGCCCGCTGGGTGAGGGTCGTGATGGCCGAGATCCCGTCGCGGTAGAGCGCGCCCGGCAACGGCTTGAGCGGCTCGACGACGATGACGCGGAGGGGCGCGCTCGCGAGCGCGGGATCGAGCCCGAGCGGGCCGCTGCCGCGGGTCAGCATCACGCGGACGTAGCTCTCGAGCGGCGCGGCTGCGCCCGCCGTCCCCGCCGAGCCCGCGGCGCCGGCCGAGCCCGCCGCCGCGCCGGCGCCCTCCGCCGCGGTCGCGGCCCGGAGCAGCGCGCGCACCTCGCGGCCGAGCTCGTCGCGGGGGATCGGCAGCGCGATCGCGATCCGCTCGGCCGAGCGCTCCAGGCGGGCGAGGTGCTCCTCGAGCGCGAACGGCTCGCCGCCGTAGGTGCGGATGGTCTCGAAGACGCTGTCGCCGTAGAGGAAGCCGCGGTCGTAGACCGAGACCTTGGCCTCCTCCGGCCGATGGATGACACCGTCGATGCTGACGAGCCGCGTCACACGGCGAGATTACGTCACTTCTTGAGCTGCGCCAGGAGCTCCTTCGCCGGGGCGAAGTCCTTCTCGTTGTCGAGGGCGCGCTCCAGCATCTGGATCGCCTTCTTGTCGTCGTTCTGACGGTGGCTGATCACGCCGAGGTAATAGAAGACCTCGCCCTTGCTGATCGGCGCGCCCTCGTCGAGCTTCTGGAGGAGCAGCGCGCGGAAGGTCTTCTGCGCGCGGTCGATGTGCGCCGCCTTCGCCGCGTCGTCGCCCGACTCCGACAGCTCCAGCGCCAGCACGCCGAGGTCGCGGAGGATGGCGATCGAGCCCGGGTCGATCTTGAAGGCGGTGTCGAGCTCGGCGAGCGCGCGCTCCCGCTGCCCCTCGGCCAGGTAGGCCTTGGCGAGGCGGTGGTGGATCGCGGCGAGATCCTTCGAGCGGCGGCCGCCGTAGGACTCGACGATCTGCTGGAGCGCCTCGGCGGCCTTCTGGCCGCGGCCCGAGGCGCTGTACGCGTCGCACAGCGCGAGCAGGAGCTCGCGATCGCCCGGCACGAGCTCCGTGGCCTTGACCAGGAGGTCGGCCGCGCGGCCGGGGTCGCTCCGCTTCGTCAGGTGGATGCCCGCCGCCTTGCGGTAGAGCGCCACCTTCTCGGCCGGCTGCGCCGCCGTCTCCGCGTCGCCGGTGATGAGATCGGCGAGCTCGGTGAAGGCCTGCTGCTTCTCGTAGAGGGCGAGGAGCTGCTTGCGGATGTCCTGCGCCGACGCGTCCGCCGCGAGGCCCCGCTCGAGCACGCGCCGGACCGCGCCCTCGTCGCCGAGGGACCGGTGCAGATCCGCGAGCCGGAGCGACGTGCTCACCGCCTCGGGGCCGCTCGCGTCCTCGAGGATCACCTCGAGCCGCTGCGCCGCCTCGGCCTTCTCCCCGCGCTGCTCGTGCAGGCGCGCCAGCGCGAGGAGCGCGCCGGGGTGGCGCGGCTCGCGCTCGAGGACCGCGCGGTAGGTCTCGATCGCCCGGGCCGTGTCGTTCAGCCGGGCCTCGTAGACCTCGCCGAGGCGGACGCTGTACGAGAGCTCCGCCGCGACGTCGCCGCGGTCCCTCGCGCGCTCGATCTGCGTGACGAACAGATCCGACAGCTCCTGATCGCGGCCGGTCTTCTCGAGCAGCTGCGCGAGCAGGACCGTCGCCTTCTCGTTGTCGGGCTGCTCGTCGAGGACCGCGCGCAGGTGCTCGGTCGCCTCGCTCACGGCGTCGAGCCGCGAGAGGCAGATCTCCGCGCTCTCGAGCCGCAGCGCCGAGCGGGCCTCGGGGGACTCGGCCAGGTCGGTGAGCCGCTCGAGGAGCGCGAGCAGCTCCTTGTGCTTGCCGGCCTTCGCGTAGAGCTCGCGCAGCGCGGTCGCGGCGCGCGCGTCGCCCGGATCCGCCTCGAACAGCGTCTCGTAGAGCTCGATCGCCGCCGCGTCGTCGCCGAGCTTCTCGCGCGCGACCGCCGCGGCGGCGTGCCGCGCGTCGCGGATGCGATCGGCCTCGGCGTAGAGCTCGGACTGACGCACCAGCAGCCGGAAGACCTCCTTGTGGTCGCCCGCCTCCTCGCGCACCTTCGTGAGCTCGGCGAGGGCCCACGTGTCGCCCTCGTCCGCGGCGATCATCTCGCGCAGGATCGCCTCGACGAGCTCCCGGTCGGAGAGCGCGCGCTCCGCCAGCTCCTTCGCCTCGCGGCGGAGCTCGGCCGCGGTCCCCTCCATGCCGTCGAGGGCCGCGATCCGGCGGAGCGTGCCGATGAGGTCGCGCTCGCGCCCGGGGGCCCGCTGCAGCTCCTCGATCGACCGCAGGATGTGCTCGCTCGTGGGATCGTGCGTGAGCGCCGCCTCGTACGCCGCCTCGGCGGCCTTGGCGTCGCCCACCTTGTTCTTCTGCCACTCGGCGATGCGCATCCAGAGGTCGCGCGCCGTGTCGACGTCGAGGTCGGCCCCGGCCCGCACCGCCCGCTCCAGCGCGGCCGCGGCGCTCGCCCAGCCGCCCGTCAGCGGGGCGAGGCGCTCGATCTCGCCGAGCACGTCCGGGTCCGACGGGTCGTCGGCGAGCGCCTTCTCGAGGGTCTCCAGCGCCGCCCGCGGGTCGTTCGAGCGCACCTCGAGCACCTTGGCGAGGTCGAGGCGCATCCGGATCCGCTCCACGCCGGTCGGCGCGAAGCGGATGCGCTTCTCGTAGAGGCGCGCCAGCGCGGCGTTGTCGCCCCGCGTGCGGTAGACGCCCTCGAGCGCCTCGGCCGCCTCGTCGAAGAGCGCAGGATCCTCGGTGAGCGCCTCGAGCGCGGCGCTCGCCCGCTCGTGATCGACCGCGCGATCGAGCGCCTGCCGCAGGGTGTTCAGCCCCTGGGCCTTGTCGCCGAACGACTCGATCTGGATCACCGCGAGCCGGTAGAAGAGATCCGCCTGGTCGCGATCGCCGCTCGTCACCGCGACGCGCCGCTCGAGCACGTCCGCGAGCGCCTTCTCGTCGCCGAGGCGGCCGTAGAGCCGATCGAGCGCCTCGAGGAGCTCCGGCGTGTCGCCGGCGTGCTCGACGGCCTTGGCGTAGGCCTGGGCGCTGCGCCGGTCGTCCTTGAGCTTCTCCTCGGCGATGCGGCCGATCCGGAGGAACAGGTCCTTCGCGATCGTCGCGTCGAAGGTCGACGCGGCCCGCTGCGCGAGCGCGTCGCAGTAGCGGCCGAAGCCGTCGGTGCGCTCCGCGAGCCGCTCGATCTCGCCGTGCAGCGACGCGTCGTCCGGCGCGTCCTCCAGGGCGCGGAGCAGCGCCTGCTCCGCCTCGAGCGGCCGCCCGAGCTGCACGTCCTGCACCGCCGCGATCGCCCGCAGCGTCTCGGCCCGGTCGGACGGCTCGGTCTGCGCGCGCAGGCGCAGCTCGAGCGCGGCCGCGAGCTCCTCGTGGCGGCCGGCCGCGCGGAGGACGGGCTCGAGCACCTGGGCCGCGTCGAGGCGCAGCTCCTCGCGGCCCTCGCCGATGGCCCGGACCGCCCGGATGGCGTGGTCGTTCGCCGGATCCTCGTCGAGGACGAGCCGGTACTGCTCGATCGCGTCGCTCGGGCTCTCGAGCTCCCGCGCGTAGAGGTCGCCGATCGCCGTCCGCAGCTTGACGCGCGCGTCCCGGTCCGCGGCGGCGCTCGCCTGGAGCATGAGGTTCGACAGGAGCTCGTCCCACATCCGCTCGGCCCGGTAGAGCCGCTCGAGCGAGGAGAGCACCGCCGGGTCGCCCGGCTTCGCCTCGAGCGCCGCGGTGAGCGCCGTGATCGCGTCGCGCGGGCTCGAGAGGTCCTTCTCGTAGCGCTCGGCGGCGCGGACGTTGAGGTCGTAGCGCAGCTCCTCCTCGTCGGGGCCCGCGAGCTCGACGCGGCGGCCGTAGAGCTCCACCAGCCGGCTCGCGGCGCCGCGGGGCTCGTGCAGCTCGATGAGCGCGTCGATCGTCATCGCGCTCTCGGGGTCGAGCTCGAGCGCCCGCTCGTACGCCTGGATGGCGCCCTCGGTGTCCTCGAGCATCTCGAGCTTGGTCTCGGCGATGCGCCGGCAAATCGAGGCGTTCTCCTCGTCCGACGCCATCTCGCTCTTCTTCTCGAGGACGGCGATCAGCGTGTCCCAGTCGCTGAGCAGCACGGCCAGGGTGTCCATCTGCTCGAGCGGCTCGGGGTCGCTCGGGTCGAGCGCGGACAGGCGCGCGTAGGCGCGGAGCGCCCGGCGCGGGTCGTCGATGCGCGTGTCGTAGACCTTGGCCAGCGACGAGAGCAGCTCGCGCTTCGTGAGCTCGTCGGACGTGATGGTCACGCCCTGCTCGAGGCTCTCCGCGAGCTCCTCCCAGGCGCCGAGCTGCTCGGCGAGCCGCTCGAGCTCGCCGCGCGTCTCGCCGTCGTCCGGATCGAGGCTGAACGCCGTCCGGATCGCGTCGAAGGCGCGCAGCTCGTCGCTCCCGCGCGTCTCCCAGAGCTTCGCCGTCTCGCGCAGCACGGCGACCTTGTCGCGCGCGTCCGAGGCGAGGCCGAACCGCTCCTCGTTGAGCCGGATGAGCTGCCGCCAGTCGTCCGCCCCCTCGTAGAGCGGCCGCAGGATCTCGACGATCCGCGCCTTGTGCTGCGGGTCCTGGATCAGCGCCTCGAGCGCCCGGATCGCCTCGGCGTGCGTCGGCACCTCGCCGACGATCGCCTCGAGCTGATCGATCGCGCCCGCGGTGTCCTCGAGGCGCGTGCGGAGCAGCTCCGCCAGCGCGAGCCGGTAGGGCGCCGCCCGCTCGCCGTCCGGCGCCGCCTCGGCGCGGCGCAGGTAGAGGTCGGCGAGGTCGCGCGGCCGGTCGAGCTCGCGGTAGAGCTCGGTCAGCGCGTCGAGCGCCCGGGCGTCGTCCTCGTCGACGTCGAGCGCCGCGCGGTACGTCTCGATCGCGAGCGCGGGCTCGCGGAGCTCCGTCCGCTCCAGGCGCGCGATCGTGTGCAGGGCGTCGAGCCGGTCCTCGTCCTTCCGGTAGTCGAGCGCGGCGCGGTAGAGCTGGATGCGCTCGGCGTGGCGGCCCTCCTTGATGAGCAGCCCGTCGATCGCGTCGAACAGCTCGCGCGAGTCCGGCTCGAACTCGTGCGCGCGCCGGTACCACTTCAGCGCGTCGGCCACGTCGCCGAGCTCGGCGTAGAGCTCGCCGGTGCGCCGGCTGAGCTTCGCGCTCGACGCGTCGTCCGAGGTGAGCTCGCCGAGCTCCGCCGCGTAGATCTCCGCGAGCCGCCGCTCGGCGCTCGCCACCTTGGCGAGCCGCTCGAGCTCCGCCCAGACCCCCTCGTCGGTGAGGTCCTCGTGGAGGAGCTTCGCCACCGTCTCCAGGGCCGCGCGGTAATCCTCGAGCTGCTCCTCGTGCAGCGTCGCGAGCCGCTGCAGGAGGTCGCGGCGCTCGACCGGGTCCTGGCTCGCGGCGAGGCGCGCCTCGAGCGCGACCCGCACCCGGTTCCAGTCCGCCCGGCGCAGGTACACCGGCTCGAGCATCTCGCCGGCGCGCGCCCGGTGCTCGGCCTCGGCCGAGCCCGCGAGGATCGTCTCGAGCAGCGAGACGGCGCCCTCGTGCGCCGGATCGATGAGCAGCGCCTCGGAGAGCTCGTCGAACGCGCGCTGCAGGTCCTCGGTGTGCCGGTGCGCGACGAGCGCGATCTTGACGTGCAGCTCGGCGAGATCGCCGGCGCGCACGTCGAGCTGCCGCTCGTAGAGCCGGATGAGGTCCTGGAAGCGCTCCGCCTCGCGGTAGAGGCTGTCGAGCGCCGCGATCGCGTCCGGGTGGAGCGCGATGTCGAGGATCGTCTCGTAGGTCGCGATCGCGCCCGCCTGGTCCCCGAGCGGGCCCCGCTCGAGCTCGGCGATCCGGAAGAGCAGCCCCGTCTTCTCCTCGTCGCTCTCGGCGTTCTCGACCCGGAGCTTCAGGATCTCGAGCAGCCGCCCGGCGTCGTTCGCCTCGCCGTAGAGCTCCTCCAGCGCGATCATCGCCCGCCGGTCGTCGCCGCGGGCCTCGAGCGCCTTCTTGTACTGCTCGACCGCGAGCTCGCGGTTGTCGAGCTTGTGCCGCGCGAGCTCGCCGACCCGGAGCCGGACGTTCTGCTGCACGTCGCCGTCGAGGATGTCCGGCGCGATGCGCTGGAACAGCTCGCACACCTCGGCCCAGCGCCCGGTGGCCTCGCCCAGCCGCTCGACCGTCTCGATCCAGGTCGTCACGTCGGGCTCGCCCGCCGCCTCCCGCACGCCGCGGAGCGCGTAGCCGAACGCCCGCGACGTGTCGCCGAGCGGCCCCTCGGCCGTGCGGAGCGCCTTCTGCAGCGTGGCGAGCCGCTCGCTCGGCAGATCCGAGGTCTCGACCTTGATCTCGAGGACCCGGAGGAGGCGCTCGGCGTCGCCGTCCGCCTCATAGAGCGGCTCGAGCGTCTCGGCCGCGTCCCGGCGCGCGTCGTCCCGCTCGAGCATCGCCTCGAGCGCCGCGCGGCAGCGCGCGTTCGACGGGTCGAGCGAGAGCGCCTGGCGGTACGCCTCGAGCGCCCCCGTCGCGTCGGCCTGGTGCAGCCGCCGCACGTCGCCGAGCCGCGCGAGCAGGTCGAGCCGGGCCGGCGTCTCCACCGCGAGCGACAGGTCCGTCTCCAGCGTCTCGGCGAGGTCGACCCAGCGCTCGTCGAGCTCGTAGAGCGCCTCGAGGGCCGCGAGGGTCGAGCGCTCGGGCCCGAACTCGTCGAGCACCGCGCGCCACGCGTTGATCGCCTCGGGCACGTCGGCGAGCCGCTGCGCGAGCGTCTCGGCCGCCTTGGTCATGGCGCGCCGCCGCTCCTCCGGGTCGGTGGTCGACTGCTCCCGCGCCCGGAGCACGGAGACGAGCTCGCGCCACTGCGACGTCCGCTCGTAGAGCCGCTCGAGCGCCGCGAGCGCCGCCGCGTCGGCGCTGTCGTCGCCGAGCCGCGCCTGCCACGCCTCGATCGCCTTGGCCGGGTCGTCGAGCACCGTCTCGTACAGCGTGCCGATGCGCTCGTAGAGCGACCGCCGCGTGTCGGCGTCCTCCTCGAGGCGCACCTCGATCGCGAGCACGCCCGCGAGCGCCTGGTGCTCCTCCTTCGCCGCGTAGATGCGGCCGAGCGCCTGCGCCGCCGGGATCACCAGCGAGGGGTCGGTCGGATCGATGGAGAGCACGCGCCGGTAGACCTTCTCGGCCCGGTCGGCGTCGCCGAGGAGATCCTCGCAGATCCTCGCGACTTCCATGAGGATCTCGCCGCGGATGGAGGCGGCCCCGCACGCGTCGGCGGCCGCCGTGAGCACCTCGGCCACCTGCTCGTGCTCGCCGAGGCGCCGGCCGATCTCGATGAGCCGCTCGCGCGCCGCGAGGTCCTCCGGCTCGAGCGGCAGGAGCTCCGACAGGCTGGCGAACGCGCCGGCGTCGTCCTTGAGCCGCTCGTCCTGGAGCACGCTCACGCGTCGGAGCAGCTCGCGCCGCTCCGACTCGGTCTCCGCGCCCTGGCGCCGGATCTCGAGGACCCGCACGAGCTGCCGGATCTCGTCCCGCGCCTCGTACACCGCCTCGAGCACGCGCGCCGCCCGGAGCCGGAGCGCCCCGATGTCGAGCAGCCGCTCGACGAGCTCGCGCGCCTTCGGGTCGTTCTGCCGGATACGGAGCACGTCCTCGAGGTGCCCGAGCGACCCCTCCGGCTCGTGCAGCCGGTCGAGGTAGATGCTGCCGAGCGACAGCTTGATCTCCACGCTCTCGGACTCGATCGCCGTCTTCAGGCGCTGCTCGAGGAGCGCCGCGAGGTCGCGGAAGCGCCCCTCGCGCTCGTAGAGCTTCTCCAGCGAGTCGAGCGCCGCCGTGTAGAACGGATCGAGCTCGAGGATGCGCTCGTAGTAGCCGATGGCCTTGGCGGCGTCGCCGATGATCTCCTCGGCGATCAGCGCCACCTCGTTGAGCAGCTCGATGCGCTCGCGCTGGTCGGTCGTGCCCTTGGCGGCGCGGTCGTAGAGCTCCTCGAGCTCGCCCCAGCGCTCGGCCGCGGTCAGGATCTGCTTCAGCCGCTCGAAGGCGCGGTGGTTGTTCGGGTCGAGGCTCAGCACCCGCTCCAGGTAGGGCTTCGCGCCCTCCGGGTCGCCGAGCTGCTCGTCGTGCAGGCTCGCCGCGCGCTCGCAGAGCTCGACCTCCACGGCGCTGCCGAGCACCTTGTCGCCCTCGGTGCGCCCCGCGACGAGGTGCACGCGGTAGGCCTCCGCGAGATCGGTCGGGCGGCCGGCGCGGCGCGACAGCTCCGCGGCGCGGTCCCAGAGCTCGATGTCGTCCGAGAACTCGTGCAGCGCCCGGAGCAGCGCGTCGAACGCCGTCCCCGCCGCGTGCAGCTTCGTCTCCTCGACGTTCGCGAGCGTGAGGTAGAGCTCCCGCCGGCGCTCCGGGTCGCGCTCCGCCTCGAGGATCACCCGCAGGGCCATGGCCTCGCGCCGGTGGTTGCCCGTCTCGGCGTACTCGACGGCGAGCACCCTCGCCGCGCGCACGCGCGTCTCCGGGCGCTCGACGAGCCGCGAGAGCACGGCGATCGCGTCCGGGTCGTGCGCGGTCAGATCGAGCGCGCGCACCGACGCCTCGAACGCGTCCGTGGGCCGGTCCAGCCGGTCGAGGTAGAGCGTCGCGAGCTCGATCTCGCGCCGCGCCCGCTCGTCGCCCTCGCTGACGTCGCGGTGCGTGGCCACGATCTCGGCCGCCGCCTCGTACTCGCCCGCGGCGTTCAGGAGCCGCGAGAGCACCCGGAGCGCGTTGATGCGCCCGGGCGCGAGCGCGATGACCTTGCGCAGGAGCTCGATCGCCTTCGCCGGGTCGCCGAAGACCTCCTCCTCGAGCGTCGCCCACTCCTCGAGGATCTCGGCGCGATCCTCGCCCCCGACCTGGCTCGCCCGGAGGTCGAACAGCCACCTCAGATCGGCCTGCCGCTCGTTCGCGCGGAGGAGCGCGTCGAGCGCCCTCACCGTGGCGTCGTCGGACGGGTCGTCCTCGACGAGGCCGCGGTAGACGGTCACCGCCTCGTCGAGCTTGCCCATCTCGCGCGCGTAGACCTCGGCGAGCTTCAGCCGGAGCGTGCGCTGGACGTCGGTCGTGAGGTCCGTCGCCGTCCGGAGCCGGCCCTCGACCGCCTCGACGAACGGCCCCCAGGAGCCCGCCGCCCGCGACCAGGCCTCGAGCAGGTCGAGCCCCTCCTCGTCGGGCTTGAGCTCGTAGGCGCGGCGCGCGTAGCCGAGCGCGCTCGCCTTGTCCGAGAGCGGGCCGCCCGTCACCGCCGCGAGCTTGCGCAGCATGCCGACCTGGGCCTCGGCGTCGTCGGTCGCGTCGAGGAGGATCTCGTAGAGCGCCGGCAGCCGGGCCCACTTCTCCTCCTCCTCGTAGATCGGCACGAGCGCCGCCGCGGCGCGCGCGTCCTTCGGCGAGACGCTGAGCACGCGCTCGTACGAGCGCGCGGCGCGCTCGGGCGCCTTGAGCTGCTCCTCGAAGATCCGCGCCGCGCGGAAGGAGATGTCGAGCTTCGTGGTGGGGTCGGTCGCCTTGTCCGCCGCGCCCGAGAGGAAGTCGACGAGGCCCTCCCAGTCGTTCTGCGAGGCGTAGAGCTCCTCGAGCCCGTCCCAGTCGCCCGCGGCGAAGTACGCGTCGCGCAGGACGCGGAGCGCGCGCGCGTGCCCCGGCGAGAGCGTGAGCACCCGCCGCCACGTCCGCGCCGCCTGGGCCGGGTCCTTGAGGCGCTCGGCGTACACGGCCCCGAGCTTCTGCAGCGAGACGAGCCGCGCGGCGTCGTCGGCGGCGAGGTCGACGCGCCGCTCGAGCACCTCGGCGACCGTGGCGAAGTCCTTCTCGCGCTCGGCCTGCTTCTCCAGCGCGTCGAGCACCCCGGGGGCGCTCGGGTCGAGCTCGAGGATCCGCTTCTGGAGCGCGATCGCGTCGGCGCCGCGATCGAGCCGCTCGGCCGCGAGCTTGGCCATCTCGCCGAGGAGCTCGATCTTCGCGGGGCCCTCGGCGCTCTCGAGCTTGCGCTCGTAGAGCGAGTAGAGCTGCGGCCACGCGCGCCGCTTCAGGTAGAGCTCGCGGAGCTTCTGCTGCGCCTCCTCGTCGATCGGCTCGACGGTGAGCAGCGCCTCGTACGCCGCGATGGCGTTCTGCACGTTCGAGAACTGGTCGAACCAGCGCCGCGCGACCGCGCGGTAGAGCCCCGCCTTCTCGGCGCGGCTCTCGGTCAGCTCGGCGAGCCGCTGCTGGTACGAGAGCAGGTCGCGCCAGCGGCCGAGCGCCTCGTAGATGCGGGTGAGCTCCCGCACGGCGTCCACGTCCTTGTCGTCGAGCTGGACGATCTGGGTGAGAACCGTGACGAGCGCCGCGTCGTTCTTGGCGCGGTCGCGGTAGATCCCGGCGATCTCGCGGAGCACGGCGACCCTGCCGGCGACGTCGTCGGCGGGCGTGCGCTCGAGGTCCTGCCGGTAGAGCTCGACGAGGGCGTTGTACCCCTCGGTCTGCAGGTAGAGGCGCTTCAGGGCGTCGCGCGCCTGGCGGTTCTCCGGATCGGTCCGGAGCACGGACTTGTACTGCTCGATCGCCTTGGCGGCGTTCTCCTGCGACTCGGCGAGCCGCGCGAGCTCGGTGGCGATGGCGCGCTTCTCGGGGCCGTCGGGCAGGGCGCGCTGCGCGTCCGTGAGGATGGTCGTGAGCCGCGGCTTGTCGCCGCGCTGCTCCAGGACCTCGCGGTAGAAGTTGAGCATCCCGGCGTGCGCCGCTTCGGCGCGCCGCACGCGGTCGAAATAGGGCTCGGCCGCCTGGGGCTGGCCGCGCATGCGCCAGTGGACCATGGCGATCTGCACGAGCATGCCGAGCTCCTCGCCCGGCTTCACGCCGCCGCTGCGGAGCTGGTCCTCGTAGAGCGCGACGAGGCGATCCCAGTCGCCCGCGGCGGAGTACGCCTCGGCCAGGAACGAGAGCGCCTCGGGCTGGCCGGGCGAGAGGTCGAGCACCTCCTCGTAGGCCGCGACCGCGCGGGCCGGGTCATCGAGGTGGGTCTTGATGGTGCGCGCCGCGCGGAGGCCCGCCGCGATGCGGTCCTCCTTGGCCTGGGCCTCGGCCTTGACGAGCGACTGGACGCGGACGACGGCGTCCCAGTCGCCCGCGGCGGCGAAGGCGATCTCCGCGAGGTTGGCGGCGCGGCGGTTCTTCGGGTCGAGCTTGAGGGCGAGATCGATGAGCTCGGTCACCTTCTCGCCGAGCTCGGCCCGGCCGTAGCGGTAGCCGATGTCGGCCGCGCTCGTGGTGAGCGCGCTCTTGAAGGCGCCGTCGGTGGCGGCCTCGGCCTCGGCCACGTAGCGGTCCACGAGGTCGCGCCACCGCTCGCGCTTCGAGGCGTCGGTCTCGAGGGCCTCGGCGGCGGCGTCGTCGTCGGGGCGCAGCTCGAGCAGCCGCTTGTAGGCGGCCGCCGCGCGGTCCACGTCGATGAGCTCCTCGTGGTAGACGCGGGCGAGCTCCGCCTGCATCGCGCCCTCGACCGGACTGCCGGCGGCGAGCGCGATCTCCAGCTCGAGCAGGCGGGCGACCGCCTGCCACTCGCGCCGCTGCTCGTGCCGCGCGCGGGCCGCGCCGAGCAGGCGCTCGACGTCCCCGGCGCCCGCGCCGTTGTTCGGAGCGGTCACGGCCTCCGCGAGCTCGTTCCAGGCCGCCTCGTTTTCGGGCTCATCCTGCAGGCGCCCAAGGGCCATCCGAATCGTCTCAACGCTCATCGTCTCTCCGCGGACCTCGCGAGATCGGTCCGGTCCGTTCACGGGCCGGGCGAAGATAGCCGGGCGGCCGACACGGTTTCAAGGTTCCTGGCCCCCGCGGGTCGGGAAGCGCGGGCGGAGCTTTCGCGTGCTTCTGCCGCGGGGACGGCCAGCGGGCGGGCCGTCGGCATGGGCGGTTCACCGCGCCCTCGGCTTCGGGTATCAACCGCGGCCATGGAAGCTACGACGATCAAGCGCTTCGGGGTGATCGGCGCGGGCCAGATGGGGCGAGGCATCGCCCAGGTCGCCGCGGCCGCGGGCCTCGAGGTGGTCCTGTGCGACGTCTCGAGGGCGCTGGCGGAGTCGGGCAAGGCCCAGATCGCCGCCATCCTCGCGAAGCAGGTGGAGAAGGGCAAGATGGCCGCGGAGGCGCGGGAGGCGCTCCTCGGCCGCGTGGCGGTCGCGGACGGCATCGCCGGCCTGTCGGGGGTCGACCTGGCCGTGGAGGCGGTGACCGAGAGCTTCGAGGTGAAGAGCGGGATCTTCAAGCTCGCGGACGCGGCGATGCCGAAGGGGGCGATCCTGGCGTCGAACACGTCGTCGATCTCGATCACGCGGCTCGCGGCGGTGACCGGACGGCCTGAGCTGGTCATCGGGATGCACTTCATGAACCCGGTGCCGCTGATGAAGCTGGTCGAGCTCGTCCGTGGGGTGCAGACGTCGGACGCGACGTACGAGGCCGTCCGGGCGCTCGCGGTGGGGCTCGGCAAGACGGTGATCACCTCGAAGGACCAGCCGGGGTTCATCGTGAACCGGATGCTGATCCCGTTCCTGAACGAGGCGTGCTTCGCGCTCCAGGAGGGGCTGTCCACGCCGGAGGACATCGACGCGGGGGCGCGGCTCGGGCTGAACCACCCGATGGGGCCGCTGGAGCTCGCGGACCTGATCGGGCTGGACACGGTGCTCTCGATCGCGGAGGTGCTGCACCGGGAGTTCGGGGACTCGAAGTACCGGGCGCCCACGCTGCTGCGGAACCTGGTGGCGGCGGGGTGGTACGGGAAGAAGAGCGGGCGGGGGTTCTACGTGTACGACGAGAAGGGGCAGAAGACGGGGCGGGCGGTGTAGCGGAACGGGCGCGGCTGCAGCGGAGCCAGCGGAGGAGGGGGCGCGGCTGCAGCGGAGCCAGCGGAGGAGGGGGCGCGGCTGCGACCGAGCCAGCGGAGGAGGGGGCGCGGCTGCGACCGAGCCAGCGGAGGAGGGGGTGCCGCGCGGGGGGCCGGCGGGGGCCCCTCCCACAAACTCGCGCCTTTTGGGGGGCTATTGCCGTGGGAATGGGTGGGTCGGTCCCGGAGGGCGTCTCAAGGAGCACGCCGGCGCTCGGGTTTGTGGGGCCCTACCCCGCCGGCCCCCCGCGCGGCACCCCCTCCTCCGCTGGCTCTCTCCAGGGCGGGACAGGGGTGGAGGGCGGGGCTGCGCTGCGGTTGGGAAGACGGCCTGTCTGCGCGACTCCCCTCGATAGCGCGCGGGCCGTGTGCACTTATCAAAGTAACGAATGAGCGCCACCGCGGGGCATTTGCTGGGGTCGCTCGAGACTCGACGTTCGTTCCATGTCCCAGAGCGGGCGCGTGACCTCCGCTGGAAATCGCTCGCTCGTCGGCTCAGCCACGGGCTCAGCATAGCGGGCCCAGGCGGTCACGAAATGACCCCTTTCCCCGGCGCGCGGCGCGCGCTTCCCCCCGGCGCGGCGCGCTGCTAACCACCGGTCATGACCGCTCAAGAACAGCAGCCGGGGGTCCCTGCTCGCGGTGCCCTCCAGTTTGTCGCCGTCGAGCGCGCGGGCCACGTCGCCACCGTGACCATGCAGCGGCCCGACAAGCTCAACGCCCTGAACCCCGCCGTCCTCGGCGAGCTCACCGCGGCCTTCCACGACCTCCTCGCGCCCGCCGAGGGCAACGAGGTGCGCGCGGCCGTGCTCACCGGCGCCGGCAAGGCGTTCGTCGCCGGCGCCGATATCGCGGAGATGGCCGCCATGAACAGCATCGCCGCGAAGCGGTTCGCCGAGGCAGGCCACCGCCTCGCCGACCTCATCGAGACCGCGCCGTTCCCCGTGATCGCCGCGGTCAACGGCTTCGCGCTGGGCGGGGGCTGCGAGCTCGCCCTCGCCTGCGACTTCATCTACGCCGCGGAAGGCGCCAAGCTCGGCCAGCCCGAGGTGAACCTGGGCGTCATCCCCGGGTTCGGCGGCACCCAGCGGCTGCTGCGGCGGGTCGGCCCCGGCCGCGCGCGCGAGCTCATCTACTCAGGCGACATGATCACCGCCGAGCAGGCGCTCTCGATCGGCCTCGTCAACGCCGTCTTCCCGGCGGCCGAGCTCCTCGCGCGCGCCCGCGAGACCGCCCTCAAGATCGCCTCGCGCGGGCCGCTCGCCGTCGCCGCCGCCAAGCGCGTCATCCTGCGCGGCGAGAGCCTCGACCTCACCGCCGCCAACGAGCTGGAAGCCCAGGCCTTCGCCGCGCTCTTCGGCAGCGAGGACCAACAGCTCGGAATGAAAGCGTTCCTGGCGAAATCGCAGGCCACGTTCACAGGAAAGTGAGTTTCCGAACAGCGGGCCGGAAGACCCAAAAAAAGACCGCGTGTCATGCTGGAGGGGGGCCAGACATGACCGCGGCAGGGAAACCGCAGCGGCGCGGAGAACGTCCGCTGCGGTGCTCGAAATAGCCCGCACGCGCTCCGGGCCGGGGGGGGAAACCGCGCCGGTGCGCATGCGGTGCTCGGAGTGTGGCACCCGGAAGCAGGTTGTCGATAACAAAGTGCAACCGATGCACGCGGATGAGCGGATTGCTCCCAGCACGATGACAGCCAGGAGACGGCGCAGCGCGCACACCGCCGATTCCCGCGAATGCGCGTTCGAGCCGGGCATACCCGCGCGGGAGCAGCGTCCGGCGGAGTCGCTCGCCGCACGCTCGAAAAGAGAGCACGAGAGCCCGCCCCGTCACGTCAGGCTCCGCGACGAAGCGAGCCAGACACGGAACACTTGCTCACAAGTAAAGAGCCAGGACGAACAAAGCACACTGCGGCGAGAAAATCACCGGAACGTGCGCCGCACGCGCGGGGCGGCGCACGCTCCGAGCGGGCCCCGGGGGCGAGCGGCGATCCCAGGACGAGCAAGTAAAGAGACTTTAACTACAGAAACACATCGCTTGCAGCTTTTTCGAGGAAGCTTGTCCGCGTGCGTCTCGGTCAATTTCGCGGACTCCACGTTGCGCGCGGAGGACGCGAGCGCGCATCGCGCTGCCTGTCGGCGCGACAGGGCGGCGCCACGCGCGCAGGACACCACGGCAGCGGCGGACCGGCCGCTCGCAATGGCGCGAGGGCGGGCGCGGGACAGCGCGGGCCCCCGCCGCGCCGGACCTCCGGACGCCGGGAGCGCTCCGCGGACCGCGGCGGGCTGGACGGCACGCGGCGGCAGCCCGCGCGCGCGGTTCGTCACGGAGCTCGGTCCGGCGTGAGGCGCGCCCGCGCGGACCGCGGAGACAGCCGCCGCGAGCGCACCCGCGCGCGCCGCGAGACGGCCGCCGCGAGCGCACCCGCGCGCGCCGCGAGACGGCCGCCGCGAACGCGCCCGCGCGCCTCGGGGCAGCCCCGCGAGGCGAGCGCCTGCCCCGCGGCCGCGGCGCGACGTCCTTGACGCCGGGCGCGAAACGGGACTACCGAGCATCCATCTGACAATCCACACCTCGGGTGCCCTCTGGGCATAACAGGGAAGCCGGTGCGAAACCGGCGCGGTACCGCCACCGTGAGTGGGGAGCCGCCTCCAAAGACCACTGGGCCTCTGAAGAGGCCTGGGAAGGTGGACGCGGCGCTGGGAGCCCGAAAGGCTCCCTGAACCCATGAGCCGGGAGACCTACCCGAGCCCCCCACGAGGTGCAGCTTGCGCACGTCTTCGTGGCGTTCGGGTGCGGACTTCACCCGGAGCGCCGAAATCGGTCTTCACGGCCGCGCTATATCCATCGCCGCCGTGCTCTTCGCGACGCTGCTCGCGCCCCGGCCCGCGGCCGCGATGCACCTCGCGGAGGGCGTCCTGCCGCTCGGCTGGTGCGCGGTCTGGAACGCGCTCGCCCTGCCCTTCGTCGCCGTCGCCCTCCACCTGCTCCGGCGCCGCACCCAGAACGACGCCTTCTACAAGCCGTTCGTCGGCCTCATCGCCGCCGCCGTCTTCGCGATCTCGTGCATGCCCGTGCCGGTGCCGACCGCAGGGACCTGCTCCCACCCGTGCGGCACCGGGCTCGCCGCGGTGCTCATCGGCCCCTGGATGACCGTCCTCGTCACCGTGGTGGCGCTCCTCATCCAGGCCCTCTTCCTCGCCCACGGCGGGCTCACCACGCTCGGCGCCGACGTCGCGTCGATGGGCATCGCGGGCGCGTTCACCGGATACCTCGTCTTCCGGCTCGCGCGGCGCTGCGGCGCGAGCCTCTGGGTCGCGGGGTTCCTGGCCGGCGTGACGTCCGACTGGGCCACGTACGCGACCACGGCGCTCGAGCTCGCGCTCGGGCTCGCGGGCGACGGGTCGGTGGGATCCATGTTCACCGGCGTCGCCCTCGCCTTCGTCCCCACCCAGCTGCCGCTCGGCCTGCTCGAGGGCGCCATGACCGCGGGAGCGCTCGTCTTCCTGCGCGCCCGGCGGCCCGACATCCTCGAGCGGCTCCAGGTCGTCCCGCTCCCCGCGGGGGCGTCGTGACGCGGCGGGCCGCGCACCGCGCGCTGCCGGCGCTCGCGGGGGGCGCGCGCGCCGCGGCGCTGCGGCTCGCCGCCGCGCTCCCGGCCGCCGCCGCGCTCTGCCTCGCCGCGTGCGGCAACGCCTCGTGGGACGGGATCGACGAGGCCGTCGTCCGCCGCGTCGCCGAGGACGCCGGCCGCCACGACACGGGGCCGCTGTTCGCGGGCCTCGAGGGCGACCTCCTGCTCTTCGCGTTCCTCTGGGCAGGGCTCCTCTCCGGCTTCGCCCTCGGCTACTTCTCGCGCGTGCTCTTCGTGGAGCGCGCCGGCCAGCCCGCCGGCAAGCCCGGCGGCGACGGGCTCCGTGCGGATTGACCCCCCCGCGCGGCTCCGCGACGTGGATCCCCGGCTCCGCCTCGGGGCCGCCGTGGCCGCGTGCTGCGTCGCCGCGGGCGCGCGCTCGCCCTGGACGCCGGCCGCGCTGCTCGCCGTCGCGTGCGCGGCCCTCGCCCTCCAGGGCATGAGCGCGGGCGCCGTCCTCCGCGCCTTCGCGCCCGCCGCGTGGCTCGGAGGGCTCGCCGCGGCCCTCGCGCTCGCGCTCACCCCGGGCGAGCCGCTCCTCGCGGGCGCGCCGTTCCCGCTCGACGCGATCGCGCGCGACGGGGCCCGCCGCGCCGCGGTCATCGCCGCGCGCGTCCTCGCGGCCGCCGCGGTGCTCCGGTGGCTCTCGAACGCCGCCGCGCCCGCCGAGATCGAGGCGGCGCTCGCCGGGCTCGGCGCGCCCGCGGCCCTCGTCGAGCTGCTCGCGCTCGCGCGGCGCTTCGCCGGCGTGCTCCAGCGCGCCGCCGACAGCGCGTGGAGCGCCGCCGCGCTCCGCGGCGGGTTCGCGCGCCCGGGCGCCGCCGCGCGCTCGGCCGGCGCCGTCGCGGGCGTCGTGGCGCTCCGGACCCTGGAGCGCTCCGAGCACGCCGCCGTCGCCATGCAGCTCCGCGGCTACCGGGGGGAGCTCCCCGTCGCCGACCGCCGGCCGAGCGCGCCCGCCGCGAACCTCGCGTTCGCCGCCCTCGCCCTCGCGGCCCTCGGGCTCAGCGTCGCCGCCGGAGCGGCGGGATGAGCGCGATCGCCCTCCGTGCCCCCAGGGTCGGCTACCGCGGCGCCGAGCCCGCGCTGCGCGACGTGCGCCTCGACGTCGCCGAGGGCGAGTCCGTGGCGGTGCTCGGCGGCAACGGCGCCGGCAAGACCGCGCTGCTCCGGACGCTCGTCGGGCTCCTCCCCGCGCCCGGCGGCAGCGTCGAGATCGCGGGCCGCCGCGTGGGCTCGCCCTCGGACGCCGTGGCCGCGGGCGCCGCGCTCGTGCTCCAGGACCCGGACGACCAGCTGCTCGGCGCGACGCTCCTCGACGACGTCCTGTTCGGCCCGCGGAACCTGGGCCTGCCCGCGCCCGAGGCGCGGCGCCGCGCCGAGGCGGCGCTCTCGGCCGTGCAGCTCGCGCACCTCGCCGGCCGCGCGATCGAGGCGCTGAGCTTCGGCGAGCGCAAGCGCGCGTGCATCGCCGGGATGCTCGCGATGCAGCCGCGCGTGCTCCTGCTCGACGAGCCGACCGCGGGGCTCGACCCGGAGGGCGAGCTCTCCCTGTGCCGGACGCTGCGCGCGCTCTCGGAGCAGCAGGGGACCACGCTGGTCGCCGCGACGCACGCGGTCGACCTCGTGCCGCTCTTCGCGACGCGCGCGGTGCTGCTCGGCGACGGGCAGGTCCTCGCGGACGGGCCGCCGCGGGAGGTGTTCGCGGCCGGCGAGCTGCTCGCGCGGGCGCGGCTCCGGCGGCCGTGGGTCGCGGAGCTCTGGGCCCGGATGAGCCCGGCCGAGCCAGTCCACCCGCGCGGCCGCGCAGGGCTCCCGCTCACCCTGGAGGAGGCGCTCGCATGCATGACGAAGGGCTCCTGCTGATCGGCCACGGCAGCCGCGACGCCGCGTCGAACGCCGAGTTCGAGGCGCTCGTGGCCGATTACGGCGCATCGCGACCCGGGGTCGTGGTGCAGCACGGCTACATCGAGCTCGCGACGCCGTACCTCGCCGACGCGCTCGCGGCGCTCGCGGCGCGGGTGTCCCGGGTGGCGGTCGTGCCGCTGTTCCTGTTCGCGGCCGGGCACGTGAAGAACGACATCCCCCTGGCGCTCGAGCAGGCGCGGGCCGCGCACCCGGGCGTGCGCTTCTCGGCGGCGCGGCACCTCGGCGTGCACCCGGCGCTCGCGGAGGTCGCGTTCGAGCGGGCCGCGTCCGCGCTGCCGGACGACCCGGCGGCGCGCGCCCGGACGGCGCTCGTCGTGGTGGGGCGCGGGTCCAGCGACCCGGACGCGAACGGCGATTTCTGCAAGATGACGCGCCTCATCGGCGAGGGCCGGGGGCTGCTCCTGGTCGAGCCGACCTTCATCGGCGTCACGCGGCCCTCGGTCGAGGAGACGCTGGAGCGCGTCGCGCGCCAGCGGCCCGAGCGCGTCGTCGTGCTCCCCTACTTCCTCTTCGCCGGCCGGCTCATGACGAAGCTCGCCGAGCAGGTCGACCGCTTCGCGTCGACGTACCCGTGGATCCGCGCGTCGCTCGCGCCCCACCTCGGCCGGTCGAGCGCGCTCTCGGGACTGATCGACGAGCGCGCGCGCCAGGCGCTCGCCGGCGAGTCTCCCCTCCCCTGCGACACGTGCATGTACCGCACCGCCATGCCGGGGCTCGCCCGGGAGGTGGGCGGGCTCAAGGCGATGCTCTACAGCGTGCGCCACACGCTCACGCACACGCAGGCGTCGAACCACCCGCACGCCCACCGCCCGCTGCGCAAGCACGTGCTCGTGTGCGGCAACGCCGACTGCGTGGACCGCGGCAGCCTGGCGCTGCTCGAGTCGCTGCGCCGCCGCGTGAAGCAGGCCGGCCAGCAGCAGCAGATCCGCGTGACGAGGACGTCGTGCATGGGGCGCTGCGGCGAGGGGCCGACGGTCGCCGTCTACCCGGACGGCGTGTGGTACCGCGGCGTCCGCGAGGAGGACGCGAAGGACCTCGTCGAGGAGCACCTGCTCGGCGACCGGCTGGTGGCGCGGATCGTCGACGACATCATGCAGTGAGGCTCGGCGCCCGGGGCCGCGCTCGAGCGTG
Organism: Sorangium sp. So ce836; assembly: GCF_028553905.1. NCBI lineage: Bacteria > Pseudomonadati > Myxococcota > Polyangiales > Polyangiaceae > Sorangium > Sorangium sp. So ce836. Next base: position 632,782 of record NZ_CP102233.1, on the reverse strand, counting down.
GATCTCTGACGCGCGGAGATAGCCCTCCCGTGGCCCCTGCCCGCGCCCCGCGCCAGGCGTCGTCCGATTTGACTCGTTTGTCTATATGAGTCAAATCGGTTCTGTGCCCGTCCGCCGCCCCGAAAAGCCCCGCGATCCTGCGCGTCGCACCAAGATCCTCGAGGCCGCCAGGCGCCTCTTCGCCGAGCGCGGCTTCAAGGGCGTGAACCTCGACGCCGTCGCCGCCGAGGCCGGCTGCGCGAAGGGCGCGCTCTACCTGGAGTTCGCCGACAAGGAGGCCCTCCTGCGCGAGGTGGTCGAGCAAGCCTTCGCCGCGATCCGCGCCCGCTTCGCCGCCGAGGTGATGGGCCTCGACTCCCCGCTCGATCGCCTCGTCGAGACCCTCCGCTTCGCCTACCGCCAGCAGGCCGCGGAGCCGCTCTTCGGCAAGCTCCTCCGCGAGGACCCCGACCTCCGCGCGCTCCGCCCGCAGGACGACGCCGCGAGCGCCGCCGCCGCGAAGGCGCAGGTCGCCCAGATCGCCGGATGGGTCGACGAGGGCATCGCGCGCGGCGAGATCCGGCCCGACGTCGATCGCGACGCGATCCCCTTCGTGCTCGGCGTGCTGCGCTTCGCGCCCCAGCACCTCGGGCTGGTCACGTCGTTCGGCACCTTCGCCGGCGAGCGCGCGCTCGACGCGATCGCCGACATCTTCCGCGCCGGCCTGGCCGCGCGCCTCGCGGCGGCCTCCACGACGACGATCCCCCTGACACGGCGCGCGACCGCGTCGCGCGCGAGGAGCAAGCGATGAACCAGGCGATCGAGGTGAGCGCGCTCGGCAAGCGCTTCGGGAAGGTCACGGCCGTGGACGGCGTGAGCTTCACCGTCGCGGCGGGCGAGATCTTCGGCTTCATGGGGCACAACGGCGCCGGCAAGACGACCACGCTGCGCATGCTCCTCGGCCTGACCCTGCCGACCGCGGGGTCCGCGCGCGTGCTCGGGCGCGATGTCGTCCGCGAGACGCTCGAGGTCCGACGGAGCGCGGGTTACCTGCCCGCGTCGTACGCGCTGCCCCCCGACATGACGGCGCGCGGGTTCCTCCACTATGTCGCCGCGATGTTCGCGCTGCCCCGCGGGGTCGCGGCCGCGCGCGCCGACGCCCTCGTGCGCCGCTTCGGGCTCGAGCGCGAGGCCGACCGCCCCCTGCGCGGCTTCTCCACCGGCATGGCCCAGAAGGTCGGGATCGCCCAGGCGCTGATCAACGAGCCCGCGGTGCTCCTGCTCGACGAGCCGACCTCGGGCCTCGATCCCCTCGGCCGCCACGAGCTCCTCGAGCTGCTCCGCGAGCTCGCGCGCGAGCGCGGCGTCACCGTCGTGTTCTCGTCGCACATCCTCTCCGACGTCGAGGCCCTCTGCCGGCGCGTCGCGGTGATGCACCGCTCGCGCCTCGTCGCCTGCGGCGAGGTCGAGCGCCTCAAGGACGCGCACGGCGCGCGCACCATGGACGATCTCTACCTCGCGCTCGTGCGCAGGGAGGCCGCGTGATCCGCCTCCTGTGGCTCGACTACCTCGCGACGCTCCGCGAGCGGAAGACCTGGCTCTGCGCCGCGATGCTCGCCTACGCCCTGGTCGCGATCCCCGTCGTGCTCGCGCGTCCGCCCGAGCACGTGCGCGCCGCGATGGCCGCCTGGTTCGGCGACGCCGGGCCGTTCCAGACCTTCATGTACGTGTGGATCGACCTGACGATGAACAAGGTGATCGCCTTCGTCCCCGTGGTGCTCGCGAGCGGCGTCGTGCTCCGCGAGCGCGACACCGGCGTGCTGCCGCTCCTCGCCAGCAAGCCGCTCTCGATCCCTCGCTACTTCGCGCTCCGCGCGCTGAGCGCCTGCGCGGTGATGGTGACCCTGCACGCCGCGACCCAGCTCGCCGGCGCCGTCTACTTCACGGCGCGCGTCCCCGGCTTCCGCCCCGGCCCCTTCCTCGGCGCGATGTCGCTCCACGCCTTCGCGGCCCTCTTCGCGACCGCGCTCTCCGCCGCGATCGCCGCGTGGGTGAAGCACCGCGGCGCCTCGGCGCTGATCGGGTTCGGCGCGCTCGGGGGCCTCGTGGGCCTCTCGCTCATCGGCTTCTATCAGCCCGCCTGGCGGGCCATCACCCTCGCGAACCCGATCACCCTCGGCGCCCTCGGCCTCGGGAGCCTCGACCGCCTCGGCCCCGCCGTGCTCTGCCCCCCGATGCTCGCGCTCGCCGCGCTCACCGCCCTCGCCATCGCCGTCGGCGCCGCGGGCGTCCGGAGGATGGAAGCGTGACCCGGGCGACCGCCCCCGCCGCGGGCTCGCTCCGCGGCTACTTCGCGATCGAGGCGCGCCGCGCCCCGCGCCGCACCTCGATCGTCGCGGCGATCGCCGGCGTCCTCGTGGTGCTCGGCACCCACGCGCTGCTCGTACGCGTGCCGGCCCAGGTCATCCGCTTCATGGAGCAGGCCTTCCGCATCGAGGGGATGGCCGCCGTGCTCCTGCTCAACGATCTCCTCGCCACCTATTTCATCGCCTACTTCGTCGCCCTGGCGGGCCTCGTCGACGCGACGGTCACGGCGCGAGAGGAGCATCGCCTCGAGATCCTCCTCGCCAAGCCGATCCGCGCCCGCGTCCTGCTCGCCGCGCGCACGGCGCCCTCGTTGCTCGCCGGGGCCGGCGCGGGCGCGGCGGTCGCCGTCGGCACCGCGCTCGCCGTCGCGCCCTACATCAGGGCGAACGACATGGTCAGCGTGGCGGGCGCGCTCGGCGCCGGCCTCGCCCTCGTCGCGCTCGCGCTCGCGCTGCTCTCGGCCCTCCTGCCGCTGCTCGTCCGGATGCGCGACAGCTTCCACGCGCTCCTGGTCGCGTCGGCCGTGTGGATCGCGCCGCTCTTGCCCACGGCGGCGTTCATGTACCGGCCCGACGCGTTCGAGGCGCGCGAGGGCCTCCGCGACGCGATCGTGCTCGCGTCGCTGCTCTGGAACGACGCCACGTCGGCCTGGCTCGGGCCGGTCGGGCTGGCGATCGCGGTCCCGCTCGCCGCCCTCGCCATCGCCGCCGCGGGCGTGCTCCTCGAGCGCGCCGACGCGCGCTGAGCCCGAGGAGCGCGCCGCCCGCGCCCCTCGTTCGCGCCGGTCGCCTGCTCCTTCCCGCCCTGTTCCCTAGCTGGTAGGAGGGGCCGAACGAAGGGAGCCGACATGGCCTGTCACGAAATCGCCGCGCTTCGCCTGGGGCTCATGAACATCTTGGGTATCGACGATCCCGCCGAGCGCGCGCACGAGCTCGCCGAGCTCGGCCCCGCGGCCGAGGCGCCCGGCCCGGTCTCGGCGATGCTGCGCGCCGGGGACCTCAAGAGCCTCTCGCGGCTGTTCGAGGGGTCGCTCGCGGAGCTCCAGGAGAAGGTCGCGAAGACGCCCGCGGGCGACGACAAGCTCGCCTACCTGCGCTCGCTCCTCATCCTCACGAAGCAGGTCGAGCTCGACCTCCGCGCCCAGGTCGACGGGCTCGGCCGGCTCTACCGCGAGCTCGAGGAGATGCACGACTTCGTGCACGAGATCTACCCGGCGGAGTAAGCGGAGCAGGAGCAGGAGCAGGAGCGGACCGATGGCTCAGGGCAGCGCGAAGATCAGGATCGTCCACGCCGAACCGCTCGGCCACGGGGCGCGGCTCCTCCGCGTCGAGCGCGCCGACGGCGCCGCGCTCGGCTTCGCCGGCGGGCAGTACGTGATCATCAACACCGGGGTCACCCTGCCCGGCGGCAAGCTCGCGAAGCGGGCCTACTCGCTGCTCTCCAGCGACGCCGAGCAGCGCAGCGTCGAGATCGCGGTCAAGCGCATCGGCGCCGGCCCGGGGTCGAACGTGCTCAACGACATCGCGGTGGGCGCGGAGCTCGAGTGGAGCGGCCCCTGGGGCAAGCTGCGGCTCCCGGACGGCTTCTCCGGCCGCGCGCTCGTCGTCGCCACCGACACCGGCATCACCGCCGCGCTCGGCGTCGCGCGGGGCGCGGCCGCGGCCGGCGCGGCGCAGCTCGACCTGCTCTGGCTGGTCGAGTCCGACGACAGCTTCGTGTCCGAGCGGTTCGTCCGGGAGCGCCTCCCCCAGCGCGCCCGCCTGACGGTCCTCGGCGGCTTCCTCCCGGTCGGCCACCCCGAGCGGCCGGCGCGCGCGTGCGCGCTCGTCGGCGATCGCGTGCAAGAGCTCGCGACCGGCCCCTACGACGCCGCGCTCTGCGCGGGCGACGGCGCCGTCATTTACCCGCTCCGCGACCGGCTGGCCGCGCTCGGCGCGCCGGAGGGCAGCGTGCTCCTCGAGAGCTTCTTCAACAACCCGCTGAAGAAATCCGCGTAATCGTTCAGGATCCTGGATGGCAGAGGTCCGGCCGAGAGACCCGAAGGGGCAGCGCGAGGGGTTCACGACGGGCGCGTGCGCGGCCGCCGCGGCCAAGGCGGCGGCGCGCGTGCTCGCGCGCGGCGCGGCCGTCGACGCCATCGAGACGACCCTGCCGAACGGGCAGCGGGTGACCTTCCCGCTGAAGCGCTGCGACCGCGACGGGCCGCGCGCCACGTGCAGCGTCATCAAGGACGCCGGCGACGATCCGGACTGCACCCACGGCGCCGAGCTCGTCGCCGAGGTCGAGCTCCGCCGCGAGCCGGGCGTCGAGATCCGCGGGGGCGCCGGGGTCGCCGTGGTCACCAAGCCCGGGCTCGGCCTGCCGGTCGGCGCGCCGGCCGTGAACCCGGTGCCGCGCCGGAACATCACCGAGATGGTGCTCGAGGAGCTCGATGGCTCGGCCTTCGCCGGCGCCACGGTCACGATCAGCGTCCCCCAGGGCGAGGAGATGGCGAAGCAGACCATCAACGCGCGCCTCGGGCTCATCGGCGGCATCTCCATCCTCGGGACGAGCGGGATCGTGAAGCCGTACTCGACCGCCGCCTTCCGCGCGAGCGTGGTGCAGGCGATCGACGTCGCCGCCGAGCGCGGCATCGCGACGCTCGCGCTGACGACCGGCGGCAAGTCCGAGGCGTACGCGATGAAGCTCTACCCGGAGCTCCCGGAGGACGCGTTCATCCAGGTGGGCGACTTCATCGGCACCGGCGTCCGCCACGCGGCCCGGCGGCGGATCGCGCGCGCGGTGATCGTCGGCATGATCGGCAAGCTCTCGAAGATGGCCGACGGCAAGATGATGACGCACGCCGCCGGCTCGGAGGTGAGCATGGATCTGCTCGCGCAGATCGCCGAGGAGCTCGGCGCGCGGCCGGAGATCGCGGCCGAGATCCGGCAGGCCAACACCGCGCGGCACGTGCTCGAGCTGTGCCAGCGCGAGGGGCTCACCGGCGTGGCCGGGGGGATCTGCCGGCGCGTCGTCGAGCACACCTCGCGCCACGCGGGCGGCGTCCTCGAGGTGCACGCCTGCCTGGTCGATTTCAACGGGGCGCTGCTCGGCCGGTACCCGGCCGGCGGCGCCGGCAGAGACAGAGCGGAGGAGCCATGAGCGGTGAGGAGGCGCGCGCGGTGAACGACATGCGGCAGATGACCGCGCTCGGGCGGCGCATCGAGGACAAGAGCTTCGCGATCATCGACGAGGAGGCGGGCGCGCACGGCTTCCCGGACGCGGAGTGGCAGGTCGTCCGCCGCGTGATCCACGCGACCGCGGACTTCGAGTTCTCGTCGCTCATGCGGCTCCACCCCGAGGCGATCGCGCGGGGGATCGAGGCGCTCCGGGGCGGCGCGCCGGTGCTCGTCGACGTGAAGATGATCGGCGTCGGCCTGAACGAGCAGCGGCTCGCGTCGTACGGCTGCAAGATCCACTGCTTCATCTCGGACGACGACGTCATCCAGGCCGCGTCGGCGGCCGGCTCGACGCGCGCCATCGAGTCGATGCGCAAGGCGCACCGGCTCGGGCTCCTCGACGGGGCGATCGTCGCGATCGGCAACGCGCCGACCGCGCTGCTCGAGGTCGTGCGCCTCGCCCGCGACGAGGGGGCGCGGCCGGCGCTCGTGATCGGCGTGCCGGTCGGGTTCGTGTCGGCGGCGGAGTCCAAGGAGGCGCTGCTCGAGTCCGGGCTCCCCTCCATCGTCGCGCGCGGCCGCAAGGGCGGCAGCCCCATCGCCGTGGCGATCGTCCACGCGCTGCTGCTCCTCTCGGCCGAGGCGGCGCCCGCTCCGGCCGAGCCGGCGCAGGGGGCGCGGTGAGCGCCCGCCGCGCCGTGACCGTCGTCGGCATCGGCGACGACGGGTGCGCCAGCCTGTCGAGCCGCGCCGCGTCCGCGGTCGCCCGGGCCGAGGTGCTCGTGGGGGGCGAGCGGCACCTCGAGTTCTTCCCGCAGTTCCGCGGCGAGAAGATCGCCCTGAAGGGCGGGCTGTCCGCGGCGCTCGAGCGCGTGGAGGCGCTCTCGGCCGAGCAGAACGTGTGCATCCTCGCCTCGGGCGACCCGCTGTTCTTCGGCGTCGGCGCGCTCGTCGTCCGGAAGCTCGGCGGCGAGCACGTCGAGATCATCCCGAGCCTGAGCTCGGTCCAGTGGGCGTTCGCGCGCACGGGCATCGCCTGGGACGACGCCGCGTTCGTCTCGGTCCACGGGCGCTCGCCCGAGGGGTTCGCGACGCGCCTCCGCCGGCTCTCGAAGGTCGCGGTGCTGACCGACGGCGAGAACGGCCCGGCCCGCCTCGCGGCGCGGCTCCTCGAGCACGGCGACGCCGGCTGGAAGGCGTGGGTCTGCGAGAGCCTCGCCGGCGCCGGCGAGCGCGTGCGCGCGTTCGACCTCGCCGCGCTCGCCGCCTGCGAGGACATCGGGCCGCTGAACGTGCTCCTGCTCCTCCGGAGCGATCCGGCGTGGCGGCCGCCGCCGTCCGTCCCGTACCTGCACGAGGACGCGTTCGCGAAGCGGATGCCGAAGAACGGCCTCATCACGAAGCGCGAGGTGCGCCTGCTCTCGATCGCGTCGATGGCGATCCGCCCCGACGCGGTCGTCTGGGACGTCGGCGCCGGCTCGGGGTCGGTCTCGATCGAGGCGGCGATGCTCTGCCCCCTCGGGCGCGTCTACGCGATCGAGGTCGACCCGGAGGGCGTCGAGATCTGCCGGGACAACGTCCGCACGCACGGGGTCGACAACGTGCGCGTGGTCGCGGGCCGCGCGCCCGAGGCGCTCGCGGGGCTCGAGGATCCGGACGCGGTGTTCGTCGGCGGGAGCAAGGGGAGCATGGAGGAGATCATCGCGGCGGCGCTCGATCGGCTGCGGCCGGGCGGCCGGCTCGTGGTCAACGCGATCACGATGGAGAACGTGGCCGAGACGTACCGCGCGCTCCGGGCGCGGGGGCTCGACCCCGAGGTCACGCTGCTCTCGGTCTCGCGCGGCGTCCCGCTGGCGCGGTACATGCGGTACGAGGCGCTGAACCCGATCCACGTCTTCGCCGCGACGAAGCCCGCGGCGGGCGCCGCGGAGGCGTCATGAGCGGCCTCGGCAAGCTCTACGGCGTCGGCGTCGGCCCCGGCGCGCCGGACCTGCTCACGCTGCGCGCCGTGCGCGTGCTGGAGGGCGCGGACGTGCTCGCGCTCCCCCGCAGCTCGGACTTCGGCGCGTCGATGGCGTACCGGATCCTCGAGCCCGTCGTCGGCAAGCAGCGGGACAAGGAGCGGCTGCTCCTCACCTTCCCCATGAGCAAGGACCCGGATCGCGTCCGCCCCTACGTCGACGCGGCCGTCGACAAGATCGGCGACCGGCTCTCGCGGGGCCTGTCCGTCGCGTTCGCCACCGAGGGCGATCCGTCGCTCTTCAGCACGTTCGTCTACGTGCGCCGCGAGGCGCTCCGCCGCTTCCCCGGGCTCGAGGTCGAGGTCGTCCCCGGCGTCACCTCGGTCACGGCGGTCCCGGCCGTGAGCGGGCTCGCGCTCGCCGACGGGCAGGAGCGGATCGCCATCCTCCCCGCCACGTACGGCGTCGACGACCTGACCGACGTGCTCCGGCGCTTCGACACCGTGGTCCTGATGAAGATCGGCTCGGAGATGCCCAAGGTGACCGAGGCGCTCACGCGGGCGGGCCTCCTCGACCGGGCGGTGTTCGTCTCCAAGGCGACGATGCCCGAGCAGCGGATCGTGCGGGACCTCAGGGCCGCGCAGGGCGAGCGGGGCGACTGCTTCGCCATGGTGGTGGTCACGCGCGGGGAGCGCAGCGGGCTGCTCGTCGGCGAGGCCGAGGCGTCGCTGCCGGGCAGCTTCGGAGACAGCCTGAACGAAGAGCCGGAGGCCCCGTGACGCCCGAGCGCAAGCCCTACGCCGTCTACGCCATCACGCGCCACGGGATCGACATCGCGCGCCGGCTCGTCCCTGGCCTGCCGGGCGCGGATCTCTACGTGTCGCAGAAGCTCTTCGACCGGGCGCCGGAGGGCGCGAAGCCGCTGCCGCTCCCGATGGGGCCGCTCTTGACCGAGGCGTTCACGGCCTACGACTGCCACGTGTTCGTGATCAGCGTCGGCGCCGTCGTGCGCATGATCGCGCCGCTGCTCAAGAACAAGAAGGTGGATCCGGCGGTCGTGTGCGTCGACGACGCGGCCCGGTTCTCGATCTGCGTGCTGTCCGGCCACGTCGGCCGGGGCAACGCGTTCACCGAGAAGGTGGCCGCGCTGCTCGGCGCGCAGCCGGTGGTGACCACGGCGTCCGACGCGATCGGGACGCTGACGGTCGACATCCTCGGCCGCGAGCTCGGGTGGACGCTCGACGACCCCGATCGCAACGTGACGCGCGGCTGCGCCGCGGTCGTGAACGCCGCGCCCGTGCTGTTCGTCCAGGAGACGGGCGAGCCCTCGTTCTGGCCCGAGGGGACGCCGCTCCCGCCGGGCGTGCGCTACGCGACCTCGCTCGACGGCGTGGATCCGGGCGCGTGGGAGATCCTGCTCGTCGCGAGCGATCGGGATCTCGGGCGCTCGCACCCCGAGATCGTCGAGCGCGCCGTCGTCTACCGGCCGAAGAGCCTGGTGCTCGGCGTCGGCTGCGACCGTGGCGCGCCGCTCGACATGGTGGAGCGCGGCGTGGACCGGCTGCTCGAGGAGCACGGGCTGTCGGCGAGGTCGGTGAAGGCGCTCGCGACGATCGACAAGAAGGCCGACGAGGAGGCGCTGCTCGCGCTGTCGGCGCGGCGGGGGTGGCCGCTCGTGACGTTCACGCCCGAGGAGCTCGACGCGACCGAGGGCATCGAGAACCCGTCGGAGACGGTGAAGAAGCACGTCGGCGCCCGGGGCGTCGCCGAGCCGGCCGCCCTGCGCGCGGCGGGGGCTACGAAGCTGCTCGTGCCGAAGCGGGCGTACACCGAGCCGGGCGTGGGCCGGTCGATGACGCTCGCCGTGGCGCGCGTCCCGTTCGCGAAGCGCAACGTCGAGGAGAGCCATGGGTGACAGCAAAGGAGTCCTGTCGATCGTCGGGATCGGCCCCGGCGCCGAGGAGCACGCGACCCGCGCCGCCCTCGAGGCGATCGCCGCGTCGGATCTCATCGTGGGGTACACGACATACATCCGGCTGGTGAAGCACCTCATCCAGGGCAAGGAGGTGATCAAGACCGGCATGACCGAGGAGATCGGCCGGGCGCGCGCCGCGGTGGAGCGGGCGCGGGACGGCGCGCGCGTGGCGATCATCTCGTCGGGCGACGCGGGGGTGTACGGTATGGCCGGGCTCGTCTTCCAGGTGCTGGAGGAGATCGGCTGGAAGCGGGGCGAGTCGCCGGAGCTCCGGCTCGTGCCCGGGATGACGGCGCTCAACGCGTGCGGGTCGCTCGTCGGCGCGCCGCTCGGGCACGACTTCTGCGCCATCTCGCTGTCGGATCTTCTGACCCCGTGGCCGGTCATCGAGCGGCGGCTCGAGGCGGCGGCCGCCGCCGACTTCGTCATCGGCCTTTACAATCCGGCGAGCGGGCGGCGGACGCGCCAGATCGTGCGGGCCCAGGAGATCATCCGCCAGCACCGCGCGGGCACGACGCCGGTGGCGCTGGTGAAGAGCGCGTATCGCAAGCTGGAGAGCGCGGTGCTCACCGATGTCGATCACTTCCTCGACTACGAGATCGGGATGCTGACCACGGTGCTCGTCGGGTCGACCAACACCTTCGTCTTCGAGGGGTACATGGTCACGCCGCGCGGATATACGAACAAGTACACATGGGAAGGGGAAGCGCTCCCGGGCCAGACGCCGGGGCGCACGCTCGTGCTCTCGGACGAGAGCGTCACCGCGGAGGAGGTCTAGATGGCACGCGTAGGGAGGCTGGGCGGCGCGATCCTCGCCGAGACCCAGGGAGAGTATTACCTCGTCGGCAACACAAAGGCGCCGGTCGACTTCCGGGAGGCGGGGTTCGAGCCGCCGGACGAGGCGGAGCTCGTGAAGGGGGCGTATCTCCGGCTGAAGCCGCTGCGCGAGGTGAAGGTGGCGGCGCCGGCGCTGCTCCTCGACGTCGAGGGCGAGGAGCTCGCGAAGAAGCTGGTCCAGCGCTTCGTGATCGAACGGAACGGCTCGGTGAGCGAGCGGCTGTGGCGGCTCGTCTACAGCCCCGACGACCCGCTCGACGACGCCGAGGCGCCGGTCGAGCGGGACGCGCGGTGGCTCGGGGACATCCCCGAGACCATCTGGCAGCTCGTGCGCGACAACGTGCTGCGCTGCCTGTAGGCGCGCGCTGCGTCGTCCGGGCGCGTTCGCGGTGCGGCGACGTCCGGCCCCCGGGTTCGCTCCATCACGAGAAATACGTGCTGTGGGATACGTCCTTCCAGGCCTCGTACTCGGCGCGCTGCGCATCCAGCTTCGTCATGATGCCTGTCCAGCTGTCCGCGCCGAGGCTGAGGCGCTGGGGCATCTCTCCAGAATCCACGAGTCGGACGAGGATATCCGCCATCCGGACGGGATCACCTGGCGCAAGTGAGCCGTCCTTATCGTTCACCAGCAGGTCCATGACCGTATGGGCGGTGGCGCCATACGCGTCGATCCTCGGGCTCCGGAGGTTCCGTTCGACGATGCCCGTTCGGAAGCCGCCCGGTTCGACCGACATCACCTTGAGGCCAAGCGGCGCGACCTCCTGCGACAAGGCCTCCGTGAGGCCTTCGAGCGCGAACTTGGAAGCGCTGTAGTATCCGAGCGCGGGCATGGCCATGACACCGTTCATCGAAGAGATGTTGATGATCGTGCCGCGCCCCCGGGCGCGCATGCCGGCCAGCGCTGCCCGTATGGTGCTCGCGACGCCGAAGAAGTTCGCCTCGAAGACCGTCCGGATCTTCTGATCTTCTCCTTCTTCGACCGCGGCGAGATAGCCGAGCGCAGCGTTGTTCACGAGCACGTCGACGCCGCCGCGCCACGCCTCGGCGGCGGCCACCGCGGCCTCGATCTCGGATGCCTTGGTGAGATCCATCGAGAGCGGAAGCACAGCGTCGGGATACGCCTCCACGAGCCCTCCGAGGCGGGCGCTGTCCCGCGCCGTGACGGCGACGTGATGGCCGGCGCGAAGGGCAGCGTTCGCGATCGCGGCCCCGAGTCCGCTCGACGCTCCGGTGATGAACCAGGTCTGGGCACTCATCTTGTGTTCCTCCTGATGGCCGCATTTTGCGGCCTGCCATGCGGTCTAAAGCGCTATTCCTCCGCGGCCAGGCTCGCGAGCCTGCGCTGCGGTCGTCCCGTGATCGATCGTTCGCCTAGGCCTGGACGCGCACGACGACCTTGCCGACGGCGCCCCCCTGGAGGTGGGCGACGGCCGCCGGGAGATCGCCCAAGTCATAGGTCGCGGCGACGACGGGGCGGATCCCGAGACCATCGATGGCCCTGATCATGTCCTCCAGCGCTCGCCGGGGTCCGACGCCGATCGCGTTGATCGTCGCGCGACGCAGGAGCAGGGGGCCCACCGGGGTCGAGATGCGGTCGCTGTCCAGGAGGCCGACGAGCAGGATCCTTCCGCCGTAGGCCAGGGCTTCGACGGAGGTAGCGAGGTTCTCGCCCGCGGCCATCTCGATCACGGCGTCCGCGCCGCGGCCGCTCGTGAGCGCCATGACCTCGCGGTCCCAACGGGGACGGGTGCGGTAGTTGATACCCGCGCGTGCGCCCAGGCCCAAACCGAACGCCAGCTTCTCATCGCTGCTGGAGGTCAAGATCACCTTCGCCCCGTGCGCTGCTGCGAGCTGCAGCGCGAAGAGCGAAACGCCGCCCGTCCCCTGCACGACCCAGGTCTGCCCCGCCCTGACCCGCCCGGTCTCCACGACAGCCATCCAGGCGGTCAGACCCGCGGTCGAAAGCGTGCTCGCCTCCTCGGGGCCGAGGGTCTGGGGCGCTGCGACCAGCATGTCCTCGCTGACCACCGCGAGCTCGGACAGGCGGCCCGAGACCGCGACGGTATTGGTGTGACGGCCCGGGGCCGCCCCGTCGATCCAGTCCTCGATGTCGACGCCGACCACCCGATCGCCGATCGAAAATCGCGTCGCGAGCGGCCCGAGCTCCACGACCTGCCCGGCGAAGTCGCTTCCGGGCACATAGGGGTGCGCCAGCTCGCCCATGCGGCCTTCCCACATCAGAAGATCGCGGTAGTTCAGCGAGACCGCCTGGACCCTCACCAGGACCTCACGAGGCCCAGGCTCGGGCCTTCGAGCATCGCGGAGCGTCAGGTTCCGGACGCCCGGGGCATCGAGCTCCCAGCGCCGCATGCGCGGCCTCTGCAGAGCTCGTCCGGCGCCGGGGGGCTTCGGTGTCGTGAGACCTGAACTGATCATCTCGTGCCTCCTGTGCATCGACGGCAATTCGTCCTTGCGGAGACTTAGCCGTCGCGCCGGCGGCGCTGCAGTGGATCAGATCGTAAGGCTCCCTCTCGTAAAACGAGAGGCCGCCGGCGCCTCGGCGGGCCGTGAGGCGCCCGGTCTCGGTTGCCCCGCCGGCGCCCCGACGCCTTCGGCCGCGAGCCGGGCCTGCAGCCGGGGCGCCATCCAGTCCAGGAAGGCGCGGACCTTCAGCGGTAGGCGGCCCTGACCGGAGAAGACGAGGTGGATCGGGAGAGCAGGCACTTCGAAGGCCTCGAGGAGCGGCGTGAGGGCTCCGCTTCGCAGCTCCGATACGATCTGGTAGTCCAGGGCTCTCGTGATCCCCAAGCCTGCCTTGGCCGCCACCACCGCCGCCGCGGGCGAATTGACCGCGACCCGCGCGCGCGGCTCCGCGATCACGTGGGAGGCACCCCGGACGTACCGCCAGGGCGACGACACGAACCCACGATAGGTCACGCCGTCCCGTCCCGTCAGGTCCTCTGGCGCCTGAGGGCCGCCGAATTCCCGCAGGTAGCTCGGGCTCGCACAGGTGATGGAGCGTGTCGACCCGACACGCCTCGCCATAAGCGAGCTGTCCTCTAGCTCTCCGATCCGGACCGCCACGTGCACATGCTCCTCCACGACGTTCACCATCACGTCCGTCAGGAAGAGGCGCAGATCGATCTTCGGATGCGCGGCGAGGAACTCGCTGGCGATCGGCAGTACGTGCAGCTCGCCGAACATGGTCGGCGCCGTGACGGTCAGCTCCCCCCGAGGCTCCTGATATTCGCCCGCGACGGCCTGCTCGGCCTCCTGCAATTGCTCGAGGATGTACCGCGCGGCGATCGCGTACTCCCGCGCCGCCTCGGTCAGTTCGACCCGGCGACTGGTGCGGATCAGGAGCTGCGTGCCGAGGTGACGTTCGAGCTCTGCGACCTTGCGGCTGATGGTAGGCAGCGGCGCCCGCAGCCGCCGGCCCGCCGCGGACAGGCTGCCGGTGTCGACCACGGCCAGGAAAACGAGCATGGCGTCGAGCCGGTCCATCGGCCTCTCCTATCACGGAAGGGCGATGGCAGGCCTCGCGATCACCTCCTCCAGGCAGATGCTGAACACGGCGCGCGGCCCGCCAGGCCCGATCGCGGTGGTTCGATGAAGGACTTTGGAACGACGCAGCTCATCAGCGGCGGCGCTGTGCCGCTCCAGGAAGACGTCGACCGCGCGCCGGCTCAGCCGCCTGCGCGCGCTGGGCCGCTGCGTGACGTGAACGAGGGCAAGGTGGCGGCGCCGGTGCTGCTCCTCGACGTCGAGGGCGAGGAGCTCGCGAAGAAGCTGGTCCAGCGCTTCGTGATCGATCGGAACGGCTCGGTGAGCGAGCGACTGTGGCGGCTCGTCTACAGCCCCGACGACCCGCTCGACGACGCCGAGGCGCCGGTCGAGCGGGACGCGCGGTGGCTCGGGGATATCCCCGAGACCATCTGGCAGCTCGTGCGCGACAACGTGCTGCGCTGCCTCTGATCTCGGCCTCTCCTCCTCCGCTGCCGCCGGCGCCCCGCACGAACGGCCGTCGCCCTCGCTCGGGGGGCAGAGCCACGTCTGCCCCTCTGAGCGACGAGAGCGATGGGCTCGCTCGCCCTACCCCCTCGTGGTGACCGTCCAGCTGTCCGACGTGGACTGGCCGCCTGTATCGGACTTCACGTCATAAACGATCTTGTCGGTCTCGATGACAAACGAGATGGTGCCGTCGAGATAGCTGAGCGCCTGCGGCGACATGGGCGTCACGAAGAAGCCCTGCGGCTTGCACTGCCCGGAAGAGACCACGCTGGGGAAGATCACCTTACCTCCCTGCGTGAAGGTGACCGGGAATGCCGACGTCACGTCCTGCGGCTTGTTGCTGCCTCTGGGTGTGTACATGACGTGGACATCCGCCTGGTCCAGGGTGACGTTCTGCAGCTCGTAGCCGCTGCTGTTGCCCACCGAGACCTGCAGGGTATTCGGGACGTTCACGATGAGGTTGCTCTGGCCGTTCACTTGCGTGAAATTGATCGAGATCGTCTTCGGGTCAACCGTGAGGACTTGCTTGCTCATGATCAGCTTCTGCTCATTGGTTAGAATTGTCGTTGGATAGGCGACCTTGGATCGAGGCCGCCTTGGCCTCGACCGGGATATGAGGAGTCGGCCTTCTCCACGGCGAGGAGCGCAAACGTCGCGTCCCTCGCCGGCGGTTCGTCGACCTGTCGATAGAGCGGGGTCGCCTCGATCCCCTGTCCTCGCCCCGTCCTGTCCTCGCCTATTGCAGCACGCATACCAGGCGCTCGAACCGCCTCGCGCGAGCCGCCGGCGCGGCGTTCGGCGCCGTGTACGTGGGCGGGCAGGGCCCCCGGCACCCGGCAACGACCGAGGCTGCGTCACCTGGAGACGCCGCGCTTCACCTGGAGACACGCGCGGTCTACCCCGGCATCGGCGGGACACGCGGGCAGACAAACCCCACCCCGGGGGGCCGGCAGCGTCCCCAGGTCGCCGTGAGCCATGCTGAGCTTCATCGCCGCGCGCGCAATGCCCACGCACGCGCCCCTCCAGCGCCGCCCCGTCCAGCGCCGGACGCCTACGCGCTCGGCGATACGCCGGGATTCACGCCCATCAAGCCGCACGGGCCGTCCCAGAGGATCGCCCGCAGCGCCTCGTCCCCGAGCGCGCCCCGCAGCGCCATCATCTCGTCGACCATCCCGGGCCCGTGATCGAGGTGCGGGAAATCGGTCCCGAACACCATCCGCCGGGCGCCGATCTCCCTCACCACCCGGTCGAGCATCGCCTCGCCGGGCTCTAGCGCGATCCAGCACTGCCGCTGGAAGTACTCCGAGGGCGGCCGGCGCACCCGGCCGCGCACCTCGCCGCGCATCTGCGCGTATTCGACGTGGTCGAGCCGCCAGAGCCAGTAAGGCAGAAAGCCGCACCCCGCCTCGAGCAAGCCCACCCGCAGCGTCGGGTGGGCCTCGAGCACGCCGCCCTCGATCAGCGAGAGCAGCGCCATCATCGCCTCCATCGGGTGAGAGCACGCGTGCTGGCCGAAGCGCGTCTCGAAGCGATCGGCGCCCGCCGTGGCGACGCGCGCGTGCGTGCCCTCGTGGACGAGCACGGCGATCCCGTGGTGCGCGCACGCCGCCCAGAACCGCGCGTGGGCGGGAGCGCTCAGCGTGCGGCCCTGCACCGGGTTGGGCCGGAGCACCACGGCGCGCGCGCCGTCGCGCGCGGCCTGCTCCAGATCGCCCGCCATGGCCTCCGGATCGTGGCGCGAGAGCAGCGCCGGGCCGAGGAGCCTGTCCGGCGCGCTCGCGCAGAAGTCGCCCAGCCATCGGTTGTAGGCGCGGGCGTAGGCGCGCGAGCGCTCGGCGCCGATGCCGTCGTCGTGGACGAGATACGACGCGTAGGTCGGGAGCAGGACGGCGACGTCGACGCCGGTCGCGTCCATCTCGGCGAGGTGCCCCTCGGGCCTCTCCGAGGCGGCGAGGAGCTCGCGGCGGCGCTCGGCGGCGAGCCCGAGCTCGATGTAGGCCGCCTCGGGGACGCGCAGGATCGGCTCGCCGTCCACGCACAGGATGGGGGGCGTGGGCAGCAGCGCGTGCTCGCCCAGGCGCTTCATCCGCCCGGCCAGCGGCTCGGGCGGCCCGAAGGGCGCGAGCCGAGGAGCATACGCCCGCATCGCCGCCGGCAGGTACTCGGCCCATAGGGCGACGGGCTCGGAGACGTGACGGTCGATATCGAGGATCCGAAAGCCATCTCGCATGCGCAGCTCCTCGGCGGCTATCGGGGCTAGACGAACAGAGGGACCGGGTTGAGCTCGCCCTCCTCGAGCGGGCGGGGGAGCCACCCCAGCGCGCAGGGCACCTGGTACAGCCTCCCCGGGCCGAACCGGGGCCAGAAATGGCGCAGCCCCGGGACGATCACCTGGACCACGGGCAAGCCGATGTCGGGGCGGGTCTTGTCCACCGCGACGAGCTCCAGGCCCGCCTCGTCGAGGCGCCTCAGGCACTGTTCGATGTCGGCGCGCAGATCGGCGCCGCCGATCCGGGGCAGTCGCTCGGCCGCGACCCGGGGGAGATCCGGGCTCGGGAAGAGGTGCGCGCGGCCCTGCAGCCGCTCGAGGTCCCACGGCGCCCGGCGCGCGCCCCCGGGATCGAAGAGCTGATTCAGCTCGGTGAGCGATCGTTGCACCGCGAGGCGCGGGTCGAGGTGGCAGCCGAACCCGATGGTGAACCGATCCTCCCGGGCCTCGTGGGCGAGCGCGACGCAGGTGGGGATACCGAGGTCGTGCGTCAGATCGAGCACCCAGACGGCCCAGCCGAGGCGGGCATAGTCCGCCTGGAGGGCCTCGAAGTACGGGTCCCCGAAGCTGTCGAGATCGATGGCCGGGCGCGCGAGCCGGTTGTACCACCAGACCGCGGCGGCATCGCGCTCCACGAGCTCGAGCAGCGCCTGCAGCACGGCCTCTTCGAGGCAGGTGCCGGCCGCCACGCCGTTGCTGCAGGGGCCGCAGAACGCGGTGCCGCTCTCGGCCGGGGCCTCGGCGTAGCAGTAGGCCAGCGGGACGTAGCGCCGCTCGCGCTTGCTCAGCGACCACGCCGGGGTCCAGTCGATCCGGGTGCCGGCGTCGAGCGGCTCCGGCACCCACTGGCGACGATCCGCTGCCCGCGCGTTGAGGCGAGCGCGCTCGCGATACTGGGCCTCGCTGAAATTCAGCAGGTCGCCGGGCGCGAGCGCCGCCGCGCCGAGCTCGTCCTCGCTGCCGCGGACGCGCGCCTCGTCCCCTTGATACACGCCGCTGTAGCGCTCGAGGGCCTCGCAGAGCGCGCTCACCCGGGCCTGGTCCGCGCTGCGCCCCTTGCCGGCGCAGACCTTGTCGAAGACGTTGGTGCTCGGAACGCCCTCCCGAGGGCAGACGAGGTAACCGGACGCGTACACGGCGCGGAGCTCGGTGTCCCGCCCCGGCATCGGGACGAGGTGCGTCACGGCGCCCGTGATCGGGCTGACGAGGTGCCGATAGCGCTCGTAGGTCCGCCGCGGGTTTTGCCGGCGATATCCGCCGTCCTCGAAATGCGCCTTCTCGACCGGCTGCAATTCGATCGGGCGCTCGCCGACGGCCGCCATTCGCGCCGGATCTCCGCACGCCGGGCACTGGGGCCTCCGGACCACCGCGTGCGCGGTGAGCTGGAACGTGGCCAGATCCAGGGCGAGCACCCGGGCGCTGAGCGCGTGGGGAGATCTCGACTCGTTCTGGGCGAGCGCGCGGGCGATGGCCGAGGCGCCGAGCCCGCAGGCGGTCCGGACGCTCGCCTCGGTGGCCGCCCTGGGAGGAGCGACGTGGCCCTCGTGCCCCCGGCGCCGGCGAACGAGCTCCTCGACCGGGCGGTTCTGGCGCATCCAAAACGCCAGGCAGTCCCAGCAGGGGCCGGCGCCGGGCTCGAAGGCGGGCCCGATGAGCGGCTGGACGCCGGCAGGCTCGATCAGGAACCAGCGCGTGCCCTCGCGCAGCGCGCGGAGGTTGATCGAGGCGAGCTCGGGGCGCAGGGGGTCGTCGGTCACGACCACCTTCACGGCCGCATCGCCGTCGATCCGCACGCCCGCCTGTTCGAGCGCCTCGGTCATCCACCCGGCGAAAGCGGCTTCGCCGACGGCCAGGACCGACACCGGGGTGCGGCTCAGCGCCTCGGCGGCCGCCTTGCCGTCGAGCCCCACCCCGTGCCAGAACGCCGCGCGCTCGGAGGGGAGCTCCGGCGTTGCGGGGACCAGGTAGCCGCGCGCCGCGAGCCGACTCAAGGTGTACAGGGCCTCGGGCTCCGAGAACCGGCCGGCCGCGGCGCGCAGGATCTCGCCCACCGTGCGCCGGCCGTCGACGAGCGCGGTCACCTCGGCGGTGCAGTCGCCGGAGAGGACGAAGCGCTCGCGCTCGCCGATCAGGAATATCGCCCCGGTCTCCATGCGCTCGACGCGCAGGGTGGGCTTGAACGCCAGCACCTGGCTCAGCTCCAGAGGGTCCATCGTCGGTCCTGGTCCCAGCCGTCAACGAACGCAGGTGAACGGGGTCGCCGCGGCCGCGGCGCTGCGCCCCGGCCAGCGCTCACCCCATCGTTCCTCCGCCGCCGTCGTCGCCTCCATCAGCAGCAGCACGTGAAGGGGTACTCTGCTCCCGTGGCGTTGTACACGGCGAGCGCGACGGGCTCGGCGCTCTCGTCGCTCGGCGCCGTGGGCAGGTAGAGCGTGAGCGCGTGCGGTCGAGAAAAGGTCCAGTACGACTGGCCCTTCGACGGCGGGTCGCTCGACGCGTCAGGCTTTGTCCATCGGGCCCCGTCGTCGTTCATGACGCAGAGGTTCATGTTCCAGGGCAGCCTGTAGCCGCGGATGGTCCTCAGCGCCGCGGCGCAGTCGATCAGGAGCATCTGCTTGAAGTCGTCGCTGGCCCAGGCCTTGGCGATCGCCGCGAGCAGCACGACCTTGAACGCCTCGAACCCCTGGTCGGCCGGGACGAAACCGCCGATCGGGGTGCCGCTCTGAGAGCCGAGCGCCGGCGTGATGAGGATTGGCTTCTTCCCGGCCGGACCGTACTCCGTCCCCCAGTCGTCGTCGAACAGCGACGCGCGCTGGCCGTAATAGTCCGCGAGCGCCATGGCTCGTTCGGCGGCTCCCGCGGACGGGGCCGTGAGCGGCAGGTACATCGTCAACGTGTCGAGCAGGTTCTTCGACCAGACCCACTCATCGCCGATCCACTCGAACCGCCCCGGGGGAAGCCCGTCGCCCGTGGTGTCGCCGGGCCGCGCGGACCGCCCGGCGCTCACGATGTGGAGGGTGCATGCGTTCTGCCACGAGCCCCAGTCGAAGCCGAAGTAATCGAGCAGCGTGCCGGTGGGGCTCTCGATGAGCTTGTCCTCGAAAGCGGGCTCGGCCCACGCCTTCGCGATCGCGCGCAGGTAGGTCGTGCGAAACTCCATCAACTTGTTCATGCTCATCCATCGCCTCCTTCGTTGCTGTCGATCTGGATCGCTCGCAGGCCAGGGTGAAGCCCGAGCAGCTCGTCGAGCCGCGCTCTTCGTCGCTCGTCGCCCCAGGAACGCTCGAGCAGCTCGAGCGTCGCCAGCGCCTCGACCCTCGGCATGGCGAAGCGCCGCGCGAGGAGGGCCGCTCGCTCCAGCGAGGTCCGCACGCCTTCGGCCGCAGGGTCTTGCCGCGCCGCGACCATGGCCCGGCGGAGGTGGAGCTCGGGCTCGTAGAAATGCTCGTCGCTCTCACGACACATGGCGAGACAGCGGTCGATGCGCTCGATGGCCGCGGTGAGCTCGCCGCGCGCCGCATGGGTATCGGCGACAAGAGAGGCGTAGTACGAGAGGCCGAGCTTGCACCCGAGGTCCAAGAGGACGCCCACCATGGCCCCGGGGCGCTCCTCGTCGCCAGCCGCCCAGCCGTGGAGGATCACCCCGTATCCTTCGTAGGCGGGTAGCCCGTATTTCCCGCTCAGGGCGAGGAGCTCTCCGGCCATGGCGGCGACCGCGCGCCGATCGCCGGCGAGCTGGCGGACCATCGCTCCGTACATCAGACAGAGGGCGATCGAGGGCACGTGGCCGACCTCTCGAGCCCACTCGAGGGCGCTCGCGATGAGCGCGAAGGCAGCGTCGGTGTCGCCGGAGAACCAGCGGAGCAGGGCCACGAACGACCTCGCCAGGACGAGCGAGTCCAGCCCGAAGCGCGCCCCGTGATCCCGGTGAAGGTCGGGATCGTAGAGCTCGACGGCGCGCTCGACGGCGCGCCTCGCGTCCGCGTGGTCGCCATCCATGAACAGGGCGAGGCCGTGGAGCGCCGCGGCGGCAGCGCGGAGCCCCTGGTCGCCGGAGCGCTCGGCGATGACGACCAGCCCTTCGGCCAGCGCGCGCGCCGCTCGGCGGTTGCTCGCCACGTGATGGTAGGTGAACAGGAACCACAGCGTCGGCACCCTGTGCTCGCTGTCCTGATCGAGCCGCTGCAACAGGCTGGCCGAGCGATCGGCGGTCGCCTTGACCTGCGGATCGGCCCAGCCTCGGGTCGCCATGAGGGCCTGGGTCGAGACGCCGTTCGCGGCCAGCTCCGCCTCGACCCCTTCCGCGCCTGGCAGGGCGCCGGCCCACGCCGCGGCGTTGGACGCGTGCGCGATGGCCTCGGCGTAGGCCGAGCGCTGCAGCGCCTGCTCCGCGGCCCGCTGCGCGTACCCGACCGCCCGCCCCTCCTGCTCCGCCGCCGCGTGATGGTGCGCGAGCAGATCCGGCCGCGTCCGGACCACCTCCGGGAACCCCTCCTCCAGCGTCTTCGCGATGCGCGCGTGGATCCGCTGCCGCGCGCCGGTCGACAGCGACTCGTACGCCGCGTCGCGCACCAGCGCGTGCTTGAACATCCCCACCGCCTCCTTGCCCCGCCGCCTGCGCAGCGCGAGCCCCGCGCCCATCAGGCGCTCCAGGTCCTCCGCCACCGCCTCCGGTCCGAGCGGGCTCGCGGCCGAGAGCACCTTGAGGCTGAACTCCCGGCCCAGCGCCGCCGCGAGCTGGGCCGTCCGCTTGGCGCGCGCGAGCCGATCCAGGCGCGCCGTGAGCAGCGCCCGCAGCGTCCCCGGGATCGCCGCGCCCGAGAGCGGCCGGGTGAGCTCGTAACCGTCGTCCCGCTCCACCAGGAGCAGCGCGTCGAGCATCATCCGGAGCAGCTCCTCCGCGAAGAGCGGCACCCCGTCCGCGCGGTCCGTCACCTGCTCGATCACGGCGGGAGGCAGCGCCTTGTGGCCCACGAGCCCGGCGAGCATCTCCTCCATCTGCGGGCGCTCCAGGCGGCTCAGCGGGAGCAGCAGCACGTCGGCCGTCGAGAACGACGGTGAGAACTCGGGGCGAGCCGTCATGAGGACGCACATGGGGACCTCGGGCGCCTCGCGAACGAGCTGCGCGAGGAACTCCATCGTGGTGGGGTCGGCCCAATGCAAGTCTTCGGCCAGCAGGAGGACGGGCCGCCGGTCGGCCATCGCGAGGAGCAGCGACGCGACCGCCTTGAGCGTCAGCGCCTTCTGCCGCTGCGCCGAGACGTCGAGCGGGGCGTACGGCTCGCCGAGGGGCAGGGAGAAGAGCGGCACGAAGAGCGGCATGGCCTCGGCGAGCGCGAGGCCGTGGCCGGTGAGCTCCCCCTCGAGCCGCGCGATCTTGCTGTCCGCGTCGGGCTCCTGGTCGAGCCCGAGCGCGCGCTCGAGGAGCTCGATCAGCGGGCGGAGAGGGCTGTTCTGCGTGTCGGGCGAGCACCGCGCCTCCAGGAAGGTGTGGTCCTCGCGCGCGACCCGATGGAGCAGCGCGCGCGCCAGGCAGCTCTTGCCGATGCCGGGCTCGCCGGTGATGAGGCTCGACTGGCCGGCCCCCTCGCACGCGCGGCGCCACCGCTCCACGAGGAGCCCGAGCTCTTGATCCCGGCCGCAGAGCGGCGCCCTCGAGCCGTCGGGGGTCGGCGACCTCGACGCCTCGCCGTGCTCCTGCCGGAGGCGGAAGGTCTCCACCGGCGCCGCGATCCCCTGCAAGGAGCGGATCCCTTCGCTCTCGAGCTCGAAGGAGGCGCGCAGCAGCGCGTGCGACGCGGCGCTGACCGTGACGGCTCCCGGCCGCGTCAGCGAGGCGAGCCGCGCGGCGAGCCGCGGGGTCGCGCCGGTGACGAGGCACGCGCCGTCGAGGTCCCCCAGGTTCCCGTCGACGACCAGGCCGGTGTGGAGGCCGACGCTCGCCGCGATCCGGACGCCCTGCGCGGCGCTCGGCGGGTCCTCGGTCTGCTCGGTAAGCACGGCGCTGGCCATCGCCAGCGCCGCGCGGGCAGCGCGCTTGGCGTCGTCCTCCGCCGCGCTGGGGTAGCCGAAGTAGACAAGCAGATCGTCGCCGAGCGCCGCGGCCACGTACCCCCCGTGCCGGCGCCCGATATCCGCGCAGAGGGCGAGCGCCGCGCGCAGCGGATCGTCCAGCGCCTCGGCGTCGGCGGCCTGCCCGGCGGCGGCGCGCGCCCTCAGGTGACAGCAGAGCGCCGTCAGCTGCCGGCGCTCGCCGTCGAGCGCGGGCGCCCTCCGTCGGTCGAGCGGCGCGGCGACCGTCGCGGCCGCGGCGAGCGACCGCGTGGGGGCGCCGGACGAGGGGCCGCCGGCGCCGAGCATCGCCTCGCGCGACAGGCCGCGCAGGCTGCAGGCCTCGAGCGCCGCGAAGAGCCCGCGGGCGGTGACGTCGCGCGCGCCTTCGTCCTTGCGGAGCGCGCGGGCGAGCAGGTCGCCGAGGGGGTGGCGCTCGAGCGCGGCGGGGAGCGGGACGGGCTCGGGGCCGAGCAGCCGATAGAAGATCTCCGCGTCCGTGCCGCCGTACGCCGGCGTGCCCGTCAGGCACTCGAGGAACACGAGGCCCCACGAGAACAGATCCGCGCGCGGCGAAGGCTCGGCGCCGCGCCACTGCTCCGGCGCCCCGTAGCCCGGCGTGCCCAGCGCGTCGTGGCTGCCGGTCAGGCGCGTGGATCGCTCGTCGTCGAGCGCGGCGCCGATCCCGAAGTCGAGCACCAGCGCGTTGCGGCGGGCGCCCGTGGGGATCACCATGATGTTGCTGGGCTTGAGGTCGCGGTGGACCACGCCCGCCGCGTGGGCGCAGGCGAGGGCGTCGAGCACCTGCAGCATCAGGTGCCGCGCCTCGGGCGGCGCGAGCGCGCCCTCTCGCTCGAGCAGCGCGGCGAGGTCGTCGCCGGGCGCGAAGGCGAACGCGGTGTAGAGGGTCCCGTCCTCGATCTGCCCCGAATCGACGAGCTGGACGATGTTGGGGTGGTGAAGCTGGGCGCAGAGCCGCGTCTCGCGCAGGAAGCGCGTGACCCGCCTGTCGGCCTGCGCGGCGCCGCCCTGCTCGGCGAGGCGCAGGATCTTCAAGGCGATCGGCTGCCCGGTGGTGAGCTGGCGGGCCTTGTGCACCACGCCGAAGCCGCCCTCGCCGAGCTTGGCCAGGACCTCGTAACGCCCAGCGAACGTGGTGCCCGGCGCGAGGGCGGCATCGTTTGCGACGTGGCGCTGCATGCTCGAGCTCCTGGTCGCCGGAGGCGCTCGGAGCGCGCCGGCACCTCTCCGTCAGGGCTCCCTGTCGGCGTCGAGCACCGCCAGGAGATCCGGATCGACCTCGCCCCCGAGCACGTCCAGGACCTCGCGCACCCGCGAGAGCTCGCGGCGCAGCGCCCGGTGGTGGTTGCGGTTCTTGAGCAGCGGCTCCTGGCCGAGCAGCGTGAAGGCGTCGTCGCGGTTGCCCGTCCGCTGCACCGCCGCGCCCAGGACCATGCCCCGGAAGGCGTCGGTCAGCTCGAGCGGGAGCGGGGCGCCGCCGCCCCGGCGTCGCTCGGCCTCGCTCACGAAGCTGAGCGCCGCCCGCCAGAGCAGCTTGACCAGCGCGCTCGGCTCGGCGTCGCCGTCGAAGGTGAGCGCGCGCTCGACGTGGCGCCGCTGGATCACGAGATCGCCCCCCAGGCCGCTCTGCCCCGCGAGCTGGAGCGCGTAGGCGCGCCGGACGATGTTGTCGAGCTGCCGCAGGTTGCCCGGCCACGGCGCGGACACGAGCAGCTTCATGGCCTCGGGCTCGAAGCGCGCCGCGCCCTTGCCGTCGGCCTCCCGATGGCGCCGGTTCAGCATGTAATCGGCCCAGCGCGGGAGCTCGTCGAGCCGCTCGGCGAGCGGGAGCAGCCGCACCGGCAGGACGTTGATGCGGTAGTACAGGTCCTCGCGGAAGCGGCCGGCGCGCACGGCGGCGCGCAGATCGGCGTTGGTGCCGACGAGGAGGCGCGCGTCGGCGCGGCGCTCCCCCGCCCCGTCGTCGCCCAGCATCCGGTAGGCGCGCTCCTCGATGAAGCGCAGGAGGCCCGCCTGGGCCTTGAGCGAGAGCTTGTCGATCTCGTCGAGGAAGAGCGTGCCCTTCGCGGCGCGGGCGACCGCGCCCGGGTTGTCCTTGACCGCGCCGGTGAAGGCGCCCCGCCTCCAGCCGAACAGCTCGGCCATCTGCAGGTCCTCGGGCACGCCGAGGAGGTCCAGCGACTCGAAGGGCTGGCCCCGTCGCTGCGAGTGCTCGTGGCACCAGCGCGCGAGCCTGGATTTGCCGGCGCCGGTCGGGCCGGTGATGAGAATGGTGTCGTCCCGTGGGGCGAAGGCGCGGAGCAGCTCGACGAGGTGCGCGGTGCTCTGACCGACGACCGGCAGGAACTCGTCCGGGCTCGCCGGCTCGTCCGAGCGGAGCGGCAGCGCGCGGGCGGCGATGAACGCCCCGGCGATGCTGGCGAGGATCTCCAGCCCCTCGTAGCACTCCGCCCAGGGGATCTCCCGTCCGACGGTCCCTTTGCAGCTCGCTTCGAGGGTGATCATGCCGTCGACGCTGCCGCCGGGCGCGCGCAGCGGGACGACGTGCACGTGGGTCGCGTCGCGATCGAGCATGCGCTGGCGCGTGGCGTCGCCGGGCACGCCGGCCGCCTCCGACGGGTCGCGGAGCTCGATCGCCCCGTCCCGCATCCAGGAGCGGACCGAGGCGCGCTGGACGTCGATCGAGACCGAACAGCGGTGCTGCTCGATCCAGCTCCAGACGCTGCCGGAGGTGAGGTAGCCGGTGCCCTCGATGCGCGCGCCGCTCACGCGGTCGATGCCGAAGAGGCGCTGGTAGCTGCCCTCGGGGCGGAGGTGGACGACGCCGCGCAGGATCCGGGCGCGGCTGGCGAGCGGGCCGTCGGCGAGCGCCTCCTCGACGCAGGCGAACATGGCCTGGAGGACCGCCGTGGCCGCTTCGTCGAAGTACGTGGCCGACACGAGGCGGGGGACGAGCGAGGTGAAGATCTCGTCACGGGATACGGTCACGGTGGGCAGCAGGTAAGCAGGATAACGGGGGCGGGTCCAGTGGAACGACCAGGCTGGCGTCCCGCCCGGACGCGGCGCGTCCGGGCGGGACGCGAGCCCCCCTCCCGGCTCGGAGGCCAGGGGAGCGCCACCTGGCAGCTCGCGCGCGATAACGTGCTGCGCTGCCTGTAGGTCGAGCTGCGTCGTGGACCAGGAGAGACGCCTCCGAACGCCCACAGGAGCCGTGCCATCATGTTCTCACGCCGCTCCGCGCGGAGGACGCGTGTGGCAGCAGGGCGCCGCCGGCGGTCCAGCGCGCCGGTGGACCGAGCCCGCGCGGCGGTGGTAGGAGAAGCCATGGCGAAGAGGCGCGCAGCATGGATGTGGGCGGCGTGGACGCTCACAGCCGGCGGGTGCACCGCCCTCGTGGGGCTGGATGAGCGCTACCACCTGGTGGAAGGGGCGGGCGGCGCGGCCGGCGCGACGGGCGGCGGGTCGTCCGCCTCGGCCACGGACGGCGCGGGGGCCGGCGGGGGCGATGTCGCCGTCCCCACCGACCTCGATCTGATCGACGACATGGAAGACGGCGACGGCACCATCACAGAGACGGGTGGCAGGCTCGGCCACTGGTACAGCTACAATGATGGGACAGGCACGCAATCTCCCCCGGTCTACACGGAGGAGGTGCCCGTCGGGTTCGTCCCCGAGGCGCTCATGCCGCCGCGCGGCGAGAGCACGATGGCGATGCACACGTTCGGGTCCGGCTTCACGGAGTGGGGCGCCGGGGTCGGCTTCGCGCTGAACGGCGAGGACATGCAGGTGTTCCCCTACGACGCGTCCGCGTACGCCGGTATCGCCTTCTGGGCCAAGCTCGGCGACCCGGACGCGGAGGCGACCATGAAGGTCAGCGTCTCGGACAGGGTCTCGGAGCCCGCGGGCGGGATCTGCGATGAAGCGGCGGGCTCGGGCGAGCCCAACCGGTGCTTCGATCACTGGTTCTACACCGCGCACCTCGGCACGGAGTGGGCTCAGGTCGTCATCCCCTTCGAGGAGCTCACGCGCGAAGGCTGGGGCGCCGAGCCCGACGCCCAGGCCGTCGACGTCGCGGGGCTCTACGTGATCGAGTTCCGGTTCGCGCAGGACGAGGATTTCGACGTCTACGTCGACGACGTCAGCTTCTACAGGTGATCGCCTGAGTCAGCGCCTCGACGCGTGGGACCGCCGTCCTCGGCGCGCTACATGCGAATCAGCGGCTGCCCCGCGAGCGCCATGAGGAAGAGCCCCAGCGCGACGGCGCCGTAGACGACGCCGAACGCGATGACCCATCGCACCGCCCGCCGCGTGCGCGACGCCGACCCCGACGCCCGCGCCGACAGCCAGGCTCCGAACAGCGGGACGGCTTGCAGCCCGTGCATCCCGAAGAAGTGCGCCGCGCGCAGGTCGCCGCCTCGCGTGCTCCAGTCGACGAGGGGGAGCCCGGGCCCGCCGTCCGCGACGCCGACGCTGTGCGCGTTATGCTCCGACATGAAGCCGCCTTCCGCGCACGCCAGCAGAAACAGGAGGAAACCCAGCCGGATGCCCCAGAGATAGGGCGCGGGCAGCGGAGGCCGCGTCGTCCAGAACCTGGACGCGAGGTACGCCGCGAGCCCCGTGTTCACCAGGATGGCGATGCCCATGAGCGCGAACACCGCCCCGTCGAACAGCGACGATTGATTGAAGTGCGACGCCACGCCCCGCCCCGCCTGCATGGCGATCGCGACCATCTCGAAGCTCACCGTCGCCACCGTGCCCCAGACGACGGCACGCCGGCCTCTCGGCGGGAGCGCGACATCGCCGACGAGCCAGTTGATCGTCAGCAGGTAGATGGCGATCGAGGCGGCGAATTTCGCCGGTTTGATCCACGGGTTCACCCCCATCACGAGGCGCGCGTCGAGCGGGGCGACGCCGAGCAGCAGGACGAGCAGCGCCACGTGGACGGCGGCCGCCGTGAACAAGACCGGGCTTCGCCGGAGGAGCTCCTCGATCGAGCGAGGGAGCTCACGCGAGGCGTGCAGCGATCGCGCGCTCATCTCAGGCCTCCTCGGCGCGGCGGCTCGCCGAGATCGCGCCGTGGGCGTGCGCCGAGCGCTCGGCCACGGCGCGGACGGCGAGGTAGAGCGCGAACCCCATCGGGCCGAGCATGAGCGTCAGGTAGAGCACGGGGGCCATGAGCCAGGGCGAGATCTCGCGATCGCGGCTGTCGAGGTACACCCACCGTCCCACGAAGAGATCGAAGGCGAGGAAGTGGACCCAGCCGATGGTGGCGCCGGCCGGCGAGCCGAGCAGCGAGGCGACCGCCGCGAGGCTCGGTCGGTTGACGATCGGCAGCACCTCGCCGATGGCCGGGAGGACGAGCGCCGTATAGAGCAGCGCCGGCGCGACGATCACGAGCGGCGACTCCATGATCCTCCGCGTCCAGCGAGATCGGGGCAGAAAGATCATCAAGGCCCAGAACGGCAGTACGAGGAAGCCACTCAGACCAAAGACTCGATCCATCACATCCTCCATCGACGGAAAGTAACGTCGAAATCATTAGTAACAGTGTTAACTTTGCTAAAAAAAAGAGAGCGGTCAGGGGCGCAGGCCTCGAATCATCATCTTCATGGCGATCCCCATGGTCCGATCGACGTCATCGGGGCTGAAGCGGCCGCCGTTGGCCAGGCCGAGGGAGGTGATCCCGTGGACCAGGGCCCAGACCACCTGGCTGTGGACCTCCACGTCGCCGCGCTGCATCAGGCCGGCATCCATCGCGGACGCGACCGCTTTTTGCAGCACATCGAACGACCCGACCATCGGCTGCCGCTGCTCCTTCCGCCGGTCGAAGACGAAGTCGAACCGCTGCATGAACATCAGCCGGTAGTGCACCGGGTTCTGCATGCCGAACCGAACGTACGCGGCGCCGAGCGCCTCGAGCCGCTCGAGCGGGTCCGCCGTGCTCTCGGCCGCCGCGACGAGCGCCCGCTGGAACTCGGTGAAGCCCTCGTGGACGATGGCGAACAGGAGATCGTCCTTGTCCTCGTAATAGCGGTAGATCGTCGTCGCCGAGTAGCCGATGCGCTCGGCCACCTGGCGCATCGAGAACGCCTCGTACCCCTGCTCCAGAAACAGCTCGCCCGCCGCCGCCAGGATCGCGCCCCGCAGGTTCTCTCTCTGCTGCTCGCGACGCTGCAGGCTCGACGCCTGCAGGCGCTCCGCCTGGGTCGTGCCGCCGGCCTTCGTGGTCTTCATGCGCGTGCTCGCCATGTCCGCGTCGTCGGGTCGCCGGGCGGCGCCGTGGATCCCGTCGCCGTCCGTCGTCAGTCGTCCATTCGTAACAGTGTTACTTTGTATAACGTCGTAACCGTCCGCCGTCCAGGATTTTCTCGTGGCCGCGCGCCGCAGGCGCGCCGCCCCCTCGGAAGAGACCGGGCGACGCCGGCGCGACCGGAGGCTCCACGATGCACCCTGGCCCTCCGTGCTTCACGGCGCTCGTCGGCATGACCCTCATGGTTTGTAGAACGAGGGGTCAAACGCCTGCCCGAGCAGCGATTTGCCGATCGTCGAAAGGATATGATCGTCGTTGTCGTGCCGCAGGTAGAACGTGAGATCGCGGAGGATGCGCTCGACGGGGCTCGGGCGAATCAGCGAGCGAGCGCCGCAGGCGCGGATGGCGTGGTCCACCGTCTCCGCCGCGAGGTGCTCGATGACGTGCCGCGCACGAACCCCTGCGAGCTGCGCCTCGGCGTGGCGCGCCTCATCCCAGAGCGAGGCGACGTGGCGGAGCCAGAGCTGCGCGGAGTCGAGGTTCACCGCCATGCGCGCGACGCGCTGCTGCACATAGGGATCGCCCCCCTTGCCTTGCGACGCGATGCACTCCATCGCGTAGTCATAGGCCGCCTCCGCCGCGCCGAGGAAGCTCGACGCGTAATGGGGCGTGAACGCCGTCTGCCACCCCTCGCGGAGATACTGCCCCGGCGCCCCGATCAGGTTCTCCTCCGGGATGAACGTGCGGTCGAACTCGACGAGGTGGCTCACGGTCGCCCGCATGCCAACAGGATCCCACCACGAGCCGTCGAAGGTGACCGAGCGATCGCTGAGCTCGCACGCGAGCAGGAGCAGCGTCTCCGGCGAGCCCTGCGCGTGCCTCGCGCCGCCGGGCCCAGCGCTGTTCACGAGCAGGATCGCCCACTCGACCCCGCCCGCGCTCGTCGAGAAGACCTTGGAGCCGTCGACGACCCACCCGCCCGGGGCGCGCTCGACGCGGGTGCCGAACCGCGCCTTCTCTCCGGGGGCCGGAGATTGCGGCTCGCCGCTCCACGCGACCCATTTCTCGCCTCGGCGCACGACCCCCTCGAACCATCGATCCTTCTGGGCGAGGTTCGCCATCGCGTCGAGCAGCACCATCGAGTTCGCGTGGCCCTCCCAGCAGCGCGCGAGCGACAGATCGGCCTTCGCGAGCTCCTTGGTCATCATCCACAGGGTGAGCGCGTCGCCGCCGCGCGGCCCGAGCCCGAGCCCACCGTGCCCCGCCGGCACGGCCGCCGCGAGCAGGCCTTCGCGGAACAGATCCTCGAAATCCTCCGCCGGGAACGCCGCCGCGCGGTCATAGCGCGCCGCGCGCGGAGCGAAGCGCGCGCTGGCGAGGGTGTGGACGCGATCGACGATCGCCTGCCTTTCCGGGGAGAGCTTGAAAATCGACATCTCGCCTCTCCTCTCTCCTCCTCACGCGGTCAGCTTCCGTCGCTCAGCTGGCCTGTCCGCACGCTCGTTGCCATGGCCGTCGAGCAGCTTGCGCGCCGCCCCGGCCGCCATGGGCCGCCCGGTCATCAGGTGGAACTGGCGGCGGGCCTCGACGAGGAGCACCTCCCGGCCATCGATCGCCGTATGACCGAGCGCCTCTGCAGCGTGAACGAGCGGCGTCGGCGCGGCTCGATACACCAGATCGATGACGAGCGCCCCCCTCGCGAGCCCTCGAACATCGAAGGGAAACTCGCCTCCGTGGCCCGCGCACGGCGTCGCGTTGACCACGATGGCGTAGTCGCCCGCCGCGAAGTCGGCGAGCGGCACGAAGGGCAGGCCCAGGAGGGACGACGCGAAGCGGGCACGCTCGAGGCCCCGGTTCACGAGCGTCACCTCCGCGCCGGCCCGATCGAAGGCCGCCGCCGCCGCGCGCCCCGCACCCCCGCAGCCGACGACGGCCACCCTGCGCCGCGCCACGTCGACCCTCCGCGCGCGCAGCGGCGAGAGGACGCCCTCTGGATCGGTCGTCGTCGCGAGCCAGGATCGACCTCGCTGGACGAGGAGGTTCGCCGCCCCCGCGCGCCGAGCGATGGGGCTCGCCACGGCCGCAGCCGCGAGCGCCGCCTCCTTGTGCGGAGAGGTGACCGTGAGCCCCTTCAAAGGCATCCCCAGCGCGGCCAGGCCAGCCCGGACCTCGGCCGACCAGAGATCTTCGAAGCGCTCCGCCGAGAAGGGCAGGTACAACGCCGGCACGCTGGCCGCGCGGTACGCGGCGTTGTGGAGCCTCGGGGACAGCGAGCGCGAGACGGTCGAGCCCACGACGCCGAACAGCTCGCGCACCGGCCCGAGCTCTGGCAGCCCGTAGTCGGCGACGAGCTGCGCCGCGCTGATCTCCCCAGCGCCCGGCTCCCGGAGCTCGACCGCGCCGAACGCGACAGGCGCGCCGAGGCGGGGGGCGAGGATGCTCGTCCACGTGCCCGCCTGGCCTGCGGCGAACGCCGTCAAGTCGCGCCGCCCGAGCTCCGCGAGGACCTCCAGCGCCGCGAGCGCCTCGGCCGTTCGCGTCACGGTCGGCACCATCCGATAGAGCCACGCCGCCGCGCGATCCAGCGCGCCGAGCTGACCGCGGTAGTCCCAGGGGCCCGCCGCGGCTCCGTGCCACGAGATCACGCGCCGCTCCGCCGGGATGCGCTCGAGGACGCGGGGCACCAGGTCCCGCTCCGCCTCGAGATCAACACGATCGTACTGCTCCGCCGCTGCGATCAGCCGCTCATGACGGGCCGCGAGCTCGCCGTCGAACGAGCCCCCCTCGCGGCGGCTCCGGAGGCTGTAGATGAGCTTTCCGGTGAAATGGCGGCGGAGGACGCCCGGATCGACGCCGCCCACCTGATCCGCGCGCACCTCCACGAAGCTCACCGCCTCCGGCAGCGCCGTGAGCTCCTCGCCGGAGAGCGAGGGTGGCCTCGTCAGCGTGGCGATCAGGGCGACTTCAAGCACGCCGGAGCTCCACGACACCTTTTCACTTTGCTTCGGCCCCTCCGCTTCACCCCGTTTCAGTTCACTCCCGCCCCATCCGCTTGCTCCCCAGGCACCTGACTCTCCCTCTCCATCGCTCTCCAGCGATCGCACGACGCCGGGCGGTCCAAGGTGAATGCACACCGTGTGCCAGGGCGCGTCAAATCCCATCGTGGCGAAGGTGCTCGCAAGCTTGCGCAGGTGGAGCGCGGGGGCTGCGCACGAGGACGTCGCGTCGCCGTGCCGGTGACCGAAGTGTACGCCGTCGGTCCTCGCGGGCGAGCTCCTCGATAGCTCCCTCGGCCAAAGCGACCTGGCGATCAGTCCGCTGTCATTCCGGAGGAGGCTATCATTCCGGAGGAGAAGGTCTCGTGGTTGCGCGTGCCCGGCTGCGGCGGGCTCAATGGTTCTCGACCGGCACGCCGGCCTTGAGCGCGGCTGCCTTCAGCGCCATCATTTCCTGCTGGGCGTCGGTGAGCTCCATGGAGTGGAAGCCGGACGAAGCCGTCGGGCCAATGTGGATCGGGGCGATCGCGGTCTCCACGACAGGGATGCCGTCGAGCCGGCGCTCGTCGGCGCGGGGCCTGGGCTCTCTGAGCACGGAGAGCAGGCTCGGAGACGCGGAGACCCGGGGGCTCAGCTCGCTCACACGGTCGGGCGCGAACAGATCGAGCGCGGTGCGCGCGATGCACGTGTGATCGAGTGTACCGTGGAAAGGCACGCCGCGCGGAGCCCAGGGCGAGACGACCAGGGCCGGCACGCGGACGCCGAGCGTATCGAACGGCCCCGCTTCATTGGCCGGCGGCGGGCGCACGTGGTCGTAGAACCCGCCATGCTCGTCGTAGGTCACCACCAGCACCGTGTGCGGCCAGGCCGGGCTCGCGATCAGGTGATTGTAGATGCGCGCGACAAGGTTCTGGCCGCGCGCCACGTCCGCGGGGGGATGGTCGTCGTTCGCCCAGTTCAGCAGCGCGTCCACGCCGACCAGCGTGAAATTCGGGTCGATCCACGAGACGCTGGGCAGCGTGCCTTGAAGGCAGGCCCTGTAAAACGAGGACACCTTCGCGATCGGCAGCCCGATGTGGCCCTTGTATTTCTCGACAGCGCGCAAGAACGCGACGTCGTGCGAATAGTAGCGCCACGAGTCGGCGGGCAA
This sequence comes from Sorangium sp. So ce836, assembly GCF_028553905.1. NCBI lineage: Bacteria > Pseudomonadati > Myxococcota > Polyangiales > Polyangiaceae > Sorangium > Sorangium sp. So ce836. The sequence continues at coordinate 599,757 of NZ_CP102233.1, read as the reverse complement.
CAGGTCGAAGAACGTCGCACGGTCGATCCACTTCCCGTTGCCCGTGATCCCCGCGCTGGTCCCGCACAGCGCGAAGAACCGGTTCGGCCACGTCGGGCCCGCGAACGAGGCGAACCACCGGTCACAAACGACGTACTGCCGCGCGAGGCTGTCGTACGTCAGCAGATCGCGCTGGTCGTACCAGCCCATGATCTCGGCGACGTGGCTGCTCGCGCTGTAGCCTTTGACGAAACCGTCCATCACGCCGCCGTTGATCTGCCTCACGACGTCCTCGCGGTGATGGTGCGGGAGGATCCGGACTCTCGTGCTCTCGAGATGATATCCCTTGATTGGCGTGCCATGCTCGTCCGAGTTCGTCGCGCCGTTCACTCCATCGACGTCCATGCCCGTGCCGCGCAGATAGCCCAGCATGTGATCGAAAGATCGGTTCTCGAGCATCACGATGACCAGATGGCGAATGTCTGCCATGCTCCACTGCTCGCTTTCCCGTGCGGCGCTGAGCTCCGTCGGCCGACACGGCCGCGCAGGGTCAGGTCCACGATGCTCGATTTGTCTATCAAAAGCTGCCAGTCACCGCCACGCGAAACGAGCTCCGTTCCCTGGCGCGACCGGGCTTAGCCATCGGATGATCCACGGGTTCACCCCCAGCGCGATGCGCGCGTCGAGCCGGGGCGAGGTACACCCACCGGCCGCTCCGCCGCCGAGCGCGCGGGGACGCCCGCGCGCCACAGGCGCATTGCGCCCACGGAACAGATCGGGCGACGCCGGCGTAGCCGGAGGCTGCACGATGCACCCTGGCGTTCGCCTCGCGATCGCTCTAGCTTCGCGCGCCCGCAGTCCCTGGCCGGATCGCCGGCGCACGAAACGAGGAGAGAACCCCCATGCGCGTCTACATCATCGGCGCGGGCCCGGGCGATCCCGGGCTCATCACGGTCCGCGGCGCCGAGCTCGTCGCCCGCTGCCCGGTCGTCATGTACACGGGCTCCCTCGTCCCGCGGGAGGTCGTGGCGTCCGCGCGGCCGGACGCCCGGGTCATCGACTCGTCCGGCATGACCCTCGACCAGATCGTGGAGGTCTTCGTCGAGGCCAGGGACGCGGGGCACGACGTGGCGCGCGTGCACACGGGCGATCCGGTCCTGTTCGGGTCGACGGCCGAGCAGATGCGCCGGCTGGAGGCGCTCGGGATCCCCTACGAGATCGTCCCCGGCGTCTCGTCGTTCACCGCCGCCGCCGCGGCGCTCGGGCGCGAGCTCACGCTGCCCGAGCTCTCGCAGACCGTGATCCTGACGCGCGCCGAGGGGCGCACGCCGGTGCCGCCCGCCGAGCGGCTCGAGGAGCTCGCGCGCCACCAGGCGACGCTCTGCCTGTTCCTCAGCATCACCCTGCTCAAGGACGTGACCGCGGCGCTCATCCCGTCCTACGGCGCCGACTGCCCGGTCGCCGTCGTGCACAAGGCGAGCTGCCCCGATCAGAAGATCGTGACGGGCACGCTCGCCGACATCCGGGAGAAGGTGCGGGCCGAGGGGATCAAGAGCCAGTCGATGATCCTCGTGGGCCGGGTGCTCACGTCCACCGATTTCGCCGACTCGCGGCTCTACGATCCGGAGTTCAGCCACCGCTTCCGCAAGGCCGAGAAGGCGCGCGCGCCCCGCTCGGCGGAGGAGGGCTCGTGAGCGCGGAGCAAGGGGCCGGGGCCGGCGCGGCGACGGCGGGGCGACGAGGGCTCGTCATCGTCTATACCGGCCACGGCAAGGGCAAGACGACGGCCGCGCTCGGGATGGTGTTCCGCGCGCTCGGCCGGGGCATGCGCGTCGCCGTGGTGCAGTTCATCAAGGGGAAGTGGAAGACGGGAGAGCGCCTGTTCGCCGAGACGCTCCCCGGGCTCACCTTCCTCGTGATGGGGCGCGGCTTCACCTGGGAGAGCGACGACCTCTCGCGCGACAAGGCGGCGGCGCGCGCGGCCTTCCAGGAGGCCGCGGCGCTCATCGGGGGCGGCGAGCAGGACATCGTGGTGCTCGACGAGATCACGTACGCGCTGCATTACGGCTTCATCGCCGAGGACGAGCTCCTCGCGGCGCTGCGCGCGAGGCCCCCGCACGTGCACGTCGTGATCACCGGCAGGAACGCCCCCGACGCGCTGGTCGCGCTCGCCGATCTGGTGACCGAGATGCGGCCGGTGAAGCACCCGTTCGAGCAGGGGATGAAGGCCCAGATCGGAGTCGATTTCTGATGTCCCCGGCCATCCCCCGGCTCGTCATCGCCGGCACGGCGAGCGGCGTCGGGAAGACGACCGCCACCGTGGCGATCGCGCGCGCGCTCCGCGCCCGCGGCCTCCGGGTCGCCCTGTTCAAGTGCGGCCCCGACTACCTCGATCCGACCTACCACGGCCGCGCGGTCGGCGGGACGTCGCATAACCTCGACGGCTGGATGATGGGCCGGGACGCGGTCCTGTCGACGTTCGCGGCGGAGGCCGCGGGCGCCGACGTGGCGCTGCTCGAGGGGGTGATGGGGCTGTTCGACGGGGCGAGCCCGACCGGGGAGGAGGGCTCGACGGCCGAGATCGCGAAGTGGCTCGAGGCGCCGGTCGCGCTCGTGGTCGACGCGTCCGGGATGGCCCGCAGCGTCGCGGCGCTGGTGCAGGGCTTCGCGGGCTTCGATCCGGCGCTCCGCGTCGCGGCGGTCGTGTGCAACCAGGTCGGCAGCCGGGGGCACCTCGACATCCTCCGACAGGCGCAGGCGCAGCGCTCGCCGCCGGTGATCGGCGGCCTGCCGCGGGACGAGGCGCAGCGCTTCCCGGAGCGCCACCTGGGCCTGCGGACGGCCGACGAGGCCGCGATCCCCGAGGAGCGCTTCGACCGCTGGGGCGCGCTGGCCGAGGCGTGGATCGGGCTCGACGCGCTGCTGGAGATCGCGCGCGGGGCGCCGGCCTTGCCGGCGGCCTCCGAGGCGAAGGCGGCGCAGGCCGCGCCGGCGGCCTCCGACGCGACGGCGGCGCCGGCCGGCGCCGGTGCCACCGCCGAGGCAGCGCCGCGCCGGGCGCGCATCGGCGTGGCGTTCGACGAGGCGTTCCACTTCTACTACGCGGACAACCTGCGCCGCCTGGAGGCGGCGGGGGCGGAGCTCGTGCGGTTCTCGCCGATCCGCGACGCGCGCTTGCCCGACGTCGACGCGCTCTACCTCGGCGGCGGCTACCCCGAGGCGCACGCGGAGCGCCTGACCGAGAACGCCGCCCTGCGCGCCGAGATCCGCGCGTTCGCCGGCCGCGGGGGCCCGATCTACGCCGAGTGCGGCGGGCTCATGTACCTGACCGAGGCGATCCGCACGCTGGACGGGCGCGCGCACCCCATGGTCGGGCTCGTGCCGGCCGAGGCCGTGATGTGCGAGAAGCTGCAGGCGCTCGGCTACGTCGAGGTCGAGACGCAGGCGCGCACGATCCTCGGCGGCGCGGGGCTGCGCTTCCGCGGGCACCAGTTCCGCTACTCGGAGCTCCGCCTCGCGGCGCACGCGTCGCCGCCGCCCTCGCCGGCCGCGCAGGCGCCCTCGCCGGCCGCGCAGGCGCCCTCGCCGGCCGCGCAGGCGCCCTTGCCGATCGAGCACGCCTACTCGGTGCGGCGCCGGCGCGGCGGCCAGGTCGCGCGCGAGGGCTACCGGGCGCAGAACGTCCTCGCCTCCTACGTGCACGCGCACTGGGCCTCGAACCCGCTCGTCCCGGAGGGGCTCGTGGCGAGCGCCGCCGCGCACCGGAAGGAGCGGGCGCGATGACCGGGCACGGCGCGGCGCCGCGGCGGGTCGCCCTCGTCGGCGGCGGCGTGCGCTCCGGCAAGAGCGCGTTCGCGCTGTCGCTCGGCCGCTCGCTCGGGGAGCGCCGCGCCTTCGTCGCGACCGCCGAGCCGTTCGACGACGAGATGCGCGCGCGCATCGACGCCCACGCCCGCGAGCGCGGCGCCGCGTTCGTCACCGTCGAGGAGCCGGTCGCGCTCCCGGAGCGCATCGCCTCGCTCACCGGCGTCGACGTGATCGTCGTCGACTGCCTCACCCTGTGGCTGTCGAACCTGCTGCTCCGCGACGAGACCGAGGGGCGCGCGCCCGAGCGGATCGAGGCGCGCATCGAGGCGCTCGCGGCCGCCGTCGAGTCGGCGGCGCCCCACGTCGTCCTCGTCTCGAACGAGGTGGGCATGGGCGTGGTCCCCGAGAGCCGGCTCGGCCGGGTCTTCCGCGACCTCGCCGGCCGCGCGCACCAGCGGCTCGGCCGCTCGGCGACCGAGCTCTACGTGGCCGTGATGGGCGCGATCCTGCGCCTGCGCCCCGGGCCGGTCGCGCTCGTCGGCGGCGAGGACGGGCGATGACGGCCCCCGCCGCGCTGCTCCTCGCGGTCGCGCTCGACCTCGCCTGCGGCGAGCCGCCCGCCGCCGTCCACCCGGTCGTGTGGATGGGCTCCGCCATCCACGCGCTGAAGCGCCGCGCGCCGCGGGGCGGCCGCGCGGCCGAGCTCCTCTTCGGCGCGCTCATGGCCCTCGCCGTGCCCTGCGTCTTCGCGGCGCTGGGCGCCTTCGCCGCCGCGCTGATCGCCCCGCACCCGGTCCTCGGCGCCGCTTTGTCAGGGCTCCTTCTGAAGCCCACCTTCGCCCTCCGCGCGCTCCGCGACGCGGCCTTCGGCGTGCGCGACGCCCTCGCGGCCGGCGACGTCCCCGCGGCGCGCGGCGCCCTGCGCAGCCTCTGCAGCCGCGACCCGTCGGAGCTCGACGAGCCCGCGCTGGTCGCCGCGTCGGTCGAGTCGGTCGCGGAGAACGCGTCGGACAGCTTCGTCGCGCCGCTCTTCTATTTCGCCCTCTTCGGGCTGCCGGGCGCGCTCTTCTACCGCGCCGTGAACACCCTCGACGCGATGATCGGCTACCACGGCCGCTACGAGTACCTCGGCAAGGCGTCGGCGCGGCTCGACGACGCGCTCAACTTCGTGCCGGCGCGGCTCACCGCGCTCCTGCTCCTCGCGGCCGGCTGGCTCCGCGGCGCCGACGCGCGCCGCGGCCTCCTGGTGCTCCGGCGCGACGGCGGCCGCACCGAGAGCCCGAACGCCGGCCGGCCGATGGCGGCGATGGCGGGGCTGCTCCGGGTCGAGCTCGAGAAGCGCGGCCATTACCGGCTCGGCGACGCGATCGAGCCGCTCCGGCGGGAGCTCATCGACGAGGCCTGCCGGATCGTGGCGCTCGCGGCGCTGCTCTTCGCCGGGCTCGCGGCGGCCGCGCTCGGGGCGACCTCCCTCGGACAGGAGCTTTGGCGATGACAGCGCTCACGGTGATGGTGCAGGGCACCGCGTCCTCGGTCGGCAAGAGCCTGCTCTGCACGGCGCTCTGCCGGATGTTCCAGCGGCGGGGGCTCCGGGTCGCGCCGTTCAAGTCGCAGAACATGGCGCTGAACTCGTTCGCGACGCTGGACGGCGGCGAGATCGGCCGGGCGCAGGCGGTGCAGGCCGAGGCGGCGCGCGTGCCGCCGACGGTCGACATGAACCCGGTGCTGCTCAAGCCGGAGGGCGACTCGCGCTCGCAGGTGGTCGTCCTCGGCAAGCCGATCGGGAGCCTGCACGCGCGCGACTACTTCGCGTACCGGGGGGAGCTCAAGGAGATCATCGCCCGCTCGCTCGGGCGGCTCCGGGAGGCGCACGACGTCGTGGTGATCGAGGGGGCGGGCAGCCCGGCGGAGATCAACCTGAAGGACCGCGACATCGTGAACATGCACGTCGCGCGCGTCGCCGACGCGCCGGTGCTCCTCGCGGGCGACATCGATCGCGGCGGGGTGTTCGCGGCGCTCGTCGGGACGATGGCGCTGCTCGAGCCCGACGAGCGGGCGCGCGTCGCGGCGTTCGTGATCAACAAGTTCCGCGGCGACCTCAAGCTGCTCGAGCCGGGGCTCGAGATGCTGACCGCGCGGACGGGCGTCCCGGTGCTCGGCGTGGTGCCGTATCTGAAGCAGCTGCGGATCGCGGACGAGGACTCGGTGTCGCTGGAGGGCCGGCGGCGGCGGGCGCCAGCGGGCCCGGGGCAGCTCGACATCGCGGTGGTCCGGCTGCCGCGGATATCGAATTACGACGACGTGGAGCCGCTGGAGCACGAGCGGGGCGTGGTGGTGCGGTTCATCGAGCGGCCGGACGAGATCGGCGGGGCGGATCTCGTGGTCCTCCCCGGGACGAAGAGCACGATGGCCGATCTCGCGTGGCTGCGCGAGAGCGGCCTGGCCGAGGCGGTGGCGGCGCGGGCCCGGCGGGGCGGGTGGACGCTCGGGATCTGCGGCGGCTGCCAGATGCTCGGCGGGGCGATCGAGGATCCGGAGGGCGTCGAGTCGGCCGAGCCGGCGGCGCGGGGGCTGGGGCTGCTCGACGTGTGGACGCGGTTCGAGCGGACCAAGACGACGGCGCAGGTGCGGGCGCGGATCGCGGGGAGGTCGTTCCTCGGCGCGGGGGGCGCTGGAGAGGGCGGGGAGGGAGAGAGCGGAGAGGGAGAGAGCGGAGAGGGAGAGAGCGGGGGAGCGGGAGCGCTGACCGGCTACGAGATCCACATGGGCCAGGTGGAGCGGGTGGGCGGCGCGCGCGCGGCGTTCGCGATCCGGTCGAGGAGCGGCCGGGCCGAGGCGGCGCTCGACGGGGCGGTGTCGGCGGACGGCGCGGTGGTGGGCACGATGATCCACGGGCTGTTCGAGAACGACGGGCTCCGGCGGTCGCTCCTCGCGGCCCTGCGCGCGCGGCGAGGGCTCCCCGCGCCCGCGGGGGAGGCGGCGATCCCGCGCCGGCACGAGGAGTACGACCGGCTCGCCACGGCGGTCGAGGCGAGCCTCGACCGGGGGCTGCTCGATCGGATCGTGGGGCTGGATCGGCGCTGAGGGGCGGTGGTGCGATCACGAGTCGCGGACAGCTAGCGCTTCCTTCAAGGAGATGGAAGATATGCTTTCTTCCAGCGCTCCCATGCATCCTGCATGCTTCGGGTCCGTGGGTCGCGCGCGTTCTCTTCGAGCCAAGTGTCCTTGAACTTGCGCGCTTCCGCGCGGAGACGCGCATCTTTAAGATTATCCTTCTCGAGACGAGCAATCTTATCCCAGACCTCCGCGCCCTTCATCGCATCAGCGTCAGAAAACTGCATCGCGAGCACCCAAGGCGACGCAAGCCGGAGTTCGTGCTCATCATTCGCCGCGAGAGAAAGCAGGTCGCCAAGTGCCACCGGATTGAGCACGTCCCATGTCGTTTCGCGTTGCCTACGGACCTCGAAGTGAAGCCGATCCCATGTACAGAAGACGTACGCCACCCGAGCGTCTGCTTCCCTCCCGGAGAGCCATGCGAGGGTGGCCGCGTCATGGTCGATGACCACGCGCGATCGACCTTTCAGATCGCCGTCCCTCTGAAGAAAAGAAATCGTATCCTCAGCCCAACGACGAGACGATTTATCCGTTGGCAAGTCCACGCACCGAAGATGATACTGACCCAGCGTAGCTTCGAGGCGACGCATCAGCGTATCACGCGCGACATAGAAATCGCCTCGTGCCAGGGCTTCGTTCAGGCCAAAATCGCGCAGATACTCGGAGAACGAGCCAACAGCGTTCGAATCAGCGATCCGGATTGACACATAGTGGGCGACGAACGCATTTTCCGAAGCCCGCAAATCCGGATCGAGATCGATGATTTCTTGATAATTTCTATACGCTTCAATCAAATGCGAGGCGATCTCCTCTAGATACACCCTGGGGACCAGCGCACGAATCCGGTGCGCGAGCATCTGGTCATAAAGGTGCTGAGAGGCCACAAAGAGCTCCTGGCTCGCAGGGCCATATAGCAGGTTGCAGAGCATAGGCATAGATACCGGCGTATCTAGGACCACTTCGATGGTGTCACGTCCCTGGAGTGCCCGTACGAGGTGCGAGGTCTGGAGATCTAGCAGGTGTATCATCAGCTCCCCGGCAACGAGCTGCTTCCCGAAGGAAGAGCTGGAGGCTCGGTGCGCCAGCTCCTGCAGGAGCGGCTTGCGATTCTCGGCCGGAATGCCCAGCGACGCCAGCGTCGACTCAAGGCGACCCAGGCGGGTGCGCACTCCATCCATCATGCGGTCTTGGTGGCGTGTGATATCTACCTCGGCGGACATACCGGACGCAGTCGCCATGAGGAGAGCACCAAGATCGTTGCCAATGGCTTCGACAGCCACATCCCGGCTCTGGCCTTTTTTGCCGTATTGCGCAAGAACCTCTTCGATGTCGCGACGCAACGCCTCGGCATTCGCCTGCTGGATCGATTGCATAGCCTGTCGCGACGCCAGCTCTCGCTCTTCGATTCTTACCTTACCGTTCTTCCCGTGCAGGCGCCCCTCCTGCAGCAGGCGATCGATGGCACTTTGAACGAGAGCACGCTGATTCTCCGAGAGACCAAGGCTCACTGACACCTGATCGATGAGCGCGTCTCTATCGAGCTTGCCGCCCCCCTTTACCAGAGCCATAAAGATGGCTTCGGTGACCGCAGTCTTCCTGAACTCTCGCGCGTCGCTGCTGAAAAACGCACACGCATACGCGACGTCCCTACGCAAATCCGGTGGCAGCAAGGAAGCCGTCTCAGACCTTTGCAAGTGAATGCCATGCGCGGCCAGGATTTTCTCATGGAATCCCTTGTCAAGCGCGAGACCGGCGATATCCTGCTGGTCCATCTTCTGAACTCGCACCCCCGAGCTTCCAAGGATACGGTCAGAGATCCCTTGAAAATCAGTATTTGGAATACGCCTAGAGCTGACAAATAACAAGTCTGATATTCCCAGCTTGCTAGCCTTTTGGGCATCCTCCAGGAGTTTCGCGCTCCAGCGCTTCTCCGTGGAAACCTGGACCGCCATGGGCGCTCGGAGGTTGCCCACTAGGTACAGCAGAAAATCGACCCCGCCATCGTTCGGTCCGTCCGAGAGCGAAGGCTCGAACCCGCGCGCCCGCAGACAGTGGCGTGCAACCTCCCTCAGAGAGGTTGGATCGAGTGCTTCGACGAAAGAAGTCAGACCTTCCAGGCGCATGAGAACGGCCCCTCGCGGACTAGTGTAGCATAGTGTAATCGTCAGGTGAAGGACCTAACCGCTGGGCGGCCTTCAGGCGGCGCAGCTTGCCTCCACCAGCGACAACACGAGCGCACCCGGGCAACCAGGCTGCCCGGCATCCTTCAAAAGCCGTTGGCTTTCGCGAGCTCCCTGACGCCGACACGCCAACAGTGGGCTCGGGCTCGCACCGCAGTACCTCCGATGGCCCGTCGTGATGCGGCGCTGGAGGTACTTCCGTATGACTACTTGATGACGCTCTCCAAGCCAGCGCACAGCGCCATCCGTACACGCCTGGTGCGCGGACGGGGAGCCATGCTCGGGGTGTCTGCGCAACGCCCAGAAGTCACTGGCATCCGGCCTGCGAGCCGATGAGAGCACCGACCGCTCGCCTGAGGTTCCTTGTCTCCCCGGAGCGCTCCCTCGGGCGCTCGCCGCCGCTACCAGCTGGCGGTGTAGCAGGCGCCGCTGCCGTCGGCCGCGTCGTTCGCCCCGTCGCCGTCGACGCCGGTGGCGCTGCTGTCCTCCGAGGCCGCGGCGACGAGGAGCGTCGTGCCGGACAGGGCGAGGCGCGCCCCGAAGGCGTCCGACGCCCCGGTGTTCGACGCCTTGATGTACGCGTCCTGAGACCACACGCCGCCGGAGCGCTCGAACAGGTACGCCGCCCCGCTCCCGGGAGCGCCGTTGTCCGACTCGAGCCAGCCCCACTCCGTCGAACTGCTGTCCTCGCCGGGCGCGCCCACGGCGAGGAACTCGTTGTCGATCGAGACCGAGGCGCCGAACGCGTCGCCGCTCTCCGCGTTGGAGGCCTTGAGATAGGTATGCTGCGACCAGCTCGTCCCGCTGCGCGTGAACACGTAGACGGCGCCGCTCCCGGGCGCGCTGTCGTCGGCCTGCGCGCCGTTCGCGCCCGTCGCGGCGCTCGCCTCGCCGGTCGCGCCCACCGCGAGGGCGTGCCCGGAGATCGCGACGCTGACGCCAAACATGTCGCCCGCGCCGGTGTTCGACGCCTTCAGGTACGCCTGCTGGGTCCAGGTCGTCCCGGCGCGCGCGAACACGTAGACGGCGCCGCTCCCGGGAGCACCGTTGTCCGCCTGCGCGCCGTTCGCGCCCGTCGCGGCGCTCGCCTCGCCGGTCGCGCCCACCGCGAGCGTGTCCCCGGAGATCGCGACGCTCGCGCCGAACATGTCGCCCGCGCCGGTGTTCGACGCCTTCAGGTACGCCTGCTGGGTCCAGGTCGCCCCGGCGCGCGTGAACACGTAGGCAGCCCCGGCCTGCGACGCCCCGTTCCCCTGCCCCCCGTTCACGCCGGTGGCGCTGCTGTCCTCGGTGGGCGCGCCCACGACCAGGGTGTCTCCCGCGAGCGCCACCGCGTAGCCGAACTGATCCTGCGCCTCCGTGTTGGAGGCCTTGAGATAAGCCTCCTGAGCCCACACCGCTCCGCTGCGTCGGAAGACGTACACGGCGCCAGCGTTCGCCGCACCGTTGTTCGCCTGATTGCCGTTCACGCCGGTGGCGTTGCTGTCCTCGCCCCGCGCGGAGACCGCCAGGGTGTCCCCGGACAGGGAGAGGCTGTAACCGAAGTCGTCGTTCACGTCGGCGGCGCTCGGCTTCAGGTACGCCTGCTGGACCCAGGAGCCGCCGTCGCGCACGAACACGTACACGGCGCCGCAGTTCTTCGTGTTGTCGTTCTGGTCTCCATCGACCCCGGTCGCGGCGCTGTCCTCCCCGAGCGCGGACACGGCGAGCGTGTTCCCGTCGAGCGCGACCGCGAAGCCGAACTGATCTCCCGCGTCCGTGTTGGACGCCTTGAGGTACGCCGAGGCGACCCCGCCGCGGAGGACCACCACGCCGTAGGTCGTCACGTCCCCGCTCGGCGCGGTCACCTCGATGGTGATCGCCGTGCTCCCGCCCTCGATCAGCGGGATGGGCGGCGAGGCGCTCCCGGAGGCGACGGAGATCCCGTTGACCGCGATCGTGGCCCCCTCGGCCGACGCCGTCGGCGTCACCTCGATCGAGGCGATTTGATCCTCGACGGACACGACATAGAGCCGCGACCCAGGATCGAAGGCCGGGCTCAGCGCCCCGCTGGAGACCGCGAGCCCGGAGAGGCTCGCGTCCGCGCTCGCGCACGCCCCCGCGACGCACGCCTCGCCCGCGCTGCACGTCACGCCCGCGCGGGCCCCCGCGCAATCGCCGGCGGCGCCGCAGTAGGTCGCATCGGTCGAAGGGTCGACGCAGGCCCCGCCGCACGCGACGAGCGGCGGCGCGCACGAGGCCTCGCAGGCGCCGTGGGTGCAGATCTCGCCCGCGCCGCAGATCGCGCCCGCGTCGCTCCCGGCGCAATCGCCGCTCGCCCCGCAATGGTCGCGGTCCGTGGCCGGGTCGATGCACGTCCCGTCGCACGCCACGAGCCCGCTCTGGCACGACAGCTCGCACCGCCCCGCGCCATTGCAGATCTCCCCCGCCGCGCACGCCACCCCCGCGTCGCTCCCGGCGCAATCGCCGCTCGCGCCGCAGTGGTCGCGGTCGGTGTCCGGGTCGATGCACGTCCCGTCGCACGCCACGAGCCCGCTCTGGCACGACAGCTCGCACCGCCCCGCGCCATTGCAGATCTCCCCGGCCGCGCACGCCACCCCCGCGTCGCTCCCGCGGCAATCGCCGCTCGCCCCGCAGTGGTCTCGGTCCGTGTCCGGGTCGATGCACGTCCCGTCGCACGCCACGAGCCCGCTCTGGCACGACAGCTCGCACCGCCCCGCGCCGCTGCAGATCTCCCCGGCCGCGCACGCCACCCCCGCGTCGCTCCCGCGGCAATCGCCGCTCGCCCCGCAGTGGTCTCGGTCCGTGTCCGGGTCGATGCACGTCCCGCCGCACGCCACGAGCCCGCTCTGGCACGACAGCTCGCACCGCCCCGCGCCACTGCAGATCTCCCCGGCCCCGCACGCCACCCCCGCGTCGCTCCCGGTGCAGTCTCCGCTCGCCCCGCAGTGGTCGCGGTCCGTGTCCGGATCGATGCACGTCCCGTCGCACGCGACAAGCCCGCTCTGGCACGACAGCTCGCATCGCCCCGCGCCGTTGCAGATCTCCCCGGCCGCGCACGCCTCCCCCGCGTCGCTTCCGCGGCAATCGCCGCTCGCCCCGCAGTGGTCGCGATCCGTGTCCGGGTCGATGCACGTCCCGCCGCACGCCACGAGCCCGCTCTGGCACGACAGCTCGCACCGCCCCGCGCCACTACAGATCTCCCCGGCCCCGCACGCCACCCCCGCGTCGCTCCCGGTGCAATCGCCGCTCGCCCCGCAGTGATCGCGGTCCGTGTCCGGATCGATGCACGTCCCGTCGCACGCGACAAGCCCGCTCTGGCACGACAGCTCGCACCGCCCCGCGCCACTACAGATCTCCCCGGCCCCGCACGTCACCCCCGCGTCGCTCCCCGTACAGTCTCCGCTCGCCCCGCAGTGGTCGCGGTCCGTGTCCGGGTCGATGCACGTCCCGTCGCACGCGACAAGCCCGCGCTGGCACGACACCGCGCACTCCCCCGCCCCGTCGCAGAGCTGCCCCTCCTCACAGGAGACGTCGCACGCCCCGCAGTGGGCCGCGTCGGTGGCGAGGTCGGCGCACACATCGCCGCACAATGTCTGCCCCGTCCCGCACTGGGGTGCTCCGCCGCTGGTCTCCCCGGGGGAGTCGCTCGAGCAAGCTGCGAGGAAGAAGGCGAGACCGAGGAAGAAGAAGATCCGCACATGGGGCATGGTCAACCTCGATGGGGAGCCGCGGCTCCGCCGGTCGAACCAAGGTCGGAACGGACGATTTCGCTGGACGAGGACCCGTGATTCGACGTGATGCCTGGCCGGTGCGCTCCGACGCCGGATCGAACGCGGCATGAGGCGGCGCAGCGCCGCGCGCGCTCGGAGAAGGAGCGAGCGTCGAGACTAGACGATTCACGCCCGGCGAGGTCAACAGGAACGACGCGCCTCGTCCCGGCGCGACCTGCCGGCGCCCGCCGCCGCGTCGCGCGCGGCCTCCCCCTGGATTGCGCCCGACCACCCCGCGGGCGCGGCGTCGCGCCGTGGGCCGGCGCCCGCGCCGGGCGCATCCGGGGCGACCGACGGCGCACGCGGCGAAGCAGACGAACGCGGCGGACGGCATTCCGTCGGTGCGGCCGACGATCGCCACACGGGCCCTCCGCGCCCCGGCGCGGCAAAGCAGCTCCCGGCGGCCCCGCGGGGCTCATCCGCCGACAGCATGGAATAAAATCGCGGCGGCCCCGATGCCGGGGAATCGGGGACGACACACCCTGTCGCCATGATTCGACTCGGCTATGTCTGTCAGTCGCTCGGAATGCCGGAGCCCTCGCTGAAGACCGCCCAGCTCGGGCGCTATCTGAAGGGCCTGGTCGATCTCGCGCCGATCTACGGGTACAACGCCGAGTACGTCCGGCGGTCGATCGCGCACTCGGCCGGCCTCGGCCTGACGGCGCACCGCATCTCCAGCGACCTCTTCCCGCTGCTCGACATCGCGCCGGGGGCGCGCATGCTGGTGCCGGATCTGCGCTCCGTCCGCCGCGCAGCGGAGCGGGGCGGCGTGCACCTGTCGAATCATCCGAGCCAGTTCGTGGTGCTCTCCTCACCGCACGACGAGGTGCTGCTGAACTCGCTCGCCGTCATGAACGACCAGGGCTGGGTCATGGATCTGCTCGGCGCGCGGGGCTCGATCACCCTGCACGGCGGCGGCGTCCACGGCGATCGCGGGCGCACCGCGGCCCGGCTGCGGGCGGGCATCGCCCGGCTCGCGCCGCCGGCGCTCGCGCGGCTCGCGCTCGAGAACGACGAGCGCTGCTGGACGGTGCCCGAGCTGCTCGAGGCCACCGGGGGCGAGGTGCCCATCGTGTTCGACAACCTGCACTGGGCCGCGAACCCGCGGAGCGCGCCCTTCGAGGTGGAGCTCGCAGGCGCCCTCCGCAGCTGGCCGGCCGATCGGGTGCCCGAGCTCCATTACAGCGAGCAGCGCAACGGCAAGCCGGCCGGGGCGCACGCCGAGCACATCACCGGGCGCGGGCTGCTCCGCTTCTGCGAGGAGGTCGCGGCGGCGTCGGGCGGCCGCGAGGTGGTGATCCTCGTGGAGGCGAAGCAAAAGGATCTCGCCCTGATCCGCGCCCTCGGGGAGCTGACCCCACGGCAGCGGGCGCGCGTCGAGGCGCTCGTCCCGGGGCTCTCCGTCGCGCGGCCGCAGCACGCGTGCTCCGCGTGATCTCACGACGCCGGCCTGGAGCGGCTCCCGCGCGCGCCGCGGCTCACTGCTTCGTGAGCCGCATGTAGCTCTTCGCCTTCCCCGGAGCGTCGCCTTCCTCCCCGGCCTGGAGGGCCATCGTGAGCGAGGATCCCTCCACGCAGAACGGCACCTCTTCCGGCGCCTCGCCATTGTCGGGCGTGACCGTCAAGCTGGTGCCGGAGACCGACCAGGTGCCCTCTCCCGTCGTGGTGGTCTCCTCGAGGACCAGGGTGCACGCGCAGCCCGCGCCCGCGGCTACACACGACGCCGAGGAGAAGGTGGCGACGCCTTGCGCCAGGAGCTCCTGCATGACCGCGTCGAGCTGCGCGCACGTGAGCGTGACGCCCTCCATGGTGAGGCACGACGGCGGGTACACGACCTTCATCGGCCCTTCCATCGTGGATGTCGTGACATAGGTGCTGTCGGGCTTGAACTCGGCCGTTCCGACCATCTCGACGCCGCTGATGTCGATCTGCGCGTCGCAGCTCTCGGTGAGCTCCGCGAACATCGAGGGGTCGAGGCACGTCTCCTCGATGGCCCACGACCCGGTCGGGTCCCCGCCGCACGCCGCGAACGCTCCGCAGGCGGCGCCCCCGCCATCGCTGCCGCCGTCGTCGTCGCCGCACGCGGACAGCGAGAGCAGGGATGCCACGAGCAGGATTGAGCACGTAGGAAAACGGGATTTCATGAGTTCCTCCAGGAAAGGTCATCAAGAGAGCCCCAGGCCCCTCCGCGCGCGGCGCGGCGGCTGTCATGGCATGGGAAGCCGCGCCTCCGATCGCGCCGTCACGGCAGCGCGGCTTCCGGACAACAAGGAATCGAGGCTCGTCCTCTGTACGCATCCGGGCGGCGGATCCCTTCCCACCTTGCACGTCGCCCCGCCGGGTCGGTCGCCGGAGCGGGCGTCGTCGTCCATCCCGCTCACGCCCTTCCAGACACGCATCCGGCGACAGCGCGGCAAGGCGCGAGCCCCTCGACATTCTGCCTTCACCCGGGCGCCGTTTCGCTCCATCGTGCTCGCGAGGATGAACCGGACACCGACGATCCACGGCCGCCGAGCGCGGCGCTCTTCCTGCGCGATCGCGGCGCTCCCGGCGCTGCTCGCCCTGCTTTCGGGCTGCGACGACCGACAGCCCCAGCCGGCCGGCGGCCCCGGCGACGGCGGGCCCGCCGCCGCGCAGCCGGCGCCCGACGCGGCGCCGCCGGCCTCGGTCGCCGCGCCCGCGCCGCCGGCGAGCGCCTCCTCGTTCGCCGCCGCCTCCGCGCACCCCGCCGTGCCCACGGCCGTGCCCGCCGCGTCGAGCGACGTCGTCGCGGGCGCCTCGCAGCGGTACGACGCCGGCCCCTCGGTGATCGCGTCGGACAGCATCGACGGCGCCGCCCTCCGGAAGCGGCACGTCGAGCGCCTCAAGGCCGACGGCTCGCCCGTCACCGTGCTCCGCGGCGAGGGTCCCCTGGAGCTCGGCAAGCGCATCTGCGAGGCGGTCGTGCCCCGCCGCCCCGCGGCGACCCCCGTGCTCCTCAAGCCGAACCTCTGCGGGTTCGACAGCGTGAAGGACCCGGCGAAATCGAAGGGCGACGACGGCGTGACCGGCCGCATCACCCAGCCGGAGTTCGTCCGCGGCGTCGTCCAGTGCCTCAAGGCGCGCGGGCACACGAAGATCACGATCGCCGAGGGATGCGGCCACTCGCACAAGTTCTGGAAGGATCTCGTCCAGCGGACCGGCTATGAGGCGATGGCCGCGGAGGAGGGCGCCGCGCTCGTCGCCATGGACGACGACGGGGTCTTCGACGTCGCCGGCGACAGGCCCGGAAAGCCCCTCGCCATCCGCGGCATCGAGGCGAGCCACGTCCCGACGCTGCTCATGCCCAAGGTGCTGGCCGAGCACCTCGATCGCGGGCTGTTCCTGTCGCTCCCCCGGCTCAAGATGCACCGGTATTCGGTCATCTCGGCCGGCATCAAGGGCATGCAGGGCACGGTCATGCTGTCGGACAGCGCGCCGGCCTACAAGCAGAAGTGGCGAATGCACCGCGAGCTCAAGCCGTACCTGGACGCGAAGGCCGCCGGCCAGGAGGACCGCGCGCTCTACCTGTCGTCGCTCCGCGTCTTCGCCGAGCGGCTGGTCGACGTGCTCGAGATCTCGACGCCGGACGCCGTGCTCGGCGACGGCGCGCCGGCGATGGGCGGCGACGGCTTCCAGCTCCTGCGCCCCACCGCCGAGATGGTGGCGGTCGGCGGCACGAACCCGGTGCGGGTCGACCGGGTGGTGGCCGAGCTCCTCGGCGTGTGGAACAGCCCGGCGCTCGCGCGCGAGCTCGGCGGCCACCGGACATCGCCGCTCATCGACGCGGCGGCGAAGCGCTTCGGGATCGATCTCAAGGCGACCGAGATCACGGGAGACGGCGCCGACCTCCTGAAGGCCCCGAGGCCGGTCCACTACAAGGCGATGGCGCCCTTCCGGCTCGACTGGGAGCCCGGGCAGGCGCCTTTGCCGGGCGGCGGGCCCGCCAGGGGGTCAGAGCCCGCGCCGCCGCCCCCGCAGGCGGCGCCCGGGGGCGCGCCAGACGGCGGGACGGCCGCGGGCCCGGCGAAGCCGGAGGCGCGCGCGGCTCGGCTCCCGCCCGGAGCGCGGGTCGTGCTCGACGGGAAGGCGGACGACCCTGCCTGGGGCCGCGCGACGGCCGTCGCGTGGGACACCGATTACGCCGGCGAGCGCACCGGGTTCCCCACGCGGGCGCGCTTCCTCTGGTCCGAGGCGGGGCTCCACGCCCTCTTCGAGCTCTCGAACGCGGGGCTCGACACGGATCGATCGAAGCCGGTCGGCGAGGAGCGGAAGGGGCTTTACAGGGAAGACTGTATCGAGCTGTTCCTGACGCCCGATCCGGGCGCGCCGAAGCGGTACTTCGAGGTGGAGATCGGGCCGTTCGGCCACTTCTTCGATATCGCCGTCGACCGCGGCGCGCGCCTGGAGGACACGGCGTGGTCGAGCGGCGCGACGATCGCGGCGCGCCAGAGCGCGGAGGAGCGCACGGCCGTCATCGAGGCGCTGCTCGCGGCGCCGGAGATCGTGAAGGCGCTCGCCCCGAACGCGCGGCTGCCCATGAATCTTTACCGGATGGAAGGCAAGGAGCCGAGGCGCTACCTCGCGTGGAGCCCGCCCCGCACGAGCAAGCCGAACTTCCATGTCCCCGAGGCGTTCGGCGTGCTCGTGCTCGATCCCTGAGCCGACCGCCGAGCGACGAGCCAGCGGGCGCCTGGCCGCGGCGGTCGCCGGGCCTGCCGGTCGCCGGGCCCGCCGGGCGCCGGGTCGAAGCGCGCTTGCAGCCCGCGTGGGCTGCGCCATCGTGCTCCCGCGCATGCCGATCATCACGGGGATCGTCCCCTCGCCGGACAAGCCAGGCCACGTCGTCATCCTTGTCGACGGGGTCGCCTTCGCCACGGTCCCCGAGGCGAGCGCCGCGGGCCTCGCGCCCGGGCAGGACAGCCCCGCCGCCGGGGCGGAGCCGCCCCGGAGGGCCGCCGAGGGCGAACAGAAGACCTACGAGCGGGCGCTGCGGCTCCTGTCGTTCCGGGCGCGGTCGGCCAGGGAGCTGGAGAAGCGCCTGATCGAGAAGGGCGAGCCACGGGAGCACGTGGCGACCGCGATCGCGCGGCTCTCGGCGAACGGGCTCCTCGACGACGCGCGCTTCGCCGAGGCGAAGGCGCGCTCCGGCATCGTGGGCAAGCCGCGCTCGCGCCGCAGGATCGAGCAGGACCTGGCCCGCAAGGGCGTCGCGCGCGACGTGGCCGAGGCGGCGATCCGGCGGGTGATGGCCGACGAGGGGACCGATGAGCTCGCCGTGGCCGAACGGGCAGCGCGCAAGAAGCTCCGTTCCCTCTCTCGCCTCGATCCGATGGAACAGCGGCAGAAGCTCTACGGGTTCCTGGCGCGGCAAGGCTACGCGCCCGACGTCGTGCGCCGGGCGCTCCGCGCGGTGCTCGACGCGCCGCCCGAGGGCGAGGACGGGTAGCGCGGCTGCCCCGTCCGCCGCGCCCCGGGCCGCCGATTCACCCGGAGCGCACCGGTCTTTCTGCTCTTCTCCGGCCACCTCCCGCACGCTACAAGGAGCCATGTCGCTCAAGCAGGAGGGCCCGCCGCCCGATCGCGCGGACGCCCACGCCGTGCTCGCCGGCGGAGGAGAGATGGGCGCGCGCATGCGCGCGATCGACTGGTCGAAGACGCCGCTCGGCCCGGTCCCGTCGTGGCCGCAGAGCCTGAAGACGTGCGTGCGCATCATCCTGACCTCGCGCCAGCCGATGTTCGTCTGGTGGGGCGACGCGCTCATCAACCTCTACAACGACGCTTACAAGTCGATCGTCGGCGGCAAGCACCCCGAGGCGCTCGGACAGCCCGCGTCCGTGGTCTGGCGCGAGATCTGGGGCCAGGTCGGGCCGCGCGCCGCGTCGGCGATGCGCCGCGACGAGGGCACCTACGACGAGGCGCTCCTCCTCATCATGGAGCGGCACGGCTACCAGGAGGAGACGTATTACACGTTCTCCTACAGCCCGGTGCCCAACGACCAGGGCGGGACCGGCGGGATCATCTGCGCCAACACCGACGACACGCAGCGCATCATCGGGGAGCGGCAGCTGGCGCTCCTCCGCGACCTCGCGGCGCAGACCGCGAACGCGCGCTCGTGGGAGGACGCGTGCGCGCACGGCGCGCGCTCGCTCGCGACCGACGCCAAGGATATCCCGTTCGCGCTCATCTACGTCGTCGACGCCGACAAGCAGCGCATGCAGCTCGCCGGGACCACGGGGATCGAGCGCGGCCACGCCGCGGCCCCGGAGACGATCGCGCTCGCGGAGGGGTCGATCTGGCCGATCGCCGAGGCGCTGCGCGAGCACGAGGCCTGCCGGGTCGTCGAGATACCGCCCGACGTCCGGGATCTCCCGACCGGCGCGTGGTCGAGGCCCCCGGCGCGGGCCGCCCTGCTCCCGATCTCCCCGTCGGGCGAGACGGGGAGATCGGGGGTCTTGATCGTCGGGTTGAATCCGTTCCGCCTCCTCGACGACGACTACCGCGGCTTCCTCCACCTCGTGGCCGGCCAGATCTCGGCCGGCATCGCCAACGCGCAGGCGTACGAGGAAGAGCGGCGGCGGGCGGAGGCGCTCGCCGAGCTCGATCGCGCCAAGACCACCTTCTTCAGCAACGTGAGCCACGAGTTCCGCACGCCCCTCACGCTGATGCTCGGGCCGCTCGAGGACGCGCTCGCGTCCTCGAAGCGGAGCCTGTCGGGCGCCGATCTCGACACCGCCTACCGCAACGCGGTCCGCCTCCTCAAGCTGGTGAACGCGCTGCTCGACTTCTCGCGCATCGAGGCGGGCCGGATCCAGGCGTCTTACGAGCCGACCGACCTGTCCGCGCTCACCGCGGACCTCGCCAGCGCCTTCCGCTCCGCGATGGAGCGGGCGGGCCTCGCCTTCGAGGTCGACTGCCCGCCGCTGCCCGAGCCCGTCTATGTCGATCACGACATGTGGGAGAAGATCGTGCTCAACCTCCTCTCGAACGCGCTCAAGTTCACGTTCGAGGGCACGATCGCGATCTCGCTCCGCGCTCACGGCGATCGCGTCGACCTCACCGTGAGGGACACGGGGACGGGCATCCCGGATCACGAGCTCTCGCACCTGTTCAGGCGGTTCCATCGCGTCCAGGGGGCGCGGTCCCGCACGCACGAGGGGTCCGGGATCGGGCTCGCGCTCGTCCACGAGCTCGTCCGCCTGCACGGCGGGACGATCCAGGTCGCGAGCCAGGTCGCCGAGGGCACGTCCTTCACGATCTCCATCCCCCTCGGGACCGCGCACCTCCCGCAGGACCGCGTGAACGCCCGGCGGACGCTCGTGTCGACGGCGACGGGCGCGGCGCCCTTCGTGCACGAGGCGCTCCGCTGGCTGCCCGGGGCGGAGCCCGACAACGACGTCGCCCCCCTCGCGCCGGCGGGGCTGACCTCGCCGGTGGACGCCGCGCTCGCGGCGGGCCCGGCGGCGCGGATCCTCCTCGCGGACGACAACGCCGACATGCGCGACTACGTCGGGCGCGTGCTGCGCGAGCGGTGGACGGTCGAGGCGGTCGCCGACGGCGTCGCGGCGCTCGATTCGGCGCGCGCATGCCCGCCCGATCTCGTGCTCACCGACGTGATGATGCCGAACCTCGACGGGTTCGGCCTGCTGCGCGCGCTGCGCGCCGACGAGCGCACGAGGAGCATCCCGGTCATCATGCTCTCCGCCCGCGCGGGCGAGGAGTCGCGGGTCGAGGGGCTCGAGGCGGGCGCGGACGACTACCTCGCGAAGCCGTTCTCCGCGCGCGAGCTCGTCGCCCGGGTCGCCACGCACCTCCAGATCGCGCGCCTGCGGGCGGCGGCCGAGCGCGAGCGCGAGAAGCTGTACGACCTCTTCATGCAGGCGCCGGTCCCCATCGCGGTGTTCGTCGGCCCCGAGCACGTCTACGAGGTCGCGAACCCGCCGTACTGCGAGATGCTCGGCCGGACGGAGATCGTCGGCAAGAGCGTGCGCGACGTGTTCCCGGAGATCGGCGAGCACGAGGTGATCGCGACCCTGGATCGCGCGCTGAAGAGCGGTCAGCCGCTGCACATCATCGAGCTGAACATCCCGATCGTGCGCGGGGGCGTGGCGAGCGACGCCTTCTTCAACTACGTCGCGCAGCCGCTCCGCGACCCGTCCGGCGCCGTCACGGGCGTCATGGTGGTCGCCTTCGAGGTGACCGATCAGGTGCTCGCGCGGCGCCACATCGAGCAGCTGAGCCAGCACCGCGAGGAGCTCATCGCGGCGCTCGCGAAGACGAACCAGGAGCTCGATCAGTTCGCCTACGTCGCCTCGCACGACCTCAAGGCGCCTCTCCGGGGGATCGCGAACCTGTCGGAGTGGATCGAGGAGTCGCTCGCGGGGAAGATGGACGACGAGACGCAGGAGCAGATTCAGCTCCTGCGCGGGCGGGTGCGCCGCCTGGAGGCGCTCATCAACGGGATCCTCCACTACTCGCGGGCGGGGCGCGTGCGCGGCGGTCTGATCAGCGTCGATACCGGCCAGCTGCTCGCCGAGATCGTCGAGCTGCTCTCGCCGCCGGCGGGCGCCCGGATCGAGATCGCCCCCGGGATGCCGACGCTCGTCGCGGAGGTCGTCCCGTTGCAGCAGGTGTTTCAGAACCTCATCAGCAACGCCCTGAAGCACGCGCGCCGGAGCGACCCGCGCGTCGAGGTGACCTGCAAGGACGCCGGGGCCTTCTACGAGTTCGCCGTCAAGGACAACGGGCCCGGCATCGCGCCCGAGTACCACAGTCGCATCTGGGACCTGTTTCAGACGCTCGAGTCGCGCGACAAGGTGGAGGGCACCGGGATCGGGCTCTCGGTCGTGAAGAAGATCGTGGAGAGCCGCGGTGGGAGCGTGGGGGTCGCGTCGCACCCCGGCGAGGGAGCGACGTTCTTCGTGCGCTGGCCGAAGCGTGCGAAGGAGGAGGCGTGAGCGCGCGAGAAAATCGATTCATGGGAGGAGGACCGCAAGGGCGCAAGGGACGCAAGGGACGCAAGGAACGCAAGGAACGCAAGGGGAAGAGAAGAACACGAGTCCATCTCTGTCCGTTGCGCCTCTTGCGGCCTTGCGGTCCTCGCGGTTGACGCGCGCGCCGCGCCGGTCGAGGGTGCGGGCATGCATGCGCGCCAAGCGTCGTTCGAGCCGTGGCTGCGGAGCTTCGTCGCCGAGAACGGGGGCATCGCCGGGACGGTGCACCTCGTCGAGGGCGACGCGCTCGCGCTGGCCGCGGCCGTGAACATCCCCGAGAAGGTGCAGGAGGTCACGCGCCGCGTCCCGCGCGGCAAGGGCATGGCCGGGCTCGCCTGGGAGCGCGGCCAGCCCGTGCAGACGTGCAACCTGCAGACGGACACGTCCGGCGACGTGCGGCCGGGCGCCAGGGCGGTCGCGGCGCAGGCCGCGGTGGCCCTGCCGGTGCGCGACGCCTCGGCGAGCGTGCGCGCCGTCGTGGGGATCGCGTTCGCCGGCGAGCGCGAGCTCGGCGAGGGCGAGCTCGCCAGGCTCGCCGAGGGCGCGGGCGCGCTGCCGGCCTGACCGCTCGCCCGGGGCACCGGCCCTTGTCTTTCGCGGCGCCGATGCGAGGATGCGCGCCACCCCATGGTGACGAACGGCCAGCGCGCCCCGGAAGCAGCGAAGGACGATCCGCTCGACCCCGGCTGCCGCCCGCACGTCCGCGCCGAGGACCTCGTGCGCGGCGCGGCGCCCGCGGCCGAGCGCGCCCCCGCCGAGCCCGTCGCGGGGGGCGCGCCGGGCGAGCCGCTCACGGCGAAGCTCGCCCGCCGCACGGCGCCGGGCGAGCTCTACGAGCGAGGGCCCGAGGAGGGGTATCTCCGGTGCACCGCGTGCGCGCATCGCTGCGTCCTCGCGCCGGGGCGCGCGGGCGCGTGCGGGATCCGCTTCGAGAAGGACGGCGAGCTCCGCGTCCCGTTCGGCTACGTCGCTCGCCACTACGTGCGATCGGTCGAGACGAACACGATCTTCCACGTGCGCCCCGGCGCGCGGTCGCTCACCTTCGGGATGTTCGGGTGCGACCTGCGGTGTCCTTATTGCCAGAACTGGAAGGTCTCGCAGGCGCTGCGCGAGCCCGAGGGCGACGGCGAGCCGATCGACATCAGCGCCGCGGATCTCGTCGAGACGGCCGTCGCCGCCGGCTGCGGGGTGCTCGCGAGCGCCTACAACGAGCCGATGATCACGGCCGAGTGGGCGCGCGCGGTGTTCACCGAGGCGCGGCGGCGGGGGCTCGTCACGGCGCTGATCTCGGACGGCAACACGACCCCCGAGGCGCTCGCGTACATGCGCCCGGTCACCGACGTGTTCCGCGTCGATCTGAAGGGGTGGAGCGCCGACCAGTACCGGACGCTCGGCGGCCGCGTGGAGCCCGTGCTCGCGGCGATCGGCGAGGCCCGCCGCCTCGGCTACTGGGTGGAGGTCGTGACGCTCGTCGTCCCGGGCTTCAACGACGAGGCGGCCGGCCTCCGCGCCCTCGGCGCCGAGATCGCCCGTGTCGATCCCGACATCCCCTGGCACCTCAACGCCTTTTACCCGCGTTACAAGATGCGCGATCGCCTGACGACCGACCCGGCGTTCCTCGTGGACGTGGCCGGCGTCGCGTACGCGCGCGGCATGCGGTACGTCTATGTAAGCAACGTGGCCGACCGCGTGCGCGAGCTCTCGCACACCCGCTGCCCGGGTTGTTACGAGGTCGTGGTGCGGCGGTTCAACTACGAGACGCAGGAGGTCCTCCTCTCCGGCGGCGCGTGCCCCGCGTGCGGGACGCGCGTGCCCGGCCTGTGGGGACCTGAGGCCGCGTAGCGCTGCCCCGCCGGCCGCGCCCGACCGGTGCGGCGCGCCCGGGGCCGTCCCGGCGTATTGCCGAAAGGTTTCCATCTCGTTCCGCGAGAGGCCCAGTCCGGAGACCCTGGACTCCGCAGCGCATGTTGCGTCCGGACAGAACTCCTCCGATCGCGCCAGGCTCAATGCCGTGCTGGCCGAGCTGGCACGGCGGCCCGGAGGACCGGCTGACGCGTAGTCCGGCTGACCTGCCCAGTCCGCTGCTCCCCTGGCCGGACTGGCCGGCCATTTCAAGGGCCCAGTGGCCGGCCAGGCCGGCCACCGCGAGTGCCCATTTCCGCCGGGAAAACGTCGAAGGATCGTTCTCGCCGCGGCGCCGCGTATGGTAATTTCTGAGCATGTCGTCGCCGTCCGAACGTCTTGCTCAGATCCTCAGCGAAGGCCGATTCGTCGCGACTCGCGAGCTCGGCGAAGAGTGCGCGGCGGAGCTCCACACGCGCGCCAAGGAGAGGTATCTCGCGCTGGAGGCGACGATACCTCGGTTCCAGAGCAGCATGAGCCGCAAGCTCTTCGAGCTCGGCCCGCCGGTGCTCGCGATCTACCAGGCGCTCCTGCACGACCTCGGCGTGGACCGGGGGCCGGCCCTGCGCCTCGCCGAGGACATGCTGCTCGCGTTCTACCGCAAGCAGCTGAACCGGAGCCCGCTCCTCGGCGCCGCGATGGATATCGTGTTCCGGCTGAAGCCCGCGCAGCGCCTGATCATGAAGAGCGTGCTCCCGGGCTCGCCGGGCGGCCCCCGCCTCGCCAAGGTCGGCGACGCCGGCGCGCGCCTCGCCTTCGGCGCGCGCGAGTGCCCGCTCGTGACCTTCGCGCGGCGGCACGGCGCGCCGGAGATCGTCGCCATGATCGGCCAGCTCGACGACCTCAAGGCGAACGCGCCCCGCGGCATCGAGCTTCGCCGCACCGCCGCGCTCGACATGGGCGCCGCGCGCGGCGGCTTCCGGTACGTGATGGTGAAGAAGTAGCGCTCCCCGCCCGGGCGCCCCGCTCGGGCGTCGTCGCCCCTCCGCCCCTCCGGCGCCGACCGCCTCTCCCTCCGTCTACCTCATCGCTACCTCATCGCGAAGAGCCAGGTGATCTTGCAGGAGATCGGCTTCCTCTCTACCGGCGCCGGGAAGCTCGCCGCCGACCGGCTGGCGCGGCCGCCGATCCCGGACGCCGTGCTCCGCCAGATCGCGGTCGCGACGGGCCGCCCGCTGGCGTACACGTGCACGCCGCCGGGCTCGGGCTACCGCACCGGCGTCGATCGCGACGAGGACGGCTTCCTCGACGGCGACGAGCGGAGCGCCGGCAGCGACCTGGCGGCCCCCTCGGACACGCCCTGATCACTGCTCCGCCCCATCGTCGCCGGAAGCGCAGTCCGGGTCGGGCGGGGACACGCAGGCGAGCGCGCACACGCCGTCGGCGCCGCAGTGTCGGTCGGCGCAGTCCGGGTCGACGAGATTTGGGCCGACATCGCAGGACGGCTCGCAGAAGCCGTCCGCGCGGCATGGATTGTCCGCCTCGAACTCGTCGATCGTCGGCTGGATGAACCGGGAGATCTGGTCGTAATCGGTGCGCGCCTGCACCCCGTCCAGGGTGCAGGGGTCGTCGCCGAACGACGTCACGCCGGCGTGGCGCTCGACGCCCCGCCGCACGAGGAACGCCGGACCTCCGGAGTCGCCGGCGCACGTGTTCATGGCGGGGACCTGGTAATAGAACTGGGTCGCGTCGATCGTCCCTGGCGTCCCGCCGACCTGGGCAGGGCCGATCGCCAGGATGGGAAACGTCACGGCGCGTCGCATGCCGAACCCCGTCCCGGCGACCCCGTCGGAGACGCCATAACCGACGAAGGTGTAGTCTGGCCCGATGTACCAGCCGTTGTTTCCCATCGACTCGCGCAGGAGCGGCGCAGGCTGCACGGGCGCGTCGCTCTCCAGCTTGAGGAGGGTGAGATCGTTCTGGAGGGTGCCCGGGTCGTACCCGGGGTGGCGCCTCGACGTTTCGACCTGCACGCTCGCCGAGCGCCGCCCGAGGTTCGTGCCGAAGAAGACCCGCGTGAGCCCGCCGTAGCAGTGTCCCGCGGTGATCACGGTGCGCCGGGAGATCACGGTCCCGCTGCAGTACGCCCGGCCGCGATTGCCCACGCCCACGACATAGGCGTGCGCAGTGTCCACGGCGCCTCCGACGATGCGCTGTCGGGACGTGAGCAACGGTTGCTCGCCCTCACCCCCAGCAGGCGTAACCGCGCAGCCGAGCCCGCCGAGGCACACGATCGCGATCGGGATAGCATTCTTCATACTGCCACCTTTCCGTCTACAAATGATGTCTACAACGGCCATGGCGTGAGGACGCACACAGTCTTTGCGCCACCCGGGCCCACGGGTGGGCGGATGGCATAACAAGCGTGGTGCCAGCGCCGTGCGCGGCGCGCCTCCGCGCCTATGAGTCGGATCCGCGCGCGGCGGGGGCCTGGAAATGGCGCGCGAGTGGGGGATCTCGCCGGGTCGCGTCCTGGAATGGCGCGCGAGCGGCGAGATTCGCCGGGCGCTTGGCCGCGGCGTGTACGGCCGGGAGGTTCATGAGGAGAGAGAGGTCGCGGCGCCGCGCTCGCCAGGGGGGCACGCGGGTCTTGGACGCCTGGGGTACGCGGCGGCCGCCGCTTGCGGGGGTGTCGGCGGTGCCGGTGCGCGGGGTCAGGACGTCGGCGTCGCTCGAGCGGCCACGGCGGTGCGCTCCGCCATGCTCGCGATGTAGGCGCGGTTGAGCTCGCGGCACGCGGGCTCGCGGACGCCGATCGTGACCTCGATCCCGGCGCTCTCGAGCAGGGCCGCGCCCTTGCCGGAGACGAGGGGGTTCGGGTCGATCATGCCGATCACGACGCGCCGGACGCCGGATCGGAGGAGCGCGTCGGTGCAGGGCGGAGTCCGGCCGTGGTGGCAGCACGGCTCGAGGTTGACGTAGAGGGTGGCGCCGTCGGCGCGGCCGGCGAGCTTGCGGAGGGCGTCGACCTCGGCGTGGGCCAGCCCGGCTCGCTCGTGGAACCCCTCGGCGAGGACCTCGCCGCCGCGCACGATGACCGAGCCGACCATCGGGTTCGGCGCGGTGCGCCCGGCGGCGCGCCCCGCGAGCTCCAGGCAGCGATCCATCCAGCGAAGGTCGACGTCGTTCATGCCGGCCCCGGGGCACGGCGGACCATGAAGGGGCGGAGGGGTGGCCCCGCCGCGGCAGCGCACAGCATGACGCGGCGAGTATAGCGGAGGGCGGCGGGCGAGGTAGCGACCGTGAGCGAGCTCGCCCGCTCGCCGGGTCCGCGGCAGCGGCGCCGCCTTCGGCCGGCAACCGGCTCGCCCTGGGGCGCGTCGCGTCGGGAGGCTGGGCCCGGGGCGCCGGCGAGAGGGGGCGCGAGGGGCTGGCGGAGGATCGCGGGGGGCGGCGGAGGGGGGCATCTCCAGCGCGGAGATGGGTGCCACCCATGTTTTTGTGGAGGCACGTCCACCGGAAGACGGGTGCGACCCATGTTTTTGTGGAGGCACGTCCATCGCGGAGATGGGTGCGACCCATGTTTTTGTGGAGGCACGTCCACCGGGAGACGGGTGCCATCCATGTCCGGCGTGGACGAGCCGGCTCCCCCGGATGGGTTCACGGCGTGCCGCGCGCCCCGGGCAGGGGCGTCCGGACGGCTTCGGCCCTCCTGGCGGGGGCTCTTCGACGGACCCGATGCGCGCATCCTCCGGGAACGAGGCGCCATAGAGGCACTCGTCCCATTCCTTCGTATCTGCCCGGCAGGGTAGTCCTCAAGATCAGCGCCGAGAGAGCCGTGCAGCGCGACGCCGGGGTCTTACAGGCACATGGGCTGGTCCAGCTTGGCGACGAAGGCGTCGTGCCAGCCGTAGCGGGCCGGCGCGACGGAGTAGCCTCCGGCACCGTCGAGGGTCAACGCGATCGAGCCAGCGCAGGGCACCTCGACCGTGTCCGCAGAGCGCTTCACGTGATGACGGTACGCGTAGGTCACCTCTCCCGTGCGCGCCAGGCCTTGCGTCAGGCGCTCTTCAGGCCGCTCGTGGCATCTCGGCGTGAGCTGGGTGCAGAGGACGCGGCACGATCCAGCGCGATGCGCTGCGTGGACGTGGTCCTCGAAGGGATGGCCCCAGCGGTTGTTCGTCCCCACCGAGAAGACGGAGAGCTCGGCCTCCACGCGCTCGTACAGGTCGCGGAAGTCGTCATCTCCGCTGCGGATCTCGCCGCCGTGGTGGGGCGCGCGGACGACTCTGGCCTTCACCAGCCCATCGTCTAGGCGGGACCAGGACGAGAGCGGCGCGTCGCCGCCGATGAGGACCGCGATCCCTCCGCAGGTCGCGCGCAGGACGGCGGAACACTCGTTGGGCTGCTCGCCGTCGACGATCGCCTTGAGCTGCTTCCCATAGTACGGGAGCACCACGTCCACGCTCCAGCCGGCGCCGCTGCACACGACCTTGGGCTTCGATTCGCGGGTGGGCGAGCAGAGCACGAGCTTATCGTCTCTCTCCCACGCGAACGCCTTGTCGAGGAGGGCCGTGCACGCCTCCCTCATCGTTCGTTCATTCGGGTCGCCGTCCATGCCGATGTAGAGCTCGTCGACCTTGCCCCCGCGGGCCAAAAACCCCTCCAGGAAGGGGAGGACGCCGCGGATGTGGTCGACGTCGAGGTGGGAGACAACGGCTGCGGAGAGGTGGGTGATGCCGTGATCGACGACGAAGCGATCCGCGACGTGGGCGTCGTTGCAGTCGAAGAGGACAGCGCTGCCGCCGCCCGGGGGCACGACGAACGAGCAGTCGCCCTGCCCGACGTCCAGGAAGTAGACGCCGAGCGCGCTACTCATGGGAAGGCTCGGCCTCGCCGAGGCGCTTGCGCCACTCGGCCCAGAGCCGCTCCGGATCGCGACCCAGCGGCTTGCCGAGCTCGACGACAGGGCCGACGGGCTCGCCGGCGGCGCCCGTGCGGACACAGACGAGGCGGGGATGGGTGTCGGGCACGAGCGATGGATCGAGGGCGTCTGCAACGCCGAGCGCGAAGGTGCGCGCGCTCGATCCCACCTCGCGGACGAGCATCGATCCGTCCTGATCGGCGATGACCTTTCCGAGAATCCAGGTAGTCTCCGGGACCTCTCCCAGGAGGCGCGAGGCCACGATGTCGACGCTGCCAAGGAGGCGTTGCTTCTGGGCGCGGGCAGCGGGATCCAGCGTATGGGTCAGCGCTCGACGGAAGCGCTCGGTCTCCTCGCGCAGCTTCATGACGGCGGCGGCGAGGGCGGCGAGGGGGGTTGCGGCGCGGGCGGAGACGTAGAGTTCTTCCAGCGCGCAAGAGAATCCCTTGCTTGTACGGGTAATAATGATCTTGATGTCGCGATGGAGGTGCACGGCGGGGACGTCCGGCGCCTCCAGCAGGGCGGCGAAGAATCCCCGTGAGAGAGCGGCATAGAGCTCCTCCTCGACCTCGGCCTCGCTGTGGTCCCTCGCCTCGTAGTGCTCCCAGACGTGGAGCGCGTCGACGACGTGCGGCGGCTCGAATCGCAGGAGGTGCTGCACGGTGCGGCAGCGGAGGTACCACTCCTTGCGCCTGTGCGCCGGCACCTTCGCCCTCGCCTCCTTCAGGGTCGACAGGGCGCGGCCGCGCTCCCCCTGGAGGAACTGCGTGAGCGCGAGCCGAGACCAGAAGAGCGCGTTTTCGGGCCACCGCTCGACGGAGGCGCGATACCCCGCCTCCGTCTTGGAGACGGGCTCCACCAGGGCCGGCTTCGCCTTGTAGCGGTTGTAGTGGAGGTAGTGCTTGGCATAGGCCCACGCCCGTGGGCCGATCCGGTGCTCGGGCAGTTTCAGGATGCTCTCGTAGATGGCCGCGGCGGCACCATATTCGCTTTGCTGGAAGCGGCCGAGGAGGGAGCGCTCGCGGGCGAGGTCGAGCAGGAGCGCCACGCCGTAACGCGCGAAGAGGAGGGCTCGATCGGGCTGCCCAGCGGCGGCGTAGTGCCGCTCGGCTTCGATGAGGGACGCGGCCTTCGACCATGCATTGGGCTCGTCGCCCCGGAGCTCGCCGGCGAACGCGGCGGCGAGGCAGAGGTGGGCATGGACCCGCTCCTCGGGAGAGAGGCGCGTCTCTGCGAAGCGCCGCGCCGGCCCCTCGAGCCAGAGGGAGCGTCCGTCACTGCCGACGATCGCGGTCAGGGAGCGGACCTGCGAGATCACCGACGGGGAGAGCGGGGAAGGGAGGGCCTGCCAGACCTCGTCTGGTAGCGGACGGCCATGGATCGCAAGGAGCCCGAGGACCTCGCGCTGCGAGCCGGGCAAGGCCGCCCAGATGGCTTCGAGGAGTCGGTCCTCACGACCGACCCGAGCGTCGGGCGGCCATTGTTCGATCTGCGCCAGGGCCATCGCCAGGCGGAAGCGGCCGAGATCCCCTCCGACGCTCTTCCAGACGGGCATGACGTCGTGCTCGACGTCGTTCACGAGCCGGAGGGGGGGGTCCTCGGGCGGCGAGAGCGCCAAGGTCCGAAGGCCCAGCCGATCGAAGCTGACCTCGCTCGAACAGAGGCAGGCGTATTCGCCGAGCCAGGCGTCGAGGGCCTCACGGCGTTCCCCGATGACTCCGTCGAGGTCCATGTCTCCGGGGTTCGGCGCCAGGCAGTCGATGTCGTCGACCACGAGCAACCGCCCTCCGATGTGCCGGCGAAGCACGTTGAGCGCCGGCTCGAGCCGGTCCACGTGATCGCGCAGCGCGGCGTCGACCTCGCGCAGCGCCTCGTCCCCCAGGCCTGCCGCCGCCTGGATGACGACGGCCTCGACCTGGTCGAGCCCAGACGGCACCCTGACGAGCACGGCCTGCTCGCCGAGGCGCCTCGTCACGTCCAGGAGGACGTCGGTCTTCCCGCGCCCACCCGGGCCGGTCACGACCACCCTGCGTCCCTCCTGGACCTCCTTCGTCAGGTGGTCCACCTGCTCCGCGCGAACGTCGGATTTCTCGACTCTCCAGACCACGGCTGGCTCCTCAACGCGGGGGGCGGGACACCTCCGGGCATTTGCTCGCACTCGGGCCGGGCCGTCAAGTCGTCCAGCCCGGCCGAACCTCCGCGCACGTGACAGGCGCGACGCCCCTCGCCCGTGCCAGGCGGTGCCGTCTCTCCTGCGTGGCGCTCCTTGACACAGCTGCCGTCTTACCCAGCGTCCTGCCGTTCTGTCGCGGGTGCGTAGCGACCGCCGGCATCGACGGCTCGTTCGGCGGATCTCACAGGTTTCATCGGCTTCGTAGCTCGGCCGAGAAGAAGCGTTCCGCCATTGCTATCACCTCCTTTGAGCCTGTCGCGCGGCATGCTCCGACGATGGCAGCGATCGTCTGCCAGCCATACTTGGGCGCATCGGCGGCCCATGCAGCCGTACGCCCTGCCCAGGCGGCCTCCTTTGGTGAGCTCCTCCACGCCGCCATGGCCTGCCGAGCTGCGCCCGGCGCGGTCTCGGCGGCAGCCTCCGCGTGATGCGCGCACGGGCACGCGGCCCATGCCTCAGCGGCCTCGACGGCCCTCAGCGGCTCCAGGCGGTCCGGGTATGCGTTGCTCCAGCGCTTCACGACGCCGCGCGCCAAAAAGACGGCCAGTCGGGTGATGACCTGCTTCCACCCTTCCGCATCGGGTGCACCGGGGACCTCTGCGATGGCAGCCTTCACGCGTGCGCTCGCGAGGAGAGCGTCATCCGCGCGAAGCCTCGAGGGCGGGCCGTTCTCCTGCGCGCCGACGAGCTCGAGCGCAGCTTCGACCACAGCCGCGGCGAGCACCCCGGGCATCGCGTCGAGCGTCGTCATTCACCATCTCCGTGATGCTGTCCAATGCCTCGGGCATGCAGCCGCCGGCGCGCAGCGCCCGTCGCCTGCATGCCCTTCTTGGGCGGCTATTGGTGCAGATCCGAGCCGAGAGGCGAGGGGCGTCCTTACTTGAACGAGCCCCGTCGAGCCTTGAGATATGAAATTCGAGGAGACTTTTGCAGCCTGTTGTTGATCCCACTGAGCCATCGGCTACGCTCCGTGGTGCCGCGCGAACACCGGACCGTGTTCTCCGCCGCTACACAGAGGAGTGGCGAATGCCCGGACAATCATCGTTTGTGTTCAGGGGGCACGTGAGTGAAGACCTCCTCAGCTCTGCGCAACTCAGAGTTGTGTGGGAAGTCGTACTGCAACTCCTTGAGCAACGCCAGCACTCCGCCACGGAGTGCCCCATGATGAGCCTGAATGGCAGCTTCGCGCCATCGAACAGCCGGAATGCCCGCACTACTCAGACGCTTGCGCTCCCCACCCGCACGCTCCCACAGGTCATCCAGACCGTTGGGAGAAAGCTCCGCCCCGAGATCAGCAACCTTTTGAATAATCTGAGCCTGGTCCGAGGGTGTTAATGCACCTCGACCGCTCACAAAATGGAGGAGGAGCCGGTCGAACAGCGGCAGTAATTCCTGACAAGTCACCGCAGCAGGACGAAGCTCCAGTATCCAAGACGAGCGGTCGTAGAGCACCTTGGCCGCTCGCTTCCATCCGCGATTCAGTACGTTCCGGCCAAGTTCCTCTGCGAGAGAGGCCCATTCCTCACCCCCGGACCGTTGAAGCCATCGAATGACCTCCTCTTCATTCAATGGGGCGCTCCATGCCAGCAGGGTCGTGATGGCTCTCGCCGATGGGCTGACCTTGCGGGCGGCATTTACAACGAACTCCATGAGAAGTGCCTCCGGGCGATCGCTCACCTGGCCGATGCTGCAGAGCCTGAACAGCGCCTCGCCAGCACGGGGAAGCAACTCCGCTCGCCCTTCAAGGCCGAGTTTCTCCCACAGAGCGGACCGTTCGGGATGACGGAGCGCGATCTCGGCCAAACCCTCCGCTGCAGCAACGATAAGGCCCTTCGGCTCGTCACCCTCCAGCACCGCGTCGAGTAACGCTTGTCCGAGTCGCTCGCGGTTCACGTCTGGTAGCCAGCAAGCTCCGCCAGCGGCAACATGCGCGCTCCAGAGCGTACGCCAGGCCCTCTGGCCGGGGTCGATCTGCCGCAATAGCGCTGGTTCCCTCACGGTGCGGCGCGCGACTAAGCCCGCCAACTGGGCGTCTGGCCTGGCAACGGCTTCCGCGACGACGGCCGGGCCTGGCAACTGGTTGACCAGGATCTCCAGGCCAGGCCAAGGATCTGCTGGAAAGGACTTCTGCAGCCGAAATGCCTCCATCGGCGTCGTAAGCTGCATCGCCGCCCATGCATGCAATCGAGACCATCTCCTCTCTTCGGCTTGGAGGAGAATCTGGCCAAGGGGCTTCTCCGTAAGTACCGTGTCCCTCGCAACGTCGAGCAGGGCGCTCTCAATCTCCTTGGTCGCCGGGAGGATGTCTTTCAGGATTGGGCCCGCGCCCTCATCCCCAAGCCAGTGAATCGCCACCTTGGACCAGGGAGTGCTCGGACGCAACAGAACCCTGGACAGCGCTTTTCGTACGGCGTTCTGCCACCAGCCCTCCGCCTCTCCGGGCGCGAGGCCCAACAGCAGCGGCAGGGTTTCCGCCGCCGGAAGCAGGGCGCCTCGATCCCTGATCCAGGTCTCCACCTCTTCGCCGGGCGTTCCAGTGATCGACAAGGGCCCAGGGCTAACGTTGGCGAGTGCTCGCACGAGTGACACCGATGCGCCCGGAAGGCCACGTCTCACTCCATCAACAGCTTCGGCCTTAAGCAGAGGGGCGGCGTCCGCGGCAGGGGCCAGGGCGATCAGCGTCCTCAAGAATCCGAGAGCGCTCGCCGGATCATGCGAGAAGCGGAGAGCCTCCAACCCATTCGCCGCTCGTGCGGCGCGGCGCAAACCACTCGGATCGGCGGGTAAAGCAGGGCAAGCACGGAGCACCTCCTCCAGAGTTGGATCGGTGTCGCCCACGAGCCATCGTGCCGCACGGTGGAGCGGCGCGGAATTCGACGCAACCGCGATCACTCGATATCCCGGCCATTGCAATGTGCGCTCGGCGGGTACGCCGTACAGCCAGGGTGGTGCGACAGATTCGCCCCCTTGAGGTGGGCTAGTGGCCATCCTTGCAGAGAATGCGCATCGCGCCTCTGGCCACAGCCGTTCCCAGAGACCGGCAAGAACACCTGGCCACAGATCCAGATCGGTAACGATCGGAAGTCCTGCCTCGGATGACAGCAACGCATCTGCCACCGCCCTCATTAACTCGCTTGGGGGTGCCGGAATGGCCCTGCCGGCCGAAAGCGAGGCCATGACCGGCCGCAGGTCCTCGATGAATCCCGCGTCCTCCTGCCGCCAGAGCGCTACCTCGCTGCGCACCATGCCGCCGCGGCGCGCCTGCGTATCGGGTTCGGTCCACCAGAGCGCCCACCAACCGCCGACCGGACCGCACCCCACTGAGGGCCACCAGCGATCCCCCGGCCCATAGGAGCCCGGTGGCTTGTCTGTGAGCCCGAGCAGTTCCGCCGGGAGTGCGCCCGGAGGACCGTTCCAGGACAGGAGCGCGTGCATGTTGTCCCGGGCTCCGTAGCTAGCCCGCAGCGCGCGATTCATCGGTCCCCCAGAAGCCAGGCGAGCGGACGGCTCAGGTCCGGGTCGGTCTCGCCGCCCTGTGGTGCCACCACCCAACCCTGTCGCTCGGGCCCCTGGTCAATGAAGCGCTCGTCCGCGCTATTTTCTTCGAGGAGGCGTCCCAGCGCGGAGAGCCCCCAGACGCTCATATGCTCCGGTTTCCACGTGCTCTCGAGGAACGACGAGAGCAACGGCATGGTCTCGGCCAGCACGTCGAAGGGTCGCGACTTCGTTGTTACCAGTTCATCGTAGCAAGACAGCAGCACCGCCAATCGCGGCCGCGCGATGCGCCCGACGGTGCCAAGGCCGGCGACATGCAGCAGGATTTGCAACAGCTCCACCCAGCGCGCGTTGGCGTCCCAGGCGGTAGTACGAGCGGTCGGCGCAGGTATGCTGGTTTCATTGTCACTGCCTTCTTTCGTACGACGTTGCGCCAAATCTGCGATCGCGTCTCGATAGGTGGTCTCCGCCTTGAGCCGGATCAGCAGCATCCATCCGTCGGCGTCGACCAGCCGGTCTCGCCACGCCTCTGAGACGGTGCGCTGCTCGAAGACTACACTGAGCTGCTCTCCGCCGTAGTCTGGCCAGAGCAGGTCGAGGGCCTGGCCGCGACCGTCGACAAGGGGCAAGAGTACCTCGGACCAGGTGCCGGCCGATGTGTGCTTGGCGGCGCGGCCGTTTTCCAGACAATGGAGCACCTCTTCGAGAGCGCTGAGATCGGTTGGGGTTCCGTCTCCTTCCCGAAGCTGCAACCGTCCTGGACGCCTGCGGAGGCGACCGTAAAGTTGACCGGCGTAGTGGGTCTTTCCGCTGTTGGGACCACCGAGGAGCATAACCTCAGGCGTGTGCATGGGGACTCCCTCGGAACACGGTGAAGGGCTCGTGCTGCAAAATAGGCACAGTGATCGGTCGAGCCGTCGGTCCCGACCACGCGGGAGCGAGCGCGGTTTCCAAGGCGTCGGCCAGGGACTCTACACGGTTAGTAGTGGCCTCGACTTCCTTTGCATGGGGGATGCGGCTCCCAAGTGCATCACGGATGGCTTCCCGAATCCCGTCGCTCGGACGGAAGTCGGCCTTGGCCCACACGAGTACGGTAGGCCGCGATCGGACATGGTTGCCGAGCCGCTCGAGAAGTTTGCGAATGTCGTTGCGCGACGAGCCGCGCCCCGGCTGGCAGAGGCGCTCACAATCAGCGAGGACGAGGAAGGCATCCGCGTTCCGCGCGATCCAGCGGGCGCCTTCTGCATCCGGTGCGTTCTCCTTGGTCGACCAGCGCGAGAACCACTCTCCAGGCGCATCCGTAAGCAGCACGTCTCGGAGTTCATCTGCAGAGCTGCGCAGCGCCAGGTGCAGCAATCCCGGAACTCGGGCCGTGCCGCGCGGTGTGTGCGGCGGGAAAGAGGGCAGGCGGGCCGCGTCATCGAACCGAGTCCACGCAGCAAGCGACTCCCATGCTCCCAGGGTGCGAGATCCGGCGAAGCGCGCTCCCGCGAGTGTCTCGCCCCGGATAAGGCGTAGATAGTTGCCGGTCAGCAGCGTGGTCTTTCCGGCATCGTGCGCACCGAGCACACCGACGAGGATGGTACGAGCCCTCGGCGTCAGGTTGGCGAGATCCGCCAAACCCAGCGCGCTCCCCGACCACGGGACCCTCCCTCCGATCGTTCGCACGGGCGCCGCGGCCGGCTCTGCCTCGGGTGGTGCCGCTTGCATCCAAGAAGGACACTGGGCGAGATCCATGTGCCCGAGCGCGCACGCTTCACCGTCAGCAGCGAAGCAGCCATCGTTCATGCAGCGTCGGGTCATTTTATGCTCTCCGCGAGCCGAACCGCTTGCTCCTGGCGGAAGATGGCATGCGCCAGGACCGGGAGGCTCAAGGACATGTCTGAGGTGAGCCCCGCTCGCCGCATCGAGGTATCGACGTCCCATTCGCGGTCCTGCAAGGACTGCACGACGGTGTCGCGCAAGCTCAGCCGCCCTTCTGCGGGCGGATCGGCGAGCGCAGATGCCCACTGCGAGGGAAGATGGCCGCGAAGTTCACGCAGTTCGACGAGCAGATTTCTCATCCCCAGCTTGCGCTCGAAGCCAGCGTTGGGCAGGCGATTGACCGTTTCGGCAAGCATATACCCGACGCTCGCAGGGGAAGGGCTGGAAACGGACGTGAGAAGATCGATCGCCATGACAACCGCAGCCAATGATGCATTCATCTCTCGGTAGCTTTGACGTGCAGAGGACGAGTAGAGCGCTTCCGACCACCAAAGCGCATCGAGACGGCGCTTTTCTGCACAGATGCGACGCTCGCCAGCTTCCAGCACAGCTTGCAACAGAAGCTCTTGCGATCGAAGCTTACTCTCGATCCGCCCCATGATCTCGGACATGGGCTTCTCCAAGCTCTGACCGATCTGAGCCACCTGCTGCCGCATATCCTGCGCCAGTGCGTCCAACTCGTCTGCCAACAGGGCCCCCATTCTCTCAGCAAACTCGAAGCTCCAATGCTGGGCCTGATTGGACCAGTGCGGATTTGGATTATTCAATGTCTGGCCATGAAAGTTCGGTCCAGCCGTGGCTGCGACTCTCTGCCGCAGAGTGTTCCTATCTACTTTACGCGCGTCAACCCCTACGACTGCAAGCGACATCGTCAGCGACTCAACCACATCGGACTCTGAAGTCTTTGGCATGTCCGGGATTGCAACGCTCATCTCTTCTGTGCGAGAAGCGAACGTCTCGAGCATTTTACGGACTGGTTGTTCCTCCCTGCCCAAACGTTGCAACGGGAGCATGTCCGCGGCCGTCAACCACAAGATCGCCGCTTTGTCCCCCTCTTCACCGACTTGGTTGCACGCCTCCAGCAAGATGGATCGTAGCAGTCTGACCGGCGTATCCGTATAGACGGAGTTCATCGACTTCCACTCCGCGACCAGCGCCCGCTTGGCCTGCACGATGGCAGGATCATCCGCGGGCACGTCCGGATCGATCCCCGTAAGTATGGCCCGAATCAATCTCGGCGGCTGCTCCCGCAGCCCCTGGGCTATGGCACCTGCGGCTTTTTCGATCTTCTCTAGACGCGTGTCGTCTCCGCCCATTTTCTCGATGAGCCCGGCTTCCAGGAGCTCCGTCAGCAGTTCAGTCACGTGATGCCTCCGTGTACCGCTCGATTTGGGTGAGATGATCTGCCAGTATCTTATTATTGGGATTATCGACGAGAGCCGCTCGCAACAGGGCCTCCGGCCGGACGCTGGCCCCGCGGGTGCTGCGACCCCAGAGCCGTTGCCACAGGTCGGCCGGCCGCGACACATCCTCGACCTCGCTTCGCCGACCGCCAGCGCGTTCCCATACGGCGCGTGCATCCCTCACGTCCGGATATAGCTCGGCCAGCTCACGAACGAGAGCGAGAGGCAATCCAGCGTTCGGCGCGTCGTTTGGTGCATCCGGCGAGCTGCCCCCGACCCGCTCGGGCAGGAGATCCGCGCAACCGCGCAGAAGCGAAATCAAACACTCTGCGGCGGCTCTTGCCGCAAAGGTTCGGTAGCGATCATCCTTGAGCAAGTCGCCGTAGTCCGATACTCCCTTGGCAACCACTACCGGCACCCTGTGCATCTCGCCGAGCGCCCCGAGCGCGCTCGCTTCCATCTCCACTCCCAGAACCTTGCGCATGGATGTCGCGAGGCGTGGAAAGATTCCCTCATCCTCTGTTACGGCTGCGCCGGTCGCGAGCGGGGCCACATGCAGCTTGAACTCCGGCTGCTCCGGCAGCCCACGAGGATACATAAGGTCCAGCTCGGTCGCTTTTTCGCGGCCTGCTTCTGTGAGGGCGAAAGACTTGTCCACCCACCCACGCTGCCACAGGCGCTTGAGGACCACGGTCCAGTCCGGGCACGCGGAGTCAAAGCCTAGGCTCCGGCGAGGGTCATCGCCGGAGAGGAAACAAAGGAGAGCCCAGTCCTCCTGCTGCTCTAGCGTGAGGCGCGGGCGAGCGGCCAACCAGGCGGCGTTGTTCGGGATGGAGATTGCCTGCATCCGCTGGACCCACGCAGGGTCCGGGCGAAACTGCAACATGTCGCCGTGGAACCTGTCCTTGCCCTCTTCCTTCTCGAGCTTGCCTGCATCATACGACCAGAGCCGGTCGGCAAAGATTACATCGCCCAGGCTGACCTTGCCGCGGCGGCCGGCGCAGATCCCGCTCATGGCAAGGCATCGCGTCGGGACTGCTTGGATGAGCAGGCTCGCGACCGCTTGAGCCTGCTCCCGTCCCATGTGACTCGCCCAGGTCGCCCGGATGCGCAACGGCCTTCCTATCGAGGTCGCGAAGCTCCCGTCGGCTACTGTCCAGCCCCGAGGGCCAGGGTGTTGGATCCAGCCGGGATGGAACAAGCCATCGGAAACGGCAAGAACCTGTTCGTACTCGTCCTTCAGGGCGCAGACGAGCAACACGTCCATCGAAACATCCGGATCGAGTTGCGGCGTGGTCAAGATCATGGGCGGCGCTGAGGTCGGAGGTTGCTGACAGCCCGTTGCAGTCCGGCCGTCACCAAGGTCGGTCCTATCCCGACCGGGCTATGGAAGCAAGTCGCTCGCATCGTCCCGCGAACACCGTGCAGTTCGGTCGTCCCGATTTTCTCGGTGCCGCACGAGTCACCGTGCCGTGTCGCGCGGATCTGCATCGGATGTCTTTCGGGTCGCCCGACCGCGTTGGCGTATCGGAGGAGCAAGGCGGAGCTTCAAGACCGTCACCGCCGCCGACGCA
Source organism: Sorangium sp. So ce836 (assembly GCF_028553905.1). Lineage (NCBI taxonomy): Bacteria > Pseudomonadati > Myxococcota > Polyangiales > Polyangiaceae > Sorangium > Sorangium sp. So ce836. Next base: position 560,718 of record NZ_CP102233.1, on the reverse strand, counting down.
CGGCTCGCAACTGCCATCTCTTCGCGCCTCCCGTCGCGGGCGCCTTCCTATCCCACCTCTCGCCCTCGCTGGAGGCGCCTACGCCGCCCGTGCTCGGGCAAGAAAGCAGTAACCAGCGGCGCATCTCGAGGGCAGCGCCTATTAGGTGATGGCTTCCCCGATCAACTTCGGAGGGTGGCGCATCGCAATCGACCCGCGCCCAACGTCGCGATTATCTGTGACGCACGGTCTATCTGCGCATTCCAGCATGTAGGCCGCGACCCACCGCGGCGTACGATCCGTATTCCCACAGATGGGGCGCATCTTCCCGCGATTTATGTCCGCACTCCCGTGGATAGGTCGTGATCTTCTGCGTTCTATCAGCACATCTCCATAGGTAGGCTGCTGCATGAGCACGTACTCCGCCGTTCGGCCGCCAGCGCTCCTGTGCGTCGAGCCGCACGGATTGCGCCGAGGACACCGCGCCCGTGCGGCCAGAACCAGGGCGAAGCTTGCGTGTGCATGCTCGATCGACGAGGCGGCGGGGATCTCGCGCGCGATAGCGCACGCCGAGCAGCCGTCGAGGCCAAGCGGCTCGCGGGCCTCCGCACGGCAGCCTCGACGGGCCCGAAGCCGGCGACCTCGGCCGGCCCCGCGCCAGCGCCGTCCCGCTCGGCGGCGGGTTTCCTCCACCGCCGTTCTGCTTCACACTCCCGGCCTGCACCGTCGTGCAGCGGTCTCTGTCGCCGCGGCCTCCGCCGCCTCCCCCAGCGCCCCGTGCCCCACGCCGTCATCACATCGCCCAGCGCCGCCGCCCGCCTCGATCGCGCCGTGGGCTGGCTGCGCCGCCGGCGCCCCGCGGAGCGCGTGCTCCTCGTCGGCGCGTCGGTCGAGGCCGTGAGCGAGCTCGCCCGCGCGTCGATCCGCGGCCGCCGCGCCACCTTCGGCTGGCACCGGCTCACCCTGGGGCGCGTCGCCGCCGCGCTCGCGATGCCGGCGCTCGCCGCGCGCGGCCTCGTCCCGGCCAGCGCCCTCGCGATCGAGGCGCTGTGCGCCCGCGCCATCGACGGGCTCGCGCAGGATGGGCTGCTCGGCCGCTTCGCCCGCGTCGCGGATCGGCCCGGGCTGCCGCGCGCCGTGGCGCGGACGCTCGACGAGGTGCGGCTCGCCGGCGTCGCTCCGGACGCGCTCGCGCCGGCCGATCTCGACCGCATCGCCCACGCCTTCGACGCCGCCCTGGACGCGGCCGGGCTCGCCGATCGCGCGCTCGTCCTGCGCCTCGCGGCCGAGCGCGCCCGGGCCGACGACGGCGGCGACCCGCGCGCGAGGCACCCGCTGCTCGGGCTGCCGATGCTCCTGCTCGACCTGCCGGTGCGGTTCGCGCTGGAGCGCGAGCTGATCGAGGCGCTGGCCGCGCGCTCGCCCGACGCGCTCGCCACCGTGCCCGCCGGCGACGCCGCGTCGCTGCGCCACCTCGAGGCCGCGCTCCGGTCGCCGTCGCGGCGGATCTCGCTGACCGCGGTCTCGGCCGCGCACGACGGCGCCGGCGCGGCCAACGGCGCGGGCGGCGACGCGGATGACGCGGACGGCGCGGACGACGGGCCGCTGCCGGCCGCGCCCAGCACCTCGCTCGCGCGCCTGCAGGAGCACCTGTTCGATCCGCTGACCGACGAGGCCCCGGGGCTCGGCGACGAGGTGGAGATCCTCTCCGCGCCCGGGGAGAGCCGGGAGTGCGTGGAGCTCGCGCGCATCGCGCTGCGCGAGGCCGGACGCGGCGTGCCGTTCGAGCGGATGGCGATCCTCCTGCGCGCGCCCGAGCAGTACCGCGCGCACCTCGTCGAGGCGCTGCGCCGGGCCGGGATCCCCGCGTACTTCGCGCAGGGCTCGGTCCAGCCCGATCCGGCGGGCCGGGCGCTGCTCGCGCTGCTCGCGTGCGCGGCCGAGCACCTCTCGGCGTCGCGCTTCGCCGAGTACCTCTCGCTCGGGCAGGTGCCCGACGCCACGCCCGCGGGCGAGCCGCCGCCGGCCGCGTCCGAGGCCGACCGGTGGGTGCCGCCGGACGACGACTTCTTCCCCGCGCTCCTGCGCGGCGAGCTCGACGAGGGCGCGGAGGAGCTCGGGGACGCGCTGGCGCTCGGAGATGAAGAGGAGGTGCCCTCCGGCGGCGGCGCGCTGCCCCACGCAGGCACGCCGGAACCGCGGGGCGCGCCGGAACCGACGGGCGCGCCGGAATCGCACGCCGCGCCGGGCACGCCGGAATCGCACGCCGCGCCGGGCGCTCCGGCTCCGCAGGCCGCGCCCGGCGGCGACCGCGACGCCCCCGTGCAGGACGGCACCCTGCGCGCCCCGCGGCGCTGGGAGCGGATCCTCGTCGACGCGGCCGTGATCGGCGGGCTTGACCGGTGGAAAGCGCGCCTCTCCGGCTTCGAGCGCGAGCTCCGGCAAGAGCTCGCGCGCGCCCCGGAGGAGCGCGACGCCGCGCGCATCGCGCGGACGCTCGCCGACCTCTCGGCCCTGCGCGACTTCGCGCTGCCGCTCCTTTCGGCGCTGCCGAGCCCGGGCGAGCGAGCGACGTGGGGCGCGTGGCGCGACCGGCTCTCGGCGCTCGCGACGCGCGCCCTCCGGCACCCCGAGCGGGTGCTCGCGGTGCTCGCCGAGCTCGCGCCGATGGCCGACGTGGGCCCCGTGGACCTCGGCGAGGTGCGCCTCTGCCTCGCGCACCGGCTCACCGACCTCGTGCTGCCCCCGGCCGCCCGCCGCGACGGGCGCCTCTTCGTGGCGCCGATCGAGGCCGCCCGCGGGCGCTCGTTCGACGTGGTCTTCGTGCCCGGGCTCGCCGAGCGGATCTTCCCGCAAAAGGTCGTCGAGGACCCGATCCTCCGCGACGCGCTCCGCCGGGCGATCGCCGGGGGCGCCTCCGGCCTCGACACGAGCGACGACCGGGTGGCGCGCGAACGCCTCGCGCTCCGGCTCGCGGTCGGCGCGGCCCGCCGCAAGCTCGTCGTGTCGTACCCGCGCGTCGACATGGACCAGTCGCGGCCGCGGGTGCCGTCGTTCTACGGGCTCGAGCTCCTGCGCGCGGCCGAGGGCAGGCTGCCCGGCTTCGGCGAGCTCGAGCGCCGCGCCGAGCAGGGCGGCGCCGCGCGCATCGGCTGGCCCGCGCCCGCGCGGCCCGAGGACGCCATCGACGCGGCGGAGCACGACCTCGCGCTCCTGGAGACGCTCTTCAGCCTCCCGGAGGACCGGACCATCGGCACGGCGCGCTACCTGCTCGGCGCGAACCCGCACCTCGCGCGGGCGCTCCGGTTCCGGGCCCGGCGCTGGATCCCGGCGTGGACGAGCGCGGACGGGCTGTTCAAGCCGGCCGCGGAGGCGCGCGAGGCGCTCGCGAAGCACGCGTTCGGGCGCCGGTCGTTCTCGCCGACCGCCCTCCAGCACTTCGCCGCGTGCCCCTACCGGTTCTTCCTCTACGCCGTGCACAAGCTCGCGCCGCGCCCGGCGCCGGAGGCGATCGAGGAGCTCGATCCGCTCCAGCGCGGCCGGCTCGTGCACGACGTGCTCTACGAGGTGCTTGTCGCGCTGCGCGACGCGGGCAAGCTGCCGGTGAGCGTCGCCTCGCTCGACGAGGCGAGGGCCGAGCTCGATCGGGCGCTCGACCGCGTGGCCGCGCGCTACGCCGACGAGCTCGCGCCGGCGATCCAGCGCGTCTGGGACGACGGCATCGCGTCGGTGCGGGCCGATCTCCGCGAGTGGCTGCGGCGCGCCGCGGAGGACCGCGACTGGGAGCCGATCCATTTCGAGCTGTCGTTCGGGCTGCCGCGCCGCTTCGCCACCCGGGATCCGGGGAGCTCGGACGAGCCTGTGGCGCTCGACTGCGGGGTCAAGCTCCGGGGGTCGATCGACCTGGTCGAGCGCAGCGTGTGGGGCGCGATGCGGGCGACCGACTACAAGACGGGCAAGGCGCGGGCGCCGCGCGACGCGGTCGTGAGCGGCGGGGGCACGCTCCAGCCGGTCCTCTACGCGCTCGCGCTGGAGAAGCTGATGCCGCCGGGGACGCAAGTCGAGTCGGGGCGGCTCTATTACTGCACGTCCGCCGGCGGCTTCACCGAGGTGCCGATCTACCTGGACGCGCGGGCCCGCGAGGCGGCCGCGCAGGTGGCGGGGATCATCGGCGACGCGATCGACAGGGCGGCGCTCCTGCCGATGCCGGCGGAGGGGGCGTGCGCGCAGTGCGATTACCGGCCGGTGTGCGGGCCGTACGAGGAGCTCAGGACCGGGAAGATCAAGCGGCGCGACATCGACCAGCGCCGGCGGCTGGAGCAGCTCCGCAGGCTGGCGTGAGCGCGGGTATCGCGCTCGGGCACGCGTTCAGGGTGCCAGTCACCCGGGCTCGCGAGGAGCCGGCGGCGCGCTCGGGGCGCCGGCGACCCACGGCGGATCTCCCGCGTGCTGCTCCGTGCCCGAGAGCGGCGGCAGCCACGGCTCGCGGCGCTGGATCCAGATCTCGAAGCTCGGAGCGAGATCCGTCGGAGCGTCGTCCAGACATCCCAGCTTGATCTCGACCTCGCCCTCGGCCTCCCGCGGCGAGAACAGCCGCGACCCGCACGTCGGGCAGAAGCTGCGTCCCTCCCAGCACCTCGTCTCGCCGGTGAACGCGAAGCTCGACCACGGCCACACCGCGAACGGCATGAAGACGCTGCCGGTCTCCTTCCTGCACGACGTACAGTGGCAGAGCCCCACGCGCACAGGCTCGCCACGAAGCTGGAACCTCACGGCGCCGCAGGCGCAGCTGCCGCTCCGGACACGCTCGGATCCAGCTCGCATCTCGCCTCCCATCGCGCGGTCTTGGCCCATCGTAGCCAGCGCCGCGCTCGCGTTCTATACACTTCGTCATGGTCAAGAAGATCGCTCTGCCCTGCGCCCTGCTCGCGCTCGGAGCGGCGGGCAGCGGTTGCAATCTCATCTTCGGCATCGAGCCCGGCACGGACGCGACCCCCTCCTCGTCCTCGACGACGGCCTCCTCGGCGACGGCGACCACGGGCTCCGGGGATGGCGGCTCGGCGCAGGCCACGTCGGGCGCCGGCGGCTCCGGTGGCGCCGATGGGGCGGGCGGGCGCGCGCCCTCGTGCCCTCCATCGAGCTGCGCCGCGGGAGAGTGCCCCGTGACGCAGATGCCGGGGGTGCTCGGGTCCAACCCGAAGGGCATGGCGGTCACCCGGGATGTCGTGCTGATGGCCAACAACGAGGCCATCGTCGCGATCCCGAAGGATGGCGGGGCCGCGCGCACGCTCCCGGGCACCCTCGGATTCGGCGACACAACCTGGGTCACCTACTCGGGCGGACAGCTCTCGTGGATGAACTGGAGCAACGGAGACGTGCTGGGGATCTCCATCGATCCGCCGAGCTCGAGCCCGATCCGGATCGCGGCGGTCCCTCATCAGGAGGACGAGGACGTCATTCCGGGCTTCGGCCGGATCGCCTCGTTCGGCGACAGCGTTTACTGGGCGACGCAGACGCCCGGGGCCGTGTGGCGGGCCAAGGCGGACGGCAGCCAGGCGATCGCCGAGCAGGTCGCCACCAGCGACCACCCGATCGGCGTCGCCGTCGACGCGACGCACGTCTACTGGTCGGATTACTGGGCGAGCCAGATCCTGCGCAAGACGAAGGAGCCGCTCGGCGACACCGCCGAGGTCTTCGCGGAGACGAACGGCAACCCGACCGAGATCGTCCTCGCGGGCGGCGTCGTGTACTGGGTGACCGACAACACCGGCGCAGTCCAGTCCAAGGCGACGGACGCGGCGCCGGGCGCCCCGCCCTTCACGACCACGGTCGACGCTCAGGCCGTCGCCAAGTCGCTCGCGGTGGACGACGAGTTCGTCTACTGGACCGTTTACGTGAACGGCGAGGGGCAAGGCGAGGTGCGCAGGGCGCACATCGGCATGGGGGACACGGTCACCCTCACGACCGGACAGCCGTACTTCTTCGAGATCGCCGTCGACTGCGGGTTCATCTACTGGAACGTCAACGACCTGGAAGCCGAAGAGGACGCCGTGGTGTTCCAGATGCCGAAGCCCTCGAACTGAGCGCGTCCCCGCGCCGCCGCGATCGCGAGCGCGTCACGCGGCGCCCTGCGCCTCTTCCCGCTTGGGCCACGTGAACCGGAAGGTCGCGCCGCTCTTGCCGTCCGACTCCACCCAGGCCCGCCCGCCGCGGCTCTCCACGATCTTCCGCACGATGGCAAGGCCGATCCCGGTGCTCTCCACCTTGTCCCGCGCCTGCAGCGTCTGGAACATCCCCCACACCTTCTCCTGAAACGCAGGCGCGATGCCAGGCCCGTTGTCCGACACCGAGAACTCGTACCGATCGCCCTCCTCCCGGGCGGACACGGACACCGCCGCATCCTCGCGGCCAGCGTGCTTGAGCGCGTTCGTGATCAGGTTCATCAACACCTGTTGCAGCGGCACCCGGTACGTCCGCAAGGTCGCGGGCGGCACGTCGATCGTGACCCGCGCAGGCGGCTTGGGGGCGATGAGCTCGACCACCTCCCGCGAGAGCTTCTCGATGTCCACGCTCTCCGGCTTCTCGCGGAACCTCGTGGCGCGGGAGTAGGCCAGGATGCCCTCGATCAGGGCCTCCATGCGCCGCACGCGGCCGCGCAGCATCTCCATCTGCTGGCGCGTGTCGGCGGTGAGCTTGTCCGACAGGTCCTCCTCGATCCACTGGGCGAGGCTCGCGATGCCGCGGAGCGGCGCCTTCAGATCATGGCTCGTCACGTACGCGAACTGGTCGAGCTCGGCGTTGGTGCGCTCCAGCGCGCGGATGAGCGACTGCGCCTCCCGGAACAGCCGGGCGTTGTCCATCGCCACCGCCGCCTGGGCGGCGAGGCCGACGGTGATGCGCTCGGAGCGCTCGGTGAAGACCCCCGGCTTCGGGTGGCCGAAGAACATGCCGCCGATGACCTTGCCGCTCCGCGAGACCACGGGGACGGCCAGGTAGCTCGCGACGGGGAGGTGCCCCTCCGGCAGGCCTCGATGAGGAGGGCTCTTGCCGTAGCGCGGATCCCGGGTCACGTCGTCGAGGCGGATCACGCCCTCTCCGCTGAACGTCGGCGCGAACAGCGCCGTGTTGCGCGGCATCGGGAAGCGCGAGAAGGCCTCCCTCGGCGCCCCCGAGAGCGCATACAGCATGTAGCTTCCGCTCTGTGCGTCGCTCACGTTGTAGAAGAACGCGCCGAACTCCGCGCCGGAGAGCTTCGTCCCCGCGTCGGTGACCGACTGGACGAGCGCCTCGAGCTCGAGCTCCGCCGACAGCACCTGCCCGACCTCGTGGAGCGTCTCGAGCACCTCGGCGTGCTCTCGCGTGAGCCGCTCCGCCTCGCGCTGCTGGCTGATATCCATGTTGCAGCCCACGTACTCGCGCACGCTGCCGTCCGTGGCGCGGACCGGCGCCGCGCGCGCCACCGTGTAGGCATACGTGCCGTCCCGCCGGCGGAGCCTGTACTCGGCTTCGTACACGGCGCCGCGCGCCGTCGCGTCCGCCCAGGCCCGCATCATCGCCTCCCGATCGTCGGGGTGGACCGCCCGCAGGAAGCCCCTCTGCAGGTACTCGGCCTCTTCCTGGCCCGTGAACTCGAGCCAGCTCGGCGAGCTCTCGACGATCGTCCCCTCCGCCGTGGCCGTCCACACGACGGCGGTGGTCGCCTGGACCAGCGTCCGGAGGCGCGCCTCGCTCGTGGCGAGCTCGATCGCGAGCTGCTCGACGTGGCGGCGCGCCAGCACCTGGTCGGTCACCTCGAAGGCGAACGCCATGACGCCCTCGGTGCCGCCGTCCGGCGCGCGCATCGCCTGGTAGACGAAGTTGAAGAAGCGCTCTTCCTCCGGTCCGGCGCCGCCGCGGCGCAGGCGGAGGGGGACGGACGTGCCGACGTAGGGTTGACCGCTCCGGTAGACCCCGTCCAGGAGCTCGAAGATGCCTTGGCCGTGGAGCTCGGGGAGCGCCTCCCGGATCGGACTGCCCATCACCTCTCGGCCGCCGAGGATGTCTCGATACGTCGGGTTCACCAGCTCGAAGACGTGCTCGGGACCCCGCAGGATGCAGATGCCGGCCGGCGCCTGGTTGAAAAGGCCCGCGAGCTGCTGGCGAGACGCGTCGACCTGCTGGAACAGCCTGGCGTTGTCGATCTGCAAGGCCACGCGGTTCGCGAGCTCCTCGGCGAGCGCGACGTCCGCCTCGCCGAAGCGCCGGCCCGACTCGGCGTGGACCAGCGTGAGCGCCCCGATGTTCCGTTCGCGCCCCCGGAGCGGGACGACGACGTAGGACCTGAGGCCCAGCGACCGGATCAGGCGCAGGTGCTCCGGGCCCATCGCGGCGGACTCGAGCATGGAGTCCGGGATGTCGGCCATCCACTCGGGGCGACCGGTGCGGATGACCGCCGGCACGCCCGTGGGGGCGTCGAGCCGGGGCGGGGACATCGCCCGCAGGCGCTCGCCCAGCTCGATCTTCGCCGGGTCGCAGTGGTGAACGGCCACGCGCTCGACGGTGTCGCCGTTCAGCATGTCGACGGCGCACCAGTCCGCCAGCGTGGGCACCGCGAGGTGGGTCAGGTGCGCGAGCCGCGCCCCGACGTCGAGCGAGTTCGAGAGCACGGCGCCCGCCTCGCTCAGCAGGCGCAAGGTCGCCTGCTGCCGCTCGAGCTCGGCCGCGAGCATCTCCGCGCGCGCCCGGGCCTCGCGCTCCTGCTCGAGCAGGCGCGCCCGGTCGAGCGCCGACGCGCACTGCGCGGCCACGCTGAGCAAGAACTCGCGCTCTTCATCGGTCCACGCCCGCGCGGCCGCGAACGAGAACGAGAGCCCGCCGAGCAGCGCTCCGTGGGCGACGATCGGCAGGACGGCGAGCGCCTGGATGTCGTCGCGAGCGGGCCTCAGCGCCGCGAGCTCGGGGTACGCCGCGTGCAGGCTCTCCTGCGTGTCCACCCAGATCGGGCGGCGTAGCCGGAGCGCCTCCGAGAGCGGCAGTCGGGCGTCGAGGGGCACGGTCGCGTAAGGGCTCGCGCGCTGCTCTTCCAGCCCCGAGTAGCCGATCAGCGTCGCGGCCCCGACCGCCTCGCCCGCCGCGTACATCATCGTCGTCGAGGCGCCGAGCACGCGGTGGATGTCGCGGACGACGGCGGAGGCCATCTGTTCGACCGTCATCGCGCCGCTCAGCGCGGAGCTGACCGCGAGCAGCGCCTGCGTGAGCCGGGCGCTGCGATCGAGCTCCTCGAGGCGCCGCGAGAGCTGCGCGGCGAGCTCGCCGCGCTCCGCCTCGACCTGCTTCAGGCGGGAGATGTCGGCGAACACCGAGATCCCCCCCTCGAGCTCGCCTCCGGGCCCGAGGATCGGCGCGGCGCTCCCGAGGACCACGCCCCGCGTCCCGTCGAAGCGCTGGATCCGGGTCTCCTCGCTCTCGATGACCTGCCTCGCGGACATCGCGCGCGCCATCGCCCAGTCGGTGGCCTCGTACGGGCGGCCGTCCTCGTGGAAGGCGCGATACAGCGTCCAGTCCCGCATCGACTCGGTCGAGGCGCTGCCGGCCCAGATGCGCTCCGCCGCCCGGTTGTGCAGGACGAGCTTCCCGGAGGCGTCGCAGATGATGACGCCGTGCGGGCCTTGCTCGAGCAGCGCGTTGAGCCACCCGCGATCGCGGGAAGCCACGACGCGGAGCCGCTCGAGCTCGCGCTTCAGGGCTTCGATGTCCATCGAGTCGACGCTGATCGAGGGCCCGGAAAGCGGGCGGGGGTGCGCGGAGGTTCCCATAGAGTGACCGCAACCGGAGGCTCGGGGCGGGGCCGAGGCGTCGCCCGGTCGGGTATCGGCCGGAGCTTACGCTCATCGGCGGCGCGGCGAAAGGCGGCGCGGCGAGAGGCAGCGCGGGCCGGATCGCGCGCGGGCCCGCCGCGCGAGGCCGCGGCCGGAGCGGCTCACGCCGCGCGCGATCGAGGCTGCGCCGCTGCGGCCTCCGCGCACGCCTGCCGGGTCTGCATGCGCCGCGCCGTGATCGCGGCGGCGGCGATCGCGGCGATCGTCGTCACGAGGAGCGGCGTCGCGCCGTCGCCGGACAGGTGCGCGCGAGAGACGTTGTCGAGGTGGATGCCGAGGTGCGCCGCCCACGCCACGAGCATGCTGCCGCCGGACGCGAGGTGCAGCGCCGTCATCAGCACGCTCAGCGAGGTGATGAAGAGCGCGCTCAGCACGATCGACCACCACGGGACGCCTGGCAGGCACATCATGGGAAGGTGCCAGAGGGTCCACGCAGCGCCGATGACGAGGCTGGCGCGAACGGGCCCGTGCGCCGGCAGGAGCCGCGGGAGGGCATAGCCGCGCCAGCCGAGCTCCTCGCCGAGCGGCGCGAGCACGGCGATGCCGCGCTGCTCCGGGGTGATCGGGGCGTAGAGGAGCGTCGCCGGCGTGCTCCCGCCGGCGAGCGCGAGCAGCGCGAGGCCGACGAGGTGCAGTAGCGCCGGCATGCACAGCGCGAGCGGCGCGTGGGCCCAGCCCGCGGGCGCGCGGCGCGGCGAGAACAGCCCGGAGAGCCCGGCGCGGCCGCGTTCCTTCCAGGCGCACACCGCTGCTGCGACCGAGGGGCCGACGGCGCCGAGCGCGAGCGGCGCCATGGCGGCGCCCGGCAGGATGGGCGCGCCCCACTGCTGGAGGAGGAGCGGCAGCTGGCACAGCCAGGTGATGGCATAAGCGAGGACGAAGAACCGGACGACGGTCGGCGGCATGGCCCCGTGTGACAGCCGCGCGCGCCGGAGGGTTCCCACCGGCCCGCGGCGAGCAGGTTCTTGGGCGCGCGCACGGCGGCTCGGCTGTCGTCAGGCGGCCTGTCCGGCCCGCGCCGGCGCGGACGGGGGCGCGCGGCGGCTCCCGGGCGGGCGCGTGCGCGGCGAGGTCACGTGAGCGAGAGAGAGCGCCGCTGCTGCGGGTTGGCTGTTTTGCGACGGGCAGGGTCGACGTTGAGCGGGACTACGATTCTCGCGCTGATCGCGCCGGAGGCGTGGGGCTCTCGGGGAAAAGACGATGCTGGCTTCGGGCTCCCCCTCGCTCACCATCCCGGCGGTGAGAACCCAGATGTTGGGGGCCGATAACCGGCAGGTGAGCGCGACAGCGCGCCGATATCGAGCAAGGAGCAAGCAGATGTTGGGCAATCGTTCAGGTCGCCTCATGGCGATCATGTTCGCGGGGAGCTTTGTCCTCGCGGGGGCTGGCGGCTGCATCGGCGGCGACGAGGATGCCGAGGCGGGCCGCGAGGGGACGGCCGGCGACCAGGGGGCCGGCAGGGGCACCACGGGCGCAGACAGGAGCGGCGGCCAGACAGGCAGAGACGGCGCGAGAGGCGGCGGCGGGCAGCGCGGCGGCGAGCACGCCGGCGGCAGGCAGGGAGGCCGCGGGCAGGCCGGCCAGCAAGGCGGGCAGCGCGTCGGCGGGCAGGCCGGCGGCCAGCGCGGGGGCGGCACGCACGAGTGCGGCGAGCAGGCCGGCTATCAAGGCGGCAGGCAGGGAGGCCGCGGCGAGATCGGCAGTCGAGACGACAGGCAAGGCGGCCGCGGGCAGGCCGGCCGGCAAGGCGCGATGCAGCAGGGGTCGGAGGCGGAGATCACGATGCTGGTCTCGCTCATCCACCAGAAGGAGGTCGAGCTGTCGGAGATCGCTCGAGACAAGGCCGAGTCCCCGGAGGTGCAGCGCTACGCCGAGCAGATCATCGAGGAGCGCTCGCAGGCGGGGCAGCGCGGGGCGGAGCCGTCGAAGGGCAGCAGGGCCAACATCGAGGCCTGCTCGCGCTGCGAGCAGCTCGAGGCCAGCTCGACCGAGCTGCGCGAGTCGCTGGAAGACCAGGAAGGCGCCGAGTTCGACATCGCCTACACCTGGGCGCAGGTCTCCCTCCATCGCCGCGCCCTCGAGCTCCTCGACATGCCGTCCGTCGCGCGCGCGGACAACGCGAGGCTGCGCGCTCACGTGAAGGCGGTGCGAGCGGACGTCGAGCAGCACCTGAGAGAGGCCGAGCAGCTCTTCTGCACGCTGCTGCAGGAGCAGCAGGGCGGCCAGCGGCAAGGCGGCCAGTACGGGCAGCAACGCGGCCAGCAGCAAGGCGCCCAGTACGGGCAGCAAGGCGGCCACCAGCAACGCGCCCAGTACGGGCAGCAGGGCGTCCAGCAGCAGGGCCCGCAGAAGCAAGCGCAGCAGCAGCGCGGTCAGCAGCAGGGCGCCCAGTTCGGCCAGCAGGGCGTCCAGCAGCAAGGGCAGCAGGGCGCCCAGTTCGGGCAGCGGGGTTCCCAGTTCGGACAGCAAGGCGGCCAGCAGCAGCGCGGCCAGCAGCAGGGCGCCCAGCTCGTCGGCCAGCAGCAACGCGGCCAGCAGCAGGGCGCCCAGCTCGTCGGCCAGCAGCAACGCGGCCAGCAGCAGGGCGCCCAGCTCGTCGGCCAGCAGCAACGCGGCCAGCAGCAGGGCATCCAGCTCGGCCAGCAGCAGCGCGGCCAGCAGCAGGGCATCCAGCTCGGCCAGCAGCAGCGCGGCCAGCAGCAAGGCGTCTAGCTCGTCCAGCAGCCACGCGGCCAGCAGCAAGGCCCGCAGGCGTACGCGCAGCAGCAAGGCAGTCAGCAGGATCAGCGGTAAGGGGAGTTCCTCCCGCGATCATGGCCGCGTTCTTCAGGATCGCGCGGGCCGCGGATATATTGGCCCTCACGCCACCCGCCTGAGAGGCCCCATGATCCCCCGCCGCCGACTGCACCGCGCCGTCTTCTCGCTCGCCGCCCTCTACAACGCCTGCTGGGGGCTTTACGCGGCGCTCGACCCGCAATGGCTGTTTCGCTTCGCGGGCATGCCGCCCCTCAACCACCCCGCGATCTTCGCCTGCCTCGGGATGGTGGTCGGCGTGTACGCCATCCTCTATGCGGAGGTCGCGCGCGCCCCGGAACGCGGCTTTCTCCTCGCCGCCGTCGGCCTGCTCGGCAAGCTCCTCGGGCCGATCGGCCTCGCGGCCCTGCTCGCGACCGGGCAGTGGCCGCCCCGGTCCGCCGTCCTCTGCCTGACGAACGATCTCATCTGGTGGGTCCCGTTCGGCGTGTATCTCCACGACGCGTGGCCCTTGTTCGTGCGTCAGTGGAGGGCCCCCCCGGAGGACGACCTCGTCGAGCTCCGAGGCGGATCCCCGTCACGACGCGCGGCGCGTCGCGCGCCTTGACGAGGATCTGCTGCAGGACGGGTTCGACGCGCGCCGCTGCGAGCCCCGGACGAGGGTAATCTGCCAGCGTTCGCCGGGCGCGAGGCCCGGCAGGAAGGTGGTCAACGCATGAGCTCGAACAAGGTAGCTGTCGTCGTCGGTGTCGGTCCCGGCCTGGGGGCCGCGGTGTCCAGGCGTTTTGCGAGCGCGGGATTCTCGATCGGGCTCGTGGCCCGGACGGCCGCCACCTGCGAGGCCGTGCAGCGGGAGATCGAGCAGGCCGGCGGGCGCGCCCTGAGCGTCCCCGCGGACGCCGCCGATCCGGCCTCGGTCGCGGCGGCCTTCGCGCGGGTGAAGGAGGCGCTCGGCCCGGCGGAGGTGATGATCTACAACGCCGGTGCATTTCGCATGGCCGGCGCCCTGGAGCTCACCCCGCGAGAGCTCGAGGACGCCTGGAAGATCAACTGCCTCGGCGGCTTCCTGAGCGCGCAGGCGGCGCTGCCCGACATGCTCGCGCGCGGCCGGGGGACGCTCCTCTTCACCGGCGCCACGGCCTCGCTCCGCGGCGGCGCCCGCTTCGCGGCCCTGGCGGTGGGCAAGTTCGGCCTCCGCGCCGTGGCCCAGTCGCTCGCGCGCGAGCTCGGCCCGCGCGGCATCCATGTGGCGCACGTGATCGTCGACGGCGTGATCGACACGCCCCGCGTGCGCGCCACGGCGCCGGACCGAGACGCCGCCACGCTGCTCGCCCCGGAGGCGCTGGCAGAGACGTACTTCCAGCTCCACGCCCAGCCGCCGAGCGCCTGGACCCACGAGATCGACGTGCGCCCGTCGGTGGAGAAGTTCTGAGCGGCGCGAGCGACCGCCGACGGCAGGGCCTACGCGCGGCCGCTCGGGCGCGCCGCGCGCGTCACGGATCGATCCACGTCCAGGGGAAATCGACGTCCACGAGCGTGTCGTGGCCGTCGAGCACGTCGACGCCCTCGACGCGCACGATATCGCTGATAGTGTGTCCGTCGAAATCCACGAGCCAGACCTCGACGTCATAGTACCCCTCGGAGAGGCCGCCGATGGTGAGGCCGAAATCCTCGCAGTCCGTGACCTCCTCCGCGACGAGGAAGCCCGCCTCGTCCTCGACGCTGACCGCGAGCCCGCTCACGTCGTGATCGAAGCACTCCCACGCGGCGTCGCTGCCGTCGATGGTCATCGCGACGGTGAGCGAGCCGTCATCATCGCCATCGACGATGATGCACCCCGTGAGCGAGGCAGTGGAGAGGACGCAGCCAGCGAGACCCGAGAGCACCTTCGAGAGTTTCATGGGATCGTCTTCCTTTATCCAAGTCTGGCGCCGTCGCGCCGATGCGCGGAGGGTCAGCAAGCGCTATACCAGGAGCAGGCGCGCTGCCAGGCGCCGGCGGCTGCCTCCGGGCTGCCGGGTGGCATCGCAGTTGCTCCTGTGAACCCCATGGAGATGAACGTGCCAGTCCTCGAACACTCGTCCCCCACAGCCACGGCGCACGCCCCGCAGCGGAGCAAGCTCGCCGCCCTGGCCGCGCTCGTCGCGCTCGCGCTCCTCGGCGCGACCGGATGCGCGGCGGAGGTCCACACCAGGGCCGCCGCGCCTGCGACGGTCACGTACCACGAGTTCGCGGTGTACGAGGAGCCAGTCGTTCACATCGCAGCGCCGCCGGTCCAGATCGAGACCTACCCGCGCGTGTACTACCGCGGGACGTACGTCTACTACGTGGACGGCCGCTGGTACTATCCGTCGCGCCACGGCTGGGTCTACTACCGCGACGAGCCGCGCGCGCTGGTCCACTACCGCGTCGACTTCGAGCGCCGCCGCGCTCACCATCACCACCATCCCCAGGTGCACCGCGACCACGGGCACCCCGTGCATCGCGGCCACGTGCACCGCGACCACGGGCACCACGCGACGACGGTCCGGCCGGCGGCGCCGGCGAGGCCAGCGGTCACGGTCCGGGCAGGCGCGACGGTCAGCGCGGGCGCGACGGTCAAGGCGGGGGCGGCGGCCAGACCGGCGACGCCGGCGCGGCCGGCGAAGAAGCCTCGCGCGGAGCGTCGACGGCACCACGTCGAGGAGCGGCACCGCGAGGGTGATCGCGGGCACCGCGAGGGTGATCGCGGGCACCGCGAGCGGTGATCGCGGCAGCGTGCTCCCGCTCCTCGCTGCCTACAGGCCCCCGCCGAGCCGCAGGAGCGCGCCCGGAGCGACCGGGACGACCTCGACCGGCGCCGCGGCGGACCGACAAGGGGGTCGATCTCGCGCGCTGTAGGCATCCATCCGCGTTCCGGGTGATCACCACCGGTGCCGCAGCATGCGCTCGATGCACGAGAGGCCGGCGCCCTCCTCGTGAGGGCGCGTCTCGCCGCGATCGACCTTGGCACCCGAGACGTGTTTCGGTACACTTCTTATGGCCAGCCCCCGGGCGCCCCGCGGACGGGCGAGGCGGCGCGCTCAGCGGACGTTCGGCGCACACCCTGAGGTTCAGATGTCGGCGACGAGGCGCGATTCATTCTACCCGGGAACGCTCGATGGCCCGAAGAGCACGGCCCCTTCGTCAGGTCACATGACGAGTGAGCCGCCGGACAGCGAGCAGCGCGTCGCACAGCGGTGCGTGGATTGCGGGACGCCTGCGCCGAAGACGGAGACGAACTACACGCTCATCAGCTCTCGTTATGGCTGGCGGCTGACGCGGACCGTCGATGCGAACGGGCGGAGAATGATGGAGTGGCGCTGCCCGGGTTGCTACGCGCGCTACCGTGCGAAACGGCCGCTCTGATCTCGACGCGGCGCGCCAGGGCGGTCTGACGCCGCTGGCGCGCGGGGCCTCCGCGGGTCCCCGCGAGGAGGGCGCGGCGCCGGAGAGGCGCCGCTGTCCCGCCTCATCCTCTCCCATTTCTGGCAGACGCCTTCCTCCTATGCGGTGAGGGTGCGACCGCGGGTACGCGGCGTGTTGCGATGCGGCAACGCATGCTGTCGCTCTCCGTGTCGGTCTCGCACCCGTTGTGGATCTCGCTGTCACAGCGCTCGTGGCGATTCAGGCAGCCGCTCATCAAGCGCCTCCCGACCGGACCGGTCATGTCGCAGGCGCATCACGACGTCATCGAGGACTACCACGCTCGGCTGTGACGCGCGCTCGCCGGGATGTCTCGTGAAGCAGCGGTCCGGCGGGCCCCGCGCCGCTCGATCCCCGCAGGGCGCCGAGCGGCGCGTCCGAGCCTTCCGCGCGCCCGGCGAGCCACCTATGCTCCGAGCACGCCGACCCGGCAGGCAGCATGCGCGCAGCAGATCTCGATCTCTCGGAGCTCCTCACGGTCGACCCGCAGGCCGGCGAGCTCCGCTTCTCCGGGGCGCGTGCGATCCTGCTCGATGCCGTGGCGATGGGCCTCCTGCGCAAGCAGCTCATCGACGCGCTGGGAGCCGCGGCAGCCCGCGCGATCCTCACCCGCTTCGGCTTCGCGCACGGCTTCCGCACGGCCGAGGCGGCGCGCGCCGAGCTCCCGCTGGAGAGCGACGAGGAGTGGCGCAACGCGGGCGGGCGCATCCACACGCTCCAGGGGATGATCCGCCTCGCGCCGGGCGCGGACGGCCCGCTGTCGCCCGAGGGCGCGACGGTGGAGGCCTCGTACGAGGCGGAGCAGCACCTCTTGCACCTCGGCCGCGCGGAGGCGCCGGTGTGCTGGACGCTCGCGGGCTTCGCGAGCGGCTACCTGAGCTGCGTCGAGGGCCGGGACATCTACGTGATCGAGCGCCGCTGCCTCGGCCGCGGCGACGCGAGCTGCCTGTTCGCCGGCCGCGCGGCCGAGGCCTGGGGCGCCGAGCTCGAGCCGCACCTGCCGTTCTTCCAGGAGGATCGCCTCGACGCCTCGCTGCGCCGCGCCGCCGAGGCGCTGGGGCGCGCCGAGCGCAGGCTGAAGGCGCGCGCCGAGACGCTCCTGCGGACCGCGGCGGCGGCGGGGGCGGAGCCGGGCGGCGTCCTCGCGTCGAGCCCGGCCATGCAGCGCGCGCTGGAGCTCGCGCGGCGGGTGGCCCAGGTGGACGCCACGGTGCTGATCACGGGCGAGAGCGGCACCGGCAAGGAGCGGGTGGCGCGGCTCGTCCACGACGCGTCGCCCCGCGCGCGGGCGCCGCTGCTCGCCATCAACTGCGCGGCGATCCCGGAGCCGCTGCTCGAGAGCGAGCTCTTCGGGCACGCGCGCGGCGCCTTCACGGGCGCGACGCGGGACCGCGCGGGGATCTTCGAGGCGGCGGCCGGAGGGACGCTGTTCCTCGACGAGGTGGGCGAGCTGCCGGCGGGGGTGCAGGTGAAGCTGCTCCGGGCGCTGCAGGCGCGCGAGGTGCGGCGGGTCGGCGAGAACCGCAACCGCCCGGTCGACGTGCGGGTGGTGGCGGCGACCAACCGCGAGCTCGCCGCGGAGGTGGCGGCCGGCCGCTTCAGGAAGGACCTTTATTATCGGCTCAAGGTGGTCGAGCTCCGGCTCCCGCCGCTGCGCGAGCGCCGGGAGGACATCCTGCCGCTCGCGCGGGCGCTGCTCGTGCAGGCGGCCGCGCGCATGCGGCGGCCGGCGCCGCGCCTCAGCCCCGGCGCGGCCGATCGCCTGGTCCGGTACGCGTGGCCCGGCAACGTGCGGGAGCTGGAGAACGCCATGGAGCGCGCCGTGGCGCTCGCCGAGGCCCGGCGGGTCGAGGCCGACGATCTGCCCGAGGAGGTGCGCTCGGCGCTGCAGCCGCCGGACGCCGGCCCGCGCGCGCCGGCGCCCGGGGAGCGCGCGCGGACGCTCGGCGAGGTCGAGAAGGAGCACATCCTGGCCGCGCTGGCGCGCAACGGCGGCAACCAGACGAGGACCGCGGCGGAGCTCGGGATCGGCGTGTCGACGCTGTACCGCAAGCTCAAGGAGTACGGGCGCGCGCCTGGGGGGTGACGGCGCGGCGGCGCGCCTGTCGAGGGCTCCCGCGGCCGTCGCGCGAGCGCCTCAGCCGGCCTTGGCCGACTCCGCGAAGGCCTTCCACGTCGCCTCGGCCTGGCCCACGCACGCGCGCGCGCCGTCGCGCACGATGGGCGTGCGGAGCAGGAGCGGATCGTCCAGCAGGAGCTCGGCGATCCGCGCCTCGCTCGGGCCGAGGTGCTGCAGGCCGCGCTCCTTCACCCGCGGGCCCTCCGCGTCGTAGAGCGCGCGCATGCCGCCCACGGCGCGCGCCACGCTCGCGAGCTCCCCCTTGGAGAGGCCCTTGTCGCGCACGTCGACGAGCTGCACCTTGATGCCGCGGTCGGCGAAGAACCGTTGCGCCGCCCGCGTCGCCTTGCACTTGGCGGAGCCGAAGATCTGGATCATGCGCGTCGCTCCTGCGTGGCGTGGCCCGCTTCGCGCTCCGAGGGCAGCGCGGGCGTGGAGCATAGGCGCGGGCGTGGCAGCCGACCAGGCAGCAACGAGGCGGGACGCCGGCGGCTCACGCGCCGCGCGAGGATGGGATCGGCGGACCAGCGCGCCGAGCGGAGCCTCTGGAGGGCTCAGCCAGGAGCCCGTTCCGCTCGCTTCCAACGATCCCGTCTGCCTGCCTCGACCGATGGCTCAGCTCGGGAACGCAGCGCGCAACCTCGGCCTTGATGTCCGTGACGAACATGGCCCGGCGCCTCGATCCGCCGTGCACGTCGGGCGCTGGCTTGGCCACGTCCAGCGACAGTACCCGACGACCAAACCGCACCGGCGTGCACCGCCGACGGCCCAGCACGCCGTGCCCGCTCGTCCGGCGACCCGCGCCCGCGCGCTCCCGCGCCGGCGGAGAAACCCGCCGCTCCGAGCGGCGGCAGACCCCAGAAAAACGCCTTGAAAATACGTCAAATCGGCGCGCGATTCGTTTTCCTATTTACGTCCTCGGCGGTTAGGATATCGAGGCGCCTCGATGATCGTGCCCCCTCACGCCCTTCGTGGTCAGGCACGACGCAGCGGCAACACTGGAGCGCATTGAATGAGGTTCCGTTCCTCGCTGTCGGCGAGCGAGTCCGAATCGAGTTTTCCCGTTTCCATCGATTCCGCGGGCGAGCGCGGGGGCGAGCGCGCTCCTGCGCGCCGTGCGAAGGCCGCAGGCGCGCAGGCCTCGCTCGGGGCGACCGAGCTCTACTTCCGGTCGCTCGCCGGCAGCCAGCCGCTCACGCGCGAGGGCGAGGTCGCGATCGGCCGTCGCATCGAGGCGGGCGCGCTCGCGTGCTTCGAGGCGTGGGTCCGCTCGCCGATCGCCCTTCGCGAGCTGGCCTTCACGGCGGAGGACGTCGAGCACGGGGCGCTCAGCATCCGGGACCTCTTGTGCGAGGCCGACGCGAACGATCCCGAGGCGGACGCCTGCGCGGCGCGGCTCGCGGGCCTGCTCGATGTCGCCCGAGCGCTCGCCGCCCGCAAGCAGGACGACGAGGGCGTGGAGATCGCCCTCGCGGGCCTGGCCGCTGGCCTCGCCGAGCTGCGCCTCGATCCGGCCTTCGAGGAGCGCATCGAGCGGAGCCTGCGCGCAGCGGCGGCCGCAGCCGACAAGGCGGAGCGCGCGCCGATCGAGGCGACGCTCGCGGCGATCGCCCGGGGACGCCGCGCGGTCGCCCAGGCGAAGTCCGAGCTCGTCCAGGCGAACCTCCGGCTCGCGGTCGCCATCGCGCGGGAGCACCAGCGCTTCGGCGTCCCGCTGCTCGACCTCGTGCAGGAAGGCAACCTCGGCCTGATCCGCGCCGCCGACAAGTTCGAGTACCGCCGCGGCCACCGCTTCGGCACCTACGCGGCGTGGTGGATCAAGCAGGCCATCAAGCGGACGATCCTCAACCAGGGTAAGCCCGTCCGCATGCCGGTCCACCTCACCGCGATCCGGAGCCAGGTGGTGCGCGCCCGGCGCGACCTGGTGCAGGAGCGCGGGCGTGAGCCCACGGTCGAGGAGGTCGCGGAGCGCAGCGGGCTCTCCGTGGAGAAGGTGCGCGTGATCGGCGAGCTCGCCCTGGAGCCGCTCAGCCTCGACGCCCCGGTCGGCGAGGAAGGCGACACCCGGTTCGGCGATCTGCTGGCCAACGAGGAGCCGACGCCCGCCGACATGCTGGCGCGGCGCCGCTTGATCGAGCAGACGCGCGAGCTGCTCGACTCGCTGCAGCCGCGCGAGCGCGAGCTCCTGCGGCGCCGCTTCGGCCTCGACGGCAACGAGGACGAGACGCTAGAGGAGATCGGGCAGTCGTTCTCGCTGACGCGGGAGCGCATCCGCCAGATCGAGGCGAAGCTGCTCGAGAAGCTCCGGATGCGCTCGCGGCAACGAGAGCTCGGCTCGTACCTGGAAGGGTAACCGCGGGGCCGCGGCGCGCGCGAGGAGGGCGCGTGGGGCCGCGTCAGCGCGCGGTCGAGCGAGACCGCCCCCCCGGCGCCGGGGGCACGGCGCACCTGCGGGATCAGGTCGGTCAAGCCCGGTGGGCGCGCGACCGGCTCCTCGGGTGACGGGCATACCGGAAGCACCGGAGCACGACGCGCGTCAGCGCCGCCGTCGCTCGCGCCCGCAGCGCCTCGTCCGTCCCGGCGCTGATGTCCTCCAGCGCGACGCGGAAGTGCGGCACGCGTCCCCCAAAAAAAGACGGGGGACCGATGAGTTTCGGGGCGCCGGTCTGTCCAACACTTCGAAGATCGAACGAGCACGAGCCAAGGAAGCCGAGGTTCGGAATGGCGGCGCCGAGATCGCCTCCTTCTAGACGCCGAGCGCCACGCGCATCGAGCCGTCCGAGGCGGCGCCTGTCCAGGGCTCTCTCGAACGTCCTACGCCCATCACCGAAAAGGAGACGACGCATGACCACCAACCCCGAAGCCACCCCGACTTCCGACCGCGACCTCGTGTTGACGCGTATCATCGACGCGCCGCGCGAGAAGGTGTTCAAGGCCTGGACCGACCCTGAGCTCCTCAAGAAGTGGTTCGCCCCTCAGCCGTTCACCACGCCCTTCGCCGAGCTCGACGTGCGGCCTGGCGGCGCCAGCCTGATCGTGATGCGCGACCCACAAGGGAACGACTACCCGAACAGGGGCGTCTTCCTCGAGGTTGTCGAGAACGAGCGGCTCGTCTTCACCGACGCGTACACCACGGCATGGGAGCCGTCGGAGAAGCCGTTCATGACGGTGATCCTGACGTTCGAGGACCAAGGCGGCAAGACGAAGTACACCGCCCGCGCCCGCCACTGGACGGTCGCCGACCGCGAGGCGCACGAGAAGATGGGGTTCCACGAAGGCTGGGGCCAGTGCGCTGCCCAGCTCGAGGCCGTCGCCAGGGCCAACGGGTAAGCCGGCCCCGCACGGACCTGACCCGGATTGAGTGGGGCGGACCTGCCCCGGATTGAGTGGACTTACCCGACCCGGGTTGCTCACACCGCGGACCTGCCCCGGATTGAGTGGACTTACCCGACCCGGGTTGCTCACGCGGGCTTACCCGACCCAGGTTGCTCACCCGAGGTTGCTCACCTGCGAGCTACCCAGGTGGAGGTCGGCCGCTCGACATCCATAAATCTGCACAGAGCGCCTCGCGCTTGTACACGCACGCGCCGCAGACAGCTCGAAGCGGACCGTGAGGAGCGACTCAACTCGGGTTGCTACCTGCATTGTCACCTGCGACCTACCCACCCGAGCCAACCGAGGTTGCGTTCGTTCTAACCAAGCAGAGCCTATAGCGCTCTCGCCCCGGCACCACGTCGTGGTCGCTCGGCCCGCAACTCCATCACGTCGTCATACGCACGGCTCATGGGTATCTTGAGTCGCCTCGCTCCGCCATCTTCAGACGCACGTGCCCTCCGGCGACGTATCGCCCCCCGTCGCCTCTCCGTGCCCCGCCGGCGCAGCAACTACACCGTGAGCACGGCGTCCGCCACGGTGGCTCCGTGAAACGCGCGCATCCACCACGTCCCCGCGGGGAATACGGCGTTGCGCACACCGCTGCGCCACCGTTCGAGCGCCGCGCGATACGACGCACGAAACGTGCGCACGGCGGCAGCAGCGATTCGCCATGCATCGCCCTGCTCGCGGCCGACCGCAAACGTCGGACTGCAGTCGCGCAGCGGTTCGAAGCTCGTGACACGCTCATATGGGGACACCCGGCTGGCGCCCTCGGCGCCAAGGACGTGTTGCCCTCGCCGCTGCACCGCTTCACGGGCCTGCGCTTCCTGTCGCTCCAGCTCGGCGGCGACCTCGCAGCGAAAGCCGTCGCCGCCGTCCTGTTCTATGGCAGGCGGCAGCGCGAGCGCGAGCGTCACTTCTTCTGGCCACTGCGGATTCTTCGGATCGAGATATGCCGCGGGTCGCATCGCGCGCAGCACGCCGCAGCCGAGATCGTTCACATCCACCTTGGCGCCCGGCCACTCGTGCGCATGTCGGACCAAGCCGGCGGCCACAGGATTCGCGAGCACGTAGGCGATCTTCTCCACGACCGCCGCCCGCGTCAGCAGCCGCACCACGCTCGTAGCCTCGTGGTCCCACACTGGCCCTTCCCACGTGCGGAGCACCTTGGTCCCGAGCGCGACGATGCGATGGAAGAATTGCAAAAAGCGCGGCAGGACGCCCATCGTATCGGTCACGACGAGGTGCAGGTGCGTCGACATCGCGCAGAGCGCGTGGACCTCGATGCCGAAGCGGCGCGTCGAGACGGCGAGGATGTAGACCAAGAGCTGGGTGATGGCCGCATCCGGGCGGAAGAGCAGATGCCTGCGCAGGACGCGACGGGTGATGAGGTAGGTGGCGCCTGCGGCAATTTCGCGGGGCTGGCTCATGGCTGGCGTACAATGACAAACGCCGTGCCGTCGGCTGGTGCGAATGATTTCAAGGACTTGGCTCGCTTCTTTGGGTGGCGCCGCCAGGGCGCCAGGTGGTCCGCCACCTGGACAGTCCTTGCGGCTCGCCCAACCTGCGGCTGCTCCTCCGGCCTGGGCTGCCCCTTCCCTCCCTGCCCTTCCCTCCCTCCCCCCTCCCCTCCCCAACCTGGGTTCCCCTTCTTCCCCTTTCCTTTTCCTTCCCCAACCTGGGTTCGTCACCATACCATCGTCCTTCTCCCTCTTCCGACCTGGGTCGGTTGAGAGCGGAGAGCGGGGTCGGGTCGTCGCCAATCTGGTCGTACCAACCTCGGTCGGTCGCGCAACCTGGGTCGGGTGGTCCTCAACCTGGGTCGGGTGGTCCCGGTCGGTCGCGCAACCTGGGTCGGGTGGTCCTCAACCTGGGTCGGGTGGTCTCAACCTGGGTCGGGTGGTCTGGGTCGGGTGGTCTCAACCTGGGTCGGGTGGTCTCAACCTGGGTCGGGTGGTCCGGGTGGTCCAGGTGGTCCTCAACCTGGATCGGGTGGTCTGGGTCGCGTGGTCTCCCTTCTCTCGCCAACCCGGGTTAGGGTCGTCCGGGTTGGCATCGTCCTGGTCCTCCCTCACTGCTCCGACGGCGACGGCGCCTTCACCGGCTCCGGCGCGGCAACCGCGGGCTTCTTGATGTTCTGGCCCATATCGGGCCTTTGCTCCAGCTTGAGCGGCGGGATCGCCTCGACCCTCCCGCTCGCCGCAGAGCTCCGGATCGCCAGCATCACCCGCACGTCCGCGAGCCCCTCGAGTCCCGACGGCTCCGGCTCCCTGTCCTCGAGGATGCAGCGCGAGAAATAGACGAGCTCGGGGGCGAACTGGTCGCGCTTCTTGAACGTCTTCTCCTCCGTCTTCCCGCCCACCGTCAGGTAATGCTTGATGTCGGCCGTGTAATCGAAGGCCGGCTCCACGCGCAGATCCCCCTCGGTGCCCGCGAGGCGGAACGACGACACGCTCGCGAGCCCCTGGCTGACGGTGAACTGCGCGACGGCGCCGCTCGGGAAACGCAGGATGGCCGCCGTGGTCTCGTCGACATCCTTGGCGCGCCTCTCGTCGATCCGCAGGCTCGTGGCGAGCACCTCGCTCGGCTCCTCGCAGAAGAGGTACCGGGCGGCATTCACGCAGTACACGCCCAGATCGAACAGCGCGCCGCCGCCTTCGTCGCTCCGGGTGCGAATGTCACCGGGGCGCACCACCTGCGTGAACAGCGAGGTAAAGGCGCGCACCTCACCGAGCTTGCCCGAGCGCGCGATCTCGACGGCCTGCAGGTTCGCCTCCTCGAAATGCAGGCGATAGGCGATCATCAGCCTCACGCCGCGGTCCTTCGTGGCGCGGATCATCGCCTCGCAGTCCTCCTCGGTCATGGCCATCGGCTTCTCGCAGAGCACGTGGACGCCCGCCGCCGCGGCCCGCTCCGTGTACTCGCGGTGCATCGCGTTGGGCAGGGCGATGTACACCGCGTCCGCCCGCGCGCGCCTCAGCACGTCCTCGAGCTCGTCGTACCCGCCGCGCTCGGTGACACCGTAGCGCTCGCCCAGCGCGGCGAGCTTCTCGGGGTCGCCCGAGACGAGCGCCACGAGCTCCGAGTTCTCGGCGGCGTTCTTGAACGCCGGCAGCACCGCGACCTACGCGATGTTGCCCGCCCCGACGACGGCGTAGCGGATCTTCCTGGTCTCCTTCGACGCTGTCTTGGACATGGTTCCTCCATGCGCGGACACCCCGCGTCCGCGGGGAACATGGAGAGATGACCGCAGGCGTCAACCGCCGGGCATGTCGCCCAGGGCACCCGCCCCCCCAGGCCCCCACCCCCCCGCCCGCGGCCGCCCCCTCCGCCCGCAGAGCACCCCCCGCGAGCCGCGTACTACCTGCGCCCGTGCGCTGGTCACCGCATCCCCTCACCCTCCGCCAGCTCCCTCTCGCTGCGCCGCTTCGCCCCGCGCGCCCCGTACCGCACCCTCGCGCTCGCCTTCCACCGCGGCTCCCCCATCGAGAGCGCCCTCCAACACCTCCCGCGACGCTCCGGGGCGCCTACCAGCGCGCCACGACCGCGCCGCAGAGCTGATAGCCCCAAGCTATCACTTACTTCAGCAGCGACGATGTATTGGGAACGATGACGCCCGCAGCCACATTGCCCCATCGCGCGCACGAACGACTACGACCAGGCCGGCGAGCGGTACCGCGCGTTCGCGCCCTGGGAGCGCGACGAGCTCGTGAAGAACCTCGTCGAGGCGCTATCGCAGCGCGACCGCGCCATCCAGGAGTGGAGGATCGGCCACCTCGTCCAGTGCGTTCAGGGCTGCGGCCGTCGGGCCGCCGAAGGGCTCTCTTCAAGGGCCGACGGATCCGCCGACGCCTCGGGCGAGCGCCGACTCGGCAGCGCGAGGCTCGCCGTCCTCTCCACAATGGCGAGCGCGACAGCAGAGATCGCGACGCTCACACTGTAACGACGTGCGCTGTCTCCTTCGATCGAATGTCGCGCAGCCGGAGAGCACCCAAGGCTCCCCCGGCGCTCTCCGCTGCGCGGGCCGAGCGCCGCCGGCGCCCTGCCCCGAGCCCGGCGCAGGGCTGCTGAGCGGACCGAGGTGCCGCCCGAGCGCTCGTGATAAGCTCACCTCGCGCCTGCCGGAATGGGTAGAAGGCGCGAGGGGCGGAGTGAACAGCGACGACGGAGGGCGTGGGGCCGAGCGGGGTGGACCGTCCGGGAGGGGACGGCGCGGCGAGCCGCCGGCGTCGGACGGCGCGCTGGCCCGCGCCGTGGCCGACGCGTCGCTGGCCCTGTTGCGCGCCGGCGAGGGCGGCACGCCGCGCGCGATCGTCGCGGCGGCGTCGCGCCTCCTGCACGCCGACATCGCCTGTCTCTACGAGCTCGCCGGGGGGCCGCGAGCGCTCATGCTCGTCGCCTCGGAGGGCGGCGGCGGCGCCCTGGACGCGCTCCAGCGCCTGCCGCTCGACGCCCCGAGCCTCGCGGCCGAGGCCGCACGCGCCGGGGTCGTCCAGGGCGCGCCGGACGGCGAGGGCGCCGCGGCGCTGCTCGACGCCGGCCACCTGCGCGACCGCTGCGGCTGCGCCCACGCGGTCGCGATCCCGATCGCCTTCGCCGGCGACCTGCGCGCGGTGCTGCTCTGCGCCGCCGCGCAGCCGACCCTGCCGCAGGCCGAGATGGTCGAGATCGCGGGCGCCCTGTCGAGCCTGTTCGGCATGGCGCTCGCCGCCGCCGAGCCCCGCGCCCTGCGCGCACGGATCGAGGAGCTCGAGCAGGAGAAGCGCGCACTGGAGCGCACGCGCGAGCAGCTGAACGCGGCGATCGCGAAAGCCAGGAAGACGGAAGCCGCGCTCCGGCTGAGCGAGGACAGCCTCGCCCGGGCGCAGAAGATCGCCAGGCTGGGCAACTGGGACTGGCACATTCCGACCGACGAGCTGTTCTGGTCCGAGGAGTGCTATCCGATGCTGGGGCTGTCCCGCGACGCCGGCGCGCTCACGTACGAGCGCTTCCTCGCCTGCGTCCACCCGGAGGACCGCGAGGGCCTCATGCGCGCTGTCGACCTCGCGCTCCAGGGGGAGAGGCCGTACTGCATGGAGTACCGGATCCTCCGCCCGAGCGGCGAAGAGCGCCTCCTCCACACCGAGGCGGGCGTGGTCCGCGCCGACGACGGAACCCCGCTCCGGCTCATCGGCACAGCCCTCGACGTCACCGAACAGCGGCGCGCCGAGCAGGCCTTGCGGCTCAGCGAGGAGCGCCTGCGGCTGATCGCGGAGCACGCGAGCGACGTCATCTTCCGAATGCGGCTCGGCCCGGAAGGCGGGTACGAGTACATCAGCCCCGCCGTCCTCGAGCACACCGGCCATCCGCCCGAGGCCTGGTACGAGGACCCGCAGCTGTTCCTCACGCTGATCCACCCCGAGGACGAGGGGCGCTATTTCGAGTTCGTCGAGCAGATGGCCGCGGCCGGCGGGCGGCTCACGTTCCGGATCATCGACAGGAGCGGCCGGATCCGCTGGATATCGACCCACATCACGATCCAGCGCGACGAGCACGGCAACCCGGTCGCCGGGATCGGCATCTCGCGCGACGTCACGGCGGAGAAGCTCGCCGACGAGGAGCGCGAGCAGCTCCTCCGGCAGCTCTCGGCCGAGCGGAGCTGGCTCACCGCGGTCATCGAGCGCTCGCCCGTCGGCATCCTCCTCCTCGACCAGTCCGGCGCGCAGATCGCCTGGAATCATCGCGCCCAGGAGCTCGCCGGGATCGACGCGCCGCCCGCGCAGGCGGGCGCGTGGTGCCTCTATTCCCTGGATGGGCAGCCGCTCCCGGACGGCGAGCAGCCCTCGGCGAGCGCGCTGCGCGGCGAGGTCACGAGCTCGAGGGAGCTCGCGCTGCGGCGCGCCGACGGCGGCACGCTGGCGGTGCTCGTGAGCGCCGGGCCGATCGTCGACGGGGGCGGGAAGCTGCTCGGGGCGGTGGTCGTCTTCGACGACATCACGCGGCTCAAGGAGCTCGAGCGGCTCAAGGAAGAGTGGACGTCGGTGGTGGCGCACGATCTGAAGCAGCCGGTGACGACGATCATCGGCTATGCGACCCAGATCGAGCGCAAGCCCCAGGTGGCGGCCGCGGTGAAGACGAGGGCGGGGCATATCCTGGCGAGCGCCAAGCGGCTCGGGCGGATGGTGTCCGATCTGACGGACATCTCCCAGATCGAGTCGCGGCGGCTCGCGATCGAGAGCGCTCCCGTCGATCTGCCGGCGCTCCTTCAGGCGGTCGTGGAGCGGATGGCGGGCGAGACGGAGGGACACGCGGTCGAGGTCGAGATCCGGGGCGAGATCCCGGTCGTGTGCGCGGACGCGGCGCGCGTGGAGCAGGTGCTCAGCAACCTCATCTCCAACGCCGTGAAATACGGTGATCCGGAGACGCCGATCCGGGCGTCGCTGGAGCGGCGCGGCGACGAGGTGCAGATCTCCATCCGGAACGGCGGCCGCGAGATCCCGGCCGAGGATCTCCCGCTGCTGTTCGAGCGGTTCTTCCGGGGGAGGGCGAGGGAGGAACGCGCGGTCGGGCTCGGGCTCGGGCTGTACATCGCGAAGGGGCTGGTCGAGGCGCACCACGGCAGGATCTGGGTCGAGAGCCCCAAAGGGGGGTGCACGACGTTCCATTTCACGCTGCCGGTGGGGGCGGCGCCGCGGCGGGACGCGGCGTAGTCAGGGGCCCTCCGCGGCTCAAATCCGCTGTGCTCGGGCCGCAGCGGGGGCCCACAGCGGCGGCTCGGGTGCGCCCTTCTCCCGGGCGCCCGCCGGCACGGCGTGGCTCCGCCCGGTGAGGCGCTCGAACTCCACGACGTCATGAGAGCACACGAGGGTCACCTCGTGGCGGTGCTCCCGGCGAAGCGCGCGCAGCCGGCGCTGGTTCTCGAGCCGCGCGCCGCGGTCCTTCTCCATCATGAGCTGATAGAGGCGCAGGCCGGGCGTGCAGGTGGGCCGCACCGGGTCCATCTCGCGGTAATAGAAATACGCATCGCCGGCGAGGAGCAGCCAGCCGCCATCGCTCCGGATCGCCACGCCCGCGTGGCCCAGCGTGTGACCGATGAGCGGGACGAAGAGCACCTCGTCCTTCAAACCACCGACCGGCCGCGCCCCCTCGAAGCCAAACCAGCGCTCTCCGCCGTCCGAGGGATAGGCGATCCAGTTCGGCTGCGTCGACCACTGGGCCGGCCGGTAACGCATCCGGTCGAGCAGCGTCCGCCGGGCGACCGCGGCGTCACGCTCGTCCGCGAGCAGGTGGACCTCCGCGCCAGGAAAGTCGTCGAGGCCCCCAGCATGGTCGAAATCGAGGTGGGTGAGCACGATGTGACGGACATCCTCGGGCCGGAAGCCGAGGCGCTGGATCTGCCGGCACGCCGTCATCTCGGCGCGGAATTCCGGTCGTACCAGGAACAGAAAGAACCGGCTGAGCCGCTTCCTCGCCATCGAGACATCCAGCAACCCAAGCCCGGTGTCCACGAGCACCAGGCCGCTGTCCGTCTCCAGGAGCAGGCAGTGGCACGTCAGCCTCCCGCGGAGCCCCAGCGTCTGGCCATCCATCAGCGCGCCGCCGATCGGACAGGTCGAGATGCAGTTGAGATGATGGATTCGCACGGCCGCCTCTCCTTTCGCCGCTCGCCGCTACCCTGCCCCCGGGGACGGCCGCGCGAGGGACCGGCGCCGAGGCGGGCACACCGCACGTCGCGCGCTCGACCCGCTCACCGCGACCGCTCGCCGACCATCGCGAGGACAAAGCCTAGGCTCCCCGGAGCGCATGAGGCACGGTGAGTGCATGGAGCATGCCGGTCGCCGGGCTCCAGATCGCGTGAACGGAAGGACGGCAAAGGCACGACCGCGGACAGGCGCGCCCTGGATTCGCGCCCGACTTTCCGGCGGCGCGGAGGGACGGACGACCTTTCTGCCACACAGGGACACTCCGCGACATCGGCGCGCGAACGCCGAGCGCGAAGAGCGTGCTCTACAGCGGCGCGCCCGCCTCCGGCGGCCGCGGCGCCCGGGGGACGGAGTAGACCGGCGCCACCGCGCACTTCACCGGCAGCCGGTCGAGCCCGCGCAGGATGGACGACGGCTTCCACGTCAGGGACGAACGCGGCACGGCGAGCCGCAAGCCGGGGAGATCCTGGACGATCGCGGGAAACGCGATCTGCGCCTCGAGGCGCGCCAGCGGCGCGCCGAGGCAGTAGTGCGCGCCGTTGCCGAAGGCGAGGTGCCGGTTGGGGTCGCGGTCGAGCATCAGCCGCTCGGGGCTCGCGAAGACCTCCTCGTCGTGGTTCGCCGAGCCGAGCACCGCGAAGAGCCGCTGTCCCCGCGGGACCACGCGCTCGCCGAACGCGACGTCCTCCGTCGTGTACCGCTCGGTCGCGAGCTCGACCGGGCTCGTGAAGCGCAGGAGCTCCTCGACCGCCGGCTTGATCAGCTCGGGCTCGCGCCGCAGGCGGTCGAGCGCCTCCGGATCGTCGAGCAGGGCGAGCGTCCCGCTGGCGATCAGGTTCACCGTCGTCTCGTGGCCCGCCACGACCAGGAGGAGGACCATCGCGAGCAGCTCCTCCTCGTTCAGCCGGCTGCCCGCCTCCTCGGCGCGCACGAGCGCCGCGATGAGATCGTCCCCGCCCGTCCGGCGGCGCCGCTCCAAGAGCGCGCGCAGGTAGCGCAGGAACATGTAGAGCGACGGCGTCGCGAGCACCATGTCCACGCTCGTGACGATCCCGACCATGCGGTTCGTCCAGGCCCGGAAGCGCGGCCAGTCCGCCTCGGGAATGCCGAGCAGCTCGCAGATCACCGTCATCGGCAGCGGCAGCGCGATCTCTTCCAGGAGGTCGATCGCGCCGCGCGCCCGGGCCCGCGAGACGAGGCGCTGGGTGATCGCCTCGACGCGCCCGCGCAGCTCCTCCACCCGCCGCGGCGTGAAGGCCTGGTGCACCAGGGCGCGCAAGCGGGTGTGATCCGGAGGGTCATGATCGAGCATGCTCTTCGTCAACGGGCGGAGGAACCAGGGCATCCACGGCACCTGCCTGGCCCGCTCCTCCGCGCTGAGCGCGCGATACGGGTCCTTGCCCAGGCGCGGGTCCTTCAGCGCAGACGCCACGTCGGCGTAGCGCGTCACGAGCCACGCGGGCTTCCCGTCCTTGAGCACGGTGCGCACGACCGGCGCCTCGGCGCGCAGCCGCGCATAGAGCGGATAGGGGTTCGCCTTGTGCTTCGCGCTGGAGATATCCGGGATCGACATCATGCTGGACCGCCTTTCTTGGAAGCTCGCGGCCGCGCGGGCCGGCGCCCCGCGCCCGCCTCGGGCTGCGCGAGCGCGAGGAGCGCGTCGCGCAGCGCCCGCAGCTGGCCTTCGCTGAACGCCATCGCGCCGAGCGCCTGGGAGAGCCAGAAACCGTCGAGCGCAAACTGGATCGCGATGGCCCGCCCCACCGGGATGTCCTCGGCCGCGTCGCGCGCGACCGCCTCGGCGGTCAGCTTGCTGCCGTGGCGCGCCAGCGCGGGCTGAGCGCTCGCCGCCTCGATGATCGCGAGGAGCAAGGCGCGAGGCGCGGCGGTCTCGCGCTTGTCCTCGTCGAAGGTCAGCGCGATCTGCGCCCGCAGCCGGGCGCCCCGGGGCTCCGGGTCCTGCGCCGCGCGCTTCGCGGCGTCGTCGTTCACCCGCGCCGTCAGCCGATCGACGATCGCCGTCAGGAGCGCGTCCTTCGTCGCGAAGTGGTGAAAGAAGCCCCCTTTGCTGATCCCCGCCTCGGTGATCACCGCCTCGACGGTCAGCTGGTTCACCCCGCGCGAGACGATGAGCCGCTCGGCTGCGTCGAGGATGCGCTCTCGCGCGCTGGAGTAGGTCCGCGCCGGCATCGAGGATGTATACCGACCAGTCGGTCGGTATGCAAGGCGATCGCTCCCCGCCAGCGCCAGAGCGCCAGGCGCCGGCGGATCCCGGGGCGGGCCGCCCTGGGCGGGCGGCGGCGCCGGGCTGGCGGCCTTGACTTTTGCAGCCCGCCTGGACAGTTCCTAGCCCTCGAGCGACCGCATGTCCTTCGCCGCCTTCGCCCGCGCCACCGCGCTCCACCCCGAGTTCCGCCGCGGCGCGCGCGAGATGCTGCACGTGTCGCTCGGCGTCGCCGCCTGGGGGCTCGTGACCGGCGTCGCGATGGTCAAGAGCGGGCTCACCGCGCCGCTCGCGGTGCTGATGTCGCTCGCGGTCTTCGCCGGCAGCGCGCAGCTCGCCGCGATGCCGCTCATCGCGTCCGGCGCGCCGATCTGGGTCGTCTGGGCCACCGCCGCCTGCGTGAACCTGCGGTTCGTGATCTTCAGCGCGATGTGGCGGCCCTACTTCGCGCCGCTCCCGCGCTGGCGGCGGTGCCTGTGCGGCTACTTCAGCGGCGACCTGAACTACGTGATCTTCATGAAGCGCTTCCCCGTGCCCGGCCCGGCGCCCGAGCAGGAGCCCTATTTCTGGGGCGGCGTCGCGACGAACTGGTCGGCATGGCAGGGCTCGTCGCTGGGCGGCATCGCCCTGGCCAACGCGATCCCGGTCGAGTGGGGCCTCGGCTTCGCGGGCGTGCTCGCGCTCCTCGGCGTCGCGTGCTCGCTGCTCCAGGACAGGGCCACCTGGCTCGCCGCCGGCACCGCCGCCGGCGCCGCGGTGGCCGCCTACGCGCTGCCGCTGAAGCTCAACATCCTGGTCGCCATCGCCGCAGCGGTCGCGGTCGGCCTGGGCGTCGAGGCGGCCGAGGGGGCGCACCGACGCGCGCGCCAGGGGGCCGAGGAGGCCCGGCGATGAGCGCCTGGGAGATCTTCGTCGCCATCCTCGGCCTCGCGCTGATCACGGCGTTCACCCGCGCCTTCTTCCTGTACCCCGACCGGGATCTGCCGCTGCCCGGCTGGCTCCGGCGCGGGCTGCGCTACGCGCCGCTGGCCGCGCTGGCGGCCGTGATCGTGCCCGAGGTGGTGATGACGGACGGGCACCTGATCGCGACCTTGCAGGACGCGCGCCTGCCCGCGAGCCTCGCGGCGAGCGTCTACTACGTCTCTCGCCGCGACATCCTGGGCACCATCGTGACCGGGATGGCGGTGTTCCTGCCGCTGCGCATCGGACTCGGCTGGTAGGCGCGGGCACACCGGTTCTCCTGAAGCGCCGGGGCTGGTACGCTGCGCGACATGTCGGATGAGAGTGCCCACCGACCGGAAGGAGCCACGGTGCCCTCCGCGGCTCAGAGCGACTCGTCGCGGAGCCGCCTCGGCCCGGGGGACGTCGTTGGCGAGCGCTGGCGGCTCGAGGAGTTCCTCAAGAAAGGGGGCATGGGCCGGGTGTTCCGGGCGACCGACCTTCACCTCGGCGGGCCGGCGGCGCTCAAGCTGATGGATCCGGGGGTCGTCGGGACCGAGAAGGCGCGCGCCCGCTTCCTCCGCGAGGCGCAGACCGCGGCGAAGCTGCGGGGCACGAACGTGGTGCAGGTCCTCGACTTCAACGTCGATGCCGCGACGCAGGTGCCGTACATCGCCATGGAGCTCCTCCGCGGCGAGGACCTGGCCGAGCGGATCGCCCGCGGGTCGCTCTCCTACGAGGAGACGGTCGCGGTCCTCGGCGATGTCTGCAGCGCGCTCGGCAAGGCCCACCGCCTCGGCGTCGTCCACCGCGACATCAAGCCGGCCAACGTCTTCCTCGTCGACGACGATCGCCCGCTCTGCAAGGTCCTCGACTTCGGGATCGTCAAGCTCGAGGACCTCGGGCTCGATCGCCAGGGGACGCCGCAGACCGACGCGGGCGCGACCCTGGGCACCGTGAGCTACATGAGCCCGGAGCAGATCGCCAACGCCCGCGGCGTCGATCACCGCGCGGACCTGTGGTCGCTCGGCGTGATCGCCTACGAGTGCATGACCGGGCGCCGGCCCTTCCGCGGCGAGTCGCTGTACGAGCTGGTCCACAAGATCTGCTTCGATGTCCCGCCGGCGCCGTCGCGGCTGGCCGAGGTCCCGAGCGGCTTCGACGCCTGGTTCGCCCGGGCGACCCACCGCGACCGCGACCGCCGGTTCGCCTCCGCCGGCGAGCTCCTCGAGGCGCTCCGGGCGCTCGCCGGCCGCCCGCCGGACCGGCCCGCGCAGCGGCCGCCCCCCGGCGGCCCGCCCGACCTCCCGAAAGACCACAGCTGGGTCTCGGACGCCAACCAGATCGACATCGGCGCCCTCAAGGACCTGACCTTCAAGAACGCCGTGGTCCGCGAGTTCCTCGACAGCGCCAAGAAGCACTTCGTCTCGGGGAGCAAGGGGCTCGGCAAGACCCTCCTCCTCACGTACAAGCGCTCGGTCCTCAGCGAGATCTACCTCGCGACCGGCCGCGAGCGCCGCCACGCCGCCGTGCAGTTCATCCCGGAGGGGCGGCCGTACCTCGATCTGATGGGCGACCTGCCCAGCGTCGACCAGACCCAGCGCGACCTCATGTCGCGTCTCCACGACTGCAAGCGGCTCTGGAGCTTCAGCCTCCGCCTGTCGATCGTCTCCTACCAGTCCGCCGCCGCCGCCGGCGATCCCGAGGACCTCTCGCCGCTCCCCCGGAACCTGCGCGGGCTCCTCGAAGGCCGGCCGGTCGAGCCGACGATGGTGCTGAAGGAGCTCCTCTCGATGACCGTCCGCCAGATCAACCAGGTCGTCGACGCGCTGGAGCGCCCGCTCGAGCGGCGGCTCCGCTCGCTCCACAGCGGCGTCTACATCTTCATCGACAAGCTCGATCAGGCGCTCCGGGGGCTGCCGCGAGACGCGTGGATCCACATGCAAGCGGGGATGATCGAGGCCGCGTGGGACCTGATGAACGCCAACCCGCACGTCAAGATCTTCGCCACGATCCGGGAGGAGGCGTTCTCGGCCTACGAGTCCGACATCAAGGCCAACCTCTTCGGCGCGACCGCGAGGCTCCGCTACGAAAAGCACGAGCTCTTCGAGCTGCTCGAGAAGCTCACGTATTATTACGAGAGGCTGCCGCTCCGCGAGTTCATCCACCTCGACGAGGTGCGCGCGGGGCGCTCGTCCCGCGGCGAGTCGACCTTCGACTTCCTCTGCCGGCACACCCTCGGGCGGCCGCGCGATCTCGTGATCCTCGCCTCGGAGATCTCGCGCAACCGGCAGGCCCTCGACGAGCGGACCTTCACGCGGATCGTGCAGAGCACCAGCGCCGGCCTCCTCGTCGCCAACATCTTCGACGAGATGCGCGTCTTCCTCGAGGTGCTCCGCAACCGCGACAAGCGGGACGAGTTCCTCGCCCTGCTCCCCAGCGACGTCCTCACCCACGACGAGCTGGTCGAGGTGTGGTGCAAGCTGCACCAGGTCGACCGCGCGTACTTCGACGCTCACGGCCGGAACGCCGACGACGTCTACCACCCTTTCCGCGAGCTCTTCGAGTGCGGCCTGCTCGGCGTGCTCCGCGACGAGCCCGGTGCCGAGCGCCAGGTCCAGCGCTTCCGCCAGCCGCACGACGCCGTGGTCGGCTCGCGCCACGCGCTGCCGCGCTCGCGGTTTTACCTGCTCCACCCTTCTCTGCGCGCGCTGATCGAGCCGCTCCCCGGCGGCGGCCAGTTCAACGCGATCCGCAACGTCGTCATCGGCCACGGGGAGCCCTGGCCCCGCCACTGGGACCTCCTGGTCGACGTCCAGCGCGAGCTCTTCCGGCGCCCGGACGCCGACGAGGAGATCGGTAACGCGGTGTTCTCCCTCCTCGACCGCCTCTCGGCCGACATCGCCGACGGCGAGGGAGAGGGCGCCGCGCGCCAGGCGATCGCCGCCTCCCCCACCTTCGCCCGCCTCAGCGCGCACCTGGAGCGGATCCACTGGGACGACCTCCACCTCGCGCTCCTCGAGCTCTTCCCGACGCGGCGCCGGGAGGAGGAGCCCGAGCTGACCGACCGGGTGGAGGTGGCGATGCTGCTCATCGATATCGTCCGATCGACCCGCATGCTCCACGACATCGGCGATACCAGCTTCGTCGACCACCTCCACCGGCTCCGCGGCGCCCTGCGGGGGTCGACGAACCCGCGCCTCCTCAAGGGGACCGGCGACGGGTACCTCGCGGTCTATTCCACGGTGGCCCTCGCCGTCGAGGCGGCCCGCGTGCTCCGTCGCGCCGTCGGCGACGCTGCCGAGCTCCGCCTCATCGTCCACTGGGGCCGGGTGCGGATGAGCGATCACGACGTCCTCGGCACGGAAGTCCACCGGCTCTTCCGGATCGAGGCGGTCACCGAGGAGGATCGCGCGGACGAGCCGAGCGCCGGGGTCGCCCTGCCGCGCCCCGGCCGGGTGACGCTCTCGCGCGCGGCGGCCGCCGCGCTCCCCGACGCGGAGCGCGCGGACTTCCGCCGGGCGGGCGCCTTCCGGCTCAAGGATTTCGACGCGCCCGAGTCGCTCTGGGTCGAGATCGACGCCGGCGCGTGAGGCGCCCGGGGTGCGCCCGAGGGCCGGCGGCGAGGGGCCGCGCCTCTGCGGGCGATCGGCCGAGGGCGCGGGGGCGCGTGTGGTACGCTGCCGGCGCCATGACCGAGCTCCTGGGCCTCGTGTTCTCGCCGTGGACCGAGAAGGCGCGCTGGGCGCTCGACGTCCGCCGCGTCCCGTACACCTTCCGGCACTACCAGCCGCTCGTCGGCGAGCCGGCGCTCCGGGTGAAGCTCCGCCGGCTCACCGGCCGCGTCTCCGTGCCGGTGCTCACCGCCGACGACGGGCGCGTGCTCGCGGACTCGGCCGACATCGCGCGCTGGGCCGACGGGCGCGGCGCCGGTCCGACCCTGTTCCCGGCCGAGCACGAGGCGACGATCGCGCGGCTCATCGACCTGTCGGAGCGCGCGCTCGCCGCCGGGCGCGCCCGCGCGCTCTCGCGCATGCTGGCCGACGACGAGGCGCTCGCCGAGATGGCCCCGGGGCCGATCCGCCGCGCGCACGCCGCCCTCGCGGCGCGGCTCGGCGGGCTCGGCGTCCGCCGCACCCTGCGCAAGTACGGCGGCCACGAGGACGGCGCCGAGGCGCACCTGCGAACGCAGGTCGCGGCGCTGGACGAGCTCCGCGCGACGCTCGCGCGGAGCGCGCCGTCCGGAGACGGGCCGAGGACGCTCCTCGGCCGCTTCACGTTCGCCGACATCGCGATGAGCCAGGTGCTCGTGAACGTGGCGCCGCCCGCCGAGCTGAAGCTCGGCGCCGCCAGCCGCCGGAGCTTCTCCGACCCCGAGCTGCGCGATCGCTACGCCGACCTGATCGCGTGGCGCGACGAGCTCTACCGCGCCTTCCGGACGAGCTGACGGGCCCTGTCCGGCGGGCGAGGCCTCAGCGGCCCTCGGGATCGACGCGCCTCACCAGCGCGCCGCGGCCTGCTCCGCGGCCTCTTTGGCCTGCGCGAGCGGCTGCGCGATGCGGCCGCGCAGCTGCTCGACGACGGCCGGGGGCGCGGACTCGGGCGAGCCCGCCTGGAACGGCGGATCGGGGTCGTACTCCATCACGAGCTGCGCCGTCTGCGCGGCCTCCTCGCCCCGCATCTTGGCGGCGATCCGGAGGCCGAAATCGATGCCCGACGTCACGCCGCCTCCCGTGATGCGGTTCCGGTCCTCGACGTAGCGCGCGTCGACGCGCTCGGCCTCGAGGAGGGGCAAGACCTCGCGGAATGCCCAGTGCGTGGTCGCGCGGTGACCGCGGAGCAGCCCCGCCGCGCCGAGAACGAGCGACCCCGTGCAGACGCTCGTCACGTAGCTCGCCTGCTCCGCGCGCGCCGCGAGGAAATCGAGGACCTCGCCGTCCTTCATCACGGCGATCGTGCCCGCGACGCCGCCCGGAACGAAGAGGATCTCGAGCTCCTCGGGACACGTGTCGAAGGTCGCCGTGGGGAAGAGGGTGATGCCCGAATCCGTCGTCACGGCGTCGAGCGTCTTCCACACGAGGTGTATTTTCGTATCTTCGAGGATACTGAACGCGGACTGGGGACCGATGAGATCGAGCGCGGTGAAGCCCGGATAAATCAGCATGGCAATGTGCTGCATGGGGGAGCTCTCTCCTTCAGGCGTTGTGGGCGATGGCTCAGGACCGGCGTCGTCCTGCGCGCATCCGCCGAGCGTTTGCAGGGTGGCGAGCGCGGCGCTCGCGGCGGCGAGATCCAAGATTTGTCGGCGTTTCATGAGGCCTGTTTACGCGCTGTCATGCGGCGCTACCATGCGACACGTTGTCCTGCGGCGCGATGTCGCATGGCGGGACGCCGGGAGGAGCAGGCGCGCTCGATCCCGGAGGAGCGGAGGAGCTTGTCCTAAGGACTCGTATCGTCGCCTGCCGCGCCGCCCGCGCCGCCGGCGCCTACCGCTCGCCCTCCCGCGCCGCCGGCGCCCGCCTCTCGGCCTCCCGCGCCGCCTTCTCCTGACCACCCACCCTCTCCGAAGCCGCCCTCGCCCAGCCAGCCGCCCTCGCCCAGCCAGCCCCCCTCGCCGAACCCACCTTCCCCCGACCAGCCGCCCTCGCCGGACCAGCCCCCGACGCCCGCGCCGGGGTCCGGCGGCCGGAAGTCGCTCAGATGCGCGAATGCGTCGGAGCGCTGGGCCTGGCAGATGCCGAACGGCAAGGGCGGCTGCAGCACGCACGCCGCGCCCTCCCCGCAATCGCCGTCATCGCAGCAGTATCGCTGGCACGCGTAGAGGCCGCCCATGCAGGTGAACCCCGGGCCGCAGGTCTCGAACGACACGGAGCAGGTCTCGCAGCTCTTCGCGTCGTTCGTCTGCCAGAGACACTGGAAGACGCCGGCGAAGGCGTCGTAACCGCACTGCCCCACCTGCCCTTCGCACCCCTCGTTGGTGATGGGATTGCAGGTGACCATGACCCCATCGACAACAACGCAGCTCCCGTTGCTCGCGACCGCGTCGGGCGGCGCATCGATGCACGCCGGGAGGAAGCCGCTGCCGGACAGGTCGACCTCCGCGTCGATGAGGTCGTCATCCTCCGAGGTCTGCACGGCCACGCACTCGCCCGCCACCAGCGTCGTCCCTGGCCCGCACCGCACCGCGGGCGGCGTGCCGTCCGGCTCGGCCACGCACTCGTTCCCTCGCTGTACCGTCCGGTCGCCGCACGCGAGCGACGGCCCCGCGGCCGCGGGAGGGGCCCCGCCGCCGTCGCCCTTGCAGGACGGGAGGATCAGCGCGCACACCAGCGCGCCGAGCAGAGCCGGCCCCGCCGCGCCGCCGCCGGGCGCAAGGCGCGCTCCAGGCCATCGCTTCCCAGGCATGCTTCCGCTCTCCATCTCTCGGGTGGGTGCCATCGCTTCGGTGTCTCCGGCTCAGTCCAGCTTCGCCCCGGCCTCGATCCACGCGCGGATCGCCGTCCGCTCCTCCGCGCCGAGCTCTCCCCCGACGGGCATCGGCGCGGTGCCCTGGGCCCGCTCGGCGCAGCCGGGCTCGATCTTGCAAACCAAGTAGCTCTCGTCCGCCGCGCCCGGCGCGATCAGCGCCCGGCCCGGCACCTCACGGGACGGCGCGCCGATGACCTCGCCCCCGGCGAGCGCAGCCCGCCGCAGGTCGAGCCCCGACGCGCGCTCGGCGCCGTGGCACGGGCCCGACGCGCAGCGCTGGTCGAAGATCGCCTGCACCGCCTCGATATCCGACGCGGCAGGGCCGCCGTCCTCCGGGTCGCCCGGGCACCCCGCGTACGCGATGGGCTCGTCGGCGACGCGCGTGTCCGGCTGCCAGCCCTCCGGCAGCCCGCGCACGAAGCAGTAGAGCGCCCGCGTCGCCTCCTCGGACCAGCCGCTCTCGACGAGCGGCATGCGCGCCCCGAGCGCGTCGCCGAGGAGCCGCAGGTAAAGGAAGCTCCGATCGGGCCTCCCGGGCACGAGCTGCCTGAGCTCGGCGCCGGCGGCATCACGGCCGTTGCCGTTCGCGTCCCCGACGACCACGTCGGCCCCCCGCCGCGGCCAGCGCCGGAGGTCGAACGCCCGCGCCAGGTCCTCGCCCGCCCGGCTCAGGTCGAGCCGCAGCCGCGACGCGGGCTCGAGCGGCGTGAACACGACGCCGCGGAGCTCCTGCCGGAGCTCGGCCTGGCCCGCCGCCACCGGCGCGCGCACCCGCGTCACCGCGCTCACGTCGCCCGCGGGGCCGTCCAGCGTCACCGTCACCTCGGAGGGGACCCGCGGCGCGCCCTCGGGGACGATCACGCGCAGCAGCGCGCGCTCGACCCCGTCCGCGAACACCAGGCGGTCGCCCGGGCGCTCGCAGCCGTCGACGACCGCGCGCGGATCGCCGACGCCGGTCTGGCAGAACGCGCCCGCGGTCGCGATGAACGCCTCGAACGACGACAGATCGGGCTGCGCCCACCCGCGATGGCAGCTCCCCTCGGCGCCCGCGCACGACGGCGCCACGGCGCGCTCATAAAGGGCCCGCGGCGTCGGGAAGCGCGCCGCGACCGGGTCGTAGCCGGTCGACGCGGAGGCGCTCGAGCTGGTCGGCGCGGAGGCGCCCTGGCCGCTCGACGGCGGGCCGCCGCCGTCGCCGCTCGCCGGCGGCGCGCCGCCGCCGTCGTCGGAGCACGACGCGAGCAGGATCGCGCCGAGGAGCAGGCAAGGACGTCCCGGTGCACGGAGCCGCGATGGACCCATGGTCACTCCCTCCGCAGCCGGACGCCGCCCGCGGCGCACTCGACCTGGAAGCCGTCGATGGGCGGCTCGGCCGCGAGCCGCGCGCAGACCGCGCCGTAGGCGGCGTCGGGCGGCGTGAGCTTCGGGGTCGCGAGGGCGCCGCGCGGCACCAGCGTGCCCAGCATGAACTGCGGCGACTCGAGCAGCGCCCCGCACACGCCGCGCACCCGGCGCTCGATCTCCTCGGGATCGAGCGCCGCCACCTCGGCGTCGAGCGAGGCCCCGAGGACCTGCTCGAGCGCCTCGCGCTCGCCCGCGTCGCCGAGCCCGGGGTCGCCGACGATGCGGTCCTTGAGCGCCGCGATCAGGTCGGCCACGGTGGCGTCCGGCTGCTCCGACGCCGCCTCGAGGAGCCGCGCCACGAAGTCGCCCTCCGGGGCGATATCGCACGCGGCGAACCGGTCCTCCCAGACGAGGCGCGCCTGGAAGTCCAGCCCCCGGTGCCCGGGCTGGCCGTCGTCCACGAACACGCCGATCGCCCCGAGGAACGCCGCGTCGGCGATCGGCACGGCGCTCGGAGCAGGCCAGTCGAGCGCGCCGTGGGCCGCGCTCAGCAGCGTCCGGCCCGACAGCGGCGCGATCGCGTCCCCGACGCTGTTCCTGCGGCGCGCGGGGTCCTCCTCGGCGATGATCCACGGGTCGAACAGGGGGGAGAACGCATACGGCTCGTCCGCGCAGCCGTCCTCCGGCGCCTGCAGGTTGAACCCGGGGCTCCGGAGCACCTCGAGGAGCAGGCGGACGTGCGAGAAGCCCGAGGCCAGGAACGCCTCCGTGACGCGCAGCAGCTCGCCGCGCGACGCGGCGCTGCGGGGATAGTAGTGCGCGACGGTGAGCGGCGTGCCGATGACCTCGCGCCACACCTCCTCGGCGATGTGCGCCGACACGAGGTACGCGAGCGCCTCGTCCGGGTTCGGGATCTCGCCGCGCTCGCCGCGCGAGAGGCCGTGCTGGCGCAGCCCGACGAAGCCGCGCTGCAGCGCCGCGGACAGGTCCCACATCGACGTGCGCGCGCCGCGCACGCTGCCGAGGAGCGCGTCGACCCCCGCCGGATCGTCGCTGATCTCCGAGAAGAACTCGCCGCACGCCGCGGTCCAGCCCCAGGGCCTCACCACCGCGTTCGGGAGCACGACGGGCAGCGGCTCGGCGTCGGCCATCGACGCGACCGAGAACCCGCCGAAGCGGAACACGCCGTAAGCCCGGGCGATGCCGTCGTGGCCGTCCTTCTCCGGGGGACCGCTCGAGTCCGTGAACAGGCCCTTCTCCAGCAGGCCCGGCAGCGGGAAGAACCGGTTCTTGCTCGGCTCCGGGTCGAAGGTGACCGACGCCTCGCCGTTGTGGCAGCGCAGGCACACGATGTCCCGGTGCAGGTAGGCGCCGCTGAACCGCGCGCCGAAGTTCTGCCGGCGCGCGAGCTCGAGCTTCACCGGATCCGCGTTCGCGCCCTCGAAGCTCTGCGACACGATGCTGAACAGGTTCGCGACGTAGATCGACGAGACATCGTCGCTCTCGAGCGAGCCGAGCATCAGATCCAGCATCGAGAACTCGTCGCCCTGGGCGCGCGCCGGCTCGCGCCGCACGCGCTCGGCGGCCTTCCGGCGGGCTTCGCCGTCGGCGCTGAGGAGCGTCGAGAAGCACTTCGCGGAGCTCTCCGAGGCGCGCACGACGCGCAGGCTGTCCAGGTAGAAGTCCGTCCAGCGGCGGAGGTAGTCGAGCTGCGACGTCTTGATCATGGCGAGCACCGCGTAGCGCCGCCCCGCGCTGAGCGGCGCGCCCTCGGCGAGCGGCGCGCCGCCGTCGACCTGCCGGATGAGGTCGGTGTAGAAGCGCACCTCGTCCTGGCTGCGCGGCCTCCGCCCCAGCGTCGCCAGGTGGGCGCGGCGCACGAACGCCGCGTCGGAGTCCTGGCAGCGCGCGAGCGGATCCTTCGCCTCCTCGACCGGCCGGTCCGCGCCGGCGTCGGGGAGCTCGGGCGTCGGGGGCGGGCCCGCGTCGTCCTCGATGGCCGGCGCCTCGGGCGCGCCGGGCGCACGGTCGGGGCCGCAGGCGCCCGCGCCAAGCAGGGCGCCGGCGAGGCCTGTCGCAAGGAGCAGCGTGGAGCTCAGCGTCGCGCGTCGCATCGTGGTCGCCCCGTTCATCCGTGCCCGAGCACCCTGGCGAGCGCCGCCTCTGCGGACTCGCCCTCATTGCGCGTCCCCTCGACGTCGCTCACCCCGAAGCCCTCCTGGGCGAACGGCCAGATCCCGAGCGCGAGCAGCGCGGCGATCCGCTGCTCCGGCGGCTTCACGAACGTCGTGGCGCGCCCGTCCGGCCCGATGGCCCCGTAGATGCCGCGCTGCTCCTCGCGGATGGGGCCGCCGAGGTACACCGTGACGTAGCCATAGGGCCAGTGGTTGCGACCGAGCTCGTTCTGCGCGCCCGGAGAGCGGCCGAACTCCATGTTGAGGATGATGAGGGTCCGGTCGAGGTCGAGCTTCCCCTCGGCCTCGGGCCCCTGCTCGTCCGGGCGCCGGACGTGCGACAGGAGCTCGGCGAGCGTGTTGCCGAGGTTCATCGCCTGCGTGCGGCACGTCTCGGCGTGGGTGTCGTAGCCGCCGCCGCCGTCGGCCATGATCAGCCCCGGATCGATGAAGCAGCAGTAGCGCGCCGGCATCACCGGGTGCGTGAGCAGGTGCGCGATGACCCGCAGGCAGATGGCCGGGGCGTTGATGTTCTCCAGGCCGCAGAGGGCGGTCACCGTCTGCTCGAACAGCGCGCTGTCGAGCACCGCGTCGAGCTCGTGCGCGCTCGCGACGGCGCGGATCGTCTGGCTCAGCTCCGACAGCCGCGAGGCGCGGAGCGGATCGCCCTCGCGCCTGTACCTCAGCCGGTCGCGGTACTGGTCGACGTAGCGCGACAGGAGGCCGTCGAACGCCGCCCGCTCGGGCGCCGCGCCGACCTTCGGCCGCTTCAAGAGCCCCAGGAACTCCTCGCTGCTCGCGCGGAGGAGCAGCGGCCGCGCCGCCGCGGGGTGGAGCCCCGTCGCGAGCGACGCCTGCAGGTTGTCGCCGGGGATGCCGAGGTCCGTGAAGGTGTAGGCGTAGGGGGCGGCGCGCCCCGGATCGCCGTGCTCCATCGCGTGGCGCTGCACGTGGGCGCCGAGGCACGCCATCTGCGGCGAGCCAAGCGCGCGGCCGCACAGCGCGTAGGGAATGGCGGCCTCGTGCGGCTCCAGATCGTGCCGGGTCACGACGACGCGCATGCGATCGAGGACGTCCTTGCGGGCGATCAGCGGGGCGAGGAGCGGCCCGAGGTGCACGTTCATCCCGAGCGCGTCGCGGGCGAAGGGGACCAGCCCGAGGTCGCCCGCCGCGAGCCCGCACTCCATGAGCACTGAAGAGAGCAGCGAGCTCTCCGGCGCGGCGGGGTTGTAGAAGGTGTGGAGCTGCGTGCCCCGCAGGTCCGGGTTCGGATCGTCGGGGCGCCCGTACGCCTCGACTCCATAGAACGTCTCCCACGTGGTCAGTCCGCCGTACAGGAACACTTCCAGGATGTTCTCGGCGCGGAGCTCGGGCGGGAGCCCGATCTGCCGGTATGGCTCCGGGGCCTCACCGAAGGCCGCTCCGGCCCTCGAGCTCCGGAAAAGCGTGCCCGCCGCGGCCATCGCGCCGAGCGCCGCCCCGGATTGAAGAAAACGACGACGTTTCATCGCCCCAGCACCTGTCACCCTCGACCCACCATCCAGCGCGGGGCGCGACACGCCCCTGGAAAATTACCGTATCGCCGTCAACATCTACCGCGCGGTCGCGCGCGACCTGCCG
Source organism: Sorangium sp. So ce836 (assembly GCF_028553905.1). Classification (NCBI taxonomy): domain Bacteria; kingdom Pseudomonadati; phylum Myxococcota; order Polyangiales; family Polyangiaceae; genus Sorangium; species Sorangium sp. So ce836. The sequence goes on along the minus strand of NZ_CP102233.1, from coordinate 516,739 downwards.
AACGTGCCGATTCGTCGCTCGCCTCGTGACCTCATGAATGGTGACGGCCCGTCGATCCTTCACCCGATCGCGCGTGGCTCGTCGTTTTTCACGGTGCGCACCGACGGCATAGCGAACCTGTCCGATGGAGAGATTCGAGAGGGTCTGCGCAGGCGAGGCCTGAGCGCTCGATCTCCCCGGTTCCTCTCCAACGAGACTTCTCCAGAATGCGCCCATCGCGCGCCGAGTGGTATCGTGGCGCACGATCGCGACGTGCGTTCGCTGCGCCGGGGAGGCGGCCCCACGCGGCTCGGGCCGCCGGGCCAGGCGTCGCTCTATTTCAACGATCCGTTCGGCAACCGTCTCGAGCTTGTCACGCTCGGATTCACGGGGGAGATCCCCGTCGGCGCGCCGGACGTCTCTGCGCTGGGCTACGCCTGGACCGGCACCTGAGCCGCGCGCCTCGCGGCCCCGCGCGATCGCCTCCTTCGTTGCGCACGGTGAGGTTGAGCAGTATGGGGAGCGTATCCGAACGGCGGCCTGGCCGGGCCCTGCCCCGCGGGGGTGGATCTTCCGTGCCCGGGTTTGTCGTCACGAAAGGAGCGCTCCGATGCCTGTTGACGTGAAGTACACGACCCAAGCCACTGCTCAGGGCGGCCGCGACGGCCGGGCCAAGACTGCAGACGGTGCCCTCGACGTGAAGCTCTCGACGCCGAAGGAGCTTGGCGGCGCCGGTGGCGAGGGGAACAACCCGGAGCAGCTCTTCGCGGCGGGCTACGCCGCCTGCTTCCTCGGTGCGTTGAAGTTCGTGGCCGCGCAGGAGAAGGCGCGGATCCCTGCCGAGGCCACCGTGACGGCGACGGTCGGCATCGGCCCCCGCTCCGAGGGCGGCTTTGGCCTCGACATCGGCCTGCGCATCTCGCTGCCGGGCATCGAGCGTTCGCAAGCCGAGCAGCTGGTCGAGAAGGCGCACCAGGTTTGCCCCTACTCGAACGCCACCCGCAACAACGTCCCCGTCCGCCTGGAAGTCGCCTGATCGACGACCGTCGCCCTCCCACGTCGGAGCGACATCGCTTGCATCTCTAGACCACCCCTCAGGGGCCCGTCCCCTCGCGGTGGAGCGCCGCGAACACCCCACCTCGGGCGAGCAGCTCCGCGTGCGTCCCCTGCTCCACGACCCGCCCGTGGTCGAGCACGACGACCCGATCCGCGTGCCGGATCGTGCTCAGCCGGTGCGCCACCACGAAGCTCGTCCGCCCGCGCAGGAGCCGCCCGAGCGCCGCCTGCAGCCGGGCCTCGGTCAGCGCGTCCACCGAGCTCGTCGCCTCATCGAGCAGCACGATGCGCGGACGCGCGACCATCGCTCGCAGGAAGCACACGATCTGCCGCTGCCCCAGCGACAGCCCCGTCCCCCGCTCGCCCACCTCGGTGCGGAGGCCCTCCGGCAGCGCGTCCAGGAGGTCGAGCACGTCCAGATCCCGCGCCGCGTCGCGGATCTCGGCGTCGGTCGCCGCCGGGTTCCCCATGCGCACGTTGTCGAGCACCGTGCCGCTGAAGAGGAAGTTGCTCTGCAAGACCAGCCCGAGCTGCGCGCGCAGCGACGCCGACGAGGTCGCCGCCAGATCGTGCCCGTCGACGGTGATCGACCCCGCCGTCGGCAGGTACAGCTTCGCCAGCAGGTTCAGGATCGAGGTCTTGCCGCTGCCCGTGTGCCCGACCAGCGCGATCATCTGGCCGGGCTCGGCGACGAGATCGACCGCGTGGAGCACCGGCTTGCCCGGGTCGTACGCGAAGCTCACCCCCTGGAAGACGACCCGGCCGCGCGCGGGCGGCAGCGCCGGGAGGCCGCCCTCGTCGGGCCAGTCAGGCTCGGCGTCGAGCACGCGGAGGAGCCGCTCGGCGCCCGCCATCGCCGTCAGGGCCTGGTTGTACTGGTTGCCCAGGACCGGGATCGGGTTGAACAGGAGGTTCGCGAGGAAGAAGAACTCCACGAGCACGCTGAGCTCGATCGCCCCGTGCAGCGCCTGATAACCGCCGACGACCACGAGCACGGCCAGGAACAGCTGCCCGTTGAACTCGAGGAGCGGCAGGAAGGCGGCCGAGTGGCGCGCCGCATCCATGTTGTAGCGCGAGTGATCGAAGATCAGCGCCCGGAAGAGCCCTCCGTTGATGTCCTGCCGCACGAAGCCCTGCGTCACGCGCACCCCCGTGACCGACTCGGCGAGCGTCGCGGTGACCCGGGTGAAGCTCTCCTGCGCGCGCTGGTGCGCGGCCCCGAGGCGCTTGTGGAAATAGACGATCAGCCCCCAGAAGATGGGGACCATCGCCGCCACCACGAGGAAGAGCGGCCAGTGCGCGCGGGCCATCAGCGCCATCGCCACCGCCATCGTGCCGAGCTGCACCGTGCTCACGAACACGACGTCCTGCACCGCCACCCGGATCGCGTCGATGTCGGAGGTCATGCGGCCGATGAGGCGCCCCACCTTCGTCTTCACGAAGAAGCTCATCGGCATGCGCAAAAGGTGGCTTTCCAGCCGATCGCGCATGTCGAACACCACCGCCTCCCCGAGCTCGAGCGCAAGGCGCGAGCGGTAGTGGAAGACCACCGCCGTGAGCAGCGCGAACGCCCCGAAGCCGAGGACGGAGAGCACCGTGGCGCGCGCGTCGCGCCGGGCCACCGGGCCGCTGATGATCGCGCCGACCGCCCAGGTGAGGAGCGGGAGCTGGATCGACCGCACCACGACGAGCGCGAAGAGCGCGTTGCGCTTCCTCGCGTACGGGCGTGTGAACGCGAACACGCGCCGCACGAGCCCGAGATCGAGCCTGCCGTGGGCGTGGTCCCGCTCGTCCTCGATCGCGGCGCGCGAGAGGCCGAGGCGCACGTCGATCGGCGCCGGGTCGGCCGCGGCGCGCGCCGGCCCCGCCGCCGCCTTCGTGGCGCGGCGCGGCGCGCTCACGCCGGCTCCTCGGCCGGGCCCTGCGCCGCGGGGCGCGCGCCGCGCCACGAAGGCGGCGACGGGCTCTCGTCCGCGCGCGCGGCGGCGGCGTGCGCGTCGTGCAGCGAGAGCGCGCTCGCGTAGTGGCCGCGCCCCCGGAGCAGCTCCTCGTGGGTCCCGCGCTCGACGACGCGGCCCCGGTCGAGCACGATCACCTGGTCCGCGCGGCGGAGCAGGTGGGCCCGGTGCGTGGCCATGATCGTCGTCCGCCCCCGGGTCGCGCTGAGGATCGCGTCGAGGATCTCGCGCTCGGTGCGCGCGTCCACCGCGGCCGTCGGGTCGTCGAGCAGGAGCAGCGGCGGGTCGAGCAGCACGGCGCGCGCGATGGCGAGCCGCTGCCGCTGGCCGCCCGAGAGGTTGACCGCCGACTCGCCGAGCTCGGTGTCGTAGCCCTCGGGCAGCTCCCGGATGAACTCGTGAGCGCGGGCGATGACCGCGGCGCGCTCGATCTGCTCCCGCGTCGCGTGCGGGGCGCCGAACGCGATGTTGGCCGCCACCGTGTTGCTGAAGAGGAAGTTGTCCTGGAAGACGACCCCCATGCGCCGGCGGATCAGGTCGAGGTCGTGCCGCCGGAGGTCGACGCCGTCGAGCAGGACCCGCCCGGAGGTCGGGTCGTAGAAGCGCGGGATCAGGCTGAGCAGCGTGCTCTTGCCCGCGCCGGTCGAGCCGATCACGGCGACGAACTGCCCGGGCGCGACGTCGAGGTCGACCTCGTGCAGCACGGGCCTCGCCGGGTCGTACCCGAACGTGACGCGCTCGAAGACGAGGCGCCCCTCCGCGTGGGCGGGGCGCTCGGGCGCCTCGGGGCTCGTGATCTCGACGGGGGTGTCGAGCACCTCGAAGACGCGCCGCGCGCCGATGAAGCTCTGCTGCGCGGTGTTGACGATCGTCGCCATGCTCGCGATCTGCCCGGAGAACTGCTGCAGGATGCCGGCGAACACCACGAGCTGCCCGAGCGTGATCCGGTCGCGCGTGACGAGCAGCCCGCCCATTCCGAGCAGGAGGACGAGGCTCAGCTGCCCGAGCAGGTCGATGGTCGGGCTGAGCACGCTCACCTTCCGGAACGTGCCCTGCTGCTGCTCGCGCACCTCGCGGTTCCGCTCGTCGAAGCGGCGGTGGGCCTCGCGCTCTCGCCCGAGCCCCTTGATGACCTGGATCCCCTGCAGCCCCTCGCTGAAGCTCAGGACCATGCGGTCGACGAGCTCGCGGTTCTGCAGGTAGGCGGGCCGCACCCAGCGGGCGAAGAGCGTGCTCGCGATCCAGAGCAGCGGCGTCGGCGCGAGGCACACGACCGTCAGCAGGGCGTGCGTGCGCAGCATGTACGCGACGTACACGGCGAGCGACAGGACCATGATGACGCTCTGCAGCAGCACGCCGTCCACGAACGAGCGCACGAGCTGCACGTCGCCGGTGACGCGGTTGATGAGCGAGCCGCTCGTGTTGACGTCGAAGAACCGGAAGCTCAGCCGCTGGAGCTTGTCGTACACCCGCGCGCGGAGATCCGGGACGATCTCCATGTGGACGAGGTGGCCCACCGAGAGCGCGTACCCGTAGTTGAGCACCGCGCGGGCGGCCGCCATGGCAAGGATGGCGCCGCCGATCGAGAGGACCGCGGCCATGGGCTCCCGCTCCACGTCGACAAGCCGGCCGAGGCCGAGCGGCGGCACGGGCGCGCGGATCGACGGATCGAGCCGGTGGCGGAGGATGTCGATGGCGAGCCCGGTCAGGCCGAGCCCCGCGAGCCCCAGCGAGAGCAGGACGATCTGGTAGCCGAGCACGCGCGCGACCCGCCCCCGGTACGCCCAGCTCAGCCCGAGGAGCCGCAGGAGGAGCGAGCGCCCGCCGCGGGAGCGCGCCGCTTCGAGCGCGGGGAGCGCGCCGCGATCAGAACGTGAGCCGGACGACATCGGATCAGGGCACCTGGCAGACCGGCCACGCCGGGGCCCGTACCCTACCGGCTCGCGCGGCGTTGGCCAGCGGCTTGCGCGCGCGGGTCGGTGGCGCTTGTGCAGCGACGCACGTGGGAGGACCGCAAGGCTGCCGTGGACGCCAGGATGTCCGAGAGGGCTCGCCTCTTGGCGGCCTTGGCGGTCGTCGTCTCCTCGTCGGGGCGCCGCTAGTACATGAGGTTGCCCTGGCCGAGCTGGAAGGTGATGTTCGTGCCGAACTGATCGCGCGCGTTCTGGACGCGCAGGAGCGCGACCGAGGTCCGGCTCTCGCGCGCCGACCAGCCCGCCGCCGAGAGGGCCGCGGCGATCTCGGTCTTCGCCTGCTGGAGGCGGTAGTGCGAGACGCTGTGCAGCGGCGTGCCGGCGACGGTGAGGACCTGCAGCGCGTCGTCGATCTCGACCTCGGCCAGCTCCATCAGGCGCTTCTGGACGTCGTCGCGGGTGTCGTGGAACTGGCGCGCGAGCACCCGCGCGGCCTGCAGGCGCTGCTTCGCGAGGTCGAGGTTGAACGCGGCGCTCAGGACGCGGAGCAGGCGCCCCATCTTGGGGATGTCGGAGCTGGGGAACTGGATCGGGGTGCCGAACCGCGCCTCCAGCTCCCGGCCGGCCGGCGACTCCTTGAACTCCGGCATGGTGTAGAAGGAGACCGCGTGCTCGATGTCGTTCCCGAAGGCGTTCGAGTGGAAGAACGGCGGCGTGTCCACGGCCTCGATGAGCGGGGGAGTGTTGAACGTGCCGTCGCCGTACCCGTCGAGGATCTTGCGGCCGAGGACGTCGATGTTGGGCGCCGGGAGCCCGGCGCCCCCGAACCCGCCGTCGAACGCCCCCGGGGAGTTGCCGGTCGCCGGCACCCTCCGGGTCCCCGTGTCCAGGTTGCGGTTCCGCCCCGTGTCGAGGTGGTTCGCCCCGGCGTTCGAGTGGCACACGTTGCAGCGGCCTCGCTGCGGATCCAGGAACGCGAGCCGCCCCTCGTTCGCCTCGGGGTCGGTGAGCTTCACCCGCTCCAGGTTGAGCTCGTTCATCCGCCCCAGGCTCAGCTGGTAGGCCAGCGCGAGATCGAGCTCCTGCTCGGTGGGGAGCCGGAACGAGACCCCCGGCTCACGGTTGAGATCCTTCGGCAGGTGCTGCGTGACCGCTCCGGTGAGGAAGTCGCGCAGCGACCCGCTGCCCGGGGCGCCGTCGCCCGACCAGCCCGTGCGTTGGAGCGGCATGCCCTCCCCCTCCTGCGCCGGGTCCGGCGCGATGGTCGTCGCCAGCGAGAGCGTGTGCGGGACCCCGCGCATCACGTACTTGCCGTCGAGATCGTCGAAGCCGTCGATGTTCTCGCGGATCAGGCCGAGCGTCTTCAGCTCGTAGATCTCGAGGTCGGTCAGCTCGGGCTCCTGCTCGTAGACGAACAGCGGATCAAAAGGGTTGATGTCGAGGAGAGCGTCGATGAAGGGAATGTCAATCGTGAAGTTGTTTTCGACAGGATGACAGGATCCGCATGTCCGGCCATTGCCCTCGAAAGTTTCGCGAAAGAAGATGTCAGCGCCTGCGCAAATTTCCCTGGTGACGAGCCCGGCGATCACGCGAGGATCCTGTTCGCAAGCAGCGAGCCTGTCCTCGGCGTTGAGCGCGCTCGACACGGCGGCGTGACGCTCGCCCTCCGGCGCGGAAGGGGCGCACGAGGCGAGGAGGGTGACGGCGACGAGCGGAGCGACGAACGAGGAACCCCAATTCGAACTTGGCATAGCGCTCTCTCTTCCTGTGACCGTTGTTCCGTACAGCTGCCGAAACGCGACGCTCATGGGGGCTGCGCGCGCTCGGCGTGCAGCACCGGGGAAACGCGGTGGAAACCGGCTCGGCGGGCGTCGGCCGTCGGCGCGACCCGGCCGGCCGTGCAGGCTCAGCCGTGGACGAGATGGCCTCTCTCGGTCCTCCATGCCGCCCTCGAGGCGTACCGGAGACCCCTGATCCGCTCCCGTGCGACAAGGGCACTCTAGCGTGCCCCGCGGTCAGGTGAGCCGCGCGGGGCCGGCGCAGGGGCGGTCTTAGGGGGCGACTACTTAGCGGACCAGGCCAGGCACATCAACCTTCACCGGCGCTCGCAGCACGATTCCGACTTCATCATGACCTACCACAGAGGACCCCGAGACGGTACGCGCCGGCGGCTCGATCTGCAACAGGGTTGCGATCACGGGCGAATCGGGCGTGAGGAGGGGCCGGAAGCCGGGCTCCGCGGGCGTGCTCGGGGGATCGAAGCGAGACATGGGCGTGACGACCGGCGGCGTCCCTCGCACCGCTCCCTCGGCGGGGTCTGCGACCGTCCCGGTCCAACGGAGAACGTCTAGACCGGCCGGTGGCGCCCCTCCAACTCATTAGTAGCATGGGCCACATGCATCCCGTGCATCTTGCCTCGATCGACCTGAACCTGCTCGTCGTCTTCGACGCCCTCCTGGCGGAGGGGAGCGTCACGCGCGCGGCGGCGCGCGTCGGGCTGAGCCAGTCGGCCATGAGCCACGCCCTCGGGCGCCTGCGCACGTTGATCGACGACCCCATCCTGGTGCGCACGCCGCGGGGGATGATCCCGACGCCGCGCGCGCAGGAGCTCATCGGCCCCATCCGCGAGGCCCTCGCCCAGATCGAGGTGACCGTCGCGCGCCGCCCCCGCTTCGATCCCGCGACGGCGCGCCGCTCGTTCGCGGTCGCCACGGTCGATTATGTGGAGCTCATCCTGCTGCCCCGGCTCGTGCAAAAGCTCTTCACCGACGCGCCGTTCGTCGATCTCATCGCGCGCCCCTACGACAGCGAGATGTGGAGCTCCATGGAGACCGGAAAGGTCGACCTGGCCATCGGCCTGCTCCCCACCGTGCCCGCGGGGTTCTATCGGCAAAGGCTCATCGAGGAGCACTACATGTGCGTGGTGAGGAAGAATCATCCGGTGGTGGGCAGCAAGCTCACCCTCAAGACCTACACGAGCTTGCCGCACGCGCTCATCAGCCCGCGCGGCGATGGCGGCGGCCGGGTGGACGAGGTCCTGGCCGAGCGGGGGCTCTCGCGCCGCGTGGCGCTGCAGATCCCCCACTTCCTCGTGGCGGCCCACATCGTCGCGCAGACGGATCTCGTGCTGACCGTGCCGACACGCATCGCGCGCGTGTTCGCCGAGATGGAGGCGCTGCGCATCATGAAGCCGCCCGTGGAGCTCGGCGGGTTCTCGCTGGATCAGGTGTGGCACGAGCGGCAGGCGAAGGACCCGGCGCACATCTGGCTGCGCGGGATCTTCGCGGAGATCGCCCGCGACAGCTGACGCGCCCTCGTTCGACGTGCCGCACCTGCCGCAGGCGCCGCGCCCGGCGCGGCCCCGTCGCCCGGATGCGGGCCGGCGAGGCGGAGAGTCGGCGCCATGAACCGGTTAAGTCATTCTCCTCTTCCATCTGCTCGGCCGTTCAGGTAGTGCCGCCGGGCGCGGCGATGAGCTCGACGCCCTCGCGCTCGGCGAGCTGCCGGTGCAGCGCGGTCAGCCGGGCGGTGACGGGGCCCCGCTCGCCGCGGCCGATCGTGCGCCCGTCGAGGCTCCGCATCGCGATCACGCCGGCGCCGGTGCCGGTCAGGAACGCCTCGTCGGCGGCGAAGAAGTCGAGCCGCCCGAGCGAGCGCTCCACCACGGTGAGGCCGATGGTGCGCGCGAGCTCCATCACGGCCGCGCGGTTGATGCCCTCGAGGCAGCCGTCGGTGGCGGGCGGCGTCGCGAGCACGTCGCCGCGGAGCGCGAACACGTTGGCCACGGAGGCCTCGGCCACGTGGCCGCGCGCGTTCAGGAGCAGCGCGTCGTCGGCGCCGCGCTGCCTGGCCTCGAGCTTGGCGAGGGCGGAGCCGAGGTAGTTCAGGCTCTTGATCCGCATGTCGAGCGCGTCCGCGTTCGGCCGGCGGTAGCTCGACGTGATGAGCTCGAGGCCGCGCCGCCGCTGCTCGTCGTCGAAGAGGCGGATCGACCCCACGATGCAGAACAGCCCCGGCCGCTCGCAGGTGGTCGGGTCGACGCCGAGCGGGCCCACGCCGCGCGTCACGACGAGGCGCACGTAGGCCTCGCGCGCGGCGTGGGCGCGCGCGGTCTCCTCGACGATCGCGCGGAGCCCCTCGAGCGGGCGCGGCAGCGCGATGCCGAGCGCCTTCGCGCCGGCCTCGAGCCGCGCGAGGTGGCGGTCGATCCGGAAGAGCCGCCCCGCCGCGACGCGGATGCCCTCGAAGATGCCGTCGCCGTAGAGCAGCCCGTGATCGGTCACGTTCACGGTCGCGTCCTTCGCGTCGACGATTCGCCCATCGATCCATGTCTTCATGACGTTCACCTCCTGCTGTCTCCCTCGAGAGCGCGCGCGACGCGCTCGGCGGCGTCGCGCGTGTGCTGCACCGCGGCGTCGCGTCGATCGCCGCGCAGGCTCTGGGCGGCGGCGGCGCAGGCGATGCAGCCGTGCAGGCCACCGCGCGCGAGCACCGGGGCCGCGATGACGGTCAGCCCGTCGATCCACTCGCCTTCGTTGACGTCGTAGCCGCGCTTCGCCGCGCGCTGGGCGGCGCGCTCGGTGGCGGGGCCCGCGCCCTGCGCGCCCACGAGCTCCGGCGCGTGCGCGACGTAGAGCCGCCCGCTCGCGGTGACGTCGACTGGGACCTCGGCCCCGACCGGCGGGGCCGCGCGCAGGAGCCCCGTGCCCTCCGCCTTGTCGAGCACGACGAGACGCCCCGCGCGGGCGGCGACGAGGAAGAACGTCTCGCCGAAGGCGCGCGCCGCCCGCTCGAGCTCGGGCTTGGCCACGCGCGCGACGGGGTCGAGCCCCTGCGCCCCGAGCCCGAGGCGGATGAGGCCGACGCCGAGCCGGTAGCGCCCCTCCCCGTCCTGCTCGACCAGCGCGTGCGCGGCGAGCGACGCGAGCAGCCGGTGCAGCGTCGCCTTGGGCATGCCGAGGCGCGCCGCGAGCTCCGCCAGCGAGGCGCTGCCGCCGCCCTCGCGCAGCGCCTCGAGAGCGCGCACCGCCTTGTCGACCGTCCCAGATCGTTCCATTATTCGGAATCCAGTTCCGATATTTGATCTACTCCGTTCCCGGGCCGCCGTCCAGGGCGCGCCTGCCGTGCGCCGTGGCTCCGCGGGATCGGGCGCGGTGGCGCCGCGGCCGACCCCGTGGAGCGCTTCGTCGACCGCGCCCTGTCGTTCGCGGCGACCTGGCACGGCCGGCCGGGATCGCGCGAGGAGGACCTGGCCGTCGAGGTCCGCAGGGCGATCGCGAAGCACGCCGACGCGGACGGCACCGTGCGCGAGGTCCTGGAGGGGCACGCGCTGGTCGCCCGCCGCCCGCGCGAGCTGGCGTCCGACTGAGACCCGGCGGAGGTCGACGCCCGCAGCCCCTCCGCCGCGCGAGCTGGCTTGTCGCTGCGAGCGCCGGGCCGTAGAGAGGCCGCGATGCCTCTTCCCGGCCGGCTGGGCCGCCTCCTCCGCGCCTGCGCAGCCGCCGCGGTCTGCCTCGCGCCGGCGGGCTGCGTCTTCTACACGCGGCTGTCGACGTACGCGCCGAGCCCCACGGCCGCCGACATCGCCGGCGGGCTCTCGGACGGCGCGCTGCGGGTCCACGCGATCACGAGCTCCAGGGCGGTCACCTCGGTGATCCGGGACGCGTTCCGCGGATCGCGCTTCGTTTACAGCGAGGAGGTCGTCGAGGACAACTCGGCGCAGCGCGATCCGGGGCGCGATCTGTGCGCGTTGCTCGAGCGCTCGGGCGCCGAGCTGCTGCTCGTCGCCTCGGACGAGCTGACGTTCGCCGGCGGAGCGCCGGAGCAGGAGTGCCTCCGGCGCGGACGACCGCGTTCGTGTGGAGAGGGCCTGCCATGCGCCTGACGCTGGCGCTCGATTTGTAGACGAAGTCGCGGCCTGTAGACGAAGTCGCGGCGGCGGACCGGCGCGTTCTTCCGATACGCATGCCAGCGCCGCACCCGGGGTGCGCGAGCCGCCGCTTGGCCTGGGGTGCGCGAGCCGCCCTTGGCCTGGGGTGCGCGAGCCGCCGCTTGGCCTGGGGTGCGCGAGCCGCAGCGTGGTGGTCAGCGTATCGTCACCGCAATAGTTAGTAAGACTAACTAAAGCTATCCACCGGGATCGCGGCGCTGGCGAGTGCCCCAGCGCCGCGTCGAAGCCGGCCGAATAGTTAGTAAGGCTAACTAAAGCTATCCACCGGGATCGCGGCGCTGGCGAGTGCCCCAGCGCCGCGCCGGAGCCGGCCGGCCATCATGCATGCTCTCCGAGGGCCCCATCGGCCGGCACGCTGGCGCGCGCCGCGTCGCACTCGTCGCAGCCCTCGTCGGGCGGGCAGAGGAACACGAGCGGGCTTTTCGCGAGGTGCTCGACCGCCACGGCGACGAGATCGCGTGAAGCACACAGTCGCGCGTGGGCGCTAGCCACCCTCCCATCCCGCTGTAGCCCGCGTTCGCGCAACCAGCCATCGGCGAGCCCGAAGCGCCGGCAGCAATGATCCGTCTCGTGGATCATCGCGGTCCCGGCCACGCCGTCGACCTCGATCACGCACGGGTGCGCGACCGCATAGGGAACTCGCGCGATGGCCTCCGCGACGTGGAGCGTCGTGTTCTCGGCGTGCGTGACGCCGAGCAGCAGCACCTGGCCTCCGAGCTCGTGGACGCGGCCCGGGGGGCTGTCCGGCCCGTGCGGGGGCGACAGCGGCTGCGGCGCGCAGATGCGCTCGGCGAAGCGGCCGGCGGCGGCGAAGGAGCCGCCAGGGTGGCCGCTGCGCAGCACGCCGGGCTGCCTCCAGAACGTCTCGGCGGTGATCCCCATGCCGCTGGTCGGCGTGGACCGGGGATCGAACACGCTCTGTCCGTCGGTCATCGTCGGCATGACGAGCGTGCCGTCGTCCCCGAGCGCGGCGCGCAGGGCGCGGATCAGCCCGAGCGGGCCGCCCTCGACCGGACGCACGGCCCTGAACGACGTGTGAACGAGGAGGACGCCACCCTGCCTCACGCCGAGGGCGAGCAGCTCGGCGACCACCTGGCTCACGCTGGGCTCGTGCATGGTCCAGGCATATCATTCTTGTGCGTTATCGCGGTCGTTCCTCCCTGGAAGGGCGGCCCCCTGCCGGCGCCGACGGCTGGGTAGATTCCGGGCGATGCACCGCGGGCTGGAGATGGAAGTCCGGGCGATTCCAGCCCCGAAGGAAAGGCTGGCTCGCCCAGCGATTGCCCGCATTGGCTCGACGAGCGCATCGCGCCGGAAGCGTTCACGAAATCGATAAAAGCAGCGCGCCCCGCCCGCGCGCGCCTCCCGCGATGCGCCTGCCACCTGCGTCCGCCGGGGCGCCCACGCACGCTCACGCGCGCCGCCTCGCACCGATTTCTTTACATTGCGCCGAAGAGCCATGTTACCTTTCCAGGTCATGGTCGCCGCTCTTCGGGCGTCGGCCATGCAATCCCATCACCGAGCCGGCGCCGGAGGCTCGGAGCGCTCATCGCCCTGAACGTGCCGCGCGACGCGTGAGGCATCGGTGCAACCTGCCTGCACGTCCGCGCGAGCTGGAGGTGTCTATGTCCTCGATGCGACAGATGCGTATTCTCTATTTTGCGCCTCGCGCCTGCTGGCCGCTCGACACCGGGGCCAAGCTGCGCAACTGGCACTTTGTCCGGCAGCTCTCGCGGTTCGCGCGGGTGACGTACCTGAGCTTCGCCGACGACGGCGCCGTCCGGAACGGGCGGGCGCGGATGGGCGCGGCCGGCCCCGCCCCGCATCCGATGAACGATATCGCGCAGATCACCGATCAGGTGCTCACGCTCACGCAGGAGAAGCCGAACTCCCTGGGCAAGATCCTGCGCGGCGCCGTGGGGCCGCTGCCGCTCGTCGTCCTCAATTACACGACGAGCGCCATGCGCCAGGAGCTCGCGCGCGTCCTCGACGAAGGCCAGTTCGACGCCGTGCAGGTCGAGAGCGTCCACCTCGCCGGGTATCTGCCCTTGCTGCGCGCAGCGCGCAATCGGCCGCTGCTCCTCTGCGACTGGCACAACATCGAGTCGGAGGTGCTCTCTCGCTACAGCAAGAACGCGCCCGATCGCCTCCGCGGGCTGGCGGCGTTCGCGCTGGCGTCGCAGCTCGCCGGGTTCGAGCGCAAGGTGCTGGAGCAGTTCGACGCGCACCTCACGGTCAGCGAGCGGGATCGCCAGAAGCTCCTCGCGCTCCGCCCCGGCCTGCGCGCCTTCGCCGTCGACAACGGCGTCCACGTGGACGCCTTCGCAGGCGCGGGCGGCGCTGCGTCCGGGCCGCGCCGCCGCGTCGTCTTCGTCGGCTCGATGGATTACCGCCCGAACGCGCAGGCCATCGTCGCCTTCGCGCGCGATCTCTGGCCCGCCATCCGCGCCGCGCGGCCCGAGTGGCGCCTCACCGTGGTCGGCAGGAACCCCGGGCCGGAGGTGCGCGCGCTCGGCGCGCTGCCCGGCGTGGAGGTGACCGGGACCGTGCCCGACGTGCGGCCCTACTACGCAGACGCGCTCGCGTCCGTGGTGCCGCTGCGCATCGGGGGCGGGTCGCGGCTGAAGATCCTGGAGGCGCTCGCGGCCGGCGTGCCCGTCGTCTCCACCGAGCTCGGCGCGGAGGGGCTCACGCTGCGCGACCGCGAGCACGCGCTCATCACCCGAAGCCCCGAGGCGATCGGCGGCGCGCTCCTCGAGCTCGACGCCGATCCGGCGCTCAGGGCGCGCCTTTGCGCGGCCGGCCGGGCGCTCGTCCAGAGCAGGTACGACTGGAGCGTGGTGGGCGACACGCTCGCGAGCATCTACCAGCAGCTGCACCAGCAGCGCCGCGGCGCCCCGGAAGCGCCCGCGCCCGCGCCCGCGGGCCTCGCCGCGCCGGCCTATTGACCCGATCCGCCCGGCAGATCTGCGGCGCTCCGCGGGAGGCGCGTTGCCCGCCGCCCGCGCCGATCAGGCCCCCGCGGCGGCGCCGGTCGCCGCGGCGCCGGTCACCGCGGCGAAGGCCTCGAGCCACGCGTCGGCCTGCCGCTCCGCCGTGAACCGCGACAGGAGCCGCGCCCGGGCGCGCGTCGCCCGCGCCCCCGCCTCCTCCGGCCGCGCCAGCGCTTCGAGCAGCGCCCGCGCCAGCGCGTCCGGCCGCCCGGGCGGGACGAGCCACCCCGTCTCGCCGTCCAGCACGAGCTCCGGCACGCCGCCGACCGCGCTCGCGACGACCGGCGTCCCGTAGGCGAACGCCTCCAGCACCACGTTCGGCAGCCCCTCGGTGCGCGACGGCAGCGCCAGCACGTCGAGCGCCCCGATGAGCTGCGCGCCGTCCCGGCGCAGGCCGAGCAGCCGCGCGCGGTCGCCGAGCCCCCGCGCCGCCACCTCCGCCCGCACCGTGGCCTCGTCCGGCCCGTCCCCGACCAGCACGAGCGCGGCCCGCGGGTCCGCGCGCGCCACCGCCGCGAACGCCTCCACGAGCGAGCGCTGACCCTTCTCGGGGCTGAGCCGCCCCACCGCGCCGACGAGCCGGGCCGACACGTCGAGCCCGAGCTCCGCGAGCAGCCGCGCGCGAGGGACCGGCGGCGGCATCCGATCGAGGTCGATCGCGTTCGGCACGTGGAAGATCCGCGCCTCGCTCACCCCGCACGCCCGCACCGCCGCGCGCTGCGCCTCGGACACGACCACGACCCCGTCGTGCCAACGCAGGGTCCGGCGATCGGCCCACTCGAAGAGCCGCACCTTCAGGTCCTCGCCCGTCCACCCGCGCGCCACGGCCAGCACCCGCGGCGCGCCGCGCCCGCGCAGCCCGAGCGCCAGGAGGTCCGCCTTGTACCCCACCGTGCACACCACGTCGGGCCGGAGCCGCGCCGCGATCGCGCGGAGCCGCCGCGCCCCCTCGAGCAGGTCGTAGCCCCGCGCCAGCGCGAGCGGCTCGGCCTCGAACCCCTCCGCGCGCGCCCCCACGACGAGCGGGTTGTCCGCGACCTTCGCCTCCCGGTGCGGAATCACGGCGAACGAGACCTCGCACGCGCCGCGATCGCGCAGGATCCTCGCCGCTTGGACGGTCTGCCGCTCCGGGCCGCCCCAGAAGCGACAGGGCATCAGGTGAAGGAGCCGGAGCCGCCGCAGAGCCTTCGCTCTACACGATCGCCGCGCGCGCCGCACCTGGTTTACCCGGCGCCGGGGCGCCGTGGTACGAGCGCGGGAGGCGGGCCCCATGCGGAAGATCAGCGTGTGTACGGTGGTCATCAACCTCGACGTCGGGGGCCTCGAGAAGGTCGCCGTCAGCCTCCTGAACGGCCTCGATCGCGCCCGCTTCGACCCGTCGCTCATCTGCCTGGACGCCCCCGGCAAGCTCTTCGATCAGGTCGATCTCCCGCCCGCGCGAAGGCTCGTCCTGCGGCGGCGCCCGCGGCTCAACCTCGGCTTCGCCCGCGTCGATCCCGAGCTGCCCCTCGCGATCCGCGGCTTCCTGCGCGACGTGCGGGCGGACGTCCTCCACGTCCACAACTTCGCCCCGCTCATCTTCGGCGGCGTCTCGTCGCGCCTGCTCCTGCCGCGGCCCCGGGTCGTCTACTCGGAGCACAACGAGATCAACAGCGCGAGCCCCCGCTCGCTGCGCAAGTTCAGGTATTATGTGCGGCTCGCCGACGCGATCATCGCGGTCTCCGGCGATCTGGCGACCAAGCTCCGGCGCGATCTCGGCGTCCGGCGGCCCGTCCACGTGATCCGCAACGGCATCGACGGCGCGCGCGTCCGCGCCGGCCGCCGCGAGCGCCTCCGCGCCGAGCTGCGGTTGCCCGAGGACGCGCGCGTGCTCGGCACGGTCGCGGTGCTGTCGCGCCAGAAGGGCATCGACGTCCTGCTCGACGCCGCGGGCGAGGTCCTGGGCCGCGACCCGCGCGTGCACGTGGTGATCGCCGGCGACGGGCCGGCCCGGGCCGACCTCGAGGCCCGGCGCGCCGGCATGGCGGCGCGGGAGCGCGTGCACTTCCTCGGGCTGCGCAGCGACGTGCCCGACGTGATGGCGAGCCTCGACGCCTATGTCCTCTCGTCCCGCTGGGAGGGGCTCCCGCTCGCGGTCCTCGAGGCCATGGCCGCCGGAAAGCCGATCGTCGCAACCCGCGTCGGCGGCGTGCCGGAGTCGATCGAGGACGGCGCGGGCGGCTACCTCGTCGCCCCCGAGGAGCCCCGGGCGCTCGCGGATCGGCTCCTCGCGCTGCTGTCCGATCCGGCGGCCGCCGCCGCGATGGGCGCGCGCAACGCGCAGGCGTTCGACGCGCGCTTCAGCCTCGAGGCGATGCTCGCGGCCCACGAGCGGCTGTTCACCGAGATCGCGCCCGCCCGGTAGGGGCGCCGCGCGCCCCTCTCCCCGGACTGCCGAGTTAGCGCTTACCAGTACCAGCGGCAGCCGCAGCGGCGGGCGCCGCGGGCTGCGCTTGCGGCATGATGACGCGGAATTTCCCGCTCAAGTGCAGCAGGGACATCGTGTACAGCATGCCGTCGTAGTACCGCCACTTGCCGGTCGGCGGCTCGCGTGAATACACCTCTTTGACGAAACGCCACGCTCGCGGCTGGGTGGCAGCCAGCGCCGCAACGCCGTTCATCGCCACGAGCCCGAGCGATCCGTGGTCGACGATGGGCTTACCGTCGAGGGTGAAGTTGGCCTTGTACTCGGGGCCCTGCGCCTCGAAGAACGCGAGGAGCCGGTCGCTCAGCTCGGTCTCCCGCGGATCCTTCGCCCACCATGCCGCGTCCACCGCCCAGTTCATCGCGGTGCGGAACGCGTCGTAACGGAAGTTGGCGGTCCCCGCGTCCCAGGAGGCAGCCTTGGGGGTGCCATCGAAGTTGGCGTAATCCGGAGCGAGCCCGGTCTTCGGATGCGTCGTCTTGACGAAGAAGTCGCGGCTCACCTTGGCCGCGTCGGCCCAGAACGCGCGATCCGCCTCGGGGCCCCAGGCCGCCCAGAGCTCGTAGAACGCAGGCAGGTGATACGAGGGGTCGGTGTGGTCGCCGTTCTTCGAGAAGTTGTCCGCGTCCGGCGTGAACCGCACCATCTTGTGCTCGGTATTGAAGAGCGAGTGCAACGTGGTCTTGCGCTTGTTCGCGTTGACCGCGCCCGCGATGGCCTTGCGGTTCTTCATCGCGTCGAGCAGGCCCAAGGCCTCCTTCCGGTAGTCATAGATCCCCTTGCCGTTCCCCCAGCGGTGAGACGCGAAGAAGAGCGCCGTCGCGAAATACTCCTCCGCGTCGGGCGCGGGGTTCTCGTCGATGGCCGTGCCGTCCGGGCGCATCTGCCAGGAGAAATAGCCGAAGCCGGGGTGACGCTGATCCGCGTGATACATGTGAGACTTGGCCCAGTTCCACAGGGCGTCGAAGTCGTCTTTCCGATCGACCTGAACGGCGATCATCATGCCGTACGACATCCCCTCGGAGCGGACGTCGTTGTTGCCGATGTCCATGATGTACGCCTTGGGGCCGTTCGCGTTCTTCCCCGCCGCGAACATGACGGCTTCTTCCTTGGGATCGCCGTGAAACAGCTGGGTGTAGGCCTTCGTGATCTTGGCGTCGATCTCGTCCGGCTTGTGTCCCAGCTCCGCGAACAGGTTGCGATACTCGCCCGTGAAGTACGCTCCTTTGGTCGCAGGCCGAAGCGGGGGCGCCTGGGGCGCGGGCTCCGCCGGCGGGGGCGCCTGAGCCGCGCCGGTCTGGCTCGCGGCGCCGGCAGGAGCGGCGCTGCTGGCCTGATCGACGGCGCTCGCCTGAGCGGGCGAGCCGACCTGGCTGCCCTGGTTGCTGGGCGCGCAGGCGATCACCGTGAGCGCAAACCACGACGATGCGACCGGAAACGTTAGCATTCGCAAGTTCATCACTGTCCTCATTGGCGAGCTCGCGTCCTATCGGAGACGGGCTCGGCGTGAACATCATTGGCGAGTTCACGTGTGTTATGCTCGCGAGGTCGGGTGACGCGCCGGAGCGCCGACCTCGAGCGCGCTCGAAACGAACCTGAACCACCGGCCGGGCGCTGCTGGCCGTGAGGGTCACATAAGCCAACGGTCGATTCGTGCAAGACTGACATTGCTCGTGGGTCCACCGGTCATCCTGCTCGGTCCGACGATCCCTAGCGTGAGCGGCGCAGGGCGCCGCGATCTGGAGGACGCCGCGGAGGGAGAAGGAATTCCAATCGGTTCCAGGCGTCAAGCCCCAACTGCGGAGCCCGCCTCGGGCTGGCAGAGCCGTCTTCCATACGGTCCGGTCCTTCTGGAAAAGTGGCGCTGTATCAAGAAGTTAGCCGTGGGTCGAAGAGGCGTCCTCGACTCCACGGCCCGCGGGAGCTCGTCCAAACGGCCCGGGGTCGCCTCGAGCCGTGACGCGGTCGACTGCTCCGGGGAGCTCCCGCTGGGCGGGGGTCCGTTCGGTTGGAGGCTCGGGAGCCTCACCCGAGGATCCAGGATAGGTTCCGCCGCTGCGCGTACAATGACCGCGGGTGGCCCGCCGTGGGCCGCGTTACGGTCAACGAGGGGACCCGATGGATCTCGAGGAGCTGCAGGCCTTCCTGCACGTCGTCAAGCAAGGCTCGTTTCACGCCGCGGCCGAGGTGACCGGCACGCCGCGCACGACGCTCCGGCGCCGCGTGGAGTCCCTGCAAGCGCGCTCCGGTGTTCCCCTCCTGGAGAGCAGCCGACAGGGGGTCGTGCTCACCGAGGCGGGGCGCGCGCTGGCGGACCGGGGGCAAGCGATGGTCGAGGAGGCGAGCGCGCTGATCTCGTCGATTCGCGAGATCGGGCGCGAGCCCTCGGGGCTCTTGCGCCTGGTCCTGCCCGTGGGCCTGCCGCCGCACCTCATGGCGCCGATCTTCGCCTCGATCCGGAGCACATACCCGCAATTGCGCCTCTCTTACGAGTTCAGCAACGACCCGCTCTCCGAATCGCTCGTCGACGTCGACGTCGCCGTGCATTTCGGCGAGGGCGCCCCGAGAGGGCCCTGGCTCTCGCTCGTGATCATGCGGGTTCAAGAGCGGCTATGCGCGAGCAAGGAATACCTCGCGCGGCGGGGGACGCCGGCCTCGATCGACGATCTCGCCCGCCACGAGCTCCTCTCCTGGCGCGCGCCGGGCGAGGACGCGTCCGCGTGGCCCACCCGCAATGGCGGCCAATTCCCCGTGGAGCCGGCCTTGATCGCGGCCGACATCCACCTCGTCCGGCACTGCTGCCTGGCCGGGCTGGGCATCGCGCTGATCCCGGACGCGATGATCGATGAGCCCACCGGCGACGAGCTCGTCGCGGTCCTGCCGGAGATCGTGGGCCGCGAGCGGGCCGTGCGGGTGACGGTGCCCGAGGCGCTGGCAGAGATACCGAAGGTGAAGATGGTGCTGACGCACGTGCGGAGGCTCCTCCGCGAGGTGACCGGCTGACCGGGGAGGCACGCCGCCCGGCCGCGACGCGCCAGAGCGGCTCGCCGGCGCGCGCGGCGCGCTCCGCCGGGGAAGAACGCCTATCCGTCGTCAGGCAGGTACAGCTTCACGTCGTCGAACTCGGCGGTGCCCTCATAATAGTTGATGTGCGGGTCGCCGAAGAAGAAGTGATCCGGGTACGCCGACCCCGCCGGCCAGGTCTCGAACGGCTCGCCGAAGTCGACCGTCTCGCCATAGCCCTGGCCCTCGAGCTCGTCGGGGCGCTGGTTGAAATGCCACGTCACCGGCGGCTCGCGAAACCCCCGCCGCGCCGCGTACGTCGTGAGGCCGCCGTGGTGGAACCTGCCCGCCGCGGACATCGCATACCCCTGGCCGTCGCGCTCGACGGTGAACACGTAGGTCTCCTTGTCGAGGTACTTGTCCACGAAGACGGGGCCGTCCTTCCACCCGCCGGCCGTGTACGACGTGAACCCGTTGCCGGTCCAGGGGCTCCCGAACGCGTCGCCGCGGAGCCAGATCATGCTCACGTACCGCGAGCCGTCCGGCTCGGCCCGGCCGGTCACGGGGTTCCAGACCGCCGACCAGGGGCCGTCGTCGCCGAAGTTGCTGTCGGTGTCCATCACGACCTTCCGGTGATGATGGATGAAGACGTTGTTGTGAGGCGCCGGCCGCGCGTGATCGGTGATGCAGAGAAAGTAAACGCCGTTTCCGAAGGTGGCGGACAGCGGCTTCGTGCTCCGATCGGTGAACCGCCACGGGTCGGCCACCTCGTCCCCGTCGTAGCCGTTGATCTTGCCCCCGTGCGTCCAGCTGCCCTCGCGCTGGCCGCCGAAGTCGATGTTGGAGACCGTCACCTCGACGCGGTACCGCGCCGGCAGCGGCGCGGTCGAGCGGAGGATCGCGCCGTCGTAATGGCGGGTCGAGACGAGCCTCGCCTTGCCGGAGACGGCCTCGAAGCGGCCGCCCGTCTCGGGCACGCCGTCGCGGTCGCTGTCCCGGCCGTACAGCTCGACCGTGAGCCAGCCTCCCTCGCCGTACGTGAAGGACTTCCGGAACGAGCGGAACCGCCGCAGGCCTTCGCGAAACGCCTCGCCGCCGCGCGCGGCGAAGAACTCGCCGTCGTCGTCGAAGACGTCGACGTGATACGGGCTCGCGTCGCCGTACGCGTCCTCGGTCCACGCCGCCGGCTCCTGGAAGGGGGCATCGAACGTCTCGTGGTGCACGAGCCGCCATCCGCGGCCGGCGGCCGGCGCCGCCGGCTTCGGGGCGTCGCCGGTCGCCCCGAGCGTGTCGCGCGCCGGCGCGCGCGAGCACGCCGCGAGCGTCACGGCGAGCGCCGCGAGGGGCCGCGTCGCGGATCGCATGCAGTCCTCAGCGCTCGCCGCGCCGCGCCGCGCCGCCTCAGCGGTTCGGCTGCGGGGTGAGGCGCAGGTACGGGCGAACGGCGTTGTAGCCCTTGGGGAACTTCTGCTTGAGGACCTCGGGATCCTGGAGCGAGGGGACGATCACCACGTCATCGCCGTCCTTCCAGTTCGCGGGCGTCGCCACGGAGTGGCTGTCCGTGAGCTGCAGCGAGTCGATGAGGCGCAGGATCTCGTCGAAGTTGCGCCCGGTGCTCGCGGGGTACGTGAACGTCGCGCGGATCTTCTTGTTCGGATCGATGACGAACACCGACCGGACCGTGAGCGTGTCGTTCGCCTGCGGGTGGATCATCCCGTACAGGGTGGACACCTTCCGGTCCACGTCGGCGAGGATCGGGTAGTTCAGCTTCGTGCGCTGCGTCTCCTCGATGTCGACGGACCAGCGCTTGTGCGAGTCGACGTCGTCGACGCTCAGGGCGATGGGCTTGACGCCGCGCTTGTCGAACTCCGCCTTGAGGTTGGCGACCGCGCCGAGCTCGGTCGTGCAGACGGGGGTGAAGTCCTTCGGGTGCGAGAACAGGATCACCCACGACTTCCCGGCCCACTCGTGGAACCGGATGGTCCCGTGCGTGGACTCTTGCTCGAAATCGGGCGCGATGCTTCCGAGTTGCAGGCTCATGACAGTCCTCCTGGCCGCGGGCCATGTGTCCGCTATGGCGGAGGAATGTCCGCCAAGCCGCGCATCGTGTCAAGCCGGTCGCTGCCGTCTTTTACGCCGGCGCGCCGGCGCACGCGGCCTGCCGGGCGGCGCCGGGCCGGGCGGCCGTACGGGCCCTGGCCCGGCGCGCGAGAAATCCGGTGAGGGCGAGAGCGCTTCAGAGCGCGCCGACCTCGCGCCGGAAGCCGTCCCAGGGGATCTCCGGCGGCGGGGCGGCGCGTCGTTCGCTTGCCTCGGCCGGCTGCGCCGGGGTGGAGCAAGCGCCGTGCTGCAGCAGGTGGAGGGCCTCTGCGAGGCACGCCTCGTCCGTGTCGCCGAGCTCCGCCTCGAGCGTGTCGGTGACGGGGCAGTCGGGGGCGAAGCCGTCGTAGAAATCGCCCTCTTCCTTGGCGTTGAGCACCCGGAACGAGATCGGGTGCACGATCTTGTCGCAATAGTCCCACCCGTGCATGCCGACGGGCTTGCCGTGCGTCGTCGAGCCGACGATCTTGACGTCGATGTAGGCGCGCAGGCTGTTGATCAGCGTCTCGCTCGCGGAGGCCGTGCCGCCCGTGGTGATGACGACCAGCCGGGACAGGGAGAGCGCCGGCTGGTCGAGGTCCTCGAACGAAGCCCGCTTGTCCCACGTGACGTGCCTGTCGTTGTGCGCGGTGATGTCGAGCAGCGCGCCTTTCTCCGCGGGCCGGTGGATGAGGCTCGCGAGGTGCCGCTCGACGGCGAGGCGCCCGCCGCCGTTGTAACGCAGATCGAGGACGAGCTCGTCGACGTGGTTCTCCCGGAACATCGCGAAGGCGTCGTCGAGCTCTTTCGTGGTGGGCTCGATGAACGTGGTGAGCATGAGGTAACCGACCGTCGCGGACCCCGCCTGCAGGATCCGCGGGCTCATCACCGTGGTGACGCCGTGCACCGCCTTCCGGACGGCGACGGTGAAGACCTCCTTGCCCGCGCGCTCGATCGTCAGCGAGAGCTCGTGTCCTTCCTCGTCGGGGCCCGTCACCTCCGACCAGAGGTTGTCGTTCGCCACCTGCTCGACATCGATCCCGTTGATCGCCAGCACCTTGTCGCCGCGCCGCAGGCCGGCGGCTCCGGCCGGCGAGGCGGGGTGGACCAGCGCGAGGCGGAGGCTGCCCTCCGGGTCGAAGCTCCACCGGTAGCCGAGCCCGAGGGTCTGCCCCTCCCGGAAATAGGCCTCGTAATCGCTCTTGCTCGAGATGTAGCTCCAGCGGTCCCGCGACGGGTCGGCGAGATCCCGGAGCAGCGCCTCGGGCGAGGGGTAGGATCGGGGATCGAGGTCCGGCACGCGGTCGTACCAGAGGTAGGCGTCCCGCATCAGGTCGAAGAGGAACTGGTTCTGTCCCGGCGTCGAACAGTCGTCCGCATCGGGATTCGTGGCGTCTGACGCGGTGCAGCCTCCGGTCATGGAGGCCGCCAGCGCGAGGGTGCATGTGGAGAGGACCGCAACAAGCTTCGAAGCGACCATGCCGCCCAGCTCATCATGAAGGCAAGGGGCGGGCAACGCCGATCTGGGGACCGGATCGCGCCCGGCGCCGCATGGCTCGCGCTCGTTCCGACGCGGACGAGCTGGGCGGCGAGGCTCGCTCGCGCTCCGTGCGCCGACGGTCCGCGGCGGCGCGTCGACGGGTCAGCTCGCGTGCGCCGCCGCCGCGACGGCCGCCTCGTGCGCCGCGGCGAGCTGCGCGTCGTCGGCCATGACCCGCGCGAACGACGGCCGGCTGCAGATCCGGGCGACGTAGGCGGTGATCTCCGGCAGCTCGGGGATGAGCTTGAACTGCGTCATCCACCGGAGCGCCGGACCCCAGAGGATGTCGGCCGCGGAGAGCCGCTCGCCGAGCAGGTAGGGGCCCTGTCGGAGCGCCTCCACGAGCGCGCCGAGCATCGTGTCGTAATCGCCGTAAGGCGACATGGCCGGCGGCGCGGGCTCGCGCTTCATCGCGCGATCGGTCATGGCCGGCTCGAAGCAAGACCCGTAGTAGACGAGCCAGCGGAGGTAGGGGCCTCGCTGCGGATCGCGAGGGGCCGGGGCCAGGCCCGCTTCCGGGAAGAGGTCGGCGAGGTAGATGAAGATGGCGACCTGCTCGGTGACGAGCGCGCCGTCGTGCACGATGGCGGGGACCTTCCCGAGCGGGTTCACCGCGAGGTAAGGCGCCTTGCGCTGCTCGCCGGCCTTCATGTTGAGGACGCGCAGCTCGTGCGGCGCGCCGAGCTCGTCGAGGAGGATGCGCGTGCCCGACGCGCGCGTGTTCGGTGAATGGTAGAAGACGAGGTTTCCCCGGGCGGGCGTGGTCGAATCAGCCATGTCGTACCTCCGGGCCGGACCCTACTGCCCGGGCTGGGCCGCGTATTGTAAAAGAGCGCCACGCGATGAGCCCGAGCATCCCCCCCGGAGGTCGCACCCTCGGCATCTTGAACCCCGCGGAGGGGCTCAAGCGCTTCGAGCTGCGCCGCCACGCGCCCGCGCCGGATCTGGCCGCGCTCGTCGACTGGCACTGGGTCGTCCGCTGGTCGCTCCCCGCGCCGTTCGAGCAGGAGATCCTGCCGCACCCCTGCGTCAACCTGGCGATCCAGGTGAACGGGTCGATCGTGAACGGGCTCGGGATGCGGCGCGAGGTCTCCCGGCTCGAGGGGACGGGGCGCGTCGTGGCCACGAAGTTCAAGCCGGGGGGCTTCTTCCCGTTCGTGCGCTGTCCGATGCGCCGGCTGGTCGATCGGGCCGTCCCGCTCGCGGAGGTCTTCAGCGACGCGGCGAGCGCGCTGGAGCGCGACGTGCTCGATCAGCCTGACGATCTCCTCGGGGTCCGGGCGATCGAGGCGCTCCTCCGGGCGCACAGGGGTCCTTCGGATCCGGGGCTCGACGAGGCGATGACGCTCGCCGCGCGCGCGCAGGGGGATCGCGACATCCACCGCGCCGAGGATCTCGCGCGGATCGCAGGGGTCTCGGTCCGCACGCTGCACCGCGCGTTCGAGCGGTACATCGGGGTCGGGCCCAAGTGGATCATCCGGCGATCCAGGGTCCAGGAGGCCGCGGAGCGCGTGGCGTCGGGGGCGTCCGTCGCGTGGGCGGCGCTCGCGACCGAGCTCGGGTATCACGATCAGGCGCACCTGATCCGTGATTTCAAGGCGCAGGTCGGGTTCACGCCCGCCGCCTACGCGGCGCGGTGCGCGGCGGCGGCGGCGGCCCGGGGGTGACCCCGTGGGAGGAGCGATAGGATAGGTTTTTTCGTGGGCGACGCGGCGCTGTCTAGTCGCGCGACATCCAGCGCCGGCCCCGGAGCAGGGGTCGCAGGGCCGCCGGCTCGGGGCGGCTCGGCGCGACGCCCGTCCAGGATTCGAGCGCTCCGAGGGCGAGCGCCTGGTCGGCCGGCGCGAGCGAGAGGATGACGGCGCCGTGGGTGCCGCCGGGCGCGATGAAACGGTGGGAGTCGCGGGCGGCGCCGATGTCGAAGGCGGCCGCGGTGTACGGATCGTTTTCGCCGTAGATGAACAGCAGCCGTTCGCCCTCGGTGGTGAGCCAGGCGGAGATGTCCTGCATGGCCCTGGGATCGAAGCTCGGGGTCTTGCCGGGCCCGGCCTCGACGAACGAGGTGGGCACGTTCGCGCCGGGGTAGAGGAGCAGATCGGCGATGTGCTCCTCCGCGAAGCTCGGGTAGCCGAGCTCTGCCGCGGCTTGCCAGTAATACGGCTCCATGGCGAGGAGGTAGGGGTCGGACCAGAGGCGGGGGGCGTTCGCCTCGTCGAGGAAGGCCCAGACGGCGGCGTCGTCCGACGCGGCGGTGGGGACGCGCGCGCAGAAGCTCGAGTCCTTGTATTGCCAGAGGGAGAAGACGGACTCGATGACGGCGATGTCGAGGGCCCTGTCGATGCCGAGGAGGTCATAGGTGACGTCGAGCTCGGCGGCCTCGGCTTCCATGAGGTCGCGCATGGCGGGGCGGCGCAGCAGCACCTCGCGCTGGAAGTGCTGGAGGGCCTGCCGGCATGCGGGGTCGCCGCGCTCTGCCACGAAGTCGCGGTAGCGCGGGTCGGAGACGCCTGCGCTGTGCGGGGCCACGTACGCCACGGTGCCGTCGACGTCGGCGGGGT
This sequence comes from Sorangium sp. So ce836, assembly GCF_028553905.1. Lineage (NCBI taxonomy): Bacteria > Pseudomonadati > Myxococcota > Polyangiales > Polyangiaceae > Sorangium > Sorangium sp. So ce836. The sequence continues at coordinate 491,246 of NZ_CP102233.1, read as the reverse complement.
AGAAGCGGCGATGGTAGATCGCGGTCATGCCGCTTTTGCTGGCGCCGGTGGAGATCCAACGGCCCTCGTAGAGCGGGCGGAGCGACGCGATGACGCGGTGGAGGTCGGCGGCGGCCTGCTCGATGGTGAGCAGCGACCAGTCCGCGGGCGCGGGGCGGGAGGGGGTGAAGAAGCGGTGCTCGACGCGGAGCTGGTTGGCGGCGAGCAGCTCGGCGGGCTCGTCGAGCCACTGCGCGTCGGGATAGAGGTTGTAGCCCTCGGAGACGAGGACGACGGGCGCTGCGGGATCGCGGTAGTGCAGGAGGAGGCGCTGCTGGAACCGCGCGGCGTCGGGGTGGTCGTGGTCGGCGGGCTGGTCGAGCTCCAGGACGAAGTAGCGGTAGCCCGGGAGGCTCGAGTCGTGCTCGACGGCGGTGAGGCCGTCGATGGCCTGGAGCTGATCGAGGAGGTCGCGCGAGGCGGTGGTGCCGGCGCCGCCGCCGGTGCCGGCGCTGCCGCCGGTGCCGGCGCTGCCGCCGGTGCCGCCGGTGCCGGCGCTGCCGCCGGTGCCGGCGCTGCCGCCGGTGCCGGCGCTGCCGCCGGTGCCCGCGCTGCCGCCGGTGCCCGCGCTGCCGCCGGTGCCGCCCTCCCCCGGAGCGCCCGCGCTGCCGGTGCCACCGCCCACGCCAGCTGCACCGCCGTCACCGCCACTGCCCTCAGACGGCAGGTCGCTGCCGTCGTCATCTCCACAGGCGGCAACCGCCAAGGCGGACAGGGTGATGGCAAACCATGTAGCAAAAAGAGTGCGCATGTCGGACGCAGGCTACATGAACGGGCGCTCGTCTCCTCCGGATTTGATAAGAAAGTCGCGTGGTTGTGACTCGTCAAACGGGCTTACCCGACCGGGGTTGGGCTCCCGAGATGCCGCCTTCTCCCGACCGGCCTTATCCGACCCAGGTTGGGCTTACCCGACCGGGGGTGGGGCACTTTGTATTTTAATTTACTTATGGCTCGCCTGAGCAGCTCACCGGCGCCTGCTGCTCGCCCGACCGGGGTTGCGGGTCCGGCCAGGCCGCCCGACCCGGGTTGCGCGGTGGGTTACCTGAACCGGGCTCACCCGACCGGGATTGGGGTTCTGACCCTGACCCGGGTTGCGGGCCGCCTCGGCCGGCCGCCCGACCGGGGTTGAGGTCTCCGACCCGGGTTGCGGGCTGGCCACCCGACCGGGGTTGAGCTTCTGCCGCCCGACCGGGGTTGAGGTCTCCGACCCGGGTTGCGGGCCGACCGGGATTGAGCTTCCGCCGCCCGACCGGGGTTGAGCTTCCGGCGCAGGTTCCGGCGACCCAGGTTGCGGCCCAACCAGCCGGCAGCCCAACCGTAATTCAGCTCACTCCGCCGCCTCGACCAGCTCCTGACCGTGGTTGCGGTTCGCCGCCGGCCGCGGCAGCCCGTAGTTCTCGCGCAGCGTCCTGCCCTCGTACTCCGTCCTGAACAGCCCGCGCCGTTGCAGGATCGGCACCACGTGCTCGACGAACGCCGCGAGCCCCGACGGCAGCACCGGCGGCATGACGTTGAACCCGTCGGCCGCCCCCTGCTCCCACCAGTGCTGAACCGCGTCCGCCACCTGCTCCGGCGTGCCGGCGAACGTCCGGTGCCCCCGGCCGCCGCCCAGCCGGCCGATGAGCTGACGCACCGTCAGCCGCTCCCGCCGTGCCAGGCTCACGATCAGCGTGTAGCGGCTCTTCGCCCCCTCGATCTGATCCTCGCTCGGCAGATCCCTCGGCAGCTCGGCGTCCAGATCGAGCTCCTCCGGCTTCACCCGCAGCGTCTGCGCGAGCTGCCGCTTCGCATACTCCGGCTTGATGAGCCGCTCGAGCTCCGCGTCGAGCGCCTTCGCCTCCGCCTCGGTGGCCCCGATCACCGGCACGATCCCAGGCAAGATCTTGATCGACTCCGGATCGCGCCCCAGCCCCCGCACCCGCGCCTTCAGATCGGTATAGAACTGCTGCGCGTCCTCCAGCGTCTGCTGCGCCGTGAACACCGCCTCGGCGTACCGCGCCGCCAGCTCCTTGCCGTCGTCCGACGATCCGGCCTGCACCAGCAACGGATACCCCTGCGGCGGGCGCGGCACGTTGAGCGCCCCCTCGACCTTGAAGTACTTGCCCACGTGCCGCGGCGGATGGATCTTCCGGTCGTCGCCCCAGAGCCCGTTCTCCTTGTCGCCGACCGGCGCGTCGTCGTCCCAGCTGTCCCACAGCTTCAGCGACACATCGATGAACTCCGCCGCCCGGGCATACCGGTCGCTGTGCGCCGGCAGCTCGTCCAAATTGAAGTTGCGCGCCGCATCCACGCCCGCGGTCGTGACGATGTTCCACCCGGCGCGCCCCCCGCTGATGTGATCCAGCGACGCGAACCTCCGGGCCAGGTTGAACGGCTCGTTGTACGTGGTCGAGGCGGTGGCGATCAGCCCGATGTGCTCGGTCACGCCCGCGAGCGCCGCGAGCAGCACCGTCGGCTCGAGCGTCCCGGCCGGCCTGCGGCCGACGTTGTTCCAGAGCACCGGGCTGTCGGCGAGGAACAGCGAGTCGAGCTTCCCCCGCTCCGCGATGCGGGCCAGGTTCTTGAAATGCTCGATGTTCGTGTTCGCGAACGGATCGCTCTCCGGCAAGCGCCACGAGGCCTCGTGGTGGCCTACGCTCATGAGAAACGCGTTGAGATGCAGTCGTCCGGGCCGATGGGTCACGGGGCACTCCCTTCCAGTTCAGAGCCAGAATCGGTGTCTTCGGTCGAGGCCGCGGCCGGCGCGACGCCCAGCGCGGCCAGCAGCGACTCGCGGTACGCGAGGAAGCGGGGATCGCGGAGCGGGCGCGGGGCCGGCAGATCGATGCGCCGCTCCTCGGCGATGCGGCCGCCTTCGAGCACCAGCACCCGGTCGGCGAGCGCGATCGCCTCGTCGACGTCGTGGGTGACCAACAGCACGGCCGGCCGGTGCCGCGCGCACAGCTCGCGCAGCAGATCGTGCATGCGCATCCGGGTCAGGGCGTCGAGCGCGCCGAACGGCTCGTCGGCCAGCACGAGCTCCGGGTCGCGCACCAGCGACCGCGCCAGCGCCACCCGCTGCTGCTCGCCGCCGGACAGCTCGACAGGCCACGCGCGCTCCCGCCCCGCCAGCCCGACCTCCGCGAGCGCCGCCTCCCCGCGCGCCCGCGCCGAGGGCGCGTCGAGCCCCAGGATCACGTTGTCGAGCACGCGCGCCCACGGCAAGAGCCGCGTGTCCTGGAACACGACCGCTCGATTGTCCGGCACGTGCAGCTCGCCCGAGCCGGTCACCTCGAAATCGAGCTCGGCGATCGCCCGCAGCAGCGTGCTCTTGCCGGATCCGCTCCGGCCGAGCAGCGCGACGAACTCGCCCCGCTGGATCTCGAGATCGATGCCGTCGAGGACCGTGCGGGCGCCGAAGCGGCGAACCAGGTTGCGGATCCGCACCGTGGGCGGCGGCGCGGTCAGCCGGCCAGGATGCGACGCCATGACAGGGTCCTTCTCTCGATGAGCCGCACGGCCGAGTCGGAGGCCAGGCCGAACAGCCCATACACGACGAGCCCGAGGAGGATGATCTCCGTCTGGCCGTACGAGCGGGCCAGCGACATCATGTGACCGATGCCGCTCGTGGCGTTGATCTGCTCGACCACGACGAGCGCCAGCCACGCGCCGGTGACCGCCAGCCGGAGGCCCATGAGGAAGCCCGGCAGCGCCCCCGGCAAGGCCACCTTCCGGATGAACTGCCACCGCGTCAGGCGGACCGTCTCGGCCAGCTCCACGTAGCGCGCGTCGATGGTGCGCAGCGCAGCGTGGGTGTGCACGTAGACCGGGATGACCACGCCGAGGGCGATGGTGAGCACCTTCATCTGCTCGCCGATGCCGAACCACAGGATCAGCAGCGGAATCAGCGCGAGCGTCGGTATCGCGCGCTTGATCTGCACCGGCCCGTCCACGAGCGCCTCGCCGATGCGGGTCAGCCCGGAGAGCAAAGCCAGGACCGTGCCGAGGCCCACCCCGAGGGCGAGCCCCAGGAACGCGCGCTGCGCCGACGTGAGCAGGTTGGACAGGAGCCGCCCGTCGGCGATCAGGTCGCGCGCCGTGCTCACCACGGTCCACGGCGCGGAGAGCACGCGCGCGTCGAGCGCGCCGGTCGCCGACGCGACGGCCCAGACGGCGAGCAGCAGCGCCGGGCCGAGCGCCAGGCCGTACGGGATGCGCCGGCCCGGGCCGAGCCGGCGCGACGAGCGGCGGACGGCGGACGGGCCGCGGACCGGCGGCGCGCCCGCGCCGATCTGCGGCGAGGAGACCTCGGTCGTCGCGGTGAGATCCGGGATGCTGGCGAGGCGCGACGATGAGGCCCTCGTGGGCAGTGCGGTGGTCATGGCGTGCTCCTCCCGGCCGTCGCCGGCCGGTCCGTCGGTCCGGCGCCCTGGGCGGCGCCGGCCACCTCCGCCCCGATCGTCTGGAAGCGAAGGTCGAAGATCGTCCTGGCCTCGAAGCGCTTCTGGCCAGAGGCCTCGGCGAGCAGATCGACGGTCTCCTGGGTCAGCGCGATGGCCTCGGTCCAGTCGGCCGGGTATTGCGGCTTGCCGGCGGACTCGATGAGGAAGCGCCCCTCCCTCGCCGTCAGGCCCTGATCCTTGACGTAATAGGCCTCGATCCACGCCTCCGGGTGCTCGTACGCCCACAGCTGGGCCCTGGTCCGCCACTTGGCGTACTCGACCAGCGCGGCCGCCTTGTCGGCGTTCTCGAGCGCGGCCGTGCGCACGTAGAGGAAGCCGAGATTGTCGCGGACCCCGTGCGGGATCGACGAGGCGCCCTCGGCGCGGTACTCGTTCAGGTAGCGCAGGAGGATGATGCCGGACAGCGGCGCGACGTCGACCTGGCGGCTGGTGAGCGCCTCCTTGAACTCGCTGCTGCTCAGCTGGACGAGCGTGACGTCCTGCGGCGACAGCCCGGCCTTCTTGAGGACGCGCTGGACGAGCGCGCCCTGCGCCTGTCCCGGCGAATACGCGATCTTCTTGCCGCGGAGATCCTGGATCGACGCGAGCCGCACGCCCGGCGCCGTGGCCAGCTCGTAGATGGGCTTTTCTCGGACCTGCACCGTGATGATCTTCACGTCGAGCCCGGTGAAGGTGGCGTGGATGGGCGGCGTGTCGCCGACCGCGCCCGCGTCGAGGGCGCCGGCGCGGAACGCCTCGACGGTCTGCGGCCCACCGCTGATGTTCTGCCAGTCGACGCGGAACGGCAGCCGGTCGATGTCGCCCGAGAGCTGGAGTTGCTTCTGCACCGTCGGATCACCGATGCTGAGCCGCGTCTCTCGCGGGAGCTCGGCCGGGATCGCGGCGTCCAGGGCGAGCCGGGCGCCGGCGCTCGCCTCGCCCTCGCGCTTGCACCCGGGCAGGGCGAGCAGCGCCGCGAGCACCAGAAGAAAGCGTTTCCTGTCGATGAACGTGCGCAGATGGACCTCGGTGCGCGGCTGGAAGCGGGGCCGCTCCTCCGGCGCGCGGGCGCCGCCCCGCCGCCGATCCGGCGCCGGAGAGGGTTCCGTGAGAGACGCTGAGAGGAGCAGCGGTTACGGCGGTGGACGCGACCCATCCGCGGGAGCGCCGCGCGGCGACGGAACAGCAACACCCATGCCGCCCCGCGGCTCGCCCCCTGACGGCGGCGGTCCATGGGCCCGCGCCCGCCGCCGCGCAGCGCCCGGCGGCGGGGCTGCGGTCGCGCTGCTTCCCTAGAAGCAGCCGGTGGTGATCCGCTGCACGGGCGCGAGCACGGCCGGCGTCCGTCCGATCGCGCGACGCGGCCGGCGTCCGTCCGATCGCACGGCTCGTCCGTCGTGTCTCCCGACCGGGAGGCGCCGGCCGGGAGACACGACGGACGAGCCCGCTATCGTGCGCCGGGGGCCTCGCGCCGCCCCTGGACGCCGAAGGCGTCGAGCAGGTAGTCGCGGAAGGCGCGGATCTTCGACGGAAGGAAGCGCGTCCCCGGGTGCACGAGGTAGAGGGGAGCAGCGCCGTCGATCGCGTGATCCTTGAGCACGGGCACGAGCCGCTTCGCGTCGAGATCGCTCCGCACGTTGACCGCGGGGACGAGCGCGATCCCGGCCCCGGCCAGCGCGGCCTCGCGGCAGAAGGAGTAGTCGGACGCCGCGATCGCGGCGCGCACCCGGAGCTCGGCGCGGTCGCCGCCGTCGCGCGGCTGCAGCCCGATCGTCGCGTGCCCGCGGGCGGTCTGGGCGAGGAGCAGCCGGTGCCCCGCGAGGTCCTCGGGCCTGCGCACGGGCCCGTGCTTGCGGAGGTAGGCCGGCGCCGCGAACAGCCCCATCTCGATGTGCTGCAGCCTGTAGGCGATGAGCGACGAGTCCGGGAGGCTCGCGGTCGCGCGCAGGGCCACGTCGATCTGGTGGGCGTCGAAGTCGAGGAGCGCCTCGGTGAGGAGCATCTCCACCGAGATCTCCGGGTAGCGCTCCGCGAAGCCCGCCGAGAGCGGCGCCAGCATGCTCAGCCCGAGATCGAACGGCGCGGTCACCCGGAGGTGCCCGCTCGGCTTGGCGCGCGCCTGCTGCACCGCCGCGTGCGCGTCCTCCAGGAGCTCGAGCGCCCGGCCCACCCGCATCCGGTAGGCGACGCCGTCCTCCGTGGCCTGCACCCGCCGCGGGCTGCGCCGCAGCAGCTCGACGCCGAGCGCGTGCTCCAGGCGGGTGATGCGGCGGCTGACGCTGCCCTTGGTCTCCCCCAGCGTCCTCGCGGCCGCCGTGATCGACCCGAGATCCACGACCAGGCAAAAGGCCCGCAGATCGAGCAGATCCGCGTCGATGGTTTCCTTTTTGACAACCTGGAGTTTCATTGTGGGGGTATTGTACCATTCCCGGAAACGACCTAGGGTTCGCTCATGGATCGCCGGGCCGCGCTGAAGCTCCTCCTCGCCGCGGGCGGGGCCGCGCCCATCGCGGGCGCCTGCGGGCGCTCGACGCCGACGGCATCGAGCTCGGCTCCGACAACCGGCGCGACGTCGATCGCGACCGAGGGAGGTACCATGTCCGAGACCCACGACAAGGCCCACGCCGGGCGCATGCCGGCCCTCTTCCTCGCGCACGGCTCTCCGTTCTTGCTCGACGATCGCGCGTGGGTGGCCGAGCTCCACGCCTGGGCGCAGGCGATGCCGCGCCCCAAGGCGATCTTGATGCTCTCGGCCCACTGGGTCGACGCGCCGGTCACCCTCGGGGCCACCGAGACCGTGCCCCTCGTCTACGACTTCTACAACTTCCCCGAGAAGTACTACCGCGTGACGTACCCCGCGCCCGGCGCCCCCGCGCTCGCGCGGCGCGTCCGGGAGCTGCTCGGCCGCGTCGGGCCGGTCGCCGAGGATCCGCGCCGGGGCCTCGATCACGGGGCCTATGTGCCGCTCCTCTGCATGTACCCGGACGCGGACATACCGGTGCTCCAGGTCTCGTTACCGACGCTTTCTCCAGCCCCGCTCCTCGAGATGGGGCGAGCGCTCGCGCCGCTGCGCGACGAGGGGGTGCTGCTGATCGGCAGCGGTTTCTTGACCCATAACCTGCGCGCGGCAGACTGGCGTGGTGATGCGGTCGCGCAGCCCTGGGCCACGGAGTTCGATGCCTGGTGCGCCGAGGTCCTCGGGCGCCGGGACGTGGACGCGCTGCTCGATTACCGCAGGCGCGCGCCGGGGGTGAAGATGGCGCTCCCGACGCACGAGCATTTCGTACCGGTCGTCGCCGCCCTCGGGGCGTCGATCGACGTGAGCGAGGCTGCGGTGTTCCCCATCACGGGGCTCACCTATGGCTCGTTCACGAAGCGTTCTGTGCAGTTTGGCTGACCGACAAGGAGAATGTCTCTCATGATCACCCCCCGCATCGTTCGCCTCGCGCTCCCCGCCGCTCTCCTGCTCTCGCTCGCGGGCTGCGAGGATCCGACGAAGGACAAGCCCAAGGCGACCGTCTCGTCCGCCGCGCCGGCGCAGACGCAGGCGGCCGCGCCCACGGGCGCCGCCGAGACGTTCCCCATCGACGCGGCCGCGTCGACCATCGGCTTCGTCGGCTCGAAGGTCACCGGCAAGCACGAGGGCAAATTCGAGAAGATCTCGGGCTCGATCACGCTCGCCGGCGGCAAGGCCGCGGGCGGCAAGCTCAGCATCGAGGCCGACACCACGTCGGTGAAGACCGACGCGGAGAAGCTCGACGGCCACCTCAAGTCGGCGGATTTCTTCGATGTCGAGAAGTTCCCGAAGGCGACCTTCACCTCGACCGAGATCAAGGCCGGCGGGGACAACGGCGCGACGCACACCATCACCGGCGAGCTCGATCTGCACGGGGTGAAGAAGACCATCACCTTCCCCGCGACCCTCTCCGAGGGCGCGGACGCCGTCTCGGGGAACGCAGAGTTCGTGATCAACCGGAAGGATTTCGGGATCGTCTATCCGGGCAAGCAGGACGACCTGATCCGCGACGACGTGCTGCTGAAGCTCTCGCTCAAGGCGCCGCGCAAGCAGGGTTGAGCGCCGGCGAAAACCCGGGGGTGCCGCCCGCGCCGGCGGCGCGGGCTCATCACTCGCACAGGGCGGTGTCGACGAGGTCGAGGATCTCCATGTAGGCCTCCTCGGCGCCCTCTTCGCCATACAGGAAGTACGGCAGCACCGTGACGGCGACGGTGACGGCGCGGCCGTCCTCGGTGACGCCGCCGCGGGTGTGGTAGCCGGGGATGTCGCCGCCGTGGCCCCAGACGACGCCGCCGCAGCTCAGCGGGGTGCTGACCACGCCGAGCCCGTACTGGGCGCCGGGCCACATGCCGGGGGCGTCGACGGTGGTGCGCATCTCCTCGAGCTGCGCCGGATCGAGCAGCTCGCCGCCGAAGAGGGCGGCAAAGAAGCGGTTGAGGTCGCTCGGGGTCCCGATCACCTGTCCGGCGGCCCACCCCCACGACGTGTCCAGCTCGGTGACGTCCTGCAGCGGCTCACGGGGCACGTCCGTGTGATAGCCCTTCACATGGCACCCCCGGATGTCCTGCTCCCCGACCTCGGGGAGATAGGTGTCGCGCAGCCCGATGCGGTCGATGATCCGGCGCGAGATCTCCTCGTTCAGCGGGCGGCCGGTGACCTTCTCGATGATCAAGCCGGCGAGGACGTAGTTGGTGTTGCTGTACGCCCACTCGGTGCCGGGGGCCTTCCCCGGCTGCGACAGCCCCATGTCGAGCAGGGTGTAGGGGTCGAAGTAGGTGTGCTGGATCTTGAAGACGCCCTCGGCCAGGAGCACGTCATCGTAGTCGGGCAGCCCGCTCGTGTGCTGGAGCAGCTGCCGGACCGTGATCTCGCGGCCGTCGATGCCCTCGCCGCGGACCAGGTCCGGCAGGTACGTCTCGACCGGCGCGTCGAGGTCGACCTTGCCTTCGCCGACGAGCTGCAGGACGACCACGGCGGTGAAGGTCTTGCTGTTGCTTCCGAAGCGCACCAGCCCGTCGACGGGCACCTTCGCCTGCGTCTCCAGGTCGGCGAAACCGGCGGCGTAGTGGTGGGTGTTCCCGTCGGGGTCGACGACGGCGGCCAGGACGGCGGGGTACTTGCGGTCGCTCACCATGCTGTCCATGACCTGCTGCACCGGGTCGTCAGGATCGGTGTTGGCGCCGTTCGTGGAGCCGTCGGAGCACTCGCCCGACGGGGTGTCATCACCGCCGCTGCCGCCCTCGCCGCCATCGCCGTCGCTGCCGCCCTCATCGCCGCTGCCGCCCTTGCCGCCATCGCCGTCGCTGCCGCCCTCGCCGCCCGTGCTGCTCGTGGCGTCGATGTTCGCCGGGGCCTCGTCGTCGTCGCAGCCCGCGAGGAGGGCCGAGGAGCCGAGCAGCGCCGCGAGGAGGGCCATCGAGAAGACATCGCGCAAGCGCCTCGCAGCGGCGCCGGCGACATGGGTTCTCGGAGAGGTGGAACGATGGTGCATGGACTTCATGGTTGGCTCCTGTTGGGTGCGGGCGCCCTCGGCTCGCTGCGGCGAGCCGGCGGCTGGCGCGCCTGGCCTCGCTGCGTTCATGGGAGAGCGCCGTTCGATTTCGTGACTCTGTTCCCGGACTCGAGAGGATCGTTCATGCCTCGATACGATTTTCTCTTCGATGCGCCGCTGTGGAGCGTGCCAGTGCGGCTGTCGTGATCACCCGCGCATGGGCGCGCCCGGGGCTCAGTCGCACAGGGCGGTGTCGGCGAGCGCGAGGACGTTGGCGTACACGGCGTACGCCTGCTCGCGGGTTTGCACGCTGGGCACGGCGGAGGGCAGCGCCGTGACGGCGACGGTGACGGCGCGGCCGTCCTCGGCCACGCCGCCGCTGGTCTCGTAGCCGGGGATGTCGCCGCCGTGGCCCCAGAGGACGCCGCCGCAGCGCAGCGGGAGGCTGCTCAGGCCGAGGCCGTACCGGTAGCCGGGCCACTGGTCGGATGCGTCCACGGTGGCGCGCATCTCCTCGAGCTCCGCCGGATCGAGGAGCTCGCCGCCGAGCAGGGCGGTGAAGAAACGGTTCATGTCGCTCGGGGTGGAGATCATGTTTCCGGAGGCCCCGGCGATGGACGGGTCCAGCTCGGTGACGTCGCGCAGCGGCTCGCCGAGGTTCGCGTGATAGCCCCTGGGATGGCACCCCCGGATGTCCTGCTCGCCGACTCCGGGAACGTAGGTGTCGCGCAGCCCGACGCGATCGATGATCCGGCGCGTGATCTCCTCGGCCAGAGGGCGGCCGGTGACCTTCTCGACGAGCAGGCCAGCGATGATGTAGTTGGTGTTGCTGTACGCCCATTCGGTGCCGGGAGCTTTCCCGGGCTGCGTCAGCGCCAGATCGAGCAGAGCGCGGGGCTGGACGTAGGTGCGAATGGCGTTGAAGAGGTCGTCGCCCAGGAGCAGCCCGACGAAATCGGGCAGCCCGCTCGTGTGCTGCAGCAGGTGCCGGACCGTGATCTCGCGGCCGTCGATCCCCTCGCCGCGGATCAGGTCCGGCAGGTACGTCTCGATCGGCGCGTCGAGGTCGATCTTGCCCTCGCCGACGAGCTGCAAGACGACGACGGCGGTGAAGGGCTTGCTGTTGCTCCCGATGCGCACCTGCCCGTCGACAGGCACCTTCGCCTGGGTCTCCAGGTCGCCGACGCCGGCCGTGTAGTGACGGGTCTTCCCCTCCAGATCGCGGACGGCGACGAGCACGGCGGGGAACTTGTCGTCGCGGATCAGGCGGTCCATGGCTTGCTGGACGGGATCGTTCGGATCGGTGTTGGCCTCGATCGTGGAGTCACCGGCGCACTCGCCCGACGGTCTGCCGCCGCCGCCGCCGGCGTCTTCGCCGCCGCCGCCGGTCTCATCGCCGCCGGCGCCGCTCGTGGCGCCCCCGCCGCCCGTGCCGCTCGCGGCGTCCGTGCTCGCCGGGGTGCCGTCGGCGTCGGAGCAGCCCGCGAGCAGGGGCGAGGCGCCGAGCAGCGACGAGACGAGGATCATCGAGAACACCCCTCGCAAGCACGTCGCTGCCGCGCCGGCGCCCTGCGTTCTCGGAGAAGTGACGTGATGGTCGATGGCTTTCATGATCAGCTCCTGGTCGTGTGCGGGCGTCCCCGGATCACCAGCGCTCGCCCGCGGCTCGCGCCGGGCGTCGCCATGTGGATTGAAGGGCGCCGTTCGATTTCGGAGCTCTGTTCCCGGACTCGTGAGGATCGTTCATGTCCGGAGGCGAACTTCTCTTCAGAACGCCACCGGAGGTTCACTGAGCGGCGTCGGGCGCGCTCTACCAGGGAATCCTGCGCGTGAGCTCGCGCCTCGGCGCGGATGTGCGCTTCGTCGAGCGGCGCCTCAAGCGCTCTCTGGATCTGGAAGAGGGTGGGCCGAGGGCCGGGCGGCTCGTCGAGGCCTCCGCCTCCTGAACGACGCGGAGCTAGTCAGTCGACCGCACGCCGCCCAGCCCGCTTCCACGGCGCTGGCCCGCGCTTCGCCCGGAACATCGCTGAAACGCGAGCAGCGATGGCCAACGTGGCCGCGCCGATGAGCGATGCTGTGGCAGCGCCCTGATGTCCGGGTTTCCTCAAGCCAAACTTCATGTGCATGTGCAGGCCCTCGTCAGGATGAGATGGTTTGTCGTTGGCTCGAGGGAACGAAGCGCGGTCGGCAGGCAGCCAGGGAGACGCGCGTCGGCCCAGAGCACACGAGCGACAGCCCTCCGCCCGATTCCGGGCAGCTCACCGGACTGGATGCCGCCACGGCGGACAAGCCTTCACATGATTTTGCTGGCGTCTCCTGGTGCCCCTCCGCTCGACCGCATGGTGGCAATGTTGCTGCGGAGATGGTTTCATTACGATGAGGCTTGATATTTACAGCCAGCAGCCGAGCGCGGCCGCTGGGTCCTGGGGCCGGACGGCTCCCCTTGAGCGCCGGCCCGGTGGGGATCCCGGGGGACGAGGCGCCGCAGCGCCGGCGCGCGCGTGCGCGCGTCGGCCGCTGGCGGAGGGGGCGCCGGCGCGTTGACGCCCGTGCTCGGCGCCCTCCAGAATGGACGGATCCGGGGGACGGCGCGGGCGACGGCGGCGCCGAACCCGGGACGCGATGACGCCGGCGGAGCTGCACCTTTACCTCGACGAATGCCGCGAGCTCGTGACGGCCGAGATCCGCCGGATCATCCCCGCCGATCCGCGCCGCGGGGCGGCGCTCTACGATCTCATGCTCGACTACCCGCTGCGGGAGGCCAAGGGCCTCCGCCCAGCGCTGTGCATCGCGGCCTGCCGCGCCCTCGGCGGGAAGCTCGAGGCGGTGCTGCGCTCGGCGGCGGTGCTCGAGCTCTACCACAACGCCTTCCTCATCCACGACGACATCGAGGACGAGTCGCTCCTGCGCCGCGGCGGGCCGACGCTGCACCGCGCGTACGGCGTGCCGGTCGCGGTGAACGTGGGCGACGCCATGCTCGCCCTCTCGCTCCAGCCGCTCCTCGACAACATCGAGACGCTCGGCCTCGGCCCCGCGCTGCGCATCCTGCAGGCCGTGGCGCGGATGACGCGCGAGTCCGTGGAGGGGCAGGCCATGGAGCTCGACTGGGTCCGGCGGGCAGCGTGGGACCTGGCCGATGAGGACTATGTCACGATGGTCGAGCAGAAGACGTGCTGGTACAGCTTCATCACCCCGATCGCGATCGGGGCGATCGCGGCGCGGCTCGATCCAGGCCGGATCGAGGCGCTCTCGAGCTTCGCGCGGCGGCTCGGCGTCGCGTTCCAGATCCAGGACGACATCCTGAACCTCGCCGGCGACGTGGGCGAGTACGGTAAGGAGATCGGCGGCGACCTCTGGGAAGGGAAGCGAACGCTGATCCTGCTGCATGCCCTGCGCCACGCGGCGGCCGAGGATCGCGCCGAGGCGCTCCGGATCCTGGCGCTGCCCCGGCACGGGTCGGCGGCCGAAGCGGGGGCCCGCGTCAAGACGCCGGACGAGGTGCGCTTCTTGCGAGCGCTGATCGAGCGAACCGGCAGCATCGACCACGCTCGGGCCGTGGCGAGCGCCTGGGCGGGCGAGGCCCAGCGCGCCTTCGACGGCTGCGCGGCGTGGCTCCTGCCCGGGGTCCACCGCGATCTGCTCCAGAGCCTGATCCAGTACGTGCTCGAGCGCGTGAGGTGAACGAACGATGATCGACCTGCTCCGGATGCTGCCCGCGCTGTACCCCGCGCCGCCCGCCGAGGACGGCGGCGCCCGCGAGCGGCCCGCCCTCTTCGATCTGATCCGGCTCCAGGCGATGATCTACGAGGAGTCGAGGCGCCTCCAGGACCTGCTCTTCGAGCGCCTGCTCGCGCCGGCCGCCGCCGGGCCGGGCGAGGGGGGCGAGGGGGGCGAGGGCGCGGGGGCGCTCCCGGCGATCTTGCGCCGGGCGCAGCTGCTCGTGCTGAAGCATCCGGTCGCCGCGCAGGCCGCGTTCGCGGCGCTGATCGCGGAGGGGCGGCGGTTCGCCGCGACGCCCGAGGGGGCGGAGTGGGCCGCGGCCCTCGCGGGGTCGGACCTGGTCCGCCGGGGCCGGCAGGTCTGGGACGCGGTCGGGATGAACATGCTCGAGGACGATCCGGACGCGATCCTCCCGTCGGCGTACCTCGAGGCGCTGCTGCGGGCGGCGCGATCGCCCGACCTCGAGGCCGCGCTCCGTGGGCTTTACGATGCGACGAAAGGAGATCCGCTTGGCGCTGCTCGATAGCGTCCGGGACGCGTCCGCGGAGGGCAACGTGCCCCTCCACCTACTCCTCGGGCTGGTCTCCTTCGCGCGCCGGCTCGACCGGCTGCTCGGCGCGCCCGGCACGCCGGCGCCGCAACCTGGGTCGGTGGCGGGCACGCCGGCGCCGCAACCTGGGTCGGTGGCGGGCGCGCCGGCGCCGCAACCTGGGTCGGTGGCGGGCACGCCGGCGCCGCAACCTGGGTCGGTGGCGGGCGCGCCGGCGCCGCCGCCGGCGCCGCAACCTGGGTCGGTGGTGGGCACGCCGGCGCCGCAACCTGGGTCGGTGGAGCCGGGGTCGGTGGAGCCGCCGCCCAGGGCGATGGAGCCGCGGACAGGCGCGGCGGCGTCCCCGGAGGGCGCCGCGACGGACGCCCGTAGCCACGCGCTGATCTACCTGCTGCTCGGCGCGATCTCGGTGCGGCGCACCCTCTTCGCGGAGCTCGTTCCGCTGCGGGAGGCACGCCGGGAGCAGGTGCGCCGGGAAGGGGCGCGCCGGGAGGACCGCGGCGCCCCCGATCCCGCGGCGGCCGTTCGCGGGCTCCGGAGCCTGCTCCGGTGACCGCCGCGCTCCCCTTCCCCTCCCCGGCGCCGCGCGTCTCGGCGACGCTCGCCGCCACCGACTACTTCCGGCGCTCCCCCGCGCGGCTCCGCGGGCGAGCGGATCACAAGGAGTGGCAGCACTTCCTCGTCCACACCGAGGGCGCCCACCTGCTCGTCAACTTCAACCTGGTCGACGATCGCTGGGCGCCGGACCCGCGGCGCGCCGAGGTCGCGCGCCTCATCGCGCTGGCGCGCACGGACGCGTGGGACGGCGGCGTCGATCGCTTCGCGGACGGCGAGGTCGAGGTGGTCTCGGGCCGCATCGACGCGCGCTTCGGGGAGAGCTGGCTGCGGTTCGATCGAGGGCGCTACCTGCTCTCGATCGCGCTCCGCGACCGCCCCCTCGCCGCCGAGCTCGAGCTCGTGCCGACCACCACCCCGGCGCTCTCGGCGAACCAGCCGCTCTCCCCCGAGCGGAGCCTCTCGTGGCTGTTCGTGCCGCGCCTGGTCGCGCGCGGCACCATCACGGCCGGCGGCGTGACCCGCCGCGTGGAGGCCGCGCCCGCGTACCACGATCACAACTGGGGCCACTTCCTCTGGGGCGACGATTTCTCGTGGGAGTGGGGCTCGGCGCTGCCCTGGGATCCCGCGAACGCGTGGAGCGTCGTGCACGTGCGGATGACCGACCGCGGCCGGTCGGCGGCGCGCTACCAGGGCCTGTTCCTGTGGCGGGAAGGCGAGCCGCTGCGGGTCTTCCGGGACGAGGAGATCCGCGTCGCGTACGACGGCTGCTTCGACGTGGGGCGGCCGCTCCGGGTGCCGCGGGTGATGGCGCTGCTCGCCCCCGGCCTAGCAAGCGACGTGCCGCGCCGGATGGAGGTCGTCGCGCGCGGCGACGGGGACGAGCTCCGCCTGCGCTTCGCGCCGGACGCCGTGGCCCAGGTTGTGATGCCGAGCGAGCGCGAGCTCGAGGCGGTGACGGTGCTCAACGAGGTGAGCGGGCGAACGGCGCTCTCAGGGCGCGTCCGCGGGGTAGAGGTGGCCATGGAGGGCCCAGGTGTCTTCGAGTTCCTCCGCGACGGATGATCGGGGCCCGGTGGCGCGCCTGCTCGCCGAGTCGCTCGCGGCGCTCGCCGCCGAGCTGCCGGAGGCCCACGCGCGGGTGAGCGCGCGGCTCGCCGGCCGGCCGGTGGCGATCCGGGTCGACGGCGAGCGCTTCGCGGTCGAGGCGGACGGCGGCGCGCCGCAGGTGCGCGCGGCGGGCGCGGGCGAGGAGGTGGCGGCGGCGGTGCGCGTCGCGACGAGCCGGCGCGCGATCCTCGACGTGCTCGACGCGCGGCGCTCGCTCGCGGAGGCGGTGCTCGCGGACGAAGTCGAGGTGGTGGGCGCGCTGGAGCGGCTGGTGGAGGCGCGCGAGGCGCTGCTCGCGTACGTGCACGGCGCGGTGCGGTCCCCCTCGTTCCCGGCGCTGCTCGAGCGGTTCCGGAGGCTCGCGCCGTGAGCGCCGGCGGGGAGCGCACCGGAAGCGCGGGCGACGCGCGCGCCGAGAGCGCCGCCGGGGATCCCCTGCGCGGGCCGCGCGAGATCGAGGTCCACCTCGCGCGCACCGAGGACGCGGGCGATCCCTTCTCCTTTCCTTACGGTCCCGGTCGCCACGGCACCGTCGGGTATCTCCGCACCCGCGCCGACGGCACCTCGGCGGACGCGCATTTCGCGTGGGACGAGGGGGTCTTCGCCGACCTCCTCGACCTCCGCAGCCCGACGCCGGATCCGGGGCGGCTCCCTAACCTGGGAGCTCGCCTCCGCCGCTTCCTGGGGCGCCTCGGGTGGGACGCCGACGAGCGGCTGCTCGAGGACCCGCGCCATCCGGTCCAGGTGACCCTCGAGCTCGGCGCGGCCGAGCTGTTCGCGCTGCCGTGGGAGGCCGTGGAGCTCCCGTCCGGCGCGCGCCTCGGCAAGCTGCCGCATTGCCTGATCCGGTACGCGTGGCCGGGCAGCGCGACAGCGCCGCGGGCGCCGGATCCGCCGCCCGAGCACGGGCGAATCCTCGTCGCCTGGTCCGCGAGCGGGATGGGCGTCCCCCACGAGGAGCAGATCGCCTCCATCCGCGGCGCCTACCGCGACGGCGGCCACCCGGACGGAGGCGGCAGCGTGATCGAGCTCGGCGACGCGTCGCTGCGGACGCTCGGCGAGGCCCTCGCGGCGCACGCCCCGGTGCACATATTGCACCTCGTATGCCACGGCGGCTCGGTGGCGTCGGAGCGCGCCGCCTACGGGCTGCGCCTCCGGACCACGGACGGCGCCGGCTACGAGGTGGTCGAGGCCGAGCGGCTCGCCGACAAGCTCCGGCCGCACGCGGGCGTGCTGCGGCTCGTCGTGCTCTGCGCCTGCCACGGCGGCGACGCCGGCGAGATCGACAGCCGCCTCGGCAGCGTCGCCCTCGCGCTCCACCGCGCCGGCATCCCCGCGGTGGTCGCGTCGCGCTACCCGCTGTCGTGGGACGGCGCCGGCGCGCTCACGGAGGCGCTCTACCGGGAGCTCCTCGTCGCGCACGGCTCACTCGAGGGCGCGTTCGTCGCGGCGCGCGAGCGCCTCGCCGCGCTCGCGGCCGACGCGGGCGGCGTCGACTGGGCCTCCCTGCAGCTCTACGTCCGCGCCGCCGACGGGCCGGACCACCGGCCGGTTGTGCTCCGCCCCTACCGGGGCCTGCTCGCCTTCCAGCGCGAGCACGCGCGCTACTTCCACGGCCGGCAGGCGGAGATCGAGGAGGCGGTCTCGGACCTGATGCGGCTCGTCGAAGCGACGGACCGCGCGGCGCGGCGCTTCCTGATCGTCACCGGCGCCTCGGGCACCGGCAAATCCTCGCTGGTGCTGGCCGGCGTCGTCCCGGCGCTCAAGGCGCGCGACCCGCGGTGGATCGCTCCGCCGGCCCTGCGGCCGACCCCCGACTTTCGCGAGCGCCTCGCGCAGGCCCTCGCCGCGCGACAAGATCCCGCGGCGCCGCTCCTGCTCGTCGTCGATCAGTTCGAAGAGATTTTCACCATCTTACCGGACAAGACCACGCGCGAGGGTTTCCTCCGCGAGCTCTGGCGGCTCGCGGGGGACGCCGCCTCCGGCGTCAGCGTGATCGCCACGCTGCGCGTCGACTTCCTCGGTCGCTGCGGCGAGCTCCGGCTCGGCGACGGCGAGCCCGACCTGGAGCAGGTGGCCTACGATGAGGCGCACCGGATCTTCGTGCGGCGGATGCGGCGGGACGATCTCGCGGAGATCATCGAGCGGCCCGCGGCCCAGGTGGGCCTCGCCCTCGACGAGGGGCTCGCGGCGCAGCTGGTCGACGACGCGGGGGACGAGCCGGGCGCGCTGCCCCTGCTCGAGTACACGCTCGACGAGCTGTGGAAGCGAAGGAGGGGCCGGCGGCTCGCCCGCGAGGAGTACGAGCGGCTCGGCGGCGTCACGGGCGCGCTCGCCCGGAGGGCCGACGCGATCCTCGACGGGCTCGACGAGGTCCGCCGGCGCGCCGCGCGCCGCCTCCTGGTCCAGCTGGTCGACGCGCGCGACGACGCCGCCCTGAACACCCGGCGGCGGCGCCGGCTGGAGGAGCTGCGCCGCGGGCCCGACGCCGAGGCCGCGGTGTTCGACGAGGTGCTCGCCCTGCTCGCCGCCGAGCGGCTCGTGGTCGTCGGCGGCGACGAGGAGCGGAGCGCCGAGATCGCCCACGAGCAGCTCATCCGGAGCTGGGGCCGGCTGCGCGGCTGGGTGAGCGAGGACCGGAAGATGACCGCGGATCTCGAGCTGCTCGCGGCGTGGACGGCCGAGGCGAGCGCGTACGATCACCTGCTCGAGGGCAAGCGGCTCGCCGCCGCGCAGGAGCTCCTCAGCCGCCACGAGCACGAGATCGAGCCCGGCGCGCTGTCGCTCATCGCGCGCAGCAAGGAGGCCGAGGCGCGGCGGCGGTGGCGGGCGTGGGCGGCGGGGATCGCGGCCGGCATCCTTGCCGTGGTGATGGGCGTGCTGGCGTCCGTGGCGTGGTCGAAGAGCACGGCGGCGACCGAGGCGGCGATGGCGGCCGAGCGCGCCGCGGAGGAGGCCAGGCAAAGGACGATCGAGGCGCGGGACGCGGCGCTGATGGCCGGGGTGCGGGAGCTCGCCTCGCGCGATCAGCCGGCGCGGGTGAGCGAGCTGCTGCTCGAGGTCGCGGCGCCGGAGCGGGCGCGCGGCTTCGCCCAGCTCGCGCTCGACGCGCTCTCGACCACGGCGCCCTGGAGGACGCCGCCGGGGCTCGTGATCCACGCCGCGGCGTTCCGCGCGGACGGAGCGTGCCTGGTCGTCACGGGCCGCCACGACAACGAGGTGCAGGTCCGGGAGCTCGGCGGCGCGGGCAAGATCCTCATGACCAAGGCGTTCCCCGTGATGGCTCGCCTCGCGACGTTCAGCCCGGATCGCCGGCGCGTCGCGGTGTTGGTCGGGCTGGACGCGGTCCACGTGCTTGAGCTCGATGGCGCGGGCGCGGCGCTGCAGCTCGCGGGGCCCGCGCACGTCGCGGCGTTCAGCCCGGATGGCAGGCGCCTCGTCACCGACCCCCACCCCACGGGGATGATCGTGCGGATCTGGGAGCTCGACGGCTCGGGGAAATTCGTCGACCTCGAGGGGCACACGGGCAGCATCTACGCCGCGGCGTTCAGCCCCGACGGCAAGCGCCTCGTCACCACGTCGCGCGACGGAACCGCGCGGGTCTGGGAGCTCGACGGATCGGGCCGGTCTCGCGAGCTCAAGGGGCACGCGGGCACGGTCACCTCCGCGGCGTTCAGCCCGGATGGCAAGCGCCTCGTCACCACGTCCGAGGATCGCACGGCGCGGGTCTGGGAGCTCGACGACCCGGCGAGGTCCCGCGAGCTCAGGGGGCATACCGCCCCGGTTTATGACGCGGCGTTCAGCCCGGATGGGGAGCGCGTCGTCACGGTGGCGTCCGAGGCGACCGTGAGGGTCTGGACGCTCGACGGCCCGGGCGAGGTCCTCGAGCTCAAGCGGCACACGGGCGTGGTCACCTCCGCGGCGTTCAGCCCGGATGGCGGGCGCCTCGTCACCGCCTCGAGCGACGCTCGGGCGCTGGTCTGGGAGCTCGAGCGCCCGGGCGAGGTCCTCGAGCTCCGAGGGCACGCGGCCCCCCTCCGCGGCGCGAAGTTCAGCCTCGACGGCGAGCGCGTGGTCACGGTCTCCGAGGACGGCAGCGCGCGCCTGTGGCCCGTCACCCTCCGCGGCCTGCGGCGGCGGCTCCAGGAGGCGACCCCTTCCTGCTTGCCGCCCGAGATGCGCGCGCTCTACGCCGGAGAGAGCGAGGCCGAGGCCCGCGCGCAGCACGAGGCCTGCGAGCGATCCCACGGCCGTACCCCCGGAGCGCCCGCCGCCCCGCGCCCCTGACCCCATGCCCCTCCACCTCTTCCTCGCCCACGCCGACACCCAGGAGCCTGTGCTCTCCGGCGGTCTGCCGCAGGACGCGGTCGACGCGCCACCGAGGCCGGCGGCGCGGTCGCGCAAGCCCACCCACCTGGCCGAGCGCAGCGGCCTGCCCGACGCGCTGCCCGCGCAGCGCTGGGGCCTGGTCGTGCCCCGCGGCGACGCCGGCAGGCGTCTCGTCGACCGGATCGCCCCGCTCCGGGACAAGCGGCGCGAGGATCAGCATGCCCAGGTTAAGATCTACGAGGTCGAACCCGGCATGGATGCCGAGGCGGCGAGCCGCTGGATCGGCCAGGACTACCGGGATGAGGTCGGCCGCCAGGCCACCGACCTGCCCCGCTATCTCCTCATCCTCGGCGGCCCGGACCTCGTCTCGTGGGAGCTCCAGCAGATGCTTGGCGGCGAGGCGTTCGTCGGCCGGCTCGCGTTCACCGACGAGCGGGGCGACATCGACGAGCGGGCCTACGAGGCGTACGTGGCCAAGCTGCTCCGCTGGGAGCGGCAGGGCGAGGAGGAGTTCGCCCGGGGCGCGCCCGCGATCCTCTACACGGCGCGGGACGGCACCGGCGCGATCGCCGAGGGGCACGAGCACCTGATGAAGCCGCTCCGCTCGGCCGCAGAGGCGCTGCGGCGGAAAGGCAGGTTCCCCGCCGCAGACCTCATCGAGATCGGCGGCGGCGAGGGCCGCTTCTCGGACGACGATCTCCTGGATCACGCGCACGACCTGCTGGCGCGGGCCGAGCGCGCCGAGGCCGGGCTGCTGTTCTCGATGAGCCACGGCCTGGGCCTGCCCGCGAGCGGGCGCTGGGCCTCGCCCGAAGAGCAGCGCCGGCTGCAGGGGGCGATGAAAATCAGCCGGAGCAACGATCGGATCGCGGCGAAGGATCTCCGGGGCCGGAAGTTCCTGCCCGGCGGCCTGTGGCTGTTCTTCGCGTGCTTCGGCGGAGGCACGCCCGCGCGGAGCACCTACCTTCCGTGGCTGGAGCAGCTCGCGGCCCTGGGGCTCCACGACGGCCACGCGCAGGGCGTGCTCTCGGCGCTGCCCCGGGAGGGGGAACGGCCGTTCGTGGCCGCGCTGCCCCAGCAGGCGCTCGCCAACCCCGACGGGCCGCTCGGGGTGATCGGCCACGTGGACCTGAGCTGGACGTGGAGCTTCCAGGACGGCATCGCGACGGCCGGCGGCGGGGCCCCGCGGCCCCGGCACGAGCGCTTCCAGGAGGCGCTGCGGTCGGCGGTGAACGGCCACCGCTTCGGGGTGGTGCACCACGAGATCGCGAGCTTCTTCGGCGAGATCGACCGGAACCTCACGGCGATGTACGAGAAGGACGCAGCCTCGCCCGGCGGCGCCGACGACGGCGCGCGGAGGGCCAGGCGGGCGGATTTGTGGATGCAGCGGCAGGATCTGTCGGCGTACGTGCTGCTCGGCGATCCGGCGGCGCGGCTGCCCGTCGCGCGCGTCCCACCGGGAGTCGCTGTCGCCGTCCGCGGGGCCGCGCCGCAGGGGAGCGCGGCCGCTGGAGCCGCAGCGTCGAGGGCGCCGCGGGATCCGCGGGAGATGGAGGCTGCGGTGCTCGCTTACCTGGGCGGCGGCGAGGCGGAGCCGGTCGCCGCGCAGCACGGCACGTCGTGCGAGGAGCTCTTGCGGTGGGTGGAGACGTACAGGGAATGGGGGCGGCGGGGGCTCGCGGCGCGCGGGTAGCTTCGCTCCGAGGTGGCGGACCTGGCGGTGCGCCTGGCGGCCGCCAGGCCCCGGAGAGCGGAGCGGCCTTCGAAATGCGGCAAAAAGCCTAGGCACGCCGCTCGCAAAGAGCGCCTCCGAAACGCCGCGAGGTCCGACCTCGCGCTGCCTCGCCGTCGCGGGGCAGCGCGGAGGCCCGGCAGCGGCGATAACTCGAGCCGGCGCCGCGCGTCGCGCTCGATGGAGGCACGCATGTTGGTTCGTCACTCCCTGTGCACGCTTCTCCCGGTTCTCGCGCTCGCCTGCTCCGCCGCGCACGGCGCCGTCCCGCAGCCACCGGAGGACGCCGCTCCGCAACCAGGCGGCACCGGGGCTCCGGCCGGCTCGACCGGCGCGCAGAGCTTCATCGACGCGGGGTCATACTTCGCGAGCTCGGCCGAGATCGACGCCTGGTACGCGCTGCTCCGCGATCTGGACGACGATTTCGACGCCGTGTGCGGCGACACCTTCTGCGAAGGCGAGTACAGCAATTACAAGCCGCTGCGATTCCGCTGCTCCGTCGAGGAGCACGCCGCGACGATAGGCCGCTGTGTGTGGGTCCTCGCTGCGAGCAACGAGGAGGTCCTGCCTTCCACGGGCGATGTGGAGGTGGACGCCAGGATCTTCCTCTGCGAGGTGCCTGTCGCCCCGGATACCGCCGTGGTCGACCTCGTGGCGGCGCTCTCGGCGCCGGGAGCTCGGTCGATCGACACCGCGCTCCCCGGGACGGACAGGTCGATTTACGACGGTCTCGTCGATTGCCTCTGACGGCTCGCCGGCGTCGGCCAGCGTGCATATCTAAGCGCGCCAGCTAGGGCGCGCGGCCAATCCGCACACCGAAATACGTGGGGCCCCACGCAGCCGCGCGCGGGTCGAGCTCCGGCCGCGCGAGACCCGAGAACGCGACGTCCGCGCACACGAGCCAGATCGACGACGACCTCTCGGCCGCGACCTGGCGCGCGATCGCCAACGTGAGTCGAACCCAGGCAACGTGAATCGAACCCAGGCTAGAGCGCCGAACATGTTGAAAACCATCTAATTCCAATGGTTTACGCCGCCTCCTGCATCAGCCGCTGGGCCGCTTCGAGGTTTTGGATCGCCGCTGCGCGGCGGAGGTCGAACAGGTTTCTCCTGGCGCCGATGTAGCGCGCGCTGTGTCCTTTCCGCGCTGCGATGTGGGCGAGCGCATGCTCCACAGCTGTCCGCTGCCGGAGCACCTCGCGCCCCGGCCCGGTCTGCTGCAGCTTCCGGAACTTGCGCTGCAGGGCTTCGTCCTTGGCGATCGATACCGTCCGACCTCGTCCGGAAGCGGCCTGGGTGCACTTAGCTCGCAGAGGGCACGCGCCGCACTCCTCAGGATCAAACTCGACCGTGTCGCCCGGTTCGAATACCTCGACCTGTCCTGCCGGACACGTGATCGTCTTGGCGCGCAGGTCGATCTTGAAGTCGCGCTTGCTGAACAAACCGGGGCTGCGAGCCCGCTGGCCCCAAGGTTTCGAGAACACCTGGCCGCCCGCGCGGAGCACGTCGTCAACGACCGGGCTGTTCACGTAGGCGCGATCGATGTGAAGCTCGACCAGACGTAGCCCCTGATGCTGGACGTCCTCGGCGAGCGGCGCGGCGCCCTCTTCTTCAGGCCGATTCGCTGGTGTGACGGCGCAGGCGACGATGACGGGAAGGTCAAGGTCGCGTGCGATGTGTTCCTTGTAGCCGTCGAACCGCTTCGAGCGGCTTTTGCGGCCGTGGCGCATCTCGACATCCTCAATGGAGACACGGCGGTCGGGCGCAACGCCTTGCCGGATGCGAATCGTGCCATCCTCGGCTGTTTCCAGGTCCTGGTTTCGAACCTGTGTGAGCGCATCAAGATAGGTGCGAAGTGGCTGCTCGACGACGTCGTCCAGATGCCGGTCCACCCACTGCTGCAGCGACGAGACCTGCCGCTCCAGGATCTGGACCGCCGCCGCTTTCTGCTTCGGGTCGCTCCAGTCGAGGTCGAGCCCGGCCTTGATGCTGGGCGCCAGAAGCAGCGGGATGCCCGCCTTGCGGCAGATCTCCTCGGCAGGACGCCCGGTGATCTTCGACACGACGCCGACGATGCTGCGCGCAGCATGGCCGAGCAGGTTGATCGTGTCCTCAACCCGCCCGGCCCCCGCTAAAGGGCGGCTGTCGATGGCCACGCGCAGCGCTTTGGACACCGCACGCCTCTCGCCCTCCGTCATCGCGCCGGACCGAACGAGCGCCACGGTCCGCTCCAGCAGCACTCGGTCCATCTCGTGCGCTACCATCCGCTCCCGGAACGCCTGCAGCGCGCCCTGCGAGAACGGAGGCGTGGCCGCACCCAGACAGCCGAGCACCATCTGCCAGCGCAGGTCGACGACGGACAGCTCCACCGCCTCGGCATCGGATGCGCCGACGTAGCCCTGGAGCAGCGTGACCATGCACATCAGCGCCGGCGGATGCGGCGGCTCGCCTGCCCCCGTCATCCGGTACATGCCCTCCAGCTGCTCCTGGAACGTCTCATCAAACAGCTCGTGCCGGTGCAGCCTGAGAAAGCCGAACAGGGCTCTCACGCGTGTCAGCCGCTTCATCAGCGACTGCTCCTGCCGCGACAGCTCCACCGGCGGCGACCATCGTTCCATCCGTGAACCTCCGGCCGCGGACGAGATCATGGCCCGGCGAGACGGTCGAGCCTTCCATCGAAGCGCCGGGGATTGTCACAAAATCAACCTGATCGGTGCTCTAGTACTTCCCCGACGGCTTGCACGAGACGTCGGGGAGCGCCGGAGCCCGCACGAGCAGTCGCGCAGCGCGGCGCTACCGAGCGTCTATCACGGCTCGGCTGCGTCGACCTGGAACCGGCAGCGCGCCTCTGACCGCCGCGCCGCAGGCCATCGCGTCGTTGACTGTTCCGTAGGCAGTGCGCCGCGCTCTGGTCGCGATATACGGCCGGTTCCTGAGTACTACGCCTGGTGACCGTCGCTACGACGGGGGGTCGCAGCAGGCGCCGTGGAACACACGCATCATGTAGGTGCCCTCTGGAAAGCGTGTTGTTCGATCGCCGCTTCTCCAGCGACTCAGCGCCCTCCGGTACATGCTCCGAAAGGCGCGGAGCCTCGCGATGGCTGCCTTGCGATCGTGGGGATCGCTCACCCTGACAGTCGGCCGGCGACGGCGGAGCGGCTCCGGTGTGGCCGCCCGCTGCCAAGGTGACATCGCCCGCGCCCCGTCGGCGCCGAGGAACGTGCCGCCGCTCTCGCGGACCTTCGATCGTGCCCGCCGAACGTTGCGCGCAACGAGTACGCGAAGGCGTCGATCGATGGTCTCCGCGTCCAGCTCGCGGAGGACGGGCGGCACGGTGCAGTCGATGCGCGCCCGCTCGGGCAGCCTGGCGCCGTGCCGGCGGAAGTAGACCTCAGGCATCGCCGCGACGTGGCGCTCGCCGAGCCTTGTGGTGATCGCTCCCGGCCACTCCTCGGGAGACCGCACGAGGCCCGCGGCGGTCGGGTTGGTGATGACGTACGCGATCTTGTCAAGCACGTCCTCAGCGCCCTCGAGCGCGACGACGCTCGCGTGCTCCGCCGACCAGAAGTTCTCGGTTCGACTCAGGTATGCATTCATGCAGCTCGCGACGAGCCGGTGGAGGAGCTGCAGGAACTGGGGCAGGCGGGCCTCTGGATCGGTCAACACAGCGTGCCAGTGATTGGACATGACGACGAAGGCGTGGAGCTCGATGCCGGTGCGTTCGGCGGCCACCGCGAGACAGTAGAGGAACACCTGGTTCGTCTCCACGGAGGGCCGCAGCATCATCTGCCGTTGTGTGCAGCGCCTCGTCACCAGGTAGGTGGCGCCGGCAATGAGTCTCCGAGGAGCGGACATGCGGCTCCTGCCAGCACAATCCGTACCGTCACACGCACGCGAAATTGGCGGGAAGTGCGATGATCCCTTTGCGTATGGGGGTGGCGGCGCCATGGCGGATGTAGAGCCCATCATCCCCCCAAGCGGCCCCACCCCGCCATCCCGCGAAGCTGTCCCCATCCTCCGAGGCTGACCCAGGTTATTCCGCTCCAGGTTCCGCAGCCCGCCACGACCCAGGTTCCGCAGCCCGCCGTCCGCCGCAGGTGACATGCTCCTTCGAAAAAGATCCGGTCACAGCGACACTGGAAGTGAGAGCGCTCGCCCTCCCCGGGCGTCCGGGCTCAGAGCAGCCGGAGGCCGTCGAGCTCGATGCCCAGCGGCTGCCCCGCGGGCGCGCGCCAGCTCAGGTTCATGACGGCCCTCGGCGTCGAGATGCTCTTCTCGTGACCGCCCCCGGCGCCGCTCAGCCGAACACCGGGCGCGCGGCGCGCCCGGCGAGCCCTGCCGCGCTCAGTACATCAGGTTACCCTGGCCGAGCACGAACGTGATGTTCTGCCCGAACTGGGCCCGGGCGGTCGCCACGCGCGCGACGGCGTTCACGATGCGGTTGCGGCGCTCCACCGCCGAGCTGGCCGCGACGCCCTGGGCGATCTCGGTGCGCGCGAGGTCGAGCTGCTGCGACGCAGCGGGATACAGCGCCATCGGCGCCATCACCTCGATGGCATCGTCGATCTCGACGCGGGCGAGCTCCATCAGCCTCTGCTGCACGTCGGCGCGCGTGTTCGCGAAGCTGTCGACGAGCACCCGCGCCGCGTCCAGCCGTTGCTTCGCGATGTCGACGTTGAAGGCGGCGTTCAGCGCGCGCAAGAAACGAGCGATGGCGTTCGCGTCGAGCGGCGCGAGGTTGAGCGGGGTCCCGAAGCGCTGCTCGAGCTCCTGGGCGGCAGGCGACAAGTTGAACGGCGTCGAGGCGTAGAACGTGACGGCATCGTTGATGCCCGGATCCGCCCTGTCGTTGATCTGCAGGTTGTTGTGGAAGAAGGGCGGCGTGTCCGCGGCCTCGATCAGGGGCGGCGGGTTGAAGGTGCCGTTGCCGAACGAATTGGCGAAACCGATACCCGTGGCATCGAAATTGGGCGCTGGCAGGTCTCGCCCGCCGAAGCCGCCGTCCGCGAGGAACTCGCCCTCGAAGCTGCCCCCGTTCAGCGACGACCCCCTGTTGCGCGTGCCGGTGTCGAAGTTGCGGTTGTTGCCCGTGTCCTGGAAGTTCGCGCCGGCGTTGTGGTGGCACACGTTGCACCGCCCGCGGTCCGGATCCATGAACGCTTGCCGGCCGTCCTCCGCCTCCACATCGAACATGCGAACGCTCGCCAGATCGAGCTCGTTCAGCCGGCCCAGGCTGAGCTGGAAGGCCAGGGTCACGTCCTCTTCTTCCGGCGTCGGCAAGCGGAAATCGACGCCCGGCTCGCGGGCGAGGCGCTTCGGAAAATGCTGGGTGACCGCGTCCTTGAGGAAGCCGCGCAGCGTGCCGTCGCTCGATCCGTCCCCGCCCCAGCCCGTCCGCTCCACCGGCGGATTCGTCGTGCCGTCCCCCGAATCCGCCCGGATGCTGGTGCTCAGCGAAAGCACGTGGTTCACCCCGCGCGAGACGAACCGGTGCGTCGGATCGATGAAGCCGTCCACGTTCTCGAGGATGCCCGCGTCGTCCAGGAGGTCCGAGGTCTCGAGCTCGGCGAGCTCCGGCACCTCCCTGAAGACGAAGAGCGGGTCATCGGGGTTGGTCTGGTCCAGGGCCCTGATGAACTGCACGTCGAGCGTCGTGTTGTTGGCCACGGGGTGGCAGGTACCGCAGGTGCGGCCGTTGCCCTCGAACGTCTCGTGGAAGAAGACCCCCGCGCCCGCGCAGATGTCCTGCGAAACGAGCCCGGCGACCACGCGCGGATCCTGCGCGCATTGATCGAGCCGATCCGCCAGGGCGAGCGATTGTGAAACTTCGTCGAGGCGCTCCGGGCTCTCCTCCTCGGCATCCGAGCACCCCCCGGCGAACAGGGCCGCTCCGACCCCGCACGCCCATAGCAGCCCCATCTTCGAGATTCCCATCCAGGTATTCTCCGTTACAAGCGCGGTGCCCGACCGCCGTGACTGGTTGCGAGCGGTCGAGCGGCGCGTTCCAGCCATCCTTCAGCATGGTCGCCGAGCAGCCCGGGCCGCCCAGCGGCGCACCCCGGGCCTCGTGCCCCACTCCCCCGCAGGAAACCGCCGGGGAGGCAGCCTTCGCCGCCCAGCGCGCGATGCCGCGCCCCGGGGCGACCAAGCGATGCTCGGGGCGACGTCAGGCGAGCGATGATGTAGCGGATTACACCCGACGTTCAACGCCCAGCGCGGTCGGGGGCTCTACTTTTAAAGATTCTTTACAAAGCCGCCGCGAGGTGACACGCCCGGACCGGGCGACGCGCCATTGTGGCGCGCCGGCAGGAGGGTGACGTGGGCCATGTCGCTGGGCACGACGAGCGCGCGATCAGGCGACGATCGCGTCGATGAGCCCACCTGCGAGGCTCTCGTCGCCGAAGTTGTCGAGCGGGCCTCCCTGGCCGTTGGTGCACCCGACCGCCGCGCCGATCGTGTTGAGCAGCTTGTTGTTCGTGACATTCACGTCGACGAACTGGCCAGTCTTCAGGTAGCCCGCGGCGCCCCCGGCGAGGATGTACGGGACCTTGCGGTACCCGTGGTACTTGTCGGCGTTGTCGTTGAGCCACACGGCCACGCCGTGGTCGAGCAGCGTCCCCGAGCCGAGCTCGTAGGACGAGAGCCGGTCGAGCAGGTGCTTGAACATCCGCGCGTGGATCCGGTCGATCTTGTGGTGCAGCTCCTGAGCGCCCTCGATCGGCGGGCCCTCGGAGCCGTCGCTGTCGATGCGGTGGGAGATCTTGTGGTAGCTCTTCTGCCGGACGCCGTCGATCGTGTACTCGGTCCCGTCATTGCCGTCGCCCACCTGCAGCGTCGCCGCGCGCGTCACGCCGCACGCCATCGCGAGCGCGATGATATCCATCTGCATGCGGGTGACGGTCTCCACGTTCTCGGATTTGCCGACGTTCGGCGAGATCGCCTCCATCGCGGCGACCGCCTCCGCCGGGAGATTGCACGCGAGCGCGGCCTCGAGGTCGCGGATGCTGTCGAAGTGGAGCTGCAGCCGCTCGCGATCGCTCTTGCTGAGGTCCTTCCGGCTCATGAGCGCTCGCATCTCGCCGCGCACCAGGTCGTTGACGCTGGTGCGGCGCTCGGCCAGCGCCTGCTGGACCTCAGCGCCCACGTCGGTGAGCCCGAAGAGCTTCTGGTACGCGTTGAACGGGTTGCGCTCGGCGGCGCGGAGCTGCTTCGACCCGCGGTACGAGAGCACCTCGTTGATGTAGCCGGCCATCCTGCCGGCGTAGAGCGTCAGCGGCTCGACGCCCGCCGGGTTCAGCTCGGTCGCGATGCGGTTGTCGATCGACTCGCCCATCGCGAGCGACTCGTTGCCCGACGGCTGGTCCGACACGCGCGCGGCCGTGAGGCACTGGTTGCCGCCGCCGGAGTGGCCGCACCCGTTGCCTTTGAACGCGAAATTCACGCCGCGCACCATGATCAGCTGGCCCGCGTAGTCCTTGAGCTCGCTGACCGCCCGGGCGCTGTCCCGCTCCAGCGATTCTCTGGACAGGGGGCCCGTCTGGCTGGGCCAGAACATCTCGGGCTCGTCGTTGGTCGCCTGCGCGACGCCGTTCGCCTGGCGCATGAAGATCGCGAAGGGCGGCACGTCGCCCGTGCCGGCCAGCGCGCGCCGGGGCGCGAAGGTCTCCAGGAACGGGAGCGCGACCGTGACGCCAAACAGGCCTCGAAGCACATGTCGTCGGGTGATCATTGCGCCTCCGCAGGAACTCGAGCGAGGAAGGAAGTGGATGAGACGATCTGGAGGAGGAGGTCCTTGGTCGAGGCGCCGCCGCGCGACGCATCGCCGAGCTTTCGGATGAAGTCCCGATCCTTGTCGCGCGCGTCGCGGCCGTGGGCGAACTCCACCCAGCGCTTCGCGTAGCACGCGTGCGCCTCGCTGCTCTCGGCGAGGACCCGGCTGAACTCCATCGCGTTGGCGTAGCTCCTCGGCTCGCCGCCGAGCCGATAGACGTCCGCGGCGTTGACGGGCATGCCGTTGTCGATCGTGCGGTACTTGCCGATCGCGTCGTAATGCTCGAAGGCGAACCCGGCCGGGTTGATCATCGTCCCGTGGCACGCCTCGCCGCACGTCCCCTTGCCCGTGTGCGCCTCGACGCGCTCGCGGTTGGTCGCGTGCTCGCCCGGCGGCAGCGAGGTCGCGTTGTCGGGCGGCGGCGGCAGCGCGGCGCAGATGACCCTGAGGTTCACGAAGACGCCGCGATGGATCGAGTCCGGCTGCCGCGCCGTCGCCTTCGACGCGAGGAAGCCGAGGCGCGTGAGCAGCCCCGCGCGCTCGTCCCCGTCGAGCTCCACCTGCTTGAAGTCGTTCGACGACTGGCCCTCGACACCGTAGACCGTCGCGAGGCGCTCGTTCACGAACGCGGTGCGGTCGGTGAGCAGATCGGTGAGCCCGCCCTCCTTGTCGAAGACGATGTGCTCCACGAACAGCTCCGCCTCGCGCTCCATGTCGTCGCCCATCTCGGGGACGAACTCGGGGTAGAGCGCCTGGTCCTTGTTGAGATCGTGGTAATGATCGAAGTCGTAGAGCTGCCGGTGGAACGAGCCGATGACCTCGCGGGCGCGCGGATCCTCGAGCATGCGCTCGGCGTAGGCCCGGACGGCCTCGGGGGTCGACAGCTCGCCCGCCTTCGCCGCCGCGAGGAGATCGTCGTCGGGCATCGTGTTCCAGAAGAGGTACGCGAGCTTTGTCGCGATCTCGTGGCCGCTCAGCGGGATGAGCCCGTTCTTCGTCGGCCCGGCGCCGAGCTCGACCCGGTAGACGAAATGGGGTGATTGCAGGAACGCCTCGAGCGCCGCGCGCACGCCCGCGACGAACGGCTCCTCGCCCTTGAAGAGCTCCTTGCCGCGGTGGAACAGGGCGACGTACACGTCCCGCTCGTCGTCCGTGAGCGGCCGCCGGAACGCCCGCTCGCCGAACCGCTCGACGAACGCCTGCGCCCGCGCCTCCGGCTCGTCCGGCAGGCCGGCGGGCGCGATCCGATCGAGCTTGCCCTGATCGGCGGCCACCATCGCCGCGAGCTCCTCGGCGGCGCGCTGGTAGTCGCTCCAGAGGCCCGGGGTCACCTGGAGCGCAGCCTCGTTGTTGTCGAACACGCCGCCGAGCGGATCGGTCGTGAACGACGCCGAGAGGCCAGGCCTGTCGTCGAGGCGCAGGAGATCGCGTACGGTGTTTTCCCACTGCACATGGCTGAGCCGAGGGAACATGCTGCGCGCTGCGACCTCCTCTGGCCGCGCGCCGCCCGGAACGGGGCCATCCCCATCGCCTTCGGCCCCTTGCGGGTCGCCTCCCTGCGGGTCGCCCAGGGCGCCCATACACGCCGAGAGCAGGAGCGGCGCGACGCTCAACCCCGCGCCGAGCAGCCGCCGCCACCGCGGGGAGCGGGCCAATCGATAAGCCAATGAGGTCATCGGATTCTCCTGATAAGCAGCCTGATCAATTTATGTAGGAAATACTCTTTACCAACAAACAAAAAAACCTCGGGCGCTGAGCCCAGCCTGTCGATCGTCCTGGAGCAGAAATAGTTCAACACCACCCGAATCGCGGTCTCGCGTGTAGGGGCTCCGGCCAACACCCGACACGGCAAGAGATCTCGATTTCGCCAGAGCGGGCGCCGCCGTCACTGGTGTAGTTCTTCACCAGAGATAGAGCGGAGAATGAATGACTGAGCTCCCGCGTGCCTCGAACGAGGTCGACGAGCTGGCACGAAGTGCCTGTGGGCACGACACGGCCCCCTAAACCCCACACCCTTCACCCCTCGTGTCACGCCGGCCGGGTGGTCGCAGCGCTCACGAAGGGAGAAGGGCGGCCGCCTCGCGTGCGGCAAGACGGAAGAACGAGGCTACATATGTTAGCGGTCACAAATCGGACGTCAACTCGGATTCGCCCGTCCGCGGCCTAGCTCGGTTCGGATGGCTGGCCTTCTGCTTGCCCGCGCGGAGGAAGCTGAGGATGGCCTTCCTCCCGCGCGATGGCGGGGTACCCACGGGTCATCGAGGACCCCATCGGGCGTGAAGAGGGCTGTGAAGGCCTCGTCGGTGTCGTCGTCGGTGTCGTCGAAGACGGCGGGGGAATAGCGACGGCGCGCCGGCGAGGCGGGCGCATCGCGAGGGCATGGCGCGGGCGTGGCGTCCGCGAGAACGCACGCCACCGACGCCCGCCCGGGTTGCAAGGCCGTCCACCTCCCTCTATCTTCTAGGTCTTTACACTTGTGAGGAACTGTGCGCAAAGAGCCGGCTCCGCCCGCGTTTTCCGACTTCATCCTGCTCCTCATCTCCGCCGCACCGAAGCTCGGCCTGCCGCTCGATGCGGTCCTGCGAGGCGCGGCGCTTCCGCCGGGGGCCCTCAGCCAGCGCGGCGTGCCGATCCCCTTGAGCGCAGCGCGGTACGTCTGGTCGTCCGCCGAACGGGTGAGCGGCGATCCCCTGCTCGGGCTCCGCGTCGCCGAGACGCTCGACGTCGGCACGCTCGACATCCTCGACTACCTGTCGCGGAACAGCGAAAGCTTCGGCGCGGCGCTCTCCCGCTTCATCCGCTTCGCCCCGCTGCTCGCCGACTCCGGCGAGCTGAGCTTGAGCGTGGACGGCGCCCGCGCGCGCTTCCGCCACGTCGCGCCCAACGGGCTGCCCGCCGTGTCGGAGCTCCTCGCCGGCATGACCGTGCTCCGGGCGCGGACGTTCTCCGGCGAGCACGTCCGCCCGCTGGCCGTGCGCTTCCGGCACCACCGCCGAGGAAGCACAGGCGCCTACGAGCAGATCTTCGACGCGCCGGTCGAATTCGGCGCCCCCTGCGACGAGCTGGTCTTCCGGCGGGAGCACCTGGAGATGCCGTTCCGCTCCGCCGACCCCCGGCTGTGCGAGATCCTCGAGGAGCTCGCGCAGCTGCGGCTCCAGCAGCAACGCCGGGTCGACGCGCCGCCGCCCGCCGCGCCGTCCGGCTTCGTCGACGAGGTCCGCCACGCGCTCCGCGAGTGCATCGCCGAGGGCAACCCGAACATCGACCAGGTCGCCGTGCGCATGGGCGTGAGCCCACGCACGCTCCAGCGGCAGCTGCGGGAACAGGGCACGTCGCACCGCGCGCTCCTCGCGGAGACGCGCGCCGCGCTCGTGGATCGGTACCTGACCATCGCCACCCCCTCGCGGCACGCGCTCGCCACCGAGCTCGGGTACGCGAGCGCCCGCTCCGCGTCCCGCGCGCTGCGGCGCCGGTAGACCCGCCGCAACGCCGGTAGACCCGCCGCGGCGCCGGAAGGCCGGGGCCCGCCGGCGCCGCGGCCGCGTGGTCACCCGCGGCCGCCCGCGCGGGCGCCGCGACGGCAGGCCCGCGCCGGGGGCGCGGCGGCGCTCACGGATGCCACGCCAGCTGGAGCTGCCGGTTGGCCGTCGTGCTCACCTGGTAGACGACGGGGGTCGACGCGCCCGGGAACGGCGTCGAGAGCTGCATCGACCAGCTGTTCGCCGCGGGGCTCTGGGCCGGCCCGCCGTTGGCGGACACGGTGACCCCGTTCAGCGACGCGCCATCCATCGACGTCACCTGGAGCCACAGGTTCGCCGGCGTCCACCCCGTCGGGTAGTCCGCCGGGTCGATCTGGAAGCACGCCGTGCCGTTCACCGTGGCCGTGGTCGCCGGGCCCGCCTGGCCGAGGCTCTGGCAGGTCGGCGTCGGGCTCGGGTTCTTGTAGACCCCGAACGTGTACTGGCGCATGAACATCGGGACGGTGGAGTTGCCGGCGTGGTCCGCGAACACCGTGATCTGGTGGCTCCCCGTCTCGGTGAACTGGTTGAACTTCAGCGAGTAGACGCCGTTGTTGGCCACCGAGTCACCGTGCGCGGCGAGCCCGTCGTCATAGAACGTCAGCGGCGTGACCGCGCCGCTCGGCGCCGTCATCTCGGCGCTGACCGCGGCGCCCGTCACCGGGGCGCCCAGGTGGGTCACCGCGGCCTCGACGACCAGCGGCTGCGACCCGACGTTCAGACCGTTCGTGGTGACCTGGAGCTGGATATCGTCGATCAGCGTCGACACGGCGGCATAGAGATAGATGTCCGACGACGAGTTGTTGACGGCGCAGAACTGCCAGAAGCCTTCCTCGTACGACTGCGTGAGGTTCAGCGAGAAGCGCTTGAAATTGTCGGCCGAGAAGAAGGTCACGTCGGAGCTCGACGACCCGTAGCCCGTCTCGTTGATCTCGGTCTCCGGGTGCTGCGACGGCGGAATCAGGTACACGTTGGGGGCGGCGCTGCCCAGGAAGATCATCGTGAAATCCGCGATCTGAGCGGCCGAGATGTACGGCTGGACGCACGACATCCCCCCCGGCAAGATCCGGTCCAGCCCCTGATCGATCATGCCGCCCTCGCGGCAGTCGTTCGCCATGCGGTTGAACGCGCCGAGCAGCTCGAGCTGGTCGATGTCGGAGCTGACGTCGGCGCGCATGAAGAGCCCGGGCGAGGCCCCGTAGTTCGTCGCGATGTCGCTCATCATCGCCTCGTCCGCCCCCGCCCCGAGCGCGATCGAGTGGACCTCGTCCACGCGGGTGAAGTAGTCCAAGAAGAAGTCGCTCGGCGCCGGCGGCGTGTTGTGCTGCCCGTCGGACAGGAGGACGACGCACTCGCGCGGCCCCTTGGTCGGGTTCTCCGCGGTGAGCATGTCGAGCGCCTGCTCGAGGCCCGCCCCGATCGACGTCGACCCGTTCGCGACGAGCGCGTCCACGGCCGCGTCGTAGCCGGACGCCGGGAGCGGCGTGATCGGGAAGGACTCCGAGGCCGTGTCCGCGTAGCTCGCAAGGCCGATCTGCTCGGTGAACGACTGCGAGGCGGGCACGTTGCTCGAGGCGAGCGTGTTCTTGTAGATCTTCGCCGCCTGCTGCGCGAGGGCGAGGTTGGTCCCATACATGCTGCCGGAGCGGTCGATGATGACCACGTGGTTTGTGTCGAGCGACGTGACCTGAGCCAGCGCCGTGGACAGCCCCAAGACGCCCGCGAGGACGCCGCCGGTGATGCCTGCGAAAGTTCGAATTGCGGTTCTCATCGTCTCTATTTCCTCTGCATTCCTCTGCGTTCTCGGACACGAACAGGAGCTGAAGAGCGAACGGGAGCGGCGTCGCCGGGCCGACGCGTCGGCGCCGTAAAGGGCGTCCGGAGGGGCGAGGTGGCGGGCGCCGCCTCGCGGACGGCGACCCTCCACCCTGCATGCCTATCGGGCCGGACCGGCGACGCCGGCTCTCACGGGTTGCGGTACAGGACCTCGAGCTTCGGACGCCTGTGGGCGGTCGCGTAGTCGCTCGACGTGAACGAGACCTCGCGGTAGCTGTTCGCCTCGCTGTCGAGCCGGATCATGAATCCGTTGTTGCTCGACGACGGGCTGAGCATGTCTCGCACGAGCGCGGTCACGTCGATGTTCTCGTAGTCCTGGCTGCTCGACGTGCTCTGCGGCAGGAGCACCTGGTGGACCGTCGACACGGCCGGCTGGTTGTTCCACGTCACCGTGTTCTCCTGCCAGGCCGCGGTGATGCGCTGGATCAGGAAGGCGTTGGAGCCGCCGACCGTCAGGTGCCCCGGGGAATACGGGTTGTACGTCCCCTGGCCGTAGAGGCGCGCGTCGGGGTCCGCGTACAGGCTCAGGCGCGCCCGCTCGATCGTGGCGCCCGCCGGGAGGGTCGAGAGATCGAAGCGGAGCAGGCTCCGGTTCCGGTACCAGACGCTGCTCGCCGTCCAGGACCCCGCGGTCAGGTTGACGGTGTTGCCGGAGTTGTTGCCGCTCGCCCCGGTCATGTTGGTGATGGTCGCGTCGACGCCGTCGCTGCCGGGCTGCAGCGTCAGCGTCTGGACCGGGTTCTGGCAGGCCCCGTTGACGGTGAACACCGCCCCCGGCACCGCCGCGCACTGCGACTGGTAGGTCGGGTCGTGGCAGGTCCCGTCGGCCTCGTGGCAAGCGCCGACAGGCTCGCTGCCGCACGCGTCGACCTCGGCGCAGCTGTAGCCGCTGATGAAGTAGCCGCCGGCGCTCGCGCAGCTCTGGCCGGAGCTGATGCCGCCCTGGCCGAGGTCGGTGCAGCCGCCCGACCGGCAGCACGCGCCCTTCGACTCCGGCTTGCAGAGCGCCGAGCAGCCGTCGCCGCTCACGGTGTTGCCGTCGTCGCACTGCTCCGAGGCCTGCTGCACGCCGTCGCCGCAGCACCGCTCGACGGTGACGCCCGTGTTCTCCACGACGGAGCACTCGGCGACCGTGTTCTCCGGCGTCTGGCACGTCCCGCTCACGCAGGTCTGCCCAGGGCCGGTGGTGCAGTCCGCGTCGGTCTGGCACGCGCAGGGGATCGTGTCCTCGTAGTGGTCGTCGAAGCAGGTCTCCACCTCGTCGAGCCACGCCTCGGACGCGGCGGTCCGCTTCACCAGGTTCTCGGCCTCGAGGCCGGCGTCCGGGTCGACGAGGACCTTGGTCAGGTCGAAGTGGGCCGTGCCGGGGTTGACCACGGCGCCGCTGAAGTCGCCGATGGCCAGCTGGATGGACGTGGCCGTGCGCTGCGTGTCGAGGCACCCCCAGTGCTTGAGCAGGTGGCGATGCGACTCCTGGCACGGGAAGGTGAGGCTCCCGCGCGAGCCGGTCTGCGGGCCGACGTACGAGCAGGTCCCGGTCACGAACGTCTGGGTGAGCGCGTCCTGGTCCTGCAGCCAGTCCGTCATGGGCTGGCCGTTGATGCAGAGGTTCTCGGCCGACGAGACCGTCTCGCCCACGTCGAAGCCGAAGTTCACGACGTCCTCCACGCCGCCGACCACGTCATCGGTGGTGGGGGGCAGCGGGTCCGCCGCGTGCAGCGGCAGCTCGTCCTTGCACCACTCGAGGAAGTCGGCCGTCGACGCGTTCACCTGCGCATACCGCGTGACCTCGCCGGGCTGGTAGTTGGTGATCTCGCCGAGCGGCGAGGTGTCCCACTGGTAGGTGGCCTCGAGCCCGGGCTGGAACTTGTACTTCGAGACCGAGCCGATATCGAAGGTCCGGCGCCACTTCCACAGCGTGAACTTCTTCCACTTCTTGAACAGCTTCGCCTCGAGGCCCACGTGGATGCCCGCGTTGAGCGCGGCGATGAGCTCGATCTCGGTCAGGCCGTACGTCGCGATCGCGTGGG
This sequence comes from Sorangium sp. So ce836, assembly GCF_028553905.1. Taxonomy (NCBI): domain Bacteria; kingdom Pseudomonadati; phylum Myxococcota; order Polyangiales; family Polyangiaceae; genus Sorangium; species Sorangium sp. So ce836. The sequence continues at coordinate 454,128 of NZ_CP102233.1, read as the reverse complement.
TCGGGTCATCGCCGTTCTTCATGCCCCAGATCACCTCCTCGGCATAAGGCACGTTCGGGCCGGCCTTCGGCTCGCACGTGCCGCCGGGCGTGCAGACCTCGTTCTGGCCGCAGGCCGTGTTCGCCGTCGAGGGGTTGTAGGTGCAGTGCCGGGCGCACGCGCCGTTCACGCAGGCGCGGCCGGGCTGGTTCGGGCAGGTGCTCTGCGCGGTGCAGACGCAGTCGACGGGCGTCCCGCCGACGGTGCACAGCTTCGCCTGGACATCGCACGTCTCGCCGCTCGCGCAATCGGCGTTCGAGGTGCAGCCGCACGCCGACGGGAAGCCCGTCTGGAGCGGGTGGCACCCGGGCCCCTGCCACTCCGTGGCGTCGGCCTTGGTCTCCGACAGGCAGCTGTACGCGTCGAAGTTGCCGGGGCACTCGGCCTCCGTGACGTCGAACACGACGGCGCCGGGGATGCCCGAGTCGCAGTCGCCGCTGATCTTGCGGACCGTCGCAGGGGTCGTGTCGCTCACGTAGATGTCGCCGGTCGGGAGCACGGCCACGCCGGAGGGCAGCTCGAAGATCGCGTCGTCGGCCAGGCCGTCCGTCGCCACGGTGCCGGGAGCACCGGAGACGGTCGTCACGGCGGAGGTCTCCGGGTCGAAGCGCCGCACGCGACCGGGCTTGTTGCCGTCGACGACGAGCACGTGACCCGCGCTGTCGACGGTGAGCCCCTTCGGCGCGGTGAACCGCGCGGCCGAGCCGATGCCGTCCGCGGAGCCCGCCGAGCCGCTGGTCCCGGCCACGGTGGTGACCGCCGCCGACGCGACGTCGAACCGCCGCAGCGTGTTGTTGAGCGTGTCGCTGATGTACAGCCTGCCGCGCCCGTCGGCGACGATGTTGGTCGGCTCCGAGAACCGGGCCGCCGAGCCGATGCCGTCGGTGCCCCCGGTCTGGCCCGACGTGCCGGCCACGGTGGTGGCCGTGCCCGACGGGAGCGGGATGCGGATCAGCGTGCGGGCGCCGCTGTCGGTGGCGAAGAGGGCGCCGTCGTGCACGGCGACGTCCCGCGGCGTCAGGAACACCGTCCGATCCGCGATCGTGGTCACCTGGTTCGTGCTCAGGTTGAGCTTGCGGACCGAGCGAGCGCCGCGATCGGCGATGTAGAGCGAGCCCGCGTCGTACGTGATCCCCGAGATCGTGTTGAACCGCGCGGCGGTCCCGACCCCGTCGACGTTGCCCGCCGCGGTCGACCCGGCGATCGTCGTCACCTGGCCGGTCTGCAGGTTGATGCGGCGGATGGCGGTCCGATCCGCGACGAAGAGGCGGTTTCCGCTGCGATCGTAGGCGAGGTCGGCGGGCTGGAGGAAGCGGGAGCCGCCGAACGTGCCGTCCGTGAGCGACAGCGAGTAGGCGAGGCCGTAGGGCGAAGAGACCGCGGGCAGGCAGCACACGCCGCGCTTGGTGCACGCCGAGATCTCGGGCAGCGCGGGCGCGCGCAGGCTGTTCGGGCAGGTGCCGTCGTTCGCGCACTCCTCGCACGACTTGTTCGCGCTCCACTGGGTCGTGAAGCCCTGCTGGAAGATGCTCTTGTACGTCTTCGCGTCCTTCTCCTTCAGGAAGGTCGAGAACAGCGCGTACGAGAGCTTGGACGGGCTGCACTGATCCTGCGTGATCCCCGTCCAGTCGTCGAGGCAGGCGCGGCTGCCGTTGACGAAGGTGATGCAGCAGGAGTTCTTCGTGTCGAGCGGGGAGCAGGCGAGGTTCAGCGACGACTCGGGGATGTACTTGTTCGAGCAGGACGCCTCATCCTTGTAGGAGAAGACGGGCTTGCACTCGAGGTCCTCGTTCGGGTTGCTGTTCACGAGCGCCTGCTCGAGCGAGGCGTTGAGGTCGACCACGCCGCCGGAGCCCTTCGGCTTGATATCGACGGAGAAGCCGATGCTGGCCTCCACGCCCACCTTCAGGAGCTTGCCGATCGGCACGCCGAGGAAGAGCTTCGCGCCCACCTCCGGCCTCACCGACACCTGCGTCCCGGCCTCCGCGGTCACGTCCGGCGCCTGGAAGCCGTGCATGTCGCGGTTGAAGTCGAGATCGGAGATCTTGTGCGACGTGTTCTTGTTGAGCGCCTCCTGCAGGCGCCTGCGCATGAAATAAGCCTCGTCGTACCACTTCACCCCTGCGCCGAGCTTGAAGTACGGGATGAGGTACGCGCCGGGGACCGGCGGGAGGGGGATCGGCGTCAGCTCCTTCTCGATCGGCTTCAGCCGCAGGTCGAGGTTGAGCGCCGCGGCGAGGAGCGCGGCCGACTTCCCCTCCCAGTCCTCGATCGCCTCCGCGCCGTCGCGGGGCCAGGTGAGCTGGGCCGGGACGCCGTCGGTCGGCGTGTAGTCGAACGGCATGTAGGTGCCGATCAGGAACTCCTGCGGGGAGACGCGGCCGTCGCCGTCGCTGTCGAGCGACGTCATCTGGTCCTCGTCCGCGAGGTAGAAGACGCCGAGCTTCTTCGCGGCGTCGAGGCTGACCCCGCCGCCGGCGAGGTGGCCGAGCTCCTCGATGCCGAGGGGAGCTTCACGGTTGAACCACTTGTAACCGTCAAGCTGCATGTTGAACTCCATCCCTGGCAGGATGCTCAGCGTCTCGCCGAACGCGGTCACGGCGAAGCCGCCGGTGCGCATCTGGGCGCGGCGCTCCTTGCTCAGGGTGTGCGACGTGTAGCGGCCGCCGATGCCCCACCGGTCGCTGTCCGACAGGTTGGCGTACGCGCCGTGTCCGGCCCACGGAATGCACATGTGCAGGTCGGGCCGCTGGTCCGAGTAGCTGCCGAGGTGGTACCCCTCGGTGTACTGGTCGATGTAGCACTGGATCTTCGACATCACCTCGCTGATGTTGTCGAGCTCGCCGCCGAACTGGCTCAGGAAATTGGCGAACTGACCGCCGCCGATCTGGCCGGCGATCTTGTCGAGCCACTTCACCGTGCTGAGCGCCCACTTGGCCTTGCCCGCCTGGGTCTGCTGGATATCGTTGGAGAGCCACACGAGGACGCCGGTGCTGCACGGGTCCGCCGAAGACGAGCTCGGGTCGCAGAAGTCGAGGCACTCCTCGTACGTGGTCTTGTCCTGCTGGATGACGTTCAGGCACTGGGAGGACACCTGCTGGCTGCAGACGCACGTGCCCTTGTCCGCGTCCGCGGCCGGCTCCGTCTTGAGGCCGTTGATCGCCTCGGCCGTCTTGTTGACGATCGACGCGAGGAGCTGGATCGACTGGAGGACGTGGAAGTTCGTGGTGATGTTCTGGAGGTCGGCGCCCTTCGGGTTCGGGTTTTCCGGCAGCTTGCCGAGCTGGCTCGGATCGCACGCCTGCACCTGGAACGTGCCTGTGCCGGCGTCCGGGGCCTCCCCCTCGATGACGGCGTCCGGCCGGTCGGGCTGCTGGGACCACGTCGGCCAGTCGTGGATGGTCGTGTCGTTGCAGGCCACGTCGTCCGGCGCGCACAGCGCCTGTTCCGCCTGACCGACGGGCCCGTCCAGCGCGACCGGATCGTCGGCGCCGGCCGTGCAGGCGGTCGTGAGCGCGCCCAGGCACGCGAGGAGCGGCAAGCGCCCCGCGCGCCATGGGGCAGCGCGTGATTGTGCGACCTGACGTAGCAGTATGGATCTTAGACTCGTCATGAATAAGCCCTCGACGCCGTTGTTGACGGGAGGAGACGAAGCGAATCCGCTCTCGCCCGGCCTGCTCGCGCAGACATAGGCGCTCTCCCATTGCGAACATCTGTGTACTCGGCTGTAAACCGATCGCGAAGGCGACAAATCGCGCCACGCGGCGACAAATCGCGCCAGGCCAGGGGCGGTCGGCACAACCTCCCACGATCTCCGCCTCCCTGGGGCTTTTGCGCATCACCTCGACATCGGGTCCTCCCCCCGCTTCGGCGAGGAGCTCCGAGGCCTGTCATGGAGCTCACGCTGGCTCGGCCCCGGCGGATCCATCTAAGATCGGACCGAGGAGGTTCTTCATGCGCACGCATCGACCTGTCTTGCTCGCGACGCTCCTATCGACCGTCGCCGTCGCGATGTCCGCCGTGCCCGGGTGCGGGGACGACGAGACGGGGGCGAGCAGCGGAGGGCCGGCGCCGACAGGCACCGATTTCCTCTCCAGGTATGCAAAGGCCCTCTGCGACCGCACCTTCGCGTGCTGCGACGCGGCGACCCGGGCCGCGCATGACCTGGACGCGAGCTCTGCCGACGCGTGCGCGTCGGAGCTCGAAGCGATCCTCGTCGCGGTCACCGGCGGAGGCGAGGTGAACGGCACCTTCGTCCCGGAAAAGGCGGAGGCGTGCCTCGCCGAGGTGGACGCGGCCCCCTGCGCCGAGCTTCAGATCCTGGGCGTGCTCTTGGGGGTGAACGACGGGTTCACGCCGTCCTGCCTCGGTGCGTGGGACGGCGCCGTGCCCGAGGGCGGGACGTGCGCCACGGACTGGGACTGCGCCCGGGACCGCTGCGTGCGCAACATCGACACGAGCGGGCAGACGACGTCGACGTGCAGGGCGAGGGCGGCGGCCGGAGAGCCGTGCTCGTCGGCGTTCTACTGCGACGAGGCGCTCCGGTGCGACCAGCCCTCGCCGCCCGACGAGGGGACGTGCGCGCCACGGCTCGCCGTGGGCGGGTCGTGCAAGCGAAGCCTCGACTGCCAGGAGGAGCTCCGCTGCGGCGAGGACGATACGTGCCAGGCGCGGGAGCAGGCGGGCGGTCCATGCGCGTCGGACGAAGACTGCGCCGCCGGCACGGCGTGCGATGGCGCGACGTGCGCGCCGCTCGGCGCCGCCGGCGCGCCCTGCTCCTTCGATTCGGACTGCGCGTCATCCGCGTGCGTCGATGCGACGGGCACCTGCGCCGACGTCTGCAAGGGCAGCTGATCGCAGGCCACGGCGGCCATGACGATGCCGTGGCCGAGATCCGTTGCATGTGCGAGGGCACGCCGTCAAATGCGCGGTGCCGCATCCCAGCGCGCCAGCGCCCTATCCCCTCGCGCCCGCCGGTCGCCATGACCATCGGCAGGTTCGCTCCCGACAGGCTCGACGCCCACGCGAACGAGCCGGTCCGGCGCGCCTCCGGGAGCTCCCAGACCGGGGGCGAAGGCCGCGGCTACCGCCGCTCGCGAGCGCCTGCGCCCGCCTTCGTTCCGCGCGAGAGCCGCGCCTCGATGCCGTCGAGCACGCAATCGAGGCCCCAGTCGAACACGACGTCGGCCGGCGGGTGCGAGGCGTCCCGGACCACCTTGGCGAGCGTCGGGAAGCGGCCGGTGGCGATCATCCGGTGGATGTACGCGTCCGATGCTCGCTGCCATTCGGCCTGGCTCATGCCGCTCGCGAGCTCGGCGCGCAGCTCATTGGCCTCGCCGCGGATGGCGCCGATCACATAGGCGTTGACGGTCCCGACGGCCAGCATGACGGCATCGATGTGCTCGAAGCCCGGAGCCCCGCTCAGCGCGGCGAACGAGGCCTCGAGGTGCGCGAGGGCGTTCGGACCGAGGTGCGGCCGGCCGCCCAGCAGATCGATGAACCACGCATGCTCCCTGGCGGCCCGCCGGGTGCGGTGGGCGATCGTCCGGAGCGCCTCGCGAAAGCCGCCGGGGATCGGCCCGGCGGACGCCATCTCCCCGTACACCGCGTCCACCATGAGCTCGAGCAGCTCCTCCTTCGTGTCCAGGTAGCCGTAGAGGCGCATCGGACCGGCGTCGAGCGAGGCCCCGACCTTGCGCAGCGACACCGCGGCGAGGCCTTCCGCGTCGGCGAGCGCGATGGCGGCGCGCACGATCCGCTCTCTGCTCAGCGGTCCGGGCGCGGGACGGGGGACGGGCTCCGGACGCTCCCAGAGGAGGGAGGCGTCGGTCGCGCGCGCTTTCTTCTGCCGTGCGGTCATGCCTCGGTCTTGTTCGCATCGGAGCGCGGTTGACAACAAATCGTGCTAGATACAGTGTATCGACGTGATACACTGTATCAAAGGACGGTCATCATGCACATAGAATCGACGTCGGCGCTCGTGGTCGGGGGCAGCTTGGTCGGCCTGTCGGCCGCGGTATTCCTGGCCTGGCGAGGTGTGCGGGCGGTCGTTGTCGAGCGGCACGCGGGCAGCTCGCCGCATCCGCGCGCGATCGGCTACACGCCGAGGACGCTGGAGCTCTATCGCGCGGTCGGGCTGGGCCCGCGCATCCCGCAGGTGCCGCCCACCTTCCGGCTGCGCCGAGCCCGGGTCGAGAGCCTCGCCGGGGCGTGGTTCGAAGAGCTCCCGTGGACGCCCGGGGAGCAGGGGGCGCCCTCGATCGAGCTCTCGCCGTGCGCGGGCGCCGCGCTCGCCCAGGATCGTCTCGATCCCATGCTCCGGGACAGGGCGGCCGAGCTCGGCGCCGAGGTCAGGCTCGAGACCGAGCTGGTCCGCTTCGAGCAGGACGCCGACGGGGTGACCGCGTGGCTGCGCGAGCGCGGCGGGCGAGCGTACGCGATGCGCGCGGACTACCTGGTGGCGGCGGACGGCCACCGCAGCCCGATCCGCGAGGCGCTCGGGATCGGCCGCTCCGGGCGGGGCCACATCCAGACGGTGCGCAGCGTCCTGTTCCGGGCTCCGCTCGAGGAGTACCGCCGGACGGGGATCACGCAGTTCGCGATCGAGCAGCCGGGGTTCAAGGCATTCCTCACCACGTACGGCGATGGCCGCTGGATCCTGATGTTCTGGGACGACGAGGAGCGCGACGCGGGCGCGCTGAGGGCGATGATATCGAGGGCGATCGGCAGGTCGGACCTGGACTTCGAGATCGTCACCACCGGACGATGGGAGATGAGCGGCCTGATCGCGGATCGCTTCGCGTCCGGCAGGGTATTCCTCGCCGGGGACGCCGCGCACACCCTGCCGCCGAGCCGCGGCGGTTATGGCGCGAACACCGGCATCGAGGACGCCCACAACCTCGCGTGGAAGCTGTCTGCGGTCCTGTCGGGCGCGTCGACGAAAGAGCTGCTCGACACCTACGACGCCGAGCGACGCCCGATCGCGTGGCTCCGGCACGACCAGATCTTCGCCCGGGCCGACTACAAGGCATACGCGGGCGGGGCCGCCGCGGGCGTGCCGATCATCGACGACGATGCGATGGAGCTCGGTCAGCTGTACCGATCGACCGCGGTGCTCGGCGCGGGCGACGGGCTCCCGCCGGCGATGCGGCCCGAGCGATGGGCGGGTCAGCCGGGCACGCGCGCGCCGCACGCGTGGGTGGCGAGGGGCGACGAGCGGCTGTCCACGCTCGATCTGTTCCAGCGAACCTGGGTGCTGCTCGCCGAGGACGGGCGGTGGGGTCCCGCCGCGGCGCACGCCGTCGAGCGGCTGGGCGTCGCGCTCGAATGCGTTCGCGTCGGCGTTGATGTGCGCCCGGTCGAGGAGGGAGCGTTCCGGAGGGCGTTCGGGATCGGGGCCGGGGGCGCGTCGCTGGTGCGCCCGGACGGCTACGTGGCGTGGCGCTCGATCGACCTGCCGGCGGATCCGCGCGGCGCGCTCGCCGATGCGCTCGCGCAGGTGTCGTCCGCCGCGCGCCGCCCCGAGCGCGTCGCCCCGTAGGGTCGATGCGAGCTCAGCGGCTCGGCGACGCGAGGATCGCCGCGATGGTCCGGAGCCGGCCACGAGGGGGTCGAGCGAGGGCTATGATGCTGGGACATCATGAAGATCGCCGTTTACGGTCTCGGAGCCATCGGCGGGCTGCTCGGCGCCCGCCTGGCCACGGCCGGCTGCGAGGTCAGCGCCGTGGCGCGTGGAGAGAACCTCGCCGCCGTGCAGCGACGCGGCTTGCTGCTGCAAATCCGGGAAGAGATCACCAGCGTGCCGATCCGCGCTGCGCCGGATCCAGCCGCGCTCGGCGCGCAGGACGTCGTGCTCATCGCGGTCAAGGCCACCGCGCTGACCGACGTCGCCGCGCGGATCGCGCCGCTGCTGCGCCCGGACACGATCGTCGTCCCCGCGATGAACGGCGTGCCGTGGTGGTTCTTCGCGCCCGAGAACGTGCCGTATGCCGGCGCCCGGCTCCGGTCGCTCGACCCGGGCGGCGTCCTGCCGCGCGCCATCCCGCTCCGCCAGGTGATCGGCTGCGTCGTGCACCTGTCGGGCTCCAGCCCGGAGCCGGGGCTCGTGCGCGTCGGCCTCGGCAATCGCCTGCTCATCGGCGAGCCGGCCGGCGGACACTCGGACCGGGTGGCCGCGCTGGTCAAGCTGCTGCAGCGCGCCGGCTTCGACGCCGAGGCGAGCGCCGATATCCGGACGGACGTCTGGTACAAGCTGTGGGGCAACATGACGATGAACCCGGTGTCGGTGCTCACCGGCGCGACGTGCGACCGGATCCTCGATGATCCGCTGGTGCGCGGCTTCTGTCTCGAGGCGATGGAGGAAGCGGCGGCGATCGGCGCGAGGATCGGCTGCCCCATCGCGCAGAGCGGAGAGGACCGGATGGAGGTCACGCGCAAGCTCGGCGCGTTCAAGACATCGATGCTGCAGGACGCGGAGGCCGGCAAGCCGCTGGAGATCGACGCGCTGGTGACCGTGGTGCACGAGATCGGCAAGCTGACCGGCGTGCCCACGCCGACCATCGACGGCTTGCTCGGGCTGACGCGGCTGTGCGGCCGCACGCGCGGCCTGGTCGCCGGTTGATCCTCGAGCGAAGCCCGCTCGTCCCGGCTCGCCGCCGGGCTACCCGAGCAGCGCGCGGCGGCACGGCTCGACCACCTCGAGCTCCGGGAACCGCTTTGGGGAGCCCGGCCCCCGATGTGTCGTCATGCACTGCGGCAGGAGACGATGATCAGCGGGGTCTCCCGGCTACGAGCCGTGCGCGGAGGCGAGCTTTGCGAGCGTCGCTCCGTCGGCCTCTCCCGTCACCGGCAGGCCGTGGTCGCTCTGGAAGTCTTCCAGGGCGATCCGAAGGAGGCCCTCCTCCCGGCCTTGCTCCTCGCTCTCCAGATAACCGAGGCTCACGAGCCGCACCAGCGGCCCTTCCGCCGTATCGAGGGGCGGAAGATGGCCGAGCGAGAGCGCCATCTCTTCTTGGTCCTCGCCGGTGCCCAGGAGGAGCCGTCCCTTCGCCGCGGCGGGTGAGATGGGCACGACGATGAAGCCGTCGCCGTCCGTCTCGCCCTCGAACGTGGCGCCGTCGATCTCGAGCACATAGGGGACGCCGGCGCGCGGCTCGGACTTCGCGTCGAGGAACCGGAGCCGCAGCTCTTCGGGCACGCCGCGGCGGCGGAAGGTGTGACGAGCGCCCGTGGGCCGCTCTTCGATCTTCAAACGCTTGTCGGGGATGAAGACGACATCTTCGGTCGGTAAGAGGGCGCTGGGGTTCGAGCGCTTCTCGCGGAGGGCCGCGTTCTCGGGCAGGTTCCAGAGCGTATCGGGATAGAATCCATAACGAAAAGCGATGCTCGACAGACACTCTCCCGGCCTCACGACGTGCTTGAAACCCATCACGAATTCTCCTTGTCCTCCGAGCCCGTCTCCTCCTCGCCTCCCGAGACCACCTTCGATTTGCCGCGCGATCCGAGGAGCTGCGCCTGGAACTCACCGACCTCGAAGTATGGAATCGGCTCGAAGCGGCTCTCCTCGTCCCTCGGCGTGATCGAGCCGTACGTCTCGCTCTCGTCCTCCAGATCGAGATCCCCGAGGACGTAGTTGAGGAGGTGCAGGTAGCGATTGGCCTTGTGGACGCGGTTGCAAAGGGCCATGCCGTCGCCGACGAGCTTCTCGAAGCCTTCGGGCTTCCCCGCCACCCAGCAGTCGAGGAGGTACCCACGGGCTCTTCGATCCCACTCGTCTTTGGATCCCGGGCCCCTCTCGATCCACCCCTGGCCCACCTTGCGGAGATCGTCGTCCGACAGCCTCTCTTCTTCGAGCTCCATGCTCGTCGGGCCGACGTTCTTCGCCTTCTTCTTGTTCTTCTTCTCCGGTTTCACGGGAGCGGGGCCGAGCTCGAGCACGGCCCTCAGCCCCGCGTCGATGGGATCGGCTTTCAATCGAGCGATCATGAAGTTCGTGAGCCGCTCGTCGGTCGGGCGCCGGACGTCGTGACAGTACGAGAGCCACTGCAGCAGCGACTCGCTGGTAAGCCCCCTGGACTCCTCGGCGAACGCTCTATAGTCCGCTTCCGGCACCTCGGGCGCGAGATCCGACAAATCGGGATCTTTGAGCACGCACGAGAGGAGTACACAGAAGCTCTTGAGGCATGCGGTCCAGTCGTCGCTCCTTCCTTGGCGCTGCTTCGCGAGCTCGCAGAGGTCGGCCAGCGACTCGCTGATCCCTCGAACGGCGTCCCTCCGCATGCACGCCACCTTCTCGCAGGCTTCCTCGATCTTCGACCTGAAGTCTTTCGGTAATTTTTGGATCTCGAACCGGCGCCAGGCTCGGGGTCGCTCCCCGGTGCTGAGGAGGGCGCCCACCGGACAATGATCGCTGATGTCCGACCACCAGTTCAGGGCGCGGTGGTCGAAGTCGAGCGGCAAGAGGCCGCCGCCCGGGGCGACGATCCCCGCCTGCCGGAAGACGAACGTCTTCGAGTGCGCGAAGAAGTCCGCGCGCTTGTTGAGCACGACGACCCTCCGCTCTCCCGCCTTCCCGTCCTCCTGCTTCGCGACGATCATCCTGGTCGTGCGGTCTTGGATGTTCTTGGCGTTTCCCTTCAGACGGGTCTGGTTCGTCGCCGACACCGAGATCGCGAGCTCGAGGTTCGCCTTCGTTAGATGGGACTCGAAGAGCTGGCTCTTGCAATGATTCAGCTTGGTCGACTTGACCACCGTCGACTCGGGATCGAGGTAATAGTCGCCGGCGAGCACCCAGTGCCCGCCTGCCTGGCCGACGTAGGCGAACATCCCTTCGAGCTGCTCGTACTCTCCCTGTCGCTTGAGCCCGTGTCCGGCGGGTGTCGTGTGGACGACGCCGACGGAGACCTTCTCGCCCTGGGGCTCGAGGAGCTCCAGGTCGTGTACGACGACGGGCCTGCAGTAGGCTGGCCAGAAGCGGGTTTGCAGGTAGGCGACGAGCTGCCCCTCGGGCCGAGCGTCGAGCTGCCGGCACGCCTTCTCGTAGTTCTTGAACTGGCGAACGAGCGTCTTGTCCGGCTGGTCCGTTTTGCTCGTCTCCTCATAATCGGCGATCAGCTGCTTCAAGTCGTCCGCGGGCTTCATCTGCACGAGCAACAATTGGACCTCGGGGTACTGGTCGAGCGTGAAGACCCATTTGCGGACCCACGGCGCTGCTTTGGAGCGGACGGTGCTCTTGATGGAGCGGACGTAGGTGCCGGCATTGGTCCGTACGGGCGCCCCTCCGTTCTTGTTGAGCTGCAGGTTCAGCTCCTCCAGCAGCGCCAGGGGCAGGTAGACGGAGCCGCCCTTCGACGGTTTTTTCAGAGGAAGCCTCTCCACGACGGGCAGGGCCTTTTTGCCTGGAAGCTCGCACAGCTTGAGGGCGCAGGGCTTCTTTGCCCAGTAATGGACCCCGGGCGCCAGGCGCTTGCCGTCGTAGGACGCCCAGGCGTCGTCTTCGCGAGCCTTCCTGAACATCCGGGATCGCACGACGACGGGGTAGTACTCCGGCTGGCCGAGCCGCACGCTCTTCCAGGTCTTGAACCACCCCATGTCCACCTCCACCTCGCGGAGCTTCACGCCCTCGCCCTCGCCGGTCACTCGGACCTTGAGGTCCTTCCCCCAGATGGACCATGTCTCCTCTCTCACGGAGTTGCGATCGTAGGCCTCGGGGGCGTCCTCTTCGGGGGAGCCGTCGTCGTCTTCGCCCTCGTTGTCGGTCTCGTCGTCCTCGCCCTTCGTGCTCCCCTCGTCCTCCTCCTCGTCGTCGACCTCGATCTCGGGGCCGACCGCGGAGAACGATCGCATGAGGGGGCCGAAGCGGCACTCGAGGCCCCCCTCCTCCAGCGTGGTCACGAACGCCTCTTTCTCGAGCACGTCTCTCCCGGCGAGGTTCACCTCCTGGAGGGCCAGGACGTCGATCCAGAGGTGGCGCGTGAAGATCCAGGCGATGGTGCTGGTCTTCTCCTCCGCCTGATTGATATGGTTGAGGTTCCACGTCGCCACGCCGAGGTTGAGAGGAGGGGGCCTTCGCGTGTTGTCCGACAGCTTCTTCGGGTGCCCTTTGCCCGCCTTGGCGACTTTGAGCAGCTTGGGATCCGGTTTGAATCTCTTTTTCGGATCGAATGTCTCCCCCTCGCCCTCCTTGGCGCGCGCCCTCTTGCGGGAGGGCGGGTCCTCCTCGGTCGGGATCTCCGTGCTCGTCGAATCGAACTTGACCGACCAGGAGCTCCAATCGAGCCACTGCTCCTGCACGTTCGGCGTCTGCGGGTACAGCCACGACGATCCAAAATCGAACCCGACGAGGCGCTCACTCTCGTGCATGTGACGCTCGTGCGAGTTCCGCGCGCAGCCCCGGTCGGAGCAAGCGAAGCAACGACCGCAGAGGGTCCGCCCCTGGCAAGCGAAGCATCCGTAGAACGTGGTGAGAGTGTTGCACTTGGGGCACAGCGGCTCGTCGATGACGTTCATGGCAATCCTCTCGCTCCGATGTTGCTCACCATGGGTTCACGGGATCACAGGACGCTGACGCGATCGCAGAACCGCGCTCCTCTCGACCGAGGCTGGGCTTTGCGCGCCTGCTGGCGCGCTCAGGCCAGCTTGCTCCCCTCCTCGACCGCTTTTCGGATCCCCCGCAGCATCTCCAGCACGGCGTCCGCCCCGCCCCACGGGTACGCCATCCGCAGGGTCCCCTCGAGCAGCGCGTCGAGCGACGCGCCGTCGGCCCCTGCCGGGCCGGCGCCCGCCGGCGCCCCGGCCGAATGGGCGAGCTTGGAGACGAGCGACGGGATCCGCTCGATGCCGAGGAGATCCCACGGGTGGGGGAGGCCGCGCTCCAGGCACCAGGCGTCGTACTGCTTGGCCAGCGCGAACTCGGGCAGCTCCCAGTGCTCCATGTCCCAGATCGCGCAGTAATCGCCGGCCGGCGTGGAGCGGTAGAAGACCTCCGATCGCATGTGGCGCGCCGCCTGGGGCGCGGCGCCTGGGTAGCCCCCGCCCGGCGCCGGAGCGGGCGCGCCGCCGGGGACGCCCGACGTCGCCGGCGCGCCCGGCGCCCCCGCCGCGGCCCCCATCGCGGGCGCCTTCACGAGCCGCAGGTGGTCGAGGATCGCATTGACCGCGTGGCGCCCGGACTCGTTCGCCGCCTCCATCGTCGACATGCGGGTGAAGGTCTTCAGGTACACACCGGCGAAGACCAGCTTGCCCCAGTGCACGAGATAGCCGCCGTGGGGAGCCTGCCACAGCGCCGCTTCCGGCGCCTTCGCCGGCGGCGGGCTCACCACCCGCGGGGTCGGATCCCACGGCGGCGGGCCGGGGCGGCTCTGGAAATCGGCCTTGATCGGCACGAGGTACGGGACCCGGGCGCGCGTGAACACGCCGCGCTCGTCGAACTCGAGGAGCTCGTCGAGGTAAAACCAGGCCGGCGCCGGAGGATCGTAGATCGGCGCCTCGGCCGCCGCGCCCGCCGGGCGCATCTCGGCCACGATCTGCGCGAAGACCTGCTCGGCGATCCCCACCGGGCCGCACTCGGCCGCGGTCCTCCCGGCCGCCGCGCCCTCCCGCGCCCGGGTGTTCCAGTCGCAGAGATCGATGCTGAGCAGCGAAACGAACCCGTCGCGCTCGAGCGTGGGGCGGCGCCGCCAGAACTGCGCGCTGTTGATCGAGGTCAATCCCCAGGGCGCCTGGCTGTAATAGACATATCCATTGTTGATCTTCAGCTCCTGGGTGAAGAAGAACTGGAGACCCGACATCGTCTGGAAGCGATCCCAGGCCGTCACGCCGAACGCGTGCCCCGCGCCGGCCGCAGGCCGCGGCGCCCCCTCGCCCTCCTCGGGCGGCGGCGGCCGGACCTTCGTGGTGAAGCCGCCGAGATCCCTCGGGACGCCCGCGGCGACCCCGGCCCGGCGCAGCGGCTCGGTGACCGCCTCCGCCGAGCACGCGTCGGTGGCGACCACGTGGTAATCGGCGCTCCGGAGGGCCTCGATGAGCTCCCTCTCCCGCGCCGTGAGGTCGTCTCCCTCGGCCCGCTCCCCGGTGGCGAGGCGGATCAGGAAGCCGTGGGGCACGATCTCGCCCCCCTCGAGCTCGAGGCGCTCCAGCCCGCCGAGGATGAACTGCACCCCGAGGCGCCGCTCCAGGTAGGCCCTCCAGGGATCGAGCCACGCCTCGCTGGTCGGGCCGCTCAGCGTGCCGTCGACCTTGGGCAGCGTGCGGACCCAGTTGTAAAAGAGCTGCACGTACGTGTTGCCGCAGGTCCGCGCGTCGCCCCACACGGCGTCGAACGAGGCGAGGACGCGCGATTGCGTCTTGGCGTCCCGCTCGAACCGCTCGCTGTAATGGTAGAGCCGGGCGCCGGTCGCGGGATCGTACCCCTCGAGGTACTCCCACCACGAGATGCGCTCCATCTCCTGCGCCCGGCGCCCCGCGGAGGTGCACATGTACCGCAGGACGCGCAGCATGAGCTGCGTGAGATCCGCCGCCGTGTAGCCCATGGTGCGGAGCGCCGCGAGGCGCTCGGCGCGCTCGTGATCCGAGCCGGGCGGCGAGCGCGGCATGATGAGCGGGCTGAGCCCGCCGCTGACGATGCCCTGGTTCGGGGTGGGCACCACGTTGTCGTACACGGTCCTGCCGCTCTCGTTCCCGTCCTCGTCGAGGAGCGGGATCCGGCGCATCGTGTCGAAGACGTGGTTGTAATAAGAAGGGAAGAAGCGAAAGCCGTGCTCGCCAGGGAGCACCGTGAAGCAGACCTCGACGACGGCCCAGCGGTTGTGGTCCGGCGCCGCGCCGTCCGATCGCCGCGGCGCCCGCTCGCCCTGCCCGCTCGCCGCGATCGTGCACGCGGCGCCGCCCGCGGCGGCGGCGATCAGCGCGCGCGCCGCCTCGGCCCGCTCGACGCAGAGCTCGCGGTGCTCCTCGGGGTTGGTCAGCGGCCGCAAGCCGGGGCCGGGCGGCGGCGCGTCGTCGTGGGCGTCGGCGTAGCCGGTGATCTCCAGCCGGAAATCGACGTCCTTGCCGCGGAGGTAGGCGAGCAGCGCGCGCACGCGCCCCTCGACGTCGGCGCGCGCCTCGCCGCCGGGCGCGGCGTGGCTCCCGCGCGCGAATGGGACGTGGATGGGGACGAGGCGCAGGTCGCGCGCCTCGGCGACGGCGCTCATCCCGTCGACGTCGCTGCGGCAGAACCGCGCTGACCAGGGCCCCTCGGCCCCGCCCGGCCGCGCCTGCCGGGCGATCGCGTACTGCGTCCGCGCCACGCCGCCCATGGCGATCCGGCGCCGGCCGTGCCGGTCGAGGCAGGTGTCCTGCTCGACGACGCGCACCACGAAGCCCCGCTCCGCGAGCTCGTGCGCGACCGTCAGCCCCGCGATCCCGGCGCCGAAGACGTTCACGGTGGGCCGCCGACCCGCGTCGCTCCCGCCGCCCATCAGAACGCCGCCTTTCCGCCGCCGTGGAGGTACGCGCCGGGCTCGTCCGCGAGCGCGCCGGCGCCGCGATCCGGCCCCACGCGGAGCTCGACGCGGCCCCGCCTGGTGGACGCGCACTCGAGCAGGAACTGGCTGTCGGGGACGTCGGGCGTGGGCGTCAGGCAGAGGGAGTGGACGCGCCAGACGGCCTCGATCTCGGCGGCGGCCGGGCTGCCGCGCAGCGCGCCGAGGAGCCGGGCGATCGAGAGCCCCTCGGCCTCCATCGAGAGCCACGCCGAGCGGTAGAGGAGCTCCCCGTCCGACCTGCGCCGGAGGATCAGCCGAGCGCGCCCGCGCGGGCGCAGATCGGATCGCACGGCGCCGACGTCGGGGAGGAGCCCGACGCCGCAGAAGCGGAGCGACTCGGTCTCGGTCTCGAGCGGGTCGGGAAAGCGCGTCCACAGCGCCCCCTCGACGAGCGCCTCGGGCTCGGCGGGATCGTCCTGCCGCACCTCTTCGAGGCCGGGGGTGCCCCAGAGCTGCAGCGCGCGCCGGTCGCCGTCCTCGTGCTTGCGGAGGACCAGCGCGACGCGCCCCGCGCCGGCCGCCGAGCCCGCCCAGAAGAGGCAGGCGCCCGGCCCGATGCGATCCCAGAGGGCGCCGCCCCACTCCCGGAAGGGGCGGAGCAGCTCCGGGGCGTCGGCCGGCGCGATGGCCTCGCCGAGCTCCCGGCAGCGCTCGAGGCCCACGAGGCCCCGCCCGACGTCGCCGTGCCTGCCGCCGTCCCAGCCGCCCACGCACAGGGCCGCCGTCACCGCGTCCTCGGACAGCGCCGCGAGCGGCACCCGGCCCTCGATGAACAGCGCCCGGGCGATCGCCGGCCGCCCCTCGGCGTAGACGCGGGCAGGGTCCACGATCGGGATGCCCGTCAGGTGCTCGGCGACGGCGCGCGCCCACGCCTCGCCCGGGGACGCGTCGAAGCGGCGGTAGGCGCCGTGCTCGAAGGCGCGGGCGAGCCGGCCGCCGTCCCGCGCCCGGTCGAGGAGGAGGCCGGCGATCGCCTGGGGGTCGTCCGGCGCGCCGCCCTCGTCCGGGAAGAGGTCCGGATCGTTGAGCGCGCGGCGGAGCCGGGGCGGCTCGAGGTCGGCCGCGAAGCTGGCCGCCCTCGCCTTCACGCCGTCGCTCCGGAAGGCGCCGAGCGCCCGCTCCAGCGCGGGAGGAGCGGGCGCCCCCGGGCGCGGCGCGGCCTCGGGCGCGCGCCCGGCGCCGCCGTCGAAGAGGTGCACGGGCGCCGGCACGGGCCTACGGCGCGGATCGGTGTGTCGCTGCTGCATGGGTCCTTCCTTCCGGTGAGAGATCGAGCCCCGGCGCCACGGCCGCCGCGAGCGCCCGCGGCCGCACCACCCCCTGCCCCGCCATCCACGCCTCGGCGCGCCGGATCTGCGCGGCCCCGGCGCTGCCCCCGGCGAGCTGCCCCAGCGCGAGCCGCGCCGCCTCGCGGTGCAGCGCCATCTCCAGCCGATCGAACCCCGCGATCGCGGCCTCGAGCGCGCGCGCCGCCTCGCCGGCTCGCCCCTCGACGCGCGCGATCCCGGCGCGGAGCAGCTGCCCGATCGGCGCGCCGGCCGCGAGCGGATCCCGCTCGATGCGCCGGATCTGCGCGCGCGCGTCGTCGAGCAGCGCCCGCTCGGTCCACCCCGAGCGCCGGCCGCGCGGGCGCGTGGCCGCCGCCGCGAGCGCGGCGCGCGCCCGCGTCCAGCGCAGCTCGAGGCCCGTCCCGCGCAGCGGCAGCAGGAACGACGCTTCCAGGCGAGGCCAGTGATCGAGCACCGCCGCCCACGCCGCCCAGGGGTCGCCCCGGTAGAGCGCCGCGTAGCCCGACGCGATCATGGCGGCGTACTCCTGGCGCCGGTAGCCGTGCTCGGGCCAGCGGCGCGACCGCGACGCCTGGCGGCCGAGCGCCGCCGCCGCGCTCGCCTGCGCCTCGTCGCCGCGATCGGCGGCGAGCCACGCGAGCATCGGCTCGCCCACGTGCGCCTCGCAGAGCGCGTGCACGTCGCCGCGGCGGCGCGCGTCGCCCGCGAGCTCCGACAGGCGCGGGAGCAGCTCGCGCAGCTCGCCGAGCCAGGCCAGGGCGAAGTGGTGGAAGATCGCCACGGTGACGCGCTCCCACGCCGTGCCGGGGCAGCGCTCGCGGAAGAGCGTGTCCGCGCGCCGGCACGCCTCCGCCGTCCTCCGCCACTCCCCGCGGGTGAACGCCACGTTGGCGAGGGTCAGCTCGCGCCACGCCTCGTCGTACGGGTCCCGCGTGCGGACCACGAGCGCGCTCACCTGCTCGAGCAGCGCCTCGACGCTGCGGTCGAGCAGGGCGCCGCCGAGGTGCGCCTCCATCGAGGCCTCGTAGGCGAGCGCGCGGCAGACGGTGGAGGCGTCGCCGACCTTCAGCACCCGCCGGAGGTGCAGCATCCGGAAGGCGTCGGCGAGGTGGGGGCTCAGCATCGACATGCTGGTGGAGGCGGTCCACAGCGCGTCGAGCCGCGCGCGCTCCGCGGCCGGCAGCGCCGCGGGGAAGGCCCGCCGCCGCGCGTCGGTGCGCCCGAGCAAGAAGGCGAGGCGCCGCCACGACGCGGCGGCGAGCGCGCCGGCGAACGAGCCCGGGATCGGCACGCGGAGCGCCTCGAGCGTGCTCCGCATCTCGCGCCACCCCGCGTCGATGAACCCCGCCTTGAGGTGCTGCTCGGCCGCGCGCCGCCGCAGCGCCAGCCCCCGCTCCGCGGCGGGCGGGCCCCCGACGTGCGCGGCCGCCTCGAGGTAGCGCTCCGCCGCCTCGGGCGCGCGGCCCAGGTTCACGAGCGCGTCGCCGAGCTTCTCGAGGATGCCCGCGCGCCCGGCCGCGTCGCCCGAGAGCGCGAGCCCCTTCTCGTAGAGGACGGCGGCGTGCTCGAAGGCGAGCGCGGCGGCCGCGCGGTCGGCGGCGCGGAGCGCGTGCTCCCCTGCCCTCCGGGGCTCGCCCGCGCCCTCCCAGTGGTACGCGAGCGCCTCGTGGTCGCGCGCCCCCTGCGCCTCGAGCGCCTCCGCGATGGCGCGGTGCCTGCCGGCGCGCTGCTCGGCCGGCAGGGCCGCGAGGAGGGCCTCGCGGATCCGGTCGTGGTAGATGGCCACGGCGCTCGCGCCGTCGCCCGCGATCTCGCGCAGGAGGTTCGCGTCGCGGAGCCGGGCGACGAGGGGCCGCCGCCGCTCGTCGAGCCCCGCGGCCGCGAGCGCGACGCCGCGATCGAGCGGCTTGCCCGCGACGGCGGCGACCTCGAGGAGGCGCTGCGACCCGGGGTCGAGCGCCCGGACGCGCGCCATCACGAGCGCCGCCACGTCGAGGGGCGCGCGCTCGTCCCCGGCGCCGCCCTCGTCGGCGCGCGCGCCGAGGTAGCGCGCCATCTCGGCCGCGATGAACGGATTGCCCTCGGCCTGCGCGACGACGGCGTCGATCTGCCCCGCGCGCCGGGCGCCGTCCGCGCCGAGGATCGCCCGCGCGAGCGCCGCGACGTCGTCCACGGCGAGCGCGCCGAGCTCGATCGTGCGCGTCGCCCCGCCGCCCTCCGCGCCCTCCAGCAGGTGCCGCAGGAGCGGGCTCCGCTGCCGCTCGTCGCTGCGGTACGTGAGCAGGAGCAGGAGCGGCGGCGCCGGCGCGCGGGTGAGCTGGTCGAGCAGCGGCGCCGAGTCGACGTCGCCCCACTGCACGTCGTCGAGCCACAGCACGACGAGGCGCGTCGCCGCGAGGCGGTCCACGAGGTCGCGCAGGGCCGCGGCGCCCTGCTGCTGGAGGGCGATCGGGTCGGGCTGGGCGGCGGGCTCGGGGCCGGCGAGGAGCGCGGGGAACTGCGCGAGCACGGGGAAGAGCTGGGTCAGCGCGCGGGCCCCCGCGGGCACGAGGGCCGAGAGCGCCTCGGCGGACAGCGTCTCGAGGTGGGCGGCGAGGCCGTCGATCGCCGCGTCGAGCGCTTTGTAGGGCAGGCTCTCCGCCGGGTGGCAGCGCCCCTGCAGCACGAGGAGGTCGCCCGCGCCCCGCTGGGCGTCGAGGAGCTCGCGCACCAGCGTCGATTTGCCGATCCCCGAGGGGCCGTGGACGTGCACCGTGATCTGCCGCCGCGCGCCGGCGACCTCGTCGAGCGCCCGCGTGATCGCCGCCATCTCGGCGGCCCGCCCGACGAACGGCGGCCCCGGGGCGGCCTCCGCGGCGCGCGCGGCCGCGGCGCCGCCCTGCCCCCGCGCGAGCACGGCGAGGCACGCCTCCGCGCCGGGGCGCCGATCTGGATCCACGGCGAGGAGGGCCATCGCGAGCTCGAGGAGGTCTCCGGGCGCGTCGGGGGCGAGGGCGAGCGCGGGCTTCGGCGCGTAGTGGACCTTCTGGTAGAGGATCATGTCCACCGCCCCGCGGAACGGGAGCACGCCGGTGAGCGCCTCGTAGAGGATGACCCCGACCGCGTAGAGGTCCGCCGCCCGCGTGATCGAGCCGCGGAGGACCTGCTCGGGCGCCATGTACGCCGGGGTGCCGGCGATCTCGCCCGGCGGACGCTCGCTCGCGCCGCGGAGCGCCGTGACCAGCCCGAAGTCGAGGAGCGTGATCCTATCGCCCGCGGAGACGAGCACGTTCGCGGGCTTGACGTCGCGGTGGACGCGGCCGGACGCGTGCAGCGCGTGCAGCCCCCGGACGAGCCCGGCGAGCCCCTGGCGCAGGCGCGCCCAGGCCTGCTCGGGGACGGGCCCCGCGAGCGGCGCGCCGCGCCCGCCGTCCGGCGCGCCAGGCGGAGCGCTCCCTGGCGGCGGCGCGAGCGGCGGCGTCTTCCCCGCCGCGCTGGCGGTCGTGTCGCCGCCGGGCGCGGGGGTGGCCGGGCTCAGGGTCATGGTGGCCGTCGCGCGCTCGGCGGTCGGCGCCTGGACGGCGGCCCCGGGGATGCCGAGATCGTCGCGGATCCAGCGGAGCAGGTCCTTCCCCTCGACGAGCTCCATCGTGAAGAAGCAGCGCTCGTCCTCGACGAAGAGCTCGTGCAGCTGGAGGAGGTTCGGGTGCGTCACGCCGGCGAGCGCGCGGAACTCGCTCTTCAGGCGGAGCACCTGCTCCGGCCCCGGCTGGTGCATCATCTTGAGCGCCACGTCCTGACCGAGCTCGCGATCGTGGACGCGGTAGACGGTCCCCATCCCGCCGTGGCCGAGGTGGGCTCGGAGCTCGAAACGCCCGGTGCCCAGGAACGAGGCGCTCTTGCTCGTCATCCGCGGGTCGGAGAGTATAGAGGAGAAGCGGACGTCCTCGCAGTCACGCGGGCATGGTGGCAGGAAAATCGATGGTCGCGCCGAGCCTCGAGCGGCACCTCTTGAACCACGGCCTGGCGATGGCGCTCCTCTCGTGGAACCTGCACGTGTTCCAGCCGGCGCTGGCGCTCCGCCGGCTGGGCCTCTACCGGCCGGCGACGCTCGGCGAGCGGCCGGAGGCGGGCGCGCCGCGGGGCGGCGGGCGGGATCTCTCGCTGCGGCACGCGCAGCCGGTGCTGCTGCCCGGCGAGCCGGAGGGCTACGAGAGCGTGCGGGCGTTCGACGACGTGGCCCACCTGTACGAGGCCGTGGTGCGGCCGTTCTCGGAGCCCATCGTCGACGAGACGGTGGCCCTGATGCGGCCCTACCTCGCGCCGAGCGCCCGGATCCTCGATCCCTCCGCCGGGACGGGGCAGGCGGCGATCCGGCTGTCGCGGCTCGTGCCCGAGGGGGAGGTCGTCGCGGCCGATCTGTCGCGGGGGATGCTCGAGCAGGCCCACGAGGGCGCGCGGCGCGCGGGCTGCGGCAACATGGCGTTCTTCCAGGCCGACGTGGCGCGGCCGCCGGAGGCGTTCGCGGGGTACTTCGACGCGATCTTCTGCTGCCTGTCGTTCCACCACTACCCGGACGGCGCTGCCGCCGCCCGGGCGTTCCGCGGCGCGCTCGCGCCCGGCGGGAGGGCGTTCGTCGCCGACGCCGGCCCGGCGTGGTTCGTCGAGCTGGCGCGCCCGATCTCGGTGCTCGCCGATCCCGGCTTCGTCCGGCACCGGACGGGCGAGGAGTTCCAGCGCCTCTTCCTCGAGGCGGGCTTCTCGTCGGTGTACTGGATCGAGGCGCTGCCGGGGATCGGCGTCACCATCGCGTCCGCGTAGCCGCGGCGGCGCCCGGCGGCACGCGCGCCGGGCTCCGGCGCGCGTGCCTGGTCCTCCGGATCACCACGCGATCGTCAGGGACGCGGGCTGGCTGGTGTGCGCTCCGTTCGAGGCCGTCACCTGATAGACGCCGAACGGATACTCCTCCTCGATCAGGATCCTGCGCTTGTTGATCTGGGAGATGGGGGCCAGCACGTCGATACCGTTCCCGGTGATGCGCACGGTCGTCAAGCCCGGGACGAAGTTGTCGCCGATCACATAGATGGGATACCAGACGGGCATGTCGGTCCGGTCCGACGCGAACCGCAGGATGCTCGGCGGCAGGTTCGGGTTGGGCGCGGGCTCGGGGGTGCAGGTGGTGACCCACGGCGGGCAGTCGCCGAGGGAGCGGTACGGATCGCGCCCGAGCAGCTCCTGAACGCGCCATTCGGAGACCAGCCGCATGCGGATCCCTTCGTAATCGGACGCCATGCTGGGGAGCGCCGGCGCCGCTGGCACCGCGTCCATGCAGCCGCTGTCTTTGGTGTGGTCGCGGCACACCGCCGTGTCGAACGAGCCGGGGGCGAAGCGAGAGATCCACTGCGCGATCGGGAGAGGCCCCGCCGGCTCGATGGCGGGGTCGAGGATCATGAGCTGTCCGCCGACCCGGACCACGGGCGCGACGTGGTGGCTCCACGACACCTCTCCGTCCGGCTCGTTCTCGGTCTGCAAGATCAGATTCCCGGTCACCCTGGCGTACCAGGGCGTCGGGTAATTCTCCTCGTGGAGGAAGTAGGTCGCCGCCGGGGCCCGCTCCTCGCAGCCGTTCTCGGGATCGAGCCAGGGGATCCGCCGCGGGAAGCCGGGCTGAGACGGCACGGTGAGCTCCTCGAACCGCGTGTCGCGGATCAGGGCGAACCCGGCGCTCAGCTGCGCCTCGGTCCAGCTGGGAACGCAGTCGACCGGCAGGTTCGCGAGCGGGCCCTTGAGCTCGTTGTACGAGTGTGCACCGTCGAGCAGCGGGCAGCTCCCGCTTCCCTCGAGCGGCGCCGTCCCATCGGACCGCTCGATGTCGAGGTCCGGCGCGGCATCGGCGCCCTCGTCGCCGCCGCAGGCCGAGGGGGCAATGGCCATTGCCGCGACACAGAACAATTTCGCCAAGGCAAGATACGACGGTCTCATCGATTCAATCTCCCTGCATGCGCGACACGAACCGCCACGAGAGCCTGGCTCCCATGGGGGACCGGACGGTTACCTGGGTGAATGCGGGCACCCCGGTCGCCCTTCGCGCGAACCGCGCCCGACCGCGTCGTTTTCCTGCTGTGCGCGCCCCTGCGCCGCGAAGATCGACGCCCATCGGGTGAGCTCGCTCGAACACGCAGGGTCGAGCTCGCTCCAGCGCGGTTGCCCGGGTCAGCGGTCGAGCGCGTCGACGTGCGGCGACAGCACCTCGGCGATCCAGCTCATCACCGCGCGCACGCGGCGCGGCACGCTCCTGCCGTGGGTGTGGAGGAGCGAGACCGGCATGGGCGCGCAGGTGAGGGCGGGCAGGACCTCGACGAGCGCGCCCGCGGCGAGGCTATTGGCGACCCTCCCTGCCCGCGGCGCCTGGATGATGCCGAGTCCCGCCACGCACGCTGCGAGGTAGGCGTCGGCGCTGTTCACCGTCACCACGCTGCGCATCGGCCGCTCGCGGTAGCCGCCCTCGTGCGGGTACTCGAACGACGGCGCGTCGGTGCCGAGCGTCGACTCGTAATGGACGACGAGGTGCCGATCGAGATCCTCGAGCCGGCGCGGCGTACCGCGCTCGCGCAGGTACGACGGGCTCGCGCAGTTGGTCATCCGCAGGGCGCCGAGCCTCCGGCCGACGAGCCCCGCGTCGCCCGGGGCGCCGATGCGCAGGACGCAGTCGAAGCCCTCGCGGAGCGGCTCGACGCGCCGATCGGTCGTGCTGAGGAGCACCTCGAGCCCCGGGTGGCGCGCGAGCAGCTCGGGCAGGCGCGGGATGATGACATCGCACGCGAAGCGCACCGGCAGATCGATCCGCACGCGCCCGCGCAGGGCCGTCGCCGCCTGGAACATCGCGCCGACCTCGTCGGCCTCGAGCGCGAGGCGCCGCGCCCGCGGGAGGAGCTCCTCGCCGTCGGGCGTGAGGCGCACGACGCGCGTCGAGCGCTGGAGGAGCCGGGTGCCGAGCTCGGCCTCGAGGGCCGAGAGCCGCAGCGACACGCGCGCCTTGGGCATGCCGAGGTGCTCGCCCGCACGCGTGAAGCTCCCGAGCTCGGCCACCTTCACGAAGATCTTCAGCGACTCGATGTCGACGCTCATTGTTTCGGATGACGAAACAGTGTGTCGGAATCCCGGGCCTTTCTCAACCGGGCTCGGCTCGCTATCCATGACCGCAGACAGCGGCGAGTGGCCGCGTCTCCACCGAAAGGACCCGACCATGACCACATCGAAGCAGAGCCCCGTCGCCCTCGTCACCGGCGGGAGCCGCGGGCTGGGAAAGAGCATGGCGCTCCACCTCGCCGATCGCGGCGTGGGCGTCATCATCACCTACCGCGGCGGCGCGGCCGAGGCGGCGGACGTGGTGAAGCAGATCGAGGCCAAGGGGGGCAAGGCGGCGGCCCTCGCGCTCGACGTCGCCGACACGCGCGGCTTCGGCGCGTTCGCCGAGGCGGTGAAGGCGGAGCTCGCCGGCCGCTTCGGGCGCGATCGCCTCGATTTCCTGGTGAACAACGCCGGCATCGGCGTCCACGCGAGCTTCGCCGAGACGACGGAGGAGCAGTTCGACGCGCTCGTGAACGTCCACCTGAAGGGGACGTTCTTCCTCACGCAGAAGCTCCTGCCGCTCATCGCGGACGGGGGGCGGATCCTGAACGTCTCGTCGGGGCTCGCGCGGTTCAGCTTGCCCGGGTACGCCGCCTACGCCGCCATGAAGGGCGGCGTGGAGGTGCTCACCCGCTACCTGGCGAAGGAGCTCGGGCCGCGGAAGATCTCGGTCAACGTGCTCGCGCCGGGCGCGATCGAGACCGACTTCGGCGGCGGCGCCGTGCGCGACAACGCCGAATTGAACAAGATGATCGCCTCCCAGACCGCCCTCGGCCGGGTCGGCCTCCCCGACGACATCGGCGGCGTGGTCGCCCTGCTCCTCTCGCCCGAGAGCCAGTGGATCAACGGCCAGCGCATCGAGGCGTCCGGCGGCATCAATCTCTGAGGCGCGCCCCGTCGGGCGAGCCGTGAGCCGTCGCCTCGTCAGGGGGTCCGGCGCGGTCGCGCCTTCGCGCCCCCACGGGCGCGCGCGCCGGCGCGAGGCGCGGCGCTCGCCGGGGCGGCCTCGGGCGCGGCCGGGCGCTGCATGCGGGCGATCTCCTCGGCCATCAGCGCGGTCGCCTGCTCGAAGAAATCGCAGATGAGCCGCAGCTCGGCGAGCGAGTAGCGCGAGCAGAGCGCCGCCCAGCGCTCGCGGAACGGCGCGAAGAGCGCGCCGATCTCGGCGTAGCGCTCGACCACCGGCTCGACCACCAGCTGCCGCCTGTCGCTCGGGTGCTTCACGCGGCGCACGAACCCCGCCGCCTCCAGCCGATCGAGCACCCCCGTCACGCCGCCCGAGGTCAGCCCGGTGAGCTGCACCAGGTCGCCCGGCGTGACCGGCCCCGCCTCCGCCGCCCGCCGGAGGACGTCGAGGTACTTGTGGTCGGTGCCCTTCAGCCCGAGGCGCTCGGCGATCGCCTGGTGAAGGAGCACCGACTGCGTGCTCAGCTCGCGGCCCAGCCGGTCGCCCAGGCTGTCGATCAGCTCGCTCACCTCCTTCGCGCTCGCCCGTTTCGCGGCCATCGCCTCTCGCCTCGATCCGCCCGCACTCTACCCGAGCCGCCGCCGGCTTGACAATCCGCAGTAAATATCTTACTTACTAAGAGAGTTACATCGCAAGGAGAGCTTCCATGGATCGTTCGACCGACGAAGCGGCAATCCGGCGCCTGTTCGAGGCCCTGTGCGAGGCGTGGGCGCGCGAGGGCGCGCGCGCCGTCGACGCGTTTTACACGCCCGACTCCGACTACGTGACGTTCGACGGCTCGTGGCTGCGCGGCCGCGCGGAGAACCGCAGGGTGCACGAGGAGCTCTTCGCCGGCGTGCTCGCCGGCACGCGCCTGGTCGGCGAGATCGAGAGCGTGCGCTTCCTCGGCCCCGACGCGGCCGTGGTCGTCAGCACCGGCGCGGTGCTGTGGCCCTGGCAGAAGACGGCGCCCCCGAGCCGGCGGTCGCGGCAGACGCTGGTGGTGGTGCGGGGCGACGACGGGCGCTTTCGGGTCGCGTCGTTCCAGAACACCCGGGTGCGGCCCCTGCCCTCGTCCGGGAGCCTGTCCATGCGCCTCTTCGCGGCCGTGATGCGCTGGCGCCTCGCCCTCTGGCGACGGCGCCACCCCGAGGCCCTCGCGGCCTGAGCGCCCGGCGACGAACGCCGCGACACATTGGACGGAAGGAGACGTTTGGCGCGCGACGAGGAGGTCCTCGCCTGCGCTCGACGGCGCCGCCCGGCGGGCAGCGCTTTCGCAGACCCGGTTGTTGCGCGATCGCGCAAGCGTGCAGCGATCGCCCTCCCTGCCGCCGTCCGTCGGCCTGCCGAACGACCGATTCCGCCGCAGCGCCGGCTGGCCCGCAGGTTGCTTGATGCTTGATGCCACCGTGTCGCGTTCAGCCCGTGAATGCGACACGGTGGCGGCGCTGCATGGTAGACTGCTCACCCTGCTCGCCCGAGGATCGAGGTGCCATGAACCTGCTTGCAGCGGCGCTACAGATTGCCTCCTTGCTGTTCGACATCACCCCTCCGAGCGGTTCGCCCCCGGCCGGCGACCGCCCCGACGAGCGCGGCAGCGGCGATGCCGTCGGCGCGAGCGACGACGCTTCCAGGAGGGGCGAGCCGAGCCTCACCGATTGCCGCGGGCCGGCCGCCTACACGTTCGGCACCGCACTGGCGGACACGCGCTGCGCGGGGCCGGAAATCGCGATTTTCGCGGACTCGGACGTGGAGGCGCTGGGCTGCGCCGCCGCGATCGCCGTCCGCCGCGGCGTTCGGCTCGCCGCGTCGGGGACGGCGCAATCGTACGCGATCTGCGTCACCGGCTCGTTCGGGAGGTCGACCCAGTACGTCACGGCGCACTCTCAGGCAGACGCCGAGACGTGCGCGCGCTCCTACGTCTGCGCGGCCCTGGGCGACTGCACCGCCGCCCCGAACGCGTGCCGGTGACGTCTCCTCGCTGGATCGGCGCGGCCGGCAGCGACCTCCGCGGCAGCGGCTGCCCGCCGAGATCGATGGCGTGACGAGCGCCCGCGGGCGCGGGCGTCGATACGGCCCCTTGCCGGCGCGACCGCGGGTCGGCAGGGCGCGAGCTCCGGCGCGCCTCGAACGACCCACGCCGTAATGCGGCTCATGCGGCCAGCAGCTTGTCGCAAAAGAGCTGGAGGACGCGGTCGAGCGCGGCGCGCGTCGGCTCGCCCGGAGCATCGATCAACGCGCCGGTGAGCACCGAGTGATGCTTCTTGAGGGGGCCTTCGGGGTGCCCGTCGGCTTGCTCCAGCTCCACGGCGACGAAGCCGTCGCCGAGGCGCTCGCGGAGGAACTGGAAGCGCTCCTCGGGCACCAGCGGATCCCCCTTGAAGCGGAGCCCGATGACCCGGAGGCCCTCCCGGTCGCAGCGCTGCGCCACCGCGTCGAGGGTCGCAGGATCGCAATCGACGGATCGCCGCCGGCTCTCGGTGAGCCCGAACGGGAGCGACGGCTGCGACATGACGGGCGCCAGCACCCGGGCGTCCGCCGCCATGGCGAGCGCGAACCCGCCGGTGAAGCACATCCCCACGACGCCCACGCCCGGCCCGCCGCAGCGCTCGTGCTCCGACGCGGCGAGGGTGCGGAGCCAGTCGACGACCGGCGAGGAGCGCCCCGTCGCGAAGACGGTGAACTCCTTGCTGACGCAGGCCTTGGCCATGGTCGAGAGCGCGTAGAGCGCGCCCGACAGCCTGGATGGCTGCAGCGGGTCGCGGCCGGCGGTCCCGAAGAGGTCCGGCAGCACGGCCGTGCAGCCGAGCGCCACGACCCGGTCGGCGAACCCGAGCACCTGGGGAGAGATGCCCGGCATCTCGGTCAGCACGAGGACCGCGGGGCCCTTCCCTTTCCGATAGACGTCGCGCGTCTCCCCCTGGTGCGTGATGCGCTCGCGCTGGAAGGTAGCGAGATCGCCCTCGGGCGCCTTGGGTTTGCTCGGTGTGGTCACGGCGTCACTGCATCACAGCATGCGCGCGCGGTAAAGCCCCTCAAGGCGGTGTGACCGCGCAGGCAGCGCCATGATGTAAAGAGGTGTGACTCCTATGCAGATGCGCTGCCGACGTGCCTGAATTCTCCGCCTATCCTCTCTCGCGCGGTGCTCCACCTGCATGATGGGAGCGATACCTCGACAAGGCGGCCTCCACGCCCGATCTCGGGCTGCTCAGGACAGGGATTCCGAGATGCCGAACGAGCTCGGCAGCGGGAGCCATCGACGCCTGCGCCAGCAGCACGAGATCGCTCGGGAGCGCGGTGGTCTCGATGGTCCTGGCGATCTCGCCGAGATAGCCGGGGTGGTCACCCGTCTCGAAGAGCCGCCACGCTCGCTCGCACAGCGTCTCTACGACGTCGATCGAACGCTTCGCGTCCGACGCTGCCTGATGCAGCAACGCCACGGTCGGCTGGAATGTGCTCTGGAGCGCGGCCAGGACGACGATCCGGCGGCCGCTCGCGACGGCTTGCTCCGCCATCGGGCGATCGATCCGCATCACCACGCCGCCGGCGACGGGCACCGCCTCTGCCACGCCGCCGAGGGTCGAGCAGGTGCACACGATCACCCGCGCGCCGTCGCCGGCGAGCCCCTGTACGACCGCGGCCGTGGCCGAGCGGACGCTGTCGGTGATCGCGCCGGCCGCCAGCGCATCCGCGAGGAGGCTCTCCTGAACCTCATGCCGAACCGGGATCGCGTCGTCCACCGCCCGAACGAGGCGGCTGAAGGTCTCGACGTGGACGCGGGCCGTGTGGATGAACGCGAGCATGTCTCTCCCTCGGGGTCACAGGGTGATAACGATCTTCCCACACGCCCTTCCCTCCCCGAAATAGCGAAACGCGTCGGCGATCTCAGCGAGCGGGTAACAGCGATCGATGACGGGCCTCACCTTCCCAGCTCGAAACAGCTCCGCCAGGACAGCCAGCTCATGGTTTGCCTTCGCTGCCATGACGCGCATCTTCTTTCGCTCGCGCCTGGAGATCCAGGGACCGAGCAACAAGAGCTCGAGGATTCGACCGACGGATCCCCCGAGCATCACATAGGTCCCCCCCGGGCTCAGCGCACGCGCATAGTCGAACATCGATCGATGCGCCGCGGCGTCCAGGATCAGATCGTACGTTTTACCATTCTCCGCGAAGTCTTCTCTCGCGTAGTCGACGACATGATCCGCACCGACCGAGCGCATCGTCTCCAGCTTTTCCGCCCGGTCCACGCCGGTGACCTCGGCGCCGAACGACTTCGCGATCTGGATCGCGAACGTGCCGACCCCTCCCCCCGCGCCGTTGATCAAGATCGTCTGCGCGGGCCGGATCGCGCCCTCGTCGCGGAGCCCCTGCAGGGCCATGGCGCCCGCCTGGGGGATGGCTGCGGCCTGCTCGAACGTCATCCCGGCCGGCTTGAGCGTCAGCGCGCTCTCGCTGGCGCGCGCGTACTCTGCAAAGCCGCCCCAGCCACACTGGCAGAGATCCCCGAACACCTCGTCGCCTGGGCGGAACCGGGTCACGTCCTTGCCCACCGCCTCGACCTGTCCCGCGATGTCCGCGCCAGGGACCCTGTGCTTCGGTCTGAACAGGCCCCAGAAGCGAAAGAACACCGGCGTTCCGGTCACGAGATCCCAGTCCCAGGAGTTCACGGACGCCGCGCGAACTCTCACCAGGACCTCGTCGTCCCCGATCTCCGGCACGGCGATGTCCGCGAGCCTCAGGACGTCGGGCGCGCCGTACCGGTCGTAGACGATGGCCCTCATGTCGCCTCCGCCGGCGCGGCGAGGCGCGCCCCTGCGCGCAGCAGCGCCTGACCACCCTCGGTGACGGCTGGCGGGCATCGCGAGAGCGGCGTGATGGGACGGTTCATGCCGAGGATTCTACTCATCCCTTCGTCACGACCGCCACCCGGCGCGGCAGGCCGGCACCGGCGGCGGCCCGCGCTCGAGCGACACGGCCGGGAACCTCCGGCCCACCCCGCTGTCGATCGCCCCATCCCACGCCGGCGGACCTGCGTTCATGCGCGGCCCGCCGCGCCACGACCGGAGGCCCCCGTGCGAAGCTCCCTCCCCCGCGGCCGCGCTGCGCTCGCCGCGATCGCCGCCCTCGTCCTCGCGCTCTCGAGCTGCGCCGACAGCGCCTCGCCGCCCGCCGCCCCGGGCGCGCACCGGCGCGGGCCCGACCCCGCCGCATCGCGCGCCCAGCCCGCGGAGCCGGCCCCCGCCACCGCGGCGCGCCGCCCCGCGGCCGCGCCGATCCGGCTCACCGCCGCCGACGGCACGGGGCTGCGCCTCGTCGCCCTCACCGGACGCGCCGTGATCGAGGCGCCGCTCGCGTTCACCGAGCTGCACCTCACCTTCGAGAACCCCGAAGATCGCGCGCTCGAGGGCACCTTCCGCGTCACCCTGCCGCCCGGCGCGAGCCTCGGCCGCCTCGCCATGCGGCTCGGCAGGCGCTGGCAGGAGGGCGAGGTCGTCGAGCGACGGCGCGCGCGCGAGGCGTACGAGGACTTCCTCCACCGCAAGCAGGATCCGGCTTTGCTCGAGCAGGCGGCGGGCAACGAGGTGACCGCGCGGGTCTTCCCCATCCCGCCGCGCGGCGTGAAGGAGATCGTCCTCGCGTACTCCCAGGAGCTCCGCCCCGACGCCCCCTTCACCGTCCCCCTGCGCGGCCTGCCCGCCGTGAGCTACCTCGATCTCGAGGCCACCGTCGCGGGCGCCGCCGCGCCGATCCACGCGCTCCACCGGACGGACGCGGCGCCCGACGCCGACTTCGTGGTGGAGCCCGCGCGCCTCGCGCCGACGGAGGCGCACGGCGGCCTGCGCAGCGGCGAGCTCGCGCTGGCCCGCGTGCGCCCAGCCGTGGAGTCGCGGCCCGATCCGCTCGCCTCCGCCGTCGTCCTCGTCGACACGAGCGCCTCGCGGGCGCTCGATCTCGAGGAGCAGCTCGGCCTGCTCGCGGCCATCGCGCGGGCGGCCGCGCGCGCGGGCGGCCCGGGCGCGCCGCTCACCGTCGCCTGCTACGACCAGACCGTCACCCCCGTCTTCGACGGCGCGGCCTCGGCGTTCGGCGAGGCGGAGCTCCGGCGCATCCGCGAGCGGAAGGCGCTCGGCGCCTCGGATCTCTCGCGCGCGCTCCGCTGGGCCGGCGAGCGCGCGCGCGCCCGCGGGCAGCGGCGCGTGGTGCTCCTCTCCGACGGCGTCGCCACCGCGGGCGAGGTCGCGCCGGGCGCCTTGCGCGGCGCCGCGGCGGCGCTGCGCGACGCGGGCGTCGAGCGGCTCGACGCGGTCGCGCTCGGCGGCCTCCGCGACGACGTCGTCCTCCGGCAGCTCGTCACGGCGGGCCTGCCCCGCGACGGCGCCATGATCGACGGCGCCCGCGGCGTCGCAGAGCTCGAGCGGCGCCTCTCGTCGGCCACCCGCTCGGGGATCGCGGTGAGCGTCGAGGGCGCGCGCTGGGTCTGGCCCCGCGCGCTGGACGGCGTGCAGCCCGGCGACGAGGCGCTCGTCTACGCCGAGGTGCCGGCCGAGCTGCCGGTCCGGATCACGGTGGACGGCCGCACCACCGCGCCCGATCTCCGCGGCGTCGAGCGCCCGCTGCTCGAGCGCGCCTGGGCCCGGGCGAAGATCGACGGCCTGCTCGCCGGCGACGCCGCGCCCGGCGGCCAGGACGCCCTCCGCAGGCAGATCGTCGACCTCTCGATCGCGCACCGGGTGTTGAGCCCGTACACCGCGCTGCTCGTGCTGGAGACCGAGGGCGACTACGAGCGCTTCGACATCGCTCGGCGCGGCCTCGCCGACATCCTGACCGTGGACGGCGGCCGAATCGCCGTGCAGAGGCGCTCGTGGCCGCCGGCCGACAAGCCGCAGGGCGCCGCGCAGCCCGCCGGCGCGCGCGCCGACGCCGCCGCCGGCGAGGCCGCGGCCCTGCGCCCGCCGCCCGCGCCGCCGGCGCCTCCTCCCGGCGCGCGCGAGGAGTCCTTCGGCGCGGGCGGGCTCGGGCTATCGGGCATCGGCGAGGGCGGCGGCGGCCGCGGCGAGGGCATCGGCCTCGGCTCGATCGGCACCGTGGGCCACGGTGCCGCCGCGCCCGCGCCGTCCGCGGGCGCCGGCGACGGCTTCGGCAGCGGGCACGGCCGCCTCGGCGGCCACCACCGGGCCGCGGCGCCCTCGGTCCGCATGGGCGCAACCCAGGTGAGCGGCCGCTTCCCGCCCGAGGTGATCCAGCGCATCGTCCGCCAGAGCTTCGGCCGCTTCCGCCTCTGCTACGAGCGCGGGCTCGAGCGGAGCCCGCGCCTGCAGGGCCGCGTCGCCGTGCGCTTCACCATCGACCCGAGCGGCGCGGTCGTGAACGCGCGCGACGGCGGGTCCGATCTGCACGACGGGGCCGTGGTCTCCTGCGTGATCCGCGCCTTCTATGGGCTGAGCTTCCCTCGGCCCGAGGCGGGAAGCGTCGACGTGGTGTACCCGATCCATCTGGCGCCTCCGGACGCCGCGGCCGCGCCGC
Organism: Sorangium sp. So ce836; assembly: GCF_028553905.1. NCBI lineage: Bacteria > Pseudomonadati > Myxococcota > Polyangiales > Polyangiaceae > Sorangium > Sorangium sp. So ce836. Next base: position 421,696 of record NZ_CP102233.1, on the reverse strand, counting down.
AAGCCGCCCCCGGCGCCTCCGCGCCGCAAGCCGCCCCCGGCGCAGCCGCGCCGCCGGAGCCGCCGGTCCAGCCGTACACCGGCCGCTTCGCGCGGATCCACGACCTCCTCGCCCACGGCGACGCGCAGGCCGCGGCGCGCGACGCCTCGGCCTGGCACGCCGACGCCCCCGGCGACGTGCTCGCGCTCGTCGCGCTCGGCGAGGCGCTCGAGGCCGCGGGCGATGCGCCGGGCGCCGCCCGCGCGTACGGCTCGCTCATCGACCTGTTCCCCGCGCGCGCGGACCTCCGCCGCTTCGCCGGCGCGCGCCTCGAGCGCCTCCCGGCCGACGCGGGCCTCGATCTGGCGGTGGACACCTACGAGAAGGCGCGCGAGCAGCGCCCCGACCACCCCTCCAGCCACCGCCTGCTCGCGTTCGCGCGCCTCAAGCGGGGCGAGCACGCCGCCGCCTTCGACGCGCTCGCGGCGGGCCTCGCGCGCCGCTACCCGCCGGGGCGCTTCGCCGGCGTGGAGGGCATCCTGCGCGAGGACCTCGGCCTCGTCGCCGCCGCGTGGCTCAAGGCGGATCCGGCGCGCCGCTCGGACATCCTGGCCCGGCTCGCGAAGGCCGGCGCCGCCCTCGACCGCGCGCCGTCGCTCCGCTTCGTGCTGACCTGGGAGACCGACGCCAACGACGTCGATTTCCACATCCGGGACGACCGCGGCGGCCACGCCTACTACGCGAGCCCGGCGCTGCCGAGCGGCGGGCGCCTCCACGCCGACGTCACCACCGGTTACGGCCCCGAGTGCTTCACCATCCGCGCGCCCCGGGACCGGCGGGCCAGCCGGTACACCCTGCAGGCGCATTACTATGCGCGCGGCCCGATGGGCTATGGCATGGGCAAGCTGCAGATCGTCGATCACGACGGCAAGGGCGGCCTGAGCTTCGAGGAGCGGCCCTTCGTGATCATGAACGACCAGGCGTTCGTTGATCTCGGCGCCGTCGCGCGCTGACGCGCCGACGACGTCGAGGTGCCGCGGGAGGGTCACGACCGGCGGAGGATGACCGTGTCGTCTTCCTGGCTCAGCCGGTACGCGCCGTCCTCGGTCCGACACCGCGCGGCGTGCCCGCGGATCTTCTCGTCGAGCGCGCGCGCCTCGCTCTCCGTCATCGCGGCGAGCTGCTCGGCGGAGATGCAGTCCGCGAGCACGAAGAAGCGACAGAGCGTGACCATCTCCTCGAGCGTCTCCGCCGTGTAGGCGTTGTGGCTCCCCACCACGTCGAACGCGAGCTGCTTGTCCCGCAGCGTCTTGATGAGCACGGAGCTGTCGATGACCGTCGACGTGAAGTCGCGGTGCATCTCGTAGTTCTGCCCCCGGTCGGCGCCGAGGACGATGGCGCAGTACCCCGCCGGCTTCGCGAACGAGAGCAGCCTGTCGATGAAGCCGCCCCACGCCGCGAGGGGCACGTGATAGAGCACGTGGGAGCAGAGGACGAGATCGTAGCGGCGCGGCGACTCGAACCTCTCGAAGGTGTCGCGGAAGATCTCGGCGCCGGCCGGCGCGGACGCGCCGAGCTGCGCCTCGTTCGGCTCGATCAGGGTCATGGCGCCGAACCAGGGGGCGAGCCGCGCCGCGATGGCGCCGGGGCCGGCGCCGACGTCGAGCAAGGACGGCCTCTCGGGCAGGTCGGGGACGATGCGCTGCCGGACGGCGTCCGCGATGTTCTCCGGGTGCCTGGAGGTCGCGGAGAGGAGGCGGAACGCGGTGGCGTAGTCCTGGGGCGACAGGGTGATCTGCATGGTGCATCTCCTTGGGCGAGGGGGGTTCGGTCTGGCTCGGGCGGCTGTGACGTGAGCGCGACCGCCCCGGCAACGCGGACGGTCGCGCGCAGCAGGCCGCGACGCGATCGCGTGCCTCGCGGAGAGAGGGTACTTGCGCGAGCCGCGATCGCCCTAGGGATCTGAGCGCGACGAACAGCGAGCCCTGCCACGGGCCACGGAAGCCGGTCTTGTCCGCTTGCCAGTCTGGGTCGCGATCTCGAGCGTCCAGAGGTGGACGGTGTCGCGGCGCAGCCTGGCGCGCGCGCTCGGGTCGGCATCAGGACCCGACGGCGCCCCGGGCGACCCGGAGGGCGGTCTCGAGCTGGGCAACGGCGCCAGGTCCTCGCGGCTCACGCCCTCGGCCTCGGCGCCCCTGATCAGGGCGCCTTCACCTCGACGGGGACCGCGGAGCTCGTCCCGGCGCCGTCGCCAAGCTGACCCAGGGTGCCTCTGCCCCAGCACAGGACCTGGCCAGGGCCCGTGGGGCCGCACGCCCCCTCGACGATCGCGCACGTGTGGAAGAAGCCGGCGCTCACCGCGACGACCTTGGCGAGCGGGGTGCCGTCGCCGAGCACGACGGGTTCCATGCGCGCATGATCGCCCATCATCGGCGTGCTGCGACCGAGCTGCCCTTGCTCGTTGCTGCCACGGCAGCGGAGCTGCCTTTGGTCGTCGATCGCGCAGACGAAGACGTAGCCGGTGGACATCGGGCCCCAGACACCCGGGATCGCAGCCGCCGTCCCGGCCGGGGGAGCCTCGGCGCCGTGCTGACCTGAGCTGTTGTTCGTCCCCCAGCAGAAGAGGCCTCCCACGTCGTCGCGCGCGCAGCCGAAGTTCGTGCCGTAGGAGATCTCGGAGAAGGGCAGCGTCGCTCCCGCCTCGATGAGCGGCATGTGCGCGCTGTAGTTCACGCCGCCCTGGGAGCTGGTGGAGGTGTTCGTGAGGATATAACCGCCGCCGAGCGCGCCCCAGCAACGCAGCCCGTCCTCCGCGGCCCCGGTCGAGGAGCAGCTGCCTATCGAGCCGATGCCCCGCGCGAGGACGGCCTTCGGACCGGCCGCCGCGGTGAAGTTGAACGCTCTCACCGGGACGAGGCTCTCCTCGCCGCTCGCATCCGGCCCGAGGCTCGAGAACAGGTTGGCCCCCCAGCAGTAAATGCTGCTGGTCGAGGTGAGCGCGCACGCCGAGTACCACTGTGGCGCGATCTTGCGCACGAGCAACGGGGCCGTACCGTCATTGACGATCGCCGGGACGTCATGGGCCATCGAGTCCTTGGCGCCGTTCGCGAGGATCCCGGTCTCGTTGTTTCCCCAGGCCCAGAGTCGGAGCTGGCTGTCGATCGCGAAGGTCGCCCGCTCGGTCAACGCGATCTGCGTGATCGTCGCCGTGCCGAGCGACGCGGGGAAGAGCACTCTCACCGGCGTGCTCGAGGAGACCGCCATCGCCTGCGGGACACCCAGCTGGCCGAACGAGTTGTCCCCCCAGCAGTAGAGAGAGCCGTCATGCCGGATCGCGCACGTATGGCTGTCGCCCGCAGCCACCATGATGGCGTCGGCGAGCGTGGGGCTGTCTGGCGGGATCTGGCATCCAGGATCACCACCGCCCCCCCCGCCGGACGCGCCCCCACCGCCTCCGCCGGACGCGTCCTCGCCGCCTCCGCCGGACGCGTCCCCGCCGCCCCCGCCGTCGCCCCCGCCGGACGCGCCGGCGCCCACGCCGTTCTGCGCATCGGTCGGACCGCCGCCCGTTCCGCCTCCCGCGCCGCTGTCCGAGAAATGCCGGTCGGGAGCGGAGCATCCTGCCCCCGCAGCGAGGGTGGCGGCGACGACGAGAAAGGAGCAGAAGTTCGGTCGCGTCTGGGTGTTCCTCTTCATCTCGAGCATCCGGCTACACCCCCAGCGTCCTTTACGGAGCCTTACCGCACGGAGGACAAGAAGTCCAGTTGGGCCCGCTCACCGATGTCCCCGCTTTCCCGGAGGCCTCAGGGGCGCTGCGGTACGCGCACGACGAGCGCGGGCGACCTTAGCAGAGCCTGCGGGCGCCGGCGAGCGACAAGGGGCCTGGTGAATGACGAGGGGCAGGTCGTCGCCCTCCGCTACGATCGCTGGAAGGCCGTCTTCGCCGAGCAGCGCGCCCAGGGGCTCCTCGTCTGGCAGGATCCCTTCGTGCCGCTCCGCCTGCCCAAGCTCTTCGACCTCCGGGCCGATCCCTTCGAGAGGGCCGATCAGGGCAGCATCCTCTACGACAAGTGGCGCATCGACCATGCCTTCGTGATCATCCCGGCCCTCGCCTTCGCCAGGAAGTTCGTGGCCTCGTTCCAGAGGTTCCCTCCCCGGCAGAAGCCGGAGACGTGGAACCTGGACACCATCCTCCAGCGCATGCAGCGCACCTCCGATTGAACGACCGCCAGACATGGCAGGGAGCATCTGCTCGCGGGCGATCCGAGGCCCCCCCCGACAGATGATACGCGCGGCAGCAGAGTGGTCATTGGCCGGCAGGCGGCTGCCAAAGCTCTACCTTGTTTCCTTCTGGATCGATGATCCAGGCAAACTTCCCGTACTCGGAATCGTCGATCTTCTCGAGGACGTTGCAGCCTTCTTCGCGCAAGACCTTGACGAGGGCGTGGAGGTCCTCGACCCGATAATTGATCATGAACGTTGAAGCGCTGGGCGCAAATTGGTCGCCTTGCGCCGGAGCGATGGACCAGACGGTCGTTCCGGCGACCGGCTTACCTTCACCGTCGGTCCAGGTAAAAGCCGTGCCACCCCATGCTTGGACATCGATCCCGAGGTGCCGCTTGTACCAAGCCTGTAGCGCCGGAGCGTCTTTGGCTTTGAAGAAGATGCCGCCGATGCCAGTGACTCGCTTCATAAAAACTCCAAGGACGGGTGATGGTGGGGGGGGGGAGATTGTGTTTTCTGCGATCTGCCGCCTGAGCCGAGCCGGGCCGCGGAGCGGCGTCGTCGCCGACGATCTGTCAGCTATCACTCCATGGGTTGGCGGATGATGGTTTTCCACTTGGCCGGGTCGGCGCGACGTATGTCGCTCAGATACACCTCGTGGTGCTTTCCCGCGAGCGCCGAGCGCGCATCGATGAAATCATGCACTCGCTGGATGGTCGGTCCTTCTTCCGTGAAGGGACCAACGTGAAGTATCTGAGCACATGTCCCTTCGGTGAAGCTCTCCAGCCTGAGCGCGTCCACCGCGGGGAGCGCCTTCTTTCGCCTCACCTCCGCCATGGCCGCGTGAATCACCGCCTCGTCCGCGAAGTGAGGCTGCATGATCATCATCGTCCATTTCCACCTTGACCTATCGTTGGAGGTGAAGACGGACATGTCATCCGACCACCAGAGGCCTTCGAGAGGCATGACCGCATAGTCAATCCCTCGCGTCCCCTTCTTCACCATGAACTTCGCCGTGTAGGAGACGGAGAACAGCGCTTCCACTGCCTCGACATACGCCTGCGACGTGTTGGGGTCGCCCTCGCCGTCGATCATGAGGTACCGGAATGTCGGCACTTCGACCTGGACCACCTCCTTCGCAGATGCCTGGTAGAGATGTTTGAGCTCCTTCTTGAGATCGACTTTCGACACGAATGCACCTGATGATGTGCTAGCGGTCAGCCGCTCGGCGGCAAGCGAAGCCCGTGCGCCGCAGCGGCGCGTTGGGCAGCAGCTCCGCCGACGGACGCAGCGCTGCGGCCAGGACATTGTCGACGTCGCTCATGACGCAGGGAGCTTACCGCAAGTTCGGCCGGGTCACGAGCCGGGCCCGCCTCGGCGCCGGTCCTGGGCGAGGGGCCGTGGCTCGCGGCGGCCAGGGCGGCGACGGCGGCGAGCCCCAGCGAGGCGGACGAGGCGGCCGGGGCGCACCGGGCGGCGCGCTCTCGAGGAGGAAGGCGGCGTGGGGCTGCTGCAGCAGGTGGACCTCAACGTGTAACCCACCCCACCGTCGGCACGAGGGCTCAGCCTTCGATCGCTCGACGGGGCACCCGTGCTCGCTGGGCGACGCGCGCCGCCTTCGAGTCGCTAGAGCTCTTCCACCGTGCTGTGCTCGTAGTACTCGATCAATTCGCGACCTGTCTGGCTCAGGCCTGCCTGGGCGTTGATGTACGGCAGGGCGTCTCGCACGGCCTTCATCGTGGTGGCGATCGCCCGGCCCTCACCCACGACGAGGGCCGTGTGGTGCTCCACCGCCCGCTTGGGGTCCGTGACGTGGCGGAAGAGCTCCTGGATACGCGGAATGTGGACGCGCCCGCGCGTGCCAAAGGTCTTGATGCGCTCCTCCGTCACGCGCCCCACGCCACCATACATGAAGATGCTGCCCTCCCGCGCGTTGGTGCACGGACGCAAGAAAGCGCACGTCCCGGGCTTGAGATCGCCGTCGACCGCGCCCCAGCTGTTGTCCTTGCCGACCTCCTTGGCCAGGATCTGATGCTCCGTGATCTTGGCCCCGGGGTGCATGACGCTCTTGGCCCAGACGCCGCAATGAAAGAGGTCGACCTCTTCTCGGTCGTCATCGAACATGTTGTTCCAGTCCCCCAGGACCGGAACCAGGCCGGACGCGCATTGCAGCATGTACATGCCCATCCAGCCCGCGATGTCCGTCTCACACGCGGCGGGCAAGAGCTTGTCCGAGAGCATGCTCATGCACGTGCACGGCATGACCCCGACCGTCCCGCCGATCTGATACTTCTGCATCTCCGTCCAGCAGCGCACGGCGATGCCGTCCAGGTCGTTGTCGCGAATGAAGCGGTCAAAAACCACGCCCATGCGCGCGATGGCGTCCAGCGAAGGCGGCGGGACGTCGACCGCGCCAAAGTGGGCGCGGATCTCTTCGCGCTTGTCGGAGAGCTGCGCCGCATCGACCTGACGCATCTGCCGATCCAGGGCGATCAGCTCCAGCCCCACCGTGCTCAACCCCATGTGCCCCAAGAGCTCCGTGGAGACGTGGGTGACCGTTTGAAAGGCGTCCGGCCCCGACCCCACCAGCCCCAGGCGAACGCCGCGGCCGCGACGCCGAAACTTGGAAGCCAGGACACACGTGGCATAGAACGCCTGCAAATCCCGCGCGAAGTCGGCAGAGCGCACCGACTCGCAGTGCTTCGTCGTCAAGGTGTAGGGGTAGCCGATGTGGCGCAGGGCGTTGGCCGCGGAAAAACGCCCACAAGCGCCGTCACGACGGCCCCGCTCCCCCATCCTCCCCTGGCCGCGCACGTCCGGCTCCGTGTGGATCAAGACCGGGATGTTCAGATCCGCGAGGCGCAGGAAGTCCCGAATGCCGTTCTCATCCGAGAAATTGTACATGGAGCAGATCACGCCGATGGCGCCAGCGCCGTCGACGCCCTGCCGATGCTCCTGAGCCATCCCCGCAGCGCGCTTGGCGTCCGCGTAGGACTCCACATTCCCTAGATCTACGTATTTGACGTGCTCTCCGAGCAGCGCCTCCACGACCGCGGCCGTGGCCCGCGCGCCCTCCACCGCGAACTCCGTGGGGAAGAACCCCCGGTTGCCCATGAACCCCAGAATGACCGGCTTGCGCGTCTCCATCACACACCTCTCGCCAAGTCCGATGCGGTCCGTGGACCGCCTTTGATTTGTCCAACTCCCCTGTACCTGCCGCCACCCGCGACGATGGACGAGCGCCCCCGTCTGGCCCTCGGGCCGAGCGCACGTCCGCGGCGGATAGGACAAGCGACCGCGTTCCGCGACGTCAAGATTTTCGGAGCCGACCTAACGGCAGGATGAAGCTCGCCGCCATGTTCATTCTTTTACAGAGCGGCGGCGAGGGTGGGGCGAGCTGGAACGCGCCGGGGAGGCCGTTCGCTCGCCCGATCGATTTATCGGATCCACCGATTGACGATGTTTTCGTACAGCTCCTGCTGACCGCTGGTGAGCTTGACCTCACCGCCGGCGTTGCCGATCTCGGCCAGCTGCTCCAGCGTGAGCTTCCCGTGCTCGAACTCCGCGCCCTTGCCGTTGTCGAACGACGCGTAACGAGCCTTGCGCATCGACTCGAGCGGCGACTTGCGGATCAGGTCGTCGGCGATGATGAGCGCGCGGGCGAACACGTCCATGCCGCCGATGTGGCCGTGGAAGGTGTCGATCAGATCCGTCGAGTTACGACGGCGCTTGGCGTCGAAGTTGACGCCGCCACCCTGGAACCCGCCGCTGCGGAGCAGGATGAGCATCATCTCCACCGTCTCGTTGATGTTGTAGGGGAACTGATCGGTGTCCCACGCGTTCTGGTAGTCGCCGCGGTTCGCGTCGATGCTGCCGAGCATGCCGGCGTCCGCGGCCACCTGCATCTCGTGCTCCATGGTGTGGCCGGCGAGCGTCGCGTGGTTCGTCTCCAGGTTGAGCTTGAAGTCCTTGTCCAGGCCGTGCTGGCGCAGGAACCCGATCACGGTCTCGGCGTCGAAGTCGTACTGGTGCTTGGAGGGCTCCATGGGCTTGGGCTCGATGAAGAAGGTCCCCTTGAAGCCCCGGGCGCGCGCGTAGTCGCGAGCCATGGTCAAGAAGCGAGCGAAGTGCTCCTTCTCGCGCCTCATGTCCGTGTTCAGGAGGCTCATGTAACCTTCGCGGCCGCCCCAGAACACGTAGTTCTCGCCGTTCAGCGCGATCGTGGCGTCGAGGGCGTCCTTCAGCTGGGCGCCGGCGTAGGCCACCACGGAGAAGTCCGGGTTCGTGGAGGCGCCGTTCATGTAGCGCGGGTTGGAGAACAGGTTCGCCGTGCCCCACAGCAGCTTGACGCCCGACTGCGACTGCTTCTGCTTGGCGTACTCGACGATGCCCTGAAGGCGGCGCGACGTCTCGGCGCGGCTGTCGCCCTCTTCCACCAGGTCGATGTCGTGGAAACAGTAGTGCGTCGCGCCCAGCTTGGTGATGAACTCGAAGCTCGCGTCCATCTTCATGCGAGCGCGGGTCAGCGGGTCCTTGCCCTCGTCCCAGGGGAAGTTGATCGTCCCCGGACCGAACGGGTCGTGCCCACGACCGCAGAACGTGTGCCAGTAACACACAGCGAACTTGAAGTGATCCTTCATCGCCTTGCCGGCGACGACGCGGTTGGCATCGTACCACTTGAAGGCGAGGGGGTTGTCGGACTCAGGCCCCTCGTAGGGGATCTTGCCAACACCGGGGAAATACTCTTTGTTTCCAATCACAACGGTCATGGACGGCTCTCCTGCTCGTGGCTTGCGTGCGCCTTCGTCAGGCCCGGACCAGACGCACCACGGGGTCGACGGATCATCACGGCGGCCTTCCACCGGCCTGCATCACGTGGTCCGAGAGTAAGTTAGCACTATTTACTAAGTCCGTCCAGCCCTTTGATCAGCGCACCGTCGAGCGCTTCGTTGCGCGCCGCGCAAGCCGCCGCGTCGACGCGCGCGTCCGCGGACGCGCGCGTCCGCGCGCGCGCGGACGGAGGCGGACACGACAGGGCCGGCGAGGTGCTCTTCCCCGGCACGGAGCGCGGCGTGCCGGGGTGGAGCGCCGGGGTCCTCCGCGTCAGGCGTGGCTCGCGATGAAGCGGGCCGTCGTCTCGGGCGACGAGAGGATCGCCCACTGGCGATCCGGGTAAGAGAAGTTCGTGGCGAACGCGTCGGCCAGCGGCTGGCTGCGCGAGGCCGCGGCGAGGAGCGCCAGCGCGTGGTCCGGCGGCGGCAGGAGGAAGGCGTTCGTCCAGTCCGTGGCCGGCCGGAGCGCCTCCCAGAGGCGGTCCTCCAGGTCCGCGCAGAACGCCTCATCGAACGCGGCGCCGGCGGCGGCCTGCCCCGCGATCCGCTCGGCGGCGAGCCACGCCGCCAGCGTGGCCATGTTCGCGCCCTGGCCCGTGATCGGATCGTGGGTGATGTGGAGATCGCCCAGCGCGAGCGCGAACCTGCCGCCGCCGAGGGGCGCGTACGCGCGCCGCACGAGCGGCGTCACGGCGCCGGTCAGATAGTCGCGCGGGCTGGCCACGCCGAAGCTCGCCCGATCGACGCGCTCGGCCGTGAGCGGCGCGTGCGCGAGCACCGCGTCGAGCAGCGCCGCATCGAACCGCGCCGGATCGTCCTCGTAGCGCATCCGCGTGATCGGCTCGAGCGCGCCGCCGGGGATCGCCTCGATCAGCAGCGATGGCGCGACCCCGCCGAGCGTGAGGTACTGGTTCTCGAAGATCTCGCCGTGCCCCGGGGAGAGCTGGAACATGAACTCGAGCCGCTCGGGCATGCGGAGCCCGCGGACGATGCCCGCGAAGAGCCGCCGCTGGGGCCCGGCGTGCGGGCTGCGCTCGGGGACCCTCGGGAAGAGGTCCGAGAGGCCCTCGCGGCCCGTGGCGGCGACCACGAGGTCGTGCCCCGCGGCGAGGTCGCGGATGCCGGCCGCGTCGAGCGAGGCCTTCACCACGCGGCCGCCGCGCGCGGCGAAGTCCTCGAGCAGCCGGGGCAGATAGACGCGCATGTCGATGAAGAGCGCGTGATCCGGGAGGTGGCCGACGAAGCCGAGCGGCGGATCGGCCGCCACGCGCAACCGGACGATGCGGGTGGCGTGCTCGGCCCCCTCCCAGTGCGCGACGCCGAGCGCCCGCTGGCGCGCCCGGGTCGGCGGGGAGAGCGCGACGGTGCTGGGCAGGCGCCCCGCCCGGATCTCGTCCGGCGTGCGCTCTTCGTAGAGGTGCACGTCGAGGCCCTCCTTCTGGAGGTGCAGCGCGAGGTGCAGGCCGGCCATGCCGGCGCCGACGATTGCAATGGTGGGCATCCTTGTCCTCCTCGTCCTTCTCACCCGTGGGGTGCGAGCTTCACGGCGAGGTCCGCCGGGCTCTCGGCGCCCCCGACCGCGGCGACGTCGCGGGAGCGGATCGCGGCGGCGAAGGCGCCGCGCGCGGCGGCCCTATTTCCAGAGGACCACACCGCTGCGCGGAATGCGCGTGTCGATCTCGAGGGATGCCCTGAATTCCTCCTCGGCGGCCTCGATCGGCCGGCTATTGTGGAGGAGCACAGTAGAGCGGCCCACCGTCGTCGGGAGGGGGATGTGTGGAATCGACGCCGAGGAGCAGCGGTCGCTCATGCGTCGACCTGGATCGCCCATGCCTCGACCCGGGTCGGCTCGCTGGACCGCTTCGGGTTGGGTCAACCGGTCTGGCGCTGGCGCTCGCGCCGCCGTCCGCAGCATGGCACGCTCCGGCGCGGGCCGGTGGATCGGCCACCGATCGGAGAACGACATGATCACGCTCTACGGCTTCGGAAAAATTTTCCCCGAGGGGATCGGCGAGACGAAAGACCTCCGGGCGCAGTGGGCGCTCGAGGAGACCGGGCTGCCGTATCGAGTCCACGCGCTCGACCACACCGCCGGCGAGCTCGACAGCGACGCCTACGGCCGCATCAGCCCCTTCCGCCAGGCGCCGGTCATCGACGACGACGGCTTCGTGGTGGCCGAATCTGCCGCGGTGGTGCTCTACCTGGCGGAGAAGTCCGGCAAGCTGATCCCGGGTGACGTCCAGGGCCGCACCCGCGTCGTCCAGTGGTGCTTCGCCGCGGTCAGCACCGTCGAGCCGACCCTGGTGTGCCTCGACGTGATCGGGATATTCGACAGCGGCAAGGCCGCACCCAAGCTCCACGCGGAGGTGCCCAAGCTCGCCCGCCGCTGGCTCGGCGACGTCGAGCGCCGCCTCGAGGACCGCGAGTGGATCGCCTGCGCCGATTTCACGGCGGCCGACATCATGATGGCCGGCGTCCTGCGCAGCATCCGCAAGACCGACCTGATGGATCCCTTCCCGAGGCTCAAGGCCTACTACGAGCGCTGTCAGGCCCGCCCGGCGTGGCAGCGCACCCTTGGCCTCTACGCCGAGCGGCTCGGCGTGAGCGTCGACGACATCCGCTAGGACACCGAACGGGTTGAAACCCCGAGAAAATGAACCACAGAGGCGCAGAGGGCACAGAGTGAAGAGAATTAAAGATTCCTATTTCTTCTCTCCCCTCTGTGCCCTCTGTGGCTCTGTGGTTCGAATCTCTTCATTCTCGGGCGTTTCAAGCGGATCGGTGCTCTAGCGCATGTGCTCGATGTCTTGCGGCATGACCACCCAGCCATGCATTCGCTCTTCATAGACCGAGAACGTTGGACCGGGGAAGGCCGGGTCCGCGAAGGCTCCCACCGGGATGGCGATCATGTCCTCGTGCCCGGCCATCGTGTAATAGACGGTGGCGCCACATTCAGGACAGAACGTGAAGGTGCTCTTCGTCCCTTCGTCTCCGATTCGGACGAAGTCCTTCCCGTGACCCTTCATCTTCACGTCCTCGCGCCTGAACCTGGCCTGGGCGCCAAAAACACTTCCGGTTCTGCGTTGGCAGGCCAGGCAGTGACAGACGGACACGCGGATCGGCTCGCCTTCGACTTCGGCCGACAACTTGCCGCAACTGCAGCTCGCGAGGCGATTTCTCATCATGGTGCTCGGGTGGATTGCGTCGCCTGACGACGCCGAGCGGCTCGAGCGCCTTCAGGAAGAACGCCTTGCTCGCCGCATAGTCGCTGACTCCGAATACGACGTGATCGAACATGAGGTTTCCTGAAGCGCGTGGGCCTGCGCGAGGCGGGCACCCGTATCCGGACGATTCGGACATGGCTCGGCTACAAGGATGTGCGGAGCACGATGTCCTACACCCACATTGTCGACCGCGGCGCTCTCGGCGTGATCAGCCCTCTCGACCGCTGACCGCGGCTTCCGCGTGGAGCGCCTCGAACGCCGATCCCGCCCCTCGTGCCGCCCTCACGCATCGTCGAGAGATAGCGTATCCGAAGGGTGCCCCGCCTTGTCAAGGAGACCGGCCCAGGACCGTGCGGGCCGCGGCGGACGGGCACGACGGCGAGCCGACCCCGACGCCGGACCGCAGCAACGACCGACGGCGAGGAGGCGGGGACGTGGCCGACGTGGGCTGCACGGACGGCGACCAAGGGATCTACGGTGCGCGAGGCGCCGTCGGCGACCACGGCCAGGGCATCGGGTGCATCAGCGAGGCCGGCTGGGAAGCGGACTGGGCCGCCGACGGCGACCGGGGCACGCCGCGCCACGGCGGCCGCGGAGACGGCGGCCGCAGGGGCGGGCCCGGCGTGTGCGGCGCGGCGTCCAAGGGGGGCGCCGGGAGAGGCTCGGGCGGGACCGGCGGCTGCGGTGGCGAGGCGGCAAGGGAACGAGAACGGCTCCCCGAGCATCGCCCTCGCCGCGCTGCACGCCAAGGTGACCGTGTGCGACTGAGGGCAAGGCCTGTTCTACTGACCGGGTGACTAGGATCAGATTGCCATTTCCATCTCTATCAGAAACTTCCACGAAACAATACGTTCGTTTGGACGTCGACAGCGCCTCCGAGTCCGGAGCCACCGTCTGCACCGATGCCTTCCGCACCTCAGCGCGCCGCGCCATTTTCTCGAGACGGTAAGCTGCTTCCCTCTGGAATTCATGTTCCCGCTGTTTCAAATCCGTTGACACGCTCCGCCGTCATCACTACGTCCACGCTACCACCATGAGCCTGGTCTCGTGTGCGCGAATACACCAAACTCTTCCGACCAAAGCCAGATCGTGGTAAGGTCCTTGTGCTCACTTGCGGGGATGAACGATGCGGTGCACGCCCGAACGCGCATGATCGACCGTTCTTGGTGCACTTGAGAAGGAGCTGCGGCGATTGACCGGCCTCGGCGACCTGCCGAGCTGTGAGTGCCCCTCCGAGCGACCGCGTGCTGGAAGAGGCGGTCCCAAGTCAGGGTTTAGCTTTGCGCAGATGTCGCCCAGTCATCACCAAGGGTTTGCGAATCGCCGTTGCATTTGAACATTCCACTCCCTGGAGGAACCGGTATGGCTGTCGATGAGGGTTCGTATGTTCACGTCACGAGTCGTTCGGGGCTCGTGCACGACGAGGGAGGCATCGTTCGCCAGGAGGCGGCGAGCTCGCAACCCGTCGTGACGTCACCCTCGGCCATGGCAGCGTCACCAGCGGCGGCGGCGGATGAACTGCAGGTGCCGCCGGCGCCGGGCGACGAGGGCAGCCCGCTGTCCTTGTTTCAAGAGCGACTGTGGATCCACCACCAGCGCAGTCCAGAGAACACGAGCTACAATCTGCCCCTCCTGCTGCTCGTCCGAGGCGACCTCGATGTCTCGGCGTTAGAGCAGAGCTTGAGCGAAATCGTCGCCCGTCACGAGAGCTTGCGCACCTACTACGGGCAGACGGGAGAGGGAGAGCCCGTGCAGTTCGTCGCGCCGCCGGAGCGCGTGCGCCTGCCGGTCATCGCCGTCGACCGCGCTCGGATGCTGGAGCACCTCGAGCGACATCTCGAACATCGCTTCGACCTCCTCCGGGGTCCGATCTTCATCGTGAGCCTGCTGCGCTTGTCGGGGGACCTGCACCTGCTCCTGTTCAACGTGCACCACATCGCGGCGGATGCCTGGTCGCTGAAAGCCATCTTTCTGGGGGAGCTTCAGAGCGCTTACGCCGCGTTCTGCCGCGCGGAGCGGCCGGCTTTGCCGCCGCTGACCGTGCAGTACAAGGACTACGCGCGCTTGCAGCGGGCCTCGGACATGTCCGCTCGCCTCGACTACTGGCGTCGAACGCTCGAGGGCTACGAGGACAGCCTCGAGCTCCCCACGACGCATACGCGGCAGGCGAAATCCGGCACGAGGAGCGGGAGCTTCGTGCATCGCTATTCGAGCGAGTTCGCGCAAAACCTCGATCGCCTGTCTCGCCGGCACGGCTGCACGCTCTTCATGTCGTTGCTCGCGGCGCTCGGCGTCACGCTCAGCCGGTATACGAACAGGGACGACCTCTGCATCGGCACCACGACGTCCAACCGAACGGATGTCGAGCTCGAGCCCTTGATCGGGTTCTTCATCAATATCTTGCCGCTCCGGCTACACATAGACGAACAGAGCAGCGTCGGCGCGCTGCTCAAGGCGGTGCGCGCGCAGGTGCTGACCGCGTTCGAGCACGCCGTGCCCTTCGAGCGGATCCTGCAGGCGACCGACGTCGCGCGTCGCGGCAGCGCAAACCCGCTGGTGCCCATCGTCATGAGGCATCAAAATTTCCCTGAGACCTCGCTGGACGCTCCGCTGCCGGGTGACGTGAAGTTCCACGCTTACCCCGATCCCGACGAGGGCGACGACGCAGTTCGGAAGCTGCTCGCGAGAGAGCACGTCCCTGCGCGATGCGAGATCGAGCTGTCGTACTCGGGGGGGGCGGACGAGCTCGCGGTGGAGGTGGTGTACGCCTCCGATCTGTACGACCGCGAGGCCATCGAGCGCTTGCTCGCTCAGCATCAGCGGGTGCTGGAAGGCATGTTCAGCGACGCGGGTCGGCGCGTGATCGAGCTGCCTCTGCTGCGCGACTCCGACGTTCAGAAGCTGCTCGAGCAGTACAACCGAGCGCCGGCGACCCCAGCTCCGGCCTGGTCCTTCGTCCAGCGCTTCGACGCGCAGGTCGAGCGCTCGCCGGGCGCGGTGGCGTGCTGGGACGAGCGGGGCGCCTGGAGCTACCTCGAGGTCGCGCGGCACGCGAACCAGGTGGCGCACGCGCTCGCGGCGCGAGGCGTCGCGCGGGGGGATCTGGTCGCCGTGTGTCTGGATCGCAGCGGCGAGCTGCTCGCGACCCTGCTCGGTATCTGGAAGGCGGGGGCGGCGTACGTGCCGATCGACCCGGCGTACCCGAAGTCCTACGTCCGGCAAATCCTCGATGACGCGCGCCCGAGCGCCGTCGTTTGCGGCGCCCAGCAAAAGGCCCTGCTCGAGCTCGACGACTCTCGGTGCCTCAGGCTCGAACAGGTCTGGAACGCCGGGTCGAAGTACCCGGATACGCCGCCGGAGCCGCGCGCGGAGCCCGAGGCGCTCGCCTATGTCATGTACACGTCGGGGTCCACGGGCAAGCCCAAGGGCGTCCGGGTGCCCCATCGCCAGCTCGACAACTGGCTGAGCTCCCTCGAAGCTTGGCTGCCGTTCGAGGCAGGTGAGGTCGTCGCCCAGAAGACGACGTTCGTCTTTGCGGTCGCGGTCAAGGAGCTGTTCGCGGGCCTGCTCAACGGGTGCCCGCAGGTGTTCATCGGCAACCACACCGTGCGAGATGCGGCGGCCTTCGTCGCCGCGCTGGCCGAGCACCACGTCAGCCGCCTCAACATCGGGCCCTCGCACCTCGCGAGCGTCATCGAGCAGCTGCAGTCGAGCGGGCGGCGCTTGCCGGCGCTCAAGATATGCATCACCGCCGGCGAGCCGCTCCCGAAGGCCCTGGTGCTCGCTTTCCGCGAGGTGTTCCCGAGCGCGCGCCTGATCAACAACTATGGATGCACCGAGCTCAACGACATCTGCTACTACGATACGTCGAGCTTCGACGGTCAGCGGGATTTCGTCCCGATCGGCACGCCGATCGCCAATACAAAGGTCTACGTGCTCGATCGCCAGGGCAGGCTGGTGCCCGAAGGCGTCCCCGGGGAGCTGCACGTCGCCTCGGTCAGCTTGCCCGAGGGGTACCACGGCCTCGATGCCCTGACCGTCGAGCGCTTCGTGGCCAACCCGTTCGGCGCTGGACCGAGCGATCGCCTCTACAACACGGGCGACGTCGTCAGACACCTGCCGGACGGCACGCTCGACTACATCGGTCGCTGGGACTTTCAGGTCAAGGTGCGGGGCTTTCGCGTCGACGTGCGCCAGGTGGAGAAGGTGCTCGGTGACTTCGAAGGCATCCGGGCCCGGGCGGTCGTGGGCAACGGCGATCGGCTGATCGCGTTCTACACCAGCGCGCCCGGCAGCGCCGTGCAGATCACGGAGCTGCGCGCGTTCCTGCAAGACAGGCTACCGGCGTACATGGTGCCGGACGCGTTCGTCCTGCTCGACGCGATGCCGCAGCTGCCGAACGGCAAGCTGAATCGCCGCGCGCTCCTCGAGGCGCGGGGCGAGCTGCAACAGAGCGACCCGTACGAGCCTCCGGCGAGCCCGACCGAGCGCGCGCTCGCCGGCATCTGGTCCCTCGTCGTGAACGTGCCCGCCGCGCGCATCGGTCGCCGAACGCACTTCTTCGGCATCGGCGGGCACTCGCTCTCTGCCATGCGCGTCCTGGCGAGGATCAAGGACGTATTCGAAGTCGAGCTCGGCGTGTCGGAGCTCTTCGATTCGCCCAAGCTCGACTCGATGGCCGCCGCGATCGACCGCCAGATCGCGCGCCGGCCGCCCGGCGAGCGAAGGGCGCAGCCCTCCTCCACGGCTCGACGAGCGCCGAAGACGCGGGCGGGCTCGGGGCTGCTCCACGACAAGGTGGCGCTGGTCACCGGCGGCAGCCGTGGTATCGGGCTCGCCACCGCGATGCTGCTCGCGGAGCACGGCGCGAGGGTCGCCATCAACTACCGGGACAGCGAAGCGCAGGCTCGGCGCGTCAAGGAGCAGATCGAGGCGGAGGGCGGGACCGCCGAGGTCTTCGGGGCAGACGTGACGCACGCCGGCGACGTGGCAAACCTCGTGAAGGCGGTCCACCAGCGCTTCGAGCGCATCGACGTCCTGGTGGCGAACGCGCATATCAACTTTCGTCATCGCCCCTTCGTCGAGTACGACTTTGCCGATCTCGAGCGGAAGGTCAGCGATGAGCTCAAGGCGGTGTTCTACCCGTGCCAGGCGGTCGTCCCGGAGATGCTCCGGCGCAAGAGCGGCAGCATCGTGGCGGTCTCGAGCAGCCTCTCCAGGCGCAGCAATGAGGGGTTCCTCGCTCAGAGCACGGCCAAGGCCGCGGTCGACGCCTTCGTGCGCGCGCTCGCCGCCGAGCTGGGTCCTTCTGGCGTTCGCGTCAACACGGTCGCGCCCGGGCTCACGTTGACGGACGCGGCCATGCCGATGGCGCCCGCGGTCAAGGAGGCGATCGCCTCCAAGTCCCCGCTGCGCCGCAACGGCTTGCCGGAGGACATGGCGGGCGCCGTGCTCTTCTTGGCGAGCGACCTGTCGCGGTTCATGACCGGCTCGTACCTGCCGGTCGATGGTGGGCTCACGATGTTGTAGCGGCCGCGCCGAGGGGAAAGGCGGCGCCCTCTCTCTAACGAAACACGAGGCTAGAGCATGCCTGCCAAGCTTCTCGTCATCGACAACTACGACTCCTTCACCTTCAACCTCGTGCAGATGTTCCGCAGCTACGACCTGGACATCTCGGTGTTCCGCGCCGACGCGCTCTCGGTAGAAGACGTCGCGCGCCAGCGGCCCGACTACGTCCTCGTGAGCCCTGGCCCCAAGAGCCCGAGCGCCGCCGGGATCTCGACCGAGCTCATCCGTCGCTGCCAGGGCGAGCTCCCCATCCTGGGCGTGTGCCTCGGCATGCAGTGCATGAACGAAGCGTTCGGCGGCAGCACGGTGCACGCGCCCGTGCCGATGCACGGCAAGACGAGCGCCGTACATCACGACGGGACGGGTCTCTTCGAAGGCGTCCCCCGACCGTTCACGGTAGCGCGCTACCATTCGCTCGCCATCACGGACATCAGCGAGGATCTGAGGGTCAACGCCCGGTCCACGGACGGTGTGCCGATGGCGATCCAGCATGTTCGCCATCCGCTTTTCGGCGTCCAGTTCCACCCCGAGAGCTTCCTCACCCAGCACGGGTTCACGCTGGTCGAAAACTTCCTGCGCTCGGGTCCGCTGAAAGGAGCGTTATCATGAGCACAGCTGCGGTCGACGTCAGCCTGCCCTGGCTCCGGAGAGTGACGGCGGTGCATTCCGAGCCCCTCGACCTGGAGGAGCCGTTCGTGGACGTGGTGCGCCGCTTCGCGCATCTGCCCGGCACCGTGGCGCTGATGAGCGGCGGGGAGCTCGACTCCGCCCGTCACCACATCCTCGGCGTTTATCCCTGGCTCTCGCTGAGCGGTCACCGCGCGCGGACCACGCTCGCCGACGGCGACCATCGCGCCGAGCTCGACGAGGACCCATTCACCGCGCTGCGCCGCCTGCTGCAGCACTGCAGCCTGCCGGAGCTGGGAGCGCCGCTGCCGCTGTCCAGCGGGCTTTTCGGCTACTTCGCGTACGATTTGAAGGACTGCCTGGAACAGCTGCCGAGGACGAGCATCGACGATCTCGGGTTGCCGCTGATGCACCTCGTGGCGCCGGCCATCCTCGTGATCCACGACCGGGTCTCGGGAGCGACGACGCTCCTGGCGATGCGCTTGCAAGGGTTGCAAGAGCACGACGCTGCGTTTCGCCAGGACGTGGCGCGCTTCAAGGAGGCGCTCGGCGCGCCGGCGGCGGCGCTCCGCGAGCGGGCGCCGCGAGCGAGCGGCAAATGTGCTTCGATCGTCTCGCGGGAGGAGTACCTCTCGGCGGTCGAGGCGATCCGCAGGTACATCGTCGACGGCGACGTATACCAGGTGAACATGTCCCAGCGCTTTCAGGCGCCGTTCGCCGGGGACCCCTTCGACTGCTTCGCCAGGATGTATGCGGTCAACCCGGCGCCCTTCTTCGCGTACATCAACGCCGGAGACCACCAGATCGTCTCGACCTCTCCCGAGCGGTTCATCGAGCTCAGGAACGGCAGCGTGGAGACGCGACCCATCAAAGGCACACGGCCTCGCGGGGAGACTCCGGCGGAGGATGAGGCCCTGCGGACGGAGCTGCAGGAGAGCGCGAAGGAAGACGCCGAGCTGTCGATGATCGTCGACCTGCTCCGCAACGACATCGGCAAGGTCTGCCGCCCGGGGTCGGTGCGCGTGCTCGAGCACAAGCGCCTCGAGGCCTATCAGAACGTCCATCACCTCGTCTCGATCGTGAAGGGCGAGCTCGATCCCGGCATGGATGCCGTCGATCTGCTCCGCGCGACCTTCCCGGGCGGCTCGATCACGGGTTGCCCGAAGATCCGGGCGATGGAGATCATCGACGAGCTCGAGCCGGTCCGCAGGCACATCTACACGGGCAGCATCGGCTACGTCGGGTTCGACGGTACGATGGATCTATCCATCGCGATTCGGACCGCGACGTTCACGGGCGGCAGGGTCGTGTTCTCCGTCGGTGGTGGCATCGTCTTCGACTCGGATCCAGCGAGCGAGTTCGAAGAGACGCTCCACAAGGGGCGCACGCTGATGAGCGCCCTGGCTCCGACGGGCGGCGACGAGCGGAGCGCGAGCACGGTCTGGCAGGACGGAGCCTTCAAATTCGGCGCGACCGCTTCGGTGCCGCTCGACTGCGAAGGGCTGGCGTATGGCTTCGGCTTCTTCGAGACCTTGCGCGTGCAAGCGGGCCGTCCGATCCTGCTCCAGGCCCATTTGCAACGCTTCGAGCTCGCCTGGCGGGAGTTCTTCCAGTCCGCGCCGCCGGATGTCACCTGGGCCGACGTCATCGCCCAGCTCATCCAGAAGAACGGGCTGTCGAGCGCGGTCGCCGTGGTGAAGCTCGTGGCGGCCGCGGGCAAGCCCGACGGCGCGCGGCCGTCCCCCGTGCTCTTCGCGAGCGCCAGGCCCTATTCGCCGCGCCCCGTCCTGAGCTCGCGGCCTGGGCTGTCCCTCCGGGTGTATCCGCACTGCCGGCACACGCACCTCGCCAGCCACAAGACCCTCAATTACATGTACTACAAGCTGGCCGGGGATTGGGCCAAGCGCCACGGGGGGGACGAAGCGTTGATCCTCAACGCGGATCGCTCCGTGTCGGAGACGAACACCGCGAGCGTGTGCTGCGTGTTCGGCGATACCGCGTGTTTCCCCACGTCGGCGCACGCGTTGCCGGGCACCATGGCGGCCGAGGTCCGGCGGCTCCTGCCGCAGTGGGGCTTCGCCGTCGAGGACCGGCGCCTCACGGTGGAGGATCTGATGGCTGCGGACCACGTGTTCTTGGCGAACTCGTTGATGGGCGCGGTCCCCGCGGTGAGCCTCCACGACGCGAAGCTCGGCTACGACGCGGCGCTCTGCGACAAGATCAACGGAGCCGTGTTCGACAGCGCCTGACGGCTGGTGACACGGGGCGGCCCGGGCACACCGGGCCGGCTCGAGGGCGATCGGGCGGCGGGCGCGCGCTCAGGCCTCGCGCGCCACGCGGATCGCCTCCGCCAGCTCCTCTGGCGTGACCTCCCGGTCCTGCAGCACCGCCGCCGCCCAGGCCGCGACCTCGGCCGGCGTCCGGAAGATGTTCGGCGCGGGCCCCTGCGTCCCGTGGGGCTGCAGCCGCATCATGATGGCGCGGACCGAGGCGGCGATGAACCCCTCGGCCTCGACGAGCGTGGCGATGCCCTTCATGTACCCCCCGGGAGCGCTCGCCGCCCGCTGCATCGCCGCCCGGGTCTCCTCGTCGGGCGGCCCGGTGCGCTGGCGGGGGACCACGATCAGGAACGCTGCCCCTCCCGGCAGGCGCTCCGCCCAGGCCCGGAAGAGCGCCCGGGAACGCTCGACGCCGGCGACGCTCTCCTGCCCGCGCCAGATGAGCAGCATGAGCCGCCGCCAGGTCGCCACCACGTACACGTCCGTCCGCTCCAGCAGCTCGACCTTCACCGACGACGAGGTGGTCACCATCGCACCCGATTGTCCTCCCTGCGGGCGGGCCACCGCAAGGATCCGGCGTGTCAGGTCAGCAGCCGGGCGTCGCAGCCGCGGCGACGCAGCTCCTCTACGCGGGGACGTGGCCGACGTGGGCTGCACGGACGGCGACTGCGGAATTTGCTGCGCGCGAGGCACCGTCGGCGTACCCGGCCAGGGAATCGGGCGCATCGGCGAGGCCGGCTGGGGAGCGGACTGTGCCGGCGACGGCGGCCGGGGGCACGCCGGGCCAGGGCGGCGGCGGAGGCGCCGGCCGCAGGGGCGGGCTCGGCGTGTGCGGCGCGGCGTCCAAGGGGGGCGCCATGATCACGGGCGAGGACGGCGTCGCCGCGGAGATGCGCCGGTTTCCTGAAGAGCTGGATTCGAGCTCGCCCAGCGAACCGCGTCGGTGGAAGCCGGTGGGTCCACAGGCCTGGGTGCAGCGGCGGCCCTGGGGGTGACCGGTCGAGCACCCCGAGCGCCGCCCACCACCGGCATCGGGGCCGCCCCGTCAGCGGGGCGCGCCGGCGGGAGGCGCCGGCACCTCCTCGAACGCGAAGTGTCGCCGATCCCTGGCGACGTCGAGGTCGCCCCCGGCGTCCCGCGCCGCTCCGGCCGTGCAATGCCAGGTCAACGAGCTTCGTCACCTCGCTCCAGGTCCTCCGGCTCGATCGAGGCGCCGACGAGGTCAGCCGACCGGCGGACCTCCGCTTCGGAGACGAATCCCGCGTGATAGAGCCGAACGAGAAACTGCCGGACCGCGTTTCGAACGGCCTCACGTGCGGCGGCGAGATCTTCTGATGGGACACGATGCGGACGGTCCGGGGTCTGCGGACCGAATTCACATGCGCCGCGGCAGACCGGGCAGTATCTCGTGATCTTCGTGTCGTGCTGCCGCACCCACGCGACCTGAGCGTCGCGGAGCTGTCGAAAGCGTTGCTGATACTCGTCAATGGTTCGGACCGCCGCCGCCGCTTCGGCGATCCAGAACGCAAGATTTGCATGATGTCCCGCCAGCTGGTGAACGTGCTGGGTCGCGAACCTGCCGACCTGCTCTGCGATGAGCTCGGCGCGCGCGATGGAGTATGGCTTCGCGGGCGGCATAGGAGGCAGACTGGCTCGAAGTGGGCGGCGTACGTCTCGGTAACGAGACGGTCGATCAGCGGCAGCGCGGAGCGCCGTCCGCTGCAGCGGCTTGTTGGGCAGCGACATGTAGGCGCCAAGCCGCGCCGGCATGCCCGACTTGCATGCTAAGAGCAGATAGCGTCACGTGACGCGCGGCAAGCGCGCGGTGACGTGAGCCGCCAGCTCGTGTTGCGGGAAAGACTTACCGGATTTCGCGATCAGGCTAATGCCGCCATCCGCCTCCAGTCGAATGGAGTATTCGCCGCAGCAATCTTCAAGATGGCGCTTCGTAGCGGCGAGACCGGCGACATAACCCAGTTCACGAAAGAAACCCATGGAACGGGTCGAGCAAGTCGGATTGAACAGACAGTGCCGTCCAGTCCACCTGGACAAGAAAATCTTGTAACCGCGGATCGCAACCACCGCGAGAAGGCCCAGCAGTCGGTCGATGACACTCAGAACGTTACCGCTGTTCCCCATGCGAACACCTCGAATGCCTGCTTCGGTCCGGTACATCCCTGAGCGCTCGCCACCCGATTCTGAAATCCAATGAACAGGACACCGTGGGCACCGATTGCGGTGGCGCTCTCCTCAAGACGTTGGAGAGCGGCGTGATACGCACCTTGCGTGTTGAGCGTCCCGCCGCAACCATCGACCACGCTGGCGAACCCAAACACCATTTTCAATACCTGATATGATTGCGTCACCCCGCCGGAACACATCAACATGCTACCATCTCCTCCCGGAAGCGACGCGATTCGAGTCCATAGCGTCGCTCCTCATTGGATTGAAGGACCGAATATGTGATATCATACTCATGCCTGGCATGTCTAGAGCAAACTCGCGCCGCAGATCGTCATAGGCTAGGCTAGTTCGTGGTGCGAGGTTCGGGTTCTCACGAAACATCTCGATGAACGATCGCCCTGGGCCTGCGCGACCAGGGTCCGGTCCAATGGATCCTTGTGATGCGGGGGAAGTCCGGCGACCTGGAGGGAGTGCCGCTGCTCGATGGGCAGGGAAAGGTGACCGAGGGCGGCCATGCGAGAGGGAATGTATTCGGCGGGCGGGATGGGAAGGGAGAGCTCTCCGAGCGCGTGCTTGATGACGATTTCCCATGCTGTCGCAGCCGAGATGTAGACGTCAGTACCTTCTGCGACGAGCATCTCCACGACGTCGCGCCTGATCCTCTCGGGGTCGGCGACGAGCCAGAGCCAGCAGTGTGTGTCGAGCTGTTGCTCGCTGACGGCCTGCCGCTCTGCCGCGCCGCGAAGCGGCGGCGGCAGAGCGGCCGGTTAGCCGACGTGCTCGCCGAGGACCACCGCGACATCGTCCTGCAGGTTGCCGGACGGAAGGGTCACCGCCTGGATCAGCGCTCCCACCGCCGCCTGCACGTCGCCGGTGCACGCGAGCGCGCTGATCGTCGCGCGCGACGCGTACTTCAGGAGGCCGTCGGTGGCGACCAGGAGGCGCCCCGAGAGCGGCCGGCGTCGGATGCCGGCGGGCCTGCACGCGCCGCTGCCGACCAACGGCTTGCGGCTTTGCGCCGCCGTCAGATCGATCACCCTGTCGGGCTCGACGAGGAGCGCTCCCGAGTCCCCCACGCTGGCGCCCCACAGCTCGCCTCGGCGCATCTGGACGACGACGAGCGTCGTCTCGCCGCACGTGGGCTTCGCTTCCAGCTCGCCGTCGAGCCGACGGAGGCGCTCGCACCAGCCGTCGGCATCGAGCTCCATCTCTGCTCCGAGCGCCACCATCGCGCTCACCGCCGTGCGGGCCGCGGCCGCGCCGCCAGCGAGCCCACCCGCGCCGTCGGCGACGGCCACGGTCCACCGGTCGCCGCGGCAGCAGAGCTCGAGACGGTCCTCGTTCGCGCTACCTGCCACGCGGCGTGACCAGAAGCGCATCCAGCCCGAGGGAGGCTCGATCGGCTCGCACGCGTCACCGCCTTCCGAGCGCGTGATCTCGACGCTGGAGACGATGTTGTCCCGGAAGAGAAGGACCGCGCCGTCGCCCTGGCCGCATCCCGGACAGCCGGCTTCGACGAGCCCGGGGACGGCGACGAGCCCACCCACGTTCTCTCCGTGATCGTCGAGCGGCGCCGGGCGTCCAGGCGGATCGAACCAGCAGATCGGGTCGCCGATCCTGTACTCGTGCTGCCGGCAATAGCCGTACCGAACCTGGATGCGCCATTCCGGGGAATGCCCACAGCCGGGGCAGCGGGCGTGGGCGATGACGACGTCGAACAATCCCATGGCCAGCCGGTCCTCCTGTGCAGCCCGTCGGCCCTCCTGTACAATACAAGCCCTGGCGCTCCTGCGCAGCGCCATCGGCCGTCCTGCGCAGCCCCACCGGCCGTCCTGCGCAGCGCCATCGGCCCTCCTGCGCAGCCCCGGCGCCCTTCTGCGCAGCGCCATCGGCCCTCCTGCGCAGGGCCGCCGGCCGTCCTGCGCAGCCCATTGGCCCTCCTGGACAAGCCCCGGCGCCCGCCTGCGCAGCGCCGTCGGCCGTCCTGCGCAGCCCGTTGGCCGTCCTGCACGAGCCCCGGCGCCCTCCTGTGCGGCCCCGGTGGGTCTCCTGCGCAGCCCCGCAGGCCCTCCTGCGCGGCCCTCGGAACCCTCCTGCGCGCCCCCGTTGGTGTCCTGCGCTACACTAGCCCCGGTCCTGCGCGGCCCTCGGAACCCTCCTGTGCGCCCCCCGTTGGTGTCCTTCGTCACCATCGTCTGGCTCCTGCGCAGGCCCGATGGGTCTCCTGTGCAGCCCCGGCATCGTCTCGCGCGCCTTTTGTGGTTGCAGCGCAACTCTTTTCCCTCCTCCCTCGTGCACCACCTCCGCTGCCCGCTGCCCGCGGCGCCGGGCACGCCGCCCCCTCGGTTCGATGCGCGGCACACCGCCTCTCCCAGCCCTCGGCCCGAGCGCCTCCATCGCGGCGCGACCGACTCGTGCTCTCCTCTGGCCAATGCCTTGTTCGCCGATACCCTCGCCGATCTTCCGGCCCCCTCACTCCGAGGGTCGCTGGCCCCGACAAGGAGGCATATTTTTACCATGACAAAGGCATCCACCACCACGTCGTCCAGGACCGACAAGGCCGCACCGAAGCGCGCGTCGCGCGAGACACGGGGCGCGCCTCGCTCCTCGACGGGCGCAGCAGCGTACACGCTGAGCGCCGCCCGCGAGGCCGAGCTCCTCCGAGAGGCCGAGTCGCTGGGCGACAACACCGCGATTTTCCCCGGCAAGCTCGCCCGGCGCGTCATCTGGTCGAGCCGCATCCAGCTCGCCGCCGAGGGCGACGCGGCCGATCTCGTCCGCACCCCCTTCCCCGAGGAGGAGCCCGCGCTGACACGCGAGGAGATCCGCGCGCTCCGCGACAAGATCGAGCTCCTGCGCGTCACGCAATCGCGCTGGCAAGCCGTGCAGCAGCGCCAGGAGCAGGCCGTCGCGATGTTCAAGGGGCCAGCCGCCGAGGCCGCCCTGCACCGGCAAACGCTCCTCCGCTTCTTCGATCTCCGCTTCAAGAAGAGCCCCGAGGGGCAAAAGCGGCTCAT
Source organism: Sorangium sp. So ce836 (assembly GCF_028553905.1). Taxonomy (NCBI): domain Bacteria; kingdom Pseudomonadati; phylum Myxococcota; order Polyangiales; family Polyangiaceae; genus Sorangium; species Sorangium sp. So ce836. The sequence goes on along the minus strand of NZ_CP102233.1, from coordinate 395,762 downwards.
GGCGATCCGCGCTGGCAGCGGCGACGCGGATCTGGTCCAGGACGTCTCCGACCTGCTCTTGCTCTGCTCCGAGCACGCGGAGGCCCTTCACGAGGCGCCTCGCGGCGAGGCCGACGCGGCGGCCCGCCTCCGCGCGCTCTCGCCCGAGCTCGCGCGCATGCTCGCCGACAAGACGTTCTCTCCCGAGGCGCAGCGCTCGCGCAAGCTCCGCGACGCCGCGTACACGCTCGTCGTGCACGCCGAGCGGAGGCTGCGCGCCGCCGCGGAGTACTGGTATGCCGGCACGGACAAGATGAAGGATTATGCGCCCTTCCCCGTCTCCCGCGGCGCCGCGTCCACCGGAGATGAAGAGGAAGAGGAGGAAGGCGACGCCGCCGCGGCGAACGGCGCGCCGGAAGGCGACGCGTCGGAGGTGGGCGCGACGGAAGACGGCGCGCCGGGCGAGGGCGAAGGCGAGAGGTGATCGCCCCAGGCCGCGGCGGGCGCGTCAAGGAGGGGGCGCCTGGCTCGTCGCGAGGGGTCGAGGCTCCCCAGCCAGCGCGCCGGCCCGGCCGGGCGCCACGCGGGGGAGGCTCGGGCGGGGCCGGCGGCTGCGGTGGACGATGCGGCAAGGGGGCGAGAACGGCGACCCGAGCATCGGCATCGTCGCGCTGCACGCCAGGGTGACCCTGCGCGACAGCGAGATCGAGACGTCCGACGGCGGCTGGCGTCGCCGTGGAGATGCTCCGGTTTCCTGAATAGCTGGAGTGGAGCTCGCCCGCGCCCGCACAACGCATTCAATCGCCCGCAGCACGAAGCGGCGTCGGGTGCATTGCCGTAGTGGTCGGGCTATTCACAAGGCACGTGTGAGCCAGTACAGCGGAAGTCGCTTTGCATGCGCGATGGCGAGCACGAGCGTGTGCTCGGGGTGCACCTCGAACGCAATGACGTACGGAAAACGGCCGACGATCGCTCTGCGAATGCTCCGTGGTGCAGGAGAAGTCCCTGGCCAGATCTGAAAAGATGCCGTGGCCTCTCCAATCGTATCGAGCATCGACGAGACCTCGGCGATGAACTCGTCGCCCAGCCCGGGGCGCCTCTCGTCGTACCAGATGGCCGCCGCACGAAGCTCAGCGCGCGCTTCAGGATGAAGCTCGACCCGCACGCCGGTCCTCGAGCTCCTTCAGGATCTCCGCTCGCGCCGTGCCCCAGTCGACCGTCTGGATCTTACCCTCCGCGACCTCGCGCGCTCGGCGCGTCAGCTCACCCGCCCACGCTGCAGCGACCTCCTCGACGTCGGGCTCCTCGAGGCTGGAGAGCACTTCTTCTGCCAGCCGGGCCCGCTCGTGGCGGGGCAACAGCAGCACCTGCGCGAGAAGTTCCTCGGTGGACATAGGGGAACTGTAGCATGGCTCGGGTCCGCCGCGCACGGCGATGCGGCCTCCAGCTCGATGGCCCGCCGCACCGCGCCAGGCTGGTCTGCTCGCGGGCCAGAACAGGCGATGGTAGCGGCATGCCGATGCTTCTCCGGGCCGCGCAAACACCGAGGTCGAGATCCTCCGAGGTCGGCGGAGAGCGCGGCGACGGATTGCCCGGCGGCGCGGAGGACGGGCGCGACGGCGAGCCGACCCCGACGCCGAACCCGGGCAACTACGGACTGCGAGGAAACGGGGACGTGGCCGACGTGGGCTGCACGGATGCACGGACGGCGACGACGGGATCTTACGGCGCGCGAGAGTCCCCCGGGCCGGCGACGCCGGGCGGCGGAGGCATCGAAGGAGAGCAAGACATGAGCACGTCGAGCGGGTGGCAGGATCCGCTTGCCCGACCCAGAGCGTCGATCGCCCGGGTCGTGATCGCGGTGCTGACGGCACTCGCGATCACAGGATCCGCTTGGCCGGTCCGGGCGCGATCCGATGGGGCGATCCGTGACACCCGCTCACGGCCTACGTCATCGTCACGCCCAGCGGCCGCTACGCCGCCGTCCACGAGTAGGCCCTCGCGGGGGATCGGCGGCCTGGTCGGGCCTGGTGCTGCTCGACCTCGTGGTGGGGCTCGAGCGCTTCTTCGTCGTCGTTCGGGGGCCATGGATTCCCCCTGGCAGGCTCAAGGTCGATGATGGCTTCGTCAGCGTCAGCATGGAATGATAGCTCGGCCATCATTCCATGCTGGAGCGGCCATCGTCGACGCCCGCGGGGCCGGCCCCGGAGCATGGCGCGGCCAGGCTCCAGCACGGGTTCAGCAACATCGCGAACGCCCAGGCGTTCACCCTCCTACGGATGGGGGGTCATGACCGCGGGGAACGACAACGCCGCGCAGCCGGGCGCGGTCACAGGGACTGGTGCCCGAGGCGCACCTGCATCGACGGGTGGCGGGCAGCGAGGGCGCGGAGAAAGGCGAGGCTCCTGGCGCTGTCGGCGCGGTCGTACGAGAACGTCCCGGGCTCGACGTCGTTGCGCCAGCCCCAGACGGTGTGGCACACATCGCCGGTGAAGAGCACGGGTCCCTCGGGCGTTCGCGCGACGTAGGCGACCGATCCCGGGGTGTGCCCCGGCGCAGCGAGAGCGAACAGCGAGGCATCGCCGAACACGTCAATCGCGCCGTTGCCGTCGAATACCCACTCCTGAAGGGCCGCGCGGCCGTCGAGGAGCTGGTCCACGACAGGCTGCGTCAGCGCATGGAAGGAGCTCTCGAACGCGGACTCGCCGGGGCCGAGGAAGATCGGGACGCCGCGCGCCACGTCGGGCAAGCCCAGCACGTGGTCGAAGTGCAGGTGCGTGAGCAGCACTCCGGCCAGCGACCGGTCGCCGCGCCAGACGCCGAGGCCGACCTCCACCCGCAACGCGCCGAAGTTGAACGCCTGCCCGACGGCGCCAGTCCTCAGGGGATGGTCGTGCGCCGCGAGCGCCTGCGCCGCACCGGTGTCGATGATGTACAGGCCCCGGGTCGGGTGCGCGAGCGCGTGGAAGGTGATCTCGACCGGCTCAGCGCCGTCGGTCAAGGCGGCGGCGCGCTCGTGTTCGAGGTTGATGAGCCCGCTGCGGCTCGACTCCCACCGCGCGCTGACGACGGTCTGGACCGTGATGGGGCCTGCGTCGTCGAGGAGCGCCTCCATCGCCTGAAGCGTAGTCGGCTCGCCGAGGGTGGCGTTCCCCGCGTCATGCGTCGACGCGGGTGGGGCCTTCGGCGCTGGGGATGGCTCCGTGCAGGCGCCGAGCAGCAGCGCCGAGGCGAGGAGCGTGCGGGACACGAGAGGGGTGGCGTGGATGGACATGCCGCCAGTGTGCTCTCGAAAAAATGGATAAAAACCGACGAAACCAGCATGTAGACATACGCAGATGAATATCTCCTGGGACGACGCGCGGCTGTTCCTCGCGGTGGCGGAGGCAGGCAGCCTGAGCGCCGCCGCGCGCAAGCTGCAGATGACCCAGCCGACCGTGAGCCGGCGCCTGGCCGAGCTGGAGGCGGTCCTCGGCGAGCCCCTCTTCGACCGGGGCGTCGCTGGCGCCGCGCTGACGGCCTACGGGGCCGGCCTCATCGAGCCCGCGCAGCGGATGGCCGACTGGGCCGCCGAGCTGACCCGCGCGGCCGAGCGGCGACACGCGCCCGCGGGCGTGGTCCGGATGACGGCGCCCCCCGGCGTCGCGCACGCCTTCCTCGTCCCCTTCGCCGCAGCGATGTCGTCGCGCACGCCGGGCATCCAGCTGCACGTGGTCTCCACGGTGCGCCCGCTCGATCTGATCAGGCGGGAAGCGGATCTCGCGCTGCGGCTGGGCGCCCCCGCCGATGAGACCAGCGTCGCCTCGGTCGACCTCGATCTGCGCGCCTTCGCGTCGGAGCAGTACGCGGCGCGCGTGGCGGGCAAGCCCGACCCGGCCGATCTCGCCTGGATCGGCTGGGCGCCGCCGTTCGACGACCTCTCGCCGAACAACGTCCTCAGACGCCGGATCCCGGGATGGCGCCCGTCCTTCGCGTCCGACGACTACCTCGTTCAGATCCGCGCGTGCGAGCTCGGTCTCGGGGCGATGCTGCTCGCGCGGGAGCACCCGCATTTCGGCAGGCGGCCGCCGCTCTGTGAGCTGAAGGTGGACCTGCCACCCGTCCGACGCCCGCTCGTCCTGCTCTGCCCGCGCAGCGCACGCGCAATTCCGCGCGTGCACGCGGTGCTCGAGCTCCTCGTGGAGAGCCTGCGCGCGTGGCGCCCGCCGAAGGGAAGGGCCGCGCGGCGCTGACGGCGCCGCCCGCCCGCGCGCTGGGCGCGCCACCAGGCCTGCGCGCAGGGGCGCGCCGATCAGGCCACCTGACCCCGCGGCGAGCCGGTGGCGCCCGCGTGACGCCGTGAGCGTGCTCCGCCGTTCGCCCCTGCGACCCGACGCCGACCCGCGAGGACGAAGCGATGACGGCCGGCGAGACGCCTGGCGCCCCATGCCCGGATGGAGTGCGACACAGCCCGCCGCGATGCGGGGCTCGTCCATCGCAGCAGTGCGTGGTACGCTCCGCCCACGATAGTCGATTCCGAAGCGACATCTCCGGTCTACTCCGAAGCGACACCTCCGGTCTACAATGAGGACGGCGTCGACCTCACGCTCATCCGCTGGATGCTGAGCCTCACGCCAGCGGATCGGGTTGCCACCCTCCAGGCCCACATCGACTTCGTCACGCTCGCCCGTGAGAGCAGGCGCGCGCGAGAGCCGCATGTCCGCGCCGACGAAGCACGCTGAGCTCCTCAGCGTGCTCGCCCGGCACCTTTCGTGCTAAAACGTGCTAAAGGCAGACTTGCCCGCCCCTCCGAGCAACCAAGGACGGATCATGGCAACTCGACAGATTGTGGTGGATGTGCCCGAGAAGGTGCTCCTTGCGGAGAAGATGGACGAAGCTGAGTTCGCACGAGAGCTCCGTACCCTCGCCGCGGTCAAGCTGTACGAGCTTGGGCGGCTCTCGTCCGGCCGCGCTGCGGAGCTCGCCGGCATGGCGCGGGTCGAATTTCTGTTGAGTCTGGGTCGCTACAAGGTTTTCCCTCTCGACGCCGAGCTCCGCGCGCTGGAGGCCGCCGTTGGCTGAGGCCATCAGCAATACCTCACCCCTGCTGTACCTTCACCGCATCGGCGCCATCGACTGGCTCGCCGAGATGTTCAAAGACGTCTGGGTCCCCAGCGCTGTGGATCTTGAGTTGAAGGAGGGGGCGACGCAAGGGGTATGAAGTCCCCACGCTGAGCACTATGGGTGGGTGAAGATCGTCGCCCCCCAATCGACGCACCCGTCCCCCGGGCGGCGCAGCGATCCCGTCCTGGCGCGGGCGCCGGCAAGATCGAGCGCACTCCCGCTCTGCCGCGCTCCCGCCTGACCCGCCTTGATCTATCTACCTGTCCCCTCATGCCAGCGAGCTTCCCCCAGCCCCGCCTCGTCGTCCTGCTCGCCTTCGAGGGCGTCGCGCTGCTCGATCTCGCCGGGCCTCTCGAGGCCTTCACCGTGGCGACCACCTTGCGCCCGCCGCGCGCTCCTCCGCCCTATCGCGCGATCGTCGCCTCGACGGCCGGCGGGTCGGTGCGCACCACGACCGGGCTCGCAGTCGGCGCCGAGCCGCTCGCGGCGCTCGATGACGAGGCCATCGACACCCTGATCGTGCCGGGCAGCGGGCCGCCAGAGGCCCCGGCCGTGCCGCCCGACCTCGTCGCCTGGCTCGCCCGCCGCGCCCCGCGCGTGCGCCGCACCTGCGCCGTGTGCACGGGCGCCTTCCTCCTCGCCGCCGCGGGCCTGCTCGACGGTCGCCGCGCGGCGACCCACTGGCGCTCCGCGCCGCTCCTCGCGGAGCGCCACCCGCGCGTCCGCGTCGACGCGGACTCCATCTACGTGCGCGACGGCTCGATCTGGACCTCGGCCGGCATCTCCGCGGGCATCGACCTCGCCCTTGCGCTCGTCGAGGAGGACCTCGGGCACCGCGCGGCGATGGCGGTCGCCCGGCAGCTCGTCGTGTTCCTCAAGCGGCCTGGCGGGCAATCGCAGTTCAGCGCGCCGCTCGCGGCGCAGGCCGCAGAGGGCGGCACCTTCGCCGACCTGCATGCCTGGATGGCGGACCGCCTCGCCGGCGATCTCCGCGTCGAGCGCCTGGCCGCGCAAGCGGGGATGAGCCCGCGCACCTTCGCGCGCGCGTACACGGCCGCGCTCGGGCAGACGCCGGCGAAGGCGGTCGCGGCCATGCGCCTCGAGGCCGCCTGCCAGGCCGTCGCCGGCACGGACCTCCCGCTCAAGCGGATCGCCCACCAGTGCGGCTTCGGCGACGAGCAGAACCTGCGCCGCACCTTCCTGCGCCGACTCGGCGTGGGACCGCTCGAGTACCGGGAGCGCTTCTCCGGGAACGCCCGCGCGCGTGGCAGGAAATGACGGCAGTTCGGCGGGGCGCCCGGCCAGCGAGCGCGCACCCTCCTCTCGCTCGGCCTTCGCCGGCAGACAGGAGCCCCCGCCATGACCACAGAGATCGCCGGAATCCACGCCCCCGACACGCGCCTTGCCCAGGACGCGACCGCGCTCGCGCGCGAGGTATCGGCCCCTTACCTCTTTCACCACGTGATGCGCTCGTACTACTTCGGCGAGCTCGCGGCCCGGCAGAGCGGCCTCGCCTGCGACCGCGAGCTGCTCTACCTCTCCGTGGTGCTGCACGACCTCGGCCTGACCGAGCGCTTCGCCGGCCCCGAGCGCTTCGAGGTCGACGGCGCCAACGCCGCCCGGACCTTTCTCGAGGGCCGCGGCCTGCCCCGGGAGAAGGCGTCCCTCGTGTGGGACGCCATCGCGCTGCACACCAGCCTGGGCATCGCCCCGCACAAGGAGCCGGAGGTCGCCGTCGCCCATCTCGGGATCAGTATCGATTACGGCGGCGTCGGGCTGGAGGCGTTGCCGCGCGGAGCGGTCGAGGAGATCCTGAGGGCGTATCCGCGGCTCGAGATGAAGCAGGAGCTCCGGCGCACCCTTTGCGGCGTCGTGGCGCGGAAGCCGCACACCGCGGCCGGCAATTTCCTCTCGGCCTTCGGCCGCCGCTACGTGCCGGGCTTTCAGCCCTTCGACGCCAGCGCCCTCCTGGAGGGCGCCCCCTTCGACAGCTGAGCTGGACGAAGCGCTCACGAAGATGGATGCCCCCTTGCTGCGCCAGCAGCGGGCGCGTGCTGCCCGTGTGCTGCTGGAGCAACAGGCGGCGGGCCGCGCGCTGACGCCGGCCTCCTGCGGTGGCGCCAGGGGCGACGAGGCGGTCGCCATCGGCCTGCTGCGGCTCGGGAGCGCGGCTTGCAGGGCGCCCGCCCGGCAGCACCACCCGATCGGCACGGCGGACGAACGCGCCGATCGACCGGACGCTCGCCTCGGTTCGCGTGATGACCTCTTCGCCGCCTCTCCCCCAGCGTTATCTTCTCGGCTTCATGGTGCTCGGCCTGCTCGCGGGCACGAGCAACGGCGTGGCCAAGGTGGTCCTGCCGCTGTATGCCGCCTCGCTCCACGCCTCCCCCTGGCAGATCGGCCTGGTCGGTGGCCTGCAGTTCACCGGCATGCTGCTGCTCTCGATGCCGGTCGGAGGCTTGATCGACCGCCACGGCAGCCGGCCGCTGTTCCGCTTCGGCGGCCTCGCGGGCGCGGCGCTGTACCTGCTCGGCTTCACCCAGATGGATCGGCCCTGGCAGCTCATCGCGGGCGTGGTCGTCTTCGGGCTGCTCAACCCGTTTCGCATGGTCGCGACCCAGACCGAGTTTCTTCACCTGCTCCCTCGCCTCGGCCCGCGCAAGGCAGGCTGGCAGCGCGCGTCCCACTCGCTCGGCATGTTCTTCGTGGGCCCGATGCTCGGCGCGCAGCTCCTGAGCCTGCTCGGCTACACCGGCGTGTTCGTGGTGACGGGGCTCGGGCTGCTGGCGACGGTCTTCGTCGGCGATCGCGTGCTCTCCGGGGCTCCCCCTGGCCGCGGACGCTCGGCCACGCCGCTCGTCGAGCGCCTGCGCGGACAGGTCGGGATCATCCTGTCTCGCCGCGAGCTGCGCCAGAGCATGCTCATTGAGCTGTGTGGTCAGATGGCGATGTCCTACTTCGCCGTGTTCGTGGTGTTGATCGGGATTCGCGAGTTTGACCTCTCGGTGCCGCAAGCCGCGAGCCTGGTGACCCTCCAGGGCGCCGTGTTCGTGCTGACCTTGCTCCTCGCCGGGGGCGCCCTGTCGCCGCTGCGCGACGCTGCCCGCTACGCGATCGCCTTCTCGCTGCTGCTCGCGACCGAGCTCCTGCTCGCCTTCCCCCTCGGCGTCGCGTCGCTGTGGATCGGGGCCGTCTTGCTCGGGCTCGGGCTGGGCGTGCAGCACCTCACGAGCGTCAATCGCTTCGCGGCGCTCACCGCCGAGCTCGGCCGCGGCCGGGTGGGCGGTCTGTTCTCGCTCTCGGGGCCGGCCGGGAGCCTGATCGGCGCGGTGGCGGGCGGCTCGCTCGGGCAGCGCTTCGGCCTGCTCAGCGGGTTTCGCGTGCTCGCGGCGCTCTATGCGGTGCTGATGGTGTGGCACGGGCGCGGCGTCCTGACCGAGAGCGACCAGCCCGTCGCGCTCGCCGAGGGCGAGTCGGAGTGACCGGCGCCTCGGGCGTGGCGTCCTTCAGGTCGCGCGTGCCGGATTCATCGTTTCTTCGAAGGCGCCGGATCGAGCTCCGGATAGTGCCGGAAGATGCCGTCTTCGTTGAAGGGTATCCGCCGCTCCGAGGCCAGGTAGGCCGCGATCCGCGGGCGCTCGGCCACGCGGTCGTGCAGCGCGACGAGCCCAGGGATCCTCGGCGCGAAGGCGGCCATGGCGTGCGGGAACGCGTAGCGGAGGCCCGCGATCACCTGGAACACCGAGAGATCCACGTAGGACATCGCGCCTCCCAGCAGGTGACGGCCGCCGTGGCGATCGAGGACGCGCTCGAAATAGCCGAGGAACTTGGGCATGCGCTCGGCGAGGAAGGCCTGGCTGCGGCGGAGGGCCTCGGGCTTCTGGTCCTCGTAATAGAGCCCGACGGAGATGGGGTGATGCGTGTCGTGCACCTCGGCGACAAGATCGGTGATGGTGAGCTGGAGCTGATGGGCGCCGAGCCTGCTCGCCTCGTCGTCCGGCGCGAGGCCGAGGCGCGGGCCGAGGTAGAAGAGGATGTTGGCCACCTGCGCGATCACGAGATCGCCGGAGCGGAGGAACGGCGGCGCGAAGGGCTCGAGCGCGAGCGCGTGGCTCTTCATGAGCTTCTGCATGGCGGCGACGCCGCCGTGCTTCGCCGCGGGCAGGCGGGCGACATCGACATAAGGAGCGCCGGCGTCCTCGAGCGCGAGGCGCACGAATTCGCCGCGGCCCTGAATGCCCGGCCAGTAATACAGCTCGTACGTGGGCGCGTTCATGACGGGTGACTCGCACCGGGGAGGGCCGCGGTCAATGGGCGCGCCGCCGAGCAGCCGCACGCTGGCGGTGATGGCCGCGGAGCGCGCGGAAGCGGAGGCGGTGCTGCCCACCGCGATCGAGCTCATGCGCGACGAACGAACCCCTTGCGGCTCGCGCGCGGCGGCGTTCTGCTCGCCGCATGTCCGACCTCAAATTCTATTACGCCCCCATGACGAGCGCAGACCGGGTGCACTGGGCACTCGAGGAGCTCGGCGTCCCCTACGAGAAGGTCAAGCTCGACCTCGCGGCGGGAGATCAGCGCAAGCCCGAGTACCTCGCGCTCAACCCGAACGGCAAGGTCCCGCTGCTGGTCGTCGACGGGAAGCCGATCTTCGAGGGGCTCGCGATCCTGCTCTACCTCGGCGAGCGCTTCGGCGTGGACAAGGGCCTCTTCCCGCCGCTCAGCGCCGATCGCGCCGAGGCGTTCAAGTGGATGGCCTGGGGCAACGTCACGCTGTACGAGGCGACGACGCGGCTCCTGCGCAACACCCTGGAGCGCTTCCCCGCCGACGAGCGCAACCCCAAGGTGGCCGAGGGCGCGAAGCAGGACCTCGCGGACGGGATCGGGATCCTCGACCGCGCGCTCGAGGGCAAGGAGTACCTCGTGGGCGACCAGTTCTCGCTCGCCGACGTGGCGCTCGTGACGGCGCTGCCGTTCCTGGCCCGCTTCGGCGTGGACCTCTCGCCTTTCGCGAACGTGAACGCGTGGATCGCCCGCTGCACGAGCCGTCCCGCGGCCAAGCGGGTCAGGCCGGGCTGACGTCTCCGCCCCAGCCATGGCGCCTGCGGAGCATCACCAGGAGAGCCGGGCCGCCGATCAGCGCAGTCACCGCGCCGACGGGCGGCTCGGTGCCGAGGGGGCGGGCAAGGCGCGCGGCAGGCGCACCTCGACGACGATGGCGCGGATGGCCGAGCTCGGCCTGGGCCTCAAAGCTCGAGGTGAACCTTCCCAAAGCGCCTTTGGGACTCATAGTACCTGAAGGCGTCGGCGCTTCCCTGCAGGGACGAGGAAAGGAGACACGGATCCGTCATAACGGAAGACATGACGCAATACAAGAAGATCTTCGCGCCGCGGAGACGTGTCAGCCGCGCGTCACAGCGCAGCAGCCGAATTTTCGCGACCTCGCGCTCACCGCAGCGGGTGTCCGGGAAGGCCTCGCCGGGCAGGGCGCCGCGGTCGAACGCGTCGACACGCGCAAAACGGAGGACCGCCTCAGGCGAAGCTCCCACGAGCCACGATCGCCTGTATGCTCTCGGCATGAAGAACCCGAAGCACCTACCCCGACCCGAGGGCCTGGCTCATGGCTAGTGAATCCTGCGGCGTCTGTGGCGGCGACGGCCGCATCGCCAACTCGTTCTCCGGCAGCACCGCCACCTGCCCGGGCTGCCACGGCACCGGCCGGCGCTCGGACGACCCCCGCTTCCGCGACGTCACCAAGACGAAGCCGTCCCACTTCCGGCAGCCGAACAAGACGGCCGCCGTCGAGAAGCCGCAGGGACCCGCGTCGCTGGAAGGCATCCATCTAGCCAGGGAGGTGAACGCGGCTGCACATCTCTCCAGCGGGACGAAGGCCAAGCTCACGCTCGAGATCATCGAGCATGAGGCCACCCACGGAAAGTGCACGCAGACCTTCATCAAGAAGGTCCGCAAGCAGCTCCGTCCGCCCGGCTCGTGATCGGTTCGACACGACGGCTGCCGAGACCGTGAGCGACGGAGCTTCGATGGGAAGGTCGAGCGCACGGGACAGGGCACGGGCGATCTGCGCATCGTCGACCGTTCCGCGGCAGCCGGCCGACCGAGCCGCTGTCGTCGCGCAGCGCGGCCAGCGGCCGCTCGGGTCAGCTCATCATCACTGTTCGTCGATGGTCAACGCTGTGATGTAAGACTTGCCGATGGCCTAGCGTGGCTCGAACGCGATTCTCCACGCTGGTACGAGACCCGAGCTCAGCAACAGCGGCAGAGCCATCCACCACAGCCTTTTCATTGCATCCTCCAGACTCGCACGTACGAGAGCGCCCCCGATCGTGGAGACGAAGGATCTCGCGCGCGACTTCGAGCTTCCGATCGCGTTCGGCCCAGATCGCCTTGGCACGGCCGGCCAGCAACTCGTTCAGCGTGACGTACCCGATGGCGCTGTGCAGCCGCACGCCGTTGTAGAGAGAAAACAAAATCCAAACCACAGAAGCACAGAGGGCACAGAGGAGAGAGCAAGAAAAGAACCCTTTCTCCTCTTGTTCTCTGTGCCCTTTATGCCTCTGTGGTTTGTCTTCTTTTGTTCTCAGCTCTTCTAACGATGGAAGCCTCTGGCAAATGCAAGAGGCAACGCGGGTGAGTTTCGTGCTCGTGGCAGGCGCGAGGAGCTACTGTCGCCAGCGGTCGAGGAGCTCGCGGGCGGAGCCGCCGCGCTCGAGGCGGGCGCGCGTCACCGCGCCGTCGGGGGAGATGTCGACGATGAACTCGAGCGTCGGGTCGCCGCGCAGGTGGTAGCGGAGGTCGGCGACGCGCACGGTGGTCCCGCCGTCGCCGGCGAGCGCGTGGCGGACCACGGGGAAGCGAGCCCAGGCGAGCGCCTCACGCACGGTGGGGACGGCCGCGACACGGGCGGGGACAGGGCCGCTGGGCGCGCGCGCGACCCGGCGCTCCTCGGTCGGCGCGCCGCCGAGCAGGTCGACCGTGCCGGCGGCGTAAGCGTCCTCGTGCGTCGCGATGAAGCGCCAGGTCGTCACGCCGAGCATCGCCGGGAACACGGCGACGCGCTGCGCTTCGGGGTGGGCGGCGGCGACGCGGGCGACGAGGACCTGCTGCGTCGCGATCCGGCCGCCGACGTACACGGCGGCGACGGCGGCGCCGACGAGGATCGCGCGCCGCCAGCGCGCCGGCCGGCGCCACGCGGCGAGCGCGCCGAGGGCGAGCGGCAGCGTGACCAGCGGGTCGAGCACGCCGGTCCAGTCGAGCGTCAGGCGCGCGTCCGAGAACGGGAGGAGCAGGCGCGTCCCCCACCCCGTCCAGAGATCCGGCAAGAGGTGCGCGAGGGCGACCGAGAGGGCGCTGAACGCGTAGACCGGGCCGAACCGAGCCCGCCGCCCCAGGACGAGCCAGGCGAGCCCGGCGGCCACCGCCGCCACCACCGGCGCGAACAGGAGCGCGTGCGACGGCCCGCGGTGCGCGCGCAGCGTGCGCAGCACCGCGTCCCCCGCCGGCCAGAAATAGTCGAGATCCGGCAGCTCGGCGGCGATCACGCACGAGAGCAGCACGGCGCGGTCGGTCGGCGACGCGCGCCCCTCGCCGGGCCTGACGTCGGGGCCACGCGTCGCGCCGACCGCCAGCCCGAGGAGCCCATGCGTGAGCGTATCCATGACGGTCGTCAGCTACCTCATGGCCCCGAGCGAGCGCAAGGCGATGACCCCCTCGCGGGTCAACCTACGGAGCTGCGCCCGCGTGCGCTCGCTCCCGCGCCGCTCTCCGAAACAGCCCGGCCGATGTGAGCCACAGCGCGACGAATAACCCCGTCAGCAGGAAGGTGTGGCCCAATTGGGCGATCGCAGCGATCACGGCGATCACGGCGACCAACGCCTGAGCGATCGCCGTCGCGATCATCGCGCGATCCATTCCACGTGGCTGGAAGCGCGCGATGGCGGCCCCGATGATCCCGACGGCGAGCACTCCGGCAACCATAAGATTGGCGGGGTTCCCCTCATCGCCGAGGATGCCGACGGCGAGGTTCATCCAGACGAGGAGGAATGCTGCCGCGAGCGCGACGCCGACGGCGGCCCGGTACGCCTTGTTGCTCGTCACCTTCGCTGCTAGCTCGTAGGTGCCGCAAGCGCCGACCAGCATGGCGCCGAAGATGGCGAAATCCTCCAGACCCCAAGCCACCTCTTCGGTGAGCTGCATCGCGATCAAGGGCAGCAGCAGGACGAGCGCTGCGATGCCCCAGACCGCTATCCTCCAGGGACTTCCGCGCCGTCCGCCGCCGTTGTGCGCCGTTTCTGTCATCGCCTTACCGCCGTGCATGGGTGAGGCCTTCAACCTAGCTCACACGACGGGTGAGCGGCATGAGCCGCTCGTGGAGCTTGGTGGAGCGGTTCGTGGAGGTTTCGTGAAGGGCGGCACGTGGCTCGAGGGCCCTTTCCACCGGCTGGGCCGTGAACGTCGAGGATGGCTCGCCCGATCTCACGACCGGCAACAGCGAGATCACGTGTGTCGACGGCGGTCCGAACGAGGTCGACGCGACCACCCAGGCCACGGGGACCGATCCGTCGGTCGCCAACGCGCCGATCAACAAGCACTACTGCAGCTTGATGAACGCCCTCGGCGTCAAGGCAGGCGCGGATGGCTTCCCGGCGCCGGGCGGTTCGGGGCCGGTGACCCACTTCGGCATGTACGACCGGACGCAAGACTTCATCGGCGGCGGGATCAATCCCCCGACCATCCACGATCCGGGCGAGTTCGCCGCGCTCAAGGCGAGCGCCTGAGCGGCCTCGTTCCCGAGCCTGTCGCGCGGGCTAGATCTTCTCCCAGCGGCCGCTCTCGGCGGAACGGAAGAGCGCGTCGATGACGCGCATGTTGCCGACCGCGACCTCGATCGAGTTCTCGACGGGGCCACCGGCGCGGATGGCGCGCGAGAACGCCTCGCTCTGCAGGTGGTACTGGTCGACGGCGGGAAGCGAGGTCAGCTTGGCCGAGCTGCAGTTCAGCGTCGAGCCGTCGTCGAGCCATACCTTGCACGGCTGGTCGGCGGGGGCGTTGAACGGGATCTCGATCTCGATGCGGCCCTTGGTGCCGAGCGCGTTCACGCGCTGGTAGGCCACCGCCTGCGTGCTGCACGTGAACGTCAGGTGCGCGCCGCCGTAGTCGAGCAGGCCCGAGGTCAGGCGATCGGTGCCGAACTCTGGATCGCGGTCGACGAGCGCCATCGCCCGCAGGGGCTCGCGTCCGAACAGGAAGCGCGAGGTGTTCACCGCGTAGCAGCCGATGTCGTAGAGCGCGCCGCCCCCGACTGCCTTCTTGTTGCGGATGTTGCCGGCGTCGCGGTTGTAGTACGAGAACGCCGCCTGGACGCTGACCAGGTTGCCGATCTCGCCGCTGCGCACCCAGTCCCTGGCCTTCTGCCACTGCGGATGGTTGCGGATCATGAACGCTTCGGCGATCAGCTTGCCCGTCTCGCGCTGCACGTCGACCAGCGCCTCGGCGTCCTTGGCGCTGAGCGCGATCGGCTTTTCGCAGAGGACGTGCTTGCCGGCGCGGGCCGCGCGCGCCGTCCACTTCACGTGCAGGTGGTTGGGCAGCGGATTGTAGATGGCGTCGATCTCCGGATCGTCGAGCAGCTCGTCGTAGCTGCCGTACGCCCTCGGGATCCCGAGCGACCGCGCGGCGGCGCTCGCCTTGCCGATGTCGCGCGACGCCAGCGCGGCGAGCTGGGTGAGGGGCCCCCGCTTCATGGCGGGGAGGCTGACCGTCAGCGCGAAGTTGCTCGCCCCGAGGACGCCCCAGCGCACGGGGGTGAGTTGTTCGTCGGACTTCGGAGCTTGGGCAGATGTGGACATGGGCACCTCACTTCTCGCCAAGCTAGTGGCGAGCGGCGCGTCTGTAAACGCAACGTCGTCGGGATCGACCGGAGCCCTTCCCGGCCAGCGTTGGCCTGAGCCCCGGCGGGGACGGCCAGCGCTGCCAGGAGAGGGCGCGCCCGGCGCGAGCAGCGGAGGGGGGAGAGCCGAGAGAGCGGCGCCTCAAAAGGCGGCGTCGCGGAGCTTCGCCTTGTACTCCGCCTTGTAGAGATCATGGCACGCCTTGCAGCTCGCCTTGGCGCCGTCGATGTCGCCCTTCTTGGCCTTCTCCGCGCCTTCCTTCGAGATCGCGACCCACTTGGGCATCCCAGGCGGCGGCTTCGACGCGACGTATTCCAGCGCCGACGCGATCTTCGCGCCGTCGCCGCTCGTCGTCGCCGACTGCATCACCGTCTTCATCCAGCCCTGCATCGGACAAGCCTTCTGTCCTTTTGCACCACAGCCGAAATCCTTCCCCTCAGCGACCGAAGCGGGGACGTCCGCCGCCCCGCCCGCGGCCCACGCGGCCCCCGCAAAACCAATGCCGACGCTCATCAACACGGCACTCATCAGCTTCATGCTCATCGACATCCGACGTCTCCTGTCAGGTAAGGGCAAGCTCAGCCGCACGATCGCGGCTCAGGATGCACATGTTAACGTTAACATGACGAGCGTCAATAGAAATCGACCGATGTACGCCGCCATCCTCGACCCCGATTGACGCGCAGCGGCGGCCGGCCGCGGCGACCGCGGGCGCGCTCGCCCTCCTGGCGCGGCGCTTCGGAGGAGCGCTGCCCGCCTCGTCCTCCCCCGGGATCGAGGAGACCCGCGGGCCGGTCGGTTCGCGTCGATTCGCGTTGACACCCCAAATGTTATCGTTAACATGAGGACGAAGTTTGTGCTTTTGCTTCGCCATGGGTGGGTCATCATGCGCGCCGAGACCTCCGGGTCCAGGCACCGACTCCGTGGCTCGATCGTGGTGGAAGCGATCGCCGCTCGACGGTGCTCGGCGGTTCACCGAGGGTAATCCAGCAGAGACCACGACGAGCCTCGCTCATTCGACGGCTGATGCGTAAGGAGATCTCTGTATGAGGGCGCTTTGTTTCGCGGCGGCGGCCATCGCCGTCATGATGTCCGGCTGTCAGGAAGGCGGCCCGAGCAGCGGCGCGCCCGGCTCCGGCACGCCCAGGCTGGCGGTCGCCATCTACCAGTTCGACAACACCTTCATGTCGTACATACGGCGGACCATCGAGGAGCGCGCCAAGGGCAAGGCGGAGCTGAACATCGTCGACAGCCAGAACCAGCAGCCCATCCAGAACGATCAGGTCGACCAGTTCCTCGTGCAGGGCTTCAAGGTGATGGCCATCAACCTGGTCGACCGGACCGCAGTGCCGATCATCGTCGACAAGGCCAAGGCCAAGGACGTGCCGGTGGTCTTCTTCAACCGCGAGCCGCTCAAAGAAGACATGGCCAGGTGGGACAAGGCCTATTACGTCGGCGCCGAGGCCGAGCAGTCCGGCACGATGCAGGGCGAGATCGTCGTCGACTATTGGAAGGCCCATCCGGAGGCCGATCGGAACAAGGACGGCAAGATCCAGTACGTCATGCTGACCGGCGAGCCCGGGCACCAGGACGCCCCGATCCGCACGGAGTACTCCATCAAGGCCATCACCGGCGCCGGGCTCCAGGTGGAGAAGCTCGCGGAGGACACGGCCATGTGGGAGCGCGTCAAGGGGCAGGAGAAGATGGCCGCCTTCCTCGCCGCGCACAACGACAAGATCGAGGTCGTCCTCGCCAACAACGACGACATGGCCCTCGGCGCGATCGAGGCGCTCAAGGCCGCTGGGTATTTCACCGGCGGCAAGTACATGCCGGTCGTCGGCGTCGACGCGACGCCGCCCGCCCTCGACGCGATCGCGAACGGCACGCTCCTCGGCACCGTCCTCAACGACGCCAGGGGCCAGGGCCAGGCGATCTTCGACATCTCCCTCGCGCTCGCCACGGGCGCCGAGGTCAAGACCAGCGTCGCGCCGCTCGACGGCAGGTACGTCTGGGTCCCCTACCGGAAGGTCACGAAGGAGAACCACCAGCAGCTCAAGTGAGGCGAGCGCGCTCGCGGCGCGCGTCGGCCGGGGAGCGGCCGGCGCCGCCTCCCCCGGTCGAGTGCACAGGAGTCCGTCATGGCCGCCGCCGATTACGCCCTCGAGATGAGCGGCGTCTCCAAGGAGTTCCCGGGGGTGAAGGCCCTGGACTCGGTGACCCTGCGGGTCCGTCCCGGCACCGTCCACGCCCTCATGGGGGAGAACGGCGCGGGCAAGTCCACGCTGATGAAGTGCCTGTTCGGCATGTACACGCCGGACTCCGGCACGATCGCGCTGGCCGGCGAGACCGTATCACTGCCGTCGTCGCGCGCCGCGCTCGATCATGGCATCGCCATGATCCACCAGGAGCTGCAGCCGATCGCCTACCGGAGCGTCATGGAGAACCTCTGGCTGGGGCGCTACCCGATCCGCCGGTTCGGGCCTCTCAAGCTGGTCGATCACGAGAAGATGCTGCGCGACACGCAGGCGCTCTTCCAGGAGCTCCGGATGGACATCGACCCGACCGCCTGGGCCGTGGACCTCCCGGTCTCGAAGCTCCAGTCGATGGAGATCGCCAAGGCGGTCTCCCGGCGCGCCAAGATCATCATCATGGATGAGCCGACCTCGTCGCTCACCGAGCACGAGGTGGAGCACCTCTTCGAGATCATCGGCAGGCTCCGGCGCGAGGGGGTGGCCATCATCTACATCTCGCACAAGATGGAGGAGATCCTTCGCATCTCCGATGAGGTCACGATCATGCGCGACGGGCGCCTCGTCGGGACCTATCCGTCGTCCGAGCTCACGACCGATCTCATCATCCAGCGCATGGTCGGCCGCGACATGACGCACCGGTTCCCGCCGCGCGAGAACGACCCCGGCGAGGTGGTGATGCGGGTCGAGGGGCTGACCTCGGCGGATCCGAGGTCCTTCGAGGACGTGAGCTTCGAGCTCCGACGGGGCGAGATCCTCGGGGTGAGCGGCCTCGTGGGCGCCCAGCGCACCGAGGTGATGGAAGCGCTGTTCGGGCTGCGCTCCGTCGCGAAGGGTCGTGTCATCATCGACGGGAGAGAGGCGCAGATCGGGAGCCCCATCAAGGCCATCGCGCGCGGGATGGCGCTCCTGACCGAGGAGCGCCGCTCGACGGGGATCTTCCCGATGCTCCACGTGGCCGACAACACGCTGTCGGCGAGCTGGAAGAACTACAAGCGCAGGGCCGGTCTGCTGGATCTCGGCCGCGCCGAGGCGGACGTGCGGCGGCTCGTGGAGGCGCTGCGCGTCAAGACGCCGAGCACGCGCGCCTTCATCCAGAACCTGTCCGGCGGCAACCAGCAGAAGGTCATCCTGGCGCGCTGGCTCCTCACGAGCCCCGACATCCTCATCCTCGACGAGCCGACCCGCGGCGTCGACGTCGGCGCCAAATACGAGATCTACACGATCATCGCGGACCTCGCGAAGCGGGGGAAGAGCATCATCCTGATCTCCTCGGAGCTGCCGGAGGTCCTCGGCATGTCCGATCGCATCCTGGTCATGTGCGAGGGGCGGGTCACGGGCACCCTGGAGGGCAAGAGCGCCACCCAGGAGGAGATCATGTCGCTGTCCACGCAGTTCCGTTGAGCCATCGAATCGATCGAAAGCAGAGGGACCACGTCATGGCAACCAGCAGCGCCGGCGGCGCCGCCCGCGATCGCATGAGGGCAGCTCGAGAGTTCGCCAGCCGGCAGGCGATCTCTCTGGTCCTCCTCCTCCTGGTCCTCGTGATCGGCGTCATGCGGCCCAGCTTCTTGAGCGTGGCCAACCTCATCAACGTCCTCATCATCTCCTCGGTCCGGGTGATCATCGCCCTCGGCGAGGGAGGGGTCCTGATCACGCGCGGTACCGACCTCTCCGCCGGCCGCACGGTGGGGCTCGCCGCCTGCATCGCCGCCTCGCTGCTGCAGCGGCCCGATTACGCGAGCCGGATGTACCCGCACCTCGCCAGCCAGCCGGTGCTCCTGTGCATCGTCGCGGCCGTCAGCGTCGGCGCCGCGGTCGGGCTCATCAACGGGTCGATCGTGGCCTTCCTCAACGTGCCGCCCTTCATCGCCACGCTCGGCACGATGATCATGGCCTACGGCGCCGCGTCGCTCTACGTCGACCGCCCGCCGCTCGGCGCCCAGCCGATCGGCGGCCTGCGGGACGACTTCACCGCCATCGGCACCGGCGCGATCCGCTTCGGCGGCGACTGGGCATTGCCCTACCTCGTCATCATCGCGGCGGTGATCACCGTCGCCATCTGGGTGCTCCTCAACCAGACCCGCCTCGGCAAGAACATCTATGCCATCGGCTCGAGCCGCGAAGCGGCGGTCGTCTCGGGGGTCGACGTCCCGAAGACGCTCCTGCTCGTGTACCTCCTGGCCGGCGCGCTTTACGGCCTCGCCGGGGCGCTCCTCGCGGCGAGGACCGGCGGCGCCACGAACAACTATGGCCTGATGTACGAGCTCGACGCCATCGCGGCCTGCGTCATCGGCGGCGTCTCGACGTCGGGCGGCGTCGGGACCGTCGGCGGCATCCTCACCGGAGTGCTCATCTTCGAGGTGCTCAACAACGGCCTCGTCATCCTCGGGGTGTCCCCTTACTGGCAGCAGATCATCAAGGGCATCATCATCGTGGCGGCCGTCTCCGTCGACATTCGCAAGTACCTGCGGAAGCGCTGAGCCTCTGTCGCCTGGAGCGCCAGGCACGATCCCGGGCGACGCGGCGCTGGCCCGAGCGGCCCCGGCCCCGCCGGGGAACGGCAGGAACGCCGGGGAACGGCGGGCCCTCCGGCGCGGCCGGGGCCTCGAGGATCGCCCGGGTTACGTCCGTTCCTCGCCAGGTTACGCCCCTCGGGTGGCGCCTGCGCGGCTCGAGGCGGGCGGCCCGGGAGACGGCGTGCGCCGGTGCGGTCCCGATACGGCACCTCGAGCCAGGAGAGCGCACGATGAAGGTCGTCGAGCTGGGTAACACGGGGCAGAAGGTGAGCCAGCTGAGCCTGGGCTGCATGCTGATGGGCACGCTGACGAGCGAGGAGGAGTCGCGGCAGATGCTCGATCGCTACCTCGAGCGGGGCGGCAATTTCCTGGACACCGCCAACTGTTACGGCTGGTTCTTTCGACGGGGCAGCCACGGCGGCGAGAGCGAGGCGGTGCTGGGGCGCTGGCTCGCGCAGCGCGGCAACCGCGGGCAGGTGTTCCTCGCGACCAAGGGCGCGGCGATGGTGCGGACCCCCGACGCGCACTGGCGCGAGGGCGGCGAGGTCGACTGGACGAGCGCGCGCCGCGACTTCGAGGGCGCCGGCCGCGAGACGCTCGAGCGCGCCCTGGAGGCGAGCCTGCGCCGGCTGCAGACGGACTACGTGGACCTGTACTACGTGCACGTCGACGATCGGGTGACCCCGCTCGACGAGACGCTCGAGGCGCTCGCCCGGCTGGTGAAGGCGGGCAAGGCGCGGTTCATCGGCTGGTCGAACGTGCGCACCTGGCGCCTCGAGCGCATCCGCCAGCGCTGCGCGGCCGAGGGCTGGCCCGCGCCGGTCGCGCTGCAGCAGCAGCACTCCTACCTCCGCCGGCGCCAGGGCCTCGAGCACGCGTCGATCGTGGACGACGAGCAGCTCGACTACCTGCGCGAGCACCCGGACCTGTCGCTGGTCGCGTACTCGCCCATCCTGAAGGGGATCTACGACAGCGCCGAAAAGCGGCAGGGCCACTGGGCCATGCAGCCCTACCTCGGCAGCGACAGCGACGCGCGCCTCGCGGCCGTCGCCGCGATCGCGCGGCGGCTCGAGGTGCTGCCGCACCAGCTGGTGCTCGCGTGGCTGGTGCACCAGCGCGCCCCCCGCGTCGTCCCGCTCGTGGGGCCGCGGACGCTCGAGCAGCTCGAGCAGAACCTGCGCGCCGTGAACCTGGAGCTCTCGCCCGAGCTCTGCGCGGAGCTCGACCGTGCGAGCGGCTGAGCGGCGCGGCGAGGGCGCTCAAGTCGGGGGGGTGTAGACGCAGTGGACGCCGGTGCGCAGCGCCGCCTCGAGCTCGTCGGCGATGGCGGGGCTCGCGGCGCGGATGCGGCGCAGCGCGAGCGTCAGGCGGCGGCGGACGTTGACGCGCGCGCGCTCGACCGCCGAGGCGCCGCGCCGCGCGCGGCCGCCGAGGCCGAGGCCGCGCGAGAGCTCCCGGGTCACCGCCTCGAGCTCCGCGGCGAGCCGCTCGCGGCGGCCGAGATCGTTGAAACCCGCGGCTTCCTCGATCTCGGCGCGCAGCTCGCGCACCCGCGCCTGGTACTCGGCGAGGGCCCGCGCGTCGTGGATCTCGCCCGCGTCGCCGGGATCGACGCCCGCGGGGCTGCCCGAGAGCTCGAGCACGTGGAGCTCTCGGCCGGGCTCGTCCACGAGCTGCGCCAGCATGCGCATGCCGCGGCTGTCCTGCACGCGGCACAGGGCGCCCGCGGCGCTGACGGTCCAGTACTCGCCCTCCCGGACGAGCCGCAGCGGCTCGGTGCGCCCGGGGCGAGCGCGGGCCGGCGCAGGGTCGGCTGGGACGAGCGGCGCGAGCGGCGCGGGCCGCGCGCCCTCGAGCCCGGCGAGCGCCCGGCGGCAGCGCTCCTCGAGCGCGCTCAGGCCGACCTCGCTCGCGAGCGCCGCGGCCCGCTCGAGCCGCTCCCGGGCGCTCGCCGCGAGCGCGTCGCGGTCGCCGGCCCCTGCCGTGCGCCGGCGCGCGAGCGCGACGCGGGCGTGATCGTGGTGGACGCGCGCCGCGAGGGGCCGCGCGCCCAGCCGCTCGGCGGCGGCGAGGGCCGCGCGGGCGTGCCGCTCGGCGTCCTCCCAGCGCGACAGCACGGCGCTCAGGTTGAGCAGGGCGATGTCGACCAGCCCGTGCAGCGAGAACGCGGTCGTGGTCAGCACGAACGCCGTCCCGGCCGACGGGGCGAGCTCGTCGTAGAGCGCCCGCGCCCAGGGCGCGTCCCCCAGCGCGCACGCGATCTCGACGGCCAGCTCCGGCATGTGGATGTACCCGGCGACGCTCGGGTCGTCCGGCCCGGGGCCGCCGCGCGGGGGCCCGGGACGCCGCAGGAAGCCCGCGTAGCCGCGCGCGCACAGCCCGTCGAGCGCCGCGCGCGCGGGCCCTTCCTGGCCTCGCCAGCTCGCGAGCAGCGCCGTGAACAGGAGCACGGCGGCGCTGTCGGGCGCCCGGCTCGAGAGCTCGCCCAGGAAGCGCTCGAGGCGCTCGGGGTCGTAGCGCCCGAGCGCGCGCGAGAGCGGCCGGGCGGGGACGAGCCTCGCGCCTTCCGCGTCGCCCTGATCGCGGATGCGGCGCGCCTCGTTCTCCAACTGCACGGCGCGCTCGAGGTCGCCCTGCCACTCGGCGCGCATCGACCGGAACATGGCGGGCACCCAGCCGTAGCGCGGCTGGCCGAGCTCGCCCGCGAGCGCCTCGCAGCGGCCGAGCGCGCCCTCGAAGCCGCCCGCGTCGAGCAGCTCGGCGCGATCGAAGGCGAGGCGCTGCGCCGCGAGCAGCGCGCGCGGGCCGTCGCCGAGCGAGACCGCGAGCTCGAGCGCCTCGGCGTTCAGGCCGGCGCGCTCCTCGGGCGGCGCGAAGTCCATCAGGGCGCCGAGCGCGGCGTGGATGACCGAGAGCGAGAGCCCGGGATCGTCGAAGCGCCGCGCCATGGCGATGGCGCTCCGGGCGAGGTCCATCGGCCCTCGCGGATCGAGCTCGGGCTGGCGCGCGCTGGCGAGCCGCGCGCTGACCCGGGCCGCGAGCGGGCTGTCGCCCGGCGGCAGGAGCGCGAGCGCCTCGCCGAGCAGGCGCGCGACCTCGCGATCGGCGGCGCCGGCGCGGCTCTCCGCGCCGAGCGCGAGCGCGGCGCGCGCGAGCAGCGCCCCGTCCCCCCGGGCCCGCGCGAGCTCGACGGCCCTGCCGCACGCGGCCTCGGCGCTCGCTCGCTGCTCGGCGCGCGCCAGCGCCTCGACGTGCGCGACGAGCAGCTCCCCCTGCCGCGCCGGATCGACGGGCGAGGCGAGGGCCTCGGCCGCGAGCGCCCGCTCGTAGAGCGCGGCGGCGTCCGCGAAGGCGAGGCGCGCCATGGCGAGGCGCGCGGCGCGCTCGGCGGCGCGCGTGGCCCGCGGCGCCGACGCGACGCCCGCCTCGAGCCAGTGGCGCGCGATCTCGTGGAGGGGCGCGGCCGGGTCGCCCTCATGGCGGGCCTCCAGGGCCTCGGCGGCGCGCCGGTGCAGGAGCGCGCGCCGCGCCGGGGGCAGCTCCTGCACCAGCGTCTCGGCCACGAGGGCGTGCGAGAAGCGGTAACGGCCCGGGCTCACCGGCGCGAGCACGCCGAGGGCGCACGCCTCGTGCGCCGCGGCCTCGAGCTCCGCGGCGGGCCGCTCGAGCAGGGCCGCCACGAGGGGCAGCCCGAACTCCCGCCCGACCAGCGCCGCGGCGCGCAGCGCCTCGCGGTGGCTCGCCTCGAGGGCGGCGAGGCGCTCGCCGACGAGCGCGCGCAGCGTGCCCGGCAGCGCCGCGGCGGGCGCGGGCAGCCGCAGGAGCTCGCTCACGAAGAGCGGGTTGCCGTCGCTCGCCGCGTGGATCCGGCGCGCCGCGCCCGGGTCGTCGTCGCCCGTGGTCTGCTCGATCCAGCGCCTCACGTCGCCCTCGGACAGGCGCTCGAGCCCGAGGTGATCGCAGAGGCGCGCGAGCCGCGAGAGGCGCCGCTCGATCTCCGGCCGGCGGCCGTCGACGTCGCGCCGGCTGCCGAAGAGCGCGACGCGCTCGGCGTGCAGGCCCCGCGCGACGAACTCCATGAGCTCGAGCGACGAGGGGTCGACGGCGTGGAGATCGTCGAAGAAGAGCGCGATCGGCTCCTCGCGCGCGTGCGCCGAGAGGTGGCAGGCGACCGCGTCGTAGAGCTGGAACACGTCCGCGCCGCGCGCGGGCTCCCCGGGCGCGAGCTCGAACAGCAGCCCGCGCAGCCGGCCGGCGAACGCCGCGGGCGCCCGCGGCCGCCCGAGCAGCGCGCGCAGGATCTCGAGCCAGGGCCAGAAGCTCGGCGCCTGACCGAGCTCCCACCCCCGCCCCCACGCGACCGCGAAGCCGCGCGCCCGCGCGCGCTCGGCGAGCTCCTCGAGCAGGCGCGTCTTGCCGATGCCCGGCTCGCCCGCCACGAGGGCGCTCGATCCGCGGCCGGCCAGCGCCGCGCCGAGCAGGTCGTCGAGCAGGCTCAGCTCTCGGTCGCGACCCACCCAGGCTGCCGGACGCAGGACCACGCGCCCACCTTACCACCGGGCGGGCGCGCGCCGGCCCGGCATCGGGTGCGATCGACCCAGGGGAACGCCTGCCATCGCCGGGCGCGCGCCGGCCTTTGCCTTTGCCGGCGGAGCCAGCGCGCGCACCTCAGCTGGAAGCGGTCTCAAGACGTGCCGCGGGACTCCCCGCTACGCTCAGATGCAGATGTCTTCGTATAGGTCGATGCATGCATTGATGAACTGCTCCCAGCTACAGCCGCCGTTATCATGGCACGTCCCCGTCCCGGTACGCGGGTCGACGCAGTAGTCGAGCCACACCCAACAGTATGCGGCGGCGTCGGAGGTCTGGCCGGTCGACTGCGCTTCGGCGGCGGGTCCAGAGGCGGGCCCGCTCCAGCTGCCGAGCGGGTTCTCTGCGGCTTCGCTCGGGTCCAGGCGGACGATCTCCGGCTCCGCAGGCTCTTCGGAGCCCACGCACCCGGCGATGCCCACAGCAGCGATGACGCCAAAGACCGCGAATGCTTGTCGCATCTTCATGACATAGCTCCTGTATCGCAGGCCGTCGTCCAGGGCGCGAGATGCGCGCGTCGCGCCTGCGATGCGGCGAACATAGAAGAGCCTCGTCCGACGTGCAAGACGAAGTATTTATAGATTTCGTCAAGACAGAGCGCGACATGAAGCCACGAGCGGCCATGCGGCAGACTCATCTTGAAGTCTCGCAAGCCGCAGAGCGGCAACAGCCTCATCAATACATCGATGAACCGTCGATAGATATCATTGCCTTCTCGCGAGGATAGCAGAACGCACAAGGACGTTCGTCGCCGGCGAGGGAGCGTGGCGTTCTGCCCTGGACACTACATCGTCGCAATCGACGGTTCGCGGCCGGTTTGCATTTCTTCACATTTCTCCCCCGCAGGCGTCTCGCACGAGCCGCCCGCGGGCGCCGGGCGGCTCGACGAGACCTCCCGCCCCGACGCGGGGCGAGCTCGGGCAGCGCGGTGTCAGTACTCGCGGCAATCGCCCGGCGCAGCGAGCGCGCCGAAGCTGTAGGGCCGCGCCTGCTTGACCAGCAGCCGGCGCTCCGGGCCGATCAGCTTCCACTCGATCTGCATCGCGTAGAGCCGGTTCTCCCCCTTCGGGTCGACCAGCGGCCGGTAATGGTCGTGGATCGACCCGAGCACGCAGCCGAGCCTCTGGACCTCCGGGAATGACAGCACGTCGCGCCCGCGCGTCAGGCTCGAGCGAGCGTGGTACTCCGCCTTGATCGTGCGCGGCGGCGGCGTGTACACGATCTCGTCGCTGGTCACGCCGGGCGCGGGGTTGGTGACCGACGCCTCCCCGATCTGCGCGTTGATGTAATATTGGCTGTCGCGGGTGGCGTCGAGCGCGTTGCGGCTGATGGCCACGCCCTGCGCGCGCTCCGATTGCCAGGCCTGGTGCACCAGCACGGCCATGGCCGCGCGCGCCTGCTCGACGTGGCCGAACTCCCGCTCGTCGTAGGCGCGCGTGTTCCAGAGGCTCGACCAGACCGTCCGCAGCGCGTCCTCGATGGAGCTCGACGCCGCGTCCAGATCGCCGCTCGTCGACGTGTGCAGCCCCGCGCCGTTGAAGGTCGCCAGATCCTCGGTGTTGCTGCTGCTGCGCAGCCGCACGCGGTCGCCGCCGAAGCGCCGTTTGACCGCGGCCTCGACCTCGCTCAGCAGCGCGGGGTCCACCGGGTGCTCCAGCATCCGCGCGCGCACCTCGGCCAGCCCTTCGGCGTGCGCGCGCGGGTCCGCGCGGAACTCGGGGTCCTGCTCGAGCTCGGCCAGGAGCTCCGCCGCGCCGCTCGCCTGGAAATGATCCATGTAATGCGAGAACGGGATCGCGAACGCCGCGGGCGGCACGTACAGCGGAATCAGGTCGGGCGGGCAATACGCCCCCACGCCGCTCACGCGGTACAGCTCGGCCATGCCTGCCGCCTTGGACCCGATGCTGTCGCTCATCGCATAGCTCGCGGCGTCGAGCGACACGATCCCGCGCACGGAGACGTCGAGCGCCGGCGAGAGCCGCTCGCCCTTCGGCTTGCGCGCCTCCCAGTAGGCGTCCGCCTCCTCCGCGGTCGCCTCGCGGAGGTCGAAGTCCGTCGCGCGCACCTCGAGCCGCACCAGCTTGCCGAACAGGCCCTTCAGGCGCTCGTCCTCCCGCGCGCCGCGCAGGGCCATGTTCGGCGTCCCCCGGCCGCGCGCCAGCACGTTCACGTGCGAGAGCGGCGTCTGGAACGCCTCGGTGATGAGGCCGCCCATGAACGCCGTCTCGTTCGGCACATCGTCCGTCACCACGATCACGTTCGGGCCGAGCTCCGCCGTCTCCAGCTCGCGCCCCGGGACGAACGTCAGCGTGCCGAACCCCTCGGCCGGGTTGAGCGGCTGGTAGGTGAGCCCCCGGTACGGCGCGTTCGGCCCCAGGAGCGGCGCGGTCCCCTCGATCGCGCGCATCTCGTTGATCTGGCGCGCCTCGGTGGGCCGGATCGCCCACGCCTCCGGGTCGGGCACCGCCTTCATCACCGCGAAGAACGCGCGCCGCATCTGCGCGCCGACGATCTTGTCGCCGGGGGCGAACTCGACGGTTTTGGCGCCGTTCGTGTGCTCTACCAGCGTGCCGAGGAGGAAGCGGCGCCCCTCGGAGCGGAAGTACTCGGACTGGCTGAACAGCCCCCAGCCGGTGTTGAACTCCGCGGCTTGCTCGGGGTCGCAGCGATCGAGGTGCGGCTCGCGCTGGATCTGCTCGCGGATGAAGGTGTAGTGGAGCGCCCACTTCTCCGTGCTCAGGAGGTGCACGGTGTCGTTCGCGGCCATGTCGACCACGAACTTGACGCCGGCCTCGCCGACCTCGGTGCCGCCCCTGGCCAGCGCGGCGAAATCGCCCGCGGTCTCCAGCCGGCGCGCGCGCCCGCTCGCGAGCGGGCGGCCGGACAGCTCGGCGCAGCCCTCGTTCGCCGCGCCGGGGCTCGCCGCCTCGCAGAAGCGCGGCGCCCCAGTCGCGTCGGGCACGCGGGCCAGCGACGCGCCCTCGGGCCACGCCATGAAGTCGATCCGATCGCTCGGCTCCGGCCGGCCGGCCTGCCACAGCGTCACCACGCCCTCGAAGTCCGGCGAGGCCTCGATCTCGGCGGTGTCCGCCGCGCTCACCGGGACGCTCACGCGCTCCCCGGGCGCGAGCGCGACGGACGGCGCCGGCCACGCGAGCGCCACGCCCGCGCCCTCGGCGGGCGGCGGCTGCCCCGGGGCGAGCGCCGAGAGGCGCAGCGCGAAGCCGTCGAGCGCCACGGCCTCGTCGCTCGCGTTCAGCACCTCGACGAACCCCGCGGGCCGCAGCGACAGCTCCGAGATGACCAGCGGCCCGGCGATGGCCGGGAACGGCTCGGGCCACGGGAAGGGCGCGAACTTGAAGCTGTCGTCGAGGCTCGGCGGCTCCGGCGGATCGCAGCTCTCGCCGTTCTCGCGCTCGGGCGTGGCGTAGCGGCAGATCGACGGCTCGCCCGTCCCGTCGGGCAGGCGCGCGTAGCTCTCGGAGCGCGGCAGCTCCGGCACGTCCATGACGTCGGCCAGCGCGCACGACGGCGACCAGAGCAGCACGCGCGCGCCCGAATTCGAGAGCTTGAACGGCAGGTGCCGCGGGCCCTGCTCGGGCGCGTCGTCGGCCCAGAAGAGCGCCGTCTTGCCCGGCTCGAGCGTCCCCTGCGGCAGCCGCGTCGCCTCGCCGAGCTTCTCCCCCAGGGCGTACTCCCCGAGATCGAGCGCGCGATCGCCGATGTTGACGAGCTCGATGAAATCGTCCGTCTCGCCGATCTCATCGACCCACGCGCCGTCGTTGCCGGTCATCACCTCGTTGATGCGCAGATCGCCGCTCGGCGCGGGCGCGCCGCCCGCAGGGAGCACGAAGTCGCACCTCGTCGACGTCTGCTCCGGCGGCGGATCGGGCGTCTCGCCCGAACAACCGACGAAGGTGGCCAACGACAACAGGCCCGCCCCCACGCGCGCACGGCGCGCGCGACGCGGGCGGCGATCGCGGAAAGAGCTCGCCGTCATGTCTGCCCCGCCAGCATGGCGTATGCCACGCCGGCCGGCGCCTTAGCTAGCGAATAAATCCATGGATATCCGACACTTATACGCCTGGCACAGCGTGCCGTGCGCCGCGTTGTGCCAGGTCCCGCGCCGCGACGACCAGGGCCCGCGCGCAAGGCGCCAACGGCGCCAAGATAGCACCTTCTTCTTGGCGTCCTGGTGCCTTGGCGGTCTCGAGACTCTGCTCGTTTCAGGCAGCTTCAACTCGCTTGTCGCTCCAGCTGGAGCAGCAGCCCCCCTCGGCAGCGAGCGTCAAGCCGTCGGCGGCGCCGCCGGCGAGCCCGCCGCGGTCGCGAACGCGATCCCGCTCTGAAGATCGCGTCGGACCACGACGCCGCCGAGCTCGATGTCGAGGCCGACGATGGCCCGCGACACCTCGGGCCGGATGCCCGTCAGGACGACCTGCGCCCCGAGCAGCCGGACCGCCCGCGCCACCTGCAGGAGCGCGCTGGCCGAGGCCGTGTCGATGTGCGGCACGCCCGTGACGTCGACGATCGCCACCCGCGCCTGCCGCTCGACCACCTTGCCCAGCAGGTTCTCCATGATCTGCTGCGCCCGCGCCGCGTCCAGCACGCCCACGAGCGGCAGCACGAGGACGCCCTGGCTGATGGGCACGATGGGCGTCGACAGCTCCAGCAGCGTCTTCGCCTGCATCCGGAGCGTATCCTCGAGCCGCTTTCGCTCGGTGACCACCTCGGTGAACAGCATGATCCCGCCGATCTCGCCGCTCGTCGTGTGCCACGGGAAGATCTTCCAGCGCACCCAGTCGACGTGCCCGTCGCTCCGCGGGAAGGCCTCCTCATCATTGCTCTCCGAGGCCCCCGCGAGGCACCGCCGGTGGACCGCCCTCCAGTGCTCGGGGATGTCAGGGAAGAGCTCATAATGGCTCCGGCCGATGATCTCTCGCTCTTTCAAGCCGTAATCCACCAGCCATCGGCTACTGGCCAGGACGTAGCGCATGTCCCGATCGAGCATGACCACCGCGGCCGGTGTATAGGTAACGAAGAGGCGCACATGCTCCTCGCTCCGGCGCAGCGCCTCCCGGAGGCGATCCCGCTCCTCCTCGGCTTGCTCCAGCTCCCGGATGCGCTGCCTCAGCTGCTGGTTCTCCGCGACGATGTCGCTGCAATCCGCCTCGAATGCCATCCGTTCTCCCGGCTCTATTCCGCCCTGTATATCAAAGAAGCGTGTAGCCGGGCCAACCGTGCGACGCGGCGCGCGCCGCGGCGCCCCGGGCGTCGCGCTCGGCGTCGCTGCTATCCTGGGCCGCGCCGCCGCGCCGTCGCGGCGCGAAAGGCCGCATGATCCTCTACGATCCGACACGCCACATCACGCTGCCGCCCGAGCCCTGGACCCCCGGGCGGGCGCGGGCGTGGCTCGAGCGATGGGCCGCGGACGCGCTGGCCGCCCGGGGCCCGCACGGCTGGCCGGTGCATCCCCGCGACGCCGAGGACGCCCCGGGCCCGGGCGCGCCCCTCCCGTACCAGGGCCTCTACTTCGGCGCGTGCGGCGTCTGGCTCACCCTCGCCCGCGCGGCGGCGGCGGGCTTCTGCGAGCTGCCGATGAGCCTGCCGGATATCTTCGACGAGGTGCTCGAGGCGTACCTCCGCTCGCCCGACGACGGCCAGCGCGTGCCGTCGTGGTTCCTCGGCGAGAGCGCCCTGCTGACGATGTGCTGTCTGGCTCGGCCGGACGCGCGCAAGGCCGATCGCCTGGCCGAGATCGTCCGCGACAACCGCGACAACCCCGCGCGCGAGGCGCTGTGGGGCGCGCCCGGGACGATGCTCGCGGCGCTGTTCCTGCACGAGACGACCGGGGACGAGCGCTGGGCAGCGCTGATCCGCGACAGCGCAGCGGCGCTGTGGGAGAGCTGGACGCACGACGAGGCCCTGGACGTCTGGCTGTGGGAGCAGGACCTGTACGGCCGCCGGGTCCGCTATCTCGGCGCCGCGCACGGGTGGGCCGGCAACCTCTACGCGCTCTGGCGCGCCCACGCCCTGCTGAGCCCGGAGCAGCGATCGCAGCTGCGCGCGCGGACGCTGGAGGGGCTCGTCCGCCTGGCGGCGATCGACGGCGAGCTCGCCAACTGGCCCGCGCACGCGGGGCCGCCGTCGAAGCCGCTCTTGCAGTGGTGCCACGGCGCGCCCGGGATCATCACCTCGCTGCGCCACGCGGCGCTGCCCGAGGCGCTGCCGCTGCTCCTGAAGGGCGCGCGGTCGATCGCGGCCGCCGGGCCGCTGGCGAAGGGCGTGGCCCTCTGCCACGGCACCGACGGCAACGGCGCCGCCCTGCTCGAGATCTACCGGCGCACGCAGGACGCCTCCTGGCTCGATCGCGCCCGCGAGCTCGCCATGTGGGCCGTCGCGCAGTCCGAGGCCGAGCGCCGCCGGGTCGGCCAGTGGCGCTACAGCCTGTGGACCGGGGACGCCGGGCTCGCCTGCGTTCTGCTCGACTGCCTCGACGGGCGCAGCCGCGGCATGCCGGGGATCGACAGCATGTGGTGAGCGCCTCCAGCCCGGCTCGCCCCGCGCGCCCGGACGGCGGCCTCCCCGGCGCGGCGCGGAGCCCGTCCGCCCGCCCGCGATCCGCGCCGCCGCGCGCAGGACCTGCCAGATCTCCCCTCTCGGCGGTACATCCGCCCCACCGGCGCTGTAGAGTCGGTCCCGGAGATCACCGCCGTCCTCAACCCCTGGAGAGGTCCATGCTGACGAAGCTCGACGAGAGTGAAGCCGTCGCGTCCTGCGAGCGCTGCTGGGAGCAGGAGATCGTCCCCGCGCTGCACGACTACATCCGCATCCCCAACAAGTCGCCGGCCTTCGACCCCGCCTGGCGCGAGAACGGCCACATGGACAAGGCGGCGTCGCTCCTCGCCGCCTGGTGCAAGGCGCAGCCGATCCCCGGGCTCACGGTGGAGGTCGTGCGCCTCGAGAACCGCACGCCGGTCATCCTGATGGAGGTGCCGGGCAGGCGCGACGACACGGTGCTCCTCTACGGCCACCTCGACAAGCAGCCCGAGATGACGGGCTGGCGGCAGGGGCTCGGCCCCTGGGAGCCGGTGCGCGAGGGCGACCGGCTCTACGGCCGCGGCGGCGCCGACGACGGCTACTCGGGCTTCGCGTCGCTCGCCGCGCTGCGCCTCCTGCACGAGCAGGGGCTCCCGCACGCGCGCTGCGTGGTGCTCATCGAGGGCTGCGAGGAGAGCGGCAGCCCGGACCTGCCGGCCTACATCGACGCGCTCGCGGACCGCATCGGCAAGCCGAGCCTGGTCGTGTGCCTCGACTCCGGCTGCGGCAACTACGACCAGCTCTGGACCACGACGTCGCTCCGCGGGCTCCTCCAGGGCACGCTCGAGGTGAGCATCCTGCGCGAGGGCGTGCACTCGGGCGTGGGCAGCGGCGTCGTGCCCTCGAGCTTCCGGATCCTGCGGCAGCTGCTGTCGCGCATCGAGGACGAGCGGACCGGGCGCGTCCTCGTGGACGCGCTGCACGTCGAGATCCCGAAGGAGCGCGTCGAGCAGGCGCGGGCCGCGGCCGAGGTCCTGGGCGCGACGGTCGTGAGCGAGCTGCCGTGGGTGCAGGGCGCCGGGCCGGTGACCGGCGACGTGGCCGAGCTCCTCCTGAACCGCACCTGGCGCCCCGCGCTCTCCGTGACCGGCGCCGACGGCCTCCCGCCCATCGCCAGCGCGGGCAACGTGCTGCGCCCGTTCACGCGGGCGAAGCTCTCGATGCGCATCCCGCCGCGCGTCGACCCGAGGAAGGCGGCGGCGGCCCTGAAGCAGGCGCTGGAGCAGGACCCGCCGTACGGCGCCGAGGTCCGGTTCCGCGTGAGCGAGCCGTCGCCCGGGTGGGACGCGCCGGCGACGGCGCCCTGGCTGGAGGCGGCGGTGCGCAAGGCGTCGCAGGCGTACTTCGGCCGGCCGGCGATGGGGATCGGCGAGGGCGGGACGATCCCCTTCATGGCGATGCTCGGGGAGAAGTTCCCCGAGGCGCAGTTCCTCATCACCGGCGTGCTCGGGCCGCAATCGAACGCGCACGGGCCGAACGAGTTCCTTCACCTCGGCATGGGGAAGAAGCTGACCTGCTGCGTGGCGAGCGTGATCGCCGACCACGCCGCGCGGCCGCGCTGAGGGCCGGCGGCCGCGCCCGGCGCCGCGGCGCCCTCAGCGGCCGCGCGCGCCCGCGCCGTGGGCGGCGGCGAACGTGAGCACGACGCGGGCCCCGCCCTCGCGGCCCTCCTCGATCCGGATGGATCCGCCGAAGCTCTTCATCCGGTTCGCCGAGAAGTGCAGCCCGATGCCGTTCGCGCCCTCCCGGGTCGTGAACCCGTATTGAAACACCTGCATCCGCGCGCCCTCGGGGATGCCAGGCCCGTTGTCCTCCACGGCGCAGCACACCTCGGCCCCGTCCTGCCACGTCGAGATCTCGATCCAGGGCTCGAGCGCCTCCGCCTCGCCGAGCGCGGCCCGCGCGTTGTCGAGCAGGTTGTAGAGGATGGTCAAGAGATCGTGGCGGTTCGCCACCACGTCGTCGACCGGCCGCAGATCGAGCTGCAGCGCGACGCGCGCGTTCACGAGCGCCACCCCGTGCGCGTGCAGCGACTCGTGGATCACCTCGCTCACGGAGAGCCGCTCGGTGCGGTACGCGTTCCTGTACGCGTACCTCTCCTGCGCGCGGATGGCGTCGCGGATGACGTCGAGCTGCTCGCGCAGGCGCTCGACGTCCGCCGCCGTCTCCGCCTGCTCCTGCTCCAGCGCGGCGAGCGCCAGCTCCACGTAGCGACGCAGGCTCTCGCTGCGCGGCTCGCCCGCCGGCTCGGCGAGGTCCGGGCCGCCGCCCGCGAGCAGCTCGCCGAGGGCCCTCGAGAGCCGCGGCAGCCGCGACCTCGCGAGGCGATCCCGCACCAGATCGGCCGTGATCCCGGCGCTGCTCAGCGTGTTGCCCGCGCTGTGGAGGACGTCCATCGCGACCTGCGCCATGCCCGAGTGCCGCGCGATCTCGGCCTGCTCCGCGCCGAGCTGCTGGTACGACCGGTAGAGCCGCACCATCGACCGCACGCGCGCGAGCAGCTCCCGCGGCGCGAACGGCTTCACCAGGTACTCGTCGGCGCCGCCGTCGAGCCCCGACGCGATCGCCTCGTCGTCCGCGCGGGCGGTGACCAGGATGACCGGCACGTGGCGCAGCACGGGGTGCGCCTTCAGCCAGGCGGTGAGCTCGATGCCCGACATCCGCGGCATCATCACGTCGGAGACGATGACCTGCGGGGGCGAGCGCTCGATCAGCTCCTGCGCCTCGAGGCCGTTCTGCGCCTCCACGAGGCGGTAGCTCGGGGATAGCAGCGCGCGCATGAACTGGCGCATGTCCGGGTTGTCGTCGACGAGCAGGAGCAGCGGCCTGTCCGCCTCCGCGCCCGGCCCCGCGGCGCGCGTGGCCCCCGGCGGGCGGCTCGACCTGCGCGCGGCGCGCGGCGCGCCGGCGTCCGGCCCCTGCCCCGCCTGCTCGGGCGCGGCCTCCACGGGCGGCAGCGAGCTCAGCCAGCGCCGCGTCTGCGCGGCGCTGTTCTCGCTGCGCGACCTCGGCTCCGTGTCCTGCGGCGCGCCGTCCTCGTCCGTCCGCGGCAGGCGCACGCGGACCGTCGTCCCCTGGCCGAGCTCGCTCTCGATGGCGACCGCGCCGCGCATGAGCTCCGCGAACTGCTTGACCAGCGAGAGCCCGAGCCCGGTGCCCTCGTACCGCCGCGTCACCGAGCCGTCGACCTGGGTGAACTTCGAGAACAGCTTGCCGAGCTCGTGCCGCGGGATGCCGATCCCCTCGTCGCGCACGCTGAGCTCGAACGACGCGTCGTCGAGCGCGCGCAGGGAGACCTCGACGTGCCCGCCGGGGTGGGAGAACTTCAGCGCATTGCTGATGAGGTTGAGCAGGATGCGCTCGTACTTGTAGCGATCCAGGAGGACCACGCCGAGCGCGTCGCCGGTCATCGACAGGGTGCGGCCGCGGGCCACCGCGCTCGGCCGGATGTCGCTCAGCATCAGCGAGGTGAACCGGTTAACATCCACCGGCTCCCAGTCGACCTCCATGCGCGCCGCCTCCGCCTTGGAGAAGTCGAGCAGGTCGCTCACCACGTTGAGGAGCCGCGCCGTGTTGCGGCGGATGAGCTCCAGCTCGTCGCGCACGTCGCCCGGCAGGGCCGTGTGCTGGGCCTCGAGGAGCCGCTCCAGCGGGGACAGAATCAGGGTGAGGGGCGTGCGCAGCTCGTGGCTCACCGCGGCGAGGAAGTCGCTCTTGGCGTTGTTGGCGCGCTCCGCCTCGTCCTTGGCGCGCTCCGCCTCGTCCTTGGCGCGGGCGAGCGCCATCTCGGTGAGCTTGCGGTCGGTGATGTCGGTCCAGGAGCCGAGGATGCCGAACACCTCGCCGTTGTCGTCCTTGAGCGGCACCTTGCAGGTGAGCAGGTACCGGGTGCTGCCGTCGGCCTGGCGCTGGGTCTCCTCGATGTTCAGCATCGGCTCGCCGGACGCCATGACGGCCTTGTCGACGCGGATGTAGTGCTCGGCCTCCTCGCGGGTCCAGGGCAGGTCGTAGTCGGTGAGGCCGATGATGTCCTCGGCGCGGCTCAGCCCCGCGCCCCGGGCGCTCATCTCGTTGGTGCCGAGGTAGACGCAGTCGCGGTCCTTCCACCAGATGCTGTAAGGGAACGTCGAGATGATGTGCCGTAAGAGCTGCTCTTGCCGGGCCCCCGGCAGGAGCGGCGGCGTGCGCTTTCTATCTTTCGGATCCGACATAGGAAGGCCGTGACGACGGGCGGAGCTTTCCGTGGCTGTCCGCCCGGCGCTCCTGGCCGGCGGCCGCCACGCGACCTCCCCTGCAATCTGGCCGCTCCGCGTGCCGCCGGGGATGCACCTCAGACCCGGTGAGCATCCTATCTCACGCCGCGGGCGCGGCGCAAACCATCGGCCTCGGCGGCGGGGCCTCGCCGAGGGCGGCCGGTCCGGCTCAGATCGTGATTCGCGTGCCGTCGAACCGGGTGAACGTGAACCCGTCGAACGGCTCGCGGAAGGTCCGGCGCTCGTCCCGGAGCAGGCTGATCGCCACCGCCTCGCCGAGCGCCAGCGACGCCGCGGCGTCCGTGCGCCAGTGGATGCCCGCCCAGTTGCGCCCGAAGGCGGCGTTGGTCGCCAGCTTGTTCAGCTCACCGCCCACGGTCAGGGGCGGCCCGCTGTAGGGGACGAGCCGGGTCGGGTCGGCCGGATCGGGGACGAACGGATCCTCGATGACGTGGTCCTCGTCGAAGAACGCCTTCAGGAGCGTCACGTTGACCCCGGCGATGGCGGCGGCGCCGCCCGGGTACGACCCGTGGAGCGGGGCGCCCTCCGGGAAGGCCTGCGGCAAGAGGTAGCTCCCGAACGTGTCGAACGTCAGCTCGACCGCCAGCGAGCTGAGGATGTCGTGGTGCAGCGGGTGCTCGCGCCCGTTCGCGAGGCGGTGGTGGACCAGCCCGCCGTACGCCTCGGGGCGGATGCTGCGGTGCACGAACCACTTCTGCCAGTAGGCGGCGCGGATCGCGCGCGACGTCCCGAAGGGGAGCAGGCCCTGCAGGTAGGCGAGCGAGAAGGTCGCGGCGGCCGAGGCCTGCGTCCGCGACGAGAGGTAGGGGTTCGTGGGGCTCAGGGGCGCCGCGATGCCCCCCGGCACGGCCGGGTTCGCGCTGCGCGCCGCGCCGAGGAGCAGCGCCGCGCCCCAGAAGCTGGCCGCGCCGCCGTGCACGTACTCCGCCAGATCGCGCCCTGTCGAGACGTAGCGGCGCACCGGGTCGTACGCGATCGACCGGGTGGGGTTGAGCCCGTTCTGCACCGCGAGCCACTCGTTGTAATCGGTCTGGAAGTCGTTGCCCGGCAGCGCCGTGCGGATCGCGCCCTCCAGCACCTGCGGGCCATAGGGGATGTCGCGCAGGAGGAACTGCGAGATGTAAGGGCCGTCGAGCACGCCGGGAGGAATCACGTGCCTGGCCGTCCTGCCCGAGCGATCCCGGGGATCGGCGTAGGTGACGCTGCCGCGGAACAGCGTCTCCAGCGTGACGCGGCCGCCGACCCGGGGGCCGGTGTAGCCGGAGAGGCGATCGATCTCCTCGATCGCGTCCGCCACATCGCTGCTGTCGGCGTAGCTCTCGAACGGCACGTCCCGCAGCAGCGCCTTCCAGTAGACCTCGACGGCCTCGGCGGCCTTCTCCGCGCTGGCCAGCGCGGGGGCCGGGGGCACGCCGATCTGGGGCGGGGTCGTGCCGATCAGGCTGACGGCGAGGGTGCCGATCGGACTGACCAGCTTGCGGGTGCCGCCGAGCGGGATGGCCTCGAAATCGTCCCATTCGCGCGACGCGTGGGCGCGCGCGGCGACGCGGTACGCGGCCCGATCCACCTCGCCTCGCGCGTCGTGCGGCAGGCCGCGCGTGTCCGTCCCGATCTTGTTGGGATAGCGCTCCTCGTCGCCGTTGTTCGGGTGAGGCGCGATGGGCTCCTCGAACTGGTCGACCGCGGCCTCCACGCGCACCCGCAGCGCGCGCAGGCGGAGCTCGTGATCGAGCGGCGAGACGCGCGGATCGCGGCGCAGCGACCCGATCCCGTCGAGCAGATCGTCGATGTCCCTGCCCCGCGCCGCTTGCGCGACGCCGGGGGTCCCGGCGAGGACGCCGCCCACGGCGAGCGAGCCGGCGACGCCCATGAAGGCGCGCCGGCCTGCCGCCTTCTCGGCCCTCGGCCGCGTCGCGGCGCCCTCGGGGCTCGCGGCGTCCGTCGTCGAAGCATCGCTCCGGGGATCGCGATCGTGAGAATCGATGGTCATGGCGTTCAGCTCCGTTCGTTGCAGGGAGGTCGGCGTCCGCCGGCCGCGGCGTCCGCGGCCGAGCACCCGTGAGATCCGGCCCGTGAGCTCAGGAGGAAACGTCGCGTCCAGGAAGCGGAGAGGGTGAATGCAGAAGGCGAGCTTCCGGCGGCGCACGCGCTCCGAGCGCTGAGGGGCCAGGAAGGACCAGGCAGCGGTCTCCGTCCGCTCATCCGTTTTACAGGATTAATATCTACTATAACGGACAATGTCGAGCAAGGACTTTGTTTCGTGGCGTACCTGCGGGGCTCGTGTTCCGGACCCGCAACAAGAGTATCGTTCGCGCCATGGAAGACGCGGTCCCCCTGCCGTCGCGCGATGAGCTCCGGCCCCACGCGCTCGACGGGGCGCTCCTCTGGTTCCACCCGAGAACGGGGACGAACGTGCGCTGGGACGGGGCCGAGACGCGGCGGTTGACGAGGCGGGCCCCGCGCGTCGCCCTGTTCGGCATCACCAACCGGTGCAACCTCGCGTGCTCGTTCTGCTCGCGGGACCGGGAAGCGGGGAGCGAGTGGACGGTGGACGGGGCGTTCGACGTGCTCTCGGGACTCGCGCGCCGCGGCCTCCTCGAGGTGGCGTTCGGCGGAGGAGAGCCGCTCGCGTTCGCCGGCTTCGACGAGCTCTTGACGCGCCTCGCCGAACGGACCGCGCTCGCTCTCCATTTCACCACGAACGGCACGTTGCTCACGGAGCGGAGGCTCCGCGCGCTCGCGCCGCACGTCGGGGAGATCCGAGTCTCGGTGTATCGAGACACGCCCTGGGAGGACCGGCTGGAGCTGCTCGCCGCC
The DNA here is from genome assembly GCF_028553905.1 of Sorangium sp. So ce836. Lineage (NCBI taxonomy): Bacteria > Pseudomonadati > Myxococcota > Polyangiales > Polyangiaceae > Sorangium > Sorangium sp. So ce836. Next base: position 357,726 of record NZ_CP102233.1, on the reverse strand, counting down.
GCGGGCGTGACGTTCGGCGTGAACGTGCTCGCGACGCCCGCGCTGCTGCCTTCGCTGCCAGCGCTCCTCGCGCGGCTCGCCCAGCTCGGGTGCCGCGACGTGGCGCTGCTGCGGTATGTAGGGCTCGACCCGGACAACCACCTCGGCCCGGAGGGCGAGCGCCGCCTCGCAGAGATCATCGCAGACAGCCCTGTTCGAGCGCGGCTGTCGGTCTGCTTCGGGGACAGGCTGGAGCCCGTGCCGCGCCTCTTCGAGGGGGTGGACGGCGATTGTGGGGCCGGTCTGGACTTCGTGACGATCACCTCGGATCGCACGCTCAAGGCCTGTTCGTTCCAGCCGCGGGGGGCGCCCGTCCGGTCGGCGGACGACGTGCTCGCCGCCTGGTCTGCCGGGCGAGCGCGGCTCCTCGGGCCCGCGCCGCTCCCGGGCTGCGCCCGGCCCGCGCGGCGCAAGGCGAGGCTCTCCGACGGTATCCGCATCTGGCAGGGATTCTCCGGCAACAACAGCGGCGACTGCGTGCTCGTCGGGCGCTTCGAGGAGCTCGACGACGCCCGCCGCTACATCGACGATCTCTTGCCGGGATGGACTCCGGGCGAGCCGTTCGGGAAAGAGTGGCGAGCGCTCCTGGAGCGCGAGGGGATCCGCCTGGAGGGCGGAGAGGTGGCGCCGGACTCGATCGCGCGCGTCGGGGGGAGCGTGATGATGCACACCGGCATGGCCGTGGACGACGACTTCCCTGCGCTGCGAGCGCTCCTCTGGAAGCGGGGCGGACGAGCGGTGTATTCCGGCGTCCACGAGCACGATCCGGTGGAGATCGTGGCGGGCCTGCGGTTCGAGGACGCGGCCTCGCTGGAGGCGGCGGAGATCGCGCTGGCGGTGGACGACGTCGCCGTCCTCGAGAGGCGCGGCCTCGACCTGTACGGCCCCGTCCCGGTCCGCCACGTGTCGCTCTCCTCCGGGGCGCCGGATCTGGGCGCGCTCCACGGCACCATCTCGCAGCTCGAGGCGATCGCCGAGAGGCACGGCGCCCATCTGGCCGCCGAGCTGGCCCCGCTCCCCGGTGAGGCCCGCTGGCCTCAATGGCTCGCCGCCCGCCCCCCGAGCGCCGATCGCGCGCGACTCTGGGCCTCGTTCCCGGACGCCGCGAGGGCCGCCTCCGTGGCCGGCTCGCTCGACGGCAGGGCGGTGATCGCGGACCGCTATCTCATCGCCACGTCGGCGCGGATCCCGACGCGCTACGGCTTCCAGATCCAGCGCGCCGGCGGCACCGCGGAGTGGATGGACGGCGGCCCGGTCCGACTCTCCGCCACGTTCCGGCCGCGTTCCCAGGAGAATACGGCGTGCACGGAGCCCGCGGCGCTCAAGGTGGCGTTGCGGCCTTATCTGACCGCGGACGACGAGCTCGCGACCGACCAGGGGTGGAGCTACCCCCGCGCCACGGTGAGCACCGGCGAGCCGGGTCGCGTATTGCCCGCGCTCGTCGACTTCGCGCGCAGCCACGGGCTGGAGATGTGGCTCGACGCCGCGCCGCGTGACCGCATCGTCGCCGTGATCGCGCGCCTGAAGGACGACCTTGCCCGGGCGCAGAAGGCCGCGCGGACGAAGTAGCGCGCTGTCGTTCGCGCTCTCACCTCCCTACCCGGCGCTCTACGTGACGTCGCAGGTCCCGCCGCGCTGCCGCCTGCACCGTCCTCACCACCGCAGCTTGCCTTTCTATTCTTTCGTTATAACGGACAAATTTCCACCATAAGCGACCTGCTCGCACCGTGACCTCGGCAGCCGGCCGGACGCAGGAGCGGCCGCCCCGAGCCCCGCCCCGCCCGCCGATCGCCCGCTGCTGCCGGTCCGTGAATGTCGCGGCCCGCCCGCGCATCGGAGGCGTCTGGCGCGGGGAGCGCCTACGTCCACCACGCCGCCCACGGCGAGCGGGTCAGCACGATTTCTTCGCCTGCAGCGAGGCCGCAGCAGGAGCCGACGCCAGCACAGGTACCAGCACCCCGAAGAGCAACGCCATGTTTCTTCTCGCTCAACAGACCCACCGGATGCTCGTGTCGTATCACCCTCGGATCGGCCACCTGTACGTCCCCAACCAGAAGGCGCGCATCCCGCATGAACGCGGCGGCTACCTGGTCCGCACCAACGCGCAGGGCTTCCGCTCCGATGTCGACTACGCGCCGCAGCGGCAGGGCAAGCCGCGGATACTCGTGTTCGGGGACTCGATGACCGCCGGCGACGGCTGCGAAAACCACGAGCGGTACACCGAGCACCTCGGCCGCCTCCTCTCCGCGGAGGTCTACAACTACGGGCTCTCCGGGTCGGGCACGGACCAACAGACCCTCATCCTCGAGGAGCTCGCCGCCGGGGTCGAGGCCGACCTGATCATCCTCGCCGTGTACATCGACAACGTGGAGCGCGTCCTCTCGACGCACCGCGTTTCAATCGACAGTGCGACCGGACGCAAGCTCCTGGTGCCGAAGCCCTATTTCGAGCTCGTCGACGGCGAGCTCGTGGTTCGCCAGCAGCCGGTGCCGCGAGAGAGGCCGGACACAGGGCTGGCGTGGGAGAACCACTTTCCCAGCATGCCCGGGCTGGTCATGCTGTACAGCCAGCTGCGCGGCGTCCCCGTCGAGTCGGCCAACATGCCCCCCATCACGAGGGCGGCCTCGGACGTGATGGAGCGACTGCAGGGGCAGCCCCTGTTCGATCAGCTCGTTCGATTCGCCGCGCCTCGCTCGTGGGACGACATCAAGCCGTTCCGGCCGTGGATACAGCGGATGCTCGGCTTTCGCCCCTGCTCGGCGCACTACGACCAGCCGACGTCGGACGGGTCCAGGCTCCTGCGAGCCATCATCGCCAGGTTCGTCGAGGCCGCTCGACCTCGTCCGGTCCTCCTGATGCCGGTCCCGGTCCGCTACTATTGCCAGATCCCGAGCGCGGCGAGCTATCAGGCCTTCTTCGCGGACACGGCGCGCGATCTCGGCTGCGAGCACCTCGACCTGCTCGGGGAGCTGGCGCGGCTCCCGTTCGACGAGCGCAAGCGCATCTCGTTCCCCATCGACTCGCACTTCAGTCCGGAAGGTCACGAGCAGGTCGCGAGGATCCTCGCGCGGCACATCCACGATCGTGGCTTGCTCCCGGCGCCGAGCGCAAAAGCCCCGGCGCGGGGCGCACCAGCGGCCGGCGGCGTCGTCGCGCAGCCGCGTCATGCCCGCCCGCGCGAGAAATACATCCTCGGCATCTCCTGCTTCTACCATGACTCCGCGGCGTGCATCCTGCGCGACGGCGAGGTGGTGGCGGCCGCCGAGGAAGAGCGGTTTTCACGGGTCAAGAACGACCGAGGCTTCCCGCGCCAGGCCATCAATTTCTGTCTGGAGGAGGCGAACGTCGCCCTCTCGGATCTGGCCGCGATCGCCTACTACGATGACAGCGCGCTGGCCTTCGAGCGCGTCCTCTCGAGCGCCGCGGCGGCCGGCCGATCCGCGCGGGATCAGTGGGCAGCCATGCTCCCGTCATGGCTGTCGACAAAGCTCCGGATCGCCGAGGTGCTGGAGCACGAGCTCGCCTACAGCGGCCTCGTGCTGGAGAACCTGCACCACCGCTCGCACGCCGCGAGCGCGTTCTTCCCGTCCCCGTTCGAGGAGGCGGCGATCCTGACCATCGACGGGGTCGGCGAGTGGAGCACCGCGAGCATCGGCGTCGGCAAAGGCTCCGAATTGCGCCTCCTTCAGGAGATGCGGTTCCCCCACTCGCTCGGGCTGCTCTACTCCGCCTTCACCCAGTTCACCGGCTTCAAGGTGAACAGCGGCGAGTACAAGATGATGGGCCTGGCCCCCTACGGCGAGCCGCGCTACGTCGACAGGATCCTTCAAAACCTGGTCGAGATCCGTGACGACGGCTCGATCCGCCTGAACCTGGAGTACTTCACCTTCTTCGGGGAGGACACCATCACGAACGCGAGGTTCGCGGCGCTCTTCGAGGGGCCGGCGAGGGATCCCGCCGCGCGCATCACGCGCCGCGAGATGGATCTGGCGCGCTCCGTGCAGGTCGTGATCGAGGAGGCGGTCCTCAAGATGGCGGCGCACGCGCACCGTCTGACGTCGGCCTCCAAGCTGTGCATGGCCGGCGGGGTGGCGCTCAACTGCGTGGCCAACGGGCGCATCTTGCGGGAAGGGCCGTTCGACGAGATCTGGATCCAGCCCGCCGCCGGGGACGCAGGAGGCGCGCTCGGGGCGGCGCTCGACGCCTACCACAGCTACTTCGGACAACCTCGGCGCCCAGCGAGCTCGCCCGGCTCCGCGCAGCGCGGCTCCTATCTCGGGCCGGCCTTCTCGTCCAGCGAGGTCGAGGCCTTCGTGCAGACCCACGGCCTTCCGTGCGAGCGCCTCGAGCCGTCCAGCCGGGCTGCCCGCGTCGCCGAGCTCCTGGCCTCGGGCCGGGTCGTCGGGCACTTCAGCGGGCGCGCAGAGTTCGGCCCGCGCGCGCTCGGCGCGCGCTCGATCCTGGGCGACGCGCGCAGCAGCGAGATGCAGGTCACGCTCAACCGGAAGATCAAGTACCGCGAGTCGTTTCGCCCGTTCGCGCCGTCCGTTCTGGCCGAGCGAGTCAACGAGTACTTCGATTGCGCGGGCGAGAGCCCGTTCATGTTGCTCGTCGCGCCGCTCGTGGAGGGCAAGCGCAAGCCGTTTTCCCGCGGCAGCTCCGAGGATCTGCTCGAGGTCGTCCGGGCGCCCCGCAGCGATGTGCCGGCGGTGACCCACGTCGACTATTCGGCCAGGGTGCAGACCGTGACCCGCGAGGCGCACCCCGCCTACCGGGCCGTGATCGAGGCGTTCGCCGAGAAGACGGGTTGCCCGGTGATCGTCAACACGTCGTTCAACGTGCGCGGCGAGCCGATCGTCAATACGCCCTACGATGCGTACCGCTGCTTCATGCGGACCGACATGGACGCGCTCTTCATCGAGGACCACCTGTTCCTCAAGGAGCAGCAGCCGCCGTGGCCGGAGGAGGGCGGCGCCTACGACGAGTGGGCGTCCGTCGGGGCCTCGGCGCCCGAGCAGATGACACGGCCGCTCGAGCGCCTCTTCGACAGCGACTTCCTGCCTGCGGTCGCGGACATCGAGGGCGCGCTCGCCGAGGCAGGGGCGGCCACGCTCTCTCCGGCGGAGGGCCAGTGGGAGCGGGTCGACGCGGCGATCACCTATCCGCGCGCGCTGGAGAGGCGTCCCGCGCAGCCGGACGCCTTCGGGCGCGCGATCACGAGCGGCTGGAGCTCACCCGAGCTCGCGCGCGCCCTGGCCCCCGTCATCGCGAAGGGCGTTCGCGTCGTCCACCGCGTGCCTCATCGCGCGCAGCGGGAGGTCGTGTCCGACACCATGTACGTGATGTTCTGAGCGCGCGGACATCGAAGCGGGCAGCGGGGCTCACTCGATGACCGAGTCCGTCACCGCGATCGGCGTGTCGTCGTGGTTCGAGATCTGCGGGTAGGTCGGGTACCACGATCCGCCGATGTTCTCGGTGATCACCGATCGATCGATGACGATGTTCCCCGAGTGGTCGTTGCTCACGAAGAAGATCGCGCTCCCGTACGCGTTCACCTCGTTCCGCTCGATCCGCGTCCCGCAGAGCGTGAGCGTCATGGTGTTGCCGTCGTTGTAGATGGCCCCGCCGCTGCCGCCGCCCGGCGTCCCCGCCTCGGCGGGGTTGCCGCCGCGCCCGATCGCGCGGTTGTGGGAGAACAGGCTGTTCACGACCGTCCACGAGACGCCGATGCTGCTGATGCCGCCGCCGTTCGCGCACGCGTTCCCGTAGCCCTCGGCGCCGCCGAAGGTGCTGTTCACCACGTAGAGCGGCAGACCGTCGTATTGCATGAAGGCGCGGATCCCGGCGCCGCCGACGTCGGGGCCGGCCCCGTCGCACGCGTTGTTGAAGAAGCGCGAGTTGACGACCTTCAGGCGCCCGCCCTGCGCGAAGATGGCGCCGCCGCCCTCGTCGTCATCGTCGGTCGAGTCGCCCTCGATGAAGGTGAGGTTCTGGACGGTCAGGCGCGGGTGATCCTGGTTGTCGCAGTTCGGCGTCGTCCACACCTGCGCCTCGTCGCAGGTGTTCATGTAGAGGATGCGCCGCTGCCCGCCGCCGCTCAGCGTCACGAGCCCGCCGCCGTCGATCACGATCTCGGGGCCGGTATCGTTGAAGATCTTCGCGGTCTCCTCGAGCGTGATGGTGATCGGGTCGGGGCCGCAGTCGAAGGTGATGATGCCGCCGGCCGCGACGCCGCTGACGACGGCCTCCGAGGTGCAGCTCTCCGGCGTGCCGTCGCCGATCACCGTGGTCGGGGACGAGGTGTCGGCGGCCTGCGCCTCGGCCGGCACAGCGCAGCTCCCGTCGGGGTTGCCCGCCGCCGGGCCGCCGCCCTCGTGCGCGGGTGATCCCGCGCCGGCGCCGCCCGAGCCCGCGCCGCTGCCGGACGCGCTCGCCGCTCCGGCGCCTCCCGTGCCGGTCGCCCCCTCCCCTCCGCTCGAGTCGTCCGCGCAGGCCTCGAGCGCGGTCACCATCGACAGGCACAAGATCAGCTCCAGCGATCGTCGCATCATGTCCTCCTCACCCCGAGAGCATGCTGGCAGCGGCGTGGACCGCTCTCGGACCACGCTCGCCGCAGCACGGCGCTGGGCATGGTACCCCCACCTCGGCGGCGCCGCCCCTGAGCCGATGGCGCCGGTGCCTCCACCGGCGCTGCGCGCCGACGGCGCGGGGCAGCCGCGCTGGTGATCCGGCCGACTCGAGCGCGGCGATGGAACGAGCAGGAGGACCCGCGGTGGGCGCCGCACGCGCGCCGCCCCATTGACGCACCGCCGGGGCCGCCGTGTGCTGTGCGCCGAGGAGACCATCGCGATGGCACAACGTCGATTCATCATGCTTTGCCTTGCCGCGCTCTGCGCCGGAGGCTGCGGTTCGGGCGACGAGCCGGGGGACGCCAGCACGACCGCCGCGTCGTCCCAGGCCTCGAGCGGCACCAGCGGGGCCTCGAGCGGCTCCGGCGGCAGCGGGCCAGGGGGAACGGGGACGGGCGGCGCGCCCGCGTCCACGACCGTCGTGGTGAACGAGATCTCGGCCAAGGGCGGCGACTGGATCGAGCTCGGCAACCCGGGACCGGGGTCGGCCGATCTCAGCGGGCTCGGCCTCTGCGACTCCGACGACAGCGGGATGTGCAACACGGCCGACGCGCTCAGGTTCCCCGAGGGCACGCAGCTCGCCCCGGGGGCGTACCTGCTCGTCCTCGGCGATCAGGCCGCCGAGGCCGGCCCTGGGCCCCACACCACGTGTCTGCCGGATGGCGGCCCGAGCAGCTGCTTCTATGCGACCTGGAAGGTCAGCGCCTCCAGGGGCGAGACCGTCCACCTCATCTCGGCCAACGACCAGGTGCTCACCCAGCTGGAGTACCCGATGGAGGCGGCAGCGGACGGCGAGACGTGGGGCAGGTTGCCCGATCTGACCGGCGAAGGCGCGGTCACCGCGCCGACCCCCGGGGAGGCGAACGCGGCGCCATAGCGCCTGCGTCGCCGCGTCGGGCCTGCCAGACTGCGGCAGGAGCGAGCGGCGACCGCGGCGTCAGCTGCGGCGGATCCGCCGCAGCCCGAGGGCCGCGGCGGACGCGAGCGCGAGCCAGAGGGCCTGGGGAGGGGCGCTGGGCGGGGACGCCGCGAGGCGGCAGCCGCAGCCGCTCGAGCCGTCACCGTCCGGCGGCGTGCGGGGGATCCCGCCGAGGAAGCCTTCCGGGATGACGCGACCGAACCTGTTGTTGCTCTCGTCCGGATCCTTCGCGTCGCTGGTGACGGTCGCCCACGTCTCGACCCGCTGCCCTCGATAATCGAGCTTGCCACGCACGGTGAGGGACCAGCCATCGAACTTCGGCATCTCCGCGACCTCGCAAGACAGCTTGCCCGCTTGCACGGCGCAGTCCACCCCCTCGTCCGTCGTCCAGGTGACGCCGACCATGCCCTCGGGCAGATCCTGCTCCAGACGCACGCGGCTCGCCGCCGAGGGCCCGTCGTTCCTCACGTGCTCGATGAGCATGATGTCCGAGTCCTCGATCACGATGCTCACGTCGCCGTACAGGTCGGCGCGCACCTCGTTGTCGATGGGGATCCGCAGCGTCGCGCGGTTGTTGCTCGGGTCGGCGTCGACGAGACGGCTGCACACCGAGACGCTCAGATCCACGTGCTCGCCCTCCCCGACGTCGAGGGTCGCCACGAATTGCCTGCTCTCTCCGGCGCCGAGCCCGGGTACGGAACATTCGCCAGGGACGCCGCAGCTCAGCTTGACCTGACCGCTCGCTCCACCGTCTGCGGAGACGGTCATGCCCTGCGACGGTGTGGAGCTCCGGTTCGTCACCGACAGCATCAGCCGGGGGTCGTCGCCTGACCTGACGAGGTCGGGCGCATCCACGATCTCGACCGCGAGATCGGTCCGCAGGCCGGCGGCCACGGAGGGGTCGTAGATGGAGTCGACGAGATCGAGCAACCCGTCGCCCGTCAGGTCGATCAGCGCTTGCGGCGCGTCCTCCGACCGATTGCGCTCGGTGAACGTCCATTGCCTCTCGACGAGCCGCCCGATGAACGAGCCGACGACCAGCTCGTCTGCGCCGTCCCCCGAGAGATCGGCCGTGAGCATCCGGCCGCCCCCGCGAGCCCTCTCCTGGGGCTCCAGCGGGGTGAAGGTCCCCGCGGGGGCCTGGAGCCACGTGTGGAGCAGCATCTTGTAGTTCCCCGGTGCGACCTCACCCCTCGCGATCACGGCCACATCCTGGAGACCGTTGCCGTCGAAGTCGCCGAAGGCCCCGAGCTGGTAGCCTCCGTCCATCGCCAGCCGATGCACCGGCTGGAAGCTCCCCGCGGCGGTCCGCTGGGCGATGGCGACACCGCCCGCGGCCGGATACAGCAAGTCCTGCAGACCATCGTCGTCAACGTCTCGCGCGACCATCTCGGTCGTGAGCGCGACGGACGCATCGAGCACGGCGGCGTCGGTCAGCGTATGAACCGCGCGGAACGCTCCCTCCGACGCGTGGAACAGCTGCATCTCGCCCGGGGCCGTCTCGACGACGATGTCCGCCTGGCTCGGGCTCAGGAAATGCCCGGCGGCGAGCAGCAGCGGCGCTCCGGGATCGCGCGGCGTGACATCGAGGTATCCGAGGTGCGTGAGGTTGCCGGACGTCTGCTGGAGGACGAACACGCGCTGGGTGTCCCTGACGACGACATCGAGCTGGCCATCGCCGGTGACATCGGCGACCGCGAACTGCCGCATGCCCCGCTCGCGGTCCACGTCGTGCACGTACTTCGTGCTGGTGAGCGGCGAGCCGTCGCGGTCGCGAAGCTCGAGCGTGAGCTCGAAGGGACGGATCATGAGCCAGTCGTAGGCGCCGTTCCCGTCCATGTCGGCAAAGAGCACCCGCTCGCTCCCGGGAGCGAGGGCGAGCTCGGTGGCGCTCGACGCGAAGAAGACCGAGTCGCACGCTCCAGCGGCCAACGACACGCTCGGCAAGCTCAGGGGGAGCAGGCCGGCGATCATGAAAGCAGTCCATTTCATGAAAGCCAGGCTACCATGGGGACCTCGGGCCTTGCGGGACGCAAGGCTGACGAGCTCGTGCTCCCCGCCGGGGCCGATCGCGCCGCGTCGAGCGGCAGCGAAATATGCGAGAATCTCACCCAACAGGGAACCTCATGTCACCGATGCCCGCGACCGAGCTCCTCCGCACCCCGTTGCTGCCGCCGCGCCCCCTCCGGGCGCCCCGCCCGCGCGGCGGGCCTGCGAGAGGGGCCCTGGCGCGGCGCTCGGCGCCGCCAGCGCTCGCGCTCTCGCTGCTCCTCCTGGGCTGCGGAGCCTCGGATCCGCCGCCGGAGGTGCGGGTCTCCGGCTGCCCTCGCTGCGCCGGGGTGGCGCGGGTCGGCGCGCTTCCGGAGGGCGACATCGACGAGTGCTCCGGCGTGGTCGCCAGCGGGCTGCACCCGGACGTGCTCTACGTGCACAACGACCACGGCGACGACCCCCGGTTCTTCGCGATCGGGCTCGGCGGCGCGCTCCGGGCCGAGGTGGCCGTGGCCGGCGCGGCGGCGATCGACTGGGAGGACATCGCGCGCGGCCCCTGCCGCACGGGCGGGGGCAGCTGCCTGTTCCTCGCGGACATCGGCGACAACGACGGCGAGCGCGACAGCTACGCGGTCTACAGCGTGCAGGAGCCGGACGCGCTCGGAGGCGCGCCGCGCGCCTCGACCGCCGAGGTGTTCGTGATCTCGTACCCCGACGGCAGCCACGACGCGGAGACGCTCCTCGTTCACCCCACCACCGGGGCGCTCACCGTGGTGACGAAGGTCAACAAGGGCATCTCGGAGATCTACGAGCTGCCGGCGCTCCCCGCCGCGGGCGCGCCGGCGACGCTCGTCCACGCGGGCTCCATCCAGCCGCCCGCCGGGAGCGCGCGCTTCACGGGCGGCGACGTGCACCCCGACGGCGCGGGCGTGCTGCTGCGGACCTCCTCGCACGTGCTCTACTACCCGATGGCGCCGGATCAGACGGCGGCGCAGGCGCTGGCCGGCTCGCCCTGCGTGCTGCCGTCGGCCGACGAGGAGCAGGCCGAGGCGATCGCGTGGATGCCCGGCGGATGGGACTACGTGATGATCGGCGAAGGGAAAAAGGAGCCGATCCACCGCGTGTCCTGCCAGGCGCCCTGAACGGCGCCCGGGTCCTGGGCGGCCGCCATGGCCGGCGGCCCAGCGCCCTCGGCGGTCACGCCGCCTCGAGACAGGAGCGACCCGGGCGGGCGATCACCTCTTTCGATACGCGCCGGGCGTCATCCCCGTCCGGCGCTTGAACGCCGTCGTGAGGTGCCCCTGGTTGGAGAAGCCGCAAGCCAGAGCGATCTCGGCGATGGACAGCCGCTCGTCCCGGAGCATGGCCATCGCCCTCTCGATGCGGCGCGAGAGCACGTACTGATAGGGAGTCTGGCGGAAGGCGTGCTTGAACAGGCGCGAGAAATGGTCGGGCGAGTAGCCCACCTTCCCCGCCAGGTCGACGAGCCCGAAGTTCGAGGAGAGCTCGTTGTCCACGAACTTTTCGATCTGGGTGCGCTGGCTGCTCGAGAGGCTCGTGTTGCGCAGCGAGCTCTCCGCCTTGGCCCCCGCGCCGTAACGAGCCGAGAGATAGGAGGCCAGCGCCAGGGAGAGCGACTGGACGTACACGGCTCCGAAGTACTCCTGCCCCTCGGCCTGCGCCTGAAGCCGGAGAACCAGGTCGACCACGTGGGCGTCGACCAGGCCAAACTGTGGGCCCCTCTCCGGAACCAGACCGGGGGACGGAGACGAGCAAAGGGCCAACATCGATGCTTCGGGGAAGTTCACCGCCGTGCACACGGACGGCCGCCCCTGCCACTCGACGCTGTGGAGCCTGGTCCTCCGCGGCAAGAGATCCATCATGCCCGAGAGCCGCTCGAAGGAGTGCTCCCGAACCTCCCCCGAGGTCGGCTCCTCGAAGCGAATGTGGACCTGCGAGGGGCCTCCGGTCCAGACCAGGACCGCATCCGACTCGTTGGAGAGCCCCTCGAGCCGGCCGCTCTCGGGCACGTGCCCGATCCGGAGAGGCAGCCCCACCCAGTCCGATCCGGTGAGCGCTGCTCCGTACTTCGATGCAAGCTTCGCGGTCATGCCTGGGGTCGTCCCGGAGCATCGTCGGCATCGAGGAACACAGGGGTCAAGGCCTTCGTTCGCGGGGCGTGTCCCAGCGCGCACATCTGCCCGCAGGCGCCGCCCGGATCCGAGCCCGCGCGTCGAGATCCTGAAAACCTTCGCCGGGAATTTGAACGACGTCGGTGCGAGCGCTGCGTACCCTTCCGCCACTTCCTCGCAGAGGCCGCGCGGACGGCGTGCCATTGCGCCGAGCCCTCGCCGGGCTTCTGCCATAGACACAATTTTTCACGACTTGGTCGCCTACGACCGGGAGCGTTGCTCATATGTCGACTTCGACCTCTCCGCTTCTCGTCCGCCGTGGTGCATTCGGCGCCCTCGCCCGCGCGGTCCCCCTCGCGGGCCTTCTCTTCGTCGGCTCCCTGGCCTGCTCCAGCGATCCTGATGGGTCGTCCGCGGGCTCGGGCGGGTCTGGCGCGGCGACCTCCGGCGGCGTTCCGGCGAGCGCAAGCGGCGCCTCGACCACGAGCGGGGCGGGCGGCGCGACCGGGACCGGTGGCTCGGGCGGGGGGGCGACCACGGGCAGCGGCGCGACGACCAGCGCCGGGGAGGGCGGTGCAAGCTCTTCCACGAGCGCGACTTCCGGCGGCTCGGGCGGGGGTGGGGGTGCTCCCGATCCGGGGTTCCAGCCTTGCCCCGCGACGGGCCCCTGCAAGGTCCTGCCCCTCGGGGACTCGATCACCGTCGGCCTCGGCTTCGACGGCGGGTACCGGGTCGAGCTCTTCCGCATGGCCTTGCAGGACGACCACGAGATCACCTTCACGGGCACGCAGCAGAAGAACGGCCCCGCGATGGTCGACGGCGTGACGTTCCCCCGCAACCACGAGGGGATCAGCGGGCAAACCATCCAGCAGATCAACGGTCGTGTGCCGACCCCGGCGCTCAACGAGATGCCGCACATCGTGCTGCTCCACGCGGGCACGAATGACATGGTGCAAGGCGCGAACGGCGCCGACACCCGCCTGGCTGCTCTTCTGGACGACCTCATCGCCGAGGCGCCCGACGCGCTGATCGTCGTGAGCAACATCATCCCTCTGCCGCGCTCCGCGAACGCGGTCAATACGTTCAACGCCACCATCCCCGCGATGGTCGAGGAGCGGGCCGCCGCGGGCGCGCACATCGTCTTCGCCGATCAGTTCACGGGTTTCCCCGCGTCCGAGCTCGGCGACACGGTCCACCCCAATCAGGCGGGTTACGCCCGGATGGCGCGCGTCTGGTACGAGGCGATCGAAGGCTACCTGAGGTGAGCCCGCCTGGAGTCGAGGGAGTCGAGGGGCAGGCGGCGCGCTCCCGGGGCCGGGAGGCGTGGTCGCTCAACCGGCCTCTGCGGGGCGCAGCGGCGCGCCGATGCGCGTGAGGTGGTCGCGCACGCGGGCAAAACCCTGGAGCAGGTGCTCGTGCACCTGCTCCTCGGTGTTGGCCGAGGTGATGGTGATCCGCAGCTCCGGCGGCATAGTCCGGCACCCCCCGTGGGCGCCGGCGGACAGCAGCCGCGCCACCTTGGCGACGAGCGCCTCGAGCGCGCCATACGTCACGTCGGCGCCCTCCTCGCGGATCGCCGCGCGCGTCGCGTGGTCCCGGAAGGCGCCCGCGAGCGCCTCGTGCAGCACGCCGCTCTGATCAGAACCAGCGCGCGAGCGCGTCGTCGAGCGACGTCGACGACGCGTCTGTCCACGCGATGCAGCCGTCGGGACGGACGAGCATCGACGGGCCGTCTTTGGTGCGTGCAAATTGCACGTCTTGCGGGAGCGACCGTGCCGAAGGCGAGATGAAGAGGCCGCCGCCTCTCTCCATCAGCGCGTAGAGCCGCTCTTCGCCGCCATCGGTGAACGTGAGGAGCTGGTCCTTCGCGAGCGTGCCGACGAGCGGGTCGTCGTCACCGAGGTCGTAGCGAATGCCGACGCCCGTGAGCATCTCGCCGAAGTAGCGATTGCCTTCGGGCAGCTTCATCAGGTCGCTCACGATGGTGCGGAGCGCGCTCGTCAGCGGGTCAGGACGCATGAGCGCGACTTGCGCGCGGGTGTTTTCGAGGACGCGCGCGGCGACGGGGTGGCGCTCGGCGGTGTACGAGTCGAGGAGATGCTCGCGCCCCTTCACCGCCGTGGCGAGCTTCCAACCAAGGTTCGCGGCGTCGACGAGGCCGAGGTTCAAGCCTTGGCCGCCGAAGGGCGAGTGGACGTGCGCGGCGTCACCGGCGAGAAGGACGCGGCCCATCCGGTAGGTCGTCGCTTGCCGCGCGTTATCGGTCCAGCGCGTCGCCATCGTCATCGACAGGATCTTGACGTCGGTGCCGCTCACGCGCTGGATCGCCGCTTCGACCTCGGCTTGCGTGATCGGCGCATCCCGGTTGGGCGGCGGTCCGTTGAACTCCGCCGTGAAGACGCGCCCCGGCGTCGGTCCGGACGCGACGAGGCCGCGCGGCGTTCGGTGCCAACCCGTCGCGAGCTTCTCGGGCGTATCGAGCTCGACGACAGCCTGATAGCCGGTGATGGTCGGAGCCGTGCCGGGGAACTCGAAGCCGGCGAGCTTGCGGACGCGGCTCCGGCCGCCGTCGCAGCCGACGAGGTACTTCGCGCGCAGCGGGCCAGCGGTCGTCTGCACGGTCACGCCGTCGTTGTCCTGCTCGAAACCTTCCATGGTGACGCCGCGACGGATTTCGATCCCGAGCTCCGTCGCGCGCGCGATCAGGATCTTCTCGAGCGCCGCTTGCGGCACGGGACGCATGTGGCGCTCCGGGTCGCGCTGGAGGCTCTGGTCGATCAAGAACAATCCAGAAAAATGGCCCCCGGGCCTCCTCATCGGTCCAGGTCCGAACCGCGCCTTCAGCGCCGGCATCATCAGCGCCATGGCGGCGCGGCGCTCGTCGTCGAGCGCACACGCGAGCCCGCGTCGCTCCAGCGCCTCGGCTGCCACCGCGCCGACCGAGGCGGCCTTCATCGTGCGGTCGGGCTCCACGAGCCGCTCCAGCACGAGCGGCTTCACGCCCGCGATCGCGAGCTCGATCGAGAGGAAGAGCCCGACCGGGCCAGCGCCTACGACGACGACGTCGTGAATCACGACGTGAACATTATACTCGGTACAACATTGCGCAAGTAAATTTTTTGTCTTAGTCTAAGATTCGATCCATGGGCGAGCTCCGCGAAAGGAAGAAGCGCGAGACCAGGCAGCGGATCTCCGACGTCGCGACGGAGCTGTTCTTCGCGCGCGGCTTCGACGCGGTGACGGTCGAAGAGATCGCCGCCGCCGCAAATGTCTCCAAGATGACGGTGTTCAACTACTTCGCGCGCAAGGAGGACCTCCTCCTGGATCGCGAGGACGAGGTGAAGCTGCTCTTGCGCGAGGCCATCGGCGAGAGGCCGCGAGGGCAGTCGCCGATCGACGCGCTCCGCCGCCTCGTCGACAGGCTGTGCGAGCAGAAGCATCCGTTCGCGCGCATCGACGGCCAGACGGTCGGCTGGTGGCGCGTCGTTGCGGCGAGCCCGTCGCTCAAGGCGCGCCTCCGCGAGATCGAGGACGAGGCGGTCGAGGGGCTCGCGGTCGAGCTCGCGGGTCCGACGCCCGATGGCCTCGCGCGCCTCGTCGCCGGCATGGTCGTGCTGACGTGGCGCACTGCTTACGGCGAAGCGATCCGCGTGTTCGAGCGCGGAGGCTCGGCGAAGAAGGCGAACGCGGCGTTCATCGCGTTGATCGATCGCGGCTTTGCGGCCGCTCACGGAATGGCGGCGAGCGCGATCTGGCAGACGACCCGATGACCTCGCGACGGGCGAGGGCGGCTGACGGACCGATGATGGCGCCGCCGGGGACGGCGAGCGCGGCGCCCCGGCGCAGCGGGCGCCGGGCGGCTCACGGCACCGCGTGGCCGTCGACCCGGAGCTGGAACAGGAAGTACGGCGGGATGCAGGCGCCCTCGCCCGAGCTCGTCCTGGCGCACACGTAGTCCTCGCGGCAGGGCGCCTCGCTCGAGCAGCGGCGCAGGCCCGCGGGCGCGACGTGGCGGCTCAAGCACTCGGTGAAAGGCGTGCCGCGGGCGAGGCAGCGGTTGAACGGATCGAGCACGGCGATGGCGCCGCAGACGCCCTCCTCCGGGAGCGCGCCGCAGCTGCCGGTGCACATGCCGCCGGGGAACCCGACAGGGCTCGTGTTGCATACCGCGGCGGGCGGGCACGCTCCGGGCTGCGCCGCCGCGGCGCGGTCGCGGTGCGGGTCGGCGTGGGGGACGACGGCGCCGATCTGGCAGGGGTCGCCGACCTGCGGCGCCGCCGGCAGGCAGACGCCGACGGTCGTCCGGTCCTCTCGCGGCGCATCGTAGGCGGAGCACACGAGCCCCTCTGCGCACGTCCAGTCCGCGAAGCTCGGGTCGCCCAGCCCGCAGCGGGCGCCGTACCCGCCGCGGGCGCCGTCGGCCCGCTCGGGGTACGGGACGGCGTGGTCCGGCGCGGCGCCCCGGGCGACGGCCTCGACCACCGCCTGCCGGCGCGGGAGATCGCCCGCGAGGTGCGCGGACTCGGCGGCGGCGAGCGCGTCGTGGACGCGGCCGGGAGGCTCCTGCCCGAGCAGGTGGAAGCCGGCGATCGATCCGCTCTGGTGGCACCCGGGGCAGGTCATCTGGTCGAGCCGCCGGAGCAGCCCCTCCGGCGAGCGGACGCGCGAGAGGCCGCCGAAATCGACGCCGCCGAAGTCGCGGGGCTCGAACAGGACGCGGAACGGCCGGTTGGCGCGGCGGGCGAGCCCGTGGGGCGTGGCCGACAGCGCCTTGGTGGCGAGGAACTCGCCGGGCAGGAGCGCGGTCCCCTCGTCGATGCGCGCGAGGTTCTCGGGGGCCGACAGCCAGGCGCGCAGCCGGTCGCGCTGCTTCGGGTCGCGGGCGATCCGGGCGACGTCGGGCGTGTTCTCGAGGGCGAGGGGCGCGTAGCGCCCGGCGCGCGCGTCCCAGCGGAAGGCGCGGAGCACGTACTCGGCGTGCCCGCCGAGGTCCGGGCGCACGGTGGACGGCCAGCGGACGCTCTGCAGGTTCACCACGAGCCGCGCGAGGTTCGCGCGATCGACGGCCGGGGGAGCGAGCGGGCCGTCGGTCGAGGTGAGCCAGCGGGCGAGCGCCGGGCCGGAGAGCTGCGCCGCGCGCGACCAGGCCTGCGCGAGGCGGCGGCACGGGGGCGCGTCGCCGCCGGGGGCGAGGAGCTCGAACGCCGCGGTCATCGGGAGGCGCGAGGCGGCGGGCGCGGCGCCGGCGGCGCCGTCCGGGGTCTTCGCGGCGTAGGCGAGCCGGTACACGAGGCGGGTCTCGCCGCAGGCCGAGGCGTGGAACGGGCGGCGATCCATCCGGTTCACCACGCCGATGAGCTCGAAGCGGGCGCCCTCCGCGGAGAGCCACCGCTCGTCGAAGAGGCGGTGCGCGTGGCGCGCGACGCTCGTCCCGCTCCTCGGATCGGCGCGCTGGACCTGCCGCAGATCCTCCGCGAGCACGCCGGCGACCGACGCGAGCTCGGGGGTGCGGGACAGCGCCGAGAGCGCGCCCGGCGCGCGCGGCGCTCCGGTGAGCACCGCGCCGAAGTCGAGGCCCGCGGCCTCGAGCTCGGCGAGCACCGCGCGATCCGTGATGAGCAGGAGAGGCCGCCCCGCCGGAGCGCTCTCCTGCCGCGCAGCGCCGGGCGCCGGCTCGCCCGCGGCCGAGCCGGCGGAGGAAGGCGGCGGGGCGGACGGCTGCACCGCCGTGCTCGCGGCGTCCTGGTGCGGCGCGGAGGGGCGCTCGGACGCCCGCCACGAGCACCCGGCGATGCCGGCGCCAGCCGCGAACGCGGCGAAGGCGAGGGCGTGGCGGAGGCGGCGGGCGCGCATGCGGCCAGGCTACACCGGCGCGCGCAACAGCGCGCAGCGCGGGGTTGGGGCAGCCGGCGCACGGAAGCGTGGAGCGACGGATCGGCGACGCGTTCCGCCTGCTCGTGGTGCGACGGCACGATCCGGCCGACCGGACGCGGATGTCATACGACCCAGCAGGCGAGCCGGCTCTTCATCGAGACAGCACTCCCCGGTCCGGATCTTGCTGTGGCCGCGGCTGGAGGCTTGAAATGCGGAATCATTGGGGATTGTTTCTTGTGGCGAGCGGGCTTCTGGGGGGATGGGGTACGGCGTGCTTGCCTGGGGACGGGGGGTCGAGCTCCAGCGGGAGCGACGGGTTGAGCTCCGGCGGGAGCGGCGGCTCGGACGGCTGCGGGTGCGTGGCGGACACGATCCGCTGGGGATACTTCGGTGGATTCACCCCGAACGAGGAGACCAGCGCGCTCTCGCCGTGTCGTGCCTTCTCGTTCGAGCGGCGTGCGATCCGGGGCGACACGTTGCTGATGACGTGCTCGCAGGAGCTTGACGACTGCGAGGAGGGGGTGGGCGCCGGCGACGTCGCGAATGCGCTCGGCCATCCCGATGTCGTCGCGGCGCTCGCGGTGGCGCCTGTGCTGTATGGGAGAGACGCTCGACCCGTGGACGGGAGCTTGTTCCGGATCGAGGTCGACGGCGCGGTCGTCGATGTGGGGTACGAATGCGGGGAAGCGCCGGACTGCATCCCGGTTCCGGACGGGGTGGCCGCGCTGGTGAACGTGCTCCGGACGCTCACGCAAGAGCAGCTCGCGCGCCAGACGTGCGGGGCAGTCACGACGCCGTGAGCGCGGGGGCCGCTCAGGCTTTCTGGAGGAGCTCGACCTAGTTCCATCCACGAGGAGTCCGGCCAGGGATCCGGAGATTCACCACGACCGGCTCGGTGGTCTCGACGCCGAAGCGCCTGTCGAAGGCCTTGCCTCGCTTCGCCGGAAGCTGGAGCGCGTATGCCGCCATGGCTGCGAGCACCGCGTCGATCCCGCCGATGACGCAGAGGGTGCGAAGCAGCCTGGCCGCGCCTCGATGGGCACGACGGAATGACGTGGCGACTGCGTGGACCCTCGGAGCTCCATGCTGAGTGCAAAGCCGGCGACCGACCTCGCGTGCTCAAGGAGCCTCGCTCCCGCCAGCCGCCGTGGACATGGCCTATGTACCACGGCGCTGCCCATCGCGCGAACGACCGCGTGGACCCGCGACTAGCACTTGTGCGACATCCACGCACCTGGATGTGCTGCGCTTCTGCAGGACCATGGTTGATCGCTCGCAGGCAGGAACGATGGGGCCAGGCGGGCAGACCGTGCCCGGGGAGGGACACCCCAGGCCTCGCCTCGATCGCGTGCTCGGATCGTTACGTGACAGATGCCGGCCCGGGGTGGGCCTCGGAGGACGCGCCGGCTACGGCGCCTCGACCACCGTGCGCGACTCCTTCGCCTGGATCACGTCGGGGAGCAGGAACGGCACCAGGTGCGTCTGGTTCTTTCGCCAGAGCTCGGCCTGATCGCGGAAATGTGGGCTCTCGGCGTCCCAGACATTGCCTCCGGGAATGGCGTTCCACGCCTTCGGCCCCGCCGGGTCGAGCTCCACGACGAGCCGTTGCGACGGGCCGTGGACGTACCGGAAATCCGGTGACTCGTCGAGCGCCCACGAGAGGCGGTAATCCGAGGAGTCCACCGCGAACTCGTCGCCGCCGCGCGGAAAGCCGCCGCTCCAGAGGGGATCGCTCGGCGGAGGGATGCTGAGGCTGCTGAAGAGGGGGACGAGCGCGTCGAAGGTGACCGTGTGAAAGGCGCCCCAGCGGGGCGCCGCAGCCCCGGAGCCGCCCTGTTGTTCGAGCCAGGCGAGGGCGTCGAGCAGGGCGCGCAGCACGCGCTCGTCCCTGGACTCGACCGCTGGCGTGCCCATGTCGTCCCACAGCGTGCTGTCCTGCACGGCCGGATCGAAGGTGGCGAGCTGCTCCCGATCGGCGGAGAACAGGTGGAGGAGCGCCTTCGCCGACAGCTCCCGGGAGAACGACGAGAAGCCCATCTGGCCGAGCTCGTCGCCGAGCACCCGGCGCACCACCCGGACGAGCCAGAGGTTGAACACCAAGGTCGCCTCCGAGGCGCGGGCGTCGATCGCGCCGGGGCCATCGCCATCGTCCGCGAGCGGCATGGCGGTATCGAGATCGATGCCGGCGGCCGCCTTGTAGTCCGCCTCCTTACCCCAGCCGTCGAGGAGCGCCCGCAGGGCGGCGAGGCGCTGCGGGTCGTATGCGGCGTCGGCGACGATCGCGCTCAGACCGGGGTGAGTACCGGGCGTCGCGCGCTCCTCTTCGGCGCGGTCCATGGCGCGGAGGAGGTGAGGCACGAGCCTCGCGCCGAGCGCCGACTTGATGTCGCCCTGGATCGCCGCGCAATCCTCCGGCGACAGAGGTCCCTCGTGGGCATCGATCCGCTCCTGGATGCGGCCCTCACGAAACCCGATGTCGAAGCTGCAACCCAGGTACATGGGGGTGCCGTCGGGGAGCGAGCCGTTCGATGGATCGTTGTCCAGGGAGTCCCCGATGGGGTCGTTGTTCGCCGTGGCGATGTATCCGGCCGGCGGGTTCTTCGCCCGGGGGATGAGGTGCTCGGGGAGCGTCCCGGTCCACTCCGCGGTCCCGTCGCCGGGGAGCACCATGCAGGGGAGGACGCCCGTATAGGTGGCCGCGTCCCAAGCGAACGCCTCACGAGACCGCGTCGGGATCGCCGCGTGCGTCGTCCAGAGGATGTCGCCCGCGGCGTCGCCCATCACCCAGTTCTGCGCGCCGACGCTGAATTTCGAGAGCGACTCCTGCGCATCATCGACCGAGCGAGCACGCAGCAGGCCGAAGATGGCCTCCAGCTCCTTCGTCGGCTCCAGCCCCGTCCAGCGGACGCTGAGCGCCCCCACGGCCGGGTCCGGATCCACCACCGCGTGGTCGACGATGGTCGGCAGGAGCGGGCCGTGATGGGGCACGATCGGGACACGGTAGGTATAGGGCTCCCTGCCAGCGATCGCGATGACCTCCTCGACCGTCTGGAGGGGCACTGGATTGCCCTTGAAGAGCACGGCCTTGCCGTCGGGCGTGAGCTTCTCGGCATAGACATCGGTGACATCGTACATCGCGACCGTCGCTCCCCACCCGACGTGCTCGTTGTGGCCCAGGATGATCCCCGGAATCCCGGGGAAGGTGACGCCCCCGACGTGAACATCGCGGCTCGCGTCCTTGCCCTCGGGCGCGGTGACATGGATCGAGACGGCATACCAGACGGCCGGCGCGCTCAGCGACAGGTGGGGATCGCTGGCCACGAGCGCGTGCCCCGTCGCGCTCCGGCTCGCGTGGATGGCCCAGTTGTTCGAGCCGAAGCCCTCCGGGGCGACCTTGCTCCTGGCGCGCTGGACCGCGCTCAGGTAGCCGGTCAGCGACGAAATGAGCTTCGCGCGGCCCGGCGCGGCGTGGCCCGGCCGTCGCGCGCGAGACGCTCTCTTCACCGCCTTGTCCTCCGCCTTCTGCGCCTTCTGCCGCGCCGGGGAGGCGGGATAGCCGCTGCTGGTCACCGCGGGCTCGGAGGGGGCGAACCTCAGGAAGTCCCGCTCGAAGCCGGCGCGCTTCTGCGCGAGCGGATCGGGGCTGCTCGACGCGAACGTCGTCCGGGCGGCGTCGAAGAACTGCTGCATGGTGATGTCCAGCTCGGCGTCGAACGACAGGAGGTAGCTCTGGAAGCGGCTGATTACGAGCGAATCGACGCCGCTCCAGTCGGTGAACGCCTCGGCGGGTATCCCCGTCGCGCCTTCGGGAAGGAGGATGTCCCCGGAGCGGATCTTCCTGAACACCTGGGTCACCCCGTCCGCGTACGCGTCGAGCATCTGGCGGAGCTCCCCCTCGGGGAGCGCGTCGTACTGGGCCCTGGCGATCCGACCGAGACCGACATGGCGGAGAGCGATGTCCTGATCGATGGTGGTGGGATCGAGCTCGCCGAAGAGCTCTGCGAGCCTCCCCTCGGCGGTGCGCCGCAAGATCTCGAGCTGAAGCGCGCGGTCGCGCGCCGTCAGATACCCTTCGACGCGCATCGCGTCCACGAGGTTTTCGGCATAGATATGGGGCCTACCGTCCCTGTCCTGGACGACATCGACGGCAGAGAGCAGGCCGTCGATGGTGAGCCGCCCGTCGACGGGCAGATCCGGCCGATCGCCGAGTGGACCGAACGTCGCGGAGGAGGGCGGGCTGCCGTCGGGCGCGCCCGCGTCGGGATCGCTGGGCGCGCCCGCGTCGGGCGCGCTGCTCCCGGGACCAGGGTCGTCCGAGCACCCGAGCATGCCCGTGAGCCCGGTGACCAAGGCGAGGACGCAATGTGCCGAAGATAATGACAGTCGCATGAACGCTCCTTGGTAGGATGGAAGCGAGCCACCGCGGCGGTGTCGTCCCGCGGCGCGGTGGCTGGAACAGCACGTCGTCAAGCGAGGTAGGGTTCGGAGCTCCTTTCGCGGCAGCATGGGCCAGGGCACGACCGGCAAGAGGGAGCGTGCCTTGGCGTGGTGTCTGGGCCAGCATGACACGCAGACGCCGCCGCGGCCCGTGTCGGACCGCCGCCGCGCCAAGCTGCCTGAATCTTACCTTGGTCCCCCGGGTCGCCGAGGAGGCCAGCGACTGGCGAACGGGTCCGGGAGGCCACGCAAAACAATCTGAAGGGTCGCTCCCCTGGCGGCACGAAGGGCAGTGAGCTGACCGATCGGGGCGGCGGGGAGCACGCCATCGTCGAGATCAGACGCAACGCTGCGCTGATTCTATTCGGCGAGTCCGTACCCACGGCTCGTCGACGCCGTTCACACGAGACAACGAGCTGGAGTTCGCGCTGCGCTCGCATCCCGCACGTTCATCTAGAACGCCTCTGAATGACCGCCTTGATGCCGAGGCGTTAGCGCGCGCCGTCGAGCGCGGGGGCATTCCCCTCGCTCACGTGCTGTCGCCTCACCGGCGGGCTATTCGCCATCAGCTGGCCGTCCGGCGCGCGTTGGTTGAGACGCGGGCCCAGTACGTCACCACCGTGCGCGGCATCCTGCGCGCTTGCGGACACAAGCTCGCGACGTGCACCACCGAGGGCTTCCTCACGGTGCTGAGCGCGGCAGCCTTGCCGGCCGAGACTCGCCAGCTCGTTGGACCCCTAGCCCTTGACCTCAGGGCTGCCTCATCGTCAGCGGCATGGCCCCAACCCAGGTCCAACTTTCAAGCCCCGGTCCTGGGGAGCTCGCCGCGACCGATCCGTCGCCTCGGGCGGCCGTGGTCGCCTCGCTCGCCAGCACCCCGAGCCGCGCCGTCGCCCTCGGGGATGAGGTGGGCGCCCGCGTCGTTCACGAGGCGATCGGTCGGCTGCTCGAGCTGCCGGTGGCACCGGAGGGGGCCAATCGATAGTTGGACCCGACGAAACGCAGAGAACATGAAGCCACGAATCAAAGTCATCACTATCGGCGTCGACGATCTCGAAGTGTCGTTGCGTTTCTACAGGGAGGGTCTCGGCTTCCAGGCCGAAGGCATTGTTGGCAACGAATTTGAATACGGCGCTGTTGTGTTCTTCCAGCTTCAGCCTGGCTTGCGTCTGGCTTTATGGCCTCGCACGAGCATCGCGCATGACACGGGCCTCTGGTCCTCCCCCTGGTCCTCCCCCGGTTCCGCGGACAGTCTCACTATGCCGCGCGCGCGGTCACGTAGGTCTTCAATTCGAACTCGATCGGGCTCATGTAGGCGAGCCGTGAGTGCCGTCGTTTCAGGTTGTAGAAGTTCTCGATGTAGTCTCCGATCGATGCGATGGCGGCCGCTCGCGTCGGGTAGCGCTCGTGCTCGACCAGCTCCGCCTTCAGCGTCGCGAAGAAGCTCTCGGCCACGGCGTTGTCCCAGCAGTCGCCGGCGCGGCTCATGCTCGGGATGAGCCCGTGGGTCCCGAGCACGAGCCGGTAGTCGTCGCTGGCGTAGGGGCTGCCACGATCCGAGTGGTGCACCAGCCCAGGCGCCGGCCGCCGCGTTCCCAAGGCGAACGCGAGCGCGGTGAGCGCCAGGGCGCGATCGTTGAACGCGCTCGCGGCCCAGCCGACCACGCGGCGCGAGAACAGGTCCAGGATCACGGCCAAGTACAGCCAGCCCTCGCCGGTGGGAATGTACGTCACGTCCGTCACCCAGACCTGGTTGGGCGCTCGAGCATCGAATTGCCGCTCGATCACATTCGGGGCGATCGGGCCGTTGTGCCGCGAGTTGGTGGTGCGGCGGAAGCGCCGCTTCCTCCGAGCCGCGAGTCGTTGAGCTCGCATCAGCCGCTCGACCCGTTTCTTGCCGACACGCATGCCGCGAGCACGAAGTTCCGCGTGGATGCGCGGACTGCCGTAGCGGCCACGGCTCTTGTGGTGCACGGCCCTGATCTGTGCGCTCAGTTGAGCGTCGGACTTGGCCCGCGCGGACTCCGAGCGCTTGGCCCACCCGTAGTAGCCGCTGCGCGAGACGAGCAGCACCGCGCACAGTACCAGCACCGGGTAGTGCGCCTTCTCCGCGTCGATGAACTCGAACCTCACTCGTTTTCCTTCGCGAAGAAGGCCGCCGCTTTTTTTAAGATCTCGCGCTCCATCTCCAGCCGCTTCACGTCGCGGCGCAGCCGCTGCAGTTCCTCACGCTCCGGCGTCGTCAGCGCCCCCGGCGGGCCGTGGCCCGCGTCGGTGTCCGCGCGCTTGATCCAGTCGCGCAGCGCCGTCTCGGTCAGGTCGAGGTCCTTCGCCACCTGGCCGATGCTCCGGTCGCTCGCCTTCGCCAGCCGTACCGCCTCCGCCTTGAACTCGGGCGTGAACGCCCTCCTCTTTCTCCGTCCCATCCCTGCCTCCTGGTGCCGTCGGGGGTGTCGACGGAAGCGGGGGAGGACCACTCTCCGTAGGTCGTGCTAGCCCGACCGAGATGACGCTAGGCCATAACGTCACATCGAAAGCGGAGGTTGACTCCGTCATGGCAAAGGCGAGAGCAGCGGGAGCCGCCATCATCAAGGCTGCGCACGACACATTCTGGGGCGGCTACTCCGGTTACTTCCAAGACCCAGATGGTCATCTCTGGGAGGTTGTCTGGAATCCGCAATGGTCCGAGTGAGCCCAACAAATTGCTGCACACGACGTGCGAAGATGCACGCGTGCACGCGCGTGAGCAATAGCGTTGGGCCGGCAGAGTGCGGGGAAGCAGGCACGATCTCGAAACAGGCGGCAGCGCATCGAAGGGCCCGGCAACCGGGAGGGGCGAGCGAAGGAGAATCCTTCGGCGCTGCGCCGCCGGGCCAGGCGCCGACCCCGATCGGTGATGCCGCCGGCCTTCACCGCGGGCGATGCGGCGGCGCAAGGCGCCCCGTTGGGCCATACCGGAGCCACCCTCGGCGGCGAAACAGGCGGAAGTTATGAAAACCGCTACTGTTTCCGGCGACCGCTCGTCATGGACCGATTTTTCTGGCGGGACTCTTCCGCGGGGGCTAACCGTCGCGATCCGTCGCTTCGCCGGGGGTTTGGGGAGGGCGTGACGACGGATCGTCGCCTCGCTCGCAAGCACCCTGAGCAGCGCCGTCGCCGTCGGCGATGACGTGGCAGCCCGGGTCATTCACGATGCGATCGGTCGGCTGCTCGGGCTGCCGGTGGCACCGCAGGGGTGAGCTTGCCCGAAGCCGCATCGCCGCCTCCGTTCCGCGCGGGAATGGTGCGTTGCGGGGCGAGGACTGCCCGGCCTCCCGGCCTGCCAGGGTCGGCGGGCCCGCGGACGCGACGGCCGCGATCGGCTCGTCACTGGCGATCGGGCCCCACCGCGCGAGGTGAGTCAGCGAGAGCGCCGCTCCGTCCGCTAGCCCGTCTCGCTCGCCGGCCAAGCGCTGCAACGATGCATCGAACGGCGCTCGTTCGCCCAGTGCAGCCAGCAGCCGGATTCGACACGCGCTTGCTCAGACATAAGGACACAGCGGTCGAGCCGCGCCGCGAGCACGTCTCGCTCCACCCCGAGGTCGCGGAGCCTGGCCGCATCCTGCCAGATGAACGCCCCGAGCCGCTCGTCCGGCCCGAGGAAACCGCCCCCTGACCCCCCACCCACGCGTAACCTGGCGTGGATCTGTTCGATGGGAGCGCCGATGTACTCCTCGATCGCCACCTCGATGTCGTGCGGGCTCCAGCCTTCGAGGTCCATGGGTAAGACGTCCGGCAGCGGCGTCGCGCGTGGGCTGCCGAGCGCGTCGCACATTTCCGGCGGCAGCTCGGGCGGAACCGGCGCTCGTGCGAGGCGCGTCGCGAAAAATTCGGCTGCCCACACCCACCGCTCCACCCGATGGCGCCACACGAGATGCCAGCAGAGCCGGAGCCCGAGCACTGGATTGAACGCGCGAAAGATCGCCTCGATCGGGGAGCGGCGCACGCCAGGAGGGTCGTTCTCACTGGGGATGTCCGCTCTCAGCAGGTCGTCGAGGTCGGACACCGATTCACTCCCATCCCATCGAGCGACGGCCAGCTCGGACAGGCCGGCTATCATCCGCTCCTCGAACTCTCCCTCATGATCCTGGATGAACTTCGCGAGGACGCGGTCATCGTCCGAGGTCGACTCGATGTGCATCGTGCCGCTGTCGACAGCTCGGATATTGTCCATTACGCGACCCCTGAAGAACGCCCAGGCGTCATCGACCGTCTTCAGAACGATGCTGTTGCTCATCGGCGTTCACGCAATGTGCACGGTATGCCCGACCGGTGCAATCCGGATCGCATCGGCGCCCCTGACGCGCGAGCGAGGACGTCGCAGCGCCTGCGCCGGTCATGCCTCGTCGTCCTCCAGCGCCCCCTCACGCGAAAGCACCCTCGCCAGCGCGTCGTCGACGGCGGCCCGGACGCGTCTGGACGGATCCGCGCGCAGGGACCCTAGCGCCACGAGCGCGCGCTGCGGCATGGGCGTCTTGTACGACATCGTGCTCGCCGCATGAGCGCGCACGTGGGGCAGCGGCGACCCCAACGCCTCGAGGGCGCGATCCCACGCCTCGGCCGGCCAGCGAGGGAGCCCCGCCAGCGCTCCGAGGTCTAGCCTCGTTCCGAGCTCCCTCAACAGCCCCTCAGGCATCTCGCCGGCCAACACGCGCATCGCATCGCCGGAAAGCTCCGCCAGCGCGGCGGGCGCGTGCGCAGCGAGCAGCGCGAGGCCAGCAGCCCGCAGGTCGGACGACATGTCGACGGGCCCTCGCGCGCCCCGCGCCGCCCGCGTGAACGCGCAGCGCCGAGAAGGAGGACCGCGCTCGTCGCGCTCCCCGGCGCCCCTCCCGCGCGATGGCTTCAGGACGATCGCGCCGTCGTACCAAGCGTGACGAGGAGCTCATCGAGCTGCTCGAACGTCTCGCCCATCCCGCTGTACGCGCCCGAGGCCAGGGCGGCGTCGCGCGCTTGCTTCGATCGATAGAGCTCGTGCAGCACCTGCAGCGTCTTGCCGCCTTTTTCCTCGAGGGTCACGGTCGTGACGGCGCCATCGTCGCCCGCTTCGTCGTTCGTCCACACGATGCGCGAATGCGGTGTCACTTCGAGGTACGTGCCGAAGAACGCCATCGGCTGCGCGGCATCGTGACCAAAGACCAGGCGGTAGCTGCCGCCGGCGCGAATGTCCGCTTCGTAGGAAAGGAGAGGCACGGGCATCGACTTCGGTATCCACCACCGCCTGAACAGCTCCGGCGTGGTCCACGCCTGGAACACGATGCGCGCCGGGGCATCGAAGGTCCGTGTGACGACGATCTCGCGATCGGACTTCGGTTCCACCGTCGTGCGAT
This sequence comes from Sorangium sp. So ce836, assembly GCF_028553905.1. Lineage (NCBI taxonomy): Bacteria > Pseudomonadati > Myxococcota > Polyangiales > Polyangiaceae > Sorangium > Sorangium sp. So ce836. The sequence goes on along the minus strand of NZ_CP102233.1, from coordinate 330,335 downwards.
TACTCGTCAATCTGGGCTCACTCTCTTTACTTGCGTCCATCGACGTTCTCCTTTCGTTTCAGCTCCTCGATGACCTTGTCCAGCTCGTCGAAGCGCGCGGCCCAGAGCTGGCGGTACCTCTCGATCCACGCCGTCTCTTCGTCGAGCCGGCGCGGGCCGAGCTTGCAGGTACGCACGCGGCCGACCTTCTCGGTGGTGACGAGCCCGGCCCGCTCGAGGACGCCGACGTGCTTCTTCATGCCCGTGAGGGTCATGTGAAACTTCTCGGCGAGGTCCGTGATCGAAGCGTCGGCTCGTCCGAGCTGCTCCAGAACGCCGCGCCGGGTCGCGTCGGAAAGCGCGGCGAAGGAAGCATCGAGGCGGGCACTCGAACAATGAACCATGTGGTTCAGTATCTAACGCGCGAGTCGGCGTCGTGCAAGAGGAGATCGAGCGCGCGCTCCGTCGCGAGCCGACTTTGATTCAGAGACTTGCGACCATTTGCAGTAACAGCGGAATGCGGCTCGGCGCCGCCACCCCGCCTCGCCGGGCCAACGCGCTTCTCTGGCCGGACTGGGCGCTGGAGTCCCACTCGTGCGACACTCGTGGACGCGATGTCCCACCGAGAAGCGTACCTGCGCGCGCTCGTGGCCCGCCACGACGTGCTGCTGCTGCCGCTGGACGCGGAGGACCGGCAGCCCCGAAGCTTCGAAGCGCCTCTGCCCGTGATATTCCAGCGCCTCGCGCTGCGTCCCGCGGGGTCAGCGCCGCTGTCGCCGACCGACGACCGCCCCGTGGAGGACTTCGACGATTTCCTCCGGGAGCAGGCTTACGCCGACCTCACCACCTACCGACATCCGCTCGATCTGGATGGATCTGCCGGGATCGAGACGGAGGTGAGGGTCGACGAGCTGGAGGAGGCTCTCTCGCGGAGCCCAGGCCGGAGGATGGTGGTGCTCGGCGGGCCGGGGACTGGAAAGACGACGCTGCTGCGCGCGCTCACGTGGCGGGCGGCGCGGCGGGCGCTGGAAGACCCCGCGGCGCCGCTGCCGATGTTCGTGGAGCTCTCGGATCTGGCCGAGCACGGCGCGGATCTGCGGTGTTACCTGCCGCGGATCGCGGCGAGCCTTGGACTGCCCCCACGGGCTGGTGGGGAGCTCGCGGCGCAACTCGACGAGGGGGCGGCGCTCGTGTGCCTGGATGGGCTCGATGAAGTGGCGCCGGCCAGGCGAGACGCGGTGCTGTCGTGGCTCTCGTCGCTCAGGGCGAGCGCCGGCGCGTGGGTCGTGGGCTCGCGGTTCACCCAATACCGCACCGGCGACCTGGGGCGCGGCGCGTTTGCCGAATGGGAGCTCTTGCCGCTCGACGAACCGGCGCAAACGCGGCTCGCGGAGCGGCTGCTCTCGCGACTCGCGGCCGCGGATGCGCCTGCCCCGGCGCGGGACGCGCGGAGGTTCCTCGCCGCGCTCTCGCAGCACCCCCACGTGGCCGCATGGAAGGGGGTGCCGCTCCTGCTCTCGCTCGCGGCGGCGGCGTGGGCACGACAGGGGTCGCTGCCGGCGAGCCGATCGGCGATGTACAAGATCGCGACGGACGCCCTGCTCGGTTTGCGATGGCGCGATCCGGAGGAGAAGCGCGCGCTCCGCGGCGCGCTGTCGCGGGTGGCGCTCTCGCTCTTCCGGCGCGGCGGGCGCGCGTTCCCGCGCGAGCGGCTGCGCGAGGCCGTGGAGGGGCTGCCCGAGGAGGCTCGAGCCGCGCTGCCCGGCCCGGGTGAGCTCACCGCGCGCCTCGTCGGCTCGGGCTTCATCGAGGCGGCAGGCGACGAGCTGCGCTTCGGCCATCAGACATTTCACGAGTACCTGGTGGCCGTGGCGCTCGCCCAGGACCTCGCCGCGGGCGGCGCTCCGGCGGAGCAGGCCTGGAAGCTCGCATGGTCCAAGCGGACGTTCTGGCGATGGACCGAGCCGCTGCGGCTGATGGTGGGCGTTCTTCTCGACGGGCTCGGCGAGCCGGGCGCGGCGGCGGCGCTGAGGTGGCTTCGAGCGCTCGCAGCGGCAGCGACGCATGACGAGCATGGGACTCTCGACCCGGCGTCCCATCCCGGATCGACGTCCGTGGCTCCAGGTCGCTTCTCCTTGCGCTCCGACACGGACCCGACGTCGGGCAGCGGCGATGCCTCCTCGCCCGTCACGGGCCCGCTGAATCATCCACTCTCGGCGCTGGGAGATCCGGGCGGCCTCGTGCGCTCGCTGGCGGTGCGCTCGCTGGCCGAGCTCGGGGAGTGGCCAGCATCCTGGGATGAGCTGGAGGTGCGGCCGATCCGCGCCCTGATCGAGGGGTGGGCAGCGCGAGCGCTGGATCCTGGGAAGGATGGTCAGGCGGCGAACGCCGCGGCGCCAACGCTGGCCGCCGAGGTGTCGCGGCTGCCGCCGCCAGCGCGAGCGTGGGCCCTCGTGCCGCTCTGCGCGGCGCTCGCCTCGGCTCCGGAGCGGTGGCGGCGCGCGGCGGCGGCGGAGGCGCTCGAGAGGTTCGGTGTGGCCGCGCCGATGGATCCGCTCCTGCGAGCGCTCGGGGACCCCTCCCCGAAGGTGCGGCAGACGGCAGCGCGCGCGCTGCGGTGGCATGCGGAGCGGTGCCCTTCGGAGCCGCTCGTCGCGGCGATGCGCGACGAGGACCCGCAGGCCTCTCACGAGGTGGTGAGGACGCTCGTGGCGATGGGAGAGCGCGCACCCCTAGGAGCGCTCCTGGAGCTCCTAGAGGAGCACGAGGCGCATCACCGGCGCGCCGCGGTCGAGGCGCTCGGGGAGCTCCGGGAGCGGGCGCCGCTCCAGCACCTGGTGCGGGCGACGCAGGACGAGGACCTCTCGGTGCGTGCCTCGGCCGTGACGGCGCTGGGACGGCTAGGGGAACGCGCAGCAAGAGACGCGGCGGCCGTGGATGCCATCCTCCTGCTGGTGGCGGGTGAGCGTGCGTCGTGGTCCCGACGGGCGGCCATCGACGCGCTGCGCGATCTCGGGGACCTCGTGCCGCCGGAGCGCTGGATGGGCGCAGTGCTCCAGATCCTCGACGACGAGGAGTGCCTGGATGGGCGCGAGGCGTCCGGGCTGCTGATCAGGCTCGGCCCGCGGGCCCCGTTCGAGGCGTTGTTGACGCGGCTCGCCGGTGAGCGCGAGCGGTCTGCCGACGCGGCCGCGCAGGCGCTCGTGGGGCTCGCGCGGTGGGTCCCCATCGAGCCGCTCGTGGATGTGCTCCACGGCGGCACGGCCGCGGTGCAGGCGCGGGCGCTGCGCGTGCTCGCCTGCACAGGCGCGCGGGCGCCCGTGGCGGAGATCGCAGCGATGCTGTCGGCGAGCGCGCCAAGGGTGCGCGCCGCGGCGGCGAGGGCGCTGGGAAAGCTCGGAGAGCGGGCTCCCGTCGACGATCTGGTGCTGGCTGCCACGAGGGACGAAGAGCGGACCGTGCAGGCAGAGGCGCTCGTCGCGCTCGCGCTGATCGGGCCGACGGCAGCGCTGCCGGTCCTCGTCGCCGGGCTCGGGCGGCTGGACTGGTACGGGCTGCAGGTCGTGGTGGCTGCCCTCGCGCGCGCCGGCAGCCGGCTGTCGATCGACGCGCTTGCGGAGATCGCGCGCGCGTACGACGAGGGGATCCGCGGCCTTCCGACCATCACGGTGACCATGTACGTGGAACGCGCCGTGTCGCGCTGCACGGACGTCGCCACGCTGCTCGCCGCGATGCGCTCCCGAGAGGAGCGGCTCCGTGGGCTCGCCGCGGATGCCCTCGCATTCAAGGTGATTCGCGGGGAGGCGGACGGCATCGTGGAGACCGCGCTCGATGGGGTCGATCGCTCAGGGGAGGTGGAGGCGCTGCCACGGGATGCCGCGCAGCGGCTCTTCAACCTCTGCTCGCAGCTAGCTCCGGAACCCTGGTTGCGTCGTGAGCTCGGCGAGGCGCAGGCGCAGGCGAGGGCAGGGCTCAGGCTGGCAGCGGCGCAGATCGCCGCGGCCGCGGGCGAGCCGGGGTGCGTACCGCACCTCGTGGCGCTTGCCAGCTCGAGGGACGAGGACGCACAGCAGAGTGCGCTCGATAGCATGGGGGTGCTCCTCTCGCGACAGGCGTTGCCCGAGGACGCGCGTGGTGCATTGATGGCCGCGCTGCTCCCGCTGCTCGACGTCGGCGCGCGGAAGATCCGCATCTGCGCTGCACAGGCAGCGGGGCGCGCGGGGTCGGCGCCGCCGGAGGTGATCGAAGCGCTCTGGCGCGTGGTGGCCAGCCGCGCCTCCGGCGCGTTTTCCCCTTATTATGGCGCGGACAACATCGCCGCGGCCGCCGCGCTGCGCGCGCTCGGCGCGCAGCCCGACGTCGATGCGCTGTTGAATCTGCTCGTGCTCGGCGCTCCGGATCCCGACGCGGAGCACGTGGCCGCCGCGTGGCTCGCGTCGCTGGGCGAAGCCGCGCCCGTGGAGGCGCTGATCGAGCTGCTGCGCGCCGGGGTCGCGCGGGAATGCGACGGCGATCGCGGGCGGTCCGCGAGCAGCGCAGCGCTGACGCTCGGCTGGCTGGGAGCGCGCGCCGCGATCGGGCCGCTGATGGAGGCGCTCGGCGGCGCTTCGTGGCAAGTGCGCGAGGCAGCGGCGCGGGCGCTCGCCCACCTCGCCGAGCACACGCCGCTGGAAGGGATGATCGCGCAGCTCGCGAGCGATCGCAGCGACGTGCGGCGCTTCGCTGCGCTCTCGCTCCAGGGCCGGAGGGAGCCGGCGGCGATCGCCGCGCTCACCCGAGCCCTGGGGGACATCCACCCGGATGTGCGCCGGTGCGCTGCGACGGCGCTCGGGGTGACAGGCCGGAGGTCCCCGGCGCTCCTGCCCGTCAAGGAGCTGCTCGACGCAGCGCGCGACGATCGATGGCAGGCGGGGATCGCGTGGGAGTCCGAACAGGGGCGAAACGCGGCCAGCGAGGCGCTCGGGATGCGGGGTGAGCAAGCAGGTCGCGGATCGCTCGAGTCGACGCTCCGGAGCGCCAGCACGAGCGCCCAATTTGCGGCCGTGGAGGCGCTCGGATCGCTGGGAGATTCGATGCCGCGCGAGGAGATCGAGGCGCTGCTCGGCGGCCCGGTTCCCCGGACGGCGGCGCTCGCGGCGCTCGGTCGTCTCGGCGAGGAGGCGCCGGTGGCCGTGATTGCGAGCTTCCTCGACGACTCCGACCAGTACGTGCGCTCGCGCGCGGCGGAGGTGCTGGCGGGACTACCCCAGGCCGCCGCAGCGGAGGCGCTGATCGCGCGGGCTCGGAACATCGCGGAGGTAGCCCGGCCCGCAGCGGCTGTGCGCCTCCTGCGGGAGCAGACCGAGGCCGCGCGTCTGGCGGTCCGGCGCTGGCTCTCCGAGGGGCACCCAGCGACGCGGGCCCAGGTCGCGCGGGCGCTCGCCGGGGCGCCGGCGGTGCCCTGCGCGGATCTCGCAGACGCGGCGCGTGAGCTCGCCGTCGACACGTCGTCCGACCTGCGGGCTGCTGGCCTCGCGCTGCTCGCTGCGCACGCGCCCTCCGTGCTGGCGGAGCTTTCCGGCGACGCGATGCGCGTGCTGGCCGGCGAGGTGCCAGAGGGGCTGTTGCGGGAGCTCGAAAGGGGGATCGAGCTCGGAGCGCTGGCGAGGCTCCCTCGCTGGCCGGCCGAGGCGTGGGAACGCGCGCTCGAGGCGTTGGGGTCGCCGCGGTCCGACGTGCGCGCTGGGGCGGCGAGCACGATGTCGCATCAGGCGCCCATGCCGCAGCGCGCGCTCGCGGCGTTATGGTCCCGGCGCGCGGATCCGTCCAGACACGTCCGGGCCGCCGTCGACGACGCGCTGGCGGAGGTGCTTTCGCGTGAGGGGGCGCTGGAGGACGACGAAGCATGACACACGCAAGTGCTCTTGCGCGCTGAACCGCCCGGAGCCCGCCACCGCCTCGCCTCCGCCAGTCCGCGACGGCACGGAGCCGCCCTCGACGGCGAAACCGCCGGAAGCTATCGGAATCGCTAAAATTTCCAGCGTTCGCTCCTCTCCGACCGGGAATTCCTGGCGGGACTCTTCCGCGGGGGCGAACCGTCGCGATCCGTCGCATCCTCCGGGTTTTGGGAAGGGCGTGACGACGGATCGCACCCCCTAGATGGAATGAGGCAGCCCACGGCGCGCCTGGACCCATGATGCCGACCGTACCGACCCAAGCCTCTGCTCGACGCGTTCGCGCGGCGGGGCCTGCGAAGACAGCCCGCCGCACCGTGGAGGTCGGCCCATCGGCAGCCGAGGGTGCTGGAGTGCTCGGAGGCGTCAAGGGTTCGCGAGCGGAGCTCGCCGGCTCCGCCGCCCTTGACTCCCCCTGCGCGCTCCAGCCGGACAAAGCTGCGGGCGATGGGCGGACGGAGGCCTCCGGCGGGGGCTCCAGGCTCCGGAGAGGAGCGAGCAAGAAAGAGCCGCTCGGAGCAGCGAGCAATGTGGCTGACCTCTCGCCTGCAGGGTTGCCTGCGGGCACCCCCACGCGTTCGAGGACGCAGAAGACGGGGGCCCAGGAGAGGTCAGCCATGCGAAGTGTAGCGCTGGATCTGGGGGTCCATGAGATCTCATTCTGCGAGGTGGCGGGCGGGGCCGTGGTGCTACGGCGCACGGTTCGCTCGCTGGATTCGCTGCAGGATCTCCTCGGCCCGTCGTCCTCGCCGGCCCGGGTGGCGATCGAGGCCTGCCGCGAGGCCTGGGCGGTGCACGACAAGCTGCGCGACTGGGGTCACGACGTGCTGGTCGTCGACACCACGCGAGCTCGTCAGCTCGGCATCGGCCAGCACGGCCGCAAGAATGACCGCCTTGATGCCGAGGCGTTAGCGCGCGCCGTCGAGCGCGGGGGCATTCCACTCGCACACGTGCTGTCGCCTCACCGGCGGGCCATTCGCCACCAGCTGGCCGTCCGGCGCGCGTTGGTTGAGACGCGGGCCCAGTACGTCACTACCGTGCGCGGCATCCTGCGCGCTTGCGGACACAAGCTCGCGAGGTGCACCACCGAGGGATTCCTCACGGTGCTGAGCGCGGCAGCCTTGCCGGCCGAGACTCGCCAGCTCGTTGGACCTCTGGTGACAGCGCTGGAGATGCTCACCCCTCAGATCGCGCTGGCCGATGCCGCGCTCGAGCAGCTGTGCACCCACGAGCCGGTGATCGTGCGGCTGACCACGGCTCCCGGCGTGGGGCTGGTCGTCGCTGCCGCGTTCGTCTCGGTGGTGGACGAAGCCAAGCGCTTTCACCACGCCCACCAGCTCGCCTCCTATCTCGGCCTGGTCCCCCTGGAGGACACCTCCGGGGGGCGCGGCAAGCAGCGGCTGGGCTCGATCACCAAGCAAGGCAACGGCTATCTGCGCGCGCTGCTGACGCAGGCCGCGCACACGATCCTGCGGCACAAGAGCGGCGACGACCCGCTGCGCCGATGGGCAAAGGCCATCGATGAGCGCCGGGGTCGCCACGTCGCGGTCGTGGCGCTGGCGCGGCGGTTGTCGGGGGTGCTGTGGGCCATGTGGCGCGACGGCATGGTCTACGATGCGCAGAGCGCAGCGGTCGCTTCGGCCAAGGGCCTGCGGCTGCAAGCACAGTCGATCGAGCAGCAGGCGCAAAGCATGAAGGAGGCCGCGGCCAAGGCGCGCCGCCGGCAGCGCTCGATCGACAAGGGACTCGGCGTCGCTCGGGCAACGGCTCGGTCGAGGCCGGTCTCGACCTCAAGGAGGGCCTCGATGCACTGACTTTCCCCCTACGGGAACGTGCGCCACGAGCGCGTCACGCTGGGAGCGTGAAAGAGGGCCACGTGGATGAGCGCGGAAGCCTTCCGGGTGACCGGCCTGTGGGTCGAACATGCCGTCCCCTAGAATGCGCCTCCACGGTCCCGTTTCGGACCCCAGTGTGCATCCAGGCCACCAGGGCGACCGCCGGCCTGTGAATGCGGATCGTCGATCGAGCCACAGCTCGCTCCTGCGGACGCGACGAGGCGCTCAAGCACAAGCGGAACGACGCCCGACCAGGGCGAAGGGAGATGTCCATGCCGAAACGACCTGCACTGACGACGCCGAGCGCCGCCGCTGCCGAGCCGAAGCCGGCCAGCCGCGCAAAGAGAGCGCTCAAGCCCTTGACCTCAGGGCTGCCTCATCGTCGGACGGCATGGGCCCAACCCGGGCCCAAGGGCCAAGCCCCGGGCTTGGGGAGCTCGCCGTGACAGATCCGTCGCCTCGAGCGGCCGTGGTCGCCTCGCTCGCCAGCACCCTGAGCCGCGCCGTCGCCCTCGGGGATGAGGTGGCGGCCCGGGTCGTTCACGAGGCGATCGGTCGCCTGCTCGGCCTGCCGCCAGCACCGGAGGGGCGAGCAAGCTCGCGCCGACAGTAGCCCGCCGCATCGGGACGTAGCCGCTCCGCAGAGCGCGTTCCGAAGCGTGCTTGTGGAAGGCGGCCCCGTGCGTACAGTCGCGGTGCGATGACGAAGCGACGGAGCGGGGATGCAGGCGTCGAAGTCCCGAGCCTGACGACAGCGGTGCTGAAGCTGTCAGCACCGCAGGTCGCATGGCAAGGCCGCGAGGACGCCCCCGCCAGGGCGAAGGGACGCCCGCGTCGCGCGGCTGAGCAGGAGGAGGAGCGCGCAGGAGCGGCCGAGGCCGCCGGCGTGCGGCGCCGCAAGACCGCCGCCCAGCCGTCGGCGGAGGAGGTGGGCGAACGGCGGCCGACCCGAGGCGCGGACAAGCAGCGCCGAAGCGAAGCGAACCGAAGGCGCCCCGTCGAGACGAGCTCGACGGTGGCGGGGCGAAGCGACGACAGCACCGGCTCGACGAGCCGACGCACCTCGGCGCGGACGCGGAAAGGACGCGCGCCTGGCTCGGCCGCTCCGGACGCAACGAGCACTGTGGGCGCGACGCAAGCGGGCGACGCGGCGCGATCAGCGGTCGCGGAAGACGAGCCGCGAGCCGGAGATCCGAGCCAGGTCCAGGTACTTGAGCCGCCCCTCGGCGATGAGGCGTTGTCGCGTCGCGACCCAGTTCTTGGGACTCAGGTCGAGGATGCGGCTGAGCGGATAGCTCGGAGCCACGGTCAGGATCTCCTGCAAGTACAGCTCGGGGTCGAGCCCGTGCATCTGGCAGGTCGCGATGAGCGACGTGACGGCACAGGCCCGGACAGCATGCTCGTCGCTGCCGTGGAAGAGCCAGTTGCGTCGTCCCTTGACGACGCGGCGCAGAGCCCTCTCACTGGCATTGTTGTGGATGGGGACCTCCCCGTTGGAGAGGAACTCGCAGAGCGCCTCCCTCTGGTTGTGCAAATAGACCAGCCCTTCGCGCAACGGCGAATGCTCCGGGACGACCTGCCGCTGCGCCTCGACCCAGGCGAAGAGCTTCTCAATCAGCGGTGCGGACTCGCGCTGCCGGATCTCGAGACGCTCGTCCGGGCTGCACAGGGCGCATTCCTCCTCGACGCGGAAGAGCGCCTGGATGGCCTGGAGCGCGAACGCCGCATCCTTGCCCGCCCCGGCCTTGAACGCCTTGAAGAAGCGCCTTCGTGCATGGCTCCAGCAGCCGGCCTCGCGCGCCTTGCCCGGCCCGAACAGCACGTTGTGGTTGGCCGAGGCATCGGCGACGAGCGTCCCCTGGTAGCCGCCGAAGAGCTTCGCGACGGTGGGACCGTCGTACGTCGGTGTATAGCGGAACAGCACCCCATCGCCCGGCGCGACGAGGACGAAGACATGCCCATAGCGGTGCTTGTCCTTGGCCCGGATGGCGGTGCCCGTCGCATCCATGGCGAACCACGACCGCGAGAGCGCGTCGCTCCAGATGGCATCGGCGATGCGCATCGCAATGCCGCCACAGTCGTACTGCCAGCGTGTCATGTTGCCGCGGCCAATGCGGAAGCCGTGGCGCTCCGACTCCACCTCTTGCCTGTAGTATGGCATGTGGTAGTCGAGCTTGTGGACGAACAGGTGGGCCAAGAGGCTCGGATCGGCAAGGCATCTGGCGATCGGGCGCTCCGGCAGCGAGGCGATCTTCACAGGTCCGCCGCTGTCCTCCGCAGCGTCCGACTCGGGCGTGTAGCGTACGAGGACGCCGTCGACGAAGGGGCTTTGCTTGAAGCCCGTGTCCGCGGGGATCCCCAAGAGCTCGTGCTCCCGCACGACGAGGGGCTCGTCGAGCTCGCGCTTGAAGGCCGGCTCTGCGGCTGGCAAAGAAGCAGGCTCCTCGCCCGCTCCGCGGCTCGCCGCCGGTGCCTCCGCCTTGGCCACGTACTTGGGGCGACGCCAGACGATCTCCACGGGGCCGCCGCGCCGGTGGCCGATCACCGAGCTGTCTTCGACGCCCACACGCTCGAAGCGCTCGCTACTGGTCCTCCCCCGGTTCCGCGGACAGTCTCACTATGCCGCGCGCGCGGTCACGTAGGTCTTCAATTCGAACTCGATCGGGCTCATGTAGGCGAGCCGTGAGTGCCGTCGTTTCAGGTTGTAGAAGTTCTCGATGTAGTCTCCGATCGATGCGATGGCGGCCGCTCGCGTCGGGTAGCGCTCGTGCTCGACCAGCTCCGCCTTCAGCGTCGCGAAGAAGCTCTCGGCCACGGCGTTGTCCCAGCAGTCGCCGGCGCGGCTCATGCTCGGGATGAGCCCGTGGGTCCCGAGCACGAGCCGGTAGTCGTCGCTGGCGTAGGGGCTGCCACGATCCGAGTGGTGCACCAGCCCAGGCGCCGGCCGCCGCGTTCCCAAGGCGAACGCGAGCGCGGTGAGCGCCAGGGCGCGATCGTTGAACGCGCTCGCGGCCCAGCCGACCACGCGGCGCGAGAACAGGTCCAGGATCACGGCCAAGTACAGCCAGCCCTCGCCGGTGGGAATGTACGTCACGTCCGTCACCCAGACCTGGTTGGGCGCTCGAGCATCGAATTGCCGCTCGATCACATTCGGGGCGATCGGGCCGTTGTGCCGCGAGTTGGTGGTGCGGCGGAAGCGCCGCTTCCTCCGAGCCGCGAGTCGTTGAGCTCGCATCAGCCGCTCGACCCGTTTCTTGCCGACACGCATGCCGCGAGCACGAAGTTCCGCGTGGATGCGCGGACTGCCGTAGCGGCCACGGCTCTTGTGGTGCACGGCCCTGATCTGTGCGCTCAGTTGAGCGTCGGACTTGGCCCGCGCGGACTCCGAGCGCTTGGCCCACCCGTAGTAGCCGCTGCGCGAGACGAGCAGCACCGCGCACAGTACCAGCACCGGGTAGTGCGCCTTCTCCGCGTCGATGAACTCGAACCTCACTCGTTTTCCTTCGCGAAGAAGGCCGCCGCTTTACCTAGAAAGCCTACGCTCCGGGCTGGGCACGAGGCTGGGGCAGCTCGTACCCCAGCTCGGCCAGGCGCCGGAGGTGGTACTTGGTGAGCTTGGCCGCATTGGCGCGGTCGAAATAGTCTGGCCCGAGATCCCGGTACTCCACGCCGTCGCGCAGAACGTAAAACGCGATGACCAGGATGCTGTGCGCCACCGCGGTCGCCGCTCGTTTGGGCCCACGGCGGCGCGCGATCCGGCGGTACTGCGCGCCGAGGTACGTCTTGCGTGATCGTGAGGCAGCCCACGCCGACTCCAGCAGCGTGGTGCGCAGCCAGTTGTTGCCGGTGCCGGTCGCGCCACTGCGTCGTTTCCCCGCGCTCTCGTTGTTGCCTGGGCACATCCGCGCCCAGGAGGCGAGGTGACCCGCGGTCGGGAAGCGCGTCATGTCGAGCCCGATCTCCGACAGCAGGACCTCGGCCGTCCGCTGCGCGACGCCGGGGATGGTCCGGAGCCGTTGCAGCGGCTCGCGGTGCGCTTGGCACAGGTCGACGACCCTGGCGTCGCATGCGGCGATCAGCTCGGCGAGATGGTCGATCTGCTTCAAGAGCTGCTCCAGCAAGAACGCGTGATGGCTCGAGAATCCACCGCGCAGCGCCTCGGCAAGCTGCTCGGCCTTGGGGATGAGCCGGCCCCGGGCGAGCGCCGCAAGCTTCTTCGGATCGCGCTCGCCGGCGATGAGCGCCGCGAGCATCGCGCGGCCGGACACGCCAAGCACGTCGGAGACGACGTTGCTCAGCTTGATGTTGGCGGTCTCCAGCAGCTTGCCCACGCGGTTGGCCAGGGTGGCCTTGTCACGGATCAGGCTCTTGCGATGCCGTGTGATGTCCCGCAGCTCCCGGATCGGGGCGGGCGGGATGAAGCTCGCCCGGATGAGTCCGTGCGCGAGCAGGTCGGCGATCCACTCGCAGTCCTTGACGTCGGTCTTCCGGCCCGGGACGGCCTTGATGTGCCGCGCGTTGGCGAGCAGCACCTCGAAGCTGCCCTCGAGCAGGTTGAAGACCGGCTTCCAGTAGACGCTCGTCGACTCCATCGCCACGTGCGTGCAGCCCTGCTCGGTGAGCCACTGGTGTAGCTCGAGGAGTTCGGCCGTGGTCGCGCCGAACGAACGCACCGTCGTCTTTGCGCGGCCTCGGGGCTCCTGGATCCGGACGCATGCAACGACGGTCTCCTTGTGCACGTCGAGCCCGCAGCAGCGGGCGTACAGGACCTCCATCTTGACCTCCAGCGCGAAAGGCGCCGGGGAGCGTCGCGAAGGGCGATTTTACCTGGCGTGCTCGCTCCTTGCGGAGACGGCAACAATTCGGGGTGCCTGATGCGACGCTCGGGTCCGTTTTTTTTCGGGCTCACGACACCAGTAAGCGTCGACCTTGGCCCGACGCGATCCGCGCCCGCAGTCTACCGGCTTTCATGCTTCGCGGGTGCGCCCCTGCGCATGCCCGTTTTTTTAAGATCTCGCGCTCCATCTCCAGCCGCTTCACGTCGCGGCGCAGCCGCTGCAGTTCCTCACGCTCCGGCGTCGTCAGCGCCCCCGGCGGGCCGTGGCCCGCGTCGGTGTCCGCGCGCTTGATCCAGTCGCGCAGCGCCGTCTCGGTCAGGTCGAGGTCCTTCGCCACCTGGCCGATGCTCCGGTCGCTCGCCTTCGCCAGCCGTACCGCCTCCGCCTTGAACTCGGGCGTGAACGCCCTCCTCTTTCTCCGTCCCATCCCTGCCTCCTGGTGCCGTCGGGGGTGTCGACGGAAGCGGGGGAGGACCATACCTTGGAGCAGCACCTCCGGCGGCAGCGTCTCGATGATCACCCTCGGGATGACACCGATGCGACGGCGCCCGTGCTCGTGGCGCTGAACTCGCTTGCCACCTCCGGGATCCGAGCTGGAGCAGGACTCTGCGGTCCCCCCACGCTCCGCCGGGCTCGCGAGGCCCGGCGGCGGGATGCTGCCGTCGCTCCGATCCGCCTCAGGCGAGGCGCTGTGGGTCTCGGCCTGCGACGAAGCTTGAGCCGGACAGGCGTCTGGCTCGCCGGCCAGCGAAAGCCGCAGCTGGTCAGGCGAGATCTGCTCGGAGACGTGGCGCCGGAACCCGATCTCCAACGTCCGAATCGTCTCCTGCAGCTGTTGATTGTACGCCTTGAGCGACTCGACAGAGCGAGCGAGCTCTTGGGCCTGTTGCTCCGCCGTCGAAAGCTCGGCCAGCTTCGCCTCGAGCTCCTGCACCCGCCGGAGCAGCGCGTCGACCACCGACGCGGGGTCGGCGGGGCTCCCCTGTCCTTGTCCCCTGGCCTGAAGATAGCCGAGCACGAGCGCCGTGCCGTCAAGGCGCTCTGTCTCCGCCGCCTGCGGGAGCTCGGTCTCACCGGGTCGTGTCAAGGCGCGCCATGGATGCCCCCTCCGCTGGCTCCTGGCAAGTACCTTACGCAGGCACTTTTGGCTGTTTTTGATGAGAATCCTTTGTTGAAAATGGGAACGCGGGGCAAACATGGTGCGCCCTCGACGCCGCGCTCTCGCGAGGTCTTCGGGAGGATGCAACTCGCGCCCTGCTCCATCTCCGCATCAGGCTGAGCCGGCTCCGTATCAGGCTGAGCCGGCCGCCATCGGGCCGCGCTGGCGCCGGCAGCGTGGTGGACGAGCGCCGGCGCAGACGCCTCAGTGGACCAGCCGGCGGCGGCTTGCCAGCTCTTCCACGGGTAGACCAGCGAGCAGCTGCGCGAAGTCCTGTGCTGACAGCTCGATACACTTGCCGTCAGCCTCGGTGAACGAGGGCAGAGCAAATGCACCCTTCGAGAAACGCTTGTATAGAATTGTATACCCGTTGCGGTCCCACCAAAGTGCCTTCAGTCGGTTGCGCCTCTTGTTGAAGAACAAGAATAGCGCGCCGCTGGCTGGGTCCAGGCACAGCACCTGCCGGGTGATCGCGGCGAGCCGGTCGAACGCGCCACGCAAGTCCACTGGACCGACGGCCAGATACACGGCTATCGTCGCGGGGGTCACTGCCCCCTCCGCAACGCCTCGATCGCTTCCACGAGGTCGCGCGCGCCTATCCCACATACCTGCATCCGCGTCCCATCGGTAAATGCGACGTTGAGCCGCAAAGGCGGCGCCTCTCGGCGCTCCGGGCGCACCACGACGGGTAGGAACGGAACATGCTGAGCCGCCTTGGTGGTCGCTGGCAACGCACCATCATCTGCGCGCTCACCGCCAGCCACCCATCGGTCGGCAGTCATCTTGTGGACACCGAGCTCCGTGGCGATCTCGGCCGGCGTCGCCCCCGCCCGGGAACGCTCCCTGGCGTACGCCTCGGCTCGGTCTCGCAGCTCGCTCGGGTACTTCCCACGGCTCTTCTTCTCACGATACCTCGACAGCTCCGCACGCAGCTGCACCAGCTCTCTGCTTCCTGGCATCGCACGCTCCTCTTCGCTCGGCGAGGGCACGCCCCTCATCGGACGTCGCGTAGCGTGCAACCGAAGCTGGCCAGGGGAAAGACGCGGTCTGCGGAGCGGCTACATCGGGACGGCCTGTCTCGACTCCGCCGCGAACGCTGGTCGCAGTTGGGTCGGGGTGGGTCGCGCTTCATGACGACGCGACCACTACCCTCCGCTCGGCACTCGGCGCCGGTTCCTGGCGACGGAGACGTCCCCTGCGGGATCGAAGGCGAGATCGAGGCGGCTCACCCCGCGGGCGTACCCCGCTTCGCGAAGTGCGCATGGCAGCGGCGATACATCTCCTGCCATCGCGCGTACTCCGTCGGATGCTCATGGAGCCGCTCCTTCCAGGCTGTATCGACCGCTGACCGCTTCTCGGCGGAGCCTAGACCGTATCGCTGGAAGATCTTCTCGGCCGCGTCAGGGAACAAGGCCAGCTCGGCACAGAGCGCGGCGTACTGGGCGAGCGGCAGGACGATCTCGAGCGGCTCGGCGAGGACGCTGGACCGCTCTCGCCACCCTTCGCTTGACGGCGAGGGAGACGGCGCCATCGTGGAACTCTGGGAGGTAGCTCCGGTCACGGCATCCTGCCCGCGTGCGGTTTGCCTCAGCAGTTCACGGGGGATTTCGAGCCTCAGGGACGTCTCTCCGAGCTGCGCCGGAGCTTGCGGAGCGGGTCTCCGTGATGCCGGAGCTCCGGCAGGACTCGCGGGAGCGGTCGCGGCAAAGGGGACCGCCGCGCCTTGCGGGAGAGCCTGCACCGGCGACGTCTCCGCAAGCTCCCAGGGCGCTCTTGGCCGCTGCAGCTGGGCTGTCGGCGTGGGCCCCGATGCTCCGGCCCTGAACGGCAGAGCTGGGCCGCGGGGGACGTCCAGGAGCGGCCCGGTCTCCGCGACCACAGGGGGCGGGGGCTTCGCCGGCGCCGACGCGCTGGTCTGCGGAAATGGCAGCGCTGCCCGCTGCGGAATATCGGGGAGCGGCGCCGTGCCGGCGAGCGGCTCAGCACCGCGCGGAGACTTCGGCTCGGCCGTCTCGACCGCGAACTCGCCTTGCGCGGGTATGAAGGGGACCACTGCGCCTCGGGGGGCAGCCAGCAGGGGCCCCGTGCCCCGCAGCGCGTCCGGGGCCACTGCCTCGCCAGAAGGCAGCGCGGATGGCGCCGATAAGGCGGAGAGTGGTGCGATCGAGCCCTCGACATTGGCGACATCCCGTGCACGCGCGAGGAGCATCTCCAGCCGACGTGCGTGATGTGCTTGAAGCCGCTCGAAGTCCTTGGCCAGCGCCGCATCACGCTCCAGTACGGCCTGCCACCGTCGCTCCAGCGCGACGCGCGTCTCCTCATCCGTCAGGCCGTGGCGTCGCAGCACCCGCTCACGCTGCTCGGGTAGTGCCTCGAGCTCGGCACACAGGGCGGCGTACTCGGCCAGACCCAACCCGGGCTCGCTGGATGTCACCGTCGCGGTAGGCTCGTCGGTGGGCGCCTTCGCCGGTACCCCAGCATCGGCCCCCCTCGACGGCCTCAGCACACGGGGGCCGACGCGGAGCGGCCCGAGCTCCGCAGGTTTCGCACGAAGCTCCACGAGGAGCTCGCCGAGCTTCGCGTCCTCCTCGGCGCGCCGCGCCCAGCGGCGGCGGAGCCGCGCGACGTCGTTCATGCCGAGGTCGTTCTCCTGCAGCAGCTCGAACGGTGCCGGATGCGCCTCGAAGGCGGCAAGGAAGCCCGCCCAGGCCGCCGCGTTCTCCGCGAGCGGTTCGACCAGTCGGTCGAGCCAGTCCTCCGCGTGCGCCAGCTCCCGCTCGTACGTCGCGAGCAGCTCCGGTTCGGCGACCAGCCGCCGCTTCCATGCAAGATCAGCCCGCGCGAACGCACGCGGCGCCAGCCCCTCGACGGCGAGCACGTCCGCGAGCGGGAACCCCTCCGCCACCGCCGCCCTGACGGCCGCATACTGCGCCAGCGAGATCCCTGCGCGCGCCTCCTGCGCCTCCGCTGCGATGTTCGTGGCTGCCCCCATCCCCTGGCCCTAGTCGCCCACCAGCACAGTCCCGGAGGCGATCACGCTGCCGTTCGGCGCGTCGGCCGGGTCGTTGCAGGTCAGCGCCGGATCGCCGAGGTGCGCGGCGGGCTTGTTGTTGATGAGCACCGTCTTGCTGCCCGCATGGACACGGGCCTGGTTCGACGGCGGCCGCTGGAACGTGCCTCCCGCGGGTACGTGGGCGGGCGTGTTCGTCGCGGTGCTCCCCTGGACTGCCGCCGGCTTGCCGTCGACGAGGACGTTTGCGCTCAGCTCGCCGGATAGCTCCCCGCTGAACGGCGTGGGCGTCGGCGTGGGCACCGGCCCGCCGGGCGAAGGCACCATCACCATGTGCGTGTCGATGCCGACGACCTTATCGCCTTGCTTGGCGGCGGGTTTGCCTGGCTTCGGTGGTCGCGATCGCATGGTTCCTCCGAGCTATCCTTCGCCCCTACGGCACTGCCGCGCCTCCGCTACGGCCAGCGGGAGCCGGGCGGCGGCTGTGGAAGAGGGCGAGCCGGCGATTCTTCCTCTCGTTGTTCTCGTGGTAGCCCACGACCCAGACGTCATCGTTCGAGCGAGCGGCGATGCTCCAGGGTCGGTAAGGCTCACCCACTTGGCGATCGACCGGCATGGGCCTCTCCCTCCAGGCGCCGCCTCGCGGTAGGATCCAGATGGAGCGCCCTTTAGGGTTGTCTTTCGGCGGACTGCCCAGCAGCACCAGCGATCCATCCTCTGCCAGGTCGGCGTCTCCGATGTATGCAACCGGCGATGACGGAAGCGGTGCGAACGACGTCCCGTCAAAGCGCAGGAGCAGGGGTATCGTAAGTGCTCCGAGGTCGTAGTTCCCGACAAGGTAGAGCTCGGACGGGGCTTTACCGAGCAGCTTGCTGTCGAGGAGCTTGAAGCTTCGTCTGTCGTGCGCGATCTCCGGCGGGAGCGGAAGCGCGATCTCCGTCCGATTGGGCGGACCAGGCTGGGACAGCACCAGGCGGAGAGGTTTCGGCTCGCCTTCCTTCATCTTTGTGTATTGTTCGAGCACGGCGACGTGTCCCGAAGCGAACCCGAGCGCGGCGGCGATCCCATACTCCGTCTGTTTTGCCGCCTTGAATGATAAGGTCGGAGATGGCCGCGGGGCACAGTCGAGGGCTTCCGTCTGCGCTTGCCAGGCGTTGTTCTCGCTTCGATCGTCCGCGAGCAGACCAACGAGGCAGCCTTCCGGTTGCTCCCAGAGGCCGCGGTACAGGGTGTTGGAGCTCTGGTCATGCTTCGTCTCGTGTATCCGCTCCCAATGATCGCCTCGGTACCGAAACAGGCGTTCGTACCACAGGTTGTCTGCGGCGCTCGAGGTGTCGTAATCTCGCCACACCAGCCATACACTATCG
This sequence comes from Sorangium sp. So ce836, assembly GCF_028553905.1. Taxonomy (NCBI): domain Bacteria; kingdom Pseudomonadati; phylum Myxococcota; order Polyangiales; family Polyangiaceae; genus Sorangium; species Sorangium sp. So ce836. The sequence goes on along the minus strand of NZ_CP102233.1, from coordinate 312,214 downwards.
GGCCAGCGTCCCGTGATCATCTGGACGGATCCCCGATCATCGGTGCCGTCCTCTGGCGGTAAACCTCGGCCCATCGCCGGAAGCACCTGGACCGCATCGCCCTGGATCAGAGCGAAGAGAGCGCGATCGCTCTCGAGGAGGATCGCTCCGCCTCGCAGACGCCAGAGATCGGCCGCCGTGACTTGGAGGTCCATGACCTTGTACAGGGATCCCTCCGGGGAGGGAGGCTCGGCGACGTCTATCGCGCCCGGCGGGCGCGGTGCGGGGCTGCTGGAGGCCGGGGCCGAGGGCGCAGGCGCACCCCCGGGTCGGCACGCCAGTGGAGCAACCGCACAGGTCAGGAGGCCGAGCAGAACGAGGACCGTGGACTTGAGTGAACGCATAGCGAAATTCCTCGCATTCAACGGTATCCGAGGGCCTCGCGCAGTTTCGAGGTATCGATGAAGCCTCGCAGCGGATCCTTCTTTTCGTTGGTCTTGCGCCTTGTCTGAGCGACACCTTGCCACTTGCCCTTGGGAATTTCGATTTTCTGCCCTTCCTTCCTGAGCTTCTCCAGCGTGGCTACCCAACCGCTCTCCCTGTCCAGATCGAACGACTTCCCGTCAAGCGTTAGGAACGTGTCGAACCCTCGCTTCGGCTGCGCGTCGGGAGGCTCGCGCTCGTACGATGCGACTATAGATATATGTCCTCCGGACGCGCGGTCGGCCATGAAGATATCTCCCGGCTTGGGTACGTAGCCATCTCCGGGAGGGTGCCACACGAGGAGGCCGGTAGAAGACCTCTTCGCGTAGGCCTCCACCATGTTCAGGTTCTCACCCGATCGCCACGTTCCGTTGATGGACTCCCGATTGAGGAACTTCCCAAGCTCCGCCTTCGTGATCTTGTCCTCGGGCATGCCTCGCAGGACCCAGGCTTTCCAGAACACCCATGTCACGAAATCGCCGCACCAGCTGTGGAAGTCATTGTACAGCAAGGGGTACTTCTTTCGGGCCTCCTGCTCTGCGGCGGAAGCATCCATCCCCGTGCCTTTCAGTCGCGTCGCCTCAGCGCTGTAGGCCGCCTCTCGCTCGGTCCGCTTTTTTGCAAGATTATCATGCAGTAGCCGACACGTTCCGCCCTCCTTCACACCCGGGAAGGTGGGAAGCGTCTTCGGGCATTCAGCGCCGCTCTGGCTACCGTGCCGGTTTTCGGTGATCTCGAGGATGAGTGGGCTCCACTCGATGCCGTTGACGGCCTGCCAGGCGATGTCGACCAGCCAGTCCTTCGGGCTGACGACCGTGAGCTGGCCGCCGAGCTTCGGGACATGGCTATCCTTACCGGGCTGCTCGGGTGCCGCTGCAATCGGCCGTGCCTGCGCGGGCGCGGCCTGAGCGGCTGCGGGCGTCTCGGGTGACGGCGCAGGCGCCGGCTTGTTCTTGCGGTCCACCACGTAGGTGGCGGTCACGTTGCTCCCCACCTTCGGGCCCTGCAGCTTCACCAGGAAGTAGTCCCCGCCCGGCGTGGCGCCGTAGTCGTTGCCGCCGATGAAGGGATTGTTCCAGTACAGCGTGACCGACCCGCTCGGGCCCCGGTAGGTCACCCGGCCCTCCGTCCCGGTCATGAAGCCGTCGGACTCGGCCGACCAAACCGCGGTCCCCGCGCAGGAGCGCGGCGGCTCCTGTCCCGGGGTGAGGATGCCGTGCTCGAGCTGGGGAGGGTCGACGAACGTGAGCGGCTCGCCGGTTTGGTTCACCAGGTTGCAAAGTACGCTGCGCGCTGCCATCGGTCCGCTCTCCTCCCGTCAGTGCCCGTGCGCTGCCTCGATCCGGCCGCGCGTCTCCTCGTCGAGGGCGCCGGTGGGGTCGAGCCCTTGGTCCCGCTGGAACGCCTTGAGCGCCTCGATCTCCGCCCCCTCGGTCTGCCCCTCGGTGATCCGGTAGTAGCCCAGGTTCTTCAACCGCACCCGGATGCCATGCGGCGTATCCATCGGCGGCAGGTCGCTGAGCTTCAGCCGCCACGTCAGCGTCGGTTCCTTGTCCGGCTCCTTGATCCACACCACGAGCTCGCCCGTCTCCGCCGTCGGCGGCAGGTCCTGCTCGACCATCCCGTCGTCGGTCGTCTGGCCCTCGTACTTCACGCCGTCGACCATCAGCCGGTACTTCTTGCGGGCGTACGGCTTCTCGTAGACGTCCGCGACCCGGACGCGGAAGGATTTCAGCGGCTCCTTCTCCTGCTTGGGCTCCTCGCCGTCGTCCACCGCATCGCAGTTCAGCTTCACCAGCTTGCCCTGTAGGCTCGCGTCCTCGTCCAGCTTCAGGAACGACTGCGGCGTCTTGATGGTGACGGCGTTGGCGTCAATGAGGGCCTTGTCCGTCAGGTACAGCGCCGGCCCCTTACCGACGAGTGAGACCGAGCCGCCGCCCAGGATGGTGATGGCCTTGGCGTCCAGCTTGATCTCGTCCGGCGTCAGCTTGATGGTGCTCGCCCCACACGAGAGCCGAAGCGATCGGGTGGCCTTGACCCGCACGCTCCCCGTGGTCGCCACCGCGCCGTCTCCATGCACGTCGAGCGTCGCGACGGCCTCGTCTTCTTCGGTGCCGACCGTTGCGCCCAGGCGGCCCTTGATCGCGACGTCCAGATCCCTCCCCACGACGCAGCTCGAGTCGCCATCGACCGCGACGTGCTGCGACCCCTGCACCGCGAGTAGCCGGTTCTGGCCGATCCGTTCGATCGCCGACCCGGCGGCGCTCTCGGTGCGGCTTCCCTGCACCGAGGTCGTCTGGTCCCGGCCCACGACGACGGTGCGGTCGCCCTGCACCGTGATCCGCCGATCGTGACCGACCATCGTGGAGTGGTCGTGCTGAACCACCTCCTCGAGGTTGCGCTCCGCGAAGAGGCTGATGCGCTCCTCGCCCGCGCGATCGTCGAAGGACAGCTCGTTCGCCCCGCCCGCGCCTGGCGAGCTCTGGGTTCGCAGGCCGCTCTTCAGCTTGTCCGCCGGCAGCGTGAACGGCGGCGGATGCGTCGCGTTGTACAGGCATCCGAGCACCACCGGGCAGTCCGTGTCCCCGCCGAGGAAACCGACCAGCACCTCCATGCCCACGCGCGGGATGAACTGCGAGCCGAACGACGCTCCCGCCCAGCTCTGAGCGACACGTAACCAGGCCGAGCTCTTCTCGTTGCGCTGTCCAAGCAGGTCCCAGTGGAACTGCACCCTCACGCGCGCATGCTCGTCGGTGTGCACCTCGTGCCCCTCCGGCCCGGTGACCACCGCCGTCTCGAGAACCTGCCTCGGCTTGCGCGCCGGCGCACGCGGCCGGAGCAGCGCCGTTGCCGGGACGCACTCGAAGCGGTTGCGGTAGGTGCGCTCCGCGGGGCGCCCGGACAGCTCGGGGGTGTGCCCCTCGTGCACGACGCGCGTCGCGGCGTAGGCTCCCTCGATCCCGGGAGATGCCTCGGCGCTGAGCTCGAAGCGGCGCCCGGGCGCGAGCGCGCAAACCCAGCTCTCACCGCTGCCCTCGACCGATCGGCGCTGGGTTTGCTCCAGGAACACCCGCGCGCGGTCTGGCGTGACCTCGGGGGTGTCGTAGTCGGCGTGGTGCTGGTACACGCCCAGCACAGGCTGGCCGCTCGCGACGTTGCCGGCCCGCTCGCTCAGGACCAGGTTCGGCCGGCGGAAGTCGTAGTCCCTGAGATGCACGGAGCTGGGCTTGAGCGATCGCTGCACGCCGAAGGAGACGATCTCGAGCCCCGTGGGTGTCAGGCCCTCCTCAGGACGGAGGACGAGCACACCTGGCCCGTCGCTGAACGCCGCTGGGTAGTGCGCCGGGTCATCCAGGAAGATCACCGGCGCGCGGGCCACGCTGCCTGGAACCCCGGCCGGCGCGTCCGCGAAGCACAAGGCGATGCCTTCCTCGGCGGCGAGCCGCCGCACGAACGCGAGGTCGCTCTCCCGGTACTGCACGCAGTAGCTCCGAAGCGCGTACCTCCGCGAGAGGCGGAGCTCGACCGGGAGAGAAGCCGCGGCCAGGACGTGCTGAAGGATCTGCGGCACGGTCTCGTCCTGGAAGATGCGGCTCGTGGTCCGACGCCGAAGCAGCGCAAGCGGCGGGACGAGACGGATGTGCCAGGTTGGACCGGTTCGCGGGGTGAACGTGGCGTCGGCGCGCACCTGGTCGACGAGCGCCTCGATGCGGCGTTCGGCACCGCGGCCGTCGCGCAGGATGAAGGCAGCGAGGCGACCGAGCAGTTCGGCGTCGCGGCCCTCGAGCTCGGGGGCCGCCTGCACGACGAGCTGAAACGAGAACAGCTCGGAGAGCGCCTCACGCCCGCGGAACGAGACGACGGGCAGGTCCGAAGGTGTGAACGGCCCGGCGTGGAGCTCGATGGAGTCGCTGATCACGGGCGCACTCTATCAGACCTCGTGGTGCTGCCAGCAGAGAGCAGCGGCGCGACGCAACCGGCGATCGGCCGGGCCATGCCCCCAGCTGCCGCGGGTAGGCCGGCCCGAGGCCCTTCACCGTGCGCAGGGAGGTCTCTCTGCGCTGTTCCAGGCGTTGATCGAGCCCCGGGGCGCACACCGCTCCGGGTCAGACGAGGGGCACGAGTGGTCGTCGCCGTGAGCGGTGTTGCGTCGCGCGCCGGAATCTGCAAGATGTACTCCGCAGAATGCTGTATGCCTTCGTGGTAGCGGCTGTTGCACTCCTCTGCACCTCGTGCGGTGGCGCTGGGACGACATCCACCGAGCCGAGAGGGCCCGCGCACGGTCAACTGATCATCGCGAAGTGCAAGGTGACGGTAGAAGGGAAGCTCACGCACTGCCGAGTCGTCCGGTCGAGCGGCGACAGGAAGGTCGACGAAGAGGAGCTTGCCGCGCTGTCAAACCGTCGAGTCCGCCCCGTGCAGCGCAACGGCGTTCCGATCAGTACCGATTACGTTTTGAACATCCGTCCTCGTCCTCGATAATGCTGTGAGAGTGCGCAGGGACTCCGGATACCGGGGGATGGGGCCAAGGAATCGACTTGTCCATCGCTCGCCCTTGGTCGCCCGCTGTTCCAGGTGGCTCCTCGAGGCCCGCCGGCCCGGCTGAACGCGAGTGGGCTGGGTGAGCAAGCGGCGGAGGGGGCCAAGCGCCCGCCCACCGCCGACAAAACCGCCGTCGACCCAGATCCCGCCCGAGGCGATCATCGCCGAGAGCGGCATGATGCGCGCCATCCTCGCCCGGTGCGGCATGCCCGCGCGCGATCGCGACGACGTGCTCCAGGAGTGCCTCATTGGCGCCGTCGTGGCCGCCCGCGAGGGTCGCTACCGGCCGGACCCCAGGCTGCATCCGAGGCGCATCCTCCAGCGCTGGCTGCTCGGGATCGCCGTGCACCAGGCCGGGAGATACCACGAGAAGGCCTCCCGCCGCCGGGAACTCGCCGTCCCTCGGCCCCTGGCTTACGTCGCCGGCTGGGTGCCGTCGCCTCACAGGGAGGTTGAGACGCGCGCCCTCCTAGAACTGCTCTGGCTGGTGGAGCCCAGGGAACGCCGGGTGCTCATCCTCGTCGGTGAGGGCGAGCAGGTGAGCCAGGTCGCCCGGAGCCTCGGGCTGCCGATCGGGACGGTGTTCTCACGGCTTCGCCTCGGTCGCAAGCACCTCGCGTACGATCTGAAGCGCTGGCGTCGGTTGCGCTAGACGCCACCCTACCGGCAGACCGGCGAGGGCGCGCGGGTGAATACGATCGCCCGGAGCCTACGGTTGCCTGTCGGGACCCGTTCTCGCTGCGGCCTTCAGGCCGCAGGCGCCTGGCTGCAGGGCTCGAATGGCGGCGCCGCAGGTCCACTTGACGATCAAGTATCGGTCCGCGAGCGAGTGCCGCACTCGCTCCCCATAACCCTGGGATAGATCCATGCCAGATAGCGAATCATTGGAGCTTCTTAAACATCGACTGGATTTTATTATAGTCCAGTAAGAGCCCGCCCGCATCGCTGCGAAAATGAACGCCCAGCTCCTGCATGATCTTAACAGCAAGATCCTTGATCGCGTGCTTGCCTGTTAGCCCGAACGGACCCGCACGCACCGCATCTCCGTGGCTCTTTGGAATACCGTGGTGGTTTGTGGGCTGGTCGCCCTCGAGTTGTATGTCGTTCCACCCAAGTCCTTGCGCGTCCAACAGTTCGCCTTCAATCTGGAGCCCCGCAGCCTGGTCTCCGACGTTTAGTGCACCTGCTGCGCGTGGAACGACTTCCTGAAGTAGCATAAAGAATAACTGTGCGGCGGCGAGGTGCATGGTCTCAGGCGCGGGGATGCCTACGCCGCTAGGTTTTAACCGTATCTCGCGACCTGGAAGCGCGAAAGACGCGATAATTTCTAGATATCGGCTCACGGCCAACTTGATGGCCACGTCGTTTGTTCTCGATTCGCCTTCCGCCGAGAGCCAGCCGTCGTATGCGCGTAACCTGATCTTACCCACGTCGATCGAGTCGCCAAGGTCATTTATAAGAAACCTTCTAAGCTCGTCTTGGGTTGCCTTGAGTGCGTCGCGTATAGCGGATTCGACCTGAAAGAGCGGTTTAGGGTCAGCGCAGGACGGACCGCTCCTGAGCAGGAGGCGGTGGCCACCGATGGGTAGTGCGATGGGTTGCGCGGGATGATCCTTGTCGATAACCATGAGAAGTTCCCCTTCGACGCCGTTACCATTTCTCCGTTTCTGGCTATTCACACCGATAAGTGCACGTCGGTCAAAGTGCGCAAGTAAGATGGCCAGATCGTCTCGGTTTCGTACATGTTCTAGAAAGGCTCGCGCGCTCCAGTCGTTGTCGCCGCTCTTGTATAGTCGAATCTCAGAGAAGTTAGAGACGACGATCCATTTGCATTCCCCGAAAAGCTCCGCGGTTGCTATTGCTTGCTCGGCAGGCGACTTACCTTCGTATTTCTTGTCGCCCGGTTTTCCCTGTGCCTTGTCCAGGTCGGTCTTGGGTCCTTTGAGCTCAACCGTTACGACGACGCGCGAGTGATCGCCATCGAAGACTCCGATGGAAAAATCGTCGTAGTGCTTTCGTCCTTGTGCGTCTCGTCCGGCGTAGCGCTTCGGATAGATCTCAAAATTCGAGCCCGCTGACGAAAATAGCGTCGTGTAGCCAAACAATTCTGCAAATATGCGCTCACCGAAAGATGATTCGATAGTGGTTTCACGGTAGTTCGACAGATCTATCGCCAGCCGTGACCGCAGGCGACCAAGAATGTCAAGTTTCTTCTGTGCCGCGCGTTCCCACGTCAAACGACGCAAGGAGAGTGTGCGGACGACCGACGGCGATAGACGACTCTCGACCAACGGCACGATGTGGTTCCCTCCTCAGCAATACGGACCTCTGATTGCCGCTCCAGCTAGCCCCAGGGCCACCCCGCTCTTCGAGGCCAGCGGATATCTCGCTCCGTGTCAAGAGGAGCCCGCTTCCGGTGCCTTGGCCTCCCGTGCTCTCGCAGGGGGGAGAGCGCCCGGCCGCCGTGCTCCCAGTGAGCATCATCAGGGCCGTTCCGCTGTGGGCGTACGTGGATGCTAGGCTCCCCGCCTGCCGCAGGTTCGCGAGGCAAGGCATCACCCCTCCCGATCTCGACCTCCCGCCACCATAGCCCGGCCCGCCAGATCGCGACGAACAGGCCGGATCTGTCGTAGGCGAGCTCCAGCACGAGGCCGGTGACGACGGCCAGACAGAACGTCTCGGCCTCCTCCGCGAGTAGCCGCTCCGCTGACCGCGTCTTTCCCCTGGCCAGATTCGGTTGCACGCTACGCGACGCCAGATGAGGGCCGTGCCCTCGCCGAGCGAAGAGGAGCGAGCGATGCCAGGAAGCAGGGAGCTGGTACAGCTGCGTGCAGAGCTGTCGAGGTATCGAGAGCAGAAGAGCCGTGGGAAATTCCCGAGCGAGCTGCGGGAGCGAGCCGAGGCCTACGCCAAGGCGCGCTCCCGCTCGGGGGCAACACCGACCGAGATCGCCACGGAGCTCGGTGTCCACAAGATGACTGCCGACCGATGGGTGGCTGACGGTGAGCGCGCAGACGAGGGTGCGTCGCCAAGAGCCCCCAAGGCGGCTCAGCAGATTCCGTTCCTACCCGTCGTGGTGCGCCCGGAGCGCCGCGAGGCGCCGCCTTTGCGGCTCAACGTCGCGTTTGCCGACGGGACGCGGATGCAGGTATGTGGGATAGGCGCGCGCGAGCTCGTGGAAGCACTCGAAGCGTTGCGGAGGGGACGGTGACCCCCGCGACTATAGCCGTCTATCTGGCGGTCGGTCCAGTGGACTTGCGTGGTGCGTTCGACCGGCTCGCCGCGATCACCCGGCAAGTGCTGTGCCTGGACCCGGCCAGCGGCGCGCTGTTCTTGTTCCTCAACAGGAGGCGTAACCGGCTCAAAGCCCTTTGGTGGGATCGCAATGGATACACGATCTTGTATAAGCGTCTCTCGAAGGGTGCATTTGCTCTGCCTTCGTTCACCGAGGCCGACGGCAGGTGTATCGAGCTGTCAGCACAGGACTTCGCGCAGCTGCTCGCCGGTCTGCCTGTAGAAGAGCTGGCAAGCCGCCGCCGGCTGGTCCACTGAGGCGTCTGCGCCGGCGCTCGTTCACCGCGCTGCCGGCGCCAGCGCGGCCCGATGGCGGCCGGCGCAGCCGGATGCGGAGATGGAGCAGGGCGCGCGCTGCATCGCGCCCGAAGACCTCGCGAGAGCGCGCCGCCGATGGCGCACCATGGCGGCCCTGCATTCCCGCCTTCGACGAGAAATTCTCATCGAAAACAGCGAATTTTCGCTGCATAAGGTACTTGTCAAGAGCAAGCGCAGGGGGCATCCATGGCGCGCCTTGACCTCGACGACACGCCCCGGTGAGACCGCGCTGCCGCAGTCGACGGAGGCAGAGCGCCTTGACGGCGCGGCGCTCGTGCTCGGCTATCTCCAGGCCAGGGGACAAGGACAGGGGAGCCCCGCCGGCCCCGCGTCGGTGGTCGACGCGCTGCTCCGGCGGGTGCAGGAGCTCGAGGCGAGGCTGGCCGAGCTCTCGACGGCGGAGCAGCAGGCCCAAGAGCTCGCTCGCACCGTCGCGTCGCTCAAGGCGTACAATCAACAGCTGCAGGAGACGATTCGGACCCTGGAGATCGGATTCCGGCGCCACGTCTCCGAGCAGGTCTCGCCTGACCAGCTGCGGCTTTCGCTGGCCGGAGAGCCAGATGCCTGTCCGGCTCCGACTTCGTCGCAGGCCGAGAGCGTCGACGCCGCGCCCGAAGTGGACCCGGGCGAGGCCAGCGGCCCGCCGCCGGGCTCCGCGAGCCCACCGGAGCACGCGGGGACGGCAGAATCCTCCTCCGGCTCCGATCCCGGAGGTGGCAAGCCAGTCAAGCGCCACGAGCACGGGCGCCGCCGCATCGGTGTCATTCCGAGGGTGATCATCGAGTCGCTGCCGCAGGAGGTGCTGCTCAAAGGCCTCGAGCGCTTCGAGCGTGTGGGCGCCGAAGACAGCTCGAGCATCGGCTACCGGCGTGGCGGCCTCCTCGAGCTCGTCACGCGTCGCCTCAAGTACGTGGCCAAGGCGGAGGCACCGGCGGCGAGCAGCGCAGCTGAAGAGGCGCCGGCTCCTTCGCCAGCCGCCGGGCCGGCCTTGAATCACGAGCGCGGCGAGCCGCTCGTCGTGCGGGAGCACGAGCTCCTGGGGATCCCCGCGGACACGTCCTTCAAGCAAAGCCCCTTCGTCGACGGCGTCCTTGTACGCTACACGCCCGAGTCGGACGCTGCGGAGGACAGCGGACCGGTGAAGATCGCGTCGCTGCCGGAGCGCCCGATCGACAGGTGCCTTGCCGATCCGAGCCTCTTGGCCCACCTGTTCGTCCACAAGCTCGACTACCACACGCCCTACTACCGGCAAGAGGTGGAGTCGGATCGCCACGGCTTCCGCATCGGCCGCGGCAACATGACCCGCTGGCAGTACGATTGTGGTGGCATCGCGATGCGCATCGCCGATGCTATCTGGAGCGACGCGCTCTCGAGGTCGTGGTTCGCCATGGATGCGACGGGCACCGCCATCCGGGCCAAGGACAAGCACCGCTATGGGCATGTCTTCGTCCTGGTCGCGCCGGGCGATGGGGTGCTGTTCCGCTATACACCGACGTACGACGGGCCCACCGTCGCGAAGCTCTTCGGCGGCTACCAGGGGACGCTCGTCGCCGACGCCTCGGCCAACCACAACGTGCTGTTCGGGCCGGGCAAGGCGCGTGAGGCCGGCTGCTGGAGCCATGCACGAAGGCGCTTCTTCAAGGCGTTCAAGGCCGGGGCGGGCAAGGAGGCGGCGTTCGCGCTCCAGACCCTCCAGGCGCTCTTCCGCGTCGAGCAGGAATGCGCCCTGTGCAGCCCGGACGAGCGCCTCGAGATCCGGCAGCGCAAGTCCGCACCGCTGATTGAGAAGCTCTTCGCCTGGGTCGAGGCGCAGCGGCAGGTCGTCCCCGAGCATTCGCCGTTGCGCGAAGGGCTGGTCTATCTGCACAACCAGAGGGAGGCGCTCTGCGAGTTCCTCTCCAACGGGGAGATCCCCATCCACAACAATGCCTCCGAGAGGGCTCTGCGCCGCGTCGTCAAGGGACGGCGCAACTGGCTCTTCCACGGCAGCGACGAGCACGCTGTCCGGTCTTGTGCCATCACGTCGCTCATCGCGACTTGCCAGATGCACGGGTTCGACCCCGAGCTCTACTTGCAGGAGATCCTGACCGTGGCTCCGAGCTATCCGCTCAGTCGCATCCTCGACCTGAGTCCCAAGAACTGGGTCGCGACGCGACAACGCCTCATCGCCGAAGGGCGGCTCAAGTACCTGGACCTGGCTCGGATCACCGGCTCGCGGCTCGCCTTCCGCGACCGCTGATCGCGCCGCGTCGCCCGCATCCGCCGCGCCCACAGCGCTCGTCGCGTCCGGAGCGGTCGAGGCCGGCGCGCGTCCTTTCCGCGCCGAGGTGCGTCGGCTCGTCGAGCCGGTGCTGTCGTCGCTTCGCCCGGCCGCCGTCGAGCTCGTCGTGGCGGGGCGCCTCCGGGTCGCTTCGCTTCGGCGCTGCTTGTCCGCGCCTCGGGTCGGCCGCCGTCCGCCCTCCTGCTCCGCGGACGGCTGGGCGGCGCTCTTGCGGCGCCCCACGCCTGCGGGCTCGGCTGCTCCCGCGCGCTCTTCCTGGCCGGCCGCGCGACGCGGGCGCCCCTTCGCGCGGGCGGGGACGTCCTCGCGGCCTTGCCACGCGACATGCGGCGCGGACAGCTTCAGCACCGCCGTCATCAGGCTCGGGACTTCGACGCCTGCGTCCCCGCTCCGTCGCTCCGTCATCGCACCGCGACTCTACGCACGGGGCCGCCTTCCACAAGCTCGCTTCAGAACGCGCTCTGCGGAGCGGCTACCTCCGCGAGGACAGCTTCCTCGATAGCGTCGAGCTCGTCAGGGTCGATCATGCCCAAGGCATCGACGGGCCGGGGGCGCCGGTTGCGTGGCGTCGGAGGGTGGGCAGGTTTCCGCCGCGGAACCGCGGGCCCACGTCGCCGACCGTCGCCGACAGGCACAGGGCCGTCCCTTCTGGGAAGGTCGAGGCGCGCGCTCTGCTGGAACTGCTCTGGCTGGTGGAGCCCAGGGAGCGCCGGGTGCTGTTCCTCGTCGTCGGGGGGAGTTGGTGAGCGAAGTAGTCCGGAGCCTCGGGGGGCCATCGAGACCGCGTTCTCGCGGCTCCCCTGAGACTGCGAGAGATTCACTACGGCGGCAGCAACGCTCGGATCAGTACCAGCAAAGGTACTACTTCCATGATCGATAGTATTCCCGGCAAACCGAGTCGTAGAGGCTCACGATTCGCTGGACAAGTTCGCTGGCCTCATCTGTAGACAGCGCCGCGCACGTCGCGTTGACTGACCCTTGGTCCGGATCTTGAACCTTTGTGAGAGCATCGTGAATAGCATTGTATTCGGCCTGAAGATCCTCGGGCAGGTCCGGCGCGACGCCGTACGATAAACGGATGCCACTATGTACCCATGCTGCTGCGAGGCGCTCTTGGAGCCGTTGGTCGCTCGCCGCTAGGATCCTTACTGTCATATAGAGCTTCTCCCAGGCATAGCCGTGCTTCATCACTTGCTCCTCGTTGTCTCACAATGCCGCGAACCCACAGTCGTGCTCCATCGCAAGGCGACCCTAATTTTCGGTCTACGTCAAGGGTGGTCACGCAGCAACTTATCCTGTGATGGTAGGGCATCCGCCGCCGTACTCCTAGCGAGCGGCTTCCACGTCGTTGCGCTGTGGCTGTATGGGGCTCCCCCCGGGGGTTGTGCCTGCTGCAGGCACGCGAGGCAAGGCATCACGCCTCCCCGACCTCGACCTCCAGCCACCACGATCCGGCCCGCCAGGTCGCGGCGAACAGTCCCCCGTCGTCGTAAGCGAGCTCCAGCACGAGGCCGGACGCCATGGGTAGGGGTATCCGTGCTGTAGACCCCATTCTCGCGGGGTGCGGGCAGGCGCCGTAGATTCGCGGTGCGATGCGAGAGCGAGAGCGGCCTACGGAAAAGCGTGGCGGTGACCGGCAGCGAGCGGAAGGCCCGATGGCCCCCGGCGCCGCGGCCAGCGTGGTCGTCCGCCGGCGCACGACGAAGCCGAGAGCGGCCGATGCTGCTCCGGAGCCGGCGTTGCCGAGAAGGTGCCGGACGCCACGCGCCGACAGGGCGAGCGTCGTCGACGAGGTCGCGCCAGCACGCCCAGGCCGGCGAGCAGCACGCCCGGCGGCCGGCAAGGAGGCGGCGGTGGCCGACGAGGGGGAGCCGCGATCAGCTGGGCGTCGCAGCCGGCGCGCGGGGCCACGGACTGGCCGCGAGCCGCTGCCGAGCATCGGCGTGCTCGAGGGTCTGCTTCCAGGACTTGGGAGCGAGCTCAATGAAACGCTCGGGCGGCCAAGTGGGCAGCAGGATGAGCACGTCGCGCAAGTAAGCCCAGGGCTCGATGCCGTGCAGCGCACAGGAGGCGATGAGCGAGACGATGGTGGCGTTCCACTCGGCGCCGTCGTTGCTGCCGACGAAAATCCAGTTCTTTCTGCCGACGGCCTCTCTGCGAAGCTCGAGCTCGCTCCGGTTGTTGTCCAGACGGAGCCGACCATCGTCGAGGAAGCGGGTGAGCGCGGCCCACTGGTTGAGCGCGTAGCCGACGGCGATGGCGATGGGGCTCTTCGGCAGCACGAGCAGGTCCTGCGCCTGCAGCCACCCGCGGAACGCATCGAGCACGGGCTCGGCGGCCTTCCGACGCTGCTCCGTTCGACGGCTCGGAGGCTGTTCCTTGGTCGCCTTGTCGATGGTGTAGAGCTGGTGAATGAAGCCGATGGCCGTCGTCGCCCGCTCCCGGTCGGAGCTCATCGCCTCGAAGAAGTGCCTGCGGCAATGAGCCCAGCAACCGACCTCGGTCACCTGCTCGGTGCGGAAGAGCAAATCGTACACATTCGATGCGTCCGCCTGGACATAGCCCTTGTAGCCGCGCAGGAACGCTTTGGGACCACCCTGATTGTGGTGCGGCGTGAAGCGGAACAGGACGTGATCTCGGTCCGCCACCAGGACCCAGAAGTGGCCCCGCCGGCACTTGTCCTTCGCCTGAACGAGCACGCCCGTGGCATCGATGGCGATGCAATGCGCGCTCAGGGCGTCGTCGGCCATGGCCGCGACGATGAGCTTGAGCTTGTCGGCGCACGAGGCGACCCAGCCGCACAGCGTCGAGCGCGAGAGGTGAAGGCCCCACCGCTCGAACATCTTCTCCAGCCGGTGAAGCGGCAGGTGGTCGGCGTACTTGCTCACGAGCACGTGGGCGAGCAAGCCCGGGCCGGCGAGACAGCGTGGGATAGGGCTGTCGGGAACGTCTGCGATGGTGATGCCTTGCTCGGGCTCGCCCTTGACCGCGAACTTCGGCCTGACGATCTGCAGCCGTACGAAGCTCGCGGGCCGCCACTCCAGCGTCTCCGACACCTCCTCGCCGATGCGGACAAGTGCGGTTGCGCGCTCATCCTGCACCTCCGGCGGCAACAGCTCGATGCGCTCGACCGGCAGATGCTCGGGCAGCTTTTGCCGTCCGTGCGGGCGGACGATGCGCCCCTTGTCGCCGCCTCCGGATGAGCCGCTTGGTGCTGCGCCACCGCCCTGCGGCGAGCTGGCTGGGCCCGCGTCGGGCGGCGCACCTGCGCCCGCGAGCATCTGTAGGATCGCGTCGAAGGCGAGCTGCATCTGCCCGGGGTCGACGTGCTCGGCCTTCTGGCCGAAGATGTGTCGGCGAAGCCGCTCCAGCTCGATACTGGCGAGCTCGTAGAGCTTACGGTACTCGTCCCGCTCGTGGGCGGCGCGCGCGAGCTTGTCCTTCAGCTCGTGGATCTGCTCTTCGACCGACATGCTCACGACGCGGTGATACCTTGTGGATCGCCGCTTTTTGAAGGGGTTGTTGCAGGAAAATGATGGGCTCTGGCGGGAATGCGGCGATGGGCGCTGCGCGTGAGAGCGCGAGGCTGTCGTGTCCGATCAGGGGGCCGGAGGCGATGAAGCCGCGGCGAGGCGAACCTCTCGCCGCAGCTTCGAAGGTGGAAGGGCGATGCCTTCGAGGATCTTCGCCAGCTCCGCCGCGTCGATGACGACGCTCGTGGCTCCCGGCGTGACCGCACGCGGAGCGCGAAACGTCCCGCGCTCCAGCCTTTTGTAGGTAGCCGCTCCGCAGAGCGCGTTCTGAAGCGAGCTTGTGGAAGGCGGCCCCGTGCGTAGAGTCGCGGTGCGATGACGGAGCGACGGAGCGGGGACGCAGGCGTCGAAGTCCCGAGCCTGATGACGGCGGTGCTGAAGCTGTCCGCGCCGCATGTCGCGTGGCAAGGCCGCGAGGACGTCCCCGCCCGCGCGAAGGGGCGCCCGCGTCGCGCGGCCGGCCAGGAAGAGCGCGCGGGAGCAGCCGAGCCCGCAGGCGTGGGGCGCCGCAAGAGCGCCGCCCAGCCGTCCGCGGAGCAGGAGGGCGGACGGCGGCCGACCCGAGGCGCGGACAAGCAGCGCCGAAGCGAAGCGACCCGGAGGCGCCCCGCCACGACGAGCTCGACGGCGGCCGGGCGAAGCGACGACAGCACCGGCTCGACGAGCCGACGCACCTCGGCGCGGAAAGGACGCGCGCCGGCCTCGACCGCTCCGGACGCGACGAGCGCTGTGGGCGCGGCGGCTGCGGGCGACGCGGCGCGATCAGCGGTCGCGGAAGGCGAGCCGCGAGCCGGTGATCCGAGCCAGGTCCAGGTACTTGAGCCGCCCTTCGGCGATGAGGCGTTGTCGCGTCGCGACCCAGTTCTTGGGACTCAGGTCGAGGATGCGACTGAGCGGATAGCTCGGAGCCACGGTCAGGATCTCCTGCAAGTAGAGCTCGGGGTCGAACCCGTGCATCTGGCAAGTCGCGATGAGCGACGTGATGGCACAAGACCGGACAGCGTGCTCGTCGCTGCCGTGGAAGAGCCAGTTGCGCCGTCCCTTGACGACGCGGCGCAGAGCCCTCTCGGAGGCATTGTTGTGGATGGGGATCTCCCCGTTGGAGAGGAACTCGCAGAGCGCCTCCCTCTGGTTGTGCAGATAGACCAGCCCTTCGCGCAACGGCGAATGCTCGGGGACGACCTGCCGCTGCGCCTCGACCCAGGCGAAGAGCTTCTCAATCAGCGGTGCGGACTTGCGCTGCCGGATCTCGAGGCGCTCGTCCGGGCTGCACAGGGCGCATTCCTGCTCGACGCGGAAGAGCGCCTGGAGGGTCTGGAGCGCGAACGCCGCCTCCTTGCCCGCCCCGGCCTTGAACGCCTTGAAGAAGCGCCTTCGTGCATGGCTCCAGCAGCCGGCCTCACGCGCCTTGCCCGGCCCGAACAGCACGTTGTGGTTGGCCGAGGCGTCGGCGACGAGCGTCCCCTGGTAGCCGCCGAAGAGCTTCGCGACGGTGGGCCCGTCGTACGTCGGTGTATAGCGGAACAGCACCCCATCGCCCGGCGCGACCAGGACGAAGACATGCCCATAGCGGTGCTTGTCCTTGGCCCGGATGGCGGTGCCCGTCGCATCCATGGCGAACCACGACCTCGAGAGCGCGTCGCTCCAGATAGCATCGGCGATGCGCATCGCGATGCCACCACAATCGTACTGCCAGCGGGTCATGTTGCCGCGGCCGATGCGGAAGCCGTGGCGATCCGACTCCACCTCTTGCCGGTAGTAGGGCGTGTGGTAGTCGAGCTTGTGGACGAACAGGTGGGCCAAGAGGCTCGGATCGGCAAGGCACCTGTCGATCGGGCGCTCCGGCAGCGACGCGATCTTCACCGGTCCGCTGTCCTCCGCAGCGTCCGACTCGGGCGTGTAGCGTACAAGGACGCCGTCGACGAAGGGGCTTTGCTTGAAGGACGTGTCCGCGGGGATCCCCAGGAGCTCGTGCTCCCGCACGACGAGCGGCTCGCCGCGCTCGTGATTCAAGGCCGGCCCGGCGGCTGGCGAAGGAGCCGGCGCCTCTTCAGCTGCGCTGCTCGCCGCCGGTGCCTCCGCCTTGGCCACGTACTTGAGGCGACGCGTGACGAGCTCGAGGAGGCCGCCACGCCGGTAGCCGATGCTCGAGCTGTCTTCGGCGCCCACACGCTCGAAGCGCTCGAGGCCTTTGAGCAGCACCTCCTGCGGCAGCGACTCGATGATCACCCTCGGAATGACACCGATGCGGCGGCGCCCGTGCTCGTGGCGCTTGACTGGCTTGCCACCTCCGGGATCGGAGCCGGAGGAGGATTCTGCCGTCCCCGCGTGCTCCGGTGGGCTCGCGGAGCCCGGCGGCGGGCCGCTGGCCTCGCCCGGGTCCACTTCGGGCGCGGCGTCGACGCTCTCGGCCTGCGACGAAGTCGGAGCCGGACAGGCATCTGGCTCTCCGGCCAGCGAAAGCCGCAGCTGGTCAGGCGAGACCTGCTCGGAGACGTGGCGCCGGAATCCGATCTCCAGGGTCCGAATCGTCTCCTGCAGCTGTTGATTGTACGCCTTGAGCGACGCGACGGTGCGAGCGAGCTCTTGGGCCTGCTGCTCCGCCGTCGAGAGCTCGGCCAGCCTCGCCTCGAGCTCCTGCACCCGCCGGAGCAGCGCGTCGACCACCGACGCGGGGCCGGCGGGGCTCCCCTGTCCTTGTCCCCTGGCCTGGAGATAGCCGAGCACGAGCGCCGCGCCGTCAAGGCGCTCTGCCTCCGTCGACTGCGGCAGCGCGGTCTCACCGGGGCGTGTCGTCGAGGTCAAGGCGCGCCATGGATGCCCCCTGCGCTTGCTCTTGACAAGTACCTTATGCAGCGAAAATTCGCTGTTTTCGATGAGAATTTCTCGTCGAAGGCGGGAATGCAGGGCCGCCATGGTGCGCCATCGGCGGCGCGCTCTCGCGAGGTCTTCGGGCGCGATGCAGCGCGCGCCCTGCTCCATCTCCGCATCCGGCTGCGCCGGCCGCCATCGGGCCGCGCTGGCGCCGGCAGCGCGGTGAACGAGCGCCGGCGCAGACGCCTCAGTGGACCAGCCGGCGGCGGCTTGCCAGCTCTTCTACAGGCAGACCGGCGAGCAGCTGCGCGAAGTCCTGTGCTGACAGCTCGATACACCTGCCGTCGGCCTCGGTGAACGAAGGCAGAGCAAATGCACCCTTCGAGAGACGCTTATACAAGATCGTGTATCCATTGCGATCCCACCAAAGGGCTTTGAGCCGGTTACGCCTCCTGTTGAGGAACAAGAACAGCGCGCCGCTGGCCGGGTCCAGGCACAGCACTTGCCGGGTGATCGCGGCGAGCCGGTCGAACGCACCACGCAAGTCCACTGGACCGACCGCCAGATAGACGGCTATAGTCGCGGGGGTCACCGTCCCCTCCGCAACGCTTCGAGCGCTTCCACGAGCTCGCGCGCGCCTATCCCACATACCTGCATCCGCGTCCCGTCGGCAAACGCGACGTTGAGCCGCAAAGGCGGCGCCTCGCGGCGCTCCGGGCGCACCACGACGGGTAGGAACGGAATCTGCTGAGCCGCCTTGGGGGCTCTTGGCGACGCACCCTCGTCTGCGCGCTCACCGTCAGCCACCCATCGGTCGGCAGTCATCTTGTGGACACCGAGCTCCGTGGCGATCTCGGTCGGTGTTGCCCCCGAGCGGGAGCGCGCCTTGGCGTAGGCCTCGGCTCGCTCCCGCAGCTCGCTCGGGAATTTCCCACGGCTCTTCTGCTCTCGATACCTCGACAGCTCTGCACGCAGCTGTACCAGCTCCCTGCTTCCTGGCATCGCTCGCTCCTCTTCGCTCGGCGAGGGCACGGCCCTCATCTGGCGTCGCGTAGCGTGCAACCGAATCTGGCCAGGGGAAAGACGCGGTCAGCGGAGCGGCTACTTTTGTAGAGAAGGCAGTATCCGCTGCGGTCCCACCACAGGGCCTTCACACGGTCGGCTGCCCGGTTGAAAAAGAGGAACAACGCTCCGGAGAGCGGGTCCTGCCGCAGCACCTCGCGCACGACGGCAGCAAGACCATCGAAGGACCGGCGCAAGTCGAGCGGCTCGGTGGCCACGTAGATTGCGACGCGGCCCGGGATCATCGTGCCCCCCCGAGCGCACGAACAACGCGTGCCAGCGTGTCCTCGTCAAACGACGGCGGGACTCGGATGACCGCACCATCCGGAAAGACGATCTCCAGCGCCGCGCTCGACGAGGGCGTCCTGGCTCCTGCCGGGGCGACGACCACGGGCAGCAGCGCGGGCAGCGCCGCCTTCTCCGAGCGCTGCCGGTACTCGCTCCGCTTCATGCCCAGCCGGCGGCTCCAGGAGTACAGCGTGCCGGCGTTGACCCCCTC
Source organism: Sorangium sp. So ce836 (assembly GCF_028553905.1). Lineage (NCBI taxonomy): Bacteria > Pseudomonadati > Myxococcota > Polyangiales > Polyangiaceae > Sorangium > Sorangium sp. So ce836. Next base: position 293,409 of record NZ_CP102233.1, on the reverse strand, counting down.
CTGCTCCGCGAACACGCGGGCGGAGTGCCCGCTCTTGTGCCAGCGCGCCACGCGGTCGCGCCAGGTGCGTGTGCTCTCGTCCATCGACACCTCCAGCGCCGGTTTCTAAGCGGCGCAGAGGCTCGAAGACAGGATGGGGTCCGCAGAACGCGTACGGTAGGGAGAGGGTCTCGTCCTCCTGCGCGAGAACAACTTCAGCGATGGCGTCGAGCTCGTCAGCGTCGATCATGCCCGAGGTGTCGACGGGCCGGAAGCGCCGGTTGCGTGGCATCGGACGGGGGCAGGTTTCCGTCGCCGATCGCTGGCCTACGTCGCCGGCCGGGAACGACGAGCGCCGTCCCCCCACAGGTCCGTCGAAGCGCGCGACCTCCTGGACCTGCTCTGGCTCATGGAACCCGAGAGCTCACTTGTTTCCAGACAAAAAACGGCGCTTGGGCAAGGACTCGATCACTTCGGTGGCAGAACGTAGCCGGCAATTTGCTCATATTGATATCCGAGCAATGGTGCGATTTCACCATTAGGATCAACGGTGTAGAAGTGATCGGTCAGGACAGGATCCCACCACCGATGCAGCGGCACTGAACGCCCTGATTGGCTACTCGCGATGCACCCAATGTTCCCTTCGCGCACGTAGCCAAAGAATGCGGGGCCATCCGATGGGTCCGCCGTGTAAAAATGATCTTTGGCACCGTCGCTCCACCATCGAAAAAACGGGCTCGTTCCAGGTGTATCACACGTAAATGTGCTAAACACTATCCCCTCATAGGTGTAACCAGTCGCCGGAGCTAACTCTCCCGCAGGATCGTTCGTATAGAAGTGATCCCCTGCAATGCCATTTACCCAGCGGTAAACAGGGATCGACGGAGGATCCTCAGGGGAAGGCGGAGGATCCTCAGGGGAAGGCGGAGGGTCGACGCTCGTGAGGTCCCGGTCTTCGCGGCATTGTGCCGCTGCCAATTCCACGCGCAGTTCACCTGGCGCCGGATGCAGATTCATGCATGCCTGAACGGACGGATCTCTGTAACTCTTACCTGGATTTGCAAGAGCGCAGTATGACGGGCGTTTAAATCCGTGATAGTCGACCAATGCCGAATCCCATACATGTCCTTCCAGTTCCTCTCCTTTGTCGTCTTTATTGTCTGGCGGCCAAGCTGATTGCTGAAAACCCCACCAGTAGATCCGATCGACTCGGTTGGCGAGCTTCTTGCTACTCGGGCCGCCATTCATTTTGAAAACCGTGTTTGCTCCCCTGTATTGCGCCCTAGGATCATTGTTGATATTGGTGCAGCCGCGCTTCGAGTGCAATAATGTTCCGCTTTCCGTGATCCATGCACGGAGCGTGTGATTCGGAAGATCCTCTTCTGTTTCCCATTTCTCGAGAAAACCTACGAACTCTTTGGTAATATGAATATTTCCTTCAATGATGTCTCTGTATGGATGCAAAGACCATATACGCGGAAAACGCTTTGGTCCTCCCTTCTCTTGGTGAACGGCGGTCTGCATTGCCTTGGCATAATGATTCCAGTAAGCCTTGTTGCCACGCCCGAACTCTCCCGCGACGAGCATGACTTCATTTGAGCAGATACGCTCTCTCTTGCATTTTCGTAGAACCTTCGATGATTCGACGAAATATTTGACGGCGGTTTTTGCCCACTTTTCCAGGTTTTGATCTTCCACTGGAAGTTCGAGATCTGGCTCATTTATGATTCCCCATCGGAGGACCTTGGGATCGGATGTTCGTGCGCTGAATTCATGAAGTAGCTTCTCGAACTCTTCGCCGAACTTGCCTGGGGATACGGGCTTCTTGCTGTCCAGCGGACGTGCTGATAACGTTATGTATGGATCTAGCTTTTCTGTCTTTACTGATTCTATCCATTCGTTCAAGAATTTTCTGTTTGCTTTCTTATGGTCGCTACTTACGTAGAAGATAGTGCGCAGAGAACGCAGTGACCATTCGTTGTCACCGTCGCCGTCGTTGTCCTCGCTCCATCTGTTCTTTAGTTCTTGCCAATGAGGCGGTGACGTTCCCTCCGGTGCCATCTGTTTCCAAACTGTCGCGAGCTGTCTTATCTTTTTCTGAGTAACTTCATCCTTTTTTGTCTCGATGTGGCCATCGCCAAGTCCGAATGCATATTGGCCAGCTTCCGCCGAGAGTGCATCCTCTATAGCGTCGATCTCTTCGTCAGAAAGTTCTTCGACGATATGGTCTGAGCAGGATGTGGTTGCCAGGAGTAGGCCGACGGCCATGGTGATCCATCGTCCTGCGCGTCCTACCCATGAATCCGTTAGACTTCGCTCGCTCACATTCTCGCGTCCCATGGTTGCCAACTCCCTGAAGCATCGGTTTTGTTGCTCGATGCCATGTTTGTGATGATAGTTCAAATTGTGTGTAAATGCGAGCAGGTTTACGAATGAATGCTCATGAGTGTCAATTGATTACGGTTGGCCACATCTATTGCAGTGAAGGATGGGACCGAAGCGATCTCGATGGGGAGGCCGGATATAATGATCAAAGATTGAGTGGAGCAGTCGGCGGCCGTATCGAGCTGCCGTCCAGAGGCATCTCTCCGATCGTCGCCGCCGCGCTAGCTACCCCAATAGCTCCCCCGCTCCGCGAGGCCAGCGGATATACCGCCCCGTGTCAAGACGGGGCATGCGTCCGGCAGGGGGCGCCGCCCAATAGGGAAGGTACTGGCGCGGCAGCGACCTCATCCGCCCGCCACCTGCGCCGCCGTGCGGCCGTGCCCGCTCGCTTTACCTTTGGTGGGTCCGGCGCCGTAGGCTCGGACCCGGGATTGGCCCCGCTGGCCCGCTGCCCGCCGTGGAGCTCCGTGGAGTCCCGTACCCTGACGTCACCCGCCGCGCCCGCTCCCGGTGGTCTCGCTCACGCCGGTCCCACCCAATTCCAGCGTCGCCAAAATCTGTCAGGTCACACGCAGGTCACACAAAAGCAAGAAGACACGGCTCTCGCCGTGTCTTCTGAGTGGAGGCGCCGGGAATCGAACCCGGCCAGGTGCACGATGGTGGGCGCTACGGCGGCCCGCCGCGGCGCCCCGGGTACGCCTTCGCAGTGATCCGGCGACCCCGCCGCCTGCTGCCCCGCTCGCCGCTCGCCGAGACACTCCCCCGCGTCGCGGTCGTGGACGACATGGCTGCCAGGGTTGGTCATGAGGAGGCCGGTCAGCTGCTCGTCCGGCCGCCAGCATCCGGCGAGGTGCGTCCGCACCGGTGGTCGGCCTCGCCCGGGAACGGGGCCGGCTTACTCGGAGGTAGTTCCAGATCGGCGGGCACGCTTGCTCGACCCCTGCGATTGTCGAGCGATGACATCCTCGCCTGCATGCTTCTGATGCCGAGCGGCGTCGCAGCGTTCCTCGAGCGGAGCGTTCTCCGCATATGTTTTCTACCGCGCTCCAAGCGACCCTGTATTGTGTTGGGGTTCTGGCCAAGCTTGGCTGCGATCTCCTCGGCAGTGTACCCCAAAGCGGAGTCGGCCAAGATATCGCGCAACTCTGGCTTGAGCCGTTCTATGCAACGAAGGCTAAGCCGCGCTTCCACCTGCCCAAACGGCGACGGCGCATACTCGTCCATCTCCAGATGCGTGTACGCGCTACGGCTCTTGTCCCACTTTTGCTCACGCTCCCTGTAGTGCGTTATGTGGTGCAACGTGACCGTAAACAGCCAGCGTCGCACAGCCTGCTTTATCGACAGGCGCTCGCTCGCATTGAACCCTCCCGCCTCGACGGTTCGCCACGCGGAAAGAAGGATCTCCTGCATCACGTCTGGGCGGTCGCATTCTGGAACTTTGCACCTACACAGGCTGTCCCTGATCATGCGGCTGTGTCGCACAACCTCGCCAAGTGACACGCGCAAGCCGAGTCGCATGCCCGTTCCGAGCGAACTCGGGGCATCGTTGCGTTCATCCATGGCTCCCTACCCCTGGTAACGTCGTGCTGAGCGAAGAGTGCTCAACCTCCTCCCAATCATGTCCGCGCACAGGGGCCGCGCCGGTACCGTCGTGCTTGAGCGGGAAGCTCGTCAGCGTGGCAGCGCGACGCGCGAGCTCGGCCCCCTCGCCGGCGCGAGCAGGGAGCGGCAACCGCAGTCCCGGTAGTGGCGGCGGCGGGAGCTTCGCCCGGGGGCTCCGGGCGAGGGGATCAGACGACGGCATCACGGGTGGAGGAACATCGAGCGCCCGAGGAGGCATCGCGGGCGGACGCGCCGGCACAGAGCTCGACGCTGGCGGCGACGCCGTGCGCGCCGAGCTCTCGCGCCTGGTGACCGGCTCGTCGAGCTTGATTGGTCCTCCCCCGCTTCCGTCGACACCCCCGACGGCACCAGGAGGCAGGGATGGGACGGAGAAAGAGGAGGGCGTTCACGCCCGAGTTCAAGGCGGAGGCGGTACGGCTGGCGAAGGCGAGCGACCGGAGCATCGGCCAGGTGGCGAAGGACCTCGACCTGACCGAGACGGCGCTGCGCGACTGGATCAAGCGCGCGGACACCGACGCGGGCCACGGCCCGCCGGGGGCGCTGACGACGCCGGAGCGTGAGGAACTGCAGCGGCTGCGCCGCGACGTGAAGCGGCTGGAGATGGAGCGCGAGATCTTAAAAAAACGGGCATGCGCAGGGGCGCACCCGCGAAGCATGAAAGCCGGTAGACTGCGGGCGCGGATCGCGTCGGGCCAAGGTCGACGCTTACTGGTGTCGTGAGCCCGAAAAAAAACGGACCCGAGCGTCGCATCAGGCACCCCGAATTGTTGCCGTCTCCGCAAGGAGCGAGCACGCCAGGTAAAATCGCCCTTCGCGACGCTCCCCGGCGCCTTTCGCGCTGGAGGTCAAGATGGAGGTCCTGTACGCCCGCTGCTGCGGGCTCGACGTGCACAAGGAGACCGTCGTTGCATGCGTCCGGATCCAGGAGCCCCGAGGCCGCGCAAAGACGACGGTGCGTTCGTTCGGCGCGACCACGGCCGAACTCCTCGAGCTACACCAGTGGCTCACCGAGCAGGGCTGCACGCACGTGGCGATGGAGTCGACGAGCGTCTACTGGAAGCCGGTCTTCAACCTGCTCGAGGGCAGCTTCGAGGTGCTGCTCGCCAACGCGCGGCACATCAAGGCCGTCCCGGGCCGGAAGACCGACGTCAAGGACTGCGAGTGGATCGCCGACCTGCTCGCGCACGGACTCATCCGGGCGAGCTTCATCCCGCCCGCCCCGATCCGGGAGCTGCGGGACATCACACGGCATCGCAAGAGCCTGATCCGTGACAAGGCCACCCTGGCCAACCGCGTGGGCAAGCTGCTGGAGACCGCCAACATCAAGCTGAGCAACGTCGTCTCCGACGTGCTTGGCGTGTCCGGCCGCGCGATGCTCGCGGCGCTCATCGCCGGCGAGCGCGATCCGAAGAAGCTTGCGGCGCTCGCCCGGGGCCGGCTCATCCCCAAGGCCGAGCAGCTTGCCGAGGCGCTGCGCGGTGGATTCTCGAGCCATCACGCGTTCTTGCTGGAGCAGCTCTTGAAGCAGATCGACCATCTCGCCGAGCTGATCGCCGCATGCGACGCCAGGGTCGTCGACCTGTGCCAAGCGCACCGCGAGCCGCTGCAACGGCTCCGGACCATCCCCGGCGTCGCGCAGCGGACGGCCGAGGTCCTGCTGTCGGAGATCGGGCTCGACATGACGCGCTTCCCGACCGCGGGTCACCTCGCCTCCTGGGCGCGGATGTGCCCAGGCAACAACGAGAGCGCGGGGAAACGACGCAGTGGCGCGACCGGCACCGGCAACAACTGGCTGCGCACCACGCTGCTGGAGTCGGCGTGGGCTGCCTCACGATCACGCAAGACGTACCTCGGCGCGCAGTACCGCCGGATCGCGCGCCGCCGTGGGCCCAAACGAGCGGCGACCGCGGTGGCGCACAGCATCCTGGTCATCGCGTTTTACGTTCTGCGCGACGGCGTGGAGTACCGGGATCTCGGGCCAGACTATTTCGACCGCGCCAATGCGGCCAAGCTCACCAAGTACCACCTCCGGCGCCTGGCCGAGCTGGGGTACGAGCTGCCCCAGCCTCGTGCCCAGCCCGGAGCGTAGGCTTTCTAGGTAAAGCGGCGGCCTTCTTCGCGAAGGAAAACGAGTGAGGTTCGAGTTCATCGACGCGGAGAAGGCGCACTACCCGGTGCTGGTACTGTGCGCGGTGCTGCTCGTCTCGCGCAGCGGCTACTACGGGTGGGCCAAGCGCTCGGAGTCCGCGCGGGCCAAGTCCGACGCTCAACTGAGCGCACAGATCAGGGCCGTGCACCACAAGAGCCGTGGCCGCTACGGCAGTCCGCGCATCCACGCGGAACTTCGTGCTCGCGGCATGCGTGTCGGCAAGAAACGGGTCGAGCGGCTGATGCGAGCTCAACGACTCGCGGCTCGGAGGAAGCGGCGCTTCCGCCGCACCACCAACTCGCGGCACAACGGCCCGATCGCCCCGAATGTGATCGAGCGGCAATTCGATGCTCGAGCGCCCAACCAGGTCTGGGTGACGGACGTGACGTACATTCCCACCGGCGAGGGCTGGCTGTACTTGGCCGTGATCCTGGACCTGTTCTCGCGCCGCGTGGTCGGCTGGGCCGCGAGCGCGTTCAACGATCGCGCCCTGGCGCTCACCGCGCTCGCGTTCGCCTTGGGAACGCGGCGGCCGGCGCCTGGGCTGGTGCACCACTCGGATCGTGGCAGCCCCTACGCCAGCGACGACTACCGGCTCGTGCTCGGGACCCACGGGCTCATCCCGAGCATGAGCCGCGCCGGCGACTGCTGGGACAACGCCGTGGCCGAGAGCTTCTTCGCGACGCTGAAGGCGGAGCTGGTCGAGCACGAGCGCTACCCGACGCGAGCGGCCGCCATCGCATCGATCGGAGACTACATCGAGAACTTCTACAACCTGAAACGACGGCACTCACGGCTCGCCTACATGAGCCCGATCGAGTTCGAATTGAAGACCTACGTGACCGCGCGCGCGGCATAGTGAGACTGTCCGCGGAACCGGGGGAGGACCAGATCACCACCGTGTCCTCCGCATCGCTGCGGTAGTCCTCGTGCACACGCCACAGGCGCTCCCAGTACCGAGCAGGCGTTCCCGTGAAGACCTCCAGCTGCCGCGCGAGGCCGGGCGTGATGGGGAGGTCGCTGTTCAGCAGCCGCTCCACGTCCCTTGGCGCGAGCCCCGTGTTCTCGGCCAGCCTTCTCTGCCACGCAGGGATCGTCGCACAGAACGCTTCCAGGACCCTCCCAGGCCACGGGACGGGGCGCGCTCGGACGCCCGTCATCGCTGCGATCAGCGCATCGACGTGGCAGTCCAGCAGGCGCTTGTGTCGCCCCAGCTCCTGCTCGGCCTTTTCCTTCGCATCGATGAGGGCGGATTCGTCTTCCTCGTGGCTCCGCTCGCCAGCCTCGCGCAGCCCGCGTTCGCGGCCCAGCGCTTCGCGCGCCGTGACCGCGAAGCCGATGGCAACACAGGCCATCATCGCCAGACCTATCGGCGAGATGAGCCACATCGCGCTCAGAATGTCCTCCACAGTATCCATCGTGGTTCGCCTCCTGGACGTGACCGTTCTTGTCTGGACGCAAGGCAGATCTCGGCCTTGTGCTGAAGACAGCACCGGCGTCACCGCCTGCTAGCTAGCTGTCGATCGACAGCCGATGAGTCAGCGAATCTGCCTGAGTAGCGCTTCGCGCTCCCTGGCAAGCCGCCCTCGAGGGAATTCTCGCGCGTGAGCCTCGAGCAACTGGCGCGCCTCGACGTCGCCAAGGGCGGTGTGGGTCTCGATCGCCATTCGGGCCTCCTCGATCAGGCTCCGCTCGCGCTGGTTTACGGTGGGGCGCACGGCACTCCCGCGCGTCGTGGCCCGAGGGACGGTCGTCGCCGCCGGAGCGGGCGCGCTACCCGCCGTCGCCCCAGGGCGGGCGCTCCCTTGTAGTGTCGCCGTCGAGCCCTCGTGCGCGGCGGCGTCCGCACCGGCTCGTGCGGCGCGTACCACGTCGCCCTGTGCGGCGGGCGCCGTGCCAGGCGTGCCCACCGCGGCCGCCTGCGTCCACGATTCCGGGCTGGGCAGGCGCGGCACCCCGGAGAAGAGAGCACCAGTCAGCACGACGAACGCGCCCTGGACGAGGATCCTCAGGCCCAGACGGCGCAGCGAGGCCCTCCAGGACCTGCGACCGTGAAACCCGAAGGCGAGCGGCACGCAGGCTTCCCCGTCCCGCCCCTGCGAACGCTCTTGCGCCGTCCACCGTTGCCTCTGCGCCTTCAGCTCCTCTCGCGCCCGTCGGTGTTGCGTCTTCACCGCCTCCACGTGGAGCCCGAGCTCGGCGGCGATCTCGACGAGCGGCGTCCCCTCGAGATCGTGCCTGATCAACAGGTCTCGGTACTTGGGGTCAACCCGGGCGACCAGCTGCCGCGCGCGCGCTTCCCGCTCCCGCAACCGGAGCAAGTCTTCCGGCGTCGGACACGCACCGGGGAATTCCCGCTCGTCGAAGGACGTGAGGACCTCACCCCGGCGGCGCGAGTCTCGGACGTGGTTGCGCGCCTGGTTCAGGGCAATCGTGACATGGTAGGCCAGCGGATCCCGACGCGGCTCGATCCGCTCGTCCGCTTCCAGGCACCGCAGCAACGCCTCTTGCGCGACGTCCTCCGCATGGCGTGCCGGGACTCCGTGACGCCTGACCAGGCGCCGGAAGAGCTCGAAGCAGCCGGAGAGGCTCGATGGCTTGCCCACACCGGTAGCACACCTGAGCGGCCCCCTCGGGGTCAGCAAAGTGAACGGATCCGATCACTTCAGTGGGACAATGTGGCATACTGCGCCACATCTGATCCGATTTGGCCACGTAGCTGCTGGCGTACCGCGTGGACGAAAACCTTCCGCCGTCCAGTCGCGCATTCTCGCCTTAACGGCTGTTTCTCGGCGAATATGTGCCGGTTGACGCCGAACGACCGGCGTAAGTACCGTCCCTCCATGCGACGCGGTCTGCACCTGCTGTTCGCCTTGCTGACGCTTGGCACTTCGACGGGCCTGGTTAATCCGGCTGGCGCGGAAAAACGTTCCTCGACCCTGAGAAGAAGCGACAGGCTGACGGTGCAGAACTACGTTCGCCGTGCTCAGAAGGCTCGCGCTGCGAAGCAGTGGACCGTGGCGGTTGATGCCTACAAGGCGGCTCTCGACGCGGCAACCACGGCGCCCGTCTCTGCGGCAGAGAGCGCGGAGATTGCCGGGGAGCTCGGGCTGTGTGAGCTTGAGCTGCACAACTACCGCGATGCGGCAGAGCACCTGACCCAGAGCCTTGAGCGGCGCGAGCTGCTGCCGGTCCGGCACCAGCAACGGTTCGAGGCTGGACTAACGAAGGCAGCATTTTATGTGGGAACGCTCCTGATATCCGTCGATCCACCGGATGCCGCGGTGGACATCGATGGTAAGACGATCGACCGGACCGCGCGGACCTACAAGCTGTTCGTCACTCCTGGCCAACACATGGTGCGGGGCCGGGCGCCCGGCCGTACGGAAGCGTTGCACTCATTCACTGCCGTCGCCGGACAGGAGTACAAGATTTCGATGCAGTTGCCATCCGCGGCGGTGAGCAGCCCCAAGGAGAGCGCACCGGCATCGCCGAAGACCGTGATCGCTTCGCCTGCCACCCGCACGCAGAATCCCGGACCGTGGGCTTCCTGGCCAGGCACGCTGCGCATCACCGGGATGGCCGTTGCGACCGCGGGTGTGTCGGTGGGCACCATCCTCATCATGCATGCGGGTAAGCTCAATGACGACCTGAGCGCCCGGCGCGACCGGCTCTTGAGCGAGCCGGCCTCGGGCTCGTCGATGTGCTGGCAAGCGCCTCAGAACTCGCCGTGTGGCGAGCTGCGGCGCCTACGCGACGCGCGCAACCTGTCCGGCCGCGCGGGAGTGGCCACGGTCATCGCAGGTGGTGTGATCGGTGCGGTGACCGCCGCGTCCTTCTTCACGGACTTCTCCTTCCTGGGGTTCACGCCGGCTCGGGAGCGGGTCCATGTCTCGCCCGTGGCGAACGGGAACGAAATCGGCGCACAAATTGAGGGGATGTGGTGAGCACACCGGGACCCGCGGGGAGGAATTCGCTGGTACGCCGAGGCGCTGTGACGTCGGTCGTCGCTGTCGCAGTCTGCGCATGGGGAGCTAGCACGCTGACAGCTTGCACCTCCTACTCTGATGATTGCTGGGAAATGCTAGCGTGTCCTTCCAATCCGGAACCTCCGCCCGACCCGTGCGAGGGAGAGCCCGGCACGGCGCCAGCGCTCGATCAATGCGGGGTGTTCGTCAGCGAGCAGGGAGACGACAAGAACCCCGGCACGAAAAGTGCGCCGGTCAAGACCTTGGAACACGCTGTCGGGCTCGCCGCTAGCGGACGAGGCGGCGGCGAGGCGCCGACCCGGCGCGTGTACGCCTGCGGCGGGACTTTCGAGGAGGCGATCACGCTACCCTCTGGGGTCGACCTCTGGGGCGGGCGTCGGTGCGACGGCGGGGATTGGTCGTATCAGGGGTCATTCGGCGGGCCAGATCACCCCACGATCATCGCTCCGCTGGGGGGGATCCCGCTGCGGGTCCTCGGTGCGGAGGAGACGGCGCTCGCGGGCGACAACGCGACGTCGGTGATCGCTGGCGTGCGCGTCGTCGCGGCGGACGCCTCGGCGCCCGATGGTAAGTCGTCGATCGCGGTGATTCTGAGCACAGGGGCCAGGGCGATCGTGCAGGACAGCGTCATCGTCGCGGGCGATGGCAAGGACGGGGAGCCAGGCCAGGACGCGCCGAGCTTCCGCGCGAAGGACGGCCTCGTAGGTAACAACGGCGAGAACGCATGTACCGTGGACGCCGCCGTAGGCGCCCCTCCGGTGGTCACCGTGTGCGACGACGGCGTCGAGTCGACGGGCGGCTACGGCGGCGACGGCGGGCTTGACGCCGGCGGCGATGGCACTTCGGGGCAGCCGGAGCCGGCGGAGAATCCGGAAGGCAAAGGCCTTGGAGGAGTCGGCGCGGACCTCACGATGTGCAGCGACGGGAAATTGGGCGCAGACGGAGCCGACGCCGGTCGCGCGGGTGGGGCGGTTGGCGAAGGCCACCTCGGCATCAGCGGATGGCTTGGCATACGGGGCGAGGACGGGCAGCAAGGCGGCACCGGCCAGGCGGGCGGCGGCGGTGGCGGTAGCAAGTCGCGTGGCCACATGGTCGCTTGCCGGGCAGGGCTGCCCCAGGGGGGCGCCGCCGGCGGCTCGGGAGGGAGCGGCGGCTGTGGCGGTCGGGGCGGCTATGGCGGCGGCTATGGCGGGGCGAGCATCGGAATCGTTGCGCTCGACGGCACGGATCTGACGATCGGGGCCAGCGACGTGATCACGGGCAAAGGCGGCCGTGGCGGCGTGGGTGGGAGGGGCCAACTGGGCGGCATAGGCAAGCCTGGTGGCCAAGGGGGCTTAGGTTCTGGTGGTGGGATTTGGCCTGCGTGCAGCGGCGGCGCTGGAGGCAACGGTGGTCGCGGAGGCGATGCCGGCGGCGGGCTCGGAGGCGCATCTGTTGGCATCGCCTACGTCGTGCCCAACTTCGCCATTCGACCCGGGACCACCATTGTTCCCGGACCCGCCGGGAATGGTGGCCTCGCGGGGAACGCCGGCCCGGAGGACGATGTGGGCGAAGGGGCGGACGGCCCGTGGGGGGAGCTCTATCGTTTCGGTGCGGCGAGCGAGCCGCCCCATTGACTCGCGCTTCGCGAGACGCTGCCAGCGAGGGATGCCGATGCGCCTGAATTCCGCGATCCTCTTGGTCTCTCTTCTGCCGCTCGCCGCGGCCGGTTGCGGCACGGCGCCCGGGGCGAACGACCCTGACGGCGCGCCGCCGTGCGATGGTGCATCGACGTGTGCAGGTGATCCGATCCCCGAGTCGGTCTGCCTGGAGCATCTCGCGGCGGGGCGGGCGATGGACGGCTGCGGCGTGTTCGTCAACGATCCGGTTCTCGGCGGTGACGACGCGAACCCGGGCACGAAGGACAGGCCGGTTACTTCCCTGCCGCGTGGCATCGAGCTGGCGCGCACCGAGCGCGGTCGGGTGTTCCTCACCCGCAATGCTTTCGTGGAGCCCATCATGCTGCCCTCCGGAGTGGATATCTATGGAGGCTTCGACTTCTTGGAATGGGAACGGCTGCGGGAGGTTGAAGAGCCGGTGTACGGCATGGCCAAGCTCACTGCACCGGTTGGGCAAATCCCGCTGACCCTGGAGCCGGCACGGGCCGGCGACACGGGGGCTGCGGACGGGGTCTCGATCATCGATCACGTGTTCGTCCGCAGCCCGATGCATATCGGGATGCTCGTTCGGTCCGGCGCCGCGGTGGAGATCATCGGAAGCTGGATCGAAGCAGGCTATGCATCGGGGGGCGGCGATGGGGAGAAATGGCCCTGGCCGAATCAGGCAGCGAGGGGTCCTGACGGGCAGTATGGGGGAGACGCGTGCTCCGCAGCGACGGTCCCGGGTGGGGCTCGGGCGGTGAACTCCTGCGAGGGAGGGATCCCGAGCATCGGTGGCCGTGGGGGAGACGGGCTTCCGGACGGGGCGAGCGCCGGCGAGGACGGGCAACCAGTCTCGCTGGCACAGCCGACGTACGGACGGGGGGGAGACGGGGACGTGCCAGGCGTCCATTGCGAACGAGGTCAGGTGGCGCTCCACGGCGATCCGGGCGCCGTCGGCGCATCGGGCAAGGGCCGCGGGCGGATCGATGAGACCGGATGGCACGGCGACAGGGCCGGCGACGGAGGCAGGGGGACGCCGGGCCAGGGCGGCGGCGGAGGCGGCGGCCGCAGGGGCGGGCTAGCCGTGTGCGGCGTGGCCTCCAAGGGGGGCGCCGGCGGCGGCTCCGGAGGTGCCGGCGGATGCGGCGGTCGAGGCGGCCAAGGAGGCGAGAACGGCCAGCCGAGCATCGGGATCGTGGCGCTCCACGCCACGGTGACGGTGCGCGACAGCACCATCACCAGCTACGATGGGGGCCCAGGCGGCGACGGCGGGGAGCCGGAGCACGGCGGCAAAGGCGGCCGAGGCGCGTCAGGAGGCGCCGTGGGGGACGGCACGTGGTCCTGCGGCGGCAGCGACGGCGGCCTCGGAGGCGACGGCGGCTACGGTGGCCCCGGGCGCGGCGGCGACTCGATCGGCATCGCCTACCTCGACGAGGAGCGGCTCACGCTGGAGGGGGTCACCTTCGAGCTGGGGCTGCCGGGCCCAGGCGGCAACAGTTGGGAATGGTCTGGCAACGTGATCACAGGGGAGGACGGCATCGCCGTCGAGACGCTTCGCTTCCCTGAATAGGAGCAGCGCCCATCGCATCCGGTGGCATCGCCCAGATGCGCCCGCCCGCCGATCCGCTGTCACTACGGGAAGGAGTGTCGGAATGTCAGAATATAGTCGCTCTTAGATTGGGCTGTTCTCCCCCTGCTCCTAAAATGCCGATGTTCCAACAGGTCACCGTCCGGCGCAAAAGTGAACCAGGTGCTGAGTGAGATGTCAGTGTCCGCGAACCGGGTCGGACCATCCCTGGTCGGCAGGCGCTTGCTATCGTACATTCGACGAAGCACTTCGCCTGAATACATCTGCCGCTGAACAATGAGCAATTCTGGGAAGCCGAGGCTAATTATGGGAGCGACGAGCAGGCCGGCAATGGCTCCGATGAGGGCACCCACCACGCCGCCGCCTACAGTGCCCACAAGGACGCCGTTGATAAAAAACGCCACGGAGCCCCCGGTCGCAGCGCCAATCAGGGCGCCCAGGCCAACTCCTCCAGCCGTGGTGGCCGCACTCGTTAGTGCAGGTCCGCGAACCAAATTGACGTCGGCGACACTCGCCTTTCGTTCGAACTCTTTGAGTCGTTTCCTCGCGCGCCGCGCGAATAGATCTACCTCAAGGCCGATCAAACTGACGATCATCACATCAGGAAGCAGTCCGTCAACTAGCGTGATGCCGATTTTCTTTACTTCTCCTGAGTCGACGTCGTTGTGTCCCCAGCGAATCGGCGGCAGCAGATTGGGTGCTCGCGAGTGCACGCTTGTGGTACGGACGATGGAGAGCCGGATCTCGTCGCTGCCTCTCCGCCTGCCTACCGGACGGCCCGACTCACGGACACAAACTAGCTCGTCAAGGATCAGCTTGTAGGGTCGGCGAGGCAGCGAATAGCCGGCGCTTGAGACGGCTGCAGCAGGCGGAGTTTTGCCAGCGATGACTTTTCCGTTTCTGAATAGTTGATAGCGTATTTCGGGATGGTGAGGGTCAACCGATTCATCGCCAATCGGATACGAAAGCTCCCCGGTTTCGCGGCCCAGCTCCGACCATTTTTCGTAAATGGTCCCGAATAATACTACGTAAGCTCCCCCTCTCGGATGCCAGTAGATGTACCCCCTCTCGTATCGTCGCCGCCGCCCGGCTCCGTCTTGGTTGCTTGTCTCGGGTTCGATGGGATTGCCCAATGGTCCATTTGTCCCGCCGGTTAGTTCGTACTTTCTATCAATTGCAGTCATTGGGCCCTCCTGGTCGAATTCTGCTACTGAGCGGCGCTAGCGTGCTTATGCTGAGTATTGCGGGTATGCGGCATGGTTCTACGTTCGTGCGCATGCGCGAGTAAGCGTGAGCGCGGTGGTGTGTCTCCTCTCGCGAGCCGCCACCGTTGCATCGACGCTTGATGCTCCTTTGACTTTGAACCTGCTGCTGTCGAGCTCGACGTCAATTACGATGCCGGCCTGGATCTCTGCCCCGCATTTCGTGAAGTTACACGCAGGTGTGCTCATGGATCATGCGAATGCCGATCTAGTCGGTGAACTGCATAAACTTGAACAACCTGGAGCCATCCCAGGCAGCGTGCATTCACCGCGCGTCATCTTTCCGCCTTTTCCGTTGGCGCGGCTACCGAGAACCGGACCAGCCCAATTGCATGGGTCGTCTCGACGCCCTCGCCCCGCTGCCGCACGATCCCACTGCTCCCACGATGCGATCGCCTCTCCGGGGCGGGCTATATTCGCCTCGAGATGCAACCACGCCTTATAGCCACCGCCCAGAGAGGCAAGCCTCCAGCCAGCGTCTCCTCCCCGGGAGTGCGGGGGGCTGCTGGCTCTCCGGGCGGCCTCGCGGGAGGCTCCGACGGCTGGTGAGCCTCCCCGTCAAGTTCGAGCGCCTCGTCGCCTTGGTCCGTCGCTGCCCCGCCCGTCAGATCATGATCCACGTCGCGCCCTCGCTGACCAGCCGGATCGTCGCGTCGGGGGACCCGTCCCGTGCGACCTGCTGACCGGCGCTCGCGAGGACCTTGACGGCCTCCTCGCCCGCGATCTCCGTGGTGACGACCTCGGCGCCGTCGAGGCTGGGCGCCGAGGAAACTTGAAGAGATATCAGCGCGCGTGGAGGAGATCTGGGTCTCGCAGCTCGCCGGGCGACTACTCGTCGCGCCGCACGAAGTGCCGCTCGATAGCATCGAGCACCTGGATGGCGCCGCGCGCCTCGGCGACGGCCTCGCGCTCGGCGTGGGTCCTCGCCTCCATCTGGGCGGCGAGCACGGATGCCCAGAGCCGGTCGCGCTCCCACGGGCTGACGGCGTGGGCCTCAAGGGCGCAAGCCCGCTCGGCAAGGTAGGTCAGGTCCTCCTCGGTGAGGACACGGCGCGTCTCGCGGTCGTTCATCGGAGCCTCCGCGGCCGCACGGCGAGGGCTTCGCGAGCGGCTTCGCGAGCGAGGCGGAGCCTTGACGCCGCCGTGCCCGGAGGCATCCCGCGGTCCTTCGCGTACTGGACGAGCGAGTCCGGGCAGTCGAGGGCTAGCAGGATCTCGCGCTGCCAGTCCTTGAGCTCGGCCAGAGCCTCCAGCATCTCACGGGCCGCAACCTGTGCTTCCAAGCTCGGACCGATCGGCTCGGGGAGCCTTCCGAGCGGCTGCTCGGTGAGCACCGCCCGCCGCACCCACGCGCTACCGAGGTAGTGCCCCGTCTTGCGCCACGCGATGCCGTAGAGCCACTTCCGGAGCGCCTTGCGAGCGTCCTCCGTAGGGTCGGGCCGGTACATGCCGCGCCGGACCGACTGCCAGGCGCCGACGAGGATGCCCTGTTCCACGTCAGCGCGGTCCCGCGCTGGCACGCCGCTGGCGACGAGCACGGCCACGATGAGCGAGCGCTCGGCCATGATCGTCCGGATGCTCGGACCGGCCTCGGGATGCCGCCCCGCACCTCGCTCGTGCTCGGCGCGCGTGCTGCGGCGGGTTTCGGTGCTGGACCGCCGTGCTCGGCGGCGAAGGAAGCGATCGGGCTGAGACTTAGGACTGTCGACGGACGGATCGATCTGTTGGCCCTCTTCGGGCCGCGGGCGTAGCTTCGCCATGTCGGACCTCGTTCCTCGGGGTTCCGGCCACGCTCCCCGGTCGGTTGCCGCCGACGCGGGGAGCACTTTTTGTGGTCCTTGCAGGCTACGCACAGGCCCAGCAGGTCGTCAACGAAATACAGACCAGCAGTCTGTTAATTCCGGCGCGCAGCGCGGCTACGCACACCCGGTGCAGAGCCCGAGCGTCGAGACGATCATGGGGTACGTCGGAGCCAACGTCCGACGACTTCGGATGAAGCGCGGCATGACCCAGGAGGGCCTCGCGGAAGCGGTGGACCTTCACTTGACCTTCATCCAGAGAATCGAGGCCGGCCGCGCTAACCTGACACTCACGACGGTCGTGGCGCTCGCAAGCGCCCTCGAGGTTGCGCCCGCCAGGTTGCTGCGTCCCGCTAAACTTCCTGAGGTCAAACGCGGTCGTCCGCGGAAGGCGCCGAAGTGACAGGCGCCTTCCCATCACGGTCCTTGCTGGTACCCCCGAGCTTCGCTCTCCGCTGCGGACGGGAAGAGCCCTGCAACGGCGGCGCCGTTGGCAGTGCACGACTGCCCCGAGATGCCGCGGTCGCTCCTCTCGCTCGGTTGAGTTCGGCGAACGGTGCCGCCCCGTTCCTGTCAGGTCAGTGTGTGCGTCCGTTCTGTCAGCCGGCGTCGCGATCGAGGCGGGAGTGGGCGCCAACCTCATGCGGCGCTGCCAGCGACCGCAGCCGATGCCTCGGAGGCGCCGGGCGAAGCGGTCGCTCCATCGCCTTCAGCGCGCGCCAGGCCGCCAAGGTCCACGGTACCTCGCGGCGGAGCGCCTCGCACGCGGCGCGGTAGCGGCGCTCGCGCTCCTCGACGTCCCTCAGCCCGGGGCCGGCGACCCATCGGACCAGGTAGTACGGCCCGCCGAGGGCATCGAGAGTGCCCCCCCAGGTGTCGCCAAGCGCAGCAATCCGCCGGTAATCGCTCCTGAGGGAGCGGCTGAGCGGGGCCCGTACGCGCGGATCCGACCGTACCCAGGCGACCGCCACAGAGTACATTTTGTCTCGACGGCTGGGCATAAGCAGAGCCAAGTATAGCACAGCGATTTTCTTCGGGAAGCAGCCGCGGACCAGGACGTGTACTCCACGGTAGAGTACACGTCCCGTGGAGTACAAAACGCGGGAGGCCTCCGCAGGACCGCTAAACTTCGCATCGGTTGTTCGGACACCGAACGTTACCGAAGGAGGTTGTTTATGGCCGGTACTCTTGCGCTCCCGGTGGATGCCGCCCTTTCAAGCGCGTCCAAAGCGGATCTCGTCGTCGCCCTGGAAGAGGCGCAGGCGAACGAGGCCCTTCCGCTCGCCATCGAAGCGCCGCTCACCAACGTCGTGGCGGGCGGCGTGTCGTACGCCGACGCGCGCCACAACGACGGCGACACGGTCAAGGTCGCGGTGGCCGCGGTGAGCGGCCTCGGCGCCGTGCTCGCGGGCGATGCCAACCCGAGCTTGCGTTCGCTCTGCCGTGCGGCGGCGATCGGGTCCACGAACGCGATCAGCGCGAACGCGGGCCGTTCGCTCGGTCTGAAGCACAAGGCTGAAGCTGAACGCCAGCGCGCCCAGCAGCGTGCGGCGACGGCGGAAGACCCGAAGCGCGGACGTAGCGGCGACAAGGCGTAGTCGTGAGCGGTAAGGCGCGCAGCTCGTCGTCCGTCGTCACGCAGCAGTCGTTGAACGTCGACGTTCACCTCCTGACGGGCGAGCTCGCGCAAGCGTACAGCCGCGGCGCGTCGGATGCGCGCGCGCAGATCGACGCGCTTGAGCGGACGGTTCAGGCGCGCGAGGCGGCGATCAAGGAGAGGGACGAGAGGATCGCCGCACTCTACGACCGACTGGAGTCGGCCAACGAGCTTCTCACGAAGTCGGCAGCGACGAACGCCTCGCTCGCCATCGTACAGGGGCAGAAGGAGATCGCGATCGAGCGGCTCAAGGCGGCTCGGGACCGCGAAGTCGAGATGTACAAGGTACTCCAGGTGCCGCTTGAACGGGTCGCCTCGATGCTCCCGGGAGGGACCGCCGATCCGAAGCTCGCGCCCGTCAAGCGGGCGCTCGACAAGGTGCTGGAAGACGAAGAGCTGTGTGCGCGCCTCCAGGCGCGCGTGGGGACAGAGGACTGGCTCGCGGTGATCGACTGGGCCGCGGGCCTCGGAGGCACGCCATGAGAGATCGGGATCTGGAAGAGACGTACGAGGCGATTGGCGTGAGGTTCGACGACGCGGTGGAAGGCATCGCGGAGGCTCTCGACGACGAGGATGACGACGAGGTGGAAGGGCTCCTCCTGGCCGACGAGGACGAGGTCGGGGCGTACATCCAGAAAAAAGGGGGCATCAGCAGGGAAGCGGCGCAGGCCGTCGCCCGGAAGCTCGCGAAGACCAACGCGGCGCTCGAGAAGGCGTACGCGACGGTGGGCGCGTCCCGGCTCGTGGCGGCCGAGCAGCGGCCGAACAGTTCGGTCACGCTCTACGCGACGGACCGCGGTACGCCGTGCCAAGGGGGACAGGTCTACGACCTCCGGCCGCGGGTCAACGGCGCACGTGCGGCGACGCAGTTCAAGTTCACGAAGACGATGACGTTCTTCGGCGTGCGCACCGACCCTGTCGACTGCGCGCAGCGCTTCTGCATCGTGGGCGGCTCGCTCGGCTTCAGCGACGACCGGGCGAAGGCCTACCCGCAGGACATCTCGCTGACGCAGTTCCGCACGGAGCTCGTGACCAAGGACACACCCCTTGCGTCGCTGATCGGCAAGGCCTTCGGCGACGACACGGAGTTCACCTGCTCCGTCTATCTCGACGCGCCGCCCAACGCGCCGGCGGTGCCGTTCTACGGGATCACGCTGCTCTACTTCGAGCGGCAATGTGCGACGGGTCGGATCTTCCTGCCCGGCGTGGGAGAGCTCGACTTTCGGGGGCTCACGCGCGAGCTGCTCAACGCAGCGAAGCGCCGCCGGGCGCTCGCGCCGAAGGCGCGGACGCGATTCAAGCTGTTCAAGTGAGGGGCTGAGGGGCGCGAACGGAGGGCAACAGCGATGCTGCAACAGGACGAGCACGACGAGGATACCGCGCCCTTGCCGGATGACGTGAGCGGAGGGACAGCAGCGGACGCGAACGAACGCGCCCTCAGGCTGGAGGAGGTCCGGCGCGCCGCGGGCATTCGGCCCACGGTCTCTATCCCGCGTGACCCGCAGGCGATCGCCGAGGTCCTGGCGGCGCTCGTCCGCGCGGACATCCGGCGCGGCATCAAGGTCTCGCTCAAGGGTCTGCGGTATGTGCCCGACCAGGGCGGCGACTACTTCGCGGCGCCGGAGGAGGTGCGGCACAAAGGCGGAGACGACTGCGACGGGCTGACGCGCGCTGCTGGTGGGCATCGTGGCCGCTGGGTAGGGTGCGTCCGCGCGCCCAACGGCCGCGGCTTTCACGTCTTCCTCATCGACGACGCGGGCCGAGTCGACGACCCGAGCGTGACGGGCGGCATGCCGAAGCCGCCGGCGACGGCGTACGAGGGCGCGGCGCGAGCCCAGATCCGGCCGCCGGGCGCGGAGCGCCTCAAGGCGGCGCTGCGTCGCGTCGCCGGCCGAGGTGGTGACGCCGCGCGCCTGGCCCTGCGCAGCGCCGACGTGCCGGTGGCGGCGCTCGCACGCAGCGAGCAAGAGGCCCTCCGCCGGGAGGTGCTCGCGGACGTCGAGCGCGTGTCGGCAACGCTCCCGGCTGCCGAGGCGGAGGAGCTGCGGCAGGCGGCGCTGGACGAGCTCGCCGCTGCCGAGCGGAGCGAGGGCGCAGTGGCGGGCACGGGCGACGAGGGCGACGTCGAGCTCGAGCAGACCGGCAGCGTCACGCCGCCTGATGAGGCCGAGGAAGTGGGCCTGTGGGACGACGTCGTGCGCGCGGTGGGTGCCGTCGCGTCGGTCGTGGTGGGGGCGGTCGCGACGCCCGCGGCCGGTGCTGGCGTGGCGGTCGCCACAGGCGCTGTTGCAGTGGCGGTCGGAGAGGCCGAGAAGACGGCCAAGAAGGCCAAGCGCCCTCATCCGCAAGACCCGAAGCGGAGCGACGCGGCGGCGGTGCACGCGGCCGCGCAGCAGGCGATGAAGGCGGCGCCGCCGGCCTCGGAGCAGGCCAAGGCGCACGCGGCACTCGCCGCGGTGTCGAGTCCCGACCCGAAGGTGCAGCACGCGGTCCGGCGTCGGCTCGCGACCCCCGCAGCCAAGGATCCGGCTCCGGCGGATCGCGCTCGGCTGCTCGCGGCGGCCGTGGCGCTGCGCAAGCTCAACTACCGGCTGCCGCTGGAGGACATGCGTCCGGGGGCAGCTCCGACGGCACCGGCGCCGCCTGCACCGACGTCGCCGACGCGGGCCGCGCCTCAGGAGAGCTCTCCCGCGCCCGAGCGCGCGCCGCGGCGTCGCGTCCGGGCCGAGCGCGAGGAGCGGGCGTTCGACGAGGAGTTCGACCTGTTCGACTTCGAGGGGTGGGACGAAGACGTCGAGGGGCTCGCCGAGCGCGTCGGCTGCCCGGGTACGTGCGCGGTCAGGTGAGCCATGGGCCCGCTCGTCATCGAAGACGCCGCGCTGGACCGGAGCCCGCTCTTCGTCGCGTCGTGGTGCGTCCCCGTGCGCGTTTGGGTACGGGCGAGGAGGACGGGCCGAGGCGACGCCTACGACGGCCAGGGGCATGCACTGCACTGTCGGTGGGTGCTCCCGCGCACGGGGTCGCTCGCAGTCAGGGCGAACGCGGCGCCTGCAGAGCGGGTCGAGCTGTGGAGCGACTGCGGCGCTTACTACCTCCGCACCGGCGGGGATCTGTTTCTTAAGGGTGGAGCTGGTCGATGGGAAGTCGAGGTGTGGTCGGCAGAAGACGAGGCAGGCGCGTCTGAGCCGCAGGCCTTCTGGCTGACGCACTTTTACGAGAAGGATCAGGAGGTGCACTTCCCGCCGTTCGCCAGCCGGTTTCGGCTGATCACCGGCGAGATGACCGTCGGTGACTACGCTCTGACGCCGAACGTGATTTACCCCGTCGGCCTCGCACCGGAATCCGAGATCGAAGCGCAGGGATACTGGCAGTCTGGGACGATGCTTTGAGGCGGTCGAAGAGACGACCGAAAGAGGGTGATTCCATGATGTGTCCTGTGTGCAGTGGTCCGCAGACGTTCGTGAACGGGCACCGCGTGTGTGCGAGCTGCGGCTCGGTGGAGGAAACGAACAGGCAAGGCGCGAGCAACAACCCTGCGGAGGTGCAGGAGGCAGCCAAGCCGTCTCCTGGAGAGCAGGAGGCCCGCGAGCCGCAGACGATCGGGGATGTGGGCAAGGAGAAGGGGCGCGAGGAGCGCGCCCGTGCGCCCGAGGCGCCGGCGTTCTGTGCAGGGCTGCCGGCGGTTCACCTCGATCCTGAGGCCGCGGCCTTGGTCGCGGATCTCGAGCAGTTCGGGCGAGAGGTGGCGCCGCGGGTACGCGAGCTCTGGACGCGGGTACGGGCGCTGTGGAACCGCTGACGATCCTCGCCGGCCTGGGCTACGTGGCCACCGCGGGGCTCCCCGCGGGGCTGGCGTACGTCCGGCACCGGGCGCGGCGCGCTCTCGGCGCAGGCACGCCGGACGAAGCGGCCGGCGAGGATACGCCCGTCGCGCCGGCCTTCGCCGGGCTCGTGAGCGCAACGCCCGCGGTGCGCAGGACGCTCGTGGAGGTCGCCTCCGAGCTCGACCTGGCGCCGGCTGCGCTGGCGACCGTGATCGAGCTCGAGAGCGGCTGGGATCCCGGAGCGCCGCGCAAAGCCATGGGGACGCCGCGCGGGGGGCTGAACCAGGTGACGGTGGGCGCGAAGCTGCCGGGACTCGACACGCCCGAGCGCGTGTGGGCTGTGCGCACGTGGAGCGCCGAGCGGCAGCTGCGCGAGCTCGTGCGTCCCTTCTTTGCGCGCCTTGCGGGGCGCTCACTGGGGTGGACCGCGTTCGACCTGTACAAGCGCAACTTCCTGCCCGCCGCTGCCCGCCTGCCGCTCGACGCGCAGATCGCGGTGCGGGACAGCAAAGAGTCCGTGGTGCCTGGCGCGACCCTGACCAAGGGCGCTGTCTACGCCGCAAATCCCGGCTTCGACTGCGAGAAGAAAGGCCACTTCACGTGGGCCGACGTTGAGCGCGTCGTGCGCGAGGTCGAGGGCCGCGCCAAGGGTAAGTGGGTCACGATCGGGGGGCAGCTGGTCGACGCTCCGCCGCCCGCAGCGCAGACGACGCGCCCCGCGCCCCAGGCCGCCGGGTCGTCAGCGGCACCGCCGGCGCAGGTAGCCCCGGCGCTGCGGGTCCTCGTGCGCCAGCTCAACGAGCGGTGGCCTGGCCGGAGCCGTGCGAGCGACGGCCTCCTGGGCGACGCCGCGCACCAGGCGAGGAAGAGCGACCACAACGAGGGCAACGCCCTCGACGTGACGCACGACCCCGAGCGCGGCCCCGACCTCGACGCGCTCGCCGAGCGACTGCTCGCTGACCCGCGCGTCACGTACGTGATCTGGAACAAGCGCATCGCGAACCGCCAGATCCAGGGTGGCGCGTGGCGTCCGTACGACGGGACGAACCCGCACACGCGGCACCTCCATGTCTCGGTTCGTGCCGAGGCCCGGAACGATGAGCACCCGTGGTCGCTGCCCGATCAGGGCGCCGCGGTGGCCGGAGCGCCGGGCGTCCCGCCGCTGCCCGGCGTGGTGAAGGGGTGGAACGACGGGCTCGTGGACAACGTGTACTGGTCCGAGTTGGAGGTTGGCCCGTATCGACTCCGCGTGGCGACCGATGCCCTGAGCGTGCGAGGCGTGCGGCTGCCGGTCGCGTTCCGCGAGGCGCTCGAGCTCTGTCGGATCTCGCACTACCTCCCGCCGACGCGCGTGATCTGCGACGCCCGCTGGCGGGCCGCGGCGCGCCGGGTGGTGCTCGCGCCGCTCGCCCCCCCTGGCCTACCTGCGCTGCTCGATCGCTACCCGATGCTCGAGGCGCAGGCGCGCGAGTGGAGCAAGCGGATCGGGCCGAAGTCCGCCGCGCTGCTCGACGGCCCCTGGAAGGAGTGGACCCTCGAGCCGGGGCTCAGGGAGCGCCAGGCGGTGAGCTACGGCCTGCGGCGAGGTGACGGCGCCGTGTGGCAGCTGCCGGGCCGCGTGCACGACGACGCGCACAAGGACTGGTCGCAGCTGTGGGCGCCGGTGCACCGCAAAGCGACGCGGGACGGCGAGGAGGTCGACTTGGTGGACGAGCTCGCGCGGGGCTCGGAACTGCTTCTCGGCGGCGCGTTGCCGCCGTGGCTTCTGGAGGTGCTTCGATGAGCGAAGACGACGACATTGACGTTGGCGCGTGGTGGGTCTCGCAGAAGGCGAAGGAGACCTACGCCGAGCTGCGACGGCGCTGGGACGCGCTCCTCGCCTGGGGCGTGGGGGACAAGCTCCCGAACGTGCGCCGCCAGCTCGACGTGTGGCGGGAGTTCTCGGCGAAGTGGGAGGCCGGCGACGAGGACACGAGCGCGCTGTCGGCCATGTCGGCCGACCTCCAGGTGGCCGAGAGCTACGCGCGCGAGAAGGGCTACGCGGGCGGCGGGCCGCAGGTGCGCCCCCCGGACATCGAGGAGGCGACGGGGCTGCTGAAAAGCGCCGCGGCGGTCGACCGCGCCGCAACGGCCGTGGGGCTGCCGGCGTCGGTCATCGGTGCGAACACCCTCCCCGAGATGGCGCAGGGGGCGGTCCGGGCCTTCCAGGGGCTGCCGCGAGCCGTGCAGCTCGGCGCCGGGGCGGCAGCCGGCGGGCTCGTCCTCTACGGGGTGCACCGGCTGGCCGAGTCCACGCGGAGCAAGCGGAGGCCGCGGTGACGCGCTTCGCACCGCTGTCTCCGCCGCGGGCGCCGCGCGAGGCGCGGGCGATCGAGACCTGGGCACGTCGCTTCCGGGGCCTGGGCGTCTCGCCCGCGACGGCGCACAAGCTCGCGCGCCACCGGGTCGCGCTCGCCGTGGGCGGGGTCGCGTTCGCGACGGGCGTGATCGGGGCGGTCATCGCGACGCGCCGGGGTCAGGACGCGCCGCGCGCAGCCGAGCCGTTCGGCCGGACGAGCTCTGTCCGCGTACGGCCGCGCCCGGTCGCTGTCGCATGGCTCGGCCCCGTGAGCGCGGCTCAGGTCTCGAGCGCCGAGCTCGCGGGCGTGCCCGTGGTGCACCGGACGTGTACGGGCGACGGGTCGCCTTCGTGCAGCCAGATCGCGGACAGCTGGCTCGATGGCGACGGGAGGCGCCTTCCGGGCTGCCGGCGTGCGCTCGGGCTGCCGGCGGGGCCGCTCGTGCTCGCGGCCTTCTCGGCCGGGGGGCACATCGTCAAGCGCCTGCTCGCCGACCCGCGCGACCGGGCCGAGGTCGCGGCCGTGGTGCTCGCGGACGCGACCTACACGACGGAGTGGACCGACCGCGCGCAGGCGCTCGCGGCGCCGATCGGGTCGCTCGTCGACTACGCGGCCGAGGCGGCAGGCGGCGGCCGGCTGTTCGTCGCCTCGGCGAGTAGCGCGCCGAACAAGCAGCACCCGACCGGGGCGCAGACCCTGGCCGCGGTCGCGCGCGAGCTCGGGAGCCGGGTGCACGCCGAGGAGGGCACCCTGGCGGGCCTGCCCGCGCCCGAGCGCTGCTGGGAGGGCGGCGGGGTGCACCTGCTCGACTACGGCGCCCGCTACAGCCACGCGGCGCACGCCACCGAGCTCGCGCCGAAGGTGTGGGCCGCCCTCGTGCGGCCCTGGTTCGAAGGGGTCAGCTGAGCCGAGGAGGCGTCATGAGGGACCAGCTATCGATGTTCGACGTAGGTGGCGGCAAGAAACGCCGCCGCAAGGGCAAAGGCAAGGGAGGGCGCGGGCGCACGATCGTGGTGCAGGCCGAGGTGAACGAGCTCCCGGCGCGACCGTTCCGCTTGCCGCCAGGACGCCCGACGCCGCTGCTCCTGCCGGCGGGCACGCCTGGGGCGCCGGGCCTTGGGCTGGTGCGCGTGGGGAGTAGGCCGCTTGCCGGGCGGCCGGAGGCGCCGAGGCGCACGACCGAGCGACCGACGACCAAGACCGTGCGGCCGAGGCGCGCGCCCAAGCGAAGCTCGCGGCGGAAGAGGACCGCCGCGCCGAAGGCGACCACGCGGAGGCCTACCGATGTCACGCCGGTGGCGCGCGTCTCGCGGGGGCCCACACGGACTGCACGTGCGGCCGCTGCGACGCCGAGGCCGGCGAAGAAGCGCGCCCCGCAGCAGACGCGCGCGGCGGCTCCCAAGCGTGGGAGGCGCCTGGGGCGCGGCGTCGCGTACGTCTGCCGCCCGGCGAAGGCGGAGTCCGGCCTGGAGCGCGAGGTGCGGGAGATGAAGCGCCTCCTCACGGCGAGGAAGCCCAAGAAGGCGCGGAAGAAGCGCGCAACGTCGCGCCGCAGGAGGTGACCGATGGCCCCGGTTAGAATGCGGCTGATGTTCGACGCGCTGATCCCTCCGACGCGGCTGGACCGGGTGCTCAGGGCTGCGTCGAGGAGGATCAAGGAGCGGGTGCGGGTGCACAAGAAGCCGCAGAAGCCGCGGAAGCGGAAAGCAGACCGGAAGCAGCGGGCACCGGCGCGGCGCCGTAGGGCGGGTGCCAACCTGCCAGGTGTCTCGCGTGCAGCCCGACAAGCGAGCGGCGCCGACCACCCTGCGATCGCCCACACGGCGCCGGGATGCGCTACACTTCTAGTGTGGACTCGCGCCTCGATCGCTTCCGGACGTACTTCGAGCGCCTCGACCCCGAGTCGAGGCCGTCGACCCTGCTCAGCGAAGACCGGTACGCCGAGCCGCCCGGGCGAGCGACGGGAGAACAGCTCGCGTCGAGACTGCAGCTGGCACCATGGTCGAACCATCTGGTCACCGGACCTATCGGTACGGGGAAGACGACCCAGCTGCACCGGGCCGCCAAGACTCTCAACGCGGGGGGAGACACAAAAGCCGTCTACATCGACGTGAGCCAGCACCACGACCTAGATCGGAATCTCGCTGGCGTAATGGTCGTCCTCGCGGGCCTAGCACTCGCGAAGGCTGTTGGCAAGAACCCGGACGATGATGTGCGGGCCGCACACGAGAGCTTTCGGCGCTGGGCTCACGGGCATCGCGAGTTCATCCCTTACGATCCCCGCGACGACGAGGACGACTACGGGCCCGACGAAGAGCCTGGACACTGGGAACACCATCCGGGCGTCATCGCTCCACCGCTCCCTCCGCTAACGCTAGACAGCAAAGAGAGGGTCAATGCGCTTAAGACGCTGAAGAAAGCTCTTCCAGACGGCGTTAGTCACTTTGTCGTCCTGTTTGACTCCCTCGATCGCCTTGACGATGTTGAGGCGTTTCGGCGGGCCGTCACCGACGACATCCGAGCGCTGAAGCAGGCTGGAATCGGCGTCGTCGTCGTGAGCCCGATGCGCCTACTCTATGGATCCAACCGACCGATCATCGATATTTTTGACCAGGTCCACATCGTTCCCGCGTTGGACGTCACGCAACCGAAGGAGCGCGACTTCCTCCTTCGTGTACTCGCGAAACGAACCGACGAGAGCGTTGTCGGTCCCGAGGTGAGAGAACAGCTCATCGATGTGTCCGGCGGTCTCTTGCGCGACCTACTCCAGCTCACACGGAGCTCGGTCGAGGAGGCATTCGTCGTAGGAGCCGACGCGGTCGCGCCAGACCACGTCGCGCGTGCTGTCGACGAGTTCGGCCGCACCATGATCTTCGGGCTCCGGATGAACGAGATCGACACCCTTGATGGACTGCGTCGCTTCCGCGCCTTCGTGCCCACCAGTGACGACGACATCGCGCTACTCGCGAGCCGGAGAGTCATCGAGTATCACGGCATCGTGAAGCGTTACGCCGTTCATCCCGCGATCGAACCGCTGCTCGCGTCGCTCCGGAGGATAAAGTGAACGTGGGTCTGTCCGAGGCTTCGCCGGCGACCTTCGCACAACGGGCGATTGTCCCGAAGAAAAGGCGCATGGCCGCGCTAGTCGCGCCTCTTGATGAGCTTGATCAGGTCACGGCGGAGGTGCGCACCACGCTCACCGCCCTCTCTATTAGCGTCGCGGATGCGGAGCTCGATCACGCGCTAAACTCGCGGTCGGCGGTGGGTAGTCGGAACGAAGCGGTGCTCGTCGCGACCACGTCGGAGGACGAGGGCCTATGGCGCGCCGTAGATCGCCACCGATCACGGCTCGATGACGGCGCGACGACGCTGTTTGTCCTATCAGAGGGAGCCGCGACGATTCTGCTGCACACCGCTCCGAACCTCATGAGCTGGATCGGTCCGATGTGGGCGGCCGAGCGGCGCGTCGATCCTCGCCTTAAAACGGCGATTGATGCGGCTCGCGCAGGCCGCTACTCGGAGCTCTATGAGCCGGTTGACGGGAGGGAGGCGAGGGACATCGACGAAGCGACGAGCGACGTCCTCGCCGCCCTTGGCGACCCCCGTGTCGACGATCGAGCGTGGCGGCGCCTCGGGTTCATGGGACGCGCGGCGCTCATCGAGGTGATGCCGACAATTTCAGCGCACTGGCGGCCTGGTCTCGCGTCGGCTAATGCCGTCTGCGCGGCGCTGGACGCCTGGCTCTCGTCTGCGTCGGCGCCTGCAGGCGTCAAGAGACTTCCGGCCGCACCGCTCGCGCCGCAAGCACTCGGCGAATCGATGGGAGTCGTCGAGAGCGCGGCGAACCTCCTGAATCGTGTGCAGGCGCGAGCCGCGATGTCGGAGATCCTCGACTTGATCTTTCAAGGGTACGCCGTTTTCCCCGGAAGCGAGGGCCGGCGCGCCCTCTTCGACTGGTGGCTCGACGACGTCGTACCCGCGGCGGCGGCGCTCCGCACTCCGCCGCGCTTCAATCGCCACGTGAAATCAGGCTCACCCCGCAGCTGATGCCGGTGGGGTTCGCATCCGCATTTGTCCGCGGCGTCTTACGCCTCGGTGGACGCCTTTCAGGCCTTGAGCACGCGTCGTTCGTAGGGCTGCGCGCGAAGGCGGGCGACGTTCGAACGGTGTGCATCGGTAAGCCGGTCCGTAAGGGCAATGTCGCAGCGCTGAAATACATCTCGCTCGCCCCAAAAAAGCCGATCGAAGTCGAAGCGACGAGCCGCGCGAAGAGCCCTTCGCCGTTGCCGCTGCCGCGCTCGCAAGGCGGTTTTTTCGAGCCTGCGATCGATCCTAGAGCACCGATCAGGTTGATTTTGTGACAATCCCCGGCGCTTCGATGGAAGGCTCGACCGTCTCGCCGGGCCATGATCTCGTCCGCGGCCGGAGGTTCACGGATGGAACGATGGTCGCCGCCGGTGGAGCTGTCGCGGCAGGAGCAGTCGCTGATGAAGCGGCTGACACGCGTGAGAGCCCTGTTCGGCTTTCTCAGGCTGCACCGGCACGAGCTGTTTGATGAGACGTTCCAGGAGCAGCTGGAGGGCATGTACCGGATGACGGGGGCAGGCGAGCCGCCGCATCCGCCGGCGCTGATGTGCATGGTCACGCTGCTCCAGGGCTACGTCGGCGCATCCGATGCCGAGGCGGTGGAGCTGTCCGTCGTCGACCTGCGCTGGCAGATGGTGCTCGGCTGTCTGGGTGCGGCCACGCCTCCGTTCTCGCAGGGCGCGCTGCAGGCGTTCCGGGAGCGGATGGTAGCGCACGAGATGGACCGAGTGCTGCTGGAGCGGACCGTGGCGCTCGTTCGGTCCGGCGCGATGACGGAGGGCGAGAGGCGTGCGGTGTCCAAAGCGCTGCGCGTGGCCATCGACAGCCGCCCTTTAGCGGGGGCCGGGCGGGTTGAGGACACGATCAACCTGCTCGGCCATGCTGCGCGCAGCATCGTCGGCGTCGTGTCGAAGATCACCGGGCGTCCTGCCGAGGAGATCTGCCGCAAGGCGGGCATCCCGCTGCTTCTGGCGCCCAGCATCAAGGCCGGGCTCGACCTCGACTGGAGCGACCCGAAGCAGAAAGCGGCGGCGGTCCAGATCCTGGAGCGGCAGGTCTCGTCGCTGCAGCAGTGGGTGGACCGGCATCTGGACGACGTCGTCGAGCAGCCACTTCGCACCTATCTTGATGCGCTCACACAGGTTCGAAACCAGGACCTGGAAACAGCCGAGGATGGCACGATTCGCATCCGGCAAGGCGTTGCGCCCGACCGCCGTGTCTCCATTGAGGATGTCGAGATGCGCCACGGCCGCAAAAGCCGCTCGAAGCGGTTCGACGGCTACAAGGAACACATCGCACGCGACCTTGACCTTCCCGTCATCGTCGCCTGCGCCGTCACACCAGCGAATCGGCCTGAAGAAGAGGGCGCCGCGCCGCTCGCCGAGGACGTCCAGCATCAGGGGCTACGTCTGGTCGAGCTTCACATCGATCGCGCCTACGTGAACAGCCCGGTCGTTGACGACGTGCTCCGCGCGGGCGGCCAGGTGTTCTCGAAACCTTGGGGCCAGCGGGCTCGCAGCCCCGGTTTGTTCAGCAAGCGCGACTTCAAGATCGACCTGCGCGCCAAGACGATCACGTGTCCGGCAGGACAGGTCGAGGTATTCGAACCGGGCGACACGGTCGAGTTTGATCCTGAGGAGTGCGGCGCGTGCCCTCTGCGAGCTAAGTGCACCCAGGCCGCTTCCGGACGAGGTCGGACGGTATCGATCGCCAAGGACGAAGCCCTGCAGCGCAAGTTCCGGAAGCTGCAGCAGACCGGGCCGGGGCGCGAGGTGCTCCGGCAGCGGACAGCTGTGGAGCATGCGCTCGCCCACATCGCAGCGCGGAAAGGACACAGCGCGCGCTACATCGGCGCCAGGAGAAACCTGTTCGACCTCCGCCGCGCAGCGGCGATCCAAAACCTCGAAGCGGCCCAGCGGCTGATGCAGGAGGCGGCGTAAACCATTGGAATTAGATGGTTTTCAACATGTTCGGCGCTCTAGCACGAAGCGGTCGATGGATACCGATGCCGAGTACAAGGCATTGTCAGAGCTCGCGCGACAACTCGATGCAGTACCGATGCTGCAGAGAGTGGGCGTGGTATACCTCTTCACCGAACTTCAGCCGTGCGCTAGCTGCGGGAGCGTAATCGCGCAATTCCAGGAACGGTTTCCGCTGGTGTCGATTATCGTGCAATTTGACCATCCGTTCCCGTAGCTCCAAGAGCAACTTGTTCTCTAGAGCGGTTTTCTGTCGGATTTGGTACAAACCTGTCCCCTCGGGTTCATTGAGCATCCGTGCCGGGCAGACTGCGGGAGCTACGATCGGACGGAGCACGGCGCCGCGGCGTCCCGCCGCGCGCGGATGAGATGTGCACGGTGGTGTGGTGCAACCCGAGCTGGCCGGCGATGGTGCCGATGGGCCACTTCTCGCCGTGGTAGAGGCGCAGGAGCTCCGCCTCCTTCTCTTTGGTGATCACCGCCCCCTCCCGTCACGGCGCAGGCCCTCGTGGGACGCGGGGAGCGCGTCGGTGAACAGCTGGCCGAGCACGTCGCTCGCGCAGGGCCTAGGGCGGGAGCCGCGCTCCGCAGAGCGAGCAGCGGCCGACATCTTGGATTCGATCGTCATCGTTGTCCTTTCGGCCGGAGGAGATCTCCGGCGCGACCTGGGCCGTCGACGCGGCCGCGGCTTCCGTCACCATGTGATGCGTCACTTTCTGCGCGGAGAACTTGTCCCGCTGCCGGTCGCGGTACCGAGCCTGACGAGCGGCTTGGAGGCGGCGAGCGCGAGGCCGGGTGCGGTAGGCGGCGGCGGCGCGGCGGAGCGACTCACGACGCCGGAGCGGGCGGCAGTCGATGCAGAGGTGCTGGCCGCGGTCGCAGCGCCGGCAGAGTCGAAGCTGGACGCGGCAGCGGGTGCAGAGGGCGAGGCGGTAGGCGGACGAAGGCAACGGGCTCCATGCCGCCGCTTTCGTACGCGTTCTGCGGACCCCATCCTGTCTTCGAGCCTCTGCGCCGCTTAGAAACCGGCGCTGGAGGTGTCGATGGACGAGAGCACACGCACCTGGCGCGACCGCGTGGCGCGCTGGCACAAGAGCGGGCACTCCGCCCGCGTGTTCGCGGAGCAGGAGGGGGTCAACGCCGGCACGCTGTACTCCTGGAGCCGCCGGCTGGGCATGAAGCGGAGCGAGTACCGGCAGCGCTCGGAGAAGGCGGCGCTGCCCGCGCTGCTGCCCGTGGTCGTCGCCCCGGCAGGAGCCAGGACGCCCTCGTCGAGCGCGGCGCTGGAGATCGTCTTTCCGGATGGTGCGGTCATCCGAGTCCCGCCGTCGTTTGACGAGGACACGCTGGCACGCGTTGTTCGTGCGCTCGGGGGGGCACGATGATCCCGGGCCGCGTCGCAATCTACGTGGCCACCGAGCCGCTCGACTTGCGCCGGTCCTTCGATGGTCTTGCTGCCGTCGTGCGCGAGGTGCTGCGGCAGGACCCGCTCTCCGGAGCGTTGTTCCTCTTTTTCAACCGGGCAGCCGACCGTGTGAAGGCCCTGTGGTGGGACCGCAGCGGATACTGCCTTCTCTACAAAAGGCTGGAGCGCGGGACGTTTCGCGCTCCGCGTGCGGTCACGCCGGGAGCCACGAGCGTCGTCATCGACGCGGCGGAGCTGGCGAAGATCCTCGAAGGCATCGCCCTTCCACCTTCGAAGCTGCGGCGAGAGGTTCGCCTCGCCGCGGCTTCATCGCCTCCGGCCCCCTGATCGGACACGACAGCCTCGCGCTCTCACGCGCAGCGCCCATCGCCGCATTCCCGCCAGAGCCCATCATTTTCCTGCAACAACCCCTTCAAAAAGCGGCGATCCACAAGGTATCACCGCGTCGTGAGCATGTCGGTCGAAGAGCAGATCCACGAGCTGAAGGACAAGCTCGCGCGCGCCGCCCACGAGCGGGACGAGTACCGTAAGCTCTACGAGCTCGCCAGTATCGAGCTGGAGCGGCTTCGCCGACACATCTTCGGCCAGAAGGCCGAGCACGTCGACCCCGGGCAGATGCAGCTCGCCTTCGACGCGATCCTACAGATGCTCGCGGGCGCAGGTGCGCCGCCCGACGCGGGCCCAGCCAGCTCGCCGCAGGGCGGTGGCGCAGCACCAAGCGGCTCATCCGGAGGCGGCGACAAGGGGCGCATCGTCCGCCCGCACGGACGGCAAAAGCTGCCCGAGCATCTGCCGGTCGAGCGCATCGAGCTGTTGCCGCCGGAGGTGCAGGATGAGCGCGCAACCGCACTTGTCCGCATCGGCGAGGAGGTGTCGGAGACGCTGGAGTGGCGGCCCGCGAGCTTCGTACGGCTGCAGATCGTCAGGCCGAAGTTCGCGGTCAAGGGCGAGCCCGAGCAAGGCATCACCATCGCAGACGTTCCCGACAGCCCTATCCCACGCTGTCTCGCCGGCCCGGGCTTGCTCGCCCACGTGCTCGTGAGCAAGTACGCCGACCACCTGCCGCTTCACCGGCTGGAGAAGATGTTCGAGCGGTGGGGCCTTCACCTCTCGCGCTCGACGCTGTGCGGCTGGGTCGCCTCGTGCGCCGACAAGCTCAAGCTCATCGTCGCGGCCATGGCCGACGACGCCCTGAGCGCGCATTGCATCGCCATCGATGCCACGGGCGTGCTCGTTCAGGCGAAGGACAAGTGCCGGCGGGGCCACTTCTGGGTCCTGGTGGCGGACCGAGATCACGTCCTGTTCCGCTTCACGCCGCACCACAATCAGGGTGGTCCCAAAGCGTTCCTGCGCGGCTACAAGGGCTATGTCCAGGCGGACGCATCGAATGTGTACGATTTGCTCTTCCGCACCGAGCAGGTGACCGAGGTCGGTTGCTGGGCTCATTGCCGCAGGCACTTCTTCGAGGCGATGAGCTCCGACCGGGAGCGGGCGACGACGGCCATCGGCTTCATTCACCAGCTCTACACCATCGACAAGGCGACCAAGGAACAGCCTCCGAGCCGTCGAACGGAGCAGCGTCGGAAGGCCGCCGAGCCCGTGCTCGATGCGTTCCGCGGGTGGCTGCAGGCGCAGGACCTGCTCGTGCTGCCGAAGAGCCCCATCGCCATCGCCGTCGGCTACGCGCTCAACCAGTGGGCCGCGCTCACCCGCTTCCTCGACGATGGTCGGCTCCGTCTGGACAACAACCGGAGCGAGCTCGAGCTTCGCAGAGAGGCCGTCGGCAGAAAGAACTGGATTTTCGTCGGCAGCAACGACGGCGCCGAGTGGAACGCCACCATCGTCTCGCTCATCGCCTCCTGTGCGCTGCACGGCATCGAGCCCTGGGCTTACTTGCGCGACGTGCTCATCCTGCTGCCCACTTGGCCGCCCGAGCGTTTCATTGAGCTCGCTCCCAAGTCCTGGAAGCAGACCCTCGAGCACGCCGATGCTCGGCAGCGGCTCGCGGCCAGTCCGTGGCCCCGCGCGCCGGCTGCGACGCCCAGCTGATCGCGGCTCCCCCTCGTCGGCCACCGCCGCCTCCTTGCCGGCCGCCGGGCGTGCTGCTCGCCGGCCTGGGCGTGCTGGCGCGACCTCGTCGACGACGCTCGCCCTGTCGGCGCGTGGCGTCCGGCACCTTCTCGGCAACGCCGGCTCCGGAGCAGCATCGGCCGCTCTCGGCTTCGTCGTGCGCCGGCGGACGACCACGCTGGCCGCGGCGCCGGGGGCCATCGGGCCTTCCGCTCGCTGCCGGTCACCGCCACGCTTTTCCGTAGGCCGCTCTCGCTCTCGCATCGCACCGCGAATCTACGGCGCCTGCCCGCACCCCGCGAGAATGGGGTCTACAGCACGGATACCCGCTTTCTGGACCTGGAGCCCGGCTTGTGGTGAAGGAGGGGGACTCCGAAGGCGGAGCTCCAGAAGGCTCGAGGGTGGCAGCCCTCGGGCCTTCAACTTTTCGGCGGGCGCAACGTCTACGCCGCGGAGGCGAACGCGGCCCAGATCGGCGCGGGGGTCGGCGGTGAACGGTGAACGCCGGCGATCACGTGGCCGCGGTCTTCACCGATCGGACGCGGGACGCGAGGATCACTGACAGTTGTAGAGCAAGCAATATCCGCTGCGGTCCCACCACAGGGCCTTGCAGCGGTCGGCTGCCCGGTTGAAAAAGAGGAACAGCGCTCCGGAGAGGGGATCCTGCCGCAGCACCTCGCGCACGACGGCGGCGAGACCATCAAAGGACCGACGCAGATCGAGCGGCTCGGTGGCGACGTAGATCGAGACACGACCCGGGATCATCGCATGCCCCCGAGCGCACGAACGACGCGCGCCAGCGTGTCCTCGTCGAACGTAGGTGGTACGCGCACGACCGCACCGTCCGGAAGGACGATCTCCAGCGCCGCGCCCGGCGAGGGCGCCGTCGCGCCCGATGCGGCGACCACCACCGGGAGCAACGCGGGCACCGTCGCCTTCTCCGAGCTCTGCCGGTACGCGCTCCGCTTCATCCCCAGTCGGCGGCTCCAGGAGTACAGCGTACCGGCGTTGACCCCCTCCTGCTCCGCGAACACCCGGGCGGAGTGCCCGCTCTTGTGCCAGCGCGCCACGCGGTCGCGCCAGATGCGTGTGCTCTCGTCCATCCACACCTCCGGCGCGGATCTCTACGCAGCGCAGGCGCTCCTGGACAGCATGCTGGTCGCCGAACGGATACTCCGCCAGGTCGAGCTCGCGGAGCCCGGCGTCCCACAGGTCGAGCTCGCGGAGCTTGCCGTCCGCCAGGTCCAGCTCGCGGAACTCGGGCTCGGCTTGGTCGAACTCGCGGAGCTTGGCGCCGGCCAAGTCGAGCCTACGGAGGTCGGCGGGGGCAGCAGCGTTGCCGTCAGCCCCCCCGTTCGGTAGTATGGCGAGCCGATGGTGAATCATAGTGAACGCACCTCCGATGTGATGCTGTGGCTGCGCGCTGACGGCGACGGCGTAGGCGACCGGCTAGAGCTTGCGCTGCTGGACAACGAAGCGGTGCAGGCGTCCCAGCTGAGCCACCTCCTTCAAGAGGCCGTGGAGGAGCTAGCTCGCACGATTCGTTCATGGCAAGGGGCAGAGGTTCTCTTCGCTGCGGGTGACGAGGTGCTTGCGTGTGTGCCACGGGACTCGCTTGGCGATCGCCTGCTCGAGGACCTCAGAACGTCCTTCAAAGTTCGGACCGGCTGTAGCCTGAGCGTAGGCGTCGGCTCGGATCCGCGTTCGGCCACGTTGGCACTCCGTCGCGCGAAACTCCTTGGGAAGGATCGCGTCAGCTTTGAGGAAGCACGGTGAGAGCTCCTGGCAAGGCCAAAACACTGGTCGTCTTTGTTACATCGGACAGGGCAGATCCTTACGTCAATTGCATAACTTACGCAGTTGAGCGTCTTCGCATCGGACGAATTGAAATGGTCCGAATTGCCGAACACGGCTACGTAGGGGAGATTGGAGACGCTGGGTACCTTTCTGATGTCTTGCGCCGTGTTACGGGACAGCTTCGCTCCCTAAGAGACGGGCACTACCTAAAGCACAACGACAGAAGTGGTCAGGAGGTGCAAAGTTTGCTTGTTGCCGACACGAGAAAGTCGTACGATAGGGCGTTTGGTGTTGTCGAGACGGCTACTGCTGCGGCCACGATAAAGCTGTCGGATCTTCGCGAGGAGTTGCGTGCTCGAGCGAAGGCGGGCTGCGTGTTTGACGTTACTGCGCTGAAGAATAATCTGCTGGTGGACGTCGTGCTGACGCTCGTGGCTCTGCATAGTAGCGAAATCTACTCGTTTGAGCTGAGAAAGAGGCCTGTTTACGATCAGCAGGATCTCTATCACGCGCTCTCGGGTGACGACTATACGTACCGGAACTTGACCGAGAGCGATCCTGTGTCGGCGGCCGTTCAGAGAATTCGTAGATGGACGATTGGTGGGCAATTCTACCTGGTCCTTGTAGTTGTGGTGCTACTTGTTGCTGTCGCTTCCGGCTTTGTCGTGGACTCGCCCGAGACGGCGGCGGTGATCAGTAAAGTGGCCGACGTTGTGAGTATATTGGCGCTCTTAATCCCGATCGTCAGGCAATACGGAGACTGACCGCCCTTGCCGGAAGCATCGCCTCATCGTGTTCGAGACCGCGGAGCTCGGCGCCCCCAGGGTCGAGGCCGCGGAGCGCGGCGTCCCCTCAGGGCCGAGCTTGCGGAGCGCGGCGTCCCCCAGGGTCGAGCTCGGGACGTCAGCATCCCCAAGCGGCTGGCATGCGTCCTGCCCTACCGCGCAGGCCGTCGGGAGGGCTGCCCCCCGCGTACGCGTTACCATCGGACCAGTCCGCGAGAACCCATTCCATCAGTCCCTCGACGCTCGCGCCTGAGCGTCCGACCCGTTTAGGACCGACCACTGGACGACCGGACGTCGCCCCCGCCACTCTCGGCGCTGGACCGGTTCCGCCGCTGCTATCCATTCTCGATGTCCCCCGGCTCGATCGTCTTCTTCCTGAGAGCCCGGATGAGCTTCTGCAGCCCGGCCTGGAACTTCGCCTCGTCCTCGTTTGCTCCTTCGAAGTCTGCCACGACGCGGTCGCGCACGGCCTGGGCGACGTCTGCGTTCTTCGGCTTCCAACCGGTGAACACGTAGTCGTCAAGCCGGATCGGGATCAGGTACGAGGCGCCGCCATCCCGCGCCTCACGGGTGAGGATCTCCTCAAGCTCGTTCAGCACGCCCTTGCGGTCGAGCGAATCCTTCGAGCAGATGAGGATCACGCGGTCGTGCTCGTTCACGCCCTCTCGCATCATGCGGTGGAGTTTCTCTCCTGGCTCCGCGTGCTCGGGGAAGAAGAACGTCGTGACCCCGTTGCGGTGTAGTGCCTCGTAGAGCTTGCGCGCAAAACGTTCGTCCGGTGCACCGTAGCTAATAAAGGTGGATTGTAGCATCTTGAACACGTCCGTCTTGAGCGAGAGGGCACAGTCAACCATGTACTCGACGAAGACCTCCGGCATTCCCGTTCTGGTTAGGAATTCTTTGAGGTTCGGCGCGCGGAGAGAGCGAAGGATGGCCTTGTGATCGACGTAACTTGGACCACTATGACCGGCTGGTGGGTCGGCAGTGCATAGCGCGGTGAGATCGACATTCAGCAGCAACGTGCCATGTAGGCGCGCGTGCCGAAGGTCCGCTCCTCGGAGGTCTGCCCCCTGTAGATTTGCGTCCTCGAGGTTCGTGCCGAGGAATTTCGCGCCCCGGAGGTTCGCGCCCTGGAGGTTCGCGCTCTGGAGCTGCGCGCTAGACAGATCCGCGTCCTGGAAATTCGCGCGCTGTAGGCGCGCATACCGAAGGTCCGCTCCTTGAAGGTTCGCTCCCTGAAGGTTCGCGTCCCACAGTCCGATGCCCAGAAGCAACGCGCCCCGGAGGTCCGCGCCGTGAAGGCTGGAGTGATTGAGGGCCGCCCTGCAGAGGTTCGCGCGCGATAGGTTCGCGCCCTGGAGGTTTGCCTTCTGGAAGTTGAGGTCCTCGAGCCGCTTACCTTGGAGGTTCGCGCCCTGGAAGTGCGCCTCTTGGAGGTCCCCCTCCTGGAGGTTTGCGGGGTAGAAAAACCTTTCACCTGCCTCGTAGCGCAAGAGTAGCTGCTCCACGCTCGCGACCGGCGGCCCCAACGTTATGCTGCGCTGCGTCCCCACAGCGCGCCAGGATCGCCGAACGCCTGGCCCTTGTCCACAGCGCAGAGATCGTCGCGCCGGGCCGCTGAGTATGCTCGTCGAGGCCCGAGCACCGCGAAATAGATCGAGCGC
The DNA here is from genome assembly GCF_028553905.1 of Sorangium sp. So ce836. Taxonomy (NCBI): domain Bacteria; kingdom Pseudomonadati; phylum Myxococcota; order Polyangiales; family Polyangiaceae; genus Sorangium; species Sorangium sp. So ce836. The sequence continues at coordinate 255,368 of NZ_CP102233.1, read as the reverse complement.
GCCCGAGGTTCGGACCCTGCTCGGGACGAGCACAGGGCACCGGGAGATCGCCCCTGCCGCCACGGGCGGGCGTAGGCGCGCTCAGCAGTAACGTCCGCGTAGGCGCCGCTACCCCTTCCCGACGTCCGCGCCCTCGACGGTCTTCTTCCTGAGAGCCCGGATGAGCTTCTGCAGGCCGGCCTGGAACTTCGCGTCGTCCGTCTCGGCCCCCTCGAAGTCGGCCACCACGCGGTCGCGCACGGCCTGGGCGACGTCCGCGTTCGGCGGCTTCCAGCCGGTGAACACGTAGTCGTCGAGCCGGATCGGGATGAGGTACGAGGCGCCCCCGTCTCGCGCCTCTCGGGTGAGGATCTCCTCGAGCTCGTTCAGCACGCCCTTGCGGTCGAGCGAGCTGCGGGAGCAGATGAGGATCACGCGGTCGTACTCGTTCACGCCCTTCCGCATCGTGCGGTGGAGCTTCTCCCCGGGTTCCGCGTGCTCGGGGAAGAAGAAGGTCGTTACCCCATTGCGATGCAGAGCTTCGTAGAGCTTCCGTGCAAAGGGTTCGTCCGGTGCGCCGTAACTGATGAAGGTGGATTGAAGTATCTTGAACATGTCCGTCTTTATAGCGAGGGCACAGGCTACATCGTATTCAACAAAGACCTCCGGCATGCCAGTGCGGACCAGGAAGTCCTTGAGATTCGGTACGCGGATAGAGCGGAGGATGCTTTTATAGTCGACATGGCTCGGGCCTTCATGGCGAACTGATGGGGCGGCAGCAGATAGCTGAGTGAGGTCCACGTCCAGTAACAGCGTGTCGAAAAGGATCGCATCGCAAAACTTCGCCGTGCTGAGGATTGCGCTCGTGAAGATCGCGCCGGAGAGGTCCGCGTCGGAGAGATTCGCCTCGGTGAGGTTCGCCTCGGTGAGGTTCCCTTTGAAGACGATCGCGCCGGTGAGCTTCGCGCCGGAGAGGTCCGCGTCGGAGAAATTCGCCTCGGTGAGGTTCGCGTCGGTGAGGTTCGCCTCAGTGAGGTTCGCCTCAGTGAGGTTCGCGCCGCGGAGTTTCGCGCTGGTGAGGTTCGCGCCGCGAAGGTCCGCACCGCAGACGTTCGCGCCGCGGAGGTTCGCGCTGGTGAGATTCGCGCCGGTGAGGTGCGCGCCGTGGAGGTTCGCGCCGGAGAGGTCCACACCGGAGAGGTCCGCCCTGGTGAGGTTCGCGCTCGTGAGATTCGCGCCGCGGAGGTTCGCGCCGGAGAGGGCCATGCCGGAGAGGTCCGCGCCGGAGAGGTCCGCGCCGAAGAGGTCCACGCCCGGAAACGCCCATTCTCCCGCTGCCTGGCGCGTGAACAGATCCTGCACGCTTACCAGCCGCTTACCCCCGCCGTTGGTGCGCCGAGTTCCCACGGCTTGCCAAGATCGCAGCACGCCCGGCCCTCCGTCCACTATCGCGGAGGTCGTCGCGCCGGGCTGCTGGAGCGATGCCCGCGCCCCTCGCGCTCAAGGCGGCGTCAGCCGGAGCGCAGGGGCGCGCTTGGGGATCGCGGCCAGACGAGATCGGCCACGCCCGGACTCCGCCCCCGGCGAGAGCGCGTCCAGCAGCCCCGAGGAAAGGCCGCTCTCCTGCCGGACGACCAGAGCCGTCGGCGCCCTCGCCAGACTCAGGACGGCGGCCCTGCGAGGCGGGACGGGGCGTCGCCTCCGCGGCCGGGGAGCCGGGGCGCGCCCCGCCGGCCGAGGGGTGGTCGGAAAACCCCCTGGAGCCGACCGGCCCGGAACCGGGCACCGAAATGTCCGATCGGACAGCGAGCTGGCCGCAGATGGTCGGAAAACCCCCTGGGGCCGAACCCATCCAGGAATGCTGCAACCGTGCAGCCTGGTTGCGTAGGTGGTCGGAAAACCTCCTGGATCATGATCTATGATCCAGGAGGTTTCCCGACCACGCTGGGCAGCGGGCGGCCGATGTCGGCGGCGAGCTTCCGGAGCTCGGCCACGAGCGCGCCCGGGGCGCCGCGCTTGCCGGTCAGGTAGTCGGTCAGGGTGGCCCGCCCGATGTCGAGTGCCTTGGCCGCGGAGTTCCGGCCGCCGGCCTCCTGGACCAGGCGGCGCAGCTCCTCGACGGAAACGCCGCGCTCGTTCGTCGGCCGGCCTCCGGCATCCTCGACGATGGTGAAGTCCTGCCAGCCGCTCGGAACCACCGACCCCACGTGGAGGGCCCGCGCTGGGCGCGTCCGGTGGACCGTCCGGAGACGGCCGTGCGCCTGCTCCAGCTCCGCCGCGCAGAGCGCCTCGTATCGAGCGTCCCAGTCCGGCAGCCCCAGGAACTCGGCCTCCCACCGGGCATCCGTGAGCTGCGGCCACGGATCCCCGAGCGTCACGAGCGCGTCGTGGTCGCGCCAGTGATCGAGCCCCTCGATCGCGCCGTAGTGCCCGAGGTCGGGCGACTCCGGCAACCGGGCCAGCTCCGCCCCGAGTGCATCGCGAAGCGCATCGAGCTCGGGGCGGCTCTGCCCTGCCTCGACCCACCGCTGCGACACGTCCTGCCCGAGGGCGGCCCGCAACACGAGCTCCACGAGCCGCAGGGTCACGAGCGCGACGCGGCGGGTGGACTCGTCCCGCAGAACCCAACGGACAACGGCGCGGACGGCACGCACCAGGCTTGCCCCGCCCTCGATGCGACCACGTGGAGCCCAGGCGTTCCGGGTGGCGCGCGTGCGCAGCATCTCGCGGCGGACGGGAGCACCATCCTGTGCATGCGCTTCGGTGACTGGCGGCCTGTACCCGACAACGTGCTCGTAGATCGGGAGGTGCAGCCGAGCGTTCGCATCCGCGATCACGACGGCGCCGGACCGGCGGAGCGCCTCGAGGAGCTGGACGTCGGGCAGCGTCAGGACGAGCACGCGGCGGTCGCGGCGCTGCTCCAGGCGTGCGATCACCTGCTTCGGTTCGGATGTCAGGCCGAGCCAGACCAGGCGGAGCACGCGCGACGCTGCCCCGATCTGCTGGGCGAGGGCCAGGCTCCGTCGAGCCGCGAAGACATGCGCCCGTCGCACAGGCGGAGCGGTGCCCCGGTGACCCTCGTCGAACGCCGCGCGCGCCGCTTCTAACGCGTCCGTCGCTCCGGTCGCCTCGTAGGCGTCGGTCAACAGGTCCTGGTCGACGCGCTCGACAGCGCGCGCGAGCGGCCCGGGCTGGTCCAGGGGCCCCGCGTCGATCCACGCCGCAACGGCGCGCAGCGAGACGCGCATCGCCGCTGCATAGCGCGCCTCGAAGGCGCCGAGCCCGCGCTCGGCCGCGAAGAACTCCTCGACCGTGAGGACCTCATGGACGAGCACCGCGGGTGGTTCGTCGATGACGAGCTCGCCGGTTGCCCCGGCGGCCGCCGAGAGCTGCCCGAGCAACGCATGGGGACCGACGATCACCCGGGCATCGTCCGGTCCCTCGACGCCGCCGCGGGCACGGCACGCCGAGGCGAACTCGCAGGGCTCACGCCCCCGTCCCTCGCAGAGCTCCCAGGGGATCGACTGACCACCGCGGGCGAGCGCAACGCCCTGGTCGTGGAAGCGGCACTCCGGGCTGCCGTCCTCACGCCGGACGGAGAGCGGCCCGAAGAGGCGCCGGACTGCGACGCCTCGCGCCTGGAGCCGGCCCGCGACCTCGATGGCGAGCCGCTGCGTCGGGACGGAGATCGCCGTCTTGCTGTGCGCCGGGGCGCGCTTGCCCTGCACAGCCTGGGACGCGTAGGCCTTTCTGGCGCGCTCGCAGGCGACGACGATCGCCGCCTCGGTCTTGCCGGTGCCGCAGCCGGCCACGACGACCGAAAGCCCGTCGGGCGCTTTCTGGAAGGCACCCTCGAGCCGCCGGCGTGCCTCGTCGGCCGGGACGATTTCGCGCCGCAGTCCGACCGGCGACGAGCTCGCTCGCAGGAGCGCCCGCGCAGCGGGAGGCAAAGCGCGCAGCACGTCGGCCTGCGTGCGCCCAGCGCAATGCCCGTGCGAGCAATGCCACCATCCGAGCGGCCGGCCCGGGCCTGGTCCGAAGAGCACGGTGCTGGAATCGAAGTCCCGCCCGACGGTGTGCTCCGTGCGCCAGGGGCAGAGCACGGCGCGCTTGCCGGCGCCCAGAGATGGCCCAAGCCACCCCGTCGCCTCGAAGGCGCGTGCGAGCGGCGAGCCGTCGACGTCGCCGGACGGGCCGAGGGCACCGGTGCTCCGCCGACGACCCCGGGCGCGGGTCCAGTCCGGCGCGGGGGGCGCAACCGGGCGCATGCGCTCCAGGTGCACGATCGGCGAGCGGTAGTCGCGTTTCCCGCGCCGCACGTGCGGCAGGCGAAAGTGCCGTGTCCAGTCGCGGCAGGCCGGGTCGGGATGAAGCCCAAGGCGTTCGAGCTGCCCGAGCCACGCGGCGAGGACGCCCTCGGCTTGGTCGATCGGGACGGGGCGCGCCAGAGGCTGGACGATCCGGCGGCCGTGCGCCGTGTAGTAGACCCCCGCAGTTTCGAGCCGTTCGTCCTGCTCCGCGGCGAGCGCGAGGAGCTCCGGCGTCCACTCGCAGTGTCCCGGGTTGTCCACGTCGGCGAGGAGCGCCTCGAGCGCTAGCGTGAAGCCAAGCCGGCGAACGAAGTCCAAGCCGGCCTTGTTCACCCGGGGCTGCCTGACGAGCGGTGCACCGTGCTCGTCGCGGAGCACGTAAGGGACGAGATGCGCGTCGGTGTTGTACGTCTCCACGAGCGCGTTACCGAGGTCCATGACGCGGTAGGCCGCCTCGACGCCGACGCTTCCGTTGCGGTGCTCGCGGCAGTTGGCGGCGCTTCCCCGAGGCGCCCGCCAGTCGTCGGCGTCGCACTCGACGCCGTACGCGTGCCGCGTGGGGGCGACCGCGACGAGGGGCACTCAGACCCCCTGAGCGGGCGCGGAGAGCTCCAGGCGTGTCGAGCAGGCCCCGCCGCTTGAGCGCCTACGAAGCCCGCACCATGCACAGGGCGCCACGGCGGTGCCGCACCGGAGCCAACGAGCACCAACCTCGCCGGCGGGGCTCCACGTGACGATCTCGGCGCAGCGTGCCGGCCCCGCGGGCGGCTCGAGTTCTGCCAGCGCCAGTCCGCACAGCGGGCAGGCGATGGCGATCCGGCTCATGGTCGCTGCCTTCGCGCCGCGATCGCTGCGTCGACCAGCTCCACGGCGCACTCGACGGCGGCCTCGAGATCGTCCTCGCGCTCCGGTCCGTGGACGAGGACGTAGACCGCGCCGGCCCGAGCGAGCGCCGCCGCGCGCCGTTGCTGCGCCGCCGAAGGGCGCCCGCGTGCCGCCTTGGCCTCGACCTCCAGATGCAGACCATCCGGGGCGACGTAGCCCACGAGATCGCCCGTCCCAGCGGCCGCGCCGCGCATGACCCGGCGACCACGCGGCCCATCGATGACCGCGGTGCCCGAGTTCATCCGGCGCACGCGCGTCAGGCGCTCGGGGGCGTTGAGCGCGATCTCCAGGGCGCGCTGAAAGATGCCCTCAGGGATCATCTCCCCTCCCGGCCCGCAACACCTTCTGTCGCGCGAGCGCGCACAGATCGCACATGCCGCCGAATGTGAAGCGGCAAAGCCGTTTCCCCGTCGTCGGGCTCGTCATGCCACAAAGCACGCAGCACCCCTTGAGATCATGCCCTATCTGATCGCCGCACACGTCGCAGCAGTGGGGCTTCCGGACCCATCGGATCCGGTCTCCCTGGACCAGCTCGATGCGCGTTGCGATCTCGAAGCGGAGCTGGTCGAGCAGGTCGGCTCGACCGGCTGGCCCCTTCACATGAAGGCCGTCGCCGTCGCGCTCGAAGGCCACACCGGCAGCGATGAACTCAAGCCCAGTCACAGCTCCCAGGTCTCCAGAGGGCCGTGCGCCGGAAGCAGCGACGAGTGAGCAACGTGCACGTCCGCGACAACGGGCTGCCGGCGCCTCGCCGTGCGCCGTTCCTCGCTACGTGCCTTCTCCTCCGGCGTGAGCTTCGGAATCTTTGAGCCTTTCGGAGCGCGGTCGAGACCGGTCGTCCTCCGCCATTGGTAGAGGATCCAGCCGTGCTCACGCAGTGGCTCTCCGTTTGCGTCACGCTCCCTGTTCTCGACGCGCCACTTCTCCACCAGAGCGCTCCATTCCTTCAGGCGCTTGATCTCCGCGTGCGTGAGCTCTGCCAGCGCACGCCCATTCACCGCGCCGCCGGCGACGAGCAGCTCGAGCTCGCCGTTCTTCTCCTTGGGCGTCTCCTTGCCCAGCTCGGCAGCAGGCCATGTGTATCCGCAACCGGGGCACGTGCGCTGCGCGCTCGGCACGAGCGCGTAGCACGTCGGACATTCCTTCCGCGGCGGTAGCGTGACGGTGGTCTTGTCGCGCTTCCTGCGGCCCTCGAGCGTGTACTCGCGCGGCTCTTGGGGTGCCCCGAACTCCGTCACGCAGCCCGCGTGATCGAGCAGCACGAAGGGCGGCGAGCCGGGGTGAGGGCGCGCGCCGCGTCCGGCCTGCTGGAGGTAGAGCCCTTCCGATAGCGTCGGGCGCGCAAGGATGATCGTCTTGACCTGGGGCACGTCCGTGCCCTCGGTGAACACGTTGCAGTTGCAGAGGACTCGGACCCGACCGTCCCGGAGCGCCGCGGTTGCGTCGTCGCGCTCGCTGGTCTCCGTGTTGCCGTCAACGTGCCGCGCGGCGATGCCGGCCTCGATGAACCGCGCGGCGAGCGTGCGGGAGTGCTCCACGTTGACCGCGAAGCAGAACGCCGGCGCGTCGTTCCCCCGGCGCACGTAGTGGTCCACGATGTCGCCGATCAGCTCCGATCTGTTGACGGCGCGCGCGAGCTCGTCGGCGTTGTAGTCGCCCCTCGTGCGCTTCACGCCCTTCAGGTTCGCCTTGAGCTTGGAGCCCCAGCACGAGGGGGCCACGAGGAAGCCTTGCTCGACGAGCTCCGCGAACGTCGCAGCAACGATGAGGTCGTCGTATGCATCCCCGAGCCCCTTTCCGTCGGCGCGAAACGGCGTCGCCGTTAGCCCGAGATGCCAGGCCGCTGGGTAGGCCCGCTGCACGTCGACGTAGCTCTTCGCGAGCGCGCGGTGGGCCTCGTCCACGATGATCACCTCGGCCTCGGGGCGCGCGTGGTTCCGGAAGGTGTCGATCGAGGCGACCTTGACAGGCGCCTGCGGGCGCCGTCGCGCCCACAGACGCCACAGCGCATCGTCGGAGAGCGCCTCCGGCCTCGGCGCGATGCTGTCGACGCAGCGCCCTTCGACGCCTGCCATCACGATGCCGACGAGCTCGGGCGGGATCCCGAGGCGCACGAGCTTTGCGAACGTCTGCTTGATGAGCTCGCGGCGGTGGGCGAAGAAGATTACCCGCCGCCCCATCTTCAACAGGCGCAGGATCAACGCGGCCGAGATGAGGGTCTTTCCCCCGCCGGTCGGAAGCACGAGCAGCACGCGCAGCACAGCGCGTAGCCATCGCCCGAAAACATCGTCAATCGCCTTCGTCTGGTAGGGCCGCAGCGTGATCACAGCCGCCCCCGTGCCCGCTCGATACGTTCGAAGTCGTCGAACGTGAGCGGCTCGGTCGATGACTCCGGGATCCCTCGCTTGGCTCGGTACCGAGCGCGAGCTTGCTCCTTCTTCTGTTCGCAAGGCGGGCAGCGATACGTTGCCTTCCAGCGGGCGCCGCAGTCGGCGCACTGGCCGTTGTGGCGCCGCTGTGCGCGGAGCTCTTGTCGTTTCATCGCGTCTCCTGAGCCGCCCTGATGGCGGCGAAGAAGTTCATCGACAGCTCGATGGAACCCTCGCGGCGGCGCCGGTCGACGTCGCGCCGGCGCTCATGCCGCGGGCCGAGAGCGGCTGTTCGTCGGGAAGTTGATAACGTTCAGCGTCGAGGCGCACAACTTTCGAAAACTGGCGCACACGACGAGAGCACGAGAAGAGAGCCCGTAAAATGGCCGGTGTCTTTCTCTTCGCGCTCGTAATCCTCGGTCAATGAAGTTCCTAGGTGGCCGGGCCGTCACGGTCGATCGATTGACCGACCCTGCGCAAAGAACTAAACCGCACCAAGCTCGTGAGGGCGCGCGGCTCTGCGCCCCGAGAAAGGAGAAGGACGGATGGAATCCAACGAGGCTTGGCCGCCGAAGCTCGCCGCCGCGCTGGTGTCGGCACGACGTGACGTGCGCGCCCTACCCAAGGATGGGACCAACGACCATCACAAGTACGACTACACGAGAGCAGAGACCATCATCGACGAGGGGCGACTGGTCTTGAACCGTGCGGGCCTGGTCTTCTCCCAAACGGCAGCGACCCTGGACGCAACAGCGGGTACCGATGGGAGGCAGGTGCCGATCTACCGGTGCACGTACGTGCTCTGCCACGAGAGCGGCGAGTCGAGGTCGTGGGTGCGCGAGTGGCCGATCGTGGAAGCCAAGGGGAGGCCGCTCGACAAGGCGGGCGGCGGCGCGCTGACGACGGCGTACTCGTACGCGATCCGCGATCTGCTCGGCCTGCCTCGCGATGACGAGCTCGCCGCGATGGATCGGCGCGACGACCGCGACCACGATCCCGACCGTACCGCGGACCGCGACGATGGCGATGCGAAGCGCTCCGACTCACGCGAGCCCTCACGGGCACAGGAGCAACACGAGAGCGACGACCCGTACAGCGACATTCTCGAGGCGATTCGGGGTGGCGCCCGCGGGGCCGAGCTCGAACGTCAGATCGCCGCAGCGCAGCTTCCCGAGGACAGCCGCAGGTCGCTCCGTTTCGTGCTGCGCGCCTACGAGGCAAGAGACACCTCCGAATTCGGCCGTGTTGGCGCGGACATCCGGGCCAGCGACATACCACGGCCCTGGATCGAGCAGACCCTCGCGGTCATCCGCCCGGCCTGGGATGCTCTTCAACGGAAGGCAGCGGCGTGAGGCGGCACCGCATCACGGCCAGCCGGATCGCGCTCGCGCGGCGCTGCTCCTGGTGGGCGCGCCCCGATGTAGACCTGCCCGAAGGCGAGTCTAGCCCCGCGACCGACCTCGGCACGGCGCTGCACGCCCTGGCGGAGCAGGAGAGCGCGGCGGCTGCGGGCGATGACGACCTCGACGAGGCAGCCGTCGAGGGGCGTTTCCGCCAGCTCGTCTGCGGCGAAGCGGAGGAGCAGGCCGGCGCCGGCCTCGCGCCGACGGAGCGGGCCGCGCTGGGCGAACTCGCCGCGGCATGGCGCGCCTGGTGGGGAGCCTGGCCGCACAGCGGCGCGCCGGCGGAGCGCGAGCGCGCCCTCGCGCTCGATGTGGCAACCGGCGCGGCCCGGCCCCTCGTCGGTGCCGCTCACCGCGACTACGCGGACGCCACGCCGGACGAGGTACCAGGAACCCTGGACCTCCAGGTCGACGCCCTGGAGCAACCGATCGTCGTCGACTACAAGACGGGCCGGGGCCCTCACGAAGTCGACGACCACGTCGACCAGCTCACGCACGGCGCGGCGTGCGTTGCGCGCATCACGGGCGCGCAGCGGGTCATCGTGGCGATCGCCTGGGTGACCCCCGAAGGCGTCCGCTGGTCGGAGCGCAAGCTCGACGCCTTCGACGTCGCGGTCTTCGTCGAGGAGCTGCGCCGCATGATCGCAGGCCTCCCGAAGGCACGGCCGCGCCCGGGGCTCCACTGCGACGCCCTCTACTGCCCGGCGCGCTCCGTCTGCCCGGCCACGCGGGCACTGCTCCTCGAGGCGCAGGTGCCGCTCGAGGCGCGCCGGCGCCTGCCCCTGGTCGGGCCCGTGAAGACTGAGGAGCAGGCGTTCGCGATCCTGGTTGCTGCGCCGCTCCTGCAGTCGTGGATCGGGGAGCGGATCAAGGCGGCGAAGACCTTCGCGGACGAGCACGACGGAGTGCGAGATCCGGGTTCGGGCAAGGTCTACAAGGGTCGCCCGCAGAAACGCGAGACGCCGCGACTCGACGTGCAGGGCGCGTTCGAGGCGCTGCGCGGCGTGCTTCCGCCTGAGGTCGTCCACGCGGCGGTCAAGACGACCAGCAAGACGAGCTTCGACGCGCTCGGGAAGGCGCTGCGCGCGGCGAAGGTCCAGGGCGCCAAGGACCTGGAGCAGCAGGTGCGCGAGGCGCTCCGAAGAGCGGGAGCGCTGAAGGTGACCGAGTTCAAACAGTACGAGTGGAAGAAGGAGAGCGCCACATGAGCGACGGGATGAACAAGGTGTTCCTGCTGGGCAACCTGGGAGAGGACTCGGAGCTTCGCTTTACCCAGGGTGGACAGGCCGTGCTGAACTTTCGGATGGCGACTACGGAATCGTGGGCCGACAAGGACGGCGAGCGCAAGGAGCGCACGGAATGGCATAGCGTCGTGGTCTGGGGAAAGCGCGCGGAGGCGCTTGAAAGATACCTTCTCAAGGGCTCCAAGGTGCTCGTCGAGGGAAAGCTCCGCACCTCCAGCTACGAGGACAAGGAAGGGGTCCAGCGGTACAAGACCGAGATCCACGCCGACGAGCTCAAGCTGTGCGGCGGGCCCCGCGTCGAGCGGCGCGACAATGAGGGGGCTGATAGGCGCCCGCGTGACGATCGCGATGGCGGCGGCAAGGCCAGGGGGCGCGACGGCCACGAGGGCCGCCGCGAGCGGGACGTCGACCGTCGACGGGACGACCGCGACCGCGGCCGAGGGAGGGGCGACGACGGCCGAGAGCGCTCCGTGGGGCGGCCGGTTGATGACCTTCCCTACTAAGGTGGCCACGCGTCTTCCCCGGGCGCCGCGGACGCACCACGACGAGATCCTGCTGCTCGTGGTGGGGCTCGGCGCGGGCGTGCGGAGGACGCCTAGCACACGCCGCGCCGACCGCGGCGCCGCCCTCGGCGTCGCTGCCGCGGGCGGCGCCGAGGGGGCGCTCAGAGATACAAAATCGCCCCCTTCGCTCCCCGCGTTTTCAGCCCTTCTGCAGCGCCTCCCAGAACACCTAACCCCGCGACACGACATCGGTTTGCCTCACGAGCGTACAAAGGTATCTCGTGCAGAGATACCTTTGTCTCCGAGATACCTTTTCGGGCCCCTTCCGGCGGCGTCGGTCACGGTTGCTCGCAAACCCAACATTGACGGAGGTACGGCATGGCACGAGCGGATCTCGCCCGTGTATCGGCGCCCCTTGTTCTTCGTAAGGCAGAAAACATCACGCGCGCGGTCGAGAGGAAGTTGCCGGAGGCGCCCGCCGCTGGATCGTCTAGCCCCAGGGGGCTCGACCAGTCCGCGACTGCGACAGCAACGGCGACGCTCGCGATCCCGCTGGACGGGCTCACGATCACTGCGCCGCCTCCGGAGATGCTCTCGCAGAAGAACGTCGAGGCGGTCACCGGCATCCCGGCGCGCATCTTCCTCGACACGATCCGCGCGCCAGGCTTCCCCCTGCCGGTCACGAAGCTCGGCAAGCTGCGCTTGGTCGAGCGTGAGGCGTTCGTTGCCTACTTGCGGACCCTGGCCGGTGAGCCGGAGTTACGCCGTAACGCCGAGGCGGATGAGCGCACGCGGGTTGCGGCAGTGCTGGCCGCTGCCGGCCTTGAATCTGTCCCGCGTGCACGTACCGACCCCGCGAGCGCTCATGCCGAAAGCTCGAGCCGTGGTAGGCTGCCGCCGAAGCAGAGCGGGCCCGCTCGGCGCTAGCAACGCCGGGCGAGCCCTTGATCGACCCCCGCGCGAACGGAGACCGATCCATGACCGACGTACCCCAGCGGCGGGCGCGCGCCAAGCGCTCGCCGGCCCTCCCTTCGTCGTCCCTTCCCGCATCCACATCGACCGACCGGCGTACGCGAGCGAGCCGCTCCGGCGGGCGTCCCTCCCTGCCGGCGGAACCTGCCGCGCCCGACGCGGGTCTGCCGGGCTCGGCCAGCTCGACGGAGCGCCCGAAGCCGGCCGCCCGCGCAGGCGGCAGGTCCGCAGGAGAGAAGCGCGCCAATGGCTCCGGCTCCGTCCGGCTGCGCGGCAAGACGTGGACTGCACGCCTCAGCCTCGGCGAGGCCGGTCGCCCTACGTTCACCCTGCCGACGTGCCGCACAGAGCAAGAAGCCAACGCGCGGCTGCAGGTGCTGTCCGAGCTTGCGGGGCGACTACTCGCCGCCGGGCAGATCGTGCTCGGCGTGCCGCTGCTGGAGCAGGCTGCCGCGCGCGAGGGAAACGCCCTCCGGGACGTCCGGCTCGCCATCGAGCAGCTCTGCAGGGGCGAAGCACGTGCCCGCGCGTCCGGGGAAACCACCTTCGCAGAGTTCGCCGAGTTAGTCGTTTCTGGAGGGCTCGCCGAACAGTACCCGCTGCATGTGAAACCGCTTCGACATCCGGAACAATACCGGCATAAACTGAATCATGTTCTGGGAGTGCTCGGCCCGGTCCCTCTCGCTCGTTTGACACTCGATCACGCGGACCGCGCGATCTCCATGCTGCCGGGGCATCTTGAAGCTTCTTCGCGTCAAGGCATCGCAAAGGTCATTCACCGCATACTTGCGCTCGCGACCTATCCGGCGCGTATCATCGCCAACAATCCATTGCCACGCGGTTGGATCCCCAAGGCGGACGACAATAAGGCCAAGAGCTCCCTCTACCCCGACGAGGATAGACGCCTCATGGCGGCGACGGAGATCCCGTTGTGCTATCGGATTTACTATGGCTTTCTGATCCGTGAGGGAATGCGGGCAGACGAGGCTGGCAGGCTGGAGCCGTCCGACCTCGATCTCGAGCGGGGCGCTGTCGTGCTCGATGAGAACAAGACGGATGATCCACGCGCTTGGGCGCTCTCACCCGACGTTGTGCGCGCGCTTCGGGCCTACTTCGCTATGTGTCCACCGAAGCAGCGTGTCTTCAGTGGGCCGAGCGGCCCTCTGCCGGGGCGCAGCGGAGCGCACAATTTCCGAAACCACTTGCGCCGTGCCGGCATCAATCGGCCGGAGCTGTTCGAGACCACGCATTCGAGGCTGAACATACGGCTGCACGACACCCGTGCTACATTCATCACGATCAAGCTCGCGAACGGCCGCACCGAGACGTGGATCTCCGATCGGACCGGGCACAAGTCGAGCCGTCAAATCCACCACTACAAGCGCGCTGCGCGCAAGGTCGCTGAGCTCGGCTTGGGGGACTTCGCTCCTCTGGATGAGGCGATCCCCGAGCTGGCCGGCAAGGCCACCTCTGCAGGGGGAGGAGCTCCCGTGTCTGTGGAAGTTGAGGCGTGCTCGCCGAGCGAGGACGTGTACCTCGTCTCCGCGCCGCCCGCCCAGGCGCCGGACGCGATCGATGACGCCGCCGGCTCGTCCGCCGCGGGCGACGCGGCGGCTACAGGCGGCTCGTTGGGCCCGCGTTGGGCCAAGGCCGAGCCCCGCGCGGCGGAAAATCAGACGGAACTTGTTGGATTTGCTGAGCTTTCGCCTGGACCCTTCTCGCTGCCGGAGAAATCCTGGCGGGATTCCTGACCCGCGGCGCTAGCTAGACCGGCTCACCGAGCTCGCCATCGGGGGCGCTCGCAGGGTCAGCGTCGGCTGGCTCCGCCGCGCCAGCGGGCGCCGCGGCGCCCGCGAGCGCCTGGACGACGGCATTCAAGGCGAGCTGCATCTGCCCGGGGTCGACCTGCTCGGCGGATTGCGCCTCGAGCCAGCGGCGGAACAGGCGGGCCTCGCCCGGAGGGAAGAAGGCCGTGGGCGGCACCTCGGCGTGGTAGCGCCGGAACGCGGCGCTGAACTCCGCAGCGTCGCGGTCGAACCACGCCTCGGCCTCGGGCGATCCACGCAGGAGCCGCTCGAAGCGGAGCCGCGCCACGAGCAGCGCCGACATCCGCACGCCGTCCTCGTCCGCGCCGATCAGCGCCCGCCGGAGCGCGGGCGGGAGCGCCGGATCTCGCGCCGCGGCGCGCAGCGCGGCCACGGGATCCTCGGCGGTCATCGCGCGGGCCACGAGCTCCTCGTAGCGCGCGTGCGCCTGCGCCCCGGTCCGCCGCGCCGGCGCGCGCTCCCCTGCCCTCCCGCCGGCCGCGCGCCCCGCCGCGCTGCCGCGGGCCGCGCTGCCGTGACCCGCGCGCTCCCCTGCCCTCCCGCCGGCCGCGCGCCCCGTCACCTGCGCCTCCCGCGCCCGCCGAGCACGCGCCGCGCGCGGCGCAGCTCCTCCCGCACGGCGGCCGCGTCGGCCGCGCCCTGCACCGTGCCCTCCATGCGCTCCAGCGTCACCCCGCGCAGGTTCGGACACCGCGGCGCGACCTCTTCCAGGAGGCGCCACACCGGCTCCGGCACGGCATCGTCGTGGCCGTCGAGCCGCATCACCCGGCCGGAAGGCAGCCAGCCCGGATCGCTCGGGCCGCCGCCGGACAGGTGAATCTCGATCACCCGCGCAAGCTCGATCCGGGCCACGTACTCCGCCGGATCGAAGCCGAAGTTCTGCGCCATGGTGTAGACGTTGTGCAGATCGAGCAGCAGGTGCGTCCGCGGCGCCCTCAGGATGCGCCCGAGGAAGCGCGGCTCATCCAGCGGATCGCCGAGCACGAAGTAGCTGACGCTGTTCTCGACGCCGACGTCCTCCACGACGGCCTGCATCTCCCGGAGCGCGCGGCGGGCGACGGCCGCGCTGTGCGCGCTCATCGGCAGCGGGAGCGGCAGCCCGGCCGAGAGCCCGGCCGGCGCGCTGACCCCGAGATGATCGGTGTACCAGCGGAAGCGGAAGATCGCGTGATCGCGCCGGAGGGCCGCGCGCCAGCGGGCGCGCCGCCCCGTGTCCGCGGCCGAAGCGCCGCCGATCGAGAAGCCCACGCCGTGCGCGACGAACGGCCGATCCGACCGGCGCGCGAGCTCGGCGAAGCGGCGGTGAAAGCCGTTCTCCTGGAGATCGGCCTCGGCGGCGTCCGGCGCGCGCCAGAGCGTCTCGGGCGCCACCTCGTAGTAGTCGGCGTCGCGCAGGATCACCTCGCCGAGCAGATCGAGGAACGCCGCGTCGGGCTGGAGCGTGAGGCCGACCGGGATCAACGCGGGGATGCCCCTCGCCGCTCGACCGCGAAGAAGTAGAGGAAACGCCTGGACTTGGAGGGCACATGCCCCATGCCGCAGGCCATGAGCCCGGTCTCGTCGACCCCCTCGACCTCGGTCCCGCATCCGCTGGCGACCGCCCAGTGCGCGCCCGCCGGCGGCGCCTTCACGAGCCGCGCCCGCACGCTCGCGGCCCGGGTCTCGAGGTTCTCCGCGCCGGCGCCGAGGCCCTTGCGGAGCAGCGCCCCGAGCGCGCCGATCCGCCGCGCCGCCGTCGTGTCGTCGCGCTTCAGCAGCTCCTCCCGGTTCCCGGTCATGAGGCGCATCCCGTCGTAGCTCGGGAGCGCGACGTCGAGCTGCGTCGCGGCGACGGGCACCTTGTCGGTCCTGACCACCACGAGGAGCGGCTCCCCGTCGCCGGCGCTCGGCACGAGCTTCTTCAGATCGGCCATGGTCGCGCAGACGACCTCGACGCCGGCGAGCGGGGCGAGATCCCTGTCCGCGCCGAAGTTGAGCAGCTCGCCGAACGCGTGGCCGCGCTCCCACTTGGCACCGTCGTCGGCAGGGATGACGAAGACGAGCAGCGCTCGTTTCGACTGCCGGGCGCGGCGGAACGCGGCCGAGACCTGGACCAGCGACCCCGCGGCGGCCGCCGGCTTGCCCGTCTCGTCGCACGCGGCGCCGTCGCCGAACGCCTCGCGGAGGAACGCGGGCCACGCGGTGGCCGCGAGCCCCGCTGCAGTCGCTCCCAGCAAATGCCTGCGCTTCATGGTCACTCCTCGCCGGCGCCCGCGCCGGCACGCTCGATCAACTCGCTCTCAGGCTCGGCGCGCCGCGAGGGCTCGGGCGCGAGCGGCGCGAACTCCGCCAGGTCCGGGTGGAGCAGCCGCTCCCGATCCCGGCCCAGCACGATCGGCGCCGCCCCGGGGGACCGCAGCATCACGCGATCGCCCGCGGCCGAGTACGCGCCGGTCGCGATCACCGCGCCGGTGCAGCGGTCCTCGATCGTGAAGCCGCCGGAGGCGTCCAAGAGGAGCGTCCGCAGCCCCGCGGCGTAGAGGCCGACCAGCTCCGCCTCCGCGCTGCCAGGCTCCTGCGTCCCGGCCGCGCGGCCGGCGGCGGCCGCGGCCGGCGCGGCGAGCGCGTCGAGGGCATCCTGCGAGGCCGAGGGCGTGAACGCCGCGCGATCGCGCCGCGTGTCGGGCAGGGCCTCGATCACGCCCGCGGGCGGCTCGAGGAAGGAGCCGCGCTCGAGCAGGTCCGGCGCGGCGAGCGTCCACAGGCCGTCGCGCCGCGCGGTGATCTCCCCGTCGACGAGGGCCGCGAGCGCCGCCGCGGCCGCTTCGCTGGCGCGCACGGTCAGGCGGTCGTCGCGCGCCTCCTCGCCCACCGCGAGCCAGCGGACCTCGCCGCCTCCGCCGCGCACGTGCGCGAGCATGCCCCCGCGCAGCTCGAGCACCTCCGCGCCCCCCGGGCCGCGCAGCAGGGCCGGCTCCGCGGCGTCGAGGGCGACCGGCAGGACCGGCGCGCCGCGCCAGCCGTCGCTCTCCACGGTCCAGCGAGCGCGCGCCGCGGGATCGAGCAGCACGTACGCGGTGCCGTCCGGGGCATCGATCGGCCGGGCGCACCCGGCGGAGAGCGGCGCCGGGCCAAGAAGGGACAACACGAGGAAGAGACCTCGACGTCGGGGCATCGGGCGGAACCTCCGGCGAGCTGAGACGCGCCACGGCAGCGAAAGTTCCATCGCGCTTATGGACATCATCGTCGGATCGAACACGCGCGCGGCGGCGCGGACGCCGGGCCGCCGGCGGCGCTGCTGGACCGGGCCGGCCTCTTCACCTCGACGCGGGGCACCGGTATAACGAGGAGGCCATGAGCGCCGATTCGTCAGGCCTGAAGCGGCCCAGGTACCCGATGCCGGATTCCATCAAGAACGCGCTGGACGAGCGTGGCTTGATGGAGGCTTACAAGCAGCGCCCTGCCTACCAGCAGAACGACTATATCGGGTGGATCAACCAGGCCAAGCGCCAGGAGACCAAGGAAAAGCGGCTTCTCCAGATGCTGGATGAGCTCCAAGCGGGCGGCGTTTACATGAACATGAAGCACCCAGCCTCGGAAAAGGGGTGAGATGCTGGCCTACGTGTTCTGGCACTGGAAGCAGCCACAGACCGCCGCGAAGGACTACGAGCGCCGGCAGCGCGCCTTTCATGCGGCGCTCGCCGCGGCGCCGTCGCCAGGTTTTCTCCGGTCGTTCAGCGTCGGGCTCTCCGGGGCTCCCTGGGCGGCCGGCGGCGGCGACGCCTACGAGGACTGGTACCTCGTGCAAGATTTCGGTGCGCTCGGCGCATTGAACGAGGCCGCGGTCTCGGCCAGCCGCTCGGCGCCGCACGACGCCGCCGCCGCCGTGGCCAGCGGCGGGGCCGGGGGGCTGTACCGCCTGCGGGGCGGAGCGGCGCTGCGCGCGCCCGGCTACGCCCACTGGTTCGGCAAGCCCGACGGCATGTCCTACGGTGAGCTCTTCGCCCAGCTCGCGCCGGTCCTGGACCAGTCGGGCGCCGGCCTGTGGATGCGCCAGATGGTGCTCGGGCCTGGCCGGGAGCTCTGCGTGCACGCGAGGGCCCCCGTGTCCCTGCCCGCTCCGTTCGATGCGCTCGTCGTCCCGCTCCGGCCGGCGTGGCCGGCGCTCGACGACGGGGACACGGAGCCGGCGCGCTGAGGCGCGCCTCGCAGGAAGGCGCCGGCCGGACGGCGCCCACGTTCCGTGTACAATGCGCGCAATGAACCGCTTCCTCATACTCAGCATGTTGCCCCTGGCCGTCGCGTGTGCCCCCGAGCCTCGGGAATTCACGCCGGATAGCTCCTCTGCCACGAGCGCGGGGACCTCCGGCGGGGGAGGGAGCGGCGGGGTCGACCTGCCCGGCTGCGACGAGGGCGAGGTCTCCTGCTCCGGTCTCTGCGTGGACTTGCGCTCCGATCCGGAGCACTGCGGCGCTTGCGACCATTACTGCCTCGGAGAGGCGTGCGCGCAGGGGCGCTGCGAGCCGCTCCTCCTGGCGTCGGGCGGGACCGAGCCGGTGGACATCGCGGTCGACGACACAAACGCTTACTGGGCCGATGCCGTCACTCGCCAGATGATGATGGTGCCGGCCGGCGGCGGCAATGCCTCCGTCTTCATCGAGGGAGATCCCCCCTTCTCCCCCCGGAGCGTCGCGCTCCACGACGGTATGGTGTATTTCACCGACTCCGGCACCGAGCTCGTCATGAAGGCGTCGATCGAGGGCGATTTCGAGATCCTCGCCGATGGGCAGACGTATCCCATGGACATCGCGGCCGACGCCGCGAACGTCTACTGGACGAGCGCCGACCAGGGCACCGTCATGAAGGTGCCGGTCCAGGGCGGCGACGCCGTCGCGCTCGCGACAGCGCAAGAGTCGCCCCTCGGCATCGCGGTGGACGCGACCCACGTCTACTGGGTGAACGAAGGGGGCACCGTGATGAAGGTGCCGATCGAGGGCGGCGACGTCGTCACGCTGGCAGAAGGGCAGACGAAGCCCAAGGACATCGCCGTGGACGCCGCCTTCGTCTACTGGACCAACGACGGAGGCACCGTCATGAAGGCCACGCTCGATGGCGGCGGCCCCTTCACGCTCGCGGAGGGGCAGCGCAACCCGCGGAAGCTCGCGATCGACGCCGAGAGCGTCTACTGGACGAACGATGATGGGACCGTGAAGAAGGTGCCTGTCGGAGGCGGCGACATCACGACGCTCGCGACAGGGCAAGATCATCCGCTCGGCATCGCGGTGGACGCCACGAGCGTCTACTGGACGAACAGCGCCGCCGGCACGGTGATGAAGCTCCCGAAATGAGCCCCGCGGGCCGTCAGGAGCCTGCTTTTGCCGAGGCCGCTTGCCACGCGGGCCGTTCGGGCGCGACGATCCGGCTCTCCATGAAACGCGCCGCCCTCCTGCTGCCGATCGCCCTCCTGGCCGCGTGCGCCGGCGCTCCGGCCCCCCAGCGCGGCCCCGTCGCGACGTTGCCTCCGGCGCCGCCCCCGGCGCGCGCCGCGCCCGCCGTTGCTGCGGCGCAGCCCGCGACCGCGCCGGAGGGGCTCTCCTCCGTGCTGCGGATCGCCGACCCGCAGCGGACCTGGAACCACCTCACGCGGTTTCTGGCGAGCACGCCGCTCGGCCCGCTCCTGTGGAGCGCGCGCTCGATGAGGCCCGAGATGCTGCTCGAGCAGGCGCTGGGTCCGGCGCTCGCCGGGGTGCTCGATCTGGGCAGGCCGATCGACGTCGCCTGGTTCGGCATCACGGAGGCGGAGTCGCGCGTCGTGGTCTCCCTGCCGGTCGCGGAGCAGGAGGTGCCCCGGCTGCACGAGCGCTTCGTGCTCAAGGAGCACCGGGGCATGCTGCGCGTCGAGCGCGCGCGCGACGCCGACCCCGACGAGGAGACGCCGCCCCGGATCTGCGCCTTCGAGCCAGGCGCGCGCCGGGGCAGCGCGCGCCTGCTCTGCGCCGAGGACGCGAAGGACATCGACGCGGTCGCGCCTTACCTCGTGGAGGTCGTGGGCCCGCAGCCGATCGACGCCGACGCGCGGATCGAGGTCCTGGAGTGGGCGATCCGCGAGCTGATGAAGAGCGAGGACGGCGCCGGCGGCGACGGCAACACCGGGGCGCTGGGGCGGGAGCTCGGCGACGCGTTCATGCGCGAGCTCGAGAGCATGAGCATGGACCTCCGGTGGGGCCACGCGGAGGTCGACGTCGGCGTCAGCCTGCGCTTCGCGAGCCGGCGCTCGCCGTTCACGCTGGCCTTCGCGCCGGCCGTGGCGCCGGACGCCGCGCCCCCGCCGGCCTTCCTGCGCCTGCCGAGCGACACGGCCGTCGCCTTCTACACCCAGGGCGCGTCGCGCGCGGAGCTCGCCCCGCTGCGCGAGGCCCTCTTCCGGGCGCTGCGCGACGACTGGGTGGACGACGGCTACGACGCGGCGGTGCTCGACCGGCTGCTCCAGCGCCTCGACGCGCTGG
Organism: Sorangium sp. So ce836; assembly: GCF_028553905.1. NCBI lineage: Bacteria > Pseudomonadati > Myxococcota > Polyangiales > Polyangiaceae > Sorangium > Sorangium sp. So ce836. Next base: position 235,392 of record NZ_CP102233.1, on the reverse strand, counting down.
CGCTCACGGGCGGCTCCTTGGTGATGGGCGCGGGCGGGGATCGCGCGGCGGCGGAGCGGGCGATCGCGGCGTACCAGAGCGGCAAGGGCGCGGCGCGCTCGCAGAAGGCCGCGCGCCGCGCGCTGCAGCCCTGGATCCTGATCGCGGTCGAAGAGCCGGCCCAGACCTGGATCCCGGGGATGAAGGAGCTGCTCCTGCTCGGCGAGGAGCTGGACAGGCTCAAGGCGAGCGCGAAGGCAGCGGGCGGCGCGGAGGGCCGCGCGAGCAAGGACGAGGACAAGGAGCGCACCACCTCCGTGATCGTCCGAGCGCCCGCCACGCTGCCCGCGGGGACGCTGCACGTCGAGCTGCGCTCGACGCCGCTCACGAAGGACGCCCCGCCCGCGCGCGCCCCGCACACGACCCACCTTTACGTCGTGCCCGCCGGCCAGCGGACGTGGTTCGGGATCGGCGATGACGACGCCGCCGTGGTGGCCCGGCTGCGCGCCGCGACCGACACGGGGCGCGACGAACGCACGCTCGGCGCGGCGCCGGGCCTCGAGGCGCTGCGACAGCCCGGGACGCTGGCCGGCGGGCTGTTCTCGCTGGCGGGCCTCACCTTGCTGGGGGCGACCGGCGACACGAAGGAGGCGCTGGACGAAGCCGCCAAGGATCTCGCCGGGCTCGCGACGCTGCCGGCGCGCGGCGAGGTCGCGATCCCGGTCGCGGTCACCTCCGAGGTGCTCGGCTCCGGCGCGGCCCGCGTCACCGCCCGCGTGCGGCTGCCCGTGGCGGCGATCCAGGACGTGATCGCGCTCGGCTCGCGCTGACGCCGAGCCACCTCCGGCGAAGCCCGGGCAGCGCTCGACGCAGGCTCACCTCGAGATGTCGATCGTGGGCGTCTGGTCTGTCGTCCAGGTCGTCTCGCTCGGGAAATAGGCCGTGTCGTCGTTGCCATTCCTGGTCGTGTGGATCTGGTACCGGCGATTCGCTCCGCAGTTGAAGAGCGCCCCGTAAACGATCGATTTCGTCTGACCGGCGCCGACCACCTCGGACGAGTTCTTCGCGAGCTTGTCCCACGTGCCGCCGGACACCTTCACCTTGCTCTCGTCCCAGTTGACCGTGAACGCCTGGCTGCCGGAGTTGTGCACGCGCACCGTGATCTGGCACCCGGCCACGGCGTCGTTCGGCACGCCCACGGCGACCGCGGCGCCGATGGGCACCACGGCGGCGGCGGCGATCGAGATCCGGCGGACGAGCACACGTCGATCGAGCTTCATAGCGAGTCCTCCTCGGGTTATGCGGCCTTCGATTCACCGCGACGGCGCGCTCTCGCAGGCACGCTCAGCAACCGGCAGGCCAGGCGAGAGATCGCGCCGATCCCCGGAGATCGAGCCCGCTCGCGGCCGCGCGCCTCCTGCCTCGGAGGCGCCGAGACGCCCGCGCTCCGCGCGGTCGGCTCGCCGATGCGCCCGCTCCGCGGATCTCTGCGCGGTGACACACTGTCACAGGGGTGTCCGGTGACACCCTGTGACAGGAGACGCTACGCCCGCTTCGGCGGGATCGGGTACATCGCGGCGAGGTCGTCGTTCCGCCGGAACCCGAGCGCCTCCCGGTGCACGCGCAGCTCCCAGAGCGCCTGCGCGGCCACCTCCCGCTGCCGGTTGTAGGCCGCGATCATCGCCGCCCGCTCCCGCGCATCGGCGCCCTGGCCGCGGGCGAGCGCATCGAGCGCCTTACCGTGCAGCTCGAGCTCGAGCAACGCGACGTTGATCTTGTCCTCGGATCGCCCGAGCGCCGAGGCCATCTCCCTGAGGATCTCGCCGGCGAGATCCGACGGGGCGGCCGCGGGCAGGCGCTGCCGGAGGCGGTCGAGGTACGGGCTCTTGTGCCCCTGGTCCTTGAGCTGATCGACGAGCTTCTTCCACGCGGGCTCGGACATGCTCCTTCAGCGTAGCAGCGCCCCGGGATCGCACCGCCTCGCCGCGGGCGCGCGGCGTCGCCGGGGCCGGCCGAGCTTGCCCGGCCCGCGCCCTCGGCCGCGCGCGCGGCCCGGCGCGCCGCGCGGTCAGCCCCACCCCTCCAGCACGATCTTCCCCACGGTCTGCCCCGACTCCAGGCGCGCGTGCGCGGCGCGCAGGTTCGCCGCGTCGATCCGGCCGAGGTGCTCGCGGCGCGTCGAGCGGAGGCGCTTCGCGTCCACCCACGCCGCCACGCGCGTGAGGATCTCCCGCTGCGCGACCATATCCGGGGTCCCGTGGAGCGACCGCGTGAACATCAGCTCCCACGAGAAGCTCGCGCTCTTCGACATGAGCTTGCCGAGGTCGACCGGCCCCGACGTCTCGACGATGCCCACGATGCGCCCGAGCGGCGCCACGACGTCGGCCATCGTGTCCCACCACGCCTCGGTGCTCTGCGTGTTGAAGATCAGCTCCACGCTCGGCATGCCCGCGGCCTCGAGCTGCGGGCGGAGCGGCGCGCGGTGGTCGACGAGGACGTCGGCGCCGAGGAGCGCCGCCCACGCCCGGCTCTCCTCGCGCGACGCGGTGGCGACGACGCGCAGCCCGGCGGCCTTCGCGAGCTGCACCACCATCGAGCCCACGCCGCCGGCGCCGCCGATGACGAGCACCGTACGCCCGGCGTCGCGGCCGTCGGGCTCGACGCCGAGGCGCTCGAACAGCCCCTCCCACGCGGTCAGCGCGGTGAGCGGCAGCGCCGCCGCGTCGGCGAACCCGAGCGTCCGCGGCATCGGCCCGGCGATGCGCTCGTCGACGAGGTGCACCTCGGCGTTGCTGCCGGGCCGCGCGATGCTCCCCGCGTAGTACACGCGGTCCCCCGGGCGGAAGGCGGTGACCTCCGCGCCGACCGCCTCGACGACGCCGGCGGCGTCCCAGCCGAGCACGCGCGGCGCGTCCTCGACCCGGGGCTTCGGCGAGCGGACCTTCACGTCGACCGGGTTCACGGCGACCGCGCGCACCCGCACGCGCAGGTCGCGCGGCCCCGGCTCCGGCTCCGGAAGCTCGACGTCGAGCAGGCTCTCGGGGTGATCGATCGGGAGGTAACGGTGGAGTCCTACGGCGCGCATGGCGTTCTCCTCTCCGGGGCCGGCAGAAGGCCCCGTCGCGCGTCGAAAGGTGCACCCGGCGTCCGCAGCGCACAATCGGCCCGCGAAGACGAAGATCTGTGAATGCGGTTCATCAATGACGCCGACGCGACGGCCGAGCTCACCCCGTCGCCAGGCCGTCCGCGGCCGTCAGCGCGCCCGGAGCGCCTCGTCGAGATCGGTCCAGAGATCGTCGAGCGACTCGAGGCCGATCGAGAGCCGGAGCAGGTTCGGGGGCGCCAGCGTCCGCGGGCCCTCCACGGTCGCCCGGTGCTCGATCAGGCTCTCGACGCCGCCGAGGGAGGTCGCGCGGAGAAAGACCTTCGCGCGGCCGGCGACGCGGAGCGCGTCCTCGGCGCCGCCGCGCACGAGGATGGAGAGCATCGACCCGAAGCCGCCCTGCATCTGCCGCGCTGCCGCCGCGTGACCAGGGTGGGACTCGAGCCCTGGGTACAGCACCCGCTCGACGCCGGCGTGGGCCGCGAGGCGGCGGGCGAGCGCGTGGGCGGTGGCGCTCGCCCGGCCGACGCGCACGAAGAGCGTCCGCATGCCCCGGAGGAGGAGCCACGCCTCGAACGGGCCGGGGACCGCGCCCTGCACGTGGCGGAGGTGGCGGACGCGCTGCCACGCCTCGTCGTCGCGCGCGGCCACGAGCGCGCCCGCGAGGACGTCGCTGTGGCCGTTGAGCGCCTTGGTGGCGGCGTGCATCACGAGGTCGGCGCCGAGGGCGAGCGGCTGCGTGTGGACGGGCGTGGCGACGGTCGAGTCGACGGCGAGCAGCGCGCCGCGCGCGCGGGCGATGTCGGCCGCGGCCGCGATGTCGACGACGTCCCAGGTGGGGTTCGCGGGCGTCTCGATCCAGACGAGGGACGTCGGGCCGCGCTGCACGGCACCGCGGAGCGCGTCGAGGTCGGTCGCGTCGACGAGCTCGAGATCGACGTTCCACGTCGCGCACCACTCGGTCATCCAGAGGCGGAGGCCGTGGTACATCGCGCGCGAGGCGACGAGGCGCGCGCCCGGCCGCACGAGCGCCTGCACGGCCGTGGTCGCGGCGGCCATGCCCGACGCGAACAGGCGCGCGTCGGCGCCGCGCTCGAGGGCGGCGAGCAGCTCCTCGGGCGCGCGGTACGTCGGGTTGTCGTCGCGCGTGTACTCGTGGGCGGCGGGCAGGCGATAGCCCTCGTCGCGCGCGTACGTCGTGCTCGCGTGGAGCGGCGGCACGACCGCGCCGGTCGTGTCGTCGATGAAGTGGCGCGCCTGCGCGGCGAGCGTCTCGGGAGAGGCCATGGGCCGGAGGATAGCGCGGCGGCCGGCGCTCGCGCCCGCCCCGGTCGATGGCCTCGTGGCTCATCGCCGCGGCGGCGAGGGACTGCGAGGAGATTCGACTCAATCCACGCGGACGACGGCGACCTGCGCGATCGTGCCCGGGGGCTCGACGTCGACCGTGACGAAGTGTCGCCCGATGCCGTCGAGCCGCTCGGGGATCGCGCCGCCGCCGCCCGAGATGTACGCCGGGATCCCCGCGTTCTCGAACGCATAGAACGAGTGGATGTGGCCGTAGAACGTGAGATCCACGCGCCCGTCCGCGAGCATCGTGAGCAGCTTGTTCGCCTCGGCGCGGCTCGCGAACGCGCCGTTGCGCGAGCCCACGGGGTCGAGGGGCGCGAGGTGCATCGTGACCACGTGCAAGCGCTCCCGCCCCTCGGCGAGCCAGCCGTCGAGCCACCCGTACGCGAGCGGATCGATCGTCGCGCTCGCCGAGTCGAGCATCGTGAACTGCACGCCCCGGAACGCGAAGCTGAAGTTCCCCCGGCCGAACCACTCGTGATACAGGTCGTCCCGCGTGCCGAGCTCGTGGTTGCCGAGCGTCGCATAGCACGGGAAACGGAGCGTCTTCATCTCGCGCTGGAACCGCTCGAGCTGCTCGGTCGAGCCGCGCGAGGTGAGATCGCCGCTGATGAGCGCGAAGCGGACGCCCTCCGCCTCGTTCATCTTCGCGTAGATGTCCTGAACGCTGTCGATCTTCTCCTGGACATCGGCGAACACCGCGAACCGCCACGGCTCGAGCCGCGCCTCGTCCGGCGGGCGCAGCGAGAGCGCCGCCTCGGCGCCGGGCGGCAGGGAGAGGCGGAAGGTGCGCTGGGTCGGGAACGGCGCCTCGACGAGCTCCACCGGCACGCGCTCGTCGCCGACGCGGGCCGAGAGCTCGGCGTCGGCGAGCATGTTCTCGATCGTGATCGTCCACGGCCCGCCCGCCTCGTCGGTGAGGCGGATCGAGAGCGCGGGCGCGCTCGCCCAGAGCGAGAGCGCGCCGGGCTCGAGGCGGCGGACCGCCGCGAGCCCCTCGTCCACGGCGACGCGCGCCTGGCCCCGGGAGGCCTTCCCCACCTCCAGGTCGCGGCGCGCGCGGCCCTCGGCGACGTCGAGGCAAGACAGGGTGAGCGGCGCGGTGAGGGCGAGCAGCGCGAGGAGAGCGAGTCTCGGGATCATGGCGAGCCTCCAGGGCGGAAGAGCAGCGACAGGCGCCCGACGTACGCGGAGCCGGCCTCCACGTCGGCGAGCAGGCCCCAGCGCGGCGAGGCGTAGAGCCGGCCCTCGAGGCCGAGGTGGCCCGGGACGCCGCTGCCGAGGCCGGGGATCTTCGCGCCGCCGGCATACCCGTCGTGCCGGTGGTCGTAAACCACCTTGGCCTCGCCGCGCGGATATCCGGCGTGCCCGAGGTACATGCCGAAGGCGAAGTGGGGAATCAAGAGCTCGTTCCCCTCGAACGGGCGTCGGCCGTAGCGGTAGCCCTCGACCGCGATCCCCCACCCCATCTCCGCGAACGAGCCCCGCAGCGTGCGCCCGATGTGGGCGAGATCGAGCCGGCCCTGGAGGGTGACCTCGCCGGTGGTGATCGAGAAGTCGTCGGAGGTGAAGCGATGATGGGTGATCGCGCCCTCGAGCTCGAGGAACGAGCCGTCGGCCGCGCGCGGGCTGTCCGGCGTGCGGGGGCCGAGGAAGCGGTATGCGGCCTCGGCGCGGAGGCGCGCGTTGTCGTCGTTCAGGGAAAACCAGCCTGAGCCCGAGAGGCGGAGCGAGCTCAGGCGCAGATCCATGCCCGGCACGAGGAACGTGCGGTAGGCGAACGTGGGGTCGTACACGTAGGCCATGCCGAGCTGCGTCTCGACCCAGGGCAGCGACCGAGGAGGGCTGCCGGTGCCGCCCTCCGGGGCGAGCACGCCATAGAGGTCCGCGAGGAGGGAGATCCCGAACAGGCCTGCGCCCGTCACGGTGGTGAGCACGATGGGGGCGATGACGCGCCGCGAGGCGCCGGAGACCGCGGCGCCCGCGAGGCCGCCCACGGCGAGCCCGGCGCCCGCGCCCTCGATCCCCAGGAGGATCCAGCCCGTGCGCGCCTCGCCCAGGAGGAAGTGCCCGGTGCCGTGCGCGACGACCCCGGGGACCACCGCGCCGGCCGCGGCGAGGGCGCGCCGCCCGGTGGAGACGCCCTCCTTTGGCGGCGCGGCGGACGCAGGCGCTGCGCTCGATGCGGCGGACGCAGGCGCTGCGCTCGATGCGGCGGACGCAGGCGCTGCGCTCGGCGCGGGCATGGCCGGGGAGCCCGGCGCGCCCTTGCCCTCCCCGGCCTGGGCCGGCGCGGCGACGAGGAGGAGCAGCAGGGCGAGGAGGTGGCCTGTCGTACGCGGGGTCCTCAGCATCGAGCTCTGCGCGGCGGACACCTACCGTGACACGGTCTCGCGGGCTTTGCACGCGTCGAGCGACCGTCTTGCTGGTGCTGGGCCTCGCCGGGCTCCCGCGCGAGCGCGACCTGCGCGGCGCGGCTGCTCCTGGTGAAGGGAAAGCTCGAGCAGGGAGAGGTGATTCACGTGTTCGCGCTCGAGCTCGAGCTGGAGCGGTTCAGCCTGCCAGCGGACGAGGAGCTGCCGGTGCCAGGTCCTTGCGGATCGCCTTGCCCTTGAACGTCAGTCCATCGGGCACCCGGAGGACGGTGCTCAGTGACACCAGCCCGCCCGCGGCGCTATCGCGGCGGGCATTCCTTTCCGGCTCCTCACGGCCGCGCGCTTTTCACCACGACCAGGGCAGCAGGCTCGTGTAGTTCGACATAATGGCTTGGCACGTCGGCCAACTGCGGTATGAGGCCGCGGAAGTCTTGATAGATCGCGCTGGCGCCGTGCCGCAGCAGGGTCGGATCGCCGCCGATGCCGACGCACAGGGCGCCGCTCTGGACCGCCGCCTTAACCCCGCTCTCGGAATCCTCGAACACCAGACATTCTACGATCGGTACCTCCAGCCGCCTGGCCGCCAGCAAGTAGCTGTCCGGGTGCGGCTTACCGAGCGCCACGTCGTCACGGCTGATCACGGTGGCAAAGGCGCTCCTCAGATCGTGCTGTCGTAATACGTAGCCGATCCGTGCCGGCCAGCTGCTCGTCACCAGCGCGAGCGGCACCCGGGCATGGCGCAAGGCGTCCAGCAGCTCGGCGACGCCCGGCACCAGAGCACAAGGGGCGGTTTCCTCCTCCGCGTCGACACGTTGCTTGATCGCCTGGCGCTCGGCCTCGGAGACCCTGCCAAACAGCGCGTCTAGCGTGTAACTGCCCGGTCGCCCGTGGATGTGCGCCTGTATGCAGGCCTCGGTCAGGGTAATGCCGTAAGCGCGCGCCACGCTGGTCCAAGCGCGTTCGATCACCTGACGAGATTGGATCAACACGCCGTCCATGTCAAAAAGGACGGCGGAGAACTGCGCGCGCGTCATCCTTTGCTCCTGTTCGCTGGTTGGCCAAATAGGCTGTGACGGTGCCGCCGAGAGCGATCAGCGCCATACATAGATAGGCCCGGCTCGGGCTGATGTCGAACAGCCAGCCGGCGAGCGGGGTTACGATGCCCATTGGCAACGCCACTGCTAGAGAGTAGTAGAGTCCTTGAATTAGCGTGCGCACGCCCTCGGGAGAGTGGTCGCGAAGATAGCGCATCAGCGCAGAGTGATAAGCGGCAAAGCTGGCGGCGTGAAGCAGCTGACCCGCCAGGATTGACACCAGTCCGCCGCCCAGCGCGGCGAGCAGCCAGCGTAGCACGGCGCACAGCCCGGACAGCACGATCACTTGCAGCGGGGCGATGCTCCGCATCACCCGCGCCGACAGGGCGAAATAGCTAATTTCGGCTATCACTGCCACTGCCCAGAACGCGCCGATCAGCGGAGGGGAGTAGCCAGCGGCGCTCCACATATTGGATGCTGTCGAGAAGTACAGGCAGTGACTGAGCTGGATCAGGCCTGCGGCGGCCAAGGCTAGCAGCAGCGGCGCGTTGCGCAGCTGCCGCCAGTCAGGGGCTGGCCGCTTGGCGACCGGACACACCGACCCACTCACGCGGCGTTGTGCGGCTACGCTGAAACAGGTCTTCGCGGTCAGCAGCATGCAGGCCGCCACCAGGCCGGGCACCAGGCCTTGGCCAAAGCGCTCGAGCAAGCTGCCTGCACCGATGCTCGCCAGCACGAATGCCATCGAGCCCGCGGCGCGGATAAGGCCGTAGTCGTGAAGCGCCTGCTTGTCGAGCTCCAGTAAATATGATTCACCCAGCGGCAGCACCGCTGTCCACAGTCCCCCGTAAAGGATGGTGAGCAGCAGATATAGGCCGACATGGTGCGGCAGATAAAATAGCAGCATGCACAGCGTCGCCAGCAGCGCCGCTGCCGCCGCGAGGCGCATCTGGCCAAAGCGCCAGTCGGCGAGGTAGGCGAGCGAGAAGCCGACCAGGACCTGCGGCCAGTAGGCGGCGGCGATGAACAGACCGATATCGCTGTTGCGATAACCGAGCGACCTGAGCCATGTCGGCCAGAAAGGATAGAGAATGCCTTCTGCCGCGAAGTAGTACAGGTAGATTCGGTACATCGGGTGGGGTCGATGGCGGGCGGACGGATGGCGGTGGCACCCGCCCGCGCCGCTGAGGGCCTATTCGAAATACTGCCTGGCGAAGCGGTTGCGGCCTCTCTTCCACACCAGGATCTGCTCGTTCATCACCACGAAGTCGACCATGCCAGCTCGCAGCGCATCAAACGCGTCGCGAGCGCTGCTGATAATCGGCTCCTCATGCTTGTTGAACGAGGTGTTGATCAGCGCCAGCTGGGCCGTACGGGCATGCCAGGCGGCGAGCAACCGGTGCATGAACGGGTCGCTCTGCGGGTAGACGATTTGCGGACGGGCGGTGCCGTCGATGTGCACCGCTGCCGGGCAGGCTCGGCAGAACTCAGGGTGGCACTCGTAGGTCATGGTCATGAAGTCGGCCGCTACCTGGTCGGGCTTCCAGCCGATATAGCTTTGGGCGGCATGCTCGACGGCGCTGACCGGTGCGAACGGCATGAACTCGGTGCGGTGCATCCGAGCGTTCAGCCAGTCGTTCACGCTCTTGTCGGCGGCGTGATAGATGATACTCCGGTTGCAGAGCGCGCGCGGCCCGAACTCCATCCGCCCCTTGACCATGCCGAGCACCTGGTCATGGGCCAGCGCCTCGACGAGGCTGGAGATGATGTTGTCGGGGCGGTGATAGCTCAGCTCCGGATAATCGCCCGACAGCAGAGCCAGGGCGGCTCGCGTGTCGCCGGAATCGGGGCCCAGCGCCATCGACGGGGTGGAGAATCGGCTACCGCGCTTGAGGTAGGCAGCGCCGACCGCGGCCGCCAGTGCCAGGCCGCCATCACCCATGCACGGCAGCACGTAGACATTCTCAACTCCGCGAATTTCACGCAGGCGTTGGTTGATCTTGACATTGCCAAACACTCCGCCAGCGAGGCACAGGTTTTCATCCCCGTCGCAATCGAGGTGATGACGAACCGTATCGACCAGCAGGTTTTCGGTATGACGCTGCGCCGCAGCCGCGATGTCCTCCGGCTTTTCCTGGGCCAGCAGCGCTCTGAGCCGGTCGCTATAGCCGTCGTAGGATGGCTGATACAATTCGCCGCAGCGGGCGCGGATCCTGCCGTCCGCGAAGTCGATCATCTGTTGCATCAATGGCAGCAGCTTCTCCGGGTCGCCGTGGGCGGCCAGTCCGGTGATCTTGCCCTCGTGGCGGTTCGGCGTGTAGCCGAGCAGCCGGGTGATGCGGCCATAGAAGTAACCCAGGCTGTCGATGCTGGTTTCGCGCTGTAGCACCGTACTGCCGTTTGGGCCGTAGCGGCTGACGGTCAGCGACTGGTAATCGCCACGGCCGTCGCAGGTGAGCACGAGCGCCCGCTCGAACGGTGAGCACACAAAGGCGCCCAGAGCATGGCACTCGTGATGGTCGAGGTAGATCGCCTTGTCGCGCAAGCCGCGCTCAGCCAAGAAGGTATCGAACTCCAGGCGCTTGGCCTTGTCGTTGTAGATCTCGTCGGTGATGCGCCGGCGGACATGCACCAACCCGGCCGGATTCTGGGTGGCCTCTTCGACGATGCGGTCGAAGTACAGCGGCAGGTGCTTATCGGCGTTGAAGCCGGCATTCCAGCCGTATGCAATGTAGTCTACCTGCTCCAGGCGGAGCCCGGCAGCGCCCAGCACATAGGCGATCGAGCGCGCCGGCCAGACCTTGTCGTCCTTCCTGCGAGTAAACCGCTCCTCGCTGACCGCCGCAACGATATTGTTATCCCTGACCAGGCAGGCGCCAGCCAGATCGTTATTGCTGATTCCAACCACAATCATATCGATCCATCCACATCTCACGAGCCGTTCAATCGCTGCGCTTGCCGTCGAACGCCGGCGGTTTCGCCGGCCGGCGGCTTCACCGCTCGAGGTCTCCGCGCACCGGCTAAATCACCCCCGGCGGGCGCCCTGTGCGGTCCACGTTGATCGGCCCACGTTTTACCGCGCTCGCTTGGTCGAGCGCCGCATCTGCACCGACTTGTGCAGTTGCCGTGCCACCCTCGCCAACAGGGCGAGGCCGCCTTTCCACGGCCGACGGCGCGATAACCAAAGGCGACCGAGCGCCCTCGGGTTGCGATGGAAGCGGCGTGTTGGCGAGCAAGAATTTGCGTGCGCGCGCAAACTCGTCTCGCGCGTCGCCTACGGCGAGGGCTGTCTGGTCGGCGCGATGTCTGACGCGCGGAGCTAGGCCCCTCGCTGCCGCTCGAGCCGCTCCCGCATGACGTTGGGGATCCTCCCCGCCGCCTCGATCGCCCTCTCGAGCGCCGCCTTCGCCTGCTCGTGGAGGCCGCGCCGCGAGCGCGCCCGCGCCCGCGCCTCGATGACCTCGATCTGCTCCTGCCCCACCGAGTGGCGCGCCGACCGCTCCTCGAGCTCGTCCCACGCCTCGTCGCTCGCGTCCTGCGTCGCCAGGTCGATCATCGACCACAGCACCTCTTCGGCGGGGGCCATCGCCGCGTCCTCGCGCCCCGCCGCCGCGGCCTTCGCCTGCTGCGCCCGGATCCCCTCGATGATCTCCCGCGCCCGGCCCTCCTCGCCGCGGTAAAGGAGCAGCCTCGCCTGGAGGAGGTGCACCACCGCCCGCGCCTCCTCCCCGCGCTGCTGGCGCTCCAGCGCCACGGTCCGCTCCACGTGGGGCGTGGCCGCGTCCAGGTCGCCCATCAGGTAAAGGTACTCGCCCAGGTTGAACTCGCTCACGAGCTCCAGCATCCCGAGGCCCAGCTGGCGCGCGATGGTGAGCAGGCGGCACAGGTCCGCGATCATCGCCGCGCTGTCCCCCTGGCAGGCCCTGAGCAGCGCCCGGCCGTTGATCGCCGGCCCGAGGTGCAGCAGATCGCCGCGCTCCTCGCACATGCGGATCGCCCGCTCCAGCGCCGCGCCCGCCTCGTCCAGCTTCCCCAGCCCCGGATAGATGAAGCCGAGGAGGAGCAAGGACACCACCAGCGTCTCGTACCCCTCGTCGCCCAGCCCTTCGGCCTGCGCCGCCGCGCGCTCGAACTGCTGCGCCGACTCCTCCTCCCGGCTCTCGCGGTGGAGCGAGCGCGCCACCGCCATCGACAGGCGCGCCGCGAGCGCCGGCGGCAGATCGCCCGGCGCGAGCGCCCCCGCCTCCTCCACCCGCTGCTTCGACCGCCCGTAGTCGTCCATCCAGTCGAGCGCCGTGGCCTCGTCGAGCAGGATCTCGATCTGCTCGGTCACGTCGCCCTCCTCGACCGCCATCGCGCGCGCGCGATCGAGATCCCCGAGCGCGTCGTGGTAGCGGCCCAGCCGGTAGCGCATGAGCCCGCGGCCCCGGTACGCCGCCCTCCGCCGCGCCCCGCGCTCCGGGGCCGGCTGCGCGAGCGCCCGGCTGTAGTAGAGCTCCGCCTCCACGTAGGCGTGGCGCGCCCGCGCCCGCTCGGCGAGCTCCAGGTAGGCCTCCTCCGCGACCGTCGCGAGCCCCGCCTCGGCCGCGTGGTGCGCGATCTTGAACCGCCGCTGCTCCCGGCCCTCGTGCGCCGCCTCGCGGTGGTGCTCGTACGCGGCCAGGTGGATCCGCCGCCGCTCGGCCTCGGCGACGTCCTGCGCGACGGCCTCCCGCACCAGCGCGTGCCGGAAGCGCAGCCGGCCCTTCCGCTCGTCGACCAGCACGCCCGCCCTCAGCAGCCGCTCGGTCCCGACGCGCGCGTCGAGCGGGAACGCCGCGCCGTCGCCGCGGAGATCCAGCTGGCGCAGCACGCCCGCGATCTCGTCGATCGACACGTCGGCGCCCAGCAGCGAGACGAGCCGCGCGTGCGCCCCGAGCGCCGGCCCGAGCGCCTCGATCTCCGCCTGCGCCAGCGGATCGAGCTCCGGCAAGGCAGGGAGGCTGTCGAGCTCGTCCGTCGCCAGGTACCACGCGTCGCCCCGCCGGTGCCGGCGCAGGATCCCCCCGCGCTTGAGCCCGTGCACGAGCTCCACGAGGATGAGCGGCACCCGCTGGGAGCGCTCGAGCAGGCGGTCGATCGCCGGCTCCGGCACGTCCCGCGCGGGCAGGAGCAGCCGCCGGCACAGCGCCCGCGCGCTCTCGTCGTCCAGCGGCTCGAGCCGCAGCGCCTCGCGCCGGGCGGCGCGCTCGCCCCAGGAAGGGTTCGCCTCGGCGAACGCCGGGCGCCCCATCGCGCAGACCCACAGCGGCGTGGCCTCGTCCGCGAGCGCCGCGTACTCGAGCGCCGCGAGCGTCGCGTCGCGGGCGTAGTGCGCGTCGTCGAGGACGACGATCACGGGCGCCGCGGCCGCGCTCCGGCGCAGGCACTCGCCCGCGGCCCGCACGCGCGCCGAATGCAGCGCGCCGGGCGCGGCCCGGAGCGCCTCGAGCTCGGGGAAGATCTCGACGCCGGTCTGCTCGTCCACCCACCCGAGCGCCATCGCGAGCCCCGAGCAGAGCTCCTCGCCGACCGCGGGGCCGAGCCGCTCGGCGAGCGCCGCGCGGACGCCGCTCTCCGGGGGCTCCTCGGGCACGCCCAGCGCCTCGCGCACGAGCTCGTGAAGCGTCGCGTCCGAGGCGGCGCTCGTCGGCTCGTGCCCGCGGAGATCGATGATGTGGGCGCGCGGCAGGCGCTCCCGGAGCTGCCTGACGAGCTCGACGAAGAGGCTGCTCTTGCCGTGGCCGGGCCCGCCCGTCACGGCGACGACCGTGGGCTGCTTCCGGCGGAGCGCCTCCTCGGCGCTCTGCAGGAGCTGATCGAGGATGTCGCGGCGGCCGACGAACGCGTCGGGGCGCGTCGCGTCCCGCGACTGGTCCTCGATGCCCGGCGGCAGCTCGTCGGCCGCCGGGGCGTGCGACGCCTCCGCGAGCGCTGCCGACGCCTCGGGCGTGAGGAACGGCCCGGGCGGCCCGGAGGCGGAGGGCCACCGCTCGGCGCGCGAGAAGAGCGGGCTGAGGAGACGCCGCGTCCCGTCCGCGCGCCCCTGGATCGACACCGGCGCGAGATCGACGAGGACCCGCGCGCACACCCCGCGCCGCAGCAGCTCGTCGGCCGCGCGCCGCGCGCGGCGGGCGGGGCTGGCCGCGCCCTCCTGGGCGAAGACGCCCACGTAACGCGCGCCCGAGGCGTGCGCGAGCTCGCCGCCGAGCGCCCGGAGCCTGCGCTGCACGGCGATGCGATCGGACGCGCTCTCGAAGAACAGGAGCCCCATCACGCGGCGCTCGATGCCGGCCACGGAGCGCGGCGCCTCGCGCTCGCCCGGCGCGCGCTCGTCCCGGAGCGCGCGCTCCAGCGCCGCGCGGAGCTCGGTCGCGCTCGCGAACCGCTCGCTCCGCTCCTTGGCCATGCAGCGGTGCACCACCTCCTCGACCGCCCGCGGCACGGCCGCGCTGGCCGACAGGCGCGGCGGCCTGCGGCTCCGGTGGTCCTCCAGCACCGCCGCGCGCGGCCCCCAGAACGGGGGCCGGCCCGCGAAGAGCTCGTAGAGGATGACGCCCATCGCGTAGATGTCGGCGCGCGCGTCGAGATCGACCCACCCGGCGGACTGCTCCGGCGCCATGTACTCGGCCGTGCCGACGGCCAGGTCCTCGTCCTGCCCGTCGTAGCGCCGCCCCACGACGCGGGCGATGCCGAGGTCGATGAGGGTCGCCTTGTCCTGATCGACGAGGATGTTCTCGGGCTTGAGGTCGCAGTGCACGTAGCCGCGCGCGTGCACGGCCTCGAGGGTCGCGAGGATCGCGAGCCCGAGCCGGGCGGCCTCCTCGAGCTGCGGCGCGGGGCGCGCCGCGAGCCGGGCGGCGAGCGTGGGCGCGGCGATGTGCTCGATCACCGCGTAGGGCGAGCCGTCGTCCAGCGCCCCCCACGCGTACACGGCGGGCACGTGGGGGGCGCCGATCGACGAGAGCGCCGCGATCTCACCCCGGAGGCGCTGGCCTGCGCCGCGCCGGTCCGCGCGCGCGAGCTTGATGGCCACGCGCGCCCCGCCGCCCTCGGGCTCGGCCTCGACGACGAGGCCGAAGCCGCCCTGCCCCAGCGTCCTCCGGGTCCAGAAGCCGGGGAAGCGAGGCAAGGAGACGGGGACGACCTCCGTGATGTCCGGGGGGACGATCGACTGGCCGGTCGGCGGCCGCTCGGACTGAGCGCACTCGGGGCAGGCGCCCTGGTTCCGGCGCCCGCAGGCCGGACAGCGCCCCGCCTCACGGACCGGGCGTTCCTGCTCCTCGCCTCGCAGCGCTTCCGAGCGCATTCACGCTCCTAGGGGCCGGCCGTCAAGAACGTGGTGATCACCTCGTCCGTGCGCTCCCACGGCGAGGCCAAAGGGCTGCTCCTGAGACACCCCCTGTAGAAGCCGCTCGTGTAGTCCGTCCCGTTGCACACCGTGTCGCAGGATCCCACGATCTGCATGGAACCACACTGCTGAACGGTTGTGGTGTTGGTCACCGGGTCCACGCTGAGGTGACCTGCCGCACAGTCTCGCTGCAGCTGGCGCGCGCGCGTGAGGCCTCCTGGTGAGTAGCAGGCCCGCAGGTAGGGCGACTGCGTCGTGGAGAACACGTTGCCCCAGAACGCGCCCTCCCTCACCGGAAAGGCCGCGCGCTCCTCCGACGTCGAGGCCATCTCGTTGTTGCGCAGGGAGATCCTCACCGAGACACCGTACCAGTTCATCCGCGCGGCGAGGCAGGCGGTGATCTGGCCCTGAACATAGGTGTTGTTGGAGGTGGCGGTGCCGAGGGGGGTGGTCGTCCACCAGGCCGCGTACCCGAGGTCGCCGCGGTAGACCTCCGGGTGGACGACCCCGTTGGCGTCGGTCCATGAGAACGAGAACGTCTGGTCGGGGCGCAGCGCACAGCTCACGATGTAGCGCAGGAGCTCCCGCGACATGGCGCCGCCCGCCCCCGGATTCTTGATGGCTGACAGCGCGTTCGGGCTCAGCGCGTTCGGGCTCAGCGCGTTCGGGCTCAGCGCGTTCGGGCTCAGCGCGTTCGGGCTCAGCGCGTTTGGGCTCAGCGCGTTCGGCAGGTAGCCGTTGTCCGTCTCGAGCGCGCTCTCGCTCTCTGCGAGGAGCTCTTCGGACTCAGCATCGAGCTCGGCGCCGATGCAGGCGGTGGTAACCAGAGGTACGATGACGAGCAGTGCAGCGAGACGCGAGCAGGAAAGTTCCATGGCCGTCTCCACCTTTCATCGCAAGGTTTTCGAAGCGAGGTCGAGCTATGGGAAAGTTTAAGTTACCATTTGGAAACGCTCCTGTATATGACTTCGTAAAACTTAATCAAAGAAGGTATCACTCGATCAAAAAACTATCGCTCAGCTGAACGAGCGGTCCGCGAACGGCCCGCGAACGGTCCGCGAACGCAGCGCTGGCGGCTCGACGCACGCAACGCACGCGCAGGTGGTAAGATATCGACGCACCAAGCGAAGAGGCGACATGACCGAGGAAGATGACGAAACCAGGACGTTGCTGTATGCTGAAAGGCTTATCGCGCACAGCGAGCTCCCGCCAGGCACGATGGCCGGCGAGTATATCCTCGAGGAGTTCATCGCCAAGGGCGGCTGCGGGGCCGTGTTCTCGGCGCGGCACATCCACACGGGGAAGCGGGCCGCTGTCAAGGTGCTGAACGAGGCGGTGGCCCACTCCACCCGCGTGCTCGATCGGTTCGCGCGCGAGATCGAGGCCCTGCGCAGCATTTCCCACCCGAGCATCGTCGAGATCTACGAGGTCGGCGAGCTCGACGATCACCAGCCCTTCTACGCGATGGAGCACCTCGAGGGCCAGACGCTCGACGCGCTCATCAAGGCCGAGAAGCGGCTCGGGCTCCGCGACGTGCTGGAGCTGATGGAGCCCGTCTGCGCGGCGCTGGGGGCGGCGCACGCGGCAGGGATCATCCACCGGGATGTCAAGGCGAGCAACATCTTCATCTGCTCGGGCCAGCCGCGCACCGTGAAGCTGCTCGATTTCGGTATCGCCAAGATGATGGCGCCCGAGCAGACCTCGACCTGGTTCACCACCGCCGGACGTATGCCCGGGACACCATCGATCATGGCCCCGGAGCAGATCCTGGGCGGCGCCATCGACGCACGGGTCGATATCTACGCGCTCGGAGTACTTCTCCATCGTATGCTGGTGGGCAGATTACCATTCCACACAACTAACACGGACGAGATGGTGCGGAAGCACCTGGAGGAGACGCCGCTGCCCCCGAGCGTGCGGGTCCCGCTGCCTCCAGAGCTCGACGCGGTGGTGCTGCGGTGCATGGAGAAGCAGCGGGAGCGGCGCTACGGGTCGGTCGAGGAGCTGATCCGCGCGCTCAGGGAGGCCATCGGCGGGCCCTCGTCGGTCTCGCCGGGCGGCCCTGATCCGACGCACCCGGCGGTGGCGGTCTACCTGGAGGTGCGCACGCGCGGCGGCGCCGACGAGCTCGACGAGGCGCTGACCCTCGATATCGGGCAGGTGCTCGACACGGCCGAGGCGCAGCTCTCGCGGGCGGGCTTCGTCCTGGCGTCGCTCACCAGCAACGAGGTGCTCGGGGTGCGCCTCCTCCCGGGCGACGCGACCGAGGAGCTGCGGGAGCGGCGCGCGGCGCTCGGCACCGCCGCGGCGCTCCACGAGGCGCTGGCCCAGCGCCCCGACGCGGACCCGCGCGTGCACGTCAACGTGTGCGTCCACGCGGACGAGGTGCAGGCGCGCCCCGGGCCGCAGCCCGAGATCACGGGCGGCGCGCTGATGAACGCGGGGCGATGGGCGCCGACGGGCGAGGTGCACGGGGTGTCCGCGACGCCGAGCGCGACCGCGGGCATGACGAGCAACGACCCGGCGGAGCCCACGCCGGTGCGATGACGGCGCGATGACCGCGCGGTGGACGGCGTCGCGCTTGCGTCTCCGGCCCGGTCCTCTGTACCTCTCCATCCGAGGAGGGTTCCATGACAAAGGCCGCTGTTCTCCAGTTTCTCCCCGACTGGCTCCACGCGCAGCAGGGCGGGATCGAGCGCCGGGAAACGCTCAGGATCGAATACGACATGAGCCGCCTATCGCGCTGCTTCACCACCTGGCGCGGCGCGAAGATCGGCGACATCGTCGCCTACGTCCGCTTCCACCCGCGCGGCGAGATCGTGCAGGGGAGCGTCGTCGAGGAGGTGCGGGCCGAGGGGAGGCCGCCGGGGCCCGTGGTCGCGCACAGGGCCGCGCCGCTGGAGCTCGCCGTGCCCGACGACGCCACGCGGGTGGAGATGTGGTTTCACCATTTCTCCCAGACCAGCCGCCGCTGCGACGCGTGGGACAGCCGCTTCGGGGAGAACTACTGGTTCGACGTCGGCGGCCCGCCGCCGCGGAGCCCGGCGCAGCCGGTCGTCTACCGCGCGGGGGCGCAGGCGCGGGCCGACGTCACGAACGTGCAGACCGCCCGGGTCTCGAAGATCGACGCGTTCCCGAGGCCGGCCAGCGGGCCGAGCGTCGGGAAGGACATCCAGACGCACCTCGACCTCGTCGCGTGGGTCAGCCACACGGCGTGGGGCGCCAACGCATGGATCGATGTTCACGTGTTCGACGGCGGCGACGCGCTCGTCCACGCCGAGACGCTCCCGCTGGCCTATGCCGGGTTCGGCCCGGTCCAGCAGTATATCTTCACCGGCAAGATTTTCCAGGGATCCACGGCGACGCCAGGGTCGGTGTCGCCGCGGCCGGACGCGCGCAAGGTGCAGTTTCGCTTGTACTATGAGCTCGACGGCCAGGTGTTCACCGACGGCATCCTGCACCAGGCGGAGCTCCCCGAAGACGCGCTGATCTGAAAGGCGCCCTGCGCGCGCGCGCCGGGAGCGCGCCGCGTCGCGGCGCAGGCCGCCGACGGGCCCTCCCGCGCCTCGAAGCGGGGCCCTCTTGCTCCTCGAAGCCCCCCGCCCCCGGGCGCGCCGGAGGCCGCCGGGCGTGCCGCCCCTTCGAGGGGCCGCGCGCCCCAGACCTCCGCGCCGCGGCGCGCCGCGCGCCGCCTCGCCGCGGGAGAGCGCCCCATGGTAAGAGAGCGCTCCCATGGCGAGCCGCTTCTACGTCACGACGCCCATCTATTACATCAACGACGTCCCGCACCTCGGCACCGCCTACACGACGATCGCCGCGGACGTGCTGTGCCGTTATCACCGGGTGCGCGGCCACGAGAGCCGCATGCTCACCGGCACGGACGAGCACGGCCTCAAGATCCAGCGCGCCGCCGAGGCGCGCGGCGTCGCGCCGGGCGTCCACGCCGACGAGATCGCCGCGGCCTTCCGCGCCACGTGGCCGAAGCTCGGCTGCGCTCCGGACGACTTCATCCGCACGAGCGAGCCTCGCCACAAGAAGGCCGTGCAGGAGCTGTGGCGCCGCATCCAGGCGCGCGGGGACATCTACCTCGGCCACTACGAGGGGCTCTACTGCGTCGGGTGCGAGGCCTATTATACCGAGAAGGACCTGAAGCAGCCCGGCAACGTCTGCCCGCTGCACCACCGGCCCGCCGAGAGCGTCAAGGAAGAGAGCTACTTCTTCCGCCTCTCCAAGTATGGAGACGCGCTGCTCGACTACTACCGGCGCAACCCCACCTTCGTGCAGCCGGCGAGCCGCCTGAACGAGGTGACGAGCTTCGTGCGCGAGGGGCTCCAGGATCTGTCGGTCTCCCGCACCACGTTCCAGTGGGGCATCCCCGTCCCCGGCGACCCGAAGCACGTCATGTACGTCTGGTTCGACGCGCTGGCGAACTACCTCACCGCGCTCCAGGAGCCCGAGGACAACACGCGCTTCTGGCCGGCGGACGTGCACCTCGTCGGCAAGGACATCCTCCGCTTCCACGCCGTCTACTGGCCCGCATTCCTGCTCTCGGCCGGCTACGGCGAGGCCGAGCTGCCGCGCCAGGTGTTCGCCCACGGGTTCCTCACGTACAGCGGCCAGAAGATGTCGAAGACGCTCCGCAACACCATCAGCCCCGTCGAGGTGGCGGAGGCCCTCTCCGAGGCGGCGGCGGCGGCCCTCCCCGGCGGCGCGGGCGCCGCGGCCGGCGCGCCGCCGGTCGGGGTGGACGTGGTGCGCTATTGCCTCATGCGCGCGATCTCGTTCGGTCAGGACGGCGATTTCAGCATCCAGGACCTCTTGGCCCGGTACGGCTCGGAGCTCGGCAACGCGCTCGGCAACCTGCTGAACCGGGTGCTCCCGTTCGCCGACGAGGTCCCCGAGAAGGGGGAGCTCGGCCCGCTCGAGGAGGAGCTCCTGGCCGCGCAGCGGCAGGCCTCGGCGGCCGCGGCGGCGGCGTTCGACGCGCACCAGCCGACGCGCGCGCTCGACGCGATCTGGACGGTGATCGCGGCGGCGAACCTCTACGTCGACAAGGCCGCCCCGTGGGTGGCCAAGAAGACCGATCCGATGCGCCTCGGGACGATCGTCGCGACCCTGATCGAGCAGCTCGGCGCGATCAGCGTGATGATCTCCCCCGTGATGCCGGAGGTGGCGAGCAGGATGCGGGATCAGCTCGGGCTGTCGCCGCTCGCGCCCGAGCCGGGCAACGACCAGTGGCCGGTGCTCCCCGCGGCCCGCGCGCCCGGTGAGAAGCTCCGCAAGGGCGCGCCGATCTTCCCGCGCCTCGAGAAGGAGAAAGAGGCCGAGCTGCTCGCCCGGTTCGCCCCGCCGCCGGCGGACGCCGGGGCGACCAAGGCCGCGCCCGAGGCGAAGGCCGCGCCCGAGGCGAAGGCCGCGCCCGAGGCGAACGGCGGCGCCGGGGCGGCCGCCCAGCCGGCGCGCCAGGGCAAGAGCCCCGTGCCGTTCGACGACTTCGCCCGGCTGGACCTCCGGATCGGCGTGGTCACGAGCGCCGAGCGCGTGAAGAAGAAGGACCGATTGCTCGATCTGCGGGTCGATACCGGCGACGGCGCGCCCCGGCGCATCATCTCGGGCATCGCCGCGAGCTACGCCCCGGAAGAGCTGGTCGGCAAGCGTGTCGTCGTCCTCTGCAACCTGCCGCCGCGCGACTTCGGCAAAGGCCTCGTGTCCGAGGGCATGCTGCTCACCGCCGACGTCGAGGGTCGAGTCCGCACCATCACGGTCGAGGACGCCGCGCCCGGCACGCCGGTGCTCTGACGTCACGCCCCGTTCTGTAACTCAAATTACGTTTCCAACCCCGATCGATCTCCGGCGGCGGCGCGTCCTCTCCGGCGCGCTCTCCGCGGGAGAGCCGCCGGCAGCGCCGCAATTGTGCTTTTCGTGACGGCGGGTGGGGGACGACCGGGGGAGCCGGTCCGCGCGCCGGGGGGCATGCTAGCCTTGCTCGATGCGTAGTCGCCTTGGCTCGAGGAGGCGGTGAGCATCTCGTTGCGGGGACGCGAGGCCGTGGCCCTGGCCATGGCGGTCGCGGCGCACCTCGCGATCCTCGCGGCGCCGACGCCCGAGCGACCCCCCGAGGCTGCGGCCGGACCGCCGGCGCTCGTGGACGGCATCGACATCGAGCTCGAATCGCCGTCCCCCCGGGGCGCCGCGGCGGCGCCGGCCGGAGGCGAGGCGGTCGCGAGCGCGCCGGAAGAGGCCGGCGAGGTCGGCAAGGCCACGCTGGCCGAGAAGACGCAGGCGCCCGCGCCGGGCGCCGCGGCCGCCAAGGTCGCCTCGACCGAGCGCGCGAGGCCGGTGCCGGCCGCGCCCGCGGCGCCCGCCGCCGAGCCGAAGGAGGCGCCGGAGGCCGCGGCGCCGGAGGCCGCGGCGCCGGAGGCCGCAGCGCCCGCAGCCGAGGCCGCAGCGCCTGCGGCTGGGACGCCCGGCGACGAGTACGGCGGACCGCCCCCCGCGGCGGGCGCGCCCCCCGCGGCCACGGGCGGCGGCGTCGCGCTCGCGCCCGGGATCGGGACGCCCCTCTGGAGCGTGCCCGGCCTGCTCCCCGGCCCCGACGCGCCGCGCGCGGCCCCGACGGCCGCCCCGCGCGCCCAGCCCATGGATCCGGCGATCGCGGGCAAGGTGCTGAACGAGACGCTGCACGGCAAGGACAAGAGCGTGGGGATCAGCGTCCCGGCCGCGGGCGCGGTGGCGAGCACCCTGGCGGACACGGTGCGCTCCTCGACCGCGCCCCTCGACGCGCGCGCGACGTTCGAGGTCAAGCTCGGCGCCGACGGCCAGGTCCTCGGCGTCCGGCTGGTGAGCGCGACGGCCGGAGACGGCCCCACGTGGGATCGCATCGTGGACGCGGCCAAGGGCGCGCTCGCCGGGAGCGCGCTGCAGATGGGGCCCGATCGGCAGCCGGTGACCGTGACGGTCAAGGTCCAGTCCAAGGTGCAGTATCCGTCCGGCGCCAGGAAGAAGCCCAAGCCGGAGCTCGTGTGCGCCGAGGAGGTGCTCGAGCAGCTCCAGCAAGCGATGGAGAACCCGAACATGCTCGGCGATCGGCGCGGCCTGGGCGACGGGGCGGCGGCCGCCGCCGACATGGATGAGGAAGAGAGAAAGCGGCTCTTCTGCATCCCCGTGGGGCTCCGCGCCGCGGGGGATCTGTCGGATATCGGGGCGCACAGGATCAACGTGGTCTCGGCGTCGTTCGCGGTGAAGCGCGAGGGCGAGCGCGCGCTGCCCCACGAGGACATCCTGCCGATCGACACGCGCGTGCCGTGGGCGCCCAAGGACCCGAAGAAGACGAAGCCGCCGCCGAAGCCGAAGAAGAAGTGGAAGAAGAAGCAGCAGCCTTGAGGCTTCGCGTCGAACGTGACCGTCTGCGCGGCACCCGTCACCAGCTCTCATCGCCGACGAGCGCCCGTGCCCGCTCCCGTGCCGCCTGCCCCGCCGCCGGAGGCATCTCCACCGGTCGCCCCGCCATGCCGGCCCCGCCGCCCGAGTCCGGTCCGTTCTCGAGCGGACGCTCCCGGGTGCACGCCGCGTTCACCGCCACCACCATTGCGAGCGCCGCGACGGCGCTCCGCGGCCTCGTGCAAACCTGGTTCATCTCGTTCAGGCTCATCTCGTTCATCCGCTCTGCGCGCGCTGCGGCGTGGGGGCTCGGCGACAGATGTGTCGGCGCGAGGTGAGCTCATGTCTCGGTGCAGCGGATGAGGACGGCGAGGAGGGGAGCGCAACGGCCTGTCATGAACCGCAACGGATTGCGGCGTTGCGCAAAGCTTCGGCGAGCGAGCGAGATCGCCGTGGGCGCCCTCGTCCAGCGCCGAGACGACGAGGCCGCGCACCGGCCGGGGCAGGTGCTCCCGCTGCCACTGGCGCTCACGTTCGGCTGCAGCTCGTGCGTCCCGCGCGGGGGCTGCGAGCTTGGCGGCTCTGACTGAATAGTACACTGACCCAGGAGAGCGATCAGCCATGTGGGCCGTGGAGACTGCCTGACCAGCGGCACGCGCGGCCGCCGCGCCGCGGTATTCGAGGAGGAATGAGCTTGACGTGGCTTCGTAGGTCACTATACATCGCCTGTAAGCAGATATCCTTGCTGCGAGCTCCTCCCGGATCGTCGGCTTGCTCCCATCGACGACGAGACCGGCGCCGCGGACGGTTCCTTCGCCGCACCAATTCCTGTTCCCGAAAGGGGGAATGAAGATGAGATCCATCCTCAAGGCTCAAGCTGTCGCTATCGCACTGCTGGCCGCGCGACCGGCCATGGCGAGGTGCCCGGAAGCTCCCGCGCCGGTCCGCGACGTCTACGTGGATTACGACGGCCTCACGTTCCATGCGACCTGCTGGAACTGCGATCGTCACG
Source organism: Sorangium sp. So ce836 (assembly GCF_028553905.1). NCBI lineage: Bacteria > Pseudomonadati > Myxococcota > Polyangiales > Polyangiaceae > Sorangium > Sorangium sp. So ce836. The sequence goes on along the minus strand of NZ_CP102233.1, from coordinate 211,793 downwards.
AGACCATCGTCTACCTGCCGGGGTTCGGGGACGCGGGCACGTCGGGCGATCCGATTCTCCACCGCGACGAGTTCAGGAAGTACGGCGTACTTTCCATCGATCCGCTGAACCAAGGCCAGTCGGACCACGACGTGGTCACCGACCTGGTGCCGTTCATGAACGAGGTGATCCGCCGGTTCATGGACCGCGAGCGGATCCACAAGGCATACTTCGTCGGCCACTCCGCGGGCGCTTTTCAGGTCCTCGCGTTCCAGGACGCCTACCCGCACCGGGTGAAGAACCGCGTGGTCCTCTTGGACGACGGACAGATCTCGTTCCAGGAGCTCCCCAGCCTCGTCTTCCCGGAAGGGAACGATTTCGGGCTCCCCGCGGGGGAATACAGCATCGGCGACCTGAACGCGATGTTCTGTGGGGCGCCCGAGATGGGGATGACGTACGACGAGTGCGTGGCCGGCATCGATGCGTACTCGGCCTTCCGGGTCGAGCCCACGTGGAGACACCTCCGGAAGGTCTTGCTGATCACCCGCGATTTCTCCATCCCCACGATCCCGGGAGTGTCGGAGGCCCTCGACTCGGCTTTCCGTGACGCCGCGCGCGCCTTCACCCGGAGCGTGCGCCACGCGGAATGGGTCCAGATCCCCGGCGCAGAGCACAACTTGTTCAGCAAGACCGAATGGGCGGACCCCACGGCAGAAGCCATCGCCCGGTTCCTGCCCTGACCGCCGGGATCACCCCCTGTGGAGCGCCGGTGAACGGCTGCTGTCGCTCGGCACCACCTCCTCGCGATCCGCGCGCTCCTCCGATCCCGGAGGCATAGAGCGGTTTTCGCCCGTCTCTGGTACATGCGTCACAGAGCGGCGTTCACCCGCACAGGAGACGGGTCCAGCTCGGCGTTTTCGGCGCGGAAGCGCACTCCGGTGCGCTGAGCACCGAAAACGTCGAGATGGACCCGTCTCCGAAGCGGGCGACCGCCGCTCTACTGGCCGCGGAGGCCCGCCTCGGTGACGGCCCGCTCCACGCGGTCGGGCGACCACGCGCCGGCGTGGCGCGTGAACAGCGTTCTCCCCTTGAACGCGCGGCCCGCGAGCGCCGCGGGCATGTCGGGCCAGCGCGCGACGAAGCTCCCCTTCGGCGCCCCCTTGCGCGCGGCGACCCAGGGAGGGGCCCCGCCCTCGATCGTGAACCAATCGATCACCCGTTCCACGTCCTGGGCCGCCTCGAGCCGCCCGATGAGCTTCGTGCTCGTGTTGCCGAACACGTTGTAATCCACCGAGCGAGGGCTCTGGGTGCATAGCAAACATCCAACGCCGTACTTCCGGCCCTGGGTGAAGAGCCGGATGAGCGGCTGCTTGGCGGGCGGCTTGCTGCCGCCGGCCGGGATCCAGTCGCGCGCCTCGTCGATGTAGAAGAGCAGGTTCACGCCGCCGGAGGTCGCGTCCACGGTCGTGATCATCCACCGGTACAGCTCCGTCGCGAGGGCCGCGAGGAAGAAGTGCTTCTCGTCGTCGTTGCTGAGCGCGTTCAGGTAAACGATGTTGAGCGGCACGCGACCCGGCCTCGAGGGCCGGAGCAGCTCGGTGAAGTCGAGGCGCGTCCCTCCCGAGAACAGCCTCGCGGACGGGCCCTGCACGAACGTGTTGAGCCGGCGCGCGAGCCGCTCGCGCTCGGACTTGCGGATCAGGCTGTCCACCTCGTCGAAGCCCAGGTCCTCGGGCGCGGTGACGGCGGCCACGATGTCCCTCAGCCGGACCGGCGCCGCGCGCGGCAGGCGCTGCAGCACCTGGTAGAGGAACGTGCGCTGCGACTCCTCCTCGCCGCCGCACGCGCACAGGCTGACGAGGTTGGCCGCCACCGCCACGAGCAACCCCTCCTCCTCCTCGGCGCGGAGCGCGGGGTTCGCAATGTGCGACAGCTCGCTCGCGCTCGGGAGCCGCAGGGGGTCGAGGCAGAGCCGCTGGCCGTGCGAGGACCCGGGGGTGAGGATGCGCGGCTCCATGCGCTCCTGGAGCTCCTCCCACGCGCGGAGCAGCGCCGGCGGCACGTCGGCGCGCGGGCGCGCTTCCATCATCTGGACGAGATCGCCCTGCGGATCGATCGCGAGGACGGGGACACCGGCCCGCAGCGCCTCCTCGGCGATGATCTTGGCCATCCACGTCTTGCCGCTGCCCGCCGCGCCGACCACCGAGACGTGCGTCCGCAGCACCGCGGGATCCATGCAGACGGGCGAGCCGCCGTCGTCGAATCCGAGGAGCATGCCGGCGAGATCCGCGGTCCGTGCCTCCGGCGGCCCTGCTCCCGCGTCGAGCGCCGTGGGCGTCGCGCGCGCACCGCCCGGCGGCGCCTTCGGCCCACGGCTCGGCGGCGCCTCCGCCGGCGTCGAGCGCGCGCCGCCCAGCGGCGCCTCCGCCGGCGCCTTTTTCCCTCGGCCCGACGCCGGCGCCGGCCTCGGGCGCTCGCCGGCCGGCTTCACGACCGCCAGCGCCTCTTCGAGCTCGGGGTCGTCCTCCACCATCGGCTCGTCCGCCGGCGGCTCGTCTGCCAGCGGCTCTCCGGCCGCCGGCGCGCTGGCCGCGGCGCGCACGCGCTCCTCCGGCGCCTCGCCGCGCGTCGCCTCGAGCGCCGTCCAGCGCCGATCCCACGAGCCCCTGTCCTTGTGGCCGAGCTCCGCGACGCAGGCCCCGGAGCGCTCGTGCTTGCAGCCGTCGCAGTACGTGCGGTCGCCCGGCGGCAGGAGCCCCCCGGCGCCCAGCGCGTGGTCGGACCAGGCCACCATGCTGGCGATGAGCTCGTGGATCTTGCCGCGCTTCGCCTCGACCTCCTCCCAGCGCGCCTCCCGCACGCTGCGGGTCGGGTGGAGGTAGAACACCGCCACGTCCGGCTTCGTGCCGTGCTGGTGGTGGTGCATCAGCGCGTACGTGAAGACCTGGAACAGATCGCTGTTGGGCGAGGTCGCCGGCGTGAGCTTGTAGTCCACGATGCGGTGCTTCCCGAGCCGCGGATCGAAGTACACGTAGTCGATCGCCCCGGTCACGTGGACGTGGACGTCCTCCCCCACGTGGAACGTCACGTCGACCCGCTTGCGCGAGTCGCCGAAGAGCTGGCCCCTGAGCTCCGCGGCGGGCAGGCCGGCCGCCCTGGCGTGCACCGCGAGGCGCGCGAGCTCTTCCATGTAGACCTGGACCGCGGAGATGAAGCCCAGCCGCAGCGGTACGGGGCGCGCCGCGAAGGCGTCCAGGTCGATGCAGCTCGCGTTGAACCAGCGCATCAGCGCCTGCTGGAGGTCCGCGGCGTCGCGGGCGCCCTCGAGCGCGGCCAGCACCTCGTCCGAGCTCGCGGCGGCGGCGTTGAAGCGCTCCACCGCGGTGTGGAACAGCGCGCCGCAGCCGGGCGCCTCCCCGCCCTTGCGCCAGATGCGGCTCACCACCTTCCGCCCGTCCTGCCGCTCGGCCGTGGCGCGCGCGTCGAACCAGTGGAGCCTCGGGCACGTCGCCGCGACGCGGAGCTGGGTCACGTTGACGTGGACGAGCCTCATTTCCTGCCCCGGAGCTGGACGAAGAGGTCGTCGTCGGTGGCCGTCGCGTGGACGTGCCCCTCGTCATGGAGCGCCTGCGCCGTCTTCTTGATGTGCGACCAGACCTCCGGGAAGCGCTTCTCCGAGAGCTTCTTTCGACTCGCGAAGATCTGCGCGAGCTCCTTGGCCATCAGGCCGAGGCGCCACGACAGCTCGGCCATGATGTGCTCGCGCGTCTGCTGCGGATCCCACGGCGGGGGCGGCACCGAGTCCGTGCCGCCCTTGACGATCTCCTCGGTGAGCAGCTCGCGCAGCAGCGGGTGCGCGAGCAGCAGGCTCTGGCGCTGGAAGGACGCGATCACCTCCTCCTCGGTCACCTTGCGGTACTGCCCGCGCGGGTGCTCGATCTCGAGGTCCTGGCTCTTCGCGGCGCCGAGGAGCCCCACCAGCGAGTCGAGCTCCGCGTGCCCGGCGAAGTCGAGGTGGAGGTGGAGGAAGCGCTGGCGGCCCAGCTTGCAGAGCGCGTCGTACGCGGCCTTGCCGGCGCCGCCGAGCCGCAGCGGCCGGCGCTCCTCGTCGGTGATCAGGATGCGCTTGTCCGTGTGCTTCGTGTCCTCGGCCATGCGCTGGAGCGGCATCCGCGCGCCGTGCCCGCTCGGCGCGCACAGGAACGTCACGCCCGTGGTCACGATCACGCCGTCCGCGCGCCGCTCCTTGGCCAGGAGGTGATACGCCGGGGCCTTGCCCCGCTTCTTCGCGGTGAGGTGCTCGATGCCGAGGAGCGTCGCGTTCGCCTTGCCGGCGCACCTGGAGAGCAGGCGGTGCGTCAGGCTCGCGAGGTTGTCCTCGTCGGGCGGCAGCGACGCTTGCTGCAGCCGGCGGCGGTTCTTGCCCTCCTCGAGCTTCTTTCGCACCTCGGCGTCGATGACGTCCTCGAGCTTCGGCGGCGGCGGCTTCGCTCCGCCGTCCTCGGGGCCGGGCCACTCCTTGAGCCAGCGCTTGCCGCCGACGGCCGCGAGCCGGTCCTGCTGCGCTTCCCAGCGGTCCCGCGCCCAGAGGATCGCGTCGCGCGGCCGGAGCTCCTGCACGCCGTCGAGGCGCCGCTCGAGCCACTCGCTGCCCAGCGGGAAGAGCCGGTCGCGCTTGCGGGCGGCGATGACCTCCTCGATCTCCTTCTCCTCGAAGCCGGAGAGCGCGGCGTCGAGCCGCCCCGCGAGGATGGCGCGGGCCTCCTCGGGCGAGATCATGTGCAGCTCGAGGATCCGCTCGGCGATCCGGTCCCACGCGGCGGCCGGGATCACCTCGCCGGTGCGCAGGGAGAGCATGGACTGCTTCACGCCGGAGACGATCACGACGAGGTGCTTGGCCCGGTCGAGCAGCGCGTGCGCGTACGACATCAGGGCGCGCACGGCGTCTGGATCGAGGTTGTCGACCTGGTCGAGGCAGAGCACGAGCGGGAGCTCGGCGAGCGCGCACAGGTGGGAGAGGACGTGGAGGACGCGCTCCACCGCGGCGTCGTCCGGGAGGGAGAGGCCTTCCTCGCCGGCCGCCTGGTCGAGCAGTCGCGCCTGGTCGAGCAGGCGCGCCTCGTCGGGCCCGAGCGTCTCGCCGGAGAGCCAGAGCACCGCGGCCTGGGCGCGCTTCTCGGCGCTCGCGTCGCCGAGGCTCGCGTGCGACGTCCCGGTGAGGAACGCGTTGAGCACGGGGATGACCGCGCTCTGGGGGTCGATCTTGGCGCCGAGCCGGGCGAGCGCCTCTTTGCGCGCCTCGATCTCCTTGGGGCCGGTCATCATTTTGCGGCCCTTGAACGCGCCGGTCCGGATGAGGGCGCGGTTGAGGATGGTGTAGAGGCGCGACTGCGTGTAGTCGCTCCCGCGGTGGCCCGCGAGGTCGCTGACGGTCGCGTTGAGCACGTACCGGAGCATCCGCTCGGGCGAGGCGAGGATGTTGTGCAGGTAGACGACGGTGGCCTTGTCTTCGCCGGCCCACTGGAAGAGCCGCGCGAGCAGGTGGCTCTTGCCGACGCCGGGCGCGCCGATGAGCAGCGCGCCGATGCTGGCCGGCTCCTTGGCGGCGTCCTGCACGACGCGCGTGAGCTTGGTGAAGGCGTTCTTGTGGATCGACTCGACCGTGGCCTCGCCGCCCCCGACGTCGGTGATGCGGTGGCTGCGGAACGGGTTTGTGCCTCGGAGCGCCTGGAGGAAGCGCTCGAAGGTGGGCTCCTCGGCGCTCATGCGTCGTGCCTCCGCGCGACGTAGACGAGCAGGTTGCCGGCTTCCTGGATGCCGGCCTCGCGCTCGGCCTCGGCCATCTGGTGGTGGCGGCCGTCGGAGGGATCGAGCGAGTAGCGGCGCTGGCGCCGGAGGGCGGCGAGCTCGGCGTCGAAGGTGGCGCGCGGGACGTCGGGGAGCGCGGCGCGGAGGGCGCGGAGGGTGACGTAGTTGTTGCCGCCGGAGTCGCGGTCGAGGGCGGTGAAGGCGGCGTCGAAGCGGTCGGCGAAGGGGGCGGAGGGGGTGGCGGGGGCGGGCGCGTCGTCGGGGGAGACGGTGGGGGCGCCGGCAAGGGAGGCGGCGGGGGCGCCGGCAAGGGAGGCGGCGGGGGCGCCGTTCGAGGGAGCTTCGGTGGGCGCCGCGTCGGCAGCGTCGGCAGGCGCTGTGCGGGCGCCGTCGGGGGCCGTGGGGCGGGGAACGGCGTCGGTCGAGGCTGTGGTCGCGGCGGGGCGCGCGGGCGCGCCGGCGGCCGGGAGGACGGCGTCGGCGAGGAAGAAGAACAGCGGCTTCTTGCCGGCCAAGGCGCCGATGGTCCGGGGAAGCCGGCGCTCGGCGAGGCGCTGCACGAGCGCCGCCTTGAACGCGCGGCCCAGGGCAGGCAGGAGGCCCTTGGGGAGCTGCGCCAGATCGACCGCGGGCGCGTCGGGCTGGCGCGCCGACTGGAGCTGCAGCTCCAGGAGCCGATCGGACTGCGCGACCGCCTGGAGGTCGTCCGCGAGCAGCACGAGCGTGGTGCCGGGCGCAGGCTTCGTCTTGCCTCCCGCGGCGCGGGAGAGCAGCACGCGCGCCTTCGCTTCCTTGGAGCTCAGCGCCTTGCTCGTCACCGCGGGCGTGTCACCGGTCAGCTCCGCGAGCCGCTCGAGCGTCGGCGGATACGACGCGCCGCCGAGCTGCCGCTGCGACTCGAGGACGCCGAGGAGCCTCGGCACCGGCGAGGGCGGCGCAGCCTTCTTGCGCCCCGTGCTCTTCTGCCGCGCAGGCGCCTTCTCCTTCGTCGCGGCGGCCTTTCGGGGCGCGGCAGCCTTCTTCGGCTTCTCGGCGCTGCTCTTCCTGGCTGCCGTGGACTTCGTGGTCGTCGCCCGCGCGCGCGGGCTCGATGCGCTGTTCGTGTTCGTGGCCCACCTCCCGAGTGTCCGAGATTACCCGGGCGTCCAGCCATGGGAAGAGGGTCCGCGCCACCGCGCCGCGGCGAGAGTCTCGCGGGTCGCTGGCTCGGGAGGGTCCGATCAGGGGTACGGCCCTGGCCCGCTCCGCGACCGAAGCGGGCTCATCTCACGCTCGGCGCTTCCACTCGCGGGGATGTCGGCGGCCGTGAATCACGCCAACGACCACGATCGCGTCGCGCAGAATCCGGTAGAAGACCGCGTAGGGGAACCGTTCGACGAGTACGCGCCGGAGATCTCGGTACAGCGGCGGGTACGCGAGCGGTGCGTTCCAGATGCGCTTGATAGCGTCGTCCAGCTCTCTTCGGAAGACGGCGCCGAGCCCAGACCGCTGCTCCTCGTACCAGTGAAAGGTCTCGAGGGCTTCGGCGCGAGCTTCGGCGAGGAAGACGACGACGCGGCTCACGACCCGCGGGTGGTCATCTCGGCTCGGACGTCCTCCCAGGGGACACCGATGGGGCCCTCGCGCTCGAGGCGGTCCAGGCGGCGATCGAGCTCAGCACGAAGCTCGGAGCTCAGGGGAAGGTCGTCCGAGGAAAGGCTTCGCCAGAGGTCGTCGATCAGATCGAGCTTCTCGTCGGCGGTGAGCTTGGACAGATCGAGCGCGGGCTTGCCCATGGGTGGATCCTGCACCAGCGGGGCCGACGGTGCCAGCACGCGCGAGCCTGGCCGGGGACGTCGATGGCCCCCCGCCGCATCGCGGGGGCTTGCACCAGAGCGCTGGCGGGAAGAGCTGGCCAGGATCGCGGGGTCGGAGGGAGGCTTCTCCAGCGCGGAGACGGGTGCCACCCGTCTTTTGTTGGAGGCACGGGTGGTGTCCTAATTAGGACAGAGGGCCCCTCGGCCTCTTGACCGCGCGAACGCCTGCGGCCCCGCGCAACCCCGCATCCACCTCCTTATATCACACCTGCCCTTACCACGCGATCTCGCCATCCGGCAGTCGTCCACGCGCCCCGTCAAGGCGTCGCGCTGCCTCTAGGACGGGCCATGTCACACGGCGCGGCCGTTCCCCTTGACTGAGCATAAAAGCCCGCGTTCGACGCTGGATCTGCGCAGATGGCTCGGACAACCGCTGTCCTAGCTGCGCTGGAGACGCAGGAAACAAGGGTTATACTCACTTGCACAGGCAAAGCGCCCCGTCTCGGCTGGTACCCGAGACGGGGCTGCGGAACGCCGGATGGTTGGGCCACCCGTCGCACATCGCACTGCGATCATGGGCTCGCCGCCGGAGAGGTGCAAGGCCCATGGCGAACGTGCTCCCAGCGGAGCGGCGGCTAGAGGTGTTGGCCGCGCTCGTGAACGGAACCAGCATCCGCGCAGCCGAGCGTATGACCGGCGTGCATCGGGACACGATCGGCCGCTTCGCGCAGGCGATGGGTGAGGGCTGCGCGCGGCTTCACGACCGCCTGGTACGTGACCTGACCTGCCCGCTCGTAGACCTCGACGAGCAGCACTCCTGGTGCAGGAAGCGCCAGGTGAAGGTGGACGCAGCGAAGGGCGACGGGGCCGACGTCGGCGAACAGTGGACGTGGGCTGCGATCTGCCGGACCAGCAAGCTCGTGATCGCCTGGCACGTGGGGAAGCGCGATCAGGAGAGCGCCGATGCGCTGGTGGAGGACGTGCGCGCGCGGCTCGCGGTGATGCCGCAGATCACCACCGACGGGCTCAGCCTCTACGCGCAGCCCATCGCGGCGAACTTCGGGCCGGCGGTGCCGTACATGCAGACCGTCAAGAACTTCAGCGCGCGCCCAGGCAAGCCCGGCGTCTCGGAGAAGTACGCGGTGCCGCGCGGCGTGGACTTCATCCAGAAGCGCGCGGTGCTCGGCACGCCAGACCCGGCGAAGGCGACGAACTACGCGATCGAGCGGAGCAACCTCACGGCGCGGCAGTGGAACGCGCGGCTGCGGCGCCGCACGCTCGCGTTCTCGAAGAAGCTCTCCCGGCACTGCGCCGCGGTCGCGCTGCACTACACGTACACGAACCTCTGCCACATCCCGCGGAACATGCGCGTCACCCCGGCGATGGCCGCGGGCGTCACCGACCACGTGTGGGCCCTAGAGGAGCTCATGGTCGCTACGCTGGCCGAGCCCGCGGGGGAGAAGCCGGAGCCGCAACCGCTCGCCATCCCGAAGCCGGAGGGGCCCGCTCGCGAGCTCCCCGCGGGGCGTGGCTGGCTTCGGGTCGTGGACGGCGGAAAGGGCTCATCGGCCCCTGCTCTGGCGCCAGAGCCGAGCCCGGCAACACCCGCAGCAGTTGGACAAGGTCAGATCCACGAGGTAGTGGATCGAGGTCCTGCCCAGTTAGACCTGCTCGCATGGCGACCGAAACCGCGGAAGCCGGAGCAACTGGAGCTGTTCGGCGAGCCGCCGGAGCGTGGGGAGCGCCCGTGACGCACCGCGTCACAAGCCGTGCGACGCCAGCAGCAGGCGGATTCAATGAATCCGGAACGGAGCCAGCTACCAGCGCCGCCCGCCCGCTTCGTGGCTGTTGCGTGGCCCGAAAATTGCTACTAGTGCGAGAGCCCGACTGTGCAGACAGTCGCATGCTCCGGCAGTGACACGCCGTGAAAAATGTGCTTCGTCGATGGCGCGGGCTCAGAGGTCCGTCCGTAGTCTGCCGAGCGCGCGAGGCGTAAATGCTCGATTTTGCTCACTTTACCAGCCGGCCACGGACCAAACGACGCCGCGCTCCTACCCCTTGCATTTGATCTAACCTCAACTATAGTATTAAAAATGGTTCCGGAGGGGTGCCGCGCTACAGCAGCACCATGGGAGGCATGGGACCTAAGAAGCTGCCGGATACTCCAGAGGAGGTCCTGGCATACGCGCAGGAAAAGTTGCGTGAGCCCGGAGGCTACACCTACGCGAATCATGCCATACATGAGCGCATGGACGAGCGCAACGCCACCGTGCGCGACGTCAAGCGCGCAATCCGCACTGCAACAACAGCGATCCGACAGCCGAACGGAACATGGCGGCTCGCTGGGGGGACGGATTCGGAAGGAGAACCACTCGTTCCAGTGGTCGATATCCGGCAGCAGACGATGATCATCGTCAACGTCCTATAACCAGGGCTAATTTATGAATAAGCTCATGACAGAAACGGAAGACCGCTGCCGCGCGTGTGGCGGTGAAGTATCGGCCCGTATCTACGAGCACAACCAGAAGGTGGGTCGCTGGAAGGTCACCGACCGCAGCGGTGTAGTGCCCCAGTGCAACGAATGCAATGAGCCGCAGCTGACCCTTGACGATCTGGAGGGATACCAACTGCGGGCGGTAAAGACTGCTATGTGCGATGGCCACGTAGAGGGGGAGGTCATCCGCTATGCACGCAAGGCTCTCGGCCTGACGCAGAAAGAGCTGGCCGCGATCCTTGGCTATGCGCACGAAACCGTGAGTCGTTGGGAAAACAACAAGGAGGAGCTGCCGCGCTCCGCCTCGCAGGCCCTGATCGGCATACTCATGCGTGCTATAGACGGCGAGGATCCACAGGACATCCTCGAGTCTGTCGAGCATCCATCGACGAGAAGCCCGTCAGAAGCAATAGAGGTCATTGTACCCCTTCGCAGGGCCTGCTGACTAGCTCAGATGTCCGCTGACCGAAATCGGCGAGAGTGATAGGCCGCTCGACGATGCACGCCGAGCGGCCTCGATTTATTGGCTACCGCACGCACTTCTAGTGCGGCTTAATAAAGAATCGCCAGTTCTGGCTGCGTCTGCTCATCGGCGCCACCTCCTCAGCTTCAGCGCCAGCGCCTCCCGGGCGATTCGGAGCCGGCTCGCCGCGGTGCCCTGGCTCATCCCGCGCTGCGCGGCGTACGCGGAGAGCGTCTCCGGGGCATCGACGGTCAGGAGGATCTCCTGATGGCGAGGCTCCAGTCGCTCGATCGCCCGGAGCAGGTCGCGCGCCTCCACCTGCGCGTCGAGGCTCGGACCGACGACGCCGCGAAGCAGGCCGAGCGGCTCAGCGTGGAGGATGGCGCGGCGCACCCATGCGCTCTCGAAGTACTTCCCGGCCTGTCGCCAGGCGATGCCGTGCAGCCACTTGCGGAGCGCAGCGCGGGGCTCGTCCTTCGGGTCCGGCCTGTACATGCCGCGCCGGATGGCGCTCCACGCGCCGATGAACACGGCCTGCTCGACGTCGGCGCGGTCGCGCTTCGGGATGCCGGCGAGCGTCGCGCGCACGATGTCGCGCTCGGCAAGGATCGCCTCCATCGTCAGCTTCTTCCGGGGATGTCGTGCGGCAGGCGGGCGGCGAGCCCCCTTCCGCGGGCCCTTCATCCGGACCTCCCGCAGGTTGGGCACCGGTCAGCGGCGACGAGCCCGCCGAGCAGCTGCTCGACGGTGACGCCCGCCGCCTTGGCGGCGCGCTGCGCGGTCCCTGGCGAGCCGCTGTCGCGGCCGTAGGCGATGCCTTTGAGGCTGTCGACCGCCATGCCCATGACGGCGGCGAGGCAGCTCCACGAGCCGTACGCATTGCGGAGGTTGCGCAGCGCGGCGCGGAGCCGCTTGCGCTGGATGGGGGTGAGGGAGAGGCACGGACGGGGACGGCGGCGCGCGGGCACACCGCTCCCTTGTCCACCGTCGGGTGGGATCAGGTATAGCTGCACTGTCGGACCTCGGGGTACGGGGTTCGGCCACGCAGCCCGGTCGGTTGGCGCCGACGCGGGCTGCACTACTTCCGGCCGAACTTAGCCCGTCAGGCGAGGTCCGTAGTCAAACTAGGACAAGAGTCCTCAAATTAGGACACCACCGAGGCACGTCCACCGGGAGACGGGTGCCACCCGTCTTTTGTTGGAGGCACGTCCACCGCGGAGATGGGTGCGACCCATCTTTTGCTGGAGGCACGTCCACCGGGAGACGGGTGCCACCCATCTCCCGCGTGGACGAGCCAGGTCACCCGGATGGGTTCACGGCGTGCCGCCCGCCTCGGGCGGGGGCGCCGGGACGGCTTCGGGCTTCCTGGCGGGGGCTCTTCGACGGGGCCTGGCGAGGTCGTCGACCATCTCGACGTAGGGCGCCAGCAGGAACGCGGCGAGGGCCTCGCTCCCCGGGATCTCCGGATCGGCGTGGCTCTCGATCTTCTGGATCAGGCTGCGCAGCGCATCCCGGGCGGCGCTCCACTGCGGCCGGCCGTCGGTCGGCGCTCCCTCGTTGGCGAGGACCACGTTCGTGAAGCCGTAGGCCTCGCCGAAGCGCGCGTGGGCGGCGATGAGCTGCCGGTAGTGACGGGTCCCGCCGAACCCCTCGATCACCGCCTGCGCGCGCTCCTCCTCCAGCGTCTTCATCCGCTGCACCATCGCGGCCCACTGGACCCGGGGCCGGCGTGTGATGAAGCGAAGCCCCTCGGGCGCCGGGAAGAGCTGCGCGTAGAGCCAGCGCGCCTCGGACGGCGCCGGCGTCTGCCCGTCGTCGGAGAGCCCGGCGGCCCCCGCGTTCCACTGCTCGAACGCGCGCCATCGGTCGTCGACGTCGGTGTTCGCCGCGCTCCGCTCGGCCTCGCTCGCCGCAAGGTGGCGCTGGTCGGCCTGCGCGCTCGCCCGCAGGCCGCGGAAGCCCTGGAGCTCCGTCGCGGCCGCGTCGAAGCGCCTCCACGGCCTGTCGATGTGCGGCGGCAGCGCCGCGAGGGGATCGAGCCCCTTGGGCAGCGGCGCGTCGGCCTCCTTGCGCTTGCCGCCCCTGGGCCGGAGCACCGCCGCGATGCGCGCGCTCAGCTGATCGCGGAGACCGATCACGTCGTCCGCGACGAGATCCGGAGGGAGGACCATGGTTGAAAACATCGGGGATTCACTCACGGGGGAAACCTCCTGTGATGTCATATGGGTCTGGCCTGCCGCCGTGGCGGCACGCCGTGGTTTCGTTGCGGCGTCGCGACACGGCAACAGATATGCCGGCGCGAGATGCGCCCATGTATCGGGTGCAGCGGATGATGATGGCGAGGAGGGAAGCGCAACGCTCTGCCATGGACCGCAACGGGTTGCGCCGTTGCGCAAGGCTCCCGCCGGTGAGCAGCCATGGGTCCCGGCATAGAATTGTGCCGCCACGTCAGAAGCAGCAGATGGGTACACCCGGATACCTGTCATTGCATACGGCACACCCATACTCGCGCTGGCACACCCGATGGACGGGGCAGAGCGCCAACTGCTTCGGACGGCCGCCGCAGGACCATACCGTCGCATCGGACCCACATGCATGCTCGACGACGAGCGCCTCGATCATCGCCCGGAACTGATCCAGGCAGGGCTGCAGCGACTCCTCGCGCGGCCCGTACCCCAGCCGGTCCCAGCCCGTCTTCGCCTTCGGCGCCTCAATCACCTGGAGGATGAGCTCGCGCTCGCGGATGAAGGTGCTCGGGGACCAGGGCAGCTCGCTGACGTCGAACCCCACGACCCCGAGCCCGAACACCCCCTAGTCGTGCGAGGCGAACTACGCGGCGAACTCGCGCTCCCGCTCAGTCTCGGCCAGCGCCGACGCGGCCGGGGAGAGCACGGAGATGAAGACTGAGGTCAGCCCGTTGCTCATGTGGATGCACCTGAGGTCGGGACCGGCTTCGTACGTTTGATGTCCGCCACACCTCCCCCTCCGCGAGCCTAACGCCATGGGGCACTGCCGCGAAGGGACGACCGAGCCACAGGGGAGGGAAGCCGATAGCCGGGCAGCAGCCCATGGTTGAACCGCTACGGCTCAATGATATCGTCTCGAAGCCCCACCGCTCGGTAACGATCAAACCGCTGCTCCCCTCTCGCATCACAACTCCACGGCAAAGGCATCGTGTCACGCAACGAGCCCTTAAACCTTGCATCTTCGTCTTTAGTAATAACGATCGCGAAGCAGAGGCGCTCGAGAAGCTCGAGCGTCTCTGGCTCGGCCCGAGGTTGCGGAGACTCCAACAAACAGCGAAGGATCTCCTTTCTAGGCACGGCGTGGTCGTGCCTAAGGCCAGTGGGCCGACGACCGTTGCTGGCCCACAGATTCTTCGCGGCCCGAGTGTGTCTTTGATGTTCAAAGCTATACTTTAGTTTGTCGCGCCCGGCGTCGCCAGAGTCGTCGATGCCATCTGCCGTCCAGCACCAGAGCAACGAGTCGATCAGAAACCTCGCGGTGCGCCGCGACGGATGCGCCGCGTCCCGCGCGATGCGGACCAGTCGGCAGATCTCGGCCGCGATGAACTCCTTGTGCACGGCACTCAGCGGTCTGTACTTGATGCCGCGAGCTCGTCGCCCGCGTGCGACCGATTTGTCTTGAATGTTTCCGGCGTCGACTTGAACGATGATGATGGTGTTCGGGGACTTCACGATGATCTGCAGCGACTGGCCGGCGTGCAAGCCGAGCGCGTCATGCAGACGACGAAGGCCTCCTACTCCGTGCCCGGCGTTGAGGCGGCCGATGAACGAGAGTTCGGGCGCGCCATCGACGAGCACAGTGATGGCCCCAGGCGTCATCGCGCCTACACGGACGATCTCAGGGCCGAGGTACAGTGCGCCAGATTTCACGTACGCGGGTGTAATCCTGATTTCGTGCATGACAGTCATAGCCTGCCTCCCTGTCGATCCAACGGTCGGCTCACCCGTCGGCAACGGAGGGGCGCCGTCAGGCGTCACTTCACTGACCGTCGGCCGCGGTCCCCTCGACGTCATCAGCCCCGTCGGCCACTGACCGCCGCCCCTGCGTGGAGCGCCTTGAACTCCGATCCCGCTCCGTCGCGCTGCCCCCACCCATCGTGGGAAGGTAGCGTATCCGACGCCTACCCCGTCCTGTCAAGGCGACCAACGCGGGAGCGCGCGGGCTCCACGCCGGACGAATGCGCGAGCGGGCCCTCGATGCCCTACCGCTCCGTCGAAAAAGTGGCCGAGCAGCGCTCGGCCGATCAGCGGCTGGGTTATTCCAGTTGCCGCGGCTTGCCCAGTCCTCCACCACGCGGGGCAGTATCCACAGGCGCAGCAAAGCATGCGTCGACTCTGAGCCCAGCGTGGATGGCCACGGGCTGTTGAGATGCGGACAGCGGCGAATGGCTGTCAAGTACCGGCGGGATGCTTGCGAGGCCGGCCGCGCTTGATCTCGGGCATCTCCGCGGGCCGGAGGAGCACCCCAGGCGACACGTCGAGCGCGTTCGCGAGCCGGACGAGCGTACCTAGGCTCACGCTCTGCCGCATGCCCTCGATGTCCTGCAGCGTCCGGAGGTCGAGTTCGGCGGCCTCCGCAAGGCCCTCCTGGGTCATGCCGCGTTTCTGGCGTAGACGCCGAAGGTTCGCGGCGATGTAGACCAGAACGGCTTCCAGGGTGAGCGTCCGCACCTGGTCGCCGTACACCCTTGCCCGGCTCAGAATAACGCGGCCCGACCGTGCTTTTCCTTGACGCTTCCGGCCGGCAGCCCGTAGGGTTGCGGGACCACGAATAAGTGCCGCCCGCGGGTGCTGGTAACACCCCGGGCGGCGTGGCCGAACCCCGCTCGAACGAGGTCCGACATGGGAACAGTACGTTCACGCCCTGAACAGGGCCAAGAGATCGATCCGCCCTCCCGCCGCCGCGTCCGCTCCGACGCTCCACGCCCGCTCCGGCCATGGCCTGGCAGCCGCCGGTCTACCGCCGTGAATCCCGCCGTCTACTTGGACGACGCCGCGATCCTCGAGCAAACCCCATTCATCCGCCGCACCCTCCGCGCCCGCGGCGTTCTCCCCGCCGATCTCGACGACCTCACGCAGGACACCGTCCTCGGCGCCTGGCGCAGCATGCGCGCCGGCCGCTTCCGCCCCTCCCCTTCCGCTGTTCCCGCCGACGCCCTCCGCGCCTGGCTCGCCGGGGTCGCCGCGCGACAGGCATCGCACTACCGCGACAAGGCCTACCGCCGGCACGAGGCGCCCCCGCTCGATCCTCACCGCCTCTCCACGCTCGCCGCCCCCTCTCCAGAGGCCCGCCTCGTCGCGCGCGGCCTCCTGCGCGCCTTCCACCGTCTCCGCCCCGAGCTGCGCGAGGTCCTGGCGCTCGCCGCCACCGGGGTTACGTCGCACGAGATCGCCGCCTCCCTCTCGCTCCCCCGCCCCACGGTCGCCACCCGCCTCCGCCTCGCGCGCCGCCTCTTCGCCCGCGCCCTCACCCGCTCCCGGAGGTGGCCGCGATGAGCCGCGCCGCGCAGCGCGCCTCCGCGATCGCGCTCGCCGACATCCCCGCGGCCGTCGCGCCACCGCCCATCGACATCGCCACGAGGGCGCCATGAGCGACGCGGCCGACAGCCTCCCCAGCGCCACCCCGCTCGTCGACGTGCTCACCGCCCCGGAGGCCACGCTCGTCGACCTGGTGCTCGGCATCCCCGGCGCCGCCTCGCGCGTGCTCGGCCTGCACGGCCTGCTCGAGCTCGGGCGCCTCTCGCCCCACGCGCTCGCGCAGCGCACCGAGCTCGGCCTCCACGACGCCCAGCGCCTGCTCGCCGCCCTCGAGCTCGGCCGGCGCGCGCACGCCGCGCGCTCCCGCCGCCCGAGGCGCCTGCGCTCGCCGCGCGACATCGCCCGCTTCTTCGAGCCCACGCTCGCGCCGCTCGTCCACGAGGAGCTCTGGATGGCCGCGCTCGACGCCCACCACGGCGTGCGCGGCGTCCGCATGCTCTCGCGCGGCGGCCTCACCGCCACCGCCGTCCAGCAGACCGACGTGCTGCGCGCTGCGCTCGAGATGGCCGCCACCTCGTTCGTGCTCTGCCACAACCATCCGAGCGGCGACCCCAAGCCCACCGACGAGGACGTCGAGCTGACCAACGCCGTCGAGCACGCCGCGCACCTCATCGGCGTACCCCTCGCCGATCACGTCATCGTCACCCCCGCCGGGCGCTTCTCCTCCGTGCTCCGCCGCTGACACCGGCCCGGACCTGCCGCTGGTTCTGCGCGACGCCAACCAAGGTCGGCCGCCGCCGCCGTTGCGAATATCTCCTTACCGATAGCAAAGCCACTGCATCACGGGAATTGACGTCCACGGCATCGGCGCGTCGCACATAGCCCCGCAGTCGCGGTGCCTTGCCCCGGCCTGGCACACCGCTCATTCCTTCCAGACCGCCGCAATTCTCACGCGACCGACAACGATTCCCAAACGATTGGCACCTCATGTCGGTAATCGGTTGCCGTTCGATGTCTCGATGCAGTGCAGCTCGATTGAGCACAGGGCGACGCGACGATGCCTCCATTCGAATCTTCTCGTCGATTCGAGATGGCACATGACGCGCTGATGGATTAGGGTCGTTCCCCGATGCACAACCGCTCTGACCAGTTCGCGAAGAGCTTGCTGCGCGACGGGCTGAGCCTCGTCTCGGCCGCGGAGACCGAGGTCGAGGTCCTGGCGGCGACCCAGAAGATCGACGTCTTCAGCGTGCCTGATCCAGCGCGCGACGCCGAGCGCGCCAGGATGGGCCTGCTCGGCGAGCTCGCGGCGGAGCCAAGCCTGTTCGAGCCGTTCCACGGTACGCCGAGCCTCCGTCAGGTTCGGCGGTGTCTGCGCAAGCAGCTCACGTGGCATCACGAGCTCGAACGCCGCGCCCGCGCCGCTGCCTGCGCCGTCGTGCCGGAGGAGGACGCCGACGCGCCGCCGCAGCCGCCGGTGGCGTTCCCTGCGCTGGTCGTCATCAGCCCGGGACGTCCTGAGACGGTGCTTGACGCCTACCGCTGCGAGCCGGCGCAACCAGGCGTCTACCACGCCGTGCCCGGCCTCGTGACGCGCGTGGTGGTGCTCGCGGAGCTGCCCCGGACGCGCGCGACGCTGATGCTGCGGCTGCTCGGCTCAGGCCGCGTCCTGCGCGAGGCGCTGGCCGATCTCGCGGCGCTGCCGGACGATGCCTGGGAGAAGAGCATCGCCACGCCGTTGCTGATACACTTCCGGCTCGGAACCAAGGAGCCGGCGATCGACGAGGAGGACGAGGTGAGCGCAGAGATCCGGGCATGGGTCAAGGAGTACGAGCAGAAGCTTCGGGCCGAGGCGCGAACGGAAGGCCACAGGGAAGGCCTCAACGAAGGGCGCGCCGAGGAGGCGGCACGTGCCGTGCTGACCGCGCTCCGGGTTCGCGGCATCGCTGTGCCGGACGTCGCGCGGGAGCGCATCCTGGCCGAGAAGGATCCGGAGACGCTGGAACGGTGGCATGAACGGGCCATCGTCGCCGCGTCGCTCGCCGAGGTGCTCGACGGGCTGAGCTGAGCGACGCTGCTGCGGCTGCTCGCCGCCCTCGAGCTCGGGCGGCGCGTCCACGCCGCGCGCTCCCGCCGCCCGAGGCGCCTGCGCTCGCCGCGCGACGTCGCCCGCTTCTTCGAGCCCACGCTCGCACCGCTCGTCCACGAGGAGCTCTGGATGGCCGCGCGCGACGTCCACCACGGCGTGCGCAGGCTGGCCACCGCCGCCGGTGCGGATACCATCCTTACCGATGGCAAAGCCATCGCATCACGGTAGTTGATGGCCATGGCAGCGGCCGGGCGCACACACCCCCGCAGTCTCGCTGCCTTGCCCCCCCGGCCTGGCGACTCCCTCGTCCCCCACGCAGCTAAAAAAAGCGTTCGGCAACGATTTTCACACGCCTGTCTCCCCATATCGGTAAGCGCTTGTCATTCGATGCGCGGCGGCGCGGCGACGCCTCAATCGCGTCTTCTCATCGATTCGAGATGGCGCATGATGCGGTGATGGATTAGGGTCGTTCCCCGATGCACAACCGCTCTGACCAGTTCGCGAAGAGCTTGCTGCGCGACGGGCTGAGCCTCGTCTCGGCGGCGGAGACCGAGGTCGAGGTCCTGGCGGCGACCCAGAAGATCGACGTCTTCAGCGTGCCTGATCCGGCGCGCGACGCCGAGCGCGCCAGGATGGGCCTGCTCGGCGAGCTCGCGGCGGAGCCAAGCCTGTTCGAGCCGTTCCACGGCACGCCGAGCCTCCGTCAGGTCCGGCGGTGCCTGCGCAAGCAGCTCACGTGGCATCACGAGCTCGAACGCCGCGCCCGCGCCGCTGCCGGCGCCGTCGTGCCGGAGGAGGACGCCGACGCGCCGCCGCAGCCGCCGGTGGCGTTCCCTGCGCTGGTTGTCATCAGCCCGGGGCGACCCGAGACGGTGCTTGACGCCTACCGCTGCGAGCCGGCGCAACCAGGCGTCTACCACGCCGTGCCCGGCCTCGTGACGCGCGTGGTGGTGCTCGCGGAGCTGCCCCGGACGCGCGCGACGCTGATGCTGCGGCTGCTCGGCTCAGGCCGCGTCCTGCGCGAGGCGCTGGCCGATCTCACGGCGCTGCCGGACGATGCCTGGGAGAAGAGCATCGCCACGCCGTTGCTGATACACTTCCGGCTCGGAACCCAGGAGCCGGCGATCGACGAGGAGGACGAGGTGAGCGCAGAAATCCGGGCGTGGGTCAAGGAGTACGAGCAGAAGCTTCGGGCCGAGGCGCGAACGGAAGGCCTCAACGAAGGGCGCGCCGCGGAGGCGGCACGTGCCGTTCTGACCGCGCTCCGGGTTCGCGGCATCGCCGTGCCGGACGTCGCGCGGGAGCGCATCCTGGCCGAAAAGGATCCGGAGATGCTGGAACGGTGGCATGAACGGGCCGTCGTCGCAGCGTCGCTCGCCGAGGTGCTCGACGGGCTGAGCTGAGCCCTGCCGGCCTAAGCCGTCGCGGCCGCGCCCAAGCGCCTCCACGCACGTCGACGTGGCGGCAGCAGCGCCGCCACGGACTCGACTCGTTGCACAACGCTCCGCCACCGCGGGGACGTCCTCGTGGGCTCCCTCATCGACTGGCCGCGTGCGCCCCCGCCCCGCGCCCCCCGGCGCGACTCCCCGGCTCGAAGCAGACCGGCAGGCGCGCCGGGCCGTGCACGATGAGCGCCTTGCGCGGCTCCCACGGCTCCTTGCTCGCCAGCTCCAGGCCCCTCAGCCGTGTGAGGAGATCCGGCAGCGCGATCCGGGCCTCCAGGCGCGCCAGCGACGCGCCGATGCAGAAGTGGATGCCGTGCCCGAACCCGACGTGCGGGTTGGGATCGCGCGCGACGTCGAACCGGCCAGGGTCTCGAAATTGCTGAGGATCTCGGTTCGCGGAGCCGATGACGGGCAGCACCAGCTTCCCGGCCGGGACCACCTGGCCATGCACCTCGACGGCGCGCCTCGTCTCGCGGAACACCATCTGGAGCGGCGAGCGATAACGCAGGACCTCCTCGATCGCCGATGACACGAGATCGGGCGCTGCCCGGACGCGGGCCAGCTCGGCAGGGCTCTCGAGCAAGCACAGGATCGCGTTGTCGATCAGGTTCGTGGTCGTCTCGGTGCCCGCCGCGAGCAGGAACTGGAAGAAGCTCAGGAGATCGTCCTCGCTCAGCCGCTCGCCGTCCACCTCGGCCTCGACGAGGCGGGTCAAGAGGTCGTCCTCCGGCGCCCTCCGGCGCGCCTCGAGCAGGTCCGCGACATAGGCCTTCATCTCCTCCTTGACCGCGGCGTGCTCGCTCACGACCCTGGCCGCCGCCTCGCCCCCCGAGAGGGTGTGGCTGAGGTTCACGATCGCCTCGCTCCAGCGCATGAAACGCGCCCGGTCCTCGGCGGGAATGCCGATCATCTCGGCGATCACCATCGTGGGCAGCGGGCCCGCGTAGTCCGCCGCGAGGTCCATCGTCCCGTGCTCGACCCGCTGATCCAGGAGCTCACGCGACAGCTCGCGGATGCGCGGCTCGAGGCCCGCGATGGATCGCGGCGTGAAGGCCCGCTGGACGATCCCGCGGAGCTTCGTGTGGCGCGGCGGGTCGGAGAAGACGATCCACTCCGGGGCCTTGCCGGTCGGAGGCGTCACGGCGGAGCTGAACGCGTCGTGGTCCGTCAGCGCCCGCTTCACCCCCTCGTAATCGAAGATCATCCAGAGATCGAACGGGGCGATGTGGAGCACGGGAGAGCTGCTCCGCATCCGCTCGTACAAGGGATAGGGATCGCGCCGCACCTCGTCCGGAAACAAGTTCATCGCCAGGACCTCCGTCGTGCAGGGCCGCCGGGAGCTGCCGCCCGCGGAGAGACGATGCTAGGCGATGTTGCGAGGGGATGGCGCGCTCGAAGACGCGTCGCCCGCGTCCTCGAGGCCCTGCGCGACCCGTCCGCCGACCCGCGCCCCGCCGCGCCGGCGAGGGGGGTCCCCGGCGCACCTGCGGGCGCTGTTCGTCCGCGACGTCGGGCTGCCGATCCGCACCTTCCGGCGCTGCTCTATTTGCGTTCGTAGAAGGTGAGGCTCACCCCAC
The DNA here is from genome assembly GCF_028553905.1 of Sorangium sp. So ce836. NCBI lineage: Bacteria > Pseudomonadati > Myxococcota > Polyangiales > Polyangiaceae > Sorangium > Sorangium sp. So ce836. The sequence continues at coordinate 190,638 of NZ_CP102233.1, read as the reverse complement.
CCGCCGCCCCCCCCGGGTCGGAGCTCACGTACGACTTCGTGTTGAGGATCGCGTAAGGGCCGTCCGCACGCGTCTCGAAGACCGGCACGAGCGCGCCGAACGGTCCACAGTTCCTCACCACGATGACCTCGCCGTCCCTCGAGGACAGCGCGTACCTGGCGTCCAGGACCGTGCTCGATCCGATGAGCTGGTAATCCGCGCCTCCGGGGAGCACCGAGCCCGAGAGGCCGCTGAGCAGCATTCCACCGGTGACGGTGCCCCCGGTGATGGGAATGATGTTGCGCGTGCCACGCTTGCTCGCGCCGACGGAGATGGATGAGCCGAGCGTGACGGACTCGGTGAACACGCTCGAGCCCCTCGCCCCGGTCGCCGTCGAGCACTCCCACGATTGATGGGGGACGCCCTCGGGATCCTTGAGCTGGATCTTCGGCTCTGCGGCGGCCACCTCGGAGATGTCATAGACGTCGAGCTGGAGCGTGCCCGCCTCGGCGTCGACGGCACGGGTGCCCGCGAACTTCCCGGTGTTGAGCCACGCGAGCGCGCTCGACTGCGCCACCTCGAAATCGGGGACGATCCGGACGACCGAATCGCCGGCGGGGGCGACGCCGCAGCTCCGCAGATAGATGAGGGAACCGTCGCTCGCCTTCAGGATGTTGATCTCCTCGAGCTCGACGGATCCGTTCGACAGCGTGAGCTCGAGGTCCATGCCGCCCGTGAGGAACGTGGCCTGGATCTTGTCGCCCTCGAGCGTGCCCCCCTTCACGTCGAGGAGGCGACGGTGTCCGAACTGGGTGGTCCCGACATCGTGGGTCTCGCCGAGCTGGAGCGTCGCCCGAAAGACGAGCTTGCCGCGCGTGGGGAGCGGAATGCCGTCGGGCATACCGCATGTCCACGATGGATCGGGGACGATCGTCGCCTCACCGCCGCCGCCGCTGCCGCCGGCGCCGCCGCCGCCGTTGCCGACCATCCCGCCGGTGCCGCCGCTGCCAACGGTCTCCATGGATCCACCGGTCCCGGCGGTCCCGCCACCCGCGCCGCCCGTGCCGGCGCCGTCACCGGTGCCCGTCGTTCCTCCAGGACCGCCCGTCACCGCGCCGCCAGAGCCGCTGCTCGCCGCTCCTGCGCTGTCATCGTCGCTGGAGTCACCACACCCCCCAGCGCAGATGCCAAGGAGTCCAATCAGCAAGAGCTTCGTTGAAACGTTCGCGATCCTCATCATCGGATCCACCTGTCCAGGCAAAAGCATGTCGTTCGGGCGAGCGCTGGTTCAGAACTGAGAAAAGAAGTTCCAGATCGACTCACCGGAATTGTTCGGCATGGCGTGGCCGCCGCTGAACTCACACCAGACGACGGGGTAGCCCGCGTCGCAGCCCTCGTAGCTGACGCAGGGGCTCGGGTCGACCGGCTTGGTCTGCTGATCGCAGCCGTTTCGCTCGAGGAAGACGTCGCGAGCGGTCCGACCATTGTCGAGCGGAACCACGTTGTCGGCGTCGCCGTGGGAGCCCCACATGGCCACAGGGTGGTCGCCGTCGTCGCAACCGCTGTAGAGCGCGCCGGACATGGGGGCGATGGCACGGAAGACGTCGCCCATCGCGCAGCCGATCGCGTAGGACATCATGCCGCCGTAGCTGAACCCCGTCGAAAAGATCCTGCTCTCGTCGATGCAGAGCTCGGCGCGGAGGCGGTCGAGCATGGCGCGGAGGAACGCGATGTCGCGGCCCCCCGTGTTCGCCCAGCCCTGGTCGATGCCCTCGGGCGAGACGAAGATCGTCGAGCCGGCGGCGCGGCTCTGGAGGCCGTAGTAGCCGCCGCCGAACCCCGTCGCGACCTGCTCGGCCGACCCGCCGCGGGGGTGCCAGGTGAAGATCAGCCGGTAAGCACGGTTCGAATCGTAGCCGTCCGGTACGGCGAGGATGTACTCGCGCGTCGCGCCCCCGACATCGATGCTGAAGCGGCCGCTCTTCGGCGCCGTCGCGCTGCCGCAACCCGCGCTCTGCGTCTCGCCCCCGGAACCGCCGGAGCCAGAGCCGGCGCCCATGCCGCCCGCGCCAGCTTCCCCCGAGGAGGGGCGCCCGCCGCTGCCGCCGACGCCACCGGTCACCCCCGATGAGCCACCCGTCGCCGACGAGCCGCCCGTCGCCGACGAGCCCCCCGTGGCGCCGGAGCCGCTGGTGCCAGGCCCGGCGAGCCCTCCGGCGCTGCCGCCGGCCTCGGTCGTCCCATCTCCTTGGCTGGAGCAGGCCAGCGCCGCGAACGCCGCGAGCGCGACGAGCCCTGGAGCGATCGCGCCCCAATTACGAAGCGTTTCCATTCGCCCTCGCCTCCCTGTCCCGAGATCACCGTGCGCCGCCGCATCACCCGATGCGGGTGACCGCAACGACGTCGTACCCGAGCGCTCTCGCGCGAGGCATAGGCATACTCGCCTATGCTCCGATGCGAGGCGTCACGCTCGCATGCGTGGGCTGGGCGATCCGGGCGAGCGTCGGCTTCGAACGAGCCCCGCCGCGCGCGCGACGTCGATCTCCTCCGCCCGTCGCCCCCTCACCCGGTCCACGCCGCCGAGACCTCGTCGCGCTCCACGCGTGGGGCGCGCTCGACCGCCAGCCTGGCAAACACGGTCGGGCGCGGGACGCGGTCGAGGCGCACCGTCCGCCAGGGGTACACGGTCTGGCCTCGGGCGGCCCTGAGCGGCGTCGAGGTCCGGTCGAGCCACACGTCGTCCACGCCGTCGAACACCGTGACCGCACGGCCCGCCGGCGATCCACCACGATGCCGTGATCGTGAAGCGCGATCCGCAGGCCGCGGCGGCGCAGCGCCGAGGCCGCGAGCACGGAAGAGCCCGCCAGCCCGAACGGGAGCGACAGCAAGAAGCCTTGCCAGCCGGCCGCCAGTGCGGGCGACAGCGCGACCCGATGACGGCGTGGCTTCACGGCGCCCCCCCGATGCACCTGGGCCGCAGCGCTGATGTCTGTAGACCTCTATCGCCCCGCCGCGGAGCCGCCATGAGGCTCAAAGTCGCCGGAGCTCGCCGGCGCCGCGCGCGAAGAGGCGTGCACAACGCTTGCATAGGCTCGGCGGCGACGTCGCTGCGAAGCCCGGGTCGCAGCAGGAGCCGACCTGTCGAGGCCGATGCGAATTTGGCCGGCCGCCCATCGAAAAGTCCACCGATGGCGGCCGGCGGAGAATATAAGACGGCCCGGGATTCGAAGCAGCTGGCCGCTCCTCCTCGTCGGGGACGCGGTGTTTCCCCCAACGTGCCTGCGCGCCGGTGCAGTCGACGGCCGCTCGCCCCATGCACCCATAGGTGATCCTGCGCATGAGAGTCCATTTCCCCCCTCGATGGATCTGCGGCGCCGCCGCACTAGCGGCGGCGGCGTGGGCCGCGCCAGCGTCCGCTCAGGAGGCGGGACCGGCGCGCGGCCTCGCGCTGAACCGCTTCAACCCAGCGCCCGCCGGCGACCGGATGTTCAGCGTGTCGTCGCCGTACGCGGCCTCGCCGCGCCAGGACGGCAGCCCCACGCTCCACCTCGCCCTGCTCGGCGACTACGCCCACAACCCGCTCGTGCTCACGCGCGAGGGCAGCGACGACCACCTCGGCGCCATCGTGGGGCACCAGCTGTTCCTGCACCTGAACGGCTCGCTCTCGCTCTGGGACCGGCTGCACGTGAACGTCGACGTGCCGCTCGCCGTGCTGCAGGAGGGGGATAGCCCGGCAGCCGAGGGGCTCTCGTTCGCCTCGCCGAGCGGCGCGCAGATCGGCGACCTCCGGGTCGGGCTGCGCCTCCGCCTGCTCGGCGACTACTTCGACCCGTTCCAGCTCGCCGTCGGCGGCTTCATCTGGTTCCCGACCGGCGGCGGCGAAGGCTCGTTCGTGGGCGAGGATTCGGTGCGCGGCATGCCCCAGCTCATCGCCGGCGGCCGGGTCCCGGGCTTCGTCTGGTCGGCCGCGGCCGGCGTCGATCTGCGCCCGGCGCAGACGTTCGCGCAGGTGCGGCAGGGCCTGATGTTCAACGGCGGCGCGGGCGTCGGCCTGCTGCTGCTGCCCGAGGAGCAGCTCCAGATCGGGCCCGAGGTGACCGTGTCGACCGTGCTGGAGAAGCCGGAGGCGCGCAACACGAACGTCGAGGCGCTGCTCGGGGTGCGCTACCGCTTCGCGCCGGCGGTCCGCGACTTCGAGATCGGCGTCGCGGCCGGCCCCGGCTTCACGTCGGGCATCGGCACCCCGGACTTCCGCGCGGTCGCGATGCTCGCGTACTCGCCCGAGGTCCGGCGCGAGGACCCCGACCGCGACAAGGACGGCATCCTCAACGAGAACGACGCCTGCCCGGACGTGCCCGGCGTCGGCGACCCCGATCCCAAGAGGAACGGCTGCCCGCCGTCGGATCGCGACGAGGACGGCATCCTCGACCGCGTCGACGCGTGCCCGGACACGGCCGGCATCGCGAACGACGACCCGAAGAAGCACGGCTGCCCGCCGCCCGGGGACCGCGACAAGGACGGCATCACCGACGACGTCGACGCGTGCCCGGACGAGGCCGGCCCGAGCAACGAGGACCCGAAGAAGCACGGCTGCCCGCCGCCGCCCGACAAGGACGGCGACGGTGTGATCGACGCGGAGGACGCCTGCCCCGACATCCCCGGGCTCCGCACCTCGGATCCGGCGACGAACGGCTGCCCCGGCGATCGCGACGGCGACACGGTGCGCGACGACAAGGACGCCTGCCCGGACGAGAGGGGCAAGCCCGATCCGGATCCGGCGAAGAACGGCTGCCCCGTGGCGGTGCGCGTCACCGAGCAGGAGATCGTCATCCTGCAGCAGGTGCAGTTCGACACCGGCAAGGCGACCATCAAGAAGGCGAGCGACGAGCTCCTCGACGAGGTCGCGGGTGTGCTGAAGGAGCACCCGGAGATCACCAAGATCGAGGTGCAGGGGCACACAGATCCGCGCGGCGGACGCGCGTACAATATCCGGCTCAGCCAGGCGAGGGCCGAGTCGGTCACGAAGGCGCTGGTCCAGCGCGGCATCGAGGCCGAGCGGCTGGCGTCGAAGGGCTACGGGCCTGACGTCCCGATCGCGGAGAACGACACCGAAGAGGGACGCCAGAAGAACCGCCGCGTGCAGTTCAAGATCCTCGAGAAGAAGCCGAAGCAGCAGCAGGAGGCGCCGTGAAGCGACGTTATTTCATAGGTGGTCTTGTCGGGCTCGCCTGGATGGGCGGGCAGAGCGGCGCAGCGCACGCGGCGCCCGCGCTGCGCGTGCAGGTCGATCAGCGGGGCGACTTCGTCCTGATCGGGAACACGCTCGGCTACGAGTGCGGCGGCGACGGCATCGAGCCGCCCGTGCTGGGCGACGTCGGCCCCTGCGGGAGCAACACCGGCGACAGCGCGCCCGACATCTTCTGGCGCGCCGACTCGCCCGCGGAGGGCGGTGCGGAGGCGAGCAGCAGCATCACCGCCGCCCAGGCGCGCACCACGGCGGTGCTCCAGGTGCCGGCCGGCGCGACGGTCACCCACGCGTACCTGTACTGGTCCGCGCACCTCGGGCCCGTCGCGGGCGCCGGGACCGCGGACGAGGCCATCACCCTGGAGCGGCCCGGCGCGAGCGGCTTCTCCGAGGAGGTGACGGCCGATGACAGCGTCGAGAGAGTCAGCTCGAATCGCCTCTACTACCAGTCGGTCGCGGACATCACCCCGATCGTGCAGGCGCACGGGTCCGGCGCGTACCGGGTAAGCGGCGTCAATACCGCGAGCTTCACGAACAACCTCTTCGACAACCACTTCGCCGGGTGGTGGCTGGTCGTGTTCTACGAGCTCGCCTCCGACCCGCCGCGCAACCTCGCGCTCTTCGACGGGCTCGACACGGTGGCCAGCGGGTCGACCCAGTCCGCCACCTTGTCGGGGTTCGTGGTGCCGAACGCGGGCTATGACGCGAAGATCGGCATGGTCACGTTCGAGGGGGATCAGTCCATCCCCGGAGACGCGTTCCTCTTCAACGGGGTGGCGCTCGCCAACGATCAGAACCCCGTCGACAACTTCTTCAATGGCACGCGGTCCTACTTCGGCGTGCCGGTGTCGAACGAGGGCGACCTCCCCCGGCTGGCGGGGACCCCCGGGACCATGGCCGGCATGGACATCGACGTCTTCAACATCAGGGATATGGTGACCCCGGGCCTGACCTCGGCGCCCATCGAGGCGTCGAGCACCATGGACCTGTATTTCCTCGCCGGCTTCGTCACGTCGATCTCGACGTTCAAGCCGGACTTCACGTCCTCCACGAAGTCGGCCGTCGACGCGAACGGCGGACTGCTGCTCCCGGGTGACGTGATCCGGTACACGATCCAGGTCGTCAACACCGGCAACGACGCGTCGGTCAACACCGTGCTGACCGATCCGCTGCCCGCGGGCGTGACGTACGTGCCGGGGTCGCTCTCGGTCACGGCGGGCGCCAACATGGGCGCGAAGACGGACGCGGCCGGCGACGACCAGGGCGAGTACGACGCCGCGACGCGCACGGTCCGCGTGCGGCTCGGCACCGGCGCGAACGGCGCGACGGGGGGCTCGCTCCCCGCCGCCACCGGGTCGTCGACGGTCACCTTCCAGGTGAGGGTCGACGCCGGCGCCTCGGGCCTCATCCGCAACCAGGCGATCGTCAGCGCGGCCGGGCAGCAGGGCGCGCCGGCCGAGGAGACGCCGACCGACGGCAACGGGCCGACCGACGGCGTGCCGCCGACCGAGAGCGTCGTCGACGAGTGCGAGACGAACGCGCAGTGCGCCGCGCCGACGCCGTACTGCGAGACGGCGGGGACGCCCAACACGTGCGTCGAGTGCCTCACCGACGCGCACTGCGGGACGCTCACCCCGACGTGCGATCCCGAGGGCAACACCTGCGTCTGCGAGCCCACGGGCGCCGAGGTCTGCGGCGACTCGATCGACAACGACTGCGACGGCGTGCTCAACAACGGCTGCGACTCGGACAACGACGGGATCGATGATCCCGACGAGGTCGAGGCCGGCACCGACCCGAACGACGCCGACAGCGACGACGACGGCGTGCCCGACGGGCAGGAGCCGCGCTGGAACGAGGACACCGACGGCGACGGCCTCATCAACGCGCTCGACCCGGACAGCGACGACGACGGGCTCTACGACGGCACCGAGCTCGGCCTGCCCTGCGACAACCCGGCCACCAACGCGGCGGCTGGCCACTGCCGCGCCGACGGGGACGAGGGGGCGACGAAGACCGACCCGCTCGACGCCGACAGCGACGACGGCGGCGTGTCCGACGGGAACGAGGACGTCGACCTCGACGGCGTCGTCGACGAGGGCGAGACCGATCCGAACAACGGCGACGACGACGCGACCCCGCCGGTGGACTCGGACGGCGACGGGCTGAGCGACGCGCTGGAGGAGACGATCGGGACCGATCCGAACGACGCCGACAGCGACGACGACGGCGTGCTCGACGGCGACGAGCCGAACTTCGGCGACGACACCGACGGCGACGGCCTCATCAACGCGCTCGACGTCGACAGCGACAACGACGGGCTGTTCGACGGCACCGAGCTCGGGCTGGGCTGCGACAACCCGGCCACCAACACGGAAGCGGGCCACTGCATCCCCGACGCGGACGAGGGGGCGACCAAGACCTCGCCGATCGATGCGGACACCGACGACGGCGGCGTGACCGACGGCAACGAGGACATCAACCGCAACGGCGTGGTCGACGCGGACGAGACCGACCCGAACGACGGCCGCGACGACCTGCCGATGGTCGACACCGACGGCGACGGGCTGAGCGACGCGCTCGAGACCGAGATCGGCACCGACCCGAACGACGCGGACAGCGACGACGACGGCGTGATCGACGGCGACGAGCCGAACTTCCGCGACGATCACGACGGCGACGGGCTCATCAACGCGCTCGACCCCGACAGCGACGGCGACGGGCTGTTCGACGGCACCGAGCTCGGCCTGCCCTGCGGCCTTGAGGCCACCGACCCCGAGGCGGGCAACTGCATCGCGGACGCCGACCCGACGACGACCACGAACCCGCTCGATCCGGACACGGACGACGGCGGCGTGCCCGACGGCGTGGAGGACGCGAACCACAACGGCGCCATCGACGAGGGCGAGACCGATCCGAACAACGGCGACGACGACGCCGTGGCGGACGATCGCGACGGCGACGGGCTGCCCGACGCGGTGGAGGAGATGATCGGGAGCGATCCGGACGACGCCGACAGCGACGACGACGGCGTGCCCGACGGGCAGGAGCCGCGCCCCGGTGAGGACACCGACGGCGACGGGCTCATCAACGTGCTCGACGTGGACAGCGACAACGACGGGCTGTTCGACGGGACCGAGCTCGGGCTGGGCTGCGACGGCGAGGGCACGAACGCGGACGCGGGCCACTGCCGCCCCGACGCGGACAACGGCGCGACGAAGACCGACCCGCTCGACGCGGACACGGACGACGGCGGCGTGCCCGACGGCCAGGAGGACGTGAACCTCAACGGCGCCATCGACCCGGGCGAGACCGATCCCAACAACGGCGACGACGACGGGATGCCGGCGGACACCGACGGCGACGGGCTGATCGACGCGCTCGAGGAAGAGATCGGAACCGACCCGAACGACGCGGACAGCGACGACGACGGCGTGCTCGACGGCGCCGAGCCGAACTTCAGCGACGACCACGACGGCGACGGGCTGATCAACGCGCTCGACCCCGACAGCGACAACGACGGGCTGTTCGACGGCACCGAGCTCGGGCTCGACTGCTCCGACGCGGCGACCGACCCGGCCGCGGAGACCTGCATCCCGGACGCCGACCCGACGACGACCACGAACCCGCTCGATCCGGACACGGACGACGGCGGTGTGCTCGACGGCGTGGAGGACGCGAACCACAACGGCGCCATCGACCCGGGCGAGACCGACCCCAACAACGGGGACGACGATCAGGCCGAGACGTGCAGGCAGGACAGCGACTGCGGCGGCCCGACGAGCGGGTCGATCTGTGTGGATCATGCCTGCGTGGACGGCTGCCGCGGCGCCGACGGCAACAGCTGCCCGTCCGACGAGGTGTGCAGCTCGACCGACAGCGCGCCGGGCACCTGCGGGCCCGCCGAGGCGAACGATCCGACCGGCATCTTCGCCGAGGGCAACGGCCTCTGCACCGCGCGGCCCGGGCCCGCGGGCAACGCCCGGAGCGCGGCTGCGCTCCTGCCCATGCTCGCCGCCCTCGCCGGCCTGGCCCTGCGCCGGCGCCGCACGGGCCGCTAGCGACAACGAGGGGGCCCCGCCGCGGCGCGGGGCCCTCTCATCCCCGCCGCGGCGCGGGGCCCCCTCATCCCCGCCGCGGCGCGGGGCCCCCTCATGTAGTTTTCTTGCTCACCTGTAGCGTTCCTCCGTAGCGTACCGCGCTGAGGAGAACGACCATGGAGATGCTGCTCGCCAGCGAGCGCCGCGTCACGCGCCGCGCCGCGATCGTGGAGTGCCATGCCGTGCGCGAGCGGGGCTTCCGGCTGCTCGGGACTCGGGCGATCGACCTGTCCATCGACGGCATGCTCGTGCTGACGAGCGCCCGCGCGCTCACGGGCGAGCCGGTGATCGTCTCGTTCCGGATCCCGGACACGGACGTCTGGATCGACGCGACGGCGACGATCGCGCGCACCCTGCACGGCCGGCGCGAGGGGGACCCGGGCCGCGCCGTGGGCCTGCGCTTCGACCCGCTCGACGGCGCGTCGACCCGCCGCCTCCGCACGGCGCTCGAGCGCTTCCCGCCGACCTACCCGTACCGCGCGCAGCGCGTCGACTACGCGGCGACGGCCGCGATGATCGCGCTCAGCTGATCGGCGCGCAGGCGAGCGGGCCGGCATCGCCCCTCGCGCGACGGCCGCCTGCGGGGCGCTTGGGAGCACCTCGAGCGGCTGGCCGGCGCCCCCGCCGGCACGTGCGACGAGCGCGCCGCCCGGCGAGGTGTGTCACGACCCGTATTCCGCCGGGAACGGGCCATACCCTCGGTCGAATAGGCTTCTCGGCCTCGCTCCGCTCTCGAGCGACCACCACGCAACATGCCCGTCCTGCACTCACGACGGGCGGCGCGAGCGTTCACCACACAACTGCGCGGCAGGAGCGATAAGCCATCTTCAACGCGAGCACGCGAGCACGCGAGCGCGCGAGCATTGACTCGCTGGAGACCACGGCTACCATGGCCATCGCGCAACAGGCGAGCATCCGCACACCGCCGCGCGAGCCCCGCAGTCGAGCGGCGCAGCAACGGAGTCGACCATGCAAACGTTCCTTCGATTCGCGCGAGCGATCGCGGCGGCGGCGCTGCTCTGCGCCGTCGCCGCCCCGGCCGAGGCGCAGGTGCTGGGCCCGGCGCCCGAGGGCTGCACCGACGAGGTCCTCCCGAGCCGCGCGCGCATCCGCCTCTGCATTCCCCGTCGCGGATGGAACGGCGACCTCCTCGTGTGGGCGCACGGATATGTCTCCCCTCTCCAGCCCCTCGACTTCTACAGCTTCTCGTTCCCCGAGGGGTTCAACCCGCAGGAGGCCGCGCTGAGCCGCGGTTTCGCCTTCGCGACGACGAGCTATCGGCGAAACGGGCTCGCAATCCTCCCGGGGGTGGAGGACGTCCGGCAGCTCGTCGAGGCTTTCCGCGCGAGGGCGCTTCCGGCGCACACGTACCTGTTCGGCGTCTCCGAAGGCGGACTCGTCACGACGCTCTCGCTCGAGCGGTATCCGGAGCTGTACAGCGGCGGGCTGGCCATGTGCGGGCCCATCGGCAGCTTCCGGGAGCAGCTCAACTACTTCGGCGATTTCCGGGCGCTCTTCGACTACTTCTTTCCCGGCGTGATCCCCGGCAGCGCCATCGAGATTCCACCGGAGGTGATCGCCGGCTGGTTCACCGTCTACCTGCCGCGGGTGCAGGCCGCCATCGCCGCGAACCCCGGCGCGGCCAAGCAGCTCGTCCGCACCGCGAAGGCGGCCTTCGACCCGGGCGACCCGGAGACCATCGCGACGACCATCGTTAGCGTGCTCGAGTTCAACATCTTCGCCACAAACGACGCGGTCGAGCAGCTCGGGGGAAACCCCTACGACAACCGCGGGCGCCTCTACGTCGGCTCGCACAACGATCTCTTGCTCAACCTGCGGGTCGAGCGCTTCGCCGCCTCGCCGCGCGCGCTCCGGAACGTCGCCGAGCACGAGACCACCGGCGACGTGTCGCTCCCGCTGGTGACGCTCCACACCACCCTGGATCCGATCGTCCCCTATTGGCACGAGCCGCTTTACCTGCTCAAGGTCGACACCTCGGATCGCGGCGTCGTGGTCCCTATCCCGGTCCACCGCTACGGCCACTGCGCTCTGACCAACGAGGAAATCCTGGGCTCTCTGAAGCTCCTGCTCGCTCTCGGCCGTTGAGCGCGCGCGCCGGCCGGCCGGGGCGCGCGGCGCTCGTCCCTGCATTCATGCAGCCACACCTGGCTCGGAGCGCGGCCGCCCATGGGCGGAGGCCGCGACGATGCCGGTGTGGAACCCGACCCAGATCGGAGGTACCTCTCGGGCACCGCCGGTAAAGCCCGCCGCGCGGGCACCGAAGGAGCTCGAGCGATGATCAAGGTCTCCGGTCCGAACGCCGACGAGATCCGGTGCTGGAACGAGGTCGCCGGACCGAAGTGGGTGGCCCTCAACGACCTCATCTCGGCGCAGATGCGGCCGCTCGGCGCCCTCGCCATGGATCGCGCCGGCATCGCCGCGGGCGAGCGCGTCCTGGACGTCGGCTGCGGCATCGGCGAGACGACGCTCGAGCTCGGCCGCCGCGTCGGCCCTTCGGGCGCCGTGGTCGGCGTGGACGTCTCGGCGCCGATGCTGGACAGGGCGCGCGCGGCGGCGCTGGTGGCGGGCGCCGCGAACGTGGCCTTCGAGAACGCGGACGCGCAGACCGCGGCGCTGCCCGGGCCGTTCGATGTCCTCTACTCGCGCTTCGGGGTGATGTTCTTCGCCGACCCCGCGGCGGCCTTCGAGAACCTCCGGAAGGCGCTGCGGCGCGGCGCGCGGCTCGCCTTCGTCTGCTGGCGATCGCTCCAGGAGAACCCCTGGCTCTCGGTGCCGACCCAGATCTTGGGCAGGCACCTCCCGCTGGCGCAGGCCGACCCGCACGCGCCCGGCCCGTTCGCGTTCGCCGACGCAGCGCGTGTCGGCGACGTCCTCTCGCGCGCCGGGTTCGTCCGGGTGCAGTGCGAGCCGATCGACCAGGAGCTCTCGATCGCAGGCGGGAGAGCGCTCGACGAGACCGTCGATTTCCTCCTGAAGATGGGTCCGGCGGCCGCCGCGCTGCGCGAGGCGAACGCCGCGCCGGAGCTCGTCGATCGCGTGCGCGCCGACCTGCGCGAGGCCATCGCGCCCCACGCGGGCGCCGAGGGCGTGCGCATGGGGAGCGCCGTGTGGATCGTGATGGCGGCCGCGGAGTGACGGCGAGGCGAGGCGGCAAGCCCGGCGAGGTCGCCGGGCTCGCCGCCGGACAGCGGGGCGAGGGTGTCAGGCCGCGTCGGGGAGCTCGACGTCGGCCGCCGGGAACTCGGCCCGGAAGCCGGAGAGCCGGACGGCGAACACGACCCGCCCCGCGTCGATGGGCGGCATGCGCGCCGGATCGACACGCGCGTCGAGCAGGCGCGCGCGGCGGACGCGCCCGGCCGCGGTCGGCGTGCAGAAGTGATCGTGCCCGTCGCGGTGGTGCACGAGCCCGCGAAGGCGCGCGGGCACGAGCGCGCTCGAGGCGGGCAGGCTCGGGCCCGCGGCCGCGAAGCGCACGTCGGCGAAGACGTCGCCCCCCTGCGACGCCCGGAGCCGCTCGCTGCCGTCGGCCTCGCGCGCGAGATCGAAATCGGCGCGCTCCTTGGGGATACCCCAGTTGGCCTGGCCGCTCATCACGCTCTCCCACGAGCTGACGTAGATCTTGCTGATCGACCAGCGCAGGCCGCGGCGCGTGCGGTAGCGCCCTGGGATGAACAGGAGCTCGCGATAAGGCCCCACGTTCGAGGACGCGTAGTCGAGCGCCATGAGCAGGCTGTAGCGCCCGTCGAAGCGCGGGCGGAGCGCCTCCGGGATGAAGCACCGCTCCCGGAGCAGGCGCTCCGGGAGCTCGAGCATCGCGATGTAGGCGTCGCCGGTCAGCGTCCACGGCGCCGGAGCTATCTTGACGTCAGGAGGATGGCTTCCAGCGCTCTGACCCATTCCAGATCTCCGTGGGCTCGATAGAGCGAGGCGGCACGCTATCACGGTCGAGCAGCGTCAGGGGATGCATCGCTATCCATGCAAAGATCCAGTCCGTGCCGCTGACGCCCCATCTCGCGTTCGTATCCGACGATACCACGGGCGTCTCCGGAAGCGTGCGAGTCGCCGCCGCCGATCTCCTCTCCGAGCACCGCCGCTCGTCCGATGGCGGTCGGGGCTGCCGGGCGCGCCGGGCCCGCTACCCGAGCAGGTCGATGCCTCCCGGGGGCCGCGGGGCGACCGCGAGCTCGGACCGCTCGAGGTGGGCGAGGACGGCGAGGACCGCCGCCTCGTCCCACGCGTCGCCGATGATCTGCAGGCCGATGGGCAGGCGCTCGGCGTCGATGCCGACGGGCGCGGTGCCGGCGGGGAGGCCGGTGAGGTTGGCGAGGAAGGCGAAGCGGCACACCCCCTCGAGGGCAGCGGGGTCGAGGAAGGCGCGCCCCTCCTCGGCTTGCTGGTAGCGGGGCGCGGTGATCGCGGTCGTCGGGAGCGCGAGCACGTCGACGCCGGCGAGGGCCCGCGCCACCTCGCGCCGCATCCCGGCGCGCAGCCGCGCGGCGTCGCGCCGCTCGCGCGCGGTGACGCCCGAGAGCACGCTGAAGGTGACGCGCAGGTCCTCGCTGATGAGGTCGCGCTGCTCCCGAAAGGCGCGCTGGTGGGCCTCGAGCGACTCGGGGCCGATGACGAGGTAGCCGATCTGCGCGGCGTACCGGGCGATCGGGATCTGCACGTCCACGAGGACGGCCCCCTCGCGCTCGAGCGCGCGCAGCGCGCCCCGGCACGCGCTCGCGATCGGGACGCTGGCGTCGCGCCACTCGGCCTCGTCGACGCCGATGCGCAGGCCGCGCACGCCGGCGCCGAGGAGCGCGCCGAAGCCGCCGGGGGGCGGCGGAGGCGCCCACGCGGTGAGGTCGTCGTCGGGGTCGGGCTCGCTCGCGACGGCGTCGAGGAAGAGGGCGAGATCGGCCGCGCTGCAGGCGATCGGGCCGGCGTGGGCGACCGAGCCCTTGAAGCCGTCGCCGGCGCGGCTCACGCGGCCGAAGGTCGGCTTGAGGCCGAAGATGCCGTTCAGCGCGGCGGGCGTCCGGATCGAGCCGCCGCCGTCGCCGCCGGCCGCGAGCGGGGCGAGCCCGAGCGCGACGCCGACGGCGGAGCCGGTGGAGGAGCCGCCGGCCGCGCGCTCGCTGTGGTGCGGGTTGTGGGGCATGCGCTGGTGGACGTTGTTGCCGAGCGGCGACATCCCCCACTCGGTCAGCACCGTCTTGCAGAGGAGCACGGCGCCCGCCTGGCGGAGCCGGGCGACGACGGCGGCGTCGCGCGGCGCGGGCTCGAGCGGGCCGCAGCGCGAGCCGAGCGTGGTCGGGAGGCCCTCGACGTCGAACTCGTCCTTGACGAGGAAGGGCACGCCGTCGAGCGGGCCGCGCGCCCGGCCGGCGGCGTGGCGCGCGGCCGCCGCGTAGGCGTCGCGGAGCGCCGCCTCGCGCGCGGCGGCGACGGCGATGTTCATGCACGGGCGCTGCGCGGCGAGCGCGTCGATCTCGGACAGGGCGCGCTCGGCGACGCGGCGCGGGTCGACGGCGCCGTGGCGGTAGGCCGCCGCGTAGGCGAGCGAGGTCCTGGGCCAGTCGCGGCGCGGGAGCGCGCCGAGCGCGGCGTCGCCCCAGCGCCGCGGCGCCGCGGCCTGGATCGGCCGGGCCTGCGCGGGGATGTCGTCGCGCCATGCGTCCGGGAGCGACGAGAGGCGATCGATGCCCAGGGCGCGCTTCAGCACCTTCCTGAGCGCGGCGGACGATCCGGGCGCCTCGGCCGCGAGGCGCGCTGCGGTGAGCGCGCGGCCCGTGAGTCGGGGTACCTTCATGCGGCGCAGCTTACTCGACGGACCCCGTCGCGCGGCGGGCCGCGATCGCGGTGGGCGTCGAGATCGCGCCGTGGGGGCGCAGGGCGGGGGCGCGGCGGCGGGGGCGCGGCGGCGGGGGCGCGGCGGCGGGGCCCGGCGCGCGGGGGCGCGGCGGCGGGGCGCGGCGGCGGGGCCCGGCGCGCGGGGGCGCGGCGGCGGGGGCCCGGCGCGGGCGCGCGGCGGCGGGGGCGCGGGGCGGGCGCGCGGCGGCGGGGGCGCGGCGGCGGGGGCGCGGCGGCGGGGGCGCGGGGCGGGCGCGGGGCGGGGCGCGGCGGCGGGGCGCGGCGGCGGGGGCGCGGGGCGGGCGCGGGGCGGGGGCGCGGCGGCGCATGTGCGGCGGCGGGTCCGCGGCGGCGGGCTGGTTCGGCGCTGCTCGTGGCGGCGCGTGCACCCAGGTGCGAGGGGGACGTCGTGGGCGCCGGTCATCCGGGGGGTCCGCTACACTTGGAGCGAGGCGGCGTGGAATGCGGAACTGCCGCAACGGACGGCCTACCCCGCGGGGAGCTCGCACGCTCGTGCCTCGGCTTGCGGGGTGAAGCACTTCAAGAGCGCTCGCTCACGGAGCCGCTCTCGATCGCTGAGCGAGACACCTGGAAGGGCGGGGGAATCGCGTATCTGCATGTTCGACGAGGAGGCCACGGAGCGGGCGGTGCTTCAGGCAGGGGAGGTGAACTCGTCCCAGGCGAGCACCGCCTCGGGGCGCAGCTCGCGCAGCCATGTAACGGCGCGCCCCTCGGACAGCCTCCGCTCGAATACCATCGCCGCGTCGCCGGCGTACAAGGTGCCGGTGGAGTCGGTGGCATCTTCGACCTCCTCCAGGCCGAGCGCCTGGCCGAGCGCACGACCATGCGACGACCGCGAGACATGAATCGGCACTTCTTTGGGGTGTCCCCACAGCGCGACCCGGGTGACGAACACGCGCGCGGAGTCGCTCGTTCGCTCCCAATCGTCCCAGCCGAACCCATAGGCCCACATCCTGCCGTCCTCCGTCAAGCACACTAGGGTGTCGGGGTTGTCGATATCTCGTACGCTCACCAGGATCGCGGGGCCGTCCGGCGTCTGCTGAAGTGGCCACTCCGCCACGCTCCCTTCGGCGAGGGCTCGGTCGAGCATCTGAATCCCGCCGAAGCGCTGGACCCGGTCGACGCTGCGCAAACCGCCGAACGAGCGCTCCGCGTCTGCGGCCGTCCTGGCGAGTGCCTCGCTGCCGCCGTTCTCCAGCACCCATGAGGCGAGCCGCGAATGGTCGCCGGGATCGTGCAGCCGGCAGAGCCAGCGCGACGCCGCCTCTCTCGCGCGAGGCGACAGCGGAAGCGTCTTTGACGCTGGATCGACGGTTGCGCAGAGAAATCCGACCACGCTATGTCGAAGCCGCTCGTTCGCTTCTTCGAGCGGGAGATCTAGGTGCACGGCGTCGTTGTCCAGAGCCGCACGCCCTGTCGCGTCGACGTAGTCGTCGCGAAACTCGATCCAGCCAGACTTGGGAGCGACAAGCGACGGTCCGGCGGCTCGAACCACCGGAAAGATGCATTGCAAACGCAGCGCTGCGCACTCTTCAAGCCAGGGCCGCAGGCTGCTCGCCGTGGGCCCCAGGACTCGCAAGAACACGTCGTCGCGCAGGGCGAGCACGTCGTCGCAGACGTGCCACGAGAAGCTGTGCAGGTGAGACTGGCGACTCGCCTGGCCGACCCGGCGAGCAACGCCATTGACGAGAGCGTTCGTCTTGTCGAGCGCGGTGACCGGCCCCGTCTCCGGCTCGAAGGTGCCGAGATGGACGCGGGCCCGCAGTTCGAACCCCGGGGCACGCCACCGCTCGAGCCTCTCCGCCACCTCGTTCAACTGAGAGATGGATGCCGTGAGCTGTTTGGTTCCACAGATGGATCGGAGCTCGGGGTTGAACATGCCCTTCTCGATTGTACCGAGGAGGGGATGGCTGAATCGAGTCTTCACGTCGGACCCCAGTCGTTGTTCTGGCCGGTACCTTCGAAGACGCCCGGGGTCATTCCGGCCACGCGATTGGCGCGGCGCTCAATCTCCACATCCGAGTGATTGTTCCGCCCTGCCGCCCGATCCGCTTCGAGCTGCTGTCGGTACCGCGCCGCGTTCGCCCGGCGCGCGTCGTCCAGGGGCGCCGTGTTCCCCTGGGCGCCCTGTTGCCGCGCCCGGTCCAGCGGTGCGCCCGCGCCGGCAGGCCGGAAGTTGAGGGGCGGTCCGCCTCTAGGGGGCGACGCGGGAATCGTCTCGGGCTGCTGGCCCGTGCCTGCCAGGGCGTGCAAGCGAGCCAGCGTCTGTGAGCAGTTCGGGCACGGCGCGCACGCGGTTCCATTGACATCGGTGCTTCCGATCGGCCCCATGCGGCGCAGGGCGCGGCGGAGATGCCGCTGGCCTTCGGGTGTGCCCGGATCGCATCTCACGCCGTTTCGATCCTCGTAGTCGTGGAGATAATTGCTGATCGCATGGGGCTCGGAACACCAAGACGGATCCCTGCCCTGGCCGCGCCCGGAGTCCTGGGGGAGCGCGGCGGCGACTGCCGGGTGGAGATCGTACAGCGGCCCCCTGCCGCCGGCGTTGCGCTCGCTGGCTGACCGCCCCGTGAAGTCTCGTGTGCCGCCTCCTTGAGATCGGGGGAGGCGCCGGGAGCTGAGGGTGGAGCCCATCAAACCATCGAGGTCCACCAACGCGAGCGGCCGCCCGTTCACATACCCGTACGCTTCGAGCCCTCCCTCGAGCCCCAGCGGCTCCGGGCTCAGGTACGTCGCGCTCGCCGGATCGAAGTACCGCCACCGGTTGTAGTGGAGCCCCGTCTCCGGCTCGTACCAGTGCCCCGGGAATCGGCTCAGCGTGGCGGTGGCGTCGCCCGCGATGACCCGGCCGTACGCCCCGGTCTCGAAGACCTGGTCGACGGTCCCGTCGGCGTCCACGAGCGCTAGCGGCACAGGCGCCCCGTCCCGGTGCACGAGGTACTTCCACGCGCCCGGGCCGGCCTCGGTATCGATCGCCTGCGCGATCGGCGCCGGCGAGCCCGGCGCGCACGCGTAGCGCCTACGCTCTACCAGCGTGAACGGCGTGGTCGCGCCGGGGGTGCTCGCCGCGCGCTCCACCGTCTCTTCCAGGAGGTCCTCACCATCCCAGCGGTAGCGGTGCCTCACGAGCGCCGCGCCTCGCCGCACGACGCGCTTCTCCAGGCGCCGCGCGAACCCGTCGTACACGAACTCGAGCCGGGTGCCGTCGGGCAACGTCACGCCCGAGAGCAGGCCGAGCACGCTCCATGCGTAGGTGGTCACCGCGGCGCCCTCCACCTTCTTCACGAGCCGGCCGCGCGCGTCGTACGTGAGCGTCGCGCCGTTCGTGGTCACGAGCCGACCGCCGCCCAGGTGAAACTGCGCGCGGCCGTCGATCCAGCGGACGTCGCCGCGCGGCGAGAGCACGTAGTCCTCGGTCCCGGCCCGCCGCTCGTGCCGCTTCTGCGCGATGCGACCGCGCGCGTCATATGCGAACGACTGCGCCCCGCGATCGCGATCCGCAAGCACCAGGAGCTCGCTCGCGGGCGACCACCGGTAGTCGAACCGCAGGGTCTCCGGGCCCCCGAGCTTCCCGACCCAAGCGGGCTCACCCGGGCGGACGGCGGCGGCGGCGCCGCGGCCGACGACGGCCGAGCGGACGACGTTGCCGTGCGCGTCCCTCGTGAGCTCGAGCCCGCCCCCGCCCGCGAAGAGGCGCCCCGCCTCGGCGCCCGCCGGGTCGTACGCGAACGCCGCGATCGGCTGATGCGCGCCGCTGGCATCCGAAAAGAAGAGCGCGGAGCACCGCCCCGCGGCGTCGCGCGGCGTGGCGATCGAGAAGGCGCCGGGCACGCTCATCACCGTGCGATTCAGCCCGGCGTCGTAGAGGTGCCGGATGGACGTCGCGGACGATGGATCGCTCACCAGCTCCGTGTCCTCGCGGGTGCAACGCCCTCGCGCGTCGTACGTGTACCGCGTGCGGACCGCCTCCGTCTCGAAGAGCAGGACGCGCCCGCGTTCGTCGTACTCCAGCTTGTGGAACGTGTCGTCGGAGAAGGAGCGGCCGATGACCCGATCGAGCTCGTCGTAGGTGAGCTCGACGAACTCACCGTCGTCGAAGGTGATCCTCGACAGCCGCCCAGCCTGGTCGTTCCTGTACCGCAGCGTGCGGCCGTCGAAGGTGCGCTCGGAGAGGATCCGCCCCTCGAGATCCCGCTCGATGGTGTGCATGTCGCCCTCCTCGTTGACGATGCGCACCATGTCGAGCTCGCGATCGTAGGCGTACGACACGCGCGAGCCGTCGCTCCGCTCGACCGCGATCACCTCGCGGAGGCCCGCATAGACCAGCCGGAACCAGCGGCCGTCCGCGTCGCGCTCGCCGTTGAAGCGGCCGGCCTCGTCGTAGCTCATGAACGTGCGGGCGCCGAGCGGCGAGCAATGCTCCACCACGCGCCCCATCGCATCGTAGATCCACCGGTGGACCCCGCCCTTCTCGTCCCGCATCTCCACGAGCCGCCCGAGGAAGTCGTAGCGCAGCGCGCGCGTGCCGCCGTCCGGCTCGACGATCTCGACGCGGTTGCAGAGCGCGTCGTACCTCATCGACGTCTTGCCGCCGCCCTCGGTCTCTGCGTGGATCAGGCAGCCGCGCTCGTCATAGCGGAAGCTCGCGACCAGGCCCATCGCGTCCGAGAGGTAGATCTGGTTGCCGTTCGTATCGCGCGCGTGCTGCGTCTCGAGGCCATCCGGGCCGCGTGTGGTCACGACGTCCTCGCGATCGTCATACACGTAGTCCGTCGCACGCCCCAGCGGGTCGACCACGCGGTACACGCCGTCGGCCTCGCCCATCCTCCACGCGCGCCCGAGGCCGTCGCGGTATCCCACGAGCTCGCCCGACTCGTCGAACGCGTTGTCGTGCACCTGCCCCGCCCAGACGATCCGGTCGGCCTTGCCGAAGGCGTTCACCTCGACCCTCCGCAGCGCGCGCGAGGTGATGACGTTGTTCTCGCCCGCGCCGTACTCGACCTTCGCATGCAGGAATCCCTTCGCGCGGCTGCCGTCCGCGAGCACCTCGGGCACGCCCTCGACCAAGAGCGCGCGCTCGTTCGGATCGTTGCACCACGTCTCCACGCAGCGGCCGTGGTCGTCGTAGCGGTAGTGGACCTCGAGGCCCGTGGGCCAGCGCTCCAGCACGAGCCGGTGGTCTGCGTCGTACGCGAAGGTCATCGCGTGACCCAGGGCGTCGCGCGCGGCCACGAGATCTCCGCGCTCGTCGTATTCATACGTGCGGAAGGACGTCCAGGCGCCCCTCGCGGACGCGTTCTTCACCTCGAACGCGACGATGCGGCCGTCGCGGTGCCGGCGCACGCGGAGCAGCCGGCCCACGCTGTCGTTCACGAACTGGAGCGGACCGGTCCCGTTCTCGTAGAAGAGCCGGGCCTGGTTGCCGTTGCGATCCAGGAGCGCGCTGAGGCGGAACTCGTTGTCGATGGCAAAGGCATGCTCGAAGACCCGCGTGATCCCGTCGTCGGCCTTGAGGAAGTAGCCCTCGCGGGTTCGCGTCAGCAGCCCGACCGGGAGCTTCACGGTCTCGCCCTCGTCGGGGCAGCGGCCCTCGCACGCGAGCGCGGTGGCCGTGACGACGCGCGCCCGGCGGCGGCGGAGCTCGATGACGCGCCAGCCGAGCGAGTGGTTCCAGCCGTGGCCGAGGCCATCGTCGACGTCGCGCTGCGCGGAGCTGTAGGCGCGCTCGATCACGAGCGGAAACGCTCCCGGCAGCGCCATGTCGGTGACGGCGAGGGTGTAGACACGGCCCGTGACCGGATCGATGGGGTGTCCGGCCTGCGTTCCTCCCCCGCCCCCGTGCGCCGGGTTGGGGCAGCCGCCGCCGCTGCCCTGGCCGCAGCTACCAGCGTTGCGGCCGCCGCCATCGGCGCCGTTGCCGCCGTTCTTGCCCCCTGCGCCCTGATCTCCGCCGCGTCCGTTGCCGCCGCGCCCGCCGCGGCCCCCGCCGCCGGCGCCGCCGCCCATGATGAAGACACCGGGGTTCATTCCCGGAATGGCGGGGATGTTGGGGACCGGAGCCGTGCGCGCCATGAGGCGATGGTCGCGCATCGAGACGCGGTGTCAATAGCCACCGCGAGGATGGATGATGCTCCGAAGCGATCCTGGGGAACGCCCATGCCGGCCTCGGGGATCCCCTGCTGGCCATCCAGCATTACGACCGACAGATGGCGATCGCCTGTGAGATCGGCGATCGGGAGGCGGAAGCTGCGTCGAGCTGGAACATCGGTATCGTGCATGAGACGCTGGGCAACATCCCTCGAGCCGCCGGTGCAATGCGCAATTACGTGGAGTATCTCCGGTCGACTGGCCACGCGGACCTGCAGCATCATGAGGTTCACTTGAATCGTCTTCGCGCGAGGTTGGGCCACTGCGCACGGTGAGGGCGAGGCGATCGTCGCAGCATGAGGACGCGAGCGTTCGACGCGGTGGCCTGCGTGAAGCCGCCATCCACGTCGCGCGTCCATACGTTCACGCTGCGCGCTCGGTGTGTGCCCTCGCCTCGCCGTCTCCATGCGCGTACCCCGCGGCTCGCTCCTGGCACGGCACCCGCATACCTGACGCCCGTAACCGCGACGGGGGGACTACGCGGAGGAGACCCATGAGCCAGAGACCATCCGAGTCATCCATCCAGGTGAAGCCGCTCGCAGGGCACATCGGCGCCGAGATCCACGGCGTCGACATCTCCAGGCCGCTGCCCGACGAGTCCGTGGCGACCATCCGCGCGGCGCTGCTGAAGTGGAAGGTCGTCTTCTTCCGGAACCAGCCGCTCGGCCACGCCGAGCAGATCGCCTTCGCCGCTCGCTTCGGCGAGGTGACCTACGCGCACCCGCACGAGGACGAGCCGTTCGACGAGCACCCGGAGATCCTCGCCATCGACAGCCGCCGCTACGATCGCCGCTACGGCAAGCGCTTCAGCTACGAGAACCGCTGGCACACCGACGTCACCGCGGCCGTGAACCCGCCGGCGGCGTCGATCCTGCGGGCGCACATCCTGCCTCCCTACGGCGGCGACACGACCTGGACCAACCTCGTGGCGGCCTACGAGGGGCTGTCCGCGCCGCTGCGCGCGCTCGTCGACGGCCTGCGCGCCGAGCACCGCTTCGGGCTGAGGTTCGCCCCGCAGGACCAGGACAGCCCGTACCTGCGCAAGGTGCGGGAGAACCCGCTCATCTCGATCCACCCGGTGGTGCGCGTCCACCCCGAGACGGGCGAGCGCGCGCTGTTCGTCAGCCCCGGGTTCACCAGCCACATCGTCGGCCTGTCGCCGCGCGAGAGCAGCGCGATCCTCGACCTGCTCTTCGAGCAGATCAGCCGCCCGACGTACACCGTGCGGTTCCGGTGGGAGCCGGGCAGCGTCGCGTTCTGGGACAACCGGGCCACCGCGCACCTCGGCCCGCAGGACCTCGGGCACCTCGACGTCGAGCGCGTGCTCTACCGCGTGACGTTGACCGGGGACATCCCGGTCGGGGTCGACGGGGTGCGCTCCGAGATCGTGGCCGGCGAGCCGTTCGGCAAGCGGCCCCCGAGCAAGCTGAAGGCCGCCCGAAAGGACAAGGCGCCAGAGGCGGAGGTGCAGGCGTGACCGCCGCGAGCGCAGGCGTCGAGAGGACGTCGTTCCGAGGTCCTCATGGGACGGTCGAGGCGGTGCAGGTCCGCCCGTCGTCGGCCGGGCGCTCGCCGGCGCCGGCGGTGCTGATCCTCCATGAGGGGCTGGGGCTCACGGCCCACACGGTCGAGCTGGCGAGGCGCTTCGCGCAGGAGGGTTACCTCGCGTTCGCGCCGAACCTGTACTCGCACGACGCGGTTCACCGGACCTTCACCGAGGCGGAGGTGGCCCGCGGCGTCGGGCTGCTGCGCGCTCCGGACCGCGACGAGGCGGTCGCGCGGCTGCCGGCGGGCGAGCAGGAGCGGCTGAAGGCGGTGTTCGCCTGGTTCAGCGAGCGCGATACGTCGACGTACCTGCCGGACGCCAGGGCGGCGGCGGCGCACCTGGCTGGGCGGTTCGACGTGCGCCCGGGGGGCATCGCCGCGGTCGGCTTTTCGCTGGGCGGAGGGCTGGTGGGACAGCTCGCGGTTGCGGGCGTGGAGCTCGCGGCGGGCGCGGTCTTCTACGGGCAGGCGCCGCCGCTGGACCAGGCGACGAGTGTGCGATTTCCGCTGCAGGTGCACTATGCGGAGGAGGATCCGGCGATCACGCCGAAGGCGCGCGCGGTGCAGGAGGCGTTCCGGGCTGCGGGGCGGGAGCTGATCTCGTTCGTGTACCCGGGGACGCGGCACGGGTTCTTCAACGAGACGCGGCCCGCGTACCACGCCGATGCGGCGCAGCTCTCGTGGCGGCGCACGCGGGAGTTCTTCGCCGAGCGCATCGGCGGCGGCGTCGCCGCGCAGCCGCGGCCGCATGCGGTCGCCGGCGAGGGCGTGCGAACAGCGGGGTAGCCGCACAGGAGCACGGCCGCCCCGGACATAGGGCGGTTGAGGTAACCGCAACCTGGGTAGGTAACCGCAACCTGGGTCGGCTACCTCAACCTGGGTCGGCTACCTCAACCTCGGTCGGCTAACCTGGGCCGGCTGCCTGGTCGGGTACCTCAACCTGGGTCGGTCACCTCAACCTCGGTCGGCTACTTCAACCCAGGTCGGTCGCTCAACCCAACCTGGGTCGGTCACCTCAACCTCGGTCGGCTACTTCAACCCGGGTCGGTCGCTCCGGTCGGTCGCTCCCACCTCTGGCACGGCGGCTGCTCCGGCCCAGGCCATGACCGCCTCCACGCCCATCGCCGAGAGCAACGCTCCGAGCCCCATCCACACCGACGACGCCGGCCTCATCGCCGGCGCCGTCACCGTTCCCGCACCGGCCGGCGACCTCCCCGGCTACCGCGCCCACCCCGCCTCCGGCGGGCCGTTCCCGCTGGTGCTCGTCATCCAGGAAATCTTCGGCGTCCACGAGCACATCCGCGACGTCGTCCGCCGCTTCGCGAAGCTCGGCTACTACGCCCTCGCCCCGGATCTGTTCGTCCGCCAAGGCGACCCGAGCCGCCTCACCACCATCGACGAGTTCCGGGCGCTGGCCGGTCGCGTGCCCGACCGGCAGGTGCTCTCCGACCTCGACGCCAGCATCGCCTTCGCGCGCGCCTCCGGCAAGGCCGACGCCACCAAGGCCGCCGCGGTGGGCTTCTGCTGGGGCGGGCGCATCACGTGGCTCTATGCCGCCCACAACCCCGCGCTCAAGGCGGCGGTCGCCTGGTACGGACGCCTCACCGGCGACCGGACCGAGGCGCAGCCGAAGCACCCGATCGACGTGGTGGGCGCGCTGCAGGTCCCCGTCCTGGGCCTCTATGCCGGGCAGGACCAGGGCATCCCCCTGCCGACGGTCACCGAGCTCCAGCAAGCGCTCCGTACCGCCTCCGAAGCCGGCGGCGCGCCCGGCGCCGCGCGCTCCGACATCCGCGTCTACCCCGACGCCCCGCACGCCTTCTACGCCGACTACCGGCCGAGCTACCGTCCCGAGGCCGCGGCCGACGCCTGGGAGCGCCAGCTCGACTGGCTGACCCGACACGGCGTCGCCTGACCGCGCGCCGGACGCGACCTCGCCTCGGCGGCCGCTGCTGCCCCGGCACCACGCTGCGCCTCCGCTGTTCCTCCGCACGCACCCAAGCTCCCTCGCTCCGACGCTCCCGCGCCCCCGGCGCGCCGCCGATCGGCTACCCTGACGCCGTGCGCGCGCGGATCCGAGACACCGAGATCTACTTCGACGTCGAGGGAATGGGCCTCGTCCCCGACGGCCCCGAGATGCGCGAACGGCCGGTGATGTTCGTCGTGCACGGCGGGCCGGGCGCCGATCACTCCTCGCACAAGGGCGGGATGACGCCGCTCTCCGACCGCGCGCAGCTCGTCTACTTCGATCACCGCGGCCAGGGGCGCTCGGCGCGCGGCCCGAAGGAGACATATACCCTCGAGAACAACGTCGAGGACATGGAGGCGCTTCGCCAGCACCTCGGCCTCGATCGCATCGTGGTGATGGGCACCTCCTATGGCGGCATGGTGGCCATGGCCTATGCGCTCCGGTACCAGCAGCACATCTCGCATCTCATCCTCGTGGCCACGGCGGCGAGCCACCGCCTCATCGACCGATCCAAACAGATCGTGGCGAGCCGCGGCACCGACCAGCAGAAAGACGCATGCGAGCGCCTCTGGGCCGGCAAGCTCGAGAGCGACGAGCAGTTCGCCGAGTTCCTCCAGATCATGGGGCCGCTCTACTCGACCACGTTCGACCCGCAGAAGGCGGCCGAGGCCGGCGCGCGCGCCATCTACAACGTCGAGGCGTGGAACGTGGCCCTGGAGCGGTTCATGCGGACATTCGACTTCACGCCACGCCTGCCCGAGATCGAGGTCCCTACCCTCGTCATCGCCGGCCGGCACGACTGGATCTGCCCGCCCGATCTGTCGGCGGAGATCGCGCGCCTCATCCCGGGCGCCGATCTACGTGTCTTCGAGCGCAGCGGCCACTCTGTGCGCGCCGACGAGCCACGGGCGCTGCTCGACGCCATCGCCGGCTTCCTGGTCTACCGGCGGTAGCGCAGACGATGGCTCCGAGCGCGGCGCGCGCTACTGGATCCCGGCCTTCCTCATCGCCGCGGGCATCCGCTGCATGATGACCGACCCGACCTTCTTTCCCACCTCCCCGCTGATCTCGGGGAGGAGCTTCGCGGCCTTCTTGCCGACCGGCGTGCCGTAGAACTTGATGAGCTCCTTCAGCTCATCGGCGGTGAACTTCCCCGCGTAGATCTCGACATTCCACTGGACCAGCTCGTCGTACGGCAGGACCTCGGCGACGACCGCCTTCAGCTTGCCGGTGTCCTTGGCCGAGATCTTCGCGCCCGCTTGCTGCATCGACGCCCCCATGTTGGTCATCAGCTGATCGATGAGGGCGTTGTAGACCTCCTTCGGCATGACGAGGTGCGTGAGCTCCATGGCGAGCTTCTTCTCGGCCTCACCGGCGTGGGCGTCGCCGAGCGACACGAGGGAGAGCAGGGTCACGAAGGCGAGCGAGATGATCCAGAAACGAGGCGCGTGCTTTCTCATGATCCATGTTTATCACGGACGCGCCGCGGTCTGCGTCGCCCCCGCGATCCCGCCGCCTCCCGCCGCTCGATCCGCCGGGGCGCCCGTGGTGCGGGCGCGCGCGAGCCGCGCGGGCGGCCCACGCTCCCCGTCATACGACCGTCACCTCGTCCCCCACCCGCAAGGCGCCGGACTTCGTCTCGTGGATGTAGTTCTGACCGAAGTTCACGTCGCCGGGCTTCTGCGGATCGCGCCGGTACGTGGCGAGCGTGCGGAGCGGCTCCGGGCCGCGCTCCGCGGTGAGCTGATCGGTGGTGGTGACGACGCATCGGGCGCACGGGCCGCCGGCGCGGAGCACGAGCTCACCGACGCGGACGCGGCCCCACCGGTCCTCGTCGAAGGCTTCGCAGCCGCTCACGACGAGGCTGGGACGGAAGCGATCCATCGGCAACGCCGCGGCGCCCCGGTCCTTGAGGTGAGCATTCAGGTCGGCGAGGGAGGCCTCCGAGATCACGAGCAACGGGAACTCGTCGGCGAACGACACCACATCTTCCGGGCGTGCCACCGAATCCTTGAGGACGGGCCGCCGGAACGCCGCGCCGGCCCGGACGAGCCGCGCCGGGTGATCCAGGAAGTCGCTGAGCCACGCGGCGACGTCATCGCCGCAGTCCTCGGCCAGGAGGCCGGTGCTGCTCCAGACCTCGACGGTGAGCAGGCGCGCGCCTTGCGCCGACTGCGACGCGCGCGGCACGGAGATCGGCGAGCGGCCAGCGGCGCCGAGCGTGAGCTCGCCCTCGGAGAGCTGCGTCTCGATGAGCGCCATGCGCGGCAGCGGGCGCTGGGTGAGGGGTTTGCACTCGGGGTCGACGATCATGAACCGCCGGTCGCCGACGAGGCCGAGCTCGTCGACGGCCGCCGCGTCGAGCGCGACGCCACGGCAGCCTTTGACGGGATAGATGTGGATGGCGGAGAGTCGCATTCAGGGCTTATATCACTCCTCGGCTCCGCCGAGGGCTCCGGCGTCGCGCGCCCCGCGTCGGCGGGCGACGCCCTCCTCGACGGCGGCGTCGCTCGGCCGGCGCAGCGTTCGGTGGCGCTGGAAAGGGGCCTCCTCCGGCGGCGATCGCGCGTCGGGAGAGGCTCCCTCCGCCGCTCCCCTTCATGCCACGCCGCCGTCCTCCGGGATCCCGAGCACCTGCCGCAGGTCCATCCCCACGATGATCTCGGCGTTCTGCCGCACCCAGTCGACGAGCGCCGGGCGCAGGGCGCGCGCGATCTCTTCCTTGACGAGCCCTTCGACGGCGCTGGGGCCGAGGTGCTTCGGGTCGAGCGTGACGCCGCCGCCCGCGGCCAGGGCGCTGAACAGGCGGACGAGCGACTCGACGCCCGCGGCCTGGCCGGCTGCGCCGAGCGGCTCGACCCGCTCGACGGCGATCTCCCCGCCGCGGCTCACGACGAAGCGGCGGAGGTCGGCCTGCTCGACGCCGCGCTTGAGGAGCACCGCCGAGGAGCAGTCGACCTCGATGCGCTGCACGCGCGGCGCCGTCTCGATCTCCTGCCGGGTGCCCTCGACGTCGACGCTGGCCGCGATGGTGGCGCCCGCCGGGATGCGGAACCCGTCCGAGCCCACCGCGCCCGCGAGCGCCTCGCGCAGCGTCAGCCGCGCGGACACGCGGGCGCCGCGGACGGCGGGGCCGCCGCCGTCGGACTCGAGGTTCAGCAGCACCTGACGCACGGTCACGACGAGATCGGGATCGCTCGTCGGGTCGTATGGGGGTATGGCCATGGGCGTCGAGGTGACGAGTCCGCGCATGAAGGCGCGGGCCTCGTCCTCGGCCGAGTCCTTCCCGACCCGGACGAGCCCTCCCGTGTAGAAGACGTTGGGCGTCATGGCGCCTGTGCGGAGGTCGTACTCAACCTGCTGCAACCCCATGTCGCCGAGCGGCGGCGGCAGGTCGATGACGAGGTAGGGCTCGAAGGCGACACGCAGGAGCGTCGGCGCGAGCGTCAAGCGCAGCGCCGTGGCGCTCGACGTGGCGAGCGCGGCTATCCCGGTGCGCTTCAGGACGGTGCGCGCGGGGAGGTCGAACGAGATCGAGACCGACTCGAGATCGAGCCACGGGGGCAGGAAGCGCCAGGCCATTCGGGGAGGGTACACCCGTCTCGCCCCCGGGAGGGCGGCCTATTGACCCGCCGCCCGGGGCGCGCCCATCATGCTACCCATGAAGCCAGAGGAATTCCTGGGTGAGCTCGACCGTAGGGTGGGAGAGCGCCTCGCCCGCATCGGGGCCGCGGCCGGCGCGGCGGAGCCAGGGAGCGGGATCGGCATCCCGGAGCTGCTCGCGACCGCGCTCAAGAAGGAGCTCGAGGCGACCGAGGAGGCTGCGCTCTGGCTCACCACCGAGACCGACGTCGAGGTGAAGCTCGCCCTCGCCCGCCAGTGCGGCGATGAGGCGAGGCACTACCGGCTCATCGCCGAGCGCCTCCGCGCGCTCGGCGTCGATCCGGCGGCGATCCCGGCCAGGTTCGGGCCGCCCACGCCGATGTTCGGGTACCTGAAGGGGCTCGGCTCGACGGTCGAGCGCGTCGCAGCGGGCCAGTTCACGCGGGAGGCGCTCGCCAAGGTGCACAACCAGGCCTTCATCGAGTACTGCGAGTCGCAGGGGGACGCGGAGACGGCGCGCCTCTACCGCGACGTCATCCAGCCCGACGAGGGCCATCACCACGAGATGGGCCGGCGGCTCCTGGCGCGCCTCGCGACCACCGAGGAGGCCCAGGCGCTCGCGCGCGCCGCGGCGATGCGCACGCTCGAGATCGCCGAGGAACTCCAGGAGATCGCGCGTATCAAGATGGGTATCTGCCGCGCGCCCGGGTGCTAGCCGCCCAGCCCGCGACACGGCAGACGCGGGTGGCCTCCGCGCGGCTCTCGCCGCCCGCGGCGAACTCGCGAACGCGAGGCGGGCCCTGGCTCTCCCGGTCGACGCCTGGACGCCGTCCGCGCGCCGCCGCGTCCAGCCATCGCGCCGAGCGGGCGACCAGGGCGGGCGCGACCGTTCGATCGCGCGCTACAATGCGTCCCCGGGCGTCCGAGCCGTTCGCGCGACGCGTTCGGGACGCGAGGGCGAAAGCGCGTCGGCCGCTGTTCGGAGGCCTATATGCGGGATGGCCCGACGTGCGAAGATCGCTCAATCCATTCAACCTCTGGATACCAAGGTTGCCTCGTTGTCGCGAGATATCCTCGAGGCGAAGAGCGGCCCAGTTGATCGAGGGGATTGCCATGAGCAGGTTTCCGGGGGACAGATCGTTCCGGGAGGTGGCTCGGTTCACCCAGGATTGTGGTGCGATCTGCACCCATGCAAGCCAGTACTGCCTCGAGATGGGAGGCGCGCACGCCGACGCCACGCAGGTGCGGCTGCTCCAGGACTGCGCCGACATCTGCGAGGCGGCCTCGAAGCTCCTCCTGCGCAGCTCGCCGCAGCGCGCCCAGATCACGAGCGTGTGCGCGAGCCTCTGCGACCTGTGCGCGGCGAGCTGCGACAAGTTCACCGGCGACGCGCAGATGAAGACGTGCGCGGACGAGTGCCGCCGCTGCGCCGCTGCGTGCCGGCAGATCTGAGGTGTCGGGGCGTCGGCGCGCTCCGACCGCACGCGTCGCGCCTTCCGGCCCATGCGCGCTCGCGCGATGCTCTGTCGGGAACAGCGGGGCGGCCAGCGGATACCGTCGAGCTTCTTGGTGCTGTACCTGAATTGACTTACGGCTCTGGCCACCGGAGCGCTTCGACGAAGCACGTTGTTTGATGTTCTTTTCACCCTGGCGATCTTTCCTTTGAGCCGAGCAGCGTTGTAGCTTCCTGGCCTTCCTGCGGCCCCTGTCGTTCCGCATCGCCCCATCCCTTGCGCACGCGGCCTCTGCGCGCGGCGGCCGGACCGCGCTCGCGGCCGCGCGCGGTCCGGCCGGAGCGCGCGACGCATGTGGCGGCGATCATCGGCTGCCGTGGTACGCTCGCGCGCATGCGTTATCGAAGGACGACGGGGGCGGCCGGGGTCGCACTCCTGTGCGCCGGGTGCGGCGCGGACGCGCCCGAGGCTCGGGTGCGCGCGGTGCGCGACCTGGGCGCGCTGACGTTCGAGCCATCGATTCGAGGGCGGGACGGCGGGTACAGCGCGCGGTGGGGTGACCGCTCGGTGTGGGTGTTCGGCGATACGACCCTGGAGACGCCGGGGTCCGACGGATCGGGCTGGAGATCGAGCACGTTCTGCTCGACCGACGACCTGAACGCGTCGGACGGGCTCTCGTCGCTGACCGAGCCGCTCGACGCGGCCGGCGCGCCTGGGGAGTTCCTGCCGTTCACGGGGGAGGAGCTCGAGTTCAACGTCGCGCACTCTGGCCCTCAGGCGGAGGGGACGTGCAAGGAGGACTGTGGGGCGCGCTATGCGTTGTGGCCGGGGCCGATCGTCGTCGATGAAGCGACCGGCCGCGCGCTGGTCTTCTACAGCAAGCTGATGGGGCGTGCCGGGGGGTTCGACGTCGACGCGCTGGGCTCGTCCATCGCGGTCTGGGAGGGCCTTGACGCGCCGATCGTACGTCCGGCGGTGCGCCCGGACGCCGCGGATCCCACGCTGCTCTTCGGCGCGGACGAGCCGTCGTTCACGTCGGCGGCGCTCGTCCGCGAGGGGCTGCTTTACGCGTATGCCTGCGCGTGCTCGGGGCTCACGTGCCCGTGCCTCATCGCGCGCGTCCCGCTCGCGCAGGTGACGGAGCGCGGGGCGTGGAGGTTCTTCTCCGACGGCAGCTGGGTGGAGGGTTACGACGAGGCGGAGCCGGTCATGGCGGGAGCGCCGATGATGTCGGTGCACTGGAACGAGCACGCCGGCAGGTACGTCGCGATCTACAGCGAGCCGGTGTCGTCGGAGATCTCCGTGCGGACGGCCCCCGCACCGGAGGGCCCGTGGTCGGACAGTGCGGTGGCGTTCACCGCCGAGGCGCCGTCAACCCCGGAGGCATGGCCGTACGCCGGCCTGGGGCACGCGGAGCTCGCCCAGGAAGGAGGCCGGGTGGAGTATGTGACCTACTTCCGGGAGACGGGTTTCTTGGAAGGAGAGCTCCGACTCGTGGAGCTAGAGCTCGAGTGAGCCGGACGACCTGACCCGGGTTGACCGGGCTGACCCGACCTGACCCGGGTTGACTCGCTCCGCCATCTTCAGACGCACGTGCCCTCCGGCGACGTATCGCCCCCCGTCGCCTCTCCGTGCCCCGCCGGCGCAGCAACTACACCGTGAGCACGGCGTCCGCCACGGTGGCTCCGTGAAACGCGCGCATCCACCACGTCCCCGCGGGGAATACGGCGTTGCGCACACCGCTGCGCCACCGTTCGAGCGCCGCGCGATACGACGCACGAAACGTGCGCACGGCGGCAGCAGCGATTCGCCATGCATCGCCCTGCTCGCGGCCGACCGCAAACGTCGGACTGCAGTCGCGCAGCGGTTCGAAGCTCGTGACACGCTCATATGGGGACACCCGGCTGGCGCCCTCGGCGCCAAGGACGTGTTGCCCTCGCCGCTGCACCGCTTCACGGGCCTGCGCTTCCTGTCGCTCCAGCTCGGCGGCGACCTCGCAGCGAAAGCCGTCGCCGCCGTCCTGTTCTATGGCAGGCGGCAGCGCGAGCGCGAGCGTCACTTCTTCTGGCCACTGCGGATTCTTCGGATCGAGATATGCCGCGGGTCGCATCGCGCGCAGCACGCCGCAGCCGAGATCGTTCACATCCACCTTGGCGCCCGGCCACTCGTGCGCATGTCGGACCAAGCCGGCGGCCACAGGATTCGCGAGCACGTAGGCGATCTTCTCCACGACCGCCGCCCGCGTCAGCAGCCGCACCACGCTCGTAGCCTCGTGGTCCCACACTGGCCCTTCCCACGTGCGGAGCACCTTGGTCCCGAGCGCGACGATGCGATGGAAGAATTGCAAAAAGCGCGGCAGGACGCCCATCGTATCGGTCACGACGAGGTGCAGGTGCGTCGACATCGCGCAGAGCGCGTGGACCTCGATGCCGAAGCGGCGCGTCGAGACGGCGAGGATGTAGACCAAGAGCTGGGTGATGGCCGCATCCGGGCGGAAGAGCAGATGCCTGCGCAGGACGCGACGGGTGATGAGGTAGGTGGCGCCTGCGGCAATTTCGCGGGGCTGGCTCATGGCTGGCGTACAATGACAAACGCCGTGCCGTCGGCTGGTGCGAATGATTTCAAGGACTTGGCTCGCTTCTTTGGGTGGCGCCGCCAGGGCGCCAGGTGGTCCGCCACCTGGACAGTCCTTGCGGCTCGCCCAACCAGCGGCTGCTCCTCCGGCCTGGGCTAGTCCAAATCCGAAGTCCCAAAACTCACTCCAACCTGCGTCGGTTTCCCGGTTGATCCAATCCAATCCACCCCAACCTGGGTCGAGTCGCCGACCTGCGGGACTCCGAGCCGGATCGGGACGGGTAACTTGGATCGGGACGTCCAACCTGGGTGCGGTCGGCAGCGCGCCCAACCTGGGTCGGGTTGCCCCCAACCTGGATCGGGTCGCGGCGCGCCCAACCTGGGTCGGGTCGCCGGCGCCCAACCTGGGTCCGGTCGGCAGGGTGCGGTCGGCATCGGCGCGCCCAACCTGGGTCAGGTCGCCGCCGGGTCGCCGCCGGGGTCCAGTCGCGGCTTTTCTCAAACCAACCATCAGGTAACCTCCCCCTGTGGCGACCAGCGACAGGAGCCGAGCCGAGTACCAGAAGCGGGTCAACCGCGTCATCGACTACATCCAGGCCCACCGCGGCGAGGAGCTCTCCCTCGAGACGTTGGCCGCGGTGGCGGCGTTCTCGCCGTTTCACTTCCACCGCGTCTTCAAGTCCATGACCGGCGAGAACCTCCGCGAGTTCATCCAGCGGACACGCCTCGAGACCGCGGCCGGCCATCTCACGTTGCGGCCGCACGCCGACATCCTCGAGATCGCGCTCGAGAACGGCTTCAGCTCGGCGAGCGCCTTCGCCCGCGCCTTCAAGGAGCGCTTCGGCATGAGCGCCTCCGCCTGGCGCAACGGAGGCGCCGCGGCCGCGCGCAAGGCGCGGCAAGCGGATCGCAAGCCGGGTGAAGTCGACCGCAACCCCGGCCAAGCAGCGGCGTGCGCCGTCGCGCACGATGACGCCTCGTCGGGCACGGACGCCCGCCAAAACGAGGAGGAGATCATGAACGTGACGGTGAAGATGCTGCCGAGCTACCACGTGGCCTACGTCAGGGGCGTCGGCGCCTACGGCCCCGGAGGCAGCGTCACCGAGGCCTGGCAGCGCCTCATCCGCTGGGCGAGCGCGCGCGATCTGTGGACCCCGGACCGCATCTGCCTCGGCATCGCGCACGACAACCCCAAGATCACCGACCCGTCCAAGTGCCGCCACGACGCCTCGATCGTGATCCCGGACGGCTTCAAGGCGGACGGTGAGGTCAACGTGACCGACATCGCCGGCGGAAAGTACGCTGCGAGCCTGTTCGTCGGCGAGGCGCACACGATCGGCGCCGCGTGGGACCGGCTCTTCGGCGAGTGGCTCCCGCAGAGCGGTTATCAGCCTGACCACCGGCCCTGCTTCGAGCTCTACCAGGGCGAGTTCCACGATCCCAAGACCAACACCTACCGCTGCGAGATCTGCGTGCCCGTGCGCCCGCTCTAGCTGCGCTCGCCCGACGCCCGGCGCCCCTGGCCGGACCTCTGCGCCGCGCCAGCCGCGCCGGGCGCGGGCGCCCCCGGCTCTGCCCGGCCGGGGCCCCGCCGCCCCCTCCGCGCACCCATAAATACCCGATTTTGCTCACATTTCATCCGGTACCCGCCCCGGCCGCATTTGACAGCGCGAAACGCGTGCACTACGAGCCGACATGGCATTCATCTACGATGAGCCGAGCAGGACCTTTGGCGAGTACCTGCTCGTCCCGAATCTGACGACGAAGGACTGCGTCCCTGCGAACGTCGATCTCACGGCCCCCGTCGTCCGGTTCAAGGCCGATCCGGGCGCGGGGCCGCCGGACCCGAGGCTCGCGCCGCTCACGATCAACGTGCCCGTCACCAGCGCGATGATGCAGTCGGTCTCGGGCGCCGAGCTCGCGATCGCGCTCGCGCGCTGCGGCGGCCTGTCGTTCGTGTACGGCTCGCAGGGCATCGAGGAGGAAGCCGCCATGGTGCGGCGCGTGAAGAACTACAAGGCCGGGTTCGTCGTCAGCGACTCGAACCTGCGCCCCGAGGCCACGCTGGGCGACGTCCTCGCGCTGACCGATCGCACGGGCCACTCCACGATCGCGATCACCGAGGACGGCACCCCCACGGGCAGGTTCGTCGGCATCATCACGAGCCGCGATTACCGGCTCGGCAAGACGCCGCTCAGCACGCCGGTGCGCGAGATCATGACGCCGTTCAAGTCGATCCACTGCGGCAAGGTCGGCATCGATCTCCAGGAGGCGAACGAGCTCATCTGGCGCCACAAGCTCAACACCCTCCCGGTCATCGACGAGCGGCAGCACCTGCAGTACCTGGTGTTTCGGAAGGACTACGAGTCGCACCAGGCGCACCCGCTCGAGAACGTCGACCACGAGAAGCGGCTGATCGTCGGGGCCGGCATCAACTCGCGCGACTACCGGGAGCGCGTGCCGGCGCTGGCGGAGGCGGGCGCCGACGTGCTCTGCATCGACTCGTCGGACGGCTACTCGGAGTGGCAGCGCGACACCATCGCCTTCGTGAAGTCGCAGGGCAAGCCGATCTACATCGGCGCCGGCAACGTCGTCGATCGCGAGGGGTTCCTCTACCTCGTCGAGTCCGGCGCCGACTTCGTCAAGGTCGGCATCGGCGGCGGCTCGATCTGCATCACGCGCGAGCAGAAGGGGATCGGCCGAGGCCAGGCGTCGGCCGTGATCGAGGTGGCCAAGGCGCGCGACGAGTACTTCCAGCGCACCGGCGTCTACGTGCCGATCTGCTCCGACGGCGGCATCAGCCAGGACTACCACATCACGATCGCGCTCGCGATGGGCGCCGACTTCGTGATGATGGGCCGCTACTTCGCGCGCTTCGACGAGGCGCCCGGGCGCAAGGTCCGCGTGAACAACCAGTTCATGAAGGAGTACTGGGGCGAAGGGAGCAACCGCGCGCGCAACTGGCAACGCTACGATCACGGCGACACCAGCAAGAAGAAGGACCAGCTCGAGTTCGAGGAGGGGGTCGACAGCTACGTCCCCTATGCCGGCAAGCTCAAGGACAACCTCGACACCACGCTCGCCAAGGTGCGCTCGACGATGTGCAACTGCGGCGCCATCTCGCTGCGCGACCTGTACATGCGCGCGCGCCTGACCGTCGCCTCGGCGGTCAGCATCCACGAGGGCGGCGTCCACGACGTGATGCTGAAGGACACGCGCAGCAACCCGCGCGAGGCCTGAGCCCCGGAGGCCGGCCGCGCCGGCCTCTCCGATGAAGATACGAAGCTCGGGCTCGCCCAGCTGGCTCGTATCGATGGGGATCTCGACCTCCATCCTCTCGTCGACCTCCGGAACGTCGCTGAACCCGGCGGCGTTCGGCTGACGAGCTGTGCGCGCGGCGGGCCGCGGCGACGCTCGCCGCCGCCCCGCCGCGCGCTGCGATCTCGCTACGCCCGGAGGAGCGCCCGCGTCCGCTGCTCCGCGCGGCGCCCCTCGGCCGCCAGGCGCTCGATGAAGCGCTCGATGATCGGATTGCGTCGGAAGTTTTCACGCGTCATCAGCTCGACGGGCAGCGGCTCGACCTCCTCGGCGATCTCGACGTCCAGCCGCGAGCGCGCAACCTCGGTCAGCGCGAGCGCCGGCGCGAGGCCGATGCCGAGCCCACCCGAGACGTACGAGACGAGGAGCGACACGCTCGACACGTCGATCGTCGAGATCGGCCGGATCCGCTCGCGATCCAGGTAGGCGTCGAGCAGCCGCCGCCCCACGCTGCCGGGCGCCAGCCGGAGCAGCGGCTCGTGCCGGAGCCGGTCGCGCAGCGCCGGCGCCTTGCCCTTGAGCCGCGGCCCCACCCACAGGAACGGCTGCACGAACAGCGGCTGCTTCACGAGGTCGCCGCCCGCCGAGGACGCCGACGCGAGGCCGAGGTCCACCTCCCCGCGCTCGACCCACCGCGCGGCGTCGATCGAGTTCGCCGTCGTGATCGCGAACCGCACCGGCGCGCGCTGCTCGAGCATCTGGCGGATGACCGGCACGAGCAGCCCCTTGCCGAGGTAGTCGCTCGCCGCGAGGCGCAGCGTCGTCGACGGCTCCCCCGCCAGCTCCGAGAGCAGCTCGAACACCCCTTCCGCCTGATCGAACAGCCGCGTGATCGCGCCGAGCGCCGCCTCGCCGGCCGGGCTGAGCCGCACGCCGCGCCCGTCGCGCTCGAACAGCGCCACCCCGAAGTGCTCCTCCACCCGGCGCACCTGCTGGCTGATCGCCGACGGCGTCTTGTGCAGCCGCCGCGCCGCCTCGGCGACCGAGCCCGACCGGGCCACCAGGAGGACATCCTCGAGCGCGGGGAGGAGCGACGCATCCATGTAGCGTTACTTAACCCATCGTGAAAAAAGTTTCATTCGACTTAATGCTCGCGGGCCCGCATAGTCATGACGCCCGCCCGACGCCGGACCGCCGGATCGGGGGCGCGCCGGCCGCCTCCGCGGAGCCGGCTGGCGCGCCCCGGCGCTCGGGCCGGTCCGCTTCGTACGCCGTCCCCTTCAGCCGCGTTCAGCGTTCAGTTGCACCGCGAGAGGCCATCATGGGTAAGAGTCTCTATGACAAGGTTTGGGACCTCCACAAAGTCCGCACGTTGCCGAACGGCGAGGATCAGCTCTTCATCGGCCTTCACCTGATCCACGAGGTGACGAGCCCGCAGGCGTTCGGGATGCTCCGCGATCTCGGCCTGCGCGTGCGCATGCCCGATCGGACGTTCGCGACGCTCGATCACATCGTCCCCACCGACAACCGCAAGCGGCCGTTCAAGGATTCGCTGGCCGAGGGGATGGTCGACGCGCTCAAGAAGGCGTGCACCGAGCAGGGGGTCACCTTCTTCGATCTCGAGTCCGGTCGGCAGGGCATCGTGCACATCATCGGCCCCGAGCTCGGCCTGACGCAGCCTGGCATGACGATCGCGTGCGGCGACTCGCACACGTCGACGCACGGCGCGTTCGGCGCGATCGCGTTCGGCATCGGGACGACGCAGGTGCGCGACGTCCTCGCCACGCAGACGCTGAGCCTCCAGCGGCTCAAGGTCCGGCGCATCCAGGTCGAGGGCAAGCTCGGCCCGGGCGTCTACGCCAAGGACATCATCCTCGAGATCATCCGCCGGCTCGGCGTGTCGGGCGGCACGGGCTACGCGTACGAATACGGCGGCTCGACCATCGACGGGTTCTCGATGGAGGAGCGGATGACCCTGTGCAACATGTCGATCGAGGGCGGCGCCCGGGTCGGGTACGTCAACCCGGACCAGACGACGTTCGATTACATCAAGGGTCGTCCGTACGCCCCGAAGGGCGAGGCGTGGGAGAAGGCGCTCGAGTACTGGCGCTCGATCGCGTCGGACGAGGACGCGCGGTACGACGATGTCGTGCGGATCGACGCGAGCGCGATCGCGCCGACGGTCACGTGGGGCATCACGCCGGGCCAGGCGATCTCGGTGAAGGAGAAGGTGCCGGCGGCGGAGGACGTGGCGAACGAGTCCGAGCGGGCGCTGATCCGCGAGGCGCTCGAGTACATGCGGCTCGAGGGGGGCAAGCCGATCGAGGGGACGAAGATCAACGTGGCGTTCATCGGCAGCTGCACGAACGGCCGGCTCTCGGATTTCCGGGAGGTGGCGCAGCGCCTGAAGGGGCACAAGGTCGCGCCGCACGTGCGCGCGCTGGCGGTCCCCGGATCGATGGAGGTGGCGCGGGCGGCCGAGGCCGAGGGGCTGGATCGGGTGTTCCGCGAGGCGGGCTTCGAGTGGCGCGAGCCGGGCTGCTCGATGTGCCTGGCGATGAACCCGGACAAGCTCATCGGCGATGAGCTGTGCGCGTCCTCGTCGAACCGCAATTTCAAGGGCAGGCAGGGGAGCCCCACGGGGCGCACCGTGCTCATGAGCC
The DNA here is from genome assembly GCF_028553905.1 of Sorangium sp. So ce836. Lineage (NCBI taxonomy): Bacteria > Pseudomonadati > Myxococcota > Polyangiales > Polyangiaceae > Sorangium > Sorangium sp. So ce836. Next base: position 152,221 of record NZ_CP102233.1, on the reverse strand, counting down.
CGGTGATGGTGGCCGCCGCCGCGGTCCGCGGCGAGATCGCCGATGCTCGTGACGTGTTCGGAATCTGACGACGCTCGCACCCGAGGGAGATTTCCATGGCACTCGACTTGATCCAAACCGTCACCGGTCGCGCCGCTCATGTTCCGGGGGACGACATCGATACGGACCGCATCATTCCGGCGCGCTTTCTCAAGTGCGTCACCTTCGACGGCATCGGCGAGCACCTCTTCCGGGACGTGCGCTTCGACGAGCGCGGCGAGAAGCGGGAGCACCCGCTGAATGACCCGCGGTTCGCGGGGGCCACGATCCTGATCGCCGACCGCAACTTCGGCTGCGGGTCGTCGCGCGAGCACGCGCCGCAGTCGATCGCCAAGGCGGGGTTCAAGGCGATCGTCGCCGAGAGCTTCGCCGAGATCTTCTTCGGCAACTCGACGACGCTGGGCATCCCCTGCGTGTCGGTGAGCCGCGAGCACCGCGCCGCGCTCGCGGCGCGCGTGAACGCCGATCCGTCGGCGCTCGTCACGGTGGACCTGCAGGAGCAGGTCGTGCGGGCGGGGAGCGATCTCGCGGTGCCGTTCACCATCAAGCCGGGGGCGCGCGAGTCGCTGCTCCGGGGCACGTGGGATCCGATCGCGCAGCTGCTCGAGGGAGCCGAGGAGGTCCAGAAGGTGGCGGCGCGGCTGCCGTACGTGCAGCGCGCCGCCGCGCAGTAGCCCCGCGCTCGACCGGTGCCGCCGCGCGGGGGCGGCTCGCCGGCAACGAGCAAGCACCTCAACCTGGGCGAGCACCTCAACCTGGGTCGAGCACCTCAACCTGGGTCGAGCACCTCAACCTGGGTCGAGCACCTCAACCTGGGTCGAGCACCTCAACCTGGGTCGAGCACGTGGCGAGCACCTTAACCTCGAGCACGAGCACCTCAACCTGGGTCGAGTACAACCCGGGTACCTCAACGCGGGTCGGCTCTCTGGGTGCCCCAGGTGCGGCAACTGGCTCAAATTGGCACACCGCCAGGGCCCCGTAACACTCCGACCTCATCGCCCTCCACTGTAGCTCGCAGAGATCGCTCTACCCTCACGTACGCCTCCAACCCGGGGCTCTCGCTGCTCTGCTTCCTCAACCTGGATCGGGCACCTCAACCCGGGCACCTCAACCTGGGTCGGATGCCCGTTCACCCCCGGGCACCCCCAACCTAGATCGGACGCCTCAATCTCGGTCAGGTCTGTTTCGCGTATCGGGTCGGACGCCTCTACTTCGGTCGGGTACGCGCGGTCCGCCGGGTCGCAGCCGCCCCCGTGCCCTCAACCTGGGTGGGGTCGCCGCTGTGCCCTCAACCTGGGTCGGGTCGCCCAACCTGGGTCGGGTCGCCCAACCCGGGTCGGGTCGCCGCTGCGCCCAACCTGGGTCGGGCCGTTCAGGGTCCCGCTGTGCCCTCAACCCGGGTCGGGTCGCCCCGGTCACCGGGTCGCCGCCGCAGAATGCCCGGCGGCGCACCTGGCCCAATCTGGCACTCAACCAGCTCCGTCCGTCACACTGTGGCCCTACCGCGCTCGGCGTTGACGCACAAGCCAGCCCACCCCTCTCGCAAACGCAGAAATCCCCCGCTTCACGCCGCGCTCTGGCCGGCGGGAGGCGTCGCCGAGCGGCCGAACGGGCATGGCATGTCCAGTGCTTTATCCCCCCACGAGCTCTCCGAGTGGCGCTGAGGAGCCGCGGAGCAGCAGCGCTCCGCATGCCGCGGCGCAGCGCCATCGTTCCTTGATCGCGTGTCTTTCACAGGCGCGCAGGACGGAGTACCCCCATGCGATTCGCATTCTTCTCCTCTCTTATTTCGCGTTCGTCGACCGCTCGCTCCTCGCTCCAGGGGCTCGTCGCGCTCTCCGCGCTCGTGGTGCTCACCGGCGCCAAGGGGCAGGGCTGTGGGTCCGTGGACGTGCCGACGACGCCGCCCGAGCCCGACTGCGGACCTGGCTTCCACTGGGAGACGGTCTGTTCGCCGTGCGAGATCGGCGAAATGTGCGAGGAGCAGTGTGTGCCCGATAACGTCTGCCCTCCTGGATGGAGCCAGCAGACCTTCTGCGGCGGCAGCAGCACCAGCGTCACCACCTCCGCGGGCCAGGGCGGCATGGCCGGCGGCGTCGCCATGCCGATGCCTCCCGATGAGTGCTGGACCGAGTGCGTGCCGCCGCAGCCGTTCTGCCCACCGGGCACCATCGAGCAGACCGTGTGCAGCGGTGGCGTCACCACCACGACCGCCACCGCCGGCTCCGGCGGCTGGACCGGCAGCAGCGTCGGTGTCGGCGGCGCCGGCGGTATGGACGGCGGCGTCGGCATGCCGATGCCTCCTGGCGATTGCTGGACCGAGTGCGTGCCCGTGGAGCCCTACTGCCCGCCGGGCACCAAGGCGCAGACCGTCTGCAGTGGCACCACCGTCGCTGTCAGCAGCAGCAGCGTCGGCGTCGGCGGCTCCGGCGGCTCCGGCGGCTCCGGCGGCTATGCTGGCACCGGCGTCGGCGGCTCCGGCGGCGCTGGAGCCTGGGAGGGCACCGGCGGGTCCGGCGGGGTCACAGCCCCGCCGTACCCCGGCGATTGCTGGACCGAGTGCGTGCCCCTGGAGCCCTACTGCCCGCCGGGAACGCAGGCGCAGACGGTCTGCGATGGCGGCCCCAACGTCGTCAGCAGCACCAGCGTCGGCGCCGGTGGCTACGGCGGTGCCGGCGGCAGCAGCGGCACCGGCTGGGGCGGCTGCTGGACCGATTGCGTGCCCGTGGAGCCCTACTGCCCGCCGGACACCATCCCGCAGACCGTCTGCGGCGGCAGCGCCGTCTCCGTCGGCAGCACCGGCACCGGCTCCGGCTCGGGCGGCGGCGTCCCGAGCCCCGGCAGCGAGTACTGCTGGACCGATTGCGTGCCCGTGGAGCCCTACTGCCCGCCGGGCACGCAGGCGCAGGAGATCTGCTACGACGGCATCCCCGAGACGACCGTCAGCGTCGGCACGGGTTACGGCAGCGGCGGCGGCTGGGGCGGCTGCTTCATCGAGTGCGTGCCTGTGGAGCCCTACTGCCCGCCGGGCACCCTCGAGCAGAAGGTCTGCTCCGGCGCGGGCAGCACCGGCACCGGCATGGACGACGCCGCGTACCCCGGCGAGTGCTGGATCGAGTGCGTGGAGGGCGCCATCTGCCCCCCCGAGGCGATCAAGCGGACCATCTGCGAGGAACCGGCCGGCGGCGGCTCACCCCCGGTCTGCCGGACCGAGTGTGTCCTGATGCTGCCGTGACGCGGCGGGCGCGAGCGCTCCCTCGCACGGGAGCCGTCGGGAACGCGTCAGCATCGCCCGCCCCCTACGCTGGAGCGTCACCGCGCCGATGAGACGAAAGCGCCGCGGGGGCTTCCAACCCCGCGGCGCTTTTGGCGTATCAGCGGTCCAAGAAGGCGCCGCGGCGGCCCGACGCGGCCGCGCACTCCTGGAATGACGCCGACCGGTACGATTTCGCGAAGGGCAACCAGGACCAAACGCATCCAGGGGAGCAGGAGGCGGCTCCATGAACCTGGCCCACCCAGAAGCATCTTTCTGCCCGGCCTTTCGACGGCCCCTGGCCCTGATGCTCCTCTCGTGCGCGGCGCTGCCGCTCGCGGGGTGCCCCGTCCAGACCGCCTCCATCGGCCGTCGCAACGAAGATGCCTCGCACGTCGAGATGCCCGATCCAGCGGACCAGGAGATCGGCAGCGAGACGCCGAACGTCGGCGGAGGTCCGCCCGAGGACGACGACGGCAGCGGAGGCGGCAGCGCCGGTGCCGACGCCTTCATCGACGACGGCGACGGCGGCAGCGCCTCGGCCAAACCTCCACCCCCCGACGCGAGCCTCTGCACGGCGAGCTTCCCCATGACCGTGCGCGACTTCTCCGAAAAGCATCAAGATTTCGGCCCGTCTCAGACCACCGGCGGGAAGAAATTCGAGCCCAAGACCGAGCTCCAGAACGGCAAGCCGGTCGTCGCGAACCCGCCCGAGGAAGGCGCCGTCGCGAGCGACAGCTTCGACAAATGGTTCCAGGACGATCCGGCCGTCAACAGGACGCTCCACCAGCTCATCCACCTCGATATCCGGAACGGCCGCGGACAGCTGGGCGACCGGAGCTTCTACTACGTCGACGGCCGCGGCTTCGGCAACGAGGGTTACGCGCACAACTTCGGCTTCACCGTCGAGTTCGAGGTGCCGTTCACCTACGCGCAGGGGAGCTCGTTCTCCTACGAATCGAGCGACGACGTCTGGATATCCATCGACGACACGATCGTGGCCGAGCACTCCGTGAGCGACGGGGTGAACGGGGGAATCGTCCGTCTGGACGCGTGGGCCGATGCGCTCCACCTGAAGACCGGGTCGTCCCACAAGCTCAAGGTCTTCTACGCCGAGCGAAACTTCGAGGCCTCGGTCTTCCTGCTGGAGACCGCGCTCAACGTCGAGTGCGTCGAAGCCATCGATTGAGCCGCCCGCGGCGCGGAGGGGCGCGTCCTCGGGTCAGCCCGCTCGTCGGTCGGCGCTCGGCGCCTTCGCGTACCTGAGCCCGAAGGCCCACGCCGGGAACACCGTGGCCGCGAGGCCCGCGCCGAGCCCGTAGAGGATCTCGTCGACCGGCACGCCGAGGAGCGTCCGGCCCGGCAGCAGCACGCTGGGCCGCCAGGTGCGCTCGAACACGCCGGGCACGAGCGCCGCGAAAACGAGGCACAGGCCGAGGTAGAGGGCCGCCGACAGGAGAGCTCCGAGCAAGCCCGGCACGAGCAGATCGCGGCGCGCCCCGACGAGCGCCGCGGTGACCGCGATCATCGCCACCACCGCGGCGTAGAGGACGGGCACCCCGGCCGCGAGCAGCGCGCCGGCCGTCGCGAGCGCGAGCGCGACCCCCGCCGCCGCCCGCAACCACGGTCGCGCCGCCGCCCGCAACCCCGGTCGGGCCCGCGCCGCCGCCGCCCGCAACCCCGGTCGGGTCCGCGCCCGCAACCCCGGTCGGGTCCGCGCCCGCAACCCCGGTCGGGTCCGCGCCGCCGCCGCCCGCAACCCCGGTCGGGTCCGCGCTGCCCGCAACCCCGGTCGGGTCCGCGGCGCGCCCGGCGCGGCGCAGGGCACCAGCGCGCGGCGGAACACCACGGCGTACGCGGTGGACGAAAACGCGCTGAGCCCGACGATGAACAGCAGGTCCTCGACGCCGAACCCGAACCGATCGGCCAGGTCGAACAGGAACTTGGGCGTCCAGTACGTCGGGTAGAACAGCCGCTCCGTCGCCGCGAACGGCAGCGAGGCGACCGCCGCGCGCTTCATCAGCGAGCGCAGATCCGGGCGCGCAACCCAGATGGCGATCCCCGGCAGGAGAAAGAGGACCGAGAGCAGCAGGAACTCGTACGTCACCTCCCCGCCCCCTCCTCAGCGCGCGGCGAGGGCGACGGCGGTGGCGGCCAAAAGCGACAGCGTCGCCGCCCCCGCGGCCGCGACCCGGACCAGGAGCAGGCGCGAGCCCGGCGGCGCTGGGCGGGCCAGCAGCACGACGACCGTCGCCGCCGCCGGCACGAGCAGCCCCGGCACCGGGCGCAGGCCCACCGAGCCCAGGCCGAGCGGCGCGAGCAGCAGCGAGAGCCCGTTCAGGAGCGCCACGCACAGCGCGGCCCGCTCTCCGCCCGCGCGCACGGGCAGCGTCCGCTTCTCGCTCTCCCGGTCCGAGGGCTCGTCGGGGAGCGCGGTGGCGATCGCGCAGCCGAGGTGGCTCGGCAGCAAGAACGCGAGCAGCGCGAAGGGGAACCGCGCGAGGTCGCCCCCCTGCGCCAGATACCCGTAGAGCGGCAGGACGGCGCCGACCCCGACCATCTGGAGCAGCTCCCCGCCCCCGCGGTACGAGAGGCGGAGCGGCGGGTAGCTGTAGGCCCAGAGGAGCACGAGCGCCGCGATCGCGAGGAGCACGAGGAGCGGCGCGCCGACCGCCGCGGCGAGCGCCGCCGAGACGGCCACGAGCGCCGCGGCGCAGGCCACGGCCGCGGCGCCGAGCGCGCCGGGCGAGAGGCGCCGCTCCACCAGCACGCGCGAGCCGCCCGAGAACGGCGTGGCGGTCCGGTTGCGGCGGTCGGTCTCCTGGTCGGCGACGTCGTTCGCGTAGACGATGAAGAGCTGGTCGAGGAGGCCGAAGAGCTGGACCGCCGCGAGCGTCCCGAGATCCAGCGGCCGGCCCGCCGCCCGCGCGCCGAGCAGCTGCCCGAGCAGCAGCGGGAGCGCGATGGTCGGCTGCGAGGCGAGCCGCGACGCCGCCAGCCAGGCCCGGAGCGCCCCCCGCCGGGCGCTCATCGCCCGCCGCCCCGCGACAGGCCGAGGCGCTCGGCCAGCTTGGCGCGCAGGTCGGTGAACGGGAGATCCCAGCGGCGCTCGCCGTCGAGGCGCCACGCCTTGAGCGGGATGAGATCCACCTGGGCGAGCAGGTAATGGAGCTGCGACTCCTCGCGCGGCTCGCGGATGAAGCTGAACGGGTTGCGGTACTCCCGGCCGTTCAGCTGCGAGTACTTGCGATCGTTGCTGGCCACGAGCTCGATGAGCGCCTTCTGCCGGCCGTCGAGGTAGTCGAAGAACGCGAGATCGAACGGCCCGACGCCCGCGCGCTCATCCGGCTTGCGCGTCACCCAGCGGGCCCAGTCGTAGCCGTAGAGGAAGTCGTGTGCGTAGCGGAAGCGCAGCTTCGACTTGTTGCCGAAGCCCACGCAGAGCGACACCACGCGGCCCGCGAAATCGCCGATCGCGGGCGCGCCCCCGGCCTGCCACAGGCAGCACGCCAGGTAATCGAGGTCCCAGAAGATGTTGTCGGGGAAGTTGTCGGCGATCGCGCGGATCACCTCGCCGAGCCCGCGGGCGAACGCCTGCGCGCGCTCGGCGTCCTCGCAGCCGCCCGCGATCTGCTCGACCAGCGCGACCGGCGCGGGCGCGCACGGCCGGCCCGGCGCGACCGAGGCGCGCGCGCCGAGCAGCGGCGTGAGCTGCGCGAGCTCGTCGCGCGCTTCGGCGGGGATCGCGGAGGTGGCCGGGGCGCCGGTCACCTCGGCCTCCCGCCGGCGCAGAGCCCGGCGGCGAGCACGCCCGCCGACAGGACGGCCGTCCCCCACCAGATCACGCGGTGCAGCTCGAGCTTGTAGGCCGCCTGCGCGGCGAACGCGTTCGTCACCGCGCCCGCGCTCCTCCCGACGAGCCGCGCCCGGAAATAGAGCGCGACGGCCGCCGCCGGCGCGACCGACCAGGTCGGCGGGGCGCCCGCGGCGAGGAGCGGCGCCGTGAGCCAGAGGAGCGGGCCGAGGCCGACGAGGGCCTCCGTGGCCCGACGCGTGATCGCGTTGCCGAGCAGCGCGGCCACGGTGCGCTTTCCGCCGGCGCGATCGCTCTGCTCGTCGGAGAGCCCGCTGGCCAGGGCGCTCGCCAGCGCGAGCGCGAGCAGGCCCGGCAGGAGCGCCGCGAGCCACGCCGGCGCCCACGCGCCGCACTGGGCATACGCGTGCAGCAGGGGGAGCACGCCGCCCACGCCGATCATCTCCAGGAGCTCGCCGCCGCCGCGGTAGTTCAGCCGGAGCGGCGGCAGCGTGTACGCGACGAAGACGAGCAGGCCGAGCGCGGCCAGGGGGAGCAGCAGTGGACGACCGAGCGCGCCGCCGGCCACCCAGGCGACGAGCAGCGCGGCGGCGCAGGCGCCGAGGCCGGCGAGGAGCAGGGCATGCGCCGGGAGGATGCCGTCCGGGATGGTCTTCGGCGAGCAGCCCTCCGGGAACATGCGCCGCTTGAGGGCGTCGACCTCGCGATCGCCCCAGTCGTTCAGGAGCACGACGAACGCGACGTCCGCGACCATCCACAGCGCGCCGAAGGCGAGCGCGCCCGCCGACAGCCGGCCCGCGACGGCCGCGCCCACGGCCTGCCCACATACGGCCGGGACGAGCACCTTGGGCCAGCTCGCGGGCTTGAGCGCGTACCACCACCGCGCTCCAGGGCTCATCGACTCGACGCGCATGGATCAGGTCTTTCTGCTGCTAGCACAAGAACCTGCGCGCTCATGGGCCCCACGAGACCGCCCGGGATCCGGGCGCTCGTCGCTCGGGCGCGCCGGGGCAACGCCGCGGCGTGTCGACCGCGCGCCGTGCGGCGTTTCCTTCCACGCCGATCTGAGCCACCTTATGCCCCGGCGGCCTCGCCGCGCGACCTCGCGCGGCGGGCGGCGAAGGTGCGGGCGCGAAGGCTGGAAGACACGAAGAAAGTCCAATGATTTTCATGCCTTCCCGCTTTCATGGGCGCTCTCTCCGGTCCGAGGGCGGCGCCGCCGTGCGGCGCGCCGTCTCCCCCTCGCCCTCGCCCTCGCCCCGCCCCTCCCCGGCCCCGGCCGGCGCGCCCCTCCGGCGCGGCCCCGGCGAGCGCCCGGCTCCCCGGCGGAGGCGCCCATGAGCGCCGACGCGGCCCGGGCGCGCGGCGCGCGGGAGCTCGCGGACGAGCCCGCCCGCCGCCGCATCCGCGAGGACCTCCGGACGACGCTCGTCGTCGAGGCGGCCGCGGGCACCGGCAAGACGACCGCGCTCGTGTCGCGGATCGTCGCCGTGCTGCGGAAGGCGCCCGAGGAGGGCGGCGGGACGCTCGATCGCATCGTCGCGGTGACCTTCACGGAGAAGGCGGCCGGCGAGATGAAGCTGCGCCTCCGCGCCGAGATCGAGCGGGCGCGCGGCGACGCGGCGTCCGGCCCGGCGGAGCGCGCGCGGCTCGACGAGGCGCTCGCTCACCTCGAGGCGGCGCGCATCGGCACCATCCACTCGTTCTGCGCCGACCTCCTGCGCGAGTGGCCGGTCGAGGCGCGCGTCGACCCGCTGTTCCAGGTCGCCGCCGCGGACCAGGCCGAGGCGCTCTTCGACCAGGCCTTCGACGCCTGGTTCCAGCGCACCCTGAACGACCCGCCCGAGGGCGTGCGCCGGATCCTCCGCCGGCGCCCGCGCGACGGCGCGCAGGGCCCGCGCGACCTGCTCCGGAGCGCGGCGTGGCGGCTCGCCGAGCACCGCGACTTCACGCGCCCCTGGCGCCGCGATCCGTTCGATCGCGAGCGCGCCATCGACGAGCTCCTGGACCGCCTCGCGGCCCTCGCGGACCTCGGCGCCGAGGCCGACCGGGAGGGCGACTACCTCGCGCAGAGCCTCCGGAACATCGACCGGTACCTCGCGGAGCTCCGCCGCCGCGAGGAGGTCACCGGCGGGCGCGATCACGACGGGCTCGAGGCCGAGCTCGGCGAGCTCGCGCGCTGGAAGGAGTGGCGCTGGAAGGGCTCGGGCAAGGCGTTCGGCGCGGACCTCTCGCGCGCCGAGGTGCTCGCGCAGCGCGACCGGGTGAAGGTCGAGCTCGACGCCGTGCTCACGGCCGCGAGCGCCGACCTCGCGGCCTGCCTCTCGCGCGAGCTCCGGCCGCCGATCGAGGCGTACGACGCGCTCAAGGCGCGCGCCGGCAAGCTCGACTTCCTCGACCTGCTCCTCTGCGCCCGGAACCTCCTCCGCTCGAGCCGCGCCGTCCGCGAGGAGCTGAACCTCCGCTTCTCGCACCTCTTCGTCGACGAGTTCCAGGACACCGACCCGCTCCAGGCGGAGCTCCTGCTCCTGCTCGCGGCCGACGACCCGGCCGAGACCGACTGGACGCGGGCGCGCCCGGTGCCCGGCAAGCTCTTCGTCGTCGGCGATCCGAAGCAGTCGATCTACCGCTTCCGCCGCGCCGAGGTCGCGCTCTACGAGGCGACGAAGGCCCGGCTCGTCGCGTGCGGCGCGAGCGTGCTGTACCTGTCGACGAGCTTCCGCAGCGCCCCGTCGATCCAGGAGGCCGTCAACGCGGCGTTCGCGCCGCTGATGCAGGGGGGGTCGGGCGAGGGCGCGGCGAGCCAGGCGCGGTACGTCGCGCTCGAGCCGTTCCGGGACGACCCCGTCGGGCAGCCGACGGTGATCGCGCTGCCGGTGCCGCGGCCTTACGGCGACTTCGGGAAGATCTCCGATTTCCGGGTGCGGCAGTCGATCCCGGACGCGGTGGGCGCCTTCGTCCACCACCTCATCCACGGCGGCCGGGGCGCGGCGGGCGGGCGGCGGTGGACGGTGACCGAGCGCGAGCGCCCGGGCCAGCGGGTGCCGCTCGAGGCGCGGCACATCTGCCTCTTGTTCAAGCGGTTCCAGACGTTCGGCGAGGACGCGACCCGCGCCTACGTGCGGGCGCTCGAGGCGCGGCGGATCCCACACGTGCTCGTGGGCGGGCGGTCGTTCCACGATCGCGAGGAGGTGATGGCGGTGCGGAGCGCGCTGCTCGCGATCGAGTGGCCGGACGACGAGCTCAGCGTGTACGCGACGCTGCGCGGGCCGCTCTTCGCGCTGACGGACGACGTGCTCCTCCTGTACCGCGACCGGTTCCAGCGCCTGCACCCGCTGGCTCAGCCCGACGACGGGGCGCTCGATCTGGCGGTCGAGGGCGGTGCGCGGCCGCTCTGGGAGGTCGCGGAGGCGCTCGCGGTGCTCGGGCGGCTGCACCGCGAGCGCAACCGGCGGCCGATCGCGGACACGGTCGGCGGGCTGCTCGACGAGACGCGCGCGCACGCGGGCATCGCGATCTGGCCGACGGGGGAGCAGGCGCTCGCGAACGTGCTGCGGGTGATGGATCTCGGGCGGCGGTTCGAGGCGGGCGGCGCGACGTCGTTCCGGGCGTTCGTGGAGCGGCTCGAGGCGGACGCGGAGCGGGGCGAGGTCGCGGAGGCGCCGGTCGTCGAGGAGGGGACAGAGGGGGTGCGGATCATGACGGTGCACCGGGCCAAGGGGCTCGAGTTCCCGGTGGTGATCCTGGCGGATCCGGCGTCGCCGGCGGTGCACCAGCACCCGTCGCGTCACGTGGATCCGGAGCTCGGGCTGTGGGCGGAGCCGCTCGCGGGCTGCGTGCCCGCGGAGCTCGTCGAGCGCCGCGACGAGGTGCTGCGCCGCGATCGCGAGGAGGCGGTGCGGCTCGCGTACGTGGCGGCGACGCGGGCGCGCGAGCTGCTCGTGGTGCCGGCGGTGGGCGACGCGCGCCCGGGGGACGGCTCGAGCGACGGCTGGCTGGACGTGCTGCACCCGGTGCTCTATCCGGCGCCGCGCGACCGGCGCAGCGCGCGGCGCTGCGAGGACCTCGGCTGCCCGCCGTTCGGGACCGACACGGTGCTGGAGCGCCCGGCGCGGTGCGAGGCCGACGAGCGCGACGCGGTGGCGCCCGGGGAGCACACGCCGATGGCGGGGTCGCACCGCGTGGTGTGGTGGGATCCGAGCACGCTCGACCTGGATCGCGAGCCGGAGGCGGGGCTCCGGCAGCAGCGGATCCTGCAGGCGGACGCGAGCGGGGCCGGCGTGATGGCGGGCGCAGGCGCCGCGGCGGGCGCGGGCGCCGCGGCGGGCGCGGGCGCGGGCGCCGCGGCGGCCGCAGGCGCCGCGGCGGGGGAGATCGGGCAGCGCGGGTACGAGGTGTGGCTGGAGGCGCGGCAGCGGGCGATCCGGGACGGCGCGGTGGCGGCGATCCGCGTGAAGACGGCGACGCAGATCAGCCATGAGGCGGCGACGGAAGCGGCGGCGGCGGCCGCCGGCGCGGCGGGATCGACCGCGCAGCGGAGCGGCGCGGCCGGCGCGCCGCGCGCGGACGCGTTGCCGGTGATCTCGTTCGAGCAGACCGCGATCGCGCGCGAGGGTCGGCCCTACGGCAAGCGGTTCGGGACGCTGGTGCACGCCGTGCTGGCCGAAGTGGATCTCCGGGCGGGCGAGGACGAGGTGAGGACGGTGGCGGCGGCGCAGGCGCGGCTCCTGGGAGCCCCGGCCGAGGAGGTCGACGCGGCGGTCGCGGCGGCGGTCGCGGCGCTCGAGCACCCGCTGCTCCGGCGCGCCGCGGAGAGCGCGGCGCGCGGCGCGTGCGAGCGGGAGACGCCGCTGCTCCTGCGGCTCGAGGACGGGACGATCGCCGAGGGCGTGGTCGATCTCTCGTTCCGGGAGAGCGTGGGCGACGTGGGCGTCTGGACCGTGGTCGACTTCAAGACCGGCTCGGACGCGGGCACGGCCCACGCGGCGCAGGAGGCGCAGGTGCGGCTCTACGTGCAGGCGATCGCCGAGGCGACGGGCGAGCGGGCGAGAGGGGTGGTGCTCCGGGTGTGAGGGGCGCCGGTGGGGCGTCGTGGAAAGGCCGTGGGTGGGGCGTCGCGGGAAGGCCGTGGGTGGTACGATAGGTGGCATGGGTTCGAGAGCGACAGCCGAGATCCTCCGACCTGAGCCGATGACGCTGGAGCAGTGGGCCGACCTGGAGGAGGACCAGCCGGGCGAGCTCCTGGATGGCCGTCTCGTGGAGGAAGAAGTGCCGACGACGCTGCACGAAGCGGTGGTCAGCTGGCTGATCGAGGTGCTCCGCGGATGGGCCCGACCGCGGGGCGGCTGGGTGTTTGGCTCGGAGTACAAGCTTGCCGTGTCGGCGCGCCGTGGGCGCAAGGCCGACGTGTGCATGTACGCCCCGGGCGCGGCCCTTCGCGGCCGCGACGCGCTCTCCCGGATCCCCCCGACCGTGGTGGTCGAGGTGCTCTCGCACCGACCGCGCGACGTGCGGCGCGACCGGATGGAGAAGGCCATCGAATACGCCCGCTTCGGGGTGCGCTGGTACTGGCTCGTGGATCCCGAGGCGCAGCTCTTCGAGCTGTGCGAGCTCGGGCCCGACGGGTATTACGTGCAGCGGCTGCCCGCCTCGGAAGGAAAGGTGCGCGTCCCGGGGCTGGACGGGCTGGAGCTCGATCTGGATGCGCTGTGGGCCGAGGTGGCGCCGCTCTCGGACGACGACGAGCCGGAGCGGGACGAGAGCGGCGACAGGTGAGGCGAGGGCATCAGGCCGGAGCGACCGATGGTGCCTCGCCGGCTTCGCCTTGGAGCGCGGCTTCTTCGGCGCCTTATGCGCCTACCGTGCGCACAGGGCCTCGATACGCGCGGAGCTTCATGGGGTTGCGAAGGGGAAACGGGTGGTTAGTTTCCGCCGCCCCATGGCAGTCTTTTTCATCGAGCATGTGCGCCCTCTCGACAGTGGAGGGCTCGGAACGGTCGACGTGGTGAGGGTCACCGGGGGAGATGGTTACCCCGTTGGCACGCTCTTCGCCCGGAAGCGGCTTGGCCCGCAGTGGGCGAACGACCCTGGAGCGCAAGCTCGATTCGACAGGGAGATCGAACTGCTTCGCACGATGGCTCACCCCAATATCGTGAGCTGCATGGGGCACCACTTGCCCGGACACGAGAAGCACTACCTGATGCCGCTTTACCCGCGAAGCCTGCGGAAGCTGCTCGTCGAACATGGCAGGGCGATCACGCGGGAGTGGGTGCTCAACTTCGGCATCAAGATCGCGAACGCGCTCCAATACGCGCACTCAATGAATTTCATCCACCGCGATCTCAAACCCGAGAACATCCTGTTGACCGACGCACACGAACCCGTCATCGCGGACTGGGGCCTCGGTCAGTTCATCCATCAGCATTCGAAGGTACTCGATCTGAAGACACTGGGAGCCGTGGGCACGCCCTACTACTGTCCAATGGAGCAGTGGAACACGGGAAGGTGCGAAGCGTCTGGCGATATCTACTCGCTGGGTCTGATCCTAGCGGAGATGGCCACCGGGCGGCGCTTGCCGATTGCTCCGCCCTTTAGCGGCATCCGGAACGACGTGATAACGAGCGACAGTCACGGCGCGAGGATGTTCAACTCAACGGTCAAGAAGATGACTCAGATGTTTCCCCAAAACCGACACACCTCGATGGCCGAGGTCACTCTCGACCTGATGAATTGCTATTGAGTATGGTCGGCATCGGGGGGATCGCCGCGGTGGGGCGCCACGTCTTCGAGGAGGTCGGTCCGATCGGGCTCGCGGTGGCGCTCGCCCTCGCCGCGGCTCAGCGGCCGCGGGGGATGCGCTGCTCGGCGCGGGCAAGGCGGCGGCCCTCGGCGACGACGCGCTGCTCGGCGCGGGCAAGGCGGCGGCCCTCGGCGACGACGCGCTGCTCGGCGCGGGCAAGGCGGCGGCCCTCGGCGATCCTGCGCGCGCCGCGGCGCACGCGGGCGATGGCGCGCACGCGCCGAAGGTGGTCGACGTGCAGCCCGGCAGCGCCATCGAAGACGTGGCCGGCAAGCTTGCAGAGCAGGGGCTGGGGCTGGGGGTGGAGATGCTCCCTGGCGCAACCGACGAGCAGGAAGCGGACGCGACGCAGCCTGCGCCGGAGGCGGCCGCCGCTCCCGGCGTGCAAGGAACGCGACAGGCGCCGACGCCGCCCGCCGCCGGCAGCGCCGATGCGGGCGCCGCCGCCACGGGCGCGCCGGCGCCCCGGACCGTGGAGCGCCGGTCCCCCGCAAGGTGACGCAGCGCGCGTACGTCAGCCTGCTCGGTCGATGCCGAGACGGGCGTCGAACAGGCTGTCGTCCACGTCATCTACGCCTGGCAGGACGGATGACGGTCAGCGGCTCGGCGCCGTAAGATGCTGCGGCTTCCGATGATCCATGCCCCCATGAACGCACCTGCCCTGCTCCTCTGCCCGCTGCTGCTCTTCGTGATGGGCTGCGTCGCCGGCGAGCCGGCCCCCGCGGCTCCCCCTCACGCGGGGGCCGACAACCCCTGCGCGCCGGGTGGAACGCCGCGGCCTCCCCGCCGGAACATCGTGGCCACGACGGTCACGCCGAGCGGACAGGTCATCGACTGGATCCCGATCGAATCGCAGACCCCCGACGGCAAGATCGCGTCCCCTCCTGCACCGCCGACGAGTCCGAGCGACGCCGCACCGGCGCCCCCGAGCGGCGCCGCGCCGGCGCGATCCCCGGTGGAGACCGGGGTCGAGCTCGGGCCGAGAGGTCCGGCCGGCACGGTGCCGGTGCTGCGCCCGCGACAGCCGCAGTGCGATTGCCTCCCTGGCTACGTCCAGCAAGCCGATGGCTCGTGCGCGGAGCTCGCCACGCACTGCTCGGGAGAGGGAGCGATGGCGTCCAGCAAGTCGTTCACCGTCTGCTGTCCGGAGCTCGCGCGCATTCCCCTGATGGAGCGCGTCGATGGCAAGTGCGTGACCACGGGGCACGGCGCGCACCTCTGCGCGAAGTGCGGCGACGGCGCCTGCGGCGCGGGCGAAAACGACTGCAACTGCCCGAACGACTGCCATGCAGCCCTCGGCGCCGCGCCGCCGAAAGGTGCCGCCGCGGAGGCGTCCACCCCGGCAGCCGCGGTAGGATCATCCGGCCCATGAGCGCCCTCCTTGCCGAGATCGAGCGGTTCTACGACGCCGTCCCTCGCCGTCGTGCCGACGCCGAGGACCATGGACCGCTGACCCTCTTCGTTCGCCGCGGCGACGGCTGGCCCTACTATGCTCGCCCCACCCTCGGTGTTCGAGGCGCCGTGTCGGCCGAGGACGTGGCCGCGGTGCGCACGCGTCAGCGGCAGCTCTCGATCCCGGAGGCGTTCGAGTGGGTGCTGGAGACGACCCCCGGGCTCGACGCCGCCGCCGAAGCGGCGGGCCTGCACGTCCGCCGCTGCCCGCTGCTCGTGCTCCACGGCGAGCCCGTCCAGGCCGCCCTGCCCGAGGACATCGCGCTCTCGATCATCACCGCGCACGACCCGGATCTCGCCGCCGTGCAGGCCGTCGCGCACGTCGCGTTCGGCGCGCTCAGCACTGCGGCGGGCCCTGCTGGGCCGGCCGAGCGCGACGCCGCCGCAGCGGCGCTCCCGGCCGGGCTCGCAGCGGCCTGGCACGCGTCGCTGATCGAGGGAACGATGGTGCACGCCGCTGCCCGGAGCCCCGGCGGCGCGCTCACCGGGCCGCTCTGCGTGGGCAGCTACCAGCACGCGCTGGACGTCGCCGAAATCGTGGGCGTCGGGACGCTGCCTGCGGCCCGGCGCCGGGGCCTCGCCGCCGCCGTCACCGCGGTCCTGGCCCGGCACGCCCTCGACGCCGGGATGCGCACCGTGTTCCTGTCTGCGCAGAACGACGACGTCGCGCGCGTCTACGAGCGGGTCGGATTCCGGCGCGTCGCCACCGCGTGCATCGCCGAGCCGCCCGAGCAGGCGGAGCGCGCCGAGGACCTCGCCACGTGACCGGTACGAGGCCGGCGAGATCGACCTACCGAGTCATCGACGGCACAGAGGGCTCAGCCGGAGACGGCGTGATAGTCCGGCCCCTCTTCCCCGCGCAGGATCTCGGTCCGAACGACCGATGCGTCCCGCAGGTGCGCCACCGCGCCGAGCTCACCGTCGCGACGGTACGCCGAGAAGGCGTGTTCGTCGGGAAAGGTGACGATGTGAATCTCCTTCAGGCTGAGCCCAGCGCTGTCGGGCGCCGTCACCACGGTGCGCTCGATCGCGCCGCCGTACCGGGCCATCACGGCCGCGGCCCTCCTCTCGTACGCGCGGAATGCGTCGAGCGCCTCGCATCGCACCGTGAGGATCACAACCAGCGTCACCGGAACGTCCCCTCGTTCACGTCACGCCCCCGCAGAAGCACAAAAAAAAGAGCGCCCATTCGACGGTGGGGGGGGGAAACCGTCACGGGCGCTCTGCCTCCAGCGTTTAGCAGGATGCGGACCAAGCGCTGCACCCTGGTTTTCCGCGCGTTTTCCTTAGGGAGACTGCGTACCCCTTTCGATCCTGAAACCGGCGCGTGCAATCCTGACATCCTCCGGTCGCTGCCGGCGACGGGCGGCCCGTCCGGCGGTGCGGCGCCACACCTGACGCCGACGCCCGCCGTCGTCGGCCGATGCGACACGCTCGACGGCGGCGGGGCTCCGCGCCCTCCTCGGGCGCGAGCACGTCGTCGCGCGCACACGGCTTGAGGCCGGCGGGGACCACGTTGCTTGGGCCGCCGGAACCACGTTGCTTGAGGCCGCGGGAACCACGGTCGCCGCCGCGCCAGGGAGCGCGGCCGCCGCGCGAAGCGGCCGCTCGACTCCGTCCGACGAGGCGCGCCGCGCCGGCCGACGGAGCGCGCCGCGCCGGCCTGCGCGCATCGTTGACATCGCCGCCAGGATTGCTCCAATGCGAGCGCCCGCTCCGCGCTGATCCAACGAGGAGGCATTCGATGCGGCACTTTCTGACCACGATGGACTATACCCGCGCCGAGATCGAGGGCCTCCTCGAGCGCGCGCAGCGCTTCAAGCGCCGGCCGATCGAGCCGCGCCTCAAGGATCGCACCATCGCCCTCGTGTTCTTCAACCCGTCGCTGCGCACGCGCACCTCCTTCGACGTCGGCATCCGGGAGCTCGGCGGGCACGCCGTGGTCCTGGAGCCCGGCCGGGGCGCCTGGCCCATCGAGTTCGAGGAAGGCGCCGTGATGGACGGCGAGCCGGAGGAGCACATCCAGGAGGTCGCTCGCGTGCTCTCGCGCTACGCCGACCTCATCGGCGTGCGCGCGTTCCCCAAGTTCCAGCGCTGGGAGGAGGATCGCCAGGACAAGGTGCTCCAGAGCTTCGCCCGCCACGCGACCGTGCCGGTGGTGAACCTCGAGACCATCACCCACCCTTGCCAGGAGCTCGCCCTCGCGCTCGCCATGAAGGAGCGCCTCGGCCGCCTCGACGGCAAGAAGTTCGTGCTCACCTGGACGTACCACCCGCGCCCGCTCAACACCGCAGTCGCCAACTCGGCCGTTCTCATCGCCTCCAAGCTCGGCATGGACGTCACCCTCCTCTGCCCCACCGAGGAGTACCACCTCGACGAGCGCTACCTCGACGCCGCCAGGCAGAGCGCGGCCGAGAACGGGCGGAAGCTCTCGATCACCTACGACATCGAGTCCGCCTACCGGGGCGCCCACGTCGTGTACGCGAAGAGCTGGGGCGCGATTCCCTACTTCGGGCGCTGGGAGCAGGAGAAGCCCCTCCGCGACCGGCACAAGCACTTCATCGTCGACGAGCAGAAGATGGCGCTCACCGCGGGTGGGCTCTTCTCCCACTGCCTGCCGGTCCGGCGCAACGTGAAGGTCACGGACGCCGTGATCGACTCGCCGGCCTCCATGGTCATCGACGAGGCCGAGAATCGGTTGCATGTTCAGAAGGCCGTGATGGACGTGCTGGCCAACGGGTGGTGACCGCGATGGGCTCGACACAAGACGTCATCGTCCGCCTGCTCAGGAACCTCGGCAGCCGCAAGGAGGTCGAGCAGTACCTGAAGCAGTACGCGGCCGTCGATCAGCAGAAGTTCGCCGTCATCAAGGTCGGCGGCGCCATCCTCGACGAGGACCTGGAGGCGCTCGCGACCTCGCTCGTGTTCCTGAACCAGGTCGGCCTGTATCCCATCGTGATCCACGGCGCCGGGCCGCAGCTCGATCGGGCGCTCGCCGAGGCGGGCATCCAGACCGAGCGCGTCAACGGGCTGCGCGTCACGACGCCCCGCGTCCTGGAGATCGCGCGCCGCGTCTTCCTGCGCGAGAACCTGCGGCTCGTCGAGGCGCTCGAGGAGATGGGCACGCGCACGCGGCCGATCACCGCGGGCGTCTTCGAGGCGTCGCTGATGGACGAGGGTCGCCTCGGGCTGGTCGGCAGGGTGGAGCGCGTCCACGTCGACGCGGTGAGGTCCAGCCTGCGCGCGGGGCACCTGCCGATCCTCGCCTGCCTCGGCGAGACGCCGGGCGGGCAGATCGTCAACATCAACGCCGACGTGGCCGCGCGCGAGCTCGCGCTCGCGACGCAGCCGTTCAAGATGATCTTCCTCACGAGCGCGGGCGGCCTCCTCGACGAGCACGGGCGCATCATCTCGGCCATCAACCTCGAGGAGGACTACGCGGGCCTCGTCGCCCAGCCCTGGGTGACCGGGGGCATGCGGCTCAAGCTGCAGGAGATCAAGCTCCTGCTCGACGGGCTGCCGCCGACCTCCTCGGTGTCGATCACGGCGCCGGATCACCTGGCGAAGGAGCTGTTCACGCACACGGGCTCCGGCACGCTCGTCCGCCGCGGCGAGCGGATCCTGCGGCACGACACGCTCGACGGCATCGATCGCGGCCGGCTGCGCGATCTGCTCGAGGCGTGCTTCCAGCGGCAGCTCGACGAGCACTACTTCGACAAGAAGCCGTTCTACCGCATCTACCTGTCCGACTCGTACCGGGCGACGGCGATCCTCACGCTCGACTCGGGCGACAAGGCGCCCCTGACTCCGTACCTCGACAAGTTCGCGGTGACCACGGAGGCGCAGGGCGTGGGTATCGGCGGCTCGCTCTGGACGCGGATGAAGAACGAGAACCCGAAGCTGTTCTGGCGCGCCCGGAACGGCAACGAGATCAACCCCTGGTATTTCCAGCAGGCCGAGGGCAGCTACCGCAACGAGAAGTGGACGGTGTTCTGGTACGGCCTGTCCAGCTTCGACGACATCCGGGCCTGCATCGATCACGCGCTGTCGTTGCCGGCGACCCTGCGCCAGCACGGCACGTCCGAGCGCTGACCCCGCGCCCCCGAGCCCGGGGCGCGCCCGCCACCGCGCCCCGGGCTCGCGGCGGGCCACGCCTCGGTCGGGCTCACAGCGGGTCGTCGTCGCCGTCGGCGTCCGCCCGTGCGAGGGGCTCGCGCCCCCGGTCGGCCGCAGCGTCCGGCAGGTGCGGCACCGGCGGCGGCGGGGCGCTCGTCCGCTTCTCGGCGGCGCGCGCCTTCGGCGATCGCCGCGAGCGCTTCGGCTTGGCGGACGCGCCGGACGCCTCCGGAGGGCGCGGCTTCTTGAGCGCCCGCGGCGGCAGGAGCTCCGAGTCGACAGCGACCTTCTTCGCCATGAAGATCGCGGCGTCGAGCCGGTAAAAGCTGCGCTTCCGGTAGAACTTGAGGGCGCCGATGTTGTTCTCGGCCACCTCCAGCACGAGGTGGGTGCAGCCGTGGATGCGCGCGAGGTGCTCGAGCTGCTCGAGCATGAAGGCGCCGACGCCGCGACCCTGGTAATCGGGGTGGACCGCGAGCTCCTCGACGAAGAGCGGGCGCATGTCGTGCTTCGTGAAGTACCGCTCGTTCATCCAGTTGTCGGTCCCGGTGATCTCGAACGCGCACTCCGCGTAGCCGACGATCTCCTGCCCATCGCCCTGGCGCACCTCGAAGAGGAGCTGCTCGACGCCTTCCTCTTCGTAGACCTCCAGGAACCGCTTCTTCGAGCGAGGACGCTGGTACTCGACCGTTTCCCGGTTCACGTCGCGGAACACCTTTTTGAGAAATTCCCAAACTCGGTTCAGGTCGCGGCGGTGGATCCGGCGGACGTAGATGAGGCTCTCCTCCCCGGCGCCGGTGGAGCTCGACTCGGCCTTGGTCATTGTCGCGCCCAGTCTACAGGACGAACGCGGAGCGGGCACATCGCGACGACCGCGAGGCTCGCCCCTCCAGGGGCGCAGGGCTCGTGAGGGCGTGAGCGCGAGTACGGAGGAAGGGAGGCTCGCGCCATCGAGGGCGCTCGCCTCAGGTAGGCATCACGCTACCGAGGGCGCTCGTCTCAGACGTCGACCAACGTCAGGCCCGAAGCGGCAGCACGCCCCAGGCGGCACAAATGGATCGCGGGGTGGTGGGGCCCCGCCGAGCTTCGCTCGGTGGGGCAGCGGGGGCGCGTGCCCCCGCCGTGGAACTGCGGCGCGTGCCCCCGCCGTGAGACTGCGAGACTACACCGCGGCCTGCGGGCCGATCTGCTGGAGGCGCGCGTTGATCACGTCCCAGTTCAGGCCGGAGAGCACGTTGGCCACGTAGTCCGCCTTCTTGGTCTGGTAGTCCGCGAAGTACGCGTGCTCCCAGGCGTCGATCGCGACCATGATATGCGTGTTCGCGAACAGGCCTACATCGTGCTCGGTCCGGATGAGGTTGTTGAAGAGCTTCTTCTCCTGGTAGTCGTACACGAGCACCGTCCAGCCGTGCGCGCTCAGGAGCGCCGCCTTGGCGTCCGCCAGCCAGTTGTCGAAGCTGCCGAAGGAGGCCTCGATGATCTTCTTCGACTGGGCGCTCGGCTGCGTCGAGCCATTGCCGATGTTCTCGAAGTACAGCTCGTGCAGCACCGTGCCGTTGAACGCGACAGGCTCGCGGCGCTTGAGCTCGCTGTACGCGTTGTACGAGTAGTTCGGCGCGCTGCGATCCGCCTTGCCGAGCTGCTCCCAGATCTCGTTGAGCTTCTTCACGTAGCCCTGGTACAGCGTGAAATGCGCCTTGAGCTGCAAATCACTCAAGCCCTTGGCGTTGCCGCCGAGGAGATGATCGAAGTTCTTCGGTTCGCGGGCCATGGTGCCTCCTAACGAGTGCCGCGGGCAACGCGTGCCGCGGGGGGTAGGCCGCCGCTCTACCGCTGCTGCCCTCCGGTAGCAACCCTGGCGTGCGAGGTGCCACGGCGCGCCCTCACGGCGCAAGCGGACCTGCCCCAGACCCGACCGCGCTTGCAGGAAACTCCGTAGGGAGCGCGAGGCGCACCGTGAATGCGCGTCGGAACCGCCGCGACCAGGGCCGCGCCGCCGCGCGCACAGCGCCTCCCTCGATCCGGGCCGATGGGCCGCCGCGCCGGGAAAAACCTCGTGAAACGTTGAACGCCGCGGGCGTTTCGGTCGATACTCCGGGGGCTTGCTGTTCCTTCGCGCAAGGAGGCGACCTCGTTCATGCCGGCTCGTACACAGGGGACCCATCCGACGGCCGCGCTCGCGGCGGCGCTGTGCCTGCTCGGGGCAGCGGCTCAGGCCGAAGCGCAGGAGCCCGCGAGACCCGAAGGCTTCGCGCTCGACAGGTTCCAGCCCGCGCCGGCCGGCGACCGCATGTTCGGTGTCCAGTCCGCCTACGCCGCGGGAGACACGTCGCCCCACATCATGATCCTCGGCGATTACGCCCAGGATCCGCTCGTGTTGCGGAGGCTCCGGGGGAACGAGGATATCGGCGACGGCAAGGTCGTCGGCAGCCAGCTCCTGCTCCACCTGAGCGCCTCGCTCTCCCTCTGGAAGCGCCTCACGGTGAACGTCGATCTGCCGCTCGCGTTCCAGTCCGGCGACGGCGGGGTC
This sequence comes from Sorangium sp. So ce836, assembly GCF_028553905.1. NCBI lineage: Bacteria > Pseudomonadati > Myxococcota > Polyangiales > Polyangiaceae > Sorangium > Sorangium sp. So ce836. Next base: position 130,218 of record NZ_CP102233.1, on the reverse strand, counting down.
GCCTCGGGGGCCGTGCTCCCGCAGCCGGCCACGAGCGCGCTCGGGGACCTCCGGCTCGGCGCGCGCGCGACCCTCTACGGCGACTACTTCGATCCGTTCCAGATCGCCCTCGGCGGCTACGTGTGGCTGCCGACCGGCGACCCCGAGGCGTACTCCGGCGACGGCGACGTGCGCGGCAGCCCGCAGCTCGTCCTCGGCGGCCACCTGGATCGCGCGGTCTGGTCGCTCGCCGCGGGGCCGGAGTTCCGGTCGAGCAGGCAGTTCGCCAACGTCGAGCAGGGGATGATGGTGCACTGGGGCGCCGGCGTCGGCCTGCTGCTCGACGACGAGCGGCGGCTGCAGATCGGGCCGGAGATCACCGGCTCGATCACGATCTCCGACGTCCAGCCGCGCACGACCAACCTGGAGGCCCTGCTCGGCGGGCGCTATCGCTTCGCCAGCGACTTCGAGGCCGGGCTCGCCGTGGGCCCCGGCCTCACCGCCGGCGTCGGCACGCCCTCGTTCCGCGCGGTGGCCATGGTCGCCTACTCGCCCGAGGTGAAGCCGCCCGTGAAGGACCGGGACGGCGACGGCATCCCCGACGACGCCGACGCGTGCCCGGACGTCGCCGGCGTGGGGAGCGCGGACCGCGCAAAGAACGGGTGTCCGCCGCCCAAGGACGCGGATCGCGACGGCATCCTCGACGCGGCCGACGCCTGCCCCGCCGTGGCCGGCGTCGCCTCGCCGGACCCGAAGAAGAACGGCTGCCCCCCGCCCGGCGACCGCGACAAGGACGGCATCACCGACGACGTCGACGCGTGCCCGGACCAGGCCGGCCCGAGCGACGAGGACCCGAAGAAGCACGGCTGCCCGCCGCCGCCCGATCGCGACAGCGACAAGATCCCCGATCCCTCGGACGCGTGCCCGGATCTGCCCGGCATCGCCACGACCGACCCCGCCACGAACGGCTGCCCGGGCGACACCGACGGCGACGGCATCCGCGACGACCAGGACGCCTGCCCGAACGAGAAGGGCAAGCCGAACGAGGATCCGAAGCAGCACGGGTGCCCGGCCGCGGTCCGGGTGACCGAGACCGAGATCGTCATCCTGCAGCAGGTGCAGTTCGACATCGGCAAGGCGACCATCCGGCCGGTCAGCCACGAGCTGCTCGAGGAGGTCGCCGGCGTGCTCAAGGACCATCCGGAGATCCTCAAGATCGAGGTCCAGGGCCACACGGACGACCGCGGAGCGCGCCAGTTCAACACGAAGCTGAGCCAGGCGCGCGCGGAGTCGGTGCTGATGGCGCTCGTCGAGCGCGGCATCGCGCCCGAGCGCATGCAGGCGAAGGGCTACGGCCCCGACGTCCCGATCGCGGACAACAAGACCGAGGCGGGGCGCCAGAAGAACCGGCGCGTCCAGTTCAACATCATCGAGAAGGCAAAGAAGCAGCCATAGGGCTGGAGGCTTCGATGGCAAAGCGATTGGCAATCACGGCGCTGACCGGCGCCGCGCTGCTCGGGGCGCTCTCGGGGACCGCGGGCGCGGCGCCGGTGCGCCGGGTCCAGGTCGCGCAGCGCGGCGACTTCGTCCTCATCGGCAACACGCTCGCGCACGAGTGCGGGCCGTCCACGCCCGCGCCCCTGGTGGGCACGGTCGCCGCGAACTGCGGCGCGGACGCGACGCTCGGGGACTCGGCGCCCGACGTCTACTGGCGGGCCGACAGCCCGCTCGCGGGGCAGGCCGAGGCGAGCCCCACGGTAGCTCCCTCGGCGTCCCGAACCACCGCGGTCCTCAACCTCCCCGCGGGCGCGCGGGTGACCCACGCCTACCTCTACTGGGCCGCGAGCCGCGCCACGGGCTCGGCCGATCTCACCGTGACCCTGGATCGGCCCGGCACCTTCAGCAACAGCGTGACCGGCACGCTCTCCGGCGAGGTGTCCTCCAGCGACATCCACGCCCAGGCGGTGGCCGACGTCACCGAGATCGTGCGGGTGCGCGGCGCGGGCGCCTACCGCCTGGGCGGCATCTCCAACGCGATCGCCCTCAACGACGTGAACAAGTCCTTCGTGTTCGCCGGCTGGTGGATGGTCGTGCTCTACGAGCTGACCACCGCGCCCGCCCGTAACCTCGCCGTCTTCGACGGGCTCGACATGGTGTTCGACGGCGAGGCGGTGGGGTGGACGATCTCGGGGTTCGTCGTCCCCTCGGGCGCGGGCACGGCGAAGCTCGGTGTCATCGGCTACGACGGCGACAGCACGACCGGCGACGGCATCGAGTGGAACCGGACCGGGCTCTTCGACGCGGTGAACCCGGTGAACGACTTCTTCAACAGCTCCCGGTCGTTCCTCGGCGCGCCGGCGTCGGCGTCGGGCGATCTGCCGCGGCTCACCGGCGGGCCGCTGAGCATGAGCGGCATCGACATCGACGTGGTCCAGGTCCCGTCCAATCTGCTCAGACCGGGCGACACGTCGGCGGAGGTCCGGGCGGTGGTCCTGGGCAACGACAGCTACCTGCTCGGCGGCCTCATCACGTCGGTGCCGACGCGGCTGCCGGATCTGGCCAAGTCGACCAAGTCGGTCCTGGACCTCAACGGCGGCGGCGTCGCGCCGGGCGACACGCTCGAATACACGATCATCGTCGCGAACACCGGGGACGACAGCGCCGCGAGGGTCGTGCTGAACGATCCGCTGCCGCCCGGGGTCACCTACGTGCCGGGCTCGCTCGAGATCACCGCGGGCCCGAACATGGGCGGCGTGACCGACGCGGCCGGCGACGACGAGGGCGAGTACATCGCCGGCACGAGGACGGTCCGCATCCGGCTCGGCAACGACGCCGACGCGGCCCAGGGCGGGTCGCTCGGCGTCGACGAGACCACGACGGTGCGGTTCCGCGTCACCATCGACCCGGGCACGAACGGCGAGATCGCGAACCAGGCGATCGTCACCGGGCAGAGCCCGGCGGGCGGATCGGCCCAGGACTACCCGACGGACGGCAACGGCGCGGGTGCGGGCGCGCCGCCCACGACGATCCTGGTCGACAGCGACGGCGACGGGCTGAGCGACGGCGACGAGATCGCCGCCGGCACGGACCCGAACGACGCCGACACCGACGACGACGGGATCAGCGACGGCGACGAGGAGCTCTGGGATCGCGACACCGACGGCGACGGGCTCGTCAACGCGCGGGACGTCGACAGCGACAACGACGGCCTCTTCGACGGGACCGAGGTCGGGCTGACGGACTGCAACGGCCCGGGGACGAACGCGCTCGCGGGGCACTGCGTGCCCGACGGCGACGCCGGGGCGACCACGACCGATCCGCTGGACGCCGACACCGACAACGGCGGCGCGCTCGACGGCTCCGAGGATACGAACCTGAACGGCGTGCTCGACGAGGGCGAGACGGATCCGACGACGGGGCACGGCGCCGACGACCGCCAGGTCGCCGACAGCGATGGCGACGGGCTGAGCGACAAGCTCGAGGAGCACCTCGGCACGGACCCGAACGACGCCGACTCCGACGACGACGGCGTACGCGACGGGCGCGAGCCGAACCCGACGGATGATCACGACGGCGACGGGCTCATCAACGCGCTCGACGTCGACAGTGACAACGACGGCCTCTTCGACGGCACCGAGCTCGGCCTCGGCTGCAGCGGACCGGGCACCGATGCCGCGGCGGGCAACTGCAGGCCCGACGGCGACAGCGGGGCCACCACGACCTCGCCGATCGACCCGGACACCGACCGCGGCGGCGCGACCGACGGGTCGGAGGACGTCAACCTCAACGGCGTCATGGACGCAGGCGAGACCGACCCGACGTTGGGCCATGGGGCGGATGACGGGCAGAACGCCGACAGCGACGGCGACGGGCTGAGCGACAAGCTCGAGGCGACGCTGGGCACGGACCCCGACGACGCCGACTCCGACGACGACGGGGTGCGCGACGGGCTCGAGCCGAACCCGGCGGACGACACCGACGGCGACGGCCTCATCAACGCGCTCGACGTCGACAGCGACAACGACGGCCTCTTCGACGGGACCGAGCTCGGCCTCGCCTGCGACGGCCCCGGCACGGACGCGCCGGCGCGGCGCTGCACCCCGGACGCGGACGCCGGCGCCACGAAGACGTCGCCGCTCGACGCGGACACGGACAACGGCGGCGTGACCGATGGCTCCGAGGACGCCAACCTGAACGGGGTCGCGGACAACGGCGAGACCAACCCGACCCGCGGGCACGGCGACGACGACAGCGGAAACGCCGACGGCGACGGCGACGGGCTGAGCGACGATCTCGAGGAGACGCTGGGCACGGATCCTGGCGACGCGGACACGGACGACGACGGCGTGCAGGACGGGCAGGAGCCGAACCCTTCGGACGACACGGACGGCGACCGGCTGATCAACGTGCGCGACGTGGACAGCGACGACGACGGGCTCTTCGACGGCACGGAGCTCGGCCTCGCCTGCGACGGCCTCGGCACCGACGCGGACGCTGGGCACTGCAGGGAGGACGCCGACCGCGGGGCGACGAGGACGTCGGCGGTGCTCCGTGACAGCGATCGGGGTGGCGCGAGCGACGGCTCCGAGGACGCGAACCTGAACGGCGCGATCGAGGCCGGCGAGACCGACCCGACCGCCGGCCACGGCGACGACGACGACCAGAACGTCGACAGCGACGGCGACGGGCTGGGCGACGACCTCGAGGCGTACCTCGGATCGGATCCGGGAGATCGCGACAGCGACGACGACGGTCTGTTCGACGGCGATGAGCCGAACCCCAGCGACGACGGCGACGGCGACGGGCAGCCGGGCGTCCTGGATGCGGACAGCGACGGCGATGGGCTCTTCGACGGCACCGAGGCGGGGAAGGACTGCGCGGACGAAGACACCGCCGTCGACGCCGGGACTTGCACGCCGGACGCCGATGGTGGGGCCTCGACGACGAGCGTCGTGGACCCCGACACCGATCGGGGCGGCGCGAGCGACGGCGAGGAGGACCGGAACCACAACGGCATGGTCGACGAGGGGAGCGACGAGACCGATCCGAACGACCCCGGGGATGACCGCGGCGACCGTGACGGCGACGGCCTCTCGAACGCCGAGGAGACGGCGCTCGGCACCGATCCGGACGACGCGGACAGCGACGACGACGGGGTGCTCGACGGCGAGGAGCGCGAGCCCGGCGCCGACACGGACGACGACGGGAAGATCAACGCGCTCGATCCCGACAGCGACGGGGACGGGCTCTTTGACGGGACCGAGCTGGGCAAGGACTGCTCGCATGCGGACACCGACGCCGACGCGGGGACCTGCGTGCCCGACGGCGACAACGGGGCCACGACGACGGATCCGACGAAGGCCGACACCGACGGCGGCGGCGCCATCGACGGCGAGGAGGACGAGGATCACGACGGCGTGGTCGACGCGGGCGAGCGCGATCCGAACAATCCTGCGGACGACCGGCCCGTGACGTGCGCGCGGGACAGCGATTGCGACGCCGGCATGGTGTGCGACGAGGCGACGAAGCAGTGCGTCGCGGGTTGCCGCAACGAGGACAGCAGCATCGGTCCGTGCCCCACGGCGCCGCCCGGCGACGGGATCGTGGTGCAAGGCGGTGGCTGCGCCTGCACGGCGGGCGGGGACGGTCACGGCAGCCCCTCGGTGCCGTGGGCGTTGCTCGCGGTCGGCACCTGCGCCGCCGCGCTGCACCGACGCCGCCGGCGCGGCTGAGTCCTTCCGCGACGGCGCCCCCGCTCGGAGCAGGTGGGGCGCCGGGTTGTGATTCGCTGAAGAATTTCGGTTTGCCTGTCAGGCGAGCCCCCTGGGGCGGAGCAGCGGACCCGACCCCAGCGGACCCGACCCAGGTTGCGGGGAGCGGACCAGCGGACCCGACCCAGGTTGCGGAGGCTAGGCCAGCGGCCGACCTGACCCAGGTTATAACGACGGGCCCGGCCTATCCGCTCCGGCTGCGGGCCGCCGACCAGCCCGGGTTGGGCCTACCCGACCCAGGTTGCGGCCGCCCCGCCCCGCGCCGCCCCGCGGACCCGACCCAGGTTGCGGCCGCCCCGGCCGACCCGGGTTGCGGCCGCCCGCCCGACTCAGGTTGCGGCCGCCGACCCGGCCGCCCGCCCGCCCCGGATGCAGCCGCTGACCTGACCCAGGTTGCGGCCCCCCCGCCCCGCGGACCCGACCAGGTTGCGGCCGCCCCCCGCCCCGCGGACCCGACCAGGTTGCGGCCGCCCCCCCGCCCCGCGGACCCGACCCAGGTTGCGGCTGCCCCACCCAGGTTGCGGCCGCCCCCCCGCCTCGCGGACCCGACCCCGGTCGCGGCCACCCCGCCCTGCCCGCGGACTCGACCCCGCGCGGACCCGACCCAGGTTGCGCCGGACCCGCCCCAGCCCAGGATGCCGACGGGGCCAGCAGGTCCGAGCGCCGCCCCCCCGCCCGGGTCGCATCCGCCGCGGGTTGCCATCTGCCGTCCGTGGCTTAACGATATTTCTTCACGGGAGAGTGCATCTTGCTCCGACCTTCTGATTCCGTCGTCCGCGCCATCACGATGGATGGCGCTTTTCGCGTCATCACGGCGCTGACCACCGAGACCGTGCGCGGAGCCATCGCGGTGCAATCGGCCACCGGCGCGACCGCGCAGCGGCTGGGAGAGCTGATCACCGGCGCCATCCTCGTGCGCGAGGCGATGGCGCCCAACCTGCGCGTGCAGGCGATCGTCAAGGGCGCGACCGGCCACGGGACCCTCGTGGCCGACTCGCACCCGGACGGCACGAGCCGCGGCCTGGTCAACCTGGGCAAGGGCGCCGCCGAGAAGAGCGCGCTGGAGATCGGCGCAGGATCGCTGCTGCAGGTCATGCGCACGCTGCCGAGCGGCATGCTTCATCAAGGCGTCGTCGAGGTCCCGGCCGAGGGCGGCATCTCCGGCGGCTTGATGACGTACATGCAGGAGTCGGAGCAGGTCGTCTCGATGATCGCGGTGGCGACGCTGATCGGCGAGAACGGCGTCGGCGCCTCGGGCGGATATCTGGTGCAGCTCCTCCCGGAGGTCGAGCGCGGCCCGCTCATGGTGATGACCGAGCGGCTCAAGGATTTCGAGCGCCTCGACGACGTGCTCGCGCACGAAGGTGCCTCGGCGGACGTGCTGCTCGAGGAGCTGCTCTACGGCATGCCGTTCTCGCGGCTCGACGACTCGCCGCTCAGCTTCAGCTGTCGCTGCAGCGAGCTCCGGGTCATGACCACGCTGGCGAGCCTGCCGCGTACCGACATCGAGGAGATGGTCGAGGACGGGAAGGTCCTCGACATCCGCTGCGATTACTGCGGCAAGGACTACCAGGTATCGCCGTCGCAGCTCCGCTCGCTGCTGACGACGAGCTGATCGCCGCCCGCGGCGCGCGGCCTGTGCGCCGGGTCGCGCGAGGTCACGCTGGCTGACCGGGCGAGAGGCCGCGGAGCACGAAGGCGATGACCCGCTCGATCTCGGCCTCGTCATCCCACGCCGCGTCGGGGGCGATGAACACGCGGTGGAGGATGTACCCCGCGAACGTCGAGGCGATGCAGCGGAGGACGAGGGCGGGCGGCCAGCCGACGATCTGCCCCTCGCGCTGGAAGTGCTCGATCTGGGCGATCCCCTTCGCGAGGAACGGCGCGTACACCCGGCTGGCGATCCCGATCCGCAGCTCGGCGTCGAACGGCAGCTCCTGCGCGAGGATGCGCACGAGCTGCGGGTGCGCGCGCACGAACGCGGTGCGCTCGGCGAGGAGCGCCCGCAGGAAAGCCTCGACGGTCGGGTACGTCGCGTCGAAGAGCGGGTCCATGGAGCGCGCCAACGCGGGCCCCACGAGCTGCTCCATGACGGGACCGATCACCCCGAGGAGGAGGTCCCTCTTGGTGGGGAAGTACTTGAAGATCGTCGCCTCTGCGACCCCCGCGCGCCGGGCGATGTCCCTGGTCGCGGTCCCGCGGAACCCGTGCTCTGCGAACGCAGCCACCGCGGCCTCGACGATCTTTCGTTGCGCCTCGGTCAAGGTGTCGTTCGAGCGCGGTCGTCGGCTCATCGGCGTTCCCTTTGCTCACCTCTAGTACCGCCCGCCCGCGATCCGGACGCATTTCGACCGCCGCCGCGGGGCGGACCGCGAGCGGCGCCCGCCGTCGCGCGCGGGGCGCTGCGCTCTAGACTAGAGCGGCGCACGCTTCTCCCCCCGTCGTCCGGGCGCCCGACGCGCCTCCAGCGGCCGGCGCGCTAGGCGGCTTCGGGGCTGCGCGTGAAGAGCCGGCCGAGGGCCAGCCGGAGCTCGCCCTCGTCGAGCGGGTCGCTGCGCACGCCGACGTAACCGTCCGGCCGGACGAGGACGGCGGCCGAGGACGCGACGCCGTACGCCGCGTGGGCGTGCCCGTCGGGATCCGCGAAGCCTCCGCCGTCGAGCGCGCCGATGACCAGGACCTCGAGGTCCGGCCTGCCGAGCTGCGCTGCAAGCTTTCGGGCGTGCTCGCGCGCCCCGCCGTCCGCCTGCGTGCCGGTGAAGAGCAGCAGCGTGAGCTCGGCGTCGCGCATCAGGTCGAAGAGGTGGACCTGCTCTCCCGCCGCGCTGCGGACCACGGCGTCCGGCGCGCGATCCCCGGCGCGGGGCCCGTGAGCCGGTGGGCTCCCGATCTGCACCGACAGCGGGCTCTTCCGGTAGCGGATCTTGAGCTGCGAGACGAATCCCAGGATCCGGCGCTGCACGGCGGAGATGCCGAGGGCGCGGGACGCGAGGCGCGGCGCGATCGCGCGCAGGGTCCGGCCTACCGGACCGTGACCGGCCATGAGGCCGAAGAGGCGGTCTGTGAAGCCGATCAGCCTGCGCGCCACGGGGAGCCGCTCCACCTCGTAGGTGTCCAGCAGCCACGCGGGCATCCGGCCCTGCTCGACGGCCGCGAGCTTCCACGCCAGGTTGTAGGCGTCCTGGATCCCGGTGTTCATACCCTGCCCGCCGGCCGGGCTGTGGATATGCGCCGCATCGCCGGCGAGGAACACGCGCCCTTTGCGCAGGCGCGCGGCCACGCGGTGGTGGAGCCGGTAGCGCGAGAGGACGATCGCTTGCTGGACCTTGAAGGGAACCGGGATCATCTCGCGCATCGCGGCCTCGAACTCCTCGGGCGAGACCTGTGCGTCGTGCGTCGGCGGCGGTTCGGGCCGGATGAGGATGACCCGGAACCGGTGGCTGCCGGGCACAGGAAACGCTGCGGCGACGCCCCGGCGCGAGGGGCTGATGTAGATGTCGCCGTCGGGCAGCGGCCAGTCGATGATGAGGTCGCCGAGCATGCAGTGATCGTCGTAGGTATCGCCCTCGAAGGCGATGTCGGCGCCCTTGCGGACAGGGCTGTGCGCGCCGTCGCAGCCGAGCAGCCACCTGGCGCGCACCTCTTCGCTGCTCCCGTCGGCTCGGCGGAGCGTGCACGTGACGCCGGCGCTGTCCTGCGTGTAGGAGGCGAGCCCGACGCCGCGCTCGAGCGTCACGCCCAGCCCGGAGAGCCGGGAAGCCAGGACGCGCTCGGTATCGAACTGCTGGAGGATGAAGATGCCCGGGATCGGCGTGGACAGCTCCGGGAAGTCGAAGATCGACAGCCGGGCGCGTCGCTCGTTGGAGAGGAGGACGTTGATGCCGCCCACGCGCACGGCGCGCTCCATGGCGAGATCGACGATCCCCATTCTGCGGAAGAGCTCCATCGTCCGTGTCTGAACTGCGAGCGCTCTCGAGTGATCCGAGGGCGGCTCCGGTGCTTTGTCCACGATCCGCACCGTGAGCCCCCGCCGGGCGAGCTCCCCGGCCATCGTCAACCCCGTCGGCCCTCCGCCGACCACCAGCGCGTCCAGTGCTCCCGCCATGACCCGCCTCCAATTGGTGAGTGAGTACTCACTCACCTAAGGCAGAGCAAGCGTGTTGGCAAGGGGGCCGTCGCCACCGTCAACCGCAACGTGGTTGGGGTGGCATGGCTCCACCCCGTCGCCGGCCCCTCATCCGCCCCACCCAGGTTGAGGCAGCAGAGCAGGGCAGCCGCCTCGGGGGGCCGACCGACCCAGGTTGAGCTCTGCCTGCCGACCCAGGTTGAGCTCTGCCTGCCGACCCAGGTTGAGCTCTGCCCAGGTTGAGCTCTGCCTGCCGACCCAGGTTGAGCTCTGCCCAGATTGAGCTCCGCCGGCCGACCCAGGTTGAGCTCTGCCCAGGTTGAGCTCTGCCGACCGACCCAGGTTGAGCTCGTCCCACAAATCACGTCATGGACGGATCTTCCCCGCACCCCCTCTCTCCCCTCTCCCCCACCCCGCCCCGCGTGCTTGCTCCGCGGGATCCATGCGATGGTCGCCGCATGGCAGAGGTCCACGTCAACGTCTACATCCACGCCCCGGTCGAGCGCGTCTTCGACGCGGTGGCCGATCACGAAAGCTTTCTTCGCTCCGGGGACGGCACCCACACGAAGCTCATCCGGCCGGGGCTCACCGAGCGCAACGGCCTCGGCGCCCTCCGCGAGGTGCGTGTCGGGAAGCGGATCCGCTACGTCGAGGAGATCACGGCCTTCGAGCGCCCCTCCTCGTTCGACTACCAGATCCTCGAGAGCACCCAGCCGCTCCAGCACCACGGCTCGCGCCTCCGCTTCACCTCGCGCGGCGACGGCACGGAGGTCGACTGGACATCGCGCTTCGACGTCCCGGTGCCGCTCGTCGGCGACCTCCTCGGCTCGCTCGCCAGGCGCTTGTTCACCGCAGCGTTCACCGAGCTGCTGCTCGCCGAAAAGGCGCGCCTCGAGGCCTCGCCGCCCGAGCCCGCCGCATGACGCGCCCGCGGCCCCGCCGGCAAGCCGCCCTCAGGACCGCCCAGCCGGCTGCCGGCCGGACCTCGCGAGCGCCTCGATCGCCACGGCCGCGAGCAGCGCCGCGCCCGTCACCATGAACTTCACCGACGAGGGGAGCGCCGGCAGATCCATCCCGTTCGAGATCGACCCGATCAACAGCGCCCCCGTCAGCGCCGACCACACGGTGCCTCGTCCCCCGAACAGGCTCGTCCCCCCGATCACGACCGCGGCGATCGCGTCGAGCAGCACGTCCCCGCCGCCGGACGACTGATTGACCGCGAGCAGCCGCGAGGTCGCCAGGAATCGAGTGTTGTCGCACAGGGCGAGGTCCTGATACACGGTCGCGAGCCCGAGCCTCGACGCGTCCTTGGGCCCCCGCAGCGTGACCGGCTGCCCGCCGAACCGCATCTCGCCGCCGTCGGGCGGGAAGATGCCGGCGATGGTCTCGATCAGGGTCGACTTGCCGGCCCCGTTGTCCCCCACGAGCGCGAGGGGCGCGATCGGCGAGGCCGCTCCGGATCTCGCCGATCGCGTTGGGCGGCGAGCCTCCGAGCGGGAAGTCTCCGCGCGGCCGCGCTACCGTACGACGGCCCTCCGGGAGGCGAGCTCCTCGGGGCAAGAAAGCGTGGATGACCCCAATGCGAGAACCGAACTATCGACCGCACCATCTCCGGACCGTATCGCGCCTCGTCGAGCGGCTGAGCGCGGACCCGTGCTCCTTGGCCGTCATCATCGGCGGCTCCCAGGCGAAGGGGCTGGCGAAGGAGACGTCCGACATCGACTTCTTCTGGGTGGTCACCGAGGAGGAGCAGAGGCGGCGCCAGGCGACCGGCGAGCTCGTCTACGTCGCCTCGGACGAGGGCCTCGTGGACTATCCGGGCGGGTACGTCGACGGCAAGATCGTCAGCCTCGACCTCCTCCAGAAGACCCGCGAGCGCGGCAGCGAGCCGGCGCGCTCGGCGTTCCTTGGCGCGATGGTCGCCTGGTCGCGGCTCCCGGAGATCGACGGCCTGGTGCGCGCGATCTCGGCCTATCCCGAGCACGAGCGCGCGCACAAGATGCTGGGCTTCATCGCCCAGCTGGAGGCGATGCGGTATTACCTCGAGTCGGCGGAGCAGCACGACAACCGCTATCTCCTGACCTGGGCCGCGTCGCGCGCGGTGCTCTTCGGCTATCGGCTGATCCTGGCGCACAACCGCATCCTCTATCCCTACCACAAGTGGGTGAGGGCCTTCGTCGCGGACGCGCCCGAGAAGCCGGCGGATCTCCTGCGCCTCGCCGACGAGCTCATCCGCGCGCCGGGCAAGAGCACGGGCGAGGCGTTCTGCGGCGCGGTGCTCTCGTTTCGCGACTGGGAGAGACCCGCCCAGTGGCAGACGCGGTTCATGGAGGACTCCGAGCTCAACTGGCTCCACGCGCCGCCTCCGCTGGAGGACGCGTGAGGCGGCCCCGCGGGCCGGGACACAGGCGACGAGAACACAAGGGCTCCCCCTGCATCGGCCCGTGTTCGTCGCCTACCTGTGCGCATACCTGTGCACAGGAAAGCTCCACATAGCGACTGCGGCATCAGCAGAAAATTACCAAAACAACGCTGCTCCTGCGCCCAAACTTCTTGCTGGCGCCGAGGGGATCTGGTTAAGCTTCCGAGCTCAACTTCCTTCCGTTCGACCTTCGGACAGGGTCGGGCGCTCGCAGGAGTACTCAAGATGCGACCGATAGCGAGGTGTGCGTCGCTGCTCGGCCCGAGGACGTCCGAAGCAGCTTGTATCCCGGGTCTTCGGATGAAGATGTCGGCGAGGGCAGGAGCGCCGCTCCTGCCGGGCAGTTGCAACCATCGAGTTGGAGAATCGCGCTCCTGGCTGGAGGGCTCGAGGGCTCTCGCTGCCGCCTCCCTCCTGATGCTCGCGGCGTGCGCCGAAGGGTCCAGTCTGGGCGGCGACGGCGGGGGAGGCGGAGGCAGCCCCACCTCGACCTCGATCGGCGTGACCAGCTCGAGCGGCGCGGGGTCCTCGGTGTCGACCACGAGCAGCACGACCAGCTCCGCGACGAGCGGCACGTCCGGCTCCGGCGGCGGTGTCGCGAGCACGACGGTGAGCAGCTCGGCAGGCGGGGACGGCGGCGCCGGCGGGGCCGGCGGCGACGGCGGCGCTGGCGTGACGAGCACCACGGCGAGCAGCTCGGTCAGCTCCACCACGAGCAGCTCGGTCAGCTCCACCACGAGCAGCTCGGTCAGCTCCACCGCGAGCAGCACGACCAGCGCCACGACGGGCGTCGGCGGCGGCAGCGCCACGAGCTCCACCACCGCGACCTCCACCACCGGCGGCCCGACCACCCCGGCGCTCGAGCTGCAGTACGCGGCGAGGGAGACCGGCGCCGAGTCCCAGCAGCTGTCGTTCAAGGTCCGGGTCAAGAACACCAGCGCTGAGAGCGTCGCGCTCAGCGATCTGACGATTCGCTACTGGTTCACGGCCGATGTCGAGGTGGTGGATCTCAGGAGCGCATGCGACCATGCGGCGACCACCGGCGGGTGCGACAACACCGTCAGGACCTTCGGCGCAGCCTCTGGCACGGACGCCGATCGCTATTTCGAGCTCGGCTTCCTCGCCGCCGTTGGCAGCCTCGCCCCGGGCGCCACGTCCGGAGAGGTGCAGATCCGCATCTACAGCGCCGATTACGACCGCATGACGCAGACCGACGACTACTCCTTCGAGGCGACGACGGCCTGGACGCCCTCGATGCAGATCACCGTCTACCACGACGGCGAGCTCGCCTGGGGCGTAGAGCCCTAATCAGCCGAACACCCCCCGACGACCGGCCCGGGCGAAACGCCTCGCGAGCGCGCTTCACGCCCAGCGCGCAGCGTGCTCCGGGCACGGATCTCCTGGCAGAGCCCTCGCCGCTCAGACCACGATGGTCGTATTTCCAGACCGCGTCCGTCTCGAGGACACCCCTGCACGCCAATCGTTGCGCTGTGGCAGCCTGACACGCCGCGCGAGCACGCCACACCCAGCAACGCGCCTTCGCCCCTCCCGCGTTGCCGCGATGTAACCAAATTTCCAGGGAATTACGTCCTGCCGCCGATCCCGAGTGTTTCCGCTCCGTCTGGAGACGGACAGCGCTGACGGCACCATCCTTGAATAAGCGGCGTCCGGACTCTCAAATCTATGGACGCTACCGCGCTCGCCCCCCTTCCGCCCCCGTCATCCCACACCCGACCGTCGCAGGCCCCGAGCTCGCAGGCTCCGCCGCGGAGCGGGGCGCGGCTCGGCCTCGGCCGGTTCGAGACGCTGAAGCGGCGCGCCGCGGGCACGCCGGGCCTCATCAGCTTCGCGGGCGGGCTGCCGGCGCCGGGGGAGTTCCCGCGCACGAAGCTCGCGGCGTCGTTCGTCCGCGCGCTCCAGACCCCCAGCTGCCCGGCGCTCCAGTACGGCTGGCCCGAGGGCGACGAGGACCTCCGCTCCTGGATCGCCGGGCAGCTGCGGCGGCGCGGCGCCAGCGTCGCCGGCGACGACGTCATCGTGACGAGCGGCGCGCAGCAGGCCGTGTCGCTCGCCGCGCAGATGCTCCGCGGGCCGGGCGCCAGGATCGGCGTCGACCCCGAGAGCTACCCCGGGGCGCTCGAGCTGTTCCAGGCGCTCGGCGCGACCGTCGTCGACGACGGGCGCCACGTCGACGCCCACTACCTCATGCCCGCCGTCTCGAACCCGCGCGGCCGCAGGATGTCGCCCCGCGAGCGGGCCAAGGTCCTGTCGACCCTCCGGCCCATCATCGAGGACGACGCCTACGCGGATCTCAGCTTCCACGGCGCCGCCCCGCGGCCGCTCCTGGCCGAGGCGCCCGATCGCGTGTTCCACGTCGGGACGTTCTCGAAGACGCTGTGCCCGGGGCTCCGCGTCGGCTGGCTCGTGCCCCCGCGCGCGCTCCGGGCCGACGTCCTCAAGCTGAAGCAGGCCGCCGATCTGCAGGCGGCCAGCTTGCCGCAGGCGATCCTGGAAGACTACCTCCGCAACGAGGACTTCGATCAGCGGCTCGTGCGCCTGCGCGAGTTCTACGCCCGCCGCGCCGCCCGCCTGGAGCAAGCGCTCCGCCGGTACCTGCCCGGCTGGAGGTTCGAGCCGCCGGCCGGCGGCTTCGCGATCTGGGTCGAGCCCGACGCCGAGCCGAACGAGGCGTTCTTCCTGGCCGCCGCCATCGAGCACGGCGTCGCCTTCGATCCGGGGTCGCTGTTCCGCGCGAACGGCGCCGTGACCCCGTTCGCCCTCCGGCTGTGCTTCTCGTCCGTCGAGCGCGACGAGGACCTCGACGAGGGGATCCGCCGCCTCGCGCGGTGCTGGGCCGAGGTCGCGTAGCGCCGCACGCGCCCGCGAGCGCGGCCGGCGCCGCGCATCGCCCTCGTCCTCCCCTTCCCGGGCTTTCCCGGCGTCTTCCCCGCGACGGGCGATTTCCCGCCTCGCGGCGCGGCGCGTCCGGCGTCGACAGACCGATCTTCGGCCCCAGAGATCGCGTCGAGGGACATGATCATCCGGACCCGCCGCGCGACGCTCCGCGGGCGCCTCGAGCGCCTCGCCTTCCTGGCCGTCACGCTGGCGGCCCTGCTCGCGTCGGCGCCCCCTGCGCGCGCACGCGAGATCTTCTTCGATTACGGAGATCACTCGAGCGCCGAGGAGGCTCTCGAGTTCTCCGGGCTCCACCTTTCTCGCATCGTGTATTCGGAGCTCGGCTGTCCGAGCCGCCCGGTATGGCTGACGCTCGACGCGGCGCAGGGAGAGACGCTGCGCGTGCAGCTCGGCGTGCCGGAGATGGACGCGCTCCGCCGCGAGCGCCCCTCCCTCGCGCTGCTCGGCCCCGGCCTGCCGCGGGCCGCGGCGCTGCCCTTCAAGGCGCCCGCGGGGCTCGGCGCGCGGCTCTTCTCGACCCCGAGCGAGCACGCGCCGGAGGTGGTCCGCGAGCCCGTCACCGGCGCCCGCTCCTGGCTCCTGCTCGACCTGCAGATGGAGGTGCCGGAGACCGGGACTTATCACCTGGTCGCGTGGAGCCCGGAGGCGCGCCGCGTGCGGCTCTGGATCGCGCTCGGCGACGAGCCGAGCGAGGAGCTCAGCAACGTGGACGACCCCGAGGAGCGCGCGATGGCGTTCCACCAGCCCTGGACGGCGCCCGATCTCGGCGCGGCCTGCGCGCACGCGCGCCCCGCGCGGCCGGGGGACGGCGCGTCGGCGGCGGCCTGCGCGCACGCCGCCGGCCCTGCGCGCGGCGCCCTGCCCGGCCTCGCGACGGCGCTCGCCGTGGCCGCGGCGCGGCGCGCGCGCCGCCGCGACCGCGCGGGGCGCCGCGGCGGGCCGGAGCCGTGAGGGGCGCCGCGGCCGGGGCCGCCGCGGGGCCGCTCACTGCTCCAGCGCGCCGCCCGGCTTGTGCGGGACGGGCGGACGGCGCTCGAGCAGCTCCCGCGCCGCGGCGCGGACGACCGCGGGCACGTCCGCCGCCGCCGCGAGCTGCAGGAGCTCGGGCCGCAGGAGGAGGCGCACCATGGGCACCGCGATCTCCGGCGGCGCGCCCGGGTTCTGCACGATCGCCATGCGCACCCGCGCGCGCTGGGGCCACTCGGGGTGCCGCGCGATCTCCGTCATGACCTCCGGGCTCGCCGGGCGCCGCGCCGCGAGCCGGACGACGTCATCCTCGGTCAGGCGCGGGTTCGCGAGCAGGTTGCGGATGACGAGCGGGTGCGGGTCCCGCAGCAGGGCGTCGAAGGCGGCGCGCGTCGGCCGCCGCGCGAGCGCGCGCCGCTCGCCGAGCGTGAGCGCGCGGCCCGCGCCCGACGTGGCCACCTGGCGCTCGTCGGGCGCCGGCGAGGCCGGCTGCGCCTCGCGCCGCCGCGCCTTGCGGCGCAAGAGCCGCGAGAGCGACAGGAGCGCGAGGGAGGCGGCGAGCTCCCGGAGCAGCGCGACGCGCTCGGAGAGCGCCGGATCCGCGAGGACCGGCACGACGGCGCCGAGCACGTCGCGCGCGGCGGGGTCGGCCTGCTCGGCGTCGCGGCACAGGTCGTCGAGCGCGCGGGCGACGGCGGCGGGCTCGGCGCGCAGCATCTCGCTCCGCAGGAACGCGCCCCGCAGCCGGAGCTCTTTCACGGAAGAGACGGCCCGCCTCCATCGCTCCGCCAGCGGATCCACGCGTTGATGTTACTCCGCGCCGGCCCGGCGTGCAGCGCGCGCCCGGCGTCTCGCGATGCGCGATGCGCACGACGCGACGCGCGGTTATCCTGCGCCGCGCCCAAGGGGCCGGCGAAGGCCGTGCCCCACTCGTTCACACCGGGGCCGGCGAAGGCCGTGCCCCGCTCGTTCACACCGGGGCCGGCGAAGGCCGTGCCCCGCTCGTTCACACCGGGGCCGGCGAAGGCCGTGCCCTGCTCGCTCACTGGGGCCGGCGAAGGCCGTGCCCGCCTTGAAAGGGAGGAGTCGCATGTCCGAGAAGGTTTCATTCCCCGTGAAGGATGGGTCCTCGGCGACCGGCGAGATCGTCTGGCCGAAGCAGGGCGGCAAGGCGCCCGCCGTCGTGCTGATCCAGGAGTGGTGGGGCCTGAACGACCACGTCCGCTCGCTGCTCGATCGGCTCGCCGCCGCCGGGTTCGTCGCCCTCGCGCCCGACCTCTACC
This sequence comes from Sorangium sp. So ce836, assembly GCF_028553905.1. Classification (NCBI taxonomy): domain Bacteria; kingdom Pseudomonadati; phylum Myxococcota; order Polyangiales; family Polyangiaceae; genus Sorangium; species Sorangium sp. So ce836. The sequence goes on along the minus strand of NZ_CP102233.1, from coordinate 112,755 downwards.
ACGGCAAGACCACCAAGGACGCCGCCGAGGCCAACCGGCTCATGACCGAGCTCGACAAGCCGCGCGCCCTCGAGGAGATCGCCGGCGCGGTCCGCTTCCTGGCGGCGCACGAGCGGTCGAACGGCAAGGTCGGCGTCATGGGCTTCTGCATGGGCGGCGCGCTGAGCTTCGCCGCCGCGGCGACGATCCCGGAGCTCGCGGCCGTGGTGCCCTTCTACGGCATCCCGAGCCCCGCGCCCGACTACACGCGCGTCAAGGCGCCGATCCTCGCCCACTTCGCCGCGCGCGACGGGTGGGCGACGCCCGCCGCCGCCGAGGCGATCCGGAAAGAGCTCACCGCCCGCGGCCAGTCCATGGAGCTCCACGTCTACGACGCCGACCACGCGTTCGCGAACGACACGCGCCCCGAGGTCTACGACGCCGATGCGGCCAAGATCGCGTGGGAGCGGAGCATCGAGTTCCTGAAGCAGCACCTCGGCTGAGCGCTGCGCCCCGGCGCTGCCCGGAGATCCGCGCATCGCGCGGGGCGGCGGGCGCGCCGCCGCGAGCGCCGCCGCCCCGGAGAGGGCTCGCCGCGCTCCGCGCCCCGCGCTGGTCAGACACGGACCGCCGAGCCGCCGCATTGCGACCGGATCGGCCTTCTTTGCCGTCGCGCAACGAACCCTGATATAGACGCCTACATGGCCCTCCCCCCGGTGCTCCCGGGTTCGACCCACCAAGCGGAGTCGCCGATCGACCGAGCGCTCTCGCTCGCGCTCGCAGGAGAGCGCGACGCCGCGCTCCGTTGGGCCGCGGCGCTGGTCCGGCACGACCCGACCATGCCGTCCGCGCTCTGCCTCTGCGGCCGCCTCCTCGGCGAGCTGAACCGGCACGAGGCCGCGCGCGAGGCGTGCGCCACCGCGGTCGTCCGCGCGATCGACCTGGAGAACCTGCCGCTCGCCGTGGCCGCCGCGCGCGAGAGCGAGCGCTTCGGCGGCGACGCCGGCCCGGGCCTCGACCTCATCGCCGAGGCCTTTTGCCGCGACTCGCCGCGGCTCGGCGAGGGCGCGCCGCCGCCGCCGCCCCTGCCGACCGCCGAGGCGTTCCAGCCGCTCGCGTCCGTGCTCACCGGCGCGCTCCTGCTCAACAAGGCGACGGAGATCATCCACGACGCCACCCGCAGGCTCGCCGCCCAGAGCGACCACCCCGGGATCGCGCCCCAGCCGGTCTTCTCGTCGGTCGGGCGCGACGCGCTCCGCGCCCTGTGCGCCGCGTTCACGCCCATCTGGGTGGCGGCGGGGACGACCGTCATCGAGCAGGGCGCCGCGCGCAGCGAGGCCTACTTCGTCGCGCGCGGCGAGCTCGAGGCCCGGCGCCGGCGCGGCAGCGAGGAGATCGTCCTCGCGCGGCTCACGAACGGCGCCATGTTCGGCGAGATGGCGCTGCTCTCGCGGGCGCCGCGCACCGGCAGCGTCGTCGCCACGCGGCCGTCCATCGTGCTCGAGGTGAAGCGCGACGCGATCGACGAGATCGCCCAGCGCGAGCCCGAGGTCGGCCTGGAGCTCGCCGCCTACTGCCGCGACCGCATGGTGGAGAACCTCGTCCGGATGAGCGACGTGCTCCGCGTCGTCCCCGACGCCGACCGGCCCGCGTTCGTGAAGCGGTTCCGCACCCGCACGTTCGAGAAGAACGAGCGGCTCCTCGTCCAGGACGAGCGGCCCCCCGGCCTGTTCCTCATCGCCTCCGGCGAGGTCGCCGTGGTCCGGCGCGACACCGCCGACGACGCCCACCTCGAGCCGCTCGTGCTCACCACGCTCGGCCCGGGCGACGTCGTCGGCGAGATCGCGATGGTCCTCCGCCGCGCGGCGAACGCCGACGTGATCGCCGTCCACCCCACCGTGGCGCTGTACCTGCCGGCCACCGAGTTCATGGGTCTGGTCGAGGCTCACCCGGCCGTGCTGGCGCAACTCTACAAGCTCGCCGTCCAGCGCGACGAGGAGACCACGAGCATCATGGCCGAGGAGGTCTCCGTGGCCGAGGACTTCGTGCTGATCTAGGGCGCCGAACAGCTCGAGAGACGAAGAAATGCGCCATGGTTGGGCAGAGTTTTTGTTGTTGTTCCCTCTGTGCCTCTGTGGTTCAAACTCTCTGTTGCGCGGCGTTTCAACCTGTTCGGTGGTCTAGCAGCGTCCTGCGAGCCGAGGCGCGTGCGCCGATTGACGCTCCGCACCATGGCCCGTAGACTTTCAGTCTATCCGTTGTGCTTGTTGAACAGCACTGAACAATTACCGGCGTAGGGTAGGCCACGCGCGCACGACAGGTCCTGCGACAATGACGACGAAGGCGTTCGGGCTGGAGGGACAGGTGCTGGTCGGCCGGTATCGGCTGATCCGCCCGCTCAGCTCGGGCAGCATGGGCACCGTCTGGCGCGCGGACGATCTCACGCTCGGCTCGCCGGTCGCGATCAAGATGCTCGGCCCGCTGTATGCGAAGGACGAGACGGTGCGCGCGCGCTTCTACCAGGAGGCGCAGGCGGCGGCGGCGCTCCGCAGCCCGCACGTCGTGCAGATCCTCGATCACGGCGTCGACAACGACGTCCCCTTCATCGCGATGGAGCTGCTCGAGGGCGAGGATCTCGCGCACCGGCTCCAGCGCGTCGGCCCGCTCTCGCCGGCCGAGGCGGCGCGCATCTTCGCCGACGTCGCGCGCGCGGTCCGCAAGGCCCATGACGCCGGCATCGTCCATCGCGACCTCAAGCCCGACAACATCTTCCTCGCCCGCGACGACGACCGCGAGGTGGCCAAGGTCCTCGATTTCGGCGTCGCGAAGACGCGCTTGTACGGCAGCGAGGGCCTGGGGACGCAGGCCGGCGTGCTGATCGGGACGCTGCCGTACATGAGCCCTGAGCAGGCGCAGGGCGCGAACGTCGATTACCGATCGGACCTGTGGGCGCTCGGCGTCATCGCCTTCGAGTGCGTGTGCGGCCGGGCGGCGATCACGGCCGAGGCGCCCGGCGCGATGATCCTCGAGATATGCAGTGACCCGCTCCCCGTCCCCTCGAAGGTGGCGCGCGTGCCCGTGCCGCCGGCGTTCGACGAGTGGTTCCTGCACGCGTGCAGCCGCGATCCGAGCGCGCGGTTCCCCTCGGCGACGGCGATGGGCGAGGCGCTGCGCGAGGCGCTCCTGCCGGGCGGCGAGGCGCAGGAGGCCGGGAGGGCGTCGCTGATCTCCGCCCCCGCCCCGGCCCCCGCCGTCGCGGACGCCGGGCCGAGCTCCGTCCCGCCGGCGTCCGCTGCGCCGGCCTCTGCCGCCCTGGCATCTCCCGCGCCGGCATCCGCCGCGCCGGCATCTGCCGCCCCGGCGTCCGCCGCGCCGACGTCTGCCGCGCCGGCGTCCGCACCGCCGGTCTCCGTCTCGCCGGGCGGGGGCACGGCCTCGCCGCCGGTCGTCGACGAGGGCGCGGAGGCCGACTGGCCGCCTCGCCGCACCGCGCCCGTCACCGCCCTCGTGCTCGGCCTCGCGGCCTCGGTCCTCGGCGTGGCGCTCTTCGTGGGCTGGCGCGCGCTGGGCAGCGACCCGTCCGCGCGCCAGCTGCCGTCCGGCGCGGCGTCGTCGCCGACGCCGGCGCTCGAGGCGCGGGCGGCCGCCCCTCCGGCGAACGCGCCGCCGGCGGAGGCAGCTCCGGCCAGCGGAGCGCCCGAGATCGCGCCTTCCCGCGAGGCGACGGCCGCGTCCGCCGCGGCGCCCTCGGCCCCTGCCGACAGCGCCGCCCCCGCGCGGGCCTCCCGAGCGCCCGCCGCGGCCGCATCGTGGGCCGCGGCGGCGCCCGCTCGGCCGAGCAAGGCCGCCCCGTCCGCGCAGCGGACCAGGGCCCCGTCCGCGGCCGCGCCCTCGGCCTCCGGCGCGGCGCGGCCCTCGGCCTCCGGCGCGGCGCGGCCCTCGACCTCCAGCGAGCCGCGGACCAAGGCCGACCGCCTCGGCTTCTGAGGAGACGCATGCACCCGCGCTTGAGGGCCCTCGGCACCGCCACCGTCGCGTTCGCGCTCGCGCTCGCCGCCGCGCCCCCCGCGCGCGCGGCCGACGTCGATCCGGCCACCGTCAACGCTGCCCGGGCGCTCGCGGAGGAGGGCCTCGAGCTCTACGACCGCGGCGAGTACGCCGCGGCGCTCGACAAGCTCGGGCGCGCGGAAGAGCTGATCCAGGCCCCCACGATCGGCCTGTACGCGGCGCGGTGCCTCGAGCAGCTCGGCCGCCTCATCGAGGCCTCCGAGCGTTACCTGCAGGTGAGCCGCACCGCGCTCGAGGCCTCGGCGAGCGACGTCTTCAAGGCGGCCGTCGCCGACGCCGAGAAGGCGTATCGCGATCTCAAACCGCGCATCCCCAAGCTGGCAGTCGGGGTGCGCGGCGCCCCGGAGCGCGAGGTGCAGATCACCGTCGACGGCAAGGCCATGCCGCCCGCGCTCGTGGGGGTGAGCCGGCCTGTCGATCCCGGCAAGCACCTCGTCGAGGGCGCGTGGGCGGGCCGGGTCGTCCGGCAGGAGGTCACGCTGGCGGAGCGCCAGGAGGCGTCGATCGCGCTCGCGTTCCCCGAGGTCCGCCGGCCCGCCGTCCCCTCGCCCGCCGGCCCCGCGCCGCCGGGCGGCGCGCAGCGCGTGCTCGGCTGGTCTGCGCTGGGCACGGGCGCGGCGGCGCTCGCCATCGGCGGCGTCACGCTCGGCGTGACCCTCACCCTGCGCAGCGATCTCATCGACCTCGGGTGCACCGAGAAGGTCGTGTGCCCTGACACGCCGAAGACGCGCGACAAGCTGGGCTCGTACAACACCACGCGCCTCATCCCCGCGCCGGCGTTCATCGTGGGCGGGGCGCTCGCCGCGGGCGGCGTCGCGCTGCTCCTCACCACGCCGTCGGCGTCGAAGCCCAAGGACGCGGCGGTGCGTCCGTGGATATCGCCGTGGGGCGCTGGGATCGCAGGGGTGTTCTGATGAGACGCAGCGGCTTCTTGGTGCTCTTCGGCGCGCTCGGCGTGGCCGGCGCGCTCGGCGGATGCTTCGACAAGGGCGTGATCGCGATGAACGGCGGCGGCGCGGCCGGCGCCGGCGGGACGGGCGGCCTGGGCGGCCTGGGCGGCGCGGGCGGCGACGGCGGCGCGGGCGGCGGCGTCGGCGGGGCGACGTCGAGCGCCTCCACGGGCGGCGAGGAGCCCTGTGTGCCTTGTTATGACGGCCCCCCCTCCACCTTGGATTCCGGCGAGTGCAAGAGCGGCTGTCTGCGCGGCGGGGTGTGCGTCGGTCAGGTGGTCCCCACGGCCGAGGGTTGCGCGACGGAGGCCTTGGACGAGAGCTGCGATGGTGAGCCGAAGTGCACCGGAAAGCTCGAGTGGAGCACCAAGATCGGGGAGGGCGGCGAGCAGTACGGTCATGACATCGCCTTCGACAGGGAGGGAAACCTCCTGGTCGTGGGGCGGTTCACCGGGAACGTGGGCTTCGCCACCTCCCAGGGCTCGACCGACGCCTTCGTCGTCAAGCTCGGCCCGACCGGGGCCAGGATCTGGGGGAAGGCGTTCGGGGGGACGGGCTCGGATGTCTGCACCCGCGTGGCGTACACGAACGACGGCGTGATCGTGGCCGGGACCTACGACAACACCCTCCGTATCGACGGGTCCTCGCTCGGCAACGACGGCGGCACGGACGTGTTCGTGGCGAAGCTCGACGCGGAGGGCGGCCTCGACTGGATGAACAAGATCAGCGGTCCCGCGGCCGACACGGTCCATGGGCTCGCCGTGGATGCCGAGGGCAACATCTTCGTCGCTGGCAGCTTTACCGATCGGGCCGAGGTGTTCGGTGTGGAGGACCTGAACAGCGCCGGCGGAGAGGACATCTTCGTCTCCAAGATAGACGCGGCGGGGAACCACGTCTGGAGCTTCAACTTCGGCAATCGGAGCGAACAGGTCGCCCTCGACGCCGCGGCCACGCCCGACGGCGGCGTGGTCCTGGTCGGCAGCCTCGCGGGGGAAATGAATTTCGGGGATACGCCCATCATCCCCCGCGGCTACGACGCCTTCATGGTCAAGCTCGACAGGGACGGGGTGCCGCGCATCGCCAAGAGCTTCGGCGATGACATGGCGCAAGAGTTCGTGTCGGTCGCGGTGGACGCCCAGGGAGGCATCGTCGTCGCGGGGAGCACCCACGGAACGATGAACATCGACGGATCCACTCCACCGTATCGCGGAGGGGCCGACGCGGTGGTCGCCGCCTTCGACGCCGAGGGCAAGCCCGTCTGGAGCCGTCAATTCGGGAGTCAGGACGATCAGCGGGCGCTCGGGGTGGCGGTGGACCAGGCGGGCAACGTCGTCGTGGTCGGAGAATTCGCGCGCTCGATCGATCTCGATTCTCGGCACCTCGAGTCCCGCGGCGACAAGGACGCTTTCCTGGCGAAGTTCATGCCGGATGGCACGACGGCCTGGGCCATCTCGTTCGGCGATGCGATGACGCAGAGCGCAGCGGACGTCACGGTGGGCGCGCTGGGCGTCATCGCGCTGACGGGCGATTTCGACGGCAGCATCGATCTCGGGGGAGCCCCGCTGACGAGCGTCGGGGGCCGCGACGCGTTCGTCGCCAAGCTGCAGCCCTGACGTCCGCCCCGGGGCGACGCGCGCTTCGCCGCCCCGCTGGCGCCCTTCCTGCATTCCTGCAGATCGAGGTCGGCTCGCCGCCGCCACGCTCGTGCAGCCAAGCTCGAATCGCGCGATCCGTACGGAAAAGGGCATCGGGTGTCCAGCGCCTGCGCCGACCAGCGTTCCAGTGAAGATGCTCTGGTACACATCCATTGACATATCTCGGTCGATGACAAAACTTGCTCGAGGCCTCCTCGTGCTGCATTGAGCAACGACGGATCTACGTAGCTGCGAGCAGCAGCGAATCCGACGCGCTGGGGCAGGACGTCCGGTGGACCAGGGGGACACATGGAGGTCCGGTGAGAGCTCCATGTACCAGCACGATTGATCCACCGGATCGAGCGCGACCCGCCTCTGGATCACCTCGAGATCTCCTGCGCTGCCCGCATTCAGGCGCTTTTCGGGAGGCGCCGCGGCGCGGCGGGGAGCTCCTCGCACCGGGCATTACATTTGCCTGCCGAGGAACCGCTCACGGAGGAGGAGGTCTCGCGCGATGATCAACACTCAAGAGAGGCCGGGGTCGCTGCCCTATACCCCCGTCACACCAGGGGCGCTGCCCTATACCCCCGCCACGCATGCTCAGGGGACGAGGACGGGCGTCCACGCGGCGGTCCAGGTCAGCCCCAGCATCGCGCCGGTGGCGGCCAGCGTGCCGCCCATGTCGTCCTCCTCGGGGGACCTGGATCGCGAGCTCGAGGCGCTCGCCCAGGGCGTGCGGCAGAAGCGGCGGAGCCGGCTCGCGGTCGGCATGGGCCTGATCATCGCGGCCGCGGCTGCGGTCGCGGTCACGACCTTCGCCGGCAAGGTGAAGGAGGCCGAGGCGGCCCAGGCCGAGGCGGTGGCCGCGCGCATCGCCGAGCAGGACCGGATCGCGCAGCTCAACCTGGAGCTCGAGGCGCGCAACAAGAAGATCTCCGAGCTGACCCTCGCGCTCGATACGGCCAAGAGCGACGCCGAGAAGGCGCAGAAGGCGTTCGCCGCGTACAAGGCCGCGGAGGAGGCGAAGGCTGCGGCCGAGGACGAGGACGAGGCCGACGCGAAGACGTCGAAGCTCTCGCCCAAGGCGGCCGCGGCCAAGGGCGTCCGGTCGGCGCCGGCCAAGGCCGCGCGAGGCGCCCGCGCGGGGGTGGCGAAGAAGGGCGGCAAGTGCGTGTGCAAGCAGGGCGACCCGCTCTGCGGCTGCCTGTGAGCAACAGCGCGCCGCCTGTTCCGTGAGCAGCAGCTCGCGGCCTATCCCCCTCCAGACCCGCTGACAGGATGACGACACCGGCGGAGGCCGCGCGGCGCGGGCCGCGCGGTGGAACCGGGGTCATGGCGGCCGCCGAGGCGCGCTGCGCCGCGCGCAGCGGAGCGCCTCGGCCGAGGCTCGCTCACGGCACGTTCGCCGCGCCGGGCGTGATCGTCCCGGAGAACGCCCAGTCGGCGGCGGCCTGGTTCGTGTCCGTCCCGTCGGGCAGGCGGCAGAGCGAGCCCGGAGCATCGTTGAGGTCCGCCACGGAGGCCGGCAACGGCTCGCCCTCGACGAGGCTCACGCTGGCGCCCCCGATCGTGACGGCGGTGATGCTCCCCTCGTAGGAGAGCGCGTCGATCAAGGCGCCCGTCGTCGTGTTCACCAGCGCGATCCCGTCGGGCTGTCCGGTCGCTCCGCTCCCGCCATTCTGTATCCGGTTGGTCTGGCCGCCGGAGAACGCGATCGTCGGAGTACCCACCGGCACCATGGCCGGCACCTCGCTGGTGCCGACCACCACCGCCGCGCTGCCGAGCACGAGATACTGGCCCGCCGCGAGCGTCCCGGCAGGGCTCAGATCGAACGTCTGGTAAACGGAGGCAGGCGTTGTCGCGCCGTTGATCAACACGATCGCGTGGCCCGCGAGGTCCACCGGTGCGCCCGTGCCGTTGTAGATCTCGATGAACTCGGCAGCATCGGTGTCCTCCTGATCGTAATCCACCTCGTTGATCACGAGCGCTCCCGCCACCGTCACCACCTCGACGGTCGCGGTGAGCGACCTCTCCCCGAGCGTCGCGGTCACCGTGACGCCGGCGCTCGAGCCGCCGTCCACGTACTCGAACGTGGCGCCCTGCTGCCCGGCCGGGATCGTGACCGACGCCGGCAGGGTGCCAGCGTCCGGCGGATCGAGCGCGAGCGCCACGACCGCGCCGCCCGGCGGCGCCGGGATGTCGAGCGCCACGGTGAACGACACCGTGCGGCCCGGCGCCACCGTGGCCGACGCCGGGTCGAGCGCGGCCAGCGCCGGCGCCACCATCGGATCGAGGACGCGCACCGCCGCGGTGAGGCTCGCGTCGTCGAGGGCCGCGGTCAGGGTCACGGCCTCCACCGCGGCGATGGCGTCGAGCAGCACGGGGGCGCTCGTCGCGCCGGCGGGCACGGTCACGCCGCCGCCCACCACCGCGAGCGCCGCCGGATCGCCCGAGGTCACGGCCACGAACATGTCGGCCGGCGCCGGCCTGGAGAGCGTCACCTCGAGCGGCGCCGGCACGGTCTGCGCCCCGGTCTGCCCCACGTAGACGAACGACTCCGCCGGCCCGAACGCCGCGAGCCGCGGCGGGCCCGGCACGAGGTCCTCCGCGCTGCGCGGCTCGATCTTCGAGTCGTCGTTCCGGTAGTCGAGGATGCCGCGGATCCTCGAGAAGCGGTCGCCGACCACCGGGAACGGGTCGGCCAGGTACAGGAGGTCGTTCACGCGCAGATCGCCCGTGACGAAGAACTCGTTGTACATGGTCTCGAGCCCGGTCACCCTGACGTCCGCCACCTCGACGAGCACGCCCTCGAGCTCGGCGGCCCGCGGCCCGCCCGTGGCGATGTCGGCCGGCGCGACCGGCGCCGGCGCCGGCGCCGCCTCGCCGAGCGACGCGATCACCTCGACCACGGCGGATCCCAGCTGGATCTGGCCGTAGAAGCTCGTGACCACCGCGCGCGCGATCCGCACGCGATCGCCCGCCACCACGGCGTTGCCCGGGCTGTAGACGTAGAGGCCGGAGTACGCGGGCCCCGCGTACCCCGGGTCCCCGGGCTTGACCTGCACGAAGAACCCGCTCGCGTGCTTCCCCGTCACGAGCACGTTCTCCAGGGCCACCACCATCCCCTCGGCGACGGTGCCGTCCTTGATGTCGTAGATCGACACAGGGCAGCCCAGCGCTCCCGGGTTCGCGTCCGCCGGGCAGAGGTCGCACGGATCGCCCTTGCCGTCGCCATCCATGTCGGCCTGGTCGGGGTTCTCGAGGCTCGGGCAGTTGTCCGCGCCGCTCTCGACGCCGTCGCCGTCGGCGTCGTGCGGGTTCGGCGCCGAGCAGAGGGTGCTGCCCGCGTCGATCGGGCACGCGTCGCAGGCGTCGCCGTCGCCGTCGCCGTCGGCGTCGGCCTGCGCCCCGTCGTCGAGCGGCCGGACCGGGTTGAAGACGCTCGGGCAGTTGTCCGCGCCGTTCTCGATGCCGTCGCCGTCGACGTCCTCGTCCGTCGGCTGCCCCGTGTAGACGGTCGAGCCGTTCACCGAGGCGTTCACGGGCGCGGTCGCCGCGCGCGACGGGGTGCAGAGCGGCTCGCCCTCGGGCTCGTCGCAGAAGAACGGCGGGTAGATCTCGCCCGCCGCCCGCTCGAGCTCCTCCAGCCCCATCCCGATCTCGTCCTGCAGACAGACCTGCTTCGCGACGCCGCACACGTCGAGCTCGTCGCAGACCTCCGCGCCCCGGACCGCGGCCACCACGGCCGCGTCGCCGTAAAGGACCTTCCCGCCGCGCATCACGAGCACGACGTCCTCGGGCTCCGCGGCGACGATCGCGCGGTGATCGGCGCGCTCCGCGCCGTTGAAGATGGCGATGTCCGCGACCTTCCCCAGCGACAGCGCGCCGATGACCTCGTCGGTGGCGGTGACCGAGGCGGCGCTCCCGGTCACCATCCTCCACAGCTCCTCGTCGGTGAAGAAGCCGTCGTAATACACCTCGTTGAGCGTCGCCGCGCACCGGAGCTCGCGTAGGAGGTTCATCGATCCGGTCGCGATCCAGTCCGTGCCGAGGGCGATCTGCACCCCGAGGCGGGCCGCGGCGGTGACCACGGCCGTGTCGCCGTAGAGCGTGATGTTGGAGCGCGGAGACCAGATGAGCGCCGTCCCGTTCTCGGCCATGGCCGCGTAGTCGGGCGCGGTGAGGCCGATCCCGTGGATGAACGCGCTCTGCGGCTTCAGCACGTCGTTCGGCGCCTTCTGCAGACAGACGAACTCGTTGCGCGCCGACGCCTCGATCCCCTCGGCCACGTGCGGGCAATAGGCGTCCTCCCCCTCGATGTCCTCCCCTCTCACCATGTCGTCCGAGTAGCCGCAGCCGCTCACGAGCTCGCGGCCGTTCGAGTCGCGGAGCGGGAAGGTGTCGAAGACGACCGACTTCTGCCCCAGGCCTTCCTGGTCGCCCCGATCCAGGTTCCGGAGGAGCCCGGTCGCGCTCCCCGAGCCGACGATCGACGTCGCGCCGCCCATCAGGAAGCGGAGCTCGCCCCACCGGATCTGCGCCGGCGTGGCCGAGCCCGGCGTGTCGATCTTCGTGTGGCCGCTATCGCCGGTGCGCCAGTCGTGCCGGTGCTCGTAGCGCTCCTCGGTCGGGGTATACGGGTTGTTCTGCGTGAACGTGATGTGATCGTGCGTGTTGATCAGCGAGGGGGAGATGACGCCCTTCGGGCACGTGATCACCGTCGCGCCCGCCGCCTCGCAATCGCAGCCGACGCACGCGATCGTCCCCCGCTCGTCCACGAGCACCCGCCCGCCGCGGTACACCGCGCCCGGCGCCAGCACGACGCCCCGGATCAGCGTGGCGCCCGCGCCGGGGACCACCTCGCACGTCCCGTGCGCGACCGGCGGGATCTCCCCGCAGGCGATCTCCAGGATCCTCGACTTCGTGCAGTCGACCTCGCATCCGTCGCTTCCCGCGACGTTCCCGTCGTCGCATTGCTCGCCCGGATCCACGACGCCGTCGCCGCAGCGCGGCGGCACCTCGATCTCGCACTCCGACGAGCAGCCGTCGCCGCCGTCCGTGTTGCCGTCGTCGCACGCCTCGCCCGCGTCGAGCGCGCCGTCCCCGCAGCGGGGCCGCGGCGCGCCCTCGGGCTGGCACGTCGGCGAGCAGCCGTCGCCCTCCGCCGTGTTGCCGTCGTCGCACGCCTCGCCCACGTCGACCGCGCCGTCGCCGCACACGCCGGCGGGGGTGTCGCCCCCGTCGTCGTCCCCGCAGCCGTTCCAGAACAACAGGCCCACGAGCACGGCCATCAGCCGCGCGAAGTGCATCGATCGGTGAGGCATGGCGCTAGTGTAGGCGATGCCCGCACGCGCCAGTGTGGTCTTCCGATGACGCTTGTCTTCAGATGAGGCGGCGGGAACGTGCGATCGCCGCCCCCGCGAGCAACGCGAGCCAGCCCACATCTGGGAGCGCGCCGCGGCCCTGGGGCGCGCCGGCGGCATAGCTGCAGGAGCTCTCGCGCCGCTTTCCGTCGATCGGCCGCCCTCCCTGGCCGCTCGTGCCGGGCAACGGGGCGCCGCTGACGCCGCCGCTGCTCGAGCCGCTTCCGCCCCCGCCGCTCCCGGTCCCCCCGCCCTGCTCGGGCTCGCAGCCCGCGGCCTCCTCGCGGAGCGCGGCGAACGCGACCTTGGCGGCGCCGGCCTCGTCGACAAGACCGTAGAGCCGGTCGTCGCGCGGCCCGTCCTGGAAGCTGGCCCAGACCACGCCTGCGACGTCGTCCCGCTGCTGCGAGAGCAGATCGAGCGAGGTGGTCAGGTTCGCCGCCTGGAGCTCCTCGCCCACGAGCGCCGTCGACCACGCCATCCCGGTCACGAAGAACGGGCTCTCGTCCCCCTCCTGCTCGGCGAGCTCGCGCACCTCGTCGAGATAGCCGCCGAGCACCACCGGATCGACCTCGCCGAACTGGCTCATGAACAGCTGATGGCCGAGGTACGACCACGGGGTCCGCTCGCCGTAGCGCAGCGCCAGCTCCTCCAGCACGGGCTGCTCGTAGAGCTCGCGCAGGTAGTCGACCCCCGAGAACGGCGCCGCGGCGTCGTCCGAGGCGAGCAGGCCGCCCGCGATCAGCGACAGCTCGCCGACGTTGAAGAGCGCCTCGTTGCGGATGCGGATCTGGGCGAGGATCTGCGCGAGCACGCGCGGCAGGATGTAGGTGCAGCCGGCGTTCTCTGGATCGAGCGCGTAATCGGGGTCTTCGAAGCAGTTCGGCTGACTCCAGATCTCCCAGCGCACGACGTCCCCGGCGAACCTCGTCATGAGCGCTTCTGCCGTCTCGGCGAACGCCTCCACATAGGCGTTGTTGCCGTCCCCGTCCGGATCGTCGTTCCAGCGTGCCTGTCCTTCTGCGAGCGCGCGGTGGGACAGCAGCCCGAGCGGCTCGAGGCCGGCGCCGCGCACGGCGTCGATGACGGCCTCGTACTCGTCGAGCTTGTCCTCGTCCCACGCCTCGGCGCCGTCGAGCACGAACTCGACGCGCACGGCGCCGGCGCCCGCGCGCGCCAGCTGCTCTGCCCGCTCCTCGTCGAGGATCACCTTCCCTGCATCGACGGGCGCCCCCGGGTCGATTCCATAGAAGGCGCAAGGCACGTCCTGCGCGCCCAGCGCGGGCGGCGCGAGGGAAAGCGCGGAGGAGGCGGCAAGAGCGACAATGACTGCACGCATGTTTCGAGCATAGCTGGGATGACCGCCCCGACCAAGAAACGACCACGGCATGGACCATCCATGCTAGGGAGACGCATCACATGGCTTCCCTGGAACTGGACGAAGAGGTGCGCGGGCGCGCCGGGGTCGCGGCGGCGGGCGACGACGCCGACGGCGAGGTGGACGACGCGGCCGAAGGCGAGCGCGACGCGCCGCCTGCCCGGGGCTTGCGCGACTGGCTGCGCGGCGCGCCGCTCTCCGGTCGATTGCACCTCGCGCTCGGCCTCGTGCTGCCGGCGATCGTGCTCGTCGCGAACATGGTGCGGGTGCGCTCGTTCACGATCGACGACGCGTACATCTCCTACCGCTACGCGCGCAACTTCGCCCGGGGCCTCGGGCTCGTCTACAACGCCGGCGAGCGCATCGAGGGGTACACGAACTTCCTCTGGACCGTGCTGCTCGCCGCCTTCATCAAGGTCGGCCTCGACCCCGACGTCGTCGCCAAGGTGCTCGGCGGGCTCGCCGCCTGCGGCTCGCTCGGCGCGGTCTACCTCCTCTCGGCGCGGCTGCGCCCGCACGGCGCGATCCCGTGCATCGCCACGTGGCTGTTCGCGACCTCGATCGTGCAGAGCGGATATGCCGTCTTCGGCCTGGAGACGCCGCTCTTCGTCCTGCTCGTCCTCGCGGGCACGGAGATGATGTTCCGCGAGCGCGACCGGGGGACGGGCTTCCCGTACTCGGGCCTCGTCTTCGGGCTGGCCGGCCTGACGCGCCCCGAAGCGCCGATGTTCCTCGGCATCCCCATGCTGTTCCTCGGCCTGCGCTTCTTCGGGCGGCAGAACCTCCTCCGCGGGGTCGTCTTCGCCGCGCCGATCGCGTGCCACATGCTCTGGCGGCACAGCTACTACGGCACCTGGCTGCCGAACACGCTCAGCGCCAAGACCGGGAGCCTCGCCGACCAGCTCGCCGGCGGGCAGCGCTACCTCGCGGAGTACGCGGCGCACACCTCGCCGGTGCTCCTGCTCGCGCTCTTCGGCCTCTGCGTGGCGATCGTCGCGCGCCACCGCGACGCGCTGTGCGTCGCGGTCCTAGCGCTCGCGGTGGGCGGCTACGTGCTCCTCGTCGGCGGCGACTGGATGCCGTTCTACCGCTTCATGAGCCCGTTCGAGCCGTTCTGCTTCCTCCTCGCCGGCCTCGGCGCCCGCTCGCTGCTCGAGCCGCTGCTCACCGCGCTCTCGGCCCGCGCCGCGGCGTCGCGCGAGGGCAGCGCGATCGCCCTCGCCGCGGGCGCCGGCGCGCTCGCCGTCGGCTGCATCGTCGCGCTGGGCGTCTTCCGGGCGCAGAAGCTCGATCGCGCCCAGTTCCGGATCCTCGACGACGACAAGCGGTTCTGGGACAGCGCCGCCGGCGGCACGGCCGCGTGGTTCCAGGAGCACGGCAAGCCCGGCGAGGTCGCGGTGGGCGACATCGGGTACATCGGGTACGCGACCGACTATCCGGTGCTCGACCTCCTCGGCCTCGTCGATCCGGTGATCTCCAAGCTCCCGGGCGGCTACACGCGCAAGACGGGCCCCGGCTACGTGCAGCGCGTGTTCGACAAGTCGCCGCGCTACTTCGTGTTCGTCGGCGGCGCCGACACGTGCGACAAGCTCCCGTTCCCGGCGCAGGAGAAGCTCCGCAAGGACCGGCGCTTCCGGGGCATCTACGAGGTGGCCGGGATGATCCGCCACAGCAAGAACGGCTACTGGTGCATCTTCGAGCGGCGGGACGACGCGCCGCCGCCCGCGGCCGCCGCGCCCTGAGCGCCGCCGCCCGCGGGCGCGCGCTCCCCCGCGGCGAAGGCCCGCAATCCCACCTCGGATGCGCGCGACCCCACCTCGGATGCGCGCGACCCCACCTCGGATGCGCGCGACCCCACCGCGGCTCCGCGAGGTTTGCTAGCATCGCCGCCCCATGCCCTGGCTCTGGTACGTAGGTCCCCTCGCGTTGCTCGTCGTCTGGTACCTGACCGGCTTGCGCGGCCGGCACGAGGCGCGGCGCGACGCCGAGCTCGTGCGCTGGCGCGTGCTGATGACCCCGAAGGCGGCCTCGCGCCGGTCCGGGGCGCAGCGCGACACCCGGAAGACCGTCGCCGACATCGACGGCCCTCGCCCGGTGCGCTCGATGCCGGGCAGCCTCGAGCGGATGCTGGACGACGCGGGCGGCGGCGCGGTCGTCTCCCGCTACGAGCTCGTCCCGAAGCTCGCCTACGTCGCGATCGTCGGGCCGGACGCGAAGAACGGCAGCGAGCACCAGGTGGTGGTCGCGAAGCTGGCCAAGGCAGCGCCCCGGCTCACCGTGTGCCCGCTGCCGATCGTCGACGGCAGGCGCGCCCCCAACACCGGCGTCCAGTTCAAGAAGGACCCGGATTTCATGGAGCAGTTCCTGGTCGAGGGGCCGGAGGCGAAGCCGATCGGCCGGTGGCTCTCGGCGCGCGTCCGCGACGCCCTGCGCGACTTCCCCGACGCGTGGCTGTTCGTGCAGGACCGCGTCATGGCGATCGCGGTGTACGGCCCTGTGGACGCGGAGCGCCTCCAGGAGCTCGTTGTCGCCGCCGACGCGATCTTCGCGGAGCACGGCGCCGGCGGCGCCCCCTCGCTCCTCTTCGAGGACAGCGAGGCGGACGAGGACGACGAGGGCGAGGACGACAGCGAGGCGGACGACGAGGACGACGAGGACGACAGCGAGGACGAGGACGAGGAGGCTGCCGGCGCCGAGCGCGCCGTTCGGTGACCACGGGCGAGCCGGACCGTGTTAGTCATCGCAGCTGGGACCGCTTGAACGCGAAACCGCTGCTCTCCGCCGCCGTCCTCCTCTCCCTCGCCCTCGCGGCCCGGACCGCCGCATCGGCGGAGAATACCAGCTGGATCCGATCCCAGGGCTCCCGCGCGGCGCTCGAGCTCGACGTCCTGAGCAAGTCGGCCGGGTGGTCGATGGCCGACGTCGAGTCCGAGGTGAGCACGTTCGGCCTGAGCTTCGCCCTCGTCGGTCAGCTGGCGTGGCGCAAGCGGCTCCTCCTCGATGCGGAGCTCCCGCTCGCCTACGGCAGCGTCTCCGCCACGTTCCGGTCGTCCCGGCTCGACGTCGACGAGAGCAGCAGCGCCGGCAGCTTCCTCTTCGGCAACCCCACGGTCGGCGCCCACTACGCGCGCGCGATGTCCAAGAAGCTCGCCGTCTTCGGCGGCGGCGCGCTCTCGATCCCCGTCATCACCGACCCCAACGCGGACGCGCGCGCCGCGCTGCAGGCGACCCTCCCGGCGCGCGCCTACGCCGATCTGCACCGGTTCATCCCCAAGCACTTCCCCGTGCGGGCCCGCGGCGGCGTCGAGGCGGAGATCGCCACGCGGCTCGTCTTCCGCGCGGACACCGCGGTGATGGTCGCCTTCCCGACCGGCGGGGGCGACGTCGACCTCGTGATCGAGCAGGGGAGCGAGCTCGAGCTGCGCGGCAAGGGCGCGTTCGGCGGCGGGCTGCGGCTCCAGGCCGCGCTGACGCTCGCGCACGAGGACCTGGCGCAGCTCGCGCTGGAGCCGTTCGTCGGCTACACGCCGGCGGAGCCCGGCTTCTACGGCCGGGCGGGGCTGCTCGTGGCGCTCGACGCGCCGCTCGGGTTCGGCCTCGCCGAGGACAAGGTCGCCACGCTGCGGCTCGCGGTCGGCTACCGGTTCTGACGCCCGCCGGCGCGCCGCCGGGAACGGTGCGCGCGCGCCGCCGCCCGTCGTAGGCTTCGGCGGAGCGGGAGCGGATCGGGCGAAAGGGCGGGTGGGTCACGATGGGCGAGCATCACGTCTGGGAGCGGGCGAACGAGGAGCAGCTCCAGGCCTTCATGCGGGCGCTGCTCGACGACGTCGCGGCGCTCGAGCGCCTCCTCGAGGAGGATCGCATCGAGTCGGGCGTGCGCCGGATCGGCGCCGAGCAGGAGATGTTCCTGGTCGACCGCGCGCTCCGGCCCGCGCCGGTCGCGCTGGAGGTGCTCGAGCGGGCCGCCGACGCCCGGCTCACGACCGAGCTCGCCCGCTTCAACCTCGAGGCGAACCTCACCCCCCTGCCCTTCGGCGGCGACTGCCTGCGGCGCCTCGAGGCCGAGCTCGCCGACGTCGTCGGCCGGGCCGCCGAGGCGGCGCGCGCCGTCGGCGCCGAGGTGCTGCTCACGGGCATCCTCCCCACGCTGCGCGCCGGCGATCTCCGGCTGGAGAGCCTCACGCCGGCGCCGCGCTACCACGAGCTCAACCGCGCGCTCCGGGAGCTGCGCCAGGGCGACTTCCGCGTGTCGATCCACGGGCTCGACGAGCTCGAGATGACCCACGACAACATCCTGCTCGAGTCGTGCAACACGAGCTTCCAGGTCCACCTCCAGGTCGGGGCGCGGGAGTTCGCGCCGCTCTACAACCTGGCGCAGGCGGTGACCGCGCCGGTCCTCGCCGCCGCGGTCAACTCGCCGTTGCTCCTCGGGCAGCGGCTCTGGCACGAGACGCGGATCGCCCTGTTCGAGACCTCGGTCGACACCCGCCCGAGCGCCCTCGAGGGCCGGCAGCACAAGCCCCGCGTCCACTTCGGCGACGGGTGGGTGCGCGACGGCGCGCTCGAGATCTTCCGCGAGGACATCGCGCGCTTCCGGGTGATCATGACCGCCGAGACCGGCGAGCCGCCGCTCGCGGCCCTCGCGCGCGGCGAGGCGCCGGATCTCCGGGCCCTGCGCGTCCACAACGGCACCGTCTACCGCTGGAACCGCCCCTGCTACGGCGTCGCGGACGGCGTCGCGCACCTGCGCATCGAGAGCCGCGCGCTGCCCGCGGGGCCCACCCTCCTCGACGAGGTCGCGAACGCCGCCTTCTTCTTCGGCCTCATGTCCGGCCTCGCCGAGCGGCACCCGCGCATCGACCTGGAGATGCCGTTCGAGGACGCCAAGGCGAATTTCTTCGCGGCGGCGCGCCACGGCCTCAAGGCGCAGCTCGCGTGGACCGGCGGGCGGAGCCTCCCCGCGCCGGAGCTCATCCTCGCGCACCTCCTCCCGGCGGCCCGGGAGGGCCTCGCGGCCGCTGGCATCGACGCCGCCGACATCGACCGCTACCTCGGCGTCGTCGAGGAGCGGGTGCGCCGCGGCCAGACCGGCGCCCAGTGGGCGCTCGGCTCGCTCGCGTCGATGGCCGGGCAGGGCACCCCGGAGCTGCAGTGTCGCGCGCTCTCGGCCGCGATGCTCGCCCGCCAGCAGGAGGAGGCCCGGAGCGGCGGGGCTGGCCGCCCGGTGCACACCTGGGAGCCGGCGGCGCTCGAGGCGGATCGGGATCTCCTGCGCGATAGCTACCGGACCGTGGGCCAGTTCATGTCGACGGATCTCTTCACGGTGCGCCCCGGCGACATCGTCGACTTCGCCGCGAGCGTGATGGACTGGCGGCACGTGCGCCACGTGCCGGTCGAGGACGAGCGGGGCCGGCTGGTCGGCGTCGTCTCGCATCGCGCGCTGCTCCGGCTCGTCGCCCGCGGCGCCGCGGCGTCGAACGGGTCCGCGCCGCCCACGGTCGCGTCCATCATGCGGGCCGATCCCGTGACGATCACGCCGGAGACGCCGACCTTGGAGGCGATGCGGATCATGCGCGAGCAGCGCGTGGGCTGCCTGCCCGTGGTCGCGGGCGAGCGGCTCGTGGGCATCGTGACCGAGCGCGATCTCCTCGACGTGGCGGCGACCTTGCTGGAGGCGTTCCTGCGCGAGGGGTGAGCGGGGGTCGCTGCCGCGAGGAGGATGAAGAAGAAAAAACGCAAAGGCGCAAAGGCGCAAAGGAAGGAGAGAGAAAAAAATCTTCTTATCTCTTCTTGCGCCTTTGCGCCTTTGCGTTTTTTTCTCTGTCTCATTCTTGGACTGGCTGCGTTCTAGACACGCTGCGCGGAGCAGCGCTCCTGCGCAGGGCTCATAGATCGTTGAGCTCGACGCACGTCATCGCGTCGCCCGGCGACGCCGGCGCCGAGCTGGCCGCGAGCGTCGACCCCCCAAAGGCCACCGGCGCTGCGCACAGCAGCGCAGCGAACCGAATCCGTCTCCCCTAGCCAACCACGCTATCGAGAAGATCCAGTGTGGGCCCAATTAGCATTCAGGGCCGCTCCACAGATCTTCCACCCTCCTCGCCCCCCTCGCCCAGCGCGCCCCACCGAGCGAGGTTGACACGTCGCGTCAGCACACCTAAGGGATCCCTCCAACCGGCGAGCCGGGATCCGGGGGGGCTGCGCGGGGCGCGCGGGGCGGGCCCGCGGCGGTTCCTCCGGCAGCAGAGGAGTCGACATGGCTTCAGGCAAGAATGGGAAGAGCGGCAAGGACCGGGTGGCGGTCGTTGCCGGGCTGCGCACGCCGTTCACCAAGGCGGGGACGGCGCTCAAGGCGATGCGCACCGTCGATCTGGCCGCCACGGTGGTCAAGGAGCTCCTCCAGAGGAGCGAGGTGAGCCCGCGCGACGTCACGCTGGTCGTCTACGGCCAGGTGGTGCCGACGCTCGACTGGCTCAACATCGCGCGCGAGGTGGTGCTGCGCACGGGCCTGCCCAAGGACATCGACGCCTTCAGCGTCTCGCGCGCCTGCGCGACGTCGCTCCAGGCCATGACGAGCGCCGCCGAGGCGATGCTCGCCGGCCAGCACGACGTCGCCGTCGTCGGCGGCGCCGACAGCATGAGCGACGTGCCGCTCGGCGTCTCCCGCAAGCTCGCCTCCGCGCTGACCGACCTCCAGAAGGCCAAGACGCTCGGCGCCCGGCTGGAGATCCTCTCCCGCCTCTCGCTGAAGGACGTCGTGCCCCCGATCCCGGGCTTCTCGCGCGAGCCGACCACGGGCGAGCAGATGGGCGAGGCCGCCGAGAAGATGGCGAAGCAGAACGGCATCTCGCGCGCCGAGCAGGACGCCATCGCCCACCGCTCGCACACGAACGCCGCGCGCGCCTGGCGCGACGGCACGTACGCGGCCGAGGTCATGCACGTGATCCCCCCGCCGTACGACAAGCCGGTCGAGCGCGACAACGTGGTCCGGGACGACTCGACCCTCGAGGCCTACGCCAAGCTGTCGCCCGCGTTCGATCGCCGCCACGGCACCATCACCGCGGGCAACGCCTCGCCGCTCACCGACGGGGCGAGCGCCCTGCTCCTGATGCGCGAGAGCAAGGCCAAGGCGCTCGGCTACCAGCCGCTCGGGTACGTGAAGTCGTGGGCCTACGCGGCGGTCGACCCGGGCTGGCAGCTCCTCATGGCCCCGGTGCTCGCCGCGCCGCGGGCGCTCGATCGCGCCGGCCTCTCGCTGGATCGCATGGACCTCGTCGACATGCACGAGGCCTTCGCCGCGCAGGTCGCGTCGAACCTGAAGGCGCTCGCGTCGCCGTCGTTCGCCGCGGACAAGCTCGGCCGGTCCGCCGCCGTCGGCGAGGTCGACCCCGAGAAGCTCAACGTGAACGGCGGCTCGATCGCGCTCGGCCACCCGTTCGCGGCCACGGGGGGGCGCATGGTGCTCTCCACGCTCCGCGAGCTCAAGAAGCGCGGCGGCCAGCACGCGCTCCTCACCGTCTGCGCGGCGGGCGGCCTCGGCGCCGCCGTGGTCCTGGAGGCAGCATGACGACGATCGAGAGCACCGTGACGCAGGCCCCCGCGGCCAAGAGCCCCGTCTCCCTCGAGGTGCGCCCCGACGGCGTCGCCGTCGTCACGTACGACGTCCCGGGCGAGGCGGTCAACACGCTGAAGCCCACGTTCGCCGGCGATCTCGAGCGGATCATGGGCCAGATCGCGAGCAACCCGCTCATCAAGGCCGCGATCCTCGTGTCCGGCAAGGCCGACACCTGGATCGCGGGCGCCGACATCGACATGCTGAAGAGCGTCACCACGGCGGCCCAGGCCGAGGCGATGTGCCGGGCCGGCCACGAGGCGGTCCTGCGGATCGTGCGCTCGCCCAAGCCGATCGTGGCCGCGATCCACGGCGCCGCGCTCGGCGGCGGCTTCGAGGTGGCGCTCGCCTGCCACGCCCGGGTGCTGAGCGACGACAAGAAGACGGTGCTCGGCCTGCCCGAGGTGCAGCTCGGCCTGCTCCCCGGGATCAACGGGCTGCAGCGGCTCGCGGAGCGCGCCGGCCTCCAGGCGGCGCTCGACCACGGCCTCACCGGCAAGAACATGCGCCCCTCCAAGGCGCGGCAGCTCGGCGTCGCCGACGACGTGGTCCCCGCGCCCATCCTGAAGGAGACGGCCGCGGCGCTCGCGCTGAAGCTCGCGCGCGTCGAAGGCGGCCCGCCGTTCCGGCCCGAGCGCGCCGGGAAGAAGGGCCCGAAGCTCGACGCCGCCGCGCTCACCCGGGCCGCCCTCGAGCGGAACCCGATCGGCAGGGCCCTGCTCTTCCAGCAGGCCCAGAAGCAGACGCGCGAGAAGACCGGCGGGCACTACCCGGCGCCCGAGCGGATCATCGAGGTGCTGCGGGCCTACGCGGAGCGGGGGTTCGACGCGTCGAGGGAGGTCGAGGCGCGGGCGTTCGGCGAGCTCGTCGTGTCGAGCACGGCGCACCGGCTGATGGAGCTCTTCTTCGCGACGAACGCGATGAAGAAGGACACCGGCGTGGACGACCCGTCGGTGCAGCCGAGGAAGGTCGAGAAGATCGCGATGATCGGCGCCGGCCTGATGGGCGCGGGCATCGCCTACGTGAGCCTGAACGCCGGCATCGCCGTGCGCCTCCGGGATCGCGACGACGCGTCGCTCGGCCGCGGGCTCAAGTACGTGACCGACATCCTCGGCGACCGGGTGAAGAAGAAGCAGCTCACGCCGCTCGAGCGGGACCAGAAGCTCGCGCTGCTCACGGCGACGACGGACAGCTCGGGCCTGAAGAGCGCCGATCTCGTGATCGAGGCGGTCTTCGAGGATCTCGCGGTGAAGCACGCGGTCTTGCGGGACGTCGAGGCGAACGGCAAGGACGGCGTGATCGTCGCGTCGAACACGTCCTCGATCCCGATCTCCCGGATCGCGGCCGCGTCGAGGCGGCCGGAGAACGTGGTCGGGATGCATTACTTCAGCCCGGTGCACAAGATGCCGTTGCTCGAGGTCATCCGGACGGAGGCGACGTCTCCCGAGGTGGTCGCGACGGCGGTGGCGGTCGGCAAGCGGCAGGGCAAGACGGTGATCGTCGTGAACGATGGAGTCGGCTTCTACACGAGCCGGATCCTCGGGCCGTACATGAACGAGGCGAGCTGGCTGCTGGCGGAGGGGGTGTCGATCGAGCAGGTCGACCGGGCGCTCGTCGCGTGGGGCTGGCCGGTGGGCCCGCTGGCGCTGCTCGACGAGGTGGGCATCGACGTGGCGGCGCACATCGGTCCGATCATGATCGAGGCGTTCGGCGAGCGCATGTCCCCGCCGCCCACGATGGCCAAGCTGGTCGCAGGCGACCGCAAGGGCCGCAAGAACGAGCGCGGGATGTACCTGTACGGCGCGGCGGCGAAGAAGAAGGGCAAGGGGAAGCACCCGGACGAGAGCGTGTACGCCGTGCTGGGGCTGCCGGTGCCGAAGGCGAAGGACAAGCCGCCGGTGGCGATCGAGGAGATCCAGATGCGGTGCTCGCTCCAGCTCGTGAACGAGGCGCTGTATTGCCTCGGCGAGGGCATCCTGCGGAGCCCGCGCGACGGCGACATCGGCGCGATCTTCGGCCTCGGGTTCCCGCCCTTCCGCGGCGGCCCGTTCCGCTACGTCGACGCCCTCGGCCCTGCGGAGGTGCTCCGCCGCATCGAGGTGTACGAGCGCCGCTTCGGCAAGCGCTGGACACCAGCCCCGGCCCTCGTCGAGGCGGCCAGGACGGGCAAGCGGTTCTACGACTGACGCGCCGGGGCGCGGCGGCGCTGGGACGTTATCGTCCATGTCGTCGCTCACGGGGCCTGCGCGACGCGGGCCCTGCTCTGGCCTGCCCTCCGTTCCGTGGCTCGCGAAGACCCCGGTCTCCCTTGGATACGTGGACTCACCACCATCCACCTCGCGACGAAGCTCACCAGCGAGGTGAGAAACCCGCCCACCGCCGCCCCTCCATCAACGGCTGCGCGCGCCGCGCGGGCTGCACAAGCCACGACGCCATCGAACGATGGTTCGTCAAGATGTGGTTGAGCGGCTGCCAGTAGAGCGGAGCTCCACACATGTACGCTACAGCACAAACCGTTGATTGTCCCTCATCGGTGGTTTAGCCTCACTCGCAACTAGGCAAGCTGGACGCAGCATCGGATGCGCCTGGAGGACAAGCTCAGGAGAGGAACGCGCGCATGCGACCAGAGGGGACAGCCCCCTTGCTCGTCGTGCGTCCGTGGTCGCGGATCCAGCGGATGGGGCCGGTCCAGGCAACCGTCTGAAGCTTCGTGCCGTAGCCACCAGGAGAAGTTGACATGAAACCGGCCCGTCAAAACGAAGGAAAGACTCGATTGCCCAAACCTTCTCTCCCGTCGAACGAGACCAAGAAGCGAGAGCGCGCCAGCGCGGCGGACGCGAGGCGAAAGAGGAGCAGCCAGAGCGCCGGCGGAGGCGAGCGCGGCTCGTCGGCGCCTCGCGCCGACAAGATCGAAGAGCTAGAGAGCCGCGTGCGGGCGCAGCAGATGATACTGGACAACATCGTTGACGGCGTGGTGGTCAGCGATCGCGAGGGCAAGATCCTCTATTCCAACCCGGCGGCCGAGGCGCTCCTCAAGGCCACGGTGGACAGCGTGTCACCCGACGAGTGGAGCAGGCGGTACGGATTCTACCGCACCGACGAGCAGACGCCGTTCCCGGCGAACGAGCTGCCGGTCGCTCGCGCGCTCAAGGGCGAGGTCGTCGCGGCGGAGGAGATATTCTTCCGGCACGGCAGCAAGCCGGCGGGCGCCTGGCTGGTCGTGAGCGCTCGCCCCGTCATGGCCAACGATGGCTCGTTCTTCGGCGCCGTGGGTGTGTTCCGCGACGTCAGCGAGCGCAAGCGGTGGGAAAAGGAGCTCGAGCAGCAGCTCACCCGTGAGAAGGATAGGAACGACGCGCTCGAGCGCCTGCGGCTCACCGTGCAGCAGCTCTCGACCCCGATCCTCGAGGTCTGGGATGAGATCCTCGTCCTGCCCATCATCGGCGTCCTCGACTCCCGGCGCAGCGGCGAGATGACGGACCAGCTCCTCCAGGAGATCACGCGGAAGCAGTGCCGCTTCGTCATCGTCGACGTGACGGGCGTCGAGATCGTGGACTCCTCGACGGCGGATCAGCTCCTCAGATTGGTGACCGCCGTGGAGCTGCTCGGCGCCAGGTGCATGTTGACCGGAGTCCGACCTGCGGTGGCGCAGACGCTCACCATGCTGCGCGTGGATCTCGGCCCCATGCTCACCCTCCGCAACCTCAGGCACGGCCTACAGACCTGCCTGCGCATGATGCAGACAGAGGCGAACGTGGCTCACTCCATCGCGTCGCGGCTCGACGTCGCCGCCCGGCGCTGAGGCACGCCAGCGCGCCATCGGCTCCGGCGCACCGGGCCGACAGGCTCCTACGACGCCGGACGGCGGCACGGATTCGCCCGTGCACAGGCGGGCACGATCCATCAAGGCCTGCCTGCCTTCCGCTCCGCAACACAAATATGTCCAGAGTGAACCAGACCACGGCTCGAAGCCGCAAACGCGGTGTGCCATCCGGGTGAGCAACATCGCGCGAGCGTTCCCGGGAGAGATGCGCGACCCGCGCGCGAGCTCAGGCCAGGACGCTCTGCTGTCCAGGACGCCGTGATGTCCTGTATCGAGCCATCGCCCAAACGCGCGTTATCATAACACAATTTACGACGGCGCAGCCATTGGCCCCTTCGCTGATTTGCGCCGGGTGCTCGCCTGTAAGGATAGGCACCAGGTCCGTGCGCGAGCGTTGACATCGGTTCATCGTTCCGCGATTGTGTCAAGGACTGAATGGATCCGCCAGTGCCAGCAGCATGCAGAAGGAGGTCCATCGATGCTCAGCAATCGCGCGTCCCACACCGACGGGCAGTCAACCTTTGGCGCCAGCTCGACACAACACGACATGTTGAGCCTGCGAGAGGGCGAGGCAGGGATACTGGAGCGGCTCAGCTCCCTGAGGAGGATTGAAGAGAGCCCCATCGACAGGGGCTATCGATACCTAGGCCGGGCCTTCGACGTCGACCGCTGCTACCAGGCCACGCTGAGCCGGACACCGGACTTCAGGTCGCGCATCGAGATGCCGGATGAGATCTTCAGCTCCGCGGTCATCTTGGATCTGCTGATGAACAGCAGGCTGAGCTCGAGGATAAAACACCGGATCATAGAGTTTCTCGGCGAGCGCCACGAGCACGGTCTCTTCTCGTACTTCGTGGACACGAGCCTGCTCCCCTGCGACGTGGACGTCACGGGGCTCGTCTTGTCGGTCCTCGTCAAGCTCGGCGCCATTCCCACGGGCGTCGCTCGTTCGGCTGCCTCGAAGGTGCTGCAGAACGTGAACGACGCCGGGATCATCCACGTTTACTTGCCGCCGAGGGGCGAAAGGGAAGGCCGCTACAGGATCGACCCGGTCCCCTGCGCCAACGCGCTGTACCTGGCCTACCTCCTGGGGAGGGAGGGCGAAGCCCGGCCCACGGAAGAGTACCTGATCGACTCCCTGCGCGCACAGGAGGCCGCGCGTACGAACGCCTACTATTACTATCTGACCCCGGACGTGTGCCTCTACTGGGCGTCGAGGTTGCTGGAGTTCGAGAGGTTCAGGAAGAAGTACGCTCACGTCGTCGAGGAGGCGCTGAGGGCGCGCGTTGGGAGCAGCGATGTCCCTCTGGAGCTCGCGTACAGGGTCATCACGGCCAATCGCCTGCGCATCGACAACTCGTCCGAGCGAGAGGCTTTACGCAGAGCACAGGCTTCAGACGGCTCATGGCCCAACTCGCCCATGTACAAGCTGGGTCGCTCCGATGTCTACGTCGGCTCGGAGGCCCTGGTCACCGCCTTCGCCCTGAAAGCGCTGGACGACCAGTGAACATCATTACACATTTGAGCCGGCGGGCTCGCGCGTCGAGCATCGCCGAGGAGAGGGCGATATGAACCCGCGATCGGGCTTCGGGGCGAGCCAAGGTTCCGGAAGCGCCGAGGGCTTCGGCGAGCGCCTGAAGGGCATGGAGCTCGATTTCCCGGGCTTCGAGGGGGTCAGGATCCCGGCTCTCCTCGTCCCGCTGGAGCGCAGGGTCAGCGAGCACCTGGAGCAGATTCGGTCTCCTTACGTCGACTGGGTCGTGGACGCGAAGCTCGTCGAGCCAGGGACGCGCGGACATGACGTCCTGATGCGCATCAAGCTGGACGACTGCGCTGCGCTGATCTTCCCGGAGCATCCGAGAGAGCTCGTGATGTATGGAGCGATATCCTTGGCGCTCTTCTTCGCGCTCGACGACGTGGTCGACGACGTGAACGCCGACCGGTCGAAGAAGCTCACCTACATCAGGAGGGTGGAGCAGATCGCCAGCGGAGATGCGCCGACGTCGCGAGACGACCACATCGTCAGGGCATGGCACCGGTGGTTCGCGGAGATCGAGGCGCTCGCCTCGCCGCGGGCCTTCGAGGGTTTCGCCGGGGCCCTGCGGTTCCACCTCCGGGCGCTGAGGGCCCAGACGCTGAACCAGCAGAGCGCCGCCCCGTGCCCCACGACGCACCTGATGCGGAGGCGAGACAACGTCGGCAGCAGCTACTTCATGCCGCTCGCCGCCATCTTCCTGGAGCGCGAGCACGGGCTGGGCATGCAGGAGGTGCTGGAAGACCAGCACGTCAAGAGCATCACCGACCTCGCGGCCTTCGTCATCGTGCTCCACAACGAGCTACTCGGCCTGTACAAGGACATGAGGAGCGGTGAAGCCAACTTCGTCGGGCTCCTCCGACGTGAGCACGGCATCGAGCTGCAGAGCGCCTGCGACCTGGCGGGCAAGCTCGCCGACGACATGGTGAAGGCCATGGTCCAGATGGCGGCGGATCTCCCTGCTCTCGTGGACGGGTACGAGGAGAAGGCGGAAGCGATCACGCGGTGCGTGCGCACGGCCTACTCGCTCATCCGTGGCACCTTCGATTGGTACATGATCACTCGCCGCTATTACGACGAGAAATATTTTTCGATGTGACGCGCACGCCGGCCCTCGGCTCACGCCGCGGTTCCGGCGGAGGAGAGGGCCCGGAAGGAGGAGGGGTGGCGTTGAACACCGAGATCGATCCTGCGACGTTCCCAGGCAGCCAGGCGCCCGTTTACGCACGCATGCCGCCCCTCGCGGAGGGCGGGCTGCCGCTGCTCGGGTCGCTCCCGGCGCTGCTCAGCCAGCAGGCCGAGTTCTTCCCGAGGGCCCGCATGCGACACGGGGACGTGTACAGGCTGCGGCTCGGCCCCTTGAGCATGATCGTCGTGAATCACCCGAGGCACGTCCAGCATGTCCTCCGGGACCACAGCTCGAAGTACGGGAAGGGCGGCGCGCTGTGGGACTCGCTCAGGACCCTGCTGGGCAACGGCCTGGGCGTGAGCGAAGGGGACTACTGGCTGCGCCAGCGCCGCATGATGCAGCCGCACTTCCACCGCGAGCGGGTCGACCAGCTCGCCGGCGTGATGGTCGACGCGATCGACGACGAGCTGGAGATCTGGGACGTCGCGGCGAGGACGGGCTCGCCGCTCGATCCGATGCGCGCCGTCAGCCCGCTCGTGATGAAGCTGATCGCGAGAGCGCTGTTCGGGGGCGACATCAACCGCGAGGAGATCGAGCTCGTCACCGCGCGCGTGACGTTCGCCATCAACTACGTCTTCCGCGGCATCGTCGCGCAGGAGCTGCCTGCGTGGCTCCCCGTCCCGGGGAGGCGCCGCTACCAGCAGGCGATCCGCGACATGGACGCGGTGCTGCTCAAGATCATCGAGCGCAGCCAGCGGCGGCAGCAGCGCGCCGGGGACCGCGGGGGCTTGCTCGCGATGCTCGTCAGCGGGGTCGATCCCGAGACCGGCCGGCGGATGACCGCCAGCGAGCTCCGCGACGAGGTCGTGAACCTGTTCCTGGCTGGCTACGAGACCACCGCGGTTGCGCTCGCGTGGACACTGCAGTTGCTGCTGCACGAGCCCGCCGTCATGGCGGAGCTGCGCGCCGAGGTCGACAGCGTGGTCGGCCGGGACCGACCGGATGCCTCCCACCTCGCCAAACTGTCCTATACCCGCATGGTCTTCCAGGAGTCGCTGCGCGTGCGCCCGCCGCTCTGGTGGCTGGTGCGGGTCGCCGTCGTCGATGACGAGATCGACGGCTTTCACGTCCCGGCGGGCACGCTCGTGCTCGCCCCGACCTACGCCATCCATCGTCATCCGGAGCTCTGGGAGGATCCCGATCGCTTCGATCCGGGGCGCTTCACGCCGGAGCGCGCGGCGTCACGGCACAAGCTGGCCTGGATCCCTTTCGGAACCGGCCAGCGCCAGTGCATCGGCAGCACCTTCGCTCTGGCGGAAGCGCAGCTCATCCTGGCGCGCCTCGTTCAGCGCTATACGTTCGCCGCCGGCTTGCCGCGCCGGAAGGTCGTGCCGGCGCTGTCGATGGCCTTGCACATGAAGAACGGGACGCCGTTCCGGGTGACGCGGCGCAGCCCGGCCTGAGCGGGCGGCGGCCTTCGTCAAAAGGTACCTTTCGCGCCGAGGACCGCCCCCGCCGGCCCCGCCTCCAGCACCCCCGCGCTGAGCCACCTCGGGCTCGCGCCGGTCGTTGCGCCGGCGTGCGCCGGCTCAGTCCACAGCAGCACCGCCGCCGCTCCGAGCCCGGCCAGCCCCACCCCGAAGCCGATCGTGCTCACCACGGCCATCGCGTTCGCGCTGTTCGCGGCGTCGAGCCCTGTCGCGTCACAGGCCTTCTCGTCGCTGGCCTGGATGGCGGTGCCGCAGTGCTGGTCGATGACGCCCTTCCTGCCGAGGACGAGCGCGCCCATGATCCCGCCTAGCGCGAGCCCCGTGGCGCCGACCCCGCCCGCGACGTAGAGCGCCGTGCGACGGCCCGCCGGGGCCTCCCGCGCGCCGGAGGCCGGCGGCGGCGCTCCTTTCTTGATGTCCAGCACCATCTCCTTCGACTCGCCTTCGGCGATCGTGATGCGCTGTTCCTGGACAGCCCCTCCCGGCATCTCGATCGCTATCCGGTGCTCACCTGGATCCACCGGCAACGCGACGCCGAGCGAGGCGTCACCCAGCTCGTGGCCGTCGCGCCTCACGACCGTTCCGGCCGGCGCGCCCGGCGGCAGGGAGAGCGCGAGCCGCGGGACACGCCGAGACAGCGCGTCGATCTCCTGGGCCGCGACCTCCGGCCGCCTGCCTTGCCGGGCCTTCTCGGCCCGCGTCATCCGATCGAACAACGCCATGTAGTCCTTGAAGCGCGCCACCGCGGTGGCGACCCGGCCCCACCTCGCCTCGCAGGAGGCCAGCGTGAAGAGCGTGCCCGGCTGAGGGTCGAGGCGCTCGCTCTCGGCGAGGGCCTTGCAGCCCGTCTCGTAGCGACCTGCCTTCATGTCGGCGAGCCCTCGGTCGAAGAGCGCCTCGGCGGCCGCGATGTCCTGGGCCGCGGCGGACGCGGAGAGCGAGAGCAGGCCGAGGGCGGCGAGGAGCTGCGTGGGCCGGCGGAACCAACGGATCATGATCTGGCGCTCAGCAGGCAAGGGAGCTCGGGATACGGGCCCATGTGGGGGACAGCGATGCGGAGCATGAAGGCCGGAGGGCAGGCAGGCGAGGTGAAACATCACCCCTCCAGTGAGCCTCGCCGGGGCGCATCGGGCCGGTCGCGGCGCGCGGGCAGCGAGGCGGCGTCGCGGCGGAGCTCCAGATATCAATGCCGCCCATACAGGTCGGGGGTCGAGGCGGGTTCGCGCGGCGGCGGCTTCTTGTTGGCGGACGACGCCGAAGGCGCCCTGGACCTCGAGGGCGCAGACGTGCTGGTGGGCGCCGGCGGATGTGCGCTCGGGCGGCGGGAGGCCGCGGCGGGCGCCGAGGAGGCCGGCACCGAGGCCGCAGGTACCGCTGGCCCAGGCGCGGCGCTGGGCTCGAGCAACGCGGCGCTGGGCTCGGGCGGCGCGGCGCTGGGCTCGGACGCTGTCGCGGCCGCTGCCGCGGCCAATCCGGGCGCTGCCGCGGTCGGCCCGGGCTCTGCCGACGCCTCGGAAACAGGGCCCGGAGCCGTCGCCTCCGGACCGCCTCCGCCGCGAGCGCCCAGCATGAGCCAGCTCCCGGCGCCGAGGACCCCGAGCCCGAGCACCGCCAATCCTGCGGCGATCGGCCATCGCATCGGCCTCGCCGCCCTGGTCGGCCCGGCCGACACCGCCGCCTCGGTCTGGGTCCTCGCGAGCGTCAGCCCGTGGGAGCGCGAGTCGCGCTCGTACTCCGGGATCGTCGCCGGCTCCGCCGCCTCGTGCGCCGGGGTCATCGCCGTGGCGGCGGCGACCATCCCGGGCCGGGACGGCGCCCCGGGGATCGACCACCGGTCGCCGCCCACCGGGACGCCGAGCACCTCGCCCAGGGCCTGCACCGCCTCCACCGCCCGGCCGAACCGCGCCGCCGGCACGACCGCAGTGGCCCGCGCAAACCACGCATCGAAGCCCGGCGGCAACATCACACCTTGCGCGCGCGCGCGCTGCACCGGCGGCTCCTGAGGACCACGGACGGCCAGCAGCGCGAACGCGACCATGTCGCCGGCGCTCCTCGCCTCCTGCCTCCAGTAGGGTACCCCCACGAGCAGCGTATAGGCGATCATGCCCAGAGCATAGATGTCCGCGGCCCCGGTGAGCCTCGCGCCGACCTGGAACTGCTCTGGCGCCATGTAGATCGGCGTGCCGAGGTTGCGCGTGGCGCCGGCCGCGGCCGTGCTTTCGGCGATGAGCTTCGCGATGCCGAAATCGAGGAGCTTCACGCGGACCGAGCCGTCCTCCCGCTCCGACAGGAAGATGTTTGCGGGCTTGAGGTCGCGGTGCACGATGGACGCGGCGTGGGTGCGGTCGAGCGCGAGCGCCGTCTGGTGGAGGTAGGTGATCACCTCGGCGGGCGGCAGGCGGCCGGCGCGCTTCAGGCGCTGGCCGAGCTCCTCGCCGCGAAGCAGCTCCATGACCAGGAAGGGCGTCCCGGTCGCCTCGTCGACGCCCGCGTCGAAGACGTCGACGATGTACTCGCTCTCGACGTCCGCCGCGATGCGGGCCTCGAGCTTGAAGCGCGCGCGCATCTCCTCGTCCGCGAAGATGTGCGGGTGCATGGCCTTGAGGGCCCGGCGGCGCGCCGTCTCCAGGTGCACCACCTCGTGGATGCTCCCCATTCCACCGGTAGCGATGAGGCGCACCACGCGATAGCGCCGCGCGAAGACGGTCCCCTCCGCGAGTGTGGCCGACACGGCGGGAGGCTCGCTTACCGGGCTGGCGGCGTCAAGGATCCCGGGAGCCGGCGGCCGGCCGCGAGCGAGCGCGGCGGCGGTCTCCCTCGATGCCCGCCGTCACCCCTCGCCGCGCCGCCGCGCAGCGAGCGGGGCCGGGCGCGCGGCGATCGCGCGGGTGGACGCCGGGGCGCCGGCATCGCGCTCGTCGAGGAGCTCCGGCGGCGCCGCTCTCCACTACAGGTCTCTCGCACACCGGACGCCGGCGTCATTCTCGCTGTCCGCCGGATCGTCATAGGTGCGGTACGAAGTGGGCAGGTACGAGGCGTCGTTGACGAACGCCCCGCCCCGGATCACCCGGTCCGAGGCAGCGGCCATGTTGGCGCAATCCTCGCACTCTTCCTCGGGATAGTCGGCGTACCAGTCCAGGGCCCACTCCCACAAGTTCCCCGCCAGGTCCGCCTGCCCCCATCGCCCATCGCCCTTCGGCCGGGACCCGACGGGCAGGATATCGCTGAACGCACAGTCGCTGGTCGGAGACCCATCTCCGGTACAGTCGTACGCCGCGTAGCTCTCATCGATGGTCGTGTCCCGGGGCTCCGACCACGGGTATTCTCGCTGCTGTTCACCGCCGGCCGCGGCGTAGTTCCACTCCACCTCCGTGGGCAGCCGGCCCCCGTCCCACGCGCAGAACGCGAACGCCAGGTACCAGGTCAGGCAGTTCACCGGTAGATGCTCGTGCGCTTCGGGCACGTCCGTCCATGTCGACAAGGTCGAGTCGCACTTCAGCGCTTCCTTCAGCGCCGCCGCGTTCGCCGGCAGCCAGCTGTTACTCCAGCCATCATCCCACCCGCTCCTGTCGACGAGCGGGTGCTTCCCCGCGCCCGCCTTTGGCTTGCTGCCGGGATACGCCTCCACGAACTTTCGAAACCGCCCCACCGTCACCTCGAACCGATCCAGCGAGAACCCGCTCACCGTCGCCGGATATCTCTCGTCGTTGTCTCGCTTGAAGCTCCCGCCGGCGACCTCCAGGCTCGCGCAGCAGCTCTCGTCGCCCCTCGGGCCGCATGTCTCGTCCAGCCCGGCGCAGCTCGGCGGAGCGGGGCACGCCCCTCCGCTGCAAGCCCCTCCAGCGCCGGTCCCGCCGCCCGCTCCAGCGCCGGTCCCGCTGGCTGCTCCAGAGCCGCTCCCGCCGCCCGCCCCTTCGTACAGGTAATAGCCGTCGTCCAGCCCCACGAGCGTCCCGCACCCGCCGGTCATGACGGCCCACGCCGCCCCCATCCATGCCGCGAGCTTGCTCATTGCGCAACTACGAGGCTCGGTCGCAGAGCTTCGTGCCTCTGGCCTCACGCCTGTCCCTCCGAGTCGGCAACGTCGACCCGGGAAAGCGCTGCCTGCGCCGCTGTTCGGACCTCCTCTGGCGCACCTTCGGATGCGAGCTCCTGGAAGCGACGAATGATCTTCGACCGCAAGCTCGGCTCTTTGAGCTCTCCGAAGAGCTGCTCGAGCTTGGAGACGGCCTCTGGTGTACCGATGTTCCGCAAGGCATGAATGGCCTTCGAGCGGAGCTCGAAGCTGTCGTCATAGTCCTCGAGGTAACGATGGTGCGAGCGCGCGGCCGCGTAGATCGCATCGACGCTCGTTGGCGACGCGAGCCTTCCGAGCGCAAATACTATATCCTCGTGCTTGCGATGCCAATCTTCACCCGCGAGCCGCTCGAGCACATCGACGTACTCCCTTCCCATTCCGTAGTAGTCCCCGAGAATGACCCCGACCTCGACGGCATCGCTCTCTCTCTCTGACAACGCGAACTGCAAGACTCTCCACCCCAGCGAGAGCTTCTCTTCGGCGGGCAGCGGGAATTGACGCAGAAAATCGTCCTCGCCGATCCTACCGAGCGCGAGCGACAGCACCAGCTTCCTTTGCCGTTCATTCACCAACACAATCAAATCCCTGAATATTATCGTTGAATATATCTAGCGCCTTGCCAGTGCCCAGCGCGATGTTTATCTGCTTTCCTTCGCCCTTGAAACGCGCGTGCTTCTTTCCCCATCCCTTTTCACCGATGGGCATATCCGGATAAGCCTCCGTGGTGAGGGCGGACACGTCTCGCACGCCGATCGCCTCCAGCGCCGCCCTGGTCCCCGGTTTCATCTTGAACTCCACCAGGACGCCGTTGTAGCTCTCCGAAAATGATTGCGTGGGGGAGATGGTGGTCTCGGTAGTCCCGGGCATCCTTCCGGTGGCTTTCAGGGTCTCATAGTGCTCCTTGCTCATGGTACGGTAGAATAGCTCCGACTCATCACCGGCACTCGCTCTACCCTTCGCACCACCCGTCTTGAGCCCCCACGGGTCCACCTCCATCGTGGGACACCCGTCGAACGCAAACAACCGTGCTCCACCATGGATCCCCAGCGGATCCGGGCTGCACCACCGCCCCACCTCCTGGTCGAAATACCGGAATCGCGTATAGCACAACCCGGTCTCCTCGTCCTCGTACTGCCCCAGCAGCCGGAACGGGCTCTCCACCGGCCGCGCGTGCTGCGCCGCCGGGTCCCTCCAGACCTCGACCACCCGCCCCCATACCGAGTGCGCCGCCGACCAGGCGACCCGCCCGTCTTGCCCCACGAGCTCCTTGGGCATCCCGAGGTGATCGCTCACTACCGCGAACACCTCCCCTTGCTCCGCGTGCAAGAGCGGCACGAACGTCCCCGGATCGTGCACGAACACTCGTGCTCCCCGCGTCCGCTCCAGGTCCGCTGCCAGCTCATCCCCGTCCCAGACGAACTCCACCACACGGTCCGGCGTCTCAGCGCCCGCCGGCACGACCTCCTTGCGCACCCGCCGTCCGAACGCGTCATAGGAAAACCGCACCCGTGTCCCGTCCGGCCGCCGCACCTCGCGCAAGCGATCTCGACAGTCCCACGCGTACTCGGTCGCTGCCCCTTGAGCGTTCGCCGCGCGCGCCCCGAGGTCGAGCTTGACGACGCGCCGGCCCCGCTTGTCATACGTGTACTTGGCCTTGCCTGTCTGCCGCAGCAGGTCCCCCGGCGCGAGCTCCCACTCCGCAGCCCCCGTCTGGGCCTCGAGCCCCTCGAGCATCTTCAGCAGCGAGCCCGCCGCATCGTACGCGAACACCTCGCGCAGCGAGCCGCGCCGCGCTTCGAGGAGCTGGTCGATCCGCTCGTACCGATACGTGGTCGCGCCCCATCGACCGTCCTCGATTCGTGTCACGCGTCCGAGCGCGTCATAGCTCCACTTCCGATCGACCAGGTCCTGGGTGATCGCTGCCCCGGGCGCGGACGCCGATACCCGCTGCTCGATCAGCCGATCCATCGCGTCGTACCCGCTCTGGATCGACACCTGCTCATCCGGACGACCGCGCCAGACCTCCCGTCCGAGCACGTCCCGCTCGATGTCCATCCGGTAGCCGTCGTGCTCCACGGCGACCAGCGCGCCCAGCGCGTCGTGCACGTACTTCGTCGTCGCGCCGTTCGGCAGCACCCGCTTGGTCCGCCGCCCGAGCGCGTCGTACTCGAACCGAAGCGCCTTGTCTCCCTGCCGCTCCGTCACGATCCGCCCGAGCCCGTCGCGCTCGAACATCGTGACGACCTTGCTCTCTCCCTCCTCCACGACCGCGGCGAGCAGCCGCCCGAGCGCGTCGCGCGGATAGGTCGCTATCCCGTCGGTCGACTGCTCGAAGACGACGTTGCCCAGCCGATCGTGGTTGAACGATCGGAAGCTCCCATCCGGGTAGTCGATCCGCGCCAGGTTGCCGGCCTTCGAATAGCCGTACTTCAGCACCCGCCCGTCGAACGTCAGCTCCTCGACGACGCGACCTGCGATATCGTACGTGAAAGCATACACCTCTCCACGCGGGTTCTCGATCTCCCGGAGGCGCTCCTTGGACGAATACCGGAAGGACCACGTGCGCCCATCGGGCTGGGTGACACGCGTGAGCACCCCTGTGCCGGCATACTCCATCACCGTCACATGCCCGAGGGCGTCCGCGATGCGTGCGACGTTGCCCTGCGCGTCGTAGGCTTGCCGGGCGATGGTTCCATCCGGACGATGGATCTCGATCGGCCTGCCCAGCCGATCGTACGTGAGCCGCGTAACCCTGCCGAGCGCGTCCGTCATCGACACGGGGCGCCCGAGCGTGTCGTACTCGAACGTGGTCCGTGCGCCGCGCGCGTCCGTCTCGGCGATCACATTGTGCCGCGCGTCGTATTCATACCGCACGACGAGCCCGTCGGGCCCCTCGATCGAGCACAGGCGCCCTCGGTCGTCGTGCGAGAGCTTGTAGGTGACGCCCGTCGGGTATTGAATTTCGACGAGATTCCCGCGCTCGTCGTGCGAGTAAAGCGTCTCCAGCCCGTCGTGCCCCGTGCGTTTGACGGGGAGATCCCCCTCGTACGCCCAGGTCGTCACATTGCCGGCCGCATCCACCACGCGCACGGGGTTGCCGCGCGCGTCGCGCTCGAGGCGCGTTGCGTCGCCCGCGCCGTTGCGCTCCTCGACGATGAAACCATCCTCGTCGTACTCGCGCTCCGCCAAGACGACGCCCGTCGTCGTCTCTTCGCGCGTGACGAGTCCATCGTCGTCCCATGTGTAGATCTTCGGCTCCTCGCTCTCCGCCCTCGTCGTCTGCGCCCGCTCGTCGATGTAGAGCTCCACCTCGTGCAGGCCGTCCGGCCCCCACGTCCGCACGCAGCGCCCGCTCTCGTCGTCGTAAGCGTACTGGAAGCGCGCGCCCCCCTTGAGCCGGGCGGCGATCATTCGATCTGCGCCGTCGTACTCGTACTCCTCGACGTTGCCGAGCGCATCGACCACGGCGGCGAGGTTCCGGGCCTTCGAATACCGGTACTCCACCGATCGCTCGACGCGGCCGTCGACGCGCACGTCGAGGCGCGCGAGCCGGCCGCGGTCCCACGTGAAGAGGACCTCACGCCCGGCCGTGTCGACCACGCGCGAGAGCAATCCTTCCTGATAGTCGAGCGTGATCGCGTTGCCGCTCGCGTCCTCGATCGAGCGGAGCAGCGCCTCGCGCCCCGGGCCGGCGAAGACGCGGGTGATGCGACTCTCTGGGTTGTAAACGCGATAGCTCCCATCGCGGCCGACGCGGAGCTCGAGCCGCTCGCCGCGGAGGAACGATGCCTCGCCGGCGCCTACCTTGTCGAAGTAGATCCATCGACCATCGCCATCGTGCAGGTCGATCGTCTCCTCGCCCTCCTCGATCCACTCCTCGAGGCTGTGGACCCATCCCGGCCCCAGCGCCGCGTCGCGGTCGCCGTGGCGTGAAGAGGCATAGCGACGTCCGATGACGAGCGGAATGGCGCCGGGCAGCGACAGATCGGTCGCCTCGTCGACGACCTCGCCCGTCACCACGTCGACGGGGTGCCCTTCGCGTTTCCGCTTGCGCGGCGGCTGCTCGGACGAGCTCTTGCGTTCCCGGGGGCGCTTCGGGTGCCCTTTCCCGCGACCCGCTTTGCTTCCCTTGCCGGGGGTCCCCTTGATCACGATCCCGTCTTTGCCCTGCTTTTTGGGCTTCTTCGCACCTCCGCCGGCGGCGTCGTCAGCGCCCTTCTTGCCCGCCTTCTCGGCGCCCTCTTTCCCTGCCTTTTCGGCGCCCTCTTTCCCTGCCTTTTCGGCGCCCTCTTTCCCTGCCTTTTCGGCGCCCTCTTTCCCCGCCTTTTCGGCGCCCTCTTTCCCCGCCTTCTCGGCGCCCTCTTTCCCCGCCTTCTCGGCGCCCTCTTTCCCCGCCTGCTCGGCCCCCTGCTTCCCCGCCTGCTCGGCCCCCTGCTTCCCCGCTTGCTCCGCGCCCTGCTTCCCCAACTGCTCCGCGCCCTGCTTCCCCAGCTGCTGCGCGGCCTCTTGCGCCCCCTCCTTGCCGACCGCTTCCGCGACGGCCTTGCCCGCCTTCACGGCCAGCCTCCCCCCCGTGGCCGCCGCGCCCGCGAAGGGGATCATCCCCGCCGCGGAGATGCCCGCGTTCAGATAGTCGCCTTCCGCGAGGTAGATGACCGCGTTGAGCCCATCGGCGATCTCCCCGAGGCCCGGGATGAAGCCGACGATATCGAGCCCGGTGTGGACCCAGTCCGAGGCCTTGTCCCACCAGCTCTTCTCGGCCTCCTCGCGCATCTTGTCGAGGTCCACGAGCGGCCCTGCATAGGGCGCCGACCCGTGGGCCATGAACACCGCCTTGCCGATCGTGTTCTCTGGCCCGTCCGGGCCCGCGCAGTTCATCGCGTACAGCGATGTGTGATAGATGATGTTGTTCCCCTGCGCCTGGACCGTCGTGCTGTGCGAGATCGGCCGGCAGTACCCCAGGTTCACCCCGCTCTTGACGCCGCCGCCCGTCCCCGGCTCGTCGCCCTCGACGGTGGTGATCCGGCTCGCCATCGTCGTGGTGTCGAACGTCCCGAGCTTCACCGTGCTCGCCTCGTCCACGCCGGCGGCCAGGCAGGCGCGGATCTGGTACGGCACCGGCTTCATCTCGTCGCCGATGGGCGTGTTGCAGACATCCGGCTCGATACAGACGACCCACGCGTTGCCCGTCTTGCGGAGCCCTTCATTCTCGGCCACGAGTCGTCCCTCCCGGCGCCGCCATGCACGCCTCGAGCGCCTCAATCCTGCGTCTCTTGCTGTACGCGCCGCGCCACGTCATGAAGAGGCGCCCCTCCGGCACGTCGATCATCAGCGTGTCGAGGAGCATCGGGACCACCGCGCGCGAGCCCGTCTCGAGCAGCGCCAGCAACCCGAGCTCATACCCCGGGAGCCGGAGCTCGAGCGCCCCGTCCGGGTGCAGGTTCTCGAGGACGATCTCCTCGTTGCCGCGAAGATAACCCGGATAGACGAGATCCGGATGAGCGCTGTTGTAGAACCGGTAATCGAAATCGAGCGGCGCGTGCGGCCAGCGCTCCGCTCGCCACGCCTCGTCGTAGGTCCCCGCGTACGCGCGCCGCGGGAGCCAGACGCCCGGGATCGGGCCGAGCCCCTCCGGCTTGTGGGGCCGGCCGAGCTCGGTGACAGGGTCGTCGGGCGACTCGATCTGCGGCGCCTCGAACGTGACGTCGCTCGGCGTCTTCCCCTCGGGGAGATAGCCCTTCCCGACGGGGTTTTGCTCGAACGCGTGGCGGGCCCCCCACGCGTCCTTGAAGGTCCCGCCGAACGCGTGCTCGTACCGGATGGGCACCTCGCGGCAAGGCTCCGGCTCGGTCAGGCGGAACTCGCCGCCGTCGCGCACCCAGCGCCGCGGCCCCGTCACGCGGAGCGTCTTGTCCACCTTGCCGACGCGCGCGCGGACGAACCACGCCGGCGCGGGCCAGCCCCCCGGCGCGTGCGCCGTCGCGTTGATGTGGATGTCGCTCCGCTGCTTGAACGGCGCGAGATCGCCCTCCATGCGCAGGCTCGACGAGCCCGCGTCCCCGTGGAACACGTCCCCTCCGGACACCTCGGGTTGCTCCGGATCGAGCTGCGCGACGCCTCCAGGGACGATGCGGAAAGCGCCGCGCAGCACGAACACGCCGAACTCGCGCCCCTGCGGATCGACGCTGTCGAAGTAAAAAGGCCAGAAACGAGTATAGTTCCGAACGATCATGGCAGCGCCCGTCCAGCGGCTGATCAGTTGAGATCGATGTACTCGCCGTCGATGTCCACCACCCCCGACGCCGCGATCAGGACCGTATCCCCGTTGACCTCCACCGCCGCGGCGTCCACGGTCGCGCGCTGGCCCGCCTTCACCTCCACGACGGCGCCCGCCGTGGTCGTGATCGTCACGCCCGCCGCGTTCGCGATCGTCACGCCCGCCGACGTCTGGATCGTCGAGCCGGCGGTGATCTGGATGTTCGCGCCCGCGCTCATGCTGATGTTCGCGCCGGCGCTGATCGACACGCTCCCCTCGGCCGTCAGGCTCACGTCCGGCCCTTTCATCGTGAGCGTGGACCGCCCCGTCGTCTGCGAGATGAACTGATCCGTCATCACCGTCCCGGTGGGCGGGATCTTCGGCGGCGGCTCGGCGGGTTGCTCGATCGTGACCGTGTGCTTCTTGCCCACGAGCGTCGAGTCCTGGACGCCGATCGCCGCGGCCCGATCCTTCCCGACCGTGATCGTCTGATTGTTCCCAACCGCGATCGTCTGATTGTTCCCCACCGTGATCGCCTCGTCGTGCCCGACCGTGATCGTCCGATCGACGCCCGTCGTCTCCGTCTCGTTGTTCTTGACGAGTTTGTTCAGGTCCTTCTGCGCCTGGACATTGACGAGCTCCCTCCCCGCCGCGTCCTCGAACATGATCTCGTTGTAGCCGCCCGCCCCGCCCGTGGAGTTGCTCCTCCACCCGCTCTGCGTCTTGTTGTCGGGCAGCTTGTACGGCACCTTCTGCAGGTTCGTGTACACCCGTCCCACGATGACCGGCCGGTCCGGGTCCCCGCTCAGGAAGTCCACCAGCACCTCCTGCCCGACGCGCGGCAAGGTCACCCCGCCGTACCCGGCGCCTCCCCACGACTGGCTCACGTGGATCCAGCACGAGCTGCTGTCGTCCATCTGGCTCTCGCGGTCCCAGTGGAAATGCACCCGGACCCGCCCGAACTCGTCCGTGTGGATCTCCTCCCCGGGCGGCCCCACCACGGTCGCGCTCTCGACCCCGTTCACCTTCGGCTTCGGCGTCACGAGCTCCGGCCGGAAGGGGATGTCCGTCCCCCGCGCCTTGCACCGATGCGCCCACTCGCCGTGATGGGTCCCGCTCATCGACGACTCGACGACGAGCAGCGTCCGGCTCTCGGCGAGCGCCTCGTGCGGATGCCCCGCGATGCTCACCACGCTCCCTGGCGCAAGGTCATGGGCGTTCGTCTCGAAGGTGCAGACCTTGGCGCTGCCGCGCTTCGCGTCGAGCCGCCGCTGCGCCAGGCTCGCCGCCTCCTTCTCGTCGGTGCGCGCCTTGCCCTTGTCGTCGGCGCTCGGCGTCGCGTCCCCCTGATCCGTGCCGAAGAGGAACGCGCCCGGCGTGTACTGGTAGCGCTCGAGCTTCGCCTCGAGCCCCTGCCCGCCCGACGCGCTGCCCACCAGCTTGTAGCCCGGCGGCCGGCGATAGTCGTGGTCCCGCAGCGTGTATTTCCCCGGCCGCACGCGCTTGCCCATCCGGACGTCGGTCACGAACGAGATGCCGTGGCTGCGCACAAGGCTCGCGTCGTCCAGGAACATCAGCGGCGCCCCGCGCTTCACGTTCGCGTGCGGCGCGTCCGACAGGACGAGCTTCGTCTCGCCCCCGCTCTGCTCGAACGCGTACGAGATCCCCGCGTCCTCGAGCATCCGGCTCACGAAGGCGAAGTCCGACTCCCCGTATTGCACGCGGTATTTCCGCTTCTTGTAGGCGCCGCCGTCGATCCGCACCTCGGGCGCGATGCCCCACTCCTCGAGCACCTTGAGCGCGATGTCCGGCTCGGAGGTGTGCTGGAACATGCGGTAGTTCTTCCGCTGCGTGAGGAGCCACATCGTCGGCACGACGGTGAGCTGGTACGTCGAGAGCCCGCCCGGCTCGACCCGCACCTGCTCGAGGTGGTTGCAGAGGCCCGACCAGGACCTGTCGTGCGCGCCCGCGCGCAGCGTGAAGCGCGCCGGCTGGCCCACGACGGCGTCGAAGTCGATGCTGGCGTTGTCCGAGACCGCGACCAGGTTGACCTCGAACAGGGACGAGAGCCGCTCTTGTACGGAGAAGTTGCGCACGTCGAGCGCGTCGCCCGAGGCGACCTCGACCTCGAGGTTCTTCCCGCCGATGCGGCTCGCGGCGGCGCCGGCCGCGTTGCCGAGGCCCTTGACCGAACCACCAGCGGTCGCCTGCGAGGGATCCTCACCATGGCTTTTAACGAACGTCATCCTCGCGCCCTCCTGCGCTCCGGCCCGCGCCGTCTGCTCGCGAGCGTCCAAGGCTCCTGTCGAACCAGGCTAGTCGAATCATGGCTGGGAATGCGCCGGGGAGCGTCTCACGAGATCTGGTGTACTGTCCAGGGCCTGCCGCCCAGGCGAACGGCGCTGGATGGCCGTGCGCGCGCCGTTCGGCGTAGAGGGTCGTTGGACGCGGGGCTATGCCAGGGTGTGCGCACTGCGCCGCCCCGTGGACGATGGCGGGGCGGAAGCACTCCATTGCTGAACCTGTAAAATTACACCATTTCTCGAACAGAATCGCGCGCGGCAGCGCGAATGGCGCTCTGCGACCACGATGCCACACCCGCCGCGTCCCCTCCAGGGGACGACGCACGAGGAGGCGACGTGTAGAATTTCAAGTCTTAAAGTTACGGGTCGACCCTCGTACGCTCGCGTCCGATGAACGTGGTGTCGCTGTGCCCGCTGCCGGCGTCGGGGTTCGTCTGGCAGTCGCAGGACGGGAGAACTGCGCAGACCGTCGTCGTGAAAGCGACGTTCGTGCTCGTGCCTGGGAAGTCGTATCTCGCGGCGGAGCAGCAGGCGCCGAACGAGGAGGACAAGCACTGGAACGACGATCCGGCGCGCAGCGTCGTCGCGCCGAGCGACAGGGTGCCCTACAAACCGCGCGCCGACGTGGTGCTCGTCGGGCACGCGTACGCGCCGGGCAAGCGCCCCATGCGATCGATGATGGTCCGTGTGGCGGTCGGAGACATCGACAAGTCGATCGAGGTGTGGTGCGACCGGGCCTTCCGGGTGCGAGATGGCCAGCTCCTCGAGGGACAGGGCTTCACGAAGATGCCTCTCTGCTGGGAGCGCGCCGCCGGCGGCCCCGACACGAGCAACCCGGTCGGCGTGCGGTTCGACGCGCCCCCGGACATGTATGGCAGGGTCACGGTCCCGAACCTCCAGCCGCCCGGGATGCATGTGGTCACGCCGTCGGACACGTTCGCTCCGGTGTGCTTCGCCCCGATCGGGCGGAGCTGGCCAGGGCGAACATCGTGGCTCGGACCTCTGGCCGGGAAGTTCCCGCAGCCCGGGTGGGAGGAGCGGCCGCTGCCGGAGGGGCTCGATCCCGTGTACTTCCTGGCGGCGCCCCCGGACCAGCAGGTGGAGCAGATCCGACCCAACGAGCACATCATCCTCGAGAACCTGAGCCCCGATCACGCCCGCCTCGTGACGAACCTGCCGGGCGTCCGGCCGAGGGCGGTCGCGCACCGGGCCACGGGGGAGCACGAGGAGGTGGCGCTCGTCGCGGACACGCTGTGGATCGACACCGATCGTGGGCTGTGCACGGTGGTCTGGCGGGGAAGGATCGGGCTCAGGCATCCGAACGAGGCGGGGCGCATCACGGTGACGCTCGAGGGCGACGCCGGCGGCCGCGTCTCCAGCGACGGGGCGAAGCCGTCCCCGCCGGAGGCCACGGACGCGGCGGAGAAGCGCGGGGTGGAAGAGGACGCGGAGGGGACGCTCCAGCTGGGGGACAAGGTCAGCGCGGCGGTGGCGCCGGTGATGCCGTTCCAGGGCGGGGGCGAGCCGCGGCAGGCGCCCGCGC
Organism: Sorangium sp. So ce836; assembly: GCF_028553905.1. NCBI lineage: Bacteria > Pseudomonadati > Myxococcota > Polyangiales > Polyangiaceae > Sorangium > Sorangium sp. So ce836. Next base: position 69,618 of record NZ_CP102233.1, on the reverse strand, counting down.
CGCCGACGTCGAGGCCAGGGGACGCCGCATTGCCGTTCAGGCCGGGTGGTCACCCGCCGCACAACGCCGAGCCGGCGGCGCCGCCGCTTGCGCCGCCCGCCGTGAGCCCGGCGCCCCCGCCGCTCGTGGTGCTGCCGCCGCCGGCGGAGCCGATCGCCAGGCCTGCGACGGCGGCGCCGTGGAGCCGGCTGGAGGCGGGCGGGAGGCCTTCCATCGGACAGTCCGTCGTGGAATCCATGGTGGGACCGAGCCCTGGCTCGAGGAGCCCCGCGTCGCCGCCGGCGGAGCCGACCCCCGCGGCGCCCGCGCCCGCGCCCGCGCCGAGGCGCGGCGGGCGTGAGATCGTCGATCTGCTCTGGTTCAGCCCCGCGGCGATGCCGCGAATCCGGAAGCACGCGGCGTGGAAGGAGATCCTCGCGGACGTGAAGCCGCGGGCCGACGACGAGGAGCTCGACGACGACATGCCGCCGGGCAAGCGGCCGTCGGCGAAGGATCGCCGGGACGTGCTGGCGATCCTCGCGCGCGGGCAGCCGATGCGGGTGGAGGACCTAGAGCAGGCGATGATGGAGGCCGTGGGCGAGGACGGGGCGTTCGTGCCGCCGCTCGTGCTCGTCGCCGGGGAGCTGGAGCTCCCGTTCGATGAGGTGGAGACGCTGAAGGCGCTGGTGGCCGCGGCGAGCCCGCTCGTGATGGCGGACAAGAAGCTGAAGGAAACGGTGGAGGCGATCCACGACGTCTTCAAGATGCCCTGGGTGCAGGGGGCGACGAGCGTGGTGGAAGGGCTGACGGGGCAGCTGCGCGAGGCGCTGGGCCAGAATCGCGTGGTACCGGCGAGGACGATCGAGGCGCATGCGGAGAGGGCGCTGCTCGAGCACAGGCATTTCCAGAAAAGGCTGGTGATGGGGCAGATGAGATTGCGGGCGCTGCTCTCTTCCTCCGGAGGTCACGCGAAGGTGCCTGTATACTGGCCTGAGGCGGTGGGGAAGGAATTGCCGGGTCTCCAAAGAATGCAAGTGAGAATGATCGCCGCGCTCGGAATGCGCACCGAGCACCAAGAGAGCGCTGGCATCGCGCTGCGAGCTTGCGCGCTCGCGAGACGCGGAGCTCTTTAGAGTCGCGCGCGTGAGAAGGCCGGCGCGGCGCGCGCCCCGTTGCGGCGCGCCCGGCGCCGCGCGCCGGCCCCGGAATCCCTGGACGCGCCCCGGGCCAAGATGGCCCGCGGGTTGCTCCCCTCCCGGTGCGGGACAGACCGCGCGGGAGGTTGTCAGTCATGCGGAAGTGCGTGCGCGATTCGGTGGTCGTCATCACCGGGGCTTCGTCGGGGATCGGCAGGGCGGCGGCGATCGCGTTCGCGCGGCGCGGCGCGCGGGTGGTCGTCGCCGCGCGGAACGCGTCGGCCCTCGAGAAAGTCGCCGCCGAGTGCGCCAGCGCCGGGGCGCGGGCGCTCGCCGTCCCGACCGACGTGCGGGACGAGTGCGCCGTCAGGGCCCTCGCCCGCGCCGCGATCGAGGTGTTCGGCAGGATCGACGTCTGGGTGAACAACGCCGCGGTGTTCCTCTACGCGCGCGCCGACGAGGCGCCTTACGAGACCTACCGCCAGGTCATCGAGACGAACCTGCTCGGCTACGTGCACGGAGCGCGGGCGGCGCTGCCCTATTTCCGCGCGCAAGGCGCGGGCGTGCTCGTCAACAACGTCTCCGCGCTCGGCAAGTTCGGCGGGCCGACGATGAGCGCCTACGTGAGCTCCAAATTCGGGATCCTCGGCCTCTCGTCCTGCCTGAGGCAGGAGCTCGTCGGCACCCCGGACATCCACGTCTGCACGCTCCTGCCCGCGGCGGTCGACACCCCGATCTACCAGCACGCCGGCAACTACACCGGCCGCGCCGTCCAGCCGATCCGGCCGGTCCTCGACCCCGCGCGGGTCGCGGCCGCGATGGTCTCCCTCGCCGAGCGGCCGCGGCGCGAGGTGTACGTCGGCGCCGGCGGCCGCGTCACCGCCGCGGCGTACGCCGTCTTCCCGGGCCTCACCGAGCGGGTGCTGGCGGCGTACATCCCGAGCGCGACCTTCCTGGATCGCGCCGCGCCGCACACCGACGGCAACATCTTCTCGCCGATGAAGCGCTGGACCGGCGTGACCGGCGGGTGGCGCCGGGGCTCGGGCCTCGCCACGCTCCTCGACGCGGTGAGGACCGCCGCCCGGCTCGCGCTCGAGATCCCGTCCGCGGCGCTCGAGCGCCTCAAGCCACGGTGAGCTCGCCGTTCTGGCACCCTCCGTACGCGATCTCCCAGCCGTCCTGACGCGCCGCCGTGCCCGGGGTGCCTCCCAACCTCGGGGATTCTGTGACGCGTTCTCCACCGATGCTCGGCATGCTGCGCGCCGACCAACGATTTGATGAGAATCAAGGAGGCGCAACGATGAGCCGTTATGTGGCGCGCACGCTCCGAAGCGATGACTTTTCGACGCTGATGGACCTCGAGGCGGCGCTCTTCGGAAGCGCGGGCGAGGGCGAGCTCGGGCGGTATTACATCCGTCTTTGCTGCGATTTCTTCAAGGACTCTTGCTTCATGGTCGAGGCCGCGGGCAAGCCCGCGGGCTACCTGCTCTCCTTCGCGCGCGGCAAGGAGGTCTATTGCACGACCCTCGCCGTCCTGCCCGAGTACCAGGGCTCCCGCGCCACGCACACGCTGCTCCGGGCGTTCGTCGGGTCGATCCTCGGGTGGGCGGAGTCGTGCTGGTTCACCGTCGAGGAGGACAACCACGCCGCGCGGGCGCTCCACGCCATGCTCGGCGCCAAGGAGATCGAGGTCCGCCCCGACTTCTACGGCACCGGACACCCGCGCATCATCTCGCGCATCGATCGCGACGCGTTCATGGCGCTCCGGGCCCGCTTCGAGCGGGTCGGGCTCGTCGATCGCGCCGCCGAGGCGAAGGAGCCGCGCGCGGCGGACGGCGCCATCGCCGCGGTGGCCTGAGGCGGACGGACCTCATGACGACCACCGCTCCGCTGGACGCCGCCCGCCGCCCCGGGGCGGCGGGCGTCTGGCCGTGGACCGAGGCGCGCTCCGTCGTCAGCCGGGTCTCCGGCGTGATGGGGCTCGCGCTCGACACCGTGTTCCGGACCAACCTCTTGCCCGAGCTGCCCGCCTCGCGCGACCGCGAGCGGGCGCGCCTCCTGCACGCGATCGCCGGGGAGCTCTGCGCGCTGCACGCCCTGCGCGTCCGCGTGACCGGCGCGCTCCCTGCGCCGCCGTTCGTGATCGTGGCCAACCACGTCAGCTACCTCGATCCGATCGCCCTCGCCTCGCTCACCCCCTGCACCGCCATCGCCAAGCAGGAGATCGGCGGCTGGCCGATCGTCGGCGAGCGCGCGCGCGATCTCGGCGTGCTGCTCGTCGACCGGCAGCGCCCGGCGAGCGGGGCGCGCGTGCTCCGGTCGGCGCTCCGCGCCCTGCGCCACGGCGTCCCGGTGCTGAACTTCCCGGAGGGCTCCACGACGCGCGGGGAGAAGGTCCTCCCCTTTCGCAAGGGCATCTTCGGCCTCGCCCGGATCGCAGGCGTCCCCGTCGTGCCTGCGGCGGTCACCTACGATGCCCCGGAGCTCTGCTGGGCGGGCGACGACACCTTCGTCCCCCATTATCTCCGCTTCTCCAGCCGCCGCGAGGCGAGCGCTCGCATCACCTTCGGCCCCCCGCTCGGCGATCACGGCGGCGCGGCCGATCTCGCGGAGCGCGCCCGCGCCGTGATCCTGGACCTCTTGAGCCTTTAGGAGATCTCATGTCGCAACAACGAGCCGCCGCGTACCTGCGGCACGGGCAGACTCCCTTCTTCCGCCTCCCGACCGCGAGCTTCCAGGAGGCCGGCGCGTCGGCCTACGCCGGCGCCGACGCCGTGCTCCTCGGCGTCCCGTGGGACGGGAGCGTCACCTACCGCCCGGGCACCCGGTTCGCGCCCTACGAGCTGCGCCGCGTGAGCGCCCTCGTGCAGTCCTATCACCCCGGCCACGGCATCGACGTGTTCCGCGCGCTCCGCGTGCTCGACGGCGGCAACGTGCCGTTTCCCCCGTTCCACGCCGAGTCCGTGCGCGAGCTGGTCCAGGCCTCGGTCGACGAGGTGCTCGCGGCCGGCGCGGTGCCGTTCGTCGTGGGCGGCGACCACTCCATCGCGCTCCCGGTGCTCCGCGCGCTCGCGCGACGACACGGCCCCGTCACGGTCGTCCACGTGGACGCCCACCTCGACACGAGCACGGCGGAGGTGTGGGGCGAGCCGTTCCACCACGGCACGCCGTTCCGCAACGCCATCGACGAGGGGCTGATCGGCCGGGGCGCGCTCCACCAGATCGGCGTCCGCGCGACCTGGGGCCACCCGGAGGAGGGCGCCTTCGCGGCGCACGCCGGGGCGACCCTGTACGGCATGGACCGGATCGACTGGGACGGCGCCTCCACGATCGCGGCCGCCATCCGCCTCGCCGCCGGCGACGCGCCCGTCTACATCTCGTTCGACATCGACGGCATCGACCCCGCCTACGCCCCGGGCACCGGCACGCCCGTGCCCGGCGGGCTCACCTCGCGCGACGCGATCCAGCTGCTCCGCGGCCTCGCGGGGATCAACCTCGTCGGCATGGATCTCGTCGAGGTGTGCCCCGCGCTCGACCACGCCGACATCACCCTTCACCTCGGCGCGCACCTCCTGTTCGAGGGCCTCGCCCTGCTCGCGACGAGGAAGGTCGACAATCGGCCGCTCGGGTGACGCACCCCCGATCTCGGCGTCGGCGATCGCGAGCGTGAGTGAAGTGAAGAAGTGAAGGCGACGAGAGAAAACGCGCTCCGCCGCGCCGCGCGGCGCCTCAATCCGCTGGCGCCCCTCGCCATTCCGGTGTCACATAAGAGACACTGGGATGACACGCTCGCCCGATCTATCCGGCCGTTACGCCGATCTCCCGCAGCTCGACGCCGCCTGGGCGCGCCTCGCGCGCGCACACGGCGGACATGAAATCACGGTCGGGACGTCCACCCATGGACGACCGTTACGGCGGTATGACTTCGGCAACCCGCTGGGCCCGACGTTCCTGCTGACGTCGCTGATGCACGGGGTCGAGGTGATCGGCGGGCTCGCGCTGCTCGATGCGGTCCGGTCGCTCCTGTCGGGCGGCCGGGGCGGCATCGCCGCGCACGCGCGGCTGGTCGTGATGCCGGTGGTCAACCCCGACGCGTTCGCCGACAACCTGGAGCGCCTCCGCGGCGAGCGATGGGCGTCGCAGCGGTGCAATGCCCGCGGCGTGGATCTGAACCGGAACTTCGCGCCGCTGTCCGCGTCGCGGCCGCTGCACCCGTTCGCGGGGTCGCGGCTCCGGTGGTCGCCGCATTACACCGGGCCGCACGCGTTCTCGGAGCCCGAGTCGCGCGCGCTGCGCGACGTCGCGCTGGAGACGCGGCCCGCGCTCGCGCTCGGCTTTCACAGCTGCGGCAACCTCCTACTCTACCCCTGGGCGCACACCGGCGCGCCCAACCCGCGCGCCTCGCTGTACCGCGCGCTCGGCGACGCCTTCTGCCGAGCGCTGCCGCGCGAGCGGTACGAGCTCCGGCAGGCGGCGCACTGGTACCCCACGGTCGGCGACATGGACGACTGGCTCGACGCGAACCTGGGGACGCTCGCCTTCACCGTGGAGGTCAGCCGCCCCGCGCGCTCGTTCCGCGATTTCCGCCGGCTGCTCAATCCGTTCTGGTGGCTCAACCCGCGCGAGGCCGACGCGGCGATCGAGAACGTCGTGCCCGGCGTGGGCGCGCTCCTCGGCGACGCGCTCGACCGCGGCGTGGGCCAGACGGCCCCGCACGCGCCGCCGCGCCTCGAGGAGCCGCCGGCGGAGCTGTTCGCCGACGCCGCCGAGTGACGCGCCCGCGCGCGCGGCCTCCGCCCGGCTGACCGCTGCCGCCGTCCCACACCGGCCGGGCACAGGCGGACAAAAAGTGCCAGTCCCGCACGCGGCATCCACTATCCTTCGCGTGTGGACGCTGACTCGCCCCGCCTGCCGACGACCGTCAGGGTCAGCCCCAGCGCGGCGGAGCGCTCGGCGGGCGCGGACGAGTCCGACGTCTGGCAGCACGAGGCCGACGAGATCGTCGACGGCAAGTACCGTCTGGTCCGGCCGCTCGGGCGCGGGGGCATGGCCGAGGTCTGGCTCGCGGTCCACGTCACGCTCAAGACCGAGCTCGCCATCAAGTTCCTCAGCGTCTCGCTGACCGGCGACCCCACGCGGAGCCGGACCGTCCTGGAGAGGTTCCGGTTCGAGGCCCAGATCTCGGCCCGCCTGGGCGCGCGCACGCGGCACATCGTCGCCGTCCACGACGCGGGCGTGCACGACGACATCCCTTATCTCGTGATGGAGTACATCCGGGGCCGGACGCTGTTCGCCGAGGTGCACGAGAAGGGGCCGATCGATCCGAGGCGCTTCGCGGACATGCTCGATCAGATCGCGGACGCGCTCACCGTCGCGCACGACATGGGCATCGTGCACCGCGACCTGAAGCCCTCCAACGTGATGCTCCTCGACGATCCCGGCGCGGAGCTGACGGTGAAGGTCGCCGATTTCGGCATCGCCAAGGCGCTGCACGGCGATCTCGGCCTCGATCGGCCGCGCGAGACGGAGGCCGACGTCATGCTGGGCTCGCCGAACTACATGAGCCCGGAGCAGCTCTCCTCGCCGCTCGCGGTCGACGCGCGGGCCGACGTGTGGGCGCTCGGCGTCCTCGCCTATGAGGTGCTGACCGACTGGCCGCCGTTCCAGGGCAACACCATCGCCGAGCTCATCGTGGCGGTCAGCACCCGCGATTTCGAGCCGGCCACGGAGATCCGGCGGTCGCTCCCCCGGGGGCTCGACGGCTGGTTCTCGCGCGCCCTCGCGAAGGAGCCGGCGCGGCGGTTCACCTCGATCCGCGAGATGGTCCGGGCCTACCGCGACGCGCTCGCGGCGCCGCCGCCCGCGCCCGCGGCGGCCCCGCCGGCGCGGCGGCCGGCGGCGCTCGTCGCCGTGGCGGTCGCCTGCCTGGGCACGCTCGCGGGCGCCACCGCGCTCGCGTGGCGCCTGCTCGATGGGCCGCGCGCCGAGCCGGAGGCGGCGCGGCGCCTGTCCCCCGGCGTGCGCGGCGCGCTCCAGGAGCTCGCGGTGCGCCCGCCGCCGCCCGCCGCGACGGCGCCGCCGCCCGCCGTCGCCCCGGCGGACGAGCCCGCTCCCTCCGCCGCGGCGACCGCGTCCGCGCGGCCGCGCTCGAGCCAGCCTCGCCCTGGGGCGGACGGGGGCGCTCCCCGCGCCACGGCGACCGCCAAGCCCGCGCCGCCCACCGTGCCCCGGCGCCGCAAGGAGATCGACAAGAGTGAGATCCTTTGAGCGACAGCTCATCACGCTGTGCGGCGCCGCCTTGCTCGCGGCGGCGCCGGCGCCGGCGCTCGCCGTCGGGGCCGAGGAGGACGCGAAGACGCTGTTCGCGCGCGGGCGCGAGCTGCGGAGCGCCGGCCAGTGCGAGCAGGCGGTCATCGCCTTCCGGAGCGCGCTCGAGATCTACCCCGAGGGGCTCGGCGCGCTGCGGAACATCGCCGAGTGCGAGGAGGAGATGGGCCGCTACGCCTCGGCGCGGCGGGACTGGTGGGATCTCCGGCGCGCCGCGCTCCAGTCCAACGAGGCGAAGTACGCCGGGTGGAGCGAGGACGCCGAGCTCCGGTACCGGGCGCTCGGCAACAAGGTCGGGACGCTGACCGTCCGCCTGCAGGGCGCCGAGGGGCGGCCGCCGGTGCAGGTGGTGCTGGACGGCAAGCCGCTCGATCCGAGGCTCCTCGGCGTCGCGCTCGAGCGCGATCTCGGCGCGCACACGGTCGAGCTCTTCTACGGCGGCGCCGCGCCGATCCTGGAGCGCGTCGAGCTCACGCCGGGCGCGAGCCGGGACGTGACGCTCACCGTGCCCGCGCCGCTCCCGGCGCGCGACGCGCGCGCCCCGGACGCCGCGCCCGCGCCGCCATCGTCCAGCGGCGTCCGCACGGGCGGCTACATCGCGCTCGGCGTGGGCGGCGCGGGCGCGATCGCGACCGCGGTGGCGCTCGCCGTGCGCGCCAGCGCGCTGTCCAGGGTCGAGGACGGGTGCTCCCCTGCCGGCGGCGGGGGCTACGTGTGCCCGCGCTCGCTGCAGGGGGACTACGACACCGGGAAGACCGCCACGACGCTCGCGGGCGTCTTCGCCAGCGTCGGGCTGGTCGGCATCGGCGCCGGCGTCACGCTGCTCCTGCTGAGCCCCTCCGAGGCCGCCTCGCCGGCGCCTGGCAAGCCGCCGGTGGCGGAGCTCTCGCTCACCCCGTCGCTGGCCGGCCTCGGCTCCCGCCTCCTCGTGCGCTTCTGATCGGGCCAGGCGCGCGCCTTGCCTGATCTCGCCGCGAACCCGGGCTGCGACCCAGGTTGCGAGGAGTGGTGTCATGACGATGCTCGAACCGATCTCCGAGGTGCCGCCGCTGGTCGAGCGCGACCAGGCGGGGGCGGGCAGAACAGCGGGCAGGGCGGAGCGCCTGGCCTCCACGATCGGCGGCAGCGCCCTCGTGGCGTACGGGCTCGCGCGCCGCAGCGTGCCCGGCCTGGTCCTCGCGCTCGCGGGCGGGGCGCTGATCCAGCACGGCGTCTCGGGCCGCCGCGGCGCCGCGGGCGCGCCCGGCGATCGCGCCGCGCCGCGCGCGCCGCTCCTGCGCGCCGGCCAGCGCGTGGGCCGCCTGTTCGGCGCGCTGGCCCCGGCGGCGACGCGCGTCGCGCGCGCCGTGACCGTCGCGAAGCCCGCGGACGAGCTCTACAAATTCTGGCGCAATTTCGAGAACTTACCGCGCTTCATGGAGCACCTCGCCGAGGTCGAGGTCATCGACGATCGCCGCTCGCGGTGGGCGGCGAGGGCGCCCGGCGGCGGCTCGGTGTCGTGGCGGGCCGAGATCATCGAGGACCGGGAGAACGAGCTCATCGCGTGGCGCTCGCGCGAGCCGGCGGACATCGAGAACGCGGGCTCGGTCCGGTTCGTCCCTGCGCCGGGCGGCCGCGGCACCGAGGTCCGCGTGACGATCGACTACAAGGCGCCGGCCGGCGCGCTCGGCCGGGTGATCGCGAAGGTCTTCGGCGAGGACCCGGATCAGCAGCTCAGGGACGACCTCCGCCACTTCAAGCAGCTGATGGAGGCGGGGGAGATCCCGACGATCGACGGACAGCCCAGCGGCCGGAGATCGGCCGCGCTGGGCGGGGCCGTGCTGGGGAGGTGAGGCCCATGCGCGCGCTCTGCTGGAACGGGGTGAACGATCTCCGCGTCGAGACGGTGCCGGATCCGCGGATCCTCGCCCCGCACGATGCCATCGTCCGCGTGCGGATGTCGTCCGTATGCGGCTCGGATCTGCACCTGATCGACGGCTATGTGCCCACGATGAAGAAGGGGGACATCCTCGGGCACGAGTTCGTCGGCGAGGTCGTCGACGTCGGCCCGGACGTGAGCAAGCTGAAGAGGGGCGACCGCGTCGTCGTCTGCTCGATCGTCGGCTGCGGGCATTGTTATTATTGCGAGCACGCGCTCTGGTCGCTCTGCGACAACTCGAACCCGAGCCACGCCGTGCTCGACGAGGCCTTCGGCGACACGACCGCCGCCATCTTCGGCTACAGCCACGCCTTTGGCGGCATCGCCGGCAGCCATGCCGAGTACGTGCGCGTCCCGTTCGCCGATCAGGGCGCCTTCCAGGTCCCCGAGGCGGTCCCGGACGATCGCGCGGTGTTCGCGGCCGACGCCTTGCCGACGGGCTACATGGCCGCGGACATGTGCGGGATCCGCCCCGGCGACGTGATCGCGGTGTGGGGGGCCGGCGGCGTGGGACAGATGGCGATCCTCAGCGCGTACCTGCTCGGCGCGGAGCGGGTCATCGCCATCGACCGGCTCCCCGAGCGCCTCCGGCTGGCCAGCGAGCGCGGCCGCGCCGAGGTGCTCAATTACGAGGAGGTGGACGTCCGCGAGGCGCTCCGCGACATGACGGGCGGCCGCGGCCCCGACGCGTGCATCGACGCGGTCGGCATGGAGGCGCACGGGCGAGGCCTCGAGTACGCCTACGACCGCGCCAAGCAGGCGATGCGGCTCGAGACCGATCGCCCGATCGCGCTGCGCCAGGCGATCATGGCGTGCCGCAAGGGCGGCACGGTGTCGATCGTCGGCGTCTACGGCGGGCTCATCGACAAGTTCCCGATGGGCGCTGCGATGAACAAGGGCCTGGTCTTCCGGATGGGACAGCAGCACGGCCAGCGCTACATCCCGCGCTTGCTCGAGCACCTCGAGCGCGGCGAGATCGATCCCTCGTTCCTCGTGACGCACCCGATGAGCCTCGAGGAGGGGCCGCGCGGATACCAGCTCTTCAAGAAGAAGCAGGATGGCTGTGTGCGCGTCGTCTTCACGCCGGCGGCGAGCGCCTGAGTCGGCGCTGCCGTCCCGCGGCGAGGGCGCGATCGGCGCCGCGACGGTGGGCTTGCGGGCCGGCGAGCGCGGCCTCTGCGCGCCGCCGGCCGAGCGCATCTTCAGCAGGGGCGCCGGGGCGGATCTCGCTCGTGGCGACGGACGGAGCGCGCGGCGCTGAGCTTGTCTTTCCGCCCCAGGGCGCTACCCCTTGACGAGGCGGGGGCGCGCGCAGACGGCGAGGTCGAGATGAGCTCACGGCGAAACAAGATCCTTGGTTCGGTGGCAGGGAGCGGCGCGGTCGCCGTCCGCGGGGCGGCCGAGGCGCTGTTCTCGGTGGCGGGCAAGGGGCTGCTCGACGAGGGCGCGCGGGAGGGCCTGCGGCGCGCGATGGTCGAGAACACCACGGCGGTCGTGGACGCGTTCGCGCCGGGGCTCTCGCTGGGGGCGCAGGCGACGGCGAAGATCATCGTGGATCACGGCGGGAAGCAGGCGGGGGCGCTCGTCGCTCAGGAGGCGGCGCGGCAGGCGGGCCAGGCGGCGCTCACCGACGGCGCGTCGGCCGCGGTGGCCAAGACGCTGACCCGCGAGGTGATGAAGACCGCGGGCCGGGAGATCCTGAAGGGCGCCGGCAAGGCCGCCGGGATCGGGTTCGTCATCGACGGCGCCTTCGGCGCGTACGAGGGGGTCACGGCCTACCAGCGCGGTGAGATGACGAGGCAGGAGGCGATGGTGCACGCGGCCCAGGAGGCCTCGACGGGCGCGGTGGCGACCGGCGCCGGCGTGCTGCTCGCGGCGGGCCTCGTCGCGGTCACCGGCGGCGCTGCGGCGCCGCTCGTCTTCGCGGTGGGCGCCGGCGGCGCGATCGGCGCGAAGCAGGCCCTGCGGCGGCTCGTGGGCCGCGTGTCGTCGAAGATCCTGGTTCGTGCGGTCCCCGACGGAAGCCAGGCGGGGTGACGCCGCGCCGCGGCATGCGCGCCGGCGAGCTTGTCGCGGCCTCGAGGCGTCCACCCGCGCGCACCGGCATTCGTCCCGCGCATCGGCCGAGCGGCGGCCTCGCGGCGCTCGTGCCCGACGGCTTTCGGGCGGTGGTCGATCGACGTAGATCATCGTCATGAAACGACGCGTCCCGAGGCGATCGTTCTTGCGCGTCGGCGGGGCTGCAGCCGCGGCGCTGGCCCTGCCGTTTTCCCTGATCTTCGCGCGGAGGCCGGCGACGAAGAACGCGACCGGCCGGTTCGGGCCGCTCCTGCCCGATCCCGCGGGCATCCTCGATCTCCCTGCGGGCTTCGCCTACCGGATCCTGGAGCGCGCCGGCGGCGCCATGGAGGACGGCTACCGGGTGCCCGGCCGGCCGGACGGGATGGGATGCTTTCCTGGGCCGGACAACACGTGGATCTTGCTCAGGAATCATGAGAATGGGCCGGCCGACCGGAAGATCGGGCCTTACCGGGCCGGGCAGAGCGCGCCGGCGGAGGCGTACGACGCGGCGAGCATGGGCGGCGTCACGAGGCTCGTGATCGACGCGGCGACGCTCGAGCGCCGGTCGAGCAACCTCGTGCTCGCCGGAACGAACCGGAACTGCGCCGGCGGCGTGAGCCCCTGGGGCTGGCTCACCTGCGAGGAGAACGTCGACCCGCGCCACGGCTATGTCTTCGTGTGCGCGGCGGACGCCTCCAGGGTGGCGCCGCCGCAGCGCCTCACCGGCTACGGCCGCTTCTTCCACGAAGCGGCGGTCGTCGACCCCGCGACGAACATCGCTTACCTGACCGAGGATCGGGCGGATGGCTGCTTCTACCGCTTCAAGCCCGCGGATCGTGCTGCGCCGTTCGAGGGCAGGCTGCAGGCGCTCGCCGTCGTCGGGGCCCGCAAGGCCGACACGTCGGGCTGGGCGCTGCAGGAGCCGCGCGAGATCGCGTGGGTGGACATCGACGATCCCGATCCGCGGGACGACACGGTCCGGAAGCAGGCCCAGGCCAAGGGGGCCGCGCTGTTCCGGCGCGGGGAGGGCGTCTGCCTCGCGCAGGGCGTGGTGTACGTCTGCGCGACGATCGGCGGCCCGGCCGGCGCCGGGCAGATCTTCCGGCTGGCCCCTGCCGGAGACGGCGGCGCGCTCGAGGTCCTCGCCCACGCGACGAGCACGGACGAGCTGGACGCGCCCGACAACATCACCGTCGCTCCCTGGGGAGAGCTCTTCATGGCGGAGGACGGCAGCCGGGGGAACTACCTGCGAGGCGTGACGAAGGACGGGCAGATCTTCGACTTCGCGCGCAACGCGCGGAGCCCGAGCGAGCTCGCCGGCGTGTGCTTCTCGCCCGACGGCAAGGCGCTCTTCGTGAACATGCAGGAAGACGGCCTCACGCTGGCCGTCACGGGCCCGTTCCCCGAGATCGCCGCGGGCGCCGGGAGCCCGAGCCGGGCGGGGGCGCCGGGGTAGAGCGCCGACCGGCCCGAGCGGCCGCTCAGAACGGCGGCGGCGCCGTCTCGCCGATCGGCAGCGGACCCGGCTCCGGCGCGTGCTCCGACTCGCCCGGCGCCGGCCCTGGCTCCGCCGTCCCCGGCTCCGCCGGCCGCGGCCCCTCGCCCGGCGCCGGCACGACCCCCTGCAGCTCCTCCGGCGCTCCGACGTCGGCCGCCTCCGCGCCCGCGTCCGCCTCGGGGACCGGCGCCTCCTCGGCCGGCTCCGTTCCGGCGACGAACACCTCCTCGACGGCGTCCTCCTGCCCCTCGCGCGCGAGGAGGCCCGTCTGCGGATCGATCTTCACGCGCACCACGCCGCTCGGCACCGGGAAATCGGCCACCGGGCGCTTCGCGTGCGCCTGCTTCATGAAATCGACGAACGCCGGCAGCGCCGCCGTGGCGCCCGCCTCGCCCTTGCCGAGCGGCGCCGCGTCGTCGTAGCCGGTCCACACCGCGCACGCGATGTCGGTCGAGTAGCCGACGAACCAGGCGTCCTTCGACTGGTTCGTCGTCCCCGTCTTGCCGGCGATCGGCCGCCCCAGCGAGCGCGCCTGCTTGGCGGTCCCGGTCTGCACGACGGACGTCAGCAGGCTCGTGAGCACGTACGCCTCCGGCTCCTCCATCACGCGGCGCGCCGGGGGGCGCGGCGGCAGCGGGATCTCCGCCCCGCCCGGCCCGACGATCTTCGTGATCAAGACCGGCTGCTCGTAGACGCCGCCCGCGGCGATGCTCGCGTACGCGGCCGCCATCTCGCGCGGCGTGACCTCGTAGGCGCCGAGCGCGAGCGACAGGTCCGCGCCGAGCTTCGACTGGATGCCGAGCGCGCCGGCGAAGGCGACCACGTTCGAGGGGCCGACGCGCGACATCGCCGACACCGCGGCCACGTTCACGCTGTGCGCCAGCGCCTCGCGCAGCCGCGCGGGCGACTGCCCCTCGCTCTCGTCGTGGTTCTGCGGCTTGTACCCCGCGACGGCCTGCGGGTTCGTCTCGAGGATCGTCGACGGCGTCAGCGTGCGCGCGTGGAGCCCGTAGCCGTAGACGAACGCCTTGAACGTCGACCCCGGCTGCCGCCGCGCGAACGTCGCGCGGTCGAGCCCGCCGCGCACCGCCTCGTAGCCGCCGACCAGGGCGACGACCTCGCGCGTCCGCACGTCGATCGCGACGAGCGCGCCCTCGGGTCCGAGCTCGAGCCGCAGCGGCACCGGGGCCGCGGGCTTCGCCGGGCTCCCTGCGGGCGCGGCGCGCCTCGCCTCTCCGGCGGCGGCGTCCTCGTCCTCGTCCTGCCCCGTCGCGGCCGCCTCGACGACCGGCTCCGGCGCGGGGCCGATCAGGCTGACGCGCACCACCTTGTCGACGTCGGCGAACTTGCTCGGCGCGAGCCCGTTCGGGTTGTACCGCTGCGCGCCGCGGAGCGCGACCGTGCCTTCCAGCGTGCCCACGCGCACCGCGAGCGTGCCTCGGGCGTCGTCGGCGCCGGTCACGACCCCCCGGAAGACCTTGTGGCCGGCCGGCGTCCCCTCGAAGGGCGGCGGCTCCTTCTTGGCCCGTGCGAGCGGGCCGAACAGCTTGTGCCGCTTCGCGTACGCGTCGAGGTTCTTGCGGACGGCCGCGCGCGCCGCCGCCTGCAGCGCCGGATCGATCGTGGTCGTGATCGTGTACCCGCCCTGCTGCGCGGCGGGCCCGACGACCTCGCGCAGCACGCGCTGCGCCTCGCTGACGACCTCGGGCGCGAGCTCGGCGAGCGACTCGGTCTCGATGGCGAGCACCACCGGCTCCCGCTTCGCCAGCTCGACCTGGCCCTCGTCCGCGAAGCCCTTCCTGTGCATCTGGTCGAGCACGAAGTCGCGCCGCGCCACGGCGCGCTCGAGGTTCGCGCGGGGCGAGTACACCGACGGCCCCTTCACGACGGCGACGAGCAGCGCCGCCTCGGCGAGCGTCACGTCGCGCACGCTCTTGCCGAAGTAGTAGCGGCTCGCCTCCTCGACCCCGTAGCGGCCGTGGCCGAAGTAGATCTTGTTGAGGTAGAGCTCCAGGATCTCGTCCTTCGTGAGCTCCTGCTCGATCCTGCGGGCCAGGATGATCTCGCGCGCCTTGCGCTTGTAGGTCCGGTCCGGCGTGAGCAGGACGTTCTTCACGACCTGCTGCGTGATCGTGCTCGCCCCCTGCCTGGTCTGGGTCGAGCGGAGGTTCACCGCGAGGGCGCGGAGCATGCCGAGGTAGTTCAGCCCCGCGTGCTCGTAGAAGCCCGCGTCCTCGGCGGCGAGCGTGGCCAGCTTCACCTGGTTCGGGATCTCGCCGATGCGCACGACGGTGCGCCGCTCGGTGAAGAGCTCGCCGAGGCGCGTCCCGTCGCGCGCGAGGATGCGCGTCACCTGCGGGGGCCGGTAATCCTTGAGCTCGCGGGTCGAGGGGAGATCCGCCTCGTAGTGCCGGACGACGAGCACGACGCTCGCGGCGGCGAGGACGAGCAGCGCCGCGAGCGCGATCCCGATGCGCTTCGCCCAGGTGGCGATCCTGGCGCCCCGGTCCTGTCCGGCCGCCGCGTCGTCGGGAAGCGCCAGCGGCGGGCCCTCGAGGCGCGGCGCGCTCGCCGTCCGCGCCGCCGTGCTGATCCGTTGCGGCGGCTCGCTCCCTCGCACCGGCGGGCTGGATCTCCGCGCGGGGGGCTCCGACGCCCGCCACTGCGGCTCCGACGCACGCAACTGCGGCTCCGACGCACGCCGCGGCGGCTCCGACGCACGCAACTGCGGCTCCGACGCACGCCGCGGCGGCTCCGACGCACGCCGCGGCGGCTCCGACGCATGCCGCGGCGGATCGGCGCTCCTGGCCGGATCGTTGTCGTTTCCCCCTGGGTTCCCTGATTGCTCCGAGGCCATGACGTCGTCCCCGTGAACGCTGGCGCCTGCGATGCGCATCCAGAGCGCCCGGCGCGCCGGAGCGGCGACGCTAGCACGCCCGCGGTGGCTCGCCTCGTTTCAGGCCTCGGCCGCGGGAGCTCAGCCCTGGAACAGCCGCATCGCCACGATGGTGATCAGGACGCCGGCGATCAGGCACCCCGCAGCGATGCCGACGAGGAGCAGCGGCTTGGTCTCCGCCTTGGCCGGCGCCTTGGCGAGCGGAGCAGGCGCGGGCGCGGGCCTGATGGCGGGCGCCGGCGGCTGCTGGACCATCTTCACCGTCTTCGCCGGCGACTTGAACGGCGACGACGCGGGCGCCTTGCTCGCCTGGAGCGCAGCGGCGTGCTGTTTCGCCGCCTGCTCGAGCACCGCGTTCGCGTTCTTCGGCATCATCGCCGTGTAGCCCTTGCCCGCGCCGCCCGCGAACGGCTTGAGCGCGTCGGCGAACTCCGCGGCCGAGTCGAACCGATCCTCGGGGCGCTTCTCGAGCGCCTTGGCGAGCACCACCCCGAGCCCCGGCGGGAACTGCTTCCCGGGCACGCGCTCGTCGAGCGGGATCGGGTTCCGGGTCACGTGGTGCTGGATGTACTCCATCGGCGTCCGCGCCTCGAACGGCAGCTTGCCCGTGAGCACCTCGTACAGGATGGTCGCGAGCGAGTAGATGTCGCTGCGCGCGTCGAGCACCTTGCCCTGCGCCTGCTCGGGCGACATGAACTCCGGCGTCCCGAAGACCATGCCCTCCTGCGTGAGCATCACCGACCCCGGCCGGAGCTCGCGCTCCGTCACCTTCGCGAGGCCGAAGTCGAGCACCTTCGGGTAGTCCTTCAGCCCGCCGTTGGTCGACAGGAAGATGTTCTCGGGCTTGAGATCGCGGTGCACGATCCCCTGCATGTGCGCCTCCTGCAGGGCGCCGCAGACCTGGATCAGGATCGGGATCGCGCGCTCGACCGGCAGCGGCCCTTCCTTGCGGACCACCTGGTTCAGGTTCTTGCCCTCCAGGTACTCCATCACGATGTACAGCGAGCCGTCCTCGAGCTCGCCGTAGAGCAGCACCTTCACCGTGTTCGGGTGGGTGAGGTGGCTCATCGCCCGCGCCTCGCGGCGGAAGCGAGAGACGAGATCCTTTCGGTTCGCGAGCTTGGGGTGGAGGATCTTCACCGCCACCATCCGGTTCATCGCCGGCTGGGCGGCCTTGTAGACCGACCCCATGCCGCCGGAGCCGATCTTCTGAAGGATCTGGAACTGCCCCCCGAGCAGATCTCGACCGATGTTCGGGTCCGGACCGGCGGCCATGCGTGGAGCCGGAAAATACCACGCAACCCACCCGTATCGTCTATGACCGAAGCAGCGGACCCATCGGATCCGTCGTGGCACTGAAAATGACCGTAAAAATTGAAGCCCCCGGGGCGGCCGAGGCGCTCGAGAGCCCGCTCCTCGCCGCCGCCGGCTTCTCGCACGCCTTCTTCACCCGGCGCGGCGGCGTCAGCGCCCCCCCGTGGGACACGCTGAGCTTCGCCATCGCGCTCGGCGACGACCCCGCCGCCGTCCGCGAGAACCTGGAGCGCGCCGCGCGGCGCCTCGGCATCCCGGCGGCGCGGCTCTATTACCTGAGCCAGGTCCACGGCGTGACGGCGCGCATCCTCACCGGCGACGAGGATCGCGACGAGGTCGTCCGCCAGGTCGGCGACGTGACCCTCTCGCGCGTGCCCGGGGTCGGCTGCGGCGTCCGCAGCGCCGACTGCGCCCCGATCCTCCTCGCCGATCGCCGGAGCGGCGCCGTCGCCGCGGTCCACAGCGGCTGGCGCGGCACCGCGCGCCGGGTCGTGGTCGAGGCGGCCCGCGCGCTCAGGTCGCTCGCCGGCCCCGGCGCCGATCTCGTCGCGGCGATCGGCCCGCACATCGAGGCCTGCTGCTTCGAGATCGGCGACGACGTCGCCGCCGAACTCGCCGCCTGCTCCAGCGCCGGCGACGCCGCCATCGTCCGCGGCGCCCCCGGCGCGCGCCCGCACGCCGACGTCCGCCGCATCCTCAAGGCCCAGCTCGCCGAGTCCGGCCTCGACGCAACGTCGGTCGATGACGTCCGGGGGTGCACCGCGTGTGACCCCGCCCGCTTCTTCTCGTACCGGCGCGACGGACAGCGGAGCGGCCGGCTGCTCTCCGTCATCGTCGCCGGCGGTACCGTCATCGGCTAAAACGCTCCCATGGTCTCGCTCGCGCGCGACTCGTCGCCGATCGTCCTCGCCATGGTGGGCCTGCCCGCGCGGGGGAAGACATCCATCGCCCGCAAGATCGCGCGGTACCTCTCGTGGCTCGGCCACCCCACGCGGCTCTTCAACGTCGGCAACTACCGCCGCGCGCACCTCGGCACCGCGCAGCCGCACCAGTTCTTCGACCCCGACAACACCCAGGGCCGCCAGGCGCTGCTCGGCATGGCGATGACGGCGCTCGACGACCTCATCGGCTGGCTCAGCTCCGGCGGCGAGGTGGCGATCTACGACGCCACGAACAGCACCCGCGCCCGCCGGAACCTCGTCACCGAGCGCTGCCAGGCGCACGGCTTCCCGGTCGTCTTCATCGAGTCGATCTGCAACGACGAGTCGATCATCGAGACGAACGTCCGCGAGACAAAGCTCCGCTCGCCCGACTACCAGGGCGTCGATCCCGAGGAGGCGCTGCGCGATTTCCGCGCGCGCATCGCGCACTACGCCCGCGCGTACGAGCCGCTCGGCGAGCCCGAGAAGAGCTACATCAAGATCATCGACGTCGGCCGCCAGGTCGTGCTGAACCGCATCCACGGCTACCTGCCGGCGCGCCTCGTCCCGCTCTTGATGAACATGCACCTCACGCCGCACCCGATCTGGCTGACCCGCCACGGCGAGAGCGTGTTCAACGAGAAGGGGCTGCTCGGCGGCGACTCGGACCTCAGCGCGCGCGGCGACGACTACGCGAAGAACCTCGCCGTCTTCATCCGCGAGCGGGCCGGCGACGAGCACGTCAACGTCTGGACGAGCACCCTGCGCCGCACCATCCAGACCGCGCGCCCGATCACGCAGAACCACGTCGCGTGGCGCGCCCTCGACGAGATCGACGCGGGCGTCTGCGAGGGCATGACGTACGAGGAGATCCGCCAGCAGATGCCCGAGGTCTTCAACGCGCGCGCGGCCGACAAGTTCCGCTACCGCTACCCGCGCGGCGAGTCGTACGAGGACGTCATCCAGCGCCTCGACCCGCTGATCATCCAGCTCGAGCGCCAGCGCTCGCCCGTGCTCGTGATCGGCCACCAGGCGGTGCTGCGCGCGCTCTACGCCTACCTCGTGGATCGCCCCGCGCCCTCGTGCCCGACGCTGCCGATCCCGCTGCACACCGTCATCGAGCTGACCCCCACCGCGTACGCGTGCGAGGAGCGCCGCTTCCAGCTCGCGCCCGCGGTCCAGGGCGGCGACTCGAGCACCGCGCACCCCTGATCCTCCCGGCGCGACGGCGCCGCGCGCGCCGCGCCGGGTCAGCGATCCCGGCTGATGAGCTTGCGGAGCAGCTCCAGCGGGTGGAACGGCAGCATCGCGGCCATCTCGCTGTCGGTGCCGGCCCGCTCGAGCACCGCCCGCATCGCGGGCGCCACGATCCCCATCGGATCGATCCGCTCCGCGATCGCGCGGAGGGCGCTGAGCGCCGCGCGCCCCGCGTCGATGCCGAGCGGGATGGCGAGCGCCGCCGGCACCGGCGCGAGGATCACGTCGCGCACCGCGACCGCCCGCGCCCAGGCGCCCGGGCTCGGGTCGACCTCGAGCTTCCGGATCGTCTCCGCCTCGGCGAAGCAGCCGAGCGACAGCTCCCCTGCCCGCTCCTCGATGGCGCGCGAGAGGTGCCGGTAGTCGCGCCGCCAGTCGCCGGCGAGCAGCCCCATGTCCTCCCGCACCTCGTCCGGCCCGAGGATCAGGTTGATGCCGCGCGCGTCGCGGCGGAGCGCGACGCTCGTCCAGAGCTCCCCGCCCTCGAACAGGCCGATCACCATCGTCTTGCCGACCCCGGCGAGCGACTCCAGCGTGCCCCGCACGACGCCCGGCGACGGCATCGGCACGCCGCGCAGCCGCGCCGGCCAGAGGTCGATCCTCCCGGCGAGGAGCTCCTCGCGCGCGAGCTGCAGCAGCAGGAGCGTCTGCGCGACGAGGTCGTCGCCGCGCCGCACCCGCGCCCCGAACCGCTCCACGATGGCCTCGAGGGCGCCGGCCTCGATCACCGCGGCCCAGCTCGCGTGGTGGCCCGCGGCGAGCTCCTCGGCGGAGAGCCGGGCGGCGCGCTGCGCGTCGTCGAGCCGGAGCCGGCCGGCGTCCGTGTGCATGAGCTTCCTGAGCCTGCCGCCCGCGCGGACCGCGACGACGCCGCCGCGCGGCCGGTCGACCTCGCGCTCGTCGATGCCCGCGCGTCTGGGCCGGAACAACGACAGCACGCGGACCCAGTCGGTCGCGGTGAACCCCTCGAAGCGGACGTCGGGCGAGAGCACGGGGCGAGCCTACTCCTGGCGCGCTCGGTGCGCGAGCGCCGGGCCGGAGCGCGCCTGTCAGCCCGGCGCGCCCGCCGGTCGGCGCGCCGTCAGCCCCGGCGCGCCCGCCGGCCGCTCGGCGCGGGCAAGGCCGGCTACGCCCCCCACCAGAGCATCTCGTGTGCCTGCGTCTCGCCGCGGATCGGCACGATCACCCGGATCTTCTGGCCCTCGATCTGGACCACGTGGGCGGGGAAGCCGTCGGCCGGGTAGTACACGGATTTCACGAAGCCGTTCGCGTCGAGCCAGAACAGGTGCACCCCCTCCGCGGTCGCCCCGTGCATGAGGAGCATCCGCCCGCCCCCGAGCAGCGCGAACTCCATGCTCTTGAAGGCCATCTCCTCGAAGCGCTCCGGGGACGGGAAATCCTCCCCCACCGACCTGAGCTCCGGCAGGTGCGCGCGCAGGTGCTTGTAGAGCGTGTCGTAACGCACCTTCGCGAGCCTCGGGATCCGCCGGTCGCCCGCCGCGATCACGGGCAGCCGCTCCGCGTCGAAGGTCGGCACCTCCACGTGGGTGCGGTAGCGGTCCGCGAGCCTGCCGCGGCCGATCTCCTCGTCGCTGAGCGCCTTGAGCCACCACTGGAAGATCGCGAGATCGCCGGTCCCCGCGCTCGACTCGAGCCGGACCAGCGACTCCCACAGCGGCCTCCGGACCTGCCATTTTCCCCCGTGGTTCCTGGCGACGCACGCGCCGACGTAGAGCGCCCCGTGCGTCACGAGGGTGACCAGCATGGGCGGCGCCCCGGCCCCGCTCTCGGCCGACGTACCTCGCGTACCGGCGGCGCCCTCGGCCGGCGAGAGCCAGGCGTCGCGCCGCTCGCGCGTCAGCGCCGCGCCCAGCCGGTGGACCGACGCGTCGGAGAAATCGAGCCCGAGGTCGGGCGCGCCGAACGCCCCGGGCGCGAGCCGGGCGAACACCTCCGCCGCGTGGTCGATCTGGGCCAGGATCGACGGGTTTCCGGCCGGGTTCGCGTCCGTGGAGCGCGCGGCCGCGAGGTCGGCGAGCGCGTCGGGCGGGTAGTGCGGCGCGAAGATGCGCTCGAAGAGCTGGGCGGCCGTGATCGGTTCGGCGGGCATGGCGTTGGGCCGGGAAAGAGGCCGGGGACGGGGATCGGGCGGGCGCGTCCGGCGCCGCTCAGAACATCTTCTTGCGCTTCGACGAGCTCAGGATGCCGAGCATCTCGCGGTACTTGGCCACGGTGCGGCGGGCGATCTTGATGCCGTCCGTCTCCTCGAGGATCTTGACGATCGCCTGGTCGCTGTAGGGGTTCGACTTGTCCTCGGCCAGGATGATCTTCTTGATCGCCTGCTTGACGCTCTCCGAGGCGATGTCCTCGTCAGCCACCCTGTGGATCGACGAGTTGAAGAAGTACTTGAGCTCGAAGAGCCCCTGGGGCGTGTGCACGTACTTGTTCGACGTCACGCGCGAGATGGTCGACTCGTGCATGCCCACCGACTCGGCGACGTCCCGCAGGATCATGGGCTTCAGGTAGCCCACGCCGCGCTCCAGGAACTCGCGCTGCTTCTCGACGATGCACTCGGTCACCTTGATGATCGTGCGCCGCCGCTGCTCGATGGCCCGGATCAGCCACTGCGCGCTCCGGAGCTTCTCGCTGATGAACTCCTTCGCCTTCGGATCCTTGAGCATCCGCTGGGCGAGGTTCTCGTTGATGTACAGCCGCTGGAGCCCCTTGTCGTTGTCGGTCACGACGAACTGGCTGCCGTCCTTGATGACGTACACGTCCGGGGTGATGGCGATGGTCTTCTCGTCGACCTCGGCGAAATTGCGCGCCGGCACGCTCTCCAGCTTCTGGATCTCCTGGACCGCGTCGTAGACGTCCTCCAGCGAGATCTTCAGCGCCTTCGCGATCGCGGGGAAGTTGCGCCGCTCCACGTTGTGGAGGTGGTCCTTGATGATCGCCATCTCGATCTCGTCGAAGCCGAGCACCTCGGCCTGGACCCGCAGGCACTCCGACAGGTCGCGCGCCGCGACGCCGACCGGGTCGAAGCGCTGGATCATCGCCAGCACCTCCTCGGCGTCCTCGGGGTGCAGCTCCGCCTCCCGCGCCAGGTCGGCGAGGCTCAGATCCGGCCCCTTCGTGCCGTCCGGACGTTCTCCCCCCTTGAGGTCGAGGTACCCCTTCTCGTCGAGGTTGCCGATGACGAGCAGGGCGAACTGCCGCTCGTTCTCGACGAAATCGCTCATCTGGAGCTGCCAGAGCAGGTGGTCGCGCAGGTTCGACGGCTTCGTCAGGTTCTGGTCGATCGGCGGCAGCTCCTCGAAGCCGCCCCGGTGCGCGGGCATCGCCTGCTGCAGCTGGCGGTTTTCCAGGAATTGCTCCCAGTCCACCTCCTTGACCCGCTTTTCCGTCTCGCGCGCCGCGATGTCGGTGTCTCGGTCGAACCGCTCGCCGTTCTCCAGCCGCTGCTCCGTCGGCAGATCGGCGTTCCTCCCCCTCTGATCCCCCTTCTCCCCGTCCCGCGCCTTCGGGTCGGTCATGTCGTCCGCGAGGACCGGGTTGCCGTCCAGCTCCTTCCTGATCTCGTCGACCAGCTCGAGCCGCGAGAGCTGCAGCAGCCGGATGGCCTGCACCAGCTGCGGGGTCATCACAAGCTGCTGGGACAGCTTGAACTGGAGCTTCATCTCCATGCCCATGAGGAGCTCCTTCTCTCAGTTCGCCGCCTGCGCCACCCGCCGAACGGGGGCCGGGGCATTGCGCGAGGTTCGTGCCATCGAGTGTTTCATTGGTGGCCTCACCCCCAACGTAGCATCGAACGGGGCAGCGGCCCGGGTCTTGCTTTCACGTCTGTACCAAAAAATCGCGCATGACCTGCGTCCTGCACCGCTGAACGCGTTATCAGGCTCCACCATGGCAGAATTTCTCCGCCCTGTGCGGAGCGCTGTCCTCGGCCTGTTCGGCGTGGCCCCCGTCGACGGATCGTTGCACCATCGGCGCCCGATCGGGAGGCTTGAAATCCCGAAAGATTGGGCGATGCCGCGATGGGACAGCCGAAGGTGCGCGGACCTGCGCTGGGGAACGAGGGCGTGCGCGACGACGCCTCGCAGGATCTCGAGAAGGAGCGGATCCTGTCTTGCTCGCCCCTGGCCCAGCTGACCTCACCGAGCCGGCGCGCGCTGCTCGATCTCGGCACGCTCGAGCGGCTTCCGCGCCGGCAGTGCCTCTGCCAGCAGGGCGCGCCGCCGAGGCACCTGATCCTGCTCGGGGCCGGCCGCGTGAAGGTCGAGCGCGTGGCCGAGGGGCGGGTCGTTCCGCTGGGTCACCGCGGGCCCGGCGACCTCGTGGGCGAGAGCGCGCTCGCGGGCGCGCCGGTCGCGTCCGAGAGCGCGATCGTGCTCGACGAGGGGAGCGGGCTCGTGGTGCCGCTCGCCGGGCTCACGCGGCAGCTCGCCGCCGACGCCGCGCTCCGCGAGGCGCTCGCCGCGGCGCTCGTCTCGCGCAAGCTCGAGACCGAGGCGCGCCTCGGCTCCCTGCTCCTCTGCACGGTGGAGGTGCGCCTGCTCGATTTCCTCCGCGCCGCTGCCCGGCGGTGGGGCCGGCCGCACGCGTCGGGTCAGCTGGTATCGGCCCCGTTCACGCACGCCGACATCGCGCTGCTGATCGGGTCCACCCGCGAGACGGTCACGCTGCTGCTCGGCAAGCTGAAGCGCGCCGGCCTGATCGCGTTCGACCGGCGGCGGATCGTCATCCGGGATGGCGCGCACCTCGCGGCACGCGCCGCGTCGACCTGATCGTCCGCCCGGAGGGGCCGCTGCGGGCCCTGCGCTGCAGCCGGACGACGGCGGCGCCGCTCGCCCCCGCGACGGCGTCCTCGCGCGGCTCCGCCGGCCGGGCCGCCGTATCGAGCTGCGCGGCTCCGCCGGGGACGCGCGCGCCTCGATCGCCCGGCGCGCCGCGCTCCGGGCTGGCGAGGCCGCCGCGGACCAGCCGGAGGCGAGGGAAGACCCCGGACCTCGTCGACGGCCGGGGGCTCTGCTCGACGAAGATCGTGCTGAGCAGCCGGCCGAAGGCGTACGGCTTGAGCAGGACCTCGCTCACGTCGTCCGCGCCGCCGCACGAGACCGGCTCCTCGGCGCAGAAGACGATCCGCCGCGGCATCGCGCCCTCGCGCCGCAGGCGGCCCAGGATCTCGCGGGCGCCTTTCGTCCCGGGGGCGAGATCGATCAGCGCGACGTCGTAGACGCGCTCGCGCGAGAGGGAGATCGCTTCCTCCAGCGTCGCGGCCGGGCTGACGAGGGCGCCGCGGTTGCCGAGGAGGAGCGCCGTGGCCCTCCGGAGGACAGGGTCCTGATCGAAGAGGAGAACGTTCGGTTGGTACGTCATCGGGGTTCCCTGCGGCTTGCAGTCGAATTGCGCCGCATCGACGGGGACGGCGACGCGCGCGCGTCCCACCGCTCGGCGGCAGCATCCGCGTCCGCGGACGGCCCCCCTCTTCGCAACGCACGTGCCGACGGCGCGGCGGCGGCGCCGCCCGGCCCCCGCCGGCCGCGGTTCTCGGCGTCAACGCGGCCCTTTCGCGCATCGCCGCCGGTGAGGTCGCCTCGCCGAAGCCCCGGCCGCCGCTGTGCCCATTTCGCGCTCCCTCCGCGGCGCCCCTCCGCCCCGACGACGAGCGCGCCCCCATGCTGTCGGCTCGCCTACCCCGCCCACGCCCGCCGGTGCGCGGTTCGTGCGCACGGGCCAGCCCAGGTTTGCGACCCCTCCAGGGCGGCGCGGTCCGCCGATCCGCCGGCTGCTCCAGGCTCCGCGTCCAGTGCGGGTGCCAACGTCCGGGCCGCTCGCGCACCCCGCGCTGACGCGATCGGCGCACCGCGGCAAACTGAATTTCCCGCTTGATGAGGCTGGCGTAGGGTGCCACAAGCGTCCGCGCGCACGAGTGGCGGAATTGGTATACGCACCGGTTTTAGGTTCCGGCGCCGCGAGGCTTGGGGGTTCGAGTCCCCCCTCGTGCACCATGGCTTAAATCCTGGAGGACTCGACCGCCCAGCGGCGCGATGCGCCCCGTCGTTTCGGGGGGACGGCTCTCCGGGGCGGCTCGGTCCGGGCGTGGTCGCCGGTGCGCGGGCGTGGTCCGCGGGGCGCGCGGGGGCGAGCGCGCGCCGGCGCGCGTCGACGGAGGAGGAGGCCGGCGCCATCCGGGCCGCGGGGGGGATCGCCTCGGCGGCGTCGTCGACGGAGCGCGCGGTCCCGGAATTGCGCGACGCCCGCGGCGCGACTACGTTCGCGTTCCTCGGCCGGACCCTTTCCTCCCACCTGACCGCCGCGGAGCCAAGGCACGTAAAGATGTTCACTTGGGCGATGAAGAAGATTTTCGGCACCTCGCACGAGCGTGCCATCCGCCGCATGCGACCGCGGGTCGAGGCGATCGGCAGGATGGAGCCGGAGCTGCAGAAGCTCTCGGACGCCGAGCTTCGGGCGAAGACCGCGGAGTTCAAGGAGAAGCTCTCCAACGGGGCGACGCTGGACGACATCCTGATCCCGGCGTTCGCGGTCTGCCGCGAGGCCTCGAAGCGCGCGCTCAAGATGCGCCATTACGACGTGCAGCTCATCGGCGGCATGGTGCTGCACAACGGCTGCATCGCCGAGATGCGCACCGGCGAGGGCAAGACCCTGGTCGCGACGCTCCCCTGCTATCTGAACGCCCTCGAGGGCAAGGGCGTCCACGTCGTCACGGTGAACGACTACCTGGCGCGGCGCGACGCCGAGTGGATGGGCAAGCTCTATGGCTTCCTCGGCCTGTCGACCGGCGTGGTCGTCAACCAGCAGGGCGACGCGGAGAAGCGCGAGGCGTACCGCTGCGACATCACGTACGGCCAGAACAACGAGTTCGGCTTCGATTACCTGCGCGACAACATGAAGTTCTCGGCGCTCGAGTACGCGCAGCGCCCGCTGCATTACGCGATCGTCGACGAGGTCGACTCCATCCTCATCGACGAGGCGCGGACTCCGCTCATCATCAGCGGCCAGGGCGAGCGATCGAGCGACAAGTACCGCACGATCAACGAGGTCATCCCCCAGCTCCGGAACGAGGAGCACTTCGCCGTCGACGAGAAGGGTCACTCGGTGACGCTGACCGACGAGGGCGTGGAGACGGCGGAGCGGCTGCTCGCGGCGCTCAAGGTGCTCAAGGGCACGAACCTCTATGACCCGGTGAACCTCGAGACGCTGCACATCCTGAACCAGTGTCTGCGCGCGCACACGCTCTACAAGCGCGACGTCAACTACATGGTGCGCGACGGCAAGGTGCTCATCATCGATGAGTTCACCGGCCGCGTCCTCGCGGGCCGGAGGTGGTCGGACGGCCTGCACCAGGCCGTCGAGGCGAAGGAGAACGTCCGGATCCAGGAGGAGAGCCGGACGATGGCGACGATCACCTTCCAGAACCTCTTCCGGCTGTACAAGAAGCTCTCCGGGATGACCGGCACCGCGGACACCGAAGCGGCGGAGTTCCACAGCACGTACAAGCTCGACGTCGTCATCATCCCCACGAACAAGCCGGTGATCCGCGTCGACTACGAGGATCTCGTCTACAAGACCGAGAAGGAGAAATTCACGGCGGTCATCAACGAGATCCTCGAGAAGCACGAGCTCGGCCAGCCGATCCTGGTGGGCACGACGAGCGTCGAGAAGAGCACCGCGATCAGCCGGATCCTGACCAAGCGCGGCGTGAAGCACAACGTGCTGAACGCGAAGCACCACGAGAACGAGGCGTACGTGGTCGCGCAGGCGGGCCGCAAGGGGGCCATCACGGTGTCGACCAACATGGCCGGGCGCGGGACGGACATCATCCTGGGCGGCAACGCGGAGATGCTCGCGAAGCTCAAGTTCAAGGAGCAGAACCGCCAGCCCGAGGCGGAGCCCGAGGCGTTCGAGGCCCTCGTCGAGGAGCTCAAGAAGGAGTGCACCGCGGAGGGCAACGAGATCCGCGAGCTCGGCGGGCTGTACATCCTGGGCACCGAGCGGCACGAGTCGCGCCGCATCGACAACCAGCTGCGCGGCCGCGCCGGCCGCCAGGGCGACCCCGGGACGTCGAAGTTCTACCTGTCCCTCGAGGACGACCTCATGCGCATCTTCGCCGGCGATCGGGTGAAGAACCTGATGGAGCGGATGGGCATGCCCGACGACGAGCCCATCGAGCACCCGTGGGTGACGAAGAGCGTCGAGAACGCGCAGAAGAAGGTCGAGGAGCGCAACTTCGACATCCGCAAGAACCTGCTCGAGTACGACGACGTGATGAGCGCGCAGCGCAAGACGATCTACGACATGCGCCAGTCGCTGCTCCTCGGCCGCTACTCCCCCGAGATCCTCGACGAGGAGGGGAAGCCGACGGGCGAGAAGCGGACTATCAAGCCGCTCGCGTCGATCGTGGAGCTCGTCCGGCCGGACGTCGGCTACCTGCTCGGGATGTTCGCGAACGATCCGGTGATGCCGCTCGACGAGGACGGCAACCGCCGCGAGATCGTGCGGAAGGACTTCGAGAAGACGGATCGGTTCGTCGAGCTCGAGAACCTGCAGCGCGAGCTCTACACGCGCTGGGGCGTGAAGGTCGAGCTCGAGTCGCGCGCCGACAAGGTCCTCGAGATCTACGACGAGTGCGCCGAGCTCGTGCCCCAGGCGCTCACGGAGCAGCGGGAGCGGCTGCTCGATCTGATGGACCGGCTCATCGGCGCGATGGTCGAGGAGTCGTGCCCGGCGCGCAAGCCGCCCGAGGACTGGGACTGGGGCGGCATCTTCCAGGGCTTCCGCGAGCACTTCGGCGTCGAGCTGCCGGACGACGTCGCGCATATCGGCGACCAGGAGGCGCTGGCGCACGAGCTCTACGACCGCGCCGAAAAGGCGTACGAGAAGCGCGAGGAGGAGATCGGGGTCGAGCTGTCGCTGCGCATCTTCCGGCACCTCTACCTGGAGGAGCTCGACAAGGCCTGGGTCGACCACCTGACCGACATGGACCACCTCCGCGACGGCATCGGCCTTCGCGGCTACGGGCAGAAGGACCCGAAGCAGGAGTACAAGAAGGAGGGCTACAACATGTTCGTCAACATGGTGGCCCGCGTCTCCTCGAACGTGGTCACGAAGCTCTTCAGCGTGAACGTCAGGCGCGCCGAGCAGGAAGAGGCGCAGATCGAGGCGGCGGATCGCCAGCGCCACGCGGCGGCGCTGCTCGACGCGGTCGCGCAGCACGACGAGTCGCTCCCGATCGGCGCGAACCCGGCGGCGGCGCTGCCGCAGCCCGCCGTCACGCAGGAGCAGGAGTGCCCCTGCGGCAGCGGCAAGCCGTTCAACAAGTGCCACGGCGCCGAGGACGAGGCGACGGTCTGAGCCGGCGCGCCTTGCCCGCTCGCCCCGCTCGCCCCGCTCGCAAGGCGCCTGCGACGCGCCGGAAAGGGCCCGCGCCGGGCCCTTGCTCCGGCGCCTGATCCCCGCATGGACACCGCCTGAGGGCCGACGCGTCGGCTCGGGGAGGCAGGACCATGAAGGTGTTCATCGACTCAGGGGATATCGCGGAAATCAGGGAGGCGCAGTCGATGGGGGTCATCGACGGCGTGACCACGAACCCGTCGCTCCTCGCCAAGGGCGGCAGGCCGACCAGGCAGGTGATCGCCGAGATCTGCGAGGTGGTCGACGGCCCCGTCTCGGCCGAGGTGGTGGCGGTCGAGCGGGACGCGATCCTCCGGGAGGGCCGCGAGCTCGCCAGGATCCACCCGAACGTGGTGGTCAAGGTCCCGCTCATCGACGATGGGCTCAAGGCGGTCCGGATCTTCGCCGCCGAGGGCGTCCGGACGAACGTCACCCTCTGCTTCTCGGCTGCCCAGGCACTGCTCGCGGCCAAGGCCGGGGCCACGTACATCTCGCCGTTCGTCGGCCGGGTCGACGACGCCGCGGGGGACGGGATGGACCTGGTCCTGCAGATCGTGACGATCTACAGGAACTACGGCTTCGCGACGCAGGTGCTCACCGCGAGCGTGCGGCACCCCGTCCACGTCGTGCAGGCCGCCATGATCGGCTCGCACGCCGCCACGATGCCGCTCAAGGTCATCAAGCAGCTGACCAAGCACCCGCTGACCGACGTCGGCCTCGCGCAGTTCTTGGCGGATGCGAAGAAGATCCCGGAGCTGGTATAGCGAACCTCGTGGCCGAGAAGGACAAGGGAAGCCCGGGAACGAAGCGACGCGGGAGCCGCCCGGCGGCCCCCGCGGTCGTGTCCATCACGACGCAGGGCGGGCCCTTCAAGGGGGTGTCGACGGCGGTCGTGCGCCGGCGCGCGAGCAAGATGCTCGCCCACCTCGCCCTGCAGGGCGTGGAGCTCTCCGTGGCCCTGGTGAACGACGAGGCCATCCACGAGCTGAACCGCACGTACCGGCGCAAGGACAAGCCGACCGACGTCCTCGCCTTCCCCATGCTGGAGCAGAACGGCGCCATGTCGCGCAAGCGCGGCCGGCGAGGTCCCGTGGATCCGTCGGCGTGGCACGGCCTGCTCGGCGACGTGATCGTCTCGATCGACACGGCCGCCCGGCAAGCAGCCGAGCGCGGACGTCCTCTGCTCGACGAGATCACGATGCTGCTCGGGCACGGCTTGCTCCACCTGCTCGGTTACGACCACAAAACCGACGCGGAGGAGCGAGAGATGACGGCGTTGACCCAGGAGCTCGAGGCCGCCGCGGCGTCACGGGGCAGCAGTCTCACTGGAATCCGGCCTCGCAGCGGCGTCGCGAGACCGAATAAGACGGGGGCGCAATGACTTATCCCTTGCGATGCGAAACCTCGCTTGTTAAACGGACGCCCCCTTTCGACTTGGAGGAAACATGCCCGGTTCGAACAAGCTGACCAAGGCGCAGATGATCGTCGGTCTTGCCGAGGCCACCAACCTCGACAAGAAGTCCGTGGCCAGCGTGCTCGATGCGCTCAGCGAGCTGGTGAAGAAGGAGCTCGGTCCGGAGGGGCCTGGCGAGGTCACGGTCCCGGGCCTCGTGAAGATCAAGGCGAAGGAGATCCCGGCGACGCAGGACCGGGAAGGCATCAATCCGTTCACGAAGCAGCCGATGACCATCAAGGGCAAGCCCGCGAGCCGCAAGCTCCGCGCGGCGCCCGTCAAGGCGCTCAAGGACGGCTGAGCGGCGCGTCGGTGGCCGCGGCTTGCGCGGCCGCATCCGGCGACGCGAGCTCCGGAGGTCCAGGGACTGGGCCCGCCCCCGCGGCGGCGCCCCGAGCTTCGGGCGATGCTTTCGCCGTGGAGCGCCGTGCCCTGAGCGCGCACGCGACGATCGCGAGGGCGAGCAGCGCCGCCAGCGGGGCGTCGCCCAGGCGGGTGTAGAGCGTCAGCGGAGTATCCCTGACGGCCGGGGTCGCGAAGGTCACCCCCGGCGCAGCGCTCTCGTCCCGGCCGCGCACCACGCCGCGGGCGTCGATCCACGACACGACACCGAGGTTCACGGCGCGCACGAGATCGCGGCGCAGCTCGACGGCGCGCATGACCGCGAGCCGCGCGTGCAGCTCGGGCTCGGCGCTTCCGGTGAACCATGCGTCGTTCGTGATGTTGACGAGGAGGTTCGGGGCGAGCGCTCCGGTGATCCGCCGCCCCACCCCGGTGAGCGTGTCCTCGTAGCAGTTGAGCACCCCGATACGGAGCGCGGGCCCCTGCTCCCGGGGAAGCGTGAGCGCGCGCGGCTCCGCCCCCGGGACGAGCCCGCCGCTCTTCTGGAAGATGCGCCGCAGCCAGGGCAGGTAGGCGCCGCCCGGGACCGTCTCGCCGAACCAGAGCAGCTGCAGCTTGTCCTGGGTCGGCTGCATGCTCCCGTCGGGGAGCACGAGGGTCGCGGAGTTGTAGCTGTTCCGTTCCTCCACGCCGTCGTCGGCCTTCACGGGCGTCGCCTGGGTGATGAGCCCGGCGAGGACCGGACCGCGGACGCCGGGCCCGAGGATCGCTCGGCCGCCGCGCGGCGCCTGCCGGGCGCTGTGCGGGAGGGGGTACGGATACGCCGCCTCGGGCCAGAGCGTGAGCTCGGCGCCGCCGGCCTCGGCCTTCCGGGTGAGCTCGTGCAACGTGCGCAGGATCCGCGGGTGGTTCTTCGTCTGCCAGCGCTCGTGAGGCCCCACGGCCTGGTTGACGAGCGCCACGCGCGCCGTCGGCAGGCCCGCGCTGGCGCGCTCCACCGCGGCCATCCGGAGCGCGCCGTGGGCTGCGAGCCCGCCGAACAGCGCGGCGCTCGCGAGCGCCGGGTAGAGGATCGCGCGGCGCTGTCGACGGCGGGCGGACCGCGGCTCCGGCGCGGGCGCCAGCGGATGCCCGCCGGGCGCAACCCCGACGGCCGCCAGCCCCGCGCGGGCGAGCAGGGCGGCCCCCACGGCGAACAGGGCCGACACGCCGCGCTCGCCGATGAGGTCGGCGAGCTGCACGAGCGCCGGCCACGGGCTCATGAGGCCCGCCGGCGTCCAGCCGAAGACCGTCGGGAGGGCCACGGCGGCGAACACGCCCGTCGCGAAGGCGAGCTCGATCGGGGCGCGCAGGCGCCGGAGGAGCACGCTCGTGATGCCGCCGCAGACCGCCCAGACCAGCGACTGGGCGGCCGCGAGCAGGACGAGCGCGAGATAGGAGGCCGGCGCGCCGAGCGACGTGAAGCGCTGGATCACCTCCGGCACGAAGCGCAGGCCCACGATGCCCGCCGCGGTCCCCCAGGCAGCGCCGCGCCCGAACGCGCGCCAGAACGTCGGGGCGTCGTGCACGGCGGCCGCCAGCAGGGCGAGGCCGGCGATGACGGCGGGATAGAGATCCGTGGGCGGGGCCGTGAGGGCGAACGTCGCGCCGCCGATGACGGAGAGGAGCAGCGGGGCGCGGCCGCGAAGCGCGCGTCGGGTCGAGGCCTGGGGCACGATGCGGCGTTATACCGCGTAGGAGCCGCCGGGATCCCGGCGGCCGCCCGAGGAGATCGAAGCCGGCGCGAGCCCCGCACGGTCAGGGCGGACAGGAGGCGAGGCCTTGTCTGACGAGCTGCTGCACGGCGCGAGCCGTCCGTAGAGCTCGCTCGCGAGCCCGCAGCAGTCGTCGTTCGCTCTGCCCAGGCTCCGGCCCGTTCGCGACGTTCGCCGGTGAGGGCCTAGAGCGATACGCTCACCAGTAGACGGTGAGCCCACCGCGGAAGAGTCCCCCGCCCGACGTGTCGGTCGTGCGTCCGGTGTCGGGATCCCTGAACTCGGGGACGACGCCGTCGTCCGTGCGGCTGCGCACGAACCCGAGCGCATCGATGTTCAGGGCGAGGCGGGGGGAGAGCCGGAACTCGAGGCCGATGCCGCCGTGCACGCCGAAGTAGTCGTACTCGGTGTTCGGAACGAACTCCTCGCCGCTGGCCGCGGCCTCGCCCCAGGGTCGCTCGACCTCGGCGTGCGACATGTTCAGGCCGCCCGTGAAGTAGAACTGCGTGCGGCTGCGCGGGTTGACGAACAGCATCCCGCTCAGCGAGAGCGGCACTTCCGTCCGCTCGTGACCGTTGTAGTCGGTGCCCGCGAGGAGGTCGGCGCCGAGGTCGAGCGCGAACGCGGGGACGGGCCGGTAACGCAGGCTGATCCCGACGCCGCCCATGCCGGCCTCCTCCGCGCCGCCGTGCTCGCGGCCCATCATGAGGCCCTGGAGGCGGAAGTTGACGCCCCACTGGCGGCGCCAGCGCAGCTTCGGCGGCGGCGGCGGAGCGGGCGGGGTCATGCGGCGCACGACCACGCGCGGCGGGGGAGCGGACCCGGGCGTCACGACGATGACCTGCGGCGGCGGGCCGGAAGGCGAGGTCTGGTAGACGACGACCGGGGGCGGGGCCGGACGGGTCCCGCGCCTGCCCCGCGGCGGGGGTGGGGCCGGCGGTGGGGGGGCAGCGCCTCGTCCGGGGGGGGCTCGGCAGCGGCGGCGGGCGGCGGCTCAGCGGGATCGCTGGGCGGCTCCACTTCCTCACAGAACCACGCGCCGGGAGGACAGTTGTTGTTCTCCTGCGCAAGCGCGCTCATCGGCGCGGTCATCGCCACGGCAACAAGGGCATGGGTCAAGCAACGGCGCATCGGGCGACTCCTCTTCGGTGCAGGGAAGTTAGCAACCGGGATGCCATCGACCATCTCGCGGGATTGGCGTCACCATGGCCATGAAGCACGCCGGCGTGCATCGGCCGCCACGGCGCGCTGTGGCGGAAGGTTCACACGCGCGCCGTCCCGCAGGGTACTAGCTCCCACGGCAAACGTCACGGCGCGGCCGCCCCGTCGGCAGCCCCGCCACCATCGAGAGCAATCGGGTTCATCATGCCTACGGTTACGTTGAAGCAGGGTCATGTTCGGCCGGTGTGGTCGGGGCATCCCTGGGTGTTCGCTCAGGCGATCGCGCGCATCGAGGGCGGCGCCGTGGCCGGCGATGAGGTCGTGGTCACCGACCCGTACGGCAGCGTGCTCGGCCGCGGGCTCTACACCCCCCGCTCGGCCATCCCGGTGCGCATGTACACGCGCGAGGACAGGCCGATCGACGCGGCCCTGTTCCGGCACCGGATCGAGCGCGCCATCGCGCACCGCCGCGAGCTCGGCCTGCCCGCCCGGGCGCCCGGCCACGAGACCGACGCCTTCCGGCTGATCCACGCGGAGGGGGACGGGCTGCCCGGGCTCATCGTCGACCTGTTCGGCGACACGGCGGTCGTGCAGCTCGGGACGATCGGGATCAAGCGCCGCGAGGGCGTGATCTTCGACGCCCTCCAGGCCGCGCTCTCGCCGCGCGCGATCGTGGACAGGACGCCGGAGTCGCTCGCGAAGCTCGAGGGGTTCACCGCCGACGCCGGCGTGGTGCGCGGCGACTTCGGGCTCGATCAGCTGCGGTTCGTCGAGCGAGGGCTGCGGTACACGATCCCGCTCGCGCTCGGCCACAAGACCGGGTTCTACCTGGACCAGCGTACGCTGCGGACCCGCGTGGAGCAGCTCGCCCACAACCGGCGCGTGCTCGACGCGTTCTGCTTCGTCGGCACCTTCGCCATGGCGGCGGCCCGCGGCGGGGCGAGCGAGGTCCTCGCGATCGACGAGAGCGCGACGGCGCTCGAGGTCGGGGCGGAGTGCGCGCGGGAGAACGGGCTGCTCGACCGGATCAAGTTCACGCGCGACGACGCCCGCAAGGCGCTGCAGAACGCGTCGAGGCAGGGGGGCTTCGACCTCGTCATCTGCGACCCGCCGAAGCTCGCGGGCACGCGCGCCTCCAAGGACGCCGCGCTCACCGCCTACCGGCGCCTCGCGTCCGGGGCGTGCCGCGCCACGCGGCCGGGCGGCATCCTCGTGCTCTGCTCCTGCTCCAGCGCCGTGAGCCTCGACGACCTGACCCGGGTGCTCGCCCTCGGCGCGCGCGACGCCCGCATGCAGGCGGCGGTGTTCGACCGGCACTTCCAGGGGGGCGACCACCCCGTCCCCGCGGCCTTCCCCGAAGGGCTCTACCTGAAGAGCCTCATCGCGCGCGTCGACGCGCTCTGACGATCGACCGATGGACCCGCTCTCCCTCTTGACCCCCGACGCCGCGCGCGGCCTCGCCGGGGTGATCTTCGACCTCGACGACACCGTGCTGGATCACGGCGCCCTGACCGAA
Source organism: Sorangium sp. So ce836 (assembly GCF_028553905.1). Lineage (NCBI taxonomy): Bacteria > Pseudomonadati > Myxococcota > Polyangiales > Polyangiaceae > Sorangium > Sorangium sp. So ce836. The sequence goes on along the minus strand of NZ_CP102233.1, from coordinate 34,675 downwards.
TCCGCCTACGGAGCGATCTTCCGTCTGCGCGAGACGGGCCTCGCGTTGATCGCCTGCACCGGCAGGCCCGCCGGATGGGGCGAGGTGATCCAGCGGCAATGGCCGATCGACGCGACGATCGTCGAGAACGGCGCCGTCGCGCTGGTCCGCGAGCGGGCCGGCCCCGGAGAAGCGCTCGCCCCGACCGCCGGCGCGAGCCGCGTCGTCACGCTCGACGCGCTCGACCGCGGCGCGCGGCGGGCCCGTCGGGCCGAGCTCGTCGCGCTCGCCGATGACATGGTGCGTCGTTTTCCCGCGGCGGCGCTCGCAGACGACAACGACCAGAGGGTGACCGATGTCACCATCGACATCGGCGAGCACCGGCGCGTCCCGCCGGAGGACGTGCAGAGGATGCGCGCCGAGCTGCGCGAGCGGGGGGTGAGGACGCTCGTCTCGAGCGTCCACCTCCACCTCACCCGCGACCCGTCCGACAAGGCGACGGGCGCCGTGCGCCTGCTCTCGAGCCGGTTCGGCGAGGATCCGACCCGCGCGCGGCACCGCTACGCCTTCGTGGGCGACAGCGGCAACGACGGCGTCGCCTTCGCTGCATTTGCGTTGACCTTCGGCGTAGCCAACGTGCGCGCCCACCTCGGCAAGCTGTCGGTGCCGCCGCGGTTCGTGGCCTCCCAGCCCATGGGCCGCGGGTTCGCGGAGATCGCCGGCCGGATCGCCGAACTGCGGAAGAATGCACCTGAACCGTGATCTGCCCGCGCGCAAGGGCCTCGCGTGCGATCCGCCCCACACCTGGAGCAGGTAGCCTAGCCGCGACGCAACCCAAAGGAATAGGATCGAGCTTTCGGGAGGGGCGTGCCTCCCAACCCTTTACAGGGGCGCGTGTTCTCGGGGACCATGACCTTGGTCCCTCGCCCGCCAGCGGCAGCAGATGGCGTTTCGACCCCCGACCCCCGGCCTCCTCGTCGACAACAAGTACCGCCTCGCGGAGCGCATCGGCGGGGGCGGCATGGGCGACGTGTTCCGGGCGGAGCACGTGCTCGCAGGTCGCGCCGTTGCGATCAAATTCCTCCACCCCGAGCTGGCGGACAACTCGGAGCTCTCCCACCGGTTCTTCCAGGAAGCGCAGGCGGTCAACCGGATCCGCCACCCGAACATCGTCGACGTGATCGACGCGGGCGTCGGCGAGCTCGGTCCGTACATCGTGATGGAGCACCTCGACGGCGAGTCGCTGGGCATGGCGCTCGCGCGCTTCGGCCGCCTCGACATGGAGGCCGCCGTCGGGGTCGCGATCCCGGTGCTGGAGGCGCTCGACGCCGCGCACCGCGCCGGGATCATCCACCGCGATCTCAAGCCCGAGAACATCTTCATCGCCTTCGATCCGAGCCGCGGATCGGCCGTCGTCCGGCTGCTCGATTTCGGCATCGCCAAGGTGCTCGACTCCGACGGCCCCTCGCCGCGGACGCGCACGGGCGTCGTCTTCGGGACGCCGGACTACCTGTCGCCGGAGCAGGCCACGGGGGAGTCGCCGCTCGACGGGCGCAGCGATCTCTTCTCGGTGGGCGTCCTGCTGTACGAGGTGCTCACGGGCACGCGGCCGTTCCGCGCGCCGACCGCCGTGGCGACGGCGTTCCGCGTCGTGCACGCGGAGGTGCCGACGCTCGCCTCGGCGGGCGTGACCGTCGACCCGCGGCTCGAGGCGATCGTGCAGCGGCTCTTGCAGAAGGATCCCGCGAAGCGCTTCCAGACAGCCGGCGACGTCGTCCGCGAGCTCGAGCGCGTCGCGCCCGAGCCGCCGCGGCGGACGGCGGCGCTCGGCCGGCTCATCAACGTGCAGCGGCGGATGGCCCTGAGCCTCGGGAACGCGTCGGACAACGAGCGCGATCGGCTCTCGTCCTCGCGCGACCGCTCGCGCGCGGGCACGTCGTTCGACGTGAGCCCCGCGCCGCCGATGCGCATCTCGCCGCCGCTCGTGTCGGGCAGCCGCGTCACCGAGCCGCCGCCCGTCATGCGGCCGTCGTCCGAGCCGGCGAAGCCCGCGCCCGGCGCGACGCTCTCGAACGCGCTGCGGAGCCGCGGCTCGGAGCCCACCCTGCTCTCGCAGCGCGGCGAGTCGCTCCCCACGGTGCGCAGCGCCGACCTCGGCCTCCGGGCCGAGCCGACCGTGCGCAGCGCCGACTTCGGCGCCCTCATCAACCGGCAGCGCGACACGCGGCGGCCCAACGTCACCCCGGTCCGGCCGCTGCCGGCGCGCTTCGCGGGGGGGCAGTACCAGGTGCGCGGCCCCGTCCTGCGGAGCGTCGACCGCACCATCGTCGACGAGTACGGGAGGAGCGCGCGCGACGAGGTCGTCGCGCAGATGCCGCTCCGCTACGCCGACGACTTCAAGCACGACTCGATCAACGCGCTCGTCGGATACGACCTCGAGGCGCTCGACGCGTACATGGAGCTCGCGACGTCGCTGGTCCTGCGCGATCTCGAGCGCTGGCGCGACATCGGGAGGCTCGGCGTCGGCGGCGAGCTGCACAGCCTCGTGCGCACGTTGTTCGCCCGCCCGCTGACCGACATCGCGTCGCTCATGCGCCGCGGGACCTCGATCTGGTCGCGGCTCTTCACGTTCGGCTCGTGGCGCGTGGCCACCGGGCCGACCGGGCGGGTGACGCTCCACATCGGCGACTTCGACCCCGCCTCGCTGCCGCTCCGGCTGTGGGTCGTGGGGATGGTCGAGGAGACGGCGCGGCGCGCGTCCGGCGGGGGCGTGAAGGTCACGATCACGCTCGGCGAGCTCGGCTTCACCTCCGAGCTCGCCTGCGAGATCAGCCTCTAGCTCCGTCCGCCAGAGGTCCGGCCTACGATGGCCGGACCTCTGCGCGCTCGCAGCTGCGCTGGCGGGGTCTTCAGGAAGGCTTGCGCGCGCGGTAGCACGCCTGACAGAACACGTCGCGGCCCTCGACCGGCTTGAACGGGACCTCGCCCTCGGAGCCGCACGACTTGCAGGTGATCGAGAACGTCGGACGGTTGCGCGGCGCGCGCGGCGGCTGCGCCGCGCCGCTGCCCTGCGCGGGAGCACGGCGCTCGCCGGCGAACGACGGCGCGCGGTAGTTGCCGTCGTCGCGGACGGGCGCGCCGCCGCGCGGACGGCGCGGATAGTTGCTCGGCACCGTCCACGCGGGCGAGAGCCCCGAGTACGCGTCCTGCATCGGGCTGCGGTACTCGTTCACGTCGCCCGTGTAGCGGGGCTTTCGAGGCCGACCGTCGCCGCGCGCCGCGCCGCGGTACCCGCCGCCGGCGCTCCGGGCCGGCCCAGGGCGCTGGTGCTGCGCCGCGCGGGCCGTCGACGCGCTCTCGTGCTCCCCTCGGTTGTCCTTGCGCGCGCGGCGGCAGGTCCGGCACCGCTTCGGCGGGGCCGCGAGCCTCCGCTCGGCGTAGACGGCGGCTTCCGCAGCCGAGAATAGGAACGACGTGCCGCAGCTCGCGCAGACAATGTGCTCGTCTCGATGCTGTTCCATGATTCCTCTTTCGTCAGGCCGACGGGCCTCGCAGGCTCACGGGCTCGGGTGCTCGGGTGACTGGGGTAAACGAGAGCGCCCGGGAGCGGCCCCGCTGCGCCGGAGATGCGCAATTTACGCGGGGATCTCGATGAACTGGGTGGGATCGCCCTCTTGAGGGGGCACGGGAGTGCCTACGGTGACATGCTTGTCATGGCGGTCAAGCGTGCCGCCTCCACGCGTCGCCGGGATCGATCGCGCGGCGTGGAGGCTTTGATTTCGTAGCTCCTCACGATACCATCCGCGCGACTTTCACGAGGAGCGCAGCTCCTCTCGTGACCGACCGCGGGCTGCGCCCGCCCACGCCGCGCCCCGCACCCAGTCGAAGCAATGAGCCATCCCTCCCTGCACCTCACCGCTCGTGACTTCGACGCGTACGCCGCCGAAAAGGCGACCTCGAAGGCTTACTCGCGCCCCCGCCTCGAGGTGAAGCAGCGCGCGCTCGCCTGGGCGCGCGGCGTCGTCGCCCGGCTGAGCGAGCTCGGCATCTCGGTCGACGTCCATGGCTCGGACGAGCACCCGTCGATCCGCAACAAGCACCGGGCCGACTGCCAGTGGGTCTTCTTCTGGCGCGACCAGGCCGCGCGCGACGAGCTGGATCGCCTGCTCGACCGCGGCCGCTCGATCTCCGATGCGATCGACGATCCGAGCCCCTACACGCGGCACGCGTTCCTCGCGCTGCGCATCTCGGAGGGCGAGGTGCAGGTGTGCTTCGCCGTCCACCCGGACGCGAAGGTCGACGTCGACAACCTCCGCGCCCGCCTCTCGGCGAGCGAGGAGGCGACCGGCGAGCCGGCCTCGCCGCTCGCCGCCGAGCTCACGAGCGCGCTCCACGCGCTCCCGGAGCAGTTCTCCTTCGGCGCCGGCGGTGGCGATCGCGTGGCCTGCAGCGCGGCCACGCCCGACGCGATCGCGGAGATGCTCCGCCGCGCCGCCGACGGTCAGGTGCCGCTCTGGATCGGCTGGTCGGTCCCGCGCGAGACCGCGGTCGAGCACGCCGACATCCTCGACGAGCAGCTCGAGGACGCGCTCGTCGCGCTGGCCCCCATCTACCGGCTCGTCGCGTGGTCGCGCGAGAACGATCGCATCGCGCTCGACCGCAAGCTCGAGGGCATCGAGCAGGAGCGGGCGCGCGCCCACGCCGAGCTCGAGGCCGAGAACGAGCGGTGGCGCTCCGAGCAGGCCCGGGCGCGCGAGCGATCGATGGAGCAGGCCCGTGCCCGCGGCGACGAGCGCGTCGAGGCCGCCCTCCCCGCCCGCCGGCCGACCCTGGCGACGCTGTTCAAGTCGACGAGCGGCGCCGGCGCCGCCCGCGGAGGAGAGCCGCGGCCCGCGCCGAGGCACGGCGCAGAGGGCGGCGCCCCGGCCCGGCGAGCGCCGCACGGCGAGGCGGAGCCGCAGGCGAGGGCCGAAGCCCCGCAGAGGCCGCCGGCCGAGCCCGCGCCGCGGGCGCAGCGCGCCCCGTCCGGCGAGCCGGACGCCGCGGCGAAGGCCGCGCCCGAGCCCGCGAAGGGCGGCGCGATCGAGAAGGGGAGCCGCGTCCGCGTGCGGCGAGGGCCGTTCGGCGACAAGATCGGCGTGGTGAGCGAGCTCGATGGCCGCGGAGGGGCGCGCGTCCTGCTCGGCCTGCTCGCGACCAGGCTCGAGCTCGACGATCTCGAGCTCGTGGTCGAAGGGCGGGATCGGCCCGCGCTCTCGACATCGCACCGCAAGCCGCTCGCGCCGACGCCGCGCAAGGCGCGCTGAGCGTCGCCGCGCGGCACTCCCCCGCAATGGTCAAGCGCGATCCTTCAACCTACCCCGTGGGCCTCGGCGCCCAGTTCCGCAGCAAGCTCCCGCTCTACCTGGCCGGCTCGGCGCTGCTCGCGACGCAGCAGCTGCTCATGGCCAAGCGCGACTTCCTCGTCAAGGACGCCGTCGACGCCGCCGTGCAGCTCCAGTCGGGCGAGGCCTCGCGGGCGGCGCTCGTCATGCTCGCGGTGAGCGTGGGCGCCGCGATCATGCGCGTGTTCTCGCGCGTCACCATCTTCACGGCGGGCCGCAACGTCGAGTACGAGCTCCGGGCGGTCCTGCTCGCGCGCCTGCACAAGCTCGGGCCGGCCTTCTTCCGCAAGATGCCGACCGGCGACATCATGAGCCGGGCGACGAACGACCTGACGCAGGTCCGCCTCCTCCTCGGCTTCGGCCTGCTGAACGTCGTCGGCTCGCTCTTCGCGTTCGCGAGCGCCCTGTACGTGATGCTCAACATCTCGAAGCGGCTCACGCTCGCGGCGCTCCTGACGATGCCGGCGCTGATGCTCGTCACCCGGTCGTTCTCGACCAAGCTCTTCCTCCGCACCCGCGACAACCAGGAGGCGATCGGCGCCATGAGCGACCGCGTCCTCGCGAGCCTCGCGGGCGTCCGGGTCGTCCGTTCGTTCGCGCTCGAGGCGTCGGAGATGGCCGCGTTCTCGAGCACGAACCAGGCGTACCTCGAGAAGAGCCTCTCGCTCGCCAAGCTGCGCGGATCCATGGGGCCGCTCATGGGGGCGATCAGCTCGGTCGGCGTGCTCATCGTCTTCTGGTACGGCGGGCAGCTCGTGCTGGAGCAGCAGATGACGAGGGGGGACTTCGTCTCCTTCTGGCTCGCGCTGCTGCGGCTCACGTGGCCGGTGCTCGCCCTCGGCTTCGTCGCCGCCATCGTCCAGCGCGGCCGCGCCGGCTACGTGCGGCTCAAGGCCATCTTCGACGCCATCCCCGAGGTCGTGAGCGGCCCGGTGCCCGCCCCCGAGGTCGTCCGCGGCGCCATCTCCGTCAAGGAGCTGAGCTTCTCCCACGGCGCGAGGAAGGTGGTCGACGGGGTGAGCTTCGACGTCGAGGCGGGCGGCTCGCTCGCGATCGTGGGGCGCACGGGCTCGGGCAAGAGCACCATCGCCACGCTGCTCGCCCGGCTCATGCCCACGCCGCGCGGCGCGGTGTTCCTGGACGGCGTCGACATCTGCGACCTGCCGTTGGAGACCGTGCGCGCGAGCATCGGCTATGCGCAGCAGGACGCGTTCCTCTTCTCGACCACGGTGGCGCGCAACATCGGCTACTCGCTGGACGATCCGGACTCGCCCGCCGCGCTCGAGACCATCCGCGCCGCCGCGGCCGAGGCCGAGGTGCTGAACGAGGTCCTCTCGCTGCCGGACGGCTTCGACACGGTGGTCGGCGAGCGGGGCGTGCAGCTGTCCGGCGGGCAGCGCCAGCGCGTCGCGCTCGCGCGCGCGCTCGTGCGCGAGCCGAGCGTCCTCGTCCTCGACGATCCGCTCTCCGCCGTCGACGCGAAGACCGAGCAGGCGATCCTCGCGGCGATCGAGCGGCAGGCCGCGCGGCGGACCGTCATCCTGATCACGCACCGGGTGGCGGCCGCGCGGCGGTGCGACGCGATCATCGTGCTGGAGCAGGGCCGGGTCATCGAGCGCGGCACGCACGACGAGCTCGTCCGCGCGGGCGGGCTGTACGCGTCGTTCGCCGAGGAGCAGCAGCTCGAAGAGGATCTCGCGACGCTCGAGGCGACGCCGTCCTCGCGGCCGGTGGAGCTCTCGTGACGCAGCCGAGCTCAGGAGAAAGCGCGACGATGCAGGCGAAACCGAGCGGCGCCACGGCCGCTGGAGAGGCGGGCGCGAGCCCGCGGCGGCCGGCGCCGCCCTCGGCGAGCAGGGGCCGCGCGGCGAAGAAGGCGAGCCGCACCGAGGACGTGCTGAGCCGCTTCCACGAGGAGGCGCAGCTCGGCGAGGCGTACGACGCGCGCATGCTGCTGCGGCTGTGGCCGTTCGTGCGCCCGCAGGGCAAGCAGCTCGCGATCTCGCTCTCGCTGCTCGTCGTCACCGCCCTCCTGGCGCTCTTGCGCCCGCTCATCATGCGCGACGCGCTCGACGCCTTCGACGCGCCCGGCGGGCTCGATCGCCTCACGCGCAACGGCTTCTTGCTCACGGGCGTCATGCTCGCGGAGCAGTCGCTCGCGTTCCCGCAGCTCTACCTGATGCAGCTCGCCGGCGCGCGCGCCATGGCCGACCTGCGCATGCGCGTCTTCGGGTTCTTGCACACCCGGCGCCTCGGGTTCTTCGATCGCACGCCGGTCGGCCGGCTCGTCACGCGGGTGACGAACGACGTGGACGCCATCGGCGAGATGTTCGCGTCGGGCGCGCTCAACGCGTTCGGCGACCTGCTCCGCCTCGCCGTCATCGTCGTCGTGATGGTGTCGCTCGACTGGCGCATGTCGCTGCTCGCCTTCGCGGCGGTGCCGCCGGTCGCGCTCGGCGTCAACTGGACGCGGCGCCGGATCCGCGACGCCTTCCGGGAGGTGCGGGCGAAGACGGCGCGGATGAACGCGTACCTCAACGAGCAGGTCTCCGGCATGGCCGTCGTGCAGGCCTACGCCAGGGAGGAGCGCTCGGCCGAGGAGTTCGACGAGATCAACGCCGCCTACCGCAACGCGAACAACCGCTCCATCGTGCTCGACGCGACGCTCGACGCCGCCATCGAGATGGTCTCGAGCGTCTGCATCGCCGCGGTGCTCTGGTACTCGGGCGTGAAGAGCTTCAAGGAGGAGATCTCGTTCGGGACGCTGTTCGCCTTCGTCGCCTACATCGACATGTTCTTCGTCCCGATCCGCGATCTCTCGGCCCGGTACACGCTGCTGCAGTCCGCGATGGCCGGCGCGGAGCGCATCTTCGAGCTGCTCGACAACAAGGACGAGGACGCGACGGCCACGGCGAGCTGTACCGACGCGGCGAAGGCCGCGGACGAGAGCGTCGCGTTCGAGCTCGACGACGTCGTGTTCGGCTACAAGCCGGGCGCGCCCGTGCTGCGGCAGGTCTCGATCGCGGCGAGGAGCGGCGAGAAGGTCGCGCTGGTCGGCGCGACCGGCGCCGGCAAGAGCACCGTGGCGTCGCTGCTGCTCCGCCTCTACGACGTGGAGGAGGGCACCGTGCGGGTCTTCGGCCGCGACGTCCGCGCCTACGCGCGCGACGAGCTGCGCCGCAAGTTCGCCGTCGTCCCGCAGGACGTGTTCCTGTTCCCCGGCACGGTGCTCACGAACATCGCGGCCGGCGACGCGATCCCGGATCGCGCGAAGGTCGTGAACGCGCTGAACCGCATCGGCGCGCTCGATCTCTTCGAGCGCCGCGAGGGCGGCCTCGACGCCCCGGTGCTCGAGCGCGGCAGCAATTTCAGCGCCGGCGAGCGCCAGCTGATCGCCTTCGCCCGCGCCCTCTACCGCGACCCGCCGCTGCTCATCCTGGACGAGGCCACGGCCAACGTCGACAGCGACACCGAGGCGCGCCTGCAGCGCGCGCTCGAGGGCGCCATGGAGGGGCGCACCGCGCTGATCATCGCGCACCGCCTCTCGACGATCCGCGCCGTCGATCGCATCGTCGTCTTCCACAAGGGCTGCGTCGTCGAGCAGGGCACGCACGAGGCTCTGCTCGCCGCCGGCGGCGTCTACAGCAAGCTGTACCGGCTCCAGTTCGCCCGGCAGGCGGCGGCGCACGCCTAGGGGTCAGCGGGCGTCGGGTCGTCGTCGCCGTAGCACTTGCCGGCGCTCGCCGCGCCCTCGTCGGCGCCGTCCGCGCCGCCGGCGACCACCCGCAGCCAGTACTCGGAGCAGCTGTCGTTCATCACGATCAGGTGCTCGTCGTCCGCGCACGTCACCTCGGCCTGGTTGCCCGCCGCGTGCGCCAACGTGCCGCCGCGCCTCGTGCCGTCGCTCTCGAACGACAGGTACACCTGCCACCATCGCGGCCGCGCGCCGAGGCCGTGCTTGAGCGCGTACCGCATGCCCCCCGGGAAATAGAGGAGCTCGCCGTCCGGCGCCGACGTCTCGTAGATGCCCCCCGCCGGCGTGGCCTCGGTGAACTCGACGGGCGGGTTCGCGCCCTCGGACCGGTCGCACCGGCTCGGCGCGCAGCCCGCAGCGAGGGCGGCCGCCGCGCCCACCGCGCAGGCGGCGGCCCACCCCGAGCGTCGCGCAGCACCCCCGCCCGCTCCCTGGCTCCGCATGGCTCAGCCGAGCCAGCGCGCGGCGTCGAGCGCGTGGTAGGTGAGGATGAAATCGGCCCCGGCGCGCCGGATCGACGTGAGCAGCTCGAGCACGGCCCGCTTCTCGTCGATCATGCCGCGCTCGGCGGCCGCCTTGATCATCGCGTACTCGCCGCTGACGTTGTAGGCGCCGAGCGGCAGCGTCGTCGCCTCGCGCACGCGCGCGATGACGTCGAGGTACGCGAGCGCGGGCTTCACCATGAGCATGTCGGCCCCCTCCTCCTCGTCGAGCGCCGCCTCGCGCAGGCCCTCGCGCGCGTTCCCGGGATCCATCTGGTAGCCCGCTCGGTCGCCGAACTTGGGCGCGCAGTCCGCCGCCTCGCGGAACGGCCCGTAGAAGCCGGACGCGTACTTCACGGCGTAGGAGAGGAGCGCCGTCCCCGTCAGCGACTCGGCGTCGAGCGCGCGCCGGATGGCGGCGACGCGGCCGTCCATCATGTCGCTCGGCGCGACCACGTCGGCCCCCGCCTTGGCGTGGACCACCGCCGCCCGCGCGAGCACCTCCAGCGTCGCGTCGTTGTCGACGTCCACCGCGCCGGACGCGTCCTGCCGGAGCAGGCCGCAGTGGCCGTGATCGGTGTACTCGTCGACGCACACGTCGGTCATCACGAGCAGCTCCGGCACCGCGTCCTTCATCGCCTTCACGGCGCGCGGGACCGGGCCGTCGGGGTCGTAGGCGCTCGAGCCCGACGCGTCCTTGGTGCGCGGCAGCCCGAACAGGATCGTCCCGCCGATGCCGTGCTCCTTGCAGAGCCGCGCCTGCGCCGCCGCGGCGCTCACGGGCAGCTGCGAGACGCCCGGCATCGTCCCGACCGGGCGCGGCGCGTCGAGCGCCTCGTTGAAGAAGAGGGGGAGGATGAAATCCCCCGGGTTCAGGGACGTCTCCCGCACCAGGGCGCGGAGGGCGGGCGTGCGGCGGAGCCGGCGCGGTCGCTTCGTGGGGAACACGGCGGCGGAGCATAGCAGCCCTTCGCCCGCGGGGACCGCTCCGGTCTCGCCGCGCGCGATCCGTGGATCGCCAGAGCGCTGGAATCGGCTAGTGTTCGCCCGAAAGCGCCCGCATGAGACTGGCCCTCCACTTTCCTTCTGCCGGCCGCGCCTGCCCCGCCGCGCGCGGCGCCCGCCTCCGGCGCGGGCCGCGCGCGCGGACATCGCTCAACGCTGGGCCGCGCCAGGGCGCACGGTCTGGCGCACCGTCGGCCCCGGGCGCGGCGGGGTCACCGGTGGGGGCGTCTGCTGGGACGACAGCGGGACCGTATCGTCGTCGTCCGCTTCGACGGCCAAGACCTCGTCCGGCTGTTCCGCAGGCGTGTCCGTGGCGGCGACCGTGACCATTGCAATGTCGGACAGCGGGCACCACACGGTCCATGCTTCATTGCGGACGAAGCTATCGAGCGGGATGTTTCCATTCTCGATGCCGCGCGCGAGCTGGTCGAGCCTGACCGGACCGACCGATCGCTCGCCGTTGGTGACGTACCATCGGTCCGTAAAGCCGCGCTCCGAGCTCCGCAGCTCCTGGGACAGTTTCACAGATCTCATTGAATGGACTCCAGAAACCGCCGGACGTTGAATCGAACCGGTGCGATTCTATCCCCTTAACGCACCGAGTCAACATCACTGCAGATTCGCTATGACAATCAACGTCTGCCATGAGTGAACGACAGAACGACGAGAGTTTGACGGTGCTTCCAAGGCGCGACGACCCCTCCGACGAGGGCCACGGCGCGGCGGCGCAGCGGGCCGCGGGCGGGGGGCCCGGCGCTGCCAGGCCGGGCGTCGTGTACCTCGTCGGTGCGGGCCCGGGCGACCCGGGGCTCTTCACGCTGCGCGGCGCCGAGCTCCTCGCCACGGCCGACGTCGTGCTGCACGACGAGCTGGTCCACCTGGCGCTGCTGGACGGCGTGCGGGAGGGCGCCGAGGTGCGCTCGGTCGGCAAGCGCGGCGGCGACCGGGTCGTGAAGGACGCGAAGCAGGCGGAGATCGACGCGGAGCTCGTCGCGCTCGGGCTCGCGGGCCGCAGCGTCGTCCGCCTGAAGGGCGGCGATCCGTTCCTCTTCGGGCGCGGCTCGGAGGAAGCGGAGGCGCTCGCGCGGGCCGGGGTGCCGTTCGAGGTGGTGCCGGGCGTCTGCTCTCCGCTCGGCGCGACGGCCTACGCCGGCATCTCGCTGACGCACCGGCACATCGCCTCCAGCGTGATGATCGTCAGCGGCGTCACCCGGGCGGGCAAGGGGTTCGACTGGAGCGAGCTCGCCTCGGTCCGCGGGACCATCTGCGTCCTGATGGGCATGCAGGCCCTCGACGCGGTGGTCGCGGGGCTGATGGGGCCGGGTCGCCGCGATCCCGCGACGCCGGCGGCGGCGATCCAGTGGGGCACGCGGGCCGACCAGCGCGTCGTCTCGAGCCGCCTCGACGAGCTGCCCCGCCGCGCCCGGGAGGCGGGGCTCCAGAGCCCCGCGGTCATCGTCGTCGGCGCCGTCACCGGCCTCAGGGACGCGCTGCGCTGGTTCGACCGGAAGCCGCTGTTCGGCAAGCGCGTGCTCGTGACCCGGCCGCGGCACCAGGCGCGCTCGACCTCGCGGCTCATCCGCCTCCGCGGCGGCGAGGCGGTGGAGCTCGCGACCATCGAGATCCACCCGCCGCCCGACCCGGCGCGCGTCACCGCGGCGGTCCGCGGGCTCTCCGGGTACCACGCCGTCGTGTTCACGAGCGAGAACGGGGTCTCGCGCTTCTTCGAGGAGCTGGATCGGCTCGGCCTGGACGCGCGCGCCTTCGGCTCGGCCCGCCTCGCCGCGATCGGGGTCGGGACGGCCGCTGCGCTCGCCGCGCGCGGCGTCCGCGCCGACATCATCCCGAAGGAGTTCCGCGGCGAGGAGCTCGCGGAGGCCATCCTCGCCGACCCCGCGCTGGCCGAGCGCAGGGCGGCGCGCTCCCCGGTCCGCGTCCTGCTCGCGCGCGCGCTCGTCGCCCGCGAGGTGCTCCCCGAACGGCTCCGCGCCGCCGGCTGCGAGGTGGACGTCGTGCCCGTCTACGAGACCCGCCCCGCCTCGAGCGATCGCCGCGAGCAGCTGCTCCGGGCGCTCTCGGCGGGCGAGATCGACGTCGTGCTGCTCACGTCGAGCAGCACCGTCGACAGCCTGTGCGATCTCCTCGGAGAGGGCGCCGCGGCGCGCCTCGACCGCGTGCTCCTGGCGAGCATCGGCCCGATCACGACCGCCACCGCCGAGAAGCGGGGGCTCCGGGTCGGCGTGACCGCCGAGGTGAGCACCACAGCAGGTCTCCTGGACGCGCTGGATCGATATTTCGCTGCGTTGCAAGCTGCACCGACGAGCGCCGCCGACTGAGGAGCTGCTCGCACGGCGTGCGGCGAGCTCCTCGGTCGGCGGCGCAAAGAAAGAGCGTCGCAGCGGACCTGGGGGGGGAAGGTCTCCGCCGCGACGCTCGGGCCCGGAGAGAGCAGGAGGCGTGCCTGCGCCTTCCCGCAGTGAATTCGAGCACTTAGGGCGTCCGCGCAGGACCTCCCTTGCGCTCTTGCGCTACCGCACGGACATAGCTGCAAGGGATTTCCCGACGTCCAGGCGCTGTCGTGATCCACGACCGCACGCCTCGGATCCGAGCAGGCGTACACCCTCACATCCGGACAGCGGTGGTGCGATAAAGGCCTTCCGTCGCCGTCCGGTCACTCGAAGGTCGCTCGGACGACGAGGAACTTGTTGTTGAGCTCGATGGACGTGAGCCGCTCGAAGATGCGGGGGTTGCCGAGCTCGTTCGACAGGGAGTTGATGCGCCCGTGCTCGGTGACGAAGTAGAAGGTCTTCACGCCCTTCTTCTTCTGCTCGTTGATGTAGTCCTGAAACTTCTTCCCGCTCGAGACGAAGGCGGCCAGCTTGTTGCCGGCGTAGAAGTTCTCGCCCTTCCAGTTCATCTGGTAGGCGACGAGCGGCCCTGGGATCTCGTGGCTCGCGCGCGCGTAGGCGAGCAAGGTCTCGCGCTGCCCCCAGTGGGGCGACGTCCGCACGAAGTACACGTCGAGCCCCCAAGCCGTGAACGCGATCGCGAGCGAGGCGAGCGCATAGAGGGCGAGGCGGCGAAAGCGCGCGACCACCAGCAGCAAGCACAGGAGGGCCGCCCCGGCGGTGAAGGCCCACAGGGTCGCGGAGAAGTCGAGCGACTGCGGCCAGGGTCGTTTGTAGTTGTACGTGAACAGGTGCAGCAGCCTCGCCTGGCTCGGCTGCCCCTCGCGCGCCATCGCGAGATCGCGCCCGACGAGGAAGACGAGGAGCGCGGCGCCGATCGCGACGGCGCCGAGCATCGCGCGCTCGTAGGCGACCGTCGCGAGCGCGCGCGAAGGCGGCGCCGGCGCGGAGGCCGCGCCCGAGCCGAGCGCGCCCGCGCGGGCCTCCAGGCGCAGCATGTCGTCGAGCAGGATCCCCGTGAGCATCGCCGCCGGCGGGACGGCCGGCAGGATGTAGTGGTGGAACTTCGTCAGCATCAGCGAGAAGAGCGCGAAGCCGAAGAGGAACCACATCGCCAGGAACACCGAGGCGTCGCTCCTTCGGACCTCGGCCGAGCCGGGCTCGTCCGGGGCTCCCCCCTCGCGCCGCCGGAGCCACCACACGAGCGAGGCGGGCACGAGCCCCGTCCACGGGAACATCGCGTAGCCGAGCTGCCACACGTAGTAGCGGAAGCTCACGTCGTCGCCCTCGTTCGTGTCGTGCACGTGGGTGAAGGCGCGCTTGAACATGTCGTGGAACAGGAGCCTGTCGGTGAACGGCTGGCCGTGCCGCGCGTACATGGCGACGAACCAGGGGAGCGCGACGCACGCGAGCACGAGCAGCCCGACGGGGATCTCCATCTTGAGCAGGTCGCGGTAGCGGCGCGAGACGACGACGTAACCGAGGGCGCAGAGCACCGGGAGCCCGAAGCCGGCGGGCCCCTTGGCCATCGTGGAGAGGGCGGCGAAGAACCACGCGGCGAGGAAGAGGAGCCGCTGGACGCGCCGCTCGCCCCAGCAGGCGTACAGGACGATCCCGAGCGTCTGCGCCCAGATGATCGCCTGGAGCGCCGGCTGCAGCCCGGGGAGCACGGGCAGCACCGACCGGCAGGCCTCGTTGCCGGGGAGCCCGCAGTTGCCCGGGGAGCCGGAGCTGAAGACGTCGCCGTGGAGGCGCAGGCCGAAGGGCGCCGCGTGGATCTCGACGTGGCGTGACAGCAGGTAGAGGACCTGCGGCAGCGCGCAGGCGACGATCGCCCCGAGCACGAGGTGGTAGAGCGAGAGGCCCACCTTGAGCGCGCCGAGATCGACCTCGTAGACGCGCGCCTCCTCCGCGTCGTCGGTGTGGATGCCGAGCAGGAGGAGCGCCATCGCTGCGGCCATGGTCGCGACGAAGGGCATGTCGGTCATGGTCTGGTGGGAGACCATGAACCACTGCGGCATGGTGGTGAGGACGACGCCCGCGAGCAGCCCCGCGCGGCGGCTGAAGATCCGCGAGACGGCCTTGTAGAGGAGGTAAACGGCGACGAGCGTCAGCGCGAAGATGGGCAGCCGGACCGCCCACTCGGGCCACGGCGTGCGTCCCTCGGCCACGGCCGAGAGCATCTCTCCCGACCGGTAGCGGACGCCGAAGGCCGCCATGGCGAGCGCCTGCATCCAGAAGTCGAGCACCGGCTTCGACCAGAACCAGCCGTCCTGCGCCCACCAGAGGGAGATCCAGTCGTTCCTGGCCAGGATCTCGCGCGCGACCTCGCCGTAGTGCGTCTCCCACGGGTCGGTGAGCGCGTGGCTCCCGAGCATGGGGAGGTAGAGCAGCGTGACGAGGGCGACGAGCCAGAAGCCGTGCCGCCGGAGGAGGGGGCGCGGCGCGCCGGTCTCGTCGAGGCGGCAGGGGCCGAGGCGCTCGCCGACCCGGAACGCGCCGACCACGGCCGTGAGGAACGCGGCGGGGACGGCGACGGCGGGCACCGCCAGCGAGAGCAGCGTGGGCGCGCCGCCCCCCGAGAGGGAGCTCGGCGAGAGGTAGCCCGCCACGGCGAGCGTGACGAGGACGAAGAACGCGGCGAGCCCGGACCCGAGCAGGGCGAGCGGGCCGAGCAGGTCCCGCATCCCGACGCGCGCGGCGACGTGCTCCGGCGGGTCGTCGAACGTGCCGAGCAGGTCGAGCAGGCCGAGCGTCGCGACGGCGACCCCGAGCGCGCCGAGCGGGACGCCCCAGCGAAGCTGAGGCGCGAGCGCCATCACGACGAACGCGAGCAGGGCGCCCGCGGCGGACACGGCGGCGCCGCGCCAGCGGAGCGGGTTGCCCTGCGGCACGAGGCGCACCTCGTCGGTGTCGGGCGCGGCGTCGTCCGCACCGGCCGCGCCGTCGCGCGCCGCCGCCTCGTCCGCACCGGCCGCGCCGTCGCGCGCTGCCGCCTCGTCCGCGCCGGCCGCGCCGTCGCGCGCTGCCGCCTCGTCCTCCGCGGGGGTGCGTGGCTCCGCGGCGCCGGAGCCGTCCACGCCGCCCTCGGTCGTCTCGTCCGCCGCGGTCGTCCCGTCGCGGGCGTCCGCGGGCGCGCCGCTGCTCTTGTCGTGCGTGTCGTTCATGGCTGCGCCGAACGCGGAACGCGGCGCGGCCCTGACGTAGCAACTCTGCGTCGCCGGGCAAAGCAGCGGTCGCGCTCGCTCGCGCAGCGCACGCCGCTCGATCGACGCATGCGCGCGCCGGCGTTGCTCGAGGTCTGCACGGGCTCAACCCGAGAGCGGCCGCTCATGAGGATACGCCGCCCCGGATCGCACACCGCGCCGGGACAGCCGGCACGGCGCGATGACCGCGGCCGCGCGACGGCCGCGGCGCGCTACTTCGTCAGGCGCGCGATCTCTTCCTTGATGATCGTCTCGGCCAGGACCGGCACGACCTCCCAGACGACGCGCTCCACGACGTCGCGGGACAGCGCCATCACGGCCTCGACCTGCTCGGAGGTGAGCCCGAGGCCCTCGAGCTTGCTCGCCATCTGGCCGTTCACCTGCGCGGAGGCGGTCGCCGCGACCGCCGCAGGACCGGACGCCGTCTTCGGCACGCCGGACACCGGCGTCGGCGAGAAGGCCATCGTCGTCGTGACCGGCACGTTCGCCGCGCCGCCGGGCGCCGTCTTGACCGAGGCCTGGGCCGGCGCAGCGGTGGTGGCGGCGGGCGCGTTCGGCGTGTAGATGAGCGTCTTCGCGCGCTGGAGCGGGCTCGCGCCCGCGGCGGCAGGTTGCGCCGCGGCGGGCTGCGCTGCGGCGGCGGGCTGCGCTGCGGCGGGAGCCCGCGCGGGCGCGGGCGTCGCAGCAGCGGGAGCCGCGGCGGCGGGCTTCGCCTCGCCGCGCGACGCCAGCAGCTTCTTGACCTTGTCGATCATCTGCTGCGTGTCGAACGGCTTGTCCATGTGGTCGTCGGCTTGCGCGCTCGATCCCTTCGCGGGATCGAACGGGTTCTGCTTGGACGACAGGATCAGGACGGGCGTCGCCGGTGAGGCCTGCTTGATCGCCTTGCACAGCTCGTAGCCGTTCTTCGGCTCGAGCGTGACGTCGGCGATCACCAGGTCGGGTTTATCGCTCTTGAGCTTCTGCAGCGCAGCGTCGGCGCTGCTCGCCGTCACGACGCGGAAATCCTGACCCGCAAAGGTGATTTCGAGCACTTTGCGCATGGTCACGCTGTCGTCTACGGCGAGAAGGGTGCTGGCCACGAACGGGTCTCCTCTCAGATGGCGAGAAAGCGATGACGGCTCTGGATATCTTCGGCTCCGGTCGCGCGATGTGTCAACATTCGCGGTGTATTTCGCCCCCGCGGGCCCCGCGGATGTGCGTTTTCCGCGCCGGTAGAGCCCGGTCCCACGCCGGTGGGCGGAGCCGAGGCGCCCCCCCACGAGCCCTCATGCGCCCGCGCCGCCCCGCCGCCCCGCCCCCTCACCCCCCCCAACACGCCGCCGACCCGATCGACGAAGGCCCGACCGCCTCGGTGCGCCCCCCGCAGGACGGCCGCTGGACCGTGCCGGCCGCGCTCGACCGGCGGCCGCTCGACGGGGCCGTCCGGGCGCTTTCGTCGGTCTCGTGGTCCGACGCGCGCCGGCTGATCGAGACCGGCAAGGTGCTCGTCGGGAGCGCGGTGGCGACGAGCGCCCGGCGGCGGGTGCTCAGCGGGGAGCTGATCGAGGTCCGCCTGCACGCGCCGCGGCCCGAGACGGTGCGGCGGCGCAAGCTCGAGGGCGAGCTCGTGGTCTACGCGGACGCGAGCGTCGTGGTGGTGAACAAGCCCGCCGGGGTGAGCACCATCCCCTACGGCGACGAGGACCCCGCGGAGCAGGCTGCGACGCTCGACGCGCTGGTGCGGGAGGTGCTGGCCCGGCGCGACCGCCTGCGCGGGCGGGCGCCGCTCGGCGTGGTGCAGCGCCTCGACAAGGGGACGAGCGGGCTGCTCGTCTTCGCGCGGACGCTCGCCGCGAAGAAGCACCTCGCCCAGCAGCTCCGCGTCCGCGCGATGCACCGGCAGTACCTGGCGCTCGCGCACGGCGCCGTCGCGCGCGGCACCTACCGCAGCTACCTCGTCGAGGATCGGGGCGACGGGCTGCGCGGCTCGGCCAGAGGAGGCCGGCGCGAGGGGCAGCTCGCGGTGACGCACGTCGAGCCGATCGAGGCGCTCCGCGGGCCCGAGGAGGCCGCCGGCGCCGCGGGCGCGACGCTGGTCGCCTGCCGCCTCGAGACGGGGCGCACGCACCAGATCCGCATCCACCTCGCCGAGGCCGGGCACCCGCTCGTCGGCGAGGCGGTCTACGTGCGGGACTACCGCGGGCCGAAGATCCCCGCCCCGCGGCTGATGCTCCACGCCGTCGAGCTCGGCTTCGACCACCCTGCCGACGGCCGGCCGATGCGCTTCCAGGCGCCGCCGCCCGCCGACTTCGACGAGGTGCTCGAGCGGCTCCGCGAGCCGCGCCGGAAGGACGCTACCTGACCTTGCCGCGCGCCTCGCTCATCGCCGCGGCGGTCGCGTCGACGAGCGGCATCACCTTCGCGTAGTCCATCCGCGTCGGGCCGAGCACGCCCACGGTGCCGGCGACGCGCCCGTTCTCCATGTACGGCGCGGCGACGAGGCTGAGCTGGCCGCCGCCGAGGTCGCCCGCCTCGCTGCCCACGAAGACGGTGACCTCGCCCGCGCCGGCGGCGAGGGTGCGATCGAGCAGATCGACGAGCTCCTCGCGCTCCTCGAGCGCCTTCATCAGCTTCCTGAGCCGGTCGACGTCGGCGTACTCGGGCAGATCGATCAGGCGGTTCTGCCCCTCGATGACCACCTCGCTCCGCCGCGTCACGTCGGCCGTCGCCTTGCTGCCGAGCTCGAAGGCGCGGCGCCTCAGCGCGTCGATCTGGAGGCGCTCGTCGGCGAGGCGGCGGGCGAAGAGGTCCCGGATCTCGCCCAGCGTGCGCCCCTCGATGACGTCGGCGAGCAGGTTGTGGATCCGGGTGAGCTCCCCTTCGCTGATCGCCTCGTCGATCGAGATGAAGCGGTTCTCGACCGAGCCGTCGGCGAAGACGAGCACCGCGAGCAGCTGCCCGGGCTTCGTCGGGATGAAGCGCAGCTGCCCGAGGGCGCGGATCTCCGCCCGCGGCGCCGCGACGACCGCCGCGGCGCCCGACAGCTCCGACAGGTAGCGCCCCGTCTCGCGGAGCGGGTCGCTCGCCACGGCGTAGATCTCGGCGAACCTGGCGCTGAGCTCGGCCTGCTGCGCGGGGGAGAGCGACCGGAGCTCGACGAGCGCGTCGATGAACAGCCGGAGCGCGCGGTCGGTCGGGATCCTGCCCGCGGAGGTGTGCGGCTGGTGGAGGTAGCCGGCCTCCTCGAGGTCCGCGAGCACGTTGCGGATCGAGGCAGCCGAGAGATCCAGCCCGTACTTGCGCGCGAGCGTCCTGCTGCCTACGGGGTCGCCCGTCGCGATGAACTCGGTGACCGCGGCGAAAAGGATCTTTCGAGCGCGATTGGAAACATCTCCCATGTCAACTGCAGGCGGCGCGTGCGCGCCGCTGTGGCCACCTGGACCAGGGACCGCCCGGACCGGGAAGCCATGCGGGCCGGACCTTCGCTCCCATACGTCAAGACGCGCATGCGGGCGCTGGGCCCACGGATGCGCATGAGAGCTATTTTGAGGCGATCGCGCGGCCCGGTCAAATGGCGCGGTAGGATGGGCGCCGCCGCCGCGCCCGAGGGTTCGGCATAGCCGCTGGTCCCTGGCCTTCCTCCTTCTTCACTTCTTCAGCTCCAGCGGGCACCTCGCCGCGCCGGAGGCCGTCCCCGCCAACGATGCCGTCCGTACGCCACGCCGCCACCGCCGCCGCCCTCGCCCTCGCCCTCGGCCCGCTCGCCGCCGCGCCGAGCGCCGAGGGCAAGCCGAAGGTGCGGTTCCACCAGGACTGGGCCAAGCAGCCGTCGGCGCGCTACGCGGCCATGAGCGCGGAGCAATGCCGCGCGGCGCTCGCGCGGCGGAAGATCGCGTTCGAGCCGGTGGCGCGCGCGCCGGGCGTGCTCGCGCCGGTGCGGCTGACGCAGGGGGTCGGCGGGGTCCTCTACCGGACGGCGCTGCCGGCTCACCGGCGCGCGGACAACCCGAACGACGTCTTCGACTGCCGCCTCGCGCTCGCGCTCTCGGACTTCAGCCGGATCCTGCGCGTGCACGACGTCGTCGAGGTGCTGATGTACTCGGCCTGGCGGCCTCCGTCGAGGATGTGGCCCGAGGGCAAGCTGGGCACGAGGCACCCGGGCGGGCTCGCCATCGATGCTTACAGGTTCGTCAAGGAGCGCGCCGGCGACGGGTTCGCGGAGGAGTGGCTCGACGTCGAGCGCGACTTCGTCGGCAAGCGCGGCGCGCCGGTGTGCGGCGAGGGCGCCAAGGCGACCGGGCGGCCCAGGGCGGCCGGCGGGGGCGCGAGCGGCGGCCCGCCCGCGGACGCGGCGGCGCGCGAGCTGCGCTCGATCGTGTGCGAGGCCGCGGATCAGCACATCTTCACGTCGATCCTCACGCCCAACTACGACCGGGCGCACAAAAACCACCTGCATCTGGAGGTGACCCCCGGCGTCCAATGGCATCTCGTGCGCTGATCCGGGAGGGGCGGCCCTCCCGGGCGCAAACCCGCTCTCGCCCCGAGGTCGACCCGCTATGTTACCCCGCGTGCCCGCACGAAGCTCCCCGCGCCCCCGCGCGTCCGCCGCCTCGGCGGCGCTGACGCTCGCCGCCCTCGCGCTGTCGTTCACGTTCGTCGGCTGCCCCTGCGTCAGCGGCCCCGTGAACGCGAGCCCCGGCCTCCGCTGGTTTCTGTTCTCGAACTTCGGCGCCAGCAAGATCTGCCCCGAGATGCTGAAGAGCGGGGTCTCGCTGCGCCTCCAGGACCGATCGTCGAGCATCGGGCGGTTCTTCCCGATGCAGTGCTCGTACGACGTCAACGACTCCGCCCAGACGGTCACCGTGCACATCGCCGGCACGGGGTACGGCTACATGCAGCCGGCCAAGCGGGTGGGCTTCTCCCTCACCACCTCCGTCGAGTACCGGCCCGACTTCCAGATCGCGGGCGACGACGTCTACGTGTGGGGGCGGCTGAACCGGATCGTGCAAGGCCCGAGCTTCCAGCTCGGCTACGTCGAGAACCCCGTCATCGACGTGATGGCGAACGTCGCGCCGTTCGGCGGGATCGCCAACCTGATCGGCAATCAGCTCGTCGCGGGCGAGATGACCCGCGGGTTCACCGTCCTCTACAACGAGGAGACGGGGAAGGACTTCACGCTGGGGATCCTCATGCCGCCGCAGCGGCCGCACCACCCGTTCGAGGTGGAGGACGACGAGCGGTACACGTTCGCGAACGAGGTCGTCGAGGTGCAGGCGCACCAGCGCGACTACCTCGGGCCGTTCGAGGTCGCCGACGCGGACCAGGCGCTCTACCTCAAGGTGAGCGTGCAGGGCGCGCCGGTGGACATCATGATCGTCGACAAGCTGACGGGCGACGCGTGGCGCGAGGCCTACCAGACCGGCAAGCCGCTCGGCCCCCCGCCCGGCCCGGTGCAGGCGGGCGGCCCGCTCCAGCCCGGGATCGTCGAGACGCGCCGCTACAAGCTGCGCCCGGGCCTCTACTACGTCGTCATCGACAACACGGCCGCGGCCGGGCTCGTCGCGCCGCCCGTCACGCTGCTGAGCCCCCTGGGAGGCTCGGCCGCGCAGGTCAGCTACATGGCGCAGGTCGGCGAGTAACGCGGCAAGGAACGCGGCAAGGAACGCGGCAAGGAACGCGCGCGTAGCGACGGGGACACGGCCGCAACGGGCGGGTCGCGTCGAGCGGGCGCGGTCGCCGGCCTTGACGCGGTTCGCCGCGAACGGGATAAACTCGTCATGGCCGTCGTTGCGAGAGAGGGGGACAACGTGACCCACGTCGACAAAGTTGCCCTCGACCGGCTGCGGGCTCGCCTCCAGGCGTACATGGCCAAGAAGGGGCTGAGGTCGACGGCGCAGCGCCGGCTGATCGTCGACACGTTCTTCTCGGGCGCGCCGCACATGACCATCGAGGACCTGCTCACGGAAGTGCGCGCGCACGACCGCGGCATCGGGTACGCGACCGTGTACCGGACGCTCAAGCTGCTCGCGGAGTGCGGCGTGGCCTCCGAGCGCCGCTTCGGCGACGGCCTCAGCCGTTACGAGCTGGCCGACGACGCCAGCGCGCACCACGACCACCTCATCTGCGTGAGCTGCGGCAAGATCATCGAGTTCGAGGAGCCGCGCATCGAGGCGCTCCAGGAAGAGATCGCCGCGAAGTACGGCTTCGAGGTGACCTGGCACAAGCACGAGATGTACGGCGTCTGCCTGGACTGCCGCGATTCCAAGGACGCGGCGTCCGGCATCTCGTAGCCCGCGGCGCGGCGCCGCCGGCCGCGCCGCGCTCAGCTCTTCGCGTCGAGCGCGCGGGCGTGGACGACGGCCATGACGCCGCCGAGCAGCGAGGCGATGGGGGCGTAGGCCGGCGGGAGCACGAACGCGGAGATCACCGCGGCGCCGACGAGCGCCGGGGCAACGCTCAGCGCGAGCCCGACGCGCGCCTCGAGGCGCGTGCGGTGCGCGAGCGCGAGGGAGAGCGCGGCGTCGCGGACGTCGTCCGAGGCGAGGACGACGGAGAAGTCGGCGGGCGCAGCGCCGGCCGCGCCGAGCGCCACGGAGACGTCCGCGGCGCCGAGCGCGGCGTCGTCGACGCCCGCGTGGCCGAGGACGGCGACGCTCGTGCCCGCGTCGATCAGGCGCCGCACCTCGGCGCCGCGATCCGCGGGGAGCACCTCGGGGCGGATGTGGTCGATGTCGAGCGAGCGGCCGATCGCCTCGCACGTCTCGCGCGCGTCGCCCGACATCAGCACGGGCTCGACCTGCGCGTCGAGCAGGTGCTGGATGGCGGCCCGCGCCCCGGGGCGCAGCCCGTCCTGCAGGCCGATGAGGCCGACGAGTCGCGCGCCCACCGCGACGAGGACCACGGTGCGCCCCAGCGCCTCGAGCTCGGCGACGCGGCTCTCGGCCGCGGCGATCGAGATCCGCTGCTCGAGCATGAGCGCGCGGTTGCCGACGCAGAGATCCTCGCCGGACGAGGTGACGGCCGTCACGCCGAGGCCCGGGTGGAAGTTGGGGTTGCGCACCCCGTCGGGCCGCAGGCCGCGGACGCGGGCGGCGCGCACGATCGCCGTGGCGACCGGGTGCTCCTCGGTGCGCTCGGCCCCGGCGGCGAGCGCGAGCACGTCGCTCGGCGTGAGCTTCTGGCCGGTCGCCTCCAGCTCCGCGAGCTCGGGCTCGCCGAGCAGCAGCGTGCCGCGGGCGCAGAACACGGCGACCGAGACCTTGCCCGCGCGATCCCAGGCGTCGGCGCTCTTGTAGACGATGCCCCGGCGGAGCCCGAGCAGGATGCCCCGAGCGACGTGCACCGAGGCGATGGAGGCCGTGATCGCCGTGGCCAGCGCGGCGAGCACGGCGGCCGCGGTCATCGCGATCTCGACGGGCGTCCTGCCGGCGACGAAGGCGGAGAGCGCGCCGATCACCGCGGCGCCGATCGCCCAGCGCTCGGTCAAGGCGCGGGAGGCCTGCGCGATGGGCGCGAGGGCGTCCGCGCGCCGGCGGACGTCGAGCAGCACCCGCGCGACCGCGCGATCGCCGCCGGAGAAGGTGCACGCGCCGACGAGGCGGCCCCGGACCACGGTGGCCCCGGCGACGACGGGGTCGCCGTCGCGGCGGCGGGCCGGCGTGGTCGCGCCGATCCAGGGGAGCACCTCGACGTCGCCGCCCGTGACCACGAGATCGACGGGGACGACGTCCCCCGCGTCGACCTGGGCGCTCTCGCCCGGCCGCAGCTCGTAGAGCTCGCCCTCGGCCGCGCCGTCATCGCCGCGCGGCACGGCTCGGTCGGCGGGCGCCGGGCTCGGCGCCCACGCGACGTGCGGCCGGCGCGCCGGCGTGGAGAGCACGGACGCGATCCAGGCCCGCTCCGCGAACACGCGGTGGCGGGCGCTCTCGATGAGCCACGCGCTGATCGCGCTGGCGGTGGCGATGACGCCCGCGAGCGAGGCGGCCTCGGCCGCCAGCGCGCGATCCTCGCCGAAGAGGGCCCAGACCGCGGCCACGAGCCCGCCGAGGACGGGGGCGAGCATCGGCGCCGGGTGCGGGTCCGTGGCGTCGCGCGCGGTCGTGGCGGCGCGGCCGAGGAGCATCCCCGCGCTCACCGTGGCGAGCACGATGCGCGCGCCGATGACGAGCTTCGCGTCGCCGGCGAGGGTGAGCGCGACCGCGAGCGTCCCCGCGATGATCGCGAGCACGAGCAGGAGCGCGCCGATGTCCCGCGCCTCGACCGCCTCGTAGCGCTGCGGCTCCTCGCTCAGGATGGTGTTCCCGATGGGCTCGAGCAGCGCGCGGTCGTCGTCGAGGACGGGCAGATCCGGGAGCCTCTCGTCGAGCGACACGGGCGGGAACGCGTCGACGATCGGCGCGTCGAGATCGGCGAGGCGCGCGGCGCCGTCGTCCGCGCCCGCCCGCGCGGGCTCGGCGCGCGGCGCCGAGGCGTGCGGCCCTGCGGCCACCGGCGGCGCGGCCGGCGAGATCCCGCGGGCCGGGGCGCCGAGCAGCGGCGCGCCGTGCGCGGCGGGGCCAGACGGCCGGGCGTCGCCCGGCGCCGGCGAGGCCTCGCCGAGGAAGACGTGGCGGCACCGGGCGTTGCAGAAGTAATGGAAGCGCTGATCGAAGATCGCGACGTGCCCTGCGCGGAGCGGATCGATCAGCTTGCTGCAGCCCGAGCACGGGAGGGGCGCGACGGCGGGCCCGGCTGCGCGCGAGGCGGCCACCTCAACCCGCAGCCGGCGTCTCGGCGAGCGCGGCCTCGACCTCGGCCAGGGCCTCGTCGATCTGAGCCTCGCTCACGATGAGGGGCGGCGTGAACCGGAGCACGTTGCTGCCCGCGATCGTGAGCAGCACGCCCCGGTCGCGCGCGCGGCCGAGCGCGGCGCGCGCGTCGACGCCCGGCGCGAGGATGAGCCCGCGGAGCAGGCCGCGCCCGCGCTCGCCGGCGCACACGCCCGGCAGCCGCGCGGCGATCGCGGCGAGGCCGCGGCCGAGCTGCTCGCCGCGCTTCAGGGCGGCCTCGCAGAGCTTCTCTTCCTCGATGACCGCGAGCACCGTGCGCGCCGTGGCGGAGGCGAGCGCGTTGCCGCCGTAGGTCGAGCCGTGCGAGCCCGGGGGCAGCGCGCCGTTGAGCCGCTCCCGCAGCACCAGCGCGCCGATCGGAAAGCCGCCGCCGAGCCCCTTCGCGAGCGCCGCCGCGTCGCCCTGGACGCCGTCGACCGTCGCCCCGAGCCAGTGCCCCGTGCGCCCGATGCCGGTCTGCACCTCGTCGAGGAGCAGCAGGGCGCCGTGCTCGTCCGCGATGCGCCGCAGCTCGGCGAGGAACCCGGCAGGGGCCGGCAGGACGCCGCCCTCCCCCTGCACCGGCTCCACGAGGATCCCCGCGACGTCCGGGCCCATGGCGGCGCGCACCGCGGCCGCGTCCCCGTAGGGCACGTGGGTGACGCCCGCGAGCGAGGGGCCGAAGCCCTCGCGGTACTTCGGCGTCCCGGTCAGGGCGACCGCGCCCAGGGTGCGGCCGTGGAACGCGTTTTCGAACGCGATGATCCGGTAGCGCTCGGTCTCGCCGCGGTTGAAGAAGTGGCGGCGCGCGAGCTTGAGCATCGCCTCGTTCGCCTCTGTGCCCGAGTTGCAGAAGAAGGCGCGGTCGAAGCCGGTCTTCGCGCAGAGCTCCTCGGCGAGGCGGAGGTTCTCCGCGTTGAAGAAATAGTTGGAGACGTGCATGAGGCGGCCCGCCTGCTCGGCGATGGTCGCCACGAGCCGCGGGTGAGCATGCCCGAGCGAGGCCACCGCCACCCCCGCGCACATGTCGAGATACCTGCGCCCATCCGTGTCGAAGAGCTCGCAGCCCCGGCCGCGGTCGAGGACGAACGCGGGCTGGCGGTAGTTGCCGAGGAGGTGCTTCTGCGCCGCGAGGAGCGGCGAGCTGGCGGGCGTCGAGGCGTTCGCCGGGGCTGGTGCGCCGGCGGGGCTGGGGGCGATGCTCATGGGGGGCGATCTAACGCCGGGCAGGGGGTCGGAGCAAACGGTGGATGCACGGCCGACCGCGGATCGCTGAGAGCCGGGCAAAACGCGCGTCCGGAGCGACCGCCCGCGAGCGTCCGAGGCAGGTCTGCGCCCGCGGCCGTTCCCGGAGCGCCCCGGGCCGGTCCCGAAGCGCCTGCGGCCGGTCTCGGCGAGGCGCGGCGCGCTGCTGACGAGGCGCGCCGGCGCTCGCCCGCCGCGGACCGACCTTCGGCCTGGCGATTGCCAGCGGATCGCGGCTGGTTATAGTGCCGGCCGTCCTATGAGCGATTCGGAACAAAATGGGTCGAGCCAGAACACCGGGGAGACGGCGGAGGCGCAGGCGGAACGCGCAGCGCCCGCGGAGCAGCGAGCCCCCACCCCCGAAGAAAAGCTCGGCGAGGCGCAGGCCGAGGCCGCGCGGGTGCGCGAGCAGCTGCTGCGCACCGCCGCCGATTTCGACAACTTCCGGAAGCGCTCCCGGCGCGAGGCCGAAGAGGCGCAGCGCCGCGGGCGCGAGTCGATCCTGAAGGACCTGCTCCCGGTCTTCGACAACCTCGAGCGCGCCGCCACCCACGCGGAGAGCGCGCCCGACGTGAAGTCGGTCGCCGAGGGCGTGCGCATCGTGGCCAAGCAGTTCGTCGACACGCTCGATCGCATGGGCATCAAGCGCATCGCCGCCGTCGGCAAGCCCTTCGATCCCAGCGTGCACGAGGCCATCCAGCAGATCGAGTCGACCGAGCACCCGGCCGGCGTCGTCATCGCGGAGGTCCAGCCGGGATACATGCTGGGCGATTACCTGATCCGCGCGGCGATGGTCGTCGTCTCGAAGGGCTCGCCCGGCGAGGCCGCCCCCGCGGCGAGCTGAGCTTCCCGCTGCGCAGCGCGCCGGCTCCCTCCGGCGCACACCGCCTGCCTCGTGCGCATCATGGCGGTGGCCCGCTCCGTGATCTGCTGTGCCCCGCCACCTCGCCGCACGATCTCCCCAAATATCGCGGGCGCCACGGTCGTCTCCCCACCCAGCGAGCATCCAGGCCTGTAGTATCTTTCGCCGCATATGGGGAAGGTGATCGGCATCGATCTCGGGACGACGAACTCGTGCGTGGCGGTCGTCGAAGGGGCAGGGGTCGCCTCGGCCAACGACGTGCGGGTGATCCCGAACGCCGAAGGCGCGCGCACGACCCCCTCCGTGGTCGGCTTTCCCGCGAGCGGTGAGCGCCTGGTCGGGCAGGTGGCGCGGCGCCAGGCGGTCACGAACCCGCAGAACACCATCTACGCGGTGAAGCGGCTGATGGGCCGCAAGTTCAGCGCGCCCGAGGTCAGCAAGCAGATCCTGCTCGCCCCCTACAAGATCGCCGAGGCGCCGAACAGCGACGCCTGGGTCGAGGTCAAGGGGCGCAGCTACTCGCCCCCCGAGATCTCGGCGATGATCCTCGGCCAGATGAAGCAGGTCGCCGAGCGGTTCCTCGGCGAGCCGGTGACCGAAGCGGTGGTGACCGTCCCGGCCTACTTCGACGACGCGCAGCGGCAGGCGACCAAGGACGCGGGGCGGATCGCCGGGCTCGAGGTGCGCCGGATCATCAACGAGCCGACCGCCGCCGCGCTCGCCTACGGCCTCGACAAGGTGAAGGCCGAGACGATCGCGGTCTACGACCTCGGCGGCGGGACGTTCGACATCTCGATCCTCGAGATCGCGAGCGGGGTCTTCAGCGTCAAGTCGACCGGCGGCGACACGCACCTCGGCGGCGAGGATTTCGACCAGCGGATCATCGACCTGCTCGCCGACGAGTTCGAGGCCAAGCACGGGATCGATCTGCGCCGCGACCGCATGGCGCTGCAGCGGCTCAAGGAGGCGGCGGAGAAGGCGAAGCACGAGCTCTCGTCGTCGCTCGAGACCGAGATCAACATCCCCTTCATCGCCGTCGGCCCGGGCGGCGGGCCGCTCCACCTCGAGCGGTCGATGCGGCGCAACGAGCTCGAGATGCTCTGCGAGAGCCTCATCCGGCGGACCATCGACGTCTGCCGGGCGACGCTCGGGGACGCCAAGCTCCCCGTCTCCGCCGTCAACACGGTGGTCCTCGTCGGCGGCATGACGCGGATGCCCGCCGTGCAGGCGGCGGTGCGCGAGTTCTTCGGCCGGGAGCCGAACAAGGGCGTGAACCCCGACGAGGTCGTCGCGGTCGGGGCGGCGCTGCAGGGCGCCGCGCTCTCGGGGCACGTCGACGAGGTGCTGCTCCTCGACGTGACGCCGCTGTCGCTCGGCGTCGAGACCGGCGGCGGCGTGATGTTCAAGCTCATCCCGCGGAACACCACGATCCCGACCGAGCGGAGCGAGATCTTCACGACGAGCGTCGACAACCAGAGCTTCGTCCCCGTGCACGTGCTCCAGGGCGAGCGCGAGATGGCCGCCGACTGCCGGAGCCTCGCCCGCTTCGAGCTCACCGGCATCCCGCCCGCGCCCCGCGGGCTGCCCAAGATCCAGGTCACCTTCCGCATCGACGAGAACGGGATCGTCCGCGTCGAGGCGCGCGATCTCGGGACGGGGAGGGTGCAGGAGATCCGGGTGACCCCGACGAGCGGCCTCACGCCGGACGAGGTCGACCGGCTCGTCTCGGAGGGCGAGCGGTTCAAGCAGACCGACTCGCTCCGGCGCGAGCTCGCCGAGCTCCGCAACCAGGCCGAGACCCTCGTCTACACGACCGAGCAGGCCCTCGACGGCTACAGCGATCTGCTCGACGCCGAGCTCCTCGGCGAGGTCCAGGCCGAGTGCTCCGCGCTGCGCAAGCTGCTCGACGGCGGCGGCGATCTCGACGCGCTCCGGGCGGCGTACGCGCGCCTCGAGGGGGCGGCGTTCCGGATCGCGGAGTCGATGTATGGAGGGGACGATGACGCCGGCGCGAACAAGGCGGTCGAGACGTGACGCGCGGCCGGGCGGCGGGGCCGGTGAGGCGCTGCCGGCGCGCGCGCCGAGCCGAGGCCGTCCCCTCCGGAGCGCCGCGCGCGCTCTAGACGCAAGGCTGCGCGGGGCTTCGACGCGACGATGCTGAACGAGACCTTCGGACGCTATCGCTTGCTCGAGCGCCTCGGCGAAGGCGGCATGGCCGAGGTCTTCAAGGCCAAGAGCTTCGGCGTCGAGGGGTTCGAGAAGGTCCTCGTCATCAAGCGCATCCTCCCCAAGCTTGCCGAGCAGGGGCGCTTCGTCGACATGTTCGTGCACGAGGCGAAGCTCGCCGTCCGCCTCTCGCACGCGAACATCGTGCAGGTGTTCGACCTCGGCCGCGTCGACCACCCGAACGGCGATCCGACCAGCTACTTCATCGCGATGGAGTACGTCCCCGGGCTCGACCTGGCGACGCTGCTCGCCCGCTGCCGGAGGTCGAAGCGGCCGATCCCCCTCGCCATGGCCGTCTTCATGACCGCCGAGATCGCGAAGGCGCTCGACCACGCCCACAGGCGCCGCGACGAGCAGTCGCGCCCCCTCGGCATCGTCCACCGCGACATCTCGCCCCAGAACATCCTGCTCTCCTGGGAGGGAGAGGTGAAGGTCACCGACTTCGGCATCGCCAAGGCGACGCAGTCGATGACCGAGGAGGAGGTCGGCGAGAAGCGCGCCGGCAGGATCCGCGGGAAGCTCGCGTACATGAGCCCCGAGCAGTCGCGCGCCGGCGCCATCGACGGCAGGAGCGACCTCTTCTCGCTCGGGACGGTGCTCTACGAGATGATCGCCGGCTCGAACCCGTTCGCGGCGCCGACGGCGTTCGAGGTCATGCGGCGGCTGCAGGCGAGCGAGTACCCGCCGCTCGCGCTCGTGCGCCCCGACGTGCCGAGGCCGCTCGTCGACATCGTGAGCACGATGCTCGCGAAGAACGTCGAGGATCGGTTCCCCGACGCCGGGCGGCTGCACGAGGCCCTCCTCGGCTTCTTCTACGCGACCGGCGAGCGGTTCGGGGCGAACGACCTCGCCGAGTTCCTCGAGCCGTTCCACGAGGAGAAGGCGGGCGCCGAGCTCGAGGCGAGCGCCGCGCTCGAGGAGGAGCCGCTCGGGGCCAACGACCGCACGCCGGTCGAGGTGCCGCACACGACGAGCACGCGCAGCCGCATCACGGCGTCGGGGCTCCTCCAGCTGCTCGAGAAGGCCGACAGCAGCCCGGCCGCGCGCGGGCTCGGCGAGCGGCGCGAGGTCACGGCGCTCGTGCTCATCTTCACCGGGTCCGAGGACGACGCGGCGAAGCGCATCGCGCGGGCCCGCGAGGTGCTGGCGCGCTACGGCGCGCTGCTGCTCGAGCAGGAGGCGCCGCAGCTCGTCGCCGTCTTCGGGCTCGGCGACGCCGACGGCCGCGACACCGAGGCCGCGGTGCGCGCCGCCCTCGTGATCCTGCGCTCGCGCGGCGGGGGCGCGGCGGTCTCGGCCGGCATCCACCTCGCCCGCATCCTCGTCGACGGCGCCGGCGCCCCGATCCGCGACGAGCGCCTCACCTCGCTCATCGCCTCGGCCCAGGCGCTCGCCCGCGCGACCGAGTCCCAGGTCGCCGTGTCACACCTCACCTGGCGCGTCCTCCGCAACGCCTTCACGACCGAGGAGCTGCCCGGCGCGGGCCGGACCGCGCCCGAGGGGGGGCGCGTGGTCACCTCGGCGGAGCCCCCGGACGGCGCGTACGGCCGCTTCGTCGGCCGCCGCGACGAGCTCAAGCAGCTCGGCGACATCCTCGCCGCCGCCACGAGGAAGCGCGCGCAGATCGCGGTCATCCAGGGCGAGCGCGGCATCGGCAAGACGCGGCTGCTCGCCGAGATGGAGCGGCGGCTCTCGAAGGGCGACTACAACGTCGGCGTCTACGTCGCGTCGTGCCCGCACAACGGCGCCGACGTGCCGTGGAGCGGCCTCACCGCGATGCTGCAGGTGCTCTGCGGCATCCAGGAGGGCGACGACGAGGAGCGCATCCGCGCCGTGCTGCCGCGGCTGCGGGCGCTCGGCCTGCGCGAGGACGAGTCCGCGGCCGTGCTCGGCCAGCTCGGCGCGGCGCTCGTCGACCCGCGGGCGCCGCAGGGGACGACCGCGATCCTGCGCGCGGCCTTCCCGCGGATGGTCCAGAGCCTCTGCGAGGATCGGCTCCACTGCTTCGCCTGGGACGACGCGCAGGCGATGGACCAGCTCACCGCCGAGACCCTCCTCGCCACGGCCGGCCGCGCCGGCGGGCTCCGCGCCGTGCTGATCCTGGCGACGCGCAGCGACCCGCCGCCGCTGCTCGAGGCGCACCCCCACTTCTACCGGATCCGGGTCGGGGAGCTCTCGGACAGCGACAGCGCGCGCCTCATGTCGGCGCGCATCGGCGCGACGTTCCTGCCGCCCGACGTGGTCGCCTTCTGCCGCGAGCGCGCCGGCGGCCACCCGCTCTTCCTCGAGGAGCTCATCAAGGAGCTCGGCGACTCCGGCGCGCTCACCGTCGTGAGCGGCGCGGTGAAGGCCCGGCTCGACGGCGCGTCGGCGGTGCCGCGCTCGCTGCGCACGCTCATCGCCACGCGGGTGCGGCGGCTCGACCCGAGCGACCGCGCCGTGCTCCAGGCCGCGGCGATCCTCGGCGATCCGGTGCCGACCGAGGTCCTCGCGGCGCTGCTCCAGCAGAAGCTCTCGCTCGTGAACCGCGCGATCTCCGGGCTCGCGACCCGCGATCTCCTGCGGCTCAAGGGCCCCGCGCAGGCGGGCTTCGCGTCGCCCATGCACGGCGAGATCGTCCTCGACGCCATCCCGCCGGAGCTCCGCCGGGAGCTGCACGCCGCGGCCGCGGCGGCGTACCTCGCGGTCGTCGGCGAGGACAGCGCCGAGCACGCCGAGCGCATCGGGCAGCACTTCTACCAGGCCGGCGACCGCGACCGGGCCGCGACGTTCTACGCGCGGGCGGCGCTCCACAAGATCCGCGCGAGCCAGCTCGACCCCGCGCTCCGGCTCATCTTCCAGGCGCTCGACCTCGGCGATCACGCCCACCGCTCGCCGGCGGAGCTCTGCGCGTGGCTCCGCGCGCTCGCCGACGTCGTGGTGCGCGTGCGCTCCGCGCCCGATCTCGGCGACGTCGCGGCCCGCGCGCTCCGGCGCATCGACGACGCCGGCGCCCCGGAGCAGAAGCTCTCGGCGCGCGTCGACGTGGCGCGCGCGCTCGGCGCGGTGGACCTCTTCGCCGACGCGTACGCGCGGCTGGAGGAGGCGTACGCCCTCGCCGGCGACCGCGAGGACCTCCGCCGGAAGGCGCTCGCGTGCGAGACGGAGATCGGCGTGAGGACGGGCGATTTCACCCGCGCGGTCCGCGCGGTCGAGCAGCTCGAGGCGATGGGCGACATCGACGACGAGCGGCTCTTGCTCGCGATCTCTCAGACGCGCGCGGCGACGGGCGACATCGAGGCGGCGCTCCGCGCGCTCGACCGGGCGGAGGCGCTCGGCCACACGGGCGATCTCGCGGCGGCGAGCGAGCGCGAGAAGCAGCGCGTCCTCGTGCACGTCTTCCTCCGCGACTTCGCCGCCGCGGCGGAGACCTCGGCGCGCGCCGTCGATCTCGCCCGGTCGGCGGGCCTGCGCTTCGAGACCGCCGCCGCGCTGCACAACCTCGGCGACGCGAGCCGGCGGCTCGGCGATCTGCCGCGCGCGTACGCGTCGCTCACCGAGTCGAGGGAGCTCGCCGAGGAGAGCGGCCACGAGCGCCTCGTCGCGATCAACCGCGCGCACCTCGCCTACCTCGACGGCCTGAACGGCGCGGCCACCGCCGGCGATCTCTTGCGCGAGCTCGCGGGCTACGCCGAAGCGCGCTCGTACCGGACGGACGCCCTGGAGAGCCGGTACCTGCTCGGCGCGCTCCTGAAGCAGCGGGGCCAGGTCGAGGAGGCGCGGCGCGAGCTCGCGGAGGTGCTCGAGCTCGCCTCCGCCTACGGCAACAAGCTCGTCGCCGACGACGCGCGCGCCGCGCTGTCCGAGCTCTGATCGCCCCGCGGCGCGGCCTCCGCCGCGGCGATGGCGCGCGCCGCGGCGATGGCGCGCGCCGCGCGGCTCACTCGTCGGCGAGCTTCTTCTCGAGCGCCTCGAGGTGGGCGCGGACCTGCGGATCGGAGTCCCGCTGCGCCTCGATCTTGCGGACGGCGCTCATCACGGTCGTGTGATCGCGGTTGCCGAAGGCCCGCCCGATCTCCGGGAAGCTGCACTTCAGCCGCTGCTTGCAGAGGTACATCGCGACGTGGCGCGCGAAGGCGACGCTCTTGTGGCGGTCCTTCGACGTGAGGTCGATCGAGCGCAGGTGGAAGTGGTGGCACACCGCGCGCTGGATGTCCTCGACGCTCATCATCTGCGCCCGCGGCGGCGACGTGGCCGTGATCTCGGCGCGCGCGAACGGCAGGTCCACGGGGCGGCCCGTGAGCGAGCTCTTGGCCGCCAGCCGGATCAGCGTCCCCTCGAGCTCGCGGACGTTGGAGCGGACCATCTGCGCGAGGTAGAGCGCCACGTCGTCGGTGAGCGCGATGCCCTCGAGCGCCGCCTTGTTCCGGACGATCGCGACGCGCGTCTCCAGCTCCGGCACCTGGATGTCGGCGACGAGCCCCCAGGAGAACCGCGAGACGAGACGCTCTTCCATGCGCTCGAGGTTCTGGGGGTACTTGTCGCTCGTCACCACGATCTGCCGGTCGAGCGTGTGGAGCGCGTTGAACGTGTGGAAGAACTCCTCCTGCGTCTGCTCGCGCCCGGCCAGGAACTGGATGTCGTCGACCAGCAGCACGTCGCAGCTCGACCGGTACCGCGCGCGGAACTCGTCCATCCTGTGGTGCTGGATGGCCGTGATGAAGTCGTTCGTGAACTTCTCGGCCGAGACGTAGATGATGCGCGCCTCCGGCCTGCCCTCGAAGACGCGGTGCGCGATCGCGTGCATGAGGTGCGTCTTGCCGAGCCCCGTGCCGCCGCAGATGAAGAGCGGGTTGTACCGGCGGCCCCCGCCACCCGCCGCCGCGATCGCGGCCGCGTGCGCCAGCTGGTTCGACGGGCCCACGACGAAGCTCGCGAAGGTGTGCTTCGGGTTGAGGTCGTCGGGCATCGACGGGACGCGCCGGAGCGACGGCTCGGGGCGGGGCGCCGGCGCCGGCGCCGCGCTCGTCGGGCGCACCACGAGCGCCCGCGGACGCACCGGGGTGAGCTCCACGCGCTGGGCGATCGGCGAGTCGAGGTTCTGATCGATCGTCCACGCCACCTGGACCGACCAGCCGGTGAGCTCTCGGATCTTGTCCGTCAGCGCCGGCAGGAAGTTGTCCCTGACCCACTCGAGGACGAACTCGTTCTGGACACGCAGCGTGAGGACGCCGTCGGTCAGATCATCGAACTGAACTCCCCCAAACCACTGGTCGAAGGTCGCGGGGGAAAGCGTCCGCGTATGCTCGATCGCCCGATCGAAGACTTCGCGCGGCTCGTGTTTCGGAATCGTCAT